>NZ_JACCBB010000001.1 GCF_013409345.1 Kineococcus aurantiacus
TGCGGCAACCGCAGAGGGAGCGAACCCTGCAGGCGGCCGGCGCGCAGAGCGGCGTCGATGCCGTTGAAGGACGTGGCGGTCACCTGGATCCGCACCTGGCCGGCGCCGGGCGTGGGTCGTTCCACGTCTTCGCAGCGCAGCACCTCGGGTCCGCCGAAGTCGTGGTAGCGCACTGCCTTCATCGCTGGACCTGCCCTCGTGGGTGACGTGCTGCGCGGACGTGCTCGGCAGTCTGGGAAGCGTCACCAACGTCGCAGGTCCTGCGGCGCTCAGCCTGGGCCGGGTTGGCCCACCCTGATGACCGCCGGCCCCTGGGCCGCCCCGACCACCTCCGCCAGCCGGGTCTCATCGCGCGAGCGCGGCGCCGCGGTCAGCATGACCGCCGCCAGGTCGTCACCGGGGATCGCGATGAGGTTGCCGACGAGGGTGACCGAGTCCCCGTCGGACTGGGTGATCGTCGCGCTGCTCTCGTAGGCCTGCACCGGCCGAGGCGCCCGCCACAGCGTGTCGAACCGGCGGCTGCGGCTGCGCAGGTCGTCCACCATCGCGGCCAGGGAGGTGTCGGCGGGGTAGCGCAGCAGTGAACTCCTCAGCTGGGTCACGAGGACCGCCTCGTGGTCGTCGGCGTCGCTCTCGGACTGCTGGAAGGCTTCGAACGGGTCGCAGAAAGCGCGCCAGGCCACGTTCCACTGCCAGCGGTCCCCGGTGAGGTTCCAGTGCTCCAGCGCCAGGAACGCGCTGTTGAGGGCCACGACGTTCATGGCGGCGTCGGAGACGATCATCGGGGTGTCGGCGAAGCGCTCCAGCAGCCGGGTGGCCCCCGGGCCGAGCTCGGTGGGGACCTGCCCGTCGGCGGCGGCGTAGCCGGCCAGCGCGCTGAGCCGCTCGTAGTCGGCCCTCCCCACCCGCAGCGCCCGGGCGATGGCGTTGACCACACCGGCCGAGGGGTGGGCGCGACCCTGTTCCAGGCGGCGGACGTAGTCCGCGGACATCCCCGCGAGGTCGCCGAGCTCTTCGCGCCGCAGCCCGCGCACGCGTCGTCCACCCGGTGGGAGCCCGGCCGCTGCGGGATCTGCGCTCTCTCGCAACTGACGCACCGCCGCGCCGAACGCGTGCTGTTCCACGGCGCAAGTATGCCTGTCTTCCGCAGGCGCACCAGGGCCATCGGCAGAATTCTCGACGGCGTCCGAGGTCCCGTGGTGCGGTCGCTGCCGCAGGCGTGGCCGGTGCCCCGCACATCGCACCTCGACCCCGCGTCGTCCCGTGACGACCCGCTCAGCCCGAGGCGGTCGTCCTGCGGTCGTCAAGGTGGGCCAATCCGGCCCAGGTTCAGCGCTGCGGGAGCTGCCACTGTCGTTGACGGCGCTCGATCCACGGTCACCCCTCGGGTCAGCGTCGTCCCCACTCGCCCCTCACGAAAGCAGGCTCAGCGATGAAGGCAATGCGCTTCCACGAAGTCGGCGGCCCCGAAGTCCTCCACTACGAGGACGTCGACGTCCCCACCCCCGGCCCCGGTCAGGTCCGGGTCCGGGTGGCAGCCTCGGCGTTCAACGCCGCCGACAACGGCATGCGCGCGGGTTTCCTGCCCATCCCCGTCGTGCTGCCCCACGTCCCCGGCTACGACGTCTCCGGCACCGTCGACGCCCTGGGCGACAACGTCGAGGACCTCGCCGTCGGCGACCCGGTCATCGGGTTCCTGCCCATGGAACGCGACGGTGGCGCGGCACAGTACGTCCTCGCGCCCGCCGACGCGCTGGTCCCCGCCCCCACCACCATCCCCCTGCCCGACGCCGCGGCCCTGCCCTCGGTGGCGCTGACCGCCTGGCAGGCCCTCTTCGACGACGGCAAGCTGACCGCTGGTCAGCGGGTGCTCGTCAACGGCGCCGGGGGTGTCGTCGGCAAGTACGCCACCGCCCTGGCCAAGCGAGCCGGCGTCCACGTCGTGGCCACCGCCAGCCCCCGCAGCGCCGAAGCCGTCCGCGCCGCCGGCGCCGACGAGGTCGTCGACCACACCACCACCGACCTGCTCGACGCCGTCACCGAGCAGGTGGACGTGCTGCTCAACCTCGCCCCCGTAGACCCCGAGCGGTTCGCCGCGCTCGTGGCCCTGGTCCGCGACGGCGGCAAGGTCGTCAGCACCACCGCCTTCATGGCCACCCCCAGCGACGAGGCCCGCGGCGTCACCGCCGCCACCGTCTTCGTCCTGCCCCACCGCGAGCGCCTGGCCGAACTGGTCTCCCTGGTCGACAGCGGTGCCCTGCACGTCGAGGTGACCCGCCGCATCCCGCTGACCGACCTGCCCGCCCTGCACGCCGAAGCCACCGCCGGGCGCATCCCCGGCAAGGTCGTCGTCCTGCCCGAGTGAAGCCCGCGCCTGCCCCGGCGAGGTGCCCGGCACCGAGCCGGGCAGCCGGCCGCGTCGGGCGAGCGAGCTGCAGTCGCACCGGGTCGGCGACCCCGGCCCCCTGCGGGTCGAGCACACCGGCTCCTGCCCGCCGGTCCCCCGCGCACCGCAGGACCAGCGCAACCCCCGCACCGAACCCCTCACACCGAACCCCTCACTTGGAGAGCACTCATGCCCGACCAGCGACTCATCACCGTGATCGGCGCCACCGGAACCCAGGGCGGCGCGGTCGCGCGCGCCCTGCTGGCCGACGGCACCTTCGCCGTCCGCGCGGTGACCCGCGACGCCACCTCCGCGAAGGCGCAGGCACTGACCGAGCTCGGCGCCGAGGTGGTGGAGGCGAGCCTGAACGACCAGGACAGCCTGTACAAGGCCTTCGACGGCGCCCACGGCGCGTTCCTGGTCACCCCCTTCTGGGAGCACCGATCCCCCGCCCGGGAGCTGGCCGAGGTGCGCAACCTCATCGGCGCGGCCCAGGCCGCGCAGCTGCAGCACGTGGTGTGGTCCACGCTGGAGGACACCCGCCAGGCCATCCCCGCCGACGACGAGCGGATGCCCTTCATCCGCGAGGAGCAGGGCCAGACCCAGGACCAGGACCACGCGGGTGGGCGGGTCGAGGAGTACCGGGTGCCGCACTTCGACGTCAAGGGCGGAGCCGCCGACGCCCTCTTCGCCGCCTCCGGCCTGCCGGTGACCTACCTGCTGATGTCGTTCTACTGGGACCAGCTGCTCGGGGACCTGAAACCCCAGCGCGACGACGACGGGACCCTGGCCCTGCACCTGCCCGTCGGGGACGCGCCGGTCGCCGGCATCGCCTCCGACGACATCGGCCAGGTGGTGCTGCACGTGCTGCAGCGGCCCGGGGCGAGCACCGGCGTCACCGTCCCCGCCGTCAGCGACATCCTCACCGGTGAGCAGATGGCCGCGGCGTTCACCGCCGTGCTGGGTGAACCGGTGGCCTACCGGCCGCTGACCCCCGCGCAGTTCCGCGGCTTCGGGTTCCCGGGGGCGGAGGAACTGGGCAACATGTTCCAGTACTACGCCGACTTCCCCGACGCCTACAACGGGCGCCGTGACCTGGAGCTCGCGCACACCGTCAACCCCCACTGGTCGAACCTGACCGGCTTCCTCACCGCCCACCGCGACCAGCTCGCGCTCTGAACCCAGCCCGCACCTCAGGCACCGCACACCCGCCGCGCCCCCGCCGTGCGCGCCCCACCCGCTCCCGCAGGAGTCGCCATGAGCACCACCGCTTCAGCCACCCTCACCACGGGCCCTGCCGCCGGCCTCGCTCCCTTCGCCCCACCGGGCAGCGCCGAGTACGCCGAGGCCACCGCGGCCTACCAGCTCGCCGCCGCGGTCGAACCGGTCGCAGCCTTCACCGCCCGCACGGTCCAGGACGTCGTCCACGCCGTCACGACCGCCCGCCGCGCCGGGCTGCCGCTGCAGGTCAGCACCACCGGCCACGCCATCGGCCGCACCGGATCGCCCACCGGACCGCTGGACGGCGCACTGCTGCTGCGCCCGCTCATCGACGCGCCCGTGCGCGTCGACCCGCACCAGCGCACCGCCCGCGTCCCGGCCGGCAAGACGTGGGGGGAGGTCCTGCCGCAGGTGGTGCCCCACGGGCTGACCGTCCTGCACGGTTCCTCCCCCACCGTCGGGGTCATCGGCTACCTGCTGGGCGGCGGGATCAGCTTCTACGGCCGCCGCTTCGGCCTGGCCGCCAACTCCGTGCGCTCGCTGACCCTCGTCCTGGCCGACGGACAGGTCGTCACGGCCAGCGCCACCCAGCGCCCGGAACTGTTCTGGGCCCTGCGCGGTGGCGGCGGCGGGTTCGGCGTCGTCGTGGAAGCCGAGATCGACCTCGTGCCCGTGCACGCCGTCGTCACCGGCACGGCCGTCTGGGACGCTGCCGACGCCGCCCGTCTGGCCCCGTTGTGGCAGGAGTGGGCGCGCACCGCCCCACCGCAGATCACCACCAGCCTGCGCATGCTCTCCCTGCCCCCGCTGCCGAGCCTGCCCCCGGCGCTGGCCGGCCGGCGCGTGCTGGCCCTGGACGGGGCGGCCACCGCCACGACCGCAGCCGACCTACCCGCTGCCCGGCGGATCGTCGAGGACATGCTCGCCCCGCTGAGCGCCGTGGCGCAGCCACGGCTGAACACCTGGGCCCCGGCCCCGCCGCAGGCGCTGCCCGCGGTGCACATGGACCCTCCGGGGCCGGTGGCCTTCTCCTCCGACACCGCCCTGGTCGGCGAACTGGACGAGGCGGGCTGGGCCGCGCTGCTCGGTGCCGCACCGAGCCTGCTCGCCCTCGAACTGCGTCAGCTCGGCGGCGCCCTGGGAACCCCGGTGCCAGGGGGCGGAGCGCTGGACCACTTCAGCGCCCCCTTGCAGTACTACGCCGTCGGCCTGGCCGACCCCGACACCGCAGCCGCCACCGCCACGGACCTGCGGGCTGCCCGGTCGGCCCTGCGGCCGTACCTGACCGGGTTGACGGCGCCGAACTTCGTCGACTCCTCCCAGCAGCCGCAACGCAGCTACGACGCGGCCACCCGCGCCCGCGTCGAGCGGATCCGGCTCGAGGTCGACCGCGACGGCCTCTTCGCCCGGGACGTTTCGCCGGTCCGCGACTGAGCTCGGGTTGCGACGGACGCGGTCACGACGAACACAACAACGACGAACACAGCGACGACGACACCTTAGGAGCAGAGACGGCCATGACCGTTCCCAGCGACATCGACCAGCGGACCATCGCCGAGTTCCGCGCCAACGGCGGCCGAGTCGGCGGACCCTTCACCGGGGCGCCGATGGTCCTGGTCCACCACACCGGCCGCAAGAGCGGCCAGGAGTTCGTGACCCCGATGATGTACCTGCCCGCGGACGACGAGGGAACCGAGGGGGACGAGGGCGGCGCCGTCTACGTCTTCGCCTCCAACGGGGGCGCAGCGGCCAACCCGAACTGGTACCACAACCTCATGGCCTCAGGTAGCGCCCGCATCGAGAAGGGCACGGAAACCTTCCCGGTGTCCGTGCGTGAGCTGACCGGGGGCGAACGCGATGCGGTGTACGCCGAGCAGGTTCACCGCTTCCCCGGCTTCGCGACCTACGAACAGCAGACGCGAGGTATCCGCACCATCCCCGTGCTGGAACTGACGCGGACCACTGCTCCCTGAGGAGACCGCGGTGCAGGCGCCGCAGCGATCAGCGCCTGCCGGTGAGCGTCGGGAACCGGCGTGGTTCTCCCCCGACGCGGTGACGAGGAGGCAGTGGTGGAGGGCACCGACTCGTCAGGGAGAGGAACCGTGACCCCGCGGTCGCCGTCCTCTTCAACAGGGGGGCGTGCGACCCGACTAACGCACTGGTTCGGGGAGTGCGACACCGTGCGTTCGAGAGCCGCAGGCGGTGGGCGCAGCCGGGAGGCACTGCGGGTTGCTCGCGATGGGCGCGAAGACCCCCGACTCCAGACCGCCGCCCCTCCACGCCGGGAGCCCGTCGACAGGTGGTCTGCGCGCCGCCTGCTCCGGCAGGGCGCCTCACCACGTCACCTGCGTCGGTACCGCGCGGTGGCCCGGGGAGGTCACGCGCCGCACTCCTCCGTGCGGCCGGTCCGGTGTCCAGCTGATACCACGCGCTGTCCGGCGACGCTCGAGGTGGGCAGACGTCCGGCTCGGGACGTACCTCCGAGCACGTCGCCGGTCGCGACGACGTCGAACTCGAGTTTCAGCCGCATCGGCTGGGTGACCGACTGCCGCCACTGCACGCGCTGGCCCACGGCGCCGGCCGGTGTACGCGGATGCCCTGCAGGCGACGGTCCCCGACCGTCCGACCGCTCCGCACGACAGGACACCGGCGGTGTCGCGGATCGAAGGGGTCATCGTCGTGAACGACGTGCGGTAGCGGACAACCCACCTGCATCAGCGGAGGAAAACCCCGACCAGCGTCAGACGCCACCGCGCCTGCAGTGCATCAGCAGGGCCACCGAATCCGCGATCAACGCCGCTGTTGACCGAACCAGCCTCATCAGGTGTCTCCGTACCGATCAACAACGCGTCGGTGACGTCGACGGTGGCGACACAGACGCAGCGGTGGTCTTCTGAGAGCCGGCGCAGCCACTGCACATTGCGCCCGGCATCATCGACATCGCTCCCGCGGTCGAAGACTCGATCGCCCGTCGCTGCCTACCCGTCCAATCTGCGACACAACAAGCCAAGGCTGGAAGCCCTCGTCCGGATCCCCCTCCCACCATCCCAGCGCTAGCCCAGTGATCTCTCCCTCGGCGCAGCCGCGCCTGCGTACACTGATCGTTTCTCACGACTTGCGATGACCCCTACAGCTTGAGGCAGACGTGCGCGGGCGAAGCATCGACGCCAAGCGCAACGCTCAGCGCCGGGTGAAGAGGCAGCGGTGCACGACGAGCAGTCAAGCCCTCCAGTGGAGCATCTGGCGAGTTCCCACCCTGAAATCTTTACCTGTGTCTAGGCTGTGATCGACCATCGATCATGGAGGAGCCGTGAGCCACACCCCCGGTCACCGACGCCCCCGGCGCCCCGACCGCTACGCCCCTCAGCGCGACTTTCAGCACGCCCCCCAGCAGGACGACCAGCCCTCGCACCGCCAGGCCAGCTGGCGCCAGGCGCTCGCGGCGGCCGGCCTCAGCGTGCTGACGACCCTTGGTCTCATGGCCGCCTGCCCCGCCCCCACGGCCAGCGCCGCCTCAAGCGCGGTCGTCGAAGGGGCCATCGGTGCCCGCTACAGCAGTCTCGGCGGCCCGGGGAGCTTCCTGGGTCAGCCGCGGACCCCGGAGGTGCCCACCCCCACTCGCCCCGGCGCTTACGTCGTCTTCGACGCCGGTTCCATCTACTGGTCCCCGGCCACCGGGGCGTGGGACGTGCACGGCGCCATCCGCGATGAGTGGCAGCGCACCGGCTGGGAAGCCGGCCCGCTGGGCTTCCCCACCTCGGGGGAGGTTCGCACACCCAACGGCCGCGGCGCCTACACCGTCTTCGAGCGCGGCTCGATCTACTGGTCGCCAACCACCGGCGCCCACGAAGTGCACGGCGACATCCGCGCCGCCTACGCCTGGGCCGGGTGGGAGAACGGCTACCTGGGCTTCCCCCGCACTGGCGAAGTCCCCACCCCGGCAGGTGATGGGGCCTACACCGTCTTCGAGGGCGGCTCCATCTACTGGAGTCCCTGGGTCGGTGGCGCGCACGTCCTACGCGGTGCCATCCGCGACGCCTGGGCCAGCATCGGGTGGGAGAACAGCCCCTTGGGCTACCCCACCTCCAGCGAGTTCAACATCCGCGGCGGCAAACGCGCCAACTTCGAGCGCGGCTTCATCGAGTGGTCACCGGCCACCGGTGCCCGCATCAACCGCACCCTGGCCGACCCCAGCATCAGCGGCTGCGACTTCCCCCGTGGCCCGGTCACCATCGAGCACGCCGCCGACTGCGTCATCCGAGCCTGGGACGCTGAACGCTTCGACATCATGCGCGAATACGCCACCAACGCCGCCACCATCGAAGCCAGCCAGTGGGGCGGTCCCTTCGAGGGACGACGCACCTTCGAAGGGTGTGAACACAACGTGCCGTACCCCATCACCCAGACCAGCACCGGCATCGAATGCACGTACTACTTCGACGACCCCGCATGGATCCACGGGTACGCCATCGTGCTGGGCATCGAGGACTACGGATACGGCCCGATCGTCTCCGACGTTGAAAGCATCGGCTGACCATCGGCGCGCTACTTCTAGTAGGCCTGCTTGGAAAAGTTCAGCACCCGACAGATCACCGCGATGGGTATCCCATCGGCGGCGAGGTCACGGACCAGCGGTGGCGGCACCTGCCGCCTGCGGGGGGAGATCACTTCGGGAGGACGTCGTGGGCGAAGTACGCCGTTGCTCGGCGCAGGACTTCGTTCTCTGCTCCAGCTGCTGAGCTCGGCACCGCAGTTCCCGGTTCTCCGCCTCAAGGTCGGCGCCGGCGGCCGGAGCGCTCCTGGCGGCTGGCTGGCCGTCGAGCTGCTTGGCGACTCACGGCCAGCGGTTCAAGCGGAACTCAGAGATCCCGAAGCTGCGGGCGATCTTCGGCGTGATTGCCCGCCTTGGCGAGCCACGGCGACGACGTCGCGACCACATCCACCTGGGTAAGGCTTCTTCACGATGGTCATCCTCCCAGCGAGGACCATGATCCTCCCAGGTCAGGACTCAACCAAAGCGAGGGGGCAGACCCTAGGCTGCCGACGTGGCTGTGGTGATCGAGGTGGTGACCGACACCGCCACTGCCCCCGCGGTGGTCTTCGACCTCGAACTCGACGTCGAAGTCCACGCCGCCTCCTTGAGCAGCAGCGACGAACGCGCCACCACCGGTAAAGGCCGGCGCTACCTGCAACCCGGTGACGAGGTCACCTCTCACGCCCGGCACTTCGGCCTGCCGTGGCGCATGACCAGCCGCATCACCCCCCACGACCCCCCACCGCTTCGTCGACGAGCAGACCCGCGGCCCTTTCGCAGCTTGCACCACGAGCACTTCTTCGACGCCCTCCCCGACGAGGCGAGCCGCAGCGGCACCACGGGCACCCGGATGACCGATCGCCTGAGCATCACCGCCCCCGCCGACCCGTTGGGCGCTGTCGTCGCACGTCTGGTGCTGGCACCTCACCTCTGGCGCTTGCTGCGACGACGCGCAGCGCACGTCAAGAAGCTCGCCGAATCCGCCAGCCGAAGACGCTGACGTACGCCGCCACTCGCGGTCGAGGCCCCTGCGGGCGACGTCGCAGTCATGGCGCGGGCCGCGTGCTCCGCGATCTCGCAGTCTCACCGATGCCTGCGCTGTCGGCCTCAGTCGAGATCCAGGGTGTCCGGCGACACCGGCTCCCGTCCTTCAGCAGCGAGCCGAGCGCGTAGGCGAGTCCTCGTCATCTTCGCTCGGTGCATCCGCTCGCGCGCGCGCCGTCGGTCACCGTCAAGGGCCGCCGGAAGCTCCCGGAGCTGGGCGGAGTCGATCAGCAGCATCACGCGGCAGGCGTACTCAGCGGCCACGAGCGGGACGTAGTCGTCCGCCGTGAGGACCGCATTCCCCCCGCTCCGCAGGGCGCCGTCGACCCGATCCTCGAACTTCGTGCCGTCGAGCACCTTCCACGCGATGCGGTGGCGCCCGGGACCCTCGGAGTGCATGAGCTCCACGGAGAGGAGGTCGGTGTCGTCTTCCCTGCCGAACGCTACGAAGTACGGGCCTGCAGCCGCCATCAGGAGCCTCCCTCGCTCGCCATGGGTGGTGGGACGCGCAGAGTGTCACGAGGAGCCGACAGCGGCTGCGGGCGGATCGACCTGGTCGCCCTGCTCGGCGCTGCGGCAGGCGGCCGAGGCGGTCTTCGCCGGTCACGTGCAGGGATCCGACTCAACCACGGCCACTGCGGTACGCACCCACCCCGGGGCCGGTCTCGTGGACCGGGGAAGCCGGCAGTTGCCGCTGGTCCGCCGGTGGCCACCGCGTCGACGTCCCCCCGCCTGCGCCTCGTCCACCGGAACACCCTCGGACCGGTGACGCGCCCCGCGCGCCAGGACGACCTGCGGGGCGTCCGCCGCCGCGACGTCGTCCCGTGACACCACGGAGGCGTCGACCCTGCCGCGTTGCCTACGATCTCGGGGTGAGTGAGACCCCCGAACGCCGCCAGGTCATCGTCGACACCGACACCGGCCTCGACGACGCCCTGGCCCTGCTGCACCTGGCCGGGTCGCCGCGCGCCGACATCGCCGCCGTCACGACCGTCTACGGCAACTGCCACGTCGAGGACTCGCTGCGCAACGCCGCCCACGTCCTGCGGCTGGCCGGGCTCGGGGACGTCCCGCTGTCCAAGGGCGCCGCGGGGCCGCTGCAGGGTGAGGCGCACATCGCCGGCTACGTCCACGGCCACGACGGGCTCGGCGACCTCGGCTTCGACCGGCCCGACCCCGCGACCACGCAGCGCACGGCGGCGCAGCAGATCGTGGCCCTGGCCGACGAGGCGCCCGGTCGCTACGACGTCCTCGCGCTGGGGCCGCTGACCAACCTCGCCCTCGCCCTGCGCGAGGACCCCGAACTCCTCTTCAAGGTGCGCAGCGTCACCATCATGGGTGGGTCCGGGCCGTACCAGCCGCTCGGCCGCTCGCTGATGATCGACGCGAACATCCAGAACGACGGCGACGCCGCGCACGCCCTCTTCAGCGCCGCCCGTCCCGCCGACGACACCGTCACGATGGTCGGGGTGGACGTCACCGGGACGGTCGTCCTCGACGAGGCGATGACCTCCTCGCTGCGCCACTCCGGGACGGCGTGGGGGACCTTCGCTGCGGACGTGCTCGACGCCTACTACCGCTTCTACGTCCACGAGTGGGGCCGTCGGGTCGCACCGGTCCACGACCCGCTGGCCGCCGCGGTCCTCGTCCACCCCGAGCTCGTCACCCGGCGCGTGAGCGCTCCGGCCGCCGTCACCAGCAACGGCTTCGCCACCCGGGCCCGCCTCCTCGAACTCCCCGACGGGACACCACCCGCCCTGCCCCGGGAGATCGCCCTCGCCCCGGCCACGGCGGTCACCGACGTCGATCGCGAGGCGTTCCTCGCCGAGTTCGTCGGCGGTCTCGCCGCCGGGACGGCCCGGTGACCGAGCAGATCGCCAACCTGCGCGACGTCGCCCACGCCGACGAGCGTCTGCGCCCGGACGTGCTGTGGCGCAGCGCCCAGCCGCTCGCGGGGGACGGCGCCCCCCGCGAGGTGACGACCTGGCCGCCGGCCACGGTGGTCGACCTGCGCTCGGCGGCCGAGATCCCGGCCGGCCCGCACCCGCTGCCGGGGGCCAACGTCCACAACGTCGTCCTGCTCGACCACGCCGGGGACCCCAACGCGAACGCCCAGCGCCGCCGCCCCCTCGTCGAGGTGTACCTGTCGATGCTCGAACCCGGCACCGGCCTGGTGCGTGCCGTGGGCCTCGTCGCCTCCGAACCGGGGCCGGTCCTGGTGCACTGCGCCGCGGGCAAGGACCGCACCGGGCTGGTGGTCGCGCTGGTGCTGCGGCTGCTCGACGTCCCCCGCGAGGCCGTGCTGGCCGACTTCGCCTTGACCACCGACGCCATGCCCGAGGTCGTGCGGCGGCTGTTGGCCAGTTCCCCGCTGCCCGAGGGCGCCGACCTCTCGACGCTTCCGAAGGAGTACTTCACGGCCCCGGTGGAGGCGCTGGAGGCGATCCTCGACGTGTGGGACGCGCACGAGGGCGGGACGTCGGGCTGGGCCCTGTCCCACGGCGCTGCGCCGGACCTGGCCGACCGGCTGCGGGCCAGGCTGCTGGTCTGACGATCCCCGGACGTGCTGCGGCCGGCGGAGCGCCCACGCAGCCCGGCCGGTCGCCGTGCGCGGTCGTGCCCACCGCCGACGGCCCGTGTCGGGACCGTCTGCCCGGCTCCACCCGTGTACACCGTGGTCACCGGGATCCTCGTCGAGAGGAGCCGGGTCCTGCTCACCCTGCGCAGCCCGCGGCGTGAGGCGCACCCCGGCACGTGGGCGCTGCCCGGAGGCCAGGTCGAGCCCGGCGAGCAGGAGACCGACGCGCTGCGCCGGGAACTGCGCGAGGAGCTCGGCATCGACGCCCTCGACTGCGACGAGGAACCCACCGGCCGCCTGCAGCTCCTCGACGGCCCACCCGGCACCCACCTGCACCTGAGCATCTGGCGGGTCAGGACCTGGACGGGCCGGCCCGGCAACCGGCAGCCCGAGGAGCACGAGCGCACCGCGTGGTTCGACGCCACCGACCTGGACGACCTGACCTGGGCCCACCCCGGGCACCGGCAGGGGCTGCAGCACCTGCTCACCCACCCCGGCACCGACCCACCCGGGCACCGCGTCAGCCGGGCCCTGGCGGGTGACCAGCGGCGGGACCTCGGCCACCCCCGGCTCCACACCAGCGGGCAGCCGCCGACGAAACCCCCGCGAGCGGCGTCACCGCGTCCGTGCCCGGCGCGCTGCCACCGGTGCCGCCGGTGCCGCAGCACCCGCTGCCCCTCGTCCGCCGGGCTCGCGCCCACCCGCGTCACGAGGTGGGTGCGTACCGGGCGGGCCGTCGCCGCGGCCACCACTGGTCGGCGTGGACGCCGACCGCGGTCCGGCGCGGTGAGTCGCCGACCTCTGGGGGAGACCTCTCCCCCGGTGCCATGCTGGCCGTCCCCGGGCGGTCCCCCGAGCCCGCGGAGGCCACCACCCCACGGCGCGCGCGGCGGGGTCGAGCAGGAGGTTGTGACCGGATGCCGAACCTCTCCACCGCAGCGCCCGGCGTCGCCTACGCCAGCGGCGCCGGACGCTGGATCCTGCTGACCACGGTCCTCGGCTCCGGGCTCGCTTCCCTGGACGCCAGCGTCGTGGGCATCGCCCTGCCCGCCATCGGCCGTGACCTCGACGAGGACCTGCCGGCCCTGCAGGGAGTGGTCAACGCGTACACCCTCACCCTGGCCGGTTTGCTCCTGCTCGGCGGTGGCCTCGGCGACCGCTTCGGGCGCAGGCGCGTCTTCCAGGTCGGCGTCGTCTGGTTCGCCCTCGCCTCGCTGCTGTGCGCGCTGGCCCCGAACGGAGCCACGCTCATCGGCGCCCGGGCCCTGCAGGGGGTGGGAGCGGCGCTGCTCACCCCGGGCAGCCTGGCGATCCTGCACGCCACCTTCCGCAGCGAGGACCGGGCCAAGGCGGTGGGGGCGTGGTCGGGACTGGGCGGGGTGGCCGTGGCGATCGGGCCCTTCCTCGGCGGCTGGCTGCTGCAGGTGGCCTCCTGGCGGTGGCTGTTCCTCATCAACCTGCCCCTGGCCGTGCTCATCGTGCTGGTCAGCGCCCGCCACGTCCCCGAGTCGAAGGCCCCGCCGACCGCGGGTCACCTCGACGTCGCAGGAGCCGTGGCGATCACCGGGGCCCTGGCCGCGGGGACGTACGGGCTCATCGCCGGCAGCGCCCAGGGGTGGGGTTCGGTCCCGGTCCTGGGGTCGCTGGCGGCCGGGGTGCTGCTGCTGGTGGTGTTCGTCCTGCGGGAAGGGCGGGTCCGCGACCCGCTGCTGCCGCTGGAGCTGTTCCGCCGGCGACGGTTCAGCGCCGTGAACGCGGTGACGTTCGTCGTCTACGCAGCCCTCGGGGGCGCCTTCTTCCTGCTGCCGATCGTGCTGCAGTCCGCCGCCGGGTACAGCCCGCTGGCCGCCGGCACGTCGCTGCTGCCGGTCACCGCCCTCATGCTGCTCCTGTCCTCCCGGGCGGGCGCCTACGCGGCGCACCACGGTCCCCGGGTCCAGTTGAGCCTGGGCCCGCTGCTGGCCGCGGCCGGCCTGCTGCTGCTGACCCGCCTCGACGAGGGTGGGCACTACCTGACCCAGGTCCTGCCCGCGATGGTCGTGTTCGGGCTGGGACTGGCGGTGACGGTCGCGCCGTTGACGTCCACCGCCCTGGACGCGGCGCCCGACGAGCAGGCCGGGATCGCCTCGGCGACCAACAGCGTCGTGGCCCGCACCGCCGGTCTGATCGCCGTGGCGGTCCTGCCGGCCGCGGCCGGCATCACCGCCACCGCCTACCTGCACCCTCCCGCCCTGCTGGCCGGGTTCCACCTCGCGGTCACGATCGCCGCGGTGGCCTGCGCGGGCGGCGGACTGCTCGCCGCGCTCACCATCGGCCGCACCCCGGGCGACCACCAGCCCGCCTTCGCGCCGCAGCGCCACTGCGCCGTGGACGCACCCCCGTTGCGGCGCTGACGGTGATCGCGCTGCGGGTCGGTGGGGCCCGCCGGCACGGCCCGTGGTGGACCGCAGCGGGCACGGGAGCGGCCACGCCGTCAGCGTGGGGGGCCGGTGCCACGCGCTCCGCCAGTCCTCCGTCCCGCACCGGCCCGCTCAGGCCCCGGGCCGCTCTGGTCCCTGCCTGCACGGCCCTGTGCTGAACCTGCACGAGAAGGGTCCCGGGGTTCTCCCGGGGCCGGTCCGGCTCGAGGCTCGGCGTGCCGGGGCGGCGAACGGTCGCCCGGTCCGCGCCCCCTCGGAGGAGACCTGCGATGAGCGACCCCGATCCCGTGCTCGAGCCGGCCGCCCAGGCCTTCGCCGCCGCGACCGACGACCCGCCGTACCTGTTCGACCTGAGCGTGGAGGAGGGCCGCAAGACCGTCGACTCCGTCCAGGACGGCGACGTCCCGGCCCCCGCCGTCGACGTCACCGACCTGACCGTCCCCGGCGGCCCCTCGGGTCAGGTGGCGGTCAAGATCTACCGCCCCGCCGGCCGCACCGGCGTGCTGCCCGTCGTGCTGTACACCCACGGCGCCGGCTGGGTGTTCGGCGACGCCCACACCCACGACCGGCTGGTGCGCGAGCTGACCGTCCGCGCCGACGCCGCCACGGTGTTCACCGAGTACCTGCGCGCCCCCGAGGCCCGGTACCCCTCGCAGATCGAGGAGGTCTACGCCGCGCTGGAGTGGATCGCCGCCCACGGCGCCGAGCACGACCTGGACCCCGGTCGCATCGCCGTCGCCGGCGACTCGGTCGGCGGGAACATGAGCGCCGCGATCACCCTGCTGGTCAAGGAGCGCGGCGGTCCGGCGCTGGCCGCGCAGCTGCTGTACTACCCGGTCACCGACGCCGCGTTCGACACCGGTTCCTACCACCGGTTCGCCGAGCACCACTGGCTGCGCCGCGACGCCATGCAGTGGTTCTGGGACCAGTACACGACCGACCCCGCGCAGCGGGCCGAGATCACCGCCTCCCCGCTGCGGGCGACCACCGAGCAGCTGACCGGACTGCCCCCGGCGCTGGTGGTCACCGGCGAGGCCGACGTGCTGCGCGACGAGGGCGAGGCGTACGCGGCGAAGCTGCGCACCGCCGGCGTGCCGGTCACCGCGGTGCGTTACTCCGGGGCCATCCACGACTTCGTGATGGTGAACAGCCTGCGCGACACGCACGCGGCCCGGGCCGCCACCGCCCAGGGCGGGGAGTTCCTCCGCACCGCCCTGCACCCCACCGACTGAGCCGGCCGACCCCACCGACCGCCCGAGGAACCCCAGGAGAAACCGTGAGCACCCCCACCGTCGTCCTCGTCCACGGCGCCTTCGCCGACGCCGCCAGTTTCGCCGCCGTCGTCCCCGAACTGCTCGACGACGGCCTGTCCGTGCTCGTCCCCGCCGTGCCCAACCGCAGCCTGGTCGGCGACGCCGCGTACATCGCCTCCGTGGTCCGCCAGGTCGAGGGGCCGGTGCTGCTGGTCGGCCACTCCTACGGCGGTGCGGTCATCACCGTCGCCGGCACCGAGGAGAACGTCGTCGGCCTGGTCTACCTGGCCGGGTACGCGCTGGAGGAAGGCGAGAGCCTCGGCGAGCTGCAGGGCGGTTTCCCCGACTCCGACCTGGCGACCGCGCTGGTGTACCGGCCCTACCCCGTCGAGGGCGGCCCGGACGGCACCGACGTCTACGTCGACGCCGGGAAGTTCCCCGCCGTCTTCGCCGACGGCGTCGACCCGGCCGTGGTCCGGGTGCTCGCGGTCTCCCAGCGACCGCTGGCCGCCGCCGCCTTCGCCGAGGGAGCGCCGGCCGCGGCCTGGAAGACGAAACCCTCCTGGGGCCTGGTCGCCGCCGCCGACCACACCATCAACCCCGACGTCGAGCGCTTCGGCTACCGCCGCGCCGGCGCGACCGTCACCGAGGTCGACTCCCCGCACCTGGTGATGCTCGCCCACCCCGGGGCCGTCACCTCGCTGATCCGCGAGGCGGTCCGGGCCACCAGCGCCTGACCGCACCAGGACGCACCGCGCAGGAGGGGGCGGGGCGTCCCGGTGCACGAGGAGACCCCCGTACGAGCACCGACCAGGAGGACGACGTGGACCGAGCCCAGAGAACCCTCAGCGACGCGCTGCACACCCGGGGCACCGCCTACACCACCGACGAGCGCCGGCAGCTCGGCCTGGTGGGCCGGCTGCCGGCGGCGGTGGAGACCCTGGAGCAGCAGGCCGCGCGGGCCTACGCCCAGCTGCGCCGCCAGCCCGACGACCTGGCCCGGTACGTCTACCTCGACGCCCTGCACGACCGGAACGAGACGCTGTACTACCGGCTGCTCACCGACCACCTGACCGAACTGCTGCCGGTCGTCTACGACCCCACCATCGGGGAGGCCATCGAGCAGTGGAGCCACGACTACCGCCGCTCGCGGGCGGTGTACCTGTCGGTGGACCACCCCGAGGACGTGCGTGCGGCGTTCGAGAGCCTGGAACTGGGCCCCGACGACGTCGACCTCGTCGTGGTCTCCGACGCGCAGGAGATCCTGGGCATCGGCGACTGGGGCGTCAACGGCACCGACATCTCCATCGGCAAGCTCGCCGTCTACACGGCCGCAGCCGGCATCCACCCCGGCCGGGTCGTCGCCGTGAACCTCGACGTCGGCACCGACAACGAGACCCTGCTGGCCGATCCGCAGTACCTCGGCAACCGGCACGCCCGGGTGACCGGGGAAGCGTACGACCGCCTCGTGGATGCCTTCCTGACCACCGCGGCCGAGCTGTTCCCGGCCGCGCTGCTGCACTTCGAGGACTTCGGCCCGTCCAACGCGCGGCGGATCCTCGTGGACAACGCCGCCAAGCACCGGATCTTCAACGACGACATGCAGGGCACGGGGGCCATCGTCGTGGCCGCGGTCGTGGCCGCCCTGCAGGTCACCGGGGAGGGTTTCGACGACCAGCGACTGGTCGTGTTCGGCGCCGGCACCGCCGGCACCGGCATGGCCGACCAGATCTCCGCGGCGATGCGCCGCGCCGGGCTCGACGACGACGCCGCCCGCGGACGCGTGTGGCTGATCGACAAGCACGGTCTGGTGACCGACGACCAGACCGGTCTGCCCGACTACCAGCAGGCGTACGCCCGCCCCGCCTCCGAGGTCGCCGGCTGGACCCGCGACGCGACCGGGGCGATCGACCTGCTCACCGTCGTCCGGCAGGTGCGGCCGACCATCCTCATCGGCACCTCCACCGTGCACGGCGCCTTCACCGAGGACGTCGTCCGGGCGCTGGCCGCCGGCGTCGAACGGCCGATCCTGCTGCCGCTGTCGAACCCGACCGGACGCATCGAGGTCATGCCGGCGGACGCGATCGCCTGGTCCGACGGCCGGGCGCTGGTCGCGGTCGGCATCCCGGCCGAACCCGTCGAGCACGGTGGCACCACCTACACGATCGGGCAGGCCAACAACGCGCTGCTCTACCCGGGCCTGGGCCTGGGCACGATCGTCTCCGGAGCCGGTCACGTCACCGACGGGATGCTGCTGGCGGCGGCCACGGCGGTCGCCGGTCAGGTCGACGTCAGCGCCCCCGGCGCCGCGCTGCTGCCGCCCGTCGCCGACCTGCGGGCTTCCTCGGCCACCGTCGCCGTCGCCGTCGCTCGCGCGGCGGCCGCCGACGGGGTGGCCACGATCGAGCACGAGGACCTGGTCCAGGCGGTGCACGACGCCATGTGGGAACCCGCCTACCGCGGCCCGGCGAGCGCGGGTGAGGCGCGGTGAGCGCCGACGCCACCGTCCCCGCCGTCCGGGACGTCCCGATCGGCCTCGACGCCGCCGGCACCCGCACCGAGACCGACTCGATGGGTGGCATCGACGTACCGGCCGACCGGTACTGGGGTGCGCAGACCCAGCGCTCGCTGGTGCACTTCTCCATCGGGGAGGACCTCATGCCCAAGGCGGTCTACCACGCCTACGGTCACGTCAAGAAGGCCGCGGCGGTCGTCAACGGCCGCGCCGGGCGGTTGCCGGCCTGGAAGTCCGAGCTCATCCAGCGGGTGGCCGACGAGGTGATCGCCGGGGAACTCGACGGGAGCTTCCCGCTGCACGTCTGGCAGACCGGGTCGGGCACGCAGTCGAACATGAACACCAACGAGGTCATCAGCAACCGCGCCATCCAGCTCCTCGGCGGGCAGCTGGGCAGCAAGGACCCCGTGCACCCGAACGACGACGTGAACATGGGCCAGTCGAGCAACGACACCTTCCCGACCGCCATGCACATCGCCGTCGTCGCCGCCTTCACCGAGCAGCTGGCCCCGGCGGTCCGCGCCCTGCGCGACACCCTCGACGCCAAGGCGCGCGCCTGGCGCGACGTGGTCAAGATCGGCCGGACGCACCTGGAGGACGCCGTCCCGCTGACCGTCGGGCAGGAGTGGTCGGGCTGGACGGCGCAGCTGGACCAGGCGCTGGGGCGGCTGGAGGCCACCCTGCCCGGACTGCACGAACTGGCCGTGGGCGGCACCGCCGTGGGCACCGGCCTCAACGCGCCGCCCGGTTTCGGCGAGGAGGTCGCCGCGGCCATCGCCGAGCAGACCGGGCACCCGTTCGTCACCGCGCCGAACAAGTTCGCCGCGCAGGGCGGTCTGGACGCCGTGGTCGCGGCCAGCGCAGGGTTGCGGGCGCTCGCCGTGCCGCTGATGAAGATCGCCAACGACGTCCGCTGGCTGGCCTCCGGCCCGCGCTGCGGCATCGGCGAACTGGTGCTGCCGGCCAACGAGCCCGGGTCCTCCATCATGCCCGGGAAGGTGAACCCGACCCAGTGCGAGGCGATGGTCATGGTGTGCCTGCAGGTGCTCGGGGCCGACGCCTGCGTCGCCTTCGCCGGCACCCAGGGGAACTTCGAGCTCAACGCGATGCGTCCCGTCATCGTCAGCAACGTCCTGCACTCCGCGCGCATCCTGGGCGACGCCTGCACCACCCTGCGCGAGTTCTGCCTGGAGGGCGTCGAACTGGACCGGGCCCGGATCGAGGAGCACGTGGGGAGGTCGCTCATGCTGGTCACCGCCCTGTCCCCGGTCATCGGCTACGACAAGGCGTCCGCGATCGCTCACCGGGCCGCCGACGAGGGCACCACCCTGCGGGAGGCGGCCCTGGCCAGCGGTCACGTCGGCGCCGCCGAGTTCGACCGGGTCGTCGACCCCCGCCGCATGGTCGGGACGCCGTGAGCGGACGGCTTCCCGGAGAACCGAACCCCACCCCGACCTCGACCGGAGGACGACCGTGAACCGAACCGTCGCCGACAGCCTGCTCGAGGTGCTGGTCTCCGCCGGGGTCCAGCGCGTGTACGGGCTGGTGGGAGACAGCCTCAACGCCTTCAGCGACGCCGTCCGCCGCAGCGGCGGGTCGGCGCGCGGCGGCATCGACTGGGTGCACGTCCACAACGAGGAGGCCGCGGCGTTCGCGGCTTCGGCCGAGGCGCAGCTCACCGGCCGGCTCGCGGTCTGCGCGGGCAGTTGCGGCCCGGGGAACACCCACCTGGTGCAGGGGGTCATGGACGCCCACCGCTCCGGCGCGCCGGTCCTGGCGCTGGCCTCCCACATCCCCAGCCGGCAGATCGGCACCGGGTACTTCCAGGAGACCAAACCCGAGGCGCTGTTCGCCCAGGCCAGCCACTTCTGCGAAACCGTCTCCCACCCCGACCAGCTGGCCCGGGTGGCCCGCGGTGCGGTGCAGGCCGCGGTCGGCAAGCAGGGCGCGGCGGTGCTGGTGCTGCCCGGGGACGTGCTGGCCGACCGGCACGACGGGCCGGTGCCCGCCAGCGCCGTCGTCACCGGCCGACCGCTGAACGCCCCGACCGCGGCGGAGGTGCAGGAACTCGCCGGTCGCCTCGCCGCAGCCGACAAGGTCGCCGTCTTCGCCGGGATCGGCTGCACCGGCGCCCGCGCCGAACTGCTGGAACTCGCCGGCCGGTTGCAGGCCCCCGTCGGTCACACCCTGCGCGGCAAGGACGTCGTCGGCTACGACAACCCCTACGACGTGGGCATGACCGGGCTGCTCGGCTACGGGGCCTGCTACTCGGCCCTGCACGAGGCCGACCTCGTGCTGCTGCTGGGAACGGACTTCCCCTACGACGACTTCCTGCCGACCCGCAACAACGTGCAGGTCGACATCGACCCCGCCCGGCTGGGCCGGCGCGCGCCGCTGGCCCAGGGGATCGCCGCCGACGTCGGTCTCACCCTGCGCGCCCTCCTGCCCCTGCTGCCGGCCCGCAGGGACCGGTCCTTCCTCGACGACACCCTGCACCGGCACGAGCGGGTGCTGCGGCACAGCGTCGACACGTACAGCACCCACGTCGCGCGGACCGCGCCGATCCACCCCGAGCACCTCGCCGCGGTGGTCGACGAGGTGGCCGCCGAGGACGCGGTGTTCACCGTCGACACCGGCATGTGCTGCACCTGGGCGGCCCGCTACGTCACGCCCAACGGGCGCCGCCGGCTCCTGGGGTCGTGGGTGCACGGCTCGATGGCCAACGCCCTGCCGATGGCCGTCGGCGCCCAGACGGCCGCGCCCGGACGGCAGGTGGTCTCGCTGTCGGGCGACGGTGGCCTCGGCATGCTGCTGGGCGAGCTGCTCACCGTGAAGACGCACGCCCTGCCGGTCAAGGTCGTGGTGTTCAACAACTCCAGCCTGGGCATGGTGCGGCTGGAGATGCTGGTCGCCGGCGATCCGCCGTTCGAGACCGACCACGACCCGGTCGACTTCGCCGCCCTCGCCGCCGCCGCCGGGTTCCTCACCCGGCGGGTCACCGAACCGGGGGACCTCCGCGCCGCGGCCGAGGAGGTCTTCGCGCACGACGGGCCCGCGCTGCTGGACGTCGTGACCACTCCCGACGCCCTGGAGGTGCCGACGCACGTGACCGCCGAGGAGGCCCGCGGGTTCGCGCTCTCCCTGGGCAAGGTGGTGCTCGGCGGTGGGGTCGGGGAACTCCTGCAGATGGCCCGGCTCAACGTCCGCAACATCCCCCGCCCGTGAGCCGGCGGTGAGCGGGTGCGCCGGGGCCGGTCCGGCGGGGCCGCACTGGCGCGGTGCGCGGCTGTCGCCCAGCGTCGGCGCCTGGTGCCACGACGAGGCCCCGCTGCGGGCGACGCGGGGGGCCCGCGCCACCCGGTGCCGGTCCGGGTGGGTGGGTTTCCTCGTCCCCGGGACCGACGGGGCGACGCTGCGCCAGGCCCGGCGCTCGTCCCTGCTGGCGGCCGGTGACCTGGCCCTGGTGGACCTGGGTTCCCCCTTCGAGTACCGGAGCCGGCCGGGCGTGCTGAGCGCGGTGCAGGTCGAAGCCGGTGCGCTGGGCCTGACCGCCGGGCAGGTGCGGGTGGCGGCGCCCCTGCTGCGCACCAGCTCGCTGCACCACCTCGTGCGCGACCACGTCCAGGACCTCGCCTCGGTCGTCGCCACGTCCGCCGACGACCCGCAACGCACCGGCCCGGCGCTAGACAGCCCCGCGCTGGAGGACCTCGGCGCCGCGACCGTGCGCCTGCTGGTGGCCCTGCTGCTCAGCTGCCGCCCCGGCCCCGCCGCGCCCTGACGCCGGACCTGACGCCGGACCGGGGCCTACCGCGGTCCGCCGCCGCTCACCTACGCTGACCGCAGTCTCAACCAGGGGGACTCCGTGACCGTGCTGCTCGACACCGACCTGCTGCCCGCGGCCGACCGCGTCGACGCCGTCCACGCCGCCTACGACGGCCAGCACCCGCGACGCACCGTCGTGCTCGGCCCGCAGCCGGTGCGCCACCGCGTGGAACGCCTCGCCCTGGGGTCGGAGGTCCAGCTGCTGCGCACCGGGGGCAACGCCCTCGACGTCGTGCGGACGCCGCGCCAGGTGCGGGCCGACGCGCCGGAGCACGTGGCCATCGGCTGGCACCGCCGCGGGCAGGCGCTGGTCTCGACGGCCCGCGGCGACAGCGACGTCCCCGTGGGTGAGCTGAACTGCGTCGACATGACCGCCCCCTACCGGCTGAGCCACCGCACCACCCACGACCACGACGTGCTCATCCTCAGCAACCGCCAGGCCGGGGTCTCGGTGGACGTGGTGCGGGCCGCCGCGCCCGTCCTGTCCCGCAGTCCCGTCTACGACCTGGTGCGCCGGCACCTGGCCGGGCTGCACCGCGCGGTCCGCGGGCTGCCGCCCGAGCACCGGCCGCTGACCGGGCAGGCCACCGCCGCCCTGGTGCGCGCCCTGCTGACCACCGCCGCCGAGTCCGGGACCGCCGGGGAGGCGATGGACGCCGCGCTCGAAGCGCGCATCACCGCCTACCTGGACGCCCACCTCGGCGAGCGCGACCTCAGCGTCGAACGCGTCGCCGCCGCGCACGCCGTCTCGGTGCGGCACCTCTACGACGTCTGGGCCCGGGCCGGGCACACGCTGACGCCGGCGCGGTGGATCACCGAGCGGCGGTTGCAGCGGGCCCGTCGGCTGCTCGCGGCCGAACCCACCGGCAGCGTCGCCGCCGTCGCCCGCCGGTGCGGTTTCGCCGACCCCAGCCACTTCAGCCGCCGCTTCCGGCAGGCCTTCGGGGTCTGCCCGACCGAGTGGCGGGTGGCGGCCGGGCACGAGGGGGTGGCGCGGTGACGGTGCTGTTCGACACCGCGACCCTGCCGGCCGCCCAGCGGGCCGAGGCGCTGCAGGCCTCCTTCCGCGAGGAGAGCGCCCAGCGGGTCACCTTCGTGGGCACCGGCCCGGTCCACCACCGGATCGACCTGGTCGAGCTCGGGCCGCAGGTGCGCCTGCGCCGCACCGTGGGCAGTCCGCTGCACGTCGTGCGCGACGAAGGCCACGTGCGGCGGGAACCCTCCGAGCACGTCAGCTTCGGCCTGCAGCGGGCCGGCACCTCGCTGCTGTCGGCCGGCGGCCGCACCGGCCCGACGTGCGCCGGTGTCCTGCACTGCGTGGACACCAGCAGCCCCTACGAGCTGCGTCAGCGCGGCACCAACGAGCGCGACGACCTCATCCTCGCCGACGAGCAGCTGGGCGTGCCCGTCGACGTCGTGCGCGCCGCCGTCCCGGCGCTGTCCCGCAGCCCCGTGCACGCCCTGGTCCGCGACCACCTGACCGCCTTGTTCGACGCGACAGCGCCGCTGCCCGCCGGCCCCCGCCTCCTGGCCGGTCAGGCGACGGTGGCGCTGCTGCGGGTTCTGCTGCTGACCGCGGCCGGGCACGGCGAGGCCCGGGGCGCGCTGGCCGACTCCCTCGAGCACCGCGTCCGCGCCCACGTCGAGGCGCACCTGGGGGACCCGGACCTGTCGGTGGAGGGGATCGCCACCGCCCACCACGTCTCGCTGCGCCACCTCTACGACGTGTGGGCGCGCGGCGGTCACGAGCGCACCCTCGGCCGGTGGATCCTCGACCGGCGGCTGGAACGGGCCCGTGAGCAGCTCGTCGCGCAGGGCGACGCACCGGAGGGGATCGCCGCGGTGGGCCGCCGCTGCGGTTTCGCCGACGCCAGCCACTTCAGCCGCCGCTTCCGGGCCGCGTACGGCCTCACCCCCCGGGAGTGGCGGGCCCTGCACGCGGTTCCGGCGCCAGGTCAGGAGGTGCGTGGGCGGGAGGGAGGGGACCCGCCGGAGCGAGGCAGGACAGCCCGGCCGTGAACTGCGGCGCCGGACGTCCCGGAGGAACCTGGAGCGGTCCGGGGGCGAGGGCGGGGGAACCAGTGACCTGACCACTCCCCCGGGCACCGCCGGACGACGGCTGCGCCCGGCCCAACGGTGGGCACCGGCACGGTCACGCCCCCCGGAGGCGCTCGCCGGGACCCCGTGGCCGTCACGGCCCCGACGCGGGTCCCGTCGCGGGCACCACCGACCGCGCCAGGGGCGCCAGCGCGGCGAACGAGGTGTACAGGCGCATCTCGCGGATCGCCTCGCCGTCGAGGTCGTACACCAGGCAGAACGGCACCCGCAGGCCCGGTGTGCTGGCCTCCGCCGTCGCCACGAACTCACCCTCGAGGTAGGCGTGGGCATCGGTGACGGACAGGGACCTGCCCTCCGGTCGGGCCTCGTACGTCGTGGTGTGCAGGGCCACGACGTACTCGCGCACCTGCGCCGGCCCGGTGAAGCGCTGCCCGCTGTCGGTGTTGACCCAGGCGACGTCACCGCTGAAGAAGCGCGCGAAGTCCCCGCCGTCGTTCATCACCTCGAAGTACTGCTGCAGCAACTGCTCGTTGGCCTTCGTGCACCGTGCCGTCTCGGACACCTCACGCCCCCCTCACCGACCCCGCTGTCCGCCTCGAGAGCAGGATCCAGCATGACGGGACCGGTCGAGCCGGTCCAGCCCTCGTCGGGCACCGTGTTCGCGCCGTCGGTGCAGCGCCCGAGGGGCGTCCACGCCGCTCAGGGGTGAGCGTCGTGGCCGCCGACGCGGTGTTCCGGTGCCGGTTCCACCCTGCCCACGATCACCGCTCGCACGAGATCGACACGATCCCGGCGCGGCGTCAGCAGGAGTCGGTTCGGGCCCGGCAGCAGGCCGGCAGCGGCCTCGAGGAACGTGCTCACGGTCCTCTTTGCAGGCCTTCACACCACCCCCGCAGCGGCCTACCGTGGTCCCATGACCTGGGTGGTGGTGGCAGTCGTCCTCGCAGCGGTCGTCGTCGCTGCATGTTTCGGCGGTGCTCGCAGCCGCCTGCGCCGCGCCGGCGACCGTGACCACGGTGAACGCGCGGAAACCGCTCGGCGACTGCAGCAGCAGATCGACGAGGGACGCCACACCGGCGGCGGCTGGATCTCCTGACGCGGCCTCGCGGAGGGACCGCTCGGCGACGAGGACCCAGGTCCTCGCCCCGTGGTGATCCCGGTCCCGGTGCCTGACACTGCGCGACCTGCGGCGCGGGAACACCTGCACCGCAGCGCGAAGCGTCCGGTGGCCGACGCGCTGACGCCCCCGACCGCGCCGGGGGCGCGCGGCGCTGGACCAGCGACGATTCACCCCGGCCCCAGACCGCTCCCCATCCGGGTCCACTCGTCCACGTTCTTCGCGGGGCTGTCGTCGGACCAGGGCCAGTCCTCGCGCCGGCAGCGCGAGCACATCCGGTAGGGCTGGTGGTCATCGGTGCGCTCCGCCACCCAGCGGTGACGGCCCAGCAGGCACCTCAACGACTTCACGACGCACCTCCTCGTCGAGGGGATGCGCCAAGGATCCCCCCAGCCACCGGGCCCCGTCCACCCCCTGCGAGCGCTGAGGGAGCAGACGCGGGGGGACCGGGCCGGGAACGAAGACCACGGCACGCTCCGTGGAGAACCGGTCTGCGCAGGAGGCCGTGGATCGTTCCCACCGCTCACCTGACTGGTCCTCAACCGGGCCCCAAGCCGCCCCCCAAGTACGTGATCTTGTCCGTCCTGTCCATCCCGGTGACGTCCGGCCGTGAGGACGTCGACCAGTCCTCACCCCGGCAGCGACGGCAGATCCGGAAGGATTTGCGGTCCTCGGTGTACTCGGTCGTCCACCGGTGCCGACCCAGCAGGCACCTCAGCGACTTCACGGCACGCCTCCTCAGCAGGCAACACCCGCATGCTCCTCCCGGATCGCGACCGCTGTCCACACCCACGTTCCCACGCACCCGTACTCGCACCCGGTGACCGGCGGACAGCCCGCCGGTGGTGTCCACGTGGACGAACCGCGGCCGGGAACTGCTCGTCGCCCACGTCGAGGACCTGCGGCTCCGATCGCACGGCGAGGTTCGTGGAGACGGTTTCCGGTTCCCCGTGGTGATCGGGGTCCGGGCCACGGCACGACGTGGACGACGCCACCGACAGTTCCGGCGCGCAGCCGGTCGCCGGGGACGCCGGCGTAGGGTGCCGTGCACGGGGCACCGGCTCCGCGACTCCGGCCGACCGGGCGCACCGCGCACCCACGATCCTGGAGGAGACGACGTGACCCTCACCGACGCCGACGTCGACCGCGTGCGGTGGGCCCTCTACCGCGGTTTCGCGGACACGGGCACCGAACTGCCCCCCGACGAGCTGGCAGCCCGGGCCGGCGTCGCGCCGGGCGACCTCGACGCCGCACTGACGATCCTCGAACAACAGCGGCACGTGGTGCGACGCGACGGCGCGACGGTCCTGGCGCACCCGTTCGCGGGCCGCAACTTCGCCTTCTCCGTCATGAGCGAGGAGACGTTGTGGTGGGGCGGGTGCGCCTGGGACGCCTTCGCCATCCCCCACCTGTTGCAGCGGGGGCCGATGCTCGTGGCGACCACCTGCCCCGCGTGCGGCACCACTCACGCCTGGAACGTCGGGCCGGACGGTCCGCCGGCCGGTGATCAGGTCGCGCACTTCCTCGTCCCCATGAGATCGGTGTGGGACGACGTCGTCGAGGCGTGCAGGAACCAGCGCGTCTTCTGCTCCACCGACTGCGTGAGCACCTGGCTGCAGCGGCACCGCCTGCCGATGGGCAGCACGTTCTCCCTCGCAACGCTGTGGCGCTTGGCCTCCCACTGGTACGACGGGCGTCTGGCCCCGTCGTACACGCGTCGCGACCCGCAGGAGGCCGGTGCGTACTTCGCCGAGGTCGGCTTGACCGGGGAGTTCTGGACCGGGAGCGGCACGGGGAATACGACAGAGCCTTAGGCGCTTTGCCTAGGCGACCCGAGGGACGGGCACCTGAGAGCACCGGAGGACACCCATGGCGCACGGCGGATCGGTCACCTACGACTTCACGGACGAGGTCGTCCTCGTCACCGGCGGCGGGAGCGGCATCGGCCTGCAGGTGGCCAAGGACTTCGCCGCCGCCGGGGCACGAGTGGTGATCAGCGGGCGGAGCGCAGCCCGGCTCGAAGCGGCCGCGGCCGGCATCGACGGCTCGGTGCAGGCGATCGCCTCCGACATCGGTGACGCGCAGCAGACGTCGGACCTGGTCAGCGCCGTGATCGACGAGCACGGGCACCTGGACGTCGTCGTCAGCAACGCCGCGGCGTACGTCCCCGGTGACATCACCGAGATCAGCGGCGAGGACTGGGAGGGGCTGCGGCAGACGAACATCGACGGCTTCTTCCACCTGGCCCAGGCCGCACTGCCCCACCTGGCGACGTCGCGGGGGAGCTTCATCGCCACCTCGAGCGTCTCAGGGATCCGCGGCGACTGGGGATCGGCCGTCTACAACGCCTCCAAGGGCGCGGTGTCGCTGTTCGTCCAGGCCCTCGCGCTGGACTGGGGCGCGCGGGGCGTGCGCGTGAACGCCGTCGCGCCCTCGGCGACGAACACCGAACCCCTCGCTCCGGTCACCGGCAACCCCGCACTGCTCAAGCAGTTCGAGGACCGTGTCGCCCTGGGCCGCCTGGCCGAGGTGGACGACATCTCCCCCGTGTTCCTCTTCCTGGCCTCTGACGCCGCGCGCTACGTCAACGGGGTGATCCTGCCCGTCGACGGGGGCACCTCCGCGTCCACCGGGCAGGCCCGACTGGACGTCGCGTGAGCCGGACCGCGTCCGCGGTGACCACGCACGGCAGACGGCCCCGGGCCGGCGCCGGCCCGTCGTCAGGAAAGCCGGGACGACCACCCCCGCGGACGCCTAAGATGACGCACGTCATCCAAGCTCCACCAGGAGGTCGTGCCGTGGGTCGTGCCAGTCGTGCTGAGGCGGCGGAGCACCGTCAGCAGGTCGTGTCCGCCGCCTCGCACCTGTTCCGCGAACGCGGTCCGTCGGTCAGCGTGGCCGACCTGATGGCGCAGGTGGGGCTCACCCACGGAGGTTTCTACAAGCAGTTCACGTCCAAGGACGCCCTGCTCGCCGAGGCGACCGCGCAGGCCTTCCTCGACCTCCAGCACGGCTTGCAGCAGCTGGACACCCGGCACGGCGGCGACCACGACGCCGCCCGACGGGCCCTGCTCGACCACTACCTCTCGAGCGGACACCGCGACGACCTCGCCGGCGGCTGTCCGGCCGCGGGGTTCAGCGCCGACATCACCCGGGAACCCGCCGACAGCCCCGCCCGGGACCACTACCTGCACGGAGTGGTCGGCCTGGCGTCCTGGCTCGGGGTGGGTCAGGACGTGAGCGACTCCCCCTCCCCCGGGCAGGACGAGCCACCGACCGGGTCGTCGATCGACGCCGGCGCCGAGGTGGACGACGAGGTGGACGACGAGGTGGACGACGAGGCCCTGGTCACCCTCAGCACGATGGTGGGGGCCCTGGCCCTGGCGCGGGCCACCGCCGGTTCCGCGCTGTCCGAGCAGTTGCTGCGCGCAGCACGTGAAGCGCTGCGGCGCATCGGGTCGACCCACCCGGCCTGAGGTGGTCCACTCGCTCGACGACACACCCTTGCCACAAATAGATGACGTACGTAATCTCACAGGGCGGGGCAGGTGAACGCACCGGCGTCCCTGCCCGCTGCGGGTGCCCCAGCTCGACGGTCGTGGACAGGACGCCGGGCCGCGGCCGCTCCCACGCACAGCCGGCGCGCAGGCCCCACCGCGAGACCCACCGCAGGACCGAACCGCAGGACCGACAGGGCGTCTCCGCCCCCGAGAGAACAGCGACGAAGCGACATGACCGATCCGCAGGACGAAGTGAACCTGCTCCTGGAAGCCGACCTCCGAGCCCGCGCCTACACCGCGGGGATCGGGAAGCGTCCGGTCTTCCCCACCGCGGAGTCCCTGGCCGGGCTGAGCGCCTTCGACGAACCCCTGCCGCAACGCGGGCACGACCCGCACTCGACGTTGCGCCTGCTGGACGAGCACGGAACCCCAGCCACCGTCGAGAGCAACGGCGCGCGGTACTTCGGCTTCGTCGTCGGGGCCAGTCTCCCGGCGGCGGCAGCCGCCGACCGGCTCGTGCTGGCCTGGGACAACGGGGCGTTGGGTCACATCACCTCGCCGGCCACCGCCGCGGTGGAGCGGGTGGCCGCCCAGTGGCTGCTGGAGATCCTCGACCTGCCCCGGCACAGCGCGGTGGGTTTCACGACCAGCGCCACCGCCGGCACCCTCATCGCCTTGGCCACGGCACGTCGTTCCCTGCTGTCCCGGCTGGGTTGGGACCTCGACCGGCGCGGTTTGGCCGGTGCGCCGCGGATCAGGGTCGTCGTCACCGAACTCGCGCACGTCGTGGTGCTCAAGGCGCTGCGGGTCCTGGGTTTCGGCCAGGACGACCTGGTCCTCGCTCCCGTCGACGAGCACGGCCGCGTGGACGCGGCCCGGCTGCCCGAGGTGGACGCCACGACCCTGTTGCTGCTGCAGGCGGGCGAGGTCAACACCGGCGAGTCCGATCCGTTCAGGGACGTCATCCCCGCCGCCAAGGCTGCCGGGGCCTGGGTCCACGTCGACGGGGCCTTCGGCCTGTGGGCGCGCGCTTCGGCGTTGCACGAGCTCACCGCCGGGGTCGAGGAGGCCGACAGCTGGACGGTCGACGGGCACAAGTGGCTCAACACCCCCTACGACTCGGCCATGGTCGTCGTCCGCGACCGGGACGCGCTGGCCGCGACCATGAACTCCGACGCCGCCTACTCCACCACCTCGGCGGACTCCCAGAAGAACCTCACCCTGGAGTTCTCCCGCCGGGCGCGCGGGGTCGTGGTCTGGGCCGCGTTGCGCTCGCTGGGCCGTGACGGCGTGGCCGAGCTCGTCGAGAGCACCAGCGCCATGGCCACCCGCCTGGCCGACGGGCTCCGCGCGTCGGGTTACACCGTCCTCAACCGCGTCGTGCTCAACCAGGTCATCGCCCGGGCCGACACCCCTCAGGAGACCGCGCGCATCGTCGCCGCGGCCCAGGCGTCGGGCAGGACCTGGTTCGGTTCGACCGTGTGGCGCGGTCAGCCGGCGATGCGCCTGTCGGTCTCGTCGTGGCGCACCCGGCCCGGCGACGTCGACGACCTCGTCGCCCTGCTCGCCGACCTGCGCGCGGCGTAGCACCGCCTGCGGCGCGGGGGGACGCTCCGGGCCGGGTCCGGAAACTCGGACCCGGTCCGGACCGGTCGCCGCTCAGCCCCCCGGCTGCGCCGACGGCTCCTCCTCGTCGGTGTCCCAGGAACCCGCCTCCGCACCCACAGCGATCGGCACGCCCACGGCGTTGCCCCACTCCGTCCAGGAACCGTCGTAGTTGCGGACACCGGGCATCCCCAGCAGGTGGGTGAGCGCGAACCACGTGTGGCTGGAGCGTTCCCCGATCCGGCAGTAGGTGATGACCTCGTCGTCGGGACGCAGCCCGACCTCCTGGAAGTAGAGGGCCTCCAGGTCGGCCCGTGAGCGGTAGGTGCCCAGCTCGGTGGTCGCGCGCGCCCAGGGGACGTTGCGGGCGCCGGGGATGTGCCCGCCGCGCAGCACGCCCTCCTCGGGGTGGTCGGGGATGCTGGTGACCTCGCCGCGGTACTCGCGCGGTGAGCGGATGTCGATGAGCGGGCGTCCCGCGTGGTCGAGGACGTCGTGCCTGAAGGCGCGGGTGCTGCGGTCGTCGCGGGGGGTGACGGGGTAGGGCAGCGGCGTCCGCTCGCCGGGGGCCAGGCTCGTCCGGCGGCCTTCGGCGATCCAGCGGTCACGCCCCCCGTCGAGCAACCTGGCGTCCGGGTGCCCGTAGAGGCCGAGCACCCACAGGGTGTAGGCCGCCCACCAGTTGCTCCTGTCCCCGTACAGCACGACGGTCGTCTCCCGGCCGATCCCCGAGCGCCCCATGAGCCGTGCGAACGCCTCGGGGCCGATGTAGTCGCGCCGCGTCGGGTGGTTCAGGTCGGTGTGCCAGTCGATCTTCACGGCCCCCGGGATGTGGCCCGTGTCGTAGAGCAGGACGTCCTCGTCCGATTCCACGACGACGAGGCCGGGGTCGTCCAGGTGGTCGTCCAGCCACTGCGTGCTCACCAGGCGTTCGGGGTGGGCGTAGTCGGCGAAACGGGGGTGGGGATCGGCGGGAACGCCCACGGTTGCTCCTGATCGGGTGGGTCGGCCGCGCAGGCGGGTCGCCTGCGCGGTGCGCGTCGGCGGCGGGCAGCGGCACCGCGAGCGGCCCCGGGCGGCGCGCCCGGGGCCGCTCGGCGCCGGAGGGGTCGTCAGCGGGCCAGGTCGGGGTAGAGCGCGGGGACGCCGCCCGAGAGGCCCTGCTGCACCTGACGGCTCACGGTGTCGGCGAGGATCTCCCACGCGTCCGCGGCGATGCCGTCCACGGCGGCGCGGGCCACCTCACGGGGGTCCACCTTGGGGCCGTCGACGCCGGCGGCCATGTCGGTGTCCATGTAGCCCACGTGGAGCCCGGCGACGTGCACGCCCCGCGGTGCGAGTTCCTGGCGCACGGCGTTGGTCAGCGACCAGGACGCGGACTTGGCCGCGGAGTAGGCACCGACGCCGGGGTAGCTCAGCCACGACAGCGCGGACAGGATGTTCAGGACGGTGCCCCCGCCGTTGGCCTCGATGCGGGGCGCGAAGGCGCGGATCATGGACAGGGTGCCGAAGTAGTGCGTCTCCATCTCCAGGCGCACGTCGGCCAGGTCACCGGTGAGCGCGCTCGCCCCGGTCGCCGATCCGGCGTTGTTGACCAGGACGGTAACGTCGGGCGCGGACTGCACGGCCGCGGCCACGGCGGCCGGGTCGGTGATGTCCAGGGCCAACGGCGTCACGCCGGGCAGGTCGATGCTGCGCGGGTCACGCGCGGCGGCGTAGACCCGGGCGCCGCGGGCGAGCAGTTCCTCGCTCAGGCGGCGCCCCAGCCCGCGGTTGGCTCCGGTGACGAGCGCGGTCGCTCCCTCGAGTTCCATGGCGGTCCCCTTCTGGCTTGTGTTTAATTAAGTCAGCAGGTCGACGGTAACTGCTGGCTCAACCGAAAACAAGTCAGGTGGGTATGCTCAGGGCATGGGCGAACTGATCGACGACCGGGACAGCTGGCTGGACGCCACCTGCTCCATCGCGGCCACCTTGGACGTCGTCGGCAACCGCTCAACGCTCCTGCTGCTGCGGGAGGCCGCGCTCGGCACAACCCGCTTCGACGACTTCGCCCGCCGGGCCGCGGTGAGCGAGCCGGTCGCGGCCGCCCGCCTGAAGGACCTGGTCGCCGCGGGACTGCTGCGACGGCGCTCCTACCGCGAGCCCGGCTCGCGCACCCGGGCGGAGTACGTCCTGACCCCCAAGGGGCAGGCCCTCGTGCCGGTCCTCACGGCCCTGCGGGACTGGGGGGACGCCTGGGTGGTCGGCCGCGAGAACGCCACCCTCACCGCCGAGCACGAGGGCTGCGGCGCGAGCGTGCACGCCCGGCTGCGGTGCGACGCCGGGCACGACGTCGATCCGGAGGAGTTGCGGACCGTCGCCGGCCCCGGTCTGGGAGCACGGCCCTAGCGCGCCGGCTCCCGGCCGCAGGTGCGCGGCGAGGCACCGGACCCGGGGAGGTGGGCGGTGACCGCCGCAGCAGCCGGGCGCGCAGGGCCGAGCGCCTCAGGCGAGGCGGTGGACGACGTACTCGATCCTGGGACCGGCGAGGAGGCGGCCCTCGGCGACGAACAGGGACTCGTTGACCCAGGCGTAACGGCTGTCGCCGCTCTCCAGCGTCAGGCTGAGGCGGATGTAGGCGTCGCCGAAGTCGCTGGGGCGCTGTCCCCCGATCGCGGCCAGGGTGGCCTCGTTCATCTCGATGAGACCCCCGCCGTGGAAGTAGACGACCGCGCCGTCGTGGGTGGTCAGGGTGTGGCGGACGTCGGGGCGGGAGTAGCCGTCGGCCGTGGACAGCATCCAGTCACCACCGCCGGGGTTGAGGGTGCCGTTGAGGCGCTCACCGACGATGGTCCCCCCGGAGGCACCGATCAGGGATCGCCGGCCCAGCGGGGTGTCGCCGATCTCGACCGGCGGGACGATGTCGATGGTCAGGCGGAAGGCTTCTTCGAGGTTCACGATCTCTCTTCTCACTCGGTGGACGGCCGCTGGTGGTACCGGGCGGCCGGCGTCCCACCCCGGGTTCAGGGAGGGACCGGCGATGCGGGGGTGGCGATCCCCGGCCGCAGGTGTTCGGGGCCGGGCGACCGTTCAGGGCCGGGCGACGGGCTGACGGGTCAGGACGTCGCGCACGGTGTCGGCCAACGGGGTGGTCGCCCGGCCGAGGAGCGTGCGCAGGGACACGTCGGACAGTTCCAGGGCGCCTTCGGCGATGTTCCGCTCGACGCCGGCGATCGCGTCGATGCCCGCCGGTGGCACGCCGTGGACCTCCAGCTGGGCGCGGTGCTCCTCGTAGCCGATGTCCTCGTACGTCACCGGACGACCCAGCTGCGCCGAGACGGTCCCGGCCAGCTGCTGGCAGGTCCAGGGACTGTCCCCGGCCAGCTCGTGGACGCGGTTCGCGTGCCCGGCGCCGGACAGGACGACAGCGGCCGCCTCGGCGCAGTCGTCGCGGGCCGCGCTGGCCACCGCGCCGCCGGCGGCGTTCCCGACGAAGTGCCCGGTGCTCGCCGCCGACACGATCGTGGGTGCGTGGTTCTCGAGGTACCAGTTGTTGCGCAGGGTGGTGAACGGGATGCCGCTGCCCGCGATCAGCCGCTCCGTGGCCGGGTGTTCGGGCGCGAACACCAGGGCCGTGCTGTCGACGCGTGGGGCGCCGGTGTGCACGAGGTGCTCGACACCGGCGCGCGCCGCGGCCTCGACGGCCGCCCCGTGCTGCTCGACGCGCCGGCCGGGCTCGGTGCCGGAGACGAGCAGGACCGCGCGGGCACCGGCGAAGGCGGGGACCAGCGAGGCCGGGGCGTCGCAGTCGGCGTAGCGCACTTCGACACCGAGGTCCTCAGCGGCGCGCGGACGACGGGCAGCGGTGATGACGATCACGTCGTCCTCCTGGAACGGATCGTGGACGGCGCGACACGAGGAGCAGCGCCGCCGGCATCGTCATCCACCGCGTCGCATCAAGTCAAGCTATTTCACCTCTTACTCAGATGGATCGGTTCGCCGGGAGCAAACCCGTACGACCTCCTCGGCGCTTCACGCCCTGACAACCTCTTGACTGTCGCGGCAGAGGGATTAGCGGAGGGCTGGTCGACCGACCCCGAGCACCGCTCTGCGGACGCGACCGTCGACGCGGATCCGCTTGCTGGGTGCTATAACTGAACGGCTCTTACATGCTGCGGTGAACGCGGCCGTCGAGACGCTGGGCACCCCGCCGGCGCACCGCCAGATCCCACCACTACGTCCAGGAGGCAGCCGTGCAGGCTGTGCAGATCTCGTCCTTCGGCGACCCCGCTGACGTCCTCGAACTCGTCGAGGTCGAAACCCCCACCCCGCAGGCCGGTCAGGTCGTCGTCGACGTGGAAGCCGCCCCCGTCAACCCCTCCGACCTCATGCTCATCGAGGGTCACTACGCGGTGCACCCACCGCTGCCGGCGGCAGCGGGAGCCGAAGGCGTGGGTCGCATCAGCGCGGTGGGGGCAGGGGTCGACCCGGCCCGCATCGGCGAGCGCGTCCTCGTCGTCCCCACCTTGCGCCACGGCACCTGGCGCGAGCAGACGCTGGTGGACGCCGACGACGTGGTCACCATCGACGGCGAGGGTGACGTCCTGCAGCAGGCCATGCTCGGCATCAACCCCATCACCGCGGACCTGCTGCTCGACCACGCCGGCCTCGAGGCCGGCGACTGGGTCGCCCAGACCGCGGCCAACTCCGCGGTCGGGACCTACCTCATCGCCCTGGCCAGGCGGGCGGGACTGCGCACGGTGAACATCGTCCGGCGTCGAGAGGCCGCTCAGGAGGTGCTGGCCCTGGGTGGGGACGTCGCGATCGTCAGCGACGACGACTTCACCGACACGCTGGAGCAGACGCTGGGCGGGGAACGCATCCCCCTGCTGCTGACCCCCCTCGGGGGTGACGTCGTCTCCCGGACCGCCCCCTTCCTGCAGCACGGCGCCACGGTGATCAGCTACGGAGCCGTCAACGGTGCGCCGGTGGCCATCCCCCCGCAGCACCTCACCTTCGGGGACATCACCGTGCGGGGTTTCTGGCTGAACAACTGGCGCGAGTCCACGCCCGCCGCCCAGGTCGCCGCCCGCTACCAGCGCATCGCCCGGCTCACCGACGAGGGGGTCCTGTCCGCCCCGGTCGCTGCGACCTACCCGATCGCGCAGATCGACGCAGCCGTCGAGCACGCCCGCCGTGACGGTCACGCCGGACGGCAGGGCAAGGTCCTGCTCACCTTCGGCGCCGAGGCCGACTCGTGAGCACCGCCGAGGACACCGGCGCGGCGCCGGTGAGGACCGTCCGCGCCGGCGAGGAGCGTCGCGTGAAGGGTGCCGTCCTCCACGCCCCCGGCGGGCTGGACCGCCTCGTGGTCACCGACCTGCCCGATCCCGGAACACCCGGGCCCGGTGAGGTGCGGGTGCGCATCCGCGCCAGCACGGTGAACTTCCACGACCGCGGCATCGTCACGGGGGTGCTGCACGCTCCGGACCGCCACGTGCCCATGGCCGACGGCGCCGGTGTGGTCGAGGCCGTGGGCGCCGACGTGCACGACCTGGCGGTCGGCGACCACGTCGTGGCCGTCTTCTTCCCGCAGTGGCAGGCCGGCCCGCCCGTCATCGACAGCCTGGGCAGCGCTGCGGGCATCGGCCGGGACGGCTACGCGCGCGAAGTGGTGGTGGCCCCCGCCGGCACCTTCACGCGCGCTCCCGGGCACCTCTCGCACACCGAAGCCGCCGCCATCACCGTCGCCGGCGTCACCGCGGCCACCGCCCTGGAGGGTCTGGCCCCCGGTGAGGTGGTGGTGGTCCTCGGCACCGGAGGGGTGTCCACCTTCGCCCTCCAGCTGGCGAAGGCGGCAGGAGCCGCCGTCGTCGTCACCTCGTCCTCCTGGCAGAAGCTGCAGCGGGCGCTGGACCTGGGAGCGGACCACGTCATCAACTACCGCGACACCCCGCACTGGGGTCAGCGGGTGCTGGAACTGACCGGTGGTCGCGGAGCCGAACGGGTGGTCGAGGTCGGTGGGCCGGGAACGTTGCCGCAGTCGATCACGGCGGTGGCCGTCGGCGGCCGGATCTCCCTGGTCGGCGTCCTCACCGGCGTGGAGGGTCTCGTTCCCACCGACGCCCTGATGATGAAGCAGGCACGCCTGCAGGGGATCGTCGTCGGCAGCCGCAGCACGCAGCAGAAGCTGGTGCGGTTCCTGGAGACCCAGCGCATCCACCCGGTGATCGACCGGGCGTTCCCGTTGGCCCGGATCGCCGAGGCCTTCTCCTACCAGGGCACCGGGGCGCACCTGGGCAAGGTCGCCCTGGAACTCTGATGCGGGGCGCCGGCGTGGAACGCGGCGGGGCGGGTTGCGCCGGGAGGCTGCACCCCGCCCCGCCTGCACGTTCCCGGTCCCGCCGTCGAGTTCCGCGCGAGGGTGTGCCCGTGGACGCGCAGCGCACCGCACGACGTCCACCGGTCAGTGACCGCCCTGGATCCCGTCGGCGGACGAACCCGGCCGCGGCTGGGCACGAGAGGTGGTGGACCGGGCGCGCTTCTGGTGAGCGCGCACGTTGGCCACGTTCCCGCACGACGTCACGTCGTGCCAGATGCGGCTGCAGTTCCTGGACCGGTCGAAGAACGCGGTGGGGCAACCGTCGTCCGCGCAGACCTTCAGACGCCGGGCGGTGCCACCCGCCGCGGCGAGGAGCAGTTGCACCAGCAGGCAGGAGCGGACGAGCTCGGCACCACTGCCCTGCGGTTCCAGGCTCACCGACCCCCCGCCGGACAGCGCGATGGTCGCACCGGCGCGGGCCAGGACCTCCACCCCTGCACCGCTGCGGGAACCGTCCCCGCCTCCCGGTCGCGGCACCGCCGGGCCGCGCGCACGCAGGCCCTCACGCAGGTCGTCACGCAGCAGCCGCAGGTCGCGCACGTCGCGCTCGGACAGGACGGTGCGCCGGGCGCCCGTCGCAGCACCGTGTTCCGCCAGGACGGCCAGGGCCCGGTCCAGCCACCGTTGTGCGCCGGACTGGCCGGCGAGCAGGTCCTCCTGGAGCGGGCGTCCGGCTGACGCGGTGTTGAGGAAGTCCTACACGAAACCCAACCCGTCCGGCGCGCTGCTGTCGAGGTACCTCGAGGTGGCCGCCCACTGCGGGTTCACGGTGCCGTCCCCGCCACCCGCAGCGGCGCCCGCAGGACGGCGCCCCCGGGAACGGTGCAGCCAGTCACTGAGCGACCTCCCAGGGAATCCGTCCCTCGATGCTCGGTGGATCGTCGAACTCGAGTGATCGAGGTTGGGCTCTTACGAGAAGTTCGGCAACCGTTGTTCCGGTGGTCGAGCCCGTCTCGTGCGAGCCGCCGGTGGGGCCGGGCTCACCGCGCGACTGCCGCGGCACGACGGTGCCGCCGGGCGGCTGCACCCGGCGGCCCTCACCGCGCCACGCCGGCGGACGCCCCCTCCTTGAGCCGCCGGCGGTAGGCCCGCAGGTTGGCGGCGTTGCCGCACGTCTTGACGTCGTGCCAGATCCTGCTGCTGTTCTTGGACAGGTCGAAGAAGGCCGACTGGCACGCCTCGTTCGCGCAGACCTTCAGCCGGCCGCGTTGCCCTTGGACTTCGGCGACGGCCAGCTGCAGGAGGACGTACGAGCGGATCAGGTCCGCCCCCTGTCCCTGCGCCCGCACCTGCACGCGACCTCGCTGGTCCAGGACGAGACCGGCCACTCCGCGGGCGACGCTCTCCTGGCCCGCGTCACCGTCGTCGTCCGGGCCCCGGCCACCGGAGAACAGACCCGCCCGGAGGTCGTCGCGCAGGAGCCGCAGGTCGCGGACGTCGCGCGCCGACAACGTCACGCCGTCGCCGAGCGAGTCGTCGCCGACGGTCCGCAGCGCTCGCAGTGCCCCGTCGAGCCACTGCTGGGCGTCGTCGCGGTCGGCCAGCAGGTCGGGCAGGCGGGGACGTCCGGCTGAGGCGGTGTTGAGCAGGTCCTCGACGAAGGCCAGCCCTCCCGGCGCGATCGAATCGCCGTACCGCGCTGAGGCGACCCAGCCGCCGACCGGTGCCGTCGAAACCATCCGTCCTCCACTCCAGCGCGTGCGGCGGGCGCCCGGGGACGGGCGCGACCGTTGCGGTTCCCGCCAGGGTAACCGCACCACCACGAGCGTTCTTCCGTCGTGTCTGTCGCGCCCGACCGCCGGCGAGCGGGAGGTGACCGTCCGCGCTGAGCAGCGCTGCACCGACGAGTACCTCCGGCGATTCCCCGCAAGACGACTCGTTGGGTGCAGCGCCCCTCGAGGGGCAGGACCCGGGTCACGTCCAGGACCCCCACCACGAGGCCGGCCTCCGGCTCCCGGCCCACGGTCCTCGGGGGGAGCGTCACCTCGACCTCCACTCCCGTGGCGGACGTCGTGAGCTCCTTCACGGTGAAGTCGCTCTGGTGCTCGCCCTGCACCTGGACTCAGCCCTGCCTCGGCGCACTCGTCCCGGTTCCGGCGAGGGTGACCACGACCAGCTTGCTGGAGCTCTGGCCGCACGGGACGTCGCCGAAGTCGAGGGACTCCTCGCTGAGCGAGGAGGAGAACGGCTGCACCTCGCTCGGGCCACCGCTGGCGAGCAGCACCTTCGTCACCTCCGCCACCAGGTCGAGGAACACCTCGTCGATGAAGCCCACCACGAAGGCGGTCCCGCCGTGGAAACCGGTCTCGGCCGGGGTCGAGGGCCCGATCGGGGGCACGGTGCCCGGTTCCGCGCCGTGGTCCGTGTCCGTGTCCGTGGTGGTGTTCTCGGACGTCGCACCGGCGGTGGGGAGCACCGTCTGCAGGACGGGGAACGCCACCGTGGCGGCCACGGCTCCTGCGACGAGGCGGATCAGGTGCCGGACGAACCAGCGGTCGTCCCAGTCGTGGCTGTGCTGGGCCGTCCCGACCAGGCTGACCGTCGCCCCACCGAGTGCGAAGGGCGCCGGCACCGGTCAGCGCCAGTGGGGAACTCACGGTTCCTCCCCACGGACGTCCACTCCGGTCAGCCGGGGCACGGCACGTCCTCCCACCCCGGTGGTGGGTGCGCCGCCCCGATCAGGGCGGCACGGGGTCGCTGCGGGAACTCCGCGTCCCGCGCTGTCTCGAGGGCGAGGCGGTCGGGGACGGTGGTGAGGATCGTCGGCGTGCGGACCGCTCACTGCCGCCGGGTCCGGCCGCGCACCTCGGCTCACGCCGTGACGTTCCGGGCCAGGACCGACCGTGGCGCCGGCTGCGGCGCAGCACCCCTGAGCAGGACCGGGCTCGTGGCGGTCAGCGCCAGCGCCACGACGCAGCGGAACAGCAGTTCCCAGACGTCGCCGGCCTCGGTGGCGAACCAGGAGCCGATCACGCCCGCCGTGCCGACCAGCGGCACCCAGGTCGCCAGCAGCCGCGCCCGCCGCAGGCCCCACAGCAGGACCGGCACGCCGAGGTAGTACCCGGGCAGCATGAGCAGGAAGGCGATCCCCAGCCCGGGTCCGCCGGCCATGCGTTCGGCGACGCTCACCACCTCCGCCGGCACGGGGAGCTGGGAACCGGCCAGGACGGGCACGTCGGCCTCCGACGTGCCCACCAGGACCATCCCCACCATCCCGGCGCCCGCGAGGCAGGCACCGGTGACGCTCAGCGCGGACCCGCGCCCGCGCACCGCCCGGCCCAGCGCGCTGACCGCCGGCAGGAGCACCAGACCGGCCGCCGCCAGCGTGAGCGACCACGCGGTCCAGCGGCCCTGCTCGGCCACGGCGTAGGTCAGCAGGTCCCCGGAGCTGTCGCCGGGCATGGAGGGGTCCAGGGCGCCGGTGGCCGCGAGCAGCACCGCCCCCACCACGAGGCAGACCCCGGCGAGCCGGGTGCGGACGAGTGGACGATCGACGGGCAGGGACACGGCTCCTCCTGAGGTCGTCGCCCCCCGGGCGGGAGGCGTGGGACTGGACGGTAGGAACCGGCGGTGCCCCCGGGCGTCAGGCGTGCTGCGGAGCCGCGTCCCCCGCGGGGTGGAGGGGCGGGTGCACCTCCCCCTCACGGCGGACGCCGCCAGGTGGATGACGTCGCAGCGGCGGCGGCCTACCGTGCTGGTCATGTCCAGGTGGCAGGTGCTGCGGCGGTGGGACGTCGCGCTGCCCCTGCTGCTCACCGCCGTGGCGCAGGTCGAGCTGCACCTCCCGTACAGCACGGAGTCGGCTCCGGTCTCGCCGGCGCACTCGCTGTTCCTGCTCGGGGTGACGCTGCCGCTGGTGGCCCAGCGCCGCGCTCCCTCCCTGGCCCCGGTGGCCGCCGCGGCGGTGTGGGCGGTCGAGCCGCTGCTGTTCCCGGTGACCAACACCTTCGCGGTGCCGCTCACCGTCCTCGGCCTGGGGCCCCTGGCCGCTGCGCGGTGGGCGCCGACCCCGGCCAGGGCCTGGGCCGGCTGCGTGTGCGTCGTCGCGCTGATCGCCGTGCAGGGGGCGACGAACGCCGAGTACGGCGTCGGCGGCACCGTCTCCGGCGTCGTCTTCGGCTCGGCCCTGGCCGTGGTCGGCGCCGTGTGGCGCCGTCACACCAGCCAGCGCGGACGGGCCGAGGAACGCGCCGCGGCCGAGCACGAGGCGCGGGAGGAGTCGGAGCGGGCGCTGGCCACCGAGCGCGCGCGCATCGCCCGGGAGCTGCACGACGCCGTGGGCCACGGGCTGAGCGTGGTGGTGCTGCAGGCGCGCGGCGCGCGCCGGGTCCTGACGGCCGATCCCGTCCTGGCCGGGAACGCGCTGGACGAGGTGGAACGCGCCGCGATGCGCTCGATCCACGAGATGCGGCTGTTGACGGGTCTGCTGCGCCTGCCCACCGGCGCCGCGGCGCCGCAGCCCGGTCTGGAGGAGCTGGGCGCGCTGGCCGAGACGGTGCGGGCCGCGGGAACGCCCGTCGCGTTGCGCCTGCCCACCCCGTTGCCGGACCTGCCGACCGCGCTGGCCGTCACCTGCTACCGGATCGTGCAGGAGGCGCTGACCAACGCGCTGCGCCACGCGCCCGGCAGCGCCGTGCAGGTCGAGGTGCGGCTCGAGGCGCGTTCCTCCGGGTCCGCCGTCGTGCTGCAGGTCCTCACCGACCGCCCCACCGGCGCCGTCGCCCCTGCCGGGGAGGGCGACACGGGGGCGGGGCGTGCCTGGAAGGGGGGTACCGGCCTGCCGGGCGTCCGCGAGCGCGTCGACCTGTTCGGCGGCCGGCTGGACGTCGGCCCGCTGCCCGGCGGTGGGCACCGGCTGCACGCCTCCTTGCCGGTGCCGGCCCCCGGGCGGGTCGCTCGCCCCCTGCCCGACGACGCGGGGCGGGCGGCGACGTGAACCTGCGCGTCCTCGTCGTGGACGACGAGCGGCTGGTGCGGGCGGGTTTCCGCATGATCCTGGGTTCGGAGCCGGGGGTGGAGATCGTCGGTGAGGCCGGCGACGGTGTCGAGGCGGTCACCGCGGCCCGGGCCCTGCGCCCCGACGTCGTCCTCATGGACGTGCGGATGCCGCGGATGGACGGGATCGAGGCCACGCGCCGCATCGTCCGGCTGGACCCGGCGCCGGCCGTGCTGGTGGTGACGACGTTCGACCAGGACGAGCACGTGTACGCGGCGTTGCGCGCCGGGGCGGGAGGGTTCCTGCTCAAGGACGCCCCCGAGTCCCAGCTCGTGGCGGCGTTGCGCACGGTGGCCGAGGGGGTTTCCCTGCTGGCGCCGTCGGTGACCCGGCGACTGGTCGAGTCGCTGTCCCCGCCCCCGAGTTCACCGGCCGTACCGGTGGGCGGGCTGCACGACCTGACGCCGCGCGAGCTGGACGTCCTCGAACTGCTGGCGGGCGGGCTGGCCAACGGTGAGATCGCCGAGCGGCTGGGCGTGGGCGACGCGACGGTCAAGACACACGTGTCCCGGGTCCTGACCAAGCTGGGCCTGGCCAGCCGGTCCCAGGCGGTGGTGGCGGCCTACGAGAGCGGGCTGGTCCGCCCCGCCGGCACGACCCGGCCGGCAGCGCACGAGGAGGGTCCGGCGGGGACGTCCCCGGCCGACCGTTGACCGCACCACCGGCCCGCACGCGGCGAAGGCCCACCGGCGCGCTCGCCGGTGGGCCTTCGCGGTGCGGGACGGAGCGTCAGCTCACGCGGACCTGCATGAAGGAGTCGCGGGCGCTGGTGCTGACCACGGTGATCTTCGTGCCGGTCTTCGGGACGTCCACCCCGGACCAGCCGTTGGCGTCCGGCTGCTCGCCGGCCGCGACGTACCAGTCCTTCGTGTCGTCGAAGGTCGGCACCGCCGGCAAGCCGCCGTAGGTGCCGGCCTTGCCGGTGTCGGGGTCGTGCAGGGTGATCGTGTCCGTGCGCTCGCGCCCGAAGGTGGAGTCGTAGGACTGCACGCGCGGGCGCCAGCTCTCACCGTTGCCGCGGTCGGTGCCCTCGTCGTCGGTCGGTTCGTAGGTCAGCGCCGGGTGGGCGTCGACCGGCAGGACCAGACCGCCGCCGGGGTGGGCGCCGACGTTGTTGTCGGCGTACTGGGAGTTCCAGTACGTGATGAGCAGGCCGTCCTGGTAGGGGTAGCGCTCGGCCCAGTCGGGGCGGGCCGGGTCTCCGAAGTTGTAGGGCCCGGTGGCCAGGCTGGCGTCGTAGCCGCGGTACTGGCGGTACTCGGCGAGGTAGGCGTTGAAGAAGGACTCCGTCGTGGTGCCGGTGGTGGTGGTGAAACCGTCGAGCGTCCAGTTCGTCACCGGGTTCGCGCCGAGGGAGACCGCGTCCACCTGCAGGCCCGGCTCGGTGGCCGCGCCGTCGGTCCAGTAGCGGAAACCGACCAGCGCGCCGGCGGGCACGGTCGCCAGGGAGGCGGTCAGGTCCACCCACTGGCCTCCGGTGCTGCCGGTGATGCCCTGGCCGAAGTTCTGGCCGTTGGGGTCGCTCGTGGTGGAGCGGTTGGTGGGCACCGGGGTGAACGTCCTGCCGCCGTCGGTGGAGTAGACGACGTAGGCGTAGTCCCAGTCCTGCTCGATCTGGTACCTGACCTTGGCGCTGAGGGTGCTCGCCCCGGCCGGTCGCGGCGTGAGCATGGTGTTGTCGAGGTCGTCACCGGCTCCGGAGTACCAGAAGTCGGAGCCCTCGAACGGCTTGCCGATCTCGGTGGTGACCTCCTTGTCGGGCAGGTTCACCACGAGCGCCTGCGCCTGCTTGGTGGTGGCCTCGGCGGGACCGAGCTTGGTGTTCGCCGTGGCGCCGGCGGCGACCGCCTCGTAGTCAAGCCAGCCCAGCTGCAGCTTCTCCCAGGCGCCCATGTGCATGGGCTCGGTGCCGATGCCGTCCTCGGGACGGCCGCTGCTGCCGTAGGAACCCGACGACATCAGCGACCAGTAGCCGGTGGAGTTCTCCGCGCCACCGGAGTTCCCGGAGGTGTCGTACAGGTCCGGCAGGCCCAGGTCGTGGCCGAACTCGTGGGAGAAGACACCCACGCCACCGTTCTCCGGCTCCACGGTGTAGTCGCCGACCCAGTACTTCGACTGCCCGATGCGCGTACCGCCCAGCGCGACGGTGGTGCCGCCCACGGTGGGGCCGCCGGCGCCCTGGCGGGTGGTCTGGTTGTACCAGCGGTGCGACCAGATCGCGGCCTGGCCCAGGCGTCCGCCACCGACCTCCTCGCCCTCGCCGGCGTGCACGGCCTGGAAGTGGTCGATGTACCCGTCGGGCTCGTCGAAGTTCCCGTCGCGGTCGAAGTCGTAGCGGTCCCACTGGTCGAAGCGGGAGAGTTCCTGGTCGATCTGCGCGGCGGTCTTGCCGGCCGCCGTCTGCTGGGCGTACCAGCCGTTCAGGGCGTCGTTGACGAACTTCCAGGCGGCCGCGTCGCCGAGGGCGTTGTCGCCGTAGGAGGCGCCGGCGCCGGGCACCTGCACCCAGTCCGTGACGGTGCCCTCGACGGTGTACCGCCCGGAGGAGACCTCGTCGTAGAAGTTGGCCATCGAGACGTCGCCGTCGGCCTGCGAGAACAGCAGGTCCTGGTAGTACGGCTGGGAGAAGTCCTTCGTCCAGATGGTGGTGTTGTCCACCGCCCGGTCCGGCGCGGGGATGCTGTTGTGCTTGAGGTCGGAGAACTCACCGAGGACGGTGAAGATCTGGTCGGTGTCCTCGCGGGCGAGTTCGACGTACTGGCCCTTGGCGACCCGGACGACCTTGTTGTCGCCCCGGGGGGTGGCTTCGCCGGAGAGGACCTTCTCCAGCCCGGCGGCGCGCAGCGCGCGCTGCTTGTCGCTCAGCGGGTTGGAGCGGTCGTCCTCGCGTCCGCTGCCCTGCGGGCGTTCAGCGGCGGCTCGGTCCGCGGCGAAGGCGGTGGTGGTGGAGGTGGTTGCCGCGGCGGGTGCCGCGGCGGCGGCCGGGACGGCCACGACGAGCGCCGCTCCCAGAGCGGCGCACAACGTTCTTCTCACGGAACCTGCTCCTGGTGTTTGGGCCCGGCAGCGCCGGACGGGTGCACCGGCGGTCCTGGCGAGCGGTGGCCACCATAAGACAGTTCACAGCTGGAAAGCGAGACGTAACACACCGTTAACGAAATTGCCCGGTCGAACAGCACGGCGGCGTCGGCACGCCGCTCGGGCGCGGACGAGCGCGGCCACCGCGCGTGGAGCCGGGACCGGCGGGTTAGCGTGACGGCGTGGCTCGCGACCTGGACATCGTGCTGTTCGGCGCCTCCGGCTTCGTCGGGCGGCTGACCGCGGCCCACCTGGCCGCGCACGCCCCGGCGGGGACGCGGATCGCCCTGGCCGGCCGCTCGCGCGAGAAGCTGACGGCCCTGGCCCGAGACCTGGGACCCGCCGCCGCGCACTGGCCGCTCGTGGTGGCCGACGCGTCCGACGAGGCGTCGCTGCGCACGCTCGCGGAGTCGACGCACGTCGTGGTCTCCACCGTCGGTCCCTACCTGCGCCACGGCCTCCCGCTCGTGCAGGCGTGCGCCCGCGCCGGCACCCACTACGCCGACCTGACCGGTGAGGTGCTCTTCGCGCGCGCCAGCATCGACACCGCCGACGAGGCGGCCCGCGCGAGCGGGGCGCGGATCGTGCACTCCTGCGGCTTCGACTCGGTGCCCTCGGACCTGGCCGTGCTGCTCGCGCACGAGTGGGCCCGGGCGCAGGGCGCCGGGCCCCTCGCGAGCGCCACGCTGGAGGTCCTGTCGGCGCGCGGCGGGCTCAGCGGCGGCACGGTCGACTCCCTGCGCCTGCAGCTGGACACCGCGCGCCGTGACCCGCGGGCACGGCGGCTGGTCGCCGACCCGTACGCCCTGAGCCCGGACCGAGCGGGCGAACCCGACCTGGGCCCCCAGCCCGACGCGTTCGGCCCGCACCGGCGCGCCGCGACCGGTGACTGGGTCGCGCCCTTCGTCATGAGCTCCTGCAACACCCGGGTGGTGCGGCGCAGCAACGCCCTGCTGGACCACGCGTACGGGCCGCGGCTGCGCTACGCGGAGGTCGTGGCGTTCTCCGGGCGCACCGCGGCTCTGCGGGCGAGCGCCGTCACGGCGGTGCTGGCCGGGCTCACGGGCCTGCTGGCCGTCCAGCCCCTGCGGCCACTGCTCGACCGCCTGCTGCCCGCCCCCGGCGCGGGACCGAGCGAGCGCACCCGCCGCACGGGGCACTTCCGGCTGCGCCTGGACGCGCGCACGGAGTCCGGGCGCCGCGCCACGGTGACCGTCGCCGCCCAGGGCGACCCCGGCTACGCCGCGACCGCGGTCATGCTCGGCCAGAGCGCTCTGGCGCTGGCCCTCGACGGCGACCGCCTCCCCGCCCGCGCCGGCGTCCTGACCCCCGCCACGGGCATCGGGGCACCGCTCGTGGACCGCCTGCGCCGGGAGGGTTTCACGCTCGACGTCGCCGCCTGACCTCCCGGTCCGCCCGCGCACGACGTGACGGTCACCTCCGCAGGAACTGCTTGGCCTCCGCCAGCGCCGCGTCGAGGGCTTCAGCGACCACCTCGAAGTCGTCCTGCTCGGCGCAACGGCGCAGCGCCAGCTCCCAGGCGGCCAGCACGATGGCACACGGCAGCCGCACGGAGGGATCGGTGGGCGTCAGGCCCTGCCGGGACGCCAGGGCGCCCGCCAGGTCGTCGATCCACTCGTCCGTCTTCTGCAGGTGCCGACGACGCAGCTCGGGGTTCTCGACGTTGAGCTGCATGACCGTCCGCATCAACGGCACGTCCCGCAGGACCGCCTCGACGGCCACGTCCATCGCCGCGCGCAGGGCCTGCAGGGGTGTTTCACGAGCCGGCCTGTCCAGCAGCCGGGCCGCGGCGTGCCGCCCCAGGTCCTCGACCGGCTGCAGGACCGCGTCCTCCTTGGACGCGAAGTACCTGAAGAAGGTCCGCCCCGAGACCCCGACGGACGCGGCGATCGCCTCCACCGTGGTGCCGGCGTACCCCTCCTCCTGGAACAGGTGCATGGCGGCGGCCGACAACTCGCTGCGGATGGCGTCCCGGGTCCTCTCGCGCACGCCCTTGGGAGCAGCCGGGAGGTCCGTCGGGTGCGTCATGACCGGATCGTACCGTTCACGTCACCCACTACCCGTGTGTCACGGCCTGACAGCAACTGGCCACCACCGGGGTTCTGTCCCTCGCCCTCCTCACCGTGTACAGTCACGTCCCGACAACTTGTCACAGGCTGACACGAAGTCAGTCACCGACCCACTCGGAGCGCACTCATGGCCGACAAGATCACCATCGGGGAGTTCACCGTCACCGTCCTGACCGACGGCGCCTCCCACCTGCCGCCGTCGGCCTACCCCGGAGCCGACTTCTCCCGGTACCCCGACGTCCTCGACGCCACCGGCACCCACGAGATCCGGCTGGGGGCCCACCTGGTGCAGGGTCCGGACGAGACGTTCCTCGTGGACGCCGGAGCCGGGGAGCTGTCGATGCCCTTCCCCCCCGAGCTCGCCGCGGCCGACGGCCTGACCGACCCGCCGCCCCTCCTGGCCAGCGCCGGCGCGCTCCCCGCCGCCCTCGCCGCGGAGGGGGTCCAGCCCGAGGACATCACCAAGGTCTTCACCACCCACCTGCACCTGGACCACATCGGCTGGCTCGTCAAGGACGGGCAGCCGTTCTTCCCCAACGCCACCGTGTACTACGGCGCCGAGGACTGGGCACTGCTCGTCGAGGGAGCGCCGGCGGACGACCCCGCCCGGATCGTCATGGAAACCGCTCAGGAGGCGGGCGTCCTGCAGACGTACCCCGCCGGCGAGAGCGAACTGCTCCCCGGTGTCACGGCCGTCCACGCACCCGGCCACACCCCCGGCCACGTCACCGTGACGCTCACCTCGCAGGGTGAGCGGCTGTGGTTCGTCGGCGACCTCATCGAACTGCCCGCCCAGTTGAACGACGAGGACATCCACTTCACGACCGACGTCGACCGCGACACGGCCGGCAGCGCCCGCCGCCGGATCCTCGAACAGGCGAAGGAGGAACGCATCGTCATCGCCGCCTCGCACCTGAGCAACCCCTCCTTCGCCCTCATCACCGAGGACGACACGTGGGCGGACGCCACCGGTCGCTGAGACCCGAGGGGACGCGCTCGGCGCGCTGCGACGTCCGTGCCGCCCGGGGTTCCTCCCCCGGCGCGGAACACGAGCGGGGTTCAGCTGGTGAGCGTCGGCCCATGTCGTCGCGGCGCGTGGGGAACGCGCTCAGCTCCGCTCCGCGTCGTCGCGGGAGTCACGCAGCAGAGGGGTGGGCGTGGAACCTGGTGCTCGGGGGACGGCACGACGTGCCACGCCACGGTGCGTGGCACGTCGTCCGTGCGCCGCCGTCAGAAGACGCGGCGCCTGCTGCCGCCGATCGGCACGAGGTTGAGCACCAGGCCCACCACGATGAGCGCGACGCCCACCCACAGCAAGACGTGCACCGAGGGGACCAGCAACCCCAGGATCAGCAGGATGACACCGAGGACGATCATCTGAACACCTTCCTTGGCTTCAGTGGAACAGGTGTTTCAAACGCTAGCACCGGGAAGGTTTCCCGCTCGTCGAGAAAGGGACCGAACACGGACGCGCAGCGATTGCACACGCTGCGTGGTTCACGCCGAAGAACGTTCCTTCCCCGACGCACAACTCCCGCACAGAACCGGTGCCCTTCCCCGACCGCGCGTGCCGTCCCGGGAACTCGAACACCGCCGCGGACGCTGGACCGTGTCGACCGGTCCCGGCCGGTGCTCCCCGGCTCGTCCCACGGCGTCAGGCCAGGCGTCGACGCGCCTCGTCCAACCGCTCCAGCAGGTTGCCCAGGGAGTGCTCGAACTCCTCGCTGAGGTCCTGCACCGCCAACCTGTCGGCCAGGCGGGTCAGCGTCGGGAAGGCGCCGAGCTCGAGGGACGCGGTGTCGGCGGCTCCTCGCGGGGTGTCCTCGCCGGTGGACGCGACAGCACCGGGTGCGCGGCTGCTCGCGGGGTCGACCGCCTGCGCCACCGGGTCGGCGCCCTCGGCGGAGACCTCCAGCAGCAGGTGGCCGATCAGGAAGCTGCCGAAGGCGCGGTAGGCGTACACGGCGGCGTCCTCGCTGAAACCGCGCGACAGCAGCGCCGACAGGAAGCCCTCGATCCAGCGCAGGCTGCGCAGCGGTGGGCGGATCCACGGGGCGGCGCGGTGACGGGTGGCGATGAGGGGGAAGATCTGCGGGTGGTCGTGGGCCAGGCGACGCACGCCGGCGGCCACGCGGCGCAGGAACGTCTGCCAGTCGTCGTCGGGGCTGAGCAGCACGTCGGGGTCGGCGTACAGCTGGTCCAGCAGCCGGTCGACCATGGCGTCGAGCAGTTCGTCGCGACTGTGCACGTAGCGGTACAGCGCCATGCCCTCCACGTGCAGCGAGGCACCCAGCTTGCGCATCGACAGCTCAGCGATGCCGAAGCGGTCGACGTGGTCGATGGCCGCTTCCAGCACCGCGCTGCGGCTCAGTCCCGGCCGGCGACGCGTGGCACCACCGGTGGCGGCCTGACCGGTGCGCGTGACCGCATCGGCCCGGGCAGGGGACGGCGTCGAGCGCTTGGGCCGTTTCGACGATCCCGACACCCCGCTCCCTCCCTGGACGCTGCCCGCGCCCCGACCACCGGGACCACCTGCGACCACCTGCTCCGTCGAGGGGACCACGCGGTCAGGCGGTCGGCACGGCCACACGTACCTGCCTGAGGCAATCCTCCCAGAAGCGGACGTGGGCCACCCACCCACCCCGACCACGCTGGTCCGGACCGGTCCGAACCGGTCCGGTCCAGTCCGGTCCGGTCCGACAGCGAGCACCCGCTGGCTCGGGGTGAGCCGACCGTCGGCACCGGGACCGGCGACCGGAGCGGACCTGGTTGAACGTCGACGCACCGGCTCTTGTGGTTTACGCTGTATCCCCGGTGCACCTGAACCGTGGTGGCGAGCGGGGGCGAAGCACCCGCCGTGCCGTCAGACTCGGCGCGAGCAGCAGTCGTCCCGCCACCAGCGAGGAGAGTCATGCCGATCAGTGAGGACCAGGCGTTCCTGGTGGCACGCTCGGTCGCCGTCGACCGCGACGGCACGCAGGTCGGTCCGGTCACCGGCATCTACTACGACGACCACACCGGCCGCCCGGAGTGGGTCACCGTCGCCCTGGCGCTGGACCCGTCCGAAGCCGACGGCGCCCTCCCGCCGGCCGGGGAACGCTTCGTCCCCCTGGCCAGCGCGGCCTACTCCCGAGGTCGCCTGCACCTGGACGTCACCACCGGGCAGGTCCGCACGGCTCCGCAGGTGGCGGACGGCAACGACCACCTCGACGGCGCCGCGGAGGTCGACCTGTACCGCCACTACGGCCTGTCCCCGGCCGGGGACACCGACGTCGACCCGGCCACGGGCACCACACCGCGCACCCACGCCGAGCCGGGCGACCACAGCCTGCTGCCGCCCGTCGAACGGTGAACACCGGTGGAGCCAGCAGACGCGTCGACCGCGACGGCACCGTGAGCCGGTCCGCCGACCTCCCGGCCGGAGCCGGCAACGGCCGAGCCGAGCGCGACGAGCAGGCTCCCGTGCAGGTCCAGGTCGACGCCGGACGGATCACGGTGCGCTTGCACGGTGACGTCGACACGGCCGTCGAGCACGAGCTGCGTGCCGCGATCGAGGACGCCGTCGACCTCGCCGGCACCACCGGCACCGCCGAGACCGCCGTCGTCGTCGACGTCCACCAGGTGCCCTTCATGGACTCCACCGGGGTCGCCTTCCTGGCCCGGCTCGCCCTGCGGCTGGCTCCGCGCCGCGTCGTCGTGGCCGGCGCCGGCCGTCAGGTCCGCTTCGTGCTCGACCTCACCCAGGTGGACCAGGTCGTTGACCTCCTCGACGACCCCGAGGACCACGGCGCCCACGAGGACCTCGCAGGCACCTGAGGCGGCTCCACCGGATCCGGCCGGACCGGGCGCAGTCGGTCTCCCGGAACCGGGAGCGCGAGGGGCAACAGCCACCCAGGCGCGGGTCGGGGAAGAAAAGTGGTGGAGACCCCGACTTCCGGTTGCGGGCCGTGGTCGGCACTGGCTTCATGGGGACCAGCGCTTAACGGTGTAAACGGACACCGTCGAGCCGTCCGGACCACTTCGTTCAACAAGGAGCGACCATGACCGACCAGACCACCCGCACCCAGTCGAACCCCGCCGGCGCCGGGGTGTCGGGCAAGCCCAGCACCCTGTCCACCCCCCAGGGCAGCACCACCATCGCCGACACCGTGGTCTCGAAGATCGCCGGCATCGCCGCCAAGGACGTCTCGGGCGTGTACGCCCTCGGCGGCGGCGCCTCCCGCGCGGTCGGCGCCCTGCGCGAGCGGATCCCCGGCGGGCGCGTCAACCACTCCCAGGGCGTCTCGGTGGAGGTCGGGGAGACCCAGACCGCGATCGACGTCGACCTCATCGCCGAGTACGGCGTGGCCATCTCCGACCTGGCCGCCAGCGTCCGGCGCAACATCATCTCCTCCGTCGAGCGCATGACCGGTCTGCAGGTGACGGAGGTCAACATCGACGTCAACGACATCCACCTGCCCCAGGACGACGCCGACGAGGAAGCCGAACAGCGCACCGCCCGCCTGCAGTGAGCCAGCTGACCGACGAGCAGGGCCCCGCGCGGACACCGACCGGAAACCCCTCCGGTGCTCGCACCGCCGGCGTTGCGGACATCGGTGACGTCGCCGACGAGGTCGCGGCGCGCGTGGTGACGGTCCCCGGGGTGGAAGGCCTGCACCCCGGCCGGTTCGGCGAGGTCGCCACCTACCTGCCCGGACGGCGGGTGCAGGGGCTGCGGCTGGACGGGCAGCGCCTGGAGGTGCACGTCGTGCTGCGCTTCGGCGTCGACATCGCCACGACGGCCCAGCGGATCCGCGCGGCCGTCGCCCCCGTCGTCACCGCGCCGGTGGACGTCTTCGTCGAGGACCTCACCACCCCGACGGCCCAGACCGCGCCGGCACCGCCGGCATGAACCGGCGGGGGCGTCAGCGCCCCCGGACGCCGGCCCCTTCCCCTTCCCCGGCCCTCACGGGCCTCCCCGCTGGAGGAACTGTGTCACCCTCGATCGTCGGAGTCTTCGCCGGTCTGCTCCTGGCCCTCATCTTCATCCAGGGCGGTTTCGGCTGGTTCGTCCTGGCCCTGCTGTTCGCTGGCGTCGGCTACGTCGTCGGCGCGCACCTGGAGGGCAAGATCGACCTGTCCGCCGTGCTGCCCGGCCGTGGCCGTGGCTGACACGAGCACCGCCGGCGCCACGCGCACCTCACCCCACCGCCCGGCGGGGACCACGGGCGGCGGAGCGGACAGGGAGTTCTCGCCCGCCGCGACGCCGTCGGACCCCCAGCGCGACGAGATGGGTTCGCGCGGGACGCTGGAACTGAAGGACCGGGCCGTCGAGCGGATCGTGCAAGCCGCCGCCGGCGAGGTCCCCGGCGTGGCGGGGCCGCACGACGACACGAGCCGCGTGGGCAACGCGCTCGGCCGGTCCAACCCCCGCGTCGACTGCCAGGTCGCCGGACGCCGGGTGCGGGCCGAGGTCCACCTCACGACGCTGTGGCCGCAACCGGCCGCCCGCGTCGCCGCCGCGGTGCGCGACCACGTCGCCGACCGGTTGCGGACCCTGGCCGACCTGGAGGTCGACTCCGTCGAGGTCCACGTCACCAAGGTGGTCCGCCCGACGACCGCAGGAAGGAGGCGGGTGCAGTGAGCCACCAGCTCAGCACGTCGACCGACGACCCCGCCGGTGCCCCGTCGGGTGAACCCATGCGCGCTGCCGGCCAGAAGAGCGGCAGCGGGCCGATCGGCGTGGTCGGTCCCGTCCTGGCGCTGCTGCTGACCGCGGCCGGCGTCGTCCTGCTGCGCGAAGCCCTCGTCGCCGCCGGTGCCGTCACCGGATCGCCGTGGCTGCCCACCGTCGCCGAGAACCTGCGGGGTTTTGCCCCGGCCGCGTGGTTGATCCCCGTCGGCGTCGTGGTCGCCCTCATCGGCCTGTGGTTGATGGTCACGGCCCTGCGCCCGCGTTCCCGCAAGACGCTGCCCCTGGTCTCGCGGACGGGGGTCTTCCTGCACACCCGCGACGTCGCCCGCCTGGCCTCGGCAGCGGCCCGCGACGTCTCCGGCGTGCTGGAGGCCTCCTCGGCCGCCACCCGCCGCAAGGTCGACGTCACGGTGCGCGCCACGGCCGGTGACGGCATCCGCGAAGCGGTCACGAGCGAGGTCGGCGAGCGGCTGTCCGCGCTGCGCTCGCCGTTGCGGGTGTCGGTCCACGTCCGCACTCCCCACAGCACGTCCCGGCACGAGAGGCAGGAGAACTGATGGGCCGCGCCGTCCTCGGACTCGACCGGCTCCTGGCCCTGCTGGCCGGGGTCGTCCTGCTCGTCGCCGGGGCCGCGACCGCGGCCTGGGGCGGTGGGTGGCTCGTGCGGGTGTGGTCGGCCGCGCCGCGGCAGTTGCAGTTGAAGACCGCCACCGACACGTTCGCCGCGACCTGGTGGCCGTGGGCCGCCGGTGTCACCGGTGCCGTCCTCGTCCTGCTGGGGCTGTGGTGGCTGCTGGCGCACCTGCCCCGCCGCGGCGTCGGCACGCTGGTCCTGCCCGGCTCCGACAAGCACGGGCGCCTGCTGCTCGAACCGGCCGGCGCGGCCACGGCCGCGGCCGAGGTCCTCGAGGAGTTCCCCGGCGTGCGCTCGGCCGGCAGCCGGGTGCTGCGCGACCGCGGGCAACTCGTCGTCGAGCTGAAGGCCCTCGTCGAGCCGACCGCCGACCTGACCGCGGTGGTCGCCGCCACGGACGCCGTCAGCGCCGATCTGCACCAGGTGCTGGATCGTGACGACGCCCGCGCCCGGGTCCACCTGTCCGTGGCACGACGGGCGCGCCGGCTCCCCCGCGTCCACTGAAACCCCGAACACCGACAGATCGACTGGAGTCCTCACCATGTGGGTCCTGCTCTCCGGCGGACTGCGCCGCTGGCTCATCGCCTCCCTCGCCGTCCCGGTCGCCGCGAAGGTCCTGGGCGCCGCAGGCCGTCGGTTGGAGGCCCGCAACGGACCGTCGACCCTCTCCAGGGGTTTGCGGGGCGCCGGGCGGCTCGTCTCCCGCGACCAGCGCGAGGAGCACGCGGCGACCCAGCGCCGCTCCATGCGTCGCTGGAACCGTTGAGCAGCAGCCCAACACGCCTCACGGGGAACGAGAGGGCACCGGAACAACCAGGTACCCGACGCCGGCGGGAACGAACTCGTCCTCCGAGTTGCGCTCGTCGCCGACAGCGACAGGATTGTGACAGGCATCACCGCTGCGGCGGTCGTCGACCGGCGGCCTCACCGGACCTGACGGTCCACTTCGACGAGGCCCAGCGGTCCCCGGGACGGGCACACCGTCACCAGGGCCCCGATCACCACGACTCGCAGCGAACCCCCGAGAAACCAGGTACCGGTCGGGACAGACCGACCGGACGACGGAGAACGGAAGGAACACCATGGCTCACCACTTCACCCCCGACAACCTCTTCGGCGCGACCGTGACCGGCAACGACGGCGACAAGATCGGCAAGGTCGAGGACGTCTACCTGGACAACGACTCCGGCCAGCCGGAGTGGGTCTCGGTCAAGACCGGGCTGTTCGGCAGCAACCTCTCGCTCATCCCGCTGGCCGAAGCCAGCCACAGCGGCGACACCCTGACCGTCCCCTTCACCAAGGCCAAGGTCAAGGACGCCCCCCACCACGACCCCGGCCACGAGCTCAGCGAGAGCGACGAGGCCGAGCTGTACCGCTACTACGGCGTCAGCGGCTACTCCAGCTACGACCAGACCAGCACCACCACGACCGGCACCACCGGCACCACGACCGGCACCACGGGTGTCGGCACGGGTGTGGGCACGGACGCGGAGTACGACACCACCCGCGGCGCGGACCACGAGGCGACGAACGCGGACTACGACACCACCCGCGGCGCCGGGCACGACACCTCCGGGCCCAACACCGACGACGCGATGACCCGCTCGCGCGAGGAGCTGCGCGTGGGCACCGAGACCCGCGAGGCCGGCCGGGCGCGGCTGCGCAAGTACATCACCAGCGAGAACGTCACCCGCACCGTCCCGGTCTCCCACGAGGAGGTCCGCGTCACCCGCGAGCCGATCACCGAGGCCAACCGCGGTGCGGCGCTGTCCGGTGGGGACCTGACCGAGGAGGAGCACGAGGTCGTCCTGACCGAGGAGCGGGCCGTGGCGGCCAAGGAGACCGTCCCGGTCGAGCGGGTGCGCCTGGACACCGAGACCGTCCAGGGTGAGGAGACCGTGCAGGCCGAGGTGCGCGAGGAGCACATCGACCTCGACGCCGACCAGGGCATCACCCACGGCGAGCGCGGCACCCGCGGTACCGACCGCTCCTGAGCCGGTGAGCCAGCAGCCCACCGGCCCGACCACCGACCCGATGATCGACCAAGTCGCCTCTGGCCGTGCGGCTGACCGTGCGGCGGAGGTGGTCTTGTCGGCGGAGGTGCTGAGCACGGGCACGGTCCGGGTACCGGTCGAGCGGGTCCGGGTGGCCAAGCGGATCGTGCACACGACCCGCACGATCGAGGTGCCGGTGCGGGTGGAGGAGCTGGTGGTGACCCGGGAGGCCGTGCAGGCCACGGCCGACCCGGCCACCGGGTTCGAACCGGTACCGGGTGCCGGCCCCACCGAGGTGGTCCTCGTGCTGCACGAGGAGGTGCCCCAGGTGAGCCTGCGGGTGCAACCGGTGGAGGTCGTCCGCATCGGCGTCGTCACGGTCGCCGGGGAAGAACTCGTGCGAACTGAGCTGCGCACGGAGGTCGCCGAGGTCGAAGCGCTCGGTGACGTAGTACTCGAAGGGGTCGAAACCACCGGCACCGATCAGCGCTGACGGCCCGGCCGGCGGACTCGGGAACTCCCCGGGACGCCGGCCTCGCCGCCCGGCCGGTCCGTGCGTGGGCCGACCGGGGCAGCGGCCCGACCAGATCCGCACCTCTGACCGAGGTGCCCGGTCCATCCCCGCCTTCCCCTTCTCCAACGAGATCCCCATCCAGGAGGTAACCGTGCGCCGATCCCGCCGCGGACCCGCACCCGCCCCCGTCACCGAACCGCGAGGTTCCCGCGCCGCAGCGCACCGCACCGCCGATCAGGGGGGACCGGAGAACCGGCCCACCGGGACGACCGGGGCGGTGGAAGGACTGTGACCACGTCCGACCCCGGACCGGGTGGTCCGCGCACGCCGCGCTTCCGCAACCCCGCCGTAACCCGGGCGTCCTCCGCGCCGGGCGCCGCCCGGACCGGGCACCAGCGTCCCGCGGTGGCGTCCGGCTCCCGTGGCCTGTTCGGCAGCCAGGCCGGCGAGAACGTCGCCCGCGCCGGTGCCGCTGAACTCGTCGGCACCTTCGTGCTCGTGCTGGCCGGTGGCGCGACCTCGGTCGCCGCGGCCACCACGAACCCCTCGGTGTACGACCTGTTCACCATCGTCGCCGCCTTCGGCCTCGCGCTGACGGCGCTGGTGGCCGGCCTGGGGCACGTCTCGGGCTGCCACCTCAACCCGGCGGTCACCGTGGGGCTCGCGGTCACCCACCGGTTCCCGTGGCGGGCGGTACCGGTCTACGTGCTGGCCCAGCTGGCCGGCGCGGTCCTGGCCTCCCTGGCCACCTGGGCCGTGCACAGCGGTTCCGGTCCCTCGGTGGTGCGCGCCTCCGCCACCGTCCCGGCGCCGGGGGTCTCCTCCGGACGGGCCTTCTTCATCGAGGCCCTGATCACCTTCGTGCTGGTGCTGGTCATCATCGCCGTCGCCACCGACGACCGGGCCCCCGCGGCCGCGGCTCCCCTGGCGGTGGGTGCGGCGCTGGCGGTGTGCATCTTCATCGCGGCCCCGCTCACCGGCGGGGCGGTGAACCCCGCCCGCGCGTTCGGTCCGGCCGTCGTCTCGGGCACCTTCAGCGGCCTGTGGCTGTACCTGCTGGCTCCCCTGGTCGGCGGGGTCGTCGCCGCGGTCTGCTACGACAAGCTCCTCGCTCCCGCTCACGCCCCGGAACAAGCCCCGGCCGAGTGACACCCCGCGAGTCCCCCGCCCGCTGACCTCGGCGGGCCGGCAGCCCGCGGTGCGCAGTCCACCGCAGGTCCCTGCCCCAGGGCATCGGCACCCCCGGGAGTCCGCGTCGAGACGCGGACTCCCGGGGGTGCCGTCGTGCTTCCGCGGTCAGCCCGGCGGCGAGGCGGCAGGTCGCCACCCGGCCCGGTCCCGCGGCGTCACCGCCCCCGGTCGAGGGGCGGCAGGACCGGCGGCGCCGTCAGAGGGGCAGGGTCAGGAAGGCGCGCCCGGCCAGCGGTCCCCCGGGGAACTGCTGCAGACGGCTGCCCGGTCCCAGCGCGCCCAGGTCGACGACGACGAAGTCGAGGTCCTCGAACAGGCCGGTGAGCACCTGCTTGGCGTCGGTGTCGTCACCCGAGAGGAAGAGGACGACGTTCCCGTCCTCACGGGCGGAGTCGGCCGCCAGGTCCGCGGCTCCCATGTGGTTGCCGGTCTTGACCACGCGCGCACCACGGGCACGCCCGGCGAGGAGTTCACTGCTGGTCGGTTCCCCCGGTCCCGGCACCGGAGCCGAGAAGTCGTTGGTCGCGTCGACCAGGATGCGCCCGCCCCAGTCGGGCACGGAGTCGGCGATGCCGCCGGCGGCGGCGCTGGGCACGGCCAGCACGACGACGTCCCGGGTCGCGGCCTCCTCGACGGTGCCGGCGCGGGCGGCACCACCGAGCTGCTCGACGAGTGGGCGCAGGCTCTCCGGCCCGCTGCTGTTGCTGAGGACGACGTCGTGGCCGCCGCGGACGAGGTGACCGGCGAAAGCCCTGCCGATGTTCCCGCTGCCGATGATCCCGATCTGCACTGCCTGCTCCTGCCTGCTCGATGCTCCACCGGGTGCGATCGCCGCGCGCCCCGCCGCGGACGGTGGGTCGGCACGGTCCGCACCTCCGGGGACGGAGCCTGGCAGGGCGGTGACCGGCCCGGCATCCGTCACGTGACGGTCCTCCACGGGCCGCGGGGCCGTGGGCGGTTCCCGGTGCCGCCGGTGTCCCGGACCCGCCCGAGCTGCCCCACCCCTGCCGGCGCCTCGACCGCAGTCACCTGACGGATGCGCTGACGCGGCTGGTCGCGGCAGTTTCTCCACCGACCCCGGCACACGGTGCGCCGACGGCACCAGCCGGACGGCGCACCGCGGCGGACGACCCCGCCACCGCTGGACGACCTGAGGAGATGCACCGTGCCCGAGCCCGTCGAGCCCGTCCTGGAACCGGTGGCGCAGGCGTTCGCCGACGCCAACTCCACTCCGCCGTTCCTGTACCAACTGCCCCCCGAGGAGGGTCGCAAGATCGCCGAGACCGTCCAGACCGACCCCACCCCCACCCTGCCCGACGCCGACGTCTCCGACCTGACCGTCGAGGGCGGGCCCACCGGCTCGGTCCGGGTGCGCATCGTGCGGCCCGCGGGCGCCACCGGTGTCCTGCCGGTCGTCCTGTACGTCCACGGGCTGGGCTGGGTCTTCGGCGGTCCGGTCACCCACGACCGCCTCATCCGTGAGATCGCCGTCGGGGTGGGTGCCGCCGTCGTCTTCCCGGACTACGACCTGGCCCCGGAGGCGAAGTACCCCACCCAGGTCGAGCAGGTCCACGCCGTGGCCGAGTGGATCCGCGACAACGGCCCCGACGAGCACCTGGACACCAGCCGCATCGCCGTGGCCGGCGACTCCGTGGGCGGCAACATGGCCACCGTGGCCACGATCCTCGCCAAGCAGCGCGGCGGTGTCGACTTCAAGGCCCAGCTGCTGTACTACCCCGTCACCGACGCGAACTTCGACACCGGTTCCTACGAGCAGTTCGCGGAGGGGTACTTCCTGGCCCGCGAGGGCATGAAGTGGTTCTGGGACCAGTACACCACCGACCCCGCCCAGCGGGCCGAGATCACCGCCTCCCCGCTGCGGGCCAGCACCGAGGACCTCGCCGGGCTGCCGCCGGCGCCGGTCGTCACCGGCGAGGCCGACGTGCTGCGCGACGAGGGTGAGGCGTACGCGGCGAAGCTGCGCGCGGCCGGGGTCCCGGTGACCGCGGTGCGCTACGGCGGGATCATCCACGACTTCGTGGGGCTGAACCCGTTGCGGCACACCCATGCCGCGCAGGAGGCGATCACCCAGGGCATCGCGTTCCTGTCCCGGGCCCTGGGCACTGACTGACCCGCACGCCGCCCCCCGGACGTCCCGGAAGCGTTCTCCGGGGTCCGGGCTGCCCGTGGACGGCGGCCGGGTCGTCGACCCGGCCGCCGTCGAGCGCTCGCCCCGACGGTCCACCCGCGAGTTCCCGCACGAGTTCCCGCACGAGTTCCCACACGACGTCCACCACGACGTCCTCCGCCAGGCACCCGAGTGCCGGAGAGCCGGTCCCACCGTGAGCACCACCTCGAACGGAACTCCCACCGTCCCCGCCCCGGACCTGCCGTGAGCGCGCCGCCCCTGGTGGCCCACGAGGTGACCAAGTCCTTCCCCGACCGGGAGGGCGGGGGGTGGACACCGGTGCTGCGCGGGGTGAGCGTGACGGTCCACCCCGGCGAGCTGGTCGCAGTCGTGGGCCCCAGCGGATCGGGCAAGTCGACCCTCCTGCACTGCCTGTCCGGCCTGGAGGACCCCACCTCGGGCACCGTGCGGATCGCCGGCACCCCGCTGGCGGGGTTGAGTGGCGCAGCGCTGGCGCGGTTGCGCCGCGAGCACGTCGGTTTCGTCTTCCAGTCCTACAACCTCATCCCCTCGCTCACGGCCTGGGACAACGTCGCGCTGCCGGTGCGGCTGGCGCGCCGGCGGGTGCGCGCCGAGGACGTCGACCGGGCGCTGGCCCGGGTGGGCCTCAGCGAGCGCGCCGGGTTCAAACCCGCGGCCCTGTCCGGCGGGCAGCAGCAACGGGTGGCGATCGCCCGGGCGCTGGTGGTGGAACGTGACGTCGTCTTCGCCGACGAACCGACCGGTGCGCTGGACACCGCCGCCGGCGCGCAGGTGCTGGCGCTGCTGCGCGAGGCGGCGTCGGGACGACGAGCGGTGGTGGTGGTCACCCACGACCTGGAGGCGGCCGCCACCGCGGACCGGGTGCTCGTGCTGCGGGACGGCACCGTCCACGACGAGCTGTCCGGGGTCAGCGCGGCGCAGGTGCTGGAGGCCGTCACCCGCGCCGCGGCGAAGGTGTGAGCGTGCGGGCCGGAACGGCGACCCGGGCGCCCCGGGGGTTGCTGCGGCGCCTGGTCGTGGGGGAACTGCTGGCCGACGCGCGCACCTGGGTGGGGGCCGGGGTGGTCGCCGGGGCCGCGGCCGTCGTGGGTGCGGTCGCGGGGTGCCTGCTGCAGAGCGCCGTGCAGGTCGGCGGCACGCGCGGCCTGGCGCTGTACCCCGTCGTCGGCCTCGTCGTCGTCCTCACCGCGGTCGCCACCGCGGTGGTGCTGTCCTCGGTGGCGTCGCTGACGGTCACCTCGCAGCAGCGCTCGCACGCGCTGTGGCAGCTGATCGGTGTCAGCCCGCGCCAGGTGCGCGCCGTCGTGCTGGCGCAACTGCTGCTGGTGGCCCTGGCCGGTGCGCTGGGCGGGGTCCTGCTGGCCGTCCCCCTGGTGGTGCCGTTCTGCCGCTGGGTGCTGTCCACCTCCGAGGGGCTGCAGCAGGTGCCGCTGGTGTTCGGGCCGGCCGCCGCGGCGGCGGTCGTCGTGGTCGTCACCGCCGTCGTCACCGCGAGCGGTCGCCGCAGCGCCCGCGCCGCCTCCCGCACCAGCGGTCTGCTGCTGGTGCGCGACGCCGACCCGCCGCCGGCGCGGGTGGACCGCCGCCGCTGGGCGGGGCTCGTCCTCCTGCTGGGCGTCCTGGTCGTGCTGGTGCTCAGCGCGGGCAGGACGCCCCTGGACCGCGTCCTCGTCCCGCTGACGCTGACCGGTCCGCTCCTGAGCGCCCTCGTCGTGCTGGCCGGGCCGCTGGTGTTCGCGCCGTTCCTGCGCGCGTGGACCCGCGTGGTGCCGGCGGAGGCGTCGGCGTCGTGGTTCCTGGCCCGGGCCCGGGCCGCGCACGGCACCGCGCGCGCCAGCGCCACCACCGGTCCGCTCGTGGTGGCCGTCGCCCTGCCCGGCAGCCTGTTCGCGGTCACCGGCACCGTGCGGGCCGCGGTCGGGGCGCAGACCGGCCGGCTGCCGCCCGCGCCGCCGGTGCAGACGGCCGTCCTGCTCGTCGGCGGGCCGCTGCTGCTGGCCGTCGTGGGGGCGGCGGCCACCGTCTTCATGTCCGGGCGGGTGCGCGAGCGCGAGTCGGCGCTGGTGCGCGCCGCGGGCGGCGGCCACGGCGTGGTGCTGCTCGCCGCGGTGTGGGAGTCGGTCATCCACGCCGTCACCGCGACGGCGCTGGGGGCGGGGGTGGTCGCGGTGACCGCCGGGGTCGCGGCGTGGGCCGTGGTCCCGGCCGGTGGGGCCGCCGCGCTCCCCGCGTCCGGCGCCGGGGCCGTGGCCGTGACGGCGGTCGCGGGGCTGGTGCTGCTGCTGGCGGCGACGGTGCCCACCACGCTGCTGGCGCTGCGGCGCGGACCGGCGCGGGCGTTGAGCGTGGAGTGAGCCCGGGCCCCGCGCGCCGGTCACCGGGTTCAACGGCCGGGCGCCGCGGGGTCCGCGCCCTCCAGGAGCGCGCGCAGCTGGTGCCGGTTGGCCACACCGAGCTTGGGGAAGACGCGGTACAGGTGGCTGCCGACGGTTCGGTGCGACAGGTACACCCGGTCGGCGATCTCCTTGTTCGTCAGCCCCTGCGCGGCCAGCCGGGCGATCTGCAGCTCCTGCACGGTCAGCGTCGCCGTCGGCGGCGTCGCCGGACGCTCGGGCGTGGCCAGCGGGGTGGGGACGCTGCCCGCCGCGCGCAGCTCGGCGGTGGCGCGCCGGGTCAGGGACCCGGCGCCGGCCGTCTCGAAGGCGCGCAGCGCGGTGGTCAGCTCCTCGCGCGCCTCCCGCACCCGCCGCGCACGGCGCAGCCACTGCCCGTGCAGCAGCCGGGTGCGGGCCTGCTCCAGGGGGGCGCCGGCGTCGGCCCCCGCGGCGAGCGCGGCCCGGTAGTGCTCCTCCGCCTCGCGCCCCTCGGCCAGCAGGGCCCGGCTGCGGTGGACCAGCGCCTGCAGGTGCGCCGAGCCGAGGACGTCGGCCGCCCGCCCGACGCGGGCGAGGGTCGCGTGGACGGCCTGCGGGCGGCCGCAACGCACCGCCGCCTCGGTCAGGTCCGCGATGGCCCACTGCTCGAAGACGGGGTGCCGGGAGGTGCCGCGCAGCGCGGTGAGGGCCTCGGCGTCGCGGCGCTGCTCCAGCGCCAGCAGACCCGAGGCCCAGGCCAGGCCGGCGGGTGCGCGCTCGATGCCCGCGCGCTCCAGCAGAGCGCGGCTGCGCCGGAGCACGGCGACCGCCTCCGGGGTGCGGCCGGTCCACAGGTGCACCTGGGCGGTACTGGCCCCGGCCAGCGCCGCGACGAGCGGCAGACCGAGGTCGAGGGCCGTGCGCCGGGCCTGCTCGGCGTGCACGAGCGCCTCGGGCAGCTGCCCGGCGATCACCTCCAGGAGGGCCACGCCGCTGAGCGCGTGGACGACGTCGCCGGGTGAGCCCAGGCGCTGCAGCTCCTCGGCCGCCAGGGTGCGGGCGCGGCGCGCCGTCGTCAGGTCCTGCAGCAGTTCGGCCGCCTGGGCGAGGGGCAGCAGCGAGTCGCCCGGGGCGCTGGAGAGCATCGCCGGGAGGGCCTGACGGACGAGCGCCGCGTGCGCCAGCGGGTCGAGCACGGCCAACCCGAGCTGCTGCGCGGCGTCCGGACGGCCGAGGTCGACCGCGGCCAGCTCGTCGTGGACGGTGCGCCGCAGCTCCCCCTCGTCGCGGGTGTCGGAGTTGACGTGGTTGCTGGCTCCGAACGCCGCGGCGACGAGGACGGCCACGCGCTCCTCGGGGTGGTCGGCACCGCTCGCACCGGCCAGCGCCCGGGCGTAGGCCAGCTGCTCGCGCGTGCTGTCGTGCTCCCGGCCCAGCGAGGTGCTGGTCAACCCCCGCGACTGCGCCCACGCGAAGCGGTGCCGCGGCGACATCGGCAGCGCCGCGGCCTCGGCGAGGACCTGCTCGGCCTGGGTCAGGTCGCCGGCCTGGCGGGCCAGTTCCGCCGCCTGCACGAGGCGCCGCACCCGTGCGTCGTCCTGCAGGGACAGCTCCGCGGCGCGGTGCAGCGCGGTGGCCGCCTCCGCCCGCGCCCCGCGCCCGGCCGCCCGCACGGCCGCGGCCTCCAGCTCGGCGGCCACGGACTCGTCCGGCTCCGCGGTGGCCGCCGCCCGGTGCCAGGCGGCGCGGTCGCCGTCGGCGGTGGCCGCGGCCAGGGCCCGGTGCGCCTCGGTGCGCTCGGCGGGGGACGCCGCGCCGTAGACGGCCGAGCGCAGCAGCGGGTGGCGCATCTGCAGCCGGTCGCGGACGACGCCGACGAGGTCGGCCCGTTCCAGCGGGATCAGGTCCGGGGCGTGCACCCCCAGCCGCCGGCCGGCGGCCAGCAGCTCGGACAGGCGCGCGCCCTCACCGGCCGCGGCCAGCAGCAGCAGGGTCCGGCTGGCCGCCGGCAGGTCGCCCACCTCCACCAGGAACGCCGCCTCCAGGCGGCCGGTGGTGGGCAGCGGCGCGGTGGCGGGCACGTGCTGGTCCGCGCCGCGACTGCGCAGGGCGGCGCTCAGCTCGCGCAGGGCCAGGGGGTTGCCCCCCGCCTCCTGCAGGACGCGGCGGCGCGCGCCCGCCGGCAGGACCGCCGGCGCCGGGGCGCCGGGGGCGTGGCCGGCGGACGCCTCCACGGCGTCCAGCAGTTCCTCGGAGTGCTGCGCGGACAGCGGTCGCAGCAGCACCCGCGCCGTGGCCGCGGATTCCAGGACCTCGCTGCCGCACTCCAGTGAGCAGGCCTCGGGCCGGCTGGTGCGGGCGGTGGCCACCAGCAGGACCTTCGCGCCGCCCAGGCGGCGGGCGACGAAACCGACGACCTCGGCGCTGGAGTCGTCCAGCCACGGGGCGTCCTCGACGACGACCAGCGACGGCCGGGTCGTCGCGGCCTCCTCCAGCAGGCCCAGCACCGCCAGGCAGATGAGCAGCCGGTCCGGTGCCGGTCCCGCCTGCAGGCCGAGCGCGGTCAGCAGCGCCGCCCGCTGGCGCGGGGGCAGCGAGGGGACCCGCTCCAGGACCGGCTGCAGCAGCTCGTGCAGGGCAGCGAAACCGCCCAGGGCGCCGCGCTGGAAACCGGTGCAGCGCAACACCTGGAAACCCGCGTCCACGGCCACGTCGGTGAGGGCGGCCACCAGGGTGGTCTTGCCGATGCCCGCCTCGCCCTCGACGACGACGACCTCACCGGCGCCGGTCGTCGCGACCGAGTCGAGCAGCTCACGCAGTCGAGCCAGTTCCTCCGTGCGCCCGATCACTGCCCACCCTCGCCCCTGCGCCCGTGCGTGGACGTCACGCCGGGGAACCGTCGGGGCGACACCTCCGCGTCGCCCCCGGTCCGTGCCCGGTGGGACTCCACGGCCACGGACCGGCGTCAGCGTGCCACCCCGTCGTGACGTGGCGCAACGACCCCGCGGCCCGTCCCCGCACCTTCAGTCACGTGACGGATGGTCCCCGGCGGTGGGGTCGAGGACGGTGGTGTCCCGGCACCGCGCAGGTGCGCGGGCAGTGCAGCGTGGTGGAGCGACGAGCAGTGGAGGAGCACCGGTGACGGTCGAGGAACTCATGCACGCCAACCTGCTGGAGGTCTTCGCCGAGCGGGACCCCGAACGGCGCCGGGCGGCCATCGAGCGGGTCTACGTGCCCGACGTCAGGTTCGCCGACCCCGACGAGACGGTGGTGGGCCACCAGGCGCTGGACGAGAAGGCCCAGCGGCTGCTGGACGAGTCGCCGGGTTTCGTCTTCAGCCCCGGCGGCCCCGTCCACGTGGTGCAGGACCTGGGGTACCTCGCCTGGCAGTTCGGCCCCGAGGGCGAAGAGCCCGTGGTGCGCGGCGCGGACATCGCCATCGTGGAGAAGGGCCTGATCACCGACGTCTACACCATGCTGCTGCCGGGGTGAGGGACCGGCGAGGTGAGGTCGCCGTCCTGGGCGCGACCGGGCAGCAGGGTTCGGCGGTGGTCCGGGCGCTGTCGGCGGCCGGTGCACCGGTACGCGCCCTGGTACGTCGCCCCGAGGCCGCCGCCGACCTGGTGGGGCTCCCGGGCGTGCGTGCGGTGCACGCCGACACCGACGACGCGGCGAGCCTGCGGGAGGCCTTCACCGGCGTGCGCGCGTTGTTCGTCATGACCGTCTTCGCCGCCCGCGGGCCGGCCGGGGAAGTGGCGCAGGGACGCGCCGTCGTCGACGCGGCCGCCGCCGCGCAGGTTCCGCAGCTCGTGTACAGCTCGGTCGGGGGCGCCGAACGCCGCTCCGGTGTCCCGCACTTCGAGAGCAAGTGGACGGTGGAGGAGCACTTGCGCGCCAGCGGCCTGCCGGCAGTGGTGGTCCGTCCGGTGTTCTTCATGGAGAACTTCCTGCAGTCGATGGCTCCCGTGCGTGAGGGCGACAACCTGGTGCTGCGAGCGCCGCTGCGCCCGCGCACGCCCCTGCAGCTGATCTCCGCCGAGGACGTCGGGGTCATCTCGGCCACGCTGCTCCAGCACCCGGGACTGGTACCGGCTGGAGCCGTCGAGGTCGCCGGCGACGACCTGGGTCCCGAGCAGGTCGCCGAGCGCCTGGGCCGTCGGCACGGGCTCGTCGGGCGTTTCGAGCCGACACCCGTCGAGGCGGTGGACGACGAGGACTTCCGGGCGATGTTCGGCTGGCTGGCACGCCCACCCGCCTACCAGGGGGATCTGCTGCTCACCCGGCAGCTGCACCCGGGGGTCCTGGACTTCGCCGCCTTCCTGGCCGCGGGGCACCGGTATCCCTCGACCCGAACCCGCACCGAGGAGCCGACGTGAGCACCCACCAGTTCGTCCCGAGCCACGACCCCGGCTCGGGTTCTGACCACGAGGCGATCCGGCGACTCGTCGACGCCTACGCCCACCACGCCGATCGGCGCGACCCGGACCGGCAGGCGGCGGTCTTCAGCCAGGACGCTCAGGTGCTGCTGTTCGAGGGGGATCCGGCGCAGGTCGCCCCGTTGCAGACCATCCGCGGACGCGAGGCGCTCGCCGCGACGTTCACCGGGCTGATCGCGCAGTACGAGGCCACCACCTACCTCAACGGCCAGAGCGACATCGACGTGACGGGCGACTCGGCGACCGCCGAGACGTACTGCATGGCCCACCACCTGCTCCGTGACGACGGGCAGCGCGTGCTGCTGACCATGGCGATCCGCTACCTGGACACCTTCGAGCGGACCGCCTCGGGCTGGCGCATCGCGGAACGCCGCATCGTCTTCGACTGGACGGACCGTCGTCCCTCGCAGCCTTGACCCGCACCGCCGGAACCACGAGAACGACCACGACCAGGAGCAGGACCGTGAACGGAGGGGACGTTCGATGAGCTGGGGGATCATCGGTGCCGGCGCGATCGGGCAGGCGCTGGCGGCACGCCTGACCGCCGCCGGCCAGGAGGTCGTCATCAGCAACAGCCGGGGGCCGAGCTCGCTGGCGACGCTGGCGGCGAGGCTGGGGCCGAAGCTGCACCCCGGCACCGTCGCCGAGGCGGCGGCCGAGGGCACGGTGGTGCTGGCCGTGCCGTGGCGCCGGGTACCGGCGGCGGTGGACGCCTCCGGGGTCGTCGACTGGCGAGGCCGCATCGTGGTCGACCCGACCAACCCGTTGGGCCCGCCGGACTTCCGCGTCGCCGATCTCGGGGGTCGCACCTCCAGCGAGGTGGTGCAGGACCTGGTTCCCGGTGCCCGGCTGGTCAAGGCGTTCAACACCCTCTCCCCCTCGGTGCTGGCCGCCGAGCCGCACACCGGCGCCGGGCGGCGTGTGGTGTTCCTGTCGGGGGACCACGTGACCGCCAACCGGGAGGTGGCGGCGCTGGTGGACGCGGCGGGCTGGGCGGCCGTCGACCTCGGTCCGCTCGCGGTCGGCGGCCGTCTGCAGCAGTTCCCCGGTGGCCCCCTCCCCACCCTCGACCTGCTCCTCCAGGGTTGACCGGGGCGAACCCCGGGCGCGCCGTCACCCCGAGGAGGAGAAACCGTCACCGCGCAGCGCTTCCCGCAACTGGTGGCGGTTGGCGATGCCGAGCTTGGGGAACACCTTGTACAGGTGGGACGACACCGTGCGGTGCGACAGGTAGACCCGGTCGGCGATCTCCTTGTTCGTCAAACCCTGCGCGGCGAGGCGGGCGATCTGCAGTTCCTGCGCGGTCAGCGACGGCGGCGCAGCGGCCGGAGCCGGACCGCCGGCCGGGGCCGCACCGGCCGCTCGTAGTTCGGCGGCGGCCCGCACGGCCAGGGAACCGGAACCGGCACCGACGGCCTGCAGCGTCGTCAGCGCGGCGCTCAGGTGTTCCCGGGCCTCCCGCACCCGCCGGGCACGGCGCAGCCACTCCCCGTAGAGCAGGTGGGTGCGGGCCCGTTCGACCGGGGCGGCGCTGTCCGCGGCCGCGGCCAGCGCCGCCCGGTAGTGCTCCTGCGCCTGGGCACCGGCGGACAGCAGGGCCCGGCTGCGGTGGACCAGCACCCGCAGGTGGGCCGAGTCCAGCACGTCGGCCGCGTGCTCGACGTCGGCGAGGGGCTGCTCGACGACGCCCGGCTGCCCGTTGCGCACCGCCGCCTCCGTCAGGTCCGCGATCGCCCACTGCGCGAAGACCGGGTGCCGGGAGGTTCCGCGCAGCTCGGCCAGCGCGTCACCGTAACGACGCTGGTGCAGGGCCAGCAGACCGGCCGACCAGGAGGTGCTGGCCACCACCAGGGAGACCTGCGTCCCGGGGTACAGCTCACGACTGCGCCGCAGCGCCGCTTCGGCCTCCGCGGGCCGGCCGGTCACCAGGTGGGTACGCACGAGCCCCGCCTCGGCGGACGCCGCGACGACCGGCAGTTCCAGGTCCAGCGCCAGGCGGCGTGCGCTCTCCCCCTCCACGAGCGCCTCGGCGGTCTGCCCGGCGATCAGCCGCAGGTTCGCCGACAACGACAACGACTGGCTCACGTCCCCGGCGGAACCGGAACGGGTGAACTCCTCGGCGGTGAACGCCCAGGCGGTGAGGGCCGTGCCGAGGTCCTGCAGGTGCTCGGCGGCGTGGGCCAGCCCCAGCATCAGCGGCAGGTCCTCGGCCAGGGACCGGACCAGCCGCGGCAGTTCCGGTCGCAGCACGGCCACCCGGGCGAGCGGGTCGAGCACCGCCAGTCCCAGTTGCTGGTAGTCGTCCCAGTCGCCGAGGTCGACGGCGGCCAGCGCGTCGCGGACCTCACGTCGCGCCGCGGCGTCGAGGGCCGGGTCCCCGCTGGTGCGGTTGATGGCGCCGTAGGCGGCGGCGGCCAGCACCCGCACCCGTTCCCGGGGCCGCTCGGTCCCCGAGGGCCCACCGAGGGCGCGGGCGAAGGCGAACTGCTCGGCCGTGTTGTCGGTGTCGGTCCCGGTGTAGGTGCCCAGCACCCCGCGCACCTGCGACAGCTCGAAACGGCGTTGCGGGGTCCGCGCCAGGGGTTCGGCCTCCTGCAGGAGCTGGCGGCTCTGCTGGACCGAGCCGGCCTGGCGGGCCAGTTCCGCGGCCAGCACCAGGCGCCGCACCCGCTCCTCGGCGTCCGGGGACAGCTCCGCGGCGCGGTGCAGGGCGGTGGCCGCCTCCGCGCGCGCGCCCCGCTCGGAGGCTCGGGTGGCGGCGGCCTCCAGTTCCGCGGCCACGGGTTCGTCGGGTCCGAAGGTGGCCGCCGCGCGGTGCCAGGCGGCTCGGGCGCTGTCGAGGAACGTCCCGGCCAGCGCCCGGTGCACCTCGGCCCGCTCGATCGCGGACGCCGCGCCGTAGACGGCCGAGCGCAGCAGCGGGTGGCGCAGCTGCAGCCGGTGGCCGGCCACCTCGACCAGTTCGGCCCGCTCCAGCGGCGTCAGGTCCTGCGGGACCAGACCCAGGGCCCGCCCGGCGCTGAGGAGCTGGGACAAGGACGCCTCCTCCCCCGCGGCGGCCAGCAGCAGGAGCGTCCGGCTGCCCGCCGGCAGGTCGGCGACCTCCCCGAGGAAGGCGGCCTCCAGGCGCCGGGTCGTGGGCAGCGGCGCCCCGGCCGGCGGTTGCTCGCCCGCGCCGCGGGCGCGCAGGGCGTTGGTGAACTCCCGCAGGGCCAGCGGGTTGCCGCCGGCCTCCTCCAGCACGCGCCGGCGTGCGGTGGCGGTCAGCTGGTCGCCGGAGGCCGTCAGGGCGTCCAGCAGCTGCTCGGAGTGCTCCGGCGACAGCGGCCGCACGGGGACGCGCGCGGTCGTGCTGTCCTGCAGCGCGGGGTCGAGCGCCTCGAGGTCGGACGTCCCGCCGCCGGTGCGCACCGTCGCCACCAGCAGCACCGGGACCTCCTGCAGGCGGCGGGCGAGGAAGCCGATGACCTCGGCGCTGGAGGCGTCCAGCCAGGCGAGGTCCTCCACGACCAGCAGCACGGGCTGCGCCGCGGCGGTCTCCTCCAGCAGCCCGAGCGCCGCCAGGCAGATGAGCAGCCGGTCCGGCACCGGGCCCTCCTGCAGACCGAAGGCGGTCAGCAGGGCCGCCTCCTGGCGCGGCGGCAGGGTCCCGGCCTGCGCCAGGACGGGGTGCAGCAGCTCGTGCAGGGCGGCGAACCCCGCCAGGGCCTGGCGCTGGAAGCCGGCGCAGCGCAGACGGCGGACCCCCGCCGCCGCGGTGGTCGCGGTGAACGCGTCCACCAGGGCCGACTTGCCGATGCCGGCCTCACCCTCGACGACCGCGACCCGTCCGGTGCCGGAGGTCACCACCAGCTGCAGCAGGTCCTGCAGTCGCGACAACTCCGCCTCGCGCCCGATCACGCCGGTCCCTCCCAGCACCCGCTCCGGCCTGCGGGCGTCGGCCGGTCCACCCGGCGAGGCCACGCGCCGGTCCGGGGCCCGGGTCAGCGTGCCACCGGACGGCGGGCACGGCAAAGGTTCCACCGTGCCCGCGCGGCGGCCGGTTCAGGTCAGGTGGTCGGTGAGCTGCCGGGTCAGGTGACGCAGCTGCCGCAACTGGTCGGGGCTGAGGGCTCCCGTCATGGCGGCGCTGACCGCCCGCGCGTGGCGACGTCCCACCGTGCGCAGGACCGCTCGTCCCCGCGCGGTCAGGAGGACGCGGGCGGCGCGCCGGTCGTGCCGGTCCGGCCGGCGTTCCAGCAGACCGCGCTCGACCAGCCGGGCGACCAGCCGGGAGATGCCGCCCTGGGTGAGCAGCACCTCCTGGTTGATCTCGACCATGGTCGCGCCCGCCTCGCCGGACCCGGGGACGCCGGGGTGTCCGTCCTCGTGGCGGGCGAGGGTGTGCAGCACGTCGTACTCGCTCGGGGAGACCTCGTCCCAGATGTCGTCGTCGCGGAAGCGGCGGGCCAGCACGGCCTGGGCGCGGAAGAGCGCCTCCCAGGCCTCGTTGGCCAACCGGACGTCCTGGCGGGCCGGCCGCGCCGCTCCCCCCGCCGGCTCGTCCACCGGTTCTACCTCGCCCGTCCTCACGCCAGGACCGGCAGGTCCGCGGGCCGGTCGGTGTCGCTGTCCTGGTAGGGCAGACGTCCGCTGAGGTTGTCACCGCGGTTGGGGTTGGGGCGGGCCTGACGGGTCGGGCCGTCGCCGTAGCGGGCCCGCACCAGACCGGCGTGGGTCGGCGCGTCGGCCGCGGCCGGGGAGCGCAGCGCGGCCATCTCCCGGCGCAGCACCGGCACCACCTCCCCGCCCAGCAGTTCCAACTGTTCCAGCACCGCCGGCAGCGGCAGCCCGGAGGAGTCCATCACCCACAGCTGGCGCTGGTAGTCCCCGAAGGTCTCCCGGAAGGCCATGGTCTGGTCGATCACCTGCTGCGGGCTGCCCACGCTGAGCGGGGTGTTCTCGGCGTACCACTCCAGCGGCCGGGAGTGGTCGTAGACCGGGGCCGCCTCGAAGTAGGGCCGGAACGCGGTGAAGGCGTCCTGGGAACGGGGGGCGATGAACGCCTGACCCCCCAGCCCGACGACCGCCTGCTCGGGGGTTCCGTGGCCGTAGTGGGCGAAACGCTGCCGGTAGTGGTTCACCAGCGGCAGGAAGTGGCCGTTCGGGGCCAGGATGTTGTTGGCGAAGAACCCGTTGCCGTAGAAGGCAGCCTGCTCGGCGATCTGCGGGCTGCGGATGGAACCGTGCCACACGAACGGCGGCACCCCGTCCAGCGGGCGCGGGGTGGAGGTGAAACCCCGCAGCGGGGAACGGGACTCCCCCTCCCAGTCCACGACGTCCTCGCGCCACAACCGGTGCAGCAGGTCGTAGTTCTCGATGGCCAGCGCCACGCCCTGGCGGATGTCCTGGCCGAACCACTCGTAGACCGGGACGGTGTTGCCCCGGCCCAGCGTGAGGTCCAGCCGTCCCCGGGCCAGGTGCTGGGCCATGGCGTACTCCTCGGCGATGCGCACCGGGTCGTTCGTCGTGGCCAGGGTGACCGCGGTGGACAGGGTGATGCGCCGGGTCAGGGCCGCCACGTGGGCCAGGAACGTGGTGGGCGCGGAGGAGAAGAACGGCGGGTTGTGGTGCTCCCCGATGCCGAAGACGTCCAGGCCGACCTCCTCGGCCTTGACGGCGATCTGGACCATCGCCTGGATCCGCTCGGCTTCGCTGGGGGTGCGACCGGTCGTGGGGTCGGCGGTGATGTCGCTGACCGAGAAGATGCCGAACTGCATCGTCCTCACCTCTTCCTCGCGGGCCGGTCCGCCTGATGCATGACCAGTCATGTGTCCGCACCGGTCGGAACCCCGTTCCCCGCCCCGCCATTCCCGCGCCGCCCGCGCGCCGGGTCGCGACGGGCGTGACCGGCACCGAACGGACCGGAGCCCCGTCGGCAGCGGTTCCCCGGTCGGCTCAGGACCGGGGCCGTGGGGACGACCGCGGTGATCGGCCCGGTGCCAGGCGCCTCGACACCCCCGGTCCCCGACTCAGGTGGTGACCCTGCCGCGGCGCGCCGACGAGGACCCGCTCCCCGCCCAGCCGTCGGCCGACGGTGCCGCGCAGCGTCGTTGCCACTCGCGCGGGGACATCCCGTAGTGGTCGCGGAACCGCCGGGCGAAGTGCCGGGCGTCCTTGAACCCCCATGCGGCCGCGACCCGGCCGACGGCCCCCCAGTCGCGGGCGTGGGTCGCCAGGTCGTGCCGGGCGCCTTCGAGACGCCCGCGGATGACCCACTCGGCCAGTGACTCCTCGTTGCGGGCGAAGGCCGCGTACACGGCGCGGACGGAGACGCCGAACCGTGCCGCCAGCCTGTCGGCGGTGAGGTCGGTGTCGCGCTGGTGCTGCTGGATGAAGGTGGTCATGCGCACGAAGAGGGACTCGTGGAGCGCCTCACGCACCGTCCGGTCGGACGTCTCGGAGACCGAGGCGATGAGGGCCCGCACCAGCTCCGTGGTGGACGTTCCCAGCATCCCCAGCGCCGGCCCGGCGGGCAGGGTGTCCACCGCGTCGGGCAGCTCCAGCAGGTGACGGCGCACCAGCGAGTACAGGGGACTCCTGGAGATCAGCGGGACGGCCCGGCGCACGGCGTCCACCGGCAGCCCGAGGTGGGAGCAGTCGATGGTGACGGCGTGGACGCACGAATCACCTTCGACGAGCAGGTCGTAGGGTGAGGTGAGGTCGATCAGCTGCAGTTCACCGATCCGGTCCCCCAGCAGGGTGTCCCGGTGGCGCAACAGCATCGAACCGCGGGTCGACACCCCGACGGAGATCCGCTCCGCCGTGTCCGAGGTCAGGTGCTGCCGCGTGCGGGTCAGCCGGTGCCCGCGCGAGGCGTGGTGGATGACGTGGGCCCCCGGACCCAGGTCCCACCGCGTGATGCGCGAGCAGGCGTCCGGGGGTGCCCAGACCCGGGCCTTGGAGACGGCGCCCTCGAGGGCGGCGCGCACCGCGTCCGCCCGTTCGTGCGCGGGCAGCGAACTCGTGTCCAGCAGGACAGGCACAGCACCTCCTCCTGGGACGGCTCGTGACCGCCGAGCGGGTGGCCGAAGGACCGGGAAAGCTGCTGGGGACGACGGTAGGACGCCGACGACGCGTGCACCAGGGGTGTGCGTGACCGGTGGGCCTGCTGACGACGCGACGACTCTGCACCCACAGACCCCGAGTGAGCACTCTGGGCCCCGATCCGTGCACCGCCGGAACCCTATCCTTCGCCTGTGGGGACGGGAGGAGCGGTACGCAGGACCTCGACCGAGCCGTCCGCCGCGGGCGCGGCTCCAGCGGGAGCACCCGGTGCGAGGGACGCGGCGACGCCGGCGGCAGCCCCGGCCCGGCCGCAGGAGTCGGCGCCGCTGCACGGTCGGCAGCCGGAACTGACCCTGCTCGAGGACGTGCTGGCCGGTGCGGGCGCGGGCCAGGGCAGCGCGCTGGTCGTGCGTGGCCCGGCGGGCATCGGCAAGTCCAGTCTGCTGCTGGCGGCCCTCCGACGGGCACGGCAGCGAGGTTTCAGCACGCTGTCCATCACCGGCGCCGAGGCCGAGGCCGCCTTGCCCTTCGCCGGCCTGCACCAGCTGGTGAGGCCGATGGCCGAGCAGGTGCCGCACCTGACCGACCGGTTGCAGCGCGCCGTGCGCGCCGCCTTCGGCGAGAACGACCACCCCGCCGACGTCTTCACGCTGGGCCTGGCCGTCCTGGAACTGCTGGAGGAACGCGCCGCCGCCTGCCCGCTGCTGGTGCTGGTCGAGGACGCGCACTGGCTGGACCCGGAGACGCTGGAGGTGATCGGCTTCGTCTGCCGCCGGCTGCGCGACCAGCCGGTCGTGGTCCTGGCGGCGGTGCGCGAGCAGTACCCCGGTGTCCTGACCGCCGGTGGGCTCGCGCAGCTGGACCTGCACCGCCTCGACGACCAGGCGTCGCGGCGGCTGCTGCGGGCCAGCGCTCCAGGACTGGGCGCCGAGGAACGTGAACGGGTGCTGGACGTGGCGGACGGGAACCCCCTGGCCCTGGTGGAGCTGCCCGGCTGCCTGGACTCGGCCTCGCCGGCGCACACGGAGGCCCTCGAGGGTCTGCTGCCGGTGAACGAGCGGCTGATCAACGCCTTCGCCGACCGGCTCGCCCAGCTGCCGCGCCCGACGCGGGCAGCGCTGACGGTCCTGGCCGTCGACACCACCTTGCCGCTCACCTCGTTGCTCACCGTGGCCGGCGAACTCCTCGGCGGAGCCTCGTCCCCACCTGCCCCGGACTCGCCCGCGTCGACGCGACCCCCGGTGGCAGCTCCGGCGCTGGCGGCGGCCGTCGACGCCGGGCTGCTGCTGACGGACGGGCACCGGCTGCGCTTCCGCCACCCGCTGGTGCGCGCAGCGGTGTACTCCGCCGCCAGCATGGTCGAGCGCGTGGTCGTGCACACCGCCGTGGCCGACGTGCTGGCCGACGACCCCGACCGGCGGGCCTGGCACCGGGCCGCAGCCACCCTGGCCACCGATGAGCAGGTGTCCAGCGAGCTGGAAGCGGCCGCGGGCCGCGCCCTCCAGCGCGGCGCGCTGGGCGTGGCGGTCAACGCGCTGGAGCGGGCGGCCTCGCTGAGCGAGGACGCGGTCCGGCGCACCTCGCTGCTGCTGCGGGCGGCCGAGATCGCCTCGCAGCTCAACGACCGCAGCCGCGCGGTGGAACTGGTCTCCCGCGCCGACTGGCACAGCATGGACCTGGCCGCGCGGGCACGTCTGGTCCTGGTGCAGGACATCACCGACCCCGGTGACCTGCACGACGCCGACCGCGTCGGCGACCTGGTCCGGCTGGCCGCGCAGCTGGTCGAGCAGGACCTGACCGACCTGGCGGTGGCGGTGTGCTGGCGCGCGGCGTCGCGGTGCTGGTGGGGGGCGGTCCCCGAGAGCAGCGGGCAGGACGTCGTCGACGTGTTCCACCGGCTGGGGCTGCACCCCGACGACCCCCGCACCCTGGCCATCGAGGCCTACGCCCAGTCCCAGCCGCGGGGAGCCAGCGTGCTGCAGCGCCTGGCGCACCTGGTGCCCGACCGCTCCGACGTGGACGCGATGCGTTTCCTGGGCGGGGCGGCCCTGGTCCTGGGGGACTTCGTCACCGCTTCCTCCTACATGGCCACCGCCGCGGCCGGCTACCGCGCTCAGGGCAGAGCGGCGCTGCTGGCCCGCACGATGTCCTCGGTGAGCTTCATCCGCCTGTGGCTGGGGAACTGGCCGGCGCTGCGCGCCGACGCCGAGGAGGCCACCGCACTGGCCGAGGAGTCCGCCGACGCCTTCTGGGCGCTGGCCGCTCGCGCCACCCAGGCCCTGCACGAGGCGATGCGCGGGCAGTCGGTGGGCGCGACGGCCCACGCCGAACGGGTGCTGGCCGACCCGGACGCCGCCGGGGTCCACTTCGTCGCCGAAGCCGCCCAGCACACCCGGGGCCTGGCCGCGGCCTTCGCCGGCCGGCACGAGGAGGCCTTCGAACTGCTGCTGCGCTGCTTCGACCCCACGTCGCCCAGCTTCCACCCCGACATGTCCGGGTGGGCGCTGCCGGACCTGGCCGACGCCGCCGCCCGCGCCCGGCGCACCCCCGAGGCCCGGCAGGTCCTGGCCCGCTACGAGGCGCGCAGCCAGGTGCTGCCCTCCCCGGCGCTGATCGCCTCGGTGGCCTACGCCCGCACCGTCGTGTGCCCCGAAGCAGAGCGCGAAGCCGCCTTCGCCGCCGCCTTCGCGCTGGACCTGTCGCAGTGGCCGGTGCACCGCGGCCGGCTGCTGCTGGCGTACGGCTCGTGGCTGCGCCGGCGCAAGCGCATCCTGGAGTGCCGGGGCCCCCTGCGCGAAGCCCGCGACACCTTCGAGGCCCTGGGCGCGGGGTGGGCCCAGCTGGCGCGGGAGGAACTGCGCGCCAGCGGCGAGGACAGCGCCGGGCCGCTGCCGCAGGCTCGTGAGCAGCTGACCGCCCAGGAACTGCAGGTCGCGCTGCTGGCCGCCGAGGGTTTGAGCAACCGCGAGATCGGCCAGCGGCTGTTCCTGTCGCACCGCACGGTCGGCTCGCACCTGTACCGCCTCTACCCCAAGCTCGGCATCAGCGGGCGCGCGCACCTGCGCGCGGCCATGGCGCACCTGCAGCGGTCGTCCGCCTCCACTTGACGCGGGTGCCGTGGAGCAGAGGCTCACGGCACCTCCTGCGCGGCGGGTCCTTCGCGGCGGGTCCTGCGGGGCGGGTCCTGCGGGGCGGGACCGGTCCGGCACCACCGCACCGCCTCCCCCGGTCACGGGCCACCCGGGCCACTGACGGAGCAGACCCGCGTCACCGTCCGACCGCGCCTCAGTCATCGGACCGTGCAGCACGGTCGTCGATGCAGTCGACCGTCGCATACCCGCCGTGCCCGGCCGGCGTCACGATGATCACGCTCTCGAGGGCAGAGGCGAGCCGACACCCGCACGATCGACTCCCAACCCCTCGCGCAGCACCACCACCCGCCTCGCTCGATCGACGGACCCGGTCGACGACCCGGTCGCGTGAACCCGGTCCTGCCGGTCGACCTCGCCGATCGGCGCGAGCGACCACCCCACCCCACGAGGAGCTGACGTCGTGAACCCCGAACCCTCCACCACCCCCGGCACCGACCCCGACTCCCGGCCCCAGACGTCCACCGCCCGCAAGGCTGCCCGGTTCGCCCGCCGGCCCGTGCTGGCCGCCGCCCTGGCCGCCCCGCTGGCCGCCCTCGGCGCCGGCACCAGCGCCGCCGCGGCGCCCACGACGGCGCCCGGGCGCGGTCGGCCCACCATCGTGCTCGTGCACGGCGCCTTCGCCGACGCCTCGGGCTGGAACGCGGTCATCGAGCGGCTGCAGCGGTGCGGCTACACCTGCATCGCCCCGGCCAACCCGTTGCGGGGCCTGGCCTCCGACGCCGACTACCTCCGCACCTTCCTGTCCACCCTCACCGGCCCGCTGGTGCTGGTGGGGCACTCCTACGGCGGTGCCGTCATCACCAACGCCGCCACCGGCAACCCCCACGTCAAGGCCCTGGTGTACGCCGCCGCCTACGGCCTGGCCCAGGGAGAGAGCGTCGCGGCGGCCAACGAGCTCGGCGGCGGGCACAGCGACGTCGTCGAGAACCTCGTCCTGCGCCCCTTCCCCGGTAGCGGGACGCAGAACGCCGACGCCTACGTCGACCCCACCCAGTTCCGGCGCATCTTCGCCGGCGACCTGCCCGAGAAGCAGGTCGCCGTCATGGCCGCCACCCAGCGCCCCGGCGTGCTGTCCTCCCTCATCGAGCCCTCGGGGGTCCCGGCGTGGAAGACCATCCCGTCCTCCTACGTCGTGGCCACCCGCGACGGCCTGATCCCGGTCCCGGCGCAGTTCGCGATGGCCGAGCGGATGAAGGCGGAGGTCACCAAGGTGCGCAGTTCGCACGTGGTGATGATGAGCCACCCCGACGAGGTCACCGCGGTCATCCGCAGCGCGGCCGGCCGGTGAGCACGATGCCCACCGACCCCGCACCCGACCCCGCAGCCGGGAACCGCACCGTCGTCTTCGTCCACGGCCTGTGGCTCAGCTCCGCCTCCTGGGCCGGCTGGCGCACCCGTTTCGAGGCCAGGGGGCACACCACCCTGGCCCCGGAGTGGCCGGGCATGGACGTGCCCCTGGCGCAGCTGCGCGAACGCAGCCTGAGCGGCGACCGCACCGACGACGTGGGTCTGACGCAGATCGTCGACGCCTACGCCCGCACCATCGCCGCGCTGCCGCAGGCTCCGATCCTCATCGGGCACTCCTTCGGCGGGCTCATCGTGCAGCTCCTGCTGGACCGCGGGCTCGGCTCGGCCGGCGGGGCGATCTCGCCGGCCTCCATCAAGGGCGTGAACCAGCTGCCGCTGAGCACCCTGCGCAGCGGCTGGGCGGTGCTGCGCAGTCCCGCCAACCGCCACCGCACCGTGGCGCTGACCAGGAGCCAGTGGCACTACGCCTTCGCCAACACCCTCACCCGCGCGGAGTCCGACGAGCTGTGGGAGCAGCACTGGGCCCCCACACCCGGCCTGCCGCTGTGGCAGGCCGCCACCGCAGCGCTCAGTCCCCGGGCCGCCAACGCCGTCGACCTGACCAACAGCGACCGGCCCCCGCTGCTGATCCACGCCAACGGCGCCGACCACACCGTGCCCGCCTCCCTCAGCCGCGCCATCTTCACGGCGCAGCGCAAGACCGGGGCGGTGACCGAGATCCACGAGTTCCCCGGCCGCCCGCACCTGAGCGCCGTCGTCGAGGGCTGGCAGGCCGTGGCCGACGACGCCCTGGACTGGGCGCTGCGGTTCCCCACCCGCTCCTCGTCCGGGGGCCAGCACCTCGACGTTCTCCACGAGGTCGTCGAGAACGTCGTCGACGACTAGACCGTCGGCACGGCCCACCGCAGGGCCGGCACCGGACCGACACCCGTCGGCCTCCGCCCATCCCCCGCTCACCACCGGAAGGAACCTCTGATGGGTTTCGTGACCACCCCCGACGGCAACGACATCTTCTTCAAGGACTGGGGCCGGGGCCGCCCCGTCGTCCTGGCCCACGGCTGGCCGCTGAACAGCGACAGCTGGGAGGCCCAGCAGCACCAGCTCGCCGACGCCGGTTACCGCGCCATCGCGCACGACCGGCGCGGGCACGGGCGTTCCACCCAGGTCTGGGACGGCAACGACATGGACCACTACGCCGACGACCTCGCCGCGCTCCTGGAAACCCTCGACCTGCGCGACGTCACCCTCGTCGGTTTCTCCACCGGCGGTGGGGAGATCAGCCGCTACATCGGCCGGCACGGCACCTCCCGCATCGCCCAGGCCGTCCTGGTCAGCGCCGTGCCGCCGCTGATGGTGCAGCGCGAGGACAACCCGGACGGGGTGCCCGTCGAGGTCTTCGACGGCCTGCGCGCCGGCTCGCTGGCCGACCGCTCCCAGCTGTACGAGGACCTGGCCGCCGGGCCGTTCTTCGGCGCCAACCGTCCCGGGGTCACCGTCTCCCAGGGCATCCAGGACGCCTTCTGGCGCCAGGGTCTGCAGGCGGGGCACAAGAACGCCTACGACAGCATCGCGGCGTTCTCCGAGACCGACTTCCGCGACGACCTGGCGGCCTTCGACGTGCCCACCCTGGTCGTCCACGGTGACGACGACCAGGTCGTGCCCTTCCCCGTCGGCGGCAGGGCTTCCGCCGCCCTGGTCGAGGACGCCGAGCTGATCGTCTACGAGGGCGCCCCGCACGGCATCACCGACACCCACAAGCAGCAGCTCGGCGACGACCTCCTGCGCTTCCTCAAGGGGTGACCTCCGGGAGCCGGGAACGAGGGACGGCGCTCAGTGCCGCCGCCTGCCCGACGGTCGACCACCACCAGCGGCCCGTGAGGAGCACTCCGTGAAGGACGTCCGCATCACGCACGTCGGAGGACCCACCGTGCTGCTGGAGGCGGCCGGCTGGCGCATCCTGACCGACCCCACCTTCGACGCCCCCGGACGGCGTTACTCCTTCGGCTGGGGCACCGGTTCGCGCAAGCTCACCGGGCCCGCTCTGGCCGCCGAGGACGTCGGCCCCGTCGACGTCGTCCTGCTCAGCCACCACCACCACGCCGACAACCTCGACGACACCGGGCGGGAACTGCTGCGGGACGCCGGCACCGTCATCACCACCGTCCCCGGCGCCCACCACCTGCGCGGCCGGTGCCGCGGGCTGCGGCCGTGGCAGCAGACCACCCTCACCGCCCCGCCCGGGTCGGCGCGGCAGGACCTGACCATCACCGCCACCCCGTGCCGGCACGGGCCGCGCTTCAGCCGTCCCGTCGCCGGCGCCGTCGTCGGCTTCGCCCTGTCCTGGCCCACGCAGGAGCACGGCGTGCTGTGGATGAGCGGGGACACCGTCCTGTACGACGCCGTCCGCGAGGTGCCGGCCCGGTTGAGCGTCGACACCGTCCTGCTGCACCTGGGCGCCGTCCGCTTCCCGGTGACCGGTCGGGCGCACTACAGCCTGACCGCCACCGAGGCGGTCGAACTGTGCTCCCTGCTGCGCCCGCGCACGATCGTCCCCGTGCACTACGAGGGGTGGGAGCACTTCCACGAAGGACGGGCCGAGGTCGAGCACGCCTTCGCGCGCGCACCCCTGGGGCTGGGGGAACGCCTGCACTGGCTCCCCCTCCCGCCGTCCCGGTCGGCCGTGGGCACGACGTCCGCCTGACCGCGCACGGGACACCGCGGGCTCAGTGCAGGGCCAGCAGCGCCAGCAGCCGGGCGACCTCGGCCGCGACGGCCTCGCGCCCCGGGGCGACGTACCGGCGCGGGTCGACGAGCTCGGGCCGGGCGGTCAGGGACTCGCGCACGGCGCGCGTGAAGAGGCCGTTGAGGTGGGTGGAGATGTTCACCTTGGTCACGCCGGCGCGCACGGCCGCGGCGAGCTGGTCGTCGGGGACGCCGGAGGAACCGTGCAGCACGAGCGGGACGGGGACGGCCGCCGCGAGGTCGGCGACGAGGTCCAGGTCGATCACCGCGGTCCGCTCGGTCATGGCGTGCGAACTGCCGACGGCGACGGCGAGGCTGTCGACCCCGGTGACCGCGACGAACTCGGCGGCCTCGGCCGGGACGGTGCGCGCGCCGGGGGCGTGGACCCCGTCCTTGCCGCCGACCTCGCCGAGCTCGGCCTCGACGGGCACCCCCTGCGCGTGGCAGAACTGCGCGACGCGCCGCGTGCGGTCGACGTTCTCGGCGTGCCCGAACGGCGAGCCGTCGAACATGACGGTGTGCACGCCGCGTTCCACGGCGGTCCGGACGAGCGCCTCGTCGTCGGCGTGGTCGAGGTGCACGAGGGCCGGGACGGTCGCGGTCCGGGCGATCTCGAGCGTGGCCAGCAGCAGCGGGGCCAGACCGCCGTGGTAGGCGGCGCAGTTCTGGCTGATCTGCAGCACGACCGGCAGGCCGGCGCGCTGGGCGCCGTCGACGATGGCCTCGGCGTGCTCGAGCAGGACGACGTTGAAGGCGCCGACACCGCGTCCGGCGGCGCGGGCGTCGGTCAGCAGGGTCTGAGCAGGCACGGGGGTTCCGTTCTCGTGGTGGGGACTTCGAGGCGTGCGGACAGTTCCGGGAGGTCCGCCGGGTCGATCTCCCCAGCGCCCGGGCGCAGGACGGCGGCCGCCCCCAGCAGCGCGGCCCAGCGCAGGGCGGTGGCCGGGTCGGCGCCCGCGACCCAGCCCGCGGCCAGGCCCGCGGTCGCGGCGTCGCCGGCGCCCGTGGGGTTCCCCGTGACCCCGGGGACCGCGGGCTGGTGCACCCGGCCCGCGGGACCGGCGGACAGCAGCCCCGCGGCGCCGTCGGAGACGACGACGCGGCCGGCCCCCAGCTCCAGCAGCCGGTCGACGGCGTCGTCGAGGGCGGACGTCCCGGTGGCCCGGCGAGCCTCCTCGGCGTTGGGTTTGAGCAGGTCGGCGCCCGCGCGCGCGGCGTCGAGCAGCGCCGGGCCGCTGACGTCGACCAGGACGCGGGCCCCGGCGGCGCGGCCGGCGGTGACGAGCTCACCGAGGTCCGCCGCACCCGGCGGCAGGGAACCGGAGATGACGAGCACGTCCCCCGGCCCGCACGCCCGGACCGCGGCGACGACGCGCGACCAGTCCTGCCCGGTCAGTCCCGGGCCGGGTTCGGCCAGGACGGTGGGGTGGGCGACGTCGTCGACGACGGTCACGGTGCTGCGAGTGGCGCCGTCGATCTCGACGGCGGTGCAGCCGATCCCGCACCGGTGCAGCTCGGCGGCGATCCAGCGGCCGGCGTCCCCGCCGAGCGGCTGGACGGTGTGCACGCCGACGCCGAGGGTGTGCAGCACGCGGGCCACGTTGAGCCCCTTGCCGCCCGCGCGGTGCAGGACCTCGCGCACGCGCACGGTCTCGCCCACGAGCTGGCGGTCCACCCGGTAGGTGACGTCGAGGGCCGGGTTCGGCGTCACGACCACGACGCGGTTCGCCCGGGAGTTCACGAAGCGTCCCCGGCCAGCAGGGCGGCTCCGCGGGCGGCTGCGGTGTCCCCGTGCGCGGCGGGCACCAGGCGGGGGACGCGCAACCCGGGCAGCAGGTCGGTGAGGCGGGTGCGCAGGGGGTCCAGCAGCAGGTCCCCGGCCAGCGCCAGCCCACCGCCGACGACGAGGACGTCGGGGGCGACGACGGCCACCAGGCCGGCGAGGGACTGCCCCAGGACGTCCACGGTCTGGGACCACACCCGTTGCGCGGCAGCGTCTCCCGCCCGGATCGCGCGGGCGACGTCGACGGCGCCGGGCAGCCCGGCGCGGCGGGCGGTGGCGGCGGCGGAGGCGACGTCCTCGGTGCGCCGGCCGCGGAAGGGCCCGTCGGCCAGGACGAGCTGGCCGATCTCCCCGGCGAACCCCCCGGCGACCAGGGGCACCCCGTCGAGGAGGACCGCCGCGGAGATCCCGGTGCCGACGGGCACGAACGCGACGACCCCGCCGGCCCCGCGGGCCGCGCCGGTTCGGGCCTCGGCGACGGCACCGGCGCGGACGTCGTGGCACACGAGCGCCCCCGACCCCAGGAGGTCGCCCAGGAGGTCCCCGAAGGCGACGTCCGCCCAGCCGAGGTTCGCCGACAGCACCGCCGTGGAGGTGGTCTCGTCGACGATCCCCGGCAGGGCCACGCCGACGGGGTCACCGGGGCGGTGCCGGAGGGCGCGGGCGACCTCGCCGACGGCGGCGGCGACGCGCCGGCCGTCGGGGTCGGGCGCGGGGGTGGGGGCCCGGTGCTCGGCGAGGACCGTGCCGCCGGCGTCCAGCGCCAGGCCCTTGACGGTCGTGCCGCCGACGTCGATCCCGATCACCGCGCGCTCCCCTGCTCTGATCGATCGTGAGCGCACAACGCGCATTCTGATCAGAGTCGAGCACCCGCGTCAACGGTAACCGTGCCATCCTGGGTGCTCCCGGGCCCCGGGAGCCCCTGACCGAGGAGTCCGTGCCATGACCGCCCAGCAGCGCCTGAACCGGGTGCTCGAACTCGTCACCGAGCGCGGGAACGTGTCCATCGCCGAGGTCTCCGGTGCCCTGGGCGTCTCGACCGCGACCGTGCGGCGCGACCTGAACCTGCTGGCCGAGCAGCGGCTCGTGACCCGCACCCACGGCGGTGCGGCGGTGCTCGGCTCGGGCTACGAGCTGCCGCTGCAGTACAAGATCCCGCGCCAGGCCGAGGCGAAGCTCGCCATCGCCCGCGCCGTGACCGAGCTCGTCGAGCCGGGGGCCTCGGTCGGCCTCAACGGGGGCACCACGACGACGGAGGTGGCGCGGGCCCTGGGGTCGAGCGAGCGGTTCGGCTCCCTCGGCGTCACCATCGTCACGAACGCGCTGAACATCGCCTACGAGCTCTCGGTGCGCGAGCACGTGAAGATCGTCGTGACGGGCGGGGTGCCGCGCGCGAAGTCCTACGAGCTCGTCGGGCCGCTCGTGGGGTCCTCGCTGCAGGACTTCTCCCTCGACCTGGTGGTCCTGGGGGTCGACGGCCTGACGAGCCGCTTCGGCGCGACGACCATCCACGAGGGCGAGGCCGAGGCCAGCCGCCAGCTGGCCGCCGTCGCCGGCCGGGTCGTCATCGCCGCGGACTCCACCAAGCTGGGCCGCACCACGTTCGCGCGGATCTGCCCGCTGGACCGGGTCGACGTGCTCGTCACCGACGGCCCGGTGGCGCCCGAGCAGGCCGCGGACCTGGCGGCCGCCGGGGTCCGGGTCGTCGAGGCGACGACCGCGCGCTGAGGGCCGCCACCGCGGAGGGCTCCGGGCACACCGCCCGGAGCCCTCCGTGTTGCGGGGGTGTTTCGTCGCGGCGGAACCCCTGGTGCTGTCGTCACGAGGCGGCTACCGTCGCTTCATGCTCGTTTCGGTCGTATTCGCGACAAGTTCAATCAGGGATGTCACGCAGTGATCAGCCACGACCTCTCGGTGGCTGTCATCGGGGTCGGCGCCCGGGCCGAGATCGGGCAGCACGTGCCGCGGGTGCGCGCCGGAGCGCGCGTCAGCGCCGTGGCCGACCCCACGCAGGCCGGCCGGGACCGCGCCGCGTCCGCCTTCCCCGCGGCGACGGTCTTCCCCGACCACCGCACGCTCATCGCCGGGGCCGGCGTCGACGCCGCCGTGGTCACCACCCCCGACCACACGCACGCCGAGATCGCCGTCGACCTGCTGCGGGCCGGCATCGCCGTCTACCTGGAGAAACCCCTCGCGACCACGCTGGCCGACGCCGACCGCGTCCTGGCGACGGCGGCCGCCACCGGGACCCCGCTGTACGTCGGCCACAACTTCCGGCACGCGGACGTGGTGCGCACCATGAAGGGCGTCGTGGACCGGGGCGAGATCGGCGAGGTCCGCGCCGTGTGGGTCCGGCACTTCGTCGGCCACGGCGGCGACTACTACTTCAAGGACTGGCACGCCGACCGACGGCGCACGGGGACGCTGCTGCTGCAGAAGGCCAGCCACGACCTCGACGTCGTGCACCACCTCGCCGGCGGGTACACCCGCCGCGTCGTCGGCATGGGCGACCTCATGGTCTACGGCGGCATCACCGACCGCCGCGAACGGCCCGGGGAGACGATGCCGGACTGGTTCTCGATGGACAACTGGCCCCCCGCGGCGCAGACCGGGCTGAACCCCGTCGTCGACGTCGAGGACGTCTCGATGGTCCTCATGGGGCTGGGCAACGGGGTCCTGGCCAGCTACCAGCAGTGCCACTTCACCCCCGACTACTGGCGCAACTACACCGTCATCGGCACCGAGGGCCGGCTGGAGAACTTCGGCGACACCGCCGGCGGCGTCGTGCGGGTGTGGAACCGGCGGCACGAGTGGACGGCGACCGGGGACCGCGAGCACCCGGTCGGGGGCGTCACCGGCGGCCACGCCGACGCCGACGTCGCGACCATGACCGAGTTCCTGGCCCACGTCGCCGAGGGCGCGCCCACGCTCGTCTCCCCCGTCGCGGCCCGCGAGGCCGTGGCGACCGGTGCCCTGGCCGCCGAGTCGCTGCGCTCGGGGTCGATCCCGCTGCAGGTCCCCGACCTGCCGGACGACGTCGTCCGGCACTTCTCCGCCACCTCCGACGAAAGGGTCTCCCCGTGACCAGCACGACCGCCCACCCGCTCACCACGACCCGCCGCACCACCCTGGCCGGCGCCGCGACGCTCGGCGTGCTGGTCACGACCGCGGCCTGCGGAGGCGGTTCCGGCGACGGCCCCGCCGCCGACACGGCGTACGAGGCCCCCTCCAGCGACCTGGAGGCCAGGATCACCTACGGGTTGTGGGACCAGGCCCAGGTCGCCGGGCTGCAGAGGAACATCGACGCCTTCACCGCGAAGTTCCCCGGCGTCGAGGTCGCCGTCAACGTCACGCCGTTCTCGGAGTACTGGACCAAGCTGCAGACGCAGGCCTCCAGCGACACGCTGCCGGACCTGTTCTGGATGAACGGCCCGAACTTCCAGCTCTACGCCGCGAACGGCAAGATCGCCCCCATCACGGGGGCCGTGGAGGCCGGGGACATCGACCCCGCGAACTACCCCTCGGCCCTGGTCGACCTCTACAGCCTCGACGGCGTCACGTACGGCGTGCCCAAGGACTTCGACACCATCGGCGTGTGGGTGAACACCGACCTGTTCGCCCGGGCCGGGGTGGGACTGCCGACGGCGGAGTGGACCTGGGACGAGTTCCAGGACACGGCCGTGCGCATCTCCCAGGCGCTGTCCGCGCAGGGGGTCTTCGGGGCGGCCGGCGGCATGGACGGCCAGACGACCTACTACAACACCATCTTCGAGGCCGGCGGCGAGGTCGTCGCCGACGGGAAGTCCGGGTACGCGAGCACCGACGCGGTGGCCGGGCTGCAGTTCTGGACCGACCTCATCGCGTCCGGCGGCTCGCCCAGCATCCAGCAGCTCACCGACACCACCGCCGACCAGTGGTTCACCTCCGGCAAGCTCGCGATGTACTGGGGCGGCAGCTGGTTCCGCGCCGCGCTCACCGACACCGACCTCGCCGGCAAGGTGCAGGTGCTGCCGCTGCCCCGGGGCGCCCAGCAGGTCACCGTCATCCACGGCGTGTCCAACGTCGTGTCCGCCTCGACGAAGAACCGGCAGGCCGCGCAGGCCCTGCAGGTGTTCCTGGCCGGGCAGGAGGCGCAGCAGCAGCTCGGCAGCGCCGGCACCGTCATCCCCGCCTTCAACGGCACCCAGGGGACGTTCGCGTCCTCCATGCCGGGCACCGACCTGCAGCTGTTCCTCGACGCGGTCGACTACTCCAAACCGCTGCCCGTCAGCGAGAACACCGCCGCGTGGAACGCACTGGAGACCGACCTGCTCCCCGACGCCTTCTCCGGCGCCAGGCCCGTCGGTGAGGTGGCGGGCGACCTGGCGCAGCAGATGGACGAGGCCCTCGCGGATGAGTGAGGCGCTGCCCGCGCGAGGAGCCGGACGGGAGCCCGCACGAGGGCGCCGGGTCCGGCGCGACGGCGCGTGGCCGTGGCTGTTCGTCGCCCCGCTGACCCTGGGTGTCGCCGTCTTCTACCTGTGGCCCATCGCGCAGACGGCGTGGTACTCCCTCACGACCTTCGGCGTGTTCGGCGGGACCACCTTCACGGGCCTGGGGAACTACGCCGAGATCCTCGGCGACCCGACGCTCTACCGCTCGCTGGTCAACACGCTGCTCTACACGGCGATCGTGCTGCTCAACATCCCGATCGCCGTGTGCCTGGCGTCGCTGCTGAACCTCCCCGGCCTGCGGTTCGCGGCCTTCTACCGGGTGCTCTACTTCCTGCCGTACGTCGCGATGCCGACGGCCGTGGCCATGGTCTGGCGCATCATCTTCAACGGCGACTTCGGCGTGCTGAACTGGGCCCTGGGTCTGGTCGGGATCGAGGGCCCCTACTGGATCAGCACGCCCTGGGCCTCGATCGTGGCCGTCGCCGTCGTGGGGTTGTGGTCCTCGCTGGGGTTCTCGCTCATCGTCCTGTCCGCCGGGCTGAAGAACGTCCCCCCGGAGCTGTACGAAGCGGCGCAGCTGGACGGGGCGAGCCGGTCGCGGCAGTTCCGGTCCATCACGGTGCCGCTGCTCGCCCCCAGCACCTCCTTCCTGGCTGTGGTGACCGTCATCGCGGGGTTCCAGCTGTTCGACCTGCTGTACGCGGTCCTGGGCACCACCAACCCGGCGCTGCCGAAGAGCCTGTCCCTCGTCTACTACTTCTACCGGGCGGGTTTCGTGGACAACGACAAGGGGGTCGCCGCGGCCACGGCCATGGTGATCCTGGTCCTCGTCGGCCTCGCCACGGCCGTCCAGTTCCGCCTGCAGCGGCGGTGGGTCCGTGGTTGAGCAGCTCGACCGCGTCGCCGCCCCGACCCGGCGCGACCTGGCGAAGGCGCAGCGCCGCCGCGGCGGCTCCCACGTCGTGGCGCACCTGGTGCTGGGTGCCGGGGCGCTGGTCATGGCCTTCCCCTTCCTGTGGCAGGTCGTCATGTCGCTGTCCACCAACGCCGAGGTGCAGAGCGTCACGCCGTCGTTCTGGCCCGCCCACCCGCAGTGGGGCAACTACGCGGCCGTCTTCGAGCGGCTGCCGTTCCTGGAGCAGTTCCGGACCTCGGTGGTCATCACCGTCGTCCGGGTCCTGGCGCAGATCCTGTTCTGCACCGCGGCCGGCTACGCGTTCGCCCGGATGCGCTTCCGGGGCCGTCCGGTGCTGCTGGCGGCCGTGCTGTCGATCCTCATGGTGCCCTCGCAGGTCTACCTGCTCTCGCAGTACCAGATCGTCGCCGACCTGGGGCTGCTGGACAGCCTGGGCGGTCTGGTCCTGCCGGGGTTGTTCAGCGCCTTCGGGACGTTCCTCATGCGCACGGCCTTCCTGGGGATGCCCGACGAGCTGGAGGAGGCCGCCCGCCTCGACGGGGCCAACCCGTTCCAGGTGTTCTGGCGCGTCATGCTGCCCCTGGCCCGGCCCACGATCAGCGTGCTCGCGATCACCTCGACGCTGTGGAGCTGGAACGAGCTGCTGTGGCCGCTGGTGGTCTCGACGTACGCCGAGCGGATGCCGCTGTCGGCGGGCCTGGCCACGCTCATCAGCGACCGGACCACCGACTACCCCGTGGTGATGGCCGCGAGCCTGCTGGCCACGGCGCCCGTGCTGGTGCTCTTCGTGGTGCTGCAGCGGCGCGTCATCGACGGGCTCGCGAGCTCGGGCCTGAAGTAGGGCGGTGAGCCCGGCCCGCTCAACCCTGCCGGGTCGGCCGGACGGTGAGGTCACCGATCTCGACGTCCTCGGGCTGGTCGACCGCGAAGGCGATGGCCCGGGCCACGGCCTCGGGGTCCAGCCCCAGCTCGGCCATGTCCTGCCGCATCCGCTCGCGCAGCCGGGGGTCGTCGACGGCGGAGTCGATGAACTCGGTGCGGACGTAGCCCGGGGAGATCGACGTCGTCCGCAGGACCCCGTCGGTGCTCTCCTGCCGCAGGGACTCCAGCAGGGTCCGCACCGCGTTCTTGGTCCCGGCGTAGACCGCCTGCGCGGGGACGATCTTCAGCCCGGAGGTGGAGACCACGGTGACGAGGTGACCGGTGCCCTGGCGGCGGAACACCGGCAGGGCGGCGGCGATGCCGTGCAGGACGCCCTTGACGTTGACGTCGACCATCGCCGACCAGCCCTCGACGTCGAGGTCGGCGACCGGCCCGACCCTGCTGATCCCCGCGTTGCCCACGAGGACGTCGAGGCGGCCGAACCGTTCCAGCGCCCGGTCGACGAGCGCGCGCAGGTCGCCGGGCTCGGTGACGTCGACGCGCAGGGTCTGGGCCCGGCCGCCGGCGGCGGTGATCTCGTCGGCGAGCCGGTCCAGCCGGTCGGTGCGGCGGGCCCCGAGCACCACGGCGGCGCCGCGGGCCGCGAGGTGGCGGGCGGTCGCCTCCCCGATGCCGCTGCTGGCGCCGGTGATGGCGACGACCTTGTCCTGGATGGTCACGGTGGCTCCTCACGTAAGGTGGACACATGTCCAGATACGTCGAGGACCATAGCGGACACGTGTCCGCTTCCGCCACGGGTGAGGATGCCCGCCGGGCGGACGCCCGCCGGAACCGCGAACTGATCCTGGACGCGGCGCGTGAGCAGCTGCGCGGGTCCGGGGAGCTGAAGCTCAACGCCGTCGCGAAGGCCTGCGGCATCGGGCAGGGGACGCTGTACCGGCACTTCCCGACCCGGGAGGACCTGCTGGCCGAGGTCTACCGCCACGACGTCGACGAGCTCGTCGCCGCCGCCGCGGACCTGCTGTCGACCCGGGGGCCCGTCGAGGCGCTGGCGGCGTGGTTCGACCGGGTCGCGGCCTACGCCCGGGTGAAGACCCACGTCTTCGCGGCCGTGGAGGCGGCGACGTGGCGCGACCTGGCCGCCCACAGCCTCGGCCCGATCGGTGAGGCGGTCGAACTCCTGCTCGCCGCCGGCCGGGCCGAGGGGAGCCTGCGCGCCGACGTCGAGGCCCGCGACGTCATCGTGCTCATCAGCTGGCTCTCGCGCCTGGACGACGACGAGCTCGACGAACGGGGCCCCCGGCTCCTGTCGGTCCTGCTCGACGGGCTCCGGGCCCGCCCGTCCTGACCCGGCTCTCCCCCGGCCCCCTCCTCAGCCGGCGGCCTTCAGCAGGTCCGCGCACTTCTCCCCGATGGTCATCGTGAGGATGTTCGGGTTGACGGCCGGCAGGAACGGCATGACGGACCCGTCGGCGATCCGCAGCCCCTGCACCCCCCGCACCCGCAGTTCGGGGTCGCAGACGGCGAGGGGGTCCGTGGCCGGGCCCATCTTCGCCGTGGCGCTCGGGTGGTAGACGGTGTTGTGCGTCTTGGTGACGTAGTCGGCGATCTCGTCGTCGGTCACGACGTCGCGGCCGGGTGCGAGCTCGGCCCCGGCCCAGCCGGCCATCTCCGCCTGCTGCACGATCTCCCGGGCCAGCCGGACCCCGGCGGTCATGACGGCGAGGTCGTGCCCCTCGGGGTCGGTGAAGTAGCGCGGGTCGACCCTCGCGCGGTCGCGGAAGTCGCGCGACCGCAGCCGCACCGTCCCGCGCGAGCGGCCCTGGGTGACGTTCGGGGTGAGGCAGAACCCGTTGTCCGTCGTGGGGTAGCCCCAGCGGACGGTGTTCATGTCGAACGGCACGGAGCCGTAGTGCATCATCAGGTCCGGCAGCGGGGCGTCCGGCCCGGCGATCGCCGTCGTGGCGAAGACGCCGATCTCCCACCACTGCGAGGACCGCGTGACCATCGGCTGCAGGGCGTCCCAGAACACGAGGCCCTCGACGTGGTCGTCGAGGTTCTCCCCCACCCCGGGGGAGTCCACGACGACGTCCAGGCCGAACTCCTTGAGCTGCGTCGCCGGCCCGATGCCCGAGAGCATGAGCAGCTTCGGGGTGTCGATGGAGCCCGCGGACAGCACCACCTCGCGGCGGGCCCGCACCTCGCCGTGGTGGACGCCGTCCGGGGACAGGAACCGCACGCCCGTGGCGCGGGGGGCGCCGTCGGGACCGGGTTCCAGGACGAGCTGCTCGACCCAGTACCCCGTGCGCACCGCGAGGTTCGGGCGGGAGTCCATCACGGGGTGCAGGTAGGCGTGCGAGGAGGACATGCGCGAGCCGTCCTCCCCCGCGTTGATCTGGAACCAGCCGGCGCCGTTGCGCACCGTCGTCCCGCGGTTGAACTGGACGGTGGGCAGGCCGGCGGCGGCGGCGGCCCGCAGCAGCGCGACCCCGCACGGGTCGTTCGGCGGGACGTCCCGCAACCGCACGGGACCGGACGTCCCGTGGTGCGGGGCCCGGCCCGCGTTGTCCTCCAGCCGGCGCACGAGCGGCAGCACGCTGGCCGCGTCCCAGCCGGTGCAGCCCAGCGCCGCCCACGCGTCCAGGCCCTCGGCCGGCGGGTGGAACGCGATGCACGAGTTGTGCGAGGAGCAGCCGCCGAGCACCTTGGCGCGGGCGTGGCGCAGGAACGAGTTCCCGTTCTCCTGGGGTTCGACCGGGTAGTCCCAGTCGTACCCCGAGTCCAGCAGGTGCATCCAGTCCTCGAGCACGAGGATGTTCGGGTCCCCCACGTCGCTCGGGCCGGCCTCGAGCACGCAGACGGTGACGTCCGGGTCCTCCGAGAGCCGGGCGGCGACGACGCACCCGGCCGTGCCGCCCCCGGCGATCACGTAGTCGAACTCCTCCACCGTCGTGGACGCGGTCGGTCCGGTCGTCGCGGTCACCGGGGACCCTCCTTCTCCCGGGGGCCGGCGATGGTCGACAGGCCCCGCGCCGGGGGCTGCCCGGCGGCGCGATCGACGTCCAGGGTGCTCGCGTGGTCGGCGAGGACACCGGAGCGGTGGCGCAGGCGCAGCCGGTAGTACACGGTGCCGCCGCCGACGACGACGGCGATGAACAGCAGCGCACCCCACTTCAGGTACCAGTGGAACGGCGCCGCCGGGTTGTAGACCTCGGCCCGCGGCCAGAGGAGGTTGACCATCATGCCCACGCCCCACAGGACGGCGAGGACGTTGACGGGCAGACCCCAGCGGCCGAGCGTGAACGGGGCGCTGGACCCGTCCGGCATGGGGGTGGGCCAGCGGCCGCGCAGCCGCGCGACGAGCAGGGGGACCGTCACCAGCAGGTAGGCGAGGTAGATCATCCCCACCGCCAGGCTCGTGAGGACGAGGAAGATCTGCGGCTGCCCCACGTTGACGACGAGGATCACGATCGCCAGCACGCCCACGACGACGGCCGGGACGACGGGCGTGCGGTGCCTGGGGCTGATCCGCGCCAGCTTCGCGCCCGCGGGGAGGTTGTTGTCGCGGGCCATCGCGAACATCATCCGGATGGTCGCGGTGTGGACGGCGAGCGAGCAGACGAGGACGGCCACGACCACGCAGACGAGGAAGGGTTTGCCGAACCCCGACCCGACGGTCGACAGGACGAGGTGCTGCAACCCGCCGGTGGACGACGCCAGGAGCGGGTCGTCGAGGTCCGGGACCGCCATCAACCCGAGGAGCAGGATGAGACCGCCGAGAACGAAGGAGGCGACGACCGCGCGCAGCACGGCGCGGGGAGCGGTGCGGCGCGGGTCCTTCGTCTCCTCGCCGAGGGAGCTGGCGGTGTCGAACCCGTACATGACGTAGCCCGAGGCCAGCGCCGCGACGAGGAACGCCCCGAGGTACCCGCCGGAGTGGTCGACGCCCACCCCGCGGTCCTCCAGGACGACGCCCGGCCCGCGCGTGACGTGGACGGCGAGCAGCACGACGATGACGACGGCCGCGATCAGCTCGACGAAGACCCCGACGGAGTTGATGCGGGACATGAGCTTGACGCCGAACGCGTTGACGAGGGTGGTGAGCACGACGACCACGGTCCCGAGGACGACGGCGTTGAGCGCGTAGTCGGTCGCGTCCGTCCCGTCCCCGAAGAGCTGGAACCCCGCCCACAGCTGCGGCAGCGTGAGCTGCACCGCGAGCACGACGGCGGCGAGCGTCACGATCGAGGCGACGAGCATCGTCCAGCCCGCGACCCACGCGACGGTCGGCGACGCCAGGCGCTTGGTCCAGTTGTAGAGGGAGCCCGCGACGCTGTAGCGGCTCGACAGCTCCGCGAAGCACAGGGCGACCATGAGCTGCCCGACGAACACCGCCGGCCACGACCACAGGTAGCGGGGGCCGGCCGTACCGTACCCGAAGTAGAAGAGCTGGAACGTGCCCGTCAGGATCGAGATGTAGCTGACGCCGGCCGCGAAGCTGGCGAAGGAACCGATGCTGCGTTCGAGGCCCGGTTTGTACCCGTACTCGTCGAGCCCGTGCGACTCCTCGACCGCCGCCGTACCACCCCTGGGTTCCACCGTGCCTCCGTGTGCTCGAAGTTCTTCCTGGGTCCGTGCCCCGGCCCGCCTCAGCCCCGGAACCACCCCGGGGCCGCGGGCCGGGTGGTGCGCCAGACGTGCTTGGTCTCGCGGTACTCCGCGAGACCGGCCGGCCCGAGCTCCCGGCCGTTGCCGGACATCCGCTGCCCGCCCCACTCCGCCTGCGGCACGTAGGGGCCGAAGTCGTTGATCCAGACGGTGCCGTGCCGCAGGGCGCCCGCGACGCGTTCGCCGCGTTCGACGTCGAGGGTCTGGACGGCCCCGGCGAGGCCGTACGTCGTGTCGTTCCCGAGGAACACCGCCTCCTCCTCGGTGCGGAACCGCTCGACGGTGAGGATGGGACCGAACGTCTCCTCCTGGACGATCCGCATGCCGCGGTCGCAGTCGTCGAAGACGGTGGGTTCGTGGAAGAAGCCGCGCTGCAGCACCGGGTCGTCCGGGCGGCGGCCACCGGTGAGCAGCCGGGCGCCCTCCTGCTGCCCGAGGGCGACGTACCCCTCGACCTTCTCGCGGTGCTGCGCCGAGACGAGCGGACCGCTCTCCACCCCGTCCTCGAGGCCGTTGCCGAACCGGATCCGGCGGGCGCGCTCGACGACGCCGGCGACGAGCTCGTCGGCGATCGACTCCTCCACGATGAGCCGGGTCCCGGACGAGCAGACCTGCCCGGAGTGCAGGAACACCCCGGTCAGGGCGGTGTCGATCGCCACGTCGAGGTCGACGTCGGCGAAGACGATGTTCGGGTTCTTCCCGCCGAGCTCGACGGTGACGCGCTTGACGGTCTCCGCGGCCGCCTTGGCGATGGCCCGCCCGGTGGCCAGTCCACCGGTGAACGAGACGAGGTCGACGGCGGGGTGGCTCGTCAGCGCCGGGCCGACCGCACCCCCCGCGCCGAGGACGAGGTTCACCACCCCGGGCGGGGCGCCGGCCTCCTCGAGCAACCGGACGAGGTGGACCGTCGTCAGCGGGGTGACCTCGCTGGGTTTGAGCACGACGGTGTTCCCCGCGACGAGGGCCGGCGCCACCTTCCAGGACATCTGCAGCAGCGGGTAGTTCCACGGCGCGATGAGCGTGCAGACGCCGACGGCGTGGTGCACGACGCGGCTGACGACCTCCGGGCGACCCACGTCGACGGTCCGGTCGACCTCGACGACGCCTTCCCGCGCGTAGTACCGGAACACGGCGGTGACGTCGTCGACGTCGATGCGCGACTCGGCCAGCGTCTTGCCCGTGTCGAGGGTCTCGGTGCGGGCGATCTCCTCGCGGTCGCGCTGCAGGAGGTCGGCGACCCGGTCGAGCAGGGCGGCCCGCTCGGCGACGGGCGCCCGCGCCCAGGACCCTTCGTCGAAGGCGGCCCGGGCGGCCAGGACCGCGGCCTCGGCGTCCTCGGCGGCCGCCTCGTCGACGACCGCGAACACCTCGGCGTCGAAGGGGTTGACCACGTCTCGGGTCCCGCCGGCCGCGGCGGAGCGCCACCGACCGGCGACGAAGAGATCGGGCACGTGGACTCCTGGCGGTCGGTGACCGGGAAGGGCAGGACCCCGGCCGACGGGACTGGTATGTCAGTGCACAGGTCAAGGTAGGGCTGCCGGTTCGAGGGGTCAAGGGTTGAGCCCCAACAGGTTTCGCGGGACCGCCCGGCAGCTGACCCGACGTCGCGGTGGCCCGGCGCGACGTCCTCGACGGCTCCCCGGGCCCGCTGCGGAACGGCGGCCCGGTCACGCCCGGCACCGTCGCCCGCACGGTGGGGATCACCGAACCCGCTGCGCCGCACCACGAGGGCAGCGGGGCCGCGGCCTGGTGCCCGCGGTGGTCGACGACGTCGTCGACCACCGGGACGTGGCGCCGGCCACCGGTCAGGACGTGCCGCGGCGCAGCGCGTGCAGCGCGCTGCCCAGCCCCGGGTCGTGCAGGGGCTCGCGCAGGTCGTAGGAGGTGCCCGCCAGCGCCGCCCGGAACTCCGCGAGCACCACGGGCGCCTCGAACAAGCCGCCCGAGCACGACACCGGGACCACCTCCCCCGCGTCGTGGCCCAGGGCCCGCGCGGTGGCCTCGACGAGCTCGACCAGTTCGGCGACGGCGGCGCGGACGATGCCCAGCGCCCGCTCGTCCCCCGCCTCGGCGGCGGCCGTCACGGTCCGGGCCAGTGCGGCGACCCGCGTGCGCTGCCCCTGCCAGCGGTCCACGACGACACCGATCGCGTCGAGGTCCTCGGTGATCCCCAGCGCCGTCCGCACGGCGCCGTACAGGGCCGTGCGCGGCTCCCGGCCGTCGGCCATCCGGGAGAACGCCGCCAGCCCCTTGACGGCTACCCAGTACGCCGAGCCCTCGTCGCCGAACAGCTCGCTCCACCCGCCCACGCGGTGCGCGGCGCCGGCCCGCTCGCCGTAGGCGACCGACCCGGTCCCGGCGACGACGTTGATGCCGTCGCGGCCCCCCAGCGAACCGGCCCAGCCGCTGACCATGTCGTTGCCGCACTCGTAGCGGTCGTGGCCGAGGACCTTCCCGGGCAGCGCGTCCAGGGCGGGGACGTCGGCGCTGGCCTCCCCGTACCCGGGGAAGGCGAAGAACGCGTACCCGACTTCCTCGGTGCCGATCCCCGCGGTCACGTTCGCGATCCCGGCGCGCAGGACCTCCTCCACGGCCTCGAGCCCGGCGCCCCCGAAGTAGTAGCTGGTCGGCTGCAGGTCCCGGGCGACGACCCGCCCCTGGGCGTCCACGAGGACGAACTCGGTCTTCGTCCCGCCGCCGTCCACGCCCAGGTAGCAGCTCACCGGAGGGGCAGTTCGTGGATGCGGACGCCCTGCACGACGCGGTTGACCGTCCCGTCCGGGAACGGGTCGTCCGGGTCGCAGCCCTGCCGCACCGAGGCACCGAGGGCCAGGAGCTGGGAGAACGTGGCCATGGCCACGGCCCGCAGCCCGTCGCCGAGGCCGTCGAGCCCGGGCAGGGCGAAGTCCTCGACCCCGAGGTGGACGACGCGGCCGGGGTGGTCGGCGCGCAGCTCGGCGACGATGTCGGCGTCGTACCGCGCGGTGTAGGGGTCGGCCGACCCGTGGACGACGACGAGGGTCCGGTCGTCGACGATCGACTTCGGCCCGTGCCGGAAACCCAGCGGGGTGTCGTGGAACGCAGCGACCCGGCCCGCGGTCAGCTCCAGCAGCTTCAGCGCGGACTCCTGGGCCAGGCCCTTCAACGGCCCGCTGCCCAGGTGGACGACGCGGTGCGGCCCGGCGTCCAGGAGGGCCTCGACCTCACCGGCGCGGTCGATGAGCGCGGTGGAGGCCGCCGCGAGCGCGTCGACGGCGTCGGCACCGCTCGGGTCGAACGCGAGCAGCGCCGCCAGCAGCATCGTGGAGAAGCTCGACGTCATCGCGAACCCCCGGTCGTGCGTCTGCTCGGGCAGCTGCAGCACGAAGGAGCCCTCCGTCGCCGCGTGCTCGCGGGCCAGCTGCCCCTGCGGGTTGCACGTGATGACGAGGTGGTGCGCCTGCGGAGCCAGGCGGTCGACGAGCCGTGTCGCCGCGAGGCTCTCGGGGCTGTTGCCCGAGCGCGCGAAGGAGACCAGCAGCACGGGCAGCGGCTCGGCCAGCGCGCCGTGCGGGTCGGCCACGAGGTCGGTGGTGGCGACCGCGTCGAGGCGCCGGGCCAGCACGGGGCGCAGCGCCTGGCTCGCGATGTCGCCGGTGAACGCCGACGTCCCGGCGCCGGTGAAGACGATGCGCAGGTCCTCGCGGGCCAGGAGGGGTGCGAGGAACGCGGCGAGCTCGTCACCCCGGTGGGTCAGCAGGTCGCGCAGCTCGCGCCAGGCCGCGGGTTGCTGGCGGATCTCGGCGTGGGTGGCGCTGAGGGGCGTGTCGGTCACGGGGGTGCTCACGGGGTTCTCCTGCGGTCGGTGCTCGGTGGGTTCGCGGCGGCTCGGTCCTCCAGGCCGGCGGAGGCCGTCGGGGGACGGGCACCGGGGACTCCTCGGTCGTGGTCGGGTCGGAGCGCGTTCGGGGGCAGTGTCTCGCGCAGCGGCTCCGGCAGCAGGTCGCCGTGGGCGACCACGAGGTCGTTGCCCACGGCCCGGATCTGCTCGGGGGTCAGCGTCGAGCTCGCGTCGGGGTCGACGAGCACGGCCTGCCGCAGCAGCCGCGGTTCGCCCGTGCGCGCGGCCTCGACCGTGAGCTCGGCGACCGAGACGTGCGGGCGGTCGACGGCGGCCGCCTGGACCGGCAGCGACCCCCTCGGGACGGGCTCGACACCGCGCGCCCCGACGGCGGGGGGCACCTCGACGACGCACCCGGTCGGCAGGTCGTCGATGAGCCCGTGGCTAACGGTTTCGGCGTGGATCTCGCGCTCGGTCCGGTCACGAGGGAGTGGACGACCTGCGGGGCGTGCTCCGTCGCCCCCTCCTCCAGCGTCAGCGGCTCACCGGCGGCGAGCGCCCCCTCGGCCGCGTGGAACTCCTCGACGTTCTCCGGCGAGATCCGCAGGTGCTCCGACGGTTCGAGGCGGCGGAGCACCTCGACGCGGACGCGGCGTTCGAGCCTGGGGGCGCGCGCGGTGCGCTCGCGCAGCAGGGGGTGCAGGTCGCGTCCCTCGTGGGTCCACTCCAGCAGCCACGCCTGGTGGTTGACGCCGGCGGCGCGGAACCGGGTGTCCTCGACGTCGAGGCCGTTGAGCCCGGCGAGGTCGTGGGCGGTGCCCTCGGCGACGGCGAGCCGCCGCTCGTCGACGTCGAAGAGGGCGAGGTCCAGCGGTCCGAGGTCGTCGAAGCCGAGGGGGTCGGCGGCGAGCCGCCGGGTGGGGACGACGCTGCCGGCCCCGACGGAGGTGACGCGGGTCATGGGCCGATGGTGGGCGAAGGTGAGCGACGGCTGCAATGATCTGAGCGAAGCGCTCAGGATTACTGATCGGATGCCGCGTGACGACGCCACCACTCCCCCACGCCGGTTCGGGCAAGCGCTCGCGCCGGTTGGTCGCGGTCCTGCGCCTGCTCGGCGAGCAGGAGACGGTCGGCCTGCACCGGTTCGTCGACGAGCTCGGCGTCTCGGTCGCCACCGTCCGCCGCGACCTGGCCGACCTGGAGGCGCAGGGGCTGCTGACCCGGACCCACGGCGGGGCCCGCACCGCCGCCTCGGCCGTCGAGGTCCCCGTCCGGTTGCGGGCCGGCACGTCCCACCACCTCAAGCAGCTCATCGCCCGCCGGGCCGCGACGTTCCTGCCCGAGGGCCCGTACGCGGTCGCGATCGGCGGCGGGACGACGGCGGCGGAGGTGGCCCGCGCGCTGCGGTTCCGTCCCGACCTGACGATCGTGACGAACTCGCTGACCACGGCCGGTGAGATCGGTTCCCGGCCGAACCTGCGCGTCCTCATGACCGGCGGGGTCGTGCGGCCGCACTCCTTCGAGCTCGTCGGGGTGCTGGCCGAGAACACGTTCACGGCGCTCAACGTCGGGACGGCGTTCCTGGGCGCCGACGGGCTCAGCGCCGCCGGGGGCGTCACGACGCACGACGAGACCGAGGCGCGGACGAACGCGGCGATGATCCGCAGCGCGCAGCGCACCGTCGTGGTCGCCGACTCCTCCAAGGTCGGTCGGGTGACGCTGGCCCGCGTGGCGGCGCTGGACGGGATCGACGACGTCGTCACCGACGAGCACGCCGACGAGGCGGAGCTGGAGCGGCTGCGGGCGGCGGGGCCGCGGGTCCACGTCGTCGGCGACCGGGACCGGGTGGGGGTGCCCCCGGCGGAGTGAGACGGTCCGGACCCCGGGGGCCCGGGAGATGTCGAGGGGTCAGGGGGTCCCGGAGCCGAACGCCGCCTCCGAGACCGACCGCCACGCGTCCCACGTCCGCAACCGGTCGGCGTACACCGCCTCGATCTGCGGCAGCGTGTTCCCCAGGACCAGGCGCCGCGGGGGTTCGGCGGCGTCGACGAGCTGCAGGACCGCCGCCGAGGTGGCGGCCGGGTCGCCCACGGCGAAGTCCGGGGACAGGTCCGCCCGCACCACGTCGTAGGCCGGTGCGGGGTCGCTGCGCCGGGAACCGCGGGACAGCCAGTCGGTGGCGTACGGCCCCGGTTCGAGGCAGGTGACGTGCACGCCGAAGGGGGCGACCTCCTGGGCCAGGGACTCGGACAGACCCTCCAGGGCCCACTTCGAGGCGTGGTACGCGCCGATGCCGGGGTAGGCGCGGACACCGCCCTCGCTGGTCACCTGCACCAGGTGACCGCTGCGCTGGGCGCGCAGCACCGGCAGCACCGCCTGGGTCACCCAGACCGCGCCGAAGAAGTTGGTCTCCAGCTGCCGGCGCAGTTCCTGCTCGCCGAGTTCCTCCACCATCCCGAAGTGCCCGTACCCGGCGTTGTTCACGACGACGTCGAGACGGCCGAACCGCCGCACCCCGTGCTCCACGGCGGCGAACACCGCGTCGCGGTCGGTGACGTCCAGCGCGAGGGGCAGCACGGCCTCCCCGTGGCGCTGCACGAGGTCGTCCAGCGTCTCGGGGCGCCGCGCGGTGGCGACCACGCGGTCACCGCGCTCCAGCGCCGCCGTGGCCCACAACCGGCCGAAACCGCTGGAACTGCCGGTGGTGAACCAGACCTTGGACACGACGCCTCCCACCGGAACCGGGTCGCACCGGCGACGGGTGCCGCGGTGGGGTTCCGGTGTCGATCGTGCCGCGCCGACCGCCTTTCCGGGAGCGACAGTCGTTCATGTCCGTCATTCCACCGCGGCATGCCGGAGGATGGGGCGGTGCAGACGCTGGACGTCCACCCCTCCCTGCTGCGCGCGCTGCTGGCCGTGCTGGAGACCGGCACGGTGACCGGGGCCTCCGAGCGGCTCGGCTTCACCCAGTCGGCCGTCTCGAAGCAGATCGCCGCCCTGGAGGACGCCACCGGGGTGCAGCTGTTCCACCGCGGCTCGCGCGGCGCCGCACCCACCGCCGCCGCGCACCGGCTCGCGGCGCGCGCGGTCGTCGTCCTGGACCAGCTGGACACGGCCTCCCGCGAACTGCGGGACGCCGCCGCCCCGGTGTCCGGTCGTGTCGCCCTCGGGGGTTTCACCACCGCGGCGATGGTCCTGGGCCCCCGGACCCTCGCCCGCGTCGCCCTCGACCACCCCGCCGTGGCCGTCGACTTCCAGATCGCCTCGACACCCGTGCAGCTCCGCCGGCTGCGCGCCGGGCGCCTGGACCTGGCGCTGCTCGCCGGCGGCGAGGGGCTGCCGGACTGGGACCTGACCGGCCTCGACCTCGAACCGCTGCCGGGCGGGGAACTGCTCGTCGCCCTCAGCCGTCGCCACCACCTGGCCGGGCAGGGCAGGGTGCCGGTCTCCGCGCTGGCCGGGGAGGGGTGGGTCGTCGGCCACGGGGCCCGCGGTGAACCCCAGTTCGGGGCCTGGCCGACCCTGCCCGCACCCCGCGTCGTCGCCGAGGTCGCCGACTGGGGGGCCCGGCTCGGGTTCGTCGCCGCCGGGCTGGGCCTGACGACCCTGCCCAGCCTGGCGGCGGACGTGCTGCCCGCCGACGTCACGGCCGTCCGGGTCGACGACCCCGCCGGGCACCACCGCTCGACGAGCCTGGCGCGCGCCGGCACCCTCGGCGGTGCCGCCGCCGCCGTGCGGGCGGCCGTGATCGCCGAGGCCGAGGCCATCGCGGAACGGTGGCGCACCTGATCCCCGGTGACCTCGGGGGCCCCCGGGGATCCCGTGGGCGGGTCCGGCACCCGCACCGGCTCGCGCGTCCTCACTCGTTCGCCGCCTCCAGGCGGCCGTACCCTGCACCGATGCCGTGGGAGCGGTCATCGGCCGCGGACGACGAGCGAGCCCACGGAGGTGGCGTGCCAGGGGGTGCCCCGCGCGGTGCAGCAGGCGCTGGCCCGGGCCGAGTCCTGCCCGCGGGCCGCGGCCGGGCACCGGCGGGGTCGTCGAGGCGTCCCCGCGTCACGGGTGCGGGCCTGGCCGCCGCCGCGGCCGGGATCGGCGCGCTGGCCGGGCTGGTGTGGTGGGTGCTGCCCGACGAGGCCGTGCTCTCCCCCTGGTGGACCCAGGTGTTCGGCTGGCCGGCAGCCCTGCTGCTGCGCTGCGACCCGGTGCAGCGCTGGATCGGCGGGGGCCGGCTGGACAACCGCGTCTGGGTGCGGGTCCTGCTGGCCTCGGGGGTGTTCGGCCTCACCGTCGCCTGGACCGGGGTGTCGTTCCTGTTCCCCGTCTTCACGGCCCTGGTCGCCAGCGTGCACCTGCAGTGGAGCGGAGCACGGGCCTGGCGCCCCTGCGCGGTGGTGACGGTGCTGCTAAGCACGACCCTGCAGGTCCTCGTGCAGGCCGGGTGGCTGCCCACTCCCCTGCCCCCGGCCCTGGACCTGGTGGCCTTCGTCATCACCCTGCTGCTGTCGCTGCTGCTCATCGGCAACGTCGCGGTCCTGGCCGCCCAGCGCGAGGCCGAGAACGCCGCGGCCGACCGCGAACGGCGCGCCCGCCACGACGCGCTGCTGCACGCGGCCACCCACGACCCCCTCACGGGGCAGCTGAACCGCGCCGGGCTGCACGAGCACTTCACCCGCCACGTCGCCGGCGCCGGGGACCACGCCCCCGCGGACGCCGCAGGGGACGCGGTCGGGCCCGTCGCGGTGCTCTACCTGGACCTGGACGGGTTCAAACCCGTCAACGACCGGTACGGCCACGCCGCCGGCGACCGGCTGCTGCAACTGGCCGCGCAGCGCCTGGCCGCGCTGCTGCGCCCGGGGGACGGCCTGGCGCGGCTGGGGGGTGACGAGTTCGTCGTCGTGCTGGCCACCGCCGACCCGACCGCCGTGCAGGAGGTGGCCGCCCGCGCCGAGGCCGCGCTGAACTCCCCCTTCGACCTCGACGGTGTCGTGGTCCGCGTCTCGGCCAGCACCGGGACCGCCCGCAGCACCGGCCCGGTCACCCTCGACGACCTGCTGCGCCGCGCCGACACCGCGATGTACGCCGCCAAGGCCTCCCGCCGCGGGGACGGGCGCGGCCGGGCCGAGGTGCCCGCGAGCTGAACCACGAGGTCGGCGGTGGACAGCGGTCCGGAGGAACGGGCTACAGATCCTCCCAGTCGATGTTCGTGCGCCGCTGTCCCGTCGTCAGCCACTGCCGGACCGCTTCCGTGCGGCGGCGGCTGGCAACATCTCAGCCGGCCGGGTCCAGCTCCAGTCCTCCTCGATGCGTACGTCAGCTCGGTGTCGTCGGTGTCCTGCGCGCTCGCTATGAGCGGCCGCGTTGTGCCCGCTGGTCTCGTAGTTGTGTTGCACCGGCACCCGCTCGCTGCCCACCCCCACGTTCATCGTCGGGGTGTCGAACCACTCCTCCCGCGTGTACTGGCCTCCCACCGCCCGAGACACCGACACCTCCCACATCTCCTCCTCGTCCTCCTCGTCCTCGTGCGCTGCGTCCGGTCCTGAGGCGTGGTTGAGCGAGGGAAGTGCAGGCGGCGCGACCACAGCCCGGTACTGCCGGTCCAGCGCTTCGTCGACGGCGTCCATGCTGGTCACACTGCGCACGATGAAACTGTGCGGGCGCACCAGCTCATAGGGATGCTCCTGCGAGGGTGGGAGGACGATCATCGGCTTTCTCCGACGACACGGGCCTATCCGCCGGGACCGTGCAGGGTCGGCCCCGAGTCGACGGCGCGCTCTCTAGTAGCGGGGCCTGGCGGCGACCACCTCGGCGCCGTGGCACGACAGGAGATCGAGGCACGAGATGACCCCGCGCATCCCGCCGGTTCACCGAAGCACCAGGGCCTGAAGCCCCTCGGACATGACGGCGCAGCCGTCTCGGTCACGTCCAGTTCGACGGCGCGACCGGTCACGGCAGCCGGGAGAGTCCCGAGCACGACCAGCCCGACCACGTGCCAGGCAGTCCGCCCGCGGCCGCAGTCCCGGTCACCGTGCTGACGTCGGCCCATCGGTCGCCGTCCCAACGCCTCTGCGTCCGGTACGTCTCCCAGTGGTCCCCACCGCCCACGATGCTGGCCAAGCGCGTCTCCAGGGTGCCGTCCGGCAGGCACGTGAACCCTGTACGGCCCGCGTAGTCCTCCATCGGGTCACCGGTCGGCTCGTCGGCGGCGTCGGTCAGGATCCATTCCACGTCGTCGGCTGCTTCGCTTTGGGGAGTCGGCAGAGCCACCAGTCGTCCGTCGCGGACGTGTAACACCTGGAAGAACCACGAGAAGGAGTACGCCGTGGAACCGATGACAAGTTCGGCCCCGGGGTGGCCGTCGATCTGGGCGTAGCCGTACCAGGACGACCCGGACGGCCACGTCTCGCTCTCGGGGCCTGGGGGAACCGTCGCCACAAGGAGGCCCGACGCCGTCAACAACCGCACGGTCGTCGTCGATCCTCGTGCCTCGCCGCCCACCAATCCCACGGCATCGGTCGACCCGTCACCGTCCACGTCGACCGACGCGACGGAGCGGCAGAACTGGACCCCGTCGCACACACCGTCGATGCCGCCTTCTTCGGCCTCGGCGATCCGCCATGTCAGCTGTAGCGCGCCGGTGTAGTCGGATTTGATCTTCCACAGGTCGACGACCAGGCCGGCCTTGGCTGCGAGAACACCGTCGACGTACCAGCGCGGATTGATCGTCTGAACCTTGGCGCTGAGACCGACCTGCGCGGCGACCCGCGGACCGGCGACGCCGTAGACCTTGAGGTCGACCTGCGGTCCGGCCAGGAACTCCGCGGTTCCGGCGCCCCCGGTGGTGCAGGTCAGCTTGTCCGAGTGGCTTTCGTCGCCGTACCCGCGGAACCCTTCGCCCTTCCGGTAGCGGGACCCGAACCTCACGTCAATCGTCGCCGAGTTGCTGCAGGTGAACTCCCCCGACAGGGTTCCCTTGAAGTTCATGACCATGTCCATCTTGGGTTTCACGACGACGGGGACGTACCCAACCATGAACTTGAAGGAGGGCAGCTGGACGGGGACCGGTTGCTCCTTCTTGACCTCGCAGCCGAGCTTGCCCTTGCCGGACAGCGACAGGCCGGCTCGCCCGGTCAGGCCCATCCCGATGTCCAAGGCCTCGACCCCGTCCCAGTTCCAGTCAGCGTCGAGGACGTAGTAGGGATCAGCGGCAATCTCAGCCTTGAGCTCCACCGTGGTGGCGGGGCCGCAGGAAGGAGCCCACCTCGCGGAGGTTCCCGTCCCCGCGGCCTTGAGCACCGTGCCCACTGCCAGGCTGCTCCGCCCAGCGGTCTGCGCGGGCGCCGCTGCCGCCGCATCGACGCCACCGCCCGCGTCGACCTCGACGTCGGGCATTGTGCCGCGTGCCTCGACCGTGAAGTCGGCGACCGGCACCGCGTCACGCAGGTCCACGGGCGTCACCGTCACGGTGGTTCTGTCCCCGGTCGCCACGGCTTCGACGCGCCCGAGTACGCCGTCGGCCAGCCCCGTCCCTCCCGCCGCTGCGAGAATGTCGCCGACCGCGATGCTCGGGGACAGCTCGGGTTCCAGTGACAGCACCGGCCTGCCGGCGGGATCCGCGCCGCTGGCGATCACCGATGCCGCCGGGAGGGCTTTGGTGGTCGAGGGGACCTGGGTGCCGAAGGCGACACGCACCTGCGACATGCCCTGCGCGGGTACCTCGACGTCCTGGATGGGCGAGTCGGCGTACGCCACTCCCCCCGGGTAGGGCGCCGGTGCTGCGGTGACGCGGTACGTGCCCGCAGCGAGACCGTCCAGCGTCCCACTGGCCGACGACGATGCGTAGAAACCATTCGGGCCCGACACGTTCACCAGTGCCTCGGAGCCTGCCGGGGCCCCCACGACCTCCACACCCAGTCGTCCCGTCCCCTTCTGGTCGGGCGCTGTCCCCGTCGTCGCAGCCGCGACGACGGAGGAGACGACCTGCGAGGAGACGGCCCTGTCATCCCCCACGACGTCGATCCCCGTCACGACGCCGGAGTGCGCCGCGAACCACGACAGCGTCGCGGCGCCGGCATCCGAGGCGTCGGCGAGGAGCACGGGTTCACCTCGCAGGCCGGCGACGGCGCCGAGGGCGAGGGCGTCGGCACCGCCGCCCGCGTCGTCGCCGCGGGCTAGGCCGCTTCGAGCACCGGAGAAGCCGACGTGCATGACGGCCCAGTCGGCCACCAGGGCGGCCGTGGCTTGGCGGTCAGCCCCTCCCAAACGGGTGAACCCGATCCCCAAAGAGCTCAGCCGGTCGAGGACCGCCTCACCGACGGCGCTCTCGGCACCGAGGACGACGACCTGTCCGATGCCATTGTCGACGAGCGCGCGTTCTGTAGCCTCGGGCAGGCTTTGCGGATCGGTGAGGAGCACCGGAGAGCCGATCGACGCAGCGACGGGCCCGGCGGCGAGCGCGTCGGGGAAGCGGAGACCGGTCGCCAGGAACGCCGTGCGCACTCCTGCGACCTGCCCGATGCCCGCCGTCGGCAGTTCGGCCGCGATCCGCGCCGCCGTCCCGTAGCGGTCCTCGCCAGCTAGACGCGTCACCCGGGCACCGCCGGCGCTGTCCGCCAGGGACGCCGCGACAGCGTCGCTGACGCGGTTCGCCCCGCCCGCGACGATGAGCTGGGAGGGCCTCAGACCAGCCAGGGCCTCCTTGGTCGCTCGGGGGGGCTTCGCCGCTACGCGCCAAGAGGACCGGCGCTCTCAAGGCGCCGGCGAGCGCTGTGACCGTCAGCGCGTCTGGAAAGGTCTCCCCGGAGGCGATGAGCACAGTGTCAGCACGTCCAGGAAAAGCTTGCCGGGCCACCGCTGCCGCGGTCGCGTACCGATCGTCGCCCGCCAGTCGCGTGATGGTCGGCACCGCGGCCCGGGACGGCTGGGCGAGGACACCGGTGAGCATCAACGTCGTCACCGCCGCCATCATCAGTGCTCGCGCGACAGCGAGACGCCAGGCACCGTCCGTTCGCCCCGCGCCGGCCGTCTCCTGCGGATCGAAAGCACCACGCCTGGACATCGCTCCCCGATCGTCGTCTGCCAGCGGAACCGGGCCCACTCTGTCCGAACTCGGCGGCTCCTGTGAGGCGAACCGGGAAGGAGCACCGATCGGTGCGGCATCCGCCCCCGGGACCGGTGCCCGCTCGGTAGCGTCGGCGGCGTGATCGCACCGCGTCGCCCGTCGAGGCCCGGCACCCTGCGCGCGCTGACGCCGGCCGGTGTTCTGGCCGGTGTCCTGGCCGGTGTCCTGGTGAGCGGCCTGGCCGGCTGTTCCGAGCCCGAGGGGCCGGCCGCGGCCGTGAGCGAGGCCGAGGCCCGGACCGCGGTGGACCACGTCGTCGCCGCGGCCGCCGCGCGCAGCCGGGAGGCGATGCGGCAGGTGTGCGCCGACAACGACGGCTGCCCCGGCATGTCCAGTTCCATCGAGTTCACGCCCCTGGACGCTCCCGGCCCCGACCGGGCGCCCGAGGAGCTGTGCACCGTGGCGCTGCCGGCGACCCCCTCGCAGGCCGGCTCGCGCCTCGTCGTGCTGGAGGGCACCGACGGTCGGGGGCGTCACTACGTCACCCAGGTCCTCGTCGACCGTGCCCGCCCGGCCGAGCACGACGAGGACGGTCTGCAGGTGCAGGAGCCGGGGTTCTGGCTCGGGATCCGCTACACCGCGTTGCAGGGCGGGCGGGCCTGGACCGCAGCCACCACCGGTCCCGAGCGCCCGGAGGGGGACGAGGAGCAGGCCCGCCGGGCGTGCACGGACACCGCGTCCTGGCTGAGCGAGGTCGCCCGCCGGTCCCCCGGGGAGGGCGCCACGGCCGAGGCGGGGCGTGCCGCGGCCCGGGGAGGGACGCGCGCGCTGGGCTGAGGCTGCGTCAGCGCCTGCGCGCAGCCGGGCCCGCAGGTGCCTGCGCGCGGTCGAACTCCCTCACGACGTCGCTCACCGCCAGGTGCAGCTCGTCCAGCACGGCGACGATCTGGCGGAGCAGCTCCGGGGGGTGCTGACGCATCATCGCGTCGACGCGGTCGCTCAGCGGCGCGAAGAACACCGCCGCCCGTTCCCGGACGTCCGGCGGGACGCGCAGGGTCACGACCCGCCGGTCGCGGTGCTCGCGGGACCGGACCACCAGGTCGGCCGCCTCGAGGCGGTTCAGCAGCGCCGCTGTGGCGCCGGTGCTCAAGCCGACGCGGCGACCCAGGACCGTCGGCGACAGCGGGGTGCCCCGTTCCTGGGCGTACAGCACCTGCCCGAAGGCCTCGGCGTCGGCCGTGCCGACCCCCAGCCAGCGGGACAGCTGGTGGACGACGTCGGCGTTGTCGGCGGTGTGCACCCGCAGGGCGTCGACGACCTGGTCGGCCAGCGGCATCGCGCTGCGCGCGTCCACGTCCTCGCGCAGGACGGCCCTTGCCGCACCGTCCTCCGCCTGCCGTCGCGCCATCCCGGTCCTCCTGCCTCCCCCGTGCCCCACGGGGCCCGCGTCCTGGGTGGACGGGGACCGAGCCTACCGGTTGCCTCCACCATGAAATGTCTCCATAGTGGAGAAACTTCATGGTGGTGACACCGGTGTGGGAGAACTCGCGCCCGCCGCCGACGCCCCCTCCACCCCGACCACCGCTGCAGGAGGACGAGACGTGAGCACCCACACGGCGCCGACGCGCACCCCGAGGGTCCTGGTGACGGGAGCCAGCATCGCCGGCCCCACGCTGGCCTGGGGCCTGCACCAGGCCGGTTTCGCGGTCACGCTGCTGGAACGGTCGCCCCGGCCGCGGGAGGCGGGCCAGAACATCGACGTGCGCGGACTCGGCCGGGAGGTGCTGCGCCGGATGGGGATCGAGGACACGGTCAGAGCGCACCTCACCGGCGAGCGGGGCACCCGCTACGTCGACGACGAGGGCCGGCCCTACGCGAGCATCCCCCGCGAGGAGGGCCGCGACGGCCCGACGGCCGAACTGGAGATCCTGCGCGGGAAGTTCGCCGAGATCCTCGTCGGCCTGGTCGAGGACGACGTCGACCTGCGCTACGGCGACCACGTCGTCGGTGTGCGGCAGGACCCCGACAGCGTGCAGGTCGAGTTCCACAGCGGCGCGCGCGAGCGGTTCGACGTGCTGCTCGTCGCCGAGGGCCGCAGTTCCCGCACGCGCCGGCTGCTGTTCGACCGGGAGACCGAGTACCGCGACTTCGGCGTGAGCATCGCCTACGGCACGCTGAGCCGCACCGCCGACGACGTCGACTGGTGGGACTGGTACACCGCTCCCCGCGGCCGGGTCGCCTCGATCCGGCCCGACAACGTCGGGACCTTGCGGGCCAGCCTGTCGTTCGAGTCCGAACCCCTCGGGTTCGAGGGGCTGCCGGTCGAGGCGCAGCTGAGCGTCCTGACCGAACGGTTCCGGGGCGCGCGGTGGCAGACGCGGCGGATCCTGGACGGGTTCGCCGCCCGGCCGGAGGAGTTCTACACCCAGCGCATGGAGCAGGTCGTGGTGTCCACCTGGAGCAAGGGCCGGGTCGCCCTGCTCGGGGACGCCGCGTGGGGGTCGGGCCCGACCGGCATGGGCACCACCCTGGCCCTGGTCGCCGCCCACGTGCTGGCCGGGGAACTCGCCCGCACCCACGCCGCCGGCGAGGACCACCCGGGCCGGGCGTTCGCCCGGTACGAGGCGCTCCTGCGCCGGTACGCCGACAGCGCCCAGGGTCTGCCTCCGGGCGGGGCGCGACTCCTGCACCCCTTCTCCGGGACCGGGGTCGCGCTCGTGCGCACCGCCCACCGGCTGGCCGCCACCCGGGCCCTGCGGGGCCTGGCGCAGCGCACGTTCCTGACCAGCGCGCGGTCGGTGCCCGTGCTCGACGACTACCCCGTGCTGCGCGGCTGCCCCGCCGTCGCCGGGCCCGTGGGGCGCGACCCCGCGGAGAACCGTCGGCGGTAGTCCGACGGGCTCAACCCCACCTGCCGCTTGAGCACGCTGCGCAGGTTGGCCGCCGAACCCAGTCCCGCCCGGCGGGCGACCACGTCGATCCCCGCGTCGTCGCGTTCGAGCAACCGGCAGGCCAGCGCGACCCGCTGGGCGGTCAGCCACGCCAGCGGCGTCGTCCCCACTTCCTGGCGGAAGCGGCGGTGCAGCGAACTGACGCTCGTCCCCGCCCGCCCGGCCAGGTCCGCCACGCTCAACGGCTGGTCGAGCGCCCCCGCCGCCCAGGCCAGCACCGGCGCCAGCGAACGGTCGACGAGGGCGGGGACCGGCTGGGGCACGAACTGGCGCTGACCGCCGTCGCGGAACGCGGCGAAGACGAGGTGCCGGCTGACGTGGTTGGCCACCTCCGCGCCGTGGTCGCTGCGCACCACGTGCAGCGCCAGGTCCAGCGCCGCGGCGCTGCCGGCGGAGGTGAGCACGGTGCCGTCGTCGACGAACAGGACGTCCGGTTCGACCCGGACGTCGGGGTACCGCTGGGCGAAGGTCCCCGCGAGGTCCCAGTGCACCGCCGCCCGGCGCCCGGCCAGGACACCGGCCTCGGCCAGGGTGAAGGCGCCGGTGCACAGACCCACCAGCCGGGCACCGCGCCGGTGCGCGCGCCGGATCGCGGCCAGGACGGCCGGACGGGTCGGGTCGTCGTGGTGCGGCCGGTTGGGCACGATCACCGTCTGCGCCTGCTCGAGGTCGGCCAGGGTGCCGGTCGCCTCGATGGTGAAGAGGCCGTCGCGCATCCGGACGCCCCGGCGGGGGGCCACCACCCGGAAGTCGTACAGGGCCCGCCCGATGCCCGCCCGGACGGGCGCGCCGAACACCTCGCAGGCGCAGCCCACCTCGAAGGGGTTGGAGTCGGCGTCGACGACCATGGCGACGCGGTGCGGACCGGGAGGGGACGACCCCCACGCTCCCTGCGACGATCCTTGCGGCACGTGGCATTCCTACCACTTCCCGCGTCGGCACCCGCCGCCGATGATCGGGTGGGCCCCGACGTGCGGGGATCGACGGGACCGGTCGGGGACGACCGGTGGGGACGAGGCGTGCGTGCTGCAGAAGATCAACCCGGCCGACGAGGCCGCGGAACTGGTGGAGTTCTGGTCGCAGGAGGTCCTGACCTCGGCCAACGGCAACTTGTTCAAGGTGGCCAAGGGGACCGGGTCGACGAACTGGCACAGCCACGACGACCAGGACGAGACGTTCCTGCTGCTGTCGGGGGAACTCACCGTGCAACTGCGCGACGGGGACGTCGTGCTGGGCCCGGGCGACCTGCTGGTCGTCCCGCGCGGCGTCGAGCACCGCCCCCGGGCGGACGGGGAGGCGAGTTTCCTGCTCATCGGCCCGGAGGTCACCTCGACCGGAGCCGGGGGCAAGCCGGCCTGGAGCTACGCGGGCGGGACCCCCGGCGCCTCCTGACGACCGCGCGGGCTGCGCGGGCGCCGCGAAGTGCCCGGTTCCCCCGGCGCCGCGCGGCGCGGTGACGTCCGCGAGCGGGGACCCTGGACCTGCGGGCGGGCCGGGGCGAGGGCGATGCCGTCGATCGTGGCGTCGGCGATGCGGTTGAGGGTCGCGGCGTCGACCCCCGCCTTGCTGAGGGCCTCCAGCCCGCGGTGCGTGGTGACGACCACTCCACCCAGCACCGCGGGGTCGGCGGCCGGGTCGACGTGACCGGCGCGCTGGGCCTGCTCGACGAGGCGGCGGCAGCTGTCGAACAACGCCTCGAAGGCCGCCAGCGACCGGGCGGCGACGGCCTCGTCCTCGAACGCCAGTTCAGCCGTGCCCTTGGCCAGCAGGCAGCCGAGGCGGTCGTGGCCGCCCTCGGGGGAACGCAACCACTCGCGCAGGCGGTCCAGCGCCTGGTCCTCCGGTCCTTCGACCCGGGCCGCGGCGCTGTGGTCGGACGCCGTGCAGTACTCGTCGAAGACCCGGTGGAACAGGGCCGCCTTGTCGCCGAACGCCCCGTAGAGGCTGCCCTTGCTCAGGCCCGTGGCGCGGGAGAGGTCGTCGACCGAGGTCCCGTGGAAGCCGGTCCGGCTGAACTGCCGGCGGGCTGCGTCGACGACGTCGTCCTCGTCGAACTTGCGGGGTCGCGCCATGCCCGCATCGTACGCCCATCTGAACCGGCGTTCCAGAACTTCTGGACGTCCGGTCCAGAACATGTATTGTGGACCGCATGTTCAGAACCGTGACCCCCTCCCCCACCGAGTTCGCCGGCAAGCGCGTCGTCGTCACCGGAGGCTCGCGCGGGATCGGCGCCGCCATCGCCCAGCGCTTCCTCGACGGCGGCGCCCGCGTCGTCACCACCGCCCGCAACGCCACCGAGACGACCCCGCGGGCCGCCACCTTCATCAAGGGCGACATCAGCTCGCCGGCGGGCGTGGAGACCTTCACCGCCGCAGCCCTCGACGTCCTCGGCGGCGTCGACGTCGTCGTCAACAACGCCGCAGCCGCCCGCGCCCACCTCGGCGGTCCCTCCACCATCCCCGACGAGGAGTGGGTCGACGCCCTCAACCTCAACTACCTCTCCGCGGTGCGGGTGAACAACGCCCTGCTGCCGGCGCTGCGCGAAGCCGGCGAGGGCGGCGCGATCGTCAACGTCTCCTCCGGAGCCGCGCTCACCCCGGCGCCCCCGCTGGCCCACTACGGCGCCGCCAAGGCCGCGCTGAACGCCTACGGCAAGGCCCTGGCCGCCGAGCTGGCCCCGGCCGGCATCCGCGTCGTCACGATCGTGCCCGGAAACGTCCTGACCCCCGGAGCCGACGCCATCCGCCAGGGTTTCGCCGACGCGATGGGCGTCCCCCTGGCCGAGGTCACCGCCGGGGTTCCCCTGGGACGTCCCGGGGACCCGCGCGACATCGCCGAGGCCGTCGCCTACCTCGCCTCCGACCGGGCCCAGTGGGTCACCGGCACCACCCTCACCGTCGACGGCGGGGAACTGCCCCTCGTCTGAGGACCGACGGCTGAACCCCGCTCTGGGCCTCCCGGTTCCGGCCACGCCGGGCCCGGGGGGCTCCCCTCAGTCCCAGAACCCCTCGTGCACCGCGGCCGCCTCGCCGGCGAGCGCCGGTCCGGCGACGAGCACGACGCGCTGCCCGGCGTTCAGGACGGCGGCGCTCGACAGCGCCATCGTCGGGTTCTCCGCGTGGTCGCCGGTCAGCTCGCCGAGCCGGGCCTCGCTCAGGGCGTGCACGACCCGGCCGATGCCGGACCAGTAGATCGCCCCGGAGCACATGGCGCAGGCCTCGGCGCTGGTGTAGAGGGTGAACCCCGCCAGGGCCGTGGGCCCGTAGGCCCGGAACGCGGCGCGCGCGAGCTTCAGCTCGGCGTGCGCGGTGCAGTCGCCGTCGGCGGGGACGCTGTTCTCCGCTTCCAGGACGACCGTGCCGGAGGGGTCGGTGAGCACGGCCCCGAAGGGGTGCTGGCCGTGGTCGCGGGAGCGGCGGGACACCGCGATGGCGTCGCGCAGCCGCGCGAGGTCGGTCTCGGTGACGGGGGTCTGGTGGGGTGCCTGGTCGGTCACGGCACGACTCCTCCCGGCTCGCCGTTCTCGGCGAGCCACGCGCTGCGGCGGGCGAACAGACCGGGGACGGCTGCGTTCGCCCGGGCGATGATCTCGTGCAGGTCGGCGGTGACGAGGCGACCGTCGCGGACGACGACCTGCCCCGCCACCATGGTCAGGTCGACGTCGGAGCCCCGCACGGCGTGGACGAGGTTGTGGTGGACGTTGGCGTAGGGGCCCTCGGTGAACAACGGGGTCATCCGCGGGGTGTCGAGGCGGACGGCGATGAGGTCGGCCTGCTTGCCGGCCTCCAGCGACCCGGTCGTCTCGTCCAGGCCCATGGCCCGGGCGCCGCCGCGGGTGGCCATCTCCAGGACCTGCCAGGAGTCCATCGCGGCCGCGTCCATCGTCCGCAGCTTGCCCAGCAGCGAGGCGACCTTCATCTCCTCGAACAGGTCGAGGTTGTTGTTCTCCTTCTCCCCGTCGCTGCCGATCCCGACGGCGACGCCCGCCCGGAGGAGCTCGGCGACCGGGGCGAAGCCGCTGGCGAGCTTCATGTTGCTGACGGGGTTGTGCGAGACGCCCGCACCGCGGGCGGCGAGGAGCTCGATCTCGGAGTCGTCGAGCCAGACCGCGTGGGCCAGCACGGTGCGCGGGGTGTCGAAGAAACCCAGCCGGTCCAGGGCGTGGACCGGGCGGGCACCGTAGCGCTGCTGGAACTGCTCGACCTCGATCTCGGCCTCGGAGCAGTGCGTGTACAGCCCGGTGCCGTACTCGCCGGCCAGCGCGACGGCCCGGCGCTGGCCGGCCTCGTCGGCGTAGAAAGGGTGTTCCAGACCGACCCAGGGGACGATCCGCCCCTCGGCGGCGCCGGACCACTGCCGCAGCACCCGCTCGTTGTCGTCGAGGGTGTCGAAGTAGTCGTGGTCGGGGTGGGCGCCGACGTAGTTGACGGTGACGAGGCGGTTGCCGAGCTGTTGCGCGGCCCGGGCTGCCCCGTCGAGGTAGCGCCACATGTCGACGACCGTCGTGGTCCCGGAGAGCAGGGCCTCGGCGTAGCAGAGCCACGCCGCGGCCTCGGCCTCCTCGGGTCGCAGCACCCGGTGCATCGGGTCGATGTGCAGGCGCAGCCACTCCCACACCGGCAGGTGCTCGGCGGTGCCCCGCAGCAGGCCGGAGTGGTGGTGGGCGTTGACCAGGCCCGGCATGAGGACCCGGCCGGGCAGGTCGTGGACGGCGGCGTCGGGGTGGGCGGCCCGCAGCTCGGCGGGGCCGCCGACGGCGAGGATCGTCTGGCCGCTGACGGCGACGGCCCCGGGGGCGAGCACCCGGTGCAGGTCGGGGCCGCTGCCGGCGAGCGGCACGACGACGTCGGCCGTGAGGAGGGTGGTCTCGGTCACGAGGGGATGCTCCCAGTCGTCCTCGCCCACCGGGGAACCGGTCGACGCGGCGGGTCGGCAGGGGCGCGGCTCACTTCAGGCCGGTGGCCGCGATCCCCTGGATGAAGTAGCGCTGCAGGAAGAGGAACAGCACGAGGACCGGCACGAGGATCGTCACCGACCCGGCGAGCAGCACGCCGTAGTCGGTGGTGTTCGCCGCGGCCGACGCCACCGACAGCCCGACCGGCAGCGTGTACGTGTCGACGGACTGGGCGACGACGAGCGGCCAGAGGAAGTAGTTCCAGCTGTTGAGGAAGGTGAAGATCGCGACGGTGGCGACCGCCGGTCCCAGCAGCGGCAGGACGACGCGGACGAAGACGCCCACGTCGCTGGCCCCGTCCAGCCGCGCGGCCTCCAGCAGCTCGTCCGGCACGGAGCTCGCGAACTGCCGCATGATGAAGACCGCGATGGGCATGACCAGGATCGGCAGGACGATGCCGGCCAGGGTGTCCACCAGCCCCAGCTGCACGACGATCACGAACTGCGGCACGAAGACGGCCACGTACGGGATGGTCATGGCCAGGACGACGGCGCCGAAGACCAGGCTGCGGCCGCGGAAGGGCACCTTGGCCAGCGCGTAGCCGGCCATCGCGCTGAACAGCACGTTGGTCACGACCGTGACCGCCGAGACGATCGCGCTGTTGAGGAAGTACCGGCCGAACCCCTTCTCGGTGAACAGCACCACGAAGTTGTGCACGTTGGTGAAGGAGTCCGGCAACCAGCCGCCGGGGTCCGCCGTGAACTCCCCCCGCGTCTTGAACGCGCCGAACACCACGAGGGCGAACGGCGCCAGCATCAGGACGGACACCACGACGAGGAGCACGTACACAGCCACGGCCGTCGCCGGCCGCGTGCCACGGGGTCCGGTGGGCGTGACCGTCACGGCGGTCGGGGTGGGGGTCTGGACGCTCAATGCTTCGACCTCAGCAGACGCACCTGGGCGGTGCTCACGACGAGCACCACGACGAGAAGGACCATCGAACCGGCCATCGAGTCGGCGATCCGGCCGTAGCCGAACTGGTCGTAGACCCACTTCGCCACCGAGGTGGTCGCGCTCAGCGGCCCCCCGTCTGTCACGAGGTACGGCTCGTCGAAGATGTTGAGGAAGGACACGCTCATGAGGACCGAGACCAGCAGCGTCGTGGGCCGCAGGAGCGGGACCGTCATGGCGGTCACCCTGCGCCAGTACCCGGCCCCGTCCAGCGCCGCGGCCTCGTGCACCTCCTCGGGCACCGACTGCAGACCGGCGAGGAACAGCACCATGCAGGTGCCGATGTTCCGCCACACGGTCAGCAGCAGCACCGCGACCACCGCCCACCCGGGCCGGCCCAGCCAGTTGGGCCCGTCGACGCCGAGGGCGCCCAAGAACCCGTTGACCGGTCCCTCCCGGGTGAACGCGTACTGCCACAGCACCGCCGCGGCGACCACGTTCGCGATGACGGGCACGTAGACGACGGCGCGGAAGACGCTGCGCAGCCGCCGGATGCCGGAGTCGAGCGCCAGGGCCAGCACGAAACCGGCACCCATGGTGACGGGCACCCCCACCACCACGAACAGCGCGGTGTTCAGCATCGCCCGTTGGAAGTCCTCACTGCGCAGGATGCCGGTGTAGTTCCCCAGCCCCACGACGTCGACGGCGAACGGGCTGGTGAGGTCGCCGATCCCGATGTCGGTGAGGCTGAGGAACAGCGCCATGGCCGCCGGCGCGACGCTGAAGACCGCGAAGACGAGCACGAACGGCAGGACGAAACCCCAGCCGACGAGGTCCAGGGAGGCGCGCCGGCCCCGCCCGGCCCGGCCGGGGCGTCGCAGCGCCGGACCGCGGGGTGCGGACGACGTGGCTCCCGGGGCGGGGCGGGAGGTGGTGGAGGCCACGGTCAGGCCCCGGTCCCCAGCGCCTCGGCCTGGGCCTGCGCCTCGTCCAGCGCCGCCTGCGCCGTCGACCCGCCCCGCACGACCCGCTCCATCTGCTGGCCGATGACGTCGGCGACCTGGCTCCAGGTGGCCGCCGTCGGGGCGCCGAAGGCGGTCGGGAGGGACTCGCGCACCGGGGCCAGCAGTTCGTCGTCGGCGATCGAGGGGTCGTCCCAGGCGGCCTCGACGGCGGGCAGGTTGCCGAAGGCCTGGTACCACTGCACCTGGACCTGGGGCCGGGAGAGGTACTCCACGAACTTCCAGGCGGCCTGGGCGTTGCCGCCGCGGTCGAGGACGCCGAGGCTGCCGCCGCCGAGCGCGGAGGCCTTGACCCCGCCGGGCCCGGCCGGCTGCGCGTAGACGCCGATGTTCTTCGCCACGTACCCCTCGCCCGCCGCCTCGTCGATCCAGCCCGGCAGCCACGGGCCGTTGGAGATGTTCGCGACGTTCTTCCCCGACGTGAGCCACGGGACCACGTCGAGGAAGGCCGGTCCGTCGGGCGAGGAGTACCCCGAGGTGAACAGCGAGGCGAAGTACTCCAGCGCCTCCACGTTGGCGGGGGCGTTGATGGTCCACCCCGTGCCGTCCTCGGTCGTGAAGGACGAGCCGTTCTGGCGCACGTACTCCGACAGCGCCTCCGCGGAGTACTCGTCCCACTCGACCGACATGCCCAGGGGGGTGGGGTGACCGGCGTCCACGAGCTGCCGGCAGAAGGCCTCGTTCTCCTCCCACGTGGTCGGCGGGGTGAGGCCCAGGCCCTCGACGACGTCCTTGCGGTAGTAGTTCACGCGGGCGTAGGCGTACCACGGCACGGCCTTGTGCGCCCCGTCCGCGGTGGTGACCCCGGCGAGCGCGGGCTCGAAGAACGAGCTCATGTCCAGCAGTCCCTCGGGGACGGTCTGGAACGCCCCGGTCGCCAGGATCGAGGACTGGGTCTGGGAGTACAGGGACACCAGGTCGGGCACCCGGCCGGAGGCGATGGCCGCGGTGAGCTTGGTGTCGAACTCCGACGACGGGATCGTGGTGACGTTCACCGTGACGTCGGGGTTCTCCTCCTTGAACGCCGCGACGAAGGGCGGCAGCGAGTCGCCGTCCGGGGCTCCCGCCCAGAACTCGACGGTCCCGGTGGCCGGTGCGTCGTCGACGCTGATCGTGGCCGACGACTCGGACTCACCGGCGTCGCTGCGACCGCACGCGGCAAGACCCGCGGTCAGGGCGGCCGCGGAGGCGCCGGCGAGCACCGTCCGGCGGGACGTGGACCGGTCAGGACGGACGAGCATGGGAGCCCCCTAGGGTCGGGTGGAGTGGGAGGAACGAGGGTGGAGCCGTTCGCTGGTGCTCACCGGACGGGAGCGGGAGGGTGGGCCGTGACGGTCCGTCCCGGTGCACGCGATCGCTTCTGCGGCAACGGTACAAGAGTTTTGCGCGGTTCTCACCGATCCCCGGAACTGTTTACCGGGACGAAACGCGGCGGTGCTCAGAGGACGAGCGCGCCCGTCTCCTGCTCGAGGGCGTCGAGGGTTCCGCGGGCCGCCCGGACGGCGGTGACCACCGCGGTCAGGGTGGAGTTCGCGGTCACCGGTGTCGGGACCACCGAACCCCCGGCGAGGTGCAGGTTGGAGAAACCCCACACGCGGCCCGACGGGTCGCACACGGAGGTGCCGTCGTCGTGCCGGCCGCTGCGGGTGGTCCCCGTCCAGTGCAACGAGGAACCCGGCGCCAGCAGCGCCGAGTCGCGGTCCGGCTCGAAGTCGCCCAGGGCCTCGCAGAGCCGGCGCTGGGTGGCCCGGCCCTCCTCGATGCGGGCCAGGTCACCGGCCGTGTACCGGTACTCCACGCGCAGCCGGGGCAGACCCGCCGCGTCGACCTCGTCCTCGTCGAACACCAGCCGGTTGGCCGGGTCGACGTCGGTCGGGACGTAGAGCGAGGCGCCCGTCGAGTACCCCAGGCGCCCTCCGGCCTCGTCGACGAACAGGCGGTCCATGATCTGGCCGTGGAAGGGCTGCGCGTCCCCGCTGTGCGGCAGCCAGTGGGAACCGACGACCCACTCCCCCTCCAGCGGCGGCGGGACCGACTCCAGGTCCACCCCCAGCCGCGGCAGGTCGACCAGGACCTGACCGGTGAGGAAGGCGTGCTCGTTGAGGTGGGTGCCCAGCGCCTCCGGCCGGATGCCGGAGGCGAACAGCAGCTGCGGCGTGCGGAAGGTGTCGGCCGCGACGACGACGGCGGCGGCGGTGACCGTGCGCTCCTCGCCGGTGCGGGTGTCGCGGACCTCGACCCCGGCGACCCGGGTGCCGTCGTGGACCAGGCGCAGGGCCACCGTCCCGGTGAGCACCTCGAAGTCGTCGCCGGGGCCGTCCAGCAGGCGGGGCAGGACCACGTTGGGACCGGTGCGCGCCAGCGGCCCGACCCGGCCCGGCGCCACCGCCATGGGCATGGCCTGCGGGTGCCGCCCCGGTGCGCTGACGGGTCCGAACAGCCCGTCCAGCACCTGCAGGACGCGGTCGCCGACCTCGGTGGGGGCGAACGGCCGGGCCTGCACGCGCAGCAGCCGCTGCGCGGTCGCCAGGTCGGCGGCGAAGGCGCCGGCGTCCTCGTCGAAGACCTCCGCGCCCCAGGGCCACGGCGTCGCCGCCGTCCAGTGCACGCCCATGCCCCCGGCGTTGAGCCCGACGGCCGCGGCGGGCATGGCGGCGGCGTCGGAGCCGAAGGCGGACACGTTGTACATGCCCGGGCGGGCGTCGCGGATGCTGCCCCCGAGGGAGGGCGTCGGGTCCGCGCCGAGGTACAGGGACTGCACGCCCGGCTCGACGCGCTGCAGGTAGGTCTCGCGCACGTCGGGCTCGGCCGAGTCGTGCAGGTGGGCGCCGGCGACCGTCCCGATCGGCCGGCCGGCGTCGACGATCACGATCCGCGTGCCCGGGCGTCCGGCCCGGGCCCGGGCCGCGACCGCGGCCCCCATGAGTCCACCGCCGACGATGAGCAGGTCGGCGGCAGCGGTGTGGCTGGTCAACGGACGACCTCCAATATGCGGGGAAGTCGCACAATAGGCGCCCGGGGTCGGCCGGGTCTAGGCCTTCGCTCGCAGCAGGTCCTCGTCGACGCTGGCCCGCGCCTCGTGCAGAGCCCCCAGCAGCACGGCGTCCCCCTGCAGGGACGTGGCGCGGACGGGCACCGCCGGTGCCCCTCCGGCCGCCAGCGCGGCCTCCAGCCGAGGGACGAGGACGTCGGCGGCCAGCTCCAGCCCGCCCCCCAGCACGACCAGCGGCGGGGCGATCGTCCACACCAGCGTCGCCAGCACCCGGGCCAGCGGGGCGGCGAACTCGTCGAGCAGCGCACCGGCCTCGCGGTCCCCGGAACGGATCCGCTCGACGATCTGCGCGGCGCGCGCCCGGTGGCGCGGGTCGGGGTGGGTCAGGCCGCCGAGCGGGTGCTCGTGCAGTTCGGACATGCCCACCGCCGGCGCGCGGACGATCTCACCGGCCGAGCTGCGGAAACCCCGGTGGACCTCGCCGCGGATGACGATCCCCGCACCGTTGCGGGCCCCCGCCAGCAGCCACGTGAAACTGTCCACCCCCTGCGCGGCACCCTTCCAGCGTTCCCCGACGGCCGCCAGGTTCGCGTCGTTGTCCCCGACGAAGGGGAACGGGAACGACTGCGCCAGAACGGCTGACGGCCGGACGCCGGTCCAGACCGGGGCGTCGACCAGCCCGATCACCAGCCCCTCGGCGTCGACCAGACCGGGCATCGCCACCGCCCCGGCCCGCACGGCCCCCACCTGACGCCCGGAGGCGACCAGTGCGGCGTTCAGCGCGTCGACGGCCTGGTCGAGCGTCGTCCCCGGGTCGAGGTAGTCGCCCAGGACCCTGCGCTCGGAGGCCAGCAGCCGTCCGTGCGTGTCGGCGACCACGGCGCGCACCGCGTGCGAGTCCAGCTGGACCGCGGCGAAGAGCGCGTTGCCCGGCTGGAACTCGAACGCCCGCGGCGGGCGCCCGACCCCGCTGGAGCCGACCGTCACCTCCCGCACCCACCCGTCGGCGGTGAGGTCGTCGAGGATGAGCTCGAGGGTGCGTCGGGACAGTTCGGTCCCGCGGGTGAGCTGGGTCATCGTCAGCGGGGCGGGCGCCTCGCGCAGGAGGCGGAACGTCAGGGTGGCGTTCAGGCGCCGCATGACGGCGGGGTCCACGGGTGGCACACCGGAAGCCTAGACGGCGGCCGCGCCGCGCCGCGCCCGCGAGGACTCCCGCGACACGGCTGCGGAGGCTAATGTGCGGGGATGCCGCAAATCTCCTCCGAGCCGCAGTACGGCGTCGACCTCGTGACCTTCTACCACCCCGGCTTCTGGGGGGTGTCCACCGCCGAGGAGATGGTCGCCTGGTGCGCGCAGCACCCCCGCGAGATGTGGGAGCGCATGCTCGACGCCCTCGCCGAAGCCGGCGTCCCGTGGATCGAGCTGACCTTCCCGCCCCTGGACTTCCGCAGCGCGCTCGCCGCGTTCGGTTCCGTCGACGGCGTGCTGGAGGCGTTCGGGGCCCGCGGGGTGCGGGTCCTGTCGGGGTTCCTGAACGGCACGCACTGGGGCGGGCTCAGCCCGCAGGAGGCCGTCGCGGAGGTGGCCGAGTACGCGGCCTTCCTGCGCGGGACCGGAGCGGGGATCCTCGTCCTGGGCACCCCGATGCTGGCCGGCGGCCCGGACGCGCCCGTGCCGGCGATGACCGCGGACGAGCACCGGCGGTTGCTGGGGCACCTGGCCGGGGTGTGCGACGCGGTGGGCGCGTCGCTGGCCGAGGCAGGGATCCGGCTGGCGGTCCACACCGAGTCGCATTCGGTCACCGTGACCGCCGAGGACGTCCGCACCCTGATGGCGCTGACCGACCCGGAGCTCGTGGGCCTGTGCCCGGACTCGGCGCACCTCACGCTGTCCGGCCAGGACCCGGTGGCGCTGGCCCGGGAGTTCGCCGACCGGGTGCTCGTCTCGCACTGGAAGGACGCCGCCGGGCCCTTCCCGGCCGACCTGGTCCTCGACGAGGACGTCCACGCGGTGCACCGGCGCTTCATGCGCCCCATGGGGCAGGGCGTCGTGGACTGGCCGGCCTGGGCCGCCGTGATGGCCACCACGCCGACCGCCGGGGTGCGGCTGCTGGAACTGGACGCGGCGCCGGACCCCGTGGCCGAGCTGCGGGCGGCGCGGGCCGTCGCCGAGGGGCTCGCCCCGGTCGCCGGCTGACCGGACGGGCGACCACCTCAGCGGGCGGCGCGCCGCATCCGGACGGCGAGCGCGGCGACGTGGGCGGCGGCCCGGGTGCGGGCCGCCGCGACGTCGCCGGCCGCGACCGCCGCGACGATGCCGCGGTGCTCGGCGACGGCGAGTTCGCGGTGGCGCTGGTCGGCCCACAGGCCCGCGCCGAACAGGTGCGCGCGGACCTCCAGGCGGCGCAGGGTCTCCGCGAGCGTCGCGTTGCCGGACAGCTCGCGCAGCAGCGCGTGGAACCTCAGGTCCAGCGCGGCGTCGCCGGCCGGGTCGACCGGTCCGCGCACGGCCCGCTCACCCGCCTCGACCAGCTCCTCGAGGCGGGCGACGTCGCGCGCGCCGACGGCCTCGGTCGCCTCCGCGGCGGCGAGCCCGTCGAGCACCTCCCGCACCCGCAGGACCTCCTCGAGGTCGGCCAGGGTCACCGTCGCCACCCGGGCCCCGGTGTGCGCGACCGTCACCGCGACGCCCTCGGCGACGAGCCGCTGGACCGATTCGCGCACCGGGCTGCGGCTGACGCCGAGCTCGACGGCGAGCGCGGAGACGCTGAGCACCGATCCCGGTGAGAGCCGGCCGTCGACGATCCGGTCCAGCAGCGTCGAGTAGACGCTGTCGACGAGGAGTTCGACCTCGGTCACCGGGTTCAGGCCTTCGGCGTGCCGTAGTTGGCGCGGATCCGCTCGGCGAGGTAGTCGGCCGCGGTGATCGGCGGGTAGGTGCCCTGCGGCGTCTCGATGAGCACCTCGCGGTTGGCCTGGGCGAAGAACGGCATGCTGTAGCGCGGGCCGGTGTACTCCCCCGCGCCGGGCATCCGCACGCGGTGGAAGTTGGACAGCAGCTGGTCGTCGCTCCAGCGCATGAGCATGTCGCCGATGTTGCACGTGATGGCGTCGTCGGAGGGGACGACCGACGTCCACTCCGGGGCTTCCAGGTCCCGGCCGGGGCAGACCTGCAGCCCGCCCTGCCCGGTGCGCTGGAAGAGCAGCGTCAGGCAGTCGAAGTCGGTGTGCGCCCCGGCGCGCCACACCCCCGGCTCGGCGGCGACGTCCGCCGGGAGCTCGGGGTAGTGCAGGATCCGCAGGGTCGACTGGTAGGTGTCCGAGGCCGGGTCGTGCGCGCGGGCGAAGAAGTCGCGGTCCAGACCCAGGCGGTCGGCGAAGCAGGACAGGACCCGCATCGCCAGTTCCCAGCAGCGCGTCTCGAAACCGAGCATGAACTCGGCGAACCCCGGCAGCTGCTCCGGCGAGGGCAGGAGGCCGGCCATGTGCGGGCGGGTGATCTGGTAGGACTCCTTGCGGTCGGGGGTGCCGACCGAGGGGCGCACCTGGGTGCCCGACTCCCACCCGGAGTTCTTCGGCTTGTCGAGCGGGAACTGCTGCTTGACCTCGACGGGGAGGTCGAAGAACGCCTTCGCCATCGCGAAGGCGCGGTCGACCTCGGCGGCCGGGATGCCGTGGTTCACGATCTGGAAGAACCCGACCTCGGTGGCCGCCGACCACAGCGCCTCGGTGATCTCGGCCCGGCGGGCCTCGAAGTCGGACAGGTCGACCTGCGGGATCTCGCGGTCGCGCTCGGTGCCGAGCGCGCCCATGCGGGACTCGCGCTGCAGTTCGGTCATGGGAGGGGTGGCGGTCATGCAGCCATCGTGCCGCTGCATGCGATGACCGCCAAGACCTGCCGTGTGAACATCGTGTTGCATGCAGTCCGGGGTTCTTGTCGCGGTGGGGAGGGACCGGGGAGAGTGCCGACGTGCCGACCCCGCAGCTGACCGCCAGCCCCACGACCACCCCGCCCCCGCCGGCCGTCCTCGACGTGTCGGTGTGGACGGGGACGGGCTGGACCGACCACCAGGACGTCCTGATCGAGGACGGCACCGTGACCGGGATCCGCGACCACCGCCCCGGCTCACCCGGTCTCGACGGCTCCGGCGCCCACCTGCTGCCGGGGTTCGTCAACACCCACACGCACCTGCAGCAGGCGACCTGCCGCGGGGTGGGCGAGGGCCAGCCGCTGCTGGCCTGGCTGCTGTCGGTGGGTGAGCACATGGCGTCCGTGACGCCGGAGTCGGCCTACCTGGCGACCGTCGCGGGGGCGCTGGAGGGGCTGCGCAGCGGGACGACGACGCTCGTGGAGCACCTGTGGCCGCACCCGTCCCGTGAGGTGCACGCCGCCTTGCTGCGGGGGCTGGAGGACGTCGGGGTGCGGGCCCTGGTCGGGCGCGGGATCGCCGACCGCCCCGACCCCAGCCGCCGGTGGGGTTTCGACCCGCGGCTGATGGAACCGCTGGAGGACGTCCTGGCCCACGTCGACGAGCTCGTCGCCGGGACCCGCGGTTCGCGCACCACCCCCGCCCTGGCGGTGCCCAACCCGCGCAGCCTCACCCCCGAGGGCCTGCGCGCCGTCGCCGGGTTCGCCGGCGAGCGGGACCTGCGCATCTCGATCCACCTGCTGGAGACCGAGACCGACGACGTCATGTGCCGCGAGCACACCGGCCGCGGCGCCGTGCAGTACCTGGACGAGGCGGGTTTCCTCAGCGACCGGGTGCTCGCCGTGCACGGGGTGGCCCTGAGCGGTGAGGACATCCGCGTGCTCGCCGACCGCGGTGCCGCGCTGTCCCACAACCCGGTCTCGAACATGCGGCTGGGGTCCGGGGTCGCGCCGGTCCCCGCGCTGCTCGCGGCGGGCGTGCCGGTGGGGCTCGGGGTGGACGGGGCGGCCTCCAACGACCGGCAGGACATGCTGGAGACGTTGCGCACCACCGCCTACGTGCAGCGCGCGACGCACCGTCGTGCCGACCTGCTGGGTTTCGCCGACGTGGTCGCGATGGCCGTCGACGGGGCCGGCGGCGTGCTGGGGCTGCCCCGCCGGCCCGGTGGCGGGGTGACGGTCGGCACCCCGGCGGACCTGACGCTGGTCCGCTTCGACCGCGACTTCGGGTGCCTGCCGGTGCGCGAACCCGGCGCCGCCCTGCTGACCACGGGCAGCCCGCGCATCGTCGACACCGTCATGGTCGACGGCGAGGTCGTGGTGCGCGACGGCCGCAGCACGCGCATCGACGAGGACCGGCTGGTCGCGGCCCTGCGCGCCTGACGCGCCGCCGCAGCGGGCCGCGGGGTCCGGTCCGCGCGGTGGGACCGCCGGGCCGGTGCCGGCCCGGCCGCGCTCAGTCCCCGGCACCGACCGGTCGTCGCCCGAGCACGTCGCGCAACGCGTGTGCGCACCGGTCGAGCTCCTCCTGCACGCACGCGGTGAGGGGCCGGTCCTCGTCGGCGTCGATCCAGGTGTCGAACCCGTCGTAGTAGGCCCTGACCCCCACGTCGGCCAGCAGACCGGCGCGCCGGGCACCACCGAGCCGTTCCCGCAGCGCGTCCTGCAGGGCGGCGGCGAGGGCGACCCGTTTGGCACCGGCGCGCTCGCTCAGCTCCGGACTGGCCGCGATGAGCGCGGTCAGGCGCCTGCTGCCGTCACGGTCGGAGGGGTGCGCCCCCGCCATCGCGGCCAGCGCGGCGGCGAGCGCCCGCACCGGTGGGGCACCCGGGGGGACCTGGCCGATCGCCTCGACGGCGGAGCCGACGAGCGCGTCCTGCCCCTGGAAGAGGATCTCCCGCTTGTCGGGGAAGAGGCGGAACAGCGTGGTCCTGGTCAGACCGGCCCGCTGGGCGATCTGGGCGGTCGTGGTGGCCTCGTAGCCCTGCTCGACGAAGAGGTCGACGGCGGCGCGCCACAGCCGCCCCCGTGCGTCCGGTTCCCATCGCGCCACGGCACCCACCCTACGTGATGCGACCGAGTCACATCAGGAGGTACGGTGATGAGACCGAGTCACATCGGGAGTCCCGGGCTCCCTGCGGGACCCCGCCCCACCACCCCCCGAGGAGGACCACCGTGCGCGTGTTCACCACCGGAGCCTCAGGCTGGATCGGCACCGCCCTGACCACCCAGCTCACCGCCGCCGGCCACGAGGTCGTCGGCCTGGCCCGCTCAGCCGCCTCCGCCCGCACCGTCGAAGCGCTGGGCGCTCGCGCCGTGCGCGGCGACGTGAGCCAGCACGACGTCGTCATCGAACAGGCCCGGCAGGCCGACGCCGTGGCGCACCTGGCGTTCACCCTCGACTTCGCCCGGTTCGAGGAGACCGTCGACAACGAGGTCGCCCTCCTCGCCGCGCTCGGTGAAGCCCTGCACGGCAGCGGGAAGACCTTCGTCGCCGCCTCAGGGACCCCGATCCTGCCCGGGCGCACCGCCACCGAGGACGACGTCCTCGACCCCGCCGGACCCGCCGGCGCCCGGGCCCGCACCGCCGACGCGGTCCTGGCCCTGTCCCGGCACGGCATCCGCTCCGCCGTGGTGCGCATGCCCCGGTCCGTGCACGGCGCCGGGGACCGCAACGGCCTGATCGCCGGCCTCGTCGGCCTCGACCGGCAACTGGGGACCGCCGCCTACGTCGGTGACGGTCACCACCGCTGGCCCGCGGTCCACCTGCACGACGCGGCCCGCCTGTTCCTGCTGGCCCTGCAGGACGCGCCGGACGGCGCCGTGCTGCACGCCGTCGGCGAGGAGGGCGTTCCCCTGCGCGCCGTCGCCGAGGTCGTCGCGCACCGGACCGGCCTGCCCGCCGGGCCCGTCGACCCCGGGCCCCTGGGCGTCTTCGGCACCCTCCTGGGCACCGACCAGCCCGCCTCCAGCGCCCTCACGCGCCGGCTCACCGGGTGGGAACCGGTCGGCCCGACCCTGCTGGAGGACCTGCGGGCCGGTCACTACACCGGCTGAACCGGACCGTCGGGCGGTGAGCCCCACGGCCGGCGGGCCAGGAGCTCGGTGACGACCAGGACCCGTCCGAGGTCGCGTCGTCCGGCGGTCGACGGCCTCACCGCCCGACGGTCCGGTCGAGCCAGTCCCTGAGCGCGGCGGCGATCGCCGGCGAGGAGTCGTGCGGCAGGAAGTGGGTCCCCGGCACCACGACCTCCTCCTGGTGCGGCCAGCGGCGGCACGCGGTGAGGACGTCACCGGTGATGACCGCCCCCGGCTCACCGCGGATCAGCAGCTTGGGCACCTGGCTCCCGGCCATGAACGCGGCCCCGTCGGCGACCACCTCGTGCACGGGAGCGGGGTCACCGTCGATGGGGACCTGACGAGCCCACGCGAGCATCGCCCGCCGGTCCTCTCCCGGTGCGGAGAACGGACGGCGGTACGCCTGGAGTTCGCTCGCGGTCAGCTCCCGGACCGTGCCGGCTCGCAGGACCACCTCGATGAAGACGTTCTCCTCGAGGACCATGCGCTCACCGGCAGGACTGCGCAGGGCACCGAACAGGTCCTGGTCCGGTCCGGTGCCGTCCCGCCAGGAGACCGGGACGACACCGGCTTCCGAGTAGCCGATCCCCCGCACCGCCGTGGGGTGCCGGCGGGCCCAGTCGACGGCCAGGACCCCACCCCAGTCGTGCCCGACGAGCACGACGTCCTCCTCCAGACCCAGGGCGCTCAGGCCGGCGTCCACGAAGCGCGCGTGCTCGCGGAAGGAGTACCGCTCGTCCCCGGTGCCGGGCAGCTTGTCGGACTCCCCCATGCCCATCAGGTCGAGGGCGAGGCAGTGGTACGCGTCAGCGAGCTCGGCCACGACGCCGGACCACAGGAGCGAGGACGTGGGGTTGCCGTGCAGGAACACCACCGGCCTGCCCGAACCGGTGTGCCGGTAGGCCATGCGGTGGCCCAGGACGTCGACGTGGGACAGGACCACCCGCTGGACCTCCCGCGGGTGGTCCTCTCCGTCACCGTTCACCCGTCCTCGACCGCTGCCGGCGGGGACCGGCCGGTGCCTCGGGCCCGCCACGCAGGTCTTCGGAGGCTCGCTCCCGCACGTCCCTCGGGCTCGTCCCGGAGTGGCGCGTGACGGCCCGGGTGCAGTCGGCGTGGTCGGGGAACCCCCAGCGGGAGGCGATCTGCGAGATCCCGCCCCGAGCAGAACGGGGTTCGAGGAGATCGGCAGCGGCGCCCTGCAGGCGGTGCCGCCGGACCCGGTCGGTGAAGGAGGTGCCGAACTCGGACAGGACGAGGTGGGTGCACCGCCCGGAGGTGTCGTGACGGCGGGCGGTGACGGCGAGCAGCGCGCGCACCAGGTCCAGCGTGGGCCGCTCCAGGTCCGCGCACTGCTGGACGTCCAGGTCGGTGGCGTGGGTGTCCGTGCGGGTCAGGTGCGAGGAGACGACCGAGCCCAACGGGTGCGACCGTCGAGGCGACGCCGTTCTGCTCCAGCACGGAACGCCCGGCGGCGACCACGCCGAGGAACGGGGCGAGGGGGTGGTCCTGACGGACGCGCGGAACTCCACCACGACGGTTTCCCCCTCGTGCCACCGCACGCCCCGGCGGATGAGGGCACCCTGGGGCTGCGCGCGCCGAACCCGTGCGGACAGGCTGCTCCGCGGGGGTCGGGCTGTCAAGGACCCCGGGACACCCGAGCCGCAGGACGGCGAACTCCGCAGGGGGGTGCTGGGTCCACTGCGGGAACGGACGAGTCCTGCTCCCGCGCTGCACCTGGCGTCGTGGTCGTCCACTCCCGGAGGGGCTCGCGTCGAGGAGGTAGCGGTGAGCGGTGTGGTGGTGGGTGACGGTCTGGCCGACTGGGAACTGGCCGAGATCGAACGCGCCAACGGTTCCGGGTTGCAGCCCGTGGTCCTCGTGCACGGCCTGTGGCTGCTGTCGAGCAGTTGGCAGCCACGGCGGGACCTGCTCGAAACCCACGGCCGCACCACCGTCGCCCCCGGCCGGCCGGACCACCCGGGCACCGTGGAGGAGGCCTTCGCCGGTCCCGACGTCCTCGCCCGGGGTGGGACCCGCGTCGACCGGTTCAGCCCCGACCGCACGGCCCCCTGCTGGTCGTGGCGGGGAGAACAACAACACCGCACCGGTGAAGATCGCCGAGCGATCTCCGGGCTGCAGCGGAGGAACCCCGGGCTGATCGAGTTCGTCACGGTTCCCGGCCACGGCCACTCCACGACCATCGACCACGGCGGGAAGGAGGTGGCTCAGCCCGGCGTGGAGTTCATCGCCCGCTCCGCGCGCTGAAACCCCCTCCGCGGGCCAGCTCACCCGGGCGGCACCTCGTCCACCCCGACCCGCAGCACCCTCACCCGCAGCACGGTCACCGACCGTCAGGCCGTGCGATCCGGAACGAGCAGGAGGAACCACCGTGGAAGACGTCACCCCTCAGCAGCCCGGTCGCCGCGCAGTCCTCGCCCCCGGCCTCGTCGCTGCCTCGGCGACGACTCAGCGCACGTCGCCTCCGTGCTGGCGACCTCGACCGCACCGCTCGTGCTCGGCGGGCACCCCAAGGAGTCGCTGCTGCTGGACAGCGTCCTGCCGCGGCCCTTCCCCGGCGGTGGGGAGGAGAACCCCGACGTCCACGTCGACCTCGCGGCCTTCCGGGAGGTCTTCTGCGCCGACCTCCGGCCCGGCAGGCCGCCCTGCTCGCCGCCACCCAGCGGCCCGCGCACCACCCGTGGGCCCCACCACCGGCACCCGGCCGGCCCGGCGGCGCCGTGGAACTCCTCGAGGGCGAGGTGCCCTTCGCGGACGAGGTGCGGGCGGCTCCCGCCGACCCCACCATGACCTGACCCGATGCCACCACGGCCTCGACCCGACGAAGCCGCCCACGCCCCTGGAGCGCCCCCGTGCCTACGCCGGTACCGACGAACCCCGACGAGCCCGGCGCACCGGCGTCGGGACGGCTCGCCCTGGCGTCGTGGCCGACACCCGTGGAGGCGGCCCCGCGGCTGGCGGCCGCTCTCGGGCTCGGGAGCGGGGACCTGCTGGTCAAACGCGACGACCTCGGCGGCCCGGGGGGGGCGGCGGCAACAAGGTCCGCAAGCTGGAGCTGACCCTGCACGCTGCCCTGGCACGGGGTGCGCGAGCGGTGGTGACCAGCGGTGCCCCGCAGAGCAACCACGCGCGGCTGACCGCCGCCGCGGCGGCCCGGCTCGGGCTGCGGGCCGTCCTGGTCCTGGCGGGCGAGGCTCCGGCCACCGTCGGCGGCAACCTCCTGCTCGACCACCTGCTCGGCGCCGACGTGGTCTGGGCGGGCGACGTCGACGACGACGCCCTCGACGCCCGCGTCCACGCGGAGGCCGAGGCGTGGCGCCGCCGCGGGACCCCGACCGAGGTGATCCCCTTCGGCGGGTCGAGCGTGACCGGCGCGCGCGGGTACGTCGACGCGGGCCGCGAACTGCTGGAGCAGGTCCCCGACGTGGACACCGTCGTGGTCGCGGTGGGGTCCGGGGGCACGATGGCCGGGCTCGTCCACGCGCTCGGCGCCGAGCACGTGCTCGGTGTCGACACGGGTGCGGTGGGCGACGCCGGCGCACGCGTCACCCGGTTCGTCGAGGGCCTGGCCGGCCGGGCGTTCAGGGGTTCCCTGCGGCTGCGCGCGGACCAGGTGGGGGACGGGTACTCGCACCTGACGCCCGCGGTGACCGAGGCCGTCCACCTGGTGGCGCGCACGGAGGGTCTCGTGCTGGACCCCGTCTACACGGGTCGGGCCGCGGCGGGGCTGATCGCCGCGGTGCGGGAGGGGGAGGTCGTCACCGGGCGGCGCACGGTCCTGCTGCACAGCGGTGGCCTGCCCGGGCTCTTCGGTCACCCCGACGCCGTCCGCCTGGCCTGAGGCGCGCCCTCCCCGGCCGCACGGCGGCGGCCGGCCGCCTCAGGACGGGGCGGGACCCGACGCGGAACCCGGCGTGGAACCCGGTGTCCCCCCGGTGAAGCGTTCCCAGGTGTCCTGCTGCTGCGGCGGCGGGGCGTCCTCGTGCTCGGGGCAGGCCAGGCGCAGGTGCCGGTCGGCGAACGGAGCGTCGACGTAGGCGCAGTGGTGGGGCAGCGGGGTGCCCGGGTGCGCGAACGGGCGGAAGTGGCTGCACGTGACGCACGCGCGCTGCGGGGCGATGTTCCCCTCCACCTGCAGGGTCCGGACGATCTTCACGAGCGAGCGCAGCAGGTCCTCCTGCTCGCGGTCGTCCAGCACCTCGACGGCGCGGGTGAGGAAGTCCGGCCACTGGGTCGAGCGTTCGAGCAGTTCGGCCCCCGCGGGGCTCACCCGCAACCGGATCGAGCGCTTGTCGACCCCCGCCTCGCGCAGCACCAGACCCTTGGCGATGAGGGCGTTGACCCGCACGCTCATGGTGGGGGCCGAAACCCCCAGCTGCGCGGCCAGTTCGGACAGGCGCAGGCCGTCGCCGCCCTCGCGCAGCGCCGTCAGGGCCTGCGCCTGCGTGGGCGTGACGCCCTCGGGTTCGGCTCCGCGCCAGGCCTGGGTGCGCAGGACCAGGGCGATCCGCGTCAGGCCGCTGGTGATGCGCCGGGTGACCGGTTCGCTCAGCGCGTCGAAGATCGCCGTCCTGCTCACTTCGTGATCCTAACACTCTTGACACCCCCACCCCCGAGACAAATAGTAGTCCTAACGGTTGTCGGCGACCGGATCCGCACCCCCAGCGCTCAGCGCAGCCGACCGCCCGGCCCGGTTCCCAGCGGGAGCACCCGGCGCGGAACCCCGATGGACGTGAAACCCCGTGAACAGGAGAGATCCCCGTGGCACGTGTTCCCTCGATCAGCACCCAGGACGCCACCGGCGAGGCCAAGGAACTCCTCACCGACGTCACCGCCGCCTTCGGCGTCACCCCGGCCATGTTCCGCGCCGTGGCCAACTCCCCCGCCGCCCTGAAGATGATGTGGAGCGCCTTCGGCGCCCTCGGCGGCGGCCGGCTGCCCGCCAAGCTCGGCGAGCAGATCGCCGTTCTGGTCGCCGACCGCAACAACTGCGAGTACTGCCTGGCCGCCCACACCGCCCTGGGCTGCAAGGCCGGCGCGACCAGCGCGGAGATGAGCCAGGCGCAGGCCGGGCACTCCGAGGACCCGCGCACGGCCGCCGCCCTCGCCTTCGCCCACGCCCTCGTCGAGCAGCGCGCGCAGGTCGACGACGAGGACTTCACGCGGCTGCGCGCCGTCGGTTTCGACGACGAGGAGATCGTGGAACTCATCGCCCACGTCGCGCTGAACCTCTTCACCAACTACGTCAACGTCGCCCTGGCCGTCCCGCTGGACTTCCCCCGGGTCCGCCTGCTCACCGCGCGCTGACCCACCCGCGACCGGACCGCCCCGCACCAGCCGGCCGGGTCGACGAACCCCGGCCGGCGGTTCGCCGGGGACCCGCTCCACCAGGAGGAACTCCGTGGAACCCGAACCAGCACCCACGACCGGGTGGCCGCCGGCCCCCCGCTGGAGAACGTCGCACTGGCTGAACACCGACCACCCCCTCGACCTGCCGGACCTCACCGGCCGGGTGGTCCTGGCCGCCGCCTTCCAGGTGCTCCGCCCCGCGTGCGTCGAGCGCACCGTCCCGCTGCTGAGACTGGCCCACGCGTCCTTCCCCGCCGAGGACGTCGCCGTCGTGGGCCTGCACACCGTCTTCGAGCACCACCGCGCGATGGGCGTGGAGTCGCTGGCGGCCTTCGTGCACGAGTACGGCACCACCTTCCCCGTCGGCGTGGACGCCCCCGGCGAGGACGGGGACCCCCTGCCGGTGACGATGCGGCGCTACGGCATGAAAAGCACCCCCACGGTCCTGCTCCTCGACCGCGCAGGCCGGTTGCGGCGCCACGTCTTCGGGCACCTGCCCGACCTGCAGCCGGGCGCGGAGATCGCGGCGCTGGTCGGCGGACCGGCCGGCGCGGAACCGTCCTCACCGCAGCCGCCCGCCGCGCGGGCGGTTCCCGGCGGCGGCCGGCGGTGCACCCCCGACGCCTGCCCGGTGTGAGGGCACCGGAACCCGAACCCACCCACCCGACCCCCACCAGGAACGGCAGGTCACCGACCGTGTCCCACCACCTCGACTCCCCGCAGGCCCGCCAGGACGTGCGCCTGGACACCACCGACCTCTACCTCTTCCGCGGCCGGCACGGCAGCGCGTTCGTCCTGAACACCTGCCACTCCCTCGGTCAGGCCCCCACCCCCGGGTGGCACCCCGAGGGCCGCTACGAGCTCAAGGTCGACCTCGACGGCGACGCCGTGGAGGACCTCACGTACCGCTTCACCTTCGACGAGCGCGACGAGGACGGCACCCAGCGCTTCGACCTGAGGGTCCTCACCGGCCCGGACGCGGCGGACCCGCACGCCGAGGGGGAGGTGCTGCTGCGCGCGCGCACCGGCGCCGACCCGGGAACCGGCACGAACACCGGGACGAGCACCGACAGCGGGATCCGGGTCTGGGCGGGCCGGGCCGCCGACCCGTTCTCGATCGAACCCACCGTGCTGCACGCCGTGGGGCACGCCGTCCACGAGGGCACGGTGCCCGACCTGGGCGACTGGACCCCCGCGCGGGCCCGCAACCTCTTCGCCGACCAGGACGTGCACTCCCTGGTGCTCGAGGTCCCCGACGAGCACCTGCCCTCGACCGCCGCGGACGGGAGGATCCGGGTGTGGGCCGTGGCGTGGCTGGCCACCGACGCCGGTGGCTGGCGGCCGGTCAACCGCATCGGCCTGCCGATGATCCACCCCTTGTTCGCCCAGCTCGACGACGACCTCGCCGAACGCCTCAACGAGGGGACCCCCGCCACCGACCGCGCCACCCACGCCGCCCTGCTCACGCAGCGGATCGCCGGGTTCGTCGCCGCCCACGGGACCGCCGCCGACCCCACCGCCTACGCCGAGCGGCTGGTCGACCGCCTGCTGCCCAACGTGCTGCCCTACACCGTCGGCACACCCGCCTCGTTCGACCTGCTGGGCTGGAACGGGCGGAACCTCACCGACGACGCGCCCGACGTCGTGTTCACCCTGGCCGCCGACAGCCCGATCAGCCTGGGCCTGGGCCGGGGTTCGGTGCCACGCAGCCCGTCGGAGAACTTCCCCTACGTCTCGCCGATCTCCTAGGACCCGACCACCCCGGCACCCGGGCCGGCCGGTCCTGGCCGGTCAGGGCGCAGGCGGCCGGGACCGGCCCGCCGGGGGAACCCGCTCCGCCCCCCGCTGCTCCAGCGCCCAGCTCGCCAGCAGCGGCAGCACGCGCGCCGTCGGGGAGTCGGCCTCGACCGTGTACACGACCAGGCGCTGGTCGGGGTCGTGCGGACCGACGACCGACTCGATCCCGAACTCGAGCCGGCCCGCGGCCGGGTGGTCGACCCGCTTGGTCAGCGAGGTGCGGAAGGTGACTCGCTGGTCGTCCCACCACCGGGCGACGTCGGCGTCGGCGGCCCGCAGCTCCGCGACGAGCCCGGTCAGCTGCCGGTCCTGGGGACGGCGCCCCACCTCGAAGCGCAGCGCCCCGACCGCCGCCGCGGCGAAGTCGGCCCAGTTCACGATCCGCCGGCGCGCCTGCGGGTCCAGGAACAACCAACGGGCGAACGACGACCCCGGTTCCACCGGCGCCCCCAGCACCTCGCTCAGCAAGGCGTTGCGCGCCAGCACCTCCGAGCGCCGCCCCAGCAGCAGCACCGGGACGTGGTCCAGCGCGCCGGCCAAGCGCAGCATCCCCGGGTCCGGTCGTTGCGCCGCCTCCGGCCCGGCCCAGCGCCGACGCGCCGACGGCGCGGCCAGGTCCCGCAGGTGCGCGCGTTCGACGTCGTCCAGCTGCAGGGCCCGGGACAGCGCGTCCACGACGTCCTCGCTGACGGTGGGCTGGCGCCCCTGCTCCAGGCGGCTGTAGTGGTCCGGGCTCAACCCGGCCAGGACGGCGAGCTCCTCCTTGCGCAGCCCGGGGACGCGGCGCGGCCCGGGGAAGGCGGTGATGCCGGCCTGCGCGGGGGTCAGCCGGTCGCGACGGGACCGCAGGAAGGCGCCCAGGGCGGCACGGTCGGCAGGCACGGACCCACCCTAGGGCGGGGCCTCGCGGCGGACCTGGTCACGCCGTGACCAGGCAGCGCGCGCCCTGGTGCGCCGCGGCGCGAACCGGTGCAGTGGTCGCCATGACCACCGCACCGCAGTCCACCGGGAACTCCCGCACCGTCCTCGTCACCGGTTCCACCAGCGGCATCGGCGCCGCCACCGCCCGGGCCCTGGCCGCCGACGGCTGGACCGTCGTCGTCACCGGCCGCGACCGGGCCCGGGGGGCGTCGGTCGTCGCGGACGTCGAGGCCGCGGGGGGACGCGCCGTGTTCGTGCCCTCCGACCTCGCCGCCGCGCCCGACGTGCTGCGCGACCTCGCCCGCACCGCGACGGCCGCCGCCGGCGGACGGCTCGACGCCGTCGTGCACAACGCCGCCCTGTGCCCGGCCGTCGACACCGTCACCCTCACCGACGCCGACCTGGAGGCCACGCTGGCGGTCAACGTCCGCGCCCCGCACGTCCTCACCGCGGAACTGGCCCCGGCGATGGCCGAGCGCGGCTCCGGTGCCGTCGTCGTCATCGGCTCCTGGATGGCCCACGTCGGGCACCCGTTCGTCGGGTTGTACTCGGCCACCAAGGCCGCCGAGATCCAGCTGGCCCGCAGCTGGGCCGCGGAGTTCGGTCCCCGCGGTGTGCGGGTCAACACCGTCTCCCCCGGAGCCACCCGCACCCCCGTCAACGCCGACGCCGCCGACCGCGACGTCATCGCGCGCATGACCGCCGGCACCCCCGCCGGCCGCCCCGGTGCCCCCGAGGAGGTCGCCGACGCCGTGGCCTGGCTGCTGTCCGAGCGGGCCGGGTACGTGCACGGCGCCGAGATCGCCGTCGACGGCGGCATCACCGCGACCCGCACCCCCTGAGGCGGGGCGGTGCGTGGAGGGTCGAACCGGCGCGGGCGGCGGGCGCCCCACGGGTCGCAGGTCACGGCGTCCTAGACCGTGCGGGTTCACTCCCGCCCCGAGACGTACAGGCGGCGCCGGTCCCGACCGACGTCGGAGAACGTGCCTGCGCCCACCTCCACCCGCTCCTCCGGTCGTGGCCCGGCCGGACTGCGCGCCCGGGTGGTCGCGGAGGCCGTGCTGGTCGTCGTGGTCAGCGCCGCCCTGACCGCGGTGGTGCAGCTGGCCGGTGGCCTGCAGCGGCTGAACCGCCTGGACGCCGCCCACCCGCACCTCCACCTGGGCACGCTGGTGCTCTTCCTGGCCGTCTCGCACCTGCTGATGCTCTGCTTCGGCGCCCGGCGGGGCCGGCAGCTGCGCGAGGAGCACCGGCAGCGCCGGCGCGCCGAGGACGCCGCCGCCCACCTCGCCCGCACCGACCACGTCACCGGCCTGCCCAACCGGGCCGCCTTCGCCGACGCCGTGCACACCGCCTGCGCCACCGCCGGGCGCACCACCGTCGTGCTGTTCGACCTGCGCGGCTTCGCCCAGGTCAACGAAGCCTTCGGCCACGGGGTCGGGGACGCGGTGCTGACCAGCATCGGGCAGCAGCTGCACCGGGCCTGCCGACGGGACCCCTGGCACCGGCCGGGCCACGGTTCCCCGGACACCCCGGCCAGCCCGGCCACCCCGGACACCGGTTCCCCGGCCCGCAGCGCCGTGGCGCGGGTGGGCGACGACCGCTTCGGGGTGCTGTGGGTCCACCCCGCACCGGGGACCGCCCTCGCCGCCGGGCTCGTCGACGGCGAGGGGACGGTGAGCACGTCCCCGGTCGTGGCGCGCTGGGTCGAGGACGTCCTGCAGGACCTGCAGCAGCCGCGGGAGGTGGCCGGCGTGCAGCTGGAGGTCGTCGCCCAGGCCGGGCTGGCCGGCCACGCGGGGCGCGACGGTCAGGACGGCGGCGACAGCGGCGCGGTCGACCTGCTGCGGCGCGCCGACGCGGCCCTGACCGCCGGCCGGCGCGAGGGCGTGCCGGTCCGCTGCTTCGACGCGGCCCTGGCGCAGCGCTCGGCCCGGCAGCTGCTCCTGCACGGCCAGCTGCGCCACGCCCTGCAGCGGGGGGAGGTGACCGTGCACTACCAGCCGCAGGTCGACTGCAGCTCCGGGCGCGTCGTCGCCCTGGAAGCGCTGGTGCGCTGGCAGCACCCGCACCTGGGGCTGCTCCTCCCGGGGGCCTTCCTCGACGTCGCCGAACGGTCCAGCCTCATCACCCCCCTGACCGAGACCGTCATCGGTCTGGTCGCCGCCGACGTCGCGGGCTGGTGCGCCGCCGGGCGCGACCTCGTCGTCGCGGTGAACCTCTCCGCCCGCGTCCTGGACGCGCACCTGCTGGACGTCCTGGAGGGGCACCTGGCCCGGCACGGGGTGCCGGCCCGGGCGCTGGAGCTGGAGGTCACCGAGACCGCCGCCCTGGCCGACGAGCGGACGTCGAGCGCCCTGCTGCGCGAACTGCGCCGGCGCGGGCACCCGGTGGCCATCGACGACTTCGGCACCGGGCACGCGGGGCTGACCTACCTGCGCACCGTGCCGGCCAGCACCCTGAAGATCGACCGCGCCTTCATCACCGGCCTGGACGCCGACCCCCGCAAGCAGGCCGTGGCCCACCAGGTCAGCGCCCTGGCCCACCGCCTCGGGATGGACGTGGTGGCCGAAGGCGTCGAGACGGCGCGGGACTGGGCGGCGGTGCGCGCCGCCGGGTGCGACCGCGCTCAGGGGTACTGGCTGGGCCGGCCCGTCCCCGCCGCCGACCTGCCCACCGTCCTCGCCGCCGCCGAGGCCCGCACCCGCACGCACACCCCGGCCGGCTGACCGTCCTCCGGGACGCCCGCCCGGGGCCGTCGGGTGACGGGTGACCGGCACCGCCCTCTGGGGGAGACTGGGGGCACGCCGGCCACCCGCCCCGCGGGCACCGCCCGCTCACCGGCACCGGCACCACCGACGTGAGGGAGGACGCGTGAACGACCGGTCCGCGCAGGCCGCACCGCGGGAGACGACCGCACCGGGTCCCACGTCGGCGCAGGAGCCCTTCCGCCTGCGCGACGCGCCGGGACACGGCCGGTTCGAGGCCCTCGACGGCGAGGAGCTCGCCGCTGCCGCGTACTACCTCGACGTCGACGAGGTCCGGCGGGACACCGCTGCCGCGGACCCCGACGGGGGTGGCCCGGGCCGGGAGCGGATCTTCTACCACACGGTCGTCGAGGACGCCTGGAGCGGGAAGGGGCTGGCGTCCCGGCTGGTGCGCTTCGCGCTGGAGGAGACCGTGCGGGCCGGTCTGGGCATCGTCCCGGTGTGCCCGTTCGTCAAGGCCTGGACCGGCCGCCACCCCGAGTACCGCGCCCACACCCACGCCGTCCGGCGCGAGCACCTGGACGCCCTGTCCCAGCGCTGAGCCGGCGACGCGGGGCCGCCCCCGGCGCGACACCCGTCGGGGGCGGACGGTTCACCCGCGGGTGCGCGGTGCTCAGGACGTCCCACGACGTGTCCACCGGCGCCCCGCGGGGCGCCGGTGGACGGCGGCGGGTTCAGCGCGAGAACGCGAACACCGTCGTCGTGCGGTACTCCTCCCCCGGCCGCAGGACGGTGGAGGGGAAGTCCGGCTGGTTCGGGGAGTCGGGGAAGTGCTGGGTCTCCAGCGCCACGCCGTCGCCCTGGCGGTAGGTGCCGCCGCCGGTGCCCACGAGCGTGGCGTCGAGGAAGTTGCCGGAGTAGAACTGCAGCCCCGGTTCCGTCGTGGAGATCCGCAGGGTGCGCCCGCTGCGGGTGTCCTCCAGGACGGCCGCCTCCTCCAGCCCGTCGCCGACCCGGTTCAGGACCCAGTTGTGGTCGTAGCCCTGGCCGAAGAGGATCTGCTGGTAGGGCTGGCGGACCCGGGCCTCGATCCGCGTCGGGGTGCGGAAGTCCAGCGGGGTCCCGGCCACCGGCGCGATCTCCCCGGTGGGGATGAGCGTCTCGTCCACGGGGGTGAAACCGTCGGCGTGGATGGTCAGCAGCTGGTCGAGGGCGTTGCCGGAACCCTCCCCCGCGAGGTTCCAGTAGCTGTGGTTGGTGAGGTTCACGACCGTCGCGGCGTCGGTGGTGGCGAAGTAGTCCAGGCTCAGCTGCGCGAACCGGTCCAGGGAGTAGGTGACCTCCACGTGCAGGTTCCCCGGGTACCCCTGGTCGCCGTCGGGGCTGTCGAGGGACAGCCGCAGGCCGACGGTGTGGTCGCCGAAGACCGGCGTCGCCGACCACACGCGCTTGTCGAAGGAGTCGGTGCCGCCGTGCAGGCTGTTCGGCCCGTTGTTCAGGGGCAGCTGGTGCTCGACCCCGTCGAGGGTGAACTTCCCGCCCGCGATCCGGTTGCCGTAGCGGCCGATGAGCGCCCCGAAGTAGGGCCCGGGGTTGTTGCCGGCGAGGTACCCCTCGAGGTCGGCGAAACCGAGGACCACGTTGCGGACCCGGCCCTGGTGGTCGGGGAACTCCAGGCTCTGCAGGATGCCGCCGTAGGTCAGGACGCGGGCGGTGACCTCGCCGTTGGCGAGGGTCCAGCGCTCGACGGGGGTTCCGTCCGGCAGGGCGCCCCAGGGTTCGGCGGACAACGACGGCTCGTGCTGGGCCACGGGGGCGGCGGCCGCGGGGGCGGTGGCCGCGCCGACGAGGGCGGTGGCCGCCGCGCCGGCGAGCACGATGCTGCGCCGGGAGGGTGTGAAGGACATGCGGTCTTCTCCTTGGAGGAGCAACGTCGCTCGGCTGGGGAAACGTTGAGGAAGCTAGCCCCCGCCCCGTGGCGCGTCAACGCCCCGCACCGGGGCCGGTCCCGGCCTCGCCGCCCGTGCGGGACGGGCCGCGCCGGGGGACACTGCCAGGCATGTGTGGCCGCTACGCGCGTTCCCGCCCGGACGACGAGCTCGTCGACCTCTTCGACGTCGGCGAGGTCGTGGGCGCCCCGGTGCCGGCCTCCTACAACATCGCCCCCACCCAGGACGTCCGGGTGGTCCTCGACCGCGCCCCGCGCGAGGACGCCGACGGCGCGGCGACCGCAGGACCCACCCGGCAGCTGCGCACCGTGCGCTGGGGCCTGGTGCCCGTGTGGGCCAAGGACGCCAGGATCGGCAACCGCATGGTCAACGCCCGGGTGGAGACCGTCACCGAGAAACCCGCCTTCAAGCGGGCCGCAGCGAAGCGCCGTCTGCTGGTGCCCGCCGACGGGTACTACGAGTGGGAGAAGCGCGAAGGCCGCGCTCAGAAGGTCCCGCACTTCCTGCACGCCGCCGACGGCGGTGTCCTCGCCTTCGCCGGGCTCTACGAGCTGTGGCCCGACCCCGCCAAGGCGGAGGACGACCCCGACCGGTGGTTGTGGACGTTCACGATCCTGACCACCCGGGCCGGCGACGCGCTCGGCCACATCCACGACCGCACGCCCGTCGTCGTCCCCGACGAGATGCGCGACGACTGGCTGGACCCCGCGCTCACCGACCTCGACCTCGTCCGGCAGGTCCTCGACGCGCTGCCCGAACCGCGGCTGGTCAGCCACGAGGTGTCGACCGCGGTGAACTCCCCCCGCCACGACGACCCCGACCTGGTGCAGCCGGTCGGCTGAGGCGCCGCCGGGGTCCTCCCGCCGTCCGGGGTGCGCACCGGTCAGCGGGCGATGTCCTCCAGCACCGCCCCGCGCGTCTCGGGCAGGAACAGCACGGCGACCACGGACCCGGCGGCGAAGAGCCGGGCGCGGGTCGGGAACAGCCCGGGGGTGGAGGCGAAGAGGCAGGAGAACGTGCCGAAGAGGCAGAACTGCAGGAAGGACCCCGGGACCAGGAGCCCGGTCAGCCCCGCGGAGTTCCCGTGGACGAACTCCGCCACCGCCGAGGCCAGGGCGAAACCCGGGACGCCCCGCAGGGCCGTGAGGACGAGGTGCGCGACGGACCTCACGACGTCGTGACCGGAGTCGGCCGGCAGTTCCCCGATCCAGGTGGTCAGCCCGTAGCAGCCGCCCAGCAGGCAGAACCACACCGTCCAGGCGGTCCGCGGTGCCGGCAGGGGACGTCCGTGGGCGGCCTCGGTGCGGCGCTCCACCTCGCGCAGGGTCGCGCCCGGGTCCACCTCAGCGACGGCGCGGAATTCGCGCAGCGCACCGGCCTCGACACCAGCGCGCACGCCCGGCTCAACTCCGCCACCACCGAGGCCGACCTCGCCGAGATGCTCGCCCGGCTGGACCGCGTGGTCCCCTGAGCCGGTCCGGGGCGACCGGCTCAGTCGCCGCCACCACCGCCACCGCCGTCACCACCACCCCCGCCGCCGTCGGACCCCCCGTCCCAGCCCCCGTGGGAGCCGCCGTGGTGACCGTGGTGACCGTGGTGGTCGTCGCCACCGCTGCTGCTGCCGCCGGCCGTGCCGTCCCCGGAGGAGTCCCCGCCGGTGAGGGCGTGGACGCGGACGGCGACCGCGGACTCGACGTCCTCCAGCGCCTCCCGCGCCGGCGGCGGCAGGGTGCGGGCGTCGGCCAGGACGTCGGCGGCCTCGTCGGGGTCCATCCCGCCCGGCAGGTGGGGAGCCACCGCGCGCAGGCACCCGGCGCCGGCCAGCAGCACGACGAGGCTGACCGTGGCGGGGTCGACCGCTCGCGCCGTGCCCGTCCGCCCGCCCCGGCGGCGGGCGGCCGACACCGCCGTGCGCACCTGCGTCTGCAGCGCGGTCACGGCCTCCTCCCGCCGGAACCACCGCACGGTGGTGAGCACCAGGAACCGGCGCCGCCGTTCGGTGCGCAGGTCACCGGCCTTCCCCAGGGCCGCCACGGCCTCGTCCCACACGGGCCCGTCGGCCAGCGCGCAGACGCTGCGGGCGGCGTCCCCCGCGGCGGCGGTGACCGCCGCCAGCGCGGCCGCCAGCCGGCGCTCGGGGGCCGCGCCGGGGCGGGCCAGCAGCCGGCCCGTCCCGGGGTCGGCCTCCAGGTCCCCCCGCAGCACGAGTTCGCTGAGCAGGGCCCCCGCCAGGACGGTGGCCGCCGCCCGGGCGGGCACCCGCCGCCGGCCGCGGTCGTCGAGCAGGAGCAGGGCGACCCGGTCGGCGATCAGCACGGCACGAACCTAGGGCGTCGGGCCCGGACGCGGGCGGGGTTCGGGCACCGCTCCCCCCGTCGGCGCCGCGCGCCGTTGACGGGGCCGGCGACCGGCGGTAGGCAGGTCCCGTGCCCGAGACCCCGAAGGGACCCGCGTCCTACTTCCCCGCCATCGAGGCGAAGCACGGCCACCCCGTGACGCACTGGCAGCGGCTGCTGCGCGAGCACCGCGCGCAGAACCCCGGCGTCAAGCACATGCAGCAGGTCGCCTGGCTGAAGGCCGAGCACGGCCTGGGGCAGGGGCACGCCAACGCGCTGGTGGCCGCGACGTGGGCGGAGGACGCCCGGTCCTGAGCCGGGCCCCCGAGGCCGGGGGTCGACGTCCGGGTGGTGCCCGGAACTCCTGCCGGGCCGGCAGTTCGTCGTGCGGGCCACGGCCTGGTTCGCCGCCACCCCTTGACCGGGGTCACCGCGCGCGTTGTACTTGAGCCACTCGTTCATTGCGGAGGTGCTCAAGTGCAAGATCGACTCTCGGTCACCTTCGCGGCCCTGGCCGACCCGACCCGCCGCGCCCTGCTCGACCAGCTCCGGCGCGGGGAGGCGACCGTCAACGAGCTCGCCGCCCCGCACGACCTCACGCTGCCCGCGATCTCGCGGCACCTGACGGTCCTCGAACGGGCCGGGCTCGTCGCCAAGACCCGGCAGGCCCAGTGGCGGCCGTGCCGGCTCGTCGCGGACCCGCTGCAGGACGTCGACGCCTGGATGGACGACTACCGCCGGTTCTTCACCGACCGGTTCGACCGACTCGCCGATCAGCTGTCGAAGGAGACGCCGTGAGCACCCCCACCGCCCAGCGCACCATCGAACTCGTCCGCGACTACCCCGTGCCCTGCGAGCGGGTCTTCGCCGCGTGGACCGACCCCGACCAGCTCGAGTGGTTCTCCGGGCTGCCGGCCGCCGAGTCGCACCCGGCCGTCGACCTGCGGCCCGGCGGGTCCTGGCGGGTCACCCTGCAGGAGGGGCCCGGCGGGCGCCGCTACGCCACCGGCGGGCTGTACCACGTCGTGGAACCCCCGCACCGGCTGGAGTTCAGCTGGGGCGCCCCCGGCGGCTGGCCCGACCTCGACCCCGACGACCTCGACGCCGTGCCGAGGATCCACGTCGCGTTCGAGCCCACCGCGGCGGGCACGCGCATGACGGCGACGCTGGTCCTCGGCGAGCACCTCGACGAGGACCAGGTCGCCCACTGGCTCGACCTGGGCGTCCGCGAGGGCTGGACCACGACGGTCGACCGCCTCGCGGACCACCTGGCGCCCTGAGGCGCAGCCCGCCGGCCCGTCGCGCGCGACGGGTCAGCGGGCCCAGAACTCCCGGTGGGACCGGGTGAGCCAGGCGTCCAGCCACACCCGGTCGGCCCGCTCGGGCAGGTCGCTGCGCTCCACCGCCGCGGCGAGGTCGGCCTCCAGGTCGGCGATCCACGCCTCGACGTCCCGGCGTTCCCACTCCCCCCGGCGCACCGACCGCAACCGCTCCCGCTCCGGCGGCGGCACCGGCAGGGTGACCCGCCCCGTCCGCAGCAGTTCCAGCCCCTGCAGCCCCAGCCGCAGGGCGTGCGTCGCGGGTTTGGCGGCGTAGGACGCCCCACCGGACCGCGCGCGGGTGCGGCGGGCCGCGACGGCGTCGCGCTGGGACCGCAGGTACCCCAGGAACCGGCGGCCGGCGGTGCGGCTGGCGAAACGCTCCGCCCCGGCCCGCAGTTCGGCCCCGGCCGCGGTGACCTCCACGACCTCCGCGTCCGGGACCCACAGCGGCAGCAGGACCGTCGGGTTGCCGGCCAGGGCGAGCCGGGCCCACTTGCGGGCGCTGTACACGACGACGTCCAGGTCCCCGGGCCCGGAGGGTTCGGCCAGACCGCGCGACCGGGACCACGCGGTGTGCAGCTCGTACTGCTCGAACCCGATCTCCCGCCCGCCGGGGGTCCGCACCCGGGCCAGGCCCGCGACGAACTCCACCGGTTCCAGGCACAGCCCCAGCTCGTCGCGGTCGTCCTGGCCGTCGATGGCCGTGCCGTGCACCCCGCTGCCGACCTGGGTCAGCAGCACGGTGCCGGCCTCGGCGATCCGGCGCGCGTCCTCACCGGCGTGGGGGTGTCTGATCACCGCAGCAGCGTAGGCGGCCGGAAGGCCCGGACGCCAACGGGTTTCAGAGCGTCGACAGCCGGTCCAGCAGCGTCCCGGCGAAGTCGCCGGGGATCTCCAGCGCCACCCGGGTGCCGCCGGGGTAGGTGTGGGGGAAACCCTGGTACAGGTCGCGCAGGTCCGCGATGGTCTGCCCGCGCGCGGGCCCGTCGGTGTGGTCGACCACGACGGGGACCGTCGGTGCGACGGCGAGCTCCACGTCCCCCGTGGCGACGGCCGCGGCCAGCGGGTCGTGCAGCACCGCGCAGGGGCGCCCGAAGCGCTGGGCGTAGAACGCGAAGTAGAACTCCAGCATCTGCGCGATCGCGACCGCGCCGGGGGTCCCCACGGCCAGCAGCCGCTGCCGGTGCGACTCCTCGAACACGTGCCGCATGGTGACGTCCAGGCCGATCATCGTCAGGTTGAAACCGGCGGTGAACACCCGGTGCGCGGCCAGCGGGTCGTTGGCGACGTTCGCCTCGGCCAGCGCCGAGACGTTGCCCGGCGCCATCGCGGCCCCGCCCATGACGGTGAACTCCTTCACCAGCTCCGGCAGCCGCGGTTCCAGCTCCAGGGCCAGCGCGATGTTCGTGAACGGCCCGATCGCCAGGAGCCGCAACTCCCCCGCGTGCGCCCGGGCGGCCTCGACGACGGCCTGGGCCCCCGACAGGCCGGTGGGCTCGGCGGCGGCCCGCGGCAGCCGCACCTCCCCGACGCCGTTGACGCCGTGGACCTCCGGCGCGCCGCCGGAGTAGGCGTGGTCGAGGAAGTCGTGGGCCCCGACGCTGACGGGCACGTCGGGCCGGCCCAGCAGGGCCAGCAGGTCCAGGGTGTTGCGGGCGCCGCCGGCGGCGTCGAGGTTCCCGCTGACCGTCGAGACGCCGACGAGGTCCACCCCCGGGGAGGCCACCAGCCACCCGATGGCCATGGCGTCGTCGATGCCGGTGTCGCAGTCCAGGAAGAAGGGCGCAGTCACACCCGGCAGTCTCCCAGAGGCCGCTCACCGGTGGCCGACGGCACCGGGGCGGGCGCGCCCGTCACCGCACGCGCTCGCCGGGGTCGTCGCCGGGACCTCCACCGGAGTCCGCGCCCAGAGGTTCGAGGGGGCCGTCCCACCCCGTCTGCGGGGTGGTGCAGCGCTCGCGGAACACGTACTGCGACACCGGCCGGCGCTGGGAGCTGGTCCAGTCGATGACGGGCCGCCGTTCCTCCGGCGGCAGGTACCCGACGCGGTACACGGCCATGAGTTCCAGCTCCGGCGGGACGGCCAGCAGGTCCGTGATGCGGTCCCAGGCCCCCGGCACCTCCATGGGGAAGCTGACGAACTGGATCCCCAGGCCCAGCTCCGTCGTGGTGAGCCAGACGTTCTCCATCGCCGCTCCCATCGAGAACAGGGAGTAGAAGGAGGACAGCTCCCCCGGCCGGTACTCGGCCCGGTCGAGCATGACGCCCACGAGCAGGGGCGACCCGGCCACCAGCGCCCGGTTCTGCCGGCCCAGCAGCTGCGGCACGCGCAGCAGGTTCATCGCGAACTGCCCCCGCCGGGTGAAGACGCTGCGGCTGAAGGGCCGCAGCGGCGCGGGCAGCCGGTCGAAGAGCATGCCGGTGCCGGTGCGCCGCACCTCCTCGGCGCTGAAGCGGAAGTACCGCTTGTAGCGCTCGAAGAACGTGCCGTTGCCCATGGCGGTCGTCATCGACGCGCCGCTGATGCGGGCGACCTCCTCGATGGTCTCGCGCGACTCCACCAGGACGAACCGCCACGGCTGGCTGTTCAGCTGCGAGGGGGCGCGGGCGGCGACCTCGACGAGGATCCGCTGGTGCTCGGCGCTGACGGGGTCGGGCAAGAACGCGCCGTTGGTGGTCCGGCGCGCGGCGATGGCCTGACGCAGCTCCATCACGCCGCCCGCAGGGCCAGGACGTACGCGGGGGCGGCCGTGGCGGCCAGCACCGGGTGCCAGCGCGAACGCGCCGGCACCGCCGGGATCGCCAGCAGCGGCGCGGCCACCGGCAGCAACGGCCACAGCGCCGCGGAGCGGCGGCGCAGCAGGTCGGCCCCGGCCGCGGCGGTCAGGGCCGCGGTCGTGACGTAGACGCCGTGGTGGACCCAGCGGGCGCCGGAGGTGTCCAGGACCCCGGCGGCGACGGCCGCGCCCAGGGCGCAGTTGGCCGCGTAGCTGACCGTGGCGGCGACCAGCAGCGGGCTCGGCGAGCGGTGCACGCCCGACAGTGGACCACGCCGGGCCCGGCCGGGCACCGGTGGGCTCAGGCCGCCTCGCGGATGGCCAGCAGCACCTGCCCGACGAGCTCGGCCGGCACGTCGGCCAGGCCGTGGTCGGAGCGGGCGTGACCGGTGACCTGGGTGAGGAGCGCGTCGCTGTCGGCGGCCACGAACGTGCGCGAGCAGCCGGCCACGACGTCCCCGCAGGTGAACTGCTTCACGGTGGTCCTCCTGGGAACCGGCGTCGGGTGGTCCGTCACCGGCGTCCTCGACGCCGGGCCGCGGGCACCTGAGCCGGGCCGCACCGATCGCACCCGGACGGCGCAACACCCGCCCCCGATCGGCGGAGGCGGGTGTCGCGGGGGGTCGGCCGGGGTCAGCGGCGGGTGCCGCTGCCCTCCCCGGCGGCCGGGGCGTCGTCGAGCCCGCGGGACCCGGTGGGCTCACCGGCGACCTGCCCGTCCGTGCTCCCGACGGCCGCGGTCCCGGCGCCGGTGCTCCCGCCGTCGGTGCTCCTGCCGTCGGTGCTCCCGCCGTCGGTGCTCTGGCCGTCGGTGCTCTCGCCGTCGGTGCCCTCGCCGTCGGTGCCCTCCGGGGCCGGGCGGCGCAGGCTCAGGACGATCGCCAGCGTCAGGGACACGACGATGACGGCCAGGCTCAGCCAGGTCGGCACGTGCGGGATGGCGGGGTCGATGACCTCGTGCCCGGCCTGGAAGAACAGCTTCACGCCGATGAAGGCCAGGATGAAGGCCAGCGCCTTGGACAGCAGGTGGAAGCGCTCGAGCAGACCCGACAGGAGGAAGAACAGCGAGCGCAGACCCAGGATGGCGAAGGCGTTGGAGGAGTAGACGATGAACGCCTCGTCGGAGACGGCCAGGACGGCCGGGACGCTGTCGACGGCGAAGATGAGGTCAGCGGCCTCGATGGCGGCGACGACGGCCAGCAGCGGGGTGCCGTAGCGCTTGCCCGCCTCCTTGATGAAGAACTTCTGGCCGTGGTACTCGTCCTTCAGCGGCAGGACCCGCTTGAGCAGCCGGACGCCGATGTTGGTGCTGGGGTCCACGTCGTCGTCGTCACCCTTGACCATCTTCCAGGCCGACCACAGCAGGATCGCGCCGAAGACGAACAGGATCGCGGTGAAGCGCTCGACGATGGCGACGCCGGCGCCGAGGAAGATGCCGCGGAAGAGCAGGGCGCCGAAGACGCCGAAGAACAGGACGCGGTGCTGGTACTCGCGGGGCACCTTGAAGTACCCGAAGATCAGCGCGAAGACGAAGAGGTTGTCGACCGACAGGCTCTTCTCCAGCAACCACGCCGTGGTGTAGGCCGTACCGGCCTCGGCGCCGTAGGCCCAGAAGACGATCCCGCCGAAGACGAGCGCGATGGCGACCCAGACCGCGCTCCAGATCGCGGCTTCCTTGAACTTGATGACGTGGGCGCCGCGGTGGGCCAGGAGGTCGATCGCCAGCATGACGACGATGACCGCACCGAGCCCCACCCAGGCCCACACGGGGACGTCGAGGTCCAGGTCCACTGCCTGCTCCCGTCGGTTGGAGGTGAGCGGGTCGGCGACTGCCGCCCGGTCTCCATGGTGACTGCCGGAGGCGCGCAACGGCGAGTCGAGCGCTGGACGAGTTCAGCACCCCTGGTTGCCGGGACCCGGCAATCAGGCGGTGGAGCCGGGCCAGCCGAGGGCCCGCGCGGCCAGCACCGCGGCCTGGACCCCGAACCGCTGGTCGGGGCGGGTGACGTCCAGGCCGGTCAGGTCCCGCACGCGCGTGAGGCGGTAGGTGACGGCCCGCACCGACAGGTGCAGCCGCCGCGCCGCCTCGGTCGCGTTGCCCCCCGAACCCAGGTAGGCCTCCAGGGTGTCCAGCAGCGGGGCCAGGCCACCGCGGACCCCGCGCAGGGGCCCCAGGGTCGACTCGACGAGGTCGGTGGCCACCGCGCGGTCGCGCAGCAGCACCTCGTAGACGAGCAGGTCGGCGGCGTCGGAGACGGTCCCGCCACCGAGCCGCCGCCCCAGGGCCAGGGCGGCCCGGGCCTGCTCGTAGGAGCCGACGACGCCGGCGGCCCCGGGCCCCGGGCGCCCCACCCCGGCGCGCCAGCCGCTGCGGTCGGGGGACCCCAGCACCTCGCGCAGGCGGTCCAGGACCTCGGCGACCGCGGCCCGGTCCGGGGCGGCGAAGACGACGACGAGGGCACCGTCCTTCGTGGCGACCAGGGGGTCGGCGTCGGCGGAGGCGCCCTGCAGGCGGCGCTCGACGGCGGCCAGCTGGGCCGTGGCGTCGACGAAGGGCGTCTCGGCCCGCACGACGGCGACGGCGTGCGGGCCGGTCAGGTCCAGGCCGTAGCGGGGCGCCCGCCGCAGCAGCCCGGGCAGGTCGGCGGTCCCGGCGAGCAGGTCGTCGACGAACTCGCGCCGGTCGGACTCCTCGCGGCGGATCAGCTGACGGCGGGCCAGCTGGTAGGCCTCGCTGAGGACGGCGACGGCGTCGTCGGTGGCCCGCAGGACCACCTCCCCGGCGGTGACGACACCCGCGGGGTCGTCGGCGGCCGCGGCGACCGGCGGCAGGTGCCGCCACAGGCGCCAGGCGGCGGACAGGTACAGGTCCAGCAGGGCGCGCAGCGCCACGCCGGAGCCCGCGGCGCGCTCGCCGACGGCGCGGTAGCGCGCGATCCGGGCCGAGGACAGGCGGCGGCCGTCGAGGACGGCGCGCCACAGGTCGTCGAGGAAGTCGCCGAGCAGGGCCGGGTCCAGGCCGCCGGCGTCGTCGGCGGCGGCCTGCGCGACGGCGGGCAGCGGGCTGGCGTCGGGAGTGGGCTCGGGCACCGCCGGATGATGCCACCGGACTCCCCGGGGCGATGCGGAACGTGACGAGCCGTCAGCCGACAGCGAGGTGATGCTCGTCACAAACTCCGTCCACCGCTCCGTGGCGGTGCTCGAAGTGCCGAGGTTGCGGGGAGTAGGGTCCGGCACGGACGGTCCGTCACAGGACCTCCACCACGACTCGACACGCCTCACCCCTCACACCGGACGCCCCCGTCACACCGCACAGCCGATCCGGGCTCACGCCCCCGAGCGCACTGGACGTACACGACGTGCCTTCCTCCCCGGCCAGGTCCCCCCTCCGCTCCGCGCTGCTGCTCGTGGCCGCCGCGACGAGCACGGGCTGCCTGGCCCTCGGTGTGACGACCGGCGCCGCGGCCGCCCCGCCCGCCGGTGCGAGCGCGGCCGCCCCGGCCGTCCCCGCCGCCGTCCCCGCCGACGACGCGCCCACGCAGGCCGAGCTGGACCAGGCCCGCGAGCAGGCCGCGCGGTCGGCGGCCCAGCTGGCCCAGGCCCAGGCCGACCTGGCCGCGGCCCAGGGCCGGCTCGACGACCTCGCCGCCCGCGCCGGGGCGGCGCTGGAGACCTACCAGCAGGCCGTGGAGGCCAAGGACGCCGCGGTGCGCGAGGAGGCCGCCCAGCGCGACCGGCTCGCCCAGGCCGAGGCGACGCTGGCCGAGGGCAAGAAGGACCTGGGGCAGTGGGCCTCGGAGGCCTACCGCGGCGCCGCGTCGCTGACGGAGTACTCCGGCCTGGTGTCGGTCCTCAAGGGCGGGGCCACCGACGACACCGCCACCGCCATCGCCTCGGCCAAGCGCATCGGCGACGGCCGCAGCAACGCCGTGGAGGCCTACGAGGAGGCCCAGCGGGTGCAGGCCGACGCCACGGCCAAGGCCGCCGCGGCCGCCGAGGAGGCCCGCGAGCAGGCCGAGATCGCCACCGACGCCAAGCACCGGGCCGACGCCCTGGTGGCCCAGCAGCGCACCCAGGTGCAGGAGCTGGCCGTCCTGCAGGCCGCCGCCGCCGGTACCGCCGCCAGCGACTCCGACCGCGCCACCAACCTCGCCGCGGCCAAGGCGGCGGCCGACGCCGCCGCCGCGGCGTACGCGGCCTCGGCCGCCGCGGGGGCGCTCATCCCCGTCGGCGGGGACTGCGCCACCGGCGGCAGCCTGTCGGGGTACGGCAACGGCCTCATCCCCCGCAGCGCCCTGTGCCCGCTGGCCAGCGCCCCCGGCCACGTCCTGCGCTCGGACGCCGCCAACGCCTTCGCGGCGCTGAACGAGGCCTACGCGGCGCAGTTCGGCGAGAACATCTCGGTGACGGACTCCTACCGGACCCTGGCCGAGCAGATCGACGTCAAGGCCCGCAAGCCCACGCTGGCGGCCAAGCCCGGCACCAGCCGCCACGGCCTGGGCATCGCCGTCGACCTCGGCGACGGCATCCAGAACGCCGACTCCGCCCAGCACCAGTGGATGGACCGCAACGCGGCCCTGTACGGGTGGATCAACCCGGCGTGGGCGCAGAACCGCGGCGGGCAGTTCGAGCCGTGGCACTGGGAGTTCACCGGCTGATGGGGCACCGGGCGCCGGGGGGCCGACGGTGGTGAGCAGGCCGCCGGCGCGCCACGCGTTCTGCGCGTGGGACGGGCCGATCGCGATGGCCCACCGCGGTTTCAGCGCCACCGGGCCGCTGCGCGGGCTGGAGAACTGCCTGCCGGCCTTCGCCGCGGCCGTCGACCTGGGCTACACGTACCTGGAGACCGACGTCCGCGCCACCGCCGACGGGCAGCTCGTCGCGTTCCACGACGAGCACCTCGACCGCGTCACCGACGGCCGCGGCGACCTCTCGCAGCTGCCGTGGTCGCAGGTGCGCCGCCTGCGCGTCGGCGGCCGTGAACCCGTGCCCACCCTCGAGGAGGTCCTGGGCAGCTTCCCGCGGGCCCGGTTCAACCTCGACGTCAAGACCGAGGCGGCGCTGCCCCACCTCGCCGGGGTACTGGACCGGACCGCCGCCCACGGCCGCGTCCTGGTCACCGCCTTCGGGCAGCGGCGCCGCCGGGCCGCGCTGGCGGCCGTCGGCGGGCGGGAGGCCACCTCGGCCAGCTCCCCCGGCACCGCCCTGGCCCTGGCCGGTGCGCTGCTGCGCGCCCCGTTCCTCGTCCGGGCCGCGGTGGGTGGCGTGGACGCCGTCCAGGTCCCTGTCCGGCACGGGGGCGTGGAGGTCGTCTCGGAGCGGTTCGTGACGGCCGTGCACCGCGCCGGCGCCCAGGTGCACGTGTGGACCGTCGACGACCCGGTCCAGATCGAGGCCCTGCTCGACCTGGGGGTCGACGGGATCATCACCGACCGCGCCGACGTGCTCAAGGACGTCCTGACCCGCCGGGGGCAGTGGATCGGGTGAGATGGGTGCCGTGAGCACCACCGACGCGACGCTGCGGCGCGCCCGACGGTCCTGGTACGTCTACGACTGGGCCAACTCCGCCTTCGTGACCACCACCCAGACCGTCCTGCTGGCCCCCTACCTCACCGTCGTGGCCCGCCGCGCCGCGTGCCCGGGCGCGAGCGAGGGCTGCACGGCCACCCTCTCGGTGCTGGGGGTGCCCGTGGCGCCCGGGTCGCTGGCGCTCTACACGACCACCGCGGCCACCCTGCTGTCCGCGCTGCTGCTGCCCTTCGTGGGGGCCCTGGCCGACCGCACCCGGCACCGGCACCGCCTGCTGGGCAGTTTCGCCTGGGTCGGGGCGGGGGCCGCGACCGCCATGGTCGCCGTCGGCGGGGACCGCTGGTGGCTGGGGGTGGTGCTGGCCCTGGTCGCCGTGGTCAGCCTCACCCTGTCCCTGGTCGTCAACGACGCACTGCTGGTGGACGTCTCGGGCCCGGCCGAGCGGGACGCGGTCTCCTCCCGCGGCTGGGCCGCGGGCTACCTCGGCGGTTTCCTGCTGCTGGGGCTGAACCTGCTGCTGGTGTCCTCCCCGGCCACCTTCGGCCTGAGCGCCGAGTGGGCGGTCCGGGTCAGCCTGGCCTCGGCGGGGCTGTGGTGGGGGCTGTTCACGATCGTGCCCGTCGTGGGGCTGCGCCGGCTGCCGGCCCGCCCGGTCCCCGACCCCGCCGTCGACCGGACCCCGGCGGCCCCCGTGCGCCAGCTCGTGAGGACCCTGCGGGGGCTGCGGCACCACCCGCAGGTGCTGCGCTTCCTGCTGGCCTACCTGGTCTTCAACGACGGCATCCAGACCGTCGTGGCCGCCTCCAGCGTCTACGGCCAGGAGGAGCTGGGCTTCTCGTCGGCGCAGCTGCTGACCACCGTGCTGCTCGTGCAAGCCGTGGCCTTCCTCGGCGCGCTCGCCTTCGGCCGCCTCGCGGGCCGGTTCGGGGCCAAGCGCACGGTCCTGGGGGGTCTGGTGCTGTGGATCGTCGTCGTGCTGGCCGCCTTCGCCGTCCCGCGCGGGGCGTTCACGACGTGGCTGGCCCTGGCGGTCCTCATCGGGGTGGTGCTGGGCGGCACGCAGGCGCTGTCGCGCTCGCTGTTCAGCCGGCTGGTGCCGGCCGGGGCCGAGGCGGAGTACTTCAGCCTCTACCAGGCCGGTGAGCGCGGGACGAGCTGGCTGGGGACGCTGGTGTTCGGGCTGGTGGCGCAGCTGACCGGTTCGTACCGCCCGGCGCTGGTGGCGCTGCTCGCCTTCTTCGTCGTGGGCGCCGTGCTGCTGGTCCGGGTCGACGTGGACGCCGGAGTTCAGCAGGCACGGTCAGGTACCGATCCAGTACGCTGAGTAATCAACCAACCTCGCTGCGCACACGACCTCCACACCTCGGGGCGGTCGGACGCGGAACAGCGGGGATCGTCACGGCGTTCAACCACCAGGTCCCTTCCACTCCCCCGGAACCGCGGGGAGTCGCCGTGCGGAGGGGACGGTGGGGAGGTTCACATGAGCGAGCGCAACCTGCGAGGGTCCCGCCTCGGCGGCGCCAGCCTCGAGAGCGAGTCCGGCGTCGAGCCGGCTGAGCGGCAGCAGGTCACGTACCACTGCCCGAACGGTCACACCATCACGGTGCCCATGTCCGTGGAGGCCGACGTGCCCCCGCTGTGGGAGTGCCGTTGCGGCGCCGAGGCGCTGCGGGCCGACACCGACGCACCGGAGAAGAAGGCCGGCAAACCGGCGCGCACGCACTGGGACATGCTCCTGGAGCGTCGCACCATCGCCGAGCTGGAGGTGCTGCTGGACGAGAGGCTCGAGCTGCTGCGCAGCCGCGAGCTGATCAAGCGCAGCGCCTGACCGGCGGACCCGCAGGGGCCGGCCCACCCGCACGGGTGGGCCGGCCCTCGTGCGTTCAGCGCCCCAGCTCCCGTCGGCCCCGCGGCGCGTCGGGCACGACCTCGCCGTCGACGACCTCGCCGTCCACCACGTCACCGACCACGTCACCCACGACGACCGTGGGCCCGGCCGCGGCCCGGACCGCCGACTCGAACCGGCGGCGGACCAGCCGGACGAAGACCGCCCGCAGCAACCGCCGCGTCGGGGGCACGACGCACAGCAGCCCCAGGACGTCGCTGACGACGCCCGGCAGGACCAGCAGCAGCCCCCCGACCCCGGTGAGCACGGCGTCGCCGACGACCCCCGGTTCCTGACCGGGCACCGGCGCGCCGAACGGCACGGAGGCCGTCTGCCGGAAGGCCGCCACCGCCCGGCGCCCCGCCCGCCGCAGCACCAGGGCCCCGCCGAACGTCTCGGCCAGCAGCAGCACCAGCACCCACCCGCCACCGACGACGTGGCTCAGCTGCACCAGCAGCCAGACCTCCAGGACGACGAGCAGCAGCAGGCCCACCGGAACCCACCGGACCCACCGCGGCGCCCTCACGCCGGCACCGGGTCCCCGGCCGGCCGCGCCGACGCCGAGCGGCCCCCCGGCCGGCCGCGGCGCGGACCCCGGCGGGCCGTCACCAGCAGGAGCACGCACAGCGCGCTGAGCACCAGCTCCGGCGCGGCCCCCACGCGGGTCGCGACGGTCTGCGTCGAGCGCAGCACCACGTCACCGGTCAGGACGTCCTGGGTGAACAGCGAGGACTCGTCGTGCGCCACGCCGTCGGGGCTGATCAGGGCGCTGACGCCGACCGTGGAGATCTGCACGACCGCCCGGCCCGACTCCACCGCCCGCAACCGCGACATCGCCAGCTGCTGGACCGCCTCGTCGGACGTCCCGAACGTCGCGTTGTTGGTCTGCACCACGAGGAACTGCGCCCCGGCCCGCACCGACTGCCGGACGGTGTCGTCGAAGGCCACCTCGAAGCAGATGACGTCACCGACCCGCACGTCCCCCATCGTCAGCAGCCCCACGTGGTCGCCGTGGACGAAGTCGCGGGTGATGAGGTCGACCTTGTCGCTGAAGACCCGGAAGAAGGACCGGTAGGGCATGTACTCGGCGAAGGGGGCCGGGCGCTGCTTGACGTAGTGCCGCGTGTCGTCCTCGCGGGCCCCGGCGATGCCGTCCTGCGGCGTCACGACCAGGCCGGTGTTCGACACGTACCGGCCCGGGCCGTCCAGGACCGCACCCACCAGGACGGGCACGCCGACGTCGCGGGCGGCCTGCTCGATGACCGCCTGCGCGTCGGGGTTCTCGTAGGGGTCGATGTCGCTGGAGTTCTCCGGCCACAGGACCAGGTCGGGCCGCTCCTGCGTACCCGCCGCCACCTCCCGGGCCAGCCGCTCGGTGGCCGCGGCGTGGTTGTCCAGCACCGCCCGGCGCTCGGCGTTGAACTCCAGCCCCTCCGCGGGGGTGTTGCCCTGCACCGCGGCGACGCGCCGGGTGCCGTCCTCGGCCGCCGTCGGGCGCGGCACGAGCGCCCCCGACCACGTGACGGCGGCCGCCGCGAGCAGGAGCGCCACCGCCGGGCGCAGCCGGGGGACGGCGCGCGGGGCCCCCACCGGCGCGGGCAGCCGCAGCAGGGCCAGCACCGCCGAGGCCACCAGGGCCCCCGCCAGCGCCACGCCGAACGTCACCGCGGGCGACCCGCCCAGCGCGGCCAGGCCCAGCGTGGGGGCGTCGGCCTGGGAGAAGGCCAGCCGCCCCCACGGGAAACCCTCGAAGGGGACCCGGGCACGGGCCGCCTCCAGCGCCACCCAGCCGGTCGCCACGGCCAGCGGGGCCAGCCGCCGGCGGGCGCGCTGCAGGCGCGGCAGGCAGGCGCCCAGGACGCCGTAGAACAGCGCGCAGGCCACCGTCAGGGCCGACCACGGCAGCAGCCCCACGTACGTCCCGCTCCACGACAGGTGGGGGAACATGAAGGCGAACCCGAACAGCAGCCCCGCCCAGGCCCCGCGGCGCGCCCGCGCACCGTGCGTGGCGACGGTCAGCAGCGCGACGGCGAGCACGGCGGTGGGCCACAGGCCGGGGGCGGTCACGGCCCCGGGGAACGCCGCCCAGGCGGCCAGGCCGCCGAGGACGGCCAGGACCAGGGTGACCGGGAGGCGCACGGGCGCGGGGTCGACCGGACGGGGAGGCACCACGTGAGGGTAACCGCCGGGGCCCGGGACCGGTTCCCGGCGCCCGGGCGGTCCTGCCGGTCGAGCCCGCGCACCCCTCGCGCCGTCGCGCACCTCGTCGGCTACGAGGTGTGCGCCGTTTTCTAAGGGCGCACGGACCCGACCTCGCCCACTCCGGCGGACACCCGCGCCGAGCGTCCCCGCAGGTGGTGCGACTGCGGGACGCCGGCGCGAGGTGGCCGACCGGGCTTCCTCGACGTGGGCTGCACCTGGACGCTACTCAGCCGTTGCCCGCTGTCAACCGGCCCGCGGACCACCTCCGGGGCATCGCGGCAGGTCATGCGGGCATGACCGTCCGTGATCAGGCCTCGTCACCCGGCGTGTCGCCCCGGCGTGTCGTCAGCCCACCAGCCCCTGCGGCACGTCGTGCACCACCGCGCCCTCCACCGCCGTCCGCAGGCACACCGGCTCCACCGCCCCCGGGCCCATGTCCGGCAACCCCGGCGTGCCCGACCGCGCGTCGGTGCTCCACCCCGACAACCGCCGGTCCGGGGCCTGCACCACGAGCTCGGCCACGTCCCACACCGCGTACGTCGCCGGGGCGCCCGGCCGCAGCACCCCCGGGTGCCCCCGGCCCGCCAGCCGGTGCCCACCGCGCGTGTGCGCCAGGAACGCGGCCCGCACCGACACCGCCCGCTCCTCCTCGTGCGGGAACGCCGCCGCCCGCACCGCCGCCCACGGCGCGAACGGCGTCACCGGCGTGTCCGAGCCGAACGCCATCGGCACCCCCGCCGCCGCCCACGCCGCGAACGGGTGCGTCCGCCCGACCCGCTCCCCCAGCCGCTGCGCGTACAGGCCCCCCGGCCCGCCCCACGTGGCGTCGAAGGCCGGCTGCGTGCTCACGGCGGTCCCCAACCGCGCGAAGGCGGCCACGACCGACTCGTCGGCCACCACCGCGTGCTCGACCCGGTGCCCCGCCGAGGCCAGCGCCGCCGTCCCCAGCCGCGCCGCGACCTCCTCCAGCGCCTGGACCACCACCTCCAGGGCCGCGTCCCCGATGGCGTGGAACGCGGCCTGCACCCCCGCGACCGTGCACGCGTGGACGTGGTCGCGCACCGCGGCCACGTCCAGCGACGGCTCACCGCGCCACCCCGGCGCGTCGGCGTAGTCGGCCCGCAGCGCCGCCGTGCGCGAGCCCAGCGACCCGTCGACCACCAGGTCCCCGCCCAGCCCCGCCAGCTGCGCCGCCGACCCCGCCAGCACCGCCCGCGCCTGCTCCGGGCTGTCCACCCGCTCCGCCAGGTACCCCACGACCTGCGGCGACGGCTCCGCCGCCGCCAGGGCCTGCAGCGCCTCCAGGTCCCCCGCCGGCGCCAGCCAGCGCCCCGACATCTCGTGCACCGACCCGATGCCCGCGGCCACGGCCGCGGCCAGCGCCGCCCGCCGCGCACCCTGCAGCTGCGAGGGCCCCAGGGCCCCCCAGCGCGCGTCCAGCGCCGCGTGGTGCGCCGCCCCGCGCACCCGGCCGTCCTCGTCCCACCCCGGCAGCCGGCGCAGGCCCGCCGCCTGCGCCAGCGCCGAGCTGACCAGCGCGCTGTGGCCGTCCACCCGCGACAGCAGCACCGGCGCCCCACCGGCGGCCCGGTCCAGCTGCGCGCGCGTCGGCACCGCCTCCCCCGCGGGCCAGCCCGACTCGTCCCAGCCGTGCCCGACGAGCAGGCGACCGGGCACCGCGCGCGCCGCCACGGCCTCCAGCAGCTGCGCCGCGCTCGCGGCCGCGCTCAGGTCCAGCCCCTCCAGGCGCAGGCCGGTCTCGGTGAGGTGGGTGTGCGCGTCGACGAAGGCGGGGGTGATGAGCCGGCCGCGCAGGTCGACGACCTCGTCGCCCTCGCGCGTCCAGGCCCCGGCGGCCTCGTCCGGGCCCACCCACGCGATCGTCGAGCCCTCCACGAGCATCGCCGTGGCGAAGGGGTCGGCCGGGGAGTACACCGCCCCGCCGCGGTAGAGCCGACGGGTGCTGGCAGCGCGACGGTCCACGCCGGGCAGCGTAGGAGCCGTCCGGGGTGGACCGTCGCGCGGGTGCCCGGGCCCCGGGTGCCCGGCGCGGGTCCCGGGGCCGGGGCACCGCTCAGGCGGGCAGCCCGAACGTCGCCAGCCACTGGCGCACGACGGGGATCTCCACGCGCTGGTAGCCGCCGATGTAGCGGCAGTTGGCGGTCCGGGTGTAGCTCGTCACGGCCACGATCCGGCCGTCCAGGAACACCGGGCCGCCGGAGTCGCCGAAGCACGTGCCGCCCCCGCCGCGGGTGTCGGCCGGGTTGCCGTTCAGCTGCAGCAGCTGGGGCGTCAGCTTCTGGCCGGGGGAGGTGGTGTAGCGGCGCAGCAGCGGGTAGCCCATCGGTTCCGGCTTCTGCGGGCCGCTGTCGGGCTTGCGGACCTCCGTGCCGTACCCGACGACCTCGAACAGGGTCTTGTTGAGCACCGGCTGCGCGTACCGGTCGAGGGTGCCCGTGGTGGCCAGGGGGGCGGGCGCGATCCCGGTGACCGGCCGGTCGAGCACGACGACGCCCACGTCGTTCCAGTTGTCGAAGTCGGTGAAGCCGGAGTACGCGGGGTGGGCGTAGGCGGTGCCCGAGCGGTAGCCCGCGGCCTCCAGCTCCGCCTGCGTGTAGCCGGCGGCGGGGTCCGCGGCGACCGGCAGCGGGCTCGGGGGCGCCTCGGCGATGGAGGTCTCGAACGTCACCGCTGCGCGGCCGACGGCGTCGGCGGTGCAGTGCGCGGCGGTGAGCAGGACCGTGGGCGAGACCAGGGTCGCGGAGCAGCGGTAACGGCCGGCCGCGTCGTACAGGACGATGAGCGCGACGTTCGGGTGCCGCTGGCCGTCGGGGTCGCCCCCGGTGACGGCGGCGGCCGGCGTGGCGGTGACCAGGGCGGTCAGCAGGGCGGTCAGCAGGGCGATGAAGGTGCGGCGGGCTTTCACGGACGCCTCCTGTGGGTTGCCTCAGAGGCGTGCGGGCGTACGCCCGGCACCGTGCCGCGCGGGCGGTTTCGACGCTTCCCCCCGACCCGGCGGGTCCGCGGTGCGGCGCACCGCGGGGCACCCCGTCGTGCGGGTCGGCGCGGTGCACCGACCCGCACGACGCGCCTCAGGCGCCCGCGGGCGCGGGGGTCGCCGGCGCGTCCGGCAGCGAGCCCGTGTCCGGCAGGTCCTTGACCGAGGCCGGGTCCGGGGCGGCCACGTCGACGTCGGTGCCCCAGTCGAAGAAGTCCGTCTGGACGGTCATCGTGGAGGCCTCGACGGTGATCGTCTCGCTGAGGCGGACGGGACGGTCCTGGTCGTCGACGTACAGCTCGAACGGGATGGTCCCCAGCTGCGCGGCGGCCTGCTTCGCCTCCTCGGTCTGCTGGTCGGCGGGCAGCTGCGCCAGCGCCTGCTGGGCGTCGATCGTCCCGGCGTACCCGGTGGCCCGGACCCCGCGGATGTCCTGCGCGGGCAGCTCGCGCACGTCCTGGGCCACGCCCTGCAGCTGCTCCAGCGACTTCGACGGGTCGATCGCGGAGGTGTCCAGACCCGCCGACCCCAGCTGGTCCAGCGGCATCCGCACCCACTGCCCCTGCGCGGTCAGCGGCGCCCCGGACAGGTAGGCCACGTCGTCGACGAAGCGCAGCGTGACCTGGCTGCCGCCGGCCGCGGCGGGCAGGGCCACCGCCATCTCGAACGCCCCGGTGGTGGCGTCGAAGGAGCCGTCGGCGCTCAGGCCGCCGACCTGCGCGGCCTCCCCGGTGCCGCTGGCCGTGAGGGAGAACCGGGCGCTGCCGGCCTCCTGGGAGGTCTTCGCCGACGCCTTGACCGCTTCGAACGCGGTCAGCTCGGTGGCCGGGGAGGCGGTCGCCGCGGAGGACGGGGACGCCGCGTCGTCACCGCCGCCGCAGGCGCCGAGGCCGAGCGCGAGGACGACCGCTCCGCTGGCGGCCAGCGTGCCGAGCCGGCGCCGGCGCCGGGTGGTCGGCCGGGTCATCGTGGTCATGTGGGTTCCCCCCTGGTCGGGCTGTGCACCGGGTGTGCGTCGTGCGCGTCCCCCCAGCATGCGCCGATCCTGCGGGGGCGCGCCTCAGCCGTCCGGAGCGTTCACCCGATCCCTACGGATGACCCCCGCACCTGCGAGGATCCCCCGCATGCCGCACCGCGCACCCGGCCGGCCGGGCCCCCTGATGCTGCTGGACTCGGCCTCCCTGTACTTCCGGGCGTTCCACGGCGTCCCGGAGTCGGTCACCGCCCCGGACGGCACCCCCGTCAACGCCGTCCGCGGCTTCCTCGACGCCCTGGCCTTCCTCGTCACCACCCACCGCCCGGCGCGGCTGGTGGCGTGCTGGGACGACGACTGGCGCCCGGCCTTCCGCGTGGAGGCGCTGCCGTCCTACAAGGCCCACCGCGTCGGCCCCGACGGCGGCGAGGACGCCCCCGCCGCGCTGCTGCCGCAGGTCGACGTCGTCGTCGACGTCCTGGCCGCCCTCGGCCTGGCGCGGGTCGGGGCCCCCGGGTACGAGGCCGACGACGTCGTGGCCACCCTGGCCGTCCGCGGCCCCGGGCCGGTCGACGTGGTCACCGGCGACCGGGACCTGTTCCAGCTGGTCGACGACACCGCCGGGGTCCGGGTCCTGTACTGCGGCAAGGGCGTGCGCAAGGCCGAGGCGGTGACGCAGGGGTGGCTGCAGGAGCGCTACGGCGTGGGCACCGGTCAGCGGTACGCCGACATGGCCGTCCTGCGCGGGGACCCCTCCGACGGCCTGCCCGGGGTCGCCGGGATCGGGGAGAAGACCGCCGCGGCGCTCGTCACCCGCCACGGCGACCTGGCCGGGCTGCTGGCGGCGGCCGACGACCCCGGCAGCGACCTGCCGGCCGGCCAGCGCGCCAAGCTCCTCGCGGCGCGCGACTACCTGCGGGCCGCGCCGGTCGTCGTCCGGACCGCGCGCGACGTGCCGCTGCCCGACGTCGACGACGCCCTGCCCGCCGGGCCGGCCGACCCCGGGCGGCTGGAGGAGCTCGTGGAGCGGTGGGGCCTGCGCTCCAGCGTCGAGCGCGTCCTCACCGCCCTCGCGCAGGAGCGCGCGTGAAGACGATCGGGCTGCTGGGCGGCATGAGCTGGGAGTCGACCGCGGAGTACTACCGGCTGCTCAACGTCGCCGTCCGCGACCGCCTCGGCGGGGTCCACTCCGCGCGCGTGGTGCTCGACTCCGTCGACTTCGCCGACGTGGAGGAGCTGCAGCGGACCGACCGGTGGCAGGAGGCCGGGCAGCTGCTGGCCGCCCGCGCCCGGGCCGTCGAGGCCGCCGGCGCCGACGTGCTGCTGCTGTGCACCAACACGATGCACGAGGTGATCGGCGCCGTCGAGGAGGCGGTGCGGGTGCCGGTGCTGCACATCGCCGACGCCACCGCCGCAGCCGTCGACGTCGGCCGCGTGGGGCTGCTGGGGACCCGCTTCACGATGGAGCGCGCCTTCTACCGCGACCGCCTCGCCGGCCACGGCATCGAGGTGCTCGTGCCGGCCGAACCGGACCGCACCACCGTCCACGACGTCATCTACGACGAGCTGGTGCGCGGCGTGGTCACCGAGGGGTCCCGCCGGGCCTACCGGGACGTCATCGACCGGCTCGTCGCGCGCGGCGCGCAGGGCGTCGTGCTGGGCTGCACCGAGATCGAGCTGCTCGTCGGCCCCGGCGACAGCCCCGTCCCGGTGTTCCCCACCACGCAGCTGCACGTGCGGGCCGCCGTGGACCACGCCCTGGGCGGGCTCAGCCCTCGGTGAGGGAGGTGTGCGCCACGACCCCGCGGCGCACCGCGTCGACGGCCTCACGGGCCGCGCGGCGCAGCCCGGGCTCGGTGGAGGCGGACCCGATCTGGTCCAGCAGGTCCACGAGCTGCTTGCAGCGGCGCACGAAGTCCCCGGCGGCCAGGTCGGCCTCGCGCAGCACCTCGTCCAGGCGGTGCCCCGAGGCCCAGCGGTGCACCGACCAGGCCAGCCCCGGGTCCGGTTCGCGGGTCAGGGGGACCTTGTGGTGGTCCTCGCGGTCGGTCAGGTCGCTCCACAGCCGGTGCGTGGCCGCGATCGCGGCCTCGGCGCGGCGCGGGATGCGGTCGGGGCGCCCGCCCTCGTCGCGGCGCGACTCGTGGACGAGGGTGGAGACCGCCGCGGCCAGGTCGGCCGGGTTCAGCCCGTCCCAGGCGCCGTGGCGCAGGCACTGCGCGACGAGCAGGTCGGTCTCGGCGTTGATGCGGCGCAGGGTGCGCCCGGCGGCGGTGGTGCCCTGGCCGTCGTCGGTGAGGTAGCCCAGTTCGGCCAGCAGGTCGCAGACCCGGTCGAAGGTGCGGGCGATGGTGCCGGTGCGGCCCTCGATCTTGCGCTGCAGCCCCTGGGTGTCGCGGCGCAGCTTCTCCTCGCGCACCGCCCAGCGGGCGTGCTCCTCCCGCTCGGCGCACCCGTGGCAGGGGTGGGCGCGCAGGGCCTCGCGCAGGCGGGCCAGCTCGGCGTCCTCGGCCGCGGCCGAGGAGCGGCGGCGGAAGGGGACCTCCCCGCCGCCGACCTCGGCCAGGGCGTTGCGCAGGGAGGAGGCCAGGTCCCGCCGCTCCTGCGGGGAGCGCCAGTTGAAGTTCTTCGGGATCCGCACGCGGGTCAAAGCGTCGACGGGACCGGTGAAGTCGTCGGCGTCGATGGTCCGCACCTGGCGGTCCTGGGACAGGACCCGCGGCGAGGGCCCGGCGAACCCCTTGCCGGGCACGAGGTCCAGCACGACGCCGAAGGTGGCGCGGCGGCCCCCGGGCAGCCGCACGACGTCACCGCGGGACAGGCCCTCGATGGTCTGGCGCGCCTCGACGCGGCGGGCGGCGTTGCCGGCGCGGGTAAGGTCCTTCTCCCGCTCGGAGATGGCCTGCCGCAGCGCGAAGTACTCGCGGAAGTCGCCCAGGTGGCACGTCATCGCCTCGGCGTAGCCCTGCAGCGCCTCGGTCTGCTTCCGGATCTGCTGGGCCTGCCCGACGACGGCGCGGTCGGCCTGGAACTGGGCGAAGGACGTCTCGAGGATGTCGCGGGCCTGGTCGCGCCCGACCTGCTCGACGAGGTTGACGGCCATGTTGTAGGTGGGCCGGAAGCTGGAGCGCAGCGGCCAGGTGCGCCGGGAGGCGAGCCCGGCGACGGCCTCGGGATCGGTGCCGCCGGACCACAGGACGACGGCGTGACCCTCGACGTCGATGCCGCGGCGGCCGGCGCGGCCCGTGAGCTGGGTGTACTCCCCCGGCGTGACGTCGACGTGGGTCTGCCCGTTCCACTTCACGAGCTTCTCCAGCACCACCGAGCGGGCGGGCATGTTGACGCCCAGCGCGAGGGTCTCGGTGGCGAAGACGGCCTTGACCAGGCCCCGGGCGAACAGGTGCTCGACGGTCTCCTTGAAGACGGGCAGCATCCCGGCGTGGTGGGCGGCCAGGCCGCGCTCCAGGCCCTCCAGCCAGCTCCAGTACCCCAGGACGGTCAGGTCGGAGCTGGGGATCTCGGCGCAGCGCTCCTCGGCGACCGCGCGGATCTCCTTGCCCTCCTCCGGCGTCGTCAGCCGCAGCCCCCACGCCACGCACTGCTCGACGGCGGCGTCGCAGCCGGCGCGGCTGAAGATGAACGTGATGGCCGGCAGCAGCCCGGCCTGGTCGAGGGTGTCGAGGATCTGCGCGCGCGAGGCCGGGCGGGGCCCGGCGCCGGGGCGGCCGCCGCCGGTGCGGGGGCCGGGGCGGGCCTGCCCGCGGCGGCGCCCCTTGCCGCCGGCCATGGCGAGCCGGTCGGTGCGGATCTGCTGGCGGGACATCGCGACCAGCTCGGGGTTGACGATCGCCCCGGGCACCAGGGACCCCTCGTCACCCTCCAGCGGGTCGCCGTCGGGGTCGGTGAACAGGTCGTACAGGCGGGTGCCGACGGCCAGGTGCTGCCACAGGGGGACGGGTCGGTGCTCGGAGACGACGACCTCGGTGTCACCGCGGACGGTGTCCAGCCACGCGCCGAACTCCTCGGCGTTGCTGACGGTCGCCGACAGCGACACCACGAGCACGTCGGCGGGCAGGTGGATGATCACCTCCTCCCAGACCGCGCCGCGGGAGCGGTCGGCGAGGTAGTGGACCTCGTCCATGACGACGTAGCCCAGCCCGTCCAGCAGCGGCGAGCCGGCGTAGAGCATGTTGCGCAGGACCTCGGTCGTCATGACGACGACGGGCGCCTCGCCGTTGACGGAGTTGTCGCCGGTGAGCAGGCCGACGGCGGCCTGGCCGTGCCGCTCGACGAGCTCGGCGTACTTCTGGTTCGACAGCGCCTTGATGGGCGTCGTGTAGAAGGCCTTGCGCCGGGTCTTCAGGGCCAGGTGGGCGGCGAACTCCCCCACGACGGTCTTGCCGGCGCCGGTGGGGGCGGCGACCAGGACGCCGCGGCCGGACTCGAGGGCCTGGCACGCCTGCAGCTGGAAACCGTCGAGCTCGAAGCCCAGGGTGCCCGCGAACTGCGCGAGCTCCGTGCGGGCTTCCTCGGTGCGACGGCGTGCTGCCGCGTAGCGTTCCGCGGGGCTTGCCATGGTGGCGACAGTACATCCCGACGATGCGGTGCGCTCAGGCCAGCACCCTCAGCGCCCCCGCGACCACGTCGCACGTGACGGGCAGGTCCCCCAGCGGCTCGCCGTCGGCGTGCGGCCGGGGCCGGTGCGCCCCGCCGAGGTGCTCCAGGCGCACGGACCGGGCGCGGTGGACGTGGACGACCGGCAGGCCCAGGTGCGCGCCGCGGCGGACCGTCGGCAGCAGCCGCAGCGCCGCCACCGGCGGCAGGGCGTCGACGACGACGACGTCGAGGAGCCCGTCGGCGGGGTCGGCGTCGGGGGCCATGAGCATGCCCCCGCCGTAGCAGCGGGTGTTGGCCACGGCCACGAGGAGGCACTCGCGCTCGAAGGCGACCCCGTCGAGGGTGACGCGCACGCCCACCCCGCGCACGACGGCCAGCTCGCGCAGCGCCGCGAGGGTGTACCGGGCCGGCCCCCGCGGCCAGCGCCAGGAGTTGGCGCGCTCGTTGACCAGGGCGTCGACGCCGGAGGCCAGGATGCTGGCGTACCAGCCCGACCCGCCGGCGTGGTGGACGCGGACGGCGTCGACGGCGCGGTGGCGACCCTCGTGCAGGGCCCGCGCCACCCGCTGCGCCGACGAGGCCGGGTCCCCCAGGGGCAGGCCCAGGCCGCGGGCGACGTCGTTGCCGGTGCCGGCCGGGACGATGCCCAGGGCGGTGGTGGTGCCCGCGACGGCCTGGACGCCGGTGTGGACGACGCCGTCGCCGCCCACGACGACGAGGGCGTCGAACTGCGCGACCGCGGCCCGGGCGAGCCCGGCGGTGGGCAGGTCCGGGCTGGACAGGTCGCTGACGTCGTGGCCCAGGGCCCGCAGGGTCCGCAGGACGTGGGACCCCGCGGACCGGCCGGCCCCGCGACCCGCCGTCGGGTTCACGAGGAGGCCGACCCGCCTGCGGTCGGTCACGGGATCAGAGGGCGCTGGCTTCGTCGTCGGACAGGTGCCCGTAGTCCGGCTCGTCGGAGTTCTTCGCGCGACGCCGGTCGTTGAGCAGGCAGACGACGGTGGCGATGGTGAACAGGACCAGCAGCGGCAGCGCCAGCAGCAGCATGGTGGTGATGTCGGACGTCGGCGTCACGAGGGCGGAGAACAGGAAGCTGAGGAAGACGCTGATGCGCCACTGCTTGAGGATCGCCTTGCCCGAGAGCAGGTGCGCGAAGTTCAGGCCGACGAGGACCACGGGCATGAGGAAGCCGAGGCCGAAGGCCAGGATGATGCGCATCACGAACGACAGGTAGACGTCCGCGCCGATGAGGTTGGCGGCGTCGACCGGGGTGAAGTCGATGAGGAAGCGCATCGCGTTGGGCAGCACGGAGTAGGCGATGCCCGCACCGAGGAGGAACAGCGGGACGGCCGCGGCGATGAAGCCGATGGCGTAGCGCCGCTCCTTCTTCGTGAGCCCGGGGGTGATGAAGGCCCAGAGCTGGTAGATCCAGAACGGGCTCGAGGCGATGACACCGCACCAGATGGCGCCCTTGACCCGCAGGTCGAACGCCTGCCCCACCTGCGTGAAGTTCAGCGAGACGTTCTGGATGCCCCTGCGGTCGGCGTAGTCCAGCAACGGCTTCTGCAGGTACTGGAAGACGCCGTCGAAGGCGCCCCAGCTGTACTTCCACCCGCCCCAGAGGAACCAGCCGGCGATGCTCCCGATCAGCAGGAAGACGGCAGCCTTCGCGATCCGGTTGCGCAGCTCCCGGAGGTGGTCCATGAGGGGCATGCGCCCCTCGGGGTCCCTGGGCGCGCGTCGGCGGACGGTGGTGACGGCCATGTCAGCGGCTGGCTCTCAGGGTCGCGGGTGGCTCAGGACGCGCGGGTCTGGTGCTCGCCGGCCTTCTGCTCGGCCTGCTCGGCGGCGAGCTTGGCCTCCAGCGCGGTGGGCTCGGAGTCCTTCGCGGCGGCCGTCGGGGACGTCTTGGCGTCCTCCTTGCCGTCGTTCTTCATCTCCTTGACCTCGGACTTGAAGATGCGCATCGAGCGCCCCAGGCCGCGAGCGGCGTCCGGGAGCCGCTTGCTGCCGAACAGCGCGATGAGCAGCACGACGAGGATGACGAGCACCCACGGGTGGTCGACGAGGTTGCGGAACATCAGTCCTCCAGGGTCGGTCGTAGCGCCGCCATCGTACGTCGACGGCGGCTGCCCGTGGGACAAGCATGCGGGTCGAGTCGTCCGCACGGGGCCGGTCCGCGGTCCTGGAGGTGGACTCGGGGCGAACACCCAGGTGGGGCCCAGGTGGTGCCCGGGTGGTCGCGGGGGGACGCACGAGAGCCGCTCGCGGACGCCGGTGGGCGTCCGCCGAGCGGCTCTCCGAGAGGTGGTGGTGCGGTGCCGGGCGGGTCAGCGCACGGTGCGCAGGCCGCGGGCGGCCAGCGAGGCGAGGTCGTCGCAGGAGTCCAGCACCAGGGCGAAGTCGAGGACGTCGTCCCAGGCGATGGTGGAGCCGTGGTGCTCCTCCATGGCCTCGGCCGGGATCGCCCAGCGCTCGACGGCCACGCCGCCGGAGACCAGCAGGGCCACGACGTCCTCACCGGCGGGCTTGCGGACCTCGTCGGTGCACTTGGGGCACGCGAAGGCGTAGAAGGAGCGCTCCTTGGCCGAGCACACCACGAGGCGGACCTGCTTGGGGGTCAGCTCGACGTCGCCGCAGCAGGGGCAGGAAGCCTTGATCGTGGTCATGTCGTGCACCTCTCGTCGTGGTGTTCACCGTCTCCGGCGGCGATCCCGCCGTCCGACAACCACTCCTTCGGCACGTCCCGCCGATCCCTTGAACGGCCACCTGCGCCCGACCTTGACACGGCGGTCCGGCGTGTGGTCGGCGCTGGGCCGACCCGGTGACGAGGGGCCCTCAGGCGTAGCGCGCCAGGGCCGCCAGGGCCGCCTCCCGCACGTGCCCGGCCAGCTCCGCGGGCTCCACGACGCGGGCCCCCGCGCCCAGGCGCAGCAGCAGCCGCTGCACCCAGTGCGTGTCCGCCGTCCGCAGCCGGACCCGCAGCGAGGCCTCCTCCCAGGCGTCCTCGGGGGCCTCCTGGACCGACTCCACGGGGTAGTAGTCCACGACCCAGGCCGCCTGCGGGGCCAGGTCGATCGTCACGACCAGGTCGTCGGGGCTGGGCCGGAACAGGTCCGAGGCGACGTCGCGGGAGCGCGCCTGCGGCGGCGGGGTGCCGTCGACGTCGAGCACCTCGGCGGTCTCGACGCGGTCGACGCGGAACAGCCGCACGCCCTCGGCGCGGTGGCACCAGGCCTCCAGGTACCAGCGGCCCTCCACGCTGACCAGCCGCATGGGGTCGACGTCCCGCTCGGTGCGCTCGTCGCGGCTGGGCACCAGGTAGCTCAGGTGCAGGCGCCGGTGCTCGCGCAGGGCCCGGCGCGCCGCCTCCAGCACGACGGCGCTGGAGGCGTCGCTGACGTCGACGGCCACCGCGCGCGCGGCGCGGCCGGCCTCCCCGGTGGCCTCGGACAGCTTGGCCATCGCCCCCTCGAGGGCCTCGCGGTCGTGCAGGCCCGGCACCTCGGCCAGGGTCCGCAGCCCCACGAGCAGAGCCACCGCCTCGTCCACCGCCAACCGGGAGGGCCGGGCGATGGGGTCGGCGTTGGACAGGTAGACGTGCCCGGACTCCCAGCGGGCGTCGATGAGGTCGTCGGGCAGGTGACCGGGGGTGCCGCAGACGAACAGCAGCTCCAGGTCCTGCACGAGCTCGTCCTCGCCGATGCCGAAGTGCTGCGCGGCCTCGGGCACCGGGATGCCCTGGTGGGTCAGCAGGTACGGCACCATCGCCAGCAGCCGCGACAGGCGCTCGGTGGAGGCGGTGCTCACCGGGCCACCCCCTGCACGCCCGCCGCGCCCCGCAGCCGCCGCAGGACCGCCTCGCGCAGGTCCGCCGGCTCCAGCACGACGACGTCGGCGCCGAAGGCGGCGAGCTCGTCGGCGCTCACCTCCACGTCGGTGACGTCCACGACCACCACGTCCTCGCCCTCCCCCGGTCCGGCCCCCTCCTCCACGGCGCGGGCCCGGCGCCGCAGCGCCAGCCCCGCCCCGGCACGCACCAGCAGCCGCGCCTGCCGCGGCGGCACCGACCCCACGCTCCCGGCGACGACCTCGCGCGGGTCGATGCCCTCGGGCACCTCGTAGGAGCCGGGCCGGCCGATGCGCTTGACGGCCGAGGCGACCCGCGAGAGCCGGAACACCCGCGAGGCGCCCCGGTCGCGGTCGTGGCCGACGAGGTACCAGCGCCCGTGCCAGGACACGATGGCCCACGGCTCGACGTGCCGGACGGCCGGCTCGGCCCCGGCGCGGCGGTAGCTGAACTGCACGGGCGTGCGGTCGCGGGTGGCGGCGTACAGCGGGTCGAAGGCCGGCTCGGCCGTCCGCACCCGCGGCTCCACCCCGATCAGCGAGCTCTCGTCCGGTTCCACGCCCAGGCTGCGCAGCTTCACCAGCGCCCGGGTGGCCGGGCCGGCCAGGCTGGCCTGCTGCCACACGCGGCTGGCCAGGGACAGCACCGCCAGCTCGCCGGGGGTGAAGCGGATCTCCGGCAGCGCGTAGGCGTCCCGGTCGATGCGGTACCCGGCCTCGTCCTCGAACAGCGGGTCCTCCCCGCCGGTCTCCAGCGGCACCCCCAGCTCGCGCAGGTCCTCCTTGTCGCGCTCGAACATGCGCTCGAAGGCGACGGTGGTGGCGCAGTCGGCGTACTGGGGCACCGCGGCGCGGATCTGCTCCTTGGTCAGCCAGCGGCGCGTGGCGGCCAGGGCGATGACCAGGTTCAGCAGGCGCTCGGTGCGGCGGGCTCCCCGGGCCGCCGCGGCCGCCCCGCCGGGGGCCGCGGCGGAGTTCGGCTGGTGCGGCTGGGTGCTCGTCATGGTGCGGTGGACGCTACCGGAACCGCGCCCGGACGCAGCCTGCGTACGCTCCCAGCGTGACGATCACGTGGCGCTCGGCGACGGTCGACCGGGTCGGGGCCCGCTGGGCGGGCTCGGTGGAGCTGTCCGCCACCCTCCTGGACGGTCCCCGGGCCGGTGAGCGGGTCAAGGCCCTGGCCCACCCGGACCTCGTGGGCGAACCCGCCGCCGGGGACCGGGTGCTGCTCAACGTCTCCGCCCTGGCCCGCGGGCTGGGCACCGGCGGGTACGCCCTGGTCGTGGCCCTGCCCGACCGGCTGCCGCCCGACCCCGCCCCCGGCCCCGGCCACCTGGTCAAGGCCCGCTACACGCCCCTGCAGACGATGGTCCTGGGGGTCGACGACCAGGAGTCGCCGCACCACGACCTGCTCGCCGAGGCCGACGACCTCGCCGGCACCCCCGTCGTGGTGGCCGACCTGCACTCCGCGCTGCCGGCGGTCGTGGCCGGGGTCCGCGCCCAGGCCCCCGGCGCCCGCGTCACCTACGTCATGACCGACGGGGGTGCGCTGCCCGCGGCGTTCTCCCGCGCCGTGGCCGGGCTGCGGGAGGCGGGCTGGATCACCGGCTGCGTCACCACGGGGCAGTCCTTCGGCGGGGACCTGGAGGCCACGACCGTCCACACGGGCCTGCTGGCCGCGACGCTGGTGGCGCGCGCCGACGTCGTCGTCGTCGCCCAGGGCCCGGGCAACCTGGGCACCGGGTCGCGCTGGGGGTTCTCGGGGGTGGCCGCCGGGGAGGCGCTGAACGCCGCGGCCGTCCTGGGCGGGCGGCCCGTGGCCGCGCTGCGGGTCTCCGAGGCCGACGCCCGCGCCCGCCACCGCGGGGTGTCGCACCACACGCTGACCGCCGTGGGCCGCGTGGCCCTGGCCCCGGTGGACGTGCCCGTCCCCGACGCCCCGGGCGCCTTCTACGACGGGGTCCGGGAGCAGGCGCGCTCGCTGTGCGGGCGGCACCGCTACGTGGAGGTGCCCGCGGCGGGCCTGGACGAGGCGCTCGCGGCCAGCCCGGTGCGCCTGTCGACCATGGGCCGGGGCCTGGAGCAGGACCGCGCGAGCTTCCTGGTCGCCGCCGCCGCCGGCCGTCACGCCGCGACCCTGCTGACGTGACGAACCCCTCCGCGGTCGAGCACCCGTGGACAGGAGCGCTCGACCGCGGAGGGGTCCGGAGGGGTCAGCTCACTTCACGTCGACGAGGTCCACGACGAAGATCAGCGTCTCGCCGCCCTTGATGGCGCCGCCGGCGCCGCGGTCGCCGTAGCCCAGGTGCGGGGGGATGACCAGCTTGCGGCGGCCACCGACCTTCATGCCCAGCAGGCCCTGGTCCCAGCCCTTGATGACCATGCCGGCCCCGACGGGGAAGTCCAGCGGCGTGCCGCGGTTCCAGGAGGAGTCGAACTCCTCGCCGGTGCTGAACGCGACACCCACGTAGTGGGCGCTGACGGTGCGGCCGGCCGTGGCCTCGGTGCCCTCCCCGACGATCTCGTCGACGATCACGAGGTCGGTGGGCGGCTCGCCCTCGGGGAAGTCGATCTCGGGCTTGGTGCGCTCAGTCATGCCCCGACCCTACCGGGCCGCCCGCGGGCGGCCCGGTGGACGTGTCGGCGGGCGCCCCAGCGGGCGCTCCGGGGGCTGCCTCAGTAGGCGTCGAGGACGTCGACGACGAAGACCAGCGCACCGGCCGGGGCCCCGGGGCTGGCCGGCTCGTCCCCGTACGCCTGCGCGGCGGGGATGACCAGCAGGACGCGGCTGCCGACCTTCTGCCCGACCAGGCCCTTGTCCCAGCCCTCGATGACCTGTCCCTGCCCGACGACGAAGGTGAACGGCTCGCCCTTGGACCAGGACTGGTCGAAGATCGACCCGTCGGACAGCTTCGCCCCCAGGTACTGCACCTTGAGGTTCATCCCCGACGTCACGGCCGGGCCGGTGCCCTCGATGAGCGGCTGCACGACGAGGTCCGCCGGCGGCGTCGGGTCCGGGATGGTGAACCCGGTCGGGACGTCCTGGTCGTCGGTCTGGACCACCGGCAGGTTCGCCGGCGGGGTCACCGGGGTGCCCTGGGCCTTGTTCGGCACGGTCTTCACGACGTCGGCGACCACGACGATCGTCGTCTCGGCGTCGACGTTCTCCTTGCCGAAGCGCTCGATGGCCTCGCCGAACCCGTCGGCGGGGGCGATGGCCATCACGATGCGGTCGCCCACGTGCGCGCCCACGAACCCGCGCGCCAGGCCCATCGTGACCTGCCCCAGCTCGAAGCGGGCGTTCGTCCCGCCGTAGCTGCTGTCCAGCTCCTCACCGGTCGAGCCGGCGTACAGCGCGTAGGCGAACTCCACCTCGTCGGCGGCCTCGATCTGCGGGCCCGTCCCGGCGGCGACGACCTTGCGGGAGGTCTCCTGCACGGTCAGGGGCGGGGTGAACGTCACGGTGGGCTTGACCGTCGGGTTCACCTCGCCGGTCACCGTCACCGGCAGCGCGTCGTCGGTGACGGCCGGCTCGATGGTGTCGGCGGCCTGCGAGGCCGAGGAGGTCTGCTCGCTCGGGGTGGGGGTGTCGCCCTCGGAGGCGCAGGCGCCCAGCAGCAACGAGACCGCCAGGGCGGCGGACGCGGACAGGACGGCGGTACGGCGGCGCACGGAGGTCCTCACTCATCGGTCGGGGCGAACTGAACCACCCTAACCGCGGACCCTGGGCGCCGCCGACGGAGCCGTCACATGCTGTCGATGAGCCGTTCCACCCTGTCGTCGACGGCCTTGAAAGGGTCCTTGCACAGCACCGTCCGCTGCGCCTGGTCGTTCAGCTTCAGGTGCACCCAGTCCACCGTGAAGTCCCGGCGCTTCTCCTGGGCGGCCCGCACGAAGTCCCCGCGCAGCTTCGCCCGCGTCGTCTGCGGCGGCACGCTGAGCGCTTCGAACACCTCGATGTCCGAGCAGACCCGCTCGGCCATGCCCCGCCGCGCCAGCAGGTAGTGCAGGCCCCGCTCGCGGTGGATGTCGTGGTAGGCCAGATCCAGCCGCGCGATGCGCGGCGACGTCAGCGCCAGGTCGTGCTTGTCCATGTAGCGGTCCAGGAGCTTCTTCTTGATCACCCAGTCGACCTCGCGGTCCACGAGGGAGAAGTCCTGCGTCTCCACCGCCCGCAGCGCCCGCTCCCACAGGTCCAGCACCCGCTTGACCGTCGGCGTCTGCAACCCGCGGTGCTCGACGAACTCCTTGGCCTTCTCCAGGTACTCCCCCTGGATCTCCAGGGCGCTGGCCTCGCGGCCGTTGGCCAGCCGCACCGGCTTGCGCCCCGTCAGGTCGTGGGAGATCTCCCGGATGGCCCGGATCGGGTTCTCCATCGTCATCTCGCGCAGGGGCACGCCCTCCTCGACCATCCGCAGGACGAGGTCGGTGGCGCCCAGCTTGAGCATCGTCGTCGTCTCGGACATGTTCGAGTCCCCGACGATGACGTGCAGGCGGCGGTAGCGCTCGGCGTCGGCGTGCGGCTCGTCGCGCGTGTTGATGATCGGACGGCTGCGGGTCGTGGCGCTGGAGACGCCCTCCCAGATGTGGTCGGCGCGCTGGGACAGCGAGTAGACCGCTCCCCGCGGGGTCTGCACGACCTTGCCGGCACCCACGATGAGCTGGCGGGAGACCAGGAAGGGGATGAGGACGTCCGAGAGCCGGCCGAACTCCCCGTGCCGGGACACCAGGTAGTTCTCGTGGCAGCCGTAGGAGTTGCCTGCCGAGTCGGTGTTGTTCTTGAAGAGGAACACCTCCCCGGCGATGCCCTCCTCCTCCAGGCGCCGCTCCGCGTCGGTCAGCAGGCCCTCCAGGGTCCGCTCACCGGCGCGGTCGTGGACGACCAGCTGCCGCACGTCGTCGCACTCGGGCGAGGCGTACTCCGGGTGCGAGCCCACGTCCAGGTACAGGCGCGCCCCGTTCTTGAGGAACACGTTGCTCGAACGGCCCCACGACACCACCTTGCGGAACAGGTACCGCGCCACCTCGTCCGGGGACAGCTTGCGCTGACCCTCGAAGGCGCAGGTGACGCCGAACTCCGTCTCCAGCCCGAAGATCCGGCGATCCATTTCTCCACCTTAGGCACTCGGGCGCCGTGGGGCGCAGCGAAACGCGTTTACGTCAGCCCTGCGGGGCCAGCAACCCCGCCAGCGTCGGGCCGGTGAGGCGGCGGAACGTGCGGCGCTCGCGGGCGCGGTCCAGGACCGCGACCTCGAGCTGGTCGGCGGCGATGGGGCGCGGCCCCTGCCCGGCGGCCTCCGCGGCGGCGTCCGAGCCCAGGGCCTCCACGGCCAGCTGCAGCGCCTCGGCCAGCGACAGCCCCGCGTGCCAGCGCTCGCCGAGCTTGGCGGCGATCTGCTCCGCCGACCCGCCCATGGCCACGTAGCCGTGCTCGTCGGCGACCGACCCGTCGTAGGTGAGGCGGTAGATCTGGTCGGCCTCGGGCCGGGTGCCGACCTCGGCGACGACGATCTCCACCTCGTACGGCTTGGACTCGGTGGTGAAGATCGCCCCCAGCGTCTGGGCGTAGGCGTTGGCCAGGCCGCGGGCGGTGACGTCGGAGCGGTCGTAGGAGTAGCCGCGCACGTCGGCGTACCGGACGCCGGCCACCCGCAGGTTCTCGAACTCGTTGTACTTGCCGACGGCGGCGAAGGCGACGCGGTCGTAAATCTCGGAGATCTTGTGCAGCGCCCGGGAGGGGTTCTCGGAGGCGAAGACGATGCCGCCGGCGAAGGCCACGACGACGACGGCGCGGCCGCGGGCGATGCCCTTGCGCGCGTAGTCGGCCTTGTCCTTCATCAACTGCTCGGGCGAGACGTAGAACGGCACGCTCATGCTCAGGCCTCCCCGCCCGTGGTGGTGATGCCCGGGTTGCCACCCGGGTTGCCGCGACGGCCCGCGACGACGGCCTCGACGACCGGCTCCAGCTCGGCGTCGGGCACCTGCCGGAAGCCGGCGGCGGTCACGACGGCCACGACGGGCCAGATCTTGCGCAGCAGGTCCGGGCCGCCGGTGGCGGAGTCGTCGTCGGCGGCGTCCCACAGCGCCTCCACGGCGACGCGGACGGTCTCGGCCTCGTCCATGCCGGGCCGGTACAGCTTCTTCAGCGCGCCGCGGGCGAAGATCGAGCCCGAGCCGACGGTGTGGTGGTCCCGCTCCTCCGAGCGGCCCCCGGTGACGTCGTAGCCGACGATGCGGCCGCGGCCGGCGTCGAGGTCGTAGCCGGCGAACAGGGGCACCACGGCCAGCCCCTGCATGGCCATGCCCAGGTTGCCGCGGATCATGGTGGACAGCCGGTTCGCCTTGCCCTCGAAGGACATCAGCGTCCCCTCGAGCTTCTCGAAGTGCTCCAGCTCGACCTGGAACAGCCGGATCATCTCCACGGCCAGCCCCGCGACGCCGGCGATCCCGGCGCAGGAGTGCTCGTCGGTCTGGAAGACCTTCTTGATGTCGCGCTGGGCGATCATCGGCCCGGCCGTGGCGCGCCGGTCACCGGCCATCACGACGCCGTCGGCGAAGACCAGCGCCACGATGGTCGTGGCGTGCGGCGCCTCGCCGTTGCCGGGGCCCCCGCCGGGCAGCGCACCGGCGGGCAGGGCCCGGCCGGCCGGCAGGAGCTGCGGGGAGTACTCGCGCACGAAGTCGGTGAAGGACGAGGAACCGGGCCGCAGGAAAGCAGCCGGCAACCGTCCTGACTGATCGCTGGTGTGGTTCACCCCTCGGACCCTACCCGGCGCCCCCGGCCCCCGCCGGGAACGCCGCGGGTGCGGGCCCGCACCCGCGGCAGGGCTACTGACCGCCCTTCTGGACGAAGCCCCGGACGAACTCCTCGGAGTTGGACTCCAGGACCTCGTCGATCTCGTCGAGCAGGGCGTCGACGTCGGCGTCGCTCTCGGAGGTCTTGGCGTTCGCCTGCGCGGGGACGGCCGGGGTCTCCTCGACCTCGTCCTCGCGACGGCTCGGGCGCTGCTGCTCCTGTCCAGGCACGGCTGGTCCCCCTGACGGCTCGGCACCGGACCACGCGGTCCGGTTCATCCCCCCGACACTAACCCCGCGACCGGTGCGGCGGCGCGGTGCGTGCCGCACCTCACCCCGTCAGCGCCGCGACCAGTTCCTCGGCGGTCTCGCACCGGTCCAGCAGTGCCCCGACGTGCTCGCGGGTCCCGCGCAGCGGTTCCAGGGTCGGCACCCGCTGCAGCGCCCCGCGGCCGGCGACGTCGAAGATCACCGAGTCCCAGCTGGCGGCCGCCACCCGCGGGCCGTACCGGGCCAGGCACTCGCCGCGGAAGTAGGCCCGGGTGTCGGTCGGGGGGTGGTCCACGGCGTGGCGCACGTCCTCCTCGGCCAGCAGCCGCTCCACCTGCCCGCGCTCGGCCAGCTTCAGGTACAGGCCCTTCTCGGGCCGCACGTCGGACCACTGCAGGTCCACCGCGGCCAGCCGGGCGTTGTCCCAGCCCAGGCCGTCGCGGGAGCGGTAGCCCTCCAGCAGCCGCAGCTTGGCGACCCAGTCGACCTCGCGGGCCGCGGAGAGCACGTCGGTCTCCAGCTTGCCCAGCACCTGCTCCCAGCGGGTGAGCACCTCGGCGGTGTCGGCGTCGACGTCGGCGCCGTAGCGGTCGGCGACGAACGCCTGCGCCGCCTCCAGGTAGGCCCGCTGCACCGACAGCGCGGTCAGCTGCCGGCCGTCGCGCAGCCGCACCAGCCGCTTCAGGCCCGGGTCGTGGGACACCTCGTGCAGGGCCCGGACGGGGTCGGACAGCTGCAGCCGCCCGGCGGGGCTGGAGTCCAGCCAGCCCGACTCCAGCATCGACAGCACCAGCGAGGTGGTGCCGACCTTCAGCAGCGTCGCGACCTCGCACATCGTGGCGTCGCCGACGATGACGTGCAGCCGCCGGTACTTCTCGGCCGTGGCGTGCGGTTCGTCGCGGGTGTTGATGATGGGCCGCTTCATCGTCGTCTCCAGGCCCACCTCGACCTCGAAGAAGTCGGCGCGCTGGCTGATCTGGTACCCCGGCTCGCGCGAGTCCTGCCCCAGCCCGACCCGGCCGGCGCCGGTGAAGACCTGCCGGGAGACGAAGAACGGGGTCAGGTGCCGCACCACGTCGCCGAAGGCCGTCGAGCGGTCCATGAGGTAGTTCTCGTGGGTGCCGTAGGAGGCGCCCTTGCCGTCGGTGTTGTTCTTGTAGATCGTCACCGGGGTCAGGCCCGGCGTGGCGGCCACCCGCCGCAGCGACTCCAGCAGGATCAGCTCCCCGGCCCGGTCCCAGCGCACCGCGTCGCGGGGCGTCAGGACCTCCGGGGAGGAGTACTCCGGGTGGGCGTGGTCGACGTAGAAGCGCGCGCCGTTGGTGAGGATGACGTTGGCCATCGTGGGGTCCTCGGTCTCCGCGCCGGCGACGTCGGAGGCGTTGGGCGCGGCCCGCCGGGACCGGCCCGGGGCGTCGGTCAGCTGCGAGGGGTGCGCCTTGGCCCGCTCCACCTCGAACCCGCGCGCGTCGCGCAGCGGCGCCTCGTCCTCGTAGTCCCAGCGCGGCCGGGCCCGGCCCCCCGTGGTGGCCGTGGCGTAGGCGTTGACGACCTGCGCCGACAGCAGCATCGGGTTCGCGCCCGGGTCCCCCGGCACCGAGATGCCGTACTCCGTCTCGATCCCGACCACGCGACGCACCGTCATGCCGCAACCCTACGTGCGGGGGATCACTCGGTCCGCAGGGCCACCACGGGGTCCAGCCGCCCGGCCCGGCGCGCGGGGAAGACGCCGAAGGAGATGCCCACCGCGGCCGAGACCACGAAGGCCACCACCGGGCTCCACCACTCGATGCTGGCCGGCAGCGGCGAGAGCCGGTCCACCGCCAGGGACCCGCCGACGCCGATGAGGATGCCGATGACGCCGCCCACGCTGGTCAGCAGCACCGCCTCGACGAGGAACTGCACGAGCACGTCGCGCTGGCGGGCGCCCAGCGCCTTGCGCAGCCCGATCTCCCGGGTCCGCTCCCGCACCGAGACGAGCATGATGTTGGAGACGCCCACGCCGCCCACGAGCAGCGAGATGCCCGCGATCGCCGCCAGCACCGCGGTCAGCAGGCCCAGGATCTGCCCGATGACGCCGAGGATCTGCGTCTGCGTGACCGCCGAGAAGGTCTGGTCGGGGTACTGCCGCTTCATGGCCTGCCACAGCCGCTCCGACAGCGCCGGCACGCTCGAGGCCGACGGCGCCTTGACCGCGAAGGCGTCGACCCGGTCGATGCCGAACAACCGCTGGGCCGTGGTGATGGGCACGTGCACCTCGTTGTCCTGCGAGACCCCGAAGCTCTCCCCCTGCTCGGCCAGCACGCCGATGACGTCGAACCGGGTCCCGGCGATCGTGATCTGCCGGCCCACCGGGTCCGCGCCCGGGAACAGCGCCTGCGCCGAGGCCGACCCCAGCACCGCGACCCGCCGCCGCGACTCCACGTCGACCGACGTGAAGTACTGCCCCTCGGCCACGGGCCGGTTCAGGACCCGCGGCAGGTTCTGGTCGGCGCCCTGGATCGTCTGGAAGCGCTCGGTGGTGCCGGCGCGCACCTGCGCGCCGGTGCTGATGCGCGCCGTCACCGTCTCCGGGTCGCCGGTGACCGCGGCGAGCAGCTCCCCGTCGGCGACCTGCATGGTCGAGGTCGCCGGGCCGCTGCCGGAGAGGTTGCCCGTGTCGAACTGCCCAGGGACCACGAGGATGAGGTTCGAGCCCAGCCCCTCGACCTGCTGCTCGATCTGCTGGCGCGCGCCGGCGCCGATCGAGACCACGACGATGACCGCCGCGATGCCGATGACGATCCCCAGCATGGTCAGCAGGCTGCGGAGCCGGTTGCCGCGCAACGCGTCCCACGCCACGCGGAACGCCTCCCAGCCCTTCACCGGCCCACCCCCGGACCCGTTCCCGGACCCGCGCCGGTGTCCAGCTCGACCAGCCCGTCGCGCACCCGCACCTGCCGCCGGGCCCGGCCGGCGACCTCGTCGTCGTGGGTCACCAGCACGACCGCGACGCCGCGGGTGGAGTTCAGCTCCTCCAGGATCCGCATGACCTCCGCGCCGTTGCGCGAGTCCAGGTTGCCCGTCGGCTCGTCGGCCAGCAGGATCCGCGGCTCCCCCACCAGGGCGCGCGCGATCGCCACCCGCTGCTGCTCCCCGCCGGACATCTGCGAGGGCCGGTGCGTCAGCCGGTGCCCCAGGTTCACCGCCTCCAGCGCCGCGGCCGCCCGCGCGCGCCGCTGCGGGGCCTTGACGCCCCGGTACAGCAGGGGCAGCGCCACGTTGTCCACCGCGCTGGAGCGCGGCAGCAGCTGGAAGGCCTGGAAGACGAAGCCGATCTCGCGGTTGCGCAGGTCCGCCAGCTCACCGTCGGACAGCTGCGCGACGTCGCGGCCGCCGACCCGCAGCGTCCCCGAGGTCGGCCGGTCCAGGCAGCCCAGCAGGTGCATGAGCGTCGACTTGCCGGAGCCGCTGGGTCCCACGATCGCGGCGTACTCGCCCTCGGCGACCGTGAAGCTCACCCCCCGCAGCGCCTCGACGGTGCTGTCGCCGAAGCGGTAGGAGCGGGTCACCCCGACGGCCTCGATGGCGGCCGGGCCCGGCGGTGCGCCCGGTCCGGTGGGGTCGGGTGTGCTCAGGGCGCTCTCCTGCCGGTCGTCGCGCTGCTGGTCGCGCTGCTGGTCGCGCTGCTGGTCGTCGCGCTGCTGGTCGGTCCGGGACGTCACGACAGCTGCTGCCCCTGCCGCACGTCGGCGGCCCCCCGGGTCACGACCGTCTCCCCGCCGCGCAGCCCGGCCGTGATCTCCACGTCGTCCTCCCCGCGGACCCCGACCGTCACGTCGCGCCGCTGCGCGGTGCCGCCGGAGACGACCCACACCGTGTCCGAGGTCGGCGACCCGTTCTGCGCCCCCTCCCGCAGCACCGCCGCGGACGGCACCTCCACGACGCCCTGCACGCGCTGCACGACCATCGACACGTTCGCGCTCATGCCCGGCAGCGGCGCCGGGGCCGGTTTCCCGTCCGCGGCGGTCCCGCCGTCGTAGCTGAGCCGCACCGTGTACGTCACCGCGCCGCCACTGGCCGTGCGGGCCGTGGGGTCCACCCCCGTCACCGTGGCCCGGTACGTCGCGCCGTCGACCGCGTCGACCGCCACCTCGGCCCCCACGCCCGGCCGGACCTGCAGCACGTCGGTCTCGTCGACGTCCGCCGTCAGGCTCAGCGTCGAGGCGTCCACGACGCTGACCAGGGTCGACCCCTGCGCCACCGCCGCCCCCTGGGCCAGCACCGGCGAGCCCGCCGCGGGGTCCTGCGCCCCGGCCGCCGGCAGGGAGACCCCGCTGCCGGCCAGCAGCTGCTCGGCCCCGGCCGGCAGCGACGACCCGCCGCCACCGCTGGAGCCGAGCGAGACCTTCCCCGAGATGGGCGCGACCACCGTCAGCGCGTCCACCGTGGCCCGCGCGGCCTGCACCGCCGCCCGCGTCTGCACCCGCTGGGCCGTGCCGAGCGAGGCCACGGCCGTGTCCAGGTTCCCCAGGCCCGCGTTCACCTGGTCGACGAGCGCCTGCGTCTGGGCGGACAGCAGCTGGTACTGGGTGCGCGAGGACTGCACCGCCGCCAGCGCGGCCGCCTGGGCGGCGGGATCGGCGATGGCCTGCGCCTGCCGCTGCGCCTCGTCGAAGCGGGCCTGCGCGTCGGCGGCCGCCTTCTTCTGCTGCGCCGCCAGCTGCGCGGCCGAGCGGGCCGAGGAGGACGAGGACGGCGAGGTCGAGCGGGCGGCGTCCCGGTCGGCCGCCTCGGCGGCCTCCAGCGCCTGCACCGCCGACGGGGAGTCGATCGTCATGAGCACCTGACCGGCCTGGACCTCCTGGCCGTCGGAGACCGCCAGCGTCGCCACCGTCCCCGAGGCCGGGGCCGGGACGACCGCCGAGGCCCGCGGCTGCACCTGGCCGGGGGCGTCCACGACCTGCTCGACGTCCCCGCGCGCGACCGTCCCGGTCGTGAACGAGGCCTCGTCCTCGTCGCCGCCGCACCCGGCCACCAGGAGCACGGCCACCCCGACCGCGGCGGCGGGCAGCACCCGCGCGGGTCGACGGGAGGGGGCGCGACGCGGGGAGGAGGGGTGCACAGCGTCACCCTAGGTGGTGCCCCCACCGCTGCGGGTCCTCCTCAGGGCGGGCCCGCGGGCACCCGGCGTCCCCCCACCGTCGGACCCGGCGCACACCGCGTCCTAGCGTGGCCACGGTGAGCACGACCCCACCCGACGCGGTCGATCCCGCGACCGAGCTCGTGGCCCTCTACGACCCCCGCGACCCCGCCGGCCGGGTCACCGGCCGCGCGCCCCGCCGGGAGGTCCGCACCCGCAACCTGCCCCACGCCGCGACCGGCGTGCTGCTGCGCGACGACCGCGGCCGCGTCCTGGTCCACCGCCGCACCACGGCCAAGGACCTCAACCCCGGCGCCCACGACTGCCTCGCCGGCGGTGTCGTCGACGCCGGGGAGACCCCGCTGGCCGCCGCCCACCGCGAGCTGCGCGAGGAGCTGGGCCTGGACGTGGACCCGGGCACCGGCCTGCGCCCCGTCCTGGTCCGCTGGTACCGCGACGAGACCGCCCACTACCTCGCCCACGTCTACGAGGCCCGCTGGGACGGCACCCCCCTGGTGCTGCAGCCCAGCGAGGTCGCCGACGCCTGGTGGGAGGAAACCAGCACCCTGCGTCGACGTCTCCTTGACAGCACGTGGTCGTTCGTGCCCGACACCCGCGAGCTGCTGGCCCACTGGCCCGAATGGTGGAAGGATCCGGCCCGCCCGTGACCCCACCGTGACCCGCGGGTCACGAGCCACCGCAGGAGCGCCGTGCCCACCACCACCCGCCTGACCTGGGTCGACACCGCACGCGGTGCCGCCATCGTGCTGGTCCTCGTCCACCACGCCGTCCTGTTCGCCACCGCCGAGGGGTTCGCCCACCACGGCTGGACCGCCCTGGACGAGACCCTCCGCCTGCTGCGGATGCCCCTGTTCTTCTTCCTGTCCGGCCTCCTCGCCGTCCGCGCCGTCCAGCGCCCCTGGCCCGAGCTGCTGCGCCGCCGCGTCAGCGGCGACCTGTGGGTCTACCTGCTGTGGGCCACCGCGGCCTTCGTCGTCTTCAGCCTCATCCCCTACGCCCGCGACGACCTGCCCACCGGCCCCCGCGGCTGGCTCGACCAGACCCTGCTGCTGCCCGGCAACGGCGCCTGGTACCTGCTGGCCCTGGCGCTGTACCTCACCGTCGGCCGCCTCACCCGCCGCGTGCCCACGGCCGTGCTGCTGCCGGTCGCCGCCGTCGTCTCCGCCGTCTTCGGCCCCGGGCCCCTCGTGCGGTACAGCTTCGTCTGGAACGACGTCCTGACCCTCTTCGTCTTCTTCGCCGCCGGCGTGCGCCTGCGCGGGCCCGCGCTGCGCGCCCTCACCCGCACCCCCGGCTGGCCCCTGGCCCTGGGCGCCACCGCCGCCGTCGGCGCCCTGGCCCTCGCCGTCACCGGGCTCAGCCTCGTCCAGGTCCCCGGCGTGCGCCTGCTCGTCGGCGCCGGGGCCGTCGTCGCCGGCGTCCTGCTCGCCGCCCGCCTGGCCGGGACCGCCCTCGGGCGCGCCCTCGCCGGCATCGGCGCCCGCACCCTGCCCGTCTACGTGACCCACGAGATCGTCCTGGGCGTCCTCGTCCTGGCCCTGGACCCCCTGGGCGACGTGCCGCTGCTCGACCTCACCGCCCCCGTGCTGCTCGTCGCCGCGGCGCTCGCGGTCTGCCTGCCGCTGCGCACGCCGCTGAGCCGCGTGCCGTGGGTCCTGCACGCACCGTGGGCCGCACCCCGCCAGCGCGAGGTGCGGCCCACGGAGGTGGCCGTGCAGCAGGTCTAGAGGTACTGGCCGGTGTTGGCGACCGTGTCGATCGAACGGCCCGCCTCGGTGCCCTTCTTGCCCTGCGTCAGGGTGCGGATGAAGACGATCCGCTCCCCCTTCTTGCCCGAGATCCGCGCCCAGTCGTCCGGGTTCGTGGTGTTCGGCAGGTCCTCGTTCTCCTTGAACTCGTCCACGCACGCGCTCATGAGGTGGTCCACCCGCAGACCCCGCTGGTCCGACGTCAGCAGGTCCTTGATGGCCATCTTCTTCGCGCGGTCGACGATGTTCTGGATCATCGCCCCGGAGTTGAAGTCCTTGTAGTACAGGACCTCCTTGTCGCCCCCGGCGTAGGTGACCTCGAGGAACTCGTTCTCCGGGGTCTCGGTGTACATGCGCTCCACCGTCGCCCGGATCATCTCGTCCACCGTCGTCTGCGGGTTGCCGCCGTTGACCGCGAGGTCGTCGGCGTGCAGCGGCAGGTCCGGCGTCAGGTACTTGCTGAAGATCTGCCCGGCGCTCTCGGCGTCGGGACGCTCGATCTTGATCTTCACGTCCAGCCGGCCCGGGCGCAGGATCGCCGGGTCGATCATGTCCTCGCGGTTGGAGGCGCCGATGACGATGACGTTCTCCAGCCGCTCCACCCCGTCCAGCTCGGACAGCAGCTGCGGCACGATCGTCGTCTCGACGTCGGAGGACACCCCCGAGCCGCGGGTGCGGAACAGCGACTCCATCTCGTCGAAGAAGACGACCACGGGCGTGCCCTGACCGGCCTTCTCCCGGGCCCGGGCGAAGATCAGCCGGATGTGGCGCTCGGTCTCCCCGACGTACTTGTTGAGCAGCTCAGGGCCCTTGATGTTGAGGAAGTAGCTCTTGGCCTGGGTCTCCCCGCGCAGCTCCGCGGCCTTCTTGGCCAGGGAGTTGGCCACGGCCTTGGCGATGAGCGTCTTGCCGCACCCGGGGGGGCCGTACAGCAGGATCCCCTTCGGCGGGCGCAGCCCGTGCTCGCGGAACAGGTCGGCGTGCAGGAACGGCAGCTCCACCGCGTCGCGGATGGCCTCGATCTGCGGCCCCAGGCCACCGATGTCCTCGTAGTCGATGTCCGGCACCTCCTCCAGGACCAGCTCCTCGACCTCGGCCTTGGGGATGCGCTCGAAGGCGAACCCCGAGCGGGTGTCGATCGTCAGGGAGTCGCCCACCCGCAGCGGGCCGTCCTCCAGCGGCCCGGCCAGGCGCACCACCCGTTCCTCGTCGGCGCGGGCCAGCACGAGCGCCCGCCCGTCCCCGAGGACCTCCTTGACCGTGGCCAGCTCGCCGGTGCGCTCGTAGTCGAAGGCCGCGACGACGTTCATCGCCTCGTTGACCATCACGTCCTGCCCCGGGCGCAGGGCCCGCAGGTCCACGGACGGGCTCACGGCCACCCGCATGCGGCGGCCGGCCGAGACGATGTCGGCGGTGCCCTCCTCCGTGCCCGCCTCCAGGAAGGTGGCGAACTGGGCCGGTGGCTGTCCGAGGCGGTCGACCTCGGCCTTGAGGGCGACGATCTGGTCCCGGGCCTCGCGCAGCGTCGTGGCCAGCCGGTCGTTCTGGGCGCTGACCTGGGCGAGTCGGGTCCGGGCTGCTCCGAGCTGCTCCTCGAGCGCGGCGAGGTGGCGGGCATCCCGCTCACCGCCGCCGCCGAAGCGGCGCTGGGGTTCCGTCATGGCGCATCTCCCCTCTGGGTGGTGCACTCGACACTAACCCGCGGTGCGGCGATCGCGCGGCGGATCCCCCCGGCGCGCCCCCCGGCGCGTCACCGCGCGTCACCACCCGTCACCCCGGGCCGGGCGGCGCGCGACCGCGGCCCGCCCCCGGCGGCGGCCCGGGATCCGCCACACTCTGAGCCGGAGGGAGCACCCCGCGACGACCCCCCCTCCCGAGGAGAGACCCGTGAGCACCACCCCCGACACGACCGGCCGCACCACCGGCCGCGCCGCCGAGCGCGCGCGGGAGCTGGACGCGGCCGACCCGCTGGCCCCCTTCCGCGACGAGTTCCTCCTCGACGCGAGCGCCGCGGGGGTCCCCGGGGTCGGTGCCTACCTCGACGGCAACTCCCTGGGCCGGCCGTTGCGGCGCACCGCCGCGGCGGTCGAGGCCTTCGTCCGCGGCGAGTGGGGCGGGCGGCTCATCCAGGGGTGGAGCCACGACGATCGGGTCGGGGACGGCGGCTGGATGGACTGGCCCACCGACCTGGGTGACCTGCTGGGCCGCGTCGCCCTCGGCGCCGGGCCCGGGCAGACCGTCGTGGCCGACTCCACGACCGTCCTGTTCTACAAGCTGGTGCGCGCCGCGGTGGACCACGGCCTGGCCGCCGGCCGCGACGAGGTCGTGGCCGACACCGACAACTTCCCCACCGACCGCTTCGTCCTGGAGGGCGTCGCCGCCGAGCGGGGGATCACGCTGCGCTGGATCGAGACCGACCCCGCCGCCGGGATCACCGCCGAGCAGGTCGCCGCCGCCGTCGGCCCCCGCACCGCGCTGGCGACCTTCAGCCACGTCGCCTACCGCTCCGGGCACTTGGCCGACGCGCGGGCCATCACCTCGGTCGTCCACGACGCCGGCGCGCTGGTCCTGTGGGACCTGTCCCACTCCGCCGGGTCCGTGCCGCTGGCCCTGGACGCCTGGGGCGTGGACCTGGCCGTGGGCTGCACGTACAAGTACCTCAACGGCGGCCCCGGGGCCCCCGCCTTCGCCTACCTCGCCCAGCGGCACCTGGGCGTGCTGCGCCAGCCGGTGCAGGGCTGGATGGGGCACGCCGACCCCTTCGCCATGGGCCGCGGCTACCAGCCCGACCCCGGGGTGCGGCAGCTGATCTCCGGGACGCCGCCCGTCGTGGGCATGGTCCCGGTGCGCGTGGGCCTGGAGCAGCTGGAGCGCGCCGGGATCGAGGCCGTCCGGGCCAAGTCGCTGCTGCTGACCCGCTTCGCCCTGGACCTGGCCGACGAGCTGCTGGCCCCCCTCGGGGTGCAGGTCGCCACCCCCCGCGAGGACGGCGCCCGCGGCGGCCACGTCACGCTGCGCGCCGGCACCAGCGGCGCGGACTTCCGCGAGGTCACCCGGCGGCTGTGGGCCGCCGGGGTGGTCCCCGACTTCCGCACCCCCGACGGCATCCGCCTCGGGCTGGCGCCGCTGTCGACCCGCTTCGCCGAGGTCGCCGACGGGGTCGCCGCGCTGGAGCGGGTCGTGCGGGGGGCCCGGTGAGCCGGGACGGCGGAACCCCCGCTGACACCTCTGCTGACACCCCCGCTGACACGCCCGCTGACACGCCCGCGAACACCCGCGCGGTGGAGGACGGGGTCGTCACCGACTTCACCCGCGAGATGTCCTACGGCGCCTACCTGCACCTGGACGAGCTGCTGTCGGCCCAGCACCCCCTGTCCGTGCCCGAGCACCACGACGAGCTCCTGTTCATCGTCCAGCACCAGACCTCCGAGCTGTGGCTCAAGCTCGTCCTGCACGAGCTGCGTTCGGCCGTGGCCGCCATCGCCGCCGACGACCTCAAGACGGCGCTGAAGAACATCGCCCGCGTCAAGCACATCCAGCGCACCCTCACCGAGCAGTGGTCGGTCCTGGCCACCCTGACACCCACCGAGTACGCCCAGTTCCGCGGGTTCCTGGCCAACTCCTCCGGCTTCCAGTCCCACCAGTACCGCGCCGTGGAGTTCGTCCTGGGCAACAAGAACGCGCGCATGCTCGACGTCTTCGCCCACGACGGGCCCCGCCACGCCGAGCTGGCCGCCCTGCTGCACGCCCCCAGCCTCTACGACGAGTTCCTGCGCTTCCTGGCCCGCCGCGGGCACGCCGTCCCCGCCGAGCTGCTGACGCGCGACGTCACGAAGGCCCACGTCCACACCCCCGCCCTCGTCCCCGTCTTCCGGCGCGTCTACGAGCACGCGCAGGAGTTCTGGACCGAGTACGAGGCCTGCGAGGAGCTGGTGGACCTGGAGGAGAACTTCCAGCTGTGGCGGTTCCGGCACCTGAAGACCGTCGAGCGCACCATCGGGTTCAAGCGCGGCACCGGCGGCTCCTCCGGCGTCGACTTCCTCGCCCGCGCGCTGGACCTGACGTTCTTCCCCGAGCTGTACGCCGTCCGCACGGAGATCGGCTCGTGAGCGTCCTGGCCCTGGCCGCCCCCGGCGTGGGCTCGCGCACCGAGCAGGAGCTCCTCGAGCGCGCCCTGGCCGCTCGCGGCCTCGAGGGCACCCTGGTCCGCACCGGCTCCCTGCGGGAGCTGCGCGCGGCCGCGGCCGGCGCCACCGGGGAGTTCCTGCTGCTCACCGGCGACGACACCCCCGTCGCGGACCTCCTGCCCGACCTGGCCGTCGACGTCGTCCGGGTCGACCTCGACGCCCGCGGGCCCGACCCCTCCCCGCGCGTGCGCCGCCACGTCCGCCACCGCGGCGCCGGCGGTCTGCGCTTCGCCGTCGACGACTGGTTCTTCCACCGCACCGCGCCGCCGCTGCGCGTCCCCTACGGGCCCCACCCCGACCAGTACGCCCACCTGCGCCTGCCCACCGGCGCCGGGCAGGGGCCGGTCCCCGTGGCCGTCCTGGTCCACGGCGGCTACTGGCGCTCGCGCTGGGAGAACGACCTCATGCACGCCGCGGCCGCCGACCTCACCGCGCGCGGCTGGGCGACGTGGAACCTGGAGTACCGCCGCCCCGACGTGCACGGCTGGGACGCCACCACCGCCGACGTCGCGGCCGGGTTCGGCGTCCTGGGGGCCGTGGACGCCGCCCTGGACCTGACCCGCGTCGTCACCCTGGGCCACTCCGCGGGCGGCCAGCTCGTGACCCGCCTCGCCGCGGACCTGGCCCTGTCGGCGGTCCGGCCCGCGCTGACGGTGTCCCTGGCCGGCGTGCTGGACCTGCGCTCGGCCCACGCCCGCGGGCTGTCCGAGCACGCCGTGGCCGCCGCGCTGGGCGGCACGCCGCAGGACCTGCCGGACGTCTACGCCGCCGCGTCCCCGCTGGAGCGGCTGCCGCTGGGGTCGCCGGTGGCCGTCGTGTGCTGCCGCGGCGACGACCCCGACCTGCTCGACGCCTCCCGCCGCTTCGCCGACGCCGCGGCCGCCGCGGGCGACGAGGTGCACGTGGTGGAGGAGGACGGGGACCACTTCTCCGTCATCGACCCCGCCTCGCCCGTGTGGTCGCGCGTCGTCGCCCTCCTGGCGGACGTGCGGGGCTGAGGGGCGGCCCGTACCCTCGTCCCGGCGTGCCGGTCGGAGCGGGGGGAAGAAGTCGATGTCGTGGGTCGCGCGGCTCGACCGGTTCCAGCGACGGCACCGGCTGGTCAGCTACCCGCTGGCCGTCGTCTACAAGTTCTTCGAGGACCAGGGCGCCTACCTGGCGGCCCTGGTCACCTACTACGGCCTGCTGAGCCTGGTGCCGCTGCTGCTGCTGCTGTCGACGGTCCTGGGGTACGTCCTGGCCGGCGACCCCGGCGCGCAGGACGCCATCGTGAACTCCGCCGCCGGGCAGATCCCGGTCATCGGCGACGAGATCGGGGACCCCGGCAAGCTCGGCGGGGGCGGGGCCGGGCTGGCCATCGGCATCGCCGGCGCGCTGTACGGCTCCCTCGGCGTCGGGCTGGCGGTCCAGAACGCCGTGAACGTCGCCTGGGGCATCCCCCGCAACGAGCGCCCGAACCCGTTCAAGTCCCGGCTGCGCAGCCTCCTGCTCATGGTCACGGCCGGGTTGTTCGTCGTGGGCACCACGGTGCTGAACATCGTCCTGGGCGACGTCATCGGCGGCGGCAGCGACACCCTGCTGCGGTGGCTCAGCCGGATCGGCTACACCGCGCTGGCGGCCGTGGGGTTCACCATGGCCTTCTGGCTCGCCGCCGCACACCGGCCGGCGTTCCGCACCGTCCTGCCCGGGGCGCTGACGATGGCCGTGGTGTGGCAGTTCCTGCAGCGGTTCGGCCAGAACCTGGTGGGCCTGGTCAGCGACCGCACCAGCGTCTCCAACCAGGTCTTCACCGCCATCCTGGGGCTCATCGCCTTCCTGTTCGTCACCTCCTGCTGCGTCGTGCTGTGCGTGGAGGCCGACGTGGTCCGCAGCCGCCGGCTGTTCCCCCGCGCCCTGCTCACCCCCTTCACCGACGCGGTCGAGCTCACCGACGGCGACCAGCGCGCCTACACCCGCATCGCGCAGGCCCAGCGGCACAAGGGGTTCGAGCGCGTCCACGTCGAGTTCGACGCCTCACCCCTGCAGCTGCGGCGCGCGGCCGAGGCGGGCGGCGAGGAAGGAGCAGACCGTGATCTGGAGCGGGTGGTAGAGGATGACCGGTAGCGCCACCAGCCCCACCGCGTGCGGGTCGAACAGCACCGTCGCCATCGGCAGCCCCGTCGCCAGCGACTTGTTCGAGCCGCAGAACGCGGTCGTCACCCGGGCGGGCCGCCCGGCCCGCCACAGCAGCGGCGCCCACCACGTCACCGCCAGCACCGCCGACAGCAGCACCGCCGCGCACAGCAGCACGACGGCCACCTCACCGGCACCCACCTCCCGCCAGACCCCCTGGCGCACACCGCGGCTGAACGCGGCGTAGACGACCGCGACGATCACGCCGCGGTCCAGCAGGGTCAGCGGCGCCCGGTGCGCCCGCACCCACGGGCCGACCCACCGGCCGGCCAGCAGACCGGCCAGGAACGGCACGAGCAGCTGCAGGACGATCCGGCCGACCGCCGCGCCGTCGGGGCCGGCTGCCGAGGACCCCAGCAGGAGCGCCGCCAGCACGGGCGTCAGGACGATCCCGGCCAGGTTCGAGGCGGTCGCGCCGACCACCGCGGCGGGCACGTCCCCACCGGCGGTGGCCGTGAACACCACGCAGGACTGCACGGTCGAGGGCAGCACCGCCAGGAACAGCACCCCCGCCACCAGCCCGCCGGCCAGGAACGGGGCCACGGCCAGGCTCAGCAGCAGCCCCAGGACGGGGAACAGCACGTACGTGGCCGCCGCGACCGACCCCTGCAGCCGCCAGTCGCGCAGTCCCGCGAGCGCCTCGGCCGGGGCCGTGCGCGCCCCGTAGACGAGGAACAGGGCGCCCACGCCGACGGTCGTGACCCACGACAGGGCCGCGGCCGGGGTCCCGCCGGCGGGCAGCACCGCGGCGAGCGCGACGGCGGCCAGGACGGCCACGACGAACGGCTCGACGCGGCGCAGGACGGGGACGCGGGACCAGCGCAGCACCCGGGGACGCTACCCCGGGCGCGCTGCACCCCGGTGGGGCCCGGCCGGGACCCGGCGCGCCGGTGGCACAGTGGCCCGGTGACCCTCGTCGACGCCGTGGCCCTGCAGCGCGAGCTCGCCGGCCCGAACCCGCCGGTCCTGCTGGACGTGCGGTGGTCCCTCACCGGTCCCGCCGGGGCGGGCGAGTACGCCCGCGGGCACCTGCCCGGCGCGGTCTTCGTCGACCTCGACACCGGGCTGTCGCGCCCCCGCGGCCCCGGCGAGGGCCGCCACCCGCTGCCGCACCCGGACGCGCTGCAGGAGGTGCTGCGCGCCGCGGGCGTGTCCACCGGCTCACCGGTGGTCCTGTACGACGCGGCGGACTCCACCAGCGCCGCGCGCGGCTGGTGGGTGCTGCGCTGGGCGGGCCTGCGCGACGTCCGCGTCCTCGACGGGGGCCTGGCCGCCTGGGTCGCGCGGGGCGGGGCCGTCAGCACCGACGTCCCGGCGCCGGGGGCCGGCGACGTCGTCGTGCGGGCCGGTGCGCTGCCGGTCCTCGACGCCGACGCCGTCGCCGCGCTGGCCCGCGACGGGCTCGTCCTGGACGTGCGCGCCCCCGCTCGGTACCGCGGTGAGACCGAACCGGTCGACCCCGTGGCCGGGCACGTCCCGGGTGCCGTGAACCACCCGACGACGGGCCACCTCACCCCCTCCGGGACGTTCCTGCCGCCCGCGCGGCTGCGCGCCGGGTTCGAGGAGCTGGGCGTGGGGCAGGGGCGGGGGACGGTCGGGGTGTACTGCGGCAGCGGCGTCACCGCCGCGCACACCCTGCTGGCCCTGGAGGTGGCCGGGTTCTCCGGCGTCCTGTACCCGGGGTCGTGGTCGGAGTGGGTCACCGACCCGGCGCGACCGGTCGCCACCGGGCCCGGACCGGGCTGAGCGACCCCGTCCGGCAACGATCCCGGACCGGGGGTGGCACCCCCTCCCCCGGCGTGCCCCGGCGTGTAGCGTCTCGACCGTGGTCGACGCTGACAGCACCCAGGACAAGGTCCGGATCATCCACGTCGGGCTCGGCGGCTGGGGGGGTGACTGGGAGAAGAACGCCATCCCCCCCGTGACCGAGGTCGAGCGGGTGGCCATCGTGGACGCCCACGAGCCGACGCTGCGCGCCGCGCAGAAGACCCTCGGCCTGCCCGACGAGGTCTGCTTCACCTCCCTGACCGAGGCCGCGAAGGCCGTCCCCGCCGAGGGCGTCGTCGTCACCGCCCCCATGACGTTCCACGTCCCGGTGGCGCTGGAGGCCCTCGACGCCGGCCTGCACGTGCTCGTCGAGAAACCCTTCGCCGGCACCGTCGCCGAGGCCCGCACGGCCGTCGAGCGCGCCGAGGAGCTCGGGCTGGTCCTGCAGGTCAGCCAGAACTACCGCTTCTACCCCGGCGCGCAGACCGCCCGCCGGCTCATCGCCGAGGGCGCCGTCGGGGACCTGTCGGTCGTCCACGTCGACTTCCGCCGCTGGGACCACGACGAGCCGGCCGGGACGTACCGGCACTACCAGTTCCCGCACCCGCTCATCTACGACATGGCGATCCACCACTTCGACCTGCTGCGCATGACGACCGGCCGCGAGGCCGTCAGCGTGTACGCCAAGGTCACCGACCCGCCGTGGAGCCGGTACACCGAGGAGGCCTCCGCCGTCCTCGTCGTCGAGCTCGAGGGCGGGCTGGTGTGCAGCTACCGCGGCAGCTGGGTCTCCCGCGCGCCGCAGACCGCCTGGGACGGCGAGTGGGTCTTCGACGGCGCCGACGGGTACCTCACCCTGACCGGCCGCGGCGACGACGGCCCCGCCGACGACGAGGTCCGCCTCGGCCTGCGCGGCAGGGCCGCCGAACCCGTGGAACTGCCGACGATGGAGCTGTGGGGCCGCTCGGCGGGCCTGCGGCAGTTCGCCCGCGCGGTCCGCGGCGGCGCGGCCCCCGACGTCACGGGCCGTTCCAACCTGGGCAGCGTGGCCCTCATGGAGGCCGCGGCGAGGTCCGCCGCCTCCGGGAGGGTCGAGCAGGTCGAGCGGACCGGGGGGACGAGCGCGTGAGGGTCCTGGTCTGGAACGAGGGCGTCCACGAGGCGAACAACCACCCGGCGGACATCGGCGAGTACTACCCCGAGGGCATGCACGGCGCCATCGCCGCCGGACTGCGCCGCCTGCTGCCCGACGCCGAGGTGTCGACCGCGACGCTCGCCGACCCCGAGCACGGCCTGACCGCCGAGGTCCTGGCCCGCACCGACGTCCTGCTGTGGTGGGGCCACGCCGCCCACGACCAGGTCGACGACGCCGTCGTCGCCCGCGTCGAGGAGCAGGTGCTCGGCGGGATGGGCCTGCTCGTCCTGCACTCGGGGCACTTCTCGAAGATCTTCCGCAAGCTGCTGGGCACCACCTGCTCCCTGGCCTGGCGCAACGAGGGCGAGCAGGAACTGGTGTGGACGGTCAAGCCGTCGCACCCCATCGCCGCCGGGATCCCGCACCCCCTGGTCATCCCGCGCCAGGAGATGTACGGGGAGCTGTTCGACATCCCCGACCCCGACGACCTGGTCTTCATCAGCTCCTTCGCCGGCGGTGAGGTGTTCCGCTCCGGCGTCACCTTCACCCGCGGCCGGGGGAGGATCTTCTACTTCTCCCCCGGCGACCAGGAGTACCCCGTCTACCAGCAGCCCGAGATCCAGCAGGTCCTGGCCAACGGGGTCCGCTGGGCCGCGCCCGGCCCCGGGGACCGCGCGGTCCCCGAGGTCAGCAACCCGCCCCGGCAGTGGCTCCTGTAGGGACCGCCGGACCGGCGTCCGGGACGGGTCAGTCGTCGGTCCCGGCCGAGGCCTGCGCACCCCGCGCGGCCTCCCGGGCCGCCCGGCGGACCTTGCGGTCGGAGATCGGTCGGTCGCCGTACTCGGTGCCCTCCACCACCTCCACCTCGGTGCCCTCGGCGCCCTCCCCGTCGGTCGGGTGAGCGCCGGGGGCCGGGCGGCGCTTGCGCAGCGGCGGCGCGTAGCCGTCGGCCAGCCGGCGGGAGGTGATGAGGAACCCGGTGTGCCCGATCATCCGGTGCTGCGGGCGCACCGCCAGCCCCTCCAGGTGCCAGCCGCGGACCATCGACTCCCACGCCTCCGGCTCGGTCCACCGGCCCGCCTCGCGCAACGCCTCCGCCACCCGGGACAGCTGGGTCGCCGTCGCCACGTAGCAGATGAGCACCCCGCCGGGAGCCAGGTGGTCGGCCACCGCGTCCAGGCACTCCCACGGCGCCAGCATGTCCAGCACCGCCCGGTCGGCCTGCAGCCCCGTCGAGGGCAGCGTCTGGACCAGGTCGCCGACCCGCAGCGTCCACGCCGGGTGCGGGCCGCCGAAGAACGTCTCGACGTTGCCGCGCGCCACGTCCGCGAAGTCGGCCCGCCGCTCGAAGGAGTGCACCTGCCCGCCGTCGCCCACGGCGCGCAGCAGCGACATCGTCAGCGCCCCCGACCCGACGCCGGCCTCGATGACCGTCGCCCCCGGGAAGACGTCGGCCATCTGCACGACCTGCCCGGCGTCCTTGGGGTACACCACGGCGGCACCGCGCGGCATGGACAGCACGAAGTCCGTCAGCAGCGGCCGCACCACCAGGTACTCCACCATCGCCGTGTTGACGATCGTCGTCCCGTCCGGGCGCCCGATGAGGTCGTCGTGCAGGAACTTGCCGCGGTGGGTGTGGAACTCCGCCCCGGCCGTCAGCGTGATGGTGTGCATCCGCCCCCGGGGGTCGGTCAGCTGCACCCGTTCCCCCTCGCGCAGGGGACCACGGCGGGTGTTCGCACCCGTCGGCGGGTGGGCAGGGTCGATCACGGGGAATCCTCTTCCAGTCGTCCGAAGGTCAGCGCGCGGTCACGGCCGCGATCACGTCACCGGTGTGCAGCAGGCCACGCACCCGCCCAGCAGTGTCCACCACGACGTGCTCCCCCGGACGCACCTGCACCGCCTGCAGCAGGTCCTCGCCGGCCAGGTCCTCCGGCAGCCACGAGCGCGGCGGCAGCGCCCGCGCCGTCGCCCCGGCCCCCAGCGACGTGCGCCGCTCCTCCGGGACCCGCCGCAGCGCGGCGGTGTCCACGACCGCCACCGGCACCCCGTCGTCGGTCACGAGCACGACCTCCAGGTCCCGCGCCGACCCCGCCGCGGCCCCCGCGTCGATCGCCGCCCGCGCCGAGCGGACGACCTCCTCCACGGTCGCCCGCGCGCTCACCCCGATCGCCGGCCGCTGCAGCGCGCGCGCCGACAGCGCCGGCACCCGCCGCTGCACGGTCGCCGACCGGAGCGCCTCCGAGGCCCCCTGCCACAGCAGCGCCCCGACCAGACCCGCCCACACGACGTCGGTGATCGACTGCTCCAGGCCCAGCAGGCGCGGCCCCAGCAGGCCCGCCGCGAAGACCACGACCGCCAGGACCCGCCCGACCCAGCCGGCCGCGACCGTCCCGGCCACCCGGTCCCCGCGGAGCTTCCAGACGATCGCCTCCAGCGCGTGCCCGCCGTCCAGCGGCAGGCCCGGCAGCAGGTTGAACACCGCCAGCAGCGCGTTCGACAGCGTCAGCGCCGCCAGCAGCAGGGCCAGCACCCCGCCCCCGTCCGGCGCCTCGCGCACCACGGCGCCGGCCCGCCAGGCCACGAGCGCGATGAGGGCGTTGACCACCGGGCCCACCACCGCGATCAGCAGGCTGCTGCCCGGGCCCGTGCGCCCCTCGTGGGAGGTGAACCCGCCCCAGACGTTGAGGACGATGCCGGTCACCCGCACGCCCGACCACCGCGCCGCCAGCGCGTGCGCGACCTCGTGCAGCAGCACCGAGACCAGCAGCAGCACCGCGTACCCGAACGCCACCGCGTACGACGCCGGACCCGGCACCCGGGACTGCACCGCGGGCGCGAAGACGACCACGATCAGCGCGGCGAACAGGAACCACGAGGGGGCCAGCACCAGCGGCACCCCGAACGGGCGCCCCAGCGGGATGCCGCCCCTCACGACGCTCCGCCGACGGGACCGCACCCCACCGGCCGGTGCACCGACCGACACGCCGAACGCCACGCCACCTGCATCCGCCGATCCTAGGCGGACCCCCCGCGGCGACCGTCCCGGGGACCACCCGAGCGCGCCGTACAGTGAACCGGTGACCGACGGCGCGCCACCGCTGCCCCCGCCCGCGGTGCGCCGGGCCCTGTCCCCCTCCCGCGCCGCCGACTTCACGCAGTGCCCGCTGCTGTACCGCTTCCGCACCATCGACCGGCTCCCCGAGGCCCCCAGCGCGGCCGCCGTGCGCGGCACCCTCGTCCACGCCGTCCTGGAGCACCTGTTCGACCTGCCCCCCGGCGAGCGCACCCCCGAGCGCGCCGCGGCCCTGCTCGAACCCCGCTGGCGGGCCCTGCTGGAGCGCGAACCCCAGCTGCACGCCCTCTTCGGCACCGACGCCGACCCCGACCCGCCGGCCCTGGCCGCCTGGCTCGCCGGCGCCCACCGGCTCCTGGAGCGCTACTTCCAGCTCGAGGACCCCACCCGCCTGGAACCGGCCGCGCGCGAGATGCGCGTGGAGGTCGACCTCGACGACGGCCTGCAGCTGCGCGGCATCGTCGACCGCCTCGACGTCGCCCCCGACGGCGCCATGCGCGTCGTCGACTACAAGACCGGCCGGGCCCCCTCCGAGGCCACCGCCGGGCGGGCCATGTTCCAGATGCGCTTCTACGCCCTCGTCCTGTGGCGCCTGCGCGGGCAGGTGCCGCGCCTGCTCCAGCTCGTCTACCTCGGCTCCGGCGACGTCGTGCGGTACGTCCCCGACGAGGGGGACCTGCTGGCCACCGAGCGCAAGGTCCGCGCCCTGTGGGAGGCCATCGAGCGCAACCACCGCACGGGCGAGTGGCCCGCCCGCCCCAGCCGCACGTGCACGTGGTGCGACCACAAGGCGCTGTGCCCCAGCTTCGGCGGCACGCCGCCCCCGCTGCCCACGCTGCCCACGCTGCCCACGGCCACCGGCTGAGGGCCGGGTCACCTCACACGGTGTCCAGCAGCTCCCCGGCCGCGAGCGCCCCCAGCGCCGCCGGGTCCACCTCGGTCAGCGACGCCACCCGGTTGCGGCCCGGCGCCGCCGGGATGGGCACCAGGTGCGGCACCGCCAGCACCCGCGCCCCCGCGGCCTCGCCCGAGGCGACCCCCGTCGGGGAGTCCTCCACGACCACGCACCGGGTGACGTCCACCCCCAGCAGCTCGGCCGCCCGCAGGTAGGGGTCCGGCGCCGGCTTGCCGCGCGCCACCTCGTCCCCGGCGACCACCACCGCGAAGGCCCCCGGGACCAGCCTGGCCACCGCGTCCGCCAGGTTGCGGTACGACATCGTCACCAGGGCGCAGGGCACGCCCGCCGCGCCCAGCGCGCGCAGCAGCTCCAGCGCCCCCGGCCGCCACACCACCGCCGCGCCGACCCGCTCGATCACCGCGTCCAGCAGCTCGGCCACCACCGCCGCCGGGTCCAGCACCACGCCCGCCGACTCCCGCACGTGCCCGGCCAGGACCCGCCCCGAGTCCGGCAGCGCGCTGCCGACCAGCCCCAGCGCCTGCTCGTGGGTCCACGGCACGCCGTAGCGCCCCAGCAGCGCCGTCTCCGCCGCGATCCAGTGCGGCTCGGTGTCCACCAACGTCCCGTCCATGTCCCACAGGACGGCGGCGGGCAGCTCGAGGGGGGCACCACGGGGAGGTTCGACGGGACTCATGGGCCCCGGAGTCTAGGGTTGGGGGGTGCCAGCACAGCCTGCCGACCCCACGACGGACGACATCGTCCTGCGCAACCCCGTCGTCATCGCGGCCTTCGAGGGCTGGAACGACGCCGGCGAGTCCGCCAGCCAGGCGGTCGCCCACCTGCACGACGTGTGGGACGCCACCGAGCTCACCGAGTTCGACCCCGAGCTCTACCACGACTTCCAGGTCAACCGGCCCACCGTCAGCTTCGACGACGACGGCCGCCGGCGCCTCACCTGGCCCACCACGCGCATCTCCTACGCGCACCTGCCCGACGCCCCCCGCGACGTCATCCTCGTGCGCGGCATCGAGCCGTCCATGCGCTGGCGCACCTACGCCCAGGAGGTCGTGGCCGTCGCCGTCGAGCACGGCGCCTCCCTCGTCCTGACCCTCGGCGCGCTCCTGGCCGACGTCCCCCACACCCGGCCCCTGCCCGTCACCTCCAGCAGCGAGGACCCCGACCTCGTCGAGCAGCTCGACGTCGAGCCCTCCCGCTACGAGGGCCCCACGGGCATCGTCGGCGTGGTCCAGGACGCCGTCACCACCGCCGGCATCCCGTCGGTCTCGCTGTGGGCCGCGGTCCCGCACTACGTGGGCCAGCCCCCCTCGCCCAAGGGCACGCTGGCCCTGCTGCGGCGCGTGGAGGAGGTGCTGGACCTGTCCGTCCCGCTGGGGGACCTGCCCGAGGACGCGCGCGCCTGGGAGCGCGGCGTGGACGAGCTCGCCGCCGAGGACAGCGAGATCGCCGAGTACGTCCAGCAGCTGGAGGAGGCCAAGGACACCGCCGACCTGCCCGAGGCCTCCGGTGAGGCCATCGCCCGGGAGTTCGAGCGCTACCTGCGGCGCCGCGACGACCCGCCCCGCCGCGACGACCCGCCCCGCCGCGGCTGACCCCCCGATCGACCACGGACGGTCACCACAACGGGTGACTTCCCGCGGAAGACCTCACACGCGGTCACCACGCACGCCACCATGGAGATCCACTGTGCGGAACGCCGCACCGACGCAGGAGGTCCCCGTGAACATGGTCGAGGCCGTCACCTCGGTCTTCCGCAACTACGCCACCTTCTCCGGCCGCGCCCGCCGCGCCGAGTACTGGTGGTTCACCCTGGCCGTCGTCCTGCTCAGCGTCGTCTACAGCGTCCTGGCGGCCGTCGCCCAGAGCGTCTCCAGCTCCCTCGCCACGCTGCTCACCCTCCTGTTCTCCCTCGTGTCCCTGGCGCTCCTCGTGCCCAGCATCGCCGTCACCGTCCGGCGCCTGCACGACACCGGCAAGTCCGGCTTCTTCTACTTCCTCAGCTTCATCCCCCTCGTCGGCGGCATCGTCCTGCTCGTCTTCTGCGTCCAGGACTCCGTCCCCGGCCCCAACCACTACGGCCCCAACCCCAAGGGCGTCGGTGGCGGCCACCAGACCTTCCCCGGCCAGCCCCCGCAGTTCGGCGGCCCGACCGGCTACGGCCAGGGCCCCGACCGCTTCTGACCCACCGGTGGCGGGGGTGACCGCACCGCGGCCACCCCCGCCACCGCCCCGCTACCGTGACGCGGTGAGCTCGCCCGCCCCCGACGACCCGCTGCGCGCGCTGCGGCGCCGGCCCGACATCGAAGCCCCCGAGCTCGTGGCCGTCGACGCCGCCGACCGCCTCCTGCTCGACGAGGCCGCCCCGGCGCTGGCCGACCGGCGGGCCCGGCTCGTCGTCATCGGCGACGACCACGGCGCCCTGACCCTCGGCGCGCTCACGCGGCACGACCTGACCGGCGTCCGCGTGCACCAGGACCTGCGCTCGGGGGAGCTGGCCCTGGCCGCCAACGCCGCCGAGCTGGGGGTCGGGGGGTTCACCTCCCACCCCGGACCGGACGCCGCGCTCGTCGAGGGCGCCACGGTCGTGCTCCTGAAGCTGCCCCGCAGCCTCGACGCCCTCGACGCCACCGCCCGCCTCGTGGCCCGCCACGCCGACCCCGGCGTGCGCGTCCTCGCCGGCGGCCGCGTCAAGCACATGACCCGCACCATGAACGACGTCCTGGCCCGCTCCTTCACCGACGTGCACGCCGGGCTGGGCCGGCAGAAGGCGCGGGTGCTGACCGCGACCGGGCCCCGGCCCGGGGTCGAGGCGCCCGCCGCCCGGCGCGTCCACCACGACGACCTCGGCCTGTGGGCCTGCGCCGTGGGCGGCGCCTTCGCCGGCACGGCCGTGGACATCGGCACCCGGGTGCTGCTGGACCACCTCGACGACGTCCTGGCGGCGGTGCCGCCCTCGGGCCACGTCGTCGACCTCGGCTGCGGTACGGGGCTGCTGGCCGCGGCCGCCGCGCGGGCCCTGCCCACCGCCCGCACCACCGCCACCGACTCCTCCGCCGACGCCGTCGCCAGCGCCCGGCTCACCGCGGCCGCCAACGGCCTCGCCGACCGCGTCGACGTCCGGCGCGCCGACGCCGGCGACACCCTGCCCGCCGCCTGCGCCGACCTGGTCCTGCTCAACCCCCCGTTCCACGTCGGCGGCACCGTGCACACCGCCATCGCCTCCAAGCTGTTCCGCGCCGCGGCGCGGCTGCTGGCCCCCGGCGGCACCCTCGTCACCGTGTGGAACTCCCACCTGGCCTACCGCCGCGAGCTGGAGCGCGTCGTGGGGCCCACCCGGCAGGTCACCCGCACCCCCAAGTTCACCCTCACCCTCAGCACCCGCCGCGACGGCGCGCGCCGGGATCCGCGAACAGCGGACGGCGAGGGCAAGATCACGCCATAGTGGTGACCAGCACCCGACCCGACCCGCAGGAGGCGACGCCGTGCCCTGGCGGCTGGAGACCCCACGCGTCCTCGTCGTCGACCTCGACGGCTCCAAGGGCAGCGCCGTGCGCGCCCGGACCGGCTCGATGGTCGCCTACGAGGGCGACGTCCAGTTCAAGAACGCCGGCGTCGGCGGCGGGGGTGGCCTGCGGGCCGCCCTCAAGCAGCGCGTCACCGGTGAGTCGCTGCCCCTCATGGAGGTCACCGGCCGCGGCACGGTGCACTTCGCCGTCGACGCCGGGTACGTCCTGCTGCTGGACCTGGCCGGTGACACCCTCAAGGTCGAGTCCGAGGGGCTGCTGTGCCTGGCCGAGGGCCTGCGCACGGACGTGACCTTCACCGGCCTGCAGGGCGCCTCCAGCGGTCAGGGGCTGTTCACCACGACCGTCACCGGGCACGGGCAGGTCGCGCTGCTGTCCCTGGGCGGGCCGCCCATCGCCCTGCGCGTCACCCCGCAGACGCCGCTCGTGGTGGACCCCGACGCCTACGTCGGCGCGGTGGGGAACCTGTCGCAGTCCTTCGTCACCGACGTCTCCTGGCGCAACCTCGTCGGGGAGAGCTCCGGGGAGGCCTTCTCGCTGCGCTTCGAGGGCCAGGGCGTCGTCTACCTCCAGCCCGAGGAGCGGTGATGGGTTTCACGAAGGTCACCTCCAAGGTCGTCCTCGCCGAGGTCCGCCCCGGCGCGGAGGTGCTCGCCCGCCGCGGCGCCATGCTCGCCACCACCGGGCGGGTCGCCTTCTCCCCCGTCGCCGGCGGCCCCGGCGGCGGCGCGTACGGCGGCGGCATCGCCTCGGCGCTGGCGCGCGGCATGCAGGGCGAGGCGGTGCCGCTGATGGTCGCCGAGGGCACCGGGACCGTGCACTACGGGTTCCGCGGGCACCACGTCACCGTCATCGACCTCGACGGGTCGGCGCCGCTGTCCGTCGAGGCGGACCGCCTGCTCGCGCACGACGCGAGCATGTCCAGCTCGGTGGTGTTCCTGGGCCAGCAGGGCGGGCTGCGCGGCGCGGTCCGCGGCGCCGTCACCGGCCAGGGGCTGTTCACCACCCAGCTCTCCGGCCGCGGGTCGGTCGCGGTCCTGTCCCACGGCGGCACGTTCGCGCTGCGCGTCGACGGCTCGCGCCAGGTCGTCGTCGACCCGCAGGCCTACGTCGCCCACGTGGGGAACCTGCGCCTGGACGTGGCGACCGCGCTGTCGTGGCGCGACGCCGTCGGCCGCGGCTCGGGCGAAGGCGTGCAGCTGAAGGTGTCCGGCGAGGGCACCGTCTACGTCCAGGCGAGCGAGGAGAAGCTCTGATGACCTCCACCGGCCCGCAGCCCCTGGACCCGCAGACCCTGCCCGACCACGACAACCTGCCGGACAACCCGTACGCCTACTGCGTGCGGCTGACCGGCCCGCTGTTCGTGCAGACCGGCCGGATGATCGCCTACTACCCCGCCGGCGGCGGCACGATCCGCTTCGAGCCGCTGACGGTGACGTCCCTGACGTCGATGGTGGCCTCGCACTTCTCCTCCCCGCTGTACAGCCGCGACTGGGTCGTCGCGACCGGGCAGGGGCACGTGCTGCTCGGCGACCGCGGGTACGACATCAACTCCTACGACCTCGACGACGGCAACCTCACCGTGCGGGCCGCGAACCTGCTGGCCTTCGACGCGGGGCTGGAGCTGAAGGAGTCCATCATCCCGGGGTTCCTCACCCTCATCGGGACGGGGAAGTTCCTGGCCAGCTCCTCCGGGCCGGTCATCTTCGTCGAGCCCCCCGTCCGGGTCGACCCCGAGGCGCTCGTGGGGTGGGCCGACTGCCCGGCTCCCTCCCAGCACTTCGACGCCGGCTGGATGGGGCACTTCCTCGGCGCGGCCCGGGGGGCGCTGTTCGGCACCCGCTCGGGCGAGGAGCGGCAGTACGACTTCACCGGTGCCGGCACGGTGCTGCTGCAGAGCTCCGAGCGGGCCCTGGAGGACCCGCACGTGCTGCGGCGCCTGGAGGGGGAGGTGGACCAGCTCGGCGACGGCCAGCTGCGCCACCTCGCCGGCGTCATCCAGTCCCGGCTGGCGCAGAACCAGCAGTGAGCCCGGTGCCGGGCGGGCGCTGACGCCGCCGGGCGCGCCGGCCGGCGCGCCCGGGCCGGGTCAGCCCAGCTCGACGCCCAGCAGCGCGGCGGCGAGGTCGCGGACCAGCGCGGGGGCCTGCGCGTCCCGGCCGTGCCCGGCGTCGGCCTCGGCGACCCACGCGTCGACGGCCGCGACGGCCGCGGGGGCGTCGAGGTCGCGGGCCAGGTGGGCGCGGACGGCCGCCAGCAGGTCCGTGGCGTCCGGGCCCGCGGGGCGGGCGACGGCGGCGCTCCAGGCGGCGTACCGCTCCCGGGCGGTGGCGAGCACCTCGTCGGTCCACTCCCACTCGCTGCGCCAGTGGTGGGCGACGATCGCCAGCCGGACCGCGCCGGGCTCCACGCCCTGCGCGCGCAGCCTGGAGACGAGCACCAGGTTCCCCTTGGACTTGCTCATCTTCTCGCCGGCGAGGGCGACCATCCCCGAGTGCGCGTACGCCCGGGCGAACGGGCCCGCCGCCGGCCGCAGGAGGTGCGCGTGGGCGGCGCCCATCTCGTGGTGCGGGAACACCAGGTCCGACCCGCCCGCCTGGACGTCGATGGGCATCCCCAGGTGCTGCAGCGCGATCGCGGAGCACTCGATGTGCCAGCCGGGCCGGCCGCGGCCGAGCTCACCGGCGTCCCAGGCCGGTTCGCCCGGGCGCTCCACGCGCCACAGCAGCGGGTCCAGCGGGTTGCGCTTGCCCGGCCGCTGCGGGTCGCCGCCGCGCTCGGCGGACAGCTCCAGCATCGTCGCCGGGTCGTACCCCGACACCGTCCCGAACGCCGCGTCGGAGTCCACCGGGAAGTACACGTCGCCGTCGGGGCCGCCGTCGACGCCGGGCACCCGGTAGGCCGCGCCCGCGGCGAGCAGTTCGCGGACCGCCGCCGAGACGAGGTCGACGGCCTCCACGACGCCCAGGTACTCCTGCGGCGGCACGACCGACAGGGCCTCCATGTCGCCGCGGAACAGCTCGATCTGCGAGGCGGCGAGGTCGCGCCAGTCCACGCCCGTGGCCTCGGCGCGCTCGAGCAGCGGGTCGTCGACGTCGGTGACGTTCTGCACGTACCGGACGTCCAGGCCCGCGTCCCGCCAGGCCCGGCCCAGCAGGTCGAAGGACACGTAGGTGTTGGCGTGGCCCAGGTGCGTCGCGTCGTACGGCGTGATGCCGCAGACGTACAGCGTCGCCGTCCCCTCCTCGGGACCGACGGGCACGAGCCCGCCCGTCGCGGTGTCGTGCAGGTGCACGCGGGGACCCCGACCGGGCAGGGACGGGACGGTGGGAGCGGGCCAGGAACGCACGGGTCGAACCTACCCGGCGCCCCCACGGCTCAGAACGGCGGCCACGGGATGGTGCGGTGCCCCCGCGGGCGCGGCAGCCGGTCGGCGGTGAGCAGCCGCTGCGTCCGCTCCAGCGTCGCCACGACCTCCTCCACGGACAGCAGCTGCGCCAGCAGCTCCCCCAGCGCGCCGTCGAGGTCGGCGACCAGGACGCTGAGCACCTCGCGCTCGTGGGCCAGCAGGTGCTGCCCGCCGAAACCCCACAGGACGGTCCGCAGCTTGGGCTCCTCGTGGAACGTCAGCCCGTGGTCGACGCCGTGCACCGCGCCCGACCACCCGGGCAGCACGTGACCGCCCTTGCGGTCGGCGTTGTTGAGCACGACGTCCAGGACCGCGATGCGGCGCAGGCGCAGGTCGTCGGCGTGGACCAGCGAGACCGCCCGGCCGCCACCGTCCTCGGCGTCCAGGACCGTGTGCCAGCCCGGCGGCACGCGGCGCGTGGCGACGATGTCGATGAGCCCGGCGCCCGGGGCGGGCAGGACGACGTCGTCGGCGTCGGCGGGGTCGGCGCCGTCCTGCTGCAACCACAGCTGCACCGACCCCGGGCCCAGGGGCCCGTCGCGGAACACGGTGGGCGGCACCACGTCCCAGCCCGTGCTGGCCGACACCGCGTACGAGGCGACCTCCCGGCGGGCCAGCGTCCGGTCGGGGAAGTCCCACAGCGGGCGCTCGCCCGAGACGGGTTTGTACACGCACGCCAGCTCGCCCTCGTCGGTCTCGACGGTCGAGTAGAGCGTGGCGTTCGAGGCGTCGGCCAGCCGGCCCCGCACGCGCAGCTCCCCGGTGGCGAGCCGGGCGAGGGCCTCCTGCTCGGGGACCCCGGCGAACGCCGCGTTCAGCGCCGGTACCCGTTCGCCCGGGGGCACACGTGACCCGAGGGGTCCAGCGGACCCGCGCAGAACGGGCACGGCGGGCGGCCGGCGGCCACGAGCGCCAGCGACCGCGCCGCGAAGGCCCGCGCCGTCGTCCCGTCCAGGGACACCCGCAGCACGTTGCGCTGCGGCGACAGCTCGGGCAGCTCGGGGTCGAGGTCCTCCTCGGTGACCTCGAAGCACTCGATGACCACGACGTCGCGCTCGCCGTCCCAGGCCAGGCTCATGGTGCCGACCCGGAACTCCTCCTCCAGGGGCAGGTCCAGCGGGGCGGTGTCCTCGCTGCCCGCCGCGGGCATCGCCGGCACCGGCGCCGACCCCCCGGACCGGCGCACGACCTCGTCGAGGAGTTCACCGACGCGCTCGGCCAGCGCGGTCACCTGGGTCTTCTCCAGCGCCACCGACGTCAGGCGCGTGCCGCTGCGGGCCTGCAGGAAGAACGTCCGCTGGCCGGGCTCGCCGACGGTCCCCGCCACGAAACGTTCCGGCGGGTCGTACTCGAAGACGGGCATGGGCCGACCCTACGCCGCGCCGGTGCTGCCGCCGACGACGGCGTCGCTGCTCACGGCCCTGCGCGCCGCGCGGCGCTTCCGGCGCGGCGGGGCGAACCCGGCGAGGTCGCCGCCGGAGTCGTTCGTCCGCAGCACGAAGGGCCGCAGCGGCGCGTAGCGGACGACCGAGACCGAGCACGGGTCGGCCGAGAGCCGCTGGAAGAGGTCCAGGTGCATCCCCAGGGCGTCGGCCAGGACCGCCTTGATGACGTCCCCGTGCGTGACCGCGACCCAGACCGCGTCGTCGCCGTGCTCGGCGGCGATGCGGGCGTCGTGCTCGCGGACGGCCTCCAGCGCGCGGTGCTGCATGGCCGCCAGGCCCTCCCCGCCGGGGAAGACGGCCGCGGACGGGTGCGACTGCACCGTGCGCCACAGCGGCTCCTTGGCCAGGTCCTTCAGCGCGCGGCCCGTCCAGTCCCCGTACCCGCACTCCCCCAGCCGCTCGTCGGTGCGCGGCGCCGGGCGCGGTCCCGTCGGGCCGTCCACCGCGACCAGGGCGGCGGCGGTCTCCTGGCACCGCTCCAGGGGCGAGACGACGACGTCGGCCAGCGGCAGGGGCGCCACCCGCCGGGCCAGCGCCGCGGCCTGCTCGCGGCCGGTGTCGTCGAGGTGCACCCCCGGGGTCCAGCCGGCCAGGACGGCCGCGGTGTTGGCCGTGCTGCGGCCGTGACGGACGAGCAGGAGGGTCGGCACGCCCCCACCCTAGGTCCCCCCGTCGCCGGGACGGTGTCCCCGGGGCACCATGACGTGGTGATCGTCGACGTCGCCACCTACCAGGACGGGCACCGCCGGGACGTCCCGGACCTGACCGCCGCCCTCGCCCGGTGCCGCGCGCGGAGCGCGCAGGACGGCGGTTCGCCCGGCGGCCCCGGGGACGACTTCCTCTGGCTCGGTCTGAAGGACCCGACCGCCGAGGAGTTCGCGGACGTGGCCCGGACCCTGCACCTGCACCACCTCGCCGTCGAGGACGCCGTGACGGGTCACCAGCGGCCCAAGGTCGAGCGCTACGGCGAGACGACGTTCGTCGTCCTGAAGGTGCTGGAGTACTTCGACGACACCTCCCAGGTCGAGACCGGCGAGGTGATGCTGTTCGTCGGGCCCCGGTTCGTCGTCACCGTGCGCCGCGGCGAGGTCGGGGCGCTGGCCGTGGTCCGCCACGCCGTCGAGGCGGACCACCGGCGGCTGCAACGCGGCCCGGTCGGGGTCCTGCACGCCGTCATGGAGCACGTCGTCAGCGGCTACACCACCATCGACTCCGAGCTGGAGCAGGACGTCGAGGAGATGGAGGAGCAGGTCTTCTCCCCCAGCCGCAGCTCCGACGCGCAGCGCATCTACTCCCTCAAGCGGGAGGTGCTGGAGGTGCGCCGCGGCGCGTTCCCGCTGGTGGCCCCGCTCAAGCGCCTCGTCGAGTCCGACACCGACGTCGACGGCGAGGGGACTGCGCACCACCTGGACGACCAGGCCCGCTTCGTGCTGCGCGACGTGCTGGACAACCTGGTCCGGACGGTCGAGCACGTCGAGAGCTACGACCGGCTGCTGACCGACATCCTCAACGCGCACCTGGCGCAGGTCTCGGTGCGGCAGAACGACGACATGCGCAAGATCTCGTCGTGGGCGGCCATCTTCGCCGTGCCCACCCTCGTCGCGGGGGTGTACGGCATGAACTTCGAGCACATGCCCGAGCTGACCTGGCGGTTCGGGTACCCGCTGTGCGTGCTGTTCATGGTCGCCGTCTGCGTCGGCCTGTACCGGTCGTTCAAGCGGTCGGGCTGGTTGTGAGCCCGACCGCCCGGACGACCGGTACCGGCCGTCAGCCGAAGCTGGCGCCGTGCCAGGCCGGCAGGGCCCCCGCCAGGACGAGGGCGTAGACGACGACGCCGAGGGCGACGCGGTAGACGACGAACCCCGTGAAGCTGTGCGTCGTGATGAAGCGCATGAGCCAGGCGATGACGACGAACCCGACGACGAACGCGACGACGGTCGCCACGGCCGTGGGCGCCCACGCGATCGTCGCGCCGCTGCTCACCTCGTCGTACAGCTGGAAGAAGCCGGACAGCACCACGGCCGGGATGGCCAGCAGGAACGAGTACCGGGCCGCGGCCTCGCGCGTGTAGCCCAGCAGCAGCCCCATCGTGATGGTCCCGCCCGAGCGGGACACGCCCGGGACCAGCGCCAGGGCCTGGGCGAGCCCGAACAGCAGGCCGTGGCGCCAGCTCAGCTGGTCCAGGGTGCGCTCCTTGCGGCCGAAGCGGTCCGCGGCGCCCAGGAGCAGGCCGAACAGCCACAGCGTGGTGGCGATGACGACGAAACCGCGCAGCACCGTCTCGATGGAGTCCTGGAACAGCAGGCCCAGCACGCCGATGGGCAGCGTCCCCAGGATGACGAGCCAGCCCATCCGGGCGTCGGGGTCGTTGCGCGGGACGCGCCCGGCCAGCGCCAGCGCCCAGCGGCTGACGATGCGGGCGATGTCCTTGCGGAAGTACAGGATGACGGCGGCCTCGGTGCCGAGCTGGCAGATCGCGGTGAACGCCGCGCCGGGGTCGGAGGCCCCCACGAGGGTCCCGACGATCGCGAGGTGGCCGCTGGAGGAGATCGGCAGGAACTCGGTCAGACCCTGCACCAGGCCGAGGAAGGCACCCTCGGCGACGCCCATGCTCACGCGGGGGTACCCCCCGGGACCGGGCGGCGGGCGGGGCGGTCGGGCACGGGGGTCAGCACGCGCGGCAGGCTACCGGCTGGCCCGGGCCCGCCGGGGTCACCGGCGGGCGGGCTCACCCTCGCGGCACCGAACCCTCACACGGAGGGGTCAGCGCGCGGCGGGAGCGTCCTCCTCGTCGTCGTTCTCGTCCTCGTCGTCCTCCGCGTCGGACTCGTCGTCCGACTCGTCGTCGTCCTCGTCGTCCTCCTCCTCGTCGTCGTCGCGCTCGTCCTCGACGTCGTCGTAGAGCACGAAGGGCGTCACCTCGTCGTACGCGTCGTAGAGCGCCTCCTCGTAGGCCTCGAAGGCGTCGGCGACGCGCTGGTAGGCGTCGGCGACGGCGGGGTCGGTCTCCCCCCGGCGGTTGGCGGCGGCGGCGAGGTGGTCCTCGAGCGTGGCCACGAGTCGAGCGAGGGCCGCGCGCGGGTCTGGCGTCATGGTCCGACCGTACCGGGGATCACCCCGTCCGCCCCAGGGGGACCGGTGTGCCGGTCCCGTCGCGGGTGCATCATGGGACGCGATGGCTGATGAGACGGGCGGTGGCACCGGCAGGAACGCCGGTGCGGGAGCCGCGGACCAGTACGAGTACCGGGTCCTGACGTTGTCCCGGGAGACCACGCGCTCCGACGCGCGCCAGCTGCTGACCGAGCACGCCGAGTACGGCCGCTGGGAGCTGGCGCGGGTGCGCCTCTACATGGGCGGCAGCCGCAAGGTCTGGTTGCGTCGCAAGATCATCCGGGTCGCACGCACCGCCTGAGGGTCTACCGTCGCAGTCCGTGGGCATCTTCCGGACCAAGAGCGTCGAGGACGCCATCGCGAGCACCGACGAACCCGGGCACCGGCTGCGCAAGTCCCTCGGCGCGTGGGACCTGACGGTCTTCGGGGTCGGCGTCATCATCGGGACGGGCATCTTCGTCCTGACCGGCGAGGCGGCCGGGACCCGCGCCGGGCCCGCCGTGGCGCTGTCCTTCGTCGTCTCCGGGATCGTCTGCGCGCTGGCGGCGCTGTGCTACGCCGAGTTCGCCTCCACGGTGCCGGTCGCCGGGTCGGCGTACACCTTCTCCTACGCCAGCCTCGGGGAGGTCGTGGCGTGGGTCATCGGCTGGGACCTGCTGCTGGAGCTGGCCCTGGGCGCCTCGACGGTCGCGGTGGGCTGGTCCAGCTACGCCGCCGACCTGCTGGGGCAGACGCTGGGGCTGGACGTGCCGGGGTGGCTGTACTCGGCCGAGCCCTCCCCCACGCACCCCAACCTCGTCGCGGCCGCGGTCGTCCTCGTCCTGACCGCGGTGCTGTGCGCGGGCACGAAGACGTCGGCGCGGGTGAACGCCGTCGTCGTGGTGGTCAAGCTGCTCGTGGTCGCCGTCGTCATCGTGGCGGGCCTGTTCTTCGTGAAGGTGTCGAACTGGTCGCCGTTCGTGCCGCCCACCGGCTCGCCCGGGGCCTCCAGCACGCCCGCGGACCCGGCGCTGTGGCAGGACCTGGGGGTGCCGTTCGGCACGTTCGGGGTGGGCGGGGTCCTCACGGCCGCCGCGCTGGTCTTCTTCGCCTTCATCGGCTTCGACATCGTCGCCACGGCCGCGGAGGAGACCAGGGAGCCGCAGCGGGACGTGCCGCGCGGGATCTTCGGCTCGCTGGCGATCTGCACGCTGCTCTACGTGGCCGTCTCGCTCGTGGTGACGGGCATGGTGCGGTACGACCGGATCTCGGTCGAGGCACCGCTGGCCAACGCCTTCCGCGCGGTGGGCGCGGACGTGGTCGCGACGCTCATCTCGGTGGGCACGGTCGCGGGCCTGCTGACGGTCATGCTCATCCTCATGCTGGGCCAGAACCGGGTGCTGTTCGCGATGGCCCGCGACCGGCTGATCCCGTCGTGGTTCTCGCGCGTCAGCCCGCGCACGGGGGTGCCGACCCGGATCACGGCGGTGACGGGGGTCGTCGTGGCCGTCGTGGCGGCCGTGACCCCCATCTCGGAGCTGGCCGAGATGGTCAACATCGGGACGCTGTTCGCCTTCGTGCTCGTCTCCGTCGGCGTCCTGGTGCTGCGCCGGACCCGGCCGGACCTGCCCCGGGCCTTCCGCGTGCCGTGGGTGCCGGTGCTGCCCGTCGTCTCGGCGGTGGCGGCCGTGGTGCTCATGGGCTTCCTGCCGGCGGTCAGCTGGGTGCGGCTGGGGATCTGGATGGCGATCGGGCTGGTCGTCTACTTCGCGTACGGCTACCGGCACTCGCGGCTGGCCGCCGGCAGCACCGGCGTGCGGGGGAGCCGCGCCGGCCACCGGGACTGACCGGGGGAATGCCTCGGAGTCCTGTACGCTTCAAGCAGATACATGCAAACGCATGGACTTCCAGGAGGAGCAGGACATGCAGTTCGGGATCTTCAGCGTCGGCGACATCACCCCCGACCCCACCACCGGCCGCGCACCGAGCGAGCACGAGCGCATCAAGGCGCTGGTGACCATCGCCGAGCACGCCGAGCAGGTCGGCCTGGACGTCTTCGCGGTCGGCGAGCACCACAACCCGCCCTTCGTGCCGTCCGCCATGACCACCCTGCTGGGCTGGATCGCCGCCCGCACCTCCCGGTTGACGGTCTCGACGTCCATCGCGCACATCACCACCAACGACCCGGTGCGGATGGCCGAGGACTACGCGATGCTCCAGCACCTCAGCGACGGGCGCGTCGACCTCGTCCTCGGCCGCGGCAACGACGGCCGCCTCTACCCCTGGTTCGGCCAGGACCCCCGCCGCGGCGTCGAGCTGACGGTGGAGAACTACCAGCTGCTGCGCCGCCTGTGGGACGAGGAGGTCGTCGACTGGCAGGGCGAGTTCCGCACCCCGCTGCAGGGCTTCACCTCCACCCCGCGGCCCCTGGACGGCGTGCCGCCCTTCGTCTGGCACGGGTCGATCCGGACCCCGCAGGTCGCCGAGATCGCCGCCTACTTCGGCGACGGGTACTTCGCCAACAACATCTTCTGGCCCAAGGAGCACTACATCCGGCTCATCACCCTCTACCGGGAGCGCTACGCCCACTACGGGCACGGCGCACCGGAGCAGGCGATCGTCGGCCTCGGCGGGCAGGTGTTCATGCGCAGGAACTCCCAGGACGCCGTGCGCGAGTTCCGGCCCTACTTCGACAACGCCCCCGTCTACGGGCACGGCCCGTCCCTGGAGGAGTTCACCCGCCAGACGCCCCTGACGGTCGGCTCCCCCGAGCAGGTGATCGAGAAGACCCTGACCTTCCAGGAGTTCTTCGGCGACTACCAGCGGCAGATGTTCCTCATGGACCACGCCGGGCTGCCCCTGAAGACGGTGCTGGAGCAGCTCGACCTGCTCGGCGAGGAGGTCGTCCCGGTGCTGCGCGAGGAGTTCGAGGCCCGGCGCGCGGCCGGCGTCCCCAGCGACCCGCCCTCGCACGCCGCCCGCGTCGCGGCGCGCGCGCAGGCGGCGGCCCCCGTGGACGGGGCCGCGGACGGCGCGCTTGCCTGAGAACCGGACGCGCGCGGCGGTGCGGGCCTGGGAGTCGGTCTTCCGGCTCCAGGCCACGCTGCTGCGGGCGTTCGCGGCGCAGGACGTCTGGAGCGGGCTGAGCGTGCGGGAGTACGACGTGCTCTACACGCTCGCCCGCTGCGGCGGCCGCAGCCGGCTCGGTGAGCTGAGCGAGGAGGTCTACCTGCCCCAGCCGTCGCTGAGCCGGCTCGTCGACCGGCTCGCCGCCCAGGGCCTGCTCACGCGCGAGCCGGACCCCCGCGACGGCCGCGGCGTCGTCGTGGTGCTCACCGACCCCGGCGCCGCGCGCCAGCGCGAGATCGGCGGCCGGCACGCCGCCGGCATCGCCCGGGCCTTCGAGGCGCTGACGCCCGCCGAGCTCGCCGAGCTCACCCGGCTGTGCGCGAAGGCGCTCCGGGGCTGAGCCCCCCGCACCCCCGGGCACCGTCGGCGGTGCGCCCGGACGGGGGTCAGCGCGGCGCGCCGGGGGCGCTGAGGCGGTGCAGCTCGGCGTAGCGGCCGCCGGCGTCCAGGAGCTCGTCGTGGGTGCCGCGCTCCACGATGCGGCCGGCCTCCAGCACGAGGATCTGGTCGGCCCCGCGGACGGTGGACAGCCGGTGGGCGATGACGATGGCGGTGCGGCCCTGCAGGGCCTCGTCGAGGGCGGCCTGGACGGCGGTCTCGGAGGCGTTGTCGAGGTGGGCGGTCGCCTCGTCGAGCACGACGACGCGGGGGTGGGCCAGCAGGAGGCGGGCGATCGTCAGCCGCTGGCGCTCCCCGCCGGAGAAGCGGTAGCCCCGTTCGCCGACGACGGTGTCCAGGCCCTCGGGCAGGGCGGCGACGAGGTCGCCCAGGCGGGCGCGGCGCAGGGCGTCGTGGATCTCGGCGTCGTCGGCGTCGGGCCGGGCCAGGCGCAGGTTGGCGCGCAGGGACTCGTGGAAGAGGTGCCCGTCCTGGGTGACGACGCCGACGGTGCGGCGCAGGGACTCGGTGGTCAGGTCCCGCACGTCGTCGCCGCCGACGCGGACGGCACCGGAGTCGACGTCGTAGAGCCGGGCCAGGAGCTGGGCGATCGTGGACTTGCCGGCCCCGGAGGAGCCGACGAGGGCGACGACCTGGCCCGGTTCGACGCGGAAGGACACGTCGTGCAGGACGGGGACGCCACCGCGGGCGTCGAGGGTGGCCACGTCCTCCAGGGAGGCCAGGGAGACGTCGGCGGCGGCGGGGTAGGCGAAGCCGACGTGGTCGAACTCGACGGCGACGGGCCCGGGACGGACGGGGCGGGCCCCGGGCGCCTCCTGCACGAGGGGGACGAGGTCGAGGACCTCGAAGACGCGGTCGAAGCTGACCAGGGCGCTGGTGACGTCGGCGCGCGCCCCGGCCAGGGCCGTCAGGGGCGCGTAGAGGCGGGTGAGCAGCAGGGCCAGGGTGACGATGCTGCCCGCGTCCAGGGTCCCGGCGACGGCGGCCAGGCCGCCGACGCCGTAGACGAGGGCCAGGGCGAGGGCCGAGACCAGGGTCAGGGCGGTGACGAAGACGGTGCGCCGCACGGCGGCGGTGACGCCGATGTCGCGGACGGCGCGGGCCGCGGCGGCGAAGGAGCGCGACTCCTCCTGCGGGCGCCCGAAGAGCTTGACCAGGGTCGCGCCGGGCGCGGAGAAGCGCTCGGTGGTCTGGTTGATCATCGCGGCGTCGAGGTGGGCGGCGCGGCGGGCCAGCAGCGCCAGGCTGCGGCCCATGCGCCGGGCCGGCAGCAGGAACACCGGCAGCAGGACCAGGGCCAGGGCCGTGATGCGCCAGGAGATGCCGATCATGACGGCGGCCGTCAGGACGAGGGCGACGACGTTGCTGACGATGCCCGAGAGGGTGTCGCTGAAGGCGCGCTGGGCGCCGAGGACGTCGTTGTTGAGGCGGCTGACGAGGGCGCCGGTGCGGGTGCGGGTGAAGAAGGCCACGGGCATGCGCTGGACGTGGTCGAAGACGCGGGTGCGCAGGTCGAGGATGAGGTCCTCGCCGAGGGTGGCCGACAGCCACCGCACGACCAGGCCCAAGCCGGCCTCGGCGAGGGCGACGGCGGCGATGAGCAGGGCCAGGGTGGTCACGAGGGTGCGGTCGCGGGCGCCGACGGCCTCGACCACGCGGCCGGCGAGCACGGGGGTGGCGACCGCCAGGACGGCGAGGACGACGCTGCCGGCGACGAAGAGGGCGAGCAGGCGGCGGCGCTCGCGGGCCATGGCCAGGACCCGCCGGGGGGTGCCGGGCCGGAAGGGCCGCTGGTCGGGGGCCCGCGAGGCGTTCCACAGGGCGGTGCGGGCGATGTTCTCCATGCTCATGCGGGGGTCCTCACGCCTCGACGCTAGGTGCTGCAGCGCCCTGGAGGTCCAGCGGGGCGGGCCGCCCGCCCCGCCGCCGGCCCCGGGGACACTGGGCGGGTGATCTCGTGGTGGCGGCGCGCCGGGGTGCGGGTCCGGTCGACGGTGGCGGCGACGGGCCTGCTGGCGGTGCTGGTGGTGAGCGGCGCCGTGGTGGGGCTGGTGGTGCTGCGGTCGGCGCTGCTGTCGGCCGACGCCGAGAGCAGCAGCGTGCAGGCGCGGCTGGTGCGGCTGTCGGTGACGCCGGGGGCGCTGGCGGGTGAGCCGTCCCCGGCGCTGCGGGCGGCGGTGGGTGCGGACGTGGAGCGCGGCTCGCACGTGCAGGTCCTGGCCCCGGACGGGTCGGTGGTGGCGGCCAGCGCGGCGCTGGCCGGCCACGCCGCGCTGTCGTCGGCGCGGCCGGGGGTCAGCGAGCTGGTGAGCGAGGTGGTGCCGCTGCCGGAGCTGGGGCGGCCGGCGCCGTGGGTGGTGTCGGTGGCCGGCGCCCGGGTCGGCGGGCAGCGCTTCTGGGTGGTGGCGGCCGAGAGCACCGTGGACGCCCAGCGGGTGCTGCGGGTGGCGGCGTGGGTGCTGGGGGTCGGCTCGCCCCTGCTGCTGGGGGCGGTGGCCGTCTCGACGTGGACGTTCGTGGGGCGCTCGCTGCGGCCCGTGGAGGCGATCCGGGTGGCGGTGCGGGGGATCACGTCGGCGGGGCTGGACGGGCGGGTGCCGGTGCCGGCGGGCCGCGACGAGGTGTCGCGGCTGGCGGTGACGGTGAACGAGGTGCTGGCGCGGCTGGAGGCGTCGCAGGCGGCGCAGCGGCGCTTCGTGGCCGACGCCAGCCACGAGCTGCGGTCGCCGGTGGCGACGTTGCGGGCGGCGGCACACGTGTGGGCGGCCGGGGCCGAGCCGGGGTTCGTGGAGCTGGTGGGCTCGGAGTCGGCGCGGCTGGAATCGCTCGTGGACGACCTGCTGGTGCTGGCGCGCGCCGACGGGGGCCGGCTGGTGGCGGCGGCCGTGGAGGTGGACCTCGACGAGGTGGTCGAGGTCGAGGCGGCGCGGGTGCGGTCGCTGGGGGGCCCGCCGGTGGCGCTGGCGGCGGTGCCGGTGCGGGTCGTCGGGGACGGGCCGGCGCTGGGGCGGGCGGTGCGGAACCTGGTGGACAACGCCGTGCGGTTCGCGGCCTCGCGGGTGGAGCTGGGGCTGGCGGCCGAGGACGGGTGGGCGGTGGTGCGGGTGGGCGACGACGGGCCGGGGGTGCCCGAGGCGGAGCGGGAACGCGTGCTGGAGCGGTTCGTGCGGCTGGACCAGAGCCGGCAGCGGCGCGCCGGGGGGACGGGCGGGACGGGCCTGGGGCTGTCGATCGTGGCGGAGGTCGCGGCGGCCCACGGCGGCTCGGTGCGGGTGGGGGCGCGCCCGGGGGGCGGGGCCCTCGTGGAGCTGCGGCTGCCGCTGGGTCAGCCGCCGTCGGCGGCGAGCCGGTAGCCGGCGCCGCGGACGGTCTGGATGGCGTTGCGGCCGTACGGGACGTCGATCTTCTTGCGCAGGTAGCGGATGTAGACCTCGACGACGTTGGGGTCGGTGACGACGGTGGGGTCCCACACCGCGTGCAGGAGGTCGGGTTTGGACAGGACCTCGTCGCGGTGGCGCAGGAGGTGCTCCAGGAGGGCGAACTCGCGGCCGGTGAGGGTGACGGGCTGCCCGGCGCGGTGGACGCGCCGGGTGCCGGGGTCCAGGACGAGGTCGCCGGCGCGCAGGACGACGGGGCGCTCGGGGGCCCCGCGCCGGTGCAGGGCGCGCAGGCGCGCGAGCAGGACGGGGAAGGAGAAGGGTTTGGTGAGGTAGTCGTCGGCACCCAGGTCGAAGGCGTCGACCTGGTCGTACTCGCCGTCCTTGGCGGACAGGACGAGGACGGGGGTCCACACGCCGGCGGCGCGCAGGTCGCGGCACACCTCGTAGCCGTTGCGGCCCGGCAGCATGAGGTCGAGGACGAGGACGTCGTACGAGCCGTCGCGGGCGCGGGCGAAGCCGCTGGGTCCGTCGGCGGCCACGTCGACCGTGGCCCCCTCGGCGACCAGGCCGCGGCGGACGGTGTCGGCCAGGCGCGCCTCGTCCTCGACGAGCAGGACCTTCACCGGCGCAGCGCCGCTCCCCGTTCGCGCAGGTCGGCGCTGCGGCCGGTGGCGCGCTGGTGGCGGACGCCGACGGCGACGACGACGGCGGTCAGGACCAGGGACAGGGTCAGCTCGACCCGCTGCCCGGGCAGGACGACCATGAGGACGAGGACGACGGCGATGAAGGCGAGCGCGGCGTAGGTCAGCCACGGGAACAGCCACATGCGCACGACGGGGCGCTCGCCGGCGGCGTCCAGGCGGCGGCGCATCCGCAGCTGGCTGAGGGCGATGATCGCGTAGACGACCAGGGCCAGGGCCCCGCTGGTGGCCAGCAGCATCCCGAAGATGCGGTCGGGCAGCAGGTAGTTGCCGACGACGGCCAGGAACCCGATGGCGGTGGAGGCCAGGATCGCCGGGTACGGCACGCCGCGGCCGGAGACGTGGGACAGCCAGCGGGGCCCGTCGCCGCGGCGGGAGAGGGAGAACACCATGCGGGAGGCGGTGTAGAGGGCGGAGTTCAGGCAGCTGGCCACGGCGGTGAGGATGACGATGTCCATGATCGTGGCGGCGCCGGGGATGCCGATGGCCTGCAGGGTGCTCTGGAAGGACCCCGCGTCGGCCAGTTCCGGGGAGTTCCAGGGCACGAGGGCGACGACGACGAAGATGGAGGCCAGGTAGAACAGGGCGATGCGGCCGATGACGGAGTTCACGGCGCGGCGCACGCCCTTGCGGGGGTCGGGGGACTCGGCCGCGGCGATGGTGACGATCTCGGTGCCCATGAAGCTGAACATCGTCAGCAGCATCCCGGCCAGGACGGCGGTGAAGCCGTTGGGCAGGAACCCGCCGTCGAGGCCGAAGCCGGGGGTACCGCTGACGTCGGACCCGGGCAGGACACCGGTGATGGCCAGGACGCCGACGACGATGAACCCGACGATCGCGACGACCTTGATGCCGGCGAACCAGAACTCGAACTCGCCGTAGTTGCCGACGCTGGCCAGGTTGGTGGCGGTCAGCAGCAGGGTGACGGCCAGGGCCCAGACCCACTGGGGGGCACCGAGCCAGTCGCTGAGGATGTCGGCCGCGGCGGTGGCCTCGACGGGGATGACCAGGACCCAGAACCACCAGTAGAGCCAGCCGACGCTGAACCCGGCCCACCGGCCCAGGGCGCGGTCGGCGTAGGTGGAGAAGGAGCCGGTGTCGGGCTGGGCGGTGGCCATCTCCCCCAGCATCCGCATGACGAGGACGACGAGCAGGCCGGCGAAGGCGTAGGACAGCAGGACGCCGGGGCCGGCCTCGGCGATGGCGTTCTTGGAGCCGACGAACAGGCCGGCGCCGATGACGCCGGCGATGGAGATCATCGTGATGTGGCGGGGTTTGAGGCCCTGGCCCAGGCCGCTGCCCGGTTCCGCGTCCTGCCCGGTCCGGGCGGGGTCCTGCCCGTGGTCCTGCGGTTGCACCTGCACGACGCCTCCTGCTGCTCGTCTCGCCGGGACCGGCCGGGTCCGCGCGTCCGCCGGGGTGGACGACGGTAGCGTCCCGGGGCATGAGTCCGCGAACCATCGCCACCGCCCGCCGGGTGGACCTGCCCGAGCTCCTCGACTTCTGCCGCACCCGCCACCACGTGGTGTGCTCCACGTTCCGGGCCGACGGTTTCCCGCAGTCCTCCCCCGTGACGGCCGGCGTGGACGAGCAGGGGCGGATCGTGGTCTCGACCTACCCGGACCGGGCGAAGGCGGTCAACGCCCGCCGGGACCCGCGCGGCTCGGTGCTGGTGCTCTCGGACGACTTCGGCGGCGCGTACGTGCAGGTCGACGGGGAGTGGGAGGTCCTGGACGGCGAGGAGGCCGTGGAACCGCTGGTGGACTACTTCCGGTGCATCTCCGGGGAGCACCCGGACTGGGCGGAGTACCGGCAGGCGATGCGCGACCAGGGCAAGTCGCTGCTGCGGCTGACGATCACGCGGTGGGGCCCCATCGCGACCGGCGGGTTCCCGGCGCGGCTGGCGGGCTGACCGGCGGGACCGGCGGGGTCAGGCGTCGCGGAGGTTGGCCTCGACGGCCTGCACGAGCGGGGCGTCGACCTCGACGTGGTGGTCCTCGCGGGCGTGCTCGGCGACCTGGGCGAGGATCTCCTGCCGGTCGGGGGCGGTGAACTCGCGGGTGCAGCCGGGCACGACGTCGCCGCAGCGGAAGGTCTTCACGCGCCCGTCCTCCACGGCAGCCGGTGCCCGGCCCCGGCGGGCACGGCCGCCAGGTCCAGGACGAGGTCCTCGAAGCCGACGACGCCGATGAAGCGGCCGGCGGGGTCGGTGCAGACCAGCGGGTCGAAGCGGACCGGGCCGGGGCGGGCCAGCGCGCGGGCGGCGACCTGCCGCACGGGGGTCTCGGGGGCCAGGGTGGTCTCGACGGCCTCGACGCGGGGCCGCTCCCCCGCGCGCTGGGCGGGCAGGACCAGGACGCGGGGTACGTCCTCGGCGTCGACGACGACGACGGGGACCCCCTCCTCGTGGACGGCCTGGACGGCGCCGGGGACGGTGCGGGCGGTCTTGGTGCGCCGGGCCAGGTCCCCGGCGTGGCGGGCCGGGGCCGGGGCGGGGGGTTCGCCGGTGGCCAGCAGCCGGGCCGCCTCGGGGGCCAGCGGGACGAAGTCGTCCCCGGGCCGGGCCAGCAGGAATCCCTGGACGAGGGGGACGCCCATGCCGCGCAGGACGTCGAGCTCGTCGGCGGTCTCCACGCCCTCGGCGATGATCCACGCGTCGAGGCGGCCGGCGCACTCGCCGAGGAACTGCACGAGGGAGCGCTTGACGAGGTCCTGGTGCAGGCCGCGGACCAGCTGCAGGTCGATCTTGAGGATCTCCGGGCGCACGACGGCCATCCGCAGCAGCCCGGAGTGCCCCGTGCCGACGTCGTCGAGGGCGACGAGGGCGCCGCGGGCGCGCAGCAGGGTCAGCGGCCCGGTGAGGTCGCGGGGGTCGCAGTCGGCGTGCTCGGTCAGCTCCAGGACCACGCCGGTGAGGTCCTGGGCGAGTAGCACGTCCATGACGCGGGGGTCGGCCAGGGAGGTGGGGCTGGCGTTGACGGTGAGGAAGGTGCCGCTGGGCAGCAGGTCGAGCCGGCTGAGGGCGCCGGTGAGCACGACGCGGTCGAGGTCGGCGTCGCGGCCCAGGGCGCGGGCGGCGCGGAACCACTCCTCGGTGGGTACCGCCGAGGGGAAGCGGGACAGGACCTCGTAGCCGGCGACGCGGGCGGCGGCGACGTCGACGACGGGGTGCAGGACCAGGCGCAGCAGCCCGGGGTCGGAGCAGACGGCGTCCAGCCGGCGGTGCCACCTGCCGCGGTGCGTCACCTCACCCGGTGCCCCCACAGTCCCCGCCCCCCGTCTCCGGCGTCGTCCCCGGCTCCGCGTCCGCCGCCCTCGCGGGGACGGTTACCCGCCGCGCGGTGGGCGAACCCTCCCCGTCCGGGGGAGCCCGCCGATGCGTCGTCGTGCCCGACGAGCATATCGGTGTGACCGCTTGGTCACCGCCCGCAATCGCGAGCCCGCTCAAGACGGGCCGGTGGCGGGCCGACGACCCCTGGGTGATCCCTCCCGCGCGCCCGCGCCGACCCCGTCCCGCACCGGCCGGTCCGCCCGCGGCCCTGCTGGGGCTCGGGCTGGCGGCGCTCCTGACCCTGGGGCCCGCGGCGGGGTCCGCGAACGCCGCCCCGGGACCCACCCCGACGACGCAGGGGTCCACGGCGGAGTCCACGGCGGGGTCCACGCAGGGGTCCACGCAGGGCACGGCGGCGCAGGCGCGGCTGCGGGCGCAGGCCGCGCAGGTGGCCGCGCAGCGGGCGGTGGCGCAGGTGCAGGCCGCGCGGGCCGAGCTGGTGCGGTCCGAGGAGGCCGTCGGGACGGCTGTGAGCGCGAGCGTGCGCGCGCAGGTGGCCGCCGACGGGTCGGTGCGGGCGGCGCGGTCGGCGCGCGCGGCGGCCACGCAGCGGGTGCGGGCGGTGTACATGGACGGCGGGGCGTCGGCGGCGCGCCAGGACCTGACCTGGTGGGCCTCGGCGGTCGGCGGCGCGGACCCGGTGGTCGCGACGCGGGCGCTGGAGGTGGTGCGCCGGGCCGACGAGGAGGGCGTGCGCGGCGCGGACGCGGCGGCGGCGACCGCGCGGGCGGCGGCCCGCGGCACCGGCGAGGGCGCCGTGCAGGCGGTGACGTCGCTGCGGGACCTGGCCGCCGAGGTCTCGCGCATGCAGGACGCCGTCGCCGCGGCGCAGGCGCAGGTCGGCGCCCTGGAGGGCGAGGCGGCGCGGTTGCAGGCCGCCGAGGACGCCGCGGCGGCCCTGGAGGCGGCCCGCGCGCAGGCGGCGGCGGTGGCCGCGGCCGTGAGCGAGTCGGTGGCCCAGCGGGCCTCGGGCGTGCACGGGCGGGCGGTCCCGGCCCCGTACGCGGACCTGTACGTGCGGGCGGCGGCGACGTGCGCGGGCGCGCGCCCGGCGCTGCTGGCGGCGGTCGGGCAGGTCGAGAGCGGTCACGGGGCGAACACCGGGCCCAGCTCGGCCGGGGCGCAGGGCCCGATGCAGTTCATGCCCTCGACGTTCGCGGCGTACGCGGTCGACGGCGACGGCGACGGGGACGCGGAGGTGGGCGACCCCGCGGACGCGGTGTTCAGCGCGGCGAAGTACCTGTGCGCCAACGGCGCCGGCGGGGGCCGGGAGGCCGAGGCGGCGGCGCTGTTCCGGTACAACCACGCCGACTGGTACGTCGCGATGGTGCAGCGGGTGGCCGACGAGCTGCAGGCGCAGGGCTTCGGCGGCTGAGCCCCCCGGTCCCCCGTCCTTCCGGTCCCCTCAGGTCTCGTCGAGCTGCAGGACGGTCAGGCCGGAGGTGGTCTGGACCTCCACGCTGGCGATCTGCGCGCGGGTCCAGGACGTCGCGCCGGTCAGGGAGGCGTCCCGGCCGGGCACGGCCGTCCAGGTCCCGATCTGCTCGCGGGTCCCGTCGCGGCCGGTGACGACGAGGGCGTACCGGTAGGGCTGCTCGGTCCGGGCGTGGGCGTAGGCGCACACGAGGTCGACCTTGGTGCCCCAGCCGACCTCGGTGAGGGCGACGGTGGCGGTGATGGGGGTGGCGACGACGGGGTCCATGGCCTGCGGGACCCCGCCCGCCGGGCTCGGGGTGCCGGCGGGCGCGGCGACGACGGGCCCGGACGGCCGGTCGTCCGGGAGGCCGCGGGTCGCGACGGCGGCGACGAGGGCCGCGGCGGCGACCAGGCCGCCGGTCAGGACGGCGCGGCGGGTGGTGCGGCGGCGGCGCACGGCGCGCAGGAGCCCGGGCAGGACGGTGTCGGGGACGCCGCCGGTGCCCTCGCGCAGGGCGGCGGCGGGGTCGCCGGAGGTCAGGGCGTCGACGACCTCGGGGGGCGTGCGGGCGAGCAGGCCGGGCAGCCCGGCGAGCTCGGCCACGCTCCGGCGGCAGTCGGGGCAGGTCCGCAGGTGGTGCTCGAAGTCGGTGCGCTCGGACGGGGACAGCGCCCCCAGGACGTACGCCCCGGCGCTGATCTCGTACGGGTCGGTCGCCGGGTCGCTCAGCGGCTCGCGCGTCGGGTCGGTCATCAGCGGCTCACCCCCATCTCCTGCAGGGCCAGTCTGAGGTTCATCAGGGCGTAGTGCGTGCGCGACTTCACGGTGCCCTCGGGGACGGACAGGACGCGGGCGGCCTCGGCGACCGAGCGGCCGGCGAAGTAGCACTCGCGCAGGACCGCGCGGTGCTCGGGGGACAGCCGGGTCAGGGCCTGGGCCACGACCCACTGCTGCAGGACCCGCTCGGACTCGTCGACGACGCTGCGGTCGGGGACGTCGGCCTGCACGCTCTCGCGGCGGTTGCGGGCCGAGCGCCAGTCGTCGATGACGAGGCGGCGGGCGACGGTGAACAACCAGGCGCGCGTCGAACCGCGGGCCGGGTCGAGGGCCTCGGGGTGGCGCCAGGCCCGCAGCAGGGTCTCCTGGACGACGTCCTGGGCGCTGACGCGGTCGCCGGTGAGGGAGACGACGAACGCCCACAGGGCCGCGGCGTGCTCGTCGTGCAGGGCGCGGACGAGGTCCTCGTCGGCGTCGGTCATCGGTCCCTCCCTCGTGCGTGCTCCGACCTCACCACGAGACGGCCCGCCGAACGGTTCGACCCGGGCGCCTAGGTTGTCCGGGGTGAGGGTCCCCGTCTCCCAGGTCCCCGCCCACCCGGTGCCGGTGCCCGTCCCGCTGCGGCCCGTCCTGGCCCGCTGGGGCGCGCCGCCGGACGCGGCGGAACTGCCCGCGGCGTGGGTCAACGCCGCGGGCGGCACCACGTTCCGGCTGCACGGTCCGCGGGGCGCGGTGTTCTGCAAGTGGGCCCCGGCCGGGGTGGGGCTGGACCTGGCGGCCGAGGCCGAGCGCGCGGCGTGGGCCGCGGCGTTCGTGCCGGTGCCGCGGGTGCTGGAGCAGGGCGGTGACGCGTCGGGGTCGTGGCTGGTGACCCGCGCGCTGCCCGGGGCCAGCGCGGTGGCCCCGCAGTGGGTCGCGCGCCCGGAGGTGGCGGTGCCGGCCCTGGGGCGGGCGCTGCGGTGGTGGCACGACGCGGTGCCGGTCGCCGGGTGCCCGTTCGACTGGTCGGTGCCGCACCGGTTGCGGCGCGCGGTCGGGGACACCGGCGGTCTGCTCGACCCGCCCGCGGTGGACCGGCTCGTGGTCTGCCACGGCGACGCGTGCTCCCCGAACACGCTGCTGGCCGACGGCTCGGGCGAGCCGGTGGGGTTCGTGGACCTGTCCGCGGTGGGGGTGGCGGACCGGTGGGCGGACCTGGCGGTGGCGACGATGAGCCTGGGCTGGAACTACGGCGACGACGACGGGCGGGACTGGGAGGGCACCTTCCTGCGGGCGTACGGCACCGCCCCCGACCCCGTCCGGACGGCGTACTACCGGGCGTTGTGGGACGTGGGGCCGTGACCGGGTCCGTGGGGGGGTCCGGGGACGGGCTACCGTCGGCGTCGTGCGCAGCGAGTTGTCCGGTTTCCTGGCGGGCCTGACCTGGCCGCGGCCGCAGGGCCCGGGGTTCGACCCCGACGGCGCGCCGTCGGACCCGGTGGTCCTGTTCGAGCAGTGGCTGCGGGAGGCGGTGGCGGCCGGGGTGCCGGCCGCGCACGTCATGACGCTGGCGACGGTCGACGCGGCCGGGCGCCCGGACGCGCGGGTCACGGTGCTGGAGGACGTCGACGAGCACGCCTTCTGGGTGGCGGCCAGCGACACCAGCCCCAAGGGCAAGCAGCTGGGCCGGGTGCCGGTGGCGGCGCTGGTCTTCCACTGGCCCCAGCTGGGCCGGCAGGTCCGGGTCCGCGGCACGGTCCGCACGGCGGACGAGGCGCGCACGGCGGCGGCGTTCGAGCGGTTGTCGGCGCAGGCGCGCGCGGAGGCGCTGGTGGACCGGCAGAGCCGCCCGCTGCACGACGAGGAGTGGCTGTCCGACGCGCTGGGCGACCCCTCGGACCTGGTGCTCCTGGAGGACCCGGGTGCCTCCACGGTGCCGGTGTGGCGGCTGTGGGGCGTCGACGCGGGGCGGATGGAGTTCTTCCAGGCCGCCGGCGCCGACGCCGACGGGCACCACCTGCGGTTGCGCTACTCGCGCACCGACGGGGCCTGGGCCCGGGAGATGCTGCGCCCCTGAGGGTCGCGCCCCGGGCGGCGCCTCACCGCCTCACAGGGCGCGGGCGGTGTACCGGCCGGCGCGGGCGCTGACCTCCAGGGCCAGGCCGAAGGTGTCCGACAGCTGCGCCGACGTCAGGGTCGGCTCGACGGGACCGGCGGCCACGACCCGCCCGCCGCGCAGCAGCAGGGCGTGGGTGGTGCCCACGGGGATCTCCTCGACGTGGTGGGTGACCATGACGGGGGTGGGGGCGTCGGGGTCGGCGGCCAGCGCCGTCAGCCGCCGCAGCAGGTCCTCCCGGCCGCCGAGGTCGAGCCCACCGGCCGGCTCGTCCAGCAGCAGCAGCTCGGGGTCGGTCATGAGGGCGCGGGCGATCTGGGTGCGCTTGCGCTCCCCGTCCGAGAGGGTGCCGAAGGTGCGCTCGGCCAGGTGCGCCACCCCCAGCAGCGCCAGCAGGTGCGCGGCGCGGGCCTCGTCGTCGGGGTCGTACTCCTCGCGCCAGCGGCCGGTGACGCCGTAGGCGGCGGTCACGACGACGTCGCGGACCTTCTCCTGGCGCGGCACCGCCCCGGCCAGCGCGGTGCTGGCCAGGCCGATGCGGGGGCGCAGCTCGAAGACGTCGACGCGCCCGAGCCGCTCGCCGAGGATGCCGACGGTGCCGGAGGTGGGGAACAGCCGGCCGGCGGCGACCGACAGCAGCGTCGACTTCCCCGCCCCGTTGGGGCCCAGCACGACCCAGCGCTCCCCGGCGCCGACGGTGAGGGACACGGAGTCCAGGAGCACGCTGACGCCCCGGCGCACGGTCACCGCGGACAGGTCCAGCACGGGGTCAGGCACGTCGCTCATGGCCGCGACCCTAACGAGTCGTATCCTCGCGCCTGTGCTGGACCTGCCCCGCTCCGCCCGGCTGGCCGCCTGGGGAACCGGCGTCCTGTCCGCGACCGTCCCGCTGGCGAGCGCCGTGGAGGCCGTCGTGCGCGACGACGAGCCGCACGCGGTGCGCTGGGAGGGCGAGGGGCTGCCGGGGGTCGCGGCCGCGCCGCAGGACCTGACGACGCTGCTGGCGGGGCTGTCGGCGTGCGGTGCGGGGCGGCTGCTGCTGACGCTGCCGGTGCCGGGGGACCCCCGGGGGCTGCCGGGGCCGCCGGCGGTGAACGTGGCGGCCCTGGAGGCCGGGGAGTGCGTCGTGGCCGAGGTCGACGGGCACGGCCCGCGCTGGGCGCTGGTGCCGGAGGTCAGCGAGTTCGGGTCGGTGTGGGAGCCGGGCGCGTTCGTGACGTGGGCGGCGCACCCGGCCGCGCCCCGGCGCGCGCCGGAGGCCTCCAGCGTCGCCGAGTCCGAGCGGGAGCTGCGGGTGGCGCTGCAGACGGCGACGCGGGCGCTGGCGGCGCTGGACGTGGCGCGCTGGCGGGAGGAGGCCGCGGACCGCATCGCGGCCGTGCGCGACGGCGGCCTGGTCCGCGACGCGGTGCCGCCGGGCACGTCGGCGCGGGCGCTGCGGGTGCTGCAGACCGCGGCGCGGGTGCTGGCCATCGTGGACCTGGCGACCGAGGACGACGGGGCCGCCATCACGAGCCTGGAGGCGGGGTCGCGGGCCGCGGCGCTGCGGGAGGTGGGGGCGGTGGCCCGGCGCGCGCTGGTGGCGGCCGTCAACGCCCACACCGAGCCGGTGCCCTGACGGCCCGGCACGGGACTGGCAGGAAGTGGACGGACCATGACGGTCCTGCCACTGCCGGGGTGGTGGGCGCGTCCGCCACGATGAGCGCGTGAGCACCGCCCCCACCCGCCTCCCCCGGGCGCGCCCGCCCCGTCCGCGCACCCGCCCGCACCCGGCGTGGACGGTCGCGGCCGTCACCTTCGCGACCCTGCTGGCCGCCGGGGCCTTCCGCTCGGTGCCGGCGACCCTGCTGGAGCCGGTGACGGCCGAGTTCGGGTGGTCCCGGGCGCAGGTGTCGGCCGCGGTGAGCGTGAACCTCGTGCTGTACGGCCTCATCGCCCCCTTCGCCGCGGCGCTCATGCAGCGGTTCGGGGTGCAGCGGGTGGTGGCGGTGGCGCTGCTGCTGGTGGCCGCCGGGTCGGCCGGGTCGGCCTTCGTGCAGGAGCGCTGGCAGCTGGTCGCGACGTGGGGCGTCCTGGTGGGGACCGGCACGGGGTCGATGGCGATGTCGCTGGCGGCGACCGTGGTGGGCCGGTGGTTCGCCGCGCGCCGCGGGCTGGTGACCGGGGTGCTGGCCGCGGCGGCCTCGGCCGGTCAGCTGGTCTTCCTGCCGCTGGTGGCGAACCTGGCCCACGACCACGGCTGGCGCACCCCGTGCCTGGTCATCGCCGCCGTGGCCCTGGCCGTGGTGCCGCTGGTGCTGGCGGCCCTGCACGAGCACCCCGCCGACCGCGGGGTCGCGCCCTACGGCGCGAGCGGGCCGGTGGCGGAGCCGGGCCGGGCCGCCGGGGCGCTGGCGGGGTTGCGGCTGGCGGTGCGCCACCGCGCGTTCTGGTTCCTGGCCGCCGGGTTCGCCGTCTGCGGCGCCTCGACGAACGGGCTGGTGGGCACCCACTTCGTGGCCGCCGCCCACGACCACGGGATGCCCGCGACGACGGCCGCCTCGCTGCTGGCGCTGGTCGGGGTGTTCGACGTGGTCGGCACGGTCGCCTCGGGCTGGCTGACCGACCGCGTGGACCCGCGCCTGCTGCTGCTGGCGTACTACGCGCTGCGCGGGCTGTCGCTGCTGGCGCTGCCGGGGCTGCTGTCCCCCGGCGTCGAGCCGGGCACGTGGGTGTTCGTGGTGTTCTACGGCCTGGACTGGATCGCGACCGTCCCCCCGACCGTGGTGCTGGCCCGCCGGCACTTCGGCCTGGCCGGGCCCGTGGTGTTCGGGTGGGTGTTCGCCTCGCACCAGGTGGGCGCGGCGGTCATGGCGTTCGCGGCCGGGGCCGTGCGCGACCACACCGGCGACTACCGGACGGCGTTCTGGGTCGCCGGGGGGCTGTGCGCGCTCGCGGCGGTGTGCTCGGTGCTCGTGGGGGCCGCGCCGGCCGCCGCGACGGAGGGGGCGGACGGCGCCCCGGCCGCGACGCCGCGACCGGGGCGCTGACCGGGGCGCTGACCCCGCCCCGGCCGGGGCACCGGGTTCACCGGACCGAGCGGTAGACCTCCACGGTGCGGGCGGCGATGGCGTCCCAGGAGAAGCGCTCGACGGCGCGGGTGCGGCCGGCGGCGCCGAACGCGCGGGCCCGGTCGGGGTCGGAGACGGCCTCGGTGAGGGTGGCGGCCAGGTCGGCGACGAAGCGGTCGGGGTCGACGGGGGCCCCGGTGCCGTCGGTGACCTGCTCGATGGGCACCAGCCAGCCGGTGACGCCGTCGTCGACGACCTCGGGGATGCCGCCGGTGGCCGTGCCGACGACGGCCGCGCCGCAGGCCATGGCCTCGAGGTTGACGATGCCCAGGGGTTCGTAGACCGAGGGGCAGACGAACACCGTGGCCTGGGACAGGTGCTCGAGCAGCTCGGCGCGCGAGAGGTGCCGCTGCAGCCAGACGACGCCGTTGCGGGTGCGCTGCAGCTCCTCGACGAGCCCGGCGACCTCGGCGGCGATCTCGGGGGTGTCGGGGGCCCCGGCGCACAGGACGAGCTGGACCTCCGGCGGCAGCTGCGCCGCGGCGCGCAGCAGGTGCGGCAGCCCCTTCTGCCGGGTGATGCGCCCGACGAAGACGACCGAGGGGCGGTCCGGGTCGACCCCGTTGGCGCGCACCAGGTCCCGGCCCGGCACGGGCGTCCACTCGTCGGCGTCGATGCCGTTGTGGACGACGTGGACGCGCTCGGGGTCCAGCCCCGGGTAGCAGCGCAGGATGTCGGCGCGCATCCCGGCGCTGACGGCGACGACGGCCGCGGCGGACTCGAACGCCGTCCGCTCGGCCCAGGACGACAGGCGGTAGCCGCCGCCGAGCTGCTCGGCCTTCCACGGCCGCAGCGGTTCGAGGCTGTGGGCGGTGACGACGTGCGGGACGCCGTGCAGCAGGGCGGCCAGGTGCCCGGCGAGGTTGGCGTACCAGGTGTGGGAGTGGACCAGGTCGGCACCGGCGGTGTCGGCGGCGATGGTCAGGTCCACCCCCAGCGTGCGCAGGGCCGCGTTGGCGCGGGCCAGCTCGGGCAGGTCGGGGTAGCCGGTCGCGCCGGGTTCGTCGCGCGGGGCGCCGAAGGCGCGGACGGCGACCTCGGGACCGTCGTCCAGGGCCCGCAGGGCCTTGACGAGCTCGGCGACGTGGACCCCGGCTCCGCCGTAGATCTCCGGCGGGTACTCCTTGGTGAGCAGGTCGACGCGCATGGCACTCCCCTCCCGGCAACCCGGGGACTCGCAGGACACTTGAAGGACTGGACGTCTGGCGGGACTCGCGGGACCCGCAGGGCCCCACCTGATGGGCACCCGGGGGTGCCGGGGCCTAGTGTGCCCCTCGTGGCCACTCCGAACGTCCTCGCGATCGTCCTCGCCGGTGGGGAGGGCAAACGGCTCATGCCACTCACCGCCGACCGGGCCAAACCCGCGGTGCCCTTCGGGGGCACCTACCGGCTCATCGACTTCGCGCTGTCGAACCTGGTGAACGCCGCCTACCGCAAGATCGTCGTCCTGACGCAGTACAAGTCGCACTCCCTGGACCGGCACCTCTCGCAGAACTGGCGGATGTCGAACCTGTTCGGCTCCTACATCGCCTCCGTGCCGGCCCAGCAGCGCGTCGGCCAGCGCTGGTACGCCGGCTCGGCCGACGCCATCTACCAGTCCCTGAACCTCATCAGCGACGAGCGCCCCGACATCGTCGTCGTGGTCGGTGCCGACCACGTCTACCGGATGGACTTCTCCCAGATGGTCGACGCGCACGTCGCGTCGGGGTCCCCGTGCACGGTCGCGGCGATCCGCCAGCCCATCACCCTGGCCGACCAGTTCGGCGTCATCCAGACCGAACCGGGCTCGAACCGGATCGCGGAGTTCCTGGAGAAGCCCAAGGACCCCCGCGGGCTGGCCGACTCCCCGCACGAGGTGCTGGCCTCGATGGGCAACTACGTCTTCGACGCCGACGCCCTCGTCGACGCCGTCACCCGCGACGCCGAGCAGGAGGACTCCAAGCACGACATGGGCGGGGACATCGTCCCCGGCTTCGTCGAGCGGGGCCTGGCCTCGGTGTACGACTTCAAGGACAACGAGGTCCCCGGGGCCACCGACCGCGACCGGGCGTACTGGCGCGACGTGGGGACACTGGACGCCTACTTCGAGGCGCAGATGGACCTCATCTCGGTCCTCCCGGTGTTCAACCTCTACAACTACGAGTGGCCCATCATCGCCGCGCAGGACTACTACCCGCCGGCGAAGTTCGTCCACGGCTGGCAGGGCACCTACGGGCACGCCGTGAACTCCATCATCAGCCAGGGCACCGTCGTCTCCGGTGCGCTGGTGGAGAAGTCCATCGTCTCCCCCAACGTGCGCCTGGACTCCTGGGCCCACGTGTCCGAGTCCGTCCTCATGGACGGCGTGAAGGTCGGCCGGCACGCCGTGGTCCAGCGCGCCATCGTCGACAAGTTCGTCACCGTCCCCGACGACGCCCGCATCGGGGTGGACGCCGAGGAGGACCGCGCCCGGGGTTTCCACGTCACCCCCTCGGGCATCACCGTCGTCGGGAAGGGACAGACCATCTCGTGAGCACCACCACCCAGGACCGTCCGGTGCGCATCGGCGTCCAACTGCAGCCCCAGCACGCGCAGTACCCCGCGATCCGCGCCGCCGCGGCGCGCGCCGAGGAGATCGGCGCGGACATCGCCTTCAACTGGGACCACTTCTACCCGCTGTACGGCGACCCCGACGGCCTGCACTTCGAGTGCTGGACGATGCTCGCGGCGTGGGCCGAGGCCACCCGCCGCATCGAGATCGGCGCCCTGGTGTCCTGCAACAGCTACCGCAACCCCGAGCTGCTGGCCGACATGGCCCGCACCGTCGACCACGTCTCGGCCCACGACACCGGCACCGGCCGGCTGGTCCTGGGGATCGGGTCGGGGTGGTTCGAGAAGGACTACGACGAGTACGGCTACGAGTTCGGCACCGCGGGGGGCCGGCTGGACAAGTTGCGCGAGGACCTGCCGCGCATCGAGGCCCGGCTGGGCAAGCTCAACCCCGCGCCGACGCGGAAGGTCCCCGTCCTCATCGGTGGTGGCGGGGAGCAGAAGACGCTGCGGATCGTGGCCCGGCACGCCGACATCTGGCACTCCTTCTCCGACGTGGAGACCTTCACCCGCAAGGTCGGCGTCCTGGCCGAGCGGTGCGCCGAGATCGGCCGCGACCCGGGCGAGATCGAGCTGTCGGTGGGGGTGGAGAACACCGAGCAGGCCGAGGCGCTGCACGCGGCCGGGGCCCGGTTGTTCACCATCGGCGTCAACGGGCCCGACTACGACCTGGGCGTCCTGGAGGAACTGGTGGCCTGGCGCGACGGCAAGAACGCCTGATCCGCGCCGGGGTCCCGCGGCCGTCCCGGTAGGGTCGCGGGCGTGCTGAACGACGCCCGCGACCTCCCCGACGCCCCGCCCACCGAGCGGTCCGAGGAACGGGTGCTGGTCACCGTCACCGGGCCGGACCGCCCCGGGGTCACCTCGGCGCTGTTCAGCGCGCTCGACGGGACCGGTGCGCACGTCCTGGACGTCGAGCAGGTCGTCGCCGGGGGCGTCCTGACGCTGTCGGTCCTGACCACGGCCGGGGACGCCGTGCGCGCGACCGTGGCGGGCCTGGAGCTGCAGGGGTTGCGGATCGCGTGCAGCACGCCACAGCCGCCGGCCACCGACCGGCCCCGCCGGCTGCACGTGACGCTGCTGGGCGCGCCCCTGCTGCCGGCGGCGGTGGCCCGCGTCACCGCCGTGCTGGCCGAGGCCGGGGCCAACGTGGACCGCATCCGGCGGATGTCGGCCGAGCCGGTCACCAGCGTCGAGCTGGACGTGTCCACCCGCGGCAGCGCCGACGACGTCCTGCGGTTGCGCCGCACCCTGGCCGTCGAGGCCGGCCGCCACGGCCTGGACGCCGCGGTCTCCCCCGCCGGCCTGGCCCGGATGGGCCGCCGGCTGGTCGTCATGGACGTCGACTCCACCCTCATCCGGCAGGAGGTCATCGAGCTGCTGGCCGCCCACGCCGGCCGCGAGGCCGAGGTCGCCGCCGTCACCGAGCGCGCCATGCGCGGGGAGATCGACTTCGCCGCCTCGCTGCGCGAGCGCGTCGCCTGCCTGGAGGGCCTGGACGTCGGCGTGGTGCAGGCCGTGCGCGAGGCCGTGGAGCTGACCCCCGGCGCCCGGACGCTGTGCCGCACGCTGCACCGGCTCGGGTTCACCCTGGCCCTGGTGTCGGGGGGCTTCCTGGAGGTCGTGGGCCCGCTGGCGGCCGAGCTGGGCATCGCGCACGTGCGGGCCAACCGGCTGCAGGTCGTGCACGGGCGCTTCACCGGCCGCGTCCTGGGGCCGGTGGTGGACCGGGCCGCCAAGGCGACGGCGCTGCGGGAGTTCGCCGCCGCCGAGGGGCTGCCGCTGCACCGCACCGTGGCCATCGGCGACGGCGCCAACGACCTGGACATGATCGGCGCGGCGGGGCTGGGCATCGCCTTCAACGCCAAGCCCGTGGTGCGCGAGCAGGCCGACGCCGCCGTCAACGTCCCCTACCTCGACGCCGTGCTGCCGCTGCTGGGCATCACGCGCGAGGACGTCGAGGACGCCGACCTGGCCGACGCCGCGCTGGGCGGGGCGCTCAGCCGCGGTTGAGCGCCCAGGTCGACAGCAGCGCCAGGGCCGCGATGAAGGCGATCATGAGCGCTCCCAGCACGGCCAGCTTGCGGCCCCCCGAGGGCGAGCTCATCAGTGCCCCATGCCCAGGCCGCCGTCCACGGGCAGCACGGCGCCGTTGACGTACCCGGCGTCGGCCAGGAACAGCGCGGCGGCGGCGACGTCGGCGACGTCGCCGAAGCGGCCCGCGGGGATGCGGGCGCGGTAGTCGGCCTGGGTGGCCTCGGGCAGCTCGCGCGTCATGTCGGTGTCGATGAAGCCCGGGGCGATGACGTTGGCGGTGATCCCCCGCGAACCGAGCTCGCGGGCGATGGAGCGGGCCAGGCCGATCATCCCCGACTTCGAGGCGGCGTAGTTCGTCTGCCCGGGCGAGCCGTACAGGCCCACGACCGAGGACGTGAAGATGATGCGGCCGTGCTTGGCGCGCACCATGCCGCGCACCGCGCGGCGCGCCACCCGCCAGGCACCGGCGAGGTTGGCGTCCAGGACGGAGTCGAACTCCTCGTCGGTCATCCGCATGAGCAGCTGGTCGCGGGTGGTGCCGGCGTTGGCCACGAGCACCTGCACGGGCCCCTGCTCGGCCTCCACGGCCGCGAAGGCCGCGTCGAGGGAGGCCGGGTCGGTCACGTCGGCCCGGACGCCGAACAGCCCCTCGGGCGCCTCCCCGGAGCGGTGGGTCACCGCGACCCGGTCGCCGGCCTGCGCGAAGGCGCGGGCCACGGCCAGGCCGATGCCGCGGTTGCCGCCGGTCACCAGGACGCTGCGGGGGGTTCGGTCGGAGGTGGTGGACGTCACGGCCCCAGAAGCTAACGCATCGGGGGCGCGTGTCGGTGGGCAGGCTTACCGTGGGGACCGTGCACGACCAGAAGCACTCCCACGAGCGCGACCACAAGCACACCCACGAGCGCGACCACCACCCGGACGAGACGTACCGGATCACCGCCGCGCCGACCTCCCACACCGACGACATCAGCGTGCGGTACCGCAAGTACGTCATCTCGATGGTGATCCGCACCCTGTGCGTCGTCTGCTTCGCCTTCATCGACCACTGGACGCGGTGGCTGTTCGTCGCCGGGGCCGTCTTCCTGCCCTACGTCGCCGTCGTGCTCGCCAACGCGGGGCGGGAGTCGCGCGTCGGGCGGCCGGAGTCCTTCGACGTCACGCCCCCGCAGCCGCAGCCCCCGCAGCAGCTGCCCGCCCTGGAGGCCAGGATCACCGGCATCCACTCCCCCCGCGACGACCGCTGACGCCGCGTCGCTGCGGCGTGCACCTGCGCGACACCCGCCGTTCACGGCTTGGACAGCCGTCGGTCCGGTGTCATGCTGAGGCCGTGGAACCTCGCGTGGAGTCCCGGGGAACGTCCGCTCGTCCGCTTCTCACGGCGGACGCCTCCGCCCACGAACCACCCTCCGACCTCGTCTGCAGCGCCCGCGGGTGCACCCACCCGGCCGACTTCGGGCTGCTGTGGAACAACCCCAGCCTGCACACCCCCGAGCGGCGCAAGACGTGGCTGGCGTGCGCCGAGCACCGCGAGCACCTCTCGCAGTTCCTGGGGGCCAGGGGTTTCCTGCGCGAGGTCGTCGAGGTGGCACAGTTGCGCCCGTGAACGTCCTCCGGCTGCTGCGCGAGCCGAGGTGGCTGCGCGGGCTGGCCGTGGCGGTGCTCATCGCCCTGGTGTGCTGCGTCCTGGGCCGCTGGCAGTGGCACCGCCGCGCCGAGCGGCTCGCCGCCAACGCCCCCCTGGTCCAGAACTACGACGACGCCCCCGTCGACGTCGGCTCCGTGCTGCCGGCCGGGCGGCAGGTGCCCGCGGAGCGGGTGTGGACGCCCGTGCGGGTCACGGGCCGCTACGCCCCCGAGGCCACCGTCCTCGTCCGCAACCGCCCGCGCGGGGACGAGTTCGGCTACGAGGTCCTCGTGCCGTTCGTGCTGGCCGACGGCACGGCCCTGGTCGTCGACCGCGGCTGGCTGCCCGCCGGTGACGACTCCAGCGCGCCCGACGCCGTCCCGGCCCCCCCGGCGGGGCAGGTGAGCGTCACGGCGCGGCTGCGGCAGTGGGAGGACGACAAGCGCGGGCGGGTGCCGACGGGGCAGGTGGCCTCCATCGCCGCCGACGCCGTCGCCCGGGCCGTCGCCGAGGGGTCCCCGGCCACCGGCGCGCCGGTGCTGCTGGGCGGCTACGCGGTACTGGCCGCCGAGGACCCCTCCCCCGTCGACGTCCCCGCCCCGGCCGCGCGGCCCGCGGTGGACGAGGGCCCGCACCTGGCCTACACCGTCCAGTGGTTCGGCTTCGCCTTGACGGCCCTGGTCGTGTGGGGCGTGGCCGGGCGCCGCGAGCTGGCGGCGCGCGCCGAGGCCGCGGTCGGCACGGGCGGCACCACCGTCGGCACCGGCCCGGGGGACGCGGTGGGCGGCGAGCCGGCGCCGGGCGCGCGGGCCCCGCGGGGGCTCCCGGCGCGCCGGCGGCGCCGGGAGGGGGTCGACGAGGCCGCCGAGGACGCCGAGCTGGACGCCGCGCACGGTCGCTGACCGGCGCTCCGGGCCCGCTCCGGGCCTGCTCCGGCCCGCCAGGATCGCCCGTTCGGGGGTATCTGATCATGCTGTGTGTCTCATCGGCCACTCTGCGCAACAATGGGCCCATGGACTTGGGCCTCAGCGACCGCGTGTACATCGTCTCCGGTGCGTCCACCGGTCTGGGCCTGGAGTGCGCCAGGCTCCTGGCCGACGAGCGGTCCCTGCTCGTCCTGCACGCCTCCGACGAGGAGGAGCTGGCCGCCGTCGCCCCCGGCATCGGCGACCCGTCGCGCATCCTGCTGGTCCCCGGCGACATCTCCGACCCCGGCACCGAGACCCGGCTCGTCGCGGCCGCCAACGCCCGCTTCGGACGGCTGGACGGGGCCGTCATCTCCTGCGGCACCGCCCCGACCTCCACGGTCCTGGAGGCCGCGGACGGCACCTGGCGCGAGGCGTTCGAGTCCAGCCTGCTGGGGCCGCTGCGGCTGGCCCGCTCGGTCGGCAAGGCCGCCACCGGCGAGGGCGCCTCGATGGTGATGCTGCTGTCCAGCACCGTGCGCACGCCGGTCATGGACGCCGGGGTGGCCAACGGCCTGCGCCCGGGGCTGGCGATGGCGGCCAAGGCCCTGGCCGACGAGCTGGGCCCGCGGGGCGTGCGCATCAACAACCTGCTCGCCGGGCACGTCGACTCCAGCTCGCCGCTGGAGTTCGAGGACTCCGACGACCTGGCCCCCGAGCTGCTCGAGGGCATCCCGCTGCGCCGCGCGGGCCTGCCCGACGAGTTCGCCCGGGCGGCGGTGTTCCTGCTGTCCCCCGCCGCCAGCTACATCACCGGCGCCTCGCTCACGGTGGACGGGGGCACCGACCGCTCGCTGTGAGCGGGCGGCCGGTCCCCCGGTGCCGGGCCCTCAGGCCTGGCGGGAACGCCCTCGCGTGGCGCCGCCGCGGCTGCGCAGCGTCACGTCGTTCTCGCTGAGCAGGCGGTGCACGAACCCGTAGGACCGTCCCGTCTCCTCGGCCAGGGCGCGGATGCTCTTGCCCTCGGCGTACCCCTTGGACAGCTCGTCGGCGAGCTGCTCCCGCTCGGACCCGCTCAACCGGGTCCCGCGCTTGATCGTGTCGGTCACCCCGACCTCCTCCACCGTCGCCGCAGACTCAGACCCTCACCATGGTCACCACTCCGGGGCGTCCTGGCTACTCGAACGCCCCGGCGGCTGCGCCGTCGGTGATCTCCGGTGGGTCGGTGCGGGCGCCTCAGGCGAGGGAGACCAGCTCGGCGTACCCCTGGTTCCACAGGTCCTCGACGCCGTCGGGCAGCAGCACGACGCGCTCGGGGCCGAGGGCCTCCACGGCCCCCTCGTCGTGGGTGACGAGGACGACGGCCCCCTCGTAGTGCTTCAGGGCGTCGAGGATCTCCGCGCGGGAGGCGGGGTCGAGGTTGTTCGTGGGCTCGTCCAGCAGCAGCACGTTGGCGCTGGAGACGACGAGCGTGGCCAGCGCCAGCCGCGTCTTCTCCCCGCCCGAGAGCACCCCGGCCGGCTTGTCCACGTCGTCGCCGGAGAACAGGAACGAGCCCAGCACGGTCCGCACCCGGGTGTCGTCGAGGTCCGGGGACGCCGAGCGCATGTTCTCCAGGACCGTGCGGTCGTGGTCGAGGGTCTCGTGCTCCTGGGCGTAGTAGCCCACCTTCAGCCCGTGCCCGGCGACGATCTGCCCGGTGTCGGGGTCCTCGACCCCGCCGAGCATGCGCAGCAACGTCGTCTTGCCCGCGCCGTTGAGCCCCAGGATGACGACGCGGCTGCCCCGGTCGATGGCCAAGTCGACCGAGGTGAAGATCTCCAGGGAGCCGTAGGACTTGCTCAGCCCCTCGGCCATCAGCGGGGTCTTGCCGCACGGCGCCGGCTTGGGGAAGCGCAGCTTGGCGACCTTGTCCTGGACCCGGACCTCCTCCAGGTCGCCCAGCAGCCGCTCGGCGCGCTTGGCCATGTTCTGCGCGGCCACGGCCTTGGTGGCCTTGGCGCCCATCTTCGCCGCCTGCGCCAGCAGCGTGCCGGCCTTCTTCTCGGCGTTGGTGCGCTCGCGCACGCGGCGCTTCTCGTCGGTCTCGCGCTGCTTGAGGTAGTTCTTCCACCCGACGTTGTAGACGTCGATCGTGGCGCGGTTGGCGTCGAGGTGGAAGACGCGGTTGACGACGACCTCGAGCAGCTCGACGTCGTGGCTGATGACGATGAGCCCGCCGGCGTAGTTGCGCAGGTGCTCGCGCAGCCACGTGATCGAGTCCGCGTCGAGGTGGTTGGTCGGCTCGTCCAGCAGCAGCGTCTCGCTGGCCGAGAACAGGATGCGGGCCAGCTCCACGCGCCGGCGCTGACCGCCCGACAGCGTCTTGAGCTGCTGGTCCAGGATGCGGTCGGGCAGGTTGAGGTTGGAGCAGATGCGGGCCGCCTCGCTCTCGGCGGTGTACCCGCCGAGGGCGACGAAGCGCGCGTCGAGCTTGGTGTAGCGGTCCATGGCCCGGTCGCGGACCTTCGGGTCGTCGCTGGCCATGTCGACCTCGGCCTTGCGCAGCCGGGTGATGACGTCGTCCAGGCCGCGGGCGGCCAGGATGCGGTCCCGCGCGAGCATCTCGGGGTCCCCGGCGCGGGGGTCCTGCGGCAGGTAGCCGATCTCCCCCGAGCGCGTCACCGTGCCCGCGGCGGGCTGCCCCTCACCGGCGAGGACCTTCGTGAGCGTCGTCTTGCCGGCGCCGTTGCGGCCCACGAGACCGATGCGGTCCCCGGCGGCGACCCGGAAGTTCACCCCCTCCATCAGCAGGCGCGCTCCTGCTCGCAGTTCGATGTCGGTGGCGACGATCACGGGGCAGCTCTCACTTCAGGCACGGGACGGGGTTCGCGCCCAGTCTAGGGCGCACGGCAGCGGACCCCCCGGAACGAGTTCCGGGGGGTCCGAGGTGGTGCTGGTCAGACGTTGAAGCCGAGCGCGCGCAACTGCTCGCGCCCGTCGTCGGTGATCTTCTCCGGGCCCCACGGCGGCATCCACACCCAGTTGATGCGGTGGTCGGCCACGACGTCGCTCAGGGCCTGGGCGGCCTGGTCCTCGATGACGTCGGTCAGCGGGCAGGCCGCGCTGGTCAGCGTCATGTCGATGGTGGCGACGTTGTCGTCGGAGACGCTGAGGCCGTAGATCAGGCCCAGGTCGACGACGTTGATCCCCAGCTCGGGGTCCATGACGTCCTTGAGGGCCTCCTCGACGTCGGCCAGCGCCGCCGGGGTCGGACCGCTCGCCGCGGTGGTCTCGCTCACGGTCGTTCCTCCGTTCCTCGGGTGGTTCGTGGGGTCAGGCGGGGCTGAGGAACCGGTCGTAACCGGTCTCCTCGAGGGAATCGGCCAGCTCGGGGCCGCCCTGCTCGGCGATTTTGCCGTTCACGAACACGTGCACGAACTGCGGCTTGATGTAGCGCAGGATCCGCGTGTAGTGCGTGATGAGCAGCACGCCGGGGCCGGCCTGCGCCAGGGACCGGTTCACGCCCTCGGAGACGATCTTGAGGGCGTCGACGTCGAGGCCGGAGTCGGTCTCGTCGAGGACGGCGAACTTCGGCTTGAGCAGTTCCATCTGCAGGATCTCGTGGCGCTTCTTCTCCCCGCCGGAGAAGTGCTCGTTGACGTTGCGCTCGGCGAAGGAGGCGTCCATCTTCAGGTCGTCCATCGCCTGCTTGACGTCCTTGACCCACGTGCGCAGCTTCGGCGCCTCGCCGTCGATGGCGGTCTTGGCGGTCCGCAGGAAGTTCGACACCGTGACGCCGGGGACCTCGACGGGGTACTGCATGGCCAGGAAGAGCCCGGCGCGGGCGCGCTCGTCGACGCTCATCGCCAGGACGTCCTCACCGTCGAGGGTGACGGTGCCGCCGGTGACGGTGTACTTGGGGTGCCCGGCGATCGAGTACGCCAGGGTCGACTTGCCGGAGCCGTTGGGCCCCATGACGGCGTGGACCTCGCCGGAGGCGATGGTGAGGTCGACCCCGCGCAGGATCTCCTTGACGGAACCGTCCGCCTCGTCGACCGTCACGTGCAGGTCGCGGATCTCCAGGGTGGACATTCAGTTCTCCTCGGCGTTCTGCGGGGCGGGCTCGGTGTCGGCGGACAGCCGGGCCTCGATCGTGGTCATGAGTCGCGACGAGATCTCCTCGATCCCGATCCTGTCGACGATGGAGGCGAAGAACCCGCGCACGACCAGGCGGCGGGCCTCCTCCTCGCTGATGCCGCGCGACTGCAGGTAGAACAGCTGCTCGTCGTCGAAGCGGCCCGTGGCGCTGGCGTGACCGGCGCCGACGATCTCGCCGGTCTCGATCTCCAGGTTCGGCACCGAGTCGGCGCGGGCGCCGTCGGTCAGGACGAGGTTGCGGTTCAGCTCGTACGTCTCGGTGCCCTCGGCGCTGGCGCGGATGAGGACGTCGCCGATCCAGACGGCGTGCGCGGACTCCCCCTGCAGGGCGCCCTTGTACTCGACGTAGCTCTTGCAGTTCACGGCCGTGTGGTCGACGAACTGGCGGTGCTCGGAGTGCTGGCCGGACCCGGCGAAGTACACGCCGAGCGCGGTGGCGTCCCCGCCGGGGGCGGCGTAGGAGATGTTCGCCGAGACGCGCACGGCCTTGCCGCCGAGGGTGACGACGATGTGCCGCACCCGCGCGTCGCGGCCGACCCGCACGTCGTGCTGACCCACGTGCAGCGCGTCGGCGTCCCACTCCTGCAGGCTCACCACGGTCAGGTCGGAGCCGTCGCCGGCGCGGACCTCGACGTTGCCGCGGTGGGCGCCGCTGCCGAGGTGGGACAGCACGACCAGGGCCTTGGCGTGGTGGCCGGTCTCGACGACCAGGTGCCCGGAGGTGGTGGCGCCGGCCTCGCCGCGCACGGTCACCAGGACCGGTGCGGTCAGCTCGACCTCGGCCGGGACGAGCACGCGGTGCGCGACGTCGGTGGACGCCCAGCCGGCCGCGGCGGCGCGGTCGCCGGGGACGAACGCCGTGCCGGCGCCGACCTCGGTGAGCGTGCCGGAGGTGTGCTGCACGCCCTCGGGGGCGCTGACCTCGACCGCCGCCGAGCGCGCCGGGCCCTCGGTCCCGAACACGGGCGCGAGCTCGCGCAGCGGGGAGAACTTCCACTCCTCCTCCCGGCCCGTGGGCAGGGGGAAGTCGGCCACGTCGAAGCTCGTCGCGCGGGCGGCGCGGGAGGCCTCGGGGACCACCGGGCCGCCATGGGTGTGGGCCCCGGAGGTGTCCGCGGTGCCCGAGCGGGTGCCGGGCGCGGAGGTGGCGGGCTCTTCGTTCACGAGGGTCATCAGCCGACGGCCCCTTCCATCTGCAGCTCGATCAGGCGGTTCAGTTCCAGCGCGTACTCCATGGGCAGCTCGCGGGCGACGGGCTCGATGAACCCGCGCACGATCATCGCCATGGCCTCGTCCTCGGCCAGGCCGCGGCTCATGAGGTAGAAGAGCTGGTCGTCGGACACCTTCGAGACGGTGGCCTCGTGCCCCATGACGACGTCGTCCTCGCGGATGTCGTTGTAGGGGTAGGTGTCCGAGCGGGAGATGGTGTCGACCAGGAGCGCGTCGCAGCGCACCGTGGAGGCCGAGTGGTGCGCGCCCTCCAGGACCTGGATGAGGCCGCGGTAGGACGTGCGACCCCCGCCGCGGGCGATCGACTTGGACACGATGGAGCTGGCGGTGTGCGGGGCGGCGTGGACCATCTTGGCGCCGGCGTCCTGGTGCTGGCCCTCGCCGGCCATGGCGATGGACAGCGTCTCGCCCTTGGCGTGCTCACCCATGAGGTAGACGGCCGGGTACTTCATCGTGACCTTGGACCCGATGTTGCCGTCGATCCACTCCATGGTCGCGCCCTCGGCGGCCGTGGCGCGCTTGGTGACCAGGTTGTAGACGTTGTTCGACCAGTTCTGGATGGTCGTGTACCGCACGCGGGCGTTCTTCTTCACGACGATCTCGACGACCGCGGAGTGCAGCGAGTCGGACTGGTAGATCGGCGCCGTGCAGCCCTCGACGTAGTGCACGTAGGAGCCCTCGTCGGCGATGATCAGGGTCCGCTCGAACTGGCCCATGTTCTCGGTGTTGATCCGGAAGTAGGCCTGCAGCGGGATGTCGACGTGGACGCCCTTGGGCACGTAGATGAACGACCCGCCCGACCACACGGCGGTGTTCAGCGAGGCGAACTTGTTGTCCCCGACGGGGATGACCGTGCCGAAGTACTCCTTGAAGAGCTCCTCGTGCTCGCGCAGGCCGGTGTCGGTGTCGACGAAGATGACACCCTTCTCCTCCAGGTCCTCGCGGATCTGGTGGTAGACGACCTCGGACTCGTACTGGGCCGCGACACCGGCGATGAGCCGCTGCTTCTCGGCCTCGGGGATGCCCAGGCGGTCGTAGGTGTTCTTGATGTCCTCGGGCAGCTCGTCCCAGCTGGTCGCCTGCTTCTCCGTGGACCGCACGAAGTACTTGATGTTGTCGAAGTCGATGCCCGACAGGTCCGAGCCCCAGTCCGGCATGGGCTTGCGGCCGAACAGGCGCAGGGCCTTCAGCCGCAGCGCGAGCATCCACTCCGGCTCGCCCTTCTTGGCCGAGATGTCGCGCACGACGTCCTCGGACAGGCCGCGACGGGCCGACGCGCCGGCGGTGTCGGAGTCCGCCCACCCGTACTGGTACTTGCCGAGCCCCTCCAGTTCGGGCGGACCCGCGGTGGTGGTGTTCTCGGAGACGGTGTCGGTCACAGTCGTCGTCCTTCCGTGGCGTGCTGGCTCTGGTGCTGGGTCTGGTGCTGGCTCTGGTGCGCCGGGTCGTGCGGTGGTCCGGGTTGGTGGAGCGTGTCGAGCGGGATGAACGTCGTGCAGACGTGGTCCCCGTGGGCGAGGGTCGCCAGGCGTTGCACCCGCGTGCCCAGGACGGTCTCGAAGGTGCGGCGCTCGGCCTCGCACAGCTGCGGGAACGCCTCGGCCACCTTCTGCACCGGGCAGTGCCCCTGGCACAACTGGGTTCCCTCGGCGGGTGTTCCCTGCGCGACGGGCCGGGAGCTGGCCGAGTACCCCTGGTCGGCCAGGGCCCGCACGAGGGCCTCGACCCGCTCGGGCAGCGGCCCGTCGAGGCCGGCCAGGGACTCCTCCAGGGCGGCGAAGCGCCGGCGGGCGAAGTCGGTGACGGCCTGCGGGCCGAGCGCGTCGGCCAGGTAGCGCAGGGCCCCCAGGGCCAGGTCGTCGTACCCCGAGGGCAGGTCGTCGTGCCCGGCGGAGCCGATGACGTACTCCTTGGCGGGCCGGCCCCGGCCGCGACGGGCCTCCGGGCGCGGTTCGCGCGCCTCCACGACGCCCTCGGCGACCATGGCCTCGAGGTGGCGCCGGACGGCGGCGCCGGTCAGGCCCAGCAGCTCGGCGATGCGGGCGGCGGTGACGGGACCCAGCTCGGCGACGGTCGTGCGCACGCGGGTCCGCGTGCGGGCCTCCTCGGTGCTCACCCCCGCCACGGCACCCGTCCCCGCGGGCGCGCGGCCCGCGGGTAAGGTCGTCCTCACCATTTCCACAACACCCATGTTACCTAATTGCCGGACGCGGGCCACACCCGGCCCCGGCGCGGTCGGGCCGCTACTACCGCGGCTCGTAGACTGCTGCCTCGTGGCGCTCGGTTCCCCCTCACCCGCGACGACCAAGGACGCCCCCCCGGACGCCGCGGTCGAGGTCCGCGACCTGCGCAAGGCCTACCGCGGCGGGCCCGCCGTCCTCGACGGCCTCTCCTTCCGCGCCGCCCGCGGCCGCGTCACCGCCCTGCTGGGCCCCAACGGCGCCGGCAAGACCACCACGGTGGGGATCTGCGAGGGCCTGCACCGCGCCGACTCCGGCACCGTTCGCGTCCTGGGCCTGGACCCCGTCGCCGACGCCGCCCGGCTGCGCCCCCGGGTGGGCGTCATGCTGCAGGACGGCGGCCTGCCCACCGGCGTCGGGGCCCTGGAGGCGCTGCGGCACGTCGCCTCCCTGCACACCCACCCCCTGGACCTGGGCGCCCTGTCCGAGCGGCTGGGCCTGGGCTCCTTCGCCCGCACCCGGGTGCGCCGGCTGTCGGGGGGCCAGCGGCAGCGGCTGGCGATGGCCTGCGCCCTCGTGGGGCGCCCCGAGCTGGTCTTCCTCGACGAGCCCAGCGCCGGCCTGGACCCGCAGGCCCGGCTGGCCGTGTGGGACGTCGTGCGCGAGGTGCGCGACGCCGGGGTCGCCGTCGTCCTGACCACCCACCTCATGGAGGAGGCCGAGCGCCTGGCCGACGACGTCGTCGTCGTCGACCACGGCAGGGTCGTCGCGACCGGCTCCCCCGAGGAGCTGACCCGCGGGCCGGCCTCGCTGAGCTTCCGCTCCCGCCCCGGCCTGCCGACCGACTCGCTGGCCCGGGCGCTGCCCGTCGGCGCCGAGGTCAGCGAGCTCGACGCGGGCCGGTACGTCGTCACCGGCGTCGACGTCGACCCCCGCGTCGTGGCGACGGTCACCAACTGGTGCGCCTCGCACGACGTGCTGGCCGAGGGCGTCGGCCCCGTCCGGCGCACCCTGGAGGACGTGTTCCTCGACCTGACCGGGAGGACCCTGCGGTGAGCACCGCCACCGGACGACTCGACTTCACCCCCGCCGGCACCGCGACGCCGTTCGCGCGCCGCCTCCTGCGCCAGGCCGGCTTCGAGGCCGCGGTCGCGCTGCGCAACGGCGAGCAGCTGCTGCTGACCCTCCTCCTGCCGGTCCTGGTCCTCGTCGGGGTGACCCGCGTGGCCTCCCTGGACCTGGGTGCGGGCCCGCGGCCGGCGCTGGCCCTGGGGGGCGTCACCGCCCTGGCCGTGGTCTCCACCGCCTTCACCGGGCAGGCCATCGCCACCGGCTTCGACCGCCGCAACGGCGTGCTGCGCCTGCTGGCGACGTCGCCGCTGGGGCGCTCGGGGCTGCTGGCCGGCAAGGTCGCCGCGGTCCTGGTCCTCGTCGTCGTCCAGGTCGTCGTGCTGGGCCTGGTCGCCGTGGCCCTGGGGTGGTCACCGACCGTCGGCGCCCTCGCGGCCGTCCCGGCGCTGCTGCTGGGCGTGGCCGCCTTCACGGCCCTGGGGCTGCTGCTGGCCGGCACCGTGCGCGCCGAGGGCACGCTGGCCGTGGCCAACGCCGTGTGGGTGCTGCTGCTGGCCGGTGGCGGGCTCGTGCTGCCCTCCCCCCTCGGGCCGGCCGCGGCGCTGCTGCCCTCGGCGGCGCTGGGGACGGCGCTGCGCGAGGCCGTGGCCTCGGGGACCGTCGCGGCGGGGCCGCTGGCCGTGCTGGCCGCCTGGGCGGTGCTGTGCAGCCTGGCGTGCGCCCGCTGGTTCCGCTGGGAGTGAGCCCGCTGGGAGTGAGCCCGCTGCGGGTGGGCCGGCGGGGACCCGCCGGGGGTCCGCACCGGCGGTGAGGGCCCGCCCCGTGGCCGCCCGCCCCCGTCGACGCCGACGGGCGGGGCGACCCCCGGGGGGTCGGTCGGTCAGAACGGCCAGGCGAGCTTGAGGAACGGGTCCACCGCGACGGCCACCGACAGCAGCGTCAGGTACGTGATCGAGCCGTGGAAGACACCCATCGGGGAGATCCGGCGCAGCTGCTCCACGGTGCCCGCGTCACGGCCGCCGGTCTCCTGCTCGAAGCGGACGGCGCGGCGGTGCAGCCCGACGGTCTGGGCCAGGAAGCCGACGCCGAGCACGAGGGCGGCCACGCCGTAGACGACACCGGCCCCGCCCAGCGGCACCAGCAGCAGCGAGCACAGCACCATCGCGACGGTGTAGAGCACGATCTGGCGCGAGACCGTCGTGGGCCGGGCCACGACCGGGAGCATGGGCACCCCCGCGTTGGCGTAGTCCTCCCGGTAGCGCACCGACAGCGGCCAGTAGTGCGGCGGGGTCCACAGGAAGATGACGCCGAACAGCACGAACGGCGCCCACGACAGCGACCCCGTCACGGCCGTCCAGCCGATGAGGACCTGCATGCAGCCCGCGACACCGCCCCAGACGATGTTCTGCGACGTGCGGCGCTTGAGCAGCAGCGTGTACCCCACGACGTACAGCAGGATCGCGGCGACGGCCAGGGCGGCCGAGAGCACGTTGACGAACGCGACGAACAGGGCCGTCGAGGCCACGCCCAGGACCGTGGCGAACACCAGCGCCTGCCGGGGCGTGACGGCCCCGGTGACCAGGGGCCGGTTCTCGGTGCGCTTCATGAGCGCGTCGATGTCGCGGTCGAAGTAGCAGTTCAGGGTGTTCGCGCAGCCCGCGGCCAGCGCACCCCCGACGAAGGTCGTCAGGATGAGCCAGCCCGAGGGCAGACCCCCGGCCGCGAAGAGCATCACGGGGATCGTCGTGATGAGCAGCAGCTCGACGATGCGGGGTTTGGTGAGGGCGACGTAGGCGGCGGCCCGGGGGAAGCGCGGGGGGCGCCCGCTGCGGCGCCGTCCCAGCAAGCTGGTCCGGGAGTGCGCAGGGGCGTCGGAGAGACGCGGGTCGGCGACGGTCACAGTGTCCTCGGGGCGAGGCGGCAACGGGCGCTCACGAGCTTACGCCTCTGCTACGCAGTGTCGTATCGGACCTCGCCGCGGGCGGGCCGCGCCGGGACGTCGCCGGGTCCTCCGGCGGTCCCCCGACGGTCCCCCGGCGGTCCCCCAGCGGTCCCTCGGCGGCCCTGCGGCGCCCGGCCCCCTAGGGGGCACCCCTGCCCAGAGGCGTCGGACCCCCCGGCGAGTAGGCTGACCTGTGGTGACGCACCCCACACCGTCGGCCGACGAGTCGACTCCCGTGGGGAGCCCACCGCAGACGCACGCCTCGGTCGCCGGGCCACGACGCACCGCCCGGCACGCGACGGAAGACGACAGAGCGGACCACGGCCGGTCCCCCACCGCCAACCGGGCGCTGGTCGGTCAGCTGGTTCGCACGGGAGGAGACACGTGAGCCAGCCCCTCGAGTGGAGCGACCTCGACACCAGGACGGTCGACACCGTCCGCGTCCTGGCCATGGACGCGGTGCAGCGCGCCGGCAACGGGCACCCCGGGACGGCGATGAGCCTCGCGCCGGTGGCCTACCTGCTGTTCCAGAAGCTGCTCCGGCAGGACCCCGCCGACCCGGACTGGGTCGGGCGCGACCGGTTCGTGCTCTCCTGCGGGCACTCCAGCCTGACGCTCTACATCCAGCTCTACCTGGCCGGGTACGGCCTGGAGCTGGACGACCTCAAGGCGCTGCGCAAGTGGGGTTCGAAGACCCCCGGGCACCCCGAGCACGGCCACACCGCCGGTGTCGAGATGACCACCGGCCCGCTGGGCCAGGGCCTGTCCTCGGCCGTCGGGATGGCCATGGCCGCCCGCCGCGAGCGCGGCCTGTTCGACCCCGACGCCGCGCCGGGCACGAGCCCGTTCGACCACTTCATCTACGTCCTGGCCTCCGACGGCGACATCGAGGAGGGCGTGACCTCAGAGGCCTCGGCCATCGCCGGGGTCCAGGAGCTGGGCAACCTGGTCGTCATCTACGACCAGAACCACATCTCCATCGAGGACGACACCGCGATCGCCCTGGGCGAGGACACCGCCGCGCGCTACGAGTCCTACGGCTGGCACGTCCAGACCGTCGACTGGACCAACGGCGGCGAGGGCCCCTACACCGAGGACGTCCACGCGCTGCACGCGGCGATCGAGGCGGCCAAGGCCGAGACCGGCAAGCCGTCCTTCATCCAGCTGCGCACGGTCATCGCCTACCCGGCGCCGACCCTGCAGGGCACCGGCAAGTCGCACGGGTCCGCGCTCGGCGAGGCCGAGGTCAAGGCGACCAAGGAGATCCTCGGGTTCGACCCGGAGAAGGACTTCGAGGTCTCCGACGAGGTCATCGCCTTCGCCCGCCAGGCCCGTGAGCGCGGCAGGGCCGACCACGAGGCGTGGCAGTCGTCGTTCGACGCGTGGCGCGAGGACGCCGGGGAGCGCGCGGAGCTGTTCGACCGCATCCGCACCCGTACCCTGCCCGCCGGCTGGGAGGACGCCCTCCCGGTCTTCGAGGCCGGCAAGTCCATCGCCTCGCGCAAGGCCTCCGGTGAGGTCCTCAACGCCCTGGCCGCCGGTCTGCCGGAGCTGTGGGGCGGTTCGGCCGACCTGGCCGAGTCGAACCTGACCTCGATGAAGGGCGAACCGTCCTTCCTGCCGCCGAACCGCACGACGAAGACGTGGGAGGGCAACCTCTACGGCCGCACCCTGCACTTCGGCATCCGTGAGCACGCGATGGGCTCGATCCTCAACGGGATCGCGCTGCACGGCGGGACCCGCCCCTACGGCGGCACCTTCCTCGTCTTCAGCGACTACATGCGCCCGGCCGTGCGCCTGGCCGCCATCATGAAGCTGCCGGTGACGTACGTGTGGACGCACGACTCCATCGGCCTGGGCGAGGACGGCCCGACGCACCAGCCGATCGAGCACCTCGCCGCGCTGCGCGCCATCCCGGGCCTCGACGTCGTCCGCCCGGGCGACGCCAACGAGACCGCGTGGGCCTGGCGCACGATCCTGGGGCACACCGACCGCCCGGCCGGGCTGGCGCTCTCGCGCCAGAACCTGCCGACGTTCGACCGTTCGCAGGACGGCTGGGGCGACGCCTCGGGCGTGGCCAAGGGCGCGTACACGCTGGTGGAGAGCTCCAAGGCGACCCCCGACGTGATCCTCATCGGCACCGGCTCGGAGGTCCAGATCGCCGTCGCCGCCCGCGAGAAGCTCGAGGCCGAGGGCGTCGCGACCCGCGTCGTCTCGATGCCGTGCCGCGAGTGGTTCCTCCAGCAGGACCAGGCCTACCGCGACACCGTCCTCATCCCCGGCGTCAAGGCCCGCGTCTCGGTCGAGGCCGCGCTGGCCTTCGGCTGGGAGCAGTTCGTCGGCGACGCCGGCCGCTCGGTGTCCATCGAGCACTTCGGCGCCTCGGCGGACTACCAGGACCTGTACCGCGAGTTCGGCCTGACCGACACCGCGGTCGTGACCGCGGCCAAGGAATCGCTCGCCGGTCTGCAGTGACACCGGACCCGGGGGCCCGCACCGCGGGTCCCCGGGTTCCCTGCGGGCGCCGTCCCGGCGCCCACCCCTCAAGTGGAACCCCGGAACGGAGAAACCCCGTGAGCACCAACCTCGAGACCCTGCACACCCACGGCGTGTCGGTCTGGCTGGACGACCTGTCCCGCGAGCTGACCGACGGCGGTGAGCTGCAGCGCCTGGTCGACCTCGGCGTCCTGGGCGTCACGTCCAACCCCACGATCTTCGCCACCGCCCTGTCCAAGGGCGACCGCTACACCGAGCAGGTCACCGAGCTCGTCAAGGCCGGCGCCGACACCGAGAAGGCCGTCTTCGAGATCACGACCGAGGACGTCCGCCGCGCCGCCGACATCCTCAAGCCGGTCTTCGACCGCACCGACGGCCTCGACGGCCGCGTCTCCCTCGAGGTCGACCCGCGCCTGGCCCGCGACACCGCCGCGACCGAGGAGTCGGCCCGCCAGCTGTGGAAGGCGGTCGGCAAGGAGAACCTCTACATCAAGATCCCCGCGACCGTCGAGGGTCTGGCCGCCATCTCCACCGCCCTGTCCGAGGGCATCAGCGTCAACGTCACGCTGATCTTCTCCCTGGACCGCTACCGCGCCGTCATGCAGGCGTTCCTGACGGGTCTGGAGCAGGCCAAGGTCAACGGCCACGACCTGTCCAAGATCGAGTCGGTCGCCTCCTTCTTCGTCTCCCGCGTCGACACCGAGATCGACAAGCGCCTCGACGAGGTCGGCACCGACGAGGCGAAGGCGCTGCGCTCCAAGGCGGGTCTGGCCAACGCGCGCCTGGCGTACCAGGCCTACGAGGAGGTCTTCTCCACCCCGCGCTGGCAGGTCCTCAAGGAGTCCGGCGCGCGGGCGCAGCGGCCGCTGTGGGCCTCGACCGGCGTCAAGGACCCGAACCTGCCGGACACCCTGTACGTCACCGGGCTCGTCGCCCCGAACACGGTGAACACCATGCCGGGCAAGACGCTGGACGCGACGGTCGACCACGCCGAGGTCACCGGGGACACCATCCGCGGCTCCTACGGCGAGTCCCAGCAGGTCCTGGACGACCTGGAGCGCCTGGGGATCTCCTACACCGAGGTCGTGGAGCTGCTGGAGACCGAGGGCCTGGACAAGTTCGAGAAGAGCTGGGTCGAACTGCTGCAGACCGTCACCGACGAACTGGAGCGCGTGAAGACGCAGGTCGACGCCCAGTGAGCCCCGCGCGGGTGTCGCCCGCAGAGAACCCGCTGCGCGATCCCCGGGACAAGCGGCTCCCGCGCATCGCCGGCCCGTGCGGCATGGTCATGTTCGGCGTGACGGGCGACCTCGCCCGCAAGAAGCTCATGCCGGCCATCTACGACCTGTCCAACCGCGGCCTGCTCCCGCCGGGCTTCGCCCTCACGGGCTTCGCCCGGCGGGACTGGGTGGACCAGGACTTCGGCAAGATCGTCTACGACTCGGTCCGGCAGCACGCCCGCACCCCGTTCCGCGAGTCGGTGTGGGCCCAGCTGGCCGAGGGTTTCCGGTTCGTGCCCGGTGAGTTCGACGACGACGAGGCGTTCGACCAGCTCGCCTCGACCGTCGCCGACCTGGACCGGGTCCGCGGTACCGGCGGGAACCACGCGTTCTACATGTCGATCCCGCCGCGCTTCTTCCCCGTGGTCGCCAAGCAGCTGGCGCGCAGCGGCCTGAGCGCCCAGCACGGGGACCAGTGGCGCCGGGTCGTCATCGAGAAGCCGTTCGGGCACGACCTGAAGTCGGCGCGCGAGCTGAACGCCGTGGTGGAGAACGTGTTCCCGCCGGACTCGGTGTTCCGCATCGACCACTACCTGGGCAAGGAGACGGTCCAGAACATCCTGGCGCTGCGCTTCGCCAACCAGATGTTCGAGCCGCTGTGGAACGCCAACCACGTCGACCACGTGCAGATCACCATGGCCGAGGACATCGGCATCGGTGGTCGCGCGGGGTACTACGACGGCATCGGCGCGGCCCGCGACGTCATCCAGAACCACCTGCTGCAGCTGCTGGCGCTGACCGCCATGGAGGAGCCGGTCTCCTTCGACGCGGCGGACCTGCGCGCCGAGAAGGCCAAGGTCCTCTCGGCGGTGCGCCCGGCCAAGGACATCGCGCGTTCGACCGCCCGCGGGCAGTACGCCGCGGGCTGGCAGGGTTCGGAGTACGTCAAGGGCTACCTGGACGAGGACGGCATCCCGGCCGACTCCACGACCGAGACGTTCGCGGCGATCGAGCTGGAGATCGACACGCGCCGCTGGGCGGGCGTGCCGTTCTACCTGCGGGCCGGCAAGCGCCTGGGCCGGCGGGTCACGGAGATCGCGGTCGTCTTCAAGCGCGCCCCGCACCTGCCGTTCGAGAGCACCGCCACCGAGGAGCTGGGGCAGAACGCCCTGGTGATCCGGGTGCAGCCCGACGAGGGCATCACCATGCGCTTCGGCTCCAAGGTCCCGGGCACCGCGATGGAGGTGCGCGACGTGACCATGGACTTCGGCTACGGCCACGCCTTCACCGAGTCCAGCCCCGAGGCCTACGAGCGGCTCATCCTCGACGTCCTGCTGGGGGACCCGCCGCTGTTCCCCAGCCACACCGAGGTCGAGCTGTCCTGGAAGGTCCTGGACCCGATCACGTCGTTCTGGGCCAAGAACGGCAAGCCCGAGCCGTACGCGTCCGGCAACTGGGGCCCGGCCTCGGCCCACGCCATGCTCGAACGGTCCGGCCGGCAGTGGCGGCGACCGTGATTCGCGCCGCGACCGCCCCCCAGAGCACGCAGGAGGTCCCGCGATGATCATCGACCTGCCCAGCACGTCGACCAGCGCCATCAACAAGGCCATGGTCGACCTGCGCGACTCCGGCGGCGCCGTGGCGCTCGGCCGGGTCCTGACCCTGGTCGTCATCACCGACGACGCCCACGCCGAGGACGCCATCTCGGCGGCCAACGAGGCCAGCCGCGAGCACCCCTGCCGGGTGCTCGTGCTGGCCCGCGGGAACAAGCGCGGTGCCGCGCGCCTCGACGCGCAGATCCGCGTCGGCGGCGACGCCGGGGCCAGCGAGGTCATCGTGCTGCGCGCGTACGGCCCGCTGGTGGAGCACGGCGAGACGACCATCGTCTCCCTGCTGCTGCCGGACGCGCCGATCGTGGCGTACTGGCCCGGGGTGGCCCCCGAGGACCTGCGCAGCGACGCCATCGGGCGGATCGCCCAGCGCCGCATCACCGACTCGGCCGAGGCGCGCGACCCCGCCAGGGCGCTGGAGGCGCGCCGGGCGACGTACCGGGCCGGGGACACCGATCTGGCCTGGACGCGGCTGACGAACTGGCGCGCGCTGCTGGCCGCGGCCCTGGACCAGCCGCCCTACGAGCCGGTCACCTCCATCACGGTGGCCGGGGCCCCGGACAGCCCGAGCACCGAACTGCTCGCGGCGTGGCTGGCGGCCAAGCTCAAGGCCCCGGTCGTGCGGGCCCGCACCCGCAAGGGCACGGGCGTGCAGAGCGTGCGCCTGGAGCGCAAGTCCGGTGCGGTGGAACTGATCCGCCCGGACCAGAACGTCGCCACCCTCACCCAGCCGGGGCAGCCGGACCGGCGCCTGTCGCTGGCCCGGCGCCCGGTCAAGGACTGCCTGACCGAGGAGCTGCGCCGCTTGGACCCCGACGACGTCTACGGGCAGGTCCTGGCCGAGGGGCTGCCGCAGGTCGGCAAGAAGGTCATGTCGGTGCGCGACGCCGAGAACGCCGGGAAGCTGTCCGGCACGCGCAACGCCGCGGCCCGCCAGGCCGCGGCCGAGCGCGCCTCGGCCCGCGTCTCGCGCAGCATGAAGGGCGAGCCGCCCGAGCCCGAGCGCGGTGACGGGACGACGCCCGCCAACGAGGAGCACGGCACGGCCGCCGCTCCCCGGCGGGCGAGGGCGAAGAAGGCCGCCCCCGCGCGAGCCGCCGCCGCCGCGGCGACGAGCACCCCCGGCAGCACCGGCACCGGCGGCACGACGCCGCCGGCCCCGCGCCAGCGGGCGACGGCCAAGCGCACGACGGCCAAGCGCGCGGCGGCGAAGGGGACGAGCGCGTGACGCGCCCGGGCACCCTCGTCGTGCGCCACCCGTCCCCGGACCTGCTGGCCTCGGCCACGGCGGGCCGCCTGCTGGCGGCCATCGCCGACGCGCAGGCGGCGCGGGGCGTGGCGCACGTGTCGCTGACCGGCGGGACGATCGGCGGCAAGACCCTCGCCGCCGTGGCGTCCTCCCCCGCGCGCGACGCGGTGGACTGGGGGCGGGTGCACTTCTGGTGGTCCGACGAGCGGTTCCTGCCGACCGGTGACCCCGAGCGCAACGCGACCCAGGCGCAGGAAGCGCTGCTGACGGCCCTGCAGGAGGGGCCGGGTCTGGACCTGGCCACGGTGCACTACCCGCCGGCGACCGACGGTCCCGACGGGGACGACCTCGACACGGCCGCCGCGCGCTACGCCGCCGAGCTGCTGCGGTTCGGCGCCGGCGCGGAGGCGCCCGAGTTCGACGTCCTGCTGCTGGGCATGGGCCCCGACGGGCACGTCGCCTCGCTGTTCCCGCACCACCCCGGCCTGGGCCGGGACGACTCCAGCGTCGTGGGGGTGCGGGAGTCGCCCAAGCCCCCGCCGTTGCGGGTGTCGTTCACCTTCGGGGCCATCGCCCGCGCCCGCGAGGTGTGGCTGGTGGCCTCCGGCGCCGAGAAGGCCGCCGCGGTCGCCCGCGGTGTCGCCGCCGGCGACGTCGCGCAGACCCCGGCCGCGGGCGTGGCCGGGACCGAGCGGACGCTGTGGCTCGTGGACGAGGCGGCTGCCGCCGACCTGTGAGCCCCCGCACGCACGCGAAAGCCCCCCGCAGCCGGCTGCGGGGGGCTTTCGCGTGCGTGGTGACCGGTGGGTCAGCGGATGAGGCCGCGGGCGCGCAGGCTCTCGAGCGCCTCGTTGAGGATGGCCTCGCCGTCGGAGTCCGAGCGACGCTCCTTCACGTACGCCAGGTGCGTCTTGTACGGCTCGTTCTTCGGCGGGGCGGGCGGGTTGGCCCGGTCGGTGCCCGCCGGGAACCCGCACCGCGGGCAGTCCCAGGTCTCGGGCGGCTCGACCCCGGACTCCTCGGCGAAGCTGGGCTTGGTCTCGTGCCCGTTGGCGCACCAGTAGGAGATCCGGATGCGGGGAGCGGTGTCCCCCCGCTCGGCTTCGCCCATGGGGCCGGCGCCGACCCTGCTGCCTCGGATGGCGTTGCCACCTGCCACGTCGGTCGTCTCCTCAGAACTCGTTGGTGAAGCGCTCGACGAGGCCGAGCAGCACGACGGTCGCGAACCAGACGCAGCCGATCGTGACGGTGAACCGGTTGAGGTTGCGCTCCGCCATGCTGGACCCGGACAGGCTGGTGGTCACGCCCCCGCCGAACATGTCCGACAGCCCACCGCCCTTGCCCTTGTGGAGCAGGATCAGCAGGGTCAGGAACAGGCTGGAGATCGCGAGGATCACCTGCAGCACGATGCGGAGGACGCTCACCGGGTCAGCTTAGGTCATCGGGCGGGGTGGTCGCGGTACCTCACGATCGCGGCGAAGTCGCCCGCGTCCGTGCTCGCGCCGCCCACGAGGGCGCCGTCGACGTCGGCCTGCTGCATGATCGCGGCGATGCTGGCCGGTTTGACGCTGCCGCCGTACAGGACGCGGACCGCCTCGGCGGTCGCGGCGTCGAACTGCTCGGCCACCGCGGCGCGCAGCGCGGCGCAGACCTCCTGGGCGTCCTCGGGGGTGGCGACCTCACCGGTGCCGATGGCCCACACCGGTTCGTAGGCCAGGACGAGCCCGGCCACCTGCTCCTTGGCCAGCCCCGACAGGGCCTGCGTGACCTGCCCGACGGTGAACTCGACGTGCTGCGCGGCCTGGCGCACCTCCAGCGGCTCACCGACGCAGACGATCGGGACGAGGCCGTGGGCCAGGGCCTGCTTGGTCTTGGCGTTCACGACCTCGTCGGTCTCACCGTGGTACTGGCGGCGCTCGGAGTGCCCGACCGCGACGTAGGTGACGCCCAGCTTGGCCAGCTGCGCACCGGAGACCTCACCGGTGTACGCGCCGGACTCGTGCGCGGAGACGTCCTGCGCGCCCAGGACGATCGAGAGCCTGTCGCCCTCGATGAGCGTCTGGACGGTGCGCAGGCTGGTGTGGGAGGGCAGCACGGCGACCTCCACGGCCGCGTAGTCGTGCTTGGCGTCCTTGAGGGTCCAGTCCAGCTTCTGCACGAGCAGGGTGCCCTGCTGGTGGTCCAGGACCATCTTCCAGTTCCCGGCGATCAGCGGGGTGCGGGGCATCGTGGGACCTCCTTCTCGTTCTGGGCGGGCGGCGCGGGGTCAGTCGAGCACGTCGAGGCCGGGCAGGTGCTTGCCCTCGAGGTACTCCAGGCTCGCCCCGCCCCCGGTGGAGATGTGGCCGAAGTCGGAGTCGGCGAAGCCCAGGGTCCGCACGGCGGCCGCGGAGTCGCCGCCGCCGACGACGCTGAACGCGCCGGAGCCAGCCGTGGTGTCGACGATCGCCTGCGCGACGGCGCGGGTGCCGCCGGCGTAGGGCTCCATCTCGAACACGCCCATGGGGCCGTTCCAGAAGACCGTGCGCGCGTCCGCCAGCGCCCGCGCGAAGGCCGTGGCGGAGTCGGGGCCGATGTCCAGGCCCAGCCGGTCGGCGGGGATGGCGTCGGCGGGCACGACCTGCGGGTCGGCGTCGGCGGCGAACGCCGTCGCGGCGACCACGTCGGTCGGCAGGACGACCTCGACGCCCTTGTCCTGCGCGACCCGCAGGTACTCCCGGACGCGGTCGAGCTGGTCGGCCTCCAGCAGGCTCTTGCCCACCTCGTGACCCGTGGCCGCCAGGAAGGTGAAGACCATCCCGCCGCCCACGAGCAGCCGGTCGCCGGAGGTCAGCAGGGACCCCAGCAGGTTGTCGATGACCCCGAGCTTGTCGGAGACCTTCGAACCGCCCAGGACGACCGCGTAGGGGCGCGCCGGGTCGGTGGTGAGCCGCCGCAGCACGGCGACCTCGTCGGCGACCAGGCCGCCGGCGGCGTGCGGCAGCCGCCGGGCGACGTCGAAGACGCTGGCGTGCTTGCGGTGCACGGCGCCGAAGCCGTCGGAGACGAAGCCGTCGGCCAGGGCGGCGAGCTCGTCGGCGAACGCCCCGCGCTCGCCGTCGTCCTTGCTCGTCTCCCCCGCGTGGAAGCGGATGTTCTCCAGCAGCAGCAGCTGCCCGTCCTCCAGGGCGGCGACCGCGGCCCGGGCCTCGGGGCCCACGGTGGCGGGGCTGAACTCGACGTGCACGCCCGGCAGCAGCTCGGCCAGCCGCGCGTGGACGGGGGCCAGGGAGTACTTCGCCTCCGGGGCGCCCTTCGGGCGGCCCAGGTGCGCGGTCACCACGACGCGCGCACCGGCGTCGAGCAGGCGCCGCAGCGTCGGCACCGAGGCGCGGATGCGGCCGTCGTCGGTGATGGCGGGGGCCGCGCCGGAGTGGTCGAGCGGGACGTTCAGGTCGCTGCGGACGAGGACGCGGCGGCCGGTGAGGCCGCCGAGCTGCGCCTCGAGGTCGTCGATGGTCTTCACGGACGTTCCCTTCTGCTGTCGGGCCCGTTGCGGGGCCCGGTCCCGCGCCGGGCTGCGGGCGGACGGACGACGGCCCGGGCCCCCTCCTGCGAGGAGGACCCGGGCCGGATCTTGTCAGAGGCTCAGAGCGAGGTGCCCACGAGCGTGACGAGGTCCACGAGGCGGTTGCTGTAGCCCCACTCGTTGTCGTACCAGCCGACGACCTTGACCTGGTTGCCGATGACCTTGGTCAGGCCCGAGTCGTAGATGCAGGAGGAGGGGTCGGTGACGATGTCGGAGGAGACCAGCGGCTCGTCCGAGTACGTCAGGTAGCCCTTCAGCGGCCCCTCGGCGGCGGCCTTGTAGGCGGCGTTGATCTCCTCGACCGTGGTCTCGCGCCCCACGGTGACGGTCAGGTCGGTGGCCGAGCCGGTGGGGACCGGCACGCGCAGCGCGTACCCGTCGAGCTTGCCCTTCAGCTGCGGCAGGACCAGGCCGATGGCCTTGGCCGCACCGGTGGAGGTCGGCACGATGTTCAGGGCCGCGGCGCGGGCGCGACGCAGGTCCTTGTGCGGGCCGTCCTGCAGGTTCTGGTCGGCGGTGTAGGCGTGCACGGTGGTCATGAGACCGCGCTCGATGCCGAAGGTGTCGTCCAGGACCTTGGCCAGCGGGGCCAGGCAGTTGGTGGTGCAGGACGCGTTGGAGATGATCGCGTGCTGGGCGGGGTCGTAGTCGGAGTCGTTGACCCCCATGACGACGGTCACGTCGTTGTTGGTCGCGGGCGCCGAGACGACGACCTTCTTCGCGCCGGCCGTCAGGTGCGCCTTGGCCTTCTCACCGTCGGTGAAGAAGCCGGTGGACTCCACGACGACGTCGACGCCGAGGTCGCCCCAGCCGAGGTTGGCGGGGTCGCGGTCGGCGAGGACCTTGACGGTCTTGTCCCCGACGACGATCGAGTCGCCCTCGACGCGCACGTCCTCGGCGAGCTTGCCGAGGATGGAGTCGTGCTTGAGCAGGTGCGCCAGCGCCTTGGCGTCGGTGAGGTCGTTGACCGCGACGACCTCGAGGTCCGCGTTCTGCGCGAGGGCTGCGCGGAAGAAGTTGCGGCCGATGCGACCGAATCCGTTGATGCCGACCCGAGTGGTCATGCGCTCTCCATCCTTGACGCGCCCCGTGACCGGGCGGGCCGGGTGCGTCTCGTGCGTCCGGTACGTGATCAGTACTGGTGCGGTACCCCGCGTCGAGCCGTGGGTACCCGCCGCGGGCCCCGCGGCGTCGGTCCGACCCTATGGCCTGCGTCACGTCGACGCGGAGCCGGGGTGCGGGCGGGCCCCGCCGCGGGGCCCGCCGGGTTCACGCGTCGAGCATGTCGGGCGTCAGGCCGGACTCCGTCCCGGGCACCCCCAGCTCGATCGCTTTCTTGTCGGCCATGCCCAGCAGCCGCCGGATCCGCCCCGCGATGGCGTCCTTCGTCATGGGCGGGTCGGCCAGCTGACCGAGCTCCTCGAGGCTGGCCTGCTTGTGCTCCAGGCGCAACCGGCCGGCCTGCAGCAGGTGGTCGGGGATCTCGTCGCCGAGCAGCTCCAGGGCCCGCTCGACGCGGGCGCCGGCGGCCACGGCCGCGCGGGCCGAGCGGCGCAGGTTGGCGTCGTCGAAGTTGGCCAGGCGGTTGGCGGTGGCGCGCACCTCGCGCCGCATCCGGCGCTCCTCCCACGTCATCATCGCGTCGTGGGCCCCCAGCCGGGTCAGCAGCGCCGAGATCGCGTCCCCGTCGCGCAGCACGACCCGGTCGACCCCGCGGACCTCGCGGGCCTTGGCCGACAGGTCCAGCCGCCGCGCGGCACCGACCAGGGCCAGCGCCGCCTCCGGCCCGGGGCAGGTGACCTCCAGCGCGGCCGAGCGACCGGGTTCGGTGAGGGAGCCGCGGGCCAGGAACGCCCCCCGCCAGGCCGCCTCGGCGATCTGGGTGGAGCTGGACACGATGTGCGGGGGCAGCCCCCGCACCGGCCGGCCCCGGCCATCCAGCAGACCGGTCTGGCGGGCCAGGGACTCCCCGTCGCGGGCCACCCGCAGGACGTACCGGGTCGCCCGGCGCAACCCGCCGGCCTGCACGACGAGCAGGTCGCTGGGGTGCCCGAAGACGTCGGCGATGTCCCGCCGCAGCCGCCGCGCGATCGAGGCCGAGTCCAGCTCGGCCTCGATGACGATGCGCCCGGAGACGATGTGCAGCCCCCCGGCGAAGCGGAGCATGACCGACACCTCGGCCTTGCGGGCCGCCGTCGTCGTCACCGGCAACCGGCTCAGTTCGTCCTTGACCGCCGCCGTCATCGCCATGCCCGGTCCTCCCCCGACACCATCTTCGACTCCTCGTCCTGGGCCATCCTCGACCCCACGGCCGCGGACGCGACCCGCGTCCGCCCGTCCACGCTCAGGTACCGCCCGCGAACACGTCACGGTAGGCCGCCGCGAGCCGCAGCGCGTCGTGGCGCGGCGACCCGTCCCCCACGGAGACGTTGCGCACCAGCAGGTCCGCCCCCAGGCTCTCCGCCACGCGCCTCAGCGCGCCGAGGTCGGTGACGGCCACCGGGTCGGCCACCACGGCGTCCACGACGAGGTCGGGGGCGTGGGCGGCCAGGACCTCCAGGTGCGCCTCGGCGCTGAACCCGTCGGTCTCCCCCGGCTGCACGGCGAGGTTGAGGGTGACGCAGGTGCGGGCCCGCGTGGTGGTCAGCGCCCGCGCCAGCCCGGGCACCATGAGGTGCGGCAGCACGCTGGTGAACCACGACCCCGGCCCCAGGACCACCCAGTCGGCGCCCTCGACGGCCTCCACGACCTCCGGGCGCACCGGCGGGTCCGGCGGCACCAGGCGCACGTTGGCGACGCGGCCCTCGGTGGAGGCCACCGCGACCTGGCCGCGCACGGACGTCAGCTCCTCGGGGGCCCCGGGGACCAGGCCCAGCACGTCGGCCTCGATGTCCAGCGGGACCGCGGCCATGGGCAGCACCCGCCCGCGGGCGCCGAGCAGCCGGCCGACCCAGTCCAGGCCGGCGACCTCGTCGCCGAGCAGCTCCCACAGGGTCGCGATCAGCAGGTTCCCGGTGGCGTGCCGGTGCAGGGACCCTTCGCTGGTGAACCGGTGCTGCAGCACGTCGCGCCAGGTCCGGCCCCACTCGGAGTCGTCGCACAGGGCCGACAGGGCCATGCGCAGGTCGCCGGGGGGCAGCCCGCCCAGCTCGCGCCGCAACCGGCCCGAGGAGCCGCCGTCGTCGGCCACCGTCACGACGGCGGTGAGGCGGTCGGTGAGGTGGCGCAGCGCCGACAGGGACGCCGAGAGGCCGTGACCGCCGCCGAGGGCCACGACGGCCGGCGCCGCCGAGGCGCCCGGGCCGCCCGGCGCGGGCAGCGCCCCGGCGCTGGGCACGGGCCCGACGGTGGGGATCATCCCGGTGGGGAAGCTGGTCGTGGCGGGGTGCGTGGAACCACGGCCCGGGTTCACGCGCGCGCTCACTCCCGCCCCAGGTCGCGGTGCAGCACGCGCACGGTCAGCCCGTCCCGGCGCAGCCGGGCGCCGAGCTCCTCGGCCATCGCCACCGAGCGGTGCTTGCCGCCCGTGCAGCCCACCGCGATCGTCGCGTAGCGCTTGCTCTCGCGCCGGTAGCCGTCGAAGACCGGGTGCAGGGCCGACTCGTAGCGGTCCAGGAACGGGGTGGCGCCCTCGGCCGCGAGGACGAACGCGGCCACCGGGGCGTCCTGCCCCGTCAGGGGGCGCAGCTCGGGGTCCCAGTGCGGGTTGGGGATGAACCGCACGTCGGCGACGTGCTCGGCGTCGGCGGGGGTGCCGTACTTGAAGCCGAAGCTCATCACGGTGACGCGCAGGTCCTCGGCGCGCTCGGCCTCGAACAGCGAGGCCACCAGGGACCCCAGCTGGTGGACGTTGAAGGAGCTGGAGTCCACGACCACGTCGGCGCGCGCCCGCAGCTCCCCGGTGAGGGTGCGCTCGCGGGCGATGCCGTCGACGATGCGGTCCTCCCCCTGCAGCGGGTGCGGCCGGCGCACGCCCTCGAACCGGCGGACCAGGACGTCGTCGGTGGCGTCCAGGAACAGCACGCGCAGCGAGACGTGGCGGGTGTCCAGCCCGGCCAGGGCCTCGGTGAGCTCGGCGAAGAAGCTGCGGCCGCGGACGTCGACGACCACCGCCAGGCGCGGGATCGCCTGCCCCGCACGGGCTGCCAGTTCGGCGAGGGGTTCGAGCATCTGCGGCGGCAGGTTGTCCACGACGAACCAGCCGAGGTCCTCCAGCGCCTTGCCCGTCGTGGACCGGCCGGCCCCGGACATCCCCGTGATGATGAGCAGCTCGGGACGGCGCGGCCTGTCGGTCCCGCCCCGCGCGCCACCCTGCGGGTCCGCGTCCTCCGCCGTCTCCTGCACCCGCCCATCCTGTCATCCCCGGGCGTGTCGCCCGCGCCGAGCCCGGTACGCGTCGCGCTCGCGCGGTCACCTGCCGTGGCCGCCGGTGGGCCGGCTCAGTCGAGGAGCTCCCCCGTGGCCGTGTTCACGGCCGGTTCGCCGGCCCCTGCGGCGCCGGCGAGCGCCTCCACGACGGCGGCCGCGGTCCGCGGGCCCATGCCGGGGACGGCGGCGACCTCCTCGGCGGTGGCCGCGCGCAGCCGCTTGACGGAGCCGAAGTGCTTGAGCAGGGCGCTCTTGCGGGCCTGGCCGAGGCCGGGGACGCCGTCGAGGGCCGAGGTCGTCATGGCCTTGGAGCGCTTGGCGCGGTGGTACGTGATCGCGAAGCGGTGGGCCTCGTCGCGCACGCGCTGGAGCAGGAACAGGCCCTGGCTGGTGCGCGGCAGGACGACGGGGTGGTCCTCCCCGGGCAGCCACACCTCCTCGAGGCGCTTGGCCAGGCCGCACAGGGCGACGTCGACGACGCCGACGTCGGCCAGGGCCCGGGCGGCGGCCTCGACCTGGGGGCGGCCGCCGTCGACGACGACGAGGTTGGGGGCGTAGGAGAAGCGGCGGGGCCGGCCGGTACCGGGGTCGATGCCGGCCAGGACCTCCCCGCCGACCGGGGCGGAGGTTTCCACCTCCAGGCCGTCGGCGGTCTCGGTGAGGACCCCGGCGGTGGGCCCGGGGCCGCCCTCGTCCTGGGCCAGCCGCTTGAAGCGGCGGGTGAGGACCTCGCGCATGGCCCGGGTGTCGTCGAGGCCGCCCTCGTCGCCGCGCACGGCGAAGCGGCGGTAGTCGGACTTCTTGGGCAGGCCGTCCTCGAAGACGACCATCGAGGCGACGACGTTGGTCTCCTGGGTGTGGGACACGTCGTAGCACTCGATGCGCAGCGGGGCCTCCTCCAGGCCCAGGGCCTCCTGCAGCTCGGTGAGGGCCAGGCTGCGGGTGGTGAGGTCGCCGCCGCGGCGGGTCTTGTGCAGGGCCAGGGCCTGGGTGGCGTTGCGGTGGACGGTCTCCATGAGCGCCTTCTTGTCCCCGCGCTGGGGGACGCGCAGGTCGACGCGGGACCCGCGCAGCTCCGAGAGCCAGTCCTCCACGTCGGCCTCGACGGTGGCGGGCAGGGCCGGGACGAGGACCTCGCGGGGGACGCCCTCGCCGCTCTCCCCGCCGTAGACCTGCAGCAGGAGCTGCTCGACGAGCTCGGGGGTGCCGACGTCCTCGACCTTCTCGGAGACCCAGCCGCGCTGGCCGCGCACGCGGCCGCCGCGGACGTGGAAGACCTGCACGGCCGCTTCGAGCTCGTCGTCGGCGATGGCGAAGACGTCGGCGTCGGTCGCGTCGGGCAGGACGACGGCGGACTTCTCCAGGGCCTTGGTGAGCGCGCCGAGGTCGTCGCGCAGGCGGGCGGCGCGCTCGAAGTCGAGCTCGGCGGCGGCGGCCTTCATCTCGGCCTCGGCGCGGCGCACGAAGCGGGCGGTGTTGCCGGCCATGAAGTCGCAGAAGTCCTGGGCGAGGGCCTTGTGGTCCTCGGCGGAGATCTTGCCGACGCAGGGGGCGGAGCACTTGTCGATGTAGCCCAGCAGGCAGGGCCGGCCGACCTGGCCGGCGCGCTTGTAGACGCCGGTGGAGCAGGTGCGCACGGGGAAGACGCGCAGCAGGAGGTCGACGGTCTCGCGGATGGCCCAGGCGTGGGTGTACGGGCCGAAGTAGCGGGTGCCCTTGCGCTTGGCGCCGCGCAGGACCTGCACGCGGGGCACGGCCTCGCCCATGGTGACGGCGAGGTAGGGGTAGGACTTGTCGTCGCGGTACTTGACGTTGAACCGCGGGTCGAACTCCTTGATCCAGGAGTACTCGAGCTGGAGGGCCTCGACCTCGGTGGTGACGACCGTCCACTCGACGCTGGCGGCCGTGGTGACCATGGCCATGGTGCGCGGGTGCAGGGCCGACAGGTCCTGGAAGTAGTTGGACAGCCGCGCGCGCAGGCTCTTGGCCTTGCCGACGTAGATGACGCGACCGGCCGGGTCGCGGAAGCGGTACACCCCGGGTTCGACGGGGATCTCCCCCGGCTTGGGGCGGTAGGTGGCGGGGTCGGGCACGGGACGAGCCTAGGTCGCGAGTCCGACGCGGTCCCACCGCGACCCGTCCACCCCTCCCCGCCGCGACGGTGCGTCAACGCCGGGGACGCTGCGCGACGGCGGGCGCGCGCTCGTGTGAACCGGGCCCCGCGGCGGCCGCACGGGGGTCCCCGAGCGGCCGGTGGTGACCTACCGTCCGCTCGTGGCCCCTGCGACGACCGTCCCGCCGACCGCGCCCAGCGCCTCCCCCGTCCCCGTCCCCGCTCCCGCGGCGGGCGGGTCCCCGCGGGTGCTGCGCCGCCCCCTGGGCTTCCCCGTCGGGGAGGGGGCGCCGGGGCCGGTGGCGGTCGTGCTCGCGGGGCTGGAGGACGAGGCGGCGCTGGGCGAGGTCCTGGACCGGCTCGGTGCGGCGGGGACCGCGGTCCGCAGCAGCACCCCCGACCGGCTGGACGTCGCGCTCTCCCGGTCCACGGCCCGGTTCGCGGCCTCGCGCCCCGGTGCCGTGCTCGTGCGCGGTGGCTCGGTGGCCGCGCTCGCGGGGGCGCTGGCGGCCCACACGGCCGGGGTGCCCGTGGTCCACCTGGAGGCGGGGCTGCGCAGCTTCGACCGGCGCAGCCCGCAGGAGCAGCGCCGGGTGGTGCTGGACCAGCTGGCGACGTTGTGCTGCGCCCCGACGGCCACGGCCGTGGCCAACCTGCGCGCCGAGGGGGTCGCCGACGAGCGAATCCTGCGGACGGGCACGACGTGGACCGAGACGGTGCGGCGCTCGCTGCCCGACGCCGGCGCGCAGGAGGCGGTGCTGGCCGAGCTGGGCGCGCCCCCCGGGCACGTCCTGCTGGCCTGGGACGACGCCCCCGGGGAGCAGGGGCCGGGCGTGCTGGAGCAGGTGCTGTCCCAGCTGTCCGCGCTCGCCGGCGAGGGCGTGCCCGTCGTCGTCCACACCGGTCCGCGGGTGCTGGACGCGGTGCGGGACCGCGGGGCCGGGGACCTGCTGCGCGGGCTCACCCTCGTGCCCCCGCAGCCCGTGGAGCGGTTCCTGGCCCTGGTGCGCGGCGCGCGGCTGGTCGTCTCGGACTCCGGCGACGTCCAGGAGGCCGCGGCCGTCCTGGGGCGGCGGCTGCTGGCCGTGCGCCCGGCGACCGAGCGTCCCGAGGGGCTGGGCTCGTCCGCCGTCCTCGTGCCCGGCGGGGTGGGGCTGGCCGCCGCCGTCCGCTCGGCGCCGGCCGGGGACCCCGGTGCCCCCGGCGCGCCGCCCGGGGGGCCTGGTCCCTACGGCGACGGGTCGGCCAGCCGCGTGGTCGTGGAGTCCCTCGTCCGGCTCCTGGCGCCCTCCTGAGGGCTCGGTCCGGGGCTCCTCAGCGGGAGCGGACCGGCACCCGCGCGGCGAGCGCGCGGCCGGTGAGCAGGGCGCCGGCCGGCCCGTGCGGCCCGGGCCGGTCCGCCCGGGCGACCCGGACCAGGTTGCCGAGGCGGTCCAGCCCGGCCTCGCCGGTGCCGCCGGCCCCGGGCAGCGGTGCGGGGACGCTGCCGGGCACCCGGTGGACGTGGTGGTCCAGGACGCGGACGCCGCGGTGGACGCCGAGGGCGGGCAGTTCCGCGACGGCCGCCGCGGCGAGGTCCTCGTCGGACAGCACCGACAGCTCGTCGTCGCCGGAGCTCCAGAACTGCGCGCACACGACGGTGCGGGAGGCGTCGCGGGAGGTCGCCGGCCGCCAGGGCCGGGTGGTGGTGAGCCGGCCGACGCGCAGGGAGGCGTCGAGGGCCGTGACGCTGTGCGCGTCCTGCCCGATCCCGCCGGTGCGGGGGTCGGGCTCCAGCAGGAGGTGGACGAGGTGGGTGTCGCGCCCGGTGGCGGCCGGGCCGGTGGGGGCGACCGTCCCCGGCAGCCAGGACCGCACGCCGGTGGCCGGGACGGCGGCGACGACGGCGCGGGCGGGCAGGACGTGGCCGCCGTAGCCGTCGCGCAGGCGCACGGCGCTCACGCGGTCGCCGTCGGTGATCAGCCCCTCGACGCAGGTGGACAGCAGGACCCGTGCACCGCGGGCGGTGAGGCGGCGGGCGAGCTCGGCCCACACGGCTCCGGCGCCCTCGCGCGCGGTGAGGACCTCGCCGTGGCCGCCGCGGCGGCGGGGCGTGCCCGCCAGCTCGTCGGCGAGCGCCGCGGGCAGCTCGCCGGGGTGGACGCCGAAGCGCTTGCGGCTGGCCGGGACGAAGACCTCGCGGGTTACGGCGGCGCCGTAGCGGGCGACGAGGACGTCCCAGGCGGAGGCGGGGGCGGGGGTGGCCCCGGTCGTGCGGTCCCGGCCCAGGTGCCGCGCGAGGCGCCGGACCGCGCCGCCGGGCGGCAGGAGGTCGGTGGGGCGCAGCGGGAGGTCCAGGAGCCGCCCGCCGACCACGGCGCGGTGGACGGCCCGCGTCCGCTCGACCCCGCCGGCCGCGCCGGCGAGGTCGAGCCAGCGGGTGAGGGCCTCGGCCGGGGCGTCGGCCGGGACGGCGCGGGGGCCGAGGTCGAGGCGGTGGCCCCACAGGTCCAGGGACCGGCTGGACCCGCCGACGGCGGCGGCCCGGTCGACGACGACGACCTGCGCGCCGCCGTCGAGGAGCCGTTCGGCGGCCGCGAGGCCGACGGGTCCGGCGCCGACGACGACCACGGGGTCGTCGCTGCCGTGCCGGCTGGTGACGTCCTCGGCCACGAGTTGGCTCATGGTGCGCTGCTCTCCCCCACCTCGGTGGCCACCGTCGGCCTGCGGGTGCTGCGCGGGCCGGGGACGTCCCCGGCGGTGCTGCTGGCCCGGCGCCGTGCGCGCGGTGGTCCGATCCGTCCGTCCTGCTCCCCGGTGCGCCGGACCTGGTCCCCCCGGGTCCGGTGCGTGATCGCGACGAGTGTGGCAGTCGTGGGGGCGCCCGCGCGGCGGTTTCACCGGGTTCCCCAGGAGAAACACGGAACGTTCCCAGCCGCTCACGGCGAGTGCTGACCCCCGGTGCGACGTGCGCACCGGGGGTCGGTGGTCGGGACCTCCCGGTCAGCTCGCGCGGGCCCGGCGGCGCCGGTTGCCCACCGCGGCGGCGGGGGTGTCGAGGACCTCGGCGAGGAACTGGCCGGTGTAGCTGGCCGGGTTCGCCGCCACCTCCTCGGGGGTCCCCGTGCACAGCACGGTTCCGCCGCCGTTGCCGCCCTCGGGGCCCATGTCGACGATCCAGTCGGCGGACTTGATGACGTCGAGGTTGTGCTCGATGACCAGGACGCTGTTGCCCTTGTCCACCAGCCCCTGCACGACGCCGAGGAGCTTGCGGATGTCCTCGAAGTGCAGCCCCGTGGTCGGTTCGTCGAGCACGTAGATCGTGCGGCCGTTGGAGCGGCGCTGCAGCTCCGAGGCGAGCTTGACGCGCTGCGCCTCACCGCCGGAGAGGGTGGTGGCCGGCTGGCCCAGCCGGACGTACCCGAGGCCGACCTCGGTCAGCGTCGTCATGTACCGGGAGATCGCCGGGACGGCGGCGAAGAACTCGGCGGCCTCCTCGATGGGCATGTCGAGGACCTCGGCGATGGTCTTGCCCTTGAAGTGCACCTCGAGGGTCTCGCGGTTGTACCGCGCGCCGTGGCACACCTCGCAGGGCACGTAGACGTCGGGCAGGAAGTTCATCTCGATCTTCAAGGTGCCGTCGCCGGCGCACGCCTCGCAGCGGCCGCCCTTGATGTTGAAGGAGAAGCGGCCGGGCTGGTAGCCGCGCAGCTTCGACTCCGGGGCGGAGGCGAACAGCTTGCGGATGTGGTCGAAGACGCCGGTGTAGGTGGCCGGGTTGGACCGGGGCGTGCGGCCGATGGGGCTCTGGTCGACGTGCACGACCTTGTCGAGGTGCTCCAGGCCCTGGACCGACTTGTGCCGGCCCGGCACGCGCCGGGCGCCGTTGAGCTTGTTCGCCAGCACCGTGTAGAGGATGTCGTTGACCAGGGTCGACTTGCCCGACCCGGAGACCCCGGTGACGGCGACGAGCTGCCCGAGGGGGAACTCGACCGTGACGTCCTTGAGGTTGTGCTCGCGGGCGCCGCTGACGACGAGGGTGCGCCCGTCGGAGGGGCGGCGGGTGGCGGGGACCTCGATGGCGCGACGGCCCGACAGGTACTGCCCGGTCAGCGACGTCGGGTGCTCCAGCAGCCCGGCGAGGTCGCCGGAGTGGACGACCTGCCCGCCGCGCTCCCCGGCGCCGGGGCCGAAGTCGACGATCCAGTCGGCGACGCGGACGGTGTCCTCGTCGTGCTCGACGACGATGAGGGTGTTGCCCAGGTCCCGCAGCCGGGTCAGGGTGTCGATGAGCCGGCGGTTGTCGCGCTGGTGCAGGCCGATCGAGGGCTCGTCCAGGACGTACAGGACACCGACCAGCCCCGAGCCGATCTGGGTGGCCAGCCGGATGCGCTGGGCCTCACCGCCGGACAGCGTCCCGGCGGGCCGGGCCAGCGAGAGGTAGTCCAGCCCCACGTCGAGCAGGAACCCCAGCCGGGCCTGGATCTCCTTGAGGACCTGGCCGGCGATCTTCTTCTCCCGCCCGGACAGCTGCATGGTGTCCAGGAAGCGCGAGCACTCCTGGATGGGCAGCGCGCAGATCTCCGAGATCGACCGGCCGGCGAGCTTGACCGCCAGCGACGTCGGCTTGAGCCGGTCGCCGTGGCACACCGGGCACGGCGTCTCGCGCATGTACCCCTCGTAGCGCTCCTTGGAGGAGTCCGACTCGGTCTCGGCGTGGCGGCGCTTGACGAACTCGATGACGCCCTCGAACCCCGTGGAGTACGACCGCTCGCGGCCCCAGCGGTTCTTGTAGCGGACGTGGACCTGGTGGTCCTTGCCGTGCAGCAGGGCGTCCTTGGCCCGCTTGGGCAGCGCCCGCCAGGGGGTGTCGAGGGAGAAGGACAGGTCCTCGGCCAGCGCCGCGACGAGGCGCTGGAAGTAGTCGGCCGACCCGGCGGTCCACGGCGCGATGGCCCCCTCGCGCAGGGTGAGGTCCTCGTCGGGGACGACCAGCTCGGGGTCGACCTCCATCTGGGTGCCCAGGCCGGTGCACTCGGGGCAGGCGCCGAAGGGGGAGTTGAAGGAGAACGAGCGGGGTTCGACCTCGTCGAGCTCGAGGGGGTGCTCGTTGGGGCAGGCCATCTTCTCGGAGAAGCGCCGCTCGCCGTCGGGGCCCTCGACGTCGACGAGGTCGGCCACCAGCAGCCCCGAGGACAGCACCAGGGCCGTCTCGACGGAGTCGGTCAGGCGCCGCTTGACGCCGTCCTTGACGACGAGGCGGTCCACGACGACCTCGATGGTGTGCTTGAGCCGCTTCTGCAGCGTGGGCGGGTTGTCCAGCGGCACGACCTCGCCGTCGACGCGGGCGCGGGCGAAGCCCTTGGCCTGCAGCTCGCGGAAGAGCTCGGCGTACTCGCCCTTGCGCTCGCGCACGACGGGGGCCAGGACCTGGAAGCGCGTGCCGTCGGGCATCTCCAGCAGCTGGTCGACGATCTGCTGCGGCGTCTGGCGGCCCACCGGCTCCCCGCAGACGGGGCAGTGCGGCTTGCCGGCGCGGGCGAACAGCAGGCGCAGGTAGTCGTAGACCTCGGTGATGGTCCCCACGGTCGAGCGCGGGTTGCGCGAGGTGGACTTCTGGTCGATGGAGACGGCCGGCGACAGGCCCTCGATGAAGTCGACGTCGGGCTTGTCCATCTGCCCGAGGAACTGGCGGGCGTAGGCGGACAGCGACTCGACGTAGCGGCGCTGGCCCTCGGCGAAGATCGTGTCGAAGGCCAGCGAGCTCTTGCCCGACCCGGACAGGCCGGTGAAGACGACGAGGCTGTCGCGGGGCAGGTCGACCGAGACGTCCTTGAGGTTGTGCTCGCGGGCCCCGCGCACGACGAGCCGGTCCTCGGCGACGCGGGCGGAGGTCACCGCCCGCGCCGTGGTGCTGGCGGAGGTGCGCGGAGCGGAGCGGGCACTGCTGGAGGTGGAGGAGGTCCGGGAAGCCACGCCCCAACCCTAGGCGTCACCTCCGACACGAGCCCCCGCGCGCCCGGCCCCGCGGCTGCGGGCGCCCCCGGGCGGTCCGCAGCGACCCCCCGTCGACGCCCCGTGGCCCCCGTCCGGGGGGTCCCGGGGGCGGCGGAGGAGGTGTCCACCTTTCGGCGGACGCTGGTAGTTGAGAGCAGTGCATACGCTGAGTGCATGGCACCACCCGCAACGGTTATCGAAGAGTCCCCCGTCGACGACGGGTCCCCGTCCGCCCAGGCCGCGCCCCGCTGGCTGGACGACGACGAGCAGGTCACGTGGCGCACGTTCCTGTCGACCGTCCAGCTGCTGCTGGACCGCTTCGACCGGCAGCTGCACCACGACTCCGGGATCGTGCTCACGTACTACGAGATGCTGGTCCGCCTGTCCGAGGCGCCGCAGCGGTCGCTGCGCATGAGCGAGCTGGCCGAGTCCTCGCTGTCCTCGCGCAGCCGCGTCTCGCACGCGGTGGCCCGCATGGAGGAGAAGGGCTGGGTGCGGCGGGACTCCTGCCCCACCGACGGGCGCGGGTTCGTCGCGGTCCTGACCGACGAGGGGTTCGCCGCGCTGGCCGCCGCCGCCCCCGGGCACGTCGAGACCGTCCGCGACGCCCTGTTCGACCAGCTCACACCCGAGCAGGTGGACCAGCTGCGGGTCATCAGCACCGCGCTGCTGCGGCACCTGACCGACACCGGCAGCGTCCCGCCCGTCCCGGGGCTGGTCACCAGCGCGGGCGCGCCCGGGGCGCGCTGACCGGTCCGGCCCGCGGGGACGACCGCTGCGGAGCCGGCCGATCAGGAGGGGACGGCCGGCCCGGAGCGCACCCCCGCCCCGGCGCGCGCGTGCAGCCGGCCCGGTGGGTCACCGGGCCAGCCGCGGCCCCGGCGCCCCTCAGGCGCCCTGGGCCGCGCGCATCCCCCGCAGCTCCTTCTTGAGGTCCCCGACCTCGTCGCGCAGGCGGGCCGCCAGCTCGAACTGCAGCTCCGCGGCGGCGGAGTGCATCTGGTCGGTCAGCTCCTGGATGAGGTCGGCCAGGTCGGCCTGCGGCATGCCCCCGCGCGGCTCGGGACCGACCTCGCGCCCCACGTTCTTGCCCTTGGCCCCCTTGGCGGGGGTGGGGGCCTTGCCCCGCGACTGCGTCCGCCCGCTGCCGCCCTTGGCCGCGGCCAGCAGCTCGGCCGTGTCGGCGTCCTCGCGGGCGATGAGGTCGGTGATGTCGGCGATCCTCTTGCGCAGCGGCTGCGGGTCCACGCCGCGCTCGGTGTTGTACGCGACCTGCTTGGCGCGGCGGCGGTTCGTCTCCTCGATCGCCTCGGCCATGGACGGGGTGATCCTGTCGGCGTACATGTGCACCTGCCCGGAGACGTTGCGGGCGGCGCGGCCGATGGTCTGGATGAGCGACTTCGCCGAGCGCAGGAACCCCTCCTTGTCGGCGTCCAGGATCGCCACGAGGGAGACCTCGGGCAGGTCCAGGCCCTCGCGCAGCAGGTTGATGCCGACGAGGACGTCGTACTCGCCCTGCCGCAGCTCGCGCAGCAGCTCCACGCGCCGCAGCGTGTCGACCTCCGAGTGCAGGTACCGCACCCGCACCCCCTGGTCGAGGAAGTAGTCGGTGAGGTCCTCGGCCATCTTCTTGGTCAGCGTGGTCACCAGCACGCGCTCGTCCTTGGCCGTGCGCAGCGAGATCTCGTGCAGCAGGTCGTCGATCTGCCCCTTCGTGGGCTTGACGACGACCTCCGGGTCGACCAGGCCCGTCGGGCGGATGATCTGCTCGACCACGCCCCGGCCGCGCGAGAGCTCGTAGTCCCCCGGGGTCGCCGACAGGTACACGGTCTGCCCGATGCGCTCGAGGAACTCCTCCCACCGCAGCGGCCGGTTGTCCATGGCGCTGGGCAGGCGGAACCCGAAGTCGACCAGCGTCCGCTTGCGCGACATGTCGCCCTCGTACATGGCTCCGATCTGCGGGACCGTCACGTGCGACTCGTCGATGACGAGCAGGAAGTCCTCGGGGAAGTAGTCCAGCAGCGTGTTCGAGGCCGACCCCGGCGCGCGGCCGTCCAGGTGCCGGGAGTAGTTCTCCACCCCCGAGCAGGACCCGACCTGGCGCAGCATCTCGATGTCGTACGTCGTGCGCATGCGCAGGCGCTGCGCCTCGAGCAGCTTGCCCTGCTGCTCCAGCTCGGCGAGGCGCTCGGCCAGCTCGGCCTCGATGGTGCCGATGGCCCGTTCCAGCCGCTCGGGACCGGCGACGTAGTGCGAGGCGGGGAAGACGTAGACGAGCTCCTCCTCGCGCAGCACCTCCCCCGTCAGCGGGTTCAGCGTGTACAGCTTGTCGATCTCGTCGCCGAAGAACTCGATGCGCAGCGCGTGCTCCTCGTACTGCGGGATGATCTCGACGGTGTCGCCGCGCACGCGGAACGTGCCGCGGGTGAAGGCCAGGTCGTTGCGGGTGTACTGCTCCTCGACGAACTTGCGCAGCAGGACGTCCCGCTCGATGGTGTCGCCCACCTTCAGGGTCACCATCCGGTCGACGTACTCCTGCGGCGTGCCCAGGCCGTAGATGCACGAGACCGTCGCCACCACGACGACGTCGCGGCGGGTCAGCAGCGAGTTCGTGGCGGAGTGCCGCAGCCGCTCGACCTCGTCGTTGATCGAGGAGTCCTTCTCGATGTAGGTGTCCGACTGCGGGACGTAGGCCTCGGGCTGGTAGTAGTCGTAGTAGGAGACGAAGTACTCGACGGCGTTGTTGGGCAGCAGCTCGCGGAACTCGTTGGCCAGCTGCGCGGCGAGGGTCTTGTTCGGTGCCATCACCAGCGTCGGGCGCTGCACCTGCTCGATGAGCCAGGCCGTCGTCGCCGACTTGCCCGTCCCGGTGGCGCCCAGCAGGACGACGTCCTGCTCCCCCGCGTCCACCCGCTTCGCCAGCTCGGCGATGGCGGCGGGCTGGTCGCCGGAGGGGGAGAACTCGGAGACCACCTCGAAGGGGGCCACCCGGCGCTGGATCGTTGTCGTCGGCCGCATGGGCAAGAGGTTAGGCCGGACCTCCGACACGAGCCCGCCGCGCCGGCGGGTCGACCTCCTCCACGACCACGGCGCAGCCGGGGTCGGCGCTCGCGAACCACCCCTGACCTGCACGGACGTACCCGACGGCCCGCAGCGCGGCGTCGAGGTCACCGCCGGCGGGCGGCCGCGCGCGCTCCACGTCGAGCCGCAGCGGCCAGGAGTCCCCCGGCCGTGGGCGCACGTCGCCGCCGGTGGCCCGCGCCACCCGCCGCCGCGCCCGCTCGGCCTCGCCCGGGCCCGGGGCGCCGGGGGGCAGCGGCCCGGGGCGCCCGGCCCGCAGGCCCGCCTCGAAGGGCACCAGCCGGTCGTGCCAGAGCCGCTCGACCAGCCGCGGCAGCGGGTCGGGGGCGCTCCCGGGCGCCCGGCGGGGGTTGGGCAGCAGCACGTCGGCGGCGGCGCGCCGCTCACCGTCCGTGGCCTGCGCCGCCAGGCGCGCCCGGGCGTCGGCCTCGCTCATGCCGCGCTCGGCGACGAGGCGGCGGACCCGCTCGTCGGCCTCGGCGTCGACCACGACCACGAGCGGGTAGCCGGGCGCGGCACCCGTCTCGACCAGCAGCGGGACGTCCTCGACCACCACGGCGTCGTCGGGGGCGGCGGCGACCAGCTCGGCCCGCCGGGCGGCCACGAGCGGGTGCACGATCGCGTCGAGGGCGGCCCGGCGTTGCGGATCACCGAAGACGACCTGCGCCAACGCGGATCGGTTGAGATCACCCTCCGTAGTCAAAATGTCATGGCCAAATTCCACGGTGATCGCGGCCAGACCAGGGGTACCCCGGGCGACGACCTCCCGGGCCAGGACGTCGGCGTCCACGAGGACCGCGCCCAGAGCGGTGAGAAGTCGAGAAACGGTGGATTTTCCCGCCCCGATTCCACCCGTCAGGCCTAGTCGCAGCACGCAGCGACCATACCTGACCGCACACAGTCATCCCACTTTCCGTTCCGTCACTTTTTCATGATCAATGGAAGTTGAACGCGCCACGGACTTGCGCGAAGCCTTCTCGTCACGCTTGGGTAACGCCCATGATGACTCTCCGCAGTCATCAGCAGCACCTTCCCCCCCTTTGACCCCATGGTCCACGAGGACCGCAGGAGGAACCTTGTCCACCACGGCACCCCCCCGCTGCCCCGCCCCCCGCTCCCGCTGGCCCCTCGGGCTCGCCGGAGCGGCCGTCGCCGCCGCGCTCGCCGTCAGCACCGCCGCCCCCGCCGAAGCCGCCGTGACCCGCCCCCCGGCCAGCGGCGGGGGGTGGACGCGCACCTTCGTGGACGACTTCAACTCCCTCGACTCGACCAAGTGGTCGCGCTACGAGGGCACCTCCAGCGCCGGGGGCACCCGGTGGACCCGAGAGCAGGCCACCGTCACGAACGGCAAGCTCGTCCTGCAGACCGAGAAGACCAGCAGCGGCTGGCGCACCGGGGGCGTCAGCAGCGCCCGCGCCGGGTCGCAGTCCTACGGCAAGTGGCTCATCCGCTTCCGCGCCGACGCCGGCGACGGTCTCGGCTACGTCTTCCTGCTCTACCCGCAGGGCGGCGGCTGGCCCCCGGAGGTGGACATCGCCGAGAACGGCGGCGGCGACAAGCAGGAGACCCTGGGCGCGCTGCACTACGACGACGCCTACGGCAACCACCAGCGCATCCACAAGCGCCTCACCGGCGTCGACTTCACCACCTGGCGCACCGTGGGGGTCGAGCTGTCCCGCGGCAAGATCTCCTGGACCCTCGACGGCCAGCCGTGGGCCACCTCCTACACCTCCGGGGTCCCCGACGAGAAGATGTGGCTGGGCCTGCAGGGTGCGGTCCACGACGACTGCACCTCGGGGCGGACCTGCGTGAACTCCACCACGCCCCGCTCGGCCGACATCGAGATCGACTGGGTCGCGCGGTACAAGCGCAGCTGATCGGCCCGGCAACGCACGACGGCCGGCCTCCCGCACGTGCGGGAGGCCGGCCGCGTCACCCGCCCGCGCTGCGGGCGGCCCGTCGCGTCAGGACGCCGGGGTGACGTTCTGCACCAGGAACACGTTGTCCTGGTAGTCGTAGTTGATCCCCTGCAGGTCCTGGGCCAGCAGGTACGTCCCCGGCACGACGGCCCCGGCGGCGTTGCGGACGACGAACACCCGCAGGTGGTGCCCGCACACCGTCGCGGTGCACCCCTTGGACCGGTCGGTGGTGTCGTCGTTCAGCCGCGGGTCACCGAACTCGCCGTCGGCCTTGAACCCGAACGACCCCGACGGGGTGAAGCTCGAGCGGGCCAGGCCGGTGGCGTCGGCCAGGGCCGCGCGCGCACTGCGCGGCAGCACCGTCTGGGCGTCCGTGTTGCTCTGCACCAGAGCGGTGTTCAGCACCGTCGGGGACCCCTGCGCGAACCACCGCAGGTACGCGTAGCTCGGGTACGTGTGGTAGCCGGCCAGCTGGGTCACCGTCACCGGCGTCCCCGACTGCCGCACCCGCCAGTACGGCGAGAGCACCTCGTCGCTGCTCCACGCCTGGTACGCACCGGCGCGGTTGATCCTCGACGGCAGCACGGTGGTGTAGCCGAAGGCCCTGACGAGTTCGGGCAGCGTCGGTTCGTAGCTGCCCTCGTTGTAGTTCTGCCACAGACCCGACAGCGGCAGGGACGCGGTGGTCGACCCGGCGCGCACGTCCACGGTCCCCGCCCACACGTCACCCGACGTCGCGGTGAAGGTGACCGTGGCCGTGGCGGACTGGCCCGGCTGCAGGGTCAGCGGCGTGGGCACCCCGCTCACCGCGAACGGCCCCGTCGTCCCGATCGAGTCCACGGTCGCCGGGGACGTGCCCGTGTTGCGCACCTGGAACGTGGCCGAGGTGTGCGTGCGCTGCCCGCTCTTGGGGTGGGCGACCTTGCTCAGCACCAGGCGGTCGCCGGGCGCGGCGTCGCCGGGGACCAGGGCGAGCTTGGCCGGCACCGGGGTCGCCGTCGGCGTGGCGGTCGGGGTCGCGGTCGGGGTCGCCGTCGGCGTCTCGGTCGGAGTGGCGGTCGGAGTGGCCGTCGCCGTCGGAGTAGACGTCGGGGTCACGGTCGGAGTTTCCGTCGGGGTCGCCGTCGGGGTGGACGTCGGAGTGGCGGTCGGGGTCGCCGTCGGAGTCGCGGTCGGAGTTTCCGTCGGAGTCGCCGTCGGGGTGGACGTCGGCGTCGGGGTCGGCGTCGTGGAGGACTGCTCCGCCGTCACCGCGAACCGGTCGACCTTGACGGTCAGCGGCGTCGAGCGCCGCCGGTGGCTGGTGAACAGCCCGAGGAAGGTCGAGGCGCCGGGGGTGACCGCGGTCTGGCCGGGCAGGTCGAAGAACCCCGCCGGCACCGACAGGGACCCGAGCGCGACCGCGGCGGCACCGGGCACCTGGTAGGAACCCGACACGGTCCCGGCGGCGGGGTCGGCGACCAGGGTCAGGGTGAGCGAGCCGCCGGTCACGGACAGCGTGCGGTAGCCCTTCTCGTCCGCGGTGGTGCTCGCCCCGCCGACCTCGCGCACCAGCTGGGGTTTCACGGTCCCGCCGGAGGCGGCCGTGGCGACCAGCTTGACGTAGTCGTCCTCGCCGGGGCCGAACCACAACCCGAACCCCTCCCCCAGGTTGGAGGTGGCGGGGACGTCGGTGAAGGTGATGGTGGCGGTCGTCCGGCGGGTGCCGTCCAGGCCGATCGCCAGCCCGTTGTCCAGCGAGTTCCCCGGCGGGGTCGTCCCCGTGCCCAGGTAGTTCGAACCCTTGGTCGTGGTGACCCGCAGGGTGCCGGTCCCGCTGGGGTCGACGGTGAGGTTCTGCGGCAGGTACGAGCCGGTCGTGCTGCGCTGCACCGCCGTGAACGCCCCCAGGTCGGCGGCGTCGTCGAAGTCGAGGTCCAGGGGCAGCGCGGGGGCCAGGTGGTCGCAGTCGTGACCGGACAGCACCGGCGGGCAGGACGCCGTCGGCAGCGCGGCGGCCGGTGCGGCCTGGACGACGAGGGAGGACAGGGCCAGGGGCACGGCGGCGACGGCGGCGAGGGCGGCGGGCACCCAGCGGCGGCGCGGGCCGGACAGGCCGGGCGGGGCGATCGGGTGGGTGGGCACGGGGTCTCCTCGCTGTGGTCCGCGTCACGCTCGGTCCGTGGAACCGGACGGCGGCGCCGGGGCGTTCTCGTGCAGTAGCGTGCGCAAGCTACCGCACGGGTCATGATCAGCGAGACGCTCCGCCGGATCGGGCGCGCGGCCGGGAGAGCACGACGGTGACGGCGATCACAGGGGGCCCGGTTGCAGGAGGGATCCGCGGTGCGACGGCACCGACGGCCGTCACAGCGGGTGCTGTTGTCGGCACTCGCCGCGGTGGTGGTCCTGGTGGTCCTGGTCACGGTCCTGGTCGTCCGGTTCGCGCCGCCGCGGCACGAGCCGTCGGGGCAGGCCCCTCCCGGCGACGGCGGCGGGTGGCGCCGCACGATGGTCGACGACTTCACCGGCAGCACCCTGGACACCTCCACGTGGGGCAGCTACGACGGCAGGCCCGCGGGCAAACCCATCAGCTACTGGCGCTCGGAGAACGTCTCCGTCACCGGCGGCACGTTGCGGCTGACCGCCGAGCGCGTCTCGGCGCGGGCCTGGCGCACCGGGGGCGTCTCCAGCGCCACCTCCGGCGGGCAGACGTACGGCAAGTGGTCGGTGCGGATGCGGGTCGACCCGGGCGACGGCATCGGGTACGCGGTGCTGCTGTACCCCCTCGGCGGCGGGTGGCCCCCGGAGGTCGACATCGCAGAGGACTCCGGCGGCCCGCGGCAGGGGTTCCGCTCGACCTTCCACTACAGCCCGCAGAACCGCACCCTCGGCCGGCGCAACGAGGACGTCGACATGACCCGGTGGCACACCGTGAGCGTGGTGCTCGAGCCGGGGAAGCTGACCTACCTGGTCGACGACGTCCCGTGGTACGTCCAGGAGACCGAGGAGGTGCCCGACGTGCCGATGTGGCTGGGGGTCCAGCAGACCGCGAACGTGCGCACGGGCGACCCCGACCAGCTCGAGCGCAGCTACGTGGACGAGGAGACGCCGGAGCGCTCGGTGCTCGAGGTGGACTGGGTGGCCCGTTACACGCGCCTGGACGAGGTCCCCCGTTCGGCCAGATGATCGTCACTCTCCGTGACAAAAGGGGGGAGTTACAGGGCGAACGGGTGAACCTGCGTCCCCGGGGAGAGGATCACCGCCGCACCCCCCGAAACACCTTGCATGACCACTCCGGCCCCCCGCCGCCGCCGCACGCTTCGAACCCTCGTCGCCTCGGCCGGCGCTGCCCTGTCCGTGCTGACCCTGGCGACCGCCGCCCCGGCCGACGCCGCCGGCACCGGCGTCACCCGCGGTGCGCGCACCCTGTCCGCCGCCGCCGACACCGTCGGCGCGACCACCGGCACGACCACGACCACCACCCCCGTCAACCTGGCCACCACCCCGTCCGGGGTCCGGATCCCCGGCAGCTACGGCAAGTGGAAGCGCGTCTTCGCCGACGACTTCACCAGCACGCTGAACAGCGACAACTGGAGCCGCTACCAGGGCACGCCGCGCGGCAAGGAGAACGCCGAGTGGCGCCGCGAGAACACCTTCGTCAAGGACGGCAAGCTGGTCCTGCGCACCCAGTACGAGAACGGCACGTGGTACTCCGGCGGGACGTCCAACGCCCGCTCCGGCTCGATGACGTACGGCAAGTGGCTGGTCCGCTTCCGCGCCGACGCCGCTGACGGCATCGGGTACGTCTTCCTGCTGTACCCCCAGGGCGGCGGCTGGCCGCCGGAGGTCGACTTCGCCGAGGACTCCGGCGGCGACCGCCAGGAGTTCATGGCGACCACGCACTGGAGCCCGCAGAACAAGCAGGCCCACGCGTGGCTCAAGAGCGACTCCACCCAGTGGCACACCGTGGGCGTGACCATCGAGCCCGGTCTGATCCAGTACACGATCGACGGGCGCGTGTGGGCCACGTACACCGGTGAGGGCGTCCCGAACCAGCCGATGTGGCTGGGTCTGCAGGCCCACCACAGCGACTGCAACCCCAAGTACCCCGGCAGCTGCTCGAACATCGCCAGCGGTGCCACCCCGGTGCAGTCCGACATCGAGGTCGACTGGGTCGCCCGGTACACGCTGGCGCAGTGACCCCGGGGGGGGTCGGACGGCGGGGGGAACCGGTCAGGTCGAGGACGACCTGACCGGTTCCCCGGTCCGCGGGCTCCTCAGTCCGACGGCGTGAAGCTGCGGCGCAACCGCGCCGGGGAACCGGCGTACACGCCCGGTTCGAGGCAGTCCTTGACCACCGTGGAGTTCGCGCCGATGACCACCCCGTCGCCGATGGTGACGCCGGGGCAGATGACGGACCGGGCGCCGATGAAGCACTTCGACCCGATGGTCACCCCCCGCAGTTCCGCCTGCCGGCTCACGTGGCCCGCCGCGTCGACGGGGTGCACCGACGTCAGGACGAGCACCTGCGGGCCGATGTGCGTGGAGTGCCCCACCGAGATGGGCGCCAGCGCCTCGAAGTAGGTGCCGCGCGCGATGGCCGCGCCCGGTCCGACGCTCAGGTGGGACCCCACGATCTCCACCCCGGGCCGGATCAGCGGCGACCGGACGTCGTGCGCCGACACCTTCAGCATGAGGTAGCGCAGCGCCCGCGGGGTCATGGTGGACCCGGCCAGGGTGTTCACCCACAACCCGCGGAAGGCTTCGCGGTAGTCCTGCCGGATCGACCACACCGCCCCCCGCACCCGCGTGGCGAAGTCCTCGTCCAGCGGGTCGGTGCCCTTGAGCGCGGGCGGGGGTTTGCGGGCCCGCTGACCCGCCGGCGGCGGGACGTGCGCCCGCGGCGGGGGTTCGACGGCCTGGTCCCCGGTGGGGAGCGTCTGCGCCGGAACGGTGTCCGTCACCGGTTTCCTCCTGTGGTCTCGAACGGTTCCCCGGTGACCTCGGCGGCCTCCCGGGAGCGGGGTGCGGGCACCCCGGCCGATGCGCGCGGCCGCAGCACCCGCAGCAGACCCGCGGTGCACGGCACCGCGAGGACGACCTGGGTCGCCAGGACGACGAGGGCCAGGTCGGTCAGCGAGGCCGCCCACCCCGTCAGCAGGGCCACGACCGGCGGCACGAGCTGGAACGCCTGGACGCCCACCACGGCCCACGTCCGGTCGGTGGCCCGCCACACGGCGACCTGCAGCACCTGCACCAGGCGGAACGCGAAGGCCACCGCCAGCAGCCGCAGCGCCGTGCCGCCCTCGGCGGCGTAGCGGTCGCCGAACAGGGCCAGCACCCACGGGGCCACGACCACGAGCACCACCAGGGCGGGGGCGGCCAGCGCTCCCAGGCGGGTCAGGGACCGCACCGAACGGCGCAGGGCCCCCGGCTCGCGCGCCACCGCGACGATGAGCTGCCCGCCGAAGCGGGCCCCGACGTTGTCCATCGTCTGGTAGATGACCCACAGCACGGCGAACACCGCCGAGACGGCCGCGCCGTCGCGCTGCAGGACCAGCAGCGGCAGGCCGCTGAAGAACAGCGTCGCCCACACCGAGGCGACCCAGCTGCTGCCCGCGTACCGGGCCACCTGGCGACGGCCCGGCAGGTCCGGTTCGACGCCGGCGAACTCCGGCAGGGCCCCGCGCCGCAGCAGGAACCCGACCACCAGCAGGCTCAGGGCGCACGGCACCCACCAGCTGGCCGTGGCGGCGAAGACGCCCATCGGTGCGAGCACCAGCAGCATCCCCAGCCGCACGGCGGAGAAGACCGCGCTGGCCGGGGGCGCCCACCGGGCCCGGCCCAGCGCGCCCAGCGCCTGGCTCTGCAGCGCGAACAGGCTCCACAGGACCGCCGTCCCGGTCAGCACGAGCCACCCCGCGGGCATGCCCTCGGTGACGGTGCGACCGGAGGGCGTCAGCAGGTAGACGGCCGAGACCACGAGGACCGACAGGACCATGGCGCCGTAGGCGGCGGCCAGCACCCGGCCCGCGAGGCGGCCGGCGGCCGGCACGAAGCGGGCCACCGCCAGCCCCAGCCCCAGCTGCGCGGCGCCGGAGACGAGCATCATCCCGTTGACGAACCCGGTGAGCCGGCCGACCTCCTCGACGGGCATGCTGCGGGCCGCGACCGTCCAGGTCGCGAACCCCGCCACGGAGACGATGAGCATGGACAGCGCCATGGAGGAACCGCTGGCGACCACCCCGCGACGCCCGCCCCCGCTCTCGGCGCGGTGCTGGGCACGACGCCCCCCGCGGAACACGGCGTACCTCACGAACCCGTGGCGACGAGGACCTGACCGCCCGCGCCGTCGTCGTAGACCGAGCGGTAGTCCCCCGTCGCGACGAGGCCCGCGGTCAGCGTGCTCAGCCAGTCGGCGGGCAGGCCCAGCGTCACCGTGCCGAAGGCGGCCTGCGACCGGGTCGCGAGGACGACGTCGGGCGACAGTTCCTCGATGCACGCGACGTCGATGGTCCGCAACGGGCAGGGACCCTGCAGGGACCGTTGCCGCACGACGCCGATCCGCTGGGAACGGGCCGGGGAGCTGGCCGCCACGGTGGCCAGGAAGTCGCCCGGCGACGTCTGGGCGTACGCGGCCCGGGTCGCGGCCAGGTCGGAGTCGGTGAAGCCGTAGTACGAGTCGTTCTGCCCCTTGATGACGACCGTGCTCAGCAGGAGGCAGCCCAGCCCGGCCGCGGTCAGCGCGACCGCCGGCACCCGCAGGCGAGAACGCCCGCGGGCCGCGGTGTGCGCACCGCGCCGGGAGGGCACCGCCTCGCCGAACGCGGCGCAGCGGGGCAGCGCGGCGGCCGCCCCGATCGCCAGACCGGGCAGGGCGAAGAACAGCGAGCGCATGAGCATCTCGCCGCCGTAGGGCTGGAGCGCGGCCATGCCGAACGGCAGCAGCGCCCACACCGTCAGCGTCAGCCAGGCACCGCCCGTGCGACGCCACCGGAGGATGCCGATGACGGCGACGAGGCCGAGCGCGGCCACCGACACCAGGCGCGTGAAGATGATCAGCTGCCGGGCCTGCGACCCGGAGAACCGGTCCCCCACGTTCTCGGTCAGCGACGCCGAGACGTCGCCGACGGCACCGAACATCGAGGCCCAGTAGTTCATCCAGAACGAGCGCGCGCCGGTGGCCCACCACAGCAGGACGACGGCGAGGACGAACACGGGCGCCCACCGCGGCACCCGGCGGGTGAGCGCCAGCGGCACCAGGAGCAGGGCCAGGAACAGCGGGGTCAGCTGGTGGGAGGGGGCCAGCGCGAACGCGCCCAGGACGACGGCGACGGTCGCGGCCCAGGACCGGGCCCCGGGTTCGGCGGTCCAGGCCGCCGCGCGCAGCGGGCTGATCCGGTCCGGTCCGGTGGGCCGCCGGCGGCGGACCGACAGGGGTTCACCGGTGGCCGCGGCGCAGGTGCACACGACACCCAGCACGGCCATCGCCACCGCCCACGTCGCCCCCTGCGGGGAGAAGTACTCCTGCCCGACCCAGTTGCCGGCCACGAACACCCACGTCGCGATCCACGCCCGGGGGCCGGGCCCGAAGAAGGCCCGCGTCACGGCCACCGCACCGGCGGAGCCGACGGCGCCGAACCACAGCGGCGTCCAGCGCAGGATCTCGGTCGGGTCCCCCACGGCGGCGATCGTGCGCAGCACCCCGGCCGCGGCGAAGAACCCCGGCCAGGAGTACCGGCTGTCGTAGTTCGTCAGCCCGTGCCCGTCCGTGGCGATCTGGCTGGCGAAACCCCAGTGCAGCCAGCCCACCGGGTTGCGCCCGTCGGCCAGCGCGTAGGACTGCACGCCGAAGACCCCCACGACCAGCGCGAGGGTCACCGCTCCCAGCACGAGGGGCCGGCGCGCGCCGACGAGTTCGCCGACGGCGGCCGCCACGAGGAGCACGTAGGCCAGCCAGACCAGGGGGGACAGCGTGCTCAGCAACCCGGTGGGTCCCATCCGCGCCGGGTCCTGACCGGGGACGAGCACGAGCCACAGCACCACCGCGACGACGAGCGCGGCCACGGGGAGCACCCGGCGGACGTCGCGGAGCTCGGCAGCGCCCCGCCGGCCGGCGGTGCGCGCGGCGGGGCGCCGGCGCGCGACCTCCAGCCCCAGGGGGGCGGAGGTGTCGGCGCGCAGGCTCCACGCCACCCCGGCGCGCACCAGCAGGGACAGCGCGGCGAGCGCGCCGGTGATCCCGGCGCCCACCCGCGGGTCCCACGCACCGGCGCTGAGCATGGTCTGCGCCAGCAGCAGGAGCACCGCCAGCGACCCGCCCGCGGCGACGACCGCGAACAGCAGGTCCACCCGGCGTCGCCACCAGACCGCCAGGGCGGCACCGGGTCCCAGCAGCCACCAGACCACGGTGAGCGGCCCGCTGCCCGCCGCACCGGGACGGCCCACGACCAGGGCCGTGAGGACGGCGCCGGTCAAGCCGAGCAGACCGGCCACGACGACGAGCGCGGGGCTGGTCCGTCCGGGGCGGTCGGCGGGCACGCCGGCGCGCCCGCCCTGGCGGGGCAGGCGGTCACCGCCCTCGCGGGGAGTCGCGTCGAGCTGGGACTCGGGGGGGGAACTCGTCACCGGCTGCCTTTCACGAGTCGGACGTGGCGGAACACCTCGGACGCGCCCGGGTCGGTGCCCGGGGCCGCGTGCAGCGAGCGGGGCCGGCAGCAGGCCGCCGACGCCCACAGGACCTGCGTCAGCAGGCGTTCGGTGTCGACGGCGTGCCCGCCGCGGTGGATGCCGCGGGTGTCGGCGAACACGACCGTGCCGGCGGGGGCGCTGGCGGTGCGGATCTCCAGCCCGGGGTTCTGCTCGACCAGCCGCTCGACCCCGGAGTCGTCGAGACGGTACCCCACCCCGTCCCAGTCGTTGCGGACCTGCAGGGTGCGCCCGGTGCGGGTGGCCGAACCGGCGAGGTAGCGCAGCGGCCCGGCGCCCGGGGTGACGTCGCGGACGTAGACGAACATCTTGACGATGTCGTGGTCCTCGGGCAGGTCGCGGTGCCAGCGCTGGGACTGCACGGCCGCCCCGCCCGTGGGCAGGTTCAGCCACGCGTTGAGGTCGTGCACCTTCAGCGACATCTGCGCGTACTCCTCGGCGATCCCCCGCAGGCGGGGGTCGACGGCCAGCTGGAGCAGGGGGTCGTCGGCGGCCACGACGGGCTCGGAGCCCATGAGCTCGACGAGGAAGCTCTTGCCGAACGCCCGCTCACCGTCGGCGGAGGCCGCCCGCAGGTCCTCGACGTGCCGGCGCAGCTGCTCGAAGCGGCCGGGCTCGCCCAGCAGGTCGTCGAGCTGGGCCGTGGCCACGCCGTCGCGGCGCAGGTCGCCCAGCAGGTCGCGGCCGGCCTCGGTCAGGACCGGGGGACGGCGGCGGTGGGACAGCACCGCGGGGGTGTTGAAGCCGTAGCGGGAGACGAGGCGGTTCTCGCAGCGCACCCGGCGCACCGTCTCGCGCGCGCGGCGGCGGGCCTCGTCCAGGACGCCGGCGGCGGCCGGGGCGGGCGAGGGCGCGGGGGCGGGCGCGGGACCGGAAGTGGTGGTGCTCATCGGGACTCGACCTCCTGGGACGTGCGGTGCGGGTGGCGGGAAGCGGTGTCCGGCTGCGGACCGGGCTGGGCCGGGACGGGGCGCACCGGACGGTCCCGGGCGGTTGCGCGCCCGGCGGGGACGGCCGCGTCGGTGAGCGCGGCCTCGACGGCGTCGGCGGTCGCGCTCAGGGGGAAGCGGCGGGCGACGTGCTCGCGCGCGCGGCGGCCCAGGTCGCGGTCCTCGTGCGTGGCGTCGAGGGCGTGGTCGAGGGCCCGGGCCAGGTCGGCGGGGTCGCCGGGGGTGACCAGCCAGCGCGCGAACTCCCCGGTGAGGATCTCCGGGATGCCGCCCGTGCGGCTGGCCACGACGGGCAGGCCGGCGGCCATGCCCTCGACCACGACCCGCCCGAACGGTTCGGGGGTCAGCGCCGGCAGGGCCACGACGTCGGCGGCGGCCAGGACGGCCAGCAGGTCCTCGCCGCTGCGGGCCGGCAGGTGCCGCACGCCGGGGGTGTCCCCGACCCGGCCGTCGCGCTCGGCGGGCGGCTGGTCCCCCACGAGCAGGAGCAGGACGTCGCCGCCGCGCGCGGCGCGCCGGGTCCGCAGCAGCGGCAGCGCGGCGCGCAGGACGTGCAGCCCCTTGTCGGCGGTGAGCCGCCCGTAGTGCAGGACGACCTCGGTGTCGGCGCCGATGCCCAGGGACAGCCGGGCCGCGGCCCGCTGGGCGGCCGTCGCCGGCGGGTACCGCCGGACGTCGACGCCGTTGTGGACCACGTCGATCCGCCGGGGGTCCAGCCCGGCGCGGACCCAGTCGCCGAGCACGGCGCCGGAGACCGCGAGGTAGCGCGTGGCCCGGCCCCGCAGGGCCCGCACGGCCGGGCCGGCGAACGGCCCGTGCCGCAGCTGGCAGACGACCGGCGCCCCGCTGGCCCAGCCGGCCAGGGCGCCGAACAGCAGCTGCTCGGCGCGGTTGAGCCAGATGACGTCGGGCCGGGCCCGGCGGGCGGCCAGGACGGGGCCGACCAGGCGCACGGCCCGCCAGGGGGCGCGGACGGGGACGGTCAGCGCGGGCGTGCGCACGACGCGGGCGGCGGCGCGGCCCCAGCGGGGGGCCTGCGGGCCACCGGCCGCGGCGAAGACCACGAGCTCGTGCCCGCGCGCGGCGAGCTCCTCGCCGACCTCCAGGGTGCTGACCTCGACCCCGCCCAGGGGGGCCATCGCGTCGGTGGGGACCAGGACGCGCAGCCCGGTGCGGACCGGCGGGGGCGTGGCGGCGGAGCGGGCCTGCCACCGGGCGCGCGCGTACAGCAGGGGCGCCTCGGCCACGCCGAGCAGCTCGGCCAGGGCGAGGTCGCGCGGGAAGGAGTCGCTGCGCCGGGCGTTCTTGGCCGATCCGGGGTCCAGCAGGTGCCGCACGCCGGAGGGCAGGGCGCGCAGCAGCTCGGGCGCGGCGGCGGGACGGGTCACCACGTGGTGCAGCACCATGGCCGCCAGGCCCGAGCCGTAGCTGCGGACCTGCGCGCGCAGGGCGCCCATCTCGTCGCGGTGGCGGTGCGTGACCTGCGCGGCGGGTTCGTAGACGACGGCGAGGCCGACCTCCAGGACGCGCAGGAACGCGAAGAGGTCCTCCCCCCCGCCGACGGCGGTGCCGGCCCCCAGCGAGGGGGGGAACCCGCCGATGCGGCGCAGCGCGTCCACGGTGAAGGCCATGTTGTTGCCGGAGCCGAAGACGCCGCTGTAGGGGAAGAAGGACGGCCGGACACCCGGTTCGCCCAGCTCCGGCGGCGGGGTGGAACCGTCGGGGGTCCAGCAGCAGCGGTGGTCCCCGCGGGTGAAGGAGCCGAACTCCTCGAACAGCTCCTCGGCCCGGGAGGCGGGGTCGAGGGCGACGGTCAGCCCGGTCACGCACCCCACCGCGGGGTGCGCGGCAGGACCGCACAGGGGGGCGGTGAGGGCCGCGAGCCAGCCGGGCGCCACGGCGCAGTCGTCGTCGGTGAAGGCGATGACGTCGACGTCGAGGTCGTCCACGGCCCGGTTGCGCGCCCGCGCCAGCCCGCGGCGGGGTTCGGCCAGCACGCGGACCCCGGGCAGGTCGCCCAGCTGCGCGCGCACCGCTCCCGAGGCGGGGTCGTTGTCGACGACGACGACCTGGTGCTCGGCGCGGTGCGGCAGTTCCTGCGCCAGCAGGTCGACGACCAGGTCGCGCAGACCGGGGCGGGCACCGAGGGTGCACACGACCGTGGCGATCCTGGGCAGCCCGCTGCGCGCGGGGGTGCCCGGGCCGCCCGGCCGCGGGACGGCGCGCACGGCGCCGGGCACCCTCACCCGCTGACCGCGTCGTCGAGGGTGGCCACGACGGTGGCCGCGCCGGCGTCGAAGGCCTTGGCCACCGCGTCGCCGATCTCCCCCAGCCGCTCGGGGAGCTCCTGGACGCGCTGCAGGACGTCGCGGGCCGTGACGGTCCGCACGTCCAGCAGCAGGTCGGCCAGGCCGGCGTCGGTGAGCAGGCCGTCGAGCTTGGCGTGGGTGCGCGGGTCGGTCAGCACGAACGCGCAGGTGCCCTGGGCCAGGGCGAGCAGGAACGTGTGCAGCCGGTTGGTCAGGACGACGTCGGCCGCGGCGTACGCGGCGAGGACGGCCCGGGCCCCCGCGGGGGTGCGGTCGAAGACCGTGCGCGGTGCGGGGCCGTCGGCGACCTCGGCGGCGAACCGCTCGTCGGAGACGACCTGGGAGACCCACACGGGCCGCCGGCCGGCCTCGCGCAGCAGGGGCTGCAGCTCGGTGACCAGGGCGCGCAGGCGCCGCTGGTAGTCGTCCTGGCGCTCGTACCCGGAGGTGCTGGAGCGCAGGCTGAGGACGACGTCGCCGTTGCCCGGGCCGGGCCGCAACCCGGTGGCGGGCACGGTCCAGGCCAGGTCGGCGGAGGTGCCGGTGACGCGCAGGCCGCGGGAGCGGGCGTACTCGACGCTGCGGCTGTCGCGCGGGGCGTAGCCGTGCATGAGCCGGGTCTGGGCGCGTTCGAGCCACAGCATCGACGGGTGCAGGTCGGCCACCGAGAACGCGGTGCGCACGACGCGGGCCCCGAGCGCGCGGCAGCCGGCGGTGACGCCCAGCAGCGCGACGCGCTCGGCGACGGCCCGCGCCGAGGGCACCCCGCCGATGTGCCCGGGTTTGAGCACCAGGACCCGACGGGGCCGGCGGTGGGCCGGCGACAGCCTGTCGCGCAGGCTGTCCCCGAGGATGCGCAGCGGCAACGCCGGGGCCTGCCGGTACCGGCCGGCGCCGGTCAGCTCCAGGAGGGCGGGGTCGACCCCCTTGGCGTCGACGACGACCTCGCCCCGTTCGCCGAGCAGCGTCAGCAGCCGCTCGAGGATGACGTCGTCGCCGAGGTTGTCGAACTGCGTGTGGGCGTCGACGTACGCCACGACACCCGCGCCGGACCGTCCCTGTCGTCCTGTCCCGTTCAGCTGGCACCTCCTGCAGGTCCGGTCGCACCGCTCACCGCGGGCGGGGCGGCCACGGCCGCACCGTCGGGGACGGCGGGGCGGGTGGACTGGTCGGGGATCTGCGCTCCGGGCCGGGCGGTGGGGCCCGACGTCGGCGACCGCAGCGCTCCGGTGGTGCGAGCCGTGCGGTCCAGGCGGCCCCGCAGGTACGCGGGAACGCCTTCGGCGAGGCCACGGTACTCGGCCCAGGCCAGGGAGCGGGGGTAATCCGCACCACGGTCGGCGTTCTTCTCCGAGGAGGGGGAGAACAGGTACCGGGCGGCCCGCGGCAGGCGCACCAGGACCCCCGCCGCCCGCTCGGGGGAGGTGGAGACGTGCTTGGCCATGACGGCCGCCAGCCCGCGACCGTAGTTGTGGACCTGCCGGTGCAGGGCCTCGCTGCTGTCGCGGTGCTCGTGGAACACCATCGCGGCCGGTTCGTACACCAGGGTGCACCCGGCGAACAGCACCGCCAGGAACAGGTCGAGGTCCTGACCGGCGCGCACCACCGACCCCGGCCCCAGCAGCGGGTCGTACCCGCCGGCGCGCACCACGGCCGAGCGCCGGTAGGCCACGTTGTTGCCGGAACCGAACTTGCCGGCGGAGTACGGGTGCAGCGGGTTCTGCTGGACGTGGCTGTCGCGCGTGAAGCGCTGGGGGTCCAGGCCCTTGGAGAAACCGCCGTACTGCTCGAAGGTCTCCTGGGCCGGGACGCGCAGGCCGTCGGCCAGGACCAGCCCGGTCACGACGTCGACCTCGGGGTCGGTGAAGGCGCCCAGCAGGGTGCCGACCCACGCGGGGTGGGCGATGACGTCGTCGTCGGTGGCGGCGATGACGTCGGCCCGCGCTTCGAGGATGCCCCGGTTGCGGGCCCCGCTGGAACCCCCGGCGGGTTCGTGCACGAGCCGCAGCCGCGGGTCGGCGGCCAGCGCCGCGGCCAGCAGGCCGGCGACGTGACCCGGTTCGGCGTTGTTGTCGACGACGATGACCTCGAGGTCGGTGAAGCGTTGCGCGAGGAGGGATTCCACGCACCGCACGAGTTGCTCGCCGCGGCCGGCCGTGGGGACGACGACGGAGACCGCGACGTGCCCGGGCAGGGACGGGACCGCGGGTGCCGGGCGGCGGTGGTCCGGGCCGGCGAGGCGGCGCACACCGTCCTCGGTCAGCCAGTTGCGCACCTCGGCGGCGTGCACGGGGGTCGGCCGGGGCCGGGCCAGGACGTGCTCGGGCACGTCGACCAGGTCGATCGGCCGGTCGTCGGAGGTCACCAGGAGGCGCAGCCGGGCGTCCTCGGGGGTGACGGTGAAACCCTCGCCCTCCAGGTCGACCTCGAGCATGCGCAACGGGCGGAAGGACTCCTCGGCCGGTGCCGGCGCGGGGGCCGCGGACCGGGTGCTGACGAAACCGGCGGCCGTCACCAGGGTCCCGGCGGCCAGGACGCCCGCGCGGGCCGGGCCGGCGACCTGGCCCCGGACCAGGGCCGCGAGGTGGCGCAGCACGCCGCTGCCGACGGTGCGCACGACGTAGGCCCGTTCGCTGGAGAGCCCGTCGGCGGAACCGACGCGGGCGGCGAGCAGGCCCTTGGAGCGGCCCTCGTGCCAGCAGCGGCTGAAGACGTAGGAGACCTTCTGCCGGGCGGCCGGGACGAGGTGGTCGACCGCGGCGGTGGGGCGGCGCAGGACGAGGACACCCGGGTCGGCCTGGCGCAGCCGGATGCAGAAGTCGGTCTCCTCGCAGCCGACGGGCAACGCGCCGACCCGGCCCGCGGAGGTGTCGAAACCGGCCACGGTCCCGAAGGCGGTGGTCCGGATCGCCATGTTGGCGCCGATGGGGTTGCGCATCGGCTCCCCCTCGTCGGGCATCCCGCGGAAGTCGCAGCCGACGACCCAGCCGAACTCCTCGGGGAACCAGCGGGGTGCGCGGCCGCCTTCCCAGGCGGGCACGACGCCGCCGCCGACGACCCCGACGGAGGTGCGGCGGAAGTCCGCGCGCAGTCCCTCCAGCCAGCCGTCGCGGGGCACGGCGTCGTCGTCGAGGAACGCGACGACGTCACCACGGGCTTCGGCGATCCCGGAGTTGCGCGCACCGGACAGGCCGCGCGGGCCGGAGTTCTCGACGACCCGGGCGAGCGGGAAGTCGGCACGGACGCGGTCGAGGAGTTCGGGGTTGTGGTCCACCACGACGACGAGTTCGTCGTGGTCGCGCAGTTGTGCGGCGACCTCGTGCAGAGCGGCGCTGAAGACCGGGTAACGGGCCGCGGTGTACGTGCACACCACGACGCTCATCGTCGGGTCGGCCTGCGCGCCGGCCGGGGCCGTGGTCCCCGGCGTGGTCGTCACAGGGGTTCCTGGACGGCCTCGGAGCGGACGGGAGCAGGGGCCCCGGCGGCGGCCGGGACCTGCGCCGGAGCCGTGCGGGGTTCGGGCAGCTCGATGACCCGGTTGCGAGAAACGTTGCGGCGCAGGCGCTCGCTGGCGATGATGCGCAGGACGCGCAGGCCGTCGGTGACGGCGTTGAGGTTGCTCTCCCCGTGGATGCGCGGCTGCTCGACGCTGGGGACCTCGTCGATGACCATGCCCGAGCGGGCGACGCGGACGTTGATGAGGGTTTCGATCTCGAAACCGTCACCCCAGACCTTCGACCCGTCGGCCGGGGCCGGCTGGTCGATGGCGGGCAGGTCCATGACCTCCAGCGCACTGCGGTGGAAGGCGTTGTAGCCGTAGCACAGGTCGCTGAACCGCGTGCCGAACAGGACGTTGACGAGGGTGTTCAGACCCCAGTTGCCGGCACGGCGGACGGGGGTGATGTCGTGCGAACGGCCCCCGCGGCAGAAGCGCGAACCCTTGGCGAACTCGGCGCCCTGCAGCAGCGGGGCCACGAAGCGAGGGATCTCCCGCACGTCGGTGGAGCCGTCGGCGTCCACCATGACGATGATGTCCCCGCTGGCCCGGGCGAACCCGCACGCGAGGGCGTTGCCCTTGCCGCGACGGGTCTGCTTCACCACGACGATGTCGGGCATGAGCTCACGGGCGGCCTCGACGGTGCCGTCGGTGGACCGGCCGTCGACGAGGATGACCTCGTGCAACCCGGACGGCAGGTGGGGCAGGACGTGCGGGAGGTTCTTGGCTTCGTTGAGCGTCGGGATGATGACGCTCACGCGCAGGTTCGGGCCATCGACGGGGATGACCGGGGGATTCGCCGTTTCTGCCACGGTGCTCCTCTGGGAAAGGGAGGGGTGCGGTGCCCTCGGATTCAGGACGCAAGTGCCCGCAGGAATGAAAGCCCTACTGCGAGTTACCAACTGCCTACGTTCAGTTGGCTTTCTCCTCCTATCGGACTAATCTGCTCCGGAACGTACCAGAGTCGACACTGAACGCTCATATCTGTGGAGTTAAGAGAGCGTTAACCGCTGGCACAGGCCCCGAACAGCGGACTCCTCCGGTGGCGCACCGTCCCACGAACTCCACGTGACGTCCACCCTCGCTGCGGCTCCCACCGCTTACGGTGGGTACCGCACCACCCGCCCCGCGCCGCCCGAGAGGAACCGATGCGCGCCTCCCCCGCGTCCTCCTGCGTCTGCGGTCACCCCGCCGACTCCCACCGGCACTACCGCCGGGGCAGCGACTGCAGCCTGTGCGACTGCCCCCGCCTGCGCCGCCGCGACAGCTTCTGGCGGCGGCTGCTCGGCCGCTGACGCGGTCCGTGCCGCCGGGGACCCCGGCGACACCCCTTCCCGACCGCGCCCCGCGCACGGACCCCTCGACACCCGTCGCGGAGGCAGCGCAGGACGGACGGCGGTCGTGCGGCACCCCTGCGTCACCGCGACAGCGCTCCCTCGTGCTGCCGCACGCGGGGGCGCCTCGTGGACGAGCGGGGTCACCCGTCTTCCGCGGGTGGACGCGCCTCTGCGGGCTGCGTCGGACGCTCAGGAGCAGGCGAAGGGCGGGGCGCCCGTCGGGGCGCCCAGGGGGCCTCACGACGCGATGGCGGTCCTCGCGGAGCCCTCAGGGTGATCGCTCCGACGACGCGCAGTCGCGGACGCCGGTGTCCGGGCCGGTGCGCCGCGTGAGCGCGGGCTCGCCTCGTCGGCCCGCGCTCGCGGGCGGCGGCGAGCCGGCAGCGGCCTCGTGAGGCGCCGCGCGACGAGGCCGACGGGCGGGGGACGCCGACCCGCTCCCCCGCCGGCAGCACGAAGGCCCCGCCCGGGGATCCCGGGCGGGGCCTTCGTCAGGTCCTCAGACCGTCAGCCGGTCAGCGGGTTCAGTTCCCGCCGGTCAGCTTCTCGCGCAGAGCGGCGAGGGCCTCGTCGGACGCGAGCGTGCCCGCGGCCTCCGGAGCCTCCGAGGTGTAGGACGACGGAGCCGAGGAGCTGCTCGAGGAGGAGGAGCTGCTCGACGTGGTCGCGGTGCCCTCGGCCTCGGCCTTGGCCTCGGCCTCGGCGCGCTCGGCGACCTGGCGCTTGTGCTGCTCCCAGCGCTCGTGAGCGAGGGCGTACTGGCCCTCCCACTCCTCGCGCTGCGCCTCGAAGCCCTCGAGCCAGTCGTTCGTCTCGGGGTCGAAGCCCTCGGGGTACTTGTAGTTCCCCTGCTCGTCGTAGTCCGCGGCCATGCCGTAGAGCGACGGGTCGAACTCGTCGCCGGCCGCGGCCAGGGACTCGTCGGCCTGCTTCAGCGACAGGGAGATGCGACGACGCTCCAGGTCGATGTCGATGACCTTGACGAAGATGTCGCTGTTGACCTGGACGACCTGCTCGGGCACCTCGACGTGGCGCTCGGCCAGCTCGGAGATGTGGACCAGGCCCTCGATGCCGTCGTCCACGCGGACGAACGCACCGAACGGGACGAGCTTGGTGACCTTGCCCGGCACGACCTGACCGATCGCGTGGGTGCGGGCGAACTGCTGCCACGGGTCTTCCTGGGTCGCCTTGAGCGACAGGGAGACGCGCTCGCGGTCCATGTCCACGTCGAGGACCTCGACGGTGACCTCCTGGCCGACCTCGACGACCTCGGAGGGGTGGTCGATGTGCTTCCAGGACAGCTCGGAGACGTGCACCAGGCCGTCGACGCCGCCGAGGTCGACGAACGCACCGAAGTTGACGATCGAGGAGACGACGCCGGAACGGACCTGACCCTTCTGCAGGGTCGTGAGGAAGTTCTGGCGGACCGCGGACTGGGTCTGCTCCAGCCAGGCGCGGCGGGACAGGACCACGTTGTTGCGGTTCTTGTCCAGCTCGATGATCTTGGCCTCGATCTTCTGGCCGACGTACGGCTGCAGATCGCGGACGCGACGCATCTCGACCAGCGACGCGGGCAGGAAGCCACGGAGGCCGATGTCGAGGATGAGCCCACCCTTGACGACCTCGATGACGGTGCCCTCGACGACCTCGTCGGCTTCCTTCTTGGCCTCGATCGTGCCCCAGGCGCGCTCGTACTGCGCACGCTTCTTGGACAGGATCAGACGGCCTTCCTTGTCCTCCTTCTGGAGGACCAGGGCCTCGACCTCGTCGCCGACGCCCACGACCTCGTTGGGGTCGACGTCGTGCTTGATCGAGAGCTCGCGCGAGGGGATGACGCCCTCGGTCTTGTAACCGATGTCGAGGAGGACCTCGTCACGGTCGACCTTCACGATGGTGCCGGAGACGATGTCACCGTCGTTGAAGTACTTGATGGTCGCGTCGACCGCGGCAAGGAAGTCCTCAGCCGATCCGATGTCGTTGATCGCGATCTGAGGAGTGGTGCCCGCCGGCGCGGTCGTGGTGGTCGTCATGGAGGTAGGGGCTCCGTCAAGGACAATCGTGGGTGGCACGGTCCGGGGGTCCCCGGCCGTCACGCGTGACCACCTGCTGTTCCCGGTTCCCGGACGGTTCCCGCGGACGACGGGCAGACGCGCGCCCGGTAAGCCTACCCGTGCCCGCGGGTCGGGGCAAAGCCGCCCCGGCGGCTGACAGGATCGGCGCGTGGAGCACCAGGAGCACAGCCCCGACCAGGCCCAGCCCAGCGTCGGCCGCCGGGGCGTGGGCCCCGAGGAGACCGTCGCCGCGCAGCGGGCCTGGTGGGACGCCGAGGCCGCGCAGTACCGCCGCGAGCACGGCGCCTTCCTCGGCGACGACCGCGACGGCTCGGACCTGGTGTGGGGGCCCGACGGCCTGCGCGAGGCCGACGCCGGCCTGCTCGGCGACCTGGCCGGGGCCACCGTCCTGGAGTTCGGGGCCGGGGCCGGGCAGTGCGCCCGCTGGGTCGCCGGCCGCGGCGCCCGGGTCGTGGCGACCGACCTGTCCCTGGGGATGCTGCGCGAGGGCGCCGGGGCCGCCCGGGAGGCCGGGGTGCCGCTGGCGCAGTGCGACGCGCGGGTCCTGCCGTTCGCCGACGCCTGCTTCGACGTCGCCTTCACCTCCTACGGGGCGCTGCCCTTCGTCGCCGACGCCGACCGGGTCCTCGCGGAGGTCGCGCGGGTGCTCAAGCCCGGCGGGCGGCTGGCCGCCAGCGTGCCGCACCCCGTCCGCTGGGCCTTCCCCGACGTGCCCGGGCCCGAGGGGCTGACCGCCACCCACTCCTACTTCGACCGCCGCGCCTACGTCGAGGCCGACGAGCACGGCACCGTGACCTACGCCGAGCACCACCGCACCGTGGGCGACTGGGTCCGGCTGCTGGTGGCCGCGGGGTTCGCGGTGCGCGACCTCGTCGAACCGGAGTGGCGGTCCGGGGACGCCGAGTGGGGCGGGTGGAGCCGGCTGCGCGGGGAGCTGCTGCCGGGCACCCTCGTCCTCGTCGCCGACCGCCGCGACTGATCCCGGCCCCGGCCCCGGCCCCGGCGGCTAGTGCCCCGCCTCGTGCCAGCTGCGGCCGACCCCCACGGACACGTCCAGCGGCACCGCGAGGTCGGCGGCCCCGGCCATCGTCGAGCGCACCAGCGCCTCCAGCGCCTCCCGCTCCCCCGCTGCGACCTCCAGGACCAGCTCGTCGTGCACCTGCAGCAGCAGCCGGGACCGCAGGCCGCTCTCGCGCAGCCCCGCGTCCAGGTCGAGCATCGCCACCTTGATGATGTCGGCCGCGCTGCCCTGGATGGGGGCGTTGAGGGCCATCCGCTCGGCCATCTCCCGGCGCTGCCGGTTGTCGCTGGCCAGGTCGGGCAGGTACCGGCGCCGGCCCAGGATGGTCTCGGTCCAGCCCGTGCGGCGGGCCTGCTCGACGACGCCGTACAGGTAGTCGCGCACCCCGCCGAAGCGCTCGAAGTAGTCGTCCATGAGGCCCTTGGCCTCCTCGGTGGAGATCTTCAGCTGGTTCGACAGGCCGAAGGCCGACAACCCGTACGCCAGGCCGTAGGACATCGCCTTGATCTTGGCGCGCATCTCGGGCGTGACGTCCGCCGGCGCGACCCCGAAGACGCGGCTGCCCACGAAGCGGTGCAGGTCCTCCCCGGAGGTGAAGGCCGCGATGAGGCCCTCGTCCTGGGACAGGTGCGCCATGATCCGCATCTCGATCTGGGAGTAGTCCGCGGTGAGCAGGCACTCGAACCCGTCGTCGGAGCCGACGACGAAGGCCTGCCGGATGCGCCGGCCCTCCTCGGTGCGGATCGGGATGTTCTGCAGGTTCGGGTCGGTCGAGGACAACCGGCCGGTCGCGGCGATCATCTGCTGGTAGGTGGTGTGGATGCGCCCGTCGTCGGCGACGGACTTGCGCAGCCCCTCGACGGTCTGCCGCAGCCGGGAGGCGTCGCGGTGCTCCAGCAGGTGGGCCAGGAACGGGTGCTCGGTCTTGACGAACAGCGCCGCGAGCGCGTCGGCGTCGGTGGTGTAGCCCGTCTTGGTCCGCTTGGTCTTGGGCATCTGCAGCTGCTCGAACAGCACCGTCTGCAGCTGCTTGGGGGAGCCGAGGTTGATCTCGGTGCCGATGACCTCGTAGGCCAGCGACTGGGCCTGGGCGACGCGGTCGGCGAAGTGCTCCTCCAGGTCGGCCAGGAGCACGCCGTCGACGGCGACCCCGACCCGCTCCTGGCGGGCCAGGACGTCCACCAGCGGCAGCTCCACGTCGGCCAGCAGCTGCGTCCCGCCGCGCTCGGACAGCTCCACGGCCAGGACGCCGGCCAGCTCGGAGATCGCCAGCGCGCGCACCATGCCCTCCTCGGCGCGGGCCTGCAGGTCCCCGCCGACGGGGCCGTCGCCGCCGTCGAGCGTCAGCTGCTCGTCCGCCGGGGCCGCCGGCAGCGACCCCTCGGCGCGCAGCTCGCGCTTGAGGTGGCGCACGGCGAGGTCGGCCAGGTCGTAGCTGCGCTGGTCGGGCCGGCACAGGTACGCCGCGAGCGCGGTGTCGAACACGACCCCGGCCAGCTCCCAGCCGCGGGCCAGGAGCGCGTGGGAGGGGCCCTTGACGTCGTGGGCGACCTTGGGGCGGTCGGCGTCGGCGAGCCAGGCGACCAGGGCCCGCTCGTCGCCCGGCTCGATCGTCACCGGGTCGACCCAGGCGGCCACGCCGTCGGCGCCCGCCAGCGCCAGGCCGGTGACCTCACCGGTGCCGCGGCCCCACTCCCCCTGCACGTGCAGCCCCGTGCGGCCCGTGGCGTGCTCGTCCAGCCAGGGGCCGACCTCCCCGGCCAGCAGGACGGCGCCGTCGACGCCGAACCCCTCCTCGGCCTCGGGCTCGGCCGACTCCAGGGTGGCGAAGAGGCGGTCGCGCAGGACGCGGAACTCCAGGCCGTCGAAGACGGTGTGGACCTGCTCGCGGTCCCAGGCCCGGCGCAGCAGCTCCGGGACGGTGGTGTCCAGGCTCAGGTCCGTGACCAGGGCGTTGAGCCGGCGGTTGCGGATGACGGAGTCGAGGTGGGCGCGCAGGTTCTCCCCCGCCTTGCCCTTGACGAGGTCGGCGTGGGCGATGACGCCGTCGAGGCCGTCGTACTCGCCGATCCACTTGGCGGCGGTCTTGGCCCCCACGCCGGGCACGCCGGGGAGGTTGTCGGAGGTCTCCCCCACGAGCGCGGCGAGGTCGGGGTACCGCTGCGGCGGGACGCCGTACTTGGCCTCCACGGCCTCGGGAGTCATGCGGGACAGCTCCGAGACGCCCTTGACGGGGTACAGGACGGTCACCTCGGGCCGGACGAGCTGGAGGGCGTCGCGGTCGCCGGTGCAGACGAGGACGTCGAAGTCCTGGGCGACGGCCTGGGTGGTGAGGGTGGCGATGACGTCGTCGGCCTCGTAGCCCTCCTTCTCCACCACGGGCACGCGCAGCGCGGCGAGCACCTCCTTGACCAGCTCGACCTGGCCGCGGAACTCGTCGGGGCTCTTGGTGCGGGTGCCCTTGTACTCGGGGTAGGCCTCGGTGCGGAAGGAGTGGCGCGAGACGTCGAAGGTGACGGCGAAGTGGGTGGGGTCCTCGTCGCGCAGCAGGTTGATGAGCATCGAGGTGAAGCCGTAGACGGCGTTCGTCGGCTGCCCGGTGGTCGTGGCGAAGTTGCCGACCGGCAGGGCGTAGAAGGCGCGGTAGGCCATCGAGTGCCCGTCGATGAGCAGCAGCCGGGGCCGCGTCGGTGCGGCCTTCGCGGTCCGGGCCGCCGCGGCGGTCGTGGCGGCGGTGCGGGGAGCGGCTGCTCTGCGGGCAGCGGGCGGTGTCACGTCCGCCAGGGTAGTCAGCTCCCCCGACACCACCGGCGCGCGCGGCCGCCCGGTGCCGCTCAGCTGGCGGTGGGCACCTCGAGCGTGTCCCCCGAGCGGGCCAGCCGGGCCCGTAGGGAGCGGCGCCGGGCGACGACGTCGGTGGTGTGCGCGGAGGCGCCGGGGGCGTCGGACAGCTTGCGGCGCAGCACCGGCAGCGGCGCGGCGCGGCGCACGACGACGGGGGCGAACCCGAGGCGGGCCATGTAGCGGGTGTAGTCGCGGTCGCCGGGCAGGACCGTGCAGGCCAGCTGCTCGGCGCCCTCGCTCTCGGCGACGTGGACGGCCTTGCGCAGCAGGGCCCGGCCCACGCCGCGGCGGCGGGCGCCGGGGACGACGTGCAGGTGCTCGACGCTGGGGCCGGCGCAGTTGCCCAGCGGCAGCAGCGGGGTGGAGGTCAGGAGGGCGTAGCCGACCGGCTCGGACCCGGCGAAGGCGAGCAGGACGCGGACCTCACCGCTGTCCAGGGAGCGCAGCAGACGGGCGCGCACGCTGTCGACGGAGGCCCGCAGCTGGGCCTGGTCGAAGCGGGCGGAGGTGTACAGGTCCATCAGGACGTCGACGTCGGCGGTGCCGGCGGCGCGCACCTCGACTGCGGGTCGTGCCACGTGATCCCCTCCCGCGCGGCGCACCCGCGGGTGCGCACGACGAAGCAGACCGGGCCCCCGCTCCGGTGGCCGCCCCACTCGGGGGAGCGGCTGCGCCGGACACTAGGGCACGGCGGGCCGCAGGGGAAGATCCCGCCGCGATCGCACCGTGACCTTCACCCGCTGTGGCGAACTGCCCGCCCACGGCCACGGGGTGTGACCGGGCCGGGGAACGCCGACGCGGGGGGCCGCACCTTCCGGCCCCCCGCGTCGGTGCTCACCGCCTAGACGTCGCCGCCGAGGTAGGCGGCGCGGATCGAGTCGTCGGCGGCCAGCTCGGCGCCGGTCCCCGACCGCACGACCGTCCCCGTCTCCAGGACGTAGGCGACGTCGGAGATGCGCAGCGCCTGGGCGGCGTTCTGCTCGACCAGCAGCACCGTGGTGCCCTGCTGGTTGATCTCCACGATGATCGAGAAGATCTGCTGGATGAGCTTGGGCGCCAGCCCCATGGAGGGCTCGTCGAGCAGCAGCACCCGCGGGCGCGACATGAGGGCGCGGCCGATGGCGAGCATCTGCTGCTCACCCCCGGACATCGTCCCGGCGAACTGCGACCGGCGTTCGGCCAGGCGCGGGAACAGGGAGAAGACCCGGTCCAGGTCCTGCCGGTAGGCCGCGGTGCGCCGGTCCTTGCGGGTGTAGGCGCCCATGTCGAGGTTCTCCTCGACGGTCATCCCGACGAACGTCCCACGGCCCTCGGGGGCCTGGCACAGGCCCTTCTGGACGAGCTTGTGCGAGGGGACCTTGGTGATGTCCTCCCCCTCGAACACGATGGAACCGGTGCGGACGGTGCGCAGCCCCGACACGGTCTTCAGCGTGGTCGTCTTGCCGGCGCCGTTGGCGCCGATGAGCGTCGCGATGGCACCTTCGGGCACGGCGAAGGAGACGTCCCGGATGGCCTCGATGCGCCCGTAGTTGACGCTGAGGTCCTTCACGACGAGCTGGTCGCTCACAGTTGCTCGTCCCCCTCGGACAGCTGGTCGTCCTCGACGCCCAGGTAGGCGGCGATGACCGCCGGGTCGTTGCGGATCTCCGCGGGCAGCCCCTCGGCGATCTTCTTGCCGAACTCCAGGACGACGATGCGGTCGGTGACGCCCATGACCAGGCGCATGTCGTGCTCGATGAGCAGGACGGTGTTGCCCATGTCGCGGACGCGGCGGATGAGGTCCATCAGCCGCTGCTTCTCCACGGGGTTGAACCCCGCGGCCGGCTCGTCCAGGCACAGCAGCTTGGGCTTGGTGGCCAGCGCCCGGGCGATCTCCAGGCGGCGCTGCTCGCCGTAGGACAGGTTGCGCGCCAGGTCGTCCGCGCGGTGGCCCAGGTCCATCATGTCGAGCAGCTCGTCGGCCAGCGCGTGCCCCTCGCGGGTCTCCCGCCGGTGCCGCGGCAGCCGGAACAGGGAGTTCAGCACCCCCGAGCGGTGGTGGGAGTCGGCCCCCACCAGCACGTTCTCGCGGGCCGTCATGTTCCCGAACAGGCGGATGTTCTGGAACGTGCGCGCGATCCCCAGCCGGTTGATCTGGTACCGCTTGCGCTTGCCCAGCGGCTGGCCGTCGAAGACGACGCGCCCCTCGGTCGGCTGGTACACGCCGGTGAGGGCGTTGAAGCAGGTCGTCTTCCCAGCGCCGTTGGGGCCGATGAGCCCGAGGATCTCCCCCTGGCGGATGTCGAAGGAGACGTCGTTGAGGGCCACGACCCCGCCGAAGCGCAGGGTCACGTTCTCCATGGTCAGCAGCGGCGGGCCGAACTCGCGCGGTGCGGCCACGGGGCTGTCCTCCGTCAGTTCAGGCACGAGCGCCCTCCTCCGTCCCCTCGAGTTCCTTGGTGACCGCGTCCGCGCGCTGGGCCCGGCGGGCCCGGCGCGGCGGCAGCAGGCCCTGCGGCCGGAAGTTGGCCAGCAGCAGCAGGAGCAGGCCGAACACCACGATGCGGAAGTCGGCGAACTCGCGGAACCGCTCGGGCAGGTAGGCGACGACGACACCGCCGACGATGGCGCCCCAGCGGTTCCCCTGCCCGCCGATGACGACGGCCGCGAGGAACATCATCGACAGCTGGATCATGAAGGAGTCCGGGTTGATGGCCCCGACGCGGGAGGCGTACAGCGCCCCGGACAGGCCACCCACGAACGCGCCCATGGCGAAGGCCAGCAGCTTGAAGCGGAACGTGGGCACGCCGTTGAGCTCGGCGGCCTCCTCGTCCTCGCGGGTGGCCTCCCACGCGCGGCCGACGCGGCTGCTCTGCAGCAGCCGGTCGGCGATGAGCACCAGGATGATCACGGCGAGGGCGAGCCAGTAGTACGGGACCGCGTCCAGCAGGCCGAACTTGAGGAAGACCGAGCGGGCCCCCTCCCCCAGGTCGACCTTCGCGACGGCGCCGTCCCAGACCAGGCTGGGCAGCCCGAACAGCTCCGTGGACGGCGGCCGCGGGATGCCGGTGATGCCGCGGGCCCCGTTGAGCCACTCGGTGTTCAGCGCCGTGAGCCGGATGATCTCCCCGAACCCCAGCGTCACGATGGCCAGGTAGTCGCCGCGCACGCGCAGCGTGGGCGCGCCCAGCAGCAGACCGCTGGCCGTGGAGATCGTCACGGCCATGACGATGAGCACGAACCACGGGACCTGCCCGTGCAGGGAGCCGAAGACGCCGACGGTGTAGGCGCCGATGGCGTAGAAGCCGACGTACCCCAGGTCGAGCAGACCGGCGTACCCCAGCACGATGTTCAGCCCGAGGGCCACGAGCGCGTAGTTCGCCACGGTCGCCAGCACGGCGCCGAACTCGGCGTCCTCGGTGGAGACGATCGGCAGGTTCAGCAGCGGCAGGATGAAGAAGAAGAGCGCGATGAGGACCCAGATCGCGATCTGGACCGGTTTGGGCAGCGTCGTCCACCGGTCGGCGAACGTGGGCTTGGCCGGGCTCCGCTTGGCGGGAGTGGTCGCTGTGCTCATGCGCGGGCCTTCCCGAGGGACTCACCGAGGATGCCGGTGGGCCGGAACAGCAGGACGACGACGAGGAGCAGGAACGACACGACGTCCTTCCAGGACGAGGCGAGCCCGAGCAACGTCGCGTAGTTCTCGACCAGGCCGAGGACCAGACCGCCCACGAGGGCACCGCGGATGTTGCCGATGCCGCCCAGGACCGCGGCCGTGAAGGCCTTGATGCCCAGGACGAAGCCCACGTTGTAGCGGGTCACCCCGATGTGGACGAGGTAGAGCAGGGCCGCGGCGCCGGCCATCAGGCCGCCGATGAAGAAGGTGAGCTGGACGACGCGCTTCTGGTTCACGCCCATGAGGGCGGCGGCCTCGGGGTTCTGGGACACGGCCCGCACCCCCCGGCCCAGCCGGGAGCGGCTGACGAACTGGTCCAGGGCGATCATCATGAGCACCGCGGCGATCAGCACGATGAGCTGGTTGCTGCGGACCTGGAACCCGGCGATCTCCAGCACCTGCACGTTCGGCAGCGGGTTGACGAACGCGGTGTTCTCCCGGGCCTGCCGGACGTAGGGCGCCAGCACGGTGTCCAGGTTGAGCCAGCCGGCGATCCGGTCCCGCAGGCCCATGATCTCGGAGAGCATGAAGGACGCGCCGATGGCGGAGATGAGGGCGACCAGCGGCGGGGCGTGCTTCTCCCGCAGCCGCCGGTAGGCGATGCGCTCCACGACGAGCGCGACGCCGCCGCTGACGGCCATCGCCGCGACGAGGGCCACCAGCAGCAACCCGATGGCGGCCGGCCAGCTCATGCCCGAGCGCGCTCCGAGCAGGGTCATCGCCCACACGGCCCCGAAGCTGCCCCACATGAAGACTTCGGAGTGCGCGAAGTTGATGAGGCGCAGGACGCCGTAGACGAGGGTGTAGCCGAGGGCGAACAGGGCGTAGATCGCGCCGACCACCAGACCCGTGAAGGTCAGGTTCAAGAACGTGGACAGGGGAACTCCCCGGGGTGAGGGGTGCGTACGGGGGGAAGGGTCGGAACGCGCGACGACCCCACCCGCGCGGAGCGGGTGGGGTCGCGCGGCGGATCAGGAGGCGTTGATCTCCTGGTCGGCGACGATCTGACCGCCCTGGACCTTGTAGGCCCAGACGGAGACCTCGCTGGGCTCGCCCTTGTCGTCGAACTTCAGCTGCTTGGTGACACCCGGCTCGTCGTAGCTCTTGACGTACGACAGCAGGTCCTCGCGGGTGACCTGGCCGTCGGCGATGCCGTTGAGCAGGATCGTGGCGGCGTCGAAGGCCTCGGCCGAGTAGGTGGCCGGCGCGGTGCCGTAGGCCTTGGTGTAGTCCTCCACGAACGTGCCGCCCGCCTTGTCCGGCGGCAGGCACGGGCAGGTCATGAGGGCGCCCTCGGCCGCCTCCGCACCGGCGGCGGTGACCAGGCCCTCGTCCTTGGCGCCGTCGTCGGTGATGAAGGCGAGCTTGTCGGCGCTCAGGCCGGCCTCGCGCAGCTGCTTCAGGAGCAGGCCGCCCTCGGGGTAGTACCCGCCGAAGAACACCGAGTCGGCGCCGGAGGCCTGGACGTCGGCCACGACGGCCGAGAAGTCCGTCTGCCCGGTCTGGACGGTGTTGTCCTTGACCTTCTTGGCGCCGAGGTTCTCGCGGACGATGTCGGCCAGGCCCTTGCCGTACTCGGTGGCGTCGTCGATGACGTACACCTTCTGCTTGCCGAGGGTGTCGGTGATGTACTTCGCGGCCGCCGGGCCCTGGGAGGCGTCGTTGCCCAGCACGCGGAAGAAGGTCTTCCAGCCGTTCTCGGCCAGCGCGGGGTTGGTCGCCGAGGGGCTGATGCCGACGATGCCGGCCTCGTCGAAGATCGGGTCGGCGACCTTGGACTCGCCGGAGAAGGCCGGCCCGACGATGCCGACGACCTTCTCGTCGCCCACGACCTGCTGGGCCAGGCCCTGGGCCTGGTTCTGGTCACCCTGGGAGTCGTAGGGGGTGAGCGTGACCTGGCAGGCGCCGCTCTCGGCGTTGTGCTGGTCGATGGCGAGCTTGACGCCGTTCTGCTCGTTGACGCCGAGGTTGGCGTTGGGGCCGGTGAGGGCGCCGAAGAAGCCGATGCTGATGCCGTCCGGGCAGCTGCCGCTGCCGCCGGAGGAGGCGGAACCGGACGACGTGTCGTCACCGCCGGTCGTGCCGCAGGCCGCGAGCAGGAGGGCGGCCGCCGCGGCGGGGGCCGCGATTCTGACGATGGAGCGCACTGGCTAGTCCTCCTGGAGGAGAGGGCACGGGAGCACGCGCCACGACGCGCGTTCACGTGAGCGCCACCCGGGAGCGGTGGAGCCGTGGTGAACACTAGGGGGCCGACACGCGTTCTGCGCAGCTTCCGTGGGCGAGTTCACCGGGTCGTTACACAGATCGGCCACCGCAGAGCCCCTGGACTGCGCAGATGTACCGGCCCGACTGCGCACAGGCACCACACCGGTCCACGACGACAGCCCCGCCCGCGCGGGGCGCGGACGGGGCTGTGCGGTGGCGGGGGCTCAGGCGCGGTCGTCGCCCGCGCTGATGACCGTGGTGGCGACCTCGCGCATCGTCAGGCGCTTGTCCATCGAGGTCTTCTGGATCCAGCGGAAGGCCTCCGGCTCGGTCATGCCGAACTGGGTCTGCAGCTTGGACTTGGCGCGGTCGACGAGCTTGCGCGTCTCGAAGCGGTCGGCGAGGTCGGCGACCTCGTCCTCCAGCGCCATGATCTGCTGGTAGCGGCTGACCGCGATCTCCACGGCGGGCAGCAGGTCCGCGGAGGTGAAGGGCTTCACGACGTACGCCATGGCACCGGCGTCGCGGGCGCGCTCGACGAGCTCGGCCTGGGAGAAGGCGGTGAGCAGCACGACGGGGGCGATGCGGGCCTTGGCGATGCGCTCGGCCGCCGAGATGCCGTCCAGGACGGGCATCTTGATGTCCATGACGACGAGGTCCGGTTTGTGCTCCTCGGCCAGCGCGACGGCCTGCTCGCCGTCGCCGGCCTGGCCCACGACGTCGTAGCCGGCCTCGGTGAGCATCTCGACGATGTCGAGACGGATGATGGCCTCGTCCTCCGCGACGACCACCCGACGTGTGGTCGTGGAGGAGGAGGCGGGGGTGTCGGCAGTGTTCGTCACGCGGGCATCCTAGTGCGTGCCCCGCGCCTACTACGAACCGTCGTCGCCCTCGGGGCGCCGCGTGCCCCGTCCGGACCACCCCGGTGGCCCCGGTAGGGTGATCGACGCAGCCCGCCGGCCAGGCCCGGACGGGCACGCCCTGGTAGCCCAACCGGCAGAGGCAATCGACTCAAACTCGATCCAGTGTGGGTTCGAATCCCACCCAGGGCACGCGTGCCAGAGCCCCGGGGCGTTCCCGCCCCGGGGCTCTTCGCGTGCTCGGCGGCGCGCTCAGGCGTACGCCGCGGACACCCCCGACGTGGCGTCGCCGATGCGGTGCACGCGCACCGCGTTGGTCGAGCCCACGATCCCCGGAGGGGCACCGGCGACGATGACGACCAGGTCGCCGACGACGCACCGGCCCGTCTCCTGCAGGCGGCGGTCGACCTCCTTGACCATCTCGTCGGTCGTGGAGATGAACGCCGCGTACTGCGGGTCCACGCCCCACGACAGCGCCAGCCGGCGCCGCGTGGTCTCCTCGGCCGTGAAGGCGACCAGCGGGATGCCCGAGCGCAGCCGCGACAGGCGGCGGGCGGAGTCGCCGGACTGGGTGAAGGTCACCAGCAGCTTGGCGTCGAGCTGCTTGCCGATCTCCGAGGCCGCCAGGGTGATGGCGCCGCCCTTGGTGTGCGGGACGGTGCCCAGGGCCGCGATGCGGTCGGCGCCGTGGGTCTCGGTGTTCTCGATGATGCGCGCCATGGTCCGCACGGCCTCGTAGGGGAAGGCCCCCACGCTCGTCTCCCCCGACAGCATGAGGGCGTCGGCGCCGTCGAGCACCGCGTTGGCGCAGTCGGAGGCCTCCGCGCGCGTCGGGCGCGGCGCCGTGATCATCGACTCGAGCATCTGCGTGGCGACGATGACGGGCTTGGCCTGGCGGCGGGCCAGCTCGATGGCGCGCTTCTGGACCAGCGGCACCTCCTCCAGCGGCAGCTCCACGCCCAGGTCGCCGCGGGCGACCATGATGCCGTCGAAGGCCGCGACGACCTCGCGCAGGTTCTCGACGGCCTGCGGCTTCTCGACCTTGGCGATGACGGGGACGGTGATCCCCTCCTCGTCCATGATCTTGTGCACGTCGTCGGCGTCGGCGGCCGAGCGCACGAAGGACAGCGCCACCATGTCCACGCCCAGCCGCAGGGCGAAGCGCAGGTCCTCGACGTCCTTCTCGGACAGGGCCGGGACGCTGACGGCCACCCCGGGCAGGTTGATGCCCTTGTTGTTGCTCACCGGGCCGGGGACGGTGACCCTCGTGGTCACCCGCGGGCCTTCGACGGCGGTGACCTCCAGGCCGACCTTGCCGTCGTCGATGAGGATCCGGTCGCCCACCGACACGTCACCGGTCAGGCCCCCGTAGGTCGTGGAGGAGACGTCCTTGGTCCCCAGCACGTCCTCGGTGGTGATGGTGAAGACGTCCCCGACGGCGAGGTCGTGGGGTCCGTCGGCGAACTTCCCCAGACGGATCTTCGGACCCTGCAGGTCCGCGAGGACGGCGACGGACCGGCCCGAGGCCTCGGCGGCCGCCCGCACCCCCTCGAAGTTCGCCCGGTGGTCGTCGTGGGAGCCGTGGCTCAGGTTCATCCGGGCGACGTCCATCCCGGCGTCCACCAGTGACCGCAACCCTTCGGGGCCCGCGACCGCGGGACCGAGGGTGCAGACGATCTTCGCTCTGCGCATGACCCGAGCCTATTCCGCCCGCCGCGGTGGCCGACGCGTGGGGCGCGCCGCGCACCGCGTCGTCACCGCGCGGTCACCGCACCGTCGCCCCCTCGCCCCCTCGGGGCGCCCCGGGGCGTCCCGGGGTGCGGCCGGGGCGGCCTGGTCCCAGCATGAGCGCGTGAACACGCAGGAGCCGCAGCAGCACGACGGGGCCGGGGACGACTTCGAGTTCGAGGTCGAGGACCTGGTCGAGGAGTCGATCGAGCACGAGTACGCCGTCTACGTCCGGTTGCACGAGGACGGCGGGTGGCCCGAGGGCGCCCTGGCCGGCCTGGTGGCGGACCTGCGGGCCAGCCACCCGCGGGTGGAGCGGGTCGACGCCCCCGCCCACGACGTCGTGCTCAGCGTCGACGGGGACGGCCTGGACGCGCAGGGCGCGGCCCGGCACGCGCTGGGCAAGGTGACGGCCGCCGCCTCGGCGCGGGGGCTGTCCGGGCACGCCGCGGACGTCACGGTGCTGTCCGACGACTCCGTCTGGACCTACGACGCCGAGCAGGTCGCGACCTGGTGAGACCGGGCCCGCCCACGGGGGCGGGACGCGCGAGGGGGTGGGCACCGGTGCGGTGCCCACCCCCTCGCCGTGCCGGGCCGCTCAGGCCGTCAGCGGCACCGCGTCGGCGCGGATGGGCGAGGGCAGCGCCGTGTCCCCCATGAGGTGCTCGTCGACGGCGGCCGCGCACGCGCGGCCCTCGGCGATGGCCCACACGATGAGCGACTGACCGCGCCCGGCGTCACCGGCCACGAAGACGCCCGGCGTGCCGGTGGCGTAGCCGGGGGTGCGCGTGAACCGCGTGCGCGCGTCGGCCTCCAGCCCCAGCTGGCCGACCAGGCCGCCGTGCTCGGGACCGGAGAACCCGATCGCCAGCAGCACCAGCTGCGCCGGCAGGTCCTGCTCGGTGCCCTCGACGGGCGTCCAGACGCCGTCGACCTTCTGGACCTCGACGACGCGCAGCCCGGTGACCCGGCCGTCCTCGCCCACGAAGGCCTGCGTGGAGGCCGAGAACTTCCGCTCCCCGCCCTCCTCGTGGGAGGAGGAGACCGAGAAGACCTTGGGCACGGTGGGCCACGGCTCGTGCTCGGCGCGCTCGGAGGGACCCATCGGGTAGATGTCGAGCTGGGTCACCGACTTCGCGCCCTGCCGCAGCGCCGTGCCGTAGCAGTCCGAGCCGGTGTCGCCGCCGCCGATGACGACGACGTCCAGCCCCGCCGCGTCGATGTAGTCGGCCGGGCGCTCCTGGCCGACGGCGACGCGGTTGGTCGGGGGCAGGTACTCCATCGCCTGGTGGATGCCGGCCAGGTCGCGGCCGGGCAGGTCCACCTCGCGCCACTGGGTGGCCCCGGTGGCCACGACGACCGCGTCGAAGCGCTCGCGCAGCTGCTCACCGGTGATGTCGACGCCGATCTCGACGCCGGGGCGGAAGCGGGTGCCCTCGGCCTCCATCTGCGCCAGGCGGCGGTCCAGGACCGAGCGCTCCATCTTGAACTCGGGGATGCCGTAGCGCATCAGCCCGCCGATGGCGTCGTCGCGCTCGTACACCACGACCGTGTGACCGGACCGGGTCAGCTGCTGGGCCGCGGCCAGGCCGGCCGGGCCGGAGCCGACGACGGCGACGGTCTTGCCGGTCAGCCGCTCGGGCACCTGCGGGGTGATCCAGCCGGACTCGGCGGCGTTCTCGGCGATCATCACCTCGACCTGCTTGATGGTCACCGGCGGCTGGTTGATGCCGAGCACGCACGCCGACTCGCACGGGGCCGGGCACAGCTTCCCGGTGAACTCCGGGAAGTTGTTCGTCGCGTGCAGCCGCTCGATGGCCTCGCGCATGTCACCGCGGCTGACCAGGTCGTTCCACTCGGGGATGAGGTTCCCCAGCGGGCACGCGTTGTGGCAGAACGGGATGCCGCAGTCCATGCAGCGGCCGGCCTGCCGCTGCAGCTGGGCCTGGTCCTGCTTCTCGTAGACCTCGCGCCAGTCCATCAGGCGCAGCGGGACCGGCCGCCGGGGCGGCAGCTCCCGGTCGCGGACGGTGAGGAACCCCCGGGGATCAACCATGCGAAGCCTCCATGATGCGGGTCAGCACGGCGTCGGAGTCGGGCTCCAGACCGTCAGAGACGGCCTTGGCCTTGACCTCGAGCACCCGGGCGTAGTCCCGCGGGACGATCGTCGAGAAGCGCTGCCGGGCGGCACCCCAGTCGGAGAGCAGCTTGGCGGCGACGGTGGAGTCGGTGTTCTCGCGGTGGGCCACGAGCAGGCGGTGGACGCGGGCGGCCGTCTCGTCGTCCATCGGGACGACGTCGACCATGTCGCGGTTGACGCGCTGCTCCTTCAGGTCCAGCACGTGGGCGAAACCGCCCGACATGCCCGCGGCGACGTTGCGGCCCACGCGGCCGAGGATGACGACCTCACCGCCGGTCATGTACTCCAGCGCGTGGTCGCCCACCCCCTCCACGACGGCCGTCGCCCCGGAGTTGCGGACGCAGAACCGTTCGCCGACCTCGCCGCGCAGGAACAGGGTCCCCGTCGTGGCGCCGTAGGCGATGACGTTGCCGGCGATGATGTCGCGCTCGCGCGAGCCGGAGGCGGTGTCGGGCCGCACCACGATGGTGCCGCCGGACAGGCCCTTGCCCACGTAGTCGTTGGCGTCGCCGAACAGCCGCAGGGTGATGCCCTTGGGCAGGAAGGCGCCCAGGGACTGGCCGGCCGACCCCGTCAGGGTGATGTCGATCGTGCCGTCGGGCAGACCCTCCTCACCCCACCGCTTGGTCAGCTCGTGACCCAGCAGCGTGCCGACGGTGCGGTTGACGTTGCGCACGGGCAGCTCGACGCGCACCGGGGTGCCCGAGGTGAGGGCGTCCTGGGCGCGCTCGACGAGCACGTGGTCCAGCGCCTTCTCCAGCCCGTGGTCCTGGGTCACCGACTGGTGCAGCGTCGTGCCCTCGGGGGCCGTCGGCGCGTGCAGGATCGGCGCCAGGTCGAGTCCGGACGCCTTCCAGTGCGCGACCGCGCGGCGGGTGTCGAGGACCTCGACGTGCCCCACGGCCTCCTCGATCGAGCGGAAGCCGAGGGAGGCCAGCAGCTCGCGGACCTCCTGGGCGATGAACTCGAAGAAGTTCACCAGGTACTCGGCCTTGCCGGTGAAGCGGGCGCGCAGCTCGGGGTTCTGGGTGGCGACCCCGACCGGGCAGGTGTCCAGCTGGCAGACGCGCATCATGATGCAGCCCGAGACGACCAGCGGGGCGGTCGCGAAGCCGAACTCCTCGGCGCCCAGCAGCGCGGCGATGACGACGTCGCGGCCGGTCTTGAACTGCCCGTCCACCTGCACGACGATCCGGTCGCGCAGCCCGTTGACGACCAGGGTCTGCTGGGTCTCGGCCAGGCCGAGCTCCCAGGGACCGCCGGCGTGCTTCAGGCTCGTCAGCGGCGCCGCACCCGTGCCGCCGTCGGCCCCGGAGATGAGCACGACGTCGGCCTTGGCCTTCGACACGCCCGTGGCGACCGTGCCGACACCGACCTCCGAGACCAGCTTCACGTGGACCCGGGCGGCCGGGTTCGCGTTCTTCAGGTCGTGGATGAGCTGGGCGATGTCCTCGATCGAGTAGATGTCGTGGTGCGGCGGCGGGGAGATGAGCCCCACGCCGGGCGTGGAGTGCCGCGTCCGGGCGATGTTCGGGTACACCTTGTGACCGGGCAGCTGCCCGCCCTCACCGGGCTTGGCGCCCTGGGCGACCTTGATCTGCAGGTCGGTGGCCGAGGTCAGGTAGTTGCTCGTGACCCCGAAGCGGCCCGAGGCGATCTGCTTGACCCGCGAGGTGCGCTCGGGGTCGTACAGGCGCTCGACGTCCTCGCCGCCCTCGCCGGAGTTGGACCGCCCGCCGAGGCGGTTCATGGCGATCGCGAGGACCTCGTGGGCCTCCTGGGAGATGGAGCCGTAGCTCATCGCCCCGGTGTTGAACCGCTTGACGATCTCGCTGACGGGCTCGACCTCGTCCACCGCGACGGGCTCGCGGGAGCCCTTCTTGAGCTGCAGCAGCCCGCGCAGCGTCATGAGGCGCTCGGACTGCTCGTCGACGCGGCTCGTGTACTTGCGGAAGAGGGCCTCGTTGCGCTGGCGCGTGGAGTGCTGCAGCTGGAAGACCGTCTCGGGGTCGAACAGGTGCGGCTCGCCCTCGCGGCGCCACTGGTACTCCCCGCCGGTCTCCAGCCGGCGGTGGGCGCGCTCCTGCCCCTCGACGGGGTAGGCCAGGCGGTGGCGCTGGGCGACCTCCTCGGCGAGCACGTCCAGGCCCACGCCGCCCAGGCGGGAGGTCGTGGCCGTGAAGTACTCGTCGACCAGGGTCTGGGACAGGCCGAGGGCCTCGAAGACCTGGGCGCCGCGGTAGGAGGCGACGGTCGAGATGCCCATCTTGGACATGACCTTCAGGACGCCCTTGCCGAGCGCCTTGATGAGGTTCTTGACGGCCTTCTGGGCGTCGACGTCGGTGATGACCTCGCGGCGGACGAGGTCCTCGACGGTCTCCATCGCCAGGTACGGGTTGATCGCGGCCGCGCCGTAGCCGATGAGCAGCGCGACGTGGTGCACCTCGCGCACGTCACCGGCCTCGACGACCAGCCCGACCTGCGTGCGCAGCTTCTGCCGCACCAGGTGGTGGTGGACGGCCGAGGTCAGCAGCAGGGAGGGGATGGGCGCGTACTCGGCGTTGGAGTCGCGGTCGGAGAGCACGACGAAGACGGCGCCGTCGGCGATGGCGCGCGAGACCTCCGCGCGGATCTCCTCGATGCGCCGGGCCAGCTCGGCCCCGCCGCCCGCGACCCGGTACAGGCCCTTGACGGTGTGCGTCGTGCGGCCCGGGTTCCGGCGGTCGCGGTCGATGTGGACGATCTTGGCGAGCTCGTCGTTGTCGATGACCGGGAAGGGCAGCACCAGCTGGCGGGCGTGCGCGGGCGACTCGGCCAGCGGGTTCTGCTGCGGGCCGGCGGTGGTGATGAGGGAGGTGACCAGCTCCTCCCGGATGGCGTCCAGCGGCGGGTTGGTGACCTGCGCGAACAGCTGGGTGAAGTAGTCGAAGAGCATCCGCGGGCGCGTGGACAGCACGGCCAGGGGCGTGTCGGAGCCCATCGAGCCGATGGGCTCGGCGCCGGCGCGCGCCATCGGGGCCAGGATGAGCCGCAGCTCCTCCTCCGTGTAGCCGAAGGTCTGCTGGCGGCGGGTCACCGACGCGTGCGAGTGCACGATGTGCTCGCGCGGGGGCAGGTCGCCCAGGTGCACGACGTTCTTCAGCCACTCCGCGTAGGGCTGGGCGGCGGCCAGCTCGGCCTTGACCTCCTCGTCGTCGACGATGCGGCCCTTGGCCGTGTCGACGAGGAACATCTTGCCGGGGGCCACGCGCCCGCGCGCCACGATGGAGGACGGGTCGAGCTCCAGGACGCCGGCCTCGGAGGCGAGGACGACCAGGCCGTCGTCGGTGACCCAGTACCGCGAGGGGCGCAGGCCGTTGCGGTCCAGGACGCCGCCGATGACGGTGCCGTCGGTGAAGGTGAGGTTGGCGGGCCCGTCCCAGGGCTCGGAGAACATCGAGTGGAACTCGTAGAAGGCCCGGCGGGCCGGGTCCATCTCGGTGTTGTTCTCCCACGGCTCGGGGATCATCATCAGCACGGCGTGCGGCAGGGACCGGCCCGAGAGGTGCAGCAGCTCGAGGACCTCGTCGAAGGAGGCCGAGTCCGAGCCCTCGGTGGCGCAGACGGGACCCAGGCGCTGGATGTCGCCGGGGATGAGCGGGGTGCTCATCGTGGACTCGCGCGCGGCGGTCCAGTTCCGGTTGCCCTTGACGGTGTTGATCTCACCGTTGTGGGCGATGGTGCGGAACGGGTGGGCCAGCGGCCAGCTGGGGAACGTGTTGGTCGAGAAGCGCGAGTGGACCAGGCCCAGCTCGGAGGTGAACCGGCGGTCGGACAGGTCCGGGAAGAACGGCTCGAGCTGCCCCGTGGTGAGCATGCCCTTGTAGACCATCGTGCGCGAGGACAGCGAGGGGAAGTAGACGGGCAGCTCGCGCTCGGCGAGCTTGCGCAGCGGGTAGACGCGGCGGTCGAGGTCGACGCCGGTCTCGGGGCCGGCCAGGCCGGTGGGGGCGCTGGCGACGAACAGCTGCGCGAAGTGGGGCATGGCCGCGCGGGCCTGCTGGCCCACCAGGTCGGCCGTCACGGGCACGTCGCGCCAGCCCAGGACCTCCAGGCCCTCGGCCTCGGCGATCTCCTCGATGCGGGCCACGGCCGCGGCGCGCTCGGCCTCGTCCACGGGCAGGAAGACGTTGCCGGCGGCGTAGGCGCCCTTGGGGGGCAGCGTGACGCCCTGCTCGGCCATCACCGCGCGCAGGAACTCGTCCGGGACCTGGGTGAGGATGCCGGCGCCGTCGCCGGTGTTGGTCTCGGCGCCGACGGCGCCGCGGTGGTCGAGGTTGCGCAGCGCCGTGAGGGCGTGCTCGACGATGTCGTGACCGGCCTCACCGCGCATCGTGGCCACGAAGGCGACACCGCAGGCGTCCTTCTCCTGGGCGCGGTCGTACAGCCCGGCCTGGGACGGGAAGCTCGTGAAGGGCAGCGGGCGGACCTGCTGCGGGGCGCTGTGGTGCTGGGGGTGGAACGACATGCGGTGCACCGTCCTGAAGAGAGAGGCCACGGGCCTCGGTGGACAGGGGGTCTCTCGACGGGTCTCCTCGAGCGTTCGCCCCGGTGGGCGGATCTCGGTGAGCCGGGTCAGTCTCTTCGAGATGAGGCTCGCGCCTGGAGGGCGCGATCCACGAACGAGGGGCGGCGCTGACCCACGTTCACCTCACTGTAACGCGCGTGAAGCCGTGCTCACGTGCACACGGTCACCACACGAGGATCCAGCTTCGTCACGAATCCTGCGCGTCCGGACGCTGGTCGCGGTCCGGTGAGGGGCGATCGGCAGAAGCGGAGACGGTCGGTCCGCCGGACTGGATCGCGGTGTCACCGGCTGGGGTGGTGGCCACCGGCGACTCGGAGGAATGTACCCGCTCCAGCACCTCGTCCCGACCAGCATTCACCTTCCGTGACCGGATGAACGCGACGAGTGCCAACAGGAAGACGAGACCCGCGACCCACTGGTTGACGCGCAGGTGCAGGAAGTGGTTGGCGGTGTCGATGCGCAGCGCCTCGAAGACGCTGCGACCCAGGCAGTACAGCGCGACGTAGGCGAAGAACGCCTGCCCGTGGCGCAGCTGCCAGCGCCGGTCGGCCACGACGATCACCAGCGCGACCAGCAGGCACCACAGCGACTCGTAGAGGAAGGTCGGGTGGAAGGTCCCCAGCACCTGCGGGGTGCCGTCGGCGCCGAGGACGGCCCGCCCGGCCGACTCGTCCCAGCGGTGGACCGTCAGGGCCCACGGCACGTCGGTGGCCCGGCCGTACAGCTCGTTGTTGAACCAGTTGCCCCACCGGCCCGCGGCCTGGGCCACCAGCAAGCCCGGCGCCATCGCGTCGGCCAGCGGCAGGAACCGGTACCCGGCCCGGCGGCAGGCGATCCAGGCCCCCAGCGCTCCCCCGGCGATGGCGCCCCAGATGCCCAGGCCGCCCTCCCAGACGTACAGGGCGCGCACGGGCTGCCCATCGTCGCCGAAGTAGGCCTGCGGGGAGGTCAGGACGTGGTAGAGCCGGGCCCCCACGACGCCGAGCGGGACGGCCCACACGGCGACGTCGAGGACGAAGTCCTGCTTGCCGCCGCGGCGCCGCCACCGGCGCTCGGCGACGAGCACCCCGAGCACGATCCCGGCCACGATGCACAGCGCGTAGGCGCGCACCGGGACCGGCCCGAGGTGCCAGACCGCGACGGTCGGGCTGGGCAGCGAGGCGGTGAGCACTCAGGACGCCCGGGTGGCGGCCGCGACCGCGTCGGTGAGGAACCGGGCGCCGTCGGCGCCCAGCAGCTGCGCCAGGCTCCCGTCGCCACCGCCGGAGGTGGGCTGGGAGATGTTCTGCTTCGTGCCGTCCGCCGCGGTCAGGACGACGGTCGGGGTGCCCGAGACGCCCTGGTCCGACATCGCGCCCTGGACCCGCTCGACGAAGCCCTGCCACGTCCGGTCGTCCAGCTGCCGGCGCCACGTCGCGGTGTCGGCCACGCCGGCGTCCTTCGCGAACTGCTCCAGCTGGTCGTCGGTGTAGCCCTCGCCCTCCTGCTCGGGCTGGTTCGCGAACACCTCCTGGGTGTACTCGACGAACCGGCCCTGGGCGGCCGCCGCGGCCGCGCCCTGCGCCGCGCGGCTGGAGGAGTCGTTGCCGAGGTTGGCGTCCAGGAAGCTCAGCGTGTGCACCACGACCCTGGCCCTGCCCTCGGCCGCGAGCTGCGGGTACACCTCGCCGCTGACGTCCTCGAACTGCTTGCAGACGGGGCACTGGTAGTCGAGCCAGATGTCCAGGGTCGGCGCGCCGGCGGCCGGGGTGCCCGGCAGCACGTACCCGCCGTCGTCGGCCGTGACCCCCGGCGGCGTGCCGGTGCCGGCGGCGACCTCGTCACCGCGGGAGCGGTCGACGACCACCGCGACGACGGCGACGAGCACCAGCACGACCACCACGGCGACGCTGATGAGCAGCACCCGCCGGCTGCGCTCGCGGGCCAGCTCGCGCTGGCGCATGGCCGCGGCCCGGGCGCGGCGCGCCTCGCGGGCGTCCTCGGCCTGCGCGGCGCGCGCCGGGTGACCGCCGGGCTTCCTGGTGCTCAACTCGTCGCTCTCCTCGTGCGGGGTCGGGTGAGGGGTCCGGCGAGGGTCAGGACCGGGCGCGGACGCCCGCGGCCAGGGCCTCGGCCAGCTCGCCGACGGCCTTCACGCCGGCGGTGGTGGAGTCGGCGTCCAGCAGGCGCTGGACGAACGCCGACCCGACGATGACGCCGTCGGCGTAGCCGGCGACCTCGGTGGCCTGGGCCGGGGTCGAGACCCCCAGCCCGACGCAGACGCGCTCGGCGCCCGCGGCGCGGGTGCGCCGGACCAGGTCCGCCGCCCCGGCGCCCACGCTCGCGCGGGTGCCGGTGACCCCCATGAGCGAGGCCGCGTACACGAACCCGCGGCAGGCCGCCGCGGTCGTGGCCAGCCGGGCGTCGGTGGAGCTGGGGGCGACGAGGAAGACGCGCTCGAGGTCGTGGGCGTCGCTGGCGGCCAGCCACGCCCCGGCCTCGTCGGGGATGAGGTCGGGGGTGATGAGCCCGGCTCCCCCGGCGTTCGCCAGGTCCGCGGCCCAGCGGTCCACGCCGTAGCGGTCGATCGGCGGCCAGTACGTCATGACCAGCACGGCCGCCCCGGTGGCGGCCACGGCCTCGACGGCGCGCAGCACGTCGGCCGGGCGCGTCCGGTTCGTCAGGCACACCTCGGTGGCCCGCTGGATCGTGGCGCCGTCCATCGTGGGGTCGGAGTACGGCAGACCCAGCTCCACGACGTCGGCCCCGCCGGCGACGGCCGCCTTCGCGGCCTCGATCGAGCCGTCGACGTCGGGGAAGCCGACGGGCAGGTACGCCACCAGCGCGGCCCGGCCCTCGGCCGTGGCCCGGTCGATCGCCGCGGCCGCCGTGCCCACGCGCGCGGGCGTCTCCAGAGCGCTCACCAGCCCGACCCCTCGGTGTCCTGGGGCGCCTCGGCGACCCGTTCGGCTTCCGACGCGACCAGGTCCGCGTCGCTGACCAGCCCGAACCAGCGGGCGGCGGTGTCGACGTCCTTGTCCCCGCGCCCGGACAGGCTCACGAGGACCACCGCGTCGGGACCGAGCTCCTTGCCCAGGTCCAGCGCCCCGGCCAGGGCGTGGGAGCTCTCGATGGCCGGGATGATGCCCTCGGTGCGGCACAGCAGCCGGAAGGCCTCCATGGCCTGGGCGTCGGTGACCGGGTGGTACTGCGCCCGGCCGCTGGCGGCCAGCCAGGAGTGCTCCGGCCCGACGCCGGGGTAGTCCAGCCCGGCCGAGATCGAGTGCGACTCGACCGTCTGGCCGTCCTCGTCCTGCATGACGAACTGGCGCGCGCCCTGGAAGACCCCGGTGCTGCCGGCCGAGATGGGGGCCGCGTGCCGGCCCGACGCGAGGCCGTCGCCGCCGGCCTCGTAGCCGTGCAGCGCGACCGAGGGGTCGTCGAGGAAGGCGTGGAAGATGCCGATGGCGTTGGAGCCGCCGCCCACGCACGCCGCGACGGCGTCGGGCAGCCGGCCGGTCAGGTCCAGGACCTGCTGGCGCGCCTCGATCCCGACGATGCGCTGCAGGTCGCGCACGAGGACGGGGAACGGGTGCGGGCCCGCGACGGTGCCGAAGGCGTAGTGCGTGGTGTCCACCGAGGCCACCCAGTCGCGGAACGCCTCGTTGACGGCGTCCTTCAGCGTGCGGCTGCCCGCGGTGACGGGGACGACCTGCGCGCCGAGCAGGCGCATCCGGGCGACGTTGAGCGCCTGCCGGCGGGTGTCCTCCTCGCCCATGTAGATCGTGCACTCCAGCCCCATGAGAGCCGCGGCCGTGGCCGTCGCGACGCCGTGCTGACCGGCGCCGGTCTCGGCGATGATGCGTTCCTTGCCCATCCGGCGGGTCAGCAGCGCCTGCCCGAGGACGTTGTTGATCTTGTGCGAACCGGTGTGGTTGAGGTCCTCGCGCTTCAGGATCACCCGGGCGCCGCCGGCGTGGGCGGCGAAGCGCGGGACCTCGGTGAGGATGCTGGGCCGGCCCGTGTAGGTGCGGTGCAGCTCGGCCAGCTCGGCCAGGTACCCGGGGTCGGACATCGCCGCGGTGTGCGCGGCCTCGATCTCGTCCAGGGCGGCCACGAGTGCCTCGGGGACGAACCGGCCGCCGAAGGCGCCGAAGTAGGGCCCGCGCTCCTGGGAGAAGGTGCGGTCCGAGGTGGTCTGCGAGGTGGTCTGCGAGGTGCTCACGGGGGTCTCCGAGGTGGTCACGGGCGCACCGCCTGCACGGCCGGGTGCGCTCCGGCGGCGACGAGGTCGGCCACGGCCCGGCGCGGGTCGTCGCCCTTGACCAGCGTCTCGCCGACCAGCACCGCGTCGGCGCCGGCGCGGGCGAACTCCACGACGTCGCGCGGCCCGGAGACGCCGGACTCGGCGACCTTGACCTTGCCGTCGGGGATCAGCGGGGCGAGGTCGGCGAAGGTGCCGTTGTCGACCTCGAGCGTCTTGAGGTTGCGGTTGTTGACCCCGATGACGCGGGCGTCGGCGTCGAGGGCGCGGGCGACCTCCTCGGCCGTGTGCACCTCCACCAGCGCGGTCATGCCCAGGGAGTGGGTGCGTTCGATGAGGGACACGAGGGCTTCCTGCTCCAGGGCGGCCACGATGAGGAGCACGACGTCGGCTCCCCAGGCGCGGGCCTCCCACAACTGGTACGACTCCACGACGAAGTCCTTGCGCAGCACCGGGACGTCCACCGCCAGGCGGACCGCCCGCAGGTCCTCGAGGCTGCCGCCGAAGCGGCGCTGCTCGGTCAGGACGCTGATGACGCTCGCGCCACCGGCCTCGTACTGGGCGGCGAGGGCGGCCGGGTCCGGGATGCCGGCGAGCACGCCCTTGGAGGGGCTCTTGCGCTTGACCTCGGCGATGACCTTGACCCCGCGCTGCTCGGCGTCGCGCGGCTTCAGCAGGACGTGCGCGTCCTTGGCGGGGACCTGCCGCCGCGCGCGCTCCTTCAGCTCGTCGAGGGAGGTGAGCGCCTTGCGCGCCGCCAAGTCCTCGCGGACGCCGGCCAGGATGTCGTCGAGGACTGTCACGCGACGAGGGTATCCCCGCGCGGGGGCGCCCCGGTCCCGGGCCGGGCCGGTCCGGGCGCCGGGCTCAGCGCTTGGGGCGGCCGACGCCGACGGGCTTGCCGTCGGGGCCCTTGACGCCGTACCCGGCCTTGGCCAGGACGGCGGCGACGACGAGCGAGGCCACGATGACGACCCCGCCGACGATCCCCCACACCAGGCTGGGGAAGACCACGGCCAGCGACAGGATGAGGAACCCGACGAGGCAGACGGCGACGCCGGCCCAGGCGGCGATGCTGTGCCCGTGGCCGTGCTCGTCGGCGATGTCGACGTCCGCGGGGGAGGACGGGTTGTGCTGGGTGCTCACGCTGGGCTCCTCGGGGGGCGGTGGGGTGCTGCGCACGCGGGTGCTGCGGGTGCTGCGGGTGCTGCGGCTACTACGCACACCGTACCGACCCGGGGGCGCAGGTGGCGCGGGGGCTCAGCGCGTGGGGTCGTCCCCGTGGGACAGGGAGTCCCACGCCGCGGCCGGGTCCTCGGCCGGGCTGGCCACGGCCCGCGTGGCGTCCCGCTCGTGCCGCGCCGGCCCGGCCGGGGCGCCGGCCCCGCGGGAGGCCACGAGCGCGCCGGCACCGGCGAGGGCCACGAGCGCCCCGGCCGCCGCGGAGACCACCGGCCACGGCCGCAGCGCCGCGTCGCCCTCCAGCTGGGCCTGCGTCGTCCCGCTCGCCGCGCGCGCCGGGGCGGTCAGCGCGGCCGCGGGGCCGGTGAGCACGGCGGCGCTGGCCGCGACGACGCCCGCGCCGGCGAGCACGAGCACCAGCGCGGCCACGACCCGGGCGAGCCGGCGCCCCAGGGTCGAGGCCACGACGGCGGCCAGCGCCACCAGGGCCAGCGCCGTGGCCACCGGCGCCGCGTCCCGGCCACCGGCCAGGACCGCCGCCGTGCCCGTGGCCGTGCGGGCCGTCCCCGTCACCCACGTCGGGGCGCCGGCGCCCAGCGCGAGGGCGGCCCCGGCCGCGGCCAGGGCGAGCCAGCGCCCCCGGCGGGCCGGGGGGCGGGGACGGGAGGGGGCGGCGGTGCTCACGCGGTCCGGGCGACGGGCAGGGTCGTCGCGTCGAAGCAGGTGCGGTCCCCGGTGTGGCAGGCCGCGCCCACCTGGTCGACCTCCAGCAGCAGGGCGTCGCCGTCGCAGTCGAGGGAGACCTTCTTGACCCACTGGACGTGCCCGGAGGTGTCCCCCTTGCGCCACAGCTGCTGGCGGCTGCGGGAGAAGTAGGTGGCGCGGCCCGTGGTGAGGGTCTGCGCCAGGGCCTCGTCGTCCATCCACGCGACCATGAGGACCTCGCGGGTGTCGTGCTGCTGCACGACGGCGCAGACCAGACCCGCTCCGTCGCGCTTGAGCCGGGCGGCGACGTCGGGGTCGAGGGACGGTGCGGGGTTCAGGGACGACACGCCCGTCATGGTCTCACCGCCCCGCCGCCCGCCCGCGCCGGCCGGGTGGCACGATCGGGGCCATGACCTCCGCGACCCGGCACCCCAGCGACGCGCGTCGTGAGCGGGAGGCCCTGTGCGACAGCGCGTTGCGCATCGGCCCGGACGCCCCCACGCTGTGCGCCGGGTGGGACGTGCGCGACCTCGTGGTGCACCTGGCGGTCCGGGACAACCGGCCCGACGTGGTCCTGGGCGAGGCCCTGCCGCCGCTGCGGGGCCGGCGCGAGCGGGTGCTGGCCGAGCTGGGCGCCGCACCGTTCGCCGACCTCGTGGAGCGCGTGCGCAACGGCCCGCACGGACCGTTGAGGGTCCCCGCGCTGGACTCCCTGACCAACAGCGCCGAGTTCTTCGTCCACCACGAGGACGTCCTGCGGGCCCAGGAGGGCTGGCGCCCCCGGGAGCTGCCGCGGGCCCAGCAGGCCGCGCTGTGGCGCACCGTGAAGGTCCTGGGGCGGGTGGCCTACCGGCGCGCGGGCGTGGGCGTGGTCCTGGTGACCCCGCAGGGCCCGCGGGCCGTGGTCAAGCAGGCCGCCGACTCCGTCGCCCTCACCGGGGACCCCGCCGAGCTGCTGCTGCACGCCTTCGGCCGCCGCAGCCGCGCCGAGGTCCGCGTCGAGGGCGCCCCGGACGCGGTCCAGCGGTTCACGGAGGCCTTCCCGGCCTGACCGGCCAGCGCACCGGGGCCGGCGCACCGGGGCTAGCGCACCGGGGCGCCGGCGGCGCGCAGCGCGTCCTTGACCTGCCCGATCGTCAGCTGCCCGAAGTGGAAGACGCTCGCCGCCAGGACGGCGTCGGCCCCGGCGGCCACGGCCGGCGGGAAGTGCTCCACGGCCCCCGCGCCGCCGCTGGCCACCAGCGGCACGGTCACCCGGGCCCGGACCTCGGCCAGCATCTGCAGGTCGAAGCCGGCCTTGGTGCCGTCGGCGTCCATGGAGTTCAGCAGGATCTCCCCCGCGCCCAGCTCCGCGGCGCGCGCGGCCCACTCCACGGCGTCCAGGCCGGTCCCGCGGCGCCCGCCGTGGGTGGTGACCTCGAACCCGGAGGCGGTGGTCGGCTCCCCCGGCAGGGTGCGGCGGGCGTCGACGGACAGGACGAGGACCTGGGCGCCGAAGCGCTCGGCGATCTCGGTGATCAGCTCGGGCCGGGCGATGGCGGCGGTGTTGACGCCGACCTTGTCGGCCCCGGCGCGCAGCAGCTTCTCGACGTCGGCCACGGAGCGGACCCCGCCGCCGACGGTGAGGGGGATGAAGACCTGCTCGGCCGTGCGGCGCACCACGTCGTAGGTGGTCTCCCGCGACCCCGAGGAGGCGGTCACGTCGAGGAACGTCAGCTCGTCGGCGCCCTCGGCGTCGTAGCGGCGCGCGAGCTCGACGGGGTCCCCGGCGTCGCGCAGGTCGGTGAAGTTGACGCCCTTGACGACGCGGCCGGCGTCGACGTCGAGGCACGGGATGACGCGGACCGCGACGGTCGCGGGAGTCACGGGGGAAGCAGTCACGGGGGAAAGGTACCGTCGCAGGTGTGGGCACCCAGCTACGCGTGACGCAGGTCGACCCCCGGGACCGCGACGCCCTGCGGGCCTGGTACGTCCCCAGCCGGGCGGCCTTCCTGGAGGCGGCCCCCACCGAGGAGGACCTGCGGGAGCGGGGGCGCGAGCTCGCGGACCACCGGCTGAGCGCCGTGCACGACACGGTCGCCGGGGAGGACCGCGTCGTGGCGACCCTGCGGACCTTCGACTCGGAGCTGACCGTGCCGGGGTCGGGCCCGGTGAGCGTGGACGCCGTCTCCACCGCGACCGTGCTGCCCACCCACCGCCGGCGGGGCCTGCTGACCCGGCTCCTGACCGCCGACCTCGACCGCGCCCGGCACGCCGGGCACGCCTTCGCCGCGCTCGTCGCGGCCGAGGCCCCCATCTACGGCCGCTTCGGGTTCGGGGCCGCGACGCGGGCGACGAGCCTGGTCGTCGACAACTCCCGGGTGCGGTTCCGGCCCGACGCCCCGGCGGCGACGGGCTCGCTGGAGTTCGTGCCCGCCGGTCGCACGGCGGAGCTGGCCGCGGTGCACGACCGGACGCGCCGGCACCGGCCCGGTGGCCTGCTGCGCGACGAGGTGTGGTGGGAGGCCGCCGGCCGCCGCGGCGAGGGCCGCTGGCTGGGCCCGCGCGGGCACGTCGTGCTGCACCGGGACGAGCACGGGGTCGCCGACGGCTACGTCGCCTACGACGTGACCGACGACGCCGTGGGCCGGGTCCCCGGCGGGACCGCCCACGTGCGCGACCTCGCCGCGACGGGGCCCGCGGCGTACCGGTCGCTGTGGGAGTTCCTCACCTCCATCGACCTGGTCCGCACGACCCGCGCCGGCAACCGGCCCGTCGACGAGCTGCTCCCCCACCTGCTGCAGGACCCCCGCGCGGTCCAGACCGGCCCGGTCGACGACCTGCTGTGGCTGCGGGCCCTCGACGTCCCCGGGGCGCTCGCGGCCCGCCGGTACCTGGGGTGCGGCACGCTGGTGCTGAAGGTCGTGGACCCGCTCGGGCTGGCCGACGCGACCGTGCGGCTGCACGTGGCCGCGCAGCGCTGCGGCGCCGACGGCTGGGTGTGCGCCGAGGTCACCACGACCGACGCCGAGCCCGACGTGGTGCTGCCCGTGGGGGAGCTGTCGTCGCTGCTGCTGGGCGGGACGTCGGCGGTGGCGCTGCACGCCGCGGGCCGGCTGGACTGCACGGCCTCGGCCGCGTTCGCGCTGGCGACGCTCGTGGTGACCCCCGAGCAGCCCTGGTGCCCCACGTGGTTCTGAGCGCCGACGGGTGCTGACGGGGTGCTGACGGGGGCCGTCGCCCGGGAGGTCCTGGCGCTGCTGGCCGCCGTACCGGCCCCGGCGGCCGGTCCGGCGGTGCTGGCCGTCGACGGCCGGTCGGGGTCGGGCAAGACGGACCTGGCCGCCGCGCTGGCCGGGCGCACCGGCGCGGCCGTGGTGCACATGGACGACCTGTACCCCGGCTGGTCGGGGCTGGCCGCGGGGGTGGACGTCCTGGCCGGGCTCCTGGCGACCCTGCGCACGGGTGCGGTCGCCGTGCAGCCGGTCTGGGACTGGGCGCGGGGCGCCTACACCCGCAGCGTCGAGCTGCCCACGAGCGGGCTCGTCGTGGTGGAGGGCGTCGGCGCGGGCGTGGCCGGTCCGGTGGAGCTGGTCGTGGAGCTGGTGGCCGACCCGGCGGTGCGGCGCGAGCGGGCCCTGCGGCGCGACGGGGCGACGTTCGCCGCGCACTGGGACCGGTGGGCCGCCGCCGAGGCGGACCTGTTCGCCCGCAGGCCGTTGCGCCCGGACGTGACGTTCGCCTCGGGGACCGGCGCGGGGGCCGTGCCGAGCTGGGCCTAGCGGTGGGACCGCTCCTCGACCAGCCGCGCCAGCCGCAGCGCCTCGGCCTTGGCGTGCTCGCCGTCGGCGCGCTGGACGGCCATGACGGCGAGGTTCTCCCCGTCGTCGGTGTCCAGCGTCAGCCACGGGTCGGCGCCGCCGAAGCGCACGGCCACGACGGCGTCCCACTCGACGCGGCGGGTGAAGACGACGTTGCGCACGACGAGGGCGTCGTCGGTGACGCGGGCGCGGACGGTCACCAGCCGCAGCAGGATCCCGGCGCACAGGGCCGCGAAGACGACGGCCGACAGGGTGTCCTGGCCCGTCCACCCCGAGCCCGGGGAGTTCGTCAGCGCGATGGACATGCCGACCATGACGACGACGAGGCCGAGGGCGAACGCGAACCCGACGACCCGGGCGCGCCGGGGGCGGAAGTCGCGTTCGGGCGGGCGGGTCACAGCCGGCAGGCGTGGATGCTGGTGACGAGGATGCCGCGGGCGCCGAGGTCGTACAGCTCGTCCATGACGCGGTTGGTCTCCCGGCTGCGGACCATGGCGCGCACGGCGACCCAGTCGTCGTTGGCCAGCGGCGAGACCGTGGGCGACTCCAGGCCGGGGGTGATGGCGAAGGCCCGGTCGACGAGGCTCTTGGGGCAGTCGTAGTCGACGATGACGTACTGGCGGGCCACGAGGACGCCCTGCAGCCGGCGCACGAGGACCTCGACGGCCGGGTCGGCCGGGGCGCCGGAGCGGCGGACCAGGGTCGCCTCCGACGTCATGATCGGCTCGCCGAAGATCTCCAGACCGGCGGCGCGCAGGGTGGTGCCGGTCTCGACGACGTCGGCGATCACGTCGGCGATGCCGAGCGCGACGGCCGTCTCCACGGCCCCGTCGAGGTGGACGATGTCGGCGGTGACGCCGTGGTCGGCCAGGTGCTTGGCCAGCAGCCCGGAGTAGCTGGTCGCGATGCGCCGGCCCTCCAGGTCCGCCACGCCGGAGGCGACGCCGGGGCGGCCGGCGAAGCGGAAGGTGCTGCGGGCGAAGCCGAGCGGGAGGACCTCGTCGGCCGGGGCGCGGGAGTCCAGCAGCAGGTCGCGGCCCGTGATGCCCGCGTCCAGGGTTCCCGAACCCACGTAGAGGGCGATGTCGCGCGGGCGCAGGAAGACGAACTGGGCGTTGTTCTCCGGGTCGTCCAGGAGGAGTTCCTTGGTCTCCCGGCGCTGGTTGTACCCGGCCTCGCGCAGCATGGCGGAGGCGGCTTCGGACAGCGAGCCCTTGTTGGGGACGGCGATGCGGATCACGGGGCGCTCCGGGGTCACAGGTGGGCGTACACGTCGTCGAGGGTCAGACCGCGGGCGATCATCAGGACCTGCAGGTGGTACAGCAGCTGCGAGATCTCCTCGGCGGTGCGCTCCCCCGACTCGTGCTCCGCGGCCATCCACACCTCGGCCGCCTCCTCGACGACCTTCTTGCCGATGGCGTGGACGCCGGCGTCCAGTTCCAGCACCGTCCCCGAGCCCGCGGGCCGGGTCAGCGCCTTGTCGCTCAGCTCGGCGAACAGGGCGTCGAAGGTCTTCACGTGCACGGAGTCTAGGCCGTCGGGCCGGGCCCCCCGACCACGCGGTCCGGGGGCCCGGCCCGGCCCGTCAGCCGAGCGGCAGGGGCGCGACGTCGCGCAGGGCCACCACGGTCTCCAGCGCCGCCTCCACGGCCTCGGCGCCCTTGTCCTCGCGCGAGCCCCGCAGCCCGGCGCGGTGCAGCGCCTGGGCCTCGTTGTCGACGGTGAGGACGCCGAAGCCGACGGGGACGCCGGTGCTGACCGCGACCTGGGTCAGGCCCGCGGTGGCGGCGTCGCAGACGTACTCGAAGTGCGGGGTGCCGCCGCGGATGACGACGCCGAGCGCCACGACGGCGTCGAAGCCTTGCCGGGCCAGCCGGGACGCGGCGACGGGCAGCTCGAAGGCGCCCGGGACGCGCACCTCCGTGACGTCGGTGACCCCCGAGGCGGTCAGCGCGCGCCGGGCCCCCTCCAGCAGTCCGTCCATGACCTCGGCGTGCCAGCGCGCGGCGACCAGCGCCACCCGCAGCCCGCTGCCGTCGACGGTGATCTCCGGGCTTCCGTCCCCGCTCACTGGTGCTCTCCTCCGGTCGGTGCGGACAGGTGCGCCCGCAGGTCGGCGATCGTCAGGACGGGCAGCCCGTGCTGCTCACCCAGCGCGACGATCTGGTTCCAGCCTGACATCGATCCGTCGTCCTCGACGAGCTCGGCGATGATCCCGACGGGGGCCAGCCCCGCCAGCCGGCACAGGTCGACGGCCGCCTCGGTGTGCCCGGGCCGTTCCAGGACCCCGCCGGGCCGGGCCCGCAGCGGGAAGACGTGCCCGGGACGGATCAGGTCGGCGGGCACGGAGGCCGGGTCGGCCAGGACGCGGGCGGTGCGGGCGCGGTCGGCCGCGGAGATGCCCGTCGTGACGCCCGTGGCCGCGTCGCAGCTGACGGTGTAGTCGGTGCGCAGCGAGTCCTCGTTGCGCTCGACCATCCGCGGCAGGGCCAGGGCGTCGGCGCGCTCGGCGCTCATCGGGGCGCAGAGCATCCCGGAGGTGTGCCGCACGGTCCAGCCGATCCACTCCGGCGTCGCGAGCTCGGCGGCCAGGACCACGTCCCCCTCGTTCTCGCGGTCGGCGTCGTCGGTGACGAGGACGGGCTTGCCGGCGCGCAGGGCGACGAGCGCCTCGTCGACGGCGCGGGTGGTGGTCACGCTCACGCCCCCGCTCCGATCCGGTCGAACGCGCCCAGCCGCTCGACGTACTTCGCCAGGACGTCCACCTCGAGGTTGACCTGCGCGCCGGGCTGCTTGGTGCCCAGCACGGTCAGCTCGAGGGTCGCGGGGATGAGCGAGACCTCCAGCCACGGGTCGGGCTCCCCCGCGGCGCTGACGGCCGAGACGGTCAGCGAGGTGCCGTCGATCGTGATGGACCCCTTCTCCACGACGTAGCGGGCCAGGTCGGCGGGGATCGCGAACCGCACGACCTCCCACGCCTCCCCCGGGGTGCGCGCGAGGAGGGTGCCGGTGCCGTCGACGTGGCCCTGCACGATGTGGCCGCCGAGGCGGCCGTGCGCGGCCATGGCGCGTTCGAGGTTGACCCGGCGCCCGGGGGCGACGTCGTGCAACGAGCTGCGCCGCAACGACTCCTGCATGACGTCGACGGTGAAGGTGCCCGGTTCGGGCTGGTCGACGACGGTGAGGCAGACGCCGTCGACGGCGATGGACGCGCCGTGCACGGCGTCGGAGACCACGACGGGTCCGCGCACGGTCAGCCGCGCCGACTCCGACCCGAACTCCACGGCGACGACCTCGCCGATCTCTTCCACGATTCCGGTGAACACGGGAACTGCCTCCTGGACGGTGCTGCGAGCTGGTGGTCCAGCGAGCTCCGCGGGGCACGGGGAGGCGACGACGGGTGCGCCGAGGGAGCCCTCGGGCGAGGGCGGACCAGGGCGGACCGTCGACCCGGGCGCCGGCGTCGGTGGCCGGCACGACCCGCGGGCAGGGGTCGGGCAGGCGCACGACGACGACGCCGCGCGCTGCCTCCCATCCGGACTTTCACCGTCGGCCCCGGAGTTCCACCGGATCAACCGCCCACCGAGGTGGGGGCTCGCGGACTGTCACCGCCGGTTCGGGTTTCCACCGACCCCGGAGCACGCGTGTCGTGCGGTCTTGCTGCGGCTCAGTGTGCCACGCAGCGGGGTCAGTGCCGGCAGCCGGCGGCCGCGAGCCGGCGCAGCTCACCGATGGCGGCGGCGGCGTCGGCCGCCCCGTAGACGGCCGAACCGGCCACGAACACGTCGGCCCCGGCCTCGGCGGCGCGCTCGATCGTGCTCGCCGAGACCCCGCCGTCGACCTGCAGCCGGACGTCGAAGCCGGAGTCGCCGATGGCGGCGCGGGCGCGGCGGATCTTCGGCAGCGTGACGTCCAGGAAGCTCTGGCCGCCGAACCCGGGCTCGACGGTCATGACGAGGACCATGTCGAACTCGCCGAGCAGGTCCACGTACGGCTCCAGCGGGGTCGCCGGCCGCAGCGCGATCCCGGCCCGGCCCCCCGCCTTCCGGATCTCGCGCGCCAGCTTCACGGGGGCGGTGGCGGCCTCGGCGTGGAACGTGACCCCGGCGGCCCCGGCCTCGGCGTAGGCCGGCGCCCAGCGGTCGGGGTCCTCGATCATGAGGTGGCAGTCCAGCGGGACCGGCGAGACCCGTTGCAGCGCCTCGACGATCGGCAGGCCCAGGGTGAGGTTCGGCACGAAGTGCCCGTCCATGACGTCGACGTGGGCGGCGTCGGCGGTGGAGATCCGCGCCAGTTCCGCCTGGAGGTTGGCGAAGTCGGCGGACAGGATGGACGGGTTGATGCGCGGTTCGCGGTCCTGGGGCACGGCGAGACAGTACCGCCCGACCCCCGGCGGCCCTGACGTCACCACGCACCACTGGTGTACCGTGACGTCATGTCCGAGACGACCGCGTTCACGCTCCGCCTCGACGCCGCGCACCGGTCGATGCTCGAACGCCTCCAGTCCCGCCACCCCGGCCTCTCGCGCCAGCGGCTGTTCGAGGGTCTGCTGGAGAAGGCCGACGACGCCGACCGCACCGACGTCCAGGACGTCGCCCGCGCCATCTACGCCGAGAACCGCGACCTGTTCGACGCCCTGACCAGCGGTTTCGAGGACGCGGTGGCCCGCGGCGCGTGATCCACCCCACCCGCTACCTGACGGTCGGCGACGTCGTCCGCTTCACCCGCATCTTCCCCGACGGCCCCTACGACGTGCGCGACGCCGGGCTGCTCGCCCTGGCCGTCGAGCGCCCGCGGCTGCAGGTCCTGGGCCAGGACGCCTACCCCGACCTGACCCGCAAGGCCGCGGCCCTGCTGCACTCCATCGTGCGCACCCGCCCCCTGGTCGACGGCAACGAGCGCACGGCCCTGCTGGCGGCCCTGGCGATGCTGCACCTCAACGGCACGGGCGTCGGCGCGACGTCCCCCCGGGCCGGCCTGGCGCTGACCCGCGACGTCGCCGAGGGGGCCCTCGACGACGTCCCGGAGATCGCCGCGCGCCTGGAGGCGCTGGTGAACCGCCTCAGCGACTGACGCGCGTCACGACGTCGGCCGGGCGCAGGTCCTTGACCGACCCGATCCCCATCTGCCGCAGCGTCGTCACCAGCTCGGCCTGGTAGGTCGCCAGCACGTCGGCGACCCCGTCGGCGCCGTCGGCGGCCAGCCCCCACATGACGGGGCGGCCCACGTGCACGGCCTTGGCCCCCAGCGCGAGCGCCGCCGCGGCCTGCGCGCCGCCGCGCACGCCGGAGTCGACGTGGACCTCCACCTCGCCGCCGACCTCGGCGAGGATCTCCGGCAGCGCGTACGCCGACGTCACCGACGTGCCCAGGCGGCGGCCGCCGTGGGTGGACACGATGATGCCCTCGGCCCCGGCGTCGACGCAGCGGCGGGCGTCGCGGGCGGTCAGCACGCCCTTGCACACCACCGGCAGCCCCGACACCTCGGCCAGCCAGCCGATGGTGTCCGGCGTCAGGTCCAGCGCCATGTCGGTGTCCTTGCCGAACCGCTCCAGCTCCTCGGCGGTGAGGTTGGCGGTGCGGTTCTTGCGCGGGCCCTCGGGCCAGTTGCGCGGGTCGATGGCGGGGACCTCGCGCCCCAGCGGGGTGGTGTCGACGGTGAGGATGAGCGCGCGGGCCCGCGCCGCGGCGGCGCGCTCGACGAGCAGGCGGGTCGCGTCCCGGTTGCGGGCGACGTAGACCTGGTACCACCAGGGGGCGCCCTGGGCGGCGATGTCCTCGAAGCGGGCCCCGGTGTTCGTCGAGACGCCGAGCAGGGTGCCGGCCTTGGCGGCGCCCTGGGCGGTGAGCACCTCGCCCTCGGGGCGGGCCCCGACCTGCTGGGCCATGGGCGCCACGAGGATCGGCGCGGCGACGGGGGTGCCGAGGACCTCGCTGGTCAGGTCCTGGGCGGAGGCGTCGCGCAGCACGGTCGGGCGCAGGCGGAAGGCGTTCCAGTCGGCGATGCCCTCCCGGTCGCAGGAACCGTCACCGGCGTGGGAGTGGTAGTAGGCCGACACGTAGTCCGGCAGCACGGCGTCGGCGCGGCGGGCGAGGTCCTCGATCCAGGTCACGGACCTCATCCTCGCCCACCGGCCGGGCCCGCCGTGCCCCTCGGTCCCCCGAGGGGACCAAGGTCACGGGGTGGTCCGTCAGTTCAGCGGACGGGTGCCCTCGGGGATGCCGCCACCGGCGTAGATCGCGCGGGCCGCGTCCTGCAGCGCCGTCAGGGCGACGCGCTGGGTCAGCGGGCCGTAGGTGATGCGGGCGACGCCGAGCTCGGCCAGGCGCGCCTGGTCGGGCACGCCGGGGAAACCGATGACCGACAGCTTCTGCGGGCCGAACGCCGCGACGAGCTCGGTGACGGCGGCCTCGTCGAGGGGACCGGGGACGAAGACGGTGGTGGCGCCGGCGTCGAGGTAGGCCTTGCCGCGCTCGATCGCGTCGGGCAGCCAGACGTCGCGGCCGCGGTCGCCGCCACGGGCCAGGGCGTCGGTGCGGGCGTTGAGGACGAACGGGACGCCCTCGGCCTCCCCGGCCGCCACGATGGCCTCCACGCGGGCGACGGACTCGGCCAGCGGGCGCAGCCGGTCCTCGACGTTGGCGCCGACGACGCCGACGCCGATGGCCTTGCGGACGGTCTCGCCGGCGTCGCCGAAGCCGCCGTCGAGGTCGGCCGAGACGGGCAGGTCCCCGGCCGCCACGACGATGCGCTCCACGAGGAACAGCGCGAGGTCGAGCGGGATCTGCTCGCCGTCGCCGTAGCCGAAGGTGGCGGCGATGGAGTGCCCGGCGGTGGCCAGGGCCTTCGTCTGCGGCTCCCCCGCCACGACGGTCGCCGACACGGCGTCCCAGACGTTGACGAGGACGAGCAGCTCGGGGTCTTCGTGCAGTTGCCGCAGGCGGGCGGCCTTCTCAGCGGAGTTCACGCCGCGAACCTACTGGGTCGGTGCCGGGAGTGCTTGATCACCGAAGTGCTCGATCACGAAGGTGGTCGACCCCGGGAGGGGTGGAGGGTTCCCGGGGTCGGGCACCGCCGCGGGTCAGCCGACGCGGCGCAGCAGCGCCACGTGCATGGCGTCGGTCCCGTGCGTGTGCGGCCACAGCTGCACCGCTGGACCGGCCGCGGCCGCGGGCATCCCCGGCACGACGCGGTCCAGGACGGCCGGGGTGTCGAGGCGTTCGACGACGACGCCGCGCTTGGCCGCGGCCTTCACGGCGTCGTCCACGACGAGCCGGGTCTCGCTCAGGACGGGCGAGCACGTGGCGTAGGCGACGACCCCGCCGGGGCGCACGGCGTCCAGCGCCGAGGCGAGCAGCTCGCGCTGCAGCGGGGCGAGCGAGCCGAGGTCGGCGGGGGTGCGCCGCCAGCGGGCCTCGGGACGGCGGCGCAGGGCACCCAGGCCCGTGCAGGGGGCGTCGACGAGCACGCGGTCGTACTCCCCCGGCTCGTCGGCGCCGACCTCGCGGCCGTCGCCGACGCGGACGTCGGCCAGGCCCGGGACGGCGCTCAGCGCCTGGCGCACGAGCTCGGCGCGGTGGGCGGCGACCTCGACGGCGGTCAGGGTCGCGCCGCGGCCGGCCGCGGTGGCGGCCAGCAGCGCGGCCTTGCCGCCAGGACCGGCGCACAGGTCGAGCCAGCGCTCGTCGCGGCCCTCGACGTCGGCGGCGGCCAGCACGAGGGCGACGAGCTGCGACCCCTCGTCCTGCACGCGGGCGCGACCGGTGCGGACGGCGGCGAGCTTGCCCGGGTCGCCGTGCACGACGTGCGCCGCGGTGGGGGCCCAGCGGCCCGTGCCGATCTCCAGGTGCGCGTCGCGCCCCACGAGGTCCCCGGGGGTCGACAGGCCCGGCAGGGCGGTGAGCGCCACGTGCGCGGGGGTGTTGTCGGCGCGCAGCAGGTCCGCCAGCTCGGCCGGGTCGTGGCCGTGGGCGCGCAGGGCCTCGCGCAGGCTGCGCAGCACCCACTCGGGGTGGGAGTACCGGACGGCGAGGTCGGCGTCGGAGTCCGTGGGGGCCACCTCGGCGACCCAGGCGTCCAGGTCGCGGCCGGAGGCCTTGCGCAGCACGGCGTTGACCAGGCCCGACGGCCCGCCGCCGAGGACGTTGCGGGCCAGGGCGACGCTGGTGGCGACGGCGGCGTGGTCGGGCACGCGCATGGCCAGGAGCTGGTGCAGGCCCATCCGCAGGACGTCGACGACGCCGGCGTCGAGGTCGGCCAGCGGCCGGTCGACGAGGGTGGCCAGGAGGGCGTCGTAGGTGCCCCGCCCGCGCAGCACGCCGTAGGCCAGTTCGGTCGCGAAGGCGGCGTCACGGCCGTTCAACCGCTTGGCGCGCAGCAGCTTCGGCAGCACCAGGTTGGCGTAGGCGTCCTCGGCGGACACCGCGCGCAGCACCTCGTAGGCGACCTTGCGGCTCTCGTCGACGCGCGTGAAGCGGTCCTGCTTGACGCCGCGGCGCGCGGTGCTCTGCCCCGGGATGCTCCGGCCGGTCACGCGAACTCCTCCCCCGGCTGCAGCCGGGTCCCGCGCGCCCAGTCGGTCGCGCCCATCAGCTTCTTGCCCGCGGGCTGGACCGGGCCGAGCTCGACCGAGCCCGCCCCGGTGCCCACGAGGACCCGCTTCCTCTCGACCAGGACGCGGCCCGCGGGCAGGTCCTCGGGCGTCGGCGTCACGGGGGCGAGCTTGAACCGCTCGCCGCGGAACGTGGTCCACGCGCCGGGGTCGGGGGTGCACCCGCGCACGTGCCGGTCGACCTCGGCGGCGGTGCGCGTCCAGTCGACGCGGGCCTCCTCGACGGTGATCTTCGGGGCCAGGCTCACGTCACCGGTCTGCGGCACCTTCACGGCCGTGCCGTCCTCCAGGGCGTCGAGGACGTCCACGAGGGTCCGGGCGCCGGTCACGGCGAGCCGGCCCAGCAGGTCCCCGGAGGTGTCCCGCGCCCCGACGGGCTCGGTGAACCGCGCGTAGACGGGCCCGGTGTCCAGCCCCTCCTCCAGCTCGAAGACGCAGGCGCCGGTGACGTCGTCGCCGTGCATGACGGCGCGCTGGACGGGGGCGGCCCCGCGCCAGGCCGGCAGCAGCGAGAAGTGCAGGTTCAGCCAGCCGAACCGGGGCACGTCGAGGGCCTCGCGCGGCACGAGCGCGCCGTAGGCGACGACGGGGCACGCGTCCGGGGCCAGGTCCCGCAGCTGGGCGAGGAACTCCTCCCCGCGGGGCCTGGCCGGTTGCAGGACGGGCAGCCCGGCCTCGCGGGCGCGCTGGGCGACCGGCGAGGCGACGTGCTTGCGGCCCCGTCCCGCAGGGGCGTCGGGACGGGTCAGGACGGCCACGACCTCGTGCCGGCTGGCCAGCAGCGCGTCGAGCGCGGGGACGGCGACGTCGGGTGTTCCGGCGACGACGAGGCGCACTACCTCGCCTGACCGAACGTGGCGTGCGGGGACACCTTGACCTGCGGGGTCTCCAGACCCAGCCACTCGGCCTCGCGGACGGCCTTGAGCGCGAGCTTGCGCTGGGCCTTGTCGAGGCGGTCGATGAACAGGATCCCGTCGAGGTGGTCGGTCTCGTGCTGGATGGCGCGGGCCTTGTACTCCGAGCCGGTGACGGTGATCGGCTCGCCGTGCACGTCGAAGCCCCTGGCCACGACGTGCAGCGAGCGCCGGGTGTCGGCGACGATCCCGGGGAACGACAGGCAGCCCTCGTCGCCCTCCTGGCACTCCTCGCTCAGCTCCAGGACGGGGTTGACCAGGTGCCCCAGCTCACCGTCGGCGTGGTAGGTGAACACGCGCAGCGACACCCCCAGCTGGGGGGCGGCCAGCCCCGCGCCGGGCGCGGCGAGCATGGTCTCCTCGAGGTCCTTGACGAGCTGGCGCAGCTCCTTGTCGAAGGTCGTGACCTCCTGCGCGCGCTGGCGCAGGACGGGGTCCCCGAAGAGTCGGATGGGCTGGATCGCCACGAGGCTCCCTGGTGTCGGCGGCGGGGTGCGCCGAAGAGTCTACGTCCGGGCCGCGGGGCTCCCCGCGGTCGCGCGCCCGGCGCCGGGGACCGCCCGCGCGCCCGGACGGGTGAACGTGGGCGGTCCCCGGACCGGGCACGCACCGTCCGCAGTGGTCGACGCTGAGCGACTGCGCGACGACACCCCGTCGCGGTGGGGCTCCGTCCGGGCGCGGTGGACGCCCTGTGGGGACGGGCTGGGCCCCGACGGCGGTCCCGGGCGCCCGGGAGCGCGGCTCCGGGGGGTCCCCGGGAACCGGCCGGGGGAGGTGTGCACTCGCGCATACTTCCTGCGACCCGCGCCCTCCAGGGCGCCGCGGACCCCTTGGAGCCCTCCGTGCACCCACCCGTCCCCGCCCCCGGACGCCGCCAGCGGCGGCGCACCCTGCTGGCCGGCGGCACCACCGCCCTGGCCATGGCCGGACTCCTCGTCACCGCCCCGGCCGCGCAGGCCGCCGACACCACCGCCCCCGGCGTCCCCTCCTCGGTGAAGGTGGCCTACTACGGCGGCGTCGGCGCGCAGGTCGCGTGGGGCAAGGTGTCGGCCGGCGACCTGGACCACTACGCGGTGTACCGCAGCACCTCCTCGACCGTGGACCCGCGGACCGCGACCCTCGTGGCGAGCACGCGCGAGCTGTCCGCCGTGGACGCCGCGATCGCCGCCGGCGGCAAGGCGTACTACGCGGTCAGCGCCGTCGACACCAGCGGCAACGCCTCCCGGCCCTCCTCGGCCGTGTCGGTGACCGCCACCGACACCACCGCCCCCGCCGCCCCGAGCGGTCTGACGACGGCCACCACCGCGGGCGCGACCACCCTGACCTGGACGGCGACCCCCGCCCCGGACAGCACCGCGTTCCGCGTCTACCGCGCCGCGACCTCCACCCGGCCGGCCACCCCGCTGGTCACCGTGGACGCCGCGGGCGGCACCGGCCGGTTCGCGGACACCACCGCCCCCGCCGGGAAGTCCACCTACTGGGTCGTCGCCGTGGACCGCACCGGCAACGCCTCCTCGGCCGCCTCCACGAGCGTCACCCGCAGCGCCGCGGCCACGCCCGCGCCCGGCCCCACGCCCACCACCCCGGCGCCCACGCCGACGCCCACGCCGACCCCGACCGCCGTGCCCGCCACGCCGTCCTCGGGCAAGGCCGTCATCACCGGTGGGGTCGCGACGATCTCCTGGAGCCCCGTCAAGGGAGCGGCCGGGTACGTCGTGTGCAAGCGCATCGGCGGGCAGGACGACGCCCGCACCTACCAGGTGTGGAGCCCGGTGACCGGGAAGGTCACCGGCACCGGGGAGTGCACCAAGACGCTCGTGCCCGCGGCCGGCGACCTGTTCACCGGTACCTCGTTCACCGACCGCGACGCGAGCGAGGGCACCACCAGCTACTACCGGGTGTACGCCTGGAACGCCAAGGGCCTGTCCGGCTACGCCGGCATCACGGCGAACAACCCGATGGTGGCCCCGGCGCAGGTCACCGGCCTCAAGGTCGCGCAGGCCGGCGGCACCGCCCCGCACGGGCTCGTGCTGACCTGGGCGGCGGGCAAGGACACCGACCTCGCCGGGTACACCGTCTCGCGGGCCTCGACCTCCAGCGGGACCTACGCCGTCCTGGGGACCGTCGCCGCCGGGAGCACCACGTTCGCCGACACCAGCGCCCCCCGGGGCGTGGCGAGCTACTACCGCGTCACGGCCAGCGACGTCCTCGGCAACGTCTCGAAGGTGTCGGCGACCGTGTCGGCCACCTCGACCACCACCCCGGTACCCCTGGTCGTGACCTACCGCGAACTCGTCGTCGACCCCGCCGCGCCCGCCGACGCCACGCACTTCCGCACCGTCACCGACGCCGTCGCCGCGGTCCCGAGCAGCAACGTCACCCCGACGCGCATCACGATCGCCGCCGGCACGTACCACGAGAGCTTCCGCGTCACCTCGCCGTACCTCACGCTCGTGGGCGCCACCGGGGACCCGGCCGACGTCGTGATCGACGACGACAAGGCCTCCGGCCAGATCGACCCCGCCGACGGGGAGCCCTACGGCACGGCCGGCAGCTGGACGGTGTTCGTCGACGCCCCCGAGGTGACGTTCGAGGACCTCACCGTCCGGAACTCCTTCGACGAGAAGTCGCAGGACCTGGCCAAGGAGCAGGCCGTCGCGCTGCGCGTCGAGGGCAACCACTTCGTCGCCGACCACGTGCGGCTCATCGGCAACCAGGACACCCTGCTGGCCGACACCCCCAAACCCACCACCCGGGTGCGGCAGTACTACGTGAACTCCTACGTCGAAGGGGACGTCGACTACGTGTTCGGCGCCGCGACGGCGGTGTTCGACAACACGGTGTTCCGCTCCCTGGACCGCGGCAAGGCCGACAACGGTGCCATCACCGCGGCCAGCACCGACACCGGCAGCAAGTACGGGTTCCTCGTCCAGAACTCCAAGGTCGTCAGCGACGCCGCCCCCGGGACCGTCCACCTCGGCCGCCCCTGGCACCCGAGCGCCGACCCCGACGCGATCGCCCAGGTCACCTTCAAGAACACCTGGCTGCCGGCCGCCATCGACACCGCCCAGCCGTGGGAGGACATGTCCTCCACGAACTCCTCGGGCACCAAGGTCGACTTCAGCTGGACCGACGCGCGGTTCGCCGAGTACGGCAGCACCGGCCCCGGGGCGGGCGTCAACGCCAACCGCCCCCAGCTGACCGCCAGCGCCGCGGCCGCCGCGACCCCGGCGAAGTACCTCGCCGGCTCCGACGGCTGGGACCCCACGACCGCGCACCCCGCCGTCGTGCCCGCCGTCCCCGCCGCCCCGCTCGGGCTCGTCGCCGCGGGCGGGGACCGCACCGTCCAGCTCTCCTGGGACGGCACCACCGCCGCCGACGTCGTCGCCTGGCGCACCACCCGCACCGCCGCCGACGGCACCGTCACCGACCTGGGCACCACCCAGAGCCCGGTCTTCTCCGACGGCACGGTGACCCCCGGCGCGGAGTACCGCTACAGCGTGAGCGCCGTCAACCGCGCCGGGGTCGCCTCGGCGCCCAGCGCGCCCGTCACCGTCACCGCGGTCGCCGCGCCGCTCGTGCCGAGCCTGTTCGTCGACCCGGCCGCCACCCCTGACGCCACGCACTTCCGGACCGTCGCCGCGGCGCTGGCCGCCGCCCCGGCGGGGACCGCCGCGCGGCCCACCGTCATCGGCGTCGCCGCCGGGCGCTACCCGGAGTACCTCAACGTCACCACCCCCGGCGTCGTGCTCGTCGGCGCCACGGGCGACGCCTCCGACGTCGTCATCACCGGCAACCGCGCCGCGGGCACCCCGCTGCCCGACGGCTCGGGCACGTACGGCACCGCCGGCAGCGCGACCGTCGTCGTCACCGCCTCCGACGTGCAGTTCCGGCACCTGACGGTGGAGAACGCCTACGTCGAGGGCACCTACGCCAACGGCCAGGCCGTGGCCCTGCGCACCGTCGGGGACCGGCTCGTCTTCGACGACGTCCGGCTCCTCGGCGACCAGGACACCCTGTACGCGAACTCGGCGAGCACCACCGCCGCGGCCCGCTCGTACTTCGTGAACTCCTACGTGGAGGGCGACGTCGACTTCGTCTTCGGCCGCGGGACCGTCGTGTTCGACCGCAGCACCCTGTTCGCCAACGACCACGGCACCAACCCCAACGGGGCCGTCACCGCGGCCAGCACCGACCAGGGCAACGGGTTCGGGGTCCTCGTCACGGGCAGCCGCATCACGGGCAACGCCCCCGACGGGTCGCAGAACCTGGGCCGCCCCTGGCAGCCCGGGATCACCAACCCCGACGGCACCACCGGCCGCAACACGGCCGCCAGCGCGCAGGTCGTCGTGCGCGACTCCTGGCTGGGCCCGGTCGTGCGCACGGGCGAGCCGTGGACGTCGATGGTGAACTCCGGCTACACCACCTCCCCGCAGGAGGCCCGGTTCGCCGAGTTCGGCAACACCGGCCCCGGCGCCACCCGCCCCGGCGCCACCTACGCCCCGCAGCTGAGCGCCGCCGACGCGGCCCGCTACACCGCGGAGACGTACCTGGCCGGCACCGACGGCTGGAACCCCGTGCGCCCGGCCGCGGCCGACGAGGCCCCGGCCGCCCCCGCCGGCCTGCAGGTCGCCGGTGACGACGACCGGGCCGCGCTGACGTGGACGGAGTCGGCCGAGCCCGACGTCGTCGGCTACCGCGTCTACCGCGCCACCGGCCAGATCGCCCCCGACCTCACCGACGCGAACCTGGTCGGCACCGTGGCCAAGGCCGCGTTCACCGACACCGGCGTGCGCAACGGCACGGCGTACACCTACGCCGTGGTCACCCTCGACGCCGGCGGCCACGCCTCCGCGCCGGTCACCGCGACCGTCACCCCGGCCCCGGCCCCCCTCGTCGTCGACGCGACCGTCGCCGCCGACGGCAGCGGGGACTACCGGACCCTGGGCGCCGCGCTCGCCGCGCTGCCCGACGGCACCGCGACCGACCCCACCGTGGTCTCGATCGCGGCCGGCACCTACCGCGAGGTCGTCTCCTCGGCGCGCAAGAACCTCGTCCTGGTGGGCGCCACGGGGAACCCGGCCGACGTCGTCATCAGCTACGACAACGCCAACGGGACGGCCAAGGGCGCCACCACCTGCCCGGCCGTGACCGCCGCCACCTGCGGCACCGCCGGCAGCGCCGTCCTCACCCTGTCCGGGTCGAACGTCCGGGTGCGGGACCTGACCGTCGCCAACACCTTCGACGCCACCGCCCACCCCGAGGTCGGCCCGTACAACACGCAGGCCGTGGCGCTGCGGGCCCTCGGTGACCGGCAGGTCTACTCCCACGTCCGGCTGCTGGGCGCCCAGGACACCCTGAACGCCGACGCCGCCGGGAACATCAGCGCCGACGGCAGCGGCTACCCGCGCCAGTACTACGTCGACAGCGTCGTGCAGGGCAACGTCGACTACGTCTTCGGCCGGGCCACCGCGGTGTTCGAGCGCACGACGTTCGTCTCCACCGCCAAGAACGGCGGGACGGTGTTCGCGCCCAGCACGGCCTCGAAGGCCAAGGGCTACCTGGTCCTCGACAGCCGGTTCACCAGCGCGAACACCGGGTCGTTCTTCCTGGGCCGCCCGTGGCGCTCCTGGTCCGACGGCGCCTACGCCGACGACTCGCGCGGGCAGACCTGGATCCTCGACTCGTGGATGGCCGCCGGGTTCACCACGACCCAGCCGTGGGCGGACTTCGCGCCCAACGCCTGGACCGACGGCCGCTTCGCCGAGCACGGCACCACCGGCCCCGGCGCGGCGCTCACCGCGGGCCGTCCGCAGCTGACCGACGAGGTCGCCGCGGCGACCACCGCGGCGGGCTGGCTGGCCGGCACCGACGGCTGGAACCCGGTCGTGGCGGCCCCGGCCACCGACGCCGCCCCCGCGGCCCCGGCCGTGACCGCGGCGGCCGGCGACGCCAGCGTCGCCCTGACCTGGGCCGAGTCGCCGGAGTCCGACGTCGTCGGCTACCGGGTGTACCGCCTCGGCGCGGGCGACCCCGTGCGGGTCACCACGGCCGACCTGACCGCCGCCGGGTACACCGTGCGCGGGCTGGTCAACGGCACCGCGGCCGCCTTCGCGGTCACCGCGGTCGACGCGGCCGGGCACGAGTCGGCGCTGTCCGCGCCGGCGGGCGCCACGCCGCAGCTGCGGGTGGACGCCGTCGTGGCCGCCGACGGCAGCGGGGGGTTCACGACCCTGCAGGCGGCGGTGGACGCGGCCCCGGCCGGGCGGCCGTGGACGGTCTCGGTGCGCCCGGGCACCTACGCCGGCACCACCACCATCGCCAAGGACGGGGTGACCGTCCTGGGTGCGACGGGGAACCCGGCCGACGTCGTGCTGACCAGCGAGGTCACCGGCAACGCCGCGACCCTGCGCGTCAGCGCGTCCTCGGTCACCCTGCGCGGGGTGACGGTGGCCAACGCGGCGGCCGTGCCGGCCGGGACCGCGCCGTCGAACCTCGTCGCCCCGGCGGTGTGGACCAGCGGTGACCGGATCGTCCTGCGGGACACCGTCGTGACCAGCGGCGGCGCCCGCGCGCTGTGGGCCGACGTGCCGACGGCGGGGGCCACGACGCACCAGCTGGTGGAGTCCTCCACGGTGCGGGGCGCCTCGGACCTGCTGTTCGGGCGGGCCTCCCTAGTGGTGCGCGGCTCGACGCTGGTGCCCACGACGCCCTCGGCGTTCCTGGCCACCCCGGCCACGACCGCCGACGGCGGCCACGGGTTCCTCGTGACGGGGTCGACGGTCGCTCCCGCGGCGGGGGTCTCCGACGTCCGCTTCGCGCGGCCGTACGCCCAGTCCCCGCTGACCGGGCGCAACAACCCCGAGCTGGTCATCCGCGACACCGTCCTCAACGCCGGGATCAAGTCCAGCCCCTGGCAGAACAACGGGACGACGCTGTGGACCGACGCCCGGTTCGCGGAGTACGCGAACACCGGCGCCGGGTCGGTGCCGGCGGCCACGGCCACCCGCCCGCAGCTGAGCCCGGAGGCGGCGGCCGGGTACACGGTGCAGGCGTGGCTGGGCGACGGGGACTGGTACCCCCGGTCCTGAGCCCCGCTGAGCCCTGACCGCAGAGCCACCACCCGTCGCGGGTGGTGGCTCTGCGTGTCTGCGGTGGGCCCGGCGGGGGACCCGGCTGCGACGGGCGGGTGAGCACGGCGGGCCCCGCCGGGCCGCGCCGGGCGAGGGTGGGTCCGTGCGATTCGGGAACCACCTCCGCCTGTTCACCCTCGGTGCCGTGCTGGCCTTCGCGGTCCACGTCGACCTCGACGTCGTGGAGGTGGCCACGGTGGGCCGCATCCTCATGGTCGCCGCCGTGGCCGGGGCGCTCGCCGAGGCCGTCCTGCTGCGGCGCGCCCGCGCGGCGCGGACCGCGTCCGCCCCGGCGCCCGCGCGCCCCGTCGTGCGCACGACGGCCGCCCCCGCGTGGAGCGCCGAGCGGACCCGGCCCTTCACCCCGCACCGGCTGCCCCACCAGGAGTCCTGACCCGCCGGGACCGGGGGGACCGGCGGCTCAGACCTCGCGCTGCTTGGGCGAGCTCTCGTGGGTCCTCGCCGGGTCGCGCTCGACGACGTCGCCGAGCACCGCGTCGATGCGCTCCAGCGCCTCGGCGGGGATCTTCACCCCGGCCGCAGCGGCGTTGTCGTGCACCTGCTCGGGCCGGGAGGCCCCGATGATCGCGGTGGCGACGTTGTCGTTCTGCAGCACCCAGGCCACGGCGAGCTGGGCCATCGACAGGCCCAGGTCGGCGGCGACGGGCTTGAGCTCCTGGACGCGGGACAGGACGTCGTCGCGCATCCAGCGCTTGATCATGTCGGCGCCGCCCTTGGTGTCGGTGGCGCGCGAGCCCTCCGGCGGCTGCCCGCCGGGGACGTACTTGCCGGTCAGGACGCCCTGGGCGATGGGCGACCACACGACCTGGGAGATGCCCAGGTCGCGGGAGGTGGGGACGACCTCGCCCTCGATGACCCGCCACAGCATCGAGTACTGCGGCTGGTTGGAGATGAGCTGGAAGCCCAGCTGCCGCGCCAGCTCCGCCCCGGCCCGCAGCTGCTCAGCGGTCCACTCGCTGACCCCGACGTACAGGACCTTGCCCTGCCGCACGAGGTCGGCGAAGGCCTGCATCGTCTCCTCCAGCGGCGTCGCGTAGTCGTAGCGGTGCGCCTGGTAGAGGTCGATGTGGTCGGTGCCCAGCCGGCGCAGCGACCCCTCGCACGCCTCCAGGACGTGCTTGCGGGACAGGCCGGTGTCGTTGTGCTGCTTGGGGCCGATGGGGCCGAAGACCTTGGTGAGGATCTCCAGCGACTCCCGGCGCTGCCCCTTCAGGGCGGTGCCCAGGACCGTCTCGGCGACGGTGTTGGCGTAGACGTCGGCGGTGTCGAACGTGGTGATGCCCGCGTCGAGGGCGGCGTGCACGCAGGCGACGGCGGCGTCGTTCTCGACCTGCGAACCGTGGGTGAGCCAGTTGCCGTAGGTGATCTCGGAGATCTTCAGGCCGGAGCGGCCGAGGTGTCGGAAGTCCACGTGCCCGATCCTCGACCCGCTCCCCCGCGAGCGCGAGCGCGAGCGGCCTCCACCGCTCAGTCCCGGCCGCGGCCGGGGTCCAGGGGTGGACGGTGCAGCGGCGGCGGGAGACGACGTGGACGGTGGAGCGGGCGGTGCGGCGGACGGTGCGGCGGGCGGTGGGCGCGCCGAGGTGGAGCGGCTGCACGCGGTGCTGCGCGGGCAGCGCGAGCACGTGCTGGGGATCGTGGAGGGCCTGGACGAGCGGGCGTGGCGGCGCCCGGTGCTGCCCTCGGGGTGGAGCTGCCTGGGGCTGCTGAACCACCTGGCCCTGGACGACGAGCGGTTCTGGTTCCGGCTCGTGGTGGCGGGCGAGCCGGCCGCGGTGGCCGCGTTCGACCCCGCCGTGGACGCCTGGACCGTGGACGACGACGTGCCCGCCGCGCGGGTGGTGGAGCGCTACCGCGCGGAGTGCGCGCACGCCGACGCGGTCGTGGCCGCCACGGCCGCGGACGCGGCCCCGCGGTGGTGGCCCGGGGACCTGTTCGGCGCCTTCCGGCTCGCGGACCTGCGGGCGGTGCTGCTGCACGTGGTGGTCGAGACGGCGACGCACGCCGGTCACCTCGACGCGGCGCGGGAGCTGCTGGACGGCCGGCAGTGGCTGGTCCTGGACTGAGGGCGCGGCGGGCCGGGCGGCGCGTCAGCCGATCTGCAGGGGGTCCACCCGCACCCGCACCAGCGGCAGCTTGCGGACGCTGCGGCCGGCGGTGACGTTCTTGACCGCCAGCGCCAGGGCGGCGGACTCCCCGCGGGGCACGCGCACGACGCTGCGGACCATCGGCGCCCGTCCCGGCTGGTCGGGCAGGGGCAGCGGGCCCAGGACGCGCACCCCGGGCAGCGGCGGCAGCGCGGTGACGAACTCCTCGACGTCGGCGGCGGCGCCGATGAGCCCGGCGAAGCGGGCGGCCGGGGGCAGGTCCAGCTCGCGGCGCTGGGCCAGTTCCCGCTCGGCGAACCCCGCGGGGTCCCAGCGCACGAGGGCCTGGGCGGGCGCGGCCTGGGGGTCGGCGACGAGGACGACCGCTCCCCCGGCCGAGGCGGGCCGGACGAGGGCGGCGGCCGCGGTCCAGCGCCGGTACGCCTCCTCGGCCGCCCGCAGGTCCGGGCGGGCCAGTAGGGCCCAGCCGTCCAGCAGCAGCGCCGCGGCGTACCCCTGCGGCGCGACGGGTTCGGCCCCCGGGGTCGAGATGACCAGCGACGGGTGGTCGGGGACGGTGTCCAGCACGTGCGACCCGCCGGAGGTCCGGACGTCGACGCCGGGGAACGCCCGCCCCAGCTCCTCGGCGGTGCGGCGGGCGCCGGTGACGACGGCCCGGAAGCGGCCGTCGCCGCAGTTCGGGCACGTCCAGTCCGTCGCGGGGCGCCCGCACCAGCGGCAGGTGGCGCGTTCCCCGGCGCCCGGGACGGCCAGCGGCCCGTGGCAGGAGGAGCAGCGCGCCGGTTCGCGGCACGTCTGGCACGCCAGCGTCGGGACGTACCCGGTGCGGGGCACCTGCACGAGCACGGGACCGCGCTTGACGGCCTCGCGCAGCACGCGCCAGCCGTCGCTGGGCAGCCGGGCCGCGGCGGCCAGCGGGTCCTGCGCGTCCGGCCCGGACGTGCCGGCGATGGTGGTGCGCGGGGCGGTGGCCCGCACCGTGTCCCGGGTCGCCAGCACCGGCCGCGCCCACCCCGACTCCAGCAGCAGCTGCGTCTCGGCGGTACGGGTCCAGCCGGCGAACAGGGCCGCGGCGCCGGTCTGCTCCGCGCGCAGCACCGCGACCTCGCGCACGTGCGGGTACGGCGCGCGCTGGTCGGCGTGGGAGTCGTCGCCGTCCTCCAGGACCGCGACGAGCCCCAGGTTGGGCAGCGGGGCGAAGACGGCCGCGCGGGTCCCGGCGACGACGCGGGCGCGGCCGGTGAGGGCCTGCAGGAACGCCCGGTAGCGCGGTGCGGGACCGAGCTCGGCCTCGAGGCGGACGTGGCCCTCGGGCACGAGCCGGTCCAGCGCGGCCGACAGCCGGTCCAGGTCGCGGTGGTCGGGGACCACCAGCAGCGCGGTGCGCCCCGAGGCCAGGGTGGCGCGCGCGGCGAGCGCCAGCAGCGCGCACGGGTCGCTGCCGGGGGCGAAGGTCGCCACGGCCCGCGGGCTGGACCCCTCGCGCAGGTGGGCCAGGAAGGCCGGGCCGGCGCTGTGCCGCTCCCAGCCGTGCAGGTCCGGGCCGAGCGCGACCGGGTCGTGCCGGACGGGCTCGGCGCCCAGCACCTGCTCCTCGGCGCCGGCGTGGCGGCCGGGGACGGCGAGGCGGACGACGTCGGACAGCGTCCCGCCGTACTCGGCGGCGACCCGCCGGCACAGCTCCAGCGTGGAGGGGGTGAGCACCGGCAGGCCCGAGACGACGCGGCGCAGCCGCGCGAGCCGGCCGGGGTGGTCGCTGGCGGCCACCCGCTCCAGGACGTACCCCTCGGCGTCGGTGCCGGCGAAGGGGACGCGCACGAGCCGCCCGGGTTCGGCGGTGTGCTCCATGGAGGCCGGCACGAGGTAGTCGAAGGGCCGGTCCAGGTGCGGCAGCTGGGAGCTGACCAGCACCCGGGCGACCGGGTCGGTGCCGGTGACGTCCTCGAGGGCCTTCTTGGGCCGCGCCGGCTTCTTCGGCCGCGCGGGCGCCGGGGCCGGGGCCAGCCCCTCGAGGGCGGGCTGGGCCTCCGGCGGCGTGTTCAGCTACCCCCGCCTCAGGCGACGGCGGCGCGCAGCGCGTCGACCCGGTCGGTGCGCTCCCAGGTGAAACCGGGCAGCTCGCGGCCGAAGTGGCCGTAGGCGGCGGTCGGGGCGTAGATGGGCTGCAGCAGCTGCAGGTCGCGCACGATGGCCGCCGGGCGCAGGTCGAAGACGTCGCGGATGGCGGACTCGATGCGGGCGCGCCCGACGGTCTCGGTGCCGAACGTCTCGACGTACAGCCCGACGGGCTGGGCCTTGCCGATGGCGTAGGCGACCTGCACCTCGCAGCGCGTGGCCAGGCCCGCCGCGACGACGTTCTTGGCGACCCAGCGCATGGCGTAGGCGGCGGACCGGTCGACCTTCGAGGGGTCCTTGCCGGAGAACGCGCCGCCGCCGTGCCGCGACATCCCGCCGTAGGTGTCGACGATGATCTTGCGGCCGGTCAGGCCGGCGTCGCCCATGGGGCCGCCGATCTCGAAGCGGCCGGTCGGGTTGACCAGCAGGCGGATGTCGGAGGTGTCGAGGTCGAGACCCTCCAGGACGGGCTCGATGACGTGCCGGCGCACGTCCGGGGTGAGGGTCTTGACGAGGTCGACGTCCGGTTCGTGCTGGGTGGACAGCACGACGGTGTCGAGGCGGACGGCCTTGTCGCCGTCGTAGCCGATGGTGACCTGGGTCTTGCCGTCGGGGCGCAGGTAGGGCACCTCGCCCTTCTTGCGGACCTCCGAGAGCCGCTGGGACAGCTGGTGGGCCAGGTGGATCGGCAGCGGCATGAGCTCGGGGGTGTCGTTGCACGCGTACCCGAACATCAGCCCCTGGTCGCCGGCGCCCTGCAGGTCCAGCGGGTCGGCGCCGCCGTCGACGCGGTTCTCGTAGGCCTCGTCGACGCCCTGGGCGATGTCGGGGGACTGCGAGCCGATGGAGACCTCGACCCCGCACGTGCGGCCGTCGAAGCCCTTGGCCGAGGAGTCGTACCCGATGTCCAGCAGGGTGCGGCGCACGATGGTGGGGATGTCGGCGTAGGCCTCGGTGGTGACCTCACCGGCGACGTGCACGAGCCCGGTGGTGACCATCGTCTCGACGGCCACGCGGCTGCGCGGGTCCTGCGCCAGGAGCGCGTCCAGGATCCCGTCGGAGATCTGGTCGCAGATCTTGTCCGGGTGCCCCTCGGTCACGGACTCCGAGGTGAACAGGCGCAACGGGGTGGTCACAGGGCTCCAGTCGTCGGAACAGCAGGTGGGGGAAGCATAGGCACCACGGCGTCCCAGACCGCATCGGCCACCACGTCCTTGCTGGCCTCGGGCACCTCCCGCTCGGTGCCGTCGCGGCCCAGGATGGTCACGGCGTTGGTCGCGGTGGCGAAGCCCTTGGTCTCGCCGACCTCGTTGAGCACGAGCAGGTCGCAGCCCTTGCGGGCCAGCTTGGCGCGGCCGTGCTCCAGGACGGAGCCGGTCTCGTCGCCGGTCTCGGCGGCGAAGCCCACGATCACCGGCGACGCCCCGGCCCGGGCCGCGACGAGGCCGGCGAGGACGTCGGGGTTGCGCTCCAGGACGACGACGGGGTCGCGCGCGGGGTCGTCGGACTTCTTGATCTTGACGTCGGCGCGCGCGGCGGGCCGGAAGTCGGCGACGGCGGCGGCCATGACGACGACGTCGGCCGCGGCGGCGGCGGCCTGCACGGCCTCGGCAAGCTGCGCGGCGGTCTGCACCTCGACGACGTCCACCGCCGCCGGGGCGGGCACCTCGACGTGGGCGGTGACGAGGGTGACGTGCGCGCCGCGGGCGGCCGCGGCGGCGGCGACGGCCACCCCCTGCCGGCCCGAGGAGCGGTTGCCGAGGAAGCGCACGGGGTCCAGCGGTTCGCGGGTGCCGCCGGCGGAGACGACGACGCGGCGGCCGGCGAGGTCGTACCCGCGCGCGCCCGAGCCGAGCAGCCGGCGGCAGGCCGCGGCGACGTCGGCGGGTTCGGGCAGCCGGCCCGGCCCGCTGTCGGCGCCGGTCAGCCGCCCCGAGGCGGGCTCCAGGACGGTGACCCCGCGCGAGCGCAGCAGGGCGACGTTGGCCTGCACGGCGGGGTTGAGCCACATCTCGGTGTGCATGGCCGGGGCCAGCAGCACGGGGCAGGTGGCCGTCAGCAGGACGTTGGTCAGCAGGTCGTCGGCCAGGCCGTGCGCGGCGCGGGCCAGCAGGTCGGCGGTGGCGGGGGCGACGACGACGAGGTCGGCGTGCCGGCCCAGCCGCACGTGCGGGACCTGGTCGGCGTGGCTCCACACGTCGGTGGCCACGGGCTTGCCCGACAGGGCCTCCCACGTGGCGCGGCCGACGAAGCGCTCGGAGGCCGCGGTGGGCACGACGGTCACGTCGTGCCCGGTCTCGGTGAGCTCCCGCAGGAGCAGCGCCGCCTTGTACGCGGCGATGCCGCCCGCGACCCCCAGGACGACCCGCGGGGTGTGCTGGGGATCGCGGGGGGTGCTCACTGCTCGAGCGGCTCGGAGGTCAGCAGACCCTCGTTGATCTCGCGCATGGCCACCGACAGGGACTTCTCCTGCACGTGGGTCTCGACGAGCGGGCCGACGTACTCCAGCAGGCCCTCGCCCAGCTGCGAGTAGTACGCGTTGATCTGGCGGGCGCGCTTGGCCGCGTAGATCACCAGGGCGTACTTGGAGTCGGCGACCGTCAGCAGATCGTCGATGGGCGGGTTGGTGATGCCCTCGGGCGCCGCGACGGTTCCAGCCACGATGGTTCTCCTCGGTTCGAAAGCAGCCCGTCAGCTGACGGGCAGACCCATCCATCTTACGAGTTCGTCGGTCGCGCGCTGCACGTCGTCGTTGTAGATGGTCACGTCGAACTCCGGCTCGGCGGCCAGCTCCACCTTCGCCGTGGCCAGCCGGCGCTCGCGCTCCTCCTCGGTCTCGGTGCCGCGCCCGACGAGGCGGCGCACGAGCTCGTCCCAGCTGGGCGGGGCGAGGAAGACGAACCCGGCCCGCAGGTCGGTCCCCCGCGTCGCCTGGCGCACCTGCCGCGCGCCGGCGAGGTCGATCTCCAGCAGCGCCGGCCGGCCCGAGGCCAGGACCTCCTCGACGGGGCGGCGCGGGGTGCCGTAGCGGTGCCGGCCGTGCACGCGCGCCCACTCCAGCAGCTCGCCGTCGCGCACGTAGGAGTCGAACGTCTCCTCGGAGACGAAGTGGTAGTGCACGCCGTCGACCTCCCCGGGGCGCTGGGCCCGGGTGGTGCAGGAGACGGAGATCCAGATCTGCGGGTACCGGGCGCGCAGGTCGGCCGAGACGGTGCCCTTGCCCACGGCGGTCGGGCCGGCGAGGACGGTGAGGCGGTTGGTGCGGGACTGCTCGGTGTTCAGGACTCGCTCCCGGCACCGCCGAAGCGCTCGACGAGCGCGGCGATCTGGTGGGCCCCCAGGCCGCGCACGCGGCGCGACTCCGAGATCCCGATCTCCTCCATGATCTGCTTGGCGCGGACCTTGCCCACGTTGGGCAGGGACTCCAGCAGGGCCGAGACCTTCATCTTGCCGAGGACCTCGTTCTCCTGGCCCTCCTTGATGACCTGCTCGAGGCTGCCGCCGGTGTACTTCAGGCGGTGCTTCACCTCGGCTCGCTCGCGACGCGCCGCGGCCGCCTTCTCCAGAGCAGCAGCGCGCTGTTCGGCGGTCAGGGGAGGCAGGGCCACGTCATCACCTCAGGGTCGTGGGGCCGGGGGGGGGCGGGAAGTCCCCGCGAACCTATCCACCCAGGTCACGGGGCGGCAACGGGGGTCGGTCCAGGTGCTCAGGCGACCTGCTCGGCCGCGGGCCGCAGGCGCCCGGACTCGACGTCCTCGGCGTAGTGGCAGGCCACCCGCTGGGTGGGCGGGTGCCCCTCCACGACCCGCAGCAGGGGTCGCTCGTCGTGGCAGCGGGTCGGCTGCACCCACGGGCAGCGGGTGCGGAACCGGCAGCCGCTGGGAGGGTCGGCGGGGCTGGGCAGGTCCCCCGTGAGCAGGATCCGCTCCCGCCCGGCCTCGGCCACGGGGTCGGGCACGGGCGCCGCGGACAGCAGCGCGCGCGTGTAGGGGTGCAGCGGCCGGGCGTACAGCGGCCCGCTGGGGCCCTCCTCGACCAGCCCGCCGAGGTACATGACCCCCACGGTGGTCGAGACGTGCTTGACGACGGCCAGGTCGTGGGCGATGACGAGGTACGTCAGCCCCAGGTCGCGCTGCAGCTCCTCCAGCAGCACCAGGACCTGGGCCTGCACGGACACGTCCAGCGCCGAGACGGGCTCGTCGGCCACCAGCAGGTCGGGGTCCAGGACGAGGGCGCGGGCGATGCCCACGCGCTGGCGCTGGCCGCCGGAGAACTCGTGCGGGTACTTCCCGGCCGCGTTGGCCGGCAGCCCGACGCGGTCCAGCAGGCCGCGCACCCGCGTCCGCCAGGCCGACGGGCCGCCCTCGACGCCGTGCACGGCCAGCGGCTCGACGAGGGCGCTCTCCACCGTCTGGCGCGGGTCCAGGCTGGCCAGGGGGTCCTGGAACACCATCTGCATGCGCCGGCGCGCGCGCCGCAGCGGCTCCGGCGCCAGGGCCAGCACGTCCTGCCCGTCCAGGTGGACCGACCCGGCGGTCGGCTCGGACAGGCGCAGCACGGCCCGGCCCAGCGTCGACTTGCCGCAGCCGGACTCCCCCACGAGCCCGTAGGTCGACCCGCGCGGGACGTCGAAGGAGACGCCGTCGACGGCCTTGACCGACCCGACGGTGCGCTGCAGGATCCCCGACCTGATCGGGTAGTGCACGGCCAGGTCGCGCACGGACAGCAACGGCTGGGAGGCCGGTTGAGGATCCGGCTGGGGGCTGGGCTGCGTCATCGGGACACCTCCAGGGCGGCGGGGTGGACGCAGCGGGCGGCGTGCTCGCCGGCCGGCAGCGGGAGGTCACCGGTGCGGCAGTCGCCGTCGGCGTAGGCGCAGCGCGGTGCGAACGCGCACCCCTGCGCCCAGGGCAGCAGGTCCCGCACCGACCCGGGGACCGGCTGCAGCGCCGTGCCCTCGGGGGCGTCGACGCGCGGGACGGCGCCCAGCAGGCCCGTCGTGTACCGGTGGCGGGGTTCGGCGAACAGCTCCCCGCGCGGGGCGCGCTCGACGACGCGGCCGGCGTACAGGACGTTCACGCGGTCGCAGGTGCCGGCCACGACGCCGAGGTCGTGGGTGATGAGCACCATGGCGGTGCCGGACTCCCGCACCAGCCCCGTGAGCAGGTCCAGGACCTGCGCCTGGATCGTCACGTCGAGGGCCGTGGTGGGCTCGTCGGCGATGATCAGGCGCGGGGAGCAGGCCAGGGCGATCGCGATGAGGACGCGCTGGCGCATCCCGCCGGACAGCTGGTGCGGGTACTCCGAGAACCGGCGCCGGGGGTCGGGGATCCCCACCCGGCCCAGCAGGTCGACGGCCTGCGCCCTGGCCTGCGCGCGGCCGGCGCCGGTGTGCGTGCGCAGCACCTCGGTGAGCTGCCGGCCCAGGGTCAGCACGGGGTTCAGCGACGTCATGGGGTCCTGGAACACCATCGCCAGGTCCTTGCCCCGCCGCTGGGCGACCTCCTGCGGGGAGGAGGTGAGCAGGTCGGTCCCGTCGAAGCGGACCGACCCGGTGACGGTCGTCCCCCGGGTGGGGAGCAGGCCCATGACGGCCAGCGACGTGACCGACTTCCCGCAGCCGGACTCCCCCACCAGCCCGACGACCTCGCCGGCGTCGACGTCGAAGGAGACGCCGTCCACCGCGGTCGTGGCCAGTGAGCCCTTGCGGGAGAACGTCACCCGCAGGTCCTCCACCTCCAGCAGCGTCATCGCGAACTCCGGGGGTCCAGGGCCTCGCGCAGCGCCTCGCCGAGCAGGGTGAAACCCAGCGCGGTGAGGGCGATCGCGAGACCGGGGTACAGCGCCAGCTGCGGCGCCTGGTCGAGCCGGGCCTGGGCGGTGACGAGCATCCGTCCCCACTCGGCCACGGCGGGGTTCGGGTCGCCCAGGCCCAGGAAGCTCAGGGCCGCGACCTCGATGACGGCCGTCGCCAGCGTCAGCGTCGCCTGGACCAGGACCGGCCCCAGGGAGTTGGGCAGCATGTGACCCACGACGATCCGCCGCTGCCGCAGCCCCAGCGAGCGCAGCGCGACGACGTAGTCCTGCCCGCGCTGGGCCAGCAGCGAGGCGCGCAGCAGGCGCGCGAAGATCGGCACCTGGGCCGCGGCGACGGCCAGCATGATCGCCAGCGCGCCCCGGTCGAGGACGGCGGCGACCGAGACCGCCAGCAGCAGCGCCGGGATGGACAGCAGCACATCGACGACGCGCATGACGACGGTGTCGACCTTCCCGCCCAGACCACCCGCGAGGACCCCCAGGACCGCACCGGCGGCCAGGCCGACGGCCGTGGAGACCACCCCGATGACCAGGGAGGACCGCGCCCCGTACAGCAGCTGGGTCAGCAGGTCCGAGCCGAAGGAGTCCAGCCCCAGCGGGTGGTCGGCGCTGGGCCCGGGGACCGTCGTGGGCGTGACCTCGCCGAACCACTCCGACGTCGCGGGCCGGTACGGCGCCAGCAGCGGCGCCGCGAGGGCGACGAGCACGAACAGCAGCACCAGCACCGCACCGACGATCCCGGCGGGGTTGCGCCGCAAGCGGCGCCACGCCGCGTGCCAGGGCCCCACCCCGTCAGCGCCGGTCGCCTCGACGACCGGGGCGTCCAACGCCGTCACGACACCCTCACCCTCGGATCGATGAACCCGTAGCTGACGTCGACCACGAGGTTGACGAGCGCGTAGACCACGGCGATGAACAGGATGAACCCCTGCAGCACCGGGTAGTCCAGCTGCGTCACGGCGTCGAACAGGTAGCTGCCGATGCCGTTGATGGAGAACACCGTCTCGGTGAGCACCGCCCCGGACAGCAGCGCCCCGGCCTGCAGGCCCAGCGTCGTCGAGACCGGCAGCAGCGCGTTGCGCAGCACGTGCCGGCGGCTGATGACGCTGCGCGGCAGGCCCTTGGCCTGCGCGGTGCGGACATGGTCGTCACCCAGGACGTCCAGCACGGAGGCGCGGGTGATGCGGACGATGATGGCCAGCGGGATCGAGCCCAGCGCCAGGGCGGGCAGCACCAGGTGCACCAGGGCGTCCCAGCTGGCGTCCCACTCACGGGTCAGCAACCCGTCCAGGACGTAGAAGTTCGTCACGTGGGTGGCGTCGATGCGCGCGTTCTGCCGGCCCGACGTGGGGAACCAGTGCAGCTGGATCGCCAGGACGTACTTGAGCAGGACGGCCAGGAAGAACACGGGGACGACCACCCCGAGCAGCGACCCGCCCACGACGGCGTTGTCCAGCCACCCGCCGCGGCGGCGGGCGGCCAGGTACCCCAGCGGGATCCCGACGACGACGGCCAGCAGCAGCGCCGCGACCGCCAGCTCGATCGTGGCCGGGAACCGCTCGGTGAAGGTCCGCACCACGGGTTCACCGGTGTTGATGGAGGCCCCGAAGTCGCCGTGCAGGATCCGGCCCAGGTAGGTCAGGTACTGCTGCCACACGGGCTGGTCGAACCCGTACCGCCTGGTGACCTCCGCGATGCCGGCCGGGGTCGCCTTCTCGCCCAGCAGGGCGCGCGCCGGGTCCCCCGGCAGCGCCCTCACCCAGGCGAACAGCAGCACCGACAACCCGAAGAGCACGACGACGAGGAGGCCGAGGCGGCGCACGACGAGCGTCAGCACGCCGCCTCCCCCGACGTTGCCGGGACCATCAGGAGTCGGCGACCGTGACGGTGTTCCAGACCTCGTCCTGCACCGGGCTGGCCGTGTACCCCTCCACGCCCTCGGCGAACGCCAGGGACGGCACGGGGCTGGCGATCGGGATGCCGGGCAGCAACGTCATGATCTGCTCGTTGATGTCCTGGTAGGCGGACTCCTGCTCGTCCTCGCTCGTCACGGTGCGCGCGGCGGCCAGGGCCTCGAACAACCCGGGGTCGTTGAACCCCCACTCGTTCGTCGCCGCGCCGAAGAACACGCCGATGAAGTTGTCGGGGTCGTTGTAGTCGCCGGTCCAGCCCAGCAGGTGCAGACCGTGGTTGCTGCCGCCCTGCACGGTGCCGAGGTAGTTCGGCGTCCACTGCTCGGCGACCGGGGTCGTCGTGATGCCGGCTGCGCTCAGCTGCTGGTTGATGGCGTTGTAGATGGTCTCCGGGTTCGGCATGTACGGCCGGGAGACACCCGTGGGGTAGTTGAACGGGATGTTGATGTTCGTCTGGCCCGCCTCGGCCAGCAGCTGCTTGGCCCTGTCGACGTCGTACTCGTACGTCGTGACCGACTCGTTCCACCCGATGACGTTCTCGGGCATGAACTGCGTCGCGGCCTTCGTCCCCTCGGGCAGCGCGTTCTTGATGACGGCGTCCTTGTCGATGGCGTGCGCGATGGCCTGCCGGACCTTCAGGTCGCCCAGCGGGGCCAGGGCCTGGTTGATGCCGAGGTAGAGGATGTTGAACGCCGGCCGGTTCTGGATCTGGAACCCGGCGGACTCCAGCGTCGCGACGTCGGCGGGCGCGACGAGGTCGTAGCCGTCGATGTCGCCGTTCTGCAGCGCCTGCTTGCGGGCCGTGCCGTCGCCGATGACGCGGATGACGGCCGAGGCGACCTTGGCCTTCTCGCCCCAGTAGTCGTCGTTGCGCTTGAGGGTGACCTGCTGGCCGCGTTCCCAGCCGGCGAAGACGAAGGGGCCGGTGCCGATGGGGCCGGAGGTGGCGTACTCGCTCTGGCGGGGGTCGGCGCCGTCGAGGCCGTTGCCGCCCGCGGCCTCCACGGCCCCGGTCTCCTGCATGGCGAAGGCGGGCAGCGTCAGGGAGGCGAGGAACCCGGCGAACGGCGAGGTGAGGTTCACCGTGACGGTGCCGTCGGGGTTGGCCGTCGACCCGGCGTACAGGGAGGTGCCCAGGGCCGGGTCGTCGTTGGTCTTGAACCCGCGGAAGACGGACCGGTAGTAGTAGGCCAGGTCCTCGCCCTGCGCGATGCCGCGCAGGTTGTACCAGCGCTCGAAGTTCGCGACGACCGCGGCGGCGTCGAACGGCTTGCCGTTGGAGAACTTCACGCCCTCCTGGAGGGTGAACGTGTAGCTCAGCCCGTCCTCGGAGGTCGTCCACTCCGTGGCCAGCGAGGGGGCCAGGTCGGTCGTGCCGGGCTTGGTGGAGACCAGGCCCTCGAAGATCTGGCGGGTGACGCGGAAGGTCTCGCCGTCGGAGGCGAAGACCGGGTCGAGGGAGTCGGGGTCGGCCGAACCGCCGAACACGAAGGTGTCCCGGCCGCTGCCGGAGCTCTCGCCGGACCCTCCGCCCTCGTCGCGCTGGCTCTCGGCGCAGGCCGACAGCGTCGCCAGGCCCGCCGTCGCCACGGCGGCGAGGGTGAAGGCGCGACGGGTGGGGTGGTGCTCGGGTCCTTCGGACTGCAACTGCGCTGGCATCGACGTCCTCGTTCCGGCGTGGTCCTGACGGGTCCTGCTCGGTCGTGCGGAGGCAGACGCTAGGGGAACACCGTTGCTCACTCAACTCGCCATGCCTACGTCACACAGTTGTTACACCACGGGCGACGGGGAGAGGACTGCTCCGTTCCCACCTCGCGAACTGGGCAATCTGCCCAGTGACCCCCGGTAGGCCCCGGTCAGGCCCCGTCGCCCGACCCCACCATCCTGGGGCCGGGGGGCACCGGCGGCCACCCGGGGACGGCGCAGGGCCCCGCGCGAGGGTGCTCGCGGGGCCCTGGGGCGGCGGTGCGGTGGCGGTGCGGCGGCGGTGCGGCGCTCCCCGGCGACAGCGCGGGGGCTGGTGCGGGGCTGGTGCGGGGCTAGTGCGGGGGCCACAGCGGCCGGCCGGCCGCCACGTCGCCCTCCATGCGTTCCAGCCACTCCCGCGCCTCCAGGGCGGCGAGGAGCTGGTCCTCGACGCCGGGGCCCTCGGCGGGGTCCACCGTCTCGGCCGGGGCCAGGCCCGGCACCCCGGCCACGGCGGCGTGCAGCACCGCGGCCGGGTCCAGCCGCAGCCCGCGCAGGAACCCGGCGACCTGCCGGCGCGCCTCCAGCTCGCCGTGCCCGACCTCGACGGCCGTCACGACGAGCGCGGCGATCCCGCTGCCGAGTTCGGCGCTCGACTGCTGCCTGCTGGTCACGGCTCCCACTCTCCCAGGTGCGCCCGGGTGCGGCCCGTCCTAGAGGGCCAGGGCCGCCCGGACGGCGTCGGCCGTGCGGTGCGCGGCGTCGCGCAGCCCCGTCGCGGTCGGACCGGCGGCCAGCACCTCGCGGGAGCTGGAGGCCAGCACCAGGCGCCGCGCGCGGCCGAAGACCTGCTGCAGGTCCGCAGCCGTCGCGCCCTGGGCGCCGACGCCGGGGGCCAGCAGCGGGCCGTTGACGGCCTCGAGGTCGAGGCCGAGGTCGGTGACGGCCGCCCCGACCGTCGCGCCCACGACGAGCCCGACGTCGCCGAAGGGGGTGGCGCCGGCGTTCTCGGCGGCCGCGGCCTCGGCGACGGCGCGGGCCACCGCGCGGCCGTCGGGACCGACGGCGTGCTGCACCGAGGCCCCCTCGGGGTTGGAGGTCAGGGCCAGGACGAACACGCCCCGGCCGTGGGCGGCGGCCAGGTCCAGCACCGGGCGCAGCGACCCGAAGCCGAGGTAGGGCGAGACGGTGACGGCGTCCCCGGCCAGCGGGGAGTCGCCGACGAAGGCGTCGGCGTACCCGCCCATGGTCGAGCCGATGTCGCCGCGCTTGGCGTCCACGACCGTCAGCAGCCCGGCGTCGCGGGCGTCGGCGATCACCCGCTCCAGCGCCGCGACGCCGCGCGAGCCGTGCCGCTCGAAGAACGCGGCCTGCGGTTTGACGCAGGCCACGTGCCCGGCGAGGGCCTCGACGACCGTGCGGCCGAACCGCTCGACGCCGGCGGCGTCGTCGGCCAGCCCCCACGCCGCCAGCAGCCCGGCGTGGGGGTCGATGCCCGCGCACAGGGGACCGTGCGCGGCCACCTCCCCCGCGAGGCGGGCCCCGAAGCGGGTCATCCCCGGAAACCCTCCCAGGCGGCCTCCAGGCGCGCCGTGTGCTCCTGCAGCGAGGCGACGGTCAGCCCGTGCCCGTGCTGCTCGCTGACGATGGCGGCCTCGATGGCCTGCACCGCGGCGGACAGCTCCTGGATGGTCGTGATGATGGGCGAGCCCACGGAGGTGGCCGCGGCGCGGATCTCGTAGCCGTCGGCGCGGGCCTGGTTGCCCGAGGGGGTGTTGACGACGATCGCGATCTCCCCGGCGGCGATGCGCCCGACGATCGTCAGCTCGCCGTCCTCACCGGCCCCCTCGGAGTGCTTGCGCACCACCGTGGAGGGGATGCCGTTGCGGCGCAGCACCTGCGCGGTCCCCTCGGTGGCGACCAGGGTGAACCCGAGGTCGGCCAGGCGCTTGATCGGGAAGATCATCGCCCGCTTGTCCCGGTCGGCGACGGAGATGAACGCCGTCCCGGCCGTCGGCAGCCCCCCGTAGGCGGCGGTCTGCGACTTGCCGAACGCCGTCGGGAAGTCGACGTCGATGCCCATGACCTCACCGGTCGAGCGCATCTCCGGCCCCAGCAGCGAGTCCACGACGACGCCCTCGGCGGTGCGGAACCGGGCGAAGGGCAGGACCGCCTCCTTGACCGACACCGGGGCGTCGGCGGGCAGCAGCCCCCCGTCGCCGCGGGCCGGCAGCAGCCCCTCGGCGCGCAGGTCGCGGATGGAGGTGCCCGCCATGAGCCGGGCCGCGGCCTTGGCCAGCGGCACCCCCGTCGCCTTGGACACGAACGGCACGGTGCGCGAGGCCCGCGGGTTCGCCTCCAGGACGTAGAGGATGTCGGCGGCCAGGGCGAACTGCACGTTCAGCAGGCCCCGCACGCCGACGCCGCGGGCGATGGCCTCGGTGGCCTCCCGCACGCGCTGCAGCTCCGAGGCGCCCAGGGTCGCCGGCGGGATGACGCACGCGGAGTCGCCGGAGTGGATGCCGGCCTCCTCGATGTGCTCCATGATCCCGCCGAGGTACATCTCCTCGCCGTCGAACAGCGCGTCGACATCGATCTCCAGGCCGTTGTCGAGGAACTTGTCGACCAGGACGGGCCGCTCGGCCGAGACCTCGGTGGCGGTGGCCATGTACTGCTCGAGCGTGGCCTCGTCGTAGACGATCTGCATGCCGCGGCCGCCGAGCACGTAGCTGGGGCGGACCAGGACGGGGTAGCCGATCTCGGCGGCGATGGCCCGGGCGCCGGGGAAGCTGGAGGCCGTCCCGTGCCGGGGGGCCACGAGCCCGGCGCGTTCCAGGACCTGCCCGAACGCGCCGCGCTCCTCGGCGAGGTCGATGGCGGCGGGCGAGGTGCCGATGATCGGCACCCCGGCCTGCTCCAGCTTCGCCGCCAGCCCCAGCGGGGTCTGCCCGCCCAGCTGGACGACGACGCCGGCCACCGGCCCGCACCGCTGCTCGGCGTGCACGACCTCCAGGACGTCCTCGAGGGTCAGCGGCTCGAAGTACAGCCGGTCGGAGGTGTCGTAGTCCGTCGAGACCGTCTCGGGGTTGCAGTTGACCATGACGGTCTCGAACCCGGCGTCGGCGAGGGCGAAGCTGGCGTGGACGCAGGAGTAGTCGAACTCGACGCCCTGGCCGATGCGGTTCGGGCCCGAGCCGAGGATGATGATCGCGGCCTTCTCGCGCGGCCGGGTCTCGTCCTCCTCGTCGTAGGAGGAGTAGTGGTACGGCGTGGACGCCGCGAACTCCGCCGCGCACGTGTCGACCGTCTTGTAGACCGGCCGCACGCCGAGGGCGTGCCGGACACCGCGCACGACGTCCTCGGGGAGGTGCCGCAGCTCACCGATCTGGGCGTCGGAGAACCCGTGCCGCTTGGCGTGCCGCAGCAGCTCGGGGGTCAGCTCGTCGCTCTCGCGGACCTCGACGGCGATCTCGTCGATGAGGAAGAGCTGGTCGAGGAACCACGGGTCGATCTTCGTGGACTCGAACAGCTCCGCGGGGGTCGCCCCGGCGCGGATGGCCTGCATGACCAGCCCGATGCGCTCGTCGGTGGGCTGGGCCGCGCGCCGCAGCAGGTCGGCCCGGTCGCCGACGGGGCCGGCCCAGCTGAACTGCGCGCCGCGCTTCTCGGTGCTGCGCAGCGCCTTCTGCAGCGCCTCGGTGAAGTTGCGGCCCAGCGCCATGGCCTCGCCGACGCTCTTCATCGTCGTGGTCAGGGTCGGGTCGGCGGCCGGGAACTTCTCGAAGGCGAAGCGCGGGACCTTGACGACGACGTAGTCGAGGGAGGGCTCGAAGCTCGCCGGGGTCGACTCGGTGATGTCGTTGGGGATCTCGTCGAGGGTGTACCCGACGGCCAGCCGCGCGGCGATCTTGGCGATGGGGAAGCCCGTCGCCTTGGAGGCCAGCGCGGACGAGCGCGAGACGCGCGGGTTCATCTCGATGACGATGATGCGGCCGTCGACGGGGTTCACCGCGAACTGGATGTTGCAGCCACCGGTGTCGACGCCGACCTCGCGGATGACGGCGATGCCGATGTCGCGCATCCGCTGGTACTCGCGGTCGGTCAGCGTCATGGCCGGCGCGACGGTGATGGAGTCACCCGTGTGGACGCCCATGGGGTCGAAGTTCTCGATCGAGCAGACGACCACGACGTTGTCGGCGCGGTCGCGCATGAGCTCGAGCTCGTACTCCTTCCAGCCCAGGATCGACTCCTCCAGGAGCACCTCGGTGACCGGGGAGTGGTGCAGCCCCTGCCCGGCGATGCGGCGCAGGTCGGTCTCGTCGTAGGCGAAACCGGACCCCAGGCCGCCCATGGTGAAGCTGGGGCGGACCACGACGGGGTAGCCGAGGTCGCCCGCGGCGGCCAGGACCTCGTCCATCGAGTGGCACAGGTGCGAGCGGGCCGACTCGGCGCCGCAGCGCTCCACGACGCCCTTGAACAGCAGCCGGTCCTCGCCGAGCTTGATGGCGTCGACGTCGGCGCCGATGAGCTCGGCGCCGTACCGGGCCAGCGCACCGCTCTCGAACAGCGCGATCGCGGTGTTCAGCGCGGTCTGCCCGCCCAGGGTCGCCAGGACCGCGTCGGGGCGTTCCTTGGCGATGATCGCCTCGACCGTGTCGGGGGTGATGGGCTCGACGTAGGTGGCGTCGGCCATCTCCGGGTCGGTCATGATCGTGGCCGGGTTGGAGTTCACGAGGATGACGCGCAGGCCCTCGGACTTCAGGACGCGGCAGGCCTGGGTGCCGGAGTAGTCGAACTCGGCGGCCTGGCCGATGACGATGGGCCCGGACCCGATGACGAGGACGGACTTCAGGTCGGTGCGGCGAGGCATCAGGCGTCCTTCTCGGTGGTGTCGGTCTCACCCTGGTCGTCGACGAGCTGGGCGGCGGGGGTGCCGTCCATCAGGTCGACGAACCGGTCGAACAGGTAGGAGGCGTCGTGCGGGCCGGCGGCGGCCTCGGGGTGGTACTGCACCGAGAACGCCGGCGCGTCGAGGCAGCGCAGACCCTCCACGACGCCGTCGTTGAGGCCGACGTGGCTGACCTCGGCCCGCCCGTACGGGGTGTCGCGGACCTCCCCGGCGGTGCCCTCGACGGCGAACCCGTGGTTGTGGGCGGTGACCTCGACCTTGCGGGTGGCCAGGTCCATGACGGGCTGGTTGATGCCGCGGTGGCCGTACTTCAGCTTGTACGTCCCGTACCCCAGGGCGCGGCCCAGGAGCTGGTTGCCGTAGCAGATCCCGAAGAACGGGATCCTGCGCTCCAGGACGCCCTGCAGGACCTCGATCTCGTGGGTCGCCGCGGCGGGGTCGCCGGGGCCGTTGGAGAAGAACACCCCGTCGGGGGCGCCGCCGTCGGGCCCGGAGGTGAGGACCTGCTCCAGCGTCACCGTCGAGGGGACGACCGTGACCTCGATGCCGCGCTCGGCGAGCCGGTGCGGCGTCATCGACTTGATGCCGAGGTCGACGGCGGTGACGGAGAACCTGCGCTCCCCCACCGCGGGCACGACGTAGCTCTCGTCGGTGCTCACCAGGGAGGCGAGGTCGGTGCCGACCATGTCGGGCGCACCGGTGACGGCCGCCAGGAGGTCGGCGGCCGGCTGGTCGGCGGCCGGGCCGGAGAAGATCCCGACCTTCATGGCGCCGCGCTCGCGCAGGTGCCGGGTCAGCGCGCGGGTGTCGACGCCGGAGATCCCGACGACGCCCTGCGCGTCGAGCTCCTCGGCCAGGCTGCGCCGCGAGCGCCAGTTCGACGGGACGCGCGCGGGGTCGCGCACGACGTAGCCGGCGACCCAGATCCGGGCCGACTCCTGGTCCTCGTCGTTGTACCCGGTGTTGCCCACGTGCGGGGCCGTCATGACGACGACCTGCCGGTGGTAGCTGGGGTCGGTGAGGGTCTCCTGGTAGCCGGTCATGCCGGTGGAGAACACCGCCTCGCCGACGGTCTGCCCGACGTGGCCGTAGGCCTCGCCGTGGAACGTGCGGCCGTCCTGCAGGACGAGGACCGCGGGAACGCGCCGGCTCACTGCGCACCTCCAGGTTGCTGCTGACCGTTCTTGCGCACGAGTTCCTCCACCTGCTCCGCGAACCTGGCGCCCTCGGCGGGGTGCCGCGGTTTGATCCCTGTGTCCACCACGCGCTCCCCCAGCTTCCACCGGAGGACCACGAGGCCCTTCTCCTTGCCCATCCACTTGCCGACCATGCCCGGGCCGTGCCCGACCCCGACGATGTCGGCGGTGGGGATGACGAACGACCGGGCGCCCTCGCGCAGCAGCCCGACGCCCTCGGGGACGAACCCCAGCGCGACGGCGCTGCGGGTCCCCAGGCCGTGGGCGGCGATGCGGTCGAGGGCGTTCTCGGCGTCCGTCGTCGAGACGTAGACCCCCTCCAGGGAGTCCGTCAGGTCCTTCCAGTCCCGTGCGCCGACCGGGCGCGGGAACTCCTGCCGCTGGCGCAGGGCCCGGCCGCGGTAGCCCATGAAGGCCATGCGCCACAGCAGCAGCAGGGCCAGGACCAGGACGACGACGGCGAGCCACCTCACGGCTGCACCAGCTCCGCGTCCAGCACCGTCGGGCGTCCGCGCAGGAACGTGGCGACGACCCGGCCCGGCAGCTCCATCCCCCGGAACGGGGAGTTGCGGCCCGCCGTGGCCATCGCCTCGGGCACGACGGTCCAGCGCGCGGCCGGGTCGACGAGCACGAGGTTCGCGGCCGAGCCGACCGCCAGCGGCTGCCCGTGCCCGGCCAGGCGCCCGATGCGCGCCGGGGCGTGCGACATGCGCTCCGCCAGGGTGTCCCAGCCGATGAGGCCGGTGTCGACCATGGTGTGCTGCACGACGCTGAGGGCGGTCTCCAGCCCCGTCATGCCCATGGCCGCGGCCGACCACTCGCAATCCTTGGCCTCCACCGGGTGCGGGGCGTGGTCGGTGGCGACGACGTCGATGGTGCCGTCGGCCAGGCCCTCGCGGACGGCCTCGACGTCGGCCTGCGTGCGCAGCGGCGGGTTGACCTTGTAGACGGGGTCGTAGCCGCGGACGAGCTCGTCGGTCAGCAGCAGGTGGTGCGGGGTGACCTCGGCGGTGACCTGGACCCCGCGCTGCTTGGCCCAGCGGACGATCTCGACCGACCCCTTGGTCGACAGGTGGCACACGTGCAGCCGGGACCCGACGTGGTCGGCGAGCAGCACGTCGCGGGCGATGATCGCCTCCTCGGCCACGCTGGGCCAGCCGCGCAGCCCCAGGACCGCGCTGACGGTGCCCTCGTTCATCTGCGCGTCCTCGGTCAGGCGCGGTTCCTGGGCGTGCTGGGCGATGACGCCGTCGAAGGCCTTGACGTACTCCAGGGCACGGCGCATGAGGACGGCGTCGGAGACGCAGTGCCCGTCGTCGGAGAAGACCCGCACACCGGCGCGGGAGTCGGCCATCGCGCCCAGCTCGGCCAGCTGCCGGCCGGCCAGGCCCACCGTGACGGCGCCGACGGGGCGGACGTCGGCCCAGCCGGCCTCCTCGCCCAGGCGCTGGACCTGCTCGACGACGCCGGCGGTGTCGGCGACGGGGAAGGTGTTGGCCATGGCGAACACGGACGTGTAGCCGCCGCGGGCGGCCGAGCGGGTGCCGGACTCGACGGTCTCGGCGTCCTCGCGGCCCGGTTCGCGCAGGTGGGTGTGCAGGTCGACCAGGCCCGGCAGGGCGAGCAGGCCCGTGCCGTCGACGACGGCGGCGCCCTCGGCGGACAGGCCGGGGCCGACCTCGGCGACGACGCCGTCGCGCAGCAGCAGGTCGGTGGGCTCACCGCCCAGCGGTCGGACGTTCTGGACGAGGGTGGTGTTCACGCGTCCCCTCCCGGGAGCTCGCCGGCCAGCAACAGGTAGAGGACCGCCATCCGGACGGCGACGCCGTTGCCGACCTGCTCGACGATGGTGGAGCGGGCCGAGTCGGCGGCGTCGGCGGAGATCTCCAGGCCGCGGTTCATCGGGCCGGGGTGCATGACGATCGTGTGGTCGGGCAGGACCGCCAGCCGCTCGCGGCCCAGGCCGTAGCGGCGGCTGTACTCGCGCGCGGAGGGGAAGAAGGACCCCTTCGCGGCGTCCATCCGCTCGGCCTGCACCCGCAGCATCATCACCGCGTCGGGTTCGGTGCGCAGGAGCGTGGCGTCGAGGTCGTGGGAGGTGGCGCACGGCCACTGCTCGACCCCGACGGGCAGCAGCGTCGGCGGGGCCACGAGCGTGACGTGGGCACCCAGGGTGTGCAGCAGCAGGACGTTCGAGCGCGCCACCCGGGAGTGCAGGACGTCGCCGACGACGACGACCCGGGCCCCGGCCAGGTCGCCGCGGCCCTGCTTGAGGTGCCGGCGCATCGTGTAGGCGTCGAGCAGGGCCTGGGTGGGGTGCTCGTGGGTGCCGTCGCCGGCGTTGACCACGGCCCCCCGCGTCCAGCCGGCGTGCGCGAGGCGGTGCGGGGCGCCGGAGGAGCCGTGCCGGACGACGACGGCGTCGGCGCCCATGGCCTCCAGGGTCAGCGCGGTGTCCTTCAGGCTCTCGCCCTTGGAGACGCTGGAGCCCTTGGCCGAGAAGTTGATGACGTCGGCGGACAGCCGCTTGGCGGCGGCCTCGAAGGAGGTCCGGGTCCGCGTGGAGTCCTCGAAGAAGAGGTTGACGACGGTGCGCCCGCGCAGGGTGGGCAGCTTCTTGATCTCCCGGCGCTGGGTGGCGGCCATCTCCTCGGCGACGTCGAGGACGTGGACGGCGCCGTCGCGGTCGAGGTCGGCGGCCGACAGCAGGTGGCGCATCAGCCCACCCCCCCGGTCAGGACCACGGCGTCGCGGCCGTCGAGCTCGTCGAGGAGCACGCCCACGCGCTCGGCCGAGGAGGTCGGCAGGTTCTTGCCGACGTGGTCGGCGCGGATGGGCAGCTCGCGGTGGCCGCGGTCGACGAGGACGGCCAGCCGCACCGCGCGCGGGCGGCCGAGGTCGTTGAGGGCGTCCAGGGCCGCGCGGATGGTGCGGCCGGAGTACAGCACGTCGTCGACGAGGACCACGACCTTGTCGTCGATGCCGCCGGCGGGCAGCTCGGTCGGCAGCAGGGTCCGCGTGGGGTGCCGGCGCAGGTCGTCGCGGTACATGGTCACGTCGAGCGAGCCGGTCGGCACGACGGTGCCCTCGACGTCGGCGAGCCGGGCCGCGAGCCGGCGGGCCAGCGGGACGCCGCGGGTGGGGATGCCGAGCAGGACGAGGTCGTCCGCTCCCTTGTTCGTCTCCAGCAGCTCGTGCGCGATGCGCGTCACGGCCCGGGAGATGTCGGCGCTCTCGAGGAGCACCCTGGCCGGGTGGCCACCGTGCTGGTCCGGGGCAGCGTTCACCACCGACCTCCTTCCCCGCCTCACGGGACGGATCTTTAAAGGACGTCTCCACCCGACCCTCACCTGACGGTGACGGGACGTGGTGGGCACCCGCGACCCTACAGGAGCACAGTGGTCCCGGTGCCCGGGGGCCGGACACCGGCACAGCGCTGTCATTGTGAGATCAAACGCTCACACGGAGTAACGGTTTTGGTGCCGAGAGGGTGGTAGATCCTGGGAAACCGGGGGCAGGACGGCAGGTCAGCTTGACGAAGACGTTCACGCTCCGTGACGATTCTCGTATGGCATCGGACTACTCCCGCGCACTCGGATCGCGCCTTCGCGCCATCCGTACCCAACAGGGGCTGTCCCTGCACGGCGTCGAAGAGAAGTCCGAGGGACGGTGGAAGGCCGTCGTCGTGGGCTCCTACGAACGCGGCGACCGTGCGGTGACCGTCCAGCGACTGGCTGAACTGGCGGACTTCTACGGGGTCCCCGTCTCCGCACTGCTCCCCGAAGGCGCCCCGCAGGGCAGCTCCGAGCCGCCGCCGCGGCTCGTGCTCGACCTCGAGCGCCTCCAGGAGGTCCCCGCCGAGAAGGCCGGCCCCCTGGACCGCTACGCCAAGACCATCCAGTCCCAGCGCGGCGACTACAACGGCCGGGTCCTGTCGATCCGCGCCGACGACCTGCGCACCCTCGCCGTCATCTACGACGTCCCCGCGACGACGCTGTGCGACGAGTTCATCGCCTGGGGCGTGCTCAACGCCGACGCCCGCCGCGCCGTCGAGCACGGCTGACGGTCACGCACCGACGGCCCGGTCCCCCCGCGGGGGCCGGGCCGTTCTGCGTCCCGGCCTCGCCCGCGCGGCGGCGCGGGGACGGATCGTTGTGACAGCGCTCGCAGTCATCGCGAGCGTTGTCACAACGATCCGTCCACAGCGCCTGCGTCCACAGCGCCTCGTTGCGCGGCTCCGGGGTGCACAGGGCCCGCCGCGAGCGCGTCGTCCACACACCGCCCGCACGACGCTCCACGTCGCAGACGGGCACGACGAGCATGACCGCGTGCCACGCCCCAGAACCTTCGACCCGGCCGACGTCGATGCGCTCCTGCGCCGCCAGGACGGCATCGCGACCCACGCCCAGCTGGTCCAGACGGGAATGACCGTGTCGACCATCGCGCGCTGGGCCAACCGGGGCCCCTGGCAGCGGGTCCTGCCGGGGGTCGTGGCCGGCCACCGGGGCACGCTCACGCAACGCCAGCGACGGCTCGGGGCCCTCGCGTACGCCGGCGTGGACGCGGTCCTCAGCGGTGAGCACGCCATGGACCTGCACGGCACGACCACCGACCGGATCCGGGTCCTCCCGCAGGTCCTGGTCCTCGTCCCCTGGACGAGGACCAGGCTCTCGTCCGGTTTCGTCACCGTCGAGCGGACCGAACGCCCACCGCGGGTCCAGCTCTGCGCCGGTCTGCCCACGGCGCCGCCGGCGCGGGCCGCAGCGGATGCCGCACGGCACGGAGCCGACGTCGACCGCGTCCGCGAACTGTTCGGCGCCACGTTGCACCGGGGCCGCTGCACGCTGGCTGAACTCGTCACCGAGGTGCTGGAAGGACCGACGCAGCGCTCGGCTGCCGCCCGCGCCGTCCTGACCGAGGCGTCGGCGGGAACGCGCAGCGCGGCGGAGGGCCGGGTCCACCGCGTCGTCGCGAGGTCCTCGCTGCCTCAACCGCTGTGGAACGAGGACGTCGTCGTCGGTGGGCTGTTCGTCGGCACGGCGGACGCCTGGTGGCCCGACCTCGGTGTCGCCTTGGAGGTGGACAGCATCCGGTGGCACTCGACCCCGGGCGACCTGCGACGCACCCAGGCGAAGCAACGCCGGTACGCCGCTGCGGGGGTCCTGCTCCTGACCGTCGCTCCGAGTGACGTCACCCGGGACCCGGCGGGGTTCCTGCGGCAACTGGCCACCACGCTCGAGGCGGGGGCCAGGCGCCGGAGTGGCTGAGGAGCGGCTGAGGAGCGGATCGTTGTGACAACGCTGCCGATGATCGACAGCGTTGTCACAACGATCCAGCTCCCCGGCGCACCACGCGCCTCAGGCGGAAAGCGTCTCCTTCAGGTCCACGATCCGCGCGAGCAGCCCGTTGACGAACTTGGGCGACTCGTCGGTCGACAGCTCCTGGGTGATCTCCACGGCCTCGCTGACGGCCACGTGATCGGGCACGTCGGGGGCGTGCAGGACCTCCCAGACGCCGATCCGCAGCACGGCGCGGTCGACGGCCGGCATCCGGTCGACCGTCCAGCCCATCGAGTACGTCGTGAGGATCTCGTCGATGCGCTCGCGGTGCGCCACCACCCCCTCGACGAGGGTGACGGCGTACTCACCGACGGGCGGGTCGGCGCGCTGGATCTTGTCGCGCAGGACGTCCAGCGGGTCGAGCTTGCGCTGGTCGGCCTCGAAGAGGACCTCCAGCGCGCGCTTGCGCGCCTTGCGGCGGGCCGCCATCAGTCGTTGACGCGGCCGAGGTAGTCGCCCGTGCGGGTGTCGACCTTGACCTTCGTGCCGGTCTCGAGGAACAGCGGGACCTGGATCTCGTAGCCGGTCTCGACCGTCGCGGGCTTGGTGCCGCCGGTGGAGCGGTCACCCTGCAGGCCGGGCTCGGTGTAGGTGATCTCCAGGACGACCGACGTCGGCAGCTCGACGTACAGCGGGGTGCCCTCGTGCGTGGCGACGATCGCCTCGGCGCTCTCGAGCAGGTAGTTGGCCGCGTCACCGACGGTCGCCGCGCTGATGTGCAGCTGGTCGTAGGTGGCGGAGTCCATGAAGACGAAGTCCTCGCCGTCCTTGTACAGGTACTGCATGTCGCGCTTGTCGACCGTCGCGGTCTCGACCTTCGCGCCCGCGTTGAAGGTGCGGTCGACGACCTTGCCGGACAGGACGTTCTTCAGCTTCGTCCGGACGAAGGCACCGCCCTTGCCGGGCTTCACGTGCTGGAACTCGACCACCGACCAGAGGTTGCCGTCGAGGTTCAGCACGGTGCCGTTCTTCAGGTCGTTCGTCGATGCCACGTCGTCTCTCAGTCCGTCTCTAGTGCGTACTCACTCCCGCCGACCGGGACCGGACGCGGGTTGGGGCGAGAGCATCCTACCGAGGCCCCGCGCGCGGGCCCGCCCGCAGGCGTGGCGACCGGGTGAGCACCCCCCGTGGCGCGATCACCGTGCGCAGACCGCGCGACGGGGCCCGTTGCGCCGGACGGTGGAGGTGCGCGCGCACACGGGTGGCCCCCGCCCCGCGCCCTCCAGCCGGTCCCCTCCTCGACCCGATCACCTCGTGGTCCGGGGCACCCGGGCGTCCAGGAGTCCTCGAGGAAGGGGTCGCGGGTGAACGCACCCGGTCGGCACGACGCCGTGCGCCGGCCCCGTCGTGCCCGGGGCACCCTCGTGGGCGCCGCGGTCACCCTCGCCGTCGTGGCCGCCCTCACCACGGTCCTGGACGACCGGAGCGCCAGCGCCACGGAGGACCTGCGCGGCGACCTGCGCGAGGTGGCGGCGGCCCAGACCCGCTGGAGGGCCGGCCACGGCAGCTACTCCACGTCCCTGGAGGAGCTGGGGGTCACCCCCGGCCGCGGCGACCTGGCCATCGTCAGCGCCGGCGCGGACGGCTTCTGCGCCGGGGCGTACGACCGCAGGAGCAGGACGGCGCTGTTCTACGCCCCCGCCACGGGTCTCACCGACCGGGCGTGCTCCTGACCGCCGGTGATCCACCCGGGTGACACCCCCTGCACCCCCAGCCCGACCTCGCCGATGAGCGATCCGAGACCACCAGGAGGACAGCGTGACCGAACCCCTCACCGACGACCGGCGCACCCCGCTGCGCGCGGGCGGCGGGTACCTGGAGTCGGCGGTCCCGCGGGGCAGGCACCGCGCGGAGGACCCGGCACCCGAACCGGCCGAGTACGCCGTCCGCGACGTCCCGGTCCCCGGGCTGGCTCCCGCGCCGCCCCCGCGGGCCGCCGCACCCGTTCGTGAGCCTGTGGCCCAGGCTCCCCGGCCCGAGCCGCCGGCCCCGCCCCGGCCGACGGCTCCGCGGCGTCCGGCACCCGCCGCGGCGAGCGCCCCGGACTTCTACGGCCCCAGCAGCGGGCGGCCCGTCTTCAGCCCGGGCAACGCCTCCCCCTTCCACGTCGCCCGCACCGAGGCCGCTCCCCGGCGGGTCGGGCGGAACCCCGTGAGGACGGTGCTGACGTGGGCCGCGGTGCTGGTCGCCGTCGCGATCGGCGCGGAGTACGGGTACCCGGTCGTCATGGACCAGGTGCACGCGAAGGAGATCGCGGCGGTTTCCGCCGACCTGCAGGAGGCTGCGGCAGGGCAGGACGCGTACCACCGGTTCAACGGCGTGTACGGCGGCGACATCGCTTCCCTCAACCTGCCCGGGACGATCAGCAAGCTGACGGTCGTCACCGCGACGATCGACGGCTACTGCCTCAAGGGGCAGAGCCGCACCGGCGGCGTGGTCCGGTACTACTCCCCGGCCCGGGGAGTGACGACGACCCCCTGCGGCTGACCCCGCAGGACCGGCCCCGGCACCCTGGGGCCGCAGCGACGACAGGAGATCCCCGTGTCCCCGTTCGACCCGAACGCCGACTTCTACTCCGGGTCCCGGCCGCCGGCCGCCCCGGAGCCGTTCCGGCCGCCGTTCGGCAGCCCGGGCGTCCCGGCCGCGCCGGTCGCGCACGCCGTCCCGCCCGCCGTCCCGCCCGCGCCCCGCGTGCCGACCTGGGGCAAGGTCCTCATCGGTCTGGGCATCGGGTTCGCCGCGCTGACCGTGCTCGGGATCGTCGCCGCCGTCGCGATCCCCGTGTTCCTGAGCCAGCACGCGAAGGCCGCCGACAGCGTGGTGAAGCAGGACCTGCGGGCCGTGGCGCAGGCCGAGGAGAACGTCTGGATGGCGACGGGCTCGTACACGGGCGACCCGGCGGCCCTCGACGTCGCCGAGCCGGCCAGCCAGGTCGCGATCCTCGCCGCCGACCCGCAGGGCTACTGCCTCGCGGGCCGCGACGCGCAGGGCCACGGGCGCGTCTGGTACTACTCCTCGGCGGCCGGTCTGAGCCGGACCGCCTGCGCCTGAGTCAGCTCGCGCTGATCTCCGCGTACGCCGCCTGGAGCATGGCCGGGTCGGGACCCTCCAGCCGGGAGGGCTTCCCGACGGCGTCCAGGACGACGAAGCGCAGCAGGGCCCCGCGGGACTTCTTGTCCCGCTTCATGGCGTCGAGCAGCTGGGGCCACCGGTCACCGCGGTAGGTCGTCGGCAGGCCCAGGGACTGCAGGACGGTGCGGTGCCGGTCGGCGTCGGCGTCGGAGAGCCGGCCCGCCATCCGGGCCAGTTCGGCGACGTACACGAGCCCGACGCTGACCGCCGCGCCGTGCCGCCACTGGTAGCGCTCGACGAGCTCCACGGCGTGCGCGAACGTGTGCCCGTAGTTGAGGATCTCCCGCAGGTCGGACTCCTTGAGGTCCTCCCCCACGACGCGGGCCTTGACCCGGACGGCCCGCTCGACCAGCTCGGCCAGCACCGGCGAGTGCGGGTCCGTGGCGGCCTCGACGTCGGCCTCGACGAGCTCGAGGATGCGCTCGTCGGCGATGAACCCGCACTTCACGACCTCGGCGAGCCCGGCCCGCAGGTCGTGCGGCGGCAGCGTGTCGAGGGCGTCGAGGTCGCACAGGACCCCGGCCGGCGGGTGGAAGGACCCGACGAGGTTCTTGCCCTCGGCGGTGTTGATGCCGGTCTTGCCGCCGACGGCCGCGTCGACCATGGCCAGCAGGGTCGTGGGGACCTGGACGACCCGCACGCCGCGCAGCCACGTCGCGGCGACGAAACCGGCGAGGTCGGTGACCGCTCCCCCGCCGACGCCGACGACGGCGTCGGAGCGCGTGAAGTCGGACTGGCCCAGCACCGTCCAGCAGAACGCCGCGACCTCGGCGGACTTGGCCTCCTCGCCGTCGGGGACCTCGGCCAGGATCGCTTCCAGGCCCTGCGCGACGAGGTCGTCGCGCACGGCCTCACCCGTGGACCGCAGGGCGCGGGGGTGCACGACGAGCACCTTGGCGACCTTCGGCCCCAGCAGACCGCGCAGCTCACCCAGCAGCCCGCGGCCGATGAGGACGTCGTAGGCGGTCTCGCCCTCGACGGTGATGCGAACGGGTTCGGTGGTCATCTGTCCTCCGCGAGGTCGTCGAGCGCACCGGCCAGTGCGTCGTCGGTGGCGGGCACGCCCGCCTCCGGACGGCCCGGGGCGTGCAGCAGCACGAACCGGACGCCGTCCTTGAACTTCTTGTCCCGCAACCAGAAGGGTTGCAGTTCCGACAGGGTGGAACGGTGTGCGGTCGGCAACCCGAACGCGCGCAGCGACCGGCGGTGCAGGTCGACGCCGGCGTCGTCGAGGAACCCGAGCCGGCGGGCCAGGTGCGCGGCCGCCATCAGCCCCAGCGGCAGCGCGGCAGCGTCGTCGGCCAGCACCTGCTCGAGGGCGTGCGAGAACGTGTGCCCGTAGTTCAGGTGCAACCGGCCCGCGGCCTCGCGCTCGTCGGCGGTGACGATGCGCGCCTTGGTGGCCACCGCGCGGCGGACGACGGCCGTGACCGCGTCGAGGTCCCCGGCCAGCACCGCGGGGGCGTTCCCCACGAGCAGGTCCAGGTCGGCCGGGTCCCCCACCAGGGTGGTCTTGACGGCCTCGGCGAGCCCGGCGCCGAACCGCGGGTCGGTCGCCGGCGAGACCCCCTCGGGATCGCTGACGACGGCCACCGGCTGGTGGACCGCGCCCAGCAGGTTCCGGGCGTGCGGCAGGTCCAGGGCGACCTTGCCGCCGACGGAGGAGTCGACGAGCGTCTCCAGCGAGCGGGGCACCACCGCCCAGCGGGTCCCCCGGTTGTAGGTGGCGGCCAGGAAGCCCGCCACGTCGACGACGGGCTCGTCACCGACCGCGAGGACGAGGTCGTCCGGGTGCAGGGCCACCTCGGCCGCGCGCGCGGCCAGCCGCCCGTAGACGTCCAGGGTCTTCACCGGCCCCTCGGGCAGCTCGGCGACGTGCACGGTGCCGGCCAGGCCCTCGCGCACACGCGCCAGCGCCGGGTCCGAGGCACGGCCCACCACCAGCACCGCCCCGGCCGCCGGGAGCAGGCTGCCCACGCTCGCCAGCGCCCCGGCCCGCACGTGGACCCGGTAGCTGCCGCCGGGCGGCGCCACGAGGACCCCGTCCTGCCCGGTGACCCCGTCGAGCACCTCCAGGGCGATGGCCTCCGCCCGCCGCCCGTCGGTCCGCACGCTGAGGTCCGCGAGTTCCTCGAAGACGACCCGCCGGGAGGCGTGCAGCTGCGCCAGGTCCGGCCGCTGCAGCATCGGCCGGTAGGTGTCCCCCGCGGTGCGGGCCTTCGCCTGCTCGAAGGAGACGTCGAGGTGGACGACCGTGTGGGCGCGCAGCACCGCGCGCGTGGCCTCCCGCCCGCAGGCCCCGCCTCCCAGGGACACGACCGCCTCGGGGCCGGCCACGACGTCGGCGACGACCTCCTGCTCCAGGTCCCGGAAGGCCTGCTCGCCGTCGGTGGCGAAGATCTCGGGGATGGAGCGGCGCTCGCGGTCCTCGACGACGAGGTCGGTGTCCACGAACGGCAGGCCGAGGCGGTCGGCGAGGAGACGCCCGACGGTGGACTTGCCCGCGCCCATGAAGCCGACGAGGACGATCACGGGTGGGCTCCTGCGGTCGGGGACGGCTGCCCGCGCATCCTAGGCCGAGGACGGTGCGGAGATCGCACTCGTCGGGCGACGGCCGTGCAGGGGCTCCCCACCGCACGCGCCGGCCCACCTCCGGGCCCTGAGAACCACACGATCCCCGCAACCCCAGGTCGAAGGGGTTGCGGGGATCGATGAGTCCACCGAGGCGGGCGGCCGCTGCTGTCGCTGGTGCTTCAGCTGACGGCTGCGTCCCCGAAGTACACGAGGTTCGCGTTCTGCGCGGCCGGCGTGAGCGACGCGTTCGGCGAGGTCGTGACGATCTTGAGGTTGTCGACACCGCGCACGTCCACGTCGAAGGCGATGGGCGCTCCCTTGGCGACGTTCCCCGAGGCCAGCAGCTTCTCGTCGCCGTAGACGGCGACGGTGGACGCCAAGGCACTGGGGTTGTCGTCGGCGATGCCGGCGACCATGGTGAAGCGGGACCGCTTGGTGCCCAGGGACCAGGTGCCGTAGTCGGAGTTGCGCGGGTCGGCGTCGAAGGCCGTCGAGCGGGGGTAGAACCGTCCCGAGATCGTGGCGTGGTCGTAGCGGTCGCGGACGCTGCCCTGGACGTGGACGAGGTCGTCCAGGTAGGTCTTCGGCGCGGTGCCCACCGGCTGGCAGTTGGTGCGCTTGGCGGCTTCCTCGGTGATGCGGGTCGGCCCACCGATGGAGTCCAGGTCGGCACGCTCACCGTGGGTGGCCTGCAGTCGCTCGATCTCCAGGTTGGTCTGCTCAGTGAGGCAGCGACTGGCCGTGAGGAGGAGAGGGCCGCCGTGGCGGCCCGCCCTCGCCCCTGCGGCGAGGGCGTCGGCGAACGTCTCACCCGAGGCGATCGTGACGTCCTCGGCGTCATCGAAGAAAGCGGCGCTGACACGATCAGCGGTGTCGTAGCGGTCGGTTCCCGCGATGCGGGTGACCGGGCCGGTGGTGAAGGTGCGCAACTGCTCCAGGACGCTGTCAGTGACCCGGCTCGTACCACCCACGACGGTGATGGCCTGGGGGCGCAGCCTCTGGAGCTCGGCCACCACGGAGGCCGGGACGGCGTCGGGGCGCACCAGCAACAGCGGCGAGTCCACGTGCGCGGCCGCAGCGCTGCCGGACAGCGCGTCGGGGTAGTCGTAACCGGTGGCGATCACGACGTTCTCGACACCGCGTGCACCGGCTGCGGGAGTGGCGTAGGAGGCCGCCGACAGCGCGGCGGCGGTGTCGAAGCGGTCCGGGCCGCTGACACGGCTCAAGGTTGCGCGGGTGTTCTGCTGCAACCACGTCATGACGTCCGGCCCGACCGAGGACTCACCCCCGACCACGACGATCTTGGACGCGTACACGATGCGCTGCCGGACCTCCGCCGGCAGCACGTCGCGCTGGGTGAGGTAGACGTTGCCCAGCACCGCTTCCCGGCCGGCCACCGCGCCGGCCGCCAGGCCGTCGGGGAAGTCGACACCGGACACGACGTACGCGGTCGACGTCGGGTCGCCGTCGACGAGGGAGGAGGTGATGTAGCGGTCGGCGCCGTAGACGCGGTGGAAGCGGATGGGCGAGGCGTCGGCCGCCGCGGCCGCCGCTCCACCGACGAGGCCGGCGAGGACGACCGCGGCCGCGGCGCGCCTGACGGCGGTTCGGGGCTTCCGGATCATGGTGGTCTCCGAGGTGGTGGGTGGTGGGCTGGACGGGGCGTCGCGTCAGAAGGTGATGCCGGCGGCCTCGCCGCCACCGAGGACGGTGAAGTACTGGGCGCCGTCAGCGCTGAAGACGGCGACGTCACCTCGAGCGATGCTGTCCAGGCCGATGCCCTCGAAGTTCAAGGGAGTTCCGGGAACCGCGTCGCCCTCCCCGACCCAGATGCCCGGCTGGTCGTCCACCTGCAGGAGGTACTTCTCCCCCCGCTGCCCGAGCCAGCGGACGGTGCCGGTGACCTTGCCCATCGCGGCACCGGGCAGCTTCGTGTCGGCCGCGACGAGCCAGCCGGAGCGCTCGGTGTTGGTCACCGCGAGCTGCGCCTGGCTGCTGGGCACGAAGACGGCCTGCCAGACGTAGTCGTCGGTGACCGTGCAGTCCTTCGTCTGGCGGCTGATCTTGGCTGCGTCCTCCGAGGTGGCCGCGTTCTTGATCAGTGTCTGGCACGCCGCCTGCTCTGCGTCCGTCATGGCCCGCTCCGTCGTGATGCCCCAGGGGCGGTAGACGGTCGAGGTGGACGGCACGAACGAGCCGGCCGCCAGGGACCCGGTCACGGGGTTGGTGCCGTCCGCGTCGAGCACGAAGCTGGCCGTTCCGGTCGTGCTGCCCACGGGGATCGAGTCGAAGGTGACGACGCCCTGCTGCCACGGGGGCGCCGTGGACCGGCTGACGGTGGGGGTGGTCGGCGTCTTGGCCGGTGAGGTGGTGGGGGCCTTGGCACCGGTCCCCGTCGGAGCCTTCGCACCGGTCCCCGTCGGAGCCTTGGTAGCGGTTCCCGTCGGAGTTCCGGTGACCGTCGACGCGCTGGTGCCCGTGGTGGTCGCACCGACCGCTGCGACGGTGGCCGCCGACGTGGAAGTCGCGGTGGCGTCGCCGGCGGTGGTGGGCGTCACCAGCTGGTCGAAGACGTCGCGACCGCTGCCGGCGAAGGCGACGGCCGTCCGGCTGCCGGTGCTCCCCGGGTCCGTCGGCGACGTGACGACGGTTCCGGCGCCCAGGGCGGACGCGTCGGCCGAGGGGGTGCTGCCCAGCCACAGGAAGGCTCCCGCTCCACCGGCGATGACCGCGACGGCAGCGACGCCACCGATGAGCGCGCGCACGGGTCTGCGGGGGCTGGGCTCCTCGTCGAAGAAGCCGGGAAGTTCGGGGTCGGGCAACCCGACCGGCTCGTCAGCGGACTGACCCCACATCAGCTCTCACTCCCGTTCGTCGCGGCCGCACCGGCGGTCCCGCTCTGGTCCTCGGTGGTCTGCGCGTCGCGCAGGACGAACACGCGGCCGGTGACGGTCGCCGTCACACCGTCGTCGTCGGAAGCCGTGCCGGCGGTCAGGGAGAGGTCGCTCACCGACAGGAAGCGCCCCATGTCGGCCTGCACCTGCTTGACGAACAGCTCGGTACCGCTGAAGCTCCCCGCCGTGGTCAAGGTGATGGGCACGTCCACGACGAGCGGCCCGGACGTCTCGGCCGCGGCGCCGGTCCCGTCCACGCCGTGCAGGACGGGCGAACCGGGCGTCACGGACAGCAGCGTGACACCGCTCGTGGTGGCGTAGGTCTCGACCTGGCGCAGCAGCTGCTGCACGTCGGCCTTGGCCGGCAAGGTGCGGGTGATCTCCGCGAGTTCCGCGCGGCGGTCCCCGAGCGTGGCGAACTGGGACTGGAGCAGGGCGATCTGCTGCTGCAGCGTCTCGTTGCCCTGGCGGGTCTGGAGGGTCTGCGTCGCGATGTCGGCGGCCTCGGCACGCTTGGGCGCGATCAGCAGGAAGTACGTCGCCACCAGGACGAGCACCGCGAGAACGGCGGTTCCGGCGATCCAGACGGTGTTCTTGTCACGAGTCATCTCGTCGAGCCTCCTGTCGTCTCTCGGTCAGCCTGCGGACGACGTGGCGTCGTCGGTCAGGGTGGCGGTGGTGGTGAAGGTGATGAGCCCGGTGGCGGGGTCCAGGGTGGATCCGGTCAGGCGAGGGTCGGCCAAGCCGTCGAGAGCGGCTACCGCGTCCATGAAGGAGGCGACCTGCCCTTGGCTGTGGGTCTGCCCGGTGACGCTGACCGTTCCGATGCCGGTGACAGCCAGCGGGTCGGAAGCCGGCGTGGCGGCGCTCGAAGCGGTGCTGGAGGCGGTGCTCGAGGTGCTGGCGCCGGCCACCGTGATGTTGACGGCCGTCAGAGCGAGGTCTGCCGGGGACCGGCTGGCCAGCTGGTCCAGGAGCAGGTAGGTCGGGACGTCACCGGAGGTGACCTCCTTCTGGACGTCACGAGCGGTCTGCAGCTGCGCCATCACCTTCGGGACGTCCGCGTAGCGCCGTTGTTCCTGTTGCAGCTGCGAGGTGCGCTGCTGCTCAGTCGTCAGGGCGTCGGTCGCGGTGGACACGTGGCCGGCGGTGACCGCGTAGGCTGCGCAAGCGACCCCCACGACAGCCACGAGGCCCGCGCCCAGCCCGGCGCGGAGGAGCCGCCCCCCGCGGGCCGCGGCGACTTCCTGCGGGAGCAGGTCGACGCGGACCACGGACCGTCGGGTGGCGACCGCTTCGAGGGTCTGGAAGCTCATGAGACGACTCCGAGGGCGAGGCCGACGGGCACCGCCGCCAGCGGGTGGATGGCCGCAAGCTGGTGCTCGTCCAGGCCGGTGCGACCCAGACGCACGCCAGACAGGACGTCAGCGGGGGCCACCTGCTTGTGGGTGACTTGCTGCAGCTTCTGCGACACACCGGCCAACAGGGATCCACCGCCGGACACCAGGATCCGCTCGACGGGGAACTGGGGATTCGACACCCCGTAGTAGTCCAGCGAGCTGCGGACCTCGTCGACGAACACTTCGACCATGAGCTCCACCGCAGACGTCGCGAGCTGCACCTCGTCGGCGGTCAACTCCTCGAAGTTGCCCCGCTTGACGGCCTCGGCCACCGTGGCAGGCAGCCCCAAGCGCTCGGCGATGGCGTCGGTGACGTCTTGCCCTCCCATGAGGAGGATGCGGACGAAGCGGGGCGAACCAGCCGAGTGGACGACGAGGTTGGAGATGCGCGCGCCCACGTCGAGCAGCGCCTCGGTCGCAACCTCGCTGTGCTCACGGCCGGCGGCGCGCAGCACTGCGAACGACGTGAGGTCGACCGACACCGGCTGCAGCCCGGCGGCCTGCACCGCGTGGACGTTGGAGAGCACCGCGTCGCGGGCCGCCGCGACGAGGAGGCCCCGCAGACGGCGGCCGTTCTCGTCGTGCAGTTCCTCGGTGACGTGGAAGTCGAGGACGGAGTCCTCCACCGCCATCGGCAGGTACTCCTGGGCCTGCAGGGGCAGTGCGACCTTGAGCTCGCTGCGCGGCAGCCACGGCAGCTCCACCTGGCGCACGACGACGCGCTGGCTGGCGACGCCGAGCGCCACGCGCTTGCCACGCAGACCGCTGGCCTTCCAGAGCGTCTTGAGGGCGTCCACGACCGCGGGGCGGTCGAGGACCTCCCCGTCGCGGACAGCGCCCTCGGGCAGCGCGACCTGGCCGAACTTCTCCAGGGTGATGCCGTCACGCCCGTAGGACAGCTCGGCGGCGCGGACGCCCGAAGTGCCGATGTCGAGACCGACGGCGGTTCGTCCGGGCACGTCGCCTCCTCCGTGTCAGTGGGTGGTGGGCCCAGCGCGGACCCGAGATGATGATCGGAACCACCAGCGGGGCACTTGAGCACCTCGTGGTGTTGTCACCCGGTGGGAGCTAGGTGCTGAGCCCCGTGAGCCCGAGGTACCAGTCGCCGACGGGCGCAGCCACGATGAGAGCCAGGAAGGCTCCGGCCAGCATGGCCGGCCCGAAGGGCATCTTGGAGCGCCGGCCGGCGCTCGTGAACAGGATGAGCCCGACGGCGATCAGGCCACCGATCAGGAAGGCCAGGAAACCTCCGACCGCGAGGGCGTCCCAGCCCCACCAGGCCAGGTACAGCCCCAGGACTCCGGCCAGTTTGACGTCTCCCAGACCCATCCCACCGGGCTTGACCACGAAGATCAGCGCGTACAGCGCGAACAACGAGACGCCACCGACGAGCGCACGCAGCAGCGCCGCCCAGTCGCCCGTCCCTGCGCTGGCCACCGTCAGGAGGACGAGAGCCACCGCGTAGGAGGGCAGGACGATCTGGTCCGGCAGCCGGCGGACCTGCAGGTCGATCAACGCGAGGGGCACCGCGATGCCCGCCAGGTAGAGGTACGCAGGGAGAGCCCACGTCAGCCCGACCAGCGCTGCGATGCCGGCGAACAGCAGCGCGGTCGCGAGCTCGACCAAGGGATACCGCACGCTGATGGGGGAGCTGCAGACGCGGCAACGGCCGCGCAACAGCACCCAGGACAACACGGGGATGTTGTCCCGCCGCCGGATCTCGGTCCGGCAACCCGGGCAGCGGCTCGCCGGTCGGACCACCGACTCCCCCAGTGGAACGCGGTGGGCGACGACGTTGAGGAAGGAGCCCACGAGCAAGCCGAGGATCCCGGCTCCCACGACTTCAGGAGACATCGTGCTGGACCTCGCGGACGCCGCTGACACCGGGGTCGCTGATGAGCTGCGGCGCGTTCCACTTCTGGGCGGATCCACCGTTGCACTTGGCGGACACCAGGCGGGAGAAGTTCCCGTTGTTCCACTTGGGGCCCACGCTCAGGCAGCGGTCGGTGAAGTCGACGAACGTGTAGCTGTCGGCGTAGTCAGGCATCTTGTAGTAGCGGGTGAACTGCTGCTCGACCCGGCCGTCGCAGGTGCGGAAGACCAGGTTCGCGTTGTCGTCGGCGACGGAGGCCGCGGACGCCGTGAGGCAGTACTTCTTCGAGGCGTCGTTGTTCTGCAGCACGTAGATGTTCTGCTTCCCCGCGACGTTCTCGGTGTAGAACCACTTGTGGTTCCACTTCAGCTTCGTGCCGCCCGACGGGTCCTGCTTGCAGGGGTAGATGATCATCAGCGAGTAGTTGATGTCCTCGTTGGTGACGTCCATGCAGCGGCCGAACTCGAAGTAGTTCACAATCTGGTGCGTCTGGTACGACGCCGCGCCGGCGCCGACGCTGGGGTCGGGCGCGAAGGAGCCCCACTCCGCGTTGCTGGCGCAGGACCCGTTACGCAGGGGCTTCCCGGCGATCGCGTCGTCCGCCACGTTGGACCCGGTGCCGAGGCAGCGGCTGCCGTAGTCGGTGTTGGAGCTGTTCTGCCCCTTGAAGCGGGCGCCACCCTCGTAGCTCCACAGCTGCGCCGGCTTCTTGGGGTCGCAGGCCGCGAGGACGACGTCGGCGTCAGCGGTGGTGTTCCCCTGCAGGCACAGGCGCGCACCCTTCCAGGTGCTCGCCAGCACGATGGTGTAGTCGGTGTGGTAGACCCACATCTGCTTGACGTTGTTGAACGCGCAGGACGCCGAGGCCACGTACTTGACGGCGGCGCCGACCGTGGCCGAGTCGGCCTGCAGGCAGTACTTCGTCCCGGGGCCGCTCCACATGATGCCCCCGGCGATGTTGCCGTTGTCGAGCTCGAAGGAGTAGAGCGCCTTGACCTTGCGGTTGCCGACGTCGGCGGCCTGCCCCTTGACCGCCGGGGCCAGGCCCTCGGAGGTGATGACCGCGTGGGAGGGCACGTATTGGGTGCCGCTGCCGGCGGTGCACGTGACCTCGCGGATCTTCTGCTCGGCTGCCGACAGCTCCGTGGGGTCGGTGTCGTAGTACGTGATCGACACCTTGTAGCTCTGCGTGCCGACCGTGCCGGTCAGGGAGCAGGGCAGCTTGGCCTTGCCGCCGAAGGGGACGTTGTCGGAGTTGTAGGAACCGATCGCCGCCCGCATCTGCGAGGTGGCCGCGTCGACGCCCGCCTGCGCGACCGCGAGGGTCTCGGTGCGCTTGGCCTGCACGCGGGTCGGCAGCATCTCGCTGAGGACGAGCCCGAGGACGAGGACGCTGAGGGCCGCGGTGACCAGCACGCTGGTCATGACGAGCAGCAGCGCGGCGCCCTCGTCCTGCACGCCGCGATGGGCGTCGAGACGGGCCCTGAGGATTCGTGCGATTCCGGTCATGGTCCTCACCGGGTCCGGTTGGTGGTCGGAGCGCAGACGGCGGACCCCAGGTTCGAGTCCGACTGCGAGCTGCTGTTCTGAGCCGTGAAGCTGGTCTGCAGCACGTCCACGGCCGAGCGGCTGCCGTCGGCCGCCTTGCGGGGGGACTCCAGGCGGACCGTGAGGGTCTGCCGCGTCATCTCGTCAGTCTTGCCGGCCGCCTGGGTCGCCAGGGCCCGGGTGAACGGCTGGCGCGCGGTGTCCGTGAGCAGCGCGGTGTCGGTGGACAGACCCGTGGCGAGGGTCGTCCACGTCGCGCCGGCGGCCTGGGTGGAGTCCCACGTTCGCGCCTCGAGCACGCCGGTGGAGACCGCGTAGCGCCACTGCGTGCACTGCGGGTTGCCGCCGTCGACGATGGGGTCGCGGAACTCCACCCACCAGGCCCCGTCGACGACGGCCGGCGCGTTGACCGACTCGGCGTAGCGCGCTTCCAGGTCCATGGCCGTGAACGCCTTGCGCATCTGATCGGTGGCGTCGGTGACCTGCTGGGTGCGGGTGGTGTCCCGGACCATGAGCTGCAGGCCGGCCATGAAGACGGCGAAGCAGACGGTGAAGATCATCATCGCGAGGAGGGTCTCGACGAGGCTCACCCCGTCGTCGGAACGCTGCTCGTTCACGCGATCACCTGGACCTGCAGGACGGTGGGGTCGGTCTTGAGGTAGCTGTCGCCACCGACCCCGCGCAGGACGTAGGTCCACTTGCAGGTCTGCAGCGCGTTCTGCGTCGTCACCTTGAACTGGTTGCTCGTGCCGACGCGCGTCAGCGTGCAGTTGCCCGCGGTGCGGACCGGGTCCTCGACGTACACCGAGGGCCCCCCGTTCGGCTTGTCGTTGGTGAGGACGTCGACCGTCGTCGTGCTCGTCAGGAGCTTGGCGGTGAAGCTGTCCGCGGTGGCCACCGGAGCCACCGGCACGGTCATCGTGACGGTCTTCGACGACTGGCCGTCGTTGTTGCGCACGAACCAGCGCACTGAGTAGGTCCCCACGGTGTTCAGCGGCGGTGTGAAGGTGAGCTCCTTGCCGGAGAACCGGGTCGTCGCGTTGTAGGGCGTGCCGTCGAGGGAGAAGTAGCCGTTGCCGGCCTGGGTGGAGCTGACGAGGACCTTGGAGTACTGGTCGGTGTTGCCGGCGTCGACGAGGGTGCGCAGCGTCACGGCGGTGGAGCTGCCGGTCTGAGCCGTGGTCCCCTGGGTGCTCGGCTCGACGACCGGTGCCGGGGTGACGCTCCAGCGAAGCTCGGCCGACGGGTCCACGAGGGTGTCCGCGCGGTAGGTGCAGGTCCCCGCCTTGCACCGCGTGGAGCCACCGGTGGTCCAGCTAACCTCGACGACGACCCGGTACACCCGGACGTAGCCGGAGACGGTGCTGCGCGCGTTGCTCGCGCTGGCCTTGGTGCACTGCTCGTTGGCCACGTTGCCGGCGGGGCGGTAGCAGACGCCCACGAGGGTCGACACCGAGTACGTCTCGCCCTGCTGCTGCACCGTGGAGGCGAGGGGCAGCGCGGGGACGGAGGCTGGGCCGGCCGCGCTGTCCCAGTCGGGGAAGGTGCTCGTCTTGAGCGGAGCGGAGGAGGTATTCCACTGGTTGGTCACCGCGCTCTGCGAGCGACCCGCCAGCAGGTAGTCGGGGCGGACGGCGCGAGCGGCGTCCATGGCCTGAGACGCGAGCGCGGTGGCGGCCTGGTTGCGCTGCTGCTCACTGGCGGCGACGGAGCTGCGGAGGAAGAACGCCGCGGTCGAGGCGGCGATCGCGGCGAGCAGCATGAGGGCGACGACGACCTCTACCAGCGAGAACCCGGCGTCGTGGCGGTCTTCCGGAGGCAGGCTGGTCATCCCCGGCCCTTCCTGAACGTCGTGCCCCCTCGGGCGGTCGGTGCGCCACGGACCTGCCGCGAAGCCTTCGTGTGGTGATCGGCCCCTGGGGATCGGTCCTTGAGCACGCCCAGGGGCTGACTTCGCGGACGGGCCGAGGTTCACCCGAGCGGACCCGCGCAGGCTTGGGGCTGGACCACCGCTCCGGACCGGCTGCTGACGATCACGACCCACGACCCGGAGCGGGACTGCACCGAGAGGCAGTAGTCGTCGCCGCTGTGCCGGTACACAAGGGACGACACGCCGGGGGCGACGTCCTTGGACCGCTTGACGGTGGCGGCGTTGGCCGGCACGGGGGAGGCGTCGGACCAGAGCACGGCGTCGGGGTAGGCCTGCGACCCGCTGAAGTAGGCCTCGACCTCGTTCTGGGCGGCCCGGACGTCCGCGCGCGCCTGGCTGTCGAAGGCACGGTGGCGCTGCGACAGGAAGCTGGGGATCGCCACAGCGGCCAGGACGCCCATGATGACCATGACGACGATCAACTCGATGAGGCTGAACCCGTCGTCCGGCGGCCGTCGGTTCGGGTGCACGTCATCCTCCTCTTCCGTGAGCGACGGGAACGCCGAACGGCGCCCGGCACTGGCCGGACGCCGTTCGGTCCTACGAGGGGGTTCAGCAGGCCGTGGAGGCCTTGGTGACGCCGGAGGCGCTGTCGGTGACCTTCCAGAAGTCGCCGGACTTGGACTTCACCGACGCGCAGTAGCCGCCGTTGGTCGACGTGTAGGCGAGGCTGTCCGTGCTGGTCGACTTCTTGATGTAGATGGTGTCGGCAGCGGGGGTCGCCGGGGCCGGGCCGTACACGACCTTGCCGCTGGCCGGGTAGGCCTGGTTGTCGGTGAACCAGGTCTCGATCTCGGTCTGGGCCGCGCGGACGTCGGCCTTGGCCTGGGTGTCGTAACCCTTGTTGCGCTGGTTGAGGAAGGTCGGGATGGCGATGGCGGCCAGGATCCCGATGATGATCATGACGACGAGGAGCTCGATCAGGGTGAAGCCCTGGTCCTTGTCGTCCATGGCCTTGCGGATGCGAGCGAGCATTCGACGCTCTCCTTCGTGAGTGTGAGTACCGGAGCCGCTCGCGTCTCGCGCACCGGCTGGTGTGCGGCTCTGATGGATGTATCGGCTCCTCCCGCAGGGCCTTGAGCAGCGACTTCACACCGTCACCCGAACGGTGCACTCACCGGCGCTGCAGTGGGTTCCCGGGGCAGACGCGCAGTGCCTCCCCGCCTCGCCGGCGCCTGCGGTGGCCGGCTCGCCGCGCTCGCCGGCCGCGGAGCACGTGTGGCCCGTGCGCGGTCGCGCACGAGCCACGGTCGTCCGGGGATCAGCCCTGGACGAGATCCATCACCTTGAAGATGGGCAGGTACATCGCCACGATCATCGACCCGACGATCCCGCCCAGGAAGGCGATCATGATGGGCTCGATGAGGCTCGTCAGTGCCTCGGTGGTGGCTTCGACCTCCTGGTCGTAGAAGTCGGAGATCTTGTAGAGCATGGCGTCCAAGGCACCGGTGTCCTCGCCGACGCTCATCATCTGCACGACCATCGCCGGGAACACCGCGTGCTCGGCGAGGGGACCGGCCAGGGAGCGGCCGGAGCGGACGCTCTCCATCACGTCCTTGGCGGCGCGCTCGACGACGACGTTCCCGCTGGCCTCCCCGACGATCTCCAGGCTCTGCAGGATGGGGACCCCGGAGCGGAGCATTGTCCCGAGGTTGCGGGTGAAGCGGCTCAGCGCGATCTTCTGGGTCAGCAGACCAAAGACGGGCACCTTGAACTTCAGCGGATCGACGACGTTCCGCACGCCGTCGCGGTCCTTGACCTTCCGCCACACGATCGGGAAGGTGATCGCCAGCACCAGGCCGACGGGGGCGGCGAACTTCATCCCGTGGGAGAGCACGACCAGAATCTGGGTCGGCAGGGGCAGCGTCCCCCCCATGTCCGAGAACATCTTCGCGAAGACGGGCACGATGAACAGGAGCATGCCGGTGACCGCGAGGATTGCGATGACGAACACCACGACCGGGTAGGTCATCGCCGACTTGACCTTGGCCTTTAGCTTGACCTCGGCCTCGAAGTTGTCCGCGATCTGCACCAGGACCTGGTCAAGGAACCCACCGACCTCACCGGCGCGCAGCATGTTCACCATGAGCGGCGGGAAGACGTCGCGGTGCCTGCTGAATGCGGTCGACAGTGACGTGCCGCCCTCAACCTCGGTGCGGCACTCCTGCAACGTCGCAGCGAGCTTCTTGCTCTCCGTCTGCTCCGCGAGGATCGACAGGGCCTTGATGAGCGACAGCCCCGACGAGACCATCGTGGCGAACTGCCGCGACATCAGCGCCAGGTCCTTGAGCTTCACCCGGTTGCCGCCCGGCAGGGTGATCTCCATCTGCATGCCCTTGCCGGCCTTGGACTCCACGATGGAGACCGGCGCCATGCCCTGGGAGACGAGGCGCTGGGCAACGGCGCGCGAGTCGTTGGCCTCCAGCGTTCCCGTGATCAGCTTGCCCGTCCGGTCGCGCGCGGAGTACTCGAAGGCGGTGTGACCGGACTTGGCCGGCGCCTTGGTCGTCGTGGCCATGGGTGGTCCTCCCTCAGCGCCCGGTCAGGCGGCGGAACTCGTCGGCGGCGGAGCACTTCTCCAAGCCGTGTTCGAACGTGATCTGGCGCGTGCGCACGAGGTCGGCCAGGTGCTGGTCGAGGGTGTGCATGCCGAACTGGGCCCCGGCCTGCATGGCGGTGGGAATCTGGTGGGTCTTGCCCTCGCGGATGAGGTTGCGGATGGCGGGGGTGGCGACCATGACCTCGGTGGCGACGACGCGGCCGCGGCCGTCGGCGCGCTTGCACAGCGTCTGGCAGACGACGCCCTGGATGGCGCCGGCGAGCTGGACGCGGATCTGGGTCTGCTGGTGGGGCGGGAAGACGTCGATGACGCGGTCGATGGTCGAGGCGGCGCTCTGGGTGTGCAGGGTGCCGAAGACGAGGTGACCGGTCTCGGCGGCGGTGAGGGCGACGGAGATGGTCTCGAGGTCGCGCATCTCGCCGACGAGGATGATGTCGGGGTCCTGGCGCAGGACGTGCTTGAGGGCGCTGGCGAAGGACTTGGTGTCCTCGCCGACCTCGCGCTGGTTGACGATGCAGCTCTTGTGGCGGTGGAGGAACTCGATGGGGTCCTCGACGGTCATGATGTGGTCGCGCCGGGTGCGGTTGGCGAGGTCGACGATCGAGGCGAGCGTCGTCGACTTGCCCGAGCCGGTGGGGCCGGTGACGAGGACGAAACCGCGCTGCAGACCGGCGAAGGACCCCACGACGGGCGGGACGCCGAGTTCCTCGAGGGGTTTGATCTCGAAGGGGATGCGCCGGAACGCCGCGCCGATGGACTCGCGCTGGCGGTAGACGTTGACGCGGAACCGCGAGCGCCCGGGCACCTGGTAGGCGAAGTCGAGTTCGAGGTTGGCCTCGAAGGTCTCGCGCTGCTTCTGGGTGAGGATGGCGTAGACGGCTTCCTGCAGCACGTTGGGCGTGAGCTTGGGGAACTCCTCCATCGCCGCCATCTCCCCGGAGACGCGGGCGGTGGGGTGGGCGCCGGAGGTGAGGTGGACGTCGGAGGCGCCGAGTTCAAGGCCCTGCAGGAGGACGTCGTTGACGCGGACCCGCCGGGTGGCCTCCTGGTCGCCGCCGGTGGTGACGAGGGCCTCGTGGACGACCTCGTCGGCGACGGGCGCCAGTGCGGCGACGGGGGCCAGTTCGGCGACGGTGGCGGTGTGCCGGGGGGTCTGCTCGGGCAGGGGCGCGAGCTGGACGGTCTGCGGGGCGGCGGGGGCGAGCTGCGACTGGTCCTGCTCGAGCTGCTTGAGCAGGGCGCTGATGTTGGGCCGGGCCGTCGGCACGCCGTCGGCGCCGGCGCGCATGTTCGACGGGACGTACGGCTCCACGGGCTGCCCGCCCCGACCAGCGTTGTCCATCTCGCTCCCCACCCAGCACGGCCACGACGGCACGACGCAGCGCCCGCCGACTGCCGGCGCTCTCCTGTGCTCATCGGCGGGGCCGCCGGGCCGCTTGAGGTGGGCGATCACGGGCTTCGCCCGTTCGGGTGCGCGAGGGACCCGCCTCGCCTCCTCCCGGGGGGCGATGTCTCGAAAACCCGCGCACCGGGCCCTCCGCTCCGTCATGATCGACAGGCAGTGGTCGATCGATAACTGCGGTGAATGACGAGGAGGGCGGGTCCGTGCGCGGCACCACGGTGGCCCACCGGCTCACCACCGCCCTGGTCCTGCTCCCCGTGGCCCTGACGTGGGTCTGGGTGGTGTCCGGGTCCACGAGCACCATCACCGTCGCCACGCTCGGGCTGGAGGTCGCAGCCACCGCCGGCCTCCTGGGCAGCGCCCTGCTGGCCCCCACCCGGTCGGGACGCTGCGCCCTGCGCCTGGTGGGGATCTACGCCGCCGCCACGACGCTCGGGGACGGCTACTGGCTCCTCACGGTCGACCCCTCGGGGCTGCAGTACACGGACGGGGAGTTCGAGCCGGGCGTGACGGTCGCGCTGGAGCTGTTGCGCTACCTGGCGCTGCTGGTCGTCCTGGCCGACCAGACGCCCGCCGGGACCGCGGACGGTGCGCTGCGGCACCGGCTGTTCCGCGGCCGTCCCACGGTGGTGCACCTGCAGCTGACCGCGACGGCCGCCGCGCTGGTCCTCCTGCTCACCCCGCTGGGCGAGGCGGTCGACCACGGCAAGGCCTGGGCGTTGTTCTGCACGTTCGACCTGGTCGTCCTCATCGGGGCCGCCGCCGTCGTGTGGCAGCAGCTCGCCGGCGGGCGGGCACCCCGCGCTCCCCGCGCCCGGGTCCTGCTGACGGCCGGCGGGGTCAGCGCCCTGGTGGTGGGCGACGCGGTGATGGTCCTGTCCCAGACCGTCGGCTCGGGGCCGGGCTGGCTGGCGGGGATGAGCCTGGCGGTGGCGGGGGTGGTGACCTCCCTCGTCGTCCACCTGCGCCCGGGCCCGCCGGGCGGGGCCGTCCCGCCCGCCGTGCCGCCCGTCCCCGCCCGCACCCCCGTCGCCGTGGTGGTGGCCGGGGCGCTGGCGGCGCAGTGCGTGGCGCCGCTGCTGACCGCCGCCCTGACCGGGTACCGGCTGGCCGCCCACGGTGCGGCGGCCCCCGGACCGGCCACCGCCGGGGCCGTCGGGACCGGACTCGTGCTGACCCTCGTCCTGGCCGGGCTGCGCGCGCGCGACGGCCACCGCGACCAGCACGCCGCCGGCGCGGCCCGGCGCGACGACCTGACCGGCGCCTGGACCCGCCGGGGGCTGGCCGAGGTCGCCGGGCGGGTGCTCGCCGCCGAGCCGGCCGGGCTGCTCCCGCACCCGCGCCCGCGCCCGGCCGCACCGGAGGGCTGGCACGTCGTCCTGGTCGACCTCGACGGCTTCAAGGCCGTCAACGACACCCACGGGCACGCCGCGGGCGACGAGGTGCTGCGCGTGGTGGCCGGCCGCCTCGCCGCCGTCGTCGAGGGGCACGGGGTCGTCGCCCGGCTCGGCGGCGACGAGTTCGTCCTGCTCGTCCACGGGCCCGACGACACCGTCGGGCACCTGGTGCGGGCGGTGGAGCCGGCCGTGGCGCGGCCCGTGGCCGTCGGCGACGCGGTCGCCGCGGTCGGGTCCTCCACCGGGGTCGCTCCCGTCGAGGCGGGCGGCCTGCCCGTGGCGCTGCGGCGCGCCGACGAGCGCATGTACGCCCGCAAGCGCCGCCGCCGCTGACGGGGACCCCGGCGGCCGGCTCCCAGCTCGGGGAGGGACAGTGGTGCCGTGACCGACCAGCACCTGAGCGCTCCCCCCTCCCCCACCCCCGCGCGCGGACCGGGCGGCTGGCTGGGCTGGGTGGCCGCCGTCGTGGGCGTCGGGGCCGTCGCCGTGCTCGTCTACGTCGCGACCCTGCTGATCGGCTCGGCGCGCGAGTCCCGGGAGGTGGCGCGCGCGGAGCGGAACCTGCCGGCCGTGGGCACCTACCGGCTGACCGGCGCGGACCTGACCGAGCACCCCTCGCCGCAGTGGTCGGTGACCGCCACGTCGGCCGAGGTCGGCGAGTCCGAGGTCCGCGTGCACCTGACCTGGACGAACACCTCCGGGCAGGCGCTGGTGTGGGCCTGCCCGGGTCCGGTGGACCTCACGCGGTGGCGCAGCGCCTCGACCGAGGTCTCCGGCGCCGGGGCCGCCGCCAGCAGCGCGCACTGCACGCGCGACGAGCCCGCGGACCAGCATGTCGCGCCCGGTGCCGCGGTGCAGGACTGGGAGGCGTTCCCCCGCGACGGCGCCTGGGGCGCGGGCGCGACGCGGATCACCGCCCAGCTCGCGCAGGACGACGGCGACTACGGCGCGGGCGAGCAGGACCCGGCGGTGACGTTCGTCGTGGACCTGGACGGGGCCGCGCCTGCGGCGGGCTGAGTCCCGGCTTCAGGCTCGCGCGCGCTCCTGCAGCGCCGCCAGCCCGGCGGCGCGCATGGCCGCCACGGGCCCGGGCCGGCCGGTCATGAGCTCGACCTGGGCCACGGCCTGGTGCAGGAGCATCTCGAAGCCGTTGACGACGGGGCCGCCCCACCGCTGCGCCAGGGGCGTGGGCCACGGCGCGTAGACGACGTCGAGCAGCAGCGGCCACCAGGTGGGGCGGAAGGCGCCGAGGACGGCGTCGGTCATGGCCGGCGACCCGCCGACGGGCACGGTGGAGACCACGACGTCGGCGGTGAGGGCCACGGGCAGCTCGGCCCAGTCGCGGATCTCGACCTCGCCGCCGAGCCGGGCGGCGACCCCCCGCAGCTCGGCGGCGCGGTCGGGTGAGCGGACCACGGCGACCGGGCGCGGGCAGCCCGCCTGCAGCAGCGCCACCACGGCGGAGCGGGCCGTCGCTCCCCCGCCCAGCACGACGCCGCGCCGGATCCGCTGGGCCCCCGCCTCGGCCAGGGCCGTCACGAGCCCGATGACGTCGGTGTTCTCGGCCCGCAGCCGCACCCCGCCCCGGCCGGGGGTGTTCCGCCGGTCCGAGCGCGGGGTGACGACAACGGTGTTGACGGACCCGACGGCGCGGGCGAAGTCGCTGACCTCGTCCACCAGCGGGACGATCGCCTGCTTCAGCGGCATCGTCAGGCTCAGCCCGGCCCAGGTGGCGTCCAGGGCGGACACCACCTGCGGCAGCCGTTCCTCGTCGACCTCCAGCAGGTCGTACTGCCAGCCGTCCAGGCCCAGCGCGGCGTACGCCGCGCGGTGCAGGGCCGGTGAGAGCGAGTGCGCGATGGGCGACCCGCAGACCGCTGCCCGCACGGTCTCAGCCCTGTCCCGGGTGGTCCCGCAGGTACTGCTGGAACAGCGCGACGTTGGCGGCGTGCTCGGCGGCGGTGGTCGCGAAGCGGGTCTCGCCGGTCTGCAGGTCCACCGTCACGAAGTACAGCCACGGGCCGTCGGCGGGGGTCAGCGCGGCGCGCAGCGCGTCCTCGCCGGGGTTGCTGATGGGCCCGACGGGCAGGCCGGGGTGCAGGTACGTGTTGTACGGGGAGTCGGTGGCGCGCTGCTCGGCCGTCGTGGTGACCTTGTCGGTGGAGCCGACGGCGTAGCTGACGGTGGAGTCCAGCTGCAGGGGCATCCCGATGGCCAAGCGGTTGCCCAGCACCCGCACGACCTTGGCCATGTCCTCGGCCGTCCGCGCCTCCTTCTGCGCGATGCTCGCCTCCACGACGACGTCGTGCACCCGCTCCGGGCCCACGCCGAGCGAGGCCAGCACCGTGCCGGTCTGGGTGACCATCGTCTTGAGGACGTCGGCGGCGGACTCGCCGGGGTTGACGTCGTAGGTGGCGGGGAACAGGTACCCCTCGGCGTTGCCGTTGGCGGCGGCGGGCAGCCCCAGCGCGGCCGGGTCGGCCAGCGCCGCGTCGAGGTCGGCGGCGGGGATGCCCGTCGTCTCCTCCACGAGCGCCACGACCTGCTTGACCGTCAGGCCCTCGGGGACGGTGAGGCGGGTGGTGACCTTCGAGGCCGGGTCCAGCAGCAGCGCGACCGCCGCGGCCGAGGACATGCCCGACTTCAGGCGGTAGGTCCCGGGCTGGATGGCGGCCATCTTCGGCTGGGCGCGGGCCGCGGCGACGAACGCGCTCTGCGACTTCACCACGCCGGCCGCGGCGAGGTTGCGGCCGATGGTCCGGCCGCTGTCCCCCGCGGTGATCTTGACGTCGACCGACCCGGAACCGGCGCCCTCGTAGTCGTCGCTCTCGGTGACCCGGGCCACCACGGGCCCCAGCGTGCCCCACGCCGCCCACGCACCGCCGCCGAGGACGGCGAGCGCGACGACGATCGCCACGGCGGCCCGCCGGCGCCGCAACCGGCGCCTGCGCGACCCGCGGTCGCGCGTGTCGGGGAGATCCATCAGGTCCATCATCAACCCCTGCCCTCCGTGGCGTCGGGTCCCGACGACCGCACCTGTCCCGGTCCCGCGGGGACCTGCCCCGCGGGAGCCTGCTGCGCCTCACCCTGCCCGCGCCGACGGGGTTTGCGACGGACCTTCGCCCCGTCGACCACCCGTCCGGGCGCGTGCCCTGCACGCTCGGCGTCGAGCGCGGACTGCAGCAGCACCACCGCGGCCGCCTGGTCGACGACCGCACGGTACTGCTTCTCCTTGCGACCGGCCTCGTGCAGGGCCCGGTGCGCGTCGACGGTGGTGAGCCGTTCGTCGACGAGCCGGACCGGCACCTCCGGCAGGGACCGCCTGATCCGGTCCGCGTAGTCGAGCGCGCGCGAGGCCGCCGGGCCCTGCGTGCCGTCCATGGACAGCGGCAGCCCCAGCACGACCTCGATGGCGGCCCGCGCCCGGGCCTCGGCGGCGATCTCGGCGACGTCGGCGTCGTGCTCGGCGTCGCGGACGAGCGTCCGCACCGGTGAGGCGATCACGCCAGCAGGGTCGCACGCCGCGAGCCCCACCCGGACGCTCCCGACGTCGACGGCGAGTCGAACCCCTGGGCGCACCCTCAGACCGAACCGGTGACCCGGGCGCCGACGAAGTCCTCGACGGCCTGCAGCGCGGCACCGACCTTGGAGGCGTCCTGGCCGCCGCCCTGGGCGAGGTCGTCCTTGCCGCCGCCGCCCCCGCCGAGGGTCTGGGCCGCGGTGCGCACGAGCTCACCGGCCTTGACGCCCCAGCGGCGCGCCTCGGCGTTGGTGGCCACGACGACCACGGGACGGTCCTTGGCGACCCCGGAGATCGCGACGACGGTGGGGCGCTCGTCCCCGAGCCGGGAGCGGACGTCCAGGGTCAGCGTCCGCACGTCGTCGGCCGAGGCCGACCCGGCGTCGTGGGTGACGACCAGGACCCCGAACTTGTCGACCGGGTTCGCCGCGATCGTCGGGGCGAGGGCGAGGACCTGCCCGGCGCGCAGCTTGGCGATCTCCTTCTCGGCGTCCGACAGCCGGGTCAGCAGCGAGCCGATGCGGTCCGGCAGCTCCTCCGGGCGCGCCTTGACGACGTCGGTGAGCTGGTTGACGAGCAGGTGCTCGCGGGTGAGGAAGTCGAACGCGTCGGCCCCGACGAGGGCCTCGATGCGGCGGGCGCCGGAGCCGATGGAGCTCTCGGACAGGATCGAGACCATCCCCACCTGCTGGGAGGTCAGGGTGTGCGTGCCGCCGCACAGCTCCTTGGACCAGTCCTCCCCGATGGACACCACGCGCACGCGGTCGCCGTACTTCTCGCCGAACAGGGCCATCGCCCCGGAGTTCAGCGCGGCCTCGCGGTCCATGACCTCCGCCGAGACCGGCAGGTCGTCGTGGACGCGCTCGTTGACGACGCCCTCGATGTCGCGCACGACCTGGGTCGCGACCTGGGCGGTGGAGGAGTAGTCGAAGCGCAGCCGGCCCGGGGCGTTCTGGGACCCGGCCTGGGTGGCGGTGTCGCCGAGGTGCTCGCGCAGCACCTGGTGCACCAGGTGGGTGGCGGTGTGCGCGCGGCTGATGGAGCGGCGGCGGGCGGCGTCGACGACGGCGTGGGCGCCGTCCCCGGCGACGAGCTCGCCGCTGGTCACCGTCCCCTTGTGCACGTGCAGGCCGCGCACGGGCTGCTGGACGTCGGTGACCGTGACGACGGCCCCGCCGGAGGTCGTGATGGTGCCGTGGTCGGCGAGCTGACCGCCGCCCTCGGCGTAGAACGGCGTGCGGTCCAGGACGACCTCGACGTCGGTGCCGACGGGCGCGGACGGGGTGCTGACCCCGCCCTGCAGGACCACCTGGACGCGGGCCTCGTTCTGGGCGTCGACGTACCCGGTGAACTCCACCGGCGCGGGGAGGGTCTCCAGCGTCGAGCGGTAGACGGTCAGGTCGACGCCACCGGTCTTCTTCGCCTTCGCGTCGGCCTTGGCGCGCCCGACCTGCTCGGCCATCAGCGTGCGGAAGCCCGCCTCGTCGACGGTGACGCCCGCCTCGGCGGCCATCTCCAGCGTGAGGTCGATGGGGAAGCCGTAGGTGTCGTGCAGCGCGAACGCGCGCTCGCCGGACAGGGTAGCGCCCCCGGCCGCCTTCGTCTGCGCCACGGCGGTCTCGAAGATCGTCGTGCCGGAGACCAGGGTGCGGCGGAAGGCCTGCTCCTCGGCGTAGGCGACCCGGGAGATGCGCTCGAAGTCCGTGCGCAGCTCCGGGTAGGAGGCGCTCATGACCTCCATCGAGGCCGGCAGCAGGATGGGCAGCGCCTCGTCCTCGAACCCGAGCAGGCGCATCGCGCGCACCGCGCGGCGGATGAGGCGGCGCAGCACGTAGCCGGCGCCCTCGTTGCCGGGGGTCACGCCGTCGCCGATGAGCATGAGCGCGGAGCGGACGTGGTCGGCGACGACGCGCATGCGGACGTCGTCGTCGTGGTTCGCGCCGTACTCCTTCTCCGCCGCGAGCGCCGCGTAGTCCAGGACGGGGCGGACCTCGTCGATCTCGTACATGTTGTCGACGCCCTGCTTGAGGAACGCGACGCGCTCCAGGCCCATGCCGGTGTCGATGTTCTTGGCGGGCAGCTCACCGGTGACGTCGAAGTCGGTCTTCGAGCGCACCGCGGAGAGCTGGTACTGCATGAAGACGAGGTTCCAGATCTCGATGTAGCGGTCTTCGTCGGCCTCCGGGCCGCCCTCGGCGCCGTGCTCGGGGCCGCGGTCGAAGTAGATCTCCGAGCAGGGGCCGCCGGGGCCGGGCTGGCCGGTGTTCCAGTAGTTGTCCTTCTTGCCGCGGCGCTGGATGCGCTCGGCGGGCATCCCGATCTCGCGCCACAGCCGGAAGGCCTCGTCGTCGTCGAGGTAGACGGTCGTCCACAGGCGCTCGGGGTCGAAGCCGAGGCCGCCGTCGGCCTCCGGCGTCGTCAGCAGCTCCCAGGCGAAGGCGATGGCCTCGGCCTTGAAGTAGTCGCCGAAGGAGAAGTTGCCGTTCATCTGGAAGAACGTGCCGTGCCGGGTGGTCTTGCCGACCTCCTCGATGTCGAGGGTCCGCAGGCACTTCTGGACGCTGGTGGCCCGCTTGTACGGCGCGGGGACCTGGGCGGTGAGGTACGGGATGAAGGGGACCATCCCGGCGACGGTGAACATGAGGCTCGGGTCGGTCGACACCAGCGAGGCGCTGGGGACGACGGTGTGTCCCTTGCGCTCGAAGAAGTCGAGCCACCGGCGACGGATCTCTGCCGTCTGCATCGGGATTGCCTCCTGCTGTGCGTGCTCGGGGTGGTGCCAGTACAGCCCTCGACCCTACCCGTCCGGCCGGGCGCCGGGACGGGGTGCACGGCCGGTGCGGGCGGGCTGGAGGTGCAGGAGGTCCCGGGGGCTGCTCGGATGTGGGCACCGCCGCCCGTCCGACACCTGTGGAGGACCCCGCTCCCATGCCGACCGACCCCGCCGCCGACCCCGCCGCCGCCGACCCGGACCGCGTCGAGGACGCCGTGCACCAGCTCGCCGCCGCCCACCCGTGGGCGGTGCGGGAGGGCCCGCTGGACCTGGACCGGCTGGCGCAGGTGGAGTCGCTGTTCGCGCTGTCGAACGGCCGGGTCGGGGTGCGCGGCGGCCTGGAGGAGGGCGTGCCCGCGGGGACCCCGGGCACCTACCTCAGTGGCGCCTACGAGCTGTGGCCTCTGATCTACCCGGAGTACGCCTACGGCTACCCGACCGTGCAGGAGCGGCTGGTCGAGGTGCCCGACCCGACGCGCGTGGAGCTGTTCGTGGCCGGCGAGCGCCTCGACGTGCGCACCGGTGACCTGGACGACCACCAGCGCGTGCTGGACCTGCGCAGCGGCACCCTGCAGCGGCACCTGCGGTGGGCCTCCCCCGCCGGGCACCGGGTCGTCGTCGACGTCGAGCGGCTCGTCCCGCTGGAGCGGCCGGGGCTGTTCGCCCTCGACTACCGGGTGCGCGCCGACTCCGGGGCCGTCGAGGTCGAGGTCCGCTCGTCCGTGGTCGCCTCCCAGCAGCTGCACGAGGCGGTCGTCACCGCCCGGCACCGCGGCGGGGTGCTGCGCCAGCGCACCGACGGCAGCGGCCTGGCGGTGGCCGTGCACGTCGAGCACGACGTGGTGGGGCCGGCCGCGACCGACGTGCGCACCCACGCCACCGGTGACCGGCTGGTGACCTCGGCCCGGGTGCGGCTGGAGGCCGGTGAGGCGCTGCGGCTGACGAAGGTCGTGGCCCTGGGCTGGGCGCCGCAGGCCGAGCGCGACGACCTCGGCACCCGGCTGGACGCGCTGCTGGCCGAAGGGGTCCGCGAGGGCTGGGAACGGTTGCGCACCCAGCAGCGGGCGGTCCTGGACGACTTCTGGTCCCACGCCGACGTGCACGTCGACGGCGACGACGACCTGCAGCAGGCGGTGCGGTTCGCGCTGTTCCACGTGTTCCAGGCCGCCTCGCAAGGCACCGACCGGGGCATCCCGGCGAAGGGGCTGACCGGGACCGGGTACGACGGGCACACCTTCTGGGACACCGAGGTGTTCGTGCTGCCGGTGCTGAACCACGTGTGGCCGCAGGCCGCGGCGGACGCGCTGCGCTGGCGGCACCGGATGCTGCCGGCGGCCCGCGACCGGGCCCGGGAGCTGGGGCTGGCCGGTGCGACGTTCCCGTGGCGCACCATCACCGGCCGGGAGAGCTCGGGGTACTGGCCGGCCGGGACGGCCGCGGTGCACCTGAACGCCGACATCGCCGACGCAGCCGTGCGGCACCTGCAGGCCACCGGCGACGACGACCTGGCCCGGGAGGCGCTGGTCGACCTCGTGGTGGAGACCGCGCGGTCGTGGGTGGTGCTGGGCCGGGAGGACTCCGCGGGCCGGTTCCACGTCGACGGGGTCACCGGGCCCGACGAGTACAGCGCGCTCGTCGACGACAACGCCTACACCAACCTCATGGCCCAGGCGAACCTGCGGGCGGCGGTGGACCTGGTGAAGAGGTTCCCCGAGCGGGCCGCGGTGCTGGGGGTGGACGACGACGAGGTGGCGACGTTCACGCGGCTGGCCGACGCCGTGCACGTCCCCCGCGACCCCGAGACGGGGCTGCACGCCCAGGACGAGGGCGCCACGCAGCGGCAGCGCTGGGACTTCGAGAGCACCGCGGCCCAGCAGTACCCGCTGCAGGACTCCTTCCCCTACTTCAGCATCTACCGCCGGCAGGTCGTCAAGCAGGCCGACCTGGTGCTGGCCATGTACCTGCGACCGGAGGCGTTCAGCCTGCAGGAGAAGCGGGCCGCGTTCGAGTACTACGAGGGCCTGACGGTGCGCGACTCCTCGCTGTCGGCGTCGGTGCAGGCCGTCGTGGCCGCCGAGGTGGGGCACCTGGGGCTGGCCGCGGACTACGTGCACGAGGCGGCGTTCGTCGACCTGCACGACCTGCGGGGCAAGACGGCCGACGGCCTGCACATCGCGTCCCTGGCCGGGGCGTGGACCGCGCTGGTCGCCGGGTACGGGGGGATGCGCGACGCCGAGGGCGGGCTGTCGTTCGCGCCGCGGCTGCCGCAGGGGCTGCGGGGGCTGCGGTTCCGCACCCGTCACCGCGGGTCGTGCCTGGAGGTGTCGGTGGGTGCGGCGGACGTGCGCTACGCGCTCGTGGAGGGCGGCCCGGTGCAGGCCGTGCACCACGGGGAGCGGTTCACCGTGGACCGGTCGGCCCCCGTCGTGCTGGCGATCCCGCCGGCGGCCGAGGAGGGCCTGACCCGTCCGCGGCAGCCGCGGCACCTGGAGCCCCGGCGGCGGCGCTGACCGGCGCTCACCAGCCGAGCACGCGCCGCGCCTCGGCGGCCACCACCTCGAACCGCTCCCGGTCCAGCACCGCGCCCTCGCGCCGCACGTCCTTCGGCGAGATCCGCAGGACGCGGTCGACGCGAACCTCCGAGGGCCGGCCCCGCCGGTCCCAGGCGCCGGAGCCGACGTCGACCCACGTGCGCCCGGCGGCGTCGTGGCGGTCCCCGCCGTGCGCGTGGTCCCTGCTCGTCATCATGAAGCCGACGAGGTCGGGGCCCGAGCGGCCGGCGATCAGGACGGGCCGGTCCTTGCCGCGGCCGTCGCCCTCCTCGAACGGCACCCACGCCCAGACGACCTCGCCGGGGTCGGGCCGGCCGTCGTCGCGGGGGGCGTAGCCCAGCACGACCCGGCGGCCGGTGAAGTCCCCCGCCCCGCGCCCGCGCCGGGGCGCCGGGCGTTCGGGCGCCGCCTCGGGCGAGGGGGGCACCGAGCGGGGCGCGGCGAGCTGGCGCCCCACCTCGCGCAGCAGGACCGAGACCAGCCGTCCGAACATCAACGCCCCCTGATGATCTTGCGCAACCGCGTGAGCCGTTCCCGCACCGCCGCCTCGAACCCGCGGTCGGTGGGGACGTAGTAGTCCTTGCCCACCAGCGCGTCCGGCGCGTACTGCTGCTCGGCGACGCCGGCGGGCACGTCGTGGGTGTACACGTACCCCGCGCCGTGCCCGATCCCCTTCGCCCCCGCGTAGTGGGCGTCGCGCAGGTGCGCGGGCACGGACCCGCCGAGCCCGGCGCGCACGTCGGCGATCGCGGCGTTGATGCCGTTGTAGGAGGCGTTGGACTTCGGCGCGGTCGCGTTGTGCACGACGGCCTGGGCCAGGACGATCCGCGCCTCGGGCATCCCGATCTGGGCGACGGCGTGCAGGGCCGCGACGGCCGTCTGCAGCGCCGAGGGGTCGGCCATGCCGACGTCCTCGCTGGCGGAGATGACGATGCGGCGGGCGATGAAGCGGGGGTCCTCCCCCGCCTCGATCATCCGGGCCAGGTAGTGCAGGGCCGCGTCGACGTCGGAACCGCGCATCGACTTGATGAAGGCGCTGGCGACGTCGTAGTGCTGGTCGCCGGCCCGGTCGTAGCGGACGGCGGCGCGGTCGAGGGCGCGTTCGGCGTCGGCGAGGGTGACGACGGGTTCGCCGTCCCCGTCCAGGGCCGTCCCCGCGGCGGCCTCCAGCGCGGTGAGCGCCCGGCGGGCGTCCCCGTCGGCGACCCGGACGAGGTGCTCGAGGGCGTCGTCCTCCACGCGCACCTCCCCGTCCAGCCCGCGCGGGTCCGCCACGGCCCGCAGCACCAGCCCGCGCACGTCGTCGGCCGTCAGCGGCCGCAGGGTCAGCAGCAGCGAACGGGACAGCAGGGGGGTGACGACGGAGAAGTTGGGGTTCTCGGTGGTGGCCGCCACGAGCACGACCCAGCGGTTCTCCACCCCCGGCAGCAGGGCGTCCTGCTGGGCCTTGGTGAACCGGTGGATCTCGTCGAGGAACAGGACGGTCTGGCGGCCGTACAGGTCGCGGTCGGTGCGGGCGGTCTCCACGACGGTCCGCACGTCCTTGACGCCGGCGGTCACGGCGGACAGCTCGGCGAAGGTGCGGCCGCCGGAGGAGGCCAGCACGGTCGCCAGCGTCGTCTTCCCGGTGCCCGGCGGGCCCCAGAGGATCACCGACGCGGGCCCGGCCCGGCCGAGGTCGCCGTCGGAGGCCAGCCGGCGCAGGGGCGAGCCCGGCCCGAGCAGGTGCTGCTGGCCGACGACCTCGTCGAGGGAGCGGGGCCGCATGCGCACGGCCAGCGGGGCGCCGGCCAGGACGGAGCGGCGCGGCGTCCCCGGCTCGGGCCCGGTGGTGAACTCGCTGGAGAACAGGTCGGCCACGCCCAGCACGGTACGGCCTGCCCCCGACGGGACCGCAGCTGCTGTCGCAGCCCGGTCACAGGTCGTCCCGACCCCGTTCCCACGTGCGGCACCGACGGTGTGCGCATGACGCAGAGCCAGCGGCCGGTCCCCACCCCCGTCCTGACCCACCTCGTGACCCACCTCGTGACCCGCGTCCCCGCGACGGCGGGCGGGGCCGGGCCGCGCGGCGCCGAGCTGCCCGCGGCGCTCACCCCGGCCCCGGCGCGCGCCGGCGCGGACGCGCTCCCGGCGGTGCCCCCGGTGGCGGCGCGCACCGACGGCGAGCGGCTGGACGTGGTGCTGGCCGGGGACGTGGACCTGGTGCCGGCCGGGGACCTGGCGCTGGTGCTGGGGCGGGTCGAGGGGCACGTGGGCGGGGGGTCGCGGGCCCGGGTGCACGTGGACGTGCGGGCGGTCACGGCCCTGGACGCCGTCGGCCTGCGGTTCGTCGAGGCGGTGCGCCGGACCTGCGCGGAGCACGGCGCGGCGTGCACGACGTCGCGGGCCCGGCCGGCCGTGGAACGGGTCCTGCAGCTGGTGCGCCCGGTCGTCGACGGCCAGCTCGCCGCGTCCTGACTTCCGGTACCCGGGGCCATCTCCTGCGCCTATGACCGCAGGTGGGCGGGGCGCTGCCGCACGGCCCCCGTTGGCCCGTCCCAGTGACGACGCACAGGTCCGTCTCAGGGTTTCCGGGGACAGCTGGCAGCTCCGGGGTCGACGATGAGGCCATGACCGCGACCACCACCAACCGGCGCTCGGACCTCACCCGCCCCGACGGGACCGCCCTGCGCGTCCTCGTCGTCGACGACGAGTCGACGCTGTCCGAACTGCTGAGCATGACCCTGCGCTACGAGGGCTGGGAGGTGCAGACGGCCGGCAACGGCCTCGACGCGGTCCGCGCCGCCCGCAGCTTCCGCCCCGACGCGGTCATCCTCGACATCATGCTGCCGGACATCGACGGCCTGGAGGTCCTGCGCCGCCTGCGCGCCGACGCCACCGACGTCCCCGTCCTCTTCCTCACCGCCAAGGACGCCGTCGAGGACCGCGTCGCGGGCCTGACCGCCGGCGGCGACGACTACGTCACCAAGCCCTTCAGCCTGGAGGAGGTCGTGGCGCGGCTGCGCAGCCTGCTGCGCCGCTCGGGCCTGACCGCGGTCAAGGCCGAGCCGGTCCTGTCGGTGGGCGACCTGGTCCTGGACGAGGACAGCCACGAGGTGGTGCGCGCCGGGGAGGAGATCCGCCTGACGGCCACCGAGTTCGAGCTGCTGCGCTACCTCATGCGCAACCCGCGCCGGGTGCTGTCCAAGGCCCAGATCCTCGACCGCGTCTGGAACTACGACTTCGGCGGCCAGGCCAACATCGTCGAGCTGTACATCTCCTACCTGCGCCGCAAGATCGACGCCGGCCGCAACCCGATGATCCACACCGTCCGCGGGGCCGGGTACGTCCTCAAGCCCGCCGACGGCGCCGTCGCGGCCGCCGGCTGACGACCCGCCGCACCCACCGACACCCCGGAGCCGATCCACCGGTGCCCCCGCCGCTCCCCCGGCTGCGCAGCCGTTCCCTGCGCAGCCGGCTGGTCCTGACCACCAGCGCCCTGCTCGTGGCGGTCGGCCTGGTCATCGGGGTCGTGACGACCGTGGCCCTGTACGCCTCGCTCATGGGGCGCGTGGACACGCAGCTGGAGCAGACGGTGACGCGCTCGCAGCGCTTCGTGGGCGACCCCGACCGCGGGTTCGACGGCGGGTTCGACGGCGACGTGTACCGCCCGCCGCCCACCGCGGCGCAGGACGCCTGCGCCGCGGGCACCACCCCGTCGTTCATCGGGCCCGGCCAGGGCGACGGGACGCTGTACGCCCGCTTCGCCGGCGGGCAGCTGGTGACGGGGCAGTCCGGCGTCTACGACGACGGCAACTCCACCGCCGGCGCTCCCTGCGTCAAGGAGCTGACGACGGCCCAGGCGCGGGTGCTGGAGGACGTCACCGACGGCCAGGAGCTGCGGGTGGAGCTGCCCGGCCTGGGCGACTACCGGGTCGTGGGCACCGCCCTGGACGACGGGTCGCTGCAGGTCTCCGGCGTCCCCCTCGCCGAGGTCGACCGCACGATGCTGACCGTGGTCGGCGTGGAGGCCGCGGTGGTCCTGGGCGGTGTCGCGCTGGCCGCCGTGGCCGGGTCGGTCCTGGTGCGCCGCGACCTGCTGCCGCTGCAGCGGGTCGCCGCGACCGCCGCCCGCGTCTCGGAGCTGGAGCTGGACCGCGGGGAGGTGGACCTCACGCTGCGGGTCCCCGACGCCGACACCGACGAGGCCACCGAGGTCGGCAAGGTCGGCCTGGCGCTGAACCGCCTGCTCGACAACGTCGGCTCGGCCCTGGAGGCCCGCCACGGGTCCGAGCAGCGCGTCCGGCAGTTCGTCGCCGACGCCTCCCACGAGCTGCGCACCCCGCTGGCCGCGATCCGCGGCTACTCCGAGCTGACCCGCCGCAGCGCCGAACCGGTCCCCGACGACGTCCGGCACGCCCTGGGCCGCGTGGAGTCCGAGGCGGTCCGCATGACCGGCCTGGTCGAGGACCTCCTGCTGCTGGCCCGCCTGGACTCCGGCCGCCCCCTCGAACGCGAACCGGTCGACCTCACGATGACCGTCCTGGACGCCGTGAGCGACGCCCGGGTCGCCGGCCGGGACCACACCTGGCGCCTGGAGCTGCCCGAGGAGGCCGTGGAGGTCGTCGGCGACCCCGGCCGGCTGCACCAGGTGCTGGCGAACCTGCTCGCCAACGCCCGCACCCACACCCCGCCCGGCACGACCGTCACCGTGGCGCTGACGCGCGAGGGCGACCAGGTGCACGTGGAGGTCGTCGACGACGGCCCCGGCATCCCGGCCGAGCTGCAGCCGCGCGTCTTCGAGCGGTTCGCCCGCGGCGACTCCTCCCGCTCGCGCGCCGCGGGCAGCACGGGGCTGGGGCTGGCCATCGTGCAGGCCGTCGTCACCTCCCACCACGGGTCGGTGACGGTCCACAGCCGCCCGGGCCGCACGGCGTTCCGCGTGAGCCTGCCCGCCGCGTGAGCCTGCCCGCCGCATGAGCCTGCCCGGCGAGTCCCACAGGCCGGCCACAGCGGCGCCCCACCCCCCGCGGAGGTGACCACCCGAAGGTGGGGGCATGACAGCGACCGCCTCCCGCTCCACGGGGGTCACGCCCCGGCCCCGCCCGGCCACCGGCCCCCGGGGTCCCGAGGGTCCCGCTCCCGTCCTGGACGTCGTGATCCCGGTCCACGACGAGCAGGTCGACCTCGAACCGTGCGTCCGGCGCCTGCACGCGCACGTGGCGACGTTCCCCTTCCGCACCCGCATCACCGTGGCGGACAACGCCAGCACCGACGCGACCCCGCAGGTGGCGGCGGCGCTGGCCGCCGAGCTGCCCGACGTGCGGCACGTGCGGCTGGAGGAGAAGGGCCGCGGCCGCGCGCTCAAGCACGTGTGGACCGCCTCGGACGCGCAGGTCCTGGCGTACATGGACGTGGACCTGTCCACCGACCTGGCGGCCCTGCTCCCGCTCGTGGCGGGACTGCTGTCCGGGCACTCCGACGTGGCGATCGGCTCGCGGCTGGCCAGGGGGTCGCACGTCGTGCGCGGGGCCAAGCGCGAGTTCATCTCCCGCTGCTACAACCTCATCCTCCACGGCACCCTGCGCGTGCGGTTCACCGACGCCCAGTGCGGTTTCAAGGCCCTGCGGGCCGACGTGGCGCAGCGGATCCTGCCGCTGGTGGAGGACACCGGCTGGTTCTTCGACACCGAGGTGCTGGTGCTGGCCGAACGGTCCGGCCTGCGCATCCAGGAGATCCCCGTCGACTGGGTCGACGACCCGGACTCGAGCGTCGACATCGTCGCCACCGCGGTGGCCGACCTGCGCGGCATCCGCCGCCTGGCCGGGGCGATGGCCACGGGGAAGCTGCCGCTGAAGGAGATCCGCGCGAGCCTGGGCCGCGGCCCGCAGCCGACGCAGGTGGCCGGTGTCCCCACCTCCCTGGCCGGGCAGCTCACCCGGTTCGTCGGCGTGGGGGTCGCCAGCACCGCGGCCTACGCGGTGCTGTACCTGCTGCTCCAGGAACTCACGAGCGCGCAGGTCGCGAACTTCCTCGCCCTGCTCGTCACGGCCGTGGGGAACACGGCCCTGAACCGGCGGCTGACCTTCGGCGTCCGCGGCTCCGACGGCGTGGCCCGGCACCAGGCCCAGGGGTTGTTCGTGTTCCTGCTCGGCTGGGCCATCACCTCCGGCAGCCTGCTGGCGCTGCACTCGGGCCGGCCGGACGCCGGCCGGGGGCTGGAACTGGCCGTGCTGACCGTCGCCAACCTGGCGGCGACGGTCGTGCGGTTCCTGCTGCTGCGCTCGTGGGTCTTCCGCAACCGCCGCCACCACCAGCCCGGTGCCGCCCCGGCCGCGGTGCCCGCGGACGCCGCGCAGGAGGAGGCGTGAGCACCACCTCCGGCAGCTGGGCCCGCACCGTCACCGCTCCCGAGCTGGGCCGGTTCCGCCGCGCCGCGACGGCGGCGTGGCGGGGCCGGGAGGAGGACCCGCGCTGGGTGCGGCCCTGCCTGTACGGGCTGCTCGTCCTCACCGCCGTCCTGTACCTCGTCGGGCTCTCGGGGTCCGGCTGGGCGAACCCCTTCTACTCCGCCGCCGCCCAGGCCGGTTCACGGTCGTGGGAGGCCTGGTTCTTCGGGTCCTCCGACGCCTCGAACGCCATCACCGTCGACAAACCCCCGGCCGCGCTGTGGGTGACGGGGCTGTCGGTCCGCCTCTTCGGGTTGTCGTCGTGGTCGATCCTCGTGCCGCAGGCGCTGGAGGGCGTCGCCGCCGTCGGTCTGCTGCACGCCACGGTCCGCCGCCGCAGCACCCCCGCCGCCGGGCTCATCGCCGGGTTCCTGCTCGCCACGACGCCCGTGGCGACCCTCATGTTCCGGTTCAACAACCCCGACGCGCTGCTGGTGCTGCTCGTGGTCGCGGCGACCTGGGGCGTGCTGAAGGCCGTCGACACCGGGCGCGCCCGGTTCCTGTACTGGGCCGGGGTCTTCCTGGGCCTGGGGTTCCTCACCAAGCAGCTGCAGGTGTTCCTCGTCCTGCCCGGCCTCGCGCTGGCCTACCTGTGGGCGGCCCCGCACGGCCTGGGCCGGCGGGTCCGGCACCTGCTCCTCGCCGCAGGCACGCTGCTCGTCGCGGGCGGCTGGTGGGTCGCGGTCGTCGAGCTCGTCCCCGACTCCTGGCGCCCGTACGTCGGCGGGTCGCAGGAGAACTCCTTCCTGGAACTGACGTTCGGCTACAACGGGTTCGGCCGGCTCACGGGGGACGAGACGGGCAGCGTGGGCGGCACCGGCGGGTGGGGCGAGACGGGCCCGGGCCGGATGTTCGACGCCGAGTTCGGCGGGAACATCTCCTGGCTCCTGCCGGCGGCGTTCGCGCTCGCCGTGGCCGGGTTCGTCCTGACCCGCCGGGCCGGGCGCACCGACGTCGGCCGCGCCGCCCTCGTGGCCTGGACGGGCTGGCTCGTCGTCACGTCCGCCGCCTTCAGCTTCATGTCCGGGATCATCCACCCCTACTACTCCGTGGCCCTGGCCCCGGCGGTCGCGGCCCTCGTGGCGACGGGCTCGGTGCAGCTGTGGCGGCGCCGGTCGGCGCGGTCCGCCCTGCCGGTCCTGGCGGGCGTCGTGGCCCTCAGCACCGCGTGGTCGTTCGTGCTGCTCGGCCGCAGCGGCGACTTCCTGCCGTGGCTGCGCTGGGTCGTCCTCGTCACCGGGGTCGTGGGCACCGCCGGGCTGGCCGCGGCCGGGTTCGTGCGCGGGCCGCTGCTGCGCTCGCTGCAGCAGGCCGGTGCGGTGGCCGCCGCGCTCGCGGTGCTCGCCGGGCCGGTCGCGTACTCGGTCCAGACGGCCTCGACGGCCCACACCGGCGCCATCGTCTCGGCCGGACCGAGCTCCACCTCCGGGTTCGGCCTGGGCGGCGGTCGCGGGGGCCCGGGCGGCGGGGGCGGCCCGTTCAGCGGCCTGTTCACGCAGGGTCAGCTGCCCCCGGGGGGCGGCAGCCCGCAGCAGGCGCCCACGGGGGGTTTCGGGGGCTTCGGGGGTTTCGGCGGCGGGACCCGCGCCGGCGGGGGCGGAGGAGCCAGCGGGCTGCTGAACGCCACGACCCCCAGCGCCGAGCTGCAGGCCCTGCTGGAGGCGGACGTCGGCCGGTACCGCTGGGTGGCGGCGACGACCGGGTCGAACAACGCGGCCGGGTACCAGCTGGCGACGCAGGAGCCGGTCATGGCGATCGGCGGGTTCAACGGCACCGACCCCGCCCCGACGCTGGCCCAGTTCCAGCAGCACGTCGCCGACGGGGAAATCCACTACTACCTAGCCGGTTCCTCGATGGCCTCGACGAGCACGGGCGGCAGCGACGCCTCGCGCCGGATCGCGGCGTGGGTGGCGGAGAACTTCACGGCCGCGACCGTGGGGGGCGTCACGGTCTACGACCTGACGGCCGGCACCACGGGCGGCACGGCGAGCCCGACCTCCTGACCCGGCACGACGAGGAGCGGTGGCCCCCAGGGGTCACCGCTCCGGCGCGTCCCGGACCCGGTCACCGCCGCGCGGGGACGAACCCTCCGCACAGGCAGGGCCCACGAGCGGCACAGGGGCACCCGCCACCGTGGGGACGTGACTCAGCGACTGCACCGCCGCCTCCTCGCCGCCGGCCTCCTCGCGGGGGTCACGACCGTGGGGCTGACCACCGGCGCCCGGGCCGCGACGACGGTGGACACCGGCGACCGCCGGACCGTCGGGACCACGGCCGTCTCCCCCGCCGCCCTACCGGTGACCCCCGGCTCCGCCCCCACCGCCGCGGTGGGCGCCGAGCGCCGCACCCGGACGGTCACCGTCACGCTCTGAGCGGTCCGCCCACCAGGCCGCGGCCCCGACGAGCGCACCGGCCAGCAGCCAGCCGCCCAGGACGTCGGTGGGCCAGTGCGCCCCGAGCCAGACCCGGTCGACGGCGACGAGCGCGACCTCCACGGCTCCCACGGCGAGCACGGCGCCGCGCCGGGCCCGCGGCACCAGCAGCACCGCCACGACGAGCACGACCGTCGTGGAGGCCACGACGTGCCCGGAGGGGAACGACCCGCCGCTCGCCGTGGTCAGCCCGGCCTCCAGCGCGGGCCGGGGGCGGTCGGTGAGCGCCTTGACCACCGGGGACGCCACGGACGCCACGGCCCCGGCCAGCAGGGCCGCCCGGGCGCGCCGGCGACGGCCCGCGCGGTGGGCGGCCACCACGCCGACGAACCCGGCGAGGTACACCCACACCGGCTGCGTCACGGCCTCCACGACCTGCGCGACGCGCGTCAGGCCCGGGTCGGCCTGCGCGGCGCGCACGGCGGCCGCGGACACCGCGCCGTCGCCGGGGACCTCGCCCACCACCACGAGGACGGTGAGCGCGGCGAACCCGGCGGCGCAGGCCAGGGCGAGCCGCATCAGGCTCGCGGCTCCTCCTCGGGCCGGGCGTCCACGCCGGCCTCCTTGCGCTGCTGGGCCGTGATGGGCGCCGGCGCCGCCGTCAGCGGGTCGTAGCCGCCGCCGGACTTGGGGAAGGCGATGACCTCGCGGATCGAGTCGGCCCCCGCCAGCAGGGCGACGACGCGGTCCCAGCCGAAGGCGATCCCGCCGTGCGGCGGCGCGCCGAAGGAGAAGGCGTCGAGCAGGAACCCGAACTTCTCCCGCGCGTCGGCCTCGGAGATCCCCATGACCGCGAACACGCGCTCCTGCACGTCGCGGCGGTGGATGCGGATCGAGCCGCCACCGATCTCGTTGCCGTTGCAGACGATGTCGTAGGCGTTGGTCAGCGCCGCCCCGGGGTCGACGTCGAACGTGCCCAGGTGCTCGGGCTTGGGCGCGGTGAACGCGTGGTGCACGGCGTTCCAGGCCCCACCGCCGATCGACACGTCGTCGTCCTCGGCGGCGGACTTGAACATGGGCGCGTCGACGACCCACAGGAACGACCAGGCGCCCTCGTCGATCGCGCCGGTGCGGCGGGCGATCTCCCCGCGGGCCGCGCCCAGCAGCGCGCGGGAGGGGTTCACGGCCCCGGCGGCGAAGAAGATGCAGTCGCCGGGGTTCGCGCCGACGTGGGCGGCGATGCCCGCCTTCTCCGTGTCGGACAGGTTCTTCGCGACGGGGCCGGTCAGCTCCCCGTCCTCGCCGACGAGGATGTACGCCAGGCCGCGCGCGCCGCGCTGCTTGGCCCACTCCTGCCACGCGTCGAGGGTCTTGCGCGGCTGGGAGGCCCCGCCGGGCATGACGACGGCCCCGACGTACGGCGCCTGGAAGACCCGGAACGTCGTGTCGGCGAAGAAGTCGGCGCACTCGACGAGCTCGATGCCGAACCGCAGGTCGGGCTTGTCGGACCCGTACCGGCGCATGGCCTCCTCGTACGTCATGCGCGGCAGGGGCAGCTGGACGTCGTGCCCGATGAGCTTCCACAGGGCGGCGACGACCTGCTCGCCGAGGGCGATGACGTCGTCCTGCTCGACGAAGCTCATCTCGATGTCGAGCTGGGTGAACTCCGGCTGCCGGTCGGCGCGGAAGTCCTCGTCGCGGTAGCAGCGGGCGATCTGGTAGTAGCGCTCCAGGCCGCCGACCATGAGGAGCTGCTTGAACAGCTGTGGGCTCTGCGGCAGGGCGTACCAGGAGCCGGGCGCCAGGCGCGCCGGGACGAGGAAGTCGCGGGCGCCCTCGGGGGTGGAGCGGGTCAGCGTCGGGGTCTCGACCTCGACGAAGTCGTGCTGCTCCAGGACGGCGCGGGCGGCCTTGTTCGCCGCCGAGCGCAGCTTCAGGGCGTGCGCGGGCCCGGTGCGCCGCAGGTCGAGGTAGCGGTACTTCAGGCGCGCCTCCTCACCGACGGTGAGGTGGTCGTCGATCTGGAACGGCAGCGGGGCGGCCTCGGAGAGGACCTCCAGCGCGGTCGTGTCGACCTCGACGGCACCGGTGGCGATGGAGGGGTTCTCGTTGCCCTCCGGGCGCAGCCGGACGTCGCCGGTGATGCGGATGCAGTACTCGTTGCGCAGGTCGTGCGCGCCGCCGGCGTCGAGGATCTCGTCGCGGGCGACGACCTGCACGACGCCGGAGGCGTCGCGCAGGTCCAGGAACGCCACGCCCCCGTGGTCCCGGCGACGCGCCACCCACCCGGTGAGCGTCACGGTCTGTCCGGCGTGACCGGCGCGCAGGCTGCCGGCCTCGTGGGTGCGGAGCACGGGGAGTCCCTTCGATCGTCAGTGCGCTGGCTTGCGCACGGGCGATCCTACGGAACGCGGCGGCCGGGGTGTCAGGAGCGCGGGCGGGCGGCGGGGACGGCGCCGGACTCGGCCCCGGCGAGCTCGCCGACCAGGCGCAGCGCGAGGCGGTCCAGCAGGACGAGGTTGACGCCGGGGTCGGCGACGACGGCGAGGATGTGGGTGGTGCCGATGCCGTAGACGACGAGGCTGCCGTCGGCGCCCTTGACGGTGGTCTGCACGAACGGCCCGAGGGCGTGGTCGGCGCTGGCCCGCTGGGCCACGCCCAGCACGGTGGCGACGATGGCGGCGGCCGACTCGTGGTCGCGCTCGGGGCCGTCGTCGTGGAAGGCCAGGCCGTCGGTGCGGGCCACCAGCACCCGGCGGACGCCGTCGATGTCGCGGCGCAGGGCGCCGCCGGCTCGCAGGGCGTGCTGCTTGACGATCACGGGTGCGCTCCCTCGGTGGCGGCCTGCGCACGCCGGCTCTCGAGCGTGTGGACACCGTCGAGCAGCAGGCGCAGGACGGCGGTGCACTGGCCGAGGTCGCGGGGGTCGCAGGCGACGAGGGCCGAGGGGGTGGTGCCGAGCAGGTGGGCCAGCTGCCCGCGGGTGCCGGCGGGGTCGGGCCAGCGGCTGACGGCGACCAGGCGCGGGCAGGCGGGCGCCAGGCGCGCGAAGGCGCTGACGATGCCGGCGGCCTGGGCGATGCTGGCGGAGCGGCTGGCGTCGACGAGGACGAGGTAGGCGTGCATGTTGCGCGCCAGCAGGTCCCACATGAAGGAGAACCGCTCCTGCCCCGGGGTGCCGAAGAGGTTGACGGGGGTGTCGGGCCAGGCCGAGGCGGGGCCCGCGGGCACGACGACGCTGGTGTGGTCGAGGGCGACGGTCGTGGACGTCTTCAGGGCCGCGGTCTCGTCGCTGACCCCGGTCTCGGTGGTGACGAGCGTGCCGCCGCCGAGGCCGTCGGTGAGGGTGGTGGCGAAGGTCGTCTTGCCCGCCCCGAAGGGTCCGGTGACGACGATCTTGCGGGGTTCGCTGCGCACGGGTCTCCAGGGGCGCTCGCGCCGGGCGGGTCGGGGTGGTGCGGGTCGGACGCGGTGGCGGTCGTCCGGGCGCGGCGCGCCCGGGCGACCACCGCCGGGGGTCCTGCTGGTCGTGCGGGTGGTGCCGGTCGTGCGGGGTCTCAGATGTTGAGGTCGCGCTCGAGGATCGTCAGCTGGCGACGGGCCATGGCGAGGTTCGAGGAGTCCTTCTTGAGCACCAGGTAGAGGAACAGGCCCTGGCCGGACTGCGACTGGATGAGGCGGATCAGGTGGATCTGGGTGCCGAGGGTGATGAGGATGTCCTCGATCGACTCGTTCAGGCCCAGGCGCTGCATGGTGCGCAGCTTGGCGCGCACGACGTCGGTGTTGCCGGCGGCGGCGACGTCGAGGTCGATGGCGCCGCCACCGGCCTGGCCGAGCGACATGCCGGACTCGTAGTCGACCAGGGCCGCGGCGGTGGCGCCGTCGATCTCGAGGCAGGCCTTCAGGGTGGCGTCGACGTTGGTCACGTCTCGTCCTTTCGGTGGGAGGGCCCGCGGGTCGCGGCGTTTCCGCGCTGCGGGTCTGTCCCCTAGTGCTTCGGCTCCGGACCGCGGTGGCTGAACGTGCACGAGCAGGTCCCAACGGGTGAATCTGCGGCGCGCACGGTGTCCGGAAACCTTGCGGCACAGCAATTTCTAGATGTCAAGCTTCGGCCGGCGACGGTTGCTCCACCGGTGCCGGGAGGAGGCGGGCCGTCCTCGAGCGGGACCGCGCGGCTCCTGCCGGCGCCCACCGGCACGGTGCCGACCGTGGCGGAGCGACCCGCGCCGGAGGCGCCCGCCCCCGCGGTGCCGGACCCGCCCACCGACGAGGGCGAGCTGCTCCTGGCGACCCGGCCCCCACGGGAGGGGTCCTCCCACGACGGCGAGCTGTTCCCCGCCGACCTGGACCTGACGGCGGCCGTCTGCCGCGGCGTGGACGTCAGCACCAGCGAGCTCGACGGGCTCTCGGGCCCGGGGGACCTGCGGGGCACGACGATCAGCGGCCTGCAGCTGAGCCGGCTGGCGCCCGCGCTGGCCGCCCACCTGGGGCTGGAGGTCGTGGACCAGTCAGCCCCGCAGCGCCAGCAGGTGCGGGTTGGTGCGGCGTTCGCGCCCGATCGTCGTGGCGGGCCCGTGCCCGGGCAGCACCTCGGTCGCGTCGTCCAGCGGCAGGACCCGGGTCCGCAGGCTCGTCAGCATCGCCTCGTGGGAACCGCCGGGCAGGTCGGTGCGCCCGATGGAGCCGGCGAACAGCACGTCCCCGGACAGCAGCAGGTCCGGGTCGCCGCCGCGGTCGACGGAGAACAGCACCGACCCCTCGGTGTGCCCGGGGGCGTGCGCGACGCTCACGTCCAGCCCGCCCAGGGTCGTACGGGTGCCGTGCTCGACGGTCACGACCTGCTCGGGCTCGCGCCAGCGGACCGGGCCGGTGGTCGCCTCCAGCGCGGCCCGCAGCGGGCCCCCCAGACCGGCCAGGGGGTCGCGCAGCCGGTGGGCGTCGGCGGCGTGGACCGTGGCCGCGACGCCGTGGGCCCCGCAGACCGGTGTCACCGAGTACGTGTGGTCCAGGTGCCCGTGCGTCAGGAGGACGGCGACGGGTTTGAGGCGGTACCGGCGCAGGGTGTCGGCCAGCGCGTCGACCACGCCGACGCCGGGGTCGACCACGACGCACTCGGCACCGGCCTGTGGGGCGACGACGTGGCAGTTGGTCCCGAAGGCGGACGCCACGACGGTCTCGACGATCACGGCCGACACCCTAGTGACGCCCCGGCCGCGGCGGTGCCCAGCGGTGACCACCGGCGACGGGGACGGCACCGGTGGTCACGGTCTGCGCCGTCCGGGGCACGGGGACCTAGGATGAGGCAGGTGACCGAGCAGCCCCAGGAGCCGGCGTCCGCCCAGGACGTGCCGGACACCTCCGAGACCCCCACCCCCGCCGCGGACGCGACCCCGCAGGAGACCGCGCAGGACGCCGTGCAGGACAGCGCGCAGGACGCCGCGCCGGACGCCGCGCCGGACGGCGTGGACACCCAGGACGCCGTGGGCGTCCCGGAGGCCCCCGGGGTCCCCGAACCGGTGGACGCGGCGCCCGGTGAGTCCGGCGAACCGGCTCCCGACCCGGCTCCCGCGCAGGGCGGGGCCCCCGTGCCGTCGCCGGGGCCCCGCCCCACGCCGGGCCCCACGCCGGGCCCGGGAGCGGTGCGCCCGGCTCCCCGCCCCGCGCCGGTGCCCCCGGTCGCCGCGCCCGCCGCCGAGCCGGTGGCCGAGGTCGGGCACACGACGAACGTGGACCGCGAGGCCGCGGCCGCCTTCGGCCGGGTCGACGAGAACGGCACCGTGTGGGTGCGCCGCGCCGACGGTGAGCACGAGGTGGGCGCCTACCCCGACGCGACCCCCGAGGAGGCGATCGCCTACTTCGTGCGCAAGTACGAGGAGGTCGTCGCCCAGGTCGACCTCTTCGAGCAGCGGCTGCGCAGCACCGAGCTGGCCGGCAAGGACATCGTCTCCGGGGTGAGCGCGCTGCGCACGGCCCTGGCCGAGACCCGCGCCGTGGGCGACCTGGACCACCTGGCGGCCCGCGTGGAGGCGCTGGCGACGGTGGCCGACGAGGCCCGCGCCGCCGCCGACCGGGCCCGCGCGGCGCACCGCGAGCAGCTGCGCACCGCGCGGCTGGCCATCGTGGAGGAGGCCGAGGCCGTCGCCGCCCAGGACCCCGAGAAGGTCCAGTGGCGCGCCGCGGGTGAGCGGCTGCGGGAGCTGTTCGAGCAGTGGAAGGCCGCCCAGCGCGAGGGCCGCCTGGACAAGCGCTCCGAGGACGAGCTGTGGAAGCGCTTCAGCCACGCGCGCAGCGCCTTCGACAAGATGCGCCGCCACCACTTCGCCGCCCTCGGGGAGCAGCGGAACACCATCCGCAGCGAGAAGGAGACGCTCGTCGCCGAGGCCGAGGCCCTGTCGAGCTCGACGGACTGGCGGGGCACCACCAACGCCTACCGGGCCCTGATGGACCGCTGGAAGGCCGCGGGCCGGCTGGGCCGCAAGGACGACGACGCGCTGTGGGACCGCTTCCGCGCCGCGCAGGACGTCTTCTTCGCCGCCCGCACGGCCGCCAACGACGCCGTGGACGAGGAGTTCCGCGACAACCTCGTCGTCAAGGAGCAGCTGCTCGCCGAGGCCGAGGCGCTGCTGCCGATCAAGGACCTGGGCGCGGCCAAGAAGGCCCTGGGCAGCATCCAGGACCGCTGGGAGGCGGCGGGCAAGGTCCCGCGCGCCGACCTCGGGCGCGTCGAGGGCCGCCTGCGGGCGGTCGAGACGGCCGTCCGCGACGCCGAGCAGGCCCGCTGGTCGCGCAGCAACCCCGAGACCAAGGCCCGCGCCGGCGGGCTGGCCGGTCAGCTCGAGAGCGCGATCCGCGACCTCGAGGCGGACGTGGAGAAGGCCCGCGCCAAGGGTGACGCCCGGGCACTGGCCCGCGCCGAGGAGGCCCTGCGGGCGCGGCGGGCCTGGCTCGACGCCGCCCAGGCCACGCTGCGCGACGCGCACTGACCCCGCGCCACCCCCGCGAGCCCCCGTCCACACCCCGTGGACGGGGGCTCGTGCGTGCGGGCGGCGGCTGCTGGACTGCGGCAGTGGACACCCCGTGGCTGACCTCCGTCCTGACCCGGGGCCTGGACCCCGACCCCTCGGCCCCCTGGCGCGCCGGTCCCCGCGGCCAGCTCGAACGGGACGTGCGGTCCGGGACGGTGGTGCGGGTCGTCGGTGACGTCGTGGTCGCCGCGGACGTCGAGGTGGACGCGCACGTGCGCGCGCGGGCGCTGGGCCTGCTCCTGCCCGCCGGGGTGGTCGTCCTGGCCGAGGCCGCGCTGTGGGTGCACGCCGGCCCGCCGCTGCCGGCTCCCGCCGAGGTGCGGGTCGCGTGCCGGCGCCTGCCCCGGCCCGGGGCCGACGGCCCGGTCCGGGTCGTCTTCGGGCGGGCCCGGCCGCCCGCGGCCGACGTGGTCGTCGTCGGGCCGCTGCGGGTGACGACCCCCGCCCGCAGCCTGCGCGACGTGGCGGCCGGGGCGCCGGCCCCGGGAGCGGTCAGGTCTTCTGCGGCCGCGACGCCGTGACGCGGTAGGCGTCGAACACGCCGTCGACCCGGCGCACCGCCCCGAGCACCTGGTTGAGGTGGTTCGGTTCGGCCATCTCGAAGGAGAACTTCGACAGGGCCACCCGGTCCCGGCTGGTGCTGACGGTCGCGGAGAGGATGTTCACGTGGTTGTCCGACAGGACCCGCGTCACGTCCGAGAGCAGCCGCGCCCGGTCGAGCGCCTCGACCTGGATCTGCACCAGGAACAGGCGGGTCTGGCCGGTCGGCATCGCCGAGGACCACTGCACGTCGACGATGCGCTCGGGTTCCTGGCGCAGCCGCTCGACGTTCTCGCAGTCGTCGCGGTGCACCGAGACACCCGCCCCGCGCGTCACGAAACCCACGATGGGGTCGTTCGGCACGGGCGTGCAGCAGCGGGCGAGCTTGACCCACACGTCGTCGGCGCCGGCCACGACGACACCGGCCTCGCCGCTGCTGCGCGAGGGGCGGGTCCGGCCGGGCGTGGTGGCCTCGGCGAGGTCCTCCTCGACCGCGGCCTCCCCGCCGACGGCGGCGATGAGCTTGTCGACGACGTGCTGCGCCGAGACGTGCCGCTCCCCCACCGCCGCGTACAGCGCGGACACGTCGGGGTGGTTCAGCTCGCGGGCCACGACCAGCAGGGAGTCGTGCGACAGCAGCCGCTGCAGCGGCAGGTGCTGCTTGCGCATCGCGCGGGCGATCTCGTCCTTGCCCTCCTCGATCGCCTCCTCGCGGCGTTCCTTCGAGAAGTGCTGCTTGATCTTGTTGCGCGCCCGCGGGCTCTTGACGAAGTTCAGCCAGTCGCGGCTGGGACCGGCCCCGTCGGCCTTGGAGGTGAAGACCTCGACCAGGTCGCCGTTGTCGAGGGCGGAGTCCAGCGGGACGAGGCGGCCGTTGACGCGGGCCCCCATCGTGCGGTGCCCGACCTCGGTGTGGACGGCGTAGGCGAAGTCGACGGGCGTCGAGCCGGCGGGGAGCTGCTGGACGTCGCCCTTGGGCGTGAAGACGAAGACCTGGTTGGACCCGATCTCCCAGCGCAGGTCGTCGAGGAAGTCGCCCGTGGCCGACTCCCGCTGCCAGTCCACGACGGACTTCAGCCAGTCCATCTCGGTCTGCGGGCGCGTCCCGGCGCTGACGGCGTTGGGGTCGTCCTTGTACTTCCAGTGCGCCGCGACGCCGTACTCGGCGCGCTGGTGCATGTTGTAGGTGCGGATCTGGATCTCGACGGGCTTGCCCTCGGGCCCGATGACCGTCGTGTGCAGCGACTGGTACATGTTGAACTTGGGCATCGCGATGTAGTCCTTGAACCGGCCCGGGACCGGGTTCCAGCGCGCGTGCAGCGCACCGAGGACGGCGTAGCAGTCGCGGACCGAGTCCACCAGGACGCGCACCCCGACGAGGTCGTAGATCTCCGCGAAGTCGCGGCCGCGCACGATCATCTTCTGGTAGATCGAGTAGTAGTGCTTGGGCCGGCCCGTGACGGTCGCCTTGACCCGTGCGCTCTTGAGGTCGTCCTCGATCTGGTTGCGGACCCCCTGCAGGTACTCCTCGCGGGCCGGGGCGCGGTCGGCGACGAGCCGGACGATCTCGTCGAAGACCTTGGGGTAGACCGTCGCGAAGGACAGGTCCTCCAGCTCCCACTTGATGGTGTTCATGCCCAGCCGGTGGGCCAGCGGGGCGTAGATCTCCAGGGTCTCGCGGGCCTTCTTCTCCGCCGAGCTGGCCGAGACGTACCGCCAGGTGCGGGCGTTGTGCAGCCGGTCGGCGAGCTTGATGACCAGGACGCGGATGTCCTTGGCCATCGCCACGATCATCTTGCGGACCGTCTCGGCCTGCGCCGCGTCCCCGTAGGTGACCTTGTCGAGCTTGGTGACGCCGTCGACGAGCAGGGCGATCTCGTCGCCGAAGTCGGCGCGCAGGGTGTCGAGGGTGTAGTCGGTGTCCTCGACGGTGTCGTGCAGCAGCGCCGCGGCCAGCGTCGAGGGCGTCATCCCCAGCTCGGCCAGGATCGTCGCGACGGCGACGGGGTGGGTGATGTACGGGTCGCCGCTCTTGCGCCGCTGGCCGTCGTGGGCCCGCTCGGCCCGCTCGAAGGCCTTCTCCACGACCGACAGGTCGGCCTTGGGGTGCGTGGTGCGCACGGTGCGCAGCAGGGGCTCCAGGACCGGGGAGACGCTCTGCTGGCGGTGCTGGCCGAAGCGGGCCAGCCGCGAGAGCATGCGCCCGGCGGTGACCGGGCCGGTGTACGCCTCCGGGGTGCGGCGGCGGTCCGGGCCCGGGCGGGCGGCGGTGGCCGGGCGCGGGAGCGGTTGCGGGGCCGGGACGATGGCGCCCTGCGGGGCCGGGCGCGCCGGCTCGGCCGGGGCGGGCGCCTGCGAGGCCTGGGTGTCCGTGCCGTCTGCCATGGCGCTGCCTCCGTGTCGTCCGGACGTCCAGTCTAGGTCGGCCGCCGCGCCGGCGTGACACGCCCGCCCGGGCCGGCCCCTCAGGGCAGCGTGCGCAGCGCCACCAGGGGCCGGTCCCCCAGCTGCGGGCGGCCGCCCAGGGACCCCAGCTCGAGCAGGACGACGACCGCGGCGACCTGCGCCCCGGCCTCCTCCAGCAGCTCGCAGGCCGCCCGCGCGGTGCCGCCGGTGGCCAGGACGTCGTCGACGAGCAGGACCCGCTCACCCGGGCGGACCACCGAGGTGGCCAGCTCCAGGGCGGCGGTGCCGTACTCCAGGTCGTAGTCGCGGCGCAGCACCGGCGGCGGCAGCTTGCCGGCCTTGCGCACCGGCCAGAAGGCCAGCCCGGCGCGCTCGGCGGCGGGCGCGGCGAGCATGAACCCCCGCGCCTCGATCCCGGCGACCGCACCGGCCTCCAGGTCCCGCGCGAGACCGGCCAGGGCCGCCGTGACGCGGCCGAAGGCCACCGGGTCGGCCAGCAGCGGCGTCATGTCCTTGAACAGCACGCCGGGCCGGGGGAAGTCGGGGACGTCGCGGAACCCCGTGGCGACCGCCGCGGCGACCCCGTCGGCGTCGGGCAGGTCGACGCCGACGTTCACTCGGCGGCCGCCGGCGCGGCGGGGCGGACCCCGTCGCGCACGTCCCGGTCGAGCTGGCGGACCCGCGCCTCGCGCCCGCGCAGGACGACCAGCAGCGGCGTCGCCACGAAGATCGAGGAGTAGGCCCCCACGAGCATCCCGACGAACAGCGCCAGGCTGATGTCGCGCAGGGTCCCGGCGCCCAGCAGCAGGTCCCCGATGAACAGGATGGCCGCGACGGGCAGCAGGGCCACGACGGTCGTGTTCACCGACCGCACGACGGTCTGGTTGACGGCGTGGTTGGCGGCCTCGCCGAAGGTCCGGTCGCGCTGGAGGAACGCCTCCTCGGTGTTCTCGCGCACCTTGTCGAACACCACGACGGTGTCGTAGAGGGAGTAGCCGAGGATCGTCAGGAACCCGATGACCGACGCGGGGGTGACCTCGAACCCGACCAGCGCGTAGACGCCGGCGGTGATGACGAGGTCGTGGAACAGCGCGACGAGGGAGGCCACCGCCATCGTCCAGGCCCGGAAGTAGACCGCCATGACGATGGAGACGATGACGAGGAAGGCGACCAGGCCGGTGAGGGCCTTGTTCGTCACGTCGGCGCCCCAGCTGGGCCCGATGCTCGAGGAGGTCACCTCGGCGGGGTCGACGTCGAGCCGCTGCGCGAGCTCGCCCTTGATGTCGTCGAGCTGGGCCGTGGTGAGGTTCTCCGTCTGCACGCGCACGCCGTCGCCGGCCGTGGTGACGGTCGGCACCGTGTCCGGCAGCACGGCCTCCACGGCCTGCCGCGCGGCCTCCAGGTCGGTCGACCCGCTGACGCGGAACTCCGCGCCGCCCTCGAACTCGATGCCGTACGTCAGGCCCGGCTTCCACAGCAGCACCGCGGAGACCAGCACGAGGGCCGCGGCGATGAGGAACCACAGCTTCCTGCGCCCGACGAAGTCGAAGGAGGACTCACCGGTGTAGAGCCGGTTGCCCAGTTGCGCCATGCCCATCAGGAATCGGTCCCGTTCTCGTCGTCCCCGCTGGTCTGACCGCTCCCGGCGCCGCTGCGCGCCTCCTGGCGGGCGGCCTCGCGCTCGGCCCGGCGCCGTTCGGCGACCGTGGGCCGGTGCTCGCCGTGGTGCAGCGCGTGCCGGGCCACGACCGAGCCGAGGTGCTCGGGGTCGAAGCCGGACAGCTTGTGCCCGCCGCCGAAGAACTTCGTCCTGGCCAGCAGGGCGACGACGGGGTGGGTGAAGAGCACGACGACGAGGACGTCGATGATCGTCGTGATCCCCAGGGTGTAGGCGAACCCGCGCACGTTGCCGACCGCGAGGACGTAGAGCACGACGGCCGACAGCAGGCTGACGGCGTCGGAGACGAGGATGGTGCGCCGGGCGCGGTGCCAGCCGGCCTCGACGGCCGAGGACAGGATGCGCCCGTCGCGGATCTCGTCGCGCACGCGCTCGAAGAAGAGGATGAAGGAGTCGGCCGTGACGCCGATGGCGACGATGAGGCCGGCGACCCCGGCGAGGCTGAGCCGGAAGCCCTGCAGCCAGCTCAGCAGCAGCAGGACGCCGTAGTTCAGCGCCGCGGCCAGCACGAGGCTGCCGATGGTCACCAGCCCCAGGGCGCGGTACTGCACGAGCGAGTACGCCACGACGAGGACGAGCCCGACGAGCCCGGCGATGAGGCCGTTGCGGAGCTGGTCCGAGCCCAGGGTGGCCGAGACCTGGTCTTGGGTCTGGACGACGAAGGAGACCGGCAGCGCGCCGAACTGCAGCTGCTGGGCCAGGGCCTCGGAGGACTCCTGGGTGAAGCTGCCCTCGATGTCGACGTCGGCCCCGAAGCGCTGGTCGACGCTCGGCGCGGTGATGACGAGCCCGTCCAGGACCGCCGCGAACTGGTTGCGGGGGGCCTCCAGGGTGGAGATGCGGGTCGTGAGCGCCGAGAACGCCTCGGCGCCGGCGGAGTTGAACTTCAGCCGCACGACCCACGAGCCCGTGGTGAAGCCCTGGCTGTTGGTGGCCTGCGCCGAGGTGGCGCTGACCAGCTGGGTGCCCTCCAGCTCGGCCGGGCCCAGGACGTACTTGTACGTGCCGTCCTGGCTGCAGGTGACCAGGGGCCGGGTCGGGTCGTCGACGACGCCGCCCTGGCGCTGGGTGGGGTCGGCGCAGTCGAGGTTCTGGAAGAGCGTCACCAGCTGCGGGTCGTTCAGCCAGGCCTGGTCGCTGGCGTCGGTCGGCGCGGGGCTGGGGGTGCCGGTCGGCTGGGCCGGGCCGGTGGGCGTGGGCGTGGCGATGTCGGCCAGCGACGGCGGGGTGCTCGTGGCGGCCGGGGCGGCGGGGTCGGCCGGGGCCGGGGCGGCCGGGTCGGCGGGGGCCGTCGTGGCCGCCTGCAGGGCCGCGGGGGCCGCCGCGCCGTCCGAGCTCTGCGTCGGGCTGGCGCTCGCGGCGTCGCCCGGCGTCGCGCTGCCGGTGGGCGCCGCGGGGTCGGTGGGGGTCGCGGTGTCGGTGGGGGCCGCGGTCTCGGTGGGCGCCGCGGTGGACCCCTCGGTCGGGGCCGCGGCCGGGGCGACGGGCTCGTCGTAGAGCACGACGCGCATCCGCAGCTGCGCCGACTGGGAGATGAGGTCGAGCTGCTCACGGGTGGCGGCGCCCGGGATGGACACCGAGATGTTCTGCCCGCCCTGGACCTGCACCTCGGTCTCGGACAGCCCCGTGGCGTCGACGCGCTGGCGGATGATGTCGGCGGCGCGCTGCACCTGCTCGGTGGGGACCTGCTGGCCGGACAGCGAGCGGGGGGTCAGGACGACCTGCGTCCCGCCCTCGAGGTCGAGCGCCAGGCCCGGGGACCACCTGGCGTCGCTCCAGATCGATCCTGCCCCCACCGCCGCGAAGACGGCGACGACGACGAGCACCAGGGCCACCAGGGTGCGGCCGGGGTGGGGTCGGCGGATGGGTGCGCCACGGCGCACGCGCGGGGGCCCGGTGGGCCGGTCGTTGGACACTCGATACCTCGGGACAGGGGCTGACCGGGTGACGGAACGTCACCCGGTCAGCACAAGTTTGTCACTGCTCGTGGACGACTGCTGTCTTACCAGTAGTCACTGTGCACGTGACGCACCGCCGGCGGCGTCGTCGCCCGGCGTGTCCCGGTCCCGCTTGGTCAGGTCGAGCCCCTCGAGGGAGTCGGGCACCTGCTCCGAGGAGGTCACCCCGGTCCCCGGGGTGACGACGCGCGCGACGGCGCGCGGGGTCCAGCGCGTGCGCAGGCCCGGGGCGATCTCGATGACGATCTCCTCCGCCGACGTCTCGACCACCCGGCCGAACATCCCGGACGTCGTCATGACCTCCGCGCCCGGCGCGATGCTGTTGCGCATCTCCTGCTGGGCCTTCTGCTGCTTGCGCGTCCGGCTGAACATGAACACCAGCAAGGCGGCCATGATCAGCAGGAAGAACAACGAGCTGCTGCTACCACCCACGACGAACCCTCTCCGCACCGGCGGGATCGACGGCTCACCGGTGCCTGTGCCGGCCCTGTGCCGGCTCGGCCGACCAACGCGGACGCGCCCCGCCGGGTTCCGCCGGGGGCTCGCGCCGGGACCGGCTCGAAGCGGGCAGTCTAGGCGGGCCTCACGCCCCCGCGTCCCCCTGCGGCTCCGCCTCGTCGAGGGCGAGCTGCCACGCCGCGCCCGCCGGCGCGTCCCGCGGCGGGGTCAGTCCCAGGTGCGCCCACGTGTCGGGCAGCGCGATGCGCCCGCGCGGGGTCCGCCCCAGCAGCCCCTCGCGCACGAGGAACGGCTCGGCCACGGTCTCCACCGTCTCGGCCTCCTCCCCCACGACCACCGCGAGCGTCGACAGCCCCACCGGGCCCCCGCCGAAGCGGCGGCACAGCGCGTCGAGCACCGCGCGGTCGAGGCGGTCCAGGCCCCGCTCGTCGACCTCGTAGACCTCCAGCGCGGCGCGGGCCGCGGCCCGGTCCACGATCCCCGACCCGCGCACCTGCGCCCAGTCGCGGACCCGGCGCAGCAGCCGGTTGGCGATGCGCGGCGTCCCCCGCGACCGGCTGCCGATCTCGGCGGCCCCCTCGGCCGTCAGCTGCACCCCCAGCAGGGAAGCGCTGCGGCGCAGCACCTTCACCAGCTCCTCGGTCGAGTAGAAGTCCAGGTAGCCGGTGAAGCCGAACCGGTCGCGCAGCGGCGCCGGCAGCAGACCGGCCCGCGTCGTCGCCCCGACGAGGGTGAACTTCGGCAGCTCCAGCGGGATGGCCGTCGCCCCCGGCCCCTTGCCCACGACGACGTCGACCCGGAAGTCCTCCATGGCGATGTAGAGCATCTCCTCCGCCGGCCGGGCCATGCGGTGGATCTCGTCGAGGAACAGGACCTCCCCCTCGTCCAGGGAGCTCAGGACGGCGGCGAGGTCCCCCGCGTGCTGGATGGCCGGGCCGCTGGACTGCCGCAGCGGCGCGCCCATCTCCGAGGCCACGATCATCGCCAGCGTCGTCTTGCCCAGTCCGGGCGGGCCGGAGAACAGCACGTGGTCGCTGGGGGCGCCGCGCACCTTGGCGGCGTCCAGGACGAGCGAGAGCTGCTCGCGCACGACCTGCTGCCCGACGAACTCGTCCAGGCCGTGCGGGCGCAGCGCGGACTCCGCCGCGCGCTCGCGGTCGTCGGCCCCGGTGGTCACCAGCCGCTCGCTCACGCTCGGCCCGACAGGTGGCGCAGGGCCGCCCGCAGCGTGCCCGCGACGTCGGCGTCGGCGGCCCCGTCGTCGGGACCGCCGGCCAGCACGACGTCCACGACGTCCCCGGCGTGCTTGAGGGGGTAGCCCAGGCCCACGAGGGCCTCGACGACCTGGTCCTTGGGCGAGTCCCCGCCGGGGGCCGCCGCCGCGGGCGCGGCGCCCGAGGGCGGGCCCAGCCGGTCCCCCAGCTCCAGGCAGATGCGCTGGGCGGTCTTCTTGCCGATGCCGGGGACCCGCACGAGCGCGGCGTGGTCCTCGGCGGCCACGGCCGCGCGGATGCCGTCGGGGCGGTGCACGGCCAGCATCGCCAGCGCCATGCGGGGACCGACCCCGGAGGCGGTCTGGACCACCTCGAAGACCTCCTTCTCGTCGGCGTCGGCGAAGCCGAAAAGCGTCAGGGAGTCCTCGCGCACGACCAGCGTGGTGTGCAGCAGCGCCTCCTCCCCCACGCGCAGCCCGGCCAGGGTCGCCGGGGCGGCCAGGACGAGCATGCCCACGCCCCCCACCTCGACGACGGCCGAGTCCAGCCGCACCGCGAGCACCCGCCCGCGCACCGACGCGATCACGACAGCAACCTCCGACCCACCCGGACGAACACGTGTACGAGAGGCTAGACGCCCCCGCCGACACGACCCCTCAGGCGCGCCGTCGGCGACGTGGGGGCAGAGTGCTGCCGTGAGCCACGCAGACACCGAGAACCCCCGCCAGAACGTCACCTTCGACAGCGCCACCGAGTCCGGGCACGCGCACGGCTACCTGCGCGTCCCCGAGTCCGGCAGCGGCCCGGGGGTCATCGTCATCCAGGAGTGGTGGGGCCTGACCGACCACGTCGTCGACGTCGTCGACCGGTTCGCCGCCGAGGGCTTCGTGGCCCTGGCCCCCGACCTGTACGGCGGGCGCACGACCCACGACGCGGCCGAGGCGAAGGAGCTCCTCGTGAGCCTGCCCGTCGACCGCGCGGCCCACGACCTCGCCGGGGCCGTGACCTACCTGCTCCAGCGCCCCGAGGTCACCTCGGCCACCGTGGGCGCCGTCGGCTTCTGCATGGGCGGCGCGTTCGTGCTGCGGCTGGCCGCCCAGCAGGGGGACCGGATCGGGGCGGCGGTGCCCTGGTACGGCCTGCCCGCGCTGGACACCGACTACTCCGGCGTCCGGGCGGCGGTGCTGGGCCACTACGGCGAGCAGGACGGCTCCGTCCCGCTCGACGACGTGCGCGCGACGGCCGAGCGGATCCGGGAGCAGGCGGGCGTGGAGGTCACCCTGCACGAGTACCCCGCCCCGCACGCCTTCTACAACGACGAGCGGCCCAGCTACCGCCGGGAGTCGGCCGAGCTGGCCTGGGAGCGCACGACGGCGTTCCTGCGCGAGCGGTTGACCCCCGCCGACCGGGCCTGAGCCTCGGCCTCGGCGTAGGCGTTGCGCCGGCCCGTCACGAGCGCGGAGTGCGCGGCGGCCTCCAGCCGGGAGGTCGCCCCGCCCCGCCACAGGTGGCACAGGGCCAGGGCCAGGGCGTCGGCGGCGTCGGCGGGCCGGGGCGGGGTGTCCAGCCCGAGGATGCGGGTGACCATGGCGGTCACCTGCTCCTTGCCGGCCCGGCCGTCGCCGGTGACGGCGGCCTTGACCTCGCTGGGGGTGTGCATGGCCACGGGCAGCCCGCGCCGGGCCGCGGCGACGAGCACGAGCCCCGCGGCCTGCGCAGTGCCCATGACCGAGCGGACGTTGGCCTGGGCGAAGACCCGCTCGACGGCGACGACGTCGGGCCGGTGCTCGTCCAGCCACGTCTCCAGGCCCTCGCTGATGGCCAGCAGCCGCGCCTCGACGGGGTCCTCGGCCGGGGTGCGCACGACCCCGACCCCCACCATCAGGGCCCGGCGGCCGGTGCGGACGGCGTCGACCACCCCGATCCCGCACCGGGTCAGCCCTGGGTCGACCGCTAGGACGCGCACAGCCCCCACGATCGCACGGAGCGGTCGCGGGGGCTGCCGGGTGTCGTGCCGCGGGGTGTCAGGCGTCCTCGAGGGCCGCGAGCACGTCGTCGGACACGTCGTAGTTGGCGTAGACGTTCTGGACGTCGTCGCAGTCGTCGAGGGCGTCGATGAGCTTGAACACCTTCGCCGCGCCCTCGGCGTCCAGCGGCACCTGGACGCTGGGCAGGAAGCTGTTGTCGGCCGAGTCGTACTCGATGCCGGCCTCCTTGAGGGCGTCGCGGACCGCGGCGAGGTCGGTGGCCTCGCTGACGACCTCGAAGGTGTCGCCCTGGTCGGTGACCTCCTCGGCGCCGGCCTCCAGCACGGCGGCCAGGACGTCGTCCTCGGTGAGGGAGGTGCCCTCCTTGCCGACGACGACGACACCCTTGCGGGAGAACATGTAGGCGACCGAGCCCGGGTCGGCGAGCGAGCCGCCGTTGCGCGTCATCGCGGTGCGGACCTCCATGGCGGCCCGGTTCTTGTTGTCGGTCAGGCACTCCACGAGCAGCGCCACGCCGTTGGGGCCGTAGCCCTCGTACGTGATGGTCTGCCAGTCGGCGCCCCCGGCCTCCGCGCCGGAGCCGCGCTTGACGGCGCGGTCGATGTTGTCGGCCGGCACCGAGGTCTTCTTCGCCTTCTGGATGGCGTCGTAGAGCGTCGGGTTGCCGGCGGGGTCGCCGCCGCCCGTGCGGGCCGCGACCTCGATGTTCTTGATGAGCCGAGCGAAGCTCTTCGCGCGCTTGGCGTCGACGACGGCCTTCTTGTGCTTGGTCGTCGCCCACTTGGAGTGGCCGGACATGTGCTTCCCTCCGCCTGGCTGGAACTGCTCGCTGGTGGTGCTTCACCGCCGAGAAACCGGTGTGCGGGTCAGAGGCGCTGCCGCACCATCGCCACGAAGTGGCGGTGCACCCGGTCGTCCCCGGTGATCTCCGGGTGGAACGACGTGGCCAGCAGAGCGCCCTGCCGCACGGCCACGATCCTACCCGCGGCCCGCCCACCCGCCGCGTCCGCGCTCAGCCGGCCGACCACCTCCACCTCGGGCCCGGCCTCCTCGACCCACGGGGCCCGGATGAACACCGCGTCCACGTCGGGGCCGCCGTCGGTGATCCCGGCCAGCGGCAGGTCCTCCTCCCAGGAGTCGACCTGGCGACCGAAGGCGTTGCGCCGCACCGTGATGTCGAGCCCGCCGAGGGTCTGCTGGTCCTTGCCGCCGTCGAGCAGCCGGTCGGCCAGCAGGATCATGCCCGCGCACGAGCCGTAGACGGGCAGCCCCTGCGCGATGCGCTCGCGCAGCGGCTCGCGCAGCTCGAAGACCCGCAGCAGCCGGTCGATGGTGGTGGACTCCCCACCGGGCAGCACCAGCCCGTCGACCTCCGCCAGCTCGGCGGGCCGGCGCACGGTCGTCGCGCGCGCCCCGCCGGCCTCGAGGGCGGCGACGTGCTCGCGGACGTCGCCCTGCAGGGCGAGGACACCGACGGTGGGGGTGCTGGACACCGGGGCAGCGTAGGGGCAGCCGCGCTCAGTCCACGACGAGGGGCTCACCCGTCCACGCGGCGGGCAGCGCGGCCACCAGGCGCGGCAGGTCCACGGGGTAGAACGCGACGCCCGAGGCGCCCAGCTCGGCCGGGTCCCACCAGCGCACCTGCGTCACCGACGCCCGCTCCAGGTCGGTCCACCCCGCCCGGTCCGCCTCGAAGCCCTCGGCCACCCGGTGCACGAAGAACTCCTCGTGCTGGCGGCAGCGGGCGCCGAGGAAGGCGAACTCCGCCGTCCGCGACCACACCGGGCCGTCGAGCACGGCGGGGTCGACGGCCAGCCCGGTCTCCTCGCGCAGCTCCCGGGCCGCCGCCGCGCGCGCGGACTCCCCCGGCTCCCGGCCGCCGCCGACGGTGAACCACCAGTCGGTCCCCGGCGTCGCCGGGTCGCTGCCGCGCAGCAGCAGGACGCGCCCGGCGCCGTCGAGGACGACGACGCGGGACGCGCTGCGCGTGCGGACCCCGTCGGGGCCGTGACCCCACTCGGGTCCCAGCCGGTCGGCCAGGGGGTCGCTCACCAGCCGCGGGTGGCCAGCCGGTGCGGCTCGGGGATCGCCTCGACGTTCAGGCCGACCATGGCCTCGCCCAGTCCGCGGGAGACCTTGGCCACCGTGTCGGGGTCGTCGAAGAACGTGGTGGCCTTGACGATGGCCTCGGCCCGCTGGACGGGGTTGCCGGACTTGAAGATGCCCGAGCCCACGAACACGCCCTGGGCGCCCATCTGCATCATCATCGCCGCGTCGGCCGGGGTCGCGATCCCGCCGGCGGTGAACAGCACCACGGGCAGCTCGCCGGTCTCGGCGACCTCCTTGACGAGGTCGTACGGCGCGCCCATCTCCTTGGCCGCGACGTACACCTCGTCGGGGTGCATCGAGCGCAGGCGGTTGATCTCCGAGCGCAGGGTCCGCATGTGCGTGACGGCGTTGGAGACGTCGCCGGTGCCGGCCTCGCCCTTGGAGCGGATCATGGCCGCGCCCTCGGTGATGCGGCGCAGCGCCTCCCCGAGGTTGGTGGCCCCGCAGACGAAGGGGACGGTGAAGGAGTGCTTGTCGATGTGGTGGGTGTAGTCGGCCGGGGTGAGGACCTCGGACTCGTCGATGTAGTCGACGCCGAGGGACTGCAGCACCTGCGCCTCGACGAAGTGGCCGATGCGGGCCTTGGCCATCACCGGGATCGAGACGGCGTCGATGATCTGCTCGATCATGTCCGGGTCCGACATGCGCGAGACCCCGCCCTCGGCGCGGATGTCGGCCGGGACCCGTTCGAGGGCCATCACCGCGACGGCACCGGCGTCGGCGGCGATCTTCGCCTGCTCGGCGGTGACGACGTCCATGATGACGCCCCCCTTGAGCATCTCGGCCATCCCGCGCTTGACGCGGCTGGTCCCGACGACGGGGCCGGTGCTGGGGGTCTGGGTGCTCACTGCGGCGTGCCTCGCGATCGTTCGGACGGAGTTCAGGCGGGCGTCATCCTACGGCCCCTCCTCGGGGCGCGGGTCGTCGAGGAAGTCCGCGGTTTCCGGCACCCGGGCCCGCCCGGCCAGCCGCGCCCAGCGCACGATCCGCTTGCCCCGCAACCGGCGCGTCTGCACGACGGCGTCGTTGTGGAACCGCCGCGCCAGCTGCGCGCGGCGGGCCGCGTCGGCCACCCGCGCCAGCCCCTCGCCGTCGGACTCGGGCAGCGCGGCCGCCAGCGCGCGCGTCAGGTCGCTCTCCACGCGCCAGCGGTGCGCGTCGTCGGCGTCGCTGGCGTCGCGCAGGGCCGCGGGGGTGCGGGGGGCGTCGAGGCTGGCCGTCGCGGCGTCGGTCAGCAGCAGCGCCGAGGCCGGGTCGAGCCGGCCGGAGGTGGCGTACTCCAGCGCCGCCGAGGCGCGCCGGGTGAGCTCGGCGTCCAGCGCGGCGCGGCTGGTCTCCACGCGCCGGTGCAGGCGGTCGACGCGCTGCGCCGTGGCCGACAGGTACCCGGCCAGGGCCGCCAGGACCAGCAGGCCGGCGAGGGTCCAGACGAGGGCCGTCACGGGGCCAGGACCGTCTCGTAGACGGTGAGGACGTCGGCGGCGACGACGGACCAGTCGTAGCGGGCGGCGGCGGCCTGCCCGGCCGCCGCGAGCGCCCGGCGCCGGGTCGGGTCGGCCAGCAGCGCCAGGACCTCGTCGGCGGCCGCCCGCGCGTCCCCGACGGGGAACAGGGCGCCGTGCGCGCCGTCGCCCAGGACCCGCCGGAACGCGCCGAGGTCGGCGGCCACGACCGCGGCGCCGGCGGCCATGGCCTCGACCAGGACGATGCCGAAGCTCTCCCCGCCGGTGTGCGGGGCGAGGTAGACGTCGGCGCTGGCCAGCAGCGACTCCTTGGCGCGGTCGTCGACGGCGCCGAGGAACTCCACCGACCCCTCGTCGGCCAGCAGGGCGCGGGCGGCGTCGACGTCACCGCGGCCGGCGACGAGGAAGCGGGCGCCGGGTACCGCGGCCCGCACGAGCGGGACGACCTCGCACAGCAGCGGCAGGCCCTTGCGGGGCTCGTCGAGCCGGCCGACGAAGGCGATGACGGGGGCGTGCGGGGTGCCGGTCCACTCGGGCCGTCGCGGCGCCTGCGCGAAGGCGCGGGTGAAGACCCCGTTGGGGATGACGACGGCGTCGCCGCCGACGTGCTCGACGACGGTGCGCCGGGCGTCCTCGCTGACGGCGATGCGCGCGGAGATCTTCTCCAGGCTCGGCCGCAGCAGGGGGAAGGCGGCCTGCATGGCTCGCGAGCGCAGGTTGGCGGTGTGGAAGGTCGCCACGAGGGGTCCGCACAGCTCGGGCGAGGCGGCCCACAGCGCCAGCAGCGAGGTGCTCGGCGACAGGGGTTCGTGGACGTGCAGGACGTCGAAGCCGCCCTCGGCCAGCCACCGCCGCACCCTGGCGGCGGTCACGGGGCCGAAGGACAACCGCGCGACCGACCCGTTGTAGGGGACCGCGACGACGCTGCCGCCGGGGTCGGCGAACGGCGGCAGGGTGGACTCGTCGTCGGCGGGGGCCAGGACGCGGACGTGGTGGCCCAGGCCGAGCAGGTGCTCGGCGAGGTCGCGGACGTGGAACTGCACCCCTCCGGGCACGTCGAAGGAGTACGGGCAGACGATGCCGATCCGCACCCCTACCCCCGCGCTCGCAGGGGCAGGTCGGCGGTGGACAGCGGCTGCAGGACGTGCCACTCCTCGGGGTGGGCGCGCACGGCCGCGGCGAGCCCGTCGGCGCAGGCCTGGGTGAGCTCCGCGGTGGCGCGCCGCCGGTGCTCGCGGGCGCTCTCGCCCTCCCGGCGCGCCGGGACGGGCACCTGCGGGCGCACGGTCAGGACGAGCACGCGGGTGCCGTCGCGGACCTCGTGGTGCAGGCCGATGGGGAACAGCGGCGCTCCCGTGGCGATCGCCAGCGCCGCCGGCCCGGCGGCCATCCGGACGCGCTCGCCGAGGAAGTCCACCTCGACGCCGGTGGCCGACAGGTCCCGGTCGGCCAGCAGCGGCACGAAGGCGCCCCCGCGCAGGCGCCGCAGCAGGGTGGGGAAGGTGGCGGGGTCCCCCAGCGGCAGGACCTCCATGCCCAGGGAGCGGCGGAAGGCCAGGAACTCCTCGTAGACCGTCTCGGGCCGCAGCCGCTCGGCCACGGTGACGATGGGCGTCAGCGCCAGCGAGGACCACGCCCCGGCGTGGTCCCAGTTCCCGAGGTGGCCGAGGAAGGCGATGGCGCCGCGGCCGGAGGCCAGGGCGGCGCGCAGGTCCTCGCCGTCGTCGAGGTGGACGGTGCCCACGAGGCGCGCGCGGGGCCACGACGGCAGCCGGAAGACGTCGAGCCAGTACCGGGCGTAGCTGCGCAGCCCCGCGCGCACGAGGACCTCGAGCTCGGCCTCGCCGGCTCCGGGCCGGGCCAGGGACAGGTTGCGCCGCAGCTGGTCCACGCGGGGCCCGCCACGGGCGGCGACGCGGTCGGCGATCCGCTCGGTGGCCGCGACGGCCACCGGTTCGGGCACGGCGCGGGTCAACCGCCAGCCGAGCCGGAAGGCGGCGGTGACGAGCGCGTCGCGCCGGCTCACGCGTCGGGCGCGGGCGCCGGCAGCGCCTGGCGGTGGACGGTGCCCATGCGCTGGGCGACGGTGACGAGGCTGGCCACGGCGAGCAGGCCGAGGACGACCTGCAGGAAGACCAGGGGCACGCCCAGTCCGACGAACCCGGCCCCGACGAGCACGGCGACGAGGCGCTCACCGCGTTCGGCGATGCCGACGTTCGCGGTGTAGCCGAGCCCCTCGGCCCGGGCCTTGACGTAGGAGACGGTGCTGCCCAGCGCCAGGCAGGCCAGCGCCAGGCCCGCGGTGAGGTCCGAGCCGCCGTCGCGGGCGAACCAGACGGCCAGCCCCCCGAACAGGGCCGCGTCGGCGAACCGGTCCAGGCAGGAGTCGAGGTAGGCGCCCCAGTTGCCCGAACGGCCCCGCAGCCGGGCCATCGTCCCGTCGACGGTGTCCGACAGGACGAAGACCGTGGCCCCGAGCGATCCCCAGAAGAGGTGCCCGGTGGGGTACAGCACGAGCGCGCAGGCGACGACCCCGACGGTCCCGGCGATCGTGACCATGTCGGGGGTCACGCCCAGCCGCAGCAGGAAGCGCGCGAGGGGGGTGAAGATCCTCGTGGCGAAGGCGCGTGCGTACTTGTTGAGCATCGTGTCGAAGGGTAGGGGTCAGGCGATCGGGTCGGTGACCCACGCGGCGGCGAGTCGCGCCCGGGTGTCCTCGAGCAGTTCGGGCACCGCCTTGGTCCGGCCCACGACCGGCAGGAAGTTCGCGTCGCCCTGCCAGCGGGGCACGACGTGCTGGTGCAGGTGGGCGGCGATGCCGGCCCCGGCGACGTCGCCCTGGTTGATCCCGAGGTTGAACCCGGCCGGGTTCGAGGCCGCCTTGAGCGTGAGCACGGCCGAGCGCGTGAACGCCGTGAACTCGGCGAGCTCGGCGGCGTCGAGGTCGACGTAGGCCGAGACGTGCCGGTAGGGGCACACCATGAGGTGCCCGGGGTTGTACGGGAAGAGGTTGAGGACGGCGTAGACGTGCTCGCCGCGGCGCACGACGAGCCCGTCGGCGTCGGAGCGCTGCGGGGCCCGGCAGAACGGGCAGCTGCCCGGTTCGGGGTCGGCCGGTTTGTGCTCGCCGGAGATGTAGGCCATCCGGTGCGGCGTCCACAGCCGGCCGAACCCGTCGGGCTCGCCCGCGAAGGCCTCCGCGGGCTCCACCCCGGGCCCCTCGGTCATCAGACCTGCACCCGGTCGCGCACGGCCGCGGCGATGCGCTCGACGGCGTCGGCGACGGGCACCCCGTTCTCCTGCGAGCCGTCGCGGAAGCGGAACGACACCGCGCCGTTCTCGACGTCCTCGGCCCCGGCGATGAGCAGGAAGGGGATCTTCTGCTTGGTCCAGGTGCGGATCTTCTTCGGCATCCGGTCGTCGGTGTCGTCGACCTCGACGCGCACGCCGGCCGCCCGGAGCTTGTCCGCGACCTCCAGCAGGTGCGGCACGTGCGCGTCGGCGACGGGGATGCCGACGACCTGGACCGGCGCCAGCCACGGGGGGAAGGCCCCGGCGTAGTGCTCGACGAGGACGCCGAAGAACCGCTCGAGGGAACCGAACTTGGCCGAGTGGATCATCACCGGCTGCTGCTTGGTGCCGTCGGGCGCGGTGTACTCCAGCTCGAACCGCTTCGGCTGGTTGAAGTCGTACTGGATGGTCGACATCTGCCAGGTGCGGCCGATGGCGTCCTTGGCCTGCACGGAGATCTTCGGGCCGTAGAACGCGGCCCCGCCGGGGTCGGCGACCAGGTCCAGCCCCGTCTCGCGGGCGGCGGTCTCCAGGACGGCGGTGGCCTTCTCCCACTCCTCGTCGGAGCCGATGAACTTGTCCGAGTCCCCGCGGGTGGACAGCTCCAGGTAGTAGTCGTCGAGGCCGAAGTCGCGCAGCAGGCCGAGGACGAAGTCCAGCAGGTGCTTGATCTCGCCGGGCGCCTGCTCGGGGGTCACGTAGCTGTGCGAGTCGTCCTGGGTGAGCCCGCGCACGCGGGTCAGGCCGTGCACGACGCCGGACTTCTCGTACCGGTACACCGACCCGAACTCGAAGAACCGCAGCGGCAGCTCGCGGTAGGACCGCCCGCGGGAGCGGAAGATCAGGTTGTGCATCGGGCAGTTCATGGCCTTGAGGTAGTACGTCGAGTTCTCCAGCTCCATGCCGGGGAACATCGTGTCCTCGTAGTACGGCAGGTGCCCGGAGGTCTCGAAGAGGCCGCCCTTGGAGATGTGCGGGGTGCCGACGTAGGAGAAGCCCTCCTCGATGTGCCGGCGGCGGACGTAGTCCTCCATCTCGCGCTTGACCACCCCGCCCTTGGGGTGGAAGACCACGAGGCCGGAGCCGATCTCGTCGGGGAAGGAGAACAGGTCCAGCTCGGCGCCCAGCTTGCGGTGGTCGCGGCGCTCGGCCTCGGCGACGCGCTCCTGGTAGGCCTTCAGCTCGTCCTTGGAGGGCCAGGCGGTGCCGTAGATGCGCTGCAGCTGCGGGTTCTTCTCGCTGCCGCGCCAGTAGGCGGCGGCGCTGCGCAGCAGGCTGAAGCCGTTGCCGACCAGGCGGGTGGTGGGGACGTGGGGCCCGCGGCACAGGTCGCTGAAGGCGACGGTGTCGTCGCGCCGGACGTTGTCGTAGATCGACAGCCCGCCCTCGCCGACCTCGGCGGAGGCGCCCTCGGCGGCCTCGCCCGCGCTCGACTTCAGCCCGATGAGCTCCAGCTTGTACGGCTCACCGGCCATGGCGGCGCGCGCCTCGTCGTCGGAGACCTCGCGGCGCACGAAGCGCTGCCCCTCCTTGACGATGCGCTGCATCGTCTTCTCGACGGTCTTGAGGTCCTCGGGGGTGAAGGGGCGTTCGACGTCGAAGTCGAAGTAGAAGCCGTCGCGGATCGGCGGGCCGATGCCGAGCTTGGCCTCGGGGAAGTGCTGCTGGACGGCCTGGGCCATGACGTGCGCGGTGGAGTGCCGCAGGACCGCCAGGCCCTCCTCGGAGGAGACCAGGACGCCTTCGACGACGTCCCCGTCGGCCAGGACGTGCGAGAGGTCGCGCAGCTCGCCGCCGACGCGGGCGACGACGACGTCGCGGTCGTCGGTGAACAGTTCGCCCGCCGTCGTGCCGGCGGCGACCTGCAGCGGCTCGCCGGAACGGGTGATGGACAGCTGCGCGGGCACCGCGGGCCTCCGGGGGTCGGACTCGGGGGTGGACTGACCCGGCGACTCTATCCGTGCGTGCCCGGCACCAGTTCCGCGACGTCCCCGACGTGCACGGTCCCGGGCGTGCGGACCCGCGCGAAGACCCCCGCGCAGTGCCGGGGCACGCCCACGACCTCCAGCTCGACGGGCCCGACGCGGCAGGTCGCCCCGACCCAGTCCGCGACGTCGGGCTCGTCCTGGAGCTCGACGACGAGGTTGGCGCGGGAGGTGTCCCCGGCGCCGGGGGCCAGCCGCTGGCGCAGGGACACGAGGTGGACGGCCTCGACCTGCCGCGCCCCCCCGGCCACGGGGGCCAGGTGGGCCCCGGGCACCCCCAGGAACCGGTCCAGGGGGACCCCGCCGGGCACCTGCAGCCGCGGGGAGTGGGCGGGGCCGGTGAGGCGCAGGCCGGACAGGGCCGGGTGGTGCTTGGCCCGCAGGACGGTCCCCGCCGCGTCGACCACGGCGTGGGCGCGGTCACCGGTGAGCCCGTCGGGGCCGATGGTGGTGGAGGTGGGCGAGAGGCCCCCGGTGGACTTCACGGGGAAGACGCCGATCTCGCGCAGGGTTCCGGTGACGGACACCCCGTGATTGTGCTGGGTGGGCGATACTGGGTTCGAACCAGTGACCCCTTCGGTGTGAACGAAGTGCTCTACCACTGAGCTAATCGCCCGGTCGTCGCGCTGAACGCGACCGGCCTGAGAACCATACCGGACTCCGGCCCCTGCTCACGACCACCGCCCGGCGCACCCCGGCCAGGCCCTACAGGCCCGGCAGCCACTGCAGCTGCGCCGTGACGACCTGCGGCGTCCACCCCGGCAGCCCCTGCCAGGCCAGGTACCCCCACAGGGCGCCGGTCGCGACGGCGGCCGTCCCGCCCGCCAGCGCCGCGCGCGTCACGAGCGAGCGCGCGGCCAGCCAGCGCCCCCACCGGTGCACCGCGCGCTCACCCCAGCGCTTGAGCCGCGCGGCCGTGGCGAACTCGGTGGCCAGCACGGCCAGGCCGCCGAAGACGACCAGCCAGCCGGGCCCGGGCAGCGGCACGAGGGCCAGCCCGAGCACGACGACGAAGGACCCGACGGCCCCCACGACGGCCCGGTAGACGCGGTTGCGGTGCGGGTCGGCCCGCACGCGCTCCCGCCAGGCGTGCAGCCGGACCCGCAGGCGCCGCACGCGGTGCTGGTGGGCGCTGGGCGCGGGACCGGCCGCGACCTGCCCCGGCACCGGCCGGGGGGACGGCGGCGGGTCCGGGACCGCAGGGGGGCGCTCGTCGCGGGTGTGCTGCACGGGGGGTCCAACGCGCGAGGGCGCCCGGACGCTCCCGGGCGGGTGTGCAGGTCCTGCGACGGTCCTGCGCGACCGTCCGGTACGACGCGCGCGCAGCTCCGCGCGGGGAGACTCTTGAAGGGGAAGCAGCACGGTCCCGAACAGCAGGGGAACCGGCGGCGACCCCCCGACGTCGCAGTTGCGTCGTTCGGGTGTTTCAGACGGCGCTTTGGTGGGAAACTCGTCAGCACGGTCGCTGTAGCCCGTCAGCGGCCACGAGCACACGGAGGTCGACGTGCCTGCACTGCCGCATCGCAAGACCGAGGTCGACGTCGACGTGTCGTTGCGGCTCCGGACCACCAGCGGTCCGGGACTCCCCGTCCCCGCCAGCCTGCACTACGGGGCTGACGACCCGTACGCCATCCACGCGGTCTTCCGCGGTGGCGACGCCGACGTGGAGTGGGTCTTCGCCCGGGACCTGTTGAGGGAGGGGCTGTCCGCACCCGCCGGCACCGGTGACGTGCAGGTGCGGCCGTGCCCCGACTCCCCCGACGGGCGCCCGCGCGTCCTGCTGCGCCTGTCCTCCCCGGACGGCAACGCGGAGCTGGAGGCCGACGAGGCCGACGTCCGGCGCTTCCTGCGCCGGGCCGACGCGCTCGTGCCGCCGGGGCGGGAGACCCGCCACCTGGACCTGGACGAGCTCATCGCCCGCCTGGTGTCCTGACGCGACGACGAGACGACAGCACCACCCGAGCCCGCCCCGGCACCGCTGCCGGGGCGGGCTCGGCACGTCCGGGACCGCACGGCTGCGCCGCCGCCGTGCGCCGGAGGGGATTTGGCCTCACGGCGGACGTCGGCTAGTGTTTTCAACGCCGAGGGGAACCGGCCGGTGACGGCAGGTGAACCGACAGCACGCGGACGTAGCGCAGTTGGTAGCGCATAACCTTGCCAAGGTTAGGGTCGCCGGTTCGAGTCCGGTCGTCCGCTCGGGGGTTCGGCTTGCCGGGCACGAGCTTCACGGTGGAGTGGCCGAGAGGTTAGGCAGCGGCCTGCAAAGCCGTCCACACGGGTTCGAATCCCGTCTCCACCTCCACTCGCTCCTGGGTCGCTCCCAGGACGGGCAGCAGAGGGCGATTGGCGCAGCGGTAGCGCGCTTCCCTGACACGGAAGAGGTCACTGGTTCGATCCCAGTATCGCCCACCACCGGCGAGGGGCCGGGTCCGGCAACGGACCCGGCCCCTTCGTCGTCCCCCCACCCGGTCACCGCACCACCCGTCAGCGCGTCGTGACCCAGCGCAACCCCTCTCGTCCGGACGGTCGGACCTGCTGCGCCGCAAGGGGTCTGGAGCCGCCCGGACACGCTCCGGCGGTCCCCGGCCCGGCTACGGTCGGCCCATGAGCAGCACCGGTGCCCTTCCCGACGGCCTGCGGGTCCTCTTCGTCCAGGGGCACCTGCGGGAGAACGGCGGCCTGCGGGTGGTGCTGGACCTGGCCCGCCGCTTCGTGCGCGTCGGCGCCCCCACGACCGTCTTCGCCCTCGAGCGCGTCGAGGGCGTGGCCACGGCCGCGCCCGACCCCAGCGTCCGGCTCGTCTTCGGCGCCGACGCGCACGTCCCCACCCCGCGCCGCCTGCCGCGCGAGGTGCTGCGCCTGGTCCGCGAGGCCCGCCGGCACGACGTCGTCGTCTCCGGCTCCGAGATCGGCCACGGCGTCCTGGCCGGCTGGCTGGCGGCCCGGCTGACCCGCACGCCCTTCGTGGTGCTGGCCCAGGGGGACCTGGACCAGGCGGTGCGGGCGTGGGTGCCGCCGCACCTGCGGCGCGTCACCCGGCTCGCCGACGCGCACGCCGACGCCACGATCTGCGTCTCCCCCGGCCTGGTGGAGGGCATCGTCACCAACGGCCAGCCCGCCGAGCGGGTGCACGTCGTCGTCAACGGCGTGGACGTCGACGGGCTGCGGACGCGGGCCGCGCAGCTGCCTGGCGCCGGGCGGGACGCGCGCCGCCCCCGCGTCGTCGCCCTCGGCCGGCTGACCCCGCACAAGGGCTTCGACCTGCTCGTGCGCGCCTCCGCGGCCGTCCGCGCCCAGGGCCTGGACCACGAGCTGGTCATCGCCGGGGAGGGCGACGAGCGCGGGGCGCTGGAACGGCTGGTCCGCGAGCTCGGCGCGGACCACGTCGCGCTGCCCGGCTTCACCGACCGGCCCGAGGGCGTGCTGTCCGGCGCGGACCTGTTCGTCTCCAGCTCCCGCACCGAGGCCATGCCGCTGACCCTGCTGGAGGCCCTGGCGCTGGGCACCCCCGTGGTGGCCACCGACTGCTCCGTGGGCAGCCGGATGCTGCTGGACGAGGGCCGGCTGGGGCGCCTGGTGGCCCCGGAGTCGGTGGAGGCGCTCGCCGGGGCCCTGGCCGACCACCTGCGCGACCCCGGCCCCCTGCGGGCCGCCGCGGCGCAGGGCCCGGGCTTCGCGCGGCGCTTCGACCCGTGGGCGCTGGCCCGGGACCACCTGGGGATCCTGGCGCGCACAGCCGCGCACGCGGCCTGACCCCAGCCTCAGCCGTCCGGTCTCAGCGGGCCAGGGCCGGGACCACCCGGCGGGCGTTGCCCGCGTAGACCGCGGCCAGCACCTCGGGCTCGAGGTCGAGGCCCGAGACCGTCCATCGCCCCTGGTCCGGCTCCGGGCCGTAGTCGAAGGCCTCGTCGGCCGTCTCCAGGAGCCGGAACCAGCGGCTGACGGCCCCCGCCTCGAAGGGGAAGCTGTCGCTGCCCCACAGGACGCGGTCGGCGTGCCGGCGGACGAAGGCCGCCGCGGCGCGCGGCTGCCGGCCGAGCTCGGCCAGCCGCGCCCCGGTGTCGACGACGAGGTTGGGGTGGCGGTCCAGGACGTCGGAGACCCACTGCAGGTTCTCCGCCCAGCCCGCGACGTGCGCGCCGATGAACGTCGTGCCCGGGTGCGCCCCGACGAGGGACTCGAAGGCGTCCTGCAGCTCCCGGTGGGTCGGTACGCCCTTGCCGTGCCAGCTCCAGTCCGGGTGCCGGGTCAGCTCCTCCAGGCGCTCGTTGAAGCGGTCGACGGGACGGAAGAAGGCGGGCGGGTCCCCGATGTGCACCAGGACCGGCAGCCCGTGCTCCCCGGCGGCGTCGAAGACGTCCGCCAGGCGCGGGTCGTCGGGGCGCACGAGCGCGCCGGAGGCGTCGCGCTGCACCAGGCCCAGGTCCTTCCAGACCTTCAGGCCCGCGGCTCCGGCCCGCGCGGCCCGCTCCACCTGGGCGACCATGGCCCCGACGCCGGCCGGCCCGCGGGTGAGCAGGCTCCAGTCCACGTGCGCGAACGTCGCGAACCGGCCCGGGTGGGCCCGGTCGTAGCGGTCCAGGTTGGCCTCCAGCTCCTCCCCGGGCCGGCCGTCGAGGTTGACGACCGCCGCCAGGTTCAGCTCGTCCATGCGCGCCAGCAGCGCGGGCACGTCCGGGGCCAGCCAGGCCCGCCCGTCCGTCAGCCAGCGGCCGAGGTGGTTGTGGGCGTCGACCGCGGGGACCGCGGCGCGGGGCACCTCGGTGGCGGGCAGGACGAGCTCGCTGCGCGGGCGGTAGGGGGCCAGGCGGCGGGTGCCCAGCCGCGCCCGCGCGGCGAGGTCCCGGGCGCGCCGGGTCCCGGCGGAGCGGAGGCGGTCGGGCAGGCCGGGGCTCGGGAGGTCCACCCGAACAGTCTCACCCACCCCCGGCGGGTCCCCGGGGGACGGGCACCCGGACGGAGCACGGGCCGCGGCGGGCCCTGCGGGCGCGGGGTCAGGGCACCCAGCGGCGGCGCTCGGCCGCCTGCAGCCGCGCGCTCTCGCGGGCGGCGGCCTTCGTCGGGTCCGGCCAGACCCGGTCGACCGCGGAGTTCAGGGCGGCGCCGATGAGCACGGTGATGGCCAGGAAGTAGAACCAGATGAGCACCACGACGGGCGCGGCCAGCGGTCCGTAGATGGAGGTCGAGGGCCCGGTCACCGAGTAGGACAGGGTCCGGCGCAGCACCCACGAGATGACGAGCCAGCCCACGAGGGCCAGCAGCGCGCCCGGGACGTCGCGCCACCAGCGCGAACGCACGGGCGTGGCCAGGTGGTAGAGCGTGGCGAGGCAGAACACGGACAGGACCAGCACCACGGGCCAGTACAGGGTCGTCAGCCAGCGGACGTTCGGCGGCAGCCACTCCCCCAGCAGCCGCGGGCCGACGAGGACGAGGGGCACGACGACGACCCCGACCAGGAGCGCCACGAGGTAGGTGGACAGCGACAGCAGGCGCGTTCGGACGATGCCGCGGTGCCCGCCGAGGCCGTACATGATCGCGATGGTGTCGACGTAGACGTTCAGGGCCCGCGACCCCGACCAGACGCTCACGGCGAACGCGAGGACGGTCAGGTCGGCGCGGCTGCCGGTGGTGACCGAGTCGAAGGTCGGCAGGATGACGTCGGCGATGGCTTGGGAGGTGAAGAAGGACTCGGTGACGCGGGTGAGCTGCCCGCGCGCGGCCTCGACGTCGTCGGCGCCCAGCCACCGTCCCAGGAAGCCCAGGCTGGCCACGACCCCGAAGACCAGCGGGGGCAGCGACAGCAGGGCGAAGAAGCCCCCCTCGGCCGCCAGGCCCGTCACCCGGAACCGCATGCACGCCCCCACGGTGCCGGCGGCCAGCGCCCGCAGGTCCCGCCAGACCCGCGCCGCCGGGCCGGCCAGGCGGGCGGGGCGGGCGCTGCGGGGGGACGCGCCGCGGGGCGTCGCGGTGCTGAGCCGGTCGGTGCCGGTCTGCGGCGGTGCCTCGGCCATGGTCTCCTCGTCCTCCCCGGCGCGGACCCGGTCACCCGGACGGGAGGGGTCCTGGGGCACCGGACCACGGTAGCCGCCGCGCCCGGCGGGGCCGGGCCGCCACTCCGGGAGGTGCATCGGGGCCCCACCGGCCATGATGACGGGGCACCACCGCCCGCCCCGACCCGCTGGAGGACCCCCGCGATGCAGATCTGGCCCGGACGCCCGTACCCCCTGGGCGCGACGTACGACGGGGCGGGGACGAACTTCGCGCTCTTCTCGGAGGTCGCCGAACGGGTCGAGCTGTGCCTGATCGCCGACGACGGGACGGAGCAGCGCATCGCGATGCCCGAGGTCGACGGCTTCGTCTGGCACGCCTACCTGCCCGCCGTCCAGCCCGGTCAGCGCTACGGCTACCGCGTGCACGGCCCCTTCCACCCCGAGAGCGGCTCGCGCTGCCAGCCCGAGAAGCTGCTGCTGGACCCCTACGCCAAGGCCATCGAGGGTCAGGTCGACGGGGACGAGTCGCTGTTCTCCTACCACTTCGACCGCCCCGACGAGGTCAACGTCGAGGACAGCCTGGGGCACACGATGCTGTCGGTGGTCGTCAACCCCTACTTCGACTGGGGCAACGACCGCCGCCCCGGCCACGAGTACCACGAGTCGGTCATCTACGAGGCCCACGTCAAGGGCCTGACGATGCTGCACCCGGACGTGCCCGAGGAGATCCGCGGCACGTACGCCGCGATGGCCCACCCGGCCGTCATCGAGCACCTCACCGAGCTGGGCATCACCGCGGTCGAGCTCATGCCGGTCCACCAGTTCGTGCAGGACACCCACCTGGTCGACAAGGGCCTGACGAACTACTGGGGCTACAACACCATCGGGTTCTTCGCCCCCCACAACGCCTATTCCTCCACCGGCCAGCGCGGCCAGCAGGTGCAGGAGTTTAAGTCGATGGTGCGGGCGCTGCACGAGGCGAACATCGAGGTCATCCTCGACGTCGTCTACAACCACACCGCCGAGGGCAACCACATGGGCCCGACGCTGTGCTTCCGCGGCATCGACAACGAGGCCTACTACCGCCTCGTCGACGCCGACAAGAAGCACTACTTCGACACCACCGGCACGGGCAACAGCCTGCTCATGCGGTCCCCGCACGTCCTGCAGCTCATCATGGACTCGCTGCGGTACTGGGTCACCGAGATGCACGTCGACGGCTTCCGCTTCGACCTCGCGGCGACCCTGGCCCGCCAGTTCCACGAGGTGGACCGGCTCAGCGCGTTCTTCGACCTCGTGCAGCAGGACCCGATCGTCTCCCAGGTCAAGCTCATCGCCGAACCGTGGGACGTCGGCGACGGCGGGTACCAGGTCGGCGGGTTCCCGCCGCTGTGGACGGAGTGGAACGGCAAGTACCGCGACGCCATCCGCGACTTCTGGCGCGGGGAGCCCAAGACCCTCGGCGAGTTCGCCAGCCGAATCAGCGGCTCCTCCGACCTCTACGAGCACTCCGGGCGCAAGCCCATCGCCAGCATCAACTTCGTCACCGCCCACGACGGTTTCACGATGCGGGACCTGGTGTCCTACAACGAGAAGCACAACGACGCCAACGGCGAGGGCGGCAACGACGGCGAGAGCCACAACCGTTCCTGGAACTGCGGGGTGGAGGGCGAGACCGACGACCGGGAGGTCATCGCGCTGCGCGCCCGCCAGCACCGCAACCTGCTGACGACGCTGCTGCTGTCCCAGGGCGTGCCGATGATCCTGCACGGCGACGAGCTGGGCCGGACCCAGCGGGGCAACAACAACGTCTACTGCCAGGACAACGAGCTGTCCTGGGTGGACTGGGACCTGTCCGACGCCCAGCGCGAGCTGCTGGCCTTCAGCCGGCGGATCGTGGCCCTGCGCCGGACCGAGGCCGTCTTCCAGCGCCGCCGCTTCTTCGCCGGTGACGCCGGCCGCGGCGGGGAGAGCGAGGTCGGCGACATCGAGTGGTTCTCCAGCGAGGGCACCGAGATGACCGACGCGGACTGGGCCGACCACTCCAACCGCACCGTCATGGTCTTCCTCAACGGGGAGGCGATCCCCGAGCCGGACCGACGCGGTGAGCGCATCGTGGGCGACTCCTTCCTGGTGCTGTGGAACCCCTGGCACGAGGCCGTGGAGTTCACGCTGCCGGAGAAGGCCTACGGCGACGGCTGGACCCCGCGCCTGGACACCGCCGACGACCAGGTCGGCATCGTCTCGATCTTCACCGAGGAGTCGGCGTTCTCGCCCGGCTCGAGGCTGCCCGTCGCGGCGCGCTCGGTGCTCGTGCTGGCCCGCGGCCCCCTGGGGGAGAAGTGACGTACCGTCCCGCGGTGGTGCCCGTGAGCACCTACCGCCTGCAGATCCAGCCCGCCTTCACCTTCGACGACGCCGCCGCCCGGGCGCGCTACCTGTCGGTGCTGGGGGTTTCGCACGCCTACCTGTCCCCCGTCCTGGCGCCCGCGAAGGGGTCGCAGCACGGCTACGACGTCGTCGACCACTCCCGGCTGAACCCCGAGGCGGGGGGCCGGGAGGCCTTCGACCGGCTCTCGCGGGAGCTGCGCGAGCACGGTCTGGGCGCGGTCGCGGACGTCGTGCCCAACCACGTGGCCGTGCCCACGCCCGCCAGCGACAACGCCCAGCTGTGGTCGGTGCTTCGCGAGGGCCCGAACTCCCCGTTCGCGTCGTGGTTCGACGTCGACTGGTCGGTGCCGGACCGGGCGATCCTCATGGCCGTCCTGGGCCAGCGCATCGGCCAGGTCCTGGCGGCGGGCGAGCTGTCGCTGGACACCTCCGGGGACGAGCCGGTGCTGCGCTACTACGACCACGTCTTCCCGGTCCGCCCGGGCACCGAGGCGCTGCCGCTGCAGGAGCTCGTGGACCGGCAGTGGTACCGGCTGGCGCACTGGCGGGTGGCCGACGAGGAGCTGAACTACCGCCGCTTCTTCGACGTCGACACCCTCGCGGCGATCCGCGTGGAGGACCCGGCGGTCTTCGACGCCTCGCACGCCCTGCTGCTGGAGCTGGTGCGCTCCGGGGACCTGCAGGGGCTGCGGATCGACCACCCGGACGGGCTGGCCGACCCCCGCGGGTACCTGGACCGGCTGGCCGCCGCGACCCGGGGCACCGGGGAGGACGGGTCCAGCGCGTGGGTCGTGGCCGAGAAGATCCTCGAGGGCGACGAGCTGCTGCCGCGCGACTGGGCCTGCGCGGGCACGACCGGCTACGACGCGCTGCAGCGCATCGGCGGGGTGTTCCTGGACCCCGCCGGCGCCGAGCCGCTGTCCACGCTGTACGCGGACCTGACCGGGCAGACCCGCCCGTTCGCCGCGATCGTCGAGGAGGCCAAGCGGGAGGTCGTCGAGCACGGCCTGTACGCCGAGGTCCACCGCCTGGTGGAGCTCCTCGCCGGCATCTGCCACGACGACGTCAACCTGCGCGACCACACCCGCCGCGGGCTGCACGAGGCCGTCGTGGAGCTGCTCGTGGCGATCGAGCAGTACCGCGCCTACGTGGTGCCCGGCGAGCCCGCCCCGCCGGAGGCGGTCGCCGTCCTGGAGCACGCCGCCGACACCGCACGCACGCGGCTGCCCGCCGAGCGGCACGACACCCTGGCCGTCGTGGTGGACCTGGCGCTGGGGCGGGCCGCCCGCCAGGACCCGCGGGCCGCCGAGTTCGTGGTCCGGTTCCAGCAGACGTGCGGGCCGGTCATGGCCAAGGGCATCGAGGACACGTCGTTCTACCGCTGGTTCCGGCTCAGCTCGCTCAACGAGGTGGGCGGGGAGCCGACCCGCTTCGGGATCTCCCCGGAGGAGTTCCACGCCTACGCCGCCCGCTGCGCGCGGGACTGGCCGGCGACCATGACGACCCTGTCGACGCACGACACCAAGCGCAGCGAGGACGTGCGGGCCCGGCTGTCGGTGCTCTCGGAGTTCACCGAGGAGTGGGCCGCGGCCGTCGCGTCGTGGCGCGAGCTGGCCGGTGAGCACCGGGCCGCCGAGCTGGACGCGCGCACCGAGGTGCTCATCTGGCAGACGCTGTTCGGGACGTGGAGGGCCTCGGGACCGATCACGGCCGAGCGCCTGCTGGGGTACCTGCAGAAGGCGACCCGGGAGGCCAAGGACCACACGACGTGGACGGCTCCGGACGAGGCCTACGAGGCCGCCGTCGAGCGGTTCGCGACAGGGGTCCTCGGGGACCGGGCGGTGCTGGACGCGGTCGGGGAGTTCGTCGAGCTGACGGCCGCGGCGGCGCGGGTGGCGGTGCTGGGCCAGAAGTTCGTGCAGCTGGCGATGCCGGGCGTGCCGGACGTCTACCAGGGCACCGAGCTGGTCGACCTGTCGCTGGTCGACCCGGACAACCGCCGGCCCGTGGACTACGCCGGGCGGCAGGAGCGGCTGGCGGCGCTGGACGCCGACGGCGCCCCGCGCGACCTGGACGACGAGAAGCTGCTGGTCGTCTCGCGCACGCTGCGGGCCCGCCGGGACGACCCGTCGTGGTCGGTCGGCGGGGAGTACTCCCCCGTCCCGACCTCGACGGGCAACGCGCTGGCCTTCGCGCGCGGGCCGGTGCACTCCCCGTCGGTGGTGGCGGTCGCGACGCGGCTGCCGGTGTCGCTGGAGCGCAACGGCGGCTGGGGCGAGCACGCGCTGACGCTGCCGGAGGGCTCGTGGCGCAACGCCTTCGACGGCTCGCGGTTCGAGGGCGGGTCGGTGCGCGTGGCCGAGCTGCTCGACGGGCTGCCGGTCGCCCTCCTGGTGCGCGAGGCCGAGCAGGGCTGAGGCGTTCGGCGGGGAGGGGCCTGGACGTCTTCGTCCAGGCCCCTCCCGTCGTGGGTCCCGCGGCGACACGGGTCCCCCGTACCCCCGTGCCCCCGTGGTCCCGAGTCGCCGTGCGGCCCGGCGTCCGGGAGGGTGTGCCCATGCAGTTCGGAGTGTGGGCGCCGCGTGCGCAGACGGTGGAGCTCGTCCTCGGCACGGGCGGGGACGCGACGACGATCCCGATGGGACGCAGCGGCTCCCCCCGCGAGGGGTGGTGGACGGCCGAGGCCGAGGGGGCCGCCGGGACGCGGTACGCGTTCCGGCTCGACGGCGGCGACCCGCGCCCCGACCCGCGGTCGGGCTGGCAGCCCGACGGCGTGCACGGGCCCAGCGCCGTCGTGGACCCCTCCGCCTTCGGCTGGACCGACGCCGGCTGGACCGGGCGCGACGTGCACGGGGCGGTGTTCTACGAGCTGCACGTCGGCACCTTCACCGAGGAGGGCACCTTCGCGGCGGCCGCGGAGCACCTGGACCACCTGGTCGACCTGGGGGTCGAGGTCGTCGAGGTGCTGCCCGTCTCGGCGTGGGACGGGCCGTGGAACTGGGGGTACGACGGGGTCGCCCCGTACGCCGTGCACCACGAGTACGGCGGCCCGCAGGGTTTCGCCGCGTTCGTCGACGCCTGCCACGCCAAGGGCCTGGCGGTGGCCCTGGACTGCGTCTACAACCACCTGGGCCCCAGCGGGAACTACCTGGGCGAGTTCGGCCCCTACTTCACCGACAAGCACGACACGCCGTGGGGTGCGGCGGTCAACCTCGACGACGACGGGTCGGTGGAGGTGCGGCGCTGGATCGTGGACAACGCGCTGCGCTGGTTCCGCGACTTCCACGTCGACGCCCTGCGGCTGGACGCCGTGCACGCGCTCGTCGACGACTCCCCCCGGCACGTCCTGCAGCAGCTGGCCGACGAGACCGCGGACCTGGCCGGGGAACTGGGCCGCCCGCTGGGGCTGGTCGCCGAGTCCGACCTCAACGACGCCGTCATGGTGACCCCCACCGCGCAGGGCGGGCGGGGCATGACCGCGCAGTGGGACGACGACGTCCACCACGCGCTGCACGCCTGGCTGACCGGGGAGCGGCAGGGCTACTACGCCGACTTCGGCGACCCCGAGGTCGTCAAGACGGTCTTCGAGGAGGCGTTCTTCCACGCCGGGCGGTTCTCCACGTTCCGCGGGGAGGTGTGGGGCGCCCCCGTGGACCGCGCGCAGGTTCCCGGCACGGCGTTCCTGGGGTACCTGCAGACGCACGACCAGGTCGGCAACCGGGCCCTCGGCGACCGGATCGGGCACCTGCTGTCCCCCGCCCGCCAGGCCGCCGGGGCGGCGCTGTACCTGCTGGGGCCCTTCACCCCCATGGTGTTCATGGGCGAGGAGTGGAACGCCTCGACGAAGTGGCAGTTCTTCACGAGCTTCCCCGACCCCGAACTGGGCAAGGCGGTCAGCGAGGGCCGGCGCGGGGAGTTCGGCCAGCACGGCTGGGACGCCGAGGACGTGCCGGACCCGCAGGACCCGGCGACGCGGGAGAACTCCGTCCTGCGCTGGGACGAGGTCGCCGAGCCGGAGCACGCACGGGTCCTGGACTGGTACCGGTCGCTGACGGCGCTGCGCCGGGAACTGCCGGCGTTCACCGACCTGCGCGAGGTGCGGGTCGACGTGGCCGGCAACGCCCTGGTCCTGCACCGCGGTGACGTCCGCGTCGTCGTGACGCTCGGCGCGGGCGCGGACGTGGAGGTCGAGGGCACCCCGGTGGAGGTCCTGGCCTCCTTCACCGACGGCCCGGCGCCGGAACTGCTCGGCGAGGGGGTCCGGACGGCGGCGGAGGCCGTCGTCGTCGTGCGGGTGGCCACGGCGGCGTGAACGGACCCGACAGTGCGGCCGGGCCCGGCGATCTCGTGCGCCGGGCGGCGGTGCGGATCGCCGCGCTCGCGCAGGACGGCCTGACGTACGCGGTCGGCGACCCGGCCAAGGACTACGACGCGGCCCGGTACCGGGAGCTGACCGAACTGGCCGCCGACCTGCTCGCCGCGGTCTCCACGAGCCCGCGGGAGGTGCTGCGCGCCGTCCTGGACGCCGACACCGGGTACGCCACCCCCAAGGTCGACGTCCGCGCCGGGGTGGTCGACGACCGCGAGCGGTTGCTGCTGCTGCGCGAGCGCAGCGACGGCCTGTGGTCGCTGCCGGGCGGCTGGGCCGACCCGGGCGACCGGCCCGGGGAGGCGGCCGTCCGCGAGGTGCTGGAGGAGACCGGCTACCCCGTGGAGGTCGTCAAGGTCGTCGGCGTGTGGGAGCGCGACGTGCGCGGCAAGCAGCCCCCCATGCCCGTCAGCGTCTTCCACCTGTACTTCCTGTGCCGGGTGGTCGGTGAGCGGGTGGCGGCCAGCGAGCTGGAGACCCTCGACGTCGGCTGGTTCGGGCTGGAGGAGCTGCCGGAGCTGAGCGAGCGCCGGATCAGCCGGTGGGAGCTGGAACGCGTGCTCGCCCACCACCGGGACCCGGCGCTGCCGACCGAGTGGGACTGACGCAGCGGGACCGACGGGACTGACGGGGGGACCGGCTGGCCGGCCCCCCGGGTTCAGTGGGCGACGACCGGGGCCGCGTCGGGGTCGACGACCGGGGCCCCGGGACGCAGCAGGAGCAGCGTCACGACGGCACCGGCGGCGAAGATGCCCGCCGACCACCAGAACGCGGTGTGGTAGCTGGCCACCGCGGCCTGCGCGACGTCGGCCGCGGTGGGCGTGCCGGTGACGTGCCCGGCGATCCAGTCCGAGGCGGCGCTGCCGGCGAAGGCCGACAGCAGGGCGGTGCCGATGGACCCGCCGATCTGCTGGGCGGTGTTGGCCGTGGCCGAGCCGACCCCCGCGTCGGCCGGGCGCACGCCGAGCGTGGCAGTGGCCATCGCGGAGGCGAAGACGAACCCGAGGCCGAGGCCGGTCACGAGCAGGCCGGGCAGGATCGCCCCGGCGTAGGCGGAGTCCACCTGCAGGCGGGTCAGCCAGACCATGCCGAGCGCGGCGAGCAGCAGACCGGTCGGGGTGAGGGGCTTGGGCCCCACGCGCGGCATGAGGACCGAGCCCACGACCCCGGCGGCCAGGGAGATCGCCGCGATCATCGGCAGAAAACCCAGCCCGGTCTGGACCGGGGAGTACCCCAGCGTGGCGCTCATGTAGTAGGTCAGGAACAGGAAGACGCCGAACATCCCGGCCCCCACGACGGCGATGCCGAGCAGCGCGCCGCCGCGGTCGCGGTCGAGGACGACGCGCAGCGGCAGCAGCGGGTGCGCGGCGCGGGTCTGCCACCAGCAGAAGACGGCCAGCAGGACGACGCCGACGGCCAGCAGGCCCCACGTCGTGACGGCCGACCAGCCGTGGGACTCGGCGTTGGCCAGGCCGTAGACGACGCCGACCAGGCCCAGGACGGCCAGGACGGTCCCGGCCCAGTCGAGGATCGGGCGGTCGGGGGACTTCTCGTGCTTGAGCAGGACCGCACCCGCGACGACGGCCACGACGGCGAGGACGACGTTGATGTAGAGGCACCAGCGCCAGGACAGGTGCTCGGTGAGCAGGCCGCCCAGCAGCAGGCCGATGCCGCCGCCGGCGCCGGAGACGCCGCCGAAGATGCCGAAGGCCTTGGTGCGGGCGGCCGGGTCGGTGAACGTCGTGGTGAGCAGCGACAGCGCGGCCGGGGCCAGCAGGGCCCCGAAGGCGCCCTGCAGGGCGCGGGCCACGATGAGGACCCCGAAGCCCTCGGCGGCGCCGCCCAGGGCGGAGGCCAGCCCGAAGCCGACGAGCCCGATGAGGAACATCGGCTTGCGCCCCACCAGGTCGGACAGGCGGCCGCCGAGCAGCAGCAGGCTGCCGAAGGCGAGGGCGTAGGACGTGACGACCCACTGGCGGTTCTCGTCGGAGAAGCCGAGGGCGTGCTGCGCGGTGGGCAGGGCGATGTTCACGATCGTGGCGTCGAGGACGACCATCAGCTGCGCCAGCGACAGGACCGCGAGCACGAGCCACTGCTGGCGGCCAGCAGCGGCCGGGGCCGCGACGTGACGGCCCTCGGAGGACGTGCGCGGGCGCGGGGGGCGGGTGCCCCCGGGGGCGGCGGGGTCGGCGGGGTCGGCGGGGTCGGCGGGCGCGCGGTGCTGGCCCTGCTCGGTGTTGCTCATCCTGTTCCTCTCCTCAGCGGAGACGACGTCTCCGCTTCGTCCACGGTACCCCACAACAGGAGATGGCACCTCCGCTTCGAGGTAGGGTGGACCCGTGCAGACCACGGACGCCGCGCCGTCGCGGCCGCTGCGGCGCGACGCCGAGCGCAACCTGCGGCGGATCATGGAGTCGGCCCGCGAGGTCTTCGCCACCCGCGGGCTGGCCGCCACCCTCGACGACGTCGCCCACCACGCCGGTCTGGGCGTCGGCACGGTCTACCGGCGCTTCGCCGACAAGGACGCCCTCGTCGAGGCCCTCTTCGAGGACCGCGTCCGCGCCCTCGTCGGGCTGGCCGAGACCGCGTCCACCGCCCCCGACCCCTGGCAGGGCCTGGTGGACTACCTGGAGGCCGCCAGCTCGCGGATGGCCAGCGACCGGGGGCTGCGCGACGCCGTGCTGTCCTCCCGGCACGGGCAGGCCGGGGTCACCCTGGCCCGCGCCGAGCTCGGCCCGCGCGTCGACCGGCTCGTCGCCCGCTGCCGCGAGGCCGGGGTGCTGCGGCCCGACGTCACCGGCACCGACGTCGCCACCCTGGCGTACGCCGTGCAGGCCGCCGCCGAGATCGGCGGCACGGCCAGCCCCGAGCACTGGCGGCGCACGCTGGGCATCCTCCTCGACGGCCTGCGGCCGGCCCGCGCGAGCCACCACCCCCTGCCGGGAGCCCCCCTGTCCGGCGAGGAGCTGCACGAGGCCCTCACCGCCGGCCGGCGCGACCGGCCCACACCCCCGCACCGCGCCGACGGGGGCTAGGGTTCCCCCTTGTCGCCACTGGTTCGCGACAAGGAGCCCCGAGCGAGGAGTCCCCGTGCCCGTCCTGCCCGGGTCCCGACGCGCCGCGGGCCGCGCCTGGGACCGCACCGACACCCGTCGCCTGCTGCGCCTGCTGGCCGTCGTGGCGGCCCTGCACCTGGTGGGCTGGGGCGTGCTGGGGCTGTTCGTGGTGCCGCACGGGTTCAGCGTCGGGGAGCAGGTCTTCGGCTGGGGCCTGGGCGTGACGGCCTACCTCTTCGGGGTGCGGCACGCCTTCGACGCCGACCACATCGCCGTGATCGACGGGACCACCCGCAAGCTGACCGGCGACGGCCAGCGCCCGCTGTCGGTGGGCTTCTGGTTCTCCCTGGGCCACTCCAGCGTCGTGTTCGCCATGGCCCTCGTCGTGGCCACCGGGGCCCGGTTCGCCTCGGACCTGGTGACCGAGGGCACCACCGCGCACGACGTCCTGGGCGTGTTCGGCACCACCGCCGCCGGGCTGTTCCTGTGGGTCGTCGGCCTGGTCAACCTCGTCGCCCTCGCCGGGATCGTGCGCACCGCCCGCCGCCGGCGGCGCGGGGAGCTCGACGACGCCGAGCTGCACCGGCACCTGGCCCTGGAGGGGGTGCTGGCCCGCCTGGTGCGCGGGGCCACCGGCAGGATCCGCTCCCCCCGGCAGGTCTACCCCGCGGGCCTGCTCATGGGGCTGGGCTTCGACACGGCGACCGAGGTCGCGCTGCTCGTCCTGGCCGGCACCGCGGCCGTCACCCTGCCCTGGTACGCCGTCCTCGTGCTGCCCGTGCTGTTCACCGCCGGGATGAGCCTGTTCGACACCCTCGACGGGGCGTTCATGAACCTCGCCTACGACTGGGCGCTGGCCGACCCCCTGCGCCGCCTGGCCTACAACGGCGTCGTCACGGGCGTCTCGGTCGCCGTCGCCCTGGCCGTCGGGACGATCCAGCTCGTCTCGGTCCTGCACGACGAGCTCGGTCTCGGCGGGGTCGCCACCTGGGTCTCCGGGCTGGACACCGGGTTCGTCGGGTACGCCGTCGCCGGGCTGTTCGTCCTCGTCTGGGCGGCGGCGCTGGTGTGGTGGCGCGCCACCCGGCCGCAGGGGGCTCAGGCCAGCTGAGCCCCGTCGCGCGCCAGCGCGGACAGCCGCGACACCGCCCGCAGGTACTTCTTGCGGTACCCGCCGCCGAGCAGCTCGTCGGTGAAGACGGCGTCGAAGGGGACGCCGGAGGCCACGACGGGGATGTCGCGGTCGTAGAGGCGGTCGGCGAGGACGACGAGCCGCAGGCCCACCATCTGGTCCGAGACGGTGCCGACCCCCCGCAGGCACACGGCGCTCGTGGACCCGACCATGGCGCCGTAGCGGCTGGGGTGGACCTCGGCCAGGTGCGCCAGGACGGTGCCGAAGTCGTCGAACGTGGCGCCCGGGCGGGCCGCGGCGACGCGCTCGACGGCGTCGTCGTCCAGGGGCGCGGGGGCGGCGGGCAGACCGCGGTGCCGGTAGTCCTCCCCGTCGACGCGCTGGACGGCGAACTGCCCGGCGAGGGCCTGGATCTCGCGCTGGAAGTCCTGGGCGGCGAAGCGCCCCTCGCCCAGGGCGCCGGGCAGGGTGTTGGAGGTCGCGGCCAGGCGCACGCCGCGGTCGACGAGCTCGCGCATGAGCCGGGACATGAGGACCGTGTCGCCCGGGTCGTCCAGCTCGAACTCGTCGATGCACACCAGGTGGTGCGGGGCCAGCGCCTCGACCGCGGGCAGGAAGCCGAGGGCGCCGACGAGGTTGGTGTACTCGACGAACGTGCCGTAGGCGGCGGTGCCGCCGCCCTCGGTGACCACCTGGTGGTAGAGGGAGGACAGCAGGTGGGTCTTGCCGACGCCGAACCCGCCGTCGAGGTAGATGCCGGGCGGGCCGGCGGGGGCGCTGCGCCGCCGGAACAGCCCGCGGCGGGGCGCGGCGCCCTTGAGGACGCTCTCGCCGAAGGCGCTCATGCCGGCCACGGCCTCGGCCTGCGAGGGGTGGTCGGGCGAGGGCACGTAGCTGGCGAAGCGCACGTCGGCGAAGCGCGGTGGCGGGACCAGCTCGGCGACCAGCTGCTGCGGGGGGACGCGGGGGTTGCGGTCCGCCAGGGAGTCCAGACGCATCGGGGAGCCGGTCACGACGGGGAGCCTAGTGAGTGGGCACCGGTCCGCGAGGCCGCAGGGGTCTGGCAGGATCGCGGGCGGCGGGAACGAACCGGCACGGCCCGGCGTTCTCGTGGCCGACCGAGTCGCTGGAGGACGCACCGTGAGCACCCCGCTGGACACCGACGCCAAGCTCTCCACCTACGCGCACCCCGAGAAGCTCGTGACCACGCAGTGGCTCGCGCAGCACCTCGGCGAGCCCGGCCTGGTGGTCGTGGAGTGCGACGAGGACGTGCTGCTGTGGGACACCGGCCACGTGCCGGGGTCGGTCAAGGTCGACTGGCACACCGAGCTGAACGACGAGGTCACCCGCGACTACGTCGACGGCGAGGGTTTCGCCCGGCTGATGTCGGCCAAGGGGATCTCCCGCGAGGACACCGTCGTGCTGTACGGCGACAAGAACAACTGGTGGGCGGCCTACGCGCTGTGGGTGTTCACCCTCTTCGGCCACCCCGACGTCCGCCTGCTCGACGGCGGCCGCGCGAAGTGGATCGCCGAGGGCCGCCAGATCAGCACCGACGCCCCGCAGCGGCCGGCGACCGACTACCCCGTGGTGGAGCGCCAGGACGCCGCGATCCGGGCCTTCAAGGAGGACGTGCTCGCCCACGTCGCGGCCGGTGACGGCCGCCTCGTCGACGTCCGCTCCCCGCAGGAGTACTCCGGTGAGCGCACCCACATGCCGGACTACCCCGAGGAGGGCACCGTCCGCGGCGGGCACATCCCCGGTGCCGACAGCGTGCCGTGGGCGCGCGCGGCCGCCGAGGACGGCACCTTCAAGTCCCGCGAGGAGCTGGAGGCCATCTACTCCGGCGAGAAGGGCCTGTCCCCCGACGACGACGTGATCGCCTACTGCCGCATCGGGGAACGGTCGAGCCACACGTGGTTCGTGCTGTCGCAGCTCCTCGGTTTCGGCAAGGTCCGCAACTACGACGGCTCCTGGACGGAGTGGGGCAACGCGGTGCGCGTGCCCATCGTCAAGGGCACCGAGAAGGGATCGCTGCGGTGACGTCCCCGTCCGACGACCTCGGCGGCGACCCGGTCAGCGGGCTGCCGCCGGCGATGGCCGAGATCGTCCAGGACTTCCAGGCCCTGCCCGAACGCGAACGGCTGCAGCTGCTGCTGGAGTTCAGCCAGGGGCTGCGGCCGCTGCCGGCCGAGTTCGAAGGGCACCTGGAGAAGATGGAACGCGTCGACGAGTGCCAGTCCCCCGTGTTCATCAACGTCGAGGTCGACGCCGACCGCGCCGTGCACCTGCACGTGTCCGCGCCGGCGGAGGCCCCGACGACGCGGGGTTTCGCCGGGGTGCTGCAGGAGGGGCTGGACGGCCTGCCCGCGCAGGAGGTCCTGGAGCTGCCCGCCGACGTGTGCCACCGCCTGGGGCTGGAGCGGGCCGTGAGCCCGCTGCGCATGCGCGGCATGACGGGGATGCTGGCGCGGGTCAAGCGGCAGGTGCGGGTGGCGACGGCGGCCTGAGGGACGCCGCGACCGGGGCGGCGGGCCGCCCGCCCCGGTCGGCAGCCGCCGGCCGCGAGGAGGCTGGACGTGGACAGGCCCCGGTCCGGCGTGAGCCGGACCGGGGCCTGTCGTGGTGGGCGATACTGGGATCGAACCAGTGACCTCTTCCGTGTCAGGGAAGCGCGCTACCGCTGCGCCAATCGCCCGCGCTGCACCCCGAACGATACCCGACCCCGGACCCCTGCGGTGACACCCGCCCCGGGTGTCAGTGGTCGGCGAGGAACTCCAGGACCCGCTCGACGAACAGGTCGGTGGCCGCCTCGTCGTAGCCCGGCAGGCTGTCGTCGACGAACAGGTGCGCCCCGCCGTCGTAGACGAACAGCTCCGCGGCCGGCAGCTCGGCCACGACCTCGCGGGCGTCCTCGACGTCGCCGTCGGGGTCGTCGGCCATGGCGTGGACCTGCAGGGCCAGGCCGTCGGGCCAGGGCTGCTCCAGCGCGGCGGGCGGGACGATGCCGCTGACCAGGACCACACCGCTCACCCCGGGCCGGGTCACGGCGATGCCCTCGGCGGGCACGGCGCCCAGGGAGATGCCCACGAGCACCACGTCGCCCTCGACCGGCTCCACCGCGCGGACCCCGCGGGCGGCGATCTCCTCGAACCCCGCGGCCCGGGCGAACTCCACCCCGTCGACCAGGGAGGCGAACGTCCGCCCGTCGTACAGGTCGGGGGTGCGAACGCGGTACCCGGCGTCGGCGATCCGGTCCGCGAGCGAGCGCACCCCGGGGGTGAGCCCCTGGGCGTGGTGGAAGAGGACGACCTCGGTCACCGGCCGATCATCCCGTGACGTCCACCGCGACCGCCACCCGGTGCCCCGGCCTCCCCCAGCGCTCCAGCAGCCGCTCCACGGCGCCGTAGGCGCGGAACCGCCAGCCGTACTTGGCGGCCAGCGCCCGCTCCACGCGCGGCAGGTCCTGCTCGTCCAGGACGACGGCGCGGGCGTCGACGGGGCGCCCGTGCGGCCGGCCCCGGGCGCTGCACGGCGCCACCAGCACCTGCGGGTCGCGGCGCAGCCGCTTCACCTTCCCGGTGGTGGCCCCGGTGACGAGCACGATGCGCCCGTCCCCCAGCGGCGCCACCCACACCGGGGTGCCCACGGGGGTCCGGTCGCGCCGGAAGGTCGTGAGCAGGACGTAAGGCGCTCGCCCCAGCAGTTCCCGCGCGCGGTCGGTCCCGGTCACGGTGGCCCGTCCCCCCGCTCCGCCTCCTGGTGCAGCACGCCGTCGAGGTCGCGCAGCCGGTCCAGCCCGCTCAGCGCCCGCGTCATCCGCCGGTTGCCCGCCAGTTCCTCCCGGTGCCCGGCGAGGAAGTTCCAGTACCCGGCCGTGAAGGGGCAGGCGTCCTCGCCGACCCGCACCTTCGGGTCGTAGCGGCACCCGCCGCAGAAGTCGCTCATGCGGTCGATGTAGGCGCCGCCGGACGCGTACGGCTTCGTCGCCAGCACCCCGTGGTCGGCGTGCTGGGACATGCCCACGACGTTCGTCGTCATGACCCAGTCGTACCCGTCGACGAAGTTGCGCCAGAACCAGTCCGCGAGCTCGTCGGGCCGGTAGCCGCGCTGCAAGGCCCAGTTCCCCAGCACCATGAGGCGCGGGATGTGGTGGACCCACCCCTCGTCGCGGACCCCGCCCAGCACGTGCCGCAGGCAGTTGGCCTGCACGGCGTCGGCGTCGAGGTCGGCGAACCAGTCCGGCAGGGTGTTCCGCGCGCCCAGCGCGTTGCGCCGCTTGTACTCCCGCCCCAGGTGCCAGTAGAGGTGCCACGTGTAGGACCGCCAGCCGACGACCTGCCGGACGAAACCCTCCACCGAGGCCAGCCGGACGTCGTGCTCCCGGCCGAACTCCTCGGCCCGCCGCGCCACCTCCAGGGGGTCCAGCAGCCCCAGGTTCTGCGGCACCGACAGCAGCGAGTGCGCCATCCAGGGGTCCCCGGCCAGCATGGCGTCCTCGTAGACGCCGAACTGCTCCAGCCGCTCGGACAGGAACCGGCGCAGACCGGACAGGGCCTCCCGGCGGGTGACCGCGAACCGCCGCGGCCCGTCGGTCCCGGTGAACCGCACGTCCCCGTCGCGCTCCCAGCGGTCGAGGTCGGCGCGCACCTCCTCGTCGATCTCGTCCTCGGTGGGCCAGAACGGCTCGGCCACGTCCAGGGACTCCCGGCGCGGGGGCGCCTCGCGGTTGTCGTGGTCGTAGTTCCACGTCCCGCCGACGGGCCCGGACCCGTCCATGAGCAGCCGGTGGTGGCGGCGGACGTCGCGGTAGAAGTCCTCCATGAGCAGCCGGCCCTCCCCCCGGCGGGCCGTCCACTCGGCGAACTGCCGCTCGGAGACCACGAACCCCCGCGAGGCGAGCACCTCCACGTCGGGCAGCCGGCGCACGAACCGGCGGGCCGGGTAGCTCGTGGGGTCGCACACGCTGACCCGTTCCCCGCACTCGGCGAGCCCCTCCCGGTACGTCCCGGTGCGGACGAAGACGCACTGGTCGCCCAGCTCGGCGGCCCGGTGCCGCAGGGCGGACAGGATGAGGTGCGCCTTGCGGCGGTGGAAGCGCCCGCGGGTGAACACGTCGCGGGACTCGATGAGCAGGACGGGCTGGTGGGGGCCGTCGAGGAAGTGCGGGCCGAGCTGGTCGGCGAACAGCCAGCGGCGGGTGGCCGGGGACGTCTGCGGGAGGTCCTGGGCCACCACCTCCAGCGAGGGGTCGTCCACGGGCGCGGCGGGCACCGTCCCACTGTCGCCGGGTCCGCGGCGGTCGGCACGTCAGAACCGCACGGTCTCCCCCCGGGCCACGCACCGCACCCGCCCGGACAGGCCGCGGCGGTCCACCTCGTCGGTGAACGCGGACAGCGGGGACCGGAACACGCCGTAGTCGTCGTGGTGGACCGGGACCGCGGTGGCCGGGCGCACCAGCTCCAGCAGGTCCGCCCCCTGCACACCGTCCATGGTGACCACCAGCCCGCCGGGCAGGGTGGTGCCCCCCAGGTGCAGCACGGCCAGGTCCACGTCCGGGTAGCGGGCGGGGACCTCGCGCAGCTCGGGGACGTTCAGGGTGTCCCCCGAGACGTACACCCGCCGCTGCACCGCGCCGCCCACGGGCCCGAACTCCAGGACGCTGCCCATGACGGGCGGCAGCAGCGCCTGGGCCGCGCCGGGGGCGTGCCGGCCCGGGGCGGCGGTCACCCGCACCTGGTCGCCCCTGGCCACCAGGACGCGGGACTCCCACGTCCGCAGACCGGTGACGTCCTCGAAGCCGTGGCGGCGCACCAGCCGGCGCCGGGCGTGCGGGGTGGTCAGCACCGGCACGGCGTGGTCCAGGCCGCGCCGGGCCACCCGGTCGAAGTGGTCGCCGTGCAGGTGCGACAGGACGACGCCCGACAGCGGCGGCAGCTCGTCCACGCGCATCGCCGGCTCGGTGAGCCGTCGCGAGACGAGACCCTTGCCGAGGTAGGCGAACTGGCCCCGGTGCAGGAAGTTGGGGTCGGTGAGCAGCGTCAGGCCGCCCCACCGCAGCAGCACGGTCGCGGTGCCGACGAACGTCAGGGACAACGGGTGCACGTCCACCGGTGGCGGTTACCCGGTCGGCGCGCGGGTAATCGTCCGTCGTGGACGACGACGCGCGCGCGCACTACCTGACGGTGTACCTCAACGACCACCTCGCCGGGGCCTCGGCCGGGGCGGCCCGGTTCGCCCGCAGCGCCCGCGCCCACGCCGGCACCGGGACGGGCCGGGCGCTGACGCGCCTGCACGGGGAGATCGCCGAGGACCGTCGCGCCCTCCTGCACTGGATGCGGGTGCTGGGGGTCCAGCCCCGGCGCGCCTGGCAGGCCGGTGGGCGCGTCGCCGAGGCCGTCGGCGCGCTCAAGCCCAACGGCCGCCTCGTGCGCCGGTCGCCGCTGCGCACCGTCGTGGAGCTGGAGGGTCTGCTGCTCGGCGTGCAGGGCAAGGGCGCGGGCTGGCGCAGCCTGCGGGAACTGGCCCGCACCGACCCCCGGCTGGACGCCGACGCCCTCGAGGAGCTCGTCGAGCGCGCGGACCGGCAGGCCGCCGAGCTGGAACGCCTGCGCCGTCAGGCCGTCGTGGAGGTGCTGGGGGCCTGAACGGCCCGCACCCGGGTCACGTCCAGGTCGTGGCGTGCTGCGCGAACCCGGCCGGGTCGTGGACCGGGATGACGCACAGCAGGTGACCGCCCGGGGCGCGCAGCGTCCGGCAGCCCTCCCAGGCGGAGACCTCCACCGCCCCCAGGGCGGTGAGCCGGGCCGTCTCGGCGGCCACGTCGTCGGTCTCCACGTCGACGTGGAACCGCGCCTGCCCCTCCTCCAGCGCCTGCACGGCCACGACCAGGCCGGGGAACGCCCCCGGCAGCGAGACGAACTGCGGCTGCCCCGGCTCGGGTTCGGCGCCGGTGCCCAGCGCCGCGGACCAGAACCCGACCGCCCGGGCGGCCTCGGCGCGGGGGACGTCGACGAGCAGCGTCGAGAACCGGCTGCGGTGCACCACTAGGCGTCCCCACCGAGCCGGGTCGCGCCCTCGGCGTCGCGCGTCGCCCCGGCCGCCTCCTCCCGGGCCCGCTTGAGGGCTTCGGCGGGGTCCTCCAGGACGACGTCGGGCAGCCCGGTGTCGTGCTCCTCGGGGGCGGGCCGCTGCGCCCGGGACGCGCCGGAGGGGTCGGTCTGGACCGCGGAGAACATCGACCCGAAACCCCGCAGCGCGTCGTTCAGCTCGCTGGGCACGATCCACACCTTGTTGGCGTCGCCCTTGGCGATCTGCGGCAGCGTCTGCAGGTACTGGTAGGCCAGCAGCTTGGGGTCGGGGTCGCCGCGGTGGATGGCGTCGAACACCTGCGTGATGGCCTTCGCCTCGCCCTGCGAGCGCAGGATCGCGGCCTGCGCCGAACCCTCCGCGCGCAGGATCTGCGACTGCTTCTCGCCCTCGGCGGTGAGGATCTGGGACTGCTTGAGGCCCTCGGCGTTGAGGATGGCCGCGCGCCGGTCGCGCTCGGCGCGCATCTGCTTCTCCATCGAGTCCTGGACGCTGGCCGGCGGGTCGATGGCCTTGAGCTCCACGCGGTTCACGCGGATCCCCCAGCGGCCGGTGGCCTCGTCGAGGACCCCGCGCAGCTGGCCGTTGATCTGGTCGCGGCTGGTCAGGGTTTGCTCGAGGTCCAGGGAGCCGATGACGTTGCGCAGCGTCGTGACGGTCAGCTGCTCGATGCCCTGGATGTAGTTGGCGATCTCGTAGGTGGCCGACTTGGGGTCCGTGGGCTGGTAGTAGATGACGGTGTCGATGCTCACGACGAGGTTGTCGGAGGTGATGACCGGCTGCGGCGGGAACGAGACGACCTGCTCGCGCAGGTCGACGTTCGCGCGGACCTTGTCGATGAACGGGACGAGGAAGTGCAGCCCCGCCTCCAGCGTCCGCGAGTAGCGCCCGAGGCGCTCGACGATGACCGCGGTGGCCTGCGGCACGATGCGGATCGTGCGGATGACGACCGTCACCGCGAAGAGGATGACGAGCACCAGGACGATGAGGGTGACGACGTTGTCCATCAGGTCTCCGGGATCTGCGTCGGTGCGGGGGGTGCGGGCAGGGGGCCGACGACGGCCGTGGCCCCGTCGATGGCGGTGACCACCACGTCGTCGCCGACGTCGAAGACGGCGCCGGTGGAGCGGGCCGACCACGTCTCACCGGCGAGCTTGACCCGCCCGCCGCGCACCGTGACCTCGGCCAGCACGAGCGCCGGGCGCCCCACGAGGGCGGGGGTGTTGGTCGTGCCGACCGGCGGCATCCGCAGGCGCCGCAGCAGGACCGGGCGGATGGTGCCGATGAGCAGGGCGGCGGCCGCGGCCGCGACGAGGACCTGACCGACGAACCCCAGACCGAGGGCGTCGGCGAGGGCACCCGCGAGCGCCCCGCCGGCCAGCATGGCGAAGACGAGGTCGATCGCGGTGATCTCCAGGATGCCCAGGACGAGGGCGGCGGCGATCCAGACGAGCCAGCTGCGGTCCAGCAGCGCGTCCAGGAACTCCACCGTGATCACCCCCTGCGGCGGATCCTACCCACGCCCGGCAGCGGCGAGCCGACGAGCACACCGACGAGGACACCGACGATCGTGCCCGCGGTGTTCATGGCCCAGTCGTCGGTCGTGCAGGAGCGGCCGAGGGCCGGCGCGGAGGCCTGCACGACCTCGACCGCCGCCGACAGCGCCGACCCGCCGAGGACGACGAGCACGGGCCGGCGCAGCAGCAGCACGCCGAACACCGCGGCGGGCACGAACAGCGCGACGTTGGCGAGCAGCTCGACGCTGCCGAGGGAGGGCAGGCTGAAACCGGCCTGGCACCACTGCTCGGCGCGGCGCCCGCGCCCGTCGGGGGCCAGGGTCAGCCCCACGACGGGCAGCAGCGCCGCGGCGAGCAGCCACGCCGTCGCCCGGGGGCGCCGGCGCACCAGCAACCCCAGGCCCGCGCACCCCAGGACGAGGAGCAGCAGGGCCACGGGCACGGCCGCGGCGTGCTCGACCAGGAAGGTCGGCAGCGCCCCCACGCGCTCCTCAGTCCTGCCCGTACTCGCTCAGGGGCGGGCAGGAGCACACGAGGTTGCGGTCCCCGGCGGCGCCGTCGATGCGGCGCACCGGCGGCCAGTACTTCGCCCGCGGGTCCATCCCGTTCGGGTAGACGGCCTCGGTGCGCGAGTACGCGTGGTCCCACTCCCCCACGAGCGCGGCCGCCGTGTGCGGGGCGTGCCGCAGCGGGGAGTCCTCCACGGCCCAGCGGCCGTCGGCGATCTCGCGCACCTCGGCGGCGATGGCGAGCATCGCGTCGCAGAACCGGTCCAGCTCGGCGAGGTCCTCGCTCTCGGTCGGTTCGACCATGAGGGTCCCGACGACGGGGAAGGACATCGTCGGGGCGTGGAAGCCGTGGTCGATGAGCCGCTTGGCGACGTCGTCGACGCTCACGCCCGTGGCCTTGGTCATGGGCCGCAGGTCGAGGATGCACTCGTGGGCCACGAGCCCGCCCGGCCCGCGGTACAGGACGGGGAACGCCTCGGACAGCCGGGCGGCGACGTAGTTGGCGGACAGGACGGCCTGGACGGTCGCGGCGCGCAGCCCGTCGGGGCCCATGAGCCGCAGGTAGGCCCACGGGATCGGCAGGATCCCCGCCGAGCCGAACGGGGCGGCCGAGACCATGCCGACCCCTTCGCCATCGGGGGCGGTGGAGGGCAGGAACGGCGCGAGGTGGGAGCGGACCGCGACGGGCCCGACGCCGGGGCCGCCGCCGCCGTGGGGGATGCAGAACGTCTTGTGCAGGTTCAGGTGCGAGACGTCCGCCCCGAACTTGCCCGGCCGGGCCAGGCCGACGAGGGCGTTGAGGTTCGCGCCGTCGACGTAGACCTGCCCGCCGGCGTCGTGGACGAGCCCGCAGACCTCGCGGATCGACTCCTCGTAGACGCCGTGCGTGGAGGGGTAGGTGACCATGAGCGCGGCGAGGTCGTGGGCGTGCTCGGACACCTTGGCGCGCAGGTCGTCCAGGTCGACGTTGCCGGCCTCGTCGCAGGCCACGACGACGACCTTCAGCCCGGCCATGACGGCGCTGGCGGCGTTCGTGCCGTGCGCGGAGCTGGGGATGAGGCAGACCGAGCGCTCCCCGTGGCCCTGGGCCACGTGGTAGGCGCGGATGGCCAGCAGCCCGGCGAACTCCCCCTGCGAGCCGGCGTTGGGCTGCAGCGAGACCGCGTCGTAGCCGGTGACCTCGGCGAGCCAGCGCTCGAGGTCGGCCACGAGCTCGGCCGTGCCCGCGAGCTGGTCGGCGGGGGCGTAGGGGTGCAGGTCGGCGAACTCGGGCCAGGAGATGGGCTCGAGCTCGGTCGTGGCGTTGAGCTTCATGGTGCACGAGCCCAGCGGGATGGCCCCGCGGTCCAGGGCGTAGTCGGCGTCGGACAGCCGGCGCAGGTACCGCAGCATCGCCGTCTCGGAGCGGTGCTGCGAGAACACGGGGTGGGTCAGGAACTCCGACGTGCGGCGCAGCGCGGCGGGCAGCGCGGGCTCGGCGCTCACCTCGGCGGGGTCGAGGCCGAACCCGGCCAGGGCCGCCGCGACGTGGGCGTCGGTGGTCGTCTCGTCGACCGTGAGCCCGACGTGGTCGGCGTCGACGAACCGCAGGTTCACCCCGGCCGCCAGGGCTGCGTCGACGACGGCGCGCGCCCGGCCCGGGACGCGGGTCAGGACGGTGTCGAAGAACGCGTCGTGGACGACCTCGACGCCTCCCGCCCGCAGGGTCTGCGCGAGCGCGGCGGCGCGGCGGGCGACCTGGGCCCCGATGGCCCGCAACCCCTCGGGGCCGTGCCAGACGGCGTAGCAGCCGGCCATGACGGCCAGCAGCACCTGGGCGGTGCAGATGTTCGACGTGGCCTTGTCGCGGCGGATGTGCTGCTCGCGGGTCTGCAGCGCCAGGCGGTACGCCGGGTTGCCGTCGGCGTCGACGGAGACCCCGACGAGCCGTCCGGGCAGGGACCGCTCCAGCCCCTTGCGCACGGCCATGTACGCCGCGTGCGGGCCGCCGGCGCCCATGGGGACGCCGAAGCGCTGGCTGGAGCCCACGGCGACGTCGATCCCGAACTCCCCCGGCGCGACGAGCTGCGTCAGGGCGAGCAGGTCGGCGGCGGCCACGGCGACCGCCCCGCGGGCGTGGGCGTCGGCGACGACCCCGGCGAGGTCGCGGACCTTGCCCGAGGTCCCCGGGTACTGCACGAGCAGGCCGAAGACGGCGTCCAGACCGGCCAGCGGGTCGGGGGTGTCGAGGTCGACGAGGGCCAGTTCCAGCCCGAGCGGCAGCGCCCGGGTGCGCAGGACCGCGAGGGTCTGCGGCAGGACGTCGGCGTCGACGGCGAACACGGCACCGGCGGGGGCCTTGGAGGTGCGGCGCGCCAGCGTCATGGCCTCGGCGGCGGCGGTGCCCTCGTCGAGCAGGGAGGCGTTGGCGATCGCCAGCCCCGTCAGGTCGGTGACCGCGGTCTGGAAGTTCAGCAGGGCCTCCAGCCGCCCCTGGGAGATCTCGGGCTGGTACGGCGTGTACGCCGTGTACCAGGCCGGGTCCTCCAGGACGTTGCGGCGCACCACGGCCGGGGTGCGGGTGCCGACGTACCCCAGGCCGATCATCGAGGGGACCACGCGGTTCTTGGCGGCCAGCGCCCGCAGCGCGGCCGTCACCGACGTCTCGCCGAGCGCTTCGGGCAGGTCGAGCACACCGTCGCGGATCCCCGCGGGCACGGCCCGGTCGACGAGGTCGTCGAGGGAGTCCAGGCCCACGACGGACAGCATCCGGGCCACGGCGGTGGCGTCGGGGCCGATGTGGCGGGCGCTGAAGGGCAGGGCCGCCGGCTCGGGGGTGAACTCGGGCAGTTCGGTGGCGGGGACGGACGGCGAGGACATCGGCTCTCCGGAGGTCGTGGACTGGGTGGACCTCCCCGTCTGTCACCCACCCGCGGCGAGCTCCAGAGCGGCCAACCCCACGTGGTCCTTCTGCCTGAGAGGTTCCGGGGATGTTGCCCCTTCGGCGCCCCGGCCGGTGCGGTCGGGGTCTCTCCCACGCGGGGTGAACGGCCAGCCTCCACTCTAGGGGGTCCCCGCACCGCTAGGGTCTGCGCCGTGATCAGCCTCGCCGTCTGCAGCGCCAAGGGCGGGGTGGGCAAGACCTCCGTCGTCCTCGGGCTCGCCTCCGCGGCCCTCCACCGCGGCGCCAGCACGCTCGTCGTCGACCTCGACCCGCAGGCGGACGCCACCTCCGGCCTCGACGTGACGGCCCAGCGCGCGCACGACGTCGCCTCGGTGATGCAGGCCCCCAAGCGCAGGGTCGCCGAGGAGGCCGTCGCCCCCAGCGGCTGGGTGGACGACCACCCGGGTCTGCTGGACGTGCTGAGCGGGTCGGACGCCTCGGCGGGGCTGGACACCCCCAGCGCCGACGAGGAGGCCCTGAAGTCGTTGCGGCGGGCCCTGAAGAAGCTGGACGACCACGCGCTGGCGCTGCTGGACACCCCGCCGTCGCTCAACGGGCTGACCCGCTCGGCGTGGCGGGCCGCCGACGCCGTGCTCGTCGTCTCGGACGCGAGCAGGTTCTCGGTGGCGGCGGTGGACCGCACGGTGCGCGAGCTGCGGGCGCTGCGGCAGGGACCGCGCGTCGTGGGGATCCAGGTCAACCGCTTCAACCAGCGCTCCGGGGAGCAGCGGTTCCGGTACGAGGAGCTGCAGGGGTTGTTCGGCGACCTCGTCCTGGAACCCCTGCCGGACCGGGCGTCGGTGCCGCAGTCGCAGGGCGCGGGGGTCCCGCTGCACTCGCTGAGGACCCGCACGGCGCGTTCGCTCGCGGCGCAGTTCGACGCGGTCCTGGACCGGGTGCTGCCGCCGGCCTGAGGGAACCCGTTCGGGGTGCGGTACGTCCGAAGTGCGGGATGATCCGCCAGCGCGTACCGTCGTCGGACGGCGTGCGCCCGGGATCGTCCCCGCTGGTGCCGCCCCCGCTCTGCCCGCGAACGCTGCGGGTCCAAGGAGGTTCCGTGACGTCGTCCAACACCCCCCTCGACGCCGGCCGGCTGGACCCGGGCGCGGCGCGCGTGGTGCGCCCGGCCCGCACGGCCGGTCCCCTGCCCTCCCCCGTCCGCGTCCCGGCCGCCGACCCCGAGGCCGACCGCGTCACCGGCCTGGTCCAGCGGCTGCGCGCGCACTGGACGCGCTTGGGCGCCGACATCGCCACCCGCTTGCGGCCGGGGGTCGACGACGCCCGTCTCGACGCCCTGGAGCGGCAGGTGGGTCTGCTGCTGCCCCGGGGCGCGCGCGCCTGGTGGCGCGCGGTGGACGGCGTGGAACCGGTCCGGACCACCTACCGCGCCAGCGCACCGACCGTCGGCCCGGGGGGCTGGGTGCCCCTGACGCTGGAGGAGGCCGTGCGCCGGGCGACCGGTCAGGGACCGGGTCTGGCGGCGCCGCCGGCGCTGCTGCCGCTGTTCGCCCGCGACGAGGAGCTCATCGCGGTCCGGCTGGGCACGAGCCGCGCCGTCGTGGAGCAGCTGGTGCTGGCCGAGGACGGCGAGAGCTACCAGCACTCCTGGCGGGTGGGTCTGGACGAGCTGCTGAGCACCTGGGCCGATTCGCTGCTGGCGGCGGTCATCTGGCTGCCCGACGCGCACGACTGGGTCACCGACCCGTTCGCGATGCAGGCCCTGCCCCGCGCCGAGCTGCTCGACTAGGGCGCCGTCCGCGCGGCCCGTACCGGGCGGGCTCCTGCGGGAGCTCGTCCGGCGGTGCGGGCCGGGGCATTGCGGACGAGGGCGACCGGTCCGGTCAGCCCGCTTCGCGGGCGGCGCGGCGGCGGGAGAGCTCGTCGGCCAGGACCATGGCCCCTTCGCCCTCCTCGCGGGGGGCGGGGCGCTCGCTGGGCAGGGAGGCCAGCTCGCCCTCCACCTCGCGCCAGACGCGGCCGACGGCGATGCCGAAGACCCCCTGGCCGCCCTGGACGAGATCTATCACCTCGTCCGCCGAGGTGCACTCGTAGACGCTGGCGCCGTCGGACATGAGGGTGATCTGGGCCAGGTCGTCGACACCGCGCTCGCGCAGGTGCGTGACGGCGGTGCGGATCTGGTGCAGGGAGACCCCGGTGTCCAGCAGCCGCTTGACGACCTTGAGCACGAGGATGTCGCGGAAGCCGTAGAGGCGCTGCGTGCCCGAGCCGGAGGCCCCGCGCACGCTGGGCTCGACCAGACCGGTGCGGGCCCAGTAGTCCAGCTGCCGGTAGGTGATGCCGGCGGCCTTGCACGCGGTCTGCCCGCGGTACCCGACCTCGTCGTCGAGGTCCGGGAGGTCCTCGGTGAAGAGCACACCTTGAGCACGGGCGGGTCGGGTCGACTTCCGCGACGACCCCGCGACTGTGTCGCCACTGCTCACGCCGGCCTCCTCGTCATCGCCACCCGACGAGTGTTCGATCGGGAGCGTCCTGCACACTGACCGTAGAAGAGCACCCGCGGAGCGTCAACGAGGCGCGCGGCGCGCCGCGGCCCGTGACCCAGTTGTGACCCGGACGGTCGGCCGGTCATCCGGCTACTCCCGCCCCGAGCCCGACTCGAAGTCCTCGGGCGAGATGTGGTCGAGGAACTCGCGGAACTTCTCCACCTCGTCCTCGTCCTCGTCGGGCACCGGTACGCCGCCGGAGTCCAGGACCCCCTCGGCGCCGACGATGGGGCAGCCCACCCGCAGCGCCAGCGCGATCGCGTCCGACGTGCGGGAGCTGACCGTCAGCCCGCCGTCGAAGGCGAGCTCGGCGTAGTAGACGTTGTCCTTGACCGCGACGATCCGGACCTCCTCCAGACGCCGGCCGACGGCCTCGATGACGTCCTTGAGCAGGTCGTGGGTCAGCGGCCGCGGGGGCACGACGCCCTGCTGGGCGAAGGCGATGGCGCTGGCCTCGGGGGCGCCGATCCAGATCGGCAGGTACCGGTCGCCGTCCCGTTCGCGCAGCAGCACGATCGGGTTGTTGGAAGGCATCTCGACCCTGACGCCGATGACATCGAGCGCACGCACCTGCCCACCGTACCCCCGAACGCCGCCGACGGCGGATCAGCGGGTCGTGCGCCCCAGCGCGCCGGCGACGAGGGCGGTGTGCAGCCGCAGGCAGGCCGCGGCGATCTCGCGCACCACCTGCTCGGCCCGCGCCGCCTGCTCCGAGGACGCCGAGCGCTGGCCCGAGCGCTGCAGCGGTGCGGCGACCTGCTCGGCCAGGGCGACCTCGCGGTCGGCGGCCGTGCGGAAGATGCGCAGGTGGCGGGCCTCGATGCCGTGCGCGGACAGGTCGGCCGCGGCCCGCAGGACCTCCAGCGCCTCCCCGTCGTACCAGGGCCCGCCCGGGGCCGGGGACAGCACGCCGAAGCCCTCCAGGGCGTCCAGCAGCTCGGCGTCGACCCCGGACTCGCGCAGCAGCTCGCTGCGGGTCAGCCGCAGACCGGCGGCGTGCCCGTCGAACCGGTCCGCGCCGGGCACGCCCTGCACGACCAGGGCCGGCGGGACGCGGGGGGCGGCCTCGACCGGGTCGGGCAGCTCCAGGCCGCGGTCCAGCGCCTCGAGGTTCTCCCGGATGACCTTCAGCGGCAGGTAGTGGTCGCGCTGGGCCGACAGCACGTACCGCAGCCGGTCGACGTCGTCGGAGGAGAACTTGCGGTACCCCGCGGCCGTCCGGCCGGGCTCGACCAGACCCTGCTCCTCCAGGAAGCGGATCTTGGAGATCGTGATGTCGGGGAACTCCGGGATGAGGATCGCCATGACCTCACCGATCGTCATGCGCGGCGCGCTGGGGTCCAGCGCGCGGGCACCGGCGGCGCTCACGGGCGGCCCTGGGCGCGGGGGCTGGGGTGGAACTCCAGCCGGTACTTGCCGATCTGGACCTCGTCGCCCGCGCCGAGCAGCACGTCGTCGATGCGCTCGCGGTTGACGTAGGTGCCGTTGAGGCTGCCCACGTCCCGCACCCGGAACCCCGGACCGGTCGCCGGGTCGGGGGCGCGCAGGAACTCGGCGTGCTTGCGCGAGACCGTGACGTCGTCGAGGAAGATGTCGCTGGTCTGGTGCCGGCCGGCCGAGGTCCGCTCGGCGTCCAGCAGGAACCGGGACCCGGCGTTGGGGCCCCGGCGCACGACCAGCAGCGCCGACCCCGCCGGCAGCGCCTCGATGGCCTCGGTGTCCTCGACGGTCAGGCCGCGGTCGGCGGCCTCGTGGACCTCCGGCACGGCCAGCCCCGTGAAGGACATCGTGGAGTCGACGGGACGTTCGGGAGCGGGACGGTCCGGGGTCGTCCCCGTCTCCGGCCGGTCGTTCGGCCCACCGGTCGGATCGGAACCCGGCGAAGACATCGACACCCACCTCTCGCTGGCAGAGCACGTGATGACGGTCTGCCGACCGGTCGTCACGTTCGGAACTTCGGGAGCCACCCTAGCCGGGCCGACCCCGCAGGTCAGCCCGCGTGTCGCCACGCGGGTGACCGGAGGCCCGGCGAGGGCCTCAGCCCACGTGGGCGGTGTAGGCGGCCGCGTCCAGCAGCCCCTCGACCTGGGCCGGGTCCTCGGGGGTCAGGGTGAACATCCAGCCGTCGCCGTAGGGGTCGGTGTTGACCAGGTCCGGGCGGGTCTCCAGGCCGGGGTTGTGGCCGGTCACGGTGCCCGAGACGGGCGCGGTGATGTCGCTGACGCTCTTGGTCGACTCGACCTCCCCGCAGGCCCCGCCGGCGCTGACCGCCTCGCCCTCGGCCGGGAGGGAGACGTAGACGACGTCACCGAGCTGGTCCTGGGCGTGGTCGGTGATGCCCACCCGGACGGTGCCGTCGGCCTCGACGCGCACCCACTCGTGCTCGCTGGTGTACCGCAGGTCGGCGGGGACGTTCGACATGGTGCGGAGGGCTCCTCGGGAGACGGGCGTCACGGCCGCGGCGACGCCGGGCGAGCGTACTGAGGCGCCGAGACGGCGTGCAAGGCGGTCACCCGCACGCCGTCCTCCCCCGGCGCCCGGGCGACCGCGAGGTCGGCCCCGGCCGAGCGCAGCGTCTCCCGGACCCCGCCGGGGATGTCCATCGCCGTGGCCAGGGTGGAGGGGTCGCCGATGACGCTGACGACGTACGGGGACCGTTCGAGGCGGCCGTCGACGAGGACGCCCCCGCTGCCGTCGGTGAAGGCCGTCTGGGCCACGACGCGGGTGGAGCCGATCTGGATCGCCTCGGCGCCGGAGTCGCGCAGCTCCTGGACGAGCTGGATGAAGTTGGTCGAGCGCAGCGCGCCCGAGGGGTCGGTGACGGTCGCCACGACGCCGGGCCCGTGCGCGGGCAGGGTGCCCGCCAGCACGCCGTACTGCTGGGCCCGCGCCGAGGCCGCGGCGGCCGCGGCCTGCGCCTGGTCCGAGCCCTCGGTCAGCTCCCGGCGGGTCGTCTCCAGGTCCTGGACCTCCCCGGCGAGCCGGTCGCCGCGGTCGGTGGTGTCGTCCAGGATGCGGACCAGGTCGCTCTCGCGCAGGTCGGCCAGACCGGACACGTTCGTCTGCCGCACCTGCACGACGACCCCGAAACCCAGTGCGGCGCACAGCACCCCGGCCAGCAGCTGACCACGGGTGGCGCGCGGCCCGGCGGCCCGCCACAGCCGGCGCCAGGGGTTGGCGCGCGGTTCGCCGGCGCTCACGCGTTGAACAGGTGCCGGCGGATCGCGGCGACGTTGGAGAAGATCCGCACCCCGAGCACCACGACGACCCCGGTGGACAGCTGGGACCCGACCCCGAGCTGGTCGCCGAGGTAGACGATGAGCGCGGCCACGACGGCGTTGGAGGCGAAGGAGACCACGAACACCCTGTCGTCGAAGATGCCGTCCAGGACGGCGCGCAGACCGCCGAAGACGGCGTCGAGGGCGGCGACGACGGCGATGGGCAGGTAGGGCTGCAGCGCCACCGGCACCTCCGGGTGCAGGAGCACCCCCACGACGACGCCCACGACGAGTCCGACGGCTGCGATCACGTCGCGGAACCCTACTGGCCCTGCGCCGGGCCCCGCGCCAGGCGCAGGTCCAGCCGCGCGGCGGGCAGCCGGAGGTCGTCGGCCGGGGAGACCTGCGTGCGCAGGCCGTAGTTGTCGCGCAGGACCTGCAGGTAGCGGCCGGCGACCGAGGTGGCGAAGGCCGTCTGCATCGCGGTGGGGTCCCCGATCGCGGCGACCGCGTACGGCGGGGTCAGGGGCCGGTAGTCGACGAGCACGGCCTCCCCCGCGGCCCGGATGGACGACAGCGGCCCCAGGCGCTGGCCGTTGACCGCGACGGCCTCGGCCCCGGCGGCCCACAGGCCGTTGACGACGAGCTGCACGTCGCGGTCGACGACCCGGCCCGAGCTCGTGGCGGGCCCCTCGCCCGCGGGGGCGTCGTCGAGGACGACCCGCAGCCCCGGCCCGGTGACGGCCGTCGCGGCCGCGGCGACCTCCAGGCCGGAGGACTGCGCGTCGGCCGAGGCGGCGGGGGCGCCGCCCAGCGCGGCCGCCAGGCGGGCGTTCTCGGCCTGCAGGGCGCCGGCGCGCGCGGCGAGGCCGTCGGCCCGGGCCGTGCCGTCCTCGATGCGCTGCACCAGCGCGGCCCGGCCGCGGTCGGCGTCGGGGGCGGCGGCGGCGGCCCGCACGCCCGCGACGGCGAACAGGGCGCCGGTGGCCAGCAGGGCGAGGGTCGTCACCACCCGGTCGGCCCGCCGCGGTCCCCGCCCCGTCTCGGCGCGGCGGCGCGCGGCCGCCGCGTAGCCGGGGTCCAGGGGCCGGGTCATGACCTCGGTGAGCAGCCGCGTGCTGGCGGCCGGGTCGCGGTGGGGGTCGACGTGCACGGGCAGGCGCAGGGGCGAGCGGAAGGGCAGGCGGAGGGGCGGGCGCGGGGACCTCATGGGCGGTGCTCGGCCCGCCACAGCTGCCGGACCTGCTGCAGGTACAGCACCCCGGCCCACCAGTACAGGCCGGTCCCCCACAGCGCGAAGGCCCAGCCCAGGGCGCCGGCGACCAGCGAAAGGGTCGCGGACAGCTCCCCGAGCAGCAGCAGGGGGAAGGCGTACAGCAGGCAGAAGGTGCCGGCCTTGCCCAGGAAGTGCACCGGCAGGGCGCTGTGGCCGAGCCGGGCCAGCACCGGCAGGGTCGCGAGCATCGTCGCGTCGCGGGCCACGAGGACGACGACGAGCCACCACGGGACGAGCCCGCGGTAGGCCAGCCCCAGCAGCGTCGTGAGGATGTAGAGGCGGTCGGCGAACGGGTCGAGCACCTGCCCCAGGCGCGTCACCTGGTTCCACCGGCGCGCCAGGTTGCCGTCGAGGTAGTCGCTGGCGCCGCTGACGGCGAGGACGGCCAGGGCCCAGCCGTCCCGGCCGTCGAGGATGAGCAGCGCGAAGACGGGCACGAGCAGGAGGCGCAGGAAGCTCAGGGCGTTCGGGACGGTGAGCACGCGGTCGCTGACGACCTGACCGCTCGCCGTCGCCACGCCGTCCCTCCCCGTGCACCTCGTCCTGGGCCAGCAGCCTACGACCCGTGACGGGCAGGTCCCGCGCCCGGCGTACAGTCGCCGTGTTGACCGACACCTGTCGCAGAACAAGACCTGAGGAGAACCCCGTGCCCACCTACGACCTCGCCGACCGCTCGGCCCTCGTCACCGGCGGCGGCTCCGGCATCGGCCGCGCCGTCGCCCTCGAACTCGCCCGCAACGGCGCCGCCGTCCTCGTCGTCGACCTGTCGGGCGGCTCCGCCGAGGCCGTCGCGGCCGAGATCACGGCGGCCGGCGGGACGGCGCGGGCGTTCGCCGGGGACGTCGCCGACCCCGACACCCACGTCGCGGCCGTCGCGGCCGCCGGGGCGCTGGCCCCCCTGCGGGTCGCCGTCAACAACGCCGGCGTCGGCGGGGAGGCCAAGCCCGTCGCCGAGTACTCCCTGGACTCCTGGCACCGGGTCGTCGACGTCAACCTCCACGCGGTGTTCTACGCGCTCAGGGCGCAGATCCCGGCGATGGTCGCCGCCGGGGGCGGGTCCATCGTCAACATGGCCTCGGTGCTCGGCAGCGTCGGGATCGCCGGGTCCAGCGCCTACGTGACGACCAAGCACGCCCTCGTGGGCCTGACGAAGAACGCCGCGCTGGAGTACTCCGCGCAGGGCGTGCGCGTCAACGCGGTCGGGCCGGGGTTCATCCGCACCCCGCTGCTGGAGGCCAACCTCACCGACGAGGCCCAGGCCGCCCTGGCCGCCCAGCACGCCACGGGCCGGCTGGGCACCCCCGAGGAGGTCGCGGCCCTCACCGCGTTCCTGGCCAGCGACGCCGCGAGCTTCGTGACCGGTTCGTACCACCTCGTCGACGGCGGCTACGCCGCGCACTGACCCCGCGCGCGCCCCGTGGCCCGGGCCTCAGCCGAGGTCGGCGAGGGCCCTGAGCACCCGCTCGTCGCTCACGGGGTGCGCCGTCGGGATCCCCGGCGCGAACTTCTGCAGCCGCAGCTCCTCCAGCGTCCAGCGCAGGCGCGCCAGTTCCGGCGGGACGGGCGTGCCCGCGCGCCGGACCCGCCCCGCCCACGCGTCGCGGACCCGGGCGAACTCGGCCATCCGCACCCGGTCGCGCTGGGGATCGTCCGGCATCGTGGCCAGCCGCCGGTCGATGCCCTGCAGGTAGCGCAGCAGGTCCGGGAGCCGGTCGATCCCGGTCTCGGCGACGAACCCGGCGTGCACGAGCCCGGTGAACTGCTCGCGCACGTCGGCCAGCGAGGGCACGAGCGTCAGGCTGGAGGTGCGGGAGATGTTCTTCTCCACCGCCGCGGCCGTCCGCAGCACGCGCAGGGTCCGGTCGACGGCCGTGGCGGTGAGCTCGGTGAACCGGGGCCGCACCGCGGCCAGCAGCTGCTCGAACCCCTCCGCCGTCCGGACCTCCGCCCCGCCGGCCTCGTCGAGCAGCTGGGCCGCCGCGGCGTGCGCGGCGTCGGCGAAGACGGCGCCGGCGTTCCCGTGCGGGGCGCGGGCCAGCAGCAGCTTGGCGTCGTTGGCCAGCCGGTCCTGGACGGCCTTGGCCGGGGACGGCAGCGCCAGCAGCAGCAGGCGCAGGACCCCCTCGCGGTGGGCGGTGCGCGCCTGGGCGTCCGTGGGGAAGGTGCGCAGCCCCACCGTGGCGCCCTCGTCGACCAGCGCGGGGAACGAGGTGACGTCGCTGCCGCGCACGACGCTGGTGTGGGTGGTCTCGATCCGCGCGGGCAGGTTCGCCCAGGACGTCTCCCCCGTGCGCTGCACCTCGTCGGCCGCGGCCGTCAGGGTCTCCTCGACGGTGGACTCCAGCTGGGCCCGCAACCGGGGGAAGTCCTTCCCGGCGGCGATGACGGAGCCGTCGGCGCCCAGCACCCGGAACGTCGGGCGCAGGTGGGCGGGGACCTTGGACCAGTCGACGTCCTGCTCGTAGATCTCGGTGCCGTCGCCCAGCCGCGGCATCTCCCGCTCGAACGCGGCCCAGAACCGCTCCTCGTGCGGCCGGACCCGCTCGAGGAACCTGCTCGCCTTGTCGGGGGCGGGGGCGAGGTTCCTGCGCAGCTCCTTGGGCAGGGAGCGGATCATCGCCGTCACCAGGTCGTGCCGCAGACCGGGGACCTGCCACAGCAGGTCGCGGTCGTCGAAGCGGTTGACGACCTCCACGGGCACGTCGACCGTCAGGCCGTCGGCGGCCGAGCCGGGGTCGAAGACGTACTCCAGCCGCAGCTCCAAGTCCCCCTGGCGCCAGGTCAGCGGGAACTGCTCCTCGCTGACGACGTCCTCCTCGGTGACGAGCATGGCCGGGTCGAACGTCAGCAGTTCCGGGTCGCCCCGCCGCGCCTCCTTCCACCAGGCGTCGAAGTGGCGGCCGGAGACGACGTCGGCGGGGATCCGCGCGTCGTAGAAGGCGAAGAGGACCTCGTCGTCGACGACGATGTCGCGGCGGCGGGCGCGGTGCTCGAGCTCCTCGGCCTCGGCGAGCAGTTCGCGGTTGCGGTGGAAGAACGCGTGGCGGGTCTCGAAGTCGCCCTCGACGAGGGCGTGCCGGATGAACAGGTCCCGGGCCAGTTCGGGGTCGACGCCGCCGTAGGCGACGGTGCGGGAGGCGACGACGGGCACGCCGTAGAGGGTGACGCGCTCGTTCGCCACGACCGCGGCCCGCTTGCGGGACCAGCGGGGCTCGGAGTAGGTGCGCTTGACGACGTGCTCGGCCAGCGGCTCGATCCAGCGCGGGTCGATGCCGGCGACGACGCGCGCCCACAACCGGGAGGTCTCGACGAGCTCGGCCGCCACGACCCAGTCGGGGTTCTTGCGGCCCAGCGCCGAACCGGGCGACAGCGCGAACTTCGCGCCCCGCGCTCCCGTGTACTCCACCTGCGGCCGCCGCTGCTCGCGCCGGCCGGCCTTGTCCTCGCGGACGTCCTTGAGCCCGATGTTCCCCAGCAGCCCCGCCAGCAGGGACCGGTGCACGGCGTCGCCGTCGTACCCGGGGTCGGGGAACAGCTCGTCCCCGGTGGGTTCGGCCGGTTCGCGGCGTTCGAGGTCGAACCCCAGGTCGCGCACGACGCGGCGCAGCTGGGAGAAGGTGTCCTGCCACTCCCGGATCCGCAGGAAGTGCAGCATCTCGGCCTTGACCCGGCGGCGGAACGCCGAGCTGGACAGGTCGCGCTGCAGGTGCTGCAGGTACGACCACAGGTTCAGGTAGGTGAGGAAGTCGGAGTTCTCGTTCCGGAACCGCGCGTGCAGCTGCGCCGCGCGCTCGCGCTGCTCCAGCGGCCGCTCGCGCGGGTCCTGCACCGACAGCGCCGCGACGACGACGAGGACGTCGTGCAGGCAGCCGTTGCGCTGGGCCTCCAGCACCATCCGGCCCAGCCGCGGGTCGATGGGCAGTTTCGCCAGGTCCCGGCCGGTGCGGGTCAGCCGCGGGACCCCGCGGTCGCCGGGGCGGGCCGGTTCGAGGGCGCCGAGCTCGGCCAGCAGGTCCAGGCCGTCGGTGACGGCGCGGCGCTCGGGCGGTTCCACGAACGGGAACGCCGCGATGTCGCCCAGGCCCAGGGAGGCCATCTGCAGGATGACGGCGGCCAGGTTGGTGCGCAGGATCTCCGGGTCGGTGAACTCCGGCCGGGACTCGAAGTCGGCCTGGGAGTACAGCCGGATGCAGATGCCGTCGGCGACGCGGCCGCAGCGGCCGGCGCGCTGGTTCGCCGAGGCCTGCGAGATCCGCTCCACGGGCAGGCGCTGGACCTTGGTGCGGTGGGAGTACCGGGAGATCCGGGCGGTCCCGGCGTCCACGACGTAGCGGATCCCCGGGACGGTCAGGGAGGTCTCGGCGACGTTGGTGGCCAGCACGATGCGGCGGTTGCCGTGCGGGCGGAAGACGCGGTGCTGCTCCTCGGCCGACAGGCGGGCGAACAGCGGCAGGATCTCGGTGCCACGGAACTCCCGCTCGCGCAGCAGGTCCCCGAGCGCGTCGGCGGTGTCGCGGATCTCCCGCTCCCCGGGCAGGAAGACGAGGACGTCGCCGGGCCCCTCGGCGCCGAGCTCGCGGACGGCGTCGAGGATCGCCTCGGTCTGGTCGCGGTCGTCGCCGACGAGCTGCTCGAGGGCGTCGTCGGAGTCCAGGGAGTCGCCGCCGTCCTCGGAGGGGTTCGCGGCGTCCTCACCGAGCAGTTCCTCGGCGAGCTCGGCGGCCAGCAGCGGCCGGTACCGGACCTCGACGGGGTAGGTGCGGCCGGAGACCTCCAGGATCGGCGCGCCGCCGAAGTGCCGGGAGAACCGTTCGGGGTCGATGGTCGCGGAGGTGATGACGAGCTTGAGGTCGGGGCGGCGGGGCAGCAGCTGGGCGAGGTAGCCGAGCAGGAAGTCGATGGTGAGGCTGCGCTCGTGGGCCTCGTCGACGATGAGGGTGTCGTACTGCAGCAGCTCGGGGTCGCGCTGGATCTCGGCCAGCAGGATCCCGTCGGTCATGACCTTGACGAGGGAGTCCTCCCCGACGGTGTCGGTGAACCGGACGGCGTACCCGACGGTGCCGCCGAGGTCGGTGCCCAGCTCCTCGGCCACGCGCTCGGCGACGGCGCGGGCGGCGATGCGGCGGGGCTGGGTGTGCCCGATGCGGCCGCGGACGCCGCGGCCGACCTCCAGGCAGATCTTCGGCAGCTGCGTCGTCTTGCCCGACCCGGTCTCCCCGGCGACGACGACCACCTGGTGCTCGCGCAGCGCCTCGGCGATGCGGTCCTTCTCCTGGCTGACCGGCAGCTGCTCGGGGTAGGTCAGCGCGGGCACGCTCGCGGCCCGGCGGGCGGTGCGCGCCTCGGCGGTGCCGGTGAGCTCCTCCAGGGCGGGCAGCTCGGCGTCGAGGGCCTCCGCGGGACGCCGGGCCAGCGCGGCCAGCCGTCGCCGGAGGCGGTCCTCGTCGCGCAGGGAGACACCGGCCAGGCGCTGGGCCAGGGCCGCGGCGCGGGGGTCGTCGGGCAGGGCCCGCGGTGCGGGTCCGGGGCGACGCGACGAGCCGGGGCGGGAGGAGCGACGGGGCTGCTGGCGCTGGCGCCGCTGGGGGGACCGGGGAGCGGACGATGACATGGCCCGTCGAGTCTAGGTCCTGGCCGGGCTCACTCACCCTTTCGGACTAGACGGTCACGCTCTGTAGAGACACGTTCGGACCAATTCTCACGATTCGCTTGTCCCGCAGCCCTCGAACGGGTGACGCTTCTCTCGGTCGTCACGGGGAGCGACGACCGATCGCATCTCCTGGGGGAAGACCATGACCGTTCTCGCGTCCACCACCACCCGCCGCCGGCTGACCCGCCGCACGGTCGGCGCCCTCGCCGCCGTCGCGCTGGGCACGGGCCTGGCCGCCGTCGGCACCGGCAGCGCCGACGCCGCCACCCGCCGGGCCACCGACCTGGGCACCGGGCAGGTCACCAGCACCGTCGTCGGCACCGTCACCGGCACCGGCGCCGGCCTGGCCGTCCGCAGCGCCGTCGGGCCGCTGGAGCAGGGCAGCTACGTCGAGACGACCCTCAACGGCAAGGTCACCGCAGCCTGCTTCGCCGACGGCGCCGTCGTCCGGGGCAGCGGCGTCAGCCTGGGCTGGGTCCGCACCGGCGACCTGGGCGGCAACCCGTTCTATAACGACGGCTCCTACGTCGACACCGTCGTCGAGCCCTCCACCACCTCCGGCACCGTCAGCGCCGACGTCGTCCTCAAGGGCATCCTGCGCGACCGCGCCGGGCAGCTGGACCAGCTCGACTGCGCCGAGGGCCAGACCGCGGGCTGGTACCGCTACCGCGTGACGTCGGTCGCCTCGGCCCGCCACACCTTCGACGGCACCGTGACCGGCACCTTCTCGGCGCCGCAGACCTACTCGTACTACTTCCCCGCGCCCCTGGTCTGAGCTGCGGCCCGAGCGGCGAACCACCGGGTGTCGCTGACGACGGCGCTGTGCGTGCCCAGCACGCGCAGCGCCGCGTCGTGACCGGCCCGGTCCTCCGCCGCGCAGGCGTCGGCCAGCACGACGACCCGGAAACCCGCCGTGAAGGCGCTGCCGGCGGTCTCCAGGACGCAGCAGTCCGTGGTCAGGCCGGCGACCGCGAGCCACTCGAACCGCCGCAGCCCGTCGGCCAGACCGGTGCCGGCGAACCCGTCGTAGGTGCGCTTGTCGACGACGAGCTCACCCGGGGCCGGTTCCACGCCGTACCACTCGACCCCGGCGGTCCCCTCGACGCACGGGTCCCACGGCGTCGGCCACGGGTCGCCCGGCCCCAGGCCGCGCAGCCAGTTCGACGCCGGCCACGGGTCGTCGGGCCGCACCCGCAGACGGCACCAGGCCACGGGCACCCCCGCCGCCCGGCCCGCCGCGACGGCCTCGCCGGTCCGGCGCACCGCCGCCGCGACGTCCCGCAGCGCCTGCGCCCCGAGGTGCGGCAGCAGCGCGGGGTCGGCGAAGGAGCGCTGGACGTCGACGACGAGCAGCGCCCCGGGGGTCCCCCACAGCGCCTCCAGCCGCGGGTCGTCGCCCCCGGGCTCGTCCACCCCGCTCACCCGCTCAGCCCGCCGCGCGCAGCGCGGGCAGGACCCGCTCGCCGAAGACGGGCAGGTCCCGCAGGTAGTCGGGGAAGATCAGCATGACGCCGTCCAGGCCGCCGTCGTGGACCAGGCGCAGGACCTGCTCGGTCACCGACCCCGCCCCGCCGACGACCACCGCGGTCTGGAACGCCTCGTGGGCCTCGTCGCCGGCGCCCAGGGACAGCGCCTGCTCCAGCGGCAGGCCCCACGACAGCTTCATCGCCGTGAGGGCCTCGACGTCGTAGCCGCGGCCGTACTCGCGGAACGCCGCCTCGGCCGCCGCGTCGGAGTCGCCCAGCACGACCGTGAGCATGGCGTAGGTGCGGACCGTGCGCCCGTGCGCGGCGGCGTGGGCCCGGACCTCCTCCCCGGCCCGGCGCAGGCCCGGCAGGTCGGGGGCGGTGAGGAACGAGCCGTCGCAGTGGGCGCCCTGGAACCGCAGGCCCGCCGGGGAGCGCCCGGCGGAGACGACGGTGGGCCGGCGCGCGGGGTGGGGGCGGGACTGGCAGTCGTCGAGGGTGAAGAACTCGCCGTGGTGGGTCACGGAGTCCTCCGTCCACAGCCGTTCCAGCACCTCCAGCCACTCCTCGGTGTAGCGGTAGCGGTCGTCGTGGTCGAAGTCGGCGCGCCACTGCCCCATCTGGGAGAACTCCCGCTCGTAGGCGCCCACGACGACGTTCAGCCCGCAGCGGCCGCCCGAGACCTGGTCCAGGGTCGCGAAGACCTTCGCCACCACGGCCGGGTGGAAGAGGTTGGTGTGGACGGTCGCCCAGACCTGCACGCGCTCGGTGGCCTCGGCCAGGGCGGCGGTCGTGGTCAGCGACTCCAGCGTCCGGCCCCAGTGGTCGGTGCTGCCGCCGTACCCGCGCCACTTGGCCATCGACATGACGAAGTCGAGGCCGAGGTCATCGGCCAGCAGGGCCGTCGCGCGGTTGTCGGCGTACGTGGCCTGCGGCTGCGGCGCGGTGTCGGACACGATCCAGCCGCCGTTGCCGACCGGCAGGAAGACGCCGTACTCGGTGCCGCGCCCGGGGCCGGTCACGGGACGGGCCAGACGAGCTCCCCGCCGGAGTACAGGGACGGGACGAGGTCGGGCACCACGACCTCCCCGAGGTCCGGTACGGCCGGGATCTGCCGCATCTGCACGAGGAAGTCCCCCTCGGTCCGCACCGGCGCCTCGTCGATCTGCCCCAGGACCTGCCCGGCCGGCAGCGAACCGTCGACCAGCCCCGTCTCGGTGCGCCACACCTCGACGTTGTGGTCGGTGTCGTACCCGGCCTGGGACAGTTCCGCGGCGTCGGCGACGCACTCCTCGGCGTGGTCCTCGCAGTACGCGTAGGCCTTCAGCTGGGCCCGCAGGAAGTCCTCGACCGCGGTGCGGTGGTCGGCCAGGAACGCGGGGTTCACGATGGTCGTGGCGATCGAGCCCGGGACCCCGTAGTCCTCGGGGTTCCACTCGGTGACCTCCTCGCCCATCGCGGCCAGGGTCAGCGGCTCGTTGGACTTGTACCCGGTGAGGGACTGGACCTGGCCGCGGACCAGGACGCTGGGGTCGTAGCCGACCACGACCTGCTTGACCTTCGACAGGTCGACGCCCTTCGCGCGCAGCATGGCCTCGATCGTCACCGGCAGCGCACCCTTCTGCCCCAGGGTCGTGCCCTCCAGCTGCTTGAGGTCGGTGATGTCGGGCTTCGTCATGAGGGTCGCGACGGGCACGTGCCCGAACATCGCCACGGCCTTCACGTCGACGCCGTTCGCGACGTTCACCAGGACGTCGCCGTTGCCGGCGATGGAGGAGACCTGCGCGGTGCCGGCCGCAACGAGCTGGGCGTTCTGGGCGGTCTCCCCCGTGCCCGGCTGGATCTCCACGTCGAGGCAGACGTCGTCGAAGTAGCCCAGCGCCCGCGCCGCGATCGGGTCGAGGATGCTGGCCGAGGCCTGGTACTGGAAACCCGTGACGTAGGTGACCCGCCCGGCCGCCTCGTTCTGCGCGCAGCGCTCGGCGCTCACGGCCGAACCCCGGCTGCCGGTGGGCGTGGATCCGCCCGCCGCGTCGTCGTCGTCGGACCCCCCGCAGGCGGCCAGGAACAGGGCGGCGGTGGCGCCCAGGGCGAGAGCGGTGCGCAGGCGGTGCACGGGTTCCTCCGGGTCGGTCAGCGGCGGTTCTGGGACTCGTGCCACGACAGCGCACGACGTTCCACGGTGGTGACGACGAGCAGCATGAGCGAACCCATCGCGGCCAGGCAGGCGATGGCGGCGAACACCCGGTCCAGCTGGGAGTTCGAGCTCGCGACGCTGATGAGGGTCCCCAGCCCGGACTGGGCCCCGGCCGCGGAGAACTCCGCGACGATGGCCCCGACCAGGGACAGCGGGAACACGACCCGCAGCGAGGAGAACAGGTAGGGCAGCGCGCTGGGGAACCGCAGCCGCAGCAGCACGTCCAGCCGCGAGGCGTCCACCGTGCGGAACACCTGCAGCACGTGCCGGTCGACCGAGCGCAACCCCGTGACGGTGTTCATCAGGACGGGGAAGAACGTCGTGAGCCCGGTGACGACCACCTTGGGCGTCATGCCGAAGCCGAACGCGACCACCAGCGCCGGGGCGATGGCGACCACGGGGGTGACGTTGAGGATGACGGCCAGCGGGGTGACACCGCGCCGGAACAGCGCCGACTCGCAGATCAGCACGGCGACCAGCACGGCCGCGGCGACCCCGGCCAGCAGGCCGAGCAGCGCCTCGGACAGCGTCGTCCAGGCGTTGGTGAGGTACAGGTCGGGCTGGTCGAGGAACTGCCGCCCCACGCTGGGCAGCGTCGGCAGCACGTAGGGGTTGCCGGCGGCCACCCAGCTCCACAGGGCCGCCACGACCAGGAGCGTCAGGACCGTCGGGAGCCAGAACACGGGGTGGGCGAACCGGGCCGCGCCCCTCACGCGACGTCCCGCCCGGAGGGTTCCAGCGGGTTCCACGCCGTCTCCAGGAGCTGCCGGACGCGGTGCTCGTGCTCGTGCATGGCCGCGGTGTCCAGCTGCCCGTGGTGCCGGGGGCGGTCGAGGTCGATGTCGACGACCCCGGCGACGCGGCCGGGCCCGGCGGCCATGACGACGACGGTGTCGGACAGCAGGACCGCCTCGGCGATGGAGTGGGTGACGAACACGACGGTCGTGCGCAGGTCCTGCCAGACGTCGAGCAGCTGCAGCTGCGCCGACTCCCGGGTGAACTCGTCGAGGGCGGAGAAGGGTTCGTCCATGAGCAGCACCTGCGGCTCGAGGGCGAACGCCCGGGCGAGGGCCGCGCGCTGCTGCATGCCCCCCGACAGCTGCCCGGGGCGGCGGTGCAGGACGTCGCCCAGGCCCAGGCGGGTCAGCAGGGCGACCGGGTCGGAGGCGAGCCCGCGCCGGGACCCGCGCCGGCCCGCGGGGCGGTTGACCTTCTCCAGCACCCGGACGTTGCCCAGCACGTCCAGCCAGGGCAGCAGGGCCGGGACCTGCGGGACGAAGCCGATGAGCTTGGCGGCGCGGGCCGCCTCGGGCGTCCGGCCGCAGATGCGCACGGTCCCCGCGTCGGGCTCCTCCAGGCCGGCGACCAGGCGCAGCAGCGTCGACTTGCCGCAGCCGGAGGGGCCGATGACGCTGACGAACCGTCCGCGCGGGACCTGCAGGTCGACGTGGGCCAGGGCGCGGACGGACTTCTCGCCGTCGCCGTACGTCTTGCAGGCGTCGTCCACCGCCACGAAGGGGGCGCCGGGTGCCGGCTCGGTGGACATGCGGTGACCTTACTCAGCGCACGGCGCGCCCGGGGGGAGGACCCCCGGGCGGCGGGGTGCGCGGGCGCGGGCGCACCGGCGGTGGCGTCCGGACCCCGACCCCGCCGGCGGTAGGCTCCCGGGGTGGACGCACGGGCGCAGCGCAGTTTCGAGCGCCTGTCGGCTGCCGTCCTGGAACTGGCCGCGACCCGGTCCGCCGAGACCCTCTCGGTGGCCGAGATCGCCCGCGCCGCAGGCGTTCACCGCTCGACGTTCTACGAGCACAGCGACTCCCCCTCGGCCCTGCTGGGCACGGTGCTGCGCGAGGAGCTCGACGACGCCCGCGAGCGCCACCTGGCCGGTCCCGGTGACCGCGACTGGCGCGAGGCGCTGCGGGCGACCACGCTGGACGTCCTGGAGCACCTGGAGCGGCACCGCGCGGTGTACCTGCGCAGCCTGGGCAGCCCCGCCGACGGGACCCTGCGCTCCCTGCTGTCGGACCACTTCCACGCCTCGATCCTGCTGCTGACCCGGCGGGGGGTGCTGCACTCCCCCGTCGCCGACCCGGACCTCATGGCGCGCTACGTCGCCGAGGGGACGGTGGGGGCGCTGTCGGTGTGGCTGGGCCGCGACGTGCGCGACCCGCAGGCGTTCCTCGAGGCGTACACCGACCTGGTCCCGGGCTGGTGGCCCGTGCGGGCCGGCTCCCGGCCCGTGCGCTGACCCGCGGGGCCGGGAGCCGCGCTCAGGCGGCCGGGGTCCGGTCCCCCTGCAGCAGCACCCGGGCCAGGGTCCGCACCGCGGGGTCGTCGGGGCGCAGGTGGCGCTGGTCGGCCAGCGCCGCGAACAGCCCCGTGAGGCTGGTGAGCAGGTCCGGGGCCTGCAGGGGGCTGCGGGCCCCCTCGTCCAGGTGGGACAGGTAGCGCGAGACGAGGTGGCTGACGTACTCCCCGTCGTCGTCGCCGGGGGCGGTGAGCTGGTGCAGGGCGCGGCGGCGGTAGTCGGTCGCCGGCGCGGGGTCCGGAGCAGGGGCGGTGTCCAAGGCAGGGGTGGTGTCCACGGGGTTCCTCCCGGCGGGGGTCGGTGGGGGTCGCTGCGGCTGACCGCGGCGGGCCGACGGGACGGACCCCCGGCCCCCGGCGCGTCCGCGCGGGGGCGGTCGACGGGGTCGGGCGGGCCGGTCAGTCCGGCGCGGTCCCGGGTACTCGCCGGGTGGCCGGGGAGGTGGCGGGGACGGGGGTGCCGACGGTGGTGGTCACGTCCGCCCTCCCGCCCTGGTCGCGCCGGGCGGCGGTCGCCACCCCGTCCGGCCACCCTGCCCCGCGACCGGCGCCGCGCGCAACCCCTCCCCGCCCACCGGGGGCCGCCTCAGAGGGGGAACGTCACGCCCGTGAGGTCCTCGGAGACCGCCCACAGCCGCTGCCGGGTGGCGAGGTCGTGGGACTGCGGGCTGGAGGTGACGAGCCGGGGGTACCCGCGGACCTCGCCGCGGCCGCCGGGGCCGTAGTACTGCCCGCCGAGCACGGCCGGGTCGGTCGCGGCCCGCAGCGTCGGCAGGGCCCCCGCCGCGGCGGGCTGGGTCAGCAGGGGGGCCACCCGCTCGACGGCGACGCGCAGCGCGGCGGGTGAGTTGCGGACCAGCTCGGTGTTCGACACCCCCGGGTGCGCGGCCACCGCGACGGTCGCGGCGCCGTGGGCGGTGAGCCGGTGCTGCAGCTCGTAGGTGAACAGCAGGTTGGCGAGCTTGGACTGCCCGTACGCCCCGACCCGGGAGTACGAGCGTTCCCACTGCAGGTCCTCGAAGTGGATCGCGGCGCGGATGCGGTGGCCGACGCTGCTGACGGTCACGACGCGCGAGCCGGGGACGGGCAGCAGCCGGTCCAGCAGCAGGCCGGTGAGGGCGAAGTGGCCGAGGTGGTTGGTGCCGAACTGCCGCTCGAAGCCGTCGGAGGTCGTCTGCCGGGGGGTGTACATGACCCCGGCGTTGTTGACGAGCAGGTCGATGCGCGGGTGGGCCTCGCGCAGCGCGGCGGCGGCGGCGCGCACCGACGCCAGGGACGTGAGGTCGAGCTGCTGCACGGTGACGTCCCCCGCCATGCGCTGGGCCGCCCGCTCCCCGCGGGTGACGTCGCGCACGGCGAGCACCACCGTGGCGCCGCGCTCGGCGAGCACCTTGGCCGTCTCGAAGCCCAGGCCGGTGTTGGCGCCGGTCACGACCGCCACCCGGCCCCGCTGGTCCGGGACCTCGTGCGCCGTCCACTTCGTGGTCATCTCGTCCTCCCCAAAAGACCGCTGGTCTGTTGTCCCGACCGTAAGAGACCAGCGGTCTGCAGTCAAGAGACCGGCGGTCTGGAACTGTTAGCGTTCTCCCGTGACGTTCCAGCGGGCCCGCAGCGACGAGCAGCGCGAGATCCGGCGCCGCACCGTCCTCGACACCGCGGCCGCCATGCTCGAGGAGATGCCGGTGGCCGACCTCAGCCTCAACGAGCTCAGCCGCCGCGTCGGCCTGGCCAAGTCGAACGTGCTGCGGTACTTCGACTCCCGCGAGGACGTCCTGCTGGAGCTCATGGGCGCCGTGGTGCAGGGCTGGCTCACCGAGCTGTCCGGCGACCTCGCGACCGCGGTCGACCCGGCCCTGCCGCCGACGGCGCGCGCCGAGCAGCTGTCCGGCGCCCTCGCCCGCTCGCTGGCCGCCCACCGCACGCTGTGCGACCTCCTGGGCGCCCAGGGCGGTGTCCTGGAGCGCAACGTCGGCGTCGAGGTCGTCAGGCAGCACAAGCGCCGGACCCTGACCCAGCTCACCGCCGCGGCCGACCTGCTGCGCCGGCACCTGCCCGAACTCGGCGACGCCGCCGAGGAGTTCTGCTTCCACGCGATGGTCCTCGCCGGGGCGCTGGCGCCCTACAGCTCACCGCCGCCCGGCGTGCGGGCCGCCTACGAGGCCGAACCGGCCCTCGCCGTCCTGCACCGGGAACTGCCGGACTCCCTGGGGTCGGCGATCCGCACCCTGCTGCTGGGTGCCGTGCCGCGCGGCTGATCCGGCCCAGCACGACGAAGCGGGTGCCCACCCGAAGGTGAACACCCGCTCTGACCTGCGCGAACGCCGGTCGGGCTGACAGGATTTGAACCTGCGACCCCTTGACCCCCAGTCAAGTGCGCTACCAAGCTGCGCCACAGCCCGAAACTGTACTTCTGGTCCTACCCGGCCCCGTTCCTGCGAGCCGGGTAGAACCTTACCTCATCGTTTGCGCTTCTCCCGCACCCGCACGCTCAGCTCGATCGGCGTGCCGATGAAGCCGAACTCCTCCCGCAGCCGGCGCTCGATGAACCGGCGGTAGCCGGCCTCCAGGAAGCCGCTGGCGAAGACGACGAACCGCGGCGGCCGCGTCGAGGCCTGGGTGCCGAAGAGGATGCGCGGCTGCTTGCCCCCGCGCACGGGGTGCGGGTGCGCGGCCACGACCTGCCCCAGGAAGGCGTTGAGGCGCCCGGTGGGGATGCGGGTCTCCCAGGAGTCCAGCGCCTGGTCGATCGCCGGGACGAGCTTCTCCACGTGCCGGCCGGTCTGGGCCGACACGTTCACCCGGGTGGCCCACGGGATCTGGACGAGCTCCTTCTCGATCTCGCGCTCGAGGTAGTGCCGGCGCTCCTCGTCGGTCAGGTCCCACTTGTTGTAGGCGACGACGAGGGCGCGGCCGGACTCCACGACGGTGGAGATGACGCGGATGTCCTGCTCGGCGATGGGGACGCTGGCGTCGACGAGCACGACGGCGACCTCGGCCTTCTCCAGCGCCGTCTGCGTGCGCAGCGAGGCGTAGAAGTCGGCGCCCTTGGTCAGGTGCACCCGCCGCCGGATGCCGGCGGTGTCCACGAAGCGCCACGTGCGGCCCCCGAGCTCGATGAGCTCGTCGACGGGGTCGCGGGTGGTGCCGGCCGTGGGGTGGACGACGACGCGCTCGGACCCGGCGAGCTTGTTGAGCAGCGAGCTCTTGCCGACGTTGGGCCGGCCCAGCAGCGCCACGCGGCGCGGACCGCCGGCGGGCAGCGCACCGCCGCCGACGGCCGAGACGGCCGGCAGGACCTTCACAGCGGCGTCGAGGGCGTCGCCGACGCCGCGGCCGTGCAAGGCCGAGACGGGGAACGGCTCGCCCAGGCCCAGGGACCACAGCTCGGTGGCGTCGGCCTCCTGCTTGGGGCCGTCGACCTTGTTGGCGATGAGCACCACGGGCCGGCCGGAGCGGCGCAGCAGGCGCACGACCTGCTCGTCGCTGGCGGTGGCCCCCACGGTCCCGTCGACGACGAACATCACGGCGTCGGCCAGTTCGATCGCGAGCTCGGCCTGGTCGGCGACGGCGAGGTTGAGCCCCTCGGCCTTGGCCTCCCAGCCGCCGGTGTCGACGAGGGTGAAGTCGCGCCCGGCCCAGTTCGCCGGGTAGGCGACGCGGTCGCGGGTGACGCCGGGGACGTCCTCCACGACGGCCTCGCGGCGGCCGATGATGCGGTTCACCAACGTCGACTTGCCGACGTTGGGGCGCCCGACGACCGCCAGCACGGGCAGCGGCCCGGCCGGGGTGTCGTCCTCGTCCTGGTCGCCGTCGGCGTCCAGGAGCGCGACGTCCTCCTCGGACAGGTCGTAGTCGTCGAGGCCGACGCGCAGTGCCTGCTCGACGTTCTCGTCGGGGACCTCGGGGGTCGGGTCGGTGTTCTGGGGGGTTTCGTCGGTGGGACTCACCGGGTGCCTCCTGGCACGTCGTCGGACGCCATCTCGCCGAGCCCGAGCTCGTCGGCGGCTTCGTCATCGGGTAGTCGGGTGCCGGTGCGCTGCAAGGAGTCCAGCACGTGGCCGGACAGCTTCACGCGGACCTGCTCCACGGCGTTCGCCAGCGCCACCCGGCCGGGCACACCGGGTTCCTTGAGGACCGTGAACGGTTCGCCGAAGCAGAAGGTGAGCTTGCGGCGCAGCGGCGGCACCGAGCGCCGCGGCTCACCGGGCAGGTGCGCGCCCAGGCAGGCGACGGGCACGACGGGCGCACCGGACTGCAGCGCGATCCACGCGATGCCCGAGCGGACGCTGGCCGCGTCCCCGCGGCCACGGGTCCCCTCGGGGAACACCCCCGCGGCCCCGCCGTCGGCCAGCACGGCCAGGACCGACTGCAGCGCGTCGCGGTCGCCGCGGCTGCGGTCGATCGGGATCTGCCCGGCCTGCAGCAGGGCCCAGCCCACGAACCGCTTCGCCGGCGCCCCCTCGAACATCTCCTTCTTGACGAGGAAGTGCGCCGGTCGGGGCGTGACGCCGAACAGCAGCGGCCCGTCCATGATCGAGGCGTGGTTGGCCGCGAAGAGCACCGGGCCGGTGGCCGGGACGTTCTCGGCGCCCAGGACCCGGGAGTTCCACGCGCCGTGGGCCAGCAGCTTGCCCACCCCGCGGGTCCACGCGAACGGCTCCCCGGGCCGCGACCCGTCCGCCGGGGCCGGGTTGGGACGCAGCCTCACGCGCGACCCCCGGTGGCCCGGGCGACGACCTCGAGCACGGCCGCGACGGTCCCGTCGAAGTCGAGGTGGGTGGAGTCGACCGTCACGACGCCGTCGGCGGCCGTGGTGAAGGAGGTCGTGCGCGAGTCCACGCGGTCGCGTTCGACGATCGCGTCGCGGGTCGCCTCCAGCGCCGCCGCGTCGGCCGCCCCGAGGTCCTGGTGGGCCCGGCGGGCCAGCCGCACGGACTCGTCGGCGGTGAGCAGGACGCGCACGTCGGCCTCGGGCGCCACGACCGTGGTGATGTCGCGCCCCTCGGCGACGATCCCGGGCTCGCGGCCGGCGGCGGGGGCCAGGCAGGCGGACTCGATGAGCGCGCGCTGTCGCAGCACCAGGTCCGCGCGCACGGCCGGGACCGAGGCGACGGCGCTGACGTTCGCGGTGACCTCGGCGGTGCGGACGGCCTCGGTGAGGTCGGTCTCCACGCCCTCGACGACGGCCGCGACGGTGGGGGCCGCGGGGTCGGTGCCCACCACCAGGGCGACGGTCCGCACGTGCCGGGCGACGGCGTCGGCGTCGGCGAGGTCGACCCCGGCGCGCAGCGCCGCCCACGTCACGGCGCGGTACATGGCCCCGGTGTCGAGGAAGGCGACCCCGAGCGCGCGGGCGGTGGCGCGGCTGACGCTGGACTTGCCGCTGCCCGACGGCCCGTCGACGGCGACGACGAGGGCGGTGGTCACGACGGACACCTCCGGGTCGGCGGTCGGGGACGCGAGGGGACCACGTGCAGCGGGTGTGGAGGACACCGGACGAGGTTAGTCGACGGGAGGCCTCCGGCGAGAATCAGCGCGGGACGGTCCAGCCCCGGGCCCGCAGCGCCTCGGTGAGCGGGTCGGCCGACGCGGGCAGGACGTCGATGCTCGCCAGCGCCACGGCCTGCCCCTCGGAGTGCTCCAGCCGCAGGTCCTCCAGGTTCACCCCCGCCTCGCCGACGTCGGTCAGCAGCCGGCCCAGCGCCCCGGGGCGGTCCGGGACGACGACGACGACGGTCGTGTAGAGCGCGGGCGCGCTGCCGTGCTTGCCGGGGATCCGGTCCCGGCCCGCCCCGCCGTCGGCGATGGCCCGGGCCAGCCGGATGCGGGCCCCGGGGGCGGCCGGGTCCTCGGCGAGCGCCCGCAGCGCGGCGATGACCTCGTCGAGGTCGGTGCGCAGCGCCTCCAGGACCTCGGCGACGGGGGCGGCGTTGCCGGCGAGGATCTGCGCCCACAACACCGGGTCGCTGCCGGCGATGCGGGTGACGTCGCGCAGCCCCTGCCCGGCCAGCCCGACGGCCGGTTCGGAGGCGTCGCGCAGCCGCGCGGCCACCAGGCTGGCGGCGACCTGCGGGGCGTGCGAGACGAGGGCCACGGCCTCGTCGTGCGCCTGCGCGGGCATCGTGACCGGGACCCCGCCGCAGTCCGTGGCCAGGTCGCGGACCGCCTGCACCGCAGCCGGTCCGGCGACGTCGGGCGCGGCGACCACCCAGGGCCGGCCCGCGAACAGGTCGGTGCGGGCGGCCACGGCCCCCGAGCGTTCCCGCCCGGCCATGGGGTGGGACCCGACGTAGCGGGACAGGTCGGCGCCCCGCGCGGCCAGCGCGGCCAGCGGGCCGCCCTTGACGCTGGCGACGTCGGTGACGACGGCGCGCGGGAACGCCGCCAGCTCACCGGCCACGACGTCGGCCACCACGTCCGGGGGGCAGGCGACGAGCACCAGCGAGGGGTCGTCGCCGTCGGCGGCGAAGCGGCCCGCGCCCAGGTCGCGGGCCAGCGCCACCGCCGTCGGGGACGGGTCGGACAGCACGACGTCGACGCCGCGCAGCGACAGCGCCAGCGCCGCGGACGTGCCCAGCAGGCCCGTGCCCACGACCCGGACGGTGCCGGTGGTGCGCGGCGGGGCCGCCGCGTCGAGCGTCACCGGGCCGCGCTCACTGGGCGATGTCGCGCCGCAGGGCCTGCGCACCGTTGAGGTACACGTGCTTGACCTCGCCGCGGGCGCGGGTGGTCTCCACGTGCGCCATGAGGCGGATGACCCGCGGCATGGAGCCCTCGATCTCCAGCTCCCGCGCGCACATCAGCGGCACGTCCCCCATGCCGAGCTCGCGCGCGGCGACGGCCGGGAACTCCGAGGTGAGGTCGGCGGTGGAGGTGAAGATGACGCTGATGAAGTCGTCCAGGCTCAGGTCGTTGGCCCGGATGACCTCCGAGACCAGGTCCCGCGTCCGCGCCAGCACCTCCTGCCGCTCGTCGACGTCGACCTGCACCGCACCGCGGACCGCTCTCACCGACACGCGCGGCAGGTTACCGACCTGCTCGTCCGCCGTGCTCACAGGCCCGCGACCGCCATGAGCTGCTGGACCTCGCCGCGGGTGAGGCGGCGGTTCTTGCCGGGCTTGAGGTCGCCCAGCACGATCGGGCCCATCTGCACGCGCACCAGCTTCAGGACGGGGTAGCCCTCGGCCTCCAGGAGGCGGCGCACGACGTGCTTGCGGCCCTCGTGCAGGACGACCTCGACGAGGGCGTACCCCGGCTTGGAGTCGACGAGTTTGAAGGAGTCGACGGCCACGGGGCCGTCCTCCAGCTCCACGCCCGCGCGCAGGTTCTTGCCCAGGTCCTTCTTGACGGGCCCGCGGACCTCGGCCAGGTACGTCTTCTGCACGCCGAAGGAGGGGTGCTGCAGCCGGTGGGTCAGCGCCCCGTCGTTGGTGAGCAGGATGAGCCCCTCGGTCTCCAGGTCCAGGCGGCCCACGTGGAACAGGCGCTGCTCGCGCGGGCCCACCATGTCGGCCAGGTTCAGCCGGTCCTGCTCGTCGTACATCGTCGACACGACGCCCTTGGGCTTGTTGACGAGGATGTAGACGAGCTCGTCGTCGATGGTGAAGCGCATGCCGTCGACGTGGACGACCTGGCGGGTCGGGTCGATGCGGACGCCGAGCTCGGTGACGACCTCGCCGTCGACCGTGACGCGCCCGGCGGCGATCATCTCCTCGCACGCGCGGCGCGAGCCCGCCCCGGCCTGGGCCAGGACCTTCTGCAGGCGCACGCCCTCGGGGTCGTGGACGTCGACGCCCGGACGCGGCTTGACCTGGGCCGGGCCCCGGCGGGGCGGCTGGGGGGCGGGCGCGATCTGGTCGGTCATGCGCTTGGCCGCGCCCCGGCGCGCGGCGGGGCGCCCGCCCTGCGCGGTCTTCCCGGCGCCCTGAGCCGCGCCCTTGCCGGTGCCCTGGCCGCGGCGCGGTGCGCCCGCCTTGCCGGTGGCGCCGGAGGCCTGCGGTCCCCGGCCCCGGCCGCCGGTGGGTCGCTGGGGGCGGCCCTGGCCTCGGCCGCCGCCGCGGGGTGCCTGCGGGCTCATGAGTGGTCCTCCTGCTGCTGGGGTTCTGCGGGCTGCTGGGCTCCGGCGGGCTGCTGGGCTCCAGCGGGGTCGGACCGCGGGCCGTCCGCGGGCTCCGACCCTCCATTGTCGCTCAGGTCGGCGGCGCCGGGGAACGGCCCGGCGAGCACCTCCGGCGGGCCGAGGTCCTCCACCGACAGCTCCTCGGGCAGGAACGGCGCCAGCGGCGGCAGGTCCTCCAGGCCGTCCAGCCCCATCCGCTGCAGGAACTCGTCGGTGGTGCGGTACAGCGTCGCCCCCGACGTCGCCTCGACCCCGGCCTCGCACACCAGCCCGCGGGTCAGCAGCGTGCGCATCACGCCGTCGACGCTGACCCCGCGGACGGCCGAGACGCGGGCCCGGCTGACCGGCTGCCGGTAGGCCACGATCGCCAGCGTCTCCAGCGCGGCCTGCGTCAGCTTGGCCGTCTGCCCGTCGAGCAGGAAGGCCTCCACGACGTCGGCGTGCTCGGCGCGGGAGTAGACCCGCCACCCGCCGGAGACCTCGCGCAGCTCGAAGCCGCGGCCCTGCTCGGTGTACTCGGCGGCCAGCTCGCGCAGCAGCAGGTCCACCTCGTCCACCTGCTCCCCCGTCGCCCGGGCCAGCGCCGCGGTGCCGACGGGCTCGTCGGCGACCATGAGGACCGCCTCGACGGCGGCCCGCACCCGGCGGCCGGGGTCCTGCCCCGGGCCCTGCTCGCCCTGCTCGCCCTCGCTCACCGTGCTCCCTCCGCCGGTCCGTCGAACTCGTCCACCCCGGCCGGCACGGCGACCCCGTCCCGGCCGTCCCCACCGCGCTCGGCCTCGGCCTGCGCGTCCCAGCGCACGGTCAGTTCCCCCAGCGCCTCCTGCTGCTCCAGCCGGACCCGCCGCTCGCGGAACAGCTCCAGCACCGCGAGGAACCGGGCGACGACGACGAGGGTGCCGAGCTCGCCCTCCCCGGCGTCGGCGGCCAGCTCGGCGAACGTCGCGGACCCGCTGCGGCGCAGGCGGTCGATGACGAGAGCGGCCTGCTCGCGGATGCTGACCGCACTGGCGTGCAGGTGGTCCAGGTCCACGACGGGCACCGGTTTGGGCGTCAGCGCGCGGGCGGCGACGGCGGCGAACTGCTCCGGGGAGACCGTCAGCACGAGTTCGGGCAGCAACCGCTCGAAGTGCGGTTCCAGGGCCACGGCCCGCGGCACCCGGCGCGAGGCGTCGGCGAACCGGTCCGCCAGCAGCGCCGCCACCTGCTTGTACGCGCGGTACTGCAGCAGCCGGGCGAACAGCAGGTCCCGCGCCTCCAGCAGCGCGAGGTCCTCGGCGTCCTCGACCTCGGCGGCCGGCAGCAGCCGGGCGGCCTTGAGGTCGAGCAGGGTCGCCGCGATGAGCAGGAACTCGCTGGCCTCGTCGAGGTCGAAACCCTCCTCCTGCCGCGAGGCCGCCCGCAGGTGGGCGATGAAGTCGTCGGTGACCCGGGCGATCGAGACCTCGGTGACGTCGAGCTGGTGCTTGGTGATCAGGCCCAGCAGCAGGTCGAAGGGGCCCTCGAAGTTGTCCAGCCGCACCGCGAAACCCCCGCGGCCGGCTCCCGGCGCCGCCCCCGGCGCGGCCCCCGGGGAGGACGGCTGCGCCTCGGGGGTCTCGGAGGGGCTGGGCGGCACGGGCTCAGGCTACCGACCGGGGGACGAGGACCGTGCGCAGCTCGCCGTCACCGGTGTGCAGCAGGACCCGGCCCGGCTGGGCCGACGCGCCGAGCGCGCTGCGCGGCACCCGCACCCCCACCAGGTCGCCGGCCAGGGCGTCGGCCGGGGCGATGAGGACACCGCACCGGTTGCGCCGCAACGGGACCTGCCAGTTGGAGAACCCCGACGCCACCTCGGAGGTCTCCCCCGCCAGCAGGACCCCGCTGCCGTCGCGCCCGGCGCGGGAGACGAACCCGGCCAGCCAGCCGTCGGCGGCGCAGTTCCTCAGCAGCTCGGCGTCGTCGACGACGAGGACGGCCGGGCCCGCGGCCGCCCCCAGCACCGGTTCCAGCTCCGCCACCGTCAGGTCCTGCCCCGTCAGCACCGCGCGCACGCCCGGGCGCCCGGCCAGGTCCCGCAGCGGGGAGGGCCGCGGGGCCGCCACGACCAGCTGCGCGCCCTGCTCCAGCAGCGCGTGGGCCATGGTCAGCAGCACGGTGCTGCGGCCCGAGCGGGCCGGGCCCGCCACGACCGCCGTGCCCGCGCCCGCCAGCAGGTCCGGGCCCAGACCGGTCAGGTCGTCCCCGCCGACCCCCACGAGGGCCACCAGGCGCCCGGACCCCGTCGGCGTCAGCGCCATCGCCTGCCCGAAGTCCAGCTGCGCGGGCAGGCTGTCGAGCCGGAACGGCCGCCGGGCGCGGGCCAGCCCGGCGTCGCGGGCCCGCAACCGCTCCGCGAGCGCCGCCAGGGCCGCCACCTGGGCCGGGCCCGACGGGTCCTCGCCCAGCACCGCGACCTGCGCCTCCTGCCCGCCGGTGCGGGCCAGCAGGACCCGGCCGCGGGGCATCCGCTCGGGGACCTGGCGGGCGCTGAGCCCCACGAGGGCGGCGTCGGCGCGGTCGGTGAGCCGCAGCAGGAGCTTGTCCTCCACCAGCGTGCCGGTGCGGCCGGTCAGCAGCTGCCGGTCGCCGGCGACGACGACGTGCACGCCGACGCCGGCGCCCTCGCGCAGCAGCGCGGTGACCAGGTCCAGCGGCGCCTGGGCGTCCAGCTCGGCCAGCCCCCCGAGGAACCCCTCCCACCGGTCCAGCAGCAGGACCAGGTGCGGCCAGGGGTCCCGGCCGGCGGCGCGGGCGGCGGCGCGCTGCTCGGTGGCGTCGGCCACGCCCAGGGCCCCCAGCTCGCCCTGGCGGCGCAGCACCTCCTCGCGCAGCCGGCTGAGCAGCCGCACGGCGCGGTCGGTCTCGGTGCGCTGGACGACGGCGCCGGTGTGCGGCAGGGCCGCGAGCGCCAGGAGGGCGCCCCCGCCGCAGTCCAGGCCGTACAGGTGCAGGTCGGCCGAGGAGGTGCGCTCGGCCAGGCCCGCCGCGAGGGTCCGCAGCACCTGGGAGCGGCCGCTGCGCGGGGCCCCGACGACGTACAGGTGCCCGTCGCGGTCCAGGTCGAACCGCAGGGGCTCGCGCCGCTGGTGCTCGGGGACGTCGACGAGCCCGAAGGCGGCGGCGAGGGGGCCCTCGGGCCCGGGCAGCGCGGCGGTGGTCAGCAGGTCCGGCAGCGCGGGCAGCCACGGGCTGTGCGGGGCGGGCACGCGCAGGTGCTCCGCGGCGCCGCGGACCGCCTCGACGAGCTCCCGCAGGTCGGTCCGGGAGGCGTCCTCGGGCGCGGCGGCCCCCTTCGGCCGGCGCGGGGCGGGCAGCCCCAGGTCGCTCCCGGGCCAGGGGGCCGACCACGGCGGCGGGACCTCGGCGTCGTCGCGCACCCCCGGGCGGCGGCCGCCGACGCGGCCGGACTGGAACGGCACGAGCGAGCCGTGGCCCAGCTTCACGTAGGCCCGGCCCGGTGCGGACGCGGGGATCCGCGCGGCGTCGGGGGCGTCGAGGACGTCGGAGCTCTCCCCCGCGTCGGTGACCCGCAACGCGATGCGCAGGTTGGTGTTGGCGCGGATCTCGGCGCTGACCACGCCCGTGGGGCGCTGGGTCGCCAGCAGCAGGTGGATCCCCAGAGAGCGCCCCCGCTGGGCGACGTCCACCAGGCCGGTGACGAAGTCGGGCAGCTCGCGGGCCAGGGAGGCGAACTCGTCGATGACGATGAGCAGCCGCGGCAGGGCCGCGATCGCGGGGTCGGCGCGGCGCAGGTCGTCGTGGTCCTCCAGGTCCTTGGCGCCGACGGCGGCCAGCAGGTGCTCGCGGCGGCGCAGCTCGGCGCCCAGCGACGTCAGCGCCCGCCCGACCAGGTGGGTGTCGAGGTCGGTGACCATGCCGACCGTGTGCGGCAGGTCGACGCAGTCCTTGAAGGCCGCGCCGCCCTTGTAGTCGACCAGGACGAACGTCATGGCGTCGGGCCGGTTCGCCACCGCGAGGGAGGCGACGATCGTCTGCAGCAGCTCGGACTTGCCCGACCCGGTGGTCCCCGCGATGAGGCCGTGCGGGCCGTCGGCGCGCAGGTCGACGCCGAACGGCCCGTCGAGGGACTCCCCGACGACGGCCGTCGTGCTGGCCGGCTGCAGCAGCCAGCGGGCCGCGACGGCCTGCGGCGTGGGCGGTTCCAGGTCCAGGACGTCGAGCAGCCGGGACGACGCGGGCAGCGCCGCACCGCCGTCGTCGCCGCCGGCGTCGCGCAGCGGGGCCAGGGCGCGGGCGATGCGCGGGGCCCACGCCGGGCCCGGGACGTCGGCGACCACCCCCGTGACGGCCGGGTGCCGCTGCCGCCGGACGACCAGCGTCCCGTCCGGACCGGGTTCGACGACGGCCGTGCACTCCTCGGGCAGGGACCGGGGGTCCTCGTCGCAGCAGACGACCCGGATCCCCAGCGCGGGGCCCTCGGTGAGCAGCGTGACGACACCGGGCAGGGCCCGCAGCCGACGCGCGCCGTCGAGGACGACGACGAGGTCGGGGGCGTCCAGGCCGGCGCCCCGGCCCGCGGCGGCCAGCGCCCGGCGGCGTTCCTCCAGGGCGGCGGTGAGCTCCCCCACCCGCCGGGCCCACGTCTGGCTGGTCGTGCCGACGAACACGCCCGCACCGCCGCCGGGTTCGGCGCGCGCGTGCGGCACCCAGCGGACCCACTCCCACGCGGGCAGCCCGGCGGGGCTGGTCAGGACGTGGAACGAGACGTCGCGGGGGCTCTGCAGCACCGCCAGCTGCACGAGCAGGCGCACGGCGACGTCGCGGGCCGCCGGGCCCGCGACGCCCGTGACGGGGTGGTCGGCGAGGCCGACCGTCACCGGGACCCGGTGGGCGGTCCGGCTGACCTGCCGCCGGTGCTCGGGCTGCTCGGGGTCCTCCAGGACGACGTCGGAGGGCAGGTCGGCCAGGCCGAGCCGCACGACGAGGTGGTCGGCGTCGTGGCGGCGGCGCTCCCACAGGCGGGCGCGCGGCCCGACGGCGGTCAGGAGCAGCTCGGCGGGGTCGGGGGCGACCTGCCGGCGCGCGCGGCGCTCGGTGACGAGGGCCTGCGCGGCGTCGCGCTCGACGGCGCTCTTGCGCTGCCGGTACCGGGCCAGGACCTCGCGGTGGCTCGTGCGCCCGGCCCGGCGGTCCACGACGGCGTTGGCGACCACGGCGACGGGGCTGAGCAGGCCGATCGCGAGGTAGCGGTAGCTGCCGGTCACCGCGACCATGACCACGCTCATGAGCAGCGGGACGAGGGCCGCCACGACCGGGAACGGCCGGCGCACCGGGTCCGCCGGCGGCTGGGGCAGCCGGAACCGCGTGGTCCGCTCCGGCGGCAGCAGCCGCGGGGGACGGTTGAAGTCCAGGCCCACGACGTCCTCGGCCGAGGGGGCCGCCGGTCCCAGGACGGCGTCGGGCGCGCCGGGGCGGCCGACGCCCAGCACGGAGCGCCCCAGGTCCAGGAGGTCCCCGGGGGTCCACAGCTGCGGGTCCTGGAGGTCGGCGGTCTCCAGCCGGGGTGCGCCCCCGACCCGTGCGAGGGTGACGGCGCCCGTCACGGCGACGGCCACCCGCACCGCGGCGGGCCCGGCGACCCGCACGGTCCCCGACGGCCCGACGACGTGCTCACCCACGCCCAGGCGGTGCACCGCCCCGGCGCCGTCGCCGCCGACGACGCGCAGTTCCACCAGGCCGCCCGGTTCGCCGGGGACGCAGCCGCTGGCGTCGTGCAGGCTGAGCACGGCGCCCTCGTGGACGCCCGAGTCGCCCAGCAGGGTCCCCGGGTCCAGTTCGGCCCCGTCGTGGAACAGCCGCGCGTCCCCGGTCCCCAGCGCCGCGGCGAGGTCGGTCAGGGGGGTGCGCGGGTCGGCCTCGACGACGACGTCACGGCGCTGCCCGGCGCGGGGGTCGACGACCGTCACGGCCAGGCGCACGTGCTGCTCCTCGGGGTTATCGGTGGTGGTCCAGCGTGGCCGGGGCCCGGCGGGGCGGGGGGTTCCCCTCGCCCGACCGGAGCACCCGTGGGGGCCGGTCCCACCCGTTCCGGCGGTCCCGGACGGGTGGGCCCGGGGGTTTCGGCCGGCGGGTTCCGGCCGGCGGGTTCCGGCCGGTCAGCGACCGAGGCTGGCCGCGAGCTGGGAGTCGGTGTCGGACAGCGTCTGGGCGGCCGTCCTGAGGTAGCCGGACATCCCGGACAGCCCCTCGAGGACCTGGGTGATCCCGGTGTTGAACTCGTCGTAGGAGTCCTTGAACGCGACCGAGGAGCGGTCGGTGACGTACCCGCCGGAGACGAGGGAGTCGACGAGCGCCTTGAGCCGGGCGAGCTTGTCGGCGATCTCGGACTTGCCGTGCTCCAGGTTGGTCGCCGCGCTGCTCATGTCGTCGTAGGTGACGTTCAGGTTCGCCATGGTGGGCCTGCCTCCGGTGTTCGCGTCCCCCGCCCCGGTCGGGGTGGGGTTTCCTCCAGTGGACCACCGGGCCGGTGCGGCCCGGGGGTTGTCCACACCCCCGTCCGGGGGAGTTCGGTGGTGCCTCAGCGGGCGCGCAGTTCCGCCAGCCACGGCGCGTACTGCTCGCGGGTGAGCCGGCGCGCCGTCCCGGCCAGACCGAGCACGCCGAGGTCGAGGTGCCCGTCGGGGGTCACCGAGAACCGCCAGGTCGCGGTCGGCACGTCGCCCACGCACACGACGGCCACCGGGGTGCGCCCGGTGCCGGTGAGCGCGTGCAGCCGGGCCGCCTGCTGCTCGGTGGGCGCGCCGGAGACGGCGACCACGACGGGCCGGGTGCCTCCCGTCCGGGCCGCGCGACCGGCCAGCAGACCGTCCCCGGCCGGCCGGGGGTGGCGTTCGAGCAGGTCGAGGACGCCGTCGAGGAGCGCGTGCGAGCGGACGTTCCCGGGGGACAACGCGGACAGGTCGTCGCCGAAGCCGACGAGGTGGACGTCCACGCCGTCGGACCAGGAGTTCGTCGCCAGTTCCACCGCCATCGAGGTCACGACGTCGCGGGCGACGCCGGGGTCCCCCCCGACCGCCACGAGACCCGGTGCGCTCTCCAGGTCCAGCAGGACCTCGTGGTCGCCGGAGACGGCGACGTCGACCAGCGCGGGGAACGGGGCGGGGACCTCGCCCACCGGGCCGGTCGGCAGGTCCTCCCGGCGGACCCGCCACGCCCCGCCGGGCAGGACCGTCCACGGGGCGGGCGGCTGCGCGGCGGCACCGTCCAGGTGGGTCCCCAGGTGCAGGACGAGCTCGTCGGCGGACAGGTGCGCGGCGACGACCTCGGGCAGCGGCAGGCCGGAGGCGGTGCGGGCGGCCGCCAGCCGGCGCAGCGCGTCGTCGAGGAACCGGGCGCGCTCGGGGTCGGCCCCGGCGAGGTCGGGACCGGTCCCGGGACCGGCCGGTGCGCCGGGCCGGCGCAGGGCGACCAGGACGCCCGCCAGCAGCAGCCCGCCGCTGAGGACGGCGCGCGAACCCGCGTCGGCGGCGGACCCGTCGACGGTCCGCTCGACGGCGCCGGTCCCGGTTCCGGTGGTGGTTCCGGTAGCGGTGGGCGACCAGCCGGGGTCGGTGGCGGGGTCGGTGGCGGGGTCGGTGGCGGGGCCGGTGGCGGGGCCGGTGGCGGGGCCGGCGGTCACCGGGTCCGCCAGCGGCGCCGACACCGGCCCGACCGCGTCGGACGGCAGCAGCAGCACCCAGCCGGGGCGGATGAGGTCGGCGTCCAGCAGCCGCGACCCGTCGGCCTGCACGCGGTCCCGGTTCAGCTCGAAGATCTCCTGGTAGCGCAGCGGATCCCCCAGGGTCCGCTCGGCGATGTCCCACAGGCAGTCGTGGTTGCGGCCGTGCGGGGGTTGCACGACGTACGTCACCGGTTCCCCGGCGGCGACGGGAGCCGCCGCCGGGGTGGCCGTGGCGGGGGCGACGCGCGCCGCGCCCGCCTCCGCACCCGCCGTGCCCGGGCTGGTGGCCACGGGGGTCGACGCGCTGACCACCACGGCGTCCACGACGGTGACCGTGCCCGGAACCCACACCGCAACGGCGGCCAGCAGCAGCACCGCGGCGACGAGCCGCTGGGCCAGGAGCTGGTTGGCCCCGCCGAAGGGGACCGTCCCCGACCGGGCCCCGACGGCCCAGGCGCGGAACTCGGCCAGGACGCACACGACGAAGTGGCCCCACACCGCCCACAGGACGACCGCGAGGACGTCGAGGACGGCGGTCGTGGACAACTCGGCGTCGAGCCAGCTGCGGGTCGGCGCCGAGGTCGGCAGCGGGTTGCCGACCAGTTCCACCAGGGCCCACGGGACCCCCAGCAGGACCGCGGCCAGCAGCGCCGCGGCCAGCAGCCCGCGCAGGACCTCCCCGGCCCGGGCGCGCGGGGTGAGGGCCACCCTGGGCAGCCGGGTGGCGGGGCGAGGGGGCGTCCTCGTCGGGGTGGCGGTGCTCACGGCGGGTTCTCCAGGGCGGGGTTCGGTACTGGGTTCGGGCGGGGTTCGGGACGGGGTTCGGCGGGTCAGGGGGTGAGGGGCACGACGAGGGTCTGGACCTCGGTGACGCGCAGGTTCAACCGGACCTCCCGGCGGACCTCGCGGACCTCGTCCCACGTGCGGCCCCGGTCGGCGCTGGCCCGGATGACCCACACCTCGGTCCCGGTGACCGCGTAGGTGTCCGGCACACGCCCGTCCTGCCCGGCCGAGGTCTGCCGGAACACGAACGAGCACAGGTCCGGCCCGGTGCGCTCGGTCGCCCCGGCCGCCAGTTCGCGCCCGCCGCCGGGGCAGGTGACCACGGGGCGGCCGGGTTCGCCCGTCCTGACCTCCAGGGACGTGAGCCTGCCCTCCATGACGGCGTCACCCTCACCGATGGGCCGGCCCTCCTCGCCCTGCACCGAGAACGCCACGGTCTGCCCGATGCGGGGCGTGCGCGACGGCGAGGTCGTGAGGGTCCCCTCGTCGATGTTCCCCGAGTACTGGGCGCGGGTCAGCCACGCGCGCTGCCCCGGCGTGAGCTCCCACCAGAACGGCGGCCGGTCGGGGCTGCTGCGCAGCACCTCCACGCCGGGGGTCGGGACGAACGTCAGGTCCCAGGACGGGGCCAGGGTCGTGGGGTTCACCGGCGACGACAGGCACACCTGGAGGAACTCCTCGGGCTGCTCCACCGGAGTCGTCTGCGTGGGCGTCGGGACGGGGGTTCCGGTGGGCGTCGCGGTGGGGGTTTCGGTGGGGGTCTGCGTCACGGCCCCGGTGGGAGTTCCCGTCGGAGTCCCCGTGGGGGTTCCCGTGGGTTCCGGCGCCGGGACGAGCGTCGGGGTGCCGGTCGGCTCAGCGGTCGGTCCGGCGGTGGCCGCCAGCAGCGACCGCCCCGTGGTGGACCCGAACGGCCTGGCGTCCTTCGGGGTGGGGTCCCCCTCGCTGCCCGGCGGCAGCAACCAGCACGTCGGCACCGGCGCACCGCCCAGCAGTTCCCTGAAGCTGCGGTACTTCCCGCCCCCCGCGCAGCGCATCCCGTAGGAACCGGCCGCGCTGGACCACAGGGAGCACGCACCGACGGACCCGTGCACGTCCGTCGACGACGACAGCAGCCGCGCCCCACCGGCCTCGGCCGCGCGGGCGGACGGGGCGCCCGCCGCGGTCCCCGTCGCGGCCAGCACCACGACGGCCACGGCCCCCAGGACCGGGCCCCAGCGGCGCATCAGAACCTCTCCACGGTCACGTCGGAAGCCGAGCAGGAACCGCCGTCACCGACGACGTCGTCGACCAGCCACCGGTCCCCCGCGCGCACCACGACGGCGGTCGCGGTGCCGTAGTGCGCCGCGTTGACGGGTTCCCCGGTGGCCCGGTCCACCTGCCACCCCCTGTCCTGCAGGCAGACGCGCAGCTGCACCCGGTCCTCGGCGGTGCGGTCGGAGGTCAGGACACCCGAGGGGTAGGGACCGGGCATCTCGTCCCCGAGGTTGTATGCCAGCAGCGGGACGGCCCACCCCTGCGCGGCGGGGGTCAGGGTCGCGGTGAAACCCGGCAGGTGTGCGGGGTCGGCGACGCCGGCGTTCACGGCCAGCGCCTGCTCGCGCAGGTAGGCCCGGAACGCGGTGACGGCCGCGTCTCCGTCGAAGGCGGCCGCGGTGGCCGCCTCCGCCGTGGGCGTCACGGAGGCGGCGCTGGAGGGGGCGGGCACCGGGGGCGCCACGTCGGAATGCTGCGAGCACGCGGTCAGCGCGACCAGCGGCAGCATCAGCACCCAGTGCTTCCTCACGACGCGTCCTCCTCGCGGGTCCCCTCGAACGGCCGGGCCCGGCCCTCACCGGCGGCCCGCAGTTCGTGCACGCCGACGATGCCCAGGAGGGTGGCCGGCTGGACCACCTCCACGCGCGTCCGCACCACGATGCGGCGGCCCTGGGGGTCGCCGACCTCCGTCGTGCCCCGGAAGCAGTTCCCGGGGTCGACGATGGGTGCGCCGGCGGCCGCGGCCGCCGTGCAGTACGCGTTGACCCGGGCCGCGACCTGGCCGTCGGGCAGCAGCTCGAGGTCGGGGGCGTCCAGGTCGACGGCGGCCGCCCCGGCGCGGGCGGCCTCCTCGGCGTAGGCCACCGCCCGGGCCCGCTCGCCCAGCTGCCGCGACGCGTCGACGACGAGCCCGGCGAGCAGCAGCAGCACGAGGGCGAGCACGGGCACGGCGGGCGCGATCGAGCCCTCGTCCCTGCGGTTCACGACAACTCCCGGTTCGGGTCCAGCGGTGAGGAGAACGAGCTGCTGACGGTGAACGAGCCCGGCAGGCCCGGCAGCCCGAGGTCGGCGACGGAGTACGTGCAGCGCGCGGTGACCGTCACGGGCCGGCCCGCGGCGAACTCCGGGATCGGCAGCACGGCCAGGCTGTCCGCGCAGTCCCCCGGGCCGACCGCGGCCTGCACGACGGTGAACGCCCTGCTCTGCGCCGCAGCGGGGTTGCGCGACGTCGTGGCCGCGCGGGCCGCGTCCCGGACCCCGGTGTCCAGGGTGGCCGAGACCGACGTGACGCGCGCGCAGGCCAGCAGCAGCAGGATCAGCAGCAGCAGGGCGGGGGCGACGAGGGTGAACTCCAGGGCGATCGAGCCCTCCTCCTCGCGCCTCACCGGACACCGCCGAAACGTTCGACCGTGCCCGAGGCGTGCTGCGTCGTGCTCAGGTCCAGGCCGGGGACGAGGCTGATGACGTGGCCCGTCACCGTCACGGTGACGGAGTTCCCGTCCGCGCTCCAGGACGTGGCCGCGCGCGGGCCCAGCAGCGACTCGCGCCCGATCGTGGTCGCGAACCGCTCGACGTGGTCGCGGACCACGGGGTCGGCCTCGGCCGCGAACTGCGCGTCGGGCACGACCCGCAGCTGCGCGACGCCCTCGCGGGCCGCGGCCAGGGCCACGGACCGGCCGTAGGCCCAGAGCCCGACCTGGATGCCGAAGAACACCAGCAGCAGGAACACCGGCGCGATGAACGCCATCTCCAGCGCGGCCGACCCCCGGTCGTTCAGCTCGCGCAGGAGCTGCCCACGGCCACCGACGCGCAGGTCTGCAGGTCCTGGCTCTTGTCCTGGACGATCTTGTAGATCGCACCGCCGATGAGCGAGGCCGCCACGACCACGACGGCCGCGATGATCGCCCACTCCAGCGCCGAGGCGCCGGCGTCGCGACCGTCGCGGGCGGCGCGCCGGGCGCGGGCCGAGAGCACCCGCGCGCAGCGGGCCAGGGAGGTGGAGGACATCGGTTTCTCCTTGAGGGGTTTCGTTCACGAGGTGGCCATGAGGTTGTGGACGGCGGGGAACGCGAGGAACACCATGAAGGCGGTGCACAGCACGAGTTGGGCGACGAGCATCGACTGGGACTTCTCCCCCGCCTCGCCCTCGACGTCGGCCATGTCCCGGCGCCGCAGCGTCGCCGAGCGGGCCGCCAGGGAGGCGCGGATCTTCGCGCCGTCGTCGGCGGCCAGGGCCAGCGCACCGGCGAGGTCGGTGAGCTCGGCGACCGCCAGCTCGGTGCCGAGCGCGCCGAGCGCCTGCCACGGGGTGCTGCCCGACAGCCGGGCCCCGGACAGGGCCTGGCGGATGCGGACCAGCGCCCAGTAGTCGCTGACGGAGGCCGAGCTGAGCAGCGCCTCCGGCAGCCCGCGGCCCCCGGCGAGGTTCATGGCGACGAGGTCGGAGAACACCCCGACGACGCGCCGGAAGTCCCGCCGCCGCCGGGTGGCGTCGCTGCGCAGCGCCAGGTCGGGGACGCAGAACCCCGCTCCGCCCAGCACGAGCGCCAGCGACAGCGGCACCCCGCCGGGCAGCGGGACGCCGAAGGTGCGCAGGACGAGCCAGCAGACCGGGGCCAGCAGCACCAGCACCAGCGCCGCCACGACCTTCGTCGCGAGGAACTCCCCCGTGGGCCGGCCCAGGACGGCCAGGTCGGCGCGCGTGCGGCGCAACCGCCAGCCGCGGTCGCTGGCCAGGACCTCCAGCCGGTCGGCCAGCCGCGCCATCGCGCGCCCGAACGTCGCCGACAGCCCGAACAGGCCGCGATCGGGGGCCGCCGAGGCCGCGGCCTCGGCCGCCGACAGGGCGCTGCGCTGGTGGGAGCGGCGCAGCTGGTCCAGCCGGGCCACCTGCGTGGCCACCGACGGCCGGGGCCGCACGAGCGCGGCGGACAGCACGACGATCCCGCCGGCGGTCAGGGCGCCGGTCCCCAGGGCCAGGTGCAGGTCGCTCACCGCGGGCTCACCCCCGCCAGGAACCGCTCGTGGGTCTCGACCCGGGCCAGGCGCCGCAGCCACGTGAGGCCGGCGACCATGAGCGCCGCGACGAGGACCAGCGCGACCTGCCCGGCGAAGGAGGAGTAGGGCGCGACGTAGTCGCGGTTGAAGACGGCCAGCAGGCCCATGACGCCCAGGACGATGAGCAGGACGATCTGCACGCTGCGGCGGATGCTGCGGCGGCTGGCCTCGATGCGCCGGCGCACGTCCAGCTCCTCGCGCGTCGAGGTCGCCAGCGCCGTGAGGACGTCGCGCAGACCGGGGCCGCGCAGCCGGGCGTTGAGCACGAGCGCGGCCACCACCACGTCGGCGCTGGGGTCGTCGACGTCGTCGGCGAACCGCAGCAGCGCGTCGGGCAGGGGTTCGCGGATGCGCAGCCGGTCCACGAGCAGGTTCAGCGAGGGGCGCAGCGCCGGCGCGGACGTCCCGGCGGTCGCCGGGATCGCCTGCTCCAGGCCGATGGCCCCGGCGATGGTGTCGCGCAACGACTCCGTCCAGTTCGCCAGCGCCTCCAGCCGGGCGATGCCGCGGTTCTCCTCGGCGTTGCCGCCCAGCAGCCGCTGCCAGCACGCGACGAGCAGGCCGATGCCGACCCCCGCCACGACCCAGCGGGTCAGGACGAGGGTGAGGACCCCGGCGGCCAGGCCGAACAGCGCCTGCCGGCCCAGCAGCGCGGTGCGCCGCCGGCCCGGGCGCGAGCTCGGCCCCGCGACCCGGCCCGCCAGGCCCAGGGCCGTCAGCAGGACCCCCGACCCGGCCACGGCCGCGGCGAGGGCGGCGGAGAACTCCGGGGCGAGCGTCACGAACCCCACCGGTCCAGGACGGGCGCGACGTACCCGGCGGCCTCGAGGTCGTCGGCGCACTGCAGCGGCGCGTGGGCCCGCGCGACCCCGTCGGGACCGGCGAGGAAGACCTCCGAGCTCAGGACGCGGCCGTCGACGCCGGTCACCTCGCGGACGCTGGCGACCACGCGGCGCAGACCGCCGCCGGAGTGGTAGGTGTTCTGCTTGTCGAGGAACACGACGAAGTCCACGGCCCCGGCGATGAGCATGTGGCTGGCCTCGACCGGCAGGTGCTCCTCGGCCTGCAGCGCGTACGTGGCGATGCGGTTGAACACCTCCGCGGAGGAGTTCGCGTGGATCGTCGACAGCGACCCGTCGTTGCCCTGGCTCATGGCGTTGAGCATCGTGACGATCTCGTCGCCCAGGACCTCACCGACGATGACGCGGCTGGGGTTCATGCGCAGCGAGCGGCGCACGAGCTCGGCCATCGTCACCCCGCCGACCCCTTCGGAGTTCGGCAGCCGTTCCTCGAAGGCGACGGCGTTGGGGTGCCCCGGCTGGGCGTCCAGGCCCAGCTCCAGGGCGCGCTCGACGGTGATGAGCCGCTCGTGGGCGGGGATCTCGGCGGCGAGCGCGCGCAGCATCGTCGTCTTCCCCGAGTTCGTCGACCCGGCGATCATGATGTTCTTGCGGGCCCGCACGGCCGCCCGCAGGAACCCGGCCAGGTCCTCCGTCAGGGTCCCCGAGCGCACCAGGTCGGCGAGCGTGGCGCTGGACAGCCGGGCGCGGCGGATGCTCAGGGCGGGCCGCTGGCACACGCCCATGACGGCCGACAGGCGCGAGCCGTCGGGCAGCCGCAAGTCCAGCTGCGGGTTGGCGGCGTCGAAGGGGCGGCTGGTCAGGCCCACGTTCGAGGCGAGGACCTGGACGAGCTCGACGAGGTCCTCGTCGGACTCGGCGACGGCGCCGTGCAGCTCCTCGCGGCCGTCGGCGTAGGAGACGAACACGCGGTCGCAGCCGTTGATGTCGACGTTCTCGACGTCGGGGTCCTCCAGCAGCGGCTGCAGGCGACCGACGCCGAACAGCGCGGCGACGATGGCCGCGGCGACGGCCTCCTCCCCCGCGGCGGACAGCGGCGCGAGACCGGCCTCCAGCTCGGCGCGGGCGTGGTCCTCCAGGACCTGCACGACGAGGGACCGGGCGAACTGCCGCTCGTCGCCGGCGGACATGGGGCGCCGGCCCTCGGCGTCGTCGCGGCGGCGCTGGGCGGACAGGCGGTCGGCGACGGCGCCGCGCAACCGGCGGACGAGGTCGTGGTCGACCCCGCCCTCGAGGCCGTGCCGCTCGGCCAGGGTGGCGCTCACGCGGCGCTCCGGCGGGTGGAACCGGTCGCGGCGTCGGCGAGGGAGCCGACGACGGCGCGGCCGGCGCGGACCAGGGCCGTGCGCTCGGGACGCGCGGTGCGGGCCCCGTCGAAGACGGCGGCGCCGGCGGGGTCCAGCGGCAGCCGGCCGAAGTCGTCGGCCCGGTCCCCGGCACCGGTGAGCAGCGCGGCGGCGTCGTCGGCCTCGCGCGCGCGGCGGCGCAGGTCGCCCACCACGAGGACCCCCAGCCGCGGCAGCAGACCGTCGGGGCGGCGCAGCGCCCCGGACAGGACCCGCAGCCGTTCCCGGGCGTGCAGGACGGCGCCGGCCTCGGCGCGGACCACGAGCACGACGACGTCGGAGGCGCGCAGCAGGTCCAGGTGGACGGGGTCGGCGCCGACGCGGCCGGCGTCCAGGAGCACGTCCTGGTGGCGCGTCAGCTCGCGCAGCGCCCCGGCCAGGGCCGACCAGCCCTGCCCGGCGGCCAGGGCCTGCTCGGAGCCGCCGAGGCCGACGACGACGCGGGAGCCCCCGGCCACGAGCTGGGTCTGCTCCAGCACTTGCGCCGGGGTCAGGCCCCGGCGCGCGGAGGTCAGCAGCGGCAGCAGCCCGCGGTCGGCGTCGAGGACGGAACCGTCGGCGGCCGGGACGCGCGCGGCGAGGTCACCGCCGGCCGGGTCGGCCTCGACGAGGACGGCCGGGCGCGGCCACAGCGCCGCGGCCAGCAGCGCGGTCGTCGTCGCCCCGGGGGACCCCTTGGCGGACAGGAAGGTCACGATCGCCACGAGGTCACTCCCGCACGAGGTCGACGGACGGGGTGGTGGCGTCGGCCAGCCGCACCAGGGCGACCTGACCGGCCGCGGCGGCCGCGACGACGCCGGCGGCGTCGGCCGTGGGGACCAGCAGCGAGACGGTGCCGGAGTCGGTGCCGACCTGACCGGCGACCGACCCGGCGCCGGTCGTGCCGGAGGCGACGACCCGCGCGGCGTCGAGCAGGACGGTGCCGGCGGGCTGACCGGTGACGGTCGTCGAGCCGTCGGCCGCGACGAGGTAGGCGCGCACGGCGTCCCCGGCGGCCAGGCCCTCCGTGGGGCGCTGCTCGGGGCCCAGGACGACGCCGACGACCGCCGCGTCGGCCGGGACCGTGTCCCCGGCGAGGAACATCGTCCGGTTCAGCACGCGTTAGTTGTGACAGCATTCGAAGCATGGTTGAACGGGCCGCGGTCTACTGCCGGATCTCGCAGGACACACAGGGCCTCGCGCTCGGCGTGACACGGCAGCGCGACGCATGCGTCGACCTTGCCGGCCGCAACGACTGGGCCGTCGATCACGTACTCGTCGACAACGACGTCAGCGCGTACTTGGGACGTGAACGACCCGCCTATCAAGAACTGTTGCGGCTGATCGCCGCCGACAGCATTGACATCGTTGTCGCGTGGGCACCTGACCGGCTGCACCGATCCCCGGCCGAGCTCGAGACGTTCATCGACCTGCTTGAGCGGCACCGCGTAAACGTCGTCACGGTGCAAGCGGGCCGATGGGACCTGTCGACCGCGTCGGGTCGGATGACGGCTCGAGTGCTTGGGTCGGTCGCTCGACACGAGTCCGAGCTCAAGGGTGAGCGGGTCGCAGCGGCTGCCGCGCAGCGAGCTCAACAGGGGCGCCGGTCGTCGTGGTTGCCGTACGGCTGGCGGCGCGAGGTCGATGCCGTCACGGGGGTTACGCACGAGGTGCTGCATGAAGAGCAGGCCGCAGTGATCGTTCGAATTGCTGACGAGCTACTCGCCGGACGCAGCATGAACTCGATAGCGCGCGGGCTGACCACTGACGACGTCGCGACGCCATCAGGGGTGCCATGGAAGCCGCAGCTTGTGCGCCGGCTGGTCAAGCGGCAGTCGAACGCAGCTCGTCGCGAGCACAATGGCATCGTGGTCGGTGAGGCGGCTTGGCCCGCGATCTTGCCCGGCGAGAAACTCGATCGCGTGCTCGCGCTGCTGAACGACCCAGCGAGGCGCACCGCAGCGTCAACCCGAGCCGTTCACCTGCTCGCAGGTCTGGCCCGCTGCGGAATTTGCAGCGAGACGATGCGCTGCGGCAGGACCGCTCGATCGTCGGCGCGGATCTATCGCTGCTCTGGGCGTGGCTGTACGCAGCGGGACGCCGACCGTCTCGACGAGCTCGTCGTCGGTGCCGCTCTTACGCGCCTACGGCAACCCGACGCGCGCAAGTTGCTCGTCGCGTCGAGGAATGGCGATGCCGCCGCGGCGCGAGCGCAGCTAGAGGCCGACGAACTGCAGGCGCGCCTCGACCTAGCAGCTGATCAGTACGCCGACGGACTGCTCGACGCACGGTCTCACCTGCGCATCGTCGAGCGGCTGCGCCCTAAGATGGCGGCCGCTCGCGCCGCCGCCCGCGCAGCGCTGCCAACGCCGGGTCTAGCCGATCTCGTCGACGCCGTCGATGTACACGCAGCGTGGGACCGGCTCGACCTGGCGCAGCGTCGCGCGGTGATCAACGCGCTGCTGACGATCACCGTGCACCGCCCTCCGCGCACCGGCCGCACCTTCCACCGCGAGTCCATCGACCTACGCTTCGGCCACGACCAGGGGTAGTCCGCGTACACAGAGCGACACACTGTCGCGCCCTGTAGTCAACGACACGACGCTGCGCTATTCTGATAGCGACATCGACTGCACGTCGAAGTCATCGCCACCCTAAGGCGCGAGGCCAGCGGGGTCCGAGCAGGAACGCGGCGCGCGAGGCCCGGTTCCGAGCTTCCTCGGCAATGGTGCGATGACCCGACGGGACCGTGCGCGAGGCCGGCGAGCAGCGACAGCCCGAGAGGGGCTGATCGAGCGCCGGTGTCTCCCCTTAACGGCATCCGTCCCGGGAGACGTCATGACCTTCACGCGATCCCGCGTGCATACGTTCAATGGCCCCAACCTCCGCAAGCTCCGGACCGACAGCGCGAAGTCTCGCGAACTGCTCGCGATTGAACTCGGCTGCACGGCTGAGAGCGTCAAGGCGTGGGAGAACGGCAGCAGAGAACCCACCCTCGCGACGGCAGCATCGCTCGCGATCATCCTCCGCGTCTCGCTCGACGAACTCGTGCGTCGGGAGGCGAGCACCGATGCCGCGTAAGCGCAGCGACAATGACGATTTGCAAACGTACCTCGATCGGCTAGTCGCCGATGCACCACCGCTCACACCGGAACAGGCTGCGTTGCTACGCAACGTCTTCGCGGGGCAGGCTGCAGCGTGACGGCGCCAGTCCTGCGCGACGGAGTGTCGGCGCGTCCGCACCTGCTTGGGAACCGCGCCTCGATGGGCATCTGCACTGCAGCGTATGTGGTCTCCCAATGACGCAGATCGATCCCCTGCAGACGGCTCACCCGCTGTGCGCGGATGACGAACCCGTCGTTACCATGCCTGCGCCGGTCGAGCCGCAACTCGAAGTAGACCCCGCCCGATTCACCGGCCGAGAGTGGGAGATCTGGCACGCCGCCTACTGCGCCGGACATGCCGACGGCGCGGCCGTCGAGCGCGCCGAAACCTTCGCAATCGTCGACGACGCGGCCCGCTCGTCAGTGCGTCGGACGGCAAAGAGCCCGGACTACGCGACGTTGTGGGAACGTCGCGGCAACCTTGCCCGCGCGGCCGCCGTCCGCGACGACTGGCGCCGACGCGACGAGCTCGTCGAGGCCGCCGGCGGGTGGGGCGGGGGTGCCCGGTGACCACACGGCTGACCATCGACGGGCTGCTGACCGCTGCCCGCCTCGAGGTGCACGACCTGCCTGGCAACGTCGGACTGTCGGCGATCTACGTGCTGTGCCCTCGCCAGGAGCAGCCCCAACCCCACGACGAGCCCGCCGGGGCGGTGCCGTCGTGACCGGCCGCTCCCTGCGCCACACCGCGCAGCCAGCCGCCCTCGACGGCCGGGCCGGGCTGCTGGTGCTGCCCGACGTCCCCGACGACGCCCCCGACCTTGTGCGCGAAGGCGTCGCCCGCCGGCGCATCACGGCCAGCACCGGCCGCTGCCCCTGCGGCGCCGCGCTCGTCATACCCAACCGCGCCGCCCGCCGCGCAGCCGCCCGCAGCGGCCGCGACGTTACGCACGTGCGCGTCGAGCACGAACCCGGCTGCCCGGCCACCGAGGACGTCCTGCGCCCGGCGCTGCGGCAGTGGAGGGCGGAGCAGTGATCGAGGCGTACGACGGCGACGTGCCCGCCCCGTGGGACGAACCCGGCCAGCACACCCCCGTCGAGCTGATCCCGCCGACATGGGCGCCGATCGACCTGCGCGACGTCCTCGAGGGCACCCACGTCCCGGAGGAGCCGGCGCTGTTCGTCCGCACCGACGGACATGGGCTGCTGTACCCGGGGCGGGTGCACAGCTTCCACGGGGAGCCGGAGAGCGGGAAGTCCCTCGTGGCGCAGGCCGAAGCCGCCCGCGTCCTGACCGACGGCGGGCGGGTGCTGTTCGTCGACTTCGAGTCCGATCGGGGGACGGTCGCGCTGCGGCTGCTGGCACTGGGCGCATCCGTCGAGGCCATCCTCGAGCGCTTCCACTACGTGCGCCCGGAGGGTCCGCCGTCCCTGCCGCACGAGCAGCAGGCGTGGACGGAGCTGCTGGCCCAGCGCTTCGACCTGGCCGTGCTCGACGGGGTCACCGAAGCGCTGTCGCTGGCCGGCATCGCGTCGAAGGACAACGACGCGGTGACGCTGTGGGTGCGCCGGGTGCCGCGGGCGATCGCGCACCGCACCGGCGCCGCCGTCGTCGTGATCGACCACGTCGTCAAGGACAGCGACAGCCGCGGCCGCTACGCGATCGGCGGGCAGGCGAAGCTGGCCGCCCTCGACGGCGCCGCCTACGTCGTCGACGTCGTCCAGCCGCTGGGCCGCGGACTGCGCGGCGTGCTGTCGCTGCGCGTGGCGAAAGACCGCCCCGGCGCCGTACGTGGCTTCGCCGGCAAGCCGCGCCGCGACCGCACTGCTGAAGCCGCCCGCGTCACAGTGGACAGCACCGGACCCGACGACCGGATCGTCGTCACCGTCGACCCGCCTGTAGCCGCGGCGCCGGCAGACGACGACCTCGGCGGCAGCAGGCCGTGGCGTCCGACCGCCCTCATGGAGAAGGTCTCTCGGCTGCTCGAGGACTCCCGCGACCCAGTGGTCGGCAGCACTGTCACCGCGGCGGTGCGCGGCAAGCGGACAGCTGTCAGCGCTGCCCTCGACCTGCTGGTCGCAGAGCAATACGTCGCCCGGGTCATGCACGGCCGAGCCCAGCGCCACCACTGCCTGCGCCCGTACCGACAGACCGATGACCCCCTGTCCGACCTCTACCAGCCGCGGGACGCATCCGACCTCGCGCAGCAGCCCCCGAGGGCCCTGGACGTCATGCGTCCTGCGTCCCGGGTTAACACCCGGGTCCGGGACGCATGAAGCGGGACACATACGACCGCGTCTGGGACGCATCGGGGACGCATCGGGGACGCATGGACGCACGAAGTGGCTACCAGCAGAAAGGACCAGTGATAACCGTGATCACCCAGTCGACTAGCGCAGCTTCCTCAAGTCAAAACTTCAACCCGTCTGGGGGACGAGGGTCCAAAGGACGAGGCGGTGGCGGTAGCGGCCGCTGCCACGAACGCATCTCGGCTTCGTGGCTCTCCCGCCACGTCACACTGATCGGCTCTCGACACGACAGACCGCGTCGTGCGGAAAAAATCATCGCGCCACCGGCATCCAGTTGCAGATGCTTCACCGGCTCCTTCATCGAGCCGCTTGTCACGGTTACATCGAACAGCGGATACGCGCCCTCATTGATGAGGTCGTACGTGTCCCCTGATCGATGCTGCATTCGCCATGGCGGTCGGACTGCCATCCTCTGGGCAGCCTGCTCTGCTAGCTCTAGCTGGCGTTCCGCCGCCTGCACCGACCGCTGCGCCGCATCTGCAGAACGACGTGCGGCCATGGACGAGCGCATCGCGAAGATCAACGCCGCTACCGCCACTAACGCTGACACCCCAGAGGGCACCACAGCCCATTCCATGACCCTGAGCGTAAGCAAGACCCACGGGTGGGGGATCAAGATTGGGCATCTGGGGACAGCGACCGTGAGGGTTGGTCCTCTCGGGGCTGCAGCCACCCCCCACCCCCCAGGCCGAGAAGTCCGGCAGGGGCCTGTGGGGACGTCCAGGCGCCGTCTGGGCGGGGTGTGGTCGTTCGGGGGTCCGCTGCGGCGGGCGGCCGAGGGCGGTGCGCGGTGAGCCGGGCCCGCAGTCAGCGGTGGCAGGAGCCGTCCAGCGCCGGGCCGGGTGGGGTCGATCGGCCGCTGCGGGTAGGGGAGGTGCCTATCCCGGCAGGTGGTCGTCCGGGGCCGGCGCCGGCACCGCCTGCAGAGCTGTCGACCGCGGGGAAGGCCGCGTGGCGCCGGCTGTGGCGCAGCCCCGTCGCGGTTCTGTGGGACGAGCGGTCGGACGCCGGGCCGATCGTGCGGCTGTGCGAGCTGATGACGCGTGAGGACCTGCCGGGGACGAAGGCGCAGGCGCTGATGGTGGCGATCGAGGACCGGCTGGGGCTGTCCCCGAAGTCGCGGGCGCAGATGCGGCTGGTGCTGGTGCAGCAGTGGCCGCCGGCGGGGTCGGGGGCGGACGACATGGGGGAGGTCCTGCTGTCGATCGTGGGCGGAGACGACCGGGTGGAGGAGGCGCGGTGATCAGTTACGGCTGTACGCCGGCGGAGGTCGAGGCGTTGCGCCGGGAGGCGGCGCGCAGTGCGGCGCAGGTCGCGCGGAATCGGGCGGCGCGGGAGGCGGCCGCGCTGCGGCAGGTCGTCGAGCGGGTCATGGAAGGGCTGCGGGAAGCGCAGCGACGAGCAGAGGAGGAACCGCAGGTGAGCGACGAGGAACAGGCCGCGCAGGCGGCCGCAGAGCTGGACGCGGCGGTGCAGCAGGCGCTGATGCAGATGGGCGGGACGCCGGCACGGGTACAACCCGCGCTGGGCCCGGACGGGCAGCCGCTGCCCGACAACGTCGTGGCCGCGCTGGCGCAGATGGGCGGTGGACGGTGAGCCTCACGACCACCACCACGACCCCGTCGACGAGCACGACGGGCCCGGCCACGATGTCGCTGCGGGAGCTGCTGAGCGCAGCGCGGGTGCCGCACACCCACCAGCCGCGCCGGGAGGTGCGCGAGATTGTGACCGCGATCGAGGCCGGGATGCTCGAGGCGCCCGTCGAGGTCGCGGTCGTCCTGGCCGCCTACCGCGCTGCGGTGCAGTCGCTGGGCACCGCGAAGGCGGCGCAGATCGAGGAGCGGCTGCCGGACCTGACCGCGCAGGCCGCACAGGCTCATGCCGGGGGGCAGGCGCTGACCGCGGCGCAGATCCAGGCCATGCGCCAGGCCGCCAACGACGACGCGGCGCAGGCCCGGGTGCTGCAGGTGCTGTCGGAGCAGGTGCTGAGCACAGCCGGGCAGCTGGGCATGGCCGTCGGGTACGCCGACGAGGAGCTGGTCGAGCAGTTGCGCGCCGGTGCGTGGGAGCCGCTGCGGGTCCGCTGGCAGCGGATCGTCGAACAGCTCGAGGACGCAGACCCGCGCGACCCGGCCGAGTTCGTCGGTATCGGGCCCGCTGCTGACCGTGCCCGCGCTGCCCGTGAGGAAGCGGTACAGCTGGCGCGGGAGGTCGCGGCGGTGCGCCGGCTGCACCGGACGCTGCTGCAGCTGAACGCCGACGCCGGGTCGCTGGGCGACCTCGACGAGCGGGGGCTGGTGCACCGTCGCGACGGTCGCGGCCGAGTGGGCGGGGACGCGCTGAACCAGCTCGTCGAGGCCGGGGTCGGGTGGCTGCCGACATGGGCGGAGCTGCACGAGCAGGCGCGGGCCCCGCGGGTGGTGGCCAACCCCAGCGCGCAGGAGCGGGCGCGGGAGGCGATCGCGGCCGCCGGGCGCCCGGCGATGGCGGCGTGGTGAGGCCGGCCAGCCCGTGAGGCGGTGAGCCCGCCCCCTTGAACCCCCGTGCGCGGCGCAGCCGCCACCGACCCGAGTCGCTGTCGCGAGGTCGTCCCCGGGCTGGTGGCGCCGGGGAGCGCCCCCGGCGCCGCGAACGGGTCGGTGGTGGGTGCTGGCGGTGGATCGCGAGGAGAGCCGCCGGCACTGCCGCATCTGCATGACCCCACGACCACGAGCACCACGACGAGCACCAGGAGAAGCGATGACCGACATGAGCCTCGAGCGAATCGACTACAGCGCGGATGATCGGCGGTGGATTCGGGATCACAGCGGGTTCCGCAACACCATCGGCGTGACCCTCGACCCGGCGCTGTTCGGCGCGCTGCGCTTCCCCGGCGGCGTAGTGCCGTCGGGCACGGTGCTGGCGCGCACCGACGCCGGGCTATGGGGACCGTACGACCCGGCCGCCACCGACGGCCGCGCGACCGCGGAGCGCGGCCGCGTGGGGCACCTGCTTGAGGGTCGGACCCTTCGCCCCGGTCGGAGGGTGTCGACGGCGCTGCTCGACGCTGGTGGGGTTGAAGAGCGGCTCCTGCCGACGTCCCCGATTGGTGGGGCGGTCGGGATCCTCGACGCCGCCATCCGCGAGGTGCTTAAGAGTATCCGGTACGCCTAGCGAGCGGCATACGTCGCCCATTGGGCGACCACCTCGGCACCAACGGTGCGGCTACGGCCGCCGCACGCACCCTTCGCTCTAGGAGGTGAGAAACTCGAAGCGCTGGTGCAGGAGGCCACCAATCTGTGCACATCCGCCCTCTTGGGCTTCCTGCACCAGCTGCGCCAGATCGTCATCGTCCAAAGGAGTAATGAATCCTCGGTCGTCCTTAGCGGTGTCCCGGCAGCTCTCCAAGAATGCGTCTTTACCCTCGACCTTTCGGTAGACCAGGAGGCCGTAGCGTCCCCTAGAGGGCGAGAACCTGCCGGCGAGCTGGTCGTACTCCTTGTTGCCGAGAGGCTTACTGTAGTTCTTGCACTCCACGACGACGTTGGCGGCCGGATAGTGCGTTGCGAGCCAGTAGAAGAAGGTGTCTTTGGCGGCGACGTTCGTGTAAGAGATGTCGATGATTTTCCGGCCGTCATGGAGGCGGCGCTGGCGCACTGGGTTCACCAGATCCGGATAGAACAGCGCCGCGAGCAGTGCCTCCACGGCCCGCTCATATGCAGTTGCGTCAGCCTGCCCGGGGGCTAGATCGGTCACCGCCTTGAGAAGATCATTAAGGTGCAACCAGGGCGCATCAACGCCTGTCGCGTCTGCAATCGCTTCGTGACCGGTCGGGCGCGGGGGCGTCTCTGCCTTATCCGACTTGAATTGAAGCAGTAGATCCGGATTTTGCTGTGTCGCATGTAGGTTGATGCGTTTCTCGACGCCTGGATTGTGCCTTCCCGCCCCAAACTGTTGGCGATACTTATTCTCAACATCCCCCTTCTTGACTCTTGGCTCCCCCTTATGTGGGCCTTTTTTGAGCAGGTAGACAAGAGGTGACATCGAGTCCAATTCCTGCTGCTTGAAATACTCGAGCACGTAGTGCCGATAATACTCGCCAGGATTGTAATAAAGATTTCTTCGAACGATGCTCTTCGGTACCAGGAGAAGAGGACCCTGTTTCGTAAGTGGCAGGGTAGCTGTGGCCTGTTCCCATGCGTTGACCCGAGCGTTCCAGAAGGGGCCGATTGCGAGCCCGTCCTGCGTTGGAATTTCGTAGAACTCAGCCGTGGCCTGAGTATATTCGACCAGCTGTTCCCTGATGATGTTCGTTGTGACATCTGAGATTCGGTCCTCGCGGACCCCTTCCACAAGTAGGGCCGTATCTTCCAAGTCCGTGACGAAACCCGATGCCACTGCGTCACTGTTGGCGAGTTCATCGTAGAACTTTTCCGCCAGGCCGTCGCCAACCCCACTGCCCTGGGAAACGCTCGAGTACCCGAGATGGGTCGCATTCACTTCTCCGAGCTCACGCAGGAGAGCCATCGCGCCGAATGAGTCTTTTGCGCGAATCTTATCCAGAACAGCCTGGAAGAACGATTGAATCGACGATATGCATGAATTGGCCCACGGGGATTGAAGAGTTGCCAAAGCCGAGGGATCAATGAACAGTGGGGTATCGTGCTCAACATCAACGTCGATGAAGTCGAACGATCCTTGTGAACCAGTCAGTCCAAACAGCTCCGAGACGCGCACACATACCCCTCAGCTCATCGAGTGAGTAGGGAGGATACCTCCTCACCGCAACGAGCCATGTCGCGACACGCTCGAGCTTGCGGTAGCGACAAGTAAGTCGATGGCACCATGTTCTCCGTGACTCACGATGAACTCCAGCGTGACCTGGAGAGCTTTGCGCAGGCGAGAGACTGGGAACAGTTTCACACTCCCAAGAACTTGGTCATGGCACTCGCTGGCGAGGTCGGCGAGTTGGCCGACCTGTTTCAGTGGCTCACGCCGGAGGAGAGCCTGACTGAGTTTTCGGTCGACGCTGAGCGTCGGAAGGACCTGGAGCAGGAAATGGCCGATGTCTTTGGCTACCTGCTCCGCCTCGCCGATGTGCTCAATGTCGACCTAGAGGAGGCGCTGCGCACGAAGATGAGAGTAAACGCGACGCGCTACCCAGTTGAATCGAGCCGAGGCCGAGCGACGAAGTACAACAAATTGGAGAATCAGTGAGACGGATCGTTCAGCAGCCAGCGGGCAGCCCTGAATCCCACAAGCACTATAAGGACACGGTCGAGTCTCCCGTATCCTTCGCGGCGCATGCCTCGCTTTTGACCTCTACCGATCTTCAGATCCTCAGTCAGCTTCACCCGACCGGGTCAGCTGCGATGTGGGGGGCGAAACCAGGCAAGGGCGAAGTAAACGTCAAGCAGTACGCCAATATGTCGCCTGGCGACTTCGTCGTCTTTGCTTCCAACAAGCGCATCTTCCGTGGTGGAACTGTGACGCACAAGTTCCGGAATGCAGCCCTAGCCGAGTCTCTATGGCAGCGGGACGAGGAAGGAGAAACGTGGGAGCTGATGTTCGCCCTCGACGAATTAAGAGAGCTCGATCTGACCTACGCCGAGTACAACACTGTGGTGGGGTACGGGGCGAACGCTATCGTTCAAGGCTTCCGGGTTCTGGGCGAGGAGAAGAGTGCCGCCCTCTTCGAATACCTCTCACTGGACAGCGATACCTACCCCGCCGTCGGAACTGCCTCCGAGGTAGCTGCGAAGATCGCTGGCCTAGGAGGGGAAACCGAAAAGCTGGTGACGACGGTGCAACGATTGGAACAGGGGTTTCTGAGGCAGTCACTTCTACCAGGACTAGAGGGAGACTGCGCTCTCTGTGGTCGCACCTTTCCCAGGAAACTTTTGATCGCTGCTCATATCAAGAAGCGATCGGAATGTTCCCCACAGGAGCGTCTCGACGTCCCACACGTGGCGATGCTCGCATGCAAGTTCGGCTGCGACAGCCTCTATGAGGAAGGCTACCTCGGCGTTGACGCCACTGGCGGGGTGCTCGTCAGCAAATTCGTGGAAGACTCAACCGCAATCAGCGACTACTTGTCGGCGCTCGCGGGGCGGCAATGCGCTGCGCACACACCCGCCTCAGCTGACTACTTTTCGTGGCACCGTAAATACACCTTCAAGGCCACTGGATAATTTCGGCGCCGGCGGCCGCAGAAACTTCCGGGCTCTGCGGCCGCCGTGCCTCACTGGACGTCGATGCTGACTAGAGTGCTCTCGGTCCCGTCGTTGGTGGTGACGCCCGTGTAGCTCATTCAGATCGGCGACCGTGGCTACTCTCCGCGTCAACGCTTCAGCTCGAGGTCCATCGACTTTCGGACAACCTGATTGAGACGTTGGAAAGCCCGCCATGACGGGCTTTCAAGCGTTCCTTTACTCACCCCTTTTGGGTGTGCTGCACCGGCCCATTGACACGACTGCCGCCGTCGCTACTGCCCAGGCGAGCAGGACGATGAAACCGAGGATGACCGCCCGCCAGAACACGCGCTTCCGGGCTGATCGACGTGTCTAAGCACGGACGGTCGGGCGTCGCTTGCTCACTCATTGGGTCCGTCCCGCAAGTCGCGATGAGCGGGTCGACCTTTTGTTCGACCCCGAACCCTCGGCGGGTTAGCTAGAAGTTCCCGAACGACCTGCCCGGCGGTGGGTCATAACAGTCAGCAACGGAGCACCGCGCACGCCAGAGCGCCAAGCAGCCACGGCCTGCGTCGTTGACTCTCGGTCGGCGCCCCGTGCATAGCTCAAGGTACGCGGTTCAGGCGCCACCAATCTGGGCCGTCACAACGCCGACGAAGATTTCGCGCGCAGTGCCGCCAACCTGCTCGGCCATGCGCTGCCAGCGGGTCTTCTCCTCGGGGTCGCTCGCCGTGTCGGCGCGCGCGTGCAGCTCGCGGACGAGCGCATCGACGACGGAGTCGGGGCTCGGCCATGCGCCGGCGGCGCGAAGCCCGTCAGGCGTGACCTCAGAGATGCGGATCGGGTACGGCAGCTCGCCGACGGGGATTCCGCGGATTAGACCGTCACGAGCTAGGTTGCGCAGTGCCGCCTTCGCGCTGTCCAAGGGGATGCCCAGCGCGTCGGCGATCGGTTCAGGGCCGCTGACGTCGTAGGCATCGATTGGGTCGAGGCGTTGGGCAAGCCACTGCAGCACGGGCAGGTCGCGTTCGGTCCAAGAAGTCACCCGTCGATCATCGAGGCTGAGTAGCGCCGCCGCCGGGACGTCGGCACCCTTCCACCCGTTGTGTCGGAAGTTCGTAGTCTGGTTAGTGCAGTGGTTTGTCGAACGTTGGAGGGTGGCGAAGATGCGCAGATGGCCAACGAGGGCCACAGCATTCGCTGGTTAAGCCTCCTCAACTGTCGTCGAGGCGCCATCCCCTTTACCCGACCAAGGCATGACCCGGTTCCATCCCTCGCGATTGAGGACGCCGTCGAGGTCAGTCAGCGACGCGAATGGCCACCGGCCGACGTCGTGACCTGCCTCGAGCAACTGCAGCGCCTCCACGGGGTCCAGGTCGTCAAGCGGCAGTGTCGAGTACGTTGCACCGGTCGACGGAATCCTGAGTACGAGCAACCCATCGATGTAGGTAGCGGTCAGCTGAAGCGATCCGATCATGCGTTGACCCAAATGGCTGTCACTGCGCACCCATGCGGTTCACGAGGGTGTCGGCGGGGATGCGGGTCGTGGCGTACGTCCCGACGAAGTTCGCCAGGGCGCCGGCCGGGACGGTCGCCGCCCCGTCGGCCGCGACGCGGGCGGTGCCGAGGTCGTCGGCGGTGAGGAGCTCACCGGGGGCGATGTCGTGCCGGGCGACCAGGACGTCGACGCGGTCCCCGCTGCGGTGCACCACGAGGGCGCTGCCGAGGGCACCGCCGACGACGAGGACGAGGCCGAACGCGATGAGCGCGGGACGTCGTTCGCGGACCGGGCCGGGCAGGCGGGTGCCGGACGCGCCGGCGGTCGCGGCGTCGGCTCCCCCGGGGCGGTTCTTCGTCGGGACGGCGGTGGGCATGGCGACGACGGTGCCAGCCGCGGGACCGGGCCCCGGTGACGCACGGGCACCGGTTGGGCCGTCCGGGGGCGGCCCGTCACCCGCTTCGCGCAACCCCCGGCGACGCTGCGTGCTCGGATCGGGTGAGTCCGGCCGGGACCCCGGCCGGGCCCACCCGGGACCGTCAGCGGTCGGCGAGCTCCCCGTCGAGGGCGGGCCCGGTGAGGTCGACGACGTCCGGGCGCAGCCACCGGGAGAGCAGCTCGGCCGGACGGTCGACGCGGGGGTCGCGCAGGATGGACATGTGCTCGCCGGGGACCTCGACGACGTGGTGCTCACCGCTGAGGTGCGGTCCCCACTGCCGCCGGGCCCCGGCGTCGACGTCGTCGGCCGCCACGAGCACCAGGGTCCGCCCCGGGTAAGGGGCGGTGGTGTAGCGGCGCTGCAGGAAGTTCCCCTGGCGGAAGAAGCGCACGTAGTGACCCAGGCCCGCGTGGGCCTTGATGCCCGTCAGCGCCAGGGACAGCCCCTCCTTGAGCCGGGCGAGGGCGCCCGCCTGCGGCGGGAGGGGCATGAGGGCGGGGTCGGGCGGGAAGGAGTCGACCACGGCGAGCAGCTCGACCTCCTGCCCGGCGCGGCGCAGCTGGTGGGCCATCTCCAGGGCGATGAGCCCGCCGAGGGAGTGCCCGGCGACCCGGTACGGGCCCGTCGGCTGCTGCTCGCGGACGGTCGCCACGTTGCGGCGGGCGATGCGCTCCACCGACCAGTCCGGCAGCGCCTTGTTCTCCAGGCCGTTGGCCTGCAGGCCGAGCACCGGGATCCCCGGCGCGATGCGCTGGGCGAGGGTGCGCAGGGCCAGGGCGGCGCTGCCGGCACCGGCGACGAGGAACAGCGGACGTTCCCCGCCCTCGGGACGCAGGGGCACCAGCGTGGGCCGGGTGCTGCGGTTCGTCGAGCGCACCGCCACCGCGAACGAGGCCACCGTGGGCGCCTCGGCCAGCCGTGAGGTGCCGAGGTTCGCCACGCCCGGCACGCCGAGGGCCTCGATGCGGCTGACGAGCGCCTCGGCCGCCAGCGAGTCCCCGCCGAGCTCGAAGAAGTCGTCGTGGATCGAGAGGTCCTCGAGCTCGAGCACGGCGCAGAACTGCTCGTAGACGATCTCCTCCCAGCTGGAGCGGGGGATCTCGAAGGGGGCGCTGCTGCGCGCCGGCTCGGGCAGGGCGGACCGGTCGAGCTTGCCCCGCTCGGTGCGGGGCAGCGCGTCGAGGAAGACCACGTGCTCCGGGACCATGTGCGAGGGCAGGTTCTCGCGGACCACGGCGCGGATCGCCGAGGCCTGCGGGCGGGGTCCGTCGGGCACGACGTAGGCGACGAGCGCCGTCCGCCCGGTCCGCGGGTTGGGCCGGCCGACGACGAGCGCCTCGCGCACGTCCGGCTGGGCGAACAGCAGCGCGTCGACCTCCCCGGGCTCGACGAGCAGCCCGCGGATCTTGACGCTGTGGTCGCTGCGGCCCAGCAGCCGCAAGCAGCCGTCGGGGCCCAGGGTGCCGACGTCGGACGTGCGGAAGGTGCGCGAGCCGTCGGGGTTGTCGGAGAACACCTCCGCCGTCTTCCCCGGGTTCCTCCAGTACCGGCCGCCGAGCCAGCGGGAGGTGAGCACGACGCGGCCGGTGCCCTCGTCGGCGAGGGTGCCGTCCTCGCGCTCGACCTGCAGGCGCGCGCCGGGGACGGCCCAGCCCACGGGCGTGGCGCCCTCGGGGGCCTCGTCGTCGCCGGTGATGGGGTACTCGGTCATGAGCCACGTCTCGGTGGAGCCGTAGCGGTTGCGGACCACGCACTGCGGGCCGACGGCGCGGCGCACGGCGGCGAGCTCGGCGCCGTGGACGGTCTCCCCGGCCATCGTGACCGTCTTCAGGCCCGGCAGGCGGCCGGCGGGACCCAGGGAGGCGATGACCCCGCGCAGGATCGCGGGCGAGGCGAGCAGGACGTCGGCGCCGACCCGGGCGAGGAACTGCGGCAGCTCGGTGACGGGCCGGCGGCGGGGGTCGAACAGCTCCTGCCGGGCCCCGGCGAGCAGGCAGCCCAGGGTCGGGGTGACACCGGCGCTGAAGGCCATGGGCAGCAGGTGGGCGACGACGCTGCCGGCGGGGTAGGCGCCGGTGCCCTCGGAGCTGACCCAGGTGTCGTGCAGGATCGAGCGGTGGTCGCACGCCACGCCCTTGGGGGCGCCGGTGGACCCGGAGGTGTAGACGATGACGGCGACGTCGTCGGGGGCGGCGGGCGTGCCCAGCAGCGCGGCGGCGGCCTCGACGTGGTCGGGGCGGCGGCGGGTGGCGTCCTGGTCGGGGTCGACGACGGTCCCGGCGACCTGCGCGGCCGTCTCGCGGCGCTCGGCGTCGGAGACCACGAGGGTGGCCCCGGCCGCCTCGACGTAGTGCCGCAGCCGGGGCGCGGGCGTCGTGGGGTCCAGGACGACGACGGGGTGGCCGGCGGCGACGACGCCGACCACGGCCGCGACCGCGCCCGCGTCGTGACCGCGCAGGACGGCCACGGGGGCGCTCTGCGGCGCGGTCCCGGTCCCGGCGTGGTGGGCGGTGACGGCGTCGCGCACGAGCGCCGCGCGGCGCAGCAGGTCGGCGCCGGTGAGCCGCGTGGTGGCGTCGGCCACCAGGACGTGCGCGGCGCGGGCGAGCGCGACGTCGACGATGCGCGGGATCAGCTGCCCCTGCGCGTGTTCCTCGGAGAACGTCGTGAACCCGTCGTCCACGGTTGCCGTTCCGGTGTTGTCCCCCACGGGTGAGCCCCCTCCCCCGACCGGACGTGGATCCGGTCACGACGCCGAACCATAGCCCTTTCGGGTTCGCTCGAACGGCCGATGCGGGGGTGTTGTGGGTGATCGGCTCCGACCGGCCGATACCTCGTGACTCACCGTTCACGCGCAGCGACCGAGAGGCACGGGAACAGGTTCTAGAACCCCGAAACCCTTACCCTGCGGCAGGTTTCGGGGCCGGCCCTCAGGCCGCGTCGCCGCGGGCGACGAGTTCCCGGGCCAGCTGCCGGTACGCCTCCGCGCCCGGGTGGTTGCCCGCGTAGGAGGTGATGGGCTCGGCCGCGACGGTCGCGTCCGGGAACTTCACGGTGCGCCCGATGACGGTGTGGAACACGTCGTCGCCGAACGCGTCCACGACGCGCGTGACGACCTCGCGGCTGTGCAGCGTCCGGCCGTCGTACATGGTGGCCAGGATCCCGTCGATCTCCAGGGCGGGGTTGAGGCGCTCCTGCACCTTCTCGATCGTCTCCACCAGCAGCGCGACCCCGCGCAGGGCGAAGAACTCGCACTCCAGCGGGATGAGCACGCCGTGCGAGGCGGTCAGCGCGTTGACCGTCAGCAGCCCCAGGGACGGCTGGCAGTCGATGAGGACCACGTCGTAGTCGGCCAGCGCCGGGCGCAGCGCGCGGGCCAGCACGCTCTCGCGCGCGACCTCGCCGACGAGCTGGACCTCGGCCGCGGACAGGTCGATGTTGGCCGGCAGCAGGTCCAGCCCCTCGACGGCCGTCTCGCGGATGACCTCGCGCACGTCCGTCCCGCGCTCCATGAGCAGCTGGTAGACCGTCTTGTCGAGCTCGTGCGGGTTGACGCCCAGCCCGGCCGACAACGCGCCTTGGGGGTCGAAGTCGACGAGCAGCACGCGGCGGCCGTACTCGGCCAGCGCCGCCCCCAGGTTGATGGTCGTCGTCGTCTTGCCGACGCCGCCCTTCTGGTTGCACATGGAGATGACGCGCGCCGGGCCGTGGTGGTCCAGCCGGGCCGGGACCGGGAAGGTCGGCAGCGGGCGGCCCGTGGGGCCGTCCTGCGGCCCCAGCTCGATCTCGCCCTGGACCGCGCGCGGCTCGGCCGGCGTCACGGGCTGGGCCACGGCCTCCGGCGAGGCGTTCTGCGAGGGGTCCTGCGAGGACTGCTGCACCACCGGGACCACGGGCCGGGGCGCCGGATCGTGCGCGGCCGGCACCGGCTGCCCGGCGGCGCGGGAGGCGTCCACGGCGGGGCCGAAGGCCGAGGGCCGGGCGGTGGCGGACGGCAGGTGCTCGCTGGTCACGGGAGGTGGCACTTCCTCGGGCGGTCGTCGGGTCGGGCGGTCCTGCCGCGACCTTAGTCGCCGCGAACGGGTGGTGGTGCCGACGGGTCGTGGTTCCGCGTGCGCGCAGCGTGGGCCCTGAGGGCCGGACGGGGCGCGCGCAGGCTCACGAGGGCGACCCGGTGCGCACCTCGCGCCGGGCGTCGGCGGTGACGAGCGTCGTGTAGACCTGCGTCGTGGTCACCGAGGCGTGCCCCAGCAGCTCCTGGACGGCCCGGACGTCGGCCCCGTCCCGCAGCAGGTGCGTGGCGAAGGAGTGCCGCAGGGTGTGCGGGGACACCGCCCGGGTGATGCCGGCCCGGCGGGCGGCGGTCTGCAGGACGGCCCAGGCGCTCTGCCGCGACAGGCGGCCACCGCGCGTGTTGACGAACAGGGCGCCGGTGCCGGCGCCGCGCCCCGCCAGCAGCGGCCGGGATCGCAGGAGGTACTGCTCCAGGGCGTCCTGCGCGAGGGACCCCAGGGGCACGAGGCGCTCCTTAGCCCCCGAACCCCGCAGGCGGAACACGCCCGGGCGCCCCGCCAGCCGCGACGGGACGTCGTCCACGTCCAGCCCGACGGCCTCGCTGATGCGGGCCCCGCAGCCGTAGAGCACCTCCAGCAGCGCCCGGTCCCGCAGCGGCACCGCCGCCGGCTCCCCCTCACCGCCCAGCCCCGCCACCTGCAGCAGGCGGGTGACCTCCTCCACCGTCAACGCCGCGGGCGAGCGCCGCGGCGGCGCCGGCGGGCGCACCAGCAGGGCCGGGTCGTCCGCGCTGCGCCCCTCGGCGTGCAGGAACCGGTGCCAGCCGCGCACCGCCGACGCCGTGCGCGCCGCGGAGCTGGCCGTCAGCGGGGTGCCGCCGTCCTCCCCCGAGCGCAGCGCCGCGACGAACGCCGCGACGACGGCCTCGTCCACACCGGTCGGGTCGGCGACGCCCCGCGCGGCGAGGAAGCGGACGTAGCGGGCCAGGTCGCGGCGGTAGGCCCCCAGGGTGTTGGCGCTCAGCCCCCGCTCGACCTGCAGGTGACCGAGGTAGTCCCGCACCGCCGAGCGCAGCGCGGCGGGCGCCTCCTCGGGCGCACCCGTGGGCGGGGCGAGGGGCTGGGCGGACACGCTCCGACCCTAGTGGCCCGCCCCGGCGCCGGCCGGTCCCCCACGCGGGGAGGGACCGGCGTGGCGCGGGTCAGCGCGGCGGCGTGATGAGCCCCGTCGGCCACGGCGTGCCCGCCGGGCGCAGGTCCTGCCAGCCGCCGGCCCGGGCCGCCTGCAGCGCCAGGACGCCGATGACGCTGCCGGGGTTGGTCAGCCGCCCCTCCAGGACGGCCCGCACGGCCTGCGCCAGCGGCACCCGCACCGGGACGAGGTCCTTCTCCTCGTCCTCCCGCAGGTGCCGGTCGGCCTCGGGGACGGCGCTCAGGCCGCGCGCCAGGTAGATGCGGTTGGCCTCGCTGGACCCCCCGGGGGAGTTGAACCAGTCCACCAGGACGGCCCAGTCGGAGGCGACGAGGTCGGCCTCCTCGGCCAGCTCGCGCCGGGCCGCCAGCAGCGGTTCCTCCCCGGCGACGTCCAGCAGCCCGGCGGGCAGCTCCCACAGCTCCCGCCGCACGGGGTGGCGGTACTGCTTGATGAACAGGACGTTCTCGTCGTCGTCGAGGGCCAGGATCGTCACCGCGCCCGGGTGGCGCTGCACGTCGCGCACGACCGTGCCGCCGTCGGGCAGTTCCACCGTCTCGCGCACGACGTCCCAGACGTGCCCCGAGAACACCACGTCCGAACCCACCAGCCGCCGCTGCGCGACGGCGTCCAGGAGCTCGGCCCCGTCGACGACGGGGACACCCAGTTCGGCCGGGAAGCTCACGCCTTCACGTCCGTGAGCTCCTCGACGAGCCCGGCCTCGGCCGCCGGCTCGGGGTCGACGTCCAGGAGCTGCCCCTCGCGCTGGCGCAGCAGAGCCGCCGCGACGAGACCGGAGAACAGCGGGTGCGACCGCGTCGGCCGGGACTTGAACTCCGGGTGCGCCTGCGTGCCCACGTAGTACGGGTGCACCTCGGCGGGCAGCTCGACGAACTCGACGAGCTCGCGGTCCGGGGAGGTGCCGGAGAACACCAGGCCCTTGGCGGACAGCTGGTCGCGGTAGGAGTTGTTCACCTCGTAGCGGTGCCGGTGCCGCTCGGAGATGCGCTCGCTGCCGTAGGTGGCGGCGACGACCGACCCCGGCTGCAGCACGGCGTCGTAGGAACCCAGCCGCATCGTGCCGCCCATGTCGCCCTCGCCGGAGACGATCTCGCGCTGCTCGGCCATCGTGGCGATGACGGGGTGCTTGGCGTCGGGCTCGAACTCGGTGGAACTGGCGTTCTTCAGCCCGGCGACGTTGCGCGCGTACTCGATCACCATGCACTGCAGGCCAAGGCACAGCCCCAGGGTCGGGACGCCGTTCTCCCGCGACCACTTCAGCGCACCGAGCTTGCCCTCGATGCCGCGGACCCCGAAACCGCCCGGGACGCAGACCGCGTCGACGCCGTGCAGCTGCTTGCGCGCGCCCTCGGGGGTCTTGCAGTCGTCGGAGGCGACCCAGCGGATGTCCACCTTCGCGTCCTCGGCGAAACCCCCGGCGCGCAGCGCCTCGGTGACCGACAGGTAGGCGTCGGGCAGGTCGATGTACTTGCCGACGAGCGCGATCTCGACGCGGCGGCGCGGGTTGTGCACGCGGCGCAGCAGGTCGTCCCAGGTCGACCAGTCGACGTCGCGGAAGCTGAGGTTCAGCTTGCGGACGAGGTAGGCGTCCAGGCCCTCGCGGTGGATGACCTTCGGGATGTCGTAGATCGACGGCGCGTCGACGCAGGCGATGACGGCCTCGTCGTCGACGTCGCACATCGAGGCGATCTTGCGCTTGACGCTCTCGGGGATCTCCCGGTCGGCGCGGCACACGATGGCGTCGGGCTGGATGCCGATGTTGCGCAGCTGGGCGACGGAGTGCTGCGTCGGCTTGGTCTTCAGCTCACCGCTGGGCCCGATGTACGGCACGAGGGAGACGTGGACGAAGAACACGTTGTCGCGGCCGAGGCGCTGGCGGACCTGACGGGCGGCCTCCAGGAACGGCAGGGACTCGATGTCGCCGACCGTGCCGCCGACCTCGGTGATGATGACGTCGATGTCCTCGCGGGCCTGGGCCCGCATCCGGTCGACGATCTCGTTGGTGATGTGCGGGATGACCTGGACGGTGTCACCGAGGTACTCCCCGCGCCGCTCCTTGGCGATGACCGCGGAGTACACCTGACCGGTCGTGACGTTCGCCGAGGCGTCGAAGCGCACGTCGAGGAAGCGCTCGTAGTGGCCGATGTCGAGGTCCGTCTCGGCGCCGTCGTCGGTCACGAAGACCTCGCCGTGCTGGAACGGGTTCATCGTGCCGGGGTCGACGTTGAGGTAGGGGTCGAGCTTCTGCATCGCGACGCGCAGACCGCGGGCGCGGAGGAGACGACCGAGGCTGGAGGCGGTCAACCCCTTCCCGAGGGAGCTGGCCACACCCCCGGTCACGAAGACGTGCTGGGTGATGGACTCGGGAGTGCTGCGGTTCGCCACGGAGTTCGATCGTACCCGACACCGGCGCCCGGTGCGGCCGGTCAGCCGCGCGCGGCGGCGTGGACCCGGCGGACCTGCTCGGCGGCGTCGTCCCCCGTCGGCAGCTGCGCCGCCCGCTGCCGGGCCCGCTCGGAGCGCACGGCCCGCTCGGTGGCGTCCCCGGCGAGCCGGGCCAGGGCCTGGGCGACCGCGCCGGCGTCCCCCACCGGCACCAGCAGCGCGGCGTCGCCGGTCACCTCCCGCGTGCCCCCGGCGTCGGTCGCCACGAGGGGGACCCCGGCCCGCAGCGCCTCCTGCACGAAGACCGGCTGCCCCTCCCAGACGCTGGTGCTGACGGCGACGTCGGCCGCGGCGAGCAGGTCCGCGACGTCCTCGCGGCGACCGAGCAGCTCGACGGGCAGGTCCTCGGCGCGGACCCGGGCGGCGAGGTCGTCGAGCAGCGGCCCGTCACCGGCGACGGCGACGCGGACCCCCGAGCGCCCCGCGGCCTCCAGCAGCGTCCCCAGGTCCTTCTGCGGGGCCAGCCGGGCCACGGCCAGCGCCACCGGCCCCGTGCCCAGGACGGCGCGGCCGCGGGCGGCGTCACCGGGCGGCAGCGGGGGTGCCGGCACGAGGGCGCGGTCGGCCACCCCGGCGCCGAGGCGGTGGGCCAGGGCGACCAGGTCACCCGAGACGCCCAGCACGACGTCGGCCCGCCGGCACACCACCCCGAGCACGGCCAGCCCCAGCCCGGCCCGCGGCCCGCGGCCCAGGACGGCGTTGTGCAGCGTCACGACCAGGGGCGTGCGGCGCGGGACGGCGAGGGTCGCCACGAACCCGGCGCGCACGCCGTGGGCGTGCACCAGCGCCCCCGGCACGGCCGCCACCGCCCGGCGCAGGGCCCGCGCGGCCCGCAGGTCCCGGGCCGGGTCGATGCTCGGGCCGATCTCCACGGCCGTCGCCGGGACGCCGAAGGCGAAGCGCCGCAGGGTCTGCGCGGGGGCCGCGACCCGGACGTCGGTGCCGTCGGCGCGCAGCCGCGCGCACAGCTCGGCGACGTGCCGGCCCACCCCCCCGGCGCTGCTGCCCAGCACGAACACGACAGGTCCCACGGTTCCTCCCGGACTCATCGGCGGACGGCCCGCCGGGCACTGCCGGCCAGCGCCGCCAGGTCGGCGGGTGCGCTCAGCCGCGCCACGGCGAGCCACACGAGGGTCGCACCGGCGGCGACGAGGACGCCCTGCCCCACGGCCGGCGCGACGTGGTCGGCGCGCCACCAGGTGGTCACCGCGCTCCCCGCGCCGCCGGCCGCCGCACCCGCCAGCACGGCCGCGGCCAGGACACGGCCGGCTCCGGTCGCCGCGCCGGGCACCGCCCGGTGCGCCGACCGGAGCAGCAGAGCGCCCGAGACGCTCAGCCCGAGGGTGTGCGCGACCGCGAGCGCCGCCACGACCCGGTCGGCCGGCAGCAGCAGCGGCAGGACCACGACCCCGGCCAGGACCACGGCCCACCCCGCGACGGTCCCGGTCGCGGCCTGCCGCCCGGCGCCGACGGTGTAGAGCGCGCGGGTCAGCAGGGCGACCATGCCGTATCCCAGCAGGGCGGGGGCGAACAGCACCAGGGCCAGGGACAGGTCGCCCGTCTGGCCGGACCCGGCGCGGCCGGCGACGAAGACGACGGCGACGGGGGCCGCGACCGCGGCCAGGACCGCCGCGCCCAGGGAGCTGACGAGCAGCACCGTGCGCACCGCGGGGGCGAGCAGGGCGGCCAGCTCGGCCCGGCCGGTGTCGGCGGCGCGCGCCAGGCGCGGGAAGACGGCCGTGGCGACGGGGACGGCGAGCACGGCGTACGGCAGCAGGAACAGCGCCCAGGCGTAGCTCCAGCGGTTGACCGCCCCCGGGACGCCGTTGGAGGCCACCGTGATCGCGACGGTGACGACCTGCTGGGCCAGCAGCACCGCCAGCCCGGACAGGGCCAGCGACCGCAGGCGGGCGCCGTCACCGGGCGCGGGACGCAACGCCGGGCGCCAGCGCACCGGTCCCCGCAGGGCCGGGACGTGCGTCAGCGCGAGGGCGACGACCCCCAGGGTCGTCCCGCCGGCGAGGACGGCGACCGCGGCGGCGGGCACGTCGCCGGGCTCGCCCCGGACGACGCGGGCCGGCACGAGCACGCCGACGAGCAGGTAGCTCCCGCCGACGACGAGGCTGGACACCAGGGGCGCGGCGGCGGGGGCGGTGAAGCGCTGCTGGGCCTGCAGGACCCCGGCGAACACGACGGCCACCGCGTACAGCGGCACCTGCGGCAGGAAGACCCAGAGCATCACGGTGCCGGTGTGCAGCAGGGAGTCCCCGCACTGGCGCACGGCCCCCTCGCGCAGCAGCAGACCCATCACCGGCCGGGCCAGGACGGCGGTGAGGGCGCCGACGGCGAGCAGGGCTAGCACGCTCCACGTCAGCGCGGCCGACGCCGTGCGGGAAGCCGCCGCCCGGTCCGCGGCGTCCCCGGAGGCGAACCGGGACGACAGCAGCGGGACGAGGACACCGGCCAGGGCGCCACCGGCGACGACCTCGAACAGCACGTTGGGGACCTGGTTGGCCGTGGTGTAGGCCGTGCCGAGGCAGGTGTCGCCCACGGTCTGGCTGAAGGCCAGGACCCGGCCGAAGCCCGCGAGCCGGGCGAGGACCGTCAGCAGCGCCACGGACGCCGCGGCGGCGGCCACCGACCGCGCACGTGGGGTCACGGCCGGCCGAGGCGGTCGAGCTCGCGCAGGAGCGGCTGCGCCTCGATGACGCGGCTGAAGCTGACCTTCTCGGACGCCAGGGTGAGCGCCACGACGGCGGCCAGCGCGCCCACCCGGCCGCGCCGGTGCCAGCGGGCCAGGGCGGCCACCCCCAGCACCGCCCCCAGCGCGTTCGCGCCGGTGTCGCCGAGCATGCTGCGCCCGGCGAGGTCGTCGGGCAGGACGGCGGCGCAGGCCCCGGCGACGGCGCCCGCCAGCGGCCGGGCCGCCGCCGCGCCGGGCCCGGCGGCGAGGGAGGCGGCGGCGACGGCGGCCACCTTCGCGGCCCGCCCCGGGCGCAGGTCGAAGAGGTTGAGCAGGTTCGCCGATCCCGCCACGAGCGCCCCGGCGACCACCGCGTCCAGGACCGCCACCCGGTCGCGGGGCCGCTCGACGAGGGCCGCCGCGGCCAGCCCGGTCGCGCCGATGCCCAGCACCTTCCAGCCGCCCGTCGTCAGCCGTCCCCGACGGGCCGCCGCGAGGTGCCCCCGCAGCCCGCGGGCCCCGGCGTCCCGCTCCCCCGTGCGCTCGGTCAGGTCGTCCAGGGCGCCGAAGGCCGCCGCGCCCACGGCGGCGACGGCTCCGGCGGCGCGCCACGGCGGCGCGGCGGCGAGCACGCCGGCGCTCACCGCGAGCGCGGCCGCGGGCCCTTCGAGCAGCGTGACCGACCGGCCCGCGTGGTTGGTGCGTTCCCAGCGCCGCGGTCCGCCCGGCGGGGCGGCGCGCAGCAGGTCCGCGCCGCGCCGGCCCGCCGACCGGGCGGCGGCCAGCGCCAGCGCGGTCCGCAGCGGAGGGCCCACGGGGCTCACGGGGCGACCGCGGGCAGCGGCGGGCTGACGGCCGTGGCCGAGTCGGCGGTGCCGTACTGCCCGACGCCGCCGGACAGCTGCTGGCGCAGCGCCAGGACCACGTTGACGCGCCCGATCGGGGAGTCGAGGTCGTCGACGCTGCTGACGTCCCGCGTCACGTCGTCGTCGGCGCGCAGCGCGGCGACGACCCCGCCGTCGGCGGTGGACTCCGCGGGTCCCGCCACGACCGCGCCGGCGCTGGCGGCGTCCAGGGCCGCGGCGACGGCGTTCCAGGTGGTGGTCGTCGCCTCCTGCTGGGCGTCGGTGGTGTCGGTGTCGGGAGCCCCGCCGACCACGAGGGCCAGGGTGCCGCGCGCGACCGCCGGGCCTCCGTCGCCCTGGACCTCGACGAGCCCGGCGTCGGACAGGGTCGTCAGGACGGTCTGCGCCCCCTGGTCGAGCTCGGTGGACTGCGCGAGCTCGGTGGTCACCAGCGCCCGCGCCAGCTCCGCGGCCAGCAGGTCCTCGGGGGTGGCGTCGGCGGCCGGGGTCGTCGGCAGCTGCGCCGCGAGCGAGCTCGCGGCCTCCTGCCGCTCGGCGGTCGCCGCGGCGGACGTGTCGATCCAGCGCTCCTGGACGGTGACCTGGGCCGAAACCTGGGCCCCGGCGGCCTCCAGGGCGCTGACCGTCGCGTCGACCTGGCTGGAGTCGGCCCCGGGCAGCTCGACGACGGCGACGCCGCGGCCGCCGAGCTGGCGGGCCACCAGGGCCGGGGCGACGGCCTCGGCCCAGGCGTCCTGCTGGTCGACCGTCGTCAGGGCCTGGTCGCGCTCGGTCCGCAGCTGGTTCTTCTCGGTCGTGAGCTGCCTGACCTGGTCGGTGATGCCCGTGGAGATGCCCTCGTTGAGGGGTCCGGCGCCCAGCACGATGCCGACGGCGAGGGCGAGGAACACCGACACCAGCGAGACCACGTGGTACCGGAAGTCGATCACTGCAGTTCCTGTCGGTCGGGGACGGTGCGGGGGTGGGGGCGGGCCGCGCTCAGGGCCCCTCCCCCGGCAGCAACCCCAGGAGACCGGCCCACAGGTCCTCCAGCCGGGCCCCCGTGACGGCCAGGATGGCCTGCCCGGTGGGGGTCACCAGCAGCGCCGCCACGAGGGCCAGGACCCCGGCCAGGACGAGGACGAGGACCTGCGCGTCGGACACCCGCGACCGGTACAGCCGGGAGACGCCCTTGGCGTCGACGAGCTTGCCGCCCACCCGCAGCCGCGTCAGGAAGGTGCTGGCCATGCCGGAGCGGCCCTTGTCGAGGAACTCCACGAGGGTCACGTGGGTGCCGACGGCGGCGATGAGCGTGGCGCCCTTGTCGTCGGCGAGCAGCATGGCGACGTCCTCGCTGGTGCCCGTCGCGGGGAAGACGACGGCGTCGATGCCCAGGGACCGGACGCGGTCCAGGCCCGGCGCGCGGCCGTCGCGGTAGGCGTGGACCACGACCTCGGCGCCGCTGCGCAGCGCGGCGTCGGAGACCGAGTCCATGTCGCCGACGATGAGGTCGGGTCGCCAGCCGGCCTCCAGGATCGCGTCCGCCCCGCCGTCGACGCCGATGAGCACGGGCTTGTACTCCCGCACGTACGACCGGAGGGTGACGAGGTCCTCCTTGTAGTGGTAGCCGCGGACCACGATGAGCGCGTGCCGGCCGTCGAGGTCGGTGCGGATGTCGGGGACGCCGACACCGTCCAGGAGCAGCTCGCGCTCGCGCCGCAGGTACTCCATGGTGTTGGCCGCGAAGGCCTCCAGCTGCAGCGACAGGCCCGCGCGCGCGGTCTCCATGTCGGCCGCGACCAGCTCGGCGTTCAGCCGGCGACCCCGGCCGACGACGTTCCCGCCGCTGGTGAGGACCTCGTCGTCCAGGACCCCGGTGGCGCCCTCGGCCAGCTGGGTCATGACGTCCTGCCCGACGTCGTCGAGGACGGGGATGCCGGCCTCGACGAGGATGCCCGGCCCCAGGTTCGGGTAGCGGCCGGACGTGCTGCGCGAGGCGTTGACGACGGCGGCCGGTGCGCAGGCCACGAGGGCCTCGGCCGAGACGCGGTCGAGGTCGAGGTGGTCGATGACGGCGATGTCGCCGGGTCGCAGGCGCTTGGTCAGCCGCTTGGTCCGGCGGTCGACCCGCAGGGTGCCGGTCACCGCGCCGGGCTCGGCGGCCCGCGACGTCGCGCCCGTCCCGGCGTCGCCGCGTCCCCACCGACGCCTGATCACCGTTGGAACTCCCTCACCCCTGCGTCCGTCGCCTCCCGCTCCTGCCCGAGGCCGGAGCCGATCGTCCCACGGGCGCGGTGGCGCTCCGCGCCGCACGCGCCGTCCGCGCCTTCGGGGCCCGCGCGGGCGGCTCGTCCTGCACCGCTTCTGCACGCGAGGACCTCAGGAGCTCCTCGGCGTGGGCCCGCTCGGTGCCCGACCCCCGTCCGGACAGCATGCGCGCCAGCTCGCTCACCCGGCCCTCGTCGTCCAGCGCCACGACGCCGGACTCGGTGACGCTGCCGTCGTCGGTCTTGACGACCGTCAGGTGGGTGTCGGCGAAGGCGGCGACCTGGGCGAGGTGGGTGACCACGACGACCTGGGTGGTGCGGGCCAGCCGGGCCAGCCGGCGGCCGATCTCGACCGCGGCGCGACCGCCGACCCCCGCGTCGACCTCGTCGAAGACCATGGTGGGCACCGGGTCGGCCCCGGCCAGGACGACCTCCAGGGCCAGCATGACGCGCGACAGCTCACCGCCGGAGGCCCCGCGCGCCAGCGGCCGCGGTGCCGCGCCGGAGTGGGCGGCCAGCAGCAGCTCCACGCCGTCGCAGCCGGCCGGGCCCAGGTCGTGCCCCGTGCGGACGGCGACCTCCACGCGGGCGCTGGGCATGGCCAGCGCCGCCAGCTCGGCGGCCACCCGCTCCTCCAGCGCGACCGCGCTGGCCGTCCGCGCCGCCGTCATCCGGCCCGCGAGGGAGCGCAGGTCGCGCTCGAGCTCGTCGCGCTCCTTCGCCAGGGCGTCCAGCCGGCCGTCGTCGTCGAGGTCCAGCAGGCGCTCGGCCGCCTCCTGCGCCCAGCGCAGCACCCCCGCCACGCCCTCGGAGAGGTCCTCGGCGTGGCGGCGGACCAGGGTGTTCAGCTGGGCGCGTCGTTCCTCGACGACCTGCAGCCGGAGGGGGTCGGCCTCCAGGGACTGCGCGTAGGCCGCGATCTCGGTGGACAGGTCCGCGAGCAGGTAGGAGACCTCCTCGGCGCGCGCGGCGAGCCCGGCCAGCGTCGCGTCGTGCTCGCCGGCCTGCGTCAGCGCGCGGCGGGCGGCGTCGACGCGGGTGTCGGCCCCGTCGTCCCCGATCCCGTCCTCACCAGCGCCGGTGAGCGCCTCGTGCGCCGTCGCGGCGGCCGTGCGCAGCACCTCGACGTGCGCCAGCCGCGACGCCTCCTCGCGCAGGGCGGTGTCCTCGTCGGGCTGGGGGTCGACGCGCTCGATCTCGGCGAGACCCAGCCGCAGGAGCTCGGCCTCCCGGGCCCGCTCGGCGGTGTGCCCGGCGACGTGGTCGTGCTCGTCGCTGACCGCCCGCCAGCGCGCGTGCAGACCCCGGTAGGTCGTCAGGTCGTCGGTGACGACGGACCCGGCGAAGGCGTCGAGGACCCTCAGCTGCTGGGCCGCCGAGCGCAGCCGGAGCTGGTCGGTCTGCCCGTGGACGGCGATGAGGTGCTCGGACAGCTCGGCCAGCACGCCCACGGGGGCGCCGCGCCCGCCGACGTGGGCCCGGCTGCGACCGCCGGCCGACAGGGTGCGGGCCAGCAGCAGGGATCCCTCGTCGAGGTCGCCGCCGGCCTCGCGGGCGCGGGCCGCGACCGGGCCGTCGTCGGGGACCTGCACGCGGCCCTCGACGACCGCGGTGTCGTCCCCGGCCCGCACGGCGCCGGCGTCGGCGCGCTCGCCCATGAGCAGGTTCAACCCCGTGACGACCATCGTCTTGCCGGCCCCGGTCTCGCCCGTGATGACCGTCAGGCCCGGGCCCAGCGGGAGCCGGGCGTCGCGGATGACGCCGAGGGAACGGATGTGGATCTCCTCGATCACACGAGCCCCCCGTCCGTCGAGCGCGGGCCGCGCCAGCCGGCGACCGGCAGGCCGAACTTGGCGACCAGCCGGTCGGTGAAGATCCCCGTGCTCAGCCGGGCCAGCCGGACGGTCTGGTCCGAGCGCCGCACTTCGACCCGGGCCCCCGCCGGGGCGGTGAAGGTGCGCCGGCCGTCGCACCACAGCACCCCGCCGTCCCCCAGGCCGGACAGGACCTCGACGCCCACGACCGACGTGGGCGCGATGACCAGCGGCCGCGCGAACAGGGCGTGCGCGCTGATCGGCACCACGAGCAGCGCCTCGACCTCGGGCCAGACGACCGGGCCACCGGCGGAGAAGGCGTAGGCCGTCGACCCCGTCGGCGTCGCGGCGATGACGCCGTCCCCGCCGAACGAGCTCAGCGGCCGTCCGTCGACGTCGACGACCAGCTCGAGCATCCGCTCGCGGTTCGCCTTCTCGACGGAGACCTCGTTGACGGCCCACGACGAGGCGACGACCTGCCCGTCGACGACGACCTGCACGTCGAGCGTCATGCGTTCCTCGACGCGGTAGTCCCCCGCCACGACGCGGGCGACCGTGCCGACGATCTCCTCGCGCTCGGCCTCGGCGAGGAAGCCGACGTGCCCCAGGTTCACCCCGAGCAGCGGGGTGTCGCTACCGCGCACGAGCTCGGCGGCGCGCAGGATCGTGCCGTCCCCCCCGAGGACGATGACCAGCTCGGCGTCGTCGACGGCGCCCTCGAGGTCGCACTCGACGACGAGGGCGCGGTCGGCGACGCTCAGGGCCGCCGCCTCCTCGGGTGTCATGATCGTCCGCACGCCGGCCTCGTGGAAGCGGTGCACGACCTTGGTGAGGGCCTGCAGCGCCTGGGGGCGGCCGGTGTGAGCCAGGACCAGCACGCTGCGTGGCGCGTCGGCGCTCACGACAGCCCCGCCTGCGGTCCCTCGGCGATGGCCCGGCCGAGGTCGTCCTCGGACAGCGCGGGGGCACCGGCGGTCAGGTGCAGGAAGTACTCCACGTTCCCGCTGGGCCCGGGCAGGGGGCTCGCGGCGACCCCGAGGACCCCGAGCCCCGCCGCGGACGCGGCGTCGGCGACGGTCCGCACGGCCCCGGCGCGCAGGTCGGCGCTGCGCACGACGCCACCGGCGCCGAGGGCCTCCCGGCCGACCTCGAACTGCGGTTTGACCATGAGGACGTGCTCGGCGTCGGTGGCCGCGCACCGCACGAACGCCGGCAGCACCAGGGTCAGGGAGATGAACGACAGGTCCGCCACGACGAGGGTGGGCGCCGGTGCGACCTGGTCCGGCTCCAGGGTGCGCACGTTGGTGCGCTCCAGCACCGTCACCCGCTCGTCGGTGCGCAGCGACCAGGCCATCTGCCCGTAGCCGACGTCGACCGCCACGACGTGCCCCGCTCCCCGGCGCAGCAGGACGTCCGTGAAGCCGCCGGTGCTGGCACCGGCGTCCAGGCAGCGTCGGCCGGTGACGTCGACGCCGAAAGCGTCGAGCGCGCCGATGAGCTTGTGGGCGCCGCGCGAGACGTACTCGTCCTGCCCACCGGCGTCGTCGACGACGATGGCCGCGGCGAGGTCGACCTGGGTCGCGGGTTTGGTGGCGGCCGAGCCGGCGATCCGGACGCGCCCGGCGGCCACCAGCTCGGAGGCGTGCTCCCGCGAGCGCGCAAGTCCCCGGCGGACCAGTTCGGCGTCCAGGCGCATCCTGCGTGCGGCCACGTCAGCCCTCCGCGCCGGCCAGGCGCTCACGCAGTGCCCGGTCGACCGCGGCGTAGACCTCGACGTGCTCGTGGACGCCGACGGCGTCCAGGCCGTCGAGCCGGGCCAGGGCAGCGGCGAGCGCACCGTCCGGGCCGGGGTCGTGCTGCCCGCTGGAGGGGGGACCGCCCGGTGCGGGCTGGCCGACGTCGTTCGTCACGGGCGTCACGCTACAAGCCCTCGCGGACAGCGCCCGCGCACCGTCCACCGCCGCGCGGTCGACGTGCCCATCGAGTCCCCGTCACGTGCCCACCGCGGACCTCAGCCCGGGCGACGGAGACTGTCCGTCACGGTGCGGACGCCAGCCGTCAGGTCGTCGCCGGTGAGGGCGTGGCCGTCGTCGGCGGCCGCCCACACCGCGACGGCGGCGGCCCGCAGGACGTCCAGCCCGTCCGGGCCCGCCTCGCCCCCCGGCACCCGCAGCCCGTGGGGGTCGACGGTGACCTCGGCGCCGCGGCAGCTCGCCGACACCGTGTCCTGCTCCCGGACCACCGCGACGCCGGGGTGGACGTCGGCGAGCGACCGCAGGTCGTGTCCGACGTGGGTGGGTCGCTCGTGCGGGGCGGCCGCGAGGAGTTCGCGCACGCCCGTGACACCGGTCAGGACCAGCAGTCCTGCGAGCCCGGCCGTGCGGGCGCCCTGCAGGTCGGTGTCGAGCCGGTCCCCGACGACGAGGGCGCGCTGCGCCCCGAGCCGTTGCACGGCGGCGTCGAACAACGCCCGCTCCGGCTTGCCGCACACGACATCCGGCCCGCGGCCCGCGGCCCGGGCGACGAGGTCGACGAGCAGGCCGTTGCCGGGGGCCGGGCCGCCGGGGGTCGGCACGGTGGCGTCCAGGTTCGTCGCGATCCACGGCAGACCGGCGCGGACGGCGTGCGTGGCCTCGGCCAGGTCGCGCCAGCCCAGGTCGGGTGAGAAGCCCTGCACGACGGCCACCGCCTCGTGCCGCTCGTGCGTGGGGCGCAACCCCACGTCCTCGAGGGCGACCCGCAGCCCCGTGGTCCCCACGAGCAGGACCGGCGACCCCGCGGGCAAGCGCCCGGCGAGGTGGTCGGCGGCGGCCTGCGCGGAGTTGACGACGTCCTCGTCGGCCGCCGGGACGTCGAGCTCACGCAGGTGCGCGGCGACGGTCTCCGGCGGGCGGGAGGCGTTGTTGGTGATGAAGCCGAGACGGCGACCGGCCCGCACGGCACCGCGCAGGGCCTCGGCCGCGTGCGGGACGGCGTCCGGGCCGACGTAGACGACACCGTCCAGGTCCAGCAGGAGGACGTCGTGCTGGTCCAGCAACGTCCCGTCCGTCGGGCGGAGGCTGATCTCGATCGTGTTGCTCACGAACTCCCCGGGCTCTGCCGCGCACGCAGGGTGGCGCGGACCTGTCGCAGTCGGTCGGCGTACTCGGGACGGTCGGGGCGCATGGCGTGCGCCATCGCCAGGTGTTCGGCCGCGAGGCCGAACCGTCCCAGCCGGCTGAGGCTGAGCCCCAGACCGAAGTGAGCGTAGTCGTCGGCCGGTCGGGCGTCGGCCAGGCGCCGGAACGACTCCGCTGCTCCGGCGACGTCCCCCGAGTCGTACTGCGCCCGGGCGAGGGCCTCCAGCACGACCGTCGACCCCGGCTCCTCCTGCCAGGCCCGGGACAGCAGGACCGCGGCGGCCGCGGCCTCACCGGCGGCGAGCAGGGCCAGGCCGCGCTGGAGCCACTCGTAGGTGCTGCCGGCGGGCCGCCGGCTCTCGCCTGCTCCTGACACGGGGCTGCCGCCTCTCGCTGCGGGTGGGTGCCGACGGCTCGGTCGGCCGTCGTCGCTGTCGTCGACCGTAGGATGCGACGGGTGGAGGACCTACGCACGGGGACGCGCGCCGTGCCCGGCTCGCCGGTGGGGACGTCCTCCCCGAGCGGACCCCTGCTGCACCCCTTCGGCGGGCTGCGTTACGCGCAGCGGGTCACCGGCCCGCTGTGGCGACTGCTCGCTCCGCCCCATACCGAGATCGACAAGGCCCGCCGGGCCGACCTCCTCGCCTCGTCGCCGTACGTCGTCACGCACCTGGAGCGCCCGGAGTACGGACACGACACCCGGCAGCGGGAGGTGAACCGGTGGTTGGAGGCCGGCGCCCTCGAGCAAGACGCCCCGGGCCTGTACGTCGTCCGCCAGCACGGGACGACGGGGACCCGTCACTTCCTGGTGGGTGCCCTCGAGGTGCTGCCCCACGACCCGCGCGTGCGCCCGCACGAGGGCGTGTTCGAGCAGGCGGTGGACGCGCGCCTGGAGCGGCTCGAGCGGACGGGAGTCGACTCCGAGCCCGTCCTGCTGGTCGACAGCGATCCGTGGCCGCTGGAGTGGAGACACCCGGAGCACGTGGGGCAGCTGCTCTCCAGCGCGTTCGACCAGGACGGGAACCCTCTGCTCGAGGTGTGGCAGCTGCGCGATCCCGACGTCGTGCGCGCCCTGGCCCGGGCGTCGGCGAAGCACCGCTTCCTCATCGCCGACGGTCACCACCGTCACGCCGCCGTGCAGCGGTCAGCGGTGCGTCGCGGCCGCGCTGAACGACTGCTGGTCGCGGTGGCCGACGACACCACCGAGCCAGTGGACCTGCAACCGCTGCACCGGGTCCTGCCCCGGGAGGCCGCCGAACGCGTCGTGGAGCGGGCGCACCACCGTCGGCCGGTGCTTCTGACCACCGTCGAGGACATCGCGCGGGTCGCCGGCGGTCTGCCTCCTGACCAAGCCCTCGTCCTGCTCCCCGACCGTGCGGTGGTCGTGGAAGGAGCGCCCACCACCGGTCCAGCGGTGGGGAGCGGAGCGTGGGTGGACGACGCGGTGCGCGCCGGGGGCACCGCCGCCGAGGACGTGCGGTACCTGCGGGAGCTCTCTGAGGTACGGGCCGCGGTGGGCGATCGGGCGGCCATCCTGCTGCCCCGCACGGACCTCGCTGCTCTGCAGGTCCTCGTGCGTGAGGGCCGCCTCCTGGGGAGGAAGACGACGTCCTTCCGCCCCAAGCCGCTGGCCGGGGCCGTCCTGCGTCTGCGCTGACGACCAGCGCCTACAAGGCGCACGACCGGTGCCAGGTGGACGCAGAAGAGGGGAAGCCCCGTCCGCACGCTTGACGCGTACAGAGGAACTTCCCCTCTCCATCTCACTGCGAAGAGTGAGTGGCCGGCGGTGACCTACTCTCCCACCCAGTCTCCCGAGCAGTACCATCGGCGCTGGTGGGCTTAGCTTCCGGGTTCGGAATGAGACCGGGCGTTTCCCCACCGCTATGACCACCGGACCACACAGGCCAGGATCCAAACCACCCCACCACCACACACGAGCACGCCTGCGCATGCACCACGAGTGGCGGTGGGCGGGTTCTCTCCCGAGAACCACACAATGGACGCGAACACTCAAGCAGCAACTGCTCATCAAAGCATCAAGATTGTTTGCACTCTCCACCCACACCATCACCCACCACACCAATCCTTACGACTGGCCCTGATGGTGGCTGGTGCGTGGTAGACAAGTGATCGGCTTATTAGTACCGGTCAGCTCCACAACTCGCTAGTCGTTGCTTCCACACCCGGCCTATCAACCCCGTCATCTCCAGGGAGCCTCCCACCCCACAAGGGGCACGGAAACCTCATCTCGAAGCAGGCTTCCCGCTTAGATGCCTTCAGCGGTTATCCCTTCCGAACGTAGCCAACCAGCCATGCCCTTGGCAGGACAACTGGCACACCAGAGGTTCGTCCGTCCCGGTCCTCTCGTACTAGGGACAGCCCTTCTCAAGTTTCCAACGCGCGCAGCGGATAGGGACCGAACTGTCTCACGACGTTCTAAACCCAGCTCGCGTACCGCTTTAATGGGCGAACAGCCCAACCCTTGGGACCTACTCCAGCCCCAGGATGCGACGAGCCGACATCGAGGTGCCAAACCATGCCGTCGATATGGACTCTTGGGCAAGATCAGCCTGTTATCCCCGGGGTACCTTTTATCCGTTGAGCGACCGCGATTCCACACTCCACGGCCGGATCACTAGTCCCGACTTTCGTCCCTGCTCGACATGTCTGTCTCACAGTCAAGCTCCCTTGTGCACTTACACTCAACACCTGATTGCCAACCAGGCTGAGGGAACCTTTGGGCGCCTCCGTTACTCTTTAGGAGGCAACCGCCCCAGTTAAACTACCCACCAGGCACTGTCCCTGATCCGGATCACGGACCGAAGTTAGACATCCAGAACGACCAGAGTGGTATTTCAACGATGACTCCACACCCACTAGCGTGAGCGCTTCACAGTCTCCCACCTATCCTACACAAGCCGTCCCGAACACCAATACCAAGCTATAGTGAAGGTCCCGGGGTCTTTCCGTCCTGCTGCGCGTAACGAGCATCTTTACTCGTAGTGCAATTTCGCCGAGTTCGCGGTTGAGACAGCAGGGAAGTCGTTACGCCATTCGTGCAGGTCGGAACTTACCCGACAAGGAATTTCGCTACCTTAGGATGGTTATAGTTACCACCGCCGTTTACTGGCGCTTAAGTTCTCAGCGTCCCCACGTGAGTGGGTAACCGGTCCCCTTAACGTTCCAGCACCGGGCAGGCGTCAGTCCGTATACATCGTCTTACGACTTCGCACGGACCTGTGTTTTTAGTAAACAGTCGCTTCCCCCTGGTCTCTGCGGCCCTCAAACGCTAGTGAGCAAGTCACTTCACGCCTCAGGCCCCCCTTCTCCCGAAGTTACGGGGGCATTTTGCCGAGTTCCTTAACCACGATTCACTCGCACGCCTCGGTATTCTCTACCTGACCACCTGAGTCGGTTTAGGGTACGGGCGGCTCGAACCTCGCGCCGAGGCTTTTCTAGACAGCATGGGATCACCCTACTTCCCCCCTACGGGGTCACCATCAGGTCTCAGGCCCGACATCAAAGTCAGAGGTGCGGATTTGCCAACACCTCGCCCTACACCCTTGGACGTGGACAACCATCGCCACGCGGAAGCTACCCTCCTGCGTCACCCCTGTTAATACGCTTGACTACTACCGGATCGGGCCACACGCTCCACCCACCCGCGCCCGAAGGCAACGAGGGGCTTTGGGTGCTTAGCATCCCCGGCCTCGCCATGGACGGTTCTACACCGGTACGGGAATATCAACCCGTTGTCCATCGACTACGCCTGTCGGCCTCGCCTTAGGTCCCGACTTACCCAGGGCGGATGAACCTGGCCCTGGAACCCTTGGTCAATCGGCGGACGGGGTTCTCACCCGTCATTCGCTACTCATGCCTGCATTCTCACTCGCGTGCAGTCCACAACGGGTCACCCCCCTGCTTCACCCCACACACGACGCTCCCCTACCCACCCACACACCTGCCCCAGCCGGCCAGACCACACATCCGAAGACATGCCGTCATCCGTACTGGAGGGGTTCACATGTGAGTGCCACAGCTTCGGCGGTGTACTTGAGCCCCGCTACATTGTCGGCGCGGAATCACTTGACCAGTGAGCTATTACGCACTCTTTCAAGGGTGGCTGCTTCTAAGCCAACCTCCTGGTTGTCTGCGCAACTCCACATCCTTTCCCACTTAGCACACGCTTAGGGGCCTTAGCTGATGATCTGGGCTGTTTCCCTCTCGACTACGAAGCTTATCCCCCGCAGTCTCACTGCCACGCTCTCACTTACCGGCATTCGGAGTTTGGCTGACGTCAGTAACCCGGTGGGGCCCATCGGCCATCCAGTAGCTCTACCTCCGGCAAGAAACACGCGACGCTGCACCTAAATGCATTTCGGGGAGAACCAGCTATCACGGAGTTTGATTGGCCTTTCACCCCTACCCACAGCTCATCCCCCAGGTTTTCAACCCTGGTGGGTTCGGTCCTCCACGCGGTCTTACCCGCGCTTCAACCTGGCCATGGGTAGATCACTCCGCTTCGGGTCTAGAGCACGCGACTAAGAACGCCCTCTTCGGACTCGCTTTCGCTACGGCTACCCCACCCGGGTTAACCTCGCCACGCACCACTAACTCGCAGGCTCATTCTTCAAAAGGCACGCCGTCACAGGTACAAGCCTGCTCCGACGGATTGTAGGCACACGGTTTCAGGTACTATTTCACTCCCCTCCCGGGGTGCTTTTCACCATTCCCTCACGGTACTTGTCCGCTATCGGTCATCAGGAAGTATTTAGGCTTACCAGGTGGTCCTGGCAGATTCACACGAGATTCCACGAGCCCCGTGCTACTCGGGAGGCGCTCCCAGGGAGGCCGCGATGTTTCACCTACGGGGGTCTCACCCACTACGCCGGACCATCCCAGGCCCTTCGGCTACACCACGACTTTCTCACTCCCCGAACCGGTGGTAGCCGGCTCCGAAACACTCCCACAACCCCGCCACCGCAACCCCTACCAGGTCTCACACGGAAACGGTTTAGCCTCATCCGCTTTCGCTCGCCACTACTCACGGAATCACTGTTGTTTTCTCTTCCTGTGGGTACTGAGATGTTTCACTTCCCCACGTTCCCTCCACACACCCTATACATTCAGGTGCGGGTGACCGCCCATGACGACGGCCGGGTTCCCCCATTCGGACATCCTCGGATCACCGTTCGGTTGCCAACTCCCCGAGGCTTAACGCAGGCTCCCACGTCCTTCATCGGCTCCTGATGCCAAGGCATCCACCATGCGCCCTTACACACTTGACCACCACACACCACCCACCACCACACCCACCAACACCACGAAGGCACTGATGACAGAACCGAAGTCCCAACGGCGACGAACGATGCGCAGATCAAGAGGCAAACAATCATAAAAACCACAAAGACACTCAAACCCACCCCGAGTCACCCCAGAGCAAAGGTTTGAGATCAGAGGATCTACTCGACGAACACCACTACAAAAGATGTTCGCGTCCACTGTGCAGTTCTCAACAGACAACCCGACACCCACCCCTACACGACCCGCACCAGACACCGCGCATCCCCCGAAGAGAACCCACAGCCGATGTGCAAAGCCAGGACAGGCCCAGACCTAGAGTTCACGACCTTCCGGCCGGTCCCTCAGGACCCAACAGTGCGCCAGGTGCCCACCTCAACCCCCACCGTCTGTTCCATCCACCCACCGCAAGCGATGAGGAGGAGTACTGAGACGAGAAAGCGTCGATGAGCACCGTGTTGATGTTCCACCCTCGAGCACCAGCCGCCGAACACATGCCGGCTGAAACTGGTCCACCCACACCCGCCCCCACCCCGGACGACGCCGGCGTGAAGTACTGCGAGTGTGGTTGATGCTCCTTAGAAAGGAGGTGATCCAGCCGCACCTTCCGGTACGGCTACCTTGTTACGACTTCGTCCCAATCGCCAGTCCCACCTTCGACAGCTCCCCCCCTGACGGGTTGGGCCACCGGCTTCGGGTGTTACCGACTTTCATGACGTGACGGGCGGTGTGTACAAGGCCCGGGAACGTATTCACCGCAGCGTTGCTGATCTGCGATTACTAGCGACTCCGACTTCACGGGGTCGAGTTGCAGACCCCGATCCGAACTGAGACCAGCTTTTTGGGATTCGCTCCACCTCACGGTATCGCAGCCCTCTGTACTGGCCATTGTAGCATGCGTGAAGCCCAAGACATAAGGGGCATGATGATTTGACGTCATCCCCACCTTCCTCCGAGTTGACCCCGGCAGTCTCCCATGAGTCCCCACCCGAAGTGCTGGCAACATGGAACGAGGGTTGCGCTCGTTGCGGGACTTAACCCAACATCTCACGACACGAGCTGACGACAACCATGCACCACCTGTACGCGACCAACTAAATGACACCCCATCTCTGGGATTCCACCGCGCATGTCAAGCCTTGGTAAGGTTCTTCGCGTTGCATCGAATTAATCCGCATGCTCCGCCGCTTGTGCGGGCCCCCGTCAATTCCTTTGAGTTTTAGCCTTGCGGCCGTACTCCCCAGGCGGGGCGCTTAATGCGTTAGCTGCGGCACGGAATCCGTGGAATGGACCCCACACCTAGCGCCCAACGTTTACGGCATGGACTACCAGGGTATCTAATCCTGTTCGCTCCCCATGCTTTCGCTCCTCAGCGTCAGTAACTGCCCAGAGACCCGCCTTCGCCACCGGTGTTCCTCCTGATATCTGCGCATTTCACCGCTACACCAGGAATTCCAGTCTCCCCTACAGCACTCAAGTGTGCCCGTACCCACTGCAAGCTCAGAGTTGAGCCCTGAGTTTTCACAGCAGACGCGACACACCGCCTACGAGCTCTTTACGCCCAATAATTCCGGACAACGCTTGCACCCTACGTATTACCGCGGCTGCTGGCACGTAGTTAGCCGGTGCTTCTTCTGCTCCTACCGTCACTTGCGCTTCTTCGGAGCTGAAAGAGGTTTACAACCCGAAGGCCGTCATCCCTCACGCGGCGTCGCTGCATCAGGCTTTCGCCCATTGTGCAATATTCCCCACTGCTGCCTCCCGTAGGAGTCTGGGCCGTGTCTCAGTCCCAGTGTGGCCGGTCGCCCTCTCAGGCCGGCTACCCGTCGTCGCCTTGGTAGGCCATTACCCCACCAACAAGCTGATAGGCCGCGAGCCCATCCCCAGCCGAAAAACTTTCCACCCGCACTCGATGCCGAGGCAGGTCGTATCCGGTATTAGCCACCGTTTCCAGTGGTTGTCCCAGAGCCAGGGGCAGGTTGCTCACGTGTTACTCACCCGTTCGCCACTGATCCCCCCCGAAGGGGTTCACCGTTCGACTTGCATGTGTTAAGCACGCCGCCAGCGTTCGTCCTGAGCCAGGATCAAACTCTCCGTCGAAAAACCATCCGCAACCACCCAAACCGGCCCGAAGACCAGCCAAGCAGCCACGTAGATCATTTCACTTCATAGTCGACCCTTGGACTCGAAACTCCACCCCCCACTGGCGTGAAAGAGGCGGAGGTCAATCCCAAAGGAATCCCCGATCCCCACCCACACAGGAGCGAGAACCATTGGGGGTTAATGCATTGGCATCAACATTTATGGCACACTGTTGAGTTCTCAAGAACCGGACGCACCCACCCCGAACCGACCCCCACACGAGGGCCAGCGGAAGAGGGGCAACTTTCCCACCTTAACCAGACACCAGGCCAAACTGCAACCCAGCCCCGATCGAGGCTTCCGGCGCCACCCCACCAGACGCGGTCCACCCCAGCTCGTGAGCTTCAGGTTTTCCGCCCCGCCGGGGCGACATGAAGAACAGTACGTGGCCGCCGGGGCACGAGGCAAATCGATCATGCCCCGGCGGCGGATCGCCTACTGCGGCAACGGAAGTGCCACCGCGGCGAGGGACTTCTTGCCCCGCCGCAGCACGGCGTAGCGGTCGTGCAGGAGCGCCACGTCGGCCAGGGTCGCCTCGGGGTCGGTGAGCTTGACGTTGTTGACGTACGCCCCGCCCTCCCCGATGGTCCGGCGGGCGCCGCTGAGGCTCGGAGCCAGGCCGGTGTCCGCGAAGAGCTGGGCCAGGCGGACGCCCCGGTCGGCCGGCGCGGTGGTCGGCAGCTCCTCCAGCGCCCCCCGCAGAGTGCGCTCGTCGATGCCGTCGAGCTCGCCCCCCCCGAACAGGGCCGACGAGGCCTGCTCGACCGCCACGGCGGCCGCCTCGCCGTGGACCAGGGCGGTCACCTCGTGGGCCAGGGCGCGCTGCGCCGCCCGGGCGCGGGGGTTCTCCTGCACCGCGCGGCCCAGCTCCTCGATCTCGGCGGGGGTGCGGAAGCTGAAGGCCTTGAGGTAGTCGAGGACCTTCGCGTCCTCGGCGTTGAGCCAGAACTGGTAGAAGGCGTAGGGCGAGGTCAGCTCCGGGTCCAGCCACACGGCACCGGCCTCGGTCTTGCCGAACTTCGTCCCGTCGGCCTTCGTCAGCAGCGGCGTCGCCAGGGCGTGGACCGTCCGCTGGTCGACGCGGCGCACCAGCTCGCACCCGGCGGTGATGTTCCCCCACTGGTCGGACCCACCCAGCTGCAGCGTGCAGCCGTGCAGCCGGTGCAGCTGGAGGTAGTCGTTGCTCTGCAGGAGGACGTAGGCGAACTCGGTGAAGGAGATGCCCGTCGTAGCCAGGCGCTTGGCCACGGCCTCGCGGTCGAGCATGCGGTTGACGCTGAAGTGCTTGCCCACGTCCCGCAGGAACTCGATGGTGGACATCGACTGCGTCCAGTCGAGGTTGTTGACCATGGTCGCGGCGGCGGGACCGTCGAAGTCCAGGAACGGCACGATCTGGGCCTGCAGGCCCGTCACCCAGTCGGCCACGACCGACGGGTCGTTCATCGTCCGCTCCGCCGACGGGCGCGGGTCCCCCACCAGGCCCGTGGCCCCGCCCACGAGGATCAGCGGGCGGTGCCCCGCCTGCTGCAGCCGCCGGGCCGTCAGGACCTGCACGAGGTGGCCGACGTGCAGGCTCGCCGCCGTCGGGTCGAAGCCGACGTAGTAGGTGAGCGGACCCGTCGCCAGAGCCTCCCGCAGCGCGGCCTCGTCGGTGGACTGCGCCACCAGGCCCCGCCACTGCAGTTCGTCCCAGACGTCGCTCACGACTCGTCCGCTCCTCGGGTTGCTCGTGCTCCGGGCGACCGTCGCCCGCCGACACGGTACGCGGAGACGGTGGGGTCGTTCACGAGGGAAGCGCGCCAAGGCGTGGCAGCACCCGCTCCCGCGACCCCCACCCGCGGCCCCCACACCACCTGCTCGTCCGGGACCGGCCGCCCGGGCAGGACCTCCAGCGACGAGCCGCCGCAGACGTCCACGCCGTCCTGGGCCCGGTCCACGCCGAGGGCCTGCGTCAGCCGGGCCGGCCCGCGGGCCAGGTCCACGTCCTTGCGGGCCGCGACGCGCCGGGACCGCGCCAGCTCCAGCCCCTCGACGACCTCCCCGGCCCGCAGCAGGACCGCCGAGGCGGTGCCCACCGGCCCGCAGACGAGGTTCACGCACCAGTGCATGCCGTAGGAGAAGTAGACGTAGGCGTGGCCGGCCTCGCCGAACATCACCCGCGTGCGCGGGGTCGGGCCGCGGAAGGCGTGCGAGCCGGGGTCGGACTCCCCCGCGTACGCCTCGACCTCGGACAACCGGACGCCGACGACCCCCTCGGGCGTGGTGTGGCGCACGACGCGGCCGAGCAGGTCGCGCGCCACCTCCAGCACGTCGCGGTCGTAGAACGACCGCGCCAGGGTCAAGGGCGCGCCCACGCCAGGTGCCTCGCGAGCGCGTCCTGCGCGGCCTCGAGCTGCTCGGCCACGCGCACCGGGGCCGTCCCGCCGATGCCGTCGCGCGAGGACAGCGACCCCGCGGTCGAGAGCACGTCCTTGACCTCGGGGGTCAGGTGCGGGGACACCTCGCGCAGCTCCTCCACCGTGAGGTCCCACAGCTCGACGCTGCGGCCCTCCTCGGCCGACCGCTGCTCGCACCGGCGCACGCAGGCGCCGGAGATCTGGTGGGCGTCCCGGAAGGGGACGCCCTGGCGCACCAGCCACTCGGCCACGTCGGTGGCCAGCGCGAAGCCCTGCGGGGCCAGGGAGGCCATCCGATCGGTGTGGAAGTGCAGCGTGGCGACCATCCCCGCAACGGCCGGCAGCAGGACCTCCAGGGTGTCGACCGCGTCGAAGACGGGCTCCTTGTCCTCCTGCAGGTCCCGGTTGTAGGCCAGCGGCAGGCCCTTGAGCGTCGCCAGCAGCCCCGTGAGGTCGCCGATGAGCCGGCCGGCCTTGCCCCGCGCGAGCTCGGCGACGTCGGGGTTCTTCTTCTGCGGCATGATGCTCGACCCCGTCGACCAGGCGTCGTCGAGCGTCACGAAGGAGAACTCCTTGGTGGCCCAGACGACGACCTCCTCGGAGATGCGCGAGAGGTCGACCCCGATCATCGCGGCGACGAAGGCGAACTCCGCCGCGACGTCGCGCGAGGCCGTCCCGTCGATCGAGTTCTCCACGCTGCGCGTGAACCCCAGCTCGTGCGCCACGGCGACCGGGTCCAGCCCCAGGGAGGAGCCGGCCAGCGCCCCCGAGCCGTACGGGGACACCGCCGCCCGGGCGTCCCAGTCGCGCAGGCGCTCGACGTCGCGCAGCAGCGGCCAGGCGTGGGCCATGAGGTGGTGCCCCAGCAGGACCGGCTGGGCGTGCTGCAGGTGCGTGCGGCCCGGCATCGCCGCCGCCGGGTGGGCCGCGGCCTGCGTCAGGAGGGCCTCCACGACGTCCAGCACCAGTCCGGCGACGACGCGGGCGTGCTCGCGCAGGAACATCCGCAGCAGCGTGGCGATCTGGTCGTTGCGCGAGCGCCCCGCCCGCAACCGGCCGCCGACGTCGGCGCCGACCCGTTCGACGAGGGCCCGCTCGAGGGCGGAGTGGACGTCCTCGTCGTCGGGCGCGGGGACGAACGCCCCGGACACGACGTCGGCCTCCAGCGCGTCGATCCCCGCCAGCAGCGCCTGCAGCGTCGCCTCGTCGAGCAACCCGGCCGTGCGCAGGACGCGCGCGTGGGCGCGGGACCCGGCCAGATCGTGGCGGGCGAGGCGGAAGTCGAAGTGCGTCGACTTCGACAGCGCCGCCATGGCCTGCGCGGGGCCGGTGGCGAAGCGGGCGCCCCACAGCCCCTTCTCGCCCTGCTGGGTGTTCTCAGACATCACACGTCCACTTCGTTCTCGGGGTCGGTCGGCAGGTCGTCGGGGGTGGTGCGCCGGGCCAGGGCGAGGAAGCGGGCGGCGACCGCGTCGCCGCCGAGGGGGTCGCGGGTGATCACGAGGACCGTGTCGTCGCCGGCGATCGTGCCCAGCAGCGCCGGCATCACCGAGTGGTCGATGGCGCTGGCCAGGAACTGCGCCGCACCCGGCGGGGTGCGCAGGACGACGAGGTTGGCCGAGGCCTCGGCGCTGACGAGCAGCTCCTCGCACCAGCGGGCCAGGCGGGCGTCCAGGACCTCCTGGCGGACACCGCTGCGCGGGGTGCGGTCCCCGCCCTCGGCCGGGAGGGCGTACACCAGACCGCGGTCGCCGTCGCGCACCTTCACCGCGCCGAGCTCGACGAGGTCGCGGGACAGCGTCGCCTGCGTGACCGCGACGCCCTCCTCGGCGAGGTGGGTGGCCAGCTCGGTCTGCGAGCGCACCGGGAAGCGGGCGAGCACCGTGGCGATCCGGTCGTGCCGGAACGCCTTGGTGCCCGCTCCCGCACCCGGTGTCAGGCTCACCGCGACTTCTCGAGCAGCCAGACGAGCAGCGCCTTCTGGGCGTGCAGTCGGTTCTCGGCCTCGTCCCACACGACCGAGCGGGGTCCGTCGAGGACCTCGGCGTCGATCTCCTTGCCGCGGTAGGCCGGCAGGCAGTGCAGGACGATCGCGTCGGGCTTCGCGGCGCTCAGGAGGCGGGAGGTCAGGGAGAACGGGCGGAACCGCTCGAACTCCTGCCCCTCCTGGCCCATCGAGATCCACGTGTCGGTGGCCACCACGTCGGCACCGGCCACGGCCTCGACGGCGTCGGAGGTGACCGTCACCGAACCGCCGGTCCTCGCCGCGACCGCCTGGGCGCGGGCGATGATCGCGGGGTCGGGCAGGTCGGAGGCGGGGGTGCCGATCCGCACGTGCAGACCGGCGGTCGCGCCGCCGAGCGCGTAGGAGTGGGCCATGTTGTTCGCGCCGTCACCGACGTAGGCCAGCGTGAGGCCCGCCAGCTCCCCCTTGTGCTCGGCGACCGTCTGCAGGTCGGCGAGGATCTGGCACGGGTGGTAGTCGTCGGTGAGGGAGTTCACGACGGGGACCCGGGAGTGGGCGGCCATCTCCTCCAGACCCGCCTGCGAGAACGTCCGCCACACGATGGCCGCGACCTGGCGCTCCAGGACGCGCGCGGTGTCGGCGACGGGTTCCCCACGGCCCAGCTGGGAACCGGCGGCGTCGATGACCAGCGGGGCCCCGCCCAGCTCGGCGACGCCGACGCTGAAGGAGACTCGGGTCCGCGTGGAGGGCTTGTCGAACAGCAGGGCCACCGTCCGCGGGCCCTCCAGGGGCCGCTCGGCGAACCGGTCGGCCTTCAGGCGGGCGGCCAGGGCCAGGACCTCGGCCTGCTCGGCCGGCGTCAGGTCGTCGTCGGCGAGGAAGTGCCGGACGCTCACGAGCTCACCCCTTCTCCCACGGTGTCCAGGATCTCGGGCAGGGCGGCGACGAAGGTGTCGGCCTGCGCGGTGGTCAGCACCAGCGGGGGCGCCAGGCGGACCGTGTCGGGGCGGGCGGCGTTGACGATGAAACCGCGGGCCAGGGCCGCCTCCGCGACCTTCGGCGCGACGGGCGCCGTCAGCGCCACGCCGAGCAGCAGGCCCTCCCCGCGCACGCCCTCGACGAGGGGGTGCCCCAGCGACTGCACGGCGGTGCGCAGGTGCGCGCCCACGGTCCGGACGTTCTCCAGCAGCCCGTCGCGCTCCACCGCGTGCAGCACGGCCAGGCCGGCGGCGGCCGCGACGGGGTTCCCGCCGAAGGTCGTGCCGTGCTGGCCGGCCCCCAGCAGGGTGGCGTTGGCCGGGCCGAAGGCGATGACGCCGCCGACGGGGACGCCGCCGCCCAGGCCCTTGGCGACGGTCACGACGTCGGGGACGACCCCCTCGTGGCGGGGGTTCTGGAACGCGAACCACTCCCCGGTGCGGCCGATGCCGGTCTGCACCTCGTCGAGGACGAGGAGGGCACCGTGCTCGGCGGTGATCCGCCGCGCCCCGGCGAGGTAGCCGTCGGGGGCGGGGACGACGCCGTTCTCGCCCTGCAGCGGTTCGAGGAACACCGCGGCCGTGGCCCCGTCGACGGCGCGGCCGAGCGCGCCCAGGTCGCCGTAGGGCACGAACTCGACGCCGCCGGGCAGCGGCTCGAACGGGGCCCGGTAGGCCTCCTTCGCCGTGAGCGCCAGCGCACCCATGGTGCGGCCGTGGAACGCGCCGAGCGTCGAGACGACCTTCGTGCGGCCGGTGCGGCGGGTCATCTTGAACGCGGCCTCGTTGGCCTCGGCGCCGGAGTTGGCGAAGAACACCGCCGAACCCTGCGGGGCGCCGGCCACCTGCAGCAGCCGTTCGGCCAGGGCGACCTGCGGCGCGGAGGCGAAGAAGTTCGAGACGTGCCCCAGCGTCGTCAGCTGCGCCGTCACGGCCGCCACGAGCAGGGGGTGGGCGTGGCCCAGGGAGTTGGTCGCGATCCCGCCGAGCAGGTCGAGGTACCTGTTCCCGTCGGCGTCCCACACGTAGGGGCCCTCGCCGCGGACCAGGACGCGCTGGGGGGTGCCGAAGGTCTGCATGACCGAGCGCGCGTAGCGGTCGAGCCACGCCTGCGACGATCCGTCGGTCACGGGCAGCGCCTCGGCGGTCCCGCCTTCCGGCCTCACGAGTTCCACATCTGCTCCCTGGGGGATCACGGCACGACCATCGTGCCGTTGCCGGAGGTCGTGAAGACCTCCAGCAGGACCGAGTGCGCCTGCCGGCCGTCGATGACGGTGGCGCGGGGGACCCCGCCGCGCACCGCGCGCAGGCAGGCCTCCATCTTGGGGACCATGCCCGACTCCAGCGAGGGCAGGAGGTCGGCCAGGTCGTCCGCACCGATCTCGCGCACGAGGGAGTCGGTGTTCGGCCAGTCCCGGTACAGCCCGGCGACGTCGGTCATGACGACGAACTTCTGCGCGCCCAGCGCGACGGCGATGGCCGAGGCGGCGGTGTCGGCGTTCACGTTGAGGACCCGGCCGTGGACGGGGTTCCCCTCGTCGTCGACCTCGGGCGCGACGGTGGAGATGACCGGGATGCGGCCGGCGTCGAGCAGGTCGACGACGGCGCGCGGGTCGACGCCCACGACGTCGCCCACGAGGCCGACGTCGACGGGTTCGCCGTCGACGACCGCGGCGCGGCGCGTGGCGCGCAGCAGGCCCGCGTCCTCCCCCGACAGGCCGACGGCCAGCGGGCCGTGGGCGTTGAGGAGGCCGACGAGCTCACGCCCCACCTGGCCGGTGAGGACCATCCGGACGACGTCCATCGTCTCGGGGGTCGTGACGCGCAGCCCGCCGCGGAACTCGCTGGGGATGTCCAGCTTCTTCAGCATGGTCGAGATCTGCGGGCCACCGCCGTGGACGACGACGGGCCGCAGGCCGGCCGTGCGCAGGAACACGACGTCCTGCGCGAACGCCCGCTTGAGCTCGTCGTCGACCATGGCGTTGCCGCCGTACTTCAGGACGACGAGGGCGCCGTGCCACTTCTGCAGCCACGGCAGGGCCTCGACGAGGACGCTGGCCTTGTCCTGGGCGGACAGCTCGGGGAACTCGCTCACGGGGTCGCTCACCGGGCCGCTCACGAGGAGTACGCGCTGTTCTCGTGGACGTAGGCGTGGGTCAGGTCGTTGGTCCACACCGTGGCGGTCTCGGGACCGGCCTTGAGGTCGATGCGCACGCGCACCTCGCGGGGGCCCAGGTCGACCCTGGAGGGGTCGGCGTGCGGGGTGCCGTCGACGCAGACCGCGACGCCGTTCAGGCTCACGTCGAGGGTCTGCGGGTCGAAGCGCGCCGACGTCGTGCCGACCGCGGCCATGACGCGGCCCCAGTTGGGGTCCTTGCCGAACACGGCGGCCTTGAAGAGGTTGTTGCGGGCGACCGAGCGGGCCACCTCGACGGCGTCGGCCTCGCTGGCGGCGCCGACGACCTCGATGGCGATGTCGTGGTCGGCGCCCTCGGCGTCGGCCACGAGCATCCGGGCCAGGTCCGCGCAGACCTGTCGGACCGCCTCGTCGAACGCCGCGGGCTCCGGGGTCACCCCGGCGGCGCCGGAGGCCAGGAGCACGACGGTGTCGTTGGTGGACATGCAGCCGTCGGAGTCGACGCGGTCGAAGGTCGTGCGGGTCGCGGCCCGCAGCGCCCGGTCGAGGTCGGCGGCCTCGACCGCGGCGTCGGTGGTGAGGACGACGAGCATGGTGGCCAGGCCGGGGGCGAGCATGCCCGCCCCCTTGGCCATGCCGCCCACGACGAAGCCGTCGCCGCTGGCGATGGCCTGCTTGGAGACCGTGTCGGTCGTCATGATGGCCGTGGCGGCGGCCGTACCGCCCTCCAGGGCCAGCCCCGCGAACGCGGCGCGGACGCCGTCGAGCACCCGCTGCCGGGGCAGCTCCACGCCGATCAGGCCCGTGGAGCAGACGACGACGTCGCCGGCGCCGCAGCCGGCGAGCTCGCCGACCAGCTCGGCCGTGGCGTGCGTGGTCTGGAAACCGGCCGGGCCGGTGAAGCAGTTGGCCCCGCCGGAGTTCAGGACGACGGCCCTCAGGTGGCCGTCGGCGCTGGCGCGCTCGCTCCACAGCACCGGGTGCGCCTTGCACCGGTTGGAGGTGTAGACGGCCGCGGCCGCGTCGAGCGGGCCGTCGTTGACGACGAGGGCCAGGTCGGGCCGGCCGGAGGCCTTGAGGCCGGCGGTCACCCCGGCGGCCCGGAAGCCCTGGGCTGCGGTCACGCTCACGGAGCCACTCCCACGGAGGTCAGGCCGGCGGCCTCGGGCAGGCCGAGGGCGGTGTTGACGGACTGCACGGCACCGCCGGCCGTCCCCTTGACGAGGTTGTCGATGGCGGCGACGACCACGACCCGGCCGGTGTGCTCGTCCACGGCCAGCTGCAGGACGCAGGAGTTCGCGCCGTGCACCTGGGCGGTCGTGGGCCACTGCCCGGGGGGCAGCAGGTGGACGAACGCCTCGTCGGCGTAGGCCTCCTGCCACGCGGTGCGCACGTCGGCGGCCGCGACGCCCTCCGCGAGCGCCGCGGTGCACGTGGCGAGGATGCCGCGCGACATGGGGGCGAGCGTCGGGGTGAACGACACCGTGACGTCCCGGCCCCCGGCGAGGGTGAGGTTCTGCTCGATCTCGGGGGTGTGCCGGTGGCCGCCGCCGACGCCGTAGGGGCTCATCGAGCCCATGACCTCCGAGCCCAGCAGGTGGGGCTTGAGCGCCTTGCCCGCCCCGGAGGTGCCCGAGGCGGCGACCACGACGACGTCGGTGGGCCGCAGCAGGCCCGCGGCGAAACCGGGGGCCAGCGCCAGGCTCACCGCCGTCGGGTAGCAGCCGGGGACGGCGATGCGCCGGGCGCCCACGAGGTTCTGGCGCTGGCGGCCCCCGCCGGCGAGCGGCAGCTCGGGCAACCCGTAGGGCCAGGTGCCGGCGTGCTCGCCGCCGTAGAACCGCTCCCAGACCGCGGGGTCGGTGAGCCGGTGGTCGGCGCCGAGGTCGACGACGAGGACGTCGTCGCCGAGCTGGGCGGCCAGCGCCCCGGAGGTGCCGTGCGGCAGGCCCAGGAAGACGACGTCGTGGCCGGCGAGCACCTCGGGGGTGGTGGGCTGCAGGACGCGGTCGGCCAGCGGCAGCAGGTGCGGCTGCAGCTCGCCGAGGCGGCTGCCGGCGTTGGAGGCGCCGGTCAGGGCGCCGATCTCGACGTGCGGGTGGTTCAGCAGCACGCGCAGGACCTCGCCACCGGCGTAGCCGCTGGCCCCTGCGACGGCGACCGACAGCCGCTTCCCGGGTTCCATGTGCATGACCATACACCGGCTCGCCTAGTCATGCATCGAGGGGTCAGCCGAGCGGGTCCTCCGGCCCGTAGGGCGCCACCACGAGCCGCCGCGCCGCCGGGTCCAGCCGGTCCTGCACCGCCAGCAGCGCCTCCGGCGTGTCCACCCCGACCCGCAGGAACCGGCCCGACCAGGCGTCCAGGCGGCCCGAGGCGATGGCCAGGACCATCTCCACGACCGCCTCCGGGTCCGTCCACTCCGTGCGGTCGGCGTGCTGGCTCATGCTCGTCGACATGGCCGTGCGCACCACGCCCGGGGACAGCTCGAAGGCGCTCAGCCCGTGCTCGGCCCCGGCCGCCGCGATCGCCCCGCCCAGCCGGAAAAGCGCCGCCTTGCTCGCGCCGTACGCCGCGTACCGGCCGCTGTCCTTCGACGCCGACCCCGAGCTGAGGTCCACGACCCGGCCGGACCCGCGCGCCACCATCCCCGGCAGCACGGCCCGGGCGACGTGGAAGGCGCCCAGGACGTTGGTGTCCAGGACCGCCTTGACCTGCGCCGGGTCCGCCTCCCACGGCGGGACCTCCCGGTCCTCGATCCGCCCGGCGGCCTGCACCAGCAGGTCCAGACCGCCCAGCTCCAGCTCCAGGGCGTGCACCCCGGCCGCCACCGCGGCGTAGTCGGTGACGTCGAAGGCCGTCGCCACGGCACGACCGCCCTCGCCGGTGATCTCGTCGACGAGGTCGTCCAGCAGCCGGGCGCCGCGGGCCACCACGGCCACGGTGAACCCGGCGCGCGCCAGCCCCAGCGCCACCGCACGGCCGATGCCCTGGCTGGCACCGGTCACGAGCGCGCGCACCGGCTGCACCTGCGGGAGGTCAGACACGCTGCGTGGCCCCCGTCCGCTCGGTCGCCACCGCCACGGCCGCGTCGCGGGCCGCGCTGGCCTCCTCGGCCGTCAGCGTCCGGTCCGGGGCGCGGAACCGCAGCGCGAAGGCCAGCGACTTGCGGCCCGGCCCGACCTGGGCGCCGGTGTAGACGTCGAACAGGTGCAGGTCCTCCAGCAGCGGCCCCGCCCCGGCCCGCAGCGCGGCCTCGACCGCACCCGCGGGCACGTCGGCGTCGACGACGAGCGCCACGTCCTGGGTGGCCGCCGGGTAGCCGGACAGCTCCTGCACCTGCACGCTCGCGCCCACCTGGGCGAGCAGGACGTCGAGGTCCAGCTCGAAGGCGGCGGCCCGCGCGGGCAGCTCCAGGGCCGCGACCGCAGCCGGGTGCAGCTCCCCGGCGTACCCGACGACGTGCCCGGCGGTCGTGGTGATGCGCGCGCAGCGCCCCGGGTGCCACGGCGCCCGCTGCGCGGCCTCGACGACGACCGGCACACCCGCGGCCGCCGCCACCGTGCGGGCCGCGTCGACCGCGTCCGCCCACGTCGCCGTCTCACCGGCGTGCAGGGAGCCGTCCCCGCCCACCCCGGCCGGGCGCCGCAGACCGGTCAGCACGCCCGCCACGTGCAGCGGCTGGGCGGGCACCGCGGCCAGCAGGGCCGCCAGCTCCTCCTCGCCCGGCCGGCTCGCCGCGCTGAGGACCTGCGCAGCCGGCGCGCCCGGCGTCGGGTGCACCACCGTGCCCAGCTCCACCAGCGCCAGGTCGCGCAGGCTGCGGGAGACGTTGCGGCGCACCACCTCCACCAGCGAGTCCAGCAGGCTGGTGCGCATCAGCGGCTGCTGCTCGGAGAGCGGGTTGGCCAGCCGCAGCGCCGTGCGGCGCGGGTCGTCGGCCGCCAGCCCCTGCGCGTCGTGCACGGCCGCCGCCACGAACGGGTAGCTGAGCACCTCCACGAAGCCGTCGTCGGCGAGGGCGCGCGCGATCGAGCGGCGCGCGCGCTGGCCCGGGGTGAGCCCGCGCCCGGCGGGCGCGGCCGGCAGCACCGAGGGGATCGCGTCGTAGCCGCGCAGCCGGGCGACCTCCTCGACGAGGTCGACGGCCTGACGCAGGTCCGGGCGCCACGAGGGCGGGACGACCTCGAGCCGGCCGTCCCCGCCACCCACCGCGCAGCCGATCTCGGTGAGCGCGGCGACGACCTCCGCCTCGCCGACGTCCGTGCCCGTCAGGCGGGCGGGGAAGCCGGCGTCCAGCGCGATGGTCGGCGAGGGGGCCGGGCCGTCGCCGAGGAGGACGTCGGTGGCCGTGGTGTCGGCGGTGCCACCGCCGTGCTCGACGAGCAGTCGCACCGCCAGCTCGGCCACCTGCGCGGTCATCGCCGGGTCGACGCCGCGCTCCCAGCGCTTGGCGCCCTCGGTGGGCAGCTTGTGGCGGCGCGCGGTGCGCGCGACCGTCACGGGGGTGAAGTGGGCCGCCTCGACGAGGACGTCGGTGGTGCTCGCGGACACCTCGGTGCTCTGCCCGCCCATGACCCCGGCCAGCGAGAGCACCCGCGAGGTCCCCGGCTCACCGGGGACCTCATCGGTGATGAGCAGGTCCTGCGGGTGCAGGGCGCGCTCGACGCCGTCGAGGGTGGTCAGGCGCTCCCCCGCGCGGGCGCGGCGGACGACGAGCTCTCCCTGCAGCGCACCGAGGTCGTAGGCGTGCAGCGGCTGCCCCGTCTCGAGCATGAGGTAGTTCGTCACGTCCACGGCCAGCGAGATCGAGCGCATCCCGGCCTGGCGCACGCGGTCGGCGATGAAGCGCGGGGTCGGCGCGGCCGGGTCGATCCCGCGGACCGTGCGGGCCACGAAGCGGTCGCAGCCGGCGGCGCCGTGGATCGGCGCGTCGTCGGTCAGCCGCACCGGGTAGCCGGGACCGGTGGGCTCCGGGACCTCGACCGCGACGGGGTCGCGGAAGACCTGCGCCACCGGCCGGCGCGTGCCGTGCGCGTACTCGCGGGCGATGCCGCGGACGCTGAAGCAGTACCCGCGGTCGGGGGTGACGTTGACCTCGACGGTCTCCTCGGCCAGGCCCAGGAGTTCCAGGGCGTCCTGCCCCGGCGTCAGCTCGGCGCCGGGCAGCAACCGCGTCAGGACGACGATCCCGTCGTGGTCGTCGCCCAGACCCAGTTCGCGCGCCGAGCAGATCATGCCGTCGGAGACGTGGCCGTAGGTCTTGCGGGCGGCGATGCCGAACCCGCCGGGCAGTTCCGCGCCGGGCAGGGCGACGACGACGAGGTCGCCCTCGACGAAGTTGTGCGCACCGCAGACGATCCCGCGGGACCCCTCGCCGTCGTTGTGCTCCGGGCCCACGTCGACGTGGGTCCAGTTGATGGTCTTGCCGTTCTTCTGGGGTTCCTTCACGAGGTCCAGGACGCGGCCCACGACGAGGGGGCCGGTGATCCCCGCGGTGTGGATCCCCTCCTCCTCCAGGCCGACGCGCACGAGGGAGGCGGCGACGTCGGCGCCCCGCGCCCCGGGTTCGAGGTCGACGTGCTCGGCCAGCCAGCTCAGCGGGACGCGCATCAGAGGTCCCCCTCCCCCGCCGCGACGGCCGGGGCGACGGTCGCCACCCCGGAGGCCGACAGGTCCTCCACGCCGAACGCCCGGCTGAACCGCACGTCACCCTCCACCATGTCGCGCATGTCCGTCACCCCGTTGCGGAACATCAGCGTCCGCTCGATCCCCATCCCGAACGCGAACCCCTGGTAGCGGTCCGGGTCGATCCCGCAGGCGCGCAGCACGTTCGGGTTGACCATGCCGCAGCCGCCCCACTCGATCCAGCCGCGCTCGGCGTCGCGGCCCAGCGAGAAGCGCAGGTCCAGCTCGGCGCTGGGCTCGGTGAACGGGAAGAACGCCGGGCGCCAGCGGGTCTCGACGGCGTCGCCGAACATGGCGCGCGCGAAGTGGTCCAGGGTGCCCTTGAGGTGGGCCATCGTCAGGCCCTCGTCGATCGCGATGCCCTCCAGCTGGTGGAAGACCGGGGTGTGAGTGGCGTCCAGCTCGTCGGTGCGGAAGACCTTGCCGGGGCAGACCACGTACAGGGGGACCCCGCGCGTGAGCAGCGAGCGCGCCTGCACCGGGGAGGTGTGGGTGCGCAGCACCAGCCCGGACCCGGCACCGCCCTCGGCGTCGGCGACGAAGAAGGTGTCCTGCATCTGCCGCGCCGGGTGGTCGACGTCGAAGTTCAGCGCGTCGAAGTTGAACCACTCCGCCTCGACCTCGGGGCCCTCGGCGACCTCCCAGCCCATCGCGGTGAACACGTCGGCCACGCGCTCCATGAGCAGCGGCAGCGGGTGGCGCGCGCCGCGGTCGGGGCGGGCCACCGGCAGCGTGACGTCGACGACCTCCTCGCGCAGGACGCGTTCGACGTGCTCGGCCTCCAGGACCTCCGTGCGGGCGGCGATGGCGGCATTGAGCCGCCCGCGGGCCTGCCCGACGCGCTTGCCCGCGGCCGCCTTCTCCGGACCGGGCAGGGTGCCGATGGCCCGGTTGGCCAGGGCCAGGGCGCTGCGGTCCCCCGCGTGCGCCAGGCGGGCGCTCTTCAGCTCCTCCAGGTCGGAGGCGGCGGCCACGGCCGCCAGGGCGGCGTCGAGAGCCGCCTGGACGCTGGCCTCGTCGACGGCGCCGTCGGGGGCGTCGGGCAGGTCGGACATCGGGGTGGGCACTCCTCGGCGAAGCAGGTGGGTCTGGTCCACCCCGATCCTCCCAGACGCCGCGCGGGGGCTCAGTCCCCCGGTGCCGCCGGTTCCCCGCCCGGCAGGCGGACCGTGAACCGGGCCCCGCCGGAGGGGGCGGAGTCGACGTCGATGTCCCCGCCGTGCGCCTCGACGAGGCCGCGGGTGACGTACAGGCCCAGGCCCGTCCCGCTGCGCGCCCCGCCGTGCCAGAACTTGGAGAAGACGTAGGGGCGGTTCTCGGCGGGCACGCCCTCGCCGCTGTCGTCGACCGTCAGGACGAGGGAACCGTCCTGGGCGCTGACGTCCACCGCGACCGTCCCGGCCCCGTGCCGGACGGCGTTGTCGACGAGGTTGGTGACGACCTGGGCCATCCGGTCGGGGTCGGCCCACAGCTCGGGCAGGTCCCCGGCCACCGTGAGGACGAACCGCTCGTCGTCGTACCCGGCCGTCCGCAGGCGGTCGACGTGCTCGCGGACCAGGCCCGCGAGGTCCATGGGGCGGCGGTGGACGGTCAGCCGCCCGGCGTCGACCCGGGCCACGTCGAGCAGGTCCCCGACCAGCCGGCTGACGCGCTCGGCGTCGGCCTGGACGGTCGAGAGCATGAGGCGCTTCTGCTCGTCGGTGAAGCGGTCCCACCGGCGCAGCAGGCTCGCGGTGAACTGCTTGACCGACGTCAGGGGCGAGCGCAGCTCGTGGGCGACGGTGGCGATCAGGCTCGTGGTGTCGGTCTCGGCGCGCCGGCGCTCGTCGGGGGTGCGCAGGGCGAGGACGGCGCGCTGCAGGGCCCCGCTCCCGTCGCGGCGGAACCTCGCCGTCACGAGCAGCTCGGCGCCGCCGGGCAGCAGCAGCAGCCGTTCGGGGTGACCGTCGGCGTCGACCCCGGCGGGCCAGCGGCCCGCCTCGCGCAGCACGTCCCACCAGCGGCGGCCGGAGGTGTCCTGCAGGGGCAGGGCCCGCCGCAGCGGGATCCCGACGAGCTCGGTGCGCGGGCGGCCCAGGAGGCGCTCGGCGGCCGGGTTCAGGTCGGTGATGGAACCGTCGCCGGCGATGACCAGCACGCCGTCGGGCAGGTCGTCGAGCACCAGGGCGGGCAGCACGACGGGGACGGCCGACGACGCGGCCTCGGCGCTCCCCCTCGCCTCGGGCACGGTGCGACATTAGGGCATCGGGCCCCGCGCACCACCCGGAGCGGGCGCCGGGGAGCCGGTCAGCCGGGGCCGGCGCGGTGCGCGCGGGCGCTGGCGTACAGGCACACGACGGCGGCCGTGGCCAGGTTCAGGCTCTCGGCCCGCCCGTGCAGGGGAACGCGGACGACGGCGTCGGCCAGCGACCGGCCCCGCTCGTCCAGGCCCGCGGCCTCGTTGCCGAAGACCCACGCGGTGCGGCGGCGCAGGTCGATCCGCCCGGCCGTGCCGCGGGCGGCCTCGTCGGCGAGGTCGTCGAGGTCGAGCTCGCCCTCCCCGTCGGCGGCCAGGACGGTGCACCCGCTGCGCTGCAGCGCCGTCACGGCGTCCTCCAGCGGGACGCCCACGACGACGGGCAGGTGGAAGAGGCTGCCGGCGGTGGAGCGGACGCACTTGGGGTTGAAGACGTCGACGCTGCTGGAGGTAAGCACCACGGCGTCGGCCCCGGCGGCGTCGGCCGCGCGCAGGACGGTGCCCGCGTTGCCGGGGTCGCGGACCCTGTCCAGGACCGCGACCAGCCGCGGCTGCACCGCCAGGACCTCCTCGAGGCCGGCCGTCGTGGTGGGGCACACCGCGACCAGCCCCTGCGGGGTGACGGTGTCGGTCATGGCGGCCAGGACCTCGTCGGTGACGGTCCACGCCTTCGGGGCCCCGGCGACGATGCCGGGGTGGCGCGCGGCCGCCTCGGCGGTGGCGTACAGCTCGAGGGCGGCGCCGGCGGCCACGGCCTCGCGCACGGCCTGCGGACCCTCGGCGAGGAACCGGCCGTGGCGCTGACGCGCGGAACGCCCGGTCAGCGCCCGGACGGCCCGCACCCGCTCCGCTCGAGGGTTCGAGAGGACGGGGAGGGCGTCGTGGGGCACTGCCGGGCGTTCTGCGTCGGGGGTCAGCGGATCAGGCCGCGGAACCCTCGGCGGCCGCGGGAGCGGCCGGGACGGCGGCCTTGGCGGTCTTGACCAGCGCCGAGAAGGCGGCCGGGTCGGACACGGCCAGCTCGGCCAGCATGCGACGGTCGACCTCGATCTCCGCGGCCTTCAGGCCCTGGATGAAGCGGTTGTACGTCATGCCCTCGGCGCGCGCCGCGGCGTTGATGCGCTGGATCCACAGGCGGCGGAAGTCGCCCTTGCGGGCCTTGCGGTCGCGGTAGGCGTAGACGAGGGAGTGGGTGACCTGCTCCTTCGCCTTGCGGTACAGGCGCGAGCGCTGGCCGCGGTAGCCGCTGGCCTGCTCGAGGACGGTACGACGCTTCTTCTGGGCGTTCACTGCGCGCTTGACGCGTGCCACGGGGTGCTCCTAGTCAATCGGGTGCGGGCGCTGCGGGGCCTGGTGGCCGCGCGCCCGCCGGGTGGTCGGGGGAACCGGTCCGGTGGACCGGCCGCGGATCAGATGCCGAGGAGCTTCTTGATCTTCTTGGCGTCCGCGGGCGACACGACCGCGTCGACCGAGAGGCGACGGGTGCGCTTGCTCGGCTTCACCTCGAGCAGGTGGCGCTTGTTGGCGCGCTCGCGCATGACCTTGCCGGTGCCGGTGGTGCGGAAACGCTTCTTGGCGCCGGAGTGGGTCTTGTTCTTGGGCACGTCTTCTCCTGGGTTCGTGCCGGGGGTGTCCCCCGGCCTGGTCTGGCGATCGACCCGCGGGAGCGTGCCTCCCGCGGGCCGTGTCAGTGGTGCGTTCAGGACGCCGTGGCGGCCGTCTCGTCCGGCGCGGCGTCGGCCGGTCCGCCCTCCGCGGGGGCCTGGGCCGGCTGCGCGGCCTCGGCGTCCTTGCGGCGGCGTTCCTCGGCCTTGGCCTCGGCCTTCTTCTTGTGCGGCCCGATGACCATGACCATGTTGCGGCCGTCCTGGCGCGGCGAGCTCTCGACGCTGCCGAGGTCGGCGACGTCCTCGGCCAGGCGCTGCAGCAGCCGGAAACCCATCTCCGGGCGGGACTGCTCGCGGCCACGGAACATGATCATGACCTTGACCTTGTCGCCGGCCTTGAGGAACCGCTCGACGTGGCCCTTCTTGGTGCCGTAGTCGTGCGGGTCGATCTTCAGACGGAACCGGATCTCCTTGAGGATCGTGTTCGTCTGGTTCTTGCGGGCTTCGCGGGCCTTCATGTCGGACTCGTACTTGAACTTGCCGAAGTCCATGAGCTTGCAGACCGGCGGCCGCGCCGTCGGAGCGACCTCGACCAGGTCGAGGCCTGCTTCGTCCGCCAGCCGCAGCGCGTCCTCGACGCGCACGATGCCGACCTGTTCGCCGTTGGGGCCCACGAGCCGCACCTCGGGAACACGGATGCGGTCGTTGATGCGGGGCTCGCTGATGTGCTGCTCCTTCGTCGTCGTCGAGGCCGCCGGACACGAGGAAGGCCCCCGTGCGCGGACGCGCGACGGAGGCCTGGCCGGATCCGACGGCACCTGACGTCCACGGCGCGCTCACGGGGAGCACGACGACGACGGGCGCCGCAGCGCTCCTCCGGGGAGGAGCGCGGACCGGGACCCGCGGCGCTGTGGGCACCGGGGTGGGAGGAGGCCTCCGCTTGGCGTGCCGGCCCCGCGGACGCCCGGTCCCGCGGGGGGATCGGGTGACGCGTGCCGGTCGGTCGCCTGCAAGAGTACCAGCATGCAGTCACAGACCACCCCCGGCGACGGCGCGCCCGCCGACCCCGGCGCCCTCGCCGCCCGCGACATCGCCGACGTCCCCGCCGCCGAGCTCATCACGACGACCGCCGTGCACCTCATGAGCGCGGCCGCCGTGAAGTGCGGGCTGGCCGAGGGGCCCGACGCCCGCGAGCACCTGGACCTGGCCGAGGCCCGCATCCTCATCACGGCCCTGGCCGGGCTCGTCGTGACCTCCGCCCCCGACATCGGCGGTCAGCACGCGCGCTCGCTGCGCGACGGCCTGCGCTCGCTGCAGCTGGCCTTCCGCGAGGCCTCCGACGTGCCCGACGAACCGGGCAAGGGCCCCGGGGAGCGGCTCACGGGAAGCGTGGTCTGAGGTGGACCCGGGCGGCGACCACGGCGGTCGCCGCCCCGGCCACGACCCCGGCCACCCCCACCACGAGGAACGGCGTGCCCGTCCCGGCGGCGTCGCTGACCGCCCCGGCCAGCGGGGCGCCCAGGGCCGCGCCGACCGTGGTGGCCGCGGCGTGCCAGCCCATCGCCCGCCCCCGCACCGACTCGTGCACGCCGTGGGCGACGAGGTCGACGGTGGCGCTGATGACGGGGGCGCAGAACAGGCCCGCCACGAACGTCCCCAGGGCCAGCGCCAGGGGCCCGTGCAGCAGCGCCAGGGGCGTCGTGGCCGCGCCCAGGAGGACCACGAGCAGCCACGGCGGGACCGGCCGCGGCAGCACGCCGTGCACGAGGCCGCCCACGACCGAGCCGGCCGCCCAGACCGCCAGCACGAGCCCGGTCCAGCGGACCTGACCCTCCTCGCGCAGCTGGGCGACCACGGCCAGGTCGGTCGCCGACAGCACCAGGTCGGCGGCGAAGGCGCAGGCCATGGCCAGCAGCAGGGCCGTCGTCCACACGCCGTGCCGCACCGGCGGCCCGGCCTCCCCGGGGGCCACCGGCTCGCTGCGCAACGGCGGGTCGAGCACGAACATCGCGATCGCCGCCAGGCACTGCGCGGCGCCCACGACGAGCATCGCGGCCGTCGTCGACCAGGCCAGCGCCACCGCCGTCCCGGCGGCCGGGCCGACCATGTACGAGAACTCCACGAGGACGGCGTCCAGCGAGAAGGCGGTGCGCCGGCGCTCGGCCGGGACCACGACGGCCAGCGACTGGCGCACGACGGTGAAGACGGGCGGCCCCAGCGTCCCCGCCACGAAGGCCGTCACGAGCAGGCCCGCGTAGGGCACGAAGGGCGCGACCGACCAGCAGACGGCCTGCGCGGCGATCGAGGGCACCAGGGCCCGGCGCAGCCCGTAGCGGTCCACGACCCACCCGCGCCACGGGGAGCTGACGGCCGTGCCGACGGTGGCGACCGCCCCGACCAGGCCGGCCGCGCCGTACCCCCGGTCCAGGTGCTGCACGACGTGCAGGACGCAGACGATCCCGGCCATGAAGGCCGGCACCCGCCCCAGGGAGCCGACGAGCTCGAGGACGACGACGCCGCGCACGGCCAGGACGTCGCGGTAGGGGCCGACGGCGCGGGCGAGGCGGGGGGCGCGGGGCGGAGCGGGGCGGGGTGGAGCGGAGGACACCCCAGCACTCTGGCAGCCGCCGCACCCGCCCCGCCCGCGGGTTTCGCGCCCCGCCGCACCGGGCAGGGGCCCGGGGTGGTCGAATGACCCCGCACCTTTGAACTCGCAAGCACCCGCACGCACTGGAGGACCCTCGTGGCGAACAACGACCTCGGCCTGCTGGCCCTGCGCCTCGGCATCGGCGGCACGCTCATGGCGCACGGCGCGCAGAAGCTGTTCGGCGCCTTCGGCGGCGGCGGCCTCGAAGGCACCGCCGGTGCCATGCACGCCATGGGCTTCCGCCCCGGCAAGCGCAACGCCGTCCTGGCCGGCGCCTCCGAGGCCGGTGGCGGCGCGCTGCTCGCGCTCGGGCTGGCCACCCCGGTCGGCGGTGCGCTGGCCGCGGCCGCCATGACGGCGGCCTCGTTCGTGCACAAGCCGAACGGGTTCTTCGCGACGGACGGCGGGCTGGAGCTGCCCGCGGTCCTGGGGCTGTCCTCGGCGGCGCTGGCCGTCGGCGGGCCGGGGCGGATCAGCCTCGACGAGGCCACCGGCCACGTCCTGAACAAGCGCTGGACGACCGTGCTGGCCCTGGCCGCCGCCGGGTTCGGCGCCTACACGACGATCAAGGCGCGCGAGCAGACCGTCGCCGCCGACGCGAGCGCGCAGGAGGCCGCGGACGCCCCGGCCGACGGCCCGGACACGCCCGTCGCCTCCTGAACCCGCCCCCGGGCCCACCCGGGGGCAGCGGTCCCCCCGCGCACCGGTGCGCGGGGGGACCGCTCAGGCCGGCAGGACCTGGAACTCCAGGGACTCGGCGCGCTCGGCGACGAGGCCGCCGGCCAGCCGCTCCCCCACGACCCGCAGCAGGTCGTCCAGCCCGGCCCGGTCCAGGCCGGGGACGACCCCCAGGACGACCCGCAGCTCGGCACCGCGGCCGGGTTCGCAGCGGGTGCCCCGCACGACCGGCAGGTCGGCCACCGCGTCCGCGACGGCCGCGGCGACCGTCGCGTCCAGGGCCGCGGGGATCCACGCCAGACCGCGCGCCAGGGCCCAGAAGGCGCTGCGGCGCACCACGAAGCGCACCGGGCCGGCCGGGTCCAGGACGAGCACGTCGCACTCCTCCTGCACACCCGACAGCGCGGCCTGCTCGGCCGGGACCGGCACCGGGCGGGCGTCGGCGCGCCACGCCGTCAGGGCCGCCAGGTCGGTGAACAGCGGCAGGCCGCGCCGGCCGTCGGGCTGGGTCAGCAGCGCCAGCGCCATGTCGGCGCTCTTGTCGCCGCCGTGCGCGTCGAGCTCACCGAGCTCGGCCACGACGGGGGCGAACACCCGGCCCCCCGCCAGCGCCGCGACGACGGCGCGCTCGGCGTGGACCCGGGCCAGCAGGTCCTCCCCCGTCGCGGCCCACGCGCGCAGTGCCTGCTCCAGCGCCGCCGGGCGGGACCCGTCGTCGTGGGCGAAGGCGTTGGGCTCCAGCGTGCGGCCGGCCCACGGGACGCCGGCGGAGTCCGTGCGCCGGGGGTCGGCGGTCAGGGCCGGCCGGCCACGTCGAGCGCCTGCGGCAGCGTGAAGGCCCCCGCGTACAGCGCCTTGCCCACGATGGCGCCCTCGACGCCGGCGTCGACCAGCTCGCGCAGCACCCGCAGGTCCTCCAGGCTGGAGATGCCGCCGGAGGCCACCACGGGCGCCTGCGTGCGGGAGGTGACCTCGCGCAGCAGCTCGACGTTGGGGCCGCGCAGCGTGCCGTCCTTGGTGACGTCGGTGACGACGTACCGCGAGCAGCCGTCGGCGTCGAGGCGGGCCAGGACCTCCCACAGGTCACCGCCCTCGCGGGTCCAGCCGCGCGCGGCCAGCGTCGTGCCGCGCACGTCCAGGCCCACGGCGATGCGGTCGCCGTGCCGGGCGATGGCCGCGCGCGTCCAGTCCGGGTCCTCCAGCGCGGCCGTGCCCAGGTTCACCCGGCGGCAGCCGGTCGCCAGCGCCGCCTCGAGGGAGGCGTCGTCCCGGATGCCCCCCGACAGCTCCACGGCGACGTCGAGGCGACCGACGACCTCGGCGAGCAGCTCGCGGTTCGAGCCGCGCCCGAAGGCGGCGTCGAGGTCGACGAGGTGCACCCACTCGGCGCCGGCCTCCTGCCAGGCGAGGGCCGCCTCGAGCGGTGCGCCGTAGAAGGTCTCGCTGCCGGCCTCGCCCTGGACGAGGCGGACGGCCTGGCCGTCGGCGACGTCGACGGCGGGCAGGAGCTCGAGCCGCCGGGTGGGGGTGGTGTTCTCGCTGGTCACGGGGGGCGAGTCTACGAGGGTCCGCCCCGCCCCCCGACCGGGCTCAGCCCAGGGTGTCGACCCAGTTCCGCAGCAGCTGGGCCCCGGCGTCCCCGGACTTCTCCGGGTGGAACTGGGTGGCCGTCAGCGCCCCGTTCTCGACGGCCGCGACGAAGCGGGTGCCGTGGTGGGCCCAGGTGACCTGCGGCAGCGGGACCCGGCCGTCGGTGGTGTCGACCATCTCGAAGCGCTGCACCGCGTAGGAGTGCACGAAGTAGAACCGTTCGTCCTCGACGCCGGCGAACAGCTGCGAACCGGCCGGGGGCTGGACCTTCGACCAGCCCGTGTGCGGGACCACCTCGGCGGGCAGGCGCTCGACGGTCCCGGGCCACTGGCCCAGCCCGTCGGGCAGGCCCTCGCCCGGTTCGGTGGAGGTCTCGAACATCACCTGCAGGCCCACGCAGATCCCCAGCACGGGACGGCCGCCGGCCAGGCGCCGGTCGACGATGGTGTCCCCGCCGACGGCCTTCAGCCCGGCGTTGACGGCCGCGAACGCCCCGACCCCCGGCACCAGGAGGCCGTCGGCCTCCAGGGCCGTCCTGCGGTCGGAGGTCAGCTCGACGTCGGCGCCGACGCGCTCGAGGGCGCGCACGGCCGAGCGGACGTTGCCGAACCCGTAGTCCAGGACGACGACGCGCGTCACAGCGCACCCTTGGTGGAGGGGATCCCCTGCACGCGGGGGTCGGGCTCGACGGCGTAGCGCAGGGCGCGGGCCAGGGCCTTGAACTGGGCCTCGACGACGTGGTGCGGGTCGCGGCCGGCGAGCACGCGCACGTGCAGGCAGATCTGGGCGTGGAAGGCGAAGCTCTCCAGCACGTGCCGGGTCAGCGACCCCGTGAAGTGGCCGCCGATGAGGTGGAACTCCTGGCCGGCCGGTTCGCCCTCGTGCACGCAGTAGGGGCGGCCGGAGACGTCGACGACGACGTGGGCCAGCGCCTCGTCCAGGGGTACGGTCGCGTCGGCGAAGCGGCGGATGCCGGACTTGTCGCCCAGCGCCTGCCGGAACGCCTGGCCCAGGACGATCGCGGTGTCCTCGACGGTGTGGTGGACGTCGATGTGGGTGTCGCCGCTGGCGCGGACGGTGAGGTCCATGAGGGAGTGCTTGCCCAGCGCCGTGAGCATGTGGTCGTAGAACGGCACGCTCGTGTCGATCCGCGTCGTCCCGGACCCGTCGAGGTCGAGTTCGACGAGGACGCTGGACTCGCTGGTGCTGCGCTCGATCCGCGCGGTACGGCTCACTGCTGACCCACCACTTCCTGGAGTGCGGTACGGAACTGCTGCATCTCGTCGGCCGTGCCGACCGTGACCCGCAACCAGCCGGCCGGGCCGGTCTCGCGGATGAGGACCCCGCGGTCCAGCAGACCCTGCCAGACGGCGTGCCGGTCCTCGAAGCGCCCGAACAGGACGAAGTTCGCGTCCGACTCGGCCACCTCGAACCCGTTGCCGCGCAGCCACACGACGGTCTCGTCGCGGCGGGTGCGCAGTTCGTCGACCGTCGAGAGCAGCGTCGCGGAGTGCTTCAGCGCAGCCCGGGCGGTGGCCTGGGTGACGGCCGAGAGGTGGTAGGGCAGCCGCACGATGCGCAGCGCGTCGACGAAGGCCGTCGACGCCGCGAGGTACCCCACGCGCGCGCCGGCGAGGGAGAACGCCTTGCTCATGGTGCGGCTGACGGCGAGGTTGCCGTACCGGGGCAGCAGCTCCAGGGCGCTGGGGGTGCCCGTGCGGCGGAACTCCCCGTACGCCTCGTCGACGACCACCACCGCGTTCCCCGCGGCCTCCAGGACGGCTTCGACCGTCGCGAGCGGCAGCGCGGTCCCCGTCGGGTTGTTCGGGCTGGTCAGCAGGACCACCGACGGCCGGTGCAGGCGGATCTGCTCGCGGGCGTGGTCGAGGTCGATCGTGAAGTCGGTCTCCCGGTGGCCGGTGACCCACGTCGTGAGGGTGTCGCGTGCGTACTCGGGGTACATCGAGTACGTCGGGGCGAAGCTCAGCGCGGTGCGGCCCGGGCCGCCGAAGGCCTGCAGCACGTGCAGCATCACCTCGTTGGACCCGTTGGCCGCCCAGACCTGCTCGGGGGCCAGGTCGGCGCCGGACTCGGTGCGCAGGAAGGCCGCGAGGTCGGCGCGCAGGTCGAGGAACTCGCGGTCGGGGTACCGGTTCAGCCCGGCGGCGGCCTGCGCGACCGCCGCGGCGATGTCGGCGACGATCTGCGGGGCGACCGGGTAGGGGTTCTCGTTGACGTTGAGGACGACGGGGACGTCGAGCTGGGGCGCGCCGTAGGGGTGCTCGTCGCGCAGGTCCTCGCGCAGCGGGAGGTCGGCCAGGGTCGTCGGCTCGGTCACGGGAGGATTCTCCCAGACCGGACGGGCCCCGCCGACCCGCCCACCCGGGTCCGGGGGTCGGCGCTCAGCGCCGGGGGTGAGGGCCGCGGCCGGGAGTCCGCGCGCCGCCCCGCCCCCGGGTGCGGGCGAGCGCGGTCGCCGCGGAGGACGAGCCACCGGGCGACGGGGGCCGGGCGGCGGGGCTGGTCGGCGAGTCGGGGTGGTGGCCGGGTCCCGTCGGACACCCGTGCCCGCGTCCTCGCCGCGGCCCAGGAGCCGGACCTCGTCCCCGACGCCCGGGCCGGCTCCCCGAGCAGGGCGTCAGCCGCACCGTGGGGGTCCTCACCCAGCCGGCCGCCGGCACCGCCGTGCTGCACCACGACGCCGAGGGCCACCCCGAGGCGCTGCCGGAGACCACCCGCCGGCTGCGCTCGCGGCGCACCGAGGGTCTGCCCGTCGTCGGCGACGGCCCCGAGCAGCCCCCGCAGCCCCTGACCGCCGGGCTGCAGGTCCCGGCCGTGCACGCCCACGCCCTGTCCGCCGACCCCGCCGACCCCTGGTCCTCCACCGACGGCGCCGGCGCGGGACGCCTGGTCGCCGACCACCTGCTGGACCTGGGCCGGACCCGGCCGGCGCACGTCACGGCCTCGGGGTCGGCGGCCGCGGCCGACCGGGCGCGCGGCTCCACCGACCGCCTGGCCGAGCGCGGCAGCGCCCTGGTCCTGCCCCAGCTGCTCGGCGACCGGTCCCGCGCCTGGGGCGCTGCTGGGCGCCGTGTCCGGGGAGCGGCCCATCACACCCCTCCCCCGGGCCTCCGAGGGCCTCAGCCGGCCGTCCACGACGGGCAGGGCCCCGGGGAGCATCTCGTGGGCCCTCGCAGGCAACCGTTCGTCCACCACGGGGGACCACCGACCCCGACGGGGCCGGTGGGACCGGGATCAGATCGAGAGCACCTTCGCCACCGTGCCGGTGCGCGCCCCCTCGTAGGCCGCGAGCAGGACGCCGAGGACGGCGATGCCCTCGACCTCGGTGTGCAGCGGCCGGGTGCCCTCGCGCAGGCAGTCCGCGAACGCGCCGATCTCGTCGACGAACGCGTCGGTGGCGGGGAAGGTGAACGTCTCCTCCTCACCGCTGCGCAGCTGGTAGGTCACCGAGTCCGCCGTGCCCGTCAGGGAGCCCAGCTCCCCGACGACGGAGAACTTCTCGGTGCCCGGCGCCGGGTCGTACGCCCAGCTCGTGACCATCTGCCCGACGACGCCGTTGGCGAAGCGGACGAGGACCTGCGCGGAGTCCTCGCCCTCCATGAACTTCAGCCGGTGCGTGGACAGGAAGGCCGTCGCCTCCGTGGGCTGCGCGTCCGCCAGGTGCAGCAGCAGGTACGTCGGGTGGTAGCCGGTGTCGATGAGCTCACCGCCGCCGCTGGTCTTGGCACTGGCCCGCCACCCCATGTTCTCGGGGTCGAAGTCGTTGTGGAAGCTGTCGGTCGTGCGGACCTCGTAGACCGTGCCGAGCAGCCCGGCGTCCAGCAGTTCCCTGGCCTTGGCCACCGAGGGGAAGAACAACTGGTTGTGCGCGCACATGAGGGTCACGTCGTTCGCGCGGACCGCCTCGGCGACGCGGCGGGCCTCCTCGGCCGTCAGGCACAGGGGTTTCTCGCACAGCACGTGCTTGCCGGCCTCGGCGGCGGCGACGATCGCGTCGGCGTGCAGGTGGTGCGGCAGGCAGATGTCGACGGCGTCGACGTCGGCGCTCGCCAGCATCTCGCGGTAGTCGGTGAAGGGTTTCGCGCCGAGCTCGGCGGCGCGGGTGTTCGCGGCCTCCTCCACGACGTCCGCGACGGCGGCCACCGCGATCTTCTCGGCGTGGGCGAGGTAACCCCGGACGTGCGCGCGGGTGATCCCGCCGCCGCCGATGAGCCCGACCCTGACGGTGCCGTTGACGGTCCTGGTCACTTCGATCCTCCTGCAGCGGTGTTGGCCCGCACGACGAGGCGGGTGAGTTCGACGGCGCGTTCGAGGTTGTCGATCGCGCGGGTGCCGTCCACGGCGTGCCCGACCCACTGCCCGAACGCGTCGGGGGCGTCGGCCGGCACCTCGAGGTCCTCGACCTTCCCGTCGGGCCAGCGGCGCCACAGCCGGGCGTCCTGGTCGGTGTAGTGGATCGACCCCTCGGTGCCGTGGACGTCGATCGTGAAGGCGTCGTTGCTGACGAAACCCGCCTCGATGACGCCGATCCGGCCGTCGTCGTACCCGACGGTGACGACGGCGTGGTCCTCGACGGCGCGGGGGGTGAGCGAGGCGTAGACCGCGCGGACCGTCCGCGGGTCGGCGCCGAGGAACCACTGGGTCAGGTAGACGGGGTGGCAGCCGAGGTCGGTGAGGGCGCCGCCGACGCTGGGGACGGGGTCGAAGAACCGGTCGGGCAGCCAGCCGCCCTCGCCGTGGTCGCGGCCGTGGACGGCGCCGTCGTGGGACAGCCGGACGCGGGCGTAGGTCAGCGGGCCCAGGCTGCCGGACTCGAGGACCTCGTGGACCGCCAGCGCGTACCCGTGGTAGAGCCTCGGCAGCGAGACGACCAGCGCCAGCCCGGCGTCGGCGGCCAGGGCGATCAGGCGCTCGCACTCCTCGACGGTCGGCGCGAGGAGCTTCTCGGTGAACACGTGCTTGCCGGCCGCGAGCGCGGCGGAGATGACCTCGGTGTGCGCGGTGGTCTCGGTCGTGACGGTGACGGCGTGGACGTCGTCGCGGGCGAGCAGGGCGTCGAGGTCGTCGGTGTGCTCGACCCCGAACTCCTGCGCCAGGGGGCGGCCCAGCTCGGGGTCGCGGTCCCAGACGGCGACGAGGGTGGTGCCGGGGTGGGCCGCGGCGGAGCGGGCGTAGTCCTTGGCGTGGACGTGCCAGCAGCCGAGCACGGCCACGTTGAGGGGTGGGGTCGCAGCAGGCACGGGGCGGTTCCTCCGGACGCTTCATCGGGTCGCTTGCCGGGGGCAACGCTAGGCCACGGCGGGCGACCGGGGGAAGGTCCGGGGGGCACCTTTCTGGGAACGTTCGCAGCCGGGGTGGCGGGTCGGGCGGGGCCGCTGAGGGACCCCGGCCCCCGGCCCGGTCACCGGCCCGACGGGGACCCGCCGTGTTTCGTTCTCGTGACATCGGTGGAGTTCGGGGCCCCGCGTGCCGATAGTGGTGGGTATGCGCGACCACTACGACCTCCTGGTCCTCGGCTCCGGTCCCGGCGGCCAGAAGGCGGCCATCGCCGCGGCCAAGCTCGGCAAGAAGGCCGCCCTCGTCGACGGCGGGTCGATGATGGGCGGTGTCTGCGTCAACACGGGGACGATCCCGTCCAAGACGCTGCGCGAAGCCGTCGTCCACCTGACCGGCATGGGCGTGCGCGACGTCTACGGCGCCAACTTCCGCGTCAAGGACGACATCACCATGGCCGACCTGTCGGCCCGCACCACCCACGTGATGCGCCGCGAGGCCGAGGTCGTGCGCGACCAGCTCTCGCGCAACCGCGTCGACCTGCACGACGGCATGGCCCGCTTCACCGGCCCGCACAGCGTCGTCGTCGAGGCCCCCGGCCTGCCCGCGCGGCACCTGACCGCCGACAAGTTCGTCATCGCCGTCGGCACGCGCCCCGCCCGCCCGGCCGACGTCGACTTCGGCAGCGACCGCGTCGTCGACTCCGACGGCGTCCTGCAGCTCACCGAGATCCCGCAGACCCTCGTCGTCGTGGGCGCCGGGGTCATCGGCATCGAGTACGCCTCGATGTTCGCCGCCCTCGGGACCCGGGTCACCGTCGTGGAGTCGCGGCCCGCCTTCCTCGACTTCTGCGACTCCGAGATCGTCGAGGCGCTCAAGGCCGAGCTGCGCGACCTGCGCGTCGCGTTCCGCCTCGGGGAGTCCGTCGTCAAGGTCCAGGCCGACGAGCAGGGCACCATGACCACCCTCGCCTCCGGCAAGCGCATCCCCGCCGACACCGTGCTGTACTCCGCCGGTCGCCAGGGCGCGACCGATACCCTCGACCTGGCCGCGGCCGGGCTGGAGGCCGACAAGCGCGGCCGCCTCGTCGTCGACAAGCAGTTCCGCACCGAGGTCGAGCACATCTACGCCGTCGGCGACGTCATCGGCTTCCCCGCGCTGGCCTCCACGTCGATGGAGCAGGGCCGCCTGGCGGCCTACCACGCCTTCGGCGAGCAGGTGAACTCCCTCATCGAGCTGCAGCCCATCGGGATCTACTCCGTGCCCGAGATCAGCTACTGCGGCCACACCGAGGACGAGCTGACCCGCGCCGCCGTCCCCTACGAGGTCGGGGTCGCCCGCTACCGCGAGCTGGCCCGCGGCGCCATCGTCGGCGACTCCCACGGCAAGCTGAAGCTGCTCGTGTCCACCGAGGACCGCAAGCTGCTCGGCGTGCACGTCGTGGGGACCTCGGCGACCGAGCTCGTCCACGTCGGGCAGGCCGTCATGACGTGCGGCGGCACCGTCGACCACCTCGTCGACACCGTCTTCAACTACCCGACGCTCAGCGAGGCCTACAAGGTCGCCGCGCTCGACGTCACGAACAAGATCCGGGCCGCGTCGCGGTTCGACGTCTGACCAGGTGCCACCCGGCTGACGACCACGGACGGTCCTCGCCTGGCCGGTGGAGGTGTCCTCCTCGGCCAGGCGCCGGCCAGCTCGTCCCGGTCACCCCCGGACGAGGGCACCTGCCTGCGCTCGCCGCCCGCGGGGCCCCGGCTGCTGCTGCACGACCGGGTCACCGGTGACCACGGGCGCAGGCCACGCACCGGGTGGCGGTGAGGCCCCGACCCGTCGGGGTGGGGGTCGGCCGGGTCCGGCGCGGGGACGTCCCCGAACTCCGTGACCCGACCTGCGAGGTCCACGTCGGGCTGCACGTCGACGTGCTCCCCGACGCGCCCAGCGGACGGTGCGGTGGCCGCCGCCCCGGAGCGTCAGCCGCGATCGCCGCTCAGGTGCTTCCGCTGAGCTTCGCGCACCAGGGCGACGTACTGCTCCCAGTCAGCGGTGCCGTTCCACAACTGCGCGTCGTGGGCCCAGTGCAAACCCTCCAGACCGCACGACGTCACCTGCCGGAAGGCGGCGCTCATCATCTCCCCGTCGCGGTAGGAACGCTCCAGCCTCCTCGGCAGCCCGTACCCGGGGTTCTCCCCGCTGACGCGCAGGTGGTGCTCGGCGGCCACACGGGTGATCCACCGGGTCGACGACCAACCGTCGGTGCGCGCGTCCGTGAGCGGCACGGCCACGTCCCCCGGCGCGCACTCGTCGTTCCTCCCGGAGGAGTCCGCCACCGACGTGATGAAGGCCACGGTGTGCTCGTCGGCGAGGACTCCGGCGTACAGGAGTTGCCACACGGCCCCGGTCCCGAGCAGGTCGTCGGCGAGGTTCGACCGGAACGCCTCCTCGAGCCGGCTCGGACGCACCCCGGACCCCGGCGTCAGGATCTGGACGTCACCGGTGAAGCGCAGCTCGGTGAGCAGCCGGCGCTGCCAGCGCACCACGTCGACGAGTCCACCGACGTACCAGTCGACCCAGGTGCGGGCCTGCTCGGACGTCAGGCGACTGCCCGTCCCGGGCCTCCACCACGGGAAGGGGTTGGGTCGCAGGGACTCGGGGAGACCGCTGCCGCCGAGCGCGTTGCCGTCGAAGGCCCAGTAGCTGCCGCCGCCGGGGTAGAGGACCTCGGGCTCACCTCCCGACGTCAGGCGCACGGCCGCGATGGAGGACAGTTCCACGGCGCTCGCGACGCGCCGGACGTACCCTTCGGCGGCCTGCCGGACCGCCGCGCTGAAGACGAAGTTGGTGCCTTCCGAGCGCTCACCGGCGGCGTTGACGAAGCGCGCCCCCTGCAGGTCGCCCACCCAGTCCGGCGTGTAGTGCAGTCCCAGGCCCAGCGTCACGGTGCGGCCGGCGGCGCGGGCGTCGACGACCGTCTGGGCGAAGTCGTCCAGGTACTGCTCGTCGTACTCACCGTCCGCCGGTTCGGCCTCGCGCCAGGAGAGCTCCAGCATGGCGCCGCGGATGCCGGCGCGCGCCTCCTCGCTGAAGCGCTCGGGCATGGACAGGAGCGTCCCGAAGACGAGGGGTTCCCCCGGTGGGTTCGGCTCCTCCGCGGAGGTGCAGCCCACGAGCATCGCCAGCACGGCCACCGGGGCGAACCGCCGCACGACAGCGTGCAGGCCCGCACGAGCGGGCTGTTGCGTCGACACCGTCCCAGGGTAGGTGTTCACCTCCCCGGGAGGTGCGGGCCCGCTGGCGGTCGCCGTGGTGCGCGACCGCCAGGGGCACCGCCGATCACTCCGTCGACGCCGCTGTCGTCCACCGCGGCGTCCCGGAGCAGCGCCGATGCGTCAGGGCACCGACGGCCACGCCAAGGTGGCGTTCTGGCCCCCGACAGCCTTGACCCGGGACGAGTAGGTGCTGAACGACACGGTCCCGTCGAAGAGCCGGCTGTCGTGCGCCCAGTAGAAGGTTTCGAAGTCGCACGACTTCGCCATGGAGACGGCCACGCTCATCATCCCCGTCGACGACGTGTTGACGTACTGGGCGTTCAGCTTCTCGGGCATGTTGTACCCGGGGTTCTCGCCGGACACCTTCAACCCGTTCTCCCGCGCGATGCGGGTGAGCCAGCGCGCGGACGACCAGTAGGCGGTTTCCTGGGCGGCGAGCGCCACGGACGCGTCGGTCGACTGGCAGATCCCGTTGCCCCCGGAGTTGTCCGCCACCCCGGTGGCGTACAGGGTCACGTCACCACGTCCCTTGAACGCTGCGGCGATCTCGGTCCACGCCGCACCGACACCGACGATCCCGTCGGGCAGCGCCTTGCTGACCGCCCCGGTCACAGCGGACGGGCGCGCGCCATAACCCGGCATGAGCAGCTGGTAGTGCCCCCGGAACCCGAGGGAGGCGGCTCGGTTCATCTGCCAGCGAGCGACGTCGACGAGCCCACCGATGTACCAGTTCTTCCACTTGAGGACCTGGGCGGGGTCGGTGCCGGTCGTGCCGGGCTTCCAGCCGGGCAGCGGGTTGCGCGCCATGGTCGCCGGCAGGTCGGCGCCGCCCTGCGCGTTGACGTCGAAGGCGTAGTAGCTGCCGGTGCCCGGGTACACGAGTTCGGACTTGCCACCCGAGGTGACCCGCAGACCGTAGAAGTTCTCGAAGCCCAGGTCAGCGTCCACCCGGTTCATGTAGACGTTCGCGGCATCGCGCAGCTTGCGGTTGAAGACGAGGTTGACGGACGACGACTTGGTCCCGTACTGATCGACCAGGGCGCTGTTGGGCATGGCCTTCACCCAGTCCGGGGCGTAGTGCGTACCCAGCCCCAGGCTGACCTTCAGGCCCGCCTCGCGCAGCTTGCGCACTTCACCCTTCTTGTAGGAGATGTAGTTGGTGTTGAACTCTCCCGGACGAGGCTCGTAGCTCCTCCAGGACAACTCGACCATCGCAGTGCGCATCCCACCGGCGAACTCCTGCGCGGCCCGGTCGGGCGACGTCATGATCGTCCCGAAGGCCGGCGGCGTGCTGTCCGCCTGAGCGGACGGTACGCCGACGAGGACGGTGAGTGCCGTGAGCGCTGAGACGGCCATCACACTGCGTGCGCGCTTGAGGTGCCGGGTCGTCCCACGGAGGGAGGCGGTGTAACGCTGAGCGAGAGTTCGACGATGATTCACGGGGGGACTCCAAGTTGGGGGGGTCAACTTCCCGTGTCATCGGCGGCTCGGAGCAGCTCCTTGACAGGCATCTTCTCCGTGGGCGTCCGCTGGAGCCTCGTCCGTGACGGTCCCCCGCCGGCTCAGGGCCTGCCGGTTCGCCTCCGGGCGGGCGGTGCCGTGCTCGAACCCACGTCCCGCGAGCACCGGGACGACGTCGGGGTGTCGCCCGCGACGCGGGCGTGATCCCGGAGCAGACCGCCGCGCGACGGTCCACCTGCTCCGAGCGGACGTGCCCGGCAGCTCGGGACGAGACGATCACCGCTCGTGCGGGATCTGGCCGCCGAGGGCGTCTCGGAGGGCCCCACGGGTCGCGGGCCGGGCGTCGCCCGCCGGGGCGGGCCGACGGGTCGAGCCGGGACCTGCGCGGACGACGCCACGACGGAACCCTTCCCCGGCCTGCTGCAGGAGGACGTCCCGGACCGTCGCCGCTCGCGGGGTCCGGGAGGAACCACGGCCGCCACCGGCGGACGCCGGGCCGACCGGGTCGGGGGCGAGGTCAGGGCGAACTCCGACGCGTCGTGAGTGGGGGCGGTCGGGGGTGTCCACCTCGGGCGGTGTCGAACCCGCGAGAGGTTCCCTGTTCCTCGGTCGCGGCGGTGAGTGGCTGCGCACCTCACCCCGGTTCGACGGGAGAGTTCACTCTTCCGGCGCCTCCACCCCCCGGTTACGATGCGGTGGTGCAGACGTCGGCCTCGAGTTCGCTCCTGCGAGTGGGCGTGGACGCTCGCGTCCTGACTGACAAGTACCACGGCATCGGCAGAGTCCTCGACCAGCTCCTCCAGCGACTGGTCCGTGAACCGGACCTGGAACTCGTGCTGTTCCACTCGGGTGAGCGTTCGCAGCGTTTCGACGTCGAGCGCTTCGCCGCCTTCCCGTCCGTCGAACTCCGGCGGTTCGACCTCAGCATGGACTCGCCGCGGCAGACTCCGGCGTGGTGGCGGGCCGCCCGGGCAGCCGGTGTCGACCTGGTCTTCCACCCGTACCACGTGGGTGCCCCTCTCGTGGGGCGCGGGCGTCGCGCCGTGCTGGTGCACGACTGCATCCTCGAAGCGGACCGCCGGTTCGCGCCGGCAGGTGTGCGGCTGCCCTACATGGCGCTGACGGCCGCGGTGGTCAGGACCAGCGAGGTGTTCACGGTCAGTCGCGCCTCCGCGGAAGCCCTGCGGTCGACCTACCGCGTGCCGGTCTCCCTGGACCGCGTCGTCCACAACGGCGTCGCCGAGGAGTTCGCCCGGGCTCGTCCCCTGGACGCCACCGCCCGGGCCGACCTCGGGCTTCCCGAGCGGTTCGTGCTCACCGTCGGCGCGCGTCGACCCCACAAGGACGTGGCCACGGTGGTGCGCGCCCTGCCGATGCTGCCTCCTGACGTCCACCTGGTCATGGTGGGCAACGTGGACGCACGACTGCCGGACGAGGTACCGGGTGTGATCGACCGCCTGGGTGTGGCTGGACGAGTGCACCACGTGCCCTTCGTCCCCGAGGAGCACCTGCCCGGCCTGTACGCGACGGCCGACGCCCTGGTGTACCCGTCGTTGGTGGAGGGTTTCGGTCTGCCGATGCTGGAGGCGATGGCCGCCGGCACCCCTGTCGTCGCCAGCGACATCCCCGTCTTCCGCGAGGTGGGCGCGGAGGCAGCGCTGTTCGCCGCGCCGGGTGATGCAGCGGCGTGGGCGCAGCAGGTCCGACGGCTGAGCGGTCCGTACGCCGACGACGAGTTGCGCCGCTCGCTGGTGTCGGCCGGCCGGTCCAACGCTGCCGGGTACCGCTGGGACACGGCGGCGTCGAACCTCCTGCAGCAGCTTCGCCGCGCTGGTCGGCGTCGACCGTCGGTGCCGGCCCGCTGAGGGCGACCGAGCGGGCGGGGTGAACGCGTACCGGCTCGGTCAGCGGCGGTGCCGGCCCCTCTTCTCGCGGACGACTCGGGCGAGGACCGCCTGCCAGCACTGAGGGAGCAGACCCTGGAACTCGGGGAAGGCCACGCAGGCGACGGTCGCCCCCGCCAGCGCCGTCACCACGAGCCACCAGACCGGTCCCGGCGCGAACACGAGAGCCCCGACGACGACTGCCGCGACGACGTAGACCCACGGGTGCAGCGCCGCCACCAGCTCGACCGGCACCGAACGTTGAGAGGGCAGGAGCACGACCGCTCCGACCGCGACGACCGCCCCCGCGAGCGTCGCCACGGCGAAGGCGGTGAGGCCCCCGAAGTGGCCGGCGAGGGAGATGGCGGAGACGTACAGGAGGGCGGCTCCACCCAGGACCAGGTGGGGGTGCCAGCTGTCCACGCGGGCCTGCTCGAAGGTCGAGACGAGGTTCAGGAGGCCGGCGAGGACACCCAGGGGGGCCGTGAACGCCAGCCAGTTCCGCAGCGTCGAGAACTCGCTCGGGAAGAGAGCTCCGAGCACCGCCGGTGGAACGGTGACGAGGACCACCCAGCCGAAGCACGAGACCAGCAGGTAGCTGATGAGGGCCCTGCTCCTGGCCTTCGCGGAGTTCTCGCGCACGAGCAGCGGGAAGACGGCGGTGGAGACGGCGGTGCTCACGAAGAGAGGCACCCTGCCCAGGGTCGAGGCCGCCTGGTAGGCGGCGGTGTCACTGGCTGCCGCGCTGACCATCGTCACCACGAGGCTGTCCGCCGCGCCGATCACCGCGACGCCGATCTGCAACCCACCGATCCGCGCTGCGCTCACCCACAGGTCGGCGGTGTGCGCCACCGACGTGGGTCGGCCGATCGAGCGGGCGAAGGACGGGAAGGAGGCGAAGAGGACCAGGCACCCGAGCAGGGAGGCGAGCAGGACCATCGCGGCCGAACCGGACGTCGCTCGAGCCAGGAGGATGCCGGTCACCACCTTGACGACGACCTCGCTCAGCTTGAGCACGGCGATGAGGTTCGTTCGACGGTGTCCCTGCAGCCACCCCGCCCCGGTCGACGACACCGCGAGCAGGAAGGCCGTGAGGCTCGTGACGACGACAGCGCCGCTGGAGGCGAAGGAGGCGCAGACCAGGGCCACGAGGCCGGCCAGCAGAGCTCCCGACCACAGGTTCAGCCAAAAGGCGAACGTGACGCTCCGGCGCGCGGCGGAGGGGTCGTCGCCGCGCAGGGCGAGATCCCGGGCGAGCACCCACGGGACTCCCGCCGAGCCGATGGTGCCCTGGATGATGAGGACGGAGAGCACCGCCGCGAAGACGGTGTACTGCGCGGCGGGCATGAGGTGCGTCAGCGACAGCGAGTACAGGTAGTTCAGGACGCCGATCGCCACGTTGGCGACCGTGAGCAGCCCGGACGCGTGCGCACCGGTGCTGCGCGGCGCCCGTCGACCGGTGCGCAGCGACAGCCCCCCGGCCCGGGGGGCGGCCGCTGCGGTCGTCGGGGCGACGTCGACCCGTGCGGCCGTCACCGGAGCACCGGGCCCTCCCTCGTCCAGCACGACGCCGGGCGCGCTGCGACCTCGGCCGGGGAGGGGTGCTCCGCGGGGTGCCGGCAGCTCGGTGGCCCGGTGTCGAGCCGCCCAGCCGCCGCGCTCACGGCCCTTCCCGTCCTGCGGCGGGCGCGCCGCGGTGGCGTCCACCGCCGCTGGACGCGTCCCCTCCTTCTCGTGCGTCACCAGGTCGAGGGGTCGTGCACTCGGTAGACCGAGACGTCGCCGTACGTCGCGCCGCGCTGCTGGAAGACGAGGTCGGAGCGCGAGACGTACCACTGCACGTCCCGGGGCGAGGCGTAGGAGTACCGCTGCTCGACCTCCTTCTGCAGGATTAGGAGGTAGAAGGGAGCCTGTGCCGCCATCTGCGCGGGGTCCCTCAGGGGGATCGTCGAGTAGTCGGTGCCGCGGAACACGTACTTCGTCTGGCCCGCGATCCACACGACCTTCGACCCGGGCGGGGCGTTGTGCGTCAGCCACTCGTACGCCTGCACCTGACCGTCGTCAGGCGTGGCACGCAGCCGTGCCCACGAGAACGTGTCGAAGACCAGGGCCACCGCGAGGACCGCCCCGACGACGGCGATCGACGTCCTGGGGTTCCCCCGCCGTGCCCGCCGGACCAGGTCGGTGGCCGCGACGGCGAGCGGTACCAGGACGGGTACGACGACGAAGTAGAACAGGTGCTCCTCGCTGGTGCCGAAGAGGACGCCGTACCCGACCACGCCGCAACCGGAGACCGCCACCACCGCCACGAACTTCTCCGACTGCCGTCGCGCCCGCACGAGCAACCACAGCGAAGCCGCTGCACCGACGGCCATCACGGCGTAGCTCGTGCCGAAGTCGTGCAGCTGCTGCACCGCCACCGAGGTGATGGAGGGGGCGTCGTCGGCGTTGTAGCCGGTCGTGATGGTCGCGCCGGCGAGCCGGGACAACCCCCAGGTCTTCGACCGCCACAACTCCGGCAGCAGACCGGCTGAGGCGACGAAACCGACGAAGACCGCGTAGGGCACGCAGGCGGCGGCCAGCGCGACGGCGCTCAGCTTCCGGGGGAGGAACCACCCGGTGAGCAGGCCCAGCGCCAGGGGGAAGGCCGTGATGAAGGCAGCCATGTCCTTGGTGGCGATCGCGCAACCGAACAACAGGCCACCGGCCGCCGCCACCGCGACCTCTCGCCGCGCCGACCGCCGCGGGGCCGGCACCACGGCGTTGCGACGGTTCATCAGCGGGACGAGGACCGCGAGCCCCAGGACGGCCCACGCCACGGTCGAGCTCTCCAGGAGGATCCGACCGTTCTGGCGTGCGATGAAGGGGTCCAGGGCGAAGACGAGTCCTGTGATCAGCGCAGGAGTGCGGCCGGTGAGCTCGCGCACCACGAGGAAGAGTCCCACTGCTGTCAGCGCCACGAGCACCTGCTGCGCCTCGCGCATGGCGAACACGGCACCGAAGCGGTCGGCGTCGACCCCGAACAGGCGCATCCACAAGGACTCGTAGACGAAGAAACCCGGTGGGTGGATGAGGAACGGCTGACTCGGTGTCCCCGGGGGGACGTGGCCGTCCCGGACGCTCTGGCCCTGCAGGAGGTAGACGAACTCGTCGACGTAGACGTCGTAGGCGGTCCGGATGCCGGGGAGACGGACAGCGAGGGTGGCGCCGACCACGATCGCGAGGAGGCCGGCGTCGACGCGCGAGAAGCGCGGTGCCGCGGTCGCACGGGAACGTCCGGCAGGCCGACCAGCATCCGTGGTGCTGCTCGTGAGGGAGTGGCTCATCACGCAGTCGTGCTCGGTGGTCTGGTCGACAGGTGCACGCGGCTAACCCTTCGAAGCGGGAACTCCAGCGATTCGCGTCGGCACGCAGTGGAAGGTGCGTCACTGCGGCATCAGGGGCGTGAGGGCCGGGCTTCGTCCCTCGGACGGCAGACAGTAGGTCAGTCGCCGCTCCCTCGGCAAGGGGCGTTCGTCGCCGGTCGCACCGCCCGCGGAGAGCGCACGGTGGTGGTGCCGCCGTCGGCGAACCGGACCCAGGTCGCGCGCCGCCGAACGGCCCCGTCGTCACGCGCCCTAGGCAGCGACCTGCTGGTGCGCTACGGTCGCGATGCTTCAGCGTGTCCGTGCACCCCCTGGTGACAGGTGCACGTCTGCCCCGCCATCTGCGAGGGCGAGAGTTCGCGGCGAAACGATCACGGAGCAATGAACCCGGCACAGGAGGCTGCGGTGCGCGTTCTTGTGGTGTTGCCCACCTACCAGGAAGCCGAGAACATCGAGCGCACGCTCGGTCTCGTGCTGGCGGCGAGCGTCCGACCCGACGTCCTCGTCGTGGACGACAGTTCCCCCGACGGCACGGGGCGGCTGGTGGAGGAGATCGGGGCCCAGCACCCCGGCCGCGTGCAGCTGATGACGCGAGCGGTCAAGGACGGTCTGGGAGGGGCCTACCGCGCGGGGTTCCGCCGTGCGGTGGACGGCCCGCACGACGTCGTGGTGCAGATGGACGCCGACGGGTCCCACCCCGTCAGCGCTCTGGCGCCCATGCTGGCCGCGATCGAGTCCGGGGCCGACCTCGTCCTCGGTTCACGGTACGTGCGCGGGGGTGGGGTCGACGACGACTGGCCGCTCGAGCGACGCGTCCTGTCCCGCGGCGGGAACCTCTACGCCTCCGCTCTGCTCCGCCTCGGCGTTCGCGACCTCACCGGCGGGTTCAAGATGTGGCGCACCGAGCTCCTGCGTTCCCTCCCCGTCGATCGCCTCGACGCTGCGGGGTACGCCTTCCAGATCCAGACCACGCTCGCCGCGAAGCGCGACGGGGCCACCGTCGTCGAGGTTCCCATCCACTTCACCGAACGGCGGTACGGGGAATCGAAGATGAGCAGCACGATCGTCCGCGAGGCCATGGTGGCGGTGGCTCGCATGGCGATCGAGGGGCCGGAGCCAGGACGTCGTCGTCGTGGTGGGTCCCTCGTCGTCAACCTCCCCCAGCAGCAGGGGGAGGTGTCGCGACTCGCGGGGGCGGGCGGTCCTGCCGACGGTGCCGGCGAGTCGCTCCGAGGGGCCGCACGTGTCGGCGTGAAGCCTCCACAGGTGTGAGTAGCTACCTAAGGTTCACTCAAAGCTACTGATCGTAGTGATGCTTGCGCCGATCGGGTGAGCATCACTAGCGTTTGCTCACAGAGAGCCACGTCCGGGGGTCATCGAGGCCAGCGGTACCGGGCGTGACCCCACGCGGCCGTCTCGGGTGGCGCTCCGACGCGGCACGGTTCCACGAGTCACGCACGTTGCCAGTGATGGAACTTTCGTCTCGCTCGAGGGGAAACACCGCCGATGCGCGCGCTGATCGTCACATCCGAGGCCCCGCCCACCGTTTCAGGCATCTCCCGGACGGTGGGGCGCCTCGCCGAGGGCCTTCGAGCTCGTGGTCACGTGGTGGACACCGTCTCCTCCACGGAGATCCCCCGGATCGTCTTCGGGGAGGTCCGTCTCAGTTCCTTCGCGCTCCACTGGCCCGGCATCCGCCGGAAGATGCAGGGGTACGACGTGGTCAACCTGCACGGTCCGGTGCCGACGCTCAGCGACGTCTTCCTGCTCATGACGCGGTTCTCCCGTCCTTCGTCGAGAGTTCCGCTGGTGTACACGCACCACTCGGCCATCGAGATCGAGGGGATGCTCAAGGCGACCGACGTCTACAACGGCGTGCACCGGTGGTTGAGCCACGTCGCCGATCGGACCGTGACGACGTCACGGTTCTACCGAGACAGCCTCTTCGCGCCGTCAGCGCGCAACGTGTCGGTCATCCCCTGGGGAGTGGACCCCGTGCCGGGCATCGTGCAGCGGTCTCCGCGCGAGCCCGGTCAGCCGCTGAGAGTCCTCTTCGTCGGGCAGATGCGTCCCTACAAGGGGGTGGACGTCCTCCTCGACGCCGTCATCGGACGCGCCGAACTGCAGCTGACCCTGGTGGGAGCAGGGCCGGACCTGGAGAAGCACGAACGGACCGTCCGATCCAGGGGTGCGCAGAACGTCCGCTTCCTCGGCCGGGTGCCTGACGCGGAACTGCACCTCGCCTACCAGGAGCACGACGTCATCGTCCTGCCCTCCGTGACCCGAGCGGAGGCCTTCGGGCTGGTCGTCCTCGAGGGCATGGTGCGCGGGCTCGTCCCCGTCGTCTCGGAGTTGCCGGGCGTGCGGGACGTGGCCGAGGGGGCCGGGGTCGTCGTCCCGCCCCGGGACGCGGACGCCCTGCGACGTGCCCTGGTCGACCTCGCGGCCGATCCGCACGAGATCGCCCGGCTGCACTCGCGGTCCCTGGAACGGGCCGCCGAGTTGTCCTGGGAGTCGACGATCGACGCCTACGAGAAGGTGATGCTGGAACTCGCCCCCCGGGAGTCGGAGCACCGCGTGGTCGACGTGCGCGACGGCGGTTCCGGGTACGTCGTCCCGCGGCAGACGCCGAGAGGGAGCGGCGACGTCCAGGGGGCGAACGCCGGGCTGCCTCCCACGACCCGACGGGTGCGGCTCGGGCCGGGACCGTGGGCGACGCCGCGACGAGGGGTGCGCGGCACGACCCCCGCACTCCCCCAGAACACGGCGGTCGACACGGCGGTCGACACCGCGGTCGACACCGCGTCGTCGTGAGCACGATCGACGTGCGGGTACCCCGGGCGCAGGCGCGGCCGACCTTGAACCCCCTCGACGATGCCCGATGCGCCGACCAGCAGGCGTTCCCGGAACCGGTGAGCAGGTGGTCCTCGGATCCGTCGCGTCCCCCGGTCCACCGGTGAGGGGCCGGGGTGACACTCGACCGGCCCACCTGCGCGGTCGGCACCTGCACCCAGGTGCAGCCGGACCAGCACGTGGGCGGTGCCGGCAGCCCGTCGGGCACCACCTCGTCGACGGCCTCCGCCACGAACCCACCGGTCACACCGTCGCGGCCCGGTCGTGGACGCGGTCGGTGGTGATCAGGGCGCCGTTCAGCAGTGGACGCTCAGGTGTTCCGTGCGCTACCCCCACGACCCCGGACAGCTCGGGTACCTGGGCATCGAGGGCGTCGAGGGCGTCGAGCACCACGTGCACGTGGCGGTTCGCGCTGGGGAGCGGAGAGGCCGACGGTGCCGCCGCGAGCCAGGCCTGCGGGGGTGGCGTGCTGACGCACGAGCTGCGGCGGTGCGACCGCCCGGGTCGGGCAGCTCAGGACGCGGCGGGGGCCGGTGCCGGCCCGGCGGGTGGGCAGCAGCCGGCTGGTCAACGCCCTCCAGCAGCCTCAGAGGGACTGCAGGAAGGCCGCCAACCGGTCGGCGATGCCCACCCACCCCTTGCCCTGGGCGACGTCCGCCCCCTCCTGGTTCAGCTGCGCCGATGTCGCCAGTTCGGAGATGCGTCGTGCCGCCGCGGCCGCGTCCGGCACGTCCCACACGCCCGGCGCCCCCTCCGCGCTCACCTGCCGGACGGCGCCGGTCGACACCACGAACAACCCGCAGGCGAGGTACTCGTACATCTTCATCGGGCTCCGCCCGTGGTTCTGGACGACGTCCCGGAAGGGCATGAGACCGACGCGGTACCGAGCCAGCACGTCCGGCAGGTCGTCGTAGGGGAGCGGGCCGTGCAGCGTGACGTTCGCGGGCCAGTCCCGGCCCGGTGGCCGGGGGCCGTAGAGGGCGAACGGCACCTCCGGCGCGAGCGATGCGACCTCAGCCAGCCACGCAGCGTCGAAGCGGTCGTCCATGGCGCCGACGTAGACGGCACCCGCGATCCGCGCGGCACCGCTCGCGGGGCGGACGACGTGAGCCAGGTCCACCCCGTTGGGCAGCGTCAGGTGCGGTACCTGACGCGCACGGGCGGGGAGGGCTCGGAGCACCTGCTCGGAGGTGGCGACCACGCCGTCCGCTCTGCGGACGAGGCGTGCCTGCGCGGCGCCGTGGAAGCGGCCTTCGTACTGGTCCGTGGGGCGGTAGACGACCCGGCGGGGGGTGAGCACGTCCTCCAGGCCGGCGAAGAGCGGCTCGTCGATCACGAGGAAGTCGGGATCGTCCATGTCCAGCGCGGACAGCGTGGTGCGCAGACCCGGGAACACGGCCCGCTCCACGACGGGACGGGGCAGGAAACCGTTCCCCTGCACCGGGACGACGGTGAAGGGGACGATGTCCACGAGGTTCTCCTCCACCTGCCAGGGACCCATCGAGTGCTCCCGCCAGCGTCGGGTCAGGTTCGACGAACCGGTGGAGCCCGTGAAGCGCAACGGCGAGAGGGGCGTCGACACGTGGACGACGAGGTGGCCCTGGCGCGCCAGTTCCCGCGACAGGTGGTGACTTCCCACGCGGAAGGTCGAGGTTCTCGCGGTGTGACTTGCGAACACGATGCGGCTCACCCGCTGATCGTAGTGCCGCGAGGAGAGCTGGGAGGGTGAAGGTGGTGATCGATCGCACCGTTCGCCGTCCCGCCGCCGGGGCGCGGGCGGCGGGGTGGGGCGACCCGGTTCGAGCGCGGCGCGGCCGTGGTCGGCCTCGCGGCGAGCTGCTCCGCCGGCGGTGCAGGACACCCGTGGGCAGGGACGCGCCGTTGCGCTGCTGTGCGGCCGATCCGCCGGGTGCACCGGCAGTTCGATGCGCGAGGTGGTGGCGCGCGTCGAGGACGCTGTCGGGCACGAGCCGCACCACGAGGAGCACGAGGTCGTCGAGCCGAGTGCGGGGGGAGTTCCTGCGTCGTCCTCGCGGGGGTGCTCCCGGCGCGGGTGGCTCGCTCGCACCTCCCCGGCTCGGCCCGGTCGTCGGAGCACCTCGATCCCCGTGTCACGAACGACAGCAGGAACCGGTTGACGGCACACCGCCCCTTCTCGTCTCGGCCGGGCCTCGTGCTGCGACCGGCGGCGGACACCCCTGGGCTAGGAGAAACCCATGACGACGACTGCAGCACCCCAGCAACGCTTCCCCTCGGCCGCCACCCTCTACCGCCGTGCTGTCGACGCCCTTCCGCTGCGCGTGCGACACGGCGCCTGGTACCACTACCGCAACCTGCGCTACCGCCGGGACTTCGGCCGCTGGCCCTCCGTGCACGACCCGCAGTACTTCACCGAGAAGGTGCTCTGGAGGATCGCCCACGACCGCCGCCAGCTCCTGGCGGTCACCTGCGACAAAGCGCGCATGAAGGAGTGGGCGCGGCAGAACGCCCCGGCGTTCGTGCAGATCCCGCGCCTGCGCTGGCAGGGGAGGGACCTGAGGGAGCTCGCGGACGTCGACCTGCCGGAGCACTGGGTGCTGAAACCCAACCACCGCTCCGCTCTGGTCCAGTTCGGCAGCGGCGCTCCGGACGTCGACGACCTGCTGTCCCGCACCGCTGGGTGGCTGGACCCGCTGCAGTGGGTAGCGCTGGGCGAGTGGGCGTACACGCTGGCGGACGCGTCCTACCTCGTGGAAGACCGGATCGGTGTTCCCGGTGACGAACTGACCGACTTCAAGTTCTACGTGTTCGAGGGCGACGTCGCCCTCGTGCACACCGACACCAACCGCTTCACCCATCGCGGGCACCGCCTCTACTCGCCGGACTGGCAGTGGGTCGGACGCGCCAAGGGGATGCCCACGGGAGAGGACGTGCCCCGCCCGGAACTCCTCGAGGAGATGCTCGAGGCGGCCTCGGCGATGGGGCGTGGGTTCGACTTCATCCGGGTCGACCTCTACCAGCACGACGGTCAGGTCTGGTTCGGGGAGATCACCCCGTACCCCGGGAGCGGGACGATCAGCTGGCAGCCCGATGAACTCGACCTGCGGATCGGTCGGCGTTGGCGCTTGCCGTCCTTCGACGAGACCCCCGTGCCGCCGGTCGACCACGGAGCGGATCGCCGCGTCGCGTCTCCGGGTGCCCGGGAGGCGGCCAGTCGCGTACCGCTGTGACGTCGACGCGCGCGGTTCGACGGGGACCGGGCTGAGCCGGCCGGCACGGCCCACGCCCTGGTCACCGGCTGCACCTGCGCCCGGAGCCCCGGCACGCCGATCGTGATCAGGCCCAGGACGTGTCGACCGCGGTGCGCGGCGGGCGGGCAGCACGGCTGCCCCTTCCCCGTAGGGCCGGGTACCGCTAACCTCACCGCCAGCACTTCGCTGCCGCGACGCCTCGGCCACCGGGTCGTTCGGGAGCTCATGATGCGGCCCGTCACATGGAGGACCTCCTGTGTCCGTGCGCAAGAACATCCTCAGCCTGACAGCAGCCGAGACGCAGCGGTTGTTCGCCGCCTTCAACACGCTCAAGGCGGACGGTCGCTACGACAACTTCACCCGTCGCCACATGAGGGCGATGAACACCGCGACGCCCGCCGGGTCGTCGCGCAACGTGGCGCACCGAGGTCCGGCGTTCCTCCCGTGGCACCGCGCATCGCTGCTCGAGTTCGAGAGCGCACTGCTGAGCGTCGACCCCTCGATCTCCGGGCTGCCGTACTGGAAGTGGGAGCAGGAGTCCGCCCTGAACGCGGGGAAGCCCGCGACCTCGCGGTTCTGGAGCGCGGCCCTCGTGGGGTCCGACGGGGTGGCGACGGCCGGCGACCGCGTCCAGGACGGTCCCTTCGCGTCGTGGACCGCACTGATCCACCAGAGCAGCACCAACACCTTCGTACCGCGCTCCACCCCCGGTCTCGTCCGGCGCCTCGGCCGCGACCCCGGCGGGGTCACGACGCTCGCCGACCAGGCCCAGGTGACCGACGCCCTGAACAACTTCACGACCTACGACCTGGCTCCCTGGGACGCCACGGTCGCCAGCTTCCGCAACCGGCTGGAGGGGTGGCACGCCGGGTCCCGGCTGCACAACCAGGTGCACCGGTGGGTGGGTGGGGACATGCTGGTGGGGACCTCGCCCAACGACCCCGTCTTCTGGTTGCACCACTGCAACATCGACCGCATCTGGTGGTCGTGGCAGTCCCGCTACGGCGTCACCACCAAGTACCAGCCCGCCTCGGGGGGACCCGTCGGCCACAACCGCAACGACGTGATGCAGCAGCTCATCACCCCCCGGCCGATCGCCGAGGTCCTCGACATCCGGACGCTCGGGTACAAGTACTCCTAGGAGCCACGATGATCAGTCGCAGGCACTACGTCGCAGGGGCGTGGGCCCTGTTCGCGGGAGCCGTCGTGGGGACGGTCGTGTGGCCCTTCCCCGACACCGAGGCAGTGGCCCTGCCGACCGACGACGACTTCGGCTACCGCGGGCGGAAGGTGCGGGTGACCCCCCACGGCCGGGAGATCCACATCGTGGTCGACGGGACCAAGGAGGTCCACGTCGACCGCGGAGGACCTCGCGGCGGCTACCTCACCCACGCCCTGCCGTTCACGGAGTTCGCGTCCCCGCGAGCGCTGGCCCGGGCCGTCATCGACGCCGAGGACGGCGGGCTGCTGCTCATCTGACCCGGGCTACTCCCCGTCGGGGCCTCGCGACCGGTCGTCCTCCGCGTCGGTGTCCTTGCCGCGGAACAGCTTCCGGAACGCGCCGAAGCGGCTGCCCTGCCCACCGGCAGCGGCACCGGCGGCCTCGGAGGGGTCGAGGCGCCCCAGGACCAGCTGCTGCACCACGTCGGGCCACACGGACAGCAGCAGACCGGGCTTGGGGTCGGCGCCGCGCTCACCACCGACCCACGTCTGACCCTCGATCGACTCCTCCCCCACGGTGAGCAGCACGACCTCGGCCCCCCGGAGCAGGCGCGACAGGGTCAGCGCGTCCGCCTCACCGCTGCTCGGGTCCGCGGTCACCAGGACGCAGCCCAGCCCCTTCACGGGGACCACGGTCGCGCTCACGCCCGCGGCCGTGCACACCTCCGCGAGCTTCCTCGCGTCGAGCACCGGAGCGACGAGGACCGACCGGACCGGCGGCTTGGGGCCGAAGGCCTTCTCGAACTCGGCGTCGAAGTCGAACTCCCCGGGTTCCTCGCTCACCGCTGCTCCCCCGCGAACCGGGCCGTCACCGCGTCACCGTGGGCGGGCAGGTCCTCGGACTGCGCCAGCGCCACGACGTGCGGCGCCACCTCCCGCAGGGCCCGCTCGTCGTAGTCGACGACGTGGACGCCGCGCAGGAAGGTCTGCACGCTCAGCCCGCCGGAGTGCGCGGCCGTCCCCCCGGTCGGCAGGACGTGGTTCGACCCCGCGCAGTAGTCCCCCAGCGACACCGGCGAGTGCGCGCCGACGAAGACCGCACCGGCGTTGCGGACCCGGGCGGCGACGGCGCGGGCGTCGGCGGTCTGGATCTCCAGGTGCTCGGCCGCGTACGCGTCGACCACGGCCAGGCCGGCGTCGACGTCGTCGACGAGGACCACGGCCGACTGCCGTCCGCGCAGCGCCTCCTCCACCCGGCCCGCGTGCTTCGTCGCCGCCACCCGCCCCACCAGGGCCTCCTCCACCGCGTCCGCGAGCGCGGTGGAGTCGGTGACCAGGACGGCCGCCGCCATCGGGTCGTGCTCGGCCTGGCTGACCAGGTCCGCGGCCACGTGGACCGGGTCGGCCGTGGCGTCGGCCAGGACCGCGATCTCGGTGGGACCGGCCTCGGAGTCGATGCCCACGACGCCCTGGACGTACCGCTTGGCCGAGGCGACGTAGATGTTGCCCGGGCCGGTGACGACGTCGACGGGTTGCACGACGACCGTGCCGTCGGCGTCGCGGGCGCCGTAGGCGAACATCGCGATCGCCTGGGCGCCGCCGACGGCGTAGACCTCCTCGACGCCCAGCAGCGCGCACGCGGCCAGGATCGTGGGGTGGACCGAGCCGCCGAACTCCTTCTGGGCCGGGCTCGTCACCGCGATCGAGGTGACGCCCGCGGCCTGGGCCGGGACGACGTTCATCACGACGCTGGAGGGGTAGACCGCGCGGCCGCCGGGCACGTACAGGCCCACGCGGCCCACCGGGACCCAGCGCTCGGCGACGGTGCCGCCGGGCACCACCTGGGTGGTGGTGCTGGTGCGGCGCTGGTCGGCGTGCACCAGCCGGGCCCGGCGGATGGACTCCTCCAGGGCCGCGCGGACCTGCGGGTCCAGGGCGGCCAGCGCGTCGGTCAGGGCGTGCGCGGGGACCCGCACGTCGGTGGTGCGGACGCCGTCGAACCTCTCGGTGAGCTCGAGCAGCGCCGGGACGCCGCGCGTGCGGACGTCCTCGCAGATCGGGGCCACGCTCGCCAGGGCCGCGGCGACGTCGACGTCGGCGCGCGGGACGACCGAGCGCAGGGCCATGGCGTCGAGGGTCTGCCCCCGCAGGTCGATCCGGCGCAGGAATGGGGTGCTCACGGGGGGAGTCTAGGAGCTGAGCGACATAGGGTGTCCGGCGTGCCGCAACGCCTCCCGCTGTTCCCCCTCGGCAGCGTCCTGTTCCCCGGTCTCGTCCTGCCCCTGAACGTCTTCGAGCCCCGGTACCGCGTGCTGGTGCAGGACCTCGTGGGCGACGGGGCTCTGGAGGACGCCGACGGCGTGCGCGGGTTCGGCGTCGTCGCGATCAAGGCCGGCCACGAGGTCGGCGCGGACGGCGTCCACGCCCTGCACAGCGTCGGCTGCGTCGCCCTGGTCCGGGAGGTCACCGAGACCGACGACGGCCGCTACGAGCTCGTGACGGTCGGTGCGAGCCGCTTCCGGGTCGTGGGCATCGACACCGACGCCGGCACCCCGTACCTGACGGGGCTCGTCGAGCCCTTCGGCGACGACGACGTCGAGGACGACGACGGCGACGGGCGCCTGACCGTCCTGGCCGACTCCGTGGCGCGCGCCTTCGACGACTACCGCGAGGTCCTCGGCATCGGCGGGGCCGAGGCGCCGCAGGACCCGCGGGTGCTGTCCTACCTCGTGGCCGCGGCCACGGTCCTGGACCTGGACCAGCGGCAGCGGCTGCTGGAGGCGCCCGACACCGTCAGGCGCCTGCAGGCCGAGCTGGAGGTCCTGCGGCGCGAAACCGCGCTGATCACCACCTTCGGGGCCGTCCCGGCGACGGAGCTGCCCGAGTGGCCCGTGAACGCGAACTGAGGGACCACCGGCGATGGCGAAGAAGGCGGACACCGGCACGCCCGCGCTGAAGCTGCTCACCGCGCGCGGGATCGACCACGTGCCGCACCCCTACGACCACGGCGCCCACCACGACGACGGCGCGGGCTTCGGCGACGAGGCCGTGCGCCAGCTGCGGGCCGCCGGGCTCGACGTGGACGGGCACCGGGTCTTCAAGACCCTGCTCGCCGACGTCGACGGGCGGCTGGTCTGCGCCGTCGTGCCCGTCGCCGGGATGCTCGACCTCAAGGCGCTCGCCGCGGCGGCCGGGGGGAAGAAGGCCGTCATGGCCGACCCGGCGCGCGCCCAGCGCAGCAGCGGGTACGTCGTGGGCGGGATCAGCCCGCTGGGGCAGCGGACGGCGCTGCCGACGTTCGTCGACGCCTCCGCGCAGCGGTTCGCGACCGTGCTCGTCAGCGCCGGGCGGCGCGGGCTGCAGGTCGAGCTGGCGCCGCAGGACCTCGTGGCGGTCACCGGCGGGAGCTTCGCCGACCTCGGCCGGTGACCCCGGTGGGCGGGGCGGGGCGGCTCAGGCCGTCCTGGCCCACTCCAGCAACGCCTGCACCAGCGTCACGACCGCCACGACCGCCGTCAGCGCGAACGGCTGCACCAGCAGCACGACCCAGGCGCGCACGGTGACGTGCCCCACCTCCCCCTGGCCCGCCGGCGGCAGCGAGGACCCGAGCCCGGCCGCGATGAGCGCACCGGCCAGCGCCCCGGCCAGCGCGGTGCCGAGCACCAGCAGGGGCCGGGCGTCGCGGCTGCCGCGGGCCACCACGACGACGCCGGCGGCCAGACCGACCAGGGCGGTCAGGACGCTGAACACCCCGTCGCGGGCGACGGGGTAGACGGAGCTGGACGTCACGACCGGCTCCCCCACCACCCACGGCGCGGGGTGGCGGGTGAGCAGCCACCACACCACCCCCACCACCAGGCCGAGGGCGGCCTGGCCGAAGAGCAGGGCGAACGGCGTGCGCCGGTCCCCTGCGGGCCCGGTGCTCACACCAGGCACGAGGCCCCGAGCAGCTGCTTGAGGTCCCCGAACAGCGCCGGGCTGGGCGTCACGCGCAGCGAGTCGTCCAGCCGCATGAGCGTGCCGCTGCCGCCGCCGTTCTTCGTCAGCCGCAGCCGGACCTCGGTGGAGCCCCGGTGGGTCTCCAGCACCGTCTTGAGCTGCTCCACGACCTTCGGCGTGCAGCGGGCCGTCGGCAGGGTCACCGTCACCGGCACCCCGTCGGTGGAGGAGATGTCGGGGACGCTCAGCCCGGAGGCGTAGATCGTCGGCACCTCGTCGCGGCGGTTCAGCCGGCCCTTGACGACGACGACGAGGTCCTCGGCCAGCAGCTGCGCGACGTCGGTGTAGGCCTGGGGGAAGAACAGGCACTCGATGGCCCCGGCGAGGTCCTCGACGGTGACGATGGCCCAGTAGTTGCCCTGCTTGGTCGTCTTGCGCTGCAGGCCCGTGATCATCCCTGCGATGGTGATGTTCGAGCCGTCGGGCCGGGACTCGTCCTCCAGCAGCGTCGCGATCGGCACGTCGGAGGCGTTCTGCAGCAGCCGCTCCAGCCCGAACAGGGGGTGGTCGGAGACGTACAGGCCCAGCATCTGCCGCTCGTGGGCGAGCAGCTCGGACTTCTCCCACTCGGGCAGGTCGGGGATGACGACCTCGAAACCGCCCGCACCGGCCGGGCCGTCCTCGCCGCCGAGACCGGCGAACAGGTCGAACTGGCCGATGGCCTCGTTGCGCTTGACGTCCACGACGGCGTCGACGGCGTCCTCGTGCTTGGCGACCAGCGCGCGGCGGACGTGCCCGAGGGAGTCGAACGCACCGGCCTTGATGAGCGACTCGATGGTCCGCTTGTTGCAGACCACCGCCGGGACCTTGGTGAGGAAGTCCTGGAAGTTCTCGTACCGGCCCTTGGCGGTGCGGGCGTCCACGACCGCGTCGACGACGTTGGCCCCCACGTTGCGGATGGCGGTCAGGCCGAACCGGATGTCGGCGCCGACGGCGGTGAAGTTCGCGCTGGAGGCGTTGACGTCCGGCGGCAGCACCTTGATGCCCATGCGGCGGCACTCGTTGAGGTACAGCGCCGACTTGTCCTTGTCGTCGCGCACGCTGGTCAGGACCGCGGCCATGTACTCGGCCGGGTAGTTGGCCTTGAGGTAGGCCGTCCAGTAGGAGACCAGGCCGTACGCCGCCGAGTGGGCCTTGTTGAAGGCGTAGTCGGAGAAGGGGACGAGGATGTCCCACAGCGCCTTGACGCACTCCTTGCTGAAGCCGTTGTCCAGCATGCCCTTCTCGAAGCCGACGAACTCGGCGTCGAGGACCTCGCGCTTCTTCTTGCCCATCGCGCGGCGCAGCAGGTCGGCGCTGCCGAGGGTGTACCCGGCGACCTTCTGCGCGATCGACATGACCTGCTCCTGGTACACGATCAAGCCGTAGGTCGTGCCGAGGATGTCCTTGAGGGGTTCCTCGAGCTCGGGGTGGATCGGGGTGATCGGCTCCTGGCCGTTCTTGCGCCGGGCGTACGCCGTGTGCGAACCGGCACCCATCGGGCCCGGCCGGTACAGCGCGCCGACGGCGGAGATGTCCTCGAAGTTGTCCGGCCGCATGAGGCGCAGCAGCGAGCGCATGGGGCCGCCGTCGAACTGGAAGACGCCCAGGGTGTCCCCGCGGCCGAGCAGGTCGAACGTCGCCTTGTCGTCGAGCTCGAGCTTCTCGAGGTCGACGGGTTCCTTGCCGTTGGCGACGACGTTCTTCAGCGCGTCGTCGAGGATCGTGAGGTTGCGCAGGCCGAGGAAGTCCATCTTGACCAGCCCGAGCGTCTCGCACGTCGGGTAGTCGAACTGCGTGATGATCGCGCCGTCGGCCTCGCGCTTCATGATCGGGATGAGGTCGATCAGCGGGTCCGACGACATGATGACGCCGGCGGCGTGCACGCCCCACTGCCGCTTCAGGCCCTCCAGGCCGCGGGCGGTGTCGACGACCTTCACGACCTCGGGGTCGGACTTGTAGAGCTCGCGGAACTCCCCGGCCTCGGAGTACCGCTTGTGGTTCGGGTCGAAGATGCCCGACAGCGGGATGTCCTTGCCCATGACGGCCGGCGGCATCGCCTTGGTGATCCGGTCCCCCATGGAGAAGGGGAAACCCAGCACGCGGGAGGAGTCCTTGACGGCCTGCTTGGCCTTGATGGTGCCGTAGGTGACGATCTGGGCGACGCGGTCGCTGCCGTACTTCTCCACGACGTACTGGATGACCTCACCGCGGCGGCGCTCGTCGAAGTCGACGTCGAAGTCGGGCATCGACATGCGCTCGGGGTTGAGGAAGCGCTCGAAGAACAGGCCGTGCCGCAACGGGTCCAGGTCGGTGATCTTCATGGCGTAGGCGGCCATCGACCCGGCGCCGGACCCGCGGCCCGGGCCCACGCGGATGCCGTTGGCCTTGGACCAGTTGATGAAGTCGGCGACGACGAGGAAGTACCCGGCGTACCCCTTGGAGGTGATGACCTCGATCTCGTAGTCGGCCTGCTTGCGGACGTCGTCGGGGATGGCGCCGTCGTAGCGGTGGTTCAGGCCGGCCCAGACCTCCTTGACGAACCAGCTCTCCTCGTTCTCCCCCGGAGGGCAGGGGAAGCGGGGCATGTAGGCGCCGGTGGACTCGGTGAACTCGACCTCGCACCGCTCGGCGATGAGCAGGGTGTTGTCGCAGGCCTCGGGGTGGTCGCGCCACAGGTGGCGCATCTCGGCCGGGCTCTTGAGGTAGAAGTCGGTGGAGTCGAACTTGAAGCGCTTGGGGTCGGCCAGCGTGGACCCCGACTGCACGCACAGCAGCGCCTCGTGGGCGCGGGCGTCCTCGGCGTGGGTGTAGTGCAGGTCGTTGGTGGCCAGCAGCGGCAGGTCGAGGTCCTTGGCGAGCTTGAGCAGGTCGTCGTGGACGCGGCGCTCGATGTCGAGGCCGTGGTCCATGAGCTCGCAGAAGAAGTTCTCCCGGCCGAAGATGTCGCGGTAGTCCGCGGCCGCCCGGCGGGCCTCGTCGTACTGGCCCAGGCGCAGCCGGGTCTGGACCTCCCCCGAGGGGCAGCCGGTCGTGGCGATCAGCCCGTCGGCGTACTGCGACAGCAGCTCGCGGTCCATGCGGGGCTTGTAGAGGAAACCCTCCAGGCTGGCCAGGCTGCTCATCTTGAACAGGTTGTGCATGCCGGTCGTGTTCTGGGCCAGCATCGTCATGTGGGTGTACGACCCGGCACCGGAGACGTCGTCGCCCGAGCGGCCGTTGGGGTCGCCCCACTTCACGCGCGTCTTGTCCTGGCGGGCCGTGCCCGGCGTCAGGTACGCCTCGACGCCGATGATCGGCTTCACGCCGTGCTTCTTGGCCGTCTTCCAGAAGTCGTAGGCGCCGAAGACGAAGCCGTGGTCGGTCGTGGCGACGGCGGGCATCCCCAGCTCGGCGGCCGTGCGGAAGAGGTCGTCCACCTTCGCCGCACCGTCGAGCATCGAGTACTCGGTGTGGACGTGCAGGTGGACGAACGAGTCGCTGGACGACGGGCCGGCTGACATGGGGAGGCGCCTCCAGGAGCGTGGTGCTGTGCGTGCCTGACGATGGTAGGCGCCGAGTCGGACAGGTCCGCGCCCCGACACGGGCGCCGGTGGTCTCAGTCCTGCAGACGGCCCAGGGCCGTGGCCAGGTCGGCCGGGTAGGAGCTCGTGAACTCCACGGCCTGCCCCGTCCCGGGGTGCTCGAAGCCCAGCCGGACCGCGTGCAGCCACTGCCGCGAGACCCCCAGACGGGCGGCCAGCGTCGGGTCGGCCCCGTAGGTCAGGTCCCCCACGCAGGGGTGCTTCAGCGCGGAGAAGTGCACGCGGATCTGGTGGGTGCGGCCGGTCTCGAGGTGGATCTCGCACAGCGCCGCCGCCCGGAAGGCCTCCAGGACCTCGTAGTGGGTGACGCTGGGCTTGCCCTCGGCCGTGACGGCGAACTTCCAGGCGCTGCCGGGGTGCCGGCCGATGGGGGCGTCGATGGTGCCCCGCAACGGGTCCGGGTGCCCCTGGACCAGCGCGTGGTAGACCTTGTCGACCGTGCGCTCCTTGAAGGCCCGCTTGAGCGCCGTGTAGGCGTGCTCGCTCTTGGCCACGACCATGAGCCCGGAGGTGCCCACGTCGAGCCGGTGCACGACGCCCTGGCGCTCGGCCGAGCCCGAGGTGGAGATGCGGTAGCCGGCGCCGGCCAGGCCGCCGACGACGGTCGGGCCCGTCCAGCCGGGGCTGGGGTGGGCGGCGACCCCCACGGGCTTGTCCACGACGACGAGGTCGTCGTCGTCGTGCACGACCGTCAGGCCCTCGACGGTCTCGGCGACGACCTGCGGGGCGGCGGGCGGGTCGGGGACCTCCACCTCGAGCCAGGCCCCGGCGCGCAGCCGGTCCGACTTGCCCACGGCCGCGCCGTCGACGACGACGAGGCCGTCGGCGGTCAGCTCGGCGATCCGGGTGCGGGACAGGCCCAGCAGGCGGGACAGGGCCGCGTCGACGCGTTCGCCCTCCAGGCCGTCGGGGACGGGCAGGCTGCGGATCTCAGGCACTCTCGGCCCCGCTCCGCGCACCGCGCACCTCGCGGCGGCCGTCGAGGCCGACCCCGCGCACCGCCAGGACCGCGATGAGGACGGCGGCGACGCAGATGCTGGCGTCGGCGACGTTGAAGATCGGCCAGCGCGGGAGCTGGAGGAAGTCGACGACGTGACCGCGGGCGAAGCCCGGCTCGCGCAGGAGGCGGTCGGTGAGGTTGCCGGTCGCCCCGGCCAGCAGGAAGCCGAAGGCCAGGGCCCACGGCAGGCTGCGCAGCTTGCGGGACATGCGCACCACCACGACGACCACCACGGCGGCCAGCAGCGTGAAGACCCAGGTGAACCCCGTGGCGAAGCTGAAGGCCGCCCCGGGGTTGCGGATCAGGTGGAACTGCAGCAGCTCACCGACGAACGGCTGCGGCCGCCCCTCGGTCAGGTGCGCCACCGCGAGGACCTTGGTGACCTGGTCGAGAACGTAGACGACGGCCCAGACGCACAGCGTCCACAGGGCGCGACGCGATCGCGGCGGGGAGGTGTCGGCTTCGCTCATGGCCTCGCCAGTCTCCCACGGCCCCGCCCCCGCCCCGGGCGGTGCGCCCGGGGCGGCGGCGTGCGGGTCTCAGCGCCGTTCGGCGCGGGACTTGCAGGGCAGGCAGAGGGTCACGCGGGGGAAGGCCTGCAGCCGGGCCTTGCCGACGGCGCCGCCGCAGGACTCGCAGACGCCGTAGACGCCCGAGGACATCCGCACCAGCGCGCGCTGGGTCTGCTCCAGCAGGTCGCGGGCGTTGTTGACGATGGTCATCTCGTGCTCGCGGCCGGCCGTGGTGGCGCCGTGGTCGACCTGGTCGTCACCGGCTCCCTCGCCGCCGGAGCGGACCAGGGCGGAGAAGGAGGAGGTGGCGTCGTCGAGCTCACGGGTCAGGCGGTCGACCTCGGCCGTGAGCTCACCGCGGACCTCGGCCAGCTCGGCCGGGGTCCAGGCCTCCTCGGAGTCCTTGACCGGCAGTTCGCGCACCGCCGCCGCGCGCGCGTCGCGCCCGGTCACCCCCAGCGAGGCCGTCGCCGTGGCCGCACCCGCAGACGCTCCGTGCATCGGGGTCCCCCCTCTCGTCGTGCGGCCGTGGTGCCGCGTGCGGGAGACACTAAGGACTATCACCGTGTGTAAGCAACCGGAAACAGAAAGTTGTCGAGATTCGGCCGTCCGGGGCCCTGCCGGCCCGGTGCGGTCACCGCGCGCGCCGGGGGAACGACGACAGCCGCCGCCCGGACGGGCGACGGCTGCGGACGGGAGCGGCGCGGCTCAGGAGGTGACGGCGTCGTCCGGGACGGCGCGAGCGACGCGGCGCAGGTCCTCCAGCTGGGTGGCCATGAACTGCTCGAGCTGCTCCCGGTAGGTCGTCTCCCGGCCGTGCAGCTGCTGGATGGACTGCTGCAGCTGGAGCCGGCGCCCCTCGAGGTCCCCGAGCGTCCGGTCCCGCTTCTCCTCGGCCTCGGCGACCAGGCGCTCGGCCTCCTCGTGGGCGGCCATCACCAGGGCGTCGCGCTGCGACTCCCCCTCCCGGACGTACTCGTCGTGCAGGCGCTGGGCCAGGGCGATGACCCCGGCGGCCCGGGCCGCGGCGTCCTCGCCCCCCGGCGTCCCCGCTGCGTCGACCTGGGCCTCGGCGGGCGCCGGGGCCGGGGACGGCTCGGGCACCACGACGACCTCGGGAGCCGCCTGCGCGACGACCTCCGGCGCCTCCTCCGGCGCCGCGGGGGCCGCCTCCGCGGCGGGCGCGGTCTGGGCCCCGGCGCGCGTCAGCTCCGAGACCCGCGCCTGGCACTGGTTCAGCTGGCCGCGTAGCTCGGCGTTCTCGGCGTTCAGGCGGCGCAGCTCGGCGACCACCTCGTCGAGGAAGTCGTCGACCTCGTCCTGGGCGTACCCCTCGCGCACCCGCGTGGGGTTGAAACGCTTCTCGACGACGTCTTCGGGAGTGAGCGGCATCTTCCCCACCTCTGCTGACGGACGGTGCTGACGGACCCGGTGGCGCCGGGCCGTCCCTGCCGACGGCCGGGACCGTGGGCACACGGTAGCGGACGTGATCGCGCGCCCCCCGGGCGGTCGCGGGCCCGCCGGGACGGCTCAGGCGTAGCGGTTGGACGCCCCGTCGAGGACCGGCATGAGGATCGAGCAGAGGATCGCCAGCACCAGGAAGGCCAGGTCCAGCTGGACCGCCCCCAGACGCAGCGGCGGCAGGATCTTGCGCAGCAGCTTCAGCGGCGGGTCGGTGACCGTGTAGACGGCCTCGGCCAGCACGAGCACCACCCCGCGCGGGCGCCACTCCCGTGAGAGCGCCTGCACCCAGTCGAGGATGAGCCGCCCGATCAGGCAGATGAAGAAGATCAGGACGAGGAACTCGAGGATGCCGAAGAACAGGGCCACGGACTCATCCTGCCTGATGACGCTGCGTGCTCGGGGCGTCCGCGCTCAGGACTGGTTGAAGAACGTCCGCTCCACCGGACGCTCCTCCTCCTGCGTGGCCACCTCGACGTTCTGCGGCGAGAGCAGGAAGACCTTGTTCGTCACACGCTCGATGGACCCGTGCAGGCCGAAGACGAGCCCGGCGGAGAAGTCGACGAGGCGCTTGGCATCGGAGTCGTCCATGTCGGTGAGGTTCATGATGACCGGGACGCCCTCGCGGAAGGACTCGCCGATGATCTTCGCCTCGTTGTAGGTGCGCGGGTGGATCGTGGTGATCCGGTGCAGCTCGCCCGCCGAGGAGGGCGACGAGGCGGAGGTCTGGGGGACCACGTGGGCCACCTGCTTCCTGATCGGGGTCACCTGGGCGGTGGGCGCGGGGACGGCGCGACGTTCGGGGGCCGGGTCCGGGCGGGACTCGTGCCGCACCTCCGGGCGCGGTTCGGGCCGGATCGGCTCGCGCGTCTCGTGGCGCACCTCACGGGCGGCCTCGGCCCGCGGGCGGGCCTGTTCGACCTCGGCGTCCTCGGCGTAGCGGTCGTCCTCGGCGAGGCCGAGGTAGACCATCGCATTGCGCAGCGCGCCGGCCATCGCGGGCTCCTCGGGATCGTGCTGTCGTCGGACCCGCCCCGTGCAGGGCGAGCGTCCCGGACGTTACCGCGCGGGAGGGCGCGTGCCCAGGATCGCGCTGCCGACACGCAGGTGTGTCGCTCCCACGGCCACGGCGGCCTCGAGGTCCCCGCTCATCCCGGCCGACAGCTCCGCCGCGCCGGGGTGGTCGCGGCGCACGCGCTCGGCGGTCCGGGCCAGCTCGGCGAAGGCCCGCTCCGGCTCGACCCCCAGCGGGGCCACCGCCATCAGGCCGCGCAGCCGCAGGTGCCCGGCCCCGGCCACGGCGTCGGCCACGCGCAGGACGTCCTCACCGGCCGCCCCGCCCCGGCCCGCGTCGGCCTCGAGCCCCAGCGCGGCCGCCAGGTCGACCTGCACGAAGACGCCGAGGTGCCGCTCGGCGCGCTCGGCCGCCTCGGCCAGCGCGTGGGCCAGGCGCGTCCGGTCGACCGAGTGCACCGCGTCGGCGTACCCGGCCACCGAGCGGGCCTTGTTCGTCTGCAGCTGCCCGATGAAGTGCCAGCGCAGGCCGTCCCCGCCGGCCGGGTCGGCCAGGTCGGCCAGGTCGGCGGCCTTGGCGCGGGCCTCCTGGTCGCGGTTCTCCCCCACGTCCCGGACCCCGGCGGCGGCGAGCTCGCGCACGTCGGAGGCGGGGAAGAACTTCGTCACCACGACCAGCGTGGTGCTGCCGGGGGCCCGCCCGGCGGCGCGCTCGGCCGCGGCCACCCGCTCGCGCGTGCGGGCCAGGGCGGCGCGCAGGTCCTCGCGCCGGCTCACGCCAGGACCACGACCCCGCCGCTGCGGCCGGTGACGCCGTCGCGGCGGTAGGAGAAGAGGTCGTCGTGCTCGGACGTGCAGCGCGCGACGTGCCGGGCCGGGACGCCGAGGTCGGCGAGCTGGGCCAGGACACCGGCGGCGACGTCGACGGCGGGGGTGCCGCGACGCGTGCGGGCCCGCGCGGCCGGGACGAGGGCGGCGACGTCGTCGGCCATCTGCCGGGGCACCTCGTAGCAGGCGCCGCAGATCGAGGGGCCCACGACGGCCACGAGGTCGCGCGCCCCCGCGGCGCGCACCGCCCCCACGAGGGCGGGGACCACCCCGGCGACCAGACCGGGGCGGCCGGCGTGCGCGACGCCCACGACACCGGCCCCGGCCACCAGGACCGGGACGCAGTCGGCGACGACGACGGCCACGGCGATGCCGGGCACGCGCGTGAACAGCGCGTCGGCGGTGGGTGCCGTGGCGGGCGGGCTGACGACCTCGACGACCTGCGCGCCGTGGACCTGCTGCGGCACCACGAGGGCGTCGGCGCGGACGCTGCGGCGCAGCGCGTCCCGGTGCGCGGCCACGACGGCGGGGTCGTCCCCGACGTGGTCGCCGAGGTTCAGGCCCGGGTAGGCGCCCGAACCCGGCGCCCCGGCGCGGGTGGTGAACCCGCCGCGGACACCGGCCGGCAGGCCGGCGTCCAGCAGCGGGACGGTGCTGGTGCTCACCGGTGGACGACCGCACCCCTCACTTGAGGAAGTCGGGCACGTCCAGGTCGTCCTCCTCCGGACGCGGACGGCTCGGGCGGCGCGACGCGGCGGTGTCCTGCGGCAGCTCGATGATGCGCGGGACCTGGACGGGGTCCGGGCTGGGCACGACCTGGGGGGCCTGCTGCGCGTACTGCTGCTGCGGCTGCTGGTGCTGCGGCTGGTGCTGCGGCTGCTGCGGTTCGGCGGCGGGCTGCTGCTGCTGCGCGTACTGCGGCTGCGGCGCGTAGGACGGCTGCTGCTGCTGGGGCTGCGCCGGGGCGTACTGCGGCTGCTGCTGCGCCGGGGCGTAGGCGGGCTGCTCGGGCACCGCGGCGGCCGGGCGCGCGGTGCGCGGGGGCACGGCGCTGGCCGGGACGGGGCGGCCGGAGACCTGGCCGAGGGCGCGCTCGTCGCGGCGGGTCTTGGGCGTGCCGGCGTCGAACCCGGCGGCGATGACGGTGACGCGCACCTCGTCGCCGAGCGCGTCGTCGATGACCGTCCCGAAGATGATGTTGGCCTCGGGGTGAGCGGCCTCCTGGACCAGGCGGGCGGCCTCGTTGATCTCGTAGAGGCCCAGGTCCGAGCCGCCCTGGATGGACAGCAGGACGCCGTGGGCGCCGTCGATGCTCGCCTCGAGCAGCGGGGAGTTGACCGCCGACTCCGCGGCGTGGATCGCGCGGTCGTCGCCGCGCGCCGAGCCGATGCCCATGAGGGCCGAGCCGGCGCCCTGCATGACGGACTTCACGTCGGCGAAGTCGAGGTTGATCAGACCCGGGGTCGTGATGAGGTCGGTGATGCCCTGGACACCGGACAGCAGCACCTGGTCGGCCGACTTGAAGGCGTCGAGGATGCTGACCTGCTTGTCGGAGATGGACAGCAGCCGGTCGTTGGGGATGACGATGAGGGTGTCGACCTCGTCGCGCAGCTCGGCGATGCCGCTCTCGGCGGAGTTCGCGCGGCGGCGGCCCTCGAAGACGAAGGGGCGGGTGACCACGCCGATGGTCAGGGCGCCCAGCGAGCGGGCGATGCGGGCCACGACGGGGGCGCCGCCGGTGCCGGTGCCACCGCCCTCGCCGGCGGTGACGAAGACCATGTCGGCGCCCTTGAGGACCTCCTCGATCTCCTCCGCGTGGTCCTCGGCGGCCTTGCGGCCGACCTCGGGGTCGGCGCCGGCGCCGAGACCGCGGGTGAGCTCGCGCCCGACGTCGAGCTTGACGTCGGCGTCCGACATCAGCAGCGCCTGGGCGTCGGTGTTGACGGCGATGAACTCGACGCCCTTGAGGCCGACCTCGATCATCCGGTTGACCGCGTTCACACCACCGCCGCCGACGCCGACGACCTTGATGACCGCTAGGTAGTTCTGCGGAGCTGCCACGGTGGTTGCCTCTCGCCTCTTTCGCCTGGTCTGTCCGAGCTGTGGACCCAACCCTGACCCTCAGGTAGAGGGTCAACGTTATGTCATTTCCTGTTGGGTGGTGACCGTAGGGAGCGGAACGGCTTCACTGCAACCAATCCTCCGGCGTGTCGCGACAACACCCCGGATGGAGGGCCGTTCCGCCCCACTTCTTGCTCTGAGTAATCAGAATGTGACGTAAAGTCGCCGAAGTCGGCGGGTCCCGCGGACCTCAGGGAGTAACGGCCGGGGCGTCCGGAGCCGTCACGTCGACCGACGCCGCCGAGGCGACCGCCTCCTCGGACAGCATCCGCAGCAGGACCTCGGCCTTGCGCTCGGGACGGCTGTCGTCGCCCCACACCACGGTCGGGCCCTCGGCCAGGTGCAGCACGACCGCCTCCGGGCCCGTCGCCGAGATCGAGGTCACCCGAGCGCGCAGCTCGCTCGACAGCGAGGCGTTCACCGCGATCGCGGCCTGCAGCGCCCGGTCCCCCGCGGCGGCGACGTCCACGTCCAGCGTCGGCACCCCGGCCGGGGCGCGGTCCTCGTGGACCAGGACGTTGCCCGCCCCGTCGACCAGGTCCACCCCCCCGGACGTCGAGGGCACGGCGGCCACGGCCTGCCGCTCGCGGACGGTCACGACGAGGGTGGAGGGCCAGGACCGGGTGACGTCGACGCTCTCGACCAGCGGCAGCTCCTCGAGGCGCGAAGCCAGCGACCGGGCGCTCACGCGGGCCAGCGGGACACCGCGCTCACCGTCCACGACCCGCTGCACGACCGCGGCGTCGGTGCGCTCGACACCCTGGGTCCGGACCGTCGCGACGCGCAGCCAGGGCGAGGCGAGCAGCACCCAGCCGGCCAGCACCGCCAGGACGACCAGCACGGCCAGGACGACGGCGGTGCGCCGTCCCGGTCGCCAGCGCCGGGCGCGACGGGCCCCGGCCAGGTCGGCGACCCGGGTCCGCTCGGCACCGCGCGGCCGCTCGGGCGCACGGTCGCGGGCGGCCGGGCGGGTCGCGCTCCCCCGCCCGGGAACCGGGGCCGCGCCCTGCGCGGTGCGCGGCGTCCGGGGCAGGGGCTGCCCGGCCGCGCGCCCGGCCCGCCGGCGCTGCGGGGCCCCGGTCACCTTCGGCTCGGGCGGGGTGGCGGGGGCGGGGGGCCGGCGCGGCGGCGTCGGGCGGGCCATCAGCGCGCTCCGAGCAGCTCGAGCACCCGCGGGCCGACCGTCGTGACGTCGCCGGCCCCGACGGTCAGCAGCAGGTCCCCCGGGCGCACCGTCGCGGCCAGGACCCCCGGGGCGTCGGCGAGCGCCGGCACGAACCGGACCCGCCCGGGCGGCAGCGGGACCGCGTCGGCCACCAGCGCCCCCGTGACGGCCGGGTCGGGGTCCTCGCGGGCCACGTAGACGTCGAGGACGACGACCTCGTCGGCCAGCCCCAGGGCCCGGCCGAACTCCGCCGCGAAGGTCCGCGTGCGGCTCACCAGGTGCGGCTGGAAGACCACCACGACGCGACCGTCCCCGGCCACCGGGCGGGCCGCGCGCAGCAGGGCCTCGACCTCCGTGGGGTGGTGGGAGTAGTCGTCGACCACCCGCACCCCGCCGGCCTCGCCCTTGAGCTCGAACCGGCGGCGGGCACCGCCGAAACCGGCCAGCCCCTCCAGCACGGCGACCGGGTCGGCCCCCAGCTCGGCGGCCGCGCAGTAGGCGGCCGCGGCGTTGCGCAGGTTGTGCTCGCCCGGGACGGCCAGCCGCAGCTCGCGGGCGACCCCCGCGTCGGTGAGCAGCGCGCGGGGCGCGGTGCCCAGCTCCACCTCGCTCAGCCGCACGTCGGCCGTCGCGGACGTCCCGTAGGTCCGCACCCGCACGCCCCGCGCGCGGGCGTGCGCGGCCAGCGCCGCCGACCCCGCGTCGTCGGCGCACGCGACGAGCAGGCCACCGGGGCGCAACCGGGCGAGGAACTCCTCGAACGCGGCCGCGTACGCCTCCGCCGTGCCGTAGTGGTCCAGGTGGTCGGGCTCGACGTTCGTCACGACGTCGACGACGGGGGCGTACTCGCGGAACGAGCCGTCGGACTCGTCGGCCTCGGCGACGAACGGCCCGGACCCGTCGCGGGCACCGCCGTCGGTCCCCCCGGTCAGCTCCCCGCCGATGGCGTAGGAGGGGTCCAGGCCGGCCGCGACGAGCGCGACCGCGAGCATCGAGGTCGTCGTCGTCTTGCCGTGGGTGCCGGCGACGGCGACGCCGCGGCGGCCCTCCATGAGCGCCGCCAGCGCCTGGGAGCGGTGCAGGACCCGCACCCCGCGCTCGCGCGCGGCGACGAGCTCGGGGTTGGTGGCCCGCACGGCCGAGCTGACCACGAGGGTGTCCCCGGCGCCCAGGTCGCCCAGGTTCGCCGCGTCGTGGCCGACGAAGGTGCGGATGCCCAGCTCGGACAGCCGCCGCAGCGTGGGCGAGTCGACGGCGTCGGTCCCCGAGACGGGGACGCCGCGGGCGGCCAGCAACCGGGCGACCCCGGACACCCCGACCCCGCCCAGACCCAGCAGGTGCACCCGGCCCAGCTCCTCCAGGGCGCTCACCGGGCGGCCGCCTCGACGAGGTCGGCGAGCCGCTCGTCGCCGTCGTGGACGCCGAACCCGGCGGCGGCGCGCGCCGCGGCCGCCAGGGCCGCCGGGTCCGACAGCAGCGGCAGGACGCGGGAGCGGACGAACTGCGCGTCCAGGTCGGCGTCGGCGACCAGCACGCCACCGCCGGCGGCGACGACGGACTCGGCGTTGCGCCGCTGCTCCCCGTTGCCGACGGGCAGGGGCACGTAGACGCCGGGCAGCCCCACGGCCGTCAGCTCGCTGACGGTCCCGGCGCCGCTGCGGCCCACCACGAGGTCGGCGGCCGCGTAGGCGGTGTCCATGCCGTCGAGGTACTCGCGCACGACGTACCGGGAGGTGTCGACGTCCGCCGCCAGCGGCACCGACTTCCCGCGCCCGCAGGCGTGCAGCACCTGGAACCCGGCGGCGAGCAGCTCCGGCGCGCAGGCCCCCAGGACGTCGTTGACGCGCTGGGCGCCCAGGGACCCGCCCGTCACCAGCAGCGTCGGCGTGCCGGGGTCCAGCCCCAGCTCGGCCCGCGCCCGGCGGCGCAGGGCGTCCCGGTCGGCGGCGCGCGCCAGGGCCACGACCTCCGAGCGCAACGGCATCCCGGTGTGCACCGCGCGCGGCAGCGGGGTGCCGGGGAAGGTGACGGCCGTGCTGACGGCCCAGCGGGCCCCGAGCCGGTTCGCGATGCCGGGCAGCGCGTTCTGCTCGTGGACGACGATCGGCACGCCCGCGCGGCGGGCGGCGAGGTAGGCCGGGACGGCGACGTACCCGCCGTACCCGACGACGACGTCCGCCCGGACGGCGCGGATCGCCTCCGCGGCCCCGGCGACCGCGGCGCGCAACCGGACCGGCAGCCGCAGCAGGTCCCCGGAGGGCTTGCGGGGCAACGGGACGCGGGGCACGACGGCCAGCTCGTACCCCCGTTGCGGCACGAGCCGCGACTCCAGCCCCTCGGCCGTGCCGAGGACGAGGACCCCGGCGCCGGGGTCGCGCAGGCGCAGGCGGTCGGCGGTGGCCAGCAGCGGGGCGACGTGCCCCGTCGAGCCACCGCCGGCGAGCAGGACGTTCACCGAGGACCCTTCGTCGAGCGGGTGCGGCGCGCACCCCGGTGCGGGAGGACGGCCAGGGACCGGGCCACGACCGACTCGCGGGCGCGGATCGCCTCCGGTGCACCGGGTTCGGCGCGCGCGAAGGACAGCAGGATCCCGATCCCGAGCAGGGTCAGGACGAGGGCGGAACCCCCGGCGGAGATGAGCGGCAGCGGGACCCCGATGACGGGGAACAGGCTGAGGACGACACCCGTGTTGACGACGGCCTGGGTGAGGATCCAGGCGCCGATGCCGGAGACGGCGAGCTTGGTGTAGAAGCTCTCCGAGCGCCGCACCAGGCGCATGACCATGACGGCCAGCACGCCGAACAGCACGAGGATCGTCAGCGTGCCGGGCAGCCCGAGCTCCTCGCCGATGATGGCGAAGATGAAGTCGTTGTGGGCCTCGGGCAGCCAGGACCACTTCTCCCGGCTCGCGCCCAGCCCCAGCCCCCACCAGCCGCCGGAGGCCAGGGCGTACTTGCCCTGGACCGGCTGCCACTGCAGGCCCTGGATCTGGGTGGCGCTGTCGGAGGTGCCCGAGAGCCAGTCCTTGACGCGGTTGACCCGGTTGGTGCTCGTGACGACCGCGACGAAGGCGACGGCCGCCGCCGCGCCGCCGGCCAGCAGGAACCACCGGCCGGGGATGCCCGCCACCCACAGCATCACGACGACGACCGCCATCATGATCAGCGCGGTTCCCAGGTCCCTGGTGAGCAGCACGATGCCGACCGTGAGCCCGACCGGCGCGACGAGGGCGCCGAGGAGCTTGGCCGGCTGGTGCAGGACGTCGCGGCGGCGGGTCAGGGCCAGGGCCAGGGCGAGGACGAGGGTGACCTTCGCCGCCTCCGAGGGCTGGGCGGACAGCGGCCCGACCTCGATCCAGTTCCGGTTGCCGTTGACGACCTTGCCGATGCCCGGGACGAAGACGAGCAGCTGGAAGGCGGCGGAGGCGAACAGGGCGGGGACGGCCAGCCGCTGCCACGTGCGCGCCGGGACCCGGCTGGCCACGACCAGCACGACCGCGCCGAGCACCGCGAACATCGCCTGGTTCTTGAAGTAGGTGTATGGCGAGCCCGTCTTGGTCAGCGCCTCGACGCTGGAGCTGGAGAGCACCATGACGAGCCCGATGACCACGAGCACCGACGTCGTCGCGAGCAGCACGTGGTGCGTCGCCAGCGGCGAGTCCAGGAGCCTGGTCCGGTCCCGGACCCACTCGCCCGTGGCGTCCAGCCACGGCGGCCGCCGCCAGCGGGACTGCCAGCCGGCGCGACCGCGCGCGCCCTCGACGGCCACCTCAGGCCCCCGCGCCCGGCGGGGTGGTGAACCGTCGCGCCACGGCCGCGGCGAACTCGTCGCCGCGGTGGCCGTAGGAGCGGAACTGGTCCCAGGAGGCGCAGGCCGGGGCGAGCAGGACGGTGTCGTCGGCGCGCGCGAGGTCCGCGGCGCGCGCCACGACGAGGTCCATGAGGTCGCTCACGGAACCATCCTGCGGGAGGTCCACGGCGGCGACGGGGACGTCGGGCGCGTGTCGCCGCAGCGCGTCGGCGACGAGGTCGCGGTCGCGGCCGATGAGCACGGCGGCCCGCAGCCGGGGGCCGTGGGCGCGCACGAGGTCGTCGAAGGAGGCGCCCTTGGCGTCGCCGCCGGCGATCCACACGACGTGCTCGAAGGTGGCCAGCGAAGCGTTGGCGGCGTGGGCGTTGGTGGCCTTGGAGTCGTCGACGTACCGGACGCCCGCCGAGCGCGCGGGGTCCAGGACGGTCGCGACGCGGTGCGGGGCGGGGGTGAAGGCCCGCGCCCCGTTGCGGACCGCGACCTGCGGGACGCCGTGGGCGCGGGCCAGCGCGGCGGCGGCCAGGACGTTCTCGACGGTGTGCGGCGGGACCGGGTCGCTGGAGCCCTCCGGACGCAGGTCGGCCAGGGAGCACAGCTCGGCGGCGTGCGACTGGCGCTGCTCGACGAAGGCGCGGTCGCACAGGACGTCCTCGACGAGCCCGAGCATCGACAGCCCCGGCGCCCCGCGGGTGAACCCGACGGCCCGGGCGCCCTCGACGACGTCGGCCTCGCGCACGAGGTCCTCGGTGCGCGGGTCGGCGACGTTGTAGACGCAGGCGACCTCGGTGTTCTGGTAGATGCGGCCCTTGGCCAGGGCGTACGCCTCCAGCGAGCCGTGCCAGTCGAGGTGGTCGGGGGCGATGTTCAGCACCGCGGAGGCCCGGGGCCGCACCGAGCTCTCCAGGTCGGTGGACAGCCAGTGCAGCTGGTAGCTGGACAGCTCCACCGCCAGGACCTCGTAGGCGTGCGGGTGCCGCAGCGCCTCCACCAGGGGGGTGCCGACGTTGCCGGCGCTGGTGGCGCGCAGCCCGGCGGCGCGCAGCATCGAGGCCAGCAGCTCCACCACGGTCGTCTTGCCGTTGGTGCCCGTCAGCGTCAGCCAGGGCGCGGCACCGGTCTCGGGGCGCATCCGCCAGGCGAGCTCGACGTCGCCCCAGACGGGCACGCCGGCCAGGGCGGCGGAGACGAGCAGCGGGGCGTCGGGGTGCCAGCCGGGCGAGGTGACGACGAGGTCGAAGGCGTCCCACGGGACCGGCGGCGCGCCGACGTGCTCGGGCCCGAGGTGGACGGTGGCGCCGAGGACCTCCAGCAGCTGCGCCTTCTCCCGCTGGGCCTCCCCCGTCGCGGCGTCGACGACGACGACCTCGGCGCCGACCTCCAGGAGCGCGTCGGCGGCGGCGAACCCGGACAGGCCGATGCCCGTGACGAGGGTGCGCAGCCCGGCCCAGCGGGAGGTGAGGTGCCGCAGCTCGCGGACGCGGTCGGTGTCGTCGGCCCGGGGGTTGGGGTTGCCGAGCCAGGAGTCGAAGACCCTCACGCGCCCGTCACCCACTGCGCGTAGAAGACGCCCAGGCCCAGGGACACGAACAGCCCGGCGATGATCCAGAACCGGATGACGATCGTGACCTCACCCCACCCGGCGAGCTCGAAGTGGTGCTGCAGCGGTGCCATCCGGAAGACGCGTCTCCCCGTGAGCTTGAAGCTGCCGACCTGGAGGATGACCGACAGCGTGATGATGACGAACAGGCCGCCGAGGACGACCAGCAGGATCTGCGTGCGGGACAGGATGGCCAGACCGGCCAGCGCCCCGCCCAGGGCCAGGGACCCGGTGTCCCCCATGAAGATCTTCGCCGGGCTGGCGTTCCACCACAGGAACCCGAAGCAGGCGCCCATGACCGAGGCCGCCACGACGGCCAGGTCGCGCGGGTCGCGGACCTCGTAGCAGCGGGCCTCGACCTCGCGCAGCGTCCAGCAGCTCTGGTTGGACTGGAAGGTGCAGATGAGGACGTAGGCCGCCAGGACCATCGTCGTGGCCCCGGTGGCCAGGCCGTCCAGGCCGTCGGTGAGGTTCACGCCGTTGCTGACGGCGGAGGTGATGAGCAGCACCCACACGACGAACGCGATGGTGCCGCCGACCGCCCCGAACCAGGCCAGGTCCAGCGGGGTGTCGCGCAGGACGGAGATGCGCGTCGAGGCCGGTGTCGCGTGGCCGCTGGCCTCGGAGGGGAACTGCAGGGCCAGGACCGCGAAGGCGATCCCCACGACGCCCTGGCCGATGAGCTTGGCGCGGGCCGTGAGCCCGAGGCTGCGCTGCTTGGAGATCTTCAGGAAGTCGTCGAGGAACCCGACGACGCCCAGCCCGGTCATGAGCCCCAGGCACAGCAGGCCCGACACCGTCGGCGCGCGGCCGGTGAACAGGTGCGCGGCCGCGTACGCCAGCAGCGCGGCCAGGATGATGACGACACCGCCCATGGTGGGCGTGCCGCGCTTGGTGTGGTGCGTGGTCGGCCCGTCGTCGCGGACGAACTGGCCGTACTTGCGGTGCACGAGCCACCGGATGTACAGCGGTGTCCCGAAGAGGGCGACGACGAGCGAGAACGCTCCCGCGATGAGGACGGTCCTCACGTCTGTGACGCCTCCGCACTGATCAGGGTCTCGGCGAGCCGGCTCAGGCCCGCACCGTTGGACGACTTCACCAGGACCACGTCCCCGGGCCGCAGCCGGGGGGTCAGGAACTCCAGGGCGGCGTCGACGTCGTCGGCGAACGCGGCCTCCTCGCCCCAGGACCCCTCCATGACGGCGCCGGTGTAGACCGGTCGGGCCCCGGCGCCGACGACGAGGAGCTGGTCGACGTCCAGGCGCACGACGGTGCGGCCCACGAGGTCGTGCTCGTCGCGGGAGGCGGCGCCCAGTTCGAGCATCTCGCCGAGGACCGCCCACGTGCGGCGGCCACCGGCCATCCCCACGAGGGCCTTGAGGGCGGCGCGCACCGAGTCGGGGTTGGCGTTGTAGGCGTCGTGGACGACGGTCACCCCGTCGGCGCGCTCGACGACCTGCATCCGCCCGGGGCTGGCCGGGTCCGCGGCGGACAGGGCCGCGGCGACGTCGCCGACCGAGCCGCCGGTGCCGAGCGCGACGGCGGCGGCCGCGAGCGCGTTGGTCACCTGGTGCTCGCCGTGCAGCCGCAGCTGGACGGACGCGGAGGCCCCGGCGTGCTCGAGGCGGAAGCCGGGGCGGGCGTGGTCGTCGAGCACCACGTCGACCGCGCGGACGTCGGCGTGCGGGCCGCGGCCGAAGGTCAGGACCCGGGCGGTGGTGCGCGGGGCCATGGCCGCGACGCGGTCGTCGTCGGCGTTCAGGACGGCCAGGCCGTCGGCGGGCAGCGCCTCGACGAGCTCGCCCTTGGCCTGCGCGGTGGCCTCCAGGGAGCCGAACTCCCCCGCGTGCGCGGCGCCGACGACGAGTTCGACCCCGACGTCGGGGCGGGCGATGCGGCACAGGTGCGCGATGTGGCCGATGCCGCGGGCGCCCATCTCCACCACGAGGGAGCGCGTGCCCGCGTCGGCGCGCAGCACCGTCAGCGGGGCGCCGATCTCGTTGTTGAAGCTGCCCCGGGGCGCGACGAGCGGCCCGGGCAGGACCTGGGCGAGCAGGTCCTTGGTCGTCGTCTTGCCCTGCGATCCCGTGACGCCGACGACGAGCGGTCCGGAGCCGTCGCGGCGCAACCGGTCCAGCACCCCGGCGGCCAGGCGCCCCAGGGCGGCGACCGCGTCGTCGACGACGACGAGCGCGGCCCCGGCGGGCAGGTCCACCTCGCGCTCGGCCAGCACGACGCTCGCCCCGCCGGCGACCGCGGCGGCGGCGTAGTCGGCGCCGTCGACGCGTTCACCGGGCAACGCCACGAACAGCGAACCCGGTGCGGCGGCGCGGGAGTCGATGACCACCGGTCCCCCGGTCGAGATCGGCGGGTCCTGCGCGGTCGAGGGGGCGTGGACCCGGCCACCGGCCAGCTCCGCCACCTCCGCCGCGGTGAGCGGGATCACTGCGCACCTCCTCGCGCGGCGGTCGCCGCGCTCCATCGTCCGAGCTCCTCGGCGGCGACCTCGCGGTCGTCGAACGGCGCCACCACCCCGGCGGTCTCCTGCCCGGTCTCGTGCCCCTTGCCGGCGAGCAGGACCGTGTCGTGCTCGCCGGTGCACCGGGACAGCGCGGCGGCGACCGCCGCGCGGCGGTCGGCGACCTCCACGACCTCACCGGCCCCGTGCGCCTCCCGCGCGCCGGCCAGGACCGCGGCGCGGATCGCGGCCGGGTCCTCCGAGCGCGGGTTGTCGTCGGTGACGACGACCACGTCGGCGACGGCGGCCGCCGCGGCCCCCATGAGCGGGCGCTTGCCGCGGTCGCGGTCCCCGCCGGCCCCGACGAGCGCCACGAGCCGGCCCGGGGTGAGGGCGCGCAGCGTCCGCAGCACCCGGTCGAGGGCGTCGGGGGTGTGGGCGTAGTCGACGACCACGAGCGGGGCCCCGTCGCGCACGACGGGCTGCATCCGGCCCGGGACCCCCTCGGCGGCGGCCAGCCCCCGCTCGACGGTGGCGGCGGCCAGCCCCAGCCGCAGGGCGGACACGACGGCCAGGGCGGCGTTGGCGACGTTGAAGTCCCCCGGCAGCGGGCACGTCAGGTGCAGGTCGGCCCCGGGGCCGGTGAGCCGGAAGGTGCTGCGGGCGCGGTCGGTCACCACGTCGCCGACGCGCCAGTCCACGCCCGGGCCCGTCCCGACGGTCTCGACGGGCACGCCGGAGCGCGCGGCCAGCCGCGCGCCCCACGGCTGGTCGGGGTCCACCCAGACGACGCCGCGGCGGGAGTGGGCGGGGGTGAACAGCTGCGCCTTGGCCGCGAAGTAGTCCTCCATCGACCCGTGGAAGTCCAGGTGGTCCTGGGACAGGTTGGTGAAGGCGGCGACGTCGAGGACCAGGCCGTCGACGCGGTGCAGCGCCAGGGCGTGGGAGGAGACCTCCAGGGCGCAGCCGCGCACGCCCGCGGCGACCATGCGCGCCAGCAGGGCGTGCAGGTCCGGCGCCTCGGGGGTCGTGCGGACGCTGCCGACGCGCTCACCGGCGATGCGGGTCTCGACCGTTCCCAGCAGACCCGTGGTCCAGCCGGCCGACCGCAGCACCGCCTCGACGAGGTAGGCCGTCGTCGTCTTGCCGTTGGTCCCGGTGACGCCGAACGTCGTCAGCGCCTCCCCGGGACGCCCGAAGACGCGGCTGGCGAGGTCGCCCAGGACGGCGCGGGGGGTGTCCACCACGAGCACCGGCAGCCCGGTCGCCTCGGCCTGCTCGCGGCCGGCGGGGTCGGTCAGGACGGCGACGGCACCGGCGCGCGCGGCCTGGTCGCTGAACCGCGCACCGTGCACGTTCGCGCCCGGCAGCGCGGCGTAGAGGTCGCCGGGGGCGACGCGGCGCGAGTCGAGGGTGACCCCGAGGACGGGGGTCGCGAGGTGCTCGGGAGCGGTTCCGGGGAAACGGGTGCCGAGGACCTGCGCGAGGTCCGCGAGGGTGAGCTGTTCGCCGTGGGTCATCGGCACGGTGGGAGGTTACCCGTCCGCGCAGCGCTTCCCGAACCGGTCGCGGTGCGTGTCGGGCGACGGGTCGTCCGGGGCGGTCGGTTCACTGCCCGGCGGTGTCCCCGACGGCACCCGTGGTGATCTCCTGCTCGGCCTCGGCGTCCCCGCCCCAGGTCAGCGGCAGGTCCGCCGGCGGCTGGGAGGAGGGGGCGACCCCGCGACGGGCCAGGGCGTACGTCATGACGTCCTTGAAGACCGGCCCGGCGGCCGAACCCCCGTAGTAGTTCGTCTTGGGGTCCTGCAGGATGACCGCGACGACCAGTTCGGGCTCGTCGGCGGGGGCCAGCCCGATGAACGAGGCCGTGTACCCGGAGTACCGGCCCAGGTCGGAGTCGTAGCGGTTCGCCGTGCCGGTCTTGCCCGCCACGAGGTACCCCGGGATGGCGGCGTCGGCGGCCGTGCCGGACTCGCCGACGACGGCTTGCATCATGTCCCGCAACGTCTTCGCCGTCGCCGCGCTGACGACCCGGGTGGTCTCCCCAGCGGGTTCGGCCGTGTAGTTCCCCTGGGGGTCGGACGTCCCGGCGATGAGCGTGGGTTCGGTGCGCACACCGTCGTTGGCGATGGTCGCGAACACCGACGCGGCCTGCACGGCGTTCACCGACAGCCCCTGCCCGAACATCACCGTGTAGCGCTGGGTCCCGGAGTAGTCCTCGGGTTTCGCCACGATGCCGCCGGTCTCCCCCGGGAACTCCAGCGTCGTCCTGCTGCCGAAGCCGAAGGCGCGCTGGTAGCGGTAGAGGACCTCCGCGGTCATCTTCTCCCCGGCCAGGATCGTGCCGATGTTGCTGGACTGGGCCAGGACGCCGGCGAGGGTGAGCCGCTCGTCGCCGTGCTCGTGGGAGTCGTGGAACGTCTTGTCCGACCGCTTCAGCTCACCGGGCACCGTGAACCGGCTGGCGGCCGTGTCGACGCCCTCCTCCAGCGCCGCGGCCATCGTGACGACCTTCGCCGTCGACCCCGGTTCGAAGGACTCGGTGAGCGCCGTGTTCTGCAGCTGCGCGTTCGTGAGGTGCGCGAGGTTCGTCGGGTCGATGCTCGGGGCGCTGGCCAGGGCCAGCAGCCGCTGCTCCTTGTCCATGATGACGACCGTCCCGGAGCGGGCGCCCGTCTCGGCGACCTTCGCGGCGATCGCCGACTGGGCCTTCCACTGCAGGTCGGAGTCGATCGTCAGGTGCAGCGACGTCCCGTCGACCGGCTCGGTCGTCTCGCGGTTGCCCAGCGGGATCTCCTGACCGCCCAGGCTGCGCTCGTAGCGCATGAGGCCGTTGCGGCCCTGCAGGAGGTGCTGGTCGGCGCTCTCGAGGCCGGACAGCGGTTTGTCGACGGTGTTGCCGTGCGCGTCGGTCTCGGCGGTGCCGAGGATGCCGACGAGCGTGGAGGACGCGGCCCCCGTCGGGTAGATGCGCTGGGTCTGGCGCACGGACGTGATCCCGGCGATGCCGAGGTCGGAGACCTGCTGCCACAGCTCGGGGGTGATGCCGACGGCGACCTTGGCGTACCGGTTGGTGCCGGTGAGCTTGGCCGTCAGGGTCTCCTCGTCGATCCCGAGGACGGGCGCCAGCAGCGCGGCCGCGCCCGCAGGCCCGGTCCCGTACCGCTCCTCGAGCTGCTTGCCGTTGCGCAGGTTGAACCCGCTGATGGTCCGGGGGTCGGCGATGACGTCGCGCCGCTCCACCGACGTCGCCAGGACGACGCCCTCGTCGTCGAGGATGTCCCCGCGCTTGGCGTACAGCGTCGTCTCGGAGGTCCGCTGCTCCAGGGCGCGGTCGGCCAGGGCGTTGGCGTCGGCGCCCTGCAGCTGCACGAGCCGGCCGCCCAGGACGGTGAGCCCGCCCAGCACCCCGAGGGTGTAGACGCGCATCCGCATGTCGGGCCGCGGGTTCTGGTCGGCGGGCTGGGGACGGCGGCGGGACACGCGGGAACCTCTCGGGCCGGGGTGGGCGGGCGGCGTCAGCGCGCCGCGCTCGCCGTCGGGCTGGGCGCCGGGGTGGCCTTCCCGACCACCCCGTGCTCGGACAGGTGCACGGGGTCGGGGGCGGCGACCATGCCGAGCTGCTGGGCGCGCCGGGCCAGCTGCTCCGGGGAGGACTGCTGGGCCAGGGACTCCGCGACGGCCTGCTGCTCGTTGCTCAGCCGCTGCGACTGGACCTGCAGGTCGGTGATCTCGTACGCGTCGCCGGCGATGGCGATGTTCGTCATGAGCAGGCCGAGCAGACCCAGGGTCAGCAGCAGCACGCACGCCACGGGCAGCGGCAGGCGCAGCCGGCGCACCACCGGCGGGGTGACGACCTGGAGCTCGGGGCGCGCCTCGGCAGACGTCTTGAGCTGGCGGACCGGAGCGTTCCGGGCCGCGATCAGGGGCTGGCTCATCACGGCGTCCTTCCGTCGGTCGTGCCGGGCTCGTCCGGCTCGAGGGTTTCGTGGTTCTGCCGGTCGCGGCGCCTGCGGGTCGGGCTGCGCGGGTCGTGCTGGCGGTGGCGGTCGGGGGGTCTGGGGGAATTCTCCTCGGGCAGGCGACGCACCGCACGCAGGCGCGCCGACGCGGCGCGCGGATTCTCCGCCAGTTCGTGCTCGTCGGCCTGTTCCCCGCCGCGCGTGAGGAGTTCGGCGCGCGGCCCGGATCCGGCCGGCACGAACGGCAGGTCCGGCGGCGCCGAGCTCGAGGACAGTTGCCGCAGAACGTTCTTCACGATCCGGTCCTCGAGGGAGTGGAACGTCAGGACGGCCAGGCGACCGTCGGGCGCGAGCCGCTCGAAGGCGGCCGGCAGGGTGCGCTCGACGACCCCGAGTTCGTCGTTCACGGCGATGCGCAGGGCCTGGAAGGTGCGTTTGGCGGGGTTGCCCCCGGTGCGCCGCGTGGCGGCAGGCACGTTGTCCCGCACCAGGTCCACGAGCCGGGCGGAGTTGGCGAACGGCGCCGACTGGCGTTCGCGCAGGACGGCCGAGGCGATGCGCGGGGCGAACTTCTCCTCGCCGTAGGTCCGCAGGACGCGCGTCAACTCGCTGTGGGAGAACGTGTTCAGCAGGTCCGCGGCGGTGGGCCCGACCGTGGGGTCCATGCGCATGTCCAGCGCGGTGTCCCGCGCGTAGGAGAAACCCCGGTCGTCGTCGTCGAGCTGCAGGGACGAGACGCCGAGGTCGAGGAACACCGCGTCGACGGTCTCCAGACCCAGGTCGTCCAGGGCCTCGGTGAAGTCGTCGGAGACGCTGTGGACGAGGGTGACGCGGTCGCCGAACTCGTGCAGGCGGTGGGCGGCGAGTTCCAGGGCGTGGGGATCGCGGTCCATGCCGACCAGCCGCAGCCCGGGGTGCCGGCGCAGGAGTTCGGCGGCGTGCCCGCCCATGCCGAGGGTGAGGTCCACGCTGACCGCGCCCTCGTGCTGCAGGGCCGGGGACAGCACCTGCGTGCAGCGCTCGAGCATGACCGACGCGTGCCGGCTCGCGGCCTCCGCGGCACGCGTGCCGGGCGACCGCCGGTCGTCCACCTGGTCCACCCCCTGCCCCGCCGTCCGCACCGCCGTCACGCCCTGCCACCTCTGGTCCGCTGGAGCCGTCGACCCCGGTCCCCATCCGCTCGGTTCCCCGGGCCCTGGCGCCGGGGAAGTGGCGTCAGGACCGTCGGGGACCGGGCGGCTGGAGGCCGCGCCCGACGGACCTCGAGCCGTCGACGGCTCGAGGGTGAGGATCAGAGGATCCCCGGCAGGACCTCCTCGCTGCGTTCGGCGAAGGACGTCTCGGCGTCCTGCAGGTAGGTCTCCCAGGTGGGCAGGTCCCACAGCTCGACGCGGCTGCCGGCGCCGATGACGGCGACGTCGCGGTCGAGCCCGGCGTACTGGCGCAGCAGCGGGGGCACGGTGACGCGGCCCTGCTTGTCCGGGACCTCGCTCGAGGCACCCGACAGGAAGACGCGCTGGTAGTCGCGCGCCTCCTTGTTGGTGAGCGGCGCTCGCCGCAGCTCCTCGTGCATCCGCTGGAACTCCTGCATCGGGAAGACGTAGAGGCAGCGGTCCTGCCCCCGGGTGATCACCAAACCGTCGAGCAGCTGGTCCCGGAAACGCGCCGGGAGGATCAGCCGCCCCTTGTCGTCCAGTCGAGGGGTGTGGGTGCCCAGGAACACCACGCACCTCCACCGAACGGCTTCGTGCCTGTTCGTCCGACCCCCTGTGGACCAGACTCCTCCACCGTACTCCACTTTCCTCCACCGTCAACGCCGTTCGACCCAGAGTGACGGCGCGACTGCGGTGTCGACCCAGGTCAGAGGCGGTGCGGCGCGGTGGGGCAGCTCGGGGCCCGTCACCGTCGTCACCGTCCGCACACGGCCCGCCGGACCGCTCCACGGGCCCCGCGCGGCCGCCCCCGGGCCCCGGGACCGCCGCGGACACCCACGGGTGGGGGGAAGTGGGGGTGGCGGGGGCCGGTCGTCCCCCCGCGGGTGCGCCGGTGGACGGGCGGAGGGGGTGCCCCGTGGGGCACAGTGGAGGCGTCCGGCGCCGGTGCCCGGTCGTCGGGTCCCCACGGCCCCGCGGCCGGGCACCGCACGCCGGGGACGGACGTTCGATCCCGCGACGTCCACCGAGCGGAGACGAGGGCACGTGACCACGACGAGCGCACTTCCCGGCAGCCACCCCGCAGAGCCCCTGCCCCTCCCCCCGCAGGAGCTGCCCGCCGCGCTCGACCGGCTGCGCAGCACCGCCGACGCGCTCGCCGCCGCCGTCGACGGGGTGATCCAGGGCAAGGACGAGACGGTCCGGCTCGCCCTGACCGTGCTGTTCGCCGAGGGGCACCTGCTGGTCGAGGACGTCCCCGGCGTCGGCAAGACCATGCTCGCCAAGTCGCTGGCCCGCGCCGTCCAGGGCACGGTCCGGCGCATCCAGTTCACCCCCGACCTGCTGCCCAGCGACGTCACCGGGTCCAGCGTCTGGAACCAGGAGCGGGCCGCCTTCGAGTTCCGCCCCGGCGCGGTGTTCGCCAACGTCGTCATCGGCGACGAGATCAACCGCGCCTCGCCCAAGACGCAGTCCGCGCTGCTGGAGTGCATGGAGGAGGGGCAGGTCACCGTCGACGGCACGACGTGGCAGCTGGACCGCCCGTTCATCGTCTTCGCGACGCAGAACCCCGTGGAGATGGACGGCACCTACCCCCTGCCCGAGGCCCAGCGCGACCGGTTCATGGCCCGCGTCTCCATGGGCTACCCCTCCGCCGCGGCCGAGCTGACCATGCTCAGCGAGCACGGGGCCACCGCACCGCTGGAGGCCGTCGAACCCGTCGTCGACGTCGCCGAGGTCCGGGAGCTGTCCGGCGCGGTCCGCGGCGTGCACGCGGCCGACGCCCTCAAGCAGTACGTCGTGGACCTCGTGCGCCGCACGCGCACCCACCCCGACCTGCGGCTGGGCGCCTCCCCCCGCGCCGCGCTGCACCTGCTGCGGGCCGCCCGGTCCCGGGCCGCGCTGCAGGGCCGCGACCACGTCCTGCCCGACGACGTGCAGGCCCTGGCCGTGCCCGTGGTCGCCCACCGCCTGCTGCTGACCGCCGACGCCCTCCTGGCCGGCCGCGACGGCGCGGACGTGGTGACCGACGTCCTGCGCACCACGGCCCTGCCCAGCCCGCGGTGAGCCCGTCCGCCTCCCCCGCCGGCGCCGTGCGCCTGCGGCCGACCCCCCGGGGGTGGGTCTTCGCCGGGGTGGGCCTGGTGGCCGGTGCGGGGGCCCCGCTGCTGGGTCAGCGCGACATCCTGCGCGTGGCCCTGCTGCTGCTCGTGCTGGTCGCGGTGGCCGCCTGGTCGACCCGGCGCAGCGCGCGGACCGTCGACCTCGTGTCGAGGTCCAAGGACGAGCTCGTCGAGGCCGGGGTCCCCAGCACCGTCCGGCTCGCCGTGGTCGGCCACGCCCGGGCTGGTGTCCGCCTCGTGGTGGAGGACCGCGCCCCCCTCGCCCTCGGCGGCACGACGCGGCTCGCCGTGCCGCGCCTGCGCGAGGACGAGACCCTCGACCTGGAGTACAGGGTGAGGTCGGAGGTGCGGGGCTCCTACTCCCTGGGACCCGCCACCGTCGTCGCCGTGGACGTCTTCGGCCTCGTGCGCGCGACCCGCACCCTCGGCGCCCCCGTCACCCTCGACGTCCTGCCGCGGGTCCACCCGCTGGCCGAGCTCACCCTCGGTGAGCTGGGCGGGTCCCGCGGTTCGTCGGCCAGCGCCTCCGCCGCGGCCGCCCCCGACGACGTCTCGATCCGCGAGTACCGCGTCGGCGACGACCTGCGGCGCGTGCACTGGCGCTCCACCGCCCGCCGCGGCGCCGTCATGGTCCGCTCCGACGAGCACCCCGGCCGCCCCGACGTCGTGGTGCTGCTGGACACCCGGACCGGCGCCCACGCCGGACCGGGAGCCGCCAGCTCCCTGGAGTGGGCCATCAGCGCCGCGGCCTCGGTCGCCGCGCACCTGCAGCGGCGCCGGCACCGGGTGCGCCTCCTGCACGACGGCGCCTTCGACCCCCCGCGGGAGCTGGACGACACCTCGGCCGTGCGCGGGCTCATGCGGTCCCTGGCCCGGTTGCGCCCCGGCCCCGCGGACGGGCTGGCCCGCTCGGTGGCCGCGTTGGGCCGCGGGGAGTCGACGCTGCTGGTCGCCGTGCTCGGCGCGGTCGACGAGGCCGACGTCGCCCCCCTGCTGTCCGCCCGCCCGCTGGGCGTGCCCGCGCTGGCGGTGCTGCTGCGCACCACCGCGTGGGGCGGCTCCGAGGACACCGCCTCCCCCGGCCTCGAACGGGCCCGGCTCGTGCTGGCGCGCGCCGGCTGGCGGACGGCCGTGGCCGGGCCCGGTGACACCGTGCCCGAGGTCTGGGCCCACCTGGCGCGCGCCGGGTCCGGCGGTTCCCCGACCCCGGCGGTCCCGCCCCCCGCCCCGCCCACCACCGCCACCCCCACCACAGTCGAGGAGGTCACCCCGTGACACGCAGCGCCCGCACCGCCCTGTGGGCCGCAGCCGCCAGCGCCGCCGCGGTGCTCACCCTGCGCCCGCTGGTCGTCTCCTCCGGCTGGGTCGTCGGCGCGCTCGGGGTGGTGTGCGCCGTGGCCGGTGCGGGTCTGCTCGTGCGGGGCCTGTTCCACCGGCGCGGCCTGGCCGTCGCGGTCCAGGCCCTCGTGGTGCTGGGCGTCCTGGTGGTCCTGTTCAACGGCGGGACGGCGCTGGCGGGCGTCGTGCCGACACCGGCCACGTTCTCCCGGCTGGCCCAGCTCGCGGCCGACGGCGTGCAGGTCGTGCAGCGGTACAGCGTCCCGGCCGTGGACCTGCGCGGCCTGCGGCTGCTGCTCGTCAGCGGCGCCGGACTGGTGGCGTTCGCGGTGGACCTGTTCGCGGTGACGCTGCGGCGGCCGGCGCTGGCGGGGGTGCCGCTGCTGGGTGTGGTCGCGGTGCCCCTGGCCCTGACCCCGGGCGGGTCGAGCGCGATCGCCTTCGTCGTGGCGGCCGTGCCGTTCCTCGTGCTCCTGGCCGGGGACCGCCGCCCCGCGCCGCGGCGCAGCGCCTCCGGCGGCGGCCGCTCGGTGGTGGGGGTCACGGCGGGCGCGACGGCCGCGGTGGCGCTCGTGGCCGCCGTCGCCGTCCCCGCCGCGGTCCCCGACCTCGACGAGCGACCCCTGACCATCGACACCGGGCCCGGCGACACGATCGCGGTGATCAACCCGATCCTGAACCTCAAGGCCTCGCTGGGGGCGCGCTCGGACGCGACGATCATCACCTACCAGACCGACGAGCCCGACCCCGCGCCGCTGCGCATCGTGACGGCCGACGTCTTCGACGGGCAGACGTGGGCGCCGAGCACGGGGGCGGACATCCCCCGCAGCCAGCGCGTGCAGGACGGGCTGACCCAGGCCCCCGGCCTCTCCGACGCCGTGCGGGACGCCTCGGTGGTGCGGACGACGTCCATCGCGGTCCGCGGCCTGGACCAGACGTACCTGCCGCTGCCCTACCCGAGCGTGCGCGTCGACATCGCCGGGGACTGGCTGTTCGAGAAGGACAGCCTCAACGTCGTCGGGGACGGGGAGACGACGCGGGGCCGGTCGTACACGGCGACCCACCTGGAGGTCGACCCCACCGAGGCGGAGCTGCGGGCCGCGCCCCGAGAGGCGCCGGACGACGTCCAGGAGCGGTACACCGCCCTGCCGGACTCGCTGCCGCAGGTGGTGCGGGACACGGCGGTGCAGGTGACGCAGGGGTCGACCGACCACTACGAGCAGGCCGCGGCGCTGCAGCGGTACTTCCGCTCCACGGGCGGGTTCACCTACTCCACGACCGCGCCGAACGACGGCGGCGCCGACGCCGTCGCGACTTTCCTCAACGAGAAGTCCGGGTTCTGCGTCCAGTTCGCCTCGGCGATGGCCGTGATGGCCCGCTCGCTGGGCATCCCCGCGCGGGTGGCCATCGGGTTCCTGCCGGGTGAGGAGGTCGCGGACGGGCAGACCAGCGGCGGGCGCTGGCGGATCAGCGCGCAGGACGCCCACGCGTGGCCGGAGCTGTACTTCGACGGCGTGGGGTGGGTGCGGTTCGAGCCGACCCCGGCGACCCGCACGGGCCAGTCCCCGGCCTGGACGACGCCGGCGATCACCTCCCCGGCGGCGCCGTCGGTCTCCCCCGGCGCGGCGCTGCCCAGCGCGTCGGCCACGACCGCGACGGCGACGGCCAGCACCTCGACCGCCACGACGTCGGCCGCGGCGGCCCAGGCCGAGCCGACCGGCTGGGACCGGTTCGCGGCGCTGCCGTGGGGCTGGATCCTCGGGGCGCTGCTGCTGGTCGTGGCGGCGCTGACCCCGCGGGTCTCCGCGGCCCGGCTGTCGCGGCGGCGCTGGGCCCGGGTCGAGGACCGGGCGAGCTCGGCGGAGGCCGCGTGGAGCGAGCTGACCGACCGGGTGCACGACCTCGGGCTGAGCTGGCCGGCCTCCGCGACGCCCCGGCAGCGGGAGGCGGCCCTGGGCGGTCTCCTGCAGGCGGGGTCACCGGCGGGGGTGGAGCTGCAGCGGGTGCGGGCAGCGGTCGAGAGCGCCCGCTTCGGCGCGGCCCCCGCGCGCGGCGGGGTCCTGCTGGACGAGCGGACCGACCGGCAGTCGGGCCGTCTCGTGCGGTCGCAGGTGGACGTCGTCGTCGACGCCGTCGCGGCGACCCGGCCCCGGTGGCGGCGGTGGCGGGCCCGGTTGTTCCCGATGGCCGGGGTGCGGCGCTTCCTGGACTGGTGGGACGCGGACTGACGGCACACGAGGAGGCCCCCGTCGCGGTGCGGCGGGGGCCTCCTCGTGCCGGGCCGGAGCGGTGGTGCGCGCCCGGGAACGGGAACGGGCGCCGCGGAGTCCGCGACGCCCGTTCGATCTCACCGTCCGGGAGACGGTGAGGAAGTGTTCACCACTGACCGCGGCGACGGTCCCACCGCTGCTCGAGGCGTTCCATGAATGACCCGGTGCGCCGCGACTTCCCGGGTCGCGGCGGGCGCGGAGCACCCGTGGGTGGCTGCCCGGTGGCTGCCCCCGATGCTCCCCGAGCCGGTGAGAAGGCCCAGATCGTGCCGGCGAGCATGACGATGAAACCGCCTGCCCCCAGCCAGACCTGGCTCGTGCTCACCCCGATGATGAGGAGCACGAGACCCACCACGACGGCAGCGATGCCGATGACGAGGCGCCGCTTGGCGGCACGTCCGTGACGGGAACCCTTCATGGCGTTGGCGAACTTGGGATCGTCCGCGGACAGCGCACGTTCCATCTGCTCGAGCAGACGCTGCTCATGTTCCGAGAGCGGCACCTGTACCTCCTGGCGTGCGCACGTTGTCGTCCAAGGATATGTCCCTGCGGCGGTGGGCGAAACTCGACTTACCACATCGTCCCCCACCGGCGGCCCTGCTGCCGGGCGGTTCGCGTGTCCCGTCCTCCCGCTGGGGCAACGAGGGAACCGTCCGTCCGGTTCCGCCGCAGGTCAGGGGCCTGCGCGGGGGTCCGGAGGGCTCACGGCCGGTGCAGCAGGGTGGCGGGTCTCACACTGCCCGCCCCGAAGCGGGCGCCCGCACGGTCCACGGCGCTGTCGGCCTCGCGCCAGCCGTGGGTCCGCTCGCCCAGGACGAGCTGGCGCGGGGAGGTCGCCGACTCGGCCAGCCCCTCCAGCCGGACCCCGACCAGGCGCAGCCGGGCGCGGTCCAGACCGAGCGCGTCGAACAGGTCGCGGGCCGTGGCGTGGATCTCCCGGGTGACGTCGGTGCGCTCGCGCAGCGTCCGGGACCGGGTGATGGTCGTGAAGTCGGCGAAGCGGACCTTCAGCACGACGGTCCGCCCGGCCACCCCCCGCGCCCGCGCCCGCGCCGCGGTCCGCTCGGCCAGGCGCAGGAGTTCGCGGTGCACCAGGCGGGGGTCGTCGACGTCGCGGGAGAAGGTCTCCTCCGAGCCGATGCTGCGTTCGGGCACGACGGCGACGACGCGGCGCTCGTCCCGGCCCCACGCCAGGGCGTGCAGGTGCCGGCCGGTGGCTTCCCCCAACCCCCGCACCAGGGTGGCCACGGGGGTGTGCGCGACGTCGGCGACGGTGCGCAGGCCGAGCCGGGCCAGCGCCTCCTCGGTCCGCTCCCCCACCCCCCACAGCGCCCCGACCGGCAGGGAGTGCAGGAAGGGGACCGTCCGGGCGTGCGGGACGACGAGCAGACCGTCGGGCTTGGCCGCCCCGGAGGCCAGCTTGGCGACGAACTTCGTCGAGGCCACCCCCACCGAGCACGTGATGCCCTGCTCGTCGGCGACGCGGTCGCGCAGCACCTGCCCGATCCGGGCCGGGCTGCCCAGCCGGCGCACCGCCCCGGAGACGTCGAGGAACGCCTCGTCGAGGCTGAGCGGCTCCACGACCGGGGTGACCGAGCGGAACACCTCCATGACCCCGGCCGAGACCCGCGCGTAGTCCTCGTGGTGGGGGGCCAGGACGGTCGCGGTCGGGCAGAGCCGGCGAGCGCGGGACATCGGCATGGCCGCGTGGACACCGAACCGGCGCGCCTCGTAGGTCGCCGACAGCACCACGCCGCGCTCACCCCCGCCGACGACGACTGGGGTGCCGACGAGGTCGGGCCGGCGCAGCAGCTCCACGGAGGCGTAGAACGCGTCCATGTCGACGTGCAGCACCGTGCAGCCGGTGTCGTCGTCGCCCAGGCCCCAGCCGCCGGGGACGTCGGGGCGCGGCACCTGACGGCGGCTCACCGGGGCCCCGCCCCGGCCGGCGCCCGACCGGCCGCCCGGCCCGGCGCCGGGTCAGCGGGTGGCGTGCAGGTGCAGCTGACCGGCCAGGACCTGCAGCTCGGGCGAGGACGCGGCCAGGGACTCCAGCTGGAGCAGCAGCGCCACCTCGTCGTCGGACTCGGTGCTGGCCGGCGGCACGACGTCGCTGAAGGTGCGCGCCCCCTCGACCGCGGTGACGGTGAACCCGGCCTGCTCGGCCAGCGCCGTCGCGCTCGCCCGGTCGAACCGGCGGCGCAGCGGGTCGTTCGGGCTCCAGCGCCGCTCGTCCCCGGACAGGACGTGCAGGGCCTGGCCGAGCTGGCCGGCCAGGACGCGGGACAGCACGCTCGCGGGCCACTGGGCGACCAGCAGGCTGAGCCGCCCCCCGGCGCGCAGGGCGTCGTGGGCGGCGCGCAGGGCCGCGGCCGGGTCGTCGACGACCTCCAGGACGCCGTGGCACAGCAGGACGTCGGCGCTGCCGGGGCCGAGCAGGCCCGACAGCTCGGCCGCGTCCCCCTGGACGGACCGGACGCGGCCGGACAGGCCGGCCTCGACGGTGCGGCGCTCCAGCGCGGCGAGCGCGTCGGGCGAGGGGTCGACGACGACGACGCGGTGCCCGAGCGCGGCGACCCGCACGGCCAGCCCACCGGTCCCGCCCCCGAGGTCGACGACGGTGAGCTCGGGGGCGTCCAGGTCGGCGCTCGCCCCGGCGAGCAGACGCTGGACCCCCTCCCAGAGGACCGTCGACGTGCGGGGGCGGCCCCGTTCCTTCGCCACTCGTTCCTCCAGCCTCGTGCGGGTGGTGCTGTGCCTGCCCACCCTAGACACCCGGTCACCGGGTGCTCACCGGCCATCCCGGTCACCGTCCCGCGCTGCCGGAGCTGGCGTGCCACAGCCTGCGGACGGGCTGGTCAGCGCGGGTCGCGGCGGCGCCGAGGGCGCGGGAGGTGCGGGGGTCCTGCCCCGCCGGCCTCAGGTCGGCGTACGGGGACTGGCGGAACCCGCTGGCGTGCACCAGGACCCGGTGGGCTCCCGGGCCGTCCCCGGACGGGTGGCCCGGCCCGAGGTGCGGGGGCCGGGCCACGACGGGGCGCGTGGACCGGCTCGCGGCGGCGCCCGCGGTCGCCGCGGGCGAGTACCCGGGGTCCGGGGCGGCGGCGAGCAGCTCGCGGACCGCACCGGTCCCCCCGCCGGTCCAGGCGTCCCACAGCACGGGCAGCTCCCACGCCCCGGTCGCCCGCAGCGACACCCCCCTGGGGCCGGTGCGGCGCAGCACCCCGCGCACGAGGAGCAGCCAGGAGTGGAAGACCGTCGCCGCGTACGGGCCCTGGGCGTCCTCGAAGAACGTGGCGTCGACGGGGCCGGTGGTGTCGTCGAGGGTGAGGAACACGACCCGCCGCCCCGACCGCACCGGTGGGGTCTGCGTGGCGACCTTCACCCCGGCGACGAGCAGCTCGGCCCGGCTGCGCCGGGAGCGCAGGTCCCGGGCGGGGGTCACCCCCAGCGCCCGCAGCAGCGGGACGTAGGGGTCGACGACGTGGGCGCTGACGTCGAGGCCGAGGACGTCCAGCTCGGCCCGGACGCGCTCGTCCCCGGTCATCTCCGGCAGGCCGCTGCGGGGGACCTCCTCGGAGGCGTCGCCGAGGTCGAGGGCGAGCTGGACCGTGCGGAGGCGGTCCCCGGCGGGGCGAGCGGCCTGCGACTGGGCGGCCGCGGCGGCGCGCACGTCGAACGGGCCGCGGGGGTGCCCGGCGGCCCGGCGAGCCGGCGGGGTGCCCGGGTCCGGCCGGTCCCACCGCTCGAGCTCGGCGACCTGCAGCAGCAGGTCGCGGCGGCTGGTCCTGCCCCGCCGCGGCGGCGCGTCGCCGGCCCGGCCGGTGGTGGGCGTGCCGTGCAGGCGGTCCAGCGCCCCGGCCAGGACGAGCCGTTCGGCGACGGGGCGGGAGGGCCTGGCCCGCCGCCACAGGTCGGCCAGCGACCGGTAGGGCTGCCCGGCCACGATGCGCGCCACCTCCTCCGCCGAGATCCCCTTGACGTCGGTCAGGGACAACCGGATCCCGAACCCTGTGCCGTCGGCCACGCCCGCCCCGAGCCCGTCGGGGTTGCGGCCCCCCGGACCGCCGGGCCAGGGGTCCTGGTCCTGCGCGGGGCGGTGCCCGGGAGGGCCGACCTCCTCGACGCGGTAGGTGTCGCCGGAGGCGTTGACGTCGAGGCCGAGGACGGTGACGCCGAGGTTGCGGGCGTCGTCGAGGATCAGCCGCTTGGGGTACATGCCCGGGTCGTGGGTGAGGACCCCGGCGAGGAAGGCGGCCGGGTGGTGCGCCTTCAACCACGCCGACTGGTAGGTGGGCAGGGCGAACGCCGCGGCGTGCGCCTTGCAGAAGCCGAACGACGCGAACGCCGTGAGGACCTCCCAGACCCGGTCCACCGTGGCCGCCGGGTACCCGTGCTCGTGGGCCGCGCGCCGGAACTGCGGCTCCATCTCCGCCTGGCCGGCCCGGGTCCCGAGGTGGCGCCGGTACTCGTCGGACCGCGCGAGGTCGTGCCCGGTGGTGGCCCGGATGAGCTCGATGACCTGCTCGTGGAACACGACGACGCCGCCGGTGGGCCCGAGGACGTCCGCCAGGCGGTCGTCGAGGTGCTCCGGGGCGGTCCAGCTCTGCCGGGCGAGCAGGAACGGCGTCACCATGTCCGACTTCACCGGCCCGGGCCGGAACAGCGAGATGTCGACGACGATGTCGTCGAAGGTCTGCGGCCCGAACTTCCCGATGAGCTCGCGCTGCCCCGGGGACTCGATCTGGAAGCAGCCGAGGGTCCGGGTGGACCGGATGAGCTTGTAGGTGGCGGGATCGTCGAGCGGGACCTGCTCGCGGTCGTCGATGTCCACCGCGACACCCTCGACGCGGGCGACCTCCCGCACCGCGTACGCCATCGCGGACTGCATCCGGATGCCGAGGACGTCGAGCTTGAGCAGCCCCAGGTCCTCCACGTCATCCTTGTCGAACTGGCTCATGGGGAAGCCCTTCCAGCTGGCCTCCACCGGGGTCCGGTCCAGGAGCCCGGGGTTGGACAGCACCACGCCGCACGGGTGCAGGGCCACGTGCCGGGGCAGTCCGTCGAGCCGTTCGACGAGGTCGAAGAACACGTCGAGGCGTTCGTCGTCCAGGCCGCTGCGCCGCAGTTCGGGCAGCTCGGCGACGGCGGTGCGGGCGTCGCGGGCGCGCAGGTGCGGGAACGCGGTGGCGATGGCGTCGACCTCGACCGGGGGCAGCCCGAGGGCCGCGCCGACGTCGCGCACGGCGTGCCGGACGCGGTAGCTGTCCACCATCGACACGCACGTGACCCGTTCCCCGCCGAACCGGTCGAGGATCGCCTCGTAGACGTCCTCGCGGCGCGCGGACTCGACGTCGAGGTCGATGTCGGGCAGCTGCGCGCGCAGGGGGTTGAGGAACCGCTCCATGAGCAGGCGGTGCCCGAGCGGCTCGACGTCGGAGATCCCCAGCAGGTGGTTGACGAGGCTGCCGGCGCCCGAGCCCCGGGCGGCGACCCTGACCCCCAGGGCCCGGGTGAGGTCGCAGACGTCGGCGACGGTGAGGAAGTAGCTGGCGAAACCGACCGCGCGGATGGTCGCGAGCTCGTCGTCGAGGCGGCGCAGGACCCGGGACCGCAGCTCCGCGCCGGCCGCCGGGTAGCGCCGGGTGACGCCGGCCTCGCAGCGCGCCCTCAGGACGGCGTCCCGGTCGGCCCCCACCGCGAGCCCGAGCGCGGCCGGGTCGGGCAGGTGGTGGGCCCCGATGCCGAGGTCGGTCGCCGGGTCCTGCACGGCGCGCGCGGCCAGGAGGTGGGTGGCGGCGAGGAGCTCGGCGGCCGCGGGCGGTTCACCGGCGGCGCGGGCGACGTCGGCGGCCGTGCGGACCGCGTCCTCGGTGGGCAGCAGGTGCCCCTGACCGCTGACCCGGTCGGTGTGCCTGACCCCCAGCGGCACCAGCCGGCGGACGGCGTCGAGCAGGTCGGCGGTCACCGCCCCTTCCGGACCGGCCGACCGCACGGCGGCGGTCAGGACCGCGGGGACCGCTGACCGGCGGGCGAAGGCCAGGACCCGGGCGGCGTGCTCGAGGCTGCCGGCGGTCCCCGGGGCGGAGTGGTGGCAGACGACCTCGAGGTGCAGGGAACCGGTCGGCAGGAGGTCGCGCCAGCGCCGCAGGACGGCGCTCGCGAGGTCCTCGCGGCGGGCCAGCAGCGCCCGGCCGAGTTCGGAACCGGGCCCGAGCAGGACGGCCAGCGCGGGCCGGCCGTCGGGTCGGTGCGCGTGCCCGGCGACGAGTTCGACGCTGCTCACCGGTTTCCCGCGCCGGCCACCGAGGTGGGTGGCGCTGACCAGCCGGCACAGCGCCGCCCAGCCGGCGCCCGCCCCGGCGTCGGCGGCGCCGAGGGCCAGGACGGTGACGCGGGGGAACCTCAGGTCGACGGCGGCCCCACCGCGGACCGGGGCCCGGGAAGTGCGGCGGACCGCGACCGAGGGGTCGGCCCAGGCGGGCAGCCCCCGCACCAGCCCGGTCGGGGCGGTGGCCAGGTCGACGCCAAGGACGGGACGCAGGCCCGCCTGGCTGCAGGCACGGACGAACTTCACGGCGCCGTACAGCCCGTCCCGGTCGGTGAGGGCGAGGGTCGACAGGCCCAGCTCGGCGGCGCGGCCGACGAGGTCCGCGGGGGTGGAGGTGCCGTGGCGCAGGGAGTACCCGGAGGCGACGTGCAGGTGGGGGAACGGGGCCGCGGTGCGCGCGGTGGTGGCCATGGGTGGGACGTCCTTCGAACGTGCCCGTGGGGAAGGCCGGGGTGTTGCGGGTTCTTGTGGTCCTGGTGGCGGCGGGTGGCGCCGCGGCCTCAGCCGGCCAGCGGCTGGACGGCGCTGAGCCCCAGCACCGACTCCACGAGGCGGTGGAACCGTTCGGCGTCGGCGAGCAGGCCGTCGGCCGCGGCCTGGTCCACGGCGCCGACCCGGCCGGCCTCGACGGCGGCGCGCACCGGGGCGGTCGCCGCGAACCGGTCGGCCCACGCCTGCAGGGCGGGGTCGTAGGCGGGCAGCATCTCCCACACGCTGCGCGGGCCACCGCTGCGACGGCCGCGGGCGGGGCGGCCGTTGACGGCGACGAGCGCGGCCCCGGCCCGCAACGCGGCGAGGTGGGCGTGGACGTAGCGTTCGGCCACGTCCTCGGTCCGCAGCGCGGCGAGCAGTTCGTCCTCGCACCGGGCCAGGAGGTCCAGGGCAGCCGTGGTCAGCGGACGGGGGACGCCAGCGGGGACGTCGAAGGTGGGCATCGATCTCTCCTCCGGTCGTGCGGTCGGTGTCGTCGGCCGGTCTCAGTCGCTGACGCGCAGCAGTTGCCAGTCCTCGGACGGTTCGGGAGAAGAAGTAGCACTGCCCTCCGACACGACCGCCGTACCCAGCGTCACGGGCCGGGCGAGGTCGTACACTCCGGCCCCCCCCATGCGGCCGACACTGGCCTCGACGCGGAAGACCTCCCGCTCGAGGTCGCCGATCTCGAGCACCGGGCGCCTCGGCCGCGGTCCCTCCCCGGCGCGGGGGGCGTTCCCGTGGACGGCGGCCACCGCGTCGTGCTCCCACCAGGCGCTGCGCTCGCGCCACCGGGACAGGACCTCGCGCACCACGTAGAGCCTGCCGCGCCAGACGAACTGGGTCGGGGTGCCACCCGCCTCGGCGGACCGCACGTGCACCTCGTCGGAGAACCGTCGCACCGTCGTTCACCCTCCCCACTCGAGCCGGCGCCGCGGCAGGACGCGCGACGCGGCGAGCCGGGGGAAGCGGCCCGCGAGGACACGCCCGGGCGCGGCCCGCGGAGCTTCCCCTCTCCCCGGACCGCACCTCGGGCGGCCTCGTGTTCGAACACCGGTTCGAACACGTTTCGAAGCTACACCACGGCCCTCAGGACCCGTCAACGCCGAACCGGGTTGTCCACACGACGCAGAGCGGCCACCAGGAGACACGGGGTGACCGGTCTGCGAGGGCCCGCCAGGGGTCACCCGAACGGCCGACGAGTTGTCCACAGCGGGGCCCCGGCGGCCTCCCCGCGAGCGCGCGGCGTGGGACGGTGCCGCGGTGATCCGCCTCCCCGCCCTCCTCGCACCCCTCGCCGCAGCGGCCCTGCTCGCCGGGTGTTCGAACGGCTCCCCGGACGCCCCGGGGACGCCGGCCGCGAGGGCGACGGCAGCGATGGCGGCACCCGGCGAGGCGGCGGAGCCGACCCCGGAGGTGAGCGCGAGCGCCACGCCGAGCCCGACGGCGACCCGGGACCTGCCGGTGCCGGAGCTGTCGGAGCTGGGGAAGGAGTTCTCCCAGGAAGGGAGCGGGGCGTTCGCGATCTACTACGTCCAAGTCCTGAACTACTCGCGCAATTCTGGGGACGTGGAGGTTTTGCGCTCGATTTCCGCCCCTGACTGCGCTGCCTGCGATGACGACGTGCGCGAGGTGTCCTTCTACCTCGCTCACGGCTATTCACACGACGGACTTGAGACGCAATTTCGAAAGATCGAGTTCGGATCGTGGGAGCCGGCCACTGGCGACTCTCAAATGCAGGTCTACGTAGATCGACCTGCACATTCTGTCATTGATCGAGGCGGGACGGTCATCGATGAAGCGCCAGGAGCGACTGACGCGAGTTTCTACTTGTGGTTGAAGTGGGTCGACAACCACTGGCTTGTTTGGGAAGCACAGTGATTGGAAAGATCCCCAGGATTGCAGCCAGCGCCCTCTTGACCCTACTCGGAGTCGTTCAACTCACCGCTGCACCTGCTCATGCACAAAGCAGCAACTGGGCAAGAGGGAACGGCTCGTCGATATCAGTAGGCGCTAGCAAGAAAATTTCAGGTTCTAGAACGCCTGACTGGTACAGCGGGCGCAAGAAGGTTTCAACTGCACCGCCGCCTCAAACGATCAAAAAGCCTTCCTGCCGCGTGGACACCGGAGGCGCTCCGGGTCAGGGCATCGGGTGCGGCGTGGACCTCGGCCCGTGCGTCGCCGACAGCACCCTGATGACCACGTGGACCAAGGGGCTCGACGGGACGTGGGCGGCGGGAGACATGCAGTGCGTCGCGGCGGGGAACGGGGGTGCGGCCGCCGTCACCATCCCCACCGTCACCGTCGCCGACCTCCAGCGCGTCGGTCTCCCGCCAAGCCCGGTGAACCTGCAGCCGGGCACGGGCGAGGCCCTGCTCAACGTCCCGCTCATCCTCACCACGACGGGCGGGACGGTCACCCGGGACACGACCGTGCTGGGGTTCCCGGTGACGATCCGGGCGACCCCGGTGTCGTGGACGTGGACCCTCGGGGACGGGGCGGTGGTGGGGCCGACGGACGACCCGGGGCGGCCGTACCCGCACCAGACGCTGACGCACACCTACACCGCGGCGGGCGACCACGCGATCACCCTCACCACGACGTGGGCCGGGGAGTACACGATCGCGGGGTTGCCGTACCGGCCCGTCGAGGGGACGGCGACGACGACCTCGGCGCCGGTGGCCGTGCACGTCCTGGCGGGACGCAACGTCCTCGTCGCCCCGGACCGCTGAGGGGCGGGCCGCCCCGAGGGTCTCGGGCGGGAGGGCGGAGCCGCTCGGCGCGACGTGCCGCGGGAACGGTCTTACGGTGAGGGGGCATGAGGTGGACGTCGCGTCAGGAACCCCCCGCGGGCGGTGGTTCCCTGACGGGTCCGCCCCCCGAGCAGTCCCCGACGGTGCTGCAGCTGCCGGTGGTCGAGTGCACCGCGGAGGCCCTCGTCGACCTCGACGCGGCCGGTGAGGTGCGGGAGGTGCCGGCCTCCCTCCAGGACCCCGCGGACCTGGCCCGCCACCTGCGGGTGCCGGTGGCGGCGATCGCGATGACCGCCGTCCTGCGCACCCGCGCCGACCAGCACCTGTTCGTCATCTCCTCGGCCGCCCACCCCCTCTTCCTGCCCTCGCTGGCCGCCGTCCTGTGCGAGCCGGAGCTGTTCCGCGACGGGGACGCCGACGTGCTGCGCCGCACCGGCTCGGTCCTGGGGTCGGCCTCCCCCCTGTCGCTGGCCGAGCCGCTGCCGACGTACGTGGACGTCGCGCTGGCGCCCCAGCCCGAGATCTGGGTCCCGGCGGGTCACCCGCACGCGGTGTTCCGCACCCGCTACGACGAGCTGCTGCGCTTGACGGGGGGGCACCCCGTCGAACTGGGATGACCGGGCTGGTCGAGGGCTTCGCCGTCCACCGCGCCGGGTCCTCCGACCCCTCGCACCCCCTGCTGGTCCTCGTGCACGGCCTGGGGGGCGCAGCCTCGGCGTGGTCGCTGCTGGTGCCGCGGCTGGCCGAGGACCACCGGCTCCTCGTGCTCGACCTGCCCGGCCACGGCCAGGCCCCGCCCGTCCCGCCGGCGGGCATGACGCCGGCCGCCCTCGGTGCGCGGCTGCGGCGCTTCGCCGCGGCCCAGGGTGAGCGGGTGCACCTGGTGGGTCACTCCCTCGGCGGCTGGATCACGCTGGAGGCCGCCGCCGGGGAGCGGGACGGCGTGGTCGCGGACGTCACCGCTTTCACCCCGGCCGGGTTGTGGACCACTCCGCGCCGCCGTCCCCCGCTGGTGCCGACGGGGCAGCAGTTCGCGCGGTGGGCCGGGCGCCTGCCCGGGCAGGTCGCGACGACGCGGCTGGGGGTGACGCTCGCGCTGGCGGCCACGAGCACCGCGCCGCGGGCCCTGCCCGTCGAGGTGGTCCGGGAGGCGCTGACCGCCATCGCGACGGCACCGGGCTACGTCGCCGCGGACGCCGGCATCGCGGCGGGGGCCTTCACCCGCGCCGGGGAAGTGCGCGCGCCGGTGACCGTGGTGGCGGGCGGGCGGGACCGGGTCCTGCCGCCGGGGTACTGCCGGCGCTCCTGCGCCCCGGCGCACGCGCGCTGGATCGAGTGGCCCGACTGCGGGCACGTCCCGACGTGGGACCGGCCCGCCGACTGCGCCCGCGTGGTGCGCGAACAGGTCGAGAGCACCTGCCGCGGGTAGCCTCCGCGGGTGAGCGCCCCGGACCTCGTGACCCTCGACGTGTGGACCGTGGGGGCGCGGGACGTCCCCCGCGCGCTGTGGCGGATGGCGGCCGACCGGCCGCTGCTCGGCCGGCTCCCGGGGGCGCGGTTCGCGAAGATGCTGGGCACCGGCGACGGCCGCACGTTCACCGTCCGCGACGCCGACCCCCTGCGCTGGGCCGCGCTGGTGGCCTGGGACGCGCGGGAGGACGCCGAGGCGTTCGAGGGGTCCCGGACCGCCCGCGCCTGGGCCGGCATCGCCCGCGAGCGCGTCCAGTTCCGCCTCGCCCCGCGCAGCAGCCGCGGCCGGTGGTCGGGCCGGGAGCCCTTCGGCGCGGACGCGGGCGGGGCGGTGGCCGGACCGGTCGCCTCCCTCACGCGGGCGCGGCTGCGCCCGGCGCGGGCGGCCTCGTTCTGGCGGTCGGTGCCCCCCGTGGCGCAGGAGCTGCACACCGTCCCCGGGCTGCGCTGCGCGATCGGGATCGGCGAGGCCCCGCTGGGCTACCAGGGCACGTTCTCGGTGTGGGAGTCGACCGAGGCGCTGCGGGAGTTCGCCCACCGCGGCCCCGCGCACCGCGACGTCATGAACCGCACGCCCCGGGAGGGCTGGTACGCCGAGGAGCTGTTCGCCCGGTTCGGCGTCGTGGACGTGCGGGGCACCCTCGACGGCCGGACCCCTTGACGTCGGCCCGTGTCGGAGGTGTCGGACGGCGTCCCTAGAGTGCTGGCCGTGCCCTCGACGCTGCTCCGAACCCTTTCCGGCGCGCTCGCCGGGGGTGCCGTGCTGACCCAGGTGGCCCACCCCCTGCTGCGGGGGGAGCGCCTGCGGCGCACGACCATCGGGTCGGTCGTCGCGTTCTCGGCGGCCGCGGTGGCCGACGCCGCCCGCCGCGGGGGTGCCCGGTCGGCCCTGGGGACGCTCGCGGTCGCCGGCGGGCTGGGGCTGGTCGCCGAGGCCGTCGGCACCCGCACGGGCCGGCCCTTCGGCCGGTACCGGTACGCGGGGACGCTGGGCCTGCAGGTCCTCGACGTCCCGGTCGTCGTGCCGCTGGCGTGGACGATGGTGGCCCACCCCAGCGTCCGGCTGGGGCGGCACCTCAGCCGCGGCCTGACCGGCAGGACGCGCGACGTCGCGGCGGTCGCGGCGGCCGCCTGGACGCTCGCCTCGTGGGACCTGTTCCTCGACCCGCAGATGACGGCCGCGGGGCACTGGTCCTTCGCCCGGCCGCACCCGCACCTGCCGGGGGTCCCGGGGATCCCGCTGTCCAACTACGGCGGCTGGCTGCTGACGGCCCTGGCGATCTGCTCGGCCCTGCACCTGACGCTGCCCCCCGACCGCGACGAGCCGCAGACCGTCCCGGCGACGCTGATCGGCTGGACGTGGCTGGGCTCGACCCTCGGCAACGCGGTCTTCTTCCGCCGTCCCGTGGTCGCCGCGTACGGCGGGGCGGCCATGGGCCTGACGGTGCTCCCCTACCTGCGTTCCCTGGCGCGTGGCCGGTGAGCGCGTGGCCGGTGGGGCCCTGGCGGGCCCTGTCGTGGGTGGGGTCGGCGAGCGCCGTCGCGCTCACGGCGCACTCGCTGCTCAACGCCCGGTCCCTGCGGGTGCCGGCGCTGGACCCGCCGCCGGTGGCGGGGCGGGTCAGCGTCCTGGTGCCGGCCCGGGACGAGGAGGGACGCGTCCGGGCCTGCCTGGCGTCCCTGCTGGACCAGGTGGAGCTGCCCGACTACGAGGTGGTCGTCGTGGACGACGCCTCCGGGGACCGGACGGCGGACGTCGTGGCGGACGTGGCGGCCACCGACCCGCGGGTGCGGCTGGTGCGCAGCGAGGGCCCGCCGCCGGGGTGGCTGGGCAAGACCCACGCGTGCCACGTGCTGTCGCGCCACGCCACGGGTGAGGTGCTCGTCTTCGTCGACGCCGACGTCGTGCTCGCCCCGCACGCCGTGGCCGCGGCGGTCGACCTGCTGCGCGGCGCGGGGCTGGACGTCGTGTGCCCGTACCCGCGGCAGCTGGCGCTGACGTGGAGCGAGCGGCTGGTCCAGCCGCTGCTGCAGTGGTCGTGGCTGACGACGTTGCCGCTGCGGCGCGCCGAGGTGTCCCCGCGCCCGTCCCTGGCCGCGGCCAACGGGCAGTTCCTCGTGGTGGACGCCGCGGCGTACCGGCGCGCGGGTGGGCACGAGGCCGTCAGGGCCGAGGTGCTGGAGGACCTGGCGCTGGTGCGGGCGGTCAAGGCCGCCGGCGGGCGCGGCGGGGTCGCGGACGGGACGGCGCTGGCGACGTGCCGGATGTACGACGGCTGGGCCGAGGTGCGGGCGGGGTACGGGAAGTCCCTGTGGTCGGCGTTCGGGTCGCGGCCGGCGGCGGTGGCGGTGGGGATCGGGCTGGCGGTGACGTACCTCGTCCCCCCGGCGGCGGCCGTGACGGGGTCGCCGGTGGGCGCGGTGGGGTACCTGGCCGCCGTGGTCGGCCGGTACGCGGTGGCCGAGCGGACCGGTGGCCGGTCGGTGCCGGACGCCTTCGCGCACCCCGCCTCGATCGCCGTGCTCCTGGGGCTGCTCGCCGACTCGTGGCGGTCGCGGTCACGGGGCGGGCTGCGCTGGAAGGGACGGGCGCTGTGAGCCGCGTCGTCGTCGTCGGGGCGGGGTTCGGGGGGCTGTCGGTCGCGGCGCGGCTGGCCGCCCGCGGCCACCGCGTCGAGGTGTTCGAGCAGGGCCCGCAGGTCGGCGGGAAGCTCGGCTGGTTCAGCCGGGACGGCTTCTCCTTCGACACCGGCCCCTCCCTGCTGACCCTGCCCGCCGTCCAGCGGGACCTGTTCCTCAAGACCGGCGCCCCCGTCGAGGAGGTCCTCGACCTCGTGCCGCTGGACCCGGTGGCGCACTACCGGTTCGGCGACGGCACCGAGCTGGACCTGCCCGGCGGGGGCCTGCCGGCGGTCGCCGCCGCGCTCGACGAGGCCCTGGGGGCGGGCACGGGGGCGCAGTGGACGGCGTTCCAGCGGCGGGCCGCGCAGATCTGGGACGTCGCCCGCGAACCGTTCCTGGAGTCGGCGCTGGACGGCTCGCGCACGCTGGTCCGGCTGGCGCGCGACACCTCCGCCCTGCGGACGGTGGCCCCGTGGGCGTCGCTGCGCGGCCTGGGCCGGACGTACCTGCAGGACCCGCGGCTGCGGACGCTGCTGGACCGGTACGCGACGTACTCGGGGTCGGACCCGGCCAGGGCCCCGGCGGCGCTGGCCACCGTGCCGTTCGTGGAGCAGGCCTTCGGCGCCTGGTACGTCAGGGGCGGTCTGCACCGGCTGGCGCGGGCCGTGGCGGACCGCGCGGTGGACAACGGGGCGCGGATCCACACCGACGCCCCCGTGGCGGCGGTCCTGCAGTCGGGCACCCGGGCCGGCGGGGTGCGGCTGGCGGACGGCACCGAGGTGGCGGCCGACGTCGTGGTCTCGGCGGTCGACGCGGCCCGGCTGTACCGGGACCTGCTGCCCCGCCCGCGGCTGCAGCCCCAGCGGCGCCTGCGCTCGTCCTCGGGGTTCGTCCTGCTGCTGGCCCTCGACGGCCGCACCCCGGGGCTGCGGCACCACACGGTGCTGTTCCCGCCGGACTACGACGCCGAGTTCGCCGACCTGGCGGCGGGGCGGCCGGTGGCCGACCCGACCGTCTACGTCAGCGCCCCCGACGACCCCGCGCTGCGCCCGGGCGACGACTGCGAGGCGTGGTTCGTGCTGGTCAACGCCCCCGTGCACGACCCGGGGCGCGGGACGGACTGGCAGGACGCCGGGCTCGTCGCGCGGTACACCCGCACGGTCCTGGACACGATGGCGCGCCGCGGCCTGGACGTGCGGCACCGGTTGCGCTGGAGCGAGGTGCGCACCCCGGCGGACCTGGAGCGGCTGACCGGCAGCGACGGCGGCGCGATCTACGGCACGGCCAGCAACGGCGCGCGGTCGGCGTTCCTGCGCCCGGCGAACCGCTCCCCCGTGCCGGGGCTGTTCCTCGTCGGCGGCAGCGCCCACCCCGGTGGGGGGCTGCCGCTGGTCGGGTTGTCCGCGCGCATCGTGGCCGACCTGGTGGGCGAGGCCTAGAGCCGGCGGCCCACCGCGGTGGCGACCTGGCCGAGCCCGATGACCCCGAGCACGGCCCACACCGCGGCGCCCAGGGTCGCCCAGTCGAGCCAGACGACCAGGGCGGTGGCGACGGCGCTGCTGGCGGCGATCGCGAGCCGGACGGGTCGCTCGGCGACGGAGACGACGTCCACGTCGTCGGCGCCGAGCCCCTGGCCGCGGGCGCGCACGTACTCCTGCAGCTGGGCCAGGCCGGCGGCGAGGACCGCCAGCCACGCCGGGGCCCCGCAGGCCCACAGCACGACGGCGCAGGCCGCGTCGCCGACCCGGTCGCAGGTGGCGTCGAGCAGCGCCCCGCGCCTGCTCGTGCGGCCGGTCATGACCGCCACCGCGCCGTCGAGGTTGTCCAGGACGCCGGCGAGGGCCAGCAGAGCGCCGGCGGTCACCGCGGCGGCCCCGCCCCGGCCGCCGACCACGGCGACCGCGGCGGCGGCGGCGGCCAGGGCGGCGCCGAGGAGGGTGATCGCGGCGGGCGGGACCCCCGCGTCGGCCAGCGGGCGGGCGAGCGCGTGGGCGCCGCTGAGCCAGCCGCGCACGAGCCCGCTGGTGCGCGTGCCGCCGTGCAGCGCGCTCCAGCGCCGCAGGTAGGCCTCCCGGTCCATCGCCACGCTGCCGAGCGTAGGACCCGACCCTGCGTGACCTGCCCGTGACCAGCGACGACACCCGCTCACCACCCGCTCGCCCCCGGAGGGGGAGGTGCCTAGAGTGCCCCCTGTGCCGCCCACCAGTGTCGAAACCACGGCCCCCCTGCGGGCGACGAGCGACCTGCGGACCGCCGTGTCCGCCGTCCTCGACGACTTCCTGCACGACCAGACCGCTGTCCTGCGCGAGGTGAGCGAGGACTGCGAACCCGTCCTCGACGCCGTCCGCGACCTCGTCGCCGGCGGCAAGCGGCTGCGGCCCGCCTTCTGCTTCTGGGGCTACCACGGCGTCGCCGAGGGGCTGCCGGACGCCGGGGTCGTCACCGCGGCCGCCGCCCTGGAGCTCTTCCAGGCCGCCGCCCTGATCCACGACGACGTCATGGACGACTCCGACACCCGCCGCGGCCAGCCGGCGGTGCACCGCCGGTTCGAGGCGCTGCACCGCGAGAGCGGCTGGGACGGCAGCGGGACCCGGTTCGGGCTGGCCGGCGCGGTGCTGGCCGGGGACCTGTGCCTGGGCTGGAGCGACGAGCTGTTCTCGCGCAGCGAGCTGCCCGCCGACGCCCTGCTGCGGGGGCGGCAGGTCTTCAACACGATGCGCACCCAGCTCATGGGCGGGCAGTACCTCGACATGCTCGAGCAGGCCTCCTCCACCCAGCGCGGGGCGGCCGGGGCGGTGGACCGCGCGCGCCGGGTCCTGACGTTCAAGAGCGCCAAGTACTCCATCGAGCACCCGTTGCTGCTGGGCGGTTCGCTCGCGGGGGCCTCCACGGACTTGCTGGCCGACTACTCGCGGTTCGGCCTGGCCCTGGGCGAGGCCTTCCAGCTGCGCGACGACGTGCTGGGGGTCTTCGGGGACCCGACGGAGACGGGCAAACCCGCCGGGGACGACCTGCGCGAGGGCAAGCGGACGGTGCTCGTCGGGCTGGCGGTGCAGAACGCGACGCCGGCGCAGGCCGAGCAGGTCGACCGGCTGCTGGGCGCGCCGGACCTGGACGCGGAGGGGGTGGAGGTCCTGCGGACCGTGCTGACCGAGACGGGGGCGCTGGCCGGGGTGGAGGAGCTCATCAGCGCCCAGGTCGACGCGGCGTGCGCGACGCTGGACGCGGCGGACCTCACCGACAGCGCCCGCGCGGCGCTGCACGAACTGGTCGTCGCGGCCACGAGCAGGCGCTCGTGAGCACCCTGGACTGGCTGCCGGGCCGCACCCGGCACGTGAGCGGCCCGACGCAGGACGTGGTCGTGGTCGGCGCCGGGCTGGCGGGGCTGTCGGCGGCGATGCGGCTGGCGGGCGCGGGGCGCACCGTGACCGTCCTGGAGCGCGAGGACGTCCCCGGGGGCCGGGCGGGCCTGGTCGTGAAGGACGGGTACCGGTTCGACACCGGCCCGACCGTGCTGACGATGCCCGACCTCATCGCCGACTGCTTCGACGCGCTCGGCGAGGACGTGCACGACTGGCTGGACCTGCACCCGGTCGACCCGCTGTACCGGGGGAACTTCGCCGACGGCACGTCGCTGCGCGTCTCGGCGGACGTGGAGCGGACCGCGGAGGCGATCGGGGAGCTGTGCGGGGCCGCCGAGGCCGACGGGTACCGGCGCTTCGTCGAGCACGTCGGGAAGCTGTACCGCTACGAGATCCGCGACTTCATCGACAGCAACATCGACACCCCGCTGGACCTGCTCAAACCGAACCTGGTGCGGCTGCTGGCGGCCGGGGGCTTCAAGAAGATGGCCCCGGAGGTGGGGCGCTTCCTGAAGGACCCGCGCACGCAGCGGATGTTCTCCTTCCAGGCCCTGTACGCGGGGCTGTCGCCGTACGACGCCCTGGCGCTGTACGCCGTCATCGCGTACATGGACTCGGTGGCGGGGGTGTTCTTCCCCAAGGGCGGGATGCACGCGCTGCCGACGGCGATGGCGGCGGCCGCCGAGAAGCACGGCGTCCAGTTCCACTACGGCACGACCGTGGACCGGGTCGAGGTCTCCGGCGGCCGGGCCCGGGCGGTGACCACGACCGACGGGCGCCGCTTCGCCGCCGACGTCGTCGTCCTCAACCCCGACCTGCCGGTCGCCCGCGAGCAGCTGCTGGGTGCGCCCGTGCGCCGCAAGCTGGCGTACTCCCCCAGCTGCTACCTGCTGCTGGCCGGTTCCAGCAAGGACTACCCCGACCCGGTGCACCACTCGATCCACTTCGGGTCGGCGTGGAAGGAGGTGTTCGCCGAGCTGCTCGACGGCCGCCTCATGAGCGACCCCTCGGTCCTGGTCTCCCGGCCCACCGTCTCCGACGCCTCGCTGGCCCCCGACGGCAAGCACGTCTACTACGTGCTGTTCCCGACGCCCTCGCTGTCGGCGGGTGAGCGCATCCACTGGGACCGGCTGGCCCCCCGGTACCGCGAGCACGTCATGGAGACGCTCGCCCAGCGCGGCTACCCCGGGTTCGCCGACGGCATCGAGGTCGAGGACGTCACGACGCCGGCGGACTGGGAGCGGCGCGGGATGGCCGACGGCGCACCGTTCGCCGCCTCGCACTCCTTCCGGCAGACCGGGCCCTTCCGGCCGGGGAACCTGTGGGGCGAGAACGTCGTGTTCACCGGGTCCGGGACCCAGCCCGGCGTGGGGGTGCCCATGGTGCTGGTCTCGGGGCGGCTGGCCGCCGAGCGGGTCACCGGCCGCGACCGCGCGTACCGTTCGCGCGCCTGGCGCAGCGCGTGATCCCCCGCAGCAGCCGCGTGTGCCTCGACGCGGCCGCCGAGACGGACGACGCGCTGCGGGACCCGGAGCTGCGGGAGGCCTTCGAGGTCTGCCGGGGCCTGCACGCCGAGCACGGCAAGACGTACTACCTCGCGACGCTCCTGCTGCCGCCGGCCAAGCGCCCGTACGTGTGGGCGCTGTACGGGTTCGCCCGGTACGCCGACGAGTTCGTCGACTCCCTGACCGACCCCGATCCCGAGGCGCTCGTGGCGTGGTCGGACGACTTCCTGAAGTCGCTGGACGGGCAGGGACCGGCCGAGCCGGTGGGCCGGGCGATGGCGGCGACGATGCGCCGCTGGGACCTGCCGCGCGAGCAGGTCGAGGCGTTCCTGGACTCGATGCGGATGGACATCACCGAGACCGGCTACGCCACCTACGAGGACCTGCGCCGGTACGTGTACGGGTCGGCGGCCGTGATCGGCCTGCAGATGCTGCCGATCCTCGAACCGCTGACCCCCGACGCCGCGGCCCGGGCCCGCGCCCTCGGGGAGGCGTTCCAGCTGACGAACTTCGTCCGCGACGTCGGGGAGGACCTGGACCGCGGCCGCGTGTACCTGCCGCAGGAGGACCTGGACCGCTTCGGCGTGACCCGTGAGGACCTGCTGGCGGGCCGGGCCGCGGGGACCACACCCGAGCCCGTGCGGGAACTGCTGGCCTTCGAGGCCGAGCGGACCCGGGAGCTGTACGCCTTCGCCGAGCCGGGCCTGGCGATGGTCCACCCCACGAGCCGCGACTGCCTGCGCACGGCGTACCTGCTCTACGGCGGCATCCTCGACGAGGTCGCCGCCGTGGACCACGACGTCCTGGGGCGGCGGGTGCGGGTGGGGGTGCCGCGCCGGCTCGCCGTCGCGCTGCCGGGGCTGGTCCGGGCGCGCCTGGCCCGCACGCGGGAGGCGCGCTGGACCCCCCTCAGAAGCTGAGGGCCTGCGCCCGGCGGCGGACCTCGGTCTTGCGGTTGGCGCGCAGCGCCTCGATGGGCGTGCCCGGCAGGGTCTCGTCCGGCGTGAACAGCCAGCGCAGCGCCTCGACGTCGGTGTAGCCGGAGTCCCCCAGCACCGACAGGGTGCCCTTGAGGTGGTTCAGGGGCCCCTCGGGCGTCACGAAGGCGGCCGGCACGTTCGCCACGGCGCGCTCGCCGCGGCGGACCGCGACGAGCTCGCGCTCCTGCAGCCAGCGGCGCACGACGCGCTGGTCCTGGCCGGTCAGCTCGGCGACGTCGGGGACGGTGAGCCACTCGGGCACGAGGGCGTCGAGTTCGTCGGTGCCCTTCTCGCGGGCGATCTCTGCTCTCAGCGGTGCAACCACGGTCCCAGTCTGCCTCCTCCGCCGGGGCCGCGACATGCCCGCCCCGCCTCCCACCTCCGCGGGCCCGTCTCCACCACTCTGGGGGCGGGGTGCGCCGAGCGTCCGATAGGTTCGCTCGCGCCCCACGGGTTCACTCCCGCACCACCCGTCACGACCTGCGAGGGACGCCATGGCCGACGAGACCACCGACACCCCGAACTCGACGTCCCGTCGCGGTCGCTGGCTGGCCGCCGCCGCGCTCGGCGCCGCGGCCCCGACGGTCCTCCTGCCCGCCGCGCACGCCGCCGCGGCCACCGGCCAGACCGTCGTGACCGTCGCGGCGGGCGACACGGTGGGCGCCCTGGCCGCCGAGCACGGCACCACCGTCGAAGCCATCGTGGCCGCCAACGGCCTCGACGAGAGCGCGTTCGTCGTCGAGGGGCAGCAGCTGACGATCCCCGGCTCGGACGGGGCCGCCGCGGGCGGGACGTACACGGTCCGCCCGGGCGACACCCTGTCGGGCATCGCCGCGGCCCGGGGCACCACGGTCGGGGCGCTGCGGGAGGCCAACGGGCTGACCGCCGACGGCTTCCTGCGCGCCGGGCAGGTGCTGACCCTGCCCGCCGGGCCCGCCGCGGGTCCCGCGCCGGCCGCCACGCCCACGGGCGGGGGCACCTACACGGTCCGGGCCGGGGACACGCTCTCGCACATCTCGCTGGCCACCGGGGTCGACGTCGACGACCTCATCGCCCTCAACGACCTCGACGGCACCGGCTTCATCGTCGAGGGGCAGACGCTGCGGCTGGGCGGCACCCAGCAGGCCGCCCCGCGGCCCGCGGCCACCCCGGCGACGCAGGCCCCCACCGTCAGCGACGCCGTCGCCGCCAACCGGGCCAAGATCCAGGCCAGCAAGCAGCCCGGCAAGGCCCAGATGCGCGAGATCATCCGGCGCACGGCCGTGGAGCTGGGGGTCGACCCGGCCCTGGCGCTGGCCATCGGCATGCAGGAGTCCGGCTACCAGATGAAGGTCGTCTCCGGGGCCAACGCGATCGGCGCGATGCAGGTCATCCCCAGCTCCGGCGAGTGGGCCTCGCAGCTGCTCGGCGAGCCCATCGACCTGTTCGACGCGCACGACAACGCCCGCGCCGGCGTCGCGATCCTGCGGACGCTGGTCGCCAACAACCCGCCGGACGTGGCGATCGCCTCCTACTACCAGGGGCAGGCCTCGGTCCGCTCGCGCGGCATGTACGACGACACGCGCCGCTACGTGGCCAACGTGCAGACACTGCAGGCGCGGTTCAGCTGACCTGAGCGCCGGTCGACCTAGACTCGCTGACCGTGGACGCGACCCTCTCCGACCCGCTCGTCGGGCGACGCCTCGACGGTCGCTACCGCGTGCTGGGCCGGCTCGGCCGCGGCGGCATGGGGGTCGTCTACCGCGCCGAGGACGAGCGCCTCGACCGGACCGTGGCGCTGAAGGTGCTGCGCGCCGACCTCGCCCACGACCCGGTGGCCCGCGCCCGGTTCGTCCGCGAGGCCAAGTCCGCCGCCCGCCTGGCCCACCCGGGCGTCGTCGCCGTCCTCGACCAGGGCGTCGACCACGAGGGCGGTGACGAGACGGCCTACCTCGTCATGGAGCTCGTCGACGGCCGCACGCTGCGCGACGTCGTCCTCGACGAGGGCACGCTGAGCGCCGGTGAGGCGCTGAGCGTCGCCGGGGACGTGCTCGACGCCCTCGCCGAGGCGCACCGCAAGGGCGTCCTGCACCGCGACGTCAAGACCGCCAACGTCCTCGTCGCCCACGACGGGCGGGTCAAGGTCGCCGACTTCGGCCTGGCCCGGGCCGCCTCGGCCTCCGGGCAGAGCACGACGGTCGGCATGGGCGACCTCATGGGCACCGCGGAGTACCTGGCCCCCGAGCAGCTCGAGAACGGTGAGCCGAACGCCCGCAGCGACGTCTACGGCGTCGGCGTCATGCTCTACGAGATGCTCACCGGCGCCCCGCCGTTCACCGGGGAGAGCCCGTTCACGATCGCCTACAAGCACGTCCACGAACCGGTGCCGCCGCCGTCGGCGAAGGTCCCGGGCCTGCCGGCGGCCCTGGACGCCCTCGTGCTGGACGCCCTGGCCAAGGACCCCGCCGAACGTCCCGCCGACGCCGGGGAGATGCTCGAGCAGCTGCGCGCGGTGCTGTCCTCGCTGTCGCCGGCCCAGCTGGGCAGCCGCGGTCCGCGCCCGGTCGCGCCCGCCGCCCCCGGCAGCACGACGCGCCTGCAGGCGGGCGGGCAGCCCGGCGCGCGGGCCCTCGCGCAGGACGAGGAACCCGCGGGCGTCCCGTCCGAGGGGCGCCGCTCCCGCCGCGGCCTGCTCGTGGGCCTGGTGCTGCTGGTCCTGGCGCTCGCGGCCGCTGTCTCCTGGTACTCCCTCGCCGGTCCCGGCGCGTACACCACGACCCCGGGGCTGGTCGGCAGGACGCCGCAGGAGGCGACCTCGATCCTGCAGGGCGCCGGGCTGGGGGTCCGCGAGGAGCAGGGCTTCAGCGACACGGTCGAGAAGGGGCGGATCGCCTCCACCGACCCCGGCGAGGGCGAACGGGTGCGCAAGGACGGCACCGTCACCGTCGTCGTCAGCCAGGGGATCCAGACCTTCCCCGTCCCCGACCTGGCCCGGCGGGCGCTGGACGACGCGCAGGAGGAGCTGACGAGCACCGGGCTCGCCGTCGGCGCGGTCTCGGAGGAGTTCAGCGAGGACGTCGCGCAGGGTCGGGTCGTCCGCACCGACCCGGCGGCCGGGACCGTGCTCAACCACGACACCCCGGTGAACCTCGTCGTGTCCAGGGGCCGCCAGCCCATCGACGTGCCGGGCGTGGTGGACCAGACGCAGGACGCCGCCGAGAAGGCCATCACCGACGCCGGCCTGGTGGTCGGCGACGTGAGCTCGAAGATCAGCGAGACCGTCCCGAAGGGGCAGGTCATCTCCCAGAGCCCCACCGGCGGCACGCTGTTCCGCGGCGACGCCGTCTCCCTCGTGGTGTCCTCCGGCCCGCCGCTGGTGACGATCCCGACGGTCCAGGGCAAGAACGTCGACGCCGTCCGCGCCCAGCTGCAGGGGCTCGGCTTCACGGTGGAGGTCGACAACGTCCTCGGGGGCGTCTTCGGGACCGTCCGCTCCATCGACCCCGGGGAGGGGCAGCAGATCCCCAAGGGGTCGACCGTGACCCTCACCGTCGTCTGAGGCGGCACCGCACGCACGACGGGCCCGGCACCTGCTCGCAGGTGCCGGGCCCGTCGTCGTCCGTCAGCGGTTCGCGAGCATCTCCGCGGCCAGGAACGCCAGCTCCAGGGACTGCTGGTGGTTCAGGCGCGGGTCGCACAGCGACTCGTAGCGCGTCGCGAGCGCCGCGTCGTCGATGTCGTACGCCCCGCCGAGGCACTCGGTGACGTCGTCACCGGTGAGCTCGACGTGCAGGCCGCCGGGCACGGTGCCCAGGGCCTGGTGGACCTCGAAGAAGCCGCGGACCTCGTCCACGACGTCGTCGAAGCGGCGCGTCTTGTACCCACTGGTCGAGGTGATCGTGTTGCCGTGCATCGGGTCGCACACCCACGTGACCTGCGCCCCGGACGCCGTGACGCCCTCGACCAGTGCGGGCAGCGCCTCGCGGATCGTCGAGGCGCCCATGCGCGTGATGAACGTCAGGCGGCCCGGTTCGCGGTACGGGTCGACCTTGTCGATCAGCGCGAGGGCGTCGTCGACGGAGGTCTTCGGGCCCAGCTTGATCCCGATCGGGTTGCGGATCTTGGAGGCGAAGTCGACGTGCGCACCGTCGAGCTGACGGGTGCGCTCCCCGATCCAGACCATGTGCGCGGCCGTGTCGTACGGGCCGCCCTGGCGCGCGTCCCCGCCGACGGGACCGCTCAGCGGCGGCTCCTCGTCCAGGGTGCGGGTCAGCGGGCGCTCGTAGTCCAGCAGCAGCGCCTCGTGGCTGGACCAGAAGTCGACCGTCTGGAGGGCGTCGAAGTCGGCCCCGCAGGCGATCATGAACTTCATGGCCTTGTCGATGTCCCGGGCCAGCGCCTCGTACCGCGCGTTGGCGGCCGTCGCCGCGAACCCGCGGTTCCACTCGTGCACCTTGCGCAGGTCGGCGTAGCCGCCGGTCGTGAAGGCGCGGATGAGGTTCAGCGTCGCCGAGGACGTGTGGTACGCCCGCAGCAGCCGCTGCGGGTCCGGGGTGCGGGACTCGGGGGTGAACGCGTAGTCGTTGACGGCGTCACCGCGGTAGGCCGGCAGCGTCACCCCGCCGCGGGTCTCGTCGTTGGACGAGCGCGGCTTGGAGAACTGCCCGGCCATCCGGCCGACCTTCACCACCGGCAGCGAGGCGCCGTAGGTCAGGACCGCGGACATCTGGAGCATGGTCTTGAGCCGGCGGCGGATGCCGTCGGCCGTCGCGCCGGCGAACGTCTCGGCGCAGTCCCCGCCCTGCAGCAGGAACGCCTCGCCGCGGGCGGCCTTGGCCAGCTGCGCGCGCAGCTGGTCGGCCTCCCCGGCGAACACGAGCGGCGGATACGAAGCGAGCTCCGCCTGCACCTCGGCCAGCGCGGCGGCGTCCGGCCACTGCGGCTGCTGGGCGGCGGGGAGGTCGGGCCACGTGGTGCTCGACGTGGGCGTCGGCAAGCTCGTCGTAGGGGTGCTCACGCGGGCAAGTGTCGCACTCCCCGCACCCTCGGGTCGCCCTGGTTCACCAGCGCAACCCGGCGGTCTCCGCCCGCCGGGACTCGGGAACCGTTCGCAACACGCCGGTCGCCTCGGCCAGCGGCACCTGCACGACGTCGACCCCGCGCAGGGAGGCCATCGTCCCCAGGTCCCCGGCCGCGAGCGCCTCGACGGCGCTCAGGCCGAACCGCGTCGCGAGGATCCGGTCGGCCGCCGAGGGGGTCCCGCCGCGCAGCAGGTGCCCCAGGACGGTCACGCGCGTCGACAGCCCCGGGACGCGGGCGACGACCTCGTGCTCGAGCGCCTCCCCGGCCCCGCCGAGCTGGACGTGCCCGAACGCGTCCCGCGGGGCGTTCCTGACGGCCTCGTCGCCGTGGACCTTCGCGCCCTCGCTGACGACGATCAGCGGCGCCTGGCCCCGGTCGAGCACGGCGCGGACGGTGGCGGCGACCTCGTCGAGGTCGACGTCCTCCTCGGGCAGCAGCGTCACGTGCGCGCCCGCGGCCATCCCGGTGTGCAGGGCGATCCAGCCCGCGTGCCGGCCCATGACCTCCACGATCATGGCCCGGTGGTGGCTGGCGCCGGTGGTGACGAGCCGGTCGCACGCGTCCACGGCGGTCTGCACCGCCGTGTCGAACCCGAAGGTCGCGTCGGTGGCCGACAGGTCGTCGTCGATCGTCTTGGGGGCGCCCACGACGGGGACGCCCGCCTCGTGCAGGGCCGTCGCCACCCCCAGGGTGTCCTCGCCGCCGATGGCGAGCAGCGCGTCGACGCCCAGGGCCTTGAGCTGCTTGCGGACGCGGGCCACGCCCTCGTCGACGCCGTCGGCCAGGGGGTTGGTCCGCGAGGACCCCAGGACGGTGCCGCCGACGGCCAGCAGCGGTCTGACCCGCTCCTCGTCCAGGGGCACCGCGTCCCCCTCCAGGACCCCGCGCCAGCCGTCGAGGAACCCGACGAACTCCATGCCGTGCCGCTGCGTGCCGGCCAGCACCGCGGCCCGGATCACCGCGTTCAGCCCGGGGCAGTCGCCGCCCCCGGTGAGGATCCCCACCCGCATCCTGAAACCCCACTCCCCGGCGCCCTCGCCGACGTGCCCGTCAGGTACGGGGAAAGCCTGCCACCGCGCGATCAGTGCTGCGCGTCGTCCGGGCCCGGTGTGTCGCCGGTGGGTGCCGCGCGCCCGCCCGGTCCCCCGGACGAGGCCGACGGCGGCTCGGGCACGCCGGTCCGGCTGGACAGCTCCGAGCGCAGCCGGCTGCGCTCGGCGTAGACGTCGACGTACTCCTGGTGGGACAGGCGCTGGATGGCGGCCATCACCTCGTCGGTGACGGACCGCACGACGAGCTGGTCGTCCTCGCGCCCGGCGTAGCGGGAGAAGTCCAGCGGCTCGCCGATGACGACGCCGACCCGGCGGACCTTCGGCAGGAGACGCCCGGACGGCAGCAGGTCCTGGGTGCCGATCATCGCGACGGGCACGACGGGCGCCCCGGACCTCAGGGCGATCCGCGCGACCCCGGTCCGGCCGCGGTGCAGCCGACCGTCGAGGGAGCGGGTGCCCTCGGGGTAGATCCCGAACAGCTCCCCGGCGCGCAGGACCCCCACCGCGCTGTCGATGGCCGCCGCCGACGCGCGGCCCCCGGAGCGGTCGACGGGCAGCTGGCCGATGCCGTGCATGAGCCCGGCGGTGAGCTTGCCGCGCACGCCCCGGCCGCGGAACAGGTCGGCCTTGGCGATGAAGGTGACCCGCCGCTTCACGACCGTGGGCAGCAGCACGGTGTCGGCCGCGGACAGGTGGTTGCTGGCCAGGATCGCCGGTCCCGAGGAGGGGACGTTCTCCAGCCCGCGCACCCACGGCCGGAACACCGCGGTGACCAGCGGCTCGGCGACGAGCAGCTTGATCGGCCAGTACAGGACCGGGAAGCGGGGCACGCCGGGAACGCTACCGGCGCGCACCCGCGCCACGCCGAGACCTCGACCGGTCCGCCCCCGCCGTGCCACGATGGGGCGTGCCCCCGACCCCGGACGACGGATCCGGACCCCTCGACGTCGACGCGGCGTTCGCCGAGATCGTCGCGCGCTGGGGCGAGGACGCGCCCGGCCACGAGGACGGGCGCGGCGCGGACGACGCCGACGGGGAGGACGCCGCCTCCCGGGGGCCGCGCCACCTGGCCGACGCCGACCCCTCCGGCGACACCCCGGCCGACACCTCCCGGGGCGCCTCCCCGGGTGAGGTCGCGGGCGGGTCGCCGGAGGACCAGCGCGGCACGGACGACCCCGAGGCGCGCGCCCGCCTGGTCCGTCCCGCCACCCCGCTGCCGCCGCCCCCGCGCGAGGACGTCCCCGACGCCCGGCCCTTCACCCCCCGCCAGCGCGACGACGAGCCGATCGAGCTGCGGTCGCTGTCGGAGGAGAGCTTCGTCCCGGCCGACCCGGCGCCCCTGCCCCGCGACGTGCTGGGCTGGGCCGCCTGGATCGCCGTCGTCGGCGCGCCGCTTTTCCTGCTGGTGGCGGCCCTGGCCTGGCAGGACGTCCCGCGGCTGCTCACCGCGATCACCGCGGCCGTGTTCGTGGCCGGTTTCGCCACCCTCGTCGTCCGGCTGCCCAGCAGCCGCGACGACGACGACGACGACGGGGCGGTCGTCTAGGCTCCCCGCCCGCTCAGGGCCCGGGGACCAGCAGGTCCGCCACGACGGGCAGGTGGTCGCTCGCGGTCGGGAACCCCGCCGGTGCGCTCACCGACGTCACCGACAGCCGCCGGTCGACCAGGACGACGTCGAGGCGGCGGCGCGGCGCGCGGGCCGGGAACGTCGGCGACGGCGACCCCACGGCCTCGGCCGCGTCGAGCAGCACGGTCCCCAGCCGCGCGTGCACCGGGCCCCCGGGCTCCTCGTTGAGGTCGCCCGCCAGGACGGCCGGGGCACCCGACCACGGCCCGGCCGCACCTCCGGCGGGCGCCCCCGGCAGCAACCGCGCCACCTGCTCGGCCCGCTCGTCCGCCCCCAGGCCCAGGTGCACGCTGCGCACGAGGACCTCCGTGGACCAGCCCCCGGCGAGCGGCACCCGCACGACGGCCTCGGCGGTCCCGCGGCGCCGCACCGGCTTCCAGCCCCGCCGACGGGCCGTCGGCAGCGCCCGCACGACGCCGGCCCGCACGTCGACCCGCGCGGCGGCCAGGACCGCGGTCCCGGCGCCCTCGGGCCCGGCGGCCGCGATCCACAGCCCGGTGTCCGCGGCGAGGTCCCCGAGGCGGTGCCGGGCGAACGGGTGCGTCGGCACCTCCTGCAGGCAGACCACGTCCGCCCGCGCGGCGCGCAGGACCTCCCGGACGGCCACGGTGTCGTCGAGCAGCTCCCGGACGTTGAACGTCGCGACCCGCAACCGGGCCACGGCCCGCCCCCCGGACCGGGGCCGGTCCATCAGCCCCAGCCGCGGGACAGGTCGGCGGCGCCCACCAGGCCGGCGGCGGGACCGAGCTCGGCGCGCGCGATCGTCAGCTCGGGCCGGAACCCCCGCCCCGTCAGGGTGCGGCGGTAGGCCTCCCGGCAGGGGCCCAGCAGCAGCTCGTCGGCGTCGGAGACCCCGCCGCCGATGACGACCGTGCCGGGGTCCAGGGCGGCGGCGAGGTTCGCGACGCCGATGCCGAGCCAGCGGCCGACGTCCTCGAACAGCTCCACCGCGGCCGGGTCCCCCGCGCGCGCGGCGTCGGTGACCATGGGACCGGTGATGGCCTCGGGGTTGCCGCCGGCCAGCTCCAGCAGGTGGTGGGCCACCGGCGAGTTGGAGCGGGCCAGCTCGCGGGCCTCGCGGACCAGGGCGTTGCCGGAGGCGTACTGCTCCCAGCAGCCGCGGTTCCCGCACTCGCAGCGGTGGCCGCCCGGGACGACGATCATGTGCCCGAACTCGCCCGCGATGCCGTAGCGGCCCCGCACGACGCGGCCCTGGGTGACGATCCCCCCGCCGATGCCGGTGCCCATCGTCACGCACACCAGCCGGGACTCCCCGCGGCCGGCGCCGAAGCGGTACTCCGCCCAGGCCGCGGCGTTGGCGTCGTTCTCCACGACGGTGCGCCGGCCGACGCGCCGGCCCAGGCGCGTCCGCACGCGGCGCTCGACGGCCTCGCGCAGCGGCTCGTTGCGCCACGCCAGGTGCGGGGCGAACAGGACGTTGGCGCGCTCGGCGTCCACGAAACCCGCCGCGCCGATGCCCACCGAGACGATGTCGTGGTGGGCCGCGAGCTCCTCGACGACCTCGGCGATGGTGTCCTCGACGCCCTGCGGGCTCGTCGTGGGCGTCTCCCGGCGCAGCTGCGCGACGACCCGGCCGTCCCCGTCGACGACCCCGGCGGCGACCTTCGTGCCGCCGATGTCGACGCCGACGGCCGGCCCGTCGCCGATGAAGACGCGCCGCGTCTGCTGGCGCAGCCGTTGCTGCAGCGCCACGCGCCGCGGGTCCGGGGCGCGGCGACGACGGGGCGGGCGGGGGGTGGCCATGGGGACTCCCGGGGCTCGAGGGTCAGACGCGCGCGAGGTCGGCGGCGCCGATGATCCCGGCGTCGTTGCCCTTGCGGGCGGTGCGCAGCGGCGGCGGCTCGCGGTGGGTGCGACCGGAGAGGTTCTGCGCCAGGCTGATCCGCGCGGGGCCCAGCAGCAGCTCACCGGCCTGCGAGACGCCGCCGCCGATGACGACCACCTCGGGGTCCAGCATCGCGACGAAGCTGGCCACGGCCTCCCCCAGCCAGCGGCCGACGTCGGCCAGCAGCCGGGCGCAGCCGGGGTCCCCGGCCTGCGCCAGCCGGGTGATCAGCGGGCCGGTGACGTCGTCGAGGTTCCCCCCGACGGCCTCCAGCAGCGGCTTGCCCTCCTCGTCGCCGGCGCGCAGCAGGTCGCGGGCGTCGCGGACCAGGGCGTTGCCGGCCACGTACTGCTCCCAGCAGCCGGAGTTTCCGCAGCCGCAGGCGCGGCCGCCGGGGACGGCGCGCACGTGCCCGAGCTCGGCCGCGGCGCCGTTGGCCCCGCGCTGCAGGACGCCGCCGGTGACGATCCCGCCGCCCAGGCCCGTACCCAGGGTCAGCATCACCAGGTCGTCGACGGCCCGGCCGTGCTCGTCGAGGCCGCCGCCGAAGCGGTACTCGGCCCAGGCGGCGGCGTTGGCGTCGTTCTCGACGACGACGGGGGCCGCGACGCGGGCCTCGAGGTGGTCGGCGAGGGGCTCGTCGCGCCAGGCCAGGTTGGGGGCGAAGACGACGTTGCGGCGGCCGGCGTCGACGAACCCGGCCGCGGCGACCCCCACGGGGCCGAACTCGTGCGTGGTGCGCAGCTCGGCGACCGCGTCGGCGACGGCCTCGGCGATGGCGGCCGGGTGCGAGGCCGGGGTCTCCCGGCGCGTCTGGGCGATGATCTCGCCCCGGTGGTCGACGACCCCGGCGGCGATCTTGGTGCCGCCGATGTCGACGCCGACCGCGTTGCCGACCGCGGTGGGGACGGCGGGCGGAACGGGGTTCTGGGCTGGCTGCTCGACCATGCCGGTGCGGTTCTCCCTGCGACGTCGGCCCCGCACGGGCAGGGCGGCCGCGCGCACGCGCAGCCCTCGGGAGGTTACCGGGTGACCGGCACCACCCGGCGGGCGGTCGCGCCGGCCCTCACCCCAGGAGGGAGCCGAGCAGCGTCCCGCCGCCCAGCAGCAGCGCCGTCAGCCCGAGGGCCCCGCCGGCGGCGACGAGGGCCTTGGCCCGGGGCGAGCCCAAGCCCCGCGGCCCGGTGCGCTGGGAGGACGACAGCGCGCCGAGCATGCGGGCCACCTCGGCCTCGTCGAGGGTCGGCTGCCGGGCCGGGGCCTGCAGGTCGAGGGCCAGCTGGCCGTCCTCGTCCTCCAGGACGCGGACCGCGGCGCGGTCGGCGGCGGGACCGGCGGCCACGGGGGTCTCAGGGGTCACGGAGATCACGGAGGTCGCGCGGGCCGCGGGGGCCGGCAGCAGCGACGTGTGGCACAGCGAGCACCAGTCCTCCTCGGCCCGCGCCCGGGCCCCGCAGGACGGGCAGCGGTCGGGCCGGGCCACCGGGGCGGGCACGGGGGCCGCCGGCGCGGGGGCCACCGGCGCCGCGAGCCGGCTGACGGGCGCCCCGACCTCGACGGCCCCGAAGGCCGCCGACGTCGCCGTGGGCGCCGACCCCGCCGCGGCGCGGCGCGGCGCCCACCCGAGGTCCTCCCCCTCGGCCGGGTGCAGGCCGTCGAGGGAGGAGGTCGGCTGGTCCTGCCGCTGGTCCTGGCTCACCCGGAGGTCGTCGGCCCGCGGGAACCGCACCTTGAGGCCCGGCGTTGCCGGCACGAGCGCCACCGTGGCGTGCGAAGGAGCACGCCGGTACGCAGGTAGGGTCGTCCGCACCCGCTCGCCCCCGACGGCGGCGGACGATCGCGACCTCGCGGGGCAGCGAGAGCGACACAGGAGGAACAGTGCCGACCAGCTTCGGGCCGACCGGCTCCGGGCGCAGCAGCAGCGAACCGCCGCTCGTCCCACCGGCCACGACCGGCAACATGACCGACTGCGTGGTCCAGACCGCGCGCGAGGTCCCCGGCCACGTCAGCGCCAGCCGCAAGGGTGCGGACGGCAGCTGGCGCGACGTCACGGCCTCGGAGTTCCTCTCCGACGTCGTGTCCGTGGCCAAGGGCTTCCTCGCCGCCGGCATCGTCCCCGGCGACCGGGTCGGGGTCATGGGCCGCACGAGCTACGACTGGACGGTCGTCGACGTCGCGGGCTGGTTCGCCGGCGCCGTCACGGTCCCCGTCTACGAGACCAGCTCCGCCGACCAGGTCGAGTGGATCCTGTCCGACTCCGGCGCCGTGGCCTGCGTCGTGGAGACCAGCGCGAACGCCGCGCGCATCGCCTCGGTCCGCGACCGGCTGCCGGGGCTGCGGGACGTGTGGACGCTGGAGGCCGGCGCGCTGGAGGAGCTGCGCGCGGCCGGCCGGGAGGTCCCCGACGCCGACGTCGACCGCGCCCGCGCGGTGGCCGGCCCGGGGGACCCGATGACCGTCATCTACACCTCGGGCACCACCGGGCGCCCCAAGGGCTGCGAGCTGACCCACGGCAACTTCCTGGACCTGGCCCGCAACGCCGAGGCCGCGATCCCCGAGGTCCTGGGCCGTCCCGACGCCGCGACGCTGCTGTTCATCCCGCTGGCCCACGTCTTCGCCCGGTTCATCCAGGCGCTGTGCCTGGTGTGCCGGGTCCGCGTGGGGCACACGCCCGACGCCAAGGACCTGCTGGCCGACCTCGGCGGGTTCCGGCCGACGTTCATCCTCGCCGTGCCGCGGGTGTTCCAGAAGGTCTACAACGGCGCCGAGCAGAAGGCCGCCGCCGGCGGGAAGCTGCGCGCGCGGATCTTCGCCCGGGCCGCCGCCACGGCTGACGCGTGGTCGCGCTCCCTGGACACCGGCGGCCCCTCCCCCGCGCTGCGGCTGCAGCACCTGCTGTTCGACCGGCTCGTCTACTCCAAGCTGCGCGCCCTCATGGGCGGGCGCGTGGAGTACGCCGTCTCCGGCGGCGCCCCGATGGGCGAGCACCTGGCCCACTTCTTCCGCGGCGCCGGCCTGGTCGTCCTCGAGGGCTACGGGCTGACCGAGACGACCGCGCCGCTGGCCGTGAACCGGCCCTCCCGGATCCGGATCGGGACGGTGGGCCCACCGCTGCCGGGCACCGACCTCGCGATCGCCGACGACGGGGAGGTCCTGGCCCGGGGCGTCGGGGTCTTCCACGAGTACCGGGGCCGGGACCGCGAGACCGCGGAGGCCTTCGCCGACGGCTGGTTCCGCACGGGGGACCTGGGCTCGATCGACGAGTTCGGCCACCTGACGATCACGGGCCGCAAGAAGGAGATCATCGTCACGGCGAACGGCAAGAACGTCGTGCCCGCGGCGCTGGAGGACCGGCTGCGCGCGCACCCGCTCATCTCCCAGGCCGTCGTCGTGGGCGACGGGCGGCACTTCGTCGGCTGCCTGGTGACGCTCGACGAGGAGGCCCTGCCCTCGTGGGGGGCCCTGCACGGCAAGCCGGGCCTGGACCTGACCACCGCCCGCACCGACGCCCAGGTCCTGGCCGAGGTCCAGGCCGCGGTGGACGGGGCCAACGCGTCGGTCAGCCGCGCCGAGTCGATCCGCCGGTTCCGGGTGCTGGCCGAGGACTTCACCGTCGAGAACGGCTACCTCACGCCGTCGCTGAAGGTGAAGCGGCACGAGGTGCTGCACGACCTGGCCGCCGAGGTCGAGGCCATCTACGCCTCGTGAGGCGTCCGTGAACCGCCGGGACGGCGCGGTGCTGGGGGCGTGGGCGGCGCTGCTGGCGCTGGCCACGCACAGCGTCGTCCGCTACCGGTGGTGGATCGTCGCCGGGTACGTCGTGGTCGCCGCCGTCGTCGTCGCCTGCGCGGTGACGACGCGCGACGACCGGGACCGCCCCGCGCCGCGGTCCGGCGGCTGGGTGCCCTCGGCCGTCCTGGCGCTCGTGGGGCTGGTGCACCTGACCGTGGCGCCCTTCACGTACCTGACCACCGGCGGCCGGACCACGGTGCAGCTGGTGCTGGGGGTCGCGGCGTTCGCGGTGGCGGGGCTGCTGCTGCCCGGGCGCGGGACCTCGCGGGGGCTGGCGCTCACCGTGGCCGCCGCGGGTGCGGCGGCCGCCGGCGCCCTGGTCGTCACGGGCGACCCGGCGCCGCGCATCGACGTGTGGGTCGTCCTGCAGCAGGCCGCCGACGCCATGGCGCGCGGGGAGTCGATCTACGGCCGCCGGTGGGTCGGGTCCCCGGGCATCTCCGACGCCTTCGCCTACCTGCCGTGGACGGCGGTGCTGTCGGCCCCGGGACGCTGGGTCGCGGGGGACGTGCGGTGGGCGATGCTCCTGCTCGTCCTGGTCAGCGCGGTCGCCGTGGCGGCCGTGGGCCGCTGGCGGCGCGGTGCCGTCGGGGCCGCCGCCCTGCTGCTGCTGGCCCCCGGGTCCAGCACGCTCGTGGAGCAGGCCTGGACCGAGCCGACGGTGCTTGTGGGGCTGGCGCTGTGGGCGTGGCTGGTGCGGGCCGACCGGGCGTGGTGGTCGGTGGTCCCGCTCGCGGTCGCCCTGGCCGGCAAGCAGCACGTCGTGGCGCTGCTGCCCCTGCTGGCGGTGTGGCCGCGGTTCGGCTGGCGGCGCGCGGTGGTGGCCACCGGCGGGGCCGGGCTGCTCGTGGCGCCGTGGGCCCTGACGGGGCCGGCGGTGTTCTGGCACGACACGGTCGAGACGATGCTGGGCCTGCCGCCGCTGCGGTTCGCCGACACCCTCTACACCCTGGTGCTCAACGAGACGGGCGTGCAGCTGCCGCTGCCCGTCGTCGGGGTGGGGGTGCTGGCGGTCCTGGCCGCGGCGGTCGTGACGCTGCGCCGCCGCCCGGTCGGGCTGGGCGGGGTGCTGACGTGGTGCGCCGCGGTGCTGCTCGTGGCGAACCTGCTGAACAAGCAGGCGTTCTACAACCAGTTCTGGCTCGTGGGGGCGCTGCTGCTGCTGGCCGTGGCCGCCTCGGCCGGGGCCCTCAGCTCCCCGGGGTGGCGGGGTCGGCCGGAACGTCGCGCCCGGCCAGCAGGTCCGCCAGCCGGCGCGTCTGCTCCGCCCAGCCCCAGCGCCGGCTGACCCACTCCCGGCCCGCGGCCCCCCACGCCCGGGCCCTCGTCCCGTCCTGCAGGAGGTCCGCGACGCGGTCGGCGACCTGCCCGACGTCGCGGCCGTCGACGACCGTGCCGTTGACCCCGGGCAGGACCGCGTCGGGGGCGCCACCGGAGTCGCCCGCGACGACGGGCAGCCCGCAGGCCGCGGCCTCGAGGTAGCAGATGCCCAGCGCCTCCGGTTCCAGGCCGCCCAGGCGGGTGCGGGTGGGCATGCAGAACACGTCCCCGGCGGCGTAGTACGCCGGTGCCCGCTCCCAGGGCACGGCCCCGGTGAGGACGACGTGCTCGCGCACGCCGGTGCGCTCGGCGAGCCGCTCCACCGCCGCCCGGTGCGGGCCGTCGCCCACGACGAGCAGGGCCGCGCCGGGGACCCGGCTGCGGATGCGCGGCAGCGCCCGGACGAGGACGTCCTGCCCCTTGCGGGCCACGACCCGCGACACGCACACGACCACGGGCCGGTCGCCCAGGCCGAGCTCGGCGCGGACCCGGGCGCGGGCCGCCGGGTCGGGCCGGAACACCTCGACGTCGACGCCGGGGGTCAGCCGCCGCATCCGGGACCGGGCCGCGGGGGTCAGGGGGCGCTCGACGCGCGAGCGGCACCAGTCCCCCAGGTAGGTGACGGTGTCGTTGCCCTCCCCGATGCGCCGCAGCGCCTCCCGGGAGCCGGGCAGGCTGGACCACCACACCTCATGGCCGTGGGTGGTGGCGACGGTGCGCCGCACCCCGGCCCGGCGCAGCGCCGGGGCCATCAGCCCCAGGGGGGCGGCGGCGCCGAACCAGACCCGGTCCGCGCCGTGCTCGCGGGCCGTGCGCTGGACCCGGCGGGTGATGCCGGGGGTGGGCACCATGAGCGGGGACGGGTCGCGGACCACGCTGATCCCGGCGGCGGCGAGCGCCGCGTCGGTCGCCGCGTCCCCGCGCTGGCGGGCGGTGTGCACGACGACGCGCCCACCGCCGACCTCCGGCAGCCGCCGGACCACGGCGTGCACGAAGGACTCGATGCCGCCGGTGCGCGGGGGGAAGTCGTTGGTGACGACGAGCGTGCTCACGACCCCCACCCCACCAGGTCGGCCGCGACGTCGGCGCGCCAGGTCGCCACGACGTCGTCGAGGGGGCGCCCCAGGGTCTGCGGGCAGGCGTCCGGCAGCGGGGTGCCGGTCCACACCGCGCGGACCAGGGCGGTGACGGCGGGCGTGCCGGATACCCGGGCCGCGGAGGTCACGAGCGTCCAGGCGGCGGCGTAGGCGAGCTGGGCCCGGGCGGGGTCGGTGAAGTCGTCGTCGGCGGGGACCCGCGGAGGGCCGGGGTCGGTGAGCAGCGCTGCGGCCAGGGCCGTGGCGGGGACGTCGCGGTGCAGGCGGGCGACGTGGTCGGCGTAGCCCTCGGTCAGCCAGCGCGGTACCACGGCCCCGGCCGGGCGGGCGGTGGCCCGGGTGGCGACGTGGACGAGCTCGTGGGTGAGGGTGATCGTGCGGCCCAGGGGGCTGAGCGCGGCGAAGCGCTCGGTGGACAGCACGACGCGCACGCCGGCGGGCCGGCCGTCGGCCAGGGCGGCGTCCAGGCCGACGGCGACGGCGTCGAGGTCGGCCGCGGCCCCGGTGAACCGGGAGACGTCGGCGGCCGTGGGCACGACGACGACGGCCGTCCCGCGGGGCCAGCCGGTGCCCCAGGCCGCGTCGACCCGGGCGGTCGCGCCGGCCAGGTCGGCCGCCACCTGACGGCCGACCTCGCCGACCTCGCCGACCTCGCCGACCCCGCCGACGTGCAGCACCACCCCGCCGTCGGTGCGCTGCGCGGTGACGTCGCCGAGGTCCCACGGCTGCGGCGTCCCCGCCGCTCCCGGGGCGCCCGCCGGCAGGTGCAGCGCACCGTCCCAGCCGGCGCGGAAGTCCCCCGCCACCGCGCGGCCCTCCCCCGCGACGCGGACGCGCAGCAGGCCGCGGACCTCACCGCCGACGACCCGGGGGCCCTCGACGGCCCAGTCGGCCAGCCCCGCCGCCGCGGCGCGGGCGTCGGTCCGGCGCACGGCCTCGCGGTCCGGTGCGGCGTACCCGGCCGCGGCGGCGTCGAGGTCACCGGCGCTCAGGGCTCGGGCGCGGGCGGCGAGGGCGTCGCGCACGTCCGGCGCCGGGGACGAGCAGGCCGCCAGCGCGAGGGGCGCGAGGAGCAGGGGCCGTCGCGGGAACGACGGACCGGGGCGCACCCGGTCATCATCCCGCCTGACGCCCCGTGGACGGCCCGGCGTGCCGGCCGGTGCGCTGGGCCGGGCGGGGACGCGTCGTCAAGCGCAGCGGCGGGACGAGCCCGGAGGCCGCGAGGACCTCGACCGCACCCACCTCCTCGGCGTCCAGGCGGGCGTCACCGGGCACGCCGAGCAGGACGGAGACGACGCACTCGGAACAGGCGTGCGGGCGGACCGTGCAGCTGTCGCAGTCGATGAGCACCGGGACCTCCACCTCCTCAGGGACCGGTCACCCCGACCGGCGCCGCCGACTGTGGCACCCACCTCCGACACGACCTCGAACGCCCGTTCGACCTCGGGCGGGCGTGTCGCGCGCCGCCGTGTCCGCCCCGTCGCCTACGGTCCGCCCATGCCCGGCAGCACGAGCGTCCAGACCAGCTTCGAGGACCTGGGGCAGCCGCTGTCCGAGGTCACCTTCGTGGTCGTGGACCTCGAGACGACGGGGGGACCGCCCGCGGGGGCCGGGATCACCGAGGTCGGCGCCGTGAAGGTGCGGGGCGGGCAGGTGCTGGGCGAGTTCCAGACGCTGGTCCGGCCCGACGCGGCGATCCCGGCGTTCGTGCAGGTCCTGACGGGCATCACGAACCGGATGGTCGCCTCGGCCCCCGGCGTGCGCGAGGTCCTGCCGAGCTTCCTGGAGTTCGCTGGGTTCGACCGGGGCGCGGTGCTCGTGGCGCACAACGCCCCCTACGACGTCTCCTTCCTCAAGGCCGCCTGCGAGCTGTCCGAGCGGCCCTGGCCCCGGCCCCGCGTGGTCGACACCGTGGTGCTGGCCCGCCAGCTGGTGGACCGCGACGAGGCGCCGGACCGCAAGCTGGGGACCCTGGCCCGGCTGTTCGGCACGGCGACGACCCCGGACCACCGCGCGCTGCACGACGCCCGGGCGACCGTGGACGTGCTGCACGCCCTGCTGTCCCGGGTCGGCAACCGCGGGGTGCACTCCCTGGAGGACCTGTCGGCCTTCGCCGCGACGGTGGTGAACCCGGCGCGGCGGGCCAAGAAGCACCTCGCCGTGGGGCTGCCGTCGGCCCCGGGCGTCTACCAGTTCCGCGACGGGGCGGGCCGGGTGCTGTACGTGGGGACGTCCGTGGACGTGCAGCGGCGCGTCCGCTCGTACTTCACGGCCTCGGAGACGCGCCCGCGGATGACGGAGATGGTGCGGGCGGCGACCACGGTCGTGCCGGTGGTGTGCGCGACGCCGCTGGAGGCCCGCGTGCGCGAGCTGCGGCTCATCGCCGAGCACGCCCCGCCGTACAACCGCCGCTCGAAGCAGCCGGAGAAGGTGAGCTGGGTGAAGCTGACCGCCGAGGCGTGGCCGCGGCTGTCGATCGTCCGGCAGGTCCGCGACGACACGGCCGCCGGCGCGCAGTACCTGGGCCCCTTCCGCTCGGCGCGGACGGCCGAGCTCGCGGTCGAGGCCCTGCACGAGGTCCACCCGCTGCGCCAGTGCACCCGCCGGATCCCCAGGACGCCGACGGCCACCGGGCCCGGCGCGTGCGTGCTGGCCGAGATCGGGCGCTGCGGCGCGCCCTGCCTGGGGCCGGCGCGCGGCGGCCAGGACGCGGCCTCGTACGCCGAGGTCGTCGACGCGGTGCGGCAGTCCCTGCGCGCCGACGCGAGCGCCGCCCTGACCCACGGCCAGGACCGGCTGCGGCGGCTGGCGGCGCAGGAGCGCTACGAGGAGGCGGCCGCGGCGCGGGACCGGCTGGAGGCCTTCCTGACCACCGCCGAGCGGGCCCAGCGGCGCGCGCCGGTGGCCGCCGCCCCCGAGCTCGTCGCCGCCCGCCGCGCCGAGGCCACTCCGGGCTGGCCCGGTGGCGGGTGGGAGGTGGTGCTCATCCGGTACGGCCGCCTGGCGGGGACGTGCCTGACCCCGCGCGGGGCGGACCCGGTGCCGCACATCGACGCGCTGCGCGCCACCGGCGAGGTGGTCGCACCCCCCGGCCCGGGCCGCCCGGGCCTGCTCGTGGAGGAGACCGACGTCCTGCTGGGCTGGCTGGAGCAGCCCGGGGTGCGGCTGGTCTCCCTCGAGGGGGCCGACGCCTCCCCCTGGGCGTGCCCGGTGCGCGGGGCGGGCTGGGCGAGGAGCCGGTTGCGGGCGGCCCCGGTAGCCTCTCCGGCGTGATCACCGCCATCGTCAACGTGGCCTGCGACGGCCGGCGCATCCCCGAGGTCGCCCAGACCCTCGCCGAGCTCGACGGCGTCAGCGAGGTCTACTCGGTGACCGGGGACGTCGACCTGGTCGTCATGGTCCGCGTGCGCGAGCACGAGCACCTCGCCGACGTCATCGCCGGGGGCATCAGCCGGGTCGAGGGGGTCGTCTCCACGACGACCAACATCGCCTTCCGGGCCTACTCTCGGCACGACCTGGAGTCGGCGTTCGCCCTCGGCTTCGACTGACCCCCCGCTCAGCGGGAGGCGGCCACCCAGCGGTCGAGCACGTCCGCGGCGGCGCCGGAGTCCAGCGAGGCGGACGCGAGCCGCACGCCCTCGCGCAGGTGCTCCACGAGCGAGCCGGCGACGTCGCCGGGCCCGCCGCGCACCCCGGCCGCGACGAGCGCGGCCGCGGCGTTGAGGACGACGGCGTCGCGCACGGGCCCGCGCTCACCGGCCAGCACGTCCCGCGCCACCCGCGCGTTGAACGTCGCGTCGGCCCCGCGCAGGTCCGCGAGCGTCGCCGGCCGCATCCCGAGGTCGGCGACGGGGTCGAGCCCGACCTCGGTCACGGTCCCGCCGTCGACGACCCACACCCGGGCCGCCTCGGTCGTGGTGAGCTCGTCGAGGCCGCCCGCGCCGCGGAAGACGAGGGCCTGGGTGCGCCGCCCGGCGAGCACCTCGGCCACGAGCGGGGCGATCCGGAGGTCGGCGACGCCGATCGCGGTGGCCCCGGCCCGCGCCGGGTTGGTGAGCGGCCCCAGGACGTTGAAGGCCGTGGGGACGCCGAGGCCGCCGCGCGCGCCGGCCGCGTACCGCATGGCCGGGTGGAAGACCTGGGCGAAGCAGAAGGTGATGCCGACCTCGACGGCGAGCTGCCCGACGCGGGTGGGCGGCAGGTCCAGCCGGACCCCCAGGGCCTCGAGCACGTCGGCGGAGCCGGAGGAGGACGTCGCGGCGCGGTTGCCGTGCTTGACGACGCGGTGCCCGGCGCCGGCCAGCACGAGCGAGCCCATGGTGGAGATGTTCACGGTGTGGGCGCGGTCGCCGCCGGTGCCGACGAGGTCGACGATCGGGCCGGGCACGTGCAGCGGGACGGCGTGGGACAGCATCGCGTCGGCCAGGCCCGCCAGCTCGGCGCTGGTCTCGCCCTTGGCCCGCAGGGCGACGAGGAAGCCGGCCAGCGCGACGTCGCCGGCCTCCCCGCGCATCACCTGGTCCATGGCCCAGCCGGCCTCGTCCGCGGCGAGGTCACGACCGGCCAGGAGCTCGGTCAGCAGCCGGGGCCACGTGGGTGCGGCGGTGGTCATGGCGTCCTCGGCTCCCCGGGGTCCGGCGGCAGGTGGTGCCGCTGGCGCAGCGGCGTCCCGCACCCTACTGACCGCCTCCCGGGGCGCTCGCGGCCCCCGGGGGACCGGCCCGCCCAGATCGATACCGGACTGTGACCGTCGGGGTGAGGACGACCTCACCGGGAGGGCCCTCCACGCAGGATCCACGCGGGGCGCGCACCTCCGGCACGGGCCCTGCACACCCGGTGGCGAACCTCCCCCGACCGGCTCAATGGAGATCTACGACACGTTGTCGGTGGGCCGGGCGGCGAACCCCGGCAGGGGTGGGGCATGATTGTCGCCGTGGCGAGTGCACAGGCTGTCCAGAGCAGTACCCCGAGTCCCGCTCACGGGTCCGTGAACCGGCCGAACATGGTGTCGGTCGGCGTGATCGTGTGGCTGTCCAGCGAGCTGATGTTCTTCGCCGGGCTGTTCGCCATGTACTTCACGATCCGCTCCGTGGCCCCGGACCTGTGGCAGTCGGGCCCGGCGCAGCTCAACGTCCCGTTCTCCACCGTGAACACGATCATCCTGGTGATCTCGTCGTTCTGGTGCCAGTTCGGCGTCTTCGCCGCCGAGCGCTTCCAGCCGCGCCGCACGGGCTCCCTCCTGCAGTTCTCCAAGTGGGGCATGCAGGAGTGGTTCATCCTCACGTACGCCTTCGGCGGCATCTTCGTCATCGGCCAGGTCTTCGAGTACGCCGAGCTGGCCCACAAGGGCCTGACGATCGCCACGAACGCCTACGGCTCGGTCTTCATCCTCGCCACCGGGTTCCACGGCATCCACGTCTTCGGCGGGCTCATCGCCTTCCTCATGGTGATCGGCCGCTCCTTCGCCTCCAAGCGCTTCGGCCACCAGGAGGCGACGAGCGCGATCGTCGTCTCGTACTACTGGCACTTCGTCGACGTCGTGTGGATCGGCCTGTTCACCGTCATCTACGTGCTCAAGTAACGGACCCCCCGACGGCCCGGTTCCCGCCAGCGCCCAGCACAGCCCAGAACGCCCCGTAGGAAGCGAGCACCAGCACCGTGACCAGGACCCTCACCGCACTCAGCGCCCGGCGGCGCCACCCTCTGGCCGTCGTCGTCCTGATCGCGCTGGCGCTCCTCCTCGTCGGCGGCCTCTACACGGCCCTGGCCCCCCGCGAGGCGCAGGCGACCACCGCGACGGCCTCGGCCGACGACATCGAGGCCGGCAAGAAGCTCTTCCTGGCCAACTGCTCCACCTGCCACGGCATCAACGCCCAGGGCGGCGGCATCGTGGACGGCGCGAACCCGGGCCCCTCCCTCATCGGCGTGGGCGCCGCCTCGGTCGACTTCCAGGTCGGCACCGGCCGCATGCCGCTGGCCCAGTCCGGCGCGCAGGCCCCCGAGGTGGACAAGGTCCGCTTCTCGCAGGAGCAGATCGACCAGATGGCGGCGTACATCGCCTCCCTGGCCCCGGGCCCGGCCATCCCGACCGACGAGCAGCTCGACACCAGCACCGTCTCGGACGAGCAGCTGGCCGAGGGCGCCGCGATCTTCCGCACCAACTGCGCCATGTGCCACAACTCCCAGGGCAAGGGCGGTGCGCTGACGGCCGGCAAGTACGCCCCGGACCTGACCAACACCTCGGCCAAGCACATCTACGAGGCGATGCAGACCGGCCCGCAGTCGATGCCGGTCTTCAACGACAACAACATCAGCTCCGAGGACAAGACGGCCATCATCGCCTGGCTGACCAACCGCAGCGGCACCGAGGACGTGCGCACCGACCCGGGCGGTCTCACGCTGGGGTCGCTGGGTCCGGTCTCCGAGGGCCTGGTCGCCTGGATCGCCGGCATCGGCGCCCTCATCGGCGTCTCCATCTGGCTGGGGATGAAGTCGTCCTGATGACCACCTCGACGAGCAGCGACACCGCGACACACGTGAAGGAACCGGACGGGCAGGGAGCATGAGCGACATCGAACGCGCCGACGAGGCGCACGGGCAGCCGGGGACGACCCTGGCCAAGCCCGGGGGCGGCGTTCCCGACCGCTTCGAGAACCCGGGTCTGCCGCCGCACAAGCACCGCATGGGCGACACCGACCCCCGGGCCGCCAAGCGCGCCGAGCGGCAGGTGGCCTTCTTCCTGCTGCTGTCGATCCTCGGCTCGATCGGGATCATCGTCTCGATCGTGGCGATCAAGTACGACGGCAGCTTCGACCGGATCAGCCTGTCGACCAAGGCCATCGGCCTGTCGATGTTCCTGTCCCTGTTCGCCCTCGGCGTCGGCGCCGTGCACTGGGCCAAGACGCTCATGCCCGACGACGAGCGCATCGACATGCGCCACCGCCAGCGCGGCACCACCGCCGAGCGCGAGGAGGCCGTGGCCATCCTCAAGGAGGGTGCCTCCGAGGCCGCCCTGGGCCGCCGGCCGCTGATCCGCAACACCCTGATCGGCGCCCTGGCGCTGTTCCCGATCCCCGCGGTCTTCTTCTTCCGCGACACCGGGCCGCTGCCGGGCAACCAGCTCTCCACCACCATGTGGACCGAGGGCACCTACCTGACCAAGGACCCCGAGGGTGGCCGCATCCGGGCCGCCGACGTGACCCTGGGCTCGGTCGTGCACGTCCTGCCCGAGGGCATCGAGGAAGTCGACCACCCGCTGAACGAGAAGGCCAAGTCCGCCGTCCTCATCATGCGGCTGGACCAGAACCTCCTCACCGAGAAGCAGAACGAGTGGGGGGTCGACGGCACCGTCGCCTACTCCAAGATCTGCACCCACATGGGCTGCCCCGTGGCCCTGTACGAACAGCAGACCCACCACCTGCTGTGCCCCTGCCACCAGTCGACCTTCGACCTGACGCAGGACTGCAAGGTGATCTTCGGCCCCGCCAAGCGGGCCCTCCCCCAGCTGCCGATCGCAGTGGACGACGAGGGTTACCTGGTGGCGACGAGCGGCTTCCACGAAGCCGTGGGCCCGAGCTTCTGGGAGCGCGGATGAGCACCATCGACAAGGCGGCGGGCGGCGTCGCCAACTTCGCCGACGACACCGTCGGCGCGAGCAAGGTCGTCAACGGGTTCGCCCGGAAGATCTTCCCCGACCACTGGTCGTTCATGCTCGGCGAGATCACGCTGTACAGCTTCGTGATCCTGCTCCTCACCGGGACGTTCCTGACGTTCTTCTACGAACCGAGCGCGGCCGAGACGACCTACACGGGCGGGTACATCCCCCTGACGGGTCAGCACGTCTCGGAGGCGTACGAGTCCTCCCTGCGGTTGTCGTTCGACATCCGCGGCGGTCTGCTCATGCGCCAGGTCCACCACTGGGCGGCGCTGGTCTTCGTGGCCGCGACGATCGTCCACATGGCCCGCGTGTTCTTCACCGGCGCCTTCCGCAAGCCGCGCGAGATCAACTGGGTCATCGGCTCGATCCTGGCCATCCTGGCGGTCTTCGAGGGCTTCACCGGCTACTCGCTGCCCGACGACCTGCTGTCCGGCACCGGGATCCGCATCGCCCAGGCGATCATCCTGGCCGTCCCGGTGGTCGGCAGCTACATCAGCTTCTTCCTCTTCGGCGGCGAGTTCCCCGGGACCGACTTCATCCCGCGGTTCTTCACCATCCACATCCTGCTGCTGCCGGCGGTCATCCTCGCGCTGGTCGCCGTCCACCTGATGCTGGTCGTCGTGCACAAGCACACCCAGTACCCCGGGCCCGGGCGCACCGAGGACAACGTCGTCGGCTTCCCGCTCTTCCCGGTGTACATGGCCAAGGCCGGCGGGTTCTTCTTCATCGTCTTCGGCATCATCGCGGCGCTGGGTGCGCTGGTGCAGATCAACGCGATCTGGGCCTACGGCGCGTACGACCCCTCCCCCGTCACGGCCGGTTCGCAGCCGGACTGGTACATGGGCTGGCTCGACGGTGCCGTCCGCCTCACGCCGGGCTGGTTCGAGTTCAGCCTGTTCGGCTTCACCTTCTCGATGAACATCTTCATCCCGACCACCGTGGTGATCCTGTTCACGATGGGCGTGATGGTCCTCTACCCGTGGATCGAGCAGGCCGCGACGGGTGACCGCCGCGAGCACCACCTGCTGGACCGCCCGCGCAACCAGCCGACGCGCACCGCGCTCGGCGTCATGGCGCTGACGTTCTACATCCTGCTGTGGGTCTCGGGCGGCAACGACATCGTCGCCCACATGATGAGCCTGTCGATCAACGACATCACGCGGTCGCTGCGCGTCCTCATCTTCGTCCTGCCCGCCCTGGCGTTCGTGGTCACCAAGCGCATCTGCCTGGGGCTGCAGCGCAAGGACCGCGAGAAGGCGCTGCACGGCCGGGAGACGGGCCGCATCGTCCGCCTCCCCCACGGCGAGTTCATCGAGGTCCACGCCCCGCTGACCGAGCTGGAGCGCTGGACCCTCGTCCAGCACGACAACCTGCGACCCATGGAGATCGAAGACCGCGTCGACGCCGGCAACCCGGACACGCTGTACGGCAAGGTCCAGCGCCGCCTGTCGAAGTTCTACTTCGAGGACCGCGTCGAACCGGTGACGCCGGCCGAGCTGGCCGCGTCCCACCACGACCACCACAACGCGCTCGAGACGGCTCACGCCGACGAGCTCGACCGTGGTGACAATCCGGCCATCGCGACGTCGCAGACGACGCACGGCTGACGCACCCCATGCAGAAGGGCCCCGAGCCACCGGCTCGGGGCCCTTCTGCGTGAGCCCCGCACCCGACCAGAACAGTTAGGCTCTCGCCCCGTGACCAACCCCCTCGCCCCCGGCAGCCTCTCCGGCAAGCGCGTCCTCATCACCGGTTCCTCCCGCGGCATCGGCGCCCAGACCGCGACCTACGTCGCCGAGGCGGGCGCCTCCGTGGTGATCAACTACCGCAGCAAGGCCCCGCGCGCGGAGAAGCTCGTCCGGACGCTCGCCGAGGCCGGCGCGACGGCCGTCGCCGTCGGCGCCGACCTCACCGACCCCGCGTCGGTGACGGCGATGTTCGACCGGGCGCGCGAGGAGTTCGGCGGTCTGGACCTGCTGTTCCTCAACGCCTCCGGCGGGATGGAGCAGGGCATGGCCGAGGACTACGCGATGCAGCTCAACCGCGACGCGCAGGTCAACGCGCTGAAGACCGCACTGCCTCTGATGGCGCCCGGCTCGCGCATCGTCTTCGTGACGAGCCACCAGGCGCACTTCATCAACACCGTCGAGACGATGCCCGAGTACGAGCAGGTGGCCCGCAGCAAGCGCGCCGGCGAGGACGCGCTGCGCGAGCTGATCCCCACGATCGAGGCCGCGGGCGTGGAGTTCGTCGTCGTCTCCGGCGACATGATCGAGGGCACGATCACCGCGACCCTCCTCGAGCGCTCCAACCCCGGCGCCCTCGCCACCCGCAAGGAGGCGGCGGGCAAGCTGTACGACGTCGCCGAGTTCGCCGCCGAGGTGGCGCTGGCCGCGGTCGAGCCGGTCCCGGCCGACCACACGCGCTACGTCGGGGACATCTCCAGCTTCACCGGCTGACGGGGCGCTGCGGCGTCAGACCGCGCGCTGACGCCGCAGCCGCAGCAGCGCCACCCACGCCGGGGGGACGCGCAGCCAGAAGGTCAGGGCCCGGTGCAGCAGCGCCGCCGACAGGGCCGCCTCGGCCCCCAGGCCCGTCGCGACCAGGCCCGCGGCCAGCGCCGCCTCGGAGGCACCGATGCCCCCGGGGACCGGTACGGCCGCGGTCACCGCGGAGCTGCCGACGACGACGAGCACCAGCAGGGCGACGGGCGGTTCTCCCCCGACGGCCCGAGCGCAGCACGCCAGCGTGGCCGCGAACCCCAGCGGGACGGCCAGGTGCCCGGCCAGGGCGACCACGACGCGCACGGGGTGGGTCAGGACCCGCCGCAGCGCCGGCCACTCCGCCCGGACCGGCCGCACGACCTGGTCCACCGCGAACCGGCGCGCCCTCGGCCAGGAGCGGACGACGAGCAGCCCGAGCAGGACGAGCAGCACCCCCGCGCCCAGGACCGGCCACGGCAGCGACACCGCGGTGTCGGGGTCCCGTCCCACCGCGACGAGGCAGCCGACGATGAGCAGCCCCGTCACGACGAAGGACGTCGACTGCACGATGCCGATCGTCGTGGCCGCCACCGCCAGCGGCAGCCCGCGCTGCTGCAGGAAGCGGACGGTCAGCGCCACCCCGCCGGTGCTGGACGGGGTGACGAGGTTGACGAAGGACGTCGCCAGCCACAGCGCCGCAGTCCGCCCGACGGGCAGCGGGACGGGCGACAACGCCGCCATGGACGCCACATTGCCGAACAACGGCACCAGCGAGCACGCGGCGGCCGCCCACACCCACCGCGCGTCGGCCGACCGCAGCCGCTCCCCCAGGTCGGCCGCCTCCAGCCGCCGGGCCAGCACGACGAGCGCGACGACGGTGGCGACGGCCAGGACGACGCGCCACACCCGGCGACCGGCCCCCCGTCGCCTCAGGCGTGCAGCGCGGAACCCTGCTGCCACTGCTCGTACGTCTCGTTCCACACGTTGAAGCCGTTGCCCGGCTCGATGGTGCGGTCGCTGCCGGTGTAGACGACGACGTCCCCCACCTTGGAGTTGTCGAACATCCACTTGGCGTTCTCGGTGCTCATCCCGGTGCAGCCGTGGCTCACGTTGGCCTTGCCCTGAGAGGCGACCGACCAGGGGGCGGCGTGCAGGAACTCCCCCGAGTTGGTCACGCGGAGCGCGTACTGGACGTCCACGTTATAGTAGTTCGGGTCGTCCTGCCCGATGCCGGTCGTCTCCGAGTTCATCTGCCGGGCCGCCTCCAGGCTCATGATCACCTTGGTGCCGCTGCGGGTGGTGAACTGCCCCCCGCTGCCGGACTGCCCCAGGGTCACCGGGATGGTCTTGAGCAGCTCACCGTCGCGGGTGACGGTCAGCGTGTGGGCGGCGATGTCGACGGTGCTGACCATGGCGGAACCGATGGTGAAGTCGATGTCGCGGGTCTTGCCCCACACCCCCGGGGACACCTCCACGGCCCCGAGGTCGACGTCGAGGTGCACGGCCGAGTGGGCCGGCCAGTACTGCGCGGGCCGGAACTCGACCTTGCTGTCCGACTGCCAGCTCCACGAGCCCTCGACGGCGTTCGGGCTGGCGGTGACCTTGAGGTTCTGCTCGACGACCGCCCGGCGGTCGTCGGCCACGGGTGAGTCGAAGGTGACGATGATCGGCATCCCCACGCCGACCTCCTTGCCGGCCAGCGGCGCGACCGCCGGGAACGCCGTCTCGGCCGGGGTCAGGGTCGTGAGGGTGGACTGGTGGGTCGTGGAGCCACCGGAGGCGCCCGCGGCGACGGCGTGCACCGAGTAGGCCGTCCCGGTCGTCAGCGTCGCCGAAGACGTCCAGGTGGTGCCGGCCGGGTCGAGCGCGCCGGCCAGCGGGGTCCCGTCGGCCGCGGTGACGGTGACGTCGGTCAGCGTGCCGTCGGTGACGGTGACGGTGACGGGCGCGTCGGGGCGGACATCCACGGCGGCGTCGGCGGGGGTGACGGTGATGGTCGCGGGCGTGGCCGACGGCGACGGCGAGGCGGAGGCCCCGGCCCCGGTGCCCACCGCGCCGGACTTGGACTGGCAGGCCGCGACGGCCGGGACGGCGGCTGCGGCCAGCAGCGCGCCGACCAGCGTCCGCCGGCGCAGGACGGTCGACGGCCCAGAGTGCTTCATCACATGTCGTTCTCCCCCGGAGCGCGGACGCCCCCTCGTGTGTCCCCCGCCGGTCATGGTCGCACCCGGACGGTCCATCCACAGGACGCCGCGCAGATCCGATCCGTTGCACCCGCGCAGGTCACGATCCGGTGAACGCAGGAGGGGCCCTGCACCGTCTCCGGTGCAGGGCCCCTCCTGTCATGCGGGCTCAGTGGGCGTGCTCGCCCTTGTAGTACTCGAACACCCAGCCCACGATCATCGGGACGGAGATCACGACGCCGATGAGCCAGAGCCACCAGCCGACCGCCACGCCGAAGAACGTGATCGCGCCACCGGCGGCCAGGTAGAGCGGCCACCAGGAGTGCGGGGAGAAGAAGCCCTGCTCCCCCGCGCCCTCGGAGATGTCGGCCCGCGGGTTGTCCTCGGGACGCTCGTCGATGCGCCGGGCCGTGATGGTGAGGTACGTGCCGACGAGGACGGCCAGCCCACCGGTGAGGAGCAGGGCGATGAAGCCCACCCACTCGTCCCAGCGGGTCAGCATCCCGTAGACGAAGGCGACGGGGATGAAGAACAGGATCCCGCCGGAGAACAGCCAGGTTTCAGGCTTCATCGGTCAGTGCCCTCCGTGGACGTCTTCACGGCCGCGACGGTCCGAGCCGCCGTAGACCGCATCGAGCAGGTTGCCGCCACCGTCGTGGTTGTCGTGCGCCGCGACCTCGGGGTGGTGCAGGTCGAAGGCGGGACGCTCGGAACGGATGCGCGGCAGCGAGTGGAAGTTGTGCCGCGGCGGCGGGCAGGACGTCGCCCACTCCAGGGACGCGCCGTAGCCCCACGGGTCGTCCACGGTGACCTTCTCGCCGAAGCGGGCGGTCCGGTAGACGTTCCACAGGAACGGCAGGAAGGACAGACCCAGGATGAACGAGCCGATCGTCGAGATCTGGTTCATCGTGGTGAAGCCCTCACCGACGAGGTAGTCGGCGTAACGGCGCGGCATGCCGGCCGCCCCCAGCCAGTGCTGGATGAGGAACGTCGTGTGGAACCCGACGAACAGCAGCCAGAAGTGCAGCTTGCCCCAGCCCTCGTGCAGCATCTTGCCGGTGAGCTTGGGCCACCAGAAGTAGAAGCCGGCGAACATCGCGAACACGACGGTGCCGAAGACGACGTAGTGGAAGTGCGCCACGACGAAGTAGGAGTCGGACAGCTGGAAGTCCAGCGGCGGGGCGGAGAGGATGACGCCGGTGAGCCCCCCGAAGAGGAACGTCACGAGGAACCCGACGCTCCACAGCATGGGCGTGTCGAAGGTCAGCGACCCGCGCCACATCGTCCCGAGCCAGTTGAAGAACTTCACGCCCGTCGGGACCGCGATGAGCATCGTCATGAACGAGAAGAACGGCAGCAGGACCTTGCCGGTCACGTACATGTGGTGGGCCCAGACCGTCACCGACAGGCCGGCGATGGAGATGGTCGCGAAGACCAGGCCCTTGTAGCCGAAGACCGGCTTGCGGCTGAAGACCGGGAAGATCTCGGTGACGATGCCGAAGAACGGCAGCGCGATGATGTAGACCTCGGGGTGACCGAAGAACCAGAACAGGTGCTGCCACAGGATCGGCCCGCCGTTGGCGGCCTCGAAGACGTGGGCGCCCATGATGCGGTCGGCGGCCAGGGCCAGCAGCGCGGCGGCCAGGACCGGGAAGGCCATCAGGACCAGCACGCTCGTGATGAGCGTGTTCCAGGTGAAGATCGGCATCCGGAACATCGTCATGCCGGGAGCGCGCATGCAGATGATCGTGGTGATGAAGTTGACCGCGCCGAGGATGGTGCCGAAGCCGGAGAAGGCCAGGCCCATGACCCACAGGTTGCCGCCCAGCCCCGGGGAGTGGACGACGTCGCTCAGCGGCGCGTAGGCGAACCAGCCGAAGGAGGCCGCACCGCTGGGGGTGAGGAACCCGGCCGCGGCGGTCAGACCACCGAAGAGGAACAGCCAGTAGGCGAACATGTTCAGCCGCGGGAACGCCACGTCCGGGGCGCCGATCTGCAGCGGCATGATCGCGTTGGCGAAGGCGGAGAACAGCGGCGTCGCGAAGAGCAGCAGCATCACCGTGCCGTGCATGGTGAACGCCTGGTTGTACTCGTTCTTGGTGTTGAACACCTGCATGCCGGGCTCGAACAGCTCGGCCCGGATGAGCAGGGCCATGACGCCGGCGATGAGGAACCAGATGAACGAGGTGATGAAGTACAGGTTCCCGATGACCTTGTGGTCGGTCGAGGACAGCCAGTTGGCCATGACGCGCCCGCGCGAGCGGGGCAGGACGGCGCCCAGCGGCTGCCGCGAGGTGACGCGCGCCGCGCCACCCGGCAGGTTGAAGCTCTCGGTGGCCATCAGTCCTCCTGCTCGTTCGAGACGACCGAGTCGGCCTGGACGTTGGCGAGCTCCTCGTCACCGGCCAGGGTCGTCGGCAGCGAACCGGTTTGGCCCGCCGCTGCGAGGTCGTCCAGGTGCTGCTGGTACTCCTCGGCCGAGACGACCTTCACGTTGAAGAGCATCTCGGAGTGGTACTCACCGCAGAGCTCGGCGCACTTGCCCTTGAAGTCGCCCTCCTTGGTGGGGGTCACCTGGAACTTGTTCGGGCTGCCCGGGATCATGTCCATCTTCATGAGGAACGCCGGGACCCAGAACGAGTGGATGACGTCACGGGAGTACAGGTCGAACTCGACCGTCTCGCCGACGGGCAGGTACAGCGTCGGGAGCTCGTTCTCCACGCCCGACTCGCCGCTGAGGTCGGCCTGGCGTCCGGTGTCGTAGACGCCCGGCTGCGCCGAGGTGCCGTTGCCCTCGAGGTAGTTGAAGTCCCAGGACCACTTCTTGCCGACGACCTGGATCGTGACGTCGGGGCTCTTGGAGGTGTCCAGGATGGCCTGCTGGTCGCGGGCCACGTAGTAGAAGAGGACACCGACCATCATGACCGGGACGATCGTGTAGAGGATCTCGATCGGCATGTTGTAGCGGACCTGGGCCGGCAGCTCGGGGTCGTTCTTGCGACGGCGGTACGCCACGACGCACCAGATCGTCAGGCCCCAGACCAGGATGCCGACGGCCAGCGCGGCGATCCACGAACCGTCCCAGAGCAGCGAGATGCGCTCGGTCATGTTCGTGGCGCCGATGCTGTCGTCCGGCAGGAAGAAGTTGCTCGCCGAGGCGTCCGGCCAGTCGGCCGCGCAGCCGCTCAGCAGAACGGTCGCCCCCCCGGTCAGGGCGCCGGCGACCAGCGCCTTGGGGGGACGGCGACGACGCGTCGCGCCCGAGTCTCGCGTGCCCAACGTCGGCCTTCCCACGGTGCGTGCAGTGAACGGGGACGAATCGTGTCCGTGACGCGTTGGTCCTGGGCAGGCTCGTCCCTCCGACACAGAGACTACCCCCCGTCGTAGTCGTTCGGCCGATCGGGGCGCGCCGGACCTGCGGGCTCCAGCAGCGGGGGCACGGGCAGGGCCAGGGCCGTGCTCAGCAGGCGCTGGTAGACCGGGCGCGCGACCTCCTCGACCCCGAGGGTGGCCAGGTGCCCGGTGCGCCACTGCACGTCGACGAGCCGGCCGCGCACGCCGTCGGCGGTGAGCAGGTCGGCCAGCGCCACCACGGCCGCCTTGGAGGCGTCGGTGACCCGGTGGAACTTGGACTCGGCGGCGAACAGGCCCCCCAGGCCCACGCCGTACAGGCCCCCCGCCAGCGCCCCGTCGCACCACACCTCCACCGAGTGCGCCCACCCGAGCCGGTGCAGCCGCCCGTAGGCGCGGGCGACGCCCGCGGTGATCCACGCCCCCGGCCGGGAGGGGTCGGCGCAGCCCGCGACGACGTCGTCGAAGGCCGTGTCGACGCGCACCTCGAAGCGGCGCAGCGACCGGCGCAGCGAGCGGGAGACGTGCACGCGCTCGGGGACGAGCACCCCGCGCGGGTCCGGCGACCACCAGCCCAGCGGTGCGCGCCCCCCGCCGCCGAGCCCCATGGGGAAGAAGCCGTGGCGGTAGGCCTCCAGCAGCGTCGCGGCGTCGAGGTCGCCGCCGGAGGCGACGAGGTCCTCGCCGTCCTCGACGGCCAGGTCGGCGAAGCCGAACCGGGCCGGGCCGACGTCGAGGCGCGGGCGGCCCGCCGGCCGGTGCGGGAAGGGCCGGGCCCACACGCGATCGGCCCCCGCACCCCGGACGGGTGCGAGGGCCGATCGGTGCGGCGGACCGTCAGCTGAAGGAGTCACCGCAGGCGCAGCTGCTCCCGGCGTTCGGGTTGTCGATGGTGAAGCCCTGCTTCTCGATGGTGTCGGCGAAGTCGATCGTCGCGCCGTCGAGGTACGGGGTGCTCATCTTGTCGACGACGACCTCGACCCCGCCGAAGTCGCGCAGCGCGTCCCCGTCGAGGGTGCGCTCGTCGAAGTAGAGCTGGTAGATGAGCCCCGAGCAGCCGCCGGGCTGGACCGCGATGCGCAGCCGGAGGTCGTCGCGACCCTCCTGCTCGAGCAGCGTGCGGACCTTCGTCGCGGCCACGTCGGTGAGCAGGACCCCGTGGGTCGGGGTCGTGTCCGTGGTGGTGGTCATGAGCATCGTCTCCGGGAGCGCTCGCGGTGGTCTGTCGTCGGTCCAACCGCGGCCTGGCGCGGTCTGTTCCCCGACGAGGTTACGACGGGCGGGCCAGGCCGTCGAGCAGGAGGACCTCCGCCAGGCACACCCGGGCGAAGTCGCCCAGGTGCAGGGACTCGTCGGCGCCGTGGGCGCGGGAGTCGGGGTCCTCCACGCCCGTGACGAGGATCGCCGCGTGCGGGTACGCCGCGGACAGGTCCGCGACGAACGGGATCGAGCCGCCCATGCCCGTCTCGACGGCCTGCGCCCCGAAGGCCGCGGTCAGGGCGCGGCGCGCGACGGCGTGGGCCCGCGTGGAGGTGTCGGCCGAGAAGGCCTGCCCCTCCTCGCCGTCGTCCACCCGCACGCGCGCCTCGAAGGGCGCGTTGGCCAGCAGGTGGCGCCGCAGCGCCGTCATGGCCTCCGACGGGTCCTGGCCGGGGGCGGTGCGCATGCTGACCTTGGCCCGGGCCGAGGGGATCAACGTGTTGCTGGCGCGGTCGACGGGCGTGGCGTCCAGGCCGATCACCGAGATGGCCGGCTTGGTCCACAGCCGGTCGGCGACCGTGCCCGTCCCGGCCAGCCGGACGCCCGGCAGCACCCCCGCGTCGGCGCGGAAGGTCGCCTCGTCCAGGTCGACGACCGGCGCGGTGGAGGCGACCAGCCCGTCGACCGCGACGTCGCCGTCCTCGTCGTGCAGCGTGGCCAGCAGCCGGGCCAGGCACGTCAGCGCGTCCAGCACCGGGCCGCCGTTGACGCCGGAGTGCACGGCGTGCGAGAGGACGTCGACCGTCACGTCGCAGTCGACGAGGCCGCGCAGCGTCGTCGTCAGGGCCGGCACGCCCACGCGCCAGTTGGAGGAGTCGGCCACGACGATGACGTCGGCGGCCAGCGCCGCGCGGTGCTCGTCCAGGAACGCCGCGAAGGTCGGCGACCCGATCTCCTCCTCCCCCTCGACGAAGACCGTCACGCCCACGCCGTCCTGCGGTCCCCACGTCGGCAGCAGGGTGCGCAGCGCGTGGACGTGGGCCATGACGCCGGCCTTGTCGTCGGCGGCCCCGCGGCCGAAGAGGCGGCCCCCGCGCTCGGCCGGCTCGAACGGCGGGCTGGTCCAGTCCTCGTCCCGGCCCGGGGGCTGCACGTCGTGGTGGGCGTAGAGCAGGACGGTGGGCGCCCCCGCGGGGGCGGGGCGGTGGGCGACGACCGCGGGCAGGGACTCCAGCTCCCCCCCGTCCGCCGCGGCCCGCGCGGTGAGGACCTCCACGCGGGGCAGCCCGGCCCCGCGCAGCAGGTCGGCCACGGCCGCGGCGCTGGCGTGCACGTGCGCGACGTCGAAGGCGCGCGCCGAGACGCTCGGCACGCGCACGAGGGCCTCCAGGTCGGCGCGGGTGGCGGCGTCCTGGGCGGCCGAGGCCCGGCGCAGCTCCTCCAGCCGGCTCTCGTCGATCGCGTCGTCACCGGGGACGTCGGGGGTCTGCTCGCTCACCCGCGCGACGCTACACAAGGGACCCGGCGCGGCGGTGGACCCGGCCGCGGGCCCCCGCCGGTGACGTACCCTTCATCTCGTGTTCGGACGCTCGAAGGAGAAGTCGGCCCCCGCCGCGCAGGAGTCGCCCGCCGTCGAGCTGACGAAGGTCGGCGGCAAGGGGCGCCCCACGCCGCGGCGCAGCGAGGCCCAGGCCCGCAACGCGCGGCCGCTGGTCCCGGCCGACCGCAAGGCCGCCCAGAAGCTGAGCCGGGAGGCCCAGCGCGCCGAGCGCGCCAAGATGCAGGCCGCGCTCCTGACCGGCGACGAGCGCTACCTGCCGGTCCGCGACCGGGGGGCGCAGAAGCGGTTCGTGCGCGACGTCGTCGACGCCCGCCGCAACGTCGGCGAGTACTTCCTCATCATCGCCGGCGTCTCGCTGGTGCTCTCGATGGTCGCCTCGCCGCTGAAGTCGCAGGTCCTGCTGCTGGGCACCACGCTCCTCATCTACGCGATGCTCGCGGTCGTCGTCGTCGACAGCGTGCTGCTGGGCCGCCGGATCCGCCGCGCCGTCGCCGCGAAGTTCCCCGAGCCCGAGCGCGGGCTGGTCTCCTACGGCATCACCCGCGCGCTGCAGATCCGCCGCATGCGCCGCCCGGTCCCGATGGTGGCCCGCGGCGCCCACCCGAGCTGAGCCGAGCCGTGACGCACTCCCGCGCCGTCCGCTGGACCACCACGGTCGCCCTGGCCGTCAGCATCCTCATCATCGTCACCGGCGGGATCGTCCGCGTCACCGGCTCGGGCCTGGGCTGCCCGACGTGGCCGCGCTGCACCGACGACTCCTTCACCTCCGCGACGGCCTCGACCGGCGTCCACGGCGCGATCGAGTTCGGCAACCGGATGCTCACCACGGTCATCGTCCTGGCGGTGGGCGCGGTGATCGTCGCCTGCCTGCTGCAGCGGCCCCGGCACCGGGCGCTGCTGTGGTCGGCGTGCGGCCAGTTCGCGGGGGTCCTGCTCAACGCCGTCGTCGGCGGCATCACGGTGTGGACCGGGCTGAACCCCTACGTCGTCGCCGCCCACTTCCTGGCCGCGATCGCCCTGCTGGTCTCCACGACCGTGAGCTTCGACATCGCCCACCGGGCGGTGGTCCCCGCCCCGGCGGGGGCGACGCGCCGGCTGGCCCGCTGGCTGGTCCTGGTCACGGCGGTCGTGGTCGTGCTGGGCACGGTCGTCACGGGCTCGGGCCCGCACCCCGGCGACGGCGCCGAGGTCCACCGCATCCCCGTGAGCTGGACGCTGGTCACCGTCGTGCACGGGATCGCGGCCGTCGGCGCGCTGGTGCTGTCCGCCGTGGTGGTGGCCGTCGCCCGCCGCAGCGGGGACCGGCTGGTGCACCGCCGCGCGGCGGTCCTGCTGGCCCTGTTCGTGGCGCAGGCCGCCCTCGGCGTGTACCAGAGCCTCGACGGGCTGCCGGGCCTGGCGGTCGTCCTGCACCTGGGCGGGGCGGCCCTCACCGCGGCCGGGGCGACGCGGGTCCTGCTCGCGGCCCGCACCACCACCGTCGACCGCACGGCCCCGGCGGCCCTCGCCGTCTGAGGGGCCAGGCGTTAGGTTCGGCGCCATGGAGTTCCGACACCTCGGGCGCAGCGGCCTGAAGATCTCTGAGATCACCTACGGCAACTGGCTCACCCACGGTTCGCAGGTCGAGAACGAGGCGGCGGTCGCGTGCGTGCACGCGGCGCTGGACGCGGGGATCTCGACGTTCGACACCGCCGACGTCTACGCCAACACCGCGGCCGAGACGGTCCTGGGCACCGCGCTGAAGGGGCAGCGGCGCGAGAGCCTGGAGATCCTCACCAAGGTCTACTTCCCGACCGGCCCCAAGGGGCACAACGACTCCGGGCTGTCGCGCAAGCACGTCCTGGAGTCCATCGACGGGTCGCTGCGCCGGCTCGGCACCGACCACGTCGACGTCTACCAGGCGCACCGCTGGGACGTCTCGACCCCGGTCGAGGAGACGATGCAAGCGTTCGCCGACGTGGTGCGGGCGGGCAAGGCCCTCTACATCGGCGTCAGCGAGTGGACGGCCGACCAGCTGCGGCAGGGCCACGCGCTGGCGCGCGACCTGGGGTTCCAGCTGATCTCCAACCAGCCGCAGTACTCCGCCCTCTACCGGGTCATCGAACCCGAGGTCGTCCCGGCCTCGCGGGAGCTGGGGATCTCCCAGGTCGTCTTCTCCCCCGTCGCCCAGGGCGTGCTGACGGGCAAGTACACCCCCGGCAGCGCGCCGCCGGAGGGCAGCCGCGCCACGGACGAGAAGGGCGGCAAGCAGATGATCAGCCGCTGGATGCGCGACGACGTGCTGTCGCGGGTCCAGCAGCTGAAGTCGGTCGCCGGCGAGCTGCAGCTGTCGATGGCCCAGCTGGCCGTCGCGTGGGTGCTGCAGAACGACAACGTCGCCTCGGCGATCATCGGCGCGTCCCGGCCCGAGCAGGTCCACGAGAACGTCAAGGCGTCCGGGGTGAGGATCCCGGAGGAGCTGCTCCAGAGGATCGACGCCGCGCTCGGTGACGTCGTCGAGCGCGACCCCGCCCGCACGGCGGCGACCGCACCCACCGAACGCCCCTCCTGACCGGGCGCCCGGTCCCCCTCCGGCGGGGACCGGGCTCAGTCCGCGGGGCGCAGGGACAGCGGCCCGTAGACCTTCGCGCCGTCGGCCCACAGGTGGGCGTTCTCGACGCCGCGCTCGCGCAGCCCGCGCCAGGACTCCCCGATCCACGTCTCGGCGTCGGCCTGCGTCGGGAACACCGACGTGTCCCCCTCGACCGGGCGGCCCTCGGCGTCCTCGTACTCCCACGTCCACTGCGTCGGTCTCACGCGCCGACGCTACTCACTGCACCCGGTGCTTGGCGACCGACGCGTCGTGGGCGCCGTGCTGGTGCCCGACCCGGCGGCGCTGGTCGACGACGGCCAGCACCAGGGCGAGCAGGACGAGCCCGAGCGAGACGCGCAGCCCGTGCGACAGGGCCTGCCCGAAGACCTCCTGCACCGCGGCCGGGACCTCGCGGGCCCCGGCCTGGCGGGCCTGGCCGCTGAGCCCGGCCCCCGCGACGGTGGAGAAGAAGATCGCGGTGGCCGCCGCGACCCCGACGGCCGACCCGACGCGCTGCCCGGTCTGCAGGACCCCGCCGGCGACCCCGGCGACCCGGGGCGGGACGTCGGCCAGGGCCAGGGTCTGGTTCGGGGAGATGACCAGCCCGCTGCCGGCCCCCGCGACGGCCAGGCACGCCGAGAGCCCGATCGCACCGGCCGTGCCCTGCACCGAGGCGGCCACCAGGTCGGCCGCGGCCAGCCCGACGGCGACGACGACCAGTCCCACGACGACGACCCCGCGGCCCCGGCGGGACACCTGCCGGCCGCCGATCTGGGCGAAGAGGCCGGACAGGACCGCGAACGGCGTCTGCACGAGCCCGGCCTGCCACGGGGCGAAGCCCAGCCCGGACTGCAGGTAGAGGGTCACGACGAGGAAGATCCCGGTGAACCCGGCGAAGTAGGCGATGCCGACGAGCGCGCCGACGCTGAACGACGGGGTGCGCACCAGCTCCCCGTCGACGACGGGTTCGCGGCCGTGGCGCCCCTCGCGCCGCTCCCACAGCACGAAGGCGACGAGCAGCAGCGCGCCCGGGACGAGGAGGAGCCAGCGCGCGGGCGAGTCGCCCTGCCCGGTCGTCAGGACGAAGGGCAGCATCCCCAGGACGGTCGCGGCCCCCAGCAGGACGAGCCCGACGACGTCGAGGTGCAGGCGTGCCCGCGGGGCGCCCCGCTCGGGCCGGGGCAGCCAGCGCCAGGCCAGCGGCAGGAGCACGAGCCCGATGGGCACGTTGACGAGGAAGACGCCCCGCCAGCCCTCCTCCTCCCCGAAGACGGCCAGGATGGCGCCGCCGAGCAGCGGCCCGACGGCCGTGGACAGCCCGATGGTCGTGCCGAACGCCCCGAAGGCCCGGCCGCGCTCGGCGCCGGTGAACAGCTGCTGGATGATCGCCAGCACCTGCGGGTTGACCAGGCCGGCGGTGATGCCCTGGGCGAGGCGGACGACGGCCAGCGCGGTGGCCGACTGGACGAGCCCGGCGGCGGCGCTGGTCAGGACGAAGCCGGCGAGGCCGGCGACGAACATGGCCCGGCGCGAGTACAGGTCCCCGATGCGCCCGGCGGGCACGAGGACGAGCCCGAAGGCCAGGGCGTACCCGGCCACGATCCACTGGACCTGCGAGGAGCCGGCGCGCAGGGAGCCCTCGATGGAGGGCAGGGCCACGTTGACGATCGAGACGTCGAGCAGGGTCATGAAACCCACGGCGAGGCAGACGCCGAGGGCGCGCCACCGGTTGCGGTCCGGTGCGTCGGTGGGGTCTTCGGTGGGACGCCGGGCCGTGTCGGTCACAGCTCTCCTCGGGCGAGTTCGTCGGGGCAACCGTCCGACCATCACCCGGGGAGGCGGTCCCCACAACTCAGGACGAGCGGTCGCTCTCCCGCCGGGTGCGGCTGGCGGCGAGCTCGGCCAGCACGCGGCGCGCCCAGCCCGGCCCCTCGTAGATGAACGCCGTGTACGCCTGCACGAGGGAGGCGCCGGCCTCGAGGCGTTCGACGACGTCGGCGGCGGTCTCGACGCCGCCGACGCCGATGAGCACGAGCGAGCCGTGGGTGCGCGCGGACAACCGGCGCAGGACCTGCAGGGACCGTTCCTTCAGCGGCGCACCGGACAGCCCGCCGCCGCCGGCGGCCTCGACGAGCGCCGCGGGCGAGCGCAGGCCGTCGCGGCTGATCGTGGTGTTGGTCGCCACGATCCCGTCGAGCCCGAGGTCGACCGCGAGGTCGGCGACGGCGTCGACGTCGTCGTCGGACAGGTCGGGGGCGATCTTGACCAGGAGGGGGACGTGCCGGTGCGCGCTGGCGTCGGCGGCCTCGCGGACGGCGGTCAGCACGGGCCGCAGCTTCTCGACCGCCTGCAGGTCGCGCAGGCCGGGGGTGTTGGGCGAGGAGACGTTGACGACGAGGTAGTCGGCGTAGGGGGCCAGCAGTCGCGCGGACGTGGCGTAGTCCTCGGCGGCGTCGGCCTCCTCGACGACCTTGCTCTTGCCGATGTTCACCCCGACGACGACGGGGTGCCGGGGCGGGACCGCCCGGTACTGCCGCAGCCGCTTCGCCACGACCTCGGCGCCGTCGTTGTTGAAACCCATGCGGTTGACGACGGCGCGGTCGGCGACGAGCCGGTGCAGCCGGGGCTTGGGGTTGCCCGGCTGCGGGCGGGCGGTCACCGTGCCGACCTCGACGCAGGCGAAGCCGTAGTTGCCCAGGGCCGCCAGGCCGGTGGCGTTCTTGTCGAACCCCGCGGCGAGGCCGAGGGGGGTGGGGAAGTCGATGCCCAGGACCCGCGTGCGCAGGCGTTCGTCGCCGGCGACGAACGCCTTGCGCAGCAGGCGCGGGGCGACCGGCACCCGGCTGGACAGGCGCATGCCGGCGAAGGCCCAGTGGTGGGCGACCTCGGCGTCGACGCGGGTCAGGACGTGCCGGTAGAGGGTCTTGTACACGTTTCCACCGGCCACGCCCTGCACCCTAACCGGACTCAGCCGATGGACGACGTGCGGGTCTCGCGCAGCAGGGCCAGCGCGACGAGGCTGACGACGGCCGTGCCGGCGAGGTAGTAGCCGACCCAGCTGACGTCGTGCGCGGCGGCCAGCTTGACGGCCGTGTACGGGGCCAGGGAGGCCCCGAGGATCGAGCCGGAGTTGAAGGCCAGCGAGGCCCCGGTGTAGCGGACGTTGGTGGGGAACAGCTCGGGCAGGTACGCCCCGATCGGCCCGAAGACCAGCCCCATGAAGAACAGGCCCGCGCACAGCCACAGCACGACGAGCGCGGTGCTGCCCGACCCCAGCAGCGGGCCGGTCAGCAGCCCGACGACGGCGCCGCCGGCCATGGCGGTCGCCAGCACGGGGCGACGGCCGAACCGGTCGGACAGCCAGCCCGACAGCGGGGTGGCGGCCGCCATGAAGAGCACGGCGAAGCAGAGCATGAGCAGGAAGTCCTGCCGCGTGTACGCCAGCGCCTTGGTGCCGTAGCTGAGCGACCAGGTCGTCGTCAGGTAGAACAGCGTGTAGGTCAGCATGACGGAGAACGCGCCGAGGACGACGGTCCGCCAGCTGGTGCGGAAGGTCTCCGCGACCGGCACGCGGACCTGCTTCTTCTCGGCCAGCGCCTTGGCGAAGATCGGGGTCTCGGCCAGGCTCAGGCGGATCCACAGCCCCAGGACGACGAGCACGGAGCTGAGCAGGAACGGGATGCGCCAGCCCCACGACGTGAACGTCGCCTCGCTCATGGTGGTCGCCAGCACGATGAACAGGCCGTTGGCGAGGACGAAGCCGAACGGCGCGCCCAGCTGGGGGAACATGCCGTACAGCGCGCGCCGGTGGGCCGGGGCGTTCTCGGTGGCCAGCAGGGCGGCGCCGCCCCACTCCCCGCCGAGGCCGAAGCCCTGCCCGAACCGCAGCAGGCACAGCAGGACCGGGGCGAGGTTGCCGGCGGTGGCGTGGGTGGGCAGGACGCCGATGAGGACGGTGGAGATCCCCATGACGAGCAGCGCGGCGACGAGGGTCGTCTTGCGCCCGACGCGGTCGCCGAAGTGGCCGAAGACGATCGAGCCGATGGGGCGGGCGACGAAGGCGATGGCGAAGGTGGCCAGGGAGGCCAGCGTCTGCGCGGTCTCGTTGCCGGAGGGGAAGAACAGCGGCCCGAAGACGAGGACCGCCGCCGTCGCGTAGACGTAGAAGTCGTAGAACTCGATCGTGGTGCCGATGAGGCTGGCGGCGGCGACCCTGCGGATCGGGTTGGTGGGCGCAGCGGCCTGCGCGGAGGCGGTGGTGGGTGCGGAGCCCATGGTGGCAGGACCTTCGGGACGACGGCGGGCGGGGACACCTTCCAGGGGTCCTCCTGGCCGGGCGGTCGACACCCGTGGAGGTCACCGGGGTCGCCGTCGCCGCTCCGGGTGCGTGTCCCGGATCCTACGCCCGGTCCGCCGTCCGTCCAGCTCGCGAGACGACCGTCTCAGTCCTCGAGACGGACGGTGACGCCGTCGCGGGCCGCCACCCGGGCCGCGTCGACGACGGCGCACGTGCGCCAGGCGTCCCACGGGTCCACCGGGACCGGTCCCTGCCCGCGCACGGCGCGCGCGAAGGCGGCGTAGAAGTCCGGCCAGCGCCCCTGCTCGCTGGGGACGCGGCGCACCGCGTCCCCGCCGAGGGCGAGCGCGCCCCAGCGGCTGGGCGGCTCGGTCCCCCACGCCGCGCCCTCCGTCGCGGGCGTGCGCCCGGAGAGCAGGACCTCCTCCTGGACGTCCATCGGGGAGTCGAGCACGAACGTGCCCCGCGTCCCGGTGATGCGGAAGCGCGGCGCCGGCACGGCCTGCTTCCACGAGCCCGACAGCTCGCTGCGGACCCCGCCGACGTGCTCGAGCTGGACCCGCAGGTCCGTCTCGGTGCCGTCCCCGCCCCACGTCTGCGCCGCCACCGAGCGCACGGGCCCGAACAGGTGCAGCGCCTGGTCCACGACGTGCGCGCCGAAGTCGCGCAGCAGGCCGCCGCCGGCCGCGGGCGGGTCCCCCGGAGCCCAGCGCTCGAAGGCGGACTCGAAGCGCCGCACCTGCCCCAGCTCGCCGTCGGCCAGGACCCGCCGCAGCGTCAGCAGGTCCGAGTCCCAGCGGCGGTTCTGGTAGGGCGACAGCAGCACCCCGGCGGCCTCGGCCGCCCGGACCGTCGCGGCCGCCGCAGGGGCGTCCAGGGCGAACGGCTTGTCGCACACCACGGGCACCCCGAGCCCGATCGCCTCCTGCGTCAGCGCCGTGTGGGTCGCGGCCGGCGTGGAGATCGCCACGGCCTGCGCGCCGGCGGCCACGGCCTGCGCCAGCGACGGCACCACCTCGACGCCGTCGTGCTCGGCCCGGGCCTGCGCGGCGCGGGCGGGGTCGGTCGTGACGACGAACCCCAGCCGGGCCCCCGGCGCCCCCTCGATGACGGGGGCGTGGAAGAAGCGGCCACCCCCGCCGTAGCCGACGAGGGCGAAGGTCACGGGCTCCGGAGCGCTCACGCCGCCACGCTACCGAGGACCCGCTCAGGTCCGGCACACGTCCGAGCGGACGAGGAACCGGACGCCGTCGGGGGCCTCCAGGGAGAACCCCGCCCCGCGGCCGGGGACGAGGTCGATGGTCAGCTCGGTGTGCGCCCACACCCGGTGCTGCTCCTTCGACATCCACACCCCGACGGTGAACGCCTCGCTGTCCCCGGCCGCGGGGACCCGCACGTCGCCCAGGAACTCGTCGGCGTCGGAGACGATGAAGTCCCCGTCGGGGAAGCACATCGGTGAGCTGCCGTCGCAGCACCCCCCGGACTGGTGGAACATCAGCGCCCCGTGCCGGGCCCGGAGGCTGCGGAGCTCCTCCGCAGCCGCCGGGGTCAGACCGACGGGCACCTCAGAAGAACCCGAGCTTGGAGGTCGAGTAGCTGACGAGGAGGTTCTTCGTCTGCTGGTAGTGGTCGAGCATCATGCGGTGGTTCTCCCGGCCGATGCCCGAGCTCTTGTAGCCGCCGAACGCCGCGTGGGCCGGGTAGGCGTGGTAGTTGTTCGTCCAGACCCGGCCGGCCTGGATGCCGCGGCCCATGCGGTAGGCCAGGTGGATGTCGCGCGACCACACCCCGGCCCCCAGGCCGTAGAGGGTGTCGTTGGCGATCTTCAGGGCGTCGTCGGGGTCCCCGAACCGCGCGACCGAGACGACCGGGCCGAAGATCTCCTCCTGGAAGACGCGCATCGAGTTGTCGCCCTCGAACACCGTGGGGGTGACGTAGTACCCCCCCGACAGCTCCCCGCCGAGGTCGGCGCGCTCACCGCCGGTGAGCAGCCTGGCGCCCTCCTTGGTGCCGATGTCGATGTAGGACAGGATCTTCTCGAGCTGGTCGTTGCTGGCCTGCGCACCGATCATCGTCGCGGTGTCCAGCGGGTTCCCCTGCTTCACGGCCCTCGTGCGCTCCAGCGCGTCGGACAGGAACGTGTCGTAGATGCGGTCCTGGATGAGCGCGCGCGAGGGGCAGGTGCACACCTCCCCCTGGTTCAGGGCGAACATCGTGAAGCCCTCGAGGGCCTTGTCGTAGAAGTCGTCGCGGGCGCGGGCGACGTCCTCGAAGAAGATGTTCGGGCTCTTGCCGCCCAGTTCCAGCGTCACCGGGATGAGGTTCTGGCTGGCGTACTGCATGATCAGCCGGCCCGTCGTGGTCTCCCCGGTGAAGGCGATCTTGCGGATGCGCGGGTTGCTCGCCAGGGGTTTGCCGGCCTCGGCGCCGAAGCCGTTGACGACGTTGACCACCCCCGGCGGCAGCAGGTCGCCGATGAGGTCCATCAGCAGCATGATCGACGCCGGCGTCTGCTCGGCGGGCTTGAGGACGACGGCGTTGCCGGCCGCGAGCGCCGGGGCCAGCTTCCAGACCGCCATGAGCAGGGGGAAGTTCCACGGGATGATCTGCCCGACCACGCCGAGGGGTTCGTGGAAGTGGTAGGCGACGGTGTCGTCGTCGATCTGGGAGATGCCGCCCTCCTGGGCGCGCACGACCCCGGCGAAGTAGCGCAGGTGGTCCACGACCAGGGGCAGGTCGGCCGCGAGGCACTCGCGGACGGGTTTGCCGTTGTCCCACGTCTCGGCGACCGCGAGCTTCTCGAGGTTGGCCTCGATCCGGTCGGCGATCCGGTTCAGGACCAGGGCGCGCTCGGCGACGGAGGTGCGGCCCCAGGCGGGGGCGGCGGCGTGGGCGGCGTCCAGGGCCCGCTCGACGTCGGCGGCGGTGCCGCGCGCGACCTCGGTGAAGACCTGCCCGGTGACGGGGCTGGGGTTCTCGAAGTACTGCCCCTCGGCGGGGGCGACGCGCTCGCCCCCGATCCAGTGGTCGTAGCGGCTGGCGTACTCGACGACGCTGCCGGGGCGTCCGGGCGCCTCGTAGACCGTCATGGTGACCTCCACGGGAAGGGACCGGCGACTGCTCCGTCGCCGTGCCCCCACGGTGCGCCGCGCGCCGTTGCACCCGCGTTGCACCCCACCCCGGGGACGCGTCAGCGGCGCAACCGCTCCCAGCGGGCGACGGCCTCGGCGCGGCCGGGGTCGCCGGGCCCCAGGCGGGCCACCAGGTCGCGCGCGACGACGGCGTCGTCGCGGCCGGCGGTGCGCGAGTACTCCAGCAGCGCCTGGTCGTCCTCCCCCTCCAGGACCCCGGTGCGCAGGGTCAGGAGCAGGTCCTCGCGCAGTTCCCGGACGCCGGGGGCGTCCGAGCCGGGCAGCACGTCCCCGGCCAGGGCCCGCACCGCCTCGCGGACCCGGCCGGCGCGCAGCGCGTCCCGCACCTCCAGCACGTCGCAGCCCAGGTCCCCCACCACCCGGTACGGCGCGGGCGAGAGGTCGACGGCCCCGCCGGTCCGGTCGCGCAGGACGGCCCGCAGCCGGTGCACCTCGGCCCGCACCGAGACCGGCGCCAGGTGGCGCTCGTCCAGGTCGGCGGCGAGCTGGGCCGCGGACCGGCCCCCCGCCGCCCCCTCCCCCAGCAGCAGCAGCAGGACCTCGCTGTGCCGCAACGACAACGGCCGGGTGACCGCGCCGACCTCCAGGCGGGGAGCGGCACCGAGCACGGCCAGCCGCGCGCGGGTGGGCGCGCCGGCCGCCCCGGGGGCCAGCCGGTGCCGCAGGGCCGCGACGCGCAGCTCGCCCTCGACGGCGCCGACGGCCGCGCGCACCAGCTCCAGGGCCCGCTCGCGGCCCAGGTCGTCCCCGCCGGTGAGGTCCAGGACCCCCAGGACCCGCCCCGTGGCCGGGTCGCGCACGGGGGCCGCCGAGCAGCTCCAGCCCGCCACGGCGGTCGCGTAGTGCTCCGCGGACCGGACCCGCACGGGACGCCCCAGCGCCAGCGCGGTGCCGGGGGCGTTGGTCCCGGCGACGTCCTCGCTCCAGCGGGCCCCCTCGGTGAAGGCCATGCGCTCGGCCGCGCGGCGCAGGCCCGGGTCGCCCTCGACCCACAGCAGGGTGCCGTCGACGTCGCTGACGGCCATCAGCACGGGGACGCCGAGGGGTTCGGCCAGCAGCAGCCGGCGCGCGGTGGGCAGCACCGCGGCCAGGGGGTGCGCCTCGCGGCGGGCGCGCACGTCGGCGGGGTCGGTCAGCACGGGCGGCAGCACCCGGTCGGGGTCCAGCCCCGTGCGGCGGGCCCGCCACCAGGAGGAGGAGACGAGCTCGCGGGCCCCGGGCAGCGGCGTCCCGACGGTCGCGCTCGCCGTGGACGCCAGCCAGTGCTCCCGGGCGCGCGCCAGGTCAGCGGCCACCTGAGCACCTCCCCGCCGGGACCTCCCTCGGACCCGGTGGGCAGCACCGTAGGCGGGCCCGCAGCGGTCCACAAGAGCCCCGACCCGCACGGCCGGCGACCGGTGGCGCGCGCCCGCGGGTGGCTCCGCCGTCGCCCGCGGGGGTGGGAGCATGCGGTGGACGAGCAAGCCGTGCACCACCCGAGGAGTCCCGATGACCGACGGCCCGCGGCCGTTGAACCTGCGCGAGATCGCCGAAGGCCTGTACTCGCCGCACACGTCCGCGGCGCGGGAACGCCGCAGCGCCCCCCTGCTGGCCCCCTCCCGCGCCGACGAGCTCGCCCGCTGGCTGGCCGGCACGCAGGACCGCGACGTCGCCGCCCCCCTGGACCGGGTCCGGCTCGTCGTCTTCGCCGGCGACCACGGCGTGGCCGCGCGCGGGGTCTCGCGGCTGGGACCGGGCTGGACGGCGCGCGCCGTGCGGGACCTGGCCGCCTCCCGCGGCCCGTACGCGGCGCTGGCCGCGCAGGCCGGGGTCCCCGTGGAGGTCCACGCGCTGGGGGTCGACTGGGGTGAGCAGGGGCCGGTCGACGTCCCGCCCGCCGTCGTCGCCGCGGCGCTGCGCCCCTCGGGCGACATCGCCGTCGAGGACGCCCTGACCGACGCGGAGGTCGAGGCCGCGGTCCGGGGCGGGGCGGCCGTGGCCGACGCCGCCGTCGACGCCGGCGTCGACCTGCTGCTCCTCGGCGACCTCGGCGCGGGGGCGACGACGGTCGCCGCCACGCTCGTCGCGGCCTGCCTGCGCAAGGGCGCGGTCGACGTCGTGGGCCGCGGCAGCGGCGTCGACGACGACGCCTGGATGCGCAAGACCGCCGCCGTGCGCGACGCGGTCCGGCGCGCGCGCAAGCTGGCCACGCGCCCGACGGCGGTCCTGGCCGCGGTCGGCAGCGCCGACGTGGCCGCCGCGGTCGGGTTCCTGCTGCGCGCGGCCGCCCGCCGGACCCCGGTGCTGCTGGACGGCGCGGTGGGCGTGGCGGCCGCGCTGGTCGCCTCCCGCGGGGTCCCGGGGGTGGAGAAGTGGTGGCAGGTCGGCGCGGCGACGGCCGAGCCGTCCCAGGCGCTGGCCGCGGACCGGCTGCGGCTGCGGCCGCTGCTGGACCTCGGCGCGGGCCGCGGCGGCGGGACGGGGGCCCTGACCGCGCTGGGGGTGCTGCGGGCCGCCCAGGCGCTCGCCGCGGCGGACGAGGCGGAGCTGCCGCCGCTGCCCGAACCGGAGCCCGAGCCCGCCGTGGAACCCGAGCCCGCGGTCGAGCCCGAGCCCGTCGCTCAGGTCCCCACCGGGGAGCCCGCCACCGTCGAGGGACCGGCCGGGGACAGCGTCCGCCCGAACGTGTGACCGTCGGCGGACCGGGACAGCTCGGTGAACCCGGTGCGGCGGTAGAACGCGACCGCGCCGGGGTTGCGGGCCGAGACCCCCAGGTGCACGCCGGGGGAACCGGCCGCCGCGAGCTGGGCGCAGACCCGCTCGATCAGGGCCCGGCCGACCCCGGCGCCCTGGAGCCGGGGCAGGAGGTCGACGTGCAGGTGCGAGGGGTGGGTCGCCCAGACCGGTTCGGGCCGCACCCCGGTGTGGACGATCCGCAGGAACGGCTCGTCGAAACCGCCGGCGGCCGTCTCCGGCCGCGGGTACGCCGCGCGCAGCGGCGGCCACCAGCGCTCCTCGCGCCAGGCCTCGAAGGCGGCGGTGTCGCGGCACCCCAGCACGTACCCGGCGACCCCGCCGTCGTCCTCGACGACGGTCGCGAAGGCGGCCTCGTGGTGGGCGTAGGGCGCGGCGTACACGTCGCCGAGCAGGTCGGGGAAGGCGGTGCGCCCCCTGGCGTCCCGGCCGGCGTCGCCCGTGAGGCGGCAGACCTCCCGCAGCGCGGGCACGTCCGCGGGTCCGGCGGGCCGCCACCGCACCCCGGGGCGCAGCGCGCCGCCGGGACCGCTCCCCGAGCCCTCGTCCACGGCCCCACGTTAGGGTGCCCGGGTGCCGCGCCTCCTCCTCAGCAGCAAGTCGGTCAAGAGCGTGTCCGTGGACGCCCTGGTGCTGGGGCTCGCCCCCGCACCGGCCGGGAAGTCCACCGCGCCGGTCCTGCTCGGGGGTGAGGACCTGCCCCGCGCCACCCGCGGGGCGCTCGTCGACGCGGCCGTCTCCCTCGGCGCCACCGGCGCGGCCGGTCAGGTGCACCTGGTCCCCGGGGTGAGCGGGCTGTCCACCTCGCTGGTGGCCCTGGCCGGGGTGGGCACCGCCCCCGACCACGAGACCCTGCGCCGCAGCGCGGGTGCGGCCGCGCGGGCGCTGGCCGGTCAGCGCCGCGTCGCCTTCGCCCTGCCCGTCCCCGACGCCGCGTCGGTCGCGGCGGTGGCCGAGGGTGCCGCGCTCGGCGCCTACGCCTTCACGCGCTACCGGGCCGCGACGCGCGAGCCGGTGGCCGAGGTGACCCTGCTGGTCGACAAGCCGCGGGACAAGGCGGTGCGCGCGGCGCTCGACCGCGCCGGGGTGCTGGCCGCGGCCGTCACGACGGCCCGCGACCTGGTCAACACCGCCCCGGCCGACCTGGCTCCGGCCGACCTGGCCGCCGCGGCGGTGCGCCTGGCGGCGGACGGGAAGCTGACGGCCCGCGTCCTGGACGAGGACGCGCTGGCGGCCGGGGGCTACGGCGGCATCCTGGGGGTCGGGCAGGGGTCCTCGCGCCCGCCGCGGCTCGTCGTCGTCGAGCACGCGCCGGCCCGGGCGAAGGGGCACCTGGCCTTCGTCGGCAAGGGCATCACGTTCGACTCCGGCGGCCTGTCGATCAAGCCGGCCGCCGGCATGGAGACGATGAAGAGCGACATGTCGGGGGCGGCCGCGGTCCTGGCCGCGGTGCGCGCCGCGGCCGACCTGGACCTGCCCGTGAAGGTCACCGGGTGGCTCGCCGTGGCCGAGAACATGCCCTCGGGCACCGCGATCCGGCCCTCGGACGTCCTGACGATGTTCGGCGGCACGACCGTGGAGGTGCTCAACACCGACGCCGAGGGCCGCCTGGTCCTGGGCGACGCCCTCGTCGCCGCCTCGGCCGAGCAGCCGGACGCCATCGTCGACGTCGCGACCCTGACCGGTGCGCAGGTCGTCGCGCTGGGCAACCGCGTCTCGGGGGTCATGGGCAACGACGACGACTTCCGGGCGCGGGTGCTGGCCGCGGCCGAGCGGGCCGGTGAGTCGTTCTGGCCCATGCCGTTGCCGGAGGAGCTGCGGGCCACGCTGGACTCCCCCGTCGCCGACCTGGCCAACATCGGCGACCGCGCCGGCGGGATGCTCGTGGCCGCGGTCTTCCTGCGCGAGTTCATCGGTTCGGGCCCGGCCGGGGCCCCGATCCCGTGGGCCCACCTGGACATCGCCGGCCCGGCCTTCGCGACGGGCGAACCGTGGGGCTACACGCACCGCGGGGGCACCGGGGTGGCCGTCCGCACGCTGGTGGCCCTGGCTGAGGACCACGCCGGGCGCTGAGGCGCCGCGGCGGCCCGCGGGGCGCCACCGGGGAGGGCCCGAGGTGACGTTCCTGCCGTGGACGACTGCCCGCCGCGGGGGGTTCACCACCCGTTTCCTTGATCGGGAATGGTGGCCGAGCGCTTTCACGTGATCCTTTTCACGGCAAATCGTGCACTGTACGCAACCGCGTATATGCTTATAGTGACGACCTAGTTCGGGGGCGTCACTCCGACCGGTTCGGTTCACCCACCCAGACACCCCGGTGTGCACCGGGGCACACGTCACGGAGGCACCATGTCCACGCGTCCCACCACCGTCGCGCGCCTCGCCCGTCGCGCTGCCCTGTCCCTCACCGCGGCGGCCGTCCTGGCCGGTGGCGGACTGGGTGCGGCGACCTCGGCCTCGGCGGCGCCCACCACGGTGGCCGGCAGCGTGCAGCTCACCACGGCCGCGTCGACGACGAGCACCGTGGCGCGCAAGGAGTCCACGATCACGCGCAAGGAGTCGACCGTGGCGCGCAAGGAATCCACGGTCGCCCGCAAGGAGTCCACCGTCGCCCGCAAGGAATCCACGGTCGCCCGCAAGGAGTCCACCGTGGCACGCAAGGAGTCCGGCGTGGCGCGCAAGGAGTCGACCGTGGCCCGCAAGGAGTCCACCGTCGCGCGCAAGGAGTCGACCGTGGCCCGCAAGGAGTCCACCGTCGCCCGCAAGGAGTCCACCGTCGCCCGCAAAGAGTCCACCGTCGCCCGCAAGGAGTCCACCGTGGCCCGCAAAGAGTCCACCGTGGCCCGCAAGGAGTCCGGCACCACCGAGAAGGAGCGCTGACCGGTCCCACCGGCTCGACCCCCCGACACGACGGCACCTCCCCACCCGGGGAGGTGCCGTTCCGTCGTCCGGGGCCGTCCGCCGCCCGCGGCGCGGACGGCGAGCACCCCCTCGCACCGCACCCGCGGCGGTGGTGAGAGGATCCGAGAGCAGCAGTCGCCAGCACACAGCCGACTTCAGGAGCATTTCGTGGCAGGTGCCGCCGGGCAGGAGTACGACGTCGTCATCCTCGGGGGAGGCAGTGGTGGCTACGCGGCCGCCCTGCGCGCCGCCGAACTGGGCCTTTCCGTGGCCCTCGTGGAGAAGGACCTGCTGGGGGGGACCTGCCTGCACCGCGGCTGCATCCCCACCAAGGCCCTCCTGCACGCGGCCGAGGTCGCGGACACGGCCCGCGAGTCCGAGACGTTCGGCGTGCGCGCCAGTCTCGACTCCATCGACATGGCCGGGGTCAACAAGTACAAGGACGGCGTCATCGCCCGCCTGTACAAGGGCCTGCAGGGCCTGGTGAAGTCCCGCAAGGTCGAGCTCGTCGCCGGTACCGGCAAGCTCGTGGCGAAGAACGTGGTCGAGGTCGACGGCGTCCGCTACACCGGCAAGAACGTCGTCCTCGCCTCCGGCTCCTACTCCCGCAGCCTGCCGGGCCTGGAGATCGGCGGCCGCGTCGTGACGAGCGAGCAGGCGCTGACCCTGGACTCGGTCCCCGAGAAGGTCGTCGTCCTCGGCGGCGGCGTCATCGGCGTGGAGTTCGCCAGCGTCTGGCGGTCCTTCGGCGCGGACGTCACGATCGTCGAGGCCCTGCCGCACCTGGCCCCGCTCGAGGACGAGGCGATCAGCAAGGGCCTCGAGCGCGCGTTCCGCAAGCGCGGCATCAAGTTCTCCCTCGGCGTCCGCTTCGCCGGGGTCGAGCAGTCCGACTCCGGCGTCGTCGTCAAGCTCGAGGACGGCAAGACCTTCGAGGCCGACCTCCTGCTCGTCGCCGTCGGCCGTGGCCCGAACACCGCCGGCCTGGGCTACGAGGAGCAGGGCGTCACGATGGACCGCGGGTTCGTCCTGACGAACGAGCGCCTGCAGACCAGCGTCCCCGGCGTCTACGCCGTCGGCGACATCGTCCCGGGCCTGCAGCTGGCCCACCGCGGCTTCGCGCAGGGCATCTTCGTCGCCGAGGAGATCGCCGGGCTGGACCCCCAGCCGGTCGACGAGCTCGGCATCCCGAAGGTCACCTACTGCGAACCCGAGATCGCCTCCGTGGGGGTGACCGAGGCCAAGGCCCGCGAGAAGTTCGGCGACGTCGACGTCCTGGAGTACAACCTCGGCGGCAACGGCAAGAGCCAGATCCTGGGCACGACCGGTTTCGTGAAGCTGGTGCGGCAGAAGGACGGTCCCGTGGTGGGCATCCACATGATCGGCTCGCGCATCAGCGAGCAGGTCGGTGAGGCGCAGCTCATCGTGAACTGGGAGGCCTACCCCGAGGACGTCGCCGCCCTCGTCCACACGCACCCGACGCAGAACGAGGCCGTCGGCGAGGCGTTCCTGGCGCTGGCCGGCAAGCCGCTGCACTCGCACTCCTAGCCGACCCGAACACCCCCGACCACGGCGTCTCCGAGACGCCGGAGACCGCCCGTGAGGAGAACCGAACAGATGTCGAACTCGGTGCAGATGCCCGCTCTCGGCGAGAGCGTGACCGAGGGCACCGTCACCCGGTGGCTGAAGCAGGTCGGCGACACCGTCGCCGTGGACGAGCCCCTGCTGGAGGTGTCCACCGACAAGGTCGACACCGAGATCCCCTCCCCGGTCGCCGGCGTGCTCCTGGAGATCCTCGTGCCCGAGGACGAGACCGCCGAGGTGGGGGCCGAGCTGGCCCGCGTGGGGGACGCCTCCGAGCAGGGCGGCGCCGCCGAGGCGCCGGCCCCCCAGCAGGAGTCCGCGCCCACCCCGCCGAGCACCCAGGACGCGCAGGCCGCCCCCGAGTCGGCGCAGGAGCCGGACCCGGAGCAGCCGCCCGCCGCGGCCGCGGCCCCCAGCACGGGGGGTTCGGGCTCCGGTCAGGCCGTCCAGATGCCGGCGCTGGGCGAGTCCGTCACCGAGGGCACCGTCACGCGCTGGCTCAAGGCCGTCGGGGACACCGTCGAGGTCGACGAACCGCTGCTGGAGGTGTCCACCGACAAGGTCGACACCGAGATCCCCTCCCCCGTGGCCGGGACGCTGCTGGAGATCCTCGTCGGCGAGGACGAGACCGCCGAGGTGGGGGCCGACCTGGCCCGCATCGGCGACGCCTCCCAGGCCTCCAGCCCGGCCCCGAGCTCGCCCGCGCCGCAGCAGGAACCGGCTGCGCAGGAGAGCGCACCGCAGGAGGAGTCCCTCGCGGACGAGGTCGCGGAGCGGGAGGAGGCGCGCTCGCAGGCCGAGGCCGCGACCCAGCCGTCGGCCGCCCCGGCCGCCGAGCCCGCCTCGGCCCCGGCGCAGAGCGCCCCGCCGGCCCAGCCGGCCGCCCCGGCGCAGCCGGCACCCGCCGCCCCCGCCCAGCCCGAGGCCACCGGGGGGAGCACGTACGTGACCCCGCTGGTCCGCAAGCTCGCCAAGGACCTCGGGGTTGACCTGTCCTCCGTCACGGGCACCGGCGTCGGCGGGCGCGTCCGCAAGCAGGACGTGCAGGAGGCCGCCGACAAGGCCAAGGCCGCCGCGGCCGCGGCCGCCGCACCGGCTCCCGCCCCCGCCGCCCCCTCGGCGCCGGCTCCCGCGGCCGCCCCCGCGGTGGAGGTCTCGCCCAAGCGCGGCACGACCGAGAAGATGTCGCGCCTGCGCAAGGTCATCGCCCAGCGGATGAAGGAGTCGCTGCAGAACTCCGCGCAGCTGACCACCGTCATCGAGGTCGACGTGACCCGGATCGCCCGGCTGCGGGCCCGCGCCAAGGACTCCTTCGCGGCGACCGAGGGCGCGAAGCTGACGTTCCTGCCGTTCTTCGTCAAGGCCACGGTCGAGGCGCTCAAGCAGCACCCCTCGCTCAACGCCAGCATCGACGGCGAGAACATCGTCTACCACGGCAGCGAGAACATCTCGATGGCCGTGGACACCCCCAAGGGCCTCATCACCCCCGTCATCAAGGACGCGGGCGACCTGAACCTCGGTGGGCTGGCGCGCAAGATCGCCGACCTCGCGGCCCGCACCCGCGCCAGCAAGATCACCCCGGACGACCTGTCCGGCGGCACCTTCACCATCACGAACACCGGCAGCATCGGGGCCCTGTTCGACACCCCGATCCTCAACGCCCCGCAGGTCGCCATCCTCGGCACCGGCGCGATCGTCAAGCGGCCCGTCGTCCTCACCGACGCCGAGGGCCAGGAGACCATCGCGATCCGCTCGATGATGTACCTGGCGCTGTCGTACGACCACCAGATCGTCGACGGTGCCGACGCGGCCCGCTTCCTGCAGACCGTCAAGAAGCGCATCGAAGCCGGTGCGTTCGAGGGTGACCTCGGGCTCTGAACCACCCACCGGGCAGCCCCGTCCCCCCGCGCGGGGACGGGGCTGTCCCGTTCTCCCCCACCTGATGAGGAGTTCTCGTGCGCATCGTCGTCAGCGGCGCCAGCGGTCTCGTCGGCCGCCACCTGGTGGCCCACCTGCGGAACTCGGGGCACGAGGTGCTCACCCTCGTCCGCCGTCCCGAGCGCGAACCCCACGAGGTCTCCTGGGACCCCGCGGCCGGCCGGCTCGACCCGCGGCGGCTGGGCCGCGTGGACGCCGCCGTGAACCTCTCCGGCGCCGGGGTCGGCGACAAGCGCTGGACCGCCGCCTACAAGGAGACGGTCCTGCGTTCGCGCACCGAGACGACCGGGACCCTCGTGCGGGCCCTGCTCGACCTCGACGAGCGCCCGCAGGTCCTCGTCAACGCCTCCGCCATCGGCGCCTACGGCGACGGCGGTTCGGCCGTGCTGACCGAGGACTCCCCCCGCGGCGACGACTTCCTGGCCCACGTCGTGCGGGAGTGGGAGGAGGCCACCGGCCCCGCCGCGGCGGCGGGCGTGCGCGTGGCGCTGGCCCGGACGGGACTGCTGGCCAACCCCGTCGGCGGCGCCTTCGGGCAGCTGCTGACGGTGCTGCGCCTCGGCGTGGGCGGTCCGCTGGGCAGCGGGCGGCAGTGGTGGAGCCCGATCTCCATGCCGGACGAGCTGGCCGCGCTGGAGTTCCTGCTCACCCACGACGTGGCGGGCCCGGTGAACCTGGTGTGCCCCGAGCCGGCGACGAACCAGGCGGTCACCTCGGCCCTGGCCGCGGCGCTGCACCGCCCGGCGCTGCTGCCCGTGCCCGCCGCCGCGCTGCGCCTGGCCCTCGGGGAGTTCGGCGAGCAGCCGCTGGCCAGCCAGCGGGTGGTGCCGCAGGTGCTGCTGGCGGCCGGTTTCCGGTTCCAGCACCCCGACGTCGCGGCCATCGCCGGCTGGCTCGCGCGCGCCTGACACCCCGGTCCGGCGGGGCGCTCAGCCGACCGCGCTGACCCGCCACTGGCCGCCGACCCGCTCCAGCGTCAACCGCGAGGCCCGGGGTTCACCGGTGGGCACCGTGCGCCGGGCCCCGGCCGCCGAGACGACGACGTGCTCGGCGGTGGTGACGTCGGCGTCCAGGACCCAGCGGTCGCCGTCGCGCTCGACCTGCCGGACGGCGGTCACGTCGAACCCCAGCGCCTCGAAGCGGGAACCACCGGCCGCCAGTTCGGCCAGCAGGGCCTCGTCGGCCGTCCGGGCCGGCGAGCCCGGGGAGTCCACGAGGTCGAGGGCCTGCGCGGACCCCGCCGTCAGCGCCCGGGCCCGTCGGTCGGCGAGCTCGGCGACCACGGCGACGGCGTCCTCCCCGCGCAGCACGTCGGCGCCGTCGGCGGGCACCGCGGGCAGGGCCCCGTCGGCGCTCGCGGGGCCGGTGGGTCGCGCGGGCGCGACGGACGGCGCGGCCGGCTCCCCCGCGACCGGCGCGGCGACCGGCGCGGCGGCCGGCGCGGCGGCGGGCGCGGGCAGGGGTGCGGCCAGGGACGCGGGCGCCGGCGTCGTGGACCGCCAGAGCACGACCAGCGCGACCGCCGCCACGGGCAGCGCCCCGGCCACCAGGAGCCCGGGCCGGACCCGGCGCCGGGTGGCGCGGGACGGGGTGCGCCGCGGGGTGGGCCGGGACGGGGTGCGCCGGGACGGGGTGGACCCGGAGGAGGGGGCCGGCCGGGCGCTCGCCGGAGGTTCGGCGACCACGGGTGAGCCCGAACCCATCCGCCGGGTCGCGGCCGGCGGCGGTGGCACCCGGGCCGGGGCCCCGGCCGCGGCCGCTCCCGCCGCGAGGCCGCGCACGGGGCGCGGCCGCGCGGCGGCGGCGACCGCGGTGGCGAGCTCGCCCGGTGTCGGGCGCCGGGACGGCTTGCGGTGCAGTCCTTCCCGCACGGCGGCGAGGACGGCGGCGGCGTTGCCCGGCGGCAGGTCGCCCAGCGCGCGCCGGTGGGCGAGGCGGTGACCGACCGCCCCCGCGGGCGCGGGGGGCGCCCCCGTCAGGGCGCACCAGGCCAGCGCGGCCAGGCCGTAGACGTCGGAGGCCGCTCCCACGCCCTCACCGGCCACTGCGGCGGGGTCGGCGAAGCCGGGGGTGCCCAGGACGCTGCCGTGCCGGCGGCCCAGGGCGCGCGAGACGCCGAGGTCGGCGAGCAGGGGCTCCCCGGCGGCGTCGAGCAGCACGTTGCCCGGGGACAGGTCGCCGTGCACGACACCGGCGGCGTGCAGGTCCTCCAGGGCCGGCCCCAGGACGCCCAGCACCCCGGACACCTCCCCCGCCGACAGGCGCCGCCGCTGGGCGAGCACCGCGGACAGCGAACCGCCCGCGGCCAGGTCCAGGACGAGCACGGGGCGGCCGTCGGCCGTGGTGGAGATGTCGTGGACGGCGACGACCCGCGGGTGCCGGACGCGGCGCAGGGTGGACAGCTCCGCGAGCAGGTCGGCGTCGGCGCCGGGGGCCAGGACCTTCAGCGCCCGCTGCACGCCGTCCACACCGGTCGCCGACCAGACGACGCTGGACCCGCCCGCCCCCAGCAGGGCGTCGACGTCGTACCCGTCGACGAGCGGCGGCCGCCGGCGCGGGTCGTCGCCCAGGGCCGCCAGCGCGGCCCGGCGCCACTGCCGGGCCGGGCCCGCCGGGCCGGTCGGGGCGTCGGTGTCCGGGCGCGTGTCCCGGGGGACGGCGTGCGGGTCGGGGAGGGTCACCAGGACAGGGTGGCGCACGGGCGGGGACTGCCGCGCTCGTTGTCCACAGGGTCGATACGCTCGGGGGGTGACCGTCAGCTCCACTCTCGAGAACCACCCGCCCGCCACGCTGCGCTCGTCGGCCGAGGTGGTCGTCATCGGCGCCGGGCTCGCCGGCCTCGCCTGCGCCAAGCACCTCGCCGCCGCGGGCGTCGACGTGCTGGTCGTGGAGGCCGCGGACGCCGTGGGCGGTCGCGTCCGCTCCGAGACCGTCGGCAGCTTCCGGGTGGACCGCGGGTTCCAGCTCCTCAACCCCGGCTACCCCGAGGTGGTCAAGGTCCTGGACCTCGACGCGCTGGACCTGCAGCCCTTCGACGCGGGGGTGGCCGTGCACCGCGGGGGCCGGGTCAGCACGCTGCGCGACCCGCGGCGCCACCCCGCGTCGGTGCTGGACGTGCTGCGCTTCCCGCTGGGCAACGCCCGGGAGAAGGCCGCCGCGGCGCGGTGGCTGCTGCGCGTGACGTCGGCGGGTGACCTCAAGGAGCCGGACACGGGCTGGTCGGAGGGCCTGGACGCGGCGGAGGTGCACGGCGAGCTGCGCTGGTCGGTCCTGGAACCGTTCCTCGCCGGTGTGCTGGGCGAGGTGGACGGGACGACGTCCCGGCGGTTCGTGGACCTGCTCGTCCGCAGCTTCCTGCGCGGGACCCCGGCGGTGCCGGCGCGGGGCATGCAGGCCGTCCCCGACCAGCTCGCGGCGTCCCTGCCCGCCGGCAGCGTCGTGACGGGCGTCTCGGTCCGGCACATCGGGCACGCCCCGCGCTCGCTCGCGGTGGAGACCACCCAGGGCGGGGTGAACTGCGAGGCGATCGTCGTGGCGACCGACGCCCACGCGGCCGGTCACCTCGTCCCGGGCCTGGACGTGCCGGCGAGCCACGCGATCTCGACGTTCTGGTTCGGGGCCGCGTCCTCGCCGGCGCCGGAGTCGCGGGCCCGGCTGCTGCACCTGGACGGGGACCGCACCGGACCCATCGTGAACACCTCGGTGCTGTCGGCGGTCGCGCCGGGGTACGTGCTGGCGGGTTCGGACCACCGCGCCCTGGTGAGCGCGCAGGTGCTGGGCGCCGACACCGGCGCGGAGGTCGAGGCCCGCGTGCGGGAGCAGCTGGGGCGGGTGTACGGCGTCGACGCCGCGGGGTGGACGCGCGTGGCGGCGCACTCGCTGCCGCACGCGCTGCCCGTGGTCGCTCCGCCGTTCGAGGGTCCCCGGCCCGTCGACGTCGGCGACGGGGTGTTCGTCGCGGGTGACCACCGCGAGAACGCCTCGCTGCAGGGGGCCCTGGTCTCGGGCCGTCGCGCCGCCGACGCGGTGCTGGTGAAGGCGTTCGGGCGCAACGGGTTCAAGCGTGCCCGCTGAGGTCCCCACGATCGTCGCGACGTCGGGGGGCTGGACCCGCCGGGAACTGGGCGGCATCGACTGGGCCGGGACGGCGCACCTGGCCGTGGAGCTGGCGCGGGTCCCCCGCGACCGGGCCCCGCGGGTGACCTACCTGGGCACGGCGGGCGGGGACCAGCGGTCGTGGGCCGGCGAGGTGCACGCGGCCGGTGAGCGCGCCGGGTTCCGCACGACCGTGCTGGACCTGTTCCCGATGCCCAGCGTCCCGGACGTGGCCGCGCAGGTCCTGGGTTCGGACGTCGTGTGGGTCGGCGGGGGTTCGGTCGCGAACCTGCTCGCCGTGTGGCGGGTGCACGGCCTGGACGGCGTCTTCGCCCGGGCCTGGGAGGCCGGGGTCGTCCTGGGCGGGGTGAGCGCGGGGTCGATCTGCTGGTTCACCGGCGGCACCACCGACTCCTTCGGGCCCGAGCTGCGCCCGGTGACCGACGGCCTGGGCCTGCTGCCCTACGGCAACGGCGTCCACTACGACTCCGAGGCCCGGCGCCGGCCGCTGGTGCACGAGCTGGTGGCCTCCGGGGTCCTGGGCGAGACGCACTGCAGCGACGACGGCGTGGGCCTGGTCTACCAGGGCACCGAGCTCGTCGAGGCCGTCGCGGAGGTCCCCGGCAAGGGGGCCTACGTCGTGCGCCGGGAGGGGCCGGGCGTCGTGGAGACGCGCGTGGAACCCCGCCTCCTGCGTCCCTGAGGGCGCTCCGGACGGCGCGGGCACCGCGGGCGGCACCACCGGACCGGGCGCCGACGTACCCTGCCGTCGTGACGGTGCCCCCCTGCGACCTGCCCGGCGGACCGCGCGGGGGCCTCGTCGTCGAACGCGTGCGGCTCGGCGAGGGGACGGTCGACTACCGCGAGGCGTGGGAGCTGCAGCGCACCCGGCACGCGCAGGTCGTCGCGGGTGAGGTCCCCGACACGGTCCTGCTGCTGGAGCACTCCCCCGTCTACACGGCCGGCCGGCGCACGAACTCCTGGGAGCGCCCCGACGACGGCACGCCCGTCGTGGACGTCGACCGGGGCGGGCGGATCACCTGGCACGGGCCGGGTCAGCTGGTGGGGTACCCGATCGTGCGGCTGCGGGGGGCGCTGGACGTCGTCGGGTACGTGCGGCGGCTGGAGGAGCTGCTCATCGCCGTCGCCGCGGGGTTCGGGGTGCGGGGGTACCGCGTCGAGGACCGCACGGGCGTGTGGACGGCCGACGAGCCGCTGGCACCGGGGTGGCGGGCGGAGAACAAGCTCGCCGCGATCGGGGTCCGGGTCTCCCGCGGGGTGACGATGCACGGTTTCGCCCTGAACTGCGACACCGACCTGCAGGGGTTCAGCCACATCGTCCCGTGCGGGCTGCCGGACGCGGGCGCGACGTCGCTCAGCGCCCGGGCCGGCCGCCGGGTCGGCGTCCTGGAGGCGGCCGCCGCGGTGACGGCCCTGCTGCCGGGGGCGGACCTGCCGGGGGCGGCTCAGACCGGCAGCAGGCCCCGCACCGACGTCGTGGCGTAGCGGGCGCGCAGCGACGTGCGCTGGGCGCGGGAGGCGTCGGTGCGGTCCAGCACCTCCCACATCCTGCGGTAGCGCGAGGCGCGCCAGCGCAGCAGGTTCCCCGGTTCGGTCCCGGGGAAGAACGTGCGGTGGACGGCGGCGTAGTCGCCGGTCCCGATGCCGTGGCCGGCGGAGGCCTCGTGCAGGCGCACGTGCAGCGACCGGCGCGGGACCTCGACGAACCGGCCGCGCAGCAGGAGCTGGGCGAGCAGGACGTGGTCGGAGCAGGGGTAGCTGCCGAGCTGGTCGGTCGCCCACACGGCCTCGGTCCGGACCAGCCCGGACAGGTAGGCCAGGACGGCGATCGAGGACGGGCCGTTGACCATGTCGATGAGCTGGTGCATGCGGCGGGCGGGGTCGGCGTCCCAGGTGAAGGAGGCCAGTTCGCGGCCGCCGCGCGCGGGGTTGCCCTCGGCGTCGACGAGGTCCCACGACGGGACGGCCAGGACGGCCCCGGCGTCGGCCTCCAGCGCCGCGACGCAGTCGGCGAGGTTCGTGGGGTCGACGAGGTCGTCGGCCATGGCCCAGCGGAAGTACCGGCCCCGCGCGAGCTGGAAGGCGCGGTTGAAGTTGCGGGCCAGGCCGATGTTCACCGGGTTGCGCACGGAGCGGACGCGCTCGTCGCCGGCGGCGAACTTCTCGACGATCTCCGGCGTCCGGTCGGTGGAGGCGTTGTCGCAGACGACGAGCTCGAAGTCGTCGAGCGTCTGGTCCAGCAGGGCGGTGAGCGTCTGCTCGAGGTAGGCCTCACCGTTGTGGACGGGCACCCCCACGCTCACCAGCGGCGCGTCCCCGCAGGGTCGGTCGATCACGGGTCCCCCCGGGTGGCCGGCGACACCCCGGTGGTGTCGGCTGACGCGAGGGTGCACGCCGGGACCGGGTGCTTCAACTCTCACCTGGGGGGACACCGCGACCTGCGCTGACGCTGCGTCGACCGACTACCCCGGGAGGGCGACGGTCACAGCTGCGGCGCCACCTGGGCGGCGACGAGTTCGAGGTGCTCGAGGTCCGACAGGTCCAGCACCTGCAGGTAGAGGCGCTCGACACCGGCCTCGGCGTACCGGCCGACGGTGTCGACGACCTCGGACACGGTCCCGGCCACGCCGTGCTCGCGCAGCTCCCCCGGCTCGCGCCCGATGGCCCCGGCGCGCCGGGCGAACTCGGCCTCGTCGCGCCCGCAGGCCAGCACCAGGGCGGCCGAGTAGACCAGCGACCCCGGGTCGCGGCCGGCCTCGGTGCACGCCGCCCGGACCCGGGCGAAGCGCTCACCGGTCTCGGCCGCCGAGCAGAACGGCACGTTGAACTCGTGGGCGTAGCGGGCCGCGATGGCCGCCCCGCGCTTCTTCGCCGCCCCGCCGACGACGACCGGCACCGGGGACTGCACGGGCTTGGGCAGCGCCGGGGAGTCGGTCAGGGAGTAGTGGCGGCCCTCGAAGGAGAAGCGCTCCCCCGCCGGCGTGCCCCACAGCCCGGTGACCACGGCGAGCTGCTCCTCGAAGCGGTCGAACCGCTCGGCCACCGGCGGGAAGGGGATGCCGTACGCGGTGTGCTCCTCCTCGTACCAGCCGGAGCCCAGCCCGAGCTCGACGCGGCCGCCGGACATCTCGTCGACCTGGGCGACCTGGATCGCCAGGACGCCCGGGAGGCGGAACGTCGCCGAGGAGACCAGCGTCCCCAGCCGGATGGACGTCGTGTCGCGGGCCAGCCCCGCCAGCGTGGTCCACGCGTCGGTCGGGCCGGGCAGCCCGTCGCCGCCCATCGTCAGGTAGTGGTCGGAGCGGAAGAAGGCCGAGAAGCCCGTCTCCTCGGCCGTGACGGCGACCCGGCGGAGGGTCTCGTAGCTGGCGCCCTGCTGGGGCTCGGTGAAGATGCGCAGATCCACACCCCCATCCTGCCGGGCCGGGCGGGCGCCACCCCCGGCAGGGTCCTCCGGCCGTCGTCCTCTGGCAAGGTCGGTGCATGACGACCGTCCTGCTCCCCACCACCCACCGCGCGCTGGACCACCTGCTGGCCGCCGAGCAGAGCGCGGCGCGCCTGCCCTCGGTCGTGGCGGGGCTGGTGCGCGACGGGGAGCTCGTGTGGACCGGCGCGGCCGGGACGACGGGGGTGGACACCGGCCCGGGGGCCGACACGCAGTACCGCGTGGGCTCGATCACCAAGACGTTCGTGGCGGCGGCGGTGCTGCGCCTGGTCGAGGACGGGCTGGTCGCGCTGGAGGACCCCGTGCGGGCGCACCTGCCCGAGCTGGACACCGAGGGGGTGGGCCGGGTCGGCGTGGGCCAGCTGCTGGGGCAGGCGGGCGGGGTGCAGGCCGAGACGGACGGGCCCTGGTGGGAGCGGACGCCCGGCGGGGACTGGGACGCGCTGCTGCCGCTCCTGGGCGGCTCCGCGCTGCGGCACCGGCCCGGCACGCGCTTCCACTACTCCAACCTCGGTTTCGGGGTCCTGGGCGAGCTGGTCGGCCGGGTCCGGGGCGAGGACTGGCGCCGGGTCGTGCAGGCGCAGTTCCTGGACCCCCTCGGCATGACGCGCACGACGCTGCGCCCGCAGCAGCCGGCCGCGCGGGGCCTGGCGGTGCACCCGTGGGCCGACGTGGTGCTGCCCGAGCCGGAGCACGACGCGGGGGCCATGGCGCCCGCGGGGCAGGTCTGGTCCACGGTCGCGGACCTGGCGCGGTGGGCCACGGTCGTGGCGGGCACCTCCACGGTGCTGCGCCCCGGCACCGTGGAGGCCATGTGGGAGCCGCAGAGCGTCGACGACCCCCGCGGCGGGGCCTGGACCGCGGGGTACGGGCTGGGCCTGCAGCTGTGGAACGTCGCCGGCCGCCGCCACGCCGGGCACTCGGGGTCCATGCCGGGGTTCGTGGCGATGCTGCGGGTGGACGTCGCCACGGGCGACGGCGTCGTCGCGCTGACGAACTCCACGACGGGCTTCGGCGACCTGCCAGCCCGGCTGCTGGCAGCGCTGACCGACGCCGAACCGCACCGCCCCGCCCCGTGGGTGCCCCACGACGTGCCCGCCGACGTCCTGGAGCTGGTCGGCCCCTGGTACTGGGGGCCCGCGCCGCTGGTGGTGCGCGCGAGCGCGCACGGCTTCGAGCTGCGCGGCCTGGAGGGGCGCGGGCGCGCGTCGCGGTTCGTGCGCGCCGGGGAGGGGGTCTGGCGCGGCCTGGACGGCTACTACGCGGGCGAGCTGCTGCGCCCGGTCCGCACGCCCGACGGCGCGGTGGGCCACCTGGACCTGGCGAGCTTCCGGCTGACCCGCACGCCGTACGACCCCGCCGCCGACGTGCCCGGCGGCGTCGACCCGAGGGGGTGGACGCCGCTGGCGTGAGCCCGACGTAGGCTGTGGGGGTGACGATCGCACCCGAGGGCCGGCGCATGCTGCGCATCGAGGCGCGCAACGCCGAGACGCCGATCGAGCGCAAGCCCGACTGGATCCGCACCAAGGCGCGCACCGGCCCGGAGTACACCGAGCTCAAGGGCCTGGTGAGGTCCGGCGGCCTGCACACGGTGTGCGAGGAGGCCGGCTGCCCCAACATCTACGAGTGCTGGGAGGACCGCGAGGCCACGTTCCTCATCGGCGGTTCCGAGTGCACGCGCCGCTGCGACTTCTGCCAGATCGACACGGGCAAGCCGTCGCCGCTGGACCGCGACGAGCCCCGCCGGGTGGCCGAGAGCATCCGCACGATGGGGCTGCGCTACGCGACCATCACCGGCGTCGCGCGCGACGACCTCGCCGACAGCGGCGCGTGGCTGTACGCCGAGACGATCCGGCAGACCCACGCCCGCAACGAGGGCACGGGCGTGGAGATCCTCGTCCCCGACTTCAACGGCCGGCCCGAGCTGCTGCAGCAGGTCTTCGACGCCGCCCCGGAGGTCTTCGCGCACAACGTCGAGACCGTCCCGCGGATCTTCAAGTCGATCCGGCCGGCGTTCCGGTACGAGCGGTCGCTGGACGTCATCACGCAGGGCCGCGACGCGGGCCTGGTGACGAAGTCGAACCTCATCCTGGGGATGGGCGAGACCGACGAGGAGGTCCTGGCCGCGCTGCAGGACCTGCACGACGCCGGCTGCGACATCATCACGATCACCCAGTACCTGCGCCCCACGTCGCGGCACCACCCGGTGGAGCGGTGGGTCAAGCCCGAGGCCTTCGTCGAGTTCAGCCGGGCCGCCGAGGAGATGGGCTTCGCGGGCGTCATGGCCGGCCCGCTGGTCCGCTCGTCCTACCGCGCGGGCCGGTTGTGGGCCGGGGCGATGAGGAAGCGCGGGGTCGCGATCCCCGAGCAGCTCGCGCACCTGGACAAGGAGTCCCCCGCGGCCCAGGAGGCCTCCAGCCTGCTCGCCCGTCGCTGAGCGTCCGCCCTGCGCGGGGCACGTATCCTTGCGCGCATGGCACGACGTGGATCCGACGCCGGACGCGGGGGCAGCACCGCCGCACCGAGACCCAAGAAGCAGCGGTGGGCGCGCACCCGTCAGCTGAAGCAGGTCTACGACATGACCGTGCGGGTGGACCCGTCGGCCAAGTGGGTCCTGCTGGCCGCCCTCGTCGGCCCGATCGTCGTCGGTCTGCTGATCGGCCTGCTCACGGGGCACCCGATCTACTTCACGATCCTCGGCCTGCTCGTCGGGATCCTGCTCGCCATGTTCCTGCTGGGCCGGCGCGCCGAGCGCGCCGCCTACGTGAACCTCGAGGGGCAGAAGGGCGCGGCCGGGGCCGCGCTGTCCTCCATCCGTCGCGGCTGGACGGTCGAGCAGGAACCGGTGGCCGCCGAGGCCCGCACCCAGGACATGGTCTTCCGCGCCGTCGGCCGCGGCGGCATCGTCCTCGTCGGTGACGGCCCGCCCAGCCGGGTGCGCAAGCTGCTGGAGACCGAGCGGCGCAAGGTCGCCCGCGTCGCCCCCAACGTCCCCGTGCACCTGTTCACCGTCGGCGACGGCGGCGCGGCCGACGAGGTGCCGCTGCGCAAGCTCGCCTCGCGCGTGCAGCGCCTGAAGCCGGAGCTGACGAAGCAGGAGGTCGGGGCCGTGCAGAAGAGGCTGCGCGCCCTGGGCGGCATCCGCCCGCCGGTGCCCAAGGGCATCGACCCGATGAGCGCCCGTCCCGACCGGCGCGCGATGCGCGGTCGCTGACCGCGGACCCGCAGAGCCCCCGTGACCACCCGGTCGCGGGGGCTCTGCGCGTCCGGGCGGGTGCGGCCCTACCGGCGCACGACGACGGTGCGCGACGCCCGGTCGTGCAGGCCGCGCCGGTCGCCGTCGTAGACGACGGCGGGGATGACGAGGGTCACCAGGACGGCGCGGGCCAGGCCGAGGGCGAACCCGACGGGCCGGCCGTCCAGGCGGCGCACGGCGGTCCCGGTGACGGCGTGCCCGATGGTCATGCCGATCGTGGAGACCAGCAGCAGGTGCATGAGGAGGAAGACCAGCAGCGGTCCCAGGTCGCGGCCGACGCCGCTGAGGGAGGCGCGGGCGACCAGGGAGGCCACGACCCAGTCCACGACCAGGCCCAGGAAGCGCCGGCCCCAGCCGGAGACCGAGCCGGGGCCCGAGGCGGGCAGGCCCAGCCGGGTGCCGGGCGCGGGCTCGGGGAAGGGGTCGTCGGGGGCGCTCGTCGTCCGGTCGGCCACGGGACCAGCGTACGTGCCCCGCGGCGAGTCGTCGGGGACCGCCCTGTCCAGCCCCCCGTGCCGTCGGTAAGGTTGCCGAAACGTCGGCGTAACGAGCGCGAAACATCGTGCCCCTACCGTCGGCGCGTCCGCGGCGGCTCGACAACCGAGCCGGATCCGTCTCTGGAGGTTGGATGTTCAGCAACGCCCAAGAGGTCGTCGACTTCATCGCCCGCGAAGACGTGAAGTTCGTCGACATCCGGTTCTGCGACCTGCCGGGGGTCATGCAGCACTTCACCGTCCCCGCGAGCACCGTGGACGTCGACGCGCTGTCCGAGGGCCAGATGTTCGACGGGTCCTCGATCCGCGGCTTCCAGGCCATCCACGAGTCGGACATGAAGCTCATCGCGGACCCGACGTCGGCCTTCATCGATCCTTTCCGCAAGGAGAAGACCCTCGTCATCAACCACTCGATCGTGGACCCGTTCACGGACGAGGCGTACAGCCGCGACCCGCGCAACATCGCGGCCAAGGCCGAGGCGTACCTGAAGACGACCGGCATCGCCGACACCGTCTTCTTCGGCCCCGAGGCCGAGTTCTACATCTTCGACGACGTGCGGTTCGAGACGAACCAGCGCGAGTCCTACTACCACATCGACTCCATCGAGGCCGCGTGGAACACCGGCCGCAAGGAGGAGGGTGGGAACCTCGGGTACAAGACGCGCTACAAGGGCGGGTACTTCCCCGTGGCCCCGATCGACCACTTCTCGGACCTGCGCGACGAGATGGTCGTGGAGCTGGAGAAGGCGGGCCTGCAGGTCGAGCGCGCGCACCACGAGGTGGGCACCGCCGGCCAGGCCGAGATCAACTACAAGTTCGACACCCTGAAGAACGCCGGCGACCAGCTGCTGCTCTTCAAGTACATCATCAAGAACGTGGCGCTGCGCAACGGTCACACCGTGACGTTCATGCCCAAGCCGCTGTTCGGCGACAACGGCTCCGGCATGCACTGCCACCAGTCGCTGTGGAAGGACGGCGAGCCGCTCTTCTACGACGAGAAGGGCTACGGCGGCCTGTCCGACCTGGCCCGCTGGTACATCGGCGGCCTGCTGCACCACGCGCCGTCGCTGCTGGCGTTCACGAACCCGACGGTGAACTCCTACCACCGCCTGGTCCCCGGTTTCGAGGCTCCCGTGAACCTCGTCTACTCGGCCCGCAACCGCTCGGCCTGCATCCGCATCCCGATCACGGGGAACTCCCCCAAGGCCAAGCGCATCGAGTTCCGCGTGCCGGACCCGTCGGCGAACCCGTACCTGGCGTTCGCGGCCCAGCTGATGGCGGGTCTGGACGGCATCAAGAACCGCATCGAGCCGGCCGACCCGGTCGACAAGGACCTCTACGAGCTCCCGCCCGAGGAGCACGCGAACATCAAGACGGTCCCGTACTCGCTGCCCGACGTGCTCGACGCGCTCGAGGCCGACCACGAGTACCTCCTCGAGGGCGGCGTGTTCACCCAGGACCTCATCGAGACCTGGATCGACTACAAGCGCACCAACGAGGTCGACCCGATCCGGCTGCGCCCGCACCCGCACGAGTTCGAGCTCTACTACGACATCTGATCCCCGGATCGCCGTCGCGGTGGGCCCGCCGTCGAACCCCCGTCCCCTCCTGGGGGCGGGGGTTCGCCCGTTCCCGCCCGGTGCCTGGATCACCTCCCCCGTCCGGAGTATCTTGAGCACCTCGCGGTGACAGGACGTCACCGGACGACGAACCCAAGGACGGGGGTGCCCCGCGTGCCGACGACCACCACCTGCTCGTCCTGCCGAGCAGGGATGCGGGAGGCCGACAGGTTCTGCTGGACCTGCGGGGAACCGCGGGAGGGCGTCCCGGACCGGCTGGAGGTCCTCACGTCGCCCGCCGCGGGCGCTGCGCACCGCGGGGACCGGCGGGCCCGCACGGTCATCGGCGCGTTCTCGGTGGTGCTCGTGGCGGCCGTCGGGGTGGCCGGGTGGTGGTTGCTGCGCCCCTCGGACACGGCGACCACGAGCGCGGCCCCCAGCGCCCCGGCCACGACGGCCGCTCCGGCCTCCGCGAGCGCCACCGCGAGCGCCGTGCCCGCGCAGGCGACGGCCCCGGCGACGACGCCCGCGCCGACGCCCACGGTCAGCTACGCCGCGGGTCCCGTCGTCCCGGCCGGCGTCCGGGTACCGGGCACCTCCCCCGACAGCGCCGACGCCGGGGGCCGCACGACGTCGTACGCGGCGGCGAACGTGCTCGACGGCAGGCCCTCGACGGCCTGGCGCACCGAGGGCGACGCGACGGGGTCGACGCTGACGTTCACGTTCGCGCGGACGGTCCGCCTCACCGAGGTGGGGCTGGTGAACGGTTTCGCCAAGGTCGACCCGTACGACGGCACGGACCGCTACCAGCAGGGCCGGCGCATCACGGCGGTGACGTGGACGTTCCTGACGCCGACCGGCCCCGTGCGGGTCCCCCAGCGGCTGACCGACGGCGACCGCCGGCTGCAGCGGCTGAACGTCGCCCCCGTCGAGGTGACCTCGGTGGAGCTGACCATCGACGCGGTCACCTCCCCCGGCGCCGGCGGGCGCTTCGACCGGACCGCCGTCAGCGACGTGGCCTTCGCGAACAGCTGACGAGCGGGAGAACGACCGCGGGGCGACGGGACCGGCCCCGCGCTCACCGCGGGCGCCGTGCCGCCGACTACAGCTGGATGCCCCGCGTCAGGGCCCCGTCCACGACGAGGTTCGTCCCGGTGACGAAACTGGCCGCGGGGCTGGCCAGGAACACCACCGGCCGCGCCACCTCCTCCGGGGTGGCCATCCGGCCCGTCGGGTTCAGCGCGAGGGCCTCGGCGAAGAACTCCGGGTCGTTGCGCTCGGTGAGCTGCCACACGCCGCCGTCGAAGTAGGTGTTCCCCGGCGAGACGGTGTTCGCCCGGATCCCCTCGGCCGCGAACTGGTGGGCCAGGCCCTGCGTGTAGGCGACCAGCGCCGCCTTGACGGTCCCGTACGGCCCGGCGAACGCGTCGACCTCGCGACCGGAGACGCTGCCGATCGTGACGATCGACCCGCCCCCGGCCCGCCGCAGGTGCGGCAGCGCCGCGTCGACGAGGGACACCGTGCCCAGCAGGTCCACGTCGAGGGACAACCGCCAGGACTCGACGTCGTTGGCGGCGGCGATGGCGCTGACGTTCGCGACGACCACGTCCAGGCCGCCGAGCTCGGCGGCGGTCTCGTCGACCCAGGCGAAGACGTCCTCGCGGCGGGAGACGTCGACGACCGCGCCGCGCAGGGTCCCCGGCCCGCCCGCCCGCTGCACGGCGGCCTCCACGTCGGCCGGCGTCCTCGCGCACATCGCGACGTCGGCCCCCTCGGCCAGGAACTCCGCGACGATCGCGGCGCCGATCCCGCGGGTGCCGCCCGTCACCAGGACGCGGGCGCCCTCCAGCTGCAGGTCCACGTCTGACTCCTCTCAGCGCACCAGCGCGCGCAACCGGTCGTGGACGCCGCCGTAGGCGGCGCGCTGCACGGGCAGCAGCCGTTTGGGGACCTTCGTCGCGACGCTGTAGTTCACGTCGACGGCGTTGGCGAGGGGGACCTCGCTGATCTGGGAGAGCACCTGGTAGGCGTCGAGGACGTCCAGCCCGGTCAGTTCCCGGATCCAGGCCACGGCGTCGACCTGCCCCGCGCGCCAGGCGTCCTCCAGCGGCCGGGAGGAGCCGACGACGGTCCAGTGCGTGTCGCTCTCCAGCCGGGGCCAGGCCGGGCCGGGCGTCTTGAGCAGGTCGACGAGGACCAGGGAGTTCACCGCCCCCTCCACGGCCGTCCCGCAGGACTCCCCCTCGCCCTGCCGGTAGTGCCCGTCGCCCAGGGAGAACAGGGCGCCCTCGACGTTGACGCGCAGGTACACCGTGGTGCCGGGTTTCAGCTCGGGGGTGTCCATGTTGCCGCCGAAGGTGTCGGGCACGAGGGAACTGCGCACCTCCCCCGCCGCCGGGGCGACCCCGACGGTCCCGAGCATGGGTTCGAGGGGCAGTTCCAGGGACAGCTCCCCCAGGTCCAGGCCCACGGTGCGGCGGGCGGAGTCCAGGTGGTAGATCCACGTCCGTTCCGGCAGCGGCGGCTGGAGGGTGGCGGTGCGGTCGGTGGAGGTCAGGCCGCCGAAGAAGGGGATGAGCGCGGAGGCGCCCCAGTCGCGCGCGGGTTCGAGGTCGACGACGTGCAGGACGAGGGTGTCGCCCGGTTCGGCGCCCTCGACGAAGAACGGGCCGGTCTGCGGGTTGACGAACGGCATCCGCAGCGCGGTGCCGGGCAGGTCGGTGACCGAGCGCAGGCGCCCGCAGAAGGCGTCGTCGCTCCACAGCTTCAGGGCCGTGCCCGGCCGGACGGTCGCGACGGGCGCGACGCCGCCGAAGGTCCAGGCGTACTGCTCGGGCGTCGGGGTGAACTCGACGACCTCGACACTGCCGTCCAGGGTGTGCACGGGTTCTCCCTCGTGATCGCGGTCTGCACCTTCTACCGCAGGGCGGTGGGCCGGGGGAAGACCCGGCCCCCCGTGAGCGGCCCGGGCGGGGCGACGTAGGTTGGGCCCAGTCGAACCCGCGGGAAGGTGGAAACGGTGAGCCGAACGGTGGACACGCACGGCCAGCCCCTGAAGCTGGGGTACAAGGCGTCGGCGGAGCAGTTCACGCCCGGGGCCCTGGCCGACTTCGCCGTCCAGGCCGAGGAGCAGGGCCTGGACTCGGTGTGGATCTCCGACCACTTCCAGCCCTGGCGCCACGTCGACGGGCACGCCCCCTCGGCCCTGACCTGGCTGCCGTGGGTGGCGGCCAAGACCTCCCGGGTGCAGCTGGGCACCAGCGTCCTGACCCCCACCCTGCGCTACAACCCCGCCGTCATCGCCCAGGCCTTCGCCACCCTCGGGGTCCTGGCCCCGGGCCGGGCGATCCTGGGCGTGGGCACCGGCGAGGCCCTCAACGAGCACGCCGTCGGCGTCGACTTCCCCGAGGTCAAGGAACGCTTCGCCCGGCTGCGCGAGGCGGTGCGGCTCATCAAGCAGCTGTGGGCCGGGGAGCGGGTCACCTTCGAGGGCGACTACTACCGGCTGCACGACGCGACCGTCTACGACCGGCCCGAGGTCCCCGTCCCGATCTACGTCGCCGGGGGCGGGCCGGGGGTCACCAAGTACGCCGGCCGGGCCGGGGACGGGTACATCTGCACCTCCGGCAAGGGCATGGACCTGTACTCCGACACCCTGCTGCCGGCGTTGCGGGAGGGGCTGGAGGCCTCGGGGCGCACCGAGGACCAGATCGACCGGACCATCGAGATCAAGCTGTCCTTCGACGAGGACCCCGCGAAGGCGCTGGAGAACACGCGGTTCTGGGCGCCGCTGTCGCTGACCGCGGAGCAGAAGTCGCAGGTCCACGACCCCGTGGAGATGGCGCGGCTGGCCGACGAGCTGCCCATCGAGCAGGTCGCCAAGCGCTGGATCGTCTCCAGCGACCCGGCGGAGGTCGCGGCGAAGGTGCAGGAGTACGTCGACGCCGGGTTCACCCACCTGGTCTTCCACGCCCCCGGTCACGACCAGTCGCGGTTCCTGAGCCAGTTCACCGCCGACGTCGTGCCGCTGCTGCGGCCCTGACCCCGGCACCCCCACCCCACCCCACCCCCACCCCCACCCCCACCCCCCACCCGCGCCCGTACCGCTCGAAGCACGGTTCGGGCCCTCCCGCGCCGTCGGGGAGGGCCCGAACCGTGCTCGGAGCGGGGGGGGGTGGCGCGGTCAGCTCCCCGTGCGGCCGTAGAAGACGCGCTCGACGACGGCCCGGCAGCGACGGGTGGTGCGCAGGTACAGCTCCTCGAACTCGCGGGAGCTGCCCGGTTCGAAGCCGAACATGCGCGCCACCCCGTCCAGGTCCCGGGCCTGGGTGGGCAGGGAGTCACCGGTCTTGCCGCGCCACAGCGCGACGGCGTTGCGCGCGCGGGAGGCCAGGTCCCAGGCCGTCAGGAGGGTCTCGGCGTCCTCGGCGGCGACCAGGCCGGCCGCCGACGCGGCCCGCAGCGCCCCGGGCGTCGACAGCGACCGCAACCCCTCGTGCTCGGCGGCGTGCTGCAGCTGCAGCAGCTGCGCGGTCCACTCGACGTCGGAGATCGCCCCCCGGCCCAGCTTGAGGTGGCGGGCCGGGTCCGCCCCGCGCGGCAGCCGCTCGGCCTCCACGCGCGCCTTGATGCGCCGCACCTCGCGGACGTCGGCGTCGGACAGGCCCCCCGCGGGCCAGCGCAGCGGGTCGACGAGGGCGAGGAAGCGCTCGCCGAGGTCGGCGTCACCGGCCACGGGCCGGGCCCGCAGCAGCGCCTGCGCCTCCCAGGACAGCGACCAGCGCTGGTAGTACGCGCGGTAGCTGTCCAGGGACCGCACGAGCGGGCCGTTGCGGCCCTCGGGCCGCAGGTCGGCGTCCACCTCCAGGGCCGGTTCGGGGCCGGCGGCCGCCAGCTGCCGGCGCAGCTCGGCCACGACCTCGGTGGCCGCCCTCTGGGCGGCCGTCTCGTCGGCACCCGGCAGCGGGTCGTGGACGAACAGCACGTCCGCGTCGCTGCCGTACCCGGTCTCCCCCGCCCCCAGCCGGCCCATGCCCACCACGAGCAGCCGGGTCGGCAGCGGGCCGCCCCGGCGGCGCTCCAGGTCGGCCACGGTGCGGCGCAGCGTGACGTCGAGGACCGCCTGGTCGGCGTCGGCGAGCGCCCGCCCGACCCCGGCGAGGTCCCGCACGCCCACGAGGTCGGCCACGACGGTGCGGAACTGCTCGCGCCGGCGCACCCCGCGCGCGGCCAGGACGGCCGCGCCCAGCTCCTCGCGGCGACCGGCGGCGGCCTCGGCGTCGGCGAGGACCTCCCCGACGTCCTCGGGGGCCAGGCGGTCGTCGTCGGCGAAGACGGAGACGGCCTCGGGTGAGCGCAGGAGCAGCTCGGTGGGCATGCGCGCCGCGGACAGCACGTAGGCCAGGCGCTCGGCGGCGGCGCCGGCGTCGCGCAGCATCGTCAGGAACCACTGGGTGCCGGCGAGCGCCTCGGAGACGCGGCGGAACGCCAGCAGGCCGGCGTCGGGGTCGGCGCCGTCGGCGAACCAGGCGAGCATGACGGGCAGCAGCGTGCGCTGGATGCTCGCGCGCCGGCTGACGCCGCCGGTGAGGGCCTCCAGGTGGCGCAGGGCCCCGGCGGGGTCGCGGTAGCCGAGGGCGGCCAGGCGCTCGCGGGCGGCCTCGGCCGACAGCTGGGCGTCGATGCGGGCGTCGGCGGCGGGCAGCTTGGCCACGGCCGTCAGCAGCGGCCGGTAGAACAGCTTCTCGTGCAGGCGCCGCACGTCGCGGCGGGTGCCGCGCCAGACGTCCTCGAGCCCCTGGACGGGGTCCGGGCGCAGCCCCAGCGAGCGCCCGAGGCGGCGCAGGTCGGCCTCGGCCGTGGGCAGGACGTGGGTGCGGCGCAGCCGGTGCACCTGGATGCGGTGCTCCAGGGAGCGCAGCAACCGGTAGTCGCGGTCGAGCTCACCGGCGTCGCTGCGCCCGACGTACCCGTAGGCCGCGAGCGCCTCGAGGGCTTCGAGGGTGTTGGCGCTGCGGCGCAGCCGCTCGTCGCTGCGGCCGTGGACCATCTGCAGCAGCTGGATGCTGAACTCGACGTCGCGCAGGCCGCCGGCGCCGAGCTTGAGCTGGCGGTCGGCCTCCTTGGAGGGGATGAGGGACTCCACGCGGCGGCGCATGGCCTGGACCTCCCCGACGAAGCCCTCGCGCTCGCTGGCGCTCCAGACCAGGGGGGCGATGGCGGTCAGGTACTCCCAGCCGAGGGCGAGGTCGCCGGCGACGGGCCGGGCCTTGAGCAGGGCCTGGAACTCCCACGTCTTGGCCCACCGGCGGTAGTACCCCAGGTGGCTGGCCAGGGTGCGCACGAGGGGGCCGGCCTTGCCCTCCGGGCGCAGGGCCGCGTCGACCTCCCACAGCGCCCCCTCCCCGGTGGGGGCCGAGCAGATGCGCTGCAGCGCGGCGGCGAGCTTGGCGCCGACGGCGAGGGCGTCGTCCTCGGCGGCGCCGGGGGCGGGTTCGGCGACGTAGACGACGTCGACGTCGGAGAGGTAGTTCAGCTCCCGACCGCCGGTCTTGCCCATGCCCAGCACGGCGAGCCGGCAGGCGCGCCACGAACCGGGACCGGTGGCCGGGTCGTGGCCGGGCAGCTCGGACCGGGCGATCGCCAGGGCGGCGTCCAGGGCCGCGGCGGCGAGGTCGGCGAGCTCGGCGGAGGTCAGGTGCAGGACGGCCAGGGGGTCGGGGCTGGCGAGGTCGCGGCCGGCGAGGCCCACGAGGCGGCGGCGGTAGGCCACCCGCAGCGCGTCGACCGGGTCCGGTCCGCTCCCCGTCCCGCCCCCGGCGACGGGCACGGGGTCGGTGGGGTCGGCCCCCACGGCGGTGAGCAGCTCGGTGCGCAGCTCGCCGGGGTCCGGCGGGGTCGCCGAGGCCAGGACCGTCCACTGCCGGGGGTGGCGCACGAGGTGGTCGGTCAGGGCCAGCGAGCCGCCGAGGACGCCCAGCAGCCGGGCCGGGGTGCCCCCGGCCGGGCCGTCCCCGCCGCGCACCAGGCCCAGGGCGGCGGCGACGCACTCGTCGGGGGGGTCGGCGGGGCCCCGGCCGGCGGTGAGCGCCTCGACCCAGCGGACCAGGCCCAGCAGGGCCTGGTCGGGGTCGGCGGTGCGGCCCAGGGCGCGGACGAGGTCGCCCGCGCCGTCGGTGAGCTCCTGGTCGCCCTCGACGTGCACGACGTCGGCCAGGACGGGGTCGCGCAGCAGGCGCAGGGCCCGGTCGGGGTCGGCGAACCCCGCCCGGACCAGTTGCGCGGCGGCGGAGGAGCGTCGGCCCTGGGTGCTCACGAGGGGACGCTCACAGCAGGGGCAGGTACCGCTGCAGCTCGAACGGCGTCACCTGGGAGCGGTAGTCGGCCCACTCCTGGCGCTTGTTGCGCAGGAAGTAGTCGAAGACGCCCTCGCCGAGGGTCTCGGCGACCAGCTCGGAGCGCTCCATGACCGAGATGGCGTGCTCCAGGCTCTGCGGCAGCGGTTCGATGCCCATGGAGCGGCGCTCGGCGTCGGTGAGGGACCAGACGTCGTCCTCGGCGCCGTCGGGCAGCTCGTAGCCCTCCTCGATGCCCTTCAGGCCCGCGCTCAGCAGCAGCGCGAACGCCAGGTAGGGGTTGGCGGCGGAGTCCAGGGCCCGGTACTCCACGCGGACCGACTGCCCCTTGGAGGGTTTGTACATCGGGACGCGCACGAGGGCGGAGCGGTTGTTGTGGCCCCAGCAGATGTAGCTGGGGGCCTCCCCGCCGGCCCACAACCGCTTGTAGGAGTTGACGAACTGGTTCGTCACGGCGGTGATCTCGGCGGCGTGCCGCAGGACGCCGGCGATGAACCGCCGGCCGGTGCGGGACAGCTGGTACTCCGCGCCCGCCTCGTAGAAGGCGTTGGCGTCGCCGTCGAACAGCGACAGGTGGGTGTGCATGCCCGAACCCGGTTCGCCCGCCAGCGGTTTGGGCATGAAGCTGGCGTACACGCCCTGGTCGCGGGCGACCTCCTTGAGGACCGTCCGGAACGTCATGATGTTGTCCGCGGTCGTCAGCGCGTCGGCGTACCGCAGGTCGATCTCGTTCTGGCCCGGGCCGCCCTCGTGGTGGCTGAACTCCACCGAGATGCCCATGCTCTCCAGCGTCGAGATGGCCGTGCGGCGGAAGTCGGTGGTGGTGCTGCCGGGGTGGTTGTCGAAGTAGCCGACGTAGTCCACCGGCTCGGGCGTCGCCCCGCGCTCCAGCGGCCCCTTGAAGAGGTAGAACTCGATCTCGGGGTGCGTGTAGAACGTGTAGCCCGCCTGGGCGGCCTTGTCGAGGGCGCGCTTGAGGACGAAGCGCGGGTCCGAGCGCGCCGGCTGCCCGTCCGGGGTGAGGATGTCGCAGAAGATGCGGGCGGTGCCCTGGTGCTCGTCGGTGGTGCGCCACGGCAGCACCTGGAAGGTGGACGGCTCGGGCTGCAGCAGCATGTCCGACTCCGAGACGCGGCTCAGGCCCTCGATGGCCGACCCGTCGAAGCCGATGCCCTCGCCGAAGGCGCCCTCGAGCTCGGCCGGGGCGATCGCCACCGACTTCAGCGTCCCGATGACGTCGGTGAACCAGAGCCGGACGAAGCGGATGTCCCGCTCCTCCAGCGTCCGCAGCACGAACTCCTGCTGGCGGTCCATGGCACCCTTCCCGTCGCGTCCGATCACCGGGCCGTCGGTGCTCCCGCTGGCCCCCGTAGGTCAACGGGGTCATCATCGCGCACGGGCGCGCCCGGTCGCCCCGCACCCCGGCTGACCCGCCCCCACCGGCTCACTAGGCTGCCCCCATGCCCCAGCTGCGCGTGGCCATGGCCCAGATCGACACGACCGTCGGCGACCTCGACGGCAACGTCGCGGCCGTCCGGGAGTGGACGGCCCGCGCCGCGCGCGACGGCGCGCACCTGGTGCTGTTCCCCGAGACCGCCGTGACGGGCTACCCCGTGGAGGACCTGGCCCTGCGCCCCTCCTTCGTGGCGGCCTCGCGGCGGGCCGTGGGGCGGCTGGCGGCCGAGATCGCCGACGACGGCCACGGCGACGTGGCGGTGGTCGTCGGGTACGTCGACCACCACGAGGGCCGGGGCCGGCCGCAGAACTGCGCGGCCGTCCTGCACGGCGGGCGCGTGGTGGGCCGGTACGCCAAGCACCACCTGCCGAACTACGGCGTCTTCGACGAGTACCGCATCTTCACCCCCGGCGACGACCTGCTCGTGGCGCGCGTGCGCGGGGTCGACGTGGCCGTGGCGATCTGCGAGGACCTGTGGCAGGACGGCGGGCCGGTGCAGATGGCCGACGACGCCGGCGCCGGGCTGCTGGCCGTCCTCAACGGCTCCCCGTACGAGCGCAACAAGGACGACGTGCGCCTGGAGCTGGTCGCGCGGCGCGCGGCCGAGGCGGGCTGCCCCATCGCCTACGTCAACGCCGTCGGCGGCCAGGACGAGCTGGTCTTCGACGGGGACTCCCTCGTGGTGGCCGCCGACGGCACCGTCCTGGCCCGCGGGCCGCAGTTCCGCGAGTCCCTGGTCGTCACCGACCTCGACCTGCCCGCGGCGGTCACGACCCCTGGCTGGGAGGAGCGCATCGCGCGCGTCACGGTCAGCGAGGAGCCCGTGCCGGCCTACGAGCCCCGGGCCTCGGAGGTCCTCGAACCGCTGCCGGACGTCGCCGACGTCCACGCCGCCATCGTCCTGGGCCTGCGGGACTACGTGCGCAAGAACGGTTTCCGGTCCGTCATCGTCGCCGTCTCGGGCGGCATCGACTCCGCTCTGGTGGCGAGCCTGGCCTGCGACGCGATCGGCGCGGAGAACGTCGTCGGCATCTCGCTGCCCTCGGGGTACTCCAGCCAGCACTCCCGGGACGACGCGCGGGAACTGGCCGAGCGCTGCGGCTTCGAGTACCGGCAGTACGCGATCGCGCCGATGGTCGAGGCGTTCCTGGCCACGGTCCCGCTGCAGGGCGTCGCCGAGGAGAACCTGCAGGCCCGGGTGCGCGGGACGACGATCATGGGCCTGGCCAACCAGGAGGGCCACCTCACGCTGGCCACCAGCAACAAGAGCGAGCTGGCCGTGGGGTACTCGACGCTGTACGGCGACTCCGTCGGCGGGTACGCGCCGCTGAAGGACGTCCCCAAGACGCTGGTGTGGGAGCTGTCGCGCTGGCGCAACGCCGAGGCGGCCGCGCGCGGGGAGAAGCCGCCGATCCCGGAGAACACCATCACCAAGCCGCCGTCGGCCGAGCTGCGCCCGGGCCAGACCGACCAGGACTCCCTGCCGCCGTACGACGTCCTGGACGCGGTCCTGGAGGACTACGTCGAGGGCGACAAGGGCCGCGCGGACATGCTCGCCGCGGGTTTCGACGGGGCGCTCGTGGACTCGATCGTCACCCTGGTGGACCGCGCCGAGTGGAAGCGCCGCCAGTTCGCCCCGGGCCCGAAGATCTCCCTGAAGGCGTTCGGGCGCGACCGCCGGCTGCCCATCACCAACCGCTGGCGCGAGCCGCAGGCGCCTGCCTCCCTCACGCCGCCGGTGGACGTCAAGACCGACGGCACCGTGGCGGGGGGCTGAGGTGGCCTACGCCGCGGAGACGCCCGCGCCGCGCCGGCGCACGCGCGTGCACCACCTGCAGCAGTGGAAGGACGCGGGCGAGAAGTGGGCCATGCTCACCAGCTACGACGCCCTGACGGCCGCGGTGTTCGACGAGGCCGGCATCCCCGCGCTGCTCGTGGGCGACTCGGCGGCGAACACGGTGTTCGGGATGCCCAGCACCCTGCCGGTGACGCTGGAGCACCTGCTGCCGCTGGTGCGGGCCGTGGTGGCCGGGGCGCCGCACGCCCTCGTCGTGGCCGACCTGCCCTTCGGGTCCTACGAGGCCTCCGACGTGCAGGCCGTGCAGTCCGCCGTCCGCCTCATGAAGGAGGGCGGGGCGCACGCGGTGAAGCTGGAGGGCGGGGTGCGGACCGCCTCGCGGGTGCGCGCGGTCGTCGCGGCGGGGATCCCCGTGATGGGGCACGTCGGGTTCACGCCGCAGGCCGAGCACGCCCTGGGCGGCTACCGGGTGCAGGGCCGGGGGGAGGCGGGCGGGCAGGTGCTGGCCGACGCCCGCGCCGTCGCCGAGGCGGGGGCCTTCTCCGTCGTCCTGGAGATGGTCCCGGCCGAGGTGGCCGAGCAGGTCACCCGGACCCTGGCCGTGCCGACCGTCGGCATCGGGGCGGGGGCCGGCTGCGACGCGCAGGTCCTCGTCTGGCAGGACTTCGCGGGCCTGAGCGGGCGGACGGCGACGTTCGTCCGCAAGTTCGCCGACGTCCGCGCGGTGCTGTCCGAGGCGGCCCGCGAGTACGCCGCCGAGGTGCGCGGGGGGTCCTTCCCGGGGCCCGAGCACTCCTTCTGACCGAGCGGTCCTAGCGCAGGGACAGCGCCAGGGCCCCGGCCCGCACCTCGTCCAGCGCCCGGCGCAGCGCGCCGAGCACGACGACGTCGCGGCCCAGGGTCGAGGTGAGGACCAGCGGCCGGGGCGGGGCGAGGAACCGGGGCAGCGCGGCGTTGACGCGGTCGGCGAGGCCGGGTGCCGCGGCGACCCCGCCGGCGACGACGACGCGCTCGGGGTCGACGAGGCTGGCCACGGTCGCCACGACGCGGGCCAGCCGTTCAGCGGCGGCCTCCAGCACCGACCCGGCGAGCTCCTCCCCCGCCGCGGCCGCGGCGACGACGTCCTCGGCGGCCCCCGTGCCGCCGGCGCGGGCGACGAGGTCGCGCAGCACCTTCCCCAGCCCGTCGGCCGAGCCGACGCCGTCGACGAGGTGGAGGAACCGCATCTCCCCCACGCCCCCGTGGGCCCCGCGCAGCAGCCGGCCGTCGACGACGACCCCGGCGCCGAGGCGTTCACCGGCCAGCAGCGTCACGTGGTCGCGCACGCCCCGGCCGCTGCCGCGCCACCCCTCGGCCAGCGCGGCGAGGTTGGCGTCGTTGTCGGTCAGCACCGGCCACCCGTGCCGGGCGGTCAGCCCGGCGGCGAGGTCGGCGTCGACGAAGGCCCAGTAGGGGTTGCCGGCGGACCCGGTGCGCCCGGAGGGGTCGACGGGTGCGGGGACCCCGACCGCGACGGACAGCACCCGGGGGTCCCCGGCGTCGGCCAGGGCGCGCCCGACGGTCGCCGCGACGGCCTCGAAGCGGTCGGCGACGGGCGTGCGGGTGGGGTCGTGGGCCACCTGCAGCGCGGTGTCGGCCAGGGCGCGCCCGCGCAGGTCCGCCACGCGGACCGCGATCCGGTGCTCGCCGGCGTCGACGCCCACGACGACCCCGGCCCGGGCCTCGAAGCCGTAGCGCCGGGCGGGCCGGCCCTTGGTGTAGGTGCCGGTGGCCCGCTCGTCGGGCAGTTCCCGCAGCCAGCCGCGGGTGATGAGCTCGTCGCACACGTCGTGCACGGTGGCGCGGGACAGCCCGGTCGCGGCGATGAGGTCGGTGCCGGTCACGCCCGGTTCGGGACCGTCCGCGGTCGCGGGCAGGTCCCACACGTGGTGGAGCACGGCGAGCGCGTTGTCGTCGCGCAACCGCCGGGTCACCGAAACCGTCGTCGCCACCCCTTGACCCTCCTCGTGCCGCTTGGGCACACTTTAGACAGGCCTTAGATTTAAGGCCAAAACCAACAAAACGATCATCGGAGCCCCGCCGTGGAACAGCCCACGAAGGACTGGTGGCGTCAAGCCGTCGTCTACCAGGTCTACCCGCGCAGCTTCGCCGACTCCAACGGCGACGGCACCGGCGACCTGCCGGGCATCACCTCCCGCGTCCCCCACCTGACCCGCCTCGGCGTCGACGCCGTCTGGCTCTCCCCCTTCTACCCCTCGGCCCTGGCCGACGGCGGGTACGACGTCGACGACCACCGCGACGTCGACCCGCGGATCGGGACCCTCGAGCAGTTCGACGAGCTCGTCGCCACCCTGCACGCCGCGGGGCTGAAGCTCGTCGTCGACATCGTCCCCAACCACTCCTCCGACCGGCACCCGTGGTTCCGCGCCGCGCTGGCCGCCGGGCCCGGCTCCCCCGAGCGCGAGCGGTACGTGTTCCGCCGCGGCCGCGGCGACGACGGCGAACTGCCCCCCAGCGACTGGACCGCGGCCTTCGGCGGCCCGGCGTGGGAACCGGTCGGCGACGGCGAGTGGTACCTGCACCTGTTCACCCCCGAGCAGCCGGACTGGAACTGGGCGCACCCCGACGTGCGCGAGGACCACCTGGAGACCCTGCGGTTCTGGGCCGACCGCGGCGTCGACGGTTTCCGCATCGACGTGGCGCACGCGCTGACCAAGGACCTCACCGAACCGCTGCCGACCCAGGCCGAGCTCGCCACGCTGCTCGACGGCTCCCACCCGCTGTTCGACCGCGACGAGGTCCACGACGTGTACGTCGAGTGGCGCAAGCTGTTCGACCAGTACGACCCGCCCCGCACGGCCGTCGCCGAGGCCTGGGTGCCGGCCCACCGCCGCGCCCGCTACGCCTCCCCCGACGGGCTGGGGCAGGCGTTCAACTTCGACCTGCTCCGGGCCGACTTCGACGCCGAGGCGTTCCGCCGCACCGTCACCGAGAACCTGGAGTTCGCCGCCGACGCCGGCAGCTCCTCCACCTGGGTGCTGTCCAACCACGACGTCGTGCGGCACGCCAGCCGGTACGCCCTGCCCGCCGGGGCCGACCAGAACGCCTGGCTGCTCTCCGACGGCCGGTACCCCCGGCCCGACGTCGAGGGCGGCCTGCGCCGGGCCCGTGCCGCGACGGCGTTCATCCTGGCCCTGCCCGGCAGCACGTACCTCTACCAGGGCGAGGAGCTCGGGCTGGCCGAGGTCGCCGACCTCCCGGCCGCCGCCCTGCAGGACCCGACGTGGCTGCGCTCGCAGGGGACGGAGAAGGGCCGCGACGGCTGCCGCGTCCCGCTGCCGTGGACCGCCGCCGGCCCCTCCCACGGGTTCGGCCCCGGCGGCTCGCACCTGCCGCAGCCGGCCTGGTTCGCCGACGTGGCCGTCGACCGGCAGGACGGCGTCGAGGGCTCGACGCTGGAGTTCTACCGGCAGGCGCTGGCCGCGCGCCGCCGCCTGCGGACCACCGAGGACCTGACGTGGATCCCCTCCGGCGCCGACGTGGTCGCGTTCTCCCGCCCCGGCGGCTGGACGGTCCTGACGAACTTCGGCCCCGACCCCGTGGCCGTGCCCGCCGGTGAGCTCGTGCTCAGCAGCGGGCCGCTGGCCGGCGGTCTGGTCCCGCAGGACACGACGGTCTGGGTGCGGGCCTAGGGCCCTCGGCCCGCACCGCCGCGCAGGCGGCGGTGCGGGTACCGTCGCCCGGTGAGTTCCCCCGGACGCGACTGGGTGCACCGCGCGGTGCGCATCGTGGAGGCCGACGCCAACCGCAGCGCCGACACCCACCTGCGGGTGTTCGACCTGCCCCCGGACTGGGGCGTGCAGCTGTACCTCAAGGACGAGTCGGTGCACCCGACGGGCTCGCTCAAGCACCGGCTCGCCCGGTCCCTGTTCCTGTTCGGCCTGAGCAACGGCGACATCACCCCGGGCACGACGCTGGTGGAGGCCTCCAGCGGGTCCACCGCGGTCTCGGAGGCGTACTTCGCGCGGTTGCTCGGCCTGGAGTTCGTGGCGGTCGTCCCGGCGCAGACCTCGGCGGCCAAGCTCGACCTCATCACCCGCCAGGGCGGGCGCCTGCACCTCGTCGCCGACCCCGGCGAGGTGTACGCCGCGGCGGAGGCGCTGGGGGCGCAGGACGGCTGGTTCTACCTCGACCAGTTCGCGAACGCCTCGACCGTGACCGACTGGCGCGGGAACAACAACATCGCCTGCTCGATCTTCGAGCAGCTCGCCCTCGAACCCCACCCCGAACCGGAGTGGATCGTCGTGGGCGCCGGGACGGGCGGGACGAGCGCCACCATCGGACGGTACTGCCGGTACTCCCGGCGGCCCACGCGGCTGGCCGTCGCCGACCCCGAGGGGTCGGTTTTCGAGGAGGCGTGGCGGACCGGCTCGCGCGCCGTGACGGGCCCGGGCTCGCGCGTCGAGGGCATCGGCCGGCCCCGCGTCGAACCGTCGTTCGTGCCCACGGTCATCGACGAGGTCTTCACCGTCCCGGACGCCGAGTCCGTCGCCGCGATGCGGATCCTGTTCGAGCGCACCGGGATCCGCGCGGGAGCCTCGACGGGGACCAACCTGTCGGTGGCGCTGCGCCTGGTCGACCGCATGCGGCGCGAGGGCCGGCCGGGGTCCGTCGTGACGCTGATCTGCGACGACGGGAACCGCTACCTGGACACCTACTACGCCGACGACTGGGTCCGCGCCAGGGGCATCGACGTGGACGCGGGCCGGGCCGCGGTGGAACCCTTCTTCCCGTGACCTCCCCCGCCGAGCACCCCGAACACCCCGGCCCCGCGAAGCCCGTGCACCGCACCGAGCTGGAACTGCCCGACGGCCGCGCGCTGGGGATCCACGACACCGGCGGCACGGGCGACGTCGTGCTGTGGCACGGCGGCACCCCCAACACGGGGGAACCCCCGCTGCCGTGGCGGGAGACCGACGCCCGCTGGATCGGCGTGGACCGCCCCGGATACGGCCGGTCCTCCCGCGTGCCCGGCCGCCGCATCGCCGACGTCGCGGCGGACGTGCGGGCCGTCCTGGACCACCTCGGTGTCGCGACGTGCCGCACGGTCGGGCACTCCGGCGGCGGCGCCCACGCCCTGGCCTGCGCCGCGCTGCTGCCCGACCGCGTGACGTCCGCGCTGTCGATCTCGGGCCTGGCCCCCTTCACCGGGGCCGACTGGTTCGAGGGCATGGGCCCGCACTCGCGCGCCTCGCTGGGCCGGGCCACCGCGGGCCGCAGGGCGAAGGAGCAGTTCGAGGCGGCGGGCGGGTCCGGTGGCGTCGACTTCACCGACGAGGACCGGGAGACGCTGGACGGCCCGTGGGGCTGGTTCGGGACGGTCGTGGCCGAGGCGGGCGGGGCCGGTTCCGGCGGGCTCGTCGACGACGACGTCGCGCACGTCTCGCCCTGGGGTTTCGACCCCGCCTCGATCACCGTGCCGGTGACGCTCGTGCACGGCGAGGCCGACCGGGTGGTCCCCGTCGCCCACGCCCGCCGCCTCGCCGAGCTGATCCCCGGCGCCGACCTCGTCACCATCCCCGGCGCCGGGCACCTGTCGGTGCTCGTGGAGATCTCCCGCTGAGGCGCCCGCCGGCCCTCAGCCGGTGGCGGCCAGCAGCCAGCGGGCGATCTCCTCACCGGCCGCGGCCCCCGCGGCGCCGGTGAGCTCCACGCGCGGGTGCTCCCACCCGGTCCGCAGCAGCTCACCGTGCCGGGGGCGGCGGGCGGCGCGCGCGGCCAGCAGCAGGTCGACGTCCAGCAGCGAGTCACCGGCCGCCACGAAACCGTCGGCCCCGTGACGGCGCACGACCTCCGCGACCGCCGCCGACTTCGTCAGCGACCGCGGCACCGCGTACAGCTTGCGCCCCTGCAGGGACACCGCGTACCCCCACGGGTCCAGCCGAGCGGTCAGGTCCCCCAGCCGCGGCCCCTCCAGCGCCTCGCGCTGCCCCTCGCGCAGCACGACGTACCCGAACAACCCCGGGACCTCCCGCACCGACGGCTCCTCCGAGCCCGGCACGACGGCCACCAGCTCCCGGGCCAGCCGGGTCAGCGCGTCCAGCACGTCCGGCAGCGGCGCGCAGGCCGCGAGCCGCTCGCGCACGGCCGCGTCCCAGCCGGGGTCGGGGACCCCGTCACGCAGGACGACCCCGCCGTTGGCGCACACCGCGTCCCGCGGCGGTCCCTGCGGCCAGCGGATCCGGGAGTACTGCTCCACCGTGCGCGTCGTCACCGGGACGAAGCCGCCGGAGGCGACGAGGTCGGCCAGCACCGACCACGCCCCCGGCGTCACCCAGGAGATCGTCGCGTCGCGGTAGTCCTCCACGGGCACGAGACCCGCCACGTCGGCCTGCGCGGAGCGGGCGGAGAACACCAGCGTCTGGTCCAGGTCGCTCGCCGCGAGCAGCGCCATCAGACGGCCCTGCCGTCCGCGCCGGTCGCCCCGCGCGTGAACCGCGGGTGGATCAGCCCGATCGCCGAGTACGACAACCCCGGCACCTCCTCGACGACGACCCCGCGCTGGTCGGCGAGCAGCCGCACGTGGGCCAGGTCGTCGGGGTGGGCCAGTTCGGCCTCGGGCCGGACCAGGACCCGCCAGGGCACCCGGCGCAGCAGGACGCGCGTGGTCTCCCCCACCCCGGGTTTGACGAGGTTCACGTCCCCGATGCCGTAGTGCTCGCTGACGCGCTCGACCTCGGACCAGCCCGTGAACACCGCCGCCCGGTCCCCGGCCCGCACCGCCTCGACGGCCGCGGGGACCTCGGTGGCCACGTCGTCGAAGCACGCCGTGACGGCGTCCAGGAAGCGGTTCGACAGGTCCGCGCCGGCCAGCTCGGCGTAGAACTTCGCGCCGTGGAACTGCCCCGGGCCGGTGAGGCGGTCGTTGAGGACCGTGCGCGAGACCAGCCCCGAGACGGTGGAGTTCAGGCACGCCGAGGGGATGAGGTAGTCCTCGCGGGTGCCGAACGTCCGCACGCAGCGGCCCGGGTCGGCCAGCACGGCCAGGTCGTCGCTGAACCCGCCGAAGCGCTCCAGCGCCGCGGACAGCTCCCGCACGATGGCGCCCTTGCCCGTCCAGCCGTCGACGAACACGACCTTCGCGGGGTCGTGGTGGGCCGCGACCCACCGCAGCGCCACCTCGTCGATCCCGCGGCCGCGCACGATGGAGACGGCGACGTGCGGCCAGTGCAGCCCCTCGCGGACCGCCCAGCGCCGCAGCAGGATCCCCACGGGGGTGCCGGCCCGCGCGAGGGAGGCCAGCAGCAGGTCCTCCCCGCGGTCGGCGCGCAGCAGCCCGGCCACGACACCCACGCCCAGCGCGACCCGGCGGGCGCCGCGGGCCAGGGCGTCGTGGAACAGCCGCTGGTACTCGGGGCTGGGCTGGTACTCCACCGGCAGCGACTCGGCGTAGTGGGCGCCGCCGCTCTGGACGGCCTCCTCGCGCTCCTCGGCGGGGGCCTCCAGGTCGGCGCCGGACAGGTCGGTCAGCAGCCAGCTCACCTCGTCGGGGGCGTAGGACCCGAACCGCGGTCCCGACAGGGCTGGGGGCAGGTTCACGCGGGGTCTCTCCAGGGGTCGGCGGGCAGCGTGGCGAGCAGGAGGCGGGCGGTGTGCGGGGCCAGGGCGGCCAGCACCCCGTCGGGGGCGTGCAGCGCCGCGGGGTCGGAGGCCGAGTCGACGACGAGCACGACGGCGTCCCACGGGACCGCGCGCGCGACGTTGTGGGCGTACCGGGTCCCCGGGCCGTCCTGGGCGGGGTCGTGGGAGCCGAAGGCGACGGAGCTGCGCACCGCGTACCCGGGGTCGTCCACGGCCAGCACGGGTGAGCGCGTGGTGGAGGAGAACCGGACCGTCGCGCCGGAGCGCTCGGCCAGCTGGACCGCGAGGGCCAGCGGCGCGTGCAGCAGCTCCTCCGAGCCCAGCACGAGGACCTGCGCCCCCGCGGGCAGCTGCGGCAGCAGGTGCCGGGCGAGGTCGGCCGCGGCGACGGCCTCCCCGTGCCCGGGGGCGGTGCCGAAGCGGGCCGTCGTCGGCACCGCGGCGGGCCAGTCCACCCGCACGGGCTCGACCGCGGCCCCCGGCAGCGACCGCGGGACGACGGGCTCGACGAGGGCGGTGAGCTCGGCCCCGCGGGCCAGGACGTCCGCGGGCAGGTCCACCGCGCCGCGCACGAGGGCGACGACGTCGACCCGGGTGCCGAGTTCGCGGGCCAGGTCCTGCAGCCGGTGCCGGTCCTCCCGCGAGCGCAGGTCGACCAGCCCGGCCACGACGTAGCGGCGGTGCGGGGCGAGGGCGTGCACGGCGCGGAGGGTGTTCGCCACCGTCCGGCCCGTGGACAGCTCGTCGTCGACGAGGACGACGGGCGCGGCCGGGTCGGCCAGCGCCGCCCGGACGGCCGGGTCGGCCGGCAGGAGGCGGTGGCCGGTGGCGTGGGAGTGCTCCTCCTCGAACCCCGCCCAGTCCACGGCCCCGGGCACCTCGCGCCGGGTGGAGTGCAGGCCGGCGCAGCCGAGGGCGTCGGCGACGGTCTGGCCCAGGCCGGTGGCGGTCTCGGCGTACCCCAGGACCACGGCGTCGGGCCGGGCCGGGCCGCGCCGGGCCCCGGCCAGGACCGCGCCCGCGGCCACCGGGTCCCCCGCCAGCGCGGCGCGCCAGGTGGCGGTGCCGGCGCCGGGGACGTCGGCGACGCCGAGGGCGTCGGCGACCCGGGCCCCCAGCCGCAGGCCGGCGGCGCGCACCAGCCGCGGGTCGGTGGGGACGTGCTTGCCGAGCACCCGGCTGACGAGCAGGTGCGCGCGGCGGGGGTTGCGGCGCAGCGCCAGGCCCAGCAGGTCCTCGACGGTGAGCCCGTCGACACCCGGTTCCCCGCTGACGCGGACCCCGAGCCGGTCGGCGACCCACGTGCGGGTCCCCGCGGGCAGGTGCAGGTCGGTCACGGCGCGTCCCCCGGGCCCACCGCGCCGGCGCCGGCCCGGTAGGCCCGCCACGCCTCGTCCTGGGCCTGCAGCAGGTGGGCGTAGGACACGTCGTCGCGGGCGACGCCGAAGGCCCGGGCGCGCAGCACGACCCGCTCGGCCCAGGCGCGGTGCGGGCCGGCCTCGTTCATCTTGTTCCGGTACGAGGAGGCCATCGCCCCGCCGCCGTGCTGGGCCAGGACGTCGGAGGCGTCGCAGAAGTCCTCGTGGGTCACGACCGACGTGGCGTGCACGACCGCGACGTGCGAGGGGTGGATGACGGTCTTGCCCTGCAGCCCGTTGACGCGGTCCAGGACGAGCTCGCGCACCAGGCCGTCGAGGTCGTCGGCGATGAGCTGCTCGCGCAGCTCCTCGGCACCCTCGGCGAACGGGGAGGCGGCCAGGCTGGTCCGGAAGACCCGCTCCCCGGAGCTGAAGTGCTCGTAGACCGGCGCCGTGATGGGGTAGCCGCTGCCGTCGGCGCGGCCCAGGACGTTGATGACGTCGCCCAGGACGTCGGCGACGACGCGCACGTCCCACACGGTCTGCCCGCGCGGGCGGCGCAGCCCGTAGGCGGCGGACAGGTCGGTGGCGCCGGTCCGCACGGCCAGCACGAGGTCGCGGTGGGCGTCGAGGACGTCGCGGACGGCGAACAGGGCGCTGTGCCGGGTGTCGAGGTGGGCCACGTCGCGGCTCTCCAGCACCGGCATCGCCCACAGCCGGCGGCCGGCGCGCGCGGAGGCCTTGCGGACGGCCTCGAGCCACTCGTCCGGCGTGGGCTGCCCCTGACCGCCGAACTTGGGCAGCACGAAGCCCTGCAGGCACCGCAGCCCGACCCCGGCCCGGTCGACGACGTCGAGCAGCTGCTCGGGGGTGCGGGTGCGCAGGAACAGCAGCAGCGGCGCCCCCCCGGACCACTCCGGGGTCCGGGCCAGCCCGGCCAGCTCGCGCACGAGGATCTCCTCGGCCTCGGCGACCCGGTGGTCGGGGACGGAGTCCTCCAGGCAGGCCACGACCGACAGCACCCCGCGGCGGGCGAGCTTGAGCAGGTCCCCGGCGAGGCGCTCGCGGGTCGCGGGGCAGTACAGGGTGGCGCCCAGGGCGACGGCGAGCTCGTCGCGGCCGGCGGTGACGTCGACGGGCTGCGGGCGGTGCAGGAAGAGCCGCTCCGTCTGCTCCTCGTCGAGGGTGGCGAAGTGCCGCACGGACGTGTCTACAGGTGCTGCGCGACGGCGTCGCGCAGGTCGCGGAGGTGGCGGCCGTTCGCGGGCGCGCCGATGGCGGTGACGGCCCAGCCGGAGCCCTCTCGGGTGAGCTTGGCCATGATCTGCGCGGTGTGCGGCCCGGAGTCGGACAGCTCGTAGCGGGCGAGCTCGACCTGCTGCGGCTGCGCGGCGTCCACGACCCGGCAGACGGCGTTGCGGACCTGGGAGAAGTCCTGGCCGGTGAAGCTGGAGACGGTGAAGACGAGGGTGGCGACGTTCGCGGGGACGGCGGGCAGGTCGACGAAGATCACCTCGTCGTCGCCCTCGCCCTCCCCGGTGAGGTTGTCGCCGGAGTGCGTGACCGAGCCGTCCTTGCTGCGCAGCTGCTGGAACCACACCTCGTCGACGAGCTTCCCGCGCGCGTCGAAGAGCAGGCAGCTGGCGTCGAGGTCGATGTCGACGCTCCGCTTGCGGAACAGGCCCTTGGCCACGGCGTCCCAGCCCAGGCCCATGAAGACGCGGGTGAGCTCGCCGCCGCCGGTCTTGCTCAGCGACAGCTTCTGGCCCTTGGTCAGGCTGACGGCCACGTGCGTCCCCTCTCGTCGGGGTTGTCGGGTTCGGTGGGGTCCGGTCGGGGTCGGTCGGGGTCGGTCGGGGTGGTTCAGGACGGGCGGGGGACGGTGCCCCCGGCGTTCCAGTCGAGGTCGTCGAAACCGTAGGCCAGGGCCACCTCGCGCACCGGACCTTCGAAGAACTCGGCCTCGCGGCGCACGACGAGGTCGCCGCCCACGTCGTGGATCGAGGCCAGCGCGCACGTGCGGGCCCCCGGGGGCGGGTCCCCGGCCCACAGCTGGACGGTGCCGCCACCGCGCCGGCCGATGGTCAGCTGCGGGGCGAGCTGCGCGAACTCGGGGGGCTGGGGCCCCACCGCGTAGGCGTAGAGGACCAGGCGGCGCATGAGGTGCAGGTGGGCGGCGTCGGCGAGGACCTCCTCGCCGGCCTGCTCGCTGCGCGCGCCCAGGCGCAGCACCTGCCGGGCGCCGAAACCGGGGGCGGCGAGCAGGTCCCCCAGCGACTGCACCGCCCCCGCGTGCCGGTCCCGGGTCTCCCACAGGCACCCCAGGTGGACGTCGGAGGAGCGGTGCAGCCCCGAGCGGGTCACGAGCTGCTCCCACGTGAGGGTGAACCGCAACGTCCCGCCGCGGCGCTCGGCGGCGGGGATCGTCAGGCTCGGGCGGTCCTCGTCGAGCACGACGCGGCGCTCGCTGTCCCGCGCCCGCCCCACGACGGCCTCGGGGGGCGGGGCGGGGACCCGCACCGCCGGGACCGGAGCCGGAGCGGGCCGGGGTGCGGGGCTCGGCCGCGGCGCGGGGGCCGCGGCACGAGGAGGGGCGGCACGAGGAGGGGCGGGACGAGGGGGGTGCAGGTGGTCGGCGAACGTCCGGCTGCTGCGGCGCGGCCCCGGGTGGCCGAGGAAGGTGTGCACCGCCTCGTCCGGTCGCCCGCCCGTCCCGCTCACCCGCCGACCTCCTGCCCGTTCCCGTCCCTCCCCGTCCGCGCCGACCGCGCCGGGCTCAGCTGTGGGCGGCCGCCGTCTCGGCGTGCGCCTCCTCCGGGTGGGCCCGGTTGTACCGGATGGAGCTGATGAGCGAGGCCACGATGAAGGCCAGGCCGATGAGGCCGGTGACGACCTCGGGGATCTCGATCTCGATGCTGATGAGCAGGATGGCGGCCAGCGCGCCGATCGCCCAGAGCGCACCGTTCTCCAGGTACGGGTACTGGGCCAGGGTGCCCTCCTCGACGAGGTGGACGGTCATGGACCGGATGTACATCGCCCCCACGCCCAGCCCGATCGCGATGATCACCGGGTCGGAGGTGATGGCGAAGGCACCGATGACGCCGTCGAAGGAGAACGAGGCGTCGAGGACCTCCAGGTAGAGGAAGAGGAAGAACGCCGCCTTGCCCGTGGCCCGGGCCACGGGCGTCGGGCCGTTGGACCGGGCGGGCGCGCCCTCCTCGTGGTGCTCGCCGTGCTCGAGGTGCTCCTCGACGTTGAACAGCTCACCGAGCCCGTTGACCAGCAGGTACGTGACGATGCCGGCCAGGCCGGAGGCCAGGACGGTGCGGCCGTGCTCGGTGGCGAAGCTCTCGGCGACGATCAGCAGCACGGCGCCGGCGACGATGACCTGGACGTACTCGAGCTTGCCGACCTTCTCCAGCAGCCGCTCCAGGGGCCCGATCCAGTGGTGCTCCTTCTCCCCGAAGATGAAGTTCAGGAAGAGCATGAGCAGGAACATCCCGCCGAAGGCGGCGATGGTCGGGTGCGCCTCGTGCAGCTCGTAGCCGTAGGTGCCGGGGGTCTCGGGGTCCCCGCCGGCCAGCGCGAGGCGGATGACCTCGGCGGGGCTGAGACCGGCGGTCACGCAGACCAGGACGATGGGGAAGATCAGCCGCATGCCGAAGACGGCGACGATGATGCCGACGGAGAGGAAGATCTTCCGCCAGAAGTCGCTCATCCGTTCCAGGATGGTGGCGTTCACCACGGCGTTGTCGAAGGACAGGCTGATCTCGAGGATCGAGAGGATGAGCACGAGGGCGATCGCCTGGCCGATGCCCAGGTGGGCCGACAGGCCGTACCAGGCTGCGAGCACGAGGCCCACGGCGGTCACGACGAACGACCAGCGGTAGGTCTTGAGGATCACCAGTCAGCTTCCTTGTCGAACGGAGCCCGCACGGGCTGGACACCGCACCTTCTCACCGAACGCGCAGCTCGCGCACACCTGACGGACCGCGCGGCCCGGGAGCGGGCCGCGCGGTCGTCGTGAGCAGGTGGGTCAGACGCTGACGCCGAAGTCGGTCGCGATGCCGCGCAGACCGTCGGCGTAGCCCTGGCCGACGGCGCGGAACTTCCAGTCGCTGCCGTTGCGGTACAGCTCGCCGAAGACCATGGCGGTCTCGGTGGAGGCGTCCTCGGACAGGTCGTAGCGCGCGACCTCGGTGCCGCCCTCGGCGTTCACGACGCGGATGAAGGCGTTGCGGACCTGGCCGAAGGACTGCTTGCGGGTGTCGGCGTCGTAGATGGCGACGGTGAAGACGATCTTGTCGATCTCGGCCGGGACGGCGGACAGGTCGACGTTGATCTTCTCGTCGTCGCCGTCGCCCTCACCGGTGCGGTTGTCGCCGGTGTGCTCGACGGAGCCCTCGGGGGACTTCAGCTGGTTGAAGAAGACGAAGTACCCGTCGCTGGGGACCTTGCCGTTGGCGCCGACCATGATGGCCTGCGCGTCCAGGTCGAACTCCGAGCCGGTGAAGGTGTTCGCGTCCCAGCCCAGGCCGATGACGGCCTTGGTCATCCCCGGGGCTTCCTTGGACAGGGAGACGTTGCCGCCCTTGCTGAGGCTGACGCCCATGGTGAACCGCTCCTTCTAGGTGTCGTGCGTGCGTGTCGTCGGGCCAACGATCACCGGCCCGTGGAAGTGCCCGGTCAGTCCCGCGAACCCGAGAACAGACCGCCGAGCGCGCCGAACCCCTGCTGGTCGGGTTTGGCGCTGTTCTTGACGAGGGCCTTGGCGAAGGCCTCGATCGTGACCGACTGCAGGATGACGCGCCCGTTGCCGCGCAGCGTGGCCAGCGTCAGCCCCTCCCCGCCGAGGACGGCGTTCACGATCCCCTGCCGGTTGAGCCGTCCCACCGTCTCGACGCCGTAGGTGATCTGGTCGTCCCAGGCCACGATGCAGCCGGTGTCGACGCGGATCGTGCCGCCGTAGTCGGCGGGGTTGATGTCGATGAAGTCGCCGGCCCCGGCGATCATGAGCGACCCGCGGCCGGTGAACTTCTCCAGGATGAAGCCCTCCCCGCCCATGAGCCCCTGCCCGAAGCCGGAGAAGGCGATGTCGAAGTGGACCCCGGCCTCGGCGGCCACGAAGGCGTCCTTCTCGGCGAACCACGTCGTGCGGCCGTCGAGCTCGATCACCCGCATCTCCCCGGGCAGGACGCCCGCCAGGCCCAGCAGGCCGTCCCCGCCGGGGGTGTGGAAGTGCTGGAAGGCGAACGACTCCCCCGCCAGCACCCGCTTCCCGGCGTTGGCCGCGCCGCGCAGCAGGCCGCCCAGCCCGCCGCCCGCCCCGCCGGGGTCGCTGGGCGCCGACAGCTTCGTCTCCATGACGACGTCCCCGGAGGAGAACAGGAACTTGCCCGCCTCGCAGTAGACCGTCTGGCCGGGGCGCAGGGTCACCACGGCCATCTGGGTCGTGGAGCCGACGAGCTGCACGTCGAGGGTCATGATCCCTTCCTACCGCACCCGTCGCTCCCCGCGGGGATCACAGGTCCAGGTCGCTCTTGCGGAACTTGGTCTCCAGGAAGCGGCTCTGCTGCTGCTGGCGGTCGACGTCGGCGGCCAGGACGGCCTCGCGCAGCCGCTGGCAGCCCTCGACGAGCAGGTGCAGCTGGTTGCGCAGCTCCTGCACGGGGGCCCCGCGGGCGACGTCGGCGGGCAGCGCGAGGTGGTCGGCGACCGTGCGGGGCAGGTGCTCGGTGGCCAGGGTCTCCAGGTCGTGCCGGACCTGCGGGTCCGCCCCACGCTCGGCGACGCGCAGCAGCAGCGGCCCGAGCAGGTCGGCGATCTCGTGGACCAGGACGACGTCGGTGCGCTCGAACCGGTCGCTGGTGTCGACGCGGCGCACGGTGGCCACGAGGGCCTTCTCGGCCGCCGTGACGCGCGGGGCGGGCGGCGCGGCGCTCACCGGCGCGGGCGGGCGGGGCGCGCGCTCCACCGGCGGGGACGGCGGGGACGGCGGGGACGGCCAGGCCCAGCCTCACCGCGCGCCGGTAGTGGCGCCGCAGGCGGCGACGGCGGCGCGCCTCGTTCCCGTAGGCCACGTTCGCGCCGATCCAGGCCCACATGGCCAGGAACCCGACCCACCACAGCCCCAGCGGCCCGAGGGTGGCGTACAGGACGACCCAGCCGCCCAGGCCGACGAAGTTGAACAGCTGGAACCGGGCGTCGGAGACCCAGCCCAGGACCGGCAGGTCCGCGCCCAGCGGCGGTTCGAGCTGCTCGGGCCGCAGGACCTCGACGTGCCGCTCGGGGACGGCCCCGGGAACGGCCTGGGGGACGGCCCCGGGCACGTCCTGGCGGCGCGGCTCCTCACCGGGACCGCCGGGCCTGCTCAGCTCGATCCCCACGGCAGGCTCACAGGTCCAGGTCGCTGCGGCGGAACTTCGACTCCAGGAAGCGGCTCTGCTGCTGCTGGCGGTCGACGTCGCGGGCCAGCACCGACTCGCGCAGCTGCCGGCAGCCCTCGACCAGCAGCAGCAGCTGGCTGCGCAGCTCGTCGGCGGGGGTGGTCCCGGAGGGGGTGCGGTGCTCGTGGGCGTAGTCGGCGGGCAGGACGAGGTAGTCGTCGACCGTGCGCGGCAGGTGCTCGGTGGCCAGGGTCTCCAGGTCGTGCCGGACCTGCGGGTCGGACTCGCGGGTGCGCAGCTGGGCCAGCAGCGGGCGCAGCAGGCGGTCGACCTCGCGGACCAGCTCGACGCACTCGGCGTCGATGCGGCCGCCGGAGGTCTCGGCGCGCACGACCGCACGCGCCAGCGCCCGCTCGGCGACGCTGACCGGGTCCGGTGGCGCGGGAGCCACCGGGACCGGCGCCGGCGCGCGGCGCAGCGCCCGCGCGCGGTGCCGTTCCAGCCGGCGGGCGCGGATCTCCTGGCGGTTCACCCCGGCCCACGGCAGGCCGTGGTGCTTGACGTAGCCGAACACGGCGCCCTGCACCAGCAGCATGACCAGCCCGACGAACCAGAGCCGGCCCGTGGCGAACATGACGATCCAGCCGGCCGTCCACGTCCCGGTGAACACCTTCATGCCGTGCTCGCTCAGCCCGCGGGCCGGTGCGGGCTGCGGCACGGACGGCTCGCGCTTCTCGTACGGCGCGGGCGGGGGCGTGGTCCGGGCGAGCGCTCCCCCGGTGCGGACCTGCGGCGGCGGTTCGTCCCGCTGGCGGGGGCCGGCGCCCTCCCCCTTGCCGAGTTCGACTCCCACGGGTCCCCCCTACAGGTCCAGGTCCGAACGGCGGAACTTCGCGTCGAGGAACCGCCCCTGGACGGCCAGCTTGCGCGCGTCCTGGTCGTGCACGGCGCGCTGCAGGTCCCGGGAGCCGTCGGCGAGCAGCCGCAGCTGGTTCAGCAGCTCCTCGGCGGGGGTGGTGCCGCCGGGGCCGCGGTTGGTCAGCGCGTACTCCTCGGGCAGGTCCAGGTAGTGCTCCAGGGCACCGGGCAGGTACTCGGTGACGATGGCCTCGAGGTTGTGCAGCTCCTCGACGTCGGCGCCCCGCCGGGCGACGTGCGCCAGCAGGGGCCGCAGCACGTCCTCGATCTCGCGCACGGCCGGGACGGCGCCGTCCGGCAGCCGCCCGCCGGCGCGGTTGGCGGTGCGCACGACCTCGCGCAACCGCTCCTGCAGCGCGACGACCGGGTCGGCCGGCGGCGCCTGCACCGGGGCGGGGGCGGGGGCGGCCTCCAGGGCCGGTTCCCCCGTGAACGCCGCCTTGATCCGCAGCCACGTCGAGTTCGCCATGATCGAGTGCACCAACCCCAGACCCCACGTCCCGGTGCCCAGGAGGACACCGAGCACGATCGACAGGTCGCCCCCGGGGAACAGGGCACCGGCCCCGACCGCCGAGCCGGCCGCGACGAAGGCGACGAGGTAGGCGACCGCCGCCAGCACCCACCGCACCCGCCGGGCCCGCAACCCCATGTACAGGAACGACAACCACGGCAACCCGACCGCGGGGACCACCAGCCACCACGAGTTCGCCGCGCGCCAGGCCCGGCTGCGCAGCCGGCGGGCGACGAGCTCGGGCGGGGCCTGCGCCGCCCCCCGCGCACCGCCGCGGCGCACCACCGCGCCCTCGGCGGCCGCGGCGCGGCGCAGGGCGCGCGAGGGGCGGGCGTCGCCGCGGGAGGGGGCCACCGAACTCACCGGGGGCCTTCCAGCGCCGGGCCCGCGCCCTGCTCACCGTTGCGCGCGCGCTCGAGGTAGGACCGCGAGCGGTGCACCTGCCCCTCGAGGGCGTCGACGGTGCTGGCCATGCTGACGACGGCCTGCTGCTTGAAGGTGTCGATGGCGTCCATCGTCGCGAAGACGTTGTCGAAGGCCTTCTGCAGCGTGCCCACGTCGACCATGGCGGTGGAGGCCTGCTGGTGGATCTGCCCCGTCTGCTGCTTCAGCATCTCCGAGGTCGACAGGATCATCTGGTTCGTCGTGGTGTTCAGCGCGTTGATCTGGTCCAGGACGAGCTTCTGGTTGGCCAGCGCCTGGGCCACGATGACGGCCGTGCGCAGCGCGGCCACCGTCGTCGTCTGCGCGCGGTCGACGCCCTTGATGAGCTCGATGTTGTTCTTGCGCACCAGGTCCAGCGCCAGGTAGCCCTGCACGCTGACGGCCAGCTGGGTCAGCAGGTCCTGGTGGCGCTGGCGGATGGGGAACAGCGCGTCGGAGGTCAGGGCGTCGGCGGCCTGCGGGTTGGAGACCCGCAGCTCCTCGATCTTGCCCACGGTCGCCGCGTCGAGGGCCTTGGCCAGCGTGGCGTACTCGGTGAGCTTGCCCATCGTGGTCCACAGGTGCTGCTTCTCGGACTCGATGGAGGCGTTGTCCTTGCGCAGCTCGTCCTGGCCGCTGGCCAGCGCCTTGATGATGGCGTCGAGCTGGGACTGGGCGTCCTGGTAGCGCTCGAAGTAGCGCTGGACCTTGCTGCCCAGGGGGATGATCCCGAGGATCTTCTTGACGCCCTTGAGGTCGGCCCGGCCGGGGTCGAGGTCGGTGACGGTCCGGCGCAGGTCCAGCAGCGTGTTCGCGACCTTGACCTGCGCGTCGGCCCCCGGCCCGGACGCCTTCTGCCCCTTGGCCCCGGCCAGGCTGGACTGCGGGCGCTCGAGCATGCGGTTGGAGACCTGGGCCGAGGAGCGAACCTCCTGCTCGCCCATGCGCGTGATGTCGTCGACCTTCTTCTGGAAGGCGGGGCTGCGCGGGTCCTGGGCGGCCAGGTCGGCCACGAAGGCCTGCGCCTTGCGGTTCAGCTCGGCCCGGGTGGCCTCGTCCAGCGGGATCATGCCCTCGGCGGTGTCGTCGGCCACGACGGGCACGGGCGCCGGCGGGGTCAGCTGCAGGTCCGCGGGCGCCGGTGCGGGGGCCGCGGCCGGCGGGTCCAGCGGCTTGCTCAGGTCCAGCGACTCCGACATCAGGCGGTTCCCCTCGTCCTCGAACTGCGTTCCACCCGCGCCACCCCGGGCGTGCCACCGATCCTAGGTCGGTGCCGCGCGGAGCAGGGCGCCTGCGGTCGTCCGATCCTCACCGACGCCGACGCCCCGCGGCATCCTCCCCACGGTGGAGGAATCGTGAGCACCCGTACGCCGGTCGTCGGGGGGTGCCCGGGACGTCACCCACCCCGCGGGCCGGGGTCCCGGGGTCCTCCCGGGGTCACCAGTCGTCCTCCTCGCGGTCGCGGCGGTCGTTCTCCTCGGTGCGGGCACGGGCCTTCTCCAGGGCGTGCTCGGCCTCCTCGCGCGTGGCGTAGGGGCCCAGCAGGTCCTTGCCCTGCCCCTTGCGCTCCAGCTCCTGCACCTGACCGGTGCTCGTGTCGTAGAACCACTGCGTCGCCATGGGCGCATCCTCGCGCGAAGCCGCCCCCGGCGCCTCCCCCGCCGCCTCCCCCGCCGCCTCCCCGCGCCGTCGCGGAGGGGCCGGTGCGCCCGACCTAGACTCCTGGCATGAGCACGGGAACCGCCACCGCACCCCTGGGCACCCTGGTGCCCGGCACCGTCTCCCCGCGTCGCGCGGTCCCGGCCCGGATCGCCCGCCCCGAGTACGTCGACCGGCCGGCCCCCGCGCCCTACCGGGGGCCGAACGTCATCGACCCCGAGGGCGTGGAGAGGATCCGGCGCGCGAGCCGGCTGGCCGCGCAGGCCATGGCCGTGGTCGCCGAGCACGTCGTGCCGGGCACGACGACGGACGAACTGGACCGCGTCGGGCACGAGTTCCTGTGCGACCACGGCGCCTACCCCTCGACGCTGGGGTACCGCTCCTTCCCGAAGTCGTTGTGCAGCAGCCTGAACGAGGTCATCTGCCACGGCATCCCGGACTCCACGGTGCTGGCCGACGGCGACATCGTGAACATCGACATCACGGCCTACCTCGACGGGTTCCACGGCGACACGAACGCCACCTACCTGTGCGGCGACGTCGACGAGGAGTCGCGGCTGCTCGTCGAGCGGACCCGCGAGGCGACCGAGCGGGGCATCAAGGCCGTGGCCCCGGGCCGGGCGGTCAACGTCATCGGCCGCGTCATCGAGAAGTACGCCGCGCGCTTCGGGTACGGCGTGGTCCGCGACTTCACCGGGCACGGGGTGGGGCCGGCCTTCCACACCGGCCTGGTCATCCCGCACTACGACGCCGCACCGGCGCACGACCTGGTCATGGAGCCGGGGATGGTCTTCACCATCGAGCCGATGCTGACGCTGGGCACCCACGAGTGGGACATGTGGGAGGACGGCTGGACGGTCGTCACGAAGGACCGCAAGCGCACCGCGCAGTTCGAGCACACCCTCGTCGTGACCGAGACGGGGTCGGAGGTCCTCACCCTCCCGTAGCCCTCCGGCGGCCCGCCGTCGTCCCGCGGTAGGACGGCGGGACCCTCCCCCGGTCGTGCGACGAAAGCGGGGCCCCGGACGTTGGACGGTGCGCAGGGACCGACCCGACCACCGAAGGAGCCCCTCGTGAGCACCCCCGTCCTGTCCCGCCCGACCCGCGGCAAGCTGATCGCCGGCGTGTGCGCCGGTCTGGGCCGCCGCTTCGGCCTGCCGGCCAACGTCGTGCGCCTGCTGTTCATCGTGTCCTGCGTGCTGCCCGGCCCGCAGGTCCTGGCCTACCTCGCGCTGTGGGTCGTCCTGCCCAAGGACACCGGCGGCCGGTGAGCCGCGTGGCCCCGCCCGGGACCTCGCCCTAGGCTCGCGGGCGTGACCGAGACGACCGGGACGACCGAGCAGCCGACGAGCACCCCGAGCCCCCAGCGCGCCCCGCGCGCCCGGCGGGCCGCTCCCCGCACGACGGGGCTCGGGGTGGACATCGGCGGGTCGGGCATCAAGGGCGCACCGGTCGACCTGGCCGGCGGGCGCTTCGCCGCCGACCGGGTCCGGCTGGAGACCCCCCAGCCCGCGACCCCGGCCGCGGTGGCCCCCGTCGTCGCCGAGGTGCTGGCCGGGTTCGACGTCCCGGCCGACACCCCCGTCGGGATCACCTTCCCCGCCGTCATCCAGCACGGCATCGCGCGCAGCGCGGCGAACGTCGACCCGTCGTGGATCGGCACCGACGCCGGGACGCTGTTCTCCGAGACCCTCGGCCGCGCGGTCCACGTCGTCAACGACGCCGACGCCGCCGGGTACGCCGAGGTCCGGTTCGGCGCCGGCAAGGGCGTGCACGGCGTCGTCCTGGTGACGACGCTGGGCACCGGGATCGGCAGCGCGTTGTTCGTCGACGGGCACCTGGTCCCCAACACCGAGCTGGGGCACCTGGAGATCGACGGCCACGACGCGGAGAAGAAGGCCGCCGACTCCGCCCGCGAACGGCACGACCTGTCCTGGTCGCAGTGGGCGAAGCGGCTGCAGCGCTACTACTCCCACGTCGAGGACCTGCTGTGGCCCGACCTCATCGTCGTCGGCGGCGGGGTCAGCAAGAAGCACGAGAAGTTCCTGCCGCTGCTGGACCTGCGCACCCCGATCGTCCCGGCGCAGCTGCGCAACGACGCCGGCATCATCGGTGCCGCGGCCCTGGCCGCCAACGCCGCCCGCTGACCGGACCGCCCCCGGCCTTCCGGTGGTGGCCCCGGCGCACTAGGGTCCTCGACCATGACGGACGCGACGCCGCGGTTGAAGTTCGGGCTGTTCATCCCCCAGGGCTGGAAGCACGACCTGGTCGAGGTCGACCCGGTCGACCACTGGAAGGTCATGAGCGGTCTGGCGCAACGCGCCGACGCCGGGGACGTGTGGGACTCGATCTGGGTCTACGACCACTTCCACACCGTCCCCGAACCCACCGACCAGGCCACCCACGAGGCCTGGAGCCTCATGGCCGCCTTCGCCGCCTCCACGACGCGGATCCGGCTGGGGCAGATGTGCACCTGCCTGAGCTACCGGAACCCCGCCTACCTGGCCAAGGTCGCCACGACGATCGACGTGGTCTCCGGCGGGCGCCTCAACATGGGCATCGGCGCGGGCTGGTACGAGCACGAGTGGCGGGCCTACGGGTACGGGTTCCCCGGGGCCGGGGAACGCCTGGCCCGCCTCGACGAGGGCGTGCAGATCTTCCGCCAGCTGTGGCAGGACGGGATCTCCACGTTCGAGGGCAGGCACTACCAGACCGCGGGGGCGATCAACCGGCCGCTGCCGGTCCAGGAGGGCGGGATCCCGTTGTGGATCGCCGGCGGCGGGGAGCGCAAGACCCTGCTGACGGCCGCGAAGTACGCCGACTTCACGAACTTCGACGGGACCCTGGAGACGTTCACCCACAAGTCCGCGGTGCTGGAGAAGCACTGCCAGGACGTCGGGCGCGACTTCGCCTCCATCACCCGCACCGCCGACTACAACGTCGCGATCGGCCGGGACGAGAAGGAGGTCGCCGACCGGGTCGCCGCCCGGCGGGCCGTCCTGGAGCGGCACGTCAGCGCCGAGGCCACCGAGCGCGAGGTCGCCGGGCTCAGCGCGAGCCTGGCCACCGGGACGCCCGAGCAGATCGTCGAGAACCTCAAGCCCCTGCTCGCCGCCGGGCTGGGGCACGCGAACTTCTACTTCCCCGAGGTCTCGACGGACACCTCGGGCCTGGAGCTGTTCGAGCGGGAGGTCGTGCCCGCCCTGCTGGCCTGAACCCGGGCACGGCATGCTGGTGCCGTGAGCGATCCGGGCAGGTGCGCGTTCTGCGGCGCGGACGGCGAGGACGCGGGCGTGCAGGTGCAGGAACGCCTCGGCGTCGAGGTCGCCGTCTGCGCCCGCTGCCGGGAACGCTTCGCCACCGGCGCCGCGGCGCGCCCGGCCCCGGTGCCGGTCCCGCCGGACGCCCAGGGTCTGCCCCCGACGCTGGGGCAGCAGTCCTCCGCCGTCCTGGACCTCGTGCGGAGCCTGCACCGCCGTGCGGCGCAACGGCCCTACGTCGAGGAGGACTGCGAGCGCTGCGGCCACGTCGTGCACCGCTACCCCGGTCCCGACGGCGGCACCGTGGCCCTGGCGAAGGAGTCCGTCCTGGCCGCGACGGTGCCCGACGACGAACGCTGGCGGGTCGTCGACGGGCGGGCCGTCCCGGCGCCGGAGGCCGACCCCGACGACGAGGACTCGGTGGGCGCCCGCGTCCGGCACGACGTCGTGTGCCCGGCGAACCCGGCGCCGGCCAACGCCCGGCTCGCGCGGATGTGGGACGCCCACCGGCGGCCGCCGCAGCCGGAGTTCTGAGCCAGGCACCAGGGGGGACCCGTGAACCTGCCGTCCGACGACCACGTCCACTCCCGGTTCTCCTGGGACGCCGTCGAGGGCGACCTCGAGGGCACCTGCCGGCGGGCCGTGGACCTCGGGCTGCCCGCCGTCTCCTTCACCGAGCACGTCGACTTCGAGGCGTGGTCGGCGCCCCCGGGCGGGTGGGCCTGGCCCCCGGGCGTCCGCGGCACCGTCGACGGGCACGGCCGGTTCCTCGGGGCCGCGCTGGAGGTCGAGGCGTACGTGGCCGAGGTGCAGCGCTGCCGGGACCTGTTCCCCGGGCTGAGGATCCGCACCGGCGTCGAGCTCGACGCCGGGCACCGGCACCCGCGGGAGGTGGCCGAGCTGCTGCGCACGGGGTTCGACCGCGTCGTGGGGTCGATCCACGCCCTGCCCGACCTCGACGACGCCGGCGGGTACCTGGAGGTGGACGCGGCGTACGCGCAGCGGGCCGCGTCCGACGTGGTGCTCGGCTACCTCGCCGAGGTGCGGGACCTGGTGGCCTCCGGCACGCCCTTCGAGGTCCTCGGCCACGTCGACTACCCGTTGCGGCACTGGCCCGCGGGCCGGGAGGTCTCGTGGGAGGTCTTCGAGGAGCCGCTGCGGGAGACGCTGTCCGCCCTGGCCGCCTCCGGCCGCGCGCTGGAGGTCAACACCTCCCTGCCGCTGGACCTGCGCGTCGTGCGCTGGTGGCGGGAGGCCGGCGGCGGGGCCGTGGCCTTCGGCAGTGACGCCCACAGCCCCGGCGAGCTCGCCCGCAGTTTCCGCGCCGTCGCGCCGCTCGTGGAGGCCGCCGGGTTCAGGCCGGCCGACGACCCCACCGCCCTGTGGGGGCGCGGCTGAGCGGGGGCCGGGGGCGGTTCACCAGTGCGCGGCGCGCGGCACCGGCTGGCACGTCGGGCAGGAGAACGACGAGCGGTTCATGAAGGCGTCCCGGCGCACCGGCGACCCGCACCGCGGGCACGGCCGCCCGGCCTGCCCGTACACCGCCAGGGACCGGTCGAAGTAGCCCGAGGCCCCGTTGACGTTGACGTACAGCGAGTCGAAGCTCGTCCCGCCCGCCGCCAGGGCCGCGGTCATGACCTCGCGCAGACCGGCCAGGACGGCGGCGGCCTGGGCGCGGGTGACGGACCGGGTGGGCCGGGCGTAGTGCAGCCGGGCCCGCCACAGGGCCTCGTCGGCGTAGATGTTGCCCACGCCCGAGACCAGCGTCTGGTCCAGCAGGGCGCGCTTGAGGCCCGTGGTGCGCGCCCGCAGCCGGGTGGCGAAACCCGCGTCGTCGAAGGCCGGGTCGAGGGGGTCGCGCGCGATGTGCGCGACCGGGGCGGGCAGCAGCCGGGACCAGGGGGCGTCGGGGTGCTCCCCGGCCCCGCCGAGCCCGCCGTCGGCGACCCCCACGAGCGGGACGACGGCGATCCCGCCGAAGGTGCGCTGGTCGACGAAGCGCAGGTCCTCGCGGTCGTCGTCGAACTCCCACACCGCCCGCAGGTGCTTCTCCGGCGGGGCGTCGGCGGCCTCGACGAGCAGCTGACCGCTCATGCCGAGGTGGACGACCATCGCGTCGGTCGCCGACCCGTCCGCCTCGGCCAGGGGCATCCACAGGTACTTGCCGCGCCGCACGGCGTCGGCGACGACGAGCCCCTCGGTGCGGGCCACCGCGTCGGCGGGCCCCTCGACGTGCCGGCGGGTCACGCGCGGGTGCAGGAACCGGGCGGAGGAGACGGTGCGCCCCACCACCCAGCGCGCCACCCCGCGACGGACGACCTCGACCTCGGGCAGCTCGGGCACGTCAGGGTCCGGGGCGCGTCAGGACGAGGCGCGGACCGCGGCGGCGGCGGTCGCGGCGCGCAGGGCCTCGACGGCCGCCGAGGCGGCCTTCTGCTCGGCTTCCTTCTTGCTGCGCCCCTCCCCGTGCCCGATCGCCGTGCCGCCCACGACGGCGTCGGCCGTGAAGGTCTTGGCGTGGTCGGGGCCGGCCTCGGTGATGGCGTAGGAGGGCACCCCGAGGTTCTCGGCGGCGGTCAGCTCCTGCAGCGCCGTCTTCCAGTCCGTCCCGGCGCCGAGGCGCTCGGAGGACTCCATGAGCGGCGACGTCAGGCGCAGCACGAAGTCGCGCGTGTCGGCCATGCCCACCGACAGGTAGGACGCGCCGATGACGGCTTCCATGGTGTCGGCCAGGATGGAGTTCTTGTCCCGGCCACCGGTGCCGAGCTCCCCCTTGCCCAGGCGCACGAAGTCGCCCAGGCCCAGACCGCGGGCGATGTCGGCCAGTGCGCGGGAGTTCACGACAGCGGCCCGCAGCTTGGCGAGCCGGCCCTCGGAAACGTCCGCGAACCGCGCGTACAGCTCGTGCGTCACGACCAGGCCCAGGACGGAGTCCCCCAGGAACTCCAGGCGTTCGTTGGTCGGCAGCCCGCCGTGCTCGTAGGCGTAGGAGCGGTGGGTCAGGGCGAGCACCAGCAGGTCGGGCTCGATCTGCACCCCCAGCGCAGCAGTCAGCCGGGCGACGTCGCGGACGTCGCCCGGCATGACGGCGGGGGCCTGCTGAGCGGTCAGCTCAGAGGTCCTTGACCTTGCGGCCCTTGTACTCGAGGTACAGCGGGGTGCCGGCGGAGTCGGTGACGACGCGGGCGGTGTGCGGGCGCGAGTAGGCGACCTGGCCACGGACGGTGCCGCGGACCAGCGTCTCCTCGGACGCCTTCCACTGCGAACGGCGGGCGCGGGTGTTGCTGCGGGACATCTTCCGCTTCGGGACGGCCACGATCAGCTCTTCTCTCTGGTTCCGGACGGGGAGTCGTCACTGCTGGGGAGCAGGGACTGCAAGGCGGCCCACCGGGGGTCCGCCGGTTCTTCGGAGACGGGGGCCGGTTCGGACACCCCGATCTCGTAGTCCTGCTGGCAGGGGCCGTCGCACTCGGGCTGGAACGGCAGGTCCAGCACGATCGCGTCCCGCACGGCGGGTTCGAGGTCGACGAGTTCGCCCGGGGCGACCTCACGGATCTCGTCCTCGTCGTCGGCCACCTCCACCGGCGTCTTGCCGGGGTAGGCGAACAGCTCCTGCACCTGCACCTCGACCGGCTCGGTGACCTCGGTGAGGCACCGGACGCACTCGCCGACGGCGGTGCCGCGGACGGTGCCGGTGACGAGCACACCCTCCATGACGGCTTCCATCCGCAGGTCGAGCTCGAGGTCGCTGCCCTCGGGGACGCCGATGACGGCGATCCCGAGGTCGGCCGGGGCGGGGACGGTGCGCTGCAGGGTGCGCATCGTGCCCGGTCGGCGGCCCAGGTCGTGGGTGGACAGCACGAGCGGCGCGTCCGGGTCCAGGTGACCCTCCGGCAGTTGCCTCTTGCTCACGTCCACACCTCGTTCCCCGAGCGTTCCGACACACCACACGGCCCCGCCGCTGGTGGGAGCTCCACACGCGCCGAGGCCGTCCCCAAGGGTAACCGAGGGTGCGCCCCGCGACCCAATCGTGCGGTCAGGACCCGCTGGGCCGCTCGGCCCGCACGGCCCCGGCCACCGTCGGGGCCACGTCCGGGGTCCCGGCGGGCGCCTCCTCGGGCTCGGCGGAGGCCTCGCGCACCTTCAGCCGGTCGCGGCCGCGGGCGGCCTGCTGCTTGAGCCGGTCCAGCTCGTCCTCGAAGTCGGACAGCTTGCGGTCCACCCAGGCGTCGGCGTCCACGCGCAGCCGCTTGGCCTCCTCGCGGGCGGTGGCCACGATGTGGTCGGCGCGCTCGCGCGAGGCGCGGGTGACGGCCTGGGCGTCGACGAGCTCCTCGGCGCGCTCGCGGGCCTCGGCCAGGACCTTCTCGGCGTCGGCGCGGGCGGCCTCCAGGACCTCGTCGCGCTGGGCGAGCACGTCGCCGGCCTGCTGCACCTCGGCGGGCAGGAGCCGGCGGACGTCGCCGACCAGGGCGAGCAGCTGCTCGCGGTCGACCACCACCGACGACGACAGGGGGACGCCCCGCGCGCCCGACACGAGCGCGGCGAGCTCGCCGAGCTTCTCGTGCACCTCCACAGCAACTGCCTCCCGTAGTCCTCAGCCCTGGCCGGTGGGCCGGGCAGGGGCATTCTCCCCCAGCCGCGCGGCCAGCGCGGCACGCACCGCCGGGGGCACCAGCCCCGAGACGTCCGCGCCGTGGCGGGCGACCTCCTTGACCAGGGAGGAGGAGACGTGCCCGTACCGGGGGTCCCCCACGACGAACACCGTCTCCACGTCGCCCAGGTCCCGGTTCATCAGGGCCATGGGCAGCTCGTAGGCGTAGTCCGTCCCGCTGCGCAGGCCCTTGAGGACCACCCGGACCCCCAGGCGGCGGCAGTGGTCGACGAGCAGGCCGCCGGTGAACTCCTCCACCACGACGCGCCCGGCGCGCGGGTCCCCGCAGTCCGCCAGCGCCCGCCGCACCAGGTCGGCGCGCTCGGCCCCGGTGAACAGCCCCTGCTTGCCCGGGTTGACCGCCACGCCGGCGTGCACGACGTCGAACATCCCCGCCGCCCGCAGCAGCACGTCGAGGTGCCCGAGGGTCAGGGGGTCGAAGCTGCCGGGGCAGACGCACGCGCTCACCCGGTCAACCTCTCACGACCCGCTCGCGCGCCCCGCCCCCCTCAGAGCCCGGCGACCCAGACCGACGTCTCGCCGTACCGCCGTTCCCGCACCCCCGTCAGCGGCTCGGGCCAGCGCGGCTCGGGGCTGCGCGCGGACCGCTCCACGACGACCGTGGCCCCCGGGGCCAGCAGCGGCACCACGGCGTCCAGGACGGCGGAGACGTCGTCGGAGCCCACGGCGTAGGGCGGGTCCAGGAGCACCAGGTCCCAGCCGCCCTCGACGACGGCCCCGGCCGAGGCCAGGAAGCGCTCGACGGTGTCGGCGACGACGCGCACCCCGGCCAGGCCGACCGCCGCGACGTTGGCGCGCGCGGTGGCCGCGGCCGGGCGGGCGGCCTCGACGAGGACGACCTGCGCCGCGCCCCGGCTGGCGGCCTCCAGCCCCAGGGCCCCCGAGCCGGCGTAGAGGTCCAGCACGCGGGCCCCCTCCAGCGCGCCCGCGGCGTCGAGCGCGGAGAACAGCGCCTCGCGCACGCGGTCGCTGGTGGGGCGGGTCGTCTCCCCCGGCGGCACCTTCAGCCGGCGTCCCCCGGCCGTGCCGGCGACGATGCGTGTCACTCGAAACCCCTCAGGAGATCTTGCGCGCCCGGTGCGCGGCGTAGGCCCAGCCGATGCCCACGGCGGCGGCCGAGGCCAGCAACTGTCCCAGCACCAGCAGGTCGAACGCACCGCGCGCCAGCACGGCCAGCAGGACCGGCACGCTCACGAGGACGGCCAGGTCGGGCCCGGTCGTGGTCGCGGCGGCCGCCCCGGGCGGCAGCGAGCCCATGGCCGTGGCGATGACGGGCGCCGACAGGTCGGGGTCGGGTCGCACGGCTCCGCGCAGCGCGGCGGCGGCGAACCCGGGCCCGGCCAGGGCCCCCAGCAGCGCCCAGGTCCACCATGACGACCCGATCGACTCCCCGTGCAGCAGACCGGAGGTCGTCACCGCCAGCGGGTACGCGACCGCGCCCCACAGCGCCGAGAGCGCCGCGACGGGGATCCACCGCACGATGACGACGGTCGAGGCGGCGATGGGCAGGGTCCGCGCCGCGGCCGGCACCAGGGCCAGGCCGCGGGCCGGTTCGGACAGCGTCGTGGCCGCGGCGTACCCGGCGAGCCAGAGCAGCAGCGCGGCCACGGCCCGGTGCGCGGACGTGCCCGCCGCCAGCACGAACGGCACGAGCGCGAGGACCCCGGCCGTCACCAGCCGGCGCGGCTGGCGGCGCAGGAGCGTGACGTCGGCCGCGACGAGCGCCGCCACGGGCCCGTGCACGCGCGGGAAGCGCCGGCGGCGGGCGACGCGGCCGTCGGAGTCCGCCGACAGGGCCCGGCCCATCTCGCGGACGTCGAACTGCAGGACCGAGGACGTCAGCCGCTCCAGCCGGGAGGCACCGCGCCGCAGCGAGGGCGAGGGGACGTCCCCCGCCCGCCGGGCCGTGGGCCGCGCCAGCAGGACCAGCCCGACGAGGGCCCCCAGCCCCACGACGAGGGCCGGGACGAGCACCTGCCGGGGGTGCACGGCGTCGAGGGAGATCCCGACGGCCGCGCTGGCGGCCAGCGCCACGACGAGCGCGACCCCGACCGCGTCGAGGACCCGGCTCGCGCGCAGCAGGGCGGGCACCCCCGCCCCGACCGCGGGGCGCACGACGAGCAGGAACCCGAGCCCGGCCAGCCCGGCTCCGACGGCGAACCCGCCGAGCAGACCAGCGGCGACCAGCGCCCCGGACAGCTGCCCCGCGACCCCGAAGGCCACCGAGGTCGCCCACGCGGTGAACGACCCGCCCGCCAGCGCCGAGCCCAGCGCCCGGTTGCGCACGACGGGCCGCAGGAGCCGGCCGCGGTCGACGGGCAGCGGGGTCCACCAGGTCGTCGGGGCGGTGCCCAGGGAGACCGGGCCCAGGCGGCACCAGACGGCCAGGCCGAAGGCGGTGACGCTCAGGGACAGCCCGACGGCGGTGAGGACGGCGGAGGTCTGGGCGACCCAGCCGGGGCCGTCGCCGCTGCTGGACAGCCCGGCGCGCAGCGCGTCGCGCAGCCCCGCGCTGCCGCCGAGCAGCAGCAGGAACGCGATGCCGACCTGCAGCAGGGTCGTGTAGGTGTCGACGACCGTGGCGCGCAGCCCGCGGGCGGCCCGGGAGGGGGCCGCCTCGTCGAGCAGGTCGCGGCGGGTGGGGTACGGCTGGTCGGCGAGGGGACCGACGAGCCGGCCGGCGAGGTCCGGGGGCGGCGCGCTCACCGGACGGGGTCGCTGACGATCCGGGCGGCCTCCTCGGCGTCGACGACCCGGCACCGCTCGTCGTCGACGACGACGGCGCGGGTCGCGAGGCGGCGCAGCAGCACGACGTCGTGGGTGGCCAGCACGAGGGCGGTCCCGGCGTCGCGCTCGGCGACCAGCCGGTCGGCCAGGGCCTCGCGGCCGGTGGGGTCCAGGCGCTGCTCGGGTTCGTCGAGCAGGAGCACCGAGCGGGGGCGGACGAGGGCGGCGGCCAGCAGCAGCCGGCGCTTCTGGCCGCTGGACAGCGAGGTCGGCAGCTGGTCGGCGGCGTCGGTGAGGCGCTGGGCCTCCAGCTCGGCGTCGACGACCTCGACGACGTCGCGGACCCCGTGACCGCGGGCGACGAGCTCGAGGTGCTCGGCGACGGACAGCTCGGCGAACCAGGCGTCCTCGTCGAAGACGCACGCGACCTCCCGCCGGAAGCGCACGGAGCGCTCGTCGACGGCCTGCCCGTGCAGCTGCACGGAGCCGCCCAGCGGTTCGAGCAGCCCGGCCACGGCGCGCAGGACGGTGGACTTGCCGGCGCCGTTGGCCCCCACGAGGCACAGCGCCTCGCCGCGGGCCACGTCGACGGTGACGGGGGCGCAGACGGGTTCGCCGTAGCCGACGCGCAGGTCCTGCAGGGCCAGGACGACCTCGCGCCCGGGCCGGGCCTTCGTGCGGCTCATGCTCTCCCCAGGAACGCTTCGGTGTCGCCCGTGACGCGCGCGGCGACGGCGGCGGCCAGCCCGGCGTGGCCGGCCAGGTCGGGGTCGGTCTCCACGAGCCGCCGGGCGCGGGTGCGGGCCCGCTCGATGACCTCGCTGTGCTGCAGCACGCCCAGCAGCTGCAGGGAGCTGCGCTGACCGGACTGCGCCGAGCCCAGGACGTCGCCCTCGCGCCGTTCGAGCAGGTCCAGGCGGGCCAGCTCGAACCCGTCACGGGTGCGGGCCAGGGCGGCGAGCCGGCGCCCGGCGCGCGAGCCCTCGGTCGTGCCGGACAGCAGCAGGCAGGTCCCCGGCAGCCCGCCGCGGCCGATGCGCCCGCGCAGCTGGTGCAGCTGGGAGATGCCGAAGCGGTCGGCGTCGACGACGACCATGACGCTGGCGTTGGGGACGTCGACGCCGACCTCGACGACGGTGGTGGCCACGACGACGTCCAGCTCGCCGGCGGCGAAGCGGGCCATGACGTCGTCCTTCTCGGCCGGGGGCAGCCGGCCGTGCAGGACGTCGATGCGCAGGCCGCTGGTCGCGGGGTGGGCGCGGACGACCTCGACGACCTGGGAGACGGCCGCGGCGGGGCGGGGCTTGGGGCGCGCGCCCCCGCCGGTGGGGGCGGGTTCCTCCGCCGGCGCCTCCTGCGCCCCGTCGGCCGCCTCCTCGTCGTCGGTGTCGATGCGCGCGCACACGACGTAGGACTGCCGGCCGAGGGCGGCCTCCTCGGCGATCTTGTGCCAGGTGCGGTCGACCCAAACGGGTTTGCCCATCGGGACGACGACGGTCCGCACCTCGGCCCGGCCCGGCGGCAGCTCGGACAGCACCGACGTCTCCAGGTCCCCGAACAGCGTCATCGCCACGGTGCGCGGGATCGGCGTGGCGGTCATGACGAGCAGGTGCGGGATCCCGTTGCCCTTGCGGCGCAGCACGTCGCGCTGCTCGACCCCGAACCGGTGCTGCTCGTCGACGACGACGAGGCCGAGGTCGGCGAACTGGACGCCCTCCTGCAGCAGGGCGTGGGTGCCGATGACGATGCCCGCCTCGCCGCTGGCGGCGGCGAGCAGCGCCTCGCGCCGGGCCGCGGTGCCCATCGAGCCGGTGAGCAGCACGACGCGGGTGCCGCGGGGGTCCCCGCCCAGCAGCCCGCCGCCGGCGAGGTCGCCGAGCATGGCGGTGATGGAGCGCAGGTGCTGGGCGGCGAGGACCTCGGTGGGCGCCAGCAGCGCGGCCTGTCCGCCGCCGTCGGCGACGGTGAGCATGGCCCGCAGCGCCACGAGGGTCTTGCCGGAGCCGACGTCGCCCTGCAGCAGGCGCTGCATGGGGTGGGGCCGGGCCAGCTCGGCGGCGATCTCCTCCCCCACGGCGCGCTGGGACCCCGTGAGGGGGAACGGCAGGCGCTCGTCGAAGGCGGCGGCGAGGCCGTCGGCGGAGGCCTTGCGCGCGATGGCCCGCTGCGTGGCGGTGGAGGCCCGGCGCATCGCCAGGGCCGTCTGCAGGACGAAGGCCTCCTCGAAGCGCAGCCGCTCCTGGCCGGCCTCGAGCTCGGCGCGGGTGGTGGGGGTGTGGACCGCCCGCAGCGCCGCCAGCGGCGAGGGCAGCCCCTCGGCCTCCACGACGTCGGGGGGCAGGAACTCCTCCAGCCCCTCCGGGGTGGAACCCAGCCGGTCCAGCAGGGCCGAGACGCTGTCGCGCACCAGCCAGTTCGGGCAGTCCCGGGTGGCCGGGTAGAGCGGGATCGGCCGGTCGACCGCGGTCGCGGCCTCGACGCCCTGGGTGGGGTCGTCGAGGAGCTCGTAGTCGGGCTTGGCCAGCTGCCACTTGCCGTTGAAGCGGGTCGCCTTGCCCGAGGCCAGGACCAGCCGCCCCTCCTGCAGGGCGTCCCGGTGCGGTTTGAACTGCCACGGCTTGGCCATGAAGAACGTCATGGTGAGGTCGTCGCGGCCGTCCGAGAGCGTCACGACGAGGCGGGAACCGGCCTTGCTGCGCAGCGCCTGCGGTTCGGGGACGGCGACGACCTCGGCCAGGATCGTGACGTTCTCGTCCTCGACGAGGTCCCGGACGGGGGTCAGCGCGCCGCGCTCGGCGTACTTGCGCGGCAGGTGCCACAGCAGGTCCCGACCCGTCTCCAGGCCCAGGTCGGCGAGCCAGCGGGCCGGGTCGGCCTTCTTCCCCCCGCCGGCCGCGGGCAGCAGGCTGGACAGCGGGGCGTCCAGGTCAAGCACCCCGGCAGGCTACCGCCGGGCTCGGACGCACCCGCGGAGGCAGGCCCCGACGGCGCTCCGCCGCACCCGGGCCCGCCCCGGTGCGCCCGGCGGCGCTGCGGCGCACGCGCCGGTTTCACCCGGGCGGCGGTCCTCGGCTATGGTGTTCCACGGTGCCTGGAAGGCCGGGCACCTGCGCGTCCCGTCGGGACGGCGCACCGATCGTTCGACTTCAGGAGTTCCCCGTGGCTGCCACCTGTGACGTCTGCGCCAAGGGCCCTGGCTTCGGCAAGAGCGTCTCGCACTCGCACCGGCGGACCAACCGCATGTGGCTCCCGAACATCCAGCGGGTCAAGGCCACCGTGAACGGTTCCCCCAAGCGCCTCAACGTGTGCACCTCCTGCCTGAAGGCGGGCAAGGTCACGCGCTGACCACCTTCCAGATCGACGCAGGGGCCGGATCCGCACGGATCCGGCCCCTGCGTCGTTCCCGGGGGCGCCGCGGCGCCCTCAGCGGGAGAAGTGGTCCCAGCCCGTCGAGCCGGTCCACGCCCGGCCGTCGACGAGCACCCCGTGCTCGCCGCGCTCCACGACCCGCCCGACGACGGCGAACGGCGCGGGCAGCTCCACGCCGGGCGGGAAGCACCCCAGCAGCGCGTGGTCCTCACCCCCGGTCAGGACGGGCGCGGGGTCGCCGAGGTCGTCGATCCACTCCCCCAGCACCGTCCGCGTGGACAGCTCGACGCTCACGCCGCTGGCCACCGCGAGGCGCCCGGCGTCGCGCAGCAGGCCGTCGCTGACGTCCATGAGCGCGCTGGCCCCGGCCTCGGCGGCGGCGGGCCCGGCGGCGAGGGGCGGTTCGGGGCGCCGGTGCGCCGCCAGCAGCTCCGGCGGGGCGTCGGGGACGCCGCGCTGCAGCAGGTCCAGGCCCGCCGCGGACCGCCCCAGCCGCCCGGCGACCGCGACGACGTGACCGGGACGGGCCCCCGAGCGCAGGACCGGCGCGCGCCCGGCCAGGTCGCCCAGGGCGGTGACGGCGACGAGGACCTCGGAGGCCGCGGACAGGTCCCCGCCCACGACGACGGCCCCGAACCGCTCGCAGGCCGCGGCGACGCCGGCGGCGAAGTCCTCGACCCAGGCGACCTCGAGGTCGGCGGGCATCCCCAGTCCGATGAGCAGGCCCGAGCAGCGGGCGCCCATGGCGGCGACGTCGGCGACGTTCTGCGCGACGGCCTTCCACCCGACGTCGGCGCCGGTGGACCAGTCGCGGCGGAAGTCCCGGCCCTCGACGAGGAGATCCGTGGTGGCCACGACCCGGCCGTCGGGGGCCGCGACGAGGGCCGCGTCGTCGCCGGGGCCGAGCAGGGCCTCGGTGGGCATGAGCGGCACCACGCGGGCCAGGAGCTCGGTCTCGTCCAGATCGCCGACGCGCAACCCTCGTCCTCTCGTCACAGCTGCCACGGGCACACTACGGGGCGATGTCCCCCGAGCCCCCCGAGCCGCCCGAGCCGCCCGGCCCGACCGCCCCCCGCCGCCCCGTCCCCCGCCCGCTCGTCGGGCTCGTCGTGGTGGTGGTGGCCGCGGCGGCGGTGTGGGCGTACGCGGTGGGCTCGCGCGGTGTCGAGGCCGCTCCCGGAGCCGGCGACCCGGCCTGCGCGCCGCTGCTGGACGCACTGCCGGCCACGCTCGGGGGCCTGGCCCGCACCCCGCAGGGGGCGGCGGGGGTCGCGGCCTGGGGGGAGGACCAGGTCGTCCTGCGGTGCGGGGCGCTGGTCCTGGGGCCGACGACGAAGGCGTGCGTGCCGGTGGGCCCCGACGCCGGTCCCAGCGTCGACTGGGTGCAGGACGCCGCCGGCGAGCGCGCCGTGCGCTTCCTGACCTACGGCCGCACCCCGGCGGTCGAGGTGACCGTCCGCTTCGGCGACGGCATCACCCGCGACCAGGCGACGTCGCAGCTCATCGACCTCGCCGCGCCGGTCTCGGCGATCCCGCAGACCCGGACGTGCCTCTAGCGCAGGCCGGTGGGCCGCCGCAGCGCCAGCTGCAGGAGGTGGTCGACGAGCTGAGGGTAGTCCACGCCCGTGGCCGCCCACATCCGCGGGTACATCGAGAACGGCGTGAACCCGGGCATGGTGTTGATCTCGTTGACGACGATGCCCTCGGGTCCGCGGGCGGGGTCGACGAACAGGTCGACGCGCGCGAGCCCCTCGGCGCCCATGGCCTCGAAGACCCGCACCGCGGTGCGCCGCACGGCGGCGGTGACCTCGTCGGGCAGGTCGGCCGGGCAGGACAGCCGCACGTTGGCGGAGTCGAGGTACTTGGCCTCGAAGTCGTAGAAGTCGTGGCCGCCGACGACCTCGATCTCCCCGGGCAGGCTCGTGAGCGGTTCGCCGCCGTCGAGGTCCTCCAGGACGCCGCACTCGATCTCGCGGCCGGTCAGGGCGGCTTCCACGACGACCTTGGGGTCGTGCGAGACCGCTTCGGCGACGGCGGCCTCGAGGCCCTCGCGGCCGGTGACGCGGCTGATCCCGATGCTGGAACCGGCGCGGGCGGGCTTGACGAAGACGGGGTACCCCAGGGCCTCGACCTCGGCGACCACGGCGTCGCGGTCGGTCTCCCAGCGCTTGGCGCGGAAGGAGGTCCACGGCCCGACGGGCAGCCCCTGCCCGGCGAGCAGGAGCTTCATGACCTGCTTGTCCATGCCGGCGGCCGAGGCGAGCACGCCCGAGCCGACGTAGCGGGTGTCGGACAGCTCGAAGAGCCCCTGCAGGGTCCCGTCCTCCCCGAAGGGCCCGTGCAGCAGCGGCAGCACGACGTCGACGGGGCCGCCGAGGGCCTGCCCGGAGGGGGTCTGCAGCGCCCGGGAGTCCACGTCCTGCGACAGCGCGACGGAGGGCCCGGCGGCCGGGACCTCGGGCAGCTTGCCGTCGGTGAGCTGGAACAGGGCGGGGTCGTCGTCGACGAGCACCCAGCGGCCGGTCGTGGTGATGCCGATCGGCACGACGTCGTAGACGTCGCGGTCGAGGGCGGCGAGGACGCCGGCGGCGGTCACGCAGCTGATGGCGTGCTCGGAGGACCGCCCGCCGAAGACGACGGCGACGCGGGGCCGGGTGGTGGCGGGGGGCGGGGGCTGGCTGCTCATCGGCGCCGACCCTACCCGCGGTGTGGTTGGGTGCCCCCGTGCCAGATGACGTGTCCCCCACCCCGCTGTCCCCGAACACCGTCGCCGTCGTCGCCGGACGACCGGCGCGCGCCCTGGACAGCGAGCTCAACACCCCCGTGTCCCTGTCGGCCACCTACGTCGGCGGCGGGTCCCTCGGCGCGGCCGCCCTGGGCTACGGCCGCTTCGGGAACCCGACGTGGACGGCCCTGGAGACGGCGATCGGCCAGCTGGAGGGCGGCCGCGCGCTCGCGTTCTCCTCGGGCATGGCCGCGGTGGCCGCGGCGCTGCACCTGGTGCCCGCCGACGGCACGGTGCTGGTCCCGCACGGGGCCTACAACGGCACGCACTCCCTCACGGCGCTGCTGGCGGCCCAGGGCCGGCTGCAGGTCCAGCCCGTCGACATCACCGACGTGGACGCGGTGCGCACCGCGCTGGCGGGCCTGGCGGGCCCGGTCCTGCTGTGGCTGGAGTCGCCGACGAACCCGCTGCTGGAGGTGGCCGACCTCGCGGCGCTGGCCGCGGCCGGTCACGAGCACGGCGCGGTCGTGGTGGTGGACAACACGTTCGCCACGCCGCTGCTGCAGCGGCCGCTGGAACTGGGCGCCGACGTCGTCGTGCACTCGGTGACGAAGTTCCTCTCGGGCCACTCCGACGTCGTCCTGGGCGCGGTCGTGGCGCGCGGGGAGGAGACGGTGGCGGCGCTGACGGCGCACCGGACGCTGCACGGGGCCATCCCCGGCCCGCTGGAGGCGTTCCTGGCCCTGCGGGGGCTGCGGACCCTGCCGCTGCGCCTGGAGCGCGCCCAGGCCAACGCGGCGGACCTGGCGCGGCGCCTGCAGGAGCACCCGGCGGTGACGCGGGTGCGCCACCCCTCGCTGCCGGGCGACCCCGGTCACGCGCTGGCGAAGGAGCAGATGAGCGGTTTCGGCGCGCTGGTGTCCATCGAGGTGACCGGCGGCGCGGCCGGTGCGGACGCCGTCGTGGACGCCGTGCGGTTGTGGGTGCCGGCCACGAGCCTGGGCGGGGTGGAGTCGCTGGTCGAGCGGCGCCGCCGGCACGCCGGTGAGCCGCGCGTGGTCCCCGAGGACCTGCTGCGGCTGTCGGTCGGGGTCGAGGACGTCGAGGACCTGTGGCGGGACCTGCGGCAGGCGCTCGACACGCTGGGCTGAGCGAGCGGGAACAAGCCGGGCGTGTGGCACGCTGACGAGCGGGTGACACGCCCGGCACGAGCCCTTGACGGGCAATATCTCATCCATGAGATAACGTGGCCCGCATGGCAGTCTCCACCGAGCAGATGACGCCGACCGGCGACCACTTGTCGCAGATCGGCGCCCTCATCCGCGACGCCCGCAAGCACCGCGGCCTCACCCAGGTCCAGCTCGCGGAGCGGCTGGGCACGTCCCAGAGCGCAGTGCACCGCATGGAGCAGGGGCAGCAGAACGTGTCGATCGACATGCTGCAGCGCGTCGGGCACGCCCTGCAGGACGACATCGTCTCCATCGGCCGCCCCGGCCCGACCCACCTGCGCGTGCACGGCGGCGTCAAGCTGTCCGGCAGCATCGCGGTCAAGTCCAGCAAGAACGCCGGCGTGGCCCTGCTGTGCGCCGCGCTGCTGAACAAGGGCCGCACGACGCTGCGGGGCGTGGCCCGCATCCTCGAGATCCACCGCATCCTCGACGTCCTGGGCAGCATCGGCGTGCAGTACGAGTGGATCAACGAGGCCGACCTCGTCCTCGACGTGCCGAACGACCTCGACCTGGACGCGATGGACGGCGAGACCGCCCGCCGCACGCGCTCGATCATCATGATGCTGGGCCCGCTGCTGCACCGGTACGAGGAGTTCGCCCTCCCCTACGCCGGCGGCTGCGACCTCGGCACCCGCACCGTGGAACCGCACATGGTCGCCCTGCGCCCCTTCGGGCTGCAGGTCACCGCGACCACGGGCTTCTACCACGCGAGCGTGGACCGCTCGGTGAGCCCGCAGCGCCCGATCGTGCTGACCGAGCGCGGGGACACCGTCACCGAGAACGCCCTCATGGCCGCGGCCCGCATGGACGGCGTCACGACGATCCGCAACGCCAGCCCCAACTACATGGTCCAGGACCTGTGCTTCTTCCTGGAGCTGCTCGGGGTCCGCATCGAGGGCATCGGCACGACGACCCTGGTGGTGCACGGCGTCCCGGACATCTCCGTCGACGTCGACTACGCCCCCTCGGAGGACCCGGTCGAGGCCATGAGCCTGCTGACCGCGGCGATCATCACCCACTCCGAGCTCACCGTGACGCGCGCCCCGATCGAGTTCCTCGAGATCGAGCTGGCGATCCTGGAGGAGATGGGCCTGAAGTACGACCTGTCGCCGGAGTACACCGCGGCCAACGGCCGCACCCGGCTGGTCGACATCACGGTCCACCCCTCCGAGCTCAAGGCCCCCATCGACAAGATCCACCCGATGCCGTTCCCGGGGCTGAACATCGACAACCTGCCGTTCTTCGCCGTCATCGCGGCGAGCGCGGAGGGTTCGACCACGGTCCACGACTGGGTCTACGACAACCGGGCGATCTACCTGACCGAGCTGAACCGCCTGGGCGCGCGCGTCAAGCTCCTCGACCCCCACCGGGTGCTGGTCGAGGGGCCCACGCGCTGGTCCGGCGCGGAGGTGCTGTGCCCGCCGGCGCTGCGCCCGGCCGTCGTGGTGCTGCTGGCGATGCTCGCGGCCAAGGGCACGTCGGTGCTGCGCAACGTCGACATCATCGCCCGCGGGTACGAGCAGCTCGCCGAGCGCCTGACGCCCCTGGGCGCGCAGATCGAGACGTTCAAGGACTGACCCCGCTCCACCCACGACGACGGCCCCCGTCCCCGCGCGAGCGGGGACGGGGGCCGTCGTCGTGCGGAACCTCAGGCCTTCTTGGCGACCCGGCGGGTGGTCGCCGCGGTCTTGGCCGGGGCGGTCTTGGCCGGGGCGGCCTTCTTGGCCGTGGTGGCCGTGCGGGCGGCCGGCGCGGTCTTCTTGGCCGCGGTCGCGGTGCGGGCGGCCGGGGCGGCGGTGCGGGTCGCGGGGGCGGCCTTCTTCGCCGTCGCGGTGGTCTTCTTGGCGGTGGCCGTCGACGCGGTCGCCGGCGCGGCGCCGGTCGAGCCCGCCCGCTCCTTGGCCGCGGCCTGGAACGCCCGCAGCGCCTTGGTGTCGGAGACGACCTCCTTGAAGGCCGTGCCGGGGCGGAAGCGCGGCACGGACGTCTTCTTGATCTTCACCGCTTCGCCGGTGCGCGGGTTGCGGCCGGTGCGGGCGTTGCGGGCCTGCTTCTCGAACGTGCCGAAGCCGCTGATGGCGACCTTGTCACCCTTGGCGACGGTCAGGGTGATGAGCTCGACGATCGCCTCGACGGCGGTCACCGCCTGCTTGCGACCGCCGAGCTGCGCTTCGAGCGCCTCGACCATCTCTGCCTTGTTCACGGGGGCTCCTCCTGGGTACCGGACGTCGTGCGGACCGAACATCTCCTCGCGCAACGGGTCGCGCAGGGCCGAGCAGGAGCCCGACGGGGAAACGGTACGACCGTCGATCACCGGAGTCCACCACCTGCGTGGCGGCGAGTCGTTGCGGCGCAGCACACCTCGTCGCCGGCGGCCGTCGTCGGCTTGCGCCGCAGGGCCTTCCGGCGGGCCCCCGCCGCTGCCCGCGGCCGCGGCACACCAGCGCCGGAAGCGTTGCGCCGCAACGCACCCGGACGCACGACGGCCCCGGTCCCGCTGCGGGGCAGCGGGTACCGGGGCCGTCGCGGGAGCCTCAGGCGGTGGGGGCCAGCGGGGTCGTCGTCGGCTTGAACGAGGGCCGGCGCGCCTCGAAGTCGGCGATGGCGTCGGCGTGGCGCAGGGTGAGGCTGATGTCGTCCAGCCCCTCCATGAGCCGCCAGCGGACGTAGTCGTCGACCTCGAAGGGTGCGGTGAAGTCGTCGACCTGGACGACTCGCTCGACGAGGTCGACCGTCACCTCGGTGCCGGGGTGCGCCTCCAGCGCCTTCCAGATGAGGTCGATGTCGCTCTGCTCGACGACGGCCGCCAGCAGCCCCTGCTTGCCGGAGTTGCCGCGGAAGATGTCGGCGAAACGGGGCGCCAGGACGGCCCGGAACCCGTAGTCGCGCAGCGCCCACACGGCGTGCTCACGGCTGGAGCCGGTGCCGAAGTCCCGGCCCGCCACGAGGACGGACCCGGGCCGGTAGGGCTCCTGGTTCAGCACGAAGCCCGGGTCGTTGCGCCAGCCGGCGAACAGCGCGTCCTCGAAGCCGGTCTTGGTGACCCGCTTGAGGTAGACGGCGGGGATGATCTGGTCGGTGTCGACGTCGGTGCGGCGCAACGGCACGCCGACACCGCGGTGGACGGTGAACTTCTCCACGGTCGGTCCCCTCTCAGGCGTTCACGGGTTCGAGGTCGGCGGGGGAACTGAGCGTCCCGCGCACGGCCGTGGCGGCCGCGACGAGCGGGGAGACCAGGTGCGTGCGGCCCCCCTTGCCCTGCCGGCCCTCGAAGTTGCGGTTGGAGGTGGAGGCGCAGCGCTCCCCCGGCGCGAGCTGGTCGGGGTTCATGCCCAGGCACATGGAGCACCCCGCGAACCGCCAGTCGGCGCCGAACTCCTTGAAGACGGTGTCCAGGCCCTCGGCCTCGGCCTGCAGCCGGACCTTGGCCGACCCGGGGACGACCATCATGCGGACCGAGTCGGCCTTCCTGCGCCCGCGCACGACGTCCGCGGCGGCGCGCAGGTCCTCGATGCGGCTGTTGGTGCACGAGCCGAGGAACACGGTGTCCACGGCGATGTCGCGCATCCTCGTGCCGCCCTCCAGGCCCATGTACTCCAGGGCGCGCTCGACGCCCTGGCGGACCCCGTCGTCGCCGATCCGCTCGGGCACGGGCACCGAGCCCGACAGCGGGACGCCCTGGCCGGGGTTGGTGCCCCAGGTGACGAAGGGTTCGAGCGAGGCGCCGTCGAGGACGACCTCGGCGTCGAACTCGGCGTCGTCGTCGGAGGCCAGGGTGCGCCAGTAGGCCACGGCGGCGTCCCAGTCCTCGCCCTGCGGGGCGTGCGGGCGGCCCTTGAGGTACTCGAACGTGGTGTCGTCGGGGGCGACCATGCCCGCGCGGGCACCGGCTTCGATCGACATGTTGCAGATCGTCATCCGGCCCTCCATCGACAGGCTGCGGATGGCCTCCCCGCGGTACTCCAGGACGTAGCCCTGGCCGCCGCCGGTGCCGATCTCGGCGATCACGGCGAGGATGATGTCCTTGGCGGTGGTGCCGGGCTTGAGCTGCCCGTCCACGGTGATCGCCATGGTCTTGAAGGGTTTGAGCGGCAGGGTCTGGGTCGCCATGACGTGCTCGACCTCGCTGGTGCCGATGCCCATGCCCAGGGAGCCGAAGGCGCCGTGGGTGGAGGTGTGGGAGTCCCCGCACACGACCGTCATGCCCGGCTGGGTCAGCCCGAGCTGGGGGCCCACGACGTGCACGATGCCCTGCTCGGCGTCGCCGAGGGGGTGCAGGCGGACACCGAACTCGGTGCAGTTCTCACGCAGCGTCTGCAGCTGCTTGGCGGAGGTCTTGTCCTCCAGCAGCGACAGGGGCCGGTCGATGTCCGCGGTGGGGGTGTTGTGGTCCTCGGTCGCGATGGTGAGGTCGAGCCGGCGCACGGGGCGCCCGGCCATCCGCAGCCCGTCGAAGGCCTGCGGGCTCGTCACCTCGTGGACGAGGTGCAGGTCGATGTAGAGCAGGTCCGGTTCCCCGTCCTCACCCCGCCGGACGACGTGGTCGTCCCAGACCTTCTGCGCCAGCGTGCGGCCCATGCTCGGCTCCCCTCTTGCGTCTCACGATTTGAGACGCCAGTATCGCTTCGTGGACAAGAGTAGCGGAGTCGGCGTCCTGGACAAGGCCGTGCTGGTCCTGGACGCCCTCGAGGCCGGGCCCGCGAGCCTGGCCCAGCTGGTGACGACCACGGGCCTGGCCCGCCCCACGGCCCACCGCCTCGCGGTCGCCCTGGAGCACCACCGGCTCGTCAGCCGGGACCTGCGGGGCCGGTTCGTGCTCGGCGCCCGGCACGCCGAGCTCGCGGCCGCCGCGGGCGAGGACCGCCTCGTGGCCGTCGCCGGACCCCTGCTGACGGCGCTGCGCGACGCCACGGGCGAGAGCGCGCAGCTGTACCGCCGGCACGGCGAGCACCGCGTCTGCATCGCCGCCGCCGAGCGGCTGCACGGGCTGCGCGACACCGTCCCCGTCGGCTCGTCCATGACCATGCACGCCGGGTCGGCCGCGCAGGTCCTGCTCGCCTGGGACGACCCGGAGCGGCTGTCGGTGGAGCTCATCGGCTCCCGCTTCGACGCCGGCGTCCTGTCGGGGGTGCGGCGGCGCGGCTGGGCCCACTCCAGCGGTGAGCGGGAGGCGGGCGTGGCCTCGGTGAGCGCCCCCGTGCGCGGCCCGTCCGGGCGCGTCCTGGCGGCGGTGTCGGTGTCCGGCCCCGCCGAGCGCTTCGGGCGGCACCCGGGGCGCCGGCACGCCGACGCGGTGCTGTCGACGGCGGCGGCCTTCAGCGCGGCCCTGACCCCGGCGACCTGAGGGCGGGCAAAGGAAGAGGCCCCCGGTCAGGTGACCGGGGGCCTCGTCTGTAGCCCCGACGGGATTCGAACCCGCGCTACCGCCGTGAGAGGGCGGCGTGCTAGGCCGCTACACAACGGGGCCCTAGCTTGCAGTACAAGCGCTGGGGTACCAGGACTCGAACCTAGACTAACTGAACCAGAATCAGTCGTGCTGCCAATTACACCATACCCCATGGTGACTTGCCCGGCCGGCGGACCGCCCGAACGAGATGAACTCTAACGGGTGCCGCGCCTGCTTCCCAAATCGGCTCCCCGGCCGCGGACCTGAGGCCGCGCGGGCGGTCACGTCGCCCCGTGGGGCGACGTGACCGCGGGCACCGTCAGAGGGTCGCGCGCAGGCGGCGCAGCCGCGCCAGCGAGGACTCCCGGCCCAGGATCTCCATCGACTCGAACAGCGGCGGCGAGACGCGCCGGCCCGTGACGGCCGTCCGCAGCGGCGCGAAGGCGAACTTCGGCTTGACCCCCAGACCGTCCACGACGGCCGCGCGCAGGGCCGCCTCCAGGTCCGCGGTGGTCCACGCCGGCAGGGCCTGCAGCGCCGCGAGCGAGGCGTCCAGGACGTCGGCCGCCTCCGGGCGCAGCGCCTTGAGGGCGTCCTCCTCCAGCACCACGTCCTCGTCGGCGGCGAAGAGGAAGCCCAGCATCCCCGGGGCCTGCCCGAGCAGGGTCATGCGCTCCTGCACCAGCGGGGCCGCCGCGGCCAGCCGGTCGAGCTGGCCGGCGTCCGGCTCGGCGGGCAGCACGCCCCCCGCCTGCAGGTACGGCACGAGCCGGGCGCGGAAGTCCTCCGGGGCCAGCAGGCGCAGGTGCGCGGCGTTGATCGCCTCGGCCTTGGCGACGTCGAACCGCGCCGGCGAGGCGTTGACGTCCGCCACGTCGAACGCCGCGACCATCTCCTCGACGCTGAACAGGTCGCGGTCGTCGGCGATCCCCCAGCCCAGCAGGGCCAGGTAGTTCAGCAGCCCCTCGCGGATGAACCCCCGGTCGCGGTGGTGGAACAGGTTCGACTCGGGGTCGCGCTTGGACAGCTTCTTGTTGCCCTCCCCCATGACGTAGGGCAGGTGGCCGAAGCGCGGGACGGCCTGCGCCACGCCGATGTCGACCAGCGCCTCGTACAGCGCGACCTGCCGCGGCGTGGAGGACAGCAGGTCCTCCCCGCGCAGGACGTGGGTGATCCCCATCAGCGCGTCGTCGACGGGGTTGACGAGCGTGTACAGCGGGTCGCCGTTGGCGCGCACCAGGACCGGGTCGGGGAAGGAACCGGCCTTGAACTCGATGCGCCCGCGCACCAGGTCGTCGAAGGAGTAGTCGCGCCCCTCGGGCAGCCGCAGCCGCAGCGTGGGCTGACGGCCCTCGGCCTTGAACGCGGCGACCTGCTCGGGGGTCAGGTCCCGGTCGAAGCCGTCGTAGCCCAGGACCTTGGGACGGCCCGCGGCCTCGTGCCGGGCCTCGATCTCCTCGGCCGTGGAGAACGACTCGTACAGGTGCCCGGCGGCCAGCAGCCGCTGCACCACGTCGTCGTACAGCGCACGGCGCTGGGACTGCCGGTACGGCTCGTGCGGGCCGCCGACGCCGATCCCCTCGTCCCAGTCCAGGCCGAGCCAGCCCAGGGCGTCGAGGATCTGGGCGTAGCTCTCCTCGGAGTCGCGCGCCGCGTCGGTGTCCTCGATGCGGAACACGAGCTTGCCGCCCGTGTGCCGGGCGTACGCCCAGTTGAACAGCGCGGTCCGGATGAGCCCGACGTGCGGGGTCCCGGTCGGCGAGGGGCAGAAGCGGACGCGGACCGGCGAGGGGGCGGCGGCCGGGTCGGACGGGGCGGGCGCGGGGATCTCAGTCATGGCCCGCCCAGCCTATTCGGGTGCGGTGAACGGCGTGGACAGGACGCCGATGCCCTCGACCTCCACCTCCACGCGCTGGCCCGGGCGCACGGGACCCACGCCCGCCGGGGTGCCGGTCATGATGACGTCCCCGGGCAGCAGGGTCATGGCCGAGGAGACGTGGGCCACGATGGAGGGGACGTCGTGGATCATGAGCGAGGTCCGGCCGTCCTGGACGACCTCGACGTCGTCGCCGGTCACCCGCCGCGTCTCGATCCGCACGTCCGAGGGGTCCAGCTCGGTCTCGATCCACGGCCCCAGCGGGGTGAACCCGTCGGCCCCCTTGGCCCGCCACCACTGCTTGTCGCTCTGCTGCAGCGCCCGGGCGGTGATGTCGTTGGCGATCGTGTACCCGTACACGACCTCCTCGACGCGCTCCTCGGGGACGTCCTTGCAGATGCGCCGGATGACGATCGCCAGCTCGCCCTCGTAGTGCAGCTCCTCCCCCGCCCAGGCCGGGATGACCAGCGGGTCCCCCGGGCCGGCGACGGAGGTGTTCGGCACCGTGAACACGAGGGGCTCGTCGGGGACCTCGTTGCCCAGCTCCGCCGCGTGCGCGGCGTAGTTGCGGCCGATGCCCAGGACCTTCGAGCGCGGGATGACGGGCGCCAGGAGGCGGGCGTCGACGAGCGGCACGCGCTCACCGGTCGGGTTCAGCGGGGTGAACAGCGGGTCGCCGGTGACGACGAGGATCTCCTCCTCGCCCGGTGCGCCCTCCACGACGCCGAACCGCGGGTCGGAGCCACCGGACGTGAACCTGGCGATGCGCATGCGCTCACCCTAGTGAGCGCGTGACCCCGCCCGTCCCGCGGGGACCGGCTCAGACGATCCGGCGCAGCCAGCCGTGGGTGTCCTCGGCGCGGCCGTACTGCAGGTCCAGCAGCTTGCCGCGGATCGCCATCGTGACCTCGCCGGCGGCCCCGCCGCCGTGCACCAGTTCCCCGTCGGCGGAGACGAGCCTGCCGACGGGGGTCACCGCGGCGGCCGTCCCGCAGGCGAAGACCTCGGTGATGCGCCCGGAGGCGACGCCCTCGCGCCACTCGTCGATGCTGACGCGGCGCTCGCTCACCTCGTGCCCGAGGTCCTTGGCCAGCTGCACGATCGAGTCGCGCGTGATGCCCTCGAGGATGGTGCCGGTCAGCTCGGGGGTGACGATCGAGCCGTCGTCGTGGACGAAGTAGAGGTTCATCCCGCCGAGCTCCTCGACGTACTTGCGCTCGCCGGCGTCGAGGAAGCAGACCTGGTCGCAACCGTGCTCGGCGGCCTCGGTCTGGGCGACCAGGCTGGCGGCGTAGTTGCCCCCGCACTTGGCCGATCCGGTGCCGCCGAAGGCCGCGCGGGTGTAGTTCTGCGACAGCCAGATCGAGACGGGTTTCACCCCGCCGGGGAAGTACGAGCCCGCCGGGGAGGCGATGACGAGGAACTTCACCTCGCGCGCGGCGCGGACCCCCAGGAACGCCTCGGTGGCGACCATGAACGGGCGCAGGTACAGCGAGCTCTCGCCCCCGGTCGGCACCCACGCCTCGTCGGCGCGGATGAGCTGGGTGATCGCCTCCAGGAACGTCGCCTCGTCGACCTCGGGCAGGGCCAGGCGCCGGGCCGAGCGCGCCATCCGGGCCGCGTTGGCCTCGGGGCGGAACGTCCAGACCGACCCGTCGGCGTGCCGGTAGGCCTTCAGCCCCTCGAAGACCTCCTGCGCGTAGTGCAGGACGGCCGCGGCCGGGTCCAGCTGCAGCGGCCCGTAGGGGACGACGGCCGCGTCGTGCCAGCCGGCGTCGACCGTCCACGTCGCCACCGCCATGTGGTCGGTGAAGTGCTTGCCGAACCCGGGGGCGGCCAGGATCTCGGCCCGGCACTCCTCGGAGACCGGCACGGCCGACGGCGTGACGGGGAACGTCAACCCAGCGGTCGGCGTGGCGGTCATGGAGGGCTCCTCGGGATCTGGCCGGTGGTGCGGTGGGCGGTCTTCGGCGGTGTTCTGCGCGGTTCGGCGCGGTGCGGCGGTGGTCCGACGGTACCCCGCCGTCAGGCGACGGCGGCGGCGGCCAGCGCGTCCCCGACGGCGGCCGTGGAGCGGCCGCCGACCTCCCCGGCGGCGCGGCGGGCCAGGTCGGCGGTGACGGCGGCGTCGACGCGGGCGGCGGCCCCGGTGCGGCCCAGGTGCTCCAGCATCAGCGAGACCGACAGGACCGCGGCCGTCGGGTCGGCCAGCTGCTGCCCGGCGATGTCGGGGGCCGAGCCGTGGACGGGCTCGAACATGCTCGGCGCGGTCCGGTCGGGGTTGACGTTGCCGGAGGCGGCCAGGCCGATGCCGCCGGTCACGGCCGCGGCCAGGTCGGTGAGGATGTCGCCGAAGAGGTTGTCGGTGACGATCACGTCGAAGCGCGCGGGGTCGGTGACCAGGAAGATCGTCGCGGCGTCGACGTGCAGGTAGTCGACGCTCACGTCGGGGAACTCGGCGTGCACGGCCTCGACCGTGCGGCGCCACAGGTGCCCGGCGTGCACGAGCACGTTGTGCTTGTGCACCAGGGTCAGCTTCCGGCGCGGGCGGGCGGCGGCGCGGGCGAAGGCGTCGCGCACGACGCGCTCGACGCCGAACGCGGTGTTGACGCTGACCTCGGTGGCGATCTCGTGCGGGGTCCCCACGCGCAGGGCACCGCCGTTGCCGACGTAGGGCCCCTCGGTGCCCTCGCGCACGACGACGAAGTCGATCTCGCCGGGCTGGCCCAGCGGCGTGGCGACCCCCGGGTACAGCTTGGAGGGCCGCAGGTTCACGTAGTGGTCCAGGGCGAAGCGCAGCTTCAGCAGCAGCCCGCGCTCGAGGACGCCGCTGGGCACGCTGGGGTCCCCGACCGCGCCGAGCAGGATCGCGTCGTGCCCGCGGACCTCCTCCAGGACGCTGTCGGGCAGCGTCTCCCCCGTCCGGTGGTAGAGGCGGGCCCCGAGGTCGTACTCGGTGGTCGCGACCTGCTCGCCCTGCGCGCCGAGCACCGCGGTCAGGACCTTCAGCGCCTCGGCCGTCACCTCCTGGCCGATGCCGTCGCCGGGGATGACTGCCAGTCGCAAGGTGTCCGCCATGCGCGCGAGGGTACTGGACCGTGGCGACGGGGTGTCCAACATGCGGTCACCCGGTCTCAGCATCCGGACCGCACGACGGGTCCCCGTCCCCCCGGGTCTGACCCGGGGAGTCGTCCCGCGGGCCGACGACGGCACCCCGGGCGCCTCCTAGGCTGGGCGGGTGCGAGGGCTGGACGTCGGGGAGCGCGCGGGGCGGGACGCCGGGCGGAACGTCTTCGACCGCGTCGTGGCCTGGACGCGGGCCAACGGCGTCCTCATCGACGCGCTCCTGGCGCTCGCCCTGGCCGCGGTCACCTGGCTGGGCAGCCTCACCGTCACCAGCGGGTTCCTCGCCGGCCTCGTCGCGCTGGGCATGACCCTGCCGCTGGCCGTGCGGCGCCGGTTCCCCGAGGTCAGCGGTGGCCTCGTCGCCTGCTTCGGCCTCGCCCAGCTCGCCCTGCCCGTGCCGTCCTACGGCAACGTCGCCGTCCTGGCGTCGGTGTACGCCCTGGCCGGGTACGCCAGGCCGTGGGCCTCGCGCGGGGGGCTGCTGCTGGGCCTGGCCGGGGCGGTGGTCTGCGCCGTGCGCTACTTCCCCAGCGGCCTCGGGGTCGTCGTCCTGCTCTCGGCCCTCATCGGCTTCTCCGTCCTGGCCAGCTGGTCCCTGGGCAGCCTGCGGCGCGCGCAGCGGCAGAACGAGACCGCCCTCGTCGAGCGCGCGCGGCTGCTGGAGAACGAGCGGGAGAACGAGTCGCGGCTGGCGGCGACGGCCGAGCGCCAGCGCATCGCCCGGGAGGTGCACGACGTCGTGGCGCACTCCCTGTCGGTGATCATCGCCCAGGCCGACGGGGGCCGGTACGCCGCGACGGCCGACCCGGCGGTCGCCGTGCAGGTCCTGGAGACGATCTCCGGCACCGGCCGGCAGGCCCTGGCGGACATGCGGAACCTGCTCGGCGTGCTGCGCCAGGGCCCCGGCGACGAGCGCGCCCCGCAGCCGGACGCCGGCCGGATCGGCGACCTCGTCGAGCAGGTCCGGGCCAGCGGCCTGGAGGTCGACGCCGAGGTGAGCGGCCGGGCCCGGCCACTGCCGCCGGCCATCGGCCTGGCCGCCTACCGGATCGTGCAGGAGTCGCTGACGAACGTCCTCAAGCACGCCGGGCCCCGCGCCCGCGCGCAGGTGCTGGTGCGCTGGGACCCCGACGCGCTGCGGCTCAGCGTCGAGGACGACGGCCGCGGCGCGGCGTCGATGGTCGAGCCGAGCCCGGGCGGGCAGGGACTGGTGGGCATGGCCGAGCGGGCGCGGCTGCACGGCGGCTCGGTGACCACCGGGCCGCGCCCCGGCGGGGGTTTCTCCGTGCGCGCGACGCTTCCCTACAGTTCCTGACGTGAGCGAGAACGTGAGCGAGAAGGGGATCCGCGTGGTCCTCGCCGACGACCAGCAGCTCGTCCGGGCCGGTTTCCGGATGGTCATCGACTCCCAGCCGGACCTCACGGTCGTGGCCGAGGCCTCCGACGGCGCCGACGCCGTGCGGGTCGTGACGGCGACCCCCGCCGACGTCGTCCTCATGGACGTCCGCATGCCGGGCCTGGACGGCATCGAGGCGACGCGGCGGCTCACCACCTCCCTCGGCGAGGCGGCCCCCAAGGTCGTCGTGCTCACGACCTTCGACCTCGACGAGTACGTGGTGTCCGCGATCGGCGCCGGGGCCAGCGGTTTCCTGCTCAAGGACGCGCCGCCGGAGGAGCTGCTCACCGCGATCCGCACGGTCCACTCCGGCGACGCCGTCATCGCGGCCAGTTCCACCCGCCGGCTCCTGCAGCACGTCGGCCCGCTGCTGCGCGCCGGGGCGGCCACGCCCGCGAACGCCCCGCAGGGCCTGCCCACCGACCTCACCCCGCGCGAGCTGGAGGTCCTGGAGTGCATGGCGCACGGCCTGACCAACGGCGAGATCGCCGAGCGGTTCGTCGTCTCCGAGGCCACCGTGAAGACCCACGTCGGGCGGGTGCTGGCCAAGACCCGCTCGCGCGACCGCGTCCAGGCCGTCGTGCTCGCGTTCTCCGCCGGGCTCGTCCAGCCCGGTGAGGTGCTGCGCGACGCGCGGTAGGGAAGGGCCCGGGCCCGCGGGGCGTTCCCCCCACGTGACCCTGGAGCTGTACACGTCCGCCTTCTGCGCCCCGTGCCGCACCGCGCGCCGCGTCGTGCAGGAGGCGGCGCGCCTGGTCCCGGCCGCGCGGGTCCGTGAGACCGACGTCGCCGACGACGTCGAACGCGCTGCGGCGGAACGGATCACCAGCACCCCGACCGTCATCGTGCGCGACGACGCCGGCCGCGAGGTGTTCCGCGCGGCCGGTGCCCCGCGGCTGCCGCAGGTGCTGGCGGCGATGGGCCTGGCGCTGGGGCGCTGACGCGCTGCGGCACGCGGGGGTCACCCGGACAGGCGCTGTCGTCACGGCCCCCGCCGCCCGACCTCCTACACGTCACCCACCGGCTCCGCCGCACCCAGCGCACCACCCGAGAGGTTCTCCCCCGATGGCCGCAGCACTCGCCCCGAACGACCGCCTCGCCGACCACGGCGCCCCGCGCCCGGCCGACGCGCCCCGTCGTGCCAACGCCTCGGTCGCGGTGCTGCCCACCCGTCCCCGCACCCCGCGCGGCCGGATGCTGAACGTGCTGCGGGCCAGGGCGTCGCACTGACGGTGGGGCGGGTGGGGCTCGAACCCACGACCGAGGGATTATGAGTCCCCTGCTCTGACCGACTGAGCTACCGCCCCGCTGCGCGGGACGGTCCCCCCGCAGCGCCGAGGGTACCCGCCCGGGGCCCCCGGTCAGGCCGCCGGCGGAGCCCCGACGAGGGCCGACCGGCCCTGCGCCCACGAGGCCAGCAGGTGCTGCCCGAGCCGTTCGTCGAGCGCGAGCGCCGCCTGGACGCCGAAGACGACGTCGGCGGCCATCGCCGGGTCCTGCGCCACCAGCGGCGCGATGATCCCGTGCCGCACCACCTGCTCGTGCACGGCGTCGGCCTCGACGTGCTCGGCGTAGAAGTGCTCGGTGGCCGGCCCGCAGCCCAGCCGCTGCGCGGCGTCGACGAGCCGCTTCGACCCCGGCGAGGACGTCAGCTCCACGACGGCGAACTGACCGACCAGCGCCCCGCGCAGGCTGCGGTGCAGCCCGAACAGCGACATGAGGTTCACCTCGGCGAGGACGGCCGCGGGCGCCTGGTCGAGGTAGGCGCCGTAGGCGTCGGTGAGCCCGAGCTCGAGCATCATGTCGGCGAACAGCCTGGCGTGCATGCGTTCACCGCGGCCCGCGCCGTACTCGTCGTGCTCGACGGTGACCAGCGCCGCCTTGGCGGCCCCGTCCAGGCGCGGGATGACCCAGGCCTGCGGGTCGGCCTCCTTGAGGTGGTAGACCGAGCGCAGCGCGATGTACTCGCGGAACTGCCACCGCTCCCCCTGCTCGCGCAGGTGGTGCGAGACGCCCCCGGCGCCGTCGTCGGCGACCAGCAGGTTCGCCACCTCGCCGTCCAGGTCGTCACCGCCGGCGACGACCGACCGGAGCGCGGCCAGGAACGGCGCCTCCAGCTCCCCCCGCAGCGCCAGCAGGGCGGGGTCCCACTCCAGGTCGTCCTCGACCCCCGCGAAACCCCGGTAGTGCAGCTCGTAGCAGGTGTACAGCGCCAGCTGCAGGTCCTCGCCCCAGGGGTCGGCGCCCGCGACGTCCACGGCGGGCAGCGCGCCGCCGCGCAGGCGCGTCAGCACCGCGGCGCTGAGGGGGCCGCGCGGCCGGGGCAGGGCGGGGCCGTCCGCGCTCAGGGGCAGCACGTCGGCGAGGGTGTCGGTCACGGGGTCTCCTCCGGGCTGGACGCGGGGCTGGACGAGGGGCTGGGCGAGGGGGCGGGGCGGCGGCGCCGGCGGTGGCTGGTGTCGCACCAGGGGAAGATCTGGCTGCGGCGGCACGCGCACACCGCGGTCACAGGCCGCTCGGAGACGACACGGCGGCCGTCGGGCAGCACGACCTCCAGCGGCCCCTCCACCAGGTAGGGGCCGTCGCCGGTGACGACGAGCCGCTGGGCGGGCTCGTCGGGGCGCTCGGGGTGCACGGGCTCAGACGACACGACCGAACCCCCGCGCCGCCGCACCGCTGGGGACGGGCAGCCGGGCCTCGACCACGACCAGCTCCTCGTGCTCCTGATCGGCCCGCAGCAGCCCCCGGGACCGCAGCAGCTCCGCGCGGGCGCTCATCACGGGCCCGAACGGCTCCGGGGCCCGGGCCGCCACGGCCGCGGTCATGCCGCGGGACCGCAGGTGGCTCAGCGTCGCCTCCTCGCCGGACAGCGTGGACTGCACCAGCAGCAGCCGCCCCCCGGGGACCAGCACCCGGTGCGCCCCGGCGCAGATCCGGTCCAGCAGGGCACGGCCGTCGACACCGGCGTCCCAGGACCGGCCGGGGTGGTGCCGCGGCAGGCGGTCGGTCTCGGCCGGCACGTAGGGCGGGTTGGCCAGGACCAGGTCGAAGCGCTCGTCCTGGACCGGCTCGAACAGGTCCCCGCGCCACACGCGCACGCGGGCGCGGGCCAGCAGCGCGTTGGCCCGCGCGGTCAGCACGGCGCGGTGGGACAGGTCGACGGCCGTCACCCTGCGGGCCCCGGCCCGGACCGCGGCCAGCGCCACCGCCCCACCGCCGGTGCACACGTCGAGGACCGAGCGGCCGCGGGCGTACCCGAGGCGGGCGAGGGTGTCGGTCAGCAGGCGGGTGTCCCCTTGAGCGGGGTAGGTACCGGGCAGGCGCAGGAGCACTGACTCATCGTGTGCCGGGCACGGCCGACGCGCGCGCGGAAACGGTGACGGGGGCGGAAAGCACGAGGGGCGCACCAGCCGGTGCGCCCCTCGTCGTCTGCTCCCGCAGTTGGACTCGAACCAACAACCTGCCGGTTAACAGCCGGCTGCTCTGCCAATTGAGCTATGCGGGACCACTTCTCGTCGCGGTGGTTGACCCGCCGTGACGACTCTCCAACCGTACCAGCCCCCCGGGCCGCTCCGTGCCACCGCCCCGTGCCACCGCCCATGGGCGCACCGGGGCTCAGGCCCCGCCCTGCGCCCGTTCCTGCCACGTCCGGCGCGCCTGCTCCAGCCGGAACAGCTCGGCTGAGGCCGCCTGGTACTCCGCGGCCTGCGCCGAGGGGTCCAGCCGCATCAGGGTGCGGCGGGCGTCGGCGACGGCGCGGGTCGCGGCCTGCCCGGCGAGGGCGGCCACCAGGGAACGCGCCCAGCGCTCCAGCTCCTCCTCGCTGGAGACGGGCAGGTCGCTGGCCGCGAGCTCGTCCACCAGGGCCGCGACCGGGCCCGCGGAGTACTCCAGGACCGCGGCCAGCCACGCCGGCCCCTGCGGCGCCTCCACGGGCCCCCCGGCGGCCACCACCGCGTCGTGGACGGCGCGGTGGCCAGGGGCGCCGAAGGCGTCGGCCCCCAGCGCGTCGAAGACCTCCGCCACCGACCACGGCGCCTGCAGGGCGCAGGCCAGCACCTGCCGCTCCAGCTGGGCCACCGGGTCGGACAGGTCCACGGCCGGGCGCGGGGACGGCGCCGGCTGGGCCGCACCCCGCGGGGCCGGTCCCCGCGGGTGCGGGGTGCCGCCGGAGCCGCCCTGGGCGCTGCGGCGCACCCGGTCCAGCACGAAGCGCTCGTCGAGGAACCCCGTCCAGCGGTCCAGGTTGATGGCGTAGCGCTGCTGCAGGCCCCGGTCGCGGATCGCCCCGACGATGGGCGCGGCCGCGTCCAGCGCCGCCAGCCGGCCGCCCTCGGAGTCCAGGTCGAACCTCTCGATGGTGGAGCGGATGGCGAACTCGAACAGCGGCACCCGGCCCTCCACGAGCTGGGCCACCGCCGTCTCCCCCGCCGACAGGCGCAGCTCGCACGGGTCCTGCCCGCCGGGGGCGACCGCGACGTACGTCTGGGCGCTGAAGCGCTGGTCCAGCTCGTAGGCCTTCATGGCGGCCTTCTGCCCGGCGGCGTCGCCGTCGAAGGTGAAGACGACCTCGGCCGAGGCGTCGGCCTCCCCCAGCATCCGCTGGACGATCCGCGCGTGGTCCTCCCCGAAGGCCGTCCCGCACGTCGCCACGGCCGTCCCGACCCCGGACAGGTGGCAGGCCATGACGTCGGTGTAGCCCTCGACGACGACGACGCGCTTGGTGCGGGCGATCTCCCGCTTGGCCAGGTCCAGCCCGTACAGGGCCTGCGACTTCTTGTAGACCGGCGTCTCGGGCGAGTTCAGGTACTTGGCCTCGATGCGGTCGTCGTCGAACAGCCGGCGCGCGCCGAAGGCGACGGTGTGCCCGGACACGTCGCGGATCGGCCAGACGAGGCGGCCCCGGAACCGGTCGTACAGCCCGCGCTGGCCCTGCCCGGCCAGGCCGGAGGTGACCAGCTCCTCCTCGCCGTACCCCTTGGCGCGCAACTGCCGCAGCAGCGCGTCGCCGGTGCCCGGGGCGAAACCCACCCCGAAGCGCGCGGCGTCCTCGCGGCTGAAGCCGCGGGCGGCCAGGAAGGCCCGCGCGGTCTCGGCCGGCCCGTCGGCCTCCAGCTGGCGGGCGTAGAACTCCTCGGCGACCTGGTGCATGGCCAGCAGCCGCTGGCGCTGGCCGGCGGTGCCCGCGGGGCGCTGGGCGGTGCGGCCGCCGTCGTCGACGTAGCGCAGCTGGACCCCGGCGCGCTGGGCCAGGCGCTCGACGGCGTCGGCGAAGCCCAGGCCGTCGATCTTCATGACGAACTCGATGGCGTCGCCGGACTCCCCGCAGCCGAAGCAGCGCCAGCGACCGGTCGCGGGGCGGACGGTGAAGCTGGGCGTGCGCTCGTCGTGGAAGGGGCACAGGCCCTTGAAGGAGCCCACGCCGCCCGAGCGGAGGGTGACCTGCTCCCCGACGACCTCGTCGAGCCGCACCCGCTCCTTGACCGTCAGCAGATCGTCTGGATGGATGCGCCCGGCCACGGGGGGAGTGTAGGCGCCGGGCCCGACACGGACGGGTGGCAGGATCGCCCCGTGAGCAGTGAGCAGAGCAGCGAGCGCAGCACCGACCGCAGCTGGGGCTTCCGCACCCGCGCCGTCCACGCCGGGGCCGTCCCGGAGCCGACGACGGGCGCGCGGGCGGTCCCGATCTTCCAGACGACCAGCTTCGTCTTCGAGGACGCCGCCGACGCCGCGAACCTCTTCGCGCTGCAGAAGTACGGCAACATCTACTCGCGCATCTCCAACCCCACCGTCGCCGCCCTGGAGGAGCGGGTCGCCTCCCTCGAGGGCGGTCTGGGGGCCCTGGCCTGCGCCAGCGGGCAGTCCGCGGAGTTCCTCACCTTCGCCGCACTGGCCGGCGCCGGGGACCACGTCGTCGCCTCGAACAACCTCTACGGCGGGACGGTCACCCAGCTCGACGTCACGCTGCGCCGCTTCGGCGTCGACACGGTGTTCGTCGACCCCGAGCCGGAGACCGTGCGCGCGGCCATCACCGACCGCACGCGGTTCGTCTTCACCGAGCTGGTCGCCAACCCCTCCACGGTGGTCGCCGACGTCCGGGCGCTGGCCGACGTCGCCCACGAGGCCGGGATCCCGCTCGTCGTCGACGCCACGACGGCCACCCCGTACCTGTGCCGGCCCATCGAGCACGGCGCGGACATCGTCATCCACTCCGCGACGAAGTTCCTCGGCGGCCACGGCACGACGCTGGGCGGCGTCGTCGTCGACGCCGGCACCTTCCCGTGGGACAACGGCAAGTTCCCCGCGATGACCGAACCGGTCGCCTCCTACGGGGGGCTGTCGTGGTGGGGGAACTTCGCCGAGTACGGGTTCCTCACCAAGCTGCGCAGCGAGCAGCTGCGCGACATCGGCGCGACGCTGTCGCCGCACTCGGCGTTCCTGCTGCTCATGGGCGTCGAGACGCTGCCGCAGCGGATGCGCGAGCACGTCGCCAACGCCCGCAGGGTCGCCGCCTGGCTGGAGGCCGACGAGCGGGTGTCCTGGGTGCGCTACTCCGGGCTGCCCTCGCACCCGCACCACGCGCGCGCGGAGAAGTACCTGCCCGAAGGTCCCGGCGCGGTGTTCTCCTTCGGCGTCGTCGGCGGCCGCGCGGCCGGGGAGCGGTTCATCGACAGCGTCCAGCTCTGCTCGCACCTGGCGAACATCGGCGACGCCCGCACGCTCGTCCTGCACCCGGCCTCCACGACGCACCAGCAGCTGTCGGCCGAGCAGCTGACCTCGGCCGGGGTGCCGGAGGACCTCATCCGGATCAGCGTGGGTCTGGAGGACGTCGAGGACGTCCTGTGGGACCTGGACCAGGCCCTGTCCGCCGCCGTGAAGGAGAACCGGTGACCGAGCAGCACCTCCCCGACGCGAGCCTCGACACCGGCAGCGTCGCCGCCCCGCAGGCCCTGCGGGAGGCCGCGGCCGACGCCGCCGCCGCGACCGGCTCCAAGGACGCCCCCGCCGCGTCGGGGTCGTCGGGGTCCTGGACCGCGCCCAGCGCCGGTGAGCGGCTGCGGATCCTGCGCCGCACGAAGACCGTCGCGATCCTGGGCGCCTCGAACAAGCCCTCGCGCGCCTCGTACTTCGTCGAGACGTACCTGCTGGCCGACTCCGACTTCGAGCTGTGGTTCGTCAACCCCAACGAGACCGAGGTTCTGGGCCGGCCCAGCTACCCGTCGTTGGAGGCACTGCCCGGGGTCCCCGACCTCGTCGACGTGTTCCGCCGCCCCAGCGAGCTGGACGCCGTCCTCGACGACGTCATCGCCGTCGGCTCGCCGGTGATGTGGATGCAGCTGGGCCTGGCCGACGAGGCCGTGGCCCGGCGCGGGGCCGAGCACGGGGTGACGGTCGTCATGAACCGCTGCCTGAAGATCGAGCACGCCCGCTTCCACGGCGGGCTGCACCTGGCCGGTTTCGACACGGGCGTGATCTCCTCCCGGCGCCGGGCCCGCTGAGGCCCGGCCCCGGGCTCAGGCCGTGAGCCGGTCGTGCCAGGCCAGCGCCGACACGTCCGTCAGCGACGCCACCTGGTCCACCACGACCCGCAGGCGGGCGGCGTCGTCGACGGCGTCGTGGTGGTCCTCGCGGAACGGCGGCTCCAGGACGTCCGGGCCCTGCTCGACGAGGGCGGCCACGAGCTCGTGCAGCAGCTCGCGCTGGCGGGCGTAGAACGGCTGCCGCTCCTGGGCGCTCATGACGAACGTCGCCGCGACGCCCTTGAGCACCGCGACCTCCAGGGCCGTCTCCTCGGGCACCACCACGTCGGCGGCGTACCGGGTCAGCCGGCCGTCGCCGTGGCGCGCGCGGGTCGCGTGCTCGGCGGCGTTGGCGAACCGGCCGATGAGCTGGGACGTCATGTCCTTCAGCGCCGCCAGGTGGCGGCGGCCGCCGAACACCTCCCCCGGCTGCTCCGCGGCCCAGAACCGGGACGAGGACAGCCGCCACAGCGCGGCGTCGACGGCCTCGTCGGAGGCGTCAGCGACGTACCAGTCGCGGACCTGGGCGGCCACGCGGGCGCGGATCTCGGCCCGCTGCAACCAGTCCAGCCGCACGTGCCCCGCGACGACGGCGTCCTCGACGTCGTGGACCGAGTACGCGACGTCGTCGGCGAAGTCCATGACCTGCGCCTCGACGCACGGGCGGTTCTCCGGGGCCCCGTCGCGCAGCCACGCGAAGACGTCGGCGTCGTCGGCGTAGGCGCCGAACTTGGACGTGGCGCGCGGCGCCTTGCCGTGCAGCCACGGGTACTTCGTGGCGGCGTCCAGGCTGGCGCGGGTCAGGTTCAGCCCGACGGGTGAGCCGTCGGCGGCGACCGACTTCGGTTCCAGCCGGGTCAGGATCCGCAGCGTCTGCGCGTTGCCCTCGAACCCGCCGACGTGCGCCGCGGCCTCGGCGAGCGCCCGCTCACCGTTGTGCCCGAACGGCGGGTGCCCCAGGTCGTGCGCCAGGCACGCGGTGTCGACGACGTCGGGGTCGCAGCCGAGCGCGGCGCCCAGCTCGCGGCCGACCTGGGCGACCTCGAGGGAGTGGGTCAGCCGGTTGCGGACGAAGTCGTCGGTGCCCGGCCCGACGACCTGCGTCTTGGCCGCCAGCCGCCGCAGCGCCGAGGAGTGCAGGACGCGGGCGCGGTCGCGCATGAACGCGCTGCGGGCGTGCGTCTTGGGCGGTTCGGGCGCCCAGCGCGCGACGTCGGCCGCCGCGTAGCCCGGGCCGTCGCCGCTCATCCGCCGGACACCGACAGCTCGGCCTGGCGGATCATCTCGGCGGCGACGCCGGTCAGCTCCTGGCTCTCGAGCCAGCCCTCGGGCAGGGCGACCTTCGCCTGCGGCGACCCGGCGCGGCCCCGGGCCCCCTCGGCGGCCTCCCCCGGGTAGGGCTGGTCGAGGTCGAGGTCGGCGATGAGCTCGTCGAGGGCGTCGAGGGTGTCGACGAGACCGAGCTTGGCGCGCATGTCCCCGCCGACGGCGTAGCCCTTGAAGTACCAGGAGACGTGCTTGCGGATGTCCCGGCAGCCGCGCAGCTCGTCCTCGTAGAAGTCGCACAGCAGCTCGGCGTGCCGGCGCAGCACGCGGGTCACCTCCCGCAGCCCCGGCTTGACGCGCTCGGGGCGGCCCGCGAAACCGGCTTCGAGGTCGGCGAACAGCCAGGGCCGGCCCAGGCAGCCGCGGCCCACGACCACCCCGTCGACCCCGGTGCGCCGCACCATCTCCAGGGCGTCCTCGGCGCTCCAGACGTCGCCGTTGCCCAGGACGGGGATCGTGGTGACGGTGTCGCGCAGCCGCGCGATGGCGTCCCAGTCGGCCGTGCCGGAGTAGTGCTGGGAGGCCGTCCGGCCGTGCAGCGCGACGGCCGCGACGCCCTCCTCCTCGGCGGCCTTGCCGGCCTGCAGGTAGGTCAGGTGGTCGTCGTCGATGCCCTTGCGCATCTTCACGGTCAGCGGGACGCCGCCCTTGGCGGCCTCCCGCACGGCGCCGCGGACGATGTCGCGGAACAGCCCGGCCTTCCACGGCAGCGCCGACCCGCCGCCCTTGCGGGTGACCTTGGGGACGGGGCAGCCGAAGTTGAGGTCGACGTGGTCGGCGAGGTCCTCGGCGACGATCATCTCGACGGCCTTGGCGACGGTGAGCGGGTCGACGCCGTAGAGCTGCAGGCTGCGCGGGGACTCGTCGGGTTCGAAGGTGATGAGCCGCATGGTCTCGGGGGTGCGCTCGACGAGGGCGCGCGAGGTGATCATCTCGCTGACGTAGAAGCCCTCACCCTGCTCGCGGCACAGCCGGCGGTACGCGGAGTTGGTGATCCCGGCCATCGGCGCCAGGACGACGGGCGTCGAGGAGACGAGCGGGCCGATCCTCAGCGGCCGGGCGGCGGTCAGCGTGGGTGCACTCACGCCCCCATTGTGACCGCTTCGGCGGGTGCCGGGCGGCCGGCGCCGCCGGGCTCGGGCACGGACAGCACGGGGCAGGGGGCGTCGAGGACGACGAGGCGGGCGCGGCCGCCCAGGAGGTCGTCGACGCCGCGGCGGGCCAGGCCCACGACGAGCAGCGCGGCGCGCTCGCGCTCGGCGAGGTCGAGCAGGGCCTCGGTGAGGTCGGCGCCCTCCGGCGGCAGCCGCACGTCGAGACCGCCCAGCGCGGTGCGGCAGCGCAGCAGCAGGCCGTCGGGCAGCGGCGCGGCGGCCACGACGGTCAGGGCGCCGCGGCGCAGCCGGGCCTGGGCGAGCGCCTCGAGGACGGCGTGCTCGTCGCCCGGTTCGTAGCCGACGACCACCAGGGGGTGCTGGACCGGGCGCTGCGGGTGGTGGTGCCTCGGATCGCACATCAGGACGCTCCCTCGCGACGGTGGATCTGCTCCGGGTGTGGACCCTAGAATCACGACAAGCGCTTGCGCAAGCGCTTGTCCGGGGTGTTGCGAGACCGTGACGGTCCGGTTCCGGCGGAGGCGAGGAGGCTGACGACCGTGGTGACGATGGCGGACGTGGCGCGGCTGGCGGGGGTGAACGCGTCGACGGTCTCGCACGTGCTCAACGGCACCCGGACCGTCAGCGGACCCACCCGGGAGGCCGTGCTCGACGCGGTCGCCCGCACCGGCTACCGGCAGAACACCCTGGCGCGGTCTCTGGCCCGCTCCTCCACGACGACCCTGGGCCTGGCCAGCCGGTTCGTCTCCAACCCGCACTTCGCCGACCTGGTGACCTCCATCGAGTCCACCGCCCGGCGCGCCGGCTACTCCCTCGTCCTGGCCGACACCCACGACGACCCCGCGCAGGAGCTGCGCGCCGTCCACGAGCTCGCCGACCGCCGCGTCGACGGGCTGCTCCTGGCCCCCTCCGTGCACGCCGTCGACGAGGCCCTGCCCTTCCTGGCCCGCGCGGGGATCCCCACCGTCCTGCTGGACCGCTTCGCCGACTGCGTCTTCGACCAGGTCGCGCCCGAGAACACCGACGCGACGGCCCTGCTCACCGCCCACCTCGCCGACGCCGGGCACACGTCCGTGGCGTTCGTGGCCGGCCTGGCCGGGCTCAGCTCCACGTCCGAGCGCACCGCCGGGTTCCACCGCGTCGTCCGCGAGCGGGGCCTGGACGGCGTGGTGCTCGACGGCCGCAGCGAGACCCCCGTGGCCGAGGCCGCCGTCCTGTCGGCGTTCGCCTCCCCCGGCCACCCCACCGCCGTCGTCGTGGGCAACAACTCCATGACCGTCGGGGCGCTGCGCGCCCTGCGGACCCTGCGCCTGCGCATCCCGGACGACGTCGCCCTCGTCTGCTACGACGACCCCGAGTGGGCCGACCTCGTCGACCCGCCCCTGACCGCGATCCACCAGGACGTGCCCGCGATGGCGACCCGCGCCGTCACGATGATCCTCGAGCGCCTGGCCGGCACGGCCCCCGCCGCCCCCCGCCGCGAACGCATCCGCCCCACCTTCCGGCACCGCGCCTCCTGCGGCTGTGCCGGGCCGGTCCGCCACGACCGCGGGGAGCTCCTCACCCCCGTGCCGTGAGGGGTGCCGCGGGCCGGGAGGTCCACGCGAAGACGGCCAGGCCGGCGACCAGGCCCCAGAACGCGCTGCCGACGCCGGCGAAGGTGAGGCCGGAGGCGACCACGGCGAACGTCAGGCCCGCGGTGAGGCGGTGGGCGGCGTCGGCGAGCGCGGAGACGAGGCCGCCGACGAAGGAGTCCAGCAGGGCCAGGCCGGCGACGGCTTCGACGAGGACGGGGTCGGTGTCCCCCACGAGGGCGGCGATGGGTGCGGCCAGCAGCCCCAGCAGCAGGTAGCCCGCGCCGCCGGCGAGCGCCGCGATCCAGCGGCGGGAGGGGTCGCGGCCGGCACCGGGGCCGGCGATGATGCCGGCGGCCAGGGCGGACAGGTTCACGGCGTGCCCGCCGAACAGGGCCGCGGCGCCGCTGCCCAGGCCCGCGCCGAGCAGGACCCGGCCGGTGGGGACGTCGCGGTAGCCCAGGGTCTCCAGGATGGTGAACCCGGGGATGTTCTGCCCGGCCATGGTCACGACGTACAGCGGGACCCCGAGGGAGACCAGGACGAAGGGGTCGAGGGCGGGGACGACGGGGACCAGGTGCGGGGTCCACGGCAGCGAGGCCGGTCCGGGCAGCCCGGCGACGGTGAACCCGAGGGCGAGGACCATCGCGGCGGGCACCGCGGCGGCGGGGGCCAGCCGGCGCAGCGCGAGCCAGACGAGGACGACGCACGCGGCCGCGAGGGGCCGGGCGCCGACGGCGGTGACGGGGGCCAGGCACAGGGGGAACAGCACCCCGGCCAGCAGCGCCCCGGCCACGGGGGTGGGGACGCGCCGCACGAGCCGGGCCAGCGCGGGCCAGGCGCCGGTGACGACGACGAGCAGGGCGCACAGGAGGAAGGCCCCGACGGCGGCCTCGATCGACCCGGTCCGCCCCTGCGCGGCGACGAGGAGCGCGGCCCCGGGGGTGGACCACACGAACGACAGCGGCAGCCGCGTCCGCCACGACAGCAGGCACGCCACGGCGCACTGGGCCAGGCACAGCGCGAGCAGCCCGGAGGCGGCCTGCCGCGGGCTCGCGCCGACGGCGGTGAACCCGGCGAGCACCAGGACGAAGGAGGAGGCGAAGCCGGTGACGGCGGCGACGGCACCGGCCGAGACGGGCCGGGTGAGCCCGCCGGGTCGGCGGTGCCTGCTGGGGCGGTGGTCCACGGGCCCCGATCCAACCACCGGCGCGGGCCCCGCCCGTCCCGCCGGGGCGGGGCGGGCGGGGCGGGCGGGTGGGCGGGGACCCTCAGGCGCCGAGCAGGCGCGACCCCAGCCACTGCGTGACCTGGGACAGGCCGACGCGTTCCTGGGCCATGGTGTCGCGCTCGCGGATGGTCACGGCCTGGTCCTCGAGGGTGTCGAAGTCGACCGTGATGCAGTACGGCGTGCCGACCTCGTCGTGCCGGCGGTAGCGGCGGCCGATGGCGCCGGCGTCGTCGAACTCCACGTTCCAGTGCTTGCGCAGCTCCGCGGCGAGGTCCTTGGCCTTGGGGGACAGCTGCTCGTTGCGCGAGAGCGGGAACACCGCGGCCTTGACGGGCGCGAGGCGGTGGTCCAGGCGCAGGACGGTGCGCTTGTCCACGCCGCCCTTGGTGTTGGGCGCCTCGTCCTCGGTGTAGGCGTCGACGAGGAAGGCCATGAGGGAGCGCGTCAGGCCGGCCGCGGGTTCGATGACGTAGGGCACCCAGCGCTCGCCCTTGGTCTGGTCGAAGTAGGACAGGTCGACGCCGGACTCCTTGGAGTGCGTCGACAGGTCGTAGTCGGTGCGGTTGGCGATGCCCTCCAGCTCGCCCCACTCCGACCCCTGGAACCCGAAGCGGTACTCGATGTCGACGGTCCGCTTGGAGTAGTGCGACAGCTTCTCCTGCGCGTGCTCGTAGAAGCGCAGGTTGCCCGGGTCGATGCCCAGGCCGGTGTACCAGGACATGCGCTCGTCGAGCCAGTACTGGTGCCACTGCTCGTCGGTGCCGGGCTCGACGAAGAACTCCATCTCCATCTGCTCGAACTCGCGGGTGCGGAAGATGAAGTTGCCGGGGGTGATCTCGTTGCGGAAGCTCTTGCCGATCTGGCCGATGCCGAACGGCGGCTTCTTGCGGGCCGAGCCCATGACGTTGGCGAAGTTCACGAAGATGCCCTGGGCGGTCTCGGGGCGCAGGTAGTGCAGCCCCTCCTCGTTGTCGACGGCGCCGAGGTAGGTCTTCATGAGGCCCGAGAAGTCCTTGGGCTCGGTCCACTGCCCGCGCACGCCGGTGTCGGGGTCGGGCACGTCGGCCAGGCCGTTGACCGGCGGGTGGCCGTGCTTGGCCTCGTAGGCCTCCAGGAGGTGGTCGGCGCGGTAGCGCTTGTGCGTCTGCAGCGACTCCACCAGGGGGTCGGTGAAGACGGCGACGTGGCCGGAGGCCTCCCACACGCGGCGGGGCAGGATGACGGCGGAGTCCAGGCCCACGACGTCGTCGCGGGTGGAGACCATGGTCCGCCACCACTGGCGCTTGATGTTCTCCTTCAGCTCCACGCCGAGGGGGCCGTAGTCCCAGGCGGAGCGGGTCCCGCCGTAGATCTCCCCCGACGGGAACACGAAACCTCGGCGCTTGGCGAGGTTGATGACGGCGTCGAGGCGGGATGCGGCCACGCTGGGGTCTCCTGTCCGGCTGGGTGTCGGCGGTGCGCCCGCTCGGGGTCGGCGGGCACCGGCACGAGGTTACGCGCTGAGCGAGCAGCGGCGCCCGCGGCCTGCCGCCGACCGGGCGACGACGTAGGGTGTCCTGACCGCCCGGTGCCGTCCGGGCACGACGAGCACGAGGAGGACGAGGACCCGTGTCGGCGCCCGCCCGTCGGTCCACGAAGCAGCGCTCGGCCGTCTCCGCCGTCCTCGACGAGGCCGACGCCTTCCTCTCGGCCCAGGACCTGCACGCCCGGCTGCGCGAGCGCGGCGAGAACGTGGGGCTGGCGACGGTCTACCGCGCCCTGCAGGTCCTGGCGCAGGACGGCGACGTCGACGTCCTGCGCACCGACGACGGCGGCGAGGCCGTGTACCGGCGGTGCAGCACGGGCCACCACCACCACCTCGTGTGCCGGCGCTGCGGCGCGACGGTCGAGGTCGAGGGTCCGCAGGTGGAGACGTGGGCCCGGCGCGTGGGCGCCGAGCACGGCTTCACGGCCGTCCAGCACGTCGTGGAGGTCTTCGGCGTCTGCGCGGAGTGCTCCGCCCGGGCCTGAGGCCCTGCCCGGCCGCGCTCAGCGGTCCCCGAGCCACGGTTCGAGGCCGTCGTGCGGCGCGGTCCAGGCCGCGCTCTCGGCGGGGGTGGCCAGGATCCGCCCGAACGCGGCGCTGACCCGCTCGGCGTCGCCGGCGTCGACGCCGGTGACGACGAGCCGGGTGTGCGGGCGTTCCCCGCGCCGGGCGTCCCACTCCCCCGCGGTGCCGATGCTGACCTGACCGCCGGCCCCGTCCCAGGCGCACACGACCCCGGGCCGCGAGGGCACCCAGAACACCCCGCGGGCCCGCAGCCGGCCGGCGCCGACGGCCTCGACCTCCTCGAGCAGCCGCCGGGGGTGCAGCGCCGAGCCGGCCCGCAGGTCCAGCGTGAAGACGCCGAGCCGGTCGTCGGCCCCGCTGGGCCGCGCGGCGCGCGGGTCGCTGCGCCGCAACGGGTCCGGCGTCGGGGCCCGGCGGGTGGCGAGCAGGTCGGCGGCGTCGGCGGCGAGCAGGTCGGCCACGACGCTGCCGGGGGCGGTGACGTGGTCGAGCAGCACCGCGGAGCGCCGGGGCAGGTCGCCGTCGACGAGGACGAGGTCGGCCTCGTCGAGCTGGTGGGCCAGCACCTCCCCCACCGCGCGCTCGGAGCCGGGCAGCAGCTCGTCGCCGAGCAGGTCCTCCAGCAGGGTCGGGCCGTGGGTGACGGCGACGACGCCGCCGACGCTCACGAGGTCGGCCAGGGCGTCCGCGCCGTCGTGGCCCAGGGCGAGCGCCTGCAGGGCCGCGAGCGGTTCGGCGGCGGCGGGCAGGGCGAGCACGAGCCGGGTGAAGCGCCCGCCGCGGGCGGCGGCGGCGACCGTGGGCAGGACGTCCTCGCGCAGGGCGCAGCCCAAGCACGTGTGCTCCAGGGGGACCCGGACGTCCTCCAGGACGCGGCCGAACTCGCTGACGAGCCGGTGCAGGCCGTCGTCGTGCAGGTCGTAGCGCAGCAGCCCGGTGCCGGGCTCGCCCCACAGCGCGGCGGCGGTGGCGCTGTCGCGCAGCACGGGGTCCATCGAGGTCAGCAGGGTCACGGGAAGCGGCACGCGGCACTCCTCATCGAGGATCGTTGTCGAGAACGGTTCTCAGGTAGGGGACGCTAGCAGACGCCCGACGCGCCCCGGGTGGCGCCACGTGCCGAGCACGACCGGTGACCACAGGTAACGTCAACCCCCGCCACCGTCCACGACACACCGGGAGAAACCGTGAACCGCTCCGAACTCGTCACCGCCGTCGCCCAGCGCGCCGGCCTGACGCAGTCCGACGCCGATTCCCTGCTCAGCGCCTTCGGCGACGTCCTCGTCGAGGCCGTCGCCCAGGGCGAGACCGTCAAGCTGCCCGGCCTGCTGACCGTCGAGCGCGTCGAGCGCGCCGCCCGCACCGGCCGCAACCCGCGCACCGGCGAGACCATGGAGATCGCCGCCTCCTTCGGCGCCAAGCTGACCGCCGGGTCGAAGCTGAAGGCCGCCGCGAACGGCAGCTGACGCCCCGCGGCGCCCCGCCTCCCCCTCCGCTTCCCCATCGGGGGGCGGACACGCCAGACTGCCCCCGCCGCTCGCTCGTGAGGGGTGCTGTGACAATCGACACGGCAAGCAGGCAGTCACCACGTGCACACGGAGTCAGCGTCGACCCCCGGGCACCCGGCAGGGAGGCGAGGCGTCGCATGAGCGCACCGACCGACGAGGGTCGAAGGACCCCCGAGCAAGCACCCGTCCGCACGTCCCGGGACGTGCTGACGGTGGACGGGGTGTCCTCCGACGAGGGCCACGCCGCCCTGCGGGCCTCGGTCCGCAAGCTCGGTGAGCTCCTGGGCGAGTCCCTGACCCGTCACGAGGGCCGCGAGCTGCTCGACCTCGTCGAGCAGGTCCGCGCCCTGGCCCGCCGTCCCGACGACGGCGCCGAGCTGGCCAAGCTGCTGTCGGGCGTCGACGACGCCACCGCGATCGTCCTGGCCCGGGCCTTCACGGCCTACTTCCAGCTCGCCAACGCCTCCGAGCAGGTGCACCGCGGGCTGGAGCTGTCCCGGGCCACCACCGGCGGCCTCGACGGCACGTTCGAACGCCTCGGCGAGGCGCTGGCGGCCGGTGACCTGGACCACGGCACCGCCCAGCAGATCCTGGGCCGCCTGCAGCTGCGCCCCGTCTTCACCGCCCACCCCACCGAGTCCAGCCGCCGCTCGGTGCTGGACCTGCTGCTGCGCATCACGGGCATCGTCGAGGCGTCCGAGGACCCCGCGGTGCGCCCGCTGGACGCCGCCCGCGGCCAGCGCCGCCTCGCCGAGCTGGTCGACGAGCTGTGGCAGACCGACGAGCTGCGGGTCCTGCGCCCCCGGCCCACCGACGAGGCCCGCTCGGCGCTGCACTACCTGCGCAACCTCACCTCCACGGTCCTGCCGGACCTGCTGGAGGACCTCGCCGTGGGCCTGGCCGACCTGGGCCTGGAACTGCCCGCGGGCGCCCAGCCGCTGCGGTTCGGCAACTGGGTCGGCGGTGACCGCGACGGCAACCCCAACGTCACCCCCGAGGTGACGGCCGAGGTCCTGGCCATGCAGCACGACGCCGCGCTCGACGTCCTGACCGCCGCCACGCGCGACCTCATGACCGAGCTCGCCGCCTCCACCCAGATCGTCGGGGTCTCCGAGGAGCTCCTGGCCTCGCTGGAGGCCGACGCGCAGGCCCTGCCCGAGGTCCGCGCCGCCCGCGCCCACCTCAACGGCGAGGAGCCCTACCGCTTCAAGCTGTCCTACGTGCTGGCCCGCCTCGAGGGCACCCGCGCCCGCTGGCACAGCGGCACCGACCACGTGCCCGGCCGCGACTACTCCTCGGTCGAGGAGTACACCGCCGACATCCGGATGCTGCAGGACTCGCTGCGCGCCAACGACGGCGAGCTCGTCGCCGACGGGGCCGTGGCCCGCCTGCTGCGCGTGGTCCGCGCCGTCGGGTTCAGCCTGGCCACCCTGGACGTGCGCGAGGACGCCGGCAAGCACCACGCCGCGCTGGCCGCGATCTACGACCGCCTGGGCGAGCTCATCACCCCCTACGCCGACCTCGACCGGTCCGCGCGCACGAAGCTGCTGTCCAAGGAGCTGACCGGTCACCGCCCGCTCATCGGCGCCGCCGCGCAGACCCTCACGGGCACCCCGGCCAAGGTCGTGGAGCTGTTCTCGACGATCCGCACCTCGCTGGACCGCTACGGCGACGACGTCATCGAGACGTACATCGTGTCCATGACCAAGGGCATCGACGACCTGTTCGCCGTCGTGGTCCTGGCCCGCGAGGTCGGTCTGGTGGACCTGGCGCAGACCCCGGGCGCCAGCGACGTGGCGCGCATCGGGTTCGCCCCGCTGTTCGAGACCGTCACCGAGCTGGAGAACGCGGAGGAGCTCCTGGAGGGGCTGCTGTCGGACCCCTCCTACCGCCGCGTCGTCGCCGCCCGCGGCGACGTGCAGGAGATCATGCTCGGCTACTCCGACTCCTCCAAGGACGCCGGGATCGCCGCCTCCCGCTGGCAGATCCACCGCGCCCAGCGCGCGCTGCGCGACGTCGCCGCCCGCCACGGCGTGACCCTGCGCCTGTTCCACGGCCGCGGGGGTTCGGTCGGCCGCGGCGGTGGCCCCACCGGCGAGGCGATCCTGGCCCAGCCGTACGGGACGCTGGACGGCCCGATCAAGGTCACCGAGCAGGGTGAGGTGATCTCCGACAAGTACGTCCAGCCCCGGCTGGCCCGGCACAACCTCGAGGTCGCGCTGTCCGCCGCGCTCGAAGCGTCCACCCTGCACCGCACGCCGTTGCAGTCCGGGGAGATCCTCGACGGCTGGGACGAGACCATGTCCGTCGTGGCCGCCAAGGGCCAGGAGGCCTACCGGGCGCTGGTCCGGGACCCGGGCCTGGTGGCGTTCTTCGTCTCGGCCACCCCCGTCGAGGAACTGGGCAACCTCAACATCGGTTCGCGCCCGGCCCGCCGCCCCGGCGGGCTCGGCGGCCTGGAGGACCTGCGGGCCATCCCGTGGGTGTTCGGCTGGACGCAGAGCCGCATCAACGTCCCCGGCTGGTTCGGCGTGGGCTCCGGCCTCCAGGCCGCCCGGGAGGCCGGGCACGGCGACGACCTGCGCGAGATGTTCGCGAACTGGAACTTCTTCCGCAGCTTCGTGTCCAACGTGCAGATGACCCTGGCCAAGACGGACCTGGGCATCGCCGCGCACTACGTCGAGGAGCTCGTCTCCGCCGACGCGCGTGCGACGTTCGACGTCATCCGCGCCGAGCACGCCACCACGCTCGAGCAGGTCCTGTGGCTGACCGGTCAGGACGAGCTCCTGGAGTCCGCCCCCGTCCTGAAGCGGACGCTGGAACTGCGCGACGCCTACCTGGCCCCGCTGCACGCCCTGCAGGTCTCCCTGCTCGCCCGCTCGCGCGCCAGCGGCGACGACGTCGACCCCGCGCTGCGCCGCGCGCTGCTGCTGACGATCAACGGGATCGCCGCCGGGATGCGCAACACCGGCTGAGGCGCAGCGGTGTGAGGCCGCAGGCCGACCCGCTGGTGATCGAGCACAACACCCAGGCGCGAACCGCAGCCGACCGAGTACGTGTTGTGCTTGATCACCAGCGGGTCGGCTGCGTTCAGGTGGTGCGGGGGGTGTCCGCGGCGCCCCCGTACCGGCGGTTGCGCGTGGCGTAGGTCTCGATCGCGGCCCACAGCGCCCGGCGGTCCACGTCGGGCCACAGCACGTCGGAGAACACCATCTCCGCGTACGTGGACTGCCAGGGCAGGAAACCCGACGTCCGCTGCTCCCCGGAGGACCGCCAGAACAGGTCGACGTCGGGCATGTCGGGTTCGTCGAGGTAGCGCGCGAGGACCGTCTCGTCGATGCGGTCCGGGTTCACCTTCCCCGCGGCGACGTCCTGGGCCAGGGCGCGGGCGGCGTCGGCGATCTCGGCGCGGCCGCCGTAGTTCACGCACATCGTCAGCGTGCAGACGGTGTTCTCCCGGGTCAGTTCCTCGGCCGCCTCCAGTTCGGCGATCACGCTGCGCCACAGGCGGGGACGGCGCCCGGCCCAGCGGACGCGGACCCCCCAGGAGTTCATGACGTCACGGCGGCGGCGGATGACGTCGCGGTTGAACCCCATGAGGAACCTCACCTCCTCGGGGCTGCGCTTCCAGTTCTCGGTGGAGAACGCGTACGCCGACACGTGCCCCACGCCGATCTCGACGGCCCCGGCGACGACGTCGAGCAGCGAGGCCTCGCCCATCTTGTGCCCCTCGACGCGCGACAGGCCCCGCTGGTTGGCCCAGCGGCCGTTGCCGTCCATGACGATCGCGACGTGCCGCGGGACCAGTTCGGCGGGCAGCTGCGGCGGCCGGGCGCCGGAGGGGTGCGGCGGCGGCGCGACGACCTCGCGGGGGGTTGCCGGGGTGGCGGTACGGCTGCTGGTGCGGCGGAGTCCTGGCACCCGCCCAGGGTGCCAGGTGAGACGATGGGCCCGTGCACCCCCACGCGACCCTCCCCCTCACGGCACTGGTCCGTCACGGCGAGACCGACTGGAACCGCGACGGCCGGCTGCAGGGCCGCACCGACATCCCGCTCAACGACACCGGCCGGGCCCAGGCGCAGGCCCTGGCCGAGCAGCTGGCCGGCCAGGGGTGGGCGGCCATCACGTCCTCGCCGTTGTCCCGGGCCCGCGAGACCGCGCGCATCATCGCCGCCGAGCTCGGCCTGGAACTCCTGCCGGCGCACGACGACCTCGTCGAGCGGCGCTTCGGCGAGGCCGAGGGCGGGACCGCCGCGGAACTGCGCGTGCGCTTCCCCGGCGGGGAGCGGCCCGGTCAGGAACCGTGGGAGGAACTCGTCGCCCGCGGGTCCGCGGCCCTGCGCCGGCTGCGCACCGCGCACGGCGACGCGCCGCTGGTCGTCGTCGCGCACGGCACGTTCCTGCGCGCGACCGTCGAGGGCCTGGCGGGGGTGGAGCTGCCGCGGATGGCGAACGCGACGTCCGTCGTCGTCGAGGGCGCGGGCGCGAACTGGCGGCTGGCCCGGGAACCGCAGCGGGCCTGAGACCGGTTCAGCGCACGGGGACGTGCGCGGGGACGAGCACGGGGGTGTCGTCGCGCTCGACGTGCCGCAGGGAGCGGATCCCGCGTTCGAGGTGCCACTGCAGGAACGCCGCGACGAGCCCGCTGCCCTCCCGGCGGCAGCGCTCCTCGGCGTCGCGGGCCACCTGCCAGTCCCCCGTGAGCAGCGCGGCGAGCAGTTCCAGGGTCTGCGGGTCCGGGGCGGCCGAGCCGGGCGGGCGGCACGCGGAGCACACCGCTCCCCCGGCGGCGACGTTGAAGGCGGTGTGCGGTCCGGGGGCCCCGCACCGGGCGCAGTCGGCGAAGCTGGCGGCGTACCCGGCGATCGCCAGGGACCGCAGCAGGAACGCGTCGAGGACCAGGGGGGCGTCGTGCTCGCGCCGGGACAGGGTGCGCAGCGCCCCGACGAGCAGCAGGTACTGCTGGGTGGCGTTCTCCCGCTCGACCTCGGTGAAGCGCTCGGCCGTCTCCACCAGGGCGTGCCCGACGGTGTAGAGGCCGTAGTCGGCGGCCAGCACCTGCCCGTAGGGGGCCAGCACGTCGACCTGGGTGACGGTGTCCAGGGACCGTCCGCGGTGCAGCTGCACGTCGACGCACGTGAACGGCTCCAACCGCGCCCCGAAGCGGGAGGAGGTGCGCCGCACGCCCTTGGCGACGGCGCGGACGCGGCCGTGGTGGCGCGTCAGGAGGGAGACGATGCGGTCGGCCTCCCCCAGCTTGGTGGTGCGCAGGACGACGGCCTCGTCGCGGTAGCTCTTGGCCCCGCCGATGCTCGAACCCCTGGACCCACCTGAACCCCGCGAACCACCCGGCACCGTTCCACTGTAGGTGGCGGCACCGACACCGCCCGCCCGCGCGCGCCGGGGCGGGCGCGGCGGGGGCTCGTCAGGCGGTGACGAGCCGGTCGCGGCCGGCGCGCTTGGCCTCGGCGGCCGCGAGGTCGGCGGCGGCCAGCGCCTCGGCGGCCGGGGCCGGCCCGGCCAGGCCGACCGAGACCGTGATCCGCAGCCCGAGGGAGATCTCCAGCCACGGTTCCTTGCGGACGACCTCCAGGAGGCGCTCGGCCGTGGCGGCCGCCCCGAAGCCGCCGGGGACCAGGACGACGAACTCGTCGGCGCCGTAGCGCACGACGACGTCGCCGTCGCCGACGTTGCGCTGCACGAGGTCGGCGGTGCGCCGCAGGACCGCGTCGCCGATCTCCTGGCCGTGCTCGTCGTTGACGGTCCGGAACCGGTCGATGTCGAGCAGCACGGCGGCGAAGCGCTGGTCGGGCCGTTCGAGGACCTGCTGGAGCCGGCGGCGGTTGCCGAGCCCGGTCATGGGGTCGACGAGGGAGGCGCGGCCGATGCGCTCGTGCTGCTCGGCCATCTCCCGCTGGCGGATGCGGTCCTGCAGGGCCTCGAAGCGGCTCTCGCGGTCCTCCCACAGCCGGGCCAGGGACACCTGGGCGAGCTGCTCGAGGGCGTCGGCGGCGTCGCTGCGGCCGTCGCGCTGGACGGCGTTGCGGGCGCGCACGGCCAGCGCCGTGAGCCCCCACACGTCGAGCTGGGTCGCGGAGGAGACGCGCTGGACGGCGGCGAGCAGCTCGGCGGCGGTGTCCTGGTCCCCGGCGTCGGAGGTGGCCAGGGCCAGGGCGATGCGCGCGATCTGGGTCTCGGCCAGCTCCTCGCGCAGGCGGAAGGCGTCCATCGCGGGCCGCAGCCGGGCCAGGCCCAGCCCTTCGTGGCCGGTGCGGTGCAGGACGAACGCCTCGATGGCCTCGGCCCGGGCGCGCATCTCGGGGTAGTCGGCCTCGGCGGCCAGGGCGCGCATGCGGGCGGTGCGCGAGAGGGCCTCGGTGTAGTGCGGCCAGGCCTCGGCGGCGCGCCCGGCGACCTCCAGCATCGAGCCCCAGGCGGTCTGCAGGACGGCGGCTTCCTGGGCGACGTTGAGGCGGACCCGGGCGGGCGGGAAGGTCAGGGCGAGCATCTGGACCATGAGCTCGTCGGCTGGTTCGAACAGGGCGAGCGCGTTGAGGGCGAGCGCCACCGACATGGTCGCCGAGAGGTGGTCGTAGGTGCGGATGCGCTGGGCGGAGACGATGAGCTTGCCCTCGGCGAGGTGGTCCATGGCCAGGGCCGTCATGCCGAGGTCGACGCGGGACTCGGCCAGCAGCGCCAGGGCCTTGGCGCGCCAGACGGGGTCGGTGCCGGGGCCGAGGCGGCGCAGGAGGCGGCCGGCCTCCTCGCTGGCCTCGGCGGCGCGGCCGAGCTGGTGGAGGGCGACGCCGCAGATGAACTGCAGGTAGCGGGCGGTGCGCTCGTCGCGGGCGGCCTCGACGAAGGCGAGGGCCTGGCGGCTGACGGCGATGGCGCGCTCGCCGTAGCCGTCGAGGTAGAGCTTGTGCGACCACTCGGCCAGGGCGTCGAAGGGTCCGAAGGGGCTGAGTGGTTCCAGCTCGGTGCCCACCGCGTCCCCTTCGTCCAGCTCCGGCGTGTCGATCACACGAGGTGACTGATCTTAACGGTTCGTGCGCCCGTTGGGCACCGGACCCCGAGGACGACGACGCCCCGCGGCCCCGCGCGCCGCAGCGCGCGGGACCACGGGGCGGGGCCCGGTCGCCCGGCTCAGCGCAGGGCGCGGTTCACGGCCGAGACGATCGCCTTGAGCGAGGCCGTCGTGATGTTGTGGTCGATGCCCACGCCCCACAGCACCCGGCCGTCGACGGCGCACTCGACGTAGGCCGCCGCGAGGGCGTCACCGCCGGCGGACAGGGCGTGCTCGGCGTAGTCGAGGACGCGGACGTCGGCGCCCTGGCCGTGCAGCGCGGCGCAGAACGCGGCGATGGGGCCGTTGCCGGTGCCCTGCACGGTGGTGGTCTCCCCACCGTCGTAGAGGTCGACCTCCAGGGTGTCGGCCCCGCCCGCGACGCTGACCGAGCGGGTGCCGCGCAGCGCGAAGCGGCCCCACTCCGGCGTCCCCGTCGGCGAGGGCAGGTACTCGTCGGAGAAGACCTCGAAGATCTGCTTCGCCGAGACCTCCCCGCCCTGGGCGTCGGTGCGCTCCTGGATGACGCGGGAGAACTCGATCTGCAGCCGGCGCGGCAGGTCGAGCTGGTGCTCGGCCTTCAGCAGGTACGCGACCCCGCCCTTGCCGGACTGGGAGTTGACGCGGATGACGGCCTCGTAGGAGCGGCCGACGTCCTTGGGGTCGATCGGCAGGTACGGCACGGCCCACGGGATCTCGTCGACGGTCTTGCCGGCGGCGGCCGCGTCCCGCTCCATCGCCTCCAGCCCCTTCTTGATGGCGTCCTGGTGCGAGCCGGAGAACGCCGTGAAGACCAGGTCCCCGCCGTAGGGGACGCGCTCGCCGACGGGCAGCTGGTTGCAGTGCTCGACGGTGCGGCGGACGTGGTCGATGTCGGAGAAGTCGATCTGCGGGTCGATGCCCTGGCTGAACAGGTTCATGCCCAGCGTGACGAGGTCGACGTTGCCGGTGCGCTCGCCGTTGCCGAACAGGCAGCCCTCGATGCGGTCGGCGCCGGCCAGGTAGCCCAGCTCGGCGGCCGCGACACCGGTCCCGCGGTCGTTGTGCGGGTGCAGCGAGAGGATGACGTGCTCGCGGTGGTTCAGGTGCCGCGACATCCACTCGATGGAGTCGGCGTAGACGTTCGGGGTCGTCATCTCGACCGTGGCGGGCAGGTTGACGATGACGTTGCGCTCGGCGGTGGGTTCGAAGACCTCGACGACGGCGTTGCAGATGCGGGCCGCGAACTCCAGCTCGGTGCCGGTGTAGGACTCCGGGGAGTACTCGTAGTAGACCGTCGTCCCGGGGATGGTCTCCTCGAACTTGCGGCACAGCCGCGCGCCCTGCAGGGCCAGGTCGACGATGCCGTCCTCGTCGCTGTTGAACACGACGCGCCGCTGCAGCACCGAGGTGGAGTTGTACAGGTGGACGATGGCCTGCTTCGCCCCGCGCAGCGACTCGTAGGTGCGCTCGATGAGGTGCTCGCGGGCCTGGGTCAGGACCTGGATCCGGACGTCGTCGGGGATGAGGTCGTTCTCGACCAGGGTGCGGACGAAGTCGAAGTCGGTCTGCGACGCCGAGGGGAAACCGACCTCGATGTCCTTGTAGCCCATCTGCACGAGCAGGTTGAACATCCGCAGCTTGCGCTCGGCGTTCATCGGGTCGATGAGGGCCTGGTTGCCGTCGCGCAGGTCCACCGCGCACCAGCGCGGGGCCTTCTCGATGCGCTTGGTGGGCCAGGTGCGGTCGGGCAGGTCGACGGTGATCTGCTCGTGGAACGGCGTGTACTTGCCGAACGGCATGGGGCTGGGCGTCTGGGTGTTGCGCACGTCATCTCCTCAGGGGCGGGGCGGTGTGGCGGCCGGCGCGCACGACGAGGTCCCGCGACGGGGAGACCGGCCTAGCTGGCCCCGCCGCGGCGACGAAGGAGGAGGTTCTCCAGACGAGCCACGGGACCACCGTACCCCTCCGCCTCGGGCGGGCGACACTCGAGCGGCCCCACCGCGACCGGGACGGGAGGCCGCGGTCGCTACGTCCGCGAGCATTGTCCGCAGATGTGGACATGTGGCACGATGCTGGAACCGCCTGCCGACGACGAAGGACGGACATGCCCAGCCGGATCACGCACGTCGAGATCACGCCCGTCGCCTTCCGCGACCTGCCCCTCCTGAACAACGTCGGCGTCCACGAACCCTTCGCCCTACGCAGCGTCGTCGAACTGCACACCGAGGACGGGTTCAGCGGCCTGGGCGAGAGCTACGGCGACGCGGCCCACCTCGACCGGCTGCGCGCGGCGGCCGCGCGGCTGGCCGGCGTCGACGTCTTCGACCTGCACGCCCTGGCCCGCGAGGTCTCCGCGTCGCTGCCCGCCGACACCGCCGGCGGGCACGGCATGGGGCTGCAGATCACGACCTCGAACACCGCCGACCGCGTGTTCTCCCCCTTCGAGGTCGCCGCCCTCGACGTGCAGGGCAGGCTCGTCGGCCGGCCCGTCAGCGACCTGCTCGGCGGAGCCGTGCGCGACGAGGTCGCCTACAGCGCCTACGCCTTCCACAAGTGGGCCGGGCACCCCGGGGAACCCGACGACGAGTGGGGCGCGGCGCTGGACCCCGCGGGGGTCGTCGCCCAGGTCCGCCGCATGGTCGACGAGTTCGGATTCACGGCGGTCAAGCTCAAGGGCGGCGCGTTCCCGCCCGCGCAGGAGGTCGAGGCGATCCGCGCGCTGCGCGCGGAGTTCCCCGGCCTGCCCCTGCGCCTGGACCCCAACGGCGCGTGGACCGTGGAGACCTCGGTCCGGGTGGCCGAGGAGCTCGAAGGGGTCCTGGAGTACCTGGAGGACCCCACCCCCGGCATCGAGGGCATGGCGGCCGTGGCGGCGCGGACGGACGTGCCGCTGGCCACCAACATGTGCGTCGTCGCCTTCGGCCACCTGCCCCCGGCGATCGCGGCCGACGCCGTCCAGGTCGTCCTGTCCGACCACCACTTCTGGGGCGGCCTGCGCCGCTCGCAGGACCTCGCCCGGATCTGCGAGGTGTTCGGCAAGGGGTTGTCCATGCACTCCAACTCCCACCTGGGCATCAGCCTGGCGGCCATGACCCACCTCGCCGCCGCCACCCCGAACCTCGACTACGCGTGCGACACGCACTGGCCGTGGAAGCGCCCCGAGGACGACGTCGTCGTGCCCGGCGTCCTGCGGTTCTCCGGCGGGGCCGTGGAGGTCCCGACCACCCCCGGCCTGGGGGTCGAGCTCGACCGGGACGCCCTGGGCCGCCTGCACGAGCAGTACCTGCGCACCGACGTCCGCGAGCGCGACGACACCGGGTACATGCGCCGGTTCGACGCCGGGTTCAGCCCGCGCTCGGCGCACTGGTGACCGCCTCGGGGGGAACGGGGACCGGCGCGCGGGGTGCCACCATGGCGGCGTGTCGACGTACGCTGCGCTGCCCAAGGTCGAGCTCCACCTGCACGCCGAGGGGACGCTGGAACCCGAACTGGCCTTCACCCTCGCCCGCCGCAACGGGGTGAGCCTGCCGTTCGCCTCCGAGGAGGAGTTGCGGGCCGCCTACGACTTCACCGACCTGCAGTCGTTCCTGGACCTTTACTACGCCACGACGGCCGTCCTGCGGACCCGCCGGGACTTCCACGACCTGCTGTGGGCGTACCTGGAACGCTCTGCGGCGCAGGGGTTGCGCCACGTCGAGGTGTTCTTCGACCCGCAGGCGCACACGAGCCGCGGGGTCGCGTTCACCGACGTCGTCGACGGCCTGCACGACGCCCTGACCCGCGCGGGCACCGAGCTGGGGATCACCGGGGGGCTCATCCTGTGCTTCCTGCGCGACCGCCCCGTCGACGAGGCCGCCCGGACCCTGGAGGAGGCGCGGACCCGGCTCGACGTCCTGCTCGGCGTCGGCCTGGACTCCGCCGAGGTGGGTTTCCCGCCCGGCCCGTTCGCCGGGGTCTTCGCCCGCGCCGCCGAGCTGGGCCTGCGCCGCGTCGCCCACGCCGGGGAGGAGGCGCCCGCCTCCTCGGTCGCCGAGGCCCTGGACGCCCTCGGCGTCGAGCGCGTCGACCACGGCGTGCGCTGCCTGGACGACCCCGACCTCGTCGCCCGCCTCGTGCGCGAGGAGGTCCCGCTGACGGTGTGCCCGCTGTCGAACCTGCGGCTGCGGGTCGTGCAGGACCTGGCCGAGCACCCGCTGCCGGCGATGCTCGCGGCGGGCCTGAAGGTCAGCCTGCACTCCGACGACCCGGCGTACTTCGGCGGGTACGTGGGCGACACCTTCGACGCCGTCGCCGCGGCGCAGGGGCTGGACGACGCGACCGCGGCCCTGCTGGCCCGCAACGCCGTCGACGGCTCCTTCGCGAGCCCGCAGCGCAAGGCCGACCTGCGGGGCGAGATCGAGGATTGGCTGGCCGCGCGCCGCTGAGGGGCCGCGGGGGGTTCGGATCGTTGTGACAGCGCTCGCGGTCATCGCGAGCGTTGTCACAACGATCCGAACCCCCCGCACCCCAGCACTGTCTACGGATGTGGACGCTGTTCCCACTCGTGAGCAGAACTGTTACCGTGAGGTCCGCCGTAGGCACCGCCGCCCGCCCAGACCCCGGAGCCCCCATGAGCAGCCGCAGCAGCTACGCCCCCGACGACCTGCGCCGGGCCCTGGGCTCGGGGCTGCTGTCGTTCCCGGTCACCCACACCCACCCCGACCTGTCCTTCGACGAGGCCGGGTACCGCGACCACGTGAGCCACCTGTCCGGGTTCGGCGCCGCGGGCCTGTTCGCCGCCGGGGGGACCGGGGAGTTCCCCGCCCTCACCCACGACGAGGTGTTCCGCGTCGTCCGCGCCACCGTCGAGGCCAACGCGGGCGCCAGCCCCGTCGTCGGGCCCGCCGGGTACGGCACCGCCACGGCCGTCGCCATGGCCCGCGAGGTCGAGGCCGCCGGCGCCGACGGCGTGTTCCTGCTGCCCCCCTACCTCAACGAGATCACCCAGGACGGGCTGTACGCGCACGTCGCCGCCGTCTGCCGCGCCACCTCGCTCGGGGTCGTCGTCTACCACCGCGCCAACATGCGGTTCACCGCCCGCACCGTGGCCCGCCTCGTCGGGGAGTTCGACAACCTCGTCGGCTTCAAGGACGGCGTCTGCGACATCGACCTGCTCGCCACCCTGCACGCCACCCACGGCGACCGCCTCGTCTACGTCGGCGGCCTGCCCACCGCCGAGACGTACGCCCTGCCGTACCTGGAACTGGGAGCCACCACCTACTCCTCGGCCATCTTCAACTTCGCCCCCGAGTGGGCCAAGGAGTTCTACGACCGCGTCGTGGCCCGCGACCGCGACGGCGTGTACGACCGGTTGCGCGAGTTCGTCCTGCCCTACCTGGAGATCCGCGACCGCGCCGCCGGGTACCCCGTCTCCATCGTCAAGGCCGGGATGACCGCCGCCGGCCGGCCCGCCGGGCCCGTCCGCCCGCCGCTGACCGACCTCACCGCCGGTGAGCTCACCGAGCTCACCGACCTCGTGAAGAAGGTGGTGCGGGCGTGAACCCCACGGGGGAACGGTCCACCGCCGGGCTGCCGCCGGCGGACCTGCGGGAGGGCTCGTGAGCGACACCCCCGTCGTCGTCGGCGTCCGCGTCGTGCCCGTCGCCGGGCACGACGACATGCTGCTGAACCTCTCCGGCGCGCACGCCCCGTTCTTCACCCGCAACGTCGTCGTCCTCACCGACTCCGACGGGCGGACCGGCGTCGGGGAGGTCCCCGGCGGGGAGGCCATCCGGCGGACCCTGGAGGAGGCGGGCCGGCTGCTCACCGGGGAACCCGTCGCCCGGTACCGCACGCTGCTGCAACGGGTCCAGCGCACCTTCGCCGGCCGCGACGCCGCCGGCCGGGGCCTGCAGACGTTCGACCTGCGCACCACCGTGCACGTCGTGACGGCCCTGGAGGCCGCGCTGCTGGACCTGCTCGGCAAGTTCCTGGAGGTCCCCGTCGCCGACCTGCTGGGCGAGGGCCGCCAGCGCGACCGCGTCCAGGCGCTGGGGTACCTGTTCTTCGTCGGTGACCGCCACCGCACCGACCTGGCCTACCGCGGCGAACCCGACGGGGACGACTGGGAGCGGCTGCGGCACGAACCGGCCCTGGACGCCGACTCCGTGGTGCGGTTGGCCGAGGCCGCCCAGGCCCGGTACGGGTTCGCCGACTTCAAGCTCAAGGGCGGGGTCCTGCCGGGCGAGCAGGAGGTCGAGGTCGTCACGGCCCTGGCGCGGCGGTTCCCGCAGGCCCGCATCACCCTGGACCCCAACGGCGGCTGGCTGCTGGCCGACGCCGTGCGGTACGGCCGGGCCCTGCGCGACGTCCTGGCCTACGCCGAGGACCCGTGCGGGGCAGAGGGCGGGTACTCCGGCCGGGAGGTGATGGCCGAGTTCAAGCGCGCCACCGGGCTGACCACGGCGACCAACATGATCGCCACCGACTGGCGGCAGCTCGGGCACGCGGTCCGCACGAACGCCGTCGACATCCCGCTGGCCGACCCGCACTTCTGGACGATGGCCGGCTCGGTGCGGGTCGCGCAGCTGTGCGACGCGTGGGGGCTGACCTGGGGTTCGCACTCGAACAACCACTTCGACGTCTCCCTGGCCATGTTCACCCACGTCGCCGCGGCCGCCCCCGGGGACGTCACCGCCATCGACACGCACTGGATCTGGCAGGACGGGCAGCGCCTCACGAAGGAGCCGCTGCGGATCCGCGACGGTTTCCTCGACGTGCCCACCACGCCCGGCCTCGGGGTGGAGCTCGACGAGGACCAGCTCGCCCGGGCCCACGAGCTGTACCTGCGCGAGGGGCTCGGCGCGCGCGACGACGCGGTCGCCATGCAGTTCCTCCTCCCCGGCTGGACGTTCGACCCGAAGCGGCCGGCGCTCGACCGGGCGTGAGGGGCCGGGCGTGAGGGGCCCGGCGTAGGGTCGGGCCGGTGACCTCGCCGACGTGGGACCCGGCCCAGTACGCCCGGTTCGCCTCCCCCCGCGCCCGCCCCTTCCACGACCTGCTGGCCCGGGTCGGGGCGCAGGACCCCGCGGTCGTCGTCGACGTGGGCTGCGGGCCGGGGACGCTGACGCTCGACCTGGCCCGCCGGTGGCCGCGCGCCACCGTGCGGGGTCTGGACTCCTCCCCCGAGATGGTCGCGCAGGCCCCGGCCGGGCGGGGGGTGGAGTTCTCGGTCGCGGCGGCCGAGGAGTTCGACGCGCGCGGGGTCGACGTCGTCGTCTGCAACGCGGTGCTGCAGTGGGTGCCCACCCACCGGGAGCTGCTGCGGCGCTGGGCCTCCCAGCTGGCCCCCGGGGCCTGGCTGGCGTTCCAGGTCCCCTCGAACTTCGACGCCCCCTCCCACCGGCTGATGCGCGAACTGGCCGCGTCCCCGCCGTGGCGGCACCGGCTGGCCGGTGTCCTGCGCGGGACCGAGTCGGTGGCCTCCCCCGCGCAGTACCTCGACCTGCTCGCCGGGCAGGGACTGGTCGCCGACGTGTGGCAGACCGAGTACCTGCACGTCCTGCCCGGGCAGGACCCCGTCCTGGAGTGGGTGCGCGGCACGGGGTTGCGCCCGGTGCTGCAGGCCCTGGACCCCGGCAGCGCGGCGGAGTTCGAGCGCGAGTACGCCGCGCTGCTGCGCGAGGCCTACCCGGCGCGCGACTACGGCACGCCGTTGCCGTTCCTGCGGACGTTCGCCGTCTCGACCGTCCCGGCCTGATCGACCTCCAGCAGTTCCAGCAGGTGCGGGGCCGGCGAGCCCGTCGAGGCGGTCACCACCGAGACGACCCAGTCGGGGGCGTCGGCCGGCATCGCGACGACCGCCAGCCGGGCGGCCTCGGGTTTGGCCGCGACGTGCCGCGGGACGACCGCGACCCCGAGCCCACGGCCGACGAGGTCGAGCAGGGCGTGGACGTCGCCGACGCTGAACCGCACCTGCCGGTGCACGCCGTGCCCGGCGCAGGCGGCGTCGGTGAGGGGCCGCACCCCCCAGGAGGGAACGAAGTCGATGAACGGCGAGGCGGCCAGCTCGCCCCAGTCCACGACGGCCCGCCCGGCCAGCGGGTGGGCCGGCGGGAGGAGCAGCACCAGCGGTTCGCGGCCCAGCTCCGTGGAGGGCAGCGACCCGAGGTGCTCGGTGGTGGCGACGAAGGCGAGGTCCAGCTCGCCCTCGCGCACCCGGCCCACCAGGTCGTGCGAGCCGGCCTGCTCGAAGTGCACCTCGACCTGCGGGAAGCGCCGGTGGAACCGCTCCAGCAGGGTGGAGACGTCGACGACCCCCAGGCACTGCTCGGCGCCGACCCGCAGCGTCCCGGACAGCCGGCGGGTGGCCTGGACGACGGCGTCGCGGGCCGCGGTGGCCTGGGCGAGCATCGTGCGGGCGTAGGGCAGCAGGGCCAGCCCGGCGTCGGTGGGCCGCACCTGCCGCGGGCTGCGGTCGAACAGCGCGGTGCCCAGCTCGTCCTCCAGGGTGCGGATCGCGGCGGACAGCCCCGACTGCGAGACGCCGCTGAGGGCGGCGGCGCGGGTGAACTGCCGCTCGTCGGCGAGGGCGACGACGTACTGCATCTGGCGCAGGTCCATCCATGAACTGTACTTCTGCCCGGGAGAAGAATCAGTTGTTGGACTTCTGCGGTGCCGGTTCCTAGGCTCGCCGCGTGAAGCAGCGCAGCCTCGGGCGCCCCGGCGCCCCCACCACCCGGCAGGTCTCCGCCATCGGCCTCGGCGGCATGCCGCTGAGCATCGAGGGCCGTCCCGACACCGACCGGGCCCTCGCCACGATCCACGCCGCCCTCGAGGCCGGCGTCACCCTCATCGACACCGCCGACGCCTACCACCGCGACGCGGACGAGGTCGGCCACAACGAGGAGCTCATCGCCCGCGCCCTGCGCGAGTTCGGCGGCAGCACCGACGACGTCGTCGTCGCCACCAAGGGCGGCCACCTGCGCCCCGGCGACGGGTCCTGGACGCAGAACGGCGACCCCGCCTACCTCAAGGAGGCCGCCAAGGCCTCCGCCCGCCGCCTCGGCGTGGAGGCCATCGGCCTCTACCAGTTCCACCGCCCGGACCCGAACGTCCCCTACGCCGAGTCCGTCGGGGCCCTGGCCGAGCTGCTCGACGAGGGCGTCATCGTCCGCGCCGGCATCTCCAACGCCGACGTGGCCCAGATCGAGGAGGCCGACACCGTCCTGGGCGGCCGCCTGGTCTCGGTGCAGAACCAGTTCTCCCCCGCCTTCCGCAGCAGCCAGGGCGAGCTGGAGCACTGCGCGGCCCGCGGCATCTCCTTCCTGCCCTGGTCCCCGCTGGGCGGGATCTCCAACGCCGCCGAGCTCGGCAGCCGCCACGCGGTGTTCGCCGAGGTGGCCGAGGCCCACGGCGTCAGCCCGCAGCAGGTCACGCTGGCGTGGGAACTGGCCCTGGCCGAGCAGGTCCTGCCCATCCCCGGCTCCTCCCGCCCGGCGAGCATCCTGGACTCCCTGGCCGCCGCCGACCTGGAACTGACCGCCGACGAGGTCGCCCGCCTGTCCGAAGGAGCCCGCTCGTGAGGACCGTCCCGCTGGGGACCACCGGCCTGCAGGTGCCCAACGTCGTCCTCGGCCTCATGCGCATCGCCGAGATGGACGACGAGGCCATCCGCACCCTCGTCGCCACCGGCCGCGAGGTCGGCATCACGATGGTCGACCACGCCGACGTCTACGGCGGTGCCCCGCACCGCTGCGAGGAGCGGTTCGCCCAGGCCGTCAAGCTCAGCTCCTCCGAGCGCGAGCAGACGGTCATCCAGACCAAGTGCGGCATCGTGCCCGGCGAGGACGGGGCGTACTTCGACTTCTCGTACGAGCACATCATCTCCTCGGTCACCGGGTCGCTGAGGGCGCTGGACACCGACTACCTCGACGTCCTGCTGCTGCACCGCCCCGACGCCCTCGTCGAACCCGAGGGCGTGGCGAAGGCGTTCGACGAGCTGCACGAGGCCGGCAAGGTCCGCGCGTTCGGCGTCTCCAACCACACCCCCGGCCAGCTGGAACTGCTGCGCAAGCACGTGCGCCAGCCGCTCGTGGCCAACCAGCTGCAGCTGTCGATCACCCACGCGCCCCTCGTCGCGCAGGGCGTCGCGGCGAACATGCAGGGTCTGGACCAGTCGATCTCGCGCGACTACGGCACCCTGGACTACTGCCGGCTGCACGACATCACGGTGCAGGCGTGGTCGCCGTTCCAGGCCGGGTTCTTCGACGGGGTGTTCCTCGACAACCCGAAGTACCCCGAGCTGAACGCCGTGCTGGACCGCCTCGCCGCGCAGTACGACGTCCCGACGATCGCGATCGCGACCGCGTGGATCACCCGCCACCCGGCGAACATGCAGGTCGTCCTCGGCACCACGAACCCCGACCGGGTCCGCGCCGCGGCCCAGGGTTCGGACGTCCCGCTGACCAGGGCGGAGTGGTACGAGCTGTTCCGCGCCGCGGGCTACCAGGTGCCCTGACCCGCGCCGCGCAGCGGTCCACGACCGTCAGGCCGGCGGGGGCGGAACCCGGGGTCGACCCCGGGTTCCGCCCCCGCCGCCGTGGATCCCGGTGGTCGCGCGCAGCGACCCCGGGCGCTCCCCGCGCGACCCGCAGGTCACACGCTCAGCGAACCCCCGACCGGTAGCTGCACCGCGCCGGCGACCCCCAGCCTCGACGCCTCCCGCACGAAGCGGCGGCCGGGTTCGACGAACCGGTCGCCCATGGTCGCCCCCAGGGCGACGGGGTGCAGCGTCCCCCAGTGCACCGGCACCGAGACCCCCGGCCGGACCCGCGCCACGAGTTCGGCGGCCTGGCGCGGGTCGAGGTGGTGCGGGCCCAGGGTGTGGCCCCAGCCGCCGACGGGGACCAGCGCGACGTCGGGGGCGCGGCCGGCCGCGGCCAGCACCGCGTCGGACCCCGCGAACTCGCCGGTGTCCCCGATCGCCCACAGCAGCAGGTCGTCCAGGTCGCGGCCGGGGAACGCGCCCGGGACCCGCAGGAGGTGCTCGACGGCCTCGGCCCCGCGCGGGGCGCGGCTGAACCCGCTGCCCGTGCGGTGCCCGGCGTGGTGGGCGGGCAGGGCCGTGACCTGCACCGGGCCGCACGGCGTGGGCAGTTCCCGCGTCTGCCCGACGGCGACCTCCACGACGTGCGTGGCGGGCCGCCGCAACCGCCACCGCACCCAGTCCGAGGAACCCGGCGGGGTCACCAGAACCGTGGGCCGCATCCGCCGCAGCGACGGCAGGTCCAGGTGGTCGTGGTGCAGGTGCGAGACCAGCGCCAGGTCGCACCCGGCCCACGCGGCCGGGTCGGGCGTCGCGGGCCGGCGGCGCAGGTGCGCCAGCCCCGGCCGCAGCACGGGGTCGGTGACCACCCGCAGCGACCCTCCCGGCGTCCGCACGTCGACCGTCACGGTCGAGTGCCCCAGCCACCTCACGTCGACGCTCACCGTTCCTCCTCCCCCTGGCCCCTCACGAGCGCAGGTCGACCTGCTGCATCCACCGGACCAGCTGCTCGTGGACCGTGGCGGCCCCCACGAGCGGCGCCTCGCCCGGCACGGACCGGTCCCGCAGGTCCTCGTCGACCTTCCACTCCGCCGGGTGCACCAGGACCGCCTGCTCCTGCCACCCGCCGAGCCCGCCGTGGGACCCGACCTGCTCCTCGAAGGCGTGCACCTCCCCGGTCACCGGGTCCACCGTGGAGTGCACGAACAGCGCCGGGGCGGTGCGGAAGCGCATGACCCGCAGCAGGTCGCCCGCGGCGCGGGGCCCGACGGCCGCGAGCGGGTCGGCGCCCTTGACCACGCCGGAGACCAGTTCGTGCTCCCCCTCGGTCCCGATGACGACGACCTCCTCGCCGCGGAACCCCGCGACGAAACCGATCCCGCGCGTCTGCAGGAGTCCGGGCACGAGCGCGGGCCAGCGGCGGTCGAACTCGGCGAGGTCGACGCGCCCGTCGGCGGCGCCGGGCACCGACAGCAGCGCCGTGCAGCCCGAGGTCGCGACGACGACGGCGTCGCGGTCGCCGTCGGGTTCGTCCTCGTGCCGGGTGCTGACGCGCTCGGCCTTGGCGTGGGGGGCGAACTCGCGCACCAGGACGTCCACCCGGCCGCGCATCTCCTCCCCGGCCGCGGTCGTCACCACGGGGTGCTCGGGCCCGGCCTCGTCGAGGAGCCCGGCGACGACCTCCTGCAGGGACCGCCCGCAGACCTGCTCGAACGTGGCCCCCTGCGCCTGGCCGTGGTCGGAGACGACCACGACGCGGTACTCGCGCGGGGAGACGGCCGCGACGTCGGCCAGCGTCTGCAGCACCCGGTCGATGCCCGCGAGCGCGTCGAGGGACTCGGCCCGCGCGACGCCGGCGTGGTGGGCGACCTCGTCGTAGTCGAGGAAGTCGACGAAGACGACGGGGCGGCCGTCGGCGAGCTCCTGGGCCACGACGGAGACGTTCAGGTCGCGCAGCAGCGCGTTGGTCAGGGCCCGCAGCAGGACGTACCAGCCGCGGCGCGGGATGCGGGGCTCGATGCGGCGCACCCGCTGCTGCCAGCCCTGGTACAGCTCCTTGACGATCTCCCCGAGGGTCAGGATGAGGCTGCGCAGCAGCACGAACGGGCGCGCGACGTACCGCAGGTAGGGGCGGCCCGAACCGCCTGCGCGGGACGTGGAGACGACGAGGTGGGCGTGCGAGGCCTCCCCGGAGAACAGGTTCCCGACGCTGGCGCCGTCGTCGGCCAGCAGCCCCCGCCGGCCGGCGGCGTGGGCGGCCTCGCGCGCGCGGCGCTCGATGACGGCGGCGTCGGCGGGCCGGTTCGCCACGAGGACGCGGCCCAGCTCGGGGTCCCACCAGCGGAAGGCGGGGATGCCCTCGGTGGAGCCGTGCAGGAACCCGGCCTGGCTCGCGGGCGTGGTGGAGGGCAGCTGGGCGTGCCAGCCCTCCGCGAGGTGGGTGCCCTCCCGCAGCCAGCGGGAGACGGTCGTCAGCGTCCCCGAGTGCAGGCCGAACCGCAGCAGCGGCATCGACAGCCCGTCGACCTGGACGACGAGCAGCCCCGGGGGCCGCACGTCCCCCGGCGGGCTCGGCCGGTGCCGCAGCAGGCCGCGCACGACCCAGCGGCTGTCGTTGGAGCCGACGAGCCAGCGCACGGCGACGCCGACCAGGCCGGTCCACAGGTACACCTGCCACAGCGCGTTGAGGGAGCTGAGGTCGAGGCCGGGCACCGCCGTCAGCGCCGTGTGCAGCAGCAGCAGCTGCACCGCGACGCCGAGGACGACCGTCGGCAGCGGCCCCAGGACCCCCACGAGCGGCCCCAGGACGGGGCGCACCAGCAGGTCGCCGACGGCGAGCACGGCCGCCGAGGCCAGCAGCCAGAACGGCGAGTCGACCCGCACGCCCGCGACGAGGTGCACGCTGATCCACAGCGCGAACGCGGTGGGCAGCAGCGACAGCAGCAGGTCGCGGACGTCGCGGGCGGTGAGGGCGAACCGGGAGCGCACGGTGTCGTGGAGCGGGCGGGGCTCAGAAACCGAGGCGCTGCAACTGCTTGGGGTCGCGCTGCCAGTCCTTGGCGACCTTCACCCGCAGGTCCAGGTGGACCCGGGTGCCCAGCAGAGCCTCGATCTGCCGGCGGGCGCGGGTGCCGACGTCCTTCAGCCGCGCGCCGCCGCGGCCGATGACGATGCCCTTCTGGGACTCGCGCTCGACGTAGAGCCACACGAAGACCGTGAGGACGCCGTTGTCGCCCTCCTGCATCTCCTCCACGACGACGGCCAGGGAGTGCGGCAGCTCGTCGCGGACGCCCTCCAGGGCCGCCTCGCGGACGAGCTCGGCGACCATGACGGTCTCGGGTTCGTCGGTCAGCTCGCCGTCGGGGTACAGCCGGGGCCCCTCGGGCAGGTGCTGCAGGAGGACGTCGGCGACGGTGTCGACCTGCTCGCCGGTCAGCGCCGAGGCGGGGACGACGTCGGAGAAACCCCCGAGCACCTCCTCGCCGAGGGCGGAGACCGCCAGCAGCTGCTCGGCGACCTGCTGCTTGGAGGCCTTGTCGGTCTTGGTGACCAGGGCGACCTTCGTCGAGCGGGGGACCGCGCCGAGGGCGTCGGCGATGAAGCGGTCACCGGGGCCGATCTTCTCGTCGGCGGGGATGCACAGCGCGACGACGTCGACCTCGGCGAGGGTCTCGTGGACCAGGTCGTTGAGCCGCTGGCCCAGCAGGGTGCGGGGCCGGTGCAGTCCGGGGGTGTCGACGAGGACGAGCTGGGCGTCGGGGCGGTGCACGATGCCGCGCACGGTGTGCCGGGTGGTCTGCGGCCGCGAGCTGGTGATCGCGACCTTCTGCCCGACCAGCGCGTTCGTCAGCGTGGACTTGCCGGCGTTGGGCCGGCCCACGAGGCAGGCGAAGCCGGAGCGGTGGGGGGTTGCTTCAGGCATGGTCGAGGCCTCCGGCGTCGAGGAGTTCGGTCTCGGGTTCGGGCAGGCGGTGGACGAGGACCGTCCGCACCTGGTTGCGGCGGCCGGCGCGGGCGTCGGCCTCCAGCCGCAGGCCGTGCACCTCGGCGACGGCACCGGGGACGAGCACCTCACCGAGCGTCTTGGCGAGCAGGCCGCCGACGGTGTCGACGTCCTCGTCCTCGATCTCCCGGTCGAACAGCTCCCCGAGGTCCTCCACGTGCAGCCGCGAGGACACCCGGAACCCGCCGTCGTCGAGGTGCTCGACCTCGGGCCCGGCGCGGTCGTACTCGTCGGAGATGTCCCCGACGATCTCCTCGAGGATGTCCTCGATCGTGACCAGGCCGGCGGTGCCGCCGTACTCGTCGACGACGATCGCCACGTGGACGTTGTCGCGCTGCATCTGCCGCATGAGGTCGTCGACGGGCAGGCTGTCGGGGACGAACACCGCCGGGCGGGCGACCTCCTCGACGTGCTCGGTGCGGGCCCGCGCGGGGTCGGTGTGGAAGCGGCGGGCGACGTCCTTGAGGTAGACGACGCCGAGGACGTCGTCGGCGTCCTCGCCCACGACCGGCATCCGGGAGAACCCCGAGCGCAGGAACAGCGCCTCCGCCTCGTGCAGGCCCGTGCCGCGGCGGGCGGTGACGAGGTCGGTGCGGGGCACCATGACCTCGCGGGCGAGGGTGTCGCCGAGCTCGAAGACGGAGTGGATCATCCGCTGCTCGCGGGCCTCGATGACGGAGGTCTCCCCCGCCAGCTCGACGATCTCGCGCAGCTCGGCCTCGGACCCGAACGGGCCGTGGCGCAGGCCCCGGCCCGGGGTGACGGCGTTGCCGACGGCCACCAGGGCCCGGGCCACCGGCCCCAGGACGGTGGTCAGCGGGGCCAGCACGGGCGCGGCGAGCAGGCCGACGGTCTCGGCGTGCAGCCGGCCCAGCGTGCGGGGGCCGACGCCGACGAGGACGAAGTCGAGCGCCGACATGCCCAGCCCGGCGCCGAGCAGGACCAGGGACCACGAGTCGGTCCAGCTGGCCACGACGACGGTCACGCAGACCGCCGCGAGGGTCTCCAGGACGACCCGCAGCAGGGTGCAGACGGTCAGGACGGGCGCGGCGCGCTCCAGCACGCGGGCCAGCGCCGGGGCGCCGCGGCGGCCGTCGTCCTGCAGCTCCCGGGCGCGGCGCCGGGACGTGCCGGCGATGGCCGACTCGGCGGCCGCGACGAGCCCGGCCGCCACGACGAGCAGCAGGGCCAGCAGCAGCAGCGGGCCCGCGGGAGCGTCCACGCCTCAGCCCCCCGACGGCAGCGCCCGGTGCCCGACCGTGGGGGTCGGGTCGCCGGGACGGCCGATGCGGGCCAGGAAGCCCAGCACGAGCCGGCGCTGCAGGGTGAACATCTCCCGCTCCTCGTCCGGCTCGGCGTGGTCGTAGCCGAGCAGGTGCAGGATGCCGTGCGTCACGAGCAGCAGCACCTCGTCGGCCGTGGCGTGGCCCGAGGCCTTGGCCTGCGCCGCGGCCACCTCCGGGCACACCACGACGTCCCCCAGCAGGCCCGGCTCGGACGTGCCGCCCTCGCGGCCGGGGCGCAGCTGGTCCATGGGGAAGGACATGACGTCGGTGGGGCCGGGCTCGTCCATCCACTGCACGTGCAGGCGGGACATGGCCTCGGTGTCGACCATGAGGATCGACAGGTCGGCCAGCGGGTGCACCCGCATCTCGTCCAGCACGTACCGGGCCAGGTGCGTCACCTCGACGGTGTCGACGCCGCGGCCCTGGGCGAAGCAGCTCTCGTCGACGACGTCGATGCTCACCGCTTCCTCCCGCCGTGCGCGGCACCGGCCCGCGGGCGGGCCTCCTCCCAGCGGCCGTAGGCGTCGACGATCTCCCCGACGAGGCGGTGCCGGACGACGTCGCTGGAGGTCAGCCGGGAGAAGTGGACGTCCTCGATGCCCTCGAGGATGTCCTGCACGACGCGCAGGCCCGACTCGGTGCCCGAGGGCAGGTCGACCTGCGTGACGTCACCCGTCACGACGATCTTGGACCCGAAGCCCAGGCGGGTGAGGAACATCTTCATCTGCTCGGGGGAGGTGTTCTGCGCCTCGTCCAGGATGATGAAGGCGTCGTTGAGGGTGCGCCCGCGCATGTACGCCAGGGGCGCGACCTCGATGGTCCCGGCCGCCATGAGGCGCGGGATGGAGTCGGGGTCGAGCATGTCGTGCAGCGCGTCGTACAGCGGGCGCAGGTACGGGTCGATCTTGTCGGTGAGCGTGCCGGGCAGGAAGCCCAGCCGCTCCCCGGCCTCGACCGCCGGGCGGGTCAGGACGATGCGGTTGACCTGCTTGGCCTGCAGCGCCTGCACGGCCTTGGCCATCGCCAGGTACGTCTTGCCCGTGCCCGCCGGGCCGATGCCGAAGACGACGGTGTGCTCGTCGATGGCCTCGACGTAGTGCTTCTGGTTGACCGTCTTGGGCCGGATCGTGCGCCCGCGGCTGGACAGGATGTTCATCGTCAGGACGTCGGCGGGGCGGTCGTCGCCGGTGCCGTTGGCCTGGGCGCGCAGCATGGCCACGGACCGCTCGACGGCGTCGGGCGACAGTGCCTGGCCGCTGCGCAGGACGGTCGTCATCTGGTCGACCAGGCGCTCCAGGAGGGCGACCTCGGCGGCCGTGCCCGTGACGGTGATCTCGTTGCCGCGCACGAGGACGTCGACCCGGGTGAAGGCCCGCTCCAGCACGCGCAGCAGTTCGTCGCGCGCGCCGAGCAGCCCCACCATGGGGACCTCGGGCGGCACCACGATGACGTGCCGCGCCGTGCCGAGGGCCTGGCCGGACGGCGCGGCCGTGGGTTCGGGGGTGGGTTCGGTGCTGGCCATGGTCGCCCCGAGGGGCCGCTCGCCTCCGTGTCGAGATGTGCGCGCCTGGGGGTGCACGCTGTCACCCCGATCCTAACGAGCCGGGCGCGCGCAGGTCTCCCGCGTTCGCCACCGGCTGCTCCCGGGTCCGCGCCGGGCCCCCGCTCGGCCACCGGGCTAGCCTCGCCCCGTGGACCGGCCCGCGCGCATCGCCCTGACCGGCGGGGGCTTCCGCGCCGGCCTGCACCTGGACCTGCTGGGCCGCCTGCCCGGGCGCTTCGAGGTGACCGGGGTCCTGGCCCGCAGCGCCGCCACCGCCGGGGCGCTCGCGGCGCGCGGGCTGCCCGTCCACCGCGACCTCGACGGGCTGCTGCGCGCCGCGCCGGACGTCGTCGTCGTCTCGGTGCCCGCGCGGGTGGCCCCCGGCCTGGTCCGCGAGCTCGACGGGCGCGGGGTGCACGCCGTCACCGAGACCCCCGCGGCCGCCGACCTCGACGGGCTGCGCGCGCTGTGGGACGCCGTCGGGGCGCACGGCCGCGTCCAGGTCGCCGAGCAGTACCTGCTCTTCCCGCACAACGCGGCCCGCGCCGAGCTCGTGCGCCGCGGCGCGGTCGGGACGCCCACCTCGGTGCAGGTCTCCTCCACGCAGCTGCACCACGCGACGTCGCTGGTCCGGGGCCTGCTGGGGACGCGGTGGCGCGGCGCCCGCGTGGTCGCCACCGCGACGACCGCGCCGCTGGCCGACCCGATCACCCGGGCGGGCTGGACCGGCAGCGCCGAGCCGCGCCCGCAGACCACGACGATCGCCACGTTCGACTTCGGCGACGGCCGCAGCGCCCTGTACGACTTCACCGAGACCCAGACGCGCAACCCGCTGCGGGCGCGGCGGCTGGTCGTGCGCGGCAGCGCCGGCGAGCTCGTCGACGACCGGCTCGTCCGGCTGACCGGCCCCACGACCGTCGTGCCCTCCACGCTCGAGCGGCGCTGGACCGGTCACCACCAGGACGTGCAGGGCCACGACCTGGACCACCTGTCCCTCGACGGCGAGGTGCTGTTCCGCAACCCCTTCCCCACCTCCCGGCTGTCCGACGAGGACATCGCGGTGGCCACGCTCCTGCAGCGGTGCGCGGCCTGGGCCCGGGACGAGGGCCCGCCGCCCTACCCGCTGGCCGAGGCCGCGCAGGACCAGCTCCTCAGCGCGGCGATCGAGCGGTCCCTGGCCACCGGCGGGCCCGTCGCGACCGGCGAGGGACCGTGGGCGCGCAGCTGAGCGGGCCGCGGCGGACCCTGGTCCTGGGGGTCGGGGAGGTCCCCTGGGACGCCCCCGTCGCCGCCGCCGACGACGCGGGCCTGCGCGGGGACGGGTTCTTCGAGACCCTGCTCGTGCGCGGCCGGCACGCCGTGCGGCTGGCGGCGCACCTGGACCGGTTCGAGCGGTCGGCCGCCGCCTTCGGGGTGGGCCTGGACCGGGACGCGTGGACCGCCCTGGCGGTGGCCGCGACCGCGGACCTGCCCGCCGCCGGCGAGGCCGTCCTGCGGTGGAGCCTGTCGCGCGACGGGCTCGGGCTGGTCACGGTGCGGCCCGTCCCCGACGGCGTGCGGGCGGGCCGGCGCGGGGTCGACGTCGTGACCCTGGCCCGCGGGACCGCGACCGTGCCCGACGCGCCGTGGCTGCTGGCCGCGGCCAAGACGTCCTCCTACGCCGTGAACTCCGCCGCCCTGCGGGAGGCGGCGCGGCGCGGGGCGCAGGACGCGCTGTTCGTCGACGCCGACGGCCTCGTCCTGGAGGCCCCGACCGCGAACCTGCTGTGGACCGCGGGGGGCCGCTGGTTCACCCCGCCGCGGTCCGGGCGGGCGGTCCTGCCGGGCACGACCCTGGAGGCCGTGGCGGGCGAGCTGAACGTCGAGGAGGCCCACGTGCGCCCCGCGGAGCTGGCCGGGGCCGACGGCGCCTGGCTGCTGTCGAGCCTGCGCGGGGCCGCCCCCGTCCTGCGCCTGGACGGCACCGCGCTGCCGCACGACGCCGACCGCACCGCCGCCCTGCGGGGGATCGCGCTGGGGACGGGCTGAGGACGCGCCGCGGTTCGCGCCGGGCGGTCCGCGGTGCCACAGTCGGGGGGTGGGCACGGGCGCTTCCGAGGACTGCCGGCTGACCGTGGTGCTGGCCACGGAGTCGGAGCAGGAGCACCGCTGCCTGCGGGTCCTGCGCGAGGCCGGGCTGGACGCCGCGATCGAGCGGGTCACCCCCACCGGAGAGGACCCGGTGGTCGTGGTGACCCTGCCCTGCGGGCACCGGCCCACGGCGGTCGACGTCTCGGCGGCCACCGCGCGCGTCACCGGCGAACTCCTGGCGGTGGGGCTGCACGCGGAGGTGCGCGGCACGGGTTTCCGGTCCCCGGCCGGCTGAGCCCGCCCGGCCGCCCCGCCCGGCCGCACCGCCCGGCGCTTCACCGGGAGTTCTCCCGGGCTGCACGGGGACGTCACCCGGGTTCGGCAGCCTGCGGGGCGTGCAGACCCCCTCCTCCCCCTTCTCGCGCCGTTCCCTCCTCGCCGCCGGCGGCACCGGGCTGCTGGCCCCCGCCCTGCTGCGCAGCGGTGCCCCGCGGATCACCCACGGCGTGCAGTCCGGGGACGTCACCTCCAGCACCGCGACGATCTGGACGCGCGCCGACCGCACCGCGCGGATGTTCGTGCAGGTCTCCCCGACCGGCACGTTCGGCCGCGACTGCCGCACCTACCGCGGACCGCTGCTGAAGGGGTCCAGCGACTTCACCGGCCGCCTGGACGTGAACGGCCTGCCGTCGGCCACCGACGTCCCCTACCGGGTCGTCCTGGGCGCGCCCGACGCCCACCGCCCGGACGGGGAGTCGGTGGAGGGTTTCCTGCGGACCGCACCGGCCGCGGGCGACCACCGGCGCCTGCGGTTCCTGTGGAGCGGTGACCAGGCCGGTCAGGGCTGGGGCCGCAACCCCGACCTGGGCGGGTTCCCGATCTACCGGGCGATGGCGCGGCGGGACGCGGACTTCTTCCTGCACTCGGGGGACACGATCTACGCCGACGGGGTCATCACCGGCGACGTGACGCTGCCCGACGGGCGCGTCTACCGCAACGTCGTCACCGAGGCGAAGTCCCACGTGGCGCAGACCCTCGACGACTTCCGGGGCGCCTTCCAGTACAACCTCGAGGACGAGGCCTACCGGCGGTTCTTCGCCCGCGTCCCGCAGGTGAACCAGTGGGACGACCACGAGGTGCACAACAACTGGTTCCCGCACGAGGTCCTCGACGACGACCGGTACACCGAGAAGCGCGTCGACGTGCTGTGGGCCCGCGGCGAGCAGGCGTGGCGCGAGTACGTCCCGATCTCGCGGCGGCGCACGTCCGACGTCTACGGGAAGTTCTCCTTCGGCCCGCTGCTGGACGTCTTCGTCCTGGACATGCGCAGCTACCGGGACCCGAACCCGTGGGGCTGGGCCGGGGGCGGCGTCCGCCCCGACGGGGGGATCCTCGGCACCGAGCAGGCGCGCTGGCTCGTCGAGGCGATGGCGGCCTCCACGGCGCGCTGGAAGGTCGTGCAGGCCGACATGCCCGTCGGGCTCGTCGTGCCGGACTCCCAGACCGACCCCGCGGGCATCGAGGCCGTCGCCCAGGGCGACCCGGGGGTCCCGCGCGGCCGGGAACGGCAGATCGCGTGGATCCTGCGCGAGCTGAAGCGGCGCGGGGTGCGCGACCACGTGTGGCTGACCGCGGACGTGCACTACACCGCGGCGCACCACTACTCCCCCGACCGGGCGTCCTTCACCGAGTTCGACCCGTTCTGGGAGTTCGTCTCCGGCCCCCTGCACGCCGGGTCGTTCGGGCCCAGCGACCTCGACCCGACGTTCGGGCCGAAGGTGGAGTTCCAGGCCGTGCCGCCGCGCCCGAACACCTCGCCGCTGGAGGGTTCGCAGTTCTTCGGCGAGGTCGAGATCGACCCCGACTCCCAGGTGCTCACGGTGACCCTGCGCGACGTCGACGGCGCCGCGCTGTGGAGCCGGGACCTGCAGCCGCACGGCTGACCCGCCCGGTCAGGTCTTGCGCAGCCCGCGCGCGAGCTCGGCCTGCGCGACGACCTCGGCCAGGCCCGCGCCCGTGGAGGCCGTCACGACCGCCGCGACGGCCCCCTCGAGGAAGGGCGCGTCGACCAGGGCGACGGGGGCGTCGTCGTCGAGGTCGGCCAGCACCGTCCGGGCGGTGAGCACGGCGCTGCCGAGGTCGACCAGCAGGGCCACCTCCTCACCGGCCGCGAGGGCCTGCCCGACGGCGCCCTCGAGGGCGTCCGCGTCGGTGCCCAGGCGCCCGTCGGCGGTGCCGCCGACGGGCACGACGGTCGCCGACGGGGCCATCTGCCCCGCGAGGTCGGCGACCCCGCGGGCGACGGCGGCGCTGTGCGAGAGCAGCACCACCCGGACGCTCACGCGCCGGCCCCGGCGAGCGCGGTGAACAGCAGCGCGACGGACTCCGCGCCGGGGTCGCGGTGCCCCACCCCGCGCTCGCCGAGGTAGCTGGCGCGGCCCTTGCGGGCCACGAGCGGCTCGGTCGAGGCGGCCCCCCGCGCCGCGGCCTCGGCCGCCTCGGACAGCGACCGGCCCGCCTCGAGCGCCTCGACGGCCGGGGTCAGGGCGTCGACGAGGGTGGCGTCCCCGACCTGGGCCCCGCCGAGCTTCACGACGCCGTCCAGACCGGCCCGCAACGCGCTCGCGAGGTCACCGCCGTCGAGGGCCTTCCCCGCCCGCCGCAGCAGCGTCCCGAACAGCGGTCCGCTGGCCCCGCCGACGGTGCTGACGAGCGTGGACCCGGCCCTGGTGAGGACGGCTCCCGCGGTCTCGGGGGTCTCCTGGTCGAACGCGGCGACGACGGCGTGCATCCCGCGCTGCAGGTTCACGCCGTGGTCGGAGTCGCCGATGGGCCGGTCGAGGTCGGTGAGCTCACCCGCCCGCTCGTCGACGAGCCCGGCGAACGCGCGCAACCAGGCGAGGGCGGTCGGGGCGTCGAGGTTCACGCGCCCCACCGCAGGGCCGGGGTGCGGACGGGGGCGTCCCACAGCTCGAGCAGTTCGGGGGTGGTGGTGCAGACGCTGACCATCGCCCCGGCCATCTCCAGGCTGGTGACGTGGTTGCCGACCAGCGCCCGCGCGACGCGGGCCCCCCTCGCGGAGAGCTCGTCGACGACGTCGGCGGCCAGGACCTGCAGTTCCAGCAGCGGTGTGCCGCCCATGCCGTTGACGAGCAGGAGCAGGTCCTGGTGGGCCAGGGGCAGGTCCTCGTCGATGGCCGCCACCGACGTCCGGGCGACCTCGCGGGCCACGCCCGTCGCGGGGACGGGGACCCGGCGGCGGCCGGGTTCGCCGTGGATGCCGATGCCCAGTTCCATCTCCCCGGGCGGCAGGTCGAAACCGGGCTGGTCGGAACCCGGTGTGGTGCAGGGGCTCAGGGCGACGCCGAAACTCCGGCTGCGGGACACCACGTCCCGGCCCAGGGCGGCGACCTCGGCCAGCGGCAACCCCTTCTCGGCGGCCGCGCCGAGGACCTTCTCGACGAACAGCGTCCCGCCCGTGCCGCGGCGGCCGGCGGTGTACAGGCTGTCGGTGACGGCGACGTCGTCGTCGACGAGGACGGTCTCCACCTCGATGCCCTCGTCGTCGGCGAGCTCGGCGGCCATCTGGAAGTTCAGGACGTCCCCGGTGTAGTTCTTCACCACGTGCACGACGCCCGCCCCGGAGGAGGCGGCCCGCGTCGCGGCGAGCACCTGGTCGGGCACGGGTGAGGTGAACACGGCCCCGCAGGCCGCGGCGTCGAGCATGCCCAGACCGACGAAACCGGCGTGCAGGGGTTCGTGACCGGACCCCCCGCCGGAGACGAGACCGACCTTGCCCGGGCGCCGCTCGTCCCCGCGGGCCACGACGTGGTGCTCGAGGTCGACGGACAGTTCGGGGTGGACGGCGGCCAGTCCGCGCAACGCGTCGGTGACGGCGTTCGCGGGGTCGTCGAGCAGCTTGGCGGCTGCGGTCATGAGGAGCTCCTTCGCCCGGGGACGCCCAAGCTATCCTCAGTCGGCGAAGTTCGGAACCGCCCCCCGGGCGTCGGGGACGCGGTCGTGCGGTTCCTGCCACGCCTCCTGCCGGCCCAGTGCCGTCATGTCCAGGAACGCGTAGGCACCGCCGAGCTGCTCGGTGCCCCGCGCGAAGGTGGAGTACGTGTGGAAGACGCGGCCGCCGTCGGTGAGGAAGCAGCTGTACCCGGGCACCTCCCCCGGCTGCTCCAGCGCCCAGCCCATCCCCGCGGCGCGCAGCTCGTCGGCGTCCCGGTGGTTCAGCTGGACCGGGGCGACGCCGGGGTCCAGCGTGGCGTGGAAGTCGTGGTTGAACCGGCTGCCGTGCGAGCTGACCCACGGGAACGTCCAGCCGCGCGCCGCCGCGGAGGCGGCGAGTTTCCCGTACGGGGCGCGCGAGACGGCCGTGAACGTCGTGCGCCGCGCGTTCAGGTGCCTCAGCAGGCCGTCGCTGAGCTCGTCCAGCGCGGCCGTGCAGGACGGGCACACCTCGTCCCAGGACGGGTCGAACATGACGTGCTGGACGACGAGCTGGTCGCGGCCGGCGAACAGGTCCAGCAGGCCGACCTCGCCGTCGGGGCCGGTGAAGCGGTGGTCGGTGGTGACCTGCACCATCGGCAGCCGCCGCCGGTCGGCGGCCAGGGCGTCCTGGGCGCGGGTCAGCTCCTTCTCCCGGACCAGCAGGTCCTTGCGGGCGCGCAGCCACTCCTCGCGCGTGGTGACCTCCGGCAGAGCCACGGTGTCCTCCTCCGTCGTGCCGACGTGCTCCTGACGAGGTGGTGACTCCGCCGGGGGCCCGGACTCAGCGGTGCTCGTCGGGCACGACCGTGCGGTCCACGGGTTCGGGGTCGGCGGGCTGCACGCTGAGGCTGGGGAAGTCCGCCAGCGGCCCGGCCTCCTCCCGGTCCCAGTCGTCGAACGTCAGGCCGCTCTGCAGGTAGACCGCGAGGAGCCGGGCGAGGGCGACGAGGCCGTCGACGTGGGCGCGCTCGTGCCCGTGGCTGGAGTCCAGGCCGAACCCGAGCAGCGCGTGCCGGGCCTCGATGCCGGCCTCCAGCGCGGGGGCGGCGTCGGAGCGGTAGTGCCGGTACACGTCGCGGACCGCGGGGATGCCGTGCTCGCGGGCCAGGGCGTGCAGGCGCCGGGACAGGTGGTAGTCGAAGGGCCCGGTCATGTCGAGCATCGCGACGCTGGCCAGTTCCTCACGGGAGTTCTGGCCCTCGGCGACCACGGCGTTGTCGACGGCGACCAGTTCGGCGACGTCGGGGGCCAGGCCGTGGGTGGCGCCGAACCCGACCTCCTCGCCGATGGTGACGAGGAACTGGGCGCTCACCGCGAGCGGCAGGTCGGCGTCGCGCAGCGCCTTCAGCGCCGCCAGGCACGCCGCGAGCCCGGCCTTGTCGTCGAGGTGCCGGGACTTGACGTAGCCGCGGCGGGTCAGCTGCGGGGCCGCGTCGAGGGCCACGTGGTCACCGACCTCGATGCCCAGGGCGCGCACGTCCCCGGCCGACTCGACCGGTTCGTCGATGCGGACCTCGACGTACGGCCACCCGACGCCCTGGGTGTCGATCTCGTCGCCGAAGGTGTGCCCGCTGCTCTTCAGCGGCAGGACCGTCCCCGTGTACACGCGGTCGTGGTCGTCGGTGAAGATCGTCACGTGGGCGCCCTCGGAGAACCGGGCGCTGTGGCTGCCGACGGGCACGACCTCCAGCCGGCCCGACGGCTTCACGCGCTTGACCATCAGCCCGATGGTGTCGGCGTGCACGACGACGGCGCGGTGCACCCCCTCGCTGCGGCCCCGCAGCGTCGCGCGCAGGATGCCGCGGCGCGTGAGGTCGAACGGCAGCCCCAGGGCGGCGATGTGGTCGCCGACGGCCTGCATCACGGCGTCGGTGCGGCCCGAGGGGCTGGGGATGCGCAGCATCTCCATGAGCGTGCTCGTGAGGTACTCGACGTCGATGCTGACGTCGACGGGCTGGGGGGTGTCGGCGGTGCTCATCGCGGTCGATGCTGCCAGGCGGGGCGGGCGGACGGCGCGGGAGGATGCCCCGGTGGACCTCGCTGACGTGCTCGACGACCTCTACGGCTCCGCGCCCACGGGGTTCACCGCCGCGCGCGACGCCTTCGCCCGGCAGGCCCGCGCCGAGGGCGACCGCGAGCTCGCCGGCCGCATCGGCGCGCTGCGCAGACCGCTGGTCCCCGCGTGGGCCGTGAACCTGCTGGTGCGCGAGCGCGGGGAGGACGTCGAGCGGCTGCTGGAGCTGGGCGCGGCCATGCGGGAGGCGACGGCCTCGCTGGCCGGCGCGGAGCTGCGGGAGCTGCGGGTGCGGCAGCACGAGGTCCTGGAGGCCGTGCGGGTGCAGGTGGTGCGGCTGGCCCGCGAGGCGGGGGTGCGGCTGTCCCCGGGGGCCGGGGAGCGGGTCGTCGCCACGCTGCGGGCCGCGATGGCCGACGCGGCCGCCGCGGACGCCGTGCGCTCGGGGCTGCTGGTGCGGCCCCTGGAGCCCGCGGGCTTCGGGGAGGTCGACCTGGCGGGGGCGACCGCGTCGGACGCCGCCCCGCCCCGGCCGCCCGCCGCGTCCCCCCGGCGCCCCGCGGTCCCCCGCGACGAGCTGAGCGCCCGCCGGGAGGTGAGGGCGGCCCGCGACGCCGAGCGGCAGCGGGTCGAGACCGAGCGCCGCGAACGGGAGCGGGCCGAGCTGCACGAGGCCGTCCGCGCGGCGCGCACCGAGCTCGACGACGCCCGCGGGGAGTCGTCCTCGGCGGCCGCGGAGCTGTCCTCGGCGCGCCGGCGCTACGACGACCTGGTGCGCCGCCGCGACGACCTGCAGGCGCGGCTCGACGCCGTCGCCGCCCAGCTCGCCCCGGCCGCGGGCGCGCTGCGCGCGGCCGAGCGGGCCGCCCACGCGGCGCAGGAGCGGGTCGCGGCCGCCGAGCGGGAGCTGGAGCGCCTGCGCGCCCGCCTCCCCGACTGACCGCGGGGAGTGCTCGATCAGGGAAGTGCTCGATCAGGAGAGTGCTTGATCACGACAGTGCTTGATCACCGCCGGGGGGGTGGGGCGCACCACCACCTCGCCGTGATCAAGCACTTCGGTGATCAAGCACTTCGGTGATCAAGCACTTTGTGGTCGGGCGCAGCGGGAGCGGGTCAGCGCTGGTCGCGGGGGCAGACGTAGGCGGTGCGGCCGGCGACGGTGCGGGTCTGCACCGTCGTCCCGCAGCGGCGGCACGTGTCGCGCTTGTACACCCAGCGCTCGTCGGGGGCGGTGGGGTCGGACACGACCTGCCCGGCGTCGACGCCCAGGCGCAGGAGCTCCACCGCCAGGTCCCACAGCAACCCGGCCTCCTCCTCGCCGACGCGGCGGGCCGGGTCGAGGCCGGCCAGGAACAGCAGCTCGGCGCGCCAGGCGTTGCCGATGCCCGCCCACACCGACTGGTCCAGCAGCGCGGCGCCCACCGCGGTCCCGGCGGCCGCCAGCCGCCGGGCGGCGTCCTCGCGGCCGGCCTCCCCCACCCGCAGCGGGTCCGGCCCCAGGGAGGCCAGCAGTGCGTCGCGGGCCTGCGGCACCAGCGCCTCGCACCGGCTGGGGGCGATGAGGGAGAACGCCTCCCGCTCCCCCGCCAGCCGCATCCGCGTCCCGCCGCGCGGGGGCAGCGCCAGGTCGGCGGTGCGCAGGTAGATCCCCTTCAGGCCCAGGTGGACGTGCACGTCGGGGGCCTCGTCGAAGGAGTACAGCAGGTGCTTGCCGTACGCCTGGACGTCGTCGAGGCGGTGGCCGTCGAACGGTGCCGCGTCGAACCTGCCCTGCGGGCTGGACACCGCCAGGACCTGACCGGCCAGCGCCTCGCGCTGGTCGCGGGCGTGGCGGTGCAGGCTGTGCGCCTCGGGCACGACGGTCCCTAGTCCTGGGACCGGGTCTCGGGGAACAGCAGGTCCAGGAACCGCTGGGCCGTCGGCCGCGGCGAGTGGTTGGCCAGCCCGGGCCGCTCGTTGGCCTCGATGACCACGTGCTCGGGGCCGGACACGTCGGGGACGAGGAAGTCCAGGCCCGTCACGGGGATCCCGATGGCGCGGCTGGCGGCCACGGCCGCGTCGACGAGGTCGGGGTGCAGGTCGTCGGTGACGTCGTCGATCGTGCCGCCCGTGTGCAGGTTCGCGGTGCGCCGCACCTCCAGGCGCTGCCCGCGGGGCAGGACGTCGTCGAGGCTGAAACCGGCGTCGGCGACGACGTGCTCGGTGGTGGCGTCCAGCGGGATGCTGGACTCCCCGCCCGTCGCGGCCTCCCGGCGGCGGCTGTGCCGGGTGATGAGGGTGCGGACGTCGTCGGTGCCGGTGCCGATCACGGCGGCCGGCCGGCGGACCGCGGCCGCGACGACCTCGTGGTCGATGACCACGACGCGCAGGTCCTGCCCGGCGACGAGTTCCTCGACGAGGACGTCGGGGCAGTGCGCGGCGGCCTCGGCGACCGCGGCCCGCAGCTCCTGCCCGCCCCGGACGCCGACCGTGATGCCCTTGCCCTGCTCCCCCCGCGCGGGTTTCACCACGACCGGGCCGGTCTCGGCGACGAGCCGCTCGCACGCGGCCAGCCCCTCCTCGTCGCGCAGCGGGTCGGGCGCCAGCTCCACGGCCCGCGGCACCCGCACCCCGCGCGCGGCCAGCAGGCGGCGCGTCACGCGCTTGTCGTCGCAGCGGCTCATGGCGACGGCGCTGGTGAGCTCGGACAGGGACTCGCGCGTCAGCAGCGAGCGCCCGCCGAACGTCAGGCGCATCTCCCCGCTGGGGGCGTCGGTGACCTCCACCCGCACCCCGCGGCGCAGCGCCTCGTCGGCGACGATCCGCGCGTACGGGTTCAGGTCGGACAGCCCCTCGGGCTGGGGGGAGAACAGCGGCCGGTTGATGGGGTTCTTGCGCTTGACGACGACGGGCGCGGCGGGCCGGAAACCCAGCCGCCGGTACAGGGCGATGGCGCCGTCGTTGTCGTGCAGGACGGACAGGTCCAGGATGGCCCGGCCGCGGGCGACGTAGCGCTCGGCGAGCACCCGCACCAGCGCCTCCCCCACCCCGCGCGGAGCGGCCTGCGGGTCCGCGGCCAGGCACCACAGGCTCGCGCCCTGGTCGGGGTCGCCGAAGGCGAGGACGTGGTCGACGCCGGTGACGGTGCCGACGACCTCGTGGGTCCGGGTGTCCTCGGCCACGAGGTACGTGAACGTCCGGGTGCGGTGGTTGGCCCACATGACGTCGACGTCGGAGGTGACCATGCCGCACGCGGCGTAGATGCGGTTCACCTCGTCCAGCTCACCGCGCTCGCGGACCATGCGCACGAACACGTCGGGGTTGCGGTCGCGCGCCGCCCGGTAGCGGGCCAGGTCCAGCCGGAACGTGATGGAGGGGTCCAGGAACAGCTCGTGCGGGGCCAGGCCGACGAGCACCTGCGGTTCGCGGACGTACATGGCGATGTCGCGCTCGCCGGTCTCCTCGGCGCGCAGGGCGTCGACGACGGCGCGCTGGTCGGTGAAGGTCTGCCCGAACACCAGCCGGCCCCACCCCATGTCGAGGACGACGTCGCTGGACATGTCGTCGGTGAACCACTGGGGTGGTCGCTGCCAGGTCCGGCCGGAGATCGTCGGGACGTCGACGACCCGGTGCCGCAGGCCGGCGACCGTGCTGCGGCGTTTCGCGCTGACGTTCATCCCGCCTCCTCCGCTCAGCCGATCCCGTGCTGCTGCAGCCACATCTCGAGCAGCCCGAGCTGCCACAGCTTGTTCCCGTGCAACGGTGTCAGTTCCCCGTTGGGGTCGGCGAGCAGCCCGGCGACGTACTCGGGGCGGAACAGGGCGCGGTCCTGCGCGGCGCGGCTGGTCAGGGCGTCGCGGACGGTGCTGAGGACCTTGCCCTCCAGGTGGGTGATGGCCGGGACGGGGAAGTAGCCCTTGGGCCGGTCGATGACCTCGCGCGGGATGACGCGGTACCCGACCTGCTTCAGGACGCCCTTGCCGCCGTGGGCGAGCTGGAGCTCGGGGGGGATCGCGGCGGCCAGCTCGACGAGCTCGTGGTCGAGGAACGGCACGCGCGCCTCCAGTCCCCACGCCATCGTCGTGTTGTCGACGCGCTTGACCGGGTCGTCGACGAGCATGACCTCGGTGTCCAGCCGCAGCGCCGCGTCGACGGCCGTGTCGGCGCCCGGGCGGGTGAAGTGCTCGGTGAGGAACTCCCGGGAGACGTCGGTGGCCGTCAGCCACTGCGGGTTCAGCACCTCGGCCATCTGCGCGTGGTCGCGGTCGAAGAACACGCGCGCGTAGGCGTCGACGCCCTGCTGCGGGGTGAGGCCGGTCAGCGGCGGGTACCAGTGGTAGCCGCCGAACACCTCGTCGGCGCCCTGCCCGGACTGCACGACCTTGATGGTCTGCGACACCTGCTGGGACAGCAGGTCGAAGGCGACGACGTCGTGGCTGACCATGGGTTCGCTCATGGCCCCCACGGCGTGCCCCAGCGCCCCGACGAGCTCGTCGCCCGTGACGCGGATGCGGTGGTGGTTCGTGGCGAACCGCTCGGCGATGACGTCGGAGTAGGCGAACTCGTCGCCCTCGTGGCCGCCGACGGACTCGAACCCGATGGAGTACGTCGCCAGGTCGGTCTGGCCCTGCTCGGCCAGCAGCGCGGTGATGAGGCTGGAGTCCAGCCCGCCGGACAGCAGCACCCCGACGGGGACGTCGGCGACGGTGCGGCGCTTGACGGCGGTCCGCAGGGACTCCAGGACCGCGTCCTCCCAGTCGCGGGCGGTGAACCCGGCGAACTGCTCGCGGCGCACGTGGTCGGGCGCCCAGTAGCGGCGCTCGGTCGAGCGGCCGTCGGCCTCGATCGTGCGGACCGTGGCGGGCGGCAGCTTCCGCACGCCCTTGAGCACGGTGTGCGGGGCGGGGACGACGGCGTGCCAGCTGAGGTAGTGGTGCAGGGCGACGGGGTCGATGGTGGTGTCGACGTCACCGGCGGCGACCAGCGCGGGCAGGCTGGAGGCGAACCGCAGCCGGCCGGGCGTCTCGGCCAGGTAGAGGGGTTTGATGCCGAGCCGGTCGCGCATGAGGACCACGCGGCCGGTGTCGCGCTCGTGGACGACGACGGCGAACATGCCCACGAGGTGGTCGACGACGTCGGCGCCCCAGCGGTGGTAGCCCTTGACGATGACCTCGGTGTCGGAGGTGGAGACGAACCGGTAGCCGTACCCGGTGAGCTCCTCGCGCAGCTGCGGGTAGTTGTAGATGCAGCCGTTGAAGACGGCGGTCAGCCCCAGCTCGGGGTCCTGCATGGGCTGGGCGCCGCACGCCGACAGGTCGATGATCGACAGCCGGCGGTGCCCGAAGGCGACCCGGCCCTGCGCCCAGACGCCCTCGCCGTCCGGCCCGCGTGGGGCGAGGGTCTGCGACATCGCCTGGACGGCGGCGACGTCCGCCGCGCGCCCGTCGAACCTGACTTCACCGCAGAGACCGCACATGGCGGTACATGCAACCGCAGGATCAGCCCGGGGGCCAGGTGAAGTCCCGGCCGCCCAGGACGTGCCCGTGCACGTGGAAGACCGACTGCCCCACGGCCGTGCCGGTGTTGAAGACGAGGCGGTACTCCCCGCCGCAGCGCTCGTCGGCGATGCGCTGGGCCACCTCGACGAGGCGCGCGAGGACCTGCGGGGCCTTCGCGGCGAGCTCGGCGACGTTCTCGTACCGCTCGCGCGGGACGACCAGGACGTGGGTGGGGGCCTGGGGGGCGATGTCCTCGAAGGCGACGACCTGGTCGTCGGAGTGGACGATCGTGGCGGGCACGTCGCCCGCGACGATCCGCAGGAACAGGTCGTCGGGGGCGCGTTCGACGCGGGAGACCTCGGCCATGGGTCCGACGCTACCGGGCCGCGGGGGTGGCGATCGTTGTGACAACGCTCGCGGTGATCGCGAGCGTTGTCACAACGATCGCCACCCCCGGCCCACCCCCGCCCGGCGCGTCCCACGGGCCCCTCGCGAAACATCTCCGCTTGGATGTCAACCGTGACCCTGCGTGACTCGTCTACACGGTGTGATGGTGATGGAGGAGCGTGGGGTCGTGTCTGACGACCCGCGCTCGTGGTCGGCCGACGAGGCCGTCAGCGCGCTGTACGCGGCGCACTGGCGGCGTCTGGTCGCGCTCGTGACCTCGCTCATGGGCGAGTCCGCGAGCGCCGAGGAGGTCGTCGCCGACGCCTTCGTCGCCCTGCACCGGCGGTGGGACCGCCTGGCGGACAAGGGGTCCGCCGTGGCGTACCTGCGCACGAGCGTGGTCAACGGGGCCCGGGACGCGCTGCGGCACCGGGTGGTGGCCGACCGCGGGCGGCCGCTGCCGGACCCGGCCCCGGACGGCCCCGAGGAGCACGCCGTGCGGGCCAGCGAGCACCGGACGGTGCTCGCGGCGCTGGACGGGCTGCCCGCCCGGCAGCGCGAGGTCCTGGTGCTGCGGTACCAGGGCGAGATGTCCGAGCAGGACATCGCCGACACCCTCGGCATCAGCCGGGGTGCGGTCAAGACGCACGCGCACCGCGGGCTGTCCGCGTTGCGCGAGGTGATGAGCCGGGAGGAGCGGCAGTGACCGAGGACACCCCGTTGGGTCCGCTGCCGGACCCCGACGGCGACGACGAGCTCAGCCCCACCGCGCGGCAGCTGCGCGACGCGCTGGCCGCACGCGCGGCCGGGGCCCGACCTGCCGACCGTCTCGAGGAGATCCGCATGACCAGCCGTTCCAACCGTCGTCGCTCGCGCGCCTGGGTCGCGGTCGCGGGGGCCGCCGCCGTCGTCGTCGTGGGGGGCGGGGGCTACGCCCTGACCCAGCGCGACGGGGGCGACGTGACGACGGTCGCGGCGTCCACCTCGCCGTCCCCCAGCGCGTCGGCGTCCTCGGCGTCCCCGGCGTCCCCGGCGACGTCGGCCGCCTCCTCGGCGCCGGAGGAGACCCCGGCTCCGGACGGCACCTCGCCGGCGCCGCGGGGGACCCCGCGGTCCACCCCGGCGGGGTCGGTCGCGACGTCGGCGCCGGCCGGTGCGGCGCTGCCCTCGGGGTCGGCCACCGTCCCGGTGTACTGGCTGGGCGGGTCCTCCCCGAAGCTGTTCCGCGAGTACGTGCGGGCCGGGGACGCGGGCGCGGACGACGCCACGCGGGCGCTGCGGGCCATGCTGGCCGGCGGGCCGGGCGACCCGGACTACACGAGCCCCTGGTCGGCGGACCCGACCGCCACGGTCACCTCCACCGGGGGTCGGCTGGTCGTGGACCTGGCGGCGTCGGCCGCCGCCGGCCGGGCCGCGGACGCCACCGCGGCGGTGCAGCAGCTCGTCTACACGGTGACGGCGGCGGCGGGGTCGAGCGACCCGGTGGAGATCCGCGTCGACGGGCGGCCGGAGCCCACGCTGTTCGGGGAGGCCGTGGCGCGCACGGTGGCGCGGGCCCCGCAGGCCGACGTGCAGGCCCCGGCGTGGATCACGGGTGTCACGCCCGGGTCGGGCTCGGTGACCGTCACCGGGGTCGGGACGGCGTTCGAGGGCACGCTGCTGTACACGATCACCGACGCCTCGGGGGCCGAGGTGGCGCGGGAGGCGGTGCAGGCGGGGGCGAACGGGACGTTCGACGACTTCTCGTTCACCGCGCAGGTCGGGCCGGGCACGTACACCGTCGCGGTGGTCGCGCCGGACGAGTCCGGCGGCGAGGGCGCGACCCCGCTGGCCGACACCAAGGGGTTCACCGTCTCCTGAGCGGTTCGCGCGCGCGGTCACCGCGGGCGCCCCGGTGGGGCGCGCGGTGACCGCGCGCCCCACCGCGCGCAGTGGGCCTCAGCGGCCGGAGAGCCGGTCGCGCAGCTTGGAGAACACGCCCTGGTGGGCGGGGGCGAGCTTGCCGGCGGGGCGCACCTCGCCGCGCAGCTCGGCCAGCCGCCGCAGGAGCTCCTCCTGCTCGTCGTCGAGCTCGCGCGGGGTGACGACGTCGAGGGTGACGACGAGGTCGCCGCGGCCCTGGGCGCGCAGGTGCTCGGCGCCCTTCTGCTTCAGGACCACCGTCTCCCCCGCCTGGGTGCCGGGGCGCACGTCGACGTCCTCGCTGCCGTCGAGGGTCTCCAGCGGGACCGTGGCGCCCAGGGCCGCCGCGGTCATCGGCACCTGCAGCGTGCAGTGCAGGTCGTCGCCGGAGCGGGAGAACACCGGGTGCGGGCGTTCGTGGATCTCGACGTAGAGGTCGCCGGGCGGGCCGCCGGCGGTGCCGACCTCGCCCTGGGAGGCGAGCTGGATGCGGGTGCCGGTGTCGACGCCGGCGGGGATGCGGATCGTCAGGGGACGACGGGCGCGGACGCGGCCCTCCCCGGAGCACTCCAGGCACGGGGAGGGCAGGACGGTCCCGAAGCCGCGGCAGGTGGGGCAGGCCTGGGTGGTCATGACCTGGCCGAGCAGCGAGCGGACGACCCGCTGGACCGACCCCTGGCCGTGGCAGATGTCGCACGTCTGCGGGCTGGTGCCGGGCTGGCAGCACGAGCCCTTGCACGTGGGGCACAGGATCGCGGTGTCGACCTGGATGGAGCGCTCGCCCCCGAACGCGGCCTCGGCGAGGTCGACGTCGACGCGGATGAGGGCGTCCTGGCCGCGCTGGGTGCGGCTGGCGGGCCCGGCGCCGCGCCCACCGGCGCCGCCCTGCCCGAAGAAGGCGTCCATGATGTCGGAGAACCCGAACCCGGCGCCGAAGCCGCCGGCGGCGCCGCCGGGCATCGAGCCGCCGCGGTCGTAGGCGGACCGCTTGTCCGGGTTGGACAGCGTCTCGTAGGCCTGGGAGACCTCCTTGAACTGCTCCCCCGCGTCGGGGTTCACGTCCGGGTGGAGCTTGCGCGCCAGCTTGCGGTAGGCGCGCTTGATCTCCTCCGTCGAGGCGTCCTTCGAGACGCCGAGGACGTCGTAGTAGTCGCTCACGAGGTCGGGGTTCTCCTGTCGGTTCCGGTCACTGGGCCAGGATGCGCGAGACGTAGCGGGACACCGCGCGCACCGCGGCCATCGTCGTCGGGTAGTCCATCCGGGTGGGGCCGAGGACGCCGAGGCGGGCCAGCTCGCCGTCGGAGCCGTAGCCGCTGGTCACCACGGACGTGCCGTCGAGGCCGAGGTGCAGGTTCTCGGCGCCGATGCGCACGGTCAGGGCACCGCGCTCGCGCGCGGGGTCCTCGGTCATCTCCTGGACCAGCCGGAGCAGCACGACGTGCTCCTCGAGGGCTTCCAGGACGCTGCCGAGGGAGGTCGCCAGGTCGGGCCCGGACTTGACCAGGTTGGAGGTCCCGGCGAGGACGACGCGCTCCTCCAGGGAGGCGGTCAGGCAGTCCCCCAGGGCCGCGGCGACCTCGGCGGCGATGGCGAGGTCGGTGGCGGGGGTCTGCTGGACGAGGTCGGTGAGGGCGTCGCGGGCCTCGCGCAGCCGCTTGCCGGCGACGGAGGCGTTGACGCGGGTGCGCAGCGCCGCCAGGGAGACCCCCAGGGACTCCACGTCGACGGCGGAGCGGACGTCCAGGACGCGCTGCTCGACGCGGCCGGAGTCGGTGATGAGCACCAGCAGCGCGCTGCGGCCGCCGACGCCGACGAGCTCGACGTGCCGGACGGTGGCGCGCGTCAGCGACGGGTACTGCACGACGGCGGCCTGGCGGGTGATCTGCGCGAGCAGCCGGACGGTGCGGTCGACGACGTCGTCGAGGTCGTCGGCGCCGTGCAGGAAGGCCTCGATGGCCCGCTTCTCGGCCGGGCTCATGGGTTTGACGTTGGCGAGCCGGTCGACGAACAGCCGGTAGCCCTTGTCGGTGGGGATGCGGCCGGCGCTGGTGTGGGGCTGGGTGATGTACCCCTCCTCCTCCAGCACGGCCATGTCGTTGCGGATGGTGGCGGGTGAGACGCCGAGCTGGTGGCGCTCGACGAGGGTCTTGGAGCCGACGGGCTCGTGGCTGGAGACGTAGTCCTCGACGATGGCGCGCAGCACGGCGAGCCGGCGGTCGTCGCTCATCGGTCCCCCTTCTGCTGGCACTCCTCACCGGTGAGTGCCAAGTCTAAGTGCTGCCGCGCCCGCCGCGCCTCCCCCGCCGGGCCCGCGCGCGTCGTTAGCGTGCCCCGGTGACCCGCTACGACGACCGCTACGGCGCCGACGTGCTCTCGGCCGACCCCCACGCCCGCTCCCACCCCAAGCCGGTGCACCGGGACGAGCCGGCGGTGCGGGGCCTGGTCGTGGAGGACGTCGACACGGGCTGGGTCGGGGCCGTGGTGCGCGTGGAGAAGAGCGGCGGGGTGCACGTCGTCGTCCTGGAGGACGCGAAGGGGAGGACCCGCACCTTCCCGCTGGGGTCGGGCTTCTGGGTCGAGGGGCAGCCCGTGCGGCTGGTCGCCCCGAAGGCCGCGGGGCCGGTCCAGCCGACGCGGACCGCGTCGGGGTCGGTCGCGGTGGCCGGCGCGGGCGCCCGCACGGCCCGCGCCTCGCGCATCCTCGTCGAGGGCCGGCACGACGCCGAGCTGGTCGAGAAGGTCTGGGGCGACGACCTGCGCGTCGAGGGGATCGTCGTGGAGATGCTCGACGGCGTCGACGACCTCGACGCCGCGATCCGGTCCCACGCGCCGCGGCCGGGCCGCCGGATCGGCGTGCTCGTGGACCACCTGGTGCCGGGGTCGAAGGAGTCGCGGATCGTCGCGAAGGTCGGCGCGAACCCGCACGTGCTCGTCGTGGGGCACCCGTTCATCGACGTCTGGCAGTCGGTGCGGCCGCAGCGGCTGGGCTGGACGCGGTGGCCGACGGTCCCGCGCGGGCAGGACTGGAAGCACGGCGTCCTCGCCGAGCTCGGCTGGCCGCACGCCACCCAGGCCGACGTCGCCCACGGCTGGAAGCGGATCCTGGGGACGGTGCGCACCTACGCCGACCTCGAACCGGCGCTGCTGGGCCGGGTGGAGGAACTCGTCGACTTCGTGACCGCCGACCTGGCCGACCGCTGAGGGGTCCGGCGGAGCGCCGGGGAACCTGGCGGATCGCGGCGGGAAGGGTCAGGATCGAGCCGTGAGCCAGCCCCCGCAACCGCCCCCGCACCGCGCACCGGTGCCCCTGTCGCCGTCGGACGAGCGGATGTGGGGGATGTTCGGGCACCTGTCCGCGATCGCGGCGAGCTTCGTGACGCTGCCGTTCCTGGGCCCGCTGGTCGTCTTCCTGGTCTTCAAGGACCGCAGCCCGTTCGTGCGCGGCCACAGCGCCGAGGCGCTGAACATGACGATCTCGCTGGTGCTCTACGAGATCGTGCTGAGCGTCGTCCTGGCGGTCCTGACCCTGGTGACGTTCGGGCTGGGGTCGCCGCTGTTCGCCCTGCTGGGCGTGCCGGCGCTGGTGGCGCTGGTCCTGGCGGTCGTCGCCGCGGTCACGGCCAACCAGGGTCGCGTCTACCGGTACCCGCTGATCATCCGCCTGGTGCGCTGACCGCGCGCAGGTCCGCGACCGGGTCGGCCCCCACCGGCGCCAGCGCGACCGTGGTGACCCCCGCGCGCTCGTAGTCGTCCAGCCGGGCGCGCACGGAGGCCGCCGACCCGACGAGGGTCGTCGCGGCCAGCAGGTCCTGCGGGACCCGCTGGGCCGCCTCGGCCCGGCGGCCGGCGAGGTAGAGGTCCTGGACCTCGTCGACGGCGGCGCCGAAGCCGAGCCGGCGGCCGAGGTCGGCGTAGAAGTTCTGCTCCCGCGAGCCCATCCCGCCCAGGTACAGCGCGAGGAGGTCGCGGACGGGCCGCTCGGCCTCGGCGCGGGCCGGGCCGCTCGCGCCGGTCACGACGAGCGGGACGGTCGCGGTCACCTCGAACCCCTCCACCGGCCGGTCCCGCCGGGCGAACCCGGCCCGCAACCGGTCGAAGGACCCGGTGGAGTCCTCCGGGACGAGGAAGGACGGCAGCCAGCCGTCGGCGACCTCCCCGGCGAGCTCGACGTTGCGCGGTCCCACCGCGGCCAGGTGGACGGGCAGGTCCGGCCGCGGGGTGGGCTGCATGAGCCGCAGCGGGATCCCCGGGCCATCGGGCAGCGGCAGCTGCAGGTGCCGGCCGTCGAACCGGGACTCCCCGCGCGCCAGCAACTGCCGCACGACGGCCACGTACTCGCGGGTGCGGGCCAGCGGCCGGGAGAACGACTGCCCGTACCAGCCCTCGGCGACCTGCGGCCCGGAGACGCCCAGGCCCAGCCGGAACCGGCCGCCGGAGAGCCCGTCGAGCGTCGCGGCCGTCATGGCGGTCGAGGCCGCGGCGCGCGCGGGGACCTGCAGGACGGCCGAGCCCAGGCCGATGCGGGTGGTCTGGGCGGCCAGCCAGCCCAGGACGCTGACGGCGTCGGTGCCGTAGGCCTCGGCGACCCAGACGGAGGCGAACCCGGCGTCCTCGGCGGCCCGGGTCAGTTCCAGCGCCCGCCGGGCGGCGGGCCCGACGGGGCCGGTGAGGTAGCCGAGGCTCAGGCCGAGGTCCATGCCGGCACGCTACCGGCGGCCGTCCGCGCCGCAGGAGCCTCACGCCCCGCCGGGTTCAGTCGAGCAGCCGCCGCACCACCGCGTCGGCCAGCAGCCGGCCCCGGCGGGTCAGCGCGACCCGCCCGCCCGCGGCCGGTTCCAGCAACCCGTCGATGAGCAGTTGCGCGGCCTGCGTCCGCACGCCCCACCACGCGGGGTCGAAACCCTCGGCCAGCCGCGAGCGCAGCAGGACGTCCTCGACGCGGCGGTCGTCGTCGCTGAGCAGTTCGCGCGCGTGGGCCGGGGAGTTCCCCGCCGCGATGCGCCCGGCGTAGGCCGTGGGGTGCTTGACGTTCCACCACCGGACCCCGCCGACGTGGCTGTGCGCCCCGGGCCCGATCCCCCACCAGTCCCCGCCGCGCCAGTAGGCGAGGTTGTGCCGGCAGGCGTGCTCGGGGCCGCGCGCCCAGTTGCTCACCTCGTACCAGCCGTACCCGGCGGCGGTGAGGGTGTCGTCGACGATCTCGTACTTGTCGGCCTCGTCGTCGTCGGAGGGTTCGGGGACCTCCCCGCGCTTCATCTGCCCGGCGAGCTTCGTGCCCTGCTCGACGATGAGGGCGTAGGCCGAGACGTGGTCGGGTTCGCAGGCCAGGGCCGCGTCGAGGCTGCGCCGCAGGTCGTCGTGGGACTCCCCGGGCGTGCCGTAGATGAGGTCGAGGCTGACGTCGAGCCCGGCCTCGCGGGCCCAGCGGACGGCCTGCGGAACGCGGGCGGGGTCGTGGGTGCGTTCGAGGACGGCCAGGACGTGCGGCACGGCGGACTGCATGCCGTAGGAGACGCGGGTGAACCCGGCGGCCTTCAGCGCGGCCAGCGACTGCGGCGTCACCGAGTCGGGGTTGGCCTCGGTGGTGACCTCGGCGCCGGGGGTGGTCCCGAACTGCTCGCGCACGGCGGCGAGCATGAGGGCGAGGTCGGCCGCCGGCAGCAGCGTGGGGGTGCCGCCGCCGAAGAAGACCGTCCCGGCGGGCCGGACGGCGTCGCCCAGGACACCCGCGGCGAAGCGCACCTCGGCCGCGGCCGTCTGCGCGTAGGCGGCCTGCGAGCCCCCGCCGCCGAGTTCGGTGGCCGTGTAGGTGTTGAAGTCGCAGTACCCGCAGCGGACCGAGCAGAAGGGGACGTGCAGGTAGACGCCGAAGGTGCGCTCGGTCGCGCCGGTCAGGGCGCGCTCGGGCAGGGATCCGTCGGCGGGGACGGTCTCACCGTCGGGCAGGGTGCTCGGCACCCCTCCAGTGTCCCCCCTGCCCGGGGGTGCTCCCGGCAGGTACCCGTGGGGGGTAGGGGTTGCGGTGGGGACCCCCGGGGGGTATCAAGGAGGAATGGAGAACGGGCCCGGCTACGCCGGCGAGAAGGACGAGGTCCTCAAGCGGTTGCGGCGCGTCGAGGGCCAGGTGCGCGGACTGCACCGGATGGTCGAGGAGGACGCGTACTGCATCGACGTCCTGACCCAGGTGTCCGCGGCCACCAAGGCCCTGCAGGCCGTCGCGCTGTCGCTGCTCGACGACCACCTCGGGCACTGCGTGGCCCACGCGGCCGCCGAGGGCGGCACCGTGGCCGACGAGAAGATCAAGGAAGCGAGCGCGGCGATCGCGCGGTTGGTGAGGTCCTGATGAGCGAGCACGAGGCGAAGTACGTGGCCGGGTACGAGGTCGCGGGCATGACCTGCGCGCACTGCGTCGGCGCCGTCACCGAGGAGGTCTCGGCCCTGCCCGGCGTGGAGTCGGTGCGCGTCGACCTCGTCGCCGGCGGCACCTCCACCGTGGACGTCACGAGCACCACGCCCCTCGAGCGCTCGGCCGTCGCGGCCGCCGTCGAGGAGGCGGGGTACGAGCTGGTCGAGTGATGGAGCCCGTCGAACTGACCATCGGCGGGATGACCTGCGCGTCCTGCGCGAACCGCGTCGAGAAGAAGCTCAACCGGATGCCCGGCGTCGAGGCCACGGTGAACTACGCCACCGAGAAGGCCACCGTGCGCCTGCCCGAGGGCACCGACGTCGCCGAGGCGATCTCGGTCGTGGAGAGGACCGGCTACACGGCGACCCTGCCGCAGCCCGGACCGGCGCCCGTCGCCGCGCCGCAGGACCCGGTCACCTCCGCGCTCGGCCGGCGGGTCGCGGTGACGGCCGCGCTGGGCCTTCCCGTCCTGCTGCTGTCGATGGTCCCCGCGCTGCAGTTCACGAACTGGCAGTGGCTGGCCTTCGCGCTCGCCTCCCCCGTCGCGGTGTGGGGGGCGTGGCCCTTCCACCGGGCCGCGCTCGTCAACGCCCGGCACGGCGCGGCCACCATGGACACCCTCGTGAGCCTCGGGGTGGTCGCGGCGTACCTGACGTCGTGCGCCTCGCTGTTCCTCGGCGACGCCGGGATGCCCGGCACGCACATGGGGTTCTCCCTCCTGGGCTCCTCCGGCGACGAGCTGTACCTCGAGGTCGCCGCCGTCGTCACGGTGTTCGTCCTCACCGGCCGGTACCTGGAGGCCCGCGCCCGCCGCCGGTCCGGGGCCGCGCTGGAGGCGCTGCTCGCCCTGGGCGCCAAGGACGTCGGCGTCCTGCGCGACGGCGCCGAGGTCCGGGTCCCGGTCGCGGACCTGCGCGTCGGGGACCGCTTCGTCGTCCGCCCCGGGGAGACCGTCGCCACCGACGGCACCGTCGTCGAGGGCACCTCCGCCCTCGACCTCAGCCTCCTGACGGGCGAGTCCGTCCCCGTCGAGGTCGGCACGGGCGACGACGTCGTGGGCGGGACCGTCAACGCGGGGGGGCGGCTCGTCGTGCGGGCCACCCGCGTCGGGGCCGACACCCAGCTCGCCCGCATCGGCCGGACCGTCGAGCAGGCGCAGTCCGGCAAGGCCGCGGCGCAACGGCTCGCCGACCGCGTCTCGGGCGTCTTCGTGCCCGTCGTGCTCGCCGGCGCCCTGGCCACCTCCGTCGGCTGGCTGCTGGCCGGGGCCCCGGTCGGCGAGGCGCTGACGATCGCGGTCGCCGTCCTGGTCATCGCCTGCCCGTGCGCGCTGGGCCTCGCCACGCCGACCGCGCTGCTCGTCGGCACCGGCCGCGGCGCCCAGCTCGGCGTCCTCGTCAAGGGCCCCGAGGCGCTGGAGTCCACCCGGCGCGTGGACACCGTCGTGCTCGACAAGACCGGCACGGTGACGACGGGCCGGATGTCCCTGGTCGCCGTGGTCCCCGCCCCCGGCGTGGCCGAGGAGGACCTGCTGCGGTGGGCGGGGTCCCTGGAGGACGCCTCCGAGCACCCCGTGGGCCGCGCGATCGCCGCCGGGGCCCGGGAGCGGGTCACCCTTGTGCCCGTCACCGACGTCACCGCCAGCGCGGGCGCCGGGATCACCGGGACGGTCGAGGGCGTGCGCGTGCGGGCCGGGCGCCCGGACTGGACCGGCCCGGACGTGCCCGCGCCGCTGGCGGGGGCGCTGGCCGAGCACGAGGCCGCCGGGCGCACCACCGTCCTCGTCGCGAGCGACCGGCCGCTGGGCGTCCTGGCCGTCGCCGACACCGTGCGGCCGTCCAGCCGCGACGCCGTGGCCGGGTTCCGCGCCCTCGGCCTGCGGCCGGTGCTGCTGACCGGCGACAACGAGCGCACCGCCCGCGCCGTCGCGGCCTCCGTCGGGATCGAGGACGTGGTGGCCGGGGCCCGCCCCGAGGACAAGGTCGCCCACGTCCGCGCGCTGCAGGCGCGGGGACGGGTCGTCGCCGTCGTCGGCGACGGCGTCAACGACGCCGCGGCCCTGGCCACGGCCGACCTCGGCATCGCCATGGGCTCGGGGACCGACGCCGCGATCGAGGCCGGGGACCTGACCCTCGTGCGGGCCGACCTGCAGGCCGCCGTCGACGCCGTCCGGCTCTCCCGCCGGACCCTGTCGACGATCCGCGGGAACCTGTTCTGGGCCTTCGCCTACAACGTCGCCGCCCTGCCCGTGGCGGCGGCGGGGCTGCTCAACCCCGTCGTGGCGTCCGCGGCGATGGCGTTCTCCTCGGTGTTCGTCGTGACCAACTCGCTGCGCCTGCGCCGCTTCCGCTGACCGACGCGGTTGCGGTTGCGGCCCGGCCCGCCGCGCAGTTCCCTTCTCGCATGTCGGGTTCGCTGGAGTCCCAGGTCCGGCGCGGGGAGTCCTTCGCGCAAGCCCACGAGGACGGGGTGCGCCGGGCCGGGCGCGCGGGTGTCGCGGCCGACGGGGTCGTCCACCTCGTCGTGGCCTGGCTGGCGGCGCAGGTGGCGCTGGGCGGCGGGGGCGGGTCGGCCGACTCCAGCGGGGCGCTGCGGCAGATCGCGGAGAAGCCCTTCGGGGTGGTGCTCCTCGTGGCGCTGGCGGTCGGCTTCGCGGCGCTGACGGCGTGGCAGGTCCTGACGGTCCTCACCGGCACCAAGACCTCGCACCGCGTCAGCGCGGCGGCCAAGGGGGTCGTGGCGGCGGTCCTGGCGGTCTCCTGCGTCCGCTTCGCCGTCGGCGCGGGGGCCTCCGCCGGGACGCAGCAGCAGACGCTCACGCAGCGGGTGCTGGAGGCGCCCGGCGGTCCCGTGCTCGTGGTGCTCGCCGGGCTCGTCGTGGCCGGTGTCGGCGTCGCGCTCGTCGTGCGGGGCGTGCGCAAGGACTTCGAGGACAAGGTCGAGGGGACGCTGTCGCGGCCGCTGCGCGCGCTGGGCGTCGCCGGCTGGGTGGCCCGGGGCGTGGCCCTGGCCGTGCTGGGGGCCCTCGTCGTCGTCTCGGCCACGGGCGACACCGCCAAGTCGCGCGGCCTGGACGCGGCCTTCCACGAGATCGCCGCGCAGCCCTACGGCGTGGTCCTGCTCCTGCTGGTCGCCCTGGGGTTCGCCGCCTACGCGGTGTTCACGCTGCTCACCGCGCACCGGCGCGTGCGGGCCTGAGGCGGGACCGCCGGGTGTGGCCCACGCCACGTCCGGCGGGTGGAACCCATCCGCGCGGCCGCCGGTTGCGAACTGAGGACACCCTCACGGGCAGGGCGCCCCAGGGGGCACACTGTCCGGGGGGCGTTCGCACCGGTCGGCCCAGGAAGCAGGAGAAGCACGTGGCGCGCAAGCTCATCACCCCCGGGGACATCCGCGACCACGTCCTGCGCCTGGGCGAGAAGCACCCGCCCATCCCCCTGGAGTCGGTCGACCGCACCGTGAAGGACCCCCGCGGCGTGCGGCAGCGCTTCGGCCACGTCATCGACTACCTGGCCCGGGTGGAGCTGGAGGTCGACCGCAACGTCCTGGAGCTGCTGACCCTGCTGCCGGACGTCTCCGAGACCGACCGCCTCTTCTACGCCGACGTGTGGCAGCCGCAGGAGATCCAGCACGGGCTCATCCTGGACCGGCTGCAGCAGGACCTCGACCTGCCGCCGGCGGACCCGGACACCGACACCGTCAGCGCGAAGATCCGCCTCCTGGGGGCGCTGGCCCACCTGCGCCCGGTGCAGGAGGTCGCCCGCCTGCTCTACTACCTGACCGGCGCCGCCACCGAGAAGGCCGCCGTGGTCGCGTACAACAAGCTCGTCGAGGGTCTGGACGAGATGGGTGAGGACGCCGTCTCCAGGACCATCGTCCAGCCGATCCGGCGGCAGGAACCCGGGCACTTCGCCTTCTACCGCCTCTCGGCCACCGAGATGGTCCAGCAGGGCGTGCTGGCGCCCTGGCAGCTGCGGCTGGCGCGGGTGCTGCGCCGCAAGTCCTTCAGCCCCGTGGGCGCGCACACCCCCCAGCACCGCGCGCAGTTCGGCAGCGTGCTGACGACGCTGGGCCTGCAGGACACGGTGGAGGACTTCGGCGCCCAGATCGGGCTGGTCGAGCGCGAGCTGCTGTGGTCGCGGGAGCAGGGCATGCGGGTCCCCGACTACGTGCTGGCGGCCCTGCGCGACACCCTGGAGCAGTTCCGGACCCAGGCTCACCCCGCCGCGGTGTGAGCCAGTAGCGTCGAGCACGTGCCGCTGACCGACCTGCCGCTGGACGTGCTGCGCGACTACCGCGGGGACGTCCCCGAGCCCGCCGACCTCGACGCCTTCTGGGCCGGGAGCCTGGCCCTGGCCCGCGGGCACGACCTCGCGGTCGAGCTGACCGAGGCCCCCGGCCCGGCGCTGCCGGCGCTGACCGTCCACGACGTGCGGTTCTCCGGCTGGGCCGGTGACCGGGTCGCCGCCTGGCTGCTGCGCCCGGCGCACCTGCCCGGGCCGCTGCCGGTCGTCGTGGAGTTCATCGGCTACTCCGGCGGCCGGGGCCTGCCGCTGGACCGGACCACCTGGGCCGCCGCGGGCTTCGCGCACCTCGTCGTCGACACCCGCGGGCAGGGCACCGACACCCCCGACCCCGACCCGCACGTCAGCGGCGGGCAGTGGGCCCGCGGGTTCATGACCAAGGGCGTCGGGGACCCGGCCACCTACTACTACCGCCGCGCCTACGTCGACTGCGCGCGCGCCGTCGACGTCGCGCACGCGCTGCCCGCCCTGGGCGTGGAGGTCGACACCTCCCGCGTCGTCGTGCGCGGCGCCAGCCAGGGCGGGGCGTTCACCATCGCCGCGGCGGCCCTGTCCGGGGACCGGGTGGCGGCCGCGCTGGTCGACGTGCCGTTCCTGTGCCACGTCCGGCGCGGCGCGCAGGTCGCCGGCGACGGGCCGTACCTGGAGGTCGTCGACTACCTGCGCCGGCACTCCCCCGAGCAGGTGGACCGCACGTTCACGACGATGTCCTACGTCGACGGGGCGAACCTCGCCTCCCGCGCCCGGGTCCCGGCGCTGTTCTCCGCCGCGCTCATGGACCCCGTGTGCCCGCCGTCGACGGTGTTCGCGGCCTTCAACCGCTGGGGGCACGAGGACCGGCACGTCGACGTCTGGGAGTTCTCCGACCACGCCGGCGGGCTGGGCTGGCAGGTCCAGCGGCAGCTGCGCTTCCTCGACCGGCTCGGCCTGCGGTGACCGACCTGGCCGAGACCGACCCGTGGTCGCTCTCGCTCGTCGCCCGGGTCGAGAAGGACGCCGCGGGGAACCCCGCGCCCACGCACACCGACACCCTGGTCGCCGCGGCCCGCGCCGTCGTCCTGCTGCTGTCCGACCCGCGCGTCACCTCCCCCGACGGTGAGCTGCGCGCCGCCGTGCAGGCCTGGCGGGACCGGCGGATCCGCAAGATCTGCCGCCGCGCGCGCGGGGTGAAGTGGGAGCGGACCGCCGCCCTCCCGCACGCCGAGGCCGCCAGCGGCGAGGCGGTGGTCCGGGTCTTCGCCCCGCACCCGCGCGAGCAGGTGCCCGAGCTCCTGCGGCCGCTGCAGGTCGGCGGCCTGGACCTGGCCGACCCGGAGGACCTGGCCGTCCCCGGCCCCGACGGGCTGCTGACGATCCGGCTGACGCCGGGGGTGGCGATGACGACGGGCAAGGCCGCGGCGCAGGTCGGGCACGCCGCCCAGCTCGCCTACGAGCAGCTGCCGCAGGCCCGCCGCTGGCAGGAGACCGGCTTCGGGGTCCGCGTGCTCACCGGCGCGCCGGTCCTGCCCCCGTCCGGGCGCGTCGACGTGCGCGACGGCGGTTTCACCGAGGTCCCCCCGGGGACGACCACCGCGAGCGCGGGTTTCGAAGGGACGGTCTGACGTGCCGGTCGAGGGTGTGGCGCTGCGGCGCATGGGGTTCCTGACCATCGGGTCGTTCGACCCGGCCGACCCGGGCCCCGGGCACGAGACGACGCTGCAGGTCGTCGAGCTCGGGGAGCGGCTGGGTCTCGACAGCGCCTGGCTGCGGCACCGGCACCTGCAGCCGGGGATCTCCTCCCCCGTCGCGGTGCTGGCCGCCCTGACGCAGCGCACCAGCCGCATCCACCTGGGCACGGCGGTCACGCCGCTGGGCTGGGAGAACCCGTTGCGGCTGGCCGAGGACCTCGCGACGGTCGACGTCCTGGCCCACGGCCGGCTCAACCCCGGCGTCAGCGTGGGCCCGCCCATGCAGTGGGAGCACGTCAAGGGCTCGCTGTACCCCGACACCGCCGACGTGGAGGACTTCAGCTACGAGCGGGTCCTGCGGCTGCACCGGTTCCTGCGCGGGGACCGGGCCAGCGACTTCGCCGGGACGCAGGGCATCGAGGTGTTCTCCGACCGCGTCGAACCGCACTCCCCCGGCCTGGCCGACCGGCTCTGGTACGGCGGGGCGAGCCTGCGCTCGGCGCAGTGGGCGGGGTCGCAGGGGCTGAACCTGCTGGCCTCCAGCGTCGTGCGCGCCGAGGGCGGGTCGACCGACTTCGCGCAGGTGCAGGCCTCGCACCTGCGCGGGTTCGCCGAGCTGAACCCCACCGGCCGCACCTCGCAGGGTCTGGTGGTCATCCCCACCGACTCCGCGACGCCGGAGCAGGTGGGCAAGTACCGCGCCTACGTGGACTCCCGCTCGGCCCGCGTCGGGGTGCCGCAGGGGCCCGGGCAGCTGCTCTTCGCCCAGGACCTGCTCGGGTCCTCGGCCGAGCTCGCGGAACGGCTGTGGGCCGACGCGGGGTTCCAGCTCGTCGACGAGGTGGTGTTCGCGCTGCCCTTCGGGTTCGAGCACGAGGACTACGTGCAGATCCTCACCGACATGGCCACCCACCTCGGCCCGCGCCTGGGCTGGGCCCCCGCCACCGCCTGACGCCGTCCCCACGTCGGAGGCACACCTCCCGCCCCCCGGGCGCGCTCCCCGGGGCGGGAGGTGTGCCTCTCGCCGTTGTGGGTGCACCCGGAGGCTTGACACGTGTGAGGCGCACCTGCTCTCATGCCTCACACGTGTTAGGCCATCCCGCGAAGGAGCATCCGATGGCAGATCTCACCCGCCGGACCGTCCTCGGCGCCACGGGCCTCGCCGCCCTGGGGACCGGGCTGTCCTGGCGCCGCCTCACCGCACGGGACGTGCCCGGTCGCGGTGAGGACGCCCTGAACGTCGCGATCCTCGGCACGGCCGCCGACGCGGCCGCCCGGCAGAGCCTCCTCGACGCCTTCCGCGAGGAGCACCCGGACATCCCCGTCCGGATCCAGGCCGTGCAGGGCCAGGACTGGAGCCAGTTCTTCACCAAGATCCTCACGATGGTGGCCGCCGGCACTCCCCCGGACGTCTGCCTCATCGCCACCGAGGGCGCACAGCTCTTCGCCGAGCGCCTGGCCCAGCCGCTCGACGAGTTCGTCGTCCGTGACGCGGCCGAGGTGCAGGACTACTTCGACGACGTCCACCCCTCCCTCATCGAGTCGTTCATGTACCAGGGGTCGCTGTTCATGCTGCCCGGGGACTTCAACGCCGCGAACATCTACTACAACTCCAGCGCCCTCGAACGCGCCGGGGTGCAGCGCCCCGCCGACGACTGGTCGGTCGACGACTTCGTCACCGTGGCCCGCGCCATGCGGGACGGGGCGTCCACAGGCGGCTTCCGGCCCTACTTCTGGACCAACCGCCTCTGGGGCGGCGTCGTCCCGTGGCTGTACGTCCACGGGACGAGCTTCCTGCGCGAGAGCAGGGCCGGCGGTGGGCGGTGGTTCTGGGACCGCTTCTACGCCGGCGACCCCACCGCCGCCACCCGTTCCGGCGGCTACCAGTGGCTCGAGGCCGGCGCCGACGACCCCGCGGTCCTGGACACGTTCGAGGTCCTGCGCGAGATCACCGCGGAGGGCCTGGGCTCCTCACCCGCCCAGGGCGGCGGCAACGAGCTGGTCTCGCGCTTCGCCGAAGGCGTCATCGGCATGACACCGGCCGGTGGGTTCTGGGCCCAGGGCCTGTCCGAGGGCGGCATGGGGCCCGACGACTACGACGTCACCTTCTTCCCCCGCGCCACGACCCAACGCCACCAGTTCGGCTCCGCCGGGTACGCCGTCATGAAGACCTCCCGGCGCAAGGACGAGGCGTGGGAGTGGATCAAGTTCTGCTCCTCCCGCCGCGGCATGGAACTGTCGTTCCCCCAGCCCACCACGACCCCGGTCCGCCGTTCGCTGGTGGACGCCGCGTTCTACGCCGGGACCGGGCCGAAGCACTGGCAGGTCTTCTACGACACGCTCGACCGCTTCCCCGACACCGGGCCCATCCCGGCCCCGCCGCAGCAGGCGGCCGTCGAGACCGCCCTCATCAAGAACGTGCTGGCCGCGGTCACCGCCCCCGCCGGTGGGGTGCGCGCCGCGCTCGGCACGATGCAACGCGACCTCGAACTCGCCCTGAAGAACGGGAAGTGAGCTGATGGCCACCACGCTGCCCACGCAGGCCCCGGCACCGGTCGTCGTCCGACGCCCCGAGGCCCGGCCGCAACGACGCGCCCGCCGGTTGCTCGTCGTGCTGTTCCTGGCCCCGACCGTCCTCGGCATCGCGCTCTTCACGCTCGTGCCGATCGTCGCGTCGGTGCTGCTGGCGTTCTTCCGCTGGGACATCATCACGCCCCCGCAGTTCGTCGGGGTCGACAACTTCGTCGACATCGCCGCCGACCCCACCGTGCGGGTGGCGTTCCTCAACACCCTCCTGTTCGTCGTCGTCTCGGTCGTGCTGCAGCTGGCGGTCGCCCTCGGGCTCGCCGTCCTCGTCCAGTCGAAGATGCCCGGCTGGGTGCGCTCGTTCTTCCGCTCGACCCTGTTCTTCCCGCTCATCCTGTCCGCCGCGTCGGTCTCCCTCGTCATGGCGTACCTGTTCAACGAGGACTTCGGGGTGGTCAACGCCGTCCTGTCCAGGGTGGGTCTGCCGGACGTGCCCTGGTTGACCTCACCGGCCGGCGCCGCGGTCGTCGTCGTCCTGGTCTACGTGTGGCAGAACTTCGGCTTCTCCTTCCTGCTCTTCGTCGGCGGCCTGGCCGCCATCCCGCACGACGTCTACGAAGCCAGTTCCCTCGACGGGATCGAGGGCTGGTCCAGGTTCCGGTGGATCACGGTGCCGCTGCTGAGCCCGACGATCCTCGTGGCCAGCGTCATGGCCGTCATCGGGGCCCTGCAGATCTTCGACCAGCCGTACGTCCTGACCCGCGGCGGACCGGGCGACTCGACCCGCACGGCCGTCATGGTCATCTTCGAGTCGGCGTTCCAGCAGCTGCAGTTCGGCCGGGCCTCGGCCATCGGCATCGTCCTGACGCTGCTCATCATGGCGGTCACCGCCGTCCAGTTCCGGCTCAGCCGCCGCTTCGTCTTCTACCAGTGATGGGAACACCGATGGCCACGACCACTCCTCCCCGTGCCACCGCTGCGCAGCTCCGACGCCCGGCGCGGAACCGTCCCGTCCCCCGCCCCTCGACCGTCGGGAAGTTCGTCGTCCTCGGCGTCGCGGCGTTCCTCACGCTCGGCCCCGTCGCCTGGACGGTGTGGACCTCGTTCCGGCCCCAGGTCGCGGGGGCGGGTGTGCAGCCGGGCTTCAGCGCCTACGTCGACGTGTTCGCCCAGACCGACGTGCTCCTGCTCGTCTGGAACAGCGTGCTGGTCACCGCGCTGTGCGCCCTCGGCCAGATGGTGACCGCGGCCCTGGCCGGGTACGTCTTCGCGCGGGTCGAGTTCCGCGGCTCCGGAGCGCTGTTCGCCGTCGTGCTCGCGACGATGATGGTGCCGCTGCAGGTGACCATCGTCCCGGTGTTCATGCTGATCCGCGGCATGGGCCTGTCGGACACGCTGCTGGCGCTGATCCTGCCCGCGATCCCCACGGCCTTCGGGACGTTCCTCATGCGGCAGTACTTCCTCGGGTTGCCCGACGACCTCGCCGAGGCTGCCGCGATCGACGGCGCCGGGCCGCTGCGGACCTTCACGTCGGTGTACGCCCCGTTGGCGCTGCCGGGCCTGGCGATCGTCGGGATCCTGGCGTTCAACTACCACTGGAACGAGTTCTTCCGTCCCCTCATCCTCACGGTGTCCGAACGGAACTTCACGATGCCGCTGGGCCTGGTGTCGTTGCAGGGCAACCTCGGGACCGGGAGCGTGGCGACGGTGCTGGCAGGCGTGGTGCTCTCGATGGTGCCCGCTCTGCTGGTGTTCGTGTTCGGGCAGCGACCGCTGCGCGAAGGTCTGACCGCAGGAGTGGGCAAGTGAGCATCGACATCCCGACGACCGGCGTGCCGACGGGCCGGGACGACCCCGCGTTCCCCGTGCTGCACGGCCGCCCCGAGTCCGGCTGGCTGAACGACCCCAACGGACTGGCGCACGTCGACGGGGTCTGGCACGTGTTCTTCCAGCACAACCCCGACGGCCCGCAGCACGGTGACATCCGCTGGGGTCACGTGAGTTCGGCCGACCTCGTGACGTGGCGGGCCGAACCGGTCGCACTGGCTCCCGTCCCCGGCGGCCCGGACTCCGCGGGGTGCTGGACGGGGTGCGTGGTCCTCGACGGACCGGACGCCGTCCCCACGGCCGTCTACACCGGCGTGGGTGCCGGGGGGCCGGGCCGGGCCGTGACGCTGGTCGCGACGAGCGACCGGACGCTGCGCCGGTGGCAGCAGGAACCGGAGGCCGTCACGCTCCCGCCGACCGACCCCGCCGTCTCCGAGGTGCGCGACCCGTTCGTGTTCGAGCACGACGGGCACCGGTACGCCGTCCTCGGCGCGGGACACCCCGACGGTTCCCCGCAGCTGCTCCTCCACGGGTGCGACGACCTGCGCGCGTGGACCCCGCTCGGTCCCCTGCTGACGCACGAGGACCCCGTCGCGGCACGGGTGGCCGGGGCGAACATCTGGGAGTGCCCGAACCTGGTCCGCGTCGGCGACGACTGGTTGCTCGTCTTCTCCCTGTGGCACCGGGACGGTGACACCCACCGGCTGGACGGTGTCGTGCACCTGGTCGGCGATCTCGTCGCGGAGGGACCCGGCCTGCGGTTCGTCGCGCGCAGCGGCGGACCCGTCGACGGGGGCCGGACGTTCTACGCCCCCCAGGTGCTGGCCGCCGACGGCCGCGCGCTGCTGTGGGCCTGGTCGCGCGAGGACGACCGCGACCCCGCCGAGGTGGAGGCCAGCGGCTGGTCCGGCGTCCTCACCTTCCCGCGCGAGCTGTCCCTCGCCGGCGGGACGCTCCGGGTGGAACCCGCGGCGGAACTCCTCGCCCTGCGCCGGGAGGAACTGGGGACCGGGGAGACGAGGGAGACCCGGGAACGCAGCTTCGAGGTCGTCGCCGACGGTCCCGCGGCCCTCCTGCTGGCGCAGGACGGGGGCGAACCCCGGCTGGTGGCGACGTTCGGGAGCTCCGGTCACGCGCGCGCCCTCGTCGACGGCAGCATCGTCGAGGTGTTCGAGGACGGGGCCGCCCGGACGCTGCGCGCCTACCCGCGCCGGGGCGCCGTGTGGCACGTGCGCGGCGCGGGTCGCACCCACCGGCTGGGGGAACCCGCTCAGGAGGGGTGAGGAGCGGCGACGGAGTCGCGCACGACGACCGGGCACGGGACCAGCACCGTGCCCGGTCCGCGCCGCCCACCGGGGTCCTGCTCCAGGTCGCCCAGGACGCGCCGCACGGCCGCCTCCCCGATCGCCCGGTGCGGCAGCCCGATCGTCGTGAGCGCGGGCACCATCGGCGCGGCGAGGTTCTCGTCGTCGTCGTAGCCGACCACCGACACGTCCGCGGGCACGGACAGGCCGAGCCGGTTCGCCGCGAGCACCGCACCGACCGCCACCCGGTCGTTCGCGCACAACAGCCCCGTCGGCCGGCACGGACCGGTCAGGACGGCCGTGGCCGCGCGGACCCCCCCGGAGATCTCCCAGCCGGTCTCGACCGTCCGCAACGCCGGCAGCCCGGCCGCCTCGAGCGCGGCACGAGCACCCTGCTCGCGCAGCGTGCTCGCGATGTCCGCGCGGTTCCCCGCCAGCAGCACGACGTCCCGGTGCCCGGCCTCGAGGAGCAGGCGCGCCGCGTCCCGGCCCCCCTGCACCTCGTCGGCGACGAAACCCGGAACCGCCCCGCGCGGGTCGAGGCAGTTCGCCAGCACGAACGGGATGCCCTGCGGGGCGGCGGGGGCGTCGTACTCCCGCAGGCTCATGGCGGCGAACAGCAGACCGTCGACGCGGCGTTCGCGCAGCGTCCGGTAGGCCTCGGCCTCGCGCCGCTCGTCGTAGTGGGTGTCGACCAGGACGAGGAGGTGACCGGACCGGGAGGCGAGTTCGGAGGCCCCCTGGAGCAGGCCCCCGCCGTAGGCCGTCGAGGCGATGGCGTCGGTCACCACGCCCAGCGTCCGGGTCCGCCTGCTGCGCAACGACACCGCGGACGGGTTCGGCGTGTACTCCAGGCGGGCGGCGGCCTCCCGGATGGCGGCCTGCTTCTCGGGCGCGATGTTGCCGTCCCCCCGGCCGTTGAGGACCAGGGAGACGGCGCTGCGCGAGACCCCGGCCAGGTCGGCGACGTCCTGCGAGGTGGCCTTCCGGGACATGGCGCCAGGCTACCCGCGCCCCGTCTACTTCTTGGCGTTCTTGTCCTTGGCCTTGTCCCCGGCGGCGTCGGAGGACAGCGCGGCGATGAAGGCCTCCTGCGGGACCTCGACCCGGCCGACCATCTTCATGCGCTTCTTCCCCTCCTTCTGCTTCTCCAGCAGCTTGCGCTTGCGGGTGATGTCACCGCCGTAGCACTTGGCCAGGACGTCCTTGCGGATGGCGCGCACGTTCTCGCGGGCGATGACCCGGGCCCCGATGGCGGCCTGGATCGGGACCTCGAACTGCTGGCGCGGGATGAGATCCTTGAGCTTGCCGGCCATCATCACGCCGTAGCCGTACGCCTTCTCGCGGTGCACGATCTGGCTGAACGCGTCGACCTGCTCACCCTGCAGCAGCACGTCGACCTTCACCAGGTCGGCGGCCTGCTCGCCGTCCACGTCGTAGTCCAGGGAGGCGTACCCGCGGGTGCGGGACTTCAGCTGGTCGAAGAAGTCGAAGACGATCTCGGCCAGCGGCAGCCGGTAGCGCATCTCGACGCGGTCCTCGGACAGGTAGTCCATGCCCTGCAGGTCACCGCGGCGCTGCTGGCACAGCTCCATGATGGCGCCGATGAAGTCCGAGGGGGCCAGGATCGTGGCGCGCACGACCGGTTCGCGGACCTCGGCGATCTTGCCCTCGGGGAACTCCGAGGGGTTCGTCACCTCCACGACCCGCTTGTCCTCCAGCGTCACCTCGTACGGCACGCTCGGCGCGGTGGAGATGAGGTCGAGGTTGAACTCGCGCTCCAGGCGCTCGCGGACGATCTCCAGGTGCAGCAGGCCGAGGAACCCGATGCGGAACCCGAACCCCAGCGCCACCGACGTCTCCGGCTCGTACGTCAGGGCGGCGTCGTTGAGCTTGAGCTTGTCGAGGGCGTCGCGCAGCAGCGGGTAGTCCGACCCGTCGATCGGGTACAGCCCCGAGAACACCATCGGCTTGGGGTCGCGGTACCCGCCGAGCGCCTGCGTGGAGGGTTTGGCCGCGTTGGTGACGGTGTCACCGACCTTGGACTGGCGGACGTCCTTGACCCCGGTGATGAGGTAGCCGACCTCGCCGACGCCCAGCCCCGCCGACGGGGTCGGCTCGGGGGAGCTGACGCCGATCTCCAGCAGCTCGTGCGTCGCCTTCGTCGACATCATCGCGATGCGCTCGCGCGGGGACAGCTTGCCGTCGACGACGCGGACGTACGTCACGACCCCGCGGTAGGTGTCGTAGACGGAGTCGAAGATCATCGCGCGGGCGGGCGCGTCCGCGTCCCCGACCGGCGCGGGGACCTGCTGGACGATCTGGTCGAGCAGCGCGTCGACGCCGACGCCGGTCTTGCCCGAGACCCGCAGGCAGTCCTCCGGCTCGCAGCCGATGAGCTTGGCCAGCTCCTCGGCGAACTTCTCCGGCTGCGCGGCGGGCAGGTCGATCTTGTTCAGGACCGGGATGATCGTGAGGTCGTTCTCCATGGCGAGGTAGAGGTTCGCCAGGGTCTGCGCCTCGATGCCCTGCGCCGCGTCGACGAGCAGCACCGCGCCCTCGCAGGCGGCCAGCGAGCGGGACACCTCGTAGGTGAAGTCGACGTGCCCGGGGGTGTCGATCATGTTCAGCGCGTACGCCGTGCCGCCGACGTCCCAGGGCATCCGGACGGCCTGCGACTTGATGGTGATGCCGCGCTCGCGCTCGATGTCCATGCGGTCGAGGTACTGCGCGCGCATGGCCCGCTCGTCGACGACGCCGGTCAGCTGCAGCATGCGGTCGGCCAGCGTCGACTTGCCGTGGTCGATGTGGGCGATGATGCAGAAGTTGCGCAGCAGCTCCGGCGCGGTCGCGGCGGGTGCCGGTGCGTCGGCGGCTCTCGGGGACACGGGCGGGAAGCACCTCTCGGTCGGTCGGGTGGGCGACCCCATCGTCGCACGTCCGCGCCCCGCGGCGTCCGGCGCGCGGGAACCGCGCACCCCCTGCCCGCGTCACAGCGGCACGGTCACGGCGACCGCACCGACGGAGGTGTCCGATGCGCTCCCCCGACCCCGCCCCCCGGCGCACCCGGCACCGCCGCGCCGCGGCGGCCACCCTCGCGCTGACCCTGCTGCTGGGGGTCCCGGCCCTCGCCGCGTGCAGCGGCGCGGGCGCGGGGTCCTCGGAGTCCTCGGGCTCGGGGTCCTCGGGGTCGGGATCGGCCGCCGATGCCGGGAGCGTGGCGGCCCCGGCCGAGGGTCCGGCCGGCCCCGCCGACCCGGCGACGGGCACCGGCGCCGCGGCCGGGACGGGGACGGCGGACGCCGCCGCCCCGGACCGGGCCGTCGTGAGCACCGCCACGATCGCCGTGCGCGTGCGGGACCTGCCCGCGGCCGTCGCGGACGTCGAGGCCCGCACCACCGCCGCGGGCGGGCTGGTCAGCGCCAGCCGCAGCGGCGGGACGGACGGGGCGCAGAGCGCCCACTTGACCCTGCGGGTCCCCTCCCCCGCCTTCGAGGACCTCCTCGACGGCGTCGCCGGCCTCGGCCAGCAGACCGACCGCACCACGGCCTCGACCGACGTCACGGCCGAGGTCGCCGACGTCGGCAGCCGGGTCACCTCGGCGCGGGCCGTCCTGGACACCTTCCGCCAGCGCCTGCCGCAAGCCACGACCGTCCCCGACGTGCTGGCCATCGAGGGCGAGATCGCCCGCCGCCAGGCCGACCTGGAGGCGCTGGAGGCCCGTCAGCGCGTCCTCGCCGACCAGGTCTCGCTGGCCACGGTCGACGTGGACCTCACCCGCGGGGCGCCGCTGGCCGCGACGGCCGCAGCCCAGCCGGGGTTCCGCGGCGGCCTGGCGGCGGGCTGGCACGCGCTCGGGGAGGCCGGGCGGGTCCTGGCGCTCGTCGCCGGCGCCGTCCTGCCGTTCCTGGTCCCGGTGGCGCTCGTCGCGGTCCCGGCGTGGCTGCTGGTGCGCCGCCGCCGCACCCGGCAGGCCACCCCCGCCGCGGAGTGAGACCCCGGGCGGAACCACGGGCGGAACCCCGGGGGCGCCGCGGGTGATCCGCCGGGCGGTGACGGGCGACCCTTGACCGGGGCGTTCGCCATCACGGAGTGTGTCAACGTGATCGCCGCGCAGTTGCCGTTCCTCGTGGGCACGGTGCTGCTGCTCGTCGCCGGCGTCGGCAAGCTGCGGCACCCGGCCGGGACCGGCCGGGCCCTGCGCACCCAGGGACTGCCGTCGGCCACCGCGCTGGTGCGGGGGCTCGGCGTCGCCGAACTGGCCGTCGCGGCGGGTTCGGCGGCCGGGCTGGCCGTCGCGGCCTGGGCCAACGCCGTCGCGTACGCGGGGTTCACCGGTTTCGTCCTGCTCGCCCTCCTGCGGCGCCGGCCGCTGAGCTCGTGCGGGTGCTTCGGCGAACCCGACCTGCCCCCCACCGGCGCCCACGTCGTGCTCACCGCGGTCCTGGCCGGGGCCGCCGCGCTCGCCGCCGCCGGGCCTTCCCGGGGCCTGCCGGCCCTGCTCGCGCTGCCGGCCGGCGCGACGGTGGCGGCGCTCGTCCTCACCGGCCTGCTCTGCGCCCTGTGCCTGCTCGTCCTGACCGGGCTGCCGCGCCTGGTCGCGGCCCGCCCCCCCACCCGGAGGACCACGTCGTGAACACCGTCGTCACGATCCTGCTGGCCGGCCTCGTGCTGGCCGTCGCGCTGCTGGCCGTGCTCGTCGCGGGGCTGCTGCGCTCGCACGCCGAGATCCTGCGCTCGCTGCACGAGCTGGGCGCCGGCCGCGAGGACACCGCCCCCCGCACCGGCAGGGACCTGCCGTTCGAGGTCGGGCGCGGCGTCGTCGAGGGAGCCGGGCCGGTGGGCCGGCGCGGCACGGCGATCTCCGGCACGACCCCCGACGGGGACGCCGTGCAGGTCGCCGTCGGGGCCGGCGGCACGAGCACCCTCGTCGCGTTCCTGTCCAGCGGCTGCCTGACCTGCCAGCGCCTGTGGGCCCGGCTGGCCGACCCCGCGCCGCTGTCGCTGCCGCCGGCGACGCGGCTGGTCGTGGTGACCCGCGGCGCCGACGCCGAGTCCCCCAGCACCGTCGCCGCCCTCGCGGCGGGCCCGGCCGCGCGCGGGATCGACGTCGTGATGTCGACGGGCGCGTGGGAGGGGTACGAGGTGCCCGGCTCGCCGTACTTCGCCCACGTCGACGGGGCCAGCGGGCGGGTGACCGGTGAGGGCAGCGCCACGGACTGGGAGCAGGTCGAACGGCTCGTCGGGGAGGCGGTGGGCGACCGGGCCGGCGCGGCCCGGCACGGCTCCCCCGGGCACCGGCACGACGGCGACCACCGGCACGACGCCGACCACGGGGACGGCGCCCACCGGGAGGCCCGCGCGAACCGGGAGCTGCTCGCCGCCGGCATCACCCCCGACCACCCCAGCCTGCGGCTCACGGCGGCCGACCAGACCCCGGACCGCTGATGGACCTCACGACCGCCGCCCTCGTCCTGGGGGCGCCGACCGCGGTCGTCGCGGCCCTGCGCAGCCTCTGGTCCCCTTGAGGGGAGTCGATGCTCTCGAGCATCACCCCGCTCGGTGAGCGGGGTCGCGCCAGCCGGTGGTCGGTCACGGTCACCGCCCACCTCCTGGGCTCCGCCGCCGGCGGGGCCGCCCTGGGGACCGTCCTGGGCACGCTCGGGGCGCTGCTGCCGCGACCGGTGCCGCTCGTGGTCGCGGTGCTGGTGCTGCTGGCCGCGGCGACGATCGCCGCCGAGACCGGCCGGCTGCGCCGGTTCCCCAGCTGGCACCGGCAGGTCGACGAGGACTGGCTGCACCGCTACCGCGGCTGGGTCTACGGCCTGGGGTACGGCGCCCAGCTCGGCGTCGGGGTCGTCACGATCGTCACCTCCCCGGTCCTGCACCTGGCACTGGCGCTCGTGGTCGCCACCGGCGGCCCCGGGCCCGGCGCCCTGCTCGGGCTGGTCTTCGGGACCGCCCGGGCGCTGCCGCTGCTGAGCACCCGCTCGGTGACGACGCCGCAACGGCTGGCCGCGAGCCACCGGCGGCTGGAACGGCTGGCCCCCGCGGGCCGGCGGGCGACCGGCGCCTGGGCCGGGCTGGTCGCGCTGACCTCGCTGGCCCTGTCGGTGGGAGGAGTCCTGTGAAGCTCGACGCGCACGGCATCTCGGTCGAGGCCCCGGACGGCTGGGAGGTGCGGATCACCCGGCGCGCCGCGCAGGGGCACGAACCGGGCTCGGACCGCCGCCCCGTCCTGCACGCCGCGACGGTCCCGCTGCCCGCGGTGCGCGGGGACTTCGGCGGCGGCGTCACCGGGACCCTCGGCAGCGACGACGTGTTCGTCAGCCTCTTCGAGCACGACCCGGCCTCGGCCGGCACGGCGCTGTTCGCCGACGAGGGCTTCCCCGTCCCGTCGCTGTCCGACTTCTCCCCCCGGCGGCTGCAGCGCAGCATCCCCGGCCAGTGCGGCGGGCAGTGGTTCTTCCACGTCGACGGGCGCGCCTTCAGCCTGTACGTGGTCCTGGGGTCGTACGCGCAGCGGGCGCGGCTGTTCGGCGCGGTCACGCAGCTGCTGGAGTCGGTGCGGGTGTCGGGGGGGCTGCGGTGAACGTCGCGGACCGGGTGCTCGGCACCGTCACGACCTTCCTGGCCGCCCGCACCAGCCGCCGCGGCTTCCTGACCCGCACGGCCCTGGTGGGGTCGGCCCTGTCCGTGGGCCCGTGGGGTTTCCTGACGCGCCCGCAGTCGGCGTACGCCGCGGTCTGCGGCATCGACTCGACCTGCTCGTCGGGGTACACGGTGTTCTGCGCGACCGTGAACAACGGCGTGAACCGCTGCCCCCCGGGCAGCCTCGTCGGCGGCTGGTGGAAGTCGGACGGGTCGGGGTTCTGCTGCGGCGGGGCCCGCTACTACATCGACTGCCACAGCTACTGCTCCTGCGGGTGCGGGGGGCGCAGCAAGTTCTGCGGCGAGGGCTGCCGGAACTGCTCGTGCGGGTGCGGGCCGGCCGGTCAGTGCGACCAGCGCAAGGAGTGCTGCAACGAGTTCCGCTACGGGCAGTGCAACCAGGACACCGGCTGCACCGGCCCGGTGTGGTGCCGGGTCGTGACCTGCACCCCGCCGTGGCGCATCCCGGCGTGGAACTGCACGACGACGTCGGCGACCGACCAGCGGACCAACCAGCACACCGCGCCCGCGCTGGAGGACTGCACCCCCATCGGCCGGGAGTACACCGCGATCGGCGGGCCGGGCAGCGTGCTGGGCGAGCAGCGCACCCCCGAGCTCGGCACCCCCGGCCCCGGCGGCCGGTACCAGCTGTTCGACTTCGGCGCGATCCACCACTCCCCCGGCACCGGCGCGCACGAGGTGCACGGGGCGATCGCGGAGAAGTTCGCCGCCCTCGGCTGGGAGGCCGGGGCGCTGGGCTACCCCACGACCGACGAGCTGCGCACCCCCGACGGCCGCGGCCGGTTCAACCACTTCGAGCGCGGGTCGGTCTACTGGACGCGCGAGACGGGCGCGTGCGCCGTCGTCGGCGCGATCCGGGAGAGCTGGCGGGCCCTGGGCTGGGAGGCCGGGGCGCTGGGCTACCCCACGACCGACGAGCTGGGCACCCCCGACGGGCGCGGCCGGTTCACCCACTTCGAGCACGGCTCGGTCTACTGGACGGCGGCGACGGGGGCGCGGGCGGTGCGCGGGGCGATCCGCGAGGAGTGGGAGGCGTGGGGCTGGGAGGCCGGGCCGCTGGGCTACCCCACGACCGACGAGCTGCCCACCCCCGACGGGCGCGGCCGGTTCACCCACTTCACCGGCACCCCCGCCGCGCCGGGCGGGTCGGTGCACTGGAGCCCGCGGACCGGGGCGCGGGCCGTGCTGGGCGCCGTCCGCGACGCGTGGGCGTACCTGGGCTGGGAGGGCGGCCGGCTCGGCTACCCCGTCACCAGCCAGGCGCGGACACCGGACGGGCGGGCCGTCTACAACCACTTCGAGCACGGCTCGGTGTACGCCTCCGCGGACACGGGCGCGCACGCCGTCACCGGCGCCGTCCTGGACCGGTGGCGGGCCACGGGCTGGGAGGCCGGCCCGCTGGGGCTGCCGACGACGGACGAGACCGCCGTGGCCGGGGGCAGCTTCGAGAACTTCGAGAACGGGTCGATCTACGTCTCGGCCGCCACGGGCGCGCACACCGTCTCGGGGCCGGTCCGGCAGGCCTTCCGCGACGCCGGCGGGCCCGCGCGGTGGGGGTTTCCCACCGGCGAGCCCGAGCCCGTCAGCGCCGGGCAGGTGCGGCAGGCGTTCGAGCGCGGGACGGCGGTCCTCACCGTCGCCACGGGGGCGGTCCGCTTCGGCTGAGGCGGCTCAGGGCTCAGACGTCGAGGTCGCCGCCACCGTCGAAGCCGCCGTCGTCGAAACCACCGCCGTCGAAGCCGCCGCCGTCGTAGCCACCGCTGTCGTAGCCCTCGTCGTACCCGGCGTCGGCGACCCCCTGCTGGTCCGCCGCGCCGCCGTCGTCCCCGCCGTTCCCGGCGTCGTAGCCCTGGTCGTACCCCTCGTCGTAGCCCTGCTGCTCACCAGCCTCGTACGCCTGGTCGTCGCCCCAGTGCTCGTTGCCGAAGTCGTCGGGGATGAGGGCGTCGGCGATGGCCGTCCCGACGAAGGCGCCCGCGACGCTGGTCAGCAGCGTCCCGCCCAGGCCCATGCCGCCGCCGAAGCCGCCGCCGAACCCCCCACCGCCGAAGCCACCGCCGCCGAAGCCGCCACCGCGGCCGTACCCGCCGCCGTACCCGCTGCCGTAGCCGCCCGGGCCGTTGTTGAAGACCTGCACCAGCGTCCCCGGCTGGCGGATCTCGGCGCGGGTCGCGGTCCGGGCCAGCGAGCGCGCGTCGTCACCGCCCCGCTCGGCGGCGGGCACGACCGCCGACAGCTGCTCGAGCACCTGCCGGCGCTGCTCGGGGGTGAGCTTGGCGAAGGCCTCGGCGTGCGCCTGCTCCACCTGGTCCGGCGGCGCGGTGCGCAGCATGTAGCGGTAGCGCTCCACGGCGGCGCGGTCGGCGTCGGCGGGGTTCGCAGCGGCCGGCGTCGCGGGGTCGCGGCGCGGCGGCGGCGCGGGCTCCTGCGCCCGCCGTCCCCGCCCCAGCAGTCGGTCCAGCAGTCCCATCGCGTCCTCCTCCTGCTCGCTCCCGCTCGCGCGGGGAACGACACCACGGCGAGGGCCGCGGCGCACCTCGAACCGCTGCGTGTCGTGGGAGGGGCGCTCGCGCTGGTAGCCTTGACGACGCCTTCGCTCCGTGCGGAGGTCACGGTCTCCCACCGTCACCTCCCGGTGTTCCCCACGCCGGAAGTCCCCGGTGGAGCGACCGCCCTCTGACACCGATCAGCGATCGACAGGAAGACGGAACACGTGGCGAACATCAAGTCGCAGAAGAAGCGCATCCTCACCAACGAGAAGGCGCGCCTGCGCAACAAGGCCGTCAAGTCCGAGCTCCGCACCGCGGTGCGCGGCTTCCGCGAGGCCCTCGCCTCCGGTGACGCCGAGAAGACCTCGGCCGCGCTGGCCCTGGCCAGCAAGAAGCTCGACAAGGCCGTGAGCAAGGGCGTCATCCACAAGAACCAGGCCGCCAACCGCAAGTCGGCCATCGCCAAGGCTGCCGCCAAGGCCTGATCCTCGGATCCTCGCTGGAGGGCCGGTCCCGTTCGGGGCCGGCCCTCCGTGCGTCCACCCCTCCGCGCATCTACCTCCGGGCGACTACCTCCCGGGCGACTACCGCCGGGCGGCGGCCACGACCCGCACGGCCCGCTCCAGGGCGTGCTCGGGCGGGGTACCGCCGCCCTTGACGGCGTGGTCGGCGGCCGCGACGGCGAGGATCGCCTCGGCCAGGCGCTCGGGGTCCAGGGCGCGGACCTCGCGCTGGGCCTTCTCCACCAGCCACGGCGCCATCCCCAGGTCCCGCGCGAGGTCGGCCGCGCGCCCGCGGCCCGCGGCGGCGACCTTGGCCAGCTGCCGCAGCCGGGAGGCGAGCGCCGCGACCACCAGGACCGGCGGCACGCCCGTCGCCGCGGCGTGCCGGACGAGCACCAGCGCCCGCCCCTCGTCCCCGGCGACGGCGGCGTCGGCGACCTCGAAGCCCGTCGCCTCCCGCCGCCCCCCGTGGTAGCGGTGGACGGCGTCCTCGGTGACGGTGCCGTCGGTGTCGCCGAGCAGCTGGTCGACGGCCGCGGCCAGCTCCCCCAGGTCGCTGCCGAGGGCCGCGACGAGCGCCCGGGCCGCCTCGAGGTCGATCTTGCGCCGCGCGCGGCGCACGTCGCCGAGCACGAAGTCGACCTTCTCCTGGTCGCGCTTGAGGGGCTGGCAGGACACCTCGGCCACGCCCGGGACCGCGCGGGCCTCGTCCAGCACCTTCTTCGCCCGGTTCCCGCCCCGGTGCCGCAGGACCAGGACGACCGTCTCGACCGGGGCCCGCAGGTAGTCCAGGACGTCCTCGACGAAGGCGTCGCCGGCCGCGTCGACGCCGTCGACCACGACGAGGGACCGCTCGTCGAACAGCGACGGCGACGTCCAGGTGGCCAGCTGCCCCTTCTGGTAGCCCGCCGCGCTGGTGTCGGTGCGCTCGAAGGCGGGGTCGGCCTCGCGCATGCGGGCCAGCAGCGCCCCGAACGCGCGGTCGGCCAGGGCCTCCTCGGACCCGGCGAGCAGCACGACGGGCGCGGGGGCCAGGTCGAACGGGGGGACGGTGGTCGCCGCCCCCGCGGTGGGCTTCCTGGCGGCCGTCTTACCGGCGGACTTCACGGGCACGGCGCCACTGTCGCACGCGGCACCGACGCACCCGGTGCGCCCGGCCGGGACGGCGGCGGGCACCGTGGTGGGGTGAGCACCGACCGCATCGGCCTGCTGGGGGCCGGCCGCATGGGCCGCCCGATCCTCCAGCGGTGGCGCACCGCCGGCTTCGAGGTGCTGGTCCACGACCCGTGCCCGGCTGCCGACCTGCCCGGCCCCGTGCTGCCCGCCGGGCGGGTGCTGGCCGCGGCCGACGTCCTGGTCACGGCGCTGCCGGGGGCCGCGGAGGTCGCCGCGCTGGCGCCGGAGCTCACGGCCCGGCTGCGGCCGGGGTCGGTGTGGCTGGACCTCACCAGCGGTGACCCCCGCACGACCGACCGCCTGGCCGCCGAGCTGGCCGGGCGCGGGGTCGGGACGGTCGCGGCCGCGATGGGCGGCGGCCCCGCCGACGCCGCCGCCGGGACGCTGGAGCTGTTCGTGGGCGGTGCGGCCGCCGACGTCGAGCGCGTGAGCCCGCTGCTGGGCGCGGTCTCGCGCCGCGTCCGGCGGGTGGGTGAACGCGCCGGGGCGGGGCAGACGGCGAAGCTCGTCGCGAACCTGCTGTGGTTCGCCGAGTCGGTGGCGGTCACCGAGGCGCTGCTGCTGGGCCGCGCCGCCGGGCTCGACCCGCACGTCCTGCGCGAGGCGCTGGCCGGGTCGGCCGGCGACAGCGCCTTCCTGCAGCGGCACGCCGGCGCCCTGCTGGCCGGGGACCACCTGACCGGCTTCGGCCTGGACCGGTGCGTGGAGGAGCTGGAGGTGCTGGCCGGGCTGGCCGGGGACGCCGGGACGCCCTACGCGCTGCACCGGGGCGTCCTGGAGCTGCACCGCGAGGCGCTGGCCGAGTTCGGCCCGGTGCCCGGTGAGCTGCTGGCCGCGCACCTGCTCCAGCTGCGCGCGGGCGCCCCGTTCAGATCGTCCGGTGGGTGAACTCCCCACCGACGACGGTGGCGAGGACCTCGGTGCGCCGCAGCGCGTCCGCGCCGCCGGAGGCGAACACCGCGGCCGGGTCCGCCGCGACCAGCACCAGGTCGGCGACGTCGCCCACGAACACGCCGGACCGGCCGCCGCAGCTCGCGGTGAGCGCCACGTCGAACGGCAGGTGCTGGTCCGGCCGCCAGGGTTCACGGTCGTCGACCGTGCGGTGCACGGCGCTGGCCAGGGCGTCCCAGGGGTCCAGCGCGGCGACGGGGGCGTCGGAGCCCAGCCGCAGCTCGGCGCCCGCGGCGTGCAGCGCCGCGTACGGGTAGGCGCGCTCGGCGCCGTGCGCCCAGTGGACCGCGACGGCGTCGCGGTCGTCGACGGCGTGCCGCGGCTGGACGCTGGCCACGACGCCCAGCGCCGCGAACCGCGGCACGTCCCGCGGGTGGACCTGCTGGGCGTGCTCCACGCTCCCCCGGCACCCGGTCCGCTCGAAGGCGTCGAGGGCGACCCGGACGGCCTCGTCGCCGATCGCGTGGACGGCGGCGCCCAGCCCGTGCGCGGCGGCCCGCCGCAGCGCCGGTTCGAGGTCGGCCAGCGGCAGGCGCAGGACCCCGTGGCCGCCGGAGGGGTACTCGTCGTGGCAGAACGCCGTGCGGGTCCCCAGCGAGCCGTCGACGACGAACTTCACCGGCCCCACGCTCACGCGGTCCCCCGCGAGGGCGTCCCCCGTGCGCAGCCCGGCCGCGACCGCGTCCTCGAGCCAGTCCGCCCAGACCCCGGCGGCGACCCGCACCGCCGGGCGCGCCCGGCGCTCCCAGGACGCGACGGGGGCGTACTCCAGGTCGACGATCCCCGTGACGCCCCGGGCGGCCGCCGCGCGGGTGGCCTCGGCGATCCACCGGTCCAGCGCCGGCGCGCCGACGTCCCCGGCCCGGGTGATGAGCTCCATGGCCGGCCCCTCGCGCAGGACCCCCGCGGGGTCGTCCACCCCGAAGCGCCGGGCGGCCGCGGAGTTCACCCACACCGCGTGCAGGTCGGCGCTGACGACCACCACGGGCCGGTCGGGGACGTGGGCGTCGAGGACGTCGCGGTGCGCGGGCTCGATCCACAGCGCGTCGCGGTAGCCGTGCCCCAGGAGGAGGTCCTCGCCCGCTCCTCCGCCCGCTCCCCCGCCCGGCCCGGCGCTCGCGGCCAGCGTGCGCGCGACCTCCTGCGGTGAGCGGGCGGCGAGCACGTCGACGCGGCGGCGGGCGGCGGCCCACTGGGTGAGGTGGACGTGGGAGTCGACCAGGCCCGGCAGCAGCACGGCCCCCTGGGCGTCGAGCACCTCCCCATCGGGGTCCTGGGCGCGCAACCCCTCGCCGACGGCCCGCACCCGGCCCCCGGCGACCTCGACGTCGACGAGCCGGCCCGCGCGGTGGACGTTCCTCAGCAGCACGGCACGATCCTGCCGCGCGGGCCGGGGACGGACCCGGCCGGGTCGGTCCGGGCGGTCGCTCAGACCGCGGACGGGGCGTCGGCGGGGGTCGCCGCCAGGGAGGCCAGCAGCCGCAGCTTCTCGGCGCCCTCGCCACCGGCCTCGGGGTAGTACAGGACGAGCAGGAGCCCCTCGACGGGGAGCTTGTCGCGGTGCAGCCTCAGCTCACCGACGACGGGGTGGTCGACCACGGTCGTGCCGCCCCGCAGCCGGCGCACGTCGTGGCGGTTCCACAGCGCGCGGAAGCGCCCGCTGGCCAGCGACAGCTCCCCGACCAGTTCCACGACGCGCGCGTCGCCGGCGAGGTCCCGGGACAGGTCGGGGGGGACGTCACCGCCGCCGTCGGCCCCGGTGCCGCCCACCCCGACCGACCGGCGGAAGGCCCCGACGAACTCGGCGGTCGCGGCCTCCCAGTCCCGGTGGAAGTCCCGTTCGGCGGGGTCGAGGAACAGCGACCGCAACCGGTTCTCCCCCGGCGCCAGCCGCGGGGAGAGGGCCAGGGCCAGCGGGTTGGAGGCCAGCACGTCGAAGGCCCGGCCCTCCACGAAGGCGGGGACCCCCACCGCCGCCAGCAGGTGGTGCAGCCGGGCCGGCACGCGTTCGGCGGGCCGGGGCCGGGAGGTGCGCGCGCGGGGGCGCGGTCGCGCCAGGTCGTGCAGGTACTGCGTCTCGACGTCGTCCAGCTGCAGGACCCGCGCCAGCGCCTCCAGCACCTGCGCCGAGGGGTTGCGGTCCCGGCCCCGTTCGAGCCGCAGGTAGTAGTCCGCGCTCACCCCGGCCAGCAGCGCGACCTCCTCGCGGCGCAGGCCCGGGACCCGGCGCCGGGACCCGGTGGGCAGACCCGACCGCTCGGGGGTGACCAGCGCCCGGCGGGCGCGCAGGTACTCCCCCAGCGGGTTCGTCGGCTCGGCCACCCGGCCACGCTAACCCCGCCGCGGCACCCGCCGGGCCCCGCAGAGGGGGTCCTGCCGCTCCCCGGATCCGCGGGGACCTGCCCGCCCCCCGCCACCGGCGCCGAACCTGGGCGGGCACCACTGGACGCACCCGAGGAGAAGACATGGACATCAGCGGACGCACCGTCCTCGTCGTCGGCGGCACCTCCGGCATCGGCCGCGGGCTGGCCCGCCGCTTCGCCGCCGCCGGCAGCACCGTCGTCGTCGCCGGCCGCGACACCGGCAAGGTCGCCGACCTCGTCGGCGCCGGGACGGTCGAGGCGGTCCCCGTCGACGTCACCGACCCCGCGAGCGTCCTGCGAGCCCGCGACGAGGTGCTGGCCGCCCACCCCGACCTCGACGTGGTGGTGACCATGTCGGGGGTCATGCTCTTCGAGGACCTGCGCGACCCCGCCCACTTCGAGGCCGCGCAGACCACCGTCGCGGTGAACCTGCTGGGGACCATCCGCGTCCTCGACGCCTTCACCCCCCACCTCCTGGCCCTCGGCCGCGGGGACATCGTCACCGTCACCTCCGGCATCGCCTTCCTGCCCTTCCCCCTCATGCCCACCTACGGGGCGTCCAAGGCCGGGGTGCACGCCTACACCGAGGCGCTGCGCGCACAGCTGGCCGGGACCGGCGTGCGGGTCACCGAACTCGTGCCGCCCGCGGTCGCCACCGCCGGGCAGGAGAAGGTCAACCCCGCCGCCCTGCCCCTGGACGACTACCTCGACGAGGCCCTCGACCTCCTGACGGCCGACCCCACCCCCGAGGAGGTGGTGGTCCAGGCCGCCCGGCGGCTGCGGTGGGCCGAGCGCGACGGCACCTACGCCGACCTCCTGCGGCAGCGTTCGCAGGCGCTCGCCACCCTGCCGGGGCGCTGAGCCACCCACCGGCGCCCGGCGCCCGCTGCGGCTGACCTCGGCCGGCATCGGGGGACGGCCCGGTTCACCCGCTGGAGTACCGCGCGCGCCGATCCGCCTCGCGCGGGTCCGGTCCCCGCACCACCGTCCGCAGGTCCTGCGCCGACCCGGTCACCGCCACGTCCCCGTCGGTGTCGGTCCGCAGGACCCGCGCGCCGGTCGCCGCCAGCAGGTCCAGGGTCGCCGCGGCCGGGTGGCCGTAGTCGTTGACGGCCCCGACCTCCACGACCGCCACCCGCGGGCGGAGGCGGGCGTAGAACCGCCGGTCCTGGGTGGCCGACCCGTGGTGGGCGACCTTGACGACGTCGACGGCGGTGCCCCCGGGCAGGCGGGCCAGCACCTGCCGCTGCCCCTCCCGCTCCAGGTCCCCGGCCAGCAGGACGCCGACACCCCGGACCCGGGCCAGCAGCACCACGCTGGAGTCGTTGACCTGCGAGGAGTCGGGGGCCGCGGCATCCGCCAGCGACGGCCCGGGGCCCAGGACGGTCCAGGTGACCTCACCGGCCGAGCCCGTGCTCCCCGCGACGGCCCCGGTGACCGGCGCGTCCCCGGCCTCGCGGGCCAGGGTGCGGTGGACGGTGCGGGCGGCGGGTTCCACCGCGAGCGGGGAGAGGAGCACCCGCCCCACCTCCCGCCCGCGCAGGGCCCCGGCGAGGCCGCCGACGTGGTCGGCGTGGAAGTGGGTCAGGACGACCGCGTCGAGGCGCCGCACGCCCAGCCGGTCCAGGCAGCCGTCGACGAGGAGGTCGTCGGGGCCGGCGTCGACGAGGACGGCCGACCGCTGCCCCGAGCGCAGCACGACCGCGTCGCCCTGCCCGACGTCGCAGCCCACGACGAGCCAGTCCGGCGGCGGCCACGGGCCGGCCGGGCCGCCCCAGCGCGGGGCGCAGCGCACGAGCAGGGCCGCCACCAGCAGCAAGGCCACGGCGAACCCCAGCCACCGGCGACCGGAGCGCCGGAACCGGGCGGCGGCGGCGGCCGCGCCCAGCACCAGCACGGTCAGCGCGCCCACGACGAGGGCACCGGCGGCCCCCGCGGGCACCGGCAGGGACGTGGGCAGCCGGGCGCCGGTGCGGGCGACCAGCCCGATCCACTGCGCGCACAGCCCCGCCGGCCAGGCCAGCACCACCGCCCCCGCCGGCCACAGCGGGGACAGCAGCGTCGCGGCGAGCCCGATCACCGTGGCCGGGGCCACCGCCGGGGCGACCAGGACGTTGGCCGGGATCGTCACCGGGTTCACCGACGGTTGCAGCAGCACCACGACCGGGCCGCAGACGGCCTGCGCCGCGACGGGGACGGCGAGGGCGTGGGCCAGGACCCGGGGGACGCCCGCGGCGGTGAGCCGGTCGGCCCAGGGCCGGGCGAACAGCACGAGCGCCGTCGTGGCCAGGACCGACAGCACGAACCCGTGCTCGCGCGCCAGCCACGGGTCGGCGACCAGCAGACCCACCACGGCGGCGGCCACGACGGGGACCCCCCGCGTGGGCCGGCCCGCCGCCAGGCCCACCAGCGCGACTCCGCCCATGACGGCCGCCCGCAGGACGCTGGGGTCCGGCCGGGCCAGCCCCACGAAACCCACCAGCCCGACCCCGGCGACCAGCAACCGCGCCCGGCGGCCGCACCCCAGCCACGACGCCACCAGGACGCAGAACCCCACGACGAGGGTCGTGTTGGAGCCGCTCACCGCGGTCAGGTGCGTCAGCCCGACCTGCTTCATCGCCGCCTCGAGGTCGTCGGGCAGGCCGCTGGTGTCCCCCACGACCAGGCCCGGCAGCAGACCGCGCGCGTCGCGTGGCTGGGGCGCGACGGCGTCCCGCAGCCCGGCGCGCAACCGCTCGGCGGCGCGCAGCGGCCCGCGGGGGCGGTGGGTCGCGCGCAGGGGGCCGGCCGAGACCACCGCGACCGACCGCCGCCCCGGGTCGGCCGGGCCCAGCCGGCCCCCGAGCTCCACCCGGTCCCCCCAGCGCACGTCGCGCCACCCGTCGGCCGCGGCGAACACCGTCACCGGCGCCGCGAGCGCCGAGGTGCGGCCGCGGGCGGTGACGCGGGTGAGCCGGGCGTCCAGCACGACCCGCGCCGGGCCGCCGTCGTGGAGCGCGGGCAGGGCGCGGGGGTCGGACGTGACGGTCGCGGAGAAGGTGCCCGAGGCCCTCGCGGCGGCGAGGTCCTCGACGCCCCCGGCCGTGGACCGGCTGTGCTGCAGGGCGACGGAGAGGAGCACGAGGAGGCAGCCGGTCAGGACGAGCACGACCCGCGCGCCGCGGCGCACGAGGAGCAGGACCGCGAGCGCCCCCACCAGGAGCACCGCGCCGACCGCGACGGGGAACCACCCCGGGGCGGTGACGGCGCCGAACGCGGTGAGCCAGGCGCCGAGGGCCACGGCCGCCAGCCGCAGGTCGAGCGGGACGGCCGCCCCCTCACCGCTCACACCCTCACCCGGTCCCGCAGGTCCTCCAGGACCTTCGGGCCGATGCCCTGCACCTCGCCGAGGTCGTCGACGCTGGTGAACGGGCCGTTCTCCTCGCGCCAGGCGACGATCCGCCCGGCGAGGACCTCCCCGACGCCGGGCAGGGCGTCGAGGTCGGCGGCCGAGGCGGTGTTCAGGTCGACCGGTCCCACGGCCGCCCCGGCTCCGGCACCGGGGACCGGCTGGGGGGCGACGGCCTGCCCCGGTTCCGGCACGAGCACCTGCTGGCCGTCGAGGAGGACCTGGGCGAGGTTCACGGCGTCCAGGTCGGCGCCGGGCGCGGGTCCGCCGGCGGCGGTGAGGGCGTCGGCGACCCGGCTGCCCGCGGCGAGCGTGACGACCCCGGCGGAGGCGACCCGGCCCGCGACGTGGACGACGACCTGCGCGGGAGGCGCGGTCGGTGCGGGGGGTGAGGTCGGTGCGGGGGGCGGGGTGAGTGCCGCGCTCGCGCTCGTCACGGCGCTCACCGACCGCGCCGGGACCGGCTCGGCCCGGGGTGCGGCCGGCCGCGGCCAGGTGCGCCAGACCAGCAGGCTGAGGGCGCCGGCCACCAGGAGGGCGACGAGGACGACGCCCACCGCGGCCCGGGGGCCGACCCGCAGCCGGGCCGAGCGGACGGCCGGCGGGGTGCGGTCGGCGAGCCGGCGGCGCCACTCCGGGCGCTCGTCCCGGTCGGTCCCTCCCGCGCCCTCGTCCTCGTCCGTGCCCTCGCCCCCGGTCTCCCCCGGCGGGTCGTCGAACCCGTGGACCTCCGGGAACTGCCGGAACTGCCGGGCGGCGAGGTCCCGGACCGGGGACACCCCGGGGCGGGGGCGGTAGGAGGAGGGCACCGGGGAACGCTAGGTCGGTGCGGGCAGGTCCCCCGTGGCGCCGGCGCTGCCCTGTGGAGGGCGCGGGGGTGTGGACACCGCGGCGAGCTCGGCGTCGACCTGGGCCCGCACCTCGGCGACCATGTCGACGTCGTCGGGGTGCAGCAGCCACTGCACCTGCAGCCCGTCCATGACGGCGACCAGCCGGCGCGCCGCGGACTCCGGGCGCGGGTGCCCGCAGTCGGCGAAGGCCGCCGCGAGCGCGGCGACGACGCGCCGGTAGCGCTCGTCGAAGAAGGCGTGCGCGGGGTGGGCCGGTGAGGTCGCCTCGGCCGACAGGACGCTGAAGAGCTCGACGACACCGCGGCGGGAGGTGTTGCGGTGCACCACCTCCAGCAGGGCCTCCAGCCGCTCGCGCCCCGGGGCGGGCGGCTGGTCGGGGCCCGCCCCGGTCGACGCCGCGCCGATCGACGCCGCGCCGATCGACGCGGCGTCCTCGACGTCGCGCTGCTCCAGCACCGCCAGCAGCAGCGCCTCCTTGCTGCCGACGTGGTGCAGGAGACCGGCCAGCGACAGCCCGCAGCGGGTGGCGAGCTCGCGCAGCGAGGCGGCCCGGTAGCCGGACCCGGCGAACAGGGCCACGGCCTCGCGCAGGATCTGCTCGCGCCGCACCCGCCCCTTCGCGTACTCGCCCCGGCTGCCCACCCCGAATACCTATCAGGTGAACGGTGTTGGCGGGTAGCCTCGCCCCATGACCGACACCGACGTCCCGCGCTCCCCCGCGCAGCTGCTCGCCGAGCTCACGCTGGAGGAGAAGGCCGCCCTGCTCGACGGCTCCGACTTCTGGCACACCGAGCCCGTCGAACGCCTCGGCGTCCCGGCCCTGATGCTCACCGACGGCCCGCACGGCCTGCGCAAGCAGGCCGAGGGGGGCGACCACCTCGGCCTGAACGCCTCCGTCCCGGCCACCTGCTTCCCGCCCGCCGCGGGCCTGGCCTCGTCCTGGGACACCGACCTGCTGCGCCGCGTCGGGCAGGCCCTGGGCCGCGAGGCGCGCGCCGAACGCGTGTCGGTCCTGCTGGGCCCCGGCGTCAACATGAAGCGCTCCCCCCTGTGCGGGCGCAACTTCGAGTACTTCTCCGAGGACCCCGTCCTGGCCGGTGACCTCGCGGCCGCCCTCGTCGAGGGCGTCCAGAGCCAGGGCGTCGGGACGTCGCTGAAGCACTTCGCGGCGAACAACCAGGAGACGCAGCGGATGACGGTCTCCGCCGACGTCGACGAGCGCACCCTGCGCGAGATCTACCTCACCGCCTTCGAGCGCGTCGTCACCAGGGCCCAGCCGTGGACCGTCATGTGCTCCTACAACCGGATCAACGGCGTCTACGCCTCCGAGGACCCCTGGCTGCTGACCCGCGTGCTGCGCGAGGAGTGGGGTTTCGAGGGTCTGGTCGTCTCCGACTGGGGCGCGGTCAACGTCCGCGAGGACGGCGTGCGCGCCGGCCTGGACCTGGAGATGCCGTCCTCCTCCGGCGCCGGCGCGCGCCGCGTCCTGGAGGCCGTCGCCACCGGGCGGCTGTCGACCGCCGACGTCGACCGCTCCGTCCTGCGCGTCCTCGAACTCGTCGGGAAGTCGCGCGCCGCGCTGGCCGAACCGGGCGGCTTCGACGTCGAGGCCCACCACGCCCTGGCCCGCGAGGCCGCGACCCGCAGCGCCGTCCTGCTGAAGAACGAGGGGGGTGTCCTGCCGCTGGCCGCGACCGGCGGCACCGTCGCCGTCGTCGGCGAGTTCGCCCGCACCCCCCGCTACCAGGGCGCCGGCAGTTCCCAGGTGAACCCCACGAGGGTCGACGACGCGCTCACCGCCCTGCGCGCCCAGCTCACCGGCCGCGAGGTCACCTTCGCCGCCGGGTACGTCCCGGAGTCCGAGGACACCGACCCCGCGCTCGTCGCCGAGGCCGTGGCGAACGCCGCCGCGGCCGAGGTCGTCGTCCTGTTCCTCGGCCTGCCCGACTCCTACGAGTCCGAGGGGTACGACCGCGAGCACACGAACCTGCCGCCGGCGCAGACCGCGCTGCTGGAGCAGGTCGTCGCCGCGAACCCGGACGTCGTCGTCGTGCTGGCCAACGGGTCCGTCGTGAACCTCGAACCCTGGCAGGGTTCCGTGCGGGCCGTGCTGGAGGGCTGGCTCGGCGGGCAGGCCGGCGGCGGCGCCGTCGCGGACCTGCTGTCCGGGGCCGTGAACCCTTCCGGGAAGCTGGCCGAGACCATCCCCCTGCGCTACCGCGACAACCCGACCATCGGGAACTTCCCCGGCGAGCACGGTCACGTCCGCTACGGCGAGGGCCTGCTCATCGGCTACCGGTGGTACGACGCGCACTCCCTGCCCGTCGCCGCCGCCTTCGGGCACGGCCTGTCGTACACCACGTTCGACTACTCCGGGCTGCGCCTGGCGGCCGGCGAGGGCGGCCTCGACGTCCACGTCACGATCACCAACTCCGGTCCGGTCACCGGCAGCGAGGTCGTCCAGGTGTACGTCGCCGACACCGAGGCGACCGTCTCCCGCCCCGACCAGGAGCTGAAGGGTTTCGCCCGCGTCACCCTCGAACCCGGCCAGAGCCGCGAGGTCGTCGTCACCCTCGACGAGCGCGCGTTCTCCTTCTGGCACAGCACCGCCGGCCGGTGGGTCGTCGAGGGCGGCGAGTTCGGCATCCGCGTCGGCGCCTCCTCGCGCGACATCCGGCTGGCCACCACCGTCGAACTGCCCGGCGACGGCGTCCACGTCCCGCTGGCCGCCGACTCCGAGCTGGGGACCTGGCTGGCCCACCCCGGCGCCGGGGACGTCGTGCGGCGCGCGCTCGACGGGACGCCCTGGCACGACATGGTCTTCGACGAGCGCAACGGCGAGATGATGCGCGCGATCCCGCTGCTGCGCCTCACCCGCTTCCCCGAGTTCCCGGTCTCCGAGGACGACCTGCCCGCCCTGGTCGCCGACGCGAACGCCTGAGGTGCGGCGGCCCAGGCGGGACCGGCGTCCCGCCCGGGCACCTGCTCAGTACCAGCCGGTGCAGGTGACCTGCGAGTAGTCGCGCAGCTTGAAGCAGGCCCGCATGAGGTACCCGGCGTCGTCGATGGCGCTCGTCCAGTCCTGGCCCCCGTTGACCAGGTAGCCACCGGGCCGGTTCACCTGGCACATCTGCCCGTCGGTCGTCGTCCCCGACCTCCGGTCGGTCCAGAGGTGGTACGCCTTGGCGGTCGTCCCGGCCGGTGCCGTCTTGGTCACCCTGCCCCACGCGAACCGGGTGCTCGGGGAGTACCTCAGTTCCACCCGGAAGCTCTGACCGCCGACCGCCACGGACTGCGAGGCGGGGGTGGTGGCGGTCCCGAGGGTCGAGGGGTTCCGCGAGGACGGGCACGTCAGCGACGCGGCCTGGGCCCCGCCGGCACCGGCGGTCAGCAGGCCGACCACCAGGGGGACGGCAGCCAGGGCGGACAGGGAGCGGTGGGAGATCTTCATCGTTCTTCCTTCCGGTGAGCGGTCGATTTCCTCAGGCCTGGGCGTACTGGACGACCCAGTCGATCTGGATGTGCCCCGCCGTCGTGGGCTTCTCGCCGTAGGCGGTCTCGGACTGCAGGACCCAGTGCATGGGGCCGGTGGGCACCTGCCGGGTGGCCGTCCCCACGAGCCGGCCGTCGAGGAGGAACTTCACCTGCCCCGCGGTCCACTCCGTCGTCGCCGTGTGCCAGCCCGGGCTGAAGGCGACGCCGGAGTGGAACTCGTCCTGACCGCCCGCCGGGTTCGCGTAGTGCAGGAACCCCTTGACCTCGCCGTCGAGTTCACCCTCGGGCCAGTCGATCTCGCCCTTGTCCGGCCACTCGCGGGTGGCCGGGTCGCCGTCGTCCAGCGGCCACAGCAGCCAGGCGCTGGACCACCCGGCCATCCCCGGGTCCACCTTGAAGCGCACCGAGTACCGCCCGAACACCTGGTCGGCGTTCCTGCCGCCCACCTTCGGGATCAGCGCCGCCGACTGCGGGACACCGTTCTCGCTGTGCAGGTAGTAGTCACCGACGCCACCCTTGGCGGAGAACACCTTCGAGGTCTTCCAGACACCCTGCTTCCCGGTGTCGGGGGTTCCCCAGTCGTAGGGCTCGAAGCGCCCCGAGTACGCGCCCGGCCACCCGCCCAGGGGCAGGTCGGCGGTGAAGTCCTCGGCGAAGACCTGCTTCCAGCCGGTCAGGCCCCCCACGGGCATCGCCTGCCCGGACGGCGACGGGCTCGGGACGACGGCCTTGACCGCGGCGGGCGTCCCGGTGCCCAGCGACGTGATCGCCGCGACCGTGAAGGTGTACGTCCGGCCCGCGACGAGGTTCCCGAAGACCTGCTGCCGCGCCGTGGCCGCCACCGTCGTGCTCCACGCCCCCGCCCCCGTGCTGTCGGTCCCGTCGCGGGCGACCCGGTACCCCGTCACGGCGGCGCCGCCGGAGGCCTTCGGCGGCGCCCAGGCCAGCGTCGCGGTGCCGCCGCTCGCCGCGGGGGTCACCGTCACGGAGGTGGGTGCGGTCGCGAGCGCCGTCGTGGAGGTCATCGTCACCGCGACCGTGGTGGTCGTGCCGGCCCCGGCGGAGTTCACGGCCCGCACGGACAGCCGGTAGGTGGCGCCGGGGACGAGCTGCCCGAAGGTCGCCGATCGCGCGGTGGCGGCGACCGTGCCGCTCCAGGCGCCGTACCCGGTGGAGTCCCGGCCGTCGCGGGACACGACGTACCCGGTGACTGCGGCACCCCCGGTGCTGGTCGGTGCGCCCCAGGACAGCGTCGCCGACGTCCCGGAGGTCGTCACCCGCACCGAGGTGGGCGCGGACGGGGCGGCGACGGCGCTGAAGGCCGGCGGTGGCGGCCCGGCGGCGACCGTGACGGGCGCCAGGGCCGCGACGAGGGCGAGCGTGAGCCGCGGCAGGCCGCGGCGGTGGCGACGGTGCTGCGGACCGCCGGGGCGGGGTCGTGCGCGCATGGAGTCCTCCACGGACCGGTGGGGTGGCCACGACGGGAACCGGCGCAGGTGACCCCCCTCGTGACCACCTGCACCGGGTGACCGGCGCGCTCATCCAAACGGGTGACGGCCCGGGCCCTCACCGGCAGCCCTGCCCTTGACAGGGCCGGAGTTCAGAGCACCTCGAACGGCCCGGAGTCCACGACGAACGTGCTGAGCGGCTCGACGTCGGCCGGCAGGGTCCGCCACCCGTCGGCGGAGTTCTCCGCCAGCCACGCCGCGGCCTCCTGCTGCCGCTGGGGGCTCAGCCGGGCCAGGGCCACGTCGAAGACGATGCCCTGCGCCGCGTCGTAGGAGCTCAGCTGGAGCGGGTCGGTCTGGAAGCAGCCGTCCCCGTCGGGTCGCACCACGCCCAGCGGGTACCACGTCAGGCTCCCGGGGCGGCCGTCGCGGCCGACGGGCAGGCGCCGGGGGAAGGAGACGATCCACAGCGGGCCCGGGGTCGATCCGGCCAGCTCCGGCGCGACCCGGCCCGACACCTCCAGGGAGATGTGGCCGTGGACGGTGTAGCCGAGGTGGCTGACCTCCGCCAGACCGGGCCCGCGGCCGGGGACCACCGCGTCGACCGTCGTCGCGACCGGGCACCCCGCCGGGGACGCGGTGGGGTCGGTGGCCGTCGTGGGCGCGGCCGCGCTGCCCCCCAGCACGAGGCAGACGGCGAGGGCGGCTCCCAGCCCGCTCAGCCGGGCCTCGCGCCGCACCCGGCTCACCGTCCCGGCGGGCGCGGTGGGGACGGGAGCAGCGGTGACGGCGGCGGGGGCCGGGACGTGCCCCGCCGCAGCCGCCACGAGCCGGCGGTGCAGGTCCTGGGCGTCGGCGGGCCGGTCGGCCGGGTGCACCGAGGCGGCCCGGGTCAGGACCTGTTCGACCGCCGGGGGCAGGCCGCCGGGATCGGCGAGGCGGTCGTGCACCAGGAGCAGGGTCAGCGCGGCCGAGTACACGTCGCTGCGCGGTCCGGGCATGATGCCGGGGCGTCCCAGCTCGGGGGCGAGGTAGTACGGCGTGCCCGCCGGCGGGTTGCGGGTCGTGCCGTCGACGGGCATCACCAGCCCGAGGTCGGTCAGCGACCAGCGGCCCGCCCGCAGCAGGACGTTGGCGGGTTTCACGTCGCGGTGGACGTGCCCGACGGCGTGGACGGCCCCCAGTCCGGACAGCAGGTCCGCGACGAGGACGTGCCACTGCGCCGCCGTCGGGCGGTGGGCGGTCAGCCAGTCCTGCAGCGACGTCTCGTGCAGCTCGGTCGTGATCCAGGGTCGTTCCCCGGGCCCGGGCCGGGCGTGCCCGACGAGCCGGACCACGTGCGGGTGCCCGGACAGGGCGGTGTGCAGGGCGCACTCGGCCTCGAAGCGCCGGTGGTCCTGCTCGCCGAGCGGCTCGTGCCACACCTTCCAGGCCAGCAGCGCGCCGGACGCGGTGTCCCGCACGCGGTGGACGGTGCCCACCCCTCCGGTGCCCAGGACCCCCAGGACCTCGAGGTCGGGGTGCGCGGCCAGCGGGGCCGCGGCGCCGGACGCGCTCACGGGCGGACCGTCCCGCCCGCGGACGGCAGCAGGCGCAGGTCGCCGGCGTCGATGCGGTGGTGGCCGACGAGGACGTGCGCCAGGTCGTGGTAGACCGGCAGCCTCAGGGTCCGGCAGTCACCGGGTGGGCGTTCGCCGGGGCCGGGGTGGGCGGCGGTGTAGCCGGCGCACAGCTCGTCGACCAGCCGCCGGGCCGTGCGCGCGCTGCGCAGCCGCAGCGTCGCGGCCACCTCGCTGTAGGAGGCCGGGAACCGTTCCCCGCGCAGCAGGGGCGCGCACACGGCCACCGCGACCAGCCGCAGGTGGTCCGGGACGGCGGGGACCTCGAACCGGGTGGGCGCGCCCGGGGAGGCCGCCGGCCGGACCGGGTCGGGCCGGGGGTGCGGTTCCTGACGCACCAGCAGTTCGCAGCCGTCGGGGCCCACGACGGTGCACACCGGTCCGGGCAGCGAGCGGGCCGGGCCCCGGTCGGCCTCCGAGCGGCGCGGCGGCAGGTCCGGTTCGGGCGGCCGGCCGGGCACCTGCACGCGCAGCGAGTGGCTCACGGCGAGGTTGCGCAGCCACAGCTCCCCGTCCATGCGGAAGACCACCCCGGCCACCCGGGCCAGGTCCGAGCCGTTGAGGGCGGACCACACGACGATGTCGCAGCGTTCGTCGTCGCGGCCGAAGGTGCGCCGGCAGCCCTCGACGGGGAAGTCGTAGACCTCGTCCTGCTCCCCCGTGTAGACGACGGTCAGCGACGGGCCGGGAGCCCGCCCGTCCGCCACCGGGTCCGTGGCCTCGCGCTCGCGTCGCACAGGCTGGTTCTAGCGCCTCCGGTGCCCGCGCGCAGCCGGTCGTGGAACGTGCGACGACCTCGCGGTCGCGCCGGCGTCACAGCTGCAGGACCGTCACGACGTGCGGGCGCCCCTCCGCCTCGGCGCGCCAGCCCTCGACCATGCCGAGCTTGCGGGTGACGGCCAGGCTCGCCGCGTTGTCCGGGTCGACGATCGAGATGAGCCGCGGCAGGCCCAGCGCCCGGGCGCGCCCGACCCACGCGCGGGCCGCCTCGGTCGCGTACCCCCGGCCCCAGGCGTGCCGGGCCAGCCGCCAGCCGATCTCGACGTCCTCGGGGTACCAGCGCATGCGGTGCAGGCCGGTGAAGCCCAGGAACGCCCCGTCCTCCCGGCGTTGCACCGCCGAGAGGCCGAACGGCTCCCCGTCCACCGACAGCTCCTCGAACCGGCTGTCGGCGTAGTGCGCCAGCCGGTCCGAGGCCTCCCGGTCCAGGACGGAGGGGAAGAACCGCATGACCTCCGGGTCGGCGTTGAGCGCCGCGAAGGGTTCGCGGTCGGCCGCCGTCCACCGCCGCAGCAGCAGCCGCGGGGTGGACAGCTCGACCTCCGCCACCGGGTTCACGCCGGGCCCCTCACGCCGGGACGATGTTGACCAGCTTCGGCGCGCGGACGACGACGGTCCGCAGGTCCCGCCCGGCCAGCGCCGCCTGCACCTTCTCCGAGGCCAGCGCCAGCTCCCGCAGCGCGTCCTGGGCGATGTCCGGGGACACCTCCAGCCGGTCGCGGACCTTGCCCTGCACCTGCACGACGCAGGTCACGGTGTCCTGCACCAGCAGCGACTCGTCGACCACCGGCCAGCCCGCGCGCGCCACGGCGGGTTCGTGCCCCAGCAGCGACCACATGTCCTCGGCGGCGTAGGGCGCGAACAGCGACAGGACGACCGCGACGGCCTCGGTGGCCTCGCGCACGGCGGGGTCGGCCGCGCCGGGGCCGGAGTCGACGGCCTTGCGGGTCGCGTTGACCAGTTCCATCAGGCGCGCCACGGCCACGTTGAACCGGTACGCCTCGACGTGCCCGGAGACCTCGTGCAGCGTCCGGTGCGTCACCCGGCGCAGGGCCGGGTCACCGGTCGAGGGGTCGGTGCCCGGCGCGGAGGTCACGTCCCGGGCCAGCCGCCAGGCGCGGCCCAGGAACTTCGCCGACCCCGACGGGGACACGTCGGCCCAGTCGATGTCGTCCTCGGGCGGGCCCGCGAAGGCCATCGTCAGCCGGACGGCGTCGACGCCGTGCTCCTCCAGCTGGTCCGACAGCCGGACCAGGTTCCCCTTGGACTTGCTCATGGCCGAACCGTCCATCTGGACCATGCCCTGGTTCAGCAGCCGCGTGAACGGCTCGTCGAACGGCACGTACCCCAGGTCGTGCAGCACCTTGGTGATGAACCGCGCGTACAGCAGGTGCAGGATCGCGTGGGTCACCCCGCCGACGTACTGGTCGATGGGACCCCACTGCGCGACCAGGTCGGTGTCGAAGGGCTTGGTGTCGTCGTCCGGGGAGACGAAGCGCAGGTAGTACCAGGAGGAGTCGACGAACGTGTCCATCGTGTCCGGGTCGCGCCGGGCGGGGGTGCCGTCGACGGGGCTGGGCACGTTGACCCACTCCTCGGCGGCCCCCAGCGGCGAGGTGCCCTTGGGGGTCAGGTTCAGGCCCTCGCTCGGCGGCAGCAGGACCGGCAGCTGGTCCTCGGGGACGGGCACCTCACCGGTGGCGGTGTGCACGATCGGGATGGGCGTGCCCCAGTAGCGCTGACGGGAGATCAGCCAGTCGCGCAGCCGGTAGTTCTTCGCCGCGCGGCCCCTGCCCTCGGCGGTCAGCAGCTCGATGGCCTTCGCGATGCCGGCGGCCTTGTCCAGCCCGTCCAGCGGACCGGAGTTCACCAGGACCCCGTCGCCCGCGGTGGCCTCGCCGGACTCGGCGGGGTCCGGCAGCGGGTTGCCGTCGGCGTCGCGGACGTCGACGACGACCCGCACCGGCAGGCCGAAGGCGCGCGCGAAGTCCAGGTCGCGCTGGTCGTGGGCGGGGACGGCCATGATGGCGCCCGTGCCGTAGTCGGCCAGCACGTAGTCGGCGGCCCAGATGGGCAGGCGCTCGCCGTTGACGGGGTTGACGGCGAAGCGGCCCAGGTCGACGCCGGTCTTCTCGCGCTCGGAGGACAGCCGGTCGATCTCAGAGGTCTCCTGCACCTGCGTGCGGTAGGCCTCGAACGCCTCCCGGACCTGCTCGGAGGCGCCGGCGGCCAGTTCCTCGGCCAGGTCGGAGTCGGCGGCCACGACCATGAACGTCGCGCCGTGCAGGGTGTCGGGGCGGGTCGTGTAGACCGTCACCGGTTCGTCGCGGCCCTCGATGGCGAACTCGACCTCAGCGCCGGTGGAACGCCCGATCCAGTTGCGCTGCATGGAGATCACCTTGGCGGGCCACTGGCCCTCCAGGGTGTCCAGGTCGTCCAGCAGCCGGTCGGCGTACTCGGTGATCCGGAAGTACCACTGCGTCAGCTTCTTCTTGACGACCTTGGCGCCCGAGCGCTCGGAGGTGCCGTCGGGCAGCACCTGCTCGTTCGCCAGCACCGTCTGGTCGACCGGGTCCCAGTTGACCAGGGAGTCCTTGCGGTACGCCAGGCCCTTCTCGTACAGCTTCAGGAACAGCCACTGGTTCCACTTGTAGTACTCGGGGTCGGAGGTGTGCAGGACGCGGTCCCAGTCGAAGGAGCACGCGTACCGGCGCATCGAGGCCCGCTGCTGGGCGATGTTGTCGTACGTCCACCGCCGCGGGTCCAGGCCGCGCTTGATGGCGGCGTTCTCGGCGGGCAGGCCGAAGGCGTCCCAGCCGATGGGGTGCATGACGTCGAACCCGCGCTGCACCCAGTACCGGGCGATGACGTCGCCCAGCGCGTAGGCCTCGGCGTGACCCATGTGCAGGTCCCCCGAGGGGTACGGGAACATGTCCAGCACGTACTTCTTCGGGCGCTCGTCGCCCGGCGCCCCGCTGCGGAACGGCTTCAGCTCGTCCCACACGGGCAGCCACTTGTCCTGCAGCGCGAACGCGTCGTAGCGCTGCTCGTCCTGCTCCTGGACCTGCTCGTGGGCCCGGTCGTGGGCCTGGTCCGTCGACACGTCAGTCATCTCGTCCTCCCGGTGCGCTCGTGCGTCCCGCACCTGCGAACTCGCCTGGACAGCGGAAGACCCCTCGCGCAGGAGGGGTCACGGTGCGAGCACCTGCGGGGCCGCAGCAGCTCAGCACCGGCCGGGAAGTCGGCGGGAAGACACGGGGGAAGCCTACTCGCTCACGCCTGCGGACGTTCCGGTCGGGCGGCGCGGTCGTTGCGGCGGCGCCCCCAGCCGTGCGAGGGGGTGCTGCGGCGCAGGGCGCGGCGCTGGGCCAGGGCCTGCTCGGCGCGCACCAGCAGGTCGCTGAGACCGCCCTCGTCCCAGGGGGCCAGGACCGCGGCACCGGCCTCGACGGACAGCCGGGCGGCGCGCTGGCCGCCGCCGGTCAGCCGGCCCTGCGCCAGGCCCACCCGGATGCGGCGCTCGAGCTCCTGGGCGTGCAGCCCGGACCCGGGCCCCAGGACGACGAAGCGGCCCCCACCCTCGTGCGCGACGACGTCGGAGGTGCGGGTGGCCCCGCGCAGCGCGGACGCCGCCGCGGTCCACTCCGCCTCCCGCCGGACCCGCTCCTGGGTGGCGGTCCGCGGCGGGCCGCCGAGCTGGACGGCCGAGGAGACCTCGACGACGCAGGCGTGCACCGCGCCGCTGGAGCGGCGGGCCGACTCCAGGACCTGCCGGCCCACGAGCACCAGCCCGCGCCGGTTGAGCAGGCCCGTGACGGCGTCGTCGACCTTCTCGTCGCGGGCGGCCTCGAGCGCCGACAGGAGCTGGCCGGCGGCCTGCTCGGCCGCGCGGTGGGCCCGCGCCGTCAGGGCCAGCGCCACGCCGAGGACGACGGCCAGCAGGGCGAGCGCGCCCAGGGCGACGACCAGCGCGGTGACCGTCGGGGTGAGCGCCGCCGCGAGCACCACCGCGACCGCGCCGGCGGTGGGCACCAGCAGCAGGGCGGCCCGCAGACCCCGGCCCCCGGGCGCGCCGCCGGTGCGCCGCGGGCGCACGACGGACCCGGTGGGCGCGTCCGGCCCGGCGGTCCCGGGGGCGGCGGGCGCGCCGGTCACCTCCCCGGCGGTGGCTGCCGGGGGCGTCGGGGGGCGGGAGGGCGAGGAGGGCACCCCTCGATCCTCCCGCGCGCGGGCCCGCTCCGGGGCCCCTCTCACCCCTCCTGGCGGGAGAACTCACCCGCTCGGCGGACCTGGTCGGGGGTGGGGCGCACCCCGGTGTAGAGGGCGAACTGCTCGGCGGCCTGCAGCGCGGCCACCTCGGTGCCCGTGACGACGGTGCGGCCCAGCTCGCGGGCCAGGCGCACCAGCGAGGTGTCCTCGGGGACGGCGACGACCTCGAAGACGGCGCGGGCGGCCTCGACGACCTCGCGGGCGACGGGCAGGTCGTGCTCGGCGGGGCCGCCGGCCATGCCGACGGGGGTGGCGTTCAGGACGAGCGCGGGCCGTTCGGCGCCGAGCACGGGCAGCCACCGGGCGCCGTACTGCGCGGCCAGGGGCGCGCCGGTGGCCTCGTTGCGGGCCACGACGAGCAGGTCGTCGAAGCCGTTGTCGCGCAGGGCGGCGAGCGAGGCCTTGGCCATGCCGCCGCTGCCGAGGACGGCGGCGGCGCCCTGCGGGGTGATGCCGTGCTCGGCGAGCAGGGTCGCCACGGCGACGTAGTCGGTGTTGTGCGCGACGAGCCGGCCGCCGGTGTTGACGATCGTGTTCACCGAGTCGATGGCCGCGGCGGAGGCCTCCAGCTCGTCGACGAGCGGGATCACGGCCTCCTTGTAGGGCATGGAGATCCCGGCGCCGCGGACGCCCAGGGCCCGGATGCCCCCGATCGCGGCGGGCAGGTCGTCGGTGGTGAACGCCTTGTAGACGAAGTCGAGGCCGAGCTCGGCGTAGAGGAAGTTGTGGAAGCGGGTGCCGAGGTTGCTGGGGCGGCCCGACAGCGACAGGCAGAGCTGGGTGTCCTTGGAGATCACCGCCCCAGTGTGGAACAGGATCGACTTGTTGATGGTTCAATGACGATGTGAAGCGCATCGGGTTCCTGTCCTTCGGGCACTACCAGCCGGTCCCGGGCTCGGCCGCCCGGACCGCGCGCGAGGCCCTCGTCCAGACCGTCGAGCTCGCGGTGGCCGCCGAGGAGCTCGGCTTCGACGGCGCCTACGTGCGGGTGCACCACTTCGCCCGCCAGCAGGCCGCGCCCTTCCCGGTCCTCGCCGCCATGGCCGCCCGCACGAGCCGCATCGAGCTCGGCACGGGCGTCATCGACATGCGGTACGAGAACCCGCTCTACATGGCCGAGGAGGCGGCGATGACGGACCTGCTCTCCGACGGCCGGCTCCAGCTCGGCGTGAGCCGGGGATCACCCGAGCCCGCCCTGCACGGCCCGGCCACCTTCGGGTACGTACCGGCCGAGGGCGAGACCGAGGCCGACATGGCCCGCCGGCACACCGACGTCTTCCGCCGCGCCATCGCCGGCGCCGGCGTCGCGGAGTCGAACCCGCGGATGACCGGCCGCAGCGTGCACCTGCCGGTCCTGCCCCAGTCCCCCGGTCTGTCCGACCGGATCTGGTGGGGTTCGGGCAGCCGCGAGACCGCCCGCTGGACCGCCGAGCAGGGCATGAACCTCATGAGCTCCACCCTGCTCACCGAGGACACCGGCATCCCCTTCGACGAGCTGCAGGCCGAGCAGATCGCCCTGTTCCGGCAGGTGTGGAAGGAGTCCGGCTGGGAGCGCGAACCGCGCGTCTCGGTCTCCCGCAGCGTCATGCCCATCGTCGACGACCTCGACGAGGCGTACTTCGGCCGCGACCGCGGCTCCACCGACCAGGTGGGCTCCCTCGGCGAACCCGGCCTGGCGCGGTTCGGCAAGACCTACGCGGGCGACCCCGACCAGGTCGCCGAGGACCTCGCCAAGGACGCCGCCGTGCGCGAGGCCGACACCCTGCTCGTCACGATCCCCAACGCGCTCGGGGTGGACTACAACACCCACCTCATGAGCTCCATCGCCGAGCACGTCGCCCCGGCGCTGGGCTGGCGGCCCGCGCGCTGAGGCCCCACCACCCGGGCCTGGTGCTCCCGTCCCCGCGGGAGCACCCTGGTCCCGGGGGTGGAGGGACGTGGACGTCTCGCGGCGGTCGTTCGTGGCGGCCGGCAGCGGTGCCGGTCTGGCCGCCGTCCTCGGCCGCCCACCGGACGAGGTGACGTTCTGGGCCGCCGACCTGCTCACCGGGCGCGGCGCGCGCCACCACGCCGACGAGCCCCGCCCCGTCCTGACGCTGTCGGCCGGGGCCGCCCTGGGTCTGCTCGTGGCCCGGCACGGACCCGGTGTCCTGGCCCGGCGCGTGCGCTACGGCGCCGACCGGCTCGTGGCCCCCTCCCCCGTGTGCGCCTGGCACGTCCCCGGCGGCCTGTCCGTCGGGCGGCTCGGCGACGCGGCCCTGCGCCGGGCCGACGCGACCGCCACGAACCTCCTGCTGACCCGGGCGGGCGGCCCGGCGGCCGTGACGGGCTTCTGCCGCCGCCTCGGCGACCGCCGGACCCGCGTCGACCGCCTGGCCCCCGGTTCCTGCGCGGGGGCGCCGTGGGATCCGCAGGACACCACCACGACGTCGGCGCTGGCGCTGACGCACGGCACGCTGCTGCTCGGCACCGCCCTGCCCCCGCCGGCGCGGGCCCGGTTCGCCGGGTTGTTCCCGACGACCGGGCTGCGCGGCGGGTGGCGGCTGACCGGCACCCACTCCACCGGCCGCTACGGCACGGCCGCGCTCGTGGGCACCGCCGCCCGCGGGCGGCGGCGGGTGCTGGTGGCCGCGACGGTGCGCGCGGGGCAACCGGCCGTCCCCGGGTCCCGCGCGGCGGTGACCGGGGTGGTGGAGGCGCTGCTGGAGGGGCTGGACCGCTGGTGGTGAGCGCAGCACCCCGGGGACGACGAAGGGCCCGGACTCTCGTCCGGGCCCTTCTGGGGTGGAGCTGAGGGGACTCGAACCCCTGACCCCCTCCATGCCATGGAGGTGCGCTACCAGCTGCGCCACAGCCCCTTGCTCTCGTTCATCACCCCGGGTTTCCCCCTGGCGACAGAGAGAACACTACCTCACGGGCGGGGGTGCTGGTGACCACCCTCAGCCTTCGGCGCCCACGGAGGCACCCGCCGACCCCGCGTTCCACTCCTCGAGGACCCAGCCGTGACCCCGGCGGGTCAGCACGGCCCAGTGGCCGTTGCGGAAGCCGGCCAGCGCTCTCGTGGCCACCGGGGGCAGGCCGACGAGCCGCAGGACGCCGGCCTTCAGCGCGGCCCCGTGCGCGACGACCAGGAGCGTGCCCTCGACGGTGGACGCGTGCCGTTCCACGGCACCGGCGACGCGGGTCCCCAGCTCCAGGCGGTTCTCCCCGCCGCCCACCCGGACGTCGTCGCCGCGGCGCCAGGCGGCGTGCTCCTCGGGCCAGCGCGCCTCGATCTCGGCGCCCAGCAGCCCCTCCCAGGCTCCGGCGTGGACCTCCCGCAGGTCCGGGTCGGTGCGCAGCGCGTGGCCCGTGCGGGAGGTCAGCGCCCGCGCCGTCTCCACGGCGCGGGACAGGTCCGAGGCGACGACGGCGTCGATCGGCTGCCCGGCGAGGTGCGCGGCCGCCGCGGCGGCCTGGGCCCGCCCGACGTCGTCCAGCGGGACGTCGAGCTGGCCCTGGAAGCGGTTCTCGGCGTTGAAGGTGGTGCGACCGTGCCGCCAGAGGACGACACGACGCGCGCTCACGACGCCGGGCTCAGGCGGAGGCGTCGCTCGCGGCGTGCTCGGGCAGCTCGATGAGGGGGCAGTCCTTCCAGAGGCGCTCGAGGGCGTAGTACTCGCGCTCCTCGGTGTGCTGGACGTGCACGACGACGTCGACGAAGTCCAGCAGCACCCAACGGCCCTCGCGCTCGCCCTCGCGGCGGACGGGCTTGGAGCCCAGCGGCAGGAGCGTCTCCTCGATGGCCTCGGCGATCGCGCGCACCTGGCGCTCGTTCGGGGCCGAGGCCAGCAGGAAGGCGTCGGTGATGAACAGCTGGTCGGAGACGTCCAGCGCGATCACGTCGGTCGCGAGCTTGTCCGAAGCTGCTGCCGCAGCTGCGGTCACGAGCTCGAGAGAACGGTCGGAGGCGGGCACGGTACTCCTAGGAGGGGTGTTCGGAACGGCTTCAGCCGTTCGATTCTCCCACGGCCGCCGGCGCGGGCTCGTCCGCGCGCGCGTAGAGCCGGTGCTTGGAGATGTGCTGGACGACGCCGTCCGGCACGAGGTACCAGACCGGCAGGCCGTCGGCGACGCGCCGGCGGCAGTCGGTGGAGGAGATCGACAGGGCCGGCACCTCCATCAGGCTCACCCCGTCCAGCGGCAGGCCGTCGTCGGTCAGCGCGTGCCCGGGACGGCTCACCCCGACGAAGTGGGCCAGCGACCACAGCTCGGCGACGTCCTTCCACTGCAGGATCTGCGCCAGCGCGTCAGCCCCGGTGATGAAGAAGAGGTCGGCCTCGGGGCGCAGGTCGTGCAGCTCCCGCAGCGTGTCGATCGTGTACGTGAACCCGCCGCGGTCGATGTCCACCCGGGACACCGTGAAGCGCGGGTTCGACGCGGTCGCGATGACCGTCATGAGGTAGCGGTGCTCGGCGGGGGCGATGTCCCCGCGCGACTTCTGCCACGGCCGGCCGGTCGGCACGAAGACGACCTCGTCGAGGTCGAAGCGGGCCGCGACCTCGCTGGCGGCCACGAGGTGGCCGTGGTGGATCGGGTCGAAGGTGCCGCCCATCACGCCCAGGCGCGGGCGGCGACCGTCCGCCGGGGACGTCAGTGACGGGTCCCGACGCTCTTGAAGCCCATCGTGACGATGAGCAGCGCGGCGAGCACGCAGAAGGCGATGGTCGCGAACACGTACGGCGAGGGCAGACCCGCGCCGTGGGTCTCCTCGGTCGTCTGGACGGCTTCGGCGACGAGCGCGTGCAGCATGGGGGTCCTCCGTAGAGCGTGCCTGGAGCGTCAGGTGGAGCGTCTGGTCGTACGTCGGGCCCAGTCTCGCACGCCGCCCCCGCGGCGGCTGCGGCAGGATCACCGTGTGTCCCCCGACGTCCCCCCGGCCCTGTCGGTGGTGGTCCCCGCCTTCGACGAGGCCGAGGTGCTGCCCGAGTTCGCCCGCCGGCTGCGGCCCGTGCTGGACGAGCTGACCGGGCAGGGCCTGGACGGCTACGAGGTGCTCGTCGTCGACGACGGCAGCACCGACGCGACCCCCGTCGTCCTGGCCCGGCTGCGGCGGGACTGGCCGCAGCTGCGGGTCGTGCGGTTGCGGGCCAACGCCGGGCACCAGGCCGCGCTGTCGGCCGGGCTCGCGCGGGCCCGCGGCCGCGACGGCGTCGTGACGATGGACGCCGACCTGCAGGACCCCCCCGAGGTGCTCCCCCGGCTGCTGGCCGCCGGCGCCGCCCACGACGTCGTGTACGCCGTGCGGGAGGACCGGTCCGTCGACAGCGCGCTCAAGCGGGTGACCGCGGCCGCGTTCTACCGCCTGGTCCGGGCCCTCGGCGGCCGGGCCCCCGAGCAGGCCGGCGACTACCGGTACACCGGCCGCGTCGTCGTCGACACCGTCCTGCAGCTGCCCGAGGCCCACCGGGTGCTGCGGCTGGTGATCCCCGACCTCGGCTTCACCTCGACCACGGTCGGGTACGTGCGCGGGGCCCGCGGCGCCGGGCGCACGAAGTACCCCCTGACCCGGATGCTGCGGCTGTCGCTGGACGCCATCACGGGCTCCTCGACCGCGCCGCTGCGGCTGGCCTCGCTCTTCGGCCTCGGCGGGGCCCTGCTGACGTCCCTGCTGCTGCTGTACGCGCTCGTCTCGTTCGCCGTCGGGAGCACCGTGCCGGGCTGGACGTCGACGCTGGCCGTCGTCGCGGGCGCGGGCACGCTGCAGCTGCTGTGCCTGGGGGTGCTGGGCGAGTACGTGGGCCGGCTCTACGTGCAGCTGCAGAACCGGCCCACCTACCTGGTGGCGGCGGACTCCCTGGAGGACGGTCAGACGCGGACGTGACCGTCGCCGAGGACCTGCCAGGTCGTCGTCGTCAGCTCCGCCAGACCCATGGGGCCGCGCGCGTGCAGCTTCTGCGTCGAGATCCCCACCTCGGCGCCCAGGCCGAACTCCCCGCCGTCGGTGAACCGCGTCGAGGCGTTGACCGCGACGACCGCGGAGTCGACGGCGGCGCAGAAGTAGTCGGTGACCCGGACGTCGGTGGCCAGGACCGCCTCGGTGTGGGCCGAGGACCAGCGGCCGATGTGCTCGACGGCCTCCTGCACCGAGTCGACGACGCCGACGGCGATCTCCAGGCCGTGGAACTCCGCGGCCCAGTCCTCGTCGGTGACGGCCCGGGCGGGGACGCCCGCCGCCCGCGCGGCCGTCAGCGACCGCTCGTCGGCGTGCAGCACGACCCCCGCCCCGTGCAGCGCCGTGAGCAGGGTGGGCAGGAAGTCGGCGGCGAGCGCGGAGTGCACCAGGACCGTCTCGGCGGCGTTGCAGACGCTGGGGCGGGACGTCTTGGCGTTCAGGACGACGTCGACGGCCTGCGCCAGGTCCGCCGAGGCGTCGACGTAGACGTGGCAGTTGCCGACGCCGGTCTCGATGACGGGGACGGTGGCCTCGCGCACGACGCGCTGGATCAGGTCGGCCCCGCCGCGCGGGACGAGGAGGTCGACCAGGCCGCGGGCGGTGAGCAGGGCGCCGACGCCGTCGCGGCCGTGCTCGTCGATGCTGGTCACGGCGTCGGCGGGCAGGCCGACCGACTCCAGGGCCCCCCGGACGACCTCGACGAGGACGGTGTTGCTGCTCATGGCGGCCGAGCCGCCGCGCAGGACGACGGCGTTGCCGCTCTTGAGCGCGAGGACCGCGACGTCGACGGTGACGTTGGGACGGGCCTCGTAGACCACGCCGAGCACGCCCATGGGGACGCGCAGCTGCCGCAGCCGCAGGCCGTTGGGCAGCGTGGAGCCGCGCACGACCTCCCCGACGGGGTCGGGCAGGGCTGCGACCTCGCGCACGGCGGCGGCGATGGCCGCCACGCGGGCGGGGTCCAGGGCCAGGCGGTCCAGCAGGTGCTCGCTCGTGCCCTCGGCGCGGCCGCGGGCGAGGTCCTCCCCGTTGGCGGCGACGATGCGCTCGGTGGCGGCCTCGAGCGCGTCCGCGACGGCCAGCAGGGCGGCGTCCTTCGTCGCGCGCGTCGCGACCCGCAGCGGCCGCGAGGCGACCTTGGCGCGCCGGCAGGTGGCGAGCACGGCGTCCTGCACGGAGAGGGCGGGGTCGGCGGCGAGAGTCATGGCGCCAGCGTACGCCCCGCCTCCTGGATCGTTCAACGATCCAGGAGTGCGGTCAGGGTCACCAGGGCGCGATGTCGCCGATGAGGTCCAGCGTCCGGGAGCGGCGCCCCGGCTGGACGCGGTGGGCCGCCGCGCCCCGGGCCCGGGCGCGGTGCTCCACCGTCCCCCGGTCCACGACCTCGATGCCCGCCACCGACCAGTCCGGCAGGCCGGCGCTGACGCGGTGCTCGGGCCACAGGCGCAACGCCATCGCGGCCGCGTCGTCGACGTCGCGCGCCTCGTCCCAGTAGCGCAGCTCCGCGCGGGTCGCGCTGTAGCGCACGCTGGACAGGAACGGGTGCTGGACCAGCAGCCGGTCCAGCGCGGCGCGCACCTCGGCGACGTCCGCGGCCTCGCCGGCCACCGTCAGCGTCACCGACCACAGCGACGACGACTCGAACCCCACGTCAGGCCTCCTCGCTGCGGTGCCGGGGCGCTCGCCGGCCACGGTGTCGGGGCGCCGGCGGGCGGCATGTCGCGGCGCTGACTGCTCAACGCCCCAGGAGGACGAGGTGGTCGCGGTGGACGACCTCGCGCTCGTACGCCGCGCCCCACTGCCGGGCCAGCTCGCGCGTCGAGCGCCCCAGCATCTCCGGCAGCTCCTCCGAGGAGTAGTTCACCAGGCCACGGGCCACGGCGTGACCGTTTCCGTCGACCAGGTCGACCGGGTCACCGGCGCGGAAGCGCCCCGCCAGCCCCACCACCCCCGCCGGGAGCAGCGAGGAGCGGTTGCCGCGCACCGCCTTGACGGCCCCGTCGTCCAGGACCAGCCGCCCGGCCGGGGCCGCGGCGTGGGCCAGCCACAGCTGCCGGGAGCTGCGCCGCGCCCGCCGGGAGGCCGGGACGGAGAACCACGTCCCCACGTCCTGACCGGCCAGGGCCGGCCCGGCCAGGGCCGCGGACGTCACCAGCGCGGGCACGCCCGCCGACACCGCGATGCCGGCCGCCTCGACCTTCGTCGTCATGCCCCCGGTGCCCACGCCGGCCGCACCGGCCGACCCGACGGTCACCCCCGCGAGGTCCTCGGGACCGCGGACGGTGGCGATGCGCCGCGCGCCGGGGGTGGAGGGCGGCGCGGTGTGCAGGGCGTCGACGTCGGACAGCAGGACCAGCGCGTCGGCGCGCACGAGGTGCGCGACGAGCGCGGCGAGGCGGTCGTTGTCGCCGAAGCGGATCTCGTGGGTCGCCACGGTGTCGTTCTCGTTGACGACGGGCACCACCCCGAGGCTGAGCAGGCGCTCCAGCGTGCGCTGGGCGTTGCCGTAGTGCGTGCGCCGCACCACGTCCTCGGCGGTCAGCAGCACCTGGCCCACGGTCAGGCCGGAGCGGGCGAAGGCGCGGGCGTACTCGGCCAGCAGCAGCCCCTGCCCGACGCTGGCCGCGGCCTGCTGGCTGGCCAGGTCCCGGGGCCGCTTGGGCAGCCCCAGGGGCGCGAGCCCGGCGGCGATGGCCCCGGAGGAGACGAGCACGACGTCCCCCCCGGTGGACCGGCGCGCGGCCAGGACCTCCACCAGCGCGTCCAGCCGGGAGGTGTCCAGCCCCCCGGCTGCCGTCGTCAGGGAGGACGAGCCCACCTTCACCACGACCCGGCGCGCCGCGGCGAGGTCCTCGCGCCGGGCGAGCGTCGACGGTTCGCTCACCTGCGGCCTACTCGTCGTCGTCGGCGGTCCAGTGACCGGCCAGGCGCTCGGCCTCCAGCTCGCCGCGGGCGGCGGCCTTGGCGGCCCGCCGCTCCCGTTCCTGCTGCCGCTTGACGTCGCGGGTGGGCCGCGAGTGGTCCTCCAGGCGCAGGTCGGACCCGCGCTGCCCCAGCACCTCGGCGCCGGCGACCATCGTGGGTTCCCAGTCGAAGACGACGGCGTTGGCGTCGTCGCCGATCACGACCTCGGCGCCCGGGGTGGCACCGGCCTTGAACAGCTCGTCCTCGACGCCGAGCCGCGCGAGGCGGTCGGCGAGGTACCCGACGGCCTCGTCGTTGGTGAAGTCGGTCTGGCGCACCCAGCGGCGGGGCTTCTCCCCGCGCACCCGGAAGCGCACCTGGCCCTCGCCGTACTCGTCGCGGGAGACGCGGAACCCGGACTCGTCGACGGCCGGCGGGTTGATGACCACGCGCTGCGGCACCGCCGCCGGCTCGGCCGCCCGGGAGGCCGCGACGAGCTCGGCCATGGCGAAGGCCAGCTCCCGCAGCCCGGTGCGCGCCACGGCGGAGACCACGAACACCGGGTCCCCGCGCTTCTCGAGGTCCTCGCGGACGATGTCGGCCATGTCCCGGGCGTCGGGCACGTCGGCCTTGTTGATGACGACGAGGCGCGGGCGGTCCTGCAGCGGGACGGTGCCGTCGTCGACGGTGTAGGCCGCCAGCTCCTTCTCGATGGCCTCGAGGTCGCTGATCGGGTCGCGGTCGGACTCCAGGTTCGCCCCGTCCAGGACGTGCACGAGCGCCACGCAGCGCTCGACGTGGCGCAGGAAGTCCAGCCCGAGCCCACGGCCCTCGCTGGCGCCGGGGATCAGGCCCGGGACGTCGGCGACGGTGAAGCGCGTCGACCCGGCCTCGACGACCCCCAGGTTCGGCACGAGCGTCGTGAAGGGGTAGTCGGCGATCTTCGGGCGGGCCGCGGACAGCGCCGCGACGAGGCTGGACTTGCCCGCGCTGGGGAACCCGACCAGGGCGATGTCGGCGAGGGTCTTCAGCTCCAGGGTGACGTCGACGGCCTCCCCCGGCTCCCCGAGGAGGGCGAAGCCCGGCGCCTTGCGCTTGGTGGTGGCCAGCGCGGCGTTGCCCAGCCCGCCGCGCCCGCCGGGGGCCACGACGTAGCGGGTCCCGGCGCCGACCATGTCGGCCAGCAGCTCACCCCTGGCGGACCGGACGATCGTGCCCTCGGGGACGCCGATGACGAGGTCGTCGCCCTCGGCGCCGTTGCGGTGGTCGCCCATGCCGAAGCGGCCGTCGGGGGCGCTGCGGTGCGGGCGGCGGTGCAGGTCCAGCAGCGTCGTGACCTGGGGGTCCACTTCGAGGACGACGTCGCCGCCGCGGCCCCCGTTGCCGCCGTCGGGCCCGCCGAGGGGCTTGAACTTCTCGCGGTGCACCGACGCGCAGCCGTTGCCGCCGTCACCGCCGGCCGCGTGCAGCACGACACGGTCGACGAAGTGCGTCGACATACCTACTCCTAGGACTTCGAGGGGGGACTGCTGGTGGAACGCACGAGGGGCGGACCGGATCTCTCCGGTCCGCCCCTCGTGTTCACGACTGGAGCGTCGTCACTCGCCCGCGACGATGTTGACGACCTTGCGACCACGACGGGTGCCGAACTCGACGGCGCCCGGGACCAGCGCGAACAGCGTGTCGTCGCCGCCGCGGCCCACACCCGCACCGGGGTGGAAGTGGGTGCCGCGCTGACGGACGAGGATCTCGCCCGCGCTGACGACCTGGCCGCCGAAGCGCTTCACACCGAGGCGCTGAGCGGCGGAGTCACGACCGTTGCGCGAGGAGCTCGCGCCCTTCTTGTGTGCCATCTGACGTCACGCCCCGATGCTGGTGATCTTGACGCGGGTGAGCTTCGCGCGGTGACCCTGACGCTTGCGGTACCCGGTCTTGTTCTTGTACTTGAGGATGGTGATCTTGGGGCCCTTGGCCTCCTCGACCACCTCGGCGACGACCTTGACACCCGCGAGCGCCGAAGCGTCGTGAGTCACGGTCTCACCGTCGACGAGGAGAAGGGGCTGCAGCTGCAGCGTCTCCCCGCTGGCCACGGGGACCCGGTCGATGGTCAGCACGTCGCCGACCGAGACCTTCTCCTGCCGGCCGCCGGCGCGGACGATGGCGTACACCACAACGAACCCGTTTCTCTCGTCACGAACTGGAACGCCGCCGAACTGCACGTGCAGTTGGAGGCTCGCGCACGACGGCGCACCAAGAGGCAAGCGTACGGAACGCCGCCCCCCGGGGTCAAAACGACGCGCTCACTTCGCCGCGGGGGCGGGCTCGTGCGCCTCGGTGGACGTGGCGGCCGCTTCCCGCTCCCGGCGGCCGGCGGCCGCCACGGCCGCGATGGCCGCCAGCGCCGCGGCGTCCCGGGCGGGCTCGCGCGGCGCCTCGGCGGCCGGCTCGTCCACCTTGGGGGCCTCCTCGGCCGCGCCGCGGTCCCGGCCGCGGCCGCGGCGGTTGCGGGACTTGCCCGACCCGTTCGCGGTGCCGCCACCGTTCTCGGCACCGCCGCCACCGCCACCGCCGCCACCACCGTTCCTGCCGCCGCCCCCGCCGTTCTGGGCGGCCGGGGGCGGCTGCGGGGCCGGGTTGGCGTCGGCGGCGGCGTCGAGCTCCTCGAGCACGGCCGCCAGCCCTTGGCCGGTCCGCTTGCGGGTCATCTGGACCAGGCCCAGGGAGGTCACCTCGGCCACCTGGTGCTTGGTCCGGTCCCGGCCCAGGCACTCCACGAGCCGGCGCAGGACGAGGTCGCGGTTGGACTCCAGGACCATGTCGATGAAGTCGATGACGATGATCCCGCCGATGTCCCGCAGCCTCAGCTGCCGGACGATCTCCTCGGCGGCCTCGAGGTTGTTGCGGGTGACGGTCTCCTCGAGCGTGCCGCCGGCACCGGTGAACTTGCCGGTGTTGACGTCGATGACGTGCATCGCCTCGGTCGGGTCGATGACGAGGGAACCGCCCGAGGGCAGCCAGACCTTGCGGCCCAGGGCCTTGGCGAGCTGCTCGTCGACGCGGTGGTGCTCGAAGACGTCCTGCGGGCCCTCCCAGCGCTCGAGCCGGTCGGCCAGGTCCGGGGCGACGTCGGCGACGTAGCCGTGGACGGCCTCCCACGCCGCGTCGCCGGAGACGACGACCCGGCTGAAGTCCTCGTTGAACACGTCGCGCACGACGCGGACGGTCAGGTCGGGCTCGCCGTGCAGCAGCTGCGGCGCGTTCTTGCTGCCCGCCTTGGCCTGGATGGCCTCCCAGGTGGCCTGCAGGCGCTGGACGTCGGCGCGCAGCTCCTCCTCGGCCACCCCCTCGGCCGCGGTGCGGACGATGACGCCCGCGCCCTGCGGCACGACCTCCTTGAGGACCTTCTTCAGGCGGGCGCGCTCGGTGTCGGGCAGCTTGCGGGAGATGCCCGTCATCGACCCGCGCGGGACGTACACGAGGTAGCGGCCCGGCAGCGAGACCTGGCTGGTCAGCCGCGCCCCCTTGTGCCCCACGGGGTCCTTGGTGACCTGCACCAGGACCGGGTCGCCGGACTTCAGCGCGGCCTCGATGCGGCGCGGCTGGCCCTCCAGCCCGGCCGCGTCCCAGTTGACCTCACCGGCGTACAGGACGGCGTTGCGCCCCTTGCCGACGTCGACGAAGGCGGCCTCCATGCTGGGCAGCACGTTCTGCACGCGGCCGAGGTAGACGTTGCCGACCATGGTGGTCTGGGCCTGCCGGGCGCCGTAGTGCTCGACGAGGATCCCGTCCTCCAGGACGCCGATCTGCGTCTTGTCGTCCTCCTGGCGCACCACCATGACGCGCTCGACGGCCTCGCGGCGGGCCAGGAACTCGGCCTCGGTGAGGATGGCGCGCTTGCGGCCGGCCTCCCGGCCCTCGCGGCGGCGCTGCTTCTTGGCCTCCAGGCGCGTCGAGCCGCGCAGCGCGGTGATCTCGTCCTCGCCCGTGCCGCGGGCGCTGGAGCGGCGCGGCTCGCGGACGCGGGTGACGGTGTTCGGCGGGTCGTCCGGGGAGGAGGAGTCCTCGCCCTCCGAGGACCCCCCGCGGCGACGGCGGCGACGGCGGCGGCGCGAGGAGCCCGAGGACTCCTCGCCCTCGTCGGTGTCGTCCTCGTCGGTCTCGGCGTCCTCCGCGGCGTCCGGGGACGTCCCGGCGTCGGTCTCGTCGGCGTCCTCGTCGGCGTCGTCGTCGGCGCTGTCGTCCGTGCTGTCGTCCGTGCTGTCGTCCGTGCTGTCGTCGTCGCGGGTGCGGCTGCGCCGGCCCCGGCCACCGCGGCGGCGACGGCGGCGCGGCGCACCGGTCTCGTCGTCCTGCGCGTCGTCCCGCGCCTCGTCCTGGACGTCGTCCGGCGCCTCGTCCGCGGCGTCGTCGTCGGAGGTCCCGTCGAGGACCTCCTCGAACTCCTCCTCGACCGCGTCCTCGTCCAGCGGCTCGGCACCGGCGAAGCCGAAGAGGCCCGGCGGCGGGCCGGCCGGTGCGGAGGCCCGGCGGGAGCGGCGGGCCGGGGCGTCGGCCTCGGGGGCCTGGAAGAACAGGGCCGTGGCCCGGGCGGCGGCGTCGGCCGCCCGGTCGGCGTCGGTCTCGCGGGGGGCGCGCCCGCCGCGGCGGGCCAGCCCGGCCGCCCGCAGCAGGACGGGGTCGTCCATGAGGTCGGCGGCGGAGTCCTCCCCCGCGGGCTGCTCGGCGGCGGCGACGGGCTCGACGGCGGGCTCGGGGGTGGGCTCGACGACGGGCGCCTCCTCCACCGGGGTGTCCACGGCGACGGCGACGGCCTGCTCGGGCGTCACGGCCGGCGCGGGCGCGGCGGCCTTGCGGGTGCGGCGGCGGCGGGCCGGCGGCGCGGCCACCTCCTCGGCGGCGGGCTCGGCGACGGGCTCCACAGCGGGCTCCGCGACGGGCTCGGCGGCGACCTGCGCGACGGGCTCGCTCTCCGGGGCCGCGACGGGCGCGACGGGCGGGGCGGCCACCTCGTCGGCGACCGGCGCGACCGGTTCGGGGGTGGCGACCTTGCGGGTGGCCCGGCGGGCCCGGCGCTTGGGCGCCTCCTCCACCGGGGCCGCCTCCGGCGCGGCCGGGGCCTCGGCGGCGGGGACCTCGGCGGGGGCCGGCGCGGGCGCGGCGTCCGCGGCCGGGACGGTCGCGGGGACGGTGCTCACGACGGGCTCGACGTGCGCGGGAGCCCCGGCGGGACGGCTGGCGGCCCGCCGGCGGCGCGGCCGCGTGGTCGGGGCGACGTCCTCCGCCGTGGCGGGGGCTGCGGTGTTCTCTTCAGGTGTGGTGCTCACGGGTGCTCCGCTTCGCCCGCAGCGCCCGCTCCACCGGTGAACCCCGCGGACGCTCGGGCGTCCTCGTCGGATTCGTCGGGCGGGTCGTCCCGCACCCGACGGAAGTCCTCGGTGCACCGGGGAGGTTCGCGCGACGCGTGCTCCCCCCGGGCCGCCGGCGGTCGACGCCCGGTGAGCGGGCCGGGGCGCCTGCGGGGCCCTTCCACTGGACCGCGGCGCTGCCCGGGTCCGCGCGCTGGGCGGCGGTCTCGTCGGCGGGCCGGGCGCCCGGTGTGGGGAACGCTCGGCCACGGTCAGTGTCGCACAAGCCCGACCAGGTGACCCTGCCCACACGTCAGCGGGGCATCGCCACGGCGGCACGGCGTCCGCTACGCTCCGATCAACACCATCCAGAGTGGCCGAGAGACCTGGCTCGTTGACGCCACAGCAACCACCGCGCGAGCGGCAGGTGCTCCCGCCAGGGGCGATGGAGGACTCGAAGTGATCAGCTGCACCCAGCTCACCCGGCGCTACCACGTCGACCTGGCGCGCACGGCCTCCATGGCCTGTCGCCCCGGCGCGTCGATGCGGCGGGGGACGTCGCGCGCGGCCTGACCGGCCGCCCCACCTCCCCCCGAGTCCTCAGACGAGCGCGCCGTCCTCCGCGCGCACCCCCCGACGGACGTCCCGTCCGCCTACCCCCGGAGCTCCCCCATGCCCGCACCTGGTCGCACCCCCCTGCCCGCGAGCACCCGCCGCCTCCTGGCGTCCCGCCGCCGCGTCCTGTCCGGCGCCCTGGGCGTCGGCGCCCTCGCCGCCACCGGTTCCCTGGCCGCCTGCGGCGACGGCAGCAGCGGCTCGGAGCTGGCCGCCGAGAAGGCCGTGGACCTCCAGGGCGCGACGCTGAAGCTCATGGTCAACCAGCCGCACGTGCTGGCCTTCACCGACCTGCTCGGCAAGAAGTTCGAACAGGAGTTCGGCGGCAAGCTCGAGGTCACCGCCATCCCCTACGACCAGCTGACGAGCAAGCAGATCCTGGACGTGCAGGGCGGCGACGGCGAGTTCGACGTCTTCGACTACTTCTACTTCGGCCTCGGCGAGCTGGTGGACGCCGGCGCCCTGGTCGACCTCACCGACTGGATCGGCGCCAACGCCGACATCGCCACGGACGACTTCCTGCCCTCGATCTACGACCCGTACACGCTCATCGACGGCAGGCGGTACGGCCTGCCCTTCGACGGCGACACCCACGTCCTCTACTACAACGCCGAGGTGTTCGAGACGTACGGCGTCGAGCCGCCCACGACGTGGGACGAGTACGACGCCGCTGCGGAGAAGATCACGAAGGACTCCGGCGGGAAGGTGTACGGCGCGATCGTCGAGGCCCAGCAGGTCCCGATGATCCTGGGCTGCTCCTTCATCAACCGCCTCGCCGGCTACGGCGGCACCCTCGTCGACGCCGACGGGAAGGCGGCCTTCAACGGCGAGGAGGGCCTGGCCGCGCTGCAGCACCTCGTCGACGTGTCGCCGAACGCGCTGCCGACGCCGCTGCAGACGGGCTTCGACCAGGCCAACTCCGCCTTCCTGTCCGGCCAGGGCGCCATGCTCGACACCTGGACCGACCTGGGCCTGAAGGCGCAGGACCCGGCCAGCTCCAAGATCGTCGACAAGTGGGGCGTGGTCACGCTGCCCGTCGGGGGGAGGAACACGACCCCCCGCACGGCGCTGGACGCCGGGTTCGGCCTGGGCGTCTCCTCGGCCTCCGGGCAGCAGGACAAGGCCGCCGCCTTCGTGAAGTGGGCGACGAACGAGCAGAACAACTTCCTGCTGGCCTCCACGGCCGGCTCGGGCATCGACCCCGCGCGCAAGACGGTCCTGGACTCGGCCGAGTACGCCGCGGCCGCCGGCAAGGCCACCGACGTCATCCGCGAGGGCCTGGACGGCGACCCGCTGGCGTGGCCGTCCCAGCAGGGAGCGCCCAAGGCGCTGCAGGACCTCGTCGACCAGCTCGCGCTGGCCATCCAGGGGCAGGTCGAGCCGCAGGCGGCCCTGGACGAGGCCGCCGAGAGCTGGGGGAAGACGCTCGGATGACCCAGCTCCTCGACGGACGCGGGACCCTGCCGCGGCAACGCGGCAGGGTCCCCGGGCGCGCCGTGCCGGGACGCCACCGCCCCGGGCACGTCTCGACGTGGCTGGCGGCGCCGAGCCTGGCGGGCCTGGCGCTCATGCTCGTCTACCCCACGGTGTTCGTCGTGGCGCTGGCGGTGACGAAGTCGTCGCTGGCCCGGCCGCTGCAGCGCTTCACCGGGACCGACAACCTCGTCGAGGCGTGGGAGTCGCTGGCCTTCGCGGGCTCGCTGGTCCGCTCGGTCGTGTTCGCCGTCCTCGCCGCCCTGGCGGCGACGGCCCTCGGGGTGGTCCTGGCGCTGCTGCTGCACGCGCGGGGGACGCGGTTCGGCGTCGTCGGCACGATCCTGCTGCTGCCCCTGGTGACCCCGCCCGTCATGGTGGGGGTGGCCTGGAAGCTCATGCTCGCCCCCGTCGGCGGGGCGTTCGGCGGGCTGTTCTCCGCGCTGGGGTTCCCCGGCGCCAACCCGCTGGGTGACAGCGTCGGCGCGTTCGGCGCGCTCGTCGTGATGCACGTGTGGCAGTGGACGCCGCTGGTGACGCTGCTGGTGTTCGCGGCGCTGCTGGGCGTGCCCGAGGAACTGCGCGAGGCCGCCGCCCTGGACGGGGCCGGGGCGTTCCGCTCGTTCACCCACGTCGTGTGGCCGGTCATCGCCCCCAACGTGTTCTCCGTGCTGCTGCTGGAGCTGGTCATCGGCCTGAAGGTCTTCGACCTCGTCACGGTCGTCACCCAGGGCGGTCCGGGGGTCTCGACCATCGTCAGCAGCTTCGAGATCTTCCGGACGGGGATGCGCGGCAGCTACGAGATCGGCACCGCCGCCGCCGAGACGCTGGTCTTCGGCCTCGTCGTGGGGGTCCTGACCACCGTCGTCACGCTGCTGCGGGCGCGCGCCGTGCGGGCCGACCGGTGAGCGCGGTCCTGCGCCGCGGGGGGCTGCGGGTCGCGCTGGCCGCCGTCGCGCTCGTCGCGCTGCTGCCGCTGCTGTTCCTCGTCTCGCTGTCGCTGCGCAGCGTCGACGACATCGCCAACGGCGGCTGGCTGCCGACCGCGTTCGTGTGGTCGAACTTCAGCAAGGCGTTCTCCACGGTCCCGCTGTCGACGATGCTCGTGAACTCCTGGGTCGTCGCGATCGGCGCCACCGTCCTCACCTGCGTCGTCGCCGTCCCCGCCGCGTACGTCACGGCACGGGCCGGGGCGCGCGGGGAACGGCTGCAGACGCTGCTGCTGGCCAGCTACTGCGCGCCGCCGATCGTCGCGGTCCTGCCGCTGTACTACCTGCTCAAGCAGGCCGACCTGACGAACTCCGCGCTCGGGCTGGTCCTGGTCAACGGCCTGGCCAACGTGCCGGTGGCGGTGTGGCTGCTGGACGGTTTCGTCCGGCGCGTCCCCCTCGAGGTCGAGGAGGCCGGCTGGGTCGACGGGCTGTCCACCACCGGCGGGTTGCGGCGCATCGTGCTGCCGCTGCTGGCCCCCGGGCTCGTGGCGGCGCTGCTCATCTGCCTGTTCCTGTCCTACAACGAGTTCCTGTTCGCCGTGTCGTTCTCGCAGAGCACCAGCAGCCAGACCCTGCCCGTCGGGCTGTCGCTGTTCCAGGGCGACCGCACCGTCCAGTTCGGCCAGCAGGCCGCGGCCTCGCTCGTCGGGATCGTCCCGATGTACGTGCTGGCGGTCGTGGCCCAGAAGTGGCTCGTCGGCGGGCTGTCCGCCGGGGCCGTGAAGTGATGGAGGAGACCCCCGTGACCGAGCCCCGACGAGTCCACCTCAACGCCTTCGACATGACCTGCGTCGGGCACCAGTCCCCCGGCCTGTGGCGGCACCCCGACGACCAGTCGCACCGCTTCGACGACCTGCGGTACTGGACGGAGCTGGCGAGGCTGCTGGAGCGCGGCAAGTTCGACTCCCTGTTCATCGCCGACGTGCTGGGGGTCTACGACGTCTACAAGGGCGGCCCCGAGACGGCGCTGCGCGAGTCCACCCAGGTGCCCGTGGGCGACCCGATGCTGGCGGTCTCGGCCATGGGTGCGGTCACCGAGCACCTCGGGTTCGGCGTCACCGTCTCGCTGACGTACGAGCAGCCGTACTCCTTCGCCCGCAAGATGGCGACGCTGGACCACTACACGAACGGGCGCGTCGGCTGGAACGTCGTCACCAGCTACTTGGAGTCGGCCGCGAGGAACCTGGGGTTGTCGACGCAGATCTCCCACGACGACCGGTACGAGCTGGGCGAGGAGTTCATGGAGGTCGTCTACAAGCTGTGGGAGGGGTCCTGGGAGGACGACGCCGTCGTCCGCGACGCCGCGGCCGGGGTCTTCACCGACCCGGCGAAGGTGCACCCGGTCGAGCACCACGGCCGGTTCTTCGACGTCCCCGGCATCGGCCTGACCGCACCGTCGCCGCAGCGGACCCCGGTCATCTTCCAGGCCGGCGCGTCCCCGCGCGGGATCGCCTTCGCCGCCCGGCACGGGGAGGCGGTCTTCAACACCGCCACCCGCCCGGAGGTCATGCGGCCCTGGGTCGACAGGCTGCGCGCGCAGGCCGCGCAGGCCGGCCGCGACCCCCGCAGCGTCAAGGTGTTCACCCTCGTGACGATCGTCACCGCCCCCACCGACGAGGAGGCGCGGGCCAAGTACGAGGAGTACGCGCGCTACGTCAGCTACGACGGCGCGCTGAACCTCTACGGAGGCTGGAGCGGGCTGGACCTGTCGAGCTACCCGCCGGACGAGCCGCTGCAGTACGCCGAGACCGAGGCCGTCCGCAGCGCCGTCGAGGCGTTCTCGACGGCCGACCCGGACCGGGAGTGGACGCCGCGCGACATCGCGAACTGGGTGGGCATCGGCGGCATGGGCGCCGTGCTCGTCGGGTCCCCCGCCACGGTGGCCGACGAGCTGCAGCGCTGGATGGAGGTCGGTGACGTCGACGGGTTCAACTGCGCCTACGCCATCACCCCCGGCACGTTCGAGGACGTCGTCGACCTCGTGGTCCCCGAGCTGCAGCGCCGCGGGGTCTACCCCACCGAGTACGAGGGCGAGACGCTGCGCGAGACGATCTACGGCAAGGGGCAGGTCCGGGTGCGCGACGACCACCCGGCCGCCGCCTTCCGCGCGTCCGCCCGCGCCGCCCGCTGACCCACCCCGAGAACTCCAGGAGACCCGGCATGACCACCCGCGACCAGGTCCTCGACGCCGCCCGCGACGTCGCCCGCCACCTCGCCCTCGACGCGCTGGACCGCGACCGCGCCAACGCCGAGCCGTTCGCCGAGGCCGAGCTGCTGCGCAAGGCCGGGCTGCCGAGCGTCCTGCTGCCCACCTCGACCGGCGGGGCGGGCCTGCCCTGGTCGGTGGCGCTGGAGGTCGTGCGCGAGATCGCCCGCACCGACGGCTCCATCGCCCAGCTCATCGCCTACCACTACGTCAACGCCCACAACCTCGTGTGGGTCGCCGACGACGCCGGCCGCGCCCGCTGGGGCGTGCCGAGCGTGGAGGACCAGTGGCTGTGGGGCGACGCGGTGAACCCGGTGGACCCGGACCTGCAGCTGCGCCGCGACGGCGCGGACTGGGTCCTGTCGGGCACGAAGAACTTCTCGACCGGGGCCAGCGTCGGCGACGTGACCCTGGTCGGCGGCGTCACCGACGAGGGGCAGGACCTGCTCGTCGTCGTCCCGCGCGAGGCGCCCGGTTTCGTCAAGAACGGCGACTGGGACAACCTGGGCCAGCGCCTGTCGGCGTCGGGGTCGGTGCGCTTCGAGGACGTGCGCGTCGCGCCCGACGCCGTCCTGGGGTCGGCGTCGGCGAGCGGGGCGTTCGGGTCCCTGGTGACCCCCTCGATCCAGGCCGCCTTCGGGCACTTCTACCTCGGGGTCACCCGCGGGGCGCTGGAGGCGGCCTCGGAGTACACGCGCACGACGTCGCGGCCGTGGCTGCTGTCGGACGTGGAGCGGGCCGTGGAGGACCCGTACGTGCTGGCGACCTACGGCCGGCTCGTCGCCCGGCTGCGCGCGGCGGAGGCGCTGGGGCGCAGCGTCGGCGAGTCGCTGTCGCAGGCCCACGAGCGCGGGGCGGACCTGACGTGGGCCGAGCGCGGCGAGGTCGCCGAGGAGATCGCGGCGCTGAAGGTCGTCTCGAGCGACCTGGCGATCGAGGCGACGTCGGCGATCTACGAGGTGACCGGCGCGCGGGCGTCGGCGAACAAGCACGGCTTCGACCGGTTCTGGCGCAACGTGCGCACGCACACGCTGCACGACCCGGTGCAGTACAAGGCCCGCGAGGTCGGCAACCACTTCCTCACCGGCGCGCACCCGGACTTCACCCTCTACACCTGAGGGGACGGGGTCGCGCTAGGACGCTCCCGGGGCGTGCCGCAGGAGGACCGCGCCGTGCGGCTCGACCGTCAGCGGGACCGCGGTGCTGCCGGGGGCGACACCGCGGGTGGCGTCGGTCTGGGCCGTCACCGCGACCGTCTCGACGGGTTCGCCCGTCCAGAGGTCGGTGACCGTCCCCAGCCGCCCCGGGAGGTCCACGTTCCGGCTGTCCAGGGCGACGCTCAGCGGTTCGTCGCCGAGGTTGAACGCGGCGACGTGACCGCCCTCGGCGGTCCACAGCACGAGCGGCCCCTCGCGGAACACCTCCCGGCTCCAGGCCGCGTCGAGGACCGCCAGCACGTCGGCGTTGGTGAACAGCGCGACCGTCGCGGGGTCGGAGGACGGCAGGTCCCCGCCGATCATCAGCGGTGACCGCGCGACCACCCACAACGTCACGAGCGTGCGCCGTTCGGCGGGGGTGAGCCGGTCGTGGCGGGGTTCGCCGCGTTCGGCGCGCAGGCCGATGCGCCCCAGGGGCAGCATGTCCCCGTCGGGCCAGCCGCCCGGGCCGGCGTGCGGGACCCAGCGCGCGAACCGGGCGAAGTTCGCCTCGACGTCCGGCCACCGGTCCCACAGGTCGTCGCAGATCCGCCACATCGTGGCGTGCTCGCGCAGGTGCTCCAGCCGCGACAGCGACAGGTCGCGGCCCGGGGACAGGCTGAGCGCGATGTCGCGGCCCGAGCGCCGGATCGCCTCGGCGAAGGCCTCGATCTCCCTCGCCTGGTAGGGCCAGAGCATGTCGTCGACCTTGAGGAAGTCCACGCCCCAGGAGGCGTACAGCTCCAGGACGGAGTCGTAGTACGCCTGCGCCCCGGGGTGGGTGTGGTCGAGGCCGAACATGTCGGGGTTCCACTCGCACACGTTGCCGCGGTCGACGAAGGGGGTGTCCTCGTCGACGGCGAGCCGCGGGATCCCGCGCATGACGTGGATCCCGAACCTCAGCCCGAGGGCGTGGACCTGCTCGGCCAGCGGCCCGAACCCCGCGCCGCCCGCCGAGCTCGGGAAGCGGCCGGGGTCGGGGACGAGCCGGCCGCGGTCGTCCAGGCACAGCGGGGCGCCGGCGTTGTACCCGTGCGGCTTCGCCGTCGGGTCGGACCAGTCGATGTCGACGACGACGGTGTCCCAGCCGAACGGCAGGAGGTGCTCGGCGAGGAACCGGGCGTTGGCGAGCACCTCCTCCTCGGTCACGGTCGTGCCGTAGCAGTCCCAGGAGTTCCAGCCCATCGGCGGCCGGCTCATGCGCGCAGGTCCTCCGGGAGGCGCTCGGCGTGGGCGGCGAACAGCTCCTCGGTCATGGCCCGGGCCTGCTCCAGCGTCAGCAGCGCGGCCGTCAGCGGGTCGAGGGCCACCGCGTGGAAGACGTTCTCCCGGTTCCCCGTCAGCGCCGCGCGGACGGCGAGGGTCTGGACGTTGACGTTGGTGCGGTTCAGCGCCGCCAGCTGCGGGGGCAGTTCCCCGACGGCCGTGGGCTGCACGCCGTTCCGGTCGACGAGGCAGGGCACCTCGACGCACGCGTCGGCGGGCAGGTTGGGGATCAGGCCCGTGTTCGGCACGTTGCCGTAGACGACGCTGGGCACCCCGGTGACGACGGAGTTGACGATGGACGCGCCGTACTCGACGGACGGCTTCAGCTCGGCCTTCAGCTTGTCGAGCTGGGTGTCGAGGTCGCCCTGGTCGTCGTGGCCCGCGCAGATCTCGTAGTAGTCCCAGCGCTCGGGGATGTAGTGCTGGACCATCTCCGGGTTCTTGCGGAAGTACGGCAGGTACTCCGAGGCGTGGTGGCTGGACTCGGTCTCGAAGTAGCCGAAGGCGTTCATGAGGGTGGTGCGGACCTGCTCGTTGCCGCCCTCGTAGGTGCTGGCGGCGGGAGCGGCCCCGCTGTGGTCGCCGTCGTCACCGGCGAGCTCGGCGGCGCCGCGGCCCACGACGTGCTTGGCGTTCATCACCTCGCGCAGCCGCGGGTACAGGTCCTCGGTGCCGCGGCGGAACTTCAGGATCCAGGCCTGGTGGTTGATCCCGGCGCAGAGGTAGTCGACCTCCTCGTAGGGGACGTCGAGGGTGCGGGCCAGCATGCGGGTGGTGCCCTGGACGCTGTGGCACAACCCGACGGTCCTCAACCCCTTGGCGTTGAGGAACGCCGTGGCCATGGCCATCGGGTTGGCGTAGTTGATGAACACCGCGTCCGGGCACACCTCGAGGGCGTCGGCGGCGATGGCCTCGTACGCGGGGACCGAGCGCAGGAACCGGAACACCCCGCCGGGGCCGAGCGTGTCGCCGACGGTCTGGTCGACGCCGTACCGGCGCGGGATGAGGACGTCGTCCTCGTACGCCTCCACCCCGCCGACCTGGAAGGTGATGACGACGAAGTCGGCGCCGTCGAGGGCCGCGCGGCGGTCGGTCGTCTCCTCGACCTGCGCGCCGAAGCCGTGGTGGGCGACGAGCTTGCGGGCCGCGTCGGCGACGGGGCCGAGCTTGTCGGGACGGACGTCCATGAGGCACAGCCGGGCTGAGCGCAGGGCCGGGAAGCTGAGGATGTCGCCGATGAGGCGGAACGGGAAGACGAAACCACCGGCGCCGATGATGGTGATCTTGGGGCTGCGCGTCATGCGGCCACGCTAGGTGCGCGCGCGGCCCCCGGTCCTCCGGCGAACCCCGTGGACCTTCCAGGATCCTCAGGTACGCTCGGCCGCGTGGACGTCGTCGCCCCCGCGCTCTGGGTCCACCGCGGTGCGGTCCCGCCGATGCGGGAGTTCCACCGCCACGACGACCTGGAGATCAACGTCGCGGTCCGGGGGACCCTGGACTACCTCTTCGGCGGCGAGCGGGTCACGGTGCCGCAGGGGCACACGGCGATGTTCTGGGCCGCCGCCCCGCACCGGTTGCTCCCCACGGCGGACGCGCCGGACAGCGACACCTGCTGGATCCACGTCCCGCTGACGGCCGTGCTGCGCTGGTCGCTGCCGGAGGGTTTCTCGGCGCGGGTCCTGTCGCAGGACACGGTGGTCGTCCCGACGCGGGCGCTCGGCGAGCACGTCGAGGCCCAGTTCGCCACGTGGGAGCGCGACGTGGCGGCCGGGGTGGGGACCGAGACGGTGCTGCTGGAGGCGAACGCCCTGGTCCTGAGGATCCTGGCACACGAGGGGTCGTCCCCCGCCCCCGGGCGGCGGACCGACCCGCGTCCCGTCGCGCTGATGGCCCGCTTCACCGCGGAGAACTTCCGCGAGCCCATCTCCCCGGCGGACATCGCCCGGTCGGTGAACCTCAACCCGAACTACGCCACGACGCTGTTCCGCCGCGCCACCGGCGCCACGCTGGGTGAGCAGCTCCTGCGCCACCGCCTCGCGGAGGCCCAGCGGCTGCTGCTCACCACGTCGATGACGACGGCCGCCGTCGCGCACGCCGCGGGGTTCGGGTCGGGCAGCAGCCTGTACGCCCACTTCTCACGGGCCTGCGGCTGCTCCCCCGGCGCCTACCGCGCCACCCGGACCCTCACCCCGCGGGGCACGCCACCTCAGCCCAGCGCCTCGAACAGGAAGCTGAAGCTCGCCGGCGCGGCCTCCAGCCGGTAGGCCGGCAGCGCACCCGGCCCGCAGGAGCCGCTGCCGATGCCCTGCTGGGCGTGGTCGAGGTGCAGCCAGACCCGTCCCTCGTCGTCCAGCGCGGAGGTGTGCGTGGCGGCGTCGAGCGTCTCGGTGCTCCAGGGCCGCACGGTGACCCCGAACGGTTCCGCCGAGCTGACGCGCAGCCCCCGCCCCGCGGCGGAGGTGAGCTCGGCCCAGCGGACGTCGGCGCGCTGGCCGTTCTCCTGCGGGCGCACGTACGGCGTCTGCAGCTCCTCGACGGTCCGGGAGAACCGGCCGACCCAGGTGGCGGTCCCCGTGTCGGGGTAGGCCTCCCCCGGTCCCCGCCCGAACCACGTGAGGTGGCGCAGGTCCCGGGGCAGGGCGAGCCGGATCCCCAGCCGGGGCAGCGGCGCGGCGAGGGCGCCGGGGGTCTGCGGGACGACGTCGACGGTCAGCCGCGCACCGGTCCCCTCGGCCGCCCAGCGCCACGTCGTGGCGAACCCGGTGTCGGTGCCCGCGGGGGCGCTGCGGCGCCGGACCACGACGCCGGGACCGCCGTCCCCCTCGACCTGCCCGTCGATCCGGACGTCCACGGTCCGGTGCCGCACCCGGTGCAGGCCCAGGGCGCGCCAGGCCGGTTCGAGCGGTTCGCCGTGCTCGCCCCGGTCGTTGTCGGTCGGGGCCCGCCACAGGGCGAGCTCGGCGACCCCGACGGGGTGGCCGGCCAGCCGCAGCAGCGTCCCCGTGCGCGCGTCGAGGACCGCCGGGCCGACGGTGACGTCCGCGCCGAGCCGCTGCACCGGCGTGCCCGCCGCAGCGGGTGCGTCCGCCGCCGGGGTCGTGGCGAGCTGCACCTGGCCGCGGCCCAGGACGTGACCGGCCGGGGCCCACGTGGTGCCCTCGGCGAGCTCGGCGACGACGGTGAACCACCGCTCCCCCGTCGCCGGGGCCAGGGCCGCGATCTCGTCGGGCAGGTCCAGCAGCGCCGAAGCCCGGGGCGGGAGCTTCGGTGTCGGCAGCTCCCCGGCCGCGACCTCGACGCCGTCGTCCTCCACCGTCCAGCGCAGCCGGACGTGGCCGAGGTCCACGACGTCGTGGTGGTTCGTGAGCCGCAGCCGGGGTTCACCGGACGTGGAGTCGGGGCGCAGGCGCACCTGGGCGATGACGGCCGCGTAGTCCAGCAGGCCCGGGGAGGGGGTCCGGTCGGGGAAGACGAGGCCGTCGGCGACGAACGCGCCGTCGTGGACGGGCTCGCCGAAGTCACCGCCGTAGGCGAAGCGCTCCCGGCCGTCGGGCCCGGTCTGGCGCAGGCCGTGGTCGATCCACTCCCAGACGAAACCGCCCATGCAGCGCTCGGAGGACTCGAAGAGGTCCTGGTACTCGACCAGGCCGCCCGGCCCGTTGCCCATGGCGTGCGCGTACTCGCACTGCACGAACGGCATCGCCCGCCGGCGCGCGTCGGCCGCGGCGTCGGGCAGCGGCTCCTCGGTGCGCGTGGCGATGGCGGCGACCTCGGCGTGGGTGGCGTACATGCGCGAGTAGACGTCGGCGTACGGCACGGCCCAGTCGTGCTCGTAGTGGACGGGGCGGGAGCCGTCGCGGTCCTTCACCCACGCCGACATCGCAGCGAGGTTGCGGCCGGTGCCGCTCTCGTTGCCCAGCGACCACAGGACGACGCTGGGGTGGTTCTTGTCGCGCTCCACGGTCCGGGTGATGCGGTCGATCAGCGCGTCGTGCCAGCGCGGGTCGTCGGAGGGGTTGTCCCGCCAGTCCAGGGACCAGAACCCGTGGGTCTCCAGGTCGCACTCGTCGACGACCCACAGGCCGTGCTCGTCGCACAGCTCCAGGAACCGCGGGTGCGGCGGGTAGTGGCTCGTGCGGACGGCGTTGACGTTGTGCCGCTTCATGAGCAGCACGTCGGCGAGCATCTCGTCCTCGGTGACGGCGCGCCCCCGGTCGGCGGAGACCTCGTGCCGGTTCACGCCGCGCAGCTTGACCGGGGCGCCGTTGACGGTGAACACGCCGTCGACGATCGCGACGGTGCGGAAGCCGATCCGCAGCCGGACGCGCTCGGCGCCGGTCACGACCTCGGCGTCGTACAGGCGGGGCACCTCGGCCGACCACGGCTGCACCGGGCCCACCGCCACGTCCTCGTTCGTCGCGGCGTCCACCCCGAGCTCGGGGACGAGCAGCCGGGCCGGTGAGGGCGTGTCGACGCGCAGGGTGCCGGTCCCGCCGGAGTACCCGGCGTGCACGAAGACGTCCTCGACGCCCCCGGCCGGCCGGGCCAGCAGGGTGACGTCGCGGAAGATCCCGGACAGCCACCACATGTCCTGGTCCTCGAGGTAGCTCGCCCCGGACCACTGGTGGACGCGGACGGCCAGCACGTGCTGGTCCCCGGGCCCCAGGGCGTCGGTGACGTCGAACTCGACCGGCAGCCGGGACCCGACCGAGCGGCCCACCTCGACGCCGTCGACCCACGCCGTGAACGCCGAGTCGACGCCCTCGAAGCGCAGGACGACGCGGGCGTCGCCGAAGGCCGCGGGCACGGTGAAGGCGCGCCGGTGGTCACCCGTGGGGTTCTCGTCGGGCACGAACGGCGGCTCGACGGGGAACGGGTAGGTGACGTTGGTGTAGGCCGGCGCCCCCCACCCCTGCAGCTGCCAGTGCCCCGGGACCGCGATCTCGTCCCAGCCCGCGTCGTCGAACGCGGGCTCGGCGAAGTCCGTGGGACCGTCGGCGCGCTCGGCGTACCGGAAGCGCCAGCCGCCGTTCAGCGGGAGGGTCGATGCGTCCGACCGCAGCCACGCCCGCGCCGGGAGGGCTCCCCGCGCGGGGGCGAAGTCCTCGAACCAGTGGCTCATCCCTTGGTGGCTCCCAGCGTCAGACCGGAGACGAACTGCTTCTGCAGCGCGAAGAACACGACGAGCACCGGCAGCGCGACGAGCACGGAACCGGCGGACAGCAGGTTGTAGTCGGTGAAGAACTGGCCCTTGAGGTTGTTCAGCGAGCTGGTGATGGGGAACTTGTCCCCCGACTGCAGCAGGACCGTCGCCCAGAAGAACTCGTTGTAGATCCAGGTGATCTCGAGCACGGCCAGGGCCGCCAGCGCGGGCCGGCACAGCGGCAGCGTGATCTTCCAGTACTGCTTGAAGACGCTCAGGCCGTCGACCTGCGCCGCCTCGTACAGCTCGTAGGGCAGCGTCTTCATGTAGTTGCTCAGGACGAAGGCGCAGAAGCCGGTCTGGAAGGCCGTGTTGACGACGATGAGCGCCCAGTAGCTGTCGAGCAGCGTCCCGGAGTAGCTGAACCAGTACGGCACCTCGATGGCCCGGAAGAGCCGGTACAGCGGGATGAGCAGGGCCTGCGGGGGCAGCAGGTTGGCCGCCGTGAACAGGCCCAGCAGGGCCAGGTTGAACTTGAAGTTGAAGCGGGCCACCACGAAGCCGACCATCGAGGACAGCAGCAGCGCCAGCACGACCGACGGCACCGTGATGATGACCGAGTTGAGGAAGTGCCGGCCGAAGTCGCCCTGCTGCCACGCGTTGACGTAGTTGGAGAAGGTGAACCCGCCGAAGGACGCGTAGCCGTTGGCCTGGGTGTACGAGTAGTCGCGGAAGGAGTTGAACAGCGCCCACAGCAGCGGGAAGAGCCACAGGACCGAGGCGCCGATGAGGAAGACGTACAGGACGACCCGCGCCGGCGGGGTCCGGCGCGGCGCCCGGGGGGTGTCGGCGAGCGTGCGCCCGCCGACCCCCGGGATCGTGGTCGAGCTCATCGTTCGTCCTCCCGCATGACGACCCACAGGTAGATGCTGATGAACACCAGCGAGATCACGAGCATGATCGTCGCCAGGGCGGAGCCGAAGCCGATGCGGCTGGCCTCACCCACGATGTTCGCGGTGACCAGGGTCGCGATGAGCTCCAGCCCGTTGCGGCCCTGGTTGATGACCCAGACCAGGTCGAAGGCGCGCAGCGACTCGATGACCGTGATGACCAGGACGATGATGTTGATGGGGCGCATCACCGGGAAGACGATCCGGAAGAACGTCTGGACCTGGTTGGCGCCGTCCATCTGCGCCGCCTCCTTGAGGGAGGCGTCCACGCCCTTCAGGCCGGCCAAGTACAGCAGCATGACGTACCCGACCTGCTTCCAGCAGGTCGCGAACAGCGCCGCCCAGATGTTCCACTTCGGGTCGCCGTAGAAGTCCACCTGGGTGCCCAGGACGGCGTTGATGAGCCCCTGGTCGCGGGAGTACATGAGCTGCCAGATGAAGCCGACCAGCGCCAGCGACAGGACGACGGGCAGGTAGAGCGCCGTCTGGTAGAACCGGCTGCCCTTGAGCTCCTTGTCGATGAGCACGGCGAACAGGACGCCCAGCGGGGTCGCCACCACGAACATGACGACGAGCCAGAGCAGGTTGTGCTGGACGGCCGGCTTGAAGGGCGGGTAGTTGGTGAAGACGTCGGTGTAGTTCTGCAGGCCGATGACCTTCACGTCCGCCAGCGACCCGACGCCGTCCCAGTTGGTGAATGACAGCAGCACCGAGGCGATGGCCGGGAGCCAGACGAGGCCGACGACCACGAGGGTGGGGACGGCGACCATGAGCACGACGGCCACGCGGTCGCGCCCGCTCAGTCGGCGGACGCGTTGCTTCTTGCCGGTGCCCTGGTGCGACCCCCCGGACGGCGCGGGCTGCGCCGTCTGGGGAGCCACCAGGGGCAGGTCGGGGGACGACACGGGAGGCTCCTTCAGGAGGCGAAGATGCTCTTCTTCTGGGACTCGATCTGGCTGCAGAGGCCGTCGATGTCGTTCGGGTTGGAGATGAACGTCTGCAGCGAGGGGATCATGACCGTCGAGGCGAAGTCGGGGCGGGTGTCGCGGTCCATGAACTGCGAGATGGACTTGGCGTTGGCCACGAACTCGGCGCACTTCTTCTGCAGCTCGGTGTAGTGCGACTGGTCGGACTTGGTGTTCGCCGCGATGCCCGAGGGGTCGTTCGTGGTCTGGACGACACCGTCGTCGGGGGACCCGAAGTACTCCAGCAGCTTCTTCGCGCCGTCCTCGTTGCGGGGCCGCTTGGACATCATGAACCCGTCGATGGGCGCCTCGACGGCGTCGGCGCCGACGGCCGGGTCGACCTCGGGGAAGTTGAAGAAGTCGATGTCCTCCTGGTCGGCCTCGTCGAACTGCTGGCCGATGAAGGAGCCGATGACCATCATGCCGGACGTCTTGTTGACGATGCCGGACGCCGCCTCCTGCCAGGTGCGGCCCAGGGAGTCGGTCTGGTGCAGGGGCAGCAGGCCCTTCCAGGTGTCGAAGACCGTCTTGACCTTCTGGTCGGTCCAGGCCTCCTCGCCGGCCATGAGGTCGACGTGGAACTGGTAGCCGTTGATGCGCATGTTGAGCTGGTCGAAGGTGCCCATCGCCGGCCAGCCCTCCTTGTCGGCGAAGGCGAGCGGGACGAGGCCGTCCTTCTGCATCTGCGCGGCGAGGGTCTTCATCTCGTCCAGCGTCTGCGGGGCCTGGTAGCCCCTCTCCTGCCACAGCGACTTGCGGTAGAAGACCGCCCACGGGCCGTAGGTGGTGGGGACGAAGTACTGCTTGCCGTCCTCACCGGTCGAGGCCTTCTTGAAGGCGTCGGTGTAGTCGGCGCCGATCGTGCCCCAGATGTCGGAGATGTCCGAGGCGAGGCCCTTGGCCGCGAAGAACTGCATGCGGTACCCGGCGAACCAGGAGAACACGTCGTCCGGGCTGCCCTGGAGGTAGTTGTTGATGTTGTTCTGGAACGTGGTGTGGTCGACCGTGTTGAGCTTGATCGAGATGCCCTGCTTCTTCTGGGCGTCCTCGACCATGGCGTTCATGGTCTTCAGGGGGACCTCGTCGGAGAAGTTCGACCCCAGGGTGACCTGGGAGCCCCCTCCGCCGCCCCCGCTGCCGCCGGACCCGCCGTCGCCGCAGGCGGCGAGGAGGGCGGGGAGCCCGGCGGCCAGCAGGGAGCCGCGCAGCATCGAGCGCCGGCTGAAACCGGAGCGGCCGGCGGATGCGGGCACGAGGCTCGCGAGGTACTCGGACTCGGTGGCGGGGCGGTTCATCGCGACTCCTTCGTCGGCGTCCGGCGGGCGCCGGGACGCGGCGCGCAGCACTGCCGGCCGTGATCACGGCGGGCGGTTCTGCAAGCGTGGGCTGGTGTTTCGTCGGGTGTCAAGCGGTTCGGGGGAACCCCCGGGAGGTCGTGCGGCAGGTGCCCGCGAGCGGGCGGGTCAGGCACGGCGGACCCGCAGCAGCAGCAGTTGCTGCGGCTGCATCGCCGGTGCGGTCACCCCGGCCGCGGCGAGGGTGCGGCCGTTCAGGCGCACCCCCGTCGCGAGCCACGGCAGGTCCCGTCCCCCGCGCACGGCCGGGTCGTTGCCCGGTTCCTGCGCGGTGACCTCGTACTCCGCCCGGGGCAGCAGGCCGGGCAGGCGCACCCGGCCGGTCAGGGAACCGTCGGGCGTCCCCGTCTGGACGACCGCGAACAGCGCCTCGGAACCGTCGCGGGCGACGACCCCGTGCACGCGGTACGAGGGGTCGTGGTCGTCGTCGCGGACCACCACCCCGGTGTGCAGCAGTTCCCGGACGTCCTTGTACAGCGCGACCCAGCGGGTCAGCTCGGCCCGCTCCCCGGCGTCCATCCGCGTGAGGTCGGTCTCGATGCCGAAGGAGGCGAACAGCGCGGTCCCGGCCCGGAACGACAGGTCGCTGCTGCGGTGGGTCGTGTGCGAGGGGGAGGCCCCCACGTGCGACCCGATGAGTTCCGGCGGCAGCAGCTGCGTCGTCCACCGCTGGATGTCCTGCCGCTCCAGCGGGTCGATGCAGTCGCTGGCCCACACCCGGTCGGTGTGCTCCAGGACCTCCAGGTCCACCCGCAGCCCCCCCGAGGAGCAGGACTCGATCTCCACGCCGGGGTGGCGGGCCCGCAGCTCGTCGAGCAGCCGGTAGACCGCGAGGGTCTGGGCGTGGACGCCGGGGGCCCGGACCGGCCCGGACCCGGCCTCCACGAGGTCGCGGTTGTGGTCCCACTTCAGGTAGGAGATCGCGTGCTCGGACAGGATGGCGTCGAGCCGTCCCAGCACGTGCTCGTAGGCGGCGGGGTTGCCCAGGTCGAGGACCTGCTGCTGGCGGGAGGCCGGCGGCAGCCGGTCCCCGCCGCGCAGGATCCAGTCCGGGTGCGCGCGGGCCAGGTCGGAGTCGGGGTTGACCATCTCCGGTTCGACCCACAGGCCGAACTCCAGGCCGAGGGCGCGCACGCCGTCGACGAGCGGGTGCAGGCCCTGCGGCCAGACGTCCTCGTCGACGTACCAGTCCCCCAGCCCGGCGTCGTCGGAGCGGCGGTGCCGGAACCAGCCGTCGTCCAGGACGTACCTCTCGGCGCCCACCTCGGCCGCGGCGCGGGCCAGTTCCAGCAGCCGGTCGAGGTCCATGTCGAAGTACACGGCCTCCCAGGTGTTCACGACGACCGGCCGCGGCAGGCGCGGGTGGTGCGGCCGCGAGCGCAGGTGGTCGTGGAACCGGGCGGCGACGCCGTCGAGGCCCTCGGCCGACCAGGCCGCGTACACCCACGGGGTGCGGTACTGCTCCCCCGTCGCGAGCCGGACCTCCCCGGGCAGCAGGAGCTCGGCGCCGGAGACGGTGGTGGCGCCGCTGGAGAGCCGTTCGACGACGGTGCGGTGGTTGCCGCTGAAGGCGGTGTGCACGGCCCAGACCTCACCGTGCCGGAACCCGAAACCGGCCGGGCCCAGGGCGGTGACCAGGGGCGCGTCCGGTCCGGTGCGCCCGCGGCGGTTCTCCCGGACGTGCGAGCCGAAGGTCAGCGGACGGCGCTGCGGGACGCGCTCCTTGGCCCACCGGCCGGCGAGGTCGAACAGCTCGGTGGCGACCGGCGGGACCGGCAGGCTGAGGGCCAGCTCGGCGACCTCGTAGGGCTGCTCGCCCGGCCCGGCGGTGTTCGTCACGGTGGCGCGGTGCCGCAGCAGCCCCGAGGGCAGCAGCTCGGCCTCGACCTCCAGGGTCAGCCCGGCGTCGCGGTCGGCGGCGGTCAGTCCCAGCCGGCCACCCTCGGCGCGCTCCTCGACGTGCACGCCGGTCGGGACGAAGCGGGTGGACCACGCGGCGCCGGCGCGGTGCCCGGACAGCCCCGGCCGCCCGCTCCAGCCCCAGGACTGCTCGGGCAGGACCCGGGGCGGCTGGGGCACGTCGAGGTCGTTGTTCGCGCGCGCCGTCCGGCCGGCGGTGACGAGGTCGTCCAGCGCCGCGGCCGACAGCTCGCCGAGGTCGGCGCCCCAGTGCACCACGGTCGGCAGCGACGTCGCGGGGACGTCGAGGACGAGGCTGACCCCGGCGGCCCGCAGGTGCAGGACCCGCCCCTGCGGCGCGGTGCCGGGGCCGGCCGCCGGGGGGTGGGGGTCGAGGTCCAGCTGAGTCACGGTGGCTCCGTCGGCACGTCGATGTACGGGACGGGGGAAGTTCTACGCTGAAACTCCCAGGACGTCAATCACCCAAGCTCACCCGGCTCAGCGGGACTGGATCACGGCTGTGAGTTCCGTTGCAACACTCCCAGGCGTACGCTGAGCCCCCGACGAAGGAGGCGGACCATCGACGCTCCCGCACCCGCCACGGCCCCCGTCCCCGACGCCGTGGCCTGGACACCCCTGACGGGGACCGCGCACAGCATCGCCCTGGAGGTGCTGCTCGACGGCCCCCTGCCGCGCAGCGAGCTGGCGCGCCGGCTGGACCTGTCGGCCGGCACCCTGACCCGGCTGTCGAAGCCGCTGCTGGACTCCGGTCTGCTGCAGGAGATCGGCGAGGCGCCCGACCCGGTCACCGGCCGGCCCACCCGGCCGATGGACGTCGACGAGCGCTCGCACCTGTTCGTCGGGGTCAAGCTCACCGCCACGACGGTCCACGTCGTGCTGACCTCGTTGCGCGCCAACGTGTTGCGGTCCGCCGAAGCCGACCTGCCCGACCGCACCCCGGCCGCTGTCACCGCCACCGTCGTCGACCTCGTGCGCTCCGTCGCCGGCGGGTGCACCGACTCCCTGCGCGCGGTCGGGGTGTCGCTGGGGGGTCTGGTGGGTGAGCACGGCCACGTCCTCAACGCGAGCTTCCTCGGCTGGCAGGACGTCCCGCTCGGCCCGGTGCTCGAAGCCGAGCTCGACCTGCCCGTCGTCGTCGACAACGACCTGCTGTCCTTCACCCGCGCCGAGCAGTGGTTCGGGTCCGCGCGCCGCTGCGGCCACTTCGCGGTGCTGACCATCGGCGAGGGGCTCGGGTACGGGCTCGTGGTGCGCGACGAGGTCCTCGACCGCCCGGACGCCGGCGTGGGTCTGCTCGGGCACTACCCCCTGCTGCCCGGCGGCCCGATGTGCCCCGCGGGCCACCTCGGCTGCGCCGACTCCCTGCTGACGGTGGCCGCCGTGGAGTCGCGGGCCTCGACCGGGCTGCGGCGCGCCGTCGGGTACGAGGAGGTCCTCGACCTCGCCACCGCCGGGGACCCCGTCGCCCGGCGCGTCGTCGACGACTCCGCCCGCGGCCTGGGCGTCCTCGTCGCCGCCGTCGCCAACCTCACGATGCCCGAGATGGTCATCCTGTCCGGGGAGGGGATCCGGCTGGCCGTCGTCGGGGAGGAGGCGCTGCACCGCGCGATCGGTGAGCACCGCAGCCCCTTCGCCACCCCCATCGACCTCGTGGTGCAGCCGACGGGGTTCACCGAGTGGGCCCGCGGGGCGGCCGTGACCGCGATCCGGACGTTCGTCCTGGGCCACCGCCGCTGACCGCCCGGCGGCGGGCCCGGGCCGCCGGGGCAGCGGAGGTGGGGACGTGGCGGCGGGCCTACCCTGGAGGTGTGCGGACCCGGGGAGCGACGAACGGACGGCTCGTGCGCCGCCGGCACGTCGACCTGTGCCGCACGCAGACCGCCACGTGTCGCTGAGGAGTCCCCCGCCGGATCCCCCCTCAGGAGCCCACCCGTGAGCCTGTCCCTGCTGTTCGTCGGCGCCGGTCCCCGCACCCTCGGGGTCCTGGACCGCCTGTCCGCGCACGCCTCCACCACCGACCGCCGCGTCGACGTCCACGTCGTCGACCCCCACCCCGCCGGTGCGGGCAGGATCTGGCGGGCCGACCAGCACCCGCTGCTGTGGATGAACTCCCGGGCCGCCGACGTGACGGTCCTGCCCGACGCCTCCTCCCGGCTCGAGGGCCCCGTGCGGCCCGGGCCGACCCTGTACGCCTGGCTGGCCGAGCACCGCGCCGCCCTGGCCGCGGAGTTCGCCGCGACCGGGCAGGACGCGCTGCACCGGGAGGTGCTGGCGGTGCGGGAGGGCACCTTCGTGTCCCGCGCCCTGGGCAGCCGCTACCTGAGCTGGGCGTGGGACACCGTCGTCGCGCACCTGCCCGCGACCGTGCGGCTGCACGTCCACCGCACCCGCGTCGTCGACGTCCGGGGCACCGGCCGCCAGGAGGTTCACCTGGAGGACGGCACCGCGCTGACCGTCGACGCCGTCGTGCTGGCCCAGGGGCACCCCGACGTCGTCCCGGGCCCGCGCGAGACCGGCGCCCGGGAGTTCGCCGACCGGCACGGCCTGCGCTACGTCGCGCCCGGGTACACCAGCGACCTCGGGCTCACCGAGGACGAGGACACCCTGCCCCCCGGCGGGGACGTCCTCGTCGCGGGCATGGGGCTCGCGTTCGTCGACCTCGTCGTGCTCGTCGCCCAGGGCCGCGGGGGCCGGTTCTCCGAGGGTCCCGGCGGCCTCGTCTACCACCCCAGCGGGCGCGAACCGCGCCTGCACGTCGGCTCCCGGCGCGGTGTCCCCTACCGCTCGAAGATCACCTACGAGCTCGGCGAGCGCCCCCCGCTGCCGCGGTTCCTCACCCCCGGCGCCCTGCCCGGCGAGGGGCCGCTGAACCTGCGCGCCGACGTCTGGCCGCTCGTGGCCAAGGAACTCGCCGGGGCCCACTACCACGAGCTGTTCCGCGCCCACCCGGACCGGACGACCCTCGACGCCGCCGAGTTCGACCGGCGGTTCGCCGCGCTGGCCTGGGGCGACGCGGGGCTGGACGACCTCGTGGCCTCCGCCGTGCCCCGCCCGGAGGACCGGTTCGACCTGCACCGCCTCGACCGGCCGCTGGACGGCTGGTGGGGTCCCGGTGCCGACGACGTGCACCGCAGGGTCCGCGACCACGTCGCCGCCGACGTCGCGCGCCGCGCCGACCCCGCCTTCAGCATGGACGCCGCGGTGTTCCACGCCCTGCTGTCCTGCTACGTCACGGTCGCGGGCCTGGCCCACGCCGGGCGGCTGGACCGGCAGTCCGTCGTGGAGGTCGACGGGTGGTGGCACGGGTTGTTCAGCTACGTCGCCTCCGGCCCCCCGCCGCGGCGGCTGGCCGAGCTGCTGGCCCTGGCCGACGCCGGCGTCGTGCGCTTCCTCGGCGGTGACCTGCGGGTCGCCCCCGACGAGGTCGGCCGGTGCTGGACGGCCCGCTCGGCGAACTCACCCGCCGTCGTCAGCGCCCGCACCCTCGTCGACGCCCGGCTGCCCGAGGCGCGGGTCACGACGAGCGCGGACCCGCTGCTGCGCCACCTCACCACCCGCGGCGAGGTCAGCGAGCTCGGCAACGGCCGCCTCGTCGTCGACCCGCTGCAGCGGCTCGTGCACACCGACGGCAGCGTCCACCCGCGGCGCTTCGGGGTGGGCCCCTGGGTGGCGGGCGGCGGCTGGGCCGCGGCGTTCGCGCGGCCGGGGCTGGATGCGGGGTTCTTCCGGCTCAACGACCGGGTCGCCCTGGCCCTCCTGGACGTCGAGGGCACCCCGGACGCCGACCCGGGGGGTACCGCCGGGATCAGTGTCGTCGCCCCGCGAGCAGCCAGTAGCGCGCCGTCCCGGCGAACGGAGCCCGTGCGCTGAGCTCCACCTCCAGCTCCTCCAGGTCCGCGGCCACGCGGTCGTCGACGCGCTCGGCGTTCTCCAGCAGCGCCGTGACGGTCAGGACCCCGGCGTCGCCGACGACGGCGCACCCGGCCTCCTCCAGCGCGTCCGCGACGAACTCCGGGGACAGCCGCAACGCCGTGTGACCCGTCGCCGGGTCACCGGCGCGCTCGGCGTCCAGCGTCACCCACGCCGCCGCCGGCCCCTCCCGCAGCACCGTGGTCACCACGTCGGCGGGCGGGTTGGGCGCCAGCAGCGACACCAGCCCCCCGGGCCGGACCGAGGAGACCAGCGTCGCCACGTCGGCCCGGACCTGGGCGTGGGAACTGCGGTGCTGCAGCACGTCGTGGCAGAACACGACGTCGAAGGAACCCGACCCGCCCTCGCGGTACCGCGTCAGCGCCGCCAGCGCCGTGAGGTCCTCCAGGTCGGCCGCGACGGTCCGCACGCGGTCGGAGACCCCGGCCGCCGCGGCGGCGGCCCGGGCGAGGGCGAGCATCTCCTGCGACCGGTCCAGGACCGTCACCTCGTGACCGGCCAGCGCGAAGGGCAGGGCGTCGCGCCCGTCACCGCCGCCGGCGTCCAGGACCCGCAGCCCCTCCCCCAGGTCGGCGGTCCACTCCCTCAGCAGGCGCGCGACGACGTGGTAGCGCAGCCGCCCCCAGGGCGAGTCCTGCCACAGCGCCCACGCCGCCTCCCCCGCGGACACCGGCTCACCCGAACAGCCGGGCGCTCGCGATCCGCGCCCCCTCGCCCAGGGTGGCGAGCTTGGCGAGGGCGATCTGCGGGTGGATGCGGCCGCCGAGGCCGCAGTCGGTGGAGGCCACGACGTTCTCGGCACCCACGACGGAGGCGAACCGCTCGAGGCGGTCGGCGACGAGCTCGGGGTGCTCGACGACGTTGGTGGCGTGGCTGACGACGCCGGGCACGATCTGCTTGCCCGCGGGCAGTTCCACGTCCCGCCAGACCTTCCACTCGTGCTCGTGCCGCACGTTGGCCGCCTCGAAGGAGTACGAGCCCGCGTCGATCTCCAGCATGAGGTCGACGATGTGCTTGAACTCGACGTCCGTGGTGTGCGGGCCGTGCCAGCTGCCCCAGCACAGGTGGAAGCGGACCTGCTCGGTGGGCAGGCCGCGCAGCGCGTGGTTGAGCGCCTCGACGCGGATCCGGGTGAACGCGCGGTAGTCCTCGACGGAGGGTTCGGGGTTGATCTGGTCCCAGTTCTCCGCGATGGACGGGTCGTCGATCTGCACGATCAGCCCGGCGTCGGTGACCGCCTTGTACTCCTCGCGCATGACGTCGGCCCACGCCCAGATGTGCTCCTCCTCGGTGGCGTAGTACCGGTTGGAGATGCGCGCGCCGCTGCCCGGGGACAGGGAGGTGATGAAACCCTGCTCGAGGCCCGTGGCGGCCAGCCCGGCCTTGAGGTTGGCGATGTCGGAGGCGATGGCGTCCTGGCCGGTGTAGGACAGCGGGCCGGTGGTCGCGGGGAACGCGGTGGCGTTCTTGCCCGTCGAGATCCCCGACGTCGGGTCCTGGTAGGCCTCCTTGAAGATCGTCCAGTCGCGGCGGTCGGGGAAGCTCGTGAGCTTGACGTCGCCCGGGCCGGACCGGACGGTCGGCTGGGTGAACAGGTCCTCCCCCGTCACCTCCAGGCCGGCGACGCGCTGGAAGGAGTACGACCACCAGGCGCCGTAGTCGACCGCGCTGGACATCGCCTTGCCGTACTCGCCGTCGCCGACGATCGTCACCCCGAGGTCCTCCTGCCGCTGCACGAGGTCGACGACGGCGCGGGTGAGCAGCGCCTCGAACTCGGGCGTGCGCTCGAGGGTGAAACCGTCCTCGGCGACCCGCCGGGCCTCGTTGGCGGCGATGAGCTCGGGGGTGCGCGGCAGGCTGCCGGCGTGGGAGACGGGGATCTGCTGCTGCGACAAGGGTGTTCTCCGTTCGGGTGGTTCAGGCGAGGGCGCGGGTGAGGTCGTCGAGCAGGTCGTCGGGGTCCTCCAGACCCACGGACAACCGCAGCACGCCGTCGGTCAGGCCGATGGCGGCACGACCCTGCGGCCCCAGCCGCCGGTGCGTCGTGGTGGCGGGGTGGGTGGCCAGCGACTTGGTGTCGCCGAGGTTGTTGGAGATGTCCACGACCCGCAGGGCGTCGAGGACCTCGAAGGCGCGTTCCTTGCCGCGCCCGGCGGGGGCGTCGAGCTCGAAGGTCACGATGGTGCCGCCGAGGTCCATCTGGCGCTTCGCCAGGTCGAACTGCGGGTGGCTGGGCAGCAGGGGGTAGCGGGCCCAGCGGACGCCGGGCTGCTGCTCGAGGTGCTCGGCGATCCGCAGCGCGCTGGCCGCCGAGTGCCGGACCCGCAGGCCCAGGGTCTCCAGCCCCTTGGCCAGGGTCCAGGCGTTGAACGGGCTGAGGGTGGGGCCGGTGTGCCGGGTGAGTTCCCGGAACCGGCCGCCGATGAACTCCTCGGTGCCCAGCACCGCACCGCCCATGACCCGGCCCTGGCCGTCGATGTGCTTGGTGGCCGAGTACACGACGACGTCGGCCCCGAACCGCAGCGGGTGCTGGCCCACGGGCGAGGCGAACGCGTTGTCGACCACGACCGCGGCGCCCGCGGCGTGGGCCAGCTCGGTGACCGCCTCGATGTCGACGAGGGTCTGCATGGGGTTGGCGGGCGTCTCGAAGAACACGGCCTGGGTGGGCACGGCGAGCGCCTGCTCCCACTGGGTGAGGTCCTCGCCGTCGACGAAGACCGTCTCGACGCCCCAGCGGGGCAGGATCTCGTCGAGGATGACGAAGCAGGACCCGAAGAGGCTGCGCGCGGCGACGACCCGGTCCCCGGCGCCCAGCAGCGCGGCCAGGGCGTAGAACACCGCGGACATCCCGCTGGCCAGCCCGTAGCAGGCCTGCGCGCCCTCCATGAGCCGCAGCCGCTCGGTGAACACCGACACCGTCGGGTTGCCGTAGCGGGAGTAGACGTACCGGTCGACGTCACCGGAGAAGGCGGCCTCGGCGTCGGCGGCGGACCCGTAGACGTAGCCGGACGTGAGGTACATCGCCTCGGCGGTCTCCTCGAACTGCGAGCGGGCCAGGCCGCCGCGGACGGCCGTGGTGTCCGGCCGCCAGTCCCGCGCGTCGCTCACGACGTCTCCCCCGCTCGCTCCGTCGCGGTGCCCGTGGCGCCGCCTTCCCCCGGATCCGCGCGACGACTCCGTCGGCGCGTCTCCTCGGTCCAGGCAGCGCCGCACCGCGTGTCGCTCACGACTGCTTCCAGGGCAGGCCCGCGGCGCGCCAGCCGACCGCGCCGCGGTGGCCCTCGGCGTCCAGCGGCCCCTCGAAGCCGTCCAGGACGTTGTAGCTCGGCGCGATGCCGGCCGCCGTGGCCGCCTCGGCCGCGGCGACCGAGCGCTGCCCGGACCGGCACAGGAAGACGACCTTGCGGCCGGACCCGGGCGTGAGGCCGGCCGCGGCCAGGTCGGCGAGGAAGCGCTCGGGGTCCACCGGCAGCCACGACACGAGCGTGGGCTCGGCGCCCAGGCCCGTGGGGACCCCCACGAACCGCCACTCGGCGTCGGTGCGGACGTCGACCAGGACCGCGTCCGGGTCGTCCCGGACGAGCTCGAAGGCCTCACGCGGGGTGAGGTCGCCGGCGTGACCCACTGTTCCTCCCATCGGTCCTGGCATGAGCACCCCTCGCGGGGTTGCTGCGGCGTCGACGAGCCAGGTCTCTCGGCCGCTCTGGATGGTCCGCCCACCCTAGGGCATGGCGGAGGGCCCCGGGGCCGGGCCGGGGAGGAGGCTCAGAGGAAGCGGTGCATGACGTGCAGGCCGACGTACCCGTGCTCGGGGTGGTCGAAGGCCTGCGGGACGGTCCCGACGATCGCGAAGCCCAGCGACGTCCACAGCGCGACGGCCGCGGTGTTGGTCTCGACGACGGCGTTGAACTGCACCGCCAGGTACCCCTGCGCGCGGGCCCACGCCAGCACGTGCTCGCCCAGGGCGCGCCCGACCCCGCGCCCGCGCGCGGCGGGGGACACCATGAAGCTGGCCGTCGCCACGTGGGCCCCGCCGCCGGGGCGGACGGGCCCGCACTTGGCCGTCCCGAGCACCTCCTCCTCCCCCGTCCCGTCCCCCGTGCCGTCGTCCGTGCCGTCGTCCTCGACGGCCACGAAGGTCGCCCACGGCGGCGGCTGCACCCACAGGTCGCGGGCCCGCTGCGAGGTCAGTCCCTGCGGCAGGGCGTAGGTCTCCCCGTCGGCGACGACCTCGTCGAAGAAGGGCCAGACGCGGGCCCAGTCGGTCTCGGCGTACTCGCGGATCTGCACCCCGGCACCGTAGCCGGGGCGGGCCGCGGGGCCGCCGCCTCAGCCGGGGGCGAACTCGTTGAACGCCTCGTGGCCCGGGCGCACGGTGCCGTCGGCGTCGAGGAAGTGCAGCCACTCCGGGTGCCCCACGGGCCCGTGGGTGTCGCGGTGCAGGTCGGCGACGCCGCTGTGGTGCAGGGCGTGCACGGTGTACCCGATCCCCCGCTCCCGCAGCCGGGACAGCGTGTAGCGCATGACCTCGACGTGCTTGGCGTCGTCGCGGGCGCCCCAGACGGTCTCGCTGGCGTACAGGTCCTTGCCGGCCGAGCGGGCGAGGGCGACGCACTCGTCGAGGTAGGCCTCGAAACCCTCGTGGGTGTGCACGTCCGTCTCCGGGCCGATGCCCTGCCACATCCAGTACGGGTGGAAACCCAGGACGTCGCTGACCGGTTCGGTGGCCCGCAGCGCGGCCACGTCGGCGTAGTTGCCCACCGTCAGCGGCTGCCGGGCCCCGGCGGCCAGGACCACGCCCCGGCACCACCGCAGCCAGCGCAGCTCGGCGGTGCGCAGCGGGCTGTCCTCGTCGTGGACGTAGGCGCCCATGAGGGGTTCGTTGCACAGGTCCCACGCCCAGACCCGCTCGTCGTCGGCGTGGGCGGTGACGACGTCGAGGAGGTAGCGCCGGAAGATCCGCTGCACGGGGGCGACGTCGGGGCCGTCGGCGAGGGGGTCGGCGAACAGGTCGTCGGTGCGGCTCCAGGCGCTGGCGTGCGGCAGGAGGTGGTCCAGCGGGACCCCGCCGAAGTCGCACACCGGGTCGCGCCAGCGGTTGAACAGGACGGGCACCACCGCGATGCCGTGCGCGGCGAACACCCCCAGCCCGGCGTCGAGGTTGGCCAGGAACCGCCCGGGGTCGCGCTGGAACGCCTCGTGCGACAGCCACCAGCGGGCGGTGTTCCAGCCGGGGAACGCGGCCTTGCCGCGGGCCACCTCGACGGCCATCAGCCCGTGGTCGTGGTGCTGCCACAGGTCCAGGCCCGAGGTGCCCCAGGAACCGGCGTAGTTGAAGCCGTGGACCTCCCGGGTCGGGCGGCGGGTCACCGGCCGGTCCCCGCGGCCAGCCGCACCTCGAGGGCGGCCGCCGTGCCGTCCAGGCGCACCCCGGCGCGGGCGCCGCCCGCCGACACCTCGTACTCGCCCCGGAAGCCGTGGACCGCGAGGCGGCCGTCCGCGTCGGTCCGCACGGTGGTGGGGGCGACCCACCACTGCCCCTTCACCAGCGCGTGCACCGCGTCGTAGGCGGGTTTGCGGGTCCCGTCGGCCCGGACGAGGCCGACGGGGGCGCCGAGCCAGGTGGTCGCGTCGGTCAGGCCCCAGTAGTTGAACGCCTGCACCGACGGGTGCGCCACGAGGGTGCTCAGGTGCCGGACGAGCTCGTCGGCCTGCCGCTGCTCCCCCTCGGGGGTGGAGGGCCAGTGGTCGACCTGGTGGTCGTTGAGGTCGCCGACCGAGGCGGGCATGAGGTCGCCGGAGACCAGCGTGTTCTCGGTGAAGTGCAGCGGCAGGCCGAACCGGGAGAACCGGGCCAGCACGTCGTGGGTCCGCTCCTCGCCCCAGTAGCCCTTGTGCATGTGGCTCTGCAGGCCGAGCGCGTCGATGCCGACACCGGCCTCCAGCGCCTCCTCGACGACCCTCTCGTAGGCGGGCGACATGTCGAAGTCGTTGAGCAGCAACGTCGCGGCGGGGTTCGCCGCCCGGGCCTCCCCGAACGCCACCGCCAGGGTGGCGGTGCGGCCGAGTTCGCGGGCGACCCGGGTCAGGCCGTTGTCGTACTTGTCGTACACCGGCATGATGACCGACTCGTTGACGACGTCCCAGGTGTCGACGAGCCCGGCCAGACCGCCCACCTCGCGCCGGATCCGGGCCCGCTGGGCCTCGACGACCTCGGCGGTGCTCAGGTCCAGCAGCCAGTCCGGCGCCGCCGTGTGCCAGGTCAGCGGGTGCCCCTTGACGAGCACGCCGCGGTCGGCGAACCACCGGGCGGTCTTCACCAGGCGGTCGGTCGCCGGCCGGCCCCGGACCGGCTCGAACTCACCCCAGTAGAACGGCAGGGTCGTGGCGTTGAACAGCCCGAACCACGCCTCGGCGAGCGCGTCGACCTGGTCGGCGGGCGCGGACGCCCCGAAGAACGACGACGCGCCGTCGAGGTCCTCCCCGCCGGCGTGGGCGACGAAGTCGAAGCCGATGCAGCCGAAGAGGAACTCGTGGTTCCGCTGGGCGAGGGTCACCTCGCGGTCGGCCAGCGGGGCGCCGTCGGGGCCCAGGACGGTGACCGTGGCCGCGGCGAGGCGGTGGGCCAGTTCGGGCCGGTCGGCGGCGGGGGCCGCGACGCGGGCGGGGGTGTCGTGCGACACGGGGGCTCCTTCGGGGGGCGGGGACCGCCGGCCTCAGGCCGGCAGGACGTCCGGGGTGGGCACGAGCTCCTCGACGCGCACGGTGGCGCGCAGGTCCGGCAGCTCGCGCAGGAACCGCGCCATCCCGGGCGCGGCGTTGTGCCGCTCGTGCGCAGCGCGGTCGGCGTACACGGCGTACACCAGCCGCACGAGGGGTTCCGTGGCGCTGGTGTGCGGCACGTACAGGTGGGTCCCGGGTTCGGTGCGGACGGCGGGCAGCGCGGCGCCCAGCAGGGCGTCGAACCGCTGCGCCGCCGCGGGGTCGGGCAGGTCGAACCGGACGACCAGGGCCAGGCTCACCGCGTCCCTCCCGGGTTGCCGCCGGGACGGGGTCGCGGTCTGGTGGGGCCATGCCCACCGCACCGGTCGAACTGCACCACGTCGAGGTCGGCGTCTCCGACCTCGCGCGCAGCCTGGAGTTCTACGTCGACGTCCTGGGGCTGCGCCCCGTCCACCGGCGCGCCTGGTCCCCGCAGGAGGCCTGGCTCGCGGCCGGGCCCGGGTTCCTGCGGCTGCTGCGGGTCGGGGACGGGGACCTCGGCGGCTGGTCGAGCGTGAACCACCAGGCCGGTCTGCGGCACGTCGGTTTCACGGTGGCCGCCGTGGACCCGTGGGCCGACCGGTTGCGCCGGTCCGGGGTCGAGTTCGCCATCGCGCCCATGGACGCCCTGGGCGGTGTGCGGATCGTGTTCTTCAGCGACCCCGACGGGGCGCTGGTCGAACTCGTCTCCGGCCAGCTGCGCTACAGCGACGTCTGGGACGCCGGGCTCGTCGCCGCCCGGGCCGCGCACGGCCGCGCCGGGGCGCAGGACGGCGGGGACCTGGTGCTGGACCACGCCGCCACCACCGTGGGCGACCTGCGGGAGGGCCTGGCGACGTACGCGGACGGGCTGGGCATGGGCCGGCTGGGCCAGGTGCCCCACCCGGGCGACGAGCGCGGGTACGTGCGCAGCTACCTCGCGGCCGGTCCGGGCGTGCTGGAGGTGTTCTCCTACGCCGTGGACCCGCTGCCCGCGGCCGCGGACGTCGACGCGCACCGGCTCGGGCTGCGGGTGGTCGCCCTGACCTCCCCCGACCCCGACGCGGCGGCGCACGTCGTCACCGGCCGCGGCGGGCGCGGCAGCGCCCTGGCCGGACCGGGCCGGCACGTCGTGGACCGCGACGGGCTGACCCTGCGGTTCCTGCCCGCGGGCTGGTCCCCCGCCCCCTCCGGGGCGGGGGACGGGGGTGCGCACGCCGGTCACGACCCCGCCGCGGGCTGAACGGCGACCTCGACGAGGCGGCGGTCGCCCACGCCGACCTCGTGCACCGCACCGGTCAGCTCGACCGCCGCGGTCAGGTCCGGGGTGGCGCAGTCGTGGCCGACGAACAGGTCGACGCGGCCGGGTTCGACGACGCGCACCATCCGCCGGTCCGAGAACGCCAGCCGCTGCGTCGGGACGTCGAGGGTGACCTCGGCGCTGGCCCCGGCCTCCAGCTCGACCCGGGCGTAGCCGAGCAGCTGGACGACGGGGCGGGTGACGGAGGCGACGGGGTCGCTGCCGTACAGCTGCACGACGTGCGCCCCGGCGCGGTCGCCGGTGTTGGTGACCGTGACGGTCGCCGCGATCGAGCCGTCGGTGGGCACCTCGGCCGCGGCCAGCCGCAGGTCGGAGTGCGCGAACGTCGTGTACGACAGGCCGTGCCCGAAGGGCCGCACGGGGGCGGTGTCGATGTTCGAGACGGGGCTGGCCGCGCCCAGCTTGGGGTGCAGGTAGCTGTAGGGCTGGGCGCCGACCGAGCGGGGCAGCGACACCGGCAGCCGGCCGGAGGGGTTGACCCGCCCGGACAGGACCCCGGCGATCGCCCCGCTGCCCTCCTGGCCGGGGAAGAACGCCTGCACGACGGCGGCGCACCGCTGCAGCGCCCAGTCGACGGCGTAGGGGCGGCCGGTCAGCAGGACCAGGACGACGGGGGTCCCGGTGGCCAGCAGCGCCTCGACGAAGGGGCGCTGCACGCCGGGCAGTTCCAGCGACTCCGCGTCGCAGCCCTCCCCGGAGGTGCCGCGGCCGAACAGCCCCGCGCGGTCCCCGACGACGGCGACGCAGACGTCGGCGGCCGCGGCCGCCGCCACGGCGGCCTCGAAACCGCTGGTGTCGTCGGTGTCCACGTCCGCGCCGCGGACGTGGGTGGTGCGGGCGCCGTCGCCGAACTCGGCGCCGAGGGCGGCCAGGACGGAGTCGACGTCGAGGCCGAGCTCGACGCCGGGGTGCTGGGCCAGCACGTGGTTGGCGAAGCTGTAGCAGCCGAACAGGGCGGAGGTGTCGTCGGCGTTGGGGCCGACGACGCCGACCCGCAGGGGTTCGGCGCGGTCCGCGGTCCGCAGCGGCAGGGTGCCGTCGTTGGACAGCAGGACGATCGACTCCTCGGCCAGCGTCCGGGCCAGGTCCCGGTGCGCCGGCGGGTCGAGGTCGACGCGGTCGGGGTCGACGCCGGCGGCGGGGTCGTAGTCGGGCGCCAGCAGGCCCAGTTCGGCCTTCTGGCGCAGGACCCGGCGCAGGGCGCGGTCCACGAGGGCCTCGGGCACCTCCCCGGCGCGGACCAGCTCGGCCAGCGGCTGCAGGTAGGTGACCCCGGTGGGCAGCTCCACGTCGATGCCGGCGCGCAGGGCCTGCGCGGCGGCGTCGGCGGGGGAACCCGCCACCCCGTGCAGCCGCTCGAGGAACGCGACGGAGAAGTAGTCCGCCACGACGGTGCCGGTGAAGCCCCACCGCTCGCGCAGCAGGTCGGTGAGCAGCCGCTCGTCGGCGGCGACGGGGACCCCGTCGACCTCGGTGTAGGAGTTCATGACCGAGCGGGCCCCGGCGTCGAGGACGGCCATCTCGAAGGGGGGCAGCAGGACGTCGGTGAGTTCGCGCGGGCCGGCGTGCACGGGGGCCAGGTTGCGGCCCGCGCGGGAGTTGGAGTACCCGACGAAGTGCTTCAGCGTCGCGACGACCCCGGTGGACTGCACGCCCTGCACGTAGGCCGACGCGACCGTCCCCACGACGTAGGGGTCCTCGCTGATGCACTCCTCGACCCGGCCCCAGCGGGCGTCGCGGACGACGTCGAGCACGGGGGCCAGGCCCTGGTGGACGCCGAGGCTGCGCATCGAGGCGCCGATGGCGGCGCCGACCTCCTGCACGAGCTCGGGGTGGAAGCTGGCGCCCCAGCACAGCGGGGCGGGGAACGTGGTGGCCTTCCAGGCGGCCAGCCCGGTCAGGCACTCCTCGTGGACCAGGGCGGGGATGCCCAGCCGGGTGTTCTGCTGCAGCCAGCGCTGCTTGGCGATGAGGGCGCGCGCCTGCTCGGAGGGTTCGACGGGGGTCGTCCCGAAGACCCGGGTGAGCTGCCCGAGCCCCTGGCCGGCGAACCCCTCGAGGCTGTCCACCGCGACCTGCATGGTGTCCTGCATCGGGGCCACGGCCGCCCCCTCACCGCCCTCGCCGTCGCTGTCGGCGTCCCCGCGGCCCTCCCACAGCCCCACGAGCTGGGCGAGCTTCTCCTCCAGCGTCATGGCGGCCAGGAGCTCCTCGACGCGCTCCTCGCCCCGGGCCCGGGGGCGGGTGGACGGTTCGGTCGCGTGGTCCATGGTGGTTCCTCCGTGCTCGGGTGGTCGTTCGTCAGTGCGAGTCTCGCGGTACGGCGCTGCCGCGCGCACCCACCAGGAAGTCCAGGTCGGCTCCCTCGTCCGCCTGCAGGACGTGCCGGGCGTACAGCCAGGGCCAGCCGCCCGCGGGGGCGTGGGCGCTCTGGCGCCAGGACGGTTCCCGGGCGGCGAGCTCGTCGTCGCTCAGGTGCACGTTCAGCCGTCGCGCGGGGACGTCGAGGGTGATGACGTCGCCGGTGCGCAGCAGCCCCAGCGGGCCGCCGAGGGCCGCCTCGGGGGCGACGTGCAGGACGACGGCGCCGAACCCGGTGCCGCTCATGCGGCCGTCGCTGATGCGCACCATGTCGCTGACCCCGGCGCGCAGGAGCTTGGCCGGCAGGGGGACGTTGGAGACCTCCGGCATCCCCGGGTAGCCGCGCGGGCCCGCGCCGCGCACGACGATGACGTCGTCGGCGGTGATGTCGAGGTCCTCGTCGTCGCAGACCGCGTGGTAGGCCTCGGGCGAGTCGAACACCACCGCGCGCCCGGTGTGCTGCAGCAGGTGCGGCGAGGCCGCGGACTGCTTCAGGACGGCCCCGCGCGGGCACAGGTTGCCGCGCAGGACCGCGGTGCCCGACCCCGCCGGCTGCAGCGGGGAGTCGAACTCCCGGATGACCTCCCGGTCCCAGCACTCGGCGTCGGCGACGAGCTCGCCCAGCGGCCGGCCCGTGACGGTGACCTGGTCGGTGTTCAGCAGGCCGTGCTCGGCGAGGTCGCGCAGGACCGCGGGCAGGCCCCCGGCGTAGCAGAAGTCCTCCATGAGGAACCGCCCCGACGGCATGAGGTCCACGATCGTGGGGACGTCGCGGGTGAGGGTGTCGAAGTCCTCCAGCGCGAGGTCGACGCCGAGGCGGCCGGCGAGGGCGAGCAGGTGCACGATGGCGTTGGTGGACCCGCCGATGGCGGCCGTGGCGCGGATCGCGTTCTCGAACGCCCCCCGCGTCATGACCGCGCTGGGGCGCAGGTCCTCCTCGACCATCGCGACGATCCGCTGGCCGGCGGCCTGGGCGACCTCGTCGCGGCGGGCGTCGACGGCGGGCCAGGCGGCCGAGCCGGGCAGCTGCATCCCCAGCGCCTCGGCCACGCAGGCCATCGTCGAGGCGGTGCCCATGGTCATGCAGTGACCGGCGGACCGGGCCATGCACCCCTCGGCGACGGCCCCCTCGGCCGCGCTCATGCGCCCGGCCTTCATCTCGGCCTCGAAGCGCCACACGTGGGTCCCCGACCCGACGTCCTGGCCGCGGAACTTGCCGTTGAGCATGGGCCCGCCGGTCACCACGATCGTGGGGAGGTCGACGCTGGCCGCTCCCATGAGCAGGGCGGGGGTGGTCTTGTCGCAGCCCGACAGCAGGACGACCCCGTCCAGGGGGTTGCCCCGGATGAGTTCCTCGGCCTGCATGGCCATGAGGTTGCGGTACAGCATCGCCGTGGGGCGGATGAGGGTTTCCCCGGTGGACATCACCGGGAACACCAGGGGGAAGCCCCCGGCCATCCAGACCCCGCGCTTGACGGCCTCGGCGACGCGGTCGAGGTGGGCGTTGCACGGGGACAGCTCGGACCAGGTGGTGGCGATGCCGATGACGGGCCGGCCGTCGAACACGTCCGGGCCGTACCCCTGGTTGCGCAGCCAGGAGCGGTAGAGCATGCCCGAGCGCCCGGTGGCCCCGAACCAGGCCCGGCTGCGCCGCGGGCGCGCCTCCTGCCGGTCCTCGTGCTGCGTGCCGTTCACATCCAGCCTCCGTCGACGATCCAGTTCTGTCCGGTGCAGGCGGCGCTGTCGTCGGCGGCCAGCCACAGCACCATCCGGGCCACGTCCTCGGGCAGGACGCGGCGGGCGAGCGCCTGCTCGCGGTCGAGGGTGGCCTCGGCCTCCGCGTCGACGTGGTGCTCGAGCTGGCGGGCGGTCATGACCCAGCCGGGGACCACGCAGTTCACCCGGATCGCGTCGGCGCCCAGTTCGAGCGCGAGCGCGCGCGTCAGGCCCTCCACGGCCGCCTTGGCCGTGCGGTAGACGACGAGGTCGCGCAGCTTGACGTGCGTGCTGATCGACCCCAGGTTGACCACCGACCCCCCGCCGGCGGCCCGCAGCGCGGGGGCCAGGGCCTGGGTGGCGAAGAACTGGTGGTCCAGGTTCACCCGGAGACCGGCGTCCCAGGCCGCGGGGTCGACCCCGGCGCTGTCGTGCCGGGTGTCGTCGGCGGCGTTGTTCACCAGGACGCCCACCGACCCCAAGTCGGCCGCGAGGTCGCGCAGGACCTGCTGGTAGCCCTCCAGGTCGCGCACGTCGGTGCGCCGGAACCGCGGCCGCGGGTGGCCCGCGGCGGCGACGGACTCCACCAGCGCGAGCCCGGCCTCCTCCTGCACGTCGACGAAGGCGACCTGCGCGCCCTGGGCGGCGAACTCGGTGACGAACTGCGCGCCGAGGCCGGTGGCTCCGCCGCTGACCACCACGCCGCGCCCGCGCAGGCTGGGGTACGTGGCGTACCGGCTCACCCCGCTCACGCGGCCACCGCCGCGGGGGCCCCGGGCAGGACCACGGCCCGGCCGACGGCCCCGGCCCGCAGCGCGTCGTAGGCGTCGGCGGTCTGCTCCAGGGGGTACGTCGCCCCCAGCAGGTCCTCCAGCGGCAGCCGGCCGGTGCGGTGCAGGGCCAGCAGCCGGGGCAGGTCGACGGGCGGGTTCGCCGACCCGTACAGGCTGCCCACCAGCCGCTTCTGCTGCTGCACGAGCTCGTTGACGGGGACGGCGACGGTGGCCGTCGTCGAGGACAGGCCGACGGCCACGACCGTCCCGCCGGGGCGCACGGCCGAGAACGCCTGGGCCAGCGTCGCCGGGTTCCCGACGGCCTCCACCGCCACGTCGGCGCCGCCGCGGGTCACCTCCTGCACGGCCTCGACGACCTCGGCGGGGCTGAGCCCGGAGGCGTCGACGGTGTGGGTGGCCCCGAGCCGGCGGGCCAGCGCGAGCTTGTCCGCCGCGACGTCGACCACGACCACGGGGCCGGCGCCCACGAGGGCGGCTCCCATGACGGCGGACAGCCCCACCCCGCCGGCGCCGACGACGAGCAGCGGGCGGCCCGCGAGGGAACCGTCGGCGGCGGCGACGTTGACGACCGCCCCCACGCCGGTGACGACGGCGCAGCCCGCGACCGCGGCCAGGGTGGGCGCGACGTCGTCGGGCAGGGCGACGACGGCGCGCCGGGACACGACGGCGCGTTCGGCGAAGCAGGACACCCCGAGGAAGTGGTGCAGCCGCTCACCGCCGCGCCGCAGGCGGCTGGTGCCGTCCATGAGCCCGCCGCTGCGGGCCTGCACGCGGCCGTACACGCACATCACCGGCCGGCCGGTGACGCAGGGCTCGCACTGCCCGCAGCGCGGTCGCCAGGTGAAGGCGACGCGCTGCCCGACGCGCAGGGCGTCGGGTTTACCGGCGTCGCCGGGGCCGACCTCCTCGACGACGCCGGTGCCCTCGTGGCCCAGGACGATCGGCAGCGGGCAGGGGATGTCGCCGCTGACGTAGTGCAGCTCGGTGTGGCACACCCCGGCCGCCTCGACGCGCACGAGCAGTTCCCCCGGGCCCGGGCCGTCGAGGTCGACGTCCTCGACGGCCGGCCGGGTGCCGGGTTCGCGCAGGACGAGCGCTCTCACGGGGTGGGACCCCCACCCGCGTCGTGATCGGCGTCGTCCTGCGAGTCGTCCCCCGAGTCGTCTCCCGAGCGGCCGACGTACCAGTCCTCCCCGCCGTTCTCGGTGACGGCCAGGAACACGTCGTCGGGGCGGACCCCGGCGGCCTCCAGCCGGGTGGCGATCGCAGCGAACGTCGCCCTCTTCACCTCGGTGGAGTAGCCGCGGACCATGAGGACCTGCAGGAACACCACGTCGCGCCGGGTCCCGCCCATGAAGTGCGGGTCGAAGGAGAAGTCCTCCGCGGGCAGGGCCCGCAGGATCTGGAACCGGTCCTGCGGGGGCATCTGCAGCCCCTCGACCAGACCGTCGTGGACGGCGTCGCCGATGGCGCGCCGCAGCTCGACGGGGGTGGTGTCGGGCAGGTCGATGCGGACGAGGGGCATCAGGCCCACACCTCCTTCGCGACGCGCACGTCGGTGCCGGTGGCCGCCGAGGTGCCCATGGCCAGGGCGATGGCGTGGTCCTGGCAGGCCTGGGCCAGCGGGTACGGCTCGGGCCCCTCCCCCCGGGCCCAGGCGCCGGTGTCGGCGAGGATCTGGGCCACGGCGATGTCGTCCTCCGACATCCGGGTGCCGGCCCAGGCGTTGCGGTACACGACCTGCCCGTCGAAGCTCACGGTGTCCAGGTCGACGCCCTCGAGGTTCATGTCCACGCCGCGACGGCGGTAGGACAGCGGCGAGGTGACCGGGCTGGTGGGGTCGACCATCCGCGTCACGGCGTCGTCGACGATCTCGCCGATCGAGCCGCGCACGACGATGCGCCGGGCCCGCAGCGGGTTCCACCACTGGTTGTCGCTGAAGTCGTAGAGCGCGGACCTCCCGCCGAAGTCGAGGGTGGCCAGGACGTTCGCGCGGGGTTGCGGCGTCGCGTCGGTGTCCCAGCCGCCGAAGCTCAGCGGGTCCACGAGCGGGGCGGTGAAGCTGCGGGCGTTGACGACGACCTCGTCCATGTCGACGCCGAGCAGGCCGCGGATGAGCGAGACCGCGTGGTACATGTGCGTGGAGGACAGCTGCACCTGCGTGGGTTCGCCGATGACCCCGGCCCGCACCAGCGCCAGGCGGGCCGCGTGGCCGGGCATCAGCAGGTACTGCTCGGCGACCTGCACGCGACCGCCGGCGCCGACGTCGTTCCACAGCGAGCGCAGCCCGTCGAGGTCGGGGGCCGGCGGGGTCTCGGCGAGGGTGGCGATCCCGGCCGCCTCCAGCTCGCGGACGGTGATCGGCATCTGGGCCCACGGCACCGAGGCGATGACGAAGTCGGGGCGGTCGCTGCGGACGAGCTCGTCGACCGTGCGGACCGTCGGCACCGCCCAGCGGTCGGTGAGGGGTTGGCCGCTCTCGGCGCTGCGGGTGACGACGCCGACGGCGCGCAGCCGGTCGGGCGCGGCCTGGGCCAGGCGCAGGAAGAACTCCGAGCGCCAGCCGCTGCCGACGACGGCGAACGTGGTGGGTCTCGCGGGGGTGGTGGGGGTGGTCACGGAAGCCAGTGCTCCTTCGGCGGGACGAGGTCGGCGAGTTCGGTCCAGAGCTCGTCGGGGACGGGGTGGGCGGCCAGGGCCAGGGTCTGGTCCAGCCGCTCCGGTCGGGAGGACCCGACCACGGTGGAGGTGACGCGCGGTTCGCGCAACGAGTCCTGCAGCGCGGCCGCGGCCAGCGGGACGCCGTGGCGGGCGCAGGCGGCCTCGATGCGCTCGGCCGCGCGCAGCAGTTCCGGGGACGCCGGGCCGTAGCAGTACCGGGGCACCGCGGCCGGGCCCTTGGCCAGGATCCCGCCGCCGAAGGGGGCGCCGTTGAGGAAGGCGGTGCCGCTGGCCGCGCAGTCGTCCAGGAGCGGCCCGGCGGAGCGGTCCAGCAGCGTCCAGCGGTTGTGGTTCAGCACGACCGAGAAGACGCCGGTGTCGACGAAGCGGCGCATCAGGTCCACGGTCCCCCCCGCCACGCCCAGGTGCCCGACCAGCCCCTCGGCGACGAGTTCGCGCATGACGTCGACCGGCCCGCCGGGGGCGGTGGCGGCCTCGAACTCGATGCGCTCGGGGTCGTGCAGGTGCAGCAGGGGCAGGTGGTCCAGCCCGAGCCGCTCCATGCTCTCGGCGACCGAGGCCCGCACCCGCGGCCCGTCGAAGGGGCCGCCGTCGAGGGGGTCCACCTTGGTCGCCAGCAGGATCCCCTCGGGGACGCCGCCGAGCTCGCGCAGGACGGTGCCCAGCCGCTGCTCGGAGGAGCCGTAGCCGTTGGAGGTGTCGACGAACGTCAGGGGTCCGGCGAACGCGCGCCGGGCCGTGGCCAGGGCCTGCTCCTCGGGGACGGCGCTGTAGACGTTCGTCATGTCGCCCAGCTCGGCGGTGCCCACGCACAACCCGGTGACCTCGAACCCGGTGCGGCCCAGCGGTCGGGGCGTGAGGACGTCGACACCACCGGTGCGGCCGCGCTGCGCGCTCACGCCTTCACCGCCCCGGCGGTGAGGCCGGCGACGAACCAGCGCTGGAACACGACGTAGGCCACGACCATGGGCAGCGCCGTGAGGGTCATGGTGGCGGTCAGCGCGGGCCAGTTCGTGCCGTACTGGCCGATGAGGGAGTTCGCGACGGGCTGGATGGGCCGGGCCGCGGGGTCGGAGACCAGCGCGCTGGCGAACAGCAGCTCGTTCCAGACGCCGATCATCTGGAAGATCGCGACGGTGGCGATCCCGGGGGCCGACAGCGGCAGCATGACCCGCCAGAAGATCTGCAGCTCGCTGGCCCCGTCGAGCCGCGCGGCCTCGCTCAGCTCGTGCGGCAGGGCGTCGAAGAACGTCCGCATGAGGAACAGCGAGAAGGAGACCCCGCCGGCGGTGTAGACCAGGATCAGGCCCAGCCGGCTGCCCAGCAGGCCGAAGCTCTGCAGTTCCAGGTAGACGGGGATGAGGGTCGCGACGCCGGGCAGGAACAGCGCGCTGGTGACGACGAAGAACAGCAGGTTCCGCGCGGTGAAACCGATCCGGGAGAACGCGTACCCGGCCAGGGTCGCCGCCGCGATGGTCAGGGCCAGGGTGACCCCGGTGATGAGGACGCTGTTGAGGAAGTTGCGCCAGATCTGCAGGTCGTTCCACGCGAAGGCGTACCCGGCGCCGGAGAACTCGTCCGGCACGATGGGCCCGGAGAAGGCGGTGGCCTGCGGGCGGATCGAGGTCAGGAGCATGTAGAGCAGCGGGGCGACGGCGGCCGCGGCGACGACGACCATGACGGCGTGCCACAGGACGCGGCGGCCGACGGCGCCGGCGGTGCGGGGCGGCCGGGTGCTCACCGTCGCCGGTCGCGGCCGGTGCAGGGTGGAGGTGCTCACTGTTCCCCCTTCCGGAAGCGGTAGAGCAGGACCGTCGCCAGGCCGGCGACGAGGAAGACGACGACGCTGATGGCGGAGCCGTAGGCGAAGGAGGGCACCCCGCCGGTGGAGGAGCCGAACGTCAGCAGGTACGTGTAGCTGCTGAGGGACTCCGAGGCGTGCAGCGGCCCGCCGTTGGCCATGACGAAGTTGAGGTCGAAGACCTTCAGCCCGTTGAGGACGTTGAGCATGACGACGACCTCGACGACGGGCCGCAGCATGGGGACGGTGATGCTCCACGCCTCCCGGAAGGGGCCGGCCCCGTCGACGCGGGCGCTCTCGGAGATGGCCGGGTCGACGTTGCCGAGCGCCGCGTAGAAGATCAGCATGAACAGCCCGGTGGACTGCCACAGCGAGACGACGATGACCGTCGGCAGCACGGTGGCGGTGTCCCCGAGCCACTCGTGCTGCAGCGCACCGAGCCCGACGGCCTCCAGCGCCCGGTTGAACACCCCGAAGACGGGCGTCAGGCCGATGCGCCACAGCAGGCCGGTGACGGTGAGGGACACCGCTGCGGGCAGGAACAGCAGCGTCCGGTAGACGACGGCGCTGCGGCGGGGACCGGCGTGCACGATCAGGGCCAGCAGCAGCGCGAGCGCCGTCTGCAGGACCGTGGTCACGACGGTGTACACGAGCGTGACCACGGCCGCCTTGCGGAAGATGGGGTCGGTCAGCATGACCCCGTAGTTGTGCAGGCCGGCGAAGGAGGAGCCGCCGAAACCGTCGGAGGTGGTCAGCGACAGCCAGAACGTGCGCAGCACGGGGTAGGCGATGAAGACGCCGAAGAACACGACGGCGGGGGCGGTGAACAGCAGACCCGTCGGGTTGGACCAGCCGGTGAGGGGCCGTGGCCGGCGGCCCCGGCCCGGCGCCGCGGTGGGCGCCTTCGCGGAGGTGGTGGTCGCCACGGGCGCCTCAGATCTTCCGGGCCTGGACCACGGCCGCCTCGATGGCCTTGGCCGCCTGCGCCGGGGTCGCGGAACCGTTGATCACCGAGACGACGCCGTTGGTGACCGAGTCGAGCGTCCCCTTGCCGAACATGATGTGCGGGGCGCCCTCGCCGTCGAGCAGCCAGGACGTCATGGTCTTGATGTCCGAGCTGGTGACCCCGTCGGCGGCCGCCTTCGTGCTGGGCATGGAGAAGGTGTCGTTCATCATCTTCAGGTACCGCTGCGGGTCGTAGAGGTACTTGAGGAAGTCGACGGCGGCGTCCTGGTTCTTCGAGCCGGAGCTGACCGCCCAGGTGTAGCCGGCCTGGTTGGCGCACCAGTGCTTGCCGCCCGGCTGCACGGTCGGCGTCTTGGCGATGCCGTACTGGGTGAGGAACTCCGGCGGCGCGGTGGTCTGCAGGGACGGCGGGAAGAACGACCCGGTGAACAGCATCGCGGCCTTGCCGCTGGTGAACGTGCTGTTCGCGGTGTCGCTGTCGGTGGCCAGGACCCCGGAGGAGAACACCCCGGCGTCGGTCAGCTGCTTGACGATCGTCAGCGCCTGCACGACCGGTTCGCTGTCCCAGCTGACGCCCTTCTCCTCGTGGGTGTCGAGGTCCAGCACGACCTGGGGGTCGTCGGTGATCTGCGTGATGATCGGCAGCATGAAGTCGGACAGCTGGTTCGAGGGGTTGCCCTGGATGGACATGGGGACCAGGCCGGCGGCGTTGATCTGCGGGGCCATGGCCGCCAGGTCGTCCCAGGTCTCGGGGGGCGTGAGCCCCAGCTGCGCCATGATCGTCGTGTTGTGGAACAGGCCGAAGGTCTGGGCGGCCCAGCCGACGGCGTACTGGCCGTCCTGGTAGACGTTCTCCTCGTTGGTGGAGGGGAAGAACCCCTCGAGGAAGTCCGCGCCGAGGGCCTTGCGCAGGTCGACGGTGCGCTCGGCCTGGGCCAGCGCCAGCGTGGAGACCAGCGGCATGAAGATGTCGCCCTCCTCCTTGGCCGCCAGCGCGGCCTGCAGCGAGGGGGCGTAGTTGGCGAAGCTCCAGTAGCGGGGCTTCACGGTGACGTTCGGGTGCAGCTGGTGGTACTCGTCGGCGGCGGCGGCGAAGGCGTCCTCGAACTCCGAGGCCCAGGTCCACAGGCCGAGGGTGACGTCCCCTCCCCCGCCGGCGCTGTCGTTCGAGCCGCAGGCCGCCAGGGCGGGGGCGGCGCCCGCGGCGGCGCCCAGCGCCAGGACGCTGCGGCGGGTGAGGCGGGTGCGGGGGGCGGCCGGGGTCTCGTGCACGGGGTCCTCCATCGGAGTGGGGTGCCCGGCACGTCCACGTGCCGGGCCGGGCACCGGCGGTGCGAGCCGGTGCGTGCTGGATGGGGCGGGCTGAGTCGGACGGATCGGGTCACCGTCGCGGGACTGCGGCGTCTTCGCAAAGTTTCGCAAGTCCGGCGAGACCCGACGCTAGACCTGGCCCGCCGAAACCGTCAAGGGGGCAACTCCCCCTCCGAAATCAGTGGGAAGACAGCGACAAGAGGCCTTTCGCAACCTATGCTCAGGTTTCGCAAAGCAGGGATCGCCGTCCTCCCGAACACGGGGCAGGACGGCTCGCGCCGGTCCCCGGCCCACCGGCGGGCTGGGATGATCCCCGCAGGGGGCACCCGGCTCCCGCAGCGCCCGAGGGGGTTCCGTGACCGATGCAGCAGGGCGCCGACGCCCCACGCTGAGCGCCATCGCCTCGGCGGCGGGGGTGTCCGCGGCGACCGTGTCCAAGGTGCTCAACGGGCGCGACGACGTGGGTGCGCAGACGCGCGCGCACGTCCAGCGCCTGCTGGCCGAGCACGACTACCTGCCGGCCACCCGGCAGCGGCCGGCGAGGAACGGACCCGCCGGGCCGCACCGCACGATCGGCCTGATCTTCGACGACTTCATGAGCCCCTACGCCACCGAGCTCATCCGCGGCGTCACCGACGCCGGTGCGGCCGCCGACGCGGACGTCGTCGTCGGCCGCTTCTCGGACGGCTCCTCCGGCACCGACGGCGCGGCGTGGGCCCAGCGGCTGCTGCGGGCCGGCCGCGACGGGGTCCTCGTGGTGACCTCCGACCTCACGGCCCAGCAGACGTCGGGCTTCTCCGAGGTCGGCCTGCCGCTGGTCGTCGTCGACCCCGTGCACACGCCGCAGGCCAGCGTGGCCAGCGTCGGGGCCACGAACTGGACCGGCGGCCTGAGCGCCACCGAGCACCTCATCGGGCTGGGCCACCGCCGCATCGCCCACCTGGGCGGGCCCGCGCGCGCCGCGATCAGCCAGGCCCGGCTGCACGGCTACCGGGCGGCCATGGAGAACGCCGGGCTGCCCGTCGACCCCCGGCTGGTCGTCGACGGCGGGTTCGGGTTCGAGGCGGGCCTGGAGCTGGCCACCGGCCTGCTGGCCGCCGACGACCCGCCCACGGCGGTCTTCGCCGTCACCGACGTGTGCGCCTTCGGGGTCGTGCAGGCCGCCCACCGGCGCGGGCTGCGGGTGCCCGAGGACCTGTCGGTGGTGGGTTTCGACAACACCTACCTGGCGCCGTGGGTCACCCCGGCCCTGACGACCGTCCACACGCCGCTGCAGGACATGGGCCGCTACGCCCTGCAGATGCTGCTGCGCCTGGTCGACGGCGAGACCGTCGAGCCGCACCACGTCGAGCTGGCCACCGAGCTCGTCGTGCGCGACTCCAGCGGGCCGCCCCCCGCGCGCGTCCCGGCCGCGGCGGGCTGAGGCCCGGCGCCGGGGTTCAGGCCGGGGCGGTCCGCAGCAGCGCGTCGGCCAGCGCCGACCAGCTCAGCAGGGCGCACTTCACGCGCGCGGGGTACTTCGCGACGCCCGCGAAGGCGACGGCGTCCCCGAGCACCTCCTCGTCGCCGGGGTCCTCACCGCGGCTGGTGAGCATGTGCTGCACCGCATCGCGCAGGTCGCCGACCTCCGGGACGGACCGGCCGACGACGAGGTCGTGCAGCACCGACGCCGACGCGCGGCTGATGGAGCACCCCAGCGCGTCGTAGGAGACGTCGGTGACCGACCCGCCGTCGACCCGGACCCGCAACGTGATCTCGTCACCGCACGTGGGGTTCACGTGGTGCGACTGCGCGCCGAACGGTGCGCGCAGCCCCTCGCCGTGCGGGCGCTTGGAGTGCTCGATGATCAACTGCTGGTACAGGTCCACGCCGTTCAGGCTCTCACGCGAACAGGGCGCGGACGCGGTGCAGACCGCGCAGCACGGCGTCGACGTCGGAGGGCTGGTTGTAGGGGCCGAAGCTCACCCGGGTCGTGGCCGCGACCCCGAAGCGGCGGTGCAGCGGCCACGCGCAGTGGTGCCCGACGCGGACCGCGACGCCCTCGTCGTCGAGCAGCTGGCCGACGTCGTGGGCGTGGACGTCGTCGACCGTGAAGGACACCAGCCCCACGCGGTCGGTGGCCTCCAGGGGCCCCAGGACCCGCACCCACGGCAGCTGCGCCAGCTCGGCGAGCAGCAGTTCCGTCAGCGACCGCTCGTGGGCCTCGACGCGGGCCATGCCCGTGCCGTCGGGCCCGAGCCCGCGCAGGTAGTCGACGGCGGCGTGCAGCCCCACGGCCTGCGCCGTCATCGGGACACCGGCCTCGAACTTCTGCGGCGCCGGCGCGAACGTCGAGCGCTCCATCCGGACGAGCTCGATCATCGAGCCGCCCGTGAGGAACGGCGGCATCGCGTCGAGGAGCTCCGAGCGCCCCCACAGGACGCCGATGCCCGACGGGCCGAGCATCTTGTGCCCGGAGAACGCGGCGAGGTCGACGCCGAGGGCGGGCAGGTCGACGGGCAGGTGCGGCACGGACTGGCACGCGTCGAGGACGACGAGCGCCCCGACGGCCTTCGCCGCGGCCACGACCGCCTCGACGGGGGCGATCCCGCCCAGGACGTTGGAGGCGTGGGCGAAGGCGACGACCTTCGTGCGGTCGGTGACGAGCGCGGGCAGCGTCGACAGGTCCAGGACGCCGGAGTCGGTGACGGGGACCCACCGCAGGACCGCGCCGGTGCGCGCGCACAGCTCCTGCCACGGCACGAGGTTGGCGTGGTGCTCGGCCTCGGTGACCAGGACCTCGTCGCCCTCGGCCAGGACGAACCGCGGGTCGACGACCTGGCCGCCGGGGGCCGAGCCCCGGGCGGCGTAGGCGGTGGTCGTGCTGAAGGCGTGCGCGACGAGGTTGAGCGACTCGGTGGCGTTCTTCGTGAACACGACCTCCTGCGCCGGGGCGCCCACGAACGCGGCGATCGCGGCGCGGGCGGCCTCGAAGTCGTCGGTCGCCTCCTCCGCGAGCTGGTGCGCGCCGCGGTGGACCGCCGCGTTGCGCTGCGTGTAGAAGGCCCGCTCGGCGTCGAGGACGGCGAGCGGCTTCTGCGAGGTCGCCCCCGAGTCCAGGTACACCAGCGGCTTCCCCGAGCGCGTCGAGCGCCCCAGGATGGGGAAGTCGGCGCGCAGGGCGGCGAGCTCGACGTCGGAGAAACCGGCGAGGACGGCGGGGTCGGCAGGGGTCAACGGGGGTCCTTCTCCCCCGCGGCCACGGGGACGGTCAGCCGGTTCTCGGCGGGCGGGATCGGGCAGGTGGCGTGGTCGGTGAAGGCGCACGGCAGGTTCTGCGTGCGGTTGAGGTCCAGGACGAAGCGCCCGGGGGTCTCGGGGACCTTCACCGACCGGGTCGTGCCGGTCGTCGTGACGCCGCTGGTGGCGTCCGTGAACAGCACGGTACCGCCGCGGAAGACGGTGAGCTGCTGCGGGCCGTCGAGCTCGAACCGCACGACGCCGACGGCCTCGTAGTGGTGCTCCAGCCCGTCCTTGACCGCACCCACCACGGCGGCGCGGGAGGACTCGAACGGCTCGAACTCGGCGTCCAGGACGTAGTCGTCGGAGAAGTCGAAGACCGGCACGCCCGTGAAGGCGGCCAGCGCGGGGGCCTGCGGGTCGCGCACGCGCAGGGCGTGCGACCCGGTGCGCTGGATGACCTCCACGCGCAGGTCGCCGACCTCGACGAGCCTGCCGGGCGCGCCCTCGACGGTCGGGACCGTCACGGTGCCCTCGACGGGGGAACCCTCCACGACGACCCCGTCGGCCGCGGCGGCGGTCACGACGACACCACCGGGGACCGACCCCCAGGTGCCCGGGAGGCCCTCGACGGGAGCGGGGTCCCCCACGAGCCAGTGCAGGCTGGTCAGGCTCAGCCAGCCGTGGGGCTTGGACAGCTCGGCGGTGCGCGCGGCGCGCCAGGCGTCGAACTCGGCGCGGGCGGTCTCCCGGGCGGTGGTGCCGGTCGTGGTGGTCACGGTGTTCCCCTCAGGCGGTGGCGCGGACGGACGGGACGGCGTGCGGGTGGGACAGGCCGAGGTGGTCGCGCAGCGTCTGCCCGGTGTACTCGGTGCGGTAGCTGCCGCGTTCCTGCAGCAGCGGGACGACCTTCTCGACGAACTCGTCGAGGCCGGTCGGGGTGAGGTGCGGGACGAGGATGAACCCGTCGCAGGCGTCGGCCTGCACGTAGGCGTCGATCTCGGCGGCGACCTGCCCGGGCGTCCCGACGAACTGCTGGCGGCCGGTGACCTCCACGACGAGCTCGCGCGCGTTCCAGCCGTTGGCCTCGGCCAGCTGCCGCCAGGTGCGGGCGGTCTCGCGCGGGTCCTTCGTCATGCGGGTGCGGCCCTGGGCGATGTCGGAGGCGACCTCGGGCTCGAAGTCCGGCAGCGGGCCGGAGGGGTCGAAACCGGTGAGGTCCCGGCCCCAGACCTGCTCCAGGAACGCGACGGCCTGCTCGGGCCCGACCTGCAGGAACCGGATCTCCCGGGCGTTCTCCTTCGCCTCCTCCAGCGTGTCGCCCAGGACGAACGTCGCCCCCGGCAGGATCCGCAGGTCGTCCCCGGAGCGGCCGTTGCGCACGGCCCGCGAGCGCATGTCGGCGGTGAACGCGACACCGGCCTCCAGGGTCCCGTGCATGGTGAAGATGGCGTCGGCGTACGTGGCGCCGAACTCGCGGCCGGCGTCGGAGTCGCCGGCCTGGAACAGCACGGGGTGCCCCTGCGGGCTGCGCGGCAGCAGACCCGGGCCGCGCACGTCGAACTGCGGGCCGTGGTGCTCGACCTCGCCGATCCCGCGCGCGAACACCCCCGTCGTGGGGTCGGCGACGAGGGCGTCGGCGCCCCAGGAGTCCCAGAACGCCCGGGCCACGTCGAGCACCTCGCGGGCGCGCACGTAGCGGTCGGCGTGGGCGAGGTACCCGCCGCGGCGGAAGTTCTCGCCCGTGAACGCGTCGGAGCTGGTGACGACGTTCCACGCCGCCCGGCCCCCGGAGAGGTGATCCAGGGAGGCGAACTGCCGGGCGACCTCGGCGGCCTCGTTGAACGTGGCGTTGATGGTGCCGGCCAGCCCCAGGTGCGTCGTGACCGAGGCGAGGGAGTTCAGCACCGTGAGGGTGTCGGGGCGGCCCACGACGTCCAGGTCGTGGATCTTCCCGCGCTGCTCGCGCAGCCGCAGCCCCTCGGCGAGGAAGAAGAAGTCCATGAGCCCGCGCTCGGCGGTGCGGGCCAGGTGCTCGAAGGAGGAGAAGTCGACCTGGCTGCCGGCGCGGGGGTCGCGCCAGACGGTGGTGTTGTTGACGCCGGGGAAGTGGGCCCCGAGGTGGACCTGGCGCTTGCTCATCGGGTGCCTCCCACGGCGTAGCGGCTGGCGGGTCGGGTCAGGCCGAAGCGGTCGCGCAGGGTGGTGCCCGCCGCCGGCGGGCGACCCAGGTGCGGGACGACGTCGGAGGCGACGAGCTCGAGGGTGGCGGGCAGGTCCAGCGGGACGAGGACGGCGCCGTCGAGGCCCGCGGGCAGGTCGTGCAGCAGCTCCACCAGCGACGCCGGGGTCCCCACGTGGCGCAGCGTGCGGGGCCCGTGGCCGGGGCTCAGCTCGTCGAGGTGGGCCGCGACCTCCTGCGCCTGCGAGGCGTCGCGGCGCAGCAGCACCTCGACGTCGAGCAGGGTCGTGGTCCCCAGGCGGGCCGCCCGCCGGGCCGCGACCGTCGCGTCGGGGGCCTCCAGCCGGGCGAGGTCGGCGTGGGCGGCGGCGACGGCCAGCGAGGGCTCGTCGCGCACGGGGACCACGACGAGCGGCTGGCCCTGCGGGGAGCGCGGGGTGATCGAGGGCCCCTTGACGGAGAAGTGCTCGCCGGTGAAGTCGACGTAGTGCAGCTTGTCGCGGTCGACGAACCGGCCCGTGGCCAGGTCCTTGACGACGGCGTCGTCCTCCCAGGAGTCCCACAGCAGCCGGACGACGTCGACGGTCTCGGCGGCCTCGGCCCACAGCTCCTGCGCCGGGGCGGCCGCCTTGCGGCCGAACAGGTCCGCCTCGGCGGGCGTGGCCGAGACCTCGACCTGCCAGCCCGCGCGCCCGCGGCTGGTGAAGTCCAGCGTCGCGACCGCCTTCTGGGTGTGGAACGGCTCGGTGTGGGTGGTCGTCACCACCGGGACCAGGCCGGTCCGCCGGGTCAGCGGCGCGAGGTTGGCCGCGACCGCGACGGCGTCGAGGCGCCCGCGCTGGTCCCGCTCGTCGGCCGAGCCCAGGCGGAAGGAGTCCGGCACGACGAGCAGGTCGAGGTCGGCGGCGTCGACGGTGGCGGCCAGGCGGCGCCAGTGGGCGGCGGTGAACAGCTCGGCGGGGCGGGCGCCGGGCAGCCGCCAGGCGGCGGGGTGGCGACCGGCGGCGTCGAGCTCGACGCCCAGGCGCACGGGGTGGCGCAGCGGTTCGGACACGGGTGGGACCCCCTCGGGGCGCTCAGGACCTGCCGGGTCGCACGGTGCAGCGCCCGGTGGCGCCGGGGTGTTCCCGGCGCGGGAGATCGAGGGTCAGCGACAGACCGCGGAGCGCGTGCGGCAGAGGTCCACGTGGCGACGCTGCACGGCGAAGAACGAGCGGGCGCTCGTACCGGTGGTCTCCACGGGGGCAGGCTACGGCGCGGCTACCCTGGCGACCAAGCCGGCCGCTGGCCGGTCGCTCCCCACCCCCCAGCCCGTGAGGACGCCGCCTGTGACCACCACGCCCGACGAGCTCGTCTTCGCCCCCTCGCCGGAGTTCACCGCCCAGGCCAACGTCGGCGCCGGTGAGCACGCCCGCGCCGCGGCCGACCCGGAGGCGTTCTGGGCCGAGCAGGCCCGCCGGCTGCAGTGGGACGAGCCGTTCCACACCGTCTTCGACGGCTCGACGCTGCCGACGGCGCAGTGGTTCACCGGCGGCAGGCTCAACGTCGCGGTCAACTGCGTCGACCGGCACGTCGCGGCCGGGCGCGGGGACAAGGTGGCGCTGCACTGGGAGGGCGAGCCGGGCGACTCCCGCACGATCACCTACGCGCAGCTGCAGGACGAGGTCTGCCGCCTGGCCAACGCCCTGGAGGAGCTGGGCGTCGGGCACGGCGACCGGGTCGTGCTCTACCTGCCCGTGCTGCCCGAGACGATCGTCGCGACCATGGCCTGCGCGCGCATCGGCGCCGTCGTCTCGCTGGTCTTCGGCGGCTTCTCGGCCGAGGCGCTGCGGTTCCGCGTCGAGGACACCGGGGCGAAGCTGCTGATCTGCACCGACGGGCAGTTCCGGCGGGGCACGGCCGTCGCGGTGAAGGGCGCCGCGGACGCCGCCGTGGAGGGGCTGTCCCACGTCGAGCACGTCCTGGTCCTGCGCCGCACGGGCGAGCAGACCCCGGACGTGCCCTGGACGCCGGGCCGCGACGTGTGGTGGCACGAGCTGGTCGACCGCCAGCCCGTCGAGCACACCGCCCCGAGCTTCGACGCCGAGAACCCGCTGTTCATCATCTACACGTCCGGCACGACCGGCAGGCCCAAGGGCCTGGTCCACACCAGCGGCGGGTACCTGACCCACACGTCGTGGTCGCACTGGGCCGTGTTCGACGTCAAGGACGACGACGTCTACTGGTGCCAGGCGGACCTGGCGTGGGTGACGGCGCACTCGTACGAGATGTACGGGCCGCTGTCCAACGGCGTGACGCAGGTGATCTACGAGGGGTCCCCGCTGACCCCCCACCCGGGCCGGCACTTCGAGGTCATCGAGAAGTACGGCGTGACGATCTACTACACGGCCCCGACCCTGGTGCGGACGTTCATGAAGCACGGGCCGGAACTGCCCGCCCGCTTCGACCTGTCCTCGCTGCGGCTGCTGGGGTCGGTGGGTGAGGCCATCAACCCCGAGGCGTGGTTGTGGCTGCACCGCAACGTCGGCGGCGGGCGCTGCCCCATCGTGGACACCTGGTGGCAGTCCGAGACCGGCGCCGCCGTCGTCGCGCCCCTGCCCGGGGTCACGCCCCTGAAACCGGGGTCGGGGACGGTCCCGCTGCCGGGGTTGTCGGCGACCGTCGTGGACGAGGCCGGGAACGAGACGGCACCGGGTGAGACGGGCGTCATCGTCATCACCAAGCCCTGGCCCGGCATGGCGCGGACGGTGTGGCGCGACCACGCGCGCTTCGTGAAGAGCTACTGGGAACCGTACGCGGCGCAGGGCTACTACCTGGCCGGGGACGCCGCGACGAAGGACGCCGACGGGTACATCTGGATCGGCGGCCGGATCGACGACGTGCTGAACGTCTCCGGGCACCGCCTGTCCAGCATCGAGCTGGAGTCGGCGCTGGTCTCCCACCCGCGGGTCGCCGAGGCCGCCGTCGTCGGCGCCCCGGACGACACCACGGGCCAGCGGATCGTCGCGTTCGTCATCACGCGCGGCGAGGGGACCGACGGGGACCTCGCCGAGGAGCTGCGCGCGCACGTCGCGCACCAGATCGGGCCGGTGGCCAAACCCCGTGACGTCGTCGTCGTGCCGGACCTGCCCAAGACCCGGTCGGGCAAGATCATGCGCCGGCTGATGGCCGACCTGACCGCCGGCCGCGGCGGCGGCGACGTCACGTCGCTGCAGGACGAGACGGCGCTGGCCGCGGTCGAGACGGCCTGGGCGCAGTACGTGGGCTCCCGCTGACTCCCTGACCCCTCCCGGCGCGGCCCCGCCCCACCCCCTCCGTGATCGAGCACTCCTGTCCACAAGTGCTTGATCACGGAGGGGGTGGGGCGGACCCGGGGTCAGGGGGCGGGGTTCAGGAGTCGGGGGTCAGGAGGCGGCGAAGCGGCCGGGGCGGAAGGCCGCCAGCAGCGGGTTCGGCTGCCCGGTGAGGACCTCGCGGGCGGTGAACTCGCCCAGGACCAGGCCCAGGGTGGCGCCGCTGTGGGTGAACAGGACGTGCAGGCCCGCCACGCCGTCCACGGCCCCGGCGACGGGCTCGCCGTCGCCCGGGATGGGCTTGCGGCCCACGCCGTAGCCGTCGAGCGCCAGCTGCGGGTTCCCGGCCAGGACGGCCGAGGCCTCGGCCAGCAGGCCCTCCAGCGTGCTGTCCTTGACCTCGTAGTCGCCCTCGCCGTGGATCACGACCTCCTCCTCCGACCACGCCGAGTCCAGCACCAGCACCCCGCCGGGGGCCGGGCGCACCGCGACGCGGGGGGTGTTCAGGACCGCGCGCAGCGCCACCTCGACGGGCTTGGTGCGCAGCAGCAGCGAGACCGGGGAGTCGTCGGGGACGCTGAGGCCGAGCTCGGCCAGGTCGCGCGGGACCCACGGGCCGGTGGCCAGCACGACGGCGTCGGCGGCGAAGGTGGCCCCCGAGTCCGTCGTGACGCCGGTGACGCGGCCGCCCTCGACGACGGGGTGGGCGCGGCCGGTGCCGGTGTGCAGGCGGCCGCCGGCGGCGTCGAACTCCTCCAGGAGCACCCCGGCGGCCAGCGGCAGGTCCACCCAGCCCTCACCGGGGTTGAAGACCGCGCCCTCGGCGGCCACGGCGGACGGGTCGACGCCGGGGGTCCAGGCGGCGACCTCGTCGGGGGCCAGCCAGAGCGAGTCGTAGCCGATGGCGAGCTCGTGGGCGTGCCGGTCGCGGTGGCTCTCCCCCGGCGCCGCCCACGTCAGGCCGCCGTCGAAGCGCACGCCCTGCGCCACGTCCGCGCGGCCGGCGCGGCGGGCGGCGAAGGTGTGCCAGCGGTCGATGCCGACGGTGCGCAGCAGGTGGTAGGCGTCGCTGCGGGCCCCGGCGGAGTTCAGCCAGGACAGCGACCGGCCGCTGGCCCCGGAGGCGACGTCGGCCTCGGTGACGAGGTCGACCGACGCCCCGGCGCGGGCCAGGTGGGCGGCCGTGGAGGCGCCGAGGATGCCGGCGCCGACGACGACGACCCGGGCGGTGGAGGTGCTCATGGTTCTCTCTTCCGATCGTGGAGCGGGGTTGGCGGGGTTCGGCGGGTGCGGGCTCAGGCGGCCGCGCGGACCCGGTCCAGGACGTCCAGGACGGCGACGGCGTCGGCGGCCTCGACCGGCAGCGGTCCGCCGCGCAGCAGGGCGCCGGCCAGCCCGCGGTAGAAGGCGGCGTAGTCACCGGGTGCCACCGGGACCTCGGCCGGGGCGTCGACGGTCCCGCCGCGGGCCGGGGCGGTGCGCACCCCGTACCCGGCCGACCCGGGGCCGAGCCCGGCGGCCAGCTGCGCCTCCTGCGGGTCCAGGCCGTCGACGGCGAAGGCGCCGCGCTCGCCCAGCACGTGGAACCGCGGGCCCGGCAGCGCGGCGACGGCACTCATCCACAGGTGCGAGCGGACCCCGCTGCGGTGGTGCAGGGCGACGAAGGCGTCGTCCTCGGGGCCGGGGCCGGGGCGGCGCCGGTCGAGCTCGGCGGTGACGGAGTCGACGGGGCCGAACAGCTGCAGGGCCTGGTCGACGAGGTGGGTGCCGAGGTCGGCGAGGATCCCGCCGCCGTCGGCGACGGGGGCATCCATCTTCCACGCCTTGCCGCCGGCCGGTTCCCACCACGTGAAGCGCGAGGCGAAGCGGTGCACCCGTCCCAGGGTGCCCTCGGCGAGCAGCCGGCGCAGGGTCAGGAAGTCCCCGTCCCAGCGGCGGTTCTGGAACACCGTCAACGGGGTGCGGGTGGCGGCGGCCACGTCGAGCAGCTTGCGCGCGCCGGCCGCGTCGACGGCCAGCGGCTTGTCGACGACCGTCGCCAGCCCGGCCTGGAGCGTGCGGGTGGCCAGGTCGACGTGGGTGGCCGGCGGGGAGGCGACGACGAGGTCGAGCTCGTCGCGGCGGGCCAGGACCTCCCCGGGCGAGGTGACCACGGCCACCCCGGGCAGCGCCGCGCGGGCGGCGGCCGCGCGGGCGGGGTCGCGGGTGACGACGACGTCGACGGTGAACTCGGGGTCGGCGGCCAGCAGCGGGCCGTGGAACACCGCCCCGGCGGTGCCCCAGCCGACGACGGCGGTGCGCAGGGGGCGCGGGGCGCTCACAGGACCTCCGCCAGGAAGCGGCGCAGGCGCTCGCTGCGGGGCTGCTCGAACAGCTGCGCGGGCGGGCCGGCCTCGACGACGCGGCCCTCGTCCATGAAGACGACCTGGTCGGCGACGCGGCGGGCGAACCCCATCTCGTGGGTCACGACGACCATCGTCATGCCCTGCCGGCCCAGGGTCGCCATGAGGTTCAGGACGCCCTTGACCAGTTCGGGGTCCAGGGCGCTGGTCACCTCGTCGAAGAGCATGACCTCGGGGTCCATGGCCAGCGCGCGGGCGATGGCGACGCGCTGCTGCTGGCCGCCGGACAGGTCCCGGGGCCGGTGGTCGGTGCGCTCGGCCAGCCCCACCTCGGCGAGGCGGGCGTGGGCGCGGCGCAGGGCCTCGGCCCGCGGGACGCCCGCGACGGTGCGGGGGGCGAGCGCGACGTTCTCCAGCGCGGTGTGGTCGGGGAAGAGGTTGAAGTGCTGGAACACCATGCCGATGCGCCGGCGCAGCCGGTCGGGGTGCTGGCCCCGGGTGCTGGTGCCGGCGAGCAGGACGTCGCCGCCGCTGGGTTCGTGCAGCCGGTTGATCCCGCGCAGCAGGGTCGACTTGCCCGAGCCGGAGGGGCCGATGACGCAGGTGGTGCTGCCGGCGGGGACGGAGAACGTCACCCCGCGCACGACCTCGACGGGGCCGTAGGACAGCCGGACGTCCCGCAGGTCCAGGGCGGACCCGGCGTAGGCGGGTGCGGGCGCGACGGCCTCCTGCACGACGGTTCCTCCGGCGGTGGGGTCCTCGGCGGTGGGGTTCTGGGCGGTGGGGTTCTCGGCGGTGGATCTCACAGGCTGCTCCCGCGGGGTCCGGCGGGCGCGGAGGGCGCGAGTTCGGCGACCTCGTCGAGCCCGCTCTTGGGCGGTGTGGGGACGCGGCGGCCGGTGCGGAACCGGGCGTCGACGACGTTGACCACGTGGGTCAGCGGAACGGTGACGACGAGGTAGAACACCCCGGCCAGCACCAGCGGGGACAGGTTCCCGGACAGCACGGCGGCGTCCTGCCCGACGCGGAACAGTTCGCGCTCGGAGGTCAGCAGCCCCAGGAAGTACACGAGGCTGGAGTCCTTGACGATGGCGATGAACTGGTTCACCAGGGCCGGCAGCACCCGCCGCACCCCCTGCGGGACGACGACGAGCCGCATGGCGCGGCCGTAGCTCATGCCCAGTGCGCGGCAGGCCTCCAGCTGGCCGCGGTCGACGGCCTGGATGCCGGCGCGGAAGATCTCCCCGAGGTAGGCGCTGGAGATGAGGGCCAGGGCGATGATGCCCAGCGGGTAGGGCGAGGGCCCGAACACCGACTGGCTGAACCGGGCGAAACCCTGGCCGATGAGCAGGATGGTGAGGATGGCCGGCAGGCCGCGGAACACGTCGGTGTAGATGCGGGCCGGCACGCGCAGCCAGCGCGACGTCGAGATCCCCATGAGGGCCACGACCATCGCGAGCACGGTGCCGATGACGGTGGCGGCCAGCGAGATGACCAGGGTGTTCCTCAGGCCGGTGGCGAGCAGCTGCGGCAGGACCGCCAGCATCGCCTGACCGTCCAGGAACGTCCGGGAGATGGTCTCGAACCAGGTCACGACGTCGCTCCCGTCAGGACGCCGCGGGCGTGCCGGAGGGGCTGGGTGTCCCGGTCCGCTCGGCGCTGGGCAGGTACTGCTCGGGCATCGGCGAGCCGGGGAACCACTTCTCGTACAGCCGCTTCCAGGTGCCGTCCTCCATGGCCGCGTGCAGGTTCTCGTCCAGCGCGTCGCGCAGGGCGGTCTTGCCCTTGGCGATGGCGAACCCGGCGGGGGCGTCGAAGCTGGGGATGTCCTCGGCGTCGACGAGGCCGAACTGCTGCACGTAGGACTTCGCGGCCTCGTAGTCGAGGAAGTGCGCGTCGACGCTGCCGCCGTTGAGGGCGGAGACGGCGGCGTTGTTGTCCGGGAACCGGACGAGGTCGGCGTCGGGGAAGTTCTTGGCGGCGTAGGCGTCCTGCAGGGTGCCCTGGACGACGCCGAGGCGCTTGCCGGCCAGCGACGCCGCCGAGGTGACGCCGGAGGTGGGCGTGGTGAGGACGGTGAGGTAGCCGGCGAGGTAGCCGTCGCTGAAGTCGACGGTCTGCCTGCGCTGGTCGGTGATGCCGATGGCGGCCACGCCGGCGTCGAACTGGCCGTTGGCCACGCCGGGCAGGATGGCGGTGAAGTCCTGGCCGGTGAAGGTGACGTCGGTGATGCCCATGCGCCGGGCGACGTCGCGGAACAGCTCGACGTCGAACCCGGTGAACTCCCCCTGGGCGTCGGTGAACGTGTAGGGCTTGGCGTCGCCGATGCTGGCCACCCGCAGCGTGCCCGGCTGGATGAGGCCGTAGGGGTCCTCCTGCGGGGAGGAGGTCGTCCCGGAGGAGCTGCAGGCGCCGACGGCGAGCCCCGCCGCGGTGAGCGCGGCGGCGAGGACGGCCCGGCGGGTCGTGTGGCGTGTCATGGGTCAGCCGTTCCGTGAGAAGGGTGGGGGAGCATTGAGACCGGTCTCAAACATCCGCGTATGAGACCGGTCTCAATGGCGGAACTCCGGTAACGTAAAGGGCGCGCCGACCACCGGTCAACCCCTGGCGTTTCCACCGTGTTAAGACTTTCCCGTGCCCAGCGCCCCAGGACGACGATGACCGAGCCCGCCTCCCGCCGCCGGGAGCCGACCACCGCCGACGTGGCCCGCCGGGCCGGTGTCGCCAAGGCGACCGCCGCGCGCGCCCTCGGCGGCTACGGCTCGGTGAGCCCGGAGGTGCGCGACCGCGTCACCGCCGCCGCCCGCGCCCTGGGGTACCGGCCCAACGAGCTGGCCCGCAGCATGGGCACCGGCCGCTCGCGGACCATCGGCCTGGTCGTGGGCGACATCGAGAACAGCTACTTCGGGCTGGCCACCCGCGCGATCTCCGAGGTCGCGCACGCCGCCGGGTACGAGGTGGTGCTCGTCAACACCGCCGAGCGCCACGCCGACGAGGCCGACGCGGTGCGGCTGCTGCTCGACAAGCGCGTCGACGGGCTCGTCGTCGTCCCGGCCGCCTCCTTCGAGGCCGCCCACCTGCGCGCGGCCTGCGCCACCGGGCGCCCCGTGGTCCTGCTGGACCGCCGCCGCGAGGACGTCCCGGCCCTGTCGGTGGGGGTCGACGTCGTCCCGGCGGTGCGGGAGCTGACCGGGGCGCTGCTGGCCGCCGGGCACACCCGCGTCGCCTACCTGACCTCGCTGGAGCCGGAGTTCGACCACCCCGACCTGGAGCTGGTCAGCTCCCCCATCGCCGACCGCCTGCGCGGGATGCGCCTGGCCTTCGCCGACGCCGGGGTCCCCTTCCCCGCCGACCTGACCCTCTTCGGGGCCCACTCCCCCGCCGCCACGGCCGCGCTGGTGGACCGGGCCCTGGACGGCCCGGACCCGGCGACGGCCGTCGTGTCCTCCGACGCCGTCATCGCCCTGGACGTCCTGACCCGGCTGCGCGAGCGCGGTGAGGACCTGCCGGGCCGGGTGTCCTTCGCCAGCTTCGACGACGCGCCGTGGGCCCCGCTGGTGGACCCGGCCGTGACCGCCGTGCGCCAGCCCATCGAGCAGGTGGGGGCCGAGTGCGCCCGGCTGCTGCTGGAGCAGGTCCAGCACCCCGGCACCGGCCGGGACAGCGGTCCGGGTGCCTCCGGGGACGGGGAGGGCGCTGGGCCGGCGCGCGTGCGGTCCTTCCCCGCGCACGTCGTGCACCGGGCCTCCATCGGCCCGGGCCCGCGGGCCCGCCGCTGACGGGCGGGCCCGCGCGGCTCAGGCGGGCTCGCCGATCCCGCCGGCCGCGGCCGCCGCCTCGACGTCCATCCAGCTGGTCTCCCAGACGTGGCCGTCGGGGTCGAGGAAGCTCGTGCCGTACATCCAGCCCAGGTCCATCGTCGGCGCGTACTCCCCGCCACCGTGGGCCAGGGCCGCGGCCTTGAGCGCGTCGCACTCGGCCCGGTCGGCGCACGACAGCGCGACCATGACCTCGTTCGTGCCCTTCGGCGCGGCCTGGCTGTGCAGGAACTGCTGCCACTTGGACGGTTCGTGCACGAGGACGACGATGTTCTCCTCCACCACGACGCAGGCCGTGGTCTCGTCCTCGAACTGCGGGTTCAGCGTGAACCCGAGGGCCGTGAAGAAGGTCTTGCTGACCTCCTTGTCGGCCACCGGCAGGTTGATGAAGACCATGCGCACGACGAGCTCCCCGGTCGCTCACGGGCCGGCGCTCCGACGCTCCGGCCCTCCTGCCCCTACCGACCGCCGGGACCGCGGGAACTGATCGGTCAGAGACCGGGGAACCACAGGCCGATCTCGCGCGCGGCCGACTCCGGGGAGTCCGAGCCGTGCACGAGGTTCTGCTGCACCTTCAGGCCCCAGTCGCGGCCCAGGTCCCCGCGGATCGTGCCGGGGGCCGCCGTCGTCGGGTCGGTCGTGCCGGCCAGGGACCGGAAGCCCTCGATGACGCGGTGGCCCTCGACCACGGCGGCCAGCACGGGCCCGGACAGCATGAACTCCACGAGCGGCTCGTAGAACGGCTTGCCCTCGTGCTCGGCGTAGTGGCCGGCGAGCAGCTCGCGCGTCGCCGAGCGCAGCTCGAGCGCCACGAGGGTGTAGCCCTTGGCCTCGATGCGCCGCAGCACCTCACCGGAGAGGTTGCGGCGCACGCCGTCGGGCTTGACCAGGACGAGGGTCCGCTGGACGTTGGTGTCAGTCACGGGGCCGACCCTAGCGGGACGGGTCCGGCAGGATGGCCCCGTGCGCCACGACCGCGAGGACACCGCCGCCCAGGAGGACGCGCTGCGCCGCGCCCGCGAGGAGGCCGCCGCGGTGCTGGCCGAGCTGGCCACCGAGGCGCGCTCGCTGTCCAGGGCCTACGCCGGGCGCACCGCGCGCCTGCCGGACGGCTCGGCCCTGGCCGGGCTCGTCGACGCCGCCCGGCGCGCCGAGGAGGCCGTCGACCTGGCCGCGCACGACCTCGCCACGGCGCGTGGCGAGGACGCCTGAGCCCACCCGCCCCCCTTCCGCGGGCAGGGTGGCCCGGTCAGGGTCAGGTGCTCGGGGTGCGGTGATCGCGGCACGAGCGGACCATCGGGTACGGGCTCCGGCACCGGGGCACCACCGCACCAGCAGGAGGGCCCGATGAGCTCGGAGAGAGCACACGACCAGGCGCACGACGCCGAGGACGAGAAGCGCACCACGACGAAGGTGGTGCTCATCTCGATCGTCGCCGCCATCGGCGGGTTCCTCTTCGGGTTCGACACCTCCGTCGTCAACGGCGCGGTCGACGCCGTCACCGACCAGTTCGCCCTGTCCAAGGGGCTGTCCGGGTTCGCGGTCTCCTGCGCCCTGCTCGGCGCGGCCGTCGGGGCGTGGTTCGCCGGGCGCATCGCCGACCGCTTCGGGCGCAAGGCCGTCATGGTCGTCGGCGGCGCCCTCTTCGCGATCGGGGCCGTCGGGTCGGCGTTCGCCTTCAGCGTCTGGGACCTCATCTTGTGGCGCGTGGTCGGCGGCGTGGGCGTCGGGGTGGCCTCGGTCATCGCCCCCACCTACATCGCCGAGGTGGCCCCGGCCTACATCCGCGGCCGCCTCGCCTCCCTGCAGCAGCTGGCCATCACCATCGGCATCTTCGCCGCGCTGCTGTCGGACGCCTTCATCGCCAACACGGCCGGCAGCGCCGCCAACACCACCTGGCTGGGCTGGGAGGCGTGGCGGTGGATGTTCGTCGTGGGCGTCGTCCCGTCGGTGATCTGGGCGCTGCTGGCCCTGCAGGTCCCCGAGTCCCCCCGCTACCTCATCGCCAAGGGGCAGACCCAGCGCGCCGGTGAGGTGCTGCGCGAGGTCCTCGGCACCCGCAGCCTGGAGGCGGCGCAGCGCAAGGTCACCGAGATCCGCAACTCGATGCGCCGCGAGCACGACCCGAGCCTGCGCGACCTGCGCGGGCCCCGGTTCGGGCTGCTGCCCGTCGTCTGGGTCGGGATCCTGCTGTCGGTCCTGCAGCAGGGCGTCGGCATCAACGTGATCTTCTACTACTCCACGACGCTGTGGCAGGCCGTCGGCTTCCAGGAGTCCGACGCGTTCACGACGTCGGTCATCACGTCGGTCACCAACGTCGTCGTCACCTTCATCGCCATCGCCACCGTCGACCGGATCGGGCGCAAGCCCCTCCTCACCGTCGGGTCGGCGGGCATGTTCGTGTCCCTGCTCGTCATGGCCGTCGCGTTCTCCCAGGCCGGCGGCACCACCGAGAACCCCTCGCTGCCCGCCCCGTGGGGCCCCATCGCCGTCGTCGCGGCGAACGTGTACGTCATCTCCTTCGGCGCCACCTGGGGCCCGGTGGTGTGGGTGCTGCTGGGCGAGATGTTCCCGAACAAGATCCGCGCCGCGGGCCTGGCGGTGGCCGCCGCCGCGCAGTGGCTGGCCAACTTCGCCATCTCCACGAGCTTCCCGGCGCTGGCCGGGATCGGCCTGCAGTTCGCCTACGGCCTGTACGCGCTCATCGCGCTGCTGTCGTTCGTCTTCGTCCGCAAGGCCGTGCGCGAGACCAAGGGCCGGGAGCTGGAGGACATGGACGAGGAGTCCCCGGCCACCAGCGGAGGCCAGGCCTGAGGACGGGACGGGACCGGCCGTGACCCTGCACCTGACCCACGAGGAGGGCCGCACGGCCCTGGCCGACGAGCTCGCGTCCTGGTCGGTGCTCCTGGGCGCCGACCAGGACCTCGACGCCCCCAGCCGGTGCGCGGGGTGGTCGTGCGCCCACGTGCTGGTCCACGTCCACCTGGGGCTGCACGAGGTGGCGCTGGCCCTGCTGGACGTCGAGGCCGCCGATGCCCCCGGCGCCGCGACGGTCGACGCCGCCGGGTACTGGACCGGCTACCCCGCCACGACCGACGCCCAGCGCCAGACCCAGCTGCTCGACGGGTTCGCCCGCGCCTACCCCGACGCCGCGACGCTGACGGCCCACCTCGCCGAGACCGTCGCGGCGCTGGGCCGCGGCCTGGGCCGGACACCGGCGGGCCGGGTGGGGTTCCAGGGCCAGGTCCTGTCCACCGGGGACTTCCTCGGCAGCTGGGCCGTGGAGCTCGCCGTCCACCACCTCGACCTGGACCTCGTCGCCGCTCCCCCGGCCGCGTCGGCGCTGCGGGTGGCGCGCCGCACCGTCGAGGACCTCGCCGGCGGTGCGGTGCCGGCGGACTGGGACGACGCGACGGTCGTCCTGGCCGGCACCGGCCGGGTGGCCCTGACCGGGGAGGTGGCGGCGCAGCACCCCGCGCTGGCGGCCCGGTTCCCGGTGCTGCGCTGACTCAGCCGGTCACGACGTGGGCCCGCACGGTGCCCTCGGCGACCCACCCCTTCGTCTCGGCGTAGGCGAGCATCCCCTCGAACTGCTCGTCCCACCCGGCGTCGGCCCCCTCGGCGTGCGCGGTCTCGCGCAGCCAGGCCACGGACACCCGCACGTGGGCGGCGGTCACGTCCTCGCCCTGCGCGTCCAGCTCCCCCACCGACCCCAGCACGGCGGACAGGTCCGAGACGGTCGTCCCGGCGGGGACGGCGACGTCGAACGCCGTGAACACGTCACGGTCGAGCAGTTCGGCCGGCTGGGCGGCGCTGGGGTCGACGGCGATGCGCACGGGTCCTCCTCGGGGTCGGGACCCCATCATCGCGGGCGCGGCGCCCGCGACGTCAGGACCCCTCCGCCAGCCGCCGCGCCACCTCGGCCTTCTCCCGGTCGACGCGGCCGCCGATGCGCAGGGCGAAGAACCAGATGACGGCGAAGCCCAGGCCGATGACGAACATGATGGGCACCACGAACCCGCCGGCGACCAGCAGCACCTGCACGAGCCAGCCCAGGGCGTACCCCACCCGCGAGCGCAGGGTCCCCGCCGCCACCAGGCACAGCAGGAGCAGGGCGCCGCCCGCGGCGAGGTAGCCGGCGTGCCGGTCCTGCATCGGGACCAGCCCGTAGGCCACCAGCGTCGCGAAGAACACCAGCAGGGCCTCGCAGGTCAGCGTCGTGGCGGCGAACAGCCGCCTGGTGCTGCGCTTCACCGCCCGTCCTTCCCCAGCAGCGCCCGGGCGTCCCCGGCCAGCACCACCGACCCGGCGACGAGGACGCCGGCCCCGGAGCCGCCGATGCCCCCGCCGACACCGGCCTCGGCCTCGGCGAGGTCCACGGCCGTGGCGATGGCCTCGTCGAGCCGGTCGACGACGTGCACGCGGTCCTCGCCGAACACGTCCTCGGCCAGCTCGCCCAGCTCGGACGGTTCCATGCCCCGCGGGGAGCTGGAGCGGGTCACGACGACCTCGGCCAGGACGGGTTCGAGGGCGTGCAGCACCCCCTCGACGTCCTTGTCGCCCATGACGGCGACGACCCCCACGAGGCGGCTGAGCGTGAAGGCCTCCGCGATGGCCGCCGCGAGGGCCTGCGCGCCGGCGGGGTTGTGCGCGGCGTCGGCCAGGATCAGCGGGGAGGTCCGCAGGACCTCCAGCCGTCCGGGGGAGGTGACGTCGGCGAAGGCGGCCTCGACCAGCCCCGGCGGCAGGGTGCCGCCGGGCAGGGCCAGCAGCGCCTCGGCCGCCGACAGGGCCGTGGCGGCGTTCTCGGCCTGGTGCGCCCCGTGCAGGGGCAGGAACACGTCGGCGTACAGGCCGCCGCGCGTGCGCAGCGAGACCTGCTGCCCGCCCACGGCCAGGGCCCGCTCCTCCACGCCGAAGTCCAGGCCCTCGCGCACGACGGTGACGCGCTCGGCGGCGGCCTTGGCCAGCAGCACGCCGCCGGCCTCCTCGGTCTGCCGGCCGAGCACGACGGTGGCCCCGTGCTTGATGATCCCGGCCTTCTGCGCGGCGATCTCCTCGATCGTCGAGCCCAGCCAGGCCTCGTGGTCCATCGAGACGGGCGTGACGACGGCGACGTCGGGCTGCACGACGTTCGTCGTGTCCCACGTCCCGCCCAGGCCCGTCTCGACGACGGCGACGTCGACGGGGGCGTCGGCGAACGCGGCGAAGGCCATGAGGGTGAGCACCTCGAAGAAGCTCAGCCGCGGTTCCCCGCGCTCGGCGGCGCGGGCGTCGACGATCGTCACGACGGGCTCGACGTCGTCCCAGGCCCGCACGAAGGCCGCGTGGGTGATGGGTTCGCCGTCGATGGAGATGCGCTCGGTGATGTCCACCAGGTGCGGGCTGGTGAACCGGCCGGTGCGCAGGTCGTGCTCGCGGACCAGCCGTTCCACCATGCGCGCGGTCGACGTCTTGCCGTTGGTGCCGGCCAGGTGCACGACGCGGTAGGCCAGCTGCGGGTCGCCCAGCAGCCCGCACGCCTCGCGCACCCGGTCCAGCGTCGGGTGGATCCGGTGCTCGGGGTTGCGGCCCAGGATCTGCTCGACGACCCCGGCGAACCGGTCGTCCTCCTCCTGCACGGGCCCGGCGGGCACGAGCCGGCCCGTGGCGTCCACGCGCGGGGAGCGGCGGTCCTGCGGCACGCGGCCGCGGCGCAGGCCGTCGGTGCCGAAGGCCTCGCCGGTGTCGTCGGTGCCGTCCCCGACCGGCCCCAGCAGTTCCTCCAGCTCGGCGTCGAAGGGGTCCCTCGGGTCGCTCACCGGTCCACCTCCACGACCTTCTCCACCGCGACGCGCACCTCGTGCCCCTCGACCGACCCGACGAGGGTCGCCTCGCCGGCGTCCAGCGCGTCGGCCGACCCGCTGGACCCGAACTGCTGGGCCAGCGTCTCGGTCACGACGAGGTCCTGGTGCGCCACGAGCGCCTCCCAGACGGGGCCGTCGGCCGCGACCGTGAGCCGGATGCGGTCCGAGACGTGCAGCCCGGCCTCGCGGCGGGCCTGCTGGACGAGGCGGACCACGTCGCGGGCGACGCCCTCGGCCGCCAGTTCCGGCGTGACGGTCGTGTCGAGGACGACGAAACCGCCGCCGTCCAGCGCGGACGTCGCCAGGCCCGTGTCCGTGCCCTCGACGACGGTCGACAGCTCGTACTCGCCCTCGACGAGCTCGATGCCGCCGGCCACGACGGTGCCGTCGGGGCGTTCCTCCCAGTCCCCGCTCTTGGACCCCTTGATGGCCTGCTGGACGTTCCTGCCCAGCCGGGGCCCGGCGGCCCGGGCGTTGACGGTGAGCTTGGCGACGACGCCGTGCTCCACGGCCGCCTCCAGGGGGCCCAGCGTGACGGACCGGACGTTCACCTCGTCCGCGACGAGCTGCGTGAACGGTTCCAGGGCGGCCGGGTCCGCGACGAGGACCTCGACCTCGCGCAGCGGCAGCCGGACGCGCAGCCCGTTGGCCTTGCGCAGCGCCAGCACGCTGGAGCAGGTGGCGCGGACCTCGTCCATGGCCGCGACGAGGGCGTGGTCGGCGGGCAGGTCGAGGGCGTCGGGCCAGTCGGTCAGGTGGACCGAGCGGCCACCGGTGAGCGTCCGCCAGATCTCCTCGCTGACCAGCGGCAGCAGCGGCGCGAGCATGCGCGTCGTCGTCTCCAGCACCGTGTACAGGGTGTCGAAGGCGTCCTTCGCCCGCTCGGACTCCCCGTCCCAGAACGCCGAGCGCGAGCGCCGGACGTACCAGTTGGTGAGGGAGTCCAAGAACTGCCGGGCGCTCTCGCAGGCCCCGGCGATGTCGTAGGCGTCGAGCTGCTCGGTGACCGTCACGACGGTGTCGTGCAGCTTGGCCAGGACGTACCGGTCCAGGACGTCGGGCGAGCTCGTGCGCCAGCGCGGGGTGTGGCTGGAGGAGCCGGCGTACAGCTGGAAGAACTGGAAGGTGTTCCACAGCGGCAGCAGCACCTGGCGCACGGACTCGCGGATGCCCTGCTCGGTGACGATGAGGTTCCCGCCGCGCAGGACCGGCGAGCTCATGAGGAACCAGCGCATGGCGTCGGAGCCGTCGCGGTCGAGGACCTCGGAGACGTCGGGGTAGTTGCGCAGGGACTTGCTCATCTTGCGGCCGTCGTCGCCGAGCAGGATGCCGTGCGAGACGGCCGTGCGGAACGCGGGCCGGTCGAACAGCGCCGTGGCCAGGACGTGCAGGGTGTAGAACCAGCCGCGGGTCTGCCCGATGTACTCGACGATGAAGTCGCCCGGGTAGTGCGACTCGAACCACTCGGTGTTCTCGAACGGGTAGTGCACCTGGGCGAACGGCATCGAGCCGGACTCGAACCAGCAGTCGAGGACCTCCGGGACCCGGCGCATGGTCGACTTCCCGGTCGGGTCGTCGGGGTTGGGCCGGGTGAGCTCGTCGACGTGCGGGCGGTGCAGGTCGGCCGGGCGGACGCCGAAGTCGCGTTCGAGGTCGTCCAGGGAGCCGTACACGTCGACGCGCGGGTAGGTGGGGTCGTCCGACACCCACACCGGGATGGGGCTGCCCCAGTAGCGGTTCCGGCTGATCGACCAGTCCCGGGCGCCTTCGAGCCACTTGCCGAAGGAGCCGTGCTGGACGTGCTCGGGGACCCAGGTGATCTGCTCGTTGAGCTCGACCATGCGCTCGCGGATCGCGGTGACCTTGACGAACCAGCTGGAGACGGCGCGGTAGATGAGGGCGTTGCCGCAGCGCCAGCAGTGCGGGTAGGAGTGGTCGTAGGTCTCCAGCCGCAGCAGCACGGCACCGCTGGGGAGACCGTTCTTCAGGGCGCGGCCGATCTCCTTGTTGGCGTCGAAGACGTGCATCCCGGCGAAGTCGGTGACCTCGGCCGTGAAGGTGCCGTTGGAGGCGACGGGCACGACGGGGACGATCCCGGCGGCGTCGGTGACGAGCTTGTCGTCCTCGCCGAAGGCGGGCGCGATGTGGACCACGCCGGTGCCGGAGTCGGTCGTGACGTAGTCGGCGGCGAGGACCTGGTGGGCGTTCTCGCGGCCGGCGAAGTACGGGAACGGCGGGGTGTAGGTGCGGCCCAGCAGGTCCGCGCCCCGGTGGCGGGTCAGGACCTGCGGGTCCTCGCCGAGCTCGCGGGCGTAGTGCCCGACGCGCTCGGCGGCGAGCAGGAACCTGCGTCCCTCGTGCTCGCCGGTGCCGGCGACGACGACGTACTCCAGGTCCGGGTGCACGGCCATCGCGAGGTTGCTGGGCAGCGTCCAGGGCGTCGTGGTCCAGATGAGCCCCAGGACGCCGTCGAGGTCGTCACCGGCGTCGGTGAACCGGAACCCGACGGTGACGGCGGGGTCCTGCCGGTTGCGGTAGACGTCGTCCAGGCGGGTCTCGGAGTTGCTCAGGGGCGTCTCGCAGCGCCAGCAGTAGGCCAGGACGCGGAACCCCTCGTAGACCAGGCCCTTGTCCCACAGCGTCTTGAAGGCCCACATGACCGACTCCATGTAGTCGGTGTCGAGGGTCTTGTAGTCGTTGTCGAAGTCGACCCAGCGGGCCTGGCGGGTGACGTACGCCTCCCACTCCTTCGTGTACCGCAGCACCGAGGTGCGGCAGGCGTCGTTGAAGGCGGCGACGCCGAGCGCGTCGATCTCGGACTTGTGGGTGATCCCGAGCTGCTTCTCGGCCTCGACCTCGGCGGGCAGGCCGTGGGTGTCCCAGCCGAACCGGCGCTCGACCTGGTACCCGCGCATGGTCTTGTAGCGCGGGACGAGGTCCTTGACGTACCCGGTGAGCAGGTGGCCGTAGTGCGGCAGCCCGTTGGCGAAGGGCGGGCCGTCGTAGAAGACGAACTCCCCGGCCGCGGACCCCTCGCGGGCCCGCACGCTGGCGCGGAACGTGTCGTCGGCCGCCCAGGAGTCGAGGACGCGCTGCTCGATCTCGGGGAAGCTGGGGCTGCCGGTGGTCTCCGCCCCGGTCGGCGGGGCTTCCGTGACGTCCTCGGACACCGTGTCTCCTCGACTGAACCGCTCCAGCCGCGAGGACGACGCCGCCGGGGCCGGCGGTGCCGCGGTACCACCCCGCTTGCCACCCGCGCCGCGGGTGACCTCTCTCGTCCGGCGTGCTCACGCGGGCCGGACCCGCCCGGTTCTAGTGGGGCCCGCTCGTGGCCGACCCGTTCTTCCGGAGGCTCACCGGTGATGGCCGGATCGTCGCCTGTGCGGTCATGGTAACCGGCGCGGGCCCGGCGGTCTTCCCCCGGCGGCCCGGTGGACCCCGGCCAACTACCAGGGACCCGCGGTACCGCTTACCTCCGGCGGCGCGTACGGTGGGCCCGAGCGCACCCACGACGAGGAGGTCCTGTGGCCCACACCGCTCCGCCCGGACGGAGCGTCGTCTTCGCCGACGGCGTCCGCACCCCCTTCGGCAAGGCCCGTCCCGACGGCCTGCACGCCCAGACCCGCGCCGACGACCTCGTCGTCGCCTGCCTGCGCGAACTCCTGCGGCGCAACCCGTCCCTGCCGCCCGAGCGCGTCGACGAGGTCGCGATCGCGGCGGCCACCCAGAGCGGGGACCAGGGCCTCGTGCTCGGCCGCAGCACCGCGCTGCTCGCGGGCCTGCCCGTGACGACGCCCGGCTACGCCGTCGACCGCTGGTGCGCCGGGGCCATGACGGCCGTCACGACGACGGCGGCCTCCATCGCCGTCGGGGCGGTCGACGTCGCCCTGGCCGGCGGGGTCGAGCACATGGGCCGGCACCCCCTGGGGACCGGGATGGACCCCAACCCCCGGTTCCTCACCGAGCGCATCGTCTCCCCCGACGCCCTGGACATGGGCAAGACGGCCGAGGCCCTGCACGACCGGTTCCCCCAGCTGACCAGGGAGCGGGCCGACGCGTTCGCCGCCGCCAGCCAGGAGAAGTTCGCCAAGGCCGTGGCGAGCGGCCAGGTCGGCGCCGACCTCGTGCCCGTCGCCTCCGCCAGCGCGGAGCGGGGCTGGGGGCTGGCCACCGCCGACGAGCTGGCCCGCCCCGGCACGACGGTGCAGGCCCTGGCGAACCTGCGCACCCCCTTCCGCCCGCACGGGCGGGTCACCGCCGGCAACGCCTCCCCGCTGACCGACGGGGCGACGGCCTGCGTCGTCGCGGCCGAGGACACCGCCGCCGAGCTCGGCCTGACCCCGCGGATGCGGCTCGTCGGGTTCGCCTTCGCCGGCGTCGAACCGGAGGTCATGGGCCTGGGCCCCGTCCCCTCCACCGAGAAGCTGCTGCGCCGGGTCGGGGTGGGCATCGACGAGATCGGCCTGTTCGAGCTCAACGAGGCCTTCGCCGTGCAGGTCCTCAGCTTCCTGGACCACTTCGGCATCGCCGACGACGACCCGCGGGTCAACCCCTACGGCGGGGCCATCGCCATCGGCCACCCCCTGGCCGCCTCCGGCGTGCGGCTCATGACGCAGCTGGCCCGGCAGTTCTCCGAGCACCCCGAGGTCCGCTACGGGCTCACGGCCATGTGCGTCGGGCTCGGGCAGGGTGGCTCGGTGCTGTGGGAGAACCCGAACTGGGAAGGGGCCAACTGATGCCGGTGCACGTCCGCGGGCTGGACCTGCCCCGGGCCGGGGGCGGGACGGGCGCGGGGCGGGCGGCGCTGCTGACCCTGGACCCCGGCGACCCGCGCAAACCCTTCGTGCTGGGCCCGGAGGTCCTGGAGGAGCTGTCGGCCGCCCTCGACGAGGCCGAGCGGCTGGTCCGGGACGAGGGCGTCGTGGCGGTCGGCGTCACCGGCGTGGGCGGCGTGTTCTGCGCCGGGGCCGACCTGAAGCAGGTGGCCCGCACGCCCTCGCGGGAGGACTCCCTGGCCCTGGGGCGGCTCGGGCACCGCGTCCTGGGACGGTTCGCGACCCTGCCCGTGCCGACCTTCGCGTACGTCAACGGCCTCGCCCTCGGCGGCGGGCTGGAACTGGCGCTGCACTGCACCCACCGGACGATCTCCTCGGCGGTGCGCGGCGTCGGCCTGCCCGAGGCGTACCTGGGCCTGGTGCCCGGCTGGGGCGGCACCCACCTGCTCCCCCGGCTGGCCGGCCCCGACGTCGCCGTGCGGGTCGCGATCGAGAACGCGCTGGCCGGCAACAGGACGCTGACGGGTCCGCAGGCGTTCGACGCCGGGATCGCCGACGTGCGGTTCCACCCCGCCGACTTCCTCGTGGAGTCGTTGCGCTGGACGGACTCCGTCCTGGCCGGGCGGACCGTCGTGGAACGGCGCGACCCGGCGACCGAGCAGGAGTGGGACGCCGCCGTCGCCCGCGGCCGGGCCGTCGCCGACGCCCGCGTCCACGGCTCCGCCCCCGCCCCGTACCGGACGCTGGACCTCATCGCCGCCTCCCGCACGAACTCCCGCGAGGAGCACTTCGCGGCCGAGGACGAGGCCCTGGCCGACCTGGGGGTCTCCCCGGAGCTGCGCGCCGGGCTGTACGCCTTCGACCTCGTCCAGCGCCACGGCCGCCGGCCCACCGGCGCCCCCGGCACCGCGGCGCGGGCGGTGAACTCGGTCGGCGTCGTCGGGGCGGGGCTGATGGCCTCGCAGCTGGCCCTGCTGTTCCTGCACCGCCTGCAGGTGCCCGTCGTGCTCACCGACGTCTCCGCCGAGCGCGTCGAGAAGGGCGTCGGGTTCGTCCGGCAGGGCGTGCAGGACCTGCTGGCCAAGGGGCGCATCACGCAGGACACCGTCAACCGGCTCACCGCCTCGGTGTCGGGGTCGGTGGACAAGGGCGCGCTCGCCGGGTGCGACTTCGTCGTCGAGGCCGTCTTCGAGGAGCTGGGCGTCAAGCAGGACGTGCTGCGCGAGCTGGAACCGCTGCTGCGCGAGGACGCCGTCGTGGCCACCAACACCAGCTCGCTGCCGGTCACCGGGATGGCCTCGGTGCTGAAGAACCCCGAGCGGTTCGTCGGGTTCCACTTCTTCAACCCCGTCGCGGTGCTGCCGCTCGTGGAGGTCGTGCGCACCCCCGCCACCGACGACGCCACCCTCGCCACGGCGTTCGCCGTCGGCGCGGCGCTGAAGAAGACGTGCGTCCTGGTGCGCGACGCCCCCGCGTTCGTCGTGAACCGGATCTCGACGCGCATGTTCGACGAGGTCCTGCGGGCCCTGGACGCCGGGACGCCGCTGATGGACGTCGAGCACGCCCTGGACCCCCTCGGGCTGCCGATGTCGCCGTTCCGGCTGGCGCACTTCGTCGGGCCGGCCGTCATGCTGCACGTCCACGAGACCCTGGCCGCTGCGTTCCCCGACCGCTACCGCGTCTCGGCGAACCTGCGGCGCTGGGTCGAGGCCGGGGGGCCCGAGCTCGTCACCCCGAAGGGCCCGGTCGCCGCGACGGGCGCCGACGCGGGCCTGTTCGAGGTGGGCGACGCGCCGCTGACGCGCGAGCAGGTCCTGCGGAACGTGCAGGACGCCCTGGCCGACGAGGTCCGGCGCGTGCTCGACGAGGGCGTCGTGGCCGGGCCGGAGGAGGTCGACGTGTGCCTTGTGCTGGGCACCGGGCACCCGCTGTCCACCGGCGGGATCACCCCGTACCTGGACCGCGTCGGGGCCAGCGAGCGCGTCACCGGGCGCCGGTTCCACCCCGCGGCCCCCGCGGCCTGAGGCTGCGGGCCCTCGAGGCCCCGCGCCGGGACCCCACCGGGGGTCCCGGTGCGGGACCGGTCAGGTGAAGGCGGACAGGCCCGTGAGGTGGCGGCCCACGATGAGGGTCTGGATCGACTCCGTCCCCTCGTAGGTGTGCAGGGCCTCCACGTCGGCCATGTGCCGCGCGACGCGGTTCTCCAGCAGGATCCCGTCGCCGCCCAGCAGGTCGCGCGCCATCGCCGTCACGGCACGGGCCTTGCGGGTCGCGTTGACCTTGGCCAGGGAGGCCTGCGTGTCGGTGAGCCGGCCGGCGTCGGCGAGCTTGCCCACGCGCAGGCAGAACAGCTGCATGGCGGTGACCTCGGCGAGCATCCGCACGAGCTTGTCCTGCACGAGCTGGAAGCTGCCGATCGGCTGGCCGAACTGCTTGCGCTCCAGGGAGTGCGCCAGCGCCGTCTCGTAGGCGGCGAGCGCGTGGCCCAGGGCCCCCCAGGCGATGCCGGCGCGGGTGGCCGACAGCACCCGGCCGGTGTCGCGGAAGCTGTTCGCGCCCGGCAGCCTGTTGGCCGCCGGGACCCGCACCCCCGTCAGCGTGATGTGCGCGTTGTGGATGGCCCGCAGCGACGCCTTGCCCTCGATGACGGTCGCCTCGAAGCCGGGGGTGCCCCGCTCGACGAGGAAGCCCTGCACCTGCCCGTCCTCCCCGCGGGCCCACACGACGCACACGTCGCAGACCGTCCCGAAGCCGATCCAGCGCTTGGCGCCGTCCAGGACGTACTCGTCGCCCTCGCGCCGGGCCGTCGTGGCCAGGGCCACGGCGTCGGAACCGTGGTCGGGTTCGGTCAGGCCGAACGCGCCCAGCACCTCCAGCCGCGCCATGGGCGGCAGCCAGCGCTCCTTCTGCTCGGGCGAGCCGAGGAACGCGATGGACCGCATCGCCAGGCCCGCCTGGACGCCGAGCATCGTGGCGAAGCTGCCGTCCCCGCGGGACAGCTCCATCGTCACCAGCCCGGCCGCGGTGTGGCTCAGGGACGGGACGCCCGGGCCCTGGAGGCCGTCGCCGACGAGGTTCAGCTGCCCGTACTCCTTGAGCAGGTCCAGCGGCATCTCCGCCCGCTCCCAGAAGCCCCCGGCGACGGGGATCACCTTCTCGTCGACGAAACCGCGGACGGTCTCCCACACCGAGCGCTCCTGCTCGGTGAGGTCGGCGGCGATGTCGTAGTAGTCCACACCGGTCATGGCTGTGCTTCCTCTCGTACCGGGGGCTTGATCTGGCGCTTGAGGACCTTCCCCGTGGGGCCCTTGGGCAGTTCGTCGACGATCCACACGCGCCGGGGGTACTTGTAGGCCGCGAGCTGGCCCTTGACGTGCTCCACGAGTTCCTCGGGGGTGGCCGTGGCGCCCTCCTTGAGCACCACGGCGGCCCCGACCTCCTCCCCCACGAGGGGGTCGGGGAAGCCGACGACGGCGGCCTGCTCGACGGCGGGGTGCTCGTACAGGACCTCCTCGACCTCGCGCGGGTACACGTTGTACCCGGCGCGGTCGATCATGTCCTTGGCGCGGTCGACGATCGTGTAGTAGCCGTCGGCGTCGCGGGTGGCGAGGTCCCCGCTGCGGAACCAGCCGTCGACGAAGGCGTGGGCCGTGGCGACCTCGTTGCGCCAGTAGCCCTTCATGACGTTCTCGCCGCGGATGACGATCTCGCCCACCCCCTCGGTGACCGGGGTGCCGTCGGCGGCGCGCAGGTCCATCTCGCAGCCGCGCACGGGCAGGCCGATGGTGCCGGGCTTGCGCGGGACGTCGGGGCGGTTGAAGGAGGCCACCGGGGACGTCTCGCTCAGCCCGTACCCCTCCAGCACGACGACGCCGTACTTCTCCTCGAAACCGCGCAGCACCTCCACCGGCAGGGAGGCCCCGCCCGAGACGCACGAGCGCCACGAGGACAGGTCGAAGTCGCCGGCCGTCGGTTCGCTGAGCATCGCGACGTACATGGTCGGCACGCCCGCGAAGTGGGTGACGCGGTCGCGCTGGACGAGGGCGAGCGCGGCCGCGGCGGTGAACCGCGGCAGCAGCGTCATGGTGCGCCCGGCGACGACCGCGGTGTTCATGGCGCAGGTCTGCCCGAAGGCGTGGAACAGCGGCAGCGCGCCGAGGATCGTGTCGCCCTCCCCCAGCCGGATGAGCTGCTCCTGGCTGGTGACGGCGTTGCTCAGCAGGTTGCGGTGGCTCAGCTCGGCGCCCTTGGGGGCCCCCGTGGTGCCGGAGGTGTAGAGGATGACGGCGGTGTCGTCCGGGTCCGGCTCGTGCACGTGCGGGTCGGGGTCGACGGAGGCCAGCAGGGCGCTGGTCGCCCCCGGCTCGACGACGAGGACGCGGGTGCCGGTGCCGACGGCGCCGGCGTGGGCGGCCTCGGCCACGGCGTGCCAGACGAGGGCCAGGACGGCGCCGGAGTCGGCGAAGAGGTGGTTGACCTCGCGCCCGCGCAGCAGCGGGTTCACGGGGACCACGACCGCGCCGGCGCGCAGGATCCCGTGGTACAGCACCGGGAAGTGCGGGACGTTGGGGGCGATGAGCGCCACCCGGTCCCCGGGACGGACGCCCCGGGACCTCAGCAGCGCCGCGACGCGGGCGGTGGCGTCGTCGAGGCCGCGCCAGGTCAGGGCGTGGTCGTCGAGGCGGACGGCCACGTCGTCGGGCCGGGTGCGGGCGTGCTGGGCGATGGTGCTGGCGAAGCTGGGCATGCGGAGCTCCTGCGGACGTCGTCGTCGCTGGTTGCGTGCAGCTTCGCACACGTCACCGTCCCGGGCTCACGCGCTCCCGCGGGTCGTGGGCCGTCCGGGTGCAGGCGCGGCCGGCGTGCTTGGCGGCGTACAGGGCCGCGTCGGCGCGCGCCACGAGGGCGGCCACGTCCTCCTGCCCGTCCCAGCGGGCCACGCCCGCGGAGAAGGTCTGCCCCTCGGGCACGACGGCGCGCAGCCGGTCCAGCAGCTGCTCGACCTGCTCGGGGGCCCTCCCGCAGGACACGGCGAGGAACTCCTCCCCACCCCAGCGCGCCAGCTGGACGCCGCTGCCGCGAAGGGTCTCGCGCCACGCCGCGGACGCCCCCACGAGGAGGCGGTCCCCGGCGGGGTGGCCGCGGGTGTCGTTGAAGGCCTTGAAGTGGTCCAGGTCCAGGAGGGCGACGACCAGGGGGACCCCGTCGCGCCGGGCGCGGGCGCGGACCCGTTCCAGCTCGGCGTCGGCGCTGCGGCGGTTCAGCAGCCCGGTGAGGGGGTCGGTGCGGGCCAGGTCGCCCAGCAGGGCCGTCTGCTCGCGCAGCCGCCCCAGCAGGGCCGACATGCGGGCCACGACGAGGACGAACAGGACGGAGGAGCTGATGACGACGGCCCAGCCCTGCGTGGGCTGGCCGAGGGCGAGCTCCACGCCCAGGGTGCCCGGCGACAGGAGGCTGGCGGCGGTCAGGACGACCAGGCGCAGGCGGCTGAACTCGTCGCGGGTGGCCGGGGACGGGTCGGACAGGCGCCGCATGGAGGGGTGCAGCGCCGCGGCGCCCCACAGGACGTAGGACAGGACGAAGACGGAGTCGATCCAGGTCGCGTCCAGCGTCGAGTAGGCCTCGGCGGCCTGCCAGAGCGCGTCGGCGGTCAGCATGGCCGTGGCGGCGCCGGCCAGCAGGGTGAAGGCGCGCGAGCCGTGCCCGGCCGCGGAGAAGACGCGCACCAGCATGGCGAGCACGACGACGTCGCCGACGGGGTAGGCCAGGGCGACGAGCCCGGCGGGCAGGTCCTGCGGCAGCGTGTGCAGGGCCGGCCGGACCAGGAAGGTCCACGACAGCATCCCGAAGCCGACCGCCAGGATCGCCGCGTCGATGACCCCCTCGCGGTCGGAGCCGGGCCGGGCCTGGCGGGCCATCCGCAGCATGGCCGCCGCGATGAGGGGGTAGGCGGCGACGTAGAAGACGTCCGGGACGCTGGGGTAGGCGTCCCAGCCCAGCCAGTCGTAGCAGACGGCGTAGCTGACGTCCCCCAGGGCCCAGCACAGCAGACCGGCCGCCAGCAGCCACCACGCCGAGGCCCGCTGCGGGCGGTGCAGCCGCGCGCCGACGGCCGTCGCCGCGGCGGCGGACAGGCTGACGACGGAGAACAGCGCGTCGTGCAGCAGCCCCGCGGGCACGAGCAGGCCCAGCACGCCGAACACCGCGCCGAAGGCGGTGTAGGCCTGCCAGGGCAGGAACCGGTGCCGGAAGTCCACGCCCCTGCATCGGCCGGCCCGCGGCCCACCTCAAGCGTCGTGACCGCACCGTTGCGGACGGGCGGGGCAGCGGCGCGGGGCGCGGGCCGGGGCTGGGATGATGGGGCCATGTCCGACGCCACCACCCCCTCGGCCCCGCCCGCAGCGCAGTTCCGCGCCACCACCGCGCCCGGCGTCGAGGTACCCGACCGTCCCACCGTGGACGGCCTGGAGGAGCGCTGGGCCCCGCAGTGGCAGGACTCCGGCACCTACGCCTTCGACCGCACCGCGCAGCGCGCCGACGTGTACTCCATCGACACCCCGCCGCCCACGGTGTCGGGGTCGCTGCACGTGGGTCACGTCTTCAGCTACACCCACACCGACGTGGTCGCCCGCTTCCAGCGCATGCGCGGCAAGTCCGTCTTCTACCCGATGGGCTGGGACGACAACGGCCTGCCCACCGAGCGCCGCGTGCAGAACTACTACGGCGTGCGCTGCGACCCGTCGCTGCCGTACGACCCTTCGTTCGTGCCGCCGGAGAAGGCCCCGAAGAACGACCGCGACTTCGTCCAGGTCTCCCGGCGCAACTTCGTGGAGCTGTGCGACCGGCTGACGGCCGAGGACGAGCAGGTGTTCGAGTCGCTGTGGCGGCGCCTGGGCCTGTCGGTCGACTGGTCCCACACGTACTCCACGATCTCGGCGACCTCGCGCGCCACGGCGCAGCGGGCGTTCCTGCGCAACCTGGCCCGCGGGGAGGCGTACTCCCAGCAGGCCCCCACGCTGTGGGACACGACGTTCCGCACGGCCGTGGCCCAGGCGGAGCTGGAGGACCGGGAGACCGAGGGCGCCTACCACCGGCTGGGCTTCCAGCGCACCGACGGCGGCGGGACGGTCTTCATCGAGACGACCCGCCCGGTGCTGCTGCCGGCGTGCGTGGCGCTGGTGGCCCACCCCGACGACGAGCGCTACCAGCCGCTGTTCGGCACGACGGTGCGCACGCCGCTGTTCGGCGTCGAGGTGCCCGTCCTGGCCCACGAGCTGGCCGACCCCGGGAAGGGGTCCGGCATCGCGATGATCTGCACCTTCGGCGACACGACCGACATCACCTGGTGGCGCGAGCTGCAGCTGGACAACCGGGCCGTCATCGGCCGCGACGGCCGGCTGCTGCGCGAGACCCCGGCCTGGCTGGTGGGGACCCCGGGCGAGGAGGTCTACGCCACGATCGCCGGGGCGACGGTGTTCAGCGCCCAGAAGACCCTCGTGGAGGCGTTGCAGGCCTCCGGCGACATGGTCGGGGAGCCCAAGAAGATCGTGCACCCGGTGAAGTTCTACGAGAAGGGCGACCGCCCGCTGGAGGTCGTCTCGACCCGCCAGTGGTACCTGCGCAACGGCGGCCGCGACGGCGAGCTGCGCTCGGCGCTGCTGGGGCGCGGCGCGGAGCTGGCCTGGCACCCCGAGCACATGAAGCACCGCTACGACCACTGGGTCTCGGGCCTGAACGGCGACTGGCTCATCTCCCGGCAGCGGTTCTTCGGCGTGCCGTTCCCGGTGTGGTACCCGCTGGACGCCGACGGCGAGCCGGTCTACGACTCCCCCGTCACCCCCTCCGAGGACGCGCTGCCGGTGGACCCCGCGGCCGAGCCCGCCCCGGGGTACACCGAGGACCAGCGCGGCGTGCCGGGCGGGTTCGCGGCCGACCCCGACGTCATGGACACGTGGGCGACGTCGTCGCTGACGCCGCTGCTGGCCGGCGGGTGGGAGCGCGACGAGGACCTGTTCTCCCGCGTGTACCCCATGGACCTGCGGCCGCAGGGGCAGGACATCATCCGCACCTGGCTGTTCTCCACCGTGGTGCGCTCGCACCTGGAGTTCGGCGGGCTGCCCTGGGCGCGGACGGCGCTGTCGGGCTGGATCCTGGACCCCGACCGCAAGAAGATGTCGAAGTCCAAGGGCAACGTCGTGACGCCGCTGGCGCTGCTGGAGGAGTTCGGCTCCGACGCGGTGCGGTACTGGGCGGCCTCCTCGCGGCTGGGCACCGACGCGACGTTCGACACGGGGCAGATGAAGATCGGCCGCCGGCTGGCGATGAAGCTGCTCAACGCCTCGAAGTTCGTGCTCGGCCTGGGGGTGGAGCGCGGGGACGCCGCGGACCCGGCCGCGGTCACCGAGCCGATCGACGCCGGTGTGCTGGCGGGCCTGGCGGTGGTCGTGCAGCAGGCCACGGAGGCCTTCGAGCGCTACGACCACGCCTCCGCCCTGGACGTGACGGAGAAGTTCTTCTGGAACTTCTGCGACGACTGGGTCGAGCTGGTCAAGGACCGCGCGTACGGCAGCCGCGGCGAGGGGCCGGCCGCCTCGGCCCGGGCGACCGCGGCCATCGCGCTGCGGACCCTGCTGCGGCTGTTCGCCCCGTTCCTGCCCTACGCGGCCGAGGAGGTCTGGTCGTGGTGGCAGGACGGGTCGGTGCACACCACCGCCTGGCCCGTGCTGCCCGAGCTGGGGACGGTCGACGCGGCGGCGGGCGGCGTGCTCCCGGCGGCGGGGCAGGCGCTGTCGGTGCTGCGCAAGGTCAAGAGCGAGGCGAAGGTCTCGCAGAAGACGCCGCTGTCGGCGGCCACCGTGTCCGGTCCCGCGGCGCTCGTCGAGGCGGCCCGGCAGGCCGAGGGCGACGTCCTGGCGGCCTCGCGCGCGGCGTCGATCACGTGGGTCGTCGTCGAGGGCGCCGAGTCGCTGACGGCGCAGGCGCAGATCGCCCCCGCCGGGGACTGAGGACCGGCGACGAGGAGGGCCCCCACCGGCAGCTGCCGGTGGGGGCCCTCCTCGTGCGGGCGGTGCGGGCGGTGCGGACCTCAGCGGTCGACGGTGCCCGCGATGAACGCCTCGACGCCGTTGCGGCCGGTCTCGTCGTCGCGCTGCTGCGGCGGGGACTTCATGAAGTACGCCGACGGGGACAGCAGCGGGCCGCCGATGCCGCGGTCCAGGCCGATCTTCGCGGCGCGGACGGCGTCGATGATGACGCCGGCGGAGTTCGGGGAGTCCCAGACCTCCAGCTTGTACTCCAGGTTCAGCGGGACGCCGCCGAAGGCCTTGCCCTCGAGGCGGACGTAGGCCCACTTGCGGTCGTCGAGCCACTGGACGTAGTCGCTGGGGCCGATGTGGACGTTGCGGGTGCCGAAGTCGGCCTCCACGTTGGAGGTGACGGCCTGCGTCTTGGAGATCTTCTTGGACTCCAGGCGGTCGCGCTCGAGCATGTTCTTGAAGTCCATGTTGCCGCCGACGTTCAACTGGTAGGTGCGCTCCAGCTCGATGCCGCGGTCCTCCAGCAGCTTGGCGAGCACGCGGTGGGTGATGGTCGCACCGACCTGGGACTTGATGTCGTCGCCGACGATCGGCACGCCCGCGTCGGTGAACTTCTGCGCCCACTCGGGGTCGCTGGCGATGAACACGGGCAGCGCGTTGACGAAGGCGACCTTCGCGTCCAGGGCGCACTGCGCGTAGAACTCCGCGGCGTCCTGGGAGCCGACGGGCAGGTAGCAGACGAGGACGTCGACGCGGGCCTCGCGCAGGGCGGCGACGACGTCGACGGGCTCGGCCGCGGACTCGGTGATGGTCTGGCGGTAGTACTTGCCCAGGCCGTCGAGGGTGTGGCCGCGCTGGACGGTGACGCCGGTGGTGGGGACGTCGCAGATCTTGATCGTGTTGTTCTCGCTGGCGCCGATGGCGTCGGCGAGGTCGGTGCCGACCTTCTTGTCGTCGACGTCGAAGGCGGCGACGAACTCGACGTCGCGCACGTGGTAGTCGCCGAACTGCACGTGCATCAGCCCGGGGACGGACTGCGAGGGGTCGGCGTCGCGGTAGTAGTGGACGCCCTGCACGAGCGAGGCGGCGCAGTTGCCGACGCCGACGATCGCGACGCGGATCGGACCTGCCATCAGGGTTTCTCCTCGGGGTGGTGGTTCGGGGTGTGCTCTGCGGTGATGAGGCGTTCGAGCCAGTCGACCTCGCTGCGCACGGTCTCCAGACCGTGCCGCTGGGCCTCCAGGGCGTAGGAGTCGAGCTGGGCCTGGGTGCGCTCGATGGAGCGGTTCATGACCTCGAGGCGTTCGAGCAGCCGGGCCCGGCGGCCCTCGAGGATGCGCAGGCGGGTGCGCGGGGCGACGCGGGCGAAGAGGGCGAAGTGGACGCCGAAGGCGTCGTCCTCCCACACCTCCGGGCCGGACTCCTCGAGCAGGTCGGCGAGCCGGTCCCGGCCGTGGGCGGTGATCTCGTACACGACGCGGGCCCGCTTGGGGCTGATGGTGCCGGGGAGGCGCTGCTCGGTGGTCTCGGTGATGCAGCCGCCGGCCTGCAGCGCCCGCAGGGCCGGGTAGAGGGTGCCGTAGCTCAGGGCCCGGAAGAGCCCGAGGCGCTGGTCGAGCCGCTTGCGGACCTCGTAGCCGTGCATCGGGCCGTCGGCCAGCAGGGCCAGGACCGCCAGCAGGACGACGTCACCCCGTTTGCGCACCACGTCGCCCCCGCTCTCCTCGATGCATCGGTTCGATGCATCTGCGCGTGACATTAGGGGGTGACCGCGACGCTGTTCAAGCCCGTCCGCCCGGCGCGTCGCCCGTGCCGCACGGGCCGGGGGCGCGGACCGGTAGGTTCCTGGGATGGTCAGTGGCCCCGCCGAAGCGCTGGAACGCGAGCTCGCCGTCCTCCTGCGGCGATCGCGTGCGATCAACCGGGAGACCGCGAACAGCGTCCACCCGGACCTGGAGCCGGAGGCGTACAGCCTGCTCGTGCGCCTCGACGACGTCGGACAGGCGCGCCCCTCGGACCTGGCGACGTTCTTCGGGATCGGCAAGCCCACCTTGTCCCGGCAGGTCCAGCTCCTGGAGCGGCTGGGGCTGGTCAGCCGGGAGGCGGACCCGACCGACGGCCGCGCCGTGCGCCTGACCCTGTCCCCCGACGGCCTGGAGAAGGTCCACGCCGCCCGCGCCGCGCGCCGCCAGCGCCTGCACACCCGACTGGAGGGCTGGCCCGAGGAGGACATGACGACCCTGGCCACCCTCCTGCACCGGCTCAACACGGCCATCTGAGCCCGCCCCGCCGCCGCGCGCGGTGACCCCGCGCCCGGCCGTCGGGCGCGGGGTCACGCCTGCCCCGGGTGGGGCGATGGGGTTGCATGAGGCAACCAATCGACCTATGGTTGCTTGCACACACCAACCGCACTCCCGAAGGTCGCCATGGCCACCCCGCACGCGTGCGCAGCGCTCGTCGACGTCTTCCCGGACCTGCTCCGGGCCCGCCGCTGCCTGGTCGGCACGCTGAACACCCCCGCCGTCGCCGCCCTGGCCGTCGTCCACCAGCACGGCCCGCTGCGCCTGAGCGAAGTCGCCGAGCACCTCTCGCTCGACCTGTCGACCGTCAGCCGCCAGGTGTCGCACCTGAAGGCCAAGGGCCTGCTGCGCGCCACCCCCGACCCCGACGACGGGCGCTCGCACCGGCTGACCGTCACCGACGCCGGGGTCGAGGACCTGCGCGCGTTCCGGCGCACCGTCGTCGACCGGCTCGTCGGCCAGCTCGGCAGCTGGCACGACGAGGACGTCCAGGACCTCACCCGGCTGCTCGGGCGCCTCGCGCGCACCACCGGGTGCACCCCCGCGACCACGCCGGCACCGCCGGAGAACGCCCACACCCACCAGGAGAACCCGTTGCAGGCGAACGCATGAGCGCCACCACCCACACCCAGGCCCCGCAGCTGGACGGCACCGCCCCCAAGATGAGCCACGGGGAGGTCCTCGAGGCGCTGTCGGGCCTGCTGCTGGGCATGTTCGTCGCGATCCTGTCCTCGACGGTCGTCTCGAACGCGCTGCCCACCATCGTCAACGACCTGCACGGCACCGAGTCCGGCTACACGTGGGTCGTCACCGCCGCGCTGCTCGCCACGACGATCTCCACCCCCATCTGGGGCAAGCTGTCCGACCTCTTCTCCAAGAAGCTGCTCGTCCAGTCCGCCCTGGTGCTCTACGTCCTGGCCTCGGCCGTCGCCGGCCTGTCCACCAACATGGGCACGCTCATCACCCTGCGCGTGTTCCAGGGCATCGGCGGCGGCGGCCTGCTCGCGCTGGCCCAGGTGATCCTCGCCTCGATGGTCAGCCCCCGCGAGCGCGGCCGGTACTCCGGCTACCTCGGCGCGACGTTCGCCCTCGCGACCGTCGGCGGCCCCCTCATCGGCGGCGTCCTGACCGAGCACCTGTCCTGGCACTGGTGCTTCTACGTCGGCATCCCCTTCGCCGTCCTGGCCTTCGTCGTCCTGCAGTTCAAGCTCAAGCTGCCGGCCCAGCCCCGCCGCGCCGTCTCCATCGACTACCTCGGCGCCCTGCTCATCGCCGCCGGCATCTCCGCGCTGCTCATCTGGGTGTCGCTGGCCGGCACCGAGTTCGACTGGGCGTCCTGGTGGACCGTCGGTCTCGTCGCCGCCGGCGTCGTCCTGCTGGCCCTGGCCGTCCTGGCCGAGCACCGCGCCACCGAGCCGATCGTCCCGCTGAAGTTCTTCCGGAACCCGACCATCGCGCTGTCGGCCGCCGCCAGCCTCTTCGTCGGGGTCGCCATGTTCGGCGCCACGATCTTCCTCAGCCAGTACTTCCAGCTCGCCCGCCACGAGACGCCCACCATGGCCGGCGTCATGACCATCCCGATGATCGTCGGGCTGTTCCTCGCCTCCACCGTCGCCGGGCAGTTCATCACCCGCACCGGCCGCTGGAAGGCCTGGCTCGTCGTCGGCGGCGTGCTGCTCACCGCCGGCCTGGGCCTCATGGGCACCATCGAGTACGACACGAACTACTGGGTCGTCGCCCCGTACATGGCCCTCATCGGCCTGGGCGTCGGCATGATGATGCAGAACCTCGTCCTGGCCGTGCAGAACGTCGCCGAGCCCCGGGACATGGGCTCGGCGTCCTCCTTCGTCGCCTTCGCCCGCAGCCTCGGCGGGGCCATCGGAGTCTCAGCCCTCGGCGCCGTCCTGGGCCACCGGGTCACCACCCACCTCCAGGACGGGCTGACCGCCGCCCGCATCGACCCCGCCGCGGCCCTGTCCTCGCTGGGCTCCAGCACCGGCGTGCCGAACCTCGGGGCGATCCCCGAGCCGGTCCGCTCGATCGTGCAGGCCGCCTACGGCTCCTCCATCGCCGACGTCTTCCTGCTCGCCGCGCCGTTCGCGCTCGTCGCCTTCGTCATCACCCTGTTCTTCAAGGAGCGCGCGCTGCGCACCGACGGCGGCCAGGACGCCCCCGCGGCGGCCGCACCTGCGAAGATCGACGCAGCTGCGATGAACGGTGCTCAGATCGACGGTGCCCAGCACCAGCACCCCGAGCGGGAGGAGGTCCCCAGCGTGCCTGCCCAGTCCACGCGCACCGACGCCGGGCTCACGTTGTCCGGCACCGTGCGCCACCACGACTCCCGGCCGCTGGCCGGCGCCGTCGTGACCCTGGCCGACCAGTCCGGCCAGCAGGTCGCCCGCACCGCCAGCCGCGACGACGGCGGCTACTCCCTGGCCCTGCCCACCGGCGGGACCTACCTGCTCATCGTCGCGGCCGCCCACGTGGCCCCCGCCGCGACCCTCGTGGGCATCGGCGACACCTCCGTGACCCGCGACGTCGTGCTGTCGGGGCGCTCGGCCATCACGGGCCGGGTCCTGGCCCACGAGCCGCACCAGGCCGACGAGCCGCTGCGCACCCACGGCGTGCAGGGCGCCCTGGTCACCCTCACCGACGTCACCGGCGAGGTCGTCGGGTCCACCCGGACCGACGGCGGCGGCGGGTACGCCTTCGACCAGCTCATGGGCGGCGCCTACGTGCTGACCGCCCAGAGCGAGTCGCACCGGCCGCTGGCCCGCAGCGTCGAGGTGCCCGACGCCGGCGCCCTGGCCTGCGACCTCGTCCTGACCGGCGGGGGCCGCCTCACCGGCACCGTGGTCGCCGCCAGCGACGGCCGCGTCCTGCGGGAGGCGTCCGTCACCCTCGTCGACGCCGACGGCGAGGTCGTCGGGTCCGTCGTCACCGGCCCCGACGGCAGCTACTCCTTCGAGGACCTCGCCGGCGGCCACTACACGCTGACCGCGGCCGGGTTCGCCCCCGTGGCCGCGTCCGTCGACGTCGAGGAGGACTCGGTGTCCGCCGCCCGGATCACCCTCGGGACCGGCACCGGTCCCGCCGTGCTCGACCTGACGCGCTTCGACGCCCGCTCGGAGCAGCGGTGAACGCCGAACCGGCCGCCCGGCGGCACGCCACGGCCGCCGGGAACGGCGTCACGGGCGAGGGCCGCGTGCTGACCCGCGAGGGCTGGCCCGTGACCGGCGCCTCCGTGACGCTCCTGGGCGCCGACGGGTCGCAGGTGGCCCGGGCCGTGACCGGCGGCGACGGCGGCTTCGCCCTGCTCGGGGTGCCCGCGGGGGCGGCGACCATGCTCGTCGCCGCCGCGGCGCACGAGCCCCGCGCGACCAGCGTCGTCGTGCCCGCCGACGGCGCCTGGCGCGTCGGGGAGGTCCGGTTGCGGCGCCAGGGCGGCAGCGACGTCCCGCCGCCGGGGGTGTGGGTGATCGACATCGCGCACTCGACGATCTCCGCCACGGCCCACCACCTGGGCCTGTCCGCCGTGCACGGCCGGTTCACGGGCTTCTCCGGGGTCATCACCGTCCCCGAGGACGTCACGCGGGCCACCGTGGAGGTCGAGATCGACGCGACCTCCATCGACACCGGCAACGGCGTGCGCGACGACCACCTGCGCTCGCCGGACTTCCTCGACGTCGCCCGGTACCCCACGCTGACGTTCCGCGCCGCGGGCGTCCAGCGCGGCGCCGACGGCTGGGTCCTGGCCGGGGACCTGACCCTGCTGGCCACCACCCGGCCCGTGGAGCTGCAGCTGTCCTACGCCGGCAGCGGCCCGGACCCCTGGGGCGGCACCCGGGCGGCCTTCACGGCCACCACCGAGCTGCACCGCGACGACTTCAAGATGAACTGGAACCAGGCCGTCGGGATCGGGGTCGCCGTCTTCGGGACCACCCTGAAGGTCCAGATCGACGTCCAGGCCGTGCTGCAGCAGTAGCCGCCGGACACGACGAGGGCCCCGCACCAGCCGGTGCGGGGCCCTCGTCGTGCCACGAGCAGGTCGTCAGGCCGACTTGTCCCGGCGCTCGCGGGTGGGCTTGCGGGCCGGCGCCTCGCGGGGCACCAGGGTCGGGTTGACGTTCTTGAGGACGACCTCGCGGGTCACGACGACGCGGGCGATGTCGTCGCGGCTCGGCACGTCGAACATCACGGGGAGGAGGACCTCCTCGATGATGGCCCGCAGGCCGCGGGCGCCGGTCCCCCGCAGGATCGCCTGGTCGGCCACGGCCTCCAGGGCGTCGTCGGTGAACTCCAGCTCCACGCCGTCCAGCTCGAACATCCGCTGGTACTGCTTGGCCAGGGCGTTGCGGGGCTTGGTCAGGATCTGGACCAGCGCCTCCCGGTCGAGGTTCTCGACGCTGGTGATCACCGGCAGGCGCCCGATGAACTCGGGGATGAGCCCGAACTTCATGAGGTCCTCGGGCATGACGTCGGCGAAGGTCGGCTCGCCCTTGGCCTGGTTCGAGCGCAGCTGGGCGCCGAAGCCGAGCCCCTGCTTGCCCGAGCGCGCCTCGATGATGCGGTCCAGGCCCGCGAAGGCCCCGCCCACGATGAACAGCACGTTCGTCGTGTCGATCTGGATGAACTCCTGGTGGGGGTGCTTGCGGCCGCCCTGCGGCGGCACGCTGGCCGTGGTGCCCTCGAGGATCTTCAGCAGCGCCTGCTGCACGCCCTCCCCCGACACGTCGCGCGTGATCGAGGGGTTCTCGGACTTGCGGGCGATCTTGTCGACCTCGTCGATGTAGATGATGCCCGTCTCGGCCTTCTTGACGTCGTAGTCGGCCGCCTGGATGAGCTTGAGCAGGATGTTCTCGACGTCCTCGCCCACGTAGCCGGCCTCGGTCAGCGCCGTGGCGTCGGCGATGGCGAAGGGCACGTTGAGCATCTTGGCGAGCGTCTGCGCCAGGTACGTCTTGCCGCAGCCCGTGGGGCCGATCAGCAGGATGTTGGACTTGGAGATCTCCACGGCGTCCTCGCCGCGGGCCTTGCCCGCGGCCTCGCCGACCTGGATGCGCTTGTAGTGGTTGTAGACGGCCACGGCCAGCGACTTCTTCGCCGAGGACTGGCCGATGACGTACTGGTCGAGGAAGTCGAAGATCTCCTTCGGCTTCGGCAGCTCCACCAGGCCCAGGTCGTTGGCCTCGGCGAGCTCCTCCTCGATGATCTCGTTGCAGAGGTCGATGCACTCGTCGCAGATGTAGACGCCGGGGCCCGCGATGAGCTTCTTGACCTGCTTCTGGCTCTTGCCGCAGAACGAGCACTTCAGCAGGTCGCCACCGTCACCGATGCGTGCCACCGACGATTCCTCTCCTCGTGCTGCTCGGGCGCGACCCGGGAGGGCCGGCGGAGCCGGGTCCTCGTCGCGTCACGTGGTGCCACGCTACCTGCCGGGCGGGCGTTCTCCCGACCACTCGCGGGTGCGATTCATTAGACGCCCCCGGGGGACACGGTGCCAGACCGGTCCCCCGGGGCGCTCCCGTTCACCTCACCCGGTGCTGCAGGTGAGTGACGCCCGGTCCCCGCTCACAGGGAGGGGGCGGACGCCTTCCGGCTGGTCAGGACCTCGTCGATGAGGCCGTACTCGACGGCCTCGGTCGCGGTGAGGAACTTGTCGCGCTCGATGTCGTCGCGCACCTGCTCGGCGGTCCGGTTGGAGTGGAACGCGAGCGTGCTCTCCAGCCAGGACCGCATCCGCAGGATCTCGTTGGCCTGGATCTCCAGGTCGGAGGCCTGCCCGTAGTCGCCACCGGCCATGGCGGGCTGGTGGATGAGGATGCGCGAGTTCGGCAGCGCGAACCGCTTGCCCGGGGCACCGGCCGCCAGCAGGACCGCGGCCGCCGAGGCGGCCTGGCCCATGCAGTACGTCTGGATGTCCGGGCGGATGTACATCATCGTGTCGTAGATCGCCGTGAGGGCCGTGAAGGACCCGCCCGGGGAGTTGATGTACATGATGATGTCGCGCTCGGTGTCCTGGGACTCCAGGACGATGAGCTGGGCGATGATGTCGTCCGCCGAGGCGTCGTCCACCTGCACGCCGAGGAAGATGATGCGGTCCTCGAAGAGCTTGGTGTACGGGTCCGAGCGCTTCATCCCGTAGGACGTGCGCTCCTCGAACTGCGGCAGGACGTACCGGGCGGACTGGTCGTACGCCGGGTTCAGCCGGGACTGCGGGTTCATCGGGCGGTCTCCCCTCGGAGCGGTGGTGAACGGCGGGCGGTGGAGCTCAGGCACCGGTGCCGCCCCCGCCCTCGACCTCGCTGGTGTGACCGACGACGTGGTCGATGAGCCCGTACTCCTTGGCCTCCTGGGCCGAGAACCAGCGGTCGCGGTCGGAGTCGCGGGTGATGGTCTCGAAGGTCTGGCCCGAGTGCTTGGCGATCAGCTCGGCCATCTGCTTCTTGGTGGCGATGATCTGCTCGGCGAGGATCTTGATGTCGCTGGCCGAGCCGCCCAGGCCGCCCAGCGGCTGGTGCATCATGATCTTCGCGTGCGGCAGCGCCGAGCGCTTGCCCGGAGCACCCGCGCAGAGCAGGAACTGGCCCATCGAGGCCGCCATGCCGGTGGCGATCGTCGCCACGTCCGGCTTGATGTACTGCATCGTGTCGTAGATCGACATGCCCGCGGACACCGAGCCGCCGGGCGAGTTGATGTACATGAAGATGTCCGCGTCCGGGTCCTCGGCCGCGAGCAGCAGCAGCTGCGCGCAGATGGCGTTGGCCATGTCGTCCCGGACCTCGGTCCCCAGCCAGATGATCCGCTGCTGCAGGAGGCGCTGGTAGACGTTGTCGTCGAGGCCCACTCCCGGGTTGCCCGTCCGGGCCTGCTGCGGCGTCACCAGTCCCGGTGCGCTCAAGATCTCGCTCACGCTGTTCCCTGGCCCTCTCCTGGCGTCGACCACCCACCCCGGACGTGTCCGGGAGGGTCCGGCGGATGCTCCGCCGATCTCGATCGACCCTAACGCGCGGGCCCCGACGACCATGTCGGGGCCGGGCCCTTTTCGCTGTGGGCGCACCCGTGACGGGTGCGCCCACAGCGACCGGGATCAGCCCTTCGAGGGGTCCTGCCCGACCTCCTGCGCGGCCGCGGCCTCGTCCTCACCGGTCGGGTCGACGGTCGCGCCGGCCTCGGAGCCGGGGTTCTCCACGGCCTCGCCGGTCCCCTGCGTGCCCTCGTCGGTGCCCTCGGTCGCGCCCTCGGTCGCGTCCTCGTCGGTGCCCTCGGCCCCGTCCTCGCCGCCCACGAGCTCCTCCAGGTCCACCGGGTTGCCCGAGGCGTCGGTCACGGTCGCCTGCTCCATGGCGACGGCCAGCGCCTTGCGGCGACGCACCTCCGAGACCATGGCCGGGACCTGACCCGCGCCGTCGACCATCTGGACGAACTGGTTCGGGTCCATGCCGTACTGCTGGGACTGCCCGACCAGGTACTCGATGAGCTCGCCCTGCTCCACGCCGATCTCCTCGCGCTCGGCGAGGGCGTCGAGCAGGAGCTGGCTGCGGATGGCCTGCTCGGTCGACTCCTGGATCTCCGCGCGGTGCTCGGCGTCCTCCAGGCGGTTCTCGCGCTCGAGGTGGGCGTGGATCTCGGCCTCGACCAGCGACGCCGGGACGGGGACCTCGACGAGCTCGAGGAGCTTCTCGAGCACCTTGTCGCGCGCCTGCAGGCCCTGCTCGAACTTCTTGGACTGCTCGACCTGCTTGAGCAGGTCCGCCTTCAGCTCCTCCAGCGTGTCGAACTCGCTGGCGAGCTGGGCGAAGTCGTCGTCGGCCTCGGGCAGCTGACGCTCCTTGACCGACTGCACGGTCACGGTGATGGAGGCGTCCTCGCCCTTGCGGTCCCCACCGGCCAGCGGCGCGGTGAAGGTCGCGGTGCCCTCGGCGGAGACACCCGTCAGGGCCTCGTCCAGGCCCTCGATCATGTTGCCCTGGCCGATGCGGTAGCTGATGCCCTTGGCCGTCTCGATCTCCTCGCCGTCGATCTCGGCGTGCAGGTCGATGGAGACGAAGTCGCCGTCGGCGGCCGGGCGGTCGACGCCCACGAGGGTGCCGAAGCGCTCGCGCAGCGCGGTCAGGCGGGTCTCGACCTCCTCGGCCGGCACGTCGAGGTCCTCGACGGTCACCGTCACCGTGGACAGGTCGGGCAGCTCGAGCGTGGGCCGGACGTCGACCTCGACGGAGAACTTCAGGTCCCCGCCCTTGGCCGGGTCCGGGGCCTGGGAGACGTCGACCGTGGGCTGGCCCAGCGGCAGGAAGTCCGAGGCCTCCACGGCCTGCTGGTAGAACTTCGGCAGCGCGTCGTTGACGGCCTCCTCGAGCACGACGGCCCGCCCGAAGCGCTGGTCGATGACGCGCGGGGGCACCTTGCCCTGGCGGAAGCCGGGGACCTGGACCTGACCGCCGATCGTCTTGTAGGCCTTGTCGAGACTGGGCTTCAGCTCGTCGTAGCCGACCTCGACGGTGAACTTGACCCGGGTCGGGTTGAGGGTCTCGACGTCGCTCTTCACAGCGGGGATCTCCTGGGGTCTCTCCGCCGGTGCGGAGGTCGTGGTCAGGCGTGCGGCACGCCGGGGCAGCCCCGACGCACCGCGAAAGCGTAGCCGTCCGCGCCGGGGCTCTTCACTCGCACGACCGCCGCACGTGCAGGCGGACGCGTGTCCGTCGGGGTACCCGGATTCGAACCGGGGGCCTTCCGCTCCCAAAGCGGACGCGCTACCAAGCTGCGCCACACCCCGCGCGCCACCCGCGGGCGGCACGGGGAGAGGCTACCGCCCCGGCACCCGCTACGATGGTCACCGAGGGTCGCGCGCTGAGCCGGCCCTCACGCGGGTGTAGCTCAATGGTAGAGCCCTAGTCTTCCAAACTAGCTACGCGGGTTCGATTCCCGTCGCCCGCTCCAGTAAGGCCGCAGGTCAGAGGCCGGTTCGCTCCTGAAGGGCGAACCGGCCTCCCCCCACAATGACCCGCCACAGACCCCCAATGACCACGACTTAGGTCATGCGGAGGTCACGCCGAGGGCGTCGTGGGGACACTCGGTCGCTTGACCCTGGTGGGCTACTTGCGCTCCTGCTCGCGTCTCACGATGCCGACCAACCTGCGGTGACCTCGCCCACTCACCCGGACGACCGTGGACGTACCAAGGCAGACGCTCTCGCCGATGGCGGCGGCACCGTACGAGACCTCCCGCGGCGCGCAGAGACGGCACTGCCCTCGCCCGCTCGGTCCCAGTCATCCCGGCAGGCCGCGACGCGCAACACGGCACTGCGACGGAGCAGTCCTTGGACGCCATTGGAGGATCGCGAGCTACAGGACTGCACCACCGACGATGATCTTGAACGCTTTGCTTACCGCTGGCAACGAACTTTCAACGCCGTGGAACAACGCCGACGGCGCCCAAGACCCAAGGGCGCAGTGCGGTGTGGGACCGGTTGGGTGTGACCGACAGCTCTGGTTCGCCTCCCCCGACAGGTCGCCGTCCGCCTCCGGTACCGAGTGTCCGAGGCAGGCCCTAGAGTCCTTGCCAAGTCAGATGGAGGAGACCCGTGTCGACGGCCAGCAGCTTCGCGGTCCAAGCGCCGGTGTTGCGCTGGGCGCGTGAGACGGCGCGGATCGATCAGCAGACTGCCGCTGCCCGCCTAGGCGTGAAGCTGAATCGCGTCGAGCAGTGGGAGGCGGGCCAGGCCACCCCCACCTTGAACCAGCTTCGCAAGATGAGCGACGTCTACGAACGCCCCCTTGCCGCCTTCTTCATGCGTGAACTCCCCGACGTGCCCGAACCCTCCCGACTGCCAGACTTTCGGCGATCAGAGACTCGGGAAGGCATCGATCCGGCTCCGCTACAGAAGGCCATTTCCCGCGCCTACCGGCAACGCGATGCCCTCATCGATATTCTTGAGGCGACGGACGGGAATGCAGAGTCCGGGTACGCGGCGTTCGAGCTGGACCCGGAGTCCTCTGCCGAGGAAATCAGCGTCGAGCTGCGCACTGCTCTTGACCTAGATTCAATCCCCCGCGCCACCGTGCTCCGCCCGGAAGAATACGCGCGCACCCTAATCCGCAGAGCCGAGGCTCTCGGTATCACCGTCATTCAGACGCAGCGCGTTGACGCTCGCTTGATGCGGGGGTTCTCCATAGCGGATGGACCGTGCCCGATTATCGCGCTCAACGGTGCGGACTGGCCCCGCGGCAAAATTTACACCCTCATTCACGAGCTGGCTCATGTCGGATTCAGAACGAGCGGCCTCTGCGATCTGCAGCACGAGGACGACGGCGACCTTGAGCGCAAGTGCGAGCAGATTGCCGCCGCAACCCTCATGCCAAAGGATCAATTCCTCAGCCTGATCGATCTTCCCGATTCACGGGCTCTAGACACGGACACCGCCCGAGCCATCGGAAGTCAATTCGGAGTGAGCGGCGAGGCGGCTGTGCTCCGGACGATCGAGCTCGGTCTAGCGGAATGGGACGACTATTGGCGACTCAAGCCTGAATTCGACGCCGCTTACCGAGCTTTCCGCACGGAACAACGAGAGGCGCGGGAGGGGAAAGATCCTCCACCGATCTTCTATCAGCTCAAGGCTCGCGACTTGGGTCGCCGCTTCATTACCCGAGTGGTCGAGGCGCACCGCGATGAAGCCATCAGTTCCCGCGACGTCTCGCAGTTGCTGGAGGTCTCCTACGACAAAGTACCCAAGCTGCTGTCTGTAATCGGGGAGGCTCCAGCGTGAGTGCAGTCCCGCGGATTTACTCATTCGACACGAGTGGGCTCATCGACGGAATCGAGCGCTTCTACCCGATCGGCAACTTCCCTGGCGTATGGGAACACGTGGACGACCTCATCGCCGCGGGGCGCCTTCTGGTCTCGGAAGAGGCTTGGGCCGAGGCGCTACGAGCGGATGCCCCTCTCAAGTCATGGTGCCTGGAACCTGGCATGAACAGGGAAGCTTGCATCCGCGAAACGGATGCAGCGGTCGCGACTATCGCGGGTTCGATTACTAACGATTTCCCGAAATGGGCTCAGCAGGGTCGCAAGAATGGTGCTGACCCATTCGTCATCGCGGTCGCTGAGGTCGATGCGTGCACCGTCATCACGGGAGAGACCAACGGTGGACCTGGGCGACCGAAGATCCCTTACGTGTGTGGGCAGCGGAACGTCGACTACGGCAAGTTCGTGGACATGGTCCGTTACGAGGGGTGGGTACTACACCGGTAGGCGTCACCCCCCGACCCGCAAGACCGGTTGAGGACACGGGTGGGGGGACGTTGACGTCCGAGCCGGGTCAGGACGAAAGAGCGACCTTGACCACGGCAGCGGCGTGCGGCCATGCGTAGCCGACGCGCATGGTGGTGCGCACCGCCACGCTGTCCTTGGTGAAGAGCGGGCTGCCGTCGGTCTCGACGCGCACCTCGTCGCGGATGACGACGAACGAGCGGGCGCGGGGGATGCCCCACACGGTCCCGGCCGGCACGGCCGGGGTCACGAACAGCGGCACCCCGAGCACCACGCGCCGGGTCGGCACCGTGGGGTCGCCCGAGAACAGCGGCAGGTTGCTGCCGGTGGCCTGCTTGAGCTTGGCCAGCGCCCGGGCGTCGGCGGGGTTGGCGACGAACGCATCGACGGTCGCGCCGACCCCCTCGGCCTCGGCGAGGGCATCGACGAACGGGTCGACGCTCGACCACGTCTCGCCCGCATCGACGGTCGAGACGCCAGCCACCGCACCGATGCCCGCCTGCACGACGCCTGCGGCGGCAGCGGAGAAGAACCCCGCGTCGAGGCGCTTGGCGATGGCCTCGGCCATGCGGGCGGCGGTGAGGTCGAGCGCGGCGTCGTCGCTGTCCTCGATGGCCTCGCGGGTGATGCTGTCGAGCACCGCGAGCTTGAACGGCACGACGGTGACGGCGTCGGTACCGAGCGAGCTGAACGGGATCTCCTGCCCCTCGGCGACCCCGGCTGCGGTGGGGTCGCTGACGACGAGCGGGAACCGGGTCGACTTGCTCGTCGAGGTGACGACGGTGGAGACCTGCGTGGCGACCGAGCCAGTGGTCACGGGCCGCACGATGGTCGCCTGCACCTGCTCAGGGGTGAGCAGCGGCGCGGCGTTGAGGGTGTTCAAGGGCATGACGGGGGCCTCTCAGCGGGGTGCGTTCGGCGACGTCGTGCTCGACGTGGCCGGTACTGCCCGCACCCCGTGCCTGCCGGTTGGTGCGTGCCCCGCTGGGGCCGTGCGCGCTCGGGGTGGCCGGCACCTGGCCCGCACCACCCCTGCACGACACAGAGTAGTTGGTCGACTACCCGCCGCGCACGGTCTTGCGGACGGCCTGCGCGAACGTCTCGGGCTCACCTCGGGGGATCGGCCGGGTGTACCCGAGGCCGAAGCTCGACGGCCCCGGGGGTAGGTACCGCAGCCCCGGGCGGGCGGCCAGCAGGCCAGCCACCGCCTGCTCGACGGCCCCGGCATCGACGTGCCCGTCGGCGTCGAGCAGGTCGTCGAGGGTCACCTCGCCGTACGTCAGCAGGTCGCCCGCCTGCGCGAGCTTGCCCTCGGCGAGGCGCTCGACCTCGCGACGCTGCAGGTTGGTCACCCGCTCGCGCAGGCCGTCCCGCTCGGCCTCGGCCTCACGGAACGACGCCCGCCACCGGGCAGCCTCGGCGTTGGGGCCTCGGCCGGCGCTCTGCTGGCCCTCGTCCTCGGTGCCCTCGACGGGGTTACCGACCTCGCGGAGGCCCTCGGCCACGAGGTAGTCGTCGAGGCCCTCGGTGGAGGCCGGGTCGAACGTCTCGTCGGGCCCGGGCTGCGGGTCGGTGGTGGTGGTCGTGGGGATGCTCATGCGGGGTTGTCCTCTCGGTGGTCGTGCCCCTCGTCGCGGGCCTCGGTGGTGGTGTCCTGCGGGCGCGGCGCGAACGCCAGGACCGGGTCGACGGCCTGCAGCGCGGGGTACCGGCGCGGGGCGGCGGTGCGCGGGGACGCCTTGCTCTCCTTGGCGTCCGCATCGGCGGCGAAGATGCGCAGGCGGGCACGGTCGGTAGCGGTCGCCCCGAGCGCGGCGGTGCGTCGGCGCAGCTCGGCAGCAGCGGACGTGCGCCCCCGCACGAACGCCTCGTACAGAACGGCCGCGACCTCAAGCTCGGCCCACTCGGTCGCGGGCCACGTGGTGGTCAACGGCGAATCGCGCCACGTCGCCCACCACCGCACGGTCGAGGGGTGCCACCCGCCGTCGGGCTCAAGATCGGCTGGCAGGTCTTGCGGGCCAGCCACCGGCAGGTCGACGCGGCGCACGGTGGGGTCGTCCTTGGGTCGCGCCCGTCGGCGCGGGTCGCGGGGTGGGGGGCCGGGCATGGGGTGTCCTCTCGTGGTGCGGTGTGTAGGTCAGGGGGTGGACGGGGGCCGGGAGGGGTCTCTATCCCTCACGCGGGGGCAGCGCCTGAGCGCTCCGGTGATGACGAGGGGGCCGGGGAGAGGTCCCCTTCCCCCCTCACGCGGTCGGTGCGACCGGCGCGGCCGTGGCGATGAGGTGCACCTCGGCGGTGCGCGCGACGGGGTGCGGGTCGAACACCACCTGTCGGCCGAGGCGGTCGAACCACCGCCGCCGCCGCACGCCGGGGCTCGACCACGCGACGAACGTCTCGACCTCGTCGTCGTCCTCGGGCAGGTCGACCCCGGCCGCGCGCAGCAGCGACACCTCGGTGTGAGTCGCTGGCCGGCGCACGACGCCCCCATCGACGAACTCATGGTCGGCGACCTCCCGGGCGTCCTCGGCGTGGCCGTATACGCACGACAAGGTGTGCGAGAAAACGAGCGAGCCGTCGAGGTAGAAGCGCATCCGAGGGCCAGCGCAGAGCGGACAGCTCGGCAAGGTCACAGCCGTCACCGGGCACCACCCTCGTCGTCGTCCTCGGCCATAACCCCGGGGTGCTCGGTGCTACTCATAGCCGCGCGCAACCTTGCGATGACTTCGTCGCGGTCGCCGACCACCGGCACGAGGATGGCCGCGAGCTGCGCGGTGATGGCGGTCAGCGCGACGAGGTCGTCGGGCACTCCGACCCCCTCGGGGACGACGAGGCCGACCAATTGCGGGATGCGTTCGCGCTCCCCCTTGGCCGCTGCCTCGACCATCGCCACGGCCGTGAGACGGACGTCGACCCGCTCGACGTCGGTGGGTGCCGTCGAGTTCTGCGCCAACCACCGACGGTGCATGTCGGACATGGCCAGCGCGAACCCGACGTGCATGGCGCACAACAGGGTCGGCCCCTCGGTCTGCGCGTGAGGGCACCCGAGGTGGATGCACCGGGGTTCCCCGGTCTCGGTGACGAACGGGGGGAATGCGGGGGCGGTGGTCATGGCGGCGTCTCCCAACGGATCGGTGGTGGTGCGGGGGCTGGTGGGATTAGTGCGGAACGTGCGCCGTCGGTGACGGCGTCGAGGGGTCACCGGACGGCCCGCAGGTCGGGCGAGTTCGGTGGCCGGCGCTGCTGCTCGGCCAGCCACGCTGGGGGGCTGTCGTTGCGCTGCACCAACTCGACGAGGTGCTGCAGGCGCTCGACCCACTCGTCAGCGTCGTCCTTGGGAACGCGCACGCCGAGGGTCGGGGCGTCGCGGTCGGTGGTGATGGTGGGGAACCCCTCGACGGGCACGAGCCCGCACCACCACCCGCAGTTGTGGTTGCGGCGCAGCTTGTCGACCTCGTGCTCGACGAACAGGCCGACCCGGGCGAGCACGCCCGCGTGGGCCACCCGTCGGGCCTGCACGGTCTCGGCCGACCACGTCGGCAGGTGCTCGGCGATGGCCTCGGCCGACAACGACGAGCGCACGAGCAGCAGCGCGTGCGCCTTGCGGCTCTCGTCGGTGGGGTCGTCGGTGGCCTCAACGACGTCAAGCCGGTTGGGGTGGAACGTCACGAGGCACCACCCCCCTCGGCCGGGGATAAGTCGACCCACGTGGCTGCGAGTTCCCACCCCTGCGGTTCGGGCCACCGCGCGGTGCTGTCCTCGTGAGGGGTGGACGGCTGCGGCTGTGACCGCGCGCCAGCGCGGGCGCTGTCGCTGTCCGTCCACCCCTCACCCTCACCACCACCACTCCACTGACGTTCCGTGGTGGTGGTGTTGGTGCTGGAGCTGAAGTGGTTCTGGGTTAGGGGGGTCAGTGACGGTGGCTCCTCGGTCACTGACGCGTCAGTGACGGCCGCGTGACTCGTCACGCCTGCTGTGGCCCGGGCAGCGTCGCGGCCGTGGACCTTGACCCACTCGCAGCGGTCGCACTGCGAGTGGTCGCCCCGGGCGTGCAGTCCCTTGCGCCTGCGGTGGGCCTCGCTGCTCTTGGCGCTGGCGTCTCGCCGTTCGGCGATGGTCGCCTGCGATGGCTGGCCCCACCCGCCCTTGTCGAACGGCACCGAGTAGTCGACGACCTGCCACCCGGTGTCGGTGGGGGCCAGTACCCCCGCCTCAACGAGGGACTGCACAGCGGCCTCGGGATCGGGCACATGGCCGCGACGGGGCACGCCTCGGAGCACGGCCCCGTCGCTCTGGAACCGAGCGCAGTGCGGCAGGACGTCGACGAGGAACAGGGCCACGGCATCGCTCGTGCATCCGAGGGCGTCGAGCCGCTCGACCGAGTCGTGGTACTGCGGCCAGTAGAGGGCGCTCACGACGTGGCCCCCGGGGTCGCCGAGGGCGTGGCCGGCACGAGGTCGATGCGGGCAGCCCGTGCTCGTCGAGGACGCCCGACCTCGGCCTCGGGGTCGGGCGCGGGCAGGTTGTAGGGGTCGATGGGGGCCTCGGGGTCGAGGGGCCATAGTTCGCACGGCACGAGTCGGGCCGACCACCCCCGGTTGCGGGCGCGGCGCACCCGCTTGGCAGCGGCGCCCATCGTCAGGAACGGCGAGCGGAACGCGCCCCGGGGCGTCTGCACGAGCACCAACCACACGACGCGCGGGTCGCCGTCGAGCAGCTCGGGGTCGTACTCGCCGAGGCCGAGGTCGGCGGTGTGGGGGCTCACGACGTCGCCCCGAGCGTGCCGACCACCCGCAGCTCGACGAGCACGGCCGCAGCGGGCTGCCCTCGGTCCCGAGCGGCCTCGACCGCGCGCTGAGCGGCCGTGGCGGTCAGGTAGACCCGGGAGCGGGTGTGCGCCTGGTCACTGCCGACGTTGAAACGGACCACGACGGCCCATCGCCCCTCGACGGCCCTCACGGTGTCGTGGTCAACGACGTTGACCCCCTCGACCACCTCGTCGGTCAATGCGATGATGGCGCGGTCGGGGCTTTGGTCGGCGCTCGACTCCTTGGCGGTGCCCCTGACTCTGGCCGGTGGGGGCGCCGCCGTTCTCGTTCTGGTCATCTGAATTCCTAGGTGTCGGTGTCGTCGATGGGCGCTGAAGCGTTCATCCCGGCCGTGCCGAGCTACTCCCCTACCGCACGGGTGCGGTGCCCCGTTGAGCGAACTCCTCCCGGTCGAGCGCGCTGGCGCCGTGGACGGCCGGGCGCGTGCCCTGTCGCAGGAACTCGTCGAGCACCTCCGTGGGAAACCGCACGAAGTGACCGACCTTGACGTGCGTGATGCGGCGTTCCTCGACGAGCCGACGCATGAACCGCGTCGTGACGCCGAGGTAGTCGGCCGCGTCAACCACGTTGAGCATCTGGCGGGCAGGCATGAGCGGTCCTTCCGGTTGAGGGGTCTCGCCGATTGGCGGTCGTTCCCAGGGACTCTCAGAGAACCTCGGGGATTCAATGACGAAACTCTGACCGAGATGGCCGGACAAGGCAAGGCAGAAATGCGTTGCACTGCAGCGGTACCCGCTTATTACATACGTCGAACCCGCTTTCGCAGGACAACACGTCGGCTGACCTGCGACGACAGTTTCGGCCGTACCCATAAGTGGGTACGGCGGCATGCGCTTAAGCGGGTGTAACCCGGTTTCGACGCACGGAGGGGGTAGTCACGCGCCCGATCGGACTAGTAGAAACCACGGCTAGGCGAGTTCGATGGCATCATGTGCTGCATGACTAGTCCTAAGCGGTCACGCCGGGCATCCGACGGGGCCATCGACAGGTTGCCGAGCGGCGCATGGCGCGCACGGCACACGGGGCCGGACGGCAAGCGGCGCACCAAGTCGTTCCCAACCAAGGCCGACGCGCGAGCATGGATCAACACCCAAGCGGCCGACGTCGTGCGCCGCGAGTGGCGGGCGCCCGAGGTCGGCCGGCGCACGGTCGGCGACTACGCGGCCGACTACCTCGCCCGTCCCGACCTGCGCGAGTCGACCCGCACCCTCTACGAGCGGGTGTGGCGGGTACACCTCGACGAGGTGTGGGCCAGCACCCCCGTCGGCGAGATCACCGTCGAGGCCGTGCGGCGCTGGCACGAGCGCGTTGGTGCCACGACGGCGCCAACGGCCCTCGTGCAGGCGTACCGGCTGCTGCGGGCCGTCCTTAACGTCGCGCTCAACGACGGGGCCATCCGAGCCAACCCTGCGACCGTCAGGGGTGCGGCCGTCCATAAGCCCGCGCGGGCCACGCGCAGCCTCTCCCCCGAGGACGTGGTCAAGCTGGCCGAGGCGGTGCCTGCTCGGTACTCGGTACTCGTGCTGGTCTTGGCGTGGTCAGGGCTGCGCTTCGGCGAGGCCGCTGCGCTGCGCCGTCAGGACGTCAGCGCTGACGGGCGACTGCTGACCGTTGAGCGGGGCGTCTGGCACGACGGGCACGAGCACCTCGTCGGCGACGTCAAGACGGCAGCGGGTCGGCGCCGGGTGGCCCTGCCCGATTCAATCGCCACGGCACTCGTCGAGCACCTGCGCGAGTTCGTGCCACGGCAGCCTGACGCATTGGTGTTCGGCACGAGGTCGGGTGGGTTCCTGGCGCGGTCGAACTTCTCGTCGATGTTCTCGCGGGCGGTCACTCGGTGTGAACTTCCTCCGACCCGACCTCACGAGCTGCGGCACACGGGCGCGACCCTCGCAGCGGCTGCTGGCGCCTCGCTGCGCGAGGTGATGACCCGCCTTGGGCACTCGTCACCGGCCGCTGCACTGGTCTACCAGCACGCCTCTGAGCACCGCGACGACGAGATCGCGCGGGCGCTCGACGTCGTCGCAGCGGCGACCCCGAGGCGGGTCACTAGCACGGCCATTTCAGTCGCTTAGGTCACGTGGCGGTCACACGGGGCCTCGCGGGGGACCTCGGACGACACTGACCTGCGGCTTTACCTGGAAATAACCTAGTCTTCCAAACTAGCTACGCGAGTTCGATTCTCGTCACCCGCTCACCGACGGCGGCCGGCTCTCTCAGAGCCGGCCGCCGTCCGCGTCCCCGGGCCCGTCGGTAGGGTCCGTGCATGCCCACCGCGGAGCCGGCCGGTGTCCACGTCGTCGTGGCCCCGGACAAGTTCAAGGGGTCCCTGACCGCCGCCGAGGTCGCGCAGGTCGTCGCCGAGGGCTTCACCGCCGGGTTCGCCGACGGCTTCCACCGCGCCGGGGCCGGTGGCGCGCGCACCGCCCCCACCCTCACCTGCACGGTGCTGCCCGTCGCCGACGGCGGCGAGGGCACCGTGGAGGCGGCCGTGCGCTCGGCGGGCTTCCGGGCCCTGACCGCGAGCGTGCCCGGGCCGACCGGCGCGACGGTCGAGGCCGTCCTCGCCCGCCACGGCGACCTCGCGCTGGTCGAGATGGCGCAGGCCTCGGGGCTGGACCGGCTGCCCGGCGGCGTCCCGGCGCCGCTGACGGCGACGACCCGCGGCACCGGCGAGCTGGTCCGCCGCGCCCTCGACGACGGGGCCCGCGAGGTCGTCCTGGCCGTCGGCGGCAGCGCCACGACGGACGGCGGCGCCGGGGTCCTCACCGCCCTCGGCGCCCGGCTGCTCGACGCCGGCGGCCACGACCTGCCCGACGGCGGCGCGGCCCTGCTCGACCTGGACCGCGTCGACCTGTCCGGCCTGGACCCCCGGGTCCGCGAGGTCCGCTGGACGCTCGCCGCGGACGTGGACAACCCGCTGCTCGGCGAGCGGGGCGCCGCGGCGGTATTCGGCCCGCAGAAGGGCGCCTCCCCCGCCGACGTCGCGCTGCTCGACGCGGCCCTGACCCGCTTCGCCGACGCGCTGGCCGCCGCCACGGGCACCGACGCGCGCCGGGCGCCCGGCGCGGGCGCGGCCGGCGGGCTGGGCCTGGTGGCCCTGGGCCTGCTGGGGGCCGTGCGCCGGCCCGGCGTCGAGGTCGTCCTGGAGCTCGCGGGCTGGGCCGAGCGCACGCGCGGGGCCTGCCTCGTCATCACGGGTGAGGGCAGCTTCGACGAGCAGTCCCTGGGCGGCAAGACGCCCGTGGGGGTGGCGGCCGCCGCCGCGCGGATCCCGGCGCCGGTGGTGGTCCTCAGCGGCCGCCGCGCGCTGCCGGAGGAGCGGTGGCGGGCCGCCGGCTTCAGCGACGCCCGCGCCCTGACCGACCTGGAACCGGACCCCCGCACGTGCGTGCGGGACGCGGCGGTGCTGCTGGCGCGGCTGGCCCGTCAGCTGGGCGCCGAGCACGGCGCCCGGGCGGCCGCGCGCGCCTGAGCCCGCGCGGCCGCCGGTCGCGCCGTCCTCAGTCGAAGACGGGGCCCTGGGTCCGGGTGCGCTTGAGCTCGAAGAAGCCCGGCACGCTCGCCACGAGCACGCAGCCGTCCCACAGCTTGCCGGCCTCCTCGCCCTTGGGGGCGGGGGTGACGACCGGGCCGAAGAAGGCGACGTCCTCGAAGGCCACGACGGGCGTGCCGACGTCCTCGCCGACCTTCGTGATGCCCTCGGCGTGCGAGGCGCGCAGCTCGGCGTCGTAGGTGTCCTTGCCCGCGTGCTCGGCCAGCTCGGCGGGCAGGCCGACCTCGGCGAGGGCCTCGGCGATGATGACGTCCCAGTCCTCCTGGCCGCCGGGGTGGCGGCGCGTGCCGAGCGCGGTGTACAGCGGCAGGACGACGTCCTCGCCGTGCAGGATGCGCGCGGCCGTCACGACGCGCACGGGGCCCCAGCCGCGCTGCAGCATCTCGCGGTAGCTCTCGGGCAGGTCCGGCTTGTCCTCGTTGAGGACCGACAGGCTCATGACGTGCCAGCGCACGCTGATGTCGCGGACCTTCTCGACCTCGAGGATCCAGCGCGAGGTCATCCACGCCCACGGGCACAGCGGGTCGAACCAGAAGTCGGCCTGGGCCCGGGCGGCAGTCTCGGTGGTCATGGGGCCATGGTGCTCCCCGCGCCCCGGGCACGGGCGGCGGGGCCCCCGTCGGGGCGGCGTGGCAGAGTGCTTCGACGTACCTGAGACCGAGGGAAGGACGTGCCGTGCCCGGGGAGAACCTGACGCGCGAGGAGGCGCGGGCCCGTGCGGGGCTCGTGCAGGTCGAGCACTACGACGTGGACCTGGACCTGACGACGGGGCCCGAGACGTTCCGCTCCACCACGACGGTGCGCTTCACCGCCACCGAGGGGGCCTCGACGTTCATCGACCTCATCAGCGCCGCCGTGCACGAGGTGGTCCTCAACGGCACCGCCCTGGACGCGGCCGCGGTCGCCGACGGGGTGCGCGTCCGGCTCGACGGGCTGGCCGCCGAGAACGAGCTGCGCGTCGTGGCCGACTGCCGCTACATGAACACCGGTGAGGGGCTGCACCGCTTCGTCGACCCGGTCGACGACGAGGTCTACCTGTACTCGCAGTTCGAGGTCGCCGACTCCCGGCGCGTGTACGCCGTCTTCGAGCAGCCGGACCTCAAGGCCGAGTTCACCTTCACCGTGACCGCCCCGGCCCACTGGCGGGTGGTCTCCAACTCCCCCGTCGAGCACCGCCACCCCGTCGAGGCCGGCACCCGCTGGACCTTCGAGAAGACGCCGCGGCTGTCGTCCTACGTGACCGCGATCATCGCCGGCCCCTACGAGGGCTCGGAGGACTCCCTGGTGTCCGCCGACGGCCGGACGATCCCGCTGGGCGTGTACTGCCGCAAGTCCCTGGTGCAGCACCTCGACGCGCACAACGTCGTGCGGGCCACCAAGCAGGGCTTCGAGTTCTTCGAGCGCGAGTTCGACCGCCCGTACCCGTTCGCCAAGTACGACCAGGTCTTCGTCCCCGAGTTCAACGCCGGGGCCATGGAGAACGCCGGTGCGGTGACCTTCGTCGAGAGCTACGTCTTCCGGTCCAAGGTGCCGCAGGCCACCGTCGAGCGGCGCGTGGTCACGGTCCTGCACGAGCTGGCCCACATGTGGTTCGGCGACCTGGTGACCATGCGCTGGTGGAACGACCTGTGGCTCAACGAGTCCTTCGCCGAGTTCGCCTCGACGCTGGCCGCGGCCGAGGCCACGGAGTGGAAGGGGTCGTGGACGACCTTCAACTCCCTGGAGAAGTCCTGGGCCTACCGGCAGGACCAGCTGCCCACCACGCACCCCATCGTCGCCGAGATCAACGACCTCGAGGACGTCGAGGTCAACTTCGACGGCATCACCTACGCCAAGGGCGCCAGCGTCCTGAAGCAGCTCGTCGCCTACGTGGGCCGCGAGGAGTTCCTCGCCGGGGTCCGCGCCTACTTCGCCCGGCACGCCTACGGCAACACCGAGCTCGTCGACCTGCTGCGTGAGCTGGAGACGACCTCGGGCCGGGACCTGTCGGCGTGGTCGCGCGAGTGGCTGGAGACGGCGGGGGTGGCGACGCTGCGCCCGCAGCTGGCGACGGACGCGGACGGCACGGTCACCTCGGCCGCCCTGCTCCAGGAGGCCCCGGCCGAGCACCCGCACCTGCGGTCCCACCGCATCGCGGTCGGCTGCTACGACCTCGTCGACGGCAGCTTCGAGCGCACCGACCGCATCGAGCTGGACGCCGCCGGGGCCAGCACCGACCTGCCGCAGCTCGTGGGCCGCCGGCGCCCCGACCTGCTGCTGGTCAACGACGACGACCTGGCCTACGCCAAGATCCGCCTCGACGAGGCGTCGCTGGCCACGGCCCTGCAGCACCTGGACGCCTTCAAGGACTCCCTGCCCCGCTCGCTGGTCGCGGCGGCGCTGTGGGACATGACGCGCGACGGCGAGTCCCCCGCGCGCGACTACGTCGACCTGCTCCTGACGACGCTGCTGCCCGGGGACGCGGCGCGCGCGGACTCCACCGTGGCCCTGGTGCTGCTGCGCCAGCTCACCACGACGGTCGAGCTGTACACCGCCCCGGCCCACCGCGAGGAGGTCCGCGCCCGGACGGCCTCGACGCTGCTGGAGCTGCTGCGCGCGGCCGCCCCGGGCAGCGACACGCAGCTGCAGTTCGCCCGCTCCTTCGCCTCCTTCGCCCGCAGCGGCGAGCACCTGGCGGTGATCGGCGGCCTGTACGACGGCTCGCAGGTCATCGAGGGCCTGGAGGTCGACGCGGACATGCGCTGGGTGCTGCTGACCTCCCTGGTGGCCGGCGGGGCCGCCGGCGAGGAGGCGATCGAGGCCGAGCTGGCCCGCGACGCCACCGCGACCGGCCAGCGCTCGGCGGCCGCGGCGCGCGCCGCCGTCCCGAGCGCGGAGGCCAAGCAGCGGGCGTGGGCCGACGTCGTCGAGCGCGGCGACCTGCCCAACGCGGTGCAGGCCGCGGTCATCGGCGGTTTCGGCCGGGCCCACGAGGAGGCCCTGCTGCGGCCCTTCGTCGAGCCGTACTTCGCCGCGCTGCGCACGGTGTGGGCCGAGCGCACCAACGAGATGGCCCAGCAGATCGTCACCGGCCTGTACCCGGTGGAGCTGGCCGACGCGGCGCTGCTGGAGCGGACCGACGCGTGGCTGGCCGCCGAGCAGGACGCGCCGCCCGCGCTGCGCCGCCTCGTGCTGGAGAACCGCGACGGCGTCGCGCGCGCCCTGCGGGCCCAGGAGCGCGACGCCCGCTGACCCGTGCCCGGTGCCGGGGGTGGCCGCACCGCCCCTGGCACCGGCGTGCAAGCAGGTCGCAAGGCGGGCCGGGCACGGTGGCGGTGTGAACGAGAACCCTCAGACCTCGCAGCCGTCCGCGACGAGCTGGCTGCCGTCCTGGTTCACCCACCCCGCGCACCTGGAGCTGGACAGCGGGTTCCACCTGCGGCCGCTGCGCGCCGTCGACGTCGACCTGGACCTGCCCGCGGTCCTGGGGTCCCGGCTCAGCCTGTGGGCCCGGTACGGGTTCGCCTGGGGCTGGCCCCCGGCCGACCTGGACCGCGACGGCGACCGGCGGGACCTGGAACGGCAGGAGCAGGAGATGTCCGCCGGGACCTCCTTCAGCTACGGCCTGTTCGACGAGGCCGAGGAGGCCCTCGGCGGGTGCGTCTACCTGGACCCGCCGCGCGGCGGGCCGGGCGGGGCCGACGTCGACGTGACCTGGTGGACGGTGGACGCGCTGGTCGGCTCGGCCGTGCACGCCGAGCTGCCCGGTGCGCTGCGCGGCTGGCTGGCCCGGGACTGGCCGTTCACCCGGCCGCGCTTCGTGGGCTTCGACCTCAGCTGGCCGGAGTGGGCTCTGCTGCCGGACCCGGCGTGAGGTCCACGGTCACCGGCGCCGCGGCCAGGACGGTGCCCGCGGCACCGGTCGCCAGCGCGACCACCTCGGCCGGTGGGGCCTGCCGGCCGCGGGCCGTGGCCTGCTGCAGCCGGTGCTCCCCGAGCCCGGCGCGCAGGGCCTCCCGCGCCGCCGCGGCCGCCGCGGCGTCCCGCGGGTAGTAGCGGTACACCTCGAAGCCGACGGTCTCGCGGGCCGTGGCCGCCGCCGCGGCCAGCACCGCGAGCAGCTCGGTCGTGGCCGGGTCCGGCGCGGGCCCCCCGACGCGCACGAGGAGCACGACGAGCGCCTCCAGGAAGTACGACAGGTTGGCCAGGTCCCCCATCTGCTCGGACAGGCGCAGCCCCTCCAGCAGCGCTGCGGCGGCTCCGTGCGGGTCGACCCCACCCTCCACGAGGGCCGTGTTGTAGAGGCCCATGTAGGTCGCCAGCCGGTCCCCCACCCCGCGGGCCGCCCGCAGCGCGGCGCGCAGGTCCCGCCGGGCGTCCTCCAGGCGCCCCGCGCGCCAGGCGGCGGTGGCGCCCCAGACGAGGTTGAGCCGGACGATCCACGGCCCCCAGGAGTCGGCGGGCAGGTCCCGCGCCAGGTCGATGGCCCGCCGGTGCTGGGTCGCCGCCGTGTCCAGGTCGGCGTCGGTGAGCGCGCAGATGCCCAGCCCCGCCTCGCAGTGGGCGCTCGCCTCGAGGCGTTCGGCACGGCTGCCGTCGGTCGAGGCCCGCGCCTCGGAGAGCGCCTGGGCCCAGTGCGCGCGCGCGGCCTCGCCGTCGCCCTGGGCGAAAGCCATCGCCGCGCAGGCCGTGCGGGCCCGCACGAGCGCCAGGCCCACCGGTCCCGGTGGGGCGAGGGACACGACCGCCTCGGCGTAGCGCCGGCCGGTGCGCAGCTGCCCGCGCAGCCACCAGAACAGCCAGCTGCCCCACACCAGCCGGCCGGCCAGGTCGGCCCGGCCCGCCCCGACCGCCCAGTCGAGCGCGGCGAGGACGTTGGGGTGCTCGCGGTCCATCCGGTCCAGCCACCGCACCTGCTCGGCGGAGCGGTAGCCGGCGGCGGCCCGCTCGGTGAGCCGGGCGAAGGCCTCGGCGTGGGCGCGCGCCGCGGCGTCGCGCTCGGCGCCGGTCAGGAGCCGGCGCGCGTGCTGCACCGTCGGCTCCAGCACCGAGTAGCGCGCCGGTCCCCCGCCCGCGGCGGGCGGGTCCACGCCGACGAGGGAGTGCTCGACGAGGGTGTGCAGGTGCTGCAGGACGTCGGGGCCCTCGACCTCCTCCAGCTGCTCCAGCGTCCAGCCCCCGGTGAACACGCCGATCCGCCGGAACAGGCCCTGCGCGCCGGGGTCCAGCAGGTGGTAGCTCCAGTCCAGGGTCGCGCGCACGCTGCGCTGACGCTCGGGCAGGTCGCGCGGGCCGCTGGCCAGGGCCTGGTCGAGGCGGCCCAGCAGGTCCTCCACGTCGAGGGTGCGCACGCGGGCCGCGGCCAGCTCCAGCGCCAGCGGGATGCCCGACACGGCGCGGCAGACGGCCTGCACGGCCGGCCCGGTCCGCTCGTCGAGGACGAAGCGGGGCGCGACGGCCTGCGCCCGCTGGACGAACAGCTCCCGGGCCGGGGCCGCGGCCAGCGGTTCGACGCGGTGCTCGGCCTCCCCGCTGACCCGCAGCGGCGCGCGGGAGGTCACCAGGACGGACAGGTCGGGGCAGCGGGCCGCGAGCGCGGCGACGTCGGTCGCGGCCTCCAGCAGGTGCTCGCAGTTGTCCAGGACGAGCAGCCCACGGCCGCCGCTCAGCCGGGTGGCGACGTCGTCGAGGACGTCGTCGTCGGTGGCCTGCGGCAGCCCGACGGCGCGGGCCACGGCCGGCAGCACCCCGGCGGCGTGCGTGACCATCGCCAGCGGCACGAACCAGGTCCCGTGCGGGAAGTCCGCGGCGGCGGTCCGGGCCACCGCGGCGGCCAGCCGGGTCTTGCCGACCCCGCCGGTGCCGGTCAGGGTCAGCAGCCGGCTGGACCCCAGCCGTGCCCGCAGCGCCTCGACCTCGGCGTCGCGGCCGACCAGGGAGGTCGTCGGCACGGCCGGTGCCGTCGTCGCGGCGGACCGGGCGGGCCCGGCGGCAGGGGGCGGGGTGGGCCGCGGCGCGGGCTCGGGGGCCTCCAGCGAGGGGTCCTGGCGCAGCACCAGGTCCCGCAGCCGGCGCAGCTGCGGTCCGGGGTCCAGGCCCAGTTCGCGCTGCAGGACGCGCCGGGCGTCGTCGAGGACCGCGAGGGCCTCGGCCTGCCGGGAGCTGCGGTAGAGCGCCAGGGCCAGCGAGGCGCGCAGGTCCTCGTGCAGCGGGTGCCGGTCGACGAGGTCGGCCAGGTCGGCCAGGACCTCCCGGTGCCGGCCCAGGGCCAGGTCGAGGCGCGCGCGCAGCTCCAGGGCGCTGAGGCGGCGGCCCTCCAGGCGGTGCGCCTCCTCGCGGGCGAAGTCGGCGCCGACGTCGGCGTAGGCGGGTCCGCGCCAGCGGGCCAGCGCCTGCGTCACGGCGCGATGGGCGCTCGTGGGGTCCTGCTCGGCGTGCGCGCGGTCCAGCAGCCCCTCGAAGACGGCCGCGTCGAGCGCGTCGGGGCCCAGGGCGAGCTGGTAGCCGGGCGCGCGGGTCCGCAGGACGTCACCGGCCGGGGCCAGGGCCCGGCGCAGCCGCGAGACGGAGCTGTGCATCGTGGAGGCGGCGGGGCGGCCCCCGGCCTGCCCCCAGGTGCGCTCGGCCAGCACGTCGGCGCCCACGACGCGCCCGGCGTCCAGGGCCAGGGCCGCCAGGACGGCCCGCAGGGACGGGCCCAGGGCCACCGCGGTCCCCGCGACGAGGACCTCCACGGCGCCCAGGACGCGCACCTCCACGTCCGGGCCGGCCGCCCGCTGCGGCGCGGCCACCCCGCTCACCGGGCCCTCACGCGGCACTCACGCCGCACACGGTAGCCACCCGGGGGGTGCGCGCGGGGGGCGTCCGGTCACGTCGGGGGGACGGCAGCGGCCTGCAAGCCGTCCGCAAGGACGGGCGGGCAGGCTCAGTCCTGCCACCGGGGGGACCGGGACGCGCCGGAGGGGACGTCCCGGGCGGTGGCGGGTCCGGGCGAGGACGGGGCCGGGGGTGCGGGGTCAGCCCCGCAGGGCCTCGTCCACCGCCCGGGCCAGCGAGCGTGCGCGGGCGTTGCCGGCGAGGTCGTCGAGGAGGACGACCTCGCCGTCGGGGCCCGTCAGCGGCATCCGCCAGTTCGGGTACTCCAGGGACGTCCCGGGCTGGTTCTGGGTGCGGCGGTCCCCGACGGCGTCGACGAGCGAGACGCCGACCATGAGCGAGGGCGACAGGGCCAGGTAGCGGTGCAGCGCCTCCACGGTGGCCTGCTCGTCGGCCCCCTCGCGCAGCAGCCCGCGCTCGCGGACCAGCCCCAGGATGCGTTCCTGCTCGGCGGCGTCCTTGGCGCGCTCCTCCTCCACGGGCCGGGTCAGCAGCCCCAGGCGGTCGCGCAGGGCGACGTGCTCCTGGGCGAGGTAGCCGGCCGTGGGGGGCAGGTCGTGCACGGTGACGCTGGCCAGGGCCAGTTCCCGGTACGCCTCGGGGGCCTTGGGGCGCTCGCCGTCGTACTCGAACCACAGGACGGCGCTGCCGAGGATCCCGCGGTCGGCCAGGTACTCGCGCACCCACGGCTCGACGGTGCCGAGGTCCTCCCCGACCAGGACCGCCCCGGCGCGCTGGGCCTCCAGGGCCAGGATCCCGAGCAGGGCCTCGTGGTCGAAGCGCACGTAGGTGCCCGCCGCGGGCGAGGCGCCCTGCGGGATCCACCAGAGCCGGAACAGCCCGATGACGTGGTCCAGGCGCAGCCCGCCGGCGTGCCGCAGGATCGTGCGGACCATGTCGCGGAACGGGGCGTAGGCCAGCTCGGCGAGGCGGTCGGGCCGCCACGGGGGCTGGCTCCAGTCCTGCCCCTGCTGGTTGAAGGCGTCCGGCGGCGCGCCGACGGTCACGCCGTGGGCCAGGGCGTCGCCCAGGGACCACACGTCGGCGCCGTCGGGGTGGACCCCCACGGCGAGGTCGTGGACGATGCCCGGCCCGGTGCCGGGGGCCGTGGCCGCGTCCTGGGCGGTGCGCAGCTGCTCGTCGCACTGCCACTGCAGCCAGCGGTGGAACTCGACGCGGTCGGCCAGCTCGCCGGCCAGGCCGGAGGAGGCGGCGGCCTCGGGCGAGGCGGCCTCGGCGGGCCAGTCGGCGGCGGGCAGGCCGAAGCGCTCGGCGAGCGCGCACCAGGTGGCGAACCCGGTCAGCCCCGGGTCCTCGGCGGCGACGTAGCGGCGGAACGCGGCCTCGCGGGCGGGGGTGCGGCCGTGGGCGAAGACGACCTCCAGGGCCTGCCGCTTGGCGGCCCAGGCGGCGTCGCGGTCGATCTGGCCGGCGTCGCGGTCGGCCGGGCGCACGCGCTCGGCGAGGCGCTCGACGAGGGCGCGGTCGCCGGGGGTGAGGTAGGCGACCTCGCGGACGTCCTCGACCCGCAGGTACAGCGGGTTGACGAACCGGCGCGTGGTGGGCAGGTAGGGCGAGGCCTCCATGGGCGGGACCGGCTGCGCGGCGGCCAGCGGGTTGACGAGGACCCACCCCGCCCCCTGGTCGGCCGCGACGGCGCTCAGCTCGGCCAGGTCGGCGAGGTCGCCCACGCCCCAGGAGCGGGAGGAGCGGACGGAGTACAGCTGCGTCTGGTAGCCCCAGCTGCGGCCGGTCTGCAGGGTGGGCGGCAGCTCCAGCACGTCGGGGGTCACGACGCACGGGCACTCGACCTGCCCCGCGGGGGTCCGCGCGCGCAGGACGTGCCAGCCCAGCGGCAGGTCGTCGGGCAGCTCGAAGGTGGCGCGGCCGGTGAGGACGCCGTCGACGTGGACGGGGTCGACCCAGCGGTCCAGCTGGCGCAGGGGTGCCCAGCCGCCGCCCTCGAGCTCGACGACGACGTCGACGGGGTCGCCGTGGGGCACGTGCACGGGCACGGGGTGGACCCGGCCCTCGCGGGCGACGACCACGGGCGGCAGCACGCGCCGCCACGGGCGCAGCTTCACCTCGTGCAGGGCCTCGCGGGTCGACTGCGCCGTCGAGACGTCCAGCCCCAGCGCGCCGAGCACCGCGGTGATCGTCGTGGCGGGCACGGTCGTCTCCCGGCCCTGCCAGTCGTGGAACGTCGTGGAGACCCCGCAGGCCGCCGCGAGGTCGGTGAGGTCGGCGCGCGGGGCGGCGGGGGTTTCGGAGCTCGGCACGTCGGTGGCCACCCGGCGACTCTGCCAGAGGTGCCCCGCCCCTGCCCGTCCACGCGCCGGGCCCGCCGACCTAGGGTGGGCGGCCATGAGCACCCCGCACCCGGCGCCCGGGCCGGAGCTGGCCCCGCGCGTGGACGTCGTCGACGAGCTGCACGGGACCGCGGTCCCCGACCCCTACCGCTGGCTGGAGGACGCCGCCGACGAGCGGACGGTGGCGTGGTCGCGGGCCCAGGACGAGGCGTGGGAGGCGTGGGCGGCGGCGCTGCCCGGGCGCGAGCGGCTGGAGCGGCGCGTGCGCGAGCTCATGGCGACGGGGTCGGTCGGGACCCCCGTGCACCGCGGGGAGCGGGTGTTCCGCACCCGCCGCGAGCCCACCGCCGAGCACGCGGTGCTGCTGGTCACCGACCCGGGCGCCGCACCGCGGGTGCTGGTGGACCCGGTGGCGCTGGACCCCTCGGGCACCACGACGCTCGACGCGTGGCGGCCCGACGTGGAGGGGGACCTGCTGGCCTACCAGCTGTCCGAGGGCGGCAGCGAGGAGAGCGTGCTGCGGGTCCTGGACGTGGCGACGGGCGAGGTCGTCGACGGCCCGATCGACCGGGCCCGCTACTCCCCGGTGGCGTGGCTGCCGGCCGACGGGGACCGCCGCGCCTTCTACTACGTGCGGCGGCTGCCGCCGGAGCAGCTGCCCGCCGACGAGCGGCAGTACCACCGCCGCGTGTACCTGCACGTCGTGGGCACCGACCCCGCGACCGACGTGGAGGTCTTCGGCGCGGGCCGGTCGATGACGAACTACTACGGCGTCTGGACCTCCCGCGACGGGCGCTGGCTCGTCGTGAGCGCCTCGGACGGGACCGCGCCGCGCAACGACGTGTGGATCGCGGACCTGGCGGCCTCGGACCCGGCGCGGCCGGAGTTCGGCACGGTCGTGGAGGGCGAGGACGCGAACACGGGCGCCTGGGTGGGCCGCGACGGGCGGCTGTACGTCTTCACCGACCTCGACGCCCCGCGCGGCCGGCTGGCGGTGGCCGACCCGCGCGAGCCGGGCGTCGAGGGCTGGCGGGACCTGGTCCCGCAGGGCCCGGCGCTGCTGGACGACGTCGCGGTCCTGGACGGCCCGGAGCTGGCCGAGCCGCTGCTGGTGGTGGGCTGGACCGAGCACGCGGTGAGCTCGGTGACGGTGCACGACCTCGTGACCGGGGCCCGGCTGGAGGGGGCCGCGGGGCGCGTGGAGCTGCCGGGGACGGGCTCGATCGGGGGCCTGGTCGGCCGGCCCGAGGGCGGGCACGACCTGTGGTTCACGTACACGGACACCACGACGCCGTCGCACGTGTGGCACCTGGACGGCCGCACGCGCGAGCTGACCGTGGAGGCGGCGCCGCCGGGGGCCGTGGAGGTGCCCGCCGTCGTCAGCCGCCTGCTGGAGTACCCCAGCGCGGACGGGACGGTCGTGCGGCTGCAGGTCACGGCGCGGGCGGACCTGCTGGACGCCGACGGCGCCCCCCGCGGGCCGGTGCCGGCGATCCTCTACGGCTACGGCGGTTTCGGCATCAGCCTGTCCCCGCACTACGCCCCCGACGCCCTGGCGTGGGTGGAGGCCGGCGGCGTGTACGCCGTGGCGAACCTGCGCGGCGGCGGGGAGGAGGGCGAGGACTGGCACCGCGCCGGGATGCGCGGGGACAAGCAGAACGTGTTCGACGACTTCCACGCCGCGGCGCGGTTCCTCGTCGCCCGGGGTTTCACGACGCACGGGCAGCTGTGCGTGCACGGCGGGTCGAACGGGGGCCTGCTGGTCGGGGCCGCGGTGACGCAGGAACCGTCGCTGTTCGCCGGCGCGGTGTGCTCGGCCCCGCTGCTGGACATGGTCCGCTACGAGCTGCACGGCCTGGGGGCGACGTGGAGCGAGGAGTACGGCAGCGCCGCGGTCGCCGAGGAGTTCGGCTGGCTGCACGCCTACTCCCCCTACCACCGGGTGGTCGAGGGGACGGCGTACCCGTCGGTGCTGTTCACCGTGTTCGACGCCGACAGCCGCGTCGACCCGCTGCACGCGCGCAAGCTGTGCGCCGCGCTGCAGCACGCCACGTCGTCGGACCCGGCGGTGCGCCCGGTGCTGCTGCGCCGCGAGAAGGACGTGGGCCACGGGGCGCGGTCGGTCTCGCGCAGCGCCGGCCTCGTCCGGGACACCCTGGCCTTCGCGGCCCGGGCCACCGGCCTGACCCTGCGGGACTAGAAGGAGTTGCTCGACCTCGTGCTGGACTCGATCACCGGAACCCTGCCCGCGGTGGACACCGCCGGCGCCACGGCCGGCGCGCAGGACGTCGCCGCGTTCCTGCTGGACAAACCCCTGAAGATCGTCGTCGTCCTGCTCGTCTGCTGGATCGCGCGGTACCTGCTGCTGCGGCTCATCGGCCGCGTCGCGGCGGGCATCGCGACGGGGGCCGGCAAGCTCGGCGGCGGGCGGCGCAACGGGTTGCTGGACTCCTCCCCGCTGCTCAGCGAACGCCGCCAGCAGCGCGCCGAGACGCTGGCCTCGGTGCTCAAGAGCACCGTCACCTTCGTGCTGGGGATCATGGCGATCCTCGTGGTGCTCGACACCGTCGGCATCGCCATCGCCCCGTTCCTGGCCTCGGCGGGGATCGCGGGGGTCGCGCTGGGTTTCGGCGCGCAGGCGCTGGTCAAGGACTTCCTGTCCGGCATCTTCATGCTGGCCGAGGACCAGTACGGCGTCGGCGACTCCGTGGACCTGGGCGACGCGACGGGGACCGTGGAGGCCGTGGGTCTGCGGGTGACCCGCCTGCGGGACGTCAAGGGCACCGTCTGGTACGTCCGCAACGGGGAGGTCCTGCGGGTGGGCAACATGAGCCAGGGCTGGGCCCGCGCCGTGGTCGACGTGTCGGTCGCCTACGGCCAGGACCTGACCCACGCGCAGGAGGTGCTGCAGCGCATCGCCGACGGCCTGGCCGCCGAGGAGGAGTGGAAACCCCTCGTGCTGGACGCCCCCGAGGTGTGGGGCGTGGAGCAGATGACGACCGACGGGATCGTGCTGCGGCTCGTCGTCAAGACGGCCCCCATGCAGCAGTGGGCCGTGCAGCGGGAGCTGAACCGCCGGGTGAAGGGCGTGTTCGACGCCGAGGGCATCGAGTTCCCGCCGGCCCAGCGCACGGTGTTCCTGCCCCAGGGCGCCCCGGGCCAGGGGGCGCGCCGGGAGCACCGGCCGGTCGACCCGGCCGCGGCCGTGGTCCCGCACCCGCCCGCCCCGAGCGAGGCGGACGTCGCCGCGCAGGACGCCGCGGCCGCCGACCCCCGGACCACCGACCGCGGTCTGTGAACCGTCCCGGGGCCCGCACGCCGCAGGCCCCGGAGGCCGGGTTCAGTCCAGGACCCAGTCCCGCACCTCGGGCATGTCCTCCAGGTGCTCCACGACGTGGGCGCGGTGCCGTTCGAGCTGGGCCCGGCACCAGCGGCGCAGGTCCCCGGCCCCCACGGGCAGCCGGCCGGCGTTGTTCAGCGCGTCGACCACGAGGTCGTAGCGGGAGACCTTGTTGCGCACCGTCATGTCGAACGGCGTGGTCGTCGTCCCCTCCTCGATGAACCCCCGCACGTGGAACCGGTCGGCGCGGGGCCGGCCGTGGACGAGCTGGTGCACGGCCCCGGGGAACCCGTGGAAGGCGAACACGACGTCGACGTGGTCGGTGAACAGTTCCCGGAAGGTGAACTCGTCCACGCCGTGCGGGTGGTCGGCGGGGCGGTGCAGCCGCATGAGGTCGACGACGTTGACGACCCGCACCCGCAGCTGCGGCAGCCGCTGGGCCAGGATCCGCGCCGCGGCGACGGTCTCCATGGTCACCACGTCCCCCGCGCAGGCGAGCACCACGTCGGGGTCGGCGGACCCGTCGTCGGTCCCGGCCCACTCCCAGGTCCCCGCCCCGCGCGCCACGTGGTCGGCGGCCTCCGCGGCGGACAGGTACTGCAGCTGCGGCTGCTTGTCGATGACGACGAGGTTGATGCGCGAGCGGGTCCGCAGGCAGTGGTCGGCGACCTCCAGCAGGCAGTTCGCGTCCGGGGGCAGGTAGATGCGCGAGATCCCCGACCGCTGGGTGAGGGCGGTCTGGATGAGCCCGGGACCCTGGTGGCTGAAGCCGTTGTGGTCGTTGCGCCAGGCCGTGGAGGTCAGCAGCACGTTCAGGCTCGGGACGGGCGCCCGCCACGGCAGGTGCTCGGCCTCCTCCAGCCACTTGCCGTGCTGGACGGTCTGGGAGGCGCTGACCATGGCGAACGCCTCGTAGGTGGCGAACAGCCCGTGCCGGCCGGTGAGGGTGTACCCCTCGAGCCAGCCGTGGCAGTTGTGCTCGGACAGCACTTCCAGCACCCGCCCGGAGGCCGACAGCCCCACGTCGCCGGGGACGGTCGCCTCCATCCACGCGCGGTCGCTGGCCTCGAACACCGCGCCGAGCCGGTTGCTGCTGGTCTCGTCGGGGCAGAACAGCCGGAACGTCTCGGGATTGGCGCGGTAGACGTCGCGCAGGTACTCCCCCAGCCGCTGCGTCGACTCCGCGCGGGTGGCGCCCGGGCGCGGGACGTCGACGGCGTAGTCGCCCGGGGAGGGCAGCACGAGGTCGCGCGTGAGCAGACCGCCGTTGGCGTGCGGGGTCGCCGACATCCGCAGCGCCCCCTCGGGGTCGTTGGCCCGCACGAGCGCGGTGGGCCGGCCCCGGTCGTCGAACAACTCCTCGGGCCGGTAGGAGCGCATCCACTCCTCCAGCAGCCGCAGGTGCTCGGGGTTCTCCTCCACCCCCGACAGCGGGACCTGGTGGGCCCGCCAGGTGTCCTCGACCTGCACCCCGTCGACGACGGAGGGCCCGGTCCAGCCCTTGGGCGAGCGCAGCACGATCACCGGCCAGGCGGGGACCCCCTCGGGGGCCTGGCCGCTGCGGGCGGCCCGCTGGACGGCGCGGATGCGCCGGTGGGCCTCGGCCAGGGCGGCGGCGAACCGGTGGTGCATGCCGGGCAGGTCCTCGCCGGTGACCTCCAGCACGTGGTAGCCGTGCCCCTCCAGCAGGGACCGCACGAGCACGGGGTCCTTGCGGGCCAGGACGGTGGGTCCGGAGATCTTGTAGCCGTTGAGGTCCAGGACGGGCAGCACCGCGCCGTCGCGCGCGGGGTTGAGGAACGAGATGCCCTTCCACGCCCCCTCCAGCGGCGCGGTCTCGGCCTCGCCGTCGCCGACGACGGCCACGGCCAGCAGGTCGGGGTTGTCCATGACGGCGCCGAAGGCGTGGACGAGGACGTACCCCAGCTCGCCGCCCTCGTGGATCGAGCCGGGGGTGGTGACCGAGGCGTGGGAGGGGATGCCGCCCGGGGAGGAGAACTGCCGGAACAGCCGGCGCATCCCGTCGGCGTCCCGGGTGACGGCCGGGAAGCACTCGGCGTAGGTGCCCTCCAGCCAGCTGGCGGCCACGAGCGCGGGCCCGCCGTGCCCGGGGCCGGCGAGGTAGAGGGTCTGCTGCCCGGTGTGCCGGATCAGCCGGGAGACGTGGGCGTAGACGAACGACAGGCCCGTGCTGGTTCCCCAGTGGCCCAGGAGGCGGGGTTTGACGTCGGAGGGCCGCAGGGGCCGCTGGAGCAGGGCGTCGTCCTGGAGGTAGATCTGCCCGATGGTCAGGTAGTTCGCGGCCCGCCACCAGGCGTCGACCGTGGCGAGCTCTTCGGTGGAGAGGCTGTCGGGGACGGTCTCGAGGAGTTCCACGGCGCCCAGGCTGGCCCACCCCGCCGGGGGCGCGCCAGGGCCCTTCGGCTCAGGCCTGCGCGACGAAGACGGCCGCCTGGGTGCGGCTGCTCAGCCCCAGCTTCGCCAGCAGGCTCGACACGTGGTTCTTGACGGTCTTCTCCGCCAGGTGCATCTCCCGGCCGATCTGCCGGTTGGTGCAGCCCCGGCTGACCAGGCTCAGCACGCGCCGCTCCTGCGGGGTGAGGTCGGCCAGCCGCGGGTCCGCCGCCAGCGGGTCCTGCAGGCGGCGGCGGACGGCCTCGACCGCGGCGGGGTCCAGCAGGGAACCCCCGGCGTGCACGGTGCGCACCGACCCCACGAGGTCGGTGGTGCCGATCTCCTTGAGCAGGTACCCCGCGGCCCCGGCGACGACGGCCGCCCAGAACGCCTGGTCGTCGTCGTAGGAGGTCAGCAGGATGCTGCGGGTGCCCGGGGAGACCAGCTGCGCCTGCCGGCACACCTCGGTGCCGGACCCGTCGGGCAGCCGGCCGTCGAGGACGGCCACGTCCGGGCGGGTCAGCGTGATGCCCGCGAGCGCCTCGGCGACCGTGCCCGCCTCGCCCACGACCTCGATGCCGGGGTCGGACTCCAGCACCGCGCGCAGACCGGCGCGGACCACGGCGTGGTCGTCCAGCAGGAAGACCCGGATCATCGCTCCCCTCCCGGAGTCGGACCGTCGGGACCATCCTGGCCCGCGCGGCGGGCCGGCGGGGACCGCGGGGACCGGTTCGGGACGAAGGTCCCGGGCGGTGCGCGCCGCCGGGGTGGACGCCGCGGTCGCCGCCCCCTCGCCGGGCACCTGCGCTGACTCGCGCGGCGGACCGACCCCTCCGACACTGGGCGGCATGAGCGAGATCGCGGCGGGGGACGGACGGCTGGCGCTGGTGACGGGGGTCACCGGGTACATCGGCGGCCGGCTGGTGCCGGAGCTGCTGTCGGCCGGTTTCCGGGTGCGGGCGATGGCCCGGCGGCCGGAGTCCCTGCGCGACCGCCCGTGGGTCGACGACGTCGAGGTCGTGCAGGCCGACGCCTCCGACGCCGACCAGGTCGGCGCGGCCCTGGAGGGCGTCGACGTGGCCTACTACCTCATCCACGCCATGAGCGGGGGGTCGTCGTTCTCGGCCAAGGACCGCCGCACGGCGCGCACCTTCGCGCGCGCCGCGGCCGCGCGCGGGGTGCGCCGCACCGTGTACCTGGGGGGTCTGCACCCCGAGGGCGAGGAGCTGTCGCGGCACCTGGAGTCGCGCCGGGAGGTCGGGGAGATCCTGCTGGACTCCCCCGTGCCGGCGACGGTGCTGCAGGCCGCGGTCATCCTGGGGTCGGGGTCGGCCAGCTTCGAGATGATGCGCTACCTCACCGAGCGGTTGCCGGTCATGGTCTGCCCGGCCTGGGTGAACAACCGCATCCAGCCCATCGCCGTGCGCGACGTGCTGCGCTACCTCGTCGGGTCGGCCTCGATGCCGGACGACGTGAACCGCACGTTCGACATCGGCGGCCCGGACGTCATGACCTACCTGGACATGATGCGCGGGTACGCCGAGGTCGCCGGGCTGCCCAAGCGCCACGTGCTGCCGGTGAAGGTCATGTCCCCCAAGCTGTCCAGCCACTGGGTCGGGACGATCACGCCGGTGCCGGGGTCGATCGCGCGGCCACTGGTGGAGAGCCTGGTGCACGAGGTCGTGTGCAAGGAGAACGACATCGCGAAGTACGTGCCGGACCCGCCGGGGGGCCTGGTCCCGTTCCGGCGGGCCGTGCAGCTGGCGCTGCAGCGCATCCAGGAGGCCGACGTCACGACCCGCTGGAGCTCGGCCTCGGTGCCCGGCGCCCCCAGCGACCCGCTGCCCAGCGACCCGGACTGGGCCGGCGGCAACCTCTACGTCGACGAGCGGACGACGGTCGTGCAGGCCCCGCCGCACGTGCTGTGGGAGGTCCTGGAGGGGATCGGCGGCGAGCAGGGCTGGTACTCGTGGCCGATGGCGTGGGCGGTGCGCGGGGTGATGGACCGCTTCTCCGGCGGCCCGGGCCTGCGGCGCGGGCGGCGCGACCCGCGGCACCTCATGGTGGGTGACGCGGTGGACTGGTGGCGGGTGGAGGAGCGGGAGGAGGACCGGCTGCTGCGGCTGCGCGCGGAGATGAAGCTGCCGGGCCTGGCCTGGCTGGACCTGCGGGTCGACACCGACGCCGTGGGGCGCACGCTGTTCCACCAGCGGGCCCTGTTCCACCCCAAGGGGCTGGCCGGGCAGGCGTACTGGGCGGCCATCAGCCCGTTCCACGGCGTCGTCTTCGGCGGGATGCAGAAGAACGTCAAGGACGCCGCCGAGGCTGCCGCGCGCGGTCGCGGGCCGACGGCCTCGGCCCCGGGGTCGGTGGACGTGCGCGCGGAGGGGACACTGGTGCGGTGAGCCCCGACCTGCCGTTCGTCCGTCCGCAGAACCTGATCGGCCGCACACCGGCGGGCCCGGACGGCGGGACGCGCAGCTTCTACGACGAGGTCGGCGGGCACGAGACGTTCGTGGCCCTCGTGGACCGGTTCTACGAGGGCGTCGCCGCCGACGACGTCCTGCGGCCCATGTACCCCGAGGCCGACCTGGGGCCCGCGCGGCGGCGCATGCTGATGTTCCTGGAGCAGTACTGGGGCGGCCCCACGACGTACTCGGACGAGCGCGGGCACCCGCGGCTGCGGATGCGGCACGCGTCGTTCAAGGTCAACCCCGACGCGCGGGACCGCTGGCTGGGGCACATGCGGGGGGCGGTGGAGTCGCTGGGGCTGCCCCCGGCGCAGGAGGGGGTCCTGTGGGACTACCTCGACCGCGCCGCGCACAGCATGCTCAACACCTTCGAGGACTGACGACCCCGGAGTGCTCGATCACGACAGTGCTCGATCAGCGCGGACCCTGCCGGTGATCGAGCACTTCGGTGGTCAAGCGCTCTCGCGCGCGCAGCGGTCGGCGGGCAGGTTCTCGCGGGCCCAGGTCGTCAGCTCGCGCAGGGCCGGGGTGAGCGCGCGGCCGGAGTCGCTGAGCTCGTAGACGACCGCGACGGGCGGGCCCTCGTGGACGGTGCGGTGCACCAGGCCGGCCCCGCACAGCTCGGCCAGCCGGTCGGACAGGACCGAGTCGCTGATGCCCGCGACGGCGCGGCGCAGCTCGGAGAAGCCGGCGGGGCCCGAGCCCAGGGTCGCGAGCAGGATGCCGTTCCAGCGCTTGCCGAGGAACCCGAAGGCGCGGGCGAGGGCTCCGTCGCACGCCCGCGCGTCGTGCTGCACCTGCTCGCTCACGGGACCACTGTACCCCTTGACGCTTCAAACGAAAGTGCTACTCTCTTTTTCGAAGCAGCAAGCCCACGGCTAGCCGATACGAGGAGAGCAGCCAGATGACCACCCTGGACGACCGCCCCCGGGGCCTCGACGAGGCCGCCCGCGCCGCGCTGTTCAGCGACGCGCACACCGCCAACGCCTTCGCCCCCACGCCCGTCACCGACGAGCAGCTCACGCAGATCTGGGAACTGGCGCGCTGGGCGCCCACCGGGGCGAACCTGCAGCCGCTGCGCGTGCTGTTCGTCCGCTCCCCCGAGGGCAAGCAGCGCCTGGTCCCGCTGCTGTCCGACACCAACCAGGCCCGCGCGGCCAGCGCCCCGGTCACCGCCGTGCTCGCCGTCGACGACCGCTTCCACGACGCCATCCCCACCGTGGCCCCCTTCATGGCCCCCCGCCAGGGCTTCCTGGAGGAGAACCCGGCCGTGCGCGGTGAGATGGGTTCCTACAGCGCGGCCCTGCAGGCCGGGTACTTCATCCTCGCCGTCCGCTCCCTCGGCCTGGCCGCCGGCCCCATGGCAGGTTTCGACAAGGCCGCCGTGGACGCGGAGTTCTTCGCCGGCACGAACTGGCGCTCGTCCCTCGTCGTGAACATCGGCTACCCCGGCGAGGACGCCTTCCGCCCCCGTCTGCCGCGGCTGCCGCACGAGGACGTCGTCCGCTTCGCCTGAGGCTCCCCCGGCGTTCCCGCCGGAGGCGCACCTCGGGGCCGAGGTTCCCGGCCCGACCGGGACCCGAGTCACGTCCGGCCGGGACACCCCCGTACCTACCGTCGGCGCGACGGCGACGACCGTCGCCGTCCCGCCGACGAGAGGAACCCGCTGTGGACCCCGACCGGACGCCCCGGACCCCCCGAACCACCACGACCGCCACGGTGCTGGCCGCCTCGCTGCCGGCCGTCCCCCTCCTCCTGCTGCTCACGCCGGCCCTGCTCGGCGGCGAGCACGCCCGCGCCGAGGACGCGCTGCGCCAGTGGGCGGCCGAGGGCTTCCCCCACCACCTCCTGACCCTGCAGCTCCTCGGCGCGCTGGCCCTCGCCCCGCTGCTGGTCTCGTCGCTGACCCTGGTCCCGCCCGGGACCCGGGGCCGGGTGCCGGCACTGGCCGCCACGGTGCTCGGCGGCGCGGCGGCCGTGACCACGGTGCTCGTGCTCGGGTACGAGCTCGCCCAGGGCGCCCTCGTGTCGGGGACCCTCGACGTCGAGGCCGGCGTCCGCGCCGCCCTGGTCACCAACGACTGGCTCCCCTTCCTGGTCATGCTGCTCGCCGGAGTGGGCGGGTGCGTCCTGACCCTGCCGCTGGTCACCGCCGCTCTGGCGCGGCACGGACTCGTGCGCTGGACCGCGCTCGCCGCCTTCGCCCTGCCCGTCGTCGCGGCCGTCCTGCCGCTGCCCGGCCGGGCCGCGGAACTCCTGCCGTCGGCCGTCCTCGTCCTGGCCTGCCTGCCGGCCACCGCGGACCTCCTGCGCGGCCGGCACCGCACCGCACCGCACCGATCGCTGAGCGACGCCCACGCCTGAGCAGCGCTACCGTCGGCGGCACCGGTCCGGCACCGCGGCGACGAGGAGGACGGTGTCCCGTGCCACCACCACCCGCGCTCACCGTCCCCGCCCCGCGCACCCCGCTCCCGCCCTGGTGGTGGCTCACCGGGACGGGGACCGCGGTGGTCACCTTCCTCCTGTGCGTGCCCGCCGGGGCGCGCCGGCACGGGCGGGTGGACGAGTCGCTGGTCCCGGACGAGCGCTGGACGGTGACCGACGTGCGGTCGGCGCTGCGGGAGCTCGGTGTCCCGGAACCGCTGTACGCCGGGGCCGTGCACGCCGTCGGCCAGCTCGTCACGGTCAGCTTCCTCACCGTGGCCGTCCTGATCGGCCGGCGGCGCCCCGGCGACCGCGGTCCCCTGGTGGTCTCGCTGCTGCTGGCCGTCAGCGGGTGGGCGCTCTCGGGGACGCACTCCACCCTCGCCACGCTCCTGCCGTTCGCCGCCGAAGCCCTGCAGCGGTTCGGCGTCGCCGCCTTCGGCGGGCTGACCGTCCTGCTCCTCGTGTTCCCCGACGGCCGTTTCCGCCCGCGGTGGACGTGGGTCGTGGCGGTCGTCGGGGTCACCTGCGCGGCGCTCGGGGTGACCGGACCGGTGGCCGCGGGCGCCGACGTCCTCCTCGTCGGCACCGCGCTGCTGGCGCAGGTCCGGCGGTACCGGCACGCCGACCCCGTCGGGCGCCAGCAGACGAAGTGGGTGGTCTGGAGCCTGAGCCTGGTGGCCGCCGGCGGGACGGCCCTGTTCGCCTCGACGACCGCGTTCCCGGCCTGGACCGCTCCGGGACCGGGCGGGCTCGTGGTCTCCACGGTCGGCAACGTCCTCCTGGTCCTCCTGGTGCTGCTGGTCCCCCTGGCCGTCGGGGCGGCGACGACCCGGTACCGGCTGTGGGACGTCGACGCCCTCATCAACCGCACCCTCCTGTGGGGCGCTCTCACGCTCACCTCCACCCTCGTGTACCTGGGGGTGGTCGCCGTGGTCGACGCGACGCTGCGGGCCCCGGCCGGCAGCCCCGCCGTCCCCGCCGTGGTCGCCGCGCTCGTGGTGGTCGCGCTCGTGGCCCCGACCCGGCGCGCCGCGCAGCGCGCGCTCAACCGGTGGACCTTCGGCGACCGGGACGTGCCGCAGGTGGTCCTGGCCCGGCTGACCGCCCGCACCGCGCAGGCGGGCTCGGCGCAGGAGGCGCTCCGCGCGGCGGCCACCACCCTCGCCACGGCGCTGCGCCTGCCCGCCACCCACCTCGAGCTCCTCGACCGGCACGGGTCCCCGCTGCTGGGCAGCGGGCCGGCGCTGCCCTCGAGCGCGGCCGAGACCACCCTCGTCGCGCGCGGTGAGGCCGTGGGGCGGTTGGCGCTGGCCCCCCGCCGCGGGGACGTGGTCCTGGGTGCTCGGGACCGGCACCTCCTCGACGTCGTGGCCCCCCACCTGGCCACGCTGGCCCTGGCGCTGCGCAGCACGGAGGAGCTGCGGCTCGCCCACCGCAGGCTCGTGACCTCGGCCCAGGAGGAGCGCCGCCGGATGCGGCGACGACTGCACGACGAAGTCGGTCCCGGCCTGGCCACCGCCGCGATGGACCTCGACGTGGCGCTGACCGTGCTGGGGTCCGACCCGGCGACCGCCCGCAGGTTGCTGGAGGGCGTCCGGGCGACGATCACCGACGACGTGGCCCTGGTCCGCGGGCTCGCCTACCGGCTCTACCCACCCGAGGTCGAGCAGCTGGGGCTGGCAGGTGCCGTGGAGGACGTCGCGCAGCAGCACCTGACGGGTGCGGACGTGGACGTCGACGTCCGGGTCGGGGCACCGCTGGGGGCGGCCGTCGAGGTCGCCGTCTACCGGATCGCCGCCGAGGCCCTGCGGAACGCCGGGCGCCACGCGCGGGCCGGCCGGGTCCGGGTACGCGTCGTCGACGGCCCGGGGGAGGTCCTGCTGGAGGTCAGCGACGACGGGTGCGGCACCGCCGGTTCCCGTCCCGGCGCCGGTCTGCTGGGGATGCGGGAACGGGCCGAGGAGCTCGGCGGGGAACTGCAGGTCGTCAGTCCCCCAGGGACCACCGTGCGGGCCCGCCTGCCGCTGGCCCCGGAGGTCCGGCCGTGACCGTGAGGCTGCTGGTCGTCGACGACCACAAGGGTTTCCGGGAGGGCCTGGTGCGGTTGCTGGGCTCGCTGGCGGACGTGGAGGTCCTGGGCGAGGCGGCCTCCGGCGAGGAGGGCCTGGTCCAGGCCGGACGGCTCCAGCCCGACGTCGTCCTCATGGACCTGGCCATGCCGGGCATCGGCGGGGTCGAGGCCACCCGGCGCCTGCGCGAGAGCGCACCGCACGTGGGGGTGGTCGTCCTCACGATGTCCGACGACGACGCGTCCGTGTTCGCCGCCGTGCGGTCGGGCGCACGCGGCTACCTGCTCAAGGGGGCCCCGCGCACCGAGGTGGCCCGGGCGGTGGAGGCGGTGGCCGCGGGGGAAGCGCTGTTCTCCGCGGCCGTGGCGGCCCGGCTCGTCACCTACTTCACAGCTGCCGCGGACACCCCCACCGCCGAACCGTTCCCCGAGCTCACCGACCGCGAGCGGGAGGTGCTGGGCCTGCTGAGCCGGGGACTGCCGAACGCCCGCATCGCCGCGGAACTGGGGGTGTCGCCGAAGACCGTGCGCAACCACGTCTCGCACGTCTTCGCGAAGCTGCAGGTGGCCGACCGGGCCCAGGCCGTCGCCCGCGCGCGGGACGCCGGCCTCGGGGGTGGTGGGGGGCCTGGCCGTCAGACGTCGCGCGGGGCGTGCGAGGACAGGAACTGGTAGACCTCCAGGTCGTCGACGCCGGGGAAGCGCCCCGACGGCAGCGGGGCGAGGGTCTGGGCGTGCAGGCGCGCGCTGGGCCACGCCGCGTCGGCCCAGCGCTCCACCACCTCCGCCGGGGGCCGGCGGCAGCACGACGCCTCCGGGCACGTGCTGACGTTGCGGACCCGGGTGTCGCGGCCGCGGAACCACTTCGCGTGCGCGTACGGCACGCCGACGGTGATGGAGAAACCCCCGTCGTCGCTCGTGCCGGTCTGCGAGGAGCACCAGAACGTCCCGGCGGGGGTGTCGGTGTACTGGTAGTTCTCGGTCGTCCGGTTCCGGACGTCGAACACGGTGCGCGCGGTCCACTTGCGGCACACCGGCTGCCCCTCGATGGCGCCGGAGGAGTCCTCCGGGAACGGCACGCCGTCGTTCTCGTACCCCCGGTACAGCGCGCCGTCGTCCCCGACGCGCAGGAAGTGCACGGGGATCCCCAGGTGCGAGGTCAGCAGGTTCGTCAGCCGGTGGGCGGCGGCCTCGTGGGTCACGCCGAAGGCGTCGCGGAAGTCCTCCACCGCGAGGTCCTTGTCGGCCTTGGCCGCCGAGAGGAACTCCACGGCCGCGCTGCGCGGCATCAGGCAGCACGCCGCGAAGTAGTTGATCTCCAGCCGCTGCCGCAGGAACTGCGTGTAGCTGGCGGGCCGCTCGTGCTCCAGCACGCGGTGCGCGATGGCCTGCAGCGCCAGGGAGCGCAGGCCGTGCCCGCCGGGGATGGAGGCCGGCGGCAGGTAGATCCGGCCGTTGGCCAGGTCGGTCACGGTGCGCGCCGAGTGCGGCAGGTCGTCGACGTGGATGATGTTGAACCCCAGGTCCGCCGCCATGCGCGCCACCTGCCGGTGGGTCAGCGCCCCGACGGTGTACCCGGCGGCGCGCACGAGGTCCTCGGCCACCTCCTCGATCTCGGGCAGGTGGTTGTCCGAGGCGCGCATGAGCTGGCGGATCTCGGTGTTGGCCCGGCGGGCCTCCTCCGGGGTCGCGTTCGAGGCGTCGTGCCGGCGGGCCAGCTCCCGGTGCAGCTGGACGAGGGCCTCCAGGGCGTCGGTGGGCAGCTTGCGGCTGGAGCGGACCTCGGTCAGCCCCAGGGACCGCGCCAGCGTCGAGCGCTGGGCGTGGTCCAGCTCGATCTCCAGGGCGGCCCGCCGGCTCGGCGGCGGCGCGGGGTCCAGCAGGTCCGACGGCGGCACGCCCAGCGCCCGGGCGACGGCGGTGATGAGGGACAGCCGCGGTTCGCGCTTGCCGTTCTCGACCTGGGACAGCTGGCTCTGGGCGGCCCCGACCTCCTCCCCCAGCTGGGCCAGGGTCCACCCCTTGGCCTGCCGGTGGTGGCGGATGCGGCGGCCCACGGTCAGCGCGTCCAGCCCCGTCTCCGGGACCGGCGGAGCCAGCGCGGGGTCGGTGAGCGGTTCGAGCGCCGCGACGCGCAGTGGGGCCATGGGGTTCACGATAGGTGAAGAACGGCCGATCTTCACGTGCCAAGTCCGTTGTGAGCGGGTCGCGGTCGGCACATCCTCGGAAGACCAGCCGCCGACCGATCCGAGGAGACACGCCGCCGTGACCATCGAACTGACGCGCGAGTCCACCGTCACCGCGACCGACGACCTGCAGCTGTCCACCGGGCCCACGAGCGACCCCGCGCTGTCGGCCTGGGTGCGGGAGATCGCCGCGCTGACCCGGCCGGACGCGGTCGTCTGGTGCGACGGGTCCCGGGCCGAGCACGACCGGCTGACCGCGCAGATGGTGGCGGCGGGCACGCTGATCCCGCTCAACCCGACGCTGCGGCCGGGGTCGTTCCTGGCGCGGTCGGCGCCGACGGACGTGGCCCGCGTGGAGTCGCGGACGTTCATCGCCTCGCACCGGCGCGAGGACGCCGGCCCGACGAACAACTGGCGCGAGCCCGGCGCCCTGCGCGAGGAGCTGGCCGGGGTCTTCGCCGGCAGCATGCGGGGCCGCACGATGTACGTCGTGCCGTTCTCCATGGGACCGGTGGGCGGCCCGATCTCCCAGCTGGGCGTGCAGGTCACCGACTCCCCGTACGCGGTGGTCTCCATGGGGATCATGACGCGGACGGGCACGTCGGCGCTGGCCGCGATCGAGGCCGGGGCCCCGTGGGTGCCCGCCGTGCACTCGGTGGGGTACCCGCTGGTGGACGCCGTGGGGCGGGCCCGGGCGGACGTGCCGTGGCCGTGCAACGACCTGAAGTACATCGCGCACTTCCCCGAGGCGCGCGAGATCTGGTCCTTCGGTTCCGGGTACGGCGGGAACGCCCTGCTGGGCAAGAAGTGCTTCGCGCTGCGGATCGCCTCGGCGATGGGCCGTCAGGAGGGCTGGCTGGCCGAGCACATGCTCGTGCTGAAGGTCACCAGCCCGGAGTCGAAGGTGTTCCACCTGGCCGCGGCCTTCCCCTCGGCGTGCGGCAAGACGAACCTGGCGATGCTGCGGCCCACGCTCCCGGGCTGGCGGGTCGAGACGATCGGGGACGACATCGCCTGGATGCGCCCCGGCCCCGACGGGCGGCTGCGGGCCATCAACCCCGAGGCCGGGTTCTTCGGGGTGGCACCGGGCACCGGGTGGTCGACGAACCCGACGGCGATGCAGATGCTGTCCCAGGACGTCATCTTCACCAACGTCGCGCTGACCGACGACGGCGACGTGTGGTGGGAGGGGATGACCGAGGAGACCCCCGAGCACCTGGTCGACTGGCGCGGCGAGGACTGGACCCCGGACAGCCCCACGCCCGCGGCGCACCCGAACGCGCGCTTCACCGTCGCGGCCTCGCAGTGCCCGAGCATCGCCGACGACTTCGACGCGCCCGAGGGCGTCGCGATCGACGCGGTCCTGTTCGGCGGCCGCCGCCGGTCGAACGTGCCGCTGGTGACGCAGGCGCCGGACTGGTCCGCCGGGGTGTTCCTGGGCGCCTCGATCTCCAGCGAGCAGACCGCCGCCGCCGAGGGGACGGTCGGCGAACTGCGGCACGACCCCTTCGCCATGCTGCCCTTCGCGGGCTACCACATGGGCGACTACTTCGCGCACTGGCTGTCGATGGCCGACCGGGTCGAGCACCTGCCGCAGGTGTTCGGCGTGAACTGGTTCCGCCGCGGCGACGACGGCCGGTTCCTGTGGCCCGGTTTCGGGGAGAACTCCCGCGTCCTGGAGTGGATCTGCCGCCGACTGGAGGGCACCGCCGCGGCCGAGGAGACCCCCGTGGGGCTCGTCCCGGCGGCCGGGGCCCTGAACCTCGACGGGCTCGACGTGCCCGCGGCGGACCTGCAGGAGCTGTTCGCCGTCGACCCGGCCGCCTGGTCGCAGGAGCTGGACCGGCTCGAGGCGTACTTCGCCCGCTTCGGCGACAGGCTGCCGGCGCAGATCGGGCAGAGCGTGGACCGGGTGCGCGACGGCCTGCGCGCCGCGCGCTGGACCCGGCAGCGCTGGGCGGACTGGCAGGTCGACTGACCCGCCCCACCGACCACCGTCGTCACGTCCCCCCGGGTACCGGGCTCGCCGGGAGGACGTGGCGGCGGTGAACCACCCCGTCCGGGACGGGGTTCAGGGCCGGACGAGGACCTTCCCGACGGCCTCGCCGGACTCCAGGCGCGCGAACGCGTCCCGGGCGTCGGCGAGCGCGTGCACCGAGTCGACCTCGGGTTCGAGCCCCGCGGTGTCGCAGAACCGCAGCAGGCGCTCGAACTCCTCGCGGGTCCCCATGGTGGAACCCAGCACCTGCAGCTGCCGGAAGAACACGTTCTCTAGCATGGCGGGCGCGTCGCCGCCCGTCGTGGCCCCGGAGACGACGAGCCGGCCACCGGGCCGCAGCGACTGCACCGAGTGCTTCCAGGTGGCCTTGCCGACGGTCTCGAACACGGCATCGACCCGCTCGGGCAGCCGCTCCCCCGTCGCGAACGTCGCCGCCGCCCCCCACGCGCGGGCCCTGACCAGCCGTTCGGGGGTGCGCCCCGCGACCCACACCCGCAGGCCCGCGGCCGACCCCAGCGCGGTGAGCGCGTTCGAGACCCCGCCGGCGGCGCCCTGCACCAGGACGGTCTGCCCCGGCACGGCGCGGGCCTGGGTGAAGAGCATGCGGTAGGCCGTCAGCCACGCCGTCCCCAGCGACGCCGCCCGCTCGAAGCTCCACCCGGCGGGCTTGGGCAGCAGGTTGCGGCGCGGCACCCACACGTGCTCGGCCAGGGTCCCCGGGTGCAGCTCGGACAGCAGCGTGCGCCGCGGGTCCAGCGTCTCGTCCCCGCGGAAGTCCTCGTCGGAGACGACGGCGTGCACGACGACCTCGGCGCCGTCGTCGGTCGTGCCCGCCGCGTCGCAGCCCAGGACCATGGGCAGCCGGTCGGCGGGCAGCCCCACCCCGCGCAGGCTCCACAGGTCGTGCCGGTTGAGGGCCGCGGCGCGGACGCTCACGCGGACCCAGCCCGCGGGGGGCTCGGCGGCGGGGGCGTCGGCGACCTCCAGTGCGGACAGCGGGTCGTCGGGGCTGGCGCGGACGGCACGGGCGGCGAGCACGGCCCGACGCTACCGCCCGCCCCCCGGCCCGGCTCGGTACCGTGCGCGGGTGACCGACTCGCCCCTGCTCCAGGTCCTGGACGTGCGACCCGCCGGGGACGCGCTCGACGTGTTCACCGGGCCGAACCTGCGGCACTGGCGGACGAGGCTGTTCGGCGGCCAGGTGCTCGGGCAGGTCGCCGTCGCCGCGGGCCGCACCGTCACCGGCGACCGGGACCTGCACTCCCTGCACGCCTACTTCCTGCGCCCCGGCCAGCCCGACGTGCCCGTCGCGTTCTCCGTCGAGCGGCTGCGCGACGGCCGCTCGTTCTCGGCCCGCCGGGTCCAGGCGACGCAGAACGGGGTCCCGATCCTGTCCGCCATCGCCTCCTTCCAGACCCGCTCGGAGGGGCTGGACCACGCCGAACCCGCCCCCGACGTCCCCGACCCCGAGGACCTGCCCAGCGACCAGGACCTCCTCGCCGCGCTGGACCACCCGGTGGCCCGCCAGCTGGGCGAGGGCCGGCACGTCGACGTGCGCCACGTCGAACCGGCGCTCTACCTCGCCCCCGACCCCGCCCCCGCGGCGCGGCAGTCGGTGTGGCTGCGCCTGGACGCCCCCCTGCCCGGGCCGGACCTGCTGCACCGGGCGGCGCTGGCCTACGCCAGCGACCTGTCCGTGCTGGAACCGGTCCTGCGCCGCCACGGGCTGGCGTGGGCCACGCCGGGGATGAGCGTGGCGAGCCTGGACCACGCGATGTGGTGGCACCGGCCCGCGCGCGCGGACGAGTGGGTGCTGTACGTCACTCAGAGCCCGAACGCCTCGGGCGCGCGGGGGCTGGCGACCGGCCGCATGTACGACCGGCAGCGCCGGCTTCTGGCGACCGTGGCGCAGGAGGGCATGCTGCGCCTGCCCGGGGAGGGCGCGGGGGCCTGAACCCGCCCCGGCACGCCCCGGCGGCCGTGTGGCACCGTGTCCGCGTGCCTCCCGCAGTGCTCAGCGACCAGACCTTCGACGACCTGCTGGCCCGGGTGCGGACCGGCGCCGCCGAGCGCGAGCGCCGCCGCGAGCTGCCCGCCGGGCTCGTCCGGGAACTGGCCGCCGCGGGGTTCGCCAACGCGCACGTGCCGCGGGCGGCCGGCGGGGAGGGCGCCTCGCTGGAGACGCTGTTCGACCGGCTCGTCCGGCTCGCCCGCGCCGACGCCAACGTCGCGCACGTCTTCCGCGGCCACCTGGCCTTCGTGGAGAAGCAGTACTTCGAGCCCGACCCCGCCGTCCGCGACCGCTGGTGGCGGCGCGTGCTGGACGGCGACCTCGTCGGCAACGCCGTCTCGGAGGCCTCGGCGACCTCGGACCTGTCGACGGTGCTGCGCGAGAGCGAGCGGGGGCTGCGGCTGGACGGCCGGAAGTTCTACACGACCGGCTCGATCTACGCCGACTGGATCGACACGTCCGCGGCCTTCGGCGACCGCAGCGTCCAGGTCTTCGTCCCGACCCGGGCGCCGGGCGTCGAGGTCGTCGACGACTGGAAGGGCTTCGGCCAGCGCCTGACCGGCAGCGGGACGACCACCTTCACCGACGTGGAGGTCGACCCCGCCCACGTCCGCCCCATCGACCCCGACGACGACGCCCAGACGTACCTGCTGGGCTTCTTCCAGAACGTGCTGCTGGCCGTGGTGGTCGGGATCGGCTACGCCGCGCTGGACGACACCGTGGAGTACGTGCGCGGGCGGCGGCGGATCTTCGGGTACGCCGGTGAGGCGCTGCCCCGCGAGCACCACCTCGTGCAGGCCGAGGTGGGCGGGCTGTCCAGCGCGGCCTCGGCCGCGCGGGCGGTCGTGCTGCAGGCGGCGCGCACGCTCGACGCCGCGCTCGGCTCGCACCTGCGCGGCGGGGACCCCGAGGCGCTGGCCGAGGCCCAGCTGGAGGTGTACCGCGCCCAGCAGGTCGTGCTGCCGCTCGTCGTCGACGCCACGGCGCGGCTGTTCGAGGTGGGCGGCGCCTCCGCCGTCGACGTCGACCTCGGGCTGGACCGGCACTGGCGCAACGCCCGGACCATCGCCACGCACAACCCGGCGATCCACCGCCGCCGCGCCATCGGCGACTTCGAGCTCAACGGGACCCCGACGCGGCGGTACCTGCCCGCGGGGTGAGGCCGCGCGGGGACGGAGCGCCGGAGCGCGCCGTCCCCGCGCGCCGCGGTCAGTCGCGCGTGAGCTTGCGGTACGTCACGCGGTGCGGGCGCGCCGCGTCGGGGCCGAGGCGGGCGACCTTGTTCTCCTCGTAGCCGGCGAAGTTGCCCTCGAACCAGTACCAGTTCGCCGGGTTCTCCTCGGTGCCCTCGTAGGCGAGGATGTGGGTCGCGACGCGGTCGAGGAACCACCGGTCGTGGCTGACGACGACGGCGCAGCCGGGGAACTCCAGCAGCGCGTTCTCCAGCGACCCCAGGGTCTCGACGTCGAGGTCGTTGGTCGGCTCGTCCAGGAGCAGGACGTTGCCGCCCTCCTTGAGCGTCAGGGCCAGGTTCAGCCGGTTGCGCTCCCCGCCGGACAGCACGCCCGCGGGCTTCTGCTGGTCCGGGCCCTTGAACCCGAACGCCGAGACGTAGGCGCGCGAGGGCATCTCCTGGTTGCCGACCTGGATGAAGTCCAGGCCGTCGGAGACGGTCTCCCACAGCGTCTTGCCCTGGTCCAGGCCACCGCGGGACTGGTCGACGTAGGACAGCTTGACCGTCTCGCCGATCTTCAGCTCACCGGAGTCGAGCTCCTCCAGGCCGACGATCGTCTTGAACAGCGTCGTCTTGCCGACGCCGTTGGGGCCGATGACGCCGACGATGCCGTTGCGCGGCAGCGAGAACGACAGGCCGTCGATGAGGGTGCGGTCCCCGAAGGACTTCTTGAGGTCCTTGGCCTCGATGACGACCGAGCCCAGGCGCGGGCCGGCCGGGATCTGGATCTCCTCGAAGTCGAGCTTGCGGGTGCGCTCGGCCTCGGCGGCCATCTCCTCGTAGCGGGCCAGGCGGGCCTTGGACTTGGTCTGGCGGCCCTTGGCGTTGGACCGGACCCACTCCAGCTCCTCCTTGAGGCGCTTCTCGAGCTTCTGGTCCTTCTTGCCCTGCACGCTCAGGCGCGCGGCCTTCTTCTCCAGGTAGGTGGAGTAGTTGCCCTCGTACGGGTACGCGCGACCGCGGTCCAGCTCGAGGATCCACTGCGCGACGTTGTCGAGGAAGTACCGGTCGTGGGTGACGGCCAGGACGGCACCGGGGTACTTGGCCAGGTGCTGCTCCAGCCACGTCACCGACTCGGCGTCGAGGTGGTTGGTGGGCTCGTCGAGCAGCAGCAGGTCGGGCGCCTCGAGCAGCAGCTTGCACAGCGCCACGCGGCGCTTCTCACCACCGGACAGGACCGAGACGTCGGCGTCCCCGGGCGGGCAGCGCAGCGCGTCCATGGCCTGCTCCAGCTGGGAGTCCATGTCCCACGCGTTGGCGTGGTCCAGCTCCTCCTGCAGGGTGCCCATCTCGGCCATCAGGGCGTCGAAGTCGGCGTCGGGGTCCTCGAACAGGCCGGTGATCTCGTTGTAGCGGTCCATCTTGACCTTGAGGTCGCCCAGGCCGTCCTGGACGTTCTGCAGGACCGTCTTGGTCTCGTCGAGGGCCGGCTCCTGCATGAGGATGCCGACGCTGTAGCCGGGCGAGAGGCGGGCCTCACCGTTGGAGGGCTGGTCCAGCCCCGCCATGATCTTCAGGACGCTGGACTTGCCCGCGCCGTTGGGGCCGACGACGCCGATCTTGGCGCCGGGGAAGAACGACATGGAGACGTCGTCGAGGATGACCTTGTCCCCGTGCGCCTTGCGAGCCTTGGACATCACGTAGATGAATTCCGCCACGGCCCGAGCCTAGTCGAGGTGGCCCACCGGGACGCACCGCCGCGGGCCGTGCGGGCCGCACCGGGCCGCACCGGGCCCCGGCGCTCGCTAGGGTGTGCCCGTCGGCCCCGGCCGGCGCCAGCGCTCGTAGCTCAACGGATAGAGCGACCGGCTTCTACCCGGTTGGTTGGGGGTTCGAATCCCTCCGAGCGCGCCCCTCACCGCGATCCCCGGGGGTGGCCCGTGCAGCAGTTCGACCGCGGCGGCCTGACGTTCGCCGTGCGCGAGGCCGGGCCCGGCGACGGCGAGGCCGTCGTGTGCCTGCACGGCTTCCCGCAGGGGCCGGAGGCCTACGACGCGCTGACGCCGCTGCTCACCGCGCACGGGCTGCGGGTCCTGGTCCCCGAGCAGCGCGGGTACGGCGCCACCGCCCGGCCCGCGCACCGCCGCGACTACGCCCTCGGCGAGCTCGTCGGGGACGTCCTGGCGCTGCTGGACGCCGCCGGGGTGCGGCGGGCGCACCTCGTGGGTCACGACTGGGGCGGGGTCGTGGCGTGGGCCACCGCCGCCCGGCACCCCGACCGCGTCGCCTCCCTCACCGCGCTCTCCCAGGCGCACCCGGCGGCCTTCGGCGCGGCGGTGCCCCGGTCCTCGCAGGCGCTGCGCTCGGCGTACGTCGCCTTCTTCCAGCTGCCCACGCTGCCCGAGCGGGTGCTGCTGGCCCGCGGCGGGGCCGTGCTGTCGCAGTCGTTGCGGCGCACCGGGCTGCCCGCCGCGCTGGCCGACGGGTACGCCCGCCGCCACCTGGCCCCGGGCAGCCTGACCGCCGCGCTGAACTGGTACCGGGCCCTGGCCCTGGCCGGCCCCGTGGGGGCCGTCGCGGTCCCGGTGACCTACCTGCACGGCCGCCGGGACCCCTTCTACTCCCGCACCGCCGTGGCGGGGACCGCCCGGCACGTGCGGGGGCCGTACCGCCGCGTCGAGCTCGACACCGGGCACTGGGTCCCCGAGCTGGCCCCCGGCGCCGTGGCGCGGGCCGTCCTGGCGGCTGCGGAGGGCGGCCCGCGGTCGTAGCGTCGTCCGCGTGACGCTGCCCACGACCCCGGTCCGCACCCTGGACGGCACCCTCGACGTCCCCCTCGTCGGCCTGGGCACCTACGCGCTGCGCGGTGCGGACGGCTACCGGTCGCTGCGCGGGGCCCTGGACCTGGGCTACCGGCTGCTGGACACCGCGACGATGTACGAGAACGAGGACGAGGTGGGCCGCGCGGTCGCCGACTCCGGGCTGCCCGACGTGCGGATCACCACCAAGCTGCACCACGAGCACGCCGGGCGCGAGGAGGAGTTCCTCGACCGCAGCCTGCGGCTGCTGCGGGTGGACGTCCTGGACCTGTGGCTCATCCACTGGCCGCCGGGCGGGCAGGCCCGCCCCGACGTGTGGGAGCGCCTGGTCGCCGCCCGCGCCGACGGCCGGGTCCGCGCCGTCGGCGTCAGCAACTACTCCCTCGCCCAGATCGACGAGCTCACGGCCGCCACGGGCGTCACCCCCGCGGTGAACCAGGTGAAGTGGGGACCGGCCCGCTTCGACGCGGCGTTCCTCGCCGGGCACCGCGAGCGGGGCGTCGTCCTGGAGGGGTACTCACCGCTGAAGTCGACGGACCTGTCCGACCCGGTGCTGACCGGGATCGCCGCGGAGCACGACGTGACGCCCGAGCAGGTCGTCGTCCGCTGGCACGTCGAGCACGGGGTGATCGCGATCCCCAAGTCCGGCGACCCCGGCCGGCAGGCCCGCAACCGCGACGTGGCCGGTTTCGCGCTGACCGGCGATGAGGTGGCGGCGCTCGACGGGCTCGCGCGGGCGTGAGGGCCCGCGCCGCCCGTCCTCGCCGGGCGCCCCGCGGGGCTCAGCCCGTGACGCGCACCGTCCACGACCCCGTCCCGAGCGCGACGACGTCCCCGTCGGCCAGCTGACGGCCGCGACGGTCCTCGGCCTCGCCGTTGACGGTCACGTCACCGGCCTGCAGCGCCTCGCGGGCCTGGCCGCCGGAGTCGACCGCCCCGGCCAGCTTGAGGAACTGGCCCAGGCGCACGACCCCGGTGACCTCGACCTCGAAGGCGCTCACTCCTCGACGGCCAGCGCACCCAGGACCGCGGAGACGCGCTCGGCCTCGGCGCGGGTCAGCCGCTCGGGCACCAGCACCTCCACGCGGGTGCCGTCGGGCAGCGGGATGGTGTGCATGAGCATCCCCCGGCCCGTGGCGACCACCGAACCGGCCCCGGCGTCGGCCTCCACCTCGGCGTCCACCACCTCCTCCGGCGTCGGCGCGGGCGCGCTCGTCCCGCCCAGGAACGTCCGCAGCCGGTCGATGCCCTGCTCGGCGAGCCGTTCGGCCTGCGGGTCCAGCCGGCCCTGCTTCAGCAGCTTGCGCAGGACCGAGTCGACCGACTCGCCCTGCCACTTGTCCTGATCCATGGCGCAAGCCTCGCACCGCGGCGCGCACCCCGCGTCACCCGCCGGTCGGACCCGGCCCCCTCCGGTCGGCTGCCCCGCCGGGTGCCCCCGGTCCCCCTCCCGGTCCGCCCCCGCGCCGAACGCCGACGTCACGCCGCCGGCGGGCGTCCCCGCCGGCACGCGCCGCCCCCCGCGCGGCGCAGCGCAGCGGCCCCGGGCCGGGGGGCGCCACCCCTCCGGCCCGGCCCCTCAGGCGGCGGTGGCGAGGAACTCGTCCCAGCGCGGGTCGGGCTGCTCGGCGCCCCGGACCGCCCAGGAGGCCCCGCGGGGAGCGGCGGGCCGGAACGGCAGGTGCCAGCCCATCTCCTCGGGGGTGCGGTCGCCCTTGGCGTTGTTGCAGCGCACGCAGGCCGCCACGAGGTTTTCCCAGGTGTCCGGGCCGCGGCGGCTGCGCGGCAGGACGTGGTCGATGGTCGTGGCGTGCCCGCGGCAGTAGGCGCACCGCTGGTGGTCCCGGCGCAGGACACCGCGCCGACTCACGGGCACGACCTGCCCGCGCGGGACCCGGACGTAGCGCGTCAGGAGGATGACGGAGGGGCGTTCGAGGCTGACGGTGGCCCCGACGACGGGGTCCTCGGCGTCGGCCAGGACGACCGACGCCTTCCCCGCCAGCACCAGGACCAGTGCCCTCCGGAAGGACACGACCGCGAGGGGTTCGTAGCCGGCGTTCAGCACGAGCGTGCGCACATCCACCTCCTGAGACGACGAGAGGCGCCTCCCCCGAGGGGGTAGGCGCCTCTGACAGCGACGACGGCCACATGGTGGTGGTGCACGCGGTGGTGCCCCACGACCTGGGCGGCGTACCGGACGTGGGGTATCGCGGTCCCCCGTCGGGGGGTCCAGCCGGGGTGACTCGTGGTCATCGGCCCTCCGCGGTCCTGGTCCGGTGCGGACCTGATCGTCCGTGGAGGGAGAGTACGTCGCCGGAGGTGGACGAGTCAGCAACTTTCCCGTGAATCCCACGGGACGCACGGTCCCCGGGGCGCCGCGGACGGCCCCGGACGCGCGAACCGCCGGTCCCGGGGGCGTGGAGCCCCCGGGACCGGCGGTCGGGTGGTGCGGTGCGGACGCCTCAGACGGTCGGGGCGAGGCGGCCGAAGCTCACCGCGTCGGACCAGATGGCGCGCAGCTGCACGGGCTTGCCGGCGCGGGGGGAGTCCCACATCGAGTTCCCCCCGGCGTAGATGCCCACGTGGTAGGCCCGGCCACCGCCGCTGGAGAAGAAGACCAGGTCGCCCGGCACGGCCTCGCCGCGCGAGATGGTGCGGGCCGCCCGCTTCTGGGCGTCCGCGGTGCGCGGGATCTCCACGCCGAGCTGGCGGTAGACGTAGCTGGTGTAGCCGGAGCAGTCGAAGCCGGCGGGCGTGGTGCCGCCGTAGACGTAGGGCACGCCGGCGTAGTCGTCGGCCACGTCGAGGATGCGCTGCCCCAGCGGGACCGGGGCGGGAGCCGGCGGGGGCGGCGGGGCCGGCGCGGGCGCCGGAGCCGGCTCGGCGACGACCGCCACGGCGGCGGCCGCGGGGACGGGCGCGGGCGGCGGCACGAGCGCGCTCTCGGCGACGCTGGAGGCCACAACGGGGGCGTCGTCGGTCGCGCGGGAGGAGCGCTGGAGCACGGGGGCCGCCAGGACGACGGGCGCCGCGGGGGCGCTCGCGAAGGTCACCGTGGTGGTCGGCGCGGCGACGGTCGCCGGGGCGGAGACGACCCCGGGGACGGTGGTGCCGAACGCGGCGGGCACCGTGGTGGCCACCGAGGCGAAGCTGGTGCCCACGGCGGCGGGCGCGGCCGCGGGGGCGGCACCGGCGGGGGCGGCGATCGACACGAGCAGGCCACCGGCCGCGAGCGCCACGGCGCCGGTGCGGGCGGCGCCGGCGGTGCGGGCGAGGCCGACCGACAGGTCGGTCAGGGGCGTGGTGGAGCGGACGGCGGCGCGGTGGCGCGCCTGGACGCGAGTCGTCAAGGTGGTGGCCTCTCCGACGCCTGCGAGGTGAGCTGTCGGGTTCGGGCGGGAGCATCGCCCGGCCGGTTCGCACCGGCTTCACCCCAAGGGCTCGGCCCGACCCGCTGGTCGGACGTCGCCCGGGAAACGTGGTTCCCCCACCCCTGCCACGAGCTGTCTCGGGGAACCTCGTCGCGGTGGCAGGGCTCGGCGTCCGCGCGAGGACTTCCGCGTGCAGTGACGCGGTAGCGGGTGGACCATAACCCGCCGGCGACGTGGATGTCACGACCCGGTGACGGGCAGGTGCCGGGAGTGTGACGAGATGCTCACATCGGGCTACTCACCGTAGCGATCGAGGACGCAACGCCGACCTCGGTGAGCGCTGGACCACCCGCACCGCCACCCGGCTCCCGCCGGGCCCGACCCGGGAGAGCCCGTCAGGCCAGCGCGACGAAGATGTGCCCGGCCTCGGCCGGTGTGAGGTCCACCACGGTCCCGCCGACGCTCACCTCGACCCCCGACGTGGAGGGCTTCGCGACGACCTCGACGCCCGGGACCAGACCGGCCTCGCGGAACTTCGCCAGCAGCGGCACGTCCGTCTGCAGGGGCTCCCCCAGCCGGCGCACGACGACGCTGCGCCCGGCCACCTCGGCCGACGTCAGCGACTGCACCCCCGCGCGGAACTCCTCCGCGGCCCCGGCCTCCCCCAGCTCGCCCAGCCCCGGGATGGGGTTGCCGTAGGGGTCGAAGTGCGGGTGGTCCAGGATCGCGCCCAGGCGCTTCTCGACCTCCTCGGAGACCACGTGCTCCCAGCGGCAGGCCTCCTCGTGGACCAGGCTCCACTCCAGGCCGATGACGTCGGTCAGCAGCCGCTCGGTGAGGCGGTGCTTGCGCATGACGCGCATGGCCTTGGTCCGCCCGGCCTCGGTCAGCTCCAGGCGGCGGTCGGTGCCCACGTGCAGGAGGCCGTCGCGCTCCATGCGGGCCACCGTCTGGGAGACCGTGGGCCCGGAGTGGTGGAGCCGCTCGGCGATGCGAGCGCGCATCGGCACGATGCCTTCCTCTTCCAGTTCGAAGACCGTCTTGAGGTACATCTCGGTGGTGTCGATGAGATCGCTCACGGGGCACATCATCCGGTATCGGGACCCGTGGTCGCACCCGTGGCCCCCGCCGCGGCACCTGCCCGGGCCCTCCCCCGCCGCCGGCGGCACCCGGTCCCCGATCGCGCCCGGGCACCGGCGCGGCTAGCGTCGCCGGACGTGACGGCGCGCGCGGAGAGCTCCAGTGTCCTGTGGTTCCGGCGCGACCTGCGCCTGCACGACCACCCCGCGCTGCTCGCGGCCGCCGCCGACGGCGCCGTCCTGCCGCTGTTCGTCGTCGACCCGGCGCTGTGGCGGCCCTCCGGCGACGTCCGCCGCGCCTACCTGCTGCGCTCGCTGCGCGCCCTGGACGCCCGGCTCGGCGGTCACCTGGTCGTGGAGGCCGGCGACCCCGCCGAGGTCGTCGACCGGGTCGCGGCGCGCGCCGGGGCCCGCCGCGTGCACGTCACGGCCGACGCCGGCCCCTACGGCCGCCGCCGCGACGACGCCGTGGCGCGGGCGCTGGCGGCGCACGGCCGCGAGCTCGTCCGGACCGGGACGCCCTACGCCATCGGGCCCGGGACCGTCCTGAACGGCTCGGGCAAGCCGTTCCAGGTGTTCACGCCCTTCTCCCGCGCCTGGGCCGCCCACGGCTGGCCCGCTCCCGCCGACGACCCCGGCGAGGTCCGCTGGACCGGCGGGGGCGGGGGCGTCGACGGCCCGCACTGGCCCGAGGAGCCGGACCTGGGCGACCTGGAGCTGCCCGAGGCCGGGGAGGACGCCGCGCACCGGCGCTGGGCCGACTTCCGCGCGCACGCGCTCGCCGGGTACGCCGACGAGCGCGACCGCCCCGACCACGACGGGACCTCCCAGCTCTCGCACGCCCTGAAGTGGGGCGAGGTGCACCCCCGCACGCTGCTGGCCGACCTGCGCCGCCACCGGTCCCCGGGCGCGGACACCTTCCGGACCGAGCTGTGCTGGCGCGACTTCTACGCCGACGTCCTGTGGCACCGCCCCGACAGCGCCCGCGAGTACTACAAGCCGCAGCTGGCCGGGCTGCGCTACGCCGAGCCCGGCGAGCAGTTCGAGGCGTGGTCGCAGGGGCGCACGGGGTACCCGATCGTCGACGCCGGGATGCGGCAGATGCGGTCGGTGGGCTGGGTGCACAACCGGGTGCGGATGATCGTGGCCAGCTTCCTGGTCAAGGACCTGCACGTGGAGTGGCAGCACGGGGGCCGGGAGTTCATGCGCTGGCTGCGCGACGGGGACCTGGCCAGCAACATGCACGGCTGGCAGTGGGTGGCCGGCTCGGGCACCGACGCCTCCCCCTTCTTCCGGGTGTTCAACCCCGTCACCCAGGGCCAGCGGTTCGACCCCTCCGGCGACTACGTCCGCCAGCACGTCCCCGAGCTGCGCCACCTGCCCGGCCGCAGCGTCCACACGCCGTGGGAGGCCGCCGACGGGTACGCCCACGGGTACCCCGAGCGCATCGTCGACCACGCCCACGAGCGGCGGGTGGCGCTGGCCGAGTACGCGCGCGTGCGGGGCTGACCCCCGCCGGGCCCCCGGCGGCGGGTCAGGGCGTGGGGTGCCGGGCGTCGTAGCGCAGGAAGCCCCGCTGCCAGGCGGCCAGCGCGAGCACGGCCGCGACGCAGGCCAGGCCCCCGCCGAGCGCCGCGAGCCCCTCGCCCACGCCACCGGCGGCCGAGCCCAGGACGAGGTCGCCCAACCGGGGACCGCCCGCGACGACGACGATGAAGACCCCCTGCAACCGGCCGCGCAGGGCGTCGGGGGTGGCGACCTGCAGGATCGTGCCGCGGAAGACCGCGCTCACCGCGTCGGCGGCCCCGGAGACGGCCAGCAGCCCGACGCACAGCCACAGCTTCCAGGCGTCGCCGTCGGGGGCGAGGACGAGCACCAGCCCGAACGCCGCGACGGAGGCGCCGTAGACGCTCACGCAGCCGACGACGAACGCGCCCTGCCGGCGCACCGCGCCCAGCGGGCCGGAGAACAGCCCGGCCAGGACCGAGCCCAGCGCGAACCCCGCCCCCAGGACGCCGACGGTCCGGGCGCCGCCGCCCAGCTCGGCGGCGGCGATCGCCGGGTACAGCACGCGCGGCATGGCGAAGACCATGGCGCACAGGTCGGCCAGGAACGTCATGCGGATGTTGGGCCGGGTCCCGAGGAAGGTCATGCCCTCCAGGACCGAGCGCAGGCCCGGGCGGCGGGCGCCGGCCGCCGCGTCGGGCCGCATGGGCGGCAGCCGCCACACCCCGGCCAGGGCGGCCACGAACGTCAGCGCGTCGACGGTGTAGGCGGCCTGGAACCCCCAGCCGCCGACGAGGAACCCCGCCAGCAGCGGCCCGACGGTCAGGGCGACGGCGTTCGTCGTGCCCGACAGGGCGTTCGCGGCCGGGAGCAGCTCGCGCGGGACGATCCCGGGGACGATGGCCGAGCGGGCCGGGTTGTTGACGGCGAAGGCCGCGCTCTGCAGCGCCACGAGGCCGTAGAGCAGCCCGACGGAGTCCACGTGCAGCCACGCCTGGACCGCGATGGCGATGGACAGGACCCACAGCGCGAGCGAGGCCAGCAGGGCGACGCGGCGGCGGTCGTGCACGTCGACGAGCGCTCCCCCGTACAGCCCCAGCCCGACGAGGGGGACGAGCGCGAAGATGCCGACGAGGCCGACGGAGAACGTCGAGGAGGTCAGCGCGTAGACCTGCAGGCCGACGGTGACGACGGTCAGCTGGGTGCCGATCCCGGCGAGCGACTGGCCGATCCACAGCCACCGGAAGGCGGGGACCTCGCGCAGCGGGGTGGTGTCGGCGAGGAACCGCCGCCGGGTGACGGGTGGTGAGCTCACGCCCTGGAGGTTAAGCGGTTGCCCGGGGCGACGTCCCCCCAGGGCCCTGCGCCGGGACGCAGGAAGTCCCCGGGCGCTTCCCGCCCGGCGGTGCTGGCACCGTCGGGGCGGTCCGGTTGGACAGACCGGCGCCCGGGGACCCGGTGACTGCCGTGGATTCGCCGCGCTGCGCGGGGCGACCAGAGCGGTCCGCGTCCTGTCGCGCAGCTGCTAGCTGGCAGCCACCTCACGCGTCCGATGGGAAACCATGTTTTCGGACCACCTCCTTCCCGTGTCCTCCGACGGTACGACGGGGTCCGCCGGTTGTCACCCCCGTTTTCCCGGCGACCCCGGGGACCGCGCCGAGCCGGTCCCCGGACCGGCGCCGCGCGGGGGTCCGGGGACCGGCTTGTGGCGGAGGCCCCACCGGCCCTACAGTTCTCGCCGACCAGTTGTTGTCAGAACCACCTTTACTGATCCGGGGCCAGGGTCCATGAGCACGTCCCAGCAGGCGATCCTCGTCGCGGTGTCGACGGTGATCTTCGCGCTGCTGCCCGACCGCGACGGCGCCGTGCGCGTGCACCTGCCGCTCGTGCGGCGGACCCGGGACCCCTTCGGGGGCCAGTGGGCCCTGCCCGGCGGCTGGGTGCGCACGGCCGAGAGCCTCAGCGACGCCGGGCGCCGGACGCTGGCGGAGACGACGGGCCTGCGGCCCAGCTACCTGGAGCAGCTCTACACCTTCGGGCGCCCGGACCGCTCCCCCGGCCAGCGCGTCGTGTCCGTCGTCTACTCCGCCCTCGTGCGCAACCACGAGGCGGCCGCCGCCGTCGAGGGCGAGAACGTGCGCTGGACCTCGGCCGACGACTGCACGGGACTAGCCTTCGACCACGACGAGGTCGTGCAGTACGCGCTGTGGCGGTTGCGGACGAAGGTCCAGCACGCCCACGTGGCCCAGCACTTCCTCGACGAGCAGTTCTCCCTGGCGCAGTTGCGCGAGGTGCACGAGGCGGTGCTGCAACGTCCCCTCGACCCCGCGAACTTCCGCCGCCAGGTGGAGGGGTCCGGGACCGTCGTGGAGACCGGCGAACGCCAGACCGGGGGCCGGCACCGGCCCCCCAAGCTCTACCGGGCCGTGGTCCCCGAGGGATCCGCCGGCCCGCTGCTGTCCGCCGGCCCGCTCGCCTGAGCGACCCGGGAACGTTCACAGGAACTCCTCGAGAAAAGGCTGCCCGATGGCGTCCGTCCCCACGCAGATCGCCCTGCTCACCCGCACCCCGGGGGGAGCCGACGCGACGTGCGACCCCGACCTGCCCACCGCGCCGTGGCAGTTCGACGCCGTCCCCGGGCGGCCCCTGCCGCTGCCCACGTACGGCGCGGGAGCCTCCCGGCAGGACCCCGTCCCCGCCGACGCCCCGGTGCAGCAGCAGATCCCCGCGCAGTACCGGCTGCTGCCGGCCGACGAGCTCGACCGCCGCATCCGCGCCGCCAAGCAGACCCTCGGGTCGCGCGTCACGATCCTCGGCCACGCCTACCAGCGCGACGAGATCGTCCAGCACGCCGACTTCGTGGGCGACTCCTTCCAGCTCGCCCAGCAGTCCCAGCAGCACCCCGAGGCCGAGTTCGTCGTGTTCTGCGGCGTCCACTTCATGGCCGAGACGGCCGACCTGCTCACCACCCCCGAGCAGCCCGTCATCCTGCCCAACCTGGCCGCGGGCTGCTCGATGGCCGACATGGCCGACATCGACGCCGTGCAGGCCTGCTGGGAACAGCTCGAGGCGCTCTACGGCACCGAACCCGACGCCGACGGCAAGGTCCCCGTCGTCCCGGTCACCTACATGAACTCCGCCGCGGCCCTGAAGGGTTTCTGCGGCGAGCACGGCGGGATCGTGTGCACCAGTTCCAACGCGCGCGAGGTCCTGGAGTGGGCGTTCGAGCGCGGGCAGCGCGTGCTGTTCTTCCCCGACCAGCACCTGGGCCGCAACACCGCCAAGGCCATGGGCGTCGACGTCGCCGACATGCCCCTGTGGGACCCCCGCAAACCCCGCGGCGGGAACTCCGAGGAGGCGTTGCGCGACGCCCGGGTCGTGCTGTGGCGCGGCTGGTGCTCGGTGCACCAGCGGTTCACCGTCGACCAGATCGCGCAGGCCCGCGCGAAGAACCCCGACGTCCGCGTCATCGTGCACCCCGAGTGCCCGGTGGAGGTCGTCGACGCCGCCGACGAGGCCGGGTCCACCCGGTACATCCAGCTCGCGGTCGACGCCGCCGCCCCCGGCACGGCGTTCGCGATCGGCACCGAGGTCAACATGGTCCGGCGCCTGGCCGACACCCGGCCCGACCTGACGATCGAGTGCCTGGACCCCGTCGTGTGCCCCTGCTCGACGATGTACCGCATCCACCCCGCCTACCTGGCCTGGGTGCTGGAGTCCCTCGTCGAGGGCCGGGTCGTGAACCGGGTCAGCGTCGACGCCGGGGTGGCCGCCAACGCGCGCACGGCGGTGGAGCGGATGCTGGCGGTCGGGGCGTGAGACACCCCGGACCCGTGGAGCTGCGCACCGACGTCCTCGTCGTCGGTGCGGGCGTCGCCGGGCTGACGGCAGCCCTGGAGGCCGCCCGGACCGGGCGGGTCGTCCTGGCCACCAAGACCTCCCTCGGCGACGGCAGCACCCACTACGCCCAGGGCGGGATCGCGGCGGCGACGGGGGCCGCCGACGTCCCCGTCCACGTCGCCGACACCCTCGCCGCGGGAGCCGGGCTGTCCAGCCCGGCGGCCGTGCAGGCGTTGTGCGCCGCCGGGCCGGGCGCCGTGCGGGTCCTGGCCGAACGGGGCGTGGAGTTCGACCGCGCCCGCTCCGGCGACTGGGCCCTGGGCCTGGAGGCCGCGCACACCACCTCGCGCATCCTGCACGCCGGCGGGGACCGGACCGGGGAGGCGATCTCGCAGGCCCTGGCCGCGGCCGTGCGGCGCAGCGACGTGGCGGTCCACGAGGACGCCTTCCTCGTGGGGCTGCTCACCTCCGGCGGCCGCGTCACGGGCGCGGAGTTCCACGTCGGGCAGGAGTCCCCGCACCTGCTGCGCGTCCACGCCGGGGCCGTCGTCCTGGCCACCGGCGGGGCCGGGCAGCTGTTCAGCCGCACGACGAACCCGCCCGTCGCCACGGCCGACGGCCTCGCGGCCGCGTTCCGGGCCGGTGCGCTCGTCGCGGACCTGGAGTTCTTCCAGTTCCACCCGACCGTGGCCGCGGTGCCCGCGCCGTTCCTCGTCTCCGAGGCCGTCCGCGGCGAGGGGGCCGTGCTGCTCGACGCCGCCGGGAACCGGTTCATGCCCGCGGTCGACCCGCGCGCCGAGCTCGCCCCGCGCGACGTCGTCGCCCGCGCCATCGCCACGGCCATGGCCGAGCACGGCGGCCGGCCCGCCCTGCTCGACGCGACGGGGGTCTCCGCGACCCTCGGCCGCCCCTTCGCCGACCGCTTCCCCGGCATCGCGCGGATGTGCGCGCAGGCCGGCCTGGACCCCGAGCACGACCCCGTGCCCGTGACGCCCGCCGCGCACTACTGGATGGGCGGGGTCCGCACCGACGCCGCGGGCCGCACGTCGCTGCCGGGCCTGTGGGCCGCCGGGGAGGTGGCCTGCTCCGGCGTGCACGGCGCGAACCGGCTGGCCTCGAACTCCCTGCTGGAGGCCCTCGTCGCCGGCGGAACGGTCGTGGCCGACATCGCCCGCGGCGCCGCGGCGGCCCGGTTCGACGACGAGGTCACCACCGTCACCTCCCCCGCGCTGCCCCAGGCCGCGCACGTCGGGCGCCGCGAGCTGCAGGCCGCGCTGTGGGAGCACGCCGGGCTGGTGCGCGACGAGGCCGGCCTGGCGGTCGCCACCAAGCTCCTCACCCCCCAGGAGGAACCCGTCGAGATCCTCCCCGGCGACCTCGACGTGCCCCGCGCCACGCGCGAGGACGCCAACCTGCTGCTCGCCGCGCGCCTGCTCGTCGCGGCCGCCACCGCGCGCCGGGAGAGCCTGGGCGCGCACTTCCGCAGCGACCACCCCACCAGCCCGCCGCGGCCCGTGCGCCGCAGTTCCCGGAGGACCGCGTGAGAACCGCAGCCGACGTCGTCGCGCTCGCCCTGGCCGAGGACGCCCCCTGGGGGGACGTCACGAGCGAGGCCCTGCTGCCGGCCGACGCCGCCGCCGACGCCCAGCTCGTGGCCCGCGAACCGGGCGCGCTGGCCGGCACCGGGGCCGCCCGCGAGGCGTTCGCGCAGGCCGCCCGCCTCACCGGCGGGTCGCTGGACCTGCTGGAGCTGTCCGCCGACGGCACCCGCTTCGCCGCCGGGGACGTGCTGGGGCGCGTGCGCGGGACCGCCCGCGGGGTCCTGCGCGCCGAGCGCGTCGCCCTGAACCTGCTGCAGCACCTGTCGGGCGTCGCCACCCACACCGCGCGGTTCGTCGAGGCCGTGGCCGGCACGGGCGCGCGCGTCGTCGACACCCGCAAGACCACACCCGGGCTGCGCGCGCTCGAACGCGCCGCCGTGCGCGCCGGCGGCGGGCACAACCACCGCTGGTCGCTGTCGGACGCCGTCCTGGTCAAGGACAACCACCTCGCGGTGCTGCTGGCCTCCGGGCTCGACGTCACCGCGGCGCTGAGGTCGGTGCGGGCCGCCGTGCCGCACACGACGGCGATCGAGGTGGAGGTCGACCGCCTCGACCAGCTCGACGCGGTGCTGGCCGCCGACGTCGACGTCGTGATGCTCGACAACTTCGCCCTGGCCGACCTCGCCGAGGGCGTCCGGGTCGTCCGGGCCCGCTCCCGGGCCCTGGTCGAGGCCAGCGGCGGGGTCACCCTGCAGACCGTCGGCGCCATCGCCGCGACGGGCGTCGACCTCGTCTCGGTGGGGTCCCTGACGCAGAACCCCCGGACCCTGGACCTGGGGCTCGACACCACGGTCGCGGCGTGAGCGCCTACCTCGACCACGCCGCCACCTCCCCGCCGCGGCGCGAGGTCCTCGAAGCGGTCTGGCCCTACCTGACGCAGGTCACCGGCAACCCCTCCAGCGCGCACGAGGCGGGCCGGGCCGCCAAGGCCGGGCTCGACGCCGCCCGCGCCGCCATCGCCGACGTCCTCGGCGCCCGGCCCGGGGAGGTCGTGCTCACCGCCGGCGGCACCGAGGCCGACAACCTCGCCGTCACCGGGATCGCGACGGCCGCCCCGCGCGGACGGCACGTCGTGGTCTCCGCGATCGAGCACCCCGCCGTCCTGGAGACCGCGAAGGCCCTGCGCGGCAGCGGTTTCACCGTCGACGTCGTGGGCGTCGACCGGGACGGGCTGCTGGACCTCGACGAGCTCGACGCCGTGCTGCGGCCCGACACGACGCTGGTGTCGGTGATGTACGCCAACAACGAGATCGGCACCGTGCAGCCGCTGGCCGAGATCGGCGCGCGCTGCCGGGCGCTGGGCGTGCCGTTCCACACCGACGCCGTCCAGGCCGCCGGGCACCTCGACCTCGACGTCGCGACCCTGGGCGTCGACGCGCTGTCGGTCTCGGCGCACAAGTTCGGCGGGCTGCGGGGGGCCGGTTTCCTCTGGGTCCGCTCGGCCGTCCCGCTCAGCCCCGTCCTGCACGGCGGCGGCCAGGAGCGCGGGCGCCGCTCGGGCACGACGGACGTGGCCTCGGCCGTGGGGACGGCCGTCGCGCTGCACCTGGCCGCCACGACGCGCGCGCAGGAGGTGCCGCGGCTGACCGCGCTGCGGGACCGGCTCGTCGAGGGCGTGCTCGCCGGCGTCCCGGGGGCCGCGCTGACCGGTCACCGCACCCGGCGGCTGCCCGGTCACGCCTCCTTCTGCTTCGCCGGCGTCGGCGGGGAGACCGTGCTGGCCGAGCTGGAGACCGCCGGGATCACCTGCTCCAGCGGGTCGGCCTGCTCGGCCGACTCCGAGGACGCCTCGCACGTCCTGCTGGCCACCGGCGTCCCGGCGGACCTGGCCCGCACCGCCGTGCGGTTCACGCTGGGCCGCACCTCCGGCGAGGACGACGTCGACGCCGTCCTGGCCGCCCTGCCGCGCGCCGTGGCGACCGCCCGCGGCTGAGGGCCGGGGCGGTCGGCCGGGCCCTCAGCCGAAGGGCACCGTCTCCAGCAGCTCCCACGGGCCGCCCGCGTACCGGTGCACCGCCAGCGCCTCGACGGTGAAGCCCCACGGGGCGAACCCGGCGTCCAGCCGCTCGACGGTGGCCCGGGCCGTGGCGGGGTCGACGAAGTTCTGGACCGTGACGTGCGGGCGGAACCCCTGGGCGTCCTGGCGGGTGAGGCGGCCGGCGAAGCGGCCCGCGACGGCGGCGCGCGCGGCCACCAGGCCGGGGCTGTCCACGACGAGCGCGGCCCCGCGGCCCAGGGAGCGCACCGAGCGCACCTGCGCCCGCGGCGGGTCCGCCCGGCAGGCGTCCCGGCAGGCCTCGACGACTTCGCCGAGCGCCTCGCCGGGCAGGGCGTGGAACAGGGTCAGGTGGGCGGGCAGCTGGTTGCGCTCGGGCGGGAAGTTCTCCCGCCGCAACCGGTCCAGCTCCTCCTGGGCCGCCGCGTCGGGGGCGGCGGCGACGATCAGCGCGCTCACGGCCGCGCCAGGACGGTCCCGAGGACGCCCGAGGCCACGCACAGCACCGACAGGACGAGGGCCGCCGTCCACCAGCCCCGGTCCGGGTGGCCGCCGCGCAGGGCCCGGACGCCCAGGACCAGGACCACCAGCCCCATGACGACGCCGAGCGGGGCCAGCGCCAGGGAGACGACCAGCCCCGCGAGGGAGGCGACGATCCCCGCGAGGGCGCCGGTGTTGGTGGGCTGCGCCTTCTGCTCCTGCACGGCCCCACTCTCCCACGCGCCCCGCGGGGCGGCCCGCGTCAGCCGACGGTGACCACCGTGCGGTCCCGGGAACCGTCGTACGTCACGAGCCCCAGGTACCGGGTGCCGGGGTCCAGCCCCGCCCAGGACGCCGTGAAGGTGGCCGGGCGGCCCTGGGTGAGCGGCAGCGCGCCCGGTGCGACCGTGAACGACCCGGTGCCGGCGCCCGCCCCCAGGACGTACGTCGTCAGCTGGTAGCCCACGTCCTGCCGGCCGGGGGCCGGGGCGTACGGCTCGACGCGCAGGAGGTAGTCGCCGGGGGTGACGTACCCGTCGATGCGCTCGTCGGACGACGCCGTGGCCGACGCCTCGACGAGGTCGCCGCCGGTCGTGAACAGCCCCATGTCCACGTCCGAGCCGTCCTCGCCCACCACGTCGAAGCGGGTGAACGCGGTGCCCTCGGGGATCGTCACGGGCAGCTCGTCGTAGTAGCCCAGCGGGATGCGCTGGCGGTAGGTGTCGCCCGCGACCAGGCCGGTGGTGCGCAGGCCCAGCGTGCCGCTGCGGCCCGCCGTGACGGTCCCGGTGACCGACCCCTGCGCGGCGGCCGGGGCGGTCAGCTCGGCCGGGGCGGTCAGGGCGACCGGTTCGAGGGCGATCGGCGAGTGCACGCTCAGGCCCGACCCGCCGGTCCAGGTGAGACCGCCGGAGACCCACTTGCCCAGCGCCGCGCTCGTGCGGGTGAACGTGACCCGGAACTGCGCGGTCTGGCCGGCCTGCAGGTTCAGCACGCTGGGCCGCACCTGGACGTCGAAGCCCGCCACCGAGGCCTTCGCGTAGTACAGGCCCGCCGTGGTGGCCGTCACCGTGCGCGTCACCGTGCGCGTCCCGGCGAGGTCGCCGACGGCGAGGGAGGCCTGGTTGAGGTCGCTGGGGTCGATCCCCGTGAGCCCGGTGCCGGTGGCGACGCCGGAGCCCTCCAGGTAGCGCAGCCAGTCGAGGGGCGTGGAGTCGTAGACCAGCCCCGGCGTCAGCATCCTCGTCGGGTCGACGAAACCGGCGCCGCCGGCGAACACGCGGCGCTGGGCCCGGCCGTCGGGGCCCAGGAGGCTGCGGGCCGTGGTCATGAGGGCCGACTTGACCGCCATCGGCGTGAACTCCGGGTGCGCCGCGACGTACAGCGCCGCGAGCCCGGTGACGTGCGGGGCCGACATCGAGGTGCCGGACTCGGGGGCGAACAGGTCCCGGCCGTTGGTGGTGGCGTCGGGCGAGTACCCGGCCAGGACACCGGAGCCGGGGGCGGCCAGGTCGGGTTTGAGGACGTCGCCGCCGTCGACGAGGGCCGGGCCGCGCCCGGAGAACGCCGAGACCTGCGGGGCCGGGGTGGCCCGGCCGCTGGTGTTGCCGGGCTGGAAGGCCACGGTGGGGTTCGCGGTCCGGCGGACGTAGGCGACGACGGCCTCGCCCGCCGCGGTGTCCAGGTGGACGGTCGGGACGGAGTGCGCGTCGGGTTCGAGGGAGTTCGGCGTCGGGTTGTAGAGGACCATCCCGGCGCCCCCGGCGCGGGCGACCTCGGCCGACTTGTCGATGCGGGCGGTCACGGCCCGCTGGCAGACGACGACCTTGCCCCTCACCTTCGCCGCGTCCAGGGACCCGGCGAAGCACTTGGCGGCGTCGTCGGCGCTGCGGCCGGCCGCGGCGACGGCCGAGCCCAGGACGACCAGGGTGCGCGGCAGCGCGGACTGCACCAGCCGGGCGCCGACGAGCTTCCTGCCGTCGCCCAGGACGACGGTGCCCTCGCGCAGCACCGAGGTGGCCGCGGCGACGGTGGTGACCCAGGGGCCGGTGTTCTCGGCGGTGGAGGCGCCGGGTCCGGAGTTGCCCGCGGAGGCGGAGACGAAGATCCCGGCCGAGGCCGCGACGAGGAACGCGAGGTCGATCGGGTCGGCCGCGTCGGCCGTGGCCCCGCCGCCGATGGAGTAGTTGATGACGTCGACGTTGTCGGCGACGGCCTGGTCGATGGCGGCGAGCAGGTCGGAGGTCAGGCAGGAGTTGTCGCCGTCCTCGCCGGTCCAGCAGACCTTGTAGACGGCGAGGGAGGCGGCCGGGGCGATGCCCGTGACGTCGCCGTAGGACACGCCGTCGATGCTGGCCGGGACGCCGGGCAGCCCGACGGCGGTCGTGGCGGTGTGGGTGCCGTGGCCGTCGCTGTCGCGGGCGGAGTCGTACTCGTCGTCGGCCAGGCCGTGGGCGGCCCTGAACCCGGTGTTGAAGGCCCGGGCGCCGACGACCTTGGTCGTGCAGTCGGCCGCCGTCCAGCCCCGGCCGGTCTGGCAGACGCCCGTGTAGGTGCCGCCGTCGGCCTTGGGCACCGTGATGGTCCCGCCGGAGCGGTAGGCCCCGAAGGGGTCGCCCGCGGGGGCCTTCGAGGGCAGCTTCGCGCCGGCGACGGAGGGGTGCTCGGGCCACAGGCCGGTGTCGAGGTCGGCGACGACGACGCCCTTCCCGGCCTGCGCCACCCCGCCGAGCTGCTCCCAGACGCCCCCGGGGCCGGTCAGGCCGAGGTAGTCGGCCGTGGTCCGCGCGGGGGCGGCGGCGGCGAGGGTCGTGGCGGTGGGCGCGGCGGCCGGTGCCTGCTCGGTGGCCTGCTCGGTGGCCTCCTCGGTGGCCTCGTCGACGGCCGCCGCGGTCTGCTCGGTGGCGGTCTGGGCGGTGGCCTGGTCGGCGGTCAGGTGGCGCACGCTGTCGGGGGCGACCGAGACGACGCCGGGGGTGGCGGCCAGCTTGCCGGCCTGCGCGGCCGTCAGCGTCGCGCTGAACCCGTTGAGCGCCACGGTGTAGCGCTGCCGGGGCTGGACCCCGACGGCGTCGGCGACGCGTTGCTGGGCGCCCAGGAGCAGGTCGCGGTAGCGCTGCGTCGTGGCGCCGGACAGGTCCAGGCCGCCCGTGGCGGACTTCAGCCGCGGGATGCCCGGCAGCGAGCCGTCGTACCCGGCGATGGGGTCCTGCGCGAGCGTGACGACGTAGTTGCCGGCGGTGAACCCCTGCGTGCTGTGGCGGGTGGGCGCGGTGGGTGCGGCTTGGGCCGGCAGCGCCGGGACGGCGGCGAGCAGGAGGCCCACCCCCATCGCGAGCACCGGCCGGACGGCTCGGCGGTGGGGACGGGGGGCGACCATGGTGCGGCCTCCTGCTGGTGCCGGTGGTGGACGACAGCACGGCGTCCGTGACAGTCGGTGAGCCTGTGACAACTCGGTGCAGCCAACCGGGTGGTGGGTACGCCCGTCAAGGGTGCTGCGACTCCCGGCGCCGTCCACGACGCTGCGTAGTCTTGGCGCCGTGCCGACGCCGAACCGCCCCCGACCCGCCCCCCTCGCACCGCGACGGCGGCGCCTGGCGGTGGCGGCGGCCGGGCTGCTGACCCTGGGGGCCGGGCTCGCCGCGGCCGCTCCGGCCGCGGCCCACGACCGCCTGGAGTCCACCAGCCCCGGCACCGGCGCCGTCCTCGACGCGGCCCCCGGTTCCGTCGTGCTGACGATGTCCACCACGCCCCTGGCCCTCGGCACGCAGGTCCAGGTCACCGGCCCCGACGGCACCGTCGTCTCCGGCGGCGACCCGCGCATCGTCGACACCACCGTCACCGCCGACCTCACCGGCGCCCGCCCCGCCGGGACCTACGAGGTGCAGTGGCGGATCACCTCCTCCGACGGGCACCCCGTCTCGGGCAGCTTCACCTTCACCGCCACCGGCGCGGCCGCGTCCTCCGCGTCCCCCTCCGCGCCGGCGTCCGCGACCCCCTCCGCGACCCCCTCCGCGACGGCGTCCGCGTCGACCAGCCCGGCCACGGTCGACCCGTCCAACCCCACCGCCGGTCAGGGCGACGACGCGCTCATCGGCGTCGGCCTCGTGGTCGTCGCGGTCGTCGGCGTCGTCGGCGGGGTCATCGGCTACCGGCGCCGGCAAGGCTGAGCGAGCGCTCCAGGCGCAGGTCGACGAACCACACGAGCAGCACCAGGACGCCCAGGCCCGCGCCGACGGCCGTCACGACGGGCCAGCCGCCCGCGCTCCAGGCGGCCGACCCGGCGGCCGAACCCAGCGCCCCGCCGGCGAAGTACGTCGTCATGTAGACCGAGTTCAGCCGGGACCGCGCGTCCGGGCGCAGCGGGTAGACGACGTTCTGGTTCGAGACGTGCACGGCCTGCAGGAACATGTCCGCCAGCCCGAAACCCAGCACGAACAGCAGCGTCGACGTCAGCCACACCGAGCTCGACAGGCCCAGCAGCCCCCACGTCGCGATGAGGCCCACGGCCCCGATCCCCGTCGCCCACTGCCCCCGGCCGGCGTCGGCCAGCCGGCCCGCGACGCTCGCCATCGACGCGCCGGCCACCCCGGCCAGCCCCACGAGCCCGACCTGCAGCTCCGAGAGGCCGAACCGCGGGCCCGTCAGCAGGAACGTCGTCGTCGCGAACAGCACCGAGACCCCCGCGAACCCCAGACCGCCCAGCAGGGCGCGGGTGCGCAGCCGCGGCAGCTCGCGCACCAGCGCGGCCGCCGACCGCAGCGTCGCCAGGTACCCGCCGGCGGCGGTCGGCTCGCTGCGCGGCAGGCGCCGGCCCAGCACGACCGAGACGAGCACCAGCGCGACGGCGACCACGGCGTACGGGGCGTGCCAGCCGGCGAAGGAGGCCAGCGCCCCCGAGACGCTGCGGGCCAGCAGCGCGCCGACGAGCAGCCCGCTCATGACGGTCCCCACGGCGCGGCCCTCCCGGCCCGGGGCGGCCAGCTCGGCCGCGAAGGGCACGAGGATCTGGGCGGCGACCGAGAACAGCCCCGCCACGGCCGTTCCCAGCACCAGCAGCGGGTAGCTTGTCGCCAGCGCGCACACGGCGTGACCGGCCGCGGCGAGCAGCGCGAGGGCCACGAGCAGGCGGCGGCGTTCGAGCAGGTCCCCCAGCGGGACCACGAGCAGCAGGCCCAGGCCGTAGGAGACCTGCGCGACCGTCACGAGCGCGGCGGCGCGGCCGTCGCCGATCCCGAGGTCACCGGCGATGGTGTCGAGCAGGGGCTGGTTGACGTAGTTGCCGCCCACGGTCAGCCCGGTCGTGACGGCCATGAGGAGCAGCAGGGGCCTGGTGAGCACGCGACCATCCTGCGCGCCGTCGCGGCGCCCTGTCCAAGCGATCGAAGGCTGCTGATCGATCGCGGGACGCGATTAGTGTGCCCGGGTGACCCCCCTGCAGCTGCAGTGCGTCCTGGCCGTCGCCGACGGTCTGCACTTCACCCGCGCCGCCACCGAGGTGGGCATCGCGCAGTCGGCGCTGAGCCACCAGGTCGCCGCCCTGGAGGCCGAGCTGGGCACCCGCCTGTTCGACCGCACCAGCCGCCGGGTCCGGCTCACCCCCGCGGGCGAGGCGCTGCTGCCGCGCGCGCGGGCGGTGCTGGCCGAGCTCGACCGGCTGCGGACCGACGTCGTGGCCGCCGGCGGGGCGGTGGCCGGCCGGTTGCGCGTCGGCACCGTCCCCTCGCTGCCCGACCTGCGCCTGGCCGACGTGCTGCGGGGCCTGCGCCGGCGGCACCCGGGGGTGCGCACGTCCGTCGTCGTGCGCAGCAGCGACGTGACGCTGGCCGCCGTGCGCGACGGCACCCTCGACGTGGGGTTGGCCGGCTTCCCCCTCGGGGTGCCGCCGGCCGGGGTGGAGAGCCGGCTGCTGGCCGTCGAGCCGCACGTCGCCGTGGTGGCCGCCGACGACCCCTGGCGCACGCGCCGGCGGGTCCGCCTGCGCGACATCGCCTCCCGGCCCTGCGTGGACTACCCCGCCGGCACCGGCGGGCGCCGCCAGACCGACGAGGCGTTCTCGGCCGCGCGGCTGGTGCGCGACGTCGTCGTCGAGACCGACGACCTGCCGCTGCTCCTGGACCTCGTGCGGCGGGGGGTCGGGACGGCGCTGCTGCCGGGGTCCTCGGTCGCCGGCGCCCCCGGGCTGCACACCCTGGCGGTGCCCGACGGCCCGGCCCGGCGCAGCTACGTCCTGCACGCCGGCGACGGCGCCTCGGCCGCCGCCCGCGCCCTGCTGGCCGAGCTCGACCGGCACCTGCCCGGCCCCTGAGGGGCGCCCGGACGGCAGGAGGGGGTGGGACCGGTGCGGTCCCACCCCCTCCTCAGCCGGCGCCGTCCAGACGACGCCTCAGGCGATGCCCCGGGTGACGTCTCAGGGGACGATCAGCCCGACGGTCTGGGTACGGGCCCGGTCGAAGCGGGACTGGGCGTCGGCCCAGTTCACCACGTTCCACCACGCCTTGACGTAGTCGGGCTTGACGTTCTTGTAGTCCAGGTAGAACGCGTGCTCCCACATGTCCAGCAGCACGATCGGGACCAGGCCCAGGGCCAGGTTGGACTGCTGGTCGTACAGCTGGACGTTGATCAGCTTCTGGCCGATGGAGTCCCAGGCCAGGATCGACCAGCCCGAGCCCTGGATGCCCAGCGCGGTGGCGGTGAAGTGGGCGCGGAAGCCGTCGAAGGAGCCGAAGTGCTCGTCGATGGCCGCGGCCAGCTCCCCGGTGGGCTTGTCGCCGCCTTCGGGGGACAGGTTGGGCCAGAACACCGAGTGGTTGACGTGCCCACCGAGGTTGAAGGCCAGGTTCTTCTCGTGCAGGTTGACCGTGGCCAGGTCGTTCTTGTCGCGGGCCTCGGCCAGCTTCTCCAGGGCCGTGTTGACGCCGGCGACGTAGGTGGCGTGGTGCTTGTCGTGGTGCAGCTCCATGATCGCCCCGGAGATGTGGGGCTCGAGCGCGGAGTAGTCGTAGGGCAGATCCGGAAGGGTGTAGTCAGCCATGCCTTCTCCTCGTCAGCGTCGTCAGCGTCGTCCTGGTCGGGACGAGGACCGGCCTGCCGGCCCCGCCTCGCACCCGTGACCATCGCGCAGCCCCCGGGGGTGCGCAACCGGCCGCCCGAAGCGTCTCACCGCGTGATCGCCGCCCCGCTGCCGGGGTCGGCGGGGCGGTCCGGGGCGCCCCGTAGGGTCGGGGCATGAGCTCAGCGGCCCCGACCGGCGCGCCCCGGACCAGCGACACGCCCACGCCGGCCCGGCCGGTCCCCCCGGGGGCGCCCGTCGTCGGCTTCGACCTCGACATGACGCTCGTGGACTCCAGCGCCGGGATCGCCGCGACGATGCGGGCCGTGCTGGCCGAGGTCGGGGTCGCGGTGACCGCCGACGACGTGTGGCCGTACGCGGGGATGCCGCTGGAGTCCATCGTGGCCGGGTTGGTCCCTGGCACCGCCGCCGACGGCGTCGCGGTGCTCACCGCCCGCTACCGCGAGCTGTACCCCGACCTGGGGGTGCCCTCCGTGCGCGCCTACCCCGCCGCGGCGGCCGCCCTGCGCGCCCCGGCCGCGCTCGGGGGCCGCAGCGTCGTCGTGAGCGCCAAGCACACGCCCAACGTCCACCGCGTGCTGGCGGTCACGGGCCTGGCCGGGGTCGTGGCCGACGAGGACGTCACGGGGGACCTGTTCGCCGAGGACAAGGGCGTGCGGCTGCGGGAGGTGGGCGCGACGGCCTACGTCGGCGACCACCCCGGGGACGTGCGGGCCGCGCGGGTCGCCGGGGCCGTCGCGGTCGCCGTGACGACCGGCTCCCACGACGCCGCCGCGCTGCGCCGCGCCGGGGCCGACGTCGTTCTCGCCGGCCTGGAGGAGTTCCCCGGCTGGCTCGCCGCGCACGCGGCCGACCTGCGCGACGGTGAGCGAGCGGTACCCGTCCCCCGTTAACCTTGGTCGACGGCTCACGCCGAGGCGGACCCACGGTCTGCCGGGCGTGGACCTGCGACGACATGGAGTACGCACCCCGCCGGTGCGCGCGGCCCGCCCGCAGCGCCCGGCCCCCGCGAACTGGAGAAGGTTCCTGTGCCGACTGGCAAGGTCAAGTGGTTCGACGCCGACAAGGGTTTCGGCTTCCTCGCCGCCGAGGACGGCGCCGAGGTGTTCGTGCACGCCTCCGCGCTGCCGTCCGGGACGGCGACGCTGACGAAGGGCACCCGCGTCGACTTCGGCGTGGTGCAGGGCAAGAACGGCAACCAGGCGCTGTCCGTGCGCGTCCTGGAGCCGGTGCACTCGGTGAGCCGCGCCACCCGCAAGAAGCCCGAGGACATGGTCCCGATCGTCGAGGACCTCATCAAGCTGCTCGACGGCGTCTCCGGGTCCTTCCGGCGCGGGCGCTACCCCGACAAGGCGGGCGCGGCGAAGATCGCGACCGTGCTGCGGGCCGTCGCCGACGACATCGAGGCGTGAGCGTGGCCCCGAAGGTCCCGGCCGGGACGCCCGGCGCCGAGGCGGCGCCCGCACCGGCCCCCAAGGTCCGCCGCTCCCGCAAGCCCACCCTCGACGCGGCCGTGGCCGCCGCGGTGGACCTGGCCCGCGAGGCGGCGCAGGAGGTGGCCGAGCCGGGCACGGTCGGTGAGCACCTCGGGGCGGTCGCCGAGGGCGACCGGCTCGCGAGCCACGTCTTCGAGTGCCTGCTGCCGGGGTACCGGGGCTGGCGGTGGACGGTCACCGTGGTGCGCGCCTCGCGCGCGCGCAACGTCACGGTCGACGAGGTCTGCCTGCTGCCCGGTGAGGACGCGCTGCAGCCGCCCGCGTGGCTGCCGTGGGCCGAGCGGCTGTCCCCCGGCGACGTCGGCCCGCAGGACACGTTGCCGCGCAAGGCCGACGACCCGCACCTGGAGCAGGGCTTCGAGTCCGCCGGCGACGAGGACACCGACGCGGTGGCCCTGTGGGAGCTGGGCCTGGGCCGCGAGCGCGTGCTGTCGGCCGAGGGCCGGGACGCCGCCGCGACGCGCTGGTACGAGGGCGACCGCGGCCCCCGCGCCGAGATCGCCGAGCACGCCAAGGCGCCCTGCTCGACGTGCGGCTTCTTCCTGCCGCTGGCCGGGTCGCTGCGGCAGGTGTTCGGCGTCTGCGCCAACGAGTGGTCCCCCGAGGACGCCCGCGTCGTGAGCGTCGACCACGGCTGCGGGGCGCACAGCGAGACCGACGTCGAGGTCGTCGCCGAGCCGCCGTCGGTGCCGCTGATCGACGACCTGTCCCCCGAGGGCCTGGAGCTCTTCGGGCCGGACGAGCCGTCCGACGAGGTCCCCGCGGCGGCCGGGGCCACCCGCTGAGCGAAGCGGTGGACGACCCGTTCGGCACCGCGGAGCTGCGCGAGCGGGTCCTGGCGGCCTGGAGCGCCTCGCCGGCCCGGCTGCGCGAGGACGCCAACGCCGAGGAGGACGCCGCGCTGGGCGCCTACCGCGACCGGCTGGTCGTGGAGCTGGCCCAGAACGCCGCCGACGCCGCGTCGGCGGCGGGTGTGCGGGGGCGGCTGCTGCTGCGGCTGGTGGAGGACCCCGCGGGGGGTCCGGGCCGGTTGCTGGCCGCCAACACCGGGGCGCCGCTGTCGGCGGCCGGGGTGGGTGCCCTCGCGACGCTGCGGGCCAGCGCCAAGCGGGACGAGGGCGGGTCCGTGGGCCGGTTCGGGGTGGGGTTCGCCGCCGTCCTGGCCGTCACCGACGCCCCGGCCCTGCGCTCGGCCACCGGGGCCGTCCGCTTCTCCCGCGACGAGTCCGCCGCCCTGGTCCGCCGCCGCGCCGGCGCGGCGGCGGTGGCCGAGCTGGAGGCCCGCGACGGGCACGTGGCGGCGCTGCGGCTGCCGCTGCCCGCCCCGGGCGCGGCGGCCGTCCCGGACGGGTACGACACGGTCGTCGAGCTGCCCCTGCGCGACGCGGCGGCCCGCGGGCTCGTGGAGCGCCAGCTGGCGGCCCTGACCGGCACGGACGGTGCCGACGGCACGGACGGCGGGGGCGCGGACGTCCTGCTGCTGGCCCTGCCGGGGCTGGCCGAGGTCGTCGTGGAGGTGCCGGGGGGACCGGCGCGCCGGTGCGCGGACGTGGAGGACCGCTGGCGGGTGCTGCGGCGCAGCGGCCGCTTCGACGCCGCCGACCTGGCCGGTCGCGGGGTGGAGGACCGGCGGCGTCCCGGCTGGCACCTGGCGTGGGCGCTGCCGCGCGGCGGGGCCCGGCCGCCGGGGGTGGTGTGCGCGCCGACGCCGACCGACGAGGACCTGCCGTGGCCGGCGCTGCTGGTCGCGACGTTCCCGCTGGGGCCGGACCGGCGGCGGCTGGCCCCGGGCCCGGCGACGGAGGTGCTGCTGGACGCGGCCGCCGACGCCTACGGGGACCTGCTGGGCGAGGTCGCCGCCGAGGGCGGGGACGCCGTGGCGCTGCTGCCGTACGGGGCCGCGGCCGGGCGCGTCGACGCCGAGCTGCGCCGCCGCGTCCTGGACCGGGCGCGGGACGTGCCGCTGCTGGTCTGCGTCGAGCGGGTCGACGGGGCACCGCTGCCGGTGCGCCCGAGCGCGGCCGTCGCGCTGACCGGCCCGGGGGCCGACGACCGGGTCCTGCTGGAGGCGCTGGCGCCCGCCCTGGCCGGGCTGGTCGCCGCGCCGCGCGGCACCGACCGGCTGCTCACCGAGCTCGGGGTGACGCGGATGGGGCTGGCCGAGGTCCTCGACGTGCTGCCGGGGGTCGACGGGGCGCGGGCGCGGGAGCTGTTCGCGGCGCTGGCGCCGCTGGCCGCGGCCGACCCGGTGGCGCGCGAGGCGATGAGCGGCCTGCCGGTCCCGCTGCTGGACGGCCGGCGCGTGCACGGGGTCCGCGGTGCCGTCCTCGTCGAGGACCCCGACCTGCTGGACGCGGCGGCGGCGCGGGTGTTCGCGGGGTCCGGGTTGCGGGTGGTCGACCCCGACGTCGCGGTGGGCCCGGCCCGGGACCTGCTGGTGCGCCTGGGTGCGCGCGAGGGCGGGGCGTGGGCGGTGCTCACGGACCCGGCCGTGCGGGCCGCGGTCGAGGCGTCGCCGGACGCCGAGGACCCCGACGAGGTGGCCGAGGCGGTGCTGGGCGTGGTCGCCGCGGCGGTGCGCGCCGGGCGGGACGGTGACGACCGCGGCGGGGCCGACGGGGACCTGGTGGCGCGGGTGGCGCGGGAGCTGCCCTGGCTGGCGGACCTGGCCCTGCCCGACGACCGGGACGAGCTGGCCCCCGCCGGGGCCCTGGTGCTGCCGGGCACGCCGGCCGAGCGGGCCTTCGACGCCGCCGACGTCGCCCCCGTGCACCCGGACCTGCTGGCCGACTGGGGGCCGGGGGTCCTGCGGGCGGTGGGGGTGCTGGCGGGCCCGGCGCTGGTGGAGCCGGCCGGTCTGGACCTGACCGACCCGGCGGCGGGGCTCGACGTGGGCCTGGCCGCGTTCGGCGCGTACGTCGAGGACGTCTGGGGCGACGTGCTCGACCAGGTCCTCGACGAGCCGCCGGGGACGACCGTGGTCGCCGGGGCGGTCTCGGTGCGCGACCTGGACCTCGTCGTCCCCGGCGCCTGGCCGGAGGTGGTGGCGGCGCTGGCGGCCACCCCCGCGGGGCTGGGCGCGCTGACGGAGCCGTGGGTGCTGGGCCCGCACCGCCGGCCCGGTCACCTCGCCTGGTGGCTGCGCCGGCACGGTCCGCTGCCGGTGGTCTCGCGGGACCCGGCGGGCACGGCCCCGGCCTGGCTGCCGGCGGCCCCGGCCTGGGCGGCGGGGCTGCCCGTCCCGGCCCGCCGCGCGCTGGGCGTCCTGCCGGACCTGGTGGACGCCGGCGCGCAGGACCTCGCGGGGCTGCTGGAGGCCGGTGCCGGGGCGCTGCCGCAGGCCGGGGACCTGCTCGTGCTGTGGGCGCTGCTGGGCCGGGCCGCGGCGGGGTCGTCAGCCGGGTCGTCGGCCGGGTCGTGGGCGGGGTCGTGGGCGGTGGTCCCCGAGCGGTTCGCGGCCCTGGACGCGCACGGCCGGGTCGTCCTGGCCGACGCGGACGACGTCGTCGTGCCCGACTCCCCCGCGTGGGCCCAGCGCACCGACCTGGGGCCGCGCCTGCTCGTCCCGCACGCCGGGCGCGTGGCCGACCTGCTCGACGTCGACCTGTCCTCCGACCGCGCCGACGCCGTCCTGGAGCACCCTGCGGGGGTGGTGCACGAGGTGCCGGCCGCGGCCCGCGCCCTGGCGCCGGACGTGCCCGGGGTGTGGACGCGGGTGGCGTCGCTGACGTGCGACGGGGTGCCCGTGCGGTTCTGGGTGCGCGAGGGGCGGGACGGGGCGGTCGGGGAGGTCGTGGCGACGGACCCGGCGGCCGCCGCGGACGGCCTGGCGCAGGCCGCGGGGGCGTGGTGGGCCCGCACGGCCCTGGCCCGGCTCCTGGCGGGGACGGCGGCGGGCGAGGTCCTGGGCGCGGAGCTGCCCGGCCTGGCCTGACCGGTCAGCGGGAGCGGCGGCCGCGCCGGTGCACGTGGGCCAGCCCCACCAGCCCCAGCGCCAGCCCCGCGACGCACGAGCCGAGCCAGCGCCCCTCCCCCGTGCTGCGCACCTCCGGCACGGCCAGCGCCACGACGAGCAGCACCGCCCAGACGCCCAGCCCCACGAGGACGGCGCGGCGGTCGTCGGTCTTCAGCGGCGGGGGCGGCGGCTTGGCCTTGGACGGCGGCAGGAACAGGGGCACCGGGCCAGTGTCCACCGCCGGCGGCGCGTCTGCTGGGATGGCGGCATGTCCACGCAGACGTCCTGCCCGACCCCCCGCCGGCGCACCGCCCTCGTGACCGGGGCCAGCAGCGGGATCGGCGCGGCCACCGTGCGGGCCCTGGCGGCGGCCGGTTTCGACACCGTCGCGGCCGCGCGCCGCGTCGAGCGCCTGGAGGCGCTGGCGGCCGAGGTCGGCGGCCGGGCGGTGGCGCTGGACGTGACGGACGCCGCCTCGGTCGCCGCGATGGCCGAGCAGGTCGGTGACGTGGACGTCGTCGTGCACTCGGCCGGCGGCGCCCTGGGCAGCGACAGGGTCGAGGCCGGTGACCCCGAGGGCTGGAAGGCGATGTACGACACCAACGTGGTCGGGGTGCTGCGCGTGCACCAGGCCCTGCTGCCGGGGATGCGCCGCGGCGGGAACGGGCACGTCGTGGTGCTGGGGTCGATCGCGGGGTTCGAGGTGTACCCCGGCGGCGGCGGGTACACGGCCGTCAAGCACGGCGTGAACGCGTTGTGCCGCACGCTGCGCCTGGAGCTGCTGGGTGAGCCGGTCCGGGTGACCGAGATCGCCCCGGGCATGGTGGAGACGGAGTTCTCCCTCGTCCGGCTGGGGTCGCAGGAGGCGGCCGACGAGGTGTACGAGGGGCTGACGCCGCTGACCGCGCAGGACGTCGCGGAGGTCATCGCGTTCGCGGTGACCCGGCCCCCGCACGTCGACCTCGACAAGGTGGTCGTGCGGCCGGTCGCGCAGGCGGACGCCGCGCACGTGCACCGGGCGTAGGATCCGGGCAACGCTCCCCACCCCGGCGGCGTCCCCCCGTCCCCGCGCGACGCCACGACCGTCGCGGGCGGCCGGTCCCACCGCACGCCGCCACCGGGGAGGAAACCCGTGCCACCGCTCCCGCTCAACCCCCGCCTGGCCGGGGTCCGCTCCTCGCCCGTGCGCGACCTGCTGGCGCTGGTCGACGCCCCCGACGTCATCTCGTTCGCGGGTGGTCTGCCGGCCCCGGAGCTGTTCGACGTGGAGGGGCTGCGGGCGGCCTACGAGCGGGCCCTGACGGGGCCGGCCGCCCGGCGGAACCTGCAGTACGCCCCCAGCGAGGGCGACGCGGAGCTGCGCGCGCTCGTGGCGGCGCGGCTGACGCGCCGCGGGCTGCCGACGGGCCCCGACGACCTGCTCGTCACGACCGGGTCGCAGCAGGCGCTGACGCTGCTCACCACCGCCCTGCTGGGCCCGGGGTCGGTGGTGGCGGTCGAGGAACCCAGCTACCTGGCTGCGCTGCAGTCGTTCTCGCTGGCCGGCGCGGAACTGGTCGGGGTCGCCGGCGACGACGACGGCGCGGTCCCCGAGGCCGTGGAGGAGGTGTTCCGCACCCGCCGGCCGGCGGTGCTGTACCTCGTGCCGAACTTCGCGAACCCCACCGGCCGGACGCTGCGCGCCGACCGCCGGGCCCGCATCGCCGAGCTGGCCGCCGAGCACGGGGTGTGGGTCGTCGAGGACGACCCGTACGGTGAGCTGCGCTACGCCGGTGAGCACCTGCCGCCGCTGGCGGCGCACCCCGCGGCGACCGGGAACTGCGTCCACCTCGGCAGCTTCTCCAAGGTCGGCGCTCCCGGGCTGCGGCTGGGCTGGGCGCGGTTGCCGCGCGCCCTGCGCCCGTCGGTCGTCGTGGCCAAGCAGGCCGCGGACCTGCAGACCTCGACGGTCGACCAGGCCGCCGCGGCGCAGTACCTCGCCGCGACCGACCTCGACGCGCACGTCGCGACGGTCGTGGCGGCCTACCGCGAGCGCCGGGACGCGATGCTGACGGCGCTGGCGGCCGAGCTGCCGGTGGGCAGCACGTGGTCGCGGCCCGAGGGCGGGATGTTCACCTGGGTGCGGCTGCCGGGCGGGCCGGACACGGGGGTCCTGCTGAAGGCGGCGCTGGCCGAGGGCGTCGCGTTCGTGCCGGGTGAGTCGTTCTTCGCGGGCGCGCCGGACCGCTCGACGTTGCGGTTGTCGTTCACGACGCACTCCCCCGCCCGCACCGCCGAGGGGGTGGCCCGGCTGGGCCGGGCGCTACGGGCGTGAGGTCAGGGGCAGCAGGCCGGCGTCCATCGGGCGGCCGAACAGGTACCCCTGGGCGCGGTCGCACCCCATGTCCCGCAGCATCGAGGCCTGCAGCTCGGTCTCCACGCCCTCGGCGGTGACGACCATGCCGTGGGCGTGGGCGAGGCTGATGAGCGCCTCGACGACGGCCTCGGCGCGGTCGGAGGACCCCAGCGGCCGCACGAAGCTCATGTCGATCTTGAGGAAGCTCAGCGGGAACCGGTCGAGGTAGGACAGCGAGGAGTACCCGGTCCCGAAGTCGTCGAGGCCCACGCGGGCGCCGATGCTGCGCAGCTCCCCCAGGCTGGCCCGGGTCGAGGTGGACAGGTCGATGAGGGTGCGCTCGGTGACCTCGGCGAGCAGCGAGCTGCCCGAGGCGCCGGTGGACTCGACGCTGTGGGCGAGGCGGTGGGCGAAGGCGGGGTGCTCCAGGGTCTTGCCGGAGACGTTGAAGGAGACCTGCAGCCCGACCTCCTCGCGCCGCCACTCCCGCAGCTGCCGCAGGACCTCCCCCAGGACCCAGGTGTCGACGTCGACGATGAGCCCGGTGTCCTCGGCGGTGTCGACGAAGTGCTTGGGTTCGAGGATGCCCTCGACGGGGTCGTCGAGGCGGACGAGGGCCTCGGCGGCGACGAGCTCGCGGTTGCGCAGGTCGACGATGGGCTGCCACACGACGCGCAGGCCGTCGGTGCGCAGGGCGCGCCGGACGCGGTGCTCGGCGACGTGGCGGGCGTGGGCCTCGTCGCGCATGGCGGTGTCGTAGAGGGCCACGCGGTCGCGGCCACCGTCCTTGGCCCGGTACAGGGCCATGTCGGCGCTGCGGAACAGGTCGTCGGCGGTGCCCTCGTGGGCGACGGCGACCCCGGCGCTGGAGGTGCAGACGAAGGGTTCGGGCAGGCCGGGCAGCAGCATCGGGGCGCGGAGCCGGCGGATGACGTCGCGGGCCATGATCGAGGCGGCCTCGGGCCGGTTGACGCCGGGGACCATGACGACGAACTCGTCGCCGCCGAGGCGGGCCAGGGTCGCCCCGGGCGGGGCGGCGGCCTCGAGGCGGACGGCGACCTGGCGCAGCAGCGCGTCGCCGATCTGGTGGCCGAGGGTGTCGTTGACGAGCTTGAACCGGTCGAGGTCGAGCAGGACGAGGGCGACGGCGTCGCTGGGGGTGGCCCCGGCGAGCGCTTCGGCGAGCCGGGTGTCGAGGACGGAGCGGTTGGCCAGGCCCGTGAGGGAGTCGCACTGGGCCAGGCGCACGAGCTCGCCGGTGGACTTCCCCCCGGCCGAGACGTCCATGACCAGGCCCTGCACGACGCTGGAGCTGGTGCGGGTCAGGGGGACGCTCATGCCGAGGAAGGTGCGCTCGGTGCCGTCGGGGGCGGCGACGCGGAAGGGGTAGGGCGCGGAGCTGCCGGCGTGCGCGGCGGGGTCGTCGACGCCGGTGAAGGGGGCGCGGTCGTCGGGGTGGACGCGCAGCCGCCAGGTCTCCAGGTCGGGGTCGGCCTCGGCCGCGGTCATGCCGAGCATCTCGCGCAGGCGGTCGTCGAGGGTGACGACCCCGGTGGCGGGGTCCCAGCTCCAGGAGCCGAGCCCGGCCAGGCGGGCGGCACCGGACAGCAGGAGGGTGGCGCGGGTGGACTCGCGGTCGGCCCGGACGGCGTCGGCGGTGGCGACCAGGGCGCGCCAGGCGGCGCCGGCGGCGAGGGCGAGGAACTCCAGGCCCGGGGAGTCGCCGTCCGGCACGCCCCACACGGCCAGCCGGGGGGCGCGGGGGTGGCCGGGGACCAGCTCGACGACGGCCGAGGGGCACATGCGGGTGAGGTCGTTGCCGGTCAGCCGGCGGCCGGGGACGAGGAGCAGGTCGCCGCGGGCGGCGAGGACCTCCAGCTCGCGGTGCCGGGAGCGGGCGACGGTCTCCAGCAGCAGGACGCGCTGGTGGCCGGCCTCGTGGACCTCGGTGACGAGCTCCTCGCCGAGGGAGCTGAGGTCGCCGCACTCGCTGAACCGCCGCTGGGCGCGCAGGAAGGCGGCGCCGGTGTCGCGCCGGGTGACGCCGAGGTCGAGGTGCTGGGCGAGGTCGACGTCGGGGTGCTCGGTGCCGCGGGCCTCGACGGCGGCGCCGGCCTCGGCGACGGCGGCCGCGGCGCGTTCGAGGGCCCGCCGGGCCCGGCGGTCGGCCGACGTCACGGGAGTTCCACTCACTGGCACGTTCACCCCTCCGTGACGCGGTCCGGGGACCTTCGCCAAGTAATCACACAACGTGACCGACTCTAACGCGCTGTGGGCCGGGACGGAACCTCGCCGGTGTCCCACCCCGGTGTTTCGCAGTGGTAATTAGCCGAGGGAAGGATTATGGTGGCCTCATGCCACCATCCACCGAGGAGCTCCCCACCACCGGGGAGACCGCCGGGGGGACCGCCGTGGACACCGCCCCGCTGGACCGGCTCGCCGTCGACCTGCGCGTCTCCCTGCTGCGCACCGCCCGCCGGCTGCGCGCCCAGAAGAGCGTGGACGAGCTGACCGACGGCCAGTTCTCGGTCCTGTCCCAGCTGTTCACCACCGGTCCCCGCACCCCCGGCGAGCTCGCCGAGGCCGAGCACGTCCGCCCGCCCTCCATGACGCGCACCATCGCCGGCCTCGTCGAGGCCGGCCTCGTCGAGCGCACCGACCACCCCGACGACGGCCGCCAGGTGCTCGTGTCCGCCACCGACGCCGGCCGCGCCGTCGTCGTGGAGACCCGCGAGCGCCGCGCCGCCTGGCTCAGCCGCCGCCTGGAGGGCCTGTCCCCCGCCGAGCGCGCGACCCTGGCCGAGGCGGCCCGCATCCTCACCGCGGTGATCGCGGAGTGAACCAGACCTTCCGCTCCCTGCGGCACCGCGACTACCGCCTCTGGGTCAGCGGCGCCGTCGTCTCCAACGTCGGCACCTGGATGCAGCGCGTGGCCCAGGACTGGCTGGTCATCCAGGTCCTCACCCACGGCTCGGGCACCGCGGGCGGCATCACGACGGGCCTGCAGTTCGGGCCCATCCTGCTGCTGGCCCCCGTCGCCGGGACCGTCGCCGACCGCTTCGACCAGCGCCGCACCCTCGTGGCCACCCAGGCCGCCATGGGCCTCATCGGGCTCGTCCTGGCCGTGCTGGTCCTGTCCGGGCACGTCCAGCTCTGGCACGTCTACGTCCTGGCCACCCTGCTGGGCTGCGCCTCGGCCATCGACGGGCCCGTGCGGCAGACGTTCGTCGGCCAGCTCGTCCCCCGCGAGGACCTGCCCAACGCCATCGGCCTGAACTCCGCCTCGTTCAACTCCGCGCGCCTGGTCGGCCCGGCCCTGGCCGGCGTCCTCATCGCCTGGATCGGCACCGGGCCGGTGTTCCTGCTCAACGCGCTGTCCTTCGCCGCGCCGCTGGTGATGCTGCACCTCATGCGGCCCGCGCACCCCTCGCCGCGGGTCCGGCCCGTCGCGGGGACCGGCAGCATGCGGGAGGGCCTGCGGTACGTCCGGGCCCGCCCCGACCTCGTCGCGGTCTTCGTCCTCGTCGCCGTCGTCGGCACGTTCGGGCTGAACTTCCAGCTCACCAGCGCCCTCATGACGAGCGTCCGGTACGGCACCGACTCCGCCGGGTACGGCCTGGCGGGCACCGTCCTGGCCGTGGGCTCCCTGGCCGGGGCGCTCGTGGCCGCCCGCCGGGGCCGCCCCCGCTACCGGCTCGTCGTCGGGGCCGCCGCCGCCTTCGGGGTGCTCGCCTCGGTCGCGGCGCTCATGCCGACCTACGCCCTCTACCTGCTCGTGCTGCCCTTCATGGGGCTGGCCTCGCTGACGCTGCTGACGGCCGCCAACGCCACCGTGCAGATGAGCACCGAGCCGGCCGTGCGCGGGCGGGTCATGGCGATCTACATGTCGCTCATGCAGGGCGGCACCGTCGTCGGCGGCCCGTTCGTCGGCTGGGTGGGCACCCGGTTCGGGCCCTCGTGGTCGATCCTCGTCGGGTCCGTCCCCTCGGCCCTCGTCGCCGTCGCGGTCGGGATCTTCCTGCTGCGCCGCGCGCACGTCCGGGTCAGCTGGTCGTGGCGGCGCTCCCCCCACGTCCGCCTCGTGCCCACCGGCGACGCGCCCAGCGGCCCGGCCGCGGAGCCGACCCGCGACTCCGCCGCCGCCTGAGGCCCGGCGTCCGCGGCGGGAGGACGCCGCGGACGCGGGAGAATGGTGCCGTGCCCACCGACCTGCCCACCGCCCTCGCCGACGTCCGCGCCCTGCTGCTGGACGCGCCGAACCTCGCGCGGGCGGTCGCGGCCGGACGCCGCAAGGGCTGCGAGCCGCCCGCGGCCGAACGGGTCGAGGTCCGTCCCGTCACCCTCAAGAACGGCCCGCACCTGCAGTTCACGGCCCGCACCGGGCCGGTCGTGACGACGCGCAACGTCCCCGTCGCCGCCGCCGGCGGGGCCGTGGACGACCTGCTGGGCCAGGCGTACGGCAACCTGCACGTCGAGACGGCGACCGAGGTCGTCCAGGTCCGCGTCACCAAGAAGGGCGACGCCCAGGTGCACCGGGCCCCGGCGCCGGAGGGGGCCCGGGACGCGGCCGGCCCCGCCCGGCACGACAAGGCCAAGCAGCGGCTCGTCGACCCCGACGACCCGGTCTTCCGCGTCCTGGGCGCCGGCGGCGACAAGCGCCGGCAGGTCGAGGCGTTCGTCCGCCAGCTCGCCACCCTGGCCCCGGCGGTGCTGACCGGGGACGGCGAGCGCGTGCGGGCCGTGGACCTCGGCTGCGGCAACGCCTACCTCACGTTCGGCGCGCACCGCTGGCTGGGCGAGGCCGCCCGCGAGCGCGGCAAGGACCTCGTGACCGTCGGCGTCGACGTGCGCGAGGACGTCGTGGCGACCGGCCGGCGGGCCGCGGCGGAGGCCGGGCTGCCCGGTCTGGAGTTCGCGGTCGGCTCCATCGCCGGTGCCGAACCGTTCCCGGACGAGCGCCCGGACGTCGTGATGGCGCTGCACGCCTGCGACACGGCCACCGACGAGGCGCTGGCCCGGGCGGTGCGCTGGGGCTCACCGGTGGTGCTGGCCGCCCCCTGCTGCCACCGCGACGTGCAGCGGCAGCTGCACGGCAACCGCGCCCCCCTGGTGCGGCACGCGATCCTGCGCGAGCGGTTCGCCGACGTCCTCACCGACACGCTGCGCTCGCTCGTGCTGCAGCTGCTGGGCTACCGGGTGGAGGTCGTGGAGTTCATCGACTCCGCGCACACGCCCCGCAACGCCATGATCCGCGCGGTGCGCGCGGGCGCACCGCGCGGCCCGCGGCTGGCGGAGCTGCTGGCGGAGTACGACGACCTGACCCGGGCCTGGGGCGTGGAACCCGCGCTGGCGCGGATGCTCACCCCCGAGCTGGAGCGGGTGCGTCAGGCCGCGCTGTAGGTCAGGCAGCGCGTCTGGCCGCTGTCGGCCGTGCCGACCTCGATGGTGCTGGCGTGGCAGGTGAGGTCGGAGTTGTGGGTGCAGTCAGCGAGCTGGCACGCGCCGACGTGGCCGTCGCGGGTCGGCGTGTGCTTGGTCGGGATCCCGAGGAACGTGGCGCAGTGGTTCGCGCCGTGGTCGCCCACGGTGATGGCCGGGGCGTGGCAGGACGTCGAGGCGTTGAAGGTGCACCCCTCGACGGAGCACTGGTGGATCGGGGTGAGGTCCAGGTTCACGGTCGCCATGGTTCGAAAGTAACCGTCCGGCGTTCCCGCGGCTAGGCAGGAACGCCTTTCCTGAATTCCCCCCGGAATGCAGGTCAGGCTTTCCTGAGCGCTTCCACGACGTGGTCCACGCACGCCGTCAGGGCCCGCACGTCGTCCGGTTCGACGGCCGGGAACACCCCGATGCGCAGCTGGTTGCGGCCCAGGCTGCGGTACGGGAAGACGTCGACGATCCCGTTGCGCCGCAGCACCTCCTGCACCAGGGAGGCGTCCACCGAGGCGTCGAGGTCGATGGTCGCGACGACCTGCGAGCGGGCGGCGGGCTCGGCGACGAAGGGCGTGGCCCACTCCCGGTCGCGCGCCCAGTCGTAGACGATCCCCGAGGACTGCGCGGTGCGCGCGGTGGCCCACCCCAGCCCGCCGCGGGCGAGGATCCACTCGACCTGCTCGGCGAGCAGGACCAGCGTCGCCACGGCCGGGGTGTTGTACGTCTGGTCCTTGCGGGAGTTCTCCACGGCGATCCGCAGGTCCAGCGACGCCGGCGTCCAGCGCCCGGTGGCCCCCACCTCCTCGACCCGGTCGAGGGCGGCCGGCGACAGCAGCGCGACCCACAGCCCGCCGTCGGAGGCGAACACCTTCTGCGGCGCGAAGTAGTACGCGTCGGTCTGGGCGACGTCCACGGGCAGCCCGCCGGCCCCGGAGGTGGCGTCGACGAGCACCAGCGGGCCCCCCTGCGCGGCCGTGGGGCCCGCCGGGCGCAGGACGGGGGCCATGACGCCCGTCGAGGTCTCGTTGTGGGGCCAGGCCACGACGTCGACGCCGTCGGCGACGTCTCCCAGCCGCGGCAGGGTCCCCGGTTCCCCGCGCACGACGACGGGGTCGGCCAGGAACGGCGCCGAGGCGGTGGCCGCGGCGAACTTGGAGGAGAACTCACCCAGCACGAGGTGCTGGGAGCGCTCCCGGACCAGGCACAGCGTCGCGACGTCCCAGAACGTCGTGCTGCCGCCGTTGCCGAGCACGACCTCGTACCCGTCGGGCAGCGCGAACAGCTCGGCCAGACCCGCCCGCACGCGCCGCACGACGTCCTTGACGGGCGCCTGCCGGTGCGAGGTCCCCATGACGGTGCGCCCCGCGGCGGCGAGCGCGGCCATCTGCTCGGGGCGGACCTTGGACGGCCCGGACCCGAAGCGGCCGTCGGCGGGCAGCAGGTGGGCGGGGAGGCGCAGGTCGGTGGCAGCGACGGTCACGGGGAGAATCCTGCCGCACCGCACGGCTCCCCCCGTCCCTCCGGCGCTGTGCTCGATCACCGGAGTGCTCGCCCCCCGCCACCCCCTGCGGTGATCAAGCACAGCGGTGATCAAGCACTCCGGTGATCGAGCACAACGGTGGGGTCGTCGCGCGCGACGGGGTGGCGCACGATGGGGCGGTGGACCTGGACCGCTTCGTCACCGCCTCCGACACCACCCACGCCCAGGCCCTGCGGGAGCTGGGCGCGGGCCGCAAGACGTCGCACTGGATGTGGTGGGAGTTCCCGCAGCTGCTGCTGGGCAGTTCCCCCACGTCGGTGGCCTACGCGCTGGAGGGGGTCGAGGAGGCGCGCGCCTACCTGGCCCACCCGGTCCTGGGCGCCCGGTACCGGGAGAACTGCGCGGCACTGCTGGGGCAGGGGTCGCGCGACGCGGAGCGCGTGCTGGGCGGGGTCGACGCGGTGAAGCTGCGCAGCTCGGCGACGCTGTTCGCCGCGGCCGGGGAGGACCTGGCCGCGCGCGTCCTGGAGGAGTTCTTCGCGGGGGACCCCGACCCCGCGACGACGCGCCTCCTCGGCCGGGCCGGCTGAGGTCAGACGAACTCCTCGAACCGCTTGCGCAGGGTGCGGGTGACGTCGTCGGGGTCCTCGGCCCACCAGCGGGTGGAGAGGATCTCGACCTCCACCGGGCCCGTGTAGCCGGCGTCGGCGACGAGCCGGGACACCCGCGGCAGGTCGATGAGACCGTCGCCCATCATCCCGCGGTCCAGGAGCAGGTCCGCGGTCCCCGGCAGCCAGTCCGAGACGTGGTAGCCGAGGACCCTGCGCCCCGCGCGGGCCACTTGCGCGTCGAGCTCGGGGTCCCACCACACGTGGTAGGCGTCGACGACGACGCCGACCTCCCCGTCGAGGGCGTCGGACAGGTCCAGCGCCTGCGCGAGGGTGTTCACGACCGACCGCCGACTGATCATCATGGGGTGCAGCGGTTCGACCGCGAGCCGGACCCCGGCCGCCCGCGCGTGCGGGAGCAGGTCGGCGATGCCGTCGTGGACGCGCCCGCGGGCCGCGGCCAGGTCGTGGTCGAGCAGCGGGCCGCAGACCAGGACGAGGCAGTCGGCCCCCAGCGCGGCGGCCTCCTCGACGGCGCGGCGGTTCTCCTCGCGGACGTCGACGGTGGGGTCGGTGAACATCCCGCCGCGGCAGACCGAGCTGACGTGCAGGCCGGCGGAGCGGACGAGCGCGGCGGCGCGGTCCAGGCCCACGGCGGCGACCTTGTCGCGCCACACGGCGAGGGAGCCGATCCCGTGGCGCTCGCAGATCTCGACGACCTCGGGCAGGCCGAGGGTGTTGAGCGTGATCTGGTTCAGGCTGAGCCGCGCGGTGTCCATCGTCCACTCCGTCGTCATCGTCTGGAATGCGCTTTCCGCGGCACTGTCCCACAGCGCCGGACGGAGGGTCAACGACGCGGGCGGTCACAAGCAGGACCGGTGACCCCACGGCAGGCCCCGGGTTCAGCCCCCGGCGCGGCGGGAGCACCCTGGCAGGGTGCTCCGCGCCGTCCCCCGCCCCGCCCACCCCGCCGCCGCCCTGCTGCCCGGCCTGGTCGTCGTCGCCGCCGCGACCCTCCTCGCCTTCGGCGTGCAGGCCCTCGCGCCCGTCCTGACGGCCTCCACGGTCGCCGTGGCCCTGGGGGCGGTGGTGCGCAGCACGGGCCTGTTCCGGCGCTCCTGGGCGCCCGCGACGGGTTTCGCCTCCCGGCGGCTGCTGCGCGTCGCGGTGGTCCTGCTCGGCCTGCAGCTGCCGCTGTCGCAGGTGCGCGACCTGGGCTGGGGCGGGGTGGTCCTCGTCGTCGGCGTCGTCGCCGTGACGTTCTGCGGGACCCAGCTCATCGGCCGTGCCCTGGGTCTGTCCCCGGCGCGGTCGCTGCTCGTGGCGACGGGCTTCTCCATCTGCGGCGCCTCGGCGATCGCCGCGGTGCGCCCGGCCACCGACGCCGACGAGGAGGACGTGTCGACCTCGATCGCGCTGGTCACCCTCTGCGGCTCGCTGGCGATCGTCGTGCTGCCGCTGCTGCGCGTCCCGCTGGGCCTGGACGTGCACGGGTTCGGCGTGTGGGCCGGGGCCAGTGTGCACGACGTGGGGCAGGTCGTCGCGACGGGCGACCGGGTCCCCGGGGCGCTGGGCACCGCCGTCGTCGTCAAGCTCTCCCGCGTCCTGCTGCTGGCCCCGCTCGTGGCCCTCGTCGTCCTGCGCCGCCGCGCCCGCGACGCCGGGACCACCACCGCGAAGCGGCCCCCCGTCCTGCCGTTCTTCGTGGCGGCCTTCGTCGTCGCCGTGGCGGTGCGGGCCACCGGGCTCGTGCCGGGGGCGGCCCTGGCCGGGGCCCAGCAGCTGCAGTCGGTCCTGCTCGTGGCCGCGCTGTTCGCGCTCGGCACGGGCATCGACGTCCCGCACCTGGTGCGCACGGGCGCGCGCTCGCTCGTCCTGGGCCTGTCGTCGTGGGTGCTCGTCGCCGGGGTCGCCCTGGCCGGGGTGCACCTGCTGCACGTCGGGGCCTGACCCCACGGCGCCGCCCCGCCGCGGCCGGGTCCCCGGCCGCGGCGGGGCGCGCGTCAGGCGCGCGTCAGGCTCGCGCCAGGCGCAGCGTGAGGATCTGGAACGGGCGCAGCGAGACGGTCGCGCCACCGTCCCCGACCGTCGTGGCCCCCTGCTCCAGCGGGCGTTCCAGCAGGTCCACCTCGGTCACCGCACCGACGGCGAAACCCCAGCGCAGCGACGTCCGCACCCGGCCGCCGAGCGCCTCGTAGAGCCGCACGACGACGTCCCCGGACCCGTCCTCGGCCAGCTTCACGGCCTCCACGACGACGCCGGTGTCCTCGACGGTCACGAGGGGTTCGACGGGTTCGGCGCCCCGCACGGGGCGCGGGGCGAGGTTCTGCCGGTACCCCTCGCGCACGGCGTCGGTGATCTGGGCACCGACGACGAGGGAGTACTCGAGGTGGTGGCTGCCCTGGTCGGTCTCGGGGTCGGGCGACAGCGGGGCCCGCAGCAGCGACAGCCGCACCGTCGTCCCCGGCCGCCCCCCCTCGACGGCGCTGCGCGTCACGTCGTGGCCGTAGGTCGCCGAGTTCGTGACCGCCGCGCCGTACCCGGCCTCACCGACGTGGACCCAGCGGTGCGCGCAGATCTCGAACCGGGAGGCGTCCCAGCTGGTGTTCTCGTGGGTGGCGCGGAACACGTGACCGAACTGGATCTCCGAGGCGGACCGGTCGGCGTGGACGTCGAGACCGAACGCGGCCTTGAGCAGCGCCTCCCGGTCGTGCCAGTCCACGTCCAGGGTGTACGCCAGGCGCGCTTCCCCGCGGGGCAGGCGGATCGTCTGGACGAGGGTGCTCGGCCCGGTCGAGCGGGTCACGACGACGCTCGCGCCGCCCTGGGAGCCTTCCTCGTCGGGGTGGACGACGACGGACTCGGCGTCGGTGAGGTCGCGCACGACGTTGCGGTAGTGCGCGTCGACGTCCCAGGCGTCCCACCGGTTCGGGGTGTCGCGGTGCAGCTGCAGCAGCCCGGCGCTCGTGCCGGGCAGCAGGACCTCCCGGTCCTCCAGCAGGTCCAGCACCGAGACGACGTTCCCGCCGGCGTCGACCCGCACCCGCAGGACCCCGTTGTCCAGCACCGTGCCCGACCCGTCGGTCGTGGCCGACACGAGCGCCCCGGGGGGTTCGGCGACGGCCACGCCCAGGGCGGGCACGCCGTCGCGGGCGTGCGGGGCGGCGTTGGCCACCAGCCGCTGCGAACCCTCGCCCGTGAGCGCCCGCAGGGAGCCGGCGACGAGTTCCTCGAGCTCGGCGCTGACCCGGGCGTGGGTGGCCGCGGCCTCCCGGTGCACCCACGCGATCGAGGACCCCGGCAGGATGTCGTGGAACTGGTGCAGCAGCACCGTGCGCCACAGCTCCTGGAACCGCGCGGCCGGGTACTCGGCCCCCGTGCGCACCGCCGCCGTCGTGGCCCACAGCTCCGCCTCGCGCAGCAGGTGCTCGTTGCGGCGGTTGCCCTGCTTCGTCCCCGCCTGCGACGTGTAGGTGCCGCGGTGCAGTTCGAGGTAGAGCTCCCCCGACCACACGGGCCGGTCGGGGTAGTCGGCCTCGGCCGTGGTGAAGAACTGCTCCGGGGAGTGCAGGGTCACCCGGGTGGACCCGTCCAGGTCGCCCAGCCGGTCGGCGCGCTGCAACATCTCCCGGGTAGGACCGCCGCCGCCGTCGCCCCAGCCGAAGGGCACGAGCGACCAGTTCGCGCGGCCCTTCTCCTGGAAGTTCCGCGCGGCATGGGCCAGTTCCCGCGCCGACAGCTCGGAGTTGTAGGTGTCGACGGGCGGGAAGTGGGTGAAGATCCGCGTCCCGTCGATGCCCTCCCAGTCGAACGTGTGGTGCGGGAACTTGTTGTCCGCGTTCCAGGAGATCTTCTGCGTGAGGAACCAGCGGACACCCGCCAGCTTCATGATCTGCGGCAGGGCCGCGGAGTACCCGAAGGAGTCCGGCAACCACGCCTCCTGCGTGTCGACGCCGTACTCGCGCAGGAAGTAGCCCTTGCCCTCCACGAACTGCCGCACCATGGCCTCGGACCCGACCATGTTCGTGTCGGACTCCACCCACATGCTGCCGACGGGCACGAACCGGCCCTCGGCGATGCGGCGGCGGACCTTCTCGTGGACCTCGGGGCGGTGCTCGGCGATCCAGGCGAACTGCTGCGCCGAGCTCATCGCGTAGGAGAAGGTGGGGTGCACGTCCATGAGCTGGGTGACGTTGGCGGTGGTGCGGGCGACCTTGCGCACGGTCTCGCGCAGCGGCCACAACCAGGCCGAGTCGATGTGGGCGTGCCCCACGGCGCTGACCCGGTGCGCCGAGGCGCGCGCCGGTGCGGCGAACAGCGGCGCCAGGACGGCGCGGGTCCGCGCCGCGGAACCGGCCACGTCGTGCGGGTCGAGGGCGTCCAGGGCCGCGTCGAGGCCGCGCAGGAGTTCCCAGCGCCGCGCGTCCTCCAGGGGCAGTTCGCGCATGAGGCCGCCGAGGACCTCGACGTCGGCCAGGAGCTCGGCCACCTCGGTCTCCCGGACGCACAGGTCGGCGCGGGCCAGGACGTAGAGGGGGTCGCGGGGGGCGGTGAGGACGTCGCCCAGGAGGGTCGGCTCGAACGCGGCCCCGCCCCCGCCCAGGACGTCGGGGTTGGAGGCGGCCTCGACGAAGAACTCGAACGTCGTCGTCCCCGCCGGGACGGGGATCCAGGTGGACAGCGGGTTGATGGACTTCACCGGCTGCCCGTCGGGGGTGTGCACGAGACCCTCGGCCTGGAAACCGACGTTGCGGGCGTCGGTGCCGAGGTCGAAGACGACCTCCAGCTCGCGCCCGGCGCGGTCGGCGGGCACCTGCCCGCGCAGCCGGAACCACGTGGTCCCCCACGGCGGCCCCCACGGGGTGCCGACGGCGAACGGCTCGTAGGGCGCGGCGATCCCCTCGGCGACCGGGACGGGCTCGCCGGGGGCGTGCCAGGCCGCGACGTCCAGCGGTACCGCGCCGGAGTGGACGGCGGGCCGCAGGCGTTGCGCCACCGCTCGTTCGAGCCGGGCTTCGGTGGCCTGGCGCTGGTCGTGCACGACGTCCTCCTCGACGGTCGGTCGGTCATCGGTTCCCGAACTCGGCCAGCTCGACCGGCACGGTGATCTTGCGGGGGGCGACGTCCGCCCCCGCGAGCCGCTCGACGAGCAGCCCGGCGGCCCGGCGGCCGACGTCCACCGGGTCGTAGGTGACGAGCGCGACGCGGTCGACGAGCACCTCGGCGAGCTCGACGTGGTCGAACCCGGCGACGACGACGTCGGCGCCGGCGCGGTGGACGGCGAGCAGCGCGCCCACCGTCATCCGGTTGTTGTCGCAGAAGACCGCCGTGGGCGGGTCGGGCAGGGCGAGCAGCTCCCCGGTCGCCGTGCGCGCCTCCTCGCTGGAGCGCCGCCCGAAGCGCAGCAGCTCGCGGTGCTCGGGGACCCCGACCGCCTTCAGCGCGGCCCGGAACCCCGAGTACCGCTTGGCGCCCGGGCCCGAGCGCCGGTCCCCGCCGACGTAGGCGATGCGCCGGTGGCCGCGGTCCACGAGCCAGCCGGTGAGCCGGCGGCTGCCGCCGGCGTTGTCGAGCAGGACGACGTCGCCGCGCACCCCCCGGGGCAGGCGGTCGACGAAGACGACGGGGGCCCGCTCGGCCAGCGCGGCGTAGCGGCCCGCGGCGTCGTCGGCGCCGGGGACCACGAGGACGCCGTCGACGCGCCGGCGCAGGAGCTCGGCGACGATCTCCTGCTCGCGGACCTCGTCGCGCTCCCCCGCGGCGTCCCGCCCGGTCGACAGCAGCAGGACGACGTACCCGGCGGCCGCGGCGACCAGCTCGACCCCGTGGGCCAGCTCGGCCGAGAAGGGGTTGGTGAGGTCCTCGACGACGAGCGCGACGGTCGCGGTCCGCTGGCCCGGGCGCAGGGTGCGGGCGCTCTCGTTGCGCAGGAAGCCGAGGGCGGCGACGGAGGCCTCGACCTTCTCCCGCGTGGCGGCGTCGACGTACCGCTCGGCGTTGACGACGCGGGAGACGGTGGAGACGCTGACCCCGGCGTGGGCGGCCACGTCACGCATCGTGGGCGGGCGGCCTGCGGCCACGGCGACCTCCCCGTCGTCCTGCGAACGTTTCCAGCGGCAGGGTAGACGACGGGGGCCACCGCGTCACGGAGCCCCGCCCCTCACCGGCGGCGGAACGCCCGCCCGAACCGGTCCACCCGGCCGATGACCCGCAGCGCGCGGGCGATCCCCGGCGGCGGCGCCGAGACGAACGTGTCCCGGCGGCGCAGCGCGGCGAAGTCCAGACCGGGCCCGCCGGGGAAGTCCACCCCGGCGTCGGCCATGACGGTGGCGAACTGCTGCGCGACGAGCCCGTACCCGCACGTCGTGGGGTGCAGCCCGTCGAGGCCGATGAGGCCGCCGGCGACGAGGTTGCCCTCGTCGTCGGTCACGGGGAAGCGCGTGTCGAGCCCGCGCAGGGCCTCCGGCAGCGGCAGGGGCGGGAACTCCGGCGGCCGGGCCCCCAGCTCGTCGTTGCGGCGCACCGCGAGCCGGTCGAGCATCGCGCCCACGTCCACGACGCGCCAGTCCCGGCCGGCGGCGCGCTCGGCGGCGACGAGCTCGGTGATCGCCCGGTTGTACCCGTCGACGGCGAGGTCGACGGCCCAGACGTCGAACCCCGTGAGGTGCTCGTCGCGGTCGGGGTCGAAACCGTGCTCGGTCGCCCACGGCCGCCCGTACCAGCGGAAGTAGCGCGGGCACTCCGGCAGCGCCCCGCCGAGGCCGTTGACGATCGGGGGGATCGTCACGTGCGGCACGGTGCCCCACAGCACCCGGTCGGCCTCGACGGCCCGGACCCGGTCGGCGAGCTCGGCCAGCTCGGCGCGGAAGTGCGGCACCGTCCACACCGTGTACGCCTCCTTGGCCTCCACGTCGCGGAACGCCGGGCCGCTGGGGACGACCCGCAGGTCCACGACGCTGCGCAGCGCGTTGTTCGACCCCAGCCACACGCACAGCGTCTCCAGGCCCCCGCGGGACAGGTCCCGGGCCGCCTGCAGGGTCGTGAACGCCTGCCCGCCGGCGTCCCGGGAACCGTCGAGCACCGCCACGGCGGCCCGGGCGTTCGGGTCGTCGACGAGGGGGTTGAGCCGGGAGGACGACACGCGCGGGCGCTCGGTGTCGGCCGTGCGGGCGAGGTGGTCGCGCAGGTCCCACCCCCAGACCGCCAGCGCCTCGTGGCGGGGGCCACCGGGCTCGCCGAGGTCCACCTCGTAGGCGCGCTGCACCTCGCGCAGGTAGCGGATCCCCTCGACGGCGCCCGAGAGCAGGGGGCGGCCCAGGGCGCGCCGGGCGAGGAACTCCAGGTTCAGCGGGTACCCGCCCGGGCCGTGGTCCTCGGCGTGGGAGAAGGGGGTGCCGAGGAGGTCGGCGACCAGGGCCGGCCAGCTCAGGGAGGTGTCGTGCACGGCGTAGTGCCGGAACCCCTGGGTGAGGGAGTCCCCCACCGCCACGAGGCGGTGCGCGGGGTCCGGCACGGCCCGGCGGGCGCGCACGGGCACCCCGAGGGTCGGGTCGTCGACGGGCGGGCGCACGGCGGTCGTGAGCGTCAGGCCGAGCGCGGTCGCCGCGACGGTGTCCGCACCGGTGTCCGCCGCCCTGTCCTGGAGCACCCGCGCAGTGTGCCGTCCCCGCTCCCGGCCCCCGCGGCGGGGTCGGGCGGGCCGCCGTACCCTGGGCGCGTGGAGGATCCTGCGGGCCGTCGGGTGGACTACGGGGAACGCCGCTTCGAGGAGGGCGACCTGGCCGCCACCCCCCTGGAGCAGTTCCGCACGTGGTACTCCGCCGCCGTCGAGGCGGGCGTGGACGAGCCCAACGCCATGACGGTCGCGACGGCCGGGCCGGACGGCGTCTCGGCGCGCACGGTGCTGCTCAAGGCCGTCGACGCCCGGGGTTTCGTCTTCTACACCAACCACGGCTCCCGCAAGGCGCGGGCGATCGGGCACGACCCGCGCGTGGCCCTGCTGTTCGGCTGGCACGGGGTCCACCGGCAGGTCGCGGTCCGCGGCCGCGCCGAGCACGTCCCGCGGGCCGAGACCGAGGCGTACTTCGCCTCCCGGCCGTACGGGTCGCGCATCGGGGCGTGGGCCAGCGAGCAGTCGCAGCCGATCGCCTCCGCCGCCGAGCTGCACGCGCGCGAGGCCGAGCTGCGGGCCCGCTGGCCGCAGGAGGTCCCCACGCCCCCGCACTGGGGGGGTTTCCTCGTCCGGGCCGAGGAGGTCGAGTTCTGGCAGGGGCGCACGTCGCGGCTGCACGACCGGCTGGTGTTCGTGCGCGACGGGGCCGGCACCGACCTGGACGTCCCCGCGAACTGGCGGGTGGAGCGCCGGCAACCCTGAGGGGACCCCCGGGCGCGGGTCCCCGTCGCGGGGTGCAGCAGCGGCTGCGGCCGGTCAGTGCAGGCCGTCGTGCCGGGGCGGGGGCACCGGCTCGCGCCGGGTGACGCGCACGACGACCCCCGACGTCCCCACCCGGTCGGCGGGCACGTCGACCTCCAGCGCCTCGGCGGTGCGCCGGGACGTGACCGGCCCGGCGTGGCCGAGGACCCGCAGGTCGTCGAACTCCCCCAGCAGCCCGGCCCCGCTGCCCCAGGACCGGACCCGCAGCACCCCGTCGGTCACCGGCCCGAGGGCCGTGGCGTACAGGTGGGTCCCCGAGGGGTCCTCGCGCACCGTGAACCGGACGTCGGCGCCGGTGTGGTCGCGGGCCGTGGAGTCCACGAAGGACCCCGCCGCCAGGTGCGTGGGTCCCTCCCCCGGCACCGTCCACGGCCGGGTCCCGTACACCGCCTCCCCGTGCACCGTCAGCCAGTCGCCGATGCCGTGCAGGATCTCCACCTCCTCCGGGGCCAGCGTCCCGTCGGCCTTCGGTCCCACGTTGAGCAGCAGCACGCCGTTCTTGGCGACGACGTCGACGAGCTCGGCGACCAGCTCGGGGACGCTCTTGTACCGCTGGTCGGGCACCCAGCTCCACGACGTGCGCCCCACCGACGTGTCGTTCTGCCAGACCCGGGGGTGGATCCCGTGCAGCGCACCGCGTTCGACGTCGTAGACGGCGCTGCCGTCGGCGAAGGCGTTCCACTTGTAGTTGATGACCACCTCGCGCCCCCAGCGCGCCGCCTCGTTGTAGTAGTACGCGGCGAACAGCTTCAGGTAGGGCTCGAACGCCGGGGTCTCGATCCACCAGTCGAACCACAGGACCTGCGGCCGGTACCGGTCGACGAGCTCGACGGTCCGCAGCAGCCAGTCCTCCAGGAACTGCTCGTTCGGGGCCGTCTCCTCCCGCAGGGCCGGGCCGTAGAACGCCGCGTGCGCGGGGTCGCGCACGTCGGAGTCGAACTCCCGCCCGCCGTTCATGAACCACCAGTGCTCCGCGCGGTGCGAGCTCGCCCCGAGCACCATCCCCGCGGCCCGCACCGCGTCGCCGAGCTCCCCGACGACGTCCCGCCCCGGGCCCCGGGCGACGGAGTTCCACTCCGAGCGCGCGGTCGCGTACATCGCGAACCCGTCGTGGTGCTCGGCGACCGGGACGACGAACTGCGCCCCGGCCCGGTGGAACGTCGCCACCCAGGCCGCGGGGTCGAACCGCGGCGCCGTGAACCGGTCGACGAAGTCCTTGTAGCCGAACTCGGTGTGCGGGCCGTACGTGGCGACGTGGTGCTCGAACTCCGGGGTCCCCCGCCGGTACATGTTCCGCGCGTACCACTCGTTCCCGAACGCAGGCACCGAGTAGACGCCCCAGTGGGTGAAGACGCCGAACTTCGCGTCGGCGTACCAGCGGGGCGCGGTGTACCGCTGCAGCGACTCCCACGTCGGCTGGTACGGGCCGCGGGTGGCGACCTCGCGGACGCGGGCCAGTTCCGCGTCGTCGGCCCCCACGCCCCTCACCGCGGGTCCGGATCGACGACGGGACCGGGAGGGGCGAGGTGCGCGACGGGGACGCCGGACGCGGCGTCGCGGTACCGCTGCGGGTCGGCGGTGGACAGGGACACGGTGCGGGGTTCCCTTCAGGGGGCGAGGTGGTAGGTGCGGACGGCGTTGCCCGCCAGGACGGCGGCGCGCTCGTCCGGGCTCAGCGGGTCGAGCAGGGACCGGGTGCGCTCCACCACGGTCGGGTAGTCGTGGGCCAGGGTGCTGACGGGCCAGTCGGTGCCGAACAGCAGGCGGTCGGCGCCGAAGGCGGTGAGGACGTGGTCGACGGCGGGCCCGAGGTGCTCCTGGTGCGCCAGCGTGAACAACCCGGAGACCTTGCAGCGGACGTTGGGCCGCGAGGCCAGCGCCGTGACGCCCCGCTCCCAGGCCGGCAGGTCGCCCGAGCCGAGCGGGGGTTTCGCCCCGTGGTCCAGGACGAACGAGGTGCCCTCGCAGCGCCGGGCCAGCTCGGCGGCGGCGGGGAGCTGGTCCCAGCGGACGAGGAGGTCGACGACGAGGTCGCCCACCGCGCCCAGCGCCCGGACGACCTCGGGGCGCAGCAGCCAGTCCGGGTCCGGCTCGTCCTCCACCTGGTGCCGCACGCCCTTGAGGAGCTCGCGGTGGCGCAGGCCGTCCACCTGCCCCGGGACGTCCCGCGCGTGGTCGACCCAGCCGACCACCCCCGCGACGAGCCCGCCGGAGGCGGCCGCGACGTCGAGGAACTCCTGGGTCTCGGCCAGGTCGGAGACGGTCTGCACGAGCACCGTGCGGTCGACGCCCGCCGCCCGCGTCACCCGCCGCAGGTCCTCCAGCCCGAACGGCTCGGCGAGCGCGGGGACCATCCACGGGTAGTCGCGCCGCGCCGGGTCCCACAGGTGGTGGTGGGCGTCGACGATCACGCGCTCACCCCGCCGGGCAGCAGGGACTCGCGGCGCAGCGCCTCCCACACCTCGGGCGGTGCGGGGTCGAACAGCGCCGCGTCGCGCCGCACCTCGGCGGGGGAGCGCACGCCCAGGACCAGGGAGGCGACGGCCGGGTGGGCCGCGGCGTGCTGCACGGCCAGGGCCGGCAGCGTCGTGCCGTGCTCGCGGGCGACCCGCGCGATCCGGCGGGCCCGCTCCAGCAGGTCCGCCGGTGCGGGCCCGTAGGCGTACGTGGCGTCCGGGGGCGGCTCGTCGTGGGCGAGCAGGCCCGAGGCGAACACGCCGCCGAGGACGACGGCCGTGCCGGTGCGCGTCGCCGCCGGGAACAGGTCGGCCGCCGCGGAGGCGTCGAGCAGGTGGTAGCGCCCGGCGACGAGGACGACGTCGAGGTCGAACTCCTCCACGAAGCGCGCCAGGGGCGCCGAGGAGTTCATGCCCGCCCCGACCCCCCGCACGAGCCCCTCCTCGCGCATCCGCAGCAGCTCGGGGATCGCCTCCCGGCGGGCCTGGTCGAGGTGGTCGTCGGGGTCGTGGACGAGCGCGACGTCGACGCGGTCCAGGCCCAGCCGCTCCAGGCTGTCCTCGATCGAGCGCCGGACCCCGGCCGCGGAGAAGTCCCACACCCGTTCCCGGGTGGCGGGCACGTCGAAGCCCTGGCTGTCGCGCCCGGTCCCGGCGCAGGGCACGAGCAGCCGCCCCACCTTGGTCTGCAGCACGAACTCCGCCCGCGGCCGGTCGCGCAGGGCCGCCCCGACCCGTTCCTCGGCCAGCCCCAGGCCGTAGTGCGGGGCGGTGTCGACGTAGCGGACGCCGGCGTCCCAGCAGGCGTCCACGGTGGCGCGGGCCTGCTCGTCGCTCACGGCGGTGTAGAGGTTCCCCAGGGCGGCCGACCCCAGGCCCCACGGCGGCAGCTGCAGCACCGCCTCACCCCTGCCGCGCGGGCAGGCGCAGGGAGTGCGTCCCGCCGTCGACGGCCAGCACGACCCCCGTGGTCGCCGACGACCGCGGGTCGGCCAGGTGAACGACGGCGTGCGCGACCTCGTCGGCGCTGACGAGCCGCCCCGTGGGCTGCCGGGCCTGCAGCGCGGCCCGCTCGGCGGCGGGGTCGTCGGTGGCGTCGAGCAGCCGCTGCACCCACGGGGTGTCCGCGGTGCCGGGGTTCACGCAGTTCACCCGGATCCCGTCGGCCAGGTGGTCGGCCGCCATCGCCAGCGTCAGCGCCTGGACCGCCCCCTTGGTCGCCGAGTACAGCGCCCGCTGCGGCAGGCCCGTCCAGGCCGCGATGGAGCAGGTGTTGACGACGGCGGCGTGCCCGGAGGCCCGCAGGTGCGGCAGGGCGGCGCGGGTGGTGCGCACGATGCCGAGGACGTTGACGTCGTAGACGCGGTGCCACTCCTCGTCGTCGTTGGCGGTGACGTCGCCGACGGCGCCGACCCCGGCGTTGTTCACGAGGACGTCGAGCCCGCCGAGGTGGGCGACGGCCTCGGCGACGGCGGCGCGCACCGAGGCGTCGTCGGACAGGTCGGCCCGCACGCCGTGGGCGCCGGGCGCGGGGTCGCGGTCCAGGACGACGACCCGCGCGCCGTCCTGCGCGAACCGCCGCACCGTCGCCGCGCCGATGCCGGACGCCCCGCCGGTCACCAGGACCCGCAGCTCCTTCACCGCCGGCCCCCCGCGGGCGCGCGGAGGCGCGCGGCGTCCGGGGCGGGGCTCGTGGACCCGGTCATCAGGCCGCCCCGAGGACCTGTCGCATGCGGCCGAGGCCGTCGACCTCGCACTCCACGACCTGCCCGGCGCGCAGGTACGGCTTGGGGTCCGGCCGGCCCAGGGCCACGCCCGCGGGGGTGCCCGTGTTGACGAGGGCACCGGCCTCCAGCACGGTGAACTGCGACAGGTACCGGACGAGCTCGCCGACGCCGAAGACCATGTCCTTCGTCGTGCCGTCCTGGCGCAGCTCCCCGTCCACCCAGCAGCGCAGCCCCAGCGCCGAGGGGTCCCCGACCTCGTCGGCCGTGACGAACCAGGGGCCGAGGGGGTTGAAGGTCTCGCAGTTCTTGCCCTTGTCCCAGGTGCCGCCGCGCTCGATCTGGAACTCGCGCTCGGACACGTCGTGGGACACGACGTACCCGGCGACGGCGGCCAGGCCCTCCTCGGCGGAGTCGAGGTAGCGGACGGTGCGGCCCAGGACCACGCCCAGCTCGACCTCGTAGTCGGTCTTGACCGAACCGCGCGGCACGAGGACCTCGTCGTAGGGACCCACGACGGTGGAGGGGATCTTGAGGAAGACCACCGGCTCGTCGGGGACCGGCGCGCCCGTCTCGGCGGCGTGGTCGCGGTAGTTCAGCCCGATGCACACGACCGCGTGCGGGCGCGGGACCGGCGAGCCGACCCGCAGGCCGCCGGCGTCCAGCGCGGGCGCGCCCGCGAGGGCGGCGCGGGCCCGGTCCAGGTCGGCGAACGACCAGGCGACGTCGGGGTCCAGCACACCGGACAGGTCCGCGTACGTGCCGTCCTCGCGCAGCGCGACGGGTCGTTCGGCACCCGGGGGGCCCAAGCGCAGGAGCTTCACGGTGTCTGCCTCTCCAGGGGTGCGGGGTCCGGCGGCCGCCGGGGCCGGGCCTCCGCGACGTCGGTGTCACTGCGGCGGGCCGCACGGAGCGCCGAGGGAGACCTCGGACGTCTGAAGCCTGTCCCGCGCTCGGTCGGCGCGTCAAGTGGGGAGATCCCCGGTCTCCCTCCTCAGGACGTCAGATGTCTGGCGGGCCACAGCCGCAGCACGACCGACCGGGCGACGTCGTAGGCGAGCGTCGCGGCCTTCAGCCCCCACCGCTCCCCGAGCCGGTGGTCGGCGGCCGGGACGAGCCGGGCGGCCAGGTCCGGGCGCTGCCGGGCCACGTACCGGCGCGCCCGCCAGGCGTGCACGGGCGAGGAGGCGATCGCCAGGTACCGCCCGGCCTCCAGCCCGGCGAGGGAGAACTCGACGTTCTCCCACGTCGTGCGCGCCTCCTCCTCGGTGCGGGTCCGGCCCGGCGCGACGCCCAGGACGTCGCGGGCGTGGGCGGCCATCACGGCGGCCTCGCTCGGGCCGCCGTCGCGGGCGTACCCGGAGAACACCAGCTGCGCCGTCGGCGAGGTGCGGACGGCGATCTCGGTGCGCCAGCGCTGCATGCGGCTGACCGAGCCGTCCGCGCGCGGCGGGCAGCCCAGGACCAGCACCACGTCCGGGGCGACGCGGCGGCGGCCACCGGGGAAGCCCCGGCGCGACGCGAGCGCGTGGACGGCCTCCACGCCCACCAGGACACCGGCCACGAGGCCCAGCACGAGACCCGGCACCAGACCCGGCACGAGCGCCGAGGACCCCGCGCCGAGGGGTCCTGCGGTCCGGGGCACGACCTCACCCTGGCCCGCCCACCGGCGGCGGGCAACCGGGTAGCGCTACCGTCCGACACTCCGGCGTGCCACCCCCGTCCCCGGGGGCGACCCGGCGTGCCAAGCTGGTCGGGCCCAGGACGTCCCGAGAAGGCCGGTCATGAAACTCGCGCAGTCGGACAAGCTCGCCAACGTCCTCTACGACGTGCGGGGGCCCGCGCTGCGGCGGGCCCAGCAGCTGGAGGAGGCCGGGCACCGCATCCTCAAGCTGAACATCGGCAACCCGGCCCCGTTCGGCTTCGAGGCCCCCGACGAGCTGCTGCAGGACATGATCGCCAACCTGCCCGTCGCGCAGGGCTACAGCGACTCCAAGGGCATACCGTCCGCGCGCCGGGCCGTCGTGCAGTCCAGCCAGCTCAAGGGCGTCCCCGACGTCGACGTCGCCGACGTCTACATGGGCAACGGCGTCAGCGAGCTCATCGTCATGGCGATGCAGGCCCTGCTCAACGACGGCGACGAGGTGCTCGTCCCGGCCCCGGACTACCCGCTGTGGACGGCGGCCGTCAGCCTGGCCGGGGGCCGGGCCGTGCACTACCTGTGCGACGAGTCCCAGGGCTGGGAACCGGACCTGGACCACCTGCGCTCGCGGGTCACCCCCCGCACCAAGGCGATGGTCGTCATCAACCCGAACAACCCCACCGGCGCCGTCTACGGCACGCAGGTGCTGGAGGGGATGCTCCAGGTCGCCCGCGAGCACGGGCTGCTCGTCCTGTCCGACGAGATCTACGACAAGATCCTCTACGACGGCGCCGTGCACGTCTCGACCGCGTCGCTGGCCCCGGACCTGCTGTGCATCACCTTCAACGGCCTGTCGAAGGCGTACCGCGTGGCGGGTTTCCGCTCCGGGTGGATGTACCTGTCCGGCCCGAAGGCGCACGCGGCGGGGTTCGTCGAGGGCCTGGACCTGCTGGCCAACATGCGCCTGTGCGCCAACGTCCCCGCCCAGCACGTCGTGCAGGCCGCGCTGTCCGGGCACCAGTCGATCGGCGACCTCGTGCTGCCCGGCGGCCGGCTGGCCGACCAGGCCCACCGCACGTGGGAGCTGCTCAACGCGATCCCCGGGGTCAGCTGCGTCAAACCGCGCGGCGCCCTGTACTGCTTCCCGCGGCTGGACCCCGAGGTGCACCGCGTCGAGGACGACTACCAGTTCATCGTCGACCTGCTGGAGGACCAGCACGTGCTCGTCGTGCAGGGCACGGGGTTCAACTGGCCGAAACCCGACCACTTCCGCATCGTGACGCTGCCCCGCGTGGAGGACCTGGAGAACGCCGTGGGCCGGATCGGGACGTTCCTGGCGTCCCGGCGCTGACGGGGGACCCCACCGGCCCTACGCGCCGGTGACCGGCGGGTCCGGCGCGCGGCCGCGGGCCCGGCCCGTCGGCACCGCCGCACGGCCCGGGGTCACGGACCCCGGGCCCACGGACCCCAGCTGCCCCGACCCGGAGGTCTCCAGGGACAGGGTGGACGTGGCCTCGCGGAAGTACCCGACGATCGCGCGCGCCGCGGGCGAGGACCCGCGGTCGCGCAGGTGCGCCAGCAGGATCCGCCGCGACGCGACCCGGTCGGAGGCCGCCGGGTGCACCAGGCGGACGTCGTCGCGCAGGTTCGTCAGGCCCAGGCGCGGGGCGAGGGCGATGCCGAGACCGGCGGCGACCATCGCCTGCGTCTCCTGGTAGTCCTGCGCCTGGTAGGCGATCGTCGGCTCGAACCCCCGGGCGAGGCAGCTGCGCAGCAGGACCTCCCCCACCGGGTGCCGGCGCGACCGGACGATCCACGGCTGGTCGCGCAGCGACGCGATGGAGACGTCCGACCGGCCCGCCAGCGGGCCGTCGCGCGGCACCACGAGGACCGAGGGGTCGTCGAGCAGGACCGAGGACGTGACGTCCGCGTCCGCGAACCGGTTCCAGGGGTAGTCCCACAGCAGCGCGAGCTCCACCTCGCGCGTGTGCAGCGCCTCCACGAGGTCGTCCTGCAGGGCGCTGCGCACGTGCAGCGCGACCCCGGGGTGGTCGCGCAGGAAGCGGCTGAGCACGAGCGGCAGCAGCGAGGAGCTCGCCGTGGGGAAGGACCCCAGCCGCAGGGTGCCGCCCCGCAGGCCCGAGAGGCCGTCGAGCTCGGCCTGCGCCGCCCGCAGCTCCAGCGCGATGCGCCGCGCCCGGGCCGCGAGCACGGCGCCGGCGTCGGTGAGCCGCACCCCGCGCGGGAGACGTTCCAGCAGCGGCTGGCCGACCTCCTCCTCGAGGCGGCGGACCTGCTGGGAGACCGCGGACACCGTGTAGTTCAGCTTCTCCGCCGCCGCCGTGAGGGACCCGGCGTCGGCGACGTCGGCGAGCAGCGCCATCCGGCGCACGTCGAGAGCCACCCCGACCCTCCAGTTCTGCTACAGGGCGTTGAACCAGATCGACATTGTACTGAAGGGTGCGGCGTCGCATCCTGGACCGGTCGACGACGCCGCACCGGCTGTCGTCCGTCGAGGAAGGACCGGACGTGGACATCAAGGCGACGCTCGTGCGCGGGGGGACCAGCAAGTGCTGGCTCTTCTCCGCGGTGGACGTGCCGCGTGAACGCGACACCCTCGAAGCCCTCCTGCTCGCGGCCTACGGCGCCGCGGACCGCCGGCAGATCGACGGCGTGGGAGGCGCCACCTCCACGACCTCCAAGGCCGCCGTCGTCGGCCGCTCGCGCACCCCCGGCGTCGACGTCGACTACCTGTTCGCCCAGGTCGGGATCGGGGAGAACGTCGTGGAGTGGGGCAGCAACTGCGGCAACTGCGCCACGGCCATCGCCCTGTACGCCGTCACCAAGGGCCTGGTCCCCACGACGGGGGACGTGACCCGCGTGCGGTTGCACAACCTCAACACCGGCGCCCGCCTCGACGGCCTCGTGAGCACCCCGGGCGGCCTCGTCCCGGCCGAGGGGACGGCGACCGTCCCGGGGACCGAGGCCGCCGGCGTGCCCGTCGGGTTGTCCTTCCTGGACGCCGACGGCGGCACCACGGGCCGGCTGTTCCCCACCGGCGAGCGCCGCCAGCGCCTCGTGAGCGGATCCCTGGCGGTGGAGGCGACGCTCGTGGACGCGGGCGCGCCCCTGGCCCTGGTCACCGCCGCCGACCTGGGCCTCAGCGCCACCGAGAGCGTCGAGGACCTGCGGTCGCGGCTGGGCGACCTCATCGACCTGCGCGCGGCGGCCGCCGTCCGGATGGGTCTGCGCACCGCCGACGAGCCCGTCCGGCACGCCGTGCCCAAGGTCGGCGTCGTCGGGCCGCCCGCCGAGCACAAGACCAGCGAGGGGCACGTCGTCGGCGAGGACGAGCACGACGTCGCCGTCCGCATGCTGTCGATGTTCGACGTCCACCCCGTCATCGGGCTCACCTCCGCCGTGGGGGTCGCGACGGCGGCCCTCGAGGAGGGCACCGTGGTGGCCCGCGCGGCGCGCCGGCGCACCGGCGGCACCGTGCGGCTGGGGACCCCCGGCGGCGTCGTCACCGTCACCGTCACCGGTCCGGCCGCGACCGACGGGGCACCCCGCCGCGAGGTCACCGTGCAGCGCGCCGCGCGCGTCATCGCGGACGCCACCATCTACACGCCCGCCCTCGTCTGAGGGCACCCCCAGCACCACCGCGCCACCGCACCACCGCCCCCGCACCCCCACCGCACCACCCGCAGCGTCGCGAAGGAGCAGTCATGGAAGTCACGCTCGAGAACGTCTCGATCGCCTACGGCGGGGCGGTCGCGGTGAAGGACCTGAGCATCCACATCAAGGACGCCGAGTCGCTCGTCCTGCTCGGCAAGTCCGGGTGCGGCAAGACGACGACGATGCGCAGCATCGCCGGCCTCGAGACCCCCGTCGCCGGCCGCATCACCATCGGGGACCAGGTCGTCTTCGACAGCGCCGCGGGCATCGACGTGCCCTCGTACAAGCGGCAGGTGGGCATGGTGTTCCAGTCCTACGCGGTCTGGCCCCACCGGACGATCTTCCAGAACGTGGCGTTCCCGCTGAAGATGCAGAAGCTCGGCCGCCGCGAGATCGCCGAACGCGTCGGCGAGGTCCTCGAGGTCGTCGGCCTCAGCGACTTCGCCGACCGCGGGGCGAGCCTGCTGTCCGGCGGTCAGATGCAGCGGGTGGCCCTGGCCCGCAGCCTCGTCATGCGTCCCCGGGTGCTGCTGCTCGACGAACCCCTCTCGAACCTCGACGCGCGGCTGCGCGAGCGGCTGCGGGTCGAACTGCGGTCCATCCAGCAGAAGCTCGACCTCACGTGCGTGTACGTCACCCACGACCAGACCGAGGCGATGGCGCTCGCGGACCGCGTCGCCCTCATGCAGTCCGGTCGCATCGTGCAGTGCGCGGCGCCGGAGGAGGTCTACGAGCGCCCCGTGAGCGCCTCGATCGCCGACTTCCTCGGGGTCAGCAACATCCTGCCCGTCGAGGCCGACGGCACCGACCGCCGGTTCCGCCTGGCCAGCACGAGCCTGGAGCTGGAGTGCGGGGACGTCTGCGGCGCCGGTCTGCCCGGTGCCGGGACCGAACTGCGCGCCTGCATCCGGCCCGAGGACCTGCACCTCGACGCCGACCGCGGACCGGGCCGGCAGCCGAACTGCTGGGCCGGGGTCGTCGACGTCGTCAGCTACCAGGGCGCCACGACCGTCTACCAGGTGGTGCTCGACGACGGGCCGAGCCTGCAGGTCGCCTCCCCGCGCCGCCTGGGCTCCCCCTTCGTCAAGGGCGACCGCGTCCGCACCTCGATCGCGGCCCGCGACGTGCAGGTGCTCCCGGCGGAGGTGGCCGCGTGAGCACCGGCACCCTGCCCCGCAGCCAGACGCCTCCCACCCTGACCCGCACCCCCAGCGGTCCGGGCCGCCGGCGCCGTGCGCTGAGCCTGACCCGGCGCAGCACCTTCACCGGCGTCCAGCTCCTCCTGCTGGCCCTGCTGGTGGTCGTCCCGATGGCCCTCATCGTGCTGGCGGCGTTCTCGGACGAGGTGCCGCGGCCCGGGGCCGCGACGCTCGGCGGGCTGACCCTCGGCAACTTCTCGATCGTCGTCTCGCACGCCTCGCTCGTCGCGCTCGGGAACTCCGTCCTCATCGCGGGGTGCGCCTCCGTCGGCGCGATGGTCATCGGGTGCGGGCTGGCGTTCCTCGCCGCCCGGACCGACGTGCGCTGGAAACTCCTCGTGTACTTCGCGGGCATCGCCCCGATGTTCCTGCCCTCCCTCGTCGGGGCGCTGGCCTGGTCGCTGCTGGCCGGTCCCGGCACGGGGTACCTCAACGTGGTGCTGCGCTCGGTGGGGATCGGCAACGTGTTCGACGTCTACTCCCACCTCGGGATGGTCTTCGTCCTCACGCTGTACTACGCGCCCTACGCGTTCCTGCTCGTGTACGGCTCGCTCGCCCTCATGAACCCCGACCTGGAGGACGCCGCCGGCGTCCACGGCGGCAGCATGCGCAGCACGCTGCGCGAGGTCACGTTCCCGCTGGCCCTGCCCGCGGCCCTGGGGTCGGGCGTGCTGATCTTCGCCCTGACGATGGAGAACTTCCCCGTCGCCCAGATGATCGGGACGCCCGGTCAGGTCGAGACGCTCCCGACGTTCATCTACCGGCTCATGAACGCGGCCCCCGCCCGCGGCACGGAGGCCGCCGCCGTCGCCGTCGTCCTGACGCTCGTGCTCATGGTCGTCACCGCGGTCCAGCAGCGGGTCGTCCTCAAGCGCAAGTTCACGACCGTCTCCGGCAAGGGCATGAAACCCCGCGTCCTGGCGATCGGCCGGTGGCGCACGATCGGCCTGGTCCTGGCCGCGGCCTACCTGTTCCTGGCCCTGGTGCTGCCGGCCCTGGCGCTGCTGCTGGCCTCGCTGCAGAGCTCCCCGTACCTGTCGGACCTGAGCCAGCTGACGACGGCGGGCGGTCTGTCCTTCTGGTCCCTCGGCCACACCGCGATCGACCCGGAGTTCCTGCACGCGCTGCGCAACAGCCTGCTGGTGGCGGTCGTCGCCGCGACCGTCGGCACGACGCTCAGCTTCGTCGTCGGGTACACCGTCTACCGCACCACGAGCCCGGGCCGGAAGGTCCTGGAGTACGTCGCGATGGCGCCGCTGGCCGTGCCCGCGATCGTCATGGGCCTGGGCCTGCTGTGGACGTGGGTCGCCGCCCCCGTGCCGGTGTACGGGACCGTCGCCGTCCTCGTCATCGCCTTCGTCGGGATCTACCTGCCGCAGGGGTACCGCGGCACCACGGCGAGCATCCTGCAGGTCGACGACGACCTGGAGGACTCCGCGGTCCTGCTCGGCGCCCGCCGGTTCCGGGCCGTCCGCACGGTGACCGTGCCCCTCATGCGGACGGGGTTGCTGTCCACCCTCCTGCTGCTGCTCATGCTGTCGATGCGCGAACTGTCGGCCGCCCTGTTCCTCTTCACCTCCGACACCCGGTTGCTGTCGATCGTGGTCTTCGACGAGTACGACAACGGGGCGCTGCGCGACGCGGCGTCCACCAGCCTCCTGTACTGCCTCGCGATCATGGTCGTCGTGCTGCTGGCCCGACTCCTCGGGGCCCGCCCCGCGAACGGAGCACGCTGATGTCCTCCACCCGCTCCACCACCCGCCTCTCCCGCCGGACGGTCCTGGCCGCCGGCACGCTGTCCGCCGCCGGTCTGGGCGCGGCCGCCTGCGCCCCGCCGCCCTCGTACCAGCTCGTCAGCCCCGCCTCCTCCGTCGAGACGACCTCCGGTCTGGTCGTCGACGGCGAGCTCATCGCCGACGCCGCCCTGTTCGCGGCGGCGAAGGCCGAGGGCCGGGTCAGCCTCTACACCGGCTACGTCGAGAACAGCGAGAAGGAGGTCGTCCGCGCCTTCACCGCCGACACCGGCATAGCGGTCGACGTGATCCGCCTGGTGCCGAACCGGCTCCTGGAACGCGTCCTCAGCGAGCAGGGCGCCGGCCGGTTGCGGGCCGACGTCGTCCGCTCCTCCGACCCCGCCAACGTCCTGCGGATGCAGGAGGCCGGTGTGTTCGCCCCGCACGTCGTCCCCGGGTACGACGAGCTGGACGACACCGTCCGGTACGCCGACGGCAGCTACTACCGCTGCTTCGACCCGGCCTTCACGTTCGGGTGCAACACCGCCCTGGTGGAGGAGGACGAGCGCCCCCGCAGCTGGCACGACCTCGTCGACCCGAGGTGGAAGGACCGCCTCGGCATCACCCAGGCCGGCGCCGGCGGCAGTTCGCTGTCGCTCACGAGGTTCCAGCTGGAGGTCCTGGGCCCGGACTGGCTGGAGGCGCTGGCCGCGAACAGCCCGCGCATCTTCGACAGCTCCGGGGCCATGCAGGAGAGCCTGGCCCGCGGGGAGATCCACGCCTCGACGGCGGTCGTGTCGAGCCTGAACATCGCGATGGCCAAGAACGCGCCCGTGCAGTTCGTCGTCCCCGAGGAGGGGTTCGCGCTCTACGACTACTTCGCGGGCGTGGCCGCCGCGGCCCCGCACCCCAGCGCCGCCCAGGTGTTCCTCAACTGGAACATGAGCCGTCGCGGCGGCGCCGTGTTCGCCGACATCGGCGAGTACTCGACCAACCCCGACGCCGACCCGCCCACGGTGCACGGCACCACGCTGCCGACGGTCGCCACCGGCCTGCCGCACCGGCCCGACCCCCGGGACCTGGCCGCGCACCAGGCCTCGGACCAGGAGCTGTGGAACGCCGCCTTCGGCTACGTCGGCTGACCGCGCCGCCGGGCCGGGGCGCTGGTGGCCTCGACCACGAGCTCCAGCCCCGGCCGGTCCGGGGCCTGCCCCACGTCCTGGACGGTGAACCCGCGGCGGTGCAGGGACTCCTCGAGCTCGGGCAGGTCCCGGAACCGCAGGGTCGACTCCGAGACGACGACCGTCCCGGCGAGGTCGAAGGTGTCGCGGAAGGAGACCAGGGCGCCGGTGACGTCGAGGAGCTCGGAGCGCTTGGTGACGTGACCGGTGCCCGCCACGTCGCGGTGCTGCGGGGCGGTCGACCAGTTCTCCCAGTCGCGCGCCGCGGGGCGCCGGGTCTCGAACACGAACCGGCCACCGGGCCGCAGGGCGCGCGCCACCCCGGCGAGCGCCGCGTCCCACCCGGCGTCGGTGGTGAAGACCTGGGCGACGTTGCCCGTCATGAGCGCCAGGTCGGCGTCGAGGGCCGGCAGGTCCGCGGCGGGCAGCTGCAGCCAGCGCACGTCCACCCCGCGGGCCCGCGCCACCCGCAGGCTCGCCGCGGCCGGGTCGGCGCCGACGACGTCCACCCCGCGCCGGGCCAGGCGCGCGGCCAGGACGCCGGTGCCGCAGCCGACGTCCAGGACGCGCCCGGCGCCCACGGCCCGGGCCTCGTACGGCGCGAGGTCGGGGCGGTCGGGGTCCTCGAAGAGGTCGTGCAGGGGCGCCAGCCGCGGATCGGCGAACAGGGGGTCGGGCACGTCCCGATGGTGGCGCAGCGCGCCGGGCGCGTCACCGGGGTTCCGCGCTCCCCCGGCCGGTGGCACCGTGGGGCCGTGGCCACCGCACGCTTCAAGGACCTCTGCCTCGACGCCACCGACCACCAGGCGCAGGCCGACTGGTGGTGCCGGGTGCTGGGCTACGTGCGGCGCGCCGGCGACCGGCCCCCCGCCGACCCGGTGGTGCTGGACGACCCCTCGGGGGCGGGACCGGCGCTGTGGGTGGTGCCCGTCCCCGAGCCCAAGACGGTGAAGAACCGCATGCACCTCGACGTCGTCGGGCGGCGCGAGGACCTCCTGGCCGCCGGTGCGACGCTCCTGCGGGCCCGGGGGGAGGGCCGGCCGTGGGACGTCCTGGCCGACCCCGAGGGCAACGAGTTCTGCGCGTTCGACCCCGCCGACGCCTGAGCGCGGCTCGGTCAGCGCACGGAGCTGAGGAAGTCGGTCAGCCCGCGCGGCTGCACGTGCACGACGATGCGGCGCAGGTCGCCGTCGACGTCGAAGGCGACGGCCACGTCGGGCACGTGGACGCCGTACAGCTGCAGGTCCAGGGCCAGGGACTCGGACAGGAAGTCACCGGGCTCGACCTCCAGGACGTCGCGCCGGCCGCGCGCGTCGAGCGAGGCCCACCACCGCGCGAGGGCATCGGTCTGGTTCACGCCCGGTCCATCGCGGGGCGGCCGCCGCGCGTTGCAGGTGGTCCCCCGTCCGGAGCAGGGCGCCGGGGTGCGGGCCGGGGACGAGAGCGCTAGGCAGGACGCATGGACGCCAAGGACCTCCTGCTCGACCTCTACGGGCGCATCCCCGACGCCGTGCACGCCGCGGTGGACGGCCTGGACGACGACGCGCTGACGACCCGCCTCGACGAGGGCGCCAACAGCATCGCGTGGCTGGTCTGGCACCTGGCCCGCGTGCAGGACGACCACGTCAGCGAGGTCGCCGGCCAGGAGCAGGCGTGGACGACGCAGGGCTGGGCCCGGCGGTTCGCGCTGCCCTTCCCCGACGGGGAGACCGGCTACGGGTTCACCTCCGAGCAGGTGGGGCAGGTCCGGGCCCCGGCCGAGCTGCTGACGGGGTACCTCGACGCCGTGCACCTGCGGACCGTCGACTACCTCTCGACCCTGCGCGAGGCCGACCTGGACCGGATCGTCGACGTCCGCTGGGACCCGCCGGTGACGCTGGGGGTGCGGCTGGTCAGCGTCGCCGACGACGACCTCGAGCACGCGGCGCAGGCGGCCTTCGTGCGGGGCGTCCTGGAACGGCGGTAGACGCAGAACGACCCCCGTCCCACGAGGGGACGGGGGTCGTTCCGGTGATCAGACGATCAGAGACGCACGACGTTCGCGGCCTGGGGGCCCTTGGCGCCCTGGGTCACCTCGAACTCGACGGTGTCGTTCTCCTCGAGGTTGCGGTAGCCGCTGCCGCTGATCGCGGAGTAGTGGACGAAGACGTCCGGGCCGCCGTCGGTGGGGGCGATGAAGCCGAAGCCCTTCTCACCGTTGAACCACTTGACAGTTCCCTGAGCCATGAGGCCTCCTCGGGTCTTGCGCCCCACACGAGGTGGGACTCGCCGCCGAGGGTGCTGACCTTTGTGGCCGAGCGTGCGTGCCCCTCGGTGATCCCCCGGGCGCTACAAGCACGACGAGAAACTGCGACTGCCGCCTAACGTAGCACGTCCCGGCTGATCCGTCTGCCCCCTCAGCCGGCGCGCAGCTGCGAGACCAGCGGGCAGCGGAACGGGTCGCGGGCGGCCAGGCCCACCTCGTTGAGGTACCCGACGATGTCGGCGAAGGCCCGCGGCAGCGACGTCTCGGTGTAGGAGATGCCGTGCTCGGCGCAGAAGCGGCGCACGAAGGGGCGCGCGGCCCGCAGGTTGGGCCGGGGCATGCTCGGGAAGAGGTGGTGCTCGACCTGGTGGTTGAGCCCGCCCATGAACAGGTCCACGAACCAGCCGCCGCTGATGTTGCGCGAGGTCAGCACCTGGCGGCGGATGTAGTCGACCTTCGCCTCGCGCGGCACGATCGGCATCCCGACGTGGTTGGGCGCGAAGGCCCCGCCCATCGCCAGGCCGAAGGCGGCCATGTGCACGCCGAAGAAGGCCGCGCCGCGGCCCGGGCCCAGCAGCAGGACCAGGGCGGCGCCGTAGACGGCCCAGTGCACGACGATGAAGGCGGTGTCCAGCCAGCGGCGCTTGCCGGAGCGGCCGCGCACCATCGTGCGCACCGAGTCGGCGTGCAGGTTCAGGCCCGCCAGCAGCAGCAGCGGCCAGAACCACCAGCCCTGCGTGCGGGTGGCCCAGCGCAGCGGGCCCCGGCGGCCGGCGGCGGCCTCGGGGTGGAAGGAGACGACGTCGGACTCGATGTCGGTGTCGGTGCCGCGCTTGTTGGGCGCCTGGTGGTGGCGGGTGTGCTTGCCCATCCACCAGCCGTAGCTCAGGCCCGTCAGCAGCGCGGCGAAGACGCGGGCGGCCCACTCGTTGCCGCGGTGCGTGGCGAAGATCTGCCGGTGCGCGCCGTCGTGGCCCAGGAAGGCGAACTGGGTCAGGACGACGGCCAGCGGGGCGGCCGTGAGCAGCACCAGCCAGGACTCCCGCAGCAGGTACGCGCCGGTCACGACGGCCGCGAAGGCCACCGACGTCGCGGCGATGCGCCCCCAGTAGTGGCCGGTGCGCCGGCGCATCAGCCCGGCCTCCTGGACCTCGGCGGTCAGCGCCGCGTAGGGGGTCGTCCGGCGGGGCGCGCGGGCAGGGGTGGGCTCGGTGGGCAGGGCGGGCACGGGACTCCTCGCGGGCGGTGGAGGACGTCCCGGGGCCGGGTGCGTCCTGAGCGGTGCCCGGGAGGTGGACCCGTGGGAGGACACAGCGGTGCAGGCGGGAGTTGCGACCTCGCGCAGCGTTCCTCCCGCCGGTTCAACGTACCGGTCCGCCGATCGGTGCCCGCGGTCCCGCGTCTACTCTTCTTCGGTGCCGTTCGGCGCACGCACCGCGCACCGTGCCAGTTCGAGGAGAGCCGCCCGAGTGAGCCAGTCGACCGACCCGAGCCTGACCGACGGCGGCCCGGACGCCACCGGGACCGACACCGAGGTCCAGCGCGAGGACGCCCACGTCGGTGCGCTCTACGCCCGCCTGGACGCGCTGCGCGAGCAGACGGCGGCCCAGCTGGCCGAGGTGCGGCGGACGCTGGCCACCGGGACCCACCAGAACCGCTTCGAGCGCGACGCGTTCGCGACGCTGTACGAGGACCGGCTCTCGCAGCTGTGGTCGGTGGAGAACCGGCTGTGCTTCGGCCGCCTGGACCTGCGCCCGGGCACCCAGGACCCCCGCCGCTACGTCGGGCGGCTGGGGCTGTCCGACGAGCGCGGCAGCCAGATCCTCGTCGACTGGCGGGCCCCCGCGGCCCAGGACTTCTACCAGGCCACCGCGGCCGCCCCCCGCGACGTCGTCCGCCGCCGGCACCTGCTGACCTCCGGGCGCCACGTCACCGGCCTCGACGACGAGGTCCTCGTCGCGGCCGACGGCGAGCGCACCACGGGCGACGCGGCGCTGCTGGCGGCCGTGACGGCCCCGCGCACGGGCCGCATGGGCGACATCGTCGCCACGATCCAGGCCGAGCAGGACCGCGTCATCCGCGCCTCCGACCGCGGGGTGCTCGTCGTCCAGGGCGGGCCCGGCACGGGCAAGACGGCCGTGGCGCTGCACCGCACGGCCTACCTGCTCTACACGCACCGCGACCGGCTGGCCCGCAGCGGCGTGCTGCTGCTGGGCCCCAGCCCGGTGTTCCTGCGCTACGTCGAGCAGGTCCTGCCCGCCCTCGGCGAGACGGGCGTGGTGACGCTGACGCTGGGCGAGATGCACCCCGGGGTCGTGGCCCGGGGCGAGGACTCCCCCGAGGCCGCCCGCCTGAAGGGCTCGCTGCGGATGGTCGACGTCCTGGAGGCCGCCGTCGCGGCCCGCGAACGCGTCCCCGCCCAGCCGCTGCGCTTCGAGCTCGACGGCACCCGCGTCCAGCTGCGGCCGGAGGTCATCGCCTCGGCCCGCGCGCGGGCCCGGCGCACCCGCAAGCCGCACAACGTGGCGCGCGTGACGTTCGTGCGCGAGGTCCTGAACTCCCTCGTCAACGCCCTGGCCCGCGCCCGCGGCGTCGACCTCGGCGAGGAGCGCGAGGACCTCGTCGCCGAGCTGCGCGAGGACCGCGACGTGCGCCGCGAGGTCAACCTGTGCTGGATGCCGCTGACGCCGGAGAAGGTCCTGGCCGGGCTGTACGCCAGCCCGGAGCGGCTGGAGGCCGTCGCCCCGCAGCTGTCCGCGCGCGACCGGGCGGCCCTGCACCGCGAGGACGCGACCGCGTGGTCGGAGGCCGACGTGCCGCTGCTCGACGAGCTGGCCGAGCTGCTCGGGCCGCTGGAGGAGAGCGCCACGGCGGCGCGCGCGGCGGCCGACCGCGAGGAGCAGGTCGCGTACGCCCGCAAGGTCCTGGAGGACTTCGAGGCGTCGGGGGTGGGCAACCCCCTGGTCAGCCCCGAGCTGCTCGCCGACCGGTTCGCCGGCGGCGGCCCCAGCGGCACCGTGGCCGAGCGCGCCGCCGCCGACCGGACGTGGGCCTACGGGCACGTCGTCGTCGACGAGGCGCAGGAGCTGTCGGCGATGGCGTGGCGGCTGGTGGAGCGGCGCTGCCCGTCGCGGTCGATGACCCTCGTCGGCGACGTCGCCCAGACCTCGAACCCGGCGGGCGCGCGCAGCTGGGCGCAGGCGCTCAAACCCGTCGTCGACGACCGGTGGCGGCTGGAGGAGCTGACGGTCAACTACCGGACCCCGGCGAGGATCTCCCGCGTGGCGGCCGACGTGCTGCGGGCCGCGGGCATCGCGGCCAACCCCCCGACGCCCGTGCGCGAGGGCGAGCACGAGCCCGTCGCGGTCCCGCTGACCGGCGCGGCCTCCGTGGTGGACCACGTGCGGGACCGGTTCGCCGCGCTCGACGAGGGCCGGATCGCCGTCATCGCCGCCGAGGAGCACGGCCCGCTGGGCTCGGACGCGCTGCGCGCGGCCGTGGGCGCGGTGCTGCCGCCGGGGTCGGTCGCGGCCTCCCCCGACGACCTCGACGCGAGCGTGTCGGTCCTCGACGTGCACCGGGCCAAGGGGCTGGAGTTCGACGTGGTCGTCCTCGTCGAGCCCGCGGCCGTGCTGCGCCGCCCGCGCGGGGCGAACGACCTGTACGTGGCGCTGACCCGCGCGACGCAGGAGCTGCACGTCCTGCACGCCGAGCCGCTGCCGGCCGGGATGACGATCGCGGGCAGCTGAGCCGCCGGTCAGAACCGCCGGTTCGCCAGCACGGGCAGGCCGGCCCGGGCGGCCCGGACCTGCTCGAGGTCCAGGTCGACGACGAGCCGCCCCGGGGCCGCGCCGAGCTCGGCCACGACGGCCCCCAGGGGCCCGGCGACGAGGCTGTGCCCCACGCCCGTGGGGGCCGACCCGTGCGCGGTGGGCGGCTCGGCCTGGCCGCAGGCCAGGACGAAGCACGTGGAGTCCAGCGCGCGGGCCCGGGCCAGCAGCCGCCACTGCTCGACCTTGCCCGGCCCGGCCCCCCAGGAGGCGGCCACGACGACGACCTGCGCCCCCGCGTCGGCCAGGGCCTGGAACAGGCCGGGGAAGCGCACGTCGTAGCAGGTGGTCAGCCCCACGCCGACCCCGTCGACGTCGACCACCACGGGCCGCGCACCGGGTTCGACGGTGTCGGACTCGGCGAAGCCGAACGCGTCGTACAGGTGGACCTTGTCGTAGTGGGCGTGCACGCCGGCCCCGCGGACCAGGAGGGTGTTGCGCACCCGCCCGCCCTCCCCGGGGGAGAAGGCACCGGCGACGACGGTGATCCCGGCCGCGTCGGCGAGCTCGCCCAGCCGCGTGGCCCACGGCCCGTCGACGGGTTCGGCGACCGGTCCGAGGGGGACGCCGAAGCGGCAGGAGAACGCCTCGGGCAGGACCAGCAGCCGGGCCCCGGCGTCGGCGGCGGCCGCGATCTCCGCGGCGGCCAGGTCGAGGTTGGCGGCGGGGTCGGTACCGCTGTTCAGCTGCGAGAGGGCGACGCGCACGGCCCCTGCCTACCACGCGGGCGAGCGGGCGGCGGGGTCGTCATCGTTGTGACAACGCTGCCGGTGATCGGCAGCGTTGTCACAACGATGGCAACCCCGTCGGCCCGCCCCGCCGGTCAGCGCGCGAGGAGGAGCCGCACCGCCAGCGCGAACCCGGCGACCGCGACCACCCCGCGCAGCAGCCGCGGGTCGACGCGGCGGACGAGGACGGGGCCGACCCGCCCGCCCGCGACGCACCCGGCGCCCAGCGCGAGCGCGGCCCACCAGTCGACCGGGCCGAACGCGGCGAACCCCGCGGCGGCCACGGTGTTCGCGGCGCCCGTGAGCATGTTCTTCAGCGCGTTGTTGCGGGCCAGGGACTGGGCGTGCAGGACCTCCGTCAGGGCGAGCATGAGCACGCCCGCCGCGGCGCCGAAGTAGCCGCCGTAGACGCCCACGAGGAAGATCGCGGCCAGCACGAGCGGGTTGCGGGCGGACAGGCGCCCGGGCTGCAGCCGCTTGATCCGGGGCTGCAGCAGCAGCGTCGCCGACGCACCGGCGACCAGGAACGGCACGACGAGCTCGAAGGCGCCCGCCGGCAGCGCCAGCAGCAGCAGGCACCCCACCGCTCCCCCGGCCGCGGCCAGCGGCACCAGCCGCAGCAGCCGGGCGCGCTGACCGGCCAGCTCGGGCCGCGAGCCGGCCGCCGTCCCCGCGGTGACCCCCGTGAGCGCGACGGTGTTCGTGACGTTGGCCGCCAGCGGCGGCAGCCCTGCCAGCAGCAGCGCGGGGTAGGAGACGAGCGAGGCCAGCCCGGCGGTGCTGCCGACCAGCCCGGACAGGACGCCCGCGAGCAGCAGCAGCGGGACCTCGGCGGACGGCACGGGCCACCATCCAACCAGGGGGCGCCGCGTGCTCCCGTCGTGTCGGGGCCCTGTGCTGTGCTGTGCGTGTGACGACGACCACCGGTGCTCTCACCCCCGACGAGCTCGAACCGCGGCTGGCCGCGCACCGCGCGGAGCTCACCGGCTACTGCTACCGCATGCTCGGGTCCGCGTTCGACGCCGAGGACGCCGTGCAGGACACGATGGTCCGCGCCTGGAAGGGCGTGGAGGGGTTCGAGGGCCGCTCGGGGCTGCGGTCCTGGCTGTACCGGATCGCGACGAACGTGTGCCTGACGATGATCGAGACCCGCGGCAAGCGGGCCCGGCCGATGGACCTGTCGGCGGCGGCGTGGGAACCGGTCGAGGCGTCGCTGGCCCGCAGCCGGCCCGAGGACACCTGGCTGGAACCGATGGTCGACGAGCGCGTCCTGCCCGAGGCCGGGGACCCGGCCGACATCGCGGTGGCCCGGGAGTCGATCCGGCTCGCGTTCGTGGCGGCGCTGCAGCACCTGCCCCCGCGCCAGCGCGCCGTCCTCATCCTGCGCGACGTGCTGCGCTGGAAGGCCGACGAGGTCGCCGGGTTGCTGGGGACGACGACGGCGTCGGTGAACAGCGCGCTGCAGCGGGCGCGGGCCACGCTGGCCGAACGTCCCGACGTCGGGCGCACCGAGGTCCTCGACGACAGCCACCGGGCGCTGCTGGAGGAGTACGTGCGCGCCTTCGAGGCGTACGACATCGAGGCGTTCGTGGAGCTCCTGGCCGCCGACGTCACGCAGAACATGCCGCCGTTCGAGCTGTGGCTGGCCGGGGCCGACGACATCGCCGCCTGGATGCTCGGCCCCGGCCACCAGTGCCGCGGGTCGCGGCTGGTGCCCGTGACGGCGAACGGCTCCCCCGCGTTCGTGCACTACAAGCCGATCGGCGCGCACGGGGAGCTGGTGCCGTTCGCGATCCAGGCCCTGGAACTGGCCGACGGGAAGATCGCGCGGATCACCTCGTTCCTGGACACGCGGCTGTTCGGGCTCTTCGGGTTCCCGGCCGAGCCGCCCGCGCGGGGCTGAACCCTCAGCCCATGGACTTGCGCCCGTCGATCGTCTCCCGCAGCACGTCGGCGTGCCCGGCGTGCTGGGAGACCTCGGCCAGCAGGTGCAGGAGCACCCGCCGGGCGCTCCACCGCTCGTGCTCGAACCACGGCGCCTCCGGCAGGTCGTGGGCCACGTCGAGGTCGACCGTGCGGACGAGGTCGTCGGTGCGGGCCGCGACGGCGGCGTAGTCGGCCAGCACCCCGGCGACGGTCTCCCCCGGCAGCATCCGGAACGAGTCGGCGCGCGCCTGCCAGTCGGTCTCCTCCGGGGGCGTGAAGGCCGCCGGCCCCTCCTGGACGAACCGCACCCACTGGGCCTCGGTCTGCCCGACGTGCTTGACCAGCCCGCCCAGGCACAGCTCGCTGACGGTGGGACGGGAGGCGGCCTGCTCGTCGGTCAGGCCGGTCAGGGTGGCGGTGAGGAGCCAGCGGTGCTTCCCCAGCGCGGACAGGAGCTCGCGACGTTCGGGCGACAGCGCCCCGTCGGTGGTCGTGTCGGTGGTCATGGCCGAACGGTAGGGGCGGGCCCGGACACGCGGCGGACCTAAACTGGCCGGTGATGCCCACGGCCCCAGCCCCGCGCACCCTCGCCGAGGACCTGCGCGCCCGCCCGGACGAGGACCTGCAGGCCCTCTTCACGGCCCGCCCCGACCTCGCCGCGCCGCTGCCGACGTCCTCGACGGCCCTGGCCACCCGCGCGACGACCCGCGCCAGCACCCAGCGGGCCCTCGAACGCCTCGACACCCCCACCCTGCAGGTCGCCGAGGTGCTCGCGGTCCTGCCGGACCCCACGAGCGTGACGGCCGTCTCGAAGGCGTGGGGCGCCAAGGCCGGGGAGGTCGTGGCCGACCTGCGGCGGCGGGCCCTGGTGTGGGGCCCGGACCGGCGGCTGCACCTGGTGGCCGCCGTCCGCGACCTGCTGGGCCCGCACCCGGCGGGGCTGGGCCCGACGCTGGCCGACGCGCTGGGGCGCCGGTCCCCGCAGCGGCTGGCCGAGCTCCTGGAGGACCTCGGCCTGGAGGTCAGCCACGACCCGGAGGTCGCGCTGCGGCGGCTGACCGCGCACCTGGCCGCGCCGGGCACCGTGCGGGCGCTGCTGGACACGGCCCCCGAGGGGGTGTCGGCGGTCCTGGACAAGCTGACGTGGGGGCCGCCGACGGGTGCCGTCGAACGCGCCGACCGGCAGGTCCGGGCGGCCTCCAGCACCGGGCCCGTGGAGTGGCTGCTGTCCCGCGGGCTGCTGGCGGTGTCCGGCCCGGGCACCGTCGTGCTGCCCCGCGAGGTCGCGCTGGCGCTGCGCGGCGGGCGCGTCCACCGCACCCCCGAGCGGTCCGCCCCGGAGCTGACGGTGACCGCCCACCCGCACGACCGGGTGCTGGCGGCCTCCGCCGCGGCCGCCGCCGAGGCGTGCCGCCTCGTCGCCGACCTCGGCCGCTGGTGGGGTTCGGCCGGGCCGTCGGTGCTGCGCGCCGGTGGGCTGGGCGTGCGGGACCTGCGGCGCACGGCGACCGCGCTGGAGGTCGACGAGGCCACCGCCGCCCTCGTCGTGGAGACCGCGCGGGTGGCCGGGCTGGTCGCCGACGACGGCGAGGTGGAACCGCGCTGGCTGCCGACCCCCGCCTTCGACGGCTGGCTGGAGGAGGACGTCCCGGCGCAGTGGCTGACGCTGGCGACGGCCTGGCTGCCCTCGACGCGCGTCCCGGCGATGGTGGGGACCCGCGACGCGCGGGACTCGGCCCGCAACGCGCTGGGCCCGGACCTGGACCGGGCCTCGGCGCCCGCGGTGCGCCAGGCCGTCCTGGCCGAGCTGGCGGCCCTGCCCGCCGACGCCTCGGCCCCCGCCGACGAGCTCGCGGCCCGGCTGCGCTGGGCCGCCCCGCGCCGGGCGAGCAGGCTGCGCGACGACCTCGTCACCTGGACGCTGCGCGACGCCGGCTGGCTGGGGGTCCTGGGGGCCGGGGCCCTGGCCCCGGCGGGCCGGGCGCTCCTGGCTGGGGACGAGGACGCGGCCCTGCGGGCGCTGGCGTCCGCGCTGCCCGAACCGGTGCGCGAGGTGCTGCTGCAGGCCGACCTGACGGCGGTGGCGCCGGGGCCGCTGGAGCCCGCGGTGGCGCGCCGGCTGGAGACGCTGGCGCGGGTGGAGAGCCGCGGCGGGGCGACGGTCTACCGCTTCGACGCGGCCTCGGTGCGGCGCGGCCTGGACGAGGGGCAGACGGCCGACGAGGCGCTGGCCTTCCTGGCGCGGCTGTCCGCCACGGGTGTCCCGCAGCCGCTGGAGTACCTCCTGCGCGACGTCGCCCGGCGGCACGGGCGGGTGCGGGTGGGCCGGGCCGGCGCGTACGTGCGGGCCGAGGACCCCGCCCTGCTGGCCGAGCTCGTCGCCGACAAGCGGTGCGCCGGGCTGGGGCTGCGGGCGCTGGCGCCGACGGTGCTGGCGGCCGCGGCGGACCCGGACGAGGTGCTGGCGGTGCTGCGCGAGCTGGGGGTCGCGCCCGCGGCGGAGGGGCCGGCCGGTGAGCTGCTGGTCCGCCGTCCCCCGGCCGCGCGCTCGGGTCCCACGCCCCCGCCCGCGCCGGTCACGGGCGAGCCCCCCGCGCCGGGTCCCTCCCTGCTGGCGGCGGCCGTGCAGACCGTGCGCGGCGGGGACGAGGACATCGCCGAGCTCGAGCGCCGCCGCGACCGGCTCAAGGACGCCCCGGCGCTGCCGGCGATGGACCCGGCGACGTCGCTGTCGGTGCTGCGCGACGCCGTCAGCCGGCGGCAGCCGGTGTGGATCGGCTACGTCGACGCCACGGGCGCCGCGGGGCGGCACCTCGTCGAGCCGCTGGGCGTCGACGGCGGCCGGGTGACGGTGTTCGACCAGGCCGAGCGCACGGTCCGGTCCTTCTCCGTGCACCGCATCACCGGGGTGGTCCAGGGCGGCTGAGCGGCGGGAGGTGCCCGTCGCAGCCGTGGGCTAGCGTCGTCCCCCGACCAGCGACAGCCTTCCGATCGGAGCACGGACCACCATGAGCGAGCGCGAGCAGGGCGACGGACAGCGGTCCTGGTGGGAGAAGCCCGACTCCGAGCCGGCCGCGCAGGACCCGTACGCCCCCCGCGACGGCGGCGCCGAGGACGCGCACGACCCGTACCGCACGGGCGGCTCCACCCGGGCCCCCGGGCCGGGCCCGGAGGGGGCGTCCGGTCAGGAGCACCCGCCGGTGACACCGCCGACCGAGAGCCTGCCCCGGTACGGGGAGCCCTCGCCGTACGCGCAGCAGCAGTCCCCGTACGACCAGCAGTACGGGCAGCCCCAGTACGGGCAGCAGCAGTACGGCCAGCCCCAGTACGGGCAGTCGTACGGCCAGCCCCAGTACGGCCAGTCCCCGTACGGCCGGCAGCACCCCGCGCAGGGCGACCAGCCGAACCAGCAGTACCCCCGGTACGCCGACCAGTCCTTCGGCCAGGTGCCCGTGGCCGGCACGGCGCACGCGGTGCTGTGGACGGCCGTCGGCGGCCTGGTGCTGAACTTCTTCAGCGCGGGGACGCTGGGCTGGATCGCCTCGGTCGTGGCCCTGGCCCTGACCCCGGGGGCGCGCCGCGACGTCCTGGCCTCGAACGGGGCCAAGCGCGGCCTGGGGTACCTGCTGGCCGGCAAGATCTGCGCCTGGGTCAACATCGGCCTCAGCGTCCTGGCCGTCGCCGTCGTCGTCGGGCTCCTGGTGTGGGCCGCCTCCCAGGGCGGCACCGGCACCGGCTCCACGTTCGACACCTTCGACACGTCCGACGCGGTCGGCGTCGCGTTCGCGCGCTGACCGGAAGTTCCCCAGCCCCCACGGAGTTGACCCTCAGGTGACCGACGGCCCCCTCATCGTCCAGAGCGACAAGACGCTGCTGCTCGAGGTCGACCACCCGCGCGCCGCGGCGTGCCGGGCGGCGATCGCCCCCTTCGCCGAGCTCGAGCGCGCCCCCGAGCACGTGCACACCTACCGGCTGACGCCGCTGGGGCTGTGGAACGCGCGCGCGGCCGGGCACGACGCCGAGCAGGTCGTCGACACCCTGCTGGAGTTCTCCCGCTACTCCGTCCCGCACGCCCTGCTGGTCGACGTGGCCGAGACGATGGCCCGCTACGGCCGCCTGCAGCTGGTCAAGGACCCCGCGCACGGGCTGGTGCTGCACTCCCTGGACACCCCGGTGCTGGAGGAGGTCCTGCGCAGCAAGAAGGTCGCCCCGCTGCTGGGCGCGAAGGTCGCCCCCGACACGGTCGTGGTGCACCCCAGCGAGCGCGGCAACCTCAAGCAGGTCCTGCTGAAGCTGGGCTGGCCCGCGGAGGACCTCGCCGGGTACGTCGACGGCGAGGCCCACCCGATCGACCTGGCCCAGGACGGCTGGACGCTGCGGCCCTACCAGGAGCAGGCCGTCGAGGGGTTCTGGCACGGCGGGTCCGGGGTCGTCGTCCTGCCCTGCGGGGCGGGCAAGACGATCGTCGGTGCGGGGGCGATGGCGCGGGCCCGCGCGACGACCCTCATCCTCGTGACGAACACGGTCTCGGCCCGGCAGTGGCGCGACGAGCTGATCCGGCGCACGTCGCTGACCGAGGACGAGATCGGCGAGTACTCCGGGGCCCGCAAGGAGATCCGCCCCGTGACGATCGCGACGTACCAGGTCGTGACGACGAAGCGGAAGGGCGTCTACCCGCACCTGGAGCTGTTCGACGCCCGCGACTGGGGGCTCATCGTCTACGACGAGGTCCACCTGCTGCCCGCGCCGATCTTCCGCATGACCGCGGACCTGCAGGCCCGCCGACGCCTCGGGCTGACGGCGACGCTCGTGCGCGAGGACGGCCGCGAGGGCGACGTGTTCTCCCTCATCGGCCCCAAGCGGTACGACGCGCCGTGGAAGGACATCGAGGCGCAGGGCTACATCGCCCCGGCCGACTGCGTCGAGGTGCGCGTGACGCTGCCGGACTCCGAGCGCCTGGCGTACGCCACGGCCGAGGACGACGAGAAGTACCGGCTGTGCTCGACGTCGGACGCGAAGTCCCGCGTGGTGGAGAAGCTCGTCGCCCAGCACCGGGGCCAGCCGACGCTCGTCATCGGCCAGTACATCGATCAGCTCGACGACCTCGGGGACCGGCTGGACGCCCCCGTCATCAAGGGCGACACGAGCGTCAAGGAGCGGCAGCGGCTGTTCGACGCGTTCCGGCACGGGGAGATCACGACGCTCGTGGTGAGCAAGGTCGCGAACTTCTCGATCGACCTGCCGGAGGCGAAGGTCGCCATCCAGGTGTCGGGCTCGTTCGGGTCGCGGCAGGAGGAGGCCCAGCGCCTGGGCCGGGTCCTGCGCCCCAAGGGCGACCACGGCGCGGCGCGCTTCTACACGGTCGTCTCCCGCGACACCAAGGACCAGGACTTCGCCGCGCACCGGCAGCGGTTCCTGGCCGAGCAGGGGTACGCCTACCGGATCGTGGACGCCGACGACATCGACGGCGGGGTCCCGGACGCCGACGGCGTGCTCCCCTGACGGACGCTGCCCCGACGACCTGCCCGCGGGCCGGGGCCCGGCCCGCGGGCAGGGGGCGCGTCAGCCGACGTCGATGAGGACCTTGCCGACGACGCCGTCCTCGACGGCGTCGTGGGCGGCGGCGGTGTCCGCCAGGGCGAAGCGGGTCAGCGGCAGGCCGTGCTCCTCGCCGACGCCGAACGCCCCGTCGCGCAGGGCGGCGGTGACGTCCTGCGCCGCCGCGGCCAGGGCCTGCGCGCCCATCGTGTACATGAGGATGAACTGCCACCGGGCGTTGGTCACCATGTTGGGGCGCACGTCGAGCCGCACCTCGTCGCCGCCGTTGTTGGCGTAGACGGCGATGGAGGCGCGGGGCCGCACGACCTGCAGGTCGAGCGCGGCGTTCTGCGCCGGGGCCACCTCGACGACGAGGTCGACGCCGTCGGGGGCGACCTCGCGGACCGCGGCGGCCGGGTCGCCCTCGCGGTAGTTCACGACGTGGTGGGCGCCGGCGGCGCGCGCCAGGTCGGCCTTCGTGGGGCTGCTGACGGTGGTGACGACGGTCGCGCCGGCCCAGCGGGCGAGCTGGATCGCGGCGTTGCCCACCGCGCCGGCTCCCCCGGCGACGAGGACGGTGCGGCCGGCGAGCGCGCCGGGCGCGAGCCGGCTCGGGCCGTCCTCGGCGACGGTCAGGGCGCGGTGGGCGGTGACGGCGGGCACGCCGAGGGAGGCGCCGACGTCGAAGGAGACCCCGTCGGGCAGGCGGGTGACGCGGTCGGCGGGCAGGACGGTGTGCTCCTGGGCGGTGCCGGTGGGCCGGCCCTGCGCGGCCATGCACGTCCACACCCGGTCGCCCACGGCGAGGTCCTCGACGCCGGGGCCGACGGCGTCGACGACACCCGCACCGTCCTGGTTGGGGGTGGCCTCGGGGAACGCGAGGCTGCTGGTGGCCCCGGAGCGGGACTTCCAGTCGGTGGGGTTGACGCCGGAGACGACGACGCGCAGCCGCACCTCCCCGGGGCCGGGTTCGGGCAGCGGGCGGTCGACCAGGCGCAGGACGGAGCTGGGGCCGGTCTGGGAGTAGACGATCGTCTTCACGACTGCTCGCCAACCCCGGCCGGTCGCGCCCGATTCCGGTTCACCTCCCGGACACAGTGACGTCACACACCGCACCTAGCGTGCGACCGTCCGTCGTCACTCCCGGAAGGACCCGCATGTTCCTCGTCCCCGGCCGCCTGGGTGCCTGCACCCGGCGCGCCGCCGTCGGTGCCGCCGCCGTCTCGCTGACGGCCCTGGGCCTGCCCGTCGTCGCTGCGCTCCCGGCCTCGGCGGCCACCCTGGCCACCCCCTTCGTCTCAGAGCTCCACTACGACAACGACGGCACCGACAGCGGGGAGTTCGTCGAGGTGCAGCTGCCCGCGGGCACCAGCTCGGCGGGGCTGTCGGTCGTGCTCTACAACGGCGGCAACGGCGCGGTGTACGACACCGACGCCCTGCCCGCGGTGACGGCCCCGGCCGGCGCCCCCGCCGTGGCGGTGGTCCAGTACCCCGCCAACGGCGTGCAGAACGGTTCCCCCGACGGCGTCGCCCTCGTGGGCGCCGACGGCGCGGTGCTGGAGTTCCTCAGCTACGAGGGCCCCCTGACCGCCGTCGGCGGTCCCGCCGCCGGGCTGACCAGCACCGACGTCGGCGTCGCCGAGAGCGCCACCACCCCGGTCGGGCAGTCCCTGCAGCGCACCGTCGACGCCTCCGGAGCCCTGGTGTGGTCGGGCCCGGCCACCGCCAGCCCGGGGGCGCTCAACACCGCCGCCGCCGGCGACGGCCAGGAGCCGTCGGGTTCCTGCGACAGCGCCCCCACCCACGAGGTCGGCCAGGTCCAGGGCAGCGGCGCGACGACGCCGCTGGCCGGGCAGCGGGTCACCGTGCGCGGGACCGTCGTGGGCGCCACCCCGGGCCTGTCGGGCTTCTACCTCCAGGACCCCGACGGCGACGGCGACGCCACCACCTCCGACGGCGTCTTCGTCCACAGCGACGTCGCCGTCGGTCTGGGCGACACGGTGAGCGTCACCGGGACCGCGCAGGAGTACTACGACCAGACCCAGGTCGACGCCGGTGCCGCCGTGGCGGTCTGCGCGGACGGGACGGCGGCCGACCTGCCCGCCCCGGCCGTCCTCGACCTGCCCGCCGGGGACGCCGCGCGCGAGGTGCTGGAGGGGGTGCTCGTGGTCCCCGCCGACGAGCTGACCGTCAGCGAGGTGTACGCCCTGACCTCCTACGGGGAGCTGACGCTGTCGCAGGGTGGGCTCCTGGTCCAGCCCACCGAGCTGGCCCGGCCGGGCAGCCCGGAGGCGGTCGCGCTCGCCGCGGCCGACGCCGAGCGCCGGGTCCTGCTCGACGACGCGGTCAGCGCCCGCACCAGCGCCACCGCCCGCCCGTACCTGTCGCCGGACTCCCCCGTGCGCGTGGGCGACGTGGCGCAGCTGCGCGAACCGGTCGTGCTCGGGTACGGCTTCGACGAGTGGCGCCTCGTCCCGGCCGAGGGCACCGCCGACGGCCTGCTCGCGCCGCAGGACACCCGTCCCGAGGCGCCCGCCGCGGTCGGCGGGGACCTGCAGGTCGGGGCGTTCAACGTCTTGAACTACTTCCTCACCTTCGGCGGCGCCGGGCGCGGGGCCGCGAACCAGGCCGAGCTGGACGAGCAGGCCGGCAAGATCGTCCCGGCGGTCCGCGGGCTGGGCGCCGACGTCGTGACCCTCCTGGAGATCGAGGACACCGACTCCACGGGCCTGACCCCGGGGAACGCGGACACGGCGCTGGCCGACCTCGTCCGGCGGCTCAACGCGGCCGAGGGCTCGGACGTGTGGGCGTACGTGCCGCTGCCGGCCGAGCTGTACGCCGTGGACCGCGACGTCATCCGCAACGGGATCGTCTACCGCACCGACGCCGTCGAACCGGTCGGGGCCCCGGTGGGCCTGGTCGACGAGACCGTCTGGTCCAACGCCCGCGAGCCGATCGCCCAGACGTTCCGCGCCACCGCCGAGGGTGACGTGCTCACCGTGGTGGCGAACCACTTCAAGTCCAAGAGCCCCGGGGCGCCGACGGGCGACAACGTCGACGCCGGCGACGGGCAGGGCCAGTGGAACGGCGACCGCACCCGGCAGGCGGCGTCGCTGGCCGCGTTCGTCGAGCGGCTGCGGCAGAGCAGCGGTGACCCCGACGTGGTGGCCCTGGGCGACTTCAACGCCTACTCGCAGGAGGACCCGGTCGTGGCGCTGCACGACGCGGGGCTGACCGACCTCGGGGCGCAGTTCGACCCGGGCCGCTACAGCTACGTCTTCGACGGGCTGTCCGGTTCCCTCGACCACGCCTTCGGCACCGCCGAGCTCACCGCGAAGGTGACGGGCGTGACGCACTGGAACATCAACGCGGTGGAGTCGTTCGCCTACCAGTACGCCGGTGACCCGGCGCTGTACGCGGCCGACCCGTACCGCTCCAGCGACCACGACCCGCTGGTGCTCGGCCTGGAGCTGCAGCCGCCGGCCCCGCCGACCTGCCAGGGCCTGACGCCCACGCTCGTCGGCACCCCCGGGGACGACGTCCTGCGCGGCACGAGCGGCCGGGACGTCGTCGTCGGCCTCGGTGGCGACGACGTCATCACCGGCGGCAACGGCGACGACGTGCTCTGCGGCGGGGACGGGGACGACCGCGTCTCCGGCGGCAGCGGCGACGACGTCCTGCTCGGCGGCGCCGGGGACGACGTCCTGAACGGCGACAACGGCTCCGACCGCCTGCTCGGCGGAGCGGGGGACGACGTGCTGGTGCAGGGTCGCGGCACGGGCGTGGAGGACCCCGGCGGTCCCGCCGCCTGACCCGCCGGGGTTCCGGGGTCAGACGCCGTCGAGGCCGCGCCGCCGCAGCAGCGGCTCCAGGCGCGCGTCGCGGCCCCGGAACTCCCGGTAGGCGGCCAGCGGGTCCACCGACCCCCCGCGCGCCAGGACGGTCCGGCGGAAGTGCTCGCCGTTCTCCCGGCGCAGTCCGCCGTTCTCGGCGAACCACTCGACGGTGTCGGCGTCGAGGACCTCGCTCCACACGTAGGAGTAGTAGGCCGCCGCGTACCCGCCGCCGAAGACGTGGTGGAAGTAGGTGCTGCGGTAGCGGGGCGGGACGGTCTCCAGCCCGACCCCGGCCTCGGCGAGCGCGGCGGCCTCGAAGCGGCCGACGTCGTCGGGTTCGGCGCCGTCGAGGGCGCCGGGGCCGACGCGGTGCCAGGCCTGGTCGAGCAGGGCCGCGGCCAGGTACTCGGTGGTGGAGAACCCCTGGCCGTACCCGCGGGCCGCGCGCAGCTTGGCGACCTCCTGCTCCGGCAGCGGTTCCCCGGTCTCCACGTGGCGGGCGTACCCGGCGAGCACCTCCGGCTCGAAACCCCAGAACTCGTTGACCTGGGAGGGGAACTCGACGAAGTCGCGCGGGACGCTCGTGCCGGAGAACCGGGGGAAGTGCACGTCGGACAGCAGCCCGTGCAGGGTGTGGCCGAACTCGTGGAAGAGGGTCTCGACCTCGTCGACCGTGAGCAGGGCCGGGTCGCCGGGGGCGGGCCGGGGCACGTTGAGGCAGTTGACGACGACGGGCCGGGTGCCCAGCAGCCGGGACTGCTCGACGAACGAGCTCATCCACGCCCCGCCGCGCTTGGAGGGGCGGGCGTAGGGGTCGAACAGGTACAGGCCCAGCGGCCCGGACTCGTCGGCGACCTCGAAGGCGCGCACGTCGGCGGAGAACACGGGCACGTCGGGGCGTTCGGTGAACGTCAGCCCGTACAGGGCGGTGGCGGTGGCGAAGACGCCGTCGACGAGGACCCGTTCGAGCTCGAACCAGGGTTTGAGGGCGTCGGTGTCGACGGCGAACCGCTCGCGGCGCAACCGGCCGGCGTAGTACGCCCAGTCCCACGGTTCCAGCGGCCCGTCGAAGCCGTCGGCGTGCAGCAGCTCGGTGAGCTCGGCCTCCTCCCGGCGGGCGTTGGCGACGGCGGCGGGCGCCAGGCGGCGCAGCATCCCGGCGGCGGCCTCGACGTCGCCGGCGGTCTCGTCGGCCACGACCCAGGAGGCGTGGTCGGGGTGGCCGAGCAGCGCGGCGCGCTCGGCGCGCAGACCCGCGATCCGCTGGAGGGTCGCGCGGGTGTCGTGCGGGCCGCCGCGCCCGCCGCGCAGCACCGACGCCTCGTGCACGCGGCGGCGGCTGTCCCTGCGCCGCAACGACTCCAGGACGGGCTGACCGGTGGGCAGGACGAGCGGGACCACGTACCCCTCGCCGTCGCCGTCGGCCAGCCGCGCCAGCTCCGCGGGCGACAGGCCCTCCAGCTCGGCGGCGTCGGTGAACCGGACGGCGAGGTCGTTGGTGTCGGCGAGCAGCTCGACGTCGAAGGCCGTGGTCAGCCGGGACAGCTCCTCGTTGAGGTCGCGCAGCCGGGACTGCCCGGCCTCGTCGAGCAGCGCCCCGGAGCGGGCGGCGTCGCGGTGCAGCCGCTCCAGCAGCCGCAGCTGCTCGGGGTCCAGGTCCGCGGGCGGGTCCTCGTGCAGCGCCCGGACCCGCTCGACGAGCCGGGGGTCCAGGCGCACGGCGTCGTGGTGGGCCGACAACCGCGGGGAGTACTCGGCCTGGACGGCGCGCAGCGCGTCGTCGGCGTCGGTGCCGACGAGGTTGAAGAACACCGCCTCGGCGCGGCCCAGCAGCTGCCCGGCCGACTCCAGGGCGTCGAGGAACCGCGCGGCGGGCAGGTCGCGCTCCAGCAGCGCGTCGAGCTCGGCGCGGTGCTCGGCCATGCCCGCCTCGAAGGTCGGCGCGTAGTGCTCGACGCGCACGCGGTCGAAGGGCGGCACCGCGAACGGCAGCTCGCTGGGGGCGGCGAAGGGGTTCGCGGGGTCCAGAGCCATGCGCCCGATCCTGCCCCACGGGCCCGCCTCAGCGCAGGGGCAGCACCAGCGCCTCCAGGAGCCGGGTCACCTCGGCGGCGGGGTCGGCCGTCAGCCCGCAGTGCACGGGCGAGGTCTGCAGCACGGTCGAGCGCGGGGCGACGAGCCAGCGGAACCGGGCCCCCTTGGCCTCGCTCGTCGCGGCGCCCGCGGCGGGGTCCCCCGCGCAGACGGCCTCCAGGGCCCGCAGGTGCCGGGTCAGGGCCTCGACGTCCAGGTCGGCGCCCAGGGCGCGCAGCCGGGCGGTGTCCAGCGCGGTGCGGGCCTGCAGGTGCTCGCGGGCGCGGCACCACAGGACGACCCCGGCGTTGAGGAACTCGGCGCGGTCAACCCGCGGGACGACCCGCACGACGGCGTACTCGAAGACGTCCAGCTCAGCCACGGGTGGCCTCCGCCTGGGTGCGGGCCAGGTCGGCGACCCAGCCGGTCGCGGCCAGCCGGGCGGTGAACCAGTCTAGGTAGGCGCCCCGCAGGGCCCCGGCGTCCTCGAAGCCCGGTTCGTCCTCGACCCACTCGGCCGGCACCGCCTCGACGGCGGCGCGCAGCACCTGCGGGGTCAGGACGGCCGCGCAGCGGTCGGCGACGGTGTCCAGCGGTGCGGCCGCGCGCAGCAGCAGGTGGTCCTCGGCGTGCCGCAGCGGCCGGTCGACGCTGGCGGCCGCCCGCGGCCAGTCGTGGTGGAAGTACAGGGCCGCCCCGTGGTCGATGAGCCAGGGCCGCCCGCCCCACCACAGCGAGTTCGGGTTGCGCCAGGACCGGTCGACGTTGAGGACGAAGGCGTCGAACCACAGCACGGCCGCCGCCCACGCGGGGTCGACGGGGTCGACGGCCGGGTCGAACGACAGCGCCCCGGGCAGGAAGTCCATCCCCAGGTTGGCCCCCGGGGAGCGCAGCAGCAGGTCCTGGACCTCCTCGTCGGGTTCGCCGCGGCCGATGACGGGGTCGACGTCGGCGACGACGAGCTCGGGCACCGCCAGGCCCAGGGCGCCGGCGAGCGCGGCGGCGAGCACTTCGGCGACCAGGACCCGGCGGCCCTGCCCGGCGCCGTGGAACTTCACGACGTACGTGCCGAGGTCGTCGGCCTCGCACAGGCCCGGCATGCTGCCGCCCTCGCGCAGCGGCAGGACGTAGCGGGTGGCGGTGACCCGGCGCAGGGCGGCGGGCGGCTCGGGGGACGCGGGCAGCACCCCCCGATCCTCACACGGTCGATCTTCGCAGTTCCCACGCACCGTTCCGGGCGGGTCCCCAGCGTGCTCCCAGGCGCCGGGCGCAGACTGGCCGGCGTGAGATCTGCGAGTTCCGCACCGGAAGCGCGCCTGCTCGTCGTCGACGACGAGCCGAGCATCCGCGAGCTGCTGGCGACGAGCCTGCGCTTCGCCGGCTTCGAGGTCGCCTCGGCCGCCGACGGGGCCGAGGCGCTCAAGCTCGCCGAGGACTTCCGCCCCGACCTGGTCGTCCTGGACGTCATGCTGCCCGACCTCGACGGCTTCACCGTGACGCGCAAGCTGCGCGAGCGCGGCCGTCCCGTCCCGGTGCTGTTCCTCACCGCGCGCGACGACACGGCCGACAAGGTCGCCGGGCTGACCGTCGGCGGTGACGACTACGTCACCAAGCCGTTCAGCCTGGAGGAGGTCGTGGCCCGCATCCGCGCGGTGCTGCGCCGCACCGGCGCGGCCGACGGTCCCGACACCGGCCGCCTGGTGTTCCACGACCTGGAGCTGGAGGAGGACTCGCACGAGGTGCGGCGCGCCGGCCGGGAGGTCGAGCTGTCCCCCACCGAGTTCAAGCTGCTGCGCTACCTCATGCTGAACCCGAACCGGGTGCTGTCGAAGGCGCAGATCCTGGACCACGTCTGGGACTACGACTTCAACGGCGAGGCGGGGATCGTGGAGTCCTACATCTCCTACCTGCGCCGCAAGCTGGACACCGAGGGCCTGGAACCGCTGATCCACACCAAGCGCGGTGTGGGGTACGTGCTGCGCGTGCCGCAGACGGTGGGATGAGCCGGGTCGCCGACCGGCTGCGGGCGGCGCGGGCGCGGGCGCTGGCCGCCGAGGCGCGGCTGCCGCTGCGGGTGCGGCTGCTGGTGATCGTCGTGGTGCTGCTGGTGCTGGCGATGAGCGTCACGAGCGTGGTGTCGCTGCAGCTGCTGCAGCGCAACCTGCGCGACCAGGTCGACGAGGAGCTGCTGTCCAAGGGGCAGGCCGCGGTGGAGACGTCCTTCGCGAACCTCAACCAGACGCAGTCGCGGGCGCTGTGGCTGTCCGACTACTACGTCCAGGTGGCCGACGCCGAGGGCGCGAACCCGATCGAGGCGTGCGAGCGGACCGGGTCGCAGGACTGCACGAGCCGCCCGGACCTGCCCCTGCTGACCTCGGCCTACGCGTCGGCGCGCGCGGGCAGGCCCTTCACCGTCGCCGACGACGAGGGCGGGGACCCGTGGCGCGTCCTGCTCTTCCAGGGCCGGATCGGGGGCTCCTCGACGGTGCTGAACTTCGCGGTGGCCCTGCCGCTGTCGGGGGCGACGCGCACGATCTCCGACTTCCGCTCGATCGCGCTCCTGGTCGCCGCCGGCGCCATCCTGCTGGGCGGGTTCTTCGCCGCCCTGGCGATCCGCCGCAGCTTCCGCCCGCTGGACGACATCGAGCAGACGGCGTCGGCCATCGCGGCCGGCGACCTGTCGCGCCGCGTCCCGGGCGCCCCGGCCGGCACGGAGATCGGGCGGCTGTCGACGGCGCTGAACGCGATGCTGACCCAGATCGAGTCCTCGTTCCGGGCCCAGCAGCGCTCGGAGGAGCAGATGCGCCGGTTCGTCGCCGACGCCAGCCACGAGCTGCGCACCCCGCTGGCCGCGATCCGCGGGTTCGCCGAGCTGTACCGGCAGGGCGCGGTGCGCGAACCGGCCGACGTCGCGCACGTCATGGGGCGCATCGAGGGCGAGTCGACGCGGCTGGGCCGGCTGGTGGAGGACCTGCTGGCGCTGGCCCGGCTCGACGAGGCCCAGCGGGCCCGGACGGCCGCGCGCGAGCCGGTGGACCTGGCGGTGGTGGCCTCCGACGCCGTCCACGACGCCCGGGCCCTGGCCCCGGACCGCGCGGTGCGGCTGACCGGCCTGCACGAGGGGGTGGGCCCGAACTCCGCGGTGGTGCTGGCCGACGACGCCGGGGTGCGGCAGGTGCTGACGAACCTGCTGGCCAACGCCGTGCACCACACCCCGGCGGGGACGCCGATCGAGGTGGCCGTGGGACCGGTGCAGGGGCCCTCGGGGCCGGAGTCGGTGGTGGAGGTCCGCGACCACGGGCCCGGCCTGACCCCGGACCAGGCCGAGAAGGTCTTCGAGCGCTTCTACCGCGTCGACTCCTCCCGCCGCCGCGGGACCGGCGGCGGTTCCGGGCTGGGGCTGGCGATCGTGGCCACCATCGTCGACCTGCACGGCGGGACGGTCTCGGTGCTGCCGACCGAGGGGGGCGGGGCGACGTTCCGGGTGCGGTTCCGCGCCGGGGAGCAGCCCGTGGCGGTGGCCGACGACCCGGACGACGACCCTGACGACACCCTGGACGGCACCCCGGACGAGGACCGGACCGGGAGCGCGGGGTTTCACAGCTAGGTTCCAGCCGGCTCCAGGTCCACCTGCAGCGTGGTGTCCGTCAATGGGGGTACGGCAAGACCGCCCCAGACCGACCCGCAGAGGTGAGCAAGGATGAACCGCCCCGACGAGCGCCACACCCCCGACGGCAGCCGCCCCTCGTCCGGGCTGGTCACCACCGCCCGCGACCACCGCGGCGACGGCCACGACGACACCGGCGCCACCGCGCCGCAGCAGCCGTGGGACTGGAACCAGGGCCCCTACGGCCGGCCCGCCGACCAGTCGCAGGGGCAGTACGCCCAGCACGACCCGTGGACCACGCCCGGTGGCCCCACCCCGCCGCACGGCGGCGGCGGTGAGGGCGGCGGCGGGGGCGGCGGCGGCCGTCGCGGGCCGCGCCGCTCCCCCGGCTGGCTGGGGGTCGCCGGCGTCGCGGTGGTCTGCACCGTCGCCGCGAGCCTGCTGACCGCGGGCCTGACGGGCGCGTTCGGGCAGGAGACCGGCACGGGGTCGGCCACCACGACGAGCAGCTCCAGCAGCAGCCAGGTCCAGGGCGTCAGCGAGACGACCGTGAACTGGCAGGCCGTCGTGAGCGCGGTCGCGCCGAGCGTGGTCTCGGTGACCGTGACGGGGCAGTCCGGGGAGGCCGAGGGGTCCGGCATCGTCTACGACACCTCCGGTCGCGTCGTGACGAACAACCACGTCGTCTCGGGCCTGGGCTCCGGCGCGACGATCAAGGTGACGCTGTCCGACGGCCGCGAGTACGCCGCGACCGTCAGGGGGACCGACGCCGCGACCGACCTGGCCGTCATCCAGATCACCGACCCGCCGAGCGACCTGAAGGCGGCCACGTTCGCCGACTCCGACGACGTGGTGGCGGGGCAGGCCGTCATGGCCCTGGGCAACCCGCTGGGGCTGTCCGGCAGCGCCACGACGGGCATCGTCTCGGCCCTGGACCGGCCGGTGCTGACGACGGCGGAGGACGAGTCGCAGTCGCAGGACCCCTTCGGCCAGTTCGGCGGTCAGCAGCAGCAGCAGACGACGGGTGAGACCGCGGCGACGAACGCGATCCAGACCGACGCGGCCATCAACCCGGGCAACTCCGGCGGCGCGCTGCTGGACTCCTCGGGGAAGGTCATCGGGGTGAACTCCTCGATCGCCTCGCTGAGCTCGTCGTCCTCCTCGAGCCAGTCCGGCAGCATCGGGCTGGGCTTCGCGATCCCCTCCAACGAGGTGAAGATGATCGCCGACCAGCTCATCGCCTCCGGCAAGGCGCAGCACGCGTGGCTGGGGGTCAGCATGTCCGAGGCGTCGGCGACCGCCACGGTCGGGGACGTGACCCGCGAGGGCGCGCAGGTCGCCGCGGTGACCGACGGCTCGCCCGCCGCGGAGGCCGGGGTCGAGGCCGGGGACGTCATCACGGCCGTCGACGGCGTGAACATCGACGGCTACGAGTCGCTGACCGCCACGATCCGCGGCAAGGCCGTGGGCAGCACGGTCGAGCTGACGGTCGTGCGCGACGGCGCGCAGCAGACGCTGAAGGCGACGCTCACCGCCCGCTCGGAGGGCTGACCCGCCCCCCGCCCCTCAGCCCCGCTCCCGCTCCCCAGTCCCGCTCCCCAGTCCCGCCCAACGCACGCGAAGAGCCCTCGCCGGCCGCCCGGCGGGGGCTCTTCGCACGGTTCGGGCCCTCCCGGACGGCCGGCGAGGGCCCGAACCGTGCGAAGAGCGGGAACTCAGGGGGACGGGGAGGACGGGGGGATGAGCGGGGCGGGTCAACCGGGGTGCAGCAGGGGGGTCCACCAGCGGTCCGGGAGGCGGCCGGGGAACCGGTCGGCGAGGAGCACGACGCCGTCGTGGTGCAGGGTCAGGCCCGCCGGGGTGCGGGTCCAGCGCCGCCGGAACCCCGCGACGACACCGGGCTGGACACCGGGGACGGCACCGGGGTGCGCCACCCGGGGCAGGTCGCCGTCGTCGGTGAGGTCGAGGCGACCCCCGACGAGGCGGGCGACGCGGTGCTCGCCGTGGGGGGCGGGGACGCCCGCGGAGCGGACGACGTCGACGCGGTGACCGTCGACGACGGCGGTGGACAGCACCTTCTCGCCCCGCCGCTTGGGCGTGCGGAGCCCCGCCGCGCGGACGCGGGCGAGCAGTTCGCGGGTGGTGACGAGCTCGGCGCCGAGGGCGACGGCCTCGGGGATGCGCTCGACGGGCACGTCGTAGTGGTCGCCCTCGAAGGCGCGGCGCGGGACGCCGAGCAGGTCGGCGAAGGCGTGCAGCTCGGCGCTGGAGGTGTCGCTGGCCAGGTGCGCCCACCACCGTCCGTGCGCGGGGATGCGCGCGGTGTCCACCAGGACGGTCACGCCGCCGCCGTCCCCGCGTGCACAGGGCGGCCGGGGGCCCCCGGACCACCGGGCCCTGTGGACAGCATCCGTCCTCCGCTCGTGCGCCGACCTAGCTTCTCCCCCGGGGGCGGCCACCGGGCCGGCCACGGGACCGCGGACCGCCGCGGGGAGGAGAGGATCCCATGAGCAGGTTCGAGGTCGACAGCGCGCGGGTGGAGCAGGCCAGCGCGGCCGTGGCCACGTCGGCGGGCAACCTCGCCGCCGAGGTGGACGGCATGATGCGCCACCTGCTGGACCTGGAGTCGTGCTGGAAGGGGCAGGCGGCCAGCGGGTTCCAGCACCTGTCGGCGCAGTGGCGGCAGACCCAGGACCGGGTGCGCACGACGCTGGAGGAGATCCAGCGGGCGCTGGCGCAGGCGGGCCGGCAGTACGCCGACGTCGAGGCGGCCAACGCCCGCATGTTCGCCGGCTGACCCCGGGAGCGCCGGAGGCCCCACGCGGGAGCGTGGGGCCTCCGGCGGTGGGGGTGGGGTCAGGCGGCTCGGGACAGCGGCGCGTGCGCCCCGGCGATGCTCCAGCGCATCTCCAGGTGCGGGCGGCCGGACGCGTCCCGGACCGTCACCCAGTGCACGGCGGGCTTGGTGCTCGTCTGCTGAGTGGACTTCGTTCCGATGTTGGCCATGTGCCACCTCCTGTTCATCTGGAGTTCACTTTAGCGGACGTGACCCGCTCTTGACCAACTTTCGGCGCGAATCGCGGAAAGTGACCAAACCGATACTGATCGCCCTGCGGGCGGGACCGGCCGGTCCCGCGGCCTACCCTGGGCCGGTGACGACGGTCGATCTGGGTGTCCCGCGGGTGCGCAGCGCCCCGCCGTCGGCGGGTCCCGCTGACCCGCGCTTCACCACCGGGCCCCTGCGCGACCGCCACGGCCGGGTGGCCCGGGACCTGCGGGTGTCGCTGACCGACCGCTGCAACCTGCGCTGCCACTACTGCATGCCCCCCGAGGGCCTGCCCTGGCTGGCCTCCGACGACGTGCTGTCCGACGCCGAGGTCGTCCGGCTCATCGAGGTCGCCGTCCGCGACCTCGGCGTGCACGAGGTGCGCTTCACCGGCGGCGAGCCGTTGCTGCGCAAGGGGCTGGAGGACGTCGTGGCGGCGGTCTCCCGGCTGCGGACCGACGGGGGCGACCCCGTGCGCACCTCCCTGACGACCAACGGCATCGGGCTGGAGCGGCGGGCGCCCGCCCTGGCCGCCGCGGGTCTGACCCGCGTCAACGTCTCGCTGGACACGCTGCGCGCGGACCGCTTCGCCGGCATCACCCGCCGGGACCGGCACGCCGACGTCCTGGCCGGCCTGGCGGCGGCCACCGCGGCCGGCCTGGCCCCGGTGAAGGTCAACGCCGTGCTGCTGCGCGGGACGAACGACGACGAGGCGGCCGACCTGCTGCGCTGGGCCCTGGAGGCGGGGTACCGGCTGCGGTTCATCGAGCAGATGCCGCTGGACCCGCACGGCACGTGGGACCGCGCGCAGATGGTGACGGCCGAGGAGGTCCTGGCCGCGCTGCAGGAGGAGTTCACCCTCGTCCCGCGCCCGGGCACGGCGCGCGGGTCGGCGCCGGCGGAGACCTGGGACGTGCTGGACGCCGCGGGCGGGCGCCGGGGCGACGTGGGGATCATCGCCTCGGTGACGCGCCCCTTCTGCGGCGACTGCGACCGGACCCGGCTGACCGCCGACGGCCAGGTCCGCACCTGCCTGTTCTCCACCTCGGAGACCGACCTGCGCACGGCCCTGCGCGGCGGGGCCGACGACGCGACCCTGGCCGCGACGTGGCGGGCGGCGATGTGGGGCAAGCTGCCCGGCCACGACATCGACGACCCGGGGTTCCTGCACCCCACCCGGCCCATGAGCGCCATCGGCGGATGAGCGCCCCCAGGAGTGGACAGGAGGTGGACGTCCCCGTGCAGCTGACGGTGCGGTTCTTCGCCGGCGCCGCCGCGGCCGCCGGTCACGAGTCCGAGCAGGTCCTCGTCGCCCCGGCGAGCACCCTCGGCGAGCTCGTCGACGAGCTCGGCGCCCGCGACCCGGCGCTGGCCCGCGTCCTGACCGCGTGCAGCTTCCTCGTCGACGGGGTCGCCGCCCGCCGCGAGGACCGGCTCGCCGACGGCACGACCCTCGACGTCCTGCCCCCCTTCGCGGGGGGTTAGCGAGGGGTCAGCGGCGGGCGAGCCGCGCGATGGAGTTCGCCAGGTGGACCCGCATGGCGGCCCGCGCCGTCTCGGCGTCGCGGCGGGCGACGGCCGCCACGACGGCCCGGTGCTCGGCCACGACGTCCGACACGCCGCCGGACCCGCTGCGCAGCCGGCCCGCCGGCATCGCGATCATCGGCTCCCCCAGCGTCTGCAACACCTCCAGCAGGTAGCGGTTCTCGGAGGCGGCCGCGACCGCCACGTGGAACCGGAAGTCGGCCCCGACGGCGTCGGTGGGGCGGTCGGCGGCGTCGGCGAACCCCTCCGCGGCCCGGTGCAGCGCCGCGAGCCGGGCGTCGTCGTGCCGGGCCGCGGCCAGCGCCGCGGCCTCGGTCTCCACCGCCAGGCGGAACTCCAGCAGCTCGGTGCGCCCGGCCGCCGAGCGCAGGCCGCTGACGTCGACGTCGAAGGTCCTGTCGCTGGGCCGGGCCAGCACGAAGGACCCCTTGCCGCGCAAAGTCTCCACGAGCCCGGCGGCCTGCAGGCGGGACATCGCCTCGCGCACGACGGTGCGCGAGACGCCGAACTCGGCGACGAGGTCGCTCTCGGACGGCACGGCCTGGCCGGAGACGAGCTCGCCCTCGACGATCCGCGCGCGCAGGACGTCGACGAGGGCCTGGGTCCGGGTGGTCGGGGCGCTCACGCGACGCCGAAGGCGACGGAGTCGGTGGTCCAGGCGCGCGCCTGGTCGGTGAGGGTGAAACCCAGGCCGGGGCGGTCGGGCACGACCATCCGGCCGTCGACCGTCTCGAGGCGTTCCTCGAACAGCGGGTTGAGCCACTCGAAGTGCTCGACCCACGGCTCGCGGGGGTAGGTCGCGGCCAGGTGCAGGTGGATCTCCATGGCGAAGTGGGGGGCGAGGTCCAGCCCGGCCTGGTCGGCGATGGCGGCCAGCCGCAGGAAGGGGGTGATGCCGCCGATGCGGGGGGCGTCGGGCTGGATGACGTCGGCCGAGCGGTGCTCGACGAGGGCCAGGTGCTCGCTGACGCTGGACAGCATCTCCCCCGTCGCGATCGGGGTGTCGAGGGCGCGGGCGAGGTCGGCGTGCCCGACGGCGTCGTAGGCGTCGAGGGGTTCCTCGATCCAGACGAGGCCGAACTCCTCGAACGCGCGGCCCATCCGCAGCGCCGAGGTGCGGTCCCACTGCTGGTTGGCGTCGACCATGAGCGGGACGTCGGGTCCGAGGTGCTCGCGGACGGCGCTGACGCGGCGCAGGTCCTCGCGCCGGTCGGGCTGGCCCACCTTGACCTTGATGCCGCCGATGCCGGCGGCCAGGGACTCGTCGGCGCGGGCGAGCACCTCCTCCAGCGGGGCGTGCAGGAAACCCCCGGAGGTGTTGTAGGTGCGCACCGAGTCGCGGTGGGCGCCCAGGAGCTTGGCCAGCGGCAGCCCGGCGCGCTTGGCCTTCAGGTCGTACAGGGCGATGTCGAGGGCCGCGAGGGCCTGGGTCGCCACCCCGCTGCGGCCCACGGAGGCCCCCGACCAGAGCAGCTTGGTGTAGACCTTCGCGATGTCGTTGGGGTCCTCGCCCAGCAGGCCGGCGGCGACCTCGCGGGCGTGGGCGTACTGGGCGGGTCCGCCGGCGCGCTTGGAGTAGCTGAAACCCAGCCCCTCGAAACCCTGCTCGGTGCGGATCCGGGCGAAGAGGAACACGATCTCGGTCATCGGGCGCTGGCGGCCGGTGAGCACCTTGGCGTCGCTGACGGGTGTCGCCAGCGGCAGGGTGGCGGTCGAGAGTTCCACGTACCGGATGCTGTCCACGGCACTCATCGTACGAGTCGAGTTACTTGTCCTACAAGAAGGGCGCGGGGTCGAACGTCCCGTTGCGGCGGCGGAACTCCGTGGCCGTATCGGGCCACAGCAGCGTCAGCCGCCCGCTGCGCCGGTCCACGTACCAGCTCGAGCACCCGCCCCGCAGCCACACCGACTCCCCCGCCGCGGCGTCGATCTCAGCGGTGTAGCGCCGCTGCGCCGCCGCGCTCACCTCCAGCGGACCGACCCCGCCCGCCAGGTGGTCCAGCGCCCCCAGCAGGTACCCGATCTGGCTCTCGATCACGTGGATCGCCGAGTTGTGCCCCAGGCTCGCGTTCGGGCCGTCGAGCACGAACAGGTTCGGGAAACCGTGCACGACGGTCGAGGCGTGCGACACCATCCCCCCGGCCCACGCCTGCGCCAGCGTCGTCCCGTCGCGGCCGTGCACGCGCGCCGCGTACGGCTGGACGGTGGAGTGGAAACCCGTGGCCAGCACGAGGGCGTCCAGCCGGTGCACCGAACCGTCCCGCGCCGTCACCGACCCCGGCCCGGCGCTGCGCACCGCCGAGGGCACCAGCTGGACGTCGGGGCGGAGCAGCGCCGGGTAGAACGTGTCCGACAGCAGCACGCGCTTGCAGCCGATCTCGTAGTCCGGCGTCAGCGCCGCCCGCAGAGCCGGGTCGGGCACCTGCGCCGCCAGGTGGTCCAGCGCCGTGCGCCGCAACGACTCCAGCGCGTCGCGGTCCATCCGGCGGGCCCGCAGCCCCTGCTCCATCTCCGCGAACGTGCGCGAGCGCGACGCCGCGACCACGGCGGGGTCCCCGGCGTGCCGGGCCCGTTCGCCCGCGCTGAAGGCGCGGTCCCCGCGCGGGACGACCCACGCGGGGCTGCGCTGGAACACGCTGACGTGCGCGGCCCGGCCGGCCAGCTCGGGCACGACCTGCACGGCCGAGGCCCCCGTGCCGACCACCCCCACCCGTAACCCCTCCAGCGCCACCGCGTGGTCCCAGCGGGCGGTGTGGAGCACCGGCCCGGCGAAGTCGGCCAGCCCCGGCACGTCGGGCACCCGCGGCTCGGTGAGCCGGCCCGCGGCCAGGACCAGGACCCGCGCCCGCACCGGCCCCGTCGACGTCGCCAGCTCCCACCACCCCGCCGGCGACCACCGCGCCCGCAGCACCTCGCAGCCCAGCCGCAGGTGGTCGGCGACCTCGCGGGCGCACCCGCGCAGGTACCGCTGGATCTCCGCCCCGGGGGCGAAGACCCGCGACCAGCCGGGGTCGGGGGCGAAGGAGAACGAGTACAGGTGCGAGGGGACGTCGCACGCCACCCCCGGGTAGGTGTTGTCCCGCCACGTCCCGCCGACCTCCCCGGCGCGTTCCAGGACGACGAAGCTGTCCCGGCCCCGGCGGTGCAGCCGGATCGCCGCGCCGAGCCCGGCGAACCCCGCGCCCACGACCGCGACGTCGAGGACCGGCGCGGCCTCGGGGACGGGTGCGCTCACGCCCGCGCCGGCACGCCGTACCGGGTCGTGCGCTGCCGCAGCGGCCTGCCCCCCGCGAGCGCCGCCGCGGCCCGCGGGGTCAGGGTGTTCCCGGCCTCCTGGCCCGCGGCCGGGTCCAGGGCGCCGTCCAGGAGCAGCCCGCCCAGGTCGTCGGCCCCGCCGCGCAGCAGCTGCGCCACGAGGGCCGGCTCGTGCCGGGGCCAGGCCGCCTGCACGTGGTCGACCGCGCCGTCCAGCAGCAGCCGGGCCACGGCGTGCAGGGCCCGCGTCGCGCGCGGGGACGGGGCCCGCAGGGGCGAGGGCATCGCGATGAACTCGGTGATCCCGCCCGTCTCGCGGGCGAGGGCGGCCAGGAGGCGCAGGTGCGCGACCTGCTGGGCGGGGGTCTCCGGCCCGCCGTGCACGAGCGTGGAGGTGGAGGTGAGCCCGACCTCGTGGGCCGTGCGCAGCACCTGCACCCACCGCGCGACCGGCAGGTCGGGGACGCCGCCGTTGAGCGCGGTGCGCACGTCGTCGTCCAGGACCTTGGCCGCGGTGCCCGGGACCGACCCCAGCCCCGCCGCGCGGGCCGCGGCGAGGAACTCGCGCACGCCCGACCCGCGCCGGCGCGCCGCGTCGAGCACCTCCGGCACCCGGAAGGCGTGCAGGTGCACCCCCGGCCCGGCGGAGGCGACGGCCCGCACCAGGTCCAGGTAGCCCTCGGGCCCGGCCGCGGCGGGCAGCTCGCCCTGCACGCAGACCTCGGTGGCCCCCAGGGCGACGGCCTCGGCGACGAGCTCGCGGACGTGGGCGAGGTCGGCGCCCACGCGCGTCCCGTCGAGGTTGCGGTTCACCACGAACGTGACGTCGTCCCCCGTGCGGGCGCGGCGCAGCTCGTCGGCGGTCGCGGCGAGCCGCTCCAGGTCCGCGCCGTCGGCGGCCAGCAGGCTCACCGCCTGCGCGTCGGTCAGCCGGTGGGGGTCCGAGGCGGCCACGGCCAGGGCCTCGGGGAGAGCGTCGGGCACCGCCCGAGGCTAACCCTCAGGGGCAGGCGACCCACTCGGAGGTGCCGTCGGTGAAGTGCTGGTGCTTCCACACCGGCAGCCGGTCCTTGACCTCGTCGACGAGCCGGGCGCACGCGGCGAAGGCCTCCCCGCGGTGGGCGGCCGAGACCGCCACCGCGAGCGCCACGTCGCCGATCGCCAGGTGCCCGAGCCGGTGGCTGACGGCGACCGCGTCGACGTCGGCCCCGGCGGTCACCTCGGCGACCACGGCGGCCAGGACCCCGGCCGCGCCGGGGTGCCCCACGTACTCCAGCTCCCGCACCCCCCGGCCGTGGTCGTGGTCGCGCACCACCCCGGCGAACGTCACCACCGCCCCCGCGGCGGCGTCGCCGACCAGCCGCGCGTGCTCGGCGACGTCGAGAGTCTCGGGGCCCACCGCGGTGCGCACGACGCGCCGGGCGGGCGCGGTCAGGCGCCCCTGGTCCTGCTCACCGGTCTGCACGGGAGCAGGGTAGGTGTTCCGGGCGCGGCGGTCGTGGGGGAGACTCCCCCGGTGACGCACGTGAGCGGCTGGCGGATCGTCGTCCCGGTCAAGGGCGGGGACGAGGCGAAGACGCGGCTGGCGCTGCCGCCGGACCAGCGGCGGGGCCTGGCCCTGGCGATGGCCCTGGACTGCCTGGCCGCCTGCCTGGCCACGCCCGGGGTCGGGCTCGTGGTGTGCGTCAGCGACGACCCCGTCGTGCTGCGCTCGGCCCGGGCCGCCGGGGCCGTCACGGTCTCCCCCGGCCGCCCCGGGCTGGCCCGCGCCGTCGACGCGGGCCTGGCGAGCCTGGAGCGGGGCCCGACGGCCGTGCTGCTCGGCGACGTGCCGGCGCTGCGCCCGCGGGACCTGGCGACGGCGCTGGAGGAGGCGCTGGGCGTGCCCGGCCCGGCGCTGGTCACCGACACCGAGGGGACGGGCAGCGTGCTGCTGGCCGAGGTGGGCGGGGACGTCCCGCACCGCTTCGGGCCCGACTCGGCCCGTCACCACCTGCAGGCCGGGGCCCGCGCGCTGACCGCGCCGGTGCCCTCGCTGCGCCGCGACGTCGACACCCTGGCCGACCTGGCGGCCGCCCTCGGCCTGGGCGTGGGGCCCCGCACCCGCCAGGCCGTGCCCCCGGACCTGCTGGCGCCGTGCGCCGGACGTCCCTGCTGACCACCCACCGGAGGAGCACGTGAGCACCACCCTGCCGACCCCCCGCCGCCGCCACGCGGCGCCCGCCGAGACCGCCCCGGGACCGGAGGCGGTCGCCGCGGCGCTGGCCGCGGCCCGCGCGGGCGACCTGGGCCGCCGCGACGCCGAGGTGCTCCTGCACGCCCGCGGGGACGCCCTGGAGCAGCTGTGCGCCCTGGCCCGCCCCGTCCGCGACCAGGCCCTGGCCCGGGCCGGGCACCCGGGGGTGATCACCTACTCGCGCAAGGTGTTCGTCCCGATCACTCGGCTGTGCCGCGACCGCTGCCACTACTGCACGTTCGCGACCGTCCCGGGCCGGCTGCCCGCGGCGTACCTGTCCGAGGACGAGGTGCTGGCCATCGCCCGCGACGGCGCCGCCGCCGGGTGCAAGGAGGCCCTGTTCACCCTCGGCGACGCCCCCGAGGACCGCTGGTCGCAGGCCCGCACCTGGCTGACCGAGCGGGGCTTCGCCTCGACCCTGGACTACGTCCAGCACCTGGCCCGCCGCGTCCTGGACGAGACCGGCCTGCTGCCGCACCTGAACCCCGGGGTCATGTCGCACGAGGCGCTGCTCACCTCCCGGCCCCTGGCCCCCTCGATGGGGATGATGCTGGAGACCACGTCGAAGCGGCTGTGGCTCGAACCGGGCCAGGTCCACCACGGCTCCCCCGACAAGGACCCCGACCTGCGGCTGCAGGTGCTGCGCGACGCCGGCCGCGCCCGGGTCCCCTTCACGACCGGGGTCCTCGTCGGCATCGGCGAGACGTACGCCGAGCGCGTCGACTCCCTCCTGGCGATCCGGGACGTGGCGGCCGAGTCCGGCGGCGTGCAGGAGGTCATCGTGCAGAACTTCCGCGCCAAGGACGACACCGCGATGCGCGGCGAGGCCGACCTCGAGCACCCCGAGTACGTCGCCACCCTGGCCGTGGCCCGGCTGCTGCTGGGCCCGGGGGTCTCGCTGCAGGCCCCGCCCAACCTGTCCGACGCCGCCCAGCGCCGTCAGCTGCTCGACGCCGGCGTCGACGACTGGGGCGGGGTCTCGCCGCTGACCCCCGACCACGTCAACCCCGAGCGCCCCTGGCCGCAGATCGACGACCTCGCCGAGACGACCCGCGAGGCCGGGTTCCACCTCGCCGAGCGCCTCACCGCCCACCCCCGGTTCGTGCTCGACGCCCTCGCGGGCCGCGACACGTGGATCGCCCCGGAGCTGCACGGGGCCGTCGCGGCGCTCGCGGACCCGGTGACGGGGCTGGCGCGGGAGTCCGCGGTGCCCGTGGGGCGGGTGGCCGCCTGATGGGGGCGTTCGACCCGCCCACCGACGCCGAGGTCCGCATGGCCCGGTTCGTCGGCGAGCAGCTCGTGCCCGACGGCCGGCCCGAGATCGAGGACTTCCTCAGCCGCGACGAGACGCTGCTGCTGGACGTCCTGACCGCCGAGGACGCCCCGGCGCCGGGGTGCACGTCCGTCTCGACGCTGTCGATGCACCGCTACCCCAACGTCGTGGCCGGTACCGACGTGCGCGTGGAGCTGGTGACGGTGCTGCAGGACGTCGAGCGGCGGCTGGCCACGGGCCTGCTCGTGGCGTCGGCGTTCGCCGCGATCGGCGAGCCGTGGGCGCTGTCGCCGGGGACGGTCTTCCCCGGGATCGTCGCGGACCTGCTCGGCGGGCGCACCGAGCACCTGCTGTTCACCGCCCCGGGCAACTTCGCGCACCTGTCGCGGTACCCCCTGGAGCCGGGGCTGGACGTGCACTGGCTGCAGGCCGTCCCGGTGCACGAGAGCGAGCGCGGGTTCCTGCTGGAGCACGGCCTGGACGCCCTGGAGCGGCGGTTCGAGGACGCCGAGGTGCCCTTCCTCGACGTGCGGCGCGACGCCGTCGTCTGAGGCCCCGCCGCCGTTCCCCGCTCGAAGCACGGTTCGGGCCCTCCCGACGCGCTCGGGAGGGCCCGAACCGTGCTTCGAGCGGGGAACGGGAGCGGGGAACGGGAGCGCGGAACGGGGCGCCGAACGCCACGAGGGCGGCCCTCCGGGGAGGACCGCCCTCGCGGGTGGTGCGGTGGTGCGGGTCAGGCGTGGATCAGAAGTCCATGCCGCCCATGCCGCCGTCGCCGGCCGGGGCCGCAGCGGCCTTCTCCGGCTTGTCGGCGATGACGGCCTCGGTGGTGAGGAACAGCGCCGCGATGGAGGCGGCGTTCTGCAGCGCGGAGCGCGTCACCTTGACCGGGTCGTTGATGCCCGCGTCGAGCAGGTCCACGTACTCGCCGGTGGCGGCGTTGAGGCCGTGACCGGTGGGCAGGTTGCGGACCTTCTCCGCCACGACGCCACCCTCGAGACCGGCGTTGACCGCGATCTGCTTGAGCGGGGCCTCGACGGCGACCTTGACGATGTTCGCGCCCGTGGCCTCGTCACCGGTCAGGTCGAGCTTCTCGAAGGCGAGCACGCCGGCCTGGATGAGGGCGACGCCACCACCGGCGACGATGCCCTCCTCGACGGCGGCCTTCGCGTTGCGGACGGCGTCCTCGATGCGGTGCTTGCGCTCCTTCAGCTCGACCTCGGTCGCCGCACCCGCCTTGATGACGGCCACGCCGCCGGCGAGCTTGGCGAGGCGCTCCTGGAGCTTCTCGCGGTCGTAGTCGGAGTCGCTGCGCTCGATCTCGGCGCGGATCTGGCCCACGCGGCCGGCGATGGCGTCGGCGTCGCCGGCACCCTCGACGATCGTGGTCTCGTCCTTGGTGACGACGACCTTGCGGGCGCGGCCCAGCAGGTCGAGGTCAGCGGTGTCGAGCTTGAGGCCGACCTCCTCGGAGATGACCTGGCCACCGGTGAGGATGGCGATGTCGCCGAGCATGGCCTTGCGGCGGTCGCCGAAGCCCGGGGCCTTGACGGCGACGGACTTGAAGGTGCCGCGGATCTTGTTGACGACCAGGGTCGCGAGGGCTTCGCCCTCGACGTCCTCGGCGACGATGACGAGCGGCTTGCCCGACTGCATGACCTTCTCCAACAGCGGGAGCAGGTCCTTCACCGTGGAGATCTTGGAGTTGAGGATGAGGATGTACGGGTCCTCGAGCTCCGTCTCCTGACGCTCGGCGTCGGTGACGAAGTAGGGGGAGATGTAGCCCTTGTCGAAGCGCATGCCCTCGGTGAGCTCGAGCTCGAGCCCGAAGGTGTTGCTCTCCTCGACGGTGATGACACCTTCCTTGCCGACCTTGTCGAGCGCCTCGGCGATGAGCTCGCCGATGGAGGCGTCACCGGCGGAGATCCCGGCGGTGGCCGCGATCTGCTCCTTGGTGGTGACCTCCTTGGCGGCGCCGAGCAGCTGCTCGGTCACGGCCTCGACGGCCTTCTCGATGCCGCGCTTGAGGCCCATCGGGTTCGCACCCGCGGCCACGTTGCGCAGACCCTCGCGCACCAGCGCCTGGGCCAGGACGGTGGCGGTCGTGGTGCCGTCGCCGGCCACGTCGTCCGTCTTCTTCGCGACTTCCTTGACGAGCTCGGCCCCGATCTTCTCGTAGGGGTCCTCGAGCTCGATCTCCTTGGCGATGGAGACACCGTCGTTGGTGATCGTGGGGGCGCCCCACTTCTTCTCCAGGACGACGTTGCGGCCCTTGGGCCCCAGCGTCACCTTGACGGCGTCAGCGAGCTGGTTCATCCCGCGCTCGAGGCCGCGACGAGCCTCTTCGTCGAAGGCGATGATCTTGCTCATGCCTGGTGTTCCTCCCAGAAGAACGGGCGTGGGTGGCTGGCGCGGCGCCCGCGACGGACGGTCCCCGGGCCCCGGGGTCACGTCCCCCGGCACCTGCGGACCTCACCGCACCGGCCTAGGAGCTTCGCTCCCGGGTCGAGGTGCTGTCACTCTCGACTCGAGAGTGCCAACGCCAATGTTGGCACTCTCCCCCCACGAGTGCAAACCCCCCGCCGGGGCCGTTCGCCCGCGGCGGACCCCCGCCGGCGGCTCGGTCCTCGAGCCCGGCGTCGAGGTCGGCGTCCACGACGCAGCGCTGGAGGACCGGCTGGACGACCACCAGCAGGACGACCGGACGAAGGTCGACAGCTCCCCCTCGACCCGTCGAGGCAGGCGGCCGCGCCGCGTCCTCGGGGTCGCCGTCGTCGAAGGCCACGACGTGGCCGCTCTCGAGCGGCGCGTCCGGGTCGGCGCCGGAGGTCCACACCGACCCGGGCGTGACGACGTCGTCGTCGAGGTCGACGAACTCCTGCAGCGCGGCCGGGGTGGCGCCGACAGCCGGGAGGTGCTCCTCGTCGCGCCCTCGCCACCGGCGGCCGATCCCTCTACCTCGCAGGCGGTCCGGGTGGTACCGGCGGTGGCCGCGGCGAGGGGGCCGCGGAGGACGGGACGCCGGCTCGTGCGGGTGGGGCTCAGGTGTCGACGTCCTCGTCCCCCGGTCCTCAGCCGTCCCCCACCCGTCGTCGGGCCGGCAGTTCGCGGGAGGTGTCCGGTGGGGGTTCACCGGTCGAGGCGCCGAGCCGTCGCGGACCGGACGGCTTCACGTCAGGTCAACCGCACGCTAGCGTCGCCGCTGGTGGCGCACCGTCGCCCCGCCGAGCAGGTGCCCGCCCCCGCCGGCGCCCCCTCCCTCCCCCAGGACGCAGCCGTGCACCCCTCCGCCGCCGACGCCGTGGACGAGCCCTTCACCCGCGCCCTCGCCGCCGACCTGGACCGCGGCGTGGCGGTCCTGCTGGCCGGCCGGGCCCCGGCGCTCAGCCCCCTCGCGCACCGGGAGACGACCGCGCGCCTGAAGGCGCTCGTCACCGCCTTCCACCACCCCGCCTCGGCCCACCACCACGACCTGGCGCTGCTCGAGGTCGCGGACCGAGTGCTGGCCCAGCTCGCCGCGGCGCAGACCGCGACCGGCCTGTTCGACAGCACCAACCTGGCCTCCCCGCCGGACACCGCCTTCACCGTGAACGACCTGTGCCTGACCGCGCAGGTCGCGGCCCGCGAACCGGCGCTCGCGGACGTCGTCGCGGGGTTGCGCGCCGTCGGCGAGCGGGCCCTGCCGCCGCTGCTGACCGGCGGGGTGCACACGCCCAACCACCGCTGGGAGCTGTCCAGCGCCCTGGCCCGGCTCGGCGCCCTGCTCGGGACGCCCGAGGCCGTCCGCCCCCGCGTCGAGCAGTGGCTGGCCGAGGGCGTCGACCTCCAGCCGGACGGCATGTACTCCGAGCGCAGCCCCCTGTACGCCGCCGCCGTCACCAACCCCTCGCTCCTGGTCCTGGCCGACGTGCTGGACCGCCCCGACCTGCTGGACCCGGTGCGCCGCAACCTCGAGGCGTTCCTGCCCCTGCTGGACCCCGACGGGGACGTCGAGTCGGTGCACTCCCGCCGCCAGGACCAGCGCACCCCCGGCCACCCCGGCGGCCCGTTCCTGCTGCACTACCGGCGGCTCGCCCTGGAGGAGGACCGCCCCGACTTCGCGGCCGCGGCGCGGACGCTGCGGTCGCGGGGCGTGGACGGCCGCCGGGACCTGCCCGAGGTGGTGGTGCGGCCGGGTCTGGCCGCCCCCCTGCCGCCGGGGCCGGCGCTCGCGTGGGAGGGCACCGCCGCGTACCCCGCGTCCGGTCTGGTCGTCAGCGCCCGGGGACGGACCCGCACGACGGTCTTCGGCGGCAGCGACCAGCCCGCGGTGCGCGCGGTCCGCTCCGGCACCGCGAACTCGGCGACGTTCCTGCGGGTGCGCCACGGCGAGGCCCTGCTGCGGTCCGTGCGGCTGTCGACGGAGTTCTTCGGCCTCGGCCCCTTCCGCAGCGCCGTCCTGGAGCACGGGCCCGGCGGCGTCCTGGTGCTGCGCCAGTCCCTGCGCGCGGGCTACTACCAGCCGCTCGCGGCCGCCGACCGGGCCCCGGACGGGGCCTACCCGCTCGGCGACGAGGGCCGGTTCCACGCCGCCATGGCCTTCGAGCGCCGCGCCGTCGACGAGGTGGAGCTCACCACCGAGATCACGGTCGGCCTCGTGCCGGACGGCGCGGACCTGACGATCCGCTCGACCGGCGCGGCGACGTCCTTCGCCCTGGAACTGACCTTCCGCCCCGGCGGCACCTTCGAGGGGGTGCAGGAGGGACCCGACGGCACCCGGCGGCTGACCGGCGCGCAGCTGCGCTGCACCGTGGGCACCGACGAGCTCGTCGTGGGCACCGACCAGCCGGCCGTGGGCCCCGGCGGGGGCGACGGCCACGACCAGCCGGCGCGCTTCGACCCCGGCGAGCAGTACACCTACCTGGGCGCCGACGACGCCGCGACCGGCGAGGTCGTCCTCGTCACGGGCCGCACCCCGGGGGTCCGGCACCTGCGCGTGCGCGGGCGCTCGACGGCGTAGGCCCGGGGCGGGCGGCGGGGAGCCCGGGGCGGCGGCGCCACCCCGGGCCGGCGGTCAGAGGCCGCGCACGCTCTCGGCCTGGGGGCCCTTCTGGCCCTGCCCCACCTCGAACTCGACGCGCTGACCCTCTTCGAGGGAGCGGTAACCGTCCGCGACGATGGCCGAGTAGTGCACGAACACGTCCGCGCCACCGTCGTCGACGGTGATGAACCCGTACCCCTTCTCGGCGTTGAACCACTTCACGGTGCCCTGAGCCATTGCTTCTCCTGTGGTGCAGCGAGCGGAAGACGCCTCCGGCGCGCGCCGGACACGGGTCTCACGCTGCCCGCGGCCACGCGGCCGTGAGCGACGCCCGACGTGCGCTCCCCGAGCAGAGGACGTGCTCATCGAACTGATCGACCGGGGCCCACGTTAGTGCGGGGAGGGGCTGGTGGGACAGGGTTCGACCAACAGCGTCTTCACGAAACGGTCACGACGCGGGCGCCCCGGGACGCTCACAGGACGCCGCGGACCGTCTCCAGGAGCGGGCCCAGCAGCGAGCGCAGACCCACGACCAGCCCCGCGCCGACCACGGCCGCGAGCAGCAGCCAGGCCAGCACGACCAGCACGACGCCGGCCGGACCGCGGCGGGTGCGGTGCGCGCCCCGGCGCGGGGCCAGCTGGCGGGCCCGGCTCAGGGCTGCACGCCCAGGCGCCGGGCCGAGCGGGCCCGCTGCCGGCTGGAGCGCATCCGGCGCAGCCGCTTGACGAGCATCGGGTCGTGGGCCAGGGCGGCCGGGGAGTCGATGAGCGCGTTGAGCAGCTGGTAGTAGCGCGTGGGCGAGAGGTCGAACAGCTCCCGCACGGCCTGCTCCTTGGCCCCGGCGTACTTCCACCACTGGCGCTCGAAGGCGAGGATCTCGGCGTCCCGGCGGCTCAGCCCCTCGGGCAGCTCCCCCGCCCGTCCGTGCTGGTCGCGCTCGGTGCGCGCCGTCGCCTCGGACCGCTCCACGTCTCCCACCCCTCTCGGCGCGGCCCCGTCCGGCCGCTGCGTGGCGAGTCTAGGAGGGCCCACCGACACTCCCGGCGACCCCGCGCCGCGCGTCGCGGGGCGTTCGGGAGCTGGGTAGCGTCCCGTGCGTGACTCCCGACGCACCCTCCCCACGGTTCCCGCAGACCCCGCAGGACCCGGCCGGTCTGGGCCTGGACGACCTGGACCCGGGGTGGGCGCGGGCCCTGCTGCCGGTGCGCGCGCAGCTGGAGCAGCTGTCCGCCGCGCTGGCCGCGGAGACCGAGCCGTGGCTGCCCGCGCCGGAGGCGGTCCTGCGCGCCTTCCGCCAGCCCTTCGAGGCGGTCCGCGTCCTGCTCGTGGGCCAGGACCCCTACCCCACCCCCGGTCACCCGATCGGGCTGAGCTTCGCCGTCGAGCCGCACGTGCGGCCGCTGCCGCGCAGCCTGGTGAACATCGGCCGCGAGCTGCGCGAGGACGTCGGGGTCGCGCCCCCCGCGCACGGGGACCTGACGGCGTGGACCGAGGCGGGGGTCCTGCTGCTCAACCGCGTCCTCACCGTGCGCGCCGGGGCCTCCGGCTCGCACCGCCGGCTGGGGTGGCAGGCCGTGACCGACGCGGCCGTGCGGGCGCTCGCGGCCCGCGGCGGTCCCCTCGTGGCGCTGCTGTGGGGCAAGGACGCCCAGCAGGTCACCCCGCTGCTGGAGGGGGTGCCCGTCGTGGCCGGCGTCCACCCCAGCCCCCTGTCGGCCTCGCGGGGGTTCTTCGGCTCGCGCCCGTTCAGCCGCGTCGACGCGCTGCTGCGCGAGGCCGGCGGGGACGGGATCGACTGGCGCCTGGCCTGAGGGCCGGCCGGGCCGGGGTGCCCCTGGCGTCGGCGGCGGGCAGGGGTAGGGCACGATCGGCCCCATGACGGCGACGGTGCACAGCTCCCCCTTCGGCCGGACCCGCCGCGGGGAACCGGTGGAACGCTGGGAGCTGCGGCTGCCCTCGGGCGCGAGCGCGGCCGTGCTGACCCGCGGGGCGACGCTGCAGCAGGTCCGCGTGCCGGACGCCGCGGGGGCCCTGGGCGACGCGGTCGTCGCGCTGCCGGACGTCGCGGCCTACGAGAACGCCTCCGGTTACCCCGGGGCGGTCGTCGGCCGCGTCGCGAACCGCGTCGCGGGCGGGCGGTTCACCCTCGACGGGGTCGAGCACCGGGTGCCGCTCAACGACGGCGTCAACGCGCTGCACGGCGGGGTGGAGGGTTTCGACCAGCGCGTGTGGTCGGCCTCGGAGGTGGACGTCGACGGGGTCCCGGGGGTCCGGTTCGCCCTGCGCTCCCCCGACGGCGACATGGGGTTCCCCGGCACGCTCGAGGCGGCCGTCACGTACTCGCTGCGCGCGGAGGGCTCCGCGGTGGTCCTGCGCCTGGACCACTCGGCGACGACCGACGCCCCCACCCCGGTGAACCTCACGAACCACGCGTACTTCGCCCTCGACGGGGCCGGGTCCGTGGAGGACCACGTCGTGCGGCTGGCCGCCTCCCGGTACCTGCCGGTCGACGCGGACCTCATCCCCACCGGGGAGCTCGCCGCGACGGCCGGCACCCCGTTCGACTTCTCGGCCCCCACCCGGATCGGCGACCGGCTGCGCGAGGCCGACGAGCAGCTGCTGCGGGCCGGCGGCTACGACCACTGCCTGGTGCTGGACGGGCCGGGGATGCTGCGGGAGGTCGGCTCGGTCACCGGGCCCCGCTCGGGGCGGACCGTCACGGTGCGCACGGACCTGCCGGGTCTGCAGCTGTACTCCGGCAACTTCCTCGACGGGTCCTGGCGGACCGTGGAGGGCCGGCCCGTCCGCCAGGGCGACGCCCTGTGCCTGGAGACGCAGCTGCTGCCCGACGCGGTGAACCAGCCGTCCTTCGCGGAGCTGGGCGACTCGGTGCTGCGGCCGGGCGGGGAGTTCCGCACGACGACGGAGTACGTGTTCTCCGCCTGAGCCCCGGCGCGCCCCGGTGGCAGCACGACGCCCGCGCCCCCCTGGGGGACGCGGGCGCGCGGGCGGGGCGGGGCCTCAGTTGATGTGCTTGCCGCCGTCGACCTGGTAGCTGACGCCGTTGACGAAACCGGCCTCCTCGGACAGCAGGAACGCGACCACCGCGGCGATGTCGCCCGGGGTGCCGACGCGGCCCACGGGGATGCCCTCCGACATCTGCGCCTTGCGCTCGTCGGTGAGCTTGCCGCCCATGATGTCGGTGTCGATCGGCCCGGGCAGGATCGCGTTGGCGGTGATGCCGTGCGGACCCAGCTCGCGCGCCGCGCCGCGGGTCAGGCCCAGGACGGCGGCCTTGGCCGCGGCGTAGGCGGTCTTGGAGAACGTCCCGCCGCCGTCGACGGCGGTGATGGAGGAGGTGTTGACGATGCGCCCCACCCCGACCTCGACCATCCGGCGCGCGGCGGCCTGGACCATGAGCAGCGACCCGGTGGCGTTGACGGCCATCGTGCGGTCCCACTCGGCGAGGGTGATCTCGAGCAGGGGCGTCGGGTTGGCGATCCCGGCGAGGTTCACCAGGCCCACGACGGGCGGCAGGGCGGTGTCGAACTCGGCGAACGCCGCCGCCACCGAGTCCGGGGAGGAGATGTCGGTGGTGACGCCGTGGACGTCGGCCCCGGCCTCGCGCAGCTCCTGCGAGATCTCCGCCACGCCGTCGGCGGAGATGTCGACGAGGCCCAGGCTCCAGCCGTCCCGCGCCAGGCGGCGGGCGACGACCCGGCCGATGCCTCGCGGGGCGCCGACCCCGGTGACGACGGCGGTGCGGCGGGCGGGGAACTCCATGCTGGTCTCCTGGGGTGCGGGCGGGTGCGGGCGGTGGGGTGTCAGCGGGCGGCCGCGGCGGGGCGGGTCTCGTCCTGCGGGGCGGTGCTCATGAGCTTGGTGCCCAGCAGCAGCAGCGCGCCGAGCACGGCGATCCCGCCGAGGACGAACAGGCCGGCGGTGGTGGAGTCGAACGTCTCCTCGGCCCAGACGCGGATGTTGGGGGCGATGAAGCCGCCGAGGTTGCCGAGGCCGTTGATGAGGCCGAACCCGGCGGCCAGCGCGGCACCGCTGAGGTAGCGCGTCGGCAGGGTCCAGAACAGCGGCTGGCAGGTGACGAAGCCGATGGCGGCCACGCACAGGGCCACGATGGCGAGCACGGCGTTGCCGGCCACGGCCGAGACGGCGATCCCGGCGCCGGACAGGACGAGCAGCGCCGCGCCGACCTCGCGGTGGCGGCGGTGGCGGTCGACGATGCGGGGCACGACCGCGATGGTGACCAGGGCGCAGGCCCACGGGATGGAGGTCAGCAGACCCACCGTGAACCCGACCTCGCGGCCGGTGATGGCCGAGACCTGGGTGGGCAGGAAGAACGTGAGCCCGTAGACGGCGGCCTGGATGCACAGGCAGACGAGGCAGAAGTACAGGACGCGGGGGTTGAGCAGCGCCTTGCCCCAGCCCAGGTGGCCGCCGGTCTCGCCGCGGGCGGCGTCGTCGGCGGCGAGGCGGTCCGCGAGCGCGGCCTTCTCCTCGGCCGGCATCCACCGGGCCTTCTCGGGGCGGTCGGTGAGGACGAACACGGCGACGACGCCGACGACGACGGCGAACAGGCCCTCGACCATGAACAGCCACTGGTACCCGGCCAGGCCCGCGAGCCCGTCCATCTCCAGCAGCCCGCCGGACAGGGGCCCGCCGACGATGTTGGCCAGGGGCAGGCCCATCTGGAACAGCCCGGTGGCGAAGGCGCGGCGGCTCTCGGGGAACCAGTAGGTGAGGTAGAGCAGGACGCCGGGGAAGAACCCGGCCTCGGCCACGCCGAGCAGGAACCGCAGGACGTAGAACATCGTCTCGCCCTGGACGAACATGAAGGCCGTGGCGATGAGGCCCCAGGTGACCATGATCCGGGCCATCCACCAGCGGGCGCCGACCTTGTGCATGATCAGGTTGCTGGGCACCTCGAAGACGGCGTAGCCCACGAAGAACAGCCCGGCGCCGAAGGCGTAGGCGGCGGCCGACAGGCCGATGCTGACCTCGAGCTCCTCCTTGGCGAACCCGACGTTGCTGCGGTCGAGGAACGCGATGACGTACATCAGCAGCAGGAACGGGATGAGCCGCTTGGCCGTGCGGCGGACGGCGGAGTCGACGAGGCGGTCGGCTTCCGGCGGGGCGGGGTTGCTCACGTGCTCTCCAGACAACGTCGTCGTTCACAGAGACCGTCCGCGTGGACGGGAGGGCGGCTGGCGTCGCCGCGGGCGCAACCTAACATCCAATAGGATATTGGCGTCAAGGCGACCTGATCCGGCCCCGGCCCCACCGGGCGGGCCGGCGGCTCCGGCGGGGAACTCAGGCGGGGGTGTCGAGCCCCACCGCGGCGCGGTCCTCCAGGGCCCGGCGCCGCACCGCCTCCAGGTGCTCGCGCATGCGCGCGGCCGCCGCCGCCCCGTCCCGCGCGCGCAGCGCGTCCACGACGGCCCCGTGCTCGGTGATGGCCGGCTGCGCGTCGGTCACCCCGCGCTGGACGAGCCGGAGCCGGAAGCGCTGCAGCTGGCCGTTCAGGCCCTCGAAGGCGTCGGCCAGGAAGCGGTTGCCGCCGGCGTGGTTGACGAGCCGGTGGAACTCGTTGTCGGCCCGGTGGTAGTCCTGGTAGTCGAGGAACGAGGGCCCCTTGGGGGCCCGCGCCATGCGCTCCATCGTCCCGGCCAGCCGGTCCAGCAGGTCGTCCCCGGCGTGCGCGGCCGCCGCGGAGACGTTGTGGCACTCCAGGAGCACGCGCGCGTCCATCAGCTGGTCGACCTCGCTGCGCGAGAGCAGGCCCGCCACCCGGTAGCCGCGCATGGCGACCCGCTCCACCAGGCCCGTCGACTCGATCCGCGCCATCGCCTCGCGCACCGGGGTCGGGGACACCCCCAGCAGCCGGGCCAGGCCGTCGATGCTCAGCGACTCCCCCGGCTCGGCGTTGCCGTCCATGAGCCAGGCCAGCAGCGAGGCGTGCACCGAGTCGGCGAGCGACGCGCGCGCGGGGGTGGACGGCGGCGCGGGGCGGGCTGGCACCGCGCGATCGTACCCACCGACCCCGTGCGGGCCCGGACCGCTCAGAACGACTCGAGCAGCGCCGCCACCGACGGCCGCTCGTCGTCGGCCAGGCCGGCCAGCAGCAGGCGCAGCGGTTCGAGGTCGCGCAGCTCGACGTAGGCCAGGTCGTCGGAGCGGTGCGCCGCGGCGACGGCCTCGGACGTGATGGCCATCGCCCGGCCGGTCGCCACGACCGCCAGCATCTCCTCCACCGTCCGCGCGGCCGGCCCCACCGCCCGCGGCGCGGCCCCCGACGGGCGCGGGTCGACCAGCCACACCTCCCGGTCGCTGCCGGCGTCGACGATCGGCTCGTCGTCGAGGTCGGCGATGGACAGGGACGGCTCCCGGGCCAGCCGGTGGCCGCTGGCGAAGACGGCCACGCGCCGCACCCGCGCCACGTCGACGGCCCGCACCCGCGGGTCGGCCCCGGCCCCGGCCGGGACCTGGAGGAAGACGACGTCCACGGTGCCGTCGACGAGGTCGGCGACCTCCTGCCCCCACCGCACGTGCCGCAGCACGACGTCGAGCCCGGGGCTCTCCTGGGCGTCGGCCACCAGCCGCGTGGAGACCCAGCGCGGCGTCGAGGTGCCGATGCCGACGGTCAGCCGCTCCCGCTCCCCCGAGGCCGCGACGCGCCGGGCCCGCACCAGGGCCCGGTCGAGCAGCTCGGTGATGCGCCCGGCGTCGGCGAGCAGCGCCTGCCCCGCGGGGGTCAGCGCCGAGCCCTCGCGCGCGACCCCGCGGGCGTCGCGCACCACGAGGCGGCCGCCGACGAGGGACTCCAGCCGGGCCACGGCCTGGCTCAGCGCCGGCTGCGACATCTGCAGCGAGGCGGCGGCGGTCGTGAAGCTGCGGTCGCGCGCGACGGCCTGGAGGTAGCGCAGCGACCTCACGTCGAGCTCGCCCACGCCCCGCCCGTTGCGCCCATCCACACCGTGGATGCTCTCAGAGGGGACTCCTGTGCGACAGGGAGGGCCGGTGCTGCCTACGTTGACGGCGTGCGTCCCCTCGCCCAGCTGCCCAAGGCCCACGTGCACGCGCACCTCGACGGTTCGTACCCGCGCCGGGCCGTGCTGGACCTGGCCCGGCGCCGGGGGGTGCAGGTCGACCTGCCCGTGCGCCCGGGCGCGGCCGGGGGCCCGGACGGCTGGCGCGACGTCTGGGAGTTCTTCGACGCCTACGGCCGGGTGCCGGCGCTGGTGTCCGACCTGGACGACCTGGCGGGGCTGTGCGAGGCCCTCGTCGAGCAGGAGGCCGCCGAGGGCGTCCTCTACTTCGAGCCCGCCGTCGAGCCGCAGCTGTACGCCCCCCGGCTGGGCACGCTGCGCGACGTGACGCGCGTCGTCCTGGACGCCCTGACCACCGCGGGCCGCCGGCACGGCGTCGAGGTGGGGGCCCTGGTCACCGTCAACACCGACCAGGACGAGCCCGTCGCGGCGCAGCTGGCCGCGCTCGCCGCCGAGTTCGCCGGGGCCGGCGTCACCGCGTTCGGGACGGCGGGCTTCGTCGAGCCCTCCGGGCTGGAGCGGTTCGCCGCGTGCGCCGCGACCGCCCGGGCCGCGGGGCTGCCGGTGGTCGCGCACGCGGGCCAGACGGGCGGGTGGGAGTGCGTCGCCGAGGCCGTCGACGTCCTGGGGGCCACCCGCATCGCGCACGGCGTCCGCTCGGTGGAGGACCCGGCGTTCGTGCAGCGGCTCGTCGAGACCGGCGTCGTGCTGGACGTCGCGCCGGTCTCCAACGTCGCCCTGGGGATCGTGCCGGACCTGGCCTCGCACCCGGCGCCGCAGCTGCACGCCGCCGGCGTCGGGGTGACCCTCAACGCCGACGACCAGCTGTGGTTCGGCCGCGGCGTGACCGACCAGTACGCCGTGGCCCGGCACGTGTGGGGGCTGCCCGACACCGAGCTCGCCGCGCTGGCCGGCAACGGGCTGCGGGTGGAGGGGGTGAGCGCGGCGACGCGGCAGCGGTTCGGCACCGCCCTGGCCGCCTGGCTGGCGGCGCCGTGAGCGACCCGCCCCGGCCGCTGCTGCTGTCCGCGTTCGAGGTCAGCGGCCCGAACCTGACCAGCCAGGGCCTGTGGGCGCACCCCGAGCAGGAGACGCTGCGCTACAAGGACCTCGACCACTGGCTGCGCCTGGCGACCCTCCTGGAGGAGGGGGGTTTCGACGTCCTCTTCCTCGCCGACTCCCCCGGCTACCCCGTGCTGGGCGGCCGCACGCCGGACGTCGTGTTCGAGCAGGCCGTCGAGATGCCGACGAACGACCCGCTGCTGCTGGTCCCGGCGATGGCGACGGTGACGCGGCGGCTGGGCTTCGCCGTGACGTCCTCGACGACGTTCGAGGGCCCCTACCCCAACGCGCGCCGCTTCGCGACGCTGGACCACCTCACGCGCGGGCGCATCGGCTGGAACGTGGTGACGACGAGCTCACCGGTGGTCAGCGACCTGCACGGCCGCGAGCGGCTGCCCCCGCACGACGTGCGCTACGACGTCGCCGACGAGCACCTGGAGCTGAGCTACCGGCTGTTCGAGGGCGGCTGGGAGGACGGTGCGGTGCTGGCCGACAAGGCCGCCCGCCGGTACGCCGACCCCGCCCGCGTCCACCCCGTGCACCACGACGGGCGCTGGTTCACCTCGCACGGCTACTTCAAGGTCGAGCCGTCCCCGCAGCGCACGCCGGTCCTCTTCCAGGCCGGGTCCTCCGCGCGGGGCCGGGAGTTCGCCGCCACCCACGCCGAGGTCGTGTTCCTGCAGGGCCGCGACGCGGGCACCCTGCACGCCCAGGTGCTGGACCTGCGGGCCCGGGCCGCCGCCCACGGGCGCGACCCGTCCTCGCTGCGGACGCTGGCCGGGCTGACCGTCGTCGTCGGCCGCGACCGCGACCACGCCCGGCGCCGCCTGGAGGAGTACCTGTCGTGGGTCGACGAGGACGCCGCCCGCGCCTACTTCGCCTCCATGACGGGGATCGACCTCGCCGCGCTGGACCCCGCGGGCCGCTTCGCGGACCTGCGCACCGAGGGCGGGCGCACGCAGGTCGAGCGCTACGCCGGGGAGACGGTGGCCCGGGCGCGGGCCGACTTCCTGCGGTTCGGGATGCGCGAGTTCGTCCTGACCGGCTCCCCGGTGGACGTCGCCGACCAGGTCGAGCAGCTCGCCGCGCGGACCGGCGTCGACGGGTTCAACCTCACCCCGTTCGTCGTGCCCGGCTCCTACGCGGAGTTCTGCGAGCACGTCGTGCCCGAGCTGCGCCGGCGCGGTCTGGCGCGTGAGCCCGGCAGCGTCCCGGCAGGCTCTACGCTGCGGGAAGCGATCTTCGGTGCGGGCCGCCGCCGGCTGCCCGCCGACCACCCGGCGGCCCGGTTCCGCCACGTCCCCGAGGAGCAGGCGTGAGCGAGGTCCCCACGACACCCCGGACGCGCGTCGGCGGTGTCGACGTCGAGCTGAACGGCGTCAACGCCGTCAGCGAGGCCGAACGGCACGGCCGGCCCCGGGACCTGTTCTGGCCGTGGTTCGCCGCCAACGTCTCCGTCCTGGCCGTCAGCTACGGCTCCTTCGTGCTGGGTTTCGGCATCTCCTTCTGGCAGGCGACGCTCGTCTCGGTGGCCGGTGTCGTCGTGTCCTACGTCGTCGTCGGGCTCGTCGCCATCGCCGGCAAGCGCGGGTCGGCGCCGACGATGACGTTGTCGCGCGCCGCCTTCGGGGTGGACGGGAACCGGCTGCCCTCGCTGGTGTCGTGGCTGCTGACGCTGGGCTGGGAGACGTCCCTGGCCGCCGTGGCCGTCCTGGCCACCGCCACCGTCCTGGGCCGGCTCGGCGCCGGCGGCGGCACGGGCACCAAGCTCGTCGCCCTCGTGATCGTCGTCGGGCTCATCGTCCTGGGCGGCACGCTGGGGTTCCGGGTCATCATGCGCATGCAGCGCTGGATCACCGTGGTCACCGCCGTCCTGACGGTGCTGTACATCGCCTTCGCGGCCGGCTCGGTCGACTGGGGGACGGTCTCGGCGATCCCGGCCGGCGACACCGCGGCCGTCGTGGGCGCGTTCACCATGGTCATGACGGGGTTCGGGCTGGGCTGGGCCAACGCCGCGGCCGACTACTCCCGCTACCTGCCGCGGGACGCCTCCAGCGGCGGGGTGGTGCTGTGGACGACGCTGGGGTCCTCGCTGGGGCCGGCGGTGCTGCTGGTCTTCGGGGCGCTCGTCGTGGGCTCGCAGCCGGACCTGAGCGCGCGCGTGGCGGCCGACCCGGTGGGGGCGCTGACCGACATCCTGCCGACGTGGTTCCTCGTGCCGTTCGCGGTCGTGGCCGTCCTGGGCCTGGTCGGCGGGGCGGTCATGGACATCTACTCCTCGGGGCTGGCCCTGCTCAACGTGGGCCTGCGGGTGCCCCGGCCGGTGGCGGTGCTCGTCGACGCGTGCCTCATGGTCGCCGGCGCGATCTACATCGCGTTCTTCTCGGTGGACTTCCTCACCCCGTTCCAGGGGTTCCTCATCACCCTGGGCGTGCCGATCGCGGCGTGGGCCGGCATCTTCCTGGCCGACCTCGCGACGCGGCGCGCCGGCTACGCCGAGGACGAGCTGCTCGACGCGCGGGGCCGCTACGGGTCGGTGCGCTGGCTGCCGGTCCTGACGATGGCCGGGGCGACGGCGATCGGCTGGGGGCTGGTGTCGAACGCCAACGCCTCGTGGCTGGCCTGGCAGGGGTACTTCTTCGAGCCGCTGGGGCTGGCGACGTGGGTGCCGCCGTCGGGGCAGGACGCGGGGTACTGGGACGGCGACTGGGGGTACGCGGGCCTGGGCGTGCTGCTGGCCTTCGCCCTCGGCTTCGTCGTCGTGGCCGTGTTCGGCCGGGGCGCCGTCCGCGCCCAGGAGTCGCGGTCGCACGACTCCCGGGCGTGAGGGTTCAGGCGCGCTGGACGCTGACCTTCGGCGGCGTCTGCAGCGTCTGGGCGATGACGCAGTAGCGCTCGGCCAGGGAGACCATCTTGGCCTCGGTCGCCTCGTCGGCGTCGGAGGAGAAGTCGAAGGTGATGGTCACGTCGGTGATGCCGACGGGGACCTCGCGCGCGACGCCCAGGGTGCCGCGGGCGTCCCAGTGCGCGTCGACCGTGACGGAGGCGTTGCGCAGCTCCACGCCCATCGCCGTGGCGACGCTGCGCAGCGTCACCCCGGCGCAGGCCGCCACGGCCTCGCACAGCATGTCCGCCGAGCACGCCTCGGTGCCGTCACCGCCGGCGGCGGGGTGCAGCCCGGCGCGGGTGGTGCCCGCGAAGCCGTCGACCGAGACGCCGATGGACTGGCCGTCCAGCACCGCCACGGCCCGGGCCGGGACCAGCGCCTGCGCGGGGTCCTCCCGGTAGGCGTCCTTCAACGGCTTCTGCAGGGCCCTCAGTTCGGTCGAATCCACCGGGGAAGCTTAGGCCCCGCTGCCGTTGCCGTCGCAACTTCCGCGAGACTGCCCCTGTGAAGTGGAGCACCGCCCTGAAGACCCTGCAGGACGTCGCCGACGGCTGCGCGCACGTGGGCCGCCAGCCCGAGGGGATCGTCCGGCTGAGGGTCTTCCAGGCGTGGGTCTTCGGGACCCTGCTGGGGCCCCGGACCGACGACGTCGACGACGCCACCGGGGTCCGGGTCGCCCTCGTGACCAACGCCCGCGAGGGCGAGTGCGCCTTCGGCACCCGCCCGCCCGCGGCCGGGCACTGGCTCGCCGCCTCGGGGCTGGCGACGAGACCGGCCCAGCTGTTCTTCCGGTCCGGCGAGGTGCCCGTGTGGAACCACGTCGTCGACCGCCCGGTGCGGTTCTGGACGCGCGAGGAGGGTCTCGACGCGGACGTGCTGGAGCGGCTGCGCGCCGGGGAGGGGGCCGCGCTGCGGGGCGAGCCGCCGACGCCGGCCGAGCTGGCCGCCCGCCTGGACGCCGAGCTCGCCGTGAGCCTGGAGGCGTTGCGCCGCACGGCCTCGGAGTACGACGCGAAGCGGTGGTCACCGGGTTCGCCGGAACGGCGCGGCGACGCCCTGGCCGACGCCGCGCTGGGGTACCTGGACCTGCGGACGGCCAGGGGTACCCTCCGGCCATGAGCGACGAGACCGTCCCGGACAAGCTCGCCTACCGCCTCCTCACCGGGCCCGACGACCGGTCCTTCTGCGAGAAGGTCAGCGCGGCCCTGGCCGACGGGTACGTGCTGCACGGCAGCCCGTCGGTGACGACGACCGACGGGCGCACCGTCGCCGCCCAGGCCGTCGTCCTCCCCCACGTCCTGGGCTGAGCGCCCGGCGGCCCCCGGGCGGGGGCCCGTTGCGGCACCCGTGACCGTTACCGCTGTCTGACAGGCGGTGTTAAGGTGCGGGCAGGTCATGAGTGACAGCGAGAAGCCCTGGCTGGCTGTCCGGCAACCCTCCCCCGCGGCGGGGTGCCCCAGGTGAGGACCTGGCCGGACGATCCCGTCCGGCAAGCGCGGATCGCCGGACGTCGTCGATCACGGCAGCTGCGAGCCGCGCGCCCGCCCGCACGACAACCGGAGTGTCCTCGTGTCCACCGCCCCCGCCCTGCCCGACAAGCCCAAGCGCCGCGGCCTGCTCTACGGCCTGATCGCCGCCGTCGTCGTCATCGCCGTCGTGATCGTCGCGATCGTCCTGGGCACCCGCGACGACTCCACCAGCACCTCGGCCTCCGGCGGTGAGGCCAGGACGGTGAAGATCGGCGTCGCCGACAAGTCGCTGCCGTACTGGACGACCTACACCGAGCTCGCCGAGTCCAAGCTCGGCGTGACGGTCGAGCTGGTGAACTTCTCCGACTACACGCTGCCGAACCCGGCGCTGTCGCAGGGGGAGCTGGACCTGAACCAGTTCCAGCACATCCAGTACCTGGCGAACTACAACGCCACCGCGGACGACGACCTGCAGCCCATCGGCGCGACCGCCGTGTACCCGCTGCCGCTGTACTCCCTCACCGCGAAGTCCGCCGCCGAGCTGCCCGCCGACGCGCAGGTCGCGATCCCCAACGACGCCATCAACGAGGCCCGCGGCCTCCTCGTGCTGCAGCAGGCCGGCCTGGTCACGCTGAAGGACGGCGGCACCGCGTTCTCCACGACGAACGACATCGAGTCCTCGAAGGTGAAGGTCACCACCGTCGCCGCCGACCAGACCGCCAGCGCCCTGCAGTCCGGGTCGGTCGCCGCCGCCATCGTCAACAACAACTACGCGACCGCCGCGAAGCTGTCCGACGAGAACATCATCGTCAAGGACGACCCGACCGCCGCCGCGGCCGCGCCGTACGTCAACATCTTCGCCGCCCGCAAGGCCGACGTGGACGACGAGACCTACCTCGACCTGGCCGCGCTGTGGCACGACCCGGCCGTGCAGGAGGTCTTCCTGCAGGACAACCCCAGCGCGGTCGTGCAGGACACCCCCGCCGCGGACCTGCAGGCGGAGACGGTGAAGGTCGAGGCCGACGCGAAGGCCGCCCAGGGCAAGTGACCGCGCTCATCACCCTGGAGAACGTCTCCAAGCGCTTCGACCGCCGCGACGGGTCCTCCGTCGCGGCGGTCGACGCCGTTTCGCTGGAGGTGCGGACCGGTGAGGTGCTCGCGGTCATCGGGTACTCCGGTGCCGGCAAGTCCACCCTGGTCCGGCTGCTCAACGCCCTGGAGAAGCCGACGTCGGGCAGCGTCCTCGTCGGCGGCCAGGACCTGACGAAGCTGTCCGAGGGGGAACTGCGGGCGGCCCGCTCGAAGATCGGGATGATCTTCCAGCAGTTCAACCTCTTCCGGTCCCGGACCGTCGCCGGGAACGTCGCCTACCCGCTGAAGGTCGCGGGCGTGGGCAAGGCCGAGCGCGACCGGCGCACCGCCGAGCTCCTCGACTTCGTCGGGCTGCTCGACCGCGCGCACTCCTACCCCGAGCAGCTGTCCGGCGGGCAGAAGCAGCGCGTCGGCATCGCCCGGGCGCTGGCCACGAACCCCCCGCTGCTGCTGGCCGACGAGGCCACCAGCGCGCTGGACCCCGAGACCACGACCGAGGTGCTGTCGCTGCTGCGCCGGGTCAACGCCGAACTGGGCGTGACGATCGTCGTCATCACCCATGAGATGGACGCCGTGCGCCAGATCGCCGACCGCGTCGCGGTCATGGAGGACGGCAGGCTCGTCGAGATCGGCGACGTCTACGACGTGTTCTCGGACCCGCGGACGGCGGCGGCGCAGCGGTTCGTGCGCAGCGCCACCCACGACCGCCCGTCGGCCGACACCCTGGCGCGGTTGCGCCACCAGCACCCGGGCCGGATCGTCAGCGTCCGCATCACCGACGAACCCGGTCTGCAGCAGCGCATCGACACCGCGTTCCGCACCACGGGCACGACGGCCGAACTCGTCTACGGCGGGGTGTCGGAGATCCGCGAACGCCGCACCGGGTCGCTGACGTACGAGCTGACGGGGAACGTCGACGCCGCCCTCGAGGCGCTGCGGGCCGACGGCGTCCACGCCGACGAGGAGGACTGAGGATGGACTTCAGCGGTTTCCTCGAGACGTTCGGCGTCTTCCGCGACGCCATCTGGCAGACGCTGCTCATGGCGGTCGTCTCCCTGATCTGCTCCGGCGTGCTGGGGCTGGTCCTGGGGGTGGCGCTGTACGCGACCCGGCCGGGCAACCTGTTCGGCAACCGGTTCGTGTTCGGGTTGCTCGGGTTCGTCGTGAACGTGGTGCGCCCCATCCCGTTCATCATCTTCCTGGCCGCCATCACGCCGCTGCAGATCGCGGTGGTGGGCACGACGATCGGGACGACGGCGGTGACGTTCGCCATCTCGCTGGCGGCGGCGTTCGCGGTGTCCCGCATCGTCGAGCAGTCGCTCGTGAGCGTGGACCCCGGTGTCGTCGAGGCGGCCCGCGCCGTGGGGGCCTCGCGGATCGCGATCCTCGTCGGCGTCGTGATCCCCGAGGGCCTGGGCCCGCTGATCCTGGGGTACACGTTCATCTTCGTCGGGATCGTCGACATGACGGCGCAGGCCGGTCTGGTCGGCGGCGGCGGGCTGGGCGACTACGCCATCACGTACGGCAAGCAGCGGTACGACTACGGGATCATCTACGTCGCCGTGGCCGCGATCATCGTCATCGTGCAGGTGGGGCAGGTCGTCGGGAACCGCCTGGCCCGCGGGGTCATGCGGAGGTAGCGCACCGCCCCGGTCAGGGGCACAGGGCCTGCCAGACGTCCGGGTGCATCTCGAAGCGCTCAGACGTCTGGGGTCCGGTGACCTCCCCGTCGGAGTTCAGCCGGAACGTGCCCTGCTCGGCGTGGACCTCGACGACCTTCCCGGTGGCGGTCGTGACGTCCTGGCGCTCGACGTGCACGCCGCGGCGCAGGCCCGCGGCGAACCCGAGGCGGGCCAGCGGGCCGGTGGAGGTGCTGACGACGACGTCGGCGACGCCGTCGTGCGGGTCGGCGCCGGGCACGAGGGGCGCTCCCCCGCCGATGGTGCCGCCGATGCCGATGCCGACCAGGAGCACGGGCCGGTCGCCGGGGTTCACGACCTGGCCGTCGACCTCGACGCGCAGGGCGAAGCCCCGGCCGGCGCTGATGCCGGCCCACACCGCGCCGACGGGGTAGGCCCCCGCCCCCAGCCCCTTCTTCAGCCGCTGGGCCTTGGCCGTGGCCGAGGCCCCGATGCCGGCGTGGACGGTGTTGACGGTGATGCGCCCGTGGGAGTCGACGAGCAGTTCCAGCCCGCGGGGGCGCCCGGTGGTGACGACGCGGGCGGCGGCGACGGGGTCCAGCGGCAGCCGCAGGGAACGGGCCAGGTCGTTGCCGGTCCCCAGGGGGACGATGCCCAGCGGCCCCACGTCCCAGGTCCTCCCGGCGTCCCACAGCACCTGCAGGGCGGCGTGCAGCGACCCGTCCCCGCCGAGCAGGACGAGGCGGCGGCCGTCGGCGCCCAGCAGCGCGTCCCGCAGGTCGTCGGTGCCGCGGGTGCGGCGCAGCTCGACGTCCCCGGCGCGGCCCAGCTCACCGACGACGGCCTCGACGGCGTTGGCGCGCGCGGACCCCGCACCGGCGTTGACGACGGCCAGGAACTCGTTCTCGCTCACGCGCTGCCCAACGGACCAGCACCCCGGCGGGTGCCGGGCGTGGCCCGGCTCACAGCCGACTCACCGCCGGGACCAGCACCGGGCCCACCGCCGGGCCCACCGCCGGGCCGTCCTGCGGTCCGGGCCCGACGCGCCTGTGCGGTGTCTGGAAGCGGACCGGGAAGCGGGTTAGCCTCGGACCACGCTGACGAGGAGGTCACCGATGCCCGCTCCCGCTCCCGGGGACGACCCGTACGAAGAGGTCCGCTCCTCCCCGGAGTTCCAGGCCCTGCGCCGGCGGTTCCGCCGGTTCGTCCTGCCCCTGGCCGCGCTGTTCCTGGTCTGGTACGCCGTCTACGTCCTGCTCGCCGACTACGCGCACGGGTTCATGAGCACCCGGGTCGGCGGCTCCAACATCACCGTGGGCCTGCTGTTCGGCCTCGGCCAGTTCGTCTCCACCTTCGCCATCACCACCGTGTACGTGCGGTGGGCGAACCGGCGCTTCGACCCGGCCGCGGACGCGCTGCGGCACGAGGTCGAGCAGCGCGTCGCGCGCGGCACGGAGGTGCAGCGGTGACCGACATCGGCGAACCCCTCGTCAACATCGCCATCTTCGTCGTGTTCGTCGCGGTGACGCTGGTGGTCGTGCTGCGCGCCAGCCGCGGCAACCGCACCGCCGCCGACTTCTACGCCGGGGGCCGCTCCTTCACCGGGCCGCAGAACGGCATCGCGATCGCCGGGGACTACCTGTCGGCGGCGAGCTTCCTCGGCATCGCCGGGGCGATCGCGGTCTACGGCTACGACGGGTTCCTCTACTCCATCGGGTTCCTCGTGGCCTGGCTGGTGGCGCTGCTGCTGGTCGCCGAACTGCTGCGCAACACCGGCCGCTTCACCATGGCCGACGTCCTCAGCTTCCGGCTGGCCGAGCGGCCGGTGCGGCTGGCCGCGGCGATCTCGACGCTGGCCGTCTCGTTCTTCTACCTGCTCGCCCAGATGGCCGGGGCCGGCGGGCTGGTGGCGCTGCTGCTGGGGATCGACTCCGCCGCGGGGCAGAACGTCGTCATCGCGGTCGTGGGGACGCTGATGATCCTGTACGTCCTGGTCGGCGGCATGAAGGGCACCACGTGGGTGCAGATCATCAAGGCGTGCCTGCTCGTCGCCGGGGCCGGGGTCATGACGGTGTGGGTGCTGGCCCGGTACGGGTTCAACCTGTCCGACCTGCTCGGCGCGGCCGTGGCCGCCCCCGGGTCGGCCGGTGAGGCGCTGCTGGGGCCGGGGGCGCAGTACGGCGCGACCGGCACGTCGCGGCTGAACTTCCTGTCGCTGTCGCTGGCCCTGGTGCTGGGGACGGCGGGCCTGCCGCACGTGCTCATGCGCTTCTACACGGTGCCCTCGTCCCGGGAGGCGCGCCGCAGCGTCGTGTGGGCCATCTGGATCATCGGGTTCTTCTACCTGTTCACCCTGGTGCTGGGCTACGGCGCCGGCGCCCTGGTGGGCAAGGAGGCCATCCTCGCCGCCCCCGGGAAGGTGAACTCCGCGGCCCCGCTGCTGGCGTACGAGCTGGGCGGGACGGTCCTGCTGGGGGTCATCGCGGCCGTCGCCTTCGCCACCATCCTCGCCGTCGTGGCGGGGCTGGCCATCACCGCCAGCGCCTCCTTCGCCCACGACGTGTACGCCTCGGTGATCAAGCGCGGCAAGGCCGACCCGGCCTCGGAGGTGCGGGTGGCGCGCCTGACCGTCGTCGTCATCGGCGCCGTGGCGATCGTCGGGGGGATCTTCGCCAACGGGCAGAACGTCGCGTTCCTGGTGGCCCTGGCCTTCGCCGTGGCCGCCAGCGCGAACCTGCCGACGATCCTGTACTCGCTGTTCTGGCCGCGGTTCACCACCCGCGGGGCGCTGTGGAGCATGTACGGCGGGCTGATCTCCTGCCTGGTGCTCATCGCCTCCTCCCCCGTGGTGTCCGGGAAGGTCGACCCGGTGACGGGCGCGTCGCTGTCGATGATCCGCGACACGTCGGTGGACTTCTCCTGGTTCCCGCTGGAGAACCCCGGGCTGGTGACGATCCCGCTGGCCTTCCTGCTCGGGTGGCTGGGTTCGGTCACCGGCCGCGAGCGCGGCGGCGAGCGGCGCGCGGCGCAGATGGAGGTGCGCAGCCTCACCGGGGCCGGCGCGGAGAAGGCCGTGGAGCACTGAGGGTCGCCGCCGGGCTCACAGGGGCGCCCAGGACCCGTCGGGGCGGGCGACCTCCCCGCCGGCGTCCCACCGGTACACCGGCCGCCCGTCCAGGACGACGTGCAGCGCGCGGGACATGAGGTCGAGCGGGTCCCCGGACCACACCACGACGTCGCCGTCGAGGCCGGGGGCCAGCGACCCGACGCGGTCGTCCAGGCCGAGGATCCGGGCCGGGTTGAGGGTCAGGGCGCGCAGGGCCTCGTCGCGGTCGAGCCCCTCCTTGACGGCGAAGGCCGCCGAGACGGGCAGGTACTGGATCGGCACGACGGGGTGGTCGGTGGTGAGGGCGACCCGCAGCCCGGCCCCGGCGAGCAGGCCGGGGACGGCCAGGGAGCGGTGGCGCAGCTCCACCTTGGAGCGGGAGGTCAGCAGCGGCCCGACGACGGCCGGCAGCCCCCGCTCCCGCAGCAGGTCCAGGACGAGGTGGCCCTCGGTGACGTGGTTGAGGACGAGCCGGTAGCCGAACTCGTCGGCGAGGCGGACGGCGGTGGCGATGTCGTCGGCGCGGTGGGCGTGCTGGTGCCACACGAGCTCACCGGCCAGGACGCGGGCCAGCACCTCGGCGTCGCGGTCGTCGCCCGCGGCCGGCAGCCCGTCGTCGTGCGGGCGGGCCGCGAACCGCTGCGCGGCGGCGAAGGCGTCGCGCAGCGCGGCGGCCGTGCCCATGCGCGTCGTGGGCCCGCCGGCGTTCTTCTTCGGGTTCTCCCCCAGCGCGCTCTTCACCCCGACCGGGGCCCGCAGGAGCATGTCGTCCACCGTCGTCCCCCACGTCTTCAGCGCCGCCGTCTGGCCGCCGACGACGTTGGCCGAGCCGGGCAGCACGGCGACGGTGGTGACCCCGGTGCTCAGGGCGTCGGCGAAGCCGCGGTCGGAGGGGTCGACACCGTCCCAGCTGCGCAGCCGGGCCCCGCGGGGCTCGCCCTTCTCGTTGACGTCGGCGCCGTGCCAGCCCTCGCCCTCGGCGTGGACGCCGAGGTGGGTGTGCGGGTCGACGAACCCGGGCAGCACGAGGCAGCCCGTGGCGTCGAGGACGGGGATCCCGGCGGGGACGGGGACGTCGCCGACGGCGGCGATCCGGCCGTCGCGCACGACGACGGTGCCGTGCTCGCGCTGACCGACCCAGTCCGGGGTCAGGCGCAGCAGGGTGCCGCCGACGACCGCGACGTCCCGGGCGGGTGGGGGGGTGCTCACGCGCCCACTGTCGCAGCGACCGTCGCGCCGCGCCGCCCGGGCGGATCAGCCGGCCAGCCCGGCGGCCGAGCGGTCCAGCTCCTCCCCCACGACGTCCAGCAGCCGGGGCACGTCGACGACGAGGTCGGCGCGCGCGTCGGGGAAGCGCAGCGGCCACGGCAGCCGCGGTTCGGAGCCCACCACGGCCCGGTGGCGCACCCGCGCCGCCCGGGCCAGCTTGACGAACGTCGGGTACACCAGGGCTCGGGGCGTCAGCTCGACCACGGCGGCGCCGGGGCGGGTGAAGACGAGGTTCGTCAGGCCCGCCCCGTGGACGCCCACGACGACGTCGGCCGCGGCGAACGTCTCGACCTCCTCGGCGAGGGTGAGGGTGGCGGGGTCGACGACCTCGAACCCGTGCTGCTCCAGGCCGGCGAGGACGGCGTCGGCGTTGAGCAGGACCCGGCGCTCCCCCCCGGTGCGGTGGACGACGAGCCGGCGGCCGGTCGCGGGGACCGCGACGGCCGGCGCGGCGGCCCGCACGTGGTCGACGGCCTGCGGGGAGACCCACCGGTTGCGTCCGGGGACGCTCGCGGCGACGAGCCGGTCGGTGGCGAAGTGCGCGCCGGGGTCGGTGACCTCGACCCGGCGGTCGGGGGGGACGCCCAGCGCGTCGAGCCACTGCGGCACGAACGCCGGGGCCCGGCCCGGGACGAGCCAGTGGTCGACCTCGTGGACGCCGCCGGGCAGGGCCCGCAGAGCGGCGAGCGCGCGGGGCACGACCTGGACCGTCCAGTGGTAGTAGTTCGGCGACCACGGCGACAGCAGCGTGACGGTCGTGCCGGGCAGGTGCTCGGGGGGCCGCAGGGACCGGGGGTCCGGCAGCATCGTGCGCGCCGGGAAACCCGCCTCCTGCCACAGGTCCTCGACGAGCCGGCCGCGGTGGAACACCCAACCCTCACGTCCGGTGAGAGTTGCTCCGGGCAACTCCGCGACGAACTGCTCGGGGACGACGCCGACGTCGCGCTGCCGGACGGCCCACCGGTCGGCGACGTCGAACTCGGCCGGGACGGCCAGGCGCACGCGCCGGGCCGGTTCCACGAGGTGGTAGCGGACCCCGGGCCCGGCGAGGTCGCGGGGCCGGACCCCCGGCACCACCACCGCGCGCACGCCGCGCCCGGCCGACCGCAGCGCCTCCAGGCGGTACCCCGCCGCGCTCGCGGCCAGGTACCGCCACCCGACCCGTTCGTCCACGGGGGAGACAGTGCCACCTCCTGCCGGTCTCAACCACCGCGGTGTCCCGCCCCGGCTCAGCAGACGGCGGGCGCCACCGCGATCTCGTGCTGGGTGTCGAACCACCGGTTGCCCGTGAAGGTGACCCCGGCCGGCGCCGTCGCGGCCCCGTAGCGGTTCCCGTGCCCGAACTGGTTGTCGGCGAAGACCACGTCCTGGACGTTGGCCGCGCAGGACACGTTGACGGAGTAGCTGCCGCCGTTGAAGAAGTTCTGCTCGAACCGCACGCTCTCCAGCCGCTTGGCCCCGGTCTCGGTGCCGAGCTGGACCGCGGAGTTCAGGAAGTCCTCCGACCCCTGCACGCGCGGGTCGAGGGTGTTGTGCCGCACCAGGATCCGCGCACCCGAGGTCGACTGCAGCGCGTCGGTGTGGACGGCGGGGTCGCGCACGAGGTCGTGCACGTAGCTGTCGGTGATCGTCACGTCGTCACCCAGGCGGGGGCCGTCCTGCGTGCCGCGGACCTCGACCCGGCGCAGGGTGTACCCGCTCCAGCCGATCGCCACCTCGGCCGACCCGTCGCTGACGATCTCGGAGTCCTCCATGACGAAACCGGGGGCGTCGGTGAGGGCGACCGCGCGCAGCGTCGCGTCCTGGCAGGTGATCCGGGAGTTGCGGACGGTCACGCCGGGGACGTGCACGGTCAGGCACCCCTGGACGTCCAGGCCGTCCAGCACCGCGCCGGGTTCCCAGATGTCGAGGTCGGTCGAGGGCTGCAGGACCGTGCCGTCGGGGACCCCGGTGGTGTCCGCGGTGGGGAAACCGGCGGGGATCCCGGTCGTCTCCAGCGGGACCGCGCGCAGGTACTTCACGACCGACTGGACCATGTACTTGCCGCTGTACAGCTTGGCGACGACCTTGACGGTGCCGAGGTGGCCCGTGAGGTCGACGTCCCCGTCGCCGGTGTAGACGCCGCCGGTGGTCGTGACCGCCCCGAGGGTCCCGTTGAGGACGTCGTCGACGTAGTACGTGCCGCGGTCGAACTTCACGTTCGTGTTCGTGGCGATGTCCACGACGGTCGCGGGGATGCGCGCGTTGTTGACGGAGGTGCCCTGGTAGGTCATGAACGGGTTGAACGCGGCCTGTGCCGGGGCGGACGCCGCGACCGTGCCGGCCGCGACGGTCGCGACGGCCAGCACTGTGGCGGTCAGGTGGGCGGTCAGGCGGGCGGTCAGGCGGGCGGCGGGACCGGTGCTGCGCTGGGAGCGGGGGGTGCGTGAGGGGTTCACGGTGACCTCCGGGCATCGACGACGGGTGTGTCCTCGATGTCTCGTCGGGGGCCGCTGTCACCTGTGTCGTCCGGTCCGGTACGGCGAACGGGTGAAACCCCGTGACGCTACCCTCCGTCACCGGCGGGAGGCGTCAGAATCCCCTCCGTTGCGCCGCAGGGTGACGGCGTCGTACAACTCGCGTGACGGGACGCCCTCGCGCCCGGCGACCTCGCGCACGGCGTCCTTCATGCGGTGCCCGTCGCGGACGAGGCCGGCGACCTCCTCGACGAGCTCGGCCGTCGAGCGGGCCGGGCGCCCGGAGGACCCCTGCACCACGAGGCACACCTCCCCGCGCACCTCCCCGGCACCGGCCCAGGCCACCAGGTCCCCCAGCGGGCCGCGCACGACCTCCTCGTAGGTCTTGGTCAGCTCCCGGCACACCGCCGCCGGCCGGTCCGCGCCGAAGGCCTGCGCCATGGCCTCCAGGGTCGCGGCCGTGCGGTGGGGGGACTCGAAGAAGATCAGCGTGCGGGCGTCCCCGGCGAGGGCGGCGAACACCCGCTGCCGCTCCCCCGGCCGGCGCGGGGCGAACCCCTCGAAGGAGAACCGGTCGCTGGGCAGGCCCGAGACCGCGAGCGCGGCCAGCACCGCCGAGGGCCCGGGGACGACCGTCACGGGCAGGCCGGCCTCGACGCAGCCGCGCACGAGCCGGTACCCCGGGTCGGACACCGACGGCATGCCGGCGTCGGTGACCAGCGCCACGGTCGCGCCGCCGCGGACGGCCGCCACGAGCTCGGGGGTGCGCTCGGCCTCGTTGTGCTCGTGGTAGCTGAGGACCTTCCCGCGGGGGCTGACCTCCAGGGCGGCGGCGAGGCGGTGCAGCCGCCGGGTGTCCTCGGCCGCGACGACGTCGGCGGTCTCCAGGAGGTCCAGGAGCCGCCGGGTGGCGTCGCCGGCGTTGCCGATGGGGGTGCCGGCGAGCACCAGCCGGCCGGTCGCGCGCGTGGGGTCCACGCGCGTCATCGTGCCGCACGCCCGCGGCGGACCGCCGCGCCTACGATGGCGCGGTGATCGCTGACCAGCCGGCCGGGTACGGAGCGCTGTCGCGGGGGAACGCCGGGTGAGCGCGCTGGGCACGCCCGCGGCGCCGGCCACCCGGGTCGCGGACGTGCGGGAACGGTTGCTGGGCGGCAGCTCGGAGATCACCGGGGAGTCCTGGCGGCGCGGCTGGATCCCGCTGCTCGTCGTGACCGCGATCGGCGGGTTCCTGCGCTTCCTCGGCCTCGGGCGGCCCCACCAGCTCGTCTTCGACGAGACCTACTACGTCAAGCAGGCGTACTCGCTGCTGCGGCACGGCGTGGAGCTGCGCAACGACGGCGCGATCAGCGAGCCGGACGCGTTGTTCACCGCGGGCACGCCGGACGTGTTCGGCACCACGGGCGACTTCGTCGTCCACCCCCCGGTCGGCAAGTGGATGATCGCCGTCGGCGAGTGGCTGTTCGGGGCCGACTCCTCCTTCGGCTGGCGCTTCTCGGCGGCCCTGGTCGGGACGCTGTCGATCCTGCTCATCGGCCGCGTGGCCCGGCGCCTGTTCCGCTCCACGCTGCTGGGGGTCACCGCCGCGGTCCTGCTGGCCTTCGAGGGCCAGCACTTCGTCGAGAGCCGCACGAGCCTGCTCGACGTCTTCCTCATGTGGTGGGTGCTGGTGGCCTTCGCGCTGCTGCTGGTGGACCGCGACCACGCCCGGGAACGGCTGGCGGTGGCCGTGGCGCGCCACGGCACGGCGGGGCTGGGCCCGCGGACCGGCTTCCGCGGCTGGCGGCTGGCGGCCGGGGTCAGCCTGGGCCTGGCCTGCGGGGTGAAGTGGTCGGGCGTCTACGTGCTGGCCGTCTTCGGGCTGATGACCTTCCTGTGGGACGCGGGCGCGCGCCGGGCGGTGGGGGTGCGGCCGTGGTTCGCGGCGGCGGTCTGGCGCGACGGGATCGGCGCCTTCGCGGCGCTGGTGCCGGTGGCGGTGGTGACCTACGTGGCGACGTGGGCGGGCTGGTTCGCGAGCGAGGCCGGCTGGGACCGGCAGTGGGGGGCGCAGCACCCCTCCCGCGGCGTCGGCGCGGTCGTCCCCGACGCCCTGCGCAGCCTGTGGCACTACCACCAGCAGGCGTACACCTTCCACGTCGGGCTCGACACCCCGCACCCGTACATGGCCAACCCGTGGTCGTGGCTGGTGCAGGGCCGGCCGACGTCCTTCTTCTACGAGGCCAAGGCCCAGGGGGTGGAGGGCTGCCCGGTCGACAACTGCTCCAAGGCGATCACGTCGCTGGGGACCCCCGTGCTGTGGTGGGTGGGGCTGGTGGCCCTGGCCGTGCTGCTGCTGCGCTGGGCCTTCGCCCGCGACTGGCGGGCCGGGGCGGTCCTGGCCGGGTACGCCGGGGCGTACCTGCCGTGGTTCCAGTACCAGCACCGGACGATCTTCACGTTCTACGCCGTCGTCCTCGTCCCGTTCGTCGTGCTGGCCGTGGTGCACCTGCTGGGGCTGGTGCTGGGGCCGGACCCGAGCACGGCGGTGCTCCAGCGCGGGGTGAGCGTCGAGTCGGCCCTGCTGCGGCGCCGCGTGGGCGCCGCGGTGGCCGGGACCGTCGTCGTGCTGTGCGTGGCGTGCTTCGCCTTCTTCTGGCCGGTGTACACGGCGCAGGTCATCCCGTACGAGTCCTGGAGCCGGCGGATGTGGCTGCCGAGCTGGGTCTGAGGGTCCCGCGGCAGGCCCCGGGACACCCCGTCGGGCACGCCCTGGACCACACCTGGACCACGCTGTGGATCACGCTCCGGTCTCGTGACGGAGCCGTTTCGGTGAGGCGGGTACGGCGGAAGTGTGACGGACTCCTCTTGGCGGTCACCGACCGCAGTCGCTAGGGTGCGGCACGTTACAGGTTCGCCCATCCGGGCGGCCGCGAGCCTGAGGACGCCCCATGACTGCACTCCTGGTAGCCAATGACGGCGGACACCTGGCCCAGCTGAAGTCGCTCGCCAAGCGGCTGCCCATCGCCGACACCTTCCGGTGGGTCACGGTCCCGACCCCCCAGTCGGAGTCGCTCCTCGAGGGCGAGGACGTGACGTGGGTCAAGCCCGGGCCGACGCGCGACCTCAAGGCCGCGGTGCAGAACGCGGTGCTCACCTCCCCGCTGTTCCGCCGCAACCGCGTCTCGGCCGTGGTCAGCACCGGCTCCAGCCTCGCGGTCTCGGTGCTCCCGCAGGCGCGCCTGCACGGCAAGCCCAGCTACTACATCGAGAGCGCCACCCGCACCCACGGGCCCAGCCTGTCCGGCCGCCTGCTGTCGAAGATCCCCGGGGTGGAGCTCTACACGCAGAACGCCTCCTGGGCCTCCAAGAAGTGGAAGTACGCCGGCTCGGTCTTCGACGGCTGGGAGCCCGTCCGCCTGCCCGAGGGCCGCAAGGTCTCCAAGGTGGTCGTGTCGCTGGGCACGTCGCGGACCTACGGCTTCCGCCGCCTCGTGGAGCACGTCGCGCCGATCCTGCAGGACCTCGGCGCGGAGGTCCTGTGGCAGACCGGGACCACCGACACCACCGGGCTGCCCGTGCTCGACGCCCGCCCCTCGGTCCCCGCCCAGGAGCTGTCGGCCGCGATGCGCGAGGCCGACCTCGTCATCGCGCACGCCGGGACGGGGGTGGCGCTGGAGGCCCTGCAGGCCGGCAAGCTGCCCGTCCTCATCCCCCGCCGCGCCGAGTTCGCCGAGCACGTCGACGACCACCAGGAGCAGATCGCGGGCATGCTGCGCACCCGCGGGCTGGCGGTGGTCCGGGAGGCCGACGAGGTCCGCCTCGACGACCTGGACCTGGCGGCGGGCAGCAGCGTCTGCCTGCGCGAGGACGCTCGCCCGCTGGCGCTGTGAGCGCCCGGCCGCCGGCGCTGTGAGCGGGGCCGTGACGACGCCGGCCCGCACGTCGGTCCCCCGGGGGGGAACCGACGTGCGGGCCGGCGCCGTGGCGGGCTCCCTCAGCGGGCGGTCGCGACGCGCTTCAGCAGCGGCTGCCACCAGTCCTCGTGGTCGCGGTACCACTGGACGGTCTCGGCCAGGCCCTCGTCGAAGGAGTGCTGCGGGGCGTAGCCGAGCTCGCGGGAGATCTTCGAGATGTCGACGGAGTAGCGGCGGTCGTGCCCCTTGCGGTCCTCGACCTCGCGGACCCTCTCCCAGCCGACGCCGAACGCCTCCAGGATGCGGCCGGTGAGCTCCTTGTTCGTCAGCTCCGTGCCGCCGCCGATGTTGTAGACCTCACCGGGGCGGCCGCCGTCCACGACGAGCTGGATGCCGCGGCAGTGGTCGTCGACGTGCAGCCAGTCGCGCACGTTGAGGCCGTCCCCGTACAGCGGGACCGTCCCCCCGCGCATGAGGTTCGTGACGAACAGCGGGATGACCTTCTCGGGGAACTGGTACGGGCCGTAGTTGTTCGAGCAGCGCGTGATGCACGCCGGCAACCCGTGCGTGCGGTGGAACGAGCGCACGAGCAGGTCGCTGGCGGCCTTCGAGGCCGAGTAGGGGCTGTTCGGCTCCAGCGGGTGGTCCTCGGGCCAGGAACCCTCCGGGATCGTGCCGTACACCTCGTCGGTGGAGACGTGCACGAACTTGGTCACGCCGTGCCGCACGGCCGCGTCGAGCAGGACCTGCGTCCCCACGACGTTCGTGCGCACGAAACCCGCCGCGCCGTCGATGGAGCGGTCGACGTGGCTCTCGGCCGCGAAGTGCACCACGACGTCGGCCTCGGCCACCAGCGCGTCCACCGCGGGGGCGTCGGTGATGTCCGCCTCGACCAGCCGCAACCGCGGGTCGTCCGCCACCGGGTCCAGGTTCCGCGGGTTCCCGGCGTAGGTGAGCTTGTCGAGCACCACGAGCGAATCGATCCCCGTGGCCCCGTGCACCCCCGTCAGGGCCGAGCGGACGTAGTGACTGCCGATGAAACCTGCACCACCCGTGACCAGGAGTCTCATGGGGCGACATACTACGGTGTCATGCGCGGAATCATCCTCGCCGGTGGATCCGGCACCCGGCTGCACCCGATCACCCGGGGCATCAGCAAGCAGCTCGTCCCGGTCTACGACAAACCGATGATCTACTACCCGCTGTCCACCCTGATGCTGGCGGGGATCCGCGACGTGCTGGTCATCACCACGCCCCACGACGCCGAGGGTTTCCGGCGGCTGCTGGGCGACGGTTCGCAGTTCGGCGTGAACCTGCAGTGGGCCGTCCAGCCCTCCCCCGACGGCCTGGCGCAGGCCTTCGTCATCGGCCGGGAGTTCATCGGCGGGGACAGCGTCGGACTGGTGCTGGGGGACAACATCTTCTACGGCCCCGGCCTGGGCAACCAGCTCCGCCGGTTCGACGGCCTGACCGGTGGCGCGATCTTCGCGTACTGGGTCAGCGACCCCACCGCCTACGGCGTCGTGGAGTTCGACGACGCGGGGAACGCGCTGTCCCTGGAGGAGAAACCCCAGGACCCCCGCAGCAACTTCGCCGTCCCCGGCCTGTACTTCTACGACAACGACGTCGTCGCGATCGCGGAGTCGCTGGAACCCTCCGCGCGCGGGGAACTCGAGATCACCGACGTGAACCGCACCTACCTCGACCGCGGGGAACTCGCGGTGGAGGTCCTGCCCCGCGGGACGGCGTGGCTGGACACCGGGACCTTCGACCAGATGCTGGCGGCCGGGAACTACGTGAGCACCCTCGAGGCGCGGCAGGGGCTGAAGATCGGCTGCCCCGAGGAGGTCGCCTGGCGCAACGGGTGGCTCACCGACGACGAACTGGCCGACCGCGGCCGCGCCGTGGTCAAGAGCGGTTACGGCGCCTACCTGCTGGAACTGCTGGCCCGCGGCCGGCACGCCTGACCGACCCCGCCCCCGACCCGGACCGCGACGGCGCGGGGGCCGTCAGCCCCGGGCGCGGCGGCGCCGGGCCAGGTCGGTGAGGGCCCGGGACGCGGCGTGGTACCCGCACATCCCGTGCACGCCCCCGCCCGGCGGGGTCGCCGCCGAGCACAGGTAGACGCCCTCCAGCGGCGTGGAGTACGGGTCCAGCCCGACGACGGGGCGGAACACCTGCTGGCGGATCGTCAGCGCGCCCCCGCCGACGTCGCCGCCGACGAGGTTCTCGTTGCCCGCCTCCAGCGCCGCCGGGGACGTCTCGACGCGGGCCACGACCCGGTCGCGGAAACCCGGCGCGAAACGCTCGATCTGCCGGTCGACGCGCTCACCGGTGCCGGGGTCGGCCGAACCGTGCGGCGCGTGGGCGTACGCCCACAGGACGCGCTGCCCCCCGGGCGCGCGGCCGGGGTCGGCGACGTCCTGCTGGGCCACGAGGACGAACGGGCGCTCGGGGTGGCGGCCGCGGACGACGTCGGCCTCGGCCTCGGCGACCTGCGCGGCGGTGCCGCCCACGTGCACGGTGACGGCCTCGGCCAGCCGCGGGTCGCGCCACGGGACGGGCCCGTCGAGCAGGTAGTCGACCTTGTGCGCGGCCGGGCCGTACGTCCAGCGCCGCATGGCGGCCGCGTAGCGCGGCGGCAGGTCGTCCCCGGCGACGGCCAGGAACTGCCGGGGCGTCAGGTCCAGCAGCGTCACGTCGGCCGGGCCCGCCGCGGCCAGGTCCCCCAGGGCCCGCACGGGGTGCTCCAGCAGGACCCGGCCGCCGTGGTCGGCCAGCTCGGCGGCCAGCGCCCGCGTCAGCGCCCCCGTCCCGCCCTCGGGGACGGGCCAGCCGGTGGTGTGCGCCGCCGTGCCGAACAGCATCCCGAAGGCCGCGGTGAGCAGCTGCGTGTGCGGCTGGAGGGCGTGCGCGGCCATGCCCGCGAACAGCGCCCGGGCCGGCTCGTCGCGGAACACCGCGCGCACCAGCGCCGACGCCGGCCACGCGGCCCGCAGCCCGAACCCGGCCAGGGCCAGCGGGGAGGTGGGGACGCGCAGCAGCGGGCCGAGCACGGCCGGCACGAGCGACTCCCAGTCGCGGACCGGGCCGGTGAACAGCGCCCGCCACGCCGGGCCGTCGACGCCGAGCTCGGCGACGGCCTCGCCGAGGTCGCCGGGCAGGAGCGCCGCGGGCCGGCCGTCGAGGGGGTGCCCCAGCGGGTAGCGCCCGTGCCGCCAGCGCAGCCCGTGCTTCTCCAGGGGCAGGGTGGCGAAGAACGGGCTGGCGACGCCGAACGGCTGCACCGCCGAGCCGACGTCGGTGACCACGCCGGGCCCCAGCAGCTCGGCGCTGCGCGAGGCCCCGCCGAGGTGGGCCGTGGCCTCCAGGACGGTGACCTCCAGACCGGCGCGGGCCAGCAGCACCGCCGCGGACAGCCCGTTGGGGCCGGCGCCGACGACGGTGGCGCGGCCGATCACGGGCGACTGCTGAAGGTCGTCTCGTCCACGACCCGTACCGTACGCCGTCCCTTGCGCCGCAGCAGGTCGCGGGCCACGTGCAGCAGGTGCCGGGCCGCGACGAGGGCGCCGAGCACGACGAGGACCTGGTTGAACCGCTCGAACGTCCACTCCTGCGGGCGGGTGGCGGCGAACACCCCCAGGACGAGGGCCGCGGGCGGGCCGGCGACCCGCCAGGCGCGCAGGGTCCGGGCGCTCCACGCGACGTGCGGCAGCCGCACGCGCGACCACGGCACGAACGCCGCGTAGGTGAGGACGTTCCCCGAGAACCCGATGTTCATCATGAGGAGCACGCCCAGGTGGAACAGGGCGGCGACGGCGATCCCGGCGCGCCACCACCACCAGTTCAGGACGGCGAGCACGAGCAGCCCCTCGAGCAGCACGGTGGCGACGTCGAGGGACTCCCAGAACCACCGGCTGTCCAGGTGCACGAAGGAGCGGGCCAGCAGTTCGGTGCGGTCGTTGGCGTAGTACTGGTTGAACATGACGCCCTGGACGGCCTGCGTCGCGGGTGAGAGCCACCCGGACAGCAGCTTCGGCACGGCCGCGGTGAGGAACCCCAGGCCGACGAGCAGGGCCAGCAGCCGCAGCGGCCACTGCGGTGTCGCCGGGGCCGGGCCGCGGCGGCGCAGCGCGTCGACCGACACCGCGTCGCCCCAGCGGGCGAAGGCCATGACGACGGGCACGAGCAGCGTGAAGATCGTGTGGTCGATCTTCCCGAGGCTGTAGCCGGTGCCGTAGCCCAGCAGCAGCGCGCAGGCCAGGACGACCGAGGCCGTTCGGGTGGCGAACCCCACGAGCAGGAACGCGGCGGCGACGCCCACGACGACCTCGAGGCCGTGCAGGACGGCGGCCGGCGGGACGGCGTGCAGCAGGGCGAAGGGGCCGGGCGGGCCGTCGACGAAGGAGTCGGGGAACGCGCTGACCCACGCGAAGTCGCGGGGCGACAGGAGCAGGACGAGGGCGAACAGGACCCGGTAGCGGCCCAGGTCGACGGCGGTCAGGTCGCCGCGGCCGGCCCAGGCGTCGAACCGGGCGGCGAGCCGGTTCACGAGGCGCCCCCGAGGTCGACGTGGACGTGCCGGCCCTCGCGCAGCACGGTGCGGCTGCCGTCCTGCACGGAGTACCCCACCTGCTGCCACTGCACGTCGAAGGCCGTGACGGTGCCCTCCGGGTCGTCGGCCCACCGCTGCCGCAACCAGGCGACGGTGCGCGGGTCCTCGGCGGTGCGCTGGTCGCGGAACCCGCGCAGCAGGACGTACCGGGGCAGGATCCCCGTGGGCGGCAGCGCCTCCTCGACGGGGATCCTGCGCGTGTGGCCGTCGGCGTAGCCGAGGTGGATCACGGCCTCGGTCGTCGTGGCCCGCCCGCCCGTCAAGGGCACGCCCCCGAAGGAGGGCTGGTACAGCCCCGGGTAGGGCTCCCCGGCCAGTTCGCGCACGGCCACCTGCACCGGCAGCGCGAGCACGGCCAGCGCGAAGACCCCCCGGACCGCACGGCGTCGGATGGTAGGACTCCCCCAAGTCACCACGCTGCGCACCTTAGGCCTCACGCAGGGTTGTTGTCTGGGGGTTGCGGGAACCGGGTCCGGGACGGGGACGAGCGGTCGACGACCGCGGCGCAGGCCCCCACCCCGGGTGGTGCGTCCCGGCCCGCCGAGTCGACCCGGTCCAGGTGTCGAGGCGGAGCGGTACCGCCGTCCGTCGGATCGCCCAACGGCGCGGGACGGGCCCTACGCGCGCCCCAGCACCTCACCGGCCGCGACGCGCCACCGGTCCTCCCAGTCCCCGATCGGCTCGACCCCGGCCGCGGCGAGCGCCGCCGTGCCCAGCACCGAGAACGCCGGCCGCGGCGCGGGGCGGACGAACTCGGCGCTCGTGACGGGTTTCACCTCGACGTCGCCCAGCCCCGCCGAGGCCACGACCGTGCGCGCGAACTCGAACCAGGAGCAGCGCCCCGCCGACACCGCGTGGTAGGTGCCCGCCGGGGCCGCGGCCTCGACCAGCCGCAGCGCCAGGTCCGCCACGTCGCGGGTCCAGGTGGGCTGGCCGACCTGGTCGTCGACGACGGACAGCGCGCCGCGCTCGCGGCCGAACCGCACCATCGTCTTGGGGAAGCAGCCGCCGTGGGCCCCGTACAGCCAGGCGGTGCGCAGGACGAGGGCGTCGGCCCCGCCGGCCCGCACGGCCCACTCCCCCGCGGCCTTGGTGCGCCCGTACGCGCTGCGGGGCGCGACGGGGGCGTCCTCGGCGTACGGCTCGGTGGCGGTGCCGTCGAAGACGTAGTCGGTGGAGACGTGCACGTACCGCGCCCCGGCGGCCCGGGCCGCGTCGGCCAGGTTGCGGGCCCCGACGGCGTTGACGGCGAACGCGGTCGCCTCGTCGGTCTCGGCGGCGTCGACGGCCGTGTACGCCGTGGCGTTGAGGACGACGTCGGCGGCGGCCTCGCGCACGACCGCCCGCGCGGCGGCCGCGTCGGTGACGTCGAGCTGCGCCCGCGTGAGGGCGACCACCTCGTGCCCCGCCCCGCCGAGGACGTCCACGACGTCCGTCCCGAGCATCCCGCCCGCTCCTGCCACGACCCAGCGCACGTGCGTCCCTCCCGGTGTCCGACCGTCCGGGCGCAGCCTACGGTGACCGCCCGAGCACGGACAGCCCCCACCGCGCTGGGTAGTCTCCGGCGCGTGCAGACACGAGAACTCACCGTCCCCGGTGCCTGGGAGTTCACCCCGCGCCAGTTCGGCGACGACCGCGGGACGTTCATGGAGTGGTTCACCACCGACGCCTTCACCGGGCGGACCGGCCACGACCTCGCGCTGGCCCAGGCGAACTGCTCGGTCTCGGCCGCGGGGGTCCTGCGCGGCGTCCACTACGCCGACGTGCCGCCGGGGCAGGCGAAGTACGTGTTCTGCGCGGCCGGGGCGGTGCTCGACGTCGTCGTGGACCTGCGCGTCGGCTCGCCCACGTTCGGGCGCTGGGACTCGGTGCTGCTCGACGACGTCGACCGCCGCGCGGTGTACCTGTCCGAGGGCCTGGGCCACGCGTTCCTGTCGCTGGCCGACGGGTCCACCGTCGTCTACCTGTGCTCGCAGGGGTACGCCCCCGACCGCGAGCACGGCGTGCACCCGCTCGACCCGGAACTGGGCATCGACTGGCCCACCACCGGCCGCGACGGGCAGCCGCTGGAGTTCACGCTGTCCGGCAAGGACGAGCAGGCCCCCACGCTGCAGCAGGCCCTGGAGGCCGGGGCGCTGCCGCGCGCCGACGAGGTCGCGCGGTTCGTCGCGGGGCTGCGCGTCAGCTGAGCCCGAGCAGGTCGCGCCAGCGGTCCCCGCGCGCGGCCCACGTGTGGCGCCCGGCGAACTCCCGCCGGGCGTCCGCGGCGGACGGGTCGTCCCCGGCGGCCGCCGCGACGGCGGCCTCGCCGAACTTCGCCGGGTCGGCGGCCAGGTCGTCGACGACGCTCACGCCGGGGGCGTCCAGCCAGTCCAGCGCCTCCAGCCGGGTCGAGACGACGGGCAGCCCCGCCGCGAGGTACTCCAGCACCTTCAGCGGGAAGCTGGCCTGGTTGAACTCCGAGAGCGTGTACGGCATCAGCCCCACCGACGCGCGCGCCAGCACCTGCGAGACCTCCTGCGGCGCACGGGGTCCCAGCCAGTGGACCCGCGGGTGGCCGAGCAGTTCGCGCCAGGCGCCGTCCTGGGTGAAGGTGGGCTGGCGGGGGCCGACGACGACGAGGTCGAGCCCGGCGGCGACCACCGCGCGGAAACCCCCGAGGTCGATCCGGTCGGACACCATGCCCAGGAACACCGCGAACGGGCCCGCGGGCAGGTCCAGCGGGGCGGTGGCCGGCGCCGTGAGCTCGGCCCCCGCGGGCACGAGGTGGGCCTGGCGCCCCTGCGCGGCGCACAGCCGCTGCAGCCGGGGCGAGACGACGACCACCTCGTCGGCCAGGGCCAGGCTGCGGTCGCGGCCGCGCCGCAGCCGCTCGGCGGGGACCCCGACGAGCCCGGCCCCGGCGACGTAGTCGTCCTTGACGAGGAACGCCGTGCGGGCCCCGAACGCCCGCGCCAGCGCCCGCAGCGGCCGGCCCACGTTCTGCGCCGAGGCCAGCGCCCGCGGGCGGCGGCGCTCGCGCACCGCGGCCGCCAGGACCGTCGCCGCGACGACCGGCGCGTTGAGGTGGTGCAGCCCCCGGCGGCGGCTGGCGGGCAGCACCCAGGGCGTCACGACGCGCACGCCGCCGGGGGCCGGCACCCGGCGCGCGGGCAGTCGCAGCCCGTCGCCCTTCGTCCACACGGCCGTGGGCGGCTGGACGAACAGCACGTCGTGGGTGCGGGCCAGTTCCCCGGCCAGGCGCTGCTCGTACAGCCGGTGCCCCTCGAAGGCCGTGCTGGACAGGACGACGACCAGGGGCCGGCCGCTCACGCCGCCTCCCGGACCAGCCGGGCCAGGTCGGCGGCCATCCGCGCCGTCGAGAAGCGCTCGCGGACCCGCTGCGCCGCGGCACGTCCCATCGCCGCGGCGCGCTCGGGGTCGGCCAGCAGGCCCGTGACGGCCTCGGCCAGCGCGTCGGCGTCCCCGGGCGGGACGAGCAGCCCCGTCTCGCCGTCGGCGACGTAGTCCGCCATGCCGGGCGTGCCGGTGACGACGACGGGAACGCCGCAGGCCATGGCCTCCAGTGAGGCCGTCAGGCCCGAGCAGTGCACGTTCGGCACGAGCGGCACGACGACGACCCGGGCGCGCCGGTACACCTGCTCGCGCAGCGCGACGTGGTCGAGCTGGACGGTGCGGCTGCGCGGGCCCGCCGGGACCGGCCGGCTGGTGGCGGCGGTCAGCTCCGCGCCCGGGACCGCGCGCAGGACCCGCGGCCACGCGGCGGCCAGCGTCGCGTAGTCGCGGTGCCGGTCGTTGCCGACCGAGGCCACCAGCTCCCCCGCGGGCGGCTCGTCGCGCTCGGTCCAGAAGTCGGTATCGACGCCCTGCGGCACGAGCTGGACCTGCGGGGCGCGCAGCCCCCAGCGCTCCAGCACCGGCAGCTGGGCCGAGGACAGCACGAACAACCGTCCCGCCCGCGGCAGGTAGCGCCGGGTGACCGCCTGCGCCGCAGCCGATCCCCCGTCGGTGGCCCAGACGACGCCGGAGACCACCGGCCGGGAGCGGCCCACCGCGGCCAGGGCGGGGACGCCGAGGCGTTCCTCCCACGTCAGCAGCGGGTCCGACCCGCGCCAGGAGGGGCCGCCGAACCGCAGGCCGTCCAGCAGCTTGCCGGACACCCGCTCCAGCGGGCGCGGGACGCCCACGTCGAGCAGGTTCGGCGCCAGGTCGTGGGCGGCCAGCCGGTCCAGGCCGTAGGGGAAGCGGTCCGGCACGAGCCCGGCGGCGTGCCGCTGCGGCCAGCCGCGCGTGTGGGCCGAGGCGACGGCCACGTCGACGGCGCGGGGCCCGCCGGTGCGCGCGCGGGTCCCGGCGGTGTCGGGCTGCGCGCTCACCCGGCGGCCCGGACCTGCTCGGCGGCGGCGGGGAACTCGCGCAGCAGCCCGCGCGCGGCCTCGACCGCCTCGTCGGCCGTCGTCGCCGTGCGGGTCAGGACGCTGTCGGCGGTCCAGGCCTCGCGGAAGTCGGCGATCTTGCCGTAGGAGTTGTCCAGGACCACGTGCGGGATCCCCAGCAGCAGGCACAGGATGTGCCCGTGCAGGCGGTCGGTGATGACGACCCGGCCGCGGCTGAAGGTGCGCACGCCCGCCTGCAGGTTCTGCCGGGCCATCGCGTCGTAGGTGGCGCGCAGCACCGGCTGCGTCAGCCGGGACGTGGCGGCGCTCTCCACCCGGCGGACCGCGCCGACCGTGCGGCGCTTGAGCGTCCAGGCGCGGTGGTCGAAGGCGTGCGTCCCCCAGTCGGTGACGGTCATCCCGGCGGCGCGGAACGTCGCGGCGTGCCCGACGCCCTCGCGGTCGTCGCGCATGAGGCACAGGACGTCGACCTCGGCGGGACCGGTGCGCGCCAGCGGCCCCAGGCCGAAGGCGGCGTCGGGCACGAGGCTGACGGCGGCGTCGGGGAACATCCGCTCGGCCTCGGCCAGCGACCGGCGGTCGCGGACCATGAGGTGCAGGTCGCGGTGGGCGCGCAGGGCGGCCGAACCGGCGGCGGCCCCGGCCGGGTCGGAGTACCAGATCGACTGCGGCAGCTGCACGATGCGCTGGTCGGGGAAGCGGCGGGCGACGTCCTCGCGGAACCGCTGGTAGTCCGGCCAGACGTCGCCGAAGTTCCCGCCGCCGTGCAGCAGGACCGGGTGCGCGCCGTTGCGGGCGCGCAGGGCGCCCGGGACGAGGGAGTGGTGCTCGCAGGCGTAGTCGACGCGGGTCCCGGCCCGCTCCAGCAGAGCCCGCTCACCGAGCCAGATGAGGGAGTCCCCGACGTTCTTGTGCCCGGGGAAGTCCAGGAGCGCGGCGCGGTCGGAGCCGAGGGCCGCGCTGACGGACTCCTGCCAGCGGGTGCCGAGGCGGTGGACGAGGGCCGCATCCGGACGGGTGACGGTCATGCCGGGAGTGTAGGGGGACGACCACTGCCGGTCACCGGCCTGCCGCTGCGCAGCGCGCTGCGCAGGTTCACGCCCACGAACAGCACCCGGGCCGTGGTGTGCGCCAGCAGGTACCGGGCGCGGCGCCCCGGGGAGGTGAGGACCCCGTCGCGGACGGGCGGCCGCACGACCGCCTGCCCGGCCAGCCGCACGTGCGCGGCGGCCACCCCCGCGAAGTGGCGGCGCCCGCGGCCGCGGGCGGTGTCGACGTCGCACCGGCCCCGGGCCACCCGCAGCGTCTTGGACACCATCGCCGGCCAGGTCGAGCGGGCCGGGTGGTGCACCACGGCGTCCGCGGCGTAGCCCTGCGCCCCGCCGTGCGCCCGCACCCGCTGCCCCCACTCGGCGTCCCCGCGCGAGGTCAGGGAGGCGTCGAACGGGCCCACCTCGGCCAGCGTCGAGCGCCAGGTGAGGAGGTTGGCGGTCACGGCGAAGTGCTGCTTGGCCAGGTACTCCTGCTGCGGGAAGGCGTGGGCCGCCTCGTACAGCTCCCACGCGGTCCGCGGCGTGCCGCCGGCGAAGGTCAGCTCCACCGCTCCCCCGACCATGGCGACGCCGGTCCCGGTGCGCCGCAGCGCCTCCACCCCGCGCGTGAGCCAGTCCGGCTCGGGCGTGCAGTCGGCGTCGGTGAAGGCGACCACCTCGACGGGTCCGGCGGTGGGCCCGGCGGTGGGGTCGTCCTCCAGCGCGGCCAGGGCGCGGTTGCGGGCGCGGTAGGAGCCGGGGACCGGTTCGGACAGCAGGGCGAAGCGGGCGTCGTCGGGCAGCGCGGGGGCCAGGTCCGCCGTGGAGGCGTTGTCGACCACGAGGACCCGCACCGGGCCGGGGTAGTCCTGGTCGCGCAGGGCCCGCAGGCAGCGTCCCAGCTCGGCCACCCCGGCCGGCCCGGAGGCGTGCGCGGGCACGACGACGGCCACGGCGGGCCAGGTGGAGGAGGTGGTCACGGGGGCGGATCCTGCTACGCCTCGTCGCCGCCGTGCAACGCAGCGTCGGTCGGGGGTCCACCGACCTCGATGACCGAGAGCGACCGGTGTGCGACGATGCGCGCACCGCCGCCGACGGAGGGAGACACATGTCGACGCCCGAGTCGGCGCCGCACGCCACGAGCACGACGCAGGCCCCCGCGCCCGCCGCCACGGCCCCCTTCGTCGACGTGGTCGTCCCCGTCAAGGACGACCCGCGGCTGGAGGGCTGCGTGCGGGCCCTGCTGGCCCAGGACCACCCCGCCGACCGGTTCCGGGTCATCGTCGCCGACAACGGCTCCGCCGACCCCCGCCTGGACCTGGCCGACCTCGACCCGCGCGTCAGCGTCGTCGTCGAACCCCGCCCCGGCTCCTACGCCGCGCGCAACGCCGCGGTCCGGCTGGCCCGCGGCGACGTCCTGGCCTTCACCGACTCCGACACCGTCCCGGACCCGGCGTGGCTGTCCGGGGCCGTGCGCGCCCTGCGCTCGGGCGCCGACATCGTCGCCGGGCGGGTCCGGGTCTACCCGCGCGACCCCGCCCGCCCCCACCCCGTGGAGGCCTTCGAGGTCGTCAACGCCTTCCGGCAGGACCGCACCGTGCCGCGCGGTTTCGCCGTGACGGCCAACGTCGTGGTGCGCCGGGAGGTGTTCGACGCCGTCGGCCCCTTCAACGACGCGCTGCCCTCAGGCGGGGACGCGGAGTGGTGCGGCCGGGCCGTGGCCGCCGGGTACCGGCTCACCTACGTCGAGGACGCCGTCGTGGCCCACCCCGCCCGGGACTCCTACGCCGAGGCGTGGAAGAAGCTGTGCCGGGTCCAGCTCGGGCGGCAGCTGCGGGTCCGGGCCGGGGAGGACCCGCCCGGCGCCCTGACGCTCAAGGCCTTCGCCCCGCCCCTGGGCTCGCTGGTGCGCGCCGTGCGGGCCCGCGAGCTGACCGGCGCCCGCGCGCGGGCCGCGTACGTCGTCGGCGCGTTCTACATGCGCTACGGGCGCGCCGCCGCGGCCGTGAAGTACCGCTGAGACCGCCGGGAAGCCCGGGACGACCCGTGACCACCGCACCCGCCGGCGCCGCGGCCGGGACGCCGGACGCGCCCGGCCCCACCCCGCCGCCCCGCGTCGACGGCCTGAGCATCGCCCGCGAGCGCCGCGCGCGCCGCCGCCGGCTGCGGTCCCTGCCCGCGCTGGTCGTCGAGGCGCTGCGGCTGTGCTGGAGCGCGCGCCGGCGCGACCTCGTGCTGGTGTTCGGGGTGCAGCTGCTGGGCTCGGCGCTGCTGGGCGTGCAGGTCCTGGTGGGGCGCGAGGCCCTGGCCCGGGTGTTCACCGGTTCCGGCGCCGGCGCGGACGGGGACCTGCTGCGGGCCGTCGGCGGGCCGCTGCTGGCGCTGGCGGGCCTGAGCGTGCTCGCCGGTCTGGCCGGCGCGGTCCGCGGCCAGCGGGTCCGGCTGCTGTCCGAGGCGGTGCAGCGCGCCGTGTGGCGGCGCGTCGTGGACACCACCACGGCCGTCCCCCTGGAGCGCTTCGACGACCCGCAGTTCCACGACCGCCTCCAGCGCGTCGCCACCAACGCCGTGTCCCGGCCGGTCGGGGTCGCCCAGGGTCTGGTCTCGATCCTCGGCGGGGTCGTCGGGGCGGTGGGGCTGGTCCTCGCCCTGTGGACCATCGAGCCGCTGCTGCTGCCGCTGCTGGCGCTGGCCGCGGTCCCGGTGCTGCTCGTCTCCCGGCGCGGCGGCCGGCTGGAGTTCGACTTCGCGGTGGCCCAGTCGGGGCCCTACCGGGTGCGCACGTACCTGCGCTCGGCCCTCACGGGGCGGCGCGAGGCCAAGGAGGTGCGGGCCTACGGCCTGGCCGCGCCGCTGCTGGCGCGCTACGAGCAGCTGCTGGAGGAGTACCAGCGCGCGCTGACGGCGCACGTGGGCCGGCGCATGCGCCTGACGCTGCTGTCGCAGCTGGTGACGGCCGCCAGCGTCGTGGGCACGGTCGTGCTGCTGCTGTGGATGGTGGACTCGGGGCGGATGTCGCTGGCCGACGCCGGGGCGGCCGGGGCGGCGGCCCCGCTGCTGGCCTCGCGCCTGCAGGCCCTGGCCGGCGGGGTCGGCACCGTGCTGGAGGCGGGCCTGTTCCTGGACGACCTGCGGGGCTTCCTCACGCTGGGGGGTGCCGCGGCGGCGGGCCCGGTCGCGCGGCCGGGGGCGGTCGGGCCCCTGGTGGAGCTGCAGGTGCAGGACGTGGGGTACCGCTACCCGCAGGGGGGCCGGCCGGCGCTGCGGGGGGTGTCGCTGACCGTGCGCCGGGGCGAGGTGGTGGCCCTGGTCGGGGAGAACGGCTCGGGCAAGACGACGCTGTCGAAGCTCCTGGCGGGGCTGCTGCCGGCCGCGGGGGGCACGGTCCGCTGGAACGGGACGGACGTCGCCGAGCTGGACCCGGCCGCGGTGCGCGAGCACGTCGCGGTCGTGTTCCAGGACTTCGTGCAGTGGCAGTTCTCGGCGCACGACAACATCGCGGTGGGCCGGGCCGGGCGCCCCGACGAGGCGGCCGCGGTCCCGGCCGCGGCGGTGCAGGCGGGGGCGGACGCGCTGCTGCGCGGGCTGCCGCAGGGGTACGCGACGCCGCTGAGCGCGGAGCTGCCCGGCGGGGTGGACCTGTCGCTGGGGCAGTGGCAGCGCGTCGCCCTGGCCCGCGCGTTCTACCGCGCGGCGGACCTGGTGATCCTGGACGAGCCGACCGCGGCGCTGGACGCGCGCGCGGAGGCGGAGCTGTTCGCGGGGATCCGCGACCTCGCCGCGGGCCGGACGGTGGTCCTGGTCTCGCACCGGTTCTCCAGCGTGCGCGAGGCCGACCGGATCGTGGTGCTGCGCGACGGCGGGGTCGACGACACCGGCACCCACGAGGAGCTCGTGGGCCGCGGCGGGCTGTACGCGGAGCTGTACGCGCTGCAGGCCCAGGCCTACCTCGACGAGGAGGTGGCGGGCCGGGGCGGGACCCCCACCGGCCGGCACGTGGCCCGCGGGTGAGCCCTCCCGCAGCGTGTCCGCAGCGTGTGCGTGCCCTTACGCTGTGCGCGTGAGCGAGGCGCAGCAGGTGGCGGTGCGGTCCGAGGAACTGGCCTGGAACGAGGTCGACGACCAGATCGTGGTCCTCGACACCACCACCTCGACCTACCACGCGGTCTCCGGCGCGGGCGTCGCCCTGTGGCCGCTGCTCGTCGCGGGCACCACGCGCGCGGACCTGCTGGAGGCGCTGCGGCGCACCTACGACATCCCCGGGGACCGGGCCGAGGCCGACCTCGACGCCTTCCTCGCCGACTGCGGCCCGCTGCTGCGGACGGCCTGAGGTGCGGCCGGGAGCCCACCTGCGCCGCGTCCGGCGGCGGGCGGTGCGCCGGCTGCGCCGCCGCCTGGGCCTGGTCCGGCACGGCGGGCTGGCCGCGGCCCGCTGGGCCGACCGCTCGCTGCGGACCGTGCGCCGGGACCTGCCCGCCGACGGCCTGCGCACCCGCGTCGGCCCGCCGCCGGACCTGCCGGCGGCCGGGCTGGGGGCCGTGGAGGCCGTGCTGCGCCGCCGGGGCGCGACGTGCCTGCAGCGCTGCCTCGTCGTGCAGGCCTGGCTGCTGGCGCACGGGCAGCCGCGCGAGGTCGTCGTCGCCGCCTCGGTCGCCGACGGGTTCGCCGCGCACGCCTGGCTCGACGGCCACGACGAGGACGAGAGCTCGACCTACCGCGAGCTGACCCGCGTCCCGGCGCTGCGGTGACCGCCGGGGCGGGCGCTGACGTCCCCCTGGACCGGCTGGGCCCGCTGGAGACGGTGTGGGGCATGCCGGTCGGCGCCCAGCCGGGGGTGCGGCCGCTGCCGCCGGGGTCGGGGCTGACGCTGCGGGCCGCGCTGGAGGAGGCCGTGCTCCCGGCGCTGCGGCGCGGGCCGTGCGTCGTGAGCTTCTCCGGCGGGCGGGACTCCTCGACGGTCCTGGCCGTGGCGACGTCGGTGGCCCGCCGCGAGGGCCTGCCCGACCCCGTCCCCTACACCCACCGCTTCCCGCACGTGCCGGACTCCCACGAGGACGAGTGGGCCGAGCTGGTCGTCCGGCACCTGGGCCTGCGCGAGTGGGAACGGCCCGCCTGGGGCGACGAGATGGACGTCCTGGGCCCCTTCGCCCGCACCGTCCTGCTGCGCGACGGCGTGCTGCCGCCCTTCAACGGGCACCTGCACGAACCCGTCTTCGCCGCCGCCCGCGGCGGCTCGGTGCTGACCGGCATCGGCGGCGACGAGCTGTTCTCGCAGGTCTCCCGCTACCCCGCGGTGCGGCTGCTGGCCCGGCGCGCGCCGCTGACCGCGCGGGCCCTGCCGCGCACCGCGTTCTCCGTGCTGGCCCCCGCCCCGCTGCGGGCCCGGCGGCTGGGGCGGCACCTGCCGATGGCCTTCGGGTGGCTGCGCCCGGACGCGGCCCGGGAGCTGCGGGCGGCCGTGGCCCGGCACACGGCCGCCGAACCGCTGCGCTGGGACCGGGCCGCCCGGCGGTGGCTGTGGACCAGCCGGCTCCTGCACGTGGCCGGGGCCGCCAAGGAGCGCACGGCCGCCGCCCACGACGTCCACGTCACCCACCCCTTCTCCCGCCCCGCCACGCTGCGCGCGGCGGCCGTCGCCTTCGGCTGGGCCGGGCCGCGCGGGCGGACCGGGGAACTGCTGCGCCACGTCGGGGACCTGCTGCCGCGCGCGCTGTGCGAGCGCGGGACCAAGGCCGGTTTCAACGGCGCCTTCTGGACGGCGACGGCCGCCTCCTTCGCGGCCCGCTGGACCGGGGTGGGCGTCGACACCGACCTGGTGGACCCGGAGGCGCTGCGCGCCGAGTGGGCCGCCCCCGACCCCGACCTGCACTCGATCACCCTGCTGCAGCACGCGTGGCTGGCGCAGGAGGGCCGGCCCGCCCGCTGAGGACCCTCAGCCCCCGATGGCGTCCAGCTCGGCCAGGTCCTGCTCGGACAGGACGGTGCCGGCGCCGGCGACGTTCTCGCGCAGGTGCGTCACCGACCTCGTCCCCGGGATGAGCAGCACGTTCGCCGAACGCTGCAGCAGCCAGCTCAGCGCCACCGCCGTGGGCGTGACCGCCAGCCGCTGCGCCACCGCCGACAGCGCCTGCGACTGCAGCGGGGTGAACCCGCCCAGGGGGAAGAACGGGACGTAGGCGATGCCGTCGCGGGCCAGGTCGTCGAGCAGGTCGTCGTCGTGGCGGACGGCGAGGTTGTACAGGTTCTGCACGCACACGACCGGGGCGACGGCCCGCGCCTCGGCGACCTGCTCGGCGGTGACGTTGCTGACCCCCAGGTGGGCGATCAGGCCGTCCTGCTGCAGCTGGGCGAGGGTCTCGAAGGCCTCGGCGATCGAGCCCGCCTGCGGGCCGGTGGCGTCGCCCGCGCGCAGGTTCACCAGGTCCAGGGTCTCCACGCCCAGGGCGTGCAGGTTGTCCTGGACCTGCCGGCGCAGGTCCTCGGGACGGCGGGCGGTGGGCCAGCCGCCCCGGGCGTCGCGGTCGGCGCCGACCTTGGTGGCGATGAGCAGCGGCTGCGGGTAGGGGTGCAGGGCTTCGCGGATCAGCTCGTTGGTGACGCGGGGGCCGTAGGCGCCGGAGGTGTCGACGTGGGTGATGCCGGCCCGCACGGCGGCGCGCAGGACGGCCAGGGCGCCGTCGTGGTCGGCCGGAGGGCCCAGGACCCCGGGGCCGGCCAGCTGCATCGCGCCGTAGCCGAAGCGGGTGACCTGACGGTCGCCCAGGGTCCAGGTGCCGCCGGGCAGGGCGGTCGGGGTGGAGCTGGTGGTGTCGTCGGTGGAGGTGGTGCTCACGGTGGGGCCCTTCCCGTCGCCGGTCGCGTCGGACCGGGTGCTCGTCCCGATGACCGCGGTCGCGGTGCTGGCGCCGCCGGTGCGGCGTGGACGAGACTGGCACCCCTGCTCTCCGACGGGAAGCAGGCACTTTCGAGTGCGTTGCGCACCTTCGAGACGGGAGCCGCCGTGACCACGACGCCACCGCACCCCTCGACCCCCCGGGCGGGGAAGCGGGCCACGCCGCCGGCAGCGGGGACCGAGCGGACCGCCGCGCAGCGGTACGACGCCTTCCTGGCGGTCTGCCCGAGCCGGCAGCTGCTGGCCCGGATCTCGGACAAGTGGGTCACCCTGGTCCTGTGCGCCCTGGCCGGGGAGGCCGCACCCCCGGCCGGGGACGACGCGCCGGCCGGGCCCCGGGCGCTGCGCTACTCCCAGCTGTCCCGGCTGCTGGTGGGGGTCAGTCAGAAGATGCTGACCCAGACGCTGCGGTCCCTGGAGGCCGACGGCCTGGTGACGCGCAGCGTGGTCCCGACGGTGCCGGTGACGGTCACCTACGAGCTCACCGACCTCGGCGCGTCGCTGCACCGGGTGGTGGGCCTGCTCCGCGCGTGGGCGCAGGACAACATGGACGCCGTCACCGCCCACCGGGCCGGTCACGGCGAGGGACCGGCGGACCCGGCCGAATGACGTGCGCCGGGCTCCACCACCCGGCCCACGTCCACCCAGGAGCGCCGGCCCTCAACCCTCACCGGCGTCCCGGGGCGCCCCGCGCCCGGCGAGGGTCAGCAGGTGCTCCGCGAGCAGCCGGGCCGCGTCGTCGGCGACCTCCAGGCGCCGGGGCCGCAGCAGGCGCACCGTCGGCAGGCTGAGCAGGCGCAGCGGGGCGCGCTCGTCCGCGGGGGGCAGGCGCAGGGCCAGCGCCTGGGTCAGGGCCGGCCAGCGCTGCGGCAGCGGCACGTCCTGCACGGCCGGGGCGTCGGCCCAGCCGAGGTGGACCAGGCCCGCCAGCTCCAGGTCCCCCGGCGGCAGCTGGACGGGGACCTCGACGCGCCAGCGCCGCCGCCGCCCCACGACCCCGATGTCCTGCCCGGCGCCGTAGTGCTCGGCGCTCTCGCGGCGCAGGTCCACGCAGCGGGGGCCGGGCAGCACCCGCAGGCCGTCGAGGACGAGGACGTCGTCGGCGACCAGGTCGAGCCCGGCGCGCACCAGGGAGTACATGGCCGTGCTCTTGCCCGCGCCGCGGTCGCCCAGCACCGCCCAGACGCGGCCACCGACGACGACCGCGCCGGCGTGCAGGGCGACCCGGCCCTGCCACCACGCGACGGTGGCGGCCGTGGCCGCGAGGTAGGGGTGGACGACGGCCGCGTCGTCGGGCGGGGGGCAGGCCGTGAACGTGGTCGTGGCGGTGAGCCGGTCGACCTCCACGTTGCCCTCGCCCATCGGCAGGACGGCCCGGTCGGGTCCGACGGCGGTCCGCACCGGCGGCGGGACGTGGTCGAGCGCGACCCGCCGCACGGTCCACGGCGTCTCCCCGCCGCGCGCGGGGTGCAGCAGGTGGGCGGCGCCGGTGAGGTCGGGCAGGGCCAGGCCGTAGGCGACCGGGGCGGTGGTCATGGGAGAAGGGAAGCAGCCCCCTCCCCCGTCGCCCGCAGCGGCTCGCACCTACGTACCGTCGAACGGAGTTCCACGGACAGTACGCGAAGTGGGTGACCGTGCAGTAATCTCACACGCACCGGGAGTGACTCCCTGGCTGAGCACCGCCGCACCGCCGATCGAAGACGCCGACGCCCTGGAGGTACCCGTGGCCGAGCACTACTCCGCTCCGCGCCTGACCACGCTCGGCTCGCTGGCCGAGCTGACCCTGCGGAACAAGAAGTTCGGCACCAAGAGCGACGGTGACTTCTTCTGCGAGGACGACGGCAGCACGCCGCTCTACACCGTCTCCTGACCCGACCCCGAGGAGGACTCCCGTGACCCAGCCCTACGTGGCCCCGACCCTCACGACGCTCGGCTCCCTGGCCGACCTCACCCTGCAGACCGGGAAGCAGTTCGGCGCCACCAGCGACGGCGACTTCCTCAACGGCCAGGCCGTCTACACGGTCTCCTGCGGGTGCACGACCGGCATCAGCTGAGCCCCGCCCTGGACGGACGCACCGCCGGAGGTCCCCGCCGCGCCCACCGCGCCGCGGGGACCTTCGTGCGCTCGCTGCTGCGCGGCGCGCCCGCGCCCGCCCGCGGGGTGACGCCCGAGGCCCTGGGCCGCGTCGTGCACCTGCACCGCGTCGGCCCCACCGTCGACCACCTGCTGCGCACCGCCCCCGACGCCGCCGCCCTCGCCCCGCTGCGGGCCGGCACCCGCCCGGCCCTCGTGGCGCAGACCGCCCGGCAGCTGCCGGTCCAGCTGGACCTGCGCACCGTCGAGAGCGCCCTGCGCGGCCTGGCGTGGGCGGTCGTGAAGGGCCCGGCCGTCGCCCGCACCCTGTACGCGGGGACCCCCCGCGAGTTCCACGACCTCGACGTCGTCGTGTCCCCGGCCTCCTTCGGCGAGGCCCTGCGCCGCCTCGAAGCCGCCGGCGCCCGCGCCATGGACCCCGACTGGGCCGGCATCCGCGCCGCCCGCGCCGGCGAGATCGCCGTGGCCCTGCCCCACGGCACCTTCCTGGACCTGCACTGGCACCTGGTCAACCGGCCCCACCGGCGCGCCCGCTTCGCCGTCGACGTCGACGCCATGCTCGACCGCGTCCGCCACGACGTCCTGCTCGGCACCCGCGTGCCCGTCTTCGACGCCACCGACCAGCTGCACCACCTCGCCCTGCACGCCTGCCTGTCCGGCGCCTGGCGGCTGCTGTGGTCGCACGACCTGCGCCTGGCCGCCGCCGCCACGGACGACTGGGACGAGCTCGTCGCGCGCGCCCGCGCCGCCGGCACCGGGCTCCCCGTCGCCCTGGCCCTGGCCCGCGCGCGGCAGGTCCTCGACGCCCCCGTGCCCGGGCGCGTGCTGCGGGCCCTGGGCGACCCGGCGTGGCTGGCGCTGCAGTCGGCGACGACCCTCGCGCGGCCCCCGCACGCCCTGACCGCCCCGCGGCGGCACGGGGCGATCCTCTTCACCAGCGCTTCCAGCAGCGGGCCGGCCAGCGCCGCCGCGCTGGTCCGCGCCGTGCGCGAACGCCGCACCGACGCCCCGGGCCCCGTGGACCCCGGACCGGCGGACACGGCGCGGGAGGCGTACCTGGTCGACGTGTCCCGGGAGTCAGGCAGCGCCCTGGCAGCCCCGGAGCCTCAGCCCGCGCTGGAGTAGGTCCGGCGCCCCTGCTCCCGCCCGATGAGGCGGGCGGCCCGGCAGACCCACCGGCCGCGCCGGCCGGGCCCCTGCACGAGGTGGTACCCGTGCCGCAGCAGCCAGCGGGCGTCCGCGCGGGACACGCCCTCGGGAGCCCGTGCCCCGTGGGGGCGGTACTGGGCCAGCAGCCTCGCCTCGTTGCGCGCGTAGTCGCGGAACTGGCGCGCCGTGCCCCGCAGGTCCGAGCGGTAGCGGTACTGCACGACGGCGCCCTCGGCCAGCCCGATGCGGTGGCCGGCCAGCTGGACCCGCCAGCTGAAGTCGACGTCGTCACCGCCGGCCACGTAGGACTCGTCCCAGCCGCCGACGGCGAGGGCCACGTCCCGCCGCACCGCGAGGTTGCACCCCATCGCGAACGGCAGGAAGCCGAAGCGCGTCTGCAGCGCACCGGGGGTGGGCCCCGGCCGCCACGCACGCCGGACGGCGTCGTTGGGCGTGACCACGTCCATGGTCCCGCCGACGAGGTCGGCCCCCTCCATCGCCCGCACCAGGCTGCTCAGCCACCCGGGCACGACGACGTCGTCGGCGTCGCACACGGCGACGACGTCCGCGCGCGCGGCCCGCAGCCCGACGTTGCGCGCCCGGCTGACGCCCTGGACCCCGCTGGAGTCCACGCACCGCAGGTCCAGGCCGTACCGCGCGGCCCACCCGGGCACGTGCCCGGGCAGGCCGTCGGTGCTGCCGTTGTCCGACAGCACGACCTCGAAGGTCCCCTCGAAGTCCTGCGCGGCGAGCGCGGCGAGCTGGTTCTCGACGACGCCGACCACGTTCCAGCAGGGGACGACCACCGTGACGTCCGGGACGTCCGGCACGTCGGACCTCGTCGGCTGGCTCATCGGCGTCCTTCCGGTGCGGCTTCGATCGACGGGTCCCCGCCGGCGCCGACCGTCACGACGTCGTCGGGCGTGGTGGCGCCGGGCGCGGCGGGTCCGGTGACGTCGGCCGCGCGGCGGCCGCCGCGCAGCGCGCGGACGTCGACCAGCGCCCGGCGGAAGACGGGACGGGCCACCAGCCACAGGGCGGGCGGGTAGACGAGGGCGGCCACGAGGACCTGCACGACGACGCGCACCCAGGTGTCGACCCCGTGGGCGAGGGCGCCGGCGCCGACCAGCGCGCCCGCCATGACGAGCGAGGCGAGCAGGACGCGCAGCGCCGGGACCGTGCTGCGCAGCGGGATCCCGGCTTCGCGGCGGATGACCAGCTGCCGCACGGGCAGCGACAGCACCTGCCGCGCGAGCAACCCGAGGGCGACCCAGGTCAGCCCGTGCGGGACGAGGAGGACCACGATGACGACGTGGGACACCACGATGCCCGCCACCATGACCATCTCCGGCCGCAGGCGGTCGACGGCGATGAAGATCGAGCGGTCGAACTGGCTGAAGACCGCCAGGGCGGCGGTCGCGGCGACGATCTGGGCGACCTGCGCCGCGTCCGCCCACTGCTGCCCGAGCAGCAGCGGCACCAGGTCCGGGCTGGTGACAGTGAGGAAGAGGGTGGCCGGGAACATCACCAGCCCCGCGGAGTACATGGCCGTCGAGTAGGCCCGCGCCAGCCGCTCCCGGTCCCCCTGGAGCTTGGCGAACGCCGGGGTGGCCACCGTGCTCACGACCGAGCTGCCCGTGTCCTGGATGATCTTGACGAGCCGGTTGGCGATCGACCAGTACCCCAGCAGCACCGAGGACCCCATCCCCGCGAGGACGAAGTCCGTGCCCCGCGAGCGGGCGTTGAGCAGCAGGTCCATCCCCATGAGCTTGGTCCCGAAGGAGAGCATGCTGCGCGCCTCGGAACGGTCGAGCACGAAGTGCGGCCGCCAGCGCACGACGGTCCAGGTGATGACGACCGTGACCGCGCCCCGCACCAGGTTCTGCGCCACCAGGGCCCAGACCCCGGCTCCAGCCAGGGCCAGGACGATCGCCACGACCGACCCGACGACCGTGGCGACGGCTCCGCGCACGGCCAGGGACTTGAACTGCATGTCCCGGCGCAGCAAGGCGTTCGGCACGCTGCCCAGACCGGTCAGCACCATCGTCAGGGCCAGCCAGCGCAGGACGGGGGCGAGGTCGTCCTCGTGGAACAGGTGGGCCAGGGCACCGGCCAGGAGCGCGAGCAGACCGGCGAGCGCACCGGCCAGGACGAGGCTGGTCCAGAACGCCGTGCTGCGGTGGCGCTCGTCGACGTGCTGCGAACGGACGAGGTAGTTCGCCATGCCCGTGTCGCTCAGGAGCTGCAGGACGGCGATGACGGACATCGCCAGGGCGACCAGCCCGAACTCCGACGGCTGCAGCTGCCGGCCGATGACGATGAAGGCGGCGGCCGTCGTCGCCCGCACGAACCACATCTGCGCCGCCGTCCACAGGACGCCGGAGGTGGCCCGGCGCCGCAGCGAGCTCCCGCTCACGGGACCGGCCTCCCCCCGCGGGCGGCGGTCTCGTCAGTTCCGCGCGTCGAGTGCGTCCAGAGCACGCGGGACCTCCTTCCACGAGGCGGCGAAGACGCTGTGCGGGTCCTCGCCCAGCCAGGTCTCGTGCAGGGCCCGCACCTTGCCGAAGCGGTCGTTCACCACGACGTGCGGGATGCCCAGGAGGGTGGAGATCACGTGGCCGTGCAACCGGTCGGTCACCACGCGCTCGCCGCGGGACAGCAGTGCCGTCGCCCGCTGGAGGTTGGCCCGGGCGAGCACCCGCAACGCCGTGCGCGCGGTGACCGCGCTCGCCCGCGAGGGGTGGCGGCGCTGGAGGGAGTTGAGCTTGCGGGCCACCCGCAGGGCCGTCGCCGAACGGGAGCGGGGCGGTGCCTGCACCCAGTCGAACGTCTCCCCGAACCCCTCGACGCCGCCGGCTTCCCGGTCGGTCCGCGCCTGCACGACGAGGGGCTCGACGGCCCGCGCGCGCGGCAGCGGCCCGAGGGCGAACGCCAGGTCCGGCACCAGGTGCACCTCGCAGTCGTAGTCGCGCTGGGCGATCTCGAAGCTGCGCGCGTCCCGCACGAGGAGGACGAAAGCCCCGTGCTCACCGACGGCGCGCCGCAGTTCCTCGCGGTGCTGCTCGTCGACGTGCTCGATGGACTGCGGCAGCTGCACGGCCGGGCGTCCCTTGGTGTCCTGCAGGAACCGCAGCCGGTGCTCGTGGTGCGTCGGGTAGAGCCCACCCCACGTGCCCCCGGCCATCGACACCGGCAGGGAGTCCGGGGACAGGAGGCGGGGGTCGTAGGAACGCCGGTCCAGGATGCGGTCGACGCGAACCCCGGCCGAGCGCGCCGCGGCCTCCAGCCCGAGGTGCAGCGCCGAGTCGCCGCAGTTGAAGTGCAGGGGGAAGTCCAGCGCCGTCCAGCTGCCGTACCCCTGGGGCAGGGTGCGGGCCAGGTCGGCGAGCAACCGGTCCCGCAGGGCGGGGACCACGGAGGCGTGCGAACGCGCCGAGTCGGGGACTGCTTCGGTCACGGGTGGCTCCCAGGTGCAGGGCGGACGTGCGGTCGAGCGGTGGCCTCGAGGGTGGACGGTCGCGTGCGCGCGCCGGCCCGCGAGGCGAGCAGGCCCAGGACGATCGTGAACACGAGCGTCGGCTGCGGGAAGGAGGTGAGGTCGCTGGTGAAGGCGCCCATGAGCACGACGGCCAGGACGGCCAGCAGGGCGCGGTTGAGGCTGCGGTCGGCCGCGTCGGCGGCCAGGACGCTGCGGTCCCAGGCGACGCCGCCGGCGACGAGGAAGAGCAGGGCCAGGAGGGCGACGCCCACGGCGCCGCCGCCGATGAGGGTCCCCAGCCACGTGTTGTCCAGGTACACCCCGCCGGTCTCGGGGCGGTAGACCCCCGAGCCCAGGCCCAGGACGGGGTTCTCCCGGAACAGCTGCTCCACGAGGGCGTAGTCGGACAGCCGCCCGGTGACGCTGTTGTCCTGCTCCGCGTCGCTGAAGATCAGGGCCAGCGAGCTGGTGAGGGTGGGCACGAGGACGAACATCAGCAGCACGCCGAGCCCGGCCACCGCGACGGCGGCGGCCTTCTGCGCCAGCGGCCAGATGGAAACCGCGATGACGCCGCCGACGGCCAGCCCGAGGACCGCGGTGCGGGAGACCGCCAGCGGGACCCCCACCACCAGCACGAGGCTGGCGAACCCGGCGGCCCACCGGCGGCCGGCGGTCGCGGCGTGGCGGGCCAGGTGCACGGCCAGCGGCAGGGCGGCCGTCGTGGCGAGGGAGAACTCCAGGGGGTGCTCACCGGTGCCGCGGGCGCGCAGGAAGTCCAGCCGGCTCACGGTCCCCAGGGTGGGGGTGTTCTCGACCAGCGGGGTGGCGCGGACCAGGGAGGCCCAGTTCACGACGCCCAGCCAGGAGGCGGCCGCGACGAGGACGGAGAAGGTGGCGCACGCGACGATCCAGCCGACGACGCGGTCGACGTCGCGCCGCTGCGTGACGACGAACCACGTGTAGAGGGCGACGCCGGTGATGCCCAGCGCCCCCACGAGGGAACGCAGCGCACCGGCGCTCTGCGCGGCGTCGAGGGGGCGGGAGACGGCGACGCCGTAGCTCCAGGTGGCGCCGGCCAGGTACAGGACGAGGGCGCCGCCCACGAGCGACCACCGGGGTTCGTCCTCGTCGCTGCGCCGCCGCCGGGAGGTGACCAGGGTCAGGACGGCCAGGCCGAGGCACAGGAGGGAGAACAGGCGGGCGGGGCTGCCGTTGGAGTTCAGCGGGCCGGGGAGGACGAAGTTGCCGGGGAAGAGGAACGCGCAGACGACCACGGCGATCGGCAGCCAGGACACGGGCAGCGGCCGGGCGCGGTGCGGGGTGTGCCGGGTGGGGTCCGCGACGGTCCGGGCGACCGCGGGCAGCAGGCTCACGGTGTCCTCACGGCTGCCGCGAGCGGCTGCTGCCGGCGTGCTGGTGGTGTCGCTCGGCGGAGGTGCCCCGCACGTCCAGGTCCCCCGCCCGGGTCGCCGACGGCAACGCGTCGGTCCCGGCGCCGGTGCCGGTGGTCCCGGTGGTGGTCCCGGTGGTGGTTCCCGCGCCGGTGGTGGTCGCGGCACCGGCCGGGGTGCCCGTCGCGCCCCGGCGCCGGGTGCGGCGCGCGGACAGGCCGCGGCCCAGGGCGCTCAGCAGCGCGTCGAGCGCGACGATGAGCACGACGCCGGCGGCGAGGCCGCCGAGCCCGATGGTGCCCACGGCGCGGGCCCGGTCGGGGTAGGACTCCACGGGGCCGTCGGTGGGCGTGGACTGGATCACGACGAACAGCCCGTTGTCGGGGGCCTGCACGGCGCGCTGGACGTCCAGCAGCTGCTGCGCGGCGGCCCGGAGGGCGGCGTCGATGACGGCGGCCCCCTCCTCGGGCGTGTCGGTCGCGGCGGTGACCGTGAAGTAGGTGCGGTTGCCGGTGGTGCCGGAGGCCTCGGCGGCGGCGAACTGCGCTCCGGGGAAGGGCGCCATGAACCCGGCCTGCACGGTGCCGGTGTTCAGCGCCGTGGAGACGGTGGCGGCCAGCGTGCTGGCGCCGCCGGAGAGGGAGAAGGGGTTGCGGCTGCCGGGCTGGGTGCCGGGCACGGCCTCCGGCAGCGGGGTCGACAGCGCCACGCTGGGGGTCACGAGGAAGGTGGCGGAGGTCTGGTACTCGGGCTCGGCCCGGTCCCAGGCGCCGCGGGCGAGGTACGCGACCAGGGCCAGCACCACCACGGTCAGGTACCAGCGGTGCAGCAGCGTCCTGGTCAGCGATCCGATCGTCACGGCAGTCTCCTCGTCCCGGGAAAGAGCGGACCGGCCGCAGGTGACCCGTGCGGGCACCACCCGTCGACCCCCCGCTGGACGCGGAGAGCATTGCACAATCACCTTTCCGTAGCGAATACGTGCGCTGTCGAGCCGTTCGGGGGACGCCTACGATGGCGGCGAGCCAGCCGCGGGCTGGCCTCCCGACCGCCCGGCCCGCGGTGTCCTCGACGACGAGCACGCCGGACGCACATCGAGAGGTGACCCGTGCCCGCCGCCCGCCCGTCCCGCCCGTCCCGGCTGCCGGTCCCGGCCCTGCCCACCGCGCTGGTCACCGCGCTGGCCCTGCTGGCCGGGTGCTCGGGCGGCGCGCAGGAGCCGGAGGACCCGCACGCCGACCAGCGGGCCCGGCTCACCCAGCAGGCGCGGGCCCTGGGCATCCCCGCCGGCTACCCCGGCCCGGACACCACCGGCGTCCCGCTGGGCACGGCGCTGCGGGAGTCGGGGTCGCTGTCGGTGACGAAGAAGGGGCAGGTCGTGGAGAACCTCGACATCGACGGCTGCCTGTCCATCAAGGCCGACGACGTCGTGGTGCGCAACGTGCGCATCACGTGCCCGCACCAGCAGCGCGCCATCACGATCGAGGGGTCGCGCACGGGCATCGTCGTGGAGGACTCCGAGATCGACGGGGCCGGTTCCACCCAGGTCGCGATCGGGTGGGGCGGGTACACGCTGCGCCGGGTGGACGTGCACGGCGTCCTCGACGGCCCGCGGCTGGGCAGCGGGACGACGGTGGAGGACAGCTGGGTCCACGACATGGTCCGCGAGGACGGCTTCCACTCCGACGCCCTGCAGTCCAACGGCGGCAAGGGCATCGTCGTGCGCCACAACACCCTCATGCCGAAGGACACGTCCACGGGCGACGTGCTGAACTCGGCGATCCAGCTCGGCGCGGAGAACGACAGCGGCACGCTGTCGGACGTGACGATCGAGGACAACTACCTCGACGACGGCAACTACAGCGTCAACGTGCGCGACGACGACGGCATCTCCGGCGTCGTGCTGCGCGGCAACGTCTTCGGCACCTCGTCCCGGTACGGCCCGGTCATCGCCCCCGAGGGCAAGGTCACCGTGGAGGACTCCAACACCACCCGGGGCGCGACGACGAAGGTCGAGACCGTCGAACCCTGACGCGGTCCTACCTACGCTCGGTAGCCGGCTGCTACGGTGCGCGCGTGCACCGCGCCGAGCCCTCCCCGGTCGCCGGCAGCGTCGTCATCCCCGCCCACGACGAGGGCCCGGTGATCGACCGCTGCCTGGCCGCCCTCGACCTCGACCGCGGCGACCTGGAGGTCGTCGTGGTGGCCAACGCGTGCCGCGACGACACCGCCGCCCGCGCCCGGGCCCACGGGGTCCACGTCGTGGAGACGTCCGTGCCGGGCAAGGCCCACGCCCTGGACCTGGGCGACCAGCACGCCACGGCCTTCCCCCGCGCCTACCTCGACGCCGACGTCACCGTCGGCGGGGAGGACCTGCGCCGGGTGCTGGAGGTGCTGCGCACGGGCCCGGCCCAGGCCGCCGCCCCCGCCCTGCACGTGGACACCTCGCGCTCCTCCTGGCCCGTGCGCGCCTACTACCGGGTGTGGACCGCCCTGCCCTACGTGACCGACGACCTCGTCGGGTCCGGGCTGTACGTCCTGTCCCGGCGGGGCCGGGACCGCTTCGGCACCTTCCCCGCCGCGACCGGCGACGACACGTTCGTGCGGTCCCTGTTCCGCCCCGGCGAGCGCGTCAGCGTCCCCGGGACCCGCTTCACCGTCCACCCGCCCCGCACGCTCGGGGCGCTGCTGGCCATCAAGACCCGGGCCCGCTTCAGCGTCGCCGAGCACGCCGCCACCACCGGGCAGGCCTCGGCGGCACCCGCCTCGGCGGGCCGGCGGCTGCTGAGCCGCCCCGACCTGTGGCCGGCGCTGCCCGTCTACGCCGCCGTCGGGCTGCTGACGCGCGTGCGCGCCCGCCGCCGGCTGGCCGCGGGCGCCGACGTGGCCTGGGACCGCGACACGACCTCCCGCGTCGCCGTCGACGACTGAACCGAGACGACTGAACCGACCCGGACCCCAGGAGACACCGTGGCTCCCTCCCTCAACCGGCTCCGCGCCCTGCGCAAGGTGGCGGTCGGCCTCAAGCGCCTCACCTACACCCGGGTGTGGGGCATGGACATCCACCCCACCGCGACGTTCAGCCTCTCGGCGCGCTTCGACAAGACGTACCCGCAGGGGGTGCACGTCGGCGAGCGCAGCTACGTCGCGCTGGAGGCCATCGTGCTGGCCCACGACATGACGCGGGCCAAGAAGACGCACACCCGCATCGGCCGGCACTGCTTCGTCGGGGCCGGCGCCATCGTCCTGCCGGGGGTGACGATCGGTGACGGGTCGATCGTCGCGGCGGGCGCGGTGGTGACGAAGGACGTCCCGCCGGCGTCCATCGTCGCGGGCTCGCCGGCCGTGGTGATCCGTTCGGGCATCACCGTCGGCCCCTACGGACGCCTCCGGACGGAGCAACCCGCCCCGGACGCTGGACGCACGGTGACGACGGCTCCACCGTCGGCCGAAGCAGTGCACGAAGGGTGACGAAACGGCCTCCGGCGTCCCCCTGACGCCTCACCCGGGGAGGGGATGGCGGTGACGGGTCCCGCGACCCGATGCCTTGAAGGACAACGCGTTCTTCGAGACAGCACCCCTGCGGAGGCACCCCGTGCTCACCCCCCGACGCTCCCTGCGCGCCACCGTGCGGACCGGCCTGGCCGTCCTGGGCGCCGCCGCCGTCATCGGCTCGGCCGCGCTGCCGGCCGACGCCGCCAGCGCCAGCACGTGGATCGCCTACGCGGGGACGTCGGTGAACAACGCCCGGGTCCCCGCGAGCACGGTCGCCCTGACGGTCCGCTCCCCGCAGCCCTTCGACGCGGTGACGTTCCTGGTCGACGGCAAGGTCGTCAGCGGCGCGGGCACCGCCACCGCCGGTGCCGACGGCGACTGGACCGCCACGGCCGACGCGAACCTGTCCGGGTACTCCGGCCGGATCAGCGTCACCGCGAAGCTGACGCGCGGCCGGACGAGCAGCAGCGTCGCCAAGACGGTGCGCGTCGTCGACCCCGGCACCACCCTCGGCTCCGGCACCACGGGCACGTCGCTGCGCCCGACCCGTGCCGCCCGCACCCAGCACACCGACGGCCGCCCCAACGCCTTCACCACGGGCCTGCGCGGCGGGGCCGACCCGGCCCGGGTCCTGGTCGGCGACCAGGTCATCACCACCCCCGGCACCGTCCTGGACGGCGTCACCGTCAAGGGCTGCCTCGTGGTCAAGGCCAGCGGCGTCACGGTGCGCAACAGCAAGGTCGTGTGCCGGGCCAAGGGCCGCCAGCTCGCCGTCGCCGTGGGCGAGGGCGTCACGGGCTTCGTGGTCGAGGACACCGAGATCGACGCCACCGGCACCGACGTCGGCGTCGGCTGGGGCAACTACACGCTGCGCCGGGTGAACCTGCACGGCTCGGCCGACGGGGCCCGCTGGGGCACCAACGTGACGATCGAGGACTCCTGGATCCACGACATGTCGCGCGAGGACGGCCTGCACTCCGACGCGGTGCAGACCACCTCCGCCCGCGACGTCGTCATCCGGCACAACACCCTCGACCCCTCGAGCAACGGCGACCCGCTGAACTCGGCGGTCATGATCGGCACCGAGACGGGGCAGCGGTCGCTGAAGAACGTCCTCATCGAGCGCAACTTCCTCGGCGGCGGCTCCTACACCGTCAACGTGCGCGGCGACGCGAACATCAGCGGCCTGGTCGTCCGCGACAACACCTTCGACGACAACAGCCGCTACGGCGCGGTCATCGTCCCGAACGGCAAGGACATCACCCTGACCGGCAACAAGCTGGGCTGGACCGGCAAGGAGGTCGGCGTCGACCGCTGGTGAGCCGCCGGGGCGGGGTCAGTAGGCCCCGCGGCCGCCCACGACGGCGTGGGCGGTCTTGGCCAGGATCATGACGTCGAAGGCCGGGGACCAGTTCTCGACGTACTGCAGGTCCAGCCGCGTCGACTCGTCGAGGCTGAGGTCGGACCGGCCCGAGACCTGCCACAGGCCCGTGAGGCCGGGCTTGACCAGCAGCCGCCGCCGCAGGTCCTCGCCGTACTCGGCGACCTCCGCGGGCAGCGGCGGGCGGGGCCCGACGAGGGACATGCTGCCGCCGAGGACGTTGAACAGCTGCGGCAGCTCGTCGATGGAGTAGCGGCGCAGGAAGGCGCCGACGCGCGTGACGCGCGGGTCGCGGCGCATCTTGAACAGCAGGCCGTTGCCGTCGGACTCGGTGCGCAGGTCGATGAGCAGCTTCTCGGCGTCGACGACCATGGACCGGAACTTGACCATGGAGAACTCCCGGCCGTCACGGCCCACCCGGGTCTGCCGGAAGAAGACCGGGCCCGGGGAGTCGAGCTTGACGAGCACCGCGAGGACCGTGAACAGCGGAGCCAGCAGCAGCAGCCCGAGCAGCGCGCTGCCCCGGTCGAACAGGGCCTTGCCGGCGTGCCGGACCCCCCGCAGCTCGGGACGCTCGACGTGCAGCAGGGGCAGCCCGGACACCGGCCGGATGACGACGCGGGGCCCGACGACGTCGGTGAGGGTCGGGGCGACGATGAGGTCGGCGCGGGTGTCCTCCAGCTCCCACCCGAGGCGGCGCAGCGTGGGGCCGTCCAGCTCGGGGGAGGTCAGGGCGGCGACGACGTCGGCGTCGAGCTCGGCGGTGACGGCGGCGATCTGCCCGAGGTCGCCCAGGACGGGCACGCCCAGCCCCTCCAGCTCGGGAGTGGTGCGCCCGTCGGGGGTGCAGACGGCGTCGACGCGCAGGCCGTGGTCGGTGTCGCGCCGCACCTGGCGGATCAGCGCCGCCACGGCGTGGGGGTGACCGGCGACGACCGTGGACTGCACGCACTCCCCCACGGCCCGGCGACGGTGCAGCAGCCCGCGGACCACGAGCCGGCCCAGGACGGTCAGCAGCCCGGCCACGGGCAGGGCGACGACGACGAAGCCGCGGGCCACGTCGAGCTGGAAGGCCCAGCTGGCAGTCCCCACGAGCGCGACGACGGTCGTCCCGGCGAGCAGGACGCGCTGGAACTCCTCCGGTCCGATGCCCAGGAAGCGCGGCTCGTAGGCGCGGAACAGCAGCATCGCCAGGACCCACACGGGCGGCAGGAGGACCATCGTCCAGGCCACGGACAGGCCGGGCACGGCGCCGGTGCGCAACGGGGCGTCGCCGCCGAAGCGCACGGCCCAGCCGAGCAGCGCGCCGACCAGCGCGGCGGCGGCGTCGGCGGCGGTGATGGTGCGCACGTACCGCCGCTGCCAGCTGGCGCGGCGGCCGGCGGCCCCGGGGGCCGGGCGCGGGCGGGCGGCGGGCGGGGCGCCCGGCAGGAGCCGCACCCGTCGCGCGTCGGCGTCGATGAGTCGCCTGCGCTGTGCCGGCAGCAGCCGTGCGTCGTCCGTGGCCATCCCAGTCCCCCGTCGGTCGGTCGCTCCGTCCCCCACGGCGGTGTGGGCGTCAGTGCTCTCCTCACACCCCTGGAGAGAGACCTGACAGCACGCATCGTAGTCACCGCTCACCCGTTCAGCGCAAGCTCCTCACAGCCCGCACACGAACGGGGACCAGGGTGGTCGTGGAAAGAGGAAGGCCCCCACCGGGATCCCGGTGGGGGCCTTCCTGCTCGGGTGGAGCTGAGGGGACTCGAACCCCTGACCCCCTCGTTGCGAACGAGGTGCGCTACCAGCTGCGCCACAGCCCCTTGCCGACCGTCGTCACCGCCCCGATCACTCAGGGCGATGAGGAAGAGGTTACCAGCCCCGGCGGAGGTCCCGGACCACCGCTACTGGTTGACCACCCGCGCGTGCTCACGCAGGTCCACGACGCGCGGCTCCTCGGCCACGGCGACCCGCTCGGCCGCCGCGACGGCCGGCGAGACCGGGTCCCACGTCCGCGCGCGGTCCTTGAGCAGGTAGGTCGGCAGCGGCACGGGCACCGGCTCCCAGCCGCGGTCGCCGGCCAGCGGCGAGGGGCGGTCGTCGCGCTGGACCGGCAGGGACACCGTCCGCGGTGCGCGCACGGTGGGCAGCACCACCGTCGCCGGGGCCGCGGCCGCCCGGTCGGGCGCGCTCGCCCCGTGCCGGGTCAGCGCCGCCACGACGAGCAGCAGCCCGGCGCTCGGCCCGGCACCGGACCACCACGGGGCCAGCCCCGCCGCGACGACGACCCAGCCCACGACCGTCAGCGCCGCCACCGTGCCCACCAGCCGGCGACGCCGGGTCACGACCGCCGAGGTGCTGCGGCGCAACGACTCCCGCGCCGGAGCGGCGGTGAGGGCCTGCGGCGCAACGGGTCCGGGGACCCGGCCGAGCACCGGTCGCGACGACGAGCCCGCCACGGCCGCGGTGACCGCGGCCGCCGCCAGCGCCTGCCCGACCGGGGCCGAACCCCGGCGCACCACGACGCGCAGGGCGTCGGAGTCGCGGTCGGCCTGCCGCGCCGACGCCGTCCGCCGGTGCTTGCGGATCTGGTTCGGGACGAGGTAGGCGGCCCACAAGGCGATGATGACGAGGAAGATGAGGCTGCTGGCGGGCACGGGCGCAACGGTAGGGGCCCGGAGGGGCCTGGTCGCGGACCGTGGCGGTGTGTCGCGCCGCGCGTTCTCAGCTCCTCGCGCGGGACGCCTTGTACCGCGTCAGCAGCCCCTCGGGGACCTCCCCGGCGGTCAGCGCGAACGTGCGGTGGTCGCGCCACGAACCGTCGATGTGCAGGTAGGCCTTGCGCAGCCCCTCGTCCCGCATCCCCAGCTTCTCCGCGACCCGCAGCGACGCCGCGTTCTCGGGCCGGATGTTCACCTCGATGCGGTGCAGCCGAAGGACTCCGAAGCAGTGGTCGGCCACCAGGGCCAGCGCCAGCGGGATCGTCCCGCGGCCGGCGACGCGGCGGTCCACCCAGTACCCGACGTGCGCCGAGCGCAGCGAACCCCAGGTGATCCCGGACACCGTGATCTGCCCCACGAGGGTGCCGTCGAGTTCCACGACGAACGGCAGCATCCGTCCCGCGCGGGCCTCGCGGGAGAAACCCCGCACCATCTGCGGGAAACTCGGCGCCGGCCCGCTGCCCTCGGGCGACGTCGCCTCCCACGGCCGCAGCCACGAGGCGTTCGCGGCCCGCACCGCGCGCCACGCCGTCGCGTCGCGCCGCCGCAGCGGGCGCAGCCGCACCGCCCCGTCCCGCAGTTCCGCGGGCCAGCCCACCGTCACGGCCCGGCCGTCCGGGTGTGGTCGCCGCCGTGGACCTGGTCGACGGCGTGCCGCAGGAACCCGGCCAGGACGGCGACGCCGTCGCGCGCGCCGCCGCTGGAACCCGGCAGGTTCACCACGAACGTCCGCCCCGCCACGCCCGCGACCCCGCGCGAGAGCACCGCCGTCGCCACGCCCGCGGCGGCACCGGCGGCCCGGACCGCCTCGGCCACCCCCGGCACCTCGTAGTCCAGGACGCGGCGGGTCCGCTCGGGCGTCAGGTCCAGCGGGCTCAGGCCCGTGCCGCCGTTGGTGACGACGACGTCGTAGTCGGCCGCCACGGCGTCGCGCAGGGCCTCCTCGACGGGGTCGCCGTCGGGCACGACGACCGGGCCGTCGACGGCGAACCCCAGCTCGCGCAGGCCCGCGACGACGATCGGGCCGGAGGTGTCGGCGTACACGCCGGCGGAGGCCCGGTTGGAGACGGTCACCACCAGGGCCGAGGGCTCAGACGTCATCGACGCTCCAGTCCCCCGAGCGCCCACCGCTCTTGGCCGTCACCCGCACCCCGTCCAGGACGGTGCGCTTGTCGACGGCCTTGACCATGTCGACGAAGGTCAGCCCCGCGACCACGACGCACGTCAGCGCCTCCATCTCGATCCCCGTGCGGTCGGCCGTGCGCACGGCCGCCGTGATGTGCACCCCGACGAGGTCGGGGGTGCTGACGGGGACGATGTCGACCTCGACGGCGTGCACCGCCACAGGATGCGCCAGCGGGACCAGGTCCGGGGTGCGTTTGGCCGCCTGCAGCCCCGCGACCCGGGCCACGGCCAGGGCGTCGCCCTTGGGCAGGCCGCCCTCGGCGATGAGGTCCAGCACCGCCGGGGAGCAGCGCACGTACCCCTCGGCGCGGGCCTCGCGGGCGGTGACGGGCTTGGCGGAGACGTCGACCACCCGGGCGCGGCCGGCGGCGTCGAGGTGCGTGAGGCGGTCGTTCACGGCGCGTCCCGGGCCTCGGGGGCCGGCAGGGGGCCCAGGAGGACGGCCTCGACCTCGTCCCCGGGCTCGACGGCGCCCACCCCGACCGGCACCACGACCAGGCACGTCGCGCGGGCCAGCGCCGTGACCAGGTGCGAGCCGTGCCCGGAGACGGGCTCGACGACGAAGCGGCCCCGCTCGTCGCGCGTCCAGGCCGCGCGCACGTACTGCTCCTTGGCCGGCGGGGACGTCCAGCCGGTCCCGGCCACGGCCCTGACCCGGGGCCGCTGCGGGTCCGGCCCGGGGTCGCCCAGCATGCGCCGCAGCGCGGGCCGGACGAACACCTCGAAGGAGACGAAGGAGCTCACCGGGTTGCCCGGCAGCGTGAACACGGGGACGGCCTGCTCCCCCAGCGTCCCGCAGCCCTGCGGCATGCCGGGCTGCACGGCGACGCGGTCGAAGCGCACGGAGTGCTGGCCGGGGGCGGACAGCACCTCCTTGACGGTGTCGTAGGCGCCCTCGCTGACCCCGCCGGAGGTGATGACGACGTCGGCGCGCACGAGCTGGTCGTCCAGCACCCCGGCGAGCTCGTGGGCGTCGTCGGCGACGACCCCCACCCGGTACGCCAGCGCGCCGACGTCCTCGACGGCGGCGGTCAGCAGGTACCCGTTGGCGTCGTGCAGCTGCCCGCGGGCCAGGGTCACCCCCGGTTCGACGACCTCGGTGCCGGTGGAGACCACGACGACGCGCGGGCGGGGGCGCACGCGCACCCGGGCCCGGCCGATGGCGGCCAGGACGCCGACGTGGCGGGGTTCGAGCCGCGTGCCCGCCTCCAGGACGAGCACGCCGGCCTGGACGTCCTCCCCGGCGCGGCGGACGTGCTGCCCCGGGGTGGGCGCGCGGGTGATGGTGACGTGCGAGACGCCGCGGTCGGTCCACTCCACGGGCACGACGGCCTCGGTGCCCTGCGGCACCGGGGCCCCCGTCATGATCCGCGCCGTGGTCCCGCCCACCAGGCGCAGCGCGTCGGGCCGCCCGGCGGCGATGTCGCCGACGACGGGCAGCCCGACGGGGTGCTCCTCGCTGGCCCCGGCCACGTCGCGCACCCGGACCGCGTACCCGTCCATCGCCGAGTTGTCGAAGGCGGGCAGCGGCCGTGGGCTCACGACGTCCTCGGCGAGCACGCAGCCGAGGGCGTCGCGCAGGGCGAGGTCGAGGGGCGGCAGCGGCCGCACCAGGTCCAGGCAGGCCTGCCGGTGCTCGGCCACGGTGGTCAGGGTGTCACCAGCGGGGCTCACCCCCAGAACACTGCCACGTTCAGGCCTGCGCGCCCGCACCCGGCGCCGGGAACTCCTGCACGAAGCCGCCCAGCCACTCGCGCAGGTCCCCGCCGATGTCCTCGCGCTCGGCGGCCAGCCGCACGACGGCCTTAATGTAGTCGAGCTTGTCGCCGGTGTCGTAGCGGCGGCCGCGGAAGACGACGCCGTGGACGCCGTAGCCGGGGCCCTCGCCCCGGGCCAGGACCTGCAGGGCGTCGGTGAGCTGGATCTCCCCGCCCTTGCCGGGCGGGGTCTCGCGCAGGACGGCGAAGACGGCCGGGTCCAGCAGGTAGCGGCCGATGATGGCCAGGTTGCTGGGGGCCTCCTCGGTCTTGGGCTTCTCGACCAGGCCGGAGACCTTGACGACGTCCTCCTGGCCGGTGGGCTCGGCCACGGCGCAGCCGTAGAGGTGGATCTGGTCGCGCGGGACCTCCATGAAGGCCACGACGCTGCCGCCGTGCTCCTCGCGCACCTTGATCATGGTGTCCAGCAGCGGGTCGCGGGAGTCGACGATGTCGTCGCCGAGCAGGACGACGAACGGCTCATCCCCGACGTGCTGCTCGGCCACGGCCACGGCGTGCCCCAGGCCCTTGGGGTCGCCCTGGCGCACGTAGTGGACCTGGGCGAGGTCGGTGGACTCCTGGACGCGGGCGAGCTTGGCCCGGTCGCCCTTGGCCTCCAGCCCGACCTCGAGCTCGACGTTGCGGTCGAAGTGGTCCTCCAGGGACCGCTTGTTGCGACCGGTGATCATGAGGACGTCGGTGAGCCCGGCGCGCACGGCCTCCTCGACGATGTACTGGATGGCCGGGGTGTCGACGACCGGCAGCATCTCCTTGGGCATCGCCTTGGTGGCCGGCAGGAACCGCGTTCCCTGGCCGGCGGCGGGGATCACGGCCTTGCGCACCGTGCGGGCCGGACGCTCATCACGTTCAGTCATGCGCCGGAGGTTACCGCCCGGGCTGGACCGGGCACCGCGCGCTGCCGGGACTGCGCCGCGCGGGGGACGCAGGACCCTTCCGCCCCGGCTGACCAGGAGGCACACTCGAGGTGAGGACGCGCCGAAACCCTCGTCCCGCGTCCAGCACCCCGGGAGCCGCCGTGCCCGCTGAAGACACCGTCCACGACGTCGTGGCGGACACGCTGAGCGTGCACGCCGACGTCCTCGAGGTCGAGGCCCGCAAGCACGCGCTGCGCCGCGGCGTCCGCGCCCGCCGCGGCGAGCGCGACGAGCGGGCCGCGGCCGACGTCGACACCGCCGTCGCCCGCGTCCTGGTCTCCTCCCCGCTGCTGGCCGGGGCCCGCCGCGTCGCCGCCTACTCCTCGCTGCCGGGCGAGCCGGGCACCCGGACGCTGCTGGCCGAGCTGCGCCGCCACGACGTCGAGGTGCTGCTGCCCGCGCGGCTGCCCGACGACGACCTCGACTGGTCCCTGCGGCCGGCCCGGCCGCACGCCCCCGGCCCGCTGGGCGTCCACGCCATCTCCTCGGTCGACCTCGTCGTCGTCCCGGCGCTGGCCGTGGACACGGCGGGCCGGCGCCTGGGGCAGGGCGGCGGCAGCTACGACCGGGCGCTGCGCCGGGTCCCGGCCCGGGTGCCCGTCGTCGCCGTCGTGCACGACGAGGAGCTGCTCGACGCCGCGGTCAGCCCGCTGCCGACGCTGCCGCACGACCGGCTGGTGCAGGCCGTCGTGACCCCGACGCGCTGGTTGTGGCTGTCCGCCTGAGCTGGCTGAGCGTTCTGGCCCGCTCACGTTCCGTGGTTCACTGTGCCCGCGTCGCCGGTGACGACCCTGGTGCGGACGGTTGAGGACGAACGTGTGGAGGACCCCGGGCATGAGTGTCGACGTGTCGATCGTCATCGTCACCTACAACGCCCCCGAGTGGATCGCGCAGTGCCTGGACTCCCTGACCGGCGACGCGCGGCCGCGGGCCTCCTTCGAGGTCGTCGCCTACGACAACGCCTCCGGTGAGGAGACGAAGGCGCTGCTGCGCGAGCGCGCCGCCACGACCCCTGAGCTGCGCGTGCACTTCTCCCCCGACAACCTCGGCTTCGCCGCCGGGGTCAACCGCGCCGTGGAGCTGGCCGAGGGCGACCACGTGCTGCTGGTCAACCCCGACGCCGTCGTCCTGCCCGGGGCGGTCGACCAGCTCCTGGCCTTCCTCGCGCAGGACCCCACGCGCGGCATCGTCGGCGGGCGCGTGCTCTACCCCGACGGCACCGTCTCCCTCACCAGCTGCTTCGCCGCGCCCACCCTGTGGAGCTGGTTCTGCTACGCCACGGGCCTGTCGACGGCCTTCAAGCGCAGCCCCGTCTTCGACCCCGAGTCCCTGGGCCGCTGGGACCGCGACAGCGTCCGCGACGTCGACATCGTCAGCGGCGCCTTCCTGCTGGCGACCACCCGCACCTGGCGCGAGCTCGGCGGGTTCGACGAGAAGTTCTTCATGTACGGCGAGGACGCCGACCTGAACCGGCGGGCCGCCGACGCCGGCTACCACCCCGCGGTCACCCCCGAGGCGGTCGTCGTGCACGCCGGCGGGAAGTCGTCGGCCACCAAGACCGCCAAGCAGCGGCTCCTGCTGCGCGGCAAGGCCGAGTACGCCCGCAAGCACTGGTCCCCGGCCCGGGCCCGGGCCGGGGTCGGGCTCCTCGCGACCGGCGTCGCGCTGCGGACCGTGGGCGAGACCGTGCTGCGGCGCGGGCGGACCTGGCGGCCGCTGTGGGACGAGCGGGCCGACTGGGGCCGGGGGTGGCCCGCGCGCCCGGACCTGCGCGGGGAACGCACCCTCACGAGCTGAGCCGCCGGCGCTCGACCACCGCACCGCCCGACCCCTGCGGTGGTCGAGCACTCCGGTGACCAAGCGCGCCCGGGACGACCCGTCACGCTACGGTGCGGCATGACCCTGGAGGAGTTCAGCCGCGTCCTGCTGCTCGCCTCCGGCGTCCTGCTGCTGGCCGTGCTGGCCGTCCGGCTCTCCGCCCGCACCGGCCTGCCCTCGCTGCTGCTCTACCTGGCCCTGGGGCTGGTGCTCGGCGAGGACGGCCTGGGCATCCCCTTCACCGACGCCGAGATCGCGCAGGTCCTGGGGTACGCCGCCCTCGTCCTCATCCTCGCCGAGGGCGGGCTGACGACGCGGTGGGACGCCGTCCGGGGGGTCCTGGCGCCGGCGGGCGCCCTGGCCACGGCGGGGACGGCCGTCTCGATCGGCGTCGTGGGGGTCGGCGCCCACCTGCTGCTGGGCACCTCCTGGCCCGTCTCCTTCCTCGTCGGGGCGGTCGTGTCGTCCACCGACGCGGCCGCGGTCTTCTCCGTGCTGCGCTCGGTCCCCCTGCCGCACCGGCTCTCGGGGCTGCTGGAGGCGGAGTCGGGGCTGAACGACGCGCCCGTCGTCATCGCCGTCCTGGCCCTGACCGAGGTCGCGACCGGGCACTCCGAGCACGCGTGGTGGTTCTACGCCGCCGAGGCGGTGCTCGAGCTGGGGCTGGGCACGGTCGTCGGCGTGGGGGTCGGTGCGGTGGGGGCCTTCCTGCTGCGGCGCAGCGCGTTGCCGAGCTCGGGTCTGTACCCCGTCGCGGTGCTGGCGCTGGCGGTGGGGGCCTTCGCGGTCGCCGACGTGCTGCACGCCTCGGGGTTCCTGGCGACGTACCTGTGCGGGCTGGTCCTGGGCAACGCCCGGCTGCCGCACCGGCAGGCGACCCGGGGCTTCGCCGAGGCGTTCGGGTGGCTGGCCCAGATCGGCCTGTTCGTGATGCTGGGGCTGCTGGCGGACCCCTCCCGGCTGCCGGCCGCGGTGCTGGACGCCCTGCTCGTCGGGGTCGTCCTGACGCTGTTCGCGCGCCCGCTGTCGGTGCTGGCCTCGCTGGTGTGGTTCCGGCTGCCGCGCCCGGACCTGCTGTTCCTGTCGTGGGCGGGTCTGCGCGGGGCGGTCCCCGTGGTGCTGGCCACCGTCCCCGTCGTCGCCGGGATCGCCGGGGCGGACCGGTTGTTCGACCTCGTGCTGGTGCTCGTCGTCGTCTTCACCCTCGTCCAGGCGCCGACGCTGGCGCCGCTGGCCCGCCGCCTGGGGCTCACCTCCTCGGCCCCGACCCGGGACCTGGACGTGGAGGTGTCGCCGCTGGGGGCCCTGTCGGCGGACGTCGTGCGGGTGCGGGTCGGCCCGTCCTCGCGGCTGCACGGCGTGGAGGTGTTCGAGCTGCGCCTGCCGCGGGGCGCCAACGTGAGCCTCGTGGCGCGGGACGGCGCGACGTTCGTGCCGCAACCGCGCACGGTCCTGCGCCGCGGCGACGACCTGCTCGTCGTGACGTCGACGGCCGAGCGGGAGGGGGTGGAGGAACGGCTGCAGGCGATCAGCCGCGACGGGAAGCTCGCCGGGTGGCGCGAGACCTGAGGCGCTCCCCGGCCGACTACGGTGAGTAGGTGCTGCGTCGCACTGTGCTCACAATGTTCGCGCTGGTCGCCGCCGGCCCGGCCACCCCCCGTGCCTTCGCCGCCGCGGCGACCGACCCGGACGTCGTCGAGGTCGTCGCCCCCGGCCTGACCCTCGAACGGTCCACCGGGTCCACCCCGGCCGGTCCCGTCCGCCAGGCGCTGCTGCGGCTGGCCGCCGGCTCCACCACCCGGCCGGTCCTGCTGCAGGCCGACCTCAGCTCCCCCCGCACCCCCACCGACCTCGCCACCGCGGCCGGCGCCGTCGCCGCCGTCAACGGCGACTTCTTCGACATCGACCGCACCGGCACCCCCGACGGTCCTGTCGTCCGGGACGGGCAGGTGCTCAAGGCCTCCGGCCAGGCCCAGGGGGCCGTGGGCTTCGACGGGGGCCCGCGCTGGACCGGCCGGCTCGGGCAGGTCCAGCTGCAGGGCTCGGCCACCGTCGCCGGCCGGACCTTCCCGCTGGCCGCGCTGGGCACCCGGACGGTGCCCGAGGACGCGCTGGCGCTGTTCGGCCCGGCCTGGGGCGCCGGTGACCGGGCCCTGACCGTCACCTCGGGCGTGGAGCTGGAGGTCCGCGCCGGCGTCGTGACGGCCGTGCGGCCCCCCGGCGGCGGCGCGGTCCCCGCCGACGGCTTCGTCCTCGTCGCGTCCGGGGCGGTCGCCGCGGCCCTGGCCGGCACCCCTCTCGGCAGTCCCGCCACCCGCGACGTCCAGTTCCGCGACGACGCCCTCGCCCCGGGCTCGACGGGGTTCGCCCTCGGGGCCCGGCTGGAGCTGGTCCGCGACGGCGCCGTCGCGCTCTTCGACACCGCGGACCCGACGTGGGCGGCGCTGCGGGCCCGGACCGCGGTCGGCTGGACCGCCGACGGCGACCTGCTGCTGCTCACCGTCGAGGGCGGGACGGCGCTCTCGGTGGGGGTCACGGCCACCGAGACCGCACGCCGCCTGGTGGCCGCCGGAGCGGTCGGGGCCGTCGTGCTCGACGGCGGCGGGTCGGCGCAGCTGGTGGCCCGCCGCCCCGGCGACGCCGCGGTGAGCGACGTCGTCGTGCCCTCCGACGGGGCGCCGCGGCCGGTGGCCAACGCCGTCGGGCTCGTCCCCGCACCGGCCGGGCCCCTCCCCGCGGCCGTCGTCCTGCGTCCGGCGCTCGGTGCGGCGCAGGTGTTCCCGGGCCTGTCCCTGCCCCTGCGGGTGGTGCCCGTGACCGCGTCCGGGGCGCCCGCGGACGGCGCGCCGGTGCTGTCGTCGAGCGACCCGGGGGTCCTGGCGGTGGCCGGTGGTGCCGTGCGCGGCGTGGCGCCCGGGCGCGCCGCGGTGCTGGCCGGTGCGGGGGCCGCGACGGGCCGGCTCGACGTCGAGGTCCTCGGGCCGCTCACCCGGCTGTCGGTGGGCACCGTCCTGGCGCTGCCGGCCGCCGGGTCGGTCCTGGAGGTGACGGTCACCGGCACCGACGCCGCGGGGCGGTCCGCGGCGGTGGCCGCGGCGGACGTCGTCGCGGGGGTCGACCCCGCGGTGCTGCGGGCCGAGCCGCTGCCGGACGGCCGGTTGCGCCTGACCGCCCTGACCCCCGGGCCCGTCCCCACGACGCTGCGGCTGAGCGCGGCGGGCGCCTCCGCCGACGTCCCGGCCGCCGTCGGGTCGCGGCCGGTGACGCTCGACCCGCTGGACGACCCCGGCGCGTGGACGGTCGCGACGACCCGCGCGACGGCCTCGCTCAGCCGCGTCGAGGGCCCGTCGGCCGGGTCGGGCGCGGTGCGGCTGACCTACGACTTCACCGGGCAGCCGGCGGGCACCACGACGGCCGCCGTCGTCGCGCCCGTCCCCGTGCCGCTGCCGGCGGGCAGCACGGCCGTGGCGCTGCAGGTGCGCGGCGACGGGGCCGGGGGCTGGCTGCGCGCGACGCTGCGGGTGGCCGGGGCGAGCCGGCCGGTGACCTTCGCCGCCCGCGTGGACTGGACGGGGTGGCGGCGCGTGGCGGTCCCGGTCCCGCCGGACGCCGACGTGCGGCTGGAGCGCGTGTACCTGGCACAGACGTCGGTCGCGGCCCGCCGCGCCGGGGCCGTCGACCTCGCCCGGCTGCAGGCGCAGGTCCCGCCGCTGCCGGTCGTCCTCCCCCGGCGCCGGCGGCCGGTGCGCTGAGCCCCACAGGTCGCCGTCCCCGAGTACCATTGGCACTCGAACGCCCCGAGTGCCAGACGGGGTCCAGGAGATTGCGGAGAACAGGTGCCCACCTACGCCTACGCCTGCCAGACCTGCGGACACTCCTTCGAGGTCCGCCAGTCCTTCAGCGACGACGCCCTGACCGTCTGCCCGGAGTGCTCGGGGCAGCTGCGCAAGCTGTTCAACAACGTCGGCATCGTGTTCAAGGGCTCGGGGTTCTACCGCAACGACTCGCGCAGCTCGAGCGGGTCGTCCACCGGCGGCTCGACGTCCTCGACCCCCGCGGCCAAGGAGTCCGGCTCGTCGAGCTCCTCGTCCAGCTCCTCGTCGACCCCCTCGTCGAGCTCCAGCTCCTCCGGCAGCGCGAGCGGCTCCACCTCCGCGGCCTGAACCCGGGCCCGTCCCCGTGTCCACAGGACGCGGGGACGGCGCGCCGTCCACAGGTGGGGATCCGGGTCCGGCGGGGACGGGGCCCCGCGACCTAGCGTCCGGCTGTGCCCGAGACCGCTGTCGCCACCCCGCCCGCCCCACCCGTCCCGCTGGGTCCGCGGGCCCGCCGCCGGCGGCGGCTGACCCGCCGGTGGCTGTCGGCCGGGCTCGTCGCCGCGGCCGGTGGTGCCGGGGTGTCGGTCCTGGCCCCGCCCGCGCCGTCGCTGGCCCCCGCCCTGGTGGCGGTGCGCGACCTGCCCACGGGGGCCGTCCTGACCGCCTCCGACGTCCAGCGCGCCGAGCGCGACGCCGGGACGCTGCCCGCCGGGCTCCTGGGGCCCGGGGAGGCGGTGGGTGCCGTGCTGGCCTCCCCCGTGCGCCGCGGGGAGGTCCTCACCGACGCCCGGACCACGGCGGGGCCGCTGCTGACGGGCCAGCCCGCCGGCACGGTCGCCACCACGGTCGACGTCGGCGACCCCGCCCTGCTGCCGTCCCTGGCCCCCGGCACGCGCGTCGACGTCCTGGCCCGCACGCAGGACCCCGTCACGGGGGCGGCCACGGGCGCCGACCGCGTCGCGGCCGACGTCGTCGTCCTGCGGGTGCCGACTCCCACCGGCGGCGGGCTGCTCGGCGGGCCGGGCGCGGCGGCGACCAGCGTCCTGGTGGCCGTCGACGCCGCGACGGCCGCCCGGCTGGCCGCCGCGAGCGGTCAGACCGTCTTGACGGTGCGCTCGTGAGGGCGGTCCTCCAGGGCGGGCGCGGACTGCCCGGGCACCGCGGCCGCGCGGCGCCCGCCCCGGGAGCGCAGCAGGTCGGTGACCGCGTCGGCCGACATGGGGTCGCCCACGTGCTCCCCCTGGGCCAGGTGGCAGCCGAGGGTGGCGAGCACCTGCAGGGTGGCGGCGTCGGCGACGCCCTCGGCCACGACGCGCAGCCCGAGCTCGCGGGCCATCTGGATGGTCGAGCGGACGATGACCGCGCGGGCGCGGTCCCCGGTCATGCCGGTGACGAAGCTGCGGTCGATCTTCAGCTCGTCGACCTCCAGGTCCGTGAGGTACGTCAGCGAGCACTGGCCCGTGCCGTAGTCGTCGACGGCGACGCCGCACCCCAGGGCCCGCAACCGCCGCACGACCGACCCGGCCCGTTCGGCGTCGGAGACGATGCCCGTCTCGGTGACCTCCAGGACGAGGGCGGACGCCTCGACCCGGTGCCGGCGCAGGCCCTCGGCGACCATGGACGGCAGGTCGTGGTCGGTCAGCAGGCGCGCGGAGAGGTTCACCGAGACGGTGGGGCGGTGGCCCTCGGCGCGCCAGCGGGCCGCGTCGGCCAGGGCGCGGTCGAGGACGACGGCCGTCACCCCCGCGACGAGCCCGGACTGCTCGGCCAGCGGGATGAAGCGGTCCGGCCCGACCGCGCCCAGCTCGGGGTGGTGCCAGCGGACGAGGGCCTCGACGCCGGCGACGACGCCGGTGCGGGGGTCGACCTGCGGCTGGTAGCGGACGAACAGCTCCCCGCGCTCGACGGCCCGCCCCAGGTCACCGAGCAGCCGCAGCCGCTCGATGCTGTTGACGTCGCGGCGGTCGGCGTAGGTGCAGGCCCGGCCGCGCACCTCCTTGGCGTGGTAGAGCGCCACGTCGGCGCTCTTGAGCAGCGAGGGCGCGCTCGTGCCGTGCTCGGGGGCGCGGGCGACCCCGACGCTGGCCGGCAGCAGCACCTGCAGCTCCCCGACCCGCAGGGGCCGGGACATCTCCTCGACGACCGCGAGCGCCAGGGACTCCGCGTCCAGGCCGTCGGGGACGAGCAGGCCGAACTCGTCCCCGCCCAGGCGGGCGACGACGGCCCCCGGCGGCGCCTGGGCGGCGAGGCGGCCGGCGACCTCGCGCAGCAGGGCGTCGCCGACGGGGTGGCCGAGGGTGTCGTTGACGTCCTTGAAGTGGTCGAGGTCCACCACGAGCAGGCCCGGGCCCGCGGTGGCGCCGCTGCCGGCTCCCCGCAGCGCCCGGGTGGTGGCGCCGAGGAGGGCGTCGCGGTTGGGCAGGCCGGTGAGGTCGTCGACCATGGCGCGGCGTTCGTGGCGGCGGGCGATGACCGAGCTGACGAGGACGACGCCGAGCGGCACGCACACGAGCAGCAGCAGCCACGGGCCGCCCTCGGCGCTGACGACGACCACGGGTGCGGAGGCGATCACGGCCAGGGTGAGCAGGAACCCGGAGGTGGACCCGGTGCGCACGAGGTCGCGGGGGCGCCGGTCCACGACGCGGCGCGCGGCGGCGTCGCAGCACCACTGGACGAGCAGGCCGGTCGCCCCGGCGAGCAGCACGGCGGGCCACTGGCGGGGGTCGCTGAGGGCGGGGCCGTCGGGTGCGCCGGTCGCCAGGAGGGCGTCGAGGACGACGGCGCAGGTGAACACCCCGGACAGGGCGGCGCCGCCGTCGACGACGAGCGCGAGGGGGCCGGCTCCGCGGCGCAGGTCGCGCACCAGGGTGGGCACGGCCCGGACGGCCAGGGCGAGCCCGACCGGCCCGAGGGCCACGAGCGCGACGAGGAACCCCCACGAGACGGGCAGGGCCTGCCCGCGGGCGCTGAGGGGGCGGGACTCGGCGACCAGGACGACGACGGCGAGCACGAGGGTGGAGGCGGAGGCCTGCCAGGGGGCGGGACCGTCGAGGCCGAGGAGGGTGCCGGCGACGAGGAGGGTGGTGGCCAGGACGAGGGCGACGGCGGTGACGAGCGCGTCCCGCAGCCGCTGGACGCCCGGCCGCCGGGTGCGCGGCCGGGTGCGGGGTCGGGGGGCCACGAGCGTGGCCGCCGGGTGCTGCACCCTCCACCTCCCGTCCCGTTGCCGTCTCCGAGGGTTCCCGTGAGCTCCACGGTGTGCCCCCCGGACGGGGGACACCGGCCGTGGTTCCTGGCCCATCATGGGGGTCAGCCGGACGAGGCAGAAGGCTTGCGGGGGGCGGAATCCGGACTATCGACCCAGAGTCATCCACTCTGGACGATCCGTCATGAAAATCTGCCGGAGAGCGACTCGCCGGTCACACCCGGTGGGTGGAGGGGCTCCGCGCTCAGTCCCAGTGCGGCGGCCGCTGCTCCAGGTACCACTCGTCGTCGAAACCGGACGACGTCCGCTCCCCCCAGCCCTCGTCCCGGTCGTCGGCCGACCGCTCGTCCTGCAGCGGCACCTCGCGCTCGTCCTCCGGCTCCGGCGCCACCGGCTCCCGCTCCGTCACGAGACCTCCGCCCCGGCGTCCAGCCGCTCGACCGCGAGGTCCACGACCTCCTCGCGCCCGGCCGCGGTCAGGTCCACGACCCACGGCAGGTCGAACCCCGCGTCGGCCAGCGCGTCGCGCCACACCGCCGCGATCCGCTCGGCCTCGGCGTCGGCGTCGGCGAAGACGTCGGCGGTCAGCACCCGCACGTAGCGCCAGCCGCGCCGCTCCAGCTCGGCCGGGCCGTCGACCTCGCGGTCCACCACGTCCGCCGCCGCCCACGACGCGCTGTCGAGCTCGACGGCCAGCGCCGGCCCCACCCCGGCCCGGGCCCGCTCGTCGCGCACCACCAGCGCCAGGCGCCGGGACGTGCCGACCTCGCACTCCACGGGCAGGCCCGCGCGGCGGCAGGCCGCCGCCAGCGCCCGCACCACGGCGTCGGCACCGCGGCGCACCTCCACGCCCCGGCCCGGCTCCTGCGCCAGCAGCTCGTCGCGCTCCCACGCCTCGGCCGTGCCGGCCAGCAGGGCCCGGCCGTCGGCGACGTCCCCTCGGCCCTCCCGGTCCGCGCTCCAGCCGGAGTCGTCGAGCACGAGCGTCGTGCGCAGACGGCTGCGGGTCAGCGCCATCCACGCCTCGGCGCGCCCGGTCGGGACGCCCTCGCCGCCCTCCCCGGCCGCCCCCAGGGCCGGCCCGTTGAGCACGGCGTCCGTCACGACGAGGACGTGGTCGCGGCGCTCGCCGGTCCAGCGCACGGGCGTGCCCACGAGCAGCGGCTCGCGGCCCACCGCCAGCGGCAGCCCCAGGTCCAGGGCGCGCCGGCGCACGGTGTCGGCGAGCAGCTCGGCCCCCGCGGCGTCGGGCACCACGATCCCCAGGGACTCCTCGGGGTGGGCCCGCAGCGCGGCGACGGCCGTGTCGAGGACCAGGTCCACGAGCGCGTCCGGGCCGCGGCGGGCCCCCGGCGGCCGGTCGGACGTGCGGGCGGTCGCCCGGCCGTCGTGCCCGGGCCCGGGCAGCGACGTCCCGGCCACCGGGACCGGCACGGCCGTCAGCAGGGTGTCGTCGAGCAGGGCGTGCTGGCGGTCCAGGCGCAGCGTCGGCAGGGCGGCCCCGGCGTCGGCGAACAGGCTCTCGGCCACGGGCCGCGAGACGGACTGCTCGTCGCGGGCGGTCGCCACGTCGGCCGGGCCCGGCAGGTCGGGGTCGCCGACGACGAGGACGCGCCGGCCGCGGGACAGCGCCGGCAGCGCCGAGGCCGTCGTGGTGGCCTGGGCGCCGAGCACGACGAGCAGGTCCGCGTCGGGCACCGCGGTGGCCAGCGCGGCGACGCCCGCCGCGGACAGGGCCGGGACCGGCAGCAGGTGCTCGTCGGAGGACCCGGCGCGCGCGTCCAGGTCGGCCCGCACGGCCGCCGCACGACGGCGCCGGCGGGCCGCCACGGCCAGCTGCAGCTCGTGGCGGGCCGAGCGCAGGGACGCGGCCTCCCCCGTGCCCACGAGCGGGTCGACCATCGAGATGGCGTCGAGGACACCGGCCCACCACGCGGACTCGACCTCCGAGGGCAGGTCCAGGCTGCCCGGACCCGTCCAGCGGGCCCGCAGGTCCTCCAGCAGCCCGCCCCAGCCGGCGGCCTCGAGCTCGTCGAGCAGGACCGTGCGCCGCGGCAGCGTCCGCAGCGCCCCGGCGTCGGCCGCCAGCCGGCGCAGCAGAGCGGTCAGCTCGGGCAGCTGGACGTCCAGCAGCGACTGCGCGCCCAGCTCCGTCCAGGACCGCTCGGGCAGCACGGCGGTCAGCTCGGTCAGCTCGTGCCGCACGGCGCCGACGGCCGTGATGAGCTCGTCGAGGTCCTCGGGGACACCGGGCACGTTGTCCCGCACCGAGACGCGCTGCCAGCGCAGCCGCTGCGCGCGGGCAGCCTGCAGCCAGTCGTGCAGCGTCGGCAGGTCCCCGGTGGTGGCGTCGGCGCGCAGCAGCGCGCGGGCCTCCCGGCGCAGCTTCCAGCGACGCACCCACCCCTGGCGCACCTCGTGGTCGCGACGCCACTGCGGCGTGGCCGTGGCCGCCGCCACGTCGCCCAGGGACCGGGCGAAGACCTCCGTCCCGAAGTGCTCGACGGTCGTGCGGACCCCGTCGAGCAGCTCGGCGCGCTCGACGGCGTCGGCCACCGAGGCCGCGCCGCGCAGGCCCGCCGCGTCGCAGACGGTCGCGAGCAGGGCGCGGGCCGCGGGCAGCAGCCGGTCGAGCAGCTCCTCGACGCGGCCGAGCGCCTGGGCCGCCGCCTCGGGCGTGCGCAGCGACGCCCCGGCCCAGGCGCTGGTGCCCGGGTCCACGTCGAAGGCGCCGAGCTCCACGGCCTCGACGAGGACGGCCTGCCAGTGCGCGACGTCGGCGCGCGAGCACCCCGACAGGGCCTCCCCGCGCAGCCGGCGGCTCGTGGTGGGCGGCACCGGCCGCTCGGCGAGCGTCAGCAGCGCCTCCACGGCCTCGGCCGCGCTGACGGCCCACGGCTCGCGCAGCCGGTGCAGCGCCCGGGCGTGCTCGTCCAGCGCGGTGCCCGGGCCGTCCACGTCGGGGTCGGCGGGGACGTCGCGGCCGGCGCCGGAGCGGGCCTGCAGCTCGCGGCGGGCGGCGGCGCGCTGCACCCCGGCGTCGTCGGCGGAGGTGTCCAGGTCGCCGACCAGGTGCAGCAGCAGGCGGCCGTACCCGTGGTCGCGCAGCCGCTCGTCGACGGCGCGGCGGTCGGCGGCGGAGTCGGCCACGAGCAGCACGCTGCGCCCGGCGGCGACCTCGGAGGCGATGACGGCGGCCGCGACCTGCGTCGCCCCGGTGCCGGTGGGGGCGTGCAGCCGCAGGTCCCCACCGGCCAGGACGGCCTCGACGGCCTGCCGCTGGGCGGGGTCGAGGGGGAAGCCCCCCGCGACCGGCGGGACCGGTGCGTCACCGGCCGGGCGGGGCTCGACGGGGCGCTGCTCGGCCAGGGCCGCCACCACCCGGTGGTCGCGCACCAGGGCGCCGCGGCGGCGCAGGTCGGCCAGCAGGTCGGCGCCGGGGTCGGCGAAGGTGCCCAGCAGCAGCCGGCGCTCGACGCGCAGGCCCCGCACACCGGCCAGCTGGCGGCGCAGCTCGTCCATCGCCGGGTTCGGGTCGAAGCCCCAGTGCGCGCCGACGGCGGCGGCGATGCGCCGGGTGTCGAGCGCGACGCCGAGCTCGGTGCGGGCGGTGCGCACCAGCACCGGGTTGACGACGACCTCCGGGGCCAGCTGGACGACGAAGTCGTCCAGGGCCTCGGTCGCCGGCGTCAGGGTGCACCGGCGCAGCAGGACGGGGGTGCGGCGCGGCGGGCGCAGCGCCGGCGGGGCCGCGGCCTCGGCCAGGTCCCGCGCGTCGACGTCCGCGGCCAGCGACCAGCCGGCGGTGCCGACGGCGACGGCCAGGGACCGCGTCCCGCGCTGGGCCAGCAGGGCACCGGCCAGGCGGTGGGTGGTGCGGGCCCGGCGGCGGGCCTCGGCGAAGGCACCGGCCTCGCGGACCAGGCTCGTCAGGGGCGCGGGGCCACCGGCCAGGAGCTGGGCGAGCCCGGAGGGGTGGGCCGTGGTCAGGTCGAGGACGGCGTCGGTGCCGACCGGGCAGTCCAGCAGCGCGGACGTGCCGCCCAGGGCCTCCGCCTCCGCCCACCAGCGCCGACGCGTGGAGTCGGGACCGGTCGCGGCAGTAGACGTCACCTCCCCAGGTTAGGCGTCGGGGACGGGTGATCCGGTCAGGCGCGGGGCTCCTGCGCGCCGTCGCGCGCGACGGGCACCACGCGGGCCGGGGAGGCGGAGCGGGCCAGGGCCACGAGCGTCACGTCGTCGCGGGCCCGGCCGCCGCTGTGCCGGCGCGCGACGTCGAGCGCCTCGTCGACCAGCGCCTGCGGCGTGAGCTCCGCCAGCCCGCCCAGCGCGGCGAGGACGCCCTCGATGCCGAGCTCGTCGGTGGTGCCGGTGGGGCGGGCCTCGGTGAGCCCGTCGGTGAAGACGACGAGCAGCGAACCGGGCGCCATCGAGGCGCTGCGGGTCTGCCAGCTGCCGGGGACGTCGAGGTGCAGCCAGGACAGCAGCGGGCCCGTGGGCTCCAGCTCGGAGACGACGCGGACGCCCCTGTCGTCGTCGGCGCGCAGCACCAACGGGGCCGGGTGCCCGGCGTTGGCGTACGTGACGGTGCCGGAGTCGGGGTCGACGACCACGACGACGCAGCTGGCGAAGCGCTCGACCTCGTCGGCGAAGACCCGCGCGGCCATCGCCAGCGCCAGGTCCGGTTCGGGGGCCAGGTGCAGCGAGGCCTCCAGGAGCCGCTTGAGCTGGATGGCCACGATCCCGGCGCGGGCGCCGTGACCGGAGACGTCGGCCACCACGACGGCGAACCGCCCGTCGCGCAGCGGCAGGACGTCGTACCAGTCCCCCGCCAGCAGGCCCTCCGCCGGGCGCAGGGCCGCCGCCGAGGACCAGCCGGGGACGACGGGCAGGTCGTGGGCGGTGAGCTGGTCGCGCACCTCGGCCACCAGCGGCTGCCCCTGCTGCAGGGCCTCGCGCGCCGAGACGGCGTCGGCGAGCTCGTCGAGGATGCGCCGGCGCATGGTCTCGGCGGAGGCCGCCACGGCCGCCAGCTCCGGTGGCCCGGGCAGCGAGACGGGGGTCTGCAGGTCCCCGCCGCCGACGCGCAGGAGCTGCTCGGACAGCGAGTCCAGCGGCCGGACCACCCAGCGCCGCACCAGGTGGAGGGCGACCGGGACGAGGAGGAGGGCGATGGCGGCGACGATGAACTGCAGGGGGCGCGAGCGCTCGCGCTCGGCCAGGAGGGCGTCGCGCTCGGCGGTCTGCAGGCGGTCGAGGGTCATCTGCAGGGGCGCGAGGTCCTGGTAGAAGGTCAGGAAGGCCGCGGCGGCGGGGGCGTTGGCGATGGACGCGCTGAGCCGGGCCTGGTCGGCCTGCTGCTTGTAGGCCGCCTGCTCGTCGACGGTGGTGCGCCACTGCGCGGCGTCCTGCAGGACCCGGTTCAGCTGCCGCCGCAGCGTCGGGCTCCGCTCCTGCAGCGCGACCGTGACCAGGGGGGCCCGGGCGTCGTCGTAGGCGGCCATCTTCGCCTCGCGGGCCGCGCCCTCGGCCCGCAGCCGCGCCAGGTCCGAGGCGGTGATGTAGAGCTGGTGGGCGACCTGCGCCTCCACCACGACGCGCTGGAGCGCGTCGACCTGCTGGGCCGTCCTCGTGGCCGCGCTGGTGTCCGGCGGCACGCTGGGGCGCAGGAACGGGATGGCGCTGCGCAGCAGAACGAGGCTGAGCACGAGGACGATGAGCAGGAACGTCAGGCCCATCACCGAGACGCGCCGCTGCAGGGAGGTGCGGGTCATGAGGCGGTGCCACGCCCTCGTCACGGCGCTCACGCCGCCCCCCTCCTCCGCGCGCGCCGGTGGCGATCACCGACGGATCGATCACACCTTGTCACCTCGACCCTGTGCGCTGTCACACGTCCTCGCCGTCCGGGTGGTTCCCGGACGCGCGCCGCGGCCCCGGACGCGGTAGGGGTTGGGGGGTGAGCAGCACCTTCCACTGGCCCAGCGGCCTGGTCCTCGTGCGGCACGGGCAGTCCACGGGGAACCTCGCCGACGCCCGCGCGCGGTCGACGCACGCCGAGGTCGTCGACGTCGCCGAGCGCGACGCCGACGTGCCCCTGTCCCCCACCGGCCGCGCCCAGGCGCAGGCGGTGGCGCGCTGGCTGGCCGACGACCCGCAGGCCCCGGCGACGCCGGAGGTGCTCGTCGTCTCCCCCTACGCCCGCGCGCGCGACACGGCCCTGGCCATCCGGGAGGAGCTGCGGCGCAAGGGGGTGGACGCGCCGATGCGCACCGACGAACGGCTCCGGGAGCGCGACCTGGGCTGGTGGGACGGGCTGACGGGCCTGGGGGTGCGGGCCCGCTTCCCCGACGAGGCCGCCCGCCGGCAGCGCATCGGGAAGTTCTACTACCGCCCGCCGGGCGGGGAGAGCTGGTGCGACGTGGCGCTGCGGGTGCGCAGCGTGCTGTCGACGCTGCGCGAGGACCACCCCGGGCAGCGGGTCCTCGTCGTCTCCCACCAGGCGGTGATCATGAACTTCCGGCTGGTCCTGGAGGACCTGGACGAGGAGTCGCTGCTGCGCCTGGACGCCGAGGAGCCCCTCGCCAACTGCTCGGTGACGCACTACCTGGGCGACGGGCGGGAGCGGCCGGTCCTGGAGCGGGCCGGGGACGTCACCGCCGCCGGGGGCGTCCGCGTCACCGACGACCCGGTGGACGACGAGCCGGACGGGGCGGTGGCCCGGTGAGCGCCGAGGACGCCGTCACCGTCACCTCGGCGGTCCTGCGCGACTGGCCGCTGCCCGCGCCGGGCGTCGGCAAGGAGTCCCGCGGGCGCACCGTGGTGGTCGGCGGCAGCACCCGGACCCCGGGGGCCGTGCTGCTGGCGGCCGAGGCCGCGGTGCGCGCCGGGGCGGGCAAGCTGCAGGTCGCCACGACGCGCAGCACCGCGACGGCGCTGGGCGTGGCGCTGCCGGAGGCGCTGGTCCTGCCGCTGCCCGAGACGGCCGGTGGCGGGATCGACCCCGTCTGCGGCGGGGACGAGGAGCTGGTCGCGCTGGTGGACGGGGCGCACGCGGCGCTGCTGGGCGTCGGCGCGATCGGTGAGCAGGACGTGCGCGCGCTGCTGGAGGCGCTGGTCCCGCGGATCGGTGACGGCGTCGTCGTGCTGGACGCCCTCGGGCTGGCCCCGGTGACGGCCGACGTCACGTTCCTGCACGCGCTCCAGGGCCGTGCGGTGCTGACGCCCAACCTCAGCGAGCTGGCCATCGTGCTGGACGCCGAGCCGTCGGAGGTGGAGTCGGACGTCGGCGCAGCCGCCCGCGAGCTGGCCCGCCGGGCCCGGTGCACCGTCGCGGCCGGCGGCGGTGAGTCGTGGATCGCGGCTCCCGACGGGCGGTGCTGGCGGGACGCCTCCGGCGGGGTGGGCCTGGGGGTGTCGGGGTCCGGTGACGTGCTCTCGGGCATCGTCACCGGCCTGTGCGCGCGGGGCGCGGACCCCACGCAGGCCGCGGTGTGGGCCTCGCACCTGCACGGCCGGGCCGGGGACCGCCTGGCCAGCTCGGTGGGCCGGCTCGGCTTCCTGGCCCGGGAGCTGCCGGCCCAGGTGCCGGCCGTCCTCGCCGAGATCGAGGTCTGAGGCGGGCCGGTCCCGGGCGGGGAGGGTCAGGCGAGCAGGGCGGCGGCGCTGGGGACGATGTCGGCGGCCGGGATGTCCAGGTGCCAGGTCGTCGCGGAGCGGTTGTCGCAGGCGTCGGGGTCACCGGCGGCGCCGGCCCAGGTCTGCGGGCGGGCCGTGACCTTCCAGGCGGCGCTGCCGCGCTGGCGGGCGCGGGCGGCGAGCTGGTCGTCACCGGCGCGGGTGGCGGCGTCGGCGAGGACGTCGACCGCGCGGCCCAGGGAGCGGGCGTCGTAGAAGGCGATGGTGCAGCCGGTCTCGACGACGGACGTCGAGACGAGGATGCAGCCGGACTCCTGCAGCGCCGCGTCCAGGGCCGCGACGGCGGCCTGCTGACGGGGAGCGCGACGCTGGGCGGGTACCCGGGTGGAGCCGGCGGTGCGGGTGGTCGTGACGGACATTCGGGACTACTCCTCGAGTGACGGCAGCGGGTGGGTGTCGGAGTCCCCGTCGACTGTGTCCCGACACCCGCACAAGCCATCGGTCGGTGTTCTGTGCCGCTTGAGTGTAGGCACCCGGACGGCGTGATCCCGACCACACCCCCCGTCTGTTCGCTTGGGGCGCAGCACCTTTCCAACGACAGTGCGTCGTAGTTCGGCGATGCCGAACGACGGGCGGCACCGCGCACCGGGGCCGGGGGCCCGCCCGGTATGGTGCTGGAAGCGCCTCCATAGCTCAGGGGATAGAGCATCGGTTTCCTAAACCGTGTGTCGCAGGTTCGAATCCTGCTGGGGGCACCCCGCAGCCTCGCACCACCCTCCCCCGGACGCACGGACGCCGCCGCGACCAGGTCGCGGCGGCGTCGGGACGAGCTCGGGACGAGCCTCAGCCGGAGACGGCGTCCTGCGCGGTCCGGGGCAGCTGGACCTCGCGCAGGTCCACGACGTGCTCGAGGGCGGCGACCAGGCGCGCGGTGACCTCGGCGACCTCGCCGAGGCCGTCCACCGACCGCAGCAGCCCGCGCTCGGCGTAGACCTGCACCAGCGGCGCGGTCTGCTCGGCGTAGACCCGCTGCCGGTTGCGGATGACGTCCTCGGTGTCGTCCGAGCGCCCCTGCGCGCGGCCGCGCGCCACCAGCCGGCGCACCAGCTCGTCGGTGTCGGCGGTGATCTCCAGGACGTGCTCGAGCTGCGCACCGGCCTCGGCGAGCATGCCGTCCAGCTCGCGCACCTGCTCGGTGGTGCGCGGGTACCCGTCGAGGATGAAGCCGTCGGCGGCGTCGGGCTGGGCCAGCCGGTCGCGGACCATGGCGTTGGTCACCGAGTCGGGCACGTACTCCCCCGCGTCGAGGTAGCGCTCGACGGTCAGCCCTAGCTCGGTCCGTCCCGCGACGTTGGCGCGGAAGATGTCGCCGGTGGAGATCGCCGGGACCTGCAGGCGGGCGGCCAGCAGCGCGGCCTGGGTGCCCTTGCCGGCTCCCGGCGGACCGAGGAGGACGAGACGCGTCATCGATGAACCCTTCGTGGTGACGTGCAGGTCGTGTGCGAGCGACCGCACAGGGGCACTCACTGTCCCCTGTCGGGTGCTCCCAGCACAACACGGCCGGTCGCGGGGACCCGTCGTCCGTCACCCGTGCGGAGGAGTCGGCGGCGGCCGGGAGGGGGTGGGGCGCCGCGCGACGGCGGCGGTGCGCGGCGGTTGGGCCGACCGGGTGAACCCGCGCGTTCCGGCGCGCGGTCCGGAATCCCCGCACCTAGCGTCGCGCCACCGGTGCGAGGACGCCCCGGACCCCACGACCCGAGGGAACCGCCATGCGCCCGGCCCGTCGCACCGCCCTGTCCACGCTCGCCGCCGCGACCCTGCTGGCCATGGCCGGCACGACGGCGGCCCACGCCGCGACCCCCGTGCCGAAGGTCGGCACGCCGTTCCCGTACGTGGGCCTGGTCCGCGCCGCGGGCGAGGACCGGTACGAGACGGCCGCGGTCGTCTCGCGGGGCTCCTTCCAGCCGTCGGCGGGGTCGTCGGTGTTCGTCACCAGCGGGGAGGCCCCGGCGGACGCGCTGACCGCGGGCCCGGCGGCGGCCTCGCTGGACGCGCCGCTGCTGCTGACCCGCCCCGGTGAGCTGCCGGCCGCTACCGCCGAGGAGCTGGACCGGCTCGCGCCGGCGACGGTGTACGTGGTGGGCGGGGCCGACCGCGTCTCCGAGGCCACCGTGGCCGAGATCTCCGCGGCCGCCCCGGGGGCGACCGTCACGCGCATCGCGGGCGACACGCGCTGGGAGACCGCCGTCGAGGTGGCCGAGAGATTCTTCCCGGACCCGGCCGGGGTCGTCCTGACGCGGGGCGACACCTTCCCCGACGCCCTGTCCGGCGGGGCGGCCGCGGCGGTCGCCGGCGTCCCCGTGATGATCACCGAGCCGACGCAGGTGCCCGCGCCGGTGGCGGAGTGGATGGCCGCGCACACGTTCGAGCAGAGCCTGGTCGTCGGCGGCCCGGCCTCGGTCAGCGAGGACGTCGCGGCGGCGCTGGCGGCCCGCAGCGGCGGCGCGGCCCCGGTCCGCCTCGCCGGCGCCGACCGGTACGACACCTCCGCCGCCGTCGCGGCGCAGGTGTTCCCGGCGGCCACGACGACGACGGTCCTGCTGGCCACGGGCGACGACTTCCCGGACGCCCTCGCGGGTGTCCCGGCCGCGGCCGTGAACGCCGCGCCGATCCTGCTGCTCCCGAAGAGCTGCTCCCCGGCGTCGACGCTCGCCTACCTCGGCACGTTCCCCGAGGGGGTCAGCGAGATCGTCCTCGGCGGCCCGACGGCGGTGACGCCGGAGGCGCTGAGCGTGGCCTGCGCCTGAGCGCCCGCGCCGGGGTCCCGCCGCTGGGGTGTCCTCAGTCGGTCTCGGGACCCCGGCAGTAGGCGCAGTCGTCGCCGCACACCTGGCTGACCTGCTGACTCGCCCGACTCGTCGTGGCGGTGCGCTCTTGAACGTCGCTCTCAGTCACGACATCCATCGTCGCACCGCGACCCGGCGCTCCCCCCGCGACGCGCGGAGCCCTCACACCACCTCCGGACGGTTCCACACGACCTGCACGACCACCCGCGCGACCGCGCGCACGACCACCCGCACGGGGCCACCCGCGCGGGGCGACCGGCGGCCCGCGCGGGGCCCAGCCGGTACCTTCGCCGCGTGAGCAACGACCCGGCCGACCAGCACCCGGACCAGCACCAGAGCCTGCTGGCCGCGCTCCGGGGAGCCCCGGCCGGCGCGGCGCTCCCGGCGCCCGGCCCCGCGCCGGCGACGGTGACCCTCGTGACCCGCACGGCCACCTCGCGGCACCAGGCGGCCGTGGACGCGGCCCTGGCCGGCGGTCCCGTCCTCGTGGACACCGGCGCCGGCGGGGAGGGCCCGGTCCTGCTCGCCGGTCTGCTGGCCGCGCTCGCGGCGACGGGCCGGCGCGTGGCCCTGCTGCCCGGCGGCTGCACGGCCGGGGCCCGCGACGAGCTCACCGGGCTCGGGCTGGGGCACCTGCTGGCCGACACCCCCGAGGACGTCGCCCGCCGCGGGGCGGACCTGCCGCCCGCGGACCCCAACCGCTGGCTGACCCTGCTGCGCGACCTCGACACCCGCAACCGCGCGTGGTTCTCCTCCGACGGTCAGGTCCCCAGCCGGTTCGACGCCCTGACAGGCCTGGCCACCGCGCGCGCCGGGCACGTCCACCCCCCGCTGGTACCGGCGGCCGCGGCGTGGACGGCCGCCGACCGCGACCGCGTCGTCGACCTCCTCCTGGGCGGCGCCCCCGCCGGCGGGGAGGACCCCCTGGCCGGTGCGGGCGACGAGGAGGTGGCGGCGGCCGCAGGGGACCTGGAGACCCTGCCGGGCCTGCTGGAGCGGACCGCCGGGTTCGCCGACCGGCTCGTCGGGCTGGGCTGGCGCGCGCCCGCGACCGTGGGCGACCTCGTCCCGGCGCCCGCGCTGCTGGCCCGCGTGGAGGAGGCCCAGCGCACCTACGTCCCGGCGGCGCTGGTCACCGACCTCGACCAGGCCCGCGCGGTCCTGGCGCGCCAGCCCCGGTCGCTGCTGTCGGCGGAGGAGCGCGAGCGCCGGCGCGAGCTGAAGCGGCTGTCGGCCCTGCGCCGCGACGGGGGGTCCTTCGGCGCGGCCGACGTGGAGGCGCTGGAGGCGGTGCAGCGCGCGTGGGCGCAGCACGCGGGCGGGGCCCCGGCGGTGCTGCCGGAGCGCGCGGAGCTGGCCGGTCTGCTGGAGTCGCTGCACGGCGCGGTGCCGCGGGTCGCGGCGGTCCTGGCGGGCCTGCCGGCCGACGCCTCCGCGCTGGCGGTGGCCGACCTGGGGCCGGTGGCCGAGCGGGTCCGGCGGGCGGCGCGGGCCGCGCACGCGCGCCGCGAGCGCGCGGCGGTGTCCGCCGAGGGCCTGGAGGACCTGGTGGCCGCCGTGCCGGCCGGGGCCGGCCGGGAGGAGGTCGTGCGGCTGGTGGAGGCCACGACGTGGCGGGCCGTGGGCCAGGCCCCGGACCCGGGCGGTGTGCCCGTCGACGTCCTGGCCGAGGAGTTCGGCCGCCTGGACGACCTGCGGCGGGCCCGTGCGGTGCGCGAGCTGCAGCTGGCGCTGTCCGGGGCCCGGGCCCACCCCGTCGTGGTGGGCGGGACCGCCGGTGCGGCGGACGCGCCCGTGGTGGACGTGCTGGTGGTGGACGTGCTGGTGGTGGACGACGCTCACCGGCTGCCGGCGTCCCGGGTGGCCGAGCTGGCCGCGGGGGTGCGCCAGGTCGTGCTGCTGGGCGGCGCGGGGGACGGCGGGGCGCTGGAGGGTGGTGCGCTGGAAGGTGGTGCGGCGGACTCGGCCTGGCTCCGGGCGCGGGGGCTGGTGACCCCGGTGGACCTGACCCTGCCGCGGGGGCGTTCGGCCCTGCGCGAGGCGGTGGTGGAGGCGCTGCGGGCCGGCGGGGCGGACGTCTCGGCGGCTGGTGAAGCGGCTGGCAGGGCGGCTGGCGGGGCGGGCAGCGAGGGCGCCGAGCTCGTCGTCTCCGTCGGCGGGGCCCGCCTGCAGCTGGACCTCGAGGACGCGCTGGCGCCGTGGCGGGTGCAGGACCGCGAGGTCGCGCTGCCCGCGCGGCGGCGCGCCGCCGGGCCGCACCGGGTGCTGCGCGCGGCGGAGTGGTTCACCGACCACCGGGGGGCGACGCGGCGGGTGCTGGAGGAGGTCCGCGCGCTGGAGCCGGTCGCGCCGCCGGTGCCCGTCGCGGTCGTCGCGCCCCCGCCGGTGGACTCGTTCCCGCGGGGTCTGGGCTCGGCCGAGGACGCGCACCGGACGGTGGCGGAGTTCGTGACCGCCCTGGCCGGGGGGAACCCGAACATCGACCAGACGCCGCCGGCGACGGTCGACGCGGCGGTCGCCCTGGCCTACGCGGACCTGGGGGTGCAGGCCCCGGACGCCGAGGTGCTGGACGCGGCCATGACGTTGCTGACGTACCGGCGGCGGGGGGCGAAGGTGCTGCGCGCGTTCAAGGAGTCGGTGCAGCGCAGCAAGAAGAAGATGCGCGGCGCCGGGGTCAAGGTGCCCTGAGGCGCAGGGGCGCGCCGGCCCGGCACCGCGGTCCGATCGCCGTCCGCAGCGGGGTGGTCACGCTGCGGTCCCGGGCGCTGCGGGGGCGCCGCGACGTCCGGTCCCGCCGGACGGGTGAGGGGCACCCCCTGGATTAGCCAAACAATTTGCCTCATGCAATGGTGACCGGCGCACGTACCGTCACCTGGAGCTGACCCTTGTCCGCACGACCCCACTCGTCGCCCGACACGTCCCGTCGCAGCGACGTCCTCTTCGACATCCGCACCGTCATCGGTGGCCTCTTCGCCGTCTACGGGATCGTCTGCCTCGTCTGGGGCCTCGTCTCGTTCACCGCGGCCGACCGCGCCAAGACCGGTGGCGTCAACCTCAACCTCTGGACCGGCATCGGCATGCTCGCGCTGGCCGCGGTCTTCATCGGCTGGACGCTGCTGCGCCCGCTGCACCCCGCCGAGCAGCCGGAGGAGGACGCGTGATCGCCCTCGCCGCCGCCGCACCGCAGCGGATCGACGCCCACCTCGTCGACTACCTGCTCGTCGCGTTCTACTTCCTCATCGTCCTGGGCATCGGCCTCATCGCCCGCCGCAGCGTCTCCTCCAGCCTGGACTTCCTGCTGTCCGGCCGCAGCCTGCCGGCGTGGGTCACCGGGCTCGCGTTCGTCTCGGCCAACCTCGGCGCCACCGAGCTCCTCGGCCAGGCCGCCAACGGGGCGCAGTTCGGTGAGCAGGCGTTCCACTACTACTGGATCGGCGCCATCCCCGCGATGGTGTTCCTCGCCCTGGTGATGATGCCGTTCTACTACGGCTCCAAGGTGCGCTCGGTGCCGGAGTTCCTGGGCCGCCGGTTCGACGCCAAGACCCAGCGCCTGCAGGGCCTGCTGTTCGCCATCGCCTCGGTCCTGCTGGCCGGGGTGAACCTCTACGCCATGGCCATCGTCGTCAACGCCCTGCTGGGCTGGCCGACGTGGCTGGCGATCGTCGTCGCCGGTGTCATCGTCCTGGCCTACACGTTCCTGGGCGGCCTGTCCGCGGCGATCTACAACGAGGTCCTGCAGTTCTTCGTCATCGTCGTGACCATGGTCCCGATCACCCTCGTGGGCCTGCACCGCGTCGGCGGCTGGGACGGGCTGGTCTCCAAGCTCACCGCGAACGGTGACACGAACATGCTGCAGGCCTTCCCCGGCAGCGACCTCACGGGCATCGGCTCCTCCATCGGGTCGACGTTCGGGGTGGTCCTCGGCCTCGGGTTCGTCACCAGCTTCGGCTACTGGACGACCAACTTCACCGAGGTCCAGCGCGCGTTCTCGGCCCGCAACGCCGCTGCGGCGCAGCGGACCCCGCTCATCGCGGCCGTCCCGAAGGTCCTCATCGCGCTCGTCATCATCGTGCCCGGCATGATCGCCGCGGTCCTCATCCCCGGCATCGAGAACCTCAAGCGGGGGCTGCCGAGCGACGTGACCTACAACGACGCCGTCCCGCTGCTGCTGCGCGAACTGCTGCCCAGCGGTTTCCTCGGGGTCGCCCTCGCCGGGCTGCTGGCCGCGTTCATGGCGGGCATGGCCGCCAACGTCAGCTCCTTCAACACGGTGTTCACGTACGACCTGTGGCAGGACTGGCTGCGCCCGGGCCGCGACGACGCCCACTACCTGAAGGTCGGCCGCCTGGTCACCGTCATCGGAACCGCGCTGGCCATCGGCACCGCCTTCATCGCCGCGGGCTTCTCGAACATCATGGACTACATCCAGACGCTGTTCTCGTTCTTCAACGTCCCGCTGTTCGCGGTGTTCGCGTTCGGACTGTTCTGGAAGAAGCTCACCGGGTCCGGCGGGTTCTGGGGGCTGCTGTCCGGGACCGTCAGCGCGGTGTTCGTGTTCGTCCTGAACCAGGTCGGCGTGATCTCCCTGTCCGGCCAGGGGTCCAGCTTTCTCGGCGGCGGCGTCGCGACGGTCGTCGCGGTCCTCATCGGCTGGATGGTCTCCCGCGCCGGCACCCCGCGGCCGGAGGCCGACCTGCGCGGCCTGGTCTGGTCGCTCACCCCGGCCGAGGTGCGGGCCGTGCCCCGCGAAGCCGGCTGGTACCGCTCCCCCGCGGTGCTGTCCGTGATCGTCCTGGTGCTCGCCGTGGCCGGGTACGTGCTGTTCGCGGTCGTCTGACCGTTCGGCAGGATGGCGCCGTGAGCACCGAACCGCTGCGCGTCATGACCGTCTGCACCGGCAACATCTGCCGGTCCCCGATGGCCGAGGTGGTCCTGCGGGACCGCCTCGACCGGGTGGGGCTGGCCGACCGGGTCGTCGTGGACTCCTCGGGGATCTCCGACGAGGAGCACGGCAACCCGGTCGACCCGCGCGCCGCGTCCGTGCTGCGCGAGCACGGCTACGACGTGCCGGCGCACTCGGCGCACCGCGCCACCCGCCAGGAGCTCGCCGGGCGCGACCTGCTGCTGGCCATGACCTCCCGGCACGCGCAGTGGCTGCGCGCGCAGGCCCCCGCCTCGGCGGACGTCCGCATGTACCGCTCGTTCGACCCCGAAGCCCCCGCCGCCGGGCGCGAGTCCGACCTCGACATCGACGACCCCTGGTACGGGGACCGCTCCGACTTCGAGCGGACCCTGGAGCAGGTCGAGGCCGCCGCCGACGCGGTCGTGGACCACCTGCGCACCCGCCTGGCCTCCCCCGCGGCCGGGGCCTGACCCCGCGGGTCAGAAGAGGCGGCCGGCGCCCTCGGCGTCGGGCGTCTCCAGGTCCAGCAGGAAGCGCTTGCGCCACAACCCGCCCGCGTACCCCACGAGCGCGCCGTCGTGCCCGACGACGCGGTGGCAGGGCACCACGATGGAGATCGGGTTCCGGCCGTTGGCGACCCCGACGGCCTGGGAGTACCCCACCCCGCCGAGGGCCCGCGCGATGTCGCCGTACGTCGACGTCGCCCCGCAGGGGATGCGGGTCAGGGCGTCCCACACCCGCCGGGCGAAGGCGTCACCGCGCGGGGCCAGCGGCAGGTCGAAGCGGGTGCGCCGTCCCGCGAAGTACTCCCCCAGCTGCTCGCGGACGTCGTCGAAGGCGGCGTCGTCGCGGTCGGTGAGGGTCTCGCCCGGCCCACCGCGGTGGTCGGCGAACCACAGACCCGCGATCCCGGCGTCGGTGCGGGCGACCGTCAGGTCCCCCACCGGTGACGGCACGACCGTCCAGCGCACGACGGACCCCCTCTCGGTACGGTGCCCAGGATCGCACCCACCAGGAGGACACCCGTGCCCAAGCCCCCGCTGACCCCCGACGCCGCCGAGCTGCTCGCGAAGCCGAACCCGGCCGTCATGGCGACGATCCACCCCGACGGCCACCCCGTGACGGTCGCGACGTGGTACCTGTTCGAGGAGGGCCGGCTGGTGCTGAACCTCGACGCGACGCGGGCCCGGCTGCGCCACCTGCGCGCCAACCCGGCCGTCTCCCTCACCGCGCTGGCCGAGGGCGACTGGTACACGCACGTCAGCGTGCAGGGCCGAGTCGTGGAGATCCGCGACGACGAGGGGCTGGCCGACATCGACCGCGTCTCCCGGCACTACACGGGGAAGCCCTACCCCAACCGCGAGTCGCCCCGCGTGACGGTCGTCGTGGAGGTCGAGCACTGGCACGGCTGGGGCGCGGTCTCCCGGTAGGACCTCAGGGCGCCAGGTCCTCGACGACCCCCGCGACGCGCCGGGCGCGGGTCGCCTCGGCCTTGGCGCCCTCGACAGCGCTCACGTGCGCCTTGCGGCGCGAGGGCGCCAGCGCGTCGAAGCGCGCCCGCAGGCCCGCCGTCTCCAGCGCGGACGCCAGGTCGGCGGACACCTCGACCTCCCGCGGGGCCGTGTCGAGGTCGAGGACGACGACCAGCTCGTCGCCCGCGGCGACACCAGACGCGGCCCGCACCTCGGCGCTGACCGGGACGAGCGCCCGGCCGCCCACCGCCCCCACCGTCGTGCGGTAGGTGTGCCCGGCGAAGGTCACGGTCACGGCGGGCCGCTTGCCGCCGCCGAGCCGTTCCAGCACGTCCGCCGGCAGCTCCAGTCCCGTGGCCGTCCTGCCGTGCAGCTCCAGGGTGGCCGTGAACTCGACCGCCACCGGACCCGCCCCCCGTGCCTCAGGCCGCCAGCTTCAGGACGCCGGCGGTTCGGTCCAGCGTCGACCGCAGCAGCTCCGGGTCGTCCGACAGCTTCGTCCCGTACGAGGGGACCATGGTCCTCAGGCGGTCGCCCCAGGCGTCCTGGTGGGCCGGGAAGCACTGCGCGAGGAGGCGCAGCATGACGTCGACGGCCGTCGAGGCCCCCGGCGAGGCCCCCAGCAGGGCCGCGACGGAACCGTCCGCGGCGTGCACGAGCTCGGTGCCGAACTGCAGCACGCCGCCGCGCGGGCCCTTCTTGATGACCTGCACGCGCTGCCCGGCGGTGAGCAGCTCCCAGTCCTGCGCGCGGGCGTCGGGGTAGAACACCCGCAGCGCCTCCAGGCGCTGGTCCATCGACTGGACGATCTGCTTGCCCAGGTACGTCATGAGGGAGACGTTGTCCCGGGCGACGGCCAGCATCGGCAGCAGGTTGTGCGGCCGCACCGACAGCGGCAGGTCCAGGAACGAGCCCTGCTTGAGGAACTTCGGCGAGAACCCGGCGTAGGGCCCGAACATCAGCGCCTTCGTGCCGTGCGAGTACCGGGTGTCCAGGTGCGGGACGGACATCGGCGGCGCACCGACCTCGGCCTGGCCGTAGACCTTCGCGGCGTGCCGCTCGACGACCTCGGGGTTGGTGCAGCGCAGCCACTGCCCGCTCACGGGGAAACCGCCGAAGCCCTCACCCTCGGGGATGCCGCTGCGCTGCAGCAGGTGCAGGGCACCGCCCCCGGAGCCCACGAAGACGAAGGGCGTCGCGACGGCGAAGTCGCCCCCGGAGCTCTCCCCCACGACCGTCCAGCCCGACCCGCGGCGGCGCAGGTCCTTGACGGTGTGGCCGGTGAGCAGCTCGACGCCGTTCCCGGCCGCGCCCGCGAACAGCTGCCGGGTGAGGGAGCCGAAGTCGACGTCGGTGCCGTTGAGCGAGCGCGTCGCCGCGGCCTTCTCCGACCGGTCGCGCCCGGCCTCCAGCAGCGGGGCCCAGTCCGCGATCCGCGCGTGGTCGTCGGCCCACTCCATCTCGGAGAACAGGGGGTGCTGCGACAGCGCCTCGAAGCGGGCGCGGAGGAACTCCACGTCCCCGCCGCGGACGAAGCTCATGTGCGGGACGGCGTTGATGAAGTCCCCCGGCGAGGCCAGGACGCCCTTCTCCACCTGGTGCGCCCAGAACTGCCGGCTGGCCTGGAACTGCTCGTTGATCGCGACGGCCTTGGCGATGTCGACCGTGCCGTCGGCGCGCGCGGGGGTGTAGTTCAGCTCGCACAGGGCGGAGTGGCCCGTCCCGGCGTTGTTCCACATGTCCGAGCTCTCGGCACCCACGGTGTCGAGCTTCTCCAGGACCAGGATGGACCAGTCCGGCTCCAGCTCGGCGAGCATGGCCGCGAGCGTGGCGCTCATGACGCCGCCCCCGATGAGAACTGCGTCGTAGCGGTTCGCTGCGGGCACCGGACTCACCCTCGTTCGTCGTTGATCTGCGGACCCTGGAAGGTTACGACCTGGACGCGTCGGGGCACCGCCCGGGAGGCCGGACGGTGCCCCACCTCACACGTGAGCTGCGTCTCAGCTGGTGGCCGTCGTGCCGGAGCTGAGCGGCTGGGTGAGGTCGTGGACGGTGGTGCCGCCCACGGTCAGCTCCGTGTAGTTCGCCGCGACCCACTCCTGGATCTTCGTGGCGTCGGAGTCGCCGCCCCGGCCGCCTCCCAGCCCGCCGCCGCTGACGAGGTAGTGGACCTCGCCGTCGGCGACGTACTGCTGGAACTGGGCCAGCGTGGGCGTGGGGTCGTCGCTCCAGCCGCCCATCGCCATGACCGCCGTGCTGCTCGCGAGCTCGTAGGACGCCGCGGACTGGGACCCGGAGACGGCCGCGGCCCACCTGGTGCCGGCGTCCTGCAGCAGCTGCACCAGCTCGGTGTTCGTGCTGGCGCCCTCGCCGCCGAAGCCGCCGCCCGAGCCGCCCGTGGTCGCCGGGGCCGTCGCGTCGCCGCCCGGCGCCGTCCCCGTCCCGCCCGGGAAGGCCTGCCGGGTCCCGTCGGTCGTCCCGCCGGTCGTCCCGCGCGTCCCGCCGAACCCGCCGAACCCGCCGCCCGTGGCGCTGCCGGCCGCGGCGCCGGAGGGGCCGACGGTCGGGATCGACCCGGTGTGCGGGGTCGCGGCCGTCGCCACGGCGTACGAGGCCGTCCCGCCGAGCCCGACGACGGTGCCCGAGAGCACCAGGACGATCGCGAGCCGGCGCAGCCGCACCGGGGTGACGACGAAACCGGTCGCCAGGGCCACCGAGGCGAGCATCAGCACCCAGCCGGCCCAGACCCACGTGCCGTTGCGGTGCAGCAGGACGAAGGCCCAGGTCCCCGCCGAGGCGAGCACCGTGGCGAGGCCGAGCCGGCCCAGGACGTGGTGCCGCTGCGCCCACAGCACCTGCCCCCCGCCCGCGGCGAGCGCCGCGACGGCCGGGGCGAGGGCGACCGTGTAGTACGGGTGGACGGTGCCCTCCATGTAGGAGAACGTCAGGCCCGAGACGACCAGCCAGCCGCCCCACAGGACCAGGGAGGCGCGGGCGCGGTCGGTGCGCGGGGCCCGGCCGCGGGCGACGACCCCGAGGACGAGGGCGAGCAGGGCCGCGGGCAGCAGCCAGGAGATCTCGTTGCCCATCTCGGAGGAGAACAGCCGCTGCCAGGTCGCGGTGCCGCCGAAGCTGGAGCCGGGCGTGCCGCCGGACATCCCGCCGCCCCCGCCACCGTCGGAGCCGAAGATGCGGCCCAGGCCGTTGTAGCCCAGGACGAGGTCCATGACGGTGCCGTCGGTGGAGCCGCCGGTGTAGGGCTTCTCGCCGGGCCAGAGGGTGACGGCCAGGACCCACCAGCCGGCCGAGACGACGACCGCGACCCCGGCGCCGAGCAGGTGCAGGACCCGCTTGCCCAGACCGGTCGGGGCGGCCCACAGGTGGACCAGGGCGAGGCCGGGCAGGACGAGGAAGCCCTGCAGCATCTTGGTGAGGAAGGCGAACCCGATGGCGACCCCGGCCCACGCCAGCCACTTCCACGACGCCACCTCGGTGGCGCGGACGGTGCAGTACGCCGCGGCCGTCATGAGGAGCACGAGGAGGGCGTCGGGGTTGTCGAACCGGAAGATCAGCGCGGCGGCCGGGGTGAGCGCGAGCGCCGCCCCCGCGACGAGGCCCGCGACGGGCCCGTGCCAGCGGCGGACGGTGGCGGTGAGCAGCCACACCGCGCCGACGCCCTCCAGGGCCTGCGGGACCAGCAGCGTCCAGGAGCTGAACCCGAAGAGGCGCGCGGCCAGGCCGCCGACCCACAGGGACGCCGGCGGCTTGTCGACGGTGATGAAGCTCTGGGCGTCGAGGGAGCCGAAGAACCACGCCTTCCAGCTCTGCGAGCCGGCCTGCACGGCCGCGGCGTAGAAGCTGTTGGCGTAGCCGGAGGCGGACAGGTCGACGACGTACAGGACGCCGGTCGCCACCAGCAGCGCGAGGGTCGCCCAGCGCACCCGGTGCGGGTGCCGGGTCCACCCGGCGGGGGCCGTCGGCCCCGTGTCCGCCGCTCGTGCGGCCGTGGTCGTGGTCATGGTCATGGTCCTACGGTCGGCCCCGACCTTGCCGTCCGGCCCAGGACCGCCTGTGAGCCGGCCATGACCTCGACCCCCTCGCCGGGGTCCGGATCGTTGTGACAACGCTCGCGGTGATCGCGAGCGTTGTCACAACGATCCGGACCCGTACCCCCTCACGGCAGGTGGGCGAGCACCTCGCGCCGCTGCGCGGCCAGCTGCTGCAGCAGCGCCACCTCCTCCTCCGGCCCCGACTCCACCGTCCCGCGCCGCAGCCGGTCGCGGCGGAACGCCAGCTCGGTGGCGGTCTCCTGGAAGTCGCGGACGGCGCGGGCGGCCGCCCGGCCCCCGCGCGCGGACGCCGCGGCCCGCACCCGGCGGCGGCCGCGGGCGGAGGCGAGGACCTCGACCTCGGCCTCCCCCAGCCAGCCGGTGCGCGCGTAGACCTGCAGGTGGCGGCCGATGAGCCGGGCCTCGCGGGCCCGGGCGGCGAGCGCCACGGCGACCGCGGCGGCGAAGACGGGCACCTGCAGCAGCAGGAAGAGCTCGAAGAACGTCGTGACGCCCGAGCTGGCCGAGGCGTTCCACAGCGCGTGCAGGACGACGGCGACCCCCAGCCCCAGCAGGGGCGCCCCGACGCGGGTGGCGGGCCGGCGGCTGCGGGCGGCCACGCCCAGGCCGACGCCCACGGCCATCGTGAACAGCGGGTGGGCGAAGGGTGAGACGAGGCAGCGCAGCACGAAGACGGCGACGAGCGAGGCGGGCTGGTCGTCGCCCAGGGCCCGGCCCAGGTAGAGGACGTTCTCCAGGTAGGCGAACCCGACCCCCACGAACGCGGCGTAGACGATGCCGTCGACGATCCCGTCGAACTGCCGGCGCTGCTTGAGCAGGAGGAGCAGGACGCCCAGGCCCTTCAGCCCCTCCTCCACCAGCGGGGCGACGAGGACCGACGTGTTCGTGACGTCGCCGACGGAGCCGGCCAGCAGCCGGGAGGCGCCGGTGTTCAGCACGAGCGCGCCCAGGCTCGCGACGCACGCGCCCCAGCCGAAGGCGAACGCCAGCAGGTGCGGGGGCTCGGCCTCGTGGCGGTCGAGCCAGAGGACGGTGGCCAGGACCGGACCGACGGGCACGGCCGCCAGGGCCAGACCGGGCAGCAGCCCGTCCCAGCCGACCTCAGCGGTCACCGCGGCCAGGCTGAGGAACCCGCAGACGAGGAGGACGAGGACCGTCAGCGGGGCGAGCGCGGACGCGCGGGAACGCGGCGCCGGCATGGTCCGAGCCTACGGGCTGACGCGCCGGGCGCCCGGCGACCGCGGCGGCCCCTCTACTCTGAGCCGGTGAGCAACGACAAGGTCACCGATCGCATCGTCTGGATCGACTGCGAGATGACCGGGCTGAGCCTGACCGGTGACGCGCTGGTGGAGGTGGCCGTCCTGGTCACCGACGCCGACCTCAACGTCCTCGGCGACGGCGTCGACGTGGTCGTCAAGCCGCCGGCCGAGGCGCTCGCGGGCATGGACCGGGTCGTCGTGGACATGCACACCGCGTCCGGCCTGCTGGAGGAGATCCCCGGCGGGGTGACCCTCGCCGAGGCCGAGCAGGCCGTGCTGGAGTACGTGCGCACGTGGGTCCCCGAACCCCGCAAGGCCCCGCTGGCCGGCAGTTCCGTGCACACCGACCGGGCGTTCCTGGCCCGGGACATGCCCGAGCTGACCGCCCACCTGCACTACCGGCTGATCGACGTGTCGTCGCTGAAGGAGCTGGCCCGGCGCTGGTTCCCGCGGGTGTACTTCCACACCCCGAGGAAGCACGGCGGGCACCGGGCGCTGGCGGACATCCGCGAGAGCATCCAGGAGCTGAAGTACTACCGCGAGGTGCTGTTCGTGCCCGACCCCGGGCCGGACTCGGACACCGCGAAGGCCGCGGGCGCGAAGTACGAGCTGAAGCCGGACGCGCCGCAGGCCTGACCGGGGCCGCCACCCGGGTGGGACGTGTCCTGGAGCAGCCCGGCGCGCGTGTATCCTCGTCCCGAACGCGTGCGCTGCTCCGGCGGTGCGGGCGGTCGTGGTGGGTGTAGCTCAGCTGGTAGAGCACCTGGTTGTGGTCCAGGAAGTCGCGGGTTCAAGTCCCGTCACTCACCCCGCTCAGAGGGCCCCCGACCGGGACACCGGTCGGGGGCCCTCCTGCGTCTGCCGCCACCGCGAGCGCACCGGCGCCCGCCGGGTCCCTCAGAGCAGGACCACCCGCCGCCGCCCCGGGAGCGCGAAGAGCCAGGGCAGCCTCCGCCGGGCGGGTCCGTGCAGGGCCAGGCTCGCCGCCCCGGCGAGGACGGTGAGGACGGGCACGAGGAGCAGCCCGGCGGTGCCGCGGGGGGCGAGGACGGCTTCGAGGAGGGCGACGGCGGCCGCGACGAACGGCACGTGGAGGAGGTAGACGGGCAGGGTGCGCTCACCGAGCCCGGCGACGACGCCGTTGAGCCCGGGGACCCTGGCCACCTGGACCGCGAGGGCGACGCCGAAGGCGACGGCCACGCAGGACAGCGCCAGCCGGACGCCGGGGACGGTCTCGAGGTCGGCGCGCAGGACGACGGCGCTGCCGGCCGCGACCGCGACCGCGAGCCCGGCCGTGGCGGCCGCGGTGACGCGGGCGGCGAAGGCCTCGACGTGGCGGCGCAGGTGGGTGCCGACGAGGAAGAAGACGTAGTAGGTGGCCATGTTGCGCCAGGCCAGGTTGTCGATCCAGAGGCGCTCGGACCCGACGACCGCGGACGCGGCGGCGGCCACGGCGAGCTGGACGGCGACGGAGACCCGCAGGGTCGCCTTGGCGAGCACGGAGAACACGGCCAGGGCGTAGATGAACCACAGCCCCGTGCCGGGCAGCAGCGGCGACCGGAGCAGGGCCGGCAGGTCCCCGTCGAGCCCGTGGGGGCGCACGTCGGGGACGACCTGGAACAGGGCGAACCGCAGCACGGTCCAGAGCAGGAACAGGTAGGCGAAGAACAGGACGCGCTTGCGGGCGACGACCCCCCAGGGCCGGCTCAGGGCCCCGGCGGCGAACAGGCCGGAGGCGAGGAAGAACAGGGGCATCCGCACGGTGGCGGCCTGGTCGTTCAGGGTGACCACCGCGTCCGGCAGCCAGCCGGGCGCCTTGGCGAACGTGACGACGTGGTGGACGACGACGAGGGTGATGGCGAACGCCTTGGCGACGTCGACCCACAGGAGCCTGGCGCGTGTCGGGGTGGGGGCCTGCACGGTCTGCTCGGTCAACGTCCACTCCCTGTCCAGGTCATCCGCACGAACGACCCGGGAGCTTGCCAGACGGTGACGCTTCGTCGCCAGGGTGTGATCATCGCCACCCGGGGCGGTGTTCAGCCGTGCTGCTCCTCGCTGCGGGTGATCCGGGTGCGGCCGATGGCCAGGAGCTGCTCGCGCAGCCAGAGCAGGTAGGCGTCGCGGTCGGCCCGCAGCCCCAGGGAGATGACGGCCTGCCCCACGACGTCCCAGTGGTGGAGCCCGGCGACGGGCAGCACGACGACGCGCAGGGAGAACGGGCGGATGCGCCAGCCGAGCTCGCGCTCGACGGCCGTGACGAGGTTGGTCTCGAACAGCGCGCTGGGGGCGCGGGCGACGACGCGCCTCTCGACCTCGCGGGCCCGCGCGCACCAGGTGACGGCGTCGTCCATGCCGAGCTCGGCGAGCCCCCGCAGCTCGGGGCGGCCGGTCAGCCCGGGGTAGCGCGGGGGCAGGATCGAGGTGAGCGCGTCGGGGCCGCCGGGGAAGTGCTCGACCCACCAGGCGGCCCACTGCCGCGCGGCGACCTCGAGGCCGGCGACGTCGGCCCCGGCGGCGCGCAGGGACCGGGCGGGCGGGTCCAGCGGGGGCAGGTCGGGCAGGATCGGCGAGGTGGGCGGGGTCAGGCCGGCCGCGTCGCGCAGGTGCAGCGCCAGCAGCAGGGACTGGGGCATGGTGAGGTCGATCCCCCACCGCCCGACGTCACGCACGCGTCCACTGTGCTCGGCCGCGGACCGCTCGTCCACCGGTGGGGGCCGCCGGTGGGTCCGGGGGCGTGGGTCGCGGTCCGGGTCGTCATCCCCAGGGGTGATGCGCGGGTACGGCGCGTGACCGATGCGCCGGCCGGGGCGCGTCCCTACGGTCGGGTCATGACCGCTCCGGTGCTCACCCGCTACCCGCTCGACGTCTCGGCCGCCCGTCGCCGGCGCCGGCGGATCGCGGTCGTGGTGGCCGCGCGCCGGGAGCAGTCCTCCCGCGCGGGCGGGGCCGCCCGCGCGCAGGACCGGACGGGCGGCGCCCGCCGGGGTGCCGACGACCACGCCGGGTGAGGGTCGCGGGCGCTGCGGCGGTGGCGGTGGTCCGGACGGGTCCTCCCCCGGGCGGCGTCTCAAGGACGACCGCGCGGCGGACGACGACTTGTGCATCCCCCGGTCGCGGGGGCTGTCACCACCTCGGAGGAAGCATGACGCACGAAGGGTCCCTGCCGGCCGACACCGCCCACGAGCCGGTGATGGAGATGCTCTCGGAGCACATCCCGCTGTCGCTGATCATGGACATGGTGTCCCCCGACGGGCCGCACTCGGCGGAGCTGCTGGCGGCCGAGGGGCTGCCGGACCAGGAGTGGTGGAAGCAGGGCTGACCCGCCCGGCGACCGCGGCACCTCGCACGACCTGCGCGCATCCGGCCCCGCGGACGACTCCCCGTCGTCCGCGGGGCCGGATTTCTGCACGACAGCACAGGTCTGCTACGGTTCTTCCCGTTCCGCGCTACTAGCTCAATTGGCAGAGCAGCTGACTCTTAATCAGCGGGTTCATGGTTCGAGTCCATGGTGGCGCACCCTCACTCCCCCGGCGTCGTCCCGGCGTCGGGGTCCGACGTCCCCGCCGCACGACGACGTGCGCTCCCCGACGTCGCTGATCCCCCTCGACCCAGCCGCCGTGGTCGCACCGCACCGGTGCGGGCCCCCGGGTGGGGGCCCGCACCGGTGACGACCCGGCCCCGGTTCAGACGCGGAAGCGGCTGACGCTCTCCTGCAGCTCCGCGGCGGTCCGCTGCAGGGCGTCGACGGACGCGGTCACCTGGGACAGGCTGTCGCGGTCGCTGACGCTGGCCGCGGACACGGCCGACAGGGTGGTGGAGATGTCGTCGGCCCCGGCCGCGGCCCCGGCGACGGTGCGGGCCAGTTCGCCGGTCGTCGCGGTCTGCTCCTCGACCGCCGCGGAGATCGAGGCCTGGTAGTCGTCGATGCGCCCGATGACCTCGGCGATCCGGGAGATGGCGGTGGCCGCCTCGGTGCTGCCGTGCTGGATGGCCGCCACCTTGCGGGTGATGTCCTCGGTGGCCGTCCCCGTCTCGTGGGCCAGCTCCTTGACCTCCCCGGCCACGACGGCGAAGCCCTTGCCGGCGTCGCCGGCGCGGGCGGCCTCGATGGTCGCGTTGAGGGCCAGCAGGTTCGTCTGCTCGGCGATGGACGTGATGGTGCCCACGACGGTCGCGATGGCCTGCGTCGCCTCGCCCAGGGCCGCGACCGCGCGCCCGGTGGACTCGGCCACCTCCACCGCTTCACGGGCCACCGAGGCCGAGGCCTGCATGCCCTGGGAGATCTCGGCGATGGAGGCGCCGAGCTCCTCGGCGCCCGCGGCGAGGGTCGCGACGTCCGCGGAGATCGTGTCGGCGGCCGAGGCCGCGCGGACGGTCTCCCCGCTGGTGTGCGCGTTGGCCCGCGACAGGGCCTCGGCGCGGGCGGCGAGCTCGTCGGACATGGCGCGCACGGTGCGGGCCAGCTCGGAGACGCTCTCGACGGTGCGCCGGGTCGCCCCGGCCGCCTCGCGCAGCGAACCGGCCATCTCGCGGAACTCGTCGCGGCCGTCGACGACGGGGTCGACCGTGAGGTCGCCGGCGGCGATGCGGTCGAGGTCCCCGACGGCGCGCCGCAGCGGGACGACGATGCTGCGGGTCAGGACGACCAGGAGCAGCACGACGAGGAGCGCGGCGCCGACCAGCACGGCCACGACGACGGTGCGGGTGCGCCGGGCGTCGCGCCGGGCGTCCACGGCGGCGGCGGCCGAGCGCGCCTGCACGGACTCCGCGAGCTGCTGGGTGCTGTCGAGGATCTTCGCGTAGGTGACCCAGCTGCCGTTCTCGATGGCGTCCTCGGCGCCGGCGACGTCACCGGCCCGGTAGCGCGCCACGGCCTCCTCGTCGTCGGCGAAGTACTCGGCCCACTGGGCGCCGATGGTGTCGTCGAGCCGGCGTTCCTCGGCGGTCATGAGGTGCACGGGGGCGGCGGCCAGCAACGCGCGCAGCGCCTCCTGGTCGGCGAGGAAACCCGCCCGGTTCGCCGAGTCGGGCTGGACGGCGGCGACGGGCCCGACGCGGTAGGTGTCCCAGGCGTAGGCGGCCTGCCACCCGCTGACGTCGGCGTCGTAGTAGCGCTGGTCGGCGACGTACCGGGACAGGACGGCCAGGTCCTCGGCCCGTTCCAGGGCCCGGGACTGCTCCCGCCCACCGAGCAGCGCGGTGACGCCCGTGCCGACGAGCAGCGCGAGCACCACCCCGAAAGCCATCGCCAGCCGTGCCCCGACACGGGCGCGGCGCACCAGTGCCACCATCGGTGTTCTCCCCTCGTGTGCCGCACGCGCCGCACTCGCCGGGGAGTTCGGCTCCGGGGCCGCCCGGCTTGAGCCCGCGCGGTCCGGGGATCCGGGGCCTACTGCTGCTCGGCGCGCTTCTCCACGAGGTACGTGTGCCCGCCGACGGTCACCCGTTCCCACTGGCCGTACCCGGTGCTGGCCTCCTCGGGGGTGCGCGGGCCCCGCTGGGGGCCCTCGTACGCGCCGACCTGGGCCGGGCCGGTGAAGGAGAACGCGGCGTCCAGGAAGAGGTCGAGGAACCGGTTGCGGGACCGGGGCCGTTGCAGGTTCTTCGGCAGGCCGCGCGTGACGTCGAGGGCCATGGTGCTGCTCCTGTTCACTCCACCACTCACTTCGTTCACCAACACTTCGCCCACTAATTATCGTCCCGCGCGGGCGCGGGCTCAACCCGTGGGTGCCCGGGGTGACCGACACCACACCCCCCAGCCGCGGCCGCCCGCCGCTCGCGGTGGTCGGGACGGCACCCCAGCTCTGCTACCGTTGTCCTCACAAGCGCTACTAGCTCAATTGGCAGAGCAGCTGACTCTTAATCAGCGGGTTCATGGTTCGAGTCCATGGTGGCGCACCCGATCGAGCAGACCCCCGGCCAGTCCTGGTCCGGGGGTCTCCTCGTTCCCCGGCCGGCTCACCCGGCGGCGACGACGACCTGGTCCCGGCCCCCGCGCTTGGCGGCGTACAGCGCCGCGTCGGCCCGGTCCAGCACCTCCTCGGCGCTCTCCCACTCCCGCACGCAGGCGATCCCCGCCGAGAACGTCACGTCCGAGACCTGCGCCCACGTCGCCCGCACGTGCTCGAGCACCACGGCGGCCCGCTCGGCGTCGGTGCCCGGCAGCAGCAGGAGGAACTCCTCCCCTCCCCAGCGCGCCGGGCGGTCGGTGTGCCGGCACGCGCGTCGCAGCACCCCGGCGAACCCGCGCAGCAGCTCGTCCCCGGCGGCGTGACCGCGCTGGTCGTTGACGCCCTTGAACCCGTCGAGGTCGAGCAGCGCCACCGCCGTGCCCGGCGGGACGGCGACCAGCAGCGACCGCATCCCGCGCCGGTTCGGCAGCCCCGTCAGCGGGTCGGTGACGGCCGCCCGCTCGAACTGGCTGGAGACCGCCGCGAGCGCCAGGAGCTGCCGGCGGGCGTCGAGCAGCCTGCCCACCACGCGCCCCAGCATCGCCACGCCGCGCACCTGCTCGGGCAGCAGCGACCGGGGGTGGCGGTCGGCCACGCACAGGGACCCGACGCCCACGCCGTCGGCCGCGACGACCGGGACCCCGAGGTAGAAGGACAGCCCGGCGTCGAGGTGGGCCCGGCTGCGGCTGAACTCGGGGTCGTGCCCCACGTCCGGCACGAGCACCTCGCGGCCCGTCGCGACGACCCGGGCGCACCAGGACTCCTCGAGCCCGGGCCCGGGCCCGAGGTCACCCCCGACGGTGGCCAGGGTCACCTGGTGGTGCCGGCCCAGCACGTTGATCGCCGCCAGGGGGTCCGGCACAGGGCCGCGGCGGCCCCGACGACGTCGTCGAAGTCCTCCCCCAGGGGGCGGGCGGTGATGCCGTGACGGGCCAGGGCCGCCAGGCGCTCGTCGTCGGCGAGGTCCTCACCCGCGGGCACGTCGGCTCCCGGGGCCCGGCGCTGCGGGGGCACGCCGTCCGGGACGCCCTCGTTCACGGACGTCACAGGGCCCTCCGCTCACCGAGGTCGGGTGTTCCGGCGCGAAGGTACTGGCAACCGCGGGGGGCGGCAACGGCGAGCGCGCGCCGGCGGTCCCTCAGTCCGGCTGCGCCGCGAACCGCTCGAGGAGCTCGAGGGTGCTGCCGACCCCCAGACGCGCCCGCAGCCGGGCCAGGCGCTGCGCCACCTCGGCGACGCCGGTGCCCAGCTCGCCCGCGGCCGCGACGGCGCTGCGGCCCTCCCGCAGCGCCCGCAGGAGCCGGCGCTCCTCGGCGGTGAACCCGTTGCCGGGTCCGGGGTCGCCGCCCGCGGGGTCGGGCACGCCGGCCGGCCTCCTCAGTGCACCCGCCGGGAGCGGTCGTCGCGGGCCACGCCGAGCCGGACCCGCCCCTTGACGTCGTCGCGCCCGAGCACCTGCCGCAGCTGGGCGCTGACCTCGTCGGCGGCGGTGGAGACCTCGCGCAGGTCGGCCGTGGGCTCGACGACGGCGCGCAGCTCGACGACGAGCTCACCGCGGTCGCGCAGCGCCCGGCCCGTGGCGCTGCGCACCCCGGGCAGGAGGGCGAACTGCGCCGCGGCCGCCTCGACCGGCCCGTCGACGGCCACGTGCAGCCGGCCGCCGGGGCCCGACCCGGGCAGGGTCAGGGTCGACACGCCCCGCCGGGGGACGTGGGCCAGCAGCCACCACAGCGCGAGCACCGCGAGCACGACCGCGCCGATCGCGGTCGCCACGAGCCACCAGGGGGCGCCCACGACGTCCGGCAGCGCGACCCGGTCGGGCACCGCCGGGAACCACCGGTCGGACCAGCCGGTGGACCACCCCGCCGCGGCCACCCCCGCCAGGACCAGGACGAGCCCCAGCACGACGGCGACGAGCCGGTCCACGGCCAGCACCCGGCGGCTCACGAGGTCCCCCCGACGGCGCTGGTGGGACGGGCGCCGGGCGCGGCGGCGACGGCCGCGGGCGCCTCCAGGCGGACCCGCACGCGGGGCGCGGGGTCCAGCCGGTCCAGGGCCGTGCGCACGGCCGTCTCCACCGTCGCCCGCACGAGCGGGGTGGTGGCCGAGACGGTCACGTCGACGCGACGGCGGCCGGCGCGGGAGGAGGCGTGCAGGACGCCGTCCTGCTGCCGGGCCGCGCCCGTCGCCAGCCGGGCGACGTCGCGCGTCGTCGTGGTGGCCGACGCCGAGCCCTGCAGGCGCACGGTCCGGCGGGAGCGCCGGGAGAACCCGGTGGCGACGAGCCACAGGCCCAGCAGGACCGCGACCGCACCGGCGGCGGTGACCGCGGGCGAGCGGGTCGTGCCGTCGAGGCCGTCCAGCACGGGCCCGGCCCAGGAGCCGCCGCCGACGCGCCCGGAGGCCACGAGCGCCTCGCGGGCGAGGACCACGGCCAGCGCCAGCAGCAGGACGGCCAGGACGGGGCCGGTCACGCCGATCCGGCCGGCCCCGGTGGGCCGCTTCGCGGGGGGCAGGGGTCCGCCGTTCACCGCACCCTCCCCCGCTCGGGCCGGGCGTGGACGTACTCGGCCACCGTGACGTCGCAGGCGTCCACGACGACCCCGGCCAGCCGCGACAGCTCCTCCACGACGCCGGAGCGGACGCGGGCGGCCAGGTCGGGGGCCGGGACCGGCCAGCGGGCGGCCACCTGGACGCTCACGCGGACCCGGTTGCCCGCCCGGGTGCACTCGGCCGTGGGGTAGGTGCGCTGGCGCACCGTGTCCAGGGCGGAGTCCACCGCAGCCCCCAGCGTCACCCGGGAGCGGTCGGCGCGGACGCTGCCGGAGACCGAACCCGCTGCGGCGCGGGCGATCTGAACGACGGCGCGGTCGGTGACGACCAGCCGGCCGCGGGTGCCGGGGTCGGCGGCCGGCGCGTCCGGCAGGACGGCCGCCTCAGCCACGGCTGCGTCCGGGCAGCAGGGCCAGCAGGTCGACGCGCCCCTCCAGGTGGGCGCCGACGAGGTAGCCGATGGCGCCGAGCAGCAGGGCCAGCAGGAACCAGCCGAGGCCGGCCACACCGCCGATCAGCGCGAGCAGGAGACCGGCGATCAGGCCGGTCGTCGACGAGGACACGGGTTCTCCCGGGGTAGGTGGTGGGTGGTCAGGCGTCCACGTCGTCGACGTGGACGAGGACGGCGGTGCCGGTCAGGCCGTGCTCCGCCAGTTCGCGGGCGACGCTCGCGTGGACGTCCTGCGCGACCTCGCGGACCGGGGTGCCCGGCCGCAGGACGACGTGGACCTCCAGGGGGGCCCGGCCGGCGAGCACGTCGTCGCCGACGCGGACACCGGGGACCCGGCGGCCGGGCAGGTACGTCCCGAGCTCGCCCAGGGCGCCGGCGTGCAGCCGGGCGACCCCGGGCACCGCCCGGACCGCGGCGGCCACGTCGTCGGCGAGCTCCTCGACGCCGACGGGGCCGCCGGCGGGGCCGCCGGGGGTGCCGGTGGGGTTCACCACGTCACTGCACGCGGGCCGTGCGGGTCTCGGGCTCGTCGTCCTCCTCGGGCAGGTGGACGTCGGAGACCTCGAGGTTGACCTCGGTGACCTCCAGCCCGGTCATGCGCTCCACCGAGGCGATGACGTTGCGCCGCACGGCGGCGGCGAGGTCGCTGATGGCGACGCCGTACTCGGCGATGAGCTCGATGTCGACGGCGGCCTGGCGCTCGCCGACCTCGACGGACACGCCCTGGGAGTGGTTGACCCGGCCGCCGGGGATGCGCTCGCGCAGCGCCCCGACGGCGCGCGCCGCCCCACCGCCGAGGGCGTGGACGCCGGAGACGTCGCGGGCGGCGATGCCGGCGATCTTGGACACGACGGTGTCGGCGATGGTCGTCACGCCGTGGTCGCTGGCCAGGCCCGAGGGGGCGGCGGCGCTGGTGACGCCGTGCACGGCGGTCGGCTTGGTGAAGGTGCTCTCGCTCACGTTTCCTCCTGCGGTGGGCCGGTCGCCGAGCGACCGGATCGGGTGCGTACGGAGGGTTGGAGCGCCGTCCCGGCAGATCGTCACGGCAACTTGAGGGTGATCCGCGTCACACTGCCGGCGGAGCTTCGGGTCGCGCCCGGCCCCGTCACGTGCTGCGATGCCCCCGGCCCCGCAGACCGGACGTGGAGCGATCGTGTGAGACAGCCAGCTCCAGACCACGGGGCGGCGGGTGAGGACCCGCGGACCGACGACGTCCTGGCGCGCCGCGCCGCCCTCGGCGACCGCGACGCCTTCGCCGTCATCGTCGACCGCCACGGCCCCGCCCTCATGCGCTACGCCGGACGGCTCCTCGACGACGCCGACCAGGTCGAGGACTGCCTGCAGGACACCCTGCTCGCCGCCTGGCGCGGCCTGCCGGGCTTCCGCGGCGACGCGAGCCTGCGGACGTGGCTGTTCACCCTCACCCGGCACGCCGCCTTCGCCCGGCTGAACCGCTGGCCGCGGTCCGGCTCGCGCCCCTTCCTGCCGGTCGAGGAGGTCCAGGACCAGCTCCGGGACTTGCGCCCGGGTCCGGAGGGGGAAAGCCTGGACTCCGCGCTGCGTGAGGCCCTGGACGTCGCGCTGCGCCTGCTGCCGCCGCGGCAGCGGACGGCCTGGGTCCTGCGCGAGGTGGAGGGACTGAGCTACACCGAGATCGCCGTCGTGCTCGGGACCAGCAGCACGGCGGTGCGCGGCCTGCTGGAACGGGGCCGCACCACGTTGGCCAACACCCTGGAGGAGTGGCGGTGACGACCCAGTCGGACCGGCCCGGCGCGCACGGCGCGCGCGTCCTGGCCGAGGCCACCGCCGCCCTGCGCCGCCACACCCCGACCGGGTGGCAGGACGTCCGCACCGACCTGATCGCCCTCGCCCGCCGCGCCCACCGCCCCTCGGCGCCGGTCCGGGGCCGGCACGACCTCGGCGAGTTCCTGCTCGCCTCCGACGTCCTCGTCGGCGACCTGCGCGCGGCCGTGGACCCCGTCCGGGACGTCTCGGTCACCGCCGTGCACTGCGCCACCGACGACCGCGCGCACCTGACCGGGGTGACCGTCGAGGTCGCCGCGCTGTTCGGGACCCACCTGCCCTCGGCCGGCCGGGCCGTGCGCGCCGCCGTGGACGCCACCCTGACCGACCTGCTCGGGCCGTTGCGCCCGCCCCCCGAGGCCGTCGACGTCCACGTGCACGTCGGCGACGTCGTCACCGACCCCACCGCCGTGGACTGACCGGCCGCACCGGTCCGGGACCTCAGCGCCGCAGGGCGGCCGCCACGTCGGGCACGTACCGGTGGGACTCGCGCGGGGGCCGCACGTACCCGCCCGCCGCCGGCCGGGGCCCCAGGGTCAGCTCCCGCGGCGGGAGCTCGACGTAGGGCACCTGGTCCAGGACGTGCGCCAGGCAGTTCAGCCGGGCCGCCCGCTTGTCGTCGGCCTCCACGACCCACCACGACGCCCAGGGGGTGTCGCACCGGGCGAACACCTCGTCCTTGGCCCGGGAGAAGTCGACCCAGCGCCGCCGCGCCTCGACGTCCATCTCCGACAGCTTCCAACGGCGCATCGGGTCCTCCAGCCGCGACCGCAACCGCTTCTCCTGCTCGGTGTCGCTGACGGAGAACCAGTGCTTCAGCAGCAGGATCCCGTCGTCGACCAGCATCCGCTCGAACTCCGGGGCCTGCACCAGGAACCTCTCCAGCTCCTCGGGGGTGCAGAAACCCATGACCCGCTCGACACCGGCGCGGTTGTACCAGGACCGGTCGAACAGCACGATCTCCCCCGCCGTCGGCAGGTGCTGCACGTAGCGCTGGAAGTACCACTGCCCCCGTTCCCGCTCGGTCGGGGCGGGCAGGGCGACGGTGCGCGCGGTGCGCGGGTTGAGGTACTCCGTCAGCCGCTTGATCGTGCCGCCCTTGCCGGCCGCGTCCCGCCCCTCGAAGAGGATCGCGACGCGGGCACCGGTCCGCACGACCCAGTCCTGCAGGACCACGAGCTCGCGCTGCAGCTCCAGCAGCCGCGCCTCGTACGCCGCCCGGGGCACGCGGCCGACGCCGCCGTCCTCGGGGTCCCGCTGCCTCTTCGCCATCGTCGGGTCCTCCCCCGGGTCGCCCACCGTCCTGCCCGATCGTGTCCCGCCGCCGCCCCGGCCGCCAGGGCACGCGCCGCCCGCGCCGACCCCGGTCGACGGTGCCGCGGGCGGGGCGGGGAGGATCCGCCCGTGACTCCCTCCGCGCAGGACGTGCCCGGCGGCCTGACCCGACGACTCGGCCGCGGTGACGCCGTGGCGATCGGACTGGGGTCGATGCTCGGGGCCGGTGTGTTCGCCGCCTTCACGCCCGCGGCGGCCGCCACGGGCTCCGGCCTGCTCCTGGGCCTGCTCCTGGCCGCGGTCGTGGCCTGGTGCAACGCGACCGCGACGGCCCAGCTCGCCGCGGCGCACCCCAGCTCCGGCGGGGTGTACCTGTACGGCCGCGAGGAACTGGGCCCGTGGTGGGGCTTCCTGGCCGGCTGGGGCTTCGTCGTGGGCAAGACGGCCAGCTGCGCGGCCATGGCCGCGACCTTCGCCGCGCACGTCGTCCCCGGGCCCTGGCAGCGGCCCGTCGCGGCCCTGGCCGTGGTGGCGCTGGCCGTGGTCAACCACCACGGCATCACGCGCACCGCCCGGCTGACCCGGGTCCTGCTCGCGGTGACCCTGACCGCCCTGGCCGTCGCGGTCGTCGCCGCCCTGGCCGGTGGCGGGCCGGGGGCGGCGGCGTTCGAGCGCACCGGTGTGGACCCCGGCGGGGTCCTGGCCTCGGCCGGGCTGCTGTTCTTCGCCTTCGCCGGGTACGCGCGCGTCGCCACGCTCGGCGAGGAGGTCCGCGACCCGGCCCGCACGATCCCGTGGGCCGTGACGGTCGCCCTCGCCGCGGCCGTCGTCGTCTACGCCGTCGTGGGCGCGGCGGTGCTGGCCGCGCTGGGCCCGGCCCGGCTGGCCGTCCAGGACGCCCCGCTCGTGGCGGCCGCGCAGACCTCGGGGTGGGCCTGGGCCCCGCCCGTGGTGCGGGTCGGTGCGGCGGCCGCGGCGCTGGGCGCGCTGCTGGCCCTCGTCGCCGGGATCGGGCGGACCGGTCTGGCGATGGCGCGCCACGGCGACCTGCCGCGGGCGCTGGCCGCGGTGCACCCCCGCCACGCCGTGCCGCACCGCGTCCAGACGGCCCTCGCGGTCGTCGTGACCGTGCTGGTGCTGAGCGTGGACCTGCGCTCGGCGATCGGTTTCTCCTCCTTCGGCGTGCTCGTCTACTACCTCGTGGCGAACGTGGCGGCCTGGGGCCAGCCCCGCGACCGGCGGCGTTTCCCGCGGGTCCTGCAGGTCGTCGGTGCGGTGGGCTGCGTGGCGCTGGTGGCGGCGCTGCCGCCGCGCTCGGTGCTCGCCGGACTCGCCGTGTTCGCCGTCGGGATCGCCTACCGGGCGTGGCGGCTGCGGCGGCAGGCCCGGCGGGGAACCCTGCCGGCCTGACCCCGGAGTTCCCGGGCCCGCACGCCGGCGGTCGCCGCTGGCCGGTGACCCGTTGCGCCGCAGCGCGGGACGAGCTGGACGGTGGGCGCGGGCGACACCGGGGAACGCCACCGGCTCCCCGGGCCCGGCCCGTCGCCGGGCCCGTCCTCAGCGCCGCTGCGGGTGCAGTTCGCGCAGTTCGGAGGACCCGTCGGGGCGCCCGACGACGACGGCGTCGGCCACCTGGATGAACAGGCCGTTCTCCACGACGCCGGGGATCTGGTTCAGCTCGAGGGCGAGCGTGGCCGCGTCCCGGATCGCGGTCAGCCCGATGTCGAGCAGGTGGTTGCCCGAGTCGGTGACCACGAGCTCGCCGTCCTTGAGCCGGCGCGCCGGGTCGGGGAACTCGTACCCGTGACCGCGCAGCAGTTCGGCGACCAGCCGGGTCGTGCTGGCCCACCCGAAGGGCAGGACCTCGATGGGCAGCGGGAACCGGCCCAGCTGCGGGACGAGCTTGCTCTCGTCGGTGAGGATGACCGTCCGCTCCGCGGCGCGGGCGATGATCTTCTCCCGCAGCAGGGCCGCGCCCCCGCCCTTGATCATGTCGCCGTGGGGGTCGAGCTCGTCGGCGCCGTCGACCGCGAGGTCGAGGCGGGGGTCGGTGTCGAGGTCGGTCAGCCGGATCCCGAGGCTGAGCGCGAGGTCGCGCGTCGCGGTGGAGGTGGGGACGCCCACGACGTCGAGGCCGTCGGCGACCCGTTCGGCCAGGGCCCGCACGAACGCGTGCGAGGTCGACCCCGACCCCAGGCCCAGCCGCATGCCGTCGCGGCACAGCTGGGCGGCGGCTCGTCCGGCGGCCTGCTTGGCCAGGTCCTGCGTGGTGGTCACCGTGGTCCCCTCCGAGTGGTCGCCGTCGGGCACGGCGAGGTTGGCCTGCACAGCATCCCGACTGCCCCCGGAGGTGTCGACCCCGGGTCCCCTGCCGACCGCGGCGGGCGGGCGGGCGCCGGTAGCGTCGGGCGGGCCGACCCGAGGAGGACCCGTGCCCGATCCCGCCCTGGTGGCCACGTGCTGGACGACGGCCGGCTCGGCCCGCCCGCTGGACGGCTCCGAGGTCGCTTCGCACTCCCCGCTGGACCGCGTCCGGGCCGTCGCCGAGGGCGGCTGGGCGGGGCTGGGGCTGGCCCACGCGGACCTGGAGCGGGTGCGCGCGACGACGGGTTTCGCCGCCCTGGCCGCCGCGGCCCGGGACGCGGGGCTGACGCACGTGGAGGTGGAGCTCGCGAGCGACTGGTGGCGCGAGGAGGCGGCGTGGCGGCCGCGCTGGGAACTGCTGCTGGAGGCGGCGGAGGCGTTCGACTCCCCGTTCGTCAAGGCCGGCACGGCGTTCGGCGAACCCTGGGCCGACCTGTCGCCGCTCGTGGGCCCGTTGCGCCGGCTGGCGGCCGAGGCCGCGGACCGGGGGACGCGCGTCGCGCTGGAACCGCTGCCGTTCTCGATGGTCGGGTCGGTGCCGGCCGCCGCCGACCTGGTGCGCGCCGTGGACCACCCCGGCGCGGGCCTGGCCGTGGACCTGTGGCACGTCGTGCGGGCCGGGACGACGCTGGCCGAGCTGGAGGCGTGCCTGACGGCGGACCTGGTCGTGGCCGTCGAGCTGGACGACGCCGACGCCGATCCCGTCGGGACCCTCTTCGAGGACACCCGGGACCGGCGCCGCTACTGCGGTGAGGGCGCCCAGGACGTGCGGGGTTTCGTCGACGTGCTGCGCCGGGTGGGTTTCCGCGGGCCCTGGGGCGTGGAGATCCTGTCCGAGGAGCACCGCGCGCAGGACCTCGGCAGCGGTCTGGCCCGGGCCCGGCGGACGGCCCTGGCCTGCTTCTAGTCCTCGCACCACCCCTCGCGCCAGACCCGGGCCGCGGCGAGGAAGTCGCGCAGCGCGGGCGGCTGGGCGTAGACGGCGTAGCTGCGCCCGGCCAGCTTCAGGGCGACGGCCACCGCGGCGACGTCGACGCCGAAGCCGCGCAGGTCCTCGGCGAGGTGCTCGGGGACGAACTCGCCGGGGGCGAGGGTCAGGAGGTCTTCGCGGGCGGCGGGTTCGAGGTGGCGCCACCAGGACGCCACGGCCGCACTCTGTTGCTGCACGACAAGGGTGTCGGCCGCGACGGGGCGGGGCTCGACGGCCGCTCACCCGACCGGCGGCACCGCACCACCCGGACGGGTCCGCGCGTCACGGGCCGCACGCCCCCCGTCGAGGGCGAAGCCCTCCAGGAGGGCGAGGTCGACGGCGAAGAACTCCTCCCGCGGCCCCGGCGCCCACACGTCCAGCGCCCGGCGGACGTCCTCGCCGGGCTCCTCCCGGCGGCAGCGGCCGGTCACGGTGACGCTCCACCCCGCGCCGGGACCGTCGGTCCCCTCCGCGTCGACGTTGAAGGCCACCACGGCGTCCCCGACGCAGCGCGCCACGGCCGTCCCCGCGGCCGTGCGGAAGTGCAGGGCTCCGCCGGCCACGGCGTAGTTCAGGGTCGCCACGGCGGGCAGCGCGTCCTGCGTGAAGACGACCCGCCCCACCCCGCGCTCGCCGAGCAGCCCGCGGCACCGCGCCGGGTCCAGGCGCTGCGGCCCCGGCGCGCTCACGCCGCCCGCCGCAGGCGGCCCAGCACCCGGCCGGTGAACCGGACGGCGTCCAGCGACAGCAGCCCGGCACCGCCGGCGTCGGCCGCCAGGGCGCGCGCCGCCGCGGGGGCGGCGCGCGGGGGCTCGGTGCGGGCGGGCCCCAGGACGGTCACGCTCCAGCCCGCCCGGGCGCAGGCGTCCACGTGGTCGACGTGGAAGGCGAGCACCCCGCCGTCGCGGTGGCCGGCCAGGGCCGTCCAGGCCGGGACGGGGAACCACAGCCGGTCCCCCCACAGGACGTAGGGGCGCGGCACGACGGCCGGCAGCGCGTGCTCGGTGAAGACGACGCGCCCGCGGCCCCCGGCGCCGAGCAGGGCGCGGCAGGCGTCGGGGTCCAGGTCGGCGAGGTCGTCCACCTCCTGAGCGTGCGCCGCGGGCGGCGCGGGCACGAGGGTCCTTGGTCCCCCTCAGCCGGGCCCGGCCACCCCCGCGGCGGGTTTCACAGCAGCTCCTTCTCGAAGGCCAGCGGCCCGATGGTCTCGGGGTCGGCCGCGACGTCGAACAGCGGCCGGTACCCGGTGGTCAGGTACAGGTGCTTGGCCTCCGGCTGCCGCGGGCCCGTCGTCAGGTGCAGCCGGGAGTACCCGGCGGCGACGGCGCGCTGTTCGAGTTCCTGCAGCACCCGGCGGGCCAGCCCGCGCCGGCGGTGCGCGGGGTGGGTCCAGATGCGCTTGAGCTCGGCCGTCCCCGGGGAGTGGCGGCGGTAGGCGCCCCCGGCGACCGCCGCGCCGTCCTCCAGCAGCAGCAGGAGCACCCCGTGCGGTGCGAGGAACTCCTCGGCCGGGTACCGCTCGAGCTCCTGGCGGACCTGCTCGGGGGTCCCGCCGTACCGGGTCCCGTACTCGTGGGCCAGGTCGTCGAAGAGGGGCTGCGCCAGCGGGTCGGTGGTCCCCACGACCCGGACGACGAGTTCGGCGGGTGCGGCGGTCACTGGGCGTCCTCCAGGGCCCGCCGGCCGGGGATGGCCTCGAGCAGTTCCACGGTGTACTCGTGCTGCGGGTGCGCGAACACGTCCTGCGCGGGGGCGAACTCCACGAGTTCCCCGCGCCGCATGACCCCCACCTTGTCGCTGATCTGGCGGACCACGGCCAGGTCGTGGGAGATGAACAGGTAGCTCAGGCCGTGGTCGGCCTGCAGCTGCACGAGCAGTTCGAGGATCTGCGCCTGCACGGACACGTCCAGCGCCGACACCGGCTCGTCGCAGACGACGAACTCCGGTTCCAGGGCCAGGGCCCGCGCGATCGCCACCCGCTGCCGCTGACCGCCGGACAGCTCGGCGGGGCGGCGCTCGAGGGTGTCCGCGGGCAGCCGCACCTGGTCCAGCAGGGCGGCGGCCTTCCTCCGGCGCGAGGTGCGGTCCCCGACGCCGAACGCGCGCAGCGGCTCGGCGATCGTGTCGCCCACGGCGACGCGCGGGTCGAGGGAGGCGTAGGGGTTCTGGTAGACGAACTGCAGGCGCCGGCGCAGCTGCCGCCACGCCGAGCCCCTGGCCCGCGAGGTCTCGACCCCGTCGAACCGGACCTCCCCGGAGGTGGGGCGTTCCAGGCCCAGGACGAGCCGGGCGGTCGTCGTCTTGCCCGACCCGGACTCCCCCACCAGCCCGACGGTCTCGCCGCGGCCGATGTCGAAGCTGACGTCGGAGACGGCGGTCTGCACGTTCCCCCGCCCCGGCAGGGGGAACTCCTTGACGAGCGAGCGCACCTGCACCAGCGGCTCGGCCGGGCGCGGCGCCGGCGGGGCCGTCCGGGCGCGCGGGGTGGCGCGGATCCGGGCGCTGTGCAGGCTGGGCGCCGCCGCGAGCAGCGACCGGGTGTACTCGTGCACCGGGTCGGTCAGGACCTGCTGGGCCGTCCCGACCTCCACGACCTCCCCCTGCGACATGACGACGACGCGGGAGGCCCGGTCGGCGGCGACGGCCAGGTCGTGGGTGATGAACAGCACCGCCGTCCCGGCCCGGCGGGTCAGCGACTCGAGGTGGTCGAGGACCTGGCGCTGGACCGTGACGTCGAGGGCGCTGGTGGGTTCGTCGGCCACGAGCAGCCGGGGCCCGGCGGCCAGCCCGATGGCGAGGAGGACGCGCTGGCGCATCCCGCCGGACAGTTCCGTGGGGTACTGCCGCGCCCGCACGGCCGCGTCGGGCAGGCCGGCGGCGGTGAGCAGCTCGACCGCCCGCAGCCGGGCCGCCGCCCCCTTGGCCAGGCCGTGGACGTGCAGCGCCTCGGCGACCTGGTCACCGATGCGCTTGACGGGGTTCAGCGACAGCGTCGGGTCCTGCGGGACGAGCCCGACGCGGGCTCCGCGCACCGACCGCCACGCCCGCTCGCCCAGGCCGACGAGCTCGTCGCCCTCCAGGAGCACCGAGCCGGACCCGACCCTCCCGCCGGCGGGGAGCAGCCCCACGACGGCGTGGGCCGTCGTGCTCTTGCCCGAGCCGGACTCCCCCACGACCGCGACGACCTCACCGGGGTGGACGTCGAACGACACCCCGTGCACGACCTCGCGGTCGCCGTAGGAGATCCTCAGGTCGCGGATGCTCAGCAACGCCTCGCTCACGGCGCCGTCCCCTTCTCCAGGGCCCGGGCGATCCGGTTGGCGGACAGCACGACGGCCGCCACCACCAGCCCGGGCAGCGTCGTCAGCCACCAGGAGGTGGCCAGGTAGTCCCGGCCCCCGGAGACCAGCGAACCCCACTCGGGGGTCGGCGGTGGCGCACCGAAACCGAGGAAGCTCAACGAGGACACCGCCAGGACGGCCACCCCGAACTCCAGCGCCGACAGGGCCAGCACGGGACCGGCCGCGTTGGGCAGGACGTGCCGGAACAGGACGCCCGTCGTGCGGACCCCGCTGGCCCGCGCCGCCTCTACGTACACGGCCGCGCTGACTTTGAGCACCTCCGAGCGCATGACGCGGGCGAAGTTGGCGACCGTGCCGATCCCCACGGCGACGGCCACCTTCACCGTGCCGAAACCCAGTGCCGTGATGAGGGCCATCGACAGCAGCAGCGCCGGGATGGACAGCAGCACGTCCATCGTCCGCATGAGCACGTCGTCGACGACCCCGCGGACGAAACCCGAGACGAGGCCGAGGAGGGTCCCCACGACCAGGCCGATGAGGACCGCCAGGACGGTGGCCTGCAACGTCAGGCGCGCCCCGTGCACGACGCGGGAGAACAGGTCGCGCCCCAGGTGGTCGGTGCCGAACGGGTGCGCCGCCGACGGCCCCTGGAGCCGGTCGGCGGTGGTCCCGTCGATCGGGCTCTGGGAGGTGAACAGCGACGGGAACGCGGCCCAGGCCAGCACCAGCAGGACGACGAGCCCGGCCAGCACCAGGTCGGGGCGCTCGAGCCACGACGGGACCGGCCGCCGGGGTGCGGCGGCCCGGCGGTAGCGCTCGTCGATGTCGAGGACGTCGAGGACGGCCTCGGGGGCCTGCCGGCTCACGAGGCGCTCCCCACGAGGGTCCGGGTCGAGGGCCGGGGCCGGCGCGGTGCCCCCTGGACCCGCACGCGCGGGTCGATCACCGGGTAGAGCAGGTCCACGACGAGGTTGGTGACGACGAAGACGGTGGCGGCCAGCAGGACGAGCCCCTGCACCAGCGGGATGTCCTGCCCGTTCACGGCCGTCACGGTGAGCCGGCCGATGCCGACCCGCGAGAAGACGGTCTCCACGACGACGGCCCCGGCGAGGAGGTTGCCCACGATGACGCCGCCGATGGTCAGCGCCGGGAGGGTCGCGTTGCGGAAGGCGTGCCGCAGGTGGACCCGCGCCCGGGAGGCGCCCTTGGCGCGGGCGGTCTCCACGTACGGCTCGGCCAGCGCGGTGCGCAGCCCGCGCGCCAGGACCTGCGCGATGGAGGCCGACACCGGGATCGCGAGCGTCACCGAGGGCAGGACGAGGCTCGCCGCGCCCTCGTTGCCCAGGGCCGGGAAGACCGGGACCCGGAAGGAGAGGACCTGGATGAGCAGCAGGCCGACCCAGAACGTCGGCAGCGAGACCCCCAGCGGCGGCAGCGCCAGCAGCAGCGTGCGCACCCACGCCCAGCGCGTCCAGGTCGACAGGAACGCGGTCCCGACCCCCAGGACGAGGGCGAGGGCGAGGGCCGACGCGGTCAGCAGCGCCGTCTGCGGCAGCGCCTGCCCGATCTGGGAGGTCACCGGCGCGCCGTTCTGGATGGAGGCGCCGAGGTCCAGGTGCAGCGTCCTCCACAGCGCGTGGGCGTACTGCACCGGCAGCGGGTCGTCGAGGCCGTGCTCGGCGCGCAGGGCGGCGACCTGGGCCGGGTCGACGGTGGACTGCTCCCCGCCCTGACCGCCGGCGAGCATGATCTCGACGGGGTCGCTGGGCAGCAGGTAGAGGATGACGAACGTCACGGTGTAGGCCGCCCAGAGGACGACGACGGCCTGCCCCAGCCGGCGGGCGACGTAACCCGTCACGACTGCTTCCAGGCGTCGTAGAACCACAACCGCGAGGAACCCTCGAACTGCAGGTCGTGCACGTCGTCGTGGGCGGCGATGACGGTGGACAGCTCGAAGAGGGGGATCGAGTGGGCGTCCTCCACGAGCAGCTTCGAGGCCTGCGCCACGAGCTGGGCGCGCTGGGCGGTGTCGGGGGTGGCGGCCTGCTGGGTGAGCAGGTCGTCGACCTGGCTGTGCGCGCGGTGGTTCACGTTGCGCGTCTCGGTCGAGAAGATCGTCCGCAGCACGTCCGGGTCGGACCGGGTGAGGTTGTAGAACAGGACGTCGCAGTCGCCGGAGTTCTGCAGCGCGGTCGTCTCGGCCGTGGTGCCCTGCTTGAGCTGGAGGTCGATGCCGACCGCGCGCACCTGCTGCTGGACCAGTTCCAGGACGGCGGTGGTCGACTGCCAGAACGTGACGGTGACGGTGAGCTTGCGGCCGTCCTTCTCCCGGATCCCGTCCGCCCCCTCGACCCAGCCGGCCTGGTCGAGCAGCGCGTTCGCACCGTCGACGTCGAGGGCCAGGGCGGCGGAGTCGTCGGGGGCCGCGGGCGTCGAGGCCGACAGCGCCGAGCTGACCGCGACGTCGTCGGGGTTGAGGATGCTGACGAGCTGCTCGCGGTCGATGGCCTTGGAGAAGGCCTGCCGGACGCGCTCGTCGGAGAAGATCGGCCGGGACTCGTTGGGGAAGAAGTTGTACGGGATCCCCGGGTTCGCGCGGCGCTGCGTCCAGAACCCGTTGCCGTCGAACTGCGGCAGGTCCTGGGAGGCGATGCCGGTGGTGGCGTCGATCTGCTTCGACTGCAGCGACCCGGTGCGGACGCTGGCCTCGGGGACGACCTGGTAGGTGATCGAGTCCAAGTGGGCCTCCCCGGAGTGCTTCGAGCCCGTCGGCGCCCAGTCGTAGCCCTTGCGCTTGTCCAGCACCGTCTTGTCGTCCTTGGTGTAGCTGCCCACCGTGAACGGCCCCGACCCCACGAGGGTGCTCCCGTCGCAGCGGGTCGCGGGGTCGGCCGTGGTGGTCGGCACCGACAACAGGCCCAGCGACATCGTGGAGGTCGCCTGCAGGAACTGCGCGCTGGGCGCCGAGAACGTCACGACCGCCGTCTGCGGGTCCGGCGTCTGCGTCCCGGTGTACCCCTGCAGGTAGGTCGACCCCAGGGAGGCCTTCGCCCCCAGCGCCACGATCCCGTCGAGGTTCGCCTTGACCGCCGCGGAGTCCACGGGGGTCCCGTCGGAGAACGTCGCCCCCTGCCGCAGGTGGAACGTGAAGGTGGTGGCGTCGGGGCTGACCTCCCACGACTGCGCCAGCCACGGCTGGATCTTCCCGTCGAGGTCCTGCACGGTGAGGGAGTCCACGAGCTGGCGGCCGATGTTCAGCGCGTCGTTGTTGCCGACCTGCTGCGGGTCGATGCAGCCGGAGTCGACGGAGATGGCGAAGGTGAGGTTCCCACCGTCCACGGGCGTGGCGTCCGCGGGGTTCTGCGCGCTGCTCTGCCCGCCGCTGCACGCGGTGAGGACGAGGAGGCCGGCGAGGGTGAGGGCGGACAGGGGCGTGCGGGTGCGCAAAGGGGCTCCAGGCTGGGGGAACGGCGGAGGTGCGCACCGGCCGGAGGCGTGCGGTGCGCGGGCGCGCGGGAACGTCTCCCGCGCGCTCAGGGGGCGCTGGTCAGCGACAGCCGGAGGAACCGGTCAGGCAGAAGTCGACGACGCGGCGCCAGATCGCGGTGTGGGACGTGCGGTCCACGAGAACTCCTCCATCGGTCCTGGCGGAAGCACCCGCGCCCGTCTCCGGGGGGTTGCTGCGGCGTCTCTGAGCCAGGTCTCTCAGCCGCTCTGGATGGTGTGCCCTGCCACCATAGGGGACCGCGCACCGGATCCTCAAGACCCGCCCGTCCCCACCCGTCGTTGACGCCGGGATCGTCCGCGTGCCACGCTCCGGAACAGGTCACGAGTGCTGCCGCGAAGCCCCGGCTCGGCAGCCGGCAACCCCCTCGCACGGCGTGGGGTGCCCCGGGTGAGGACCCGGTCCTGCGGAACCCGCAGGGCAAGGCAGTGCTCCGCGGGCCCCCGCGGCGCGACGTCCCCCGGCACGACTGCCGCCCAGGCCACCGCCGGGATCCCCCGCCCGCCGTTCCACGACACCGGGAGAACCGACCCGTGAAGTTCCTCGCGATGACCCTCATCACCCACACCCCCGACCCGGTGACGGGGGTGTGGCCGACCCAGCACGAGCGCTTCACCGAGGTGGTCGAGAACGCCACCCTGGCCGAGCAGTGGGGTTTCGACGCCTACGGCGTCGGGGAACGGCACGAGCGCCCGTTCCTGTCCTCCTCCCCCACCGTCGTCCTCTCCAACATCGCGGCCCGCACGTCGCGGATCAAGCTGTTCACGACCGTCACGACGCTCAGCCTGCTCGACCCGGTGCGTGCCTACGAGGACTACGCGACCCTGGACCACCTCGCGGACGGCCGCCTCGAACTCATCGTCGGCAAGGGCAACGGCGCGGCGCAGGCGAACCTGTTCCACGTCACGACCGACGACCAGTGGGACCGCAACGCCGAGGGGTACGAGCTGTTCCGCCGGTTGTGGCGGGAGGAGCAGGTCACCTGGCAGGGCCGGTTCAGGCCGTCGCTGGACCGGGCCGAGACCTGGCCGGCCCCCTACCAGCGCGACCTGCGGATCTGGCACGGCAGCGCGACCAGCGAGGAGTCGGTCGAGGTCGCCGCGGCGGCCGGGGACCCGCTGTTCTCGGCGAACGTCACGTACCCGATCGACACGTACGCCCGGCTCGTGGAGCACTACCGCGAACGGTGGGCCGCGCACGGGCACGACCCGGCCGACGCGCTCGTGGGAGCGGGTTCGGCGGGCAGCTTCGTGGCCCGCACCTCCCAGGAGGCGCGCCGGGTCTGGCGGCCGCACTTCGAGGCCCGCCAGAAGGCGTTCGCCGGCAGCGGTGTCCCGGCGGTGTGGGAGGACTTCGAGGACTTCCTCGCCCGCAGTTCCGCCCTCGTCGGCTCCCCCGAGGAGGTCGTCGACAAGGTCGGCCGCTACCACGCCCGGTTCGGGCACGAGGTGACCGCGCTGCACTTCGACCGCTCCGGGTTCAGCGAGGCGCAGCACCGCGAGAACTGGGACCTGTTCACCACCGACGTGGCCCCCGTGCTGCGGCGGCAGTTCCCGTCCCGGCCGCTCGTGCCGGCCCCGGCGCAGGCGCAGGGCCGCGCCCCGCTCGTCCCCGCCGCGTCCTGACGCGGACAGTTCCCGGCACGACCTCAGCCCAGCCCCAGGTTCCCCCGCAGCGTGCCCGCCGCGTACTCGCGCCGGAAGAGCCCGCGCTCCTGCAACCGCGGGACCACGAGGTCGGTGCACGCCTCCAGCCCCGCCGGCACGTGCGTGGGGATGACGGTGAACCCGTCCGCGGCCCCGTGCTCGAACCAGTGCTGCAGGTCGTCCGCGACCTCGTCGGCGGACCCGACGAGGAGCCGGTGGCCGTTGGTCGCCGCCGCGTGCCGCGCCAGTTCCCCCAGCGTCCAGCCGGCCCGCGCCGCGGGCCCGAACAGCAACGCCACGCGGCTGCGTCCCAGGGAGCTGGGCGGCAGGTCCCGCACGGGTTGCTCCGGGTCGGCCCCCGTGAGATCCAGCCCGGAACGCCACGACAGCTGCCGCAACCCGGCCACCGTGTCCTGCAGCTCCTGCAGCTACGCCCACACCTCCTGCGCCGCAGCGCGGGTCGCCGCGACGACCGGCAGCACACCGGGGAACACGAGGACCTGCTCCGGTTCACGTCCGTGCACCCGGGCGGCGGCGTGGACGCGCTCCCGGAAACCTCGTCCCTCGGTGGGGTCCTGCGCGACGGTACAGACGACGTCGACGAACTCGGCCGCGCGCAGGTAGCGGGTCGCGTGGTCGGGGAACCGCGCCGGCCCGAAGTTCGCGACCACGTCGGCGAACTGGCTCGTGACGGCGTTCCAGCCGGCCCGGCCGTGGCTGATGCGGTCCAGCGACGCGAACTGCCGGGCGAGGTCGCAGGGCTCGCTGAACGTCGTCGACGCGGTCGCCACCAGACCGAGGTGCCGGGTCCCGCGGGCCACGGCCGCCAGCAGCGTCAGCGGCTCGACCGCCCGGACGGGACCGTCGTGCCCCGGCCGCGGCGCGGTCAGGGCGTCCTCGCAGAAGAACAGGTCGAACCGGGCCCGCTCGGCCAGCTGCGCCGTGTGGACGATCCAGTCGACGTCGTCGGCCCGTCCCCGCGCCCCCGGCAGCCGCCACCCGCCGGGGCTCGGTTCGACGCGGTGGTGGGTACCCGGCCGGCGTCCGGTGGGAGGGCGGTCGTGCGGGCCGGGCACCGCCGGTGCCCGGCCCGCAGGGTGTTCCGGTGGCCCGCCGCGGCGGGCCGGCGTCAGCTCGCGACCGGCGACCCGACGGGCAGTTCCGCGCGGACGGTGCGGGCGGCCTCCACGAGGTGGCGCAGCGACTCCGTCGTCTCGGCGTAGCCGCGGGTCTTCAGCCCGCAGTCGGGGTTCACCCACAGCTGGCGGGCCGGCACGGACCCGACGGCCGAGCGCAGCAGGTTCACGACCTCCTCGGTGGACGGGACCCGCGGGGAGTGGATGTCGTACACGCCCGGCCCGATGCCGCGGGCGAACCCGGCGCGGGCGATGTCCCCGAGGACCTCCATGCGCGAGCGGGCGGCCTCGATGCTCGTCACGTCGGCGTCGAGGCCGTCGATCGCGTCGATGACCTCGCCGAACTCCGAGTAGCACAGGTGCGTGTGGATCTGCGTGGCGTCGGCCGCACCCGCGGTCGCCAGGCGGAAGGAGGCGACCGACCAGTCGAGGTAGGCCGCCTGGTCCGCCGTCTTCAGCGGCAGCAGCTCGCGCAGCGCGGGCTCGTCGACCTGCACGATGCCGATGCCGGCGGCCTGGAGGTCGGCGACCTCGTCCCGCAGCGCGAGGGCGACCTGGTTCGCGGTGTCCCCCAGCGGCTGGTCGTCGCGCACGAACGACCACGCGAGGATGGTCACCGGGCCGGTGAGCATGCCCTTGACCGGCTTGGTCGTGCGGCTCGCGGTGTAGGTGCTCCACGGGACGGTGATCGGCGCGGGGCGCGTCACGTCGCCCCACAGGATCGGCGGCCGGACGCCGCGCGAGCCGTAGGACTGCACCCAGCCGTGCTGCGTGACGGCGAACCCGTCGAGCTGCTCGGCGAAGTACTGGACCATGTCGTTGCGCTCGGGCTCGCCGTGGACGAGGACGTCCAGGCCCAGCTCCTCCTGCAGCTGCACGACGCGGTCGATCTCGGCGCGCAGGAAGTCCTCGTAGGCCGTCCCGTCCAGCTCGCCGCGGGACCAGGCCGCGCGGGCCCGGCGGATCTCGGTGGTCTGCGGGAAGGAGCCGATGGTGGTCGTGGGCAGCGCCGGCAGGTGCAGCGCCTCGTCCTGGGCGGCGCGGCGGACGGCGTAGTCGCTGCGCCGGAAGTCCTGCGGGGTCAGCGCCGCCAGGCGCTCGCGCACCTCGGGGCGGACGACCCCGGGGGCGGCGAGCCGGTCGGCCAGGGCCGCGGCCGAGGCCGCGAGCTCGGTCTCGACCGCGGCGGCGTCGGCGAGCGCCCTGCCGAGCACGACGACCTCGGTGACCTTCTGGTCGGCGAAGGCCAGCCAGCCGCGCAGCCGCTCGTCGAGCGCCGTCTCGCGGGTCACGTCGTGCGGGACGTGCAGCAGCGAGGTGGAGGTCCCGGCCACGACGTGCGCGGCGAAGCCCTCGAGCTCGCGCAGGGTGGCGAGGGCGTGGACGAGGTCGCGGCGCCAGACGTTGTGACCGTCGACGACCCCGCCGACGACGGTCTTGCCGGCCAGGACCGAGCGGTCCGCCGGGACGGAACCCTCGACGAGGTCGAGGGCGAGGCCCTCGACCGCCCCGAAGGAGGCGAGGTGGTCGCCCGCGTCGCCGTAGGGCGTGGCGACGAGCAGGCGCGGGCGGTGCGCCAGGCCCGTGAGGCGCGCGTAGGCCGCCCGCACGAGGTCGTCGAGCCCGTCGACACCGGCGGTGGCGGAGTCGCTGACCAGACCGGGTTCGTCCAGCTGGACCCACTCGGCACCGGCCGCGGCGTACGCGGCCAGCAGGTCCTCGTAGGCGCCGAGGAGGTCGTCGAGCCGCGAGAGGGGGGCGAACCCCTCGGGGCTGCCGTCGGCGGCCTTGGCCAGCAGCAGGAACGTCACGGGGCCCACGACGACGGGACGGGTGAGGAAACCGTCGGCGAGGGCCTCGGAGAACTCGCGCACGCCCCGGTCGTCGGCGAACCGGAACGCGGTGCCGGGGCCGATCTCGGGGACGAGGTAGTGGTAGTTCGTGTCGAACCACTTCGTCATCTCCAGCGGGGCCTGCGCCCCGCGCCCGCGGGCGATCGTGGAGTAGCCGGTGAGGTCGACCCTGCCGTCGGGGCCGACGACGTCGGCGAAGCGCTCCGGGACGGCCCCGACGGCGACCGCGGTGTCGAGGACCTGGTCGTAGGCGGAGAACGACGACGGGATGGACGCGTCGTGCGCCGGCAGGCCGAGGGCGTTGAGGCGGCGGACGGTGGCCGCGCGGACGGCGGCGAGCCGCTCCTCGGTGGTGGCCAGGTCGGCCTTGCCGGACCACAGGGCCTCCAGGGCCTTCTTGGTCTCGCGGTCGGGACCGATCCGGGGGTAGCCCAGGATCGTCGCGGTCCAGGCGGGGGTGGTCTGGCTCATCGGGTGCTTCCTCCTGCTGCGGCGGTCGCCTCCACGGCGGCGGCGGGTCGGGGGTGGGTCGCGGGTCGGGTCAGGTCGAGGTGGTCGAGCAGGTCCAGCGCGGGGGCGGCCGCGTTGAACGTGTACAGGTGCAGGCCGGGCGCGCCGGCCTCGAGCAGGCCGTGCGCCAGTCCCGAGGTGAACGCGGTGGCGGCCCGGCGGCGGGTCGGGGCGTCGTCGGTGTCCAGGGCCGCGAGCAGCCCCCGCGGGGCCCGGACGCCGGTGAGCTCGCCGATCCGCTCCAGGCGCCGTGGGTCGTCGGAGACCGCGACGCCGGGCAGCAGCGGGATGGTGATCCCGGCCGCGCGGGCCCGGCGGACGAACGCGGCGTACTCCTGCGCGGAGAACGTCACCTGGCAGATCGCGAACCGCGCCCCGGCGTCCTGCTTGGCGCGCAGGACGGCGAGCTCGTGGTGGTCCCTGGCCCGCGGGAAGGCGGCCACGGCCAGGCTGAGCGGTCCCTCGTCGAGGGGGCGGGAACCGCCGCGCAGCGCCAGCCGACGCCTGTCGGCCACCTGCAGCAGTTCCACGAGGTCCCGGGCGGTGGCCACGCCGTCGGGGTGCGGCGTCCAGTCCGGGACACCGGCCGGCGGGTCCCCCCGCAGCGCCAGGACGTTGCGGACGCCGGCGTCGAGGAACTCGGTGGCCAGTTCCACGACCTGCCGGCGCGAGGAACCCACGCACGTCAGGTGGGCCATGGCCGGGACCGCCGAGGTGGTCAGGACGTGCGCCAGCAGGTCCCGGCTGGGACCGCGGGTCGCTCCCGCCGCGCCGAAGGTGACGGACACGAAGTCGGGGTTGCTCCCCAGGAGGTCGGACAGCCTGCGCCACAACGAGTCGCGGCCGGTCTCCGAGCGCGGGGGGAAGAGTTCGAAACTGAGCGTGGGCCGCCCCGCGGCGCCGGCGACGAGGGGCGCGAGCGTCATCGCACGGGTCCCGGACCCGGGGCCGGGGAGGGGACGACGACATCGGTGGTGCGCATCACGAACTCCATCGACCTGGCGTTAGCACCCTCGCCCGGGCTCGGGGGGTTGCTGCGGCGTCGTCGAGCCAGGACTCTCAGCCGCTCTGGATGGTGTTCTTCGAATGTAGACCGACCGCGACGCCGTCCACAAGTGGTTCCCCCGGACGGCCCCCCGGCGGGCGGCGCTCCCGGGACCGGGCCGCGACGCACCGACCTTGATTCCCGGCGCCCGCACGTGGCAATCTCCCCCCAGGTCATGAGCGCCAGCGACAAGCCCCGGCTCGCTGGCCGGCAACCCTCCTCCGCGGTGGGGTGCCCCGGGTGACGACCTGGCCGGTTCCGACGTGGTTCCGGCAAGCGCGGACCTCGCCGGGGCGATCCCGGTCCTCCCGGCAGGGTCCACTGTCCCGAGGAGCCCCGTGACGACGAGCACCCTGTCCCCCACCCGCCCCGCCTGTCGCACGGTGCCGCCGCTGCTGCCCGTCGTCGGCGCCGACACCCCGGTCCCGCTGGCCACCGGGGGCACCACCACCTACGCCAACCTCGACAACGCGGCGAGCGCCCCGGCGCTGGCGGCGGTGGCGGACCGGGTCGCGCAGGTGCTGCCGCACTACGCCAGCGTCCACCGCGGCGCCGGCTACCTCTCGCAGGTGTCCACCGCCCTGTTCGAGCAGGCCCGCGAGCAGGTGGGCCGCTTCCTGGGGGCCCGCGAGGACGACGTCGTGGTCTTCACGCGCAGCACGACGGACGCCCTGGACCTGCTGTCCCGGGCCGTCCCCGCCGGCGCGCGGGTGCTGGTCGCGGACGTCGAGCACCACGCGAACCTGCTGCCCTGGCAGCGCTCGGCCCGCACCACGGTGGTCCGCGGCGGCGCCGACGCCGAGGAGACCACGGCCCTGCTGGAGGCGGAGCTGGCCACCGGGCAGTACGCCCTGCTGGCCGTCGCCGGCGCGTCCAACGTCACCGGGGAGGTGCTGCCGCTGCGCCGGCTGGCCCGGGCCGCGCACGCCGCCGGGGCCCGCCTCGCCGTCGACGGGGCCCAGCTGCTGCCGCACCGGCGCGTCGACGTCGCCCGCGACGGGATCGACTGGATCGCGCTGTCCGGGCACAAGCTGTACGCCCCGTTCGGGGCGGGGGCCCTGGTGGGGCGCCGGGACTGGCTGGACGCCGCCGAGCCCTACCTCGCCGGTGGCGGGGCCACGCTCGACGTCAGCCACGACGCGGTGCGGTGGGCGACCGGCCCGGACCGGCACGAGGCGGGTTCCCCGAACGTGGTCGGCGCGGTGGCGCTGGCGCAGGCGTGCACGACGCTGGCGGCCCTGCCCGCAGGGGCCCTGGAGGCCCACGAGGCGGCGCTGCGCGCGCAGCTCGTCACCGGCCTGAGCGCGCTGGAGGGCGTGCGGGTCGTGCGCCCGCACCCGGCCGACGCCGTGGGGGTCGTGACGTTCACCGTGCCCGGCCGCCCGGTGTCGGAGGTGGCGGCGTACCTGTCGGCCGAGCACGGCGTCGGGGTGCGCGACGGCAGGTTCTGCGCGCACCGCTTCGCGAACTCCCTGGGGCTGGTGGAGGGCGGGTTGCGCGCCTCCACGGGCGTCGGGACGAGCTCGGCCGACGTGGAGCGGCTGCTGGCCGCGCTGGAGCAGTTCCTCACCACGGGCTCGGCGCTGGAGTACGGGGTCGTCGAGGGCCGCTGGGGTCCGCTCACCGACGCCCGCCCGGCGCCGGAGTCCTTCCTCGACCCCGTCCCGGAACTGGGCTAGCCTGCCCGCAGGTCACGAGAACCAGCGACAAGCCCTGGCTAGCTGGTCGGCAACCCTCCCCGCGGTGGGGTGCCCCAGGTGACGACCCGGCCGGAGGGAACCCTCCGGCAAGCGCGATGACCCGCCGGACGCCTGCGAGTCGTCCCGACTCCAGGAGGAGACCCGTGCCCGAAACCCTTCACCTGTCCGCCGCCCTCGAGTCGACCGGCTGGCACCCGGCGTCCTGGCGGGAACCCGGCTCCCGGGCCGGGGAGCTGTTCACCGCGCGGTTCTGGGCCGACACGGTCGCCGAAGCCGAGCGCGGCCTGTTCGACCTGGTGACCGTCGAGGATTCCTTCGGCCTGCAGGGCAGCGGCTTCGGCCCGCCCGACGACCGCACCGACCGGGTCGCCGGCCGGCTCGACGCGCTGCTGGTCGCGGCCCGGCTCGCCCTGGTGACCGAGGCGATCGGGCTGGTCCCGACCGTCTCGACGACGCACACCGAACCGTTCCACGTCTCCAAGGGCCTGGCCACGCTGGACCACGTGAGCTCGGGCCGGGGCGGGTGGCGGGCCCAGGTCGCCGCCCGGGCGCACGAGGCGGAGCTGTTCGGCCGGCGCTCGATCCCGGCGGTCACCCGCGAGACGCTGCAGGACCCCGCGGTCGTCGCCGTCGTCGAGGACCTGTTCGCCGAGGCCCGCGCCGTCGTCGACACCGTCCGCGCGCTGTGGGACTCCTGGGAGGACGACGCGGTGGTCCGCGACGTCGCCACGGGCCGCTTCGTCGACCGCACCAAGCTGCACCGCGTCGCCGCGCAGACCCCGTGGTTCTCCGTCCTGGGGCCCTCGATCACGCCCCGCCCGCCGCAGGGCCAGCCCGTCGTGACGGCCCTGGCGCACGCCAGGACCGCCTACGAGTTCGCCGCCGCGAGCGCCGACGTCGTGTTCGTCACCCCCCGCGACGCGCAGGACGCCCGCGCGGTCGTCGCCGAGGTCCGGGCCGCGGAGGCCGCAGTGGGCCGGCGGGGTGTGCCGCTGCAGGTCCACGCCGACCTCGTGGTGGCCCTGGCCGCCGACGCCGCGCAGGCCCGCAACCGGCTGGACCGCCTCGACTCCGCCGACGGGGAGGCGTTCACGTCCGACGCGCTCGTCGTCGCCGACTCCCCCGCCGGCCTCGTCGAGCGGCTGCTGCTGTGGCGGGACGCGGGGATCGAGGGGTTCCGCTTCCGCCCGGCGGTGAACGCCACCGACCTGCCGGCCCTCGTCGACGAGGTCGTGCCGCTGCTGCAGTCCGCGGGGGCCTTCCGCCGCGCGTACACCGGCGCCACCCTGCGCGACCACCTCGGGCTGGCCCGGCCCGCCAACCGCTACGCCACCGTCTGAGGAGGGAAACCCCGATGAGCGTCCCCGAAGGCAAGCCCCGCAAGCAGATCGTCCTCGGCGCCCACCTCCCGGGCGTGAACCACCACACCGTCTGGCAGGACCCCGCCGCGGGCAGCCAGATCGACGTGAAGAGCTTCGCCCACCTGGCCCGCACGGCCGAGCGGGGTTTCTTCGACCTGTTCTTCCTGGCCGAGGGGCTGCGGCTGCGCGAGCACGCCGGGCAGATCTACGAGAACGACGTCGTCGGCCGCCCGGACACGTTCACCGTCCTCGCCGCCCTGGCCGGGGTCACCGACCACCTGGGGCTGGCCGGGACCGTCAACACGACGTTCAACGAGCCGTACGAGCTCGCGCGGCAGTTCGCCTCCCTGGACCACCTCTCCGGCGGCCGCGCGGCGTGGAACGTGGTCACGAGCTTCGACGCGTTCACGGCGGCCAACTTCCGCCGCGGCGGGTACCTCGACCGGTCCCAGCGCTACGAGCGCGCCGAGGAGGTGCTGATCGCCGTCCGGGCGCTGTGGGACTCCTGGAACTCCGGTGACGTGCCGGCCGACAGCGCCACGGAGCAGTTCCTCGCCCGGCACGGGGTCGGCGAGTTCGACGTGCGCACGAACCAGTTCGACGTCCGCGGCCGGTTCAACGTCCCCCGCCCCCCGCAGGGGCACCCGCTGATCATCCAGGCCGGGGTGTCCGACCAGGGGCGGGAGTTCGCCTCCGCCAACGCCGACGCGATCTTCTCCCCGTTCCGCACCCTCGCCGACGCCGTGCCGTTCTACCGCGACGTCAAGGCCCGGGCCGTGCGGCACGGGCGGCTCGCGAGCGACATCAAGATCCTGCCCTCGGCCGGTGTCGTCCTGGGCGACAGCGCCGCCGACGCGCAGGAGAAGGCCCGGGAGCTCACCCACCGGCAGGTCAGCCCCGCGACCGCGCTCGCGCTGGCCGAGCAGGTGTGGAACCGGGACCTGTCGCAGCTGGACCCCGAGGGCCCGCTGCCGGAGTTCGACGCCGACACCACCTCCCCGCCGCGCTGGAGGGGGCGGGCGATCCACGACCCCGACCTGAACGCCGTCGTGGCGCGGTGGCGGGAGGTCGCGGCGCGCGGGGGCTTGAACCTGCGCGAGACCGTCATCGAGGTCACCGCCCGCGCCACGTTCGTCGGCACCCCGACGGCGGTCGCCGACCAGCTCGACGACTTCGTGCAGCACGACGGCTCGGACGGTTTCATCCTCCACCCGCCCGTGGTGCCGACGGGCCTGGACGAGTTCGTCGACACCGTCGTGCCGCTGCTGCAGGAACGCGGCTCGCTGCGCACCGGGTACACCGGGACGACGCTGCGGGAGAACCTGGGACTGTCCCCGGCCAGGGCGGCGCAACCGGCGTGAGCGTCGAGCTGTCGATCCTCGACCTCACCCCGAGAGCGAGCACGAGGGCCTCGGGGAGGGCGTCGGCCGGACCCTGGAACTGGCGCGGGCGGCCGACGGGTGGGGCTACCGGGGGTACTGGCTCGCCGAGCACCACCTGTCCCCCGGCGTCTCCAGCGCCACCCCGGCCGTCCTGGCCGCGCTCATCGCGTCCTCGACGCGGCGGTTGCGGGTGGGTTCGGCCGCCAGCCTGCTGGCCGTCACCACCCCCGCCGTCGCCGCCGAGCAGTGGGCCACGATCGCGCGCGCCGTCGGTGACCGCGTCGACCTGGGGTTCGGCCGGGTCCACGCCCCCACCCCGCCGGGCGAGGGACGTCCCGCGGCCCCCGGGTCCCGGGTCGTCGACGGGCTGCCGGTCCCGGCCGCCCCGCCGTCGCCGTGGCGCGACCCCGCGCTGGTGGAGACGCTGCGCGCCACCGCCCGCGTCCTGGGCGTCCACCGCACCGACGCCCCGCCGTTGCGCGACGAGCTGCGCCTGGCCCTGGACCTGCTCGGCCGGGGGCACACCGACGCGGAGGGCCGCCCGCACGGCAGCTCGCTGCTGTCGGGGGCGCCGGTGAGCGTGCACGTGCTGGCCTCCAGCGGCGGCGAGTCCGCGCGGGTCGCCGGCGAGCTCGGCCTGCCGCTCGTCGCGAACTACCACGTGGCGCCCGCGTCCGTGCTGGAGACCGTCGCGGCGTACCGCGACGCGTTCCGCCCCGGCGTCCTGCCCGCACCGCGGGTGGCGGTGTCCGCCGACGTCGTCGTGGCCGGGACCGACGCCGCGGCCCGGGAACTGGCCCGCCCGTACGCGCAGTGGGTCCTCGGCGTCCGCCGCGGCACCGGCGCCACCCCGGTGCCGTCGCCGGAGCAGGTGGACGCCTTCGACTGGACCCCGCAGGATCGGGCCCTCGTCGCCGACCGGCTGGAGGCCCACGTCGTCGGCTCCCCCGAGCAGGTCGTCACCCGCCTCGAGGCCCTGGCCCGGGTCGCGGGGGCCGAGGAGGTCCTCGTGACGACCGCGACGTACCGTGCCGCCGACCGGTTCCGCTCCTACGACCTGCTCGCGCAGGCCTGGCGCGACCGGCCGACCGTGCACCTGCCCGAACCCGCCCGCGCGACCGCGTGAGCCGAACCCCCAGGAGTGACGTGAGCGAGACCACCCTCCCCGAGGCCCCCCTCGTCGACGCCGAGACCGCCGGTCGCGCCGTCGCCGGTGGCGCCCTGCTCGTCGACGTCCGCAGCGACGCCGGCCGCGCCGCGCACGGCGAGCTGCCGCAGGCCGTCGTCGTCGCCAAGACCGACGTCGGCCGGAAGTTCGCCGTCGGCGAACCCGGCGCGCTGGAGCAGCTGACCGGCAAGGACCAGGAGATCGTCGTGATCTGCGGTTCCCCCGCCGGGTCCGGCCCCGTCACCGCTGAGCTGCTCGCCGCCGGTTTCACCCACGTCGTCCAGGTCGACGGCGGGTTCCCGGCGTGGAAGGCCGCCGGGCTCCCCACCGAGGAACCCGTGCAGGCCTGATGACCACCACCGCGCAGGACCCGGTGCCGGGCGGTGCGACCACGCTGACCGTCCGGTCGGCCCGCCCCGACGAGTTCGACGCCGTCGGGGAGCTGACGGTGGCCGGGTTCTCCGCGGGCCCCTACCCGCCCGACGCCGAGCGGGCCGCGCTGCTGCGCGACGTCGCCGGCCGGGCGCGCACCGCCGACGTGCGCGTCGCGGTCGAGGGCGGGGAGCTGCTGGGGACGGCGACCCTGGCCCCCGGCGGCACCGAGCACGCGCGCTTCGCCGGGCCCGACGAGCTGGAGCTGCGGCTGCTGGCCGTCTCCCTCGCCGCCCGCCGGCGCGGGATCGGCGCGCTGCTGCTCGAGGACGCGGCGGCCCGGGCCCGCGAGGGCGGGCACACCCGGCTCGTGCTGGACACCGGGGCCCGCAACGAGACGGCGCAGCGGCTCTACCACCGGGCGGGTTTCACCCGGCTGACCGCGCGGGAGGACCGGCTGGGCCACGGGGGCCTGCGGCTCGCGGTGTTCGGCCGCGACGTCGACCCAGCCCCCGGGTCCCCGTCCTGACCGTCCCGTCCTGACCGTCCCGTCCAGCCCCTCGTCCACCCCGGCGCGGACGCCACGCCGTCACCGACCGGAGAACCCCCTGCGCACGCGTGCCCGCACCACCGGCCCCCGGACCCCCGACCCGCGCACCGCCGTCTGGCTCGTCTGCCTCGGCACGGGTTTCGTCACCCTCGTCGACCAGAGCATGGTCGGGGTCGTCGTGCCCGCCCTGCGCGCGGACCTGCACGCCTCGGCCACCCAGGTGCAGTGGATCCTCGCGACCTACTCGCTGACCTTCGGGCTGGCCCTGGTGCCCGCCGGCCGGCTCGGTGACGTCCTGGGGCGGCGGTCCCTGCACCTGGGCGGTTTCGCCGTCTTCGCCGCCGCGGCCGTGCTGTCCGCGACCGCGCAGGACGCGTGGACGGTCGTGCTCGCCCGCGCGCTGCAGGGGCTCGGCGCGGGTGTCGTGAACCCGCAGGTCCACGGCACCCTGCAGGCGGTCTTCCGCGGCCCCGAGCGGGCCCGCGCCTTCGCCGGCTACTCGGTGGCCACGGCGTGCTCCTCGGCGTGCGGCCCGCTGCTCGGGGGGCTGCTCACCGGCCTGGGCGGCCCGCACCTGGGGTGGCGCCTGGTCCTGGCCGCCAACATCCCGCTCGCCGCGCTCCTGCTGCCCGTCGCCGCGCGGCACCTGCCGCGCACCGCGCGCCGGCCACTGCCGCGCGGCGGGCTCGACCTGCCCGGCAGCGTCGTCGTCGCCGCCGTCACGGTCTGCCTGCTGCTGCCCTTCACCACGGGCCGGGCCACGGTCGCGGTCGCCGTCCCCTGCGTGCTCGCCGCCGTCGTCCTGACCGCCGTCCTGCGGTGGTGGGAGCGCCGGGCGGCCAGCCCGCTGCTCGTCCCCGACCTCTTCCGGCGCCCGGACTTCGCCCTGGGCACGGGCGTGGCGATGTGCGTCTTCGGCGCCGTGCTGGCCCTGGGCATGCTGCAGGTGCTCGTCCTGCAGTCCGGGCTGGGCCTGTCGGCCTTCGACGCGGGGCTGGTGCTGCTGCCGGCCGCGGTCGCCTCGGGGGTCTGCGCGGCCCTGTCCGCCCGCCTCGTGGTGCGGTGGGGGCGGCGGCTGGTCGTCGTCTCGACGCTGGTGGCGACGGCCTCGGTGACGGCCGAGGCGCTGCTGCTGCCCGCGCTGCCCACCCACGCCGTGCTGGTCGCCTCGCTGACAGCGGCGGTGTCGTCGGCGGCCGTCGGCGCGGTGATCTCCCCGAACCAGGTGCTGACCCTGCAGCACGCCCCGGTGGCCGTGGCCGGCGTCGCCGCGGGCCTGTTCCAGCTCTCGCAGCGCGTGGCGGCGGCCGTCGCGGTGCCGGTGGCGACCGGCGCGTACCTCGTGGGCGCCCCCGGCGCGCCCGGTCCCGCCCACCTGCGCGTGTTCTCGCACCTGGCCCTGGGGTGCGCGGGACTGCTGCTGGTCTCCGCGGGGCTGGCGCACGCCGCCCTGCGGGCCGAGCGTCAGGGCATCGGCTCGCTGCTGGGACGCGGTCCGTCCCCGGCGCCGCGGGGCTCCTCGGACAGCAGCGCGTGCAGCTCGGCCTCGAACTCGGCCCAGCTCAGCTCACCGGGACCTGGTTCCAGGTCGGGGTCGACCGGGGACCACGCGAACCCCCACTGACCGTGCCCCGCCAGGGCCAGGCCCTGCACCAGCGCCGACCCGAAACTGGTTGCGCCAGCGCACAACCGGGCCCACAGTCGACGTCCTCGCACCTCGCACCTCCGCTCTCGGGTGCCTCACTGTGACACACGCGTCCCGCTGCGCAAGGGCCTTCGGGGGTTTTCCCGCGCGGGGGTGCGCGGGTCAGCGCAGGGCGGCCTCGTCGGCCCGGTGCGCCCACTGCGCGAACGTCTCCTCCTCCTCCCGCTCGGCGAGCCGGCACTCCAGGTCGCTCACCGCCTCGGCCGCGGTCCGCTTCGTCTCGACGATCGCGAGCTCGCAGCACTCGATGCCGGTGCAGGCCGTCGTGGTGCGCCGGAACGGGCTGGGGGCCGTGCTCAGCCCGATGCGGTCGAGCTGCGCGGTGAGCTGCCCGACGCGCCCGGGCGGCACGTCCAGCACCAGGACCTCCTGCTGGGGGGTGAGCCGCACGCGCCGCGAGCCCACGGCTTCGGCGGCGTCGGCCAGCCCGGTCAGGACGTCGGCGCTGACCCGGTCCGCCACCGGGGTCGCCCCCACGTGGCGCAGGCCGTCCTTCTGCTCGTGGACCCCGACGTGGTCCCCGGCGCCCGTCGGGGCCGGGGCGGGCGGCCCGTCGGCCAGCGCGTACCCGAGGTGGTCGCGCTCCAGGACCTCGCGGAACCGCACCGGGCCCCGGTCGGCGAGCAGGAACTCCAGCCGGGCGCGGTGCCGCAGCCGCCGGTAGCCGTGGTCGCGGAAGATCCGCACGACCCCGTGCCAGACGTCGGCCGCCTGCTCGGGCCGGACGAAGGCCCCCAGGCGCTCGGCGAGGCGGGGGTTCGTCGACAGCCCCCCGCCGACCCACAGGTCGTACCCCGGACCCAGCTCGGGGTGCTCCACGCCGACCAGCGAGACGTCGTCGATCTCGTGCACGACGTCCTGGCTGGGGTGCCCCGTGACCGCGGATCGAACTTGCGGGGCAGGTTCGCGAGGTCGGGGTCGCCGACGAACCGCCGCACGATCTCCTCGACCACCGGCGTCGGGTCGAGGACCTCGTCGGCCGCCACCCCGGCGACCGGGCTGCCCAGGACGACGCGGGGGCCGTCGCCGCAGGCCTCCGTCGTCCGCAGGCCCACGGCCTCCAGCTGCGCCCAGATCGCGGGGACGTCCTCGATGCGCACCCGGTGCAGCTGGACGTTCTGCCGGTCGGTGAGGTCGGCGGTGCCGCGGGCGTACGTGCGGGAGACGTCGCCCAGGACGCGCAGCTGCCGCGTCGTGAGGGCGCCGCCGTCCAGCCGGACGCGCAGCGTGAAGCACTCGTCGGACAGCTCGGCCGCGGTGAGCTGCGCGGTGCGGCCACCGGGGACGCCGGGACGGCGCTGCGTGTGCAGCCCCCACCAGCGGAACCGGCCGTCGAGGTCGTCGGGGTCGATGGAGGCGAACCCCTGGTGGGCGTAGACCCGCTCGATGCGCCCGCGCACCTCCAGCGGGGGTCCGTCGGGCGTGAACTGCTCGTCGTGGTTCAGCGGGGTGCGCCCGTCCACGAGCCACTGCCCGTGGGTGCGTCCCCGTGCGGTCTCGTCGCCGGACATGCGGTCCTCGATCACGTGGGAGGGGGTGCGTGGAGCTCGGTTGACACGGCGACGGGACGTGTCGTTGACTGTGCGAACCATCCAGAGCGGCCGAGAGACTTGGCTCGACGACGCCGCAGCAACCCCCTCCGAGGGTCGGTGCTTCCGCCAAGGACGATGGAGGACGCGTTGCCCGGCCCCAAGCCGTTGCTGCTCAACCTGTTCGAGATGAACTGCGTGAGCCACATCACGCACGGGCTGTGGCGGCTGCCCGGCAACCACCGCCACGAGTTCAACGACATCGGGTACTGGACGACGCTGGCCCGGCTGGCCGAGGACGCGCAGTTCGACGCCGTCTTCCTCGCCGACGTGATCGGCGCCTACGACGTCTACCGCGACGGCCCGCAGACGGCGCTGCGCGAGGGGCTGCAGGTCCCCAGCAACGACCCGATGCTCGTCGTGCCCGCGATGGCGGCCGTGACCGACCACCTCGGGTTCGCGGTCACGTTCTCCACCAGCTACGAACCGCCGTTCCCCTTCGCCCGCCGCATGAGCACCCTGGACCACCTCACGAAGGGCCGCGTGGGCTGGAACGTCGTCACGAGCTACCTGCCCAGCGCGGCGCGCAACTTCGGGCTGCCCGGTGAGATCGCGCACGACGAGCGGTACCGGATCGCGGACGAGTTCATGGAGGTCGTCTACGCGCTGTGGGAGGGTTCCTGGGACGCCGGGGCGGTCGTCGCCGACCGCGAGCGGGGCGTGTTCACCGAACCCGACCGGGTGCGTGCGATCGACCACGACGGCACGTACTTCCGGGTGGCCGGGCCGCACCTGTCCTCCCCCTCGCCGCAGCGGACCCCGCTGGTCGTCCAGGCCACGGCGTCGGCCGACGGCATCGAGTTCGCGGGCCGGCACGCCGAACTGGTGTTCACCGGCGGACCGGACCACGCCGCGGTCGCCCGCACGATCGCGGCGGTGCGCGAGGCCGCCGCCCGTCACGGCCGGGACCCGCGCAGCGTGAAGTTCGTGGTGCAGGCGACCGTCATCACGGGGCACACCGAGTCCGACGTGACCGCCAAGCTCGCCGCGCACGCCCGGTACGACAGCCTGGAGGGCAGGTTCGCGCACGCCTCGCTGCCGTTCGACCCGCTGGCCCACCCCGCGGACCGGACCGTCGGGGAGGCCCTCGCGCTCGAGGGGCGCGCCGACCACCCCGGCGCGGCCGGGCTGCCCCGGCAGCGCACCGTGGGTGAGTTCGCCGCGGCGATCGCCCGGCGCGAGCGCACCTTCTCGGCCGTCGGGACCCCCGACGCGGTCGTCGCGCAGATCGAGCACTGGCTCGACGACGTCGGCATCGACGGCATCAACCTCACCCAGCACCACAGCTACGGCACCCTGCTGGACTTCGCCGAGCTCATCGGGCCCCGGTTGCGGGCCCGCGGCCGCCGGCCCGAGGGCTACGTCCCGGGGCAGACGCTGCGCGAGCGCTTCGGCGGCGCCGGGCCCCTCCTGCCCGGCGAGCACACCGGCGCCCGGTTCCGGCGCGCCGCCGTCCCCACCCCGTGACCCGCACCCCCTCAGACCAGGAGCCGACATGCCCACCCCGTTCCACGTGTTCCTGGAGGTCGACGGCGGCGGGTGGCACCCCGCCGCCTGGCGCCGTTCCCGCTCCACGCCCGACCAGGTGTTCTTCCCCGCCCGCCTGCGCGAGTTCGCCGTCACCGCGCAGGCGCAGGGCCTGACGGGCCTGACGTTCGAGGACTCCACCGCCCCGGACCCGCGCAACCCTGTCGGGCACCTCGACGCCGTCCAGCGCGCGGCCTTCCTGGCCGGCACGACGGACGCGGTCGGGCTGCTGCCGGTGGCCGCGACGACGTACTCCGAACCGTTCCACGTCGCCGCCCAGATCGCCTCCCTGGACCACTCCAGCCACGGCCGGGCCGGCTGGATCGCGACGACCTCCCCCGCGCGCGCGGCGCGGGCCGTGGACCTGCCCGTCGCGGCGGACCCGGCCGCGGAACTGGCCGACGTCGTGCGTGCCGTGCGGGCGCTGTGGGACTCCTGGGAGGACGACGCGGTCGTCCGCGACGTCGCCACGGGGCGCTACGTCGACCGCGACCGCCTGCACCACGTCGACGTCGAGACGGGCCGCTGGTCGGTCAAGGGCCCGCTCACCGTGCCGCGCAGCCCGCAGGGCCAGTCCGTCGTCGTCGTCCACGAGCGCGACCTGACGCCCACCACGCACGCCGACGTGGTGCTCAGCGGGGACGAGGGGGCCCGCCGCACCGCGGGCGGCCCGCTCGTCGTGCTGGACGTCGAGTTCGCCCTCGACACCGAGGCCCACGCCGCGGCCGACCGCCTCGCGGCCCTGGACGCCGACGCGGCCGCCCCGGCGTCCGGGCGCATCCGCTGGTCGGGCTCGGGCGAGGGGTTCGCCCGGTACCTGTCGGGGCTGGCCGGTTCGGTGAACGGCGTCCGCCTGCACGCGGCCGTCCTCGACGAGGACCTGCGCACCCTGCTGCGCACGACCCTCCCGGCGCTGCGCGTCGCCCGCCTCCTGCAGGCGCCCGTCGCGGGAGCCACGCTGCGCTCCACCCTGGGCCTGGCGCGGCCCGTCAACCAGTTCGCCACGGCCTGAGGACACGAACGATGACCGAACTCCGGTACCCCGACGCCGTCGTCCACTTCGGCGTGTTCTTCCAGGGCGTCAACCACAGCACCATCTGGTCGGACCCCCGCAGCGGGTCGCAGATGCACCACTCGACGTTCACCCAGCTCGTCCGGACCGCCGAGCGGGGGTTGTTCGACGCATTCTTCCTCGGCGAGGGCCTGCGGCTGCGCGAGCAGCACGGGAAGATCCACGACCTCGACGTCGTGGGACGGCCCGACGCCCTCACGGAACTGGCCGCGCTGGCGGGCCTGACCTCCCGCATCGGCCTGGTCGCGACCCAGAACACCACCTACAACGACCCGGCGGACCTGGCGCGGCGGCTGGCGTCGCTGGACGTCCTGTCCGGTGGCCGGGCCGCGTGGAACGTCGTGACGACCGACAACGCCTGGACGGGGGCGAACTTCCGCCGCGGCGGCTACCTCGACCACGCCGACCGGTACGAGCGCGCCGAGCGCTTCGTGAACCTCGCCAAAGCGGTCTGGGACAGCTGGGACGGGAGGGGTTTCACACCGGTCACCTCCTCCGACCGGTTCTTCGACGTGGAGATCGAGCCGACCGTGCCGCGCAGCCCGCAGGAGCACCCGGTTCTGTTCCAGGCCGGCGACTCCCCCGCGGGCCGCGACTTCGCCACCCGGACCGCCGACGTCATCTTCTCCCGGCACGGCACCGACCACGCCGACGCCCTGGAGTTCGCCGACGACATCCGCCGCCGCACGGTCGCCGCGGGCCGCCCCGAGGGCGACGTGCTCATCCTGCCGGGCACCCAGATCGTCGTGGCCGACAACGAGGCCGAGGTGGAGGAGAAGGCCCGCTGGGTGCTGGAGCAGCAGGTCACCCCCGCCACCGCCCTGTCCCTCGTCGGCCAGGTGTGGGGCGAGGACCTGTCCGGCTACGACCCCGACGGCCCGCTGCCCGCGCACGACCCCGTCATCGCGGACATCGACGGGACCCGCGGTGCGCACCGCGCGGGCGCCGACGCGCGGGCGCTGGCCCAGCAGTGGCGGGCGGTCGCGGAGGAGAACAAGTTCTCGCTGCGCGAGCTCGTGCTGCACCACTCCTCCGAACGCGGCTTCGCCGGCACCGCCTCCCAGCTGGCCGACGAGCTCGCGTTCTGGGTCCGCTCCGGCGCCAGCGACGGGTTCAACATCACGCCCTACCTCGTGCCCAGCGGGCTCGACGACATCGTCGACCAGGTCGTCCCGGCGCTGCAGGACCGCGGGGCCTACCCGAGCGAGTACGTCGGGACCACCCTGCGCGAGCACCTCGGCCTGCGGGCCCCCCTGACCCGCCGCTGACCCCACCCCTCCACCCCTCACCCACCCACCCACTCACTCACTCACCCATCCCACTCCTTCGCTTTCCCGCTCAAAGCACGGTTCGGGCCCTCCACGCGCCGCGTGGAGGGCCCGAACCGTGCTTCGAGCGGGAAAGGCGTCAGCGGGGGAAGGGGGCGTCAGTGGGGAGGGGGGTCGGCGGGAGGGGGCGTCAGCGGGGGTGCGTCTCGGCGCGCAGGAGATCGCCGAGGTAGCGGGCGATCTCGCCCGGGCCCGAGCGGGGGGCGACGGCCTCGACGGCCGGGTTGTAGTTCGTGTTCGTGTTGATGTCGTAGGTGACGGTGCGGCCGTCGGCGGTCTCGAGGAACTCGATGCCGGCGATCTCGATCCCCGCGCCGCGCAGCAGCTCCTCGTACCGCTTCACCAGCGGGGTGTCGGCCGTGATCTCCTCGCGCAGCGTGAACAGGCCCTGCGGGCCGTCGACGACGCACGCCTCCAGCGTCTGCCCGGAGGTCGGCACCTCGCACGCGTCGGCCGGGCACAGCTCGAAGCTGCCCGCGGAGGTGTCCACCCGCACCGCGTACACGAACCGGCCCCCGACGAACTCGGCGCGGGTGATGAACGGCTGCGCCGAGCGCAGGTACTCCTGCAGGAGGGTGATCCCGTCGGCCGGTTCCTCGAACTCCGCGGAGGCGACGTAGGCGTCGAACTCCTCGTGGGTGTCGAACCGGCGCACCCCCAGACCCTTGCCGCCCTGGTTGTGCTTGGTGATGAACGGCGCCGCCAGCTCCCGGGCCCGCACGCCCAGCTCCTGACGGCCGAAGACCGCGAGCGTGCGCGGCACGTCGAACCCGTGCCGGCGCAGCAGGGCGTGCTGGGCGACCTTGCTGACCTCCAGCTCCACGACGTGCGAGCCGCCCACGACGCGCCGGCCCCAGCCCTCCAGCCAGGCCACCACCGCGCGGGTGTACTCCTTGGTGAAGCGGTGCTCGCGGGTGTGCGCGGAGGCGCTCAGCCGCGACCAGTACACGCCCGGAGCGGGCTCGGCGTCGAGGTCCAGGGAGCCGTCGGTGAGCAGCACCTCCTGGAACGGCACGTCGGCCGCGCGGAAGGCGGACTCGAAGGGCGGGAACCACTCGGGGTTCTCGTGCAGGACGTGGACGCGGGGCGCGGTGCCGGGCGCGAAGCTCCAGGCGCGGGTGTGCTCGACGACGGTCACGGGGTTCCTCCGGTGCTCTCGGGAGTCCTGGGTACAGGGTGCCACCACGGGCGCGGTCCCGGCTCCCGGGCCGCCCCGGGGGCTGTTTGGAGAAACACGGCCCGGTGGGCTACTTTCGTGGTGTCCATCCAGAGCGGCCGAGAGACCTGGCTCGTCGACGCCGCAGCAACCCCCTGAGCCGTCAGGCGCGGGTGCTTCCGCCAGGACCGATGGGAGTGGCAGCGTGAACGGTCGAACCGCACCCGGCAGTCTCCTCGTCCGGCGTCGTCACGTCGACCTGGGCCGCCTCAGCTCGGCGGTCTGTGCGGGGGTCTGACCCCCCGTCCGTCGCGGCTGCGCCCGCGGACGTCCACTGCGCCGGTCCCGGCGCGGACCTCCGGAGCTGTTCGTGTCCCCCACCCCCGCTGTCCCCACCCGCTCGCTCGGCGTCGTCGGCGCCGGCCCCCGCACGCTCGTCCTGCTGCAGCGCCTGGGCGCGCGCTGGGCGGCCTCCGGCGACGACCGCCCGCTCGACGTCCACGTGGTGGACCCCTTCGACTCCGGCGCCGGCCGCGTCTGGCGGGAGGCGCAGGACCCGCTGCTGTGGATGAACTCGCGCGCCGCCGACATCAGCGTGCTGCCCGACGAGTCCGTCACGGGGCTGACCGAGCCCATCCTGCGCGGCCCCGGGCTGGCGCAGTGGGTCGCCGACCACCGCGCCGCCCTCGCGCACGAGGCCGCCCTCGCCGGCGACGACCTGCTGCGCGAGGAGGTCCTGGCGCACGGGCCCGGCTCGTTCACCTCCCGGCGCCTGGCCAGCCGCTACTTCGCCGACGCCTGGCGGCGGACGCTGGACGCGCTGCCCGCCGGGGTGCGGGTCCACCGGCACGCCCGGACGGTCCTGGACCTGACCGACGACCCCGTCGACGGGAGCCAGCACCTGCACCTGGCCGGGCGGGAGGACACCGTCCGGGTCGACGCCGTGCTGCTCGTGCAGGGCCACCTGGACGTGCGTCCCGGGCCGCGCGAGCGCCGCAACGAGGCGTTCGCCCGCACCCACGGCCTGGCCCACGTCCGCCCGGGGTACACCAGCGACCAGGACCTGGACGTGCTGCGGCCCGGTGCGGACGTCGTCGTGGTCGGCATGGGCCTGGCCTTCGTCGACCTGGTGGTGCGGCTGACCGAGGGCCGCGGGGGCCGGTTCAGCGAGAACCCCGACGGGAGCCTGGAGTACCGGCCCAGCGGGCGGGAGCCGCGCCTGCACACCGGCTCGCGCCGCGGGGTGCCCTACCGCTCGAAGATCGACTACGACCTCCCGCGGGACCTCGGGCTGCCGCGCCACTACTCCGCGGCCACCGTCCAGGCCCAGTTCGGCGACGCCGCCCTGGACCTGCGCGCGGACCTGTGGCCGCTCATCGCCAAGGAGCTGGCGGGGGCGCACTACCGCGAGCTGTTCCGCACCCACCCCCACCGCACGACGCTGGCCGCCGCGGAGTTCGACGCCCGCTTCTCCCGGGCCCCCTGGGGGTCGGCCGAGGTCGACGAGCTCGTCGAGCGGGCCGTGCCGGACCCGGCCGACCGGTTCGACCCCGCCGACCTGGACCGTCCCCTCGACGCGTGGTGGGGCACCTCCGGGGACGAGGTGCACGAGCGCGTCCTGGACCACCTCGAGCGGGACCGGGCCCGGCGCAGCGACCCGCGCCACTCCCCCGACGGCGCCGTCGTCGCGGCCCTGCTGTCGGCCTACGTGGTGACCGCGGGCCTGCACGCCGCGGGGCGGCTCAACGCCCGCTCGTCCGCGCTCGACGTCGACGGCTGGTGGCACGGCTTCTTCAGCTACGTCGCCAGCGGCCCGCCGCCGCACCGGCTGCGGCAGCTGTCGGCCCTGGCGCGCGCGGGCGTGCTGCGGTTCCTGGGCGCGGGCCTGGAGGTCGTCGCCGACCCGGTGACGGGCACGTTCACCGCCTCCTCCGCCAGCGGCCCGCACCAGGTGCGGGCGCGCGGCCTCGTGGAGGCCCGGCTGCCGGTCCCGGACCTGGAGTGGACCTCCGACGTCCTGCTGACGCGGTTGCGCGAACGCGGTGACGTGCGCGCCCACCAGGTCCTCGACGGCGAGGCCCGGCTGTCCAACGGCCGGCTCGTCGTGGACGAGCGGGCCCGGCTGGTCCGCGACGACGGCTCGGCGCACCCGCGCAGGTTCGCCACCGGGGCCTGGGTCTCCGGGGAGGGCGCGGCGCCCGCGTTCGCCCGGCCGGGCACGGACGCCGAGCTGTTCCGGCGGGCCGACCGGCTCGCCGCCGAGCTGCTGCGGGCCACGCGCGACGCACCGGCCGCCCCCGCCGGCACCACCACCCTGTCCGACCTGCCTGGAGAACGACGATGAGCGAGACGACTCGCACCGGCACCGCCCCCCGCCCCGCCGCGGCGGCCGACCGACCCGCGGGCGCGGTCAAGGTGCTGCCCGCGCGCCACCCGTGGCGGTGGGTGGCGACCGCGGTCGTGGCGGTCCTGGCGGCGATGGCGGTCAACGCGCTCGTCACCAACCCCGCCTGGGAGTGGCCCACGGTCGGGGAGTTCCTGTTCTCCGCGACGATCCTGAGGTCGATGTGGCTGACGGTGGAGCTCACCATCGCCGGGACCGCGATCGGCCTGGTCCTCGGCACGGTGCTGGCCCTCATGCGGATGTCGCACAACCCGCTGCTGAAGGCCGTCAGCTTCAGCTACGTCAGCGTCTTCCGGTCGGTCCCGCTCATCCTGCAGCTGCTGTTCTGGTTCAACCTGGCGATCCTCTACAAGAGCATCGGGTTCGGGATCCCCTTCGGCCCGCAGTTCTGGTCGTTCGGCACCCAGGACCTCATCGGCCCGCTCACCGCGGCCTTCCTCGGGCTGGGCCTGCACCAGGCCGCGTACTTCGCCGAGATCGTCCGGTCCGGTTTCCTGGCGATCGACCCCGGGCAGCGGGAGGCGGCGGCGGCCCTGGGCATCCCGCAGGGCCGGCAGTTCTGGCGGATCCAGCTCCCGCAGGCGCTGCGCATCATCGTCCCCACGACGGGCAACGAGATCATCGGGCTGCTCAAGGGCACCTCGGTCGTCTACATCATGGCGCTGCCCGAGCTCTTCTACCAGGTGCAGGTCGTCTACAACCGGACCGGCCGGGTCATCCCGCTGCTGCTCGTGGCGGCCGTCTGGTACTTCGTCCTGACCACCGTCCTGTCCTGCTTGCAGTGGGTCGTGGAGCGCTACTACGGCCGGGGCAGTTCTCGCGCCCAGGACGAGCCGGCCCTGCTGAAGCTCTTCCGCAGCGTGCGCACCGCGCGCGCCCGCCGTCTGGAGGTCACCCGGTGAGCACACCCACCCTCACCCGCCCCGTCGTCCGCCTCGAAGGCGTCCACAAGCGCTTCGGCGCCCTGGAGGTCCTGCGCGGGATCGACCTGTCGGTCGCGGCCGGCACCGTCACCGTCGTGCTCGGCGCGTCCGGGTCGGGCAAGTCGACGTTGCTGCGCACCATCAACCACCTCGAGAAGGTCGACGCCGGCGTCGTCGAGGTCAACGGCGAGCTCATCGGCTACAAGCGGGCCGGGAACCACCTGCGTGAGCTCCACGAGCGCGAGGTGCTGCGCCAGCGGTCGAACATCGGGTTCGTGTTCCAGCACTTCAACCTCTTCCCGCACCTGACGGTGCTGGAGAACGTCGTCGAGGCCCCCGTCTCGGCGCAGCGCCGCAAGCGGCCAGAGGTGGAGGCCGAGGCGCGGGCGCTGCTGGAACGCGTCGGCCTGGCCGACAAGGCCGGTGAGTACCCGCGCCGGCTGTCCGGCGGGCAGCAGCAGCGCGTCGCGATCGCCCGCGCGCTCGCCCTCAAACCCTCCCTGGTCCTGTTCGACGAACCCACGTCGGCGCTGGACCCCGAACTCGTCGGTGAGGTCCTGGACGTGATCCGGGACCTCGCCGCGTCGGGGACCACCATGGTGGTGGTCACCCACGAGATCGGCTTCGCCCGCGAGGTCGCCGACCGCGTGCTGTTCATGCACGAGGGCGTCGTCCTCGAGGAGGGCACCCCCACCGAGGTCTTCGACCACCCCCGGCACGAGCGCACCCGCTCGTTCCTCGCGAAGGTCCTCTGAACCACCCCACCCCCGACGGTCCGGCGATCCGCCGGACCGCGATGTCGGCCTGCTCCCGGGCGGGCCCGAGCACGAGGAGAACCCCTTGATCAGCCGACGTACCTGGCTCCTGTCGCTGGCCGCCACCCCCCTGGTGGTGTCGGCGTGCGCGTCGGGCAACGCCGACCCCGCCGCGGCCCCCGCCTCCACCAGCAGCACCAGCGGCGGGTCGGGTGTCGACACGAGCCCCGAGCAGAGCGGCCGCGTCACCGTCGAGGCCGTCCCGGAGATCGCGGCGAAGGTCCCCCAGGCGATCAAGGACCGCGGGACCCTCGTCATCGGGACCACCGGCAACGGCGCCCCGCCGCTGAGCTTCAAGGCCGACGACGACAAGACCGTCATCGGCATCGAACCCGACATCGCCCTGCTCGTCGCCGGCGTGCTCGGGCTGAAGCCCGACATCCAGGCCACCAGCTGGGAGAACCTCTTCCTGTCGATGGACTCCGGCCAGTTCGACGTCGGGTTCTCGAACATCACCGTGACCGAGGAGCGCAAGGAGAAGTACGACTTCGCCTCCTACCGCGTCGACACCCTCGCCTGGGAGGTCGCGAAGGACTCGGGGATCACGTCGATCGAGGAGCCCAAGGACATCGCGGGGCTGACCGTCTCGGTCGGTTCGGGCACCAACCAGGAGAAGGTCCTGCTGGACTGGAACGAGCAGCTCAAGGCCGCCGGCGAGGAGGAGGCGACCATCCAGTACTACCAGCAGGCCTCCGACACCTACCTGGCGCTGAAGTCGGGCCGCATCGAGGCGAACTTCGGGCCGAACCCGACCGCCGCGTACCACGCGCTGGTCGCGGGCGACACGAAGATCGTCGGGACGGTCCCCGGCGGCGGCACCATCCAGGCCGACATCGCCGCGACGACGAAGAAGGACAACGGCCTCGTCCAGGCCCTGGCCGACGCGCTGAACCACCTCATCGAGAACGGCGCGTACGCCGAGACCCTCGAGCGCTGGAACCTGTCCAACGAGGCCGTGCCGACCTCGCAGATCAACCCGCCCGGTCTGCCGAAGACCAGCTGACCCCGACGCACGACGGCCCACCCGCTGCGGCGGGTGGGCCGTCGTGCGTCCGCCCCGGCACCGGGCCGGGCCGGGGTCTCAGTCGCCGTGGCGGCGGGCGACCAGGTGCCAGTGCGACACCCCGCTCACCTCGTCGACGACGTCCCGCTCCTCGTGCACGATCTCGCACCCGCTGGCCAGCAGCGCACCGCGCACGAGGTCGCGCTCCAGCCGCAGCAACCCGGTGCGGGCGGGGCGGCCGACGGGGGCCAGGAGGGAGACCGCACCCCCGGCGTGGACGGAGGAGGTCAGGGCCGCGACGTCCGCCACGACCTGCGCGAGGGTCCCCCGCGCGGGCAGCACGTCGTGGCACAGGACCAGGTCGAACGAGCCCGACCCGCCCGCCCGGTGGTGCGTCAGGGCGGCCAGCGCCGCGATGTCGTCCAGGTCCGCGTCGACCGTGCGGACCCGGTGGGCCACACCGGCCTCGGCGGCCCGTTCCTGGGCCGCCGCCAGGGCCCGCCCCGAGGAGTCCAGCACGGTCACGTCGTGGCCCAGGCGGGCCAGCTCGACCGCGTCGCGGCCGTCGCCGCCACCGGCGTCCAGGACGCGCAGCGGCGGGGCGCCGAGGCCGGCCAGGACGGGGGCCAGCGTCCCGGCGACGAGCGCGCGGCGCGACCGGGTGCCGGTCCTCACGCCCCGTCCTCCGGGGTGCGGGGCAGTCCCAGGCGCGCCCGCCGGACCCAGCCGGCGACGCGGCCGTCGACCAGCACCCACGCGGCCGGGAACTCCCCCAGCGCCTCGCGCGCCTCCTGCGCGCCCTGCCCGACCCCCACGTGCGGCAGGGGCGGGTCGGCGACCTCGCGCAGCGGGGAGCGCGCCCGCGCCGGGTCCTCGCGCACGAGGGCGCGCAACCCCGCCAGGGTCGTGGCGGCCACGACGTCGCCGAGGGCGCGCGGCCGGCGGGCCTGGTGGCGCGGCAGGACCACCGCGAGCGGTGTGCGCCCCAGGGCCCCTTCCGCGATGGCCTGCTCGACGGCCTGCCCGACGGTCAGGTCGGCGGCCAGGGCGATGGGGCCGGGGGCGTCCAGGGCGCCTTCCGGCAGCAGGTCGCGCACCGGGTCCTCGACGCCCTCCTCGAGGAAGCCGTTGTGGCGCAGCCAGTCGTCGTCGAAGTTCTTCGACAGGTAGGCGCGCCCGGAGTCGGGCAGCAGCACCACGACGACGTCCTGCGGGCCCAGGCCCTCGGCCTCGCGCAGCGCCACCGCGACGGCCGCGGCCGCCGAGCCCCCGACGAGCAGCCCCTCCTGCCGGGCGAGCCGGCGGCCGGTCAGCAGGGCGTCGCGGTCCTCGAACGGGACGATCGCGTCGAGCACGCCGGGGTGGTAGGACTCCGGCCAGACGTCCTCGACGGTGTCGGGGTGCAGGTAGTGGCCGATGGACTCGACCGCCCACGGGCTGCCGTCACCGCCGGAGTACGTCGAGCTCGCCGGGTCGACCCCGACGACGCGGACCCGGCCGCCGCTGACGGACTTCAGGTACTCCCCCGTGCCGGAGACGGTGCCGCCGGTGCCGACACCGGCGACGAACGTGGTGAGGCGCCCCCGCGTCTGGGCCCAGATCTCCGGGCCCGTCGTCTCGCGGTGGGCGGCGGGGTTGGCCGGGTTGTCGTACTGGTTCGCGAGCCACCCGCCGGGGATCTCGGCGGCCAGCCGGACCGCGGTGCTGTGGACGTGCCGCGGGTCGTCGCGCGGCACCCCGCCGGGGACGACGACGACCTCGGCGCCGTAGGCGCGCAGGACGGCGATCTTCTCCCGGCTCGTCTTGTCGGGGACCACCACGACGACGGGGTGGCCGAGCTGGGCGCCCACGACGGCCAGCCCGACCCCGGTGTTCCCGGAGGTCCCCTCGACGATCGTTCCGCCGGGGCGCAGCGAACCGTCGGCGCGGGCCCGGCGGACCATCCACAAGGCGGCGCGGTCCTTGACGCTGCCGCCGGGGTTGTTCTGCTCCAGCTTGACGTAGACGGCGGCCTGCAGGTGGGACGCGGTGCGCCGCAGGCGGATCAGCGGGCTGGAACCGATGGCGTCGAGGACGGACTCGTGGACGGGGCCGGCGCTCACCCCCAGGCGGAGGTCGTCGGTGGTCCCGGTGATCGGCAGCCGTTCGAGGGTGCTCACGGTGGGCCTTCCGGTGGTGGGGCGGGGACGGGGGGCGAGGGCCGGGCCCGGCGACGAGGGCACCGGGACGGCACCGGCGGACCGCGCGGGGTCCGGCGGTCACGCGGACGGGGTCCACCGTCCCGGGCGGGAGCACCCGCGCCCGCGGTCGCCGGGGCGGCGCGGCCCAGGGGTCAGTCGAAGTCCTTGCCGAAGCAGCGGCTGTGCGCGACGGCGTCGTAGGGCGGGTAGACGGGGACGGGTGCCCAGCCCTCGCGCTCGTACAGCGCGATCGCCTCGGGTTGCCGGTCGCCGGTCTGCAGCACGAGGCGGCGGACGCCGAGCTCCCGGGCCGACCCCTCGACCCGGCGCAGCGCCTGCGCCGCCAGGCCCCGCCGCCGGTGCGCGGGGCCGACGAAGACGCGCTTCACCTCGTGCCGCAACGGCTCCCCCGCGACGGACAGCCGGCGCAGGCTGGCCGTCGCGGCCGGTTCGCCGCCGGCCAGCGCGAGCCACGCCACGTCGACCTCACCGGCGGACGGTGCCGGCGGGTAGGACCGGGGGGCGCCGTCGGGGTGGGCGTACCGGGGGCCGATCTCGGCGTCCATGAGGGCGCGCAGGGCCGCGACGCGCGGGTCGTCCCAGCCCGTGGCCACCCACGTGACCACGGCCGGCCCGCCCGTCCCGGCACCCGTCTCGAGGCGGACGGTCACCGGCGGGCCAGCGGGGAGGCGAACGCGACCGCGACGCGGTGCACGGCCTCGCGCAGCTCCTGCGGCGTCAGGTCCGAGAACCCCCAGCGGAAGTGGTCGGGGAACTCGTGCGGGCCGACGGGGCTGAAGTACCGGCCGAGCGGGAAGTCGACGGCGTTCTGCCGGGCCGCCTCCAGCGCCCTCTCCAGGTCGATCGCGGGGTCGACGACCCGACCCCAGACGAAGATGCCGCCGTCGGCCGGCGGGACCTCCAGGACCCCGGTCAGTTCCTCCGTGACCGCGGCCAGCAGCGCGTCGTGCCGCTCCCGCAGCACGGACCGGCTGTGCCGCAGCGCCTCGACCAGGTTCCCCGGCGTCGCCAGGAAGCGGTGGACCGCCCGCTGCACCACGAGGGAGGTGTGCTGGTCGGAGTCGCGGCGGGCGTCCAGGACGGCGCCGATCAGCCACTCGGGGCCGGCGATCCAGCCCAGCCTCAACCCCGGCCCCAGCGTCTTGGAGAAGGTGTTCACGTGCAGGACCTGCTCGGAGGCCAGGTCCAGGTCCTCGGCGGGCGTGCCGTCGAAGCGCAGCTTGCGGTAGGGGTCGTCGGACAGCACGAGGAAGCCGTACCGCTCGGCGAGCTCCACGAGCCGCCGGCGCGAGGCCGTCGGGGCGCTCGTGCCCGTGGGGTTCTGGAAGTCCGGGATCGTGTAGACGAGCTTGGGGCGCAGCCCGGCCCGCAGCTGGGACTCCAGGTCGTCCAGGTCGATGCCGTCGGGCCCGGTGGCGACCGGCCGGGTGTCGACGCGCCGCTGGCGCAGCAGCGTCAGGACGAGCGGGTACGTCGGGTTCTCGACGAGCACCACGTCGTCGCTGTCCAGCAGCGCGTCGAACACGAGCGCCAGGGAGTGCAGGGCCCCGTTGGTGACGGCGACGCGCTGGGGCGCGGTGCCCTCGTCGGCCGCGATCCACTCGCGCAGCTCGGGCAGACCCAGCGGCACCGAGTAGCGCAGCGACGGCGCGGCCGGGTCGGCCAGCTCCTCGGCGAAGGCGCGCGACAGCCCGGCCAGCGGCAGGGCCGCCGCCCCGGGGACCCCGCCGTGCAGGCCGATGGTGCCCTCGACGGGGCTGGCCGGGCGCGGCCCGAACCCCACGGCGGGCAGCACGTCCCGGGCCCGCCGCGACAGCAGGTGCGGGCCGCTGAGCAGTTCGGGGTCGAGCCCCGCCCCGTCCTCCAGGAGCGTCACCGGGCCACCTGCCCCGGCTCGGCGCCGACGGCGATGGGCACGCGGACCGCGTTGCCCCACTCGGTCCAGCTGCCGTCGTAGTTGCGCACGTCGGGCAGGCCGAGCAGGTGGGTCAGCACGAACCACGTGTGGCTGGAGCGTTCCCCGATGCGGCAGTACGCGATCGTCGGCTGATCGGGGTCCAGGTGCGCCCCACCGGTGGTGTAGAGGGCTTCGAGGGCGGCGCGGTCCTTGAACCGGCCGTCCTCGGCGGCGGCCTGCGCCCAGGGGACGTTCGCCGCCCCGGGGACGTGGCCGCCGCGGACGGTGCCCTCCTGCGGGTAGTCGGGGATGTTCGTGAGCTGGCCGGAGTACTCCCCAGGGGAGCGCACGTCGATGAGCTGACCGCCGAGGTGCGCGCGCACGTCGGGCAGGAAGGCGCGGATCGTGCTGTCGTCGCGGTCCACCACGGGGTAGTCGGTCGGGGTGCGCTCGACGGTGTCGGTCGTCAGCTCCCGCCCCTCGGCGGCCCACGCGGCCCGGCCGCCGTCGAGCAGCCGGACGTCGGGGTGCCCGAACAAGCTGAAGACCCACAGCGCGTAGGCCGCCCACCAGTTGTTCTTGTCGCCGTACACGACGACGGTGTCGTCACGGCTGATCCCCTTGCGGGACAGCAGCTCGGAGAAACCCTTGCCGTCGAGGTAGTCGCGGGTCACCTGGTCGTTGAGCTCGGTGTGCCAGTCGACCTTCACGGCGCCGGGGACGTGGCCGGTGTCGTACAGGAGGACGTCCTCGTCGCTCTCGACGACGACGAGGCCCTCGCGGCCGAGGTTCTGCGCCAGCCAGGCGGTGCTGACGAGGCGGTCGGGGTGGGCGTAGGCGGCGAACTTGGGGTCGCTGGTGTCGGCGGGGGTGGGCATGGGTGTGCTCCGGGGATCGGTGGGACGAGGACGCTGGGCCGGGCCTCAGCGACAGGCGCTGCTGGCGCGGCGGCACAGGTCCACCACGCGCCGGCTGCGGGCGTGGAAGGGCCTGCCCGGACGGCGCCGGGGAGCACGGGACGTGCGGTGCTGCATCGATCCTCCATCGTTCCCGGCGGAAGCACCCGCACCCGTTCGCACGGGGGGTTGCTGCGGCGTCACGGAGCCAGGTCTCTCAGCCGCTCTTGATGGTTGCCCCACCACTCTCGCGGGACCGCGAACCGGTTGTCAATCCCCCGCCCTCACAGGGCCTTGCCCGGGTTGAGCAGGCCCAGCGGGTCGAACACGGCCTTGATGCCGGCCTGCAGCTCGCGCACGCGCGGGGCGAGCTCGTCGGCCAGCCACCGCTGCTTGGCCGTGCCGATGCCGTGCTCGCCGCTGATGGTCCCGCCCAGGCGCAGCGCCGTCGCGACCACCTCGTCGGCGGCCGCCTCCAGGCGCTCGGCGGCACCGGGGACCTCGTCGGCGAACAGCAGCGGGTGGAAGTTCCCGTCCCCGGCGTGGGCCACCGCGCGCACCGAGACCCCGTGCGCCGCACCGATCCTGGTGATCTCCCGGTGGAACTGCCCGATGCGCGAGAGCGGGACCGCGACGTCCTCGCCCACGGCCAGCTCGTCCTCCAGCGGACCACGGCCGGTCCGGCGCAGCTCCCAGTGGAACTCCGCGTCGTCGCCGTGCAGGCGGCGGGTGCGCCCCCCGGCCCCGGCCAGCGCCGCCTCCACCTCGGCCGCCTCGGCCTCGGCCCCGTGCCCGTCGGTCTGCACGAGCAGCAGCGCGTCGCCGTGGGCGGCCAGGGACGTGCCCGAGTGGGCGTCGACGTCGCCCAGCGTGGGGCCGTCCAGCAGCTCGACGACGGCCGGTCGCGCCGTCCCCGCCGTGATCGCCAGCAGGCCCTGCGCGGCCGCGTCGACGGAGTCGAACCAGGCCGCGACGGTCTCCTCCCGGACCGGCCGGGGCCGCAGCCGCACGGTGATGCCCACGACGACCCCGAGCGTCCCCTCCGAGCCCGTGAACAGCCCCACGAGGTCCAGCCCGGTGACCCCCTTGATGGAGCGGTGCCCCGTCGAGACGAGGGTCCCGTCGGCCAGCACCACGTCGAGGGCCAGCACCGACTCGCGGGTGACGCCGTACTTGGCGCACCGCAACCCCCCGGCGTTGGTGGCGACGTTGCCGCCGATGCTGGAGACGCGCCAGCTCGCCGGGTCCGGGGCGTAGCGCAACCCCAGCGGCGCGAGCGCGGCGTCGAGGTCGGCGCCCAGCACGCCGGGTTCGACCCGGGCCACCTGGTCGGCGGGGGCGATCTCGAGGATCCGGTCCAGCCGCTCGGTGGACAGCACGATCCCGCCGGCCACCCCGACCGCTCCGCCCGACAACCCCGTTCCGGCCCCGCGCGGCACCACCGGCACCCGGTGCCGGGTGGCCCAGCGCAGCACCGCCTGGACGCCCTCGACGTCGGCGGGGCGGACGACGGCCAGGACCCCCGCGGGGGCGTCGACGCGGGACCGGTCCGTCACCTCGTGCGCGGCGAACCGGACGTCCACGGCACCCGGGAGCGCGGCGTCGAGCTCGGCCAGCGGGCCCGTCAGGACGTCGGGGAGCAGTTCGGTCGTCATGGGTTTCTCCGATCGGGTGGGGACCTGGAGCACCCGGGGTCGTCACGGGTGCGGTGGGGGGAACACCATCGCACACCGGGGCGGGCGGGAGATTGACGACGGCTGAGAACTCTGCCACGCTCCCACCACCATCCAGAGCGGCTGAGAGACCTGGCTCGACGACGCCGCAGCAACCTCCTTCGGGAAGGTGCTACCGCCAGGACCGATGGAGGAAACCTGATGCGGTCCCCGCTGTTCCTGACGACACGTCGCCACGTCGACCTGTTGCGCCAGTCCAGCGCGCTCCCACCCCGGCGCTGAGCCCCCACCGCGGACCGGCGACCGGCCGCGGCCAGCACCCTCCCCGCCGCGCCGGAGACACCCCGGGCGGTCCACCCCGCACGTCCGAGGAGCCACGTCCCCATGTCCAGCAGCACGTCCGGCACCGGAGCCGACAAGCACCACCCGTCCCGCCGCACGGTCTCCGCCGCCCTGGGAGCGGGAGCCGTCGGGACCCTGCTGTCCGCCTGCGGCGGCGGCGCGTCGGGCGCGGACTCCGCGTCGGGCTCCGGGAAGGCGAAGCAGGGGGGCGACATCGTCTTCCTCATCGACTCCCTCGGCGACACCTGGATCCCCGACAACAGCGCCATCTCCAGCTTCCAGGGGAACGTCTGGGGGCACGTCACCGACAAGCTCGTGTACGTCGACGGCGAGGGGGAGGTGACCCCGTGGCTGGCGGAGAAGTGGGAGCAGAACGAGAACGCCACCGAGTTCACGCTCCACCTCAAGAGCGGCGTGACGTTCTCCGACGGCACCGCCCTGGACGCCGCGGCCGTCGTGGCGAACCTCGACTACTGGGCCAAGGGCCAGGCCGACAAGGGCGTCAACCCGATCGGCCTGTTCCCCAAGACGTACCTGCAGGCCTCAGCCGCCGACGCCTCGACCGTCGTCGTCGAGTTCAGCGCCCCGACCCTGGGGTTCATCCCCACGCTGGGGTACCACGGGTCGATCCTCATCTCCCCCAAGACGATCGCCCTGCCGACCGAGGGCCAGGCCGACCTCTCCCAGGTCAGCGGCTCCGGCCCGTTCACCGTGAAGAGCTGGAAGGAGGGCGACAACGTCGTCCTCACCAAGCGCGCCGACTACGCCTGGGGACCGCAGGCCCTCGGCAAGACCGACGCCGCCACCCTCGACACCATCACGTACAAGATCGTCAAGGAGAGCTCGCTGCGCACCGCGAGCCTGCAGTCCAACCAGGCCGACGTCGTCTTCAACGCCACGCCGCAGGAGCTCGACGGCCTCAAGGGGGCCGGGTTCACCGTCGCCACGCCGCGCTACCTGGGGTTCGTCCACGGCTACCGGCTCAACGCGTCCGTCGCGCCCTTCACCGACGTCCTCGTCCGCCAGGCCTTCCAGCACGCCGTCGACCGCGACGAGATCCTCTCCACCGTCTACACCAGCGACTGGAAGAAGGCGGAGTCCTTCATCCAGTCCAACGTGCCCGAGGCGACCGACCACTCCGCCGAGTTCACCCACGACGCCGCGAAGGCAAAGGCGCTGCTGGACCAGGCCGGCTGGGTGGCCGGGGCGGACGGCAAGCGCAGCAAGGACGGCCAGCCGCTGGCGGTCACGCTGTTCCCCAACCCCTACCTCGTCACGTCGCAGGCGATCGACGAGCTCGTCGCCCAGCAGCTCGGCGCGGTCGGCTTCACCGTCGACCTGCAGACCTTCGACGTCGTGACCTACGGCCAGCGGGTCACCGGCAACAAGACCCTGTCGAACTACGAGGTGACCCGCAGCTTCATCGACGTCGGCACCGTCGCCAGCATCCTCACCAGCGCCAACAAGGGCGAGGACTGGTTCGGCCTCGGCGAGAGCGACCAGACGCTGAACCAGCTGCGCGACGACGTCGCGGGCGCGGTCGACGAGGACGCCCGCACCACCTCGGTCGACCAGCTGCAGCAGTACGTCCTGGAGCAGGGGCTGTTCATCCCGCTGGAGCAGATCGTCCAGCGCATCTACGCCTCCCGCCCCGACCTCAAGGGCGTCAGCTACAACGGGGTGGCGTACGCGAACTTCTACACCGCCCACCTCGAGGGCTGAGCCGTGCGCGGGTACCCGGGTTTCGCCGCCCGGCGCGTCGGCCAGGCCGTCGTCGTCGTCCTGCTGGCGTACGTCGCGACGTTCGTCGTCATCAGCGTGCTGCCCGGGGACCCGGTCACGAACACGCTGCGCAACCCCGAGAACGGGTTCACCGAGGACCAGATCGCGCGCATCGTCTCCTACTACGGGCTCGACCGGCCCGTGCCGGTGCAGCTGTGGGAGTCGCTGTCGCGGTTCCTCACCGGTGACCTCGGGGTGTCGCTGCGCAGCAACCGGCCGGTGTCGGAGTCGCTGCTGGAGGTGCTGCCCTCGACGCTGACCCTCGCCGGCGCAGCCCTCGTGGTCGCCGTCGTCCTGGCCGCCGCCATCGCCGTGGGCACCCAGGTCCTGCCCCGCGGCGCCGGCCAGGGCGTGCTGCGCTCGCTGCCGTCGCTGTTCCTGTCGGTGCCGAACTTCGTCATCGGCCTCGTGCTCATCCACGTGTTCGCGCTCCAGCTGAGCCTGTTCCGCATCATCGAACCCGACTCGGCGTGGGCGACGACGTTCGCGGCGGTGGCGCTGGGGATCCCCGTCTCGGCGCAGCTGGCTGAGGTGCTCATCGCCGGGCTGGACCACGAGTCGCGGCAGGAGTACGCCGCGGTGGCCCGCTCGCGCGGGCTCGGCCGGGGCCGGCTGCTGCTGCGGCACCTGCTGCGGCCCAGTTCGCTGCCCGTGGTCACGGTCCTGGCCCTGACCGTCGGGGAACTGCTGGGCGGCGCCCTCATCACCGAGACGATCTTCGGGCGCGCCGGCGTCGGCAGCCTCGTGGAGTCGTCGGTGACGACGCAGGACCTGCCCGTGCTGCAGGCCGTCGTGTCGCTGGCCGCCGTCGTGTTCGTCGTGGTGAACCTCGTCGCCGACCTCGTCTACCCCCTGCTGGACCCCCGGGTCCGCACCCCCCGCAGCACGGTCGTCCCCCGCGAGGAGCTGAGCCCGGCATGAGCGGCACCATCACGGCCACCCGGGCGCAGACCCCGGCGATCACCCGCGGCTCGGCGTTCCGCGTCCCGCCGACCGTCGTCCTGTCCTTCCTCGTGCTCGCCGTCGTCGTGGCCTGGTCGCTGGCCCCGGGCCTGTTCACCCACCAGGACCCCGTCAACGGCGTCACGGCCGACAAGCTCCTGGGTCCCAGCGCCGCGCACTGGTTCGGCACCGACCACCTGGGCCGCGACGAGTTCTCCCGCGTCGTGCACGGGACGGCCAGCTCGGTCACGAGCGCGCTCGTGGCCGTCGGCATCGGCGTCGTCGTCGGCGGGCTCGTCGGGCTGCTCGCCGGGTTCCTCGGCGGCCTCGTCGACGTGGTCCTGGCCCGCGTCGTCGACGTCCTGCTGGCCATCCCCAGCTTCCTGCTGGCCGTCATCGTCGTCAGCTCGCTGGGGTTCCAGACCATCAACGCCGCCATCGCCACCGGCGTCTCCGCCGTCGCGGTCTTCGCCCGCGTCATGCGCTCGGAGGTCCTCAAGACGCGGCGGTCGGTGTTCGTCGAGGCCTCCTTCCTGCAGGGCGGCTCGCGCACGCACGTGCTGCTGCGGCACGTGCTGCCCAACGCCTCCCGCACGGTACTGGCCCTGGCCGTGCTGCAGTTCGGCCTGTCCGTCCTCGTGATCGCCGGCCTGGCCTTCCTCGGCTACGGCGACCCGCCGCCGGCCTCCGACTGGGGCTTGCTCGTCTCGGCGGGCAAGGACTACCCGACCGCGCCGTGGCTGGTCTACGCCCCGGCGGCCGTCACCATCGCCACCGTCCTGTCCGTCAACCGCATCAGCCGCTGGCTGCGCGGCACCGACTGAGGAGATCCCGTGAGCGAACCCCTGCTGCAGGTGCAGGACCTGTCGGTGGCCTACGGCCGCACCCGGGTCGTGTCCGACGTCTCCTTCGAGATTCCCGTGGGCGGCAGCCTCGCCCTCATCGGCGAGTCCGGGTCGGGCAAGTCGACCATCGCCCGTTCCGTCCTGCGCCTGCTGCCCCGCCACCAGGCCCGCGCCTCCGGGGCCGTCCGGCTGCACGGCACCGACGTCCTGTCGATCCCCGAGCGCCGGTTCCGCCCGTTGCGCGGGCGCACCCTCGGGTTCGTCCCGCAGGACCCGGCGACCTCGCTCAACGCCGTGCGCCGCATCGGGTCCCAGGCCCAGGAGGCCGCGGCCCTCACGGGTGAGCGGGACCGTCGCGCGCGCCGTCGCGCCGTCCTGGACGTGTTCGAGCGGGTGGGCCTGCCCGACGCCGAGCGCGTCTACGACGCCTACCCGCACGAGCTGTCCGGCGGGATGCTGCAGCGCGTCCTCATCGGGCTCACCGTGCTGCCCCGACCGGACCTGCTCGTGGCCGACGAACCCACCAGCGCCCTCGACGTGACCGTCCAGCGCCGCGTCCTGGACCTGCTGACCGGGCTGCGCACCGAGCTGGGCATCGGGTTGCTGCTCATCACCCACGACCTCGCCGTCGCCGCCGAGCGCACCGACCGGATCGTCGTGCTGCGCGAGGGCCGGGTCGAGGAGGCGGGCCCGACCGCCCAGGTGTTCACCGCCCCCCGCTCGCAGTACGCCCGCGACCTGCAGGCCGACGTGCCCGCCCTCAACCCGGACCGCTACCGAGGGGACCGGGTCCCCTCGCCGGGGCCGGCCCGGCTGGAGCTGCGCGGGGTCACCAAGACGTTCGCCACGGGCACCCGCGCCCTGGACGACGTGTCGTTCTCCGTCCCCGCCGGCACCACCCACGCCCTCGTCGGGGAGTCCGGGTCCGGCAAGACGACCGCGGTGCGGGTCCTGCTGGGCCTGGAGCAGCCCGACGCCGGGCAGGTGCTGGTCGCCGGGGAGGAGGTGCAGGGGCGCTCGCACGCGCAGCTGCGCGGCACGCGCCGGCACCTGCAGCTCGTCTACCAGAACCCCTTCACGTCGCTGGACCCCACGTGGCGGCTGGACGCGCTCGTGCGCGAACCGCTGGACCGGTACGGGATCGGCGACCGCGCCGAGCGCGAGCGCCGGGTGGCGCACGCGCTGACCGCGGTGGGGCTCGCCGAGCACCTGTGGCGGCGACGGCCGACCGCGCTGTCCGGCGGGCAGCGCCAGCGCGTGGCGATCGCACGCTCGCTCGTGCTGCGCCCCGACGTCGTCGTCCTCGACGAGCCGACGTCCGCGCTCGACGTCTCGGTGCAGGCCGACATCGTGGAGGTCCTCGTGGCGCTGCAGCGGGACCTGGGCCTGACGTACCTGTTCGTCTCCCACGACCTGGCGCTCGTGCGGCAGTTCGCCGACACCGTCACCGTGCTGCGGCACGGCCGCGTGGTCGAGGAGGGGCCCGTCGAACGCGTCCTCACCGACCCGCGCGAGGAGTACACCAAGGCCCTCGTCGCGGCGGTCCCGCGTCCCGCGCTGCCCGCCGAACCCGCCCTCGGAACCTGGAGGTAGTCCCGTGTCCCTGCGCGTCCCCGGTCCCCGCACCCGGACCGGCCCGCCCGCCGCGGTGGTCCCCGCCGTGCTCCGGGGGGTCGTCGAGCACGGCGACGCCCGCGGCCGGCTCCTGGGGTTCCCGACCGCCAACGTGACGATCACCGGGACCGGCCCGGCCGACGGCGTGTGGGCCGGGACCGTCCAGGTCGACCCCGGCCAGGACGGCCCCGTGCACGTCGCCGCGGTCTCGGTGGGCCGCCGGCCCACGTACTACGCCGACGGGGAGCGGCTGCTGGAGGCGTTCCTGCTCGACGTCACCCTGGACCTGTACGACCACGAGGTCCTCGTGACCCTGCACCGGCACCTGCGCCCGCAGCTGGCGTTCGCGGGGTCGGACGAGCTCGTCGAGCAGATGCACCGCGACGTCGCCGCGACACGCGAGTGGGCCGCCGCGGCGGTCCGCTGACGTCGTCCCGGGGTCGGTGGGGTTCGCACCGTTGTGACAACGCTGCCGGTGAACGCGAGCGTTGTCACAACGATCCGAACCCCGACCGACCCGCGCGGAAGCCTCCCGGCGCCCGCGGTGTTGGCACCGGCATGAGCACCGCTGACGACCTGGTCGTGACGCACGACGAGCAGGCGCACCGCTGGGAGGGCCGGCTCGACGGGGAGGTCGTCGCGCTCGCGGACTACGTCCCGCGGGGGTCCTCGATCGCGATGGTCCACACCGAGGTCGACCCGCGGCACGAGAACCAGGGGCTGGCCACGAAGGTCGTGGACGCTGCCCTGGCCGACGTCCGCGCCCGGGGCCTGAAGGTCGTGCCCGCGTGCTCGTTCGTGCGCCTGCACGTGCGGCGGCACGCCGAGGAGTACGCCGACATCCTCTGAGCACCGGACAGGGCACGATGTCCCCGTGGTCAACGCACAACCGCGACGTCGCGCCCGCCGCAGCCGCCCCGACGGGCCGGTGACGCTGGACGACGTCGCCCGCGAGGCGGGGGTCTCCCTCGCGACCGCGTCACGGGTGCTGAACGGCAGCACCCGCGTCGTCGGGGAGGCGCTGCGCGAACGCGTGCACGCCGCCGCGGCCCGGCTGGACTACAGCGCCAACGCTCAGGCCCAGGCGATGGCGCGGGGCCGTTCCGACGTCGTCGGGCTCGTCGTCCACGACATCGCCGACCCGTACTTCTCGTCCCTGGCGGCGGGGGTCATGAACGCCGCCGAGGGTTCGGGGGCCATCGTGACCCTCTCGGTCAGCCGCGGCGACGCCGCCCGCGAGGTGGCGCACGTGGCCGCGCTGCGCCGCCAGCGGGTGCGCGCGGTGATCCTCGCCGGGTCCCGCTGGGCCGACGGCGCGAGCACCGACGCCCTGCGCGCCGAGCTCGAGGCGTTCCGCGCCGGCGGCGGGATCGTCGCCGCCGCCACGCAGGACCTCCTCGGGGTCGACAGCGTGCTGGTCGACAACGCCGGGGGCGCGCGGCGGCTGGCCGAGGCCGTCGTCGGCCTGGGGTACCGGGAGTTCCTGCTGCTGGAGGGGCCCGGGGACCTGCTGACCGCCCGCGAGCGCGCCGAGGGGTTCCTGGCGGGGCTGGCCGCCCACGGCCTGGCGCCGGTGCACCGGCTGAGCGCCCCGTTCACCCGCGACGGCGCCTACGACGGCGTGGCGGAGTTCCTGGCCCGCGACCCGTTGCCGCGCACCGCAGGACGTCCCCCGGTGCTGCTGGCGGCGAACGACGTCATGGCGGTGGGGGCCGTCGCGGCGGCCCGGGACGCCGGGCTGGACGTGCCGCGCGACCTGGCCGTGGCCGGTTTCGACGACATCCCCACCCTGCGCGACATCGCCCCCGCGCTGACCACCGTCCGCCTGCCCCTGACCGACATCGGCGGCCGGTTGTTCGCCCTGGTCGACTCCGCCGACGGCGGCGCGGCCCGCCGCGAGCACGTCGAGGGCGAGGTCCTGGTGCGGGCGAGCACCCCGGACCTGCGGGGCTGACGACCTGCGGGGCTGACGGCCTGCGGGGCTGACGACCCGGTCGACGCGGGTTCCGCGGACGGCCGGGCCGTGGAACCATCGTCCATGGACGCCGAGGACCGACCGCGACCCACCGCGCCCGCACCGCTCGACGTTCCCGGGGGTGTGCCCCGGGACGTGCCCGACGACCTGGCCGGGCGGGTCGTCACCCTCCTGGGTTCCCCCGACGTCCCCGGGGAGGTCGGCGACCGGTTGCGCCGGCTCCTGCACGACCTGCCCGCGCGCCGGGACCGCGCGTGGCGGGAGGAGGTGCAGCACCTGCGCACCGTGGCCTCCGTCCCCTGGCTGCGCGCCCCGCAGGGGTGGCGGGAGCACCGGGACCTCAGCGCGGCGGTGGACCGGGAGCTGCACCGGCACCGCGGTGCGCGTCACGCCGGGCAGGTGTTCGTGGAACACGCCGCGCTGCGGGCGTTCCGCAACCGCCCCGCGGTGCGCTCGGGGTCCGGTGGCCGGCTGGGGACGGCGATGCTGCTCGTCGGTCCGCCCGGGGTCGGCAAGACGCGGCTGGCCGGGGAACTGGCCCGGGCCGCCGGCACGGGTTTCAGCACGATCGGCCTGGCCGGGCAGTCGGACGGCACGGCCCTGCGGGGTTTCCCCCGGACGTACGCGCGGTCCCAGCCCTCGGTGGTGACGACGGCCCTGGTGCGCGCGGGCCGGCGCGACGCGGTGATCCTGCTCGACGAGGTCGACAAGCTCGGCCCCGGCGGGTCCGAGGGCCGGCCCGCGGACGCGCTCCTGGAGGTCCTCGACGGTCGCGGGGAGTTCCGCGACGACCACCTGGACCTCCCGCTGCCGTTGTCGGAGGTGTGCTGGATCGCGACCGCGAACGACCTCGGCGCGGTTCCCGCGCCGCTGCTGGACCGCGTGGAGGTCGTCCACGTCACCGGGTTCGCCCGCCTCGAGCGCGAACTGCTCGTCGTCGAGCGGCTGTGGCCGCAGGTCCTGCAGGACGTGGGCCTGTGGCCCGTCGACGGCGTCCGGCCCGAGACCCGTCTCGTCCTGCGCCCCAGCGCGGCGCGGCTGCTCGCCGCGGGCAGCGGGACGCGCGACGAGGAGGGGCTGCGGACCACCGAGCGGCGCCTGCACCGGCTGCTGGCCGTCCTCGCCGCGCGGATCCCGCACGCCCTGGAACTGCTGGTCCGCCGGCCGGAGGTGCCCGCGCTGGAGATCGACGAGGGTGCCGTCGCCGACCTCCTGCCCGAGCTGCGGGCGCACCGGGACCCCGGCGAGGTCGGCGGGCCGGGACCGATGCGGTTCGGCTACCTGTAGGGCGGGTCGCCCGTCAGCGGCCCGTCAGCTCAGCCACGTCAGCGGTGAGGAGCTCAGCGGCCGCCAGTCGGGCGTCGTCCCGCCCAGGACCATGAGCAGCGCGGCGAACGCGACGAGCAGCAGGACGCCGATCGCGACGCCCGTCTCCCGCTCACCGCGCAGGACGCTGCGGACGGCGGTCCGGGTGCCCCGCTGCAGCGACCGGCCGCCGGGACCGTGCCAGGCGACGAGGGTCCCGGCCAGGCCGCTGAGGGCCAGGGTCCACGGGCTGGCGTACCCGCCGAGGAAACCCCGCCCGAAGGTGCCGAGGATGAAGGCGACGCTCACCCCGACGAGCAGCGGGATGATCGAGGCGAACACCGTCGACAGGGCCGCGCGCAGCGCGTGCCACGGTGTCGCGGCCCCCACGGCGAGGGCGTCGGTGGACCGCGGGCCGGCCTCCCAGCGCCGGCGGAACAACCCGGCCGCGGCGCGGTCGACGGTGCGGGCGAGCGTGGCGCCCGCGACGGCGAGGACGACCCCGGCGGCCGGGGCCACGGCGAACACCCCCAGCAGCGCGAGCAGCCCGGCGAGCAGCGTCCAGGACCGTTGCGGGCGCGCGGGTTCGCCGTTGGTGCCCAGGCGCGGCGCGGGTTCGGCGGGCCGGCCCGCGGGGTGCTGGGGGTGGGGCTGGGCTGCGGCCGGCTGCTGCGGGCCGGGGCCCGGCACGCGCGGGATCCAGCCGGGGGGTGCCTGCTGGGCGGGCGGGCGCTGGGCGGCGGGCTGCGGGAAGGGGGCGGTCGGCGGGGCCGGCCGGACGGGCGGCAGCACGCTGGTCGCCTCGGCGGAGGACTCGGCGGAGGGCCCGGCGGGCGGCACGGCGGGCAGCTGCGCCGTCCCGCCGGGCGCCTCGTCGGCGATGAGCGACTCGAACCGCGAGCGCGGCGCCCGCTGCGGCGGGGCCGCGGGCGCGGGCACCGCGGTGGTGCGGGCCGCGTGGTCGGTGCGGGCCTGCGGGCCGGTCGTCGCGCCGTCCAGGGCCCGCAGCAGCGCCTCGGGGTGCGGGCGGTGCGCCGGGTTGACCGCGAGCGCCGCGAGGATGGGCCCGCGCAGGTCGGCGGGCACCCCGGACAGGTCGACGTCGGCGCGGCGGACGCGGTCGAGGACGACCTCCATGGGGCCGCCGCCGAAGGGCGGGCGGCCGCTGGCGGCGTAGGCGACGGTGGCGGCCCAGCCCCACCAGTCGGTGGCCGGGGACACGAGCCCGCCGGCGACGACCTCCGGCGAGAGGTACCCGGGGGTGCCCATGACGAGGCCGGTGGAGGTGAGCCGGACGTCGTCGGCGACGTGGGCGATGCCGAAGTCGATGACGACGGGCAGGCCGTCCAGGAGCAGGACGTTGCTGGGCTTGAGGTCGCGGTGCACGACGCCGGCGGCGTGGATGGCGTGCAGGGCCTCGGCCAGGCCGTGGCCGAGGTCGCGCAGGGTGCTGCCGCGCAGCGGTCCCCGCGTCTGGACGACGGTCTCCAGCGGCGGGCCGGGCACGTAGCGGGTCACGAGGTGGGGCCACTGGCCGTCGACGTCGGCGGCGAGGACCTCGGCCACGCGCGGGGAGCGGACCCGTTCGAGGGTGGCGACCTCGCGGGCCAGCCGCTGGCGGGCCTGCGGGTCGGCGGCGATGTGCGGTTTGAGGACCTTCAGGGCGACGGCGCGGTGCTCGTCGTCGAGGCCGAGGTAGACGATGCCCATGCCGCCCTGGCCGATCTCGCGGTCGAGGCGGTAGGGGCCGAGCCGGTCGCCGGGGGCGGGCGCGTGCAGGTGGGGGCGCCAGTCCTGGGCGGGGGTGGGCTCCACCCGCAGGTCCGGGCGGGGACCGGGGCCACCCGCGCCCGTGTCGACGGCGCGCGTGCGCGCCTCGCCGCCGGAGTGCGGGTAGGGGGTGACCACGCCCCCACGGTACGGCAGGCGGGCGCGCCCGCCGGGGCGCGCACGGGCTCTTCACACGGTCGTGATCGCCGCGGGACGGAGCGCTCACGCCCCGCGGTGGGGATCACGGCGGGTGCTCACGCGCGGTCACCGATAGGGTCGCCGCACAGCTACCCCGAGGAGGATCACCCGTGGCCGGCGATTACGACCTGGTGGTGGTGGCCAACCGGCTCCCGGTGGACCGCGTGGAGGAGCCCGACGGTTCGACGTCGTGGCGGCGCAGCCCCGGTGGTCTGGTGACCGCGCTGGAACCGGTGATGCAGCGCGAGGACGGCGCGTGGGTCGGGTGGGCCGGTGCGCCCGGCGAGCCGCCGGAGCCGTTCGACGCCGAGGGCGTGCGCTGCGTCCCCATCGGCCTGTCCGCGGAGGAGGTCGAGGACTACTACGAGGGCTTCTCCAACGGCACGCTGTGGCCGCTGTACCACGACGTGATCGTGGCGCCGGGCTACCACCGCAGCTGGTGGGAGGCGTACGTGCGCGTCAACGAGCGGTTCGCCGAGGCCGCGGCCGAGCAGGCCGCCGAGGGCGCGACGGTCTGGGTGCAGGACTACCAGCTGCAGCTGGTGCCGCGGATGCTGCGCCGGCGACGGCCGGACCTGCGCATCGGGTTCTTCAACCACATCCCGTTCCCGCCGTTCGAGATCTTCGCGCAGCTGCCGTGGCGCAAGGCGATCATCGACGGGCTGCTGGGCGCGGACCTGGTCGGTTTCCAGCGCGCGGCCGACGCCAGCAACTTCACGCGCGCGTGCCGCCGGGCCTCGAACCTGCCGGCGCGCTCGGGCCGCATCCGGCTCGACGACGAGGGCGGCCGCGAGGTGCGGGCCGCGTCGTTCCCCATCTCCATCGACTTCGGCGCGCTGGACGAGCTGGCCCAGCGCGAGGACGTCAAGGCGCGGGCGGCGGAGATCCGCCGCGACCTGGGCAACCCCGAGCACGTCCTGCTGGGGGTGGACCGGCTGGACTACACCAAGGGGATCCTGCACCGGCTCAAGGCGTTCGAGGAGCTGCTCGACGACGGCGCGGTCAAGGTCGAGGAGGCCTCCCTCATCCAGGTGGCGACGCCGTCGCGCGAGCGCGTCGAGCAGTACATCCAGCTGCGCCAGGACGTCGAGGTGACGGTCGGGCGGGTCAACGGCACCCACGGGACGATCGGGAACACCGCGGTGCACTACCTGCACCACTCCTACGGCAAGGAGGAGATGGCGGCGCTGTTCCTCGCGGCGGACGTCATGCTGGTGACGGCGCTGCGCGACGGCATGAACCTCGTCGCCAAGGAGTACGTCGCGGCCCGCCACGACGAGCGCGGGGTGCTGGTGCTCAGCGAGTTCACCGGCGCCGCGGACGAGCTGGGGCAGGCCCTCATGGTCAACCCGCACGACATCGACGGGCTGAAGGGGACGATGCTGCGGGCGCTGCGGATGTCCTCGCGCGAGTCCGGCCGCCGCATGCGGTCGATGCGCCGGCGCGTCGCCGAGCACGACGTGCAGCGGTGGGCGGCGTCGTTCCTGCAGGCCCTCGGTGAGCACGCGTCGCGGTCGGGGGCGGGCCGGGAGTGAACGCCACCGGGCCCGGGACCACCCCGGACGCCGAGCTGGACGCCGCGCTGCGGGCCTTCGCGGCGCGGCCGCGGGTGCTCGTGGCGCTGGACTTCGACGGGGTGCTGTCCCCCCTCGTCGACGAGCCGTCGGCGGCGCGGCCGCTGCCGGAGGCCGTCGCGGCGCTGGAGCGGCTGGTCACCACGACGGACGTGGCGCTGGTCTCCGGCCGCGACCTGGACGACCTGCGCGCGTGCGCGGACCCCCCCGAGGGGGTGGTGCTCGTCGGCGGGCACGGCACGCAGAGCTCCCTGGAGGGGGCCGCGGGCGGGCAGGCGCTGACGGCCGGGCAGCAGGACCTGCTGCAGCGGCTGGGGGCGGCCCTGGACGGGATCGCCGCCGGCCGCGACGGGGTGCACGTGGAGCGCAAGCCGATGTCGGCGGTCCTGCACACCCGGCGGGCCTCGCGCCCGGACGCCGAGGCGGCCACCGAGCAGGCCCTGGCCGGGCCCGCGCGGTGGGAGGGCGTGCACCCGCTGCGCGGCAAGGAGGTCGTCGAGCTGGGGGCGGTGGAGCTGGGCAAGGGCGCGGGGCTGCTGCGGCTGCGCGAGCGGCTCTCGGGCGAGGGCCGGCCCGTGGCGGCGGTGCTGTTCGCCGGTGACGACGTGACCGACGAGAACGCCTTCGCGGCGCTGTCGCCGGCCGACGGGGACGTGACGGTGAAGGTCGGGCAGGGCCCGACCGCGGCGGCGCTGCGGGTGGGTTCGCCGGTGGAGGTGGCCCGGCTCCTGCACGCCCTGGCGGACCTGCGGGGCTGAGGGGACCGCCACCGGGGGCCGGGGCGGGCGGGTCAGTGCTGCAGCGTCGTGCGCAGCCAGGCCTCGACGTTCGCCACGTGCAGCAGGGCCGCGGCGTGGGCGCGCTCGCGGTCCCCGTCGCGCACCGCGGCGTGGATGGCCGCGTGCTCGGCGATGGTGCGCTGGCGGGAGTCGGCGACGGTCAGGGCCCGCCAGACGCGGGCGCGCACGGTGGCCCCGGAGATGCCGCGCAGGATCGCGGCGAGCGCGTCGTTGCCGCTGGCGGCGGCGACGGCCCCGTGGAACTGCTCGTCGTGGGCGACGAGGGTCTCCTCGTCGGCGGCCTCCTCCATGCAGCGCAGGTGGTGGGCGACCAGCTCCAGGGCGTCGGCGTCGGCGCGGGCCGCGGCCAGGGCGGTGGCCTGCGGCTCGATGAGCCGGCGGCACTCCATGACGGCCAGCAGGTGCTCGTCGGCCATGAGGTCGACGGCTTCGCCGATCCCGGTGAACAGCAGGTCGGGGGTGAGGCTGGTGACGTAGGTGCCGTCGCCGCGGCGCACCTCCAGGACCCCGGCGGTGGCCAGGGCGCGGACGGCCTCGCGCAGCCCGGAGCGGGAGACGCCGAGCTGCTCGGACAGGGCCGCCTCGGCCGGCAGGCGCTGCCCGGGGCGCAGGTCCCCGCGACGGACCAGCTCGCGGATGCGCTCGATGGCGGCCTCCGTCAGCGGTGCGGCCACACCCACCCCCTGCTCCCCCGCGCCGGGGCACGGCGTCCCGGCGGCGAGCTCATTCTGCCCCGACCGCCCGCACCCTAGACATCTGATGTCTGCGCCGGTTAGGTTCGACGCCAGCAGCTCAGCCCACGAGCCGGGAACCGGAGAGCCCCCCACCCAGACCCCGCACCACCCGCGCGGACGGCACCGTGGCCGCCCCGCACCCCCCCCGCACCCGTCCCGGCGGACCCGCCTCGCGACCACCCCGCCACCCCGCCACGCGGTGAGGGGAATCGTCAGATGCCTGGAGGAACCTTGTCGACCCGTCCCGCCGTGTTCACCAGCCTGGACGTCCACGACGTCCGGTTCCCCACCTCCGAGCACCTCGACGGCTCGGACGCGATGAACCCCGAGCCGGACTACTCGGCCGCCTACGCCGTCCTGCGCACCGACGCCGGCGACGGGCACGAGGGGCACGCCCTGGCCTTCACCACCGGCCGCGGCAACGACCTGCAGACCGCGGCGATCCGCGCCCTGGCGCCCTTCGTCGTCGGCCGCCGCGTCGACGACGTCCTCGGCGACCTCGGCGCGTTCTCCAAGGAGATGGTGCACGAACCGCAGCTGCGCTGGCTCGGCCCGGAGAAGGGCGTCGTGCAGATGGCCGTCGGCGCCGTCCTCAACGCCGCCTGGGACCTGCGCGCCAAGCGTGCCGGCCAGCCGCTGTGGCGGCTGCTGGCGCACCTGGACCCCGAGGAGGTCGTCTCCCTCGTCGACTTCCGCTGGCTCACCGACGCCATGACCCAGCGCGAGGCCCTGACCCTGCTGCGGCGCGCCGTGCCCGGCCGCGCCGAGCGCGAGCAGGAGCTGCTGCGCCGCGGGTACCCCGCCTACACCACCACCCCCGGCTGGCTGGGCTACTCCGACGAGAAGCTGGAACGGCTGGCCAAGCAGGCCGTCGCCGACGGGTTCACCCAGATCAAGCTCAAGGTCGGCGCCGACCTGCTCGACGACGTGCGCCGCATGCAGGTCGCCCGCGCCGCCGTCGGCGACGGCGTGCGCATCGCCGTGGACGCCAACCAGCGCTGGGACGTCGGCGAGGCCATCACCTGGATGCGGGCGCTGGCCCCCTTCGACCCCTACTGGATCGAGGAACCCACCAGCCCCGACGACGTCCTGGGGCACGCGACGGTCCGCCGGGCGCTGCACCCCGTCAAGGTCGCCACCGGCGAGCACGTCGCCAACCGCGTCGTGTTCAAGCAGCTCCTGCAAGCCGGCGCGGTGGACGTCGTGCAGATCGACGCCGCGCGCGTCGCCGGCGTCAACGAGAACCTCGCGATCCTGCTGCTGGCCGCCCACCACGGCGTCCCCGTCTGCCCGCACGCCGGCGGGGTGGGGCTGTGCGAGATGGTGCAGCACCTGTCGATGGCCGACTACGTCAGCGTCTCGGGGACCTGGACCGACCGCGTCGTCGAGCACGTCGACCACCTGCACGAGCACTTCGTCACGCCCGTGCAGCTGGAGAACGGCCGCTACCGGGCGCCGCTGGCCCCCGGCGGGGGCGGGCAGATGCTGGCGGCCTCCATCGCCGAGCACACCTTCCCCGACGGGCCCGTGTGGGTCGCCCGCCGCGCCCCGCAGGCCGTCGCCGTGGAGGGGATCCTGGCGTGAGCACCACCACGCAGCTCACCACCCACCTCGCCGCCCGGTACCACCGCGCCGGGGACGTGCGCGCCGACCGCGTCGAGCGCCGCTCCCCCGGCCCCGGCGAGGTCGAGGTCGCCCCCCTGTTCACCGGCATCTGCGGCACCGACCTGCACATCGCCGCCGGCCACATGGACGCCCGGGTCAGCACGCCCGCCGTCATCGGGCACGAGACCGTCGGCACCGTCAGCGCCCTCGGGCCGGGCGTGACGGGGTGGTCCGCGGGCGACCTCGTCACCGTCGTCCCGCTGCGCCCCGACGGCACGTGCGCCACCTGCCGCAACGGGTTCCCCCACGTGTGCGACCACCTCGACTTCCTCGGCATCGACTCCCCCGGCGCCCTCGCCGAGCACTGGGTCGTCCCCGAGCACACCCTCGTCCGCGTCCCCGACGGCACCGAACCGCGCGACGCGGCGCTGCTCGAACCGACCTCCGTCGCCGTCCACGACGTGCGCCGCTCCCGCCTGGCCCCCGGGGAGTTCGCCGCCGTCGTCGGCGGCGGCCCCGTCGGCCTGCTCATCGCCCTCGTCGCCCGGCGGGCCGGCGCCGAGGTCGTCCTGTCCGAACCCGACGCCACCCGCCGGGAGCTGGCCGCGACCCTCGGCCTGGAGGTCGTCGACCCGCTGGCCCAGGACCTCGCCGCCCTCACCCGCGAGCGCACCGGCGGGGCCGGGGCCGCCGTCGCCTTCGAGGTCTCCGGGTCCGCGCCCGGCCTGGACGCCGCGATCGGCGCCCTCGCCGTCCGCGGGCGCCTGTGCCTGGTCGGCATCCACGCCGCGCCCCGCGAGGTCGACCTGCACCCCTTCTTCTGGCGCGAGCTGGAACTGCTCGGCGCGCGCCTGTACGAGCGCCGCGACGTGGAGGAGGCCGTGCGGCTCGTCGCCGGCGGCGAACTGCCCGTCGCCGCGCTCGTCTCGCACGTCCTGCCGCTGGCCCGCGTCGACGAGGCCTTCGCGGCGCTCGCCGACGGCGGGGCGGTCAAGGTGCTCGTGGACTGCCGCCCGGCCCGGGGCGGCGCGTGAGCGGCCCCTTCGACCTGACGGGGCGCCTCGCCGTCGTCACCGGCGCCAGCCGCGGCATCGGGCGCGCCTGCGCGGTGGCCCTGGCCGCCGCCGGGGCCGACGTGATCGGCGTCGCCACCGCTCCCCCGGAGGGCGGGGTCGCCGACGACGTGCGCGCCGCGGGCCGGCGGTACGAGGCGCTGGGCTGCGACTTCGCCGACCCGGCCGCCGTGGCCGCGCTCGGGGACGCCCTCGCGCAGCGGGAGGTGGACGTGCTCGTCAACAACGCCGGCACGATCCGCCGCGCCCCGGCCGCCGAGCACCCCCAGGCCGACTTCGACCACGTCGTCCAGGTCAACCTCACGAGCCAGTTCGCGCTGACCCAGCGCGTCGGGGCGACGATGCTGGCCCGCGGCCGGGGCAAGGTCGTCTTCACCGCGTCGCTGCTGAGCTTCCAGGGCGGGATCAACGTGCCGGGGTACACCGCCTCCAAGCACGCCGTCGCGGGCCTGACCCGCGCCCTGGCCAACGAGTGGGCCCCGCGCGGGGTGAACGTCAACGCCGTCGCCCCCGGGTACGTCGTCACCGACAACACCGCCGCGCTGCGCGCCGACCCCGACCGCTCCCGCGCCCTCCTGGAACGCATCCCCGCCGGGCGCTGGGCCACCCCCGAGGACGTCGCGGGCCCCGTCGTGTTCCTGGCCAGCCCCGCGGCCGACTACGTCCACGGCGTCGTGCTGGCCGCCGACGGGGGCTGGCTCGCCCGCTGACGGAGCGGCGTGCTCGATCACGAGAGTGCTTGATCACGAGAGTGCTTGATCACGAGAGTGCTTGATCACGAGAGTGCTTGATCACCGTGGGGGTTCCTCGCGGTGATCAAGCATTCGGTGATCAAGCACTTCGGTGATCAAGCACTTCGGTGATCAAGCACTTCCGGGCTAGCGGGTGGCCTCGACGAGGTACTCGGCCCCGGCGCGGGCGGTCCACGCGAGGTCCTCGTCCCCGCCCTTCGCGACGGGTTCGCCGTCGGCGGTCGTGACGGTGACGGGGACGCCGTGGACGCGGACGGCCAGCTCGCCGTCGCGGCCGGCGACGACGCGGGCGCGGGTCAGCGCCGAACCGGCCCACGTCAGGTCCACGACGTGCCCGCCGCGGGCGCGCAGCCCGCGCACCGACCCGGCCACCCACGCCGGGGGCAGCGCCGGCAGCAGGTCCAGCGCCCCGTCGTGGCCCTGCAGCAGGGTCTCGGCGATGCCGGCGACGGCGCCGAAGTTGCCGTCGATCTGGAAGATCGCCCCGCCCGGCCAGTCGCTGTGCGGGTGCAGGTCGAGCAGGGACTCCGACATGAGGTCGGCGACGAGGACGCGCAGGTGCTCCTCGGCGGCGGCGCCGTCGCCGAACCGGGCCGCCAGGCACACGACCCACGACCGGCTCCAGCCGGTGTGGCCGCCGCCGTGGCTGAGCCGCCCCTCCAGGGCCCGGCGGGCGGCGTCGAGCCGCTCGGGGGTGCGGCGGCGGGTGGTGCTCGTCCCGGGGAACACGCCGTACAGGTGCGAGACGTGCCGGTGCCCGGGTTCGGCCGAGACCAGGCCCGGGCCCCACTCCTGCAGGACGCCGTCGACGACGGCCGGCTCGGCCAGCCGCGCCAGCGCCGCGCGCACCTCGGCGGCCAGCGCCACGTCCTCGTCCCCGGCGGACCCGGCCCGCTCCAGCAGTTCCAGGTAGTGGGTGAACACCTCGCGGGTCAGCTCGCGGTCCATCGTCGACCCGGCCGTGACGGCGGCCTGCGACCCGTCGGGCAGCAGGAACGTGTTCTCCGGCGACGTGGAGGGGCTGGGCAGCAGCAGACCGGTGGCGGCGTCCTCCACGAGCAGGTCCAGGGCGGCGGCCGCGGCCGCGCGGTGCACCGGCAGGGCCACCTGCCCCAGGACGTCGTCGGCGGCGGAACCGAAGTCGAGGTGGTCGAACGCGTGGGCCGCCAGCCACGGCAGCGCCGAGGGCCAGTTCGACCACAGCGGGCGCCCGTTCACCGCGCGGGTGAACCGCCAGACGTCGGTGTTGTGGTGCACGACCGCCCCGCGCGCGCCGTAGTCCAGCCGGGCCGTCTCGCGCCCCGCCTCGGCCAGGTCGCGGGCCAGTTCCAGCAGCGGGCGGTGCAGCTCGGCCACGCCGGTCGTCTCGGCCGCCCAGTAGTTCATGGTGGCGTTGATGTTCGTCGTGTAGTTGCTGCTCCAGCCGGGGCGGACGTCGACGTTCCAGATGCCCTGCAGGTTCGCGGCCTGCGTGCCGGGCCGGGAGGAGGCCACGAGCAGGTAGCGGCCGAGGTCGAAGACCTGCTGGGCCACGGCGACGTCCTGCTCGTGACCCGGCGCGGCCGTCAGGTCCAGGTCCACCCGGGCGAAGAACCGGCGGTGCTCGGCCGCGGTGCGCTCGCGCAGCTGCGCGGCCGGGACGTCCGCCGCGGCCAGGACCTGCTCGCGCGCCCGTCGCGCCAGCAGCTCGACGTCGGCGAGCGGTCGTTCCCGCCAGCCGCGGAACCCGGTGACGACGGTGGCCGTCAGCCGGGCGGTCGCGCCGTCACCGTCCGCGTGCACGAGCGCGGCGACGGCGAAACCTCCGCCGCGCGCGACGGTGCCGTCGGCGGCGGGGTCGTCGTCGGCGTAGCGGACCGGGTCGTCGGAGGGGACGTAGTTGGGCACCACCGTCGCCGGGACGCGGCCCGCGGCCAGCAGCAGGGTGCCGCCGGGGACCTCCTCGACCCGTTGCAGCAGCAGCGGGTGCGGGCTGGTGAACTCCACCGCGGGCAGGTCCGTGCCCGTCCGCGGCGCGAGGGCGACGAGGGCGCTGACGCCGGGGGCGACGAACGCCTCGACGGTGCGCTCGACGCCGGCGCGGGAGTACCGGGTGCCGGCCACGGCGCGGGACAGGTCCAGGTCGCGGACGTACCCCTCCACCTCCCCGGTCCCCGCCCCCGGATCAGCGCCGGGGTCAGCGCCGGGGTCGTGGTGCCAGGCCAGCCGACCGACGGGCTGGTAGGACTCCGTCCAGCCGGGGGCGTGCAGCTGCACGGCCAGCTCGTCGGCGCGGTGGTGGTCCCCGGCGGCGACGGCCTCGCGCAGGGCGGGCAGGACGTGCGCGGCACCGGCGTCGTCGCGGAGCCCGATCGGCCCTCCGGACCACAGGGTGTCCACGTTGAGGTCGAAGGTCTCCGCCCCGACGCCCCCGGCGACGGTCGCCCCCAGCCGCCCGTCCCCCAGCAGGAACGCGTCGGCGAAGCGGGTGGCGGGGCGGTCGCAGGCGATGACGTGCCGGGGGCTGGGCAGGCGGGTCATGTCTCTCCGGGATCGGTGCGGCGGTCGGTGGGTCACTTGGTGGCGTCGTACGCCTTCTGCTGGATCTCCAGGTAGCGGGCCAGGCCGGTGCTGTCCAGCTCGTCGACGTAGGACGCCCACGCCGCGTCGTCGTCGACGTCCCGGGTACCGGTGACGAACTCGGCGCTGGCCTGACTGACGAGGTTCTGGATGTTGGTGGTGAGCTCGGCCACCTCGGCCGACTCCTCCTGCGGCACCCAGACCGACCAGTACGGGAAGACCTGGTCCTGCGGCACGTACGGCTCGTAGAGCTTGCTGGCCTCGAACAGCTTGCGCTCGTACCCGTCGGCGGGCTGCACCTGGCCGTTGCGGAAGTCGGCGTTGGAGTTGTACTGCGCCAGCGGGCCCCAGCCGTCGTTGGCGGGTTTCACGTTCGGGTCGGCCTCGGGGACGCGGGCGAACGGGGTGAGGCTCTCGTCGAGGGCGACCTCCCCCGGCTCGGGCTTGAACCAGTCCTTGCCCTCGATGCCGAACTCGGCGCGGGCGTGCTGGTCCTGGGGGAACATGTAGTCGATCATCTTGACGGCCGCCACCTGCTCGTCCTCGCTGGCCTTGTTCGTGACGGCGAAGGTGGCCCCCGGCATGCTGGGCAGGTTGTAGGAGGCGAACTGCACGCCGTCGGGACCCTTGAGCGGCGGCACCGCCTGGTACGCCTCGTCGCGCCCGTCGTCCTGCCCGGTGGTGACGAAGATGTTCGGGTGCAGGGCCGTCGCGGCGCCCACGAGCGGCGCTTCGGCGTTGTCGCCCTTGGCGATGAGGGCGTCGCGGTTCTGGGTGAAGGCGGCGGGGTCGATGAGGCCGGCGGCGTACAGCTTCGCCATGTAGGCCAGGGCCTCGCGGTAGGCGTCCTGCCGGGCCTGCAGGGTCACCTTCCCGTCCTGCAGCGCCAGGGTGGAGAGGTAGGTCCCGCTGCCCTGGGGGTCGTAGAGGAAGGCGTTGACGAAGTACGGCAGCAGCAGGTCGTCGACGCTGGAGGTCAGCGGGATCTCGTCGGCCTGGCCGTTGCCGTTGGGGTCCTGGGTCTTGAAGGCCACCATGACGTCGTAGAACTCGTCGGTGGTGGTGGGCATCTTCAGCCCCAGCTTGTCCAGCCAGGCGGTGTTGATCCACAGCTTGGCCTGGTAGGAGCAGTGGTAGCAGTCGTTCCACTGCGGCAGGCCCCAGATCTTGCCGTCGGGCGCGGTGGCGAGCTTCGCGTAGTCGGGGTTCTCGGCGAACGTCTCCTTGATGTTCGGCGCGTGCTCCTCGATGAGGTCGTTCAGCGGCTGCAGGACGCCCTGCTGGCCGTAGCGCAGCAGGTCCTGCTGGGAGAACTGGTCGACCCACGGCACCATGAGGAACACCTCGGGGTAGTCCCCGCCGGCGAGCTGGATGCGCCGCGCCTCGGCGGCCGTGGTGCCGTCCCAGGTCGTCGTCTGCCACTCGAACGTGGTGCCGGTGAGCTTCTCCATCTCCTTGCTGAACGAGTTCGTGGCCAGGTCGGTGTCCGGTCCCTGGGCGGCGAAGATCGTCAGCTTCTGCGCGTCCTCCCCCGCGTCCTCCCCCGACGAGCAGGACGTGGCGAAGAGGGTGAGCGCGGCCAGGGCCAGGGCCAGGGCGCGGGGACGTCGTCGTGCGGACATGGGGATCCCTTCGGTGGGCGGCGACGACCGTGTCGCCGGCGGTGGTGGGACGAGCAGGGGGCGGGTGCCGGGTCAGCCCTTGACCGCGCCGACGAGGATGCCCTTCGTGAAGTAGCGCGCCACGAACGGGTAGACGAGCAGCAGCGGGACGGTCGCGATGACGATGAGGGAGTACTTCAGCAGGTTGGCCAGCTGCTGGCGCTCCATCATCGCGGCGGCGTCGGTGCTGCCGCCGGAGGTGTTGAGGATGAGGATGTTGCGCAGGACGATCTGCAGCGGGGCCAGGTCGGGGTCGCGCAGGTACAGCAGCGCGTCGAAGTAGGAGTTCCACTGCGCGATGCCGTACATGAGGGCGATGACGGCGATGAGCGGTTTGGCCAGCGGCAGGACGACGGTGAACAGGATGCGCAGGTCGCTGGCCCCGTCGAGCTGCGCGGCCTCGTGCAGCTCGTCGGGGATGGAGGAGCGCAGGAAGGCGACGGCGATGATGACCTGCCAGACGCCGATGGCCTGCGGCAGCAGCAGCGCGCCGCGGGTGTCGAGCAGGCCGAGGGCCTGCACGACGAGGTAGGTGGGGATGATGCCGCCGGCGAAGAGCATGGTGAACACGACGAACTTGGTGATCGCCTTGCGTCCCCACAGGTCGGGGATGGACAGCGGGTAGGCGATCATGATCGTCAGGGTCACGCTGATGGCCGCGCCGACGACGGTGTAGAAGAGCGAGTTGAGGAAGCCGGTGACGATCGCCGAGTTGCTCAGGGCCACCTGGTAGCCGCGCAGGCTGAAGTCCACCGGCCACAGGAACACCCGCCCGGCCGAGACGGCCGCCGGGGAGCTGAGGGAGCTGGCGAGGATGTACAGCAGCGGCACCAGGACCACGACGAGCGCGGTGACCAGCAGGACGTAGACCCCCACCATGAACACGCGGTCGACCGCGGGGTCCTTCACCTGCCGCGCCCGGCGCACCTGGCCCGAGGACCGCCCCGGCCGGCCCGCGGACCGCTGCCGGGTCGGGGACGTCCCGGGCGTCCCGGACGTCGAGGACCGCGTCGTCCCGCTCACCACAGACCACTCCCGGTGACTCGTCTGGCGACCCGGTTGACCGTCACCAGCAGCACGAGGTTGATGGCGGAGTTGAACAGGCCGATGGCACTGGCGAGGCTGAAGTCGGCGTTGATGAGGCCGACCTTGTACGTGTAGGTCGCGATGACTTCCGACTGCGACAGGTTCAGCGGGTTCTGCAGCAGGAAGGCCTTCTCGAAGCCCAGCGACATGACGTTGCCGACGCCGAGGATGAGGATGATCACGGCGGTGGGCGCGATGCCGGGCAGGTCGACGGCGATGATCTTCTGCAGCCGGTTGGCCCCGTCGACCCGGGCCGCCTCGTAGAGCGTGGGGTCGATGCCGGCCAGGGCGGCGAGGTAGATGACCGCCGAGTACCCGGCCGTCTGCCACACGTCGGTCCAGACGTAGACGTGCCGGAAGGCGTTCGGGTCGCCCAGCACGTTGGGCTGGTCGGCGCCGAAGAAGCCGAAGACGTCCGAGAGCAGCCCGATGCGCGGGGAGAGCACGAGGATCGTCATCGAGACGATGATCACCGTGGAGATGAAGAACGGCGCGTAGGTGACGAGCTGGACGGTGCGGGCGAAGAAGCGCAGCCGCACCTCGTTGATGGCCAGCGCCAGGACGATCGGCACCGGGAAGCCGGCCAGCACGGCGTAGACCGACAGGATGAACGTGTTGGAGACGATGCGGCCGAAGACCGGGTTGTCGAAGAAGCGCTGGAAGTTGGCCAGGCCGACCCAGTCGCTGCCCCAGATGCCGTCGACGACGTTGTACTGCTTGAAGGCGATGACGGCGTTGACCATCGGGACGTACTTGAAGACGACGAACCACAGCAGCGGCACGGCGAGCATGACGTAGAGCTGCCAGTGCCGGCGCAGGCTGCGCCGGGCCGCCGAGCGGCCGCGGGTGCCGGTGTCCGCCGCGCGGGCGACCGCCGTCGGCCGCAGCGGGGTCAGCGCCACGGACGACCCCTGCCGTCGCCGTCAGTCATCTGATCAATGACCTGACGTCGCCATCGGGAGGGGGCGGCTCGCCGAACCCTCTCGACGCTTCGGCCCGCCACGAGCACGAACACTGTGCCTCCTCGTTGAGTGCAGCAGGGGGTGGTGTGTTCGCCGACGCTATTCGTCTGATGTTTGGGGTGTCAACCCGTCTCCGCGACGGTGACCGGGGAGATCGGGCGGGCGCGCGGGAACGCCCCCGCGGCGCACCGGGCGGTGAGGGGTCAGCGGGCGGTGGTGGCCGCGCGCTCGCGCTGCCGGCGGACCCAGGCCCGCGCCCAGGGGTCGGCGAAGCGCGCCAGCACCGGCCCCAGGACGGCCATGGCCAGGACGTAGGCGGCGGCGAGCGCCGCGAGCCGGGCGTCGACCCCGGCGGCCGTGGCCAGGCCCGCGATGACGATGGAGAACTCCCCGCGCGGGATGAGCGCGGCGCCGGCGCGGACGCGGCCGGGGACGGCGATGCCGGCCCGCTTCGCCGCGACCCAGCCGGTGACGAGCTTGGTGAGGACGCCGACGACGACGAGGCCCAGCGCGGGCAGCAGCACCGGCGGCAGCGAGCCGGGGTCGGTGGACAGGCCGAAGGAGACGAAGAAGACGGCCGCGAACAGGTCGCGCAGCGGTTCGAGGCGGTGGTGGGTCTCCTCCTCCAGGTCGCTGGCGAGGCTGATGCCCAGCAGGAACGCCCCGACGGCGGCGGAGACGTGGAGCCGCTCGGCGACCCCGGCGACCAGGAGGGCCAGGCCCAGGACGCGCAGCAGCGTGACCTCGCTGGACCCGGCGGAGACGAACTTCGACACGAAGCGCCCCCAGCGCAGGGCCACGACGAGGGCCACGGCGAGGCAGGCCAGGGCGATGAGGACCGACCCGGTGGCCTCCCAGACCCCCGAGGCGGCCAGGACCGCGGTGAGGATCGGCAGGTAGACCGCCATGCCGAGGTCCTCCAGGACGAGGATGCCCAGGACGGAGGGGGTCTCGCGGTTGCCCAGCCGGCCCAGGTCGGCGAGCACCTTGGCCACGATGCCGGAGGAGCTGACGGCGGTGATGCCGAACATCGCCAGGGCGCCGACGGGCCCGAAGCCCAGCAGGAGCCCGGCGGCGGCGCCGGGCAGGCCGTTGAGGAACAGGTCGAGCACCCCGACGGGGGCCTGCCGGCGCAGGTTGCCCAGCAGGTCGCCGGCGGAGTACTCCAGCCCCAGCAGCAGCAGGAGCATGACGACGCCGATCTCGGAGGCCGCCTCGAGGAAGCCCTCGGGGGCGTTCAGCGGGACGACGCCGCCGGCGCCGAACGCGAGGCCGGCGAGCAGGTAGAGCGGCACCGGGGAGATCCCCAGGCGCCCGGCGAGGCGACCGACGAGACCGAGCCCGAAGATGATCGCACCGAGCTCGATGAGCAGAGCAGCGGTGTGCACCTGTCGAGTTCCGTCCTTCCGTCAGCGGGCGTCAGCCGTGGGCGAGCAGCTCGGCGGTGGCGCGCACGCCCTCCTGGGTGCCCACGACGACGATCTTGTCACCGGAGCGGAACCGCTGGGACGGCGCGGGCGAGGGGACGACCTCGCCGTTGCGCACGAGGGCCACGACGGAGGCCCCGGTGCGGCTGCGGACGGCGGCGTCGGCCAGGGTCCGGCCGACGAACGGCGAGCCGTCCTCGAGGTAGATGCCCTCGGTGGCCAGGCCCTCGATCTGCTCGCGCAGGCGGGCCAGCCGCTCGATGACGCGCGGCTGCCCGAGCAGCTCGGCGAGCACCTCGGCCTCGTCGCCGTCGAGGTCGACGACGGCGTGGCAGGCGTCGGGGTCGTCTTGGGAGTAGACGAGCAGCTCCCGCTCGCCGCCGCGGGTCGAGATGACGCCGATGCGGCGGCCGCGGGCGGTGGTGAAGTCGTGCCGCAGCCCCACGCCGGGCAGCTTGGTCTCTTCCAGGTCCACAGGGATCAGTGTCCTCCACGTTCGGGGGAGCCGACGACCAGGGCGCCAGCTGTCCCCCGGACGCCGCACCCGCGCGGCGTCCCACGGTGTGCAACACCGCGCGGGCCCGCCGACATCCCGGCGACACCCTTGCCGCATCCCCGATCGTCGTGCATAGTCCGGGGGACCGCGCGCAACGGTGCAGCGATGCAGTGGTGCGGTGGACAACTGAAGACACCCATTCCACGACGGATCGTCCGGCACGTACCTGCCGGTGGAAGGACACACGACGATGGCTACGGTCACGTTCGACAAGGCGACGCGCATCTACCCCGGCGGCGACAAGCCCGCGGTGGACGCCCTGGACCTGCACATCGAGGACGGCGAGTTCCTCGTCCTCGTCGGCCCCTCCGGCTGCGGCAAGTCCACCTCCCTGCGCATGCTCGCCGGTCTCGAGGACGTCAACGGCGGACGCATCCTCATCGGTGACCGCGACGTCACGACGGTCCCCCCGAAGGACCGCGACATCGCGATGGTGTTCCAGAACTACGCGCTCTACCCGCACATGACGGTCGCCGACAACATGGGCTTCGCGCTCAAGATCGCCGGCACGCCGAAGGACGAGATCAAGCGCCGCGTGCAGGAGGCGGCGAAGATCCTGGACCTGGAGCAGTACCTGACCCGCAAGCCCAAGGCCCTCTCCGGTGGTCAGCGCCAGCGCGTCGCCATGGGCCGCGCGATCGTCCGCCAGCCGCAGGTCTTCCTCATGGACGAGCCGCTGTCGAACCTCGACGCCAAGCTGCGCGTGCAGACGCGCACGCAGATCGCCTCGCTGCAGCGCCGCCTGGGCGTCACGACGGTCTACGTCACCCACGACCAGGTCGAGGCCATGACGATGGGTGACCGCGTCGCGGTCCTCAAGGACGGTCTGCTGCAGCAGGTCGACACCCCGCGCCGCATGTACGACCACCCGAACAACGTCTTCGTCGCCGGCTTCATCGGCTCCCCCGCCATGAACCTGCTGACGCTGGACGCCACCGACGGCGGTCTGCGCTTCGGCGACACGGTCCACCCGGTGGAGCGCAGCCTCCTCGCCGGCACCGGCAGCAAGGTCACCCTGGGTGTCCGTCCGGAGGACCTGGAGCTGTCGACCGCGGGTCTGCCCGTGCAGGTGGAGGTCGTCGAGGAGCTCGGCGCCGACGCCTACATCTACGGTTCGCTGGCCCAGCCGGGCGGGGAGTCGCACCAGGTCATCGCGCGCGTCGACGGCCGCCGTCCCCCGGAGAAGGGCTCGACGGTCCACTTCACGCCGAAGCAGGGCCACGTCCACCTGTTCGACGTCACCAGCGGGCAGCGCATCGGCGCCTGACGCGCCGATCGTCGTCCTGACCGTCCGAGCGAGAGGGTCGTCACTCCCCCCGGGAGTGGCGGCCCTCTCGTCGTCCCCGCCTGAGAGGATGGGCGCGTGAGCACCGAGACGGCGGCGTCGCTGCAGATCACCGCGGCGCGCCCCTACCCCCAGCTCCTCGACCTGCCGTGGGACATCCCCCTGGAGGAGTGGCCGCAGGAGCACCTGGCCGCGCTGCCGCGAGGCATCTCCCGGCACGTCGTCCGGTTCGTGAAGCTGGGCAACCGGGTGCTGGCGGTCAAGGAGACGAACGCGCCGATCGCGCACCGCGAGTACCGGATGCTGCGGCTGCTGAACCGGCTCGAGGTGCCGTCGGTGGCGCCCGTGGCGGTCATCACCGGCCGCGTCGACCGCCACGGCGAACCGCTGAACGCGGTGCTCGTCACGCGCCACCTGCAGTACTCGCTGCCCTACCGCGCGCTGTACAGCCAGATGCTGCGCCCGGACACCGCCAAGCGGGCCGTCGACGCGCTGGCCGTGCTGCTCGTGAAGCTGCACCTGACGGGTTTCTACTGGGGCGACGTGTCGCTGTCGAACGCGCTGTTCCGGCGCGACGCGGGGGCCTTCGCGGCGTACCTCGTCGACGCCGAGACCGGCGAGCTGTACGACGAGCTGTCCACGGGGCAGCGGGCGTACGACCTGGACCTGGCCCGCACCAACATCGCGGGCGAGCTCATGGACGTCGTGGCCTCCGAGGCCCTCGACGCCGACATGGACGAGGTCCTCGCGATCGCGGACCGCATCGTCTCCCGGTACGAGGCGCTGTGGGTGGAGCTGACGGAGCCGGAGTCCTTCGAGCGGGGTGAGCGCTGGCGCGTCGAGGCCCGCATCCGGCGCCTGAACGACCTGGGGTTCGACGTCGGCGAGCTGGCCATCACCACCGACATCGACGGCACGACGGTCCGCATCGAGCCGAAGGTCGTCGACGCCGGTCACCACTCCCGGCGCCTGCTCCGGCTGACGGGCCTGGACGCGGAGGAGAACCAGGCGCGCCGGCTGCTCAACGACCTGGACTCCTACACCGCGGCGAAGGACCGGCAGGGCGAGGACGAGGAGATCGTCGCGCACGACTGGGTCGCGGACGTGTTCGAACCCGTGCAGCGGGCGGTGCCCCGCGAGCTGCGCGGCCGCATGGAGGCCGCGGAACTGTTCCACGAGGTGCTCGAGCACCGGTGGTACCTGTCCGAGAAGGCCAGCCGTGACGTGGGGCTGGAGGAGGCGGTGCACTCCTACGTCACCGGCGTGCTGCCGGGCAAACCCGACGAGCGAGCCGTGCTCGGCGTCGACACCCAGGCGATCCGCGTGATCGCCGACGACGACTGACGAACCCTGGAGGACACTGGTGTCTGCTGCTCAACCCCGCGTCGCGCTGACCGGGGCGGCCGGCAAGCTCGGCCGCGTGGTCCTGCGCGACCTGCTCGACCACGGCTGGTCGGTGCTGGCCCTGGACCAGACCCCGCCGCCCGGCCTGAGCGACCGCGACGACGCGCAGTTCGTGCGGATCGACCTGTCCGACCACGGCCAGGTCACCGAGGCGCTGACGGGGCGGATCGAGGAGCGCGGGGGCCCCTTCGACGCCGTCGTCCACCTGGCCGCGATCCCGGCGCCGGGGCTGGCCCCGAACGCGACGACGTTCCGGAACAACTCCGCGGCGACGTGGAACGTCTTCGACGCCGCGCGCGCGGCGGGGATCAAGCAGGTGGTGTGGGCCTCCAGCGAGACGGTGCTGGGCCTGCCCTTCGAGGCCGCTCCCCCGCCGTACGCGCCGCTGGACGAGGAGTACGCGGTCCGGCCGGAGTCGACGTACTCGCTGGTGAAGTCCCTCGAGGAGGAGATGGCCCGGCACTTCTGCCGCTGGGTGCCCGACCTGACGATGACGGGGCTGCGGTTCTCGAACGTCATGCACGTCGAGGACTACGCGAGGTTCCCGTCGTTCGACGCGGACCCGGCGCTGCGCAAGTGGAACCTGTGGGGCTACGTCGACGCCCGCGACGGCGCGCAGGCCGTGCGGCTGGCGCTGCACCGCGAGGGGCCGGGTGTCGAGGTGTGCGTCGTGGCGAACGCCGACACGGTGATGACCCGCTCGTCGGCGTCGCTGATGGCGGAGGTGTACCCGGGCGTGGAGGTGCGCAAGGAGCTCGGCGAGCACGAGACGCTGCTGTCGATCGACAAGGCGCGCCGGGTGCTGGGGTACGAACCCCAGCACTCCTGGCGCGACCACGTGTAGGTCAGACCTCGCGGGCCAGGGCGGTCGCGGCGAACTTGGCGTCCGGGTCGAGCACGTCCAGCAGCTTGACCATCACGGCGTCGAGGACGCCGAGGTCGTCCCCGGCCAGCGGGTCGAAGACGAGTTCGCGGACGCGCTCGACGTGCCCGGGGGCCGAGGCGACGACCTTGTCGTAGCCGGCGTCGGTGAGGACGGCGACCTGCCCGCGGCCGTCGTTGGGGCTCTTCTCCCGGCGGACCCAGCCGTCCTTCTCCAGCCGAGACACGACGTGCGAGATGCGCGACGGGCTGGCGTTGGAGCGGGCCCCGAGCTCGCTCATGCGCAGGCTGCGGGTGGGTTCCTCCGAGAGCATGGCCAGGGTCAAGTAGGCCGTCTTGGTGAGGTCGGCGTCGCGCTGGAGCTGGGCGTCCAGCGCGGCCGGGAGGAGTTCCATCAGCGCGCTGAGCCGCAGCCAGACCCGGCGCTCGTCGGGGTTCAGCCAGCGGGGAGTCTGCTCGGTCATCCGCGCAGCGTACCATGTGTTTGAAGATTCAAACACTTTCCCCCGCGAACCCCCTCAGGATGTCACACCCGTTCCCGCGGACCGCACCCCGTCCACGCCGACCTCGGCCGTCAGCAGCAGGTACTCCCAGTCCATCACCCCCTCGTCCGCCCCCGCCCCGCGGGCCAGCGCCACGAGGGCCTCGTCGAGGGCGGCGGTGCGCTGCGGGTCGTCGGCGACGTTGCGGTAGACGGCGATGGTCGGGCCGTAGTGGCTGCGGAAGTAGTCCCGGAAGGCCTCCGCCCCGCTGAACGCGTCCACCCGCAACGACTCCCGCCGGGAGCTCGTGACGCGCGCGCCACCGGCCAGCAAGCCCGGCCACGTGCTGCTCGTCCCCCCAGCGCGGCGCCGGCTGCGCGCCGGGCGGGGGCGGCGGGGCGAACGGCGCCAGGGTCCGGAACAGCTGACCGATGAAACCCTCCGGGGTCCAGCTCAGCAGCACCAGGCGGCCCCCGGGCCGCACGACGCGGACCAGCTCGGCCGCCGCGAGCTCGTGGTGGGGGGCGAACATCACCCCGACGCACGAGATCGCCACGTCGAACTCGCCGTCGGCGAACGGCAGGTGCTCGGCGTCGCCCTCCAGCCACTGCAACCGCAGACCCTCCGCCTCCGCTTGGGCCCGCCCGACGGCCAGCAGCTCGGGGGCCAGGTCGACCGCGACGACCCGCGCCCCGGTCCGCGCCGCCGGCAGGGACGCGTTGCCCGACCCGGCGGCGACGTCCAGGACGTGGTCGGCGGCGCCGATCCCCGCTTCCCGCACCAGCACCGGGCCCAGGGCGGCGATCACCTCCCGGGCCAGGGCCGGGTAGTCCCCGGAGGCCCACATGGCGCGGTGCCTGGCCTTCAGCGCCCGGTCGGCGGACTCGTCGATGTCGGTGACGGTCATGGTGTGCTCCTCGAACGGTGGTCCGGGACCCTCCCGGGGCGGCTCCGTCGCCGCCGCCGCCGAGCCTAGGAACCCCGCCCCGGACGGCTCCAGTGCACGATCTGTACCGGCTCTGGCCGCCGGCCGCCGCGCGGGCCTACCCTCTCGGCGTGGGGTCGCCCTACCACCAGTTCTGCCCCGTCGCGAAGGCGCTCGAACTCCTCGACGAACGCTGGACGCTGCTCGTCGTGCGCGAGCTCCTGGTCGGCAGCGACCGCTTCAGCCAGATCCGCCGCGGGAACCCGCGCATGTCCCCGACCCTGCTGTCGCGCCGGCTGCGGCAGCTCGAACGGGCCGGGGTCGTCGAACGGCGGCAGGACGCCCGCGGCATCACCTACCACCTCACCCCCGCCGGCCGGGAGCTCGAACCGGTCGTCACGGCCCTGGCCGTCTGGGGGACGCGCTGGGTGCCCGAACTCACCGACTCCGACGTGGACCCGCGGTTGCTGGTGTGGGACCTGCACCGCAACCTCGACGCCGCCAGGGTCCCGGTGGGACGCACCGTGGTCCGCTTCGACTTCGCCGACGCGGCGCCCCGGGCCAGGACGTGGTGGCTGGTGCTGGACTCCGACGGCTCGGCCCCCGTGGCCGACGTCTGCGACCGGGACCCCGGCGCACCCGTCGACGTCACGGTCTCGACGACCGTGCGCGCCCTGACCGACGTGTGGCGCGGGGCCCGCGACTGGCGCGGTGCGAGCGCTCACGGCGACGTCGTGGTGGACGGGCCGGCCGCGTTGCGGCGCGCGCTGCCCGGCTGGTTCGTGCTCCCGGCCTTCGCCGCGGTCCCCCGCCCCGGGCCGGCGGGGGCTCAGCCGGCGAGGAAGGCGTCGAACTCCGCCACCGTGGTGACCACGACCGCCCCCGGGCGCAGGTCCGCCGGGAGGTCGGCCAGCGCCGCCGCGTCGGTCACCGCGACCGGCCCGGCCTCCAGGGTCATCGCGGCGCCGGTGCGCCGGGCCAGGTCCAGCGCGAGGACGCGCACGTCGTCGCCGCCGTCGACCTCGAGCATGAGGGAGTCCACCGCGTCGCCGTAGCCGTAGACGTCGAGGCGGTCGTCCTCGACGCCGACCCGGACGTACAGGTGCTCGGGGTCCCGCTCGGTCACGACGGGGTCGACGACCGCGCGGACGGCCGCGGCGTCGAGGGGGACCTCGACGCCGCCGGCGTACCGCGTCAGGAAGACGTCCAGGCTCACCGGTGCCGCGCGACCTCGTACAGCGCGATCCCCGCCGCGACACCGGCGTTGAGGGACTCCACCGCACCGGCCATCGGGATGCTCACGACCTGGTCGCACTTCTCGCGCACCAGCCGCGACAACCCGGCGCCCTCGGCCCCCACCACGACCACGAGCGGGCCGTCGGCCAGCTGCAGGTCGGGCAGGTCCACGTCGCCGTCGGCGTCGAGGCCGACGACGAACAGGCCCGCCTTCTGGTACTCCTCGATCGCGCGGTTGAGGTTGGCGGCGCGCGCGACGGGGACCCGCGCCGCGGCACCGGCCGACGTCTTCCACGCCGAGGCCGTCATGCCCGCGGCCCGGCGCTCGGGCACGACGACGCCGTGACCCCCGAACGCGGCGACCGAGCGCACCACGGCGCCGAGGTTGCGCGGGTCGGTGACCCCGTCGAGGGCGACGACGAGGGCGGGGCGGCCGGAGTCGGCCGCCGCCTCCAGCAGGTCCATCGGGTGCTGGTAGTCGTACGGCGGCACGGTGGCCGCGACACCCTGGTGGACGGCGCCGTCGGTGAACCGGTCGAGGTCCTGGCGGGAGGCCTCCAGCAGCGGGATGCCCCGGTCACCGGCGATCTTGAGGATCTCCCGGACGCGGTCGTCGGTCTCCAGGCGCGAGGCGACGTAGATGCCCGTGACGGGCAGCTCGGCGCGCAGGGCCTCGACGATGGAGTTGCGCCCCGCGATCCACTCGGTCTCGCCGGTCGACTTGCGCCGCACCGGCGGACGGCCGCCCGGGCGGCCGTTCGTCGTCGCCGCCTTGTGCGCGGCCTGGCGGGCCGCCTTCGCGGCCGGGTGGTACGGGCGGTCGACGGCCTTGGGCGTCGGCCCCTTGCCCTCCAGCGCCCGGCGGCCCTTGCCGCCGCTGCCGACGCCCGGACCCTTCTTGCCCTTGCTCGTCGCGCCGCGGCGCTGGGAGTTGCCTGCCACTACTGCTCACCTTCCAGAACCCACCGCGCACCGGTGGGGGTGTCCTCGATCACGATGCCCGCGCGCTTGAGGGAGTCGCGCACGGCGTCGGCGGTGGCGAAGTCCCGGGCCGCCCGGGCGGCGGCGCGGTCCTCCAGCCGGGCGCGCACCAGCACGTCCAGCGCGGCGCGGGAACCGTCGGCCCCCTGCGCCTGCGACGCCCACGGGTGGGCGAACGGGTCCAGACCCAGCACGTCCAGCCCCGCGCGGACCTCCTCCAGCGCCGTCCGCAGGGCCGCGTCGTCACCGGCCGCGAGCGCGGAGTTCCCGGCGCGCACGGCGTCGTGCAGGACCGCGAGCGCCGCGGGGGTGCCCAGGTCGTCGTCCATGGCGGCCGCGAACGCCGCCGGCACCGCGGCCGCCTCCCCGGGGGCGCCCAGGCGCTCGGCGGCGCGGCGCACGAAACCCTCCAGGCGGGAGTACGCCGCCTCGGCCTCGACGAGGGAGTTCTCCGACCACTCCAGGTGCGAGCGGTAGTGCCCGGCGACGAGGTAGTAGCGCAGGACGACGGCGCGGTGGCTGCGCAGCAGGTGCGGGATGCCCAGCACGTTGCCCAGCGACTTGCTCATCTTCTCGCCCGACATGGTGACGAAGTAGTTGTGCAGCCAGAAGTTCGCGAACCCGTCGCCGGCGGCGCGGGACTGGGCCTGCTCGTTCTCGTGGTGCGGGAACCGCAGGTCCAGTCCACCGCCGTGGATGTCGAACCGGGGCCCGAGGTAGCGGCCGATCATGGCCGAGCACTCCAGGTGCCAGCCGGGGCGGCCGCGTCCCCAGGGGGTGTCCCAGGAGGCGCTGGCCGGTTCGGTGGCCTTGGCGCCCTTCCACAGCGCGAAGTCGCGCGGGTCGCGCTTGCCGCGCGGGTCGGCGTCGGTGGCCGGTTCCATGTCGTCGAGCTTCTGGTGGGTCAGCTCGCCGTAGGCGGGCCAGGAGCGCACGTCGAAGTAGACGTCGCCCGAGCCGTCGGCGGCGGCGTAGGCGTGGCCGCGCTCGACGAGGCGGGCGATGAGCTCGACCATCTCCGGGACGTGGCCGGTCGCGCGGGGCTCGACGGTGGCGGGCAGGACGCCCAGGGCGTCGTAGGCGGCGGAGAACTCCCGCTCGTGGCGGTAGGCGTGGGCCCACCACTCGACCCCGGCCTCGGCGGCCTTGGCGAGGATCTTGTCGTCGATGTCGGTGACGTTGCGGACCATCGTCACGGCCAGCCCGGAACGCTCCAGCCAGCGGCGCAGGACGTCGAAGGCGACCTGGCTGCGGACGTGGCCGAGGTGCGGTGACCCCTGCGGCGTGGGACCGCAGACGTAGATGCCGACCTGCCCGGGGACGAGCGGCGCGAACTCGCGCACCGCGCCGCTGGCGCTGTCGTGCAGGTGGAGGGTCACGGGCTCCAGGCTACCGGGGCGGTGCGGGTGTCCGGGCGCCTCGTTAGGGTCCCCCCATGGCCTGGACCGTTCCCGCAGTGATCTCCCGCCGCAAGGGCGCCCCCGTCGAGACCGTCGACGTCGTGGTGCCCGAACCGGTCGCCGGTGAGGTCGTCGTCGACGTCGCCGCGTGCGGCGTCTGCCACACCGACCTGCACTACCGCGAGGGCGGCATCAACGACGACTACCCGTTCCTGCTGGGCCACGAGGCCGCCGGCACCGTCTCGGCGGTCGGGGAGGGCGTCACGAACGTCGCCGTGGGCGACACCGTGGTGCTGAACTGGCGCGCGGTGTGCGGGCAGTGCCGGGCCTGCAAGCGGGGCCGGCCGCAGTACTGCTTCGCCACCCACAACGCCACGCAGAAGATGACGCTGACCGACGGGACGCCGCTGTCGCCGGCGCTGGGCATCGGCGCCTTCGCCCCCAAGACCCTCGTGGCGGCCGGGCAGGCCACCCGCGTGGACACCTCGATCTACGACGGCACCGGCCGCTCCTACGACCCGGCCGTGGCCGGGCTGCTGGGCTGCGGGGTCATGGCCGGCCTGGGCGCGGCCGTCAACACCGCCCCGGTGCAGCGCGGGGACACCGTCGCGGTCATCGGCTGCGGCGGCGTGGGGGCGGCCGCGGTGGCCGGGGCGGTGCTGGCCGGGGCGCGCCGGATCGTCGCGATCGACCTGGACGACCGCAAGCTGGGCTGGGCCCGGCAGCTGGGCGCGACCCACACCGTGAACTCGCGCGGGCTGGACGAGGCCGGGGTCGTCTCGGCGGTGCAGGAGCTCACCGACGGTTTCGGCGCCGACGTCGTCATCGACGCGGTCGGGCGCCCGGAGACGTGGCGGCAGGCGTTCTACGCCCGCGACCTGGCCGGCACGGTCGTCCTGGTGGGGGTGCCCACCCCGCAGATGCAGCTGGAGGTGCCCCTGCTGGACGTCTTCGGCCGCGGCGGGGCGCTGAAGAGCTCCTGGTACGGCGACTGCCTGCCCGAGCGGGACTTCCCGCAGCTGCTGGAGCTGCACGCGCAGGGGCGGCTGCCGCTGGACGCCTTCGTCTCCGAGCGCATCGGCCTGGGCGACGTGGAGGAGGCCTTCGCCACGATGGCGCGCGGTGAGGTCCTGCGCAGCGTGGTGGTCCTGTGAGCGCGCGGGTCGAGCACCTGGTGACGTCGGGCACGTTCTCCCTGGACGGGCAGACGTTCGACGTCGACAACAACGTCTGGATCGTGGGCGACGACCAGCAGGTGGTCGTCGTCGACGCCCCGCACGACGCCGACGCCATCGCCGCCGCGATCGGGGACCGGCGCCTGCTGGCGGTGGTCTGCACGCACGCCCACGACGACCACGTCCGCGAGGCCCCCCGCCTCGCGGCGCGGTTCGGAGCCCCGGTGCTGCTGCACCCGGCCGACCGCGAGGTCTGGGACCTGACGAACGCGGGGACCGCCACCCAGGACCTTGCCCACGGCGAGGTGATCACCGTCGCCGGCACGGACCTGCACGTCCTGCACACCCCCGGGCACACGCCCGGGTCGGTGTGCCTGTACGCCCCGGAGCTGGCCACGGTCTTCACCGGCGACACCCTGTTCGCCGGCGGGCCCGGGGCCACCGGGCGCTCCTTCTCCAGCTTCCCCACGATCGTCGACTCGCTGCGCGACGTGCTGTTCGAGCTGCCCGCCGAGACCCGCGTCCACACCGGCCACGGCCAGGACACGACGATCGGCGACGAGAGCCCGCACCTGCGGGAGTGGGTCGACCGGGGCCACTGAGGCCCCGGCCTCCGCGGCGGCCCCGCGGGGGCCCGGCGCCGCGAGGTGCCGGGCTGGGTGTCTCCTGAGACCATCCCCGGGTGAGTGATCAGCCGGACACCCCGCCCACCACCGCGTCCCGCGGCCCCCGCGAGCGCCCCACCCGGGTCGTGGAGCGCGGGGTCACCGAGGCCTCCCGCTGGACCCTGCGCCTCCTCGTGATCGGGGTCGGCGTCGCGGGCCTGGTCTGGCTGCTCGGCAAGGGCTGGTCGCTGCTCCTGCCGCTGCTGCTGGCGATCCTGCTCAGCGCGATCCTGTGGCCGCTGGCGCAGGTGCTGCGGGCGGTGCTGCCGCGCTCCCTCGCCGCGCTGGTGTCGCTGCTGCTGCTCATCGCCGTCGTGGTGGGCATCTTCGCGGCCCTCATCCCCAACGTGGCCGGGCAGGCCGGGGAGGTGGCCGACTCCGCCGTCGCGGGCCTGGACAAGGTGCAGGTCTGGGTCACCGGCCCGCCGCTGAACCTGGGCGACGACGAGATCGGCAACCTCGTCGACCAGGGCATCACCGAGCTGCAGACGAACGCGCAGACCATCGCCCTCAGCGTGGTGGGCGGCGTCGGCACGGTCGGGGCCAGCATCGGGTCCGGCGTCGTGACGTTCCTGCTGGTCCTGGTCCTGGCGTTCTTCTGCCTGTCCGACGGCGACCGCCTGCTGCCGTGGTCGCGGCGCTGGATGAGCGCGGAGGCGCACCGGCACACCACGGCGCTGGGCACGCGCGTGTGGGCCGCCGTCCGCGGCTACATCCTGTCCCAGGCGGCCGTCGCGCTCGTCGACGCCCTGTTCATCGGCATCGGCCTGGCCGTCGTCCGGGTGCCGTTCGCCCTGCCGCTGGCCGTGGCCATCTTCTTCGCCGCCTTCATCCCCATCGTCGGGGCCGTCGTGACCGGCGTCGTGGCCGTCCTCGTGGCGCTGGTGACGCTGGGCTGGGTGCAGGCGCTCATCGTGCTGGGCATCGTGCTCCTGGTGCAGCAGCTGGAGGGCAACGTCCTGCAGCCGCTGCTGGTCGGCAAGTCGCTGGCCCTGCACCCCGCGGTCGTCATCGGCTCGGTGACCGTCGGCGGCACCCTGTTCGGCATCACGGGCGCGTTCCTGGCGGTGCCGGTGGCGGCGATCATCACGGTGGTCCTGCGGTACGTGCACCACGAGCTCGTCCCGGACGAGCCGGAGAACCCGCAGGCCGAGGAGTCCAACCGCCGCCGCCGGCGGGTCCGGCACCCGCAGGAGTCGTCCCCGCAGGCGCCGTCCGGTGAGGCGCCCGGGCAGGGCTGAGGACCTCCCGCGCAGGACGGGCCGGGCCCTGGCGCCCGGCCCGTCGCGGTGGGACCCTGGGAGCGGCGACGACACTGGCGACGACGCTGGAGGTGCCCCGTGGACAGACGACGAGTCGGACGTGGCGGGTTGCGCGCGGAGCTGTCCCCCGACCCGCACGAACCCCGGCTGGTGCTGCGCGACGAGGACGGGATCGTGAGCGTCCTGCACGTGCGCCACGACCGGTTGCCGGAGGTGCGCGAGGCGCTGGGCCGGGCGGCGCCGGAGTGCTCGTGCGTCCTGGAGGTCGTCGACGACCACGGGGACGTGCAGACCTGGGGACGGTTCGTCGCCCCGCACCACGCGGCCGCCACCGGCCTGGTCCTGCTCGCGTGCGACCGGCACTCCGACCACGCCGTCGTGCGCGCGGTGCGGCCGCGCCCGGTGGGGGCGCAGGACCTGGGCCGGGGTTCGGAGCGGCTGGGCGAGGAGCTGGTCCGCGTCACGACGGCCCGGCCCCCGGCGTGGTGGGAGCCCCAGCGGCTGTGACGGCGGCCCGCCACGACCCCCGGGACCGGCCCGGGGGGCGGTCCCTCAGCGGGGGACGACGAGCGCGGTGGCGACGGCGGCGATGCCCTCGCCGCGGCCGGTGAGCCCCAGGCCGTCGGTCGTGGTGCCGGCGACGGAGACGGGCGCGCCGACGGCCGCGCTGAGCGCGTCCTGCGCCTCGGCGCGGCGGCGGCCGATCTTCGGCCGGTTGCCGACGACCTGCACCGAGACGTTGCCGATCTCGAACCCGGCCTCGCGCACCAGCCGCGCGGCCTCGCCCAGCAGCCGGGCCCCGGAGGCCCCGGCGAGCTCGGGGCGCGCGGTGCCGAAGTGCGCGCCGAGGTCGCCGAGCCCCGCGGCGGCGAACAGCGCGTCGCAGCAGGCGTGCGCCGCGACGTCGCCGTCGGAGTGCCCCTCGGGACCGGACGTCTCCTCCGGCCACAGCAGGCCCGCGACCCAGCACGGCCGGCCCAGCGCCAGGGGGTGGACGTCGATCCCGGTGCCCACGCGCGGCAGCGCGTTCACGCGGTGACCTCCGCGGCCAGCAGCGCCTCGGCCAGCAGCAGGTCGAGCGGGCGGGTGACCTTGAAGGCCCGGTCGTCGCCGGGGACGGTCACGACGGGGTGGCCGAGGGCTTCGAGCATCCCGGCGTCGTCGGTGGCGGCGGCCCCGGGCACGGCCGCGGCGTGCACGGCGCGCAACACGGGCGCGGAGAAGCCCTGCGGCGTCTGCACGGCGACCAGTTCGCTGCGGTCCACGGTCTCCAGCACGCGCCGGCCCGCGACGCGCTTGACGGTGTCGGAGACGGGCAGCACCGGGACGACCCCGGGTGCCCCGGCGCGCACGGCGTCCACCACGGAGGCGAAGACGGCCGGGGGCGTCAGGCAGCGGGCGGCGTCGTGCACGAGGACGACGTCGACGTCGGCGGGCAGCGCGTCCAGACCGCACCGGACGGAGTCCTGGCGCTCGGTCCCACCGGCCACCACGACGACGTCGGGCACCACGGGGCGGAGCAGCTCGCGGACCTCCTCGCACGCGCCGGCGGGCGCGACCACGACCACGGCGTCCAGGACACCGGAGGCCGTGGCGCGCTGCACGGCGTGCACGAGCAGGGGAACCCCGTCGAGGGGTACGAGAGCCTTGGGGCGGTCAGCGCCGAGGCGGTCGCCCCGGCCGGCGGCCGGGACGACGAGCGCCGAGCTCAGGAGGCCAGGACCTCGTCGAGCAGCGACTCGGCCTTGTCCTCGTTGGTGTTCTCGGCGAGCGCGAGCTCGGAGACGAGGATCTGCCGCGCCTTGGCGAGCATGCGCTTCTCGCCGGCCGAGAGGCCGCGGTCCTGGTCGCGGCGCCACAGGTCGCGCACGACCTCGGCGACCTTGACGACGTCGCCGGAGGCCAGCTTCTCGAGGTTGGCCTTGTAGCGGCGCGACCAGTTGGTCGGTTCCTCGGCGTACGGGGTGCGCAGCACCGAGAACACCCGGTCCAGCCCCTCGCGCCCCACGACGTCGCGGACCCCGACCAGGTCCACGTTGTCCGCCGGCACCTCGATGGTGAGGTCGCCCTGGGCGACCTTCAGCACGAGGTACAGCTTGTCCTCACCCTTGATGGTGCGGGTCTTGATCTCTTCGATCAGTGCTGCCCCGTGGTGGGGGTAGACGACCGTTTCGCCGACCGTGAAAGCCATAGAAGGTGACCCCTTTCCCTGCACCCAGGTTACCACGCTGGAAAGGGGCTGGACAGCCCCGGCCGGAGCGTTTGCGCAGGTCAGAGGCACGCGGGGAGGAAATCGGGGCTTGACAGCGCCGGATCTCCGTGCTGCGCAGGGGGTCCGCGGGGTCGCGCACGGTGATCACGCAGGCACGCGCCGCTGCGCGGGGGGTGCGTCCGTGTCGTGACGGGGCCGTGATCGCGACGTGATCGACGCGACCGACGTCACGGCGGCACCGACCCGCCTCACCTGCGGCGGCCACGACGACAGCCGGTAGTGTGACCGCGTGACGCTCCAGACCCGTTCCCTGCCCCGTCGCGAGTGGACCCGCAGCGCGTGGACCCGGACCGCTCGCCGGTCGGCCGCCGGTGTCGTGACCGCAGCCGCTGCCCTGGGGCTCGCGGGCTGCTCGGTCTTCTCCCCCGCCACGGTCCTCAAGCCGTACGACCCCAGCGACGGCGTGAGCGCCTCCCTCGGCGAGGTGCAGATCCGCAACGTCCTGCTCGTCTCCAGCGGGGTCGACGAGCCCGGCGTGCTGTCGGCGGTCCTGGTGAACTCCGGCGCCCAGCCGCAGGACGTGTCCGTCTCGGTCGACGTGGACGCCGGGGCCCCGACGTCGCAGTCCTTCTCCCTCGAGGGGAACACCTCGCTGCGCCTGGGCGACCCCTCGGCCGTCGACGCCGACACCTCCGCGGCCGACACCTCCGACAGCCGGGAGCCGGTCGGTTGGCTCCAGGTCCCCCAGCTCCCCGTCACCCCCGGCCAGACCGTGCCGGTGACGTTCAGCGTCGGCGACCAGCGGGCCGAGGTCGACGCCCAGGTCATGCTCCCCTGCTTCGAGTACGCGACCGTCACCCCGACGGCCCCGGCCCCCGAGGCCACCGCCACCGCCCCCGCCGCGGCGACCCCGACGGAGTCGGTCACCTGCGGCCCGCAGGTCGGCGAGACCAGCAGGCTCGGCGACTCCGAGCAGGACTGAGCACGTCAGCACGAGGGGGGCGGTCCCGGCCGGGACCGCCCCCCTCGTCGTACCGCCCCGCTCAGCTCTCGAACTTGTAGCCGAGCCCGCGCACGGTCACGAGGTGGCGCGGGTTGGCCGGGTCCGGCTCGATCTTGGCCCGCAGCCGCTTGACGTGGACGTCGAGGGTCTTGGTGTCCCCCACGTAGTCCGACCCCCAGACGCGGTCGATGAGCTGGACCCGCGTCAGCACGCGGCCGGCGTTGCGCAGCAGCAGCTCCAGGAGCTCGAACTCCTTCAGCGGCAGCGGCACCCGCTCCCCGCGGACCGTCACGACGTGCCGGTCGACGTCCATCCGCACCCCGCCGGCCTCGACCGTGGTCTGCACCAGCTCCTCCGGTTCGGCACCGCGGCGCAGCACCGCCCGGACCCGGGCCAGCAGCTCGCGCGAGGAGTAGGGCTTGGTGACGTAGTCGTCGGCGCCGATCTCGAGCCCCACGACCTTGTCGATCTCCGAGTCCTTCGCCGTCAGCATGATCACCGGGACGCTGGAGCGCGTCCGCAGCTGCCGGCACACCTCCGTCCCGGGCAGGCCCGGGAGCATGAGGTCGAGCAGGACCAGGTCGGCGCCGGCCTTGTCGAACTCCTCCAGGGCGTCCGGGCCGTTCTCGGTGACCGCCACGTCGTAACCCTCCCGCCGCAGCAGGTAGGACAGCGGGTCCGAGAACGACTCCTCGTCCTCGACCACCAGGATGCGCGTCACGGTCGGACCTCCAAGGGGGTGTTCGGTGCGGTGCGCCGGCCGGCGGGAGCCGCCGTCCCGGGCGTTCGGGCGGTGGGTCGCTCGGCGGGGCCGGCGTCGGGGTCGGGCAGCCGCAGCGTGAAGGTGGACCCCTCGCCCTCGGCGCTCCAGACCTTGACGTCGCCACCGTGGTTGCCGGCGATGTGCTTGACGATGGACAGCCCCAGGCCCGTGCCCCCCGTGGACCGGGACCGGGCCGGGTCCACGCGGTAGAACCGCTCGAAGATGCGGTTCAGGTCGGCCTGGCTGATGCCCACCCCGCGGTCGGAGACGGCGAGGTCGATCGTCGGGACCTGCTGGCCCGCGGGGGTGCCGATGACGCGGCCGACGCCCCGGCGCACCTCCACCACGACGCGGCTGCGCTCGGGGGAGTACGCCAGGGCGTTGTGCACCAGGTTGCGCAGGGCCGTGACGAGCAGCTCCTTGTCGCCCTGCACGTGCAGCCCCCGCTGGCCCGTGACGACCACCTCCGAGCCGCGCTGCTGCGCCACGGTGCTGACCCGGTCCACGGCCTCGGCGACGACCTGGTCGACCTCCAGCGTCTCGGGCCGGAAGACCGTCTCGGCGGCCTGCAACCGCGACAGGTCGATGATCTCCTTGACGAGGGTCGCCAGCCGGGTCGACTCCCGGCGCATCCGGCCGGCGAAGTGCCGCACGGCGTCCGGGTCGTCGGCGGCGTCCTCGACGGCCTCGGACAGCAGCGACAGCGCCCCCACGGGCGTCTTCAGCTCGTGGCTGACGTTGGCGACGAAGTCGCGGCGCACGGCCTCGACCCGGCGCGACTCGGTGCGGTCCTCCAGCAGCAGCAGGACGTGGTGCGGCCCCAGCGGCGTCACCCGGGCCAGCACGACGGCGGGCGGGCGGCCCAGCCCCGTGCCGAGCTCGGTCTCGGTCTCGCGCACCCGCCCGTCGCGGCGGCAGGCGCGCACCATCTCGCGCAGCTGGGCGTCGACGAGCTCACCCCCGGAGACGACACCGGTGGCGTAGGAGGCGGCGCTGGCCTTGACGACCTGGTCGTCGGCGGCGAGGACGACGGCCGAGGACCGCAGCGCCATGAGGACCTCGCTCACCCCCGGCGGCAGGGCCCCCACGGGGCGCGAGTCCTCGGGCGAGGCGTGCTGCAGGCGCTCGGAGAGCCGGAACGCGAGGACACCCGCGGCACCGGCCAGCACGCCGACCGCCGCGGCGATCGAGACGGAGACCTCGCCGAGCACAGGACCAGCGTACGGTTGCCGCAGGACCACCTCGGGCCGACGCCGTGACGCCGGCCACCGGGCGGGCAGATGTTCACCCACCGGGGGCCGCCCGTTCACCCTGCCCTGACAGCGTGGTCCGGGCAGCATGACCGCGGAACGTCCCCCGAGCGCGGGGGCGGTCCCACCGAACGCCCTGGAGGCACCCGTGCGCAACGTGTACCACGACGAGCTCAGCGGGCTGGTGGACACCCTCGTCGAGATGACGCAGCTCGCGGAGTCGGCCATGACGCGCGCCACCACCGCCCTGCTGGACACCGACCGCGAGCTCGCCGAGACGGTCATCTCCGCCGACCGGCGCATCGACGACCTGCAGCGCGACCTCGAGGACCGCGCCGTGGGGGTCCTGGCCCGCCAGTCCCCCGTCGCGACCGACCTGCGGGTCGTCGTCACCGCGCTGCGCATGAGCTCCAGCCTGGAGCGCATGGGCGACCTGGCCCGGCACGTCGCCAAGCTGGCCCGGCTGCGCTACCCCGACCCCGTCGTCCCCGCCGAGCTGCGCGCGACCGTCCTGGAGATGGGGCAGGTCGCCGAGCGGATCGTCGCCAAGGCCGGCAGCGTCATCGCCAGCCGCGACCTCGCCCTGGCCGCCGAGATGGAGCTCGACGACGACCAGATGGACGCCCTGCACCGGCAGGTCTTCGAGCAGGTCCTGGGCCGCACCTGGGACCACCCCACCGAGGTGGCCGTCGACCTGACGCTGTGCAGCCGCTACTACGAGCGCTTCGCCGACCACGCGGTGTCGGTGGCCAAGTCGGTGCTGTTCCTGGTGACGGGCTCGCGCGACGAGGACGTTGCCGCGCAGCACTTCTGAGCCCGCGCGGGGGTCCGCACGGACGCGCCGCCCCCGGGGGCGAGGTGTAGCGTCGAGCCCGTGATCACGCGATGGCGCGCCACCGGCGCGCGCCCGGCGGCGCGGGGCCGCGCGCTGGGGACGGCGGCCGCGGTGGTCGCCGGGCTGGCCGCCTGCGGCGGGGGTGCGCCCGACCCCGCGCCCACGACGACCACCGCCTCGGCCGCCCCGACGACGGCCCCCACGACGGCGACGGTCACGTCGGCCTCCGCCGGCCCCACCAGCACCGGGCCCGGCTTCGACTGCCCGTCGGTCCAGGCCGCGCAGGAGGTGCTCGACGAGGACTACTCCGCCGAGCTGGACCGGCTCGGGATCAAGCGCGGGGACCCGCGGGCCCAGTCGGTGTTCACCGTCGTGACGACGAACGAGGGACCGACGTACTACGCCGCGGTCCTGGCCGCCGCGCCGCCGGAGGCCACGCCGGACGCGCAGGTCGTGCTCGACTACTACGCCCGGCTCGCCACCCAGGTCGGCACGCTGGACGCCGGGACCGGCTCGGCGGAGGACCTGGCGGCGGCCATGGACGCCCTCGACGAGGCGAGCGTGGTCGTCAACCCCGACCCCGCGGCCGCCACGCGGGTGGTGGAGGCGCAGGAGCGGTTGCAGGCCGCGGTGGAGCAGGCCTGCGCGGAGGCCTCCTCCAGCCCCTCCTCCACGCCGTCCGGGTCCACCGGCAGCCCCGGCGGTGCCGCGACGGGCACCACGGACAGCTGAGCGGCGACCCCAGCTGACCGGCGACGTCAGCTGAGCAGCGAGGCCAGCACCCGCGCCGACGCCACGGCGGCCTGGTCCTGGTCGAAGTCCCACGCCCGCGCCGGACCACGCAGCGCCTTGCGCCGCAACGGCCCGGGGTCGGCGAGGAAGTCCAGGACGGCCCCGGCGAGCGCGGCGGGGTCCTCGGGGGCGACGAGGTCGCCGACCTCGCCGTCGCGCAGCACGTGGCGCGGGCCCGTGGGGCAGTCGGTCGCGACGACGGGGGTCCCGTGCGCCAGCGCCTCCAGGAGCACGAGGCTGCCGTTGCCCTCGTACCGCGAGGACAGGACGAACAGGTCGGCCCCGGCGAGCAGGTTCTGCAGGTTGCCGACGTGACCGGCGAAGTCGACGCGGTCGGCGACGCCGAGCAGGTCCGCCCGCGAGCGCAGGTCCGCCTCGTCCTCCCCCGCGCCGACCAGGACCAGCTCGACGTCGCCGCCGGCCGAGACGACGCGCGCGAGGGCGTCGAGCAGGACGTCGAAGCCCTTCTGGGCCGTCAGCCGGCCCGCCGCCACGAGCCGGGTGCGCCCGGACGTCGAGCGCACCGGCCCGCCCGTGGCGCTCACCCGCGCCAGCGTGGCGGCGACGTCGATGCCGACGTCGACGCTGTGGACGCGCTCGGCGGGCACGCCGACCTCGAGGACGTCGGGCACCAGGCCGGGCGAGACGCAGACCGCGGCGTCGACCCGCTGGTGGACCTGGGTCAGCAGCGGCCGCAACCGGGCCGGGGTCCACGCCGCGACGGCGCGCGGCAGCGAGCTCTGCACGAGGACGACGAAGGGTTTGCGGGCCAGCCGGGCCGCGGCCCAGCCGATGAGCACGCCGTAGCCGACCTCGCTGCCGGAGACGACCACGTCGGCCCGGCGGGCGTGCCGCAGCGTGCTGGCCACGACCCGCGGGGCGGCCGAGCGGAAGCGCCGCACCCGGTCGCTGCCCCACCGGGTGTCCAGCGCGGGGTCGGGCGCGAGCATCGGCCCGTCGGGCTCGACGTCCTCCAGGACCAGGAAGCGCACGCGGGCGCCGAGGTCCTGCCAGCGGCGGGCGAGGTCCAGGGAGACCCGCAGGCCCCCGTTGTCCCGCAGCGCGCCCTCGATGAGCAGGACGCGCGGCCCGGGGGCCGCGGGCGGCTGCGTCAACTCAGCGGCCCTGGTTGGCCACCGCCGCCGCGGCGGCGGCCGCCGCGGCCGGGTCCAGGTACTCCCCGCCGGGGACGAGGGGCTTCAGGTCGGCGTCGAGCCGGTACACCAGCGGGATGCCCGTGGGGATGTTCAGGCCCGCGATGTCGGTGTCGGAGATGCCGTCGAGGTGCTTGACCAGGGCGCGCAGGGAGTTGCCGTGGGCGGCGAGCAGGACGGTCCGGCCGGCGCGCAGGTCCGGGACGACCTCCTCGGTCCAGTACGGCAGCATCCGGGCGACGACGTCGGCCAGGCACTCGGTGCGCGGCGCGTCCGCGCCGAGGCCGGCGTAGCGGGGGTCGCCGTCCTGGGAGAACTCCGAGCCGAGCTCGATGGGCGGCGGCGGGGTGTCGTAGGAGCGGCGCCACAGCATGAACTGCTCCTCGCCGAACTCGGCGAGCGTCTGCTTCTTGTCCTTGCCCTGCAGCGCACCGTAGTGGCGCTCGTTGAGGCGCCAGGACCGCTTGACGTCGATCCAGTGGCGGTCGGCCGCGTCGAGGGCCAGGAACGCCGTGGTGATCGCGCGGCGCAGCACGGAGGTGTGGACGACGTCGGGCAGGACGCCGGACTCGACGAGCATCTTCCCGCCCGCGGTGGCCTCGGCCCGCCCCTTCTCGGACAGGGCCACGTCGACCCAGCCGGTGAAGAGGTTCAGGGCGTTCCACTCGCTCTCGCCGTGGCGGAGGAGGACGAGGGTGTGCGCCGCTTCAGTCATGGGCGGCACCCTACCGAGGGCGGGCGCCGCTCCTGCGCACGCCCGTCCTACGCGCGCCTGGCCTCGACGGCGCGCGCGTACAGCTCCAGCGTCGCCTCGGCGGTCGCGCCCCACCCGAAGCCCCGGGCGCGGGCGGCGGCGCGCCGCCCCAGGCCGGCGCGCCGGTCGGGGTCGTCGAGCAGGTCGGCCAGGGCCCGCGCCCACGTCCGCGGGTCGTGGTCGGGCACCAGGACGCCGGTGCCGGTCAGCGGGTCGGCGTCCACGGCGGTGCGCAGACCGCCCACGGCGGCCGCCACGACGGGCGTCCCGCAGGCCTGGGCCTCCAGGGCCACCAGCCCGAAGGACTCGTTGTACGAGGGGACGGCCACGAGGTCGGCGGCGCGGTAGTGGTCGGCCAGCACCTCCCGCGGCGTGGGCGGGGCCAGGTGCACGACGTCGTCCAGGCCGAGCTGGGCGACGAGCTCGGCCAGCGACTCCGGGTGCGCCGTGCCGGACCCGCTGGGGCCGCCGAGGACGACCACGCGCAGCCGCTCGCGGCGCCACGGCTGCTCGCGCAGCAGGACCGCGGCGGCCCGCACGAGCAGGTCGGGCGCCTTGAGGGGCTGGATGCGGCCCACGAAGAGCAGCACGTGCGCGTCGGCGGGCCAGCCGAGCCGTTCCCGGGAGGCGGCGCGGCCGGGCCCGGGGCCGAAGGTGTCCAGGTCGACGCCCGGCGGGACGACGGCCACCTTGGCCGGGTCCGCGCCGTACAGGGTCACCAGGTCGTCGCGCTCGGCGCCGGTGTTGGCCACGAGCCGGTCGGCGGCGTCGACGACCTGCTGCTCGCCGATGACGCGGCCGGCCGGTTCGGGCACGTCCCCCTCGGCGAGGGCGGCGTTCTTCACCTTGGCCATGGTGTGCATGGAGTGCACCAGCGGCACGTCCCAGCGGTCGGCCGTCAGCCAGCCGACCTGCCCCGAGAGCCAGTAGTGGGAGTGGACGACGTCGAAGTGGTGCTCGTCCTGGTGGGCCTCGGCGTGCAGCACCCCGGCGGTGAAGGCGCACAGCTGCCCGGGCAGGTCCTCCTTGGCCAGCCCCTCGTAGGGGCCGGCGGCCACGTGCCGGACGCGGACGCCGGGGACGTCGTCGACGACGGGCGGCTGGTCGGAGGAGGTGCGGCGGGTGAAGACCTCGACCTCCACGCCCCGGCGGGCCACCTGCCGGGCCAGCTCCAGGACGTACACGTTCATGCCGCCGGCGTCCCCCGTGCCCGGCTGGGCCAGCGGGGAGGTGTGGACGGAGACGACGGCGACGCGCGAGAGCGCGCGTGAGCTGCCGTGCACGTGCCCCCCTCTCCCCCGCGGTCGCACCCGTGGCCGGGCCTCGTAGTGTCCCGCCGTGCCCCGGCAGTCTGCCTCCCGCGTCCGCAGCGGTGGTGCGGGGGTCGCCGCGGTGGGTGCGGTGACCCGCGGCACGACGGGGCCGGACCGGTTGCGGCGGGTGGAGCGCTGGCTGGCGCAGACCCAGGGGGCCCGCCTGCGCCGGGCGGTGGACCCCCTCGTCGTCGACCTCGGCTACGGCGCCTCGCACGTGACCGTCACCGACCTGCAGCGCTGGGTGCGCCGCGTCCGGCCGGACGTGCGGGTCGTGGGGCTGGAGATCGCCCCCGAGCGCGTCGCCTCGGCGCGGGCGGCCCTGGCGGGGGTGCCGGGCGCCCCGGAGTTCGCGGTCGGTGGTTTCGAGGTCCCCACGGACGGCGACCCCGTGCTCGTGCGGGCGTTCAACGTGCTGCGGCAGTACGAGTCCGACGAGGTGGAGCGGACCTGGGGGCTGCTGCGGTCCCGGCTGGCCCCCGGCGGGCTGCTCGTCGACGGCACGTGCGACGAGCTGGGGCGGCGCGCGACGTGGGTGGCGCTGGAGCGCGACGCCGGCCCGGTGTCGCTGACGCTCTCGGTGCGGCTGGCGGACCTGCCGGCCCCCTCGGCGGTGGCCGAGCGGCTGCCGAAGGTCCTCATCCACCGCAACGTGCCGGGCGAGGGCGTGCACGACCTGCTGCGGGCCGCGGACGCGGCGTGGGCCCGGGCCGCCCCGGCCGGCACGTTCGGGGTGCGGCAGCGGTGGATCGCGACCTGCCGGGACCTGGCCCGCGACTGGCCCGTGCGCGGCGGCCCGTCGCGGTGGCGGCTGGGTGAGCTGACGGTGGACTGGGCGTGCGTCGCCCCGGCCCGTCGCCCGGGGTGAGGCCGGCTCGGGTCCGGCTCGGGTCCGGCGCGGGTAGGGCGCGGGTGTGGCGCGCCGCTGAGGGGCCCGGCCGGGCTCAGGCCTCCAGCCAGATCGTCGTCGGGCCGTCGTTGACGAGCTCGACGGCCATGTCGGCGCCGAAGCGCCCCGTCTCCACCCGCAGGCCGTGCCCGCGCAGGGCGTCCGCGACGGCCTCGACGAGCGGTTCGGCCACGGGGCCGGGCGCCGCGGCGTTCCAGGTGGGCCGGCGGCCCTTGCGCGTGTCGGCGTAGAGGGTGAACTGGCTGACGAGCAGGACCGGGGCGCCGACGTCGACGGCGGCCTGCTCCCCGCGCAGGACCCGCAGCTGGGCCACCTTGCGCGCCACGAGCTCCACCTGGGCCGGCCCGTCGTCGTGGGTGACGCCGAGCAGCACCAGCAGGCCCGGCTCGTGGAGGGCGCCGACGACCTCCCCGTCGACGGTGACCTGCGCGCGCGTCACGCGCTGCACGACGGCTCTCACGGCGCGCGCTCCTCCTCCGACCGGGTGGACGTCCGGTGACGATCTGGCGGACCGGGGGCGAACCTCACCCCACGGCAGGGTTGCGAGCTTAGGATCGGCGGGTGCTCCAGACCCTCCTCGACGCGCCCGTGGTGATCCCCGTGACCCTGCTGGCCCTCGGGGTCTGCGCCCTCGGGGCGCTCGTGCGGCCGCGGCTGGACGGCGCCGTCGTGCTGGGCCTGCTGGCCGCGATCTGGACGCGCGTCAACCAGCCCGTCGAGGGGCGCGTCCTGCACGCCTGGACCGCCGACCGCGGGTTCACCGAGGCCGACCTGGTGTCGGCCGCGGCGCTCGTGGTCGTCGCGGTCACGCTCGTGCGGTGCGCGCGGGGCCTGGCGCACCGCCGCGCGGGCGGGGTCGCCTCCGCCCGCTGACCCTCACCAGGGGCCGTAGGGGCCCTGGTGACCGCCGCGGTCGCGGCGCGGGCCGCCGCCGTACTGGCGGACCGCCGGGCGGACGTCGGCGAGGTACACCGCGGCCCCGACGACCGCGAGGATGCCGAAGATCCCCAGGACGGAGAACACCGACACGAAGCCGACGGCGGTGGCGACGGCCGTGATCGCCGTCCAGAACGTCTTGGTCCGCTTGCCGGCGGCGGTGAACGCCGCGGCCGGCCGGCGCAGGCAGTCGAGCAGGGCCCAGACCTCCAGGCCCAGCGCTGCGACGCCCAGGACCAGCAGCACGCCGTTCTGCAGGTTGCTGAGGAGCTCCACGTCAGGACTCTACGGTCGAGGGGCCCGGTGAGTTCCGCGCTCGCCCCCGTCCGCGCGCAGCAGGTCGCCCAGCCGGCGGTACCCGTCGTGCTCGTCGGCGCGCGCCGCCCGGGGCGCGGGGACGCGCCACTCGTCGTCCTCGAGCAGGGTGCGCGCCTCGGCCAGCGCGAGCAGCCGCGCCCGCAGGACGTGCGGTTCGGCGGTCCCCGCGACGCTGTCGCGGGTCTGCTCCAGGGCGCGCTCCAGGGCGTGGTGGGCGTACCGGTTGCGGACCAGGACCGCCACGACGACGCCGAGCGCGACGCCCAGCACGGTGTCGCCGACGCGGTCGACGACGAGGCGCTCGACGCCGGCGCCGTGCGCGCCCAGCCGCGTCAGCACCAGGGACAGCCCGGTGATGGCGACCGTCCCGAGCGCGTAGTTGCGGGGCATGCACAGCTCGACGGCGAACATGCAGACGACCGTCAGGACCCAGACCCGCACGTCGTCGGTGGCCAGGTGCACCAGGAGCGCGGCCAGCACGACCCCCACGAGGGTGCCCGCCCCGCGCTGCACGGCGCGCTGGGTCGTCAGGCCCGCCGACGGCGCCTGCAGGGCCGCGGCCGCCCCCACGGCGGCCCAGTAGACGTGCCCGAACCCCAGCGCCGTCGCCACCAGCACGGCGGCACCGCAGGCCAGCCCCACCCGCAGCGCCGGGACGTGCAGCACCCCGGGGGTCCGCAGCGCGGTCCACACGCGCCGGCGCGGCCAGGCGAGCGGGACGGGGGCGGGCCCGGATGGGGCGGCGGGGACGGGGCCCCGGCCGGCGAGCGCGGGGAGCACCGCGCGCAGCGGTGCGGCGTCGGCGCGGGCGTGCAGGACGCGCTCGGCGTGGACCAGCCAGCCCCCCAGCGGGCCCCGCGCCCGCGGCCCGAGGACGGCCCAGGCGGCGTGCAGGGCGGTGCTGGCCCGGTGCCGGGCGGAGGCGTCGTGCCCGCCGGCGCCGAGGACGGCGCCGACCGCGCGGGCGACGGCCACCCGTTCGGGGCCGTCGGTGCGCCACAGGACGGCCGCCCCGGAGACGGCGACGCCGAGCGCCGCGCAGGCGAGCGTGACGGCGGCGACGGCCGGCAGGTCGCCTCCGCGCAGCGGTTCGGCCGTCAGGGTGCCGGCGGCGAAGACGGGGATGAGGCCGCCGGGCGGCCCGGTCCGGGCGGCGTCGGTGGTGAACTTCGCGACGGTGGCCACGAGGGCGACGACCGCGGCCGGCACGACGACGTCGGCCCAGCCGGTCAGCGGCAGCGCGGCGGCCACGGCGCCGGCGAGGACGGCCAGGGTGAGCCCGAGACCGGTCCACGCCTGGGTCCGCCACCGGCGGGCGTAGACCTCGTGGCGGCCGTAGAGGCTGGTCAGGGCCCCGAAGGTGGCGGGGGCGGCCAGCAGGGGGGCGTCGGCGGCCAGGGCGACGGCCAGCGGCAGGGCCAGGGCGGTGGTGGCGCTGCCGGCCGCCCACCAGGGGTGGCGGCCGGGAGCGATGCGGGACCACCCGCGGACGGACCGGTGCAGGTGCGCGGGCAGGCTCACCGCAAGAGGTTAACAGGTGTTTCACCTGCGAAGCACTTGCGTAGACTGGGCCCGTGACCAGCACCTCCCGCTCCCCCGCCCCCGACGGCCGGGACGACCCGGGCGACCCGGGCGACCCCGCGGACGCGGTGGACGCCGTCCGACGGGAGTGGGCCACCGTCCACCCCGACCTCGACACCGCACCCATGGCCGTCGCGGGCCGCCTGCGCCTGGTGGCCGCGGCCCTGGCGCGCGCCACCGACCCCGTCGTCAAGGCCGAGGGCCTGACCCGGCCGGAGTTCGACGTGCTCAGCGCCGTCCGCCGCAGCGGCCGCACGCCCCTGACCCCCACGGGCATCGCCGCCGCGACCCTGTCCTCCGGGGCCGCCACCACCAAGCGGCTGGACCACCTGACGAGGGTCGGCCACCTCGAACGGACGCCCGACGAGCGCGATGGGCGCGTCACCCGCCTGTCCCTGACCCCCGCCGGCCGCGACCTCGTCGACCGCCTGCTGCCGCGCGTCCTCGACGCCGAGCGCGCCTTCGCGGCGCGGCTGTCCGCGCGGGAGCGGGACGACCTGACCGCGAGCCTGCGGGTCCTGCTGCGGCACGCCCCGGCCTGAGGGCCCGCGCGCGGGCCGCGGGGGGCTACCGCGAGGAGCGCAGCGCGTCCTCGACGGAGACGACGCCGTCGCGGTAGCGGCGGGTGATCTCGTCGGTGCAGGCGTCCATGGCCTGCTGCACGCGGTGCCGGTCGGCCGACAGCTCCTGCTCGAGCGCCACGAGCCGGGTCCGGGCGGCGGCCAGCTGGGCGTCGTCCATGGCGGTGAGGTCGGACAGGTGCGGGTCGGCGACGGCCAGCTCGGCCCGGCGCCGGTGCTCACCGACGCGGGAGGGCTCGACGGAGCTGAAGCGGCCCATGCCGTGGTCGGTGCGGCGCGGGTCGGCCAGGACGTCGGTGAGCTTGGCGACGAGCTCGGCGTCGGAACGGGCGTGCCGGACGTCGGCGGCGCCGTCGGTGCCGGCGCGGCGCTGCTCCTCGGCGCCCAGCAGGTCCAGGCGGCCCTGGATGAGCCGCCGGGCGTAGGACAGGTCGGCCTCCTCCTGCTCGGCGACGGTGCGGTGCTCGCGGAGGGTGGGCAGGTCCATGTCCTGCAGCCCGTCGAGGAAGTCGGGGGCGAGGACCTTGTCGAGGGCCCGGCGCCCACCCGCCTGGTACCCGCTGACCTGCTCGTCCACGACGGCCTCCCCCGGCTCGGATGCGACTGCGCGCACTCGCTTGGTCACGAAGCGTGCGTTGGGAGAGAGTATGACGCACGCGTCAGCGGCGCGTCAGGAGGCCGCTCAGGGTGCGACGACGAGTTCCTGCGCGGCCGCGATCCGGCGCTGCTCGGCCCCCTCGGTGCCCGACCCGGCCACGACGTGCAGCCGGGCGTCGACCGGCAGGGACCGCTTGACGACGGCGAGGGCGACCGGGCCCAGCTCGTGGTGGCGGGCGGCGGTGGTCACCGACCCGACCGTGCGGTCGTCGAGGACGACGTCGTCGCCGTGCGCGGGCAGGTCGTGGGAGGAGCCGTCCAGGTGCAGCTGCACGAGGCGGCGCGGGGGCCGGCCCAGGTTGTGCACCTTCGCGACGGTCTCCTGGCCGCGGTAGCAGCCCTTGTGCAGGTGGACGGCCGTGCGCAGCCAGTCCAGCTCGTGCGGGATGGAGCGCTCGTCGGTCTCCAGGCCCAGCCGGGGCCGCCACGCCTCCACGCGCAGGGCCTCGCTGGCCCACGTCCCGGCCAGCCGGCGGCCGGCCACGGCGGCGACCAGGCCGTCGCGCGGGACGAGCACCTCGCGCCAGGGGCGGTCGGCGCCGGGGTGCTCCAGGGTCGTGACGGCCGCGTAGCTGGCGGTGTCGGCGCTGCCGCCCTCGTTCGCCGGGGTCGCCCCCGGCCACGGGTCGACCCAGACGGGCCCGGCGGCCGAGCCCGCGTCCCGGCTCGGCTCCCCCAGGACGGCGACCTCGGCGGAGACGTCGGCGATCTCGACGCGCAGGAGGAACCGCATGCGCTCCAGCCACGTCCGCAGGGCGTCGACGGTGCCGGGCTCGACGGTGAGCCAGGTGGCCTCGCCGTCCTCGTGCAGGTGCAGGGCGTGCTCGACGCGGCCGGTGGGGCTGAGCACGAGCGTCTCCGTGGACGTCCCCGCGGGCAGCCCGGTGAGGGCCTGGGAGGTGATGCTGTGCAGCCAGGACAGCCGGTCGGGCCCGGTCAGCCGCAGGACCCCGCGGTGGGACAGGTCGACGACGGCCTCACCGCGCACGAGGGCGCGCTGCTCGCCGTGCGGGTCGCCGTAGTGCCACGCGACCCCGGCGTCGGGCCCCTCGGCCGCGACGGCGCCGGGGCTGTCCAGCAGGGGCGAGCGCAGGGTCTGCGTCGGAGCGGTCACGGTGGGGCCTCCTAGCGGTCGCGGCACCGCGCGCACCGCCCGCGCAGGGCGAGGTGGCCGGTGTCGACGACGAAGTCGTCACGGGACAGGATCTCGGCGGCCATCTCCCGGGCGGGCCCGGGGGCGGCCTCGGCCACCGCGCCGCACCCGTCGCAGACCAGGTGCAGGTGCCCGCCGTGCTCGACGGCGTGGAAGGACGGCACCTTGCGGTCCAGCTGGGTGCGGGCGACCAGCCCGACCTCCTCCAGGACCGCGAGCGCCCGGTAGACGGTCGACGGGTCCACCCCGGGGGAACCGTCGCGGGGGGCGAGGTGTTCCGAGACCTCCTCGGCGCTGGCGTGCCCCAGGTCGCGGACGGCGTCGAGGATGCGCCGGCGCTGGGGCGTGGAGCGCAGCCCCCGCGCGTGCAGCAGGGCCGGCAGGTCGGTGGACGGCACCGTCAGGACACCCCCGGGAGCCGTCAGTCGACGCGCTTGAGCCGCGCCGAGGCGTAGCTGCGCAGGGGGTGACCCTCGAGCGTGACGTCCAGGGCCCACAGCAGGTCGCCCTCGACCAGGCCGTACACGCGCGTGCCCGAGGTGTACTCGTGGGCCGTCGTCGTGCGGGCCACCACGTCGGTGCTCAGGTCGATGCGCGGGCCGCGGGCGGTGCCGGCCAGGATCTCCACGACGCCGGTGGGGTGGGTCAGCAGCACCTCGAGCTCGACGGGCCGGGGGCCGTCGGCGGGAGCGGGGCTGTCGAGGTCGACGGCCTGCGGTCGCCAGTAGCCCGTCTCGACGTCGAGGGGCTCGGTCGTCTCGCCGTCCTCGTCGAGCGCCCACGTGGTCGAGGTGTAGCTGAGGAAGTCGCGCCCGTCGTGCCCGAACTCGACGACCTGCCCGAACCGGGTGTCGCTCTCACCGCGGGCCGGGTGGCCCAGCACGCCGGCGCCCTCCCAGCGGCCCAGGAGCCACGACAGCGGGACGAGGGCCAGCGGGGTGTCGGTGCGCAGGGGGACGGCCACGGGTCAGCGCTGCCCCTGGTAGAGGCGGTACACGACGTACCCGGCGAACCAGGCGATCACCAGGCTCACCACGATCAGCAGGACGAGGAAGAACGTCTCGAGGGGGTGCACCCGCCCAGCGTACCGGCGCGCGCGCCGCGGGCCGGGGTGACGTGGGCGGGCTCACTACAGCAGGACGAGGCGCCCCACGAGGTACGCGCCGCCGCCGGCGAGGGCGACGGGCACGGCGGCCACGGCCAGGGCCGCGGGGACCGTGCCGGCCGCCGGCAGGCGCGCGGTCAGGCCCCGCCACGCCGAGACGAGCACGCCCGCGCCGACGCCGGCGACGATCCCCGCGACCGCCCAGCGGCCCTGCGAGACGACGTCCCCGGTGCCGGCGCCCAGGAGCACGGCCAGGGTCGCCGCGAGCCAGCCGGCCGCCCCGCCCACGACGAGGTTGACCGGGCCGGCCACCCGCAGCGGCCAGGTCGTGGCCGAGACGGCGGCGGTGGCGACGACGGCGGCCAGCACGACGGGGGCCAGGGTGGCCCCGGCGTAGGTGGAGGGCACGGCCACCCACGCGGCCCCCAGCACGACGACGGCCTGCGCGCCCACCGAGGCGGTGACCGACTCCACCAGCCGGGGGCGGCCGTCGCGGCGCAGGAGCTGGTGGGTGAAGGCGGCCAGCAGGGACAGCGCGGCCACGGCGGGCGAGTGGGCCAGGACCCCCGCGGCCTGGGTGCCCTCGTCGCGGGCGTGCGCGACGGCCACCGCCGCGGCCACCGCCGCGGCCACGGCCACGAGCCCGACGAGGACGGTCGTGCTGCGGCGGGCGGGCAGGTCCAGCAGCTCGGGCCAGCCGACGGCGACCAGCGCGCCGACGAGCACGACGGCCAGGGCCCGCACGGGGGCCGGCCCGAAGGCGGCCAGGGCGAGGACCGCGGCGAGCGCCAGGGTCGTCGTCGCCGTCGCCGACCGGCTCACGCCGTCCCCACCTGGTCCCGGTTCACGCCCCGATCCTCCCAGAGGGCCCCCGGGCGGGCGGGGGTGGTCCTGTTGCCCTCCTCGACACGCGTAGTCTGGGCACCGTTGTCCTGCACACCACCGCGGGGACGCCCCGGCCTGTCCGGCGCCCCGCCGGTGCGCGGTGTCCCGGCGGACGGAGGGCAGGAGCGCGGGTGGCGCAGATCCTCGTGTTGACGAACGCACTCGCTCCTTCGACGGAGGTGCTGCCGGCCCTCGGGCTGCTCCCGCACAGCGTGCGCGTGCTGCCCGCCGAGGCCTCGGTGCTGGTGGACGAGCCGACCTCCGACGCCGTCCTCGTCGACGGCCGCCGCGAGCTGGCCGCGGCCCGCTCCCTGTGCCGCCTGCTGCGCACCACGGGCCTGTCGCAGCCGCTGCTGCTGGTGGTCACCGAGGGCGGCATGGCGGCCGTGGCGGCCGACTGGGGCGCCGACGACGTCCTGCTCGACACGTGCGGCCCGGCGGAGCTGGACGCCCGGCTGCGGCTGGCCGCGGGCCGCTCGCGCCGGCCCGCCGAGGACACCGACCCGGCCGCGCCGTCGGAGATCCGCGCCGGGGACGTCGTCATCGACGAGGCGGCCTACTCCGCGCGCGTGCGCGGCCGCCAGCTCGACCTGACGTACAAGGAGTTCGAGCTGCTCAAGCACCTGGCCCAGCACCCCGGCCGCGTCTTCACGCGCGCCCAGCTGCTGCAGGAGGTCTGGGGCTACGACTACTTCGGCGGCACCCGCACGGTCGACGTCCACGTGCGGCGGCTGCGCGCCAAGCTGGGCGCCGAGCACGAGAACGCCATCGGGACGGTGCGCAACGTGGGGTACCGCTTCGTCTCCTCCGGCCGCGACCTCGACGACCGGCTCGACCTGGGCGCGGGCATGGGGACGGACCTGGGCCCGGACCTGGGCAGCGACCTGGAGGAGGGGTTCGACGAGGGCCCGGCCGACGACCCGGCCGCTCCGGACGTCGACGCGCCCCCCAGCCCCTCCGGCCTCCGGTGAGCCTGGGGACCGCCGACCGCGACGACGTCCTGGCCCTGGCCGCGGCGGCCTCGGCGGCCGACGCCGCGACCGCCCTGTCCGAGGACGCCGTGCTGCGGCTCACCTCCGGCGACGACGTCCGGCACGTCCTGCGCCGCGACGGCGACGTCCTGGCCGGGTACGCCCAGCTCGCCCCGGCGGGCGGGGGGTTCGAGGGTGAGCTGCTCGTCGACCCCGCCCACCGGCGCCGCGGTCACGGGGCCGCGCTGGCCGCGCGCGTCGAGGAGCTCGCGGCGGGCCGGCCCGTGCGGCTGTGGTCGCACGGCGACACCGACGGCGCGCGGGCCCTGGCCGGGCGCCGCGGCTGGCGGCGGGTGCGCGAGCTGCTGCGGCTGGAACGGCCCGCCGAGGGCCTGGCCGACCTGCCGGTCCCGGACCTGCCCGCCGGGGTGGGGGTGCGTCCCTTCGTGCCCGGCGCCGACGACGAGGCGTGGGTCGCGCTGAACGCCGCGGCGTTCGCCACCCACCCCGAGCAGGGCCGGTGGACGGTCGCGGACCTGCGGGCCCGCCTGGCCGAGCCGTGGTTCGACCCGGCCCTGCTGCTGCTGTCGCACGAGGGCCCGGACCTGACGGGGTTCTGCTGGATGAAGGCCGAGGCCGGCCAGGGCGAGCTGTACGTCCTGGGGGTCGCGCCGGGGCGGGCCGGGGCCGGTCTGGGGCGGGCGCTGCTCGTGCGCGGCCTGCGGGCGGTGGCCCCCTCCGTGCGGGCCGTCGACCTGTACGTCGACGGCGACAACGTCCCGGCGGTGCGGCTGTACCACCGGCTGGGGTTCGAGCGCGCCGCGGTGGACGTGCAGTACGCCTGGCCCGGCGACGACGCGGGGCACGACGCGGGGCACGGCGCGGGCGCCTGAGCCCGGCCGAGGGTTCACCCGGTGTTCGGCGGCAGCGGCCCGGCTGCGCCTGCGGCCCCCCGCGGCCCGGTGGCAGACTGATCGCCATGACGGCAACGACCCCCCTCCCCGCGGTGGCACCGGTCGAGGAGACCGTCGACCTGCCCGAGGACCGCTTCGCCGACCGGGAGGTCTCCTGGCTGGCGTTCAACGAGCGCGTCCTGCAGATGGCCGAGGACCCCGAGGTCAAGCTCCTGGAGCGCGCCCGCTTCCTGTCGATCTTCGCGAACAACCTCGACGAGTTCTTCATGGTCCGCGTGGCCGGCCTCAAGCGGCGCATCGCGACCGGCCTGGCCGTCACCGCGGCCAGCGGGCTGGAGCCGCGCGAGGTCCTCGACGCCATCGCCGTGCGCGCCCACGAGCTGACCGAGCGGCACGCGAACGTGTTCCTGGAGAACGTCCGCCCGGCGCTGGCCGGGGCCGGCATCACCATCGTGCGCTGGGACGAGCTGAGCCAGAGCGAGCAGGTGCGCCTGCACGGGTTCTTCCGCGACCAGGTGTTCCCGGTGCTGACGCCGCTGGCCGTGGACCCGGCCCACCCGTTCCCGTACATCTCCGGCCTGTCGCTGAACCTGGCCGTCGTCGTGCGCAACCCCACGACCGACAAGGAGCACTTCGCCCGCGTCAAGGTGCCGCCGCTGCTGCCGCGGTTCGTCACGGTCGAGGCCGACGGCGACGGGGCGCGGTTCGTCCCCCTCGAGGACGTCATCGCGGTGCACCTGGACCAGCTCTTCCCGGGCATGGAGATCGTCCAGCACCACACGTTCCGCGTCACCCGCAACGAGGACCTCGAGGTCGAGGAGGACGACGCCGAGAACCTGCTGCAGGCGCTGGAGAAGGAGCTGCTGCGCCGCCGCTTCGGCCCGGCCGTGCGCCTGGAGGTCGCCTCCGACATCGCCCCGGAGGTCCGCGAGCTGCTGGTGCGCGAGCTCGGCGTCCACGACCAGGAGGTCTACGAGCTGCCCGAGCCGCTGGACCTGCGCGGCCTGGGCGACATCGCCGACCTGGACCGCCCGGAGCTGAAGTTCCCCAAGTTCGTCGCCCGCACCCACCGCGACCTGACCGACGGCGCCGAGACGGCCAAGCCCTCGGACGTGTTCGCGGCGATCCGCAACCGCGACGTCCTGCTGCACCACCCCTACGACTCGTTCTCCACGAGCGTGCAGGCCTTCCTGGAGCAGGCCGCGGCGGACCCGAAGGTCCTGGCCATCAAGCAGACGCTGTACCGCACCTCCGGCGACTCCCCCATCGTCGACGCCCTCATCGACGCCGCCGAGGCCGGCAAGCAGGTCCTGGCCCTGGTGGAGATCAAGGCGCGCTTCGACGAGCAGGCCAACATCACGTGGGCGCGCAAGCTGGAGCAGGCCGGCGTGCACGTCGTCTACGGCCTGGTGGGGCTGAAGACGCACGCGAAGCTGAGCCTGGTGGTGCGGCAGGAGTCCGGCGGGCTGCGCCGGTACTGCCACGTCGGGACGGGCAACTACAACCCCAAGACCGCGCGCCTGTACGAGGACATGGGGCTGCTGACCGACGACCCGCAGGTCGGGGAGGACCTCACCCGGCTGTTCAACCAGCTGTCGGGCTACGCCCCCAAGACGGCGTACAAGCGCCTGCTGGTGGCCCCGCGCTCGCTGCGCACGGGGCTCATCGACCGGATCGACCGGGAGGTCGACAACGCCCGGCAGGGCCAGCCGGCCGGGGTGAAGATCAAGGTGAACTCGATCGTCGACGAGGCCGTCATCGACGCCCTCTACCGCGCCTCGAACGCCGGGGTCCCCGTCGACGTCGTGGTGCGCGGCATCTGCGCCCTGAAGCCGGGGGTCCCGGGGCTGAGCGAGAACATCCGGGTCCGCAGCATCCTGGGGCGCTTCCTGGAGCACAGCCGGCTGTTCTGGTTCGCCTCCGGCGGCGACCCGGTCGTCATGATCGGCAGCGCCGACATGATGCACCGCAACCTGGACCGCCGCGTCGAGGCCGTCGTGCGGCTGACCGACCCCCGCCACGTCCGGGAGGTCTCGACGCTGCTGGACGACTGCATGGCCGACACGACGAGCTCGTTCCACCTCGGGGCGGACGGCACGTGGACGCGCCACCACGTGGGCGCGGACGGCGAGCCGCTGCTGGACCTGCAGGAGCACATCATCGCGACCCGCCCGGGACGCCGCCCGACCGCGCGCCGTCGCCGGTGACCAAGCCGGCCCACCGGTCCTCGTCCCGCGCGCGGGTGGACGTCGAGGCCGCCGGGTGCGTCGTCGTGCGCGCCGGCGGCTCCGGCCCCGAGGTGCTGCTGGTCCACCGGCCCCGCACCGCCACCCGCGCGGCGGACTGGTCCTGGCCCAAGGGCAAGCTCGACCGGGTCGAGGGGGTGGTCGAGCACCCCGCGGTGGCGGCCGTGCGGGAGACGGCCGAGGAGACGGGCGTGCGCGTCCACCTCGGCGTCCCGCTGCCCGAGCAGCGGTACGAGGTGGACGGCGGCCTGCGCAAGCGGGTGCGGTACTGGCTGGCCCGGCCCGCCGGGGCGGCCGACCCGGACGTGTTCGACCCGGCCGACCCCGACGAGATCGCCGAGTCGGGCTGGTTCAGCCCCCGGGAGGCCGCGCAGCGGCTGACGCACGCCGCGGACGTGGAGCTCCTGCACGCCGCCCTCCCCGACGGCGAGCTGCCGACCCCGACGTGGACGCTGGTGGTGCTGCGGCACGCCCGGGCCGTCAAGCGCAGCGACTGGGCCGACGGGGAGGCCGTGCGCCCGCTGCTGGAGTCCGGCCACGCCCAGTCCCGCGACCTGGCCCCCCTGCTGGCCTGCTTCGACGTGCACGCGCTGCTGACCTCCCCGTGGGCCCGGTGCGTGCAGACGGTGCTGCCCGCGGCGGAGCTGACGGGGCTGCCGGTGGAGGAGGAACCGGCCCTGACCGAGGCCGCCTTCCGCGCCGACCCGGCCGCAGCCGCGGGGGTGGTGAGCGGTCTGCTCGACGCCGGGCGGGCCGTGGTCGTGTGCTCGCACGGGCCGGTCCTGCCGACCCTGCAGGCGGTCGTGTCGGCCCGGGCCCGCGACCGCGCCCAGGCGCACGCGCTGGGGGCGAAGCTGGAGAAGGCGGCCGTCGTGGTGGCCCACCTGAGCGGCAGCGGCGCGCAGGCCACCGTCGTCGCCGTGGAGCGGCACTCCTTCTGACCTCACCCGGACGCCCAGGCTTCGTCACTCAGCGTGCACACTGTCACCCGTTCACCTGCTCGTCGACGCTCGTCCGCCGACCCGGCACGCAACCGTAGGTAGTCGTTCACGCCTCGTTCACCCGCGGCGAGCGAACACGTCACTCACGCTCCCTACCTTCGAGCCGTCGGAACCCGCGCCGGCGCCCCCCTGCGCCCGCCGAGCGAAAGGCTCTCCCCTTGAACCGCACGATCATCCGTCGCGCCGCCCTGCCGGCCGCCCTGGCCCTCTCCCTCGGCCTCGCTGCGTGCAGTGGCTCCAACGAGACGAGCACCGGTAGCGGCTCGAGCGACTCCGCCTCCTCGTCGGCCGCGTCGCTGAGCGGTTCCCTCAACGGCGCGGGCGCCAGCACCCAGACCGTCGCGCAGCAGACCTGGGCCGCCGGGTTCCAGGGCACCAACCCCGACGTGCAGCTGAACTACGACCCCGTCGGTTCCGGCGGCGGCCGCGAGCAGTTCCTCTCCGGCGGCGTCCCCTTCGCGGGCTCGGACGCCTACCTCAAGGACGAGGAGCTGACCCAGGCGCAGGAGACCTGCCAGGGCGGCAACGCCATCGACATCCCGGTCTACGTCTCCCCCATCGCCGTCGCGTTCAACCTCGAGGGCGTCAAGACGCTCAACCTGTCGCCCGACACCGTCGCCGGCATCTTCCTGGGCAACATCAAGACCTGGAACGACCCGGCCATCGCCGCCGACAACCCGGGCGTGACGCTGCCGGCCACCGCCGTGACCCCGGTGCACCGCTCCGACGACTCCGGCACCACCCAGAACTTCACCGACTACCTGCACACGGCCGCCCCGACCGTGTGGACCGCCGAGGCGGCGCAGAAGTGGCCCGTCGAGGGCGGCGAGGCCGCCCAGGGCACCTCCGGCGTGGTCCAGGCCATCAAGGGCGGCAACGGCACCATCGGCTACGCCGACGAGTCCCAGGTCGCCCCCGAGGGCCTGGGCATCGTCTCGGTCAAGGTCGGCGACGCCTTCGTCGGCCCGACCGCCGAGGCCGCCGCGGCCGTCGTCGACGCCTCCCCCGAGGTCGAGGGCCGCCCCGACGGCGACATCGCCATCAAGATCGACCGCGCCACGACCGCGGCCGGGGCGTACCCCGTCGTCCTGGTGTCCTACGACATCGTGTGCTCCAAGTACGAGGACGCCGCCACCGCCGAGCTGGTCAAGGCCTACATGACCTACGTGACCAGCGAGGAGGGCCAGGAGGCCGCGGCCAAGGCCGCCGGTTCCGCGCCGATCTCCGAGAAGCTGCGCACCCAGATCACCGCCTCCCTGGAGAAGATCTCCAGCTGATCGGGCCGAGCGGCGGTGGCAGGTGGGTCACCACCTGCCACCGCCGCTCCCGTTCCTCCCCGGGCCGGCCCGGGGCACCATCACTGGACACACGATTTTCGGAGGACCCGGGTGAGCAGTCGCACCCCCAGTCCCGCCGCCGAGGAGCGCGCCGTCATCGAGCGCGGCGCCAACCGGGCCGGGGACAAGATCTTCAGCGGCACCGCGACGGGGGCGGGCGTGGTCATCCTCCTCGTCCTGGCCGGTGTCGCGGCCTTCCTCGTCGGGCAGGCCGTCCCCGCCCTCACGGCCGACAAGGCCGAGGTCGGTGACGGCGAGGGCCTCGTCGCCTACGTCTGGCCGCTGCTGTTCGGCACGATCCTCGCCGCGGTCATCGCGCTCGTCGTCGCGACGCCCATCGCGGTCGGCATCGCCCTGTTCATCTCGCACTTCGCCCCGCGCCGGCTCGCGCAGGGCCTGGGCTACCTCGTCGACCTGCTCGCCGCGGTGCCCAGCGTCGTCTACGGCATCTGGGGCATCGTCGTCCTGTCCAAGGCGATGGCCCCCATCTACGGCTGGCTGGCCGACAACCTCGGCTTCATCCCCCTCTTCGCCGGCCCCGCCTCCGCGACGGGCCGCACCATCTTCACCGCCGGGCTGGTGCTGGCGGTCATGGTGCTCCCCATCGTCACGGCCATCGGCCGCGACGTCTTCCTGCAGACGCCGCGCCTGCACGAGGAGGCCGCGCTGGCCCTGGGCGCCACGCGCTGGGAGATGATCAAGTACTCGGTCATCCCGTACGGCCGCTCGGGCGTCGTCAGCGCCGCCATGCTGGGCCTGGGCCGCGCGCTGGGTGAGACGATGGCCGTGGCCCTGGTGCTGTCGGTCTCCAACGTCGTCACCTTCAACCTCATCAGCGCGACGAACCCGTCGACGATCGCGGCCAACATCGCGCTGAACTTCGCCGAGGCCTCCGGGGTCGACGTCAACGTCCTCATCGCCAGCGGCCTGGCCCTGTTCGTCATCACCTTCGCGGTGAACTTCGTCGCCCGCCTGATCGTCTCGCGCTCGGGAGCCAAGGCATGACCACCACCACGAACGGCGCGGCCGGCGACCTCGCCGCCGCCATCGACCAGCCGCTGAGCCAGCGCAAGCTCCCCCGCTGGGCCCCGTGGGGTTCCCTCGCCGTGGCCGTCGTCCTCTCCCTGGCGGTGCTGCTGCCCGGCGGGACGTCCAAGGGCGCCGTCGCCGTGCTCGCGGCGCTGCTGCACCTGGTGGTCATCGGGGTCGCCTCCGGCGTGCGCGAGGGCAGCCGCAAGGCCAAGGACCGCCTCGTCACCGCCCTGGTGACGATCGCCTTCCTCGTCGCGATGGTCCCCCTCGTCTCCGTGGTGTGGACCGTCGTCGACAACGGCCGGCACCGCCTGGACGCCGACTTCTTCACGATGTCGATGTTCCGCATCGTCGGTGAGGGCGGCGGGGCGCTGCACGCCATCTGGGGCACGATCATCATCACGCTCATCGCGACGGTGATCTCGGTCCCCATCGGCCTCATGACCGCCGTCTACCTCGTCGAGTACGGCGCGGGCTCGCGGCTGGCGCGCGCCATCACGTTCCTCGTCGACGTCATGACGGGCATCCCCTCGATCGTCGCCGGCCTGGCCGTCGCCGCGCTCTTCGCGCTCGTCTCCGGGCCCGGGACGAAGCTGGGGATCATGGGCGCCATCGCCCTGGCGATCCTCATGGTCCCCACGGTCGTGCGCTCGACCGAGGAGATGCTCAAGCTCGTCCCGAACGACCTGCGCGAGGCGGCCTACGCCCTCGGCGTGCCCAAGTGGCGCACGGTCGTCAAGGTCGTGCTGCGCACGAGCGTGTCGGGCATCGCGACCGGCATCACGCTGGCCGTGGCCCGCGTCGCCGGGGAGACCGCCCCGCTGCTGATCACCGTGGGGATCACCACGGGGTCGAACTTCAACCCCTTCGAGGGCCGGATGGCGACCCTGCCGGTGTACGCCTTCTACCAGTACACCCAGCCCGGCGTGCCGGCCGCGGCCGGCACCGAGCGCGCCTGGACCGCCGCCCTGGTCCTCATCGCCCTGGTGATGCTGCTGAACCTCGTCGCGCGGCTCATCTCGCGCTTCTTCGCCCCCAAGACCGGCCGCTGACCGTCTCAGACCAGTAAGGAGGCCGTCATGGCCAAGATGATCGACGTGAGCGATCTGAACATCTACTACGGGGACTTCCTCGCGGTGGCGGACGTCAACGTGACGATCGAGCCGCGGGCCGTCACCGCGCTCATCGGCCCGTCCGGCTGCGGCAAGTCGACGTTCCTGCGCACGCTCAACCGCATGCACGAGGTCATCCCCGGCGCCCGCGTCGAGGGCAAGGTCGTCATGGACGGCCAGGACCTCTACGACAAGGACGTCGACCCGGTGTCGGTGCGCCAGCACATCGGCATGGTGTTCCAGCGCCCGAACCCGTTCCCGACGATGTCGATCTACGAGAACGTCGCGGCCGGGGTGCGGCTGAACGCCAAGCGCATGCGCAAGAGCGACCTCGACGACCTCGTGGAGAGCTCGCTGCGCGGGGCGAACCTGTGGAACGAGGTCAAGGACCGCCTCGACAAGCCGGGCCTGGGCCTGTCCGGTGGGCAGCAGCAGCGCCTGTGCATCGCCCGCGCCATCGCGATCCGCCCCTCGGTCCTGCTGATGGACGAGCCGTGCTCGGCGCTGGACCCGATCTCCACGCTCGCCATCGAGGACCTCATCGGCGAGCTCAAGAGCGACTACACGATCGTCATCGTGACGCACAACATGCAGCAGGCCGCGCGCGTGTCGGACAAGACCGGGTTCTTCAACCTGGCCGGCGTCGGCAAGCCCGGCCACCTGGTCGAGATCGACGACACCTCGACGATCTTCAGCAACCCGTCGCAGAAGGCCACCGAGGACTACATCTCGGGCCGCTTCGGCTGAGCCGCGCCCCGCACCGGCTCCGGGGAGCCCCCTCCCGCCCGGGGAGGGGGCTCCCCTTCGTCGTCCCCCCGCCGGCCCCGACCGGTCCCGGCCGGGGGTGGGCCTCACACCCCCGGGACGGCCAGGGACAGCAGCAGGTACCCCGCGGCCCCCAGCGCGGCGGCCGCGACCGGGGTGAGCACCCAGGCCGCGACCACCGTGCGGACCACGCGCCAGCGGACGGCGGAGCGGCGCCGGGTGGCCGCGGCCCCGATGACCGCCGAGGAGACCACCTGGGTGGTGGACACGGGCGCGTTGAGCACCAGCGCCGCCACGTACAGGACCGCGGAGGAGACCGTCTCGGCCGCGAAGCCGCGGGCCGGGTCGAGCTGGGCGACCCGGCGGCCGAGGGTCCGGATGATCCGCCAGCCCCCGCAGTAGGTGCCCGCGCCCATCGCGAGCGCGGCGAGCACCGTGACCCACCAGGGGATGCCCCGGCCGGTGTGGAACCCGCCGGCCACCAGGACCAGGACGATGACGCCCATGGTCTTCTGGGCGTCCTGGAGGCCGTGGCCCAGCGCCATGGCGGCGGCCGAGACGGTCTGCAGCATCCGCAGGCGGCGCTGGAGGGGGCGGCGGTCGGCGTCGCGGGCGACCCGGTGGACGGCGAGGACGGCCAGGTAGCCGAGCCCGAACCCCAGCAGCGGGGACAGCACCATGGGGACGAGGACGAAGACGAGGACGGCGTCCCAGTGCATCGCGGCCCCGGCGGTGAAGGCCGCTCCGCACAGCCCGCCGATGAGGGCCCCGGTGCTGGAGGAGGGCAGGCCGAGCCGCCAGGTGCACAGGTTCCAGCCGATGGCGGCCACGAGGGCGGCCAGGACGACCGTGCCGGCGAGGGGGCCCGTGCCGACGTCGGCGACGTCGAAGGCGATGAAGGCCGCGACGCCGGTGCCCAGGAAGGCGCCGGCGAGGTTCAGCAGCGCCGCCATGGTCAGCGCGACGCGGGGCGTCAGGGCGCGCGTCGAGACCGACGTCGCGATGGCGTTGGCCGCGTCGTGGAACCCGTTGGTGAAGTCGAAGGCCAGGGCCACGACGACGACCACGAGGACGAGGGCGAGGTCCACCCGGCTCAGGACTCCTTGACCGCGAGGGTCCGCACGGTGTGGGCGACGCGCTCGAAGGCGTCGGCGACGCCGTCGAGCCGGTCGACGACCTCCTTGACCCGCCAGGCCTCGAAGACGTCGCGGCCGCCGGCGAGGAGGTCGGCCAGCACCCGGCGGTGCAGCTGGTCGGCCTGGTTCTCCAGGCGGCCGACCTCGGAGCAGTAGTCGGTCAGGGTCGTCACCGACCGCAGCCGGGGCATGGCCTCGGCCGTCAGCTCGGCCTGCCGGGACAGGACCTGCACGATCTCGCCGACGGCCGGGGGCAGGGGGCCGGTCTCGACGAGGACGACGAGGTCGACGGTGGCCTGCATGAGGTCGAGGCAGTCGTCGAGGCGGGAGGTCAGCTCGTGGACGTCCTCGCGGTCGAAGGGCGTCACGAAGGTGGTGTCGAGCTTGCGCAGCAGCTCGCGGCCGGTCTCGTCGCCGCGGTGCTCGACGTCCTCCATGGCCAGGCCGATCGCCGCGCGGCGGGGCGGCTCGCTGCCGATGGCCTCGGTCAGCAGGACGGTCCCCTCGAGCAGGACCTGCCCCATCGCGCTGAACAGGTCGAAGAAGGAGGTGTCGTGGGGGGTCAGTCGGAAACGCACGGCATGCTCCACGGCTCGGTCCTCGGGCCGGTGCAGGGGCCCGGGCGTCGACTCTAGGCGGTCGGGGTCCCGGGACCGGACGCGCCCGGCGGCCGGTGCGGCCGATCAGTCGCCGTCGACACCCAGGACGCGGTCGAGCTCACCTTCGGGCAGCGGGCCGTCACTCTCCGAGGCGGCCACGACGACGTCGGTGTAGAGCTCGATCTCCTCGGCCAGGTCGGTGTCGGCCAGGGGCGCGGCGGGGGCGGCGGAGCGGGCCCCGGGCAGGACGCGCCGACCCGGGGAGGCGTCCGGGTCGAGAGCGGGGTCCGGATCGAGCGAGTGCGTCATGGTGGCACCACCGTACGCCGGGGCGGGGCCCCCCGGACGGCACTTGGGCGACTACCACCCGTGCGGAGCCCTCAACCGCCCGTCGCCGTGCCCGTCGCCGACCCCGTCACCGAGCCCGTCGCCGAGCCCGTCGCGCCGCTCGTGGGGGACCCGCTGGGCACCACGAGCGGGGGGCGGTCCTCGTCGGTCAGGACGGTGCGCTGCAGGTTCACCTCGGCCAGCCCCAGGCCGCCGACGGTGACCTCGTCGTAGGCCAGCAGCCGGCCGGCGTCGTCGCCGGAGCGGCCGAAGTACAGCAGCGTGGCCGACAGGGGCAGCGGGTCGCCGTCGGCGAGCCGGGTCAGGCCGGCGGCGGTGATGCCCGCTCCCCCGGTCGTCCCCTCGACCATGACCCGAGTGCCGGAGGCGTCCAGCGTCACCGAGCGCTTGTGCAGGTGACCGGCCAGCACGAGCGGGACGCGCCCCAGCAGGGGCTGCAGCCCGCTGGGGTCGTGGACGAGGGCGGCGTCGACGGTCCGGTCGGGGTGGGCCCGGTCCCACGCGGCGATGCCGTCGGCGAGGACGTCGTTGGCCTGCTCCTGGACCTGCTCGGCGGTCCCGGTGGCGACCTTGCCCTCCCCGTCGGGGGTGAAGACGGGGTCGCCCTGGCCGGCGAGCACGAGGCCCGCGACCTCGGTGGTGGCCCCGGCGTCCAGGACGGTCGCGCCCTCGGCGGCCACCTGGGCCTGGGTGTCGGTGGAGTCGTGGTTGCCGCGCACCCAGACGTAGGGGACGCCGAGGTCGCGGATGCGGGCCAGGAAGCTGGACTCGACGGCGGTGCCCCACGTCGTGGTGTCGCCGGTGTCGACGACGGCCTGGACGCCGAACTGCTTGACGAGGTTGGCCGTGAGGTCGTAGCCGAGCGGGTTCAGGTGCAGGTCCGAGATGTGCAGGACGGTGGTGACGTCCTCCCCCAGGCCGCTGGTGCCGGCCCGGGCGTCGCCCAGGACGGGCAGGTTCGCCGCGGCGGCGTAGAGCGTAGAGACGCTGCGGACGATGTCGGACAGGCCGCTGCGGTAGCTCTCCAGCCGCTCGAGGGCGTTCTGGGTGCTGGAGACCAGGTAGGGGGCGCGGGACAGCAGGCCGGTGAACCGGGGCTGGCGCAGCGCGGCGGGGTCGAACGTGGCGTAGGCGCCGCCACCGGTCGCGACGACGACGACGAGCAGCGCGGCCCCGGTCTGCAGGGTGCGGCGGCGGCCGCGGAAGACGACGGAGGCGGCCAGCAGCGCCCCGGCGAACCCGCAGCCGAGGCTGTACGCGGCGGCGCGCACCGCGGCGGCGCGGACGGTGTCGGCGGCGGTCAGCTCCAGGGCCAGCAGCTGCTGGGGGGAGCGCACGAGGCGGGCCGCGGCGTCGAGGTCGACGCTGCGGATGCTGGCGCTGACGAGGACCGGCGCGCGGTGGGTGTCGAAGCGGACCTCGCCCACGGGCGGCAGGTCGACCTGCACGCCCGGGTCCAGGCTGGGCCGGACGCGGACCTCGGTCTGCAGGGGGCCGACGTAGGTGGTGGACCCGGGGGCCAGGGCGAACCCGGCGGCGGCGCCGAGCCCGCCGACCACGAGGACGGCGAGCCAGGGCAGGAGGTGGCGGCGCAGGAACCGGCCGCCGCGGCGGTCGGCGGAGGCGTCCCAGCGCGCGCGCCACCGGTGCGGGACGCGCGGCGGCCGGGGCTCGGGGCGGCGTTTCCTGTCGGACATCAGCACGATCTTCGCGCAGCCGGACCCGGACCGCTGCGCGTGGCGGGCGCCGGAGAGGGTACGGGCAGGGCATGACCGAGACCACGACCAGCACCCCGTTCCGCGACCTGCGCTCCCCCTCCCCCACCGGCCGCCCCGGCCCGGCCCTGGTCACCGGCGCCGAGTCCGGCATCGGGCGGGCCGTGGCCGTCGAGCTGGCCCGCCGCGGCCACGACGTCGGCCTCACCTGGTTCCGCGACGAGGCCGCCGGGGAGGCGACGGTGCGCGAGGTGCGGGCGCTGGGGCGGCGCGCGGCGCTGCGGCACGCCGACCTGCGCGACCTGCCCGGCGCGGCCGACGTCGTGGACTCCCTGGCCGAGGAGCTCGGCGGGGTGGAGGTGCTGGTCAACGACGCGGGCACGGGCACCTCGACGCTGCTGCTGGACCTGTCCTTCGAGGACTGGCGGGAGGTGCTGTCGGTCGACCTCGACGCGGCGTTCCTCTTCCTGCAGCGCGCGGCCCGGCGGATGGTCGCGGCCGGGCGCGGGGGCCGCGTCGTGAACGTCACCAGCGTCCACGAGCACCAGCCGCGGGTGGGGGCGGCGCCGTACTGCGCGGCCAAGGGCGGGCTGGGGCTGCTGACCCGCACGGCGGCGATCGAGCTGGCCGAGCACGGCATCACCGTCAACGCGGTGGCCCCCGGCGAGATCGCGACGCCCATGACGGGGCAGGAGGACACCGACCCGCACACCGAGCACCGCCCGGGGGTGCCGCTGGGCCGTCCGGGGGACGCGCGGGAGGTCGCGGCGCTCGTGGGGTTCCTGTGCTCGGCGGAGGCCTCGTACGTGACGGGGTCGTCGTACGCGGTCGACGGCGGGATGCTGCAGATGGGCCCGATGGCCGGTTCGCACCTGACCGGGGAGGCCTGGCGCCGCCCGTAGTGAGGCCACCCTTTCTTGACTCGTTCCAGACTGGCCTGGTTGGGTCGTGCCGTGACCAGTGCCGACCTCCTGCGCGCGAAGGGGCTGCGCGCCACGCAGCCCCGCGTGGTCGTGCTCGACGTCCTGGAGGCCGCCCGCACCACCTCCGAGCACCTGGCGGTCGCCCAGATCGCCGACCGCGCCCGGACCGTCCTGCCGACCGTCTCGACCCAGGCCGTCTACGACTGCCTCGAGGCGCTCAGCGGCGCCGGGCTCGCCCGCAGCGTCGAACCGGCCGGTCACCCCGCGCGGTACGAGGCGCGCGTGGGCGACAACCACCACCACCTGGTGTGCCGCGACTGCGGTCGCACCGTCGACGTGGACTGCACCGTGGGCCACGCCCCCTGCCTGTCGCCCTCCGACGCCGCGGGTTTCGCGGTCGAGGAGGCCGAAGTGGTGTTCTGGGGCCGCTGCCCCGAGTGCCGCACCCCGAAGTCCATCGCCTGACCAGCACCACCAGATCGAGAGGAAGTGCGATGACCGACGTCGCGAGCCAGCCCTCGGCCCCCGGGGACGACCGCCCGGTCCTGACCAACCGTCAGGGCCACCCGGTGTACGACAACCAGAACCAGCGCACCATCGGGGCCCGCGGCCCCGCCACGCTGGAGAACTACCAGTTCCTCGAGAAGATCAGCCACTTCGACCGCGAGCGCATCCCCGAGCGGGTCGTGCACGCCCGCGGCACCACGGCCTTCGGCTACTTCGAGGCCTACGGCACCTTCGGCGACGAGCCGATCGCGAGCAAGACCCGCGCGAAGCTGTTCCAGGAGAAGGGCAAGCGCACCGACCTGGCCATCCGCTTCTCGACCGTGGCCGGTGGCCGCGACTCCTCCGAGGCGCTGCGCGACCCGCGCGGCTTCGCGGTGAAGTTCTACACCGAGGACGGCAACTGGGACCTCGTCGGCAACAACCTGGGCGTCTTCTTCATCCGCGACGCGATCAAGTTCCCCGACTTCATCCACTCGCAGAAGCCCGACCCGGTCACCTTCGACCGCCAGGTGCCGAACCGCGTCTTCGACTTCGCCAGCCAGACGCCCGAGTCGCTGCACATGTTCACCCTGGTGTTCTCCCCCCGCGGCATCCCGGCCAGCTACCGCACGCAGCAGGGCTTCGGCGTCAACACCTACAAGTGGGTGAACTCCGAGGGCGAGACGCTGCTGGTCAAGTACCACTGGCACCCCAAGCAGGGCGTCAAGAGCTGGACGTCGGCCGACGCCGCGGCCGTGCAGGCGCAGGACCTCGGCCCGCACACCCGCGACCTGTACGCCGCGATCGACGCCGGCGACCACCCCGAGTGGGAACTGCTCGTCCAGACCATGAGCGACGAGGAGCACCCCGAGCTCGACTTCGACCCGCTGGACGACACCAAGGTGTGGCCCGAGAACCTCTTCCCGCTCACCCCGATCGGGAAGATGGTCCTGAACCGCAAGCCGGTGGACTTCTTCACCGAGTCCGAGCAGATCGCGTTCGGCACCGGCGTCCTGGTCGACGGCCTGGACTTCTCCGACGACAAGATGCTCGTCGGCCGGACGTTCTCCTACTCCGACACCCAGCGCTACCGCGTCGGCCCGAACTACCTGCAGCTGCCGGTGAACCAGGCCAAGGGCGCGACCGTGCGCACCAACCAGCGCGACGGGGCGATGGCGTACCACGTCGACGGCCGCGGGGAGAACCCGACGGTGAACTACGAGCCGTCGATCATCGGCGGTCTGCGCGAGGCCACCGCCCCCACGCACGACGAGCAGGGCCCGGTGATCTCCGGCCGCCTGACCCGCAAGCGCATCCCGGTCACGAACGACTACCAGCAGGCCGGGGAGCGCTTCCAGCTCTCCCTGGACTGGGAGAAGGACGAGCTCGTCGCGAACTTCGTCGACGCGCTGTCGCAGTGCATCCGCCCCATCCAGGAGCGGATGGTCTGGCACATGTTCATGGCCGACGACGAGTACGGCCAGCGCGTGGGCGAGGGCCTGGGCATCACCGCCGACGACGTCCGCCACCTGGAGCCGCTGCAGACGCAGACGCTGACCGAGGAGGAGCTGGCCCGCGCGGCCAACCTCGGCAAGAACGGCCCGCGCGACGTGTCCGGTCTGGTCATGACCCACGCCGTGCCGAACGAGCGCGACGTCCGCGCCTGATCGAGCTCAGCGCTGGAGGAGGCGCCGGTCCCCGCGGGGGCCGGCGCCTTCGTCGTCCCCCGCCCCCCCGTGATCGAGCACTCCCGTGATCGAGCACTCCCGTGACCGAGCACTCCGGTGGTCACGCGCGCTGGGCGTACCGCTCCCGCGCGAGCCCGACCTGGCCCGCGGACGCCTCCAGCAGCTCCGCGAGCCCCTGGAGCTTGCCGGAGACCTGCGCCCCGAGCTCGGTGAGCTCGTACTCCACCCGCGGCGGGATGGCGGTGACGACCTCGCGGGTGAGCATCCCGTCCCGCTCCAGGGCCTGCAGCGTCTGCGACAGCATCTTCTCGCTGACGCCCTCGACCTTGCGCCGCAACGCGTTGAAGCGGAAGGACCCCTCCCCCAGGGCGAGCAGGACGAGCGAGGCCCACTTGGCGGTGACGTCCTCGAACGCGGCCCGGGAGGTGCAGTCGCGGGCGAAGACGTCCGCGACGAGGTCCTGCGGCGGCGAGGCGTTCTCCATGCGGTCAAGGGTACCGCGGGAACACATGGCACTGTGGAATGGTTAGTGCCATCGATCGCGCAGCACCCACCCAGGAGGAACCATGACCACGTACGCCGTCACCGCCGCCAGCGGCCACCTCGGACGCCTCGCCGTCGAGGCCCTGCTCGAGCGCGGCGTGCCCGCCGCCGACGTCGTCGCCGTCGTCCGCACCCCCGCCAAGGTCGCCGACCTCGCCGACCGCGGCGTCGTCGTCCGCCCCGGCGACTACTCCGACCCCGCCTCCCTGCCCGCCGCGCTCGCGGGCGTCGACCGGCTGCTGCTCGTCTCCGGCAGCGAGGTCGGGCAGCGCGTCGCCCAGCACACCAACGTCGTCGAGGCCGCGAAGGCCGCCGGGGTGCAGCGGATCGTCTACACGTCCCTGCTGCGCGCCGACACCACGCAGAGCCCGCTGGCCCCCGAGCACAAGGCCACCGAGGAGGTCCTCGCCGCCTCCGGCCTGCAGCACGTCGTCCTGCGCAACAGCTGGTACCTCGAGAACTACACCGAACGGCTCGGCGAGTACCTCGGCTCCGGCCAGGTCCTCGGCGCCACCCACGGCGGGAAGGTCTCGGCCGCCACCCGCGCCGACTACGCCGCCGCCGCCGCGGCCGCCCTGGTCGGCGAGGACACCACCAGCCGCACCCACGAGCTGGCCGGGACCACCTTCGACTTCACCGAGCTCGCCGCCACGATCACCGACGTCACCGGCACGACCGTCGTCTCCCGCGACCTCCCCGGCGAGGAGTACGAGCAGGCGCTGACCGGGTTCGGCCTGGACGCCGGCACGGCCGGTTTCGTCGCCGCCCTCGACGCCTCGATCGCCCGCGGGGACCTGTTCACCGACTCGCGCGACCTGGAGCAGCTCATCGGCCGCCCCGCCACCACCCTGGCCGAGGCCGTCCGCGCCGCCCACACCGCCGCCTGACGCACCGGCCCGCGGGGTGGGGCACGATCGGGGGGTGCCCCGTCCCCTGCCCCGGCTGCCGCTGAGCGCGGTGTTCCCGCCCGCCCCCGGCCCCGGCACCCCCGGGGACCCGGGGGTCATCGCCCCCGGCGGGCCCTTCCGGCGGGTCAGCGCCGAACGGGCCGTCGTCCTCGGCGGCCCGGCGGCGATCCTCCTGCAGGTCGCGCACCCGCTGGTCGCCGAGGGCGTGGCCGTGCACAGCGACTACGCCGCCGGGCCCGCGCGGCGCCTGCTCGGGACCCTGCAGGCCGCCCTCACCGTGACCTTCGGGGACACCGATCAGGCCCGCGCCGCGGCCCGGGAGGTGGGGCGCGCCCACGCCCCCGTGCGCGGCACGACCCGCAGCGCGGTGCCGGGGACCCCGGCGGGCACCCCGTACCGCGCGAACGACCCCGACCTGGCGCTGTGGGTCCACGCCACGCTGGTGTGGACGGCGCGCCGGGTGGCCGAGCGGTACGCCGGGGTCCGGCTGACCCCGGCCGAGCGGGAAGGGCACTGGCAGGAGTCCAAACCCTTCGCGCGGCTGTTCGCCGTCCCCGACCAGGTGCTGCCCGGGACGGTCGCGGAGTTCGACGACTACGTCGCCCGCACCCTGCGCGGCCTCGTCGTCACCGACGCCGCGCGCGCCGTCGCCCGCGACGTCCTCACCCAGCGCACCTCCCCTCCCCTGCCGGGGGTCGCGGCGCTGGCCCGCAGCATCACGGCCGACGTCCTGCCCGCCCGGATCGCCGGGGCCTACGGGCTGCCCCTGTCCCCCGGCCGGCGCGCGGCCGCCGGCCTCACCCGCGGGCTGCTGCGCGCGGCGCGCCCGGTCCTGCCGCGGGGCGTCGCGCAGTGGCCGCACGCCGAGGTCGCGCGGCGGCGCGTTCAGGCGTTGCAGCCGCGGGCGTCCACCCGCCAGGGCTGAGACCCCACCACCTGCAGCTCGTCGGCCAGGTTCACGGCCGAGCACACGTGGTTGGGCACCAGGCGCACGCGCGTGCCCACCGGGGCGTCGAAGCCCGTGATGGTCGCGTGGTGCTCCGACAGCGCGCTGACCCGCGCGTCCGGGTGGTCCAGGAGCCGGCCGAAACCGCTGGCGTACCCGGGCCGGTCGGCGCCCAGGACCTTGCTGCCCGCGTCGGCGACGACCCGGCCGGGGAAGCGGGCCACGACCGTCGCCACGACGGTCAGGGCGATGTCGGCGGGGTCGGTGGTGCCCAGCTCCCACTGCTGGGCGTCGCCGAAGACGTACACCCCGGGCCGGTACTCCGTCAGGACGTCCCGGTCGGCGAAGCCCAGCGACGGCGTGGACCCGCCGCTGACGACGCGGGCCGCGACGCCCTCGGCCGCCAGCGACTCCACCGCTCGCGCCAGTTCCCGCGCCTCGTCGGCGGCCGCGGCCGCCCGGCCGTCGGGGCTGTAGGAGTGCCCGGGGAAGGCGAACACGCCGTCCACGACGAGCCCCGCGTCCCGCGCCGCCGCCGCGATCCGGCCGGCGTCGGCGGCGGGGGCGCCGCTGCGCCCCATCCCCGGGTCGACCTCGACGAGCACGTGCAGGCCCGGCAGCTGCGGCAGCGCCTCGGTCCCGCTGATCCCGACGCTGACGCGGGCGCGCTCACCGAGCGCCCGCACCCGCGCGGTCCGCTCGGCGTCCAGGAACACCGGGTAGGCGATGAACAGGTCGTCGCAGACCTGCGCGAACACCTCGGCCTCCGAGACCGTCGCGACGCTCAGCCCGACCGCTCCGGCCGCGAGCTGGCGGCGGGCGACCTCCAGGGACTTGTGGGTCTTGGCGTGCGGGCGGACGGCCAGCCCGGACAGCGCGGCGTGGGTGCGGGCGAGGTTGGCCTCGACCCGCCCGGGGTCGACGAGCAGGTGCGGGGTGGCGGTCACGAGGCCATCGTGCCCGCCCCGGCCCGCCCGCCGGGCTACGGTGACCGGCGTGCCCGCGCTCACCGCCGAGACCGTCACCGCCGCCGCCGACGTCGCCGCCCGCTGGATCGCCTTCCGCTGCGAGCGGTCGCAGGTCCCGGGGGTGCAGTTCGCGGTCCGCCTCGGCGGGGAACTGCTGCACTCCAGCGCCCACGGGTCCGCCGACCTCGGGCGCGGTGCGCCGCTGACCACCGGCCACGTGTTCCGCGTCGCCTCGCACTCCAAGACCTTCACGGCGACGGCCGTGCTGCGCCTGGCCGAGCAGGGCCGGCTGCGCCTGGACGACGACCTCGCCACCCACGTGCCCTGGGTGGCCGGGGAGGACGCCGAACTGGGGCGGGCGAGCCTGCGGGAACTGCTGGGCCACGCCGCGGGGGTGACCCGCGACGGGACCGCGGGCGACCACTGGCAGCTCGCCGGGGAGTTCCCCGACGTGGCCGCGGTGCGGGCCGCGGTGCGCACCGGGGGTTCCCTGCTGCCCCGGTCCTCCCGCTTCAAGTACTCCAACGTCGGGTACGCGCTGCTGGGCCTCGTCGTCGAGGCCGTCACCGGGACCGGCTACGCCGACCACCTGCGCGAGGTCCTGGCCCCGCTGGGGTTGTCGCGCACGACACCGGACCTGCCCGCGGCCGGCGAGCTGGCCACGGGCTACTCCGCGCTGGCGGCCGGCCCGCGCCGGCCGCTGCCGCACGCCGCGACCGGGGCGATGGCACCCGCGGCGGGTTTCTGCTCCACGGCCGAGGACCTCACGGCGTGGTTCACCTCCCACGCCGAGGGCCGGGAGGGGCTGCTGTCCCCGCGCTCCCGGCGGCTCGCGCAGCGGGCGGAGTGGAGCACCGGGCCGGGGCCGGGGACCTACGGGCTGGGGTTCGGCCGCGACGAGGTCGGCGGCCGGGACCTCGTCGGGCACGGCGGCGGGTTCCCCGGCCACGCCACCCGCAGCCTGCTGGACCCGCGCAGCGGCCTGGCCGTCAGCGTCCTGACGAACTGCGCCGACGGCCCCGCCGGTGAGTTCGCCCTGGGCGCGGTGAAGCTCGTCGACCTGTTCGCGCAGCGCTGGTCTCCCGTGCGTGCGGGCGTGACCCCGGGCGTGGACCTGGACGCCTTCTGCGGGCGCTGGGCCAGCCTGTGGGGCGTGACCGACGTCGTGCGGGCCGGCGGGAGCCTTCTGGTGCTCGACCCCGACTCCGGCGAACCCGCCGACGCGCCCAAGGTCCTGGAGGTCCTCGACGCCCGCACGCTGCGGGTCGTCGACGACCACGGGTACGGCGAGGTCGGGGAGACCTGGCGCCTGGGTGAGCGCCCCGACGGCACGCCGACGCTGCGCGCGTCCAGCGGCGCCGTGCTGGTGCCGCTGGAGCGCTGCGCGCCCTGAGCTCAGGCGTCCAGCGACGCCTCGAGGGTGATCTCCACCCCGGTCAGCGCCTTGGACACGGGGCAGGTCTCCTTGGCCGCCTGGGCGGTCTTGACGAAGGTGTCGGCGTCGATCCCGCTGACCTCACCGGTCACCTTCAGGGTGATGCCGGTGAGCTTGAACCCGCCGGCCGGGTCCGGCCCGAGGGAGACGTCGGCGACGACCTCGAGGCTCTCGGGGGTGCCGCCGGCCTCGGCGAGCAACGCCGAGAACTGCATGGCGTAGCAGGAGGAGTGCGCGGCGGCGATGAGCTCCTCGGGGCTCGTGGTGCCCCCGGCGTCGTCGGCGGCGCGCTTGGGGAAGGAGACGTCGTAGGTACCGACCTTGGAGCTGGACAGCTCGACCTGGCCGGAGCCCTGCTCGAGGGTGCCGTTCCAGGCGGTGCGTGCGGTACGGGTGGGCATGCTTCCTCCACGGGTGGGTGACGTCGTGCGTCCCCCATCCTCACCTCAACCGCTCCCCCACGCCGCGCGAAGCACGGTTCGGGCCCCGAACGCCGACGGACCCGGGCGCGAACTGTGCTTCGCGCCCGGGTCCGCCGGGGTGGTGCAGGTGGTGCGGTGGTGCTGGTCAGTCGCGCGGGGCGCTCTCGCGGCGCGGGCCGCGGGACTCGCCACCGTCGCGGCGCGGGCCGCGGAAACCGCCGTCGCGGCGCGGGCCGCCGCGGAAACCGCCGTCGCGGCGCGGGCCACCGCGACGCGGGCGACCCTCGCGGGCCTCGACCTTGCGCTCCTTGACGACGACCGGCTCACCGGACTCGGCCACGGCGCGCACGACCTCGTCGCCGGCCAGGACGTGCTCGACGCCGTTGGCCTCGACGTTGGCGTCGCGGTGCAGCCAGCCGTACCGCCGGACCTGGTCCGGCAGCGCGATCGCGAGGACCGTGCCCTTGGCGCCGGCGCGCGCGGTGCGGCCGGAGCGGTGCAGGTAGTCCTTGTGGTCGTTCGGCGGGTCGACGTGCACGACGAGGTCGACGTCGTCGACGTGGATGCCGCGGGCGGCGACGTCGGTGGCGACGAGGACGCGGGTCTCCCCGCGCGAGAAGGCGTCGATGGCCTTGGACCGCTGCGACTGGCGCAGGTCGCCGTGGATGGCCTCGGCCGGGGCACCGGCCTCGCGCAGCTGGTCGGCCAGGCGCTGGGCGCCGAGCTTGGTGCGCACGAAGAAGATGCTGCGGGCCGGACGCTGGCTGATCTCGGTGAGGATCGACAGCTTGTCGTGCGGGCGGACCGCGAACACCCGGTGCTCCATGTTCGTGACGTCGTCGGCCGGGGCCGGGACGGCGTGGAACGAGGGGTTCGTGAGGAAGTCCGTCACGAGGGCCTCGACACCGCGGTCGAGCGTGGCGGAGAAGAACATCCGCTGCCCGCCGGGCTTGGTGCCCTCCAGGATGGCGCGGACGTTGGGCAGGAAGCCCAGGTCGGCCATGTGGTCGGCCTCGTCGAGGACGGCCACGTCGACCTCGCCCAGGGACACCGCGTCGCGCTCGATGAGGTCGACGAGACGGCCCGGGGTGGCGATGAGGACGTCGATCCCGCGCTGCAGCGCGGCGATCTGGCGGCCGTACGGGACACCGCCGACGACGACGGACATCCGCAGGTCGAGCGAGTCGCCCAGGGGGCGCAGCGCGTCGGCCACCTGCATGGCCAGCTCGCGGGTCGGCACGAGGACCAGGCCGCGGGGGGCGCCGGTGATGCGCGGCCGCTTCTGCTGGGCCAGGCGGGCCAGCATGGGCAGGCCGAAGCCGAGGGTCTTGCCCGAGCCGGTGCGGGCGCGGCCGAGGATGTCGCGGCCGGCGATGCCGTCGGGCAGCACGCGCTGCTGGATGGCGAACGGCGCGGTCATCCCGCGGCGCTCCAGCGCCGCGACGAGCTCGTCGGGCAGGCCCAGCTCGGAGAACGTGGCGTCGACGACCTCGACGGACTCGGCCGCGGTCAGCGCCTGCTCGGTGGCCGAGGGCGCGAAGGAGCGCGGGCTGCGCGGCGGCCCGTTGCGGCGGGCACCGCCGAAGCGGCCGCCGGAGCCACCGCGACCCTGGTAGCCGCCGCGGCTGCCGTAGGAGGAACCGCCCTCGCGGTTGCCGAAGCCCCCGGAACGGGGACGGTCGTCGCGGTTGTAGCTGCCGCCGCCGGAGCCGTAGCCGCCGGAGCGGGGACGGTCGTCACGGTCGTAGGCACGGTCGGACCGCTCGTAGCGGTCGGTGTAGCCGCGGGACTCGCGGCGCTGGAAGCCGCCCTCGTCGTTGCGGGGACGGGGAGAACGGTACGAACGGTCTTCGTACTGGGGCATGGGGTAAGGAACTCCACGTGGGGCTGTCGGCCGCACGGCGGTCCGCCCCCAGAACGCCCAGACAGGCGCATCGATGCTGAGGGATGAGACTCAAGCGACCTCGCGGGCGGCTCGCCCGCTGAGTGGACGGCATCAGGCCGTCCTGAGAATAGTAACAGGCCCGCGTCCCGGCTTCTTCCCCCGCGCCCCGGACGGTCCCTCAGCCGCGCGAGGCCTGGATCGCGGTGAGGGCGATCGTGTACACGATGTCGTCCACCAGCGCCCCCCGCGACAGGTCGTTCACCGGCTTGGCCAGCCCCTGCAGCATGGGCCCCACCGAGATGACCCCCGCGTTGCGCTGCACCGCCTTGTACGTCGTGTTGCCCGTGTTGAGGTCGGGGAAGACGAAGACCGTCGCCCGCCCGGCCACGGGCGAGCCCGGGGCCTTGGAGGCCGCGACGGAGGCGACGGCGGCCGCGTCGTACTGCAGCGGCCCGTCGATGACGAGGTCCGGTTCGCGCTCGCGGGCGATGCGGGTCGCCTCGGCGACCTTGTCGACGCTGGACCCGGCCCCCGAGGACCCCGTCGAGAAGCTGATCATCGCCACGCGCGGTTCGATGCCGAAGGCGCGCGCCGAGGCCGCGGACTGCAGGGCGATGTCGGCGAGGTCCTCGGCGTCGGGGTCGGGGTTGACGGCGCAGTCGCCGTAGATGACGACGTCGTCGGGCAGGCACATGAAGAACACGCTCGAGACCAGCCGCGCGCCCGGCCGGGTCCGCACGACCTGCAGCGCGGGGCGGACGGTGGCGGCCGTGGTGTGCACCGCGCCCGCGACCAGCCCGTCGACGTCACCGGCCTGCAGCATGGTGGTGCCCAGCCAGATCGGGTCGGCCAGGGAGTCGCGGGCCACGTCGGGCCGCATCCCCTTGTGCTTGCGGGCCTCGACGAGGACGTCGACGTACCGGTCCACCAGCCCCGCCGGGTCGAGCACCTCCACGCCGTCGGGCAGGTCGAGCCCGAGGCCGGCGGCCACGGCGGCGACCTCGTCGGGGTGGCCCAGCAGCACGGGCCGGGCGATGCCGCGCTGGGCGCAGAGCGCGGCGGCCTGCACGGTGCGCGGTTCGGTGCCCTCGGGCAGCACGATCCGCTGGACGCGCTCGGCGGCCAGCGTCGTCAGCCGGCGCCGGAACGCGGCCGGCGACAGGCGCGGGGTGTGCGCGGCCGTGGGCAGCCCCGCCAGCCAGCGGGGATCCAGGGCGTCGGCCACCGTCGTCGTGAGCGCCACGGCGCGCTCGGCGTCGTCGGCGGGGACCTCGGGGTCCAGGCGGTTCACGGCGGTCGCGGTGGCGTAGGTGCTGCGGTCCGAGCGCAGGATGGGCAGCCCGGTGGCGGCGGCCGCGGCGGTCAGCTCCGCCACGCGCGGGTCCATCCCGACACCGGCGGTCAGCAGCAGGCCGGCCAGGCGGGTGCCGTTGAGCGCGGCCAGGCAGGTGGCCATGACGACGTCGTGCCGGTCGCCGGGGACGAGGATGAGCCGGCCCTCGCGCAGCAGCGGGAGCATCCCGGGCACGGCCTGGGCCGCGACGACGACCTCCTTGATGCGCCGGCCCTGGTCGCCGTGGGTGATCACGTCGAGGTCCAGCCCGGGGCCGAGGTCGCGCACGAGGTCGCGCACGCGCGGCCAGGTGAGGTCGCCGCGGAAGGGCACGACGCCGACGAGCGGGATGCCGTGGTGCTCCAGGGCCCCGCGCAGCGCGGAGATGCGGGCCACGCCCGTCTCGGGGTCGTCGGCGACGGGCCAGCGGGAGACGACACCGCCGACGACGCGCAGCGACTCCCCCGTCCGGTAGGTGCCGGCGGTGACGGCCATGTCCTCGGCGATCCGTTCCGGCGCACCGGGTTCGGCTCCCAGCAGCCCCGCGGAGCCGACGAGCAGGACGTCGGCGTCCAGGGCGGTCGCCAGGGCCTGGTTGACGCGGCCGGAGAACACCTGGTCCGCCGAGGGGGCCAGCCCCTCGACGACGACGACGTCGTGGGCGGCCAGGACGCCCTCGGCGGCGGCGACGACCTCCTCCATGAGGTCGTCGACCTCGCCGCGGGAGAGCCGCTCGACGACGCGGGTCGCGGCGATCGGCTCGGCCGGGTCCAGGGCGGTGGTGAGGCGGACCAGCGCGACGGACCGGTCGGCCTCGCTCACGCGGGTGGGCTGGGCGAGGGGCTTGTGGAAGCCGACGTCCACCCCGCGCGCGTCGAGGGCCCGCACCAGCCCCAGGCAGGTCGAGGTGAGACCGGCACCGTGGCCGGTGGGGACGACGAGCAGCACGCGGGCCATGGGTCCACCTTCCCCCACCGCACCGGTGGCGGCGACGGCGGGGCGGCCCCCGCTCAGGGTGCCCTCAGCGGACCCTCAGCGGTGCTGGACGAGGGCCACGGTGTCGCGGGCGATGAGCAGCTCCTCGTCGGTCGGCACGACCATCGCCAGCGGCCCGGGACCGGGCACCGTGATGCGCCCGGCGGGCGTGGAGCCGCGGCCGTGCTCGGCGTTGGCGGCCGGGTCCTCGACGAGCCCGAGGTGGCGCAGCCGCGCCAGCAGCATCGAGCGGACGTTCGCGGCGTTCTCCCCGATGCCGCCGGTCAGCACGAGGGCGTCGAGGCCGCCGAGGGAGACGGTCAGGCCCGCGACGTGCTTGGCCGCGCGGTGGACGAAGACGTCGAGGGCCAGCCGCGCCCCGGCGTGCCCCTCGGCCGCCTTGCCCGACAGGGTCCGCACGTCGTTGGACAGCCCCGACAGGGCCAGCAGCCCGGAGGCGGAGTTGAGCTGCCGGACGATCTCGGTGACGCTCTCGCCGGTCCGGTCGGCGACGAGCTCGACGACGGCCGGGTCCAGGTCGCCCGAGCGGGTGCCCATGACCAGGCCCTCCAGCGGCGTCAGCCCCATCGTCGTGTCGACCGAGCGGCCCCCGAGCACGGCGGTGGCGCTGCACCCGTTGCCCAGGTGGGCCACGACGAGCTTCAGGTCGGCCGGGTCGCGGCCGTCGGCGGCGTGCAGGACCTCCGCGGCCCGCTGGCTGACGTAGCGGTGGCTGGTGCCGTGCATGCCGTAGCGGCGCACGCCGAACTCCTCGTACCAGCGGGCCGGGACGGCGTAGCGGAAGTTCGTCTCGGGCATCGTCTGGTGGAACGCGGTGTCGAAGACGGCGACGTGCTCCAGCTCCGGCAGCACGGCGCGGGCGGCCTCGATGCCGGAGGCGTTGGCCGGGTTGTGCAGCGGGGCCAGCGCGGACAGCTCGTGGATCTGCGCCAGGACGCGGTCGTCGACGCGCACCGACCCGTGGAACACCGACCCGCCCTGGACGACGCGGTGCCCGACCCCCAGCAGCGGCGGCAGGTCCAGGTCGAGCAGGCGCTGCAGGACGTGGGCCAGGGCGCCGCGGTGGGTGGAGGCGGCCGGGGTGATGGTGCGGGTGCCCTGCGCGGTCGTCATGTGGACGACGGCGTCGGGGCTGCCGATGCGCTCCCCGAGGCAGCTGAGGGCGCGCTCGCCCGTGACGGGGTCGACGAGGGCGAGCTTGACGGAGGAGCTGCCGCAGTTCACGACGACGACCGAACCGCTGCTGGACAAGACCGCTCCCCTCCTCGTGGCCCGCCCGCGCGGAGCCGTGCCGACACTCTCCCGCCCCGGCGCGGTCCGCGCCCGCGCGGGGTCAGGGGACGGGCCAGGTCTCGCGCCGGTGCGCGGTCTCCCAGAACAGCCACTCGTAGCGGGTGGCGACGGCGAACGCCTCGTGCATGGCCTCCTCCAGCCCGGCCGTGGCCGCGGCGTCCACGAGGGCCCGGGCCCGCTCGACGGAGGCGTGGAACTCGGGGGCGTCGTAGGCGGCGACCCACCGGGCGTAGGGGTGCCCGGGCACGAGCTCGGCGTGCGCGGCCAGCCGCCGACCGGCGTCGGCGTAGACCCAGAAGCACGGCAGCACGGCCGCCGCGGCGACGGCGTAGGGGTCGGTCGCCGCGCTGGCCACGAGGTGGGAGACGTAGCCCAGGGTGGTGGGCGAGGCGACCGGCGCGGCCGGGGCCGGCGGCAGCAGCCCGGACTCCAGCAGGTCGGCGTGCAGGGCCGACTCCACGACGACGGCGCCGTGGGCGGACTGCGCCCAGAACGTCGCGGCCGCGGTGTCGGGGGCGCGGGCGGCCAGCAGCGACAGCGCGCGGGCGTACCCGGACAGGTAGATCGCGTCCTGCTCCAGGTAGTGCCGGAACACGGCCGCGTCGAGCGTGCCCGCGCCCAGCTCGGCCAGGAACGGCGACGCCTCGATCGCCGCGCGCACGGCCGCGGTGCGTTCCCACGCCCGGTCGGTGAAGGTCACGGTCGGTCCTCCCGCAGGGCGAAGGCGTGGTCGAGGGGGCCGTGCCCGGACCCGACGCGCAGGGCGGCGCCGGCGCGCAGGGCGGCCTGGAGGTAGTCGCGGGCGGGGTCGGCGAGCTGCTCCCAGCCCGCGCCGGGGTGCAGGGCGGCCTGCGCGGCCAGCGCCGAGGACAGCGTGCAGCCGGTGCCGTGGGTCGCGGTGGTGTCCACCCGGGGCCGCCGCAGGAGGAGTTCTCCGGCGTCGCCGACGAGGACGTCGACGCTGTCCGCCCCGGTCAGGTGCCCGCCCTTGAGCAGGACGGTGGTCCCGCTGCGGGCGAACAGCTCGCGCGCCTGCGCCCGGCACCCGTCGAGGTCGCGGGCCGGTTCGGCGTCCAGCAGGACGGCCGCCTCGGGCACGTTCGGGGTGACGAGGTCGGCCAGCGGCAGCAGGTCCTCGCGCAGGGCGGCGACGGCGGCCGGGTCGAGCAGGCGGTCACCGCTGGTGGCGACCATGACGGGGTCCAGGACGACGCGGCCGACGTCGCGGGAGCGCACCGCGGCGGCCACCGCGGCGACGACGCCGGCGTCGGCGAGCATCCCGATCTTCGTGGCGTGCACGGTGACGTCGTCGAGCACCGCGTCGAGCTGCTGCGCGACGAAACCGGCCGGGACGACGTGGACGCCGCGCACGCCGCGGGTGTTCTGCGCCGTCAGGGCGGTCAGGACGCTCGTGCCGTACACCCCGTGCGCCGCGAACGTCTTCAGGTCGGCCTGGACGCCCGCTCCCCCGCTGGGGTCGCTGCCGGCGACGGTGAGCGCGACGGCGCTCACGCGCGGTCCCACTGGTTCCGCAGCGCCCGGGCCGCGCGTCGCGGGTCGTCGGCCGCGCAGATCTCCGACACGACGCAGAACCCGGTGATCCCGGTGCCGCGCAGGGGGTCGAGGTTGTCGGGGTGGATGCCGCCGATCGCCACGCAGGGCACGGGCGAGGCGGCCACGACGGCCCGCACGCCCTCGGCGCCGAGCGCGGCGGCGGCGTCGGGTTTCGTCGCGGTGTCGCGCACGGGGCCCACCCCGAGGTAGTCCACCACCGCGGGGTCCACCCGCTGCGCCTGCTCGACGGTGGAGACCGACAGCCCGACGAGCAGGCCCGGGGCGATGCGGCGGACCTGCTCGGCCGGCAGGTCCGACTGGCCCAGGTGGACCCCGTCGGCGCCCGCGACGAGCGCCACGTCGACGGCGTCGTTGACGAAGAGGGGCACCCCGGTGCCGGCCAGGACGTCGCGCACGGCGACGACGAGGGCGAGGCGGTCGCGGTCAGGGCCGTGCTTGGCCCGCACCTGCACGGCGTCGACGCCGCCGGCGACGGCGGCCCGCACGACTTCGGCGACCCCGCGGTCGCCGCACAGGGCGGTGTCGGTCACCAGGTACAGGCTGGGGGTGAAGCTCACGCGAGCCGTCCCGCGGCCGCGCCCAGCGCCCCGGCGTCGACGGCGTCGAGCTCGTCGAGCCAGGCGGTGGCGAAGGACCCCGGCCCCGCGGCGCGCTCGGCGGCGCGCTCGGCGGCGACCGCGACGTGCAGGTGGGCCGCGACGGCCGCCACCAGCGGGTCGGGTTCGACCCCGGCGTAGGCGGCGACGAGCGCCCCCAGGGAGCAGCCCGCGCCGGTCGTGCGGGTCAGCAGCTCGTGACCGCCGGGGACGCGGACGGTGCGCCCGGCGTGCACGACGACGTCGACGGTCCCGGAGACGGCCACGGCGCCGCCGGTGCGCGACGACAGCGCCCGCGCGGCCTCGACGGCGTCCTCGACCCCGTCGGTGGCGTCGACCCCGCGCCCCCCGGCTCCGGCGCCGGCCAGCCCCAGGACCTCGGAGGCGTTGGCGCGCACCACGGTCGGGGCGTGCTCGAGCAGGTCGCGGGCCACCCGGGTGCGGAACTCCAGGCCGCCGACGGCGACGGGGTCCAGGACCCAGGGGGTGCCGTGGGCGCGGGCCGCTCCGGCCGCCAGCGCCATGGCCGTCGCCTTGACGTCGTCGAGGGTGCCCACGTTGACCAGCACGGCCGAGGCGACGGCCGCGAACGGGGCGGCCTCGTGGACGTTGTCGACCATCGCCGGGGCGGCCCCGGCGGCCAGCAGGGCGTTGGCGGTGATGGTCTGCACGACCGAGTTGGTGAGGCACTGCACCAGCGGTGCGCGCTGCGCCACCGCGGCCCGTGCCCGCGCGACGTCTTCCCCCGTGACGGCAGCCATGCCGCGACATCCCTTCGTCAGCATTACCTGAATCAGGTTCTCCGGGTGTGATCTCAGCTGCGCGATCCGCGCGCAGCACCCCGTGTCGCGGCCGACAGTAGCACCGCGGGGGGCCGGGCCCGTTTGCGCCGGGGACCACCGGGTAGCGGCTGCTCATGAGCCAGAACTTCGCGGGGTCGGTGGAGCCGGTGCACCCGCGCACCACCGCCGGGCAGCACCTGTCGCTGGTCGTGGGGGTCCTGCTCCTGCTGCTGGGCGTGGCGGGTTTCGCGGTGTCCGGCGTCGGGGACTGGACCGGCGGGACCCAGGAGCAGCAGGTGGTCGGTTTCTCGGTCAACCCGCTCTCCAGCGCCGTGCACGTGGTGCTGGGGCTGCTGGGGCTGCTGGGCCGCACCGGCGCCCGCCGGGGGCGGTGGTTCGGGATCGTGCTGTTCGCCGCCTGCGCCGCGCTGTTCGCGTGGGGCCTGTCCAGCGAGGGGTCCGGCGACACCCCGCTGAACCTGGCGTGGCCGGTCACCACGCTGCACGGGGTCCTGGCCGCGGCGGGTCTGCTCATCGCGCTCGTGCCCGTGCGCGCGGGCCGCAGGCCCTCGACGGCCGAACTGGGCTGACCCCCCGCGGGGGGGCCAGCCCACGGGTCAGTTCTCGCCGCCCTCGCGGACGCCGGCCCACAGGTCGACGCCGGAGTCCACGGCGAACTCCTCGATCGCGGCCAGCTCGGCGTCGCTGAACTCCAGCTTCTGCACGGCGGCCACGTTGTCCTCGACCTGGCGCACCGAACTGGCCCCGATGAGGGTCGTGGTGACCCGGCGGTCGCGCAGCACCCAGGACAGCGCGAGCTGCGCCAGCGTCTGCCCGCGCCCGGAGGCGATCTCCTGCAGACCGCGGATGCGGCGCAGGGTTTCGTCGTTCAGGACCGAGGGGTCGAGGGACTTGCCCTGCGCCGCACGGGAGTCCTCGGGGACGCCGTGGAGGTACCGGTCGGTCAGCAGCCCCTGGGCCAGGGCGGTGAAGGGGATGCAGCCGACCCCCTCGGCCTCCAGGACGTCCAGCAGCCCGGACTCGATCCACCGGTTGAACATGGAGTACGACGGCTGGTGGATGAGCAGCGGCGTGCCGAGGTCGCGCAGGATCCGGGAGGCCTGCAGCGTCCGCTCGGGACCGTAGGAGGAGATCCCCACGTACAGCGCCTTGCCCGACCGGACGATGGCGTCCAGCGCCCCCATCGTCTCCTCGAGCGGGGTGTCCGGGTCCGGGCGGTGGTGGTAGAAGATGTCGACGTACTCCAGGCCCATGCGCTGCAGGGACTGGTCCAGGGACGCCGTGAGGTACTTGCGGGAGCCGCGGTCGCCGTACGGGCCGGGCCACATGTCCCAGCCCGCCTTGGAGGAGATGACCAGCTCGTCGCGGTACGGCGCGAAGTCCTCCCGGAACAGGCGGCCGAAGTTCGTCTCGGCGGAGCCGTAGGGCGGGCCGTAGTTGTTGGCGAGGTCGAAGTGGGTGATCCCCAGGTCGAACGCGCGGCGGGCGATGTCGCGCTGGGTCTGGAACGGCTTGTCGTCGCCGAAGTTGTGCCAGAAACCCAGCGAGAGCGCGGGCAGCTCGACGCCGCTGCGGCCGCAGCGGCGGAAGGGCATGGACTCGTACCGTCCAGCGTCTGCGGTGTAGGTCACAGCGCGATCCTGTCACGCGGGCCGGGCCGCACGGCCGCGGCGGGGCCGGGGCCCCGGGTGGGCGGGGCGGCTCAGGGGACGTCGACGGGGCCCGGCGCGAGCGCGCCCTCCACGGCGAGGCCGGTGTCGGTGACGCGCAGACCGCTCAGCCGCACCTGCGCCGGCACCCCCTCCAGCGGGACGGACAGGTCATCGACCCCGGCCAGCTCCAGCAGCCGCCGCGCCCGGCTCAGCGGCACCGTCGCCCCGGCCAGCTGCGCGCTGACCGGTTCGAGGCGGACGGCCGCGCCGTCCAGGACGGGCCGGGCGGTCACGGCCAGCTCGAGCCCGGCCGTGAGGACCCGCACGGTCGTCGCGGCGCGCACCGCGTCCCCGTCCCGGGCCAGCCGCACGTCCAGGCCCGCGACGGACACCTGCCGCGCCAGGTCCGCGAACGGCACCTGCGCCCGCAGCGTCCCGCCGGCGAGGTCCACCGTGCCTGCGCGCCCCAGGAGCACCGTGGGCGGGACGTCCACCTCCGGCACGCGCACCCGCACGTCGTGCAGCGCGAGGGAGCCGGCCGGCAGCTGCCCGACGGTGACGGTGACGTCCTCGAAGCGCCCCCGCGCGACCTGCCACAGGAACGACCCGCCCGCGACGGTGACCCGCGGGTCCTGCGGCAGGTCGTAGCGGGTGCGCAGCTCGGTCGCGACGCGGGCGGTCGCCCAGGCGCGCGCGCCGAGGTCGGCCGCGACGGCGATCACCGCGAGCGCCGCGAGGGTCACCAGCAGCCGGAGCAGGCGCGATCGGGGCACCTGCGCGACGGTACGGGAAGGTCTGGGGACCCACCGTGGTTGGCAAGGGCATGAGCACTCAGGCACTGACCCTGGAGACGCACGACGAGACCGTGAAGGACGGCATCGTCCTCATCGACTTCTGGGCCGACTGGTGCGGTCCGTGCAAGCAGTTCGCACCCGTGTTCGAGCAGGCCTCCACCCAGCACGAGGACATCACCTTCACCAAGGTGGACACCGAGGACCAGCAGGTGCTGGCCGCGCGCTACGGCATCACGTCGATCCCGACGCTGGTGGCCTACCGCGACGGCATCCCGGTCTTCGGCCAGCCCGGCGCCCTGCCCGGCCCGGCGCTGGAGCAGCTCATCGAGCAGGTCCGCGCCCTGGACATGGACCAGGTGAAGGAGCAGTACGCGCAGGCGCTCGCGGCCGAACAGGCCAAGCAGCAGGCCCAGCAGCAGCCGGCGCGCGAGGGCGTGCGGGCGGGCACCGACCCGGCCGCCTTCTGACCCGTCCCCGGTCCCCGTGCGGGAGCCCCGTCCGTCCCGGGCGGGGCTCCCGCGCGTTTGAGGCAGACACGGCCCCGCCGGAGTGATTCGATGGGGCCGCGAGCCGACGGGAGCGGTCGGGGACGACCAGGGGGGACGGGACAGGGTGACCACCGCACCGGTCGACATGGGGGCCGTGTTCCGGGCCCTGCCGACGGCGTACACGGTGCTGAGCCCGGACTTCACCGTCGTCGACGTGAACGCCGAGTTCCTCCGCCTCACCGGCCGCGAGCGGCACGAGGTGCTGGGCCGCGACGGCTTCGAGGTCTACCCGACGTCCCCGGAGACGCTGGTCGACGGCGGGAACCCGCTGCGCGCGCTGTTCACCCGCGTCCTGGCCTCGGGGCGGGCGGAGTCGGTGCCGCTGCTGCGCTACGACGTCGCGCCGACCCTGGCGGGGTCGCCCGCGGAGCGGTGGTGGTCGCTGGCCTGCTCGCCGCTGCTGGACGACGCGGGCCGCGTCGAGCTGCTGCTGTTCCACGTCGAGGACGTCAGCCGGTACGTGCTGGACCACCAGCGGGGGGTCCCGCACGAGGTCGAGCCGGCGCTCGGCTCCCGGCTCGTCGCCCGCCTGGAGGCCGGGCGGGTGGCGCAGGCCGCTCAGGCCCAGGCGGCGCGGCGGGTCTCGGCGCTGGCCGAGACGGCGCTGCAGCTGGCCTCGGCCCGGTCGCTGACCGACGTCGTCCACGCCCTGGCCGGCCACGGCCTGGCCGCGATCGACGCCGACGCGGCGGGCATCGCGGTGCGGGGCGAGGGCGGCTGGCAGCTGGTGGGCGTCGGTGGTCTCCACGACGAGCTGGACGAGCAGTGGGACCGCCTGCCGTTCGACTCCCCGCTGCCGATCTGCGTGAGCGCGCGCACGGGCCAGCGCGTCCTGCTGCCCGACGCCGCGGCGGTCGACGCCTACCACCCGCTGACGGCCTCGCTGCGCAACGGCAACGGCCGGCGGGCCTGGGCCTCGCTGCCGCTGCTGGTGGGCGGGCAGGTGATCGGGGGGCTGGCGGCCGGGTGGGGCCGGGACCACCCGTTCACGGACGAGGAGCTGGAGCTGCTCGACGGCTGCGCGGCGCAGTGCGCGCAGGCGCTGGAGCGCATCACCGGGGAGCGGTCCGCGGCCGAGGAGGTGCGCGCCGTGCGCCGCATGTCCGAGACGCTGCAGCGCAGCCTGCTGACGCAGCCGCCGGTCCGGGAGGGCCTGCAGCTGGCGATGCGCTACCAGCCCGCAGCCCGAGGCGCGGAGGTCGGCGGCGACTGGTTCGACGCGTTCGCGACCCGCTCGGGCGGCACCGTCCTCGTCGTCGGGGACGTCGTGGGGCACGACCAGGTCGCCGCGGCGGCCATGGGCCAGGTGCGGAACATGGTGCGGGGCATCGCCTTCGACGGTGACGACCGCCCGGCGACGCTGCTGGCCCGGCTGGACCAGGCGATGGCGGGCCTGGAGCTGGGGGCGCTGGCCACGGCGGTCCTGGCGGTCGTGGACCCGCCGCTGCCGGGGATCGGGTCGCGGCGGTTGCGGTGGGCCAACGCCGGTCACCTGCCGCCGCTGCTGCGCCGCGCGCGCGGCGGGGTGGACGTCCTGGACACCTGCGACGACCTCATGCTGGGGGTGGAGCCGACGTCGCTGCGGCACGAGCACGTCGTGGACCTCGACCCCGGCGACCTGCTGGTGCTCTACACCGACGGGCTCGTGGAGCGCCGCGGCCTGGACCTCGACGAGGGCGTCGCCGCGGTCCGCGCGGCCCTGCAGGCCCGCGACGTCCTGAACGCCGGGGGGTGGGCGGACTCGCTGCTGGCCGGCACGCGCGCGAGCGGCGCCGAGGACGACACGGCCCTGCTCGTCCTGCACGTGGACGCGGTGTCGGCGGCGCGGGCGGTGCAGGCCGGGGACGGGGTGGCCGAGACGGTGCTGCCGGCCGACCCGCGCTCGGTGCGCGACGCCCGCCGGGTGGTGCAGCGCTGCTGCGGCCACCAGGGGGTCGACGACGACACGACGGAGACCGCGGTGCTGCTGGCGAGCGAGCTGGTGACGAACGCCGTCGTCCACGGCCGCAGCGACGCCCGGTTGCGGGTCGTCGCGAGCCCGCGCTCGGTGCACGTCGAGGTCGGGGACGACAACGACCGGGTCCCGGTGCTGCAGACCCACGACGACGACGCCCTGTCGGGCCGCGGGATCTGGCTGCTGGAGACGGCCGCGACCCGCTGGGGCGTGCGGGAGGAGCCCATCGGCAAGGTCGTGTGGTTCACCCTCGAGGTGCCCGGCGCGTGAGCGGCCGGTGAGCGGCGGGGTCCGGGCGCGGCCCGGACCCCACCGCCTCACGCGTCGGTGGTGCTGCGCCCGACGGGGATGGTCCGGCCGCGGAAGAACCCGGGCCGGCGTGCGCGCTGCACGAGCATGACGACGACGCCGAGGGCGAGGACGCCGATGCCGAGCACGAACACCAGGCCGACCCCGCCGACCTGCGAGCCCGACCCGTAGGAGGGGTCCGTGGAGTCGACCGCGGTCTGGACGAAGAACACCAGCAGCAGCACCCCGCCCACGAGGGGGGCCAGGCAGGTCGACAGGAACGCCTTGACGTCCCCGCGCCAGCTGCCGCGGAAGTACCAGACGCACGCGAGCGCGGTGACGCCGTAGTAGAAGCAGACCATCATCCCCAGCGCGGAGATGGTGTCCCACAGCACGTCCTCGGACAGCACCCGCATCACGGCGTAGAACACCGACGCCACGACGGCCGAGACGACGGTGGCGTACCCCGGGGACTGGAACCGGCGGCTGACGTGGGCGTACCTCGGCGGCAGCGCCCCGTAGTGGCCCATGGCCAGCAGGGTGCGGGCCGGGGAGATGAACGTCGACTGCAGCGAGGCCGCCGAGGACGCCAGGACCGACAGCGACATGAGGATCGCGACCGGTCCCATGACGGGGCTGGCGAGGGCGGCGAAGAGGTTCTCCTGGATGTCCTCGTTGCCCAGGCCCAGCCCGTCGGTGCCGGTGCCGGAGAAGGACAGGACGGCCAGCGCCATCGTCAGGTAGAGGACGACGATGACGGCGATCGTGGACAGCGCGGCCCGGCCGGGGGTGGTGCGGGCGCCCTGGGTCTCCTCGTTCATCGTCAGGACGACGTCCCAGCCCCAGTAGATGAACACCGACAGGGAGATCCCGGCGGCGAAGGAGGAGAAGGAGTCGACGCCGAGGGGGTTGAACCAGCCCGGGTCGAGGGTCAGCCCGGCCGGGGCGGTGCCGCGCGCGACGTGCACGAACGCGGCGACGGCGAACCAGACGAGCACGACCAGCTGGAACGCGACGAGGACGTACTGGACGACCTTGGTCGCCTCCAGCCCGCGGTAGGAGACCCAGCAGGCCAGCGCCATGAACACCAGGCAGGTCGCCACGTTCACCGGCACGTTCGCGGCGAGGTCGGCGATCGACTCGTCCCCGGTGAGCTGGGACAGCATGAGGTAGAAGAAATCGACGGCGATGCCGGCGAGGTTGGACAGGACCAGGACGGTCGCGGCGAGCAGGCCCCAGCCGCCCATCCAGCCGATCCACGGGCCGAACGCGCGCGAGCTCCACGTGAACGTGGTGCCCGCGTCGGGCATGGCCGAGTTCAGCGCCCGGTACCCCAGCGCGACGAGCAGCATGGGGACGAAACCCACGAGGAAGATCGCCGGGAGGTGGTCCCCGACGGCCGACGCCGTGGGCCCCAGGGCCCCGGTGAGGGTGTAGGCGGGGGCGATCGTGGAGACGCCGATGACGACGGCCCCCAGCAGCCCGACGCGGCCGTCGCCCAGGCCCTTGGCCTCGCGGGCGGTCCGCTCGGGCGCGGCGGTCACTGCTCGCCCCGGGGGACGACGACGACCGGGACGGGCACGTGCCGCAGGATCCGCGCGGCGGTCGGCCCGAGGAACGTCTGGCGCCCCTGGGCCAGCCGGGAGGACCCGACGACCAGCAGACCGCCCGCCGCCCAGTCGATGGAACCCACTGCTTCGGCCATGGTGCGTCCTCGCCCCACTTCCACGCTCACCTGCGCCGGCGCGGCGCTGGTCCGGATGTCGTCCACCAGGGCCTGCACCCCGGCCACCGCCCCGGGGTCGGCCCCGGACTCCTCGTCCTGCTCGACGAGGCTCACGACGTGCAGCGGCAGACCGGTCCGCACGGCGGCCTCCCACGCCTCGCGCAGGACGGCCGAGGCTCCCGCCCGGGTGCCGACGGCGACGTAGAGGTGGTCGACGCGCGGCGGCGGGGCGTGCCGCGGCAGCAGCAGGACCGGCACCGGGGAGACGTGCAGGAGGGTCCGCGCGACGGTGCCGACGCCGAAGGGGAGGATCCCTCCCCCGGCGCCCACGACGACGGCGGAGGCCCCGCCGGTGGCGGCGGCCTCCAGCAGCCCCTCGGGCACCGAGCCGGCGGTGCGGACGTCGGTCCGCACGTCGACGTCGGGCCCGAACGCGGTGAGCGCCTCGGCGGCCCAGCCGCGGGCCTGCTCGGTGATGACGCCGGTGACGTCACCGACGGGCGGGTAGACCCCGCCGAACGGGTCGTCGCTGCGGACGACGACCACGACGTCGACGCCGACGTCCAGGGACCGCGCGAGCACGTCGGCCCACTGCAGCGTCCCGGGGCCGCCGTCGTAGGCGACGACGTAGCGGCGTCCGCTCGTCCCCGGGGCGTTCACCCGAGGAGTTCTTCGACGTCGGCGGCGGCGGCCCGGCCCGAGCGCAGCGCGCCGTCGACGTGCTGGTACCCCTCGGCGGCCAGGTCGGAGCAGGCCCAGTGGATGCGCCCGACGGGGGTGCGCTGGTCGGCGCCGTAGCGGGCCAGGCCCCCGAGGTCGAAGCTGGCGGCGTAGGCGCCGCGCGTCCACTCCTCGCTGCCCCAGTCGGACTCGTAGTAGGCCACCGGTTCCCGCGCCTCGTCGCCGAGGAACTGCGCGACGGAGTCCAGGACCGCGGCGCGGCGCTCGGCCTCGGGCAGCGCGAGGACGGCGTCGGCCTTCTCGTCGGCGACGAAGGCGACGAGGGTGCCGCGGTCGTCGCCGTGGAGGGTGTTGTCGTAGACCTCCTGCACGAGGGTGGAGGTCCCGAAGCAGGTGCCGGACAGCCCCGCCTCGCGCCAGAACGGCGTGGCGTAGGTGGCGTGGACCTTGATGACCAGGCCCATGGACAGGTGCTGGTGCATCTGGTGCTGGCGGCGCGGCAGCGGCGGGTCGTAGCTGATGCGGGAGAACAGCGGCGGCGGGACGGCGACGACGACGCGCTGGGCGCGCACGGTCACCCGGTCGGACTCCACGACGACGCCGTCCCCGTCGTCACCGCTGGTCTGCCGGATCGTGCGGACCGGGGTGCTGAGGTGGACGCGGTCGCCGAGCTCGGCGGCCAGGTGCTGCGAGACGCTCTGCATGCCGCCGACGACGCGGCGGTCGAGGATGAAGCACTCGTCGGTGAGGTTGGTGAACGAGCCCGCCGAGGCGGCCATGAGCACGGCCTGCAGGGTGGAGAAGGCGTGGGCGGGTTTGGTCAGCATGGCGCCGGCGATGAACAGCTCGACGGCGGTGCGCGCCTCCTCGTCGTCGGACTGCTGCCGCAGCCAGGCCTCGAAGGAGATCGTGTCGAGCTCGCGGGCGCGCGGGTGCGCCCACGGCTGCGTCGCGCCGACGGAGGCGACGAGGTCGTCCATGAGCTCGGTGAGGCGGGTGATCTCCTTGGCGGTGGCGTCGGGGACGGGGAAGGTCTCCCCGCGGTAGCGCGTGCGGACGCCGTCGAGGCCGATGAAGACGGACTCGCCCTCGCGGTACCGCGGGTAGGTCTCGAACCCGATCTCGTCGAGCAGGCCCAGCAGCTCGGTCTGGTCCGGGGAGATCCACTGGCCGCCGATCTCCAGGGTGACGCCGTCGTGCTCCTCGGTGTGGGTGCGGCCGCCGACGCGGTCGCGGGCCTCGAGGACGACGACGTCCCGGCCGGCCCGGGTGAGGTGCCGGGCGGCGTTGAGACCGGCGGGACCGGCTCCCACGACCACGACGTCGGCGGTGACTTCGGTGGGGCTCACGGGACCTCCAAGGTCCGATCGGCGCAAAGTGATCGGCCTTCATTAATGGCCCGCGGCCGTCCGGTGTCAAGGTCGTGCGCGAGGATGCACCCGTGTCCGCGCCACCCCCACCCCCCCGGCCGCCGGCCCGGCGCGGGCGCGGTCGCCCCACCAGCCCCGTCCTCACCGGCGACGGGATCACCGCCGAGGCCGTGCGCCTGCTGGAGGAGCGCGGCCGCGACGGCCTGACGATGGCGGCGCTCGCGCGCCGGCTGGGGGTCTCCCCCAGCGCGCTCTACAACCACGTGGCGACCAAGCAGGACGTCCTGCGCGCCGTGCAGGACGACGTCAACCGCCGCATCGACTGCTCCGGGTTCGACGGCCCGCCCTGGGACGAGGCCCTGGCCCGCTGGGCGTGGTCCTACCGCGACGCCTACGCCCGCCACCCCGCGCTCGTCCCGATCATCGCCGTCACGCCCGTGAGCAGCGCCCCGCACACGGTCGCGATGTACGAACGGGTCAGCGCCGGCCTGCTCGCCGGGGGGTGGCCCGCGCACCTCGTCACGAACGTCGTCGTGGCGGTCGAGTCGTTCGTGCTCGGCTCGGCGCTGGACACCCAGTCCCCCGAGGACATCTTCGACCCGGGGGAACTGGACGCCCCGACGGTCCGGACGGCGAACGCCGCCCGGCCGGGAGGGGACACGGCGCGGGCGGCGTTCGACCTCGGGCTCGAGGCGCTGCTGACGGGGTTGCGGGCCGTCCTGGCGCAGCAGGGTCCTCAGGAGGGGTAGCGGACGGCCCGGCCCCGCCCGCCGACCCGACGGGAACCCGTTCGGACGGGCCCGACCGGGGCCGGGAACTGCGCAGCAGCCCACAGCCCGTCCCTTCGCAGGTGGTCCGACGCGGTGGGCTCTAGGCTCGCGGCATGGCCCTCAACCGCAAGGCGCTCGACGACCTGCGCGACACGGTCGGGCAACTCGGCGAGCGCCTCAGCGACCAGCTCGGACGCTCCGGTCTGCGCGGCGCGGACGAACTGGGTGAACGCCTCGGGAACCGCAGCGGGGTTCGTCCCGGGCCGGCTCGACCCCTCTCGGTGCTGCAGGCCGAACTCGACGGCCTCGTCGGCCTGGACACGGTGAAGGAACAGGTGCGGGCGCTCGTCGCCTTCCTGCAGGTGCAGGCGCGTCGCAAGACCCACGGCCTGCCCGAAGCGGCCACGTCGCAGCACCTGGTCTTCCTGGGCAACCCCGGCACCGGCAAGACCACGGTGGCGCGACTGCTCGCCGAGATGTACCGGGCGGTCGGCCTGCTGCAGAAGGGTCACCTGGTCGAGGTCGACCGCGCCGGCCTCGTCGGGCAGTACGTCGGGGAGACGGCCGTCAAGACCGACCGGGTGATCCGCCGGGCCCTCGACGGCGTCCTGTTCATCGACGAGGCCTACTCCTTGGCCCCCGAGGGTGAGGGCCGCCTCGACTTCGGGACGGAAGCCGTCGAGGTCCTGCTCAAGCGCATGGAGGACCACCGCCACCGCCTGGTGGTCATCGTGGCCGGCTACCCCCGGCTGATGGAGTCCTTCCTGCTGTCCAACCCGGGTCTGCGATCGCGCTTCGCGCGTGAGGTCGACTTCCCCGACTACTCCACCGACGAGCTCCAGGAGATCTTCGCGATCATCGCCGCTCAGCACGAGTACGAGTTGGCGCCCGGCGCCGAGGAGACGCTGCGCCGCATCCTCGCCGGTCTGCACCCCGGCGAGGAGTCCGGCAACGCCCGTTTCGCCCGCACGTTGTTCGAGCAGGCCCTCAACCGCCAAGCGCTGAGGCTGACCCGCGACGGGGCCCGCAGCGCCGACGACCTCGACCGCGCGGACGTCGTGACGCTGACCTCCGACGACATCGCCGACGCCGCCCGCGCGCTGGGCGAAGAACCCCTGCCACTGCCCGCACCCGACCCGACGGGTTGGCGACGCTGGCTGGCGTGATCCCGCGGGGGTGTCCCGGCTCGGAGGACGTCATCGCCGCCTCGTCCGCCCGTCACGCGATCGTCAGACCCACCAGCAGATCACGCAGTTCGGCGACGCTCGTCCCCCAGGTCTCCTCCACGACCACCTCGCCGCCGCGCAACGAGAGCACGGCCTCCTCGCTGTAGACGCGCGAGACGCACCCCACACCCGTCAGCGGGTAGGTGCAGCGCGGGACGAGCTTGGGGGTCCCGTCGCGCCCGCGCAACGGCATGACGACGTACACGGCCCGCGCCCCTGTGGCCAGGTCCATGGCGCCCCCGACGGCGGGGATGGCGTCGGGCGCCCCGGTGTGCCAGTTCGCCAGGTCCCCGTTCACCGCGACCTGGTAGGCGCCCAGCACGCAGACGTCGAGGTGGCCGCCGCGCATCATGGCGAAGCTGTCGGCGTGGTGGAAGTAGGAGGCGCCGGGGGTCTCGACGACGGGGACCTTCCCCGCGTTCACGAGGTCGGGGTCGACCTCGTCGCCGACGGCGGCCCGGCCCATCCCGAGCATCCCGTTCTCGGTGTGCAGCACGACGCCCGATTCTGGGGACAGGTGGTCGGCCACCAGGGTGGGGCGCCCGATGCCGAGGTTCACGTACGCCCCCTCGGGGATGTCGCGGGCGACGCGCGCGGCCAGCTCGTCCTTCGACAGCGGCCCGCGGTCCAGGTGCTCGACGGTCACGCCGCCACCCCCTGCGGGACGCGCACGACGCGGTCGACGTAGATCGCCGGTGTCACGACGTTCTCGGGGTCCAGCCCGCCGGTCGGCACGACCTCGGCGACCTGCACGACGCTGGTGCGGGCCGCGGCCGCCATGAGCGGGCCGAAGTTGCGGGCCGTCTTGCGGTACACGAGGTTCCCCGCCCGGTCCGCGACGTGCGCCTTGACGAGCGCGACGTCCCCGTGGATCGGGAACTCCAGCAGGTGCTCGCGGCCGTCGATCACCCGGGTCTCCTTCCCCTCCGCCAGCGGTGTCCCCACCCCCGTCGGGCAGTAGAACGCCCCGATGCCCGCCCCGGCCGCGCGCAGCCGCTCGGCGAGGTTGCCCTGCGGGACGAGTTCGAGCTCGATGCGCCCGGACCGGTACAGCTCGTCGAACACCCACGAGTCGCTCTGGCGCGGGAACGAGCAGACGATCCGGCGGACGCGGCCGGCCTTCAGCAGCGCGGCCAGCCCGACGTCGCCGTTGCCGGCGTTGTTGTTCACCACGGTCAGGTCGGTGGCCCCCTGCCGCAGCAGGGCGTCGATGAGCTCGACGGGCTGCCCGGCGGGGCCGAAACCTCCGATGAGGACCGTCGAGCCGTCGGCGACGTCCGCGACGGCGGCGTCGACGTCCTCGGGGAAGACGGTGCGGCTCAACGGGTCTCCCCGGCGTTCTCCAGGACGACGGCGAGCGCCTGCCCGACGCCGATGCAGATCGCGGCGACGCCCCAGCGGACCCGCTCGCGCCGCATCCGCTCGGTGAGGGTCCCCACGACGCGGCCGCCGGAGGCTCCCAGGGGGTGCCCGAGGGCGATGGCCCCGCCGCGGGTGTTGACGATGTCCGGGTCGACCTTCCAGGCGTCCAGGCAGGCCAGGGACTGCACGGCGAAGGCCTCGTTGAGCTCCACGGCACCGACCTGGTCCCAGCCGATCCCGGCCCGGGCCAGCGCCCGGTTCGCCGCCTCGACGGGGGCGAACCCGAAGTCCTGCGGGTCGAGCGCGAACGCGCCCCGGCCGGCGACGCGGGCGAGGGGTTCGCGGCCGAGCGCGGCGGAGGCCGAGCCCACGAGGACGGCGGACGCGCCGTCGCTCAGCGGGGAGGCGTTGCCCGCGGTGATGGTGCCGCCGAAGGCGGGTTTCAGGCCCGCGAGGCGTTCGACGGTGGAGTCGGCGCGGATGCCCTCGTCGCGGGCGAGCCCGTCGACGGCGACGACGAGCTCGTCGTAGAAACCCTCGTCCCAGGCGGCGGCGGCGAGGCGGTGGGAGCGGACGGCGAACTCGTCCTGGCGGTCGCGGGAGATGCCGAACCGCTGCTGCAGGAGCTCGTTGGCGCCGCCGAGGCTGACGGTCCACTCCTTCGGCATGCGCGGGTTGACCAGCCGCCACCCCAGGGTGGTGGAGGGGGCGGTGACGTCGCCGGCGGGGAAGGCGCGGGAGGGTTTGGGCAGCACCCAGGGGGCGCGGGTCATGGACTCCACGCCCCCGGCGACGACGACGTCGGCGTCGCCGGTCTCCACGGCCCGCGAGGCGGCGAACAGGGCGTCGAGGCCGGAGCCGCAGAGCCGGTTGACGGTGCTGCCGGGGACGGAGGTGGGCAGCCCGGCGAGCAGGACGGCCATGCGCGCCACGTTGCGGTTGTCCTCCCCCGCGCCGTTGGCCAGGCCGAGGACGACCTCGTCGACGGCGGCGGGGTCCAGGCCGGGTGAGCGGTCGACGACGGCGCGCACGACGGTGGCGGCGAGGTCGTCGGGGCGGGTCTCGGCGAGGGCGCCGCCGAACTTCCCGAAGGGTGTCCGCACGGCGTCGTAGACGAAGGCTGGGGAGGCGGGCGAGGGCACGGGTCCACTTTCACCCTGTCCGCGCCCATACGTCCAATATCGGTTGTGGAGCGGATCGGTACTTCGCGAGTATCGACGGGTGACCCTGCGCCGCCTGGAGTACTTCGTCGCCGTCGCCGAGCAGGGCTCGTTCAGCGCGGCCGCCCGCTCGCTGCACGTGGCCCAGCCGCCGCTGTCGACGCAGGTGCGGGCGCTGGAGCGGGAGCTGGGCGCGGACCTGTTCGACCGCTCGGGCCGCACCCCGGGGCTCACGGCCGCCGGCCGGGCCCTGCTGCCCGAGGCCCGCCGGATCCTGGCCGCCTACGACCGCCTGGCCACGACCGCGCGGCACGCGCGCGAGGGCGGCGTGGGGCGGCTGCGGGTGGGGCTGGTGCCCTCGGCCACCGCCGGGGCGCTGCCGGAGGTGCTGCGGCGCGTGCGCGAGGAGCTGCCCGGGCTGGAGGTCTCCCTCGTCGAGGGCCGGCCGCCGGAGCTGCTGCGCCGCCTGGACCTGGACGACCTCGACGTCGTCCTGCTCTACGCCGTGCCCGACGGCCCGCAGCTGGCCTCCCGGGTCCTGTCGGCCGAACCGCTCGTGCTGGCGGTGCCGGCCGGTCACCGCCTCGCGGCCCTGCCCGCCGTCCCCGTCGCCGAGCTGGAGCGCGAACCGGTCCTGCTGCCGGCCCGCCACGGCGACGACGGGCTGCGCGAGCGCACCACGGCCCTGCTGTCCGGGGTGCACGTGCGCGTCGTGCAGGACGACCTGTGGATGGTGCAGACGGTGGTGGCGCTCGTGGCCGCGGGGCTGGGCTGCGCCGTCGTCCCGGCGTCCACGGCCGGTTCCCGGCCCGGGGCGGTGCAGTACCGCCCGTTCGCCGGGACGCGCACGGACCTCGAACTGGTCGCGACGTGGCGCGTCGACCGCGACCACCCGCCGGTCGCGCGGTTCCTGGCGGCGTGGAGCGCCCCGGCCGGCTGACCCGACCGCCGCGCGGGGTGAGCGGGGGGTGAGCGGACGGGGGCGGTTCACCGCCGTGCGCGGTGAACAACGCCCTGTCTTCACAGGGGTGGAAGGAGCGGGGAAGATTCCGCCGGCGGAGGCCTGCCCACCGCGCCGGGCCTCACTAGCGTCCCGGACGTGACCGAACTCCTGGCGGCACCGTCCCCCTCCCCGAACCCACCCGGTCCCCGCGCCCCCCGCAGCGCGGGCCACGTCGTCGTGGAGGCGCTCGCCGCGCACGGCGTCGAACGCGTCTACGTCGTGCCGGGCGAGAGCTACCTCGACGTGCTCGACGGCCTGCACGACTCCGGCATCCAGACGGTCGTGACCCGCCACGAGGGCGGCGCGGCCTACATGGCCGAGGCCGACGGCAAGATGCACCGGCGCCCCGGCATCGCCATGGTGACCCGCGGCCCGGGCGCGGCCAACGCCCACGTCGGCCTGCACACCGCCTGGCAGGACGCCACGCCCATGGTGCTGTTCGTCGGGCTCATCCCCTTCGACCACCGCGACCGGGAGGCGTTCCAGGAGTTCGACGTCAAGGCGTGGTTCGACACCGGTGCCAAGCGCGTCATGGTCCTGGACAACGCCGAGCGCGCCTCCGAGATCGTCGCCGAGGCGATGTTCGCCGCCAGCAGCGGCCGGCCCGGCCCGGTCGTCGTCGGGCTGCCCGAGGACGTCCTGCGCCACGAGGTGCACACCCCGGCCCACCCGCCCATCCCCGTCGCCACCGGCGGCATGACCGCCCGGGACGTCGACGCCCTCACCCGGGCGCTCGCGGGCGCGGCCAAACCGCTGTTCGTCACCGGCGGCAACGACTGGACCCCCGCCGCCGCGCAGCAGCTCACGGCCTGGCTGGAGAGGCACCGCATCCCCGCGGCCGCCGAGTGGCGCACCGAGGGCACCGTCCCCTTCGACTCCCCCAGCTACGTCGGCCCCATCGGCTACGGGCGGCCGAAACCGACCTACGACCTGCTGGAGGAGACCGACCTGCTCGTCTTCGTCGGCACGGTCCCCGGCGACACCATCACCGACGGTTTCGTGGTGCGCCAGGACTGGTCCCGCAAGAACTTCCTGGTGACGATGGACCCCTCGCTGCGCGGGCGCAGCGGCGCGGTGTCGTACCAGGTCGTCGCCAAACCCGACGTGTTCGTGCGCGACCTGGCCGGCATCGACCTCGACGTCCGGCCGGAGTGGGTGGCCTGGACGCGGCGGATGCGCGCCGAGCAGGAGCGGTTCGCCGCCCTGCCGCCGGCCACCCCCTCCCCCGGCCCGGCGCGCGTGGACACCTTCATGGCGAACCTCGTGCCCGGCCTGCCCCGCGACGCGATCGTGACGTTCGGGGCCGGTGAGCACACCAACTGGGCCCACCGGTACTTCCCCACCCACGGGTTCGCCACGATGCTCAGCGCCCGCAACGGGTCCATGGGGTACTCCGTCCCCTCCGCCGTCGCGGCGTCCCTGTCGTACCCGGGCCGGCGGGTCGTGACCGTCGCCGGGGACGGCGAGTTCCTCATGAACGGCCAGGAACTGGCCACCGCCGCGCAGTACGGGGCGACACCGCTGGTCGTGGTGGTGGACAACGCCGAGTACGGCACGATCCGCACCCACCAGGAACGGCACTACCCGGGCCGGATCAGCGGGACCCAGCTGAAGAACCCCGACTTCGCGCTCGTGGCGCAGGCCTTCGGCGGGTTCGGCGTCCGCGCCGAACGCGACGCCGACGTCCCCGGCGCCCTGGCCGCCGCCCTGCGGGCCATCGACGAGGAGCACGTGTTCGCCCTCGTCCACCTCGTCGTCGAGCAGCGCACCCGCGCGTACTGACCCCGCACCCCGAACCCGAGGAGGACCCGGACGTGAGCACCACTCCCGCGCAGCAAGTGGTCCAGACCGTGCCCAGCGGCCTGTTCATCGGCGGCCACTGGCGCGAGGGCCGCCGCGAGCACCGCATCGACGTGGAGAACCCCGCCACCGGCGAGGTCCTCACCACCGTCGCCGACGCCGACGAGACCGACGGCCGCGAGGCCCTGGACGCCGCCGTCGCCGCCCAGGCGTCCTGGGCCCGCACCCCCAGCCGCGAGCGCGCCGAGGTCCTGCGCCGCGCCTTCGACCTGCTCACGGCCCGCGCCGACGAGTTCGCGCTGCTCATGACGCTGGAGATGGGCAAACCGCTGGCCGAGGCCCGCGGCGAGGTGACCTACGGCGCGGAGTTCCTGCGCTGGTTCTCCGAGGAGGCCCCCCGGATCTCCGGCCGCTACGCGCCCAACCCCGTCGGCGGCAGCCGGTTGCTGACGACCAAGGCCCCCGTCGGCCCCACGCTGATGATCACCCCGTGGAACTTCCCGCTGGCCATGGCGACCCGCAAGGTGGCCCCCGCCGTCGCCGCCGGCTGCACCATGGTCGTCAAACCCGCCACCGCCACCCCGCTGACGATGCTGAAGTTCGCCGAGCTGATGTCCGAGGCCGGGCTGCCCGACGGCGTCCTGAACGTCGTCACCACGTCCACCACGGGCCGGGTCACCGCCCCCCTGCTGGCCGACCCGCGGCTGCGCAAGCTCACCTTCACCGGTTCCACCGAGGTCGGCCGCAAGCTCATCGCCGCCTCCGCCGACCAGGTCCTGCGCGTGTCGATGGAGCTGGGCGGCAACGCCCCGTTCCTCGTCTTCGACGACGCCGACCTGGACAGGGCCGTCGAGGGGGCGCTCGCCGCGAAGATGCGCAACACCGGTGAGGCCTGCACGGCCGCGAACCGCTTCTACGTCCAGCGCGGCGTGGCCGCCGAGTTCACCGAGCGCTTCGCCGACCGCCTCGGGAACCTCGTCGTCGGCGACGGCGTCGAACCCGGCACGCAGGTCGGCCCGCTCATCGACGCCGGGGCCCGCGCCGACGTCGCCGCCCGCGTCGACGAGGCCGTCCTGGCCGGCGGCAAGGTCCTCACCGGCGGCGCCCCGGTCGGGGACCGCGGGTACTTCTACGCCCCCACCCTGGTGACCGACGTGCCCGCCGGGGCCCGGCTGCTCACCGAGGAGACGTTCGGGCCGGTCGCCCCCGTCGTCGTCTTCGACACCGAGGACGAGGCGCTGACCCTGGCCAACGCCACCGAGTTCGGGCTGATCGCCTACGCGTTCACGCGCGACCTCGACCGCGGCCTGCGGGTCGCGGAGGCCCTGGAGACCGGCATGGTCGGCCTCAACGCCGGTGTCGTCTCCAACGCCGCGGCGCCCTTCGGCGGGGTCAAGGCCAGCGGCTACGGCCGCGAGGGCGGGTTCGAGGGGATCGAGGAGTACCTGGAGACCAAGTACGTCGGGATCGGCTGACCCCGCCCCGTGACCGGGCATGAGCGTGCCCGGTCACGGAGGACCCTCAGCTGCGGGTGGTCTCCCGGGCCACCACGGGCGGCTCCCCGGCCGGTGCGGCCGCGCCGCCGACCACCCGGCCGGCGAGGGCCGCGACGACGACCACGACGAGCGTGCCGACGGTGAACACCTCGAAGCTGCCGCGGCTGACGCCCCACTCGTCGAGGAAGTCGTAGTCGATGCCCAGGACCGCCTCCAGGACGCCCGGGACGACCGCGGCGATCGACCCCAGCAGGATGAACGCGTAGACGACGACGGCCATGGCGGTGTACCCGTTGCGCCCGCCGGGGACCTGGTAGGGCCGGGGCACGTCGTCGACGCGCCGCAGCCGGATCATCGCCGGGACGATCACGACGTAGCTGATGAGCAGCGTCGACACCGCCTGCGTCAGCACCACGCCGAACACCGCCGCCGCCGTGCCGTGCACCAGCAGCGTCGCCGCGACGAGGAACACCGTGCCGACCAGACCCGACAGCACGTTCATCCGGACGGGCGTGCCGAGCCGGCGGGAGAACTCCCCGAGCTTGGCCGTGAAGAACGCGCCGTCGCCGGCCGCGACGGCCTGCATGCGGTCGGTCGCGATCATCCAGGCGCTGCCCTGGGTCATGAGGGCGTACACGAACGCCAGGCCCGTGATCGTCAGCAGCGGCCCCGCGGCCGGCCCGAACACGGTGTAGCTCTGGCCGATCGCCTGCATGACCCCCGCGTCGGCGCTGCGGTCGGCGGGGGTGACGAGGATGATGGCCAGGACCGGCGCCAGGTAGGCCAGCAGGGTGATGCCGGCCCCGCGCGCGATGGCCACCGGGGTGTCCCTCTGCGGGTCGTGCATCTCCTCCGACGCCGCGCTCGGCGCCTCGAAGCCGACGAAGGCGAACAGCGCCACCGGGACGATGGCCAGGAACCCGGCCGCGGTGGGTTTCGCGGCCGACCAGTCCACCCCGGCCGCCCCGTGCTGGGCGACGTGCACCAGCGCCGTCACCGTGAGGCTCAGCAGCACGAACAGCTTCGCGTAGGCCCCGACGTTGATGAGCACCTTGCCGCGCTTCAGGCTCACGATCGCCAGCAGGATCGCGACCCACACGAAGACGAGCTTGACGACGAAGTCGCCGACGCCGGACGTCGGGAACACGTACTCCGACCACACCGCACCGGCGATGAAGGCCAGCGACCCGCCCAGCCAGATCGGGTTCGTGATCCAGTACAGCATCACCGCGACGGACGCCCACGTCTTGCCGAACGCGCGGCGGACCCACTGGTACGGGCCCCCCTCCTCCGGGTACGTCGAGGAGGTCTCGGCGAAGACGAACGCCGAGGGGATGAGGAAGGCGACACCGATGAACGCCGACCAGACCAGCCCCTCGGGGCCACCGGAGGCCAGGACGGCGATGCTGTCGGCGCTGATGACGGCGGCGACGATGAACAGGACGATGTCGCCGCGGCGCAGCGTCTTGACCAGGCGGCTCCGCTGGACGCCGTGGGTCGCGGCGGCCGGCTCGGGGGCACCGGGGTGCTCGTGGATCACTTGTACTCCGAATCTCGACGGTGAGCAGAGTGTGGACGAGGGATGTTACGGGCAGGTGTCCTCACCGGGGGGCCGCGCGCGGTGGCGGAGCACCCGATCGGGGCGCGCGGTGCCCCCGGTCACGAGCGTCCCGGCCCGCGTCCCGCGGCGCTCGGTCCCGCGGCCGCAGTTCCACGACGGGGACGACCCGGGACGTCCTCGCCTCGTGGGCGGCGGAACCCGGGCTGGCCGCCTCGAACGCCTCCCGCACCTCGTCGCGCTCGGCGCCGCTGCGGGCACCGGTGCGGCGCAGCAGGACCGGGTTGCGGCCGAAGCCGTGGGTCGTCACCGTCCCGCCGTTGCCGCGGAACTCCTCGACGACCTGCTGGTCGAGGTCGGACACGTTCCCCGTCCCCTCGCCGGGCCGGTGCGCGGACGGGGGGGGATCCCGCCACCGCGCCCGGACGCGGGACGGTCAGCCGGCGCGTTCGGCCGTGGCGTCGCCGTGCAGGACGGTCAGGTCCGGGTAGCGCCAGCGCAGGTACTCCACGGGGATCCCCGTGGCCCGGGCGACGTGCTCGTGCTCGGGGGTCCCGCCCGCGGCCAGCACGGCCGCCACCTCCGCGGCGACCGCGGCGCTGCGCCGCTCGGCGCGGTCGACGAGCCGCTGCGCGAGCCCCTGCCGGCGCACGGTCCGGGCCCCGGGCGCCACCTTCCGCTTGCCGCGCAGCTGCTGCTCGCGGGCCCAGGCCCGGACCGCGCGCACGTCCACCTCCAGCTGGGTGACGAGCTCGACGGGCCCGTCGAACCGGCGCTGGGAACGCAGCCGGCGGAAGAGGTGCACGCTCACCCGGCGGCCGTACAGGTCGCCGGAGAAGTCCAGCAGGTGCGCCTCGAGGAGGCGGACGCCGTCGCGGCGGTAGAACGTCGGGCGGGTGCCGATCGAGACCGCCGCCACGAACACGTCCTCGTCGCCGTGCACCTGCACGACCCCGGCCCACACCCCGTCGGAGGGGTCCCGCGCGGGGTCCACGTCCGCCGGCAGCGACAGGTTCGCGGTGGGGAAACCCAGCGTGCGGCCACGCTCGTCGCCGCGCTCGACGACGCCGGTGACCTCCAGCGGGAGGGCGGGTCCGTGCTCGTCCACTGCAGCTGTTCTCCCCCGCCGGCGGTCTGGTCCCGCCAGGTTAGCCGGGCCGCACCACCCCTCCGCCCCACCCGCGACGGATCCCCCACCCCTCAGTGATCGAGCACTCCCGTGATCAAGCACTTCCGTGATCAAGCAGGAGAGTGCTTGATCACGGGTGGGTGGGTGGAGGTGCGGCCGGGGCGGGGCGGCTCCCCGGCCGGGCTCAGCGCCGGCGGCCCGCGCGACCGCCCCGCAGCGACCGCCGGACGGCCGCCACGACCACCGCCGCGGCGGTGACGGCGAGCGCCCCCCGGCCCACGGCGCGGCGGGCGCTGCCCACCGGCAGCGCCGCGTCGACGGCGTCCTTCACCCGGTCCGAGACCGCGAGCCCCGCACCGGCGACGACGTTGCCCGGGGGACGCCGGGGCACCTTCGGGTGCGGGCGGGTGGGCGAGGCGCGCCGGGCCGCCTCCCACGCCGCGCCGATGGCCCGCAGCTCCCCCACGTCGGCGACCTGCTGCAGCCGGGGCAGCAGGTCGTCCTCCTCGTCGTGCGCGTCGTGCCGGACGACCTCGAACGCGCGCCGGACCCGCGCGTCGTAGCCGGGCGAGGCGGGGTCGGCGCGCTGCAGGTCCTGCAGCAGCTCGTTGACCTGCTGGTGGTCGCCCTCGATGTGGGCGGTCAGCTCGTCGTCGTCGCCGGGCAGGTGCCGCCGGTAGGCGGGGAACAGGACCGTCTCCTCGGCGAAGGCGTGCCGCAGCGCGCGTTCGCCGAACTCGGCCACGATGCGCCCGCGGGCGTCGGCGTCCGGTTCGGCGTCGTAGGCGTGCATGAGGGCGTCGAGGTCGGCGTGGTCGGCGCGCTGGCGCCACAGGACGCTGCCCGCACCCCCGAGCTCGTCCTCGCTCTGGTCGGCGACCGACGTCAGGCCGTTGCGGCGGGGGTTGGTCATGCCGGGGACCTACCCCGGAACCGCCGCCCACACGCGCGGCGGTGCGGTCCGGCGGTGCGGTCCGGCGGTGCAGTACGGTGCCCGGCGTGGAGCCCGGCCGCCGCGCACCGTCCGGGCGCGGACGCTTCCCGGCGTCGGTCTACCGCCACGGCACCGAACCGGACCCGCGGTTCTCGCTGGCCAACGAGCGCACCTTCCTGGCCTGGATCCGCACCTCCCTGGCGCTGCTGGCCGCCGGGGTCGCCCTGGAGGGGCTGGACCTGCCGCTGCAGCCGCAGCTGCGGCTGGCCGCCTCCGTCGTCCTCGTCGTGTTGGGCCTGCTGGCCCCCGTGCAGGCCTGGCGCGGCTGGGCCCGCGACGAGCGCGCCCTGCGCCGCGGCGAGCCGCTGCCCTCCCCGGCGCTGGCGGCGCCGCTGAGCGCCGGGACCGTCGTGGCCGGGGTGCTCGTGCTGCTCGGGCTCCTGCTGCGGTGACCCGGCGCGCGCTCTACGACCCGGGCCTGCAACCCGAGCGCACCGCCCTGGCCTGGCGCCGCACGGCCCTGTCGCTGCTGGTCGCCTCCCTGGGCGCCGCGCGGCTGCTGCCCGCCCAGCTCGGTGCGGGCGCGGTCGCGCTGGGGCTGGCCGGGGCCGTGTGGGCGGTGGCGCTGCACCACCTGGCCGGGCGCCGGGCCCGGCGGACCACCGCCCGCCTGCTGCGCGCCGGCGACCTCGACCACCGGCACGGCGGGGCGCACCTGCTGGCCGGGACGGCGCTGGTGACCGGCCTGCTGGGCCTGGGCGGGCTCGCGCTGGTGGTGCACCACGGCACCGGGTGACCCACCGGCGGGCGACGGCTACCCCGCGGACCGCGCGGCGACGACGTGGGCGAGCTGGACGCGGGAGTTGATGCCCAGCTTGGCGAAGACCGACCGCAGGTGGGTGCTGACGGTGTGCGGGGAGACGCCCAGCTGCGCCGCGACGGAGCGGTTGGTGCCCCCGCGCCCGACGCGCTCGGCGACGCGCCGCTCGGCCGCCGTCAGCGCGTCCCAGCCGTCGGGCGGGCGCGGCGCCTCCCGCCGGGCCGGCTGGGGCTCGTCGCGCAGGGCCACCGCCCGCGGGTCGACGATGACGGTGCTGGCCCCCCACGACTCCAGCGCCTCGCTCGCCCGGCGCCACGCCTCCAGGGCCTCGGGGCGCCGGTGCGCCGCGGCCAGCAGGGCGGCCAGGTCACCGGCCGCCACCGAGTGCACCGGGACCCTCGGTCCGGTCGCCAGGACGCGCACCGCCTCGGTCAGGCCCTCGACGTCCGCGGTGAGCAGGGCACGGGCGTGCAGGGCGATGCCCTGGATGCCGGGCACGCCGGGGTTGCGCTCGGCGTAGCCGGCCGCCCCGGCCGCGGCCTCCTCGGCCAGCTCGCGCGCGCCGGCGCGCAGGGCGACGCGCACGATCTGCGGCGCGGAGTCGTAGTCGGGCCCGGCGCCGAGCAGGCCGTGCTCGCGGCGCAGCCGCAGGGCCCGGGTGAAGGCCACGACGGCGGCGTCGTCGTGACCGGCCCCCTCGGCCAGGCGCCCGTCGACCACGTGCAGGGTCAGGTGCTGCTGCACGTCGCCGGGGGCCAGCCCGCAGCGGGCGGCCTCGACGTGCCGGCGACCGGCCGCGGTGTCCCCCCGCGTGCCGACGACGCGGGCCAGCACGCAGTGCGCCTCGGCCCGGTAGAGGGCGAACTCCTCGTAGTCCTCCCCCAGCTGCAGCAGGTACTCGGCCTCGGCCCGGGCCAGGTCGGTGCGGCCGGCGAACAGCTCCAGCAGCGAGCGCCGCCAGACGTGCTCGGGCAGGGTCCGCCAGGCGTCGGAGCGGTGGACCTCGGAGGCCTCGGCCAGCAGGGCGCGCGCCTCGTCGTACCGCTCCAGCCCCGTCAGCGCCGCGACCTCCGCGGAGCGGGCCGGTCCGCCGTGGCGCAGCCGGGCGCGGCGGGCCGCTTCCAGGGCGTCGCGGTGCCGGCCCTGCCGGGCGGCGGACTCGGCGAGGGCCAGGAGGGCCGTCTCGGCGGCGTCCTGGTCCCCGAGCCGCTCGGCGTCGGCGAGCACCGACCGCGCGGCGGCGGTGGCGGCGGCGGAGCCGGGACCGCGGCTGGCGGCGAGCGCGTGCACCGCGCGCAGGCGCAGGTGCACGGGGGCGCTGACCGGGTCGTCGTCGGTCAGGTCCGCCAGGGTCCGCACCACCCCCTCGCGCAGTTCCCCGTCGCGGTGCAGGGCGCGCAGCGGCCCGGCCAGCCGCAGCCAGACGCGTCCCGCGCCGAGCGGTGTGGTCGCCTCGGCGAGCAGCGCCAGGCCGAGCTCGGCCGCGGCCTCGACCTGCAGCCCGGCGGTGGCCGCCTCCAGCGCCTCCAGCCCGGTGTCCAGCCGGTCGGGGCTGTCGGCCGGCAGCAGGCGCAGCGCGTGGGTCAGCAGCTCGGAGGCGGCGACCGGGGTGGCCCGGGTGAGCTCGGCGGCCGCGGTGCGCAGCAACCCCGCGGCCCGGCGCCGCTCGGTGGGCCCGAGGTCCTCGGGGGCGGTGTCCGTGAGCCCGCCCAGCACGTGGGGCACCACGTGCGCGGCGGGGCGTCCCCGGCGCAGCATCGTGCCGACCGCGTCGCGGTGCAGCGCGGCGCGCGCCGCCGGCGGCAGCCCCTGGTAGACGGCCTCGCGCACGAGGTCGTGCCGGAAGGCGACCCGGGCACCGTGCTGGCGCAGCAGCCCGGCGCGTTCGGCGTCCTCCAGGGGGGTGAGCAGGTGCGTGGCGGGTTCGCGGCGCAGGGCGGCGACGTCGGCCAGGTCGAAGCGGTTGCCCAGGACGGCGCCGGTGCGCAGCAGGTCCACGGAGGCCGGCGGCAGGCTCTCCAGCTGGCGCCGCACCGCCAGGACCAGCTGCCGGGGCAGCCTCGCCACGGCGCCGCCCGGCTCGTCGGGCCCCTCGGTCCCCTCGGCTGCGTCGGTCCCGTCGGGTGCGGGGCGCCACCCGCCCAGCAGCGAGCTGACCAGCAGGGGGTGCCCGGCGGCGCGGTCCAGCAGGTCCCGCAGCGCGGGGTCGGGGTCGGCGCCGAGCTCGTCGCGCACCAGGGTCCTGACGGCCTCGTCGTCCAGGGGCCGCAGCACGAGGCGGTGGACGGCGTCCGGGTGCGGGGCGGCGGCCGCCAGCCGGTCCAGGGGGCCGTCGACGTCCGGGCGAGCGGCCAGCACCCAGCAGACCGGTTGGTGGGCGAGCCGTTTGAGCAGGACGCGCACGGCGAAGACGCTCAGCTGGTCCATCCACTGGGCGTCGTCGACCGCCACGAGCAGCGGCCCGCGGGCGGCCGGCACGGCGAGGGCGTCGGCCAGGCGCTCGACGAGCCAGGGCTGGCGGTCGTACAGCTCCCCCAGCTCGGCGAAGGCCGCCTCCGACAGCAGCGGCTCGGGACCGGCGCGCAGGACCGACAGCAGCGCGGCCAGGGGCAGCATCCGGGAGGACTCCTCACCGCCCCCGGCGCCGACGGTGAAGCCCCGTTCGCACGCCAGGCCGGTCACGGCGTGCAGCAGGGCGCTCTTGCCGATGCCGGGCACGCCCTCGACGGTGAGCAGGCTCGTGCGGCCGGAGCGGCGCGTGCGGTCCAGCAGCGCCGCGGCCTCCCGCAGTTCCCGCTGCCGCCCGTGCAGCCCGCCCACCCTCGCAACCCCCGTCGTCGCCCCGTCCGCGGTCCTCACCGCCGTGTGCGGGCAGTCTGCCAGCGCAGCCGTGCGGGCCGGTGGTCAGGACCTCGCACGAACGTGCGATGCGCCCGCGTCGACGAGCGGGTTGAGTGCTCGTGTGCTAGCGCGACCGGGCACCCGACGAGGGTCCACGAGACGGGAGGTGGTCGTCGTGAGGTGGGACGACGCACCCGCCGCGGGAGCGGCGCGGTGAGCGGCGAGGCGCGCAGCGTGGGCCGGTTCCTGCGCGCTCGCCGGGACGCGCTGCAACCGGAGGACGTCGGCCTGCGGCGCGACGCGGGGCGCCGCGTGCCGGGGCTGCGCCGCGAGGAGGTCGCGGCCCTGGCCGGGGTGAGCCTGGAGTACTACCTGCGCCTGGAGCAGGGCCGGGACCACCAGCCCTCCACCCAGGTGCTGGCGGCGCTGGCGCGGGCCCTGCGGCTGGACGCGGCCGAGCGGGAGTACCTGTCCCGCCTGGTGACCGGGTTCCTGGCCGTCCCCGCGCCCCGGGAGGCGTCGGTCGTCGTGGGTGAGCGCCTCACGTCCCTGGTGGACAGGTTCAGCCACACCCCGACGTTCGTCTCGAACGCGGTCCAGGACGTCGTGATCAGCAACCCGCTGGCGAGGGCGCTGGGTGAGGCCCTGCAGCCGGGGCGGAACCTCCTGCTGGAGCTGTTCGACCCCGAGGTGAAGCGGACGACGCCGGGGTGGGACGAGACCGCCCGCCGCGCGGTGGCGACCCTGCGCCTGTTCGCCGACCACGGCAGTTCCCGGCTGCAGGAGGTGGTGGGCACCCTGTCGGTGCGCGACGAGGACTTCCGCCGGTGGTGGGCCGGCCACGAGGTCGCCACGACCCCCCTGCTGGGGCGTTTCTCCGCCACGGTCGACGGGTTCGGGCAGGTCGACCTGGACTACGACAACCTCGCCGTCCCCGAGCACCCGGGGTACGTGGTGACCATCCTGCGGGCCCGCGCCGGCACGGTGGCCGAGCGGGCCCTGGAAGCCCTCACCGCGCGCGTCGAGCGCAGTCCGCAACTGCTGTGAGCACCGGGTCGCCGGCGCGCGGTCCGGCCGGCTGCCCGCGTCAGGTGGTCCCGCCGAAGCGTTCGGTGCGGATGCGCCCGGGGTCGTGCCCCGCGTCCACGAGCAGGTCGGCCACCACTTCGACGAACGCCGCGGGACCGCACACGAAGCAGTCGGCGCCGGACTCCGGCGGCCAGCCGTGCTCGGCGAGGGCCGCCGCGTCCAGCCGCGCCGGCCGCCCGGGCCACCCCGGCGGCGCGGCCCGGGTGTAGGCGTAGTGCACGTCGAGGTCCGCGTCGCCGGACGCCAACCGCCGCAACTCCTCGCCGTAGTACAGCTCGGCGGGGCTGCGCAGGGAGTAGACGAGGCGGAACGGGTGGCGGTCGCCCAGCACGGCGCGCGTGCGGATCATCGACATCAGCGGCACGACACCGGACCCGCCGGCCACCAGCAGCACCGGGGCGGTGCCCTGCGGGCGCCAGACGAAACGTCCCCCCACCGGTCCCCGCAGTTCGATCTGCCCCCCGAGCGGCAGGTCGTCGGTGAGGTAGGGCGAGACCTCGCCGTCGCTGAGGCGCTGGACGGTCAGCTCGAGGCGGTCCCCGTCCGGCGTCGGCCAGGAGGAGGCGATCGAGTAGCTGCGCTGGGCCTGGTACCCGTCCGGTGCCGTGAGGCGGACGTCGACGTGCTGCCCGGGCAGGTGACCGGGCCACCCGGGGACGTCCAGGACGAGGGTCCGCGCCGAGGGGTTCTCCCACCTGGCCGCCGACAGGGTGGCGACCTGCCAGGTCAGTCGCCCTGGTACCGCTGCTCGCGCCACGGGTCTCCGTAGTTGTGGTATCCGACCGATTCCCAGAAACCCGGTTCGTCGGTCTCGGTGAGCTGCAGGCCGTTGACCCACTTGGCCGACTTCCAGAAGTACAGGTGCGGCACGAGGAGCCGCGCCGGGCCCCCGTGCGCGGGTTCGAGGTCCTCACCCCCGTAGGAGAAGGCGATCCACGCCTTGCCGTCCGTGAGGTCCTCCAGCGGGAGGTTCGTGGTGTACCCGCCGTAGCTGTGCGCCACCGCGTAGTCGGCGGTGGTCTCGGTGTCGGCGAGCAGGACGTCGAGCGAGACGCCCCGCCAGTCGGTCCCGAACTTCGACCACTTCGTGACGCAGTGGATGTCGACGGTGATGTCCTCGTGGGGCAGGGCCATGAGTTCCCGCCAGGTCCAGCGCTGCTGCGTCCCCGACTCGCTGGTGATGGTGAACCGCCACTCGTCCAGGGGGACGCGCGGGGTGGGTCCGTAGGACAGGACGGGGAAACCCTGCTCCTCGTACTGCCCGGGCGGCAGGTCCGCACGCGGGGTGCGCCGTCGACCGCCGAAGCCGGGGGAAACCGTCGCCATAGCCCGGTAGTCAAGCACACGGGCGAGCCGCCGGGAAGGAGTTCCCCCGCCGGCGGCCCACCCTCCCGCCGGTGGAGCCGGGTCAGCCGGCGAGTTCGCGCAACGCGCGCACGACGAGGTCGGCGACCTCCCGGGGGTGGGACAGGATGACCATGTGCGAGGAGTCGACCTCGATGGCCTCGATCCCCGCCCGGGAGTACCCGAACCGCTGCACCTCGGGGTTGATGGTGCGGTCCGCGCTCGAGACCAGGGCCCACGCCGGTCTGGTCCTCCACGCCGCGGCCGGGGCCTTCTCGCTGAACGCGGCGGCGGCCAGGGGGCGCTGGGAGACGGCCAGGACCGCGACCAGGTCGGGGTCGACGTCGTGGGCGATGACCGTCCCGAACCGGGCAGGGTCGGCGTAGACGTCGGTACCCGTCGACCCGTCGTCGGCGGGGTAGTCGCGGTACACCAGCGCCGCCGGCAGCTGCGAGTCCGGGAAACCGCCCTGGAGCTCCCCCAGGCTCTCGCCCTCCTCCAGGGCGTACCCCGACAGGTACACCACGCCGGCGACGTTCTCCTCGACCCCGGCGACGGTGACGACCGCCCCGCCGTAGGAGTGCCCCACCAGCAGCACGGGGCCCTCGATCTGGCGGACCACCGACGCCACGTAACGGGCGTCACCGATGAGGCTGCGGTTGGGCACCGCGGGCGCCTGGACGGCCACCCCCGCGACGAGGAGTTCGCGGACGACGGGTGCGTAGCTGGAGGCGTCGGCGAACGCTCCGTGGACCAGCACGACGGTCGGGGACGAGGACGACATGCGTTTCCCCTTCGGGGGTGGGGTCGCGGAGCGCCGCCCCCTCGGAGCGGCTCACCCGCGTCGGCGCGCAGTCCCGACCTCGGGTCCGGCTGCGGGTCCGGCTGCGGGTACCGGGTACTGCGGGACCGTACGAGCGGGCCCGCCGGGGCAGCCAGGTCCTCGCAGGGTCAGGACCGGCGGGCGGTGCGGCGCACCGCGGAACACCCGCAGGCGGGTTTCTGCCGGTGACTGGTCCTCTCGCAGTGGGTTCCTGCCGGTGACGGTTTCTCCTCGTGGTGAGTTCTTCTCGTGCTGGGTTCCGGTGGGGTGATCAGCCGGGAACCGGGTCGCCGCCGGTGCGCAACCGTTCCAGGCGTTCGGCGGAGACGCCGTCGACGGGCCGCCACAGGACCAGCACCTCCCCGTCCTCCCCGCCGCGGGCCCGCAGTTCCTGGTAGGCCAGCGCCAGGCGGCCCACCACGGGGTGCTCCCAGCCGAACTGCCCGGTCCCCGGCGGTTCGGGCCGGGGCCCGGCCCAGGCCCGGTTGAAGTCGTCGCTGCGGGCGGCGAGCTCACCCACCAGGGCGCGGAACCTCGCGTCCTCCCGGTGCCTCTCGAGGGACGCGCGCAGCGTCTCCGCGACGAGGCGCGTGAACGTCACCCAGTCGGGTGTGAGGTCGGGGACGATGGGGTTGAGGAAGGCGAAGCGCGCGACGTTGACGCCCGGTTCGAACGCCGCGGTGAGACGACGGGCCAGCTGGTTGGAGGCCAGGACGTCGAGGTGACGGCTGCGCAGCACGGCCGGCACCTCGTGGAGGCAGTCCACCAACCGGTGCAACGGCCCGTCGGCCGGGCCGCCCCGTCCCTCACCCCGCCCCCCGTCGAGCCCTCCCCGGTCCACCCGGTCGAGCCTAGGCAGGACCGGGCTGGCAGCCAGACCCTGACAGGGACAGGTCCCACGCCCACCGCACCGGGGTGCTGGGGATCCGGGCGTCCCCGCCCGGCCTCGGCGGCGGGACCGGGCGACCCGCCCTCTAGGATCGCCGACGTCGGGGCAGGAGGATCGGACGGCGGAGGCTGAGGTGCCGGGACGCGGGACGACCGCCGGCTCAGGCCGCTACCCGGGCCTGCGGGACGTCGCACGAGTCGCCGGCGTTTCCCACCAGACGGTCTCGCGGGTGCTGAACGACCTGCCCGACGTCGCTCCCGCCACGCGGTCGAAGGTGCTGGCCGCCGTCGAGGAGCTGGGGTACCGGCGCAACCTGACGGCACGGAACCTGGCGACGAACCGGTCCGGGACCCTGGGCATCGTCACCGACGCCTCCCCGCGCCTCGGTCCGGTCAACACGCTGATGGCGCTGGAGACGGCGGCGCGGACCCGGGGGCTCACCTGCGCCGTGGTGACGATCGGTGAGCCCTACGCCACGTCCGTCCCCGCCGCTCTGCGCGGCCTGGAGGAGATGGGGGTGCACGGCATCGTCGCCATCGCCCCGCTGGCCGCCGCGGCGGCGACGGTGCGCGCCTACCGCGCCCGGGTGCCGCTGGTCCTGATCGCCGCCGGGGAGGCCTCCACGCCCGGCGCGCCGGCTCTGGGCGAGAACCAGGAACTGGGCGCCCGGATGGCGACGCAGCACCTGATCCGATTGGGGCACAAGGACGTCGTGCACATCGCGGGGTCGCTGGACTGGCTGGACGGGCGCGTCCGCCACCGCGGCTGGGCGGCGGAGATGGCCGAGGCCGGGCTGGCCGGCCACCGCTGGTTCGAGAGCGACTGGAGCCCCGCCTACGCCTACGACCTGGGGCGCACCCTGCTCGAGGAGGGGCTGCCCACCGCCGTCTTCGCCGCCAGCGACCACATGGCGCTGGGACTGCTGCGGGTGTTCGCCGAGAACGGCGTGCGGGTCCCCGAGGACGTGAGCGTCATCGGGTACGACGACGTCGAGGGCTCGGACTTCTTCTTCCCGCCGCTGACCACCGTGCGCCAGGACTTCGCGGAACTGGCGCGCGACGCCCTCAGCCTGCTGGAGGACCCCGCGAGCGCCGAGCTGCGCGAGGAGCCCCCGAAGGCTCCCAGCCTCGTGGTCCGCAGCAGCACCGCGCCTCCGCGCGCCTGACCCTCCTCCCCCGCTCGACCCGGTCCACCGGCGTGCGCCCGCTCCCGCCCGGCGGGGCGTGACGGCACCCCCAACCTCTCGATGTGACGTGCGTCACCCTGCTTGACACTGCCACTGTTACCGGTCACGGTAGGCGTCACACCGACCGACGACCGGTCCCGGGGGCGCTACGACGAGCCCCCGGCACCCTCCGGGCGACCGCCAGCCGCCCGACCCGTCGACGGGCACGACCACCCCCACGAACCACCGGGTACCCGCGCTCGCACCACCGCCCGAGCACCCGGCACGACACGAGGAGACGAGCCCATGCCCAGGACGACGACGTCCGTCGCCGGACTGCTCACCGCCGCAGCCCTGGTGCTGACCGGGTGCACCTCCGCCGGCGGCACCACCAGCCAGGCCGACCCCGCCGTCGCGGCCAAGGCCGACGAGGCGCTGGCGGCGGTGGCCGGGACGGTGCTTTCCAAGGGGCCGCACGGCGAGGACGCCGCGCCGGCCTCGGCCGCCGACCTCACCGACGCCCAGGTCCAGCAGGTCAGGGACCTGCACCTGAAGGCCGCCATCGTCATGCACTACGGCGGCAACGACTGGGCCAACGCGCAGATCGCCGGCCTGCGCCAGCGCTTCGCCGAGCTGGGCGTCGAGGTCGTGGCCGTCACCGACGCGAACTTCAAACCGGACAAGCAGGTCTCCGACCTGGAGACGGTCCTGACGAAGGACCCCGACATCATCGTCTCGATCCCCACCGACCCGGTGGCGACGGCCGCGCAGTACGAGAAGGCCGCCCGGGCCGGCGTGAAGCTCGTGTTCATGGACAACGCGCCGCAGGGCCTGACCGCCGGGGAGGACTACGTCTCGGTCGTCTCCGCGGACAACCTCGGCAACGGCGTCATCTCCGCGCACCTGCTGGCCAAGGCCACGGGCGGCAAGGGGAAGATCGGCATCATCCACCACGAGGCCGACTTCTTCGCCACGCAGCAGCGCTACAAGGGTTTCACCGACACCCTGGCCCAGGACTACCCCGACATGGAGGTCGTGGAGGACCAGGGCATCGCCGGTCCCGACTTCGCCGGCGACGCCCAGGGCGCGGCCAACGCCATGCTGGCCAAGCACCCCGACCTGGCCGGGATCTGGGCCGTCTGGGACGTCCCGGCCGAGGGCGTCCTGGCCGCCGCGCGCGCCTCCGGCCGCAGCGACCTCAAGATCGCCACCCAGGACCTGGGCACCAACGTCGCGATCGCCCTGGCCGAGGACGACCTCGTCGTCGGCCTCGGCGCGCAGGTCCCCTTCGACCAGGCCGTCACCGAGGCGAACCTGGCGGCGGGGTCGTTCGTCGGCCAGCAGGCCCCGCCGTACGTCGCCCTCAGCGGCCTGCCCGTCACGCACGAGAACGTCCTGGACGCCTGGAAGAAGGTCTACCACCAGGACGCCCCCCGGGAACTGCAGGACTCGGTGGAGGACTGATGCGCGCGACCGGTCCGGAGAACTCCTCCGGGGCGGCCGGCACCCTCGACGCGCCGGCCATCCGGATGAGCGGCATCGAGAAGAGCTTCGACGGTGTCGCCGTGCTGCGCGGCGTCGACTTCGAGGTCGCGCGCGGGGAGGTGCACGCCCTCGCCGGGGGCAACGGCGCCGGCAAGTCGACCCTCATGAAGATCCTCCAGGGCGTGTACACCCGGGACGCGGGGACCATCGAGATCGACGGGCGCCCCGTGGAGATCCGCTCGATCCAGGACGCCCGGGCCGCCGGGATCGGCATGGTCTTCCAGGAGTTCAGCCTGGTGCCCAGCCTCACCGTGGCCCAGAACATCTTCCTCGGCGCCGAACCCCTCGGTCGCGGTCGCCTCGTCGACGACCGCGCCGCGGTCCGTCAGGCGTCCGTGGTCTTCGAGGAGATGGGCGTGCAGGTCGACCCGCGCGCCGTCGTCGGGAACCTCAGCACCGCCTACTGGCAGCTCACCGAGATCGCCAAGGCCCTCGCCCGGGACGCCAAGGTCCTCGTCATGGACGAGCCGACCGCAAGCCTCGCCCGGCACGAGAGCGAGGCGCTGTTCGAGCTGATCGGGCGCCTCACGGCCCACGGCCTCGCGATCGTCTACATCTCCCACCGCATGGAGGAGGTGTACCGCATCGCCGACCGGATCACCGTGCTGCGCGACGGGAACCGGTTGCTGACCCGGCCGCTGACCGGGATCACCCCCGCGCAGATCGTCGAGGGGATCGTCGGCAGGACGCTCGGGAACGAGATGGCCTACCGCCGGCGCGAAGGCGCCGGACCCGGCGAGGTGCTGCTGGAGGCCCGTTCCCTCAACGCCCCGCCGAAGGTCCGCGACGTCTCCTTCACCCTGCGCGCCGGGGAGGTCATCGGCCTGGCCGGGCTGATGGGCAGCGGGCGCACGGAACTGGCCCGGGCCCTGTTCGGCATCGACAAGGTGACCTCCGGGAGCGTCAGCGTGCGGGGGCGGACCGTCGACCTGTCCTCACCCGCCAAGGCGATCGAGGCCGGTCTCGCGCTCATCCCCGAGGACCGCCGCGAGCAGGGTCTGGTGCTGGAGCACTCCGTGGCGGACAACCTGCTGCTGCCCCTGCTCGGCGAGGTCGGGCGCGGCCCGCTGCTCGACGGCCGCCGCGGGCGCGAACTGGCCGGAGACCTCATCCGCCGGTTCGCGGTGAAGGTCGCCCACCCGAACCGGCCCGTCCGGCTGCTGTCGGGCGGAAACCAGCAGAAGGTCGTGCTCGCCAAGTGGATGGGCACCGACCCCGACGTCCTCATCCTCGACGAACCCACCGCCGGGGTCGACATCGGCACCAAGAGCGAGATCGTGGAGATGATCCGGGGCCTCGCCGCCGACGGCAAGGGCGTCATCGTCATCTCCTCCGAGTACCCCGAACTCCTGGCGGTCAGCGACCGGGTCCTCATCGTGCGCGACGGGACCGTCGTCGCCGAGCACCCGCGCGACGCGATCGCCGACGAGGAGTTCCTCGAACTAGCCGTCCAGGGAGTGACCCGATGAGCACCGCCGCAGTCAGCAAGAGCACCTCGTCGACCGCCGCCGCGATCGGCCGACTCGACTGGCGCCGCTACGTCATCTACATCGGCTTCGCGGTCGTCTTCGCCTTCTTCGCCGTCCTCCTGCGCGACGACGGCTTCCTGTCGCCGACCAACCTGCTGAACATCTTCCGGCAGACCGCCACCATCACCGTCATCGCGGTCGGCATGACCTTCGTCATCGCCTGCGCCCAGATCGACCTCAGCGTGGGGTCGGTGGCGGGCCTGTCGTCGGTGTGCGCCGCCATGGCCATCGCCCACCACGGCCTGGTGGCCGGTGTCGTCGCCGGCCTGCTGGTGGGGCTCGTCATCGGCTCCCTCAACGGTGCCCTGGTCAGCCTGCTGGGCATCCCCTCGTTCCTCGTGACCCTGGGCATGCTCGGGGTGGCCGCCGGCCTGGCGCAGTGGATCACCGCCTCCGCGCCCCAGCCCATCCTCGACGACACCTTCAACCTGCTGTTCGGCGGCGGGAACTTCGGCCCCGTCCCCGGGCTGCTGCTGTGGAGCCTCGTGTTCGTCGTCGTCGGGGCGGTCGTGCTGGCCAAGACGCGGTTCGGCCGCCAGGTGCTGGCCACCGGCGGCAACCGGACCGCCGCGCAGTTCACGGGCGTGAACACCAGGCGCATCACCTTCACCGTGATGCTCCTGTCGGGCCTGGTCGCCTCGGTGGCCGGGATGCTCTACGCCGGGCGCCTGGAGTCCGGCCGGTTCCAGTGGGGCGCCGGTGACGAGCTGTCCGCCATCGCCGCGGTGATCCTCGGCGGCACCAGCCTCTTCGGCGGCGCCGGCTCCGTCGTCGGCACCCTCATGGGCGCCCTGCTCATCGGGCTGATCAACAACGGCCTCATCCTGGCCGGTCTGGACTCCAGCCAGCAGCAGGTCGTCCGCGGCGTGATCATCATCCTCGCCGTCGCCCTGGCCCGCAAGAAGTGACCGCGCCCCGGCGACGGGGCGGACCCACCACCACCTGAGGAACTGCAGTGCGACTCGCGTACCACACCATCACCTGGGGCGGCGTCGTCGGTCACGCCACCGGCGTCACCAGCGTCAAGGACCTCTTCTACCGCACCAACGGCTCCATGGCCGAGGCCGTGCGCGACATCGGCGCCGCCGGCTACGAGGGCACCGAGATGTTCGACGGGAACCTCCTCGACTTCGCCGACGAACCCGGCACCCTGAAGGGTCTGCTCGACGAGGCCGGCCTGGAACTGGTCAGCGTCTACACCGGGGCGAACTTCGTCTACGCCGACGTCCTGCCCGACGAGCTGCACCGCGTCCGGCGGGCCGCGGAACTGGCCGCCACCTTCGGCGCCGGCCGGCTGGTCGTCGGCGGGGGCGCCACCCGCAGCGCCGGCATCCCCGGGGAGGACTACGACCGCCTCGGCGAGACCCTGGACCGGGTCACCGCGATCGCCGAGGAGCACGGCCTGGAGGCCAGCTACCACCCGCACCTGTCCACCATCGTCGAGTCCCCCGAGCAGCTGGACCGCCTGATGAGCCGGACCCGGATCGGTTTCTGCCCCGACACCGCGCACCTCGCCGCGGGCGGCGGCGACCCCGCCGCCCTCATCCGCCGCTACCCCGACCGGATCCGGCACGTCCACCTGAAGGACTTCCGCCCCGAACCCTTCGCCTTCCTCCCGCTGGGCGAAGGCACCCTCGACCTGCCCGACATCGTCGCGGCCGTGCGCGAGTCCGGCTACGACAGCTGGCTCGTGGTCGAGCTGGACGAGTACGCCGGGCACCCCGCCGAGGCCGCCCGGACCAGCAAGGCGTACCTGGACCGGCTGCTGGCCACCGGCCGCTGAACCGGCCCGCCCCTCCCCCGCAACGACCCCCCACGAACTCCAGGAGCAGCACCGTGCGAACCCTCAACGTCGGCCTCATCGGCGGCGGTTTCATGGGCAAGGCCCACTCCCTGGCCTACGCGGCCATGCCCATGTTCTTCTGGCCCGCCCCCGCGCTGCCCGTGCGGTCCGTCATCGCCGAGTCGAACGAGGAACTGGCCGCCGAAGCCGCGCGCCGCTTCGGCTTCGAGCGGTCCACCGGCGACTGGCGCCAGGTCGTCGAGGACCCGGACGTCGACGTCGTCGACATCGCCACGCCCAACCACCTGCACGCCGAGATCGCCGTCGCCGCCGCGCGCGCCGGCAAGCACATCATCTGCGAGAAGCCGCTGGCGCGCACCGCCCCCGAGGCCGCGCAGATGTGGAACGCCGTGAAGGACGCCGGGACCGTGCACATGGTGGCGTTCAACTACCGCCGCACCCCCGCCGTCGCCCTGGCGAAGAAGTACCTCGAGGAGGGCGCCATCGGCCGCGTCCTGAACTTCCGCGGGACCTACCTGCAGGACTGGAGCGCCGACCCGGACTCCCCGCTGTCGTGGCGGTTCCAGAAGGACATCGCCGGTTCCGGCGCGCTGGGCGACATCGGCAGCCACGTCGTCGACCTGGCCCGCTACCTCGTCGGCGAGATCGCGAGCGTCAACGCGATGACGTCGACCTTCATCCCCACCCGGCCCCTGCAGTCCGGCGGCGCCGACAGCCTCGGCACCACCAGGGGCGGCGACGGCCCCCGCGGTGACGTGGACGTCGACGACGAGGTGATGACGATGCTGCGCTTCGCCGACGGCGCCGTCGGCTCCATCGAGGCGACCCGCAACGCCTGGGGCCGCAACAACCACATCACCTTCGAGATCCACGGCACCGAGGGCTCCATCGTCTTCAACTACGAGCGCCGCGACGAGCTGCAGGTCTGCTTCGCGTCCGACGGCGGCGACCGCCGCGGCTTCCGCACCGTCTACACCGGCCCCAACACCCCCTACGGGCACGGCTTGTGGCCGATCCCGGCCCTGGGCATCGGCTACGGTGAGACGAAGATCATCGAGGCGTACGACTTCTTCAGCGCCATCGCCACCGGCGGGTCGGTCAGCCCGAACTTCAAGGACGGGTACCAGGCCACCCTCGTCGACGACGCCGTCCTGGCCTCGGCCGCCACCGGTGCGTGGACCGACGTCCCCCAGGTCGACGGTTGAGCACCCCCACCGCCCCGGGCGGCCCCGACGGGACGAACACCTACGTCCTGGTCGTGGTGCTGCGGGCCCGGCCGGGGAGGGCAGGGCAGGTGCTGACCCGGCTGCACGAGCTGGCCGAGGTCAGCCTGGCCGAACCCGGCTGCCTGCAGTACCGGGTGCACCGCGACGTGGACGACCCAGCCACCTTCGCGCTGTACGAGGAGTGGCAGGACGAGGCGGCGTGGCAGCGCCACGACACCGGGGCGCAGGTGGTCGAGCTGCTGGAGGCGCTGACCCCGGACCTCGCCGACCCGATCGCCGTGCGGCGGTTGCTGCCCAGCTGACCGGGCGGACCCGGCAGTGCCTTGGGCCAGATCGCCGCTCAACCAGCCTTCCAGAGCTGGGTTGGTGGGAGCTCCCGCGGCCTGATCTCCGACAGCACGAAGCCCCCGACACCGTGAGGCGTCGGGGGCTGGCGGCCGGGAGGCGCGAGCGTCACATGGGCAGGTCAGCGTTGGCGACGGCCGTGGCAGTCGCAAGCTGGGTCACTCCGGACCAGCCTCCGTCGTTGAGGGTCCACCTGCTCGTGGTGACCCTGGTGACGTGGAGCTTGGAGAACCCCGGGTACTGACCGTCGGCACAGGTGATCTTCAGTCCGGGATCGGGGTAGTGCCACTTGCGGATCTCCGTCAGGCTCACGGGGACGCTGGTGGCGCTGGTCGCGCCCGCGGGGACTTCGGCGAGGCCGGAGTAGTTGAACGGCCCGCCGGTGTAGTAGTTGCCGGGTCCGGCGCTGTACTCGCCGAGGTAGGTCTCCGTACCGGGGACTGCTCCGGTGTCGGTGAAGCAGGAGCCGTAGCCGGAGCCGCTGATGGCACTGGCGACACCGGTCTTGACGGGCATCGCGGGGAAGGTGCTGTAGCTGCTGGCCCCGACCAACGTGGTGGTCAGCGTCGGCTTGGCGGTGACGGTGAAGGTGGTCTTGGTGCGGTTGTTCGACTCGTTGGACTCGGCGATGCGGCCGGCGTCGTCGACGTAGGCGAGGATCTCGTGGCCACCGAGAGTCGCGGTCCAGGTGCGGGAGCCGGTGGGTCCGCTGTTGGCGGTGAGAGTGCGGGTTTCGCCGGGCGCGAGGGGCGAGGTGGACAGGTCGGACCAGGTGCGGAGCTTCCCGTCGACCTGGAAGCCGATGCCGTGGATGACGCCGCTCGGAGTGGGCGCGTTGCCCTGGTTCTTGATGGTGGCGGTGAAGGCGAGCTGCTGCCCGACGGCGACCGACTGCGGAGCCCAGGTGACCTTCGTGACGACGAGGTCCGGCTTGGCCGTGGCGGCGTGCGCGGTGCCTGCCCCCAGCAGGCTGGCCGCGACCGCCGCCGTGGCGGCGAGCGTGGTGAAGCGTTTGGTGCGCATGGTTCCCCCCATGAGTGCTGGGCACTGGCTGTGCCCGCTGCGCACTGTAGGCCCATGTGGGTTACGCAGCGTGACCCCCGAAAGGGGGGTCAGGGCGCGTGTGACGTTTCGGAGTTCAGCACCGATGTCACCTGCGGCTCTCAGCGACGACCCGCACCGACTTCAGGAGACGTCCATGTCCACGCAGTACCCGACTGCGCCGCAGCACTCCCAGGTGACGAACCAGCCCGCTGGGATGGCCACCGCGAGCGTCGTCCTCGGCGCTGTCGGCTTCATCGTCGGCATCTGCTCGCTCATCGGCCTCGTCCTGGGCCTGGTGGCCCGCGGCAAGGCCAGGCGCGGCGAGATCAGCCCGGCCCGGGTGAAGGCCGGCATCATCGTCTCCTCCATCTCCTTGGCGCTGGGCATCATCGGCTGGATCGTCCTCTTCGCCGCGATCGGCGCCGGCACCGACGCAGCCAGCACCGCCATCAGTTCCGCAGCCGCCTCTGCTTCAGCGGCCGCGGAGGTCGCCACGCCGTCCGAGCCTGCTGCTGTCGAGACGTCCGCCCCCGCGCAGGCGGCGCCGGCCCCCGCGCCCGCGGAGACCACCGAGGCCCTCACGGGCGGTTCGGTCTCCCAGAAGAACGCGGTGCGGAAGGCGGAGAGCTACCTCGAGCTCAGCGCCTTCTCCCGGTCCGGCCTGATCCAGCAGCTGACCTTCGAGGGGTTCTCCCCGGAGGATGCGGCCTACGGCGTGGACCAGACTGGCGCGGACTGGAACGAGCAGGCCGCGAAGAAGGCGGCCAGCTACCTGGAGATGTCGGGTTTCTCGCGCCAGGGCCTGACCGATCAGCTCACCTTCGAGGGCTTCAGCGCCGCTGAGGCCGACTACGGAGTGTCCAAGGTCGGCCTCTGACCTGGGCCCGTGTCCACACGCGCCGCAGGGACCAGCGGTTCGGGCCCATCCGCTGGGCCCGCGACGACGTCGTCGCGGGCCCAGCGGGCGGCGACCTGCTCCCCGGCGTCGTCGTCGGCCCCGATGTACCCGGTGGTCCGGATCTCGGTCTCCACGAGGATGCGCTGGGGTGGGTGGCGCCTCTGAGGGTCCGGGACGTGCACTCCGTGCGCCGGCCGTGGGCCCGACGGGCTCGTCTGCACGGCACCGACGGGTGTGCTGCTCCCTCTGCGCGACTGGCGGGCCCGAGGTCTTCGTGGCGGCCACTGATCGGGTGGAGCGTGAGGGCTTCACCGTGCACGGGTCGAGACACACGGCGGCATCGCTGGCGGCCCCGGCCGGCGCGCGCGTCCGTCACCTCCAGGTGCTCCTCGGGCACACGTCGCCAGCGCTGGAGCTGTCGACGTGCCAGCACCCCTTCGACGACGACGTGGGCGCGGTCACGGACCGGCTGGACCCGGACGCTGAGGCGACCTGGAAGGCGCGTGCGGGCCGAGTGCGGACTGAAGCGACGGTGACGGGGGCTGGACGACCCGAGAAACCGTTGCGCGGTGGGTGGGCCCCCAGGGGATCGAACCCTGAACCCGCGGATTAAAAGTCCGCTGCTCTGCCGATTGAGCTAGAGGCCCCGGGCCCTCGGACCCGCGCCCATCATCGCAGACGTGCCCGCGGGCCTCCACCACCCCTGCGGGCTGCGTCCCCCGGCCGGGCGCTCCCCCGCGCGGCGGCGGCATCCCGCCCCCGGCGGCAGAATCGGCAGGGTGACCGCACAGGGATTCCTGCTCCTGCTCGAGCTGGTGGGGGTGTTCGCCTTCGCCCTGGACGGGGCGCTGGTGGCGATGCGCTCCACCCACCTGGACCTGTTCGGGGTGGTGACGCTGGGGATCGTGACGGCCGTGGGCGGCGGGATCGCGCGGGACGTGCTGCTGGGTGAGCTGCCGCCGGCGACGTTCCGGACCTGGTACTACCTGGCGACGGCCACGGCGGGGGCGCTGGCGGCGTTCTGGGGGCAGCGGCTGCTGGTGCGGGTGTACCGGCCGATCCTGGTGTTCGACACGATCGGGTTGTCGTTGTTCTCCGTGACCGGGGCCCAGCTGGCCGTCGACGCGGGGGCCGGGGCGGGGCAGGCGATCCTGCTCGGGGGGCTGACGGGTGTGGGCGGGGGGACGCTGCGGGACGTCCTGGTGCGCAAGGTGCCCAGCATCCTCACCGGCGGCCTGTACGCGGTGCCGGCGCTGCTGGGGGCTTGTGTCGCCGTGGCCGGTCCCCTGCTGGGGGTGGAGTCGGGGGTGGCCGCGTTCGCCGGCGGGGTGGTGTGCGCGGGGTTGCGCACGGGCGGGGTGCTGCGCGGCTGGCAGGCACCGCGCGCGCCCCGCCCGGCGCCCGGCGAGCTGGACGGCTAGGCGGTCCGGACGAGCTCGTCGACGACCTCCTGCGCCACGTCGCGCAGGCGGCGGCGTTCGGCCCGGGCCCGGGCGCGCAGCCGCTGGAAGGCGTCGTCGGGGTGGACGCGGTAGCGCTGGGCGAGGGCGCCCTTGGCCTGCTCGAGGACGATGCGGCTGTCGAGGGCCTCCTGCAGCTGGGCCTGGACGCGCGCGCCCTCGGCGACGTGCTCGAGCTGGGTGATGCCGACGGCCCCGAAGGACGCCATGGCGTGCGCGACGTCGGACTCGACGGCGGAGAAGGCGCCCTCGTGGTCGCGGAAGAGGTTGAGGGCGCCGATGGTGCGGCCGCCGCTGTGCACGGGGACGGTGTGCACGGCGACGATGCCGACCTGGGCGGCCTGGGCGGCGAACTCGGGCCAGCGGGCGGCGAGGGCGGTGGCCGTGTCGACGGAGACGACCTGACCGGTGCGGTAGGCCTCGATGCAGGGCCCTTGGAGGGTGCGCACCTGGAACAGCTCGACGACGCGCACGTCGGTGGGGGTGCAGGCCAGCACCTGCAGCTCCTGGTCGGCGTCCTCGACGAAGAGCCCGACGGCGGAGGCGGACAGCAGGTCGGCGCAGTGCTCCACGAGCCGGTGCGCCAGGTCGAGCGGCTCACCGCGCCGGGCGAGCACTTGTGCGATGTCGTTCACGGCAGCAGCCACCGCGTCGGCGCGCACGCTCACGCAGCCCTCCCACGGAGCCGGCCCCCTGGCCGGCTGGTCGTCCCCACGTCACCGTCGGCACGCCCTGGGCTGCACGTGCGGGTCCATTGTGGAGGATCACGGGCCGTGCTCGTGCCACCCCGGGCGGTGCGCGCCCGGGGTGGCGGGGGTCAGAGGTCGGCGGGGACGGTGGCGGGGTCGCCGTCGGCGGCGGCCGCGAGCGCCGGGACGGCCCGTTCGATGGCGAACGGCAGCGACAGGGGGCTGGAGAACCCCAGGGCGCCGGCGAAGTCGTCGGCGAAGGTGGGGACGTAGACGGTGCGGTTCTCGGTGACGACCGCCAGGCGGGCGGCGGCGGCGTTCTGGGCGAAGTCGGCCCTGCTGAGCCCGAGGACCACGAGGACGTCGGTGTCGAGCTGGACGACCTGCTCCTCGCTGAGGGAGCCGGTCGCGCTGTTGGCGTCGAACCCGAACTGCAGGAAGAAGTCGCCGCGGGGGTCGGTGGCGTCGAGGGCGTAGTAGCCCTGGTTGTAGAGGACGACGCTGACGGTCTTGCCGGCGAAGCCGGGGTTGGCGTCGGCGGCGTCGGTGAACTGCGCTTCGACGTCGTCGGTGAGCGAGCTCGCCTCGGTCTCCTTGCCCAGCGCCTTGCCGATCGCGGCGAGCTCCTCCTGCCAGGTGGCCGCGGCGGTGGTGGAGGCGTCCTGCCCGGCGGGGATGACGTCGGCGATGGTGGGGGCGATGGCGGTGAGCTTGTCGTAGTCCTCCTGCGTCATGTAGGAGTACGCGCCGATGATGAGGTCGGGCTGCAGCGCGGCGATCTGCTCGAAGTTCAGCTCCGCCTGCCCCACGGAGGGGATGCCGCCGGCGGGCAGCAGGTCCGCGGCCCACGGCCGCTTCGTGGAGTCGTAGTCGCCGAGGGGGGTGCGGGTGCCGACGGGCGTCACGCCGAGCGCGAGGACGAAGTCCTGCTCGTTGTAGCCGACGGTGACGACCTTGGTGGGGGCGGCGGCGACGGTGGTGGAGCCGAGCTTGTGCTCGATGGTCACGGGGAAGGACCCGGGGGCGGCCGACGTCGTCGGGGACGTCGCCGACCCCCCGGTGGCGGTGTCGTCCCCGCCGCAGGCGGCGAGGGTGGTGAGGGCGCCGGAGGCGGCCAGGGCGGCGAGGACGGAGCGACGGTTCACGAGCCAAGGCTAGCCTCACCAAAGGTGTGGTAGGTCGCTCCACCGGTTGAGGTGCTGATCACACCCGCCGAGGTCCGGCGAGGGACGACAGCCGGGCCGGTGACGGCGTTTCCGGTACGTTGACGGCGTGCCGGCCTTCCGCAGCGACGACCCCGCTCTGGCGCGGATGGAGCTCACGGCCGTGCCCCGCGGCAGCGCCGTCTCCGAGGTCGTCCGTCAGCTCACGAACCTGCTGTCCTCGGGGCAGTTCGCCCCCGGCTCCCGGCTGCCGCCCGAGCGCCAGCTCGCCGAGGAGCTGGGTGTGGGCCGTTCCGCCGTGCGCGAGGCGCTGGCCGCCCTCGACGTGCTCGGCATCGTCACCGTCCGCCCCGGGTCGGGCACCTACCTGCGCGACAGCATGTCCGACCTGCTGCCGACCACCCTCAGCTGGGGCCTGATGCTCTCGGCCGAGCACACGGCGCAGCTGTCGGAGGTCCGCAGCGCCCTGGAGGTGCACGCCGCGGTCCTGGCCGCCGAGCGCGTCGACGAGGCCGGCGCCGAGGCGCTGGGCGCTTCCCTCGCGGCCATGGACGCCACGCTCGACGACCTGACCGCGTTCATCGAGGCCGATGCGCAGTTCCACGTCGTCCTCGCCCGCACGTCGGGCAACGAGGTCCTCGCCGACCTGCTGGAGACGACCCGCACCCTGCTGCGGCTGTGGGTGGGCCGCGGGCTGCGTCGCCGCGAGCAGGCCGAGGTGGCCTGCGCGGAGCACCGGGCCGTCTTCGACGCCGTCGTGGCCCGCGACCCGGCGGCGGCCGAGGCAGCCATGCGCTCGCACATGCGCACCGCGGGCGACCGGGTCGAGCACGCGGGCGGGCCCGACACCCCCTGAGACGCGACGGACCCCTCCGCGCGCGTGCACGGAGGGGTTCGCCGGGTCAGGCCGGGCGGGTCAGAAGTCCCAGTCCTCGTCCTCGGTGGCCACGGCCTTGCCGATGACGTAGCTGGACCCCGACCCGGAGAAGAAGTCGTGGTTCTCGTCGGCGTTCGGGGACAGCGCCGCCAGGATCGAGGGGTCCACCTTCGTCATGTCCGAGGGGAACATGCCCTCGTACCCGAGGTTCATCAGCGCCTTGTTGGCGTTGTAGTGCAGGAACGTCTTGACGTCCTCGGTGAGGCCCACACCGTCGTACAGGTCGGCGGTGTACTTGCACTCGTTGTCGTACAGCTCGTACAGCAGGTCGAACGTGTAGTCCTTGATCTCGTCGCGCTTGGCCTGGTCGACGAGTTCCAGCCCGCGCTGGAACTTGTAGCCGATGTAGTACCCGTGCACGGCCTCGTCGCGGATGATCAACCGGATGAGGTCGGCGGTGTTCGTCAGCTGCGCGCGCGAGGAGAAGTGCATCGGCAGGAAGAACCCGGAGTAGAACAGGAACGACTCCAGCAGCGTGGAGGCGACCTTGCGCTTCAGCGGGTCGTCACCGTGGTAGTACTCCAGCACGATGGACGCCTTGCGCTGCAGCGCCTCGTTGTCCTCCGACCAGCCGAAGGCCTCGTCGATCTCACGCGTCGTGGCGAGCGTGGAGAAGATCGAGGAGTAGCTGCGGGCGTGCACCGACTCCATGAACGCGATGTTCGTGTAGACGGCCTCCTCGTGCGGGGTCAGCGCGTCGGGGATGAGCGAGACCGCGCCGACCGTGCCCTGGATGGTGTCCAGCAGGGTCAGTCCCGTGAACACGCGCATCGTCAGGACGCGCTCCTCCGGGGCGAGGTTCTGCCACGACTGGACGTCGTTGGACAGCGGGACCTTCTCCGGCAGCCAGAAGTTGCTGGTGAGCCGGTTCCAGATCTCCAGGTCCTTCTCGTCCTGCAGCCGGTTCCAGTTGATCGCGTTGACGCGGTCGATGAGCTTCAACTTCTCCATGTCCTTCTCCCCCGATCGATCCAGCCGGCGCTCAGAGCATGCAGCTGACGCAGCCCTCGACCTCGGTGCCCTCCAGGGCCATCTGCCGGATCCGGATGTAGTAGATCGTCTTGATGCCCTTGCGCCAGGCGTAGATCTGCGCGCGGTTGATGTCGCGCGTGGTCGCGGTGTCCTTGAAGAACAGCGTCAGGGACATGCCCTGGTCCACGTGCTGCGTCGCCGCGGCGTAGACGTCGATGATCTTCTCGGGACCGATCTCGTACGCGTCCTCGTAGTACTCCAGGTTGTCGTTCGTCATGAACGGCGCCGGGTAGTACACGCGGCCGAGCTTGCCCTCCTTGCGGATCTCGATCTTGGAGGCGATCGGGTGGATCGAGGAGGTCGAGTTGTTGATGTAACTGATCGAACCCGTCGGCGGGACGGCCTGCAGGTTCTGGTTGAAGATGCCGTGCTCGACGACGGACGCCTTCAGCTCCGCCCACTCGGCGCGGGTGGGCAGCGCGATGCCGGCCTGGGCGAACAGCTGCTCGACGCGCTCGGTCGTGGGCAGGAAGTCGTTCTCGACGTACTTGTCGAAGAACGCGCCGGAGGCGTAGGTGGAGTTCTCGAAGCCGTCGAAGGTCTCGCCGCGCTCGATGGCGATCCGGTTGCTGGCCCGCAGGGCGTGGAACAGCACCGCCGCGAAGTAGACGTTCGTGAAGTCGATGCTCTCGGGGCTGCCGTAGTGCACGCGCTCACGGGCGAGGTAGCCGTGCAGGTTCATCTGCCCCAGGCCGATGGCGTGCGACCGGGAGTTGCCGTGGGCGACCGAGGGGACGGACTGGATGTCGCTGGCCACCGACACGGCGGTGAGCGCGCGGATCGCGGTCTCGACGGTCTGCCCGAGGTCCCCGCCGTCCATCGCCAGGGCGATGTTCAGCGACCCGAGGTTGCAGGAGATGTCCTTGCCGACCTGGGCGTACGTCAGGTCCTCGGCCAGCCTGCTGGGCGTGTTGACCTGCAGGATCTCCGAGCACAGGTTGGACATGTTGATGCGGCCGGCGATCGGGTTGGCCCGGTTCACCGTGTCCTCGAACACGATGTACGGGTAGCCCGACTCGAACTGCAGCTCGGCGAGGGTCTGGAAGAAGTCGCGGGCCGAGATCTGCGTCTTGCGGATCCGGTCGTCGGCCACCATCTCGCGGTAGTGCTCCGAGACGGCGATGTCGCCGAACGGCTTGCCGTACACGCGCTCCACGTCGTACGGGGAGAACAGGTGCATGGGCTCGTTGTTCTTGGCGAGCTCGAACGTGATGTCCGGGACGACGACCCCCAGGGACAGCGTCTTGATGCGGATCTTCTCGTCCGCGTTCTCGCGCTTGGTGTCCAGGAACCGCATGATGTCGGGGTGGTGCGCCGACAGGTACACCGCGCCGGCGCCCTGGCGCGCGCCGAGCTGGTTGGCGTAGGAGAAGGAGTCCTCCAGGAGCTTCATCACGGGGATGACGCCCGAGGACTGGTTCTGGATCTTCTTGATCGGCGCGCCGTACTCGCGGATGTTGCTCAGCAGCAGGGCGACGCCGCCACCGCGCTTGGACAGCTGCAGGGCGGAGTTGATGCTGCGGCCGATGGACTCCATGTCGTCCTCGATGCGCAGCAGGAAGCAGGAGACGAGCTCCCCGCGCGAGCCCTTGCCGGCGTTGAGGAACGTCGGGGTCGCGGGCTGGAAGCGGCCGGCGACGACCTCGTCGACGATGGCCGTGGCGAGCCGCTGGTCCCCCACGGCCAGGGTGAGGGCCGTCATGACGGCGCGGTCCTCGAAGTTCTCCAGGTACTGCTTGCCGTCGAAGCTCTTCAGCGCGTAGCTCGTGTAGAACTTGAAGGCACCCAGGAACGTGGCGAAGCGGAACTTCGCGGCGTGCGCGCGGTCGGTCAGCGCGCGGACGAACTCCAGCGGGTACTGGTCCAGGACGTGCTTCTCGTAGTAGCCCTCCTCGACCATGTGGTCCAGGCGGGCCTCGAAGGTCTCGAACCGCCGGGTGCGCGGGATGACGTGCTGGAGGAAGTACTGGCGCGCGGCCTCGACGTCCGCCCCGAACTGGATCTTCCCCTGGTCGTCCCAGAGGTTCAGCATCGCGTTGAGCGTGTGGTAGCTCGGCCCCTGGGCCGGGACGGTCTGCAGCTCGGGAGCGTCGGAGGTGAGGGTCACAGCGAGTCCAATCCTTCGCGCACGCGGCGCACGTCGTCGGGGGTCCCGAAGAGTTCGAAGCGGTAGAGGTGGGGCACGTGGCACTTGGCGGCGATGACGTCGCCGGCCGCGGCGTAGTGCTCACCGAAGTTGGTGTTCCCCGCCCCGATGACACCCCGGAGGTGGGCCCGGTTGGCGGGGTCGTTGAGGAAGCGGATGACCTGCTTGGGCACGGCACCCGCGCCGTTGCCCCCGCCGTAGGTGGGCACGACGAGGACGAACGGCTCGCTCACGTGCAGCGGCTCGTCCCGCGCGTGCAGCGGGATGCGCAGGGCCGGCCGCTCCAGGCCGAGCTTGCCCACGAAGCGGTGCGTGTTGCCCGAGACGCTGGAGAAGTAGACGACGCCGGGTGCCACGGGAACCCTCCGGGGGGAGCGGGTCAGACGGAGACGGCGGCCTTGGCCAGCGCGTCGATGCGGTCGGGGCGGAAGCCCGACCAGTGGTCCTCGCCCGCGACGACGACGGGCGCCTGGACGTACCCGAGCGAGCGGACCAGCGCGAGCGCGTCCGCGTCGACCGTCACGTCGACGACCTCGTAGGCCAGGCCCTTGCGGTCCAGGGCGCGGTAGGTCGCCTTGCACTGCACGCAGGAGGGCGTGCTGTAGACGGTGATGCTCATCGGGTGTTCCTTCTTCCCTCGGGTCCTGTCGTGCAGGTTCAGCGTCGCCGGGGCTCCGGGGAGTCTCGGCTCGGGTTCCCGTCCTGCTGGGGTACTACGACACTACCCCTGGGGGGCGGTGTGGAAAACCACCACTACATGGTGTGTGACACGGTTGTGATTCGCCACCCGGGGCGAGTCGGGGACCGGGGTCCGGCCCGCAAGCCCCTGACCTGCGGCGACACCCTCGGCGGGGCCGTCTGGGTGACACTCGTCGTCATTAACGGACCACGGAGCGTGATCGGCGTGTCGTGTCGCGTCGGCGTGTCCTCCACAGCCGCTCCACCGCCGCACGGGCCTCGTCCACACACTCATCCACAACACCTGGGGGTCCCGGGCTCATCCCGACCCCAGATGTCGGGGTGCCCCGCACGGGGCGGCCGCCCGCTCCCTGGGCCCCGCGCGCCCGGTCGCCGCGCAGGGGTGCGGCACCTAGGCTCGGTGGTGGTTCAAGGACGGAGCCGCTCCAGGCGCCCAGCGCCCTCCCCGCGGAGGTACCCCGTGACCAGCGACCGCGAGCACCTGCCGGTGCCGGACTACGACCACCTGCCCCTGGCGTCGCTGACGCACCGGATCCGCTCGCTCGACGCCCCCGGCCTGCAGGCCCTCCTCGAGCACGAGGAGGCGCACGGCCGGCGCGAACCGGTGCTGACGGTGCTGCGCGCGCGGGCTCAGCAGCTGGCCGACGGCGCCGTCCCCAGCGGTGGCGACCCGGCCGGGGCCCAGCCCGAGCACGCCCCCGCCCCGGACGCCCAGGGCCCCTCGGTGGTGACCGGCCCGCCGGTCAACCCGCCCTCGCAGGGCGTGCCCACCAACCCCGCCCAGCCGCGGACCTGACCCCGGACGGGCCCGGGACTCCGATCCCGGGCCTCAGACCCTCAGGCCCCGGGCCTCAGGCCGGGACGGCGACGTCGAAGACCAGGACGTCGGCCAGCAGGGGCCCGACGAACTCCTTGAACCGGGCGTGCTCGGGGTCGGAGAACGCCGGGTCCTCGACCACGGGGGTGCCGACGTAGTGGTTGCGGTCCCCCTCGGAGGCGAACGTCACGACGATGCCGTGGTCGAACCCGCCGTCCACGCCCTCCCCGCTGGTCTGGGGCCCGGCCTCGATCGAGACGATGTACGGCGCCCCGTCGCGCGGGGAGTCGGCCAGGGCCCGGAACCGCCGCAGCACCTCCTCGCGCTGGTCGGCGTCGACCTCGGGGCGGTAGCGGAAGAGGACGACGTGCCGGACGAGGCCGGGGCGGAAGTCGCGGGCGGTGAAGGCGGCCACGCCGACCTCGGCGAGCAGCTGCTGGACGGGCGCGGGAACGGTCACGCGGCCATGCTGCCACCCGCCGCGCCGCGACCGGCCGGAGGACCTCAGGGGCTGACGCGCCGCCCGGTCGAGCGCCGCACCACGAGCTCGGGCTCGAAGACGATCTGCTGCGGCGCGCGCCCCTCCACCTGGGCCAGCAGGAGCTCCACGGCCGTGCGGCCGAGCATCTCCCGCGGCTGGCGCACCGACGTCAGCGGCACCGTGGCGGTCGCGGCGAACCCGATGTCGTCGTAGCCGACCACGGCCAGCTCCTCGGGCACCCGCACCCCGCGGCGGACGCACTCGTTGAGGACGCCGAGGGCCAGCAGGTCGTTGGCGCAGAACACGGCGGTGGGACGCTCGTGCGCCGGGGAGGCCAGCAGCTGCGCCGCGGCCTGCGACCCGGCCCGCACCGACAGCCCCGTCGCCTCCACGACCCGCACCGTCCCCGCCGCCCCGACCGCCTCCCGCACGCCGCGCAGCCGGTCCTGCACCTGCCGCAGCGGCGCGGCGACCCCGACGTAGGCGATGTCGCGGTGGCCGGCCCCCACGAGGTGCTGCCCCGCCAGCCGTCCCCCCAGGACGTCGTCGACGGCGACCGAGGCCTGCCCGCCGCGGCCGGCGCCGCGGTCGACGAGGATCACCGGGGTGCCGTGGTCGCGCACCTCGGTCAGCGCCGGGCCGGGGGTGTCGTGCACCGGGGTCAGCAGGACCCCCAGGACGCGCTGCTGGTCCAGCCGGCGCAGGTGCCGGGCCTCGCGGTCGGCGGAGTTGGCGCTGTTGCACATGACCACGAGGCAGTCGTGCTGCTCGGCCAGTTCCTCGGCCCCGGCGATGACGTCGGTGAAGAAGGGGTTGGCCACGTCCAGCACCACCATCGCGATGGTGCGGCTGACCCCGGCCCGCAGCTGGCGCGCGGACTCGTTGCGCACGAAACCCAGCTCGGCGATCGCGTCCTGCACCCGGGTGCGCAGCGCCTCCGAGACCACCTCGGGGCGGTTCAGCACGTTGCTGACCGTGCCCAGCGACACCCCTGCCCGCTGGGCGACTTCCTTGACCGTCGCCATGTCCTCAACGTCCCACAGGTCCAGCGCGCGTCCGGTCCCCCGTCCGGCCGCGGGGCCGTCGCCGGGGGGACTGCCCGGGCCACCGTGACACGGTTCACCGCGGCGCTGCGAGTGTGGGACCGCGCCCCGGGGACGTCAAGCACACCGCTGCGGCCCCGCGCGGGGCCCGCGACACCCGTCCGGGGGACAGACCGGCACCGATCGATCAAGCTCGGGCTCGTGGCCGCCGATCAGCCGGGTGTGAGCGACACCTTCCGCCTCGTGACCCGCAGCGACTTCGACGGGCTGGTCTGCGCCGTGCTGCTGCGCCAGCTCGACCTCGTCGACGAGATCACCTTCGTGCACCCCAAGGACGTGCAGGACGGGGCCGTGGAGATCACCGGCCGTGACATCCTCACGAACCTGCCCTACGACCCGCGGGCGCACCTCGTCTTCGACCACCACCACTCCGAGACGCTGCGCAACGCCGGCGCCGCCAACCACGTCATCGACCCCGAGGCGCCCTCGGCGGCCCGGGTCGTCTACGACCACTTCGGGGGTGCGGCGCGGTTCCCGAAGATCTCCGACGAGCTCATGCGCGCCGTCGACCAAGCCGACGCGGCGCAGTACGACGTCAGCGAGATCCTCGAGCCGACCGGCTGGACGCTGCTGAACTTCCTCATGGACTCGCGCACGGGCCTGGGCCGCTTCCGCGACTTCCGCATCTCGAACTACCAGCTGATGATGCAGCTGATCGACGCCTGCATCGACTACCAGGACGTCGAGGAGATCCTGGCGCTGCCCGACGTCGCCGAGCGCGTCGACCTCTTCCACGCGCAGGCGGCCCTGTTCAAGGCGCAGCTGGAGCGCGTCACGACCCTGCACGGCGACGTCGCGGTGCTGGACCTGCGCGAGGAGGAGACGATCCACGCCGGCAACCGGTTCTTCGTCTACGCCCTGTTCCCGCAGGCCCGCGTCTCGATGCACGTCATGTGGGGCCGCGCGAAGCTGAACACCGTCTTCGCCATCGGCAAGTCCATCGTGGACCGCACCTCCCCCGTCGACGTCGGCGCGGTCTGCCTGGAGCACGGCGGCGGCGGGCACGTGGCCGCCGGCACCTGCCAGGTCCCGCACGAGGACGCCGAACGGGTGCTCGGCGAGCTGATCGGGCAGCTGCGCAGCCGCTGAAGGTTTACCGTGATCGCTGCCGCGGTACCTGGTGGGTGCGGTGGGGCCGGGCGCCTGGAGGGGCGAGCGGAGTGGTGAAGACCGCTACGGCGGCGACCCGGGGTGACACCCAGACCGCCGGAACGCGCACCCGACCCCACCGCCCCCGGGGTTCCCCGGGCCGGGAGAGGTCCTCGACGTCGAGCACTCTCGCCGTCGTCCACCCACGTGGAACCGTCCACGCACGTGGAACCGTCCACGTGCGTGCCCGGCGTCTAAGCTCGTCGGGTGGCGACCCAGGAGGACACCCCGGAGGCGGAGACCGGCCGGGGACCGGTGAAGTCGGCCGAGCGCACCGTGCACATCCTGCAGGCCCTGGCCCAGCCGCCCTACGTGCTCACGGTCGCCCAGCTGCAGGAACGCACCGGGTACCCCCGCTCCAGCCTGCACGCGCTGCTGCGCACCCTCGTGGACCTGCACTGGATCGAACCGCCCGCGACGTCCGGGCCCGGCGCCGGCGGGTACGGCATCGGGTCGCGGGCCCTGCTCACCGGGACCGCCTACCTGGACCGCGACCCCGCGCTGCCGCTGGCCCTGGCGGCCGTCGAGGCCGTGCGCGACGAGACCCGCTGCACCACCCACGTCGCCCGCCTCGACGGCCCCAACGTCGTCTACCTCGCCACCCGCGAGGCCGCCGACGCCCACCGCGCGCACTCGCGGGTCGGGCGGTACCTGCCGGCCTACGCCACTTCCCTCGGCAAGGCCCTGCTGGCCGAGCGGACGGCCGCCGAGCTCGACGCGCTGCTGCCCGCCGGGCCCTTCCCGCAGCTGACCCCCGACACCGTCGCCGACCGGGCGGCCCTCGACGCCGAGCTGCACGACGTGCGCACCCGCGGGTGGGCCGTGGAGCGCGGGCAGAACCTGCCCGGCACCGTCTGCGTCGGCGTGCGCGTGGAGTACCGCATCCCCGCGACGGACGCCCTGTCCTGCAGCCTGCCCGCCGCCCTCGCCACCGACGAGGAGGTCGAGCGCGTCGCCGGCGTCCTCACCCGGCACGCCGCCCGGCTGGCGCGGGAACTGCGCGCCGCGGGAATCCGGTAGGGCACCACCGGCCCCGACCGCTCCGGGTCCCCGACCCCGGCCGTGCTCGAGCACTTCAGTGACCGAGCACTCCGGTGACCGGGTCCGGCGGCGGTCAGCGACCGGTGCCCGGCCCACGGGCCCGCCCCGGGCGGGGACGCCTCCGCCCTCACCGGCGCGCGCGGCTCGGGATCTGCGTCGCGAGCTTGCCGCCGGAGACGTCCAGGAGCGTGCCGGTGATGTAGCCCGCGGCGTCGCTGGCGAGGAACACGAGCAGGTCGGCGATGTCGTCGGCGCGGCCCCAGCGCCGCAGCGAGAGGGTGTCGAGCAGTTCGTCGGCCTGGTCGGCGGGCAGGTCGGCGAACCCGTTCATGGCGGTGGGGACCATGCCGGGGGCGTAGGCGTTCACGGTGATGTCGTACGGGCCGAGCTCGGAGGCCAGGACGCGGGTGAACTGCACCACGGCGGCCTTGGACGCGGCGTAGGCGGCGCTGCCGACGCTGGGGACGATCGCGGCGAACGACGCGGCGTTGAGGATGCGGCCCCGGCGGCGGGGTTTCACGACCTCCGCGACGGCCTGGCTGACGAGGAAGACCCCTCCGACGTTGACGTCGAGGCACTGCCGGAACCGCTCCCAGGTGAGGTCCGCGACGCGGCCGTCGACGTTGACCCCGGCGTTGTTGACGAGGACGTCGATCGTCCCGAACTCCGCGACCGTCGCCTCGACCGCGCGCCGGACCGAGTCCGGGTCGGTGACGTCGCACGCGGTCTGGCGGACACCGGGTTCCCCGGGGTCCTCGAAGGCGCGGTCGAGGGCGACGACGTGCGCGCCCTCCCCGGCGAACCGGTGGGCCAGCGTGCGGCCGATCCCGCGCCCCGCCCCGGTGACGACGACGACGCGCTCGGTCAGGTCCAGGTGCACGGGTGAACTCCTCGGTGAGCGTACCGTCAATGAGCATACTGTTGAGTCAGAACCTACGACCGAGGAGACCGACGTGCAACGAGTCCTGTGGATCACCGGCGCCGGGTCCGGCATGGGCCGGGCCGTGGCCCGGTCCGCCGCGGCGGCCGGGTGGACGGTCGTCCTGTCGGGACGGCGCGCGGAGGCGTTGCGGGACACGGCGTCCGGCATCGACGGGACGACCCTGCAGATCCCGCTGGACGTGCGCGACCGGGACGCCGTCCGCGCCGCGCGGGACCGCGTCGTGGCGGAGTTCGGCCGCCTCGACGCCCTCGTGCTCGCCGCGGGGCGGAACACGCCGCAGCGGCAGTGGGACGACCAGGACGTGGACACCTTCCAGGACGTCGTGGCCGTGAACCTGAACGCCGTCGTCACCGTGGTCGACGCCGCCCTGCCCGACCTGCGCGCCAGTTCCGGGCTCGTGGTCGTCGTCTCCTCGTACGCGGGCTGGGCCTTCCACCCCAACGCCGGGGTCGCCTACTCCGCCAGCAAGAGCGCCCTGTCCTCCGTCGTGCGCACCCTGAACGCCGGCGAGGCCGCGCACGGGGTCCGGGCGACCCACCTGTGCCCCGGCGACGTCGCCACCGACTTCCTCGACCAGCGCCCCGTCGTCCCCGACGCCGCGGCCCGCGAGCACATGCTCACCCCCGACGACGTCGCGCGCACCGTGCAGTTCGTCCTGGACTCCCCCGCGCACGTGCGGATCGACGAGCTCGTCGTCTCCCCCGTGCCCCGGCGGTGAGGAGCCCGGCGTTCCAGCGGGTCCTCGACGACGTCGGTTCCGCGGTCGTCGACGGGCGGCTCCCGGCGGGTTCGCGCACGTCGGTCGAGGCGCTCGTCGACCGGACCCTGGCCTCGCGCAGCGTCGTGCGCGAGGCCACCCGCGTCCTGGCCTCCCTGGGGCTGCTGACCGCCTCCCCCCGGGTCGGGCTGGTGGTCCGGCCGGCCGCGCAGTGGAACCTGCTGGACCCGCAGGTGGTCCGCTGGCGGTTGTCCGGACCGGACCGGGAAACCCAGACCCGGGAACTGCGTGAACTCCGGCAGGTCCTGGAACCGGCTGCCGCGCAGGCCGCCGCGCGCAACGCCGACGACGCCACCCGCACCCGGCTGCGGGGGCTGGCGCGGGAACTGCGGGCCCCGGGCGGGCTCGCGCGCGCCGACGCCGAGCTGCACGACCTCCTGCTGCGCGCGTCGGGGAACGCGACGTTCGCCGCGCTCGGCGCGGTCGTGGGCCTGGCGGTGGCCGACCGCGCCGGCGTGCGCCCGGCCGCCCACGACGTGCGGCTGCACACCGCGCTGGCCGGTGCCGTCGCCGACGGCGAGGCCGCCGCGGCCGGTGACCTCGCGCGCGAGATCGTCGCCCGGACCTCGGCCCGGTGAGTTCACGCCAGCGAGTCGACGACCGTGACGAGCGGGGCGTACAGCCGCAGGGCGTCCAGCGCGCGGTCGTGGTCGGCGTCGCTGGCCCCGGCGCACGCGTCCGCGACGACCGTGACGGCGATGCCGTCGTCGGCGGCCGGCAGCACCGTGGACAGCACGCAGCAGTCGGTGGAGACCCCGCCGACGACCAGCGGCGACGACCCGGTGACGGCCGCCAGTTCCGGGCCCCACTTGCCGAACGTGGGGCGGGTGACGACGGGGAACCCCCGGCCGGTGAAACCGTCGACGACCTCGTACAGCGGGTCGTCGTCGGGGACGAGGGCGAACGGGAACTGCTCGTAGTACGCCGCCCAGGCCCCCTGCGGCGCGGCGGGGGCGACGAAGCGGGTGAGCACGACGTTCGGCGCGAAGCGCTCGGCGAGCCGGGCGCACGCAGCCGCCGCGGCGTCGAACCGCGGCGCGGCCCACGGGCTGCCGGGCGCGCCGAAGATGCGCTGCAGGTCGACGAGGACGAGCCACGGCGTCTGGGTCACCGTCCGGACGCTACGGCACCGCGGGCCGCCCGGGTGCGGCAGAGTCCTCCCGTGAGCACTCGTCAGCTCGTCTCCAGCGGCGGCACCTGGGAACCCCTCGTGGGCTACTCGCGCGCGGTGCGCGTCGGCGACCACGTCGCCGTGGCCGGCACGACGGCCGCCTCGCCGCAGGGCCCCGTCGGCGGCGACGACATCGCCGAGCAGACCCGCACCTGCCTCGTCCGGATCCGCGCCGCCCTGCTGGAGGCCGGGGCGACGCTCGAGGACGTCGTGCGCACGCGGCTGTTCGTCACCGACATCTCCCGCTGGGAGGAGGTGGGCCGCGTGCACGGGGAGTTCCTCGGGCACGTGCGGCCCGCCGCCACGATGGTCGAGGTGAGCCGGCTCATCGAACCCGGGCTGCTCGTGGAGGTCGAGGCCGACGCGATCGTCACCCGGTGACGGGGCGCAGGTGCTCGGCCTCGACCCACGCCTCGACGAGCACGGGCTCGTCCCCGGGCACCACGTAGACGACGCGACCCCGCCACCCGCCCGGGTCCCGGACCCAGGACACGACGATGCCCGGCCACGGGTCCCCGCCCTCGGGTGAGCGGACCCAGCAGTGGCGCACGGCCGGTTCCTCCCGCCGGGCCCGCTGCTCGCGGACGACCTCGTACAGCGGGCGCTGCCCGTCCCTGCGCAGCTGGCCACCGGACACCCCACGAGGATGCCACGGGATCGAACAGGTGTTCGACCGGAACCGCGAGGAGGTGCCGCCGGTCGGCGGCGAGGCTCAGGGGGTCGGCGCGAGGGCGCGGGCGAGGTCTTCCAGCCGCCCGCGCACGAGCCGGTAGTACGCCCACACGCCGCGCTTCTCCCGCTCCAGCAGGCCGGCGTCGACGAGCACCTTCAGGTGGTGCGACACCGTCGGCTGGGACAGGCCGACGGGCTCGGTGAGGTCGCACACGCACGCCTCCTGCCCCTCGTGGGCGGCGACCAGCGACAGCAGCCGCAGCCGGGTCGGCTCGGCCACCGCCTTCAGCGCGGCCGCCAGCCGCTCCGCCTCCTGCAGCGAGAGCGGCACCCCGGTCACCGGTGCGCAGCAGCCGGTCGTCCCCGGGGCCGTCCGCTCGGTCAGGGGCAGCGCCGTCGTCATGGCCCCAGCATGCCCCAGACATTGACGGGTGTCGATGTCCGAGTCCACAGTGGACCCACGTACGCATCGACGCCCGTCGATGCCCAGGAGCAGGGGGAGCGATGGTGGACCAGCACGCGCACGAGGCTCCGGAGCAGCTCCGGGAAGAGGTCCGGCAGCGGTACGCCGCCGCCGCCCGGGTGGTCACCGCCGGCGGACAGGGCTCGTGCGGGAGCGCGGACGCCCTGGAGCAGACCGACGTCTTCGGCGCCGCCCGCTACGGCGCCCGGGAGCTGGACGGGCTGCCCGCCGGCGCGGTCGCCGCCTCGCTCGGGTGCGGCAACCCGCTGGTCGTGGCCGACCTGCAGCCCGGCGACCGGGTCCTGGACCTCGGCTCCGGCGGCGGGATCGACGTGCTGCTCTCGGCCGAGCGCGTCGGCCCCACCGGCAAGGCCTACGGCCTGGACATGACCGAGGAGATGCTCGCCCTGGCCCGGGCGAACGCCGCCGAGGCCGGCGCGGAGAACGTGGAGTTCCTCCTGGGCCGCATCGAGGCCGTCCCGCTGCCCGCGGGCACCGTCGACGTGGTCATCTCCAACTGCGTCGTCAACCTGTCCACCGACAAGCCCGCCGTCCTGGCCGAGGTGTTCCGGGTCCTGACCCCCGGCGGCCGGATCGGGATCTCCGACGTCGTCGCCGAGGACCACCTCACCCCCGCCCAGCGCGCCGAACGCGGCAGCTACGCCGGCTGCATCGCCGGGGCGCTCTCCCGCAGCGAGTACCTCCACGGCCTGGCCGCCGCGGGTTTCACCGACGCCAGCGTCGAGTTCACCCACGAGGTCGCCGAGGGCCTGCACGGCGCGGTCGTCCGCGCGACCAAGCCCATCGCCGACCCGGCCGGGGCGGTCGCCGCGGCAGGGGTCGCGGAGTGCTGCGCGGCGCAGGCGCAGGGCGGCGGCACGCACCCGACCGGCTCGTGCGGGTGCCGGTGACCGTCCCGCTGCCCCGCCGCCTGCTCGCCGAGTTCCTGGGCACCGGCCTGCTGGTCGCGGTCGTCGTCGGCTCCGGCACCGCCGCCCAGCGGCTGTCCCCGGACGACGTCGGGCTGCAGCTGCTGGAGAACTCCACCGCCACCGTCCTGGGCCTGGCCGTGCTGATCCTGCTGTTCGGGCCCGTCTCCGGCGCCCACTTCAACCCCGTGGTCACCCTGGCCGACTGGGCGCTGGGGCGGCGCGCCGGGACGGGCCTGCGCGGGCAGGACGTGCTGCCCTACCTCGCGGCGCAGACCGCCGGGGCCGTCGGCGGCAGCCTGCTGGCCAACGCGATGTTCGACCTGCCCGTGCTGCAGACCTCGGACGAGGACCGGACCACCAGCGGGCACCTGCTCGCCGAGGTCGTCGCCACCGCCGTCCTGGTGCTCCTGGTCTTCGCCCTGGCCCGCACCGGGCGGGCCGCGATCGCCGCCCCCGCCGTCGGCGCCTACGTCGGCGCCGCGTACTGGTTCACCAGCTCCACCTCGTTCGCCAACCCCGCCGTGACGGTCGGCCGCGTCTTCACCGACACCTTCGCCGGCATCGCCCCGGCCTCCGCGGCCGCGTTCACCGCCGCCCAGCTGGTCGGCGGCGTGGTCGGCGCGGGGGTCCTGCTCGCGCTGCACCCCACGGCCGGCGCCGCCGCCGGTGACGTCCTCGTGCCCCACCCCCAGACCGACCCCGATACCCAGCCCGACACCCAGCCCGACCCCCACCCCGATGCGGAGACCACCCGGTGAACCAGAGCAAGCCCAGCGTCCTGTTCGTCTGCGTCCACAACGCCGGCCGGTCCCAGATGGCCGCCGGCTGGCTGACCCACCTCGCCGGGGACGCCGTCGAGGTCCGCTCCGCCGGCTCAGCGCCGAAGGACTCCGTCAACCCCTCCGCGGTGGCGGCGATGGGTGAGGTCGGCATCGACATCTCCGACCAGAGCCCGAAGGTCCTCACCCCCGAAGCCGTCGAGGCCTCCGACGTCGTCATCACCATGGGCTGCGGCGACGCCTGCCCCTTCTACCCCGGCAAGCGGTACCTGGACTGGCAGCTGGAGGACCCCGCCGGCAAGGGCGTGGAGGCCGTGCGCCCCATCCGCGACCGGATCCGCACCCTCGTCGAGCAGCTCCTCGCGGAACTGGTGCCCGCCGGGGACCGCTGACCCACCGGCCGCGGACCGGGACCGGTCCACGCCGGGGCGGGACCGGTGCAGTCGTCGGCGACGACGAACACCCGCGGTGCGCCCCGCCCGGCGTCCCGGGACGCCGGGCGTCAGGCGCCGGTGAGCGCCGGGTGCCCCACCGGGGGGACCTGCACGCGCTGCCGGTCGCCGGGCTCACCGGTGGGCACGGGGGGCCGTGTCGAGGGTGGGGGCACCAGCACGACGGGTGAGCGCAGCGTCCGCACCGGCAGGTCCGGCACCGCCCCGGCCGCGACCACGAGCAGGTCCCCCACGCTCAGCCGCCGCGGGACGACGTCGGCGAGCGGGCCCTCGACCACGTCGGCGTGCACGGGGCGGTGGGTGGCCGCCGACAGCCGCGCCCGGGCGGCGTGGTGCCGGCCGGCGGCGAGCAGGTGGGCGTGCCGCCGCTCCGCCTCGGCGGACCCCGGCTCCGGTGGACGCGCCCGCCACGTGGTCAGCAGCCGCAGCGGCAGCTCCCGGTCCGCGGCCCAGGCCGCGACGGCCCCGTCGGTCGCGGTGTCGGCGGCGTCGGCGGTACCGGTGGCGTCAGCGGTGTCGGTGGCGTCGGTGGCGACGACGACGCGGCGGGCCGGGGTCAGGACGGCCTGCGGCCCCACGAGGACCACGGGCACGGGGCAGCGGGGCAGCACCGCGCCCAGGACCGGGCCGGTCCCCGGGCCCAGGGGTGCGACGTCGCGCCCGCAGCCCAGGACGAGCTGGGTGCTGTCGGCGGCGGCCACGAGCAGCGCGCGGGCGGTGTCGTCGGTCGTCAGGGTCACGTCGAACCGCGGTTCGCGGCCGGCGACCCGCAGCAGCTCCTCCCCCAGCACCGCGTCGAGGTCGCGGTGCCCGGCGGCGGGCCCCAGCAGGACGTGCAGGGGCCGCCCGGTCGCGGCGCAGTCCTGCACGGTCCAGCGCAGGGCCCGCCGCGAGGCGCCCGAACCGGAGAAACCCACCGTCGTCGCGCGCACGCCGCCTCCTCGCGGTCGGGACCGGGAGCCGCGGTCGTCCCGGTGCTCCCCGATCCTCCCCCCGCGACGGCGGTCGCACAACGGGACGCCGGGGCGGTGACGGTCAGCGCGTCAGCGGGTGCCCCAGTCGTACAGCTGCTTGCGCAGCTTGAGGTAGACGAACGTCTCGGTCGCCTGCACCCCCGGGATGGTCCGGATCCGCGTGTTCACGATCTCCAGCAGCCCGTCGTCGTCCTCGCAGACCACCTCCGCGAGGACGTCGAAGGACCCCGCCGTCACCACGACGTAGTCGACCTCGGGCAGTTCGGCGAGCCGGTCGGCGACGACGCGGGTGTCCCCGTCGGCCCGGATCCCGATCATCGCCTGGCGGGCGAAACCCACCTGGACCGGGTCGGTGACCGCGACGATCTGCACGACGCCGCCGTCCAGCAACCGCTGGACGCGCTGCCGGACCGCCGCCTCGGACAGCCCGACGGCCTTGCCGATGGCGGCGTAGGACATCCGGCCGTCCACCTGCAGGACCTCGATGATCCGCTTCGCGACGTCGTCGAGGGTGGAGGTGGGCTGGCGGCCCGGCACGCGCCCCGTCCTCAGGAGTCGAGGTTGGCCATGACGTGCTTGACCCGGGTGTAGTCCTCGAACCCGTACATCGACAGGTCCTTGCCGTACCCGGACTGCTTGAACCCCCCGTGCGGCATCTCCGCGACGATCGGGATGTGGGTGTTGATCCACACGCAGCCGAAGTCTAGCGCGGCCGACATGCGCATGGCGCGGCCGAAGTCCTTCGTCCACACGCTGGAGGCCAGCCCGTACTTCGTGCCGTTGGCCCAGCGCAGCGCCTCGTCCTCGTCGGTGAACCGCTGCACCGTGATGACCGGGCCGAAGATCTCGTTCTGCACGACCTCGTCGTCCTGCGCCAGCCCGGACACGACGGTCGGCTGGTAGTAGAACCCGTTCGCCAGGTCACCGGTGCCCCGCGACCCGCCTGCGCCCAGGACGGCGTGGTCGGGCAGCCGGTCGACGAAGCCGGAGACCTGGGCGAGCTGGTTCGGGTTGTTCACCGGGCCCACCGCGGTGTCGGGGTCGTCCGGCAGGCCGATCTTCGTGTTGCGCGCCTGCTCGGACAGGGCGGCCACGAAGTCGTCGTGCACGCGGGGGGCGACGAGGACACGGGTGGCGGCGGTGCAGTCCTGACCGGCGTTGAAGTACCCGGCCGCGGCGATGGCCTCCGAGGCCGCGGCGACGTCGGCGTCGTCGAACACCACGACGGGGGCCTTGCCGCCCAGTTCGAGGTGGACGCGCTTGACCTGCTTGGAGGCCGACTCCGCGACCTGCATCCCGGCCCGGATGGACCCGGTGATGGCGACCAGGCCCGGGGTCGGGTGCTCGACGAGAGCGCGGCCGGTGTCCCGGTCGCCGCAGACGACGTTGAGCACACCGGGCGGCAGGATCTCGTTGGCGATCCTGCCCAGCAGGACGGTGGAGGCCGGCGTCGTGTCCGAGGGCTTGAGGACGACGGTGTTCCCCGCGGCCAGGGCCGGGCCGATCTTCCAGATGGCCATCATGAACGGGTAGTTCCAGGGCGTGACCTGGCCGACGACGCCGATGGGCTCGCGGCGGATCCACGACGTGTGCCCGGCGAGGTACTCCCCCGCCGACCGGCCCTCCAGGACGCGCGCCGCGCCGGCGAAGAACCGGAGCTGGTCGACCCCCGGCGGGATCTCGTCGCTGCGGGTCAGCGAGACGGGCTTGCCGGTGTTCTCCACCTCGGCGGCGACGAACTCCTCGGCGCGGTCCTCGATGGCGTCGGCGAGGTCGAGCAGGAACTTCTGCCGCTCGGCCGGGGTGGTGCGCCCCCACGAGCTGAAGGCCTTCTCCGCTGCGGCGTAGGCGGTCTGGACGTCCTGCGCGGACGAGCGCGGTGCCGTGGCGTACACGGCGCCGGTCGCGGGGTTCACGACGTCGGTCGTGGCGCCGTCCGCTGCGGGGACGGACTCGCCGTCGACGACGTTGAGGAGCGTCTCCATCAGTTCTTCTTCCCTCCGGTGGGCGGTCGGTGGCAGTGCGCCGCCGGGTTCGGCGGCAGGTCCAGGGCGGGGTTCCGGTCGAAGAACCCCGACGGTTTGAGCCGGAACACCACGGCGTCGGACGGCATGACGGGCCAGTCCTCCGGCCGCGGCACGTGGTGGATGCCGAACACGTGCCACAGCACGGTGTCGGTGTCCTCCAGCGGTTCGTCGTCGGCGGTCCAGCGGGTGATCCCCAGGTCCTCCGAGCTCTGGGTGGGGTGGTCCCCCGCGGGCCACAGCTCGTCGTCGTGGTGCCGGGTGACCCACACGTCGTGCCCGATGACGGGAGCCCGCAGGAACTGCGGGGCGTCGGGGGCGAACAGGTGCGGGATCGCGTCGGGCGTCACGAGCTTGTAGGCCGTCGGCGTGCCCCACGCGTTGGTGCGCCGGGTGCTGGCGACCTTCCAGACCCGCTGCCGCTGCTGGTCCACGTCGCGGCCGGACTCGCGCTCGGAGCGGACCGGGGTCGAGGTCGTCGCCAGCGCCAGCCCGTGCGGGTTGTCCGGTCCGGTGGGGACGACGTGGGTGTCGACCTCGTGGACGGTGGTGCGCGGTCCGTCGACGTCCAGGTCGAGCCGGGCGACGATGAAGTGCTGGTGGATCGGGGCGTAGGTGCGCTCGTCGACGAGCACCCCGGTGGCCGGGGTGGGCGCCCCCTCCGCGATCGGGGTGGTCACCATGATCCCCGTCGCGCGCACCTCGCACTCGATCGTGCCGTCGAGGTAGAGGCGCCAGTAGACGAGGTACTCGTAGTTGGCGACCGTGGCGTGGAAGGAGACCACCATCCGCCGCGAGCGCCGGACCTGGGTCCCGGCGTGCTCGTCGACGTGCTTCCACAGCACGGCGTCGTCCTCCTCGTGCAGGCAGACCGCCTGCGGGACGACGTACGGCTCGCCGCGGGAGTCGGCCAGGACGGCGTCGAGGTAGCGGATCTCGCCGAGGCAGTCGCAGCCCAGTTCCAGGGACGTCGTCATGTACCCCAGGCCCCACTCGCCGATGTCGTAGGCGGTGCGGCGGCGGTGCTCGAAGGAGGGGTCGCGGTAGGGGACGACCATCTCGGCGAAGGACATCCGGTAGCCGATCTCGCGGCGCTCGTCCCCGTCCACCCAGGCGAGCTGGTGCAGCACGAGCCCCTCGCGGTGGGTGAAGCCGATCCGCACCGACCAGTTCCGCCAGCGCAGCTCCCCGTCGTCGGTGACCGTGAACGACGGGCCCTCGGGCTGGGTGATCTCCAGGGGGCGCAGCGGCGGGGCGGGTTCGAGGCCGGTGAGCGCGGGGTCGTACTCCCCGCGCGTCGGGGCGTCGGGCACCACGGGGCCGTCCTCGACGTCGAGGAGCTCGAGGGTGTTGACGTCGACGACGAACTTCAGGCCGTTGACGGGGTGGGCGTAGGGGTTGCCGCCGGGTGTCCCGCGGCGCCAGACGTCGACCCACCCGAGGCGGCGGTCGCGCCACTGCGGGGGCATGAGCGCGGCGCCGTAGGTCCAGGTGTCCAGGAGCACCAGGTCGAGGTCGGTGATGCCGCGCGCGGCGAGGGCCTGCACGACGCGGGGCTCGGTGCGCAGGACGCGGTCGACCTCGTGGAACTCGTCGAGGGTGAAGTTGGGCGTGGCCCCGGGCAGCGGCTCGAAGCGTTCGACGGTCCCGGCGACGAGGTCGACGACGACGTCGTGGGCGCGGTTGTCGGCGCGGTCCCACACCACCGAGCGGGCCCGCCGGGGCACCGGGTCGCCGGGGGCCCAGGCCAGGACGTCGGCCTTGGGCGGCTCGGCCAGGACGACCCCCGCGAAGCGCGTCGTCGGCGTCAGCCGGCCGCTCGCGCGGAGGACGTCGAGGTTGCGGCGGAACTCCTCCCCGCTCAGCGGGACCAGCGGGTGGTCGGGCACCACGGACCTCCTCCTTCGGTGGGCTCTGGGGTCAGTGTGTCGTCAACCTGAGCCTCGAGCAAGGGTGGACGACGGAAACCGTCGTCCACCACCCGGTAGACGACGGAATCCGCGAGCCTATCGCCGGCCGCTGCTAGTGTCTCCGAGTTCTGCACCCCCACCCGCGCACAGGAGGTCCCGTGCCCCGGACCGACCACCCCCCCGACGGACCCGTCACCTCCGGCCCCGCCGCCGGCAAGGGCCTGCAGCCCGGCGCCCTCGGCCTGTGGGGCAACACCGTCATCGGCCTGGGCGCGACCGCGCCCGCGTACAGCCTCGCCGCCACCCTCGGGTACGTCGTCCTCGCCGTCCACGACAAGGCCCCGGCGATGTTCCTCGTCGCCTTCGTCCCGATGCTCCTGGTCGCCGTCGCCTACCGCGAGCTCAACCGCGCGGCCCCCGACTGCGGCACCACGTTCACGTGGGGCACCAAGGCCTTCGGGCCGTGGGTCGGCTGGATGGGCGGCTGGGGGGTGGCCGTGTCGGCCGTCATCGTCCTGGCCAACGTCGCGGAGATCTCCGCGGTCTACACGCTGCGCTTCCTCGGCTTCGACGGCGCGGCCGAGGACCTCCTGCTGCGGACCGGCCTCGGGCTGGTCTTCATCGTCGCCATGACGTACGTCAGCTACCGCGGGATCACGATCTCCGAGCGCATCCAGAACGTCCTGGTCGTCGTGCAGTTCGCGGTGCTGGGGATCATCTCGGTCGGCGCCCTGTGGCTGGTGCGCTCCGGCGACGCCGGCGCGCAGGCCGTGCAGCCGCGGTGGGACTGGTTCTCCCCGTTCGGCGTGAGCGGGTCGGCGCTGGCCGAGGCCGTCATCCTCTGCATCTTCATCTACTGGGGCTGGGACGCCTGCCTGGCGGTGAGCGAGGAGACGCGGGACGCCGACCGGACGCCCGGCCGCGCGGCCCTGCTGGCCACCGTGATCCTCGTCGTGACGTACGTCCTGGTCGCCGTCGCCGTGCAGGCCTACGCCGGGTTCGGCACCACGGGCATCGGGCTGAACAACCCCGACAACGCCGACGACGTGCTGTCCACGCTGGGCGACCCCGTGGGCGGCGCCGTGCTGTCGGGGCTGCTGCTGGTCACCGTCGCGATCTCGGCGGCGTCCTCGACCCAGACGACGATCCTGCCCACGGCCCGCGGGACCCTGTCGATGGCCGTCTACGGCGCGCTGCCGCAACGGTTCGCGAACGTCCACCCCAGGTACCGGACGCCCTCCTTCGGGACGGTCGTCATGGGCGCGGCGGCCGTCGCGTTCTACCTCGTGCTGAGCCTGGTGAGCCAGAACGCGTTGCAGGACTCCATCGCCTCCCTCGGCCTGGCCGTCGCGTTCTACTACGGGATCACGGCGTTCTCGTGCGTCTGGTACTTCCGCCGGACGCTGACCCGCTCGGTCCGCGACTTCCTGCTGCGCGGGCTGTTCCCCGTCCTGGGCGGGGCCGCGATGCTGTGGGCGTTCGCCCGGAGCAGCGTCGACATGCTGGAGCCCGACTACGGTTTCACGACCTTCGGCCCGCTCGGCGGCGTGTTCGTCATCGGCATCGGGATGCTGGTGCTGGGGGTGCCGCTGATGCTGCTGTGCGCGGCGCGGCTGCGACCGTTCTTCCGGGGCCGGACGCTGGACGCGGACACGCCCGTCCTGGTGCCCGAGACGGGTGAGCCGCCCGTCGGCGGTCTCTGACCCCCACCCCCGCGCCGCGGGGACCGGGCGGCGGCCGGGGTCCCTCCCGGCCGCCGCCCTCGTCGTCGGCGGGGTGTCGTCGGCGGGGTGTCGTCGGCGGGGTGTCGTCGGCGGGGTGTCAGGTGAGGACGCGGTGCACGGTGAGGTCGTCGGTGAGGACGACCGCCCCGCCGCGGGCGCCGGGTTCGAGGTGGCCGACGTCGGTGCGGCCGAGCCCGCGGGCGGGCGTGGACGTGACCGCCGCGAGGGCGTCGTCGAGCTCCAGCCCCGCCCGCGTCACCGCGAACCGCAGCGCCCGGTCCAGCGTCAGGGTGCTCCCGGCGATCGAACCGCCCTCGACGAGGCGGGCCACTCCCCCCACGACGTCCACGTCCAGGTCGCCGAGCCGGTACCGGCCGTCCGCGGAGCCCGTGGCGGCCATCGCGTCGGTGACGAGGGCGACCCGCCCCGGCCCGGCCCGGTGCGCGGCGAGGGAGACCGTCAGCGGGTGCAGGTGGACCCCGTCGGCGATGAGCTCGACCGTCACCCGCTCGTCCTCCAGCAGCGCCGCGACCGGCCCGGGGTCGCGGTGGTGCAGCGGGGGCATGGCGTTGAACAGGTGGGTCGCCCACGTCGCGCCGGCCTCGACCGCCTCGCGGACGACGTCGGCGCCGGCCCCGGTGTGCCCGACCGCGGCGACCGCGCCGGCGGCGGCGGTGCGCCGCACGGCGTCCAGCCCCCCGGGCAGCTCGGGGGCGATCGTGACCACCCGCACGAGGCCGGTGCCGAGCAGCCGGTCGAGGTCGGCGGGGTCGGGGGTGCGCAGCAGCGCGGGGTCGTGGGCCCCGCGGTGGTCCGGGCTCAGCCACGGGCCCTCGAGGTGGACGCCGGCCAGGACGCCGTCGGCGACGAGGTCGGCGTAGGCGTCGAGGGTCGCGGCCAGCTCCTCGACGGGGCGGGTGACCAGGCTGGCGACGAGGGTGGTCGTGCCGTGGGCGCGGTGGGTGGCGACGACGGTGGCGGCGTCCTCGACGGGTCCCCCGAAGCTCGCCCCGCCCCCGCCGTGGCAGTGGACGTCGACGAAGCCCGGGACGACGTGGGCTCCCTCGACGGTCTCGTCGGCGGCGGGCGCCGGGCCCGTCCCGACCCGCAGCACCTCACCGCGCTCGAGCAGCGCCCAGCCGCCGGGCAGCACGCGCGCGCCGGTGCGGACGGTGCCCCGCGCCAGGACGGTCACCGGGTCTCCGTGACCTTGCGCAGACCCCGGGGGGCGTCGGGGTCCAGCCCCCGGGCCACGGCCATCTCCAGGGCCAGCCGTTGCAGCGGCACGATCTGCACGACGGGCGCGAGGTCCTCGGGGATCCCCGACGGCAGCGCGAGCCGGACGGTGGCCTGGGGGGCCAGCCCCGCGGGGGCCACCGCGCACACGTCCGCGCCGCGCTCGTGCAGGGCGGCCAGGACGGGGGTCACCGCCTCCCCGCCGGGCCCCTCGGGCACCACCGCGATGACGGGGCGGTCGGCGTCGACCATCGCCAGCGGCCCGTGCATGAGGTCGGCCGCCGAGAACGCCTGCGCCGACAGGTAGGAGGTCTCCATGAGCTTGAGCGCCGCCTCGCGCGCCGTGGGGTAGGAGTACCCGCGCGCGGTCAGCACGAGCCGGTCCACGAACCGGTACCGGGCGGCCACGTCCGGGACGTCGGGCGCGGCGACCGCCTGCGCCAGGAACCCCGGCACCGCGTGGGCGGGGGTGAGGTCCCCGCCGCGCCAGGCGGTGACCAGCAGCCACAGGGTCAGCAGCTGGGCGGTGTAGCTCTTGGTCGCGGCCACGGCCAGCTCGGGGCCGGCGTGGACGTCGAGGTGGTGCTCGGCGGCGGCGGCCAGCGGCGAGGACGGGTTGTTCGTCACGGCCAGGGTGGTGGCCCCGGCGCGGCGGGCCGCGGCGGTGGACTCCACGAGGTCCGGGGACCCCCCGGACTGGCTGACGGCGATCCACAGCACCCCGCGCAGGTCCGGGGTGGCGCCGTAGACGGTGAGGGTGGAGGTGGACGTCAGCCCGCACGGCAGCCCCAGGCCGACCTCCAGGAGGTACTTGGCGTACAGGGCGGCGTGGTCGCTGGTGCCGCGCGCGGTGAGCAGCACCGCGCGGGGGGCGGCCTCGCGCAGCAGGCGGGCGGTGCGGGCCAGGTCCCCGCCGGCGGCGGACAGCACCCGGTCGGCGACGGCGGGCTGTTCGGCGATCTCGGAGCGGACGAGGTGTCCGCGGGGGGTGCTCACGGCTGCTCCAGACGTCGAGTGGCGGAAGTTGACATGAAACTAGCCTTCGACGAAAAATTCCGCCAGACCCTCCCGGACGGAGCCCCGTGACCGCACCCGACCCCGCGTCCCTGCGCGCGCACCTGCTCGCCGCCGTGCCCTCGGCCACCGCCTCGGCCGCGCGCGTCCTGGCCGAGCTCCTCGACGACCCCGCCGGGGCCGCCCAGCTCACCGTCACCGACCTCGCCGCCCGGACCGGCACCAGCGAGGCCACCGTCGTGCGCACCGCCCGGTCGCTGGGGTTCGCCGGGTACCCCCAGCTGCGGCTCGCCCTGGCCGCCTCCGGGCCCCCGGCCGAACCGGCCGCCCTCCTCACCGGTTCCCCCGAGGACGCCGACGACCTCGCCGGGGTCGTCGCCCGGCTGGCCGCCCTGGAGAGCGAGGCGGTCCACGCCACCGCCCGCACCCTCGACCTCGACGCCCTCGACGCCGCCGCGCGGGCCGTCCACGCCGCCCGGCTGACCGACTGCTACGGGATCGGGACCTCCGGCCTGCTGGCCGCCGACTTCGACCACAAGGCCGTCCGCGTCGGTCTGACCACCCGCCTGCGGACCGAGGGGCACGCCGCCCTGGTCAGCTCCGAGACCCTGCACCCGGGGGACGTCGCGCTGGTCGTGAGCCACTCCGGCACCACCCCCGACGTGGTCGCCGCCGCCCGCCGCGCTCGCGAGCGCGGCGCCACCGTCGTGGCCGTGACGAGCGCGGCGGGGGCGGCGCTGGCGACCACCGCCGACCACGTCCTGCTCGCCACCGGGCGCGAGACCGCGTACCGCGCGGGAGCCACGGCCAGCCGCGCGGGAGCCACCCTGGTCCTGGACTCCCTGTACGTGGCCGTGGCCCAGCGGCTCGGGGAGGCGGCCACCGGGACCCTGCGCCGCACGTACCGCGCCGTGGAGGAACCCCGCCCGCGCCGCCGCACCCCCTGACCGGCCGCCGGGGAGGGCAGGGCTCAGGAGCCTCGCCCTCCCCGCGGGAGCGGGCCCGCGCAGGCGGCGACGACCTCGGCGCGCAGGGCCGCCGCAGCCGGTCCGGGCCCCAGGGCCAGGCAGGTGCTGCCCCGTTCGCTCCCCCCGCGCCAGGTGGCGGTGAGCAGCAGGCTCGTCCCGTCCGGCGCAGGAGCCGCCTCGACGTCGGCCGCGCGGGCGCTGAGCGCGGCACCGCCCGCGGGACCCGCCACCGCCAGGTGGAGTTCCCCGCCGTGGACGAACGCGGTGGAGACGGAGGCCGGCACGGGCGGCCGCGCCCGCCACCGGCTGCCGGCGACCCCCGGGGTGCGGGTCTGCACGAAACGGCGTCCCCGCAGTTCCCCCACCTGGTCACCGCGCTGCGCCCACGCGCGCGCCAGGGCCTCGCGCAGGGGCGCGTCGAGCCGGTCCCACCCGACGTCCTCGCTGGTCCGGGTCCCTGTCCCCGTCGTCGTCCCCGGTGTCCGTGCCGGCACGGGCGCACCTCCTCACGGGTCGGGACGCCCGCCCGGCGTGGCGCCGGAGGGGCGTCGTGGTCAGCGGCTCAGACCGCGGCCGTAGTGCACCGACGGGGAGTTCAGCGCGTTCGCGACGTTCGGGAACAGGCCCTGGTGCCACGTCGTGCGGGCGTGCGAGTTGCTCACCGCGCCGTCCTGGCCCGCGAACACCTCCACCGACCCGGCCGCCTGGAGCCCCCCGACGCGGTCGCCGGGGGCGCCGACGAGGACCTCGTCCCGGCCGTCGCCGTTCAGGTCCGCCCGTCCCAGGGACGTGCCGAACCAGTCGTTGGTGTTCCCCGCGTTCCGGTAGCCGTCCGCGGTGGAGGACAGGACGGTCCGGTCGGCCTCGTAGAAGGACTCGGCCCCGCCGTAGAAGACGTAGGCCGCGCCGGCGTCGCGGCCGAGGTCGACGTCCTGGCCCTCGGACCCGATGACGAGGTCCTCCTCGCCGCCGTGGCCGAAGGAACCGGCCACGAGGGCGGAGCCGAAACCGTCGCGGGCCCGCATGTCCCCGCCCGGGACCGCTCCCTCGACGAGGACCTGCGGCCGCGTCGTGTCGACGCCCCAGGCGTCGCCGCGCAGGACGGTGACGACCCCGGCACCCGGTTCGGAGACCACGGAAGCCTGCGGCGCCCCGATGGCGACGTCCTCGTGGTGGCTGCCCACGAAACGCCCGACGGCCAGGGTGACCCCGAAGCTCGGACGGGGTGCGCCGCCCGGCAGGTCGGTCGGGGTGACGGTGCGGCCGTTCACGGAGGTGATCCCGTCCTCGCCACCGTGCAGGAGGGTGATCCGTTGCGTCCCGGGGGATCCGGCGACGAGGTCGTCGAAACCGTTCCCCGTGACGTCGCCGGTCGCGACCGCGCGGCCGAACTGCGAGCCGTTCGCGGGGAAACCCTGCCCGACCTGCCCGTCGGTCCAGACGGAGTCCGGTTCGAGCACGGTGGAGTTCCCGTTCCACTCGTCCACCCCGCGCAGGACGCTGACGCTGCCGCCGCGGATCCCGCCGCTGGTGTCGCCGGGGGCGCCGACGGCCAGGTCGGCGCGGCCGTCGCGGTCGAAGTCGCCCGCGGCCAGGGCCCAGCCGAAGTCCTCGGACGTGCCCGCGGTGCCGGGGACCCCGGCACCCTGCCGGTACTCGCGGCTGCCGGTGGCGGTGAGACCGCCCGGGCCGCCCTTGAGGACGACGACGCTGCCGGCGCCGGTGGCACCGGAGCCGTTGCCCGGGACACCGACGGCGAGGTCGGCGTACCCGTCGCCGTCGAAGTCGGCCGCGGCCAGGGCGGTGCCGAAGAACTCGTGGTCCGAGGCGCTGCCGTCCAGCTGCGGGCTGTCGCCGTGCCACAGCTGGGTGCCGCCGGCGGACACGCCACCGAAACCGCCGTAGGAGACGGTCACGGTGCCGGCGTCGGCCTTGCCCCGGACGGCCTGGTAGGGCGAGCCGATGGCGAGGTCCTCGTACCCGTCGCCGTTGAAGTCGCTGGAGATGCCGACCCCGCCGTCGGCGTGCGCGGCGGGGGCACCGGCCACGGCACCGAGGCAGGTGGCCAGGACCCCGGCGGTCACCGCGGGGACGAAGCGTGATCGGGTCGTGGACGTGTTGCGCTGCATGTGTTCTCCCCCTGAGAACGTGGGCGCGCGACCGCAGGGCGATGCGCCGGACCCCCTGTCCGGTGCATCGCGGGTGGTACGTGGCGGGGTGGTGCGTTCCGCTCGGGCGGGCGCGCTCGGCGAGTGCCGTGACCGCAACCTAATGCTGTTAGGAAGAGCGGGTCAAGGGTTTCCGCGCCTCCGCCGCGCGGGACGTCCTCAGCCCGCGGCGCGGGCGGCCACCGCCTCCACCAGGTGCGCGAGCCCGGCCTCGAAACCCTCCTGGTCGATGGTCCGGCGGTCGCAGGCGCGCAGGGCCGCGACCAGCGCCGGGTACCTGCCCTCGTACTCCTCGGTCCGCCCGAAACCCCCGATGAAGGTCTCCACCGCCGACCCCAGCACCAGGTAGTCCAGGACGACGACGCTGCGCAGCGCCTCCTCCGGCGCGAGGCCGTGACGCAGCAGGGTGGCGAGCACCGCGTCGTAGACCCGCGGCGCCGACTCGGTGCCGATGGGGCGGCGCACGATGAGGACCGCGGCGCGGGGGTGCCGGGCGTAGGCGGCCCGGTAGGAGCGCGCGAAGGCGGTCAGCGCGCTCCGCAGGTCCGGGGCCTGCAGGGTCTCCAGGTCGATCTCGTCGTTGATGAGCTCGTGGACGGCGTCGACGATCTCCTCCTGCGAGGAGACGTGGCTGTAGAGGGAGGGGGCCCGCACGCCCAGGCGGTCACCGAGGGCCCGCATCGTCCAGCCCGGGCCGTTCTCGTCGATGAGTTCCAGCGCCGCCCGGGCGATGGTCGCGCGGTCGAGGGGGGCGGTCGAGGACCTGGGCATGGCGACTCCGTCCGGAGGGTTCCCCCTCACCTCCTGACGCCCCCGGTTCCCGGCGTCCGAAGCGTCAGGTTACGTCGGCCCGCCGGGACCGCGGGAGCGCCCCGCCCGGTTCAGGGCGCGGTGAGGACGACCGGCCCGTCGGCCGTCACCGCGACGGTGTGCTCCTCGTGGGCGCCGCGGCTGCCGTCGACGCTCCGCATCGTCCAGCCGTCGTCGTCGGTGCGGTAGGCGGGGTTCCCGCCGGCGGTGAACCACGGCTCGATGGCGATGACGAGGCCGGCCTGCAGCTTCAGGCCGCGGCCGGCCTTGCCGTCGTTGGGCACCGAGGGGTCCTCGTGCATCGTGTGCCCGACCCCGTGACCGCCGAACTCGGTGTTCACGCCGCAGCCGTGGGCGTGGCCGACGGCGCCGATGGCGGCGGAGACGTCGCCGACCCGGTTCCCCACCACGGCGGCGGCGATGCCGGCGGCGAGCGCCTCCCGGGTCGCGGCGACGAGTTCGGCGTCGCCGGGCCGGGGGGTGCCGACGCTGAAGGTCGTCGCGGAGTCCCCGGCCCAGCCGTCGAGCACGGCGCCGCAGTCGACGCTGAGCAGGTCGCCGTCGCGCAGGACGTAGGGGCCGGGGATGCCGTGCAGCACGGCGTCGTTGACGGAGGCGCAGATGACGCCGGGGAAGGGGGTGTCGGCGAACCGGGGCTGGTAGTTCAGGAAGGGCGACGTGGCACCCGCACCGAAGATCACCTCGCGGGCGACGGCGTCGAGCTCGTCGAGCCGCACCCCGGGCGCGGCGTGCTCGCGCACGGCGGCGAGCGCCCGCGCCACGACCCGGCCCGCGGCGCGCATGGCCTCGAGTTCGCCGGGCGTCTTGAGTTCCACCATCGCCATCCCCTTCGGTATTCTTATCCCGGTACTTCTATCCCGGTATTAGTATCACGTCCATGGTCCGGCCCCCGCTGCCCGAAGAGGTGCGCGCCCGCGGGCGCCGCCTCGGCGAACTCCTGCGCACCGCCCGCGGCGAGCGCACCGTCCCGCAGGTCTCCGCGCTGTCCGGCGTCCCCGCCGAGACGCTGCGCAAGATCGAGGCCGGCCGCATCCCCACCCCGGCGTTCTTCACCGTCGTCGCGCTCGCCGACGCGCTCGACCTGCCGCTGGTGCAGGTCGTCGAGCACTGCACGCCACCGGCGATCCCCGTCGAGGGCCCCGCGGAGGGGGTGGCGTGAAGCTGCTGGAGGACCTCGCCGCGCGCGAGGCCGCGGCGACCGACCGCTCCGGCCACCGCCCCGACACCCTCCCCGACGGCGTCGTGCGGGCGACGTGCGTCGACGACGTCGTCGAGACGCTGCGCTGGGCCAGCGCCCACCGCACCCCCGTCGTGCCCCGCGGCGCCGGGACCGGGCTGGCCGCCGGGGCCAGCGCGCGGGCCGGGGAGGTCGTCCTCGACCTGTCCGGCCTGGACCGCATCGTGCAGCTCCGGCCCGACGACCAGGTCGCCGTCGTCGAACCGGGCGTGCTGACCGCCGACCTCGACGCCGCCGCGGGCGAGCACGGCCTGTTCTACGCCCCCGACCCCGCCAGCGCCGCGATCTCCACCGTCGGCGGGAACATCGCCACCAACGCCGGCGGCCTGCGCTGCGCCAAGTACGGCGTGACGCGCGAGTCCGTGCTGGGCCTGGACCTCGTGCTCGCCGACGGGCGGCGGCTGTCCACGGGCCGGCAGACCGTCAAGGGCGTCGCCGGGTACGACCTGACGAGCCTGGTCGTCGGTTCCGAGGGCACGCTCGCGGTCGTCGTCGGCGCCACCCTGCGGCTGCGGCCCCGGCCCGCCGAGACCGCCACCCTCGCAGCGCACTTCGACGACGTCGTCGCAGCCGCCGCCGCGGCCTCGGCGATCACGTCGGCCCGGCTGCAGCCGTCCGTGCTCGAACTCGTCGACGCCGTGACGCTCGAGGCCGTCGACGCGGCGCGGGGTTCGTCGCTGCGCTCGCGGGGAGCCGCGGTGCTCGTCGTGCAGTGCGACGGCCGGGGCGCGGTCGCGGACACCGCGGCCGTCGGCGAGGTCGTCGCCCCCTTCGCCACGTCGTGGAGCTCGACGACCGACCCCGCCGAGGCCGAGGAGCTGCTCGCCGCCCGCCGCGCCGGGCTGCCCGCGCTGGAGGCCACCGGCGACGTGTTCATCGAGGACGTCTCGGTGCCCCGCTCGAAGCTGGCCGAAGCGGTCTCCGGCGTCCAGGCCATCTCGGCCCGCACCGGCGTGCGGATCGCGACCATCGCCCACGCCGGCGACGGCAACCTGCACCCGATCGTCGTCGTCGAGCGCGGCGCGACGGTGACCGAGGGCCCGCCGTGGGAGGCCGCGTGCGCGGTGTTCGACCTGGCGCTGAGCCTCGGCGGCACCCTGACCGGCGAGCACGGCGTGGGGCTGCTGAAGCGGACGTGGCTGCGGGCCGAGCTCGGGCAGGACAGCCTGGACCTGCAGCGCGGCCTCAAGGCCGTCTTCGACCCGCTGGGCATCCTCAACCCCGGCAAGGCGATCTGACCCCTCCCCCACTGCCCCCTTCCCCCGCTGACCCCCTCCCCGCTGCCTCCCTCCCCCGCGCAGAGCACGCTTCGGGCCCTCCCGGGCCCTTGCACGGGGCCCGAACAGTGCTTCGCGCCCTCCTGGGGGTCCAAGGAGGGCGGGGAGGGGTGCAATGGGGAGGGCGGGGAGGGTGGGCCCGGCGAAGGTGGCACCAGCACGCCCTGGCACAACGGGCCGGGGCGGACCACCATGTCGGGCCGTGGAGACCAACGCGCTGCTCGTCGTCGTCGTGGGGCTGGTCGCGCTCGCCCCGGCCCTGTCCCGGCAGGTCCGGCTGCCCCCGCCCACGGTGCTGTTCCTGCTGGGCTGCCTGCTCGCGGTCGTCCCGGCCGCCGGGGAGGTCGTCGTCGAACCGGACCTGGTGCTGCTGGTCCTGCTGCCGGTGATCCTGCACTGGGAGGCCTACACGACGTCGGTGCAGCACGCCTGGCGCTACCGGCGGGCCATCCTGCTGGCCGCGGTCCCCCTCGTCGTCGCCACGGCCGCGGCCGTCGCCGCCATCGGGCACGCCCTGGGGCTGCCGTGGGCGACGGCGTGGGTGCTGGGCGCGGTGCTGGCCCCCACCGACGCCAGCGCCGTGGCCGCCTTCGGCCGCGCCCTGCCGCCGCGGCTGATGACGATGCTGCGCGGGGAGAGCCTGGTCAACGACGGCACCGCGCTGGTCGTGCTGGCGGTCGCCGTCGCGGCCGCCGGCGGCGAGCGGGTCACCGCCTGGTCGGCGCTGGGCGACCTGGCCTGGTCGTACGCGGGCGGGATCGCCGCCGGGGTCGTCGTCGCGTGGCTGGCCCTGTTCCTGCTGCGCCGGGTGAGCGACCCGCTGGTGCTGGGGGCGGTCTCGGTCGTCGAGCCGTTCGCGGCCTCGGTGCTGGCCGAGGAGGTCCACGCCTCGGGGGTGGTGGCCGTCGTGGTGTGCGCGCTGGGGATCAGCCGGCAGACCCGGCGCCTGGTGGGCGCGCGCGGCCGGCTGCAGGTCGGGGCGTTCTGGGAGATCACCACGTGGCTCGTCAACGGCGGCCTGTTCGTGCTCGTCGGCCTGGAGGCGCGTTCGCTGTTCACCGGCGCCGGCGGCGGGTCGCAGGCGGCGCGGCTGGTCGGCGAGGGGGTGCTGCTGGCGCTGACGACGTTCGCGACCCGGCTGCTGTGGATGCTCGTGACCCCGCACCTGGTGCGGGCCCTGGACCGGCGCCCGGCGCAGCGGGCGCTGCGGGTCGGCTGGCGCACCCGGGTGGTCTCGACGTGGGCGGGGATGCGGGGGTCCATCTCGCTGGCGGCGGCCCTGTCGATCCCGCTGAGCGCCGGCGCCGGGCCCTTCCCCGGCCGCGAGGAGGTCCTCGTGCTGACGTTCGTCGTCATCGGGTTCACGCTGCTGGTGCAGGGGGCGACGCTGCCGGCCGTCATCCGCTGGGCGCGCGTGCCGGTGCCGGACGCCCTGGAGGAGCAGACGGCCTACGAGCGGGCGTACGCCCGGCTCAGCGAGGTCGCCCGCACGGAGCTGGACGCGGCGGACGGGCGCGCAGGGGTGTCGGCGGAGGTGGTGGAGGCGCTGCGCGACCACGTCACCGACGGCTCGCCGCTGGGCGCGCACCTGGACCAGCGCGAGCTGCGCGCGCTGCAGCTGCAGCTGCTGGCCCTCAAGCGGGAGGCGCTGGCGGACCTGGTGGCCGACGGGCTGCTGGAGGACACCCAGATGTGGCGGCTGCAGGAGCGCCTGGACCGGGACGAGACGCGGCTGCTGGCCGAGGAGGAGGTGCCGCTGCTGCGGGCGGGGGGCCGGTACCTGCACGCGCCGCCGCCGCAGCGGGAGGCTCCCGTCGACTGACTTTGAATGTTCATGCAGGGGTGTGCATACTGTTCCGCATGTCCAAGGTGCTCACGTCCCTGCCCGCCGGCGAGCGCGTCGGCATCGCCTTCTCCGGCGGTCTCGACACCTCCGTCGCCGTCGCCTGGATGCGCGAGAAGGGCGCGGTACCGTGCACCTACACCGCGGACATCGGCCAGTACGACGAGCCCGACATCGACTCCGTCCCGGGCCGCGCGTCGGCCTACGGCGCCGAGCTCGCGCGGCTCGTCGACTGCCGCGCCGCGCTCGTCGAGGAGGGCCTGGCCGCCCTGACCTGCGGCGCGTTCCACATCCGCTCCGGCGGCCGCAGCTACTTCAACACCACGCCCCTGGGCCGCGCGGTCACCGGCACCCTGCTGGTGCGGGCGATGCTCGAGGACGACGTCCAGATCTGGGGCGACGGGTCCACCTACAAGGGCAACGACATCGAGCGGTTCTACCGCTACGGCCTGCTCGCCAACCCCGCCCTGCGCATCTACAAGCCGTGGCTGGACGCGGAGTTCGTCACCGAGCTCGGCGGGCGCACGGAGATGTCGCAGTGGCTGCAGGCGCGCGACCTGCCGTACCGCGCGAGCACCGAGAAGGCGTACTCGACCGACGCGAACATCTGGGGCGCCACCCACGAGGCCAAGCGGCTGGAGCACCTCGACGTCGGCGTGGAACTCGTCGAGCCGATCATGGGCGTGCGGTTCTGGGACCCCGCCGTCGAGATCGCCCCCGAGGACGTGACGATCGGTTTCGAGCAGGGCCGTCCCGTCTCGATCAACGGCACGACCTTCGACAGCGCCGTGGACCTGGTGCTGGAGGCCAACGCCGTCGGCGGCCGGCACGGGCTGGGCATGTCCGACCAGATCGAGAACCGCATCATCGAGGCCAAGTCCCGCGGCATCTACGAGGCGCCGGGCATGGCGCTGCTGCACGCGGCCTACGAGCGCCTCGTCAACGCCATCCACAACGAGGACACCGTCGCCAGCTACCACAACGAGGGCCGCCGCCTGGGCCGGCTCATGTACGAGGGGCGCTGGCTGGACCCGCAGTCGCTCATGCTGCGCGAGTCCCTGCAGCGCTGGGTCGGCAACGCCGTCACCGGGACCGTCACCCTGCGGCTGCGCCGCGGGGAAGACTACTCGATCCTCGACACCTCGGGCCCGGCGTTCAGCTACCACCCCGACAAGCTGTCGATGGAACGCACCGAGGACTCCGCCTTCGGCCCCGTCGACCGCATCGGCCAGCTGACCATGCGCAACCTCGACATCGCCGACTCCCGCGCCAAGCTGGAGCAGTACGCGGGTCTGGGCATGGTCGGCAGCTCGCAGGTCAGCCTCATCGGCGCCCTGGAGTCCGGTGGCGCCGAGGCCATCGCCTCGCGCGGGCGGACCAGCGAGGACGAACTGCTCGACGCCGCGGCCATGGAGTCCGGCACCGACTGACCCGGCGCACGCGCAGGCCCGGCGGGGTTCCCCGCCGGGCCTGCGCGCTGTCCGGACCCGTTGCCGCGCAGCCGGTCAGTACGGGCAGTTGCTGCGGTACTCGCTGATGGTCGTGGTGATCGACGGCGCCGGGCACAGGAACTGGCTGTACCGGGTGTCGTCGTCCACGAACCGCTTGAGCCAGGAGATGCTGTACGAGGCGATGGTGGTGTTGGACGAGTTCGGGGCGAAGTGGCTCGCGCCGCGCAGTTCCAGGTACGCCTTCTCGGTCGTCGAGGGCAGCGACTGGTAGAACGGCTCCGAGTGCGAGGTCACCGGGGCGACGGTGTCGTCCTGCGCCCCCACGATGAACGTCGGGGTGGTGATCTCCGGCCACGTCTTGTCGAGGTTCCACGGGGTCAGGCCGATCGCCGCGCGCAGCGACGGGCGGTCCTTGGCGGCCTCCAGGGTGCCGCCGCCACCCATCGAGTGACCCACCACCGCGATCCGGCTCGCGTCGACCCGGCTGCGGACGCTGCTGCTGCCGGTGAGGTAGTCGGCGGCCGCGAGCAGCTCGTCGCCGCGGGTGGCCGGCTGGTCGTAGCGGCTCAGGGTGTCGATGGTGAACACCACGAAACCCTGGGACGCCAGCCGCGGCCCCAGCCAGGCGATGCTGGACTGGGTGGCCGTGTAGCCGGGGGCGATGACGACCCCGCCGAACGTGCCGGCCGTCGTGGAGGTCGGGTAGTAGATCGTGCCGCCGCCGAAACCCCGGGCCGAGAAGCTCGAGACGGTGGTCTGCGCCGTGGCGAACGAGCCGCGGGTGGCCTGGATGCTGGACGTCGTGGGCGCCGGGCCGCGCTCGTAGGGGTTGTCCGCGGCCTGCGCGGGCTGCGCGGCGAGCAGCGGCAGGGTCAGGGCGAACGTGGTCGCGGCGAGCGAGGCACGCACGCGGCGGGTGCCGCGGCGCGGGGTGCGGTCGCTGGTGGGGGTGGTGCGCGGCATCGGGGTTTCCTCTCGGGGACCGACGGGGGGTACGGGCCCGCGCGGACGGAGCCGCCGGGGACGCGACGTCGTGACCCCGAGCACCTCCACCGGGCCGGCCGGGCTCACGCTAACTTTGCCTCACCACGTGGTCAAGCAAGTCCTGCGCGCCGCCCGGCGACCTCCCCGCCGCGGCTACCCTTCCCCCGTGCCACCCCCCGCAGACGACGGCCCGCCGGCCGAGGACGGCCGCCGGCTGCGCTACCGGCACCGCCGCGAGGAACTCCTGCAGGCGGCCACCGAGCACGTCGTCGAGCAGGGCCTGGCCCACGCCTCGCTGCGCCGCGTCGCCGAGGGGGTCGGCGTCAGCCACGCCGCGCTGCTGCACCACTTCGGCTCCCGCGAGGGGCTGCTCGCCGAGATCGTCGAGCGCGTCCTGACCCGCGCCTTCAGCGCCCCGGGCCTGCACGAGGGCGACCCCGAGGGCGGGCCGCTGCGGGCGCTGTGGCACCACGCCACCGCCGAGCCGGGCGAGCGCCACGTCCGGCTGTTCCTGGCCATCACCGGCCAGGCGCTCTACGACGACGGCCTCGCCGCGACGGTGCGGCGGTCCGTGCGCGAGCGCAGCGACCTCGTCGCCGCCGGGTTCGCGGCCGCCGGCGCGGACCCCGCGACGGCCCGGTCGCTGGGCACCCTCGTCCTGTCGACCATGCGCGGGCTGCTGCTGGACCGCCTGGTCACCGGCGACACCGCCCGCGTCGACGCCGCGTTCGAGGGGTTCGTGCGCGGCCTGGAGGCGGCGTACCCGCGCCGCCCCTGACGCCCCCGGGAGCAGCGGGAGCCCCCGAACCGCGCGTCCCCCCGGACGGGCCGGTGCCGGCCGTCCGGGGGGACGCGGGTGGGACGCGGGTGGGACTGGGTGGGACGGCTCAGCGGATGGAGCGGTCCGCCTCCTCGAGCCGGGCCTGCAGCTCCTCGCGGGTGCGCCGACGCGGCTCGGCGGGGTCCCCGCTCTCGGTGTAGACCCCCGCGTACGCGGGCTGGTCGCGCTGGAAGCGCCAGCTGTCGGCCAGGCTCCCGGTGTCGAAGACGTCGTAGCCGATGGCGTCGAGGAACTCGGCGACCACGCGCTCGGCCTCCTCGTCGTCCCCGGCGATCGTCAGGGTCGTGCGGTCCGCCGCGCCCGCGGGGCGCTGCAGCTCCCCGAGGTTCTGGGCGAAGATGTTGTTGAACGCCTTGACGACGCGGGCCCCCGCGAAGTGGCGCTGCACGAGCTCGCTGGTGGTCAGCTCGTGGCTGTCCAGGACGGCGATGTCGCCGTCGCGCTCGGGGTAGTAGTTGCAGGTGTCGATGACGACCTTGCCGTCCAGCAGCCCGGCCGGCAGGTCCTGGACGCGGCCCAGGGGGATGGTGACGACGACGAGGTCCCCCGCCTCGGCGGCCTCGGCGGTCGTCGCGGCGCGCGCCCGGGGGCCCAGCTCTCCGACGAGGCCGGCCAGCGACTCCGGGCCGCGGGAGTTGGCGATGACGACGTCGTGACCGGCGTCCACCGCGAGTCGCGCGAGGACGCTGCCGATGTTGCCGCTGCCGATGATTCCGATGACGCTCATGACTGCTGCAAGGCGCACCGCGCGGGGAGCATTCCGGCACCTCACCCGGACGGGTGGGCCGGGACCGCTCAGGCGACCCGCACGGGCTCGGCGTCGCACATCCGCACGAGCTCGGCGAAGGTCGTGGGGAACACCGCGTGCGGGGTCCCGGCCGCGGCCCACACGACGTCGTAGCGCAGCAGGTCGACGTCGATGACGGTGCGCAGGTGCTGCGGGTGCCCCACGGGGGAGACCCCGCCGACGGGCTGCCCCGTCGCGGCCCGGACCACGGGCGCGCGGGGCCGGGTGAGCTCGCGCGCGCCGAGCGCGGCGGCCGTGGCGGTCACGTCGACGCGGTGCTCGCCGCTGGTCAGCACGAGGACCGGTTCGTCGTCGGCGAGGAACACGAGGCTGTTCGCGATCGCGCCGACCGGGCAGCCGAGGACCTCGGCCGCCTGGGCGGCGGTGCGCGCCGGGCTCGTCAGCTCGACGACCTCGCCCCGGGCCCCGGCCTCGCGCAGCGCCCGGGCGACGACGACAGCGTTGCGGTGCACCAGGACTCCTCGGGTCGCGGGGTGGCTCGGCGTCACCCGTCGTGGTGGTCCCGGTCGGCCAGGAGCCCGCTGCGCAGCCCGATCGAGACCGCCTCGGCGCGGGACGACGCTCCGAGCTTGGCGAAGATCCGGGAGACGTGCACGCTGGCGGTCTTCTCGGCCATGAACAGCTGCTCCCCCACCTGCCGGTTGGTGCGCCCGGCGGCCAGGAGGTCCAACACCTGCAGCTCCCGGGCCGTCAGCGGCCCGCGCCCGGGTTCGGAGCGCGCCCGCACCCTGCGCGCCAGGTCCTCCAGGGCCGCGGCGAGCGGGACGGCCCGCAGCCGCGCCGCCGTCCGGCGGGCCTGGTCGAGCAGCAGCAGACCCTCCTCCCGCAGGCCGGCGGCGACGCTGGCCTCGGCCAGCCGCCACCGGGCGCGGGCCAGGTCGTAGACGTCGCCGTAGGAGAACTCCTCCACGACCTGCCGCCAGGCCGCGACCTGGTCCAGCGGCGGCGCGCCCCGGAACCGGGCCGCCTCGGCGCGCAGGACCGCCGCCCAGGCCCGGCCCTCGGGCCCCAGCTGCCCCGCCCGCGGCTGGCCGTCCCGCAGCAGCCCGGCGACGCGGTCCTCCACGCGCCGCACGAGGGCCTCGTCGGCCGACCCGGCGTCGGCGAGCGCGCCCACGGCCTGCGCCCCCAGCCGGATCCCCAGCAGGTGCAGGGGGTGCTCGATGCCGGGGTAGCTGAACAGGGCGCCGACGAGGGCGTCGGCCGCGGCGGCGGGCCGGCCCTCCCAGCGCAGGGCCTCGGCGTGGGCCGCGACCGCGTGCAGCCCCTCCTCGGCGTCGTCGAACCAGGCGGGGTCCAGGACGGCGGCGACCTCCTCGAACGCGCCGCGGGCCGCGAGGACCTCCGCGGCGACGACCCCCACGGCGACGGCGGCCAGGTGCGGGGCCTGCGGGCCGACGGCGCGGGCCTGCTCCAGGGCGCGGTCGAACTCGCCGGTGACGAAGCTGGTGGTGGCCTGCAGGGACAGCAGCTGCAACCCGTACGGCGACCACGACAGCCCCAGCTGGGCCGCCCACGCGCAGGACTCGTCGAGGACCTCCCGGGCCCCGGCGAGGTCGCCGCGGTCGTAGCGGTCCGCGGCCAGGTTGTAGCGGGCTCGCAGCGCGGTGCCGAGGTGGCCGCCGGCCTCGGCGGCCGCGGCGGCCCGGGCGAACAGCGCGTCGGCGTCGGCGAGCTGGCCGGCGAGGTTGTCCAGCCCGGCCAGGGTGATGAGGACGTCGGCCTCGCCCCCGGCGAACTCCCGGCCCCCGGTCATGGCCAGCGCGCGGTGGGCCTCGGCGGCGGACTCGGCGAAGCGGTCCAGGCCCAGGTAGCAGCGGGCGGCCACGGCCGTGGCCCAGAACACCGCCGACCACGCCTCGGGGTCGTCGCCGCCGAGCTCCTGCGCGCGCCGGGCGTGGGCGATGGCCTCCTCGTCGCGGTCGGCGGCCCACAGCGCCGACGCGCACTGGGAGTGGACCTCCGCGGCCGTCGCGGGGCTCGCCCCGGCGGGCACGAGGTCGACGGCCTCCTGGGCCAGCAGCGCCGAGCGCGCGACCTCCCCGGCGCTGGAGGCCAGCTGGGAGGCGCGCAGCGTCAGGGCCAGCAGCGTCGTGCCGGTGCGCTCGGCGGCGTCGGGGACGGCCGTCCACAGCGGCAGCGCCGCCTCCAGGTGCCGCCACGCCTGCGCGGGCGCCCGCAGCCGCTGGGCCTCGTCGGCGGCGGCGATGCCCGCCTCCAGGGCGCGGGGCAGGTCGTTGCTCTGCCGGGCGTGGTGGGCCAGCTGCGCCGCCGACGCCCGGCCCCCCGCGGCGATGGCGGCGGCGATGGCGTCGGCGTAGGCGGCGTGCAGGCGCACGCGCTCACCCGGCAGGAGGTCGCCGTAGACGGCCTCGTGCAGCAGGGCGTGCCGGAAGGAGTAGCCCTCGTCGCCGTCGGGTTCGAGGACCCGCAGGGCGATGGCGTCGCGGATGCGGTGCTCGAGGTCCTCGTCGGCCAGGCCCGTCACCGTGCGCAGCAGGTCGTGCGGGACGCGGCGGCCGCCGACGGAGGCGGTCCGCACCAGGTCCGAGACGGGGCCCGGGAGGGTCTCCAGCCGGGTCAGGACGGCGTCGGCCAGGCCGTCGGGCAGCCGGCCGCCGCGGCCCACCCCGGCCAGCAGCAGCTCGGCGCAGTAGTAGGCGTTGCCCTCGGCGCGGGCGTGGATCCGCCGGACTGTCGCGGGCGGGACGTCGCCGCCGGCGAGCTCGCGCAGGAACTGGGCGGTCTCCTCGGTGGTGAAGGGGTCCAGGACGATGCGCTGGACCCCCGGCAGGCGGCTCAGCTCGGCCAGCACCGGGCGCAGCGGGTGCCGGCGGTGCAGGTCGTCGGTGCGGACGGTGGCCACGACGAGCAGCCGCTCGCCGCGCAGCCGCCGCAGCAGGAACGTCAGCAGGTCGCGGCTGGCGCCGTCGGCCCAGTGCAGGTCCTCCACGACGAGCAGCACGGGCTGCTCGCGGGCCGCGGCGGCCAGGGCCGCGGCGACGGCGTCGAACAGCTGCACCTGCGAGACGTCGGCCGCGGGTTCCCCCGGGGCCTGCACGGCCCAGAACGACGGCGAGCGGCCGCGGTCGCGCAGCGGTTCGAGGGCCTCGACGAACGGCAGGTAGGGCAGGGCCTCCCCGCCGGCGGAGGCGCAGTGCCCGAGCAGGACGGTGTCCCCGGCCGCCCGGGCGTGCGCGGCGAGCTCGGCGACCAGCCGCGACTTGCCCACCCCGGCGTCGGCCTCGACGAGGACCCCGGCCGAGGTGCCGGCGCGGGCGGCGGCCAGGGCGGCCTCGAGCGCGCCGAGCTCGACCGCCCGCCCGACGAGGGCCGGGGGCGGGCCGGGGGCGACGGGCGGCAGGACGGGCACGTGCGTCATCGTGGCACCGGGTCCGGACAACCTCAGCCCGCCGCGCGGAACTCCTTGCGCGGCAGCCGGTGCCGCGCCCACCAGCCTCGCCCGGCGGGCCATGCGGCCCGGCGCGCGGCCCGGCGCGCGGCGCGCAGCCGGCGCACGAGCCGCTCGCGCTCGGCGACGGCCAGCGCCTCGTCCACGCGCAGGGCCAGGCCCTCACGCAGTTCCCAGTCCATCCCGTAGGTGTTCACGGTGACGACGCTGCCGCTGAGGGACCGCCGGTCACGTCAGGCGTTCGCGCCGTCTCAGCGGGCCCCGCACGCCTTAGTTACCTAGAGTCGATGAGGTGCGACCCGACGTGAAGACGCGTGGACCGCGGCGGTGGAGTTCGGCCGCCCGTCGTGCCCGGGGAGCGAGCGGGGGCCACCATCGTGCGGTGGCCACCTGGCGCTCCTTCATCGACCTCGTGCACCTCATCGGTGCCCTGGGCTGCCTGGTGCTGACCGGGGGGTTCGCCGCCCAGGGCCAGCTCGCGCGCGCCGTCTTCTACGGCCTGTGCACCATGGCCTTCGCCGTCGCCCTGGCCCACCGGGTGCACGAGCGCCACCAGCACGCCCGCCCCTCCCCCACCGTCGTGGACCTGCGCGAGCGCACCCGCGCCGGCGAGGTCCCCCGGCCGCCGCGGGGGGCGGCTCGGTAGCGTCGCGCCATGGCTCCCACGACGACCGCGACGGCCACCCTCGACGAGGCCCACGTCGGCCCGATGGACAACGTCGCCTACGCCGTCCGCTGCCGCAGCACCGGGCGGCGGCTGCTCGTCGACGCCGCCGCCGAACCCGAGACGCTGCTGGCCCTGGTCGACGGCGAGCTCGACGTCGTCGTCACCACCCACCGCCACCACGACCACGTCGGCGCGCTCGCGGCCGTCGTGGAGGCCACCGGCGCGCGCACCGCCGCCGGGGCCGACGACGCCGACGACCTCCCCCTGCCCGTGCAGCAGCGCCTCGAGCACGGCGACGTCGTGCGCGTGGGGGACGTCCTGCTGGAGGTCGTCCACCTGCGCGGCCACACCCCCGGCTCCGTCGCCCTGCTCCTGCGCGACCCCGACGGGCCCGACCACGTCTTCACGGGCGACTCGCTGTTCCCCGGCGGCGTCGGGAACACCTCCGGGGACCCCGAGCGGTTCACCTCGCTGCTCGACGACGTCACCGCCCGCCTGTTCGACGTGCTCGACGACGACACCGTCGTCCACCCCGGCCACGGGGCGCCGACCACCCTCGGCGCGGAACGACCCCACCTGGACGAGTGGCGCGCCCGCGGCTGGTGACCGCTCAGGCGACGGGCTCCTTCATGGCCGGCGACGGGTAGACCGTCCCCACCCGCACCCCGTCCAGCCACGCCGTCAGCCGGTCCGCCTCGGCCTCCAGCGCCTCGCGCGCCGGCGCGGCCACCTCCTCCAGCGACCGCACGCGCACGCGGCCCCCGCCGTCCTGCACCCAGCAGCCCACGACCCGCCCGTCGACCCACGCGGTCGTGCCCGCGTTGCCGTTGCGGTCGAACAACCGCTCCCGGTGCGGGCCGAGGAGGAACCCCCGCGACCTCCACCCCATGACGGTCGGGTCGAGCACCGGCAGCAGCGCGACCCACGGGCCGGGGTCGGGGACCTCCTCGACGTCGTCGGGCAGCAGCCACCCCGTCGACCCGTCGTCCAGGGACACCGGCACCGCCGCGAGGTCGGCCAGGGCCGCGCGCACGACCCCCTTCGTCGCGCCCAGCCACCACACGACGTCGTCCTCCGTGCCGGGCCCGAACGTCGTCAGCCAGCGCCGCACGAGCTCGGTGCACCCGTGCTCGGCGCTCAGCGGTCCCGGCGGGGTGATCCAGTCCCGCGTCAGCGTCCACGCCGGCCGCGACACCCGCCAGTGCCCGGCGTTCGCGCCGCGCACCACGTCCCCCGTGAGCCCCAGGTGGGTCAGGACCCGCGAGGCCGACCACTGCGACCCGGCGCTGACCGAGACCTTCACGTCGATCAGCGGGACGGCCTCCCGGACGGCGCGGGCCGACAGGCCCCCGGGGGCCTCGGCGAGGACGGCCAGGACCGCGGCGCGCGCGGTGTCGAGCCAGGCGTCCCCGTCGGCGGCCAACCCGGCCTTCACGACGTCCTTGGCGATCGCGGCGCGCTCGGTGCGCGCGACCCGGGCCGACGCGCTGGGCAGGGCCGCGGGCAGCAGGTCGCGCGGGAAGACGAACAGGGTGCGCCGCATCGCGAGCTGCTTGACGAGGGTGCGGTCGACGGTCAGCGCCCGCTCCACGTCGGTCGTCCGCAGGCCCGGCACGCGCGCCCAGCAGGACAGGTGGACGGTCGCGGGCTCGGTGGCGTGCAGGACCGTCATGGCCCGCGTCGCCGCCTCGGGGGACGCGACGCGGTGGGCGGGGGCCAGCGCGTGGCGGACCGCGAGCCGGGCGCGGCGTTCGGCGTCGGTGACGTGGCGCACGGGGGCATCGTGGCAGCCACCGCCGACACCGGGCCCGCGGTCACCGACCGGACCGGACCTGGGACCCTGGGGCCATGGGACTGGGCGGCGCACCCGGCGAGTACGCCGACTACGAGTGGTTCGACCTCGCCGACGCGCCCTCCCCCGAGGTCGTCCGGCCCGGGCCGGACCCCCTCAGCGACGCCCTGCGCGACCTGGTGGCGGGGTACCCCGTCTGGGCGGGACAGGGCGCCACCCGCGTGCTGCTGGTCGACCTGGACAACCTGCGCGCCGGGCCCACCCGGCTGCGGGCCCGGCTCTCGGTCGTCCTCGACCTGGCCCGGCAGGCCGACCGGGTGGCGCTGGCGGGGCAGGTGGGGGCCGTGGCCCGGTCCCGGCCGTGGCTGGAGGAGTTCGCCGACCGGGCCCAGGCCGTCCCCGACGGGGCCGACGTCGCCGACCTGGCCCTGCTGGCCGCCGCGCAGGAGGTCCCCGACCCCGTCGAGTTCGTCGTCGTCAGCAACGACGGCATCTTCGCCGACCTCGCCGACCGCGGTGACCTCACGCTGCTGTCCCCCGGCGTCGACGCCCTCAGCGACCGGCTGCACGGCGCGGCGAGCCTGCTCGTCGACCTCGCCGCGCTGGAGGTCGAGGCCGCCGCCGAGCTGGTGCGGCGGGACCGCCGGGGACCGCGCCGCGGCTAGGGCGCGTCCCGCGGCTCACCGGGGTCCGGTGGCGCGGGCTCGGCGGCGCGGCCGACTTCAGCCAGGCGCTGCTCCAGGAAGGCGCGCTCCGCGGCGTTCGCCGTGAGCTCCAGCGCGCGCCGGTAGGACTCAGCCGCGCCGGCGGCGTCGCCGACGCGGCGCAGCAGGTCGGCGCGGGTGGCGGGCAGGTAGGGGTAGCCGGCGAGCCGGGGATCGCCCGCCAGCTCGTCCAGGAGCGGCAGGGCGGCGGCCGGGCCGTCGGCGAACGCCACGGCGGCGGCCCGGTTGAGCGCGACCACCGGGGTGTCCCACACCGCCAGCAGCCGGTCGTAGAGGTGCACGACGCGCGGCCAGTCGGTCCGCTCCAGGGACGGGGCCACCGCGTGCACGCCGGCGATCGCCGCCTGCAGGGTGAACCGCCCCGGTGGGCCGGACGCCAGCGCCCCGGCCGTCACCGTGAGCCCCTCCAGGACCGCGCGCTGGTCCCAGCGCGTCCGGTCCTGGTCGGCGAGCAGGAGCAGCCGTCCCTGCTCGTCGGTCCGGGTGGCCCGGCGCGCGTCGGTGAGGAGCAGCAGGCCCAGCAGGCCGCGGGTCTCGGCCTGCTCGGGCAGCAGCGCGGCCAGGGTGCGCGCGAGGTGCAGGGCCCGGTCGCACAGCTCCGCGCGGACGAGGGCGTCCCCCTCACCGGCCGTGTGGCCGGTGCTGAAGAGCAGGTGGACGGCGGTGAGCACGCTGTCCAGGCGCTCGGGCAGCTCCGCCCGGCCCGGGACCCGGTAGGGGATCCGCGCTGCGGAGATCTTCTTCTTGGCCCGGGTGATCCGGGCCGCCATCGTCGGCTCGGGCACCAGGAAGGCCCGGGCGACGTCGGGCGTGGGGACGCCGCAGACCAGGCGCAGGGTGAGGGCGACGCGGGCCTCGGGGGCGAGGGCGGGGTGGCAGCAGGTGAACACCAGCCGGAGCCGGTCGTCCGGCACCGCGGCCTCGGGCCGGTCCGGGTCGGTCGGGTCGTGCGGGTCGACGGTCGCCGGCTCCACGAGCAGCGGGAGCTTGCGCCGGAGGGTGACCTCGCGACGCGACCGGTCCACCGCGTGGTTCCGCGCCGCCGTGGTCAGCCACGCGCCGGGCCGCTGCGGGACGCCGTCGCGGGTCCAGGTCCGCAGCGCGCTGACGTACGCCTCCTGCGCGCACTCCTCCGCGACGTCCAGGTCGCCCGTGACGCGCACCGTGGCGGCCAGCACGAAGGCCCACTCGCAGCGGTGGGCCTGCGCCAGCGCGGCGGCGACCGCGTCCGCCCGCTCGGCGGACGCGGCCGGCTCGTCGCGGGGAGCGGTCAGGACGGACCTGCCGTCGGGTCCATGACCGGACGCACCTCGACGCCGCCGCCGGGGGCCGGGCAGAGCCTGGCGATCTCGACGGCGTGGTCGAGGTCGCGCGCCTCGACGACGTAGAAGCCGCCGAAGGCCTCCTTGGTCTCGACGAACGGGCCGTCCGTCACCGGGCCGCCACCCTTGATCGTGGTGGCCGTCGTCGTGGGCGCGAGCGCCTCCCCGGCCTCCAGGGACCCACCGAGCTCGACGACCTGCTCGGCGAACGCGTTGTGCGCGTCGAGCACCGCGCCCCACACCTCGGGCGACGCGTTCGCGTAGAAGGCCTGGTCTTCGTAGATGAGGATCGCGTACTTGGCCATGGCGCTGCCTCCTGCACCGGTTCGCGGGCCGGCCTGTCCGGCTCCGTCATCGAGACGACGAACACCCTGCCGCCGGATCGACAGCCACGTCCGGTCTTCTCGGAGATCCTCCCGCCGCCGACGGCGCGCAGGGGCAGGTGGCACGGGCCGGGCCGGGCGGACCCGACCCCGGTGATCCGCGGGACGCGCCCTAGTCGAGGGCCACCCCGCGCCGCTCCGGCAGCAGGAAGCTCGCCGACGCGGCGACGGCGAACGCGACGCCGAACACCACGAACACCAGCCCCGTGCCGCCCGACCCCGACAGGAACGGCACCGACAGCGGCGCGAGGATCGAGGCGATCCGGCCGAAACCGGCGGCCGCCCCGGCGCCCCGGCCGCGCACCGTCGTCGGGTACACCTCCGGCGTCACGGCGTACAGCGCGCCCCACGCGCCGAGGTTGAAGAAGGACAGCGCCATGCCCGCGGCCAGCAGCGTCCCCTCCGACCCGGCCGCCGAGTACGCCAGCGCCGACAGCGCGGACCCGACGAGGAACGCCGACAGGGTCCGCCGCCGCCCCCACGCCTCGACGAGCACGGCCGCCAGCGCGTACCCGGGCAACTGCGCGAGGGTGATGAACAGCGTGAACTCCAGGGAGCGGACGACGGTGAAACCGTCCTTCACCAGCAGGCTCGGGATCCACGTGAACGCGCCGTAGTAGCTGAAGTTCACGAAGAACCACACCAGCCACAACCCGGCGGTCCGCGACCGCAGCCCCGCCGACCAGATCCCCCGGGTGGGTGCGGTCGCGGTGTCCGGGACCACGTCGTCGGCGGTCGGGGTCACCCCCGCCGACACCTCGAACTCCCGCACGACCCGCGTCGCCTCCTGCACCCGGCCGCGCGAGAGCAGGAACCGCGCCGACTCCGGCAGCCCCCAGCGCACGACGACGGCGTAGACGGCGGGCAGGGCCCCGATGGCCAGCGCCCAGCGCCACCCGTCGGCCGAGCCGGGGACCAGCAGGAAACCCACGAGGGCCGCGACGGTCCAGCCGACCGCCCAGAACGCCTCCAGCACGACCACGACGCGGCCGCGGACCCGGCGCGGTGCGAACTCGCTGACGAGGGTGGAGGCGACGGGCAGTTCCGCGCCCAGCCCCAGGCCGACGAGGAAGCGGAACACCAGCAGCGCACCGAGGGACCAGGACAGCGCGGCGGCGCCGGTGGCCAGGCCGTACAGCAGCAGGGTGAGCGCGAAGACCTGCCGGCGGCCCACGCGGTCGGCCAGCAGCCCGCCGAGGGTCGCCCCGACCGCCATCCCGGCGAACCCCACCGAGGCGATCCACGACAGCTGCCCCTCGGACAGCTCCCACTGCGTGCGCAGCGCGACGAGGACGTAGGCGACGAGCCCGACGTCGAGCGCGTCCAGCGCCCAGCCGACCCCGGACCCGAGGAGCAGCCGCCGGTGCCGGGCGGTGAAGGGCAGCGCGTCGAGGCGCTGCGAGAGGGTGCGCGGGTCGTCCACGCGTCCGGAGCCTAGAGGGTGGTGACCCCGTGACCCGCCACCATCGCCCCCCTCCGCTCGCCCCCCCGTGATCAAACACTCCGGTGATCAAGCACTCCTGTCCACAAGTGCTTGATCACCGCGGGGAGGGAGGGAGGAAGGGGTCAGCGGGGCGCGCGCCGCCACACCGGGCGCGGGGTGACGGCCATCGCGGCGGCCAGCGCCCGCAACGTCCCGGGGACCCAGACCTCCCCGCGGCCGGCGGCCAGCGCGGCGGCGACGGCGTCGGCGACCTGGGCGGGGGTGCTGGCCAGCGGCGCCGGGGACATGCCCGTGGTCATGCGGCCCACGACGAACCCGGGCCGCACGAGCAGCAGCCGCACACCGCTGCCGTGCAGGGCGTCGGCCAGGCCGGAGGCGAACCCGTCGAGCCCGGCCTTGGCCGACCCGTACACGTAGTTCGCCCGCCGCACCCGCGCCCCGGCGATGGAGGAGAACACCACGACCCGGCCCGCGCGCAGCGGCCGCAGCAGGTTCGCCAGGTGCGACAGGACGCTGACCTGGGCGACGAAGTCGGTGTGGACGACGGCGAGCGCGTGCGCGACGTCGTGCTCGGCGCGGGCCTGGTCCCCCAGGACCCCGAAGGCGACGACGGCGTCCACGGCCCCGTGCCGGGCGACGACCCCGGCGAGGAACCCCTCGTGGGCGCCGACGTCGTCGGCGTCGAACTCGGCGGTCTCGACGTCGGCGCCGAGCGCGGTCAGCCGCGCGGTCTCGCCGGCGAGGTCGTGGGACCGGCGCGCGGCCAGGACGACCGTGCGGGCCCCGGCGCGGACGAGGCGCTCGGCCACCTCCAGGCCGATCTCGCTGCGTCCGCCGAGCACCAGCACGGGGTTGGGGTGCGCCATCGGGTCCGGTCCACCTCTCCTGGGGGCGGCCTCGTGCCGCGCGCCGCGCCCAGTCTCCCCGACGGCGGGCGCGTCCCGGCCGGGTCGGGGGCGGGAAGTGTGCGTTCCCCGTGTGGGGGCCGGGTCCGCGCCGCTCGCGGCCGTACCGTGGGGCAATGCCCGCTGAACCGCCCCAGCCGGACCACCCCACCCCCGCGGGGGACGACGCTCAGCGCTGGCACTCCACCACGTACGGCAGGCCCGGCCGGCGGCCCGTGCGCGCCGCCGCCCAGGCACCGGGGCGCGAGCAGCGGCTCGCCGAGCTGCGCTCCCCCGCCCCGGCGGCGGACCGTCCCGGGCACGGCGGCGGCCGCGACGCCGGTCAGGGCGGCGGTCAGGGGCGCGGGCCGCAGGTCCGGCGGGCCCCCGACCCCCGGCCGGCGCGCCGGCGCGCCAACGTCCGCCGCCGCCGGGTGCTGGCCGTCGTGGCCGTCCTCGTGGTCCTGGCCGTGGCGTACCCGGTGGTGCTGGCGGCGCGCGGCTGGTCGGCGGTGGACCGGGTCGCGGCCCTGCCCACGGGGGACCGGCCGGCCGCGACGCCCGGCACGACGTACCTCATCGTCGGCAGCGACTCCCGCGACGGGCTGAGCCCGGAGGAGATCGCGGAGTACTCCGCCGGCGGCGACGACATCTCCGGGCAGCGCACCGACACGATCATGCTGCTGCACGTCCCCGCCGGCGGGGGCCCGGCGGCGCTCATCAGCGTCCCCCGCGACTCGTACGTGCCGATCCCCGGCCACGACAAGAACAAGATCAACGCGGCGTTCGCCACGGGGGGCGCGCCGCTGCTGGTGCAGACGGTCGAGGGCGTGTCCGGGCTGCGCGTCGACCACTACGTCGAGACGGGTTTCGGCGGGTTCGCGCGGATCGTCGACGCGGTCGGCGGGGTGGAGATGTGCCCGGCGACGGCCGTCGACGACGTGCGGGCGGGCCTGGACATCCAGGCCGGGTGCCAGACGATGGACGGCAGGACGGCGCTGGGGTACGCCCGGTACCGCTACAGCGACGTCAACGGCGACTTCGGCCGCGTGCAGCGCCAGCGCGAGCTGCTCGGGGCGATCACGGCGAAGGCGGCGAGCCCGGCGACGCTGCTGAACCCGTTCCGCGCGTTCCCGCTGGCCTCGGCGGGCGGCGGCGCGGTGACGCTCGACGACGACTCCTCGGTCACCGACCTCGTGGGTTTCCTGCGCGGGATGCGCGCGGCGACGGGCGCGGACGGCGTCTCGATGACCGTCCCGGTCTCGGACCCGAACCTGCGCACCAGCCACGGGGTCGCGGTGAAGTGGGACACCGAGGAGGCGCTGGCGATGTTCGAGGACCTCAAGCGGGACGACACGCAGGCGCTGCGCTCCCTGACGCCGTGAACCCCCGCGGTCGAGGACGGCACGTCCTCGACCGCGGGGGTCCCGGGGGTGGTGCGGGTCAGAACGCCGAGACGGCGGTGAGGGCGTTGACGATGCCCTCGCCGTAGAACCCGTTGTCGTCGAGCGTCCCGGCGCAGGTGGCCGTCGAGACGAGCTCACCGGCCGTGGCGGACACCCGGCGGTAGGTGAACTCCGCCGGCACCGGGCACGGGGTGTCGGTGGCGGTGCCGAGCAGGATCGCCTGGGTGAGCGCCGGGTCCAGCGTCAGCGTCCCGGGGTGGGCCGGGTCGGGCTTGCCGTACTCGCTGACGACGAGACCGGCGACGCCGGCGGCGTGCGGGGCGGCCATCGAGGTCCCCTGCAGGTACTGGTAGTAGGCGTCCTGGCCGTCCTTCGTCTTCTCCCGCAGGACCATCGGCGTGTTCGGCTCGCCGTTCTCGTCGATGGTCCCCTCGGCCTTGGCGACGTTCGCCGGGTAGGCCGCCAGGATCATCCCGCCGGGGGCGCTGCGCCCGTTCGGGGTGTCGTAGGCGTCGCCGCCGGGGGCGGACACGTCGGACTGCTCGGTGCCGAAGTTCGAGTAGTACGCCTTGCGCCCGGACGGCCCGGTCGAGTTCACCGTCACGACCCCGTCGTTCTCGGCGGGGACGTTGAGGCAGGTCGCGTTGTCGATGGTGCGGTCCCGGGCGTCCACCGGGTTGCCGTCGGCGTCGACCGGGTAGTCGGGGCTGGTGGAGTCCACGCCGGGGGCGCCGAGGTCGGTGGCCTCGTTGCCGCTGGCCGAGACCGGCAGCACGCCCTTGCTGCGGGCGTAGTCGATCGCGCGCTGCACGGCGGCGACGATGATGCGCTGCTGCTGCTGCTCGGCGGGCGTGTCGGCCGGGTTGGCCTGGCAGTTGTACAGCCACGGGTCGACGTAGAAGCTCATGTTCACGACGTCGACGCCGGAGTCGGCCGCGAACGTCAGCGCGTCGAGGGTGGGCTGCAGGAAGAAGTACCCGGAGTCCTGACCGGCGCGCAGGCTGACGAGGTTGACGTTCGGCGCGACCCCGGCGATGCCGAGGCCGTTGACGGGCGAGCCGATGGTGCTGGCCACGTGCGTGCCGTGCCCGTCGTCGTCCACGTCGACGGGGTCGACGCAGCCGGCGACCTCGCACTCCCCGTCGAGGTCGGGCAGGTCGGTGACGAAGTTCCGGCTGCCGGCCGCGTCGAAGTTGGGGGCGATGTCGGGGTGGGTGCCGTCGACACCGGTGTCGATGATGCCGACGGTGACCTTCTTGCTGCCCGGCTGGGTCCGGTAGGACCCGTCGGTGGTGGCGCCGATGGCCCGCATGTCCCACTGCAGCGCCGCCAGCGGTTCCTGGCGGGGTGCGCGGGCGGGGGACTTCAGCGTCGAGCGGCCGGCGAGGGTGGCGCGCTCGGCCTGGGTGAGCTTCTCCACCGCGTCGGCGCTGGAGGCGACGTCGGCGGGAGCCTTGCCGATGCTGCGGTCGGCGGCGGCGCCGACGAGGCCGACGGCGGCGTCGGTCCTGGCGGTGAAGTCGGTGGCGGCGCTCTCGACGAGGGCGTAACCGACCTCGGCGTTGCTGGACAGCACGGTCCCGCCGGCGGCCTCGATGGCGGAACGGGCGGCGGCGTCGCTGGTGCCGGCGTCGTAGAGGACGACGTACCGCGTCGTCGCCCCCTGGGTGGTCTTCGTTGTGCTCTGCGCGGTGGTCTGCGCTGCGGTGTCGGCGGACGCGGACTGCGTCACCGCCAGGGTCGTCGCGAGCAACGCGGTGCTCATCGCGGCCGACAAGACGATCTTGCGCACGTGGCCTCCTGCCTGGGTGTTCGGACCGGGCCGAGCATGGTGCACAGATTGCCCACAGACAACCCTTGACGTTCGGCAAGATGCACGGTAGTTGCCCCGAAAACCGATCAGCGGCGCGCCAGGCCGGTCAGCACGTCGAGCAGCCGGCGCCCGTCCAGCCGCAACCCGTCGTGCTGGTGCTCGTTGGTGACGAACGTCCGCGCCCCGCGGATCGCGCGCGCCGTGTCCCGCGAGAACGCGTACGGGACGAACATGTCGTCGACGAACACGGCCGCGGCGACGGGCACCGCGTTGTGCGCCAGGACGTCGGCGTCGTACAGCGGCGGCAGGGTCGCGTCCGCGGCCAGCAGGTGCGCGGCCCCGCGCAGCGGCACCAGCGCGGGGTCCTCGTCGAACTGCCACGGGTACACGTGCTCGCCGGTGAACCGGAACACCGGCGCGTCGAGGGCGAACTCGGCGAACTCGCCGCGGACCCGCTCGGCCGCCCAGCCCGTCGCCGCCCCCTGCGCGTAGATGCTCTCGTGGACCAGCGCGTACAGCGGGTGCGCCGCGAACGACAGCCGCCGCCCCACCTCCACCAGGAAACGCTCCCGCAGCCGCCCACCGGGCGTGAACGGGTCCTCCAGCGCGAAGTGCAGCGCGTCGAAACCCGACACCTGCCCCAGCGCGATCCCGAGCGTGCGGAACCGCCGGCCCGACAGCCGCTCCCCCGTCGGCAGGAACTCCTCGGTGGCCTCGAGGTGGTCGGCGACGCGCTGCGCCACGGCCAGGTCGCGCGGGTAGCGGGCGAAGAACTCGGCGTTGCGCACCGCGGTCTGGGCGTACGTGGCGCGGTACACGTCGTCGGCGCTCGTCGCGAGCCCCGGCAGGCCCGCGGTGACGAACACCTCCCGCAGCCCCTGCGGAGCCCGCGACAGGTACGTCGTGAGGCAGAAACCCCCGTAGCTCTGGCCCAGCGCGGACCACGGCTCACCCCCCAGGGCGGCGCGCAGGAGCTCGGCGTCGGCCACGATCGAGTCGGCCCGGAAGTGCCTGAGGTAGCGGGCCTGCTCCTCGGCGCTGCCCGTGAGGCTCTGCCGGTCCAGCGGCGTCGACCGGCCCGTCCCGCGCTGGTCGAGCAGGACGACGCGGAACTCCTCCAGCGCCCGGTCCAGCCAGCCGCCGATCACGTCGGGCCGGTTCGCCGGGTTCCCCGGCCCGCCCTGGAAGAACACCAGCCGCGGCGCGGCGCGCTGCCCGTCGCGGACGTACTCGCGGGCGAACACCTCGATCGTCCCGGGCGTCGCGCCCGCGTGGTCCAGGGGGACGGTGAGGACGTGCTCGTGGACGTCGTGGCCGTCGACGCGGTGGGACTCGGTGCTCAGCACGGCGCCGACGCTACCCGGCCCGCGTCCGGGCGCGGCGTCACCGCGCGCCGGCGGGCCGGGGCGGAGCGGCCCTCAGGAACCGAACCCGACGCTGCCGCGCCGCGTCCGCGCGCGCAGCTTCTCGCCCTTGTCGTGGGCGACCTGCCGCAGCGAGTCCTGGAACTCCACCATGCGCGAGCGCAGCTCGGGGTCGGCCGCGGCGAGGATCCGCACGGCCAGCAGCCCCGCGTTGCGGGCCCCGCCGATCGACACGGTCGCGACGGGGACGCCCGCGGGCATCTGCACGATCGACAGCAGCGAGTCCATGCCGTCGAGGTACCGCAGCGGCACGGGGACGCCGATGACGGGCAGCGGGGTGACGCTGGCGAGCATCCCCGGCAGGTGCGCGGCGCCGCCGGCGCCGGCGATGACGACCTGCAGGCCGCGCTCGGCGGCGGCCGCGCCCCAGGCCACCATGTCGTGCGGCATGCGGTGGGCGGAGACGACGTCGGCCTCGTAGCCGACCTCGAACTCCTCCAGCGCCTTCGCGGCCTCCTCCATGACGGGCCAGTCGGAGTCGGACCCCATGACCAGTCCCACGCGCACGGTGCTCACTCGTCGATCTCCCCCGCGATGAAGGCCGCCGCGTGCCGGGCACGCGCGCGGACGGTGTCCAGGTCGTCGCCGTAGACGGTGACGTGCCCGAGCTTGCGGCCCGGGCGCTGCTCCTTGCCGTACAGGTGCACCTTGACGCCCGGGTCGTGCGCCATGACGTGCAGGTAGGACCGGTACAGGTCTTCGTGCCGCTCCTCGATCGCCTTCGGGCCCAGCACGTTCACCATGACCGTCCACGGCGCGCGGGGTTCGGTGGAGCCCAGCGGCAGGTCCAGGACGGCGCGCAGGTGGTTCTCGAACTGGCTGGTGACCGACCCGTCGATGCTCCAGTGCCCGGAGTTGTGCGGGCGCATCGCGAGCTCGTTGACCAGGACGTCCCTGACCGGTCCGTCGGGGGTGTCGCGCTCGACCTCGAACACCTCGACGGCCAGCACCCCGGTGACGCCGAGCCCGCCGGCGATCCGCAGCGCGACGTCGGTCAGCTCCGCGGCCAGCGCCGGGTCCAGGCCGGGCGCGGGGGCGGTCACCTCGTGGCAGACGCCGTCGCGCTGGACGGTCTCGACGACGGGCCACGCCGCGGCCTGCCCCGAGGGGCTGCGCGCGACGAGGGCGGCCAGCTCGCGGGTGAAGGGGACGTGCTCCTCGGCGAGCAGGCCGCCGCGGTCGGCCCAGTCGGCCAGCCACGCCTGCGCCGTCGCCCACTTCTCGTCCTCGGGCCCGGACAGGACGAGGACGCCCTTGCCGTCGTAGCCGCCGCGCGGGGTCTTCAGCACCACCGGCCAGCCCGCCGAGGCCGCGAACGCCTCCACCGCGTCCCGGTCGGCGACCTGCGCCCACGCCGGGCACGGGACGCCCAGCTCGGTGAGCGCGCGCCGCATGACGACCTTGTCCTGGGCGTGCACGAGGGCGTCGGCGCCCGGCTGCACGGAGGTGAGCGCCGCCATGGCCCGCAGCCCCTCGCCGGGGACGTGCTCGTGGTCGAAGGTGACGGCGTCGCACTCGCGGGCGAAGGCGACGAGGGCCTCGAGGTCGTCGGCCGCGCCGATCGGGGCGGGGGTGATGACCTGCGCCGCGGAGACGTCGGGCCCCTCGGCCAGGACGCGCAGCCGCAGGCCCAGGGCGGTGGCGGCCGGCTGCATCATCCGGGCGAGCTGCCCCCCGCCGACGACGCCCACGACGGGGAACCCGCCCGGCCGGGCGTAGGGGGCCGGGTCCTGGCGGGGGCGGTCCGTGGAGGAGGCGGTCACGTGCGCTAAGGGTAGTGGCCGCCGGGGCCGCCTCAGGTCACCACCCGCCCGGCCGATGGGCCCCGGGATGCCCACCGCCGCACCGTGCGCGAGGCTTGCCCCCGGCACGTCGCGCAGCGCGGCGCGCACCCGCGGAAGGGGAACGAGTTGGTCACCGTGATCGCCTGCGTGGTGTTCGTCGTCCTCGGCATCGTGGGCGCGGTGAAGATGGAGGACCACCTCACCCCCCGGGATGCGCCCACCACCGACGCGGGGACACGCACCCCCGCCCGGCGGTGACGTGGAGCCGGTTCCCAGCCTGACCCGTCAGACTGCGTGGCCGCAGGAGCAGTGGCCACGACCGGGGGGATGCGAGTGAGCGGGAACGAGCAGGGCGGCGCGGGTCTCGTGCGACGGCTGCGCGACACCTACGAGGTCCTGGCCCGCGAGGCCGCCAAGTTCGGGATCGTCGGCGCCGTCGCGTTCGTCACCGACTTCGGGGTCTTCAACCTGCTGCGCTACGCCGGCCCGGGTGGCGAGGGGGTCCTGCACGGCAAACCGCTCACGGCGAACGTCGTCTCGGTCGTCCTGAGCATCGTGGTGGCGTGGCTGGGCAACCGGTACTGGACGTTCCGGCACCGCCGGCGCGCCTCGGCCCCGCGCGAGCTGCTGCTCTTCTTCCTGATGAACGGCTTCGGGCTGCTCATCTCCCTGGTGTGCCTGGGGTTCACGTACTACGTCCTGGACCTGCGCGGTCCGCTGGCGTCCAACGTCTCCGCCAAGGTCGTCGGGGTGGCGCTGGGGACGCTGTTCCGCTGGTGGGCCTACCGCCGGTGGGTGTTCGTGGAGGAGCTGCGCGAGGAGGGCTGGCAGGCCCACCCCTCCCACGAGAGCGGTCACCCCGGGCACCCCGGGCACCCCGGGGCCGGTGAGCCGGTGTCAGCGGGGGCGCAGGTGGACGACGTCCGCCGCGGTCAGGCTCGTCCGGGCGCCGTCTGAGGTCCGCACCACCAGCCGGCCGTCGTCGTCGACGTCGAGGGCCTCCCCCTCCAGCGACGTCCCGTCGGGCAGCTGGGCCCGCACCTGCGCGCCGATCGTCGAGCTGACCGCGCGGTAGTCCGCCAGCGGGGACCGGCCCGCCTCCCAGTCGTCCAGCCGCAGCCGCAGCGCGCGCAGGTAGCGGCGCAGCACGGTGTCGCGGTCCCGGCTGCCCGAGCCCGCCAGCACGAGGGACGTGGCGGTCTCGACGGGCAGCTCGTCGGCGCGCAGCGAGACGTTGATCCCGGCCCCCAGGACGACCCGGTCGGGACGGGCCTCGCACAGGACGCCGCACACCTTGCCCGGACGGTCCGGGCCTGTGACGAGGACGTCGTTGGGCCACTTCAGCCCGGCCTGGACGCCGAGGGCGTCCAGGGCGTCGACGACGGCCAGGCCCGTGACCAGGGGCAGCAGGGACCAGCGCTCCGGCGCCGGGGTGGGCCGCAGCAGGACCGAGACGGCGAGGGAGGACCGCGGCGGGGCCGTCCAGGTGCGCCCGAGGCGGCCCCGGCCGGCGGCCTGGTGGTCGGCGACGAGGACCGCGCCGTCGGGGGCGCCGGCGTCGGCGAGCAGGTCGGCGTTGGTCGACCCGGTGCTCGCGACGACGTCCAGCCGGCTCCAGCCGCCGGGGCCGACGAGCGCGGTGCGCAGGGCACCGGCCCGCAGCGGGGGGCGGTCGAGGTCGGACCAGGGGGACGGGGAGGGCTCGGTGGGCTCGCTCACGCCCCGATCCTCCCAGGCCGATTTCGCCAGGACGCGATCTTGTGGTGAGGTGAGGCTCCCCTGACCTTCTCGACCCCGGAGATCGCCGTGCCCACGACGCGCCGCACGCTGCTGGCCACCCTTCCCCTGATCGCCCTGGTGAGCGCCTGCGGCTCCTCGGAGCAGACCGCCGCCGACCCGGCCGCCACCGGCACGAGCACCGCCGCCGCCGGGGCGTTCCCCGTCTCCCTCACCCACGCCCTGGGCACCACCACCGTCGAGTCCGCCCCGCAGCGCGTCGTCTGCCTGGGCTGGGGCTCGCAGGAGGCCGTGTGGGCGCTCGGCGGGCAGGTCGTCGGGATCCCCGAGGTCACCTACGGCGGCCTCGACGACGGCACGCTGCCCTGGTGGGAGGGCCACTTCGACGCCGCCACCACGACGTTCCTGCCCAACCCCACGTCCGGGGACCTGCCCTTCGAGCAGATCACCGCCCTGACCCCCGACCTGATCCTCGCCGTCTACTCCGGCATCACCGCCGACGACTACGCGACGCTGTCGAAGATCGCGCCGACCGTCGCCTACCCCGACCAGCCGTGGCTGACGACGTGGCAGGACCAGGTGCGGCTCGTCGGGCAGGCCCTCGGCAGGACCGACGAGGCCACGGCGCTGGTGGCCTCCACCGAGGCCGACCTCGCCGACCGCGCGAAGACCTCCCCGGTGCTGGCGGGCAAGACGTTCAGCTACGCGTACGCCACCGCCGAGGGGCTGTCGGTCTACCTGCCCGGCGACCCGCGCGTGGACATGCTGCACGAGCTGGGCCTCGTCGACGCCCCGGGCATCGCCGCGCTGGCGGCGCAGGCGTCGACGTTCTACGCCGAGGTCGCCAAGGAACGCGTCCGCGACCTCGACTCCGACCTCGTCGTCGGCTACGGCGGGCTGACCCGCGACCAGCTGCTCGCCGACCCCGTCTACGCCACCATGCCGGCCGTCGCCTCCGGTGCCGTCGCCTGGCTCGACGACCCGACCCTGGTGACCGCCACGTCGGCCACGGTGCTCAGCCTGCCGTGGCTGCTGGACCGGCTCGTGCCGCTGCTGGAGACCGCCGCGCAGCAGGCTCCCGCGACCGGGTCGTGATCACTAGGGTCGTCCCGTGAGCGAGCAGCGGCGGGCGACCGCGGTGGACGAGGTGGCCGAGCGGTACCTGGAGACGGTGCTGCGGCTGCAGCCGACGGCGGCACTGAGCCTGGGGGTCCCCGACGCCGCCCCCGGGCTCGGGGACCGCTCCCCCGCCGGGCTGGCCGCCGTCGCCGACGCCCAGCGCGCCACCCTGCGCGCGCTGGCGGCGGCCCCTGTCGAGGACGACGTCGACCGGGTCACCGCGGCGGCCCTGCAGGACCGGCTCGGGCTGGAGGTGGCGCTGCACGACGCGGGGGAACTGCTGGGGGACCTCAACGTCATCGCCTCCCCCGTCCAGGACCTGCGGATGGTCTTCGACCTGCTGCCGACGGGCACCGAGGAGGAGCGGCGGGCCGTCGGCGAGCGCCTGGCCGCCGTCCCGGCCGCCGTCGCGGGGTACGTGGAGAGCCTGCGGGCCGCGGCCGCCGCGGGCCGGGTCGCGGCGGCCCGGCAGGTGCGGGCGTGCGCGGCCGAGGCCGGGCAGTACGCGACGGGCTTCTTCGGGCAGTTCGGCGCCGAGCACGGCGCGCCGGTCGCGGGAGCGGCTGCGGCGCAGGCCTACGGGGAGCTGGCCGGGTTCCTGGGCGAGGAGCTGCTGCCGCAGGCGCCGGCCGCCGACGCCGTGGGCCGCGACCGGTACGAGCTGTGGTCGCGCTACTTCACGGGGGCCGCCGTGGACCTCGACGAGACGTACGCGTGGGGCCTGGAGGAGGTCGCCCGGCTGCGCGCGGAGATGGCGGTGGTGGCCCGGCAGGTCACCGGGTCCCCGGACGTGGACGCGGCCGCCGCCGCGCTGGACGCCGACCCCGCCCTCGTCGTCGAGGGTGCGGCGAACTTCCGCGCCTGGATGCAGGACCGGTCGGACCGGACGGTGGACGCCCTGCACGGCACGCACTTCGACGTCCCCGAGCAGATCCGCCGGCTGGAGTGCCGGATCGCGCCCACCACCAGCGGCGGCATCTACTACACCGGCCCCAGCGAGGACTTCACCCGCCCGGGCCGGATGTGGTGGGCCGTCCCGGCGGGGCAGACGACGTTCTCGACGTGGCGCGAGGCCACGACCGTCCACCACGAGGGCGTGCCCGGCCACCACCTGCAGATCGGCCAGACGGCCGTGCGCAGCGAGGTGCTGAACCGGTGGCGGCGGCAGGGGTGCTGGGTCTCCGGGCACGGGGAGGGCTGGGCGCTGTACGCCGAACGGCTCATGCAGGAGCTGGGGTTCCTGGACGGCCCCGGCGAGGTGCTGGGGATGCTCGACGCGCAGCTGCTGCGCGCGGGCCGGGTTGTGCTGGACATCGGGCTGCACTGCGGGCTGCCCGCCCCCGACGGCGGCCCGTGGACGTACGAGAAGGCGTGGGCCTACGTGCAGTCGGTGTCGGGCAACCACACCGACGTGCTGCGGTTCGAGCTGGACCGCTACCTCGGCTGGGCCGGTCAGGCGCCGAGCTACAAGGTCGGCGAGCGGTTGTGGACGGCGCTGCGCGACGACGTGCGGGCGCGCGAGGGGGCGGCCTTCGACCTGCGCTCCTTCCACCGGCGCGCGCTGGACGTGGGGTCGGTCGGGATGGACGTGCTGCGCTCCGCGCTGCTGCCCTGACGCTGCGTCGTCACCGGGCGCGGGGGGGGTTAGCATCGTTGTGACAACGCTGCCGTTGATCGCGAGCGTTGTCACAACGATCCGGACCCCCGGCGCCCACGGCGCGCGTGGAACGATGACGGCGTGACGTCGTTGCTCCTCGCCTCCGCCTCCCCCGCCCGCCTCGCGACCCTGCGCGCCGCCGGCCTGGACCCGGCGGTGCTGGTCTCCTCCGTCGACGAGCCCGCCGTCGTCGAGCGCTACGGGGTGACCGACCCCGAGGACGTGTGCCTGGTGCTGGCCAAGGCCAAGGCCGAGGACGTCGCGGGCGACGACGAGCGCCCCGAGGACTCGCTGATCCTGGGGTGCGACTCCGTCCTCGCCTTCGACGGGCAGGTCCTCGGCAAGCCGGCCGACGCGGCCGAGGCCACGGCGCGGTGGGAGGCGATGCGCGGCGGCACGGGCGTCCTGCACACCGGGCACTGGCTCATCGACGACCGCGAGGACGGCTCGGGCGCCACGATCGGCGGGGTCGCGAGCGTCACGGTCCACTTCGCCGACGTGACCGACGCCGAGATCGCGGCGTACGTCGCGACGGGTGAACCGCTGAAGGTGGCGGGCGCGTTCACGGTCGACGGGCTGGGCGGGGCGTTCGTCAAGGGCGTCGAGGGGGACCACCACGCGGTCGTGGGCGTCTCGCTGCCGCTCCTGCGCGACCTGGTCCGCGAGGCGGGGGTCGCCTGGACCGACCTGTGGGCCGCGCGCGGGTAGTCTCAGCCCTCCGCCCCGCTCCCGCCCTCGACTCCCCGGAGACGCCGCATGACCTCCCCCGATCCGACCGCTGTCACGGGTCCGGTGACGAAGGTCCTCGTGGCCAACCGCGGGGAGATCGCGGTCCGCGTGGTCCGCGCCGCCCGCGACGCGGGCCTGGCCTCCGTGGCCGTCTACTCCGAGGGCGACCGGGACGCGCTGCACGTGCGCAGCGCCGACGAGGCGTTCTCCCTGGGCGGCAAGACCGCCAAGGAGACCTACCTCGACGGCGCCAAGATCATCGAGGTGGCCCTGCGGGCCGGCGCCGACGCCGTCCACCCCGGGTACGGGTTCCTGTCCGAGAACGCCGCGTTCGCGCAGGCCGTCATGGACGCGGGCCTGACCTGGGTCGGCCCGCCGCCGGCGGCCATCGAGGCCCTGGGCGACAAGGTCTCGGCCCGGCACCTGGCGGCCCGGGCGGGCGCCCCGCTGGTCGCCGGGACGCCGGACCCGGTCTCGGGGCCGGAGGAGGTGCTGGCCTTCGCCGACGAGCACGGCCTGCCCATCGCCATCAAGGCCGCCTTCGGCGGTGGCGGCCGGGGCCTGAAGGTGGCCCGCGCCCGCGAGGACGTGCCGGAGCTGTTCGCCTCCGCGGTCCGCGAGGCCGAGGCCGCGTTCGGCCGCGGTGAGTGCTTCGTGGAGCGCTACCTGGACCGTCCCCGGCACGTGGAGACGCAGGTGCTGGCCGACGCGCACGGCGGGGCCGTCGTCGTCTCGACGCGCGACTGCTCGCTGCAGCGCCGGCACCAGAAGCTCGTGGAGGAGGCGCCCGCGCCGTTCCTGACGCCCGAGCAGGACGCCGAGCTGCGCCGCGCGTCCCTGGCGATCGTCCGCGAGGCCGGGTACGTCGGCGCGGGCACGGTGGAGTTCCTCGTGGCCGCCGACGGGACGCTGGCCTTCCTGGAGGTCAACACCCGCCTGCAGGTGGAGCACCCGGTGACCGAGGAGGTCAGCGGCATCGACCTCGTCGTGGAGCAGTTCCGCATCGCCCGCGGTGAGCACCTGGGCTACTCGGAGGTCGCCACCCGCGGGCACTCCATCGAGTTCCGCATCAACGGCGAGGACCCGAGCGCGAACTTCCTGCCCCGCCCGGGCAAGCTCACCCGGTTCTCGCTGCCGTCGGGCCCGGGCGTGCGCGTCGACACCGGCATCGACCCGCGCGCGGCGGCCGTCAACGGCGGGGTGGAGATCTCCCAGGACTTCGACTCGCTGCTGGCCAAGCTCATCGTGACCGGCGCGACGCGCGAGCAGGCGCTGGCCCGCGCGGCCCGCGCGCTCGGCGAGTTCGTCGTCGAGGGTGTCCCGACGGTCATCCCCTTCCACCGCACGGTCGTGACCGACCCGGCGTTCGCGGCGACGAGCGCGGAGGGTTTCACCGTCCACACCCGCTGGATCGAGTCCCCCGAGTTCGACACCTCGAAGATGCCCGGCTCCGGTGCGCTGGAGGCCGGCGGTGAGGGTGCGCCGCACCGGGAGACGATCGTCGTGGAGGTCGCCGGCAAGCGCCTGGAGGTCTCGATCCCGGTGGAGCAGCTCAACGCGCAGCTGTCCCGGGCGGGCCAGGAGATCTCCCGCGCGGGCGTGGCGACGGGGGCGGCCGTGGCCCGGGCCTACCGGTCGGCGACGCACCGCGGCGGCCGCAAGGGCAAGGCCGGCGGCGGGTCGGCGGGGAACCCGAACGCGCTGGTGACGCCCATGCAGGGCACCATCGTCAAGATCGACGTCGCCGAGGGGGACGTGGTGGCCGAGGGCGACCTCGTCGCGGTCCTGGAGGCGATGAAGATGGAGCAGCCGCTGCTGGCGCACCGCGCGGGCACCATCACCGGCCTGACCGCCAAGGCCGGCGACACGACCACCACGGGCGCGGTGCTCTGCGAGATCGTCGACGCCTGACGGTCCCCCGCCGGAGCGCCCGCCCCAGGAGTGCTCGACCGCCGGAGTGCTCGATCAGCGTGATCGAGCGCTCCGGCGGCTGAGCACGCCTCGGGGCTACTCCCCCATGACGTGCAGCTGCCGCGCCGCCTCGGCGATCGACCCCGACAGCGAGGGGTAGATCGTGAACGCGTGCGCGACGTCGTCGACGTTGAGCCGCTTCTCGACCGCCAGGGTCACCGGGAAGATCAGCTCGCTGGCCCGCGGGGCCACCACCACACCACCGATGACGGTGCCGGACCCGGTGCGGCAGAACAGCTTCACGAACCCGTCGTGGATGCCGAGCATCTTGGCGCGGGCGTTGGTCGCCAGCGGCAGCTTGACGATCTCCCCCTGCGCCTCGCCGGAGTCGATCTGCGCCTGCGTCCAGCCGACGGTCGCGATCTCCGGGGAGGTGAAGACCGTGGACGCCACCGAGCGCAGCCTCAGCGGCGCGACGGAGTCGCCGAGGGCGTGCCACATCCCGATGCGGCCCTGCATGGCCGCGACGGAGGCCAGCGGGAACACGCCCGTGCAGTCCCCGGCCGCGTAGACGCCGCGGGCGGAGGTGCGGGACACCTTGTCGGTCTCGACGTGCCCCGACTCCGACGTCCAGATGCCCGCCTCCTCCAGCCCCAGGCCGGCGGTGTTGGGGACCGCGCCGACCGCGACGATGCAGTGCGACCCCTCCACGGTGCGCCCGTCGGACAGCGTCACGACGACGGTGTCGCCGTGCCGCTCGACCTTCTCCGCCCGGGACCGGGACAGGACGTCCATGCCGCGGCGGCGGAACACCCCTTCGAGGACCTCGGCGGCGTCGGCGTCCTCCCCGGGCAGGACCCGGTCGCGGGAGGAGACGAGCGTGACGTGGGCGCCGAGCGCGTCGTAGGCGTTGGCGAACTCGGCGCCCGTCACACCGGACCCGACGACGATCAGGTGCTCGGGCAGCTCGGTGAGGTCGTACACCTGCTTCCAGGTGAGGATGCGCTCGCCGTCGGGCTGGGCGTCGGGCAGGACCCGCGGGCTGGCGCCCACGGACAGCAGCGTGACGTCGGCCTCGACGCGCGCACCGGCGTCCTCGCCGTCGCGCACGACGATGGTGTGCGGGCCGTCGAGGGCACCGGAGCCGGACAGGATCCGCACGCCCTCCTTCTCCAGCCGGGCGCGCACGTCCGCGGACTGGGCGGCCGCGAGCGCCTTGACGCGGGCGTTGACGCGGCCGAGGTCGACGGTGACGGCCCCGGCCGGTTCGGTGTCGGGTGCGCTGCCGCCGGGGAAGCGCACCCCCAGCTCGGAGGCGCCGCCGACGGTGGCCATGAGCTCGGCGGTGGCGATGAGCGTCTTGGACGGGACGACGTCGGTGAGGACGGTCGACCCGCCGAGGCCGTCGCGCTCGACGACGGTGACGTCGGCGCCGAGCTGGGCCGCGACGAGGGCCGCCTCGTACCCGCCGGGCCCGCCGCCGAGGATGGCCACCCGGGTCGCGTTGTTGACTGAGGACGCACTGGTGGGACTCACACCCCCATGCTCCCCTACCCTTCATCTCCGTGCCTGCTTCGCCCGCCTACGCCGCGTACGCGACCAACCTCGACCCCGAGGTCATGTCCCGCAAAGCCCCGCACTCCCCGCTGCGCTCCACGGGGTGGCTGCAGGACTGGCGGCTGACGTTCGGCGGGGAGGACCGCAGCTGGCAGGGGCCGCTGGCGACGGTGGTGGAGGCCCCCGGTGAGCAGGTGTACGTCGCGCTGTACGACCTGACCGAGGCCGACGAGGTGCGCATGGACGCCGCCGAGGGCATGGACATCGGCCTGTTCCGCAAGATCAGGGTGCGGGTGAAGACGCTGGACGGCGACGTCGTGGCGTGGACGTACGTGCTCGACGACTACGAGGGCGGCCTGCCCACGGCGCGGTACCTCGGCGGCCTCGCCGACGCGGCCGAGGCCGGCGGCGCCCCGCACGACTACGTGCTGGGCCTGCGGGCCCGCCCCTGCCGCTCCAACGACGCCTGAGGCGCGCGGCGGCGCCCGGCACCGCCCCGGCGGGCGCCCGGGCGCGCTCACTACGCTGGCGGGCGTGACCGCGACCCCGCCCGCCGGCCTCCTGGCCGAGGACCCGTCCACCGTCGCCGAGGAGGCCGCCGCCGGGCTGGCCGAGCGGACCGGCGTGCCCCGGCACGACGTGGCGCTCGTGCTGGGCTCGGGGTGGGCCGCGGCCGCCGACCGGCTCGGGGAGGTCGTGGCGTCCCTGCCGGCGACGGACCTGCCCGGTTTCCGGGCCCCCGCCGTCGTCGGGCACGCGGGCACGGTCCGCTCGATCCGCGTGCCGCGCCCGGACGCGGACCCGCTGCACGCGCTGGTGCTGCCGCGCACCCACCACTACGAGGGCCACGGTCCGCGGGCGGTGGCGCACGGGGTGCGGGTGGCGGCCGCGGCGGGCTGCCGGACGGTCGTGCTGACCAACGGGTGCGGCGGGCTGGACCGGACGATCCCGCCCGGTTCGCCCGTGCTGATCTCCGACCACCTCAACCTCACGGGCGCCACCCCGCTGGAAGGGCCGACGTTCGTCGACCTGACCGACCTGTACTCGGCGCGGCTGCGCGCCGTGGCGCGCACGGTGGACCCGTCGCTGCGCGAGGGCGTGTACGCGCAGTTCCCCGGCCCGCAGTACGAGACCCCCGCCGAGGTGCGGATGGCGGGGGTCCTGGGCGCGTCCCTGGTGGGGATGTCGACGGCGCTGGAGGCGATCGCGGCCCGGCACGCCGGCCTGGAGGTCCTGGGGTTCTCCCTGGTGACGAACCTGGCGGCGGGGGTGTCGGACCAGCCGCTGTCCCACGAGGAGGTCCTGCAGGCCGGCCGGGACGCCGCCGGCCGCTGCGCGGACCTCCTCGCGGGGGTCGTGCGCCTGCTCTGATCAGCGCGCGGCGGCCCGCCGGTACTGGCGGGTCGCCAGCGGGACGAACACCGCGAGGACCACCACGACCCACAGCAGCGTGTACAGCTCGGCGTTCTGCATCGACCAGGTGCCCAGCTGGGTGCCGGGCGGGACGTTGCCGAAGCGCTCGCGCGCGGCCTGCACGAGGGTGGAGACGGGGTTCCACTGGGCGATGGCCTTCAGCGGGCCGGGGAAGGACTCCAGCGGGACGAAGGCGTTGGTGATGAACGTCAGCGGGAAGATCGTCAGGAACGTGAGGTTGTTGAACGCCTCCGGGGTGCGGATGAGCAGGCCCAGCAGGCCCATCACCCACGACACCGCGTAGGCGAACAGCAGCAGCAGGGCGTACCCGACGACGGCGTCCAGCAGCGAGGTCCGGATCCGCCAGCCGATGACGAGGCCGGTCAGGGACATGATGACGGTGACGATGACGTTGAGGACGACGTCGGAGGCCGTGCGGCCCACGAGCACCGACGACTGCGTCATGGGCAGCGACCGGAACCGCTCGATGATGCCCTTCTGCATGTCGTCGGCGATGCCGGCGCCGGTGACGGTGGCGCCGAAGATGACCGTCTGGGCGAAGATGCCCGGCACGAGGAACTCCCGGTAGTTCCCCCCGCCCACGGCGATGGCGCCGCCGAAGACGTAGCCGAACAGCAGGATGAACATGATGGGCGAGATGAGGGTCCCCACGAGCAGGTCGGGGATCCGGGTGATCTTCAGGATGTTCCGCTTGGCGATCACCGAGCTGTCGGCGACGACCTCGGCCACGGCGCTCACGAGCGCACCCCCTGCACCGTCCGGGCCGGCTCCCCGCCGGCGACCTCGTCGGCGGGTTTGCCCGTCAACGTCAGGAACACGTCGTCCAGCGTGGGCCGGCGCAACCCCGCGTCGAGCGGGACGACGCCGACGTCGCCGAGGCGCTGGAGCACCTCGACCAGCACCCGGGTGCCCGAGGTCACCGGGGCGGTGACCCGCCGGGCGCGGCGCTCCACCTGCAGCTCCCCGACGGCGACCTCGTGCAGGACGGCGGCCGCGGTGTCCACGTCCGCGTCGGACCCGACGACGACCTCGACGCGCTGGCCGCCGACCTGGGTCTTCAGGTCGTCGGCGGTGCCGCGGGCGATGACGCGGCCGTGGTCGATGACGACGATGTCGTCGGCGAGGCGCTCGGCCTCCTCCAGGTACTGCGTCGTCAGCAGCAGCGTGGTGCCGCCACCGACCATGCGGGTCAGCAGGTCCCACATGTCGTTGCGGCTGCGCGGGTCCAGGCCCGTGGTGGGCTCGTCGAGGAACAGCACCGGCGGCTCGGCCACCAGCGCCCCCGCGAGGTCGAGGCGGCGCCGCATGCCGCCGGAGTACGTCTTGGCGACCCTCTTGGCCGCGTCGGTGAGGTCGAACTGCTCAAGCAGCTCCCACGCCCTCTCCCGGGACCGCTTGCGACCCAGGTGGTAGAGCCGCCCCACCATGTCGAGGTTCTCGAACCCGGTGAGGTTCTCGTCGACGGCCGCGTACTGGCCCGACAGGCCGATGCGCCGACGGACCTCCCGCGGGTCGGCCACGACGTCCACGCCCGCGACCGTCGCGCTGCCCCCGTCGGGGACCAGCAGCGTCGTGAGCATCCGGACCGTCGTCGTCTTCCCCGCGCCGTTGGGCCCCAGCAGGGCCAGGACGGTGCCCGTCGGCACCGCCAGATCGACGCCCGCCACCGCTGTGACGTCGCCGTACCGCTTCACGAGCCCTCGCGCCTGGACCGCCGGCGGCTGGGCCGTCAGTTCTTCGACCGGTGCCATGGGACCGACAGTAGGTGCAGCTTCCGACACGTCGCACCGCCCTTTCCCCCGCCTCGCGGGTCTCGCGGGGGTGGACCGGGCGCGGGCGCGGAACTCATCGCCCGCGCGCACGCGGCGGGCCGGGCCTCAGACCCCCTCGGTGCTGCGCAGGACGCCCATCATCGCCATCTCGTCGCGCAGCGGCTCCCCGTCGTGGACGCAGTCGCGCAGGTCCCGGCGCAGCGCGTCGGCGTCCAGGCCGGCGCCGACGAGGACGAGCTCGGTGGCGCGGTCCGACCCCGGCGGCCAGGCGCCGCGCTCGAAGCGGACGGCCGCGCCGACGGTCTGCAGCAGGTACCGCTGCCCGGAACCCTCCACGGCGAACCGCACGAAGCCCTTCACGCGGAAGACCCCGGAGGGGCGGCGCTCGAGGAAGGCGACGAACCGGCGGGGGTCCAGCGGCGCCTCGCTGCGGAACTCGACGGCGTCGTACATCGAGTGGACGTGCGTCCCGGGGTCGCCGGGGTCGTGGACCACCTCGCCGAGCGCGAGCTGCCGCTGCCGCGCGGGCGGGGTCTCGAACAGCAGCCGCGGGTCGAGCTGCCCCTTCGCGGCGGGGACGACGGGCGCCCAGGCGTTCAGGCCCCGGCAGACCGCGGCGAGCCGGGCGGCCTCCTCCGCCGGCACGAGGTCGGTCTTGGTGAGCAGCACGACGTCGGCCATGGCGACGTGGTCGTCGAGCTGGGGGTGCCGCAGCCGGGTCGCCTCGAACTCCACGGCGTCGACGGCGACGACGAGCCCGCCGTAGCGGACGCCGGGCACGGTGGTGGTCAGGACCCGGCGCACCATGGCCGACGGCTCGGCGACGCCGCTGGCCTCGACGACGACGGCGTCCAGCCCCGGGCCGCGCCGGGGGGCGGTGAGGCGGGCGAGCAGCTCGTCGACGCTGCCGTCGTCGGTGGAGCAGCACAGGCAGCCGTTCTCCAGCGACACCGCGCTGTCGGCCCAGCCGGCCACCAGGAGGGCGTCGATCCCGACGGCGCCGAAGTCGTTGACGACGACACCGAGCCGCACGTCGGCCGCCGACCGGAGCAACTGGTTGAGCACCGTCGTCTTGCCCGCCCCGAGGAACCCGGCGAGGACGACCACGGGGGTGCTCACGGGCGTCATCCTCGCACGCCCCTCGTAGGGTGGGGCCGTGAGCGACGAGCTGTTCGACCGGGTCCGCGCGTGGATCGCCGACGACCCCGACCCCCGGACGCGCTCGGAGCTGCAGGCCCTGCTCGACGACGGTTCCGCGGCGGCCCGGGCCGACCTGGCGGACCGGTTCCGCGGTCCCCTGGAGTTCGGCACGGCGGGGTTGCGGGGGGTGGTCGGCGCCGGTGAGCACCGCATGAACCGCGCCGTGGTGCAGCGCGCGGCCGCGGGTCTGGGGGCCTGGCTGACGGCCCGGTTCGACCGTCCCCGCGTGGTGGTCGGGCTCGACGCCCGGCACGGGTCGCGGGAGTTCGCCGACGACTCCGCGGCCGTCCTGACGGCCGCGGGCTGCGAGGTGCTGCTGCTGCCCGGGCCGCTGCCGACACCGGTCCTGGCCTTCGCCGTGCGGCACCTGGACGCCGACGCGGGCGTCATGGTCACCGCGAGCCACAACCCGGCCCGCGACAACGGCTACAAGGTCTACCTGGGCGGGCGGGCCGCCGGTCCCGAGGGGCGCGGGGTGCAGATCGTGCCGCCGGTGGACGCCGGGATCGCCGAGCGGATCGCCGCGGTGGGCCCGCTGGCCGGCCTGCCGCGCGCCGCGGACGGCTGGACGGTCCTGGGGCCGGGGATCGTCGAGGAGTACCTGTCCGCCGTCACCGCCGCCGTGGACCCCGCCCCGGGCCGCGACCCGCGGGTCGTGGTCACCGCGATGCACGGCGTCGGCAACTCCGTGCTGCTGGAGGCGCTGCACCGCAGCGGTTTCACCGACGTGCACCCCGTCCCTGAGCAGGCCGACCCGGACCCGGCGTTCCCGACGGTCCCGTTCCCGAACCCCGAGGAACCCGGCGCGCTGGACCGGGCGGTCGCCCTCGCGGAGCGGGTCGGCGCCGACGTCGTCCTGGCCGTCGACCCCGACGCGGACCGGTGCTGCGTCGCGGTGCCCGGCCCGGGGGGTTTCACCCAGCTCTCCGGTGACGAGCTGGGCCGCGTCCTGGGTGCGGAACTGGCCCGCTCCGGCGCGGTGCTGGCCTGCTCGGTGGTCAGCTCGCAGGCGCTGCGGCGGGTCGCGGACCGGACCGGTGCGCGGTTCGCGTCCGCGCTGACGGGTTTCAAGTGGATCGCGCGGGTCCCGGACCTGACGTTCGGGTACGAGGAGGCCATCGGCTACTGCGTGGCCCCGGAGGTGGTGCGGGACAAGGACGGGATCTCCGCCTCGCTGCTGGTGGCGGGGATCGTGCGCCGCGAGCTGGCCGCGGGCCGGACCCTGCGGGACCTGCTCGACGACCTCGACCGCCTCGACGGCGTGCACCTGACGGCGCCGGTGACGGTCCGCGTCGAGGACCTGTCCCTCATCCCGGCGGCGATGGCGCGGCTGCGCACCGACCCGCCCGCGCACCTGGGGGGTTCGGCGGTGACCTCGGTCGAGGACCTCGCCGAGGGCCTGGACGGGTTGCCGCCCACGGACGGCCTGCGGTTCCGGACGGCGGACGGGACCCGGGTGGTGGTGCGCCCGAGCGGGACCGAACCGAAGCTGAAGTGCTACTGCGAGGTCGTCGCCGACGTCGAGGGGGACCTGCCCGGCGCGCGCCGCGCGGCCCGCGAGCGGCTGGACGGGGTGCTGCGGGACGTGCGGGCGGCGACCGGGCTGGCCTGAACCGGCGACGGGGCGGTGCGAGCCGGCCCGTCGTCGCACCCCGGGGGCCCCTTGCAGGCGGAACAGCGATCCGGTTAAAGTTCCGGACGAGTGTTCCGCTTCTTCGGCAGGAGGTCCCCGTGACCCAGCACCCCCTCGGCTCCGGTTTCACCGCGGCCTCGACCACCACCGACGTCCTCGCCGGCCGCGACCTGACCGGCACCCGGGTCGTCGTCACCGCCGGCCACCGCGGCCTCGGGCTGGTCACCACCCGCGCGCTGGCCGCCGCCGGCGCCCACGTCACCGTCGCGACCCGCCACCCCGCGCTCGCCGCACGCACCCTGGCCGGCGTGGACCGGGTCGCGGTGGCCGGGCTCGACCTGCTCGACCCCGCCTCCATCGACGCCTTCACCCGCGCCTGGGACGGGCCGCTGCACGTCCTGGTGAACGCGGCCAACCTGCCCGCCCCCGCGCAGGTCGAGCGCGACGCCCGCGGGGTCGAGAAGCAGTTCGCCACCGGGCACCTCGGGCACTTCCAGCTCACCACCGGCCTGCTGCCGGCCCTGCGCGCCGCCGGGGCCGCCCGCGTCGTCACGCTGTCCTCCGGGGCCCACCGGTTCGGGCGGATCCGCTGGGAGGACCCCGGGTTCACGACCGGCTACCACCCGCAGGCGGCCTACGCCCAGACCAAGCTCGCCAACGTCCTGTTCAGCGTCGGGCTGGACCGCCGGTACGCCGCCGACGGGGTCCGCGGCTACGCCGTCCACCCCGGCGTCGTCCTGATGGGCGCCCTCGACGACCCGGTCTGGGCGGCGACCCTGCGCGAGCAGGGGCTCCTCGACGCCGGCGGCCGCCCCGTGATCGACCCCGCGCGGGGCAAGAAGACGCCGGAGCAGGGGGCGGCGACCGTCGTGTTCGCGGCCACCAGCCCCCTGCTCGCCGACGTCGGCGGCGTCTACCTCAAGGACAACGACGTCGCCCCCGTCGACGACGAGGTGCGGGAGCTGACGGCCGACGTCATCCCCTCCGACGCGACCTCGGCCGCCCTCGACCCCGCCACGGCGCAGCGGCTGTGGGGTTTCAGCGAGCGCCTGGTCGGCTGAGCCGGCCGGTTCAGGGGCGCTGCGCGGCGGGCCGGACGACGACCTCGTTGACGTCGACGTCGGCCGGTTCCCCGACCGCGTAGGCGATCGCCCGCCCGATCGCGGCCGGGGCGATCGCCTCCCGGCGGTACTCGGCCATCGCGGCCGCGGCGGTGGCGTCGGTGATGTGGGTGGCCAGCTCGCTCTCGACGACCCCGGGGGTGATGGTCGTGACGCGCACCGACGGCGGCAGTTCCAGCCGCAATCCCTCCATGAGCGCCCACACCGCGTACTTGGTGGCGCAGTAGACCCCGGCGGTGGGGCTGACCTGGTGGGCGCCGACGGAGGCCGTGGTGACGAAGTGCCCCGAGCCCTGGCGCAGGAAGTGCGGCAGGACGGCGGCGATGCCGTGCAGCACGCCCTTGACGTTGACGTCCACGGTGCGGTCCCACTGCTGCGTCAGCAGGGAGGTGAAGGGGGACAGCAGCATGACGCCGGAGTTCGCGACGAGGACGTCGAGGCGCCCGTGCTCGGCCACCACGCCGTCGACGACGGCGCGGAAGGCGGCGGGGTCGGTGACGTCCAGCACGGCGGTGGAGGCCGACCCGCCGGCGCGGGTGATCCCCCCGGCGACCTCGGCGAGCCGGTCGGCGCGCCGGGCGGTGAGGACGACGTGGTGCCCGGCCGCGGCCAGTTCACGGGCGGTCCCCTCCCCGATGCCGCTGGAGGCGCCGGTGACGAGGACGGTCTTGCGGACGGTGGTTCCTGTGGTCATGCCCCGAGCTTCGCGGCGCCGCGGCGCGGGGGCAGACCGCGCGGGGGGTGGTAGCGGCGCACCCACCCTTCGGGGGCGCACCGGCCCTACGGTGGGGGCGTGACCGCTCTCGGGGACTTCCTCCGCGCCCGCCGCGCCGACGTCTCCCCCGCCGACGCGGGGTTGCCGGCCGGTACCCGGCGCCGCGTACCGGGCCTGCGCCGCAGCGAGGTCGCGCTGCTGGCCGACATCAGCGTCGAGTACTACGTGCGGCTGGAGCAGGGCCGTGAGCGCAACCCCTCGCCGGCCGTGCTGGACGCCCTGGCCGCGGCGCTGCGCCTGCCCCGCGACGGGGCCGAGCACCTGTACCGGCTGGCCGGGCTCGCCCCGGTGCCGACGGCCGGCGGGCCCGAGCGGGTGGACCCGCGGCTGGTGGGGCTGCTGGCGGCCTGGCCGGCGACGCCCGCGCTGGTGCTGGGCCGCGCCCTGGACGTGCTGGCCAGCAACCCGCTGGCCGAGGAGCTCTTCGGGGGTTTCCCGGCGACGCGCAACCTCGTGGAGTTCGTGTTCCTGACCCCGGCGGCCCGCACGCTCTACCCGGACTGGAACGTCGTGGCGCGCAACACGGTCGCCGCGTTCCGCCTCGCCGACGGCGCGCACCCCGGCGACCCCCGCATCCGGTCCGTCCGCGAGGCCCTGCGGGGCAGCGAGGAGTTCTCCAGGTGGTGGGACCGGCACGACGCGCGCGGCAAGACCGCCGAGCGCAAGCGGTTCGCGCACCCGCGGGCGGGGGAGTTCACGCTGGACGTGCAGACCTTCGACGTCCGCGACGGTGCGGGGCAGCAGCTCGCCGTCTACCACGCCGCCGCGGGGACCCCCTCCGCCGACGCCCTGACCCTGCTGGGGATGCTCGCCGCCCAGCGCACCGCTCGGACCACCGCTCAGACCACCGCTCAGGTGACGTCGACGAACACCGGGTTGGTGTAGCACCACAGGTCGTCCCACGGGTCGGAGTCCCCGATCCGGTCCACCTCGGGGTGCCCGTCGGCGCGCGCGTGCTTGCCGTCGCTGCCGCGGAACCGCACGTACAGCGGGTCGGCGACGCCCCGCAGGACGGTCCGGAACACCTGCCGCCCGCCCGTGCGGGGCATCTCGAAGCTCTCCACGACGCGGGTGCCCGGCGCCTCGAACAGGTCGCGGTCCCCGGCCCGGCCGGTGACGGTGCCGACGATGACGTCCCAGCGCGCCGAGCGCGGCACCTCACCGCTGCCGTTGGGCGCGGTGGCGGGGTCGACGGTGAGCTCGACCTCGACGTCCCCGCCGCGCCGGACCGTGGTGCGCCCCCCGAACGTCACGCCGGGGCCGGGACCGGCGGCGCGCACCCGCCCCTCGACGGCCCGCACGAGCCCGCCGTGGACGACGAAGACCCGCCCGCCGCGCAGGGCCGCCATGACCGAGCGGTAGTCGCGCGACACCGCACCCACGCACGTGCGGGAGTAGAACCCGGGGGCGAAGTCGACGTACCCGTGCTGCACGACGCCGGTCTCGACGGGTTCACCGCGCGAGCCGTGCTCGCGGTAGTGCTCCAGGGAGGGGTGGCCGACGCGGACGGTGTCGCCGATGTCGAAGTGGTTGTCGGAGTTGGCGGTGATCCACCACGGCAGCCCCTCGGCGAGCAGCGAGTCCCACAACCCGCCCACGCGGGCGGTGGCGGCGTCGAAACCGCCCCAGGTGCGGTACTGGTCGAGGTCGTAGCCGGGGAAGGACCACCTCCCCGGGGACTCGTCGTACTGGCCGCGTCCCCGGCCCCGGCCCAGGGGGGCGGGCAGCGCGGCGGCCTGGTGACCGGGCGCCCCCTCCCAGCCGACGAACACCCCGGGGGCGGCGTCGCGCCAGCCGCGCACCTTCGAGGGGGAGACGCGGCCGGTGCGCATGGGGTGGTTGGACAGCACGAGGGCCTCCCCCACGGTGCCGGTGCGCAGTTCCTCCACCAGCCAGGCCAGGGCGTCGAGCCCGAGCTGCTCGGCGACCGGGCCGCCCTCGACGGAGTGCTCGATGAGCCGGGGTCCGGTGGGGTTCTGCCGGGCGGCCAGGACGTCGCCGTCGAACATCCGCTCGAACCGCTGCAGCAGGTCGGGGGTGTCGGCGTGGTCGGGGGCGATGAAGGTGGCGTGCTCGGCGCCGGGGACGTTCCACTCCATGCCCTGGAAGACGAGGACGTCGTGGCGCCGGCGGGCCTGCTCGATGAGCGGGGTCTGCAGGGCGACGGACTGCTTGGCGTGGTCGGGGCCGCCGTGGTCGGTGATGACCAGCCAGTCCAGCCCGCACTCGTGGCCGCGGCGGACCTGGTCGTCGACGGAGTACATGGCGTCGCGCGAGAAGGTCGTGTGGATGTGGTGGTCGCCGGCGTACCAGGCGAAGTCGCGGTCGTCGCCGTCGGAGCTCACCGGGTCCGGCGGCAGCGGGGTCGGTGCGTGGGGGTGGGGGTGGGGGTGGGCGGCCACGGGCCACACCCTGCCAGGGCGGCCGGGCTGTCCTCCGAACGGCCCTCTCCCAGCACGGGGAGATCAGTAGACTCACCGGCTGTGAGCACTTCGCCACCGGAGGCTCCCGCGGGCCTGTCCGCCCCGCGGGAGTCCCCGTTGCGCGTGACCACCCTCGACCTGCCCGCCGCCGACGAGTCGCTGGCCGCCGTGCCCGCTCCCACCCCCGCCCTGCCCGCGGAGGTCCCCGAGCTCGTCCTGGCCGACGGCCCCGACGGCCCCGACGGCTCCGCGCCGGCCACCGGGGACCTCCTCGACGTCCTGGCGCCCACGACGGGGGAACGGCTGCTGCGCGTGCAGGACACCGGCCCCGACCTCGCGCGGGACATCGCCTCCGCCGTCGCGGCCACCAGCGCCAGCGACTGGGCGTGGCTGTCGCCCGAGGACCGCGCGCGCTTCCTCTTCGCCGTCGCCGACGTCCTCGCCGACCACGTGCGGGCGCTGGCCGTCACCGCGGCCCTGACGACGGGCCGGCCGCTGGCCGCCGGGTTCACCCGCGACGCCCCCGCCGCCCACGCCGCTGCCTTCTCCGCGGCCGGCTGGGCCGACAAGCTCCCGGCCGTCGGCGCCGCGCACCGCCCCGGCGGCGGGGTCGTCGTCGTCCTCGCGACGTGGCGCACGAGCACCGCCGACGCCCTGAGCGCGATCGTCGCGGCCCTGGCCACCGGCTGCGGGGTCGTCCTGCGGGCCCGCCCCGCCGCGGCCGCGACCGCCCGCCAGCTCGTGCGCCTGGCCGAGGAGGCGGGTCTGCCGCCGGGGCTGGTCCGGGCCGCCCCCGGTGCCGACGCCGCCGCGGACGCCGTCCTGTGGTCCCACGACGCCCTCGTGGCCGTCCGCGCCGACGGGTCCGCCGACGACCTGCGCAGGGTGGGCGTGGCGCTGGCCCACCGCGGAACCCCTCTGCTGCAACGCCTCGACGCCCCCCACGTGGACGTCGTGCTGGCCGGGGCGGACCTGGAGCAGGTGAGCACGGCCCTCGTGGAGGCCAGCGCGGGCGGCGCCCACCAGCGCCCGGGCGGCTCGCGCGTCCTCGTCGCCCGGTCCGTCGCCGACGCCCTCACCGCCCGCACGGCCCCCGTCGTCGCCCGGCTGCGGACCGGCCACCCCCTCGACCGCGCCACGGTCGTCGGCCCCGTCCCGACCCCGCACCTGGCCCGCGCCGCCCGGGAGGTCCTCGACTCCACCGACGGGCTGCCCGCCGGACTCCCGCCGGGCGGCTGGTGGGCCCCCCCGGGCCTGGCGACGGTCGGGCGGCACAGCGCCTGGCCCCCACCCGGTCCCGTGCTGGGCGTGCGCTCGATCCGCTCCCCCGCCGACGCGCTGCCGCACCTGGCCGGAGCCGGCTCGGTGACGGTGTGGGGTGGTGAGCTCGGCGCGGAGGTCCCGGCCCCGCCGGACCCGCGCCGCGACGCGCTCGACCTCGTCCGGGCCTGCCGTGCGTGAGGCGTCCCGGCCGCACCCCGCCCCACCCGTCCCGGTCGCCCAGAGCGCGGCCCGCCGCGGCCGCGCGCTGCTCGCGGCGGCCTCGGAGGTCGAGGCGGACCGGAACCGGTTCGTCGAGCAGGTCCGGCGGGCCCACCGCTGCCGGATCTCCGAGGCCGTGGCCCAGGTCGACGGCTGCGTCGACACCATCGTGCGGTGGGCCGGGTGGGCCGACAAGCTCGACCTGCTGCTGCCCGTCGCCGCGGGCGGGCGCCGGCCCCCGCCGGTCGCGATCCTTCCGCCGGAGGCGTTCCTGGGGGCCGCCCGGTCGCTGTGCTCGGCGCTGGCCGCCGGGGCCCGCTGCGTCGTGGCCCACGAGTCGGTCGCCGTGGGCTCGCTCGTGGACGTCGTGGCCGCGGAGTTCCCCGCCGCGGCCGTCACCGTCGTGGCCCGCGACCCCCACACCGTGCGCGCGCTCGCGACGACCGTCGCCCTGCTGGACGCGCGCGCCGCGGACGCGGAGTTCGACGCGGACCTGAGGCTGGCGTGCGCGCAGGCCGGGACGCGCGTCCTGGCCCCGCTGCCGGCCGAGCGGCTGGCCGCCCTCGACGACCTGGCCCTGGTCGAGGACCTGTTCGCGGGCGCGACCCGGCCGGCCTGACCGCACCTACCCCGTGCGGCGGCGCGGCCGGGCCGACCGCGGTGGCCGGGACCGCAGGCGGTCGCGCACCGGGTCCAGCACCCCGCGCAGGGTCTGCAGGTCCCGGGGCGGCAGCGCCTCGAGCAGCAGCTCCCGCACGACCTCCACGTGCCCGGGCATGACCCGCGCCAGCAGGTCCCGGCCCTGCGCGGTCAGCCGCACGACGGTGCTGCGCTCGTCGTGGCCGTCGCGCTCGCGGGCGATGAGGCCGCGTTTCTCCAGCTGCCCCGCCTGGTAGCTGAACCCGCTGCGGCTGTAGACGATCCGGTCGGCCAGGTCGGTCATGCGGTAGTCCGGGGCACCGGGTTCGCCCAGGGTGGCCAGGACCTGGAACTGCACGGGGCTCAGGTCGCCGTCGGCGCGCAGCTGGTCGCTGACGGCCTGCTCGAGCAGGTTCCCCACCTCGGTCAGCGTGAAGTACGCCGCCAGTTGCTCCTCGCTCAGTCCCCGGGCCACCCGCACATCCTACTTGCGTCGAATTCGAAGCAGTCGTACGCTCACCCCAGTGCTTCGAATTCGAAGTACACGAGGAGAGGAGACCACCGTGCGCACCGTCCGCGTCACCCGCTACGGCACCCCCGACGTCCTGCAGGTCACCGACGTCGACCGGCCCGTCCCCGGCGAGGGCGAGGTCCTCGTCCGCGTCGCGGCCACCACCTTCAACCCCGTCGACGCCGCCGTCCGCGGCGGGTGGATGACCGAGCTCATCCCCCTCCAGCTGCCCTACACCCCCGGCATCGACCTCGCCGGCACCGTCGTGGACACCGGCGAACCGGTCATCGCCTTCCTCGGCGTCCCCGTCGGCGGCGGCGCGGCCGAGTACGCCGCCGTCCCCCGCGACCTGCTCGTGCCCGCCCCCACGTCCGTCCCGCTCGCCGACGCCGCGGCGCTGCCCATCGCCGGCCTCACCGCCCGGCAGGGCCTGTTCGACCACGGCGGCCTGCGCGCCGGCCAGCGCGTCCTCGTCAACGGCGCCGGCGGTGGCGTCGGCGGTTTCGCCGTCCAGCTCGCCAAGCGCGCCGGAGCGCACGTCATCGCCACCGCCGGCCCCCGCAGCCGCGCCGCCGTCGAGGCGGCCGGGGCCGACGAGGTCGTCGACCACACCCGCGTCGCCCTCGCCGACGCCGTGACCGCCCCCGTCGACCTGCTCTTCAACAACGTCTCCGGGGACCCCGCCGAACTCAGCCGGCTCACCGGTCTCGTCCGCGACGGAGGCACGGCCGTGAGCGCTCCGCCGCTGCCCCTGACCGACGACGACGCCCGCGGCGTGCACTGGAAGGTCATGTACGTGCGCAACGACACCGCCCAGCTCGCCGAGCTCGCCCGCGCCGTCGACGCCGGGGAACTGCGCCTCGACGTCTCCGACCGCCGCCCGCTCGCGGACCTGGCCGCCGTCCACGCCGACGGCGAGGCGGGACGGCTGCGGGGCCGCGTCGTCATCACCGTCTGAAAACCCCTCGCCGCCGGATCGGGCGGAAACCTAGCCTCGGGGACGTGGAGAACGGAACGAACCCCGACCCCCTGGCCCGGCTCGGCTGGGACGACGACTGGGCCCGGCGCTGGGCGACGTTCCGCTCCGGCCACCCCGAGGAGCACCTGCTGCCCGCGCGCGTGGTCCGGGTCCACCGGGGGGCGTGCGACGTCGAGACCCCGCTGGGACCGCAGCGGGTGGCGACCCCCGCCGGTCACCTCGTGCCCGACCCCACGACGGGCGACTGGGTCGGCCTCCTGCTCGACGACCCGCAGGGGGTCCGGGCCGTCGGCGTCCTGCCGCGCCGCACGGTGCTGGCCCGGGCGTCGGTCACCGGCCGCTCGGCCGAGCACCGGCTCGCGGCGAACGTCGACACCGTCGTGGTGGCGATCGGCGCCGAGTCCCGCACGACCGTCGGGCGCGTCGAACGCTTCCTCGCCCTGGCCTGGAACTCCGGGGCGACCCCCGTCGTCGCGCTCACCAAGTGCGACCTGCTGCCCGGCGACGAGCTCGACGAGACCCTCGCCCGGGTCCGCGGCGACGCCGTCGGGGTCGACGTCGTCCCGGTCCGGCAGGACGACCCGTCGACCGTGGAGGCGCTCCGGGACCGCCTGCGCGGCACCGTGATCCTCCTCGGTTCCTCCGGGGCCGGGAAGTCGACGCTGGCGAACCTGCTGCTCGGCGAGGAGCGCTTCGCCGTCGGGGCCGTCCGCTCCGTCGACGGCAAGGGCCGGCACACGACGGTGACGCGCGAACTCGTGCCCGTCCCCGGCGGGCTCGTCCTCGTCGACACCCCCGGCCTGCGCAGCCTGGGGGTCGGTGAACTCGGCGGCGCCCTCGGGACGACGTTCGCCGACGTCGAGGACGTCGCCGTGGACTGCCGGTTCTCCGACTGCTCGCACACGAGCGAACCGGGGTGCGCCGTGCTGGCCGCCATCGAGTCCGGGGTGTTCGACCGGCGCCGCCTCGACAGCCTGCGCAAGCTCGAGCGCGAGCAGGCCTGGTTCGCCTCCCGCACCGACGCCCGGCTGGCCGCCGACCGCCGGCGCGAGTGGAAGAAGCTCGTCAAGGCGAACCGGAACCGCTACTCCTGACCGGCCCTCGCGGCGACGGGCGGCGTCACGGGCGGCGTCACGGGCAGCGTCACGGGCAGGGTTCGGCCGAGCCAGCCGGCCAGCCGCGCGTGCGCGGGGGCGTCGTCGGCCACCGCGACGGGCGGGGCGAACGGGAAACCCTCGCGCTGGGCGGGGACGACGCGCAGCGCGACCTGCAGCACCCCGGCGAGGAACTCCTCGTCGAGCAGGTCGGTGCGGTCGATCGCGACGGCGAGGTCGACGGCGTGCGTGGCGAACTCCTGCACGTAGATCGTCGCCCCCACCGCGCCGGGCACGTCCCCGGCCGGGTGGTGGACGGTCGCGGTCAGGACGGCGTCGTCGGCCCACGCCCGGCGGACGTCGGCGGCACCCGCGGTGAACGCGGCGGCGAAACCCCCGGCGGGTTCCTCGTCGAGCAGGCTGGGCAGGTCGGAGGGGAAACCCCCGCGGGCGATGTGGGCGACGCGGGTCGTGACGGCGACGAGGTGCCCGAGGAGGGCCCGCACGTCCCAGTCGGTGCAGGGGGTCGGCCGGTCGAGGGTGTCGGCGGGCACGGCCGCGACGAGGAGGCCGGCGAGGTCGGCGGCGCGGTGCAGGGGTTCACGGGGATCGGTCACGAGGAGCACTCTCCTCAGTGAAGGTGACACCTCCTGTCACCTTCTCGTGGGAACCTCGACGGGTGCGCGCCGACCGCCTCCTGTCCCTGCTGTTCCTGCTGCAGACGCACGGCCGGATGTCCGCCCCCGACCTCGCCGTCCGCCTGGAGGTCTCGACGCGCACCGTCCTGCGCGACGTCGAGGCGCTGTCGAGCGCCGGGGTCCCGGTGTGGACCGAACGGGGGCGCGGCGGCGGCATCTCCCTGCTGGAGGACTGGCGCACCGACGTCACCGGGTTCACCCCCCACGAGGCCCGGGCGCTGTTCTCCGGCACCTCCGGCCCGGCGGACCCGCAGCACCGGGCGTGGGAGTCGGCCGTCCGCAAGCTCCTGGCGGCCACCCCCGCCGCGGACCGGGAACCGTTCCGGCGCGCCGCCGAGCGCATCCTCGTCGAACCCGCCGGCTGGCGCTCCCGGGAGCAGAACCCCCCGCACCTGGCCGCGCTCCAGGAAGCCGTCTTCTCGGCCCGCGCGGTCCGGGTCACCTACCGCCCGGCCGGGGCGCGGCGGACGTCCACGCGGACCCTCGACCCGATCGGCCTCGTCGCCAAGGGCGGCACCTGGTACCTGGTCGCCCGGGCCGGGGACGACGAGCGCCTGTTCCGCGTCGACCGCGTCGCCGGCCTGGAGGTGCTGCCCGACCCCGTCGCCGCCGACCTGCCGGGGCTGGGCGCGGTGTGGTCGCGGCTGCGCGACCGGGTGGAGCGGCGGGAGGTCCCCGGCGTCGCGGTCCGGTTCCGGGTCTCCCCGCAGGACGCCGGGCTGGTGCTGCGCATCGCCGACGCCCAGCTCGTCGCCGAACCCGAGGTGAGCGACCACGGCACGTCCCTGGAGGTCCGGGCGACGTTCCGCGCGCTGCCGGCCGCCCGCGCCGTCCTGCTCGGGATGGGGTCGGCGCTGACCGTGCTGGACCCCCCCGAACTCGTCGCGGACCTCGTGCGGACGGCCCGCGACGTGCTGCGGACGTACGAGCAGAAACCCGTGCCTGATCACGGAAGTGCTTGATCACGGGGGTGCTCGATCACCGCGGGAGGGGCGTCCCCCCTCGGTGATCGAGCACAGCGGTGATCAAGCACAGCGGTGATCGAGCACGGCGGGGGTCAGGCGGAGAAGGCCGGGCGGATCACGTCGCTCGCCAGCGCCAGCCGGTCGGGGAAGGGCAGGAACGAGGCCGACAGGGCCGTGATGGTGGCGCGCTCGACGTCGGCGAGGTCCCAGCCGGCCTCGTCGACCAGCAGCGCGAACTCGCGCGAGAGCGACGTGCCGGACATGAGCCGGTTGTCGGTGTTGACGCTGATGGAGAACCCGAGGTCCTTCAGCACCGTGATCGGGTGCGCGGCGACGCTCGGGGCCGCGCCCGTCTGGACGTTGCTGGACGGGCACAGCTCCAGGACGATCCCGCGGTCGCGGACCCACGCCGCCAGGCGCCCCAGCGTCGCGTTCGGCAGGCCGTGGGCGTCGGTGCCCTCCCCGAGCTGGACGTCCTCGACGATGCGGACGCCGTGGCCGATGCGCTCGGCGCCGCAGGTGTGCAGCGCGTCGGCGATGCTGGGCAGGCCCTCGGCCTCGCCGGCGTGGATCGTCACGGGGAAGTTCTCGGCGTGCAGCCGGTCGAAGGCCGCGAGGTGGTTGGAGGGCGGGAAACCGATCTCGGCGCCGGCGATGTCGAACCCGACGACACCGGCGTCGCGGTGCCGCAGCGCGAGCTCGGCGATCTCCAGGCCGCGGTCGGCGTGCCGCATGGCGGTGACGAGGGTCCCGACCTTGACGGGGGTCCCGGCCTCGGCGGCCAGCTGCTCCCCGCGGCGCATGCCCTCCTCGACGGCCAGGACGACCTCGTCGAGGGTCAGGCCCTGCTGCAGGTGCTGCTCGGGGGCGTAGCGCAGCTCGCCGTAGACGACGCCGTCGGCGGCGAGGTCCAGGACGGCCTCGGTCGCCACGCGGGCCAGCGACTCGCGGTCCTGCATGACGGCGATGGTGTGGTCGAAGGTCTCCAGGTAGCGCACGAGGGTGCCGGAGTCGGCCGCGTCGCGGAACCAGGCGCGCAGTTCCTCGGGGTCGGTCGTGGGCAGGCGGTGGCCGTTGGCGGCGGCGATCTCGACGATCGTCGAGGGCCGCAGGCCGCCGTCGAGGTGGTCGTGCAGCGACACCTTCGGCAGGGCGCGGATCCGGTCGATCGTGCTCGTGTTCTCGCTCACGGACCCGATCCTGCCAGGCGCCTCACGCGGTCCGCACCAGCGCGACGAGGTAGCGGCACGGCTGCCCGGAGGCGTTCTCGTAGACGCAGTCCTGCGGGGCCCCCAGCCGCAGGCAGTCCCCGGCGCCCAGCTCGTGCACGACGGCCCCCTCGTGGAAGCGCAGCGCGCCGTCGAGGACCCAGACCTGGTGGTGGGTCCCGGCGTACGTCGCGGCGGGGAACCCGGCGCGCGCGCCGGCCGGCAGCACGACCTCGATGAGCTCCAGCGGGCCTCCCGTCCCGGGCGTGACGGCCCGGCGCACGTACCCCGTCGCGGGGTCGGTCCACACGGGCTGGTCCGCGCGCCGGGCCACGGGCTCCTCGGAGCCCTCGGCGCGCGCCACGAGCTGCGACAACGTCAGCCCGAGGGCGCCTGCGAGCCGGCCCAGCAGCACCGCGGTGGGTTGCGCCGCACCGCGCTCGACCTTGGTGATCATGGCGCGCGAGACCCCCGAGGCCTCGGCGAGCGCCGCGACCGACAGCCCGCGGGCGGTGCGGACGGCGACGAGGGTCTCGGCGAGGGAGTTCGACAGGTCCACGGTCGAGGGAGTCGAGGGAGTCGTGTCCGTCGGAGCCGTGGTCGGGGGAGCCGGGTTCGACGGAGCCATGCTCGACACCATAGTCGACAACATGACTACCATCGTGACATGAGGACGATCAGACCGGCCACGGCCGGGGACGCCGCCGCGTGCGCCGCGCTCTACGCGCCCTACGTCGAGGAGACCGCCGTCACCTTCGAGACCGAGGCGCCGGACGCCGGCGAGTTCGCCCGGCGCATCGCCGCCGCCCACGACTGGCTCGTCCTGGCCGACGACGGCGTCGTGCGCGGCTACGCGTACGCCGCCCCGTACGCCGCCCGCGCCGCCTACGCCTGGTCGGTGGAGGTGAGCGTCTACCTGCAGCAGGGGCTGCGCCGCTCCGGGGCCGGCCGGGCGCTCTACGGGGAGCTGTTCGACCGCCTGGAGCGCAAGGGCTTCCGGATGCTCGTCGCGGGCATCACCCTGCCCAACGAGGCGAGCCTGGGCCTGCACCGGGCGCTGGGCTTCACCGACGTGGGCACCTTCACCGACATCGGGTTCAAACTCGGTCGCTGGTGGGACGTGCACCGCCTGCAGCGACCCCTCGGCCCGCGCGGGGCACCGGGACCCGTGCGCTGAACCGCGTCTCGACCCGCTGGCCGGCGAACGTCGCCCCCAGCAGCAGCACCGCCCCCACGACCCCGGCGACCCCCAGCGCGTCCCCGGCCAGGGCCAGCCCGAACACCACCGCCCACAACGGCTCGGTGCCCAGCAGCAGGCTGGCCCGGGCCGCGGACGTGCGCCGCACGGCCCACGACTGGGCCAGGAACGCGAAGACGCTGCACCCCAGCGCGAGGTAGGCGATCCCGGCCCACTGGGCCGCGGTGGCGCCCTGCACGACCGAGAGCGTGGCGCCCGGGGCGAGCGCGACCCCGACGACCGCGCCCACGACCGTCTGCACGAACGTCAGCCCGCGCAGGTCCAGCGGCACCCGCCGCGTGACCCGCCCGATGGCCGTGACGTGGCAGGCCCGGACCACGGCCGCGGCCAGCACCAGCAGGTCGCCGCCCGTCGGCGTGCGCCAGCCCCCGCCGCCGACGAGCAGCACCACGCCGACGACCGCGACGAGCGCCGCCGCGAAGAACGACGGCGGCAGCCACGCCCGCGCCGCGAAACCCTCCACGAGGGGCGTCAGCAGGATGGTCGTGGAGATGAGCAGACCCGCGTTGGTGGCGCTCGTGCCCGCGACGCCGAACGTCTCCAGCAGCAGGATCGCCGCCTGGGACAGCCCCAGCACCAGACCCCACCGCAGCTCCTGCCGCCCCACCCGCGCCCGCGTCACCGCGACGACGACACCCAGGGCCAGGGCCGCCCCGGCGTAGCGCAGCGCCAGCACCGGCAGGACGCCGGCGACGTCGACGAGCACCTTGGCCGCCAGGTAGCTGCTGCCCCAGACCACCGCGACACCCAGCAGCAGGGCGTCCACCCGTCGATCACGCACGGGACGAGCCTGCGGCCCGACGACCGTCAAGTCCAGCACGAGTTCCTGACACCGGGGTTTAGATTGGCTTCATGGACGAACGGCACCTGACGGTGCTGCGGGAACTCGCCGAGCGCGGCAGCCTCGTCGCCGTCGCCCGCGCGCTGCACGTCACCCCCTCCGCCGTCTCCCAGCAACTGGCCGCGCTGCAACGCACCTGCCCCGTCCCGCTGACCGAGAAGCGCGGCCGCACCCTGGCCCTGACCCCCGCCGGGGAGGCGCTGGCCGCCGCCGCGGTCGACGTGGCGACCGCCATGGACGCGGCCCGGCGGGCCGTCACCGGGCACCTGGAGTCCCCCACCACCGGGGTGAGCGTCGCCGCCTTCCACTCCGCCGCCCTGGCCTGGTTCGGCCCGCTGCTCACCGCCCTGGACGGCACACCCCCGCTGCGCTGCGCGGACCAGGACGTCGCCCAGCACCTGTTCCCGGCCCTCGTCGCCGACTACGACGTCGTCCTCGCCCACCGGCCCGAGGCCGGCCCCGGCTGGCCCGCCCGCCGGCTGCGGGTCGTCCCCCTGCTCCTGGAACCCCTGCACGTGGCGCTCGCCGCCGGCCACCCGCTGGCCGACCGCGAGGAGCTCACGGTCGCCGACGTCGCCGGCGAGCGCTGGATCTCCGTCCACGAGGGGTTCCCGCTGGCGGGGGCGCTGGACGTCGTGGCCGCCGCGGCCCGCCGGCCCCTGGACGTCGTGCACCGGATCAACGAGTTCTTCGTCGCGGCCTCCGTCGTCGCCTCCGGGGACGCGGTGGCGCTGCTGCCCTCGCGCACCTCCCGGCCCGAGCCGGGCGTGGTCCTGCGGCCGCTGGCCGACGTGTCGGTCAACCGCCGCGTCGACGCCCTGCTGCGCCCGGAGGCGCTGGCCCGGCGGGGGGTCCGGACGGTGCTGGACGCGCTGCGCGACCTGGCCCGGTCCTGACCCGCGCCCGGCCCGCCGCCGGGGCGGAGGGCGGGGGCCGCGCGCGGACGGCGGGGTCGACCTGCAGCGCGCTGGAGGTCCTAGCGTGAGGCGGGTGACCCCCAGCACCGCCGCCCGCACCGCCCCGCCCGCCCGGACCGCGGGGATCTTCTCCCGCAGGTACCTGGTCACGACGGCCGGGACGACGGCGCTGGTGTTCCTCTCGGCGTTCGAGAGCCTGGCGGTGACGACCGTCATGCCGCTGGTCAGCGAGGACCTGGGCAGCCGGGACACCTACGCGACGGCCTTCGCCGCGACCCTCGCGGCCAGCGTCCTGGGCATGGTCGCCGCCGGCGGCTGGTCGGACCGCCGCGGCCCGGGCCGCCCGCTGCTCGTCGCGGTCGCCGTGTTCTGCGCCGGCCTGCTCGCCGCGGCGCTGGCCCCCTCGGCGGGCGTCTTCGTCGCCGCCCGGTTCCTGCAGGGCCTGGGGGCCGGCGGGATCAGCGTCACCCTGTACGTGCTGGTGGCGCTGGCGTACCCGCCGGCGCTGCGCCCGGCCGTCTTCGGCGCCTTCGCCGCGGCCTGGGTGGTGCCCTCCTTCGTCGGCCCGCCGCTGGCCGCCCTGGTGGCCGAGACGTTCAGCTGGCACTGGGTCTTCACCGGCGTGCTGCTCCTCGTGCTCGTCGCCGCCGGCGCCGTGCTGCCCACGCTGCTGCGGGTGCGGCCCACCACCACGACCACCGACCCGTTCCCGCGCAGCCGGTTCCTGGCCGCGGCGGGGGTGTCGCTGGCCGTCGTCGCGCTCAGCTCGGCCGCTGCGGCGGGACGCTGGCGCTGGCTCGCCGCGGTGGTCGCGGTCGTCGTGCTCGTCGCCGCCGTCCGCCCGCTGCTGCCGCCGGGGACCCTCACCGCGCACCGCGGCCTGCCCGCGACGGTCCTGCTGCGGGGGCTGCTCGCGGCGACGTTCTTCAGCACCGAGGTGTACCTGCCGCTGATGCTGCACGAGCGGTTCGGGGTGCGGCTGGCCCTGGCCGGTTCGGTCCTGACGGCCGCGGCGCTGGCGTGGGCGGGCGCCTCGGCCGTCCAGGGCCGCATGGGCTCGCGGCTGCCGCACGCGCGCGCCGTGCGGGTCGGGACGGTGCTCCTGCTGGCCGGGGTCGCCGCGCAGGCCGCCGTCGCGGTGCTGGGCCCGGGGGTGCTGGTGGCGGCCCTGGCCGGCAGCGCCGGGTGGTTCCTGGCCGGGGCGGGCATGGGACTGGGTTTCCCCCGCACGACGGTGCTCGTCCTGGAGCAGTCGGCCCCCGGGCAGGAGGGCGCCGGGTCGGCCGCCCTGACCATCAGCGACGCGACCGGGGGCGGCACCGCGACGGCGCTGACCGGGCTGGTCTTCGCCGCCGTCTCCGCGGCCTCGGCCCGCGCGGGGTTCGCGGTGACGCTGGGGCTGTGCGTCGCGTTCGCGGTGGCGGCCCTCGTCGTGGCGCGCCGGGTCTCACAGCCGGCGCACTGACCGGTCACCGCGGAACCACGGGTCGGTACCCGACGGTGTTCCCATGACGGATGACCGCCGCTACGAAGGCCGCCCCCTCCCCCGCCCCCACGAGGACGTCGACGACCAGGGCCTGGCGTTCGACCTCGCGACGATGCTGGACCGCCGCCGCGCGCTCGGGTTCCTGGGCCTGGGCGCGACCGGGCTCGCGCTCGCCGCGTGCGGCAGCCAGGACACCACTGCCGCGTCCTCCGGTTCGTCCTCCGCCTCGTCCTCCGCCTCCTCCGCAGCGAGTTCGGGCTCCCTGGCCGAGATCCCCGACGAGACCGCCGGCCCCTACCCCGGCGACGGGTCCAACGGCGCCGACGTCCTGGAGCAGAGCGGGATCGTCCGCAGCGACATCCGCTCCAGCTTCGGGTCCTCCACGACCACGGCCGAGGGCGTCCCGATGACCCTGACCCTGGACGTCGTGGACCTGGCCGGCGGGAACGTCCCCTTCGAGGGCGTCGCCGTCTACGTCTGGCACTGCGACCGCGACGGGAACTACTCCCTCTACACGACGGCCGACACGAACGAGAACTACCTGCGCGGGGTGCAGGTCGCCGACGCCGACGGCAGCGTGACGTTCACCAGCACCTTCCCGGCCTGCTACTCCGGGCGCTGGCCGCACGTCCACTTCGAGGTGTACCCGTCGGTGGACGACATCACCGACGTCGCGAACTGCATCGCCACCTCCCAGGTGGCGCTGCCCCAGGACGTGTGCGACACCGTCTACGCCACGGCCGGGTACGAGGACTCCGTCGCGAACCTCGCGGGCGTGACCCTGGCCACCGACAACGTGTTCGGCGACGACGGCGGCGCCAGCCAGCTGGCGACGGTGACGGGCGACGTGGCGAACGGGTACGCCGTGTCGCTGACCGTGGGCGTCGACACCACCACCGAGCCCACCGCCGGCACCATGGCCGGCATGGGCTCGGACACCTCCGGGCACCCCGCGGGCGGCCCCGGCGACGGCGGGACGCCCCCCTCGGGCGCCCCCGCCGCGGCGGGGGCCGCGGCCTGACCCCGTCCCCCCGGCCGGTACGGTTCCGCGCGTGCGTCGATCCGCGTGGGGTCTGCTGGCCGGGGCGGTCCTGTCCGAGGTGACCGCGACGCTGTCGCTGCGGGCCGCCACCACCGAGCCCCTCTGGTACGGCCCCGTCGTCGCCGGGTACCTCGCGGCGTTCGTCCTGCTGGCCGCGGTCCTGCGGCGCGGCATGGCGATCGGTGTCGTGTACGGGCTGTGGGCCGCGGCCGGGGTGGTGCTCACGGCGCTCGCGGGGGCGGCGCTGTTCGCCGAGCCCCTCACCCCGCTGATGGCGGCCGGGATCGCCCTCGTCGTCGCCGGGGTCCTGCTCGTCGAACTGGGTTCGCGGCACCCCGGGGAAGGGACCGGGCGGTGAGCTGGGTGTTCCTGGCCGGGGCCATCGCGTGCGAGGTCGCCGCGACGGCCGTCCTGCGCGTCTCCGACGGCGGGCGCGTGCGCCGGTGGATCCCCGTCGTGGGTCTGGGTTACCTCGTCTCCTTCGCCTTCCTGTCCCTGGCCCTGCGGGCCGGGATGCCCGTGGGCGTCGCCTACGGCGTGTGGTCCGCCGTCGGTGTCGCCGCGACGGCGCTGCTGGCCCGTGCGCTGTTCGGGGACCCGCTGACCCGGACGATGCTGCTGGGGGTGCTGCTCATCGCCGCCGGGGTGCTGCTGGTGGAACTCGGCGCGCACTGAGGCCCGGACCGGGCGGGGCCACGATTGCCCCCCGGCGACGGTTGCCGTCCTGCGAGGATCGAGGTCCGCCGACCGTCCCCGGAGGACCGATGCCCCGCGCCACCACGACCCTGAGCACCTCCACCCGCCTCACCGGCGACGACCTCGAACAGGCGTGGAAGGTCTACGAGGTCGCCTTCTCCAGCCTCACCACCCGGGCCGTGCAGCAGCACCTCATGACCCGCGCGGAGTTCGAGGAGGTCTGCTCCGACGAGCGGGTCCTGAAGTACGTCGCCCGCGACGTCGACCGGGACGACGCCGTCTGCGCGTTCGCCACGTTCTCCAACGACCTGTCGACGGTCTACCAGCTGTCCGAGGACTACTACCGCGCCCGGTGGCCCCGGCAGTTCGCCGAGGGCAGCATCTGGTACATCGGCTGCGTCGGGGTGCACCCGTCGTACCGCAGCAGCGGGGTCTTCGTGAAGCTCGTCGAGGCCATGTGCCGCGTCGTCCACGAGCAGGGCGGCGTCGCGAGCCTGGACATCTGCCGCTACAACGACGAGCGGCTGGCCCTGCCGCGCCTCATCGAACGGGTCGTGCACTCCTTCGGCCACGCCGCCGAGGGCGAACGGCTCGACGAGCAGACGTACTGGGCCTACGACTTCAGCCGCGTCTGACGTCCGGCCGTCCCCGCGGCCAGGTACCGGGCGACGTCGGTGGCCGACTGGGCCCGGTGCCACAACCACCCCTGCCCGTGCGCGACGCCCAGCTCGCGCAGGGCGGCGCGCTGCTCCTCGGTCTCCACGCCCTCGGCCGTCACCGCCAGGTCCAGGGCCTCCCCCACGGCGACGACGGCGCGGACGACGGCCAGGTCGGCCGCGTGCTGGTCGAGGCCGGCGACGAAGCTGCGGTCGATCTTCACGCGGGTCACGGGGAAGCTGCGCAGGTACCCCAGCGCGGAGTACCCCGTCCCGAAGTCGTCGACGGCCAGGCCCACCCCCAGGGCGCGCAGGCCGGCGAGCAGGTGCAGGGTCTGGTCGTCCTTCTCCAGCATCGACGACTCGGTGATCTCCAGCAGGAGGGCGCCGCCCTCCACCCCGCTGGCCGCGAGCCGCTCCGCGACGGTCCGGGCGAAGAACGGGTCGAGCAGCTGGCGCGGCGAGACGTTCACCGAGACGAGGAAGTCGGTGCCGACGACCCCCTCCCGCCGCCACCGGGCGAGGTCGTCCAGCGCGGTGCCCAGCACCCAGCGCCCCACGTCGACGACGAGCCCGGTCTCCTCCAGCACCGGGACGAACCTCGTGGGCGGGACGGGCCCGTGCAGGGGGTGGGTCCACCGCAGCAGCGCCTCCACCCCCCGCGGCTCCCCCGTGGCCAGGGACACGATGGCCTGGTAGTGCACCTGCAGGGTCTGCTCGGCCACCGCGCTGCGCAGGTCCAGCTCGAACTCGACCTCGTCGCCGATCTCCCGGCGCAGGGAGTCGTCCCAGACGACGAACTGGTTCCGGCCGTGCGACTTCGCCCGGTACATCGCGACGTCGGCCTCCCGCAGCGCCGTCGCCACCGACCGCGCCACCTCCGCGACCCCGATCGAGGCGGAGACCACGACCTCCCCCACGCGCAGCCGCAGCGGCGCCCGCAGCCCGCCGAGCAGTTCCTGCGCCAGGTCCGTCGCGGTGTCCTGCCCGCCCTCGACGACCACCACGAACTCGTCCCCGGCCAGCCGCCCGATGACCGCGCCGTCCGGGGCCAGGCGCCGCAGCCGGTCCGCGACCTCCCGCAGCAGCGCGTCCCCCACCACGTGCCCGTGGGTGTCGTTGACGCGCTTGAACCCGTCGAGGTCGACGAACAGCAGGAAGCGGCGGACGCCCGGCGCGGCCACCTCGACGCGGCGCTCGAACTCGTCGCGGTCCAGCAGGTCGGTCAGCCCGTCGTGCGTGGCGCGGTGCTCCAGGACGGCCTTGGCGCTGGCCTGCCCGTTGACGGCCGAGACGGCCCGGGCCACGACGAGCCCGATCGTGGTGCACAGCACCGCGAACGCCGCGACCTGACCGGCCCGGTCCTGCCCGCCGCGCGTGCTGGCCAGGTACGCCGCACCCGTCAGGGACACGCACAGCACGACCAGGCGCGCCGGTGACCAGGCGTCGAAGGTCCTCGACGGGGGCGCGGTCCGGCCCCGCGGCGGCAGGTGCAGGACGGCGACGCCCAGCAGGCAGCACGCCACCACGAACGGCGCGTCGAACGCCGTGGGCGCCACGAACCAGCCCCACCGGCCCAGGACGGCGTACCCGAGGTCACCGACGAGGAGGAAGGCCAGGGCCGCGCCCAGCCAGCGGTGCGCCAGGACCCCCGGGGCGATGAGCAGCAGGTCCAGGCCCAGGACGACGACCACGACGTCCAGCAGCGGGTAGACCCCGGCCAGCACGGACCCCGCGACGGTGCGGCCCGGCAGTTCCAGCACCGGCAGGACGAGGAACTGCACCGCGGCCGCGGCGGCGGCCAGGCTCGCGATGAGCACGTCGTACACGACCTCGCGCCGCAGCCCGCCGGCGCTGGAGGCCAGCCGGGCCAGGGCGACGGCGAGCAGCACGTACCCGCAGATCGAGAAGGGGTCGGGGGCGAAGGCCTGCACCCCGGGCCGGCCGTCGGCCCAGGGGCGCAGCGCGGCCCCCAGCAGGAACAGGCCGAGGCTGACGGGGATGAGCGACCAGCTCAACGGCGGGCGCGGGCGGCGGCGGGCGACGGTGACCGTCGCCAGCGCGACGACCCCGAGGCCGACCAGCCCGAAGACCGCCGAGCGCACGGCGTCGGGCAGGGGGGTCAGGTAGGTGCCCGCCACCGCCGCGACGGCGGCGGCCCAGCCGGTCCACCCCCACCGCGGTGCGGTGCCGCTCACGCCCGCCGTCCCGTCGCGCACCCCCGCACCCCCTGCGCCGTCCGGGCGGTGGACGTCAGGCGGTGATCCGCTGGTGGACCAGCGGGACCGGTGCGGGGGCGGTGGGGGTCACCGGGAAGCCGCCCTCGAGGGCCTGCACGGCCCAGTCGAACCGCTCGGGGGTGTCGGTGTGCAGGGTCGCGATCCGCTGCCCGGCGCGCACGGCGTCCCCGCGCACGGCGTGCAGCTCGACCCCGGCGCCGGCCTGCACGGCCTCCTCGCGCCGGGACCGCCCGGCCCCCAGCCGCCACGCGGCGACCCCCACGGCGAGGGCGTCGACGTCGAGGAAGCCGTCGGCGGGGGCGAGGACGTCGTGGGTGTGCCGCGCGACGGGCAGCGCCGCGTCCGGGTCCCCGCCCTGGGCGGCGACCATCCGCCGCCAGGCGTCCATCGCGCGGCCGTCGGCCAGGGCGTCCGCGGGGTCCACGGCGTCCAGCCCGACCGCCGCGAGCATCTCCCGGGCCAGCACCAGGGTGATCTCGACGAGGTCCGCGGGCCCGCCGCCGGCGAGCACCTCGACCGACTCGCGGACCTCCAGGGCGTTGCCGGCGGTGCGTCCCAGCGGCGTCGACATGTCGGTGACGACGGCGACCGTGCGCACCCCCGCGTCGGTGCCCAGGCCGACCATCGTCCGCGCCAGTTCCACCGAGTCCTCCAGGGACTTCATGAACGCGCCGGAACCGGTCTTGACGTCGAGGACCAGCGCGCTGGTGCCCTCGGCGATCTTCTTGCTCATGATGGAGCTGGCGATGAGCGGGATCGCCTCGACCGTGCCCGTCACGTCGCGCAGCGCGTAGAGCTTCTTGTCCGCCGGGGCCAGGTCACCCGTGGCGGCGCAGATCACGGCACCCACGTCGGTGAGCTGGTCGCGGATCTGCGGCAGCGTCAGCGACGCCCGCCAGCCGGGGATCGCCTCGAGCTTGTCGAGGGTGCCGCCGGTGTGGCCGAGCCCGCGGCCTGACAGCTGCGGGACGGCGGCCCCGCAGGCCGCGACGAGCGGCGCCAGCGGCAGCGTCACCTTGTCCCCCACCCCGCCGGTGGAGTGCTTGTCGACGCTGGGCCGCGGCAGGTCGGTGAAGTCCAGCCGCGCCCCCGAGGCGATCATCGCGCCCGTCCAGCGCGAGACCTCCCGCCGGCTCATGCCGTTGAGCAGCACGGCCATCGCGAGCGCCGACATCTGCTCCTCGGCGACCTCGCCGCGGGTGTAGGCGTCGACCACCCAGTCGATCTGCGCGTCGGACAGCTCCCCCCGGTCGCGCTTGGTGCGGATGACGTCGACGGCGGCGAACTGCTGGCTCACTGCGGTGCCTCTCCGGGGTTCTTGCGCGCGGGGTCGGTCAGGTCGTGCGGCCCGAACGCGTCGGGCAGCACCTCGGTCATGGGGACGACGCCGCGGGGGGAGTCGACGAGCAGGTCCGGGCCGCCGAACTCGTACAGCAGCTGGCGGCAGCGCCCGCACGGCATGAGGACGTTGCCGACGGCGTCGACGCACGCGAAGGCGACGAGCCTGCCGCCGCCGGTCATCTGCAGCTGCCCCACGAGGGTGCACTCGGCGCACAGGGTGACGCCGTAGGAGGCGTTCTCGACGTTCGCGCCGGACACGACGCGCCCGTCCTCGACGAGGGCGGCGGCCCCGACGGGGAAGTTCGAGTACGGCGAGTAGGAGTGCGCCAGCGCGGCGCGGGCCGCGGCCCGCAGCGCGTCCCAGTCGGCGACCGGGCCCGTCACGGGTAGACCTCCCCGCTGGCCGCCGGGGGCCGGACCCGCCCGACGAAACCGGCCACGGCCAGGATCGTGGCGAGGTAGGGCAGCATCGACAGGAAGCTGGAGGGCACCGCGGCGGGACCCTGCAGGATCCCCACGAGGGTCTGCAGGGCGGCGAAGAAGCCGAAGAGCAGCGACGCCGCGACGGCCCCGCGCGGGGTCCAGCGCCCGAAGATCACCGCGGCGAGCGCGATGAACCCCTTCCCGGCGGACATGTTCTCGGTGAACGGGCCGATGGTGCCGATCGACAGGTAGGCCCCCGCGAGACCGGCGATCGCGCCCGCGACGACGACGTTGACGTACCGCACGCGCAGCACGTCGATCCCGACGGTCGCGGCCGCCTTGGGGTGCTCGCCGACGGCCCGCGTGCGCAGGCCCCACTTCGTGCGGAACAGGACGACCTGCAGCGCGATGATCACGACGTACATGGCGTAGACGAGGACGTTGGCCTGGAACAGCAGCGGCCCGAGCACGGGGATGTCGGCCAGCCCGGGGACGCGGAGCGGCGACAGCACGCCCGGGGAGTTGTACCGCTGGGTGTCGGTCTGCATGAGCGCCTTGTAGGCCCAGCCGGTGAAGCCCAGGGCGGCGGCGTTGAGCACGACGCCGAGGATGACCTGGTTGACGCGGTAGCGGATCGCGAACACCGCGAGCAGCCACCCGACGACCGCACCGGCCAGCACGGCGCCGACGACGCCCGCGCCGAGGTTGCCGGCCATCGACCCGACCAGCGCACCGGCGAAGGCGCCGGTGAGCATCTGCCCCTCGATGGCGACGTTGACGACGCCCGAGCGCTCCCCCAGCACCCCGGCGAGCGCGCCGAGGATCAGCGGGGTCGCGAGGAACACCGTCTGCTGCAGGAGCTTGACGAGGTCCATCGACTGCGCGTCCTGGCCGGACATGACCCAGCACAGGAAGGCGACGACGAAGCACAGCAGCGTCACGGCGACGACGGCGGGACCGCGCCGGGCGCGGAACCCCTTCGCCAGCTGGAACAGCCCGAGCAGCACGACGACGGCGCCGAGCACGACGGGGGTGACGGTGCCGGGGACGGTCAGGTCGGGCAGGGTGACCGACGAGCCGCCGCCGAAGCGGAACGTGGCGTCGGCGGCTCCGGACCCCAGGCCCCAGCCCAGCACGGTGACGAGGCCGACGACGACGAGCAGCACCCCCGTGACGACCCGCTTGCGCAGGCTGACGGGCGGTTCGACGTGGTCCAGCTGGACGACCGCGGCGGGGGTCTCGGGGCTCACGGGCGCGCTCAACGGGTCCACCCCCCGGCCAGCTCGGAACCGACCCCGGCGCCACCGCCGGAACGCAGGCGGAACACCGCCCGGACCAGGGCCGGGGCGGCGATGAACAGGACGACGAGGGCCTGCAGGACCCCGACGAGGTCGACGGGGACACCCGTGACGGACTGCATCTGCACGGCCCCGGCGCGCATCCCGCCGAACAGCAGCCCGGCCGCGATGATCCCGTACGGGTTGTTCCGCCCCAGGAGGGCGACCGTGATGGCGTCGAAGCCGATGTTCCCGGCGACGCTGCCGGTGACGCTGCCGGTGACGCCGAGGACCTGGGTGGCCCCGGCGAGCCCGGCGAGCCCACCGGCCAGCGCCATCGAGACGACCTGCAGGCGGCCCACGTCCATGCCGGCCGTGCGGGCGGCGTCGGGGTTGGCCCCCACGGCCCGCAGCCGGAAGCCCAGCCGGGACCGGTCGAACAGCCACCAGACGAAGACGGCCGCCAGCACCGCGAGCAGCAGGCCCAGGTTCACGCGCAGCGAGGACCCCAGCAGCTTGGGCAGCACGGCCGTGCCCGCGACCTGCTCGGAGATGGCCTGCGTGTACGGCGCGCGCTGGAAGCCGTGGACGGACAGCAGGTAGGTCAGGAGGTTGACGGCGACGTAGTTCAGCATGATCGTCGTGATGACCTCGTGGGCCCCGGTGCGGGCCTTGAGCAGGCCCACGACCCCGCCCCACACGAGCCCACCGGCGACCCCCGCCACGAGGGCGACGAGGAGGTGCAGCACGACGGGCAGGTCGAGGGCGAAACCGACCCAGGCCGCCGCGACGGCGCCGACGATGATCTGCCCCTGCGCCCCGATGTTGAACAGGCCCACCCGGAAGGCCAGCGCCACGGCCAGCCCGGCCAGGACCAGCGGGGTCGCGTTGACGAGCGTCTCCGAGATCGGCCGCAGCGCGGTGACCCCGGAGAAGTTCGGGTTGTAGACCGCGCCCTGCAGCAGGGCCAGGTAGGCGTCGCGGACGGAGTACCAGACGTTGGCCAGGAAGTCCCACGGGTAGCTGAACAGGTACCCGGCGCTGCGCCGGGACGGTTCGTCGCCGATGACGATGAGGACCGCGCCGACGACGAACGCGCCGACGACGGCGAACACCGTGACGAGCCAGCTGCCGCCCCACTGCAGCCGGCGCCGCCGCGCCCCCGGCGATCCGGCCGGGGCCTCCTTCTCGACCGAGGTCGAACTCACGCGTGTCCCTTCCCCGTGGTGGCGCCCGCCATGAGCAGCCCCAGTTCCTCCTGCGTCGCCTCCGGCCCGACCTCGCCGGCGATCTTCCCGCGGTACATGACGACGATCCGGTCGGCCAGCGCGCGGACCTCGTCGAGCTCGGTGGACACGAGCAGCACCGCCGCGCCCCGGTCCCGTTCGGCGACGATGCGCTGGTGCACGAACTCCTGGCTGCCGACGTCCACGCCGCGGGTGGGCTGGGCCACGACCAGCAGCTTCAGGGGGCGGGACATCTCCCGGGCCAGGACGACCTTCTGCTGGTTGCCGCCCGACAGCGTCGAGGCCGCGGCCTGCGCGGAGGGGGTGCGGATGTCGTACTCGGCGATGCGCTCGGCGGCGTTGCGCCGCACGGCCTCGCGGTTCACGGTCGGGCCGGTGGCGAACGCGGGTGAGTCCACCAGGTCCAGCACGAGGTTCTCGGCGATGCTGAAGGACCCGACGAGCCCGTCGTGCAGCCGGTCCTCCGGCACGTACCCGACGCCGAGGCCCAGCACGTCGGCGATGCCGCGGCCCGTGACGTCGGTGCCGGCGATCCGCACGGACCCGGACTCCACGGCCTGCAGGCCGACGACGCTGCGCGTCAGCTCGGTCTGGCCGTTGCCGTCGACGCCGGCGATCGCGAGCACCTCCCCGGCCCGCACGTCGAGGTCGATGTCGTCCAGCAGCACCGTCCCGGAGGGGTCGACGACGCGGACGCCCGCCACCTGCAGGACGGTCCCGCCGGGTTCGGCGTCCTGCTTCTCCACGCGCAGCCGCACGTCGCGGCCCACCATGAGCGCCGCGAGCTCCTCGGGGGAGGCCTGCGGGGAGGCCTCCCCGACGACCCTGCCGCGGCGGATGACGGTGATGCGGTCGGCGACGGCCTTGACCTCGCGCAGCTTGTGCGTGATGAACACGATGGAGGTGCCCGCGTCGGCGAGCTCGCGCATGACGCGCATGAGGTCGTCGGTCTCGGCCGGGGTCAGCACGGCCGTGGGTTCGTCCAGGACGAGGACCTTCGCGTCGCGCAGGAGCGCCTTGACGATCTCGACGCGCTGCTGGACGCCGACGGCGAGGTCGGCGACGAGGGTGTCGGCCGGGATCTGCAGGCCGAAGCGCCGGGAGGTCTCCTCCACGCGCTGCCGGGCGCGGCGGCGGTCCAGGAAGCCGCCGCCGGTGGTGAGCTCGGCGCCCAGCACGATGTTCTCGGTGGCGGTGAACGTGGGGACGAGCATGAAGTGCTGGTGCACCATGCCGATCCCGGCGGCCATGGCGTCGCCCGGGGAGGAGAACTCCACGGGTTCGCCGTCGACGAGGATCTGCCCCTCGTCGGGCGTGTACAGGCCGTAGAGCACGTTCATCAGCGTGCTCTTGCCGGCCCCGTTCTCGCCGAGGAGGGCGTGGATCTCACCCTCGCGGACGACGAGGTCGATGGAGTCGTTGGCGACGAGGGGCCCGAAGCGCTTCGTGATGCCCTTGAGTTCGAGTTGCACGTGCGCTGCGTTCCCCTCGTCGCCCTCGTCGTCGTCTCAGCTGGCCTTGATGGCGCTCGGCGACGTGATCTCGATGCTGCCGTCGATGATGCCCTGCTTGACGGTGTCCAGCTCGGTCTTCAGCTCGGCCGGGACCTGCGCGTCGAACTGGTTGAACGGCGCCAGGCCGGTGCCCTCGTTCTCCAGGTTGCCCACGTAGGCGCCGGTGGGGGCGTCGCCGTCGGCGGCCTTGAGGACGTAGTCCTTCACGGCGTCGGTGAGGTTCTTGGTCACCGAGGAGATGAAGTACTTGCAGTACTGCTCGGCGCTGACGCAGCCGTCGGTGTCGACCCAGATGAGGTTCAGCGACCCGCCCGCGGCCTCGGCCGCGGCCCCGGCGCCCAGGCCGGACTGGCCCGCGACCGGCATGACGACGTCGGCGCCCTGGGAGGCGAGGGTCTCGGTGATGGACCGGCCCGCGGCCTGGTCGGTGAAGGAGTTCGAGAAGGTGCCGCCGCTGGGGTTCTTCTCGTCCCAGCCCAGGACCTTGACGCTCTTGCCCTTCTGCTGGTTGTAGTACTGCACGCCCTCCCAGAAGCCGTCCATGTAGATGGTGACCGGCGGGATGTTCAGGCCGCCCCAGGTGCCGACGGTGCCCGTCTTGGTCATGCCCGCGGCGAGGTAACCACCGAGGAAACCGCCCTCGACGGTGTTGTACTCGAAGCCGTAGACGTTGTCGGCGACGGGCGCGGAGTCGATCTCGGCGAACTTCTGGTCGGGGTTCTGCGCCGCGACCTCCTTGACGGCGTCCGACATCAGGCCGCCGACGGCGACGACGGTGCCGCAGCCCTTGCCGACCTCGGCGGTCAGGTTGGGGACGTAGTCGGCGTCGCTGTTGGAGGCGACGTAGGAGATGTCGATGTTCGGGTTCTCCTCCTTGGCGGCCTCGAAACCGGCGTAGGAGGACTGGTTGAACGAGCGGTCGTCGACACCGCCGGTGTCCAGGACCATGCAGGCCTTGAACGCGTCGCCGGACCCGCCGGCCGCGCTCTCGGTGGACCCCGAGCCCTCGGTCGGCCGGCTGCCGCAGGAGGCGAGCAGCAGGGCGGCCACGCCCACGGCGGCCACCGGGGCGAAGCGGTGGATCGTCTTCATGTGGATGTCCTCCAGGTCGGGGTGTTCGCGTCGATGCTTCGCCTCCGGCACGCGCTGGTGCGAACGCGCCGTCATCGTAGTGTGCGAAATCGTCTCCTCCGCCCGTCCGGGCGGGCAGGTTGTCCAGATCGAGACCTCGCGAGCGGTCAGTGCGCGGGCGGGCGGGCGGGCAGGGCGCGCGCTGACGCGGCGGTCAGCGCGAGCACCCCCATCCCCACGGCGATGGCCGACTCGTCGGGGGCGAAGTCCCCGCGGTGCAGGTCGTAGGTGGGGCCGCCGGGGGTGCGGGTCCCCAGCCGGACCATCGCGCCGGGCACGTGGTGCAGGTACCAGGCGAAGTCCTCCCCGCCGAGGGACTGCCGCGTCGGCAGGACGTCGTCCTCCCCCAGCAGCGCCCGCGACGCCGCCTCCAGGGCCGCGGTGGAGTGGACCTCGTTGTCGACCGGCGGCACCCCGCGCACGAGGCTGACCTCGGCGCGCACCGCGTAGGGCCGCACGAGGTCGGCCACGACGTCCTCGACGAGCTCGCCGGCGTGCTGCCACGCCTCGGTCTCCATGCAGCGCAACGTCCCCGAGGCGTAGCCCTCGGCGGGGACGGCGTTGGGGGCGTCCCCGGCGTGGACGGCGCCCCAGGTGAGGTTCACCCCGGCGCGGGGGTCGACGCGGCGGGCCAGGACCGCGGGCAGCTGGGTGACGACCTGACCGAGGGCGAAGACGAGGTCGCCGGCCAGGTGCGGGCGCGAGGTGTGCCCGCCGGTGCCGTGCAGCCGGACGGTCACGTGGTCGGAGGCCGAGGTGATGGGCCCGGCCTTCAGGCCCACGGTCCCGACGTCCAGGGTCGGGTCGCAGTGCAGGCCGTAGATGGCCGCGACGTCCTCCAGGGCCCCGGCCCCCACGACGTCGATCGCCCCGCCGGGCATGACCTCCTCTGCGGGCTGGAAGACCAGCCGGACGCCGTGCGGCAGATCACCCGTCCGGGCGAGGTCGGCCAGCACGAGCCCGGCCCCGAGGACGGAGGCGGTGTGCACGTCGTGGCCGCAGGCGTGGGCGACGCCGGGGACGGTGGAGGCGTAGGGCAGGCCCGTGGACTCCGGGGTGCGCAGGGCGTCGAGGTCGGCGCGCACGGCCACCCGGGGACCGGCGGGGCCGACGTCGGCGATGAGGCCGGTGCCGGGCAGCAGCTTGACGTGCGCGCCCGTGCCGGTGAGCAGCTCGGCGACCCGGGCCGTCGCGCGGTGCTCGGTGCGGGCCAGTTCGGGGTGGGCGTGCAGCTCGCGGCGCAGGGCCCGGGCCGTCGGCTCGTGGCTGACGACCAGGTCCGCGATCCGCTCGGCGAGCTCGCCCGGACCGGCCGCGGTCCGCGGGGTGCTCGTGTCGCTGGTCACGTTCCCCGACGCTACCCGCGCCGGACCCGTGCCGCCGACCTCACCCCGCGGCACGCTCAGACGACCTTGTCGTGCCCGGCCTCCTGGGCCCGTTCCACGAGCTTCTTGACCTCCTGGGCGCGCGCCCGCGTCGTCACCATGAGCGCGTCGGGGGTGTCGACGACGACGAGGTCGTCGACCCCGAGCAGCGCCACGACGCGGTCGTTGGCCGGGACGACGAGGCCGCCGGCGACCCCCTCGGTCAGGACGAGGGAGGCGTCCCCGAGCACCTTGGGCTGGTCGACGTCGGCGGGCAGCAGCTCGGCCAGGGAGGAGAAGTCCCCGACGTCGTCCCACCCGAAGGTCGCCGGGACCACGGCGACGCGGCCCTCCTCGGCGGCCGGCTCGGCCACCGCGTGGTCGATGGCGATGGCCGGCAGGGCGGCCCACTGCTCCTCCAGGACGGCGTCGCGCTGGGGGGTGTCCCAGGCGTCGGCGATGCGCTCCAGCCCGGCGTGCAGCGCCGGGGCGTGCGCGGCGAGCAGTTCGAGCAGGACGTCGGCGCGGGCGACGAACATGCCGCCGTTCCAGCGGTAGTCCCCGGTCGACAGGTACGCCGAGGCGGTGCGGGCGTCGGGCTTCTCCTTGAACTGCACGACGCGGCGGGCGTTGGGGGCCCCCTGCAGCCGCAGCCGCTTGCCGAGGCGGATGTACCCGAAGCCGGTGGCGGGGTGGGAGGGGGCGATGCCGATGGTCACGACGAAACCGCGCCGGGCGGTGACGACGGCCTCCTCGACGGAGCTCTCGAAGTCGTCGCGGCCGGAGATGTTGTGGTCGGCGGCGAAGGAGCCCAGGACCGCGTCGGGGTCGCGGCGGACCAGGACGGCGGCGGCCAGGCCGATGGCGGCGGCGGAGTCGCGCCGGCACGGCTCGCGCAGGACGTTGGCCGCGGGCAGCTCGGGGAGCTGGGCGGAGACGGCGTCGGCGTGGGAGCGGCCGGTGACGACCAGCAGCCGGTCGGCGCCGGCCAGCGGCAGCAGCCGGTCCCAGGTCTGCTGCAGGAGCGTGCGCCCCCGGCCGGTCAGGTCGAGCAGGAACTTGGGGCGGTCGCTGCGCGACAACGGCCACAGGCGGGTCCCCGCACCACCGGCCGGGACGACGGCGTGGAAGTCGGACAGGTCGATCTGGGCGTCCTCGAGGTCGTCGTCCGACCACGCCGACCAGGAGCCGGGACCGTTGCTGCGCGCACCGTCAGTCATGGCCCGGAACCTACCGGTGCGGCCCGCGCCGCAGGAGCCCCCGAGGACCCCGTTCGGGCGGCTGGACGTGATCTGCGCCACGTTCGGGCCACCCGCGTCTCCGACACGGCGTAGGAGGTTGCGCGGGACCCGTCCCGTGGTCCACGGTAGGTGAGGCTCGCCTGCGTGACCTGGGCCTCACGGCGCCGTGAGTCCTTCATCACAAATGCCCCACCGGCTCCCCGTGGGGCACCTCCGGCGTGCCCGCGCGCCTACAGTGGGTGCCAGACGCCGCCGCCCGCGCGCCGTAGCTCCGGTGGACCCGGCGTCGAGGAGCACTCGAGGAGGACGCTGGTGGCCACGAGCCTGACCCCACCCGGACAGGGCGCACCCGCCGGGAGGACCACGCAGGGGATCCGACCCGCAGGAACCCTCTACCGCGGCCGCGAGGGCATGTGGTCCTGGGTGATGCACCGCATCTCCGGCGTGCTGATCTTCTTCTTCCTCTTCGTGCACGTGCTGGACACCGCGACGGTGCGCGTCTCCCCCGAGGTCTACAACGGGGTCATCGGCCAGTACAAGAACCCCGTCATGGGCCTGGGCGAGGCCGGCCTGGTCGGCGCCGTCGTCTTCCACGCGCTCAACGGGGTCCGCATCATCCTCGTCGACTTCTGGTCCGGCGGCACCAAGCACCAGCGCAAGCTGTTCTGGGGCGTCGTCGCGGTCTGGGTCGTCCTCATGGTGCCCTTCCTCGTCCGCCACCTGACCATCGTCTTCACGCACTGAGGGGCCGCGCGCCGTGAGCACCGATCAGACCCCCGGCGGCAGCTACGCCCCCGCCCTGGAGACCCCCCGCTCCCCCTACAAGCGCAACAAGCCGACCCGGACCAACTGGGAGCTCTACGGCTGGCTGTTCATGCGCATGTCCGGCGTCGTCCTCATCGTCCTGGTCTTCGGGCACCTGTTCGTCAACCTCATGACGGGCGAAGGCATCCACCAGGTCGACTGGGGTTTCGTCGCCGGGAAGTGGTCCAGCCCGTTCTGGCAGGTCTGGGACCTGCTGATGCTGTGGCTGGCCCAGCTGCACGGCACCAACGGCGTGCGCACCATCATCAACGACTACGCCGAGCGCGACCGGACGCGGTTCTGGCTGAAGATGGCGCTGTACCTGGCGACCGTCGTCGTCATCGTCGTCGGGACCCTGGTGATCTTCACCTTCGACCCGTGCGCGGACCCGAGCTCGACGCTGGACGTGTGCCGCCCGGCGATCGACGACGTGCCCACCGTCACCAGCCCCAACACCTGATCCGAGAACGGGAGCAGCACCATGCAGACGCACCAGTTCGACGTCGTCATCGTCGGCGCGGGCGGCGCGGGGATGCGCGCGGCCCTGGAATCGGGCCAGCGGGCCCGCACGGCCGTGCTCACCAAGCTCTACCCGACGCGCTCGCACACCGGTGCGGCCCAGGGCGGCATGTGCGCCGCGCTGGCCAACGTCGAGGAGGACAACTGGGAGTGGCACACCTTCGACACCGTCAAGGGCGGTGACTACCTCGTCGACCAGGACGCCGCCGAGGTGATGTGCAAGGAGGCCATCGACGCGGTCCTGGACCTGGAGAAGATGGGCCTGCCGTTCAACCGCACGCCCGAGGGCAAGATCGACCAGCGCCGCTTCGGCGGGCACACCCGCGACCACGGCAAGTCCCCCGTGCGCCGGTCCTGCTTCGCCGCCGACCGCACCGGTCACATGATCCTGCAGACCCTCTACCAGCAGTGCGTCAAGCACGAGGTGGAGTTCTTCAACGAGTTCTACGTCCTGGACCTGCTCCTCGTCCCGACCACCGAGGCGAAGACGGGCACCGAGATCGAGGGCGCCGCCGACCAGCCCGGCCTGCGGACCCCGCCGAGCATCGGCACCCCCGGCGACCAGCGCATCGCCGGCGTCGTGGCGTACGAGCTGGCCACCGGCGAGATCCACGTCTTCCAGGCCAAGTCGGTCGTGCTCGCCACCGGCGGTGCGGGCAAGGTCTACAAGACGACCTCGAACGCGCACACCCTCACCGGCGACGGCATGGCCATCGCCTACCGCCGCGGCCTGCCGCTGGAGGACATGGAGTTCTTCCAGTTCCACCCGACCGGCCTGGCGGGCCTGGGGATCCTGCTGTCCGAGGCCGCCCGCGGCGAGGGCGGCATCCTGCGCAACGCCGACGGCGAGCGGTTCATGGAGCGCTACGCCCCCACCATCAAGGACCTCGCCCCGCGCGACATCGTCGCCCGGTCGATGGCCAACGAGGTGCGCGAGGGCCGCGGCGCCGGGCCGAACAAGGACTACGTCCTGCTCGACCTGACCCACCTGGAGCCGGCGCACATCGACGCCAAGCTGCCCGACATCACCGAGTTCGCCCGCACCTACCTGGGCGTCGAGCCGTACACCGAGCCCGTCCCGGTCTACCCCACCGCGCACTACGCGATGGGCGGCGTGCCGACGAACGTCGACGCCGAGGTGCTGCAGGACAACACCCGCGTCGTGCCCGGCCTGTACGCGGCCGGGGAGGTCGCCTGCGTGTCGGTGCACGGCTCGAACCGGCTGGGCACCAACTCCCTGCTCGACATCAATGTCTTCGGCCGCCGCGCCGGCATCGCCGCCGCGGAGTACGCGAACAAGGCCGAGTGGATCGCCGTGCCCGAGGGCTCGGAGGTCCCGGTCGTGAACTGGATGGCCGAGCTGCGCGACCGCCCCCAGGGCGAGCGCGTCTCCGACATCCGGCGCGAGCTGCAGGAGACGATGGACGCCAACGCGCAGGTGTTCCGCACCGAGGCCACCCTCAAGCAGGCCCTCACCGACATCGAGCGGCTCAAGGAGCGGTACTCGCGCGCCTCCGTCCAGGACAAGGGCAAGCGGTTCAACCTCGACCTCCTCGAAGGTCTCGAGCTGGGCTTCCTGCTCGACCTCGCCGAGGCCATGTGCCTGGGTGCCCTGGAGCGCAAGGAGTCCCGCGGCGGCCACTTCCGCGAGGACTACCCCAACCGCGACGACGTGAACTACATGCGGCACACGATGGTCTACCGCGAGCCCGCCGCCGACGGGTCCTACACCACGCGCCTGGACTTCAAGCCCGTCGTCCAGACCCGCTACCAGCCGATGGAGCGCAAGTACTGATGTCGACGTTCGAGACGAGCCCGCAGGAGACCAACGCCGAAGCGGCGTCGGCCAAGTCGGCCGAGACGGCTCGCAGCGGTTCCGGCAGGAAGGCTCCCGTCGAGGGTCAGGGCGGCACCGGCGAGATCCCCTCGTTCACCGTCACCCTGAAGCTGCGCCGGTACGACCCGGAGAAGGACTCCGAGCCGCACTGGGAGACGTACGACCTCACGATGCACGGCACCGACCGCGTGCTCGACGCCCTGCACAAGGTGAAGTGGGAGCAGGACGGCACCCTGACGTTCCGCCGCTCCTGCGCCCACGGCGTCTGCGGTTCGGACGCCATGCGCATTAACGGCCGCAACCGGCTCGCGTGCAAGACGCTGCTGAAGGACCTCGACATCAAGAAGCCGATCGTCGTGGAACCCATCAAGGGCCTGCCCGTCGAGAAGGACCTCATCGTCGACATGGAGCCGTTCTTCGCGGCCTACCGCGAGGTCATGCCGTTCCTCATCACCAAGGGCGCCGAGCCGACCCGCGAGCGCATCCAGTCCCAGGCCGACCGCGAGCGCTTCGACGACACCACCAAGTGCATCCTGTGCGCGGCGTGCACGTCGAGCTGCCCGGTGTTCTGGAACGACGGCCAGTACTTCGGCCCCGCCGCGATCGTCAACGCGCACCGGTTCATCTTCGACAGCCGCGACGTCGGCTCGGACCTGCGCCTGGAGATCCTCAACGACAAGGAGGGCGTGTGGCGCTGCCGCACGACCTTCAACTGCTCCGAGGCGTGCCCGCGCGGCATCCAGGTGACCCGCGCCATCGCCGAGGTCAAGCAGGCGCTGATCGCCCGCAAGCTCTGACCCACCGCGCGCAGGGCCCGTCCGGACGTCCCGGGCGGGCCCTTCGTCGTCCCCGGCGACCCGCTCCCCCGCCCGGGCCGTAGGCTCCCCGCGTGCCGGAGCTCGTCGAACGTTCGCTGTCGGTGGCCGGGCGGGCGCTGGACCTGCTGCTGCCCCGCGACCTGGAGGAGCTGTTCACGCCCCGGGCGTACGCCGACGAGCGGTTCGCGCCGTACTGGGCCGAGCTGTGGCCGAGCGCGCTGGCCCTGGCCGACGCCGTGGCCGCGGTGGCGCCGGGCACGCGGACGCTGGAGCTCGGCTGCGGCCTGGGCGTGCCGTCCCTGCGGGCCGCGCTGGCCGGGCACGACGTCACCGCGACCGACTGGACCCCCGACGCGGTGGCGCTGCTGGAGGGCAACGCCGCCCGCAACGGCGCCCGCCTCGCGGTGCGCGCCTGGGACTGGACGACCGACCCGGCGCCCCTGGACCCGCCGTTCGACCTCGTCGTGGCCGCCGACGTCCTCTACGAGCGCGCGCAGGTCGGCACGGTCCTCACGGCGCTGCCCGCGCTGGTGGCCCCCGGCGGGCAGGTGTGGGTCGCCGACCCGGGCCGTCCCGCCGCGCGCGAGTTCACCGCGCGGGCCGCGCGGGACTGGGCGGTGGACCGGGTGCCGCACGCCGGGCCGGCCGAGGTGGCGATCCACCGGCTGCGCGCGCCTGCGTAGAGTGCGGGCAGGGCCACACCGGGGAGACGCATGCGCCACCAGGACCGCTACCTGCAGATCAGCCGGATCCTGTCCCGGCACGGCCTGGGCTACTTCATCGACGCCCTGGGGCTCGAGCGGTGGGTGCGCACGGACTGGGACCTGTTCGGCCACCCCCGCGAACGGGAACGGCACACCCGCGCCGAGCACGTCCGGCTCGTCATGGAGGAGCTCGGCCCGACGGCCGTCAAGATCGGGCAGATCCTCTCCACCCGCCCCGACCTGCTGTCCCCCGCGTTCCAGCGCGAGCTGGAGAAGCTCCAGGACAGCGCGAGCCCCGTGCCGTGGGAGGTCGTCCGCGCCGCCGTCGAGGAGGAGCTGGGCGCGGACCCGGAGGAGCTGTTCGTCCACTTCAGCCGCGACCCCCTGGCCAGCGCCTCGATCGGGCAGGCCCACACCGCGGTCCGCGAGGACGGCACGCAGGTCGTCGTGAAGGTCCGCCGCCCCGGGGTCGTCGAGGAGGTGGAGGGCGACCTGGAGATCCTGCGGACCCTCGCCGTCCAGGCCTCGCGCCGCTGGTCGGTGGCGGCCGACTACGACGTCGTCGGTCTGGCCACGGACTTCGCCGACACCCTCCGGGCCGAGCTGGACTACCTGTCCGAGGGGCACAACGCCGAGCGCTTCGCGCGCAACTTCCACGGCGACCCCGACATCCGCGTCCCCCAGGTCTACTGGGAGACGACGACGTCGCGCGTCATCACGCTGGAGCGGTTGCACGGGATGAAGATCAGCGACACCGCAGCGCTGGAGGAGAACGGGATCGACCGGTCCGCGCTGGCCGCGCGCGCGACGCGGCTGCTGGCGGACATGGTGTTCGAGCACGGGTTCTTCCACGCCGACCCGCACCCGGGCAACTTCCTCATCGAGCCGTCGGGACGCATCGGGCTGCTGGACTACGGGATGGTCGGGGAGGTCGACGAACGCTCCCGCGAGCACCTGGCGATGCTGCTGGCGGCCTTCGACCGCCGCGACCCCGCCCGGATCGCGGCGGCGTTCGCGACCATCGGCGTCACCGAGCACCGCGTCGACCGGGTGCGCCTGACGACCGACTGCGCGCACCTGCTGCGCACCTACGAGGGCCTGCCGCTGGGACGCATCAAGGTCGGCGACATCGTCCGGGACGTGCTGGAGATCCTGCGCCGGCACCACCTGGCCCTGCCGCGCAACCTGGCCCTCGTCGTCAAGATGATCGTCATGACGGAGGGGCTCGGCGCGAGCCTGGACCCGGACTTCCAGCTCGGGCGCATCCTCGGCCCGTACGCGCGGCGCCTCGTCCGGCGGCACTTCGACCCGCTCGTGCTGGCCAAGCGCGTCCGGCAGGCCGGGGTCGACGTGGCCCAGCTCGGCGTCGAGCTGCCCGGCCAGCTCGGCCGGCTCCTCGACGTCCTGGACCGCGACGGGATCTCCGTCTCGTTGCGGACCGACGAGCTGGACCCGCTGGTGGCGCGGCTGGAGCGGATCGGCAACCGCCTCGTCGTCGGCCTCGTCGTCTCCGCGGGGATCGGGGCCCTCGCCACCCTCGGTTCCACCGACCCCGAGCGGCTGAAGCCGCACGAGACGAAGGTGGTCGCGGTGGGCGGGGCGGCCCTGGCGGGCCTCACGGGTTACCTGGGCTGGACCGCCCGCGGCCACCGCCGCCGCCGCTGACCCCTCGCCGGGGTCAGCGGGTGCGCCGACGAGGGGTCAGGAGAAGCTGGCCTGCACGACGCGGCCGCCGCCGGGGCGGGCGAACCGGGAGCGCCGCAGGTCGCGGACGACGAAGCCGCGGGTGATGAAGCGGTCGGTCCCGTCGAAGCGCGGCGCGAACGGGGACCGGCCGTGCATGGCGCGCAGGTTGTCCAGCAGCAGGACGTCGCCGGGCTGCAGGGTGACGGCGTGCCGGTGGGCGACGTAGACCTCCAGCACGCGTTCGAGCAGCGCCTGCGCGTGCTTGGTGATGCCGTGCATGAGGTCCTGGTCGACGAGCATCGTCGGGTCGTCGACGTCGCCGGACAGGATCGGGAACGGACCGCGCACCTCGCGGGTGTCGAGGAAGTCGGCGAAGGACTCGTCGACCAGGGTCGTCCACAGCGGCCGGAACAGCTCCATGACGTCGGTGGGGTCGACGTGGGCGAGCAGGTCCAGGGCGCGGAAGGCGTAGGTCGCGGCGTCGGCGTCGCCGCGCAGGCAGCCCAGGACGACGTAGTCGGGCCGCAGGTCGGAGAAGCACTGCTCGGTGTGGGCCTCCAGCTCCACGCGCGAGCCCTGCGACTGCTGGGTCGCGGCGAGGCGGGCGTTGGGGACCATGTCCTGCAGCAGGTGCCCGTGGCCCTCGGCGGCGTAGCCGACCATGTGCCCGAGGGCGTGGCTGACGACGGCCTGCTGGCGGGCGAGCAGGGTGCGCGCGCCGACGCCGCCGGTGTTGTCCGGCGGGGTGGCGGGCAGGTCCCCGACGTCCAGGCCGCGCAGCACGAGCACGCCGGAGTCGGAGCCGCGCTCCTCGAAGGCCCACAGGGTCTCGGCCAGGCCCTGCGGCAGCTCGCGGGCGAGCAGCCGGGCCTGGCGGCCGAAGGCCTCGGGTTCGGTCACGGGGTCGGCGGTCACCCGTGAGCCCAGGGCGGCGAGCGCGGACCGCTCCTCCACCGCGAGCTCACGCAGGGTCGGCACCACGGCCGAGGAGTCGAGGAACACCGAGGACACGAGCAGCTCCCATCGTCGACGCACGTCAGTGTGCGGGTCACACCGTAGCGCGTCGAACGATGGGCAGTCTGCCCAGTCCACTCCTCGATGTCTAGGCAGATTGTCAGCGCTTGATCATGCCGTGCGGGTCGATGACGAACTTCTTGGGAGCGCCGGCGTCGAACTCGGCGTAGGCGGCCGGGGCCTCGTCCAGCGAGATCGGGGTCGCGCCGACGGCCTTCGCGATCTGCACCTTGTCGTGCAGGATCGCCATCATCAGCTGGCGGTGGTACTTCATGACCGGGCACTGGCCGGTGGTGAACGACAGCGACTTGGCCCACCCGGTGCCCAGGTCCAGCGACAGGGAACCGCGCTTGGCCGCCTCGTCGACCCCGCCGGGGTCGCCCGTGACGTACAGGCCGGGGATGCCCAGCGCTCCACCGGCCTTGGTGAGCTGCATGAGCGAGTTCAGCACCGTCGCCGGGGCCTCCGTCGCCGAGCCGGCCCCGTGGCCGCGGGCCTCGAAACCGACGGCGTCGACGCCGGCGTCGACCTCGGGGACCCCGAGGATCTGCTCGATCTGGTCCTTCGGGTCGCCCTGCGACACGTCGACGGTCTCGCAGCCGAAGCTGCGGGCGCGCGCGAGCCGGTCGGCGTTCAGGTCGCCGACGATCACGACGGCCGCCCCGAGCAGCTGCGCACCGACCGCGGCGGCCAGGCCCACGGGACCGGCCCCGGCGACGTACACCGTCGACCCCACGCCGACGCCGGCGGTGACCGCGCCGTGGAACCCCGTCGGGAAGATGTCCGAGAGCATCGTCAGGTCGAGGATCTTCTCCATGGCCTGGTCCTTGTCGGGGAACCTCAGGCAGTTGAAGTCCGCGTAGGGCACCAGGACGTACTCGGCCTGGCCGCCGACCCAGCCACCCATGTCGACGTACCCGTACGCCGAGCCGGGGCGGTCGGGGTTGACGTTCTCGCAGATGCCGGTCTTGCGCTCCTTGCAGTTCCGGCACCGGCCGCAGGCGATGTTGAACGGCACCGAGACGAGGTCGCCGACCTTCAGGAACTCCACGTCGCGGCCGACCTCGACGATCTCGCCGGTGATCTCGTGGCCGAGGACGAGGTTCGGCGGGGCGGTCGTGCGGCCGCGGACCATGTGCTGGTCCGAGCCGCAGATGTTCGTCGCGACGAGCTTCAGGATGACGCCGTGGTCGACCTTGCGGCCGACGTTGGCGGGGTTCACGCCCGGGCCGTCCTTGAGCTCGAAGGTCGGGTAGTCGATGGTCTGGACCTCGACCCGGCCGGGGCCGAGGTAGGCGACGGCCCGGTTGCCGCTGGGCGTGGCGCCGTTGACGCTGAGGTCGGACGCGGTGGTGGTCGACATGGCGGGGACCCCTCTCACGGGCGCCGACACCGGTGTCGGCGCTGTGGGGCCACCCAACCGCCGCCCGGCCGGTCGCGCAAGGGCGGACCGGCGGCGCCGGTCACCCCCGCGGGGGGCGGGAGGCGGTCAGGAGCGGTTCGCCGAGCGACCCGCCGAGCCGCTCGGTGAGGTGGGCGAGGACGTGGACGGCGTCGGCGAGGGTGTCGAGGTCGGCCGGCCTCAGGTGCTGCCGGAGGCCGTCGGCGATGCGCCGGACGCGGCCCTCGCGGTCGGCCCGGAGCACCGCGCGCCCCTCGTCGCTGAGGTCGAGCAGGACCTTGCGCCCGTCGGCGGGGTGGGGCGTGGTGGTGAGCCAGCCGAGCCCGACGAGCTCCTTGACGGTGACGGCCATGGTCTGCGGGCGTACGCGGCGGCGGGCGGCGAGGTCGGAGGACGTCATGGCGCCCTCGCGGTCGAGGGTGCCCAGCACGACGGAGCGGATGGGCGGCAGGGCGTTGTCCTCGTTGACGGAACGGCCGAGCGCGCCGAACACCAGGCGCAGGTCGTGGGCGAGGTCCCGGGTGTCCATGGGACGAGGCTACCGCAAACCTTCAGTGACAACTGAACAGTTTCGACTGTAGGGTTTCGGCATGGAGCTCACCAAGCACACCCACGCCACGGTCGTCCTCACCGAGGGCGGTTCCTCGCTGCTGATCGACCCGGGCGCCTACACGCCGAACACGCCGGACCTCCTGGCCGCCGCCGACGCCGTGCTGTTCACCCACGACCACCCCGACCACGTCGACGCCGACGCCCTGCGGGCCGAGCTGGCCCGGCGCCCCGACCTGCCCGTCTTCGGCCCCGGCTCCGTGGCCGACGCCGTCGAGGGCGTCCGCCACGTCGGCGCCGGCGACGAGTTCGACGCGGCGGGTTTCACCGTCACCGTCTTCGGCGGGCAGCACGCCCCCATCCACCCCGACCTGCCGCCGGTGGAGAACGTCGCGTTCCTCGTCGACGGCACGGTCTTCCACCCCGGCGACGCCTACGAGGTGCCCGGCGTGGAGGTGCGGACGCTGCTGGTGCCCACGAGCGGGCCGTGGGCCAAGCTCAGCGAGGGCGTCGACTTCCTGCGCGCCGTGAAGCCGCAGCGGGCCATCGCCATCCACGACCTCATGCTCTCCGAGCCCGGTCAGCAGAGCACGTCGCAGTTCACCGAGCAGCTGACCGGGACGCCGCTGGAGATCGTCCCGGTCGGCTCCACCGTCACCCTCTGAGCGCCGCCGGCACCGCGTTGGCCGCCACGACCGTGGCGTACCACAGGGCGCTGTCCTTCAGGGTGCGCTGCTGGGTCGCGTAGTCGACGTGGACGATGCCGAACCGCTTGGAGAACCCGTAGCTCCACTCGAAGTTGTCCAGGAAGGACCACAGGTAGTAGCCGGTCACGGGGGCCCCGGCCTCCACGGCGTCGAGCACGGCCGCGAGGTGGTCGCGCAGGTAGCGGGTGCGCTCGACGTCGTGGACCTGCCCCGCGGTGACGACGTCGTCGTAGGCGGCGCCGTTCTCGGTGACGAGCAGCTCCAGGCCGGGGTGCTCGCGGTGCAGGCGCAGCAGCAGCTCGGTCATGCCGCGCGGGTCCACGCTCCAGCCCATGGCCGTCCGGTGGCCGGGCAGCTCGGGGAACTCGACGTCCTCGCAGGCCACCCAGGGGCTGTGCGCGCTGTTCCCGTGCCCGTCGGCCTCGGCCCGCGGGGCCGCCCCGTCCCAGGCGCGCACCACGGTCGGGCTGTAGTAGTTCACCCCCAGCACGTCCAGCGGCTGGTGGATGAGCGCCAGGTCGCCCTCGTGCACGAAGGACCAGTCGGTCGCGGCGGCGGTGTCGGCCAGCACGTCGGCCGGGTAGCTCCCGTGCAGGACCGGGTCGAGGAACACCCGGTTCTGCAGCCCGTCGACGCGGCGCACCGCGTCGGCGTCGGCCTTGCGCGAACCCTCGGTGCGCACCCACGCCAGGTTCAGGGTGAGGGCGACGCGCGCGCCGGGCGCGGCCCGGCGGACCGCCGCCGCCCCCAGCCCGTGGGCCAGGTTGAGGTGGTGCACCGCGGCCAGCGCCGCGGCCGGTTCGGTGCGGCCCGGGGCGTGCACGCCGGAGGCGTAGCCCAGGTACGCCGAGCACCACGGCTCGTTGAGGGTGATGAACGTCCGCACCCGGTCCCCCAGGGCCGCGGCGACGACCTCGGCGTACTCGGCGAACCGCTCGGCGGTCCGGCGCGACGTCCAGCCCCCCGCGTCCTCCAGGGCCTGCGGCAGGTCCCAGTGGTACAGCGTGACGGCCGGCTCGATGCCCGCGGCCAGCAGCTCGTCCACCAGCGTCGAGTAGAACGCCAGGCCCGCCCCGTTGACCGGGCCGAGGGCGTCGGCGCTCACCTGCGGGGTGATGCGCGGCCAGGCGACGGAGAACCGGTAGGAGGCCAGCCCCAGCCGCTTCATGAGGGCGATGTCCTCGCGGAACCGGTGGTAGTGGTCGTCGGCGACGTCGCCGGTGTCCCCGCCGGCGACGCGGCCGGGGGTGTGGCTGTAGGTGTCCCAGATGGAGGGGGTGCGGCCGTCCTCGGCCACCGCTCCCTCGACCTGGTAGGCGGCCGTGGCGGTGCCCCAGACGAAACCGGGCGGGAAGCTGCGCGCCCCGGTGCCCTCGGCGGTCTCGACGGCGGTGGGGTTGTCTTCGGTGGTGGTCACGGGGTCCTCTCGGGAAGGGGTGGGACGGTCAGCCCTTGACCGCGCCGGCGATGATGCCGCTGACGATCTGCCGGCCCAGGAGCAGGAACACGACGATGACGGGCAGGGTGCCGACGAGGGTGCCGGCCATGATGATCGAGGTGTCCGGGACGTAGCCGCTGCCCAGGTTGTTCAGCGCCACCTGGACCGTCGGCGTCGTGGAGTTCAGCGTGATGACGGGCCAGAAGAAGTCGTTCCAGCTCGTCATGAAGGTGAGCATGCCCAGCACGGCCATGCCCGGGCGGGCGATGGGCAGGACGATGCTGACGACGGTGCGCGTCGAGGACGCCCCGTCGACCTTGGCGGCCTCCAGCAGTTCGTCCGGCAGGGTCTGGACGAGGTACTGCCGCATGAAGAACACGCCGAACGCGCTGACCAGGGTCGGCAGGATCACCGACTCCAGGCGGCCGGCCAGGCCCCAGTCCGACATCAGCTTGTACAGGGGCACCACGCCGAGGGACGGCGGGATCATGAGGGTGCCGATGGTGATGGCGAACAGGGCCTTCTTGCCGCGGAACCGGAGCTTGGCGAAGGCGAACCCGGCGAGGGTGCAGAACAGCAGGGTCCCGGCCGTCGTGATCCCGGAGACGATGAGGGAGTTCACGATGGACAGCCCGATGGCCTGCTGGTCCAGCGCCGTCGTGATGTTCTGCCACAGGTAGGGGCCGGGCAGGAACGGCGGCGGCGAGGTGTTCATCTCCGCCATGGGCCGGCTGGCGGCCACGACCATGTAGTAGAAGGGCACGATGAACAGGAACGCCGTGACGACGAGCAGCACGTACGTCACCGGTCCCGCGGCGTCGGGGGCGCGGTAGCGCCGGCGCCGGCCACCGGGGGGCGGCGGCGCGGCCAGGGCGGCCTCGCGGACGGTGGTGGCGCTCATCGGCGGGCTCCTTCGGTGTCGCGGTCCCGCCAGCGGGCGAGGGCGGTGTTGAGCAGGACCAGGACGACGATGAGCAGGAACGTCACCCAGGCGATGGTGGCGGCCCGGCCCAGGGCGCCGAACGCCCACCCCTGCTGGTACATGAACAGCCCCAGCGTCTGGTACTGGTTCAGCGCTCCCCCGTCGACCCCGCCGAACAGCAGCGGCTCGCCGAACAGCTGCGTCGCACCGATCGTGGAGACGACGACGGTGAACAGGATCGTCGGGCGCAGGCCCGGCAGGGTGACGTGCACGAACTGCTGCCAGCGGTTCGCCCCGTCCAGCGCGGCGGCCTCGTACAGGTCGGTGGAGATGGACTGCATGCCGGCCAGGTAGATGAGGGCGTTGTAGCCGGTCCAGCGCCACGTGACGATGACCGCGATCGCGATCTGGGCGCTGAGGTCGCCGTTGCGCCAGTCCAGCCCGTCGAGCCCGACGAGGGACAGCAGCCAGTTCGCCAGCCCGCCGTCGCGGCCGAAGATCTGCGCGAACACCAGCGTGGAGGCGGCCACCGAGGTCGCGTACGGCATGATCATCGAGACGCGGAACACGTTGCGCGCCCGCATCCGGTAGTTCAGCAGGTGCGCCAGGCCCAGGGCCAGCAGCAGCTGCGGCACGGTGGACAGGATGCCGATGGTGATCGTCTTGAGCAGCGCGTTGTAGAACTTCGGGTTGGTGAACAGCCAGGTGTAGTTGTCCCAGCCCGTCCACTCCGGGTCCGACCCCAGCTCGTAGCGGTGGAAGCTGATCCACATCGTGTAGACGAGGGGGAAGAGCCCGAAGGCGAGGAACAGCAGGAAGAACGGGGCGACGTAGGCGTAGGGGGCGGTGACGCCCTCCAGGCGGAACAGCCGCGACCGCAGGCTCGGGCGGGGTCCGGGGGTCGCGCGGGGACCGGCGGGGGCCGGGGGCGCGGTCGTGCTCGGTGTGCTCACGCGGGTCTCCTCGCGAGGTCGGCGGGGTGGTCCGGGGCGGGCGCCGCGCGCGGCGCCCGCCCCGGGGTTCGGCCTCAGCCGATCTGGTTGGCGAGGTCCTTCGAGGCGGCCTGCCAGGCGTCGGCGGGGCTCACGCCGTTGGTCTCGACCGACAGCAGGGACTGCACGAGGGAGGACTTCACGACGGCGTCCTCCTCACCGAGGATCTGTGTGGGGGCGGCCTCGGCGGCGGCGGAGAACACCTTCCCGATGGGGGCGCCCTGGAAGTACTCGTCGGTGGCGCCGGAGACGAGGTCGAACGCCCCCGTGTTGGACGGGAAGTTCCCGCCGACGCCGAAGACCTTGGCCTGCTGCTCGGGGTCGGTCAGCCACTTCACGAGCTTGGCGGCCTCCTCGGTGTTCTTGCTGGACTTGGGGATGCCCAGGTACGAGCCGCCCCAGTTCCCGCCGGCCCCGCCGGGCAGGGAGGTGAGGTTCCACTTGCCCGCGCCGGCGTCACCGGCCTTGCCCTTGATGTAGCCGACCATCCAGGCCGGGCAGGCGATCGTGGCGAACGCGCCGCCACCGAAACCCTTGTCCCAGGCGGGGTCCTCGAACTGCTCCAGCTTGGCCGTGAGGTTCTCGGCGGCCGCGGTCGCGGCGGTGTCGAACGCCTTCTTCACGGCCGGGTTGCTGTCCCACACGAGCTCGCCGGAGGAGTCGTAGTAGATCTCCTCCTCGGTGGACACGATGGCGTTGTAGAACCCGCCGGCGGAGTCCATCCAGGCGGTGCCCGCGGGCGCCTTGGCCTTGAACTCCCGGCCCAGGGCGAGGTAGTCGTCCCAGCTGCCCAGCCGGGCGGCCAGCTGCGCCGGGTCGGTGGGCAAACCCGCCTGCCCGAGCAGGTCGCTGCGGTAGCACAGCCCCATGGGGCCGATGTCGGTGCCCAGGGCCAGCACCTTCCCGTCCTCGGTGGTGGCGGCGGCCGACTTCCACTCGGGGTAGTTGGCGACCTGGTCACCGGCGGGGGTGCCCTTGAGGTCGGTCCACTTGTCGCCCTGGTTGGCCACGACGTCGGCGATGCGGCCGACCTCGATGCCCTGCACGTCGGCGGCCCCGTTGCCCGAGGCCAGCTTGGTCTGCAGCGCCGGCCAGTAGTTGTTCTCCCCCTGCGTCGACTCGTACTGGATGGTGACGTCGGGGTTCTGCTTCTCGTACTCGTCGAACAGACCGGCCTCCTCGTAGCCGAAGGTCCCGAAGAGGCTGACCGTCAGGTTGGTCTTGCCGTCGGAGGCGCTGGCGTCGCTCGCGCCGGAGGAGGCGGTGCTGCAGGAGGTGATGAGCAGCGCGCCGACGAGGGTGGTCGCGGCGGCCGCGAGGGCCTTGCTGCGCGTGGTGGGCCGTGCAGTGGTCATGGGAGAACTCCTCGGGCCTCGCCGGAGCGGCGGATCGACGGTGATCAGGGGTCCGTGAGAGCGCTCTCACGATGGGGCTGTCTCCGTGAGAGCGCTCTCAAGGGATGCCCACAGCATCGACCCGGAGGGTTCCCCGTGTCAACGCCTCAGGACCGGCACCTCAGGACCGGCGCCTCAGGACGTGGCGCGTTCGACGAGCTGGGTCGGGACCACGACGTCGGCCACCCCGGGCGCCCCGTCGACCAGGGCCAGCAGCAGGCCCGCCAGCTCCCGCCCCATCTCCACCACCGGCTGGCGCACCGTCGTCAGCGGCGGCGTCGCGGCCGCGGCCAGCGGGGCGTCGTCGAAGCCGACGACGCGCACCTGCCCGGGCACGGCCCGCCCGGCCGCCGCCAGCGCCTGCAGCGCTCCCGCGGCCATGAGGTCGTTGGCCGCGAACACCCCGTCCAGGTCCGGCCAGCGCTCCAGCAGCACCCGCGTCGCGGCCCGGCCGCCGTCGGCCGTGAAGTCGCCCACCTCGGCCAGCCCCGCGCTGAAGCGGCGGTGCTGGGCCCGCAGCTCGGTGCGGAAGCCCGCCAGCCGCTCCTGCCCCACGCGCATGTCCATCGGCCCGGCCACGGTGACGACCCGCCGGCAGCCGCGCTCGAGCAGGTGGCGGGTCGCGGTGCGCGCCCCGCCGACGTTGTCGGCCGAGACGAACGGCACCGTGCTGCCCTCGTCGTAGGGGCGCCCGGACAGCACCACCGGGATGCCGGCGTCCTGCAGGTGCTGCGGCAGCGGGTCCGGCCCGTGCACCGAGACCAGGATCGCCCCGTCGACGTGCCCGCCGCGGGCGTAGCGCTCGAAGCGCTCGCGCTCGCGCTCGGTCGAGAGCACCACCAGGACGAGCTGGACCTCCCGCTCGGCGAGCCGGGCCTGAGCCCCGCTGAGGACCAGCGGGAAGTAGGAGTCGGCGAAGAACCGCTCGACCGGCTCGACGACGACCAGCGCCACCGACCCGGTGCGGCGGGTCACCAGCGAGCGCGCCGCCTGGTTGGGCACGTAGGCCAGCTCCGCGGCGGCCCGCAGCACCGCCTCCCGCGCCGCGTCGCTGACCCGGCCGTACCCGGCCAGGACGCGCCCGGCCGTGGCCCGGGACACCCCCGCGCGCGCCGCGACGGAGTTCAGGGTCGGCGCGCTCGGGCTCGGCACGGTGTCTCCCGCTGGTCGTCCGTCGGTCAGTGGCCGCCGGGGCGGCGGGCCGATCCTCGCAGACCGCGCAGCCCGCGGACGCCGATGACGGCGATCGCCGTCCCCAGCACCAGGCTCACGACGACGAGCACGAGGTGGACGAGGAGGAACGGCTGGGCGCCGTCGTCGAACGAGCGCGGGTCGCCCCAGATGTTGCGCAGGAAGTTGGGCCAGATGAACCAGCTCCAGACGCCGAACAGGACGAGGAACCAGCTGACGGGCTTCGACAGGACCACGGGGCGATCCTCCCACCCCGGGACCGGCGGCCGGCGCGGCCGCCTCGTCAGCGGCCGCTGCGGCGCACCAGCTTCAGCGCGCTCGCCCCGACGACGCCCAGGACGACCCCGGACAGGAACGGGACGCGGCGCCGCGGCGCGCCGGGGCGCAGGTCGTCCGGCACCTCCGGCCCCAGCGGCACGGCGAGCCGGGCCTGGGCCATGAGGTCGGGGTGCAGGGAGCCGTTGTCCTCGGCCCGGACGGCGGCCAGGGCCGCGGCCAGCAGCACGAGGCGGCCGATGAGGTTCATGAGGACCAGCAGCACCACCAGGGTGACGGCCGAGCCGACGAAGGCCCCGCCGTCGGCGCTGCGGCTGGCGATGGTCGTGCCGAACTGCTTGAGGACGCCGATGCCGATGCCGCCCAGGACGGCGCCCTGCAGCAGGTCCCGCAGGGGCACGTCGGCCCCGGGCAGGAAGCGGAAGACGGCCAGGAAGGTCAGGGTGTCGATGACGAACGAGACCGCGAAGCCGAGCGCGGCCAGCAGCCAGCGCGACCAGGTGGAGGGCTCGAAGCCCATGGCGTCCAGCAGGAACTCCCCCGCCGCGTTGGTCGCCACGACCGAGACGACGGACAGCAGCACCCCGGAGCCGATGATGGCCATGCCGCCGAGGTCGCGCAGCTTGACGACGGCGAAGTTGCCGCCGCCGGAGTCCTCCCCGAAGACCGCCCGCACGCCCTGGCGCATGCCGTCGACCCAGCCGATGCCGGTGAACAGCCCGGTGGCCACGGACACCAGCAGCGTCCACGTGAGCGTCGTGGAGTTGAGGTAGTCGTCGATGTAGATGCCGTTGCCGCCGCCCCCGGCGGGGCTGGACCCCTCGTGGACGAGGCCGGGCACGTAGTCGTTGAGGCCCGCGACGAGGTTGCGCACGACCCAGTCCCGCAGCTCGGGGGTGCCCTGCATGACGAAGCCGGTCAGGGTCAGTGCGACCGCGAGCGCGGGGAAGATCGAGAAGAAGGCGAAGTAGGCGACGCCGCCGGCCAGGACGTTGCCGCGCGCGTCGCCGTACTTCTTCCACGCCCGCGCCGGCAGCGTGCGCTGGACGGTTCCCACGGCGCTCTTGGCCTGGTCGATGGCGCCGCTCACGTCGGGCCACACCCCTCACTGCAGGAAGGTGAAGTCCTCCCGTGGCCGCCAGACGCCGTCGGCGCCGTGCTCGTAGAGGCTGAACCCCTTCACGGTGAAGGTCGCCTCCCAGTCGCGCAACACGAGTTCGGCGCGGTCCAGCGACTCCTCGTCGACGTCGTGGGCGACGGTGACGTGGGGGTGGAACGGGAAGTTGATCTCCGCCGCGAGCGGGCCGGTGCGGATGGCGGCCTGCAGGAGCTCGCACTCGGAGATGCCGCGGGCGAGCTGGATGAAGACGACGGGCGAGACGGGGCGGAAGGTCGCCGTGCCGCGCAGGTGCACGTCGAACGGCGTCCCCGTCGCGGCCGTGGCCGCGAGGTGGTCGCGGGCGGCGTCGAGGTCGGCGTCGGCCAGCTCGAAGGGCGGCAGGAGGGTGATGTGCGGGGGGATGGCGTGCGCGAGGGGGTCGCCGAACTCGCCGCGCCAGGCCGTCAGCTCCGAGGCGTGCGGTTCGGGCACCGGGATGGAGACCCCGATGACCTGGACCCGTCCTGACGTCACCGGCCCCGTCCACCAGCGCGGCCGACGAGGCCGACCTTGTCGTACACCGTGGCCAGCGTGCGCTCGGCGATCTCGTTGGCGCGGTCGGCGCCGGCGGCCAGCAGCTCGTCGAGGGCGCCGGGGTCGGCCATGAGCTCGGTGGCGCGGGCGCGGACCGGGCCCAGGGCGTCGGTGACGACCTCGGCGAGCTCCTTCTTCAGGTCCCCGTAGCCGCGGCCGGCGAAGTCGGCCTCCAGCTCGGCGATCGTGCGCCCGGACAGCGCGGAGTGGATGGACAGGAGGTTGGAGACCCCAGCCTTCTCCACGGGGTCGTAGAGCACCTCGCGGCCGGTGTCGGTGACGGCCGAGCGGATCTTCTTGGCGGTGACCTTCGGGTCGTCCATGACGTCGACGATGCCGTTGGGCGAGGAGGAGGACTTGCTCATCTTGGCCGTGGGGTCCTGCAGGTCGTAGATCTTCGCCGTCTCCTTGGGGATGAAGGGCTCGGGCACGACGAAGGTGTCGCCGAAGCGGGAGTTGAAGCGCTGGGCGAGGTTGCGGGTCAGCTCCAGGTGCTGGCGCTGGTCCTCGCCGACGGGGACCTCGGCGGCCTGGTAGAGCAGGATGTCGGCCGCCATGAGGACGGGGTAGGTGAACAGGCCGACGGTGGTGGAGTCGCTGCCCTGCTTGGCGGACTTGTCCTTGAACTGCGTCATGCGGCCGGCCTCGCCGAAGCCGGTGAGGCAGGACAGGACCCAGGCGAGCTGGGCGTGGGCGGGGACGTGGCTCTGGACGAACAGCGCCGAGCGCTCGGGGTCGATGCCCGCGGCGACGTACTGCGCGGCGGTCCAGCGGGTGCGCTCGCGCAGCTCGGCGGGGTCGGGGGCGACCGTCAGGGCGTGCAGGTCGACGACGCAGTACAGGGCCTCGTGGGTGTCCTGCAGGGCGACCCACTGCTTCAGCGCGCCGAGGTAGTTGCCCAGGTGCAGCGAGCCCGACGTGGGCTGCATGCCCGACAGCAGGCGGGGGCGACCCGACGCGGTGGTGACCTGGGTGACCGTGTGCGCTGCCTCAGCCGACATGCCCTCCATCCTGCCAGCCGCCGCCGGGTCGCCCCTCTCCAGGTTCCTGTGCGGTTGTGTTCGGTCCTGTTCGACCCTGGTTGACTTCGGGCGCGGGGCGGGGCATCCTCGTCCGGTGCTGGCCCATCAGCGGCAGGAGCTGATCCTCGACGCGGTCCGCGCGCACGGCGGTGTGCGCGTGGCCGACCTCGTCGACCGGCTCGGCGTCTCGGAGATGACCGTCCGCCGCGACATCGGCGAGCTGTCCCGGCAGGGGCTCGTCGCCCGCGTCCACGGCGGCGCCGCCGCCCTGGGCCGCTCCAGCGAGGAACCCGGCTTCGCCGCCAAGTCGACCCTGCGCACCGACGCCAAGCGGGCCATCGCCCGGGCCGCCGCCCGCTTCGCCGAACCCGGCGCCTCCGTCGCGCTGTCGGCCGGGACGACGACCGTCGCCCTGGCCGCCGAGCTGCGCGCCGTCACCGACCTCACCGCCGTCACCAACTCCCCCCGCGTCGCCGACGTCCTGCACGACGCCGGCCGGACGGTCGTGCTCTCCGGCGGCGTCCGCACCCCCTCGGACGCCCTCGTGGGCCCCGTCGCCCGCGCCTCGCTGCGCGCGCTGCACGTCGACGTCCTCTTCCTCGGCGTGCACGGCCTCGACGTCCGCGCCGGTCTCACCACCCCCAACCTGCTCGAGGCCGACACCAACCGCGCCCTCATGGACTGCGCCGCCCGCGTCGTCGTCGTCGCCGACGCCTCCAAGCACGGCGTCGTCGGGCTCGCCTCCTTCGCCGACCTCGACGCCGTCGACGTCCTCGTCACCGACGGGGCCCTCGACCCCGCCGACCGCCCCGCCCTGGCCGACCACGTCGGCGAGCTCGTGATCGCCGCCCCCCTGGAGGAACCCCGATGACCCACCCGTTCCGCAAGACGACGGTCGCCATGGCCGACGGCCGGGAACTGATCCACTTCGACGACACCGAACCGTGGTTGTCGGGCGAGCGCGTCCGCTCCGCCGTCGACCACCGGCCGCTGCCGCCCGCCGACGAGACCCTGCGCGGCGGTTCCCAGGTGCGGTTCGACCCCCTGACCGGCGACTGGATCGCCATGGCCTCCCACCGCAACGACCGCACCCTCATGCCGCCGCCGGACCAGGACCCGCTGGCCCCCACCGTCCCCGGCGGCTTCCCCACCGAGATCGCCGACTCCAGCTACGACGTCGTCGCGTTCGAGAACCGGTTCCCCTCGTTCTCGAACCGCATCGGCGGGCAGGCCGGGTTCCTCGACGGCGAGGAGCTGTGGCCCACGCGCCCGGCCGCCGGGCGCTGCGAGGTCGTGTGCTTCACCTCCGACACCCGCGGCTCGTTCGCGACCCTGACCCCGCACCGCGCGCGGACGGTGCTCGAGGCGTGGATCGACCGCACCGAGGCGCTCAACGCGACCGAGGGCGTGGAGCAGGTCTTCGTCTTCGAGAACCGCGGCGAGGAGATCGGCGTCACCCTCCCCCACCCGCACGGGCAGATCTACGGCTACCCCTTCGTGACCCCCAGGACCGCGACCATGCTGCGCCGGGCCCGCGAGCACCGCGAGGCCACGGGCCGCAACCTGTTCCGCGACGTCCTGGACGCCGAACGGCGCGCCGGGGACCGCGTCGTGCTCTCCACCGAGCACTTCACCGCCTACGTCCCCGCCGCCGCGCGCTGGCCCGTCGAGGTCCACCTCGCCCCCCACCGCGACGTCCCGGACCTGGCGGCGCTCACCGACGCCGAGCGCGCCGACCTCGTGGGCGCCTACCTGGACCTGCTCGGCCGGCTCGACCGGTACTACCCCGACGACCACCCGATGCCCTACATCGCCGGCTGGTTCCAGGCCCCCGCCCACGAGGGGCGCGAGGAGTTCCGGCTGCACCTGCAGGTGTTCAGCGTGCAGCGCGGCCCCGGCAAGGTGAAGTTCCTCGCCGGCTCCGAATCGGCCATGGCGGCCTGGATCAACGACACGACGCCCGAGAAGGTGGCGGCCCGACTCCGCGAGGTTTCCCAGTGAGCACCGAGTTCTTCGACGCCCCCGACCGTCCCGCGACCGCGACCGCCCTGGCCCGGGGGTTCCGCGACGCCCACGGGACCGACCCCGCGGGCGTCTGGTCCGCCCCCGGGCGGGTCAACCTCATCGGCGAGCACGTCGACTACACCGGCGGGCTGTGCCTGCCGCTGGCGCTGCCGCACCGCACGTTCGTCGCGCTGCGCCCCCGCACCGACGGCGCCGTGCGGGTCCGGTCCCTGCAGGAGGACGGCGAGGTGCGCCTGGACCTGGCCGACGTCGGCGAGGGCTCCCCCACCGGGTGGGCCGCCTACGTCGCCGGGGTCCCGTGGGCCATGCGCCGCAAGGGGTTCGACCACCCCGTCCTGACCGGCGGTTTCGACGCCCTCGTCGACGGCCACGTCCCCTACGGCTCGGGCCTGTCGTCCTCGGCGGCCCTGGAGTGCGCCGTCGCCGTCGCCCTCGGGGAACTGGCCGGGGCCCCGCTGGACGACACCGGCCGGGCCGCGCTCGCCGCCGCCTGCCAGCTCGCCGAGAACGCCGTCGCGGGCGCCGCCACCGGCGGCATGGACCAGGCCGCGTCGCTGCGCTGCCACGAGGGCGGCGCGATCCTGCTCGACACCGACGACGACACCGTCACCCAGGTCGCCCTCGACCTCGCCGGGGCCGGGCTGGCGCTGCTGGTCGTCGACACCCGCGCCGCGCACTCCCACGCCGGCGGGGAGTACGGCGCGCGCCGCGCCGACGTCGAGCGCGCGGCGCGGGACCTCGGGGTGCCGAACCTGCGCGCGGTCGACCCGGCCCGGCTCCAGGAGGCCCTGGACCGGCTCGACGGGGACGTGCTGCGCCGCCGCGTGCGGCACGCCGTCACCGAGATCGACCGGGTCCGCCGGACCGCCGACCTCCTGCGGGCCGGCCGGGCCGGGGAGATCGGGGACCTGCTGAACGCCTCCCACGACTCCCTGCGCGACGACTACGAGGTGTCCTGCCGCGAGCTCGACCTGACCGTCGACGTCGCCCGCGCGCACGGGGCCCTCGGGGCGCGCATGACGGGCGGGGGTTTCGGCGGGTCGGCCATCGCGCTCGTGGCCGCCGACCGGGTCGGCGCCGTCGCCGAGGCCGTCTCGGCCGCGTTCGCCGAGCAGGGCCTCACCGCCCCGCGGTTCCTGTCCGCCCTGCCCGCCGAGGGCGCCGCGCGCGACCTCTGACCCCGCGGGCCGGGCCCGGCCACCGCGAGGTCCCGCGGTGGCCGGGCCCCTGCGGTGACCGGTCCGGGCTCACACGTCCATGCGCTGCAGGCGCACGGCCGACAGGACCACGGCGACCACGGTGATCCCGGCCAGGACCAGCGACGCGCCCGTGACCCCCAGCGACGACACCGTCCCCAGCGGCACGTCACCGGGGATGGCCACGGAGGCCACCCGGCGCCCGTAGGAGCCGATCGACAACCCGCGCAGGGCCGGGGCCAGCCCGGCGAGGAACGTCTCCCACAGCACCAGGTACGCCAGCCCCGCCAGCAACCCCCGGCGGGTCAGCAGCGACAGCAGCAGGAAGAACCCGCAGTACGCCCCCGACGTGAGGACCGTCGCCAGCAGCACCCCGCCGACGACCCGCCCGGCCGGCTGGTTCACCGAGATCCCCAGCACCGCGCACGCGACGACGGCCGGCAGCGACACCACGACGGTCGCCGTCCACGCCGCCGCGAACCGCGCGAGGACGGTGTGCCAGCGGGGACGGGCGATGGCCCGCAGCAGCGGCAGGGTCCGGGCGTCGCGCTCGTCGCCGAACGCCCCGATCGCCAGCACCAGCGCCACGATCGGCACCACCAGGCCCGTCAGCAGGTTGCCCGTGAAGGTGTTCTGCACGCCGTAGCGGTTGGGGACGCTGGTGATGCCGATGACGACCAGCACCACGACCGCCACGACCACGGGCAGGACCGCGAAACCCGCCGTCCGCCCCCGCAGGAGGATGCCCCGCAGCGAGAACCCGTACAGCGTCGTGCTCATCGTCCCGCTCCCCTCGCCGCGCGCACCAGGTGCGCGAACACGCTCTCCAGGTCCTCCCCCACGCCCTCGACCCGCCGCAGGGTCGCCCCCGCCTCGCGGGCCAGCCGCGGCACCGCCTCGGCCAGCGCCACGGCCCGCGGCGCCTCCACGAGCACGCCCGGGCGGCCCGCGCCCTCGCGCCGCACCGACTCCACCAGCCCCTCGGCCAGGAGCCGGCCCGCCAGGTCCAGGACGCGCTCGCCCTCCAGCCGCACCGTGCGGGGACGGTCGACGAGCAGTTCCCGGATCCCCGCCGGTTCCCCCTCGGCGACCAGCCGGCCGTTGACGACGACCAGGACGCGGGCGGCCATCCGCTCGACCTCCGACAGCACGTGGGAGCTCACCAGGACCGTGCGGCCCTCGGCCCCCAGCGCCGCGAGCAGGTCCAGGTCCGCTCGCCGCTGCGCCGGGTCCAGGCCGTTGAGCGGTTCGTCCAGCAGCAGCACCTGCGGGTCGTGCACGAGGGCCTGGGCGAGCTTGACCCGCTGCCGCATGCCCTTGGAGAAACCCCCCACGCGCCGGTCCGCGGCGTGGGTGAGCCCCACCCGTTCCAGGACGGCCGCCGTCGCCGCGCGGTGGTCCCGCACGCGCCGCTGCCGCGCCAGGAACTCCACCTGCGTGCGGGCGGTGGCGTGCGCCCAGGTGGCCTCGCCGTCGGCGACGACCCCCAGGCCCGCGTTGACCGCCGGGTCCTGGTGCGGGTCCCTGCCCAGGACGCGGACGGTGCCCTGGCTGGGGCGGGTCGCCCCGGCCAGCAGCTGCAGCGCCGTCGACTTCCCCGCCCCGTTGTGCCCCAGCAGGCCCGTCACCCCGGCGTCGACGTGGACGCTGACGTCGGACAGCGCGACGGTGTCGGCGAACCACTTGCTGACGTTCTCCAGCTCGATGGCGCTCACGCGTCGCTCCCCCTGGCGTAGCGGCCGCCCAGGACGGCCAGCCCCCCGACGACGACGAGCACCCAGACCACCCACGCCAGCGAGCCGGGGTTCGCCAGGTCCTCCCCGGCCAGGTACGCGGCGAGCCGGACGGGCCCGCTGGCGGGGTCCAGCGCCAGCGGCCAGTCCTCGCGGGTGACCAGCGCGACGGCCCCCGTCAGCGCCGGCCCGACGAGCACGACGGCCAGGTAGCCGCCCACCGCGAACACGCGCTTGGCGGTCAGCGACCCGATCGCCAGTGCCAGGCTCGCGTGGAACAGCACCACGACCCCGGCGCCGCCGACGATCCCCGGCAGGTCGCCCAGGTGGTCGGTGAACCACGTCCACGGGGCGTCGGCCGTCGCGATGGACCCGACGAACAGCACCAGCAACGGCCCCAGCACGATGATCGCCAGCAGGGCCAGGGCCGCCAGGAACACCCCGGCGACGTACTCGAACCACGACAGCGCCGTCGCGAAGTACAGGGACAGCACGCGGTCGCGCCGGTCCCGGGTGAGCATCGAGGGGACGGAGGTGGCGACGAACGCCAGCAGCACGACGGAGTTCGTGCCCAGCAGCTGCGCGTAGCTGATGAGGTCCGTGGGCTGCACGCTGACCGCGGGCACCAGCAGCGGCACCGCGACCACCGCGAGCGCCGGCAGGTACGCCACGCCCAGCAGCAGGAACGGCCAGATCTTCGCGCTCGCGCTGCGCCGCAGGCCCAGCGGCCGGCGGATGCCGCTGGCCACGAAACTGGCCACGGCCGACCGCCGCGGTCGCAGGGCCCCCGCGAACCGCGAGTAGCGGATGTCGTGCAGCACCGCCCGGGGCGCCCCGCCCACCGGTCCCACCGGGTTCACCGCGTCCCCCCGGCCATCGCGTCGACGACGACGTCCTCGAGCCCGCGCGCGGCGGGGACGAGCCGTTCGACGCCGACGCCCCGCTCGGCGGCCAGGTCGCGCACGGCGTCCAGCGCGGCGTCCGGGCTCGAACTCATCCCGATGTCACCGGCCGGGGTCGGCGCGAGCCGCACCCCGAGGGGTTCCACGCGCGGCCCCAGCGCGGCGGCGAAGGCGCCGACGTCGCCGCTGACCCGCAGCTCGGCCGGGCCGGAGGGGTCGTGTCCGACGGTGACGGGCCGCTGGGCCGCGAGCGTCCCCGAACGCAGGACGACGACCTCGTCGCAGGTCCGCTCGATGTCGTCGAGGACGTGGGAACTGGCCACGACGCGGATCCGCAGTTCCGTCGACAACCGCCGGACGATGGTCAGCATCTCCTCCCGGCCCGCCGGGTCGAGCCCGGAGGTGGGTTCGTCGAGCAGCACCAGGTCCGGCCCGTGGACGAGGGCCTGGGCCAGTTTCGTCCGCTGCTGCATGCCCAGGGAGTACGTCCCCACGGGCCGGCGCCGTTCCTCCTCCAGGCCCACCGCGAACAGCACCTCGCTGGTGCGGCGCACCGCGTCGCGCCGGCCGAGGCCGCGCAGGCGGGCCAGCGACACGCACACGTCCTGGGCGGACATGTCGTTCGGCAGGCACGGGTGCTCGGGCATGAACCCCACCCGGCGCCGCACCTCCGCACGGTCCCTCACGGTGTCCAGGCCCAGGATGCGCAGGGTCCCGCGGTCGGGGGCGGTGAGCCCGAGCGCGGTGCGCATCAGCGTCGACTTGCCCGCCCCGTTCGCGCCCAGCAGGCCGGTCGCGGGCGCGGTCATCGACACCGTCAACCCGTCGAGGGCCTGCACGGCCCCGAACCGCTTCCCCACGTCGAGGCACTCCAGTGCCGCAGGTTCGTCCACAGGCCCATCTCAGCACCCGCCGGGCCCGGGTGCCTCCCCCCTTCGGCGCGCGAGGGGTCAATCCTTCGGGAACCATCACGAGGTGATCACTTCGACCGACGTCTGCGTCGTGGGTTCGGGTTCGGGCGGGAAGATGGTCGCCCAGGAGCTGGCCCGCGCCGGTCGCCGCGTGACCCTCGTGGAGCGGGGCCTGGTCGGCGGGTACTGCCCCTACCTGGCCTGCGTCCCCGCGAAGTCGCTGCTGCTGTCGGCGCGCGCGGGCCTGTCGTGGGTCGCGGCGCGGGCGGTGCGCGACGAGGCCTCCTCCCACCGCGACGACTCCGCGGCGGCCGCGGAGCTGACCGGGGACGGCGTGGAGGTCGTGCGGGGCTCGGCCCGTCGCGTCGGCCCGGGCCGGGTCGAGCTCGACGACCAGGTGGTGGAGGCCGGGGCGGTCGTGGTGGCCACGGGCAGCTCACCGGTCCGGCCGCCGCTGCCCGGCCTGGACGGGGCGCCGACGTGGACGTCGGAGGACGCGCTGGCCTGCCCGGACCTGCCGCGGCGGCTGGTGGTGCTGGGCGGCGGCCCGGTGGCGGTGGAGCTGGCCCAGGCCTTCCGGGGGCTGGGCAGCGAGGTCGCGCTCGTCCAGCGCGGACCGCACCTGCTGTCGGGGGAACCGCCGTGGGTGGGTGACGTCGTGGGCGCCGCGCTGGCCGGCGACGGGGTGGCCGTGCACACCGGGGACCCGGCCGCCGAGGTCGTCGACGGGCAGCGGCTGCGGCTGGAGTCGGGGGTGGAGCTGCCCTTCGACCGGCTGCTGCTGGCGACCGGGCGCCGGCCGGTCACCGACGGCCTCGGCCTGGCCGACGGGTGGCTGACCGACGCCGGGGCGCTGCGGACCGACGCCCGGTGCCGGGTCGTCGACGGGCTGTACGCCGTGGGCGACGTCACCGGGATCTCCCCCTACACCCACACCGCCAACCACCAGGCCCGCACCGTCGTCGCCGAGCTGCTCGGCCGGGGCCGGGACGCGGACTACTCCGCGGTCCCCCGCGCCGTCTACACCGACCCGACGGTGTTCTGCGTGGGCGCGACGTCCGGTGCGCGCTCGGCCCGGTTCGAGGTCGGGGACGTCGAGCGGGCCACGCTCGTCGGGCTGTCCCGGCGGCGGGACGTGACGGGCGCGGTGGAGCTGTTCGCCGACGAGGCGGGGGTCCTCGTCGGCGCGGCCTGCGTGGGCCCCGACGCGGACTCCTGGGGGGCCGAGCTGGCGCTGGCGGTCCGGGCGCGGCTGGACGTGGAGCTGCTGCGGCACCACGTGCGGGCGTTCCCGACGTGGTCGGAGGCGATCTTCCCGGCGCTGGAGGAACTGGGGACCTGAGTGCTGGGGTCCGGCGGTCCTACCGGGTCAGCCGCCGCACCACCGCCGCCCCCGCCACGGCCACCCCCGCCGCGGCGGCCACCCACGGCCCGGCCACCACGACCGGGTCGATCCACTGGTGGTGCGCGTCGACGCGGCCGGCCCGCGAGCCCACCGGGTGGTGGCCGGCTTCGGCCAGGACACCGCTCTCGGTGACGGGGTCGTCGGGGCGCCCGCTCGCCGCGGCCGTGAGCAGACCCTCGAACGTGTCGACGCGGTCGGCGGCGATGAGCAGCAGCCAGTGCGCGTTGCGGCCCTCGCTGAACCGGTCGTAGGCGAACCGCCGGATGCGGCCGGACACCCCGTGCAGGGGGGCGGTGGTGCCGAACACCGGCGGCAGGAACGCGTGCTCGACCGACCGCTCGCGCGGGCCGTACCCCTCCGGCTGGCGGTCGGGGAACTCCCAGTGCGCGCCGTAGCCGGCCGGGTCGAACACCTCCTGCGGGACGGCGGGGCGGTCCTTCGGGTCCAGGTCGACGCCCCAGCCGGGGATGCGGGCGCGCAGCTGCTCGCTCGTCTCGGGCAGCGGGGGTTTCTGGGGCCAGTACGCCACGGTGGCCTCCTCAGGCGGCGGTGGGGACGATGAGCGGCTTGACGATGCCGTCGAGCTTGGAGGAGAAGAGGTGGTACCCCTCCGCGATGTCCTCCAGCGGGATGCGGTGGGTCACGAGGTCGCGCGGGCGCAGGTACCCGTTGCGGACGTGCTCGAACAGGCGCGGCCACTGCCGCTTCACCGGGCACTGGTTCATCCGCAGCGTCAGGCCCTTGTTCATGGCGTCGCCGAACTTCACGGCGCTCGGGACCGGGCCGTAGGCTCCCATGACGGAGATCGTCGCGCCCTTGCGCACCGCGTCGATGGCCCAGTTCAGCGCGACGGGCGAACCGCCCTGCAGCTTCAGCTTGGTGCCGGTGACGTGCTGCAGGAAGTTGCCGTCCGCCTCGGCCCCCACGCAGTCGATCGCCACGTCGGCGCCGAGGTGGTCGGTGATCCGCTTGAGGTGGACGACGACGTCGTCGTGCTCGGCGAAGTTCACCGTCTCGGCGTGCGCGAACGTCCTGGCCTTCTCCAGCCGGTACTCCAGGTGGTCGACGACGATGACGCGCCCGGCCCCCATGAGCCACGCCGACTTCGCGGCCACCAGCCCGACCGGGCCGGCGCCGAAGACCACGACGACGTCACCCTCGCGGATGTCGCCGAGCTGGGCGCCGAAGTACCCGGTGGCCGTCGCGTCGGTCAGCAGGACGGCGTCCTCGGAGTGCATCCACTCCGGGACCTTGACGGGACCGACGTCGGCGAACGGCACGCGCACGTACTCGGCCTGACCGCCGTCGTAGCCGCCGGTGGTGTGGGAGTAGCCGTAGATCCCGCCGACGGCCGTGGCGTTCGGGTTGACGTTGTGGCAGTTGGCGAGCATCCCGCGCGCGCAGTAGAAGCAGGACCCGCAGGAGATGTTGAACGGCACCATCACGCGGTCGCCGGGGACGAGGTTGCGCACCGAGGGGCCGACGCTGTCGACCACCCCGATGAACTCGTGCCCGAACGTCGTCCCGACGCGGGTGTCGGGCATGAGCCCGTGGTACAGGTGCAGGTCGGACCCGCAGATCGCCGCGAGCTCGACGCGCACGACGGCGTCGTTCGGGTGCTCGATCCGGGGGACGTCCTTCTCCTCCACCCGGACCCGGTACGGCCCTCGGTACACCATGGCGCGCACGTGCCGCCTCCCGCCGCGGCCGTGGGCCGCCGTCGTCGACGGGCCGCCGGCTGGACCCTGGTGACCAGGGTGCTCCCGCGGGGCCGGGTGCGCCAGCGCTGGCGGCCGGGTCAGGCGCGGTAGGTCGCCACGACGGGGGCGTGGTCGGAGAACCGCTCGGCGTAGCTGGCGGCGCGGTCGGTCCGCACCGTCTGCAGCCGCTCCGCCAGCCCGGGGGTGACGAGCTGGTAGTCGATGCGCCAGCCGGTGTCCCGGTCGAAGGCCTGGCCGCGCCAGCTCCACCACGCGTACGGCCCGTCGACGTCCCCCGCGACGCGGCGCTGGGTGTCGACCCAGCCCAGGTCCCCGAACCAGTGGTCGAAGTGGGCGCGCTCGTCCTCCAGGAAACCGGCCTTGCCGCGGTTGCCCTTCCAGTTCCTGATGTCCCGCTCGGTGTGCCCGACGTTGAGGTCGCCCGCGACGAGGGCCTCGCGGCCGGTGTCCTGCGCGGCCCGGCCCAGCTCGGCCAGCCGCACGTCCATGGCGTCGAGGAACCGGTACTTGTCGTCCTGCTGCGGGCTGCCGACCTCACCGGAGTGCACGTAGGCGCTGACGAGGGTCACCGGCCCGATCGCGGTGTCGACGTCCACCTCGACCCAGCGGCCGGACGTCTCGAAGTGCGGGTCGTGGGCGAACCCGATGCGCACGGCGGAGAACTCGGCCCGCGTCGCGACCGCGACCCCGGCGCGGCCCTTGGCGGCGGCCTCGGTGTGGGCGACGTGGGGGTACCCCGGCAGGGCCTTGCGCAGTTCGTCGTCGGGGGCGCGGACCTCCTGCAGCAGCAGGACGTCGGGGTCGCGCTCGGCCAGCCACGGGTGCATCCCGCGGCGCACGGCGGCGCGCACGCCGTTGACGTTGACCGTCGCGACGGTCAGCAGCTTCTTCTTCGCAGGCACCCGCGGACGGTACCCGACCCCTCCGACGGGAGGGGCCGGGCACCCGTGCTCAGCGCAGGCCCGCGGCCCGTTCGGCCGACTCGACCACGTTGGTCAGCAGCAGGGCGCGCGTCATGGGCCCGACCCCGCCGGGGTTGGGGGCCATGAACCCCGCGACCTCGGCCACGTCGAGCGCGACGTCGCCGGTCAGCTTGCTCTTGCCGCTCGCCTCGTCGAACACCCGGGAGACGCCCACGTCGAGCACCGCGGCGCCCGGCTTGACGTTCTCCTTCGTGACCAGACCGGGGACCCCGGCCGCGGCGACGACGACGTCGGCCCGCCGCAGGTGCTCGTCGAGGTTCTTCGTGCCGGTGTGGCACAGCGTGACCGTCGCGTTCGGGTGACGCCGGGTCAGCAGCAGCCCGATGGGCCGCCCGACCGTGACGCCGCGGCCCACGACGACGACCTCGGCCCCGTCGAGGGGGACGTCGTGGCGCAGGAGCAGGTCGATGACCCCGCGCGGGGTGCACGGCAGCGGGGAGGTGATCTCCTCCTTCACCCGCAGCACCAGCCGGCCCAGGTTCGTCGGGTGCAGGCCGTCGGCGTCCTTGGCCGGGTCCACCATCTCCAGGACGGCGTTGGCGTCGATGCCCCGCGGCAGCGGCAGCTGGACGATGAACCCCGTGCAGTCCGGGTTCGCGTTCAGCTGGGCGATCTCGGACTCGATCTCGCCCTGCGTGGCGTTGGCGGGCAGCTCGACCTGGATCGAGGCGATGCCGACCTCGGCGCAGTCGCGGTGCTTGCCGCGCACGTAGCTGGCCGACCCCGGGTCGTCGCCGACCAGGACTGTGCCCAGGCCGGGGACGACGCCGTGCTCGCGCAGCTTGGCCACGCGCTCGGTCAGGTCGGCCTTGACGGCCGCCGCGGCGGCCCTCCCGTCGAGGACGACGGCGCTCACGCGAACGACCCGGCCGAGGGGTACAGCGGGAACTCGGCCGTGAGCTTGGCGACGCGGGCGCGCAGGGCGTCGGCGTCGAACTCCGGCTTGAGGGCCGAGGCGATGACGTCGGCGACCTCGGTGAACTCGGCCGCCCCGAAACCGCGGGTCGCCAGCGCCGGGGTGCCGATGCGCAGGCCGGAGGTGACCATCGGCGGGCGCGGGTCGAAGGGCACCGCGTTGCGGTTGACGGTGATGCCGACCTCGTGGAGGCGGTCCTCGGCCTCCTGGCCGTTCAGCTGCGAGTCGCGCAGGTCCACCAGGACGAGGTGGACGTCGGTGCCGCCGGTCAGGACGGAGATGCCCGCCTCGACGGCGTCGGGGGCGGTGAGGCGCTCGGCGACGATCTGCGCGCCCTCCAGGGTGCGGCGCTGGCGCTCGGCGAACTCGGGCGAGCCGGCGACCTTGAAGGCGACGGCCTTGCCCGCGATGACGTGCATGAGCGGACCGCCCTGCTGGCCCGGGAACACGGCGGAGTCGATCTTCTTGGCGTGCTCGGCCTTGCTGAGGATGACGCCCGAGCGGGGCCCGGCCAGCGTCTTGTGGACGGTGGAGGTCACCACGTCGGCGTGCGGGACGGGGCTGGGGTGCAGCCCGGCGGCGACGAGGCCCGCGAAGTGCGCCATGTCGACCATGAGGTACGCGCCGACCTCGTCGGCGATGGAGCGGAACGCCTCGAAGTCGAGGTGGCGGGGGTAGGCCGACCAGCCGGCGATGATGAGCTTCGGGCGCGCCTCCAGGGCGGTGGCGCGCACGACGTCCATGTCGACCCGGAACGTCTTGGGGTCCACGCCGTAGGCGGACACGTCGTACATCCGGCCCGAGAAGTTGATCTTCATGCCGTGCGTGAGGTGGCCGCCGTGGGCCAGCTCCAGGCCCAGGATGCCGTCGCCGCCGCGGATGAGGGCGTGCATGGCGGCCGCGTTGGCCGTGGCGCCGGAGTGGGGCTGGACGTTGGCGTGCTCGGCGCCGAACAGCTCCTTGACGCGCGTGCGGGCCAGCTCCTCGGCCACGTCGACGTGCTCGCAGCCGCCGTAGTAGCGCTTGCCGGGGTACCCCTCGGCGTACTTGTTGGTCAGGACCGACCCCTGCGCCTCGAGGACGGCGCGCGGGGCGAAGTTCTCGCTGGCGATCATCTCGAGGGTGTCGCGCTGACGGCCGAGCTCGGCGTCGAGCACGGCGGCGATCTCGGGGTCGACCTCGCTCAGGGGCAGGTCGGTCACACCGGGGGTGGTGGTGGGCTGGACGTCGGTCACGTTCGCTCCTCGTACGGCGGGCGGTGGTGGCGACGCGGAGCCCAGGCGGACGACCCCGTGAACGGCGGGCCCCCACCCGGCAGGACGACGGGCCCGTTGCCGCTCCCCGGTGGTGACCCACCTCGACGCCAGTCGCGGCCCGGCCAGGTTAGCCCAGCCGGGCGCACCGCGGCCACGAGCTCCACCCGTCCGCTACCGGGAGGTGGCCGCGTCCAGGACGGTGCGCATCTTGGCCGCGGTCTCGACGACCTCGGCGTCGGGGTCGGACCCCTCGACGATGCCCGCGCCCGCGAAGATGCGCAGCGTGCGGCCCTTCACCTCCGCGCAGCGCACCGCGACGACCCACTCCCCGTCGCCGTGGACGTCCTGCCAGCCGACCGCACCGGCGTAGCAGCCCCGGTCCAGGCCCTCGACCTCGCCGATGACCTCCAGGGCCGCCTTCCGCGGCGAGCCGCCGACGGCCGGGGTCGGGTGCAGCGCGGCGACCAGGTCGACCGACGTGGTGGCGGTGTCGTTGAGCAGCGCGGTGATGCGGGTCGCCAGGTGCCAGACCGCCGGGGTGGCCACGAGCTCGGGCTCGGGGGCGGTGATGGTCCGGCAGAACGGCGACAGCGCCTCGACGACCGCGTCGACGACGAACCGGTGCTCGCGGCGGTCCTTGTCGGAGGTCAGGAGGGCGTCGGAGCGGCGGATGTCCTCGTCCGGTTCGGGCGAGCGCGGGATCGACCCGGCCATGGGCCGCAGCAGGACGCTGGGCCCGCGGCGGCGCAGGAGCAGCTCCGGGGTCGCCCCGACCAGCCAGCGGGCCTGCCGGTCGGCGGGGTCGTCCAGCGGGACGGCGAGCGCCGTGGCCGAGGGGTTGCGGCTGACGAGCTCGGACAGCAGGTCGGGGATCGACCAGTCGTCGAGGGCCTCCAGCTGCAGGGTGCGGGCCAGGACGACCTTGTCGACCCGGCCGGCGCGGATCTGCGCCAGCCCGGCGCGCACGGCGTCGGCGTACCCCGACGGCGGGGGCACCGGGCGGCTGCGCGCCACGGTCACCTGCCCGCGCGCGCCGGGCAGCGGCAGGGGCAGCGGGCCGGGCGCCGTCCGGGCCGGGCCCAGGCGCAGGGACCCGGGCCGGGTCAGGTCGAAGGGGACGGCACCGGCGACGACGACGTCGGGGTCGGCGCGCTCGAGGGCCGCGGCGGCGCGGCGCAGCTGCTCCAGCCCCGAGCCGCCGGGCACCGGCGGGCGGGGCCCGGTCTGCACGAGGGTCGACTTCTCTCCGGAGAAGACGGTGGCTCCAGCCTGCACGGCGAGCGCTACCGCTTCGGGTTCTGACACGGGGTCAGCCTAGGCTTCGACGGGTGAGCACGCGCCCGAGGGTCCTGACCCTGTCCTGCCCCGACCGTCCCGGCATCGTCCACGCGGTGACGGGTGCCCTCGTCGCCCTGGACGCGAACATCACCGAGAGCCAGCAGTACGGGGACCCGGACACGGGGCTGTTCTTCCTGCGGGTGGCCTTCGACGCGTCGGCCAGCGAGGAGGCGCTGCGCGCCAACCTGGAGGTCGTGGCGCACCGGTTCGACGTCGACTGGACGCTGTCGGCGGCCGACGTCCCGCTGCCGACGCTGGTGATGTGCTCCAAGCAGGGCCACTGCCTCAACGACCTGCTGTTCCGGCACCGCTCGGGGCACCTGCCGGTCGACATCCGCGCGGTGGTCTCCAACCACACCGACCTGCAGCCGCTGGCGGAGTTCTACGGCCTGCCGTTCGTGCACGTGCCGGTCGTGACCGGCGACGCGGCGTCGAAGGCGGCCGGTGAGGCGCGGCTGCTGGAGCTGGTGCAGGAGCACGGCGCGGAGCTGGTCGTGCTGGCCCGGTACATGCAGGTCCTGTCCGACGACCTGTGCCGCAGCCTGGCCGGTCGCGCGATCAACATCCACCACTCGTTCCTGCCGAGCTTCAAGGGCGCCAAGCCGTACCACCAGGCGCACGCGCGGGGCGTGAAGATCATCGGGGCGACGGCGCACTACGTGACGGCCGACCTGGACGAGGGGCCGATCATCGAGCAGGAGATCGAGCGGGTCGACCACCGGGCCACGGCCGCCGAGCTGGTCCGGATCGGCCAGGACGTCGAGGCGCGGACGCTGGCCCGCGCGGTGCGCTGGCACGCCGAGCAGCGGGTGCTGCTGGACGGGCGGCGGACGGTCGTCTTCCGCTGAGGCCGCGCCGGTCGTCGCGCCGGTCGTCGGAAGGGGCGGCCGGGGCGGGCGTCACCGGGGGTCCGGGCGGTGTTCTCGTCACCGTTGCCGTTTCGTGCCTTGTCGTGATCGGCCACCGTCGGCAGACTCTCGTCACGTAGCGTGATCTTCCAGCAGCGAGGAGATGACCGTGCCCAGCACCCTGTCCCGCCGCCTGACCGCCGAGTTCCTCGGCACCTTCTGGCTCGTGCTCATCGGCTGCGGCTCGGCCGTGCTCGCCGCGGCCTTCCCCGACGACGCCAACGCGACCGGCATCGGGCTGTTCGGCGTCTCCGCCGCCTTCGGCCTGGCCGTCGTGACGATGGCCTACGCCGTCGGGCACCTGTCCGGCGGCCACTTCAACCCCGCCGTCTCCCTCGGCCTGCTGCTGGCCCGGCGGCTGCCCGCGCGCGACTTCCTGCCCTACGTCGTCACCCAGGTCGTCGCCGCCACCGCCGCGGCCGCGGTCCTGTACGCGGTGGCGAGCGGGAAGGCGGGCTTCTCGGCCTCGGAGTCGGGGTTCGCCGCGAACGGGTACGGCGAGCACTCCCCCGGCGGGTACTCCCTGGCCGCCGGCCTGCTGGCCGAGGTCGTCCTGACGGCCTTCTTCGTCCTGGTGATCCTCGGGTCCACCGACCGGCGCGCCCCGCAGGGCTTCGCCCCCCTGGCGATCGGCCTGGCGCTGGTGGCCATCCACCTCGTGGGCATCCCCGTCACGAACACCTCGGTGAACCCGGCCCGCTCCACCGGGCAGGCCCTCTTCGTCGGCGGCTGGGCGCTGACCCAGCTGTGGGCGTTCTGGGTCGCCCCGCTCGTCGGCGCCGCCGTCGCGGGCCTGGCCTACCGGGGGCTGACCGGCGACACCGGGACGACCGCCGCCTCCCGCGAGGGGCAGCCGGTGGAGAAGGCCCGCAGCGACGCCGCCGACGCGACCGTCGACCTCACCGCCCCCGAGGCGCAGCAGGCCGCGCGCGGCCGGGACTGACCCCGGCGGGACGGCTCAGCGGCCCCGGCCCCCGAAGCGGAACGGGATCGGGATGCCGCCCAGGCAGCAGACCCCCTGCACCTCCATCGGCGCCAGCAGCAGCGCGGCGCGGTAGCAGGCCAGGAAGCGCAGCGCGCTCGGCGCGAGGGACCCCAGCACGCCGCGCCGGCGCACGGACGAGCGCACCGCGGCCGAGCAGGACGGCCCGCCGTGGGCGACGCGGTGCGCGCACGACCACCCCTTGCGGGGCGACAGCGAGCGTTGGTACCGGGCGATGGCCCAGTCGACCGACCGGGCGGCGGGGCTGTTCATCCCCTCACGCTAGGTGCGGAGCGGGTGACCCGCGCGTCACAACCAGCCGCGCCTCTTGAAGATGACGAACAGCGTGACGCTCAGGCCGAGCATCAGCGCCAGCGCCAGCGGGTACCCGTACCGCCAGTCCAGCTCGGGCATGTGCGTGAAGTTCATGCCGTAGATGCCCCCCACGAGGCTGGGGGCGAAGAGGATGGCCGCCCACGAGGAGATCTTCTTGACCTCCTCGCTCTGGGCGAAGCTGGCTTCGGTCAGCGACCGCATCTCCTCGTTCTGCCGCTGCCCGACCAGGGTCGCGTTGACCGTGAGGATGTCGCGCAGCTGGTTGCGGTAGTTCTCGATGCGCTCGATGGCCACCGTGACGTGGTCGGCCACGTCGCGCAGGTAGCGCTGGAGCTCCTCGTCCACCCGGTACTTGGTGAAGCCGCCGCTGAGACCGGCAAGGATGGCGCTCAGGGGCGTCACCGCGCGCTGGAAGTCCACGACCTCCTGCGACAGCTCGTAGATGCGCCGCGAGACCGTGGGGTCCCCGGTGAACACCTGGGTCTCGATCTCGTCGATGTCGTTCTCCAGGCCCCTCAGGACCGGCCCGTAGCCGTCCACCACGGTGTCGAGGATCGCGTAGAGGATCGCCTCGGTGCCGCGCCCGAGCATCTCCGGGTCCGCCTCCAGGCGCTTGCGGACCGGCGCGATGCTGGGCGACTCGGCGTGCCGGACGGTGATGACGAAGTCGTGGCCGATGAACAGGTGCAGCTCGCCGAACTCGACCTTCTCGGAGGCGTCGTCGTAGCTGGCGGCCCGCAGCACGACGAACAGCGTCGAGCCGTAGCGCTCCAGCTTGGGCCGCTGGTGGGCCAGGACGGCGTCCTCGACGGCGAGCTCGTGCAGGCCGAACTCGGCGGCCAGGGAGTTCAGCTCCTCCTCCGCCGGCCGGTACAGCCCCATCCACGCGACGCGGCCGGCGACCTGGCGCAGCGAGCGGACGGTGCTCACGAGGTCGGTCGGGGAGTCGACGCGGTGCCCGGCCTCGTAGACGCCGCTGTCGATGAGGCTGCTGCCGCGGGCCATCGGCTCGGAGGGGATCGCCCCGTCGAGGGCGAGGTTGCGCGAGGGCACCATGCCCCGTCGTCCCATCGACGGCAGCGGCAGACGGCGGCGGGGCACGGCGACCTCCTCGGGGGCTCTCGGTGCGGCTCCTGTCGCCGCGCACCGGGGTCAGTGTGCCGCCTCCGCGACCCCCGCCCGCGCCGGGAGCCCCCCTCCGGCGCAGCCGGGGCGCGGCGGCCGCCCCTTCCTCCGCGCCGTCACCGTGGCGTCGCTCGGCGACGGATCGTCGCCCAGCGGAGCGCGGCGGCCGAGGATCCGGGAGGTCGCCGTGGACCACCCTGCGCGCGCGGTTCACGGCCTGCGACGTGGCCACCGGGGACGTGCCCGCCGGGCCGTACCGCGTCCGGGCCGACGTCGAGGAGGCCGGCCCGACCGCGAGCGCGCGCGTGGGCCACCTCCCCTGCGCGAACAGCCTCTTCGCGGCCGTGGCGCAGCCGTCCGGCGGGCCGACCGGCGGCCCCTCCGGCAGGATCGCCCCGTACGCGCACGAACGAGGGGGGACGGCCATGAGGTACCGGGACGACGCGAGCCTGGACCCCGGTGGGGTCGAGGACCGCCGCGGCGGCGGGGGTGGACGGACCGTCGCGCTCGGCGGGGGCGGCCTGGGGATCGTGGGGATCCTGGTCCTCGTGCTCTTCCAGGTCCTCGGCGGCGGCGGGTCGGGCGGGTCGGCCCAGCAGGGCGCCTCCGTCTTCGACCAGCTCGGCTCCGGGCAGGTGCAGACCGCCGACGGCGCCCAGCTCGCCGCCTCGTGCCGCACGGGCGCCGACGCCAACGCGCGGCGCGAGTGCGCCGTCGTCGCCGACATCGAGTCGATCCAGGACTACTGGGGCGCCACGCTGGGCTCGCGCTACGTCCCGACCGACACCGTCTACTTCCAGGGGTCGACGCAGACCGGCTGCGGCGCGGCCTCGTCGGGGACGGGACCGTTCTACTGCCCGGCCGACCGGCTCGTGTACCTGGACCTGTCGTTCTTCGACGAGCTGACCTCCCGGTTCGGCGCGGAGGGCGGCGCCTTCGTGGACGCCTACGTCCTGGCCCACGAGTACGGCCACCACGTGCAGCACCTGCTGGGCACGACGGACCAGGTGCAGGCCGGGGTCACCGGCCCCGACAGCGGCAGCGTGCGCCTGGAGCTGCAGGCCGACTGCTACGCGGGGACGTGGGCCAACCACGCCACGACCGTGCCGGACGACTCCGGCGCCCCGCTCATCTCCGACCTCACCCAGGACGACGTCGACCGGGCCCTGGACGCCGCCGCCCGCATCGGCGACGACTTCATCCAGACCAACCTCGGCGGCGGCCGCGTCGACCCCGGCAGCTTCTCGCACGGGACCTCCGAGCAGCGGCAGCGGTGGTTCACGACGGGCCTGCGCACGGGCGACCCCGCCCAGTGCGACACCTTCGCCACCCAGAGCCTGTGAGACGCCGGACGGCCCCGCACCCGGGAGGGTGCGGGGCCGTCCGTGCGCGCGGCCTCAGGCCAGGCGCGCGGCGAGGTTCTCGTCGAGGGAGCCGAGGAACTCCTCGGTCGTCTGCCAGGCCTGGTCCGGCCCCACCAGCAGCGCGAGGTCCTTGGTCATCTTGCCGCTCTCGACGGTCTTGATGACGACGTCCTCGAGCGTCTCGGCGAAGCCGGTCACCTCGGGGGTGGAGTCCAGCTTGCCGCGGTGCGCGAGCCCGCGGGTCCAGGCGTAGATCGACGCGATCGGGTTCGTCGACGTCGGCTTGCCCTGCTGGTGCTGGCGGTAGTGGCGCGTCACGGTGCCGTGCGCGGCCTCGGCCTCGACGACCGAGCCGTCCGGGGTGGTCAGCACCGACGTCATGAGGCCCAGGGAGCCGAAGCCCTGCGCGACGGTGTCGGACTGCACGTCGCCGTCGTAGTTCTTGCAGGCCCAGACGTAGCCGCCCTCCCACTTCAGGGACGCGGCGACCATGTCGTCGATGAGGCGGTGCTCGTAGGTGATCCCGGCCTCGTCGAACTTCGCCTTGAACTCGCTCTGGAAGACCTCCTCGAAGATGTCCTTGAAGCGGCCGTCGTAGGCCTTCAGGATCGTGTTCTTCGTGGACAGGTAGACCGGGTAGCCGCGCGAGAGGCCGTAGTTGAGCGACGCGCGGGCGAAGTCGAAGATCGAGCTGTCGAGGTTGTACATCGACAGCGAGACGCCGGCGCCCGGCGCCTGGAAGACCTCGTGCTCGATGGGCTCCCCGCCGTCCTTGGGGGTGAAGGTCACGGTCAGCGTGCCCTCGCCGGGGAACTTGAAGTCGGTGGCGCGGTACTGGTCGCCGTAGGCGTGCCGGCCGACGATGATCGGCTTGGTCCAGCCCGGCACCAGGCGCGGGATGTTGCTGATGATGATCGGCTCGCGGAAGATCACGCCGCCGAGGATGTTGCGGATCGTCCCGTTCGGGGACCGCCACATCTTCTTGAGCCCGAACTCCTCCACGCGCGCCTCGTCCGGCGTGATGGTGGCGCACTTGACGCCGACGCCGGCCTTCTGGATGGCGTGCGCCGCGTCGATCGTCACCTGGTCGTCGGTGGCGTCGCGGTGCTCGACCCCGAGGTCGTAGTACTCCAGGTCGACGTCGAGGTACGGGTGGATCAGGCGGTCCTTGATGAACTGCCAGATGATGCGGGTCATCTCGTCACCGTCGAGCTCGACGACCGGACCCTGGACCTTGATCTTCGCCACTGCGCTTGTCCCCTCCGACTCACTGGGCATGTCTCTCGACGTCAAGCTACCGCTCGCGCCGCCCCCAGCCTTCACCGCGGGGGCCCGCTTGTCACGTACGCTGCGCCTCCGTGAGCAGTCTGGAGACCCCGCAGCCGATCGACGAGCAGCTCGACCCGCGGACCACGGCCGGTCAGCTCGCGGGGCTGCACGCCCGGACGGACGCCGCCGTGCGGGCCGCCGACGAGCGCGCCGCCGCCAAGCAGCACCCCCGCGGCAAGAAGACCGCCCGCGAGCGCATCGCGGCCCTCGTGGACGAGGGCTCCTTCGTCGAGCGCGGCGGGCTGGTCCGCAGCCGGGCGACGGCCTTCGGGATGGCGGCCAAGCACGTCGACGGCGACGGCGTCGTGACGGGCTACGCCACGGTCGACGGCCGCCCCGTGTGCGTGTACGCGCAGGACTTCACGGCCTTCGGCGGCTCCCTGGGCGAGGAGCACGGCGCCAAGATCGCCGAGCTGCAGGACTTCGCCGCCACGACGGGCTGCCCCGTCGTCGGCATCAACGACGGCGGCGGCGCCCGCATCCAGGAGGGGGTCGCCTCCCTCGTGCAGTACGCGCGGATCTTCCGCCGCAACGTGCACGCCTCCGGCGTCGTCCCGCAGGTCTCCCTCATCCTGGGGCCCTCGGCCGGCGGGGCGGTCTACTCCCCCGCCCTGACCGACCTCACCGTGATGGTCGACGAGACCTCGCACATGTTCGTGACGGGCCCGGACGTCATCCGCACCGTCACCGGGGAGGACGTCGGCTTCGAGGAGCTCGGCGGCGGGCGCACCCACGCCACCCGCTCGGGGGTGGCCCACCACCTGGCCGCCGACGAGGACGAGGCCATCGCCTACGTGCGCGAGGTCCTGTCCTACCTGCCCTCGAACAACCTCTCGGAGGCGCCGCTGCTGCCGCCCGAGCACGTGCGCGACCTCGTCGTCGACGAGGACGACCTGGTGCTCGACGGCATCGTCCCGGACTCCCCCAACCAGCCGTACGACATGACCGCCGTGATCGGCGCCATCGTCGACGACGAGGAGTTCTGCCAGGTCCACGAGCTGTTCGCCCCCAACGTGCTCACGGGCTTCGCGCGCATCGAGGGCCGCCCGGTCGGCATCGTCGCCAACCAGCCGCAGCAGCTGGCGGGCACGCTGGACATCGACGCCTCGGAGAAGGCCGCGCGGTTCGTGCGGCTGTGCGACGCGTTCAACCTGCCGGTGCTGACGTTCGTCGACGTCCCCGGCTTCCTGCCCGGCACCGACCAGGAGTGGAACGGCATCATCCGGCGCGGGGCGAAGCTGCTGTACGCCTACGCCGAGGCGACCGTCCCGCTGGTCACGGTCATCACCCGCAAGGCGTACGGCGGCGCGTACATCGTCATGGGCTCCAAGGAGATGGGCGCCGACGTGTGCCTGGCCTGGCCCAGCGCGCAGATCGCCGTCATGGGCGCGCAGGGCGCGGTGAACATCCTGCAGCGCGGCGCGCTGAAGGCCGCCGCCGAGGCCGGTGAGGACGTCGACGCCAAGCGCCGCGAGCTCGTCGACGACTACGAGCTGCAGCTGGCCAACCCCTACGTGGCCGCCGAGCGCGGCTTCATCGACGCGGTGGTCGCGCCGAGCCAGACGCGCGTGCAGGTCGCGCGGGCCCTGCGGGCGCTGGCCACCAAGCGCGCGACGCTGCCGGCCAAGAAGCACGGCAACATCCCCCTCTGACCTCCAGCCCACCCACGACCCACCCGCAGGAGGACCTCGTGAGCGACGACGCCGCCCAGGGCATCACCGAACTGCTCGCCGCGCTGCGGATCGAGCGGGGCAACCCCGAACCGGAGGAGCTCGCCGCCCTCACGGTCGTGCTGACCTCGCAGCTGCGGCGGCCGGTCCCGCAGGCGCCGCTGCCGGCCCCGCGGTCGCGGTGGTCCGATCCGCGCCACACCCTCGGCCTGGCGCCCGTGCCCGGCCAGGGGTCCTGGCAGGCCAGCGCCCTGCCCCGGTAGGCCCGACCCGCCCGGGGCGCGGTCAGTCCACGGACGTGCCGTCCTGCGCGGCCTCGAGGACCCGCAGCACGTTCCCGCTGGTCAGACCCCGCAGGTCGGCCGCCGACCAGCCGCGGTCGGCGAGCGCCCGCAGCAGCACGGGGTAGCACGAGACGTCCCCGAGGCCGACCGGGAGCTCGTCGACCCCGTCGAAGTCACCGCCGAGGCCGAGGTGCTCCACCCCGACGACCTCCCGGGCGTGCTCGAGGTGGGCGACGACGTCGTCCACGGTCGCGACGGGCCGGGGGTTGGCGTCCAGCCACGCGCGGTAGGGCGCCAGGGCCCCGGCGTCGCCCTCGGGGTCGTAGGGGGCGCCGGTCAGCCCCAGGCGCGCCTGCTCGGCCGCGGTCGCGGCGCGGTGGTCGGCGCAGGCCTGGTTCACGAAGGCCGGCACGAACGTGACCATCAGGACGCCCCCGTTGACCCGCAGGCGCTCCAGCACCGCGTCGGGGACGTTGCGCGGGTGGTCGGTGACGCCGCGGGCGCTGGAGTGGGAGAAGACCACCGGCCGGGTCGTGACGTCCAGGGCGTCGTGCATGGTGCGTTCGTGGACGTGCGACAGGTCGACGAGGACGCCGGTGCGGTTCATCTCGGCCACGACCTCGCGGCCGAAGCCGGTGAGGCCGTGGTCGACGGGTTCACCGGTGGCCGAGGCCGCCCACGGGGTGTTGTCGTTGTGGGTCAGCGTCATGTAGGCCAGGCCGGCGCGCCGCAGCTCCCGCAGCACCCCCAGGGAACCGGCGATGCTCTGCCCCCCTTCGGCGCCGGGCAGCGAGGCGATGAGCCCGTCGGCCACCGCGGCCCGGACGTCGGCCGCGGTCGGGGTCCAGCGGAACACGTCGGGGTGGGCCAGCACGAGCCGGCGGACGAGGTCGATCTGCTCGAACGTGGCGGTCACCGCGGTCGGGTGGTCCCAGTGCGAGGGGACGAACACCGACCAGAACTGGGCCCCCACCCCGCCGGCCCGCAGTCGCGGGACGTCGGTGTGCAGCGACGGCTGTCCCGCGGCGAGACCGGCGGCGACGGGGTCGGAACCGTAGTCCTCGCGGATCCGCCAGGGCAGGTCGTTGTGGCCGTCGAAGACGGGGTGGTCCTCCAGGACGTCGTCGCGCAGGTCGAGCACGGGGGGAACGTACTCCCCCGCCCGGCGGCGGCCGTCCCGGGCGCTCAGAGCTCGCGCAGCTGCAGCAGCATCCACGGGCTGAAGGGCGTCGGGTCGGCGGCGACCTCGGCGCGCAGCTGCTCCAGCGACACCCAGCGGGACCCGTCGACCTCCGACGGGTCGGGGTCCAGCTCCCCGTCCAGCCGCGCCGAGAAGACCGGGCAGATCTCGTTCTCCACGGTCCCGTCGTGCATGACCGCGCGGTAGCGGAACATCGGCAGCTGCGGCTCCACGGCCGTGACGGGCGTCCCCAGCTCCTGCACGGCGCGCCGGGCGACGGCCTCGGCCGGCTCCTCCCCCGGGCCGGGGTGGCCGCAGAACGAGTTCGTCCACACCCCCGGCCAGGTGCGCTTCACCGCGGCGCGGCGGGTCAGCAGCGTGCGGCCGGCGTCGTCGAAGACCCAGCAGGAGAACGCCAGGTGCAGCGGGGTGCTGGTGTGGTGCACGTCGGCCTTGGGCGCGGTGCCGCACGGGGTGCCGTCGTCGGTCAGGAGCACGACGAGTTCCACGGCGGGGTCTGCGGGCGCGAGGGTCACCCCCGCACCGTAAGCGCTCCTAGGGGGTGTTGCGCGCGAGGAACGCCGTGACCCCGTCGGCGACCCCCTGCGCGGCGCGCTGGCGCCAGGCCGGGTCGGTCATCAGCGCGGCCTCCCCGGCGTTGCGCATGTTGCCCGACTCCAGCAGGACCGACGGGGTCCGCGCGAGGTTGAGGCCGGCGAGGTCGGTGCGGCGCGTCAGGCCCGGCTCGACGAGGTCGCCCAGGTAGGTGGCCCGCGGCAGGCCCGTCGCCGCGCCGAACGCCGCCAGCAGGTCCCGCGCGGCCACGTCGGAGGCGTCCAGGACCGCGGCGTTCCCGCCGTCGGGCGCGGGCCCGGGTTCGACGACGTGGTAGCCGGTGGCGGTCGTGGGGGCACCGTCGGCGTGGATCGAGACCGCCAGGGCCGCGCCGGCGTCGTTGGCGAGGGCCGCGCGGGCGTCGACGCAGGGCCCGACGCCGGTGTCGTCGGTGCGGGTCAGCACGACCGTGACGCCGCCGGCGCGCAGCAGGTCCGCGACGCGCAGGGCGACGTCGAAGGCGTACGCGTGCTCGGGGTACCCGTCGTCGGTGGCGGTCCCGGTGGTGTTGCAGGGCTTCTCGAAGCCGCCCGCGGGGACGGGCGCGGCGATCTGCTCCGGGTGCGCGGCGTTGCCGCCGTTGTGCCCCGGGTCCAGGACGACCACGGGGGCCGGCGGGACGGGCGCCGCGGCGGGCGCGGCGCCGCTGACCGGGGGCGCGGCGGGTGCGGCCGGCGCGGGCCCGGAGCAGGCGCACAGCGCCGCCACGAGGAGGAGGACCGGGAGCCGCCGCACAGCCCCAGCCTGCCACGGGCGGGCGGGGGGTGCGTGGTGGCTCCCGGCGCGGGGTCAGGCCGGGACGGGCGTGGTCGCCGCGGCGACGGCCGCGTCGAGCTCGGCGCCCAGCTGCAGGTCCTCCCCCGCCGCCAGCCGCGCCTCGAGCTCGCGCACGCGCGGGATGACGAGCTCCCCGAACGCCTCGACCTCCTCCTTGACGTGCAGGAAACCCAGCAGCAGCAGGTCGACGCCGACGAGGCGGTAGGCCAGCACGCGCCGGGCGACCTCGTCGGGGGTCCCCACCAGGCCGGTGCGGAAACCGTCGTTGTACTGCACGAGGTCGCGGAACTCGCTGTCCGCCCACATGCCCTTGCCGTCCTTCGTCGCGTTCCCGGCCTCCTGCACGGCCGCCCCGAAACCCTCGACCTTGACGCGGTCGGCCTTGGCGATGATCTCCTCCAGGACGGCCTCGGCCTCGGCGCGGGTGTCGCGCACGACCGCGAAACCGTTGATCCCGAACCGGATCGACCGGCCGTTCAGCGCGGCCTGGGCCGAGACCTCGCGCACACCGGCGGCGGCGTCGGCGATCGACTTGCCGTTCATGAAGTACCAGTCCGAGACCCGCCCCGCCATGGCCTGCGCCGCAGTGGAGTTCCCGCCCTGGAACAGCTCCGGGGCGACCTTCGGCTGGGGACGGAACGTGATGTCGGAGGCGTTGAAGAACTCCCCGGACTGGCTGTAGCCGTCCTCGCTCCACACCCCGCGCAGCAGCTCGATGAACTCCTCGGACTGCCGGTACCGGTCGTCGTGCTCGTGCCAGGTGACGCCGAGCTGCGTCGCCTCGTTCTTGAACCACCCCGAGACGACGTTCAGCGCCAGGCGGTCGTTGGTCAGTTCCTGCGCGGTCGCCGCGAACTTGGCGAGCACCCCGGGGTGCCAGAAGAACGGGTGCACCGCGGCGATGACCTTGAGCCGCTCGGTGGCCAGCAGCAGCGCCAGGGAGAACGACGTGGACTCGTGCTGAGCGTCGGCGCCGTAGGAGGCGAGGTAGCGCACCTGCGTCAGGGCGTACTCGAAACCGACGCGCTCGGCGGCGCGGGCCACCTCGACGTTGTAGGCGGGGTCGTGGCTGGTCCGCTGCTCGATGGTGGAGACGACCAGGCCCCCCGAGACGTTGGGGACCCAGTAGGCGAACTTCAGGGGCTCGTGCAGGGACATCGGTGTGCCGTCCTCCATCGGTCCTGGCGGTAGCACCCCCGTGGGGTTGCTGCGGCGTCGTCGAGCCAGGTCTCTCAGCCGCTCTGGATGGGATCACCGCAGCGTACCCCGCCGCGGACGGCCCGTGCAGCCGAACGTTCCGGTACCCGGCCCCGACCGGTTGGGGGACAACGGTTGTCGGAGACGCCGAAGCGCTTGACGCCGTCGGCGCGGACCTGTCATGGTCGAGACAGGTCATGAGCGCCAGCGTCAAGCCCCGGCTCGCTGGCCGGCAACCCTGATCCGTCGTGGGGTGCTCCGGGTGAGGACCAGGTCCACGGGAGGCGTGGGCAAGGACGACCCGGGAGACCGACGTGACGAAGGCCTGTCGCCGCTCGCGCTGAGCACGCCCCGACCCTCCCCCGTGAGGACCCCCGCACCGAGCCGCAGCTGCGCGCCCGGTCGCTCCCGCACGCCCCGACGAGCTCATCGACGCCGCCCCGGAGGACGACGTGATCGAACTGCGCCACCTCACCAAGACGTACGGCGACCCGCCGCACGCCACCACCGTCCTGGACCACCTCGACCTGACCGTCCCCGCCGGCAGCATCACGGCCGTCGTGGGCCCCAGCGGCGCCGGCAAGAGCACCCTCGCCCAGTGCGTGACGCTGCTGACGCGACCCACGTCCGGGTCGGTCGTCGTCGCCGGTCAGGACCTCACCGACCTGCGCGGGGACCGCCTGCGCGCGGCCCGCCGCCGCATCGGCACGATCTTCCAGTCCGACGGGCTGCAGACCCGCCGCACCGCCGCGCAGAACGTGGAGCTGCCGCTGCGCTACCTCGGCGTCGTGCCCCGCGACCGCCGCCGCCGCGTCGCGGAGCTGCTCGAGCGCGTCGGCCTCGCCGGTCACGCCGACCGCTACCCGCACGAGCTGTCCGGCGGGCAGCGCCAGCGCGTCGGCATCGCGCGCGCCCTGGCGCTGCGGCCCACCGTCCTGCTCTCGGACGAGGCGACGTCCGGGCTGGACCCGGAGGCGACCGCGTCGATCACGGCGCTGCTGCGGGAACTGCGCGACGACCTCGGCCTGGCCATCCTGTTCATCACCCACGAGATGGACACCGTCGTCGACGTCGCCGACGCCGTCGCCCGCCTCGACCACGGCCGGATCGTGGAGTCGGCCCCGCTGCTGGACGTCCTGCGCGACCCCGGTTCCCCCGTCGGGGCGGCGCTGCTGCCCCGGCGGCCCGTCAACGCCGCCACCGGGCTCGTCGTGTGGGACGTGCACTACCGCGGCGACGGGGTCCCCGCGGACTGGCTGACCAGCTCGGCGCGCGAGCTCGGCCACGACCTGGCCCTGCTCGGCGCCTCCGTGGGCACCGTCGCCGGGACCACCGTCGGCCACGCCACCCTCGGGGTGCCGCGCTCGGTCGACCCGGCCGACCTGCGCACCGCCCTCACCCGCCGCGGCCTGCACGCGCAGGTCGCCCCCGCCGACCGTGAACTGGACCTCGTGTGATCCCCTCCGCGTCCCCCCTGGCGCTGCCCGCGGCGTCCGGTCTCGACACCCCGCTGGACGAGATCCCCGCCCTCATCGCCCCCGCCCTGCTCGACACCCTGCTCATGGTCGGGATCGTCATGACGATCGTCGTCCTGCTCGGGGTCCCGATCGGGGTCCTGGTCCACAACCTGGCCCCTGGCGGGCTGCTGGAGAACCGCGTCGCGCACACCGCGCTGAGCTGGGTCGTCAGCACCGGCCGATCGCTGCCGTTCCTCGTCCTCATGGCGGCGCTCGTGCCCTTCACCCGGTTCGTCACGGGCACCAACATCGGGATCCGGGCGGCCGTCGTGCCGATGGTCCTGGCCGGCACCGCGTTCTTCAGCCGCATCGTGGAGAACTCGCTGCGCTCGGTGCCGCCGAACCTCGTGACGGTCGCGCAGGCCTCGGGCGCCTCACCGCTGCAGGTCATCACGTCCGTGCAGCTGTCCGAGGCGGCGCCCTCGATCGTGGGCGGGCTGACCATCAACACCATCGCGATGATCGAGTACTCCGCCATCGCCGGGACCATCGGCGCGGGCGGCATCGGCTACGTCGCCGTCACCTACGGGTACCAGCGCTTCGACCACGCCGTGATGATCGCCACCATCGTCGTCCTCGTCGCGCTCGTCGCGACCGTCCAGCTCGTCGGTGACGCCGTCGCCCGCGCCGCCGACCCCCGCACCCGCCGCCGTTCCCGGCGCCGCCGCGCCACCGCGCGCACCAGCACCCCCGCCACCACCCCCGCCACCACCCCCGCCACCACCCCCGCCACGGAGGAGACCCTTGTCCACTGAGACCCGCCCCACCCCCACCGACGACCACGGTTTCGAGGTCCGCCGGCGGCGGCTCTGGCCGTTCGTCGCCGGGGGTGCCGTCGTCGCCCTCGGGGTCACCGCCGCCCTGGTCGTCCCCCGCCTCGGCGGGGAGGAGACGGCCAACACGCAGGCCGGGGCGACGCTGTACGTCGCCACCGCCGAGGGCAACGCCCGCGAGCAGGCGCTCATCGAGTACGTCGCGCAGGAGGTCGCCCCTGCGCACGGCATCAAGGTCGCGTTCAAGGCCCTGGCCGACTCCAACACCATCAACCGCGCCGTCAGCGACGGTGAGGTCGCCGGCACGATCTACCAGCACGAGCTCTGGCTCGGTCAGGTGCTGCAGGCGAACCCCGACTTCCGCGAGGAGGCCGCCACCCCCGTGTTCCGGTGGGGCTTCGGGCTGTGGTCGGCCAAGTGGAAGAGCCCCGAGGAGATCCCGGACGGCGGGACGATCTCGCTGTACTCCGACCCGGCCAACGAGTCGCAGGGGTTGTTCGTGCTGCAGGAGGCCGGCCTCATCACGCTGAAGCCCGGCACCGACGTCGGTTCCGCCACGGTGGACGACATCGCCACGAACCCGAAGGGCCTAAAGTTCACGCTGCTCGACTTCGGCGCCCAGTCCCGCGCCCTGCCCGACCTGGACGGGGCCGTCGGGTACACCGAGTACTACCTCGCGGCGAAGATCCCGATCGAGCAGCAGATCTTCGCCCCCACCGCCCCCGACGAGTTCGCCGGTCAGCTGACCATCGGCTCGCGGTGGAAGGACACCGAGAACATCGAGAAGCTCGTCGAGACGTTCCAGGACCCGAAGGTCCAGGAGTACCTCGCCACGAACCCCGAGGTGGCCGGCGTCCTGCTCCCGCTGAACGGCGCCTGACCCCCGCCTCTTCCCGCTCGAAGCACGGTTCGGGCCCTCGAGGGAGTCTCTCGAGGGCCCGAACCGTGCTTCGAGCGGGGAACGCGGGCGGCCAGGTGGGTCGGGCGGGTGGAGGTGGGTCGAGGTGAGGGGGGCGGGGCCTCAGCGGGCGAGGGCCCCCAGGTCCGCCAGGACCGCGCGAAGGTGGCGGGTGGACTCCTCGGACGGCACGGTCGGGAAGTACTCCAGGCCCACCGGGCCGTCGTAGCCGGCCGCGGTCAGCGCCCGGAACGTGGCGGCCCAGTCGATCGACCCTGTGCCCGGTTCGCCGCGGCCGGGGGCGTCGGCGACCTGCACGTACCGCACGAGCGGGCCGGCCTGGGCGAGGACCTGCACGAGGTCCTCGGACTCGACCCGGGAGTGGTAGACGTCCAGCAGGACGCCGAACTGCGGGGAACCGACGGTGCGGGCGACGTCGAGCGCGTCGGCCGTGCGGTCCAGCAGCGTGCCGGGGTGGTCGACGCGGGTGTTCACCGCCTCCAGGACCAGCACGACACCGGACCCCTCGACGAGTTCCAGGGCGCGGGTGTAGATCCCGGCGAGCTCGTCGTGCTGCTCCTGCCGCTTGCGGCCGCCGAACCCGGTGCCGCCCTGCACGACGATGCGCGGGCACCCCAGGTCCGCCGCGATGCGGGCCCCCTCCTCGATGCCCCGGTAGAAGTGGCTGTGGTCCTTGGGCGGGATCATGAACTGGGTGCGCGGTTCGGCCAGCTGGGCCTCCAGCCGCACCCCGGTCTCCTGCAGGGCGTCCTTGAGCGCCGCGAGGTCCTTGGGCTTGGCGGGCGCGTCCTTGCCGGTGGGGCCCCACATCTCCACCGAGGTGAAACCGGCGGCGGCCGCGGCGCGGACGCGGTCGTGGTAGTCGCCGTGCTCGGTGAAGAGCAGTTCGATGTTCGGCGCGAGCCGGTGGGTCACGGGTTCTCTCCTCTGGTCGGGGGGGGGTTCAGGCGGACAGTTCCACCGCGGCCCGGGCCCGGCCGCCGCCGGGGACGGGCATGTACGAGATGCGCAGGCGCTGGCTGACCTCGACGTCGTGCATGCCCGGGGCGAGCCCGCCGGGGTGGGCGACGGCCACCGTCGCGACCTCGCCGAGCTCCCAGCGGTCCTCGACGACCTCACCGAGGCCGGTCAGCGGGTAGCTGTTGCCGTGCACCGTGAAGGTCGTGCGCTCGGGGGCGGCGCGGACGCCGTCGACGGTGACCGCCACGTCCTCGACCATGGACAGGCCCAGGCCGCGGTAGTAGGGCATCCGCACACCCAGCTCGAACCCGGTGGTGCGGCCGTCCTCCACGACGTTGCGCAGGGTGCCGGGGACGATGACGTACTTCTCGAACACGGTCGTCTCCTCAGTTCTCGTGCCGGGCCAGGAGGCGCTCGAGCATGGCGTGGTGCCGGGTGACCTGCTCGACGGAGTCGACCGGGTGGGCGTCCTGGATGTGCCGGTTGCCCTCGTACTCGCTGGACAGGCACCCGGAGAAGCCGCCCTCGACGAGGACGTCGACGATGCGGTCGTAGGGGATGGAGTACTCCGTCCCCTCGTCGGTCATCTCGTAGAACTTGGCCTGGACGTGGTGGGTGCGGTGGATCTGCTCCAGCAGCATCCGCGGGTCCCGCCACGTGTAGTGGGTCGCCTGCCGCGCCAGCCCCACCTCGACGGGACCACCGCCCAGGTAGTTCACGGTGTCCATGAGGCCGTGGACGTCGCCGTGGTCGTCGTAGGTCTTCACGACCAGGTCGACGACCTCGGGCCGGGCGCCCTCGCGCAGCGCGCGCTCGGAGGCCACGCGGGGGAACCGCTCGACGAAGCACCCGAGGTCGGGCATGAACCCCAGCGCGGGGCTGTCGAGGGCGTCCATGACCTCCAGGTGCCGCAGCACCCACGGGTGGGCGTAGTGGAAGGGGGCGTGCACCTCCAGCAGCAGCTGCACCCCCGCCTCCTCGGCGTACGGGGCCGCGTCGCGCAGGACCTCCGCGGGGGTGCTGATGATGGCGCGCAGCTTGGTCGTGCCGAGCCGCACGGCGAGGTCGACGTCGCGGCGCACCGAGGCGACCTGCTCGTCGTGGGTGAGCCGGCGACCGGGGTGGCGCAGGGTGTCGAGGAAGAAGTCGTAGGCCAGCGGCCGGGTGCCGAACTCGGCCATCGTGTCGTGCCAGTCGCGGACCCACTCGTCGCTGACGTGCGGGAACCCGGGGATCGACTGCTCGGGGATGATCTCGATGTCGAGGGCACCGATCTTCGCGGCGACCGCGACGGCGTCGCGCACCGTCATGGTCCGCAGGAAGAACTCCTCCTGGAAGCTGTACAGGCTCACCCCGCGGGTGATGCGGTGGCTCATCGGACGTCCTCCGGGGACTGGTGGGGGCGGGAGGGGTGGGTGGGGACGGTGACGCCGGACGGGACGTCGGACGGGGCGCCGGACGGGACGTCGGACCAGAGGAGGACGACGACGGCCTGGGCGGCGACGAGGACGACGGGCGCCAGGAGGTACAGGGCGCTGATCGTCCCGGCGGCCGAGCCCGGCACCGCCGGGTCGTAGCCGGCCCCGGCGAGGGCGTAGGCGACGGCGGCCGCGCCGAGCGCCGACCCCACCTTCAGCGCGAAGCTGACGCTGGCCGACACCAGCCCCTCGTCGCGGCGGCCCGAGACCCGTTCCTGGTGCTCGACGGCCTCGGCGACCATCGTGAACATCGAGGTCATGGACAACCCGATGGCCAGCGTCGCCACGGCGTAGACCGCGACGAACACCCCGAAGCGGGACTCGACCAGGCTCAGCGCGGCCCACCCGGTCCCGCCGACGGCGAGGGCGAGCAGGTTCCCGCGGCGGATGCCGAGACGGCGGTAGTACCGCGGGGCGAGCAGGCCGCCGACGAGCATGGCGCCGGAGACGAGGGGCAGCAGGATCGAGATGGCCGACGGCCGCTGCAGCACGACGAGGGCGTAGTAGACGGTGACGGCCAGCACCAGGCCGAGGCGGACGAAGTTCAGCACGCCGTAGACGGACGTCACGACCCACGCGCGGTTGCGCAGCAGGCCCCGCAGGCTCGCGCGCAGGTCCGCCCTCACGTCCCCCCTCGCGTCCAGGGCGACCGGCTCGGCCGCGACCGCGTGGCGCTCGCGGCACCCGGCGAAGGTGCAGGCGAAGAAGACGATGCTGAGGGCGCTGTAGAGGACGGTCGCGACGGTCCAGCCGTGCTGCCCGCCGCCGAGGGCGGCGACCAGGGGGGTGGTGGCGGCGGTGACGACGATCGTCCCGACGGAGGAGCCGACGCTGCGCAGCGCGCCCAGCTGCATCCGCTCCTCGCGGTCGCGGGTCATCATCGGCATGAGCGCGCTGTAGGGGACGTTCACCAGCGAGAAGAGGATGCCCAGCGTCAGGTAGGTGACGAAGGCGTAGACGAGCTTGCCGGTGTCGCCCACGTCGGGGACGGCGAACGTGAGGACCCCCAGGACGCCGAAGGGGACGGCGGCGAACAGCAGGTAGGGCCGCGCCCGGCCGAACCGCGTGCGGGTCCGGTCGACGAGCACCCCGATGAAGGGGTCGATCACGGCGTCGAGCAGGCGCGCGACGAGGAACAGGGTGCCCAGCAGGGCGATCGGGACCCCGGCGACGTCGGTGTAGTAGAAGAGCAGGAAGGAGCCGACGAAGTTCCAGGAGAGGTTCGAGGCGAGGTCACCGGCCCCGTAGGCGAGTTTCTCGCGGCGCCGCAACCGCGCGGGGCCGGCAGGGGCGGGGGCGGGCGGGGCGACGGTGCTCCGCACCGGCAGGTGGGTCATGCTCTCCGCTCCTTCGCGCAGGTGTCTGCCGCCACTGTGCGGCACCGCGGGCCGGGAACGGAAATAGGCATCCGGCATCGTGCGCATCAGCGGTGTCGATGCCACCCGGGGCCGTCCGGGGGGGGTCGTCCGGGGGCCGGGGGCCGGGGGCGCGCCCGGGCGGGGCCTCAGGTCCCGTCGGGGGTGAGCAGGAAGGAGGAGACCATCGAGGCCAGCCGTTCCACCATGACGTCGACCTCGGGCCCGGAAGCGCCCTCGACGGTGCTGCCCAGGCCCAGCCGGCGGGCGATGACGCTGTAGACGACGGTGTGGCACCAGTGCACCGCGGCCTCGGGGTCGGCGCGGCGGATCTCCTCGCGGTGGCGCAGCAGGCCGTCGCAGAAGGCGGCGACCTCCCGCTCGGAGGAACGCCGGCCGGCCCGGGCCACCTCGGGGTCGTGGACCGCGCGCAGCATGAAGGGCCGCAGGACGCCGGCCTCGGCCTGCAGCAGCCGGGCCAGGGCCGCGACGAGGGCGCTGACGGTCCCGGTGAGCGTGGGGTGCCCGGCTGCGGCCTCCCCCAGGGCGGTGAGGGTGGCGGCGTCGATGCGCTCCAGCTCGCGCTGGTGGACGAGGCGCAGCAGGGCGTCCTTGCCGCGCACGCGGCCGTAGATGCTCCCGGTGGAGACCCCGGAGCGTTCGCTGACCTCGGCCAGGGTGAAGGAGTCGTCACCCCGCTCGCGCAGGAGCGACAGGGCCGCGTCCTGGACGCGGGCGAAGGACTCCTTGCTGCGGGCCTGCAGGGGTTCACGGATCGCGGGGGGCGTCTCGACGCCGGAGGTGGGGAGTTTCGGTTCCAGCACGGGGACTGAACCTAGCCGAGCCGCGCGCGGCGGTGGGCGGTTGACGCGGCGGGAGGCCCGGCCTACAGTTCCGAATGCACATTCTGATTCCACTCCGTTCGGTCCCGGCACCGTCGCCACCACCGGAAGGCCCGTGATGCTCGAGCCCACGACCGCTCCCCCACCCACCCCGCTGCGCCCCGCGGACGTGTCCGACCCGCGCAGCTTCCGCACCGTCCTGGGCCACGTCCCCACCGGCGTCACGCTCATCACCACCGGCCCCACCGGCGGGTCCACCGACGGGCAGCCCACCGCGGCGATGGTGGTCGGGACCTTCGGGTCGGTCTCCCTGGACCCGCCGCTGGTCTGCTTCCTGCCCGACCGCGCCTCGACGACCTGGCCGGTGGTCCGCGCCCACGGGCGGTTCACCGCCAGCGTCCTGGGCGCCGGCCAGCTCGACGTCTGCCGCGCCTTCGCCCGCAAGGAGGACGACCGCTTCGAGCGGTTCGGCTGGCACCGCACCGCGACCGGCGGCCACGTCGTGCCCGGCGCCGCCGCCTGGGTGGACTGCGAGGTCCACGACGTCCTGCCCGCCGGGGACCACGACGTCGTCCTGGCCCGCGTCCTGGCCCTCGGCGCGGACCCCGACGTCCCGCACTCCCTCGTCTTCTCCCGCGGCGCCTACGGCGCACCCGCCCCGCTCTGACCCCACCCGCGCCGACCCCGGAGGCCCCGATGCGCTTCTCGCTGTTCCTCACCACCCGTTCCACCGCCCCCTCCGAGGACCGCGCCGTGATGGACGCCCTCGTCGAGCACGTCGACCGCGGGGCCTCCCTGGGGTTCGACGCGGTGTTCCAGCCCGACCACCACTTCACCGGCTACGCGCCCCAGGCCAGCGACCCGTTCGTGTTCGCGGCCTACCTCGCGGCCCGGCACCCCGAGCTCTGGTACGGGTTCTCCGTGCAGACCGTGCCGCTGCACCACCCCGTGCGGTTCGCCGAGCGCCTGGCCCTGCTCGACCAGCTCACCGACGGCAAGCTCCTCGTGGGCGTGGGATCGGGCACCACGCCGGAGGAGTCCATCGGGTTCGGCGTGAACTTCCAGGACACCAGCCGCCTGTCGCAGGAGAACCTCGAGATCGTCGGCCGGCTGTTCGCCAAGAAGCCCGAGGACGAGCCCGTCCAGTTCTCCAACTCGCACTACTCCGGCGCCGTCGTCAGCCGCATCAGCCCTGCGCCGTACGGGAACCGCACGCCGACGATGATGCCCGTCGCGGCCCGCCCCTCCAGCACCGAGCGCGCCGCCCGCCTGGGCCAGCCCGCGTTCATCCTGAACTTCCTGCCCCCGCAGCAGATGACCCCGGAGAACCCGTTCGAGGTGTTCGCGGAGTCCTACCAGCGCTACCGCACGGCCCTGGAGGCGCAGGGCCACCCGCAGGCCGTCGTCGACCACGCCCTGGACTGGACCACCCACAGCTACCAGTACGTCCACCTCGCCGAGACCGACGAGCAGGCCGAGGCCGAGCTCGACGTCCTCCTGGGGCAGTACCAGCGCACCGTCGAGCGCGAGTTCGTGGCGAACAAGAAGGCCGAGGCCATCAGCGGCGTCGACCTGCGCGAACCCACCGACGGGACGACCCCGGAGTGGAAGCGCGTGTGGTGCCTGCACGGTTCCCCCGAGACCGTCACCGCCAAGCTCAAGGAGTACGCCGACCTCGGCGTGGGGAACCTCCTGGGCGGTTTCATGGGCGGTCCGCTGACCCCCGAGCGCCGCCGGGCCACCGACCAGTCGATGCGGCTGTTCGCCGAGCGGGTCATGCCGAACTTCCGGAACAGCAAGTGACGGTCGGCCCGGGCCACGACGCGGACGTCGCCGCCCTGCCCCCCGAGGCCCGCGCCGCGGCCACCGCCGGGGTCAACGGCTGGACCGCCCACGGGCTGCCGGAGGCCGGGGTCGGCGAGCTGACGCTCCTCGACGGCCCGCTGGGCCTGGTCAGCCGCACCATGGACGAGCGCGACACCGCGACCCTGCTGCCGTCGGGCACGTCGCTGGCGGCCAGCTGGGACCCCGACCTGGTGCACCGCGTCGGCGGGCTGCTGGGGGCCGAGGCCCGCGCCGAGGGCGTCGACGTCGTCCTGGGCCCCAACCTCAACCTGCCGCGCACCCCCTTCTCGGGGCGCGCCTTCGAGATGTTCTCCGAGGACCCCCACCTGACGTCCGTCCTGGGCGCGGCGTGGATCCGCGGCCTGCAGGAGCACGGCGTCGGGGCGTGCGCCAAGCACCTCGTCGCCAACGACACCGAGACGCGCCGGCAGGCCATGGACGTCGCCGTCGACGAGGCCGACCTGCGCGAGGTGTACCTCGCGCCGTTCGAGGCCGCCGTCGAGGCCGGGGCGTGGAGCGTGCTCACCGCCTACAACCGGGTGCGCGGGGAGCACTGCTGCGAGAACTCCGCGCTGCTGCGCGTCCTGAAGGACGAGTGGGGTTTCGACGGCGTCGTCGTCTCGGACTGGTTCGCCACCCGCGACACCGTCGCCTCCGCGCGCGCCGGGCTGGACCTGGAGATGCCCGGCGGCCCGCGGTTCTTCGGCCCCGCCCTGGCCGGGGCCGTGCGCGCCGGGGACGTCGACGACGCCCGGCTCACCGACGCCGCCGAGCGGGTCGCGCGGCTGGCCGAGCGGGTCGGGCGGCGCGCGGGGTTCTCCGCTCCCCCGGCCCCGGCCCCCCTCGCACCGGCGGAGCGCGTCGAGCTGCTGCGCGCGGCGGCCGCCGCCGGCACCGTCCTGCTCCACGACGACGGCGGCCTGCTGCCGCTGCGCACCGGGGCGGGCCGCACCCTGGCCGTCCTGGGCCCCGACGCCGTCGTGCCCTGCCTGCAGGGCGGCACCTTCGCCAAGGTCACCCCGGCCACCCGGCCCACCACCCCGGCGCAGGCCCTGGTGGACGCGTTCCCCGGCGCCGAGGTGGCCGTGGCCCCCGGCTGCGCGCCCCCGGGCCTGCAGCCGTTCGCCGAGGTCGTCCTGGAGGGTTTCGCCCCGGGCGCCGAGGAACCCGGCGCCACCCAGGTCCGGCCGACCTCGACGTTCGTCTGGTTCGGCGAGATCCCCGGCATCGGCGGTCCCGGGGTCGGGGGCCGGGTCCGGGTCAGCACCGAGTTCACCGCCGAGGTCGAGGGGACCCACGAGCTGCTGCTGGGCGGCACCGGGAACGGCGTCCTCCTGCTCGACGGTGAACCGCGCGCCACCTGGGCGGCCCCGGACCCCGCCGACGTCATGGGCGTCGTCGCGCGCGCCGACACCGTCGCCACCGGGGTCGCCCTGACGGCGGGGCAGCGCGTCCGCGTCGTCGGCGAGTTCGACCTCGTGCCCGGACGGGTCCAGTCGGTCACCCTCGGGTACCGCGCCCCGGCCCCGGCGGGGCTGCTCTACGACGCCGTGGCCCTGGCCGCGCGCGCCGACGACGTGGTCCTCGTCCTGGGCGACGACCGCAACGCCTCCCGGGAGAGCGCCGACCGGACGACGACCCACCTGCCGGCCGAGCAGCTGCGCCTGCTGCACGCCGTCGCCGCCGCCAACCCCCGCACCGTCGTGGTGCTCGACGCCGGGCACCAGGTCGACACGTCGTGGGCCGGTGAGGTCGGGGCCGTGCTCGTGCCCTGGTACGCCGGGGAGGAGTTCGGCCCGGCGCTGGCCGAGGTCCTGCGCGGGGACCGCGAACCCGGCGGGCGGCTGCCGCTGACGTTCGCCCGCTCCGACGCCGACTACCCCGGCCACGGGGTGGGGCTCGACGACGACCTCGTCCTGGACTACCGCCGCATCGAGCCCGCGGGCGCGGCGCACTTCCAGGCCGGCGGGCCCGTGCCCGCCTACGCCTTCGGGCACGGCCTGGGCTACACGACGTGGCGGCTCGGCGCGGTCCAGGCCGAACGGGACGGCGACGACGTGCTGGTGCACGCCGAGGTCGAGAACACCGGGGGGCGCGCCGGGGACGACGTCGTGCAGGTCTACGGCCGCGCACCCGGCGCGACGCGTTCCCGGCTGGTGGGTTTCGCCCGCGTGCACGCCCCCGCGGGGGCGAAGGTGGGGGCCACGATCAGGCTGTCGCACAGGGCGTTCCGCCGGTGGGACAGCACGGCGGGGCGCTGGGCCGTGCCGGGCGGCACGCACGTGCTGACCGTGGCCCGCTCGGCCGCGGACCCGCAGGCGCTCGAGCTGGAGGTGGAACGGTGACGGGACGGTACCCGGACGCGGTGGACGTCGCGGTCGTCGGCAGCGGGCCCGCGGGGGCCGCGTGGGCCCGGACGCTGCACGAGAACGCCCCGCAGCTGCGCGTGGCGGTCTTCGAGGTCGGGCCGGTGCTGTCCGACCCGCCGGGCGACCACGTGAAGAACATCGCCGACCCGCGGGCCCGGCGCCGGGCGCAGCGGGCCTCGGAGGGGCCGGCCGCCGAGGCCGACGCCGACCAGCCGCCCGCGAGCGCCGACGGCCGGCGCGGGCGGCCCGGCACGTTCCTGCTCGGCGACGGTTTCGCCGCCGGCGGCACGGGACTGCCCGTGGGGGCGATGTCCAGCAACGTCGGCGGCATGGGCGCGCACTGGACGTGCGCGTGCCCGCGCCCCGGCGGCACCGAGCGCGTCGACTTCGTCGAGGACCTCGACGAGCTGCTCGACGAGGCCGAGCGGCTCCTGGGGGTGAGCGCGCAGGCGCTGGCCGACGCGCCGCTGGCCGGGCAGGTGCGGCGGCTGCTGGGGGCGGCGCTGGACGCCGACCGCCCGGCCGGCCGCCGGGTCCAGCCCATGCCCCTGGCCGTGCGGCGGGAGGTGGACGGGACCGGGGCGGGCCGCCTGCACTGGTCCGGTCCCTCCGTCGTCCTGGGCGACGTCCTGGATCACGGGGTCGGGCTGCACCCCGAGACGCTGGTCGAGCGGGTGCTGCGCGACGACGGCGGCGCGGTCCGCGGGATCGCCGTGCGCGACCGCCGCGACGGGACGGCGGCCGAGGTCGCCGCCCGGGTCGTCGTCGTGGCCGCCGACGCCCTGCGCACCCCGCAGCTGCTGTTCGCCTCCGGGGTCCGCCCGCGGGCCCTGGGCCGCTACCTCAACGACCAGCCGCAGGTCCTGCTGGCCGTGCGGCTGCCCGACGAGGTCCTCGCCGGGGACCCCGTGGACGAGCACGCCGGCACCGCGATCGACGGCAGCAGCGGCGTCAGCTGGGTCCCCTTCGACGACGACCGGCACCCCTTCCACGGGCAGGTCATGCAGATGGACGCCTCCCCGGTGCCGCGGCCCGACCTGCCCGCCGACCGGCCCGGCGCCTACGTGGGCCTGGGCTGGTTCTGCGCCAAGGACGTGCGCGAGCAGGACCGCGTCGAGTTCGACGAGTCCGCGACCGACGACTACGGGATGCCCGCCCCGCGCGTGCACTACGGCCTCACCGCCGTCGACGCCGAACGGCTCGCCGCGGCGAAGGCGGCCATCACGGCGGCGGCCCGCGCGCTGGGCCGCCCCATCGACGACGCGCCGATCGAACTGCCCGCGGGCAGTTCCCTGCACTACCAGGGCACGACCCGGATGGGCCGCACCGACGACGGCACCAGCGTGTGCGACGTCAACGGTGAGGTCTGGGGAGTCCCGGGCCTGTTCGTCGCCGGCAACGGCCTGATCCCCACCGAGACGGCCTGCAACCCCACCCTGACCACCGTGGCGCTCGCCGTCGGTGGCGCCCGGCACGTCGCGAAGAACCTCGCGCACCGCACCGAAGGAGGAGACGGCTCGTGACCTACCGCTGGGCCTACATGGACCACTGGCGCGTGGACACCCCGCGCGGACCGCAGACGCAGTACGCCAACCGCCGCCTGATGGACGACTTCGTCAAGCAGATCGCCGCGGTCGGCTTCGAGGGCCTGGACATGTTCGACTTCCAGGTGTTCGGGCTGACCGGGATGTTCGGGTCCATCGGGAAGTACCAGGAGTACCTCCAGGACCACGGCATCGCCAAGATCGTGAACCTGTTCCGCGGCATCATGTACGACCCCCGGGTCGCCGACGCGCACGTGCGCGGGACCCACGACGAGATCGTCGAGAGCACCCGCCGGATGCTGGGGATGTGGTCGGACCTGCAGATCGAGAACCTCATCGTCATGCCGGCCAGCCTCTACACCTCGACCGCCCCCGTGACCGACGACAAGATCGCCGCGGCGGCGGAGTGCTGGACGCGGGTGGGCGAGATGTCCCTCACCGAGTTCGGCGTCCGCACCACCGGCCACCACGAGTTCTTCTGCGCGATCCGCACCTTCGAGGACATCGTGCGGTTCTACGAGCTGACCGACCCCCGGTACGTGAGCTTCTTCTGCGACACCGCGCAGCACTGCATCGCCGGGGTCGACCCCGTGGAGCTGTACGAGCGGCTGCACGACCGGGTCTCGGGCTTCCACTTCAAGGACACCCGCCAGCAGGACACCACGGGCGCCTACCAGCACCGTCCCGACGCCGAGCTCATGGCGCCGCAGACCGACCGCTGGTTCCACGAGATGGGCACCGAGGGCGGCCTGGTCGACTTCCAGCGCCTGGTGCGGGCGATGGACGCCCACGGCTACGACGGCTGGGTCACCGTCGAGCACGACAAGGCCAACATCGGCGGCGACTACGCCGAGAGCACCGCCCTGTCCATGTGGTACGCGAAGCAGGTCCTCGGGAAGGTGGCGTCGTGAGCATCCGCCGTGCGTACGCGGTGAACCAGTGGAAGCCGAACTTCGACGACTTCTGCCGCCCGGACGCGCACCTGCGCGCGTTCAAGACCGTCGTGGCGGCCGGTTTCACCGGGGTGGAACTGCGCGGGGGCACGGGCCGGTGGGACCCGCTGGGGCGGCCCTCCTCGATCGAGAACACCTACGGTTCGCTCGCGGCGTTCGGCAAGGTCCTGACCGACGTCGGGCTGGCCGCGGTGAGCAGCTGGGCCGTCGACCCCGGTGAACCCGTCGACGAGGAGCTGTCGCACGGGCGGTCGGTGCTGGACCGCGGGCAGCACGCCGCGATCGTGGAGTGGGCCCGTCCCTTCGCCGCCGCGCTGGCCGAGCTGGGCGGTTCGCGCCTGGTGGTGCGCGCCCTGCCGGCGGCCTGGCAGGTCGGGGCCGTGGACGACGCGGCGGTCGCGACGGCGGCGGAGTGCTTCGACGCGCTGGGGGCGATGACCGCCGGGCACGGGGTCCGCGTCTCGCTGCACGCCGACGTGCTGTCGGCCGCCGCCGACGACGACGTGCTGGACCGGCTGCTGGCCGCCACCGACCCCGCCGTCGTGGGCCTGACCGTGGACACCGGTGAGCTCACCCTGGCCGGGCTGGACCCGGTGGCGGTGGTCCGGCGGCACGCGGCGCGGCTGGACCACCTGCAGCTGAAGGACACCCGGTTCGTGGACACCGCCGGCGAACGGCTGCGACCGCACGCCGAGCACGCCTTCCTCACCGCCGGCGGCGACCGCGAGGTCGAGCGCTGGTTCTTCGAGGTGGGCACGCGCGGCGGCCTGGTCGACGCGCCCGCCGTCCTGGACGCCGCGCGCGGCGCCGGGTACGACGGGTGGGTCGTCTTCGAGAGCGAGCAGACGCCCAACCCGGCCTCGAGCGTCATGCTCAACGGCTGGTACGCCGGGCACCGCCTGGGTCTGTGACCGTGGCCGTGCCCGGTCCGCCGGGCACGGCCGACCGCCCCCCGGACCGTCCGCCGCGGCGCTCCCCACCCACCGGGGACGGTCACCGGGACCGGAGCGTCCTGCCGTCCGTGGAACACCGTCGCGCCCGCGGTTGCTGACCCGGGGTGTGAGCACCCACGACACCACCTCGCCCCGCACCCCCGCAGCGCCCGTCGACCTCGGCGCCTCCTGGCCGGGCGACACCGGGAGCGACCGTGCCCCGACACCGGTGCGCACGCCGCCGGAGGGCGCGCACGCCCTGGTGGTCGGCGCCACGGGCATCACCGGTTCGGCGCTGGTGCGCCAGCTCCTGGACGCCGGGTGGCGCACGACGGGCCTCTCGCGCCGCCCGCCCGCCGACGAGCGCGCCGCGCACGCAGCGGCCGACCTGACCTCGCGGTCGTCGCTGGAGCAGGCGCTGGCCGACCTGCGCCCGACGCACGTCTTCATCGGTGCGTGGGCCAGGCAGGACACCGAGGCCGAGAACATCCGCGTCAACGGCGCGATGGTGCGTGACCTGCTCGCCGTCCTCGGGCCGCAGGGCTCGGTGCGGCACGTCGCGCTGGTCACCGGGCTCAAGCACTACCTCGGGCCCTTCGAGGCCTACGGCCAGGGCGAGATGCCCGACACGCCGTTCCTCGAGGACGCCGCGCGCCTGCCGGTGGACAACTTCTACTACGCGCAGGAGGACGAGCTGTTCGCCGCCGCCGCCCTCCACGGCTTCTCCTGGAGCGTGCACCGCTCGCACACCGTCCTCGGGCACGCCGTGGGCAACGCGATGAACATGGCCTCGACCCTGGGCGCCTACGCCGGGGTGCAGCGCCACCTCGGCCGGCCGTTCGTCTTCCCCGGCTCGCGCGAGCAGTGGGACGGCGTGGTCGACATCACCGACGCCGACCTGCTGGCCGACCACCAGGTGTGGGCCGCGACCACCCCGGCGGCCGCGAACACCGCCTTCAACGTCGTCGACGGCGACGTCGTCCGCTGGCGGCGCCTGTGGCCGGCGCTGGCCGCGCACCTGGGTCTCGAGCCGCAGGGCCCGGGCGAGCAGCCGCAGCCGCTGGAGGCTCAGATGGCCGGGGCCGAGGACGTGTGGGCCGACCTCGTCGCCGAGCACGGCCTGACCGAACCGGACCTGGCCCGGGTCGCGTCCTGGTGGCACACCGACGCCGACCTCGGCCGCCCGATGGAGGTCATCGCGGACATGACCCGCAGCCGCCTGCTGGGCTACACGGGCTGGGTGAGCACCGAGCGCGCCCTCCTGCGCCGCGTCGACGCCTACCGCGCGCAGCGGCTCGTCCCCTGACCCCCGGGTCCACCTCCGGCTGCACACCCGGGCAGCCGGAGGTGGACCGGTGGACGGCGCGGGTCACCGGTGGAGCAGGCCCCGGCGGCGACCGTGCGAGCGGCCGGCGTCCAGCAGGGTGGGGAAGCGGTCGCCGGTGCGGTGATCCACGTCAGCGGGTGCGGCGGCCGAGGTCGCTCATCGGCCCGGGTGCGCGATCGTCCTCCCCCCGAGAGCCGTCCTCGGCGTCGAGGACCTCCAGCAGCCGGCCCACCACCGCGACCAAGGCGGGCAGCGACGCCCGCTCCTCGGCGCTCAGGCGCGCCGCCGCGGACGCCACCGTCGTGGCGCTGGCCCGGTCGTAGCGGGCCAGCAGCGTCAGCGCGGCCGCGGTCGCGCTGACGCTGACCACGCGCAGGTCGCCGCCGCCGGGGGCGCGTTCGGTGAGCCCGGCGGCGCCGGTCGTGCGCAGCAGGTTGCTGATCGTGGAGCGCGCCAGCCGCAGCGTCGCGGCCAGCTGGCTGGGGGTCAGCGGCCCGCGCTCGGCCAGGAGCCGCAGGAGCTCGACCTGGGCCTCGGGCAGGTCCGGCAGGCCGGCCAGCTCCCGGCTGCGCCGCAGCACCTTGCGGCGCAGGGGGCCCAGGAGGACGGAGAGCTCGGCCGCGGGGCCGGCGGCGGGGTCGTCCTGCACGTCCCCATCCTGCACCGGGCGGGTCCCTTGACCCCAAGTGGTTTTGTCTGCAAAATCATCGGGTGACGACTCCAGCAGCTCAGGACCACGTCCCCGTCCAGGACCTCTCGGGGCTGGTCGGGCACCGCCTCACCTACACCTACGCCAACGGCTGGCGGTACGAGATGTACGTGAAGAACGACCGCACCATCGACTACCGCATCCACTCCGGCATGGTCGGCGGCCGCTGGGTCAAGGACCAGGAGGTCGACCTCGTCCTGCTCGACGAGGACAGCTACAAGCTCTCCTGGAACGAGCCGACGGGCACGTCGGTCGTCGTCAACGTGATGCCCGGGCGGCGCCGCCTGCACGGCACCATCTTCTTCCCGCGCTGGGTCGAGGAGGACGGCACCAAGACGGTCCTCTACCAGAACGACCACCTGCCCCTGATGCGCAGCTACCGCGACGCCGGGCCCACGTACCCGATCCACGTCGTGCCGGAGTTCGCCCGGATCACGTCCTTCGAGCACGTCGGGACCGACGACGAGAGCGTCATCGCCACCGCCCCCGGCGACCTGCCCGCCGGCTCCACCGACCAGGAGGACTGACCGTGGAACCCGAACCCCTGCCGGGCCCCGCCCCGGACCGCACCCACCGGGTCGGCACCTCCGACGGGCTCACCCTTGTCGTCCACGCCTGGGACGCCCGCGCGACCGACCCCGGGACCGGCCCCGGCGCCCACCCGGTCCTGCTGCACCACGGGTTCAGCGCCAGCGCCCTCGTGGAGTGGCCGCGCACCGGGCTCGTCCACGCGCTGCTCACCGCCGGGCGCCGCGTCCTGGCCCTCGACGCCCGCGGGCACGGCGGGTCGGACAAGCCCCACGACCCGGCGCGCTACGGCGAGGCCCGGATGGCCGCCGACGTCGTCGACGTCCTCGACGCCCTCGACGTGCCCGTGGTCGACCTCGTCGGGTACTCCATGGGTTCCGTCGTCTCGCTGCTGGTCGCCTCCGCGCACCCCGGGCGCGTGCACCGCCTGGCCGTGGGCGGCGTCGGCGCGGGGATCGTCGAGGTCGGCGGCGTGGACACCCGCGCCCTGCCGGCCACCCGCCTCGCCGAGGCGCTGCGCTCACCGGACCCCGAGGCGATCACCGACCCCCTGGTGCGGGGTTTCCGCGAGTTCGCCGAGCAGACCGGCAACGACCTGCTCGCGCTGGCCGCCCAGGCCGACGCCGTGCACGCCGCGCCCCTCGCCCTGGACCGGATCACCGCCCCCACCCTGGTGCTGGCCGGCGACGCCGACCCGCTCGCCGAACGCCCCGAGGTGCTCGCCGGCGCCGTCCCCGGAGCCCGCCTGCAGCGGGTGCGCGGCGACCACGGGCAGGCGTTGCTCGACCCGGGGTTCGCCGCCTCGATCACGGGGTTCCTGGACCGCTGAGGCCGCCCCGCGGGGACGGCCCCGGCACCGCCCGCGCGGTGCCGGGGCCGGTGCTCAGCCCTTGTCGTACGCGGCGTCCATGGCCGTGAGGACGTCGGCGGTCGTCGTCTGGCCCGTCAGCAGACCCTGGACGCCGGTGCCGAGCGCGTCGGTCACCGCGCCCGAGCTCCACGTGATGTACCCCAGCGGGGCCTGCTTGGACTGGTCGGCCAGCAGGTCGGAGATGCCCGACAGCTGCTCGGGCACGCCGCCGGCCCCCTCGGCGGACAGCGACGTCAGGGACAGGTTCCCGGAGATCTTCGCGAAGGCGTCCTGCTGGGCGGGCTGGGTGGCGAACTCGACGAACTCCTTCGCCGCCTCCAGGTGCTCGCTCTCGGCCGAGACGGCGATCGCGTTGGACGTCGTGACGGTCAGCCGCGTGTCGTCGGCGGTCGCCCCGGGCGGGACGGCCACCCCGAACTCCTGACCGGGGGTGGCGGCGCTGATCTCGGTCACCGCACCGCCGGGGGCGAAGATGCCCAGGGAGGACCCGCTGGTCAGCGCCTGGGTGATCTCGGGGAAACCCGCACCGGCGACACCGTCCTGGAAGCACCCGGCCTGGTTCATCGACACGATCGCGTCGAGCGTGCGCTTCCACTCCGCGCTCCCGGCGAAGGTGACCTTCCCGTCGGCGCGCTGGGCGTTCCAGTCCGGCTCGGCCGCGTAGACGGAGCTGGAGGCGAACTCCATCGTCATGAGCGACAGGTTCCCCGGGTTGGCGCCGGCGACCGCGAACAGCGACTTGCCCTGACCGCGCACCGTGGCGCACTGCTGCAGGAGCTCGGGCAGCGTCGTCGCCGGGCTCAGACCGGTCGCGGTGTAGGCCGTCCGGTTGATGATCTCGGTGCTCGGGGACACGTCCAGCGGCACCGCGTAGACCTCGCCGTCGGTCTCGAAGAGGTCCTTGGAGCTCTCCGGGACCGCCTCCGCGGCCCAGGACTCGTCGGTCAGCGGGGCCACCAGGCCCGCGTCGGCCAGCGTCAGCAGGGCGTTGGTGTTCCCCGTCCCGGGCGACCCGTAGAACACGTCCGGGGCGTTCCCGCCGCGCAGCTGGGTGCGCAGGACGTTGGAGTAGGAGTCGAGCGGGGTCTCGACGACCTCGACCTTGATGTCGGGGTTCTCGGCCTCGAAGGCCTTGGCCAGGGCGCGGTACGGCCCCTCGCCGCTGGTGGGGGTCTCGGTCGCGAAGCGGATCGTCACGGGGCCGTCCCCGGCGGCGGCGTCGTCCCCCGACGAGCACGCCGCGGTGGCGGCGGCGACCGCTCCGGCGAGGAGGAGCGCCGCGGCGCGGCGGCGCCGGCCCACGGACCCGGACGAGGAGCGGAACGAGGGTTTCGACGTGGTCATGGAGTTCTCCTGACAGCGTTGTCGGGTGGTTCCGGACGGGTTCCGGGGTGTCGTGCGCCGGGGTTCCCCGGCGCCTGCCCCGATTCTGCCGAGGCGGGGAACCGGCGGGGAAATAGCGGTTCGGCATGGTGCGCATCGTCCCCGGTGATGCCGGGGACGTCGTCACACGAGGGCGACGGGAGCGTCCTGCGGGAGCGGGGCGTCGGCCGGCAGGCTGCGGGCGGCGTCGCGGACCAGGCGCCGGAACCAGCGGTGCCCGGCGTCGTCCTGCAGCGACGGGTGCCACCAGGCCGCCTCGCGCAACGTCGTGCGGGGCAACGGGACACGGACGCGGTGGACGACGTGGAGCAGTTCGGCGCGGGCGACCAGCCGGTTGGGGACGAGGGCGAGCAGGTCGGTCCCGGCGACGGCGGTGAGCAGCAGCGCGAGGCTGTCGACGACCAGGTCCACGCGCGCCCCCACGACGAGTTCGTCGACCTGGCGGTCGGCGGCGGTCCCGCCGTGGTCGGCGAAGGCGCGCGCCCAGCGGGAACGCCGCAACTCGTCCTCGTCCAGTCCCCCGCCCGGGCGCGGGGTCCCGCTGATGCACACCCAGTGGTCGTCGAACAGGTCGGTGCTGGGGATGCCGGACGTCTGGCCGCGGGGGGTGAGGAGCAGGTCGGCCGACCTCAGGGCCGTCTGCGGGTTCTCGATGGCGGCGGCGTCGACGCTGGTGATCCTGACCTTGACGTCGGGAGCCTCCCGCCGCAGGCGGTCCATGAACAGCGGCGCCAGGACGGCGACGGCGTAGTCGGAGGAGATGAGGTGGAACTCGCGGGTGGAGTTCCGCGGGTCGAAACCCGGGGTCGGCTTGAGGGTCTCCTCCGCGCGGCGCAGGACGTCGCGGACCCGGGAGACGAGGTCCTCGGCCAGCGGGGTCAGCTCGTAGTGGGACCCGACGCGCACGAGCAGCTCGTCGTCGAACTGCCGGCGCAGGCGCCCCAGGGCCGCGCTCATCGCCGGCTGGCTCACGCCGATGCGCGCCCCCGCGCGGGTGACGTTCCGCTCGGTCAGCAGCGCGTCGAGGGGCACGAGGAGGTTGAGGTCGGTGTTGAGCAGGTTGACCACGAGGCGCTCCCGACGTCGTCGTCCGGCTCGGACCCGGCGGTCCGTCGTCTGGGGCAGGACGGTATCAGAAGAAAGCTTCTGATTCTAGGGATCCGAGGAGGTCCGCCTCCCCGGCCACGACCTCCAGGCCCAGCCCCCCCGGCGACGTCCACCGGCGGACGGCGGTCCACCGGTCCGAGCCCACGCGCAGCCCCGCCGCACCGCCCGGCGCGCTGCGCAGCCGCGGCCCCTGCCCCCGGCCCGGCGCCGCCCAGCCCACCGGCGGCACCCCGAGCACCCACGACGTCCAGCGCTCCAGGGCCTCGTCCGGGACCGGCACGTCGACCCCCAGCACCAGCGGCGGGTCCTGCACGCACAGCCGCGTGCTCCCGTCCGGGTGCAGCGGGCAGGTCAGCGCCGCCCCCGCCACCCACTCCCGGTCCTGGCGCCAGTGCAGCAGCGTCTCCGCTCCCCCCGGGTGCACCACGCGGTAGTCCTCCCCGGCCCAGCCGGAGGAGACGACCGCCCCCTCCAGGCCGGCCCGGCCCTCCACGACCCCCACCATCCGCCGCAGGTGGTCACCGTCGACCGGGCGCCACGTCAGCCGGGTCACGGCCGCGCGCGGGCCCGGGCGCAGCACGACCCGGCAGCCGTGCGGGTCCGTGCAGGTCCGCAGGACGTGGACGTCCCCTCCCCCCGCCGCGCCGGGCCCCGGCGACGGCACGAAGCCCAGACCGACCAGCACCTCGGCGTCCGCCCCGGGGGCGGGGGTGCTGAACTCGACCTCCGTCAGCCGCGCCGCGGCACTCACCCCTTGACCCCGCCCGCGAAGCCCTGGATGAACCTCTTCTGCGCCAGCAGGTAGAGCACCAGGACGGGGACCATCGACAGCAGCACCGCGGCGAACACCACGTTCCACCGCGACACCAGCGTCCCGACGAAGCTGTACACGACGACCGGAAGGGTCACCGCGTCCGAGCCGTTGAGGAACACCAGCGACGTGAAGAAGTCGTTCCAGACGATGAGCCCGGCGAGGATGGCGACCGTCCCGGTCGCCGGGGCCAGCAGCGGGAACACCACCCGGGTGAAGATCGTGAACCGGCTCGCCCCCTCCATCTGCGCCGCCTCCTCGTACTCCTGCGGCAGCGAGCGGGTGAAACCCGAGTACAGGAACACCGCCAGCGGCATGAGCATCCCCGAGTACGCCAGGACCATCCCCGTGCGGGTCCCCAGCAGGTCCAGGTGCCGCATCGCGCTGTACAGCGGCACCTGCCCCAGCTGCGCCGGCAGGACGATGGCGACCAGGAAGCTGGCGAACGCGGCCCGGCTCCAGCCGGTCGTGATGCGGGTCAGCGTGAACGCGGTGATCGAGCCCAGCGCGATGAGCACCACGACGCTGCAGCCGGTGATGACCGCGCTGTTCAGCGCCCCGGTGACCAGGCTGTTCTGCCCCTCACCGCCCAGGGCCTGCCGGAAACCGTCCACCGTCAGCGGTGAGGCGGGCGAGAACGCCGACGTGCTCACCGAGTCCTGCGTCGTCTTCAGCGAGACGTTCAGCAGGATGAGCAGCGGCGAGAAGACGACGAGCGCGGCGAGGACGACGAGGACCTCGCGGACGGCGGTGCGGCGCGTGTAGCGGAACACGGGTCACTTCTCCTTGCGTTCGCGGAGCAGCAGCATCTGGACGAGCGCGCACAGCAGCACGATCGCGGTCATGACCAGGGCCAGGGCCGAGCCGTAGCCGAACCGGCCGTTGACGAACGTCTCCTTGTAGACGCTGGTGGCCAGGGTGTCCGAGGCACCGAACGGGCCACCGCCGGTGAGGGCCTGCACCTGGTCGAACACGCGCAGCCCCTGGACGAGGATCATCGTGCTGGCCACCAGGATCGTCGGGCGCAGCGCCGGCAGGACCACGTGCCGGAAGCGGGACCAGGGACCGGCCCCGTCCATCGCGGCCGCCTCCTCGTTCTCCGGCGGCACCCCGGCCAGGCCCGCGAGGTAGATCACCATCGTCAGGCCGATGTGCTGCCACACCATGACCGTCGTGATGGCCGGCACCACCGTGAGCGGGTCCCCCAGCCAGGTGCGCTGCAACGACTCCAGCCCCACCGCGCCGAGGACCTGGTTGATCGGGCCGTCCTGCTGGAACAGGAACTTCCAGACGTACGACACCGCCAGCGGGCTGAGGACCACCGGGGCGAACAGCACGGTGCGCAGCACGTACCGGCTCTTCAGCTGCCGGTTCAGCGCCACCGCGAACGCCATGCCCAGCACGTTGGTCAGGACCAGGAACGCGACCGCGATGACGACGGTGTTCAGCAGCGCCCGCAGGGGCGCGGCACCCGTGAGGATCTCCCGGAAGTTCGCCAGACCCACGAACTCCGGCGAGCGGAAACCGTTGAAGTCGGTGAAGGCGTACGCCGAACCGGCGATCGTCGTGGCGTAGTGGACCGCCGCGATGAGCGCCAGCGCGGGCAGCGACCACCACCAGGCGGCCACCCGCGAGGCGGCGCGCCGGCGCCGCGGCACGCGCCCGCCCCCACCCGGGGCGGGCGGCGGCACCGAACCGGTGGCGTCGGGCCGGACCGCCGCGGCCGGGCTCACCGGCGGGACCTGGATCGCTGGGACTGCTGCAGCTCGTGCACGTCGAACTCCCGGGACCTCGTCGTCAGGGTGAAGGCTCTCCCGCCGAGTTTCCGCGAGCGGTGACCGCACGGGAAATAGTCAGTCGGTATACCCCGCATCGAGGACCCGGATGGGCGCACCGGCACCGCGGGCGCTCCCCGTCCGCCACCATGGGAGCGACGGTGGGGTCGGGGTCTCCCGGCCCGTCGCCGGGCCGCACCGGCCCCGAGCGCGCCGAACGCCCCGTCGGACGACGGAGGTCCCCGTGCTCGACCCCGACCCGGTCCACGACCGCACCGCCGCGGCCGTCCGGCTGCGCCCGCTGCTGTGGTGCCTCGTCCTCACCACCGCCCTCGGGGCGCTGGACCAGACCATCGTCGCGACCGCCCTGCCGACGATCGTGACCGACTTCGACGCCGTCGACCGCTCGGCGTGGGTGCTGACCGCGTACCTGCTGGCGATGTCGGTGGCGATGCCCGTCGTGGGGTCCCTCGGCGACCGCTACGGCGCCGTGCGGCTGCTGCGGGTCAGCGTCGTCGTGTTCGTCGCGGCGTCGGTCGTCTGCGCGGCGGCACCGGGCGTCGAGGCGCTGGCGCTGGCCCGCGCGCTGCAGGGGCTCGGCGGCGCCGGGATGCTCGTGCTGCCGCAGGCGCTCGTCGCCGACGTCGTCCCGGCCCGGGACCGGGCCGCGGTGCTCGGTCCGCTGGGCGCCGTGTTCGCCGTCGCCACCGTCGTCGGGCCCCTGCTGGGCGGGTGGCTGACCGACGCCGGGTCCTGGCGGCTGGTCTTCTGGATCAACCTGCCCACCGGCGGGCTCGCGCTGCTGCTGGCCTGCACCGTGCTGCGCGCCGGGCCCCGCCCCGCGCGCCGCGGGCGGTTCGACGTCACCGGCACCGCGCTGCTGGCCCTGAGCACCTCCGCGCTGGCCTGGGCCGCGGCCGTCCTGCCCCGGCAGGGCTGGGGGGTGACCTCGGCCGTGGCGGTCGCCGGGACGCTCGTCGTGGTCGCCGTCTTCGCCGGGCACCAGCTGCGCAGCGCCCACCCCCTGCTGCCCGTGCAGGTGCTGCGGACCCGGGGGGTGTCCCTGTCGGCGTTCCTGGCCGCCACCGTCGGCTTCGGGATGTTCGGCGTCATCGCCTACGTCCCCAGCTGGGTGCAGGGCGTGCACGGGACCTCCGCCACCGTCTCCGGGCTGCTCCTGCTGCCCGTCACCGCCGGCCTGGTGACCGGGGTCAACACCAGCGGCCGCCTGGTGCGCCGCACCGGCCGCTGGCGCCGGTACCCCGTGGGCGGGTGCGCGCTGGCCGCCACCGCCGCCACGACGCTGGCGCTGGCCGGTCCCCACCTGCCCCTGCCGGCGACGGCCGCCGTGCTCGTCGCCTTCGGCCTGGGCGCGGGGTCCTTCATGGCGCTGCTGACCGTCCTGGCCCAGGACGCGGCGCCGCGCCACCACGTCGCGGGCATCACCGGGACCGTCGCCTACGTCCGCGAGACCGGGGCGACGGTCGGGACGGCGCTGCTGGGGGGCCTGCTGGCGGCGGGGCTCGCGCACGCGGCCCCGCAGGCCCTGGCGGGTGACGACTACGGCCGCGCCTTCACCCCCGTCTTCCTGACCGTCGCCCTCGTCTTCGCCCTGGGGGTGGTCGCCGCCGCGCTGCTGCCCCACCGCGACCTGGGCACCGGCGACCCCACCGGCTGACCCGGCGTCCCGGCGTCCCGCTCGAAGCACGGTTGGGGCCCTTGGGAAGCGGTTCCCGAGGGCTCGAACCGTGCTTCGAGCGGGAACGCGGCCGGGTGGGCGGAGCCGGCCGGGTGAGTGGGGCGGGGGTGGGGTCGGGCGGGGGTGGGGTCAGACGGGGGTGGGCACGACGCCGGCCAGCACGAGGCAGGACACGGCCAGGACCAGCAGCACCGCCACGTCCACCGCGCGGGAGCGGACCGCGAGCGCGCCCGCGACCCGCACGGGCAGGACCAGCCGCAGGACGGCCGCGACCGCGAGGTCGGCCCCGAGCAGCACCCCGCCCGGGGCCGGCCCCGCCAGCAGCGTCACCAGCAGGGCCAGCGCGATCCCGCCGACCAGGGCCAGCAGGACCGCGTTGCCCGGGGTCGGGACGCGCTCGGTGGACACGCCCGCGACGCTACCGGCGCGGCCTCAGTGGGCGAAGTGCCGCGCGCCGGTGAAGTACATCGTCACGCCGGCCTTCGTCGCGGCCTCGACGACCTCGGCGTCCCGGATCGACCCGCCGGGCTGCACGACGGCCTTCACCCCGGCGTCCAGGAGGATCTGCGCGCCGTCGGCGAAGGGGAAGAAGGCGTCGGAGGCGGCGACCGCACCGGCGGCCCGGTCCGCCCCGGCCCGCTCCACGGCGAGCTTGCAGGAGTCGACGCGGTTGACCTGGCCCATGCCGACGCCCACGGACGCGCCGTCCTTGGCCAGCAGGATCGCGTTGGAGCGCACCGAGCGCACCGCGCGCCAGGCGAACTCCAGGTCGGCCAGGGTTCGCTCGTCGGCGGCCTCCCCCGCGGCCAGCGTCCAGTTCGCGGGGTCGTCGCCGTCGGCGTCGACCGCGTCGAGGGTCTGGACGAGGACGCCGCCGGAGACGTGGCGCCACTCCCGGCCGCCGCGGGCGTAGCCCTCCGGCAGCTGGAGCAGGCGCACGTTCTTCTTGGCCTGCAGCAGTTCCAGCGCCTCGGGCTCGAACCCGGGCGCGATGACGACCTCGGTGAACACGGGCGCGACCTGCGCGGCCATGGCGGCGGTCACGACGCGGTTGGCGGCGATGACCCCGCCGTAGGCCGAGACCGGGTCGCAGGCGTGCGCCTTGGCGTGGGCGTCGGCGACGTCGGTGCCCGTGGCGACGCCGCAGGGGTTGGCGTGCTTGATCACCGCGACAGCGGGGGCGGTGAAGTCGTACGCGGCGCGCAGGGCGGCGTCGGCGTCGACGTAGTTGTTGTAGGACATGGCCTTGCCGTGCAGCTGGACGGCCTGCGCGATGCCCGGCGCGGACGTCGGATCGGCGTAGACGGCGGCCTGCTGGTGCGGGTTCTCGCCGTAGCGCAGGACGGCCGTGCGCTCCAGCGCCAGGCCCGCGACGGCCGGCCAGCCCTCGTCGCCGTCGTCGAGCGTCTGCTCGGCGAACCAGGACGCGACGGCCGTGTCGTAGGCGGCGGTGTGCGCGAACGCCGCCGCGGCGAGCCGCTTGCGCGCGGGCAGGTCGAACCCGCCGGCGCTGACCGCGGCGAGGACGTCGTCGTACTTCGCGGGGTCGACGACCACGGCGACGCTGGGGTGGTTCTTCGCGGCGGCGCGGACCATCGACGGGCCGCCGATGTCGATCTGCTCCACGACCTCGTCGTACCCGGCGCCGGAGGCGACCGTCGCGGCGAAGGGGTACAGGTTCACCACGACGAGGTCGAACGGCTCGACGTCGAGCTCGGCGAGCTGACGGACGTGGTCGGGCAGCCGGCGGTCGGCGAGGATCCCGGCGTGCACGCGCGGGTGCAGGGTCTTGACGCGCCCGTCGAGGCACTCGGGGAACCCGGTGAGCTCCTCCACGGGCGTGACCGGCACACCGGCCTCGGCGATGCGGGTGGCGGTCGAGCCGGTCGAGACGATGGCGACACCCGCGGCGTGCAGCCCCCGGGCGAGTTCGGCCAGGCCGGTCTTGTCGTAGACGCTGACCAGCGCGCGCTTCACGGGGACCTGGGTGCCCTGGGGATCCATCAGCGGGGTGCCGTCCTCTCGGGGTGGGTGGTCGCACGGGCCAGTCGCCCGACGACGTCGACGAGCAGTTCGCGCTCGTGGGTCTTGATCCGCTCGTGGAGCGAGGCCTCGTCGTCGTCGGGCAGGACGCGCACGGCGACCTGGTCCAGGATCGGGCCGGTGTCCACCCCGGCGTCGACGAGGTGCACGGTGCAGCCGGTGACCTTCACGCCGTGGGCGAGGGCGTCGCGGACGCCGTGGGCGCCGGGGAAGGACGGCAGCAGCGCGGGGTGGGTGTTGACCAGCCGCCCGGCGAAGGCCTCGACCACCGGGGCCCCCAGGATGCGCATGAACCCGGCCAGGACGACCAGGTCCGGGGACCGGCGGGCGACCTCGGCGGCCAGGGCGGTGTCCCAGGCGGGGCGGTCGGTGAAGTCGGCGGGGCGCACGGTGAAGGTCTCGACCCCGGCGGCGGCGGCACGGTCCAGGGCCTGCACCCCGGGTTTGTCCGAACCGACGGCCACGACCTGCCACGCCTCGTCGCGGGCGTCGAGGAGCGCCTGCAGGGTCGAGCCGGAACCGGAGGCGAGGACGACCACACGTGCGGGCACGTGGGCAGACTCTAGCCGCCGGCACGGGCTCCCCCGAATCCCCCGAACCCCTCGCCCCGATCGCCGGGTGGGGCCTCAGTCGCCGCCGAGGAGCTTGCGGCCGGTCCCGGGGGCGTTCCCGCGCCCGGTGTCCGGGAGCGTCACGACGAGCTTCGTCCCGCGCCAGGCGCGCCAGGCCCGGCCCAGCAGCACCGCGAGCACGGCCCCCGCACCGACCTCGCCCGCCACGACGGCCCCCGTCAGCAGCGCCGACGGCCCGGCCTCGCCCATCCGCCCGTGCCCCAGCGGGCCCGAGGCCAGCGAGCACAGCACCGCCACGACGACCCCGGTCAGCGCCCCGCTGACCAGGCCCGCCGCGCAGCGCGGCAGCAGCCCCGCCACGGCCGGGCCGCGCCGGGCCCCCAGCACCCACGCCGCCGCCCCGACCAGCACGGGGACCGCCACGGCGGCCCAGGCCAGGGCGGGCGTGGGCCCGGGGGCGGGCAGGGCGCCGAGCACCGGCAACGTGGGCAGCACCTCCAGGCTCGTGCCCCCCGGGGCCACCGACGTGCCGGTCCCCACGGCGAAACCGGTCCCGCTCGTCCAGGCCAGCGCCCACACGGCGAGCGTGGGCAGCAGCAGCGCCTGACCGGCGACCAGCAGGGCCCCGCCGACCAGCCCGGGACGCAGCGCCTCGTGCAGCGCGAGCGCGTCGGCGCGGCCGTGCACCAGCGCGGCCGCGACGAGCACCGCGCCCGCCACCAGCAGGCCCAGCCCGGCGAGCAGCGCGGGCCGCCAGGCCGCCGCGGACCAGCCGGGCACGGACCAGCCGGGCGTGAGGCGCTCGGCGTCCCACGCCGGGCGCGCGGCCCACAGCGCCCACAGCGCACCGGTCCCGCCGACGAGGCAGCCGCCCAGCAGCGACGCCAGCGGCGAGGCGGCACCGACGCCGCTGCGGGCGACGAGCGCGACGAGCAGCGCCAGGAGGCCGTAGCCGCCGGTGAACACGCCCAGCGCCGGGCCGGGGGGCACGCCCCGGCCGGACTCGACCTGGTCGCCCACCCACATCCGCACCGCCCGCCGCGCCGAGAGCACGGCCAGCAGCGTCACCCCCAGCGGCGCGACGCCGACCGTCCCGCCGACGACCGCGACGTCGGCGCCGTGGGCCAGCAACCACACGTCGGCCCCGACCCGCGCGACCGCCGCCAGCGACGACGTCGAGCGCACCGAGGCGATCCACGCCACGACGCACAGCGCGAGGATCGGCACGAGCAGGGTCAGCACGGCCCGGACGGCCGCCGACCCCAGGGGCAGCAGGTCGGCGCTCAGCTGCCCCCGGCGGGGACGGCGGGTGCGCGGGTGCGGGCTGGTGGTGGGGGGGCTACCGGGGCTGGACATCGTCCCGATCGTCCCCCGTCCCCGCGCCGGGGCGCGCGAACGACGCGCGACCCGGCACCGGAATCTCCCCCCGGCCACCAGGGCCCGGAGCCGGGAGCGGGGCCCTCAGGGCAGGGCCCGCGGACCCCGGACCGCGCCCCCGGGCCGGCGCGGGGTGAGCAGCGCGAGCGAGGCCCCCAGCGCCAGGACCCCGGCCGGGACGACCCACCACGCCACGCTCCCGCCGACCGCCAGCTTCAGGGACCACCACACCGTCAGGGCCTGCACGACCAGCGCCGGCACCTCCCACGTCCCGCCGGCGGGGTACCCCCGGCCGCCTCCGGGCGGGCCGGCCGCCGGCAGCACCGGCGGCCACGGGACGACCTCGAACCGCGCGCCGAGGCGGTCGGCCACGGCCCGCAGCCCCTCCACCAGCGCCGCGACCGGGGCGTCCTCCAGGCGGAGCACCCGCCCGCGCCGCTCCCCCAGCAGCGCGGGCACGCCGACGCTCGACAGCAACCCGCCGTCGGCGGTCGTCAGCCGGACCTCCGGGGGCCGGGGGGCCCGGCGGTCGGGGTGCGCGGCGCGCCGGTCCACCGGCCCCGGGCAGTGCGCGACCGTGACGGCCGCCAGCGCCCCCGGCCCCCGGGACGGCACCCACGCCTCGACGCCCCCCTCGCGCAGGCCCAGCTCGACCGTCCCGTCGGGGCGGTGCCCCAGCAGCAGCTGCACGCCCCGCCGGTCCCCCAGCAGCACCTCGGCCGGCAGCAGCCGCCGCGCCCGCCGGTCCCGGCGCGCCAGGCTCAACCGACCCGAGGCGAAGGCCGCCACGGCCACCGCCCACGCCCCCAGGACGACGGCCTGCAGGCCCGGGTCGTGCGCGGTGGGCCCGCCGCCGCGGTGGGGCAGGCCGAGGACCTGCACGGCCGCCGCGCACAGCACCACGAGCAGGACGAGCAGCGAGCGCCGGCGCTCGCCGGCGGTGGTGACGGGGGCCGAGACGGCCCCGGCGGGGCGACCGGCGGCGGCCCGTGCGACCCGCTGCACGTCCTCGTCCCGCACCGAGTGCGCCGTGGTCAGGGGCAGCCCGGCCGCGGCCAGCAGACCGGCCCAACCCGTGCGCTCCAGGACACCGCGCGCGGCCGCGGCGGACGCCCGCGGGCCCGCGAGCGGCCGGCCGGTGCGGTCCCCCGTGCCGTGGACCGGCCCCCACGGGTGCCAGCGGTGCAGCGGGACGAAGTGGACGGGGGCGTCGTCGGCGTCCAGCAGCAGCACGTGCGGCGGGCGCCAGTCGCCCCGGTCCCCGCGCGGGGCGCCGTCGGGGGTGCGGTCGGTGGAGGGGGCCGCGAAGCGGCCCCGCCCCGGTCGACCTGCCAGGCCGAGGCCGCCGGTCCGTGCAGCAGCAGGGCCCGGACCACCCGGCGGTGCGGGTCGCGCAGCGGCCAGACGGTCGCCCCGCCCTCGCCGTCGTGGTGGACGACCTCCTCGGGGGTGGCCGTGGCGTACCCGGCGCGGGACCCCGGCAGCCCGGGGAAGTCCCCCAGCGCCCGGGCGTGCGGCCCGTCGAAGGACGCGCGGGCCGGGGCGCCGCGGTCGCGGCGGTGGTGCGGACCGGGCGCCGGGGTGGCTCCCGCCGTCGCCCCCGGTGCCGTCCCCGCCGCGGCGGCGGGGGTCCCGCTCACGCCCCCGGCCCCCCGGCGGAGGAGGACCCGGCCGCGTCGCCGTCCTGCGGGCGCACGGCCCGCACGCGCACCGTGCGGGCGTACCGGTCGACGACGGCGGCCAGCTCGTCACCGCGGGCCAGGTCCACCCAGCGGGAGCTGAGGACGACCCGGCCGGGCACGCCGGGCGGGCGCACGAGCACGTCGACCGCCTCGGTGGCCGGGACGCCCGGCTCGTCGGGGACGACGACGGAACGCACCCGCACCGACGGCCCCGCGGGCAGGTCGACGTCGGTGACCTCGCAGTGCGGGTCCGCCTGCGCGAACCCCTCGGCGAACAGCCGCTCGGCCCACTCGGTGAAACCGTCCTCGGGGCGGGCCACGACGTCCAGCCACAGCGGCAGCGGCTCGGCGGGGTCGGGGACCCAGGCGTGCGCGAACCCGCCGCGCCCGCGCAGCAGGTCGCGGGCCTGGACGGTGACGTCCGCCAGCCGCTGCGCGGCCCGGGTCACCGCGTCGTGGTCGACGGTCCCGCCGGCCAGCTCGACCTCCTCGGCCAGGAACCGGTGCACGGCCAGGGCCCACTCGTGCGCGGGGACCTCGTCGTCGAGGGGGACGAGCACCCAGCCGGGGGTCGGGTCGTCGGCGCTGACCTCCAGGGTCACGACGTCGCCGGTCGGCTGCTGCTCCCGCCGGCGCCGGCCCCGCATCAGGCGACCCACCGCAGGGTGGCGGCGACGGCGTCGGCGAGGCCGGCGACGGGGTCGGCCAGCGGCCCGCTGACGGTGGAGGTCGTCAGCGCCAGCCACGTGCCGGCCGCGACGGGCGCCGGGACCCGGTGCTCGACGACCGTGGTCGCCACGGGGCCCTCGGGACCGCCGTCGAGGTGCTGCTCGCGCCGGCGCCGGACGCCGGTCCCGGCCCCGGTGGTCCAGGTCTCGAAACCGGGTTCGGCGTGCACCGCGTCGGCGGGCAGGGCGTGCACCAGCAGCGACACGGGGACGACGACCCCGGCCACGGCGCGGGCGGACAGGTGCAGCTCCAGGCCGCCCACCTCGTGGGCGTGGCGCACCTGCTCCAGCAGCAGCCGGGTCACGTCCCGGCGGGCGAGCGGGGCGTCGTCGCGGCCGCGGAACTGGCGCGCGACGAGGTCGGTGACGACCCGCTGCCGCTCCGGCTCCGGGGCGGTGAGGTCGACGCGGTCCCACCAGGCGGGGACGGCGAGGCGGTAGCCCCGCACCGGGCGGTCGGTGGCCACGCTCATCCGGAGATCCCTTCCAGCACCCGCTCGCTCGTCCCGCCGACGGTCGGCGGGTCGTGGTCCTCCGACCAGCCCGTGAGGTCGCTGACGGCCTGCTCGAGACCGTCGAACGCCAGACCGGTGCTCGTGACGACCGAGGCGACCGCCCGCGCCGCGGCGGGGGCACCCAGCACGCTACCGACGCCCTCGACGGCGGCGCGCGCGTCCCGGTGGGCCTGCACGGGGTGGCGGGCGACCCCGGCGGCGGCGGTCGCGGTGTCGCGCAGGCCCTGCGTCGCGGCGGTGATGTTGCCGCCCACGCCCGCGGCGCGCAGCTCGGTGCCGGCCTGGCGGACGTTCGCCCAGGTCAGGTCCCGCACCTGCGAGACCGTGGTCCCGAGCTCCTGCCGCAGGGTCGGGAGGAACCCCCGGCCCAGCGCCGTGCGGACCTCCAGGAGCGCCCGGCCGGCCTCGAGGTCGGTGTCGACGGTCTTCCAGGCGGCCCGGGTGGGGGCGGTCATGCGGGCGACGCCCTTGCCGCTGACCCCGAGGGCGGCCCGGAGCTCGGCGCGGGCCGCCTGCCTCCCGGCGGCGGCCACGGTCAGGGCGGCCCCGGCGGCGTCGACGCCGTGGGCGGCGAGGTCCACCCCCTCGGCGGCGGCGGCGCGTTCGAGGGCCGGGACGGCCGCCCGGCTGGCCGCGGCCGCCGTCCCCGCGGTGCCCAGGGCCGGTTTGGCGGCCTTGGCGACGGCCCCCGCGACCTTGCCGAGGCCGAAGGTCGCCAGGCCGACGACGTCGACGGCGAGGTCGACCCAGCTGCCGTCGCCGGACACGAGCAGCAGCACGTGCCCGGCGACGGCGACGAGCCCCGTGCCGAGGGCGAGGAGCTCGGCGGCGGCGGCCAGCGCCGGCCCGATCACGGGGATCCAGGCCACGGCCAGCCCGAAGAGCGCGGCCCCGGCGGCGACCTTGCCCGCCGCGTCCGAGATCCACCGGATGTCGTCGGCGTGCTCGTGGACCCACTGCTGGAACCGGTCGAACCGGCTGTCGCGCAGGGGGTCGTCGTCGGTGGCGGCGGTGATGGCGCGCGCGGCCCGCTCGGCGGCGGCGTCGCGGTCGGCCTCGGCGGCCCGCAGCTGCGCCCGGGCCGCGGCCAGGGCGGCGGTGGCCGTGTCCAGGTCGCGGCGGGCGGAGGCTGCGCGGGCCCTGCGGTCGGCCTCGGCGCGGTCGTGGGCGACGGTCGCGGCGGCGTTCGCGGCGGCACCGCGCGCGTCGTCGCCGGGGACGGGCGCGGGGGCCGGGGTGGAGCTGGCGGCGAGCAGGGCCGCGGCGGCGTCGTGCCGGGCCTGGGCCTCCCGGGCGGCGTGCAGCGCGTCGAGGCTGCGGCTCTGGGCGTCCTGCAGGTGCGGCAGGTACTCCTCGAGCGCGCCGGCGGTGGCGCGGTAGCGGCCGACGGCCCCCGTCAGCCGGGTGGCGAGGTCCTCGGCGCCCTCGCGCAGCGCGTCGGCGGCCTCCCCGACGTCGTGCGAGCCCTGCGCGAGCCGGCGGATCTGCGCGGCCTGCCGTTCCAGCTCCTCGGCGACGTCGCGCCAGCGGCGGGCGACGTCGCGGACGTCGAGGGCGTCCCCGGGGACGGGGTCGGCGGCGGCGAGCGGGTGCCAGTCGGCGGGGCGGGCGCCCCCTCCGGCGTGCTGCATCAGCCCTCCCCCCGCGCCGAGGCGGCCAGGGCGGCGTCGGCCCGGGTGAACGCGTCGGCGACGCCGCGGACGGCCTTGGCGTACCCGGTGGTGGCCTCCGCGATCTCGTGGCGCTGCCGGGCGGAGCCGTCGGCGAACTCCTGGACGGCGGCGGCCAGGCCGCGGTGCCCGACCCCGTCGGCGGCGACGTCGGCGGCGCGGTCGGTCGCGGCCAGGGCGGTCGACACCTGGTCGAGCGCCGTGGCGGTGCGGGCCAGCTCGACGGTGTCCAGGGGGAGGTCGCTCACCGGACGAGGGTGCGGGGACCGGGCACCGGGCAGGGCCGGGTCGGCGGCGCGGCCACCCGGGCGGGGCAGCGACGCTCCCCGTTCGGCGGTCCCGTCCTCACCGCGGGTCCACCGGCGGTGACGCGCGCGAGCCCCCGCCGACGTCGTCGGCGGGGGCTCGCGGTGCGGTGCGGTGCGCGGGGCGGGTCAGAGGGCCTGGAAGATCTCCCGGGCCAGCTTCGCGGTCTCCGACGGCGTCTTGCCGACCTTGACCCCGGCCGCCTCGAGGGCGTCCTTCTTGGCCTGCGCGGTGCCGGCCGAGCCGGACACGATGGCGCCGGCGTGGCCCATGGTCTTGCCCTCGGGGGCGGTGAACCCGGCGACGTAGCCGACGACGGGCTTGGTCACGTTGGCCTCGATGAACTTGGCCGCGCGCTCCTCGGCGTCACCGCCGATCTCGCCGATCATGACGATGACGTCGGTGTCGGGGTCGTCCTGGAAGGCCTGCAGCGCGTCGATGTGCGTGGTCCCGATGACGGGGTCCCCGCCGATGCCGACGGCGGAGGAGAACCCGATGTCCCGCAGCTCGTACATCATCTGGTAGGTCAGCGTCCCCGACTTCGAGACGAGCCCGATGCGCCCGGACTCCGTGATGTCGGCCGGGATGATCCCGACGTTGGACTGCCCGGGGCTGATGAGGCCGGGGCAGTTCGGGCCGATGAGCCGCGTGGTGCCCGACCGGGCGGCGAGCGCGTAGAACTCGGCGGAGTCGTGGACCGGGACGCCCTCGGTGATGACGACGACGAGCGGGGTGGCCGCCTCGACGGCCTCCACGACGGCGCCCTTGGTGAACTTCGCCGGGACGAAGATCACCGAGACGTCGGCGCCGGTGGCCTCGCGGGCCTCACCGACGGAGGAGAACACCGGGACCTGGACGGGCGAGCCGTCGGGGCCGGTGAAGTCGACCGACTGGCCGCCCTTGCCGGGCGTGACCCCGCCGACGACCTTCGTGCCGGAGGCCAGCATGCGCTGGGTGTGCTTGCGCCCCTCGGACCCCGTCATGCCCTGGACGAGGACCTTGGAGTCGGAGTTGATGAAGATCGACATGCTCAGGCCCCCGCGTTCGCCAGCTCGGCGGCCTTGTCGGCCGCGCCGTCCATGGTGTCCACGACCGTCACCAGCGGGTGGTCGGCCTCGGCGAGGATGCGACGACCCTCCTCGACGTTGTTGCCGTCCAGGCGCACGACGAGCGGTTTGGTGGCCTCGTCGCCGAGGATGCCCAGCGCGGACACGATGCCCTTGGCGACCTCGTCGCAGGCGGTGATCCCGCCGAAGACGTTGACGAACACGCTCTTGACCTGCGCGTCGCCCAGGATGACGTCGAGGCCGTTGGCCATGACCTGCGCGGACGCGCCGCCGCCGATGTCGAGGAAGTTCGCGGGCTTCACCCCGCCGTGGGCCTCGCCGGCGTAGGCGACGACGTCGAGGGTCGACATGACCAGGCCCGCGCCGTTGCCGATGATGCCGACCTCGCCGTCGAGCTTCACGTAGTTCAGGCCCAGCGCCTTCGCCTTGGCCTCCAGCGGGTCGGCCGCCGCGGCGTCGGCCAGGTCGGCGTGCCCGGCGTGCCGGAACTCGGCGTTCTCGTCGAGGGTGACCTTGCCGTCGAGGGCCACGACCTCGCCGGACTCGGTGCGCACCAGCGGGTTGACCTCGACGAGGGTGGCGTCCTCGCTGGCGAAGACGGTCCACAGCTTCTGGAAGACGTCGGTGACCTGGGCCTTCAGCTCGTCGGAGAAACCGGCGGCCTCGGCGATCTCGGCGGCCTTCGAGGCGTCGATCCCGGTGAGCGCGTCGACGGGGACGCGGGCCAGGGCCTCGGGGCGCTCGACGGCGAGCTGCTCGATCTCCATGCCGCCCTCGACGCTGGCCATCGCCAGGTAGGTGCGGTTGGAGCGGTCGAGGAGCACGGAGAAGTAGAACTCCTCGGCGATCTTCGCGCCCTCGGCGACCATGACCTGGTGGACGGTGTGTCCCTTGATGTCCATGCCCAGGATCTCGCGGGCCTTCTCGGCCGCCTCGGCCGGCGAGTGGGCGAGCTTGACGCCACCGGCCTTGCCGCGGCCACCCACCTTGACCTGCGCCTTGACGACCACGGTCCCGCCACCCATCGCCTCGGCGGCCGCCTGGGCCTCCTCGGGGGTGGTCGCGACGCGGCCGTCGAGCACGGGTACGCCGTGCGCCGCGAACAGGTCGCGCGCCTGGTACTCGAAGAGGTCCACCAGTGTTCCTCGTCTTCCTCGTCTTCGTCGGGATTCGACTCGTCGTGCCGGTGGCACCGCTCCCAGGGTCGCTGGGCGGGCGTCCTCGTCGGCCGGCACCGGGCCTTACGCACAGTAGACCCGCCACCGGTGCCCCTCTCGGCCAGGTCCGGAGACGCCGGTCACACCGGCTCGCCCCCACGGCCAGGAGGGTGGACGATGTCCATCACCATGGACACCACCGACGCTGACCTCGAGTCCGTCCTCGCCGCCGCGGACGCCGCCCGACGACCGCTCGCCCGCACCTCCCCCGCCGACCGCGCCGACGCCCTCGAGGCGGTCGCCCGGGCGCTCGAGGAGGCCCGCACCGAGCTCGTCGCGCTGGCCGCCGCCGAGACGCACCTGCCGGAGGCGCGCCTGAACGGCGAGCTCACCCGCACCGTCTTCCAGGCGCGGCTGTTCGCCGCCGGGCTGCGCGACGCCTCGCTCGTGCCGGCCACCGTCGAGCACGCCGACCCCGACTGGGGCATGGGCCCGCGCCCGGACATCCGCCGGACCGTCGTGCCCCTGGGGCCCGTCCTGGTCTTCGCCGCGAGCAACTTCCCCTTCGCCTTCAGCGTCTTCGGCGGCGACTCCGCCTCGGCGCTCGCGGCCGGGTGCCCCGTCGTCGTCAAGGCCCACCCGGGCCACCCGGAGCTGTCGCGGGCCACCGCCGCGCACGTCGTGGAGGCACTCGAGGGCGTGGGGTACCCCGTCGGGGCGTTCGCGCTCATCGAGGGCGTCGAGGCCTCCATCGCGGCGCTGCGCGACCGGCGCGTCAAGGCGGCCGGGTTCACGGGGTCGCTGCGCGGGGGACGCGCCCTGTTCGACATCGCCACAGGCCGCCCGGACCCGATCCCCTTCTACGGCGAGCTGGGCAGCGTGAACCCCGTCGTCGTGACGCCCGCGGCGTGGGCCGAGCGCGGCACCGGCATCGTCGAGGGCTGGGTCGGGTCGCTGACGCTGGGCGCGGGGCAGTTCTGCACCAACCCCGGCGTCGTCCTCGTCCCGGACGCGGACGCGTTCACGTCCGCCGTGGACCTGCCGGTGCCCGGCCCGATGCTGAACCCCGGCATCGTCGAGGGGTTCGGGACGTCCACCGCGCAGCTGCGCGAGCAGCCCGGTGTGAGCGTGGCCGCCCGCGGCCCGGAGTCGGGCGAGGGCGTCGCGGCGCAGGTGCTGACGGTCTCGGCGGCCGACGTGCTGGCCAACCCGCACGTCCTGGACATCGAGGCGTTCGGCCCCGCCGGCCTCGTGGTCGGGTACTCCTCGGCCGAGGAGCTCGAGCAGGTCCTCGACGTCCTGCCCGGTCAGCTGACGGGGTCGGTGCAGGCCGCGTCGGCGGACGACGACCTCGCCCGCGAGGTGGCGCTGCTGCTGGCCGAGAGCGTGGGCCGCGTCGTGTGGAACGAGTGGCCGACGGGCGTGACGGTCTCGGCCGCCCAGCAGCACGGCGGTCCGTGGCCGGCGACGACGGCGCCGACGACGACGTCGGTGGGGACGGCCGCGATCGACCGCTGGCAACGGCCCGTCGCCTTCCAGGGCGTCCCGGCCGCGGCCCTGCCCGAGCAGCTGAGGGACTGACCGGTGCGCGTCGTGGTGGTGGGGGCCACCGGTCACATCGGCAGCTACCTCGTGCCCCGGCTCGTGCGGGCCGGGCACGACGTCACCGCGGTCAGCCGCGGCACCCGCGAGCCGTACCACCCGGACCCGGCGTGGTCGCGGGTCGAGCGCGTCGTGGCCGACCGGGACGCCGAGGGCGCCGCGTTCGGCGCGCGGGTCGCGGCCCTGGCCCCCGACGCCGTCGTGGACCTCGTGAGCTTCGACCTGACCTCGACGCGGGTGCTCGTCGAGGCGCTGCGCCCGACGGGGGCGTTCCTGGCCCACTGCGGGACCATCTGGGTCCACGGCCCGGCCGCGGCCTCGCCGCTGCGCGAGGACGACCCCCGCGAACCCTTCGGGGAGTACGGCACGCGGAAGGCGCAGATCGAGGAGTTCCTGCTCGCCGAGCGCGAGCTGCGCTGCACGGTGCTGCACCCCGGGCACATCAGCGGCCCCGGCTGGCCCGTCATCACGCCGCTGGGCAACCTCGACCCCGGGGTCTGGCGGGCGCTGTCGAGCGGGGGCGAGCTGCTCGTGCCCGGGCTCGGCCTGGAGACGCTGCACCACGTCCACGCCGACGACGTCGCGCAGGGTTTCGAGCTGGCCCTGGCCCGGCCGGACGCCGCGGCCGGGCAGAGCTTCCACGTCGTCTCCGACCGGGCGCTGACGGTGCGCGGCTTCGCCCGCGCCGCCGCGGCCTGGTGGGGACGGGAGGCGAACCTGCGGTCGGTCTCCTGGGAGCAGTTCCGCGCCGCGGCCGGCGAGCACGCCGACGCGAGCTGGGAGCACCTGTCCCGCAGCCACTCCGCGAGCACCGACAAGGCCCGCACCCTCCTCGGCTACTCCCCCGGGTACACCTCGCTGGAGGCGGCGCGGTCCGCGGTCGAGGCCATGGGCCTGCTCCCCGCCCCCGGCGCCTGACCCCCGCCGCGCCCGAGGGGACCCGGGTCAGGCCAGCAGGGGGCCGAGGACCTTCGCCGCGGCGTGCAACCGCTCCGCGTGCGTCTCCACGCCCAGGGCCGAGGTGGAGGTGACGACGAGCACGCCGACGAGGCCCCCGGCCGGCTCGCGCACCGCGACGGCCAGGACGTTGCCCCGCCCCAGGCCCTCGTCGCGGCCGCCCAGGACGGTCAGGACGGCCTGCTCGCGGTCCAGGTGGGGGCCGGGCGGGACGTCGGGGTCGGCGTCGGCGACCCGCGCGGCGCCGGCCCGCAGCACGAGCAGGTGCACCCCGGCGCGGACACCGGCCCGCAGCCGCGCCAGCTCGTCGCGCGCGGCGGTGACCACGCGCACGGGCGCGGCGGCCTCGACGAGCCCCTGCACGCGCGCGCCGAGGGCGAACCCGGACAGGTCCGGCAGCCGGACGAGGTGCTCCTGCGCGACCAGCAGGTTCAGCAGCCGGTAGGTCGTGGCGCGCGGGATGCCGGTCGCGGCCGCGAGCTCGGCGGCGCTCACCCCCGGCCCGGCGCGGGCCACGGCCTCGAGCAGTTCGAGCGCGGAGCTGAGGGCCCTGGGTTGCCGGCCGGTCAGGTCGCTCACTGCAGGACGTCCTGCTGCCGGGTCTCGTCGTACAGCCCGACCGCGGTCAGGAGGTCCGGCCGCCACCGGCGCAGCGCGAGCGCCCGCACGACCGCGGCCACCAGCAGCGCGGCGGCGACCAGGACCCAGCCGCCGCCGGCCGCGAGCGCCCACGCCGTGCAGGCGGCCAGCACGGCGACCAGCGACGCCGTGGCGACGACGGCCACGAGGACCGGGAGGGCCGTGAGCTCGCCGATGCGGCGCAGGAACACCGGCGCGGCGCAGCAGACGAGGACGTACGCGCCGACGTACCCGCAGGTGCTGACGACGAGGAGGCCGCGCAGCGCGTCGGCCACCGGGACGCCCGCCGCGAGGACCGCCGCGGGGACCGCCGCGGCGACCGCGGTGGCCCAGGCGACGGCGGTGGCGGGGGTCCCCCAGCGCCCGGTCCGGCCCAGCGCCCGGGGGGCGACGCCCTCGCGGCCCGTGGTGAACACGAGCCGGACCAGGGCCGTGAGGGAGCCGGAGGCGCACCCGGCGAACGACGTGAGGACGCCCAGCTCCAGGACGGTCACCAGCCGGGGGTCGGTCAGCACCCGCACCGCCTCGGCCAGCGGCAGCGGTGTGGCCCCCAGGCCGGGCGTGCCGGCGAAGACGACGGCCTGGGCGGCGGCGGCCAGGACGTACAGCAGCCCCGCGCCGAGCGCCGTGGTGCGCACCGCCCAGGGGACGACGGAGAACGGCCGGCGGCTCTCGCTGGCCAGCGCCCCGGCGCTCTCGAAACCCACGAACGCGGTGACGGCCAGCAGCAGGCCCTGCCCGCCGGGGCCGAAGGGGTGGCCGCCGCCGTCGAGGACCACGCCGACCCCGGCGGGACCGGGCGCCCCGGCGCGCACCGCGGCGACCACCACGACCACGAGGACGACGGCGACGGCGGAGATGGCGACGGCCTCCAGGGTCAGCGCCAGCCGGGCCGACACCCCGGCCCCGCGCACGACCGGGGCCGCCACGAGCAGCGCCGCCAGCAGCACGCCCGCCACGAGCGGGACGGGCCCGTCCGGCACGGGCACGAGGTGCCCGACGAGGGCCGCCGCCGCCATCGACGCGCCGGTCAGCGCGCCCGCCACGAGGAACCCGTACCCGACGACGAGCGAACCGCCGGCCACGGTCGCCGCGGTGGGCCCCAGCCCCTTGGCGGTGAAGGAGTAGAGGGACCCCGGGGCGACCATGCGGCGGCTGAACTGCCCCACGCAGGAACTGACGAGCAGGACGAGGACGGTGGCCACGAGGTAGGCCAGCGCGGACGGGGGCGAACCCGCCAGGGCGAGGGCCTGCCCGGGGGAGGTGGCCATCGCCGCCGCGGGCGCGGTGGCCGCCACCGACTGCGCCAGGACGTCCCAGCGCCCCAGCCGGCGACGGCGCAGGCCCGTCACGGGCGAGGTGGAGCGCAGCGCGGGTACCGTCACGGGGGCACGGTGCCCGTCCCGTGTTTCGCGCCGGTTTCCGGCCCGTTTCGGGTCGTCGCCGGGGATCGGGACGGCGGCGCCGGCCGCGTCCCGTTCGCCGCGCCCGGCCGTCACGCGGCGGCAACACGACCGAAACGCCCGGGGAGCAGGATCGCCCCGGAGCGGCCAGCCGGCCGCCCACCCTCGCACGGGAGGAGCGTCATGGCGAACACCACCGTCGCCGCGGAACCGGCAGCCGACCGCCGCCTCAGCGGCCGGCTCGGAGTCGGTTCCATCGTCTTCATGGTCGTCGCGGCCGCCGCGCCGCTGACCGTCGTCGGCGGCAGCGTCCCGATCGGCATCAGCATCGGCAACGGCGCGGGGTTCCCCGCCATGTACGCCGTCGGCTCGGTCGTCCTGTTCTTCTTCGCCGTGGGTTTCGTGGCCATGACGCGCTACGTCCCGAACGCGGGGGCCTTCTACACCTACATCGGCGCGGGCCTGGGCCGGCTGCACGGCCTCGGGGGTTCCTTCCTCGCCCTGCTGACGTACCAGACGATCCAGGCCGCCGTGTACGGGTACCTCGGCGCCGCCCTCGGCGGCGTCGTCGCCGACGACCTCGGCGGGCCGGACCTGCCGTGGTGGGTGTGGGCCGGGGCGGCGATCGCCCTCGTGGGTTTCCTGGGGTACCGGCACATCGACCTGTCCAGCAAGGTCCTGGGGGTCCTGCTGATCGCCGAGATCGGCATCGTCCTCGTCGTCGACGCGGGCGTCGTGCTGGCCGGCGGCGGGCCGGAGGGCCTGTCCACCGCGTCGGTGACGCCGTCCGGCATCACGGCCGGCGCGCCCGGCATCGGGCTCATGTTCGCCCTGGCGGGTTTCATCGGCTTCGAGTGCACCGCGGTGTTCCGCGACGAGGCCCGCGACCCCGACCGCACCATCCCGCGGGCCACCTACGTCTCGCTCGCGCTCATCGGCGTCTTCTACACCGTCTCGGCCTGGGCCGTGGTCTCCGCCTGGGGCGACACGGGGGCGCTGACCGAGGCCGCGGACGACCCCGAGGGCATGGTGGTGCAGACCGCCGCCGACTACGTCGGCAGGGTCGCCGGGGACACCGTCCAGGTGCTGCTGCTGACCAGCCTGTTCGCCTGCGTCCTGTCGTTCCACAACGTCCTGAACCGCTACGTGTTCTCGATGGCCAACACCGGCGTCCTGCCGCGGGCCTGGGGCCGCAGCCACGGGCGGCACCACTCCCCGCACGTCGCCTCGCTCCTGCAGACGGCCGTCTCGGTGCTGCTCATGGGGGTGTTCGCCGCAGCGGGCCTGGACCCGGTCATGCAGGTCTACACGTGGATGTCCGGCGTCGCGACGCTGGGGTTCATCCTGCTGATGCTGCTGACCTGCGTCGCGGTCCTGGTGTTCTTCACGCGCAACCGCGTCGACACCCGGGTGTGGAACACGAGGGTCGCCCCCGTCGTCGGGGTCGTCGGCCTGGCCTTCACCGCGTACCTCACGGCGACGAACTTCGGCCTGCTCGTCGGCGGCTGGACCGTCGGCGCGGTGTTCCTCGTCCTCACCGCCGCCTCCTACCTCGTCGGCCCGCTGGTCGGCGTCCTCAAGCCCAGCGCCGACCCGCTGGCGATCGCCCGGTTCGAGGCCGCCCTCGAACACCCCACCGCCGTCCCGCACCAGAACCGCACGGAGGACCACGCGTGAGCCTGCTCGAGACCCCCGCCACCGGGACGTCGCCGTCGGTGTCGCACCCCCTCGACCGGCTCACCGCCGCCGAGGTCGACGCGACCCGCGAGCTCCTGGCCCCCACCCTCACCCCGACCACCCGGTTCGCCTACCTGGGCCTGCTCGAACCCCCCAAACCCGCCGTGCTGGCCTTCACCCCCGGCGACGCCGTGGAACGCACCGTGCGGGTCCTGCTGCTGGACACCGCCACCGGCACGGGCCGGGACGTGCGGGTCTCGCTGTCCGACGGGCGGATCGTGTCCGACCGCGAGGTCGACGGCGCCGTGGAGGGGCACCTGCCCATCCTGGAGGAGGAGTTCGGGGCGATCGAGCCGATCCTGAACGCCGACGACCGCTGGGTCTCGACGCTGGCCTCGCGCGGCCTGACCCCGGCCGACGTCGTGACCGTGCCCCTGTCGGCCGGCCACTACGACGACATCCCCGCGACCGACCCGGGCGCGGCCCGCATCCTGCGGGTGTTCGCCTTCGCCCAGCCGGACCCCTCGGCGCTGCCGTGGGCGCACCCCGTGGACGGGATCGTCGCCTACGTCGACCTGTCCGCGGCGAAGGTCCTGCAGGTCCTGGACCACCAGCGGTTCGAGGTGCCGCAGCAGAGCGGGAACTGGGACGAGGCCCCGCACGCCCAGGCCGAGCGCACCGACCTCAAGCCCATCTCGATCACCCAGCCGGAGGGGCCCAGCTTCTCCGTCGAGGGCGACGTCATCTCCTGGCAGGGCTGGAAGGTGCGGGTCGGGTTCGACGCCCGCGAGGGGCTGACGCTGCACCAGCTGTCGGTGGCCGACTCCACCGGCCCGGACCCCTCGGTGCAGCGCGACGTCGTCTACCGCGCCTCGATCGCCGAGATGGTCGTCCCCTACGCCGACCCCTCCCCCGTCCGGTTCTGGCAGAACTACTTCGACACCGGCGAGTACCTGTTCGGCCGGTTCGTGAACTCCCTGGCCCTGGGCTGCGACTGCCTGGGCGAGATCCACTACTTCGACGCCGTCCTGGCCGACGAGACCGGCCACCCCAAGACCGTGCAGAACGCGATCTGCCTGCACGAGGAGGACCACGGCGTGCTGTGGAAGCACACCGACATGTTCAACGGCATGAACGAGACCCGCCGCTCCCGCCGGCTCGTCATCTCGTTCTTCACGACCATCGGGAACTACGACTACGGGTTCTACTGGTACCTCTACCTCGACGGGACGATCGAGCTGGAGGCCAAGGCGACGGGGGTCGTGTTCACCGCGGCGTACCCCGAGGGCGGGCTGGAGTTCTCCACCGAGATCGCCCCCGGCCTGGCCGCCCCGTTCCACCAGCACCTGTTCTCGGCCCGGCTCGACATGGCGGTCGACGGGACCGCCAACGCCGTCGAGGAGGTCGACGCGGTCCGGGTGCCGCGCGGCGAGGGCAACCCGTACGGCAACGCCTTCGCCCGCAAGGCCACCCGGCTGACGAGCGAGGCCGTCGCCCAGCGCGAGGCGAACGGCGCGGTGGGCCGGGTGTGGCACGTCCTGAGCACCGAGCGCACGAACGCCCTGGGCCAGCCCACCGGGTACGCCCTGCACCCCGAGCACCAGCCGCTGCTGCTGGCCGACGACACGTCGGTGGTCCACGACCGCGCGACGTTCGGCACCAAGCACCTGTGGGTCACCCGCTACGACAGCGAGGAGCGCTACCCCGCGGGCGACTTCGTCAACCAGAACCCCGGCGGCGCGGGCCTGCCGCAGTTCGTGGCCGGCGACCGCGACCTCGACGGCCAGGACGTCGTGCTGTGGCACACGTTCGGGCTGACGCACTTCCCGCGCCCGGAGGACTGGCCGGTCATGCCCGTGGACCACGCCGGGTTCACGCTCAAGCCCGTCGGGTTCTTCGACCGGAACCCGGCGCTGGGGGTGCCGAAGGGCTCCTCCTCGGCCTCCTCCTGCTCCGCCCCCGCCGCCGCCGGGGACGGCTGCTGCGGGGCGTGAACCGGCCGTCGTGCCCCGCCACCGCGACCCCCGCGTCCCGGGGCGCCGCGGTGGCGGGGGCCGTCGCGGCCGTGCTGCACGTCCCGCTGGCGCTGGCCCACGCCGGGGCCTCGCTGCCCCTGGCGCTGGTCCTGCTCGTGATGGCGCTGGTCTGCCTGCCGTGCGCCGGTCACCTGTGGCGCGCCCCCTCGCCCCGCACGTGGCGGGCGGTCGCGCTGGCCGGGTCGCTGGTGCTCGTGGCCCACGCGGCCCTGCTGCTGGCGCCCCCGCTGTCCGTCCCGTCGCCGGGGGTGCGGCTGGACGTGGCCGGGTCGGCGGGGCACGCCGGTCACGCGACCGCCCTGGGCGGCACCGCCGCCTGGCACTCCCCCGCGCTGCTCGCGGTCGTGTCGGCGCTGACGGCGGCGCAGGTGGTGGCGTGCCTGGTGCTGCTGGAGCGGTCGAGGCGGCCGTCCGGGGCGACCGGGGCGTCTGTGACCATGACCCGGTGACGAACGCGCCCGACCCCCTCGACAACCCCGTCTGGTCCGCCCTCACGGGCGTGCACGCCCACCTCGCCGAGGGCGACGGGCTCGGCCGCCGCTACCCCGCCGACGTGTCGCCGTTCAGCGGGGTCGCCGACCAGGCCGACCCGCTGGCCTGGGCGGACCTGGCCGCCGTGGCCGGTCCCGGGGTGGACCTCGTCTTCCCGGCGCTGGAGCACGCGCCGCCGCCCGGGTTCACCGTGGCCGGCGGGCTGCCCGGGGTGCAGCTCGTCGCGACCGACGCCTTCACCTCGGGCCGCTCGGACGTCGTGACCGAGCTGGGCGAGGCCGACGTCGACGACATGCTCGACCTCGTGGCCCGCACCCGGCCCGGCCCCTTCGGCCGGCGCACGCGGCTGCTCGGCACCTACCTCGGCGTCCGGGAGGACGGCAGGCTGCTGGCGATGGCCGGGGAACGGCTGCGGCTGGGGTCGGCGACGGAGATCAGCGCGGTCTGCACCGACCCGGCCGCGCGCGGGCGCGGGCTGGCGACGACGCTGGTGCGCGCGGTGGCGCAGGGCGTCCGCGACCGCGGGGAGCTGCCGTTCCTGCACGCCGCGGCGCAGAACACGCGCGCGATCGGGCTGTACGAGCACCTCGGCTTCACGCTGCGCCGCACCCTGCAGTTCGCCACCGTCCGCACCCCCGACGCCTGACCCTCCCCCCTCCCCCGCGGTGATCGAGCACTCGTGGACGGAAGTGCTCGATCACCGCAGTGCTCGATCACGGGGGGGCCGGGAGCGGGGGCCCGGCGGGGCGGGCGGTCCTACAGTGGCGGCATGGCCCGGTTCGTCGAGGTGCACCCGCGCAACCCGCAGCCGCGGGCGGTCGCCCAGCTCGTCGCGATGCTGCGCGAGGACGCCCTCCTCGCCTACCCCACGGACTCCTGCTACGCGCTGGGCTGCCGGCTGGACAGCCACACCGGCGCCGACCGGATCCGCCGGATCCGGCACCTGGACGACCGGCACCACTTCACGCTGGTGTGCTCCGACTTCGCCCAGCTCGGCCAGTTCGTGCACCTGGACAACGTGCAGTTCCGCGCCGTGAAGGCCGCCACCCCGAACCCGTACACGTTCATCCTCCCCGCCACCAAGGAGGTGCCGCGCCGCTTCGCCCACCCGAGGAAGAAGACCGTCGGCGTGCGCATCCCGGACAACGCGTTCGTGCGGGCCCTGCTGTCCGAGCTCGGTGAGCCGCTGCTGTCCAGCACCCTCCTGCTGCCCGGTCACGCCGAGCCCCTCACGGACGGCTGGACGATCAAGGAGGAGCTCGACCACGTCGTCGACGCCGTCGTGGACGCCGGTGAGTGCGGGACCGAGCCCACGACGGTCGTGGACTGGTCGCAGGGCTACCCCGAGGTCGTGCGGGTCGGCGCGGGGGACCCGTCGCGGTTCGCGTGAGGCAGAACGGGTAGGCGACGGTCGGAAGAGCCCGACCCACCCGGACAGGAGCACCCCGTGTCGCAGCCCAGCCAGCAGCAGGAACCGCCCGGCACCACCTCGGCGATGCAGCCGACCCCCGACCACGGGGAGCAGACCTACCGCGGCAGCGGGAAGCTGACCGGCAAGGTGGCGATCATCACCGGCGCCGACTCCGGGATCGGCCGCGCCGTGGCCATCGCCTTCGCCCGCGAGGGCGCCGACGTCGTCATCAGCTACCTGTCCGAGGACGAGGACGCCCGCGAGACGGCGCGGTGGGTCGAGGAGGCCGGGCGCAAGGCCGTCCTGGTCCCCGGGGACGTCTCCGAGGCCGCGCAGTGCCGCGCGATCGTCGACGAGTGCGTGCAGGAGTTCGGCAAGGTCGACGTCCTGGTCAACAACGCCGCCTACCAGATGAGCCACGACACGCTGGAGGAGATCTCCGACGAGGAGTGGCTGTTCACGATGAACACCAACCTCAGCGCGTTCTTCTACCTCAGCAAGGCCGCGCTGCCCCACATGGGACCCGGGTCGTCGATCATCGGCAGCAGCTCGGTGAACTCCGACAACCCCAAGCCCACGCTCATCCCCTACTCGGTCACCAAGGCCGGGATCGCGAACATGTGCGCCTCGATGGCGCAGCTGCTGGGTGAGAAGGGGATCCGGGTCAACAGCGTCGCACCCGGCCCCATCTGGACGCCGCTCATCCCCTCCACCATGCCGCCGGAGCAGGTCGAGAGCTTCGGCCAGCAGGCGCCGCTGGGCCGGCCGGGGCAGCCGGCGGAACTGGCGCCGGTGTACGTGCTGCTCGCCTCCGACGACGGCAGCTACGTCTCCGGCGCCCGGGTGGCCGTGACGGGCGGCACGCCGATCCTGTGACGCACCGCTGACGCGCGACGGGCTCCCCACCGGCCGGTGGGGAGCCCGTCGCGTCGTCGGGGGGTCAGCGCCCGCGCGGGACGACCGCCTCCCGCGGGCGGGTGGGGGTGAAGGCGAACCGGTCCACGCCCAGCCCGTCGAGCACGGCGCGCTCCACGGGCGAGAACTGCGCGGGGTCGGCGCGGTCGAAGTCCATCGGCTCCCGCAGCGCCAGCGGCGGGTTGGTGATGAGGCGCTGGGCGCGCAGCACGTTCTGCGACGTCGCGTGCAGCACGAAGGGGTGCATGAGGACGACGTCGCCCTGCTTGCCCGTCAGCTCCACGAAGTCGTGGCACTGCTCGACCAGCCGCGTCTGCTGCAGCTCGTCGGGCAGGACCCCCTCGGGGCGCTCGGCGAGGAAGCGGGCCACGACGCCGACGGAGTCGGTCGCGACGAACGTGCCGCCGCCGCGGGAGTGGACGTCGGTCCACAGGACGATGGTCAGCAGCCCCTGCTCGGGGGAGTCCAGGAAGTGCCGGAAGAAGTCGCCGTCCTTGTGCCAGCCGCCGACCTTCGCCGACGGCGGGTCGAAGGGCCGGTCGGCCCCGACCCCGAGGTTGGCGATCATCCCGTCGGACCAGTTCCACGGGGTCTGCACCCGGTCCTGGCCGCCGAGGAGCTGGCAGGCGGCGTGGAAGGCGGTGGGGGCGAACTCGGCGGCGTCGACGTGCTGCAGCGAGGGCAGGTGCACGCGGGGACGGTCCCAGGTGGTGGGGTCGTCGCGGTCGACGCCGAGCCGCTCCCAGGCCCGGTCGACGTGGGGGGCGGCCTGCTCGGCGTCGAAGCAGCCCTCCAGGACGACGTAGCCCCGCGTGAGGAAGTGCTCGACCTGGGCGTCGGTGAGGGGTGCGGTGGTGCCGGTGGTGCTGGTGCTCACGGGGTCCTCCGGGTGGGCGGGCCTCAGCCCTTGAAGGCGCCGTCCATGATCCCGGAGACCATCTGCTTGCCGAAGAAGGCGAACAGCACCAGGAGCGGGACGGTGACGAGGAACGAGCCGGCCATGGCCAGGCCGAGGTCGATGGAGATGTTGGACTGCAGGGCCTTGATGGCGATCTGCGCGGTGTAGGTGTCCGGGGACTTCAGGACGATGAACGGCCAGAGGAAGTCGTTCCAGGCGTTGACGAAGCCGAGCAGCCCCAGGACGGCCGCGGCGGGGCGGACGACGGGGAAGGCGATGCGGGCGAAGATCTGCCAGGAGTTCGCGCCGTCCATGCGCGCCGCCTGGAGCAGCTCGTCGCTGATGGTGGCGCTGATGTGCTGGCGCATCCAGAAGATGCCGAACGCGCTGACCAGGCCGGGCACGACGAGGGCCTGCAGGGTGTCCACCCAGCCCAGCCGGGAGATGACCATGTACTGCGGGATGACGGCCAGCTGCGCCGGGACCGTCATGGTCAGCACGAGGATCAGGAACAGCACGTCGCGGCCGCGGAAGGTCATCTTGGCGAAGGCGTACCCGGCCAGGGAGCACAGGAACGCCTGCCCCACGGCGATGAGCGCGGCCACGATGAAGCTGTTGATGAGCGACCGCACGAAGGGCACGGTCTCGAACACGAGCTTCAGCAGGTTCAGGAAGTTCCCGCCGGGGACCACCCGCGGCGGCAGCTGGGTGGCCGCCGCGGAACCGACCGAGGACACGACGAACATCCAGTAGACCGGGAAGATGCACGCCGCCGCCGCGAGGGCCAGGACGAGGTAGGTGTACCAGCGCACCCGGACGATGCCGCGGCGGCGGCCGGTCCGGGACGTGCGCAGCCGCAGGTCGCCCCGCTGACGGGGGTCGGTGGTGGTGGCCATGTCAGCCCTTCCTCCCCAGACGGCTCGACAGCAGGAAGTTGACGAGCGCCGCGACGACGATGATGGCGAACAGCGCGACGCCGATGGCCGAGCCGTAGCCGAACTTGAAGGACCCGAAACCCTGCTCGTAGAGGAACAGCGACAGGGTCTGGCACTGGCGCGCGGTGCCGCAGGTGAGCGTGCCGTTGGACAGCAGCAGCGGCTCGGTGAAGATCTGCAGGCCGCCGATGGTGGACATGATGACGGTGAAGACGATCACCGGGCGCAGCGAGGGCAGGGTGATGCTGAAGAACTGCTTGACGGGCCCGGCCCCGTCCACCGACGCCGCCTCGTACAGGTCGCGGGGGACGGCCTGCAGCGACGCCAGGTAGAGCAGCGTGTTGTAGCCGAACCAGCGCCAGATGACCATGGCGGAGATGAGGACGTGGCTGCCCCAGGACGTCGACATGAAGTCGACGTGCCCGAAGCCCAGCGCCCCGAGGAACCAGTTGAGCAGCCCGTAGTCGCGGTTGAAGAGCTGGGCGAAGACGATCGCCGTCGCCGCCACCGAGGTGATGTACGGCAGCAGCATCGCCATGCGGAAGAAGTTGGCCAGGCGCAGGAAGGCGTTGTTGAGCACCTGGGCCAGGACCAGCGCGATGACGAGCTGCGGGACGGTGGAGATGACCCAGATGCTGAACGTGTTGCGCAGGGCGTTCCAGAAGCGCGGGTCCTCGCCGAGCTGGCGGAAGTTCTCCAGCCCGACGAAGGTCTTCTCGCCGATGGGGTTCCAGTCGAACAGCGAGACGTAGAACGTGAACAGCAGCGGGAACAGCCCGAAGACGAGGAACAGGACGTAGAAGGGGGCCACGTACCCGTACGGCGCGATCCGCTCCCACCGCTTCTCCACCGGCCGGGTCGCTGTGGCCGGCTTGACCGGCCGCAGCGTACCCGGGGTCAGGGTGGCGCTCATCAGGCGCCGATCGCGGTCTTGATGTTCTTCACGGCGGTGTCCCAGGCGGCGTCGGCCGGCGCGCCGTCCCCCTCGACGCCGTTGAGGGCGTTGAGCAGCTCGGTGCTGATCTCGGTGTTGTACTCGCCGTTGATGAACGGCTTCAGGCCCAGGACGGCCTGGGTGAAGATCTTGCCGGTGGGGGCGTCGCTGAAGAACGGGTCGGTGTGGTTCACCAGCTCCGGCTTGTCGTAGTTCACCGGGGTGGTGGGCAGCGAGCCGGAGTCGAGGAAGTGCTGGAGCTGCTGCTCGGGGGACTGCATCGTCTTGATGTAGTTCCACGCCGCCTTGGGGTTGGCCGCGCGGGCGGGGATGGTCAGGTAGCTGCCGCCCCAGTTGCCGCTGCCGCCGGGGATGACGGCGATGTCCCACTTGCCCTCGGTGTCGGGGGCCGCGGAGCGGATGGAGCCGAGCATCCAGGACGGGGCGGCGACGGCGGCGAACGCCCCCTTGGCCATGCCGGCGTTCCAGCCGTCGGTGAAGCTCTCCAGCTTCGCGGTGATGCCGGCGGCGATGGCCTTCAGGCCCAGGTCGAAGGAGTCCTTGACGATGGGGTTGGTGGCGTAGACCACCTCGCCGTCGGCGGAGTAGTACTGCTCCTCGCCCTGCGAGACGGCCTGGAGGAAGACGGTGGTGGCGGCGTTGTCGATGAAGGCGTTGCCGGTGGCCTGGGTGTAGCGCTGGCCGGTGGCGATGAAGTCGTCCCACGTGGGCCACAGCGCGCCGACCTCGTCGCGGTTCGTGGGCAGGCCCGCGGCGGCCATGAGGTCGGTGCGGTAGGCGACGCCCATGCCGCCGACGTCGGTGGGGATGCCGACGAGCTCGCCGGACGTCGCGGTGGCCTGGGCCATCACCCAGTCCACGTAGTCGCCCTTGACGTCGGCGCCGCCGAGGGTGTTCAGGTCGGTGAAGTTGCCCGGGTTCTTCATGAACTTGGGCAGGTCACCGGCCTGGACGAGCACCAGGTCGGGCACCTTGCCGCCGGCCAGGGCGGTGGTCAGCCCCTGGGCGGTCTCCTGGGCGTTGCCCACCTCGGTCAGCTTGACGGTGACGTCGGGGGCGAGCTTCTTGTACGCCTCGACGTCGGTCTTCTGGTTGATGCCGGTGAAGGACCAGAACTCGAAGGTGTTCGGGTCGCTGGAGGCGCCCGAGCCGGAGGAGCACGCGGCCGCTCCCAGGCCGAGGCCCCCGGCGAGCGCGGACAGGGCCAGCGCCCGCCGGCGGGTCATCGCCAGGGCGGCGGTGGACGGACGGGAGGACGTGCGAGGCAGCGCGTTCACGAGGTGCCCCTCCTTCGGGGAGTCGTGGGTGTGGCGTGGGGCGTGGCGTCGGGCGTGACGTCGGGTGCGGCGTCGGGTGTGGCGTCGGGTGGTGGCTGGTGGGTCAGTCGCGGGTGGGGAACGTGACCGTGGCGAAGCTGTGCGCGGGCAGCGTCACCCGCAGGACCCCGTCGGTGAGGCTCACGTCGTCGAGCGCGCGGACCTGCACGGGCGTGGCGGTGGCGGTGTTGTGGGCGGTGATCTCCGGGGCGGTCAGTACCCGGCCCACCGGGGTCCCCGCCGCGGCGCCGCGCACGTCGACCTCGACGTCCAGCGGCTCCTCGGCGTCGAGGTTGGTCAGCGACACCAGCACCTGGCCGTCCTTGGTGCTGGCGGAGGCCGAGAACGTGGGCAGGTCCGCCCCCTGGACCAGGCGCGAGGGTGCGACCCCGCGCACGGCCAGCGGCAGGGAGGCCGCGTCGTGGTGACCCTTGTTCATGGCGAACACGTGGTAGCTGGGGGTGAGGACGAGTGCGTCGCCGTCGGTCAGGAGCATGGCCTGCAGCACGTTGACCGTCTGGGCGATGTTGGCCATGACGAGCCGGTCGGCGTGCCGGTGGAAGGCGTCGAAGTGGACGCTGGCGACGAGGGCGTCGCGCAGGGTGTTCTGCTGGAAGAGGAACCCGGGGTTCGTCCCGGGCTCGACGTCGAACCAGGTGCCCCACTCGTCCAGGACGAGACCGACGCGCTTGTCGGGGTCGTAGGCGTCCATGACGTTGGCGTGACCGGCGATGATGCGCTCGATCTCGGTGGCCTTGACCATGGTGCGGTAGTACTCGTCGGCGTCGAACTCGGTGGCCGAGCCCTTGGCGTCCCAGTTCTCCCCGACGATCGTGTAGTGGTGGAAGGAGATCGCCTGGTAGGTGTTCGTCCCGTGGCCGGAGACCTCCCCCACGCCGAGGTACCGGCCGAGGTTCTGCATGAGCACCTCGGTCCAGCGGTAGTCGGCGTCGGCGGCGCCGGCGGCGATCCGGTAGAGGTGGTTGTCGCCGTGGTCGAGGCTGTAGGTGCCGAACTGGCGGGCGAGTTCGGCGTAGGCGCCCGAGCTCATGCCGCCGCCGCAGCCCCACGGTTCGTTGCCCAGGCCCCAGAACGGGACCTTCCACGGCTCGTCGCGGCCGTTGGCGCGGCGCAGCCGGGCCATGGGCGAGTCGTCGGCGCGGGTGAGGTACTCGATCCACTCGGCGGCCTCGCGGACGGTGCCGCTGCCGACGTTCGCCGAGACGTAGGGGTCGGCGCCGAGCAGTTCGCACAGGGCCATGAACTCGTGCGTGCCGAAGGAGTTGTCCTCGACGACGTCGCCCCAGTGGGAGTTGACCATCGTGGGGCGGTCCTCGCGCGGGCCCACCCCGTCGCGCCAGTGGTAGGTGTCGGCGAAGCAGCCGCCGGGCCAGCGCAGGTTGGGGATGTCCAGGGCGCGCAGGGCCTCGACGACGTCGAGGCGCAGGCCGCCCTCGTTGGGCAGGGGGGAGTCCTCCCCCACCCAGAACCCGCCGTAGACGCATCGGCCGAGGTGCTCGGCGAAGTGCCCGTACAGGTGCCGGCTGATGCGCGGGCCGGGCAGGTCCACGTCCAGGACGGCGTGGACGCGCTGGGTCGGCCGGGTGCCGGTGGTGGTCGCTGCGTCGAGTGCGGTGGGGCGGTCGTCGTCGGTGAGCACGGGGGCCTCGCAAGGTGTCGGGGGCGGTGCGTCGGCGGGTGGGGGCGATCGTCCTCGAGTCGTCACACCGCCTGGGGGAGAACCGTCTTCGGTGCTCACCCCGCTGCGTGTATCGATATAGTGCGAGGCACCGGGCGGACTGTCAAGACCCCCGGCGGGTCGCGACGGTAGTTTCGCGGCAGCGCGGCGCGCGGAGCCGCACCCGTTCCCGATCAGGAGGAGGGCCCGGCGTGGTCACCATGCGCGACGTCGCGGCCGAGGCCGGCGTCTCGGCGATGACCGTCTCCAACGCCCTCACGGGCCGGAGGCCGGTCAGCGACGCCACCCGCCGCCTGGTCCTGGAGACCGTCGAGCGGCTCGGCTACCAGGTCAACGTCGCCGCCCGCAGCCTGCGGCAGGGCCGCACGGGCGTGGTCGGCATCGCGGTCCCCACCCTCGACAGCCACTACTACAGCCGCCTGAGCCACCGCCTCGTCCTGGCGTTCTCCCGGGCCGGGCTGGCGACGGTCGTGGAGGAGACGCGCGCCAGCCGCGAGGGTGAGCTGGCCGCGTTCCGCGACTCCCGGCTCAACGCCTACGACGGCCTGGTCATCGCCGCGCTGGGGCTGAACGAGCCCGAGATCGACGCCCTCAGCCGCGAGGTGCCCGTCGTGGTCCTGGGCGAGCAGGAGCTGCACCGCACCGTCGACCACGTGAGCATGCCGAACGTCGCCGGGGCCGAGGCCGCGACCCGGCTGCTCCTGGAGCGGGGCTGCCGGGACCTGGCGCTGGTCGGCTTCCCCACCGTCGACCACCTCGAGGAGGTCAGCCTCCCCGAGGGCGCGGCGTTCGCCCTGCGGGCGCGGGGGTTCGCGAACGTCGTGGGCGGGGCCGGCGTGCGGGCCCGCGCCGCCTACGCCGGCGTGACGCAGGCCGACGGCGCCCGGTGCGCCCGCGACCTGCTGGCCCGCGGGGAGGTCCCCGACGGGATCTTCTGCGTCACCGACACCCTGGCCTTCGGGGTGGTGCGGGCCCTGGCCGACCACGGCGTGCGGGTCCCCGACGACGTGCTCGTCGTGGGGTTCGACGACGTCGAGGACGCGCAGTTCCACATCCCCTCGCTGACCTCGGTGGCCCCGGACCTGGACGGGCTGGTCGACCGGACCGTCGACCTGCTCGCCCGCCGCATCGCCACCCCGGCCGCCGAGCCGCAGGACGTCACCGTCGGCTACCGCCTCGTGGAGCGGGAGTCGACGACGCGCCCGCGCTGAGGCACCGGGAGCCCGCTGACGCGCCCGGATCCGCCGAGGAGCTTGACACCGGCCCGGTGCGAGGCGATGTTATCGATACACAGGGCCGTCGCGACGTGGTGGCGGGCCCTGCACCGGTGCCCCAGCGGGGCACCACGACCCGGAGGACGAAGATGTCGCCTCGCACCACCCCCCGTCGCGCCTTCCTGGCGCTCGCCCTCGGCGCCCCCGTGGCCGCCTCCCTGGCCGCCTGCGGCGACTCCGGCCCCGGCGGCAGCAGCGGCGGTGGCGGCGGCGGCGCGGACGCCGCGGCCACCATGTGGATCCTCACCGGCCAGCCGGCCGAGGGCATCCGCACCGACGCCGTCACCGCCTTCAACGAGTCCCACCCCGACGCGAAGATCGGCCTGTCGTCGTTCCAGAACGACGCGTACAAGGCGAAGATCCGCACCGCCATCGGGGCCGACCAGGCCCCGACGATCATCCCCACCTGGGGCGGTGGTGGCCTGCGCGACTACGTCAAGAACGGCCAGGTGGAGGACCTCACGCCGTTCTTCGCCGAGAACGCCGAGCTGAAGGACAAGCTGTTCGCCAGCGCCTTCGGGGCCGCGACGGTCGACGGGAAGATCTACGCCCTCCCGTGCGAGAACGTCTCCCCCATCGTCATGTACTACAACAAGACGGCCTTCGAGAAGATCGGCGCGGACCTGCCGAAGACGTGGGACGACGTCATGGCGCTGGTCCCGGAGTTCAACGCCGCCGGCATCGCGCCGTTCGCCCTGGGCGGGCAGTCGCGCTGGACGAACATGATGTGGCTGGAGTACCTCTACGACCGCATCGGCGGCCCGGAGCTGTTCACCTCCATCTACGACGGCCAGCCCGACGCCTGGTCCCAGCCGGACTCGATCGACGCCCTCACCAAGGTGCAGGACCTCGTGAAGGCCGACGGCTTCATCAAGGGGTTCGCCTCCATCACGGCCGACTCCAACGCCGACCAGGCCCTGCTCTACAGCGGCAAGGCCGCGATGATGCTGCACGGCGCCTGGACCTACGGCTCCATGAAGACCGACGGCGGCGACTTCGTCACCGGTGGCCACCTGGCGTACACGACCTTCCCGACGGTGACCGGCGGCAAGGGCGACCCGGCCAACACCGTCGGCAACCCCGCCGGCTACTACGCGATGTCCTCCAAGGCCACCGACGAGGCCAAGGCGGCGGCCAAGCAGTTCTTCGCCGAGGGCGTCGTCACCGACGCCACGACGAAGGCGTGGGCGGCCTCGGGCTCGGTGCCGGTCGTCACGGGCGTGGACGCGCAGTTCGCCGGCTCCGACGACGCCGACTGGCTGACGTTCGTCTACGACCTGGCCTCCGGGGCGCCGTCCTTCCAGCAGTCCTGGGACCAGGCGCTGTCGCCCACGCAGGCCGAGGCGCTGCTGGACAACATCGAGAAGCTGTTCGGCCTGGCCGTCACGCCGCAGGAGTTCGCCGACGCCATGAACGCGGCGGTGTGAGCCGTGTGAGCCGTGTGAGCCGGTGAGCCGGTGAGCCGGTGACGTCCCGCCCGGGCAGCGCCCCGGGCGGGACGTCACCACGGGGTGACGAGACGGTGACGAGGACGTCACCGCTGGTGAGCGGGCCGGGCACCACCGGGGGCCGGACGGTTCCAGCGCGCGCAGGGTCCCGAAACGTGGCAGTGTTCGGGCGCGTCGCGGAAACGGAACCGTTGCCGCGCTGACCCGCAGAGATTCACGGGCAGCCTAGAACTGGAGGAACTCGTGACCGTCACCGGCATCATCACCGCCATCGTCGTGGGCCTGATCATCGGCGCGCTCGCGCGCCTGGTCCTGCCCGGCCGGCAGAACATCAGCATCCTGCTGACGATCATCGTCGGCATCGTCGCGGCCCTCATCGGGACCGCGCTGGCCCGCGGCCTCGGCGTCGCGGACACCAACGGGTTCGACTGGATCGAACTCGTCTTCCAGGTGGTCGTCGCGGCCATCGGCGTCTCGATCGTGGGTTCGCTCCGCGGCCGTCGCCGCTGACGCGTCGCCGCCGACCCACCACCGCTGACCCAGGTGCTCTCCCCGGTCCTGTTCACCCTCGCGGGCGCCAGCGCCCTCGTCGCGGCGCTGCTGCCCCGGGTGGTGGACCGGCTGCCGGTCAACCTGCCGATGGCCTTCCTCGGGGGCGGGGTCCTGCTGGGCCTCGTCCCCGGGTTGCCGACCGTCGACCCGCTCAAGCACAGCGAGGCCACCCAGCACGTCACCGAGCTCGTCGTCATCATCTCCCTCATGGGGGCGGGCCTGGCCCTGGACCGCGCCGTCGGCTGGCGGCGCTGGGCCTCCACCTGGCGGCTCATCGTCGTCGCGATGCCGCTGACCATCGCGCTCGTGGCCTGGGCGGGCTGGGCGCTGGCGGGTCTGCCCGTCGCGGCCGCCCTCCTGCTGGGCGCGGCCCTGGCCCCGACCGACCCGGTGCTCGCCGGTGACGTGCAGGTCGGGGAACCGGCCGACGAGGAGGGCACCGAGGACGAGGTCCGCTTCGCCCTCACCAGCGAGGCCGGGCTCAACGACGGTGCCGCCTTCCCCGTCGTGCACCTCGCCGTGGTCCTGGCGACCACCGGTTTCTCCGTGGTCGCGCTGCGCGACTGGTTCCTCGAGGACGTCGCGCTGCGCGGCGTCGTGGGCGTCGTGTCCGGGTGCCTCATCGGCTGGGTCCTGGGCCGGCTGTTCTTCCACTCCCCGCTGCCGTCGCTGCGGCTGGCCGACGACGCCGAGGGTTTCACCGCCCTGGCCGTGACGTTCCTGGCCTACGGCGTGACCGAGCTCGTCCACGGGTACGGGTTCGTCGCCGTCTTCGTCGCCGCCTGCACCATCCGCTCGGCCGAGCGGGCGCACGGCGCCCACCGGGTCGCCCACGAGTTCGTCGAGCAGGTCGAGCGGATGCTGACCGCCTGGGTGCTGCTGCTGCTCGGCGCGGCCCTCACCGACGGGCTGCTGGACGCGCTGACCTGGCGGCTGGCCCTCGTCGGGGTCCTGCTCGTCGTGGTGGTCCGGCCCCTGGTGGGGTACCTGAGCCTGCTGCGCAGCCCCGGCGGGCCGCGGGAGCGGTGGGTCATCTCCGTCTTCGGCGTCCGCGGGATCGGGTCCCTGTTCTACCTGGCCTACGCCCTGGGCGAGGGCGAGTTCCCCGCCGAGCAGCTGTGGGCGACCGTCGGTTTCACCGTCGCGCTGTCGGTCGCCGTGCACGGGATCAGCGCGGCCCCGGTCGTGGGGGCGCTGGACGCCGCCCGGTCCCAGCACGCCCGCAGCCGCCGGCGCCGCGACGTCGCCGCCACCCACCTCTGAGCCCGGCTCACCAGCCCAGCGTCCCGGGCGCCCCCTTGAACGGCCCGGTCACCTCCGAGCTGATCCACCCGCCGTAGAAGTCCCCCTCCTGGGCCAGCACCTCCTCGTCGTCGAGCAGGCAGCGCACCCCGGAGGGGTAGAACGCGAACGCACCGGCCAGCGGCTCGAACCCGGGGGTGGGGTGCGGGTACGTCCACGCCGCGCGCTCGCGCACGACCCGCCCCCCGGCGTCCAGCAGGTCCACGTACGACGCCTGCCCCTTCCACTCGCACCAGCTCGTCCCGGCCGCCGGGCGCAGCCGCCCGGCCGCCACGGCGTCCCCGGCGACGTAGTACGTCGGCGGGTGCGAGGTCTCCAGGACCCGCCAGGCGCGCGGGGCCGAGGGGTCGGCGGGCACGTCGGCCAGGACGGCGCCGTCGGGAGCCAGGACCCGCACGCGACGGCGGGCGGGTTCCAGGCGCGGTGGGCGCGGGTAGTCCCAGCAGGATTCGGCCACGCCCCGAGCCTGCCCGCCCGCGCCCCTCACCGCCAGGCGGCCAGGACCGCCTCGGTGAGCCGGTCCAGCGACGGCGAGCGGATCTTCCACCGCTGCCAGTGCAGCAGCACGTCGACGCCGCCGCCGGGGTCGAGGTCCACCAGCTCCCCCGGCCCGAACGTCGCGGCCTGCTCGGGCAGGAGCATCCCCCAGCCGAACCCCCACCGGACGGCCTCGGCGAAGTCGGAGGTGGCCGGGACGTGGTGCCGGGGCGGGTCGGGCGCGCCGAACCCCCGCAGCCACCCGTCCTGCAGGTCGTCGTCGCGGTCGAAGACGACCACCGGCGCGCGGGCCAGGGCCTCGCGGGTGGCGCCCTCGCCGAACCAGCGGCGGGCGAAGGCGGCCGTGGCGCACGGCTGGTAGTGGACCGCGCCCAGCGGGGTCGACGTGCACCCGGGGACGGGGACGGCCTCGGTCGTGACGGCGGCGACGACGGCGCCGGTCCGCAGGAGCTCCCCCGTCCGCTCCTGGTCCTCCCGGCGCAGGTCGAAGCAGAACTCACCGGCCAGCGGCGCGACGGCGCGCAGGAACCAGGTGGCCAGGGAGTCCGCGTTCACGGCGACGGGCAGCACGGGCGCGCGGTCGGTGCCGCCGATCTCGCGGCGGGCGTCGGCTGCCAGCAGCTCGACCTCGCGGGCCAGCCGCAGCACCGCCCGGCCGGCCTCGGTGGGCCGCACCGGCTTGCTGCGCACGACCAGCACCCGGCCCGCGGCGCCCTCCAGCGCGCGGATGCGCTGGCTGACCGCCGAGGGGGTCAGGTGCAGGGTCCGGGCGGCCGCCTCGAACGTCCCCTCGGCCACGACGGCGGCCAGGGCGCGCAGCTGGGCGAGGTCGAGGTCCATGAAGCGATCCTAAGGACGGTGTAGAACCCTGAACTGGAGTCACGGCCCGCGGCTGCCTACCGTCGGGCGGGTGCTCACCCTCCTGTCGGGCCTGCTGTTCGGCCTGTCCCTCATCGTCGCGATCGGCGCGCAGAACACCTTCGTCATCAAGCAGGGCGTGCGCGGTGAGCACGTGGGCGCGGTCGTCGCGGTGTGCGTGGTCAGCGACGTCGTCCTCATCGGCGCCGGGGTGGCCGGCGCCGGGGCGCTCGTCCAGGCCGCCCCGGGGGTCCTGACCGTCCTGCGCGTCGCCGGTGCGGTGTTCCTGCTGGCCTACGGGGCCTTCGCCCTGCGCCGCGCGTGGCGCCCCGGGGCGCTGCACGCCGACACCTCGGGCCGGGCCGCCGGCCTGCGCCCGGTCGTGGCGACGGCGGCCGCCCTGACCTGGCTGAACCCCCACGTCTACCTGGACACCGTCGTGCTGCTCGGCTCGGTCGCTGCGGCGCACGGCGCGCAGCGGTGGTGGTTCGGCGCCGGCGCGGCCCTGGGCAGCGTGCTGTGGTTCACGCTGCTGGGCCGCGGCGCCCGCTTCCTGCGACCGGTGTTCGCCCGGCCCGCGGCCTGGCGCGTGCTGGACCTGTCGGTCGCGGTCGTCATGGCCGTGCTGGCCGTGCAGCTGCTGCGCGGAGCCTGAGGGGGTCGCACCCCAGGGGGCGCAGCGCCAGCACGGCCGCCCCCAGCAGCCCGTCGTCGGCGGGCCGCACGTCCCGGCCGGCCAGCGCCTCGCGCAGCGCACCGGTGGCCGCCCCCGTGAGCGTGGCCTCGATGCCGCGCCGCCACACGCTGCCCCCCACCACGAGCGGGCCGGGCCCGGCGACCGCGCGCACGAGGACCGCCAGCTCGTCCTGCGCCGCCGCGACGATGCCGGCGGCGACGGCGTCACCGGCCCCGGCCGCCGCGAAGCAGGAGGGGGCCAGCCGGGCCAGCCGCACGGGCTCGGCGCCGTAGGCGGCGTCGACGAGCTCACCCAGCACGAACGGCCGGCCCTCCCGCGGCCGCCGGTCGTCGGCCAGGCCGAACTCGGTGAGGACGGCCGCGGTGAGCGTCGTGGGCGGGCCGGTGCCGTCCAGGTCGGCCGTGACGGCCCGCACCACGCGGTGCCCGACCCAGAAGCCGGACCCCGCGTCGCCCAGCAGCCAGCCGGTCCCGCCGACGACGCGGTCCAGGGCGCCGTCGCGGACCCGGGCCGCCACCGACCCGGTGCCGGCGATGAGGCCCGCCCCGTCGTCCTCGTCGGCGGCGGAGTGGAACATCGCGAGCAGGTCCGGGACGCGGCGGAACGGCGTCGCGGGGTCGAGCCCCAGGTGCGCGGCCAGGCGCCCGGCGCTGACGAGCCGGTCCGAGCCGGCGCTGGCCACGACGGCCGAGACGACCTCGCCGGGGCCGCGGCCGGCCCGGGCCAGCGCCGCGGACACCGCGCCGCGCAGGGCGCTCAGCGCCGTCTCGACCCCGACGGCCGTGGGGTTGCCCGGGCCCGTGGTGGCCCGGGCCAGCGGTTCCCCGGCCCCGTCGAGGACGAGCGCGCGGGTGGTGCTGCCCCCCGCGTCGACCGCCAGCACGACACCGGCCGGGTTCACCGGCGGCTCACTTCAGCCCGCCGGCCGCGACCGCCCCCTGCAGCCGGCGCTGGAACACCAGGTAGACGACCAGGACGGGCAGGATCGTCATGACGGCCCCGGCGAACAGGGCCCCGAAGTCGACGTCGTAGCCCGACGAGGAGGCGAACGCCCCCAGCCCCTGCGTCAGCACGTAGTTGTCGCGGTCGGAGTTCAGCACCACCGGCAGCAGGTACTGGTTCCACAACCCGACGAAGTTGAGGATCGCGACGGCCGCCAGGCCCGGGCCGGCCATCGGCAGCATGACCTGGAAGAACGTGCGCCACTCGCTGGCCCCGTCGATCGAGGCGGCCTCGGCGACCTCCCCGGGCAGCTCCTCGAAGAAGCTCATGAGGAAGAACACCGTGAACGGGTAGGCATACGTCGCGTAGCTGAGGATCAGCCCGGGCAGGGTGTTCAGGACCCCGACCTGGCGCAGGATGAAGAACAGCGGCACGACGGCGAGGAACACCGGGAACGTCAGGCCCGCCACGACGAGGTAGCGCAGGACGGTGCGGCCGCGGAAGGAGAACCGCGCCAGCACGTACGCCGACATCGCCCCCATGACCATCGTCAGCGCCAGGGCGCACACCACGACGACGACGGAGTTGAGGAAGTACGACCCGATGCCGGCCGTGCGCCAGGCGTTGACGTAGTTCTCGAACCGCCACTCCTGCGGCAGCGAGAACGGGGAGGCGAAGATCTCCCGCGTCGTCTTGAAGCTGGACACGAGCGTCCACGCGAACGGCAGCAGGACCAGCAGCGACCAGATCCCCAGCACCGTGTGCGAGCCGACCGCGACGGCCCGCTCCCCCGACGGCCCGCGCCGGGTCGGCGCGGCCGCGCGCGGGGCCAGCGCCCGCTCGGTGACGGCGCTCACGGGCGCACCCCCCGCGGGCCGGTCCGCTCCCCGCGGCGGGCCAGCACGCGCCCGGCGCCGAAGACGATCCCGGTGAACAGGAACGTCAGGACGGCCAGCAGCACGCCCATGGCGCAGGCCAGGCCGAACCGGCCCTCCTTGAACGCCGTCGTGAAGATCTGCTGGGTGATGACGAGGGTGGAGTTGCCCGGGCCGCCGTCGGGGTTGAGGGCGGCGAGGAAGACGAACGCGTCGAGGGCGAAGATCCCCAGGTACACGTACGCCGTGCGCAGCGACCCGGCGATGCCGGGGACGGCGACGGACACGGCCGTCCGGAACCGGCCGGCCCCGTCGAGGCGGGCGGCCTCGAAGACCTCCGCGGGGATGCCGCGGATCGCGGCCACGAACAGCACCATGTAGAACCCGACGAAGCTCCAGACGATGACGGCGATCGTGGCCGCCATCGCCGTCGAGGGGTCCCCGAGCCAGGCGAAGTCGGTGAACCGGTCCAGCCCGACGCCGGTGAGGACGCCGTTCACCAGACCGGCGCTGGGGTCGTAGACCCGCCCGAAGATGATGCCCACGACGATGGCGGGCACCACGTAGGGGAAGAACGAGACGACGCGGTAGAACGACGCGCCCGCCAGCCCCCGCACCGCCCCCGTCGAGGAGCCACCGAACGTCAGCAGGCAGGCCAGGGCGAAGCTGAGCACCAGCGTCAGGGCCGGGACGACGAGCAGCAGCACGAGGCTGTTGCCGACCGCCTCGAGGAACAGCCCGTCGCGGGCCAGCTTCACGTAGTTGTCCAGCCCGACGAACTCCTGGGTGGCGGTGAAGCCGGACCACGACGTCAGCGAGTACCACGCGGCCTGGGTGAAGGGGTAGAGGACGAACAGCAGGTAGAGCGCCACGGGGATCCCGAGGAACACCACCACGAGGCTGACCCGGTCGAACGTCAGCTTCCGGCGGGGTCCGGCGGGGGTCTTCACCGGACTGCTCGCGGCACCCCTCACTTGACCTGGACCTTGACGATGCTGCTGTCCTCGCGGGTCTGGTCGAACTGCTGCTGGAGCCCGCTCGTCAGGCCCGCGACGTCGAGCTGGCCGGACAGGAAGCCGTTCCACAGGACGTTGTTCTGGCTGGTGAAGCCGTAGACGTCGTTGAAGTTGAACGTGAAGGTGTCCTCCCCCGCCGCGTCCAGCATGGCGATCTGGGAGGCCAGCGCGGTCGAGCCGAAGGCGTCGGCGGGCACGGTGCCCTTGACGATGGTGGACGACAGCTTCGTCTCGGCGAAGTTCGACGCGCCCTCCTTGGACAGCATGAGCCGCAGCACCTCCATGCCGCCGGCCTTGTTCTTCGCCTGGCTGGGGACGACGAAGGGTTCCCCGGCGCTGGCGTGGAAGGCCGTCGCGGGCAGGGCCGCGCCCGCGGTCACCGACGGCGCCGGGCAGCCGGTCATCTGGAAGCCCTCGGCCGTCTGGGACTTCATCTCGTTCTCGATCCACGACCCCGAGGGGTACAGGACCGCCTCCTGGGCCTGGCTCCACTGGGCCTGGGCGGCGGTGAACTGCGTCCCGGCGCCGCCGGGGCGGAAGTACCCGGACTGCACGGCCTGGGCCATCTTGGCGAACACCGCCTGCACCGCGGGGTGGCTCCAGGCGTTCGCCTCGAGGTTGCCCAGCGCGACCCGGACCTCGTCGCCGCCCTCCTTGATCGCCGACTCGACGGCCAGGGTGAGGTAGTAGGACGCGGCCTCCTTGCCCCAGCAGAACAGGTACTTGCCGGCCGACTTCGCCGCCGCGCCCAGGGCGAGGGCGTCGTCCCACGTCGTGGGGGCCTTCCAGCCGTTGGCGTCGAACAGCGACTTGGAGTACCAGAGCCCGTAGACGGTGAGCACGTAGTTGAGCTGCACGAGACGGCCGTCGTAGGTGCCGTCGGTCAGCATGCCCGGGTAGAGGGTGTCGGCGATGACCTCGCCGTCGGTGTTCTTCGCCTCCGTCAGGGGCGTGAGGTCCTCCAGCTGGGCGGCGATGGTGGCCAGCCCGATGGCGTTCGCGCCGGAGTTGTCCAGCAGGTCCGGGGGGTTGCCGCCGACGAACCGGGGCTGCAGCTCCTGGGCGATCTGGGTGGAGGGGGCGACGGTGACCTCCGCCCCGCCGTGCAGGTCGGCGTAGGTGGCGGCGACGGCCGAGACGTAGTCGGTGCCGTACCCGCCGTCGAAGATGACGGCCTCGACGGCCGTGCCGTCGGCGACGCCGAAGGGGTTGTCGTCGCTGACCTGCCCGGTGGGTCCGGCGTCGGCGGGCTCGTCGCCGCCGCCGGAGGCCGCGCACGCCGCGGTGGCGGCGGGCAGCAGGGTGCCGGCCAGGGCCAGCCCGAGGAATCGGCGGCGCTGCACGGGGGTGGACTCGCTCACGGTGGTTCCTCCTCGTTCAGGCACTGCGACGCAGGCGGTCGCCGTACCGGGCTTCGATGGTCAGGTTCCGGTCGTGGCCGCCGGGGACGTTGGCCGAGACGTACAGGGGCGTCTCCTTCCCCCGCGCGGCCAGGGCCGTGACGGTGCCGATGGTCAGCAGCTGCGCGAGGTAGGCCGCGGTGAGCGAGGAGACCGCCCCCACGGCCACGTCGGTGACGCCCTCGAGGGTGGCGTCGCCGTACGGGGCGAGGTTGTCGAGGACCACGTCGGCGATCTCGGCGAGCCGCTTTCCGCTGGGGTGCTTGGGTTCCACGGCGTTCGTGTGCTCCAGGCTGGTCACGGCCACGACGCGGTGGCCGTGCTGCTTGGCGAGCAGGGCCAGCCCGACGACCGAACCGTTCACCCCGGAGTTGGAGGCGATGACGAACACGTCGCGGGGGTCGCGGACCACCGTGGCGAACACGTCCTCGGCGATGCGGGGGTCCCGTTCCAGCGGGGGTTCGCCGGTGAGCTCGGCGATCTCGTGGCCGCCGAGGAGCACCGCGTCGCGCAGGGCCACCTTGTTCGTCGGGATGAGGCCGCCGGCCCGGCCTGCGATCTCCATGGCGAAGGCCTCGGAGTGCCCGGTGCCGAACGCGTGCACGATGCCGCCCCCCTCGACGCAGTCGGCGAGCAGTTCCACGGCCTCGTTCAGACCGCCCCCGGTGGCGAGCGCGGACAACCGGCCGATGCGGTCGGTCACCTCGCGCTCGAACCGTCCGACGTGGTCGCTGAAGGTGGGCACAGGCATCCCCCTGAGTAGTTGATTCACCGCGCCATTGCGGTTTGCATGGATGGTTCACTCAGGGGAGAGGGGGTGTCAAGGCATCTGCCCGTTACGTTCTCGTTGCGCGCGCGGAGCGTCGGCGGCCGCCCACCCCGGTGCTAGCCTGCTTCGACTGGATCGGTCATCCACCACCCAACCCACCCGAGGAGGTCGTGGTGAGCGTCGACGCCCACGACCCGGCGCAGCGGATCCTCGCGGTCCGGGCGGGGCTGCCGCCGTCGCTGCGCAAGGTCGCCGACTTCGTCCTCGACCGGCCCGAGCTCGTCGAGGAGTGCTCGGCCGCGGAACTGGCCCGCCGCGCCGGCACGTCGCAGGCCGCGGTCACGCGGTTCTGCCAGACCATCGGGCTGGAGGGGTACCAGGGCCTCGTGCGGTGGGTCGCCCGCGAGCAGGGGCGCCGGGCCCACGAGGCCGGCGCGTCGGTGTGGGGCACCGCGGAGGTGGGCCCCGAGATCGGGCCCGACGACGACCTCGAACGGGTCGCGGCCGTCGTGGCGGCCGCCGACGTCCGCAGCCTGCAGGACACCGCGCGCCGGCTCGACCTGGACGCGGTGGAACGGGCCGCCCAGGCCGTGGCGCGCGCGCACCGCGTCGACGTGTACGGCGTCGGCGGCAGTGCGGCGATGGCGGCCGAGACCGACGCCCGGCTGTTCGGGATCGGCGTGCCCGTGCGGAACTGGACCGAGGTGCACGCCGCGACGACGTCAGCGGCGCTGCTGACCCCGGCCGACGTGGCGATCGCGATCTCCCACTCCGGGGCCACCCGGGAGGTCGTCGAACCCGCCGAGCTCGCCGCCCGCCGCGGCGCCACGACGGTGGCCGTCACGGGCGACCCGGGTTCACCGCTGTCCCAGCTGGCCGACGTCGTCCTGACGGTGGCCGCCGGGGGCACGACGTTCCGGGAGGGCCCCTTCGCCGCCCGGCACGCCCAGCTGCTCGTGGTGGACTGCCTCTACGTGCGGGTCGCGCAGCTGACGTTCGCGCGGGCCAGCGCGGCCCGCGCCCTCACCGACCACATCCCCGCCGGGCACGTCGTGCGCTCCCCCCGGCGCCGGGCGCGCTGACCGCGGCACGGGGTGGTCCCGGGGCCCTGCGGGGGCCCCGGGACCGGAGGACGTCGCCCGGGGGACGCCGCCGCGTGCGGCGGGCGCTGCCGGGGGATCCGGACGACGTCCGTGCGGGGACCGCTCAGGCGTGCGCGGTCGGGGAGGTGGTCCGCGTGACCGTCGCGGTGGGCGTCGCGGTCGGGGCGGCGGTCGGGGCCGCGGTGGGGGCGGCGGTCGGGGCCGTCGCGTCCTCGCCGCCGACGGTCACCCGCAGGGCGGTCAGGGCACCGTCCTTCGCGCGCGTGCTCTGCACGTTGACGTGCGCCCCGACGCGCAGGGCGGTGGCCGCGACGAGGGCCCCGTCCTGGCGCACGACGGTCGTGGTGGTGAGGGCGACGGTCACGTCCTGACCGCGCAGGCCCTTGTCCCGGCCGCCGTGGACGGTGACGGTCACCGTGCCGGCGGCCGCGTCGACGGCCTTCAGCGTCCCGGCGACGACGACCTTGGGCGTGCGCGTCCCGCGGGTCACGACGGGGGCGGACCCGCGGCCGGGCTTGACCGTGGAGGTGGCCGTCGGGGTGGCCGTCGGCGTCCCGGTGACCGTCGAGGTCGCGGTGGGGGTCGTCGAGGGCTGCGGGGTGCCCGGGCGGGCCGCCACGGCGGTGCCCGCGGTCGGCAGCGCGATCGCGGCGGCCAGCGCGAGGGAGAGGGTCAGGGTGGTCGTGCGGCGGGTCATCGTTCCTCCTGGGTAGCCGGGCCACCTCACGACGTGAGGTCCCTGGGCTTTGCGTCCCCGCCTCGCGACGGGTTTGCCCTTGTCCTGAGCACGGCACGCGCTCCCCCTCAGGGTCGGCCGCCGCGGCCGATGCCAGCAGGGCGCCTCACCCGACCGGCCTCACCGCGGCACCCCCCACCACCCGACCGGCGCAGGGGCCGGTCGCGCAGCGTGGGCGCCGGGCCGTCAGAGCTTCTCGACCGGCGCGTACCGCAGCAGCAGCCGCTTGGTGCCCTCGGACCGGAAGTCGATGTGCGCGATGGTCTTGTCGCCCTCGCCCTCGACCCGCACGACCGTCCCCAGCCCGAAGGAGTCGTGGGTGACGCGGTCGCCGGGGTTCAGGGCGATGACGGGGCGGCTGCCCGCCGAGCGCACCCCGGGCCGCTGCCCGACGCGCGACATCGCCGTCGAGGAGGAGGCGCCCTGGAACGTCGACTCCCCCCGCTTCCAGTCCACCAGCGTCGCGGGGACCTCGTCGAGGAACCGCGACGGCGGGTACTGCTGCGGCGCGCCCCACGCGCTGCGGACGGCCGAGCGCGACAGGTACAGCCGTTCCCGGGCGCGCGTCAGCCCCACGTACGCCAGCCGGCGCTCCTCGGCGAGCTGCTCGGGGTCGCCCAGGGACCGCGAGTGCGGGAACGTCCCGTCCTCCAGGCCCGTGAGGAACACGACGGGGAACTCCAGGCCCTTCGCGGTGTGCAGGGTCATGAGCGTCACGACGCCGTCGTCCTCGGCCCCGGCGGGGATCTGGTCGGCGTCGGCGACGAGGGAGACGCGCTCGAGGAAGTCGGACAGGGTGCCCTCGGGGTTGTCCTCGGCGAACTCCTCGGCGACCGCGACGAGCTCGGAGAGGTTCTCGACGCGCGACTCGTCCTGCGGGTCGGCGCTGGCGCGCAGCTCGGCGAGGTAGCCGGTCTGCTCCAGGACCGCTTCGAGGACGACGGCCGGGGAGGCGCCGGACTCGGCGAGGGTGCGCAGGTCGGCGATCAGCTGGGCGAAGCCCTTGACGGCGTTGAGGGACCGGGAGACCAGCCCCACGGCCTCGTCGGCGCGTTCGAGGGCGGCGTTGAACCCGATGCGCTGACGTTCGGCGAGGACGACGATCGCGGCCTCGGCGCGCTCGCCGATCCCGCGCTTGGGGACGTTGAGGACCCGCCGCAGGTTGACGGTGTCGTCGGGGTTGTCCAGGACCCGCAGGTACGCGACGGCGTCCTTGACCTCCCGGCGCTCGTAGAAGCGGGTCCCGCCGACCACCTTGTAGGGCAGTCCGGTGCGGATGAACACCTCCTCCAGCGACCGCGACTGCGCGTTCGTGCGGTAGAACACCGCGACGTCCTTGTACTTCACGTCGGCGTGGTCGTGGAGGCGGTCGACCTCCTCGGCCACGAACGCGGCCTCGTCGTGCTCGTCGTCGGCGACGTACCCGGTGATCTTCTCGCCCGCGCCCGACGCGGTCCACAGGTTCTTCGGGCGGCGGTCGTCGTTGAGCTTGATGACCTCGTTGGCGGCCGTGAGGATGTTCTGCGTGGAGCGGTAGTTCTGCTCCAGCAGGATCGTCGTCGCGTCGGGGTAGTCCTGCTCGAACTCCACGATGTTGCGGATCGTCGCGCCGCGGAACGCGTAGATCGACTGGTCCGCGTCACCGACGACGGTCAGCTCCCCGCGCGGGACGGAGCCCTCGCCGGTGCCGACGAGTTCCTTCACGAGCACGTACTGGGCGTGGTTGGTGTCCTGGTACTCGTCGACCAGCACGTGCCGGAAGCGGCGGCGGTAGTGCTCGGCCACGTCGGGGAACGCCTGGAGCAGGTGGACGGTCGACATGATGAGGTCGTCGAAGTCCATGGCGTTGGCCTGCCGCAGCCGCTCCTGGTACAGCCGGTAGGCGCGGGCCAGGACCCGCTCGGTCTCGGTGCCGTCCCCGGAGTTGGCCCGGTCGAAGAACGTCTCCTCGTCGACCAGCTCGTTCTTGAGGTTCGAGACCATGTGCGACATGGCGCGCGGCGCGTGCTTCTTCGGGTCCAGCTCCAGCTCGCGGCCCACCATCGCCATGAGGCGCTGGGAGTCGGCGGAGTCGTAGATCGAGAACGAGGACCGCAGGCCCAGGTGCTGGACCTCGCGGCGCAGGATCCGCACGCAGGCGGAGTGGAACGTCGAGACCCACATGCTGCGCGCGCCCATGCCCACGACGTCGCCGACGAGGGCGGCGACGCGCTCGCGCATCTCGGCCGCGGCCTTGTTGGTGAAGGTGATCGCCAGGACCTGCCCGGGCGTGGCGCGCCCCTCGGCGAGCAGGTGCGCGATGCGGTGGGTCAGCACGCGGGTCTTGCCCGACCCGGCGCCGGCGACGATGAGCAGCGGGGACCCCGCGTGGACGACGGCCTGGCGCTGCTGGGGGTTCAGCCCGGCCACCAGCGAGGCCGGGTCGAGGCCGCCGCGGCGCGCGGGCGCGGCGGCGGGGACCGGCGCGCCCGGGGTGGGGCCGGACGTCCCGTCGCCGGAGCCGAAGGGGAGGTCGTCGAAGAGAGTGCTCATCGTCCGTCAAGGGTAGGCCTCCGCGACGACACGGCCCGCCGCGCGCGCCGGGTCCGCGCGCGGGTCCGGGGCGGGGGCGAGCGGGGGGGGACACGGGCCGGCGCGCGCGCCGGGCCGGGGCGCGGTCCTCTGGGAGGAGGGGCCCGGCGGGCGGCGGACGGTCCAGACCGGTCGATGGTGGACCGTTCCGGTCCACATCGGTCTACAGTGGTCCAGTGCCTCGCATGACGAAGGACCAGATCGACGAGGAGATCCTCGACGCGGCCGCGGCGCTGTTCGCCCGCCACGGCGTCGAGCAGACCTCGATCCAGCGCATCGCCGACGCCGTCGGCTACTCCAAGACCGGTCTGCTGCACCGGTTCCCCGGCAAGGACGCCCTCCAGGACGCCACGGTCGCGCACACCCTGGGGGCGTTGCGCACCGTCGCGGCGGACGTCGGCGACGTCCCGCTGGGCCCCGAGCGCGACCGCGCCGTGGTGGAGGCCCTCGTCGACCTCACGGCCCGCCGACCCGGCCTGGTCGCCTTCGTGCTCACCGCCCTCAGCGGTCAGGACGGCGCCATCGGCACCGAGCAGCTCGACGCCCTCGGGGAGGTCCTGTTCGGGGCCTTCGGGGCGCAGCTGAAACCCGACCCGGCCACCACGCCCGCCTTCCCCGAGCGGGGCGCGCGCATCACCACCGCCGTCGGCGGTCTCGCCGTCGCCTCGCTGGCCTGCGCCGACATCCCCTTCGACCTCGTCCGCCCGCACCTGGTCGCCGCCGCCCTCGGCGCCCTGGGGCACCCCGTCCCGCACCGCACCCCGGAGGACTGACATGGCCACGTTCCTGCACCGCCTCGGCCGCGGGGCGTTCCGCTTCCGCGGCCTCGTCGTCGGGCTGTGGGTCCTGCTGCTGGCCCTGGCCGGGGTCGGTGCCGCGACCCTGTCGGGCCAGACCGTGAACTCCTTCGAGATCCCCGGCCAGGAGTCCACGACCGCGCTGCGGCTCATCGGCGAGGAGTTCGGCGACACCGCCAGCAGCGCCTCGGCGCAGGTGGTGTTCGAGGTGCCGCAGGGGCAGCAGGTCACCTCGCCGGAGAACGCCGCGGCGGTCCTGGCGGCCGTGCAGGCGCTGGGCGGGCTGCCCGCCGTGGCCGGGGCGAGCAACCCCCTGGACGCGGCGAACCCCACCGTCTCCCCCGACCTGCGCGCCGCCTACAGCACGGTCACCTACACCGTGCAGTCCCCCGACATCACCGACGCGCAGCGGCAGGCGCTGTTCGACGCGGTCGCGGCCGCGAGCACCGGCGGGCTGACCGCCGAGGTCACGGGCGACGCGACCCAGGGGGTCTCCTCGGTGGGCGGGCCCGCCGAGGCGATCGGCGTCGTGGTGGCGCTGGTCGTGCTGGCCATCACCTACGGCTCGCTCGTGGCGGCCGGCATGAACCTGCTGACGGCCGTGGTGGGCGTCGGGATCGGCGCGCTGGGGATCACGACCCTGACGGGTTTCGTTGACCTGCAGTCCACGACGCCCATCCTGGCGATCATGCTGGGGCTGGCGGTGGGCATCGACTACGCCCTGTTCATCGTCACGCGGTTCCGGCACGAGCTGCTGGAGGGCCGGCCCGTGGCCGAGGCGGTCCCGCGGGCGGTCGGGACGGCCGGTTCGGCGGTGCTGACGGCCGGCACGACCGTGGTCATCGCCCTGGCGGGGCTGGCGGTCGCGGGCATCCCGTTCCTGACGGAGATGGGTGTCGCGGCGGCCGCGACGATCGTCGTCGCCGTGCTCGTCGCGCTGACGCTGGTCCCGGCGGCCCTGGGGTTCGTGGGCCTGCGGGCGCTGCCGCGCTCGGCGAGGCGGGCGCTGACGCACGAGGGCGGCAGGCACGCCGCCGTCCCGACGGACTCCCGCGACAGCGGGTTCTTCGCCGGCTGGGGCCGGGCCGTCTCCACCCACCGCTGGGTGAGCCTGGTGCTCGCCGTCGTCGCCCTGGGCGCGGTGGCGGTCCCGGTGTTCTCGATGCGGACGACGCTGGCGACGGCCTGGCCGGAGGGCAGCACGCAGGAGCGGGCGCAGGAGGTGCTGTCCGAGCACTTCGGGGCCGGGGTGAGCGGTCCGCTGCTGGTGCTGGTGCAGGGGCCGGACGCGGCGGCGCGCGGGGCGCAGCTGACGCAGGAGCTCGGGGCGCTGGACGGGGTGGCGCTGGCGACCCCGCCGACCCCCAGCGCCGACGGCGACGCCGCGCTCGTCACGGTGGTCCCCACGACCGGCCCCGGTGAGGAGGCCACGACGGACCTCGTGCACCGGATGCGGGACCTCGTCGCCGCCGACGCCTCGGCCACCCCGGCGTACGTGACGGGGCAGACGGCCGTGAGCGTGGACGTGTCCGCGACGCTGGCCGAGGCGCTGCCGGTCTACCTCGCCCTCGTCGTGGGGCTGGCGTTCGTCCTGCTGGTGCTGGTCTTCCGCTCGGTGCTGGTCCCCGTGGTGGGGGTGCTGGGGTTCCTGCTGACCATCGGGTCGGCGCTGGGGGCGACGACCGCGGTGTTCCAGTGGGGCTGGCTGAAGGACGTGGTGCGGGCCGAGAGCACGGGCCCGCTGCTCAGCCTGGCGCCGATCATCGTCGTGGGGATCCTGTTCGGCCTGGCGATGGACTACCAGGTGTTCCTCGTCTCGCGGATGCACGAGGCGCACGCCCACGGGGCCGACCCGGTGCAGGCGGTGCGCACGGGGTTCCGGCAGGCCGCGCCGGTCGTCGTGGCCGCCGCGGCGATCATGTTCGCGGTCTTCGCGGGGTTCGTGCCCGAGGGCGACGCGACGATCAAGCCGATCGCGTTCGCGCTGGCCATCGGGATCCTCGCCGACGCGGTGGTGGTGCGGATGGTCGCGGTGCCGGCCGCGCTGGCGCTGCTGGGGCGGGCGGCGTGGTGGCTGCCGCGGTGGCTGCGCTGGCTGCCCGTGCTGGACGTGGAGGGGGCCGCGCTGGAACGGCGGCCCGCGCCGGCCGGGGACCGCGGGCCGGCCACCGGGCGGCCGGCGCCCAGCGCCTGACCGGACCGGCCGGCACGACGCGCGCGGACCCGGCCCCTCGAGGGACGCGGTCGGAAGGCCGATGGTCGGGGGACGGTCGCCCCGGTACGTGTCCCCGGGCCTCGACCCCAGCCGCTGGGAGCGGCCGCTCGCCGAGAGGCGACGCTCGGGGCGACCGGCCCCCTCTTCAGACGCGGCGGCGCCGCGCCGCCGCGGTGACGAGCAACCCACCGGCCAGGACGAGCGCGGCGCCCGCGGCGAGCCACGGCGCGGTCTGCGCCCCGGTGTAGGCCAGCGGTCCCCCGCCCGAGGGTGCGGCGGCGACGGCCGTGCTCGTCGGCCGGGTGCTGGGACGGGCCGTCGGGGCCACCGCGGCGGGCGGCGTCGTCGGGACCACCGCGGCGGGCGCGGTCGTCGTCGGCGCGGGCGCCGGGACGGTGGGCGCCGGCGCGGCCGCCACCGCGTACCGCGGTTCGGTGTCGGGGGCCAGCCCCTGGTTCTGCGGCAGCCCGAGGTAGGCGGTGAACGCCTCCAGGTCGGTCCTGCCGAGCTCGGTGCGGTCGGTGCCCTCGGCCAGGGTGGTGAAGTTGTCGCCCCCCGAGGCCAGGAAGCTGTTGACGGTCACGCGGTACTGCGCGGCCGGGTCGATCTCGGCGCCGTCCAGCGTCACGGACTTCACGTGCTGGCCGGCGGGGGCGGCGTCGTCGTAGGTGAAGAAGAACCCCTGGGACACCCCGAGGGCGAGGAAGGGCCGGGAGGACCCCGCGGGCTGCCACTGCTCCTCCAGCACCCGGCGGACCTGGGCCCCCGTGAGGGTGAGGGTGACGACGGAGTTCGCGAAGGGCTGCACCGCAGCGGCCTCGGCGTAGGTGACCACGCCGTCGCCCTCGCCACCGGAGGCGGCGAACAGCAGGTCGTCGCGGATCCCGCCGGGGTTCTCGAACGCGATCTGCGCGCCGGCGCCCTCGGTCTGCTGCAGCTGCGCGTCGGCGATGAGGTTCCCCAGCGGGGACTGCGTGCCGCGGTCGTCGTCGTCGCCGGAGAACGCGCGGGTGATGTCGGCGGTGACCGAACCCACGGGTTCGCGGCCCCGGACGTCGGCGAACGCGACGGCGTCGTCGACGATCTGCTGCACGGCCGCGTTCGGGGCGAAACCCACGACGTCGAGGACCTGGTGGCCGGCGGCCACGACGTCCCCGGTGGCGGTGTCGACGTCCAGCACCAGGTCGTCGACGGCGGTGGAGTAGCTCTCGGCGGACAGCACCGGGCGCGGGACGGCCCGGCCGGCGACGGGGAACTCGCAGTCGTAGCGCAGGTGGGTGTGCCCGGACAGGATGGCGTCGAACTGCGGGTCGGCGCCCTGCACGATCCGCCCGAAGGCGCCCTCGGTCCCGACGGTCGCGCAGTCGGTCCCGGACGAACCCTCGTGGGCGAGCAGCACGACGACGTCGGCCTCGTCGTTGGCGGGGTTCCCGTCGGACAGCTGCGCGGCGACGGAGTTCGCGGCCGCGACGGGGTCGGTGAACTGCAGGCCCTGGATGCCGTCGGGCGCCACGAGGCTCGCGGTCTGCTGGGTGACGACCCCGACGAAACCGACGCGGACGCCCCCGACCTCGGTGGTGGCGAAGGCGGGCAGCGCGTGGGACCCGTCGGCCCGCAGGACGTTGGCCGCGAGGTAGGGGAAGGCGGCCAGGGGGGCGGCGCCGTCCGCTCCGGGCCGGCCGTTCACGCCGAGGCGGTCGGTGAGGTCGGCGTACCCCTGGTCGAACTCGTGGTTGCCCGCGGCGGAGACGGCCACGCCCATGGCGTTGAGGGCCTTCACGGTGGGCGCGTCCTGCTGGATGAACGAGGTGAACGTGGAGGCGCCGACGTTGTCGCCGACGGACACCACGAGGGTGTCGGGGTTCTTCGCGCGCATCGCGTCGAAGACGCCCGCGAGTTGCGCGGCGCCGCCGACGGGGGCACCGTCGTCGGTCTCGTCGGGGGCCTCGAGACGACCGTGCAGGTCGTTGAAGGCCCCGATCTGGATCCGGGTGACCCCCGGCCCGGGCGCGGGCAGCACGTCCGGGATCTGGCCCGGCGTGGTCGCGGCCTGCGCGGGGACCGCGAGCAGCGGCGTCGCGAGGGCGGTGACGGCGGCACCGGCACACAGGAACCGGACGAGGGGACGACCTGGACGCATGGGCTCGCTTCCACAAGGGGGGTCGGGGGCGAGCCGCGATCCTGTCAGTCACGGTGACGTCAAGGGAACCCCTGAGCGGGGTCTCACGTGAACTTCAGGTTGCTCAGCGGGGTTGAACTCCTCAAAAACTACTCAGTGCGATGTTCAGGCCACGTTGAGCTACACCGACGAGGCCGATACCGTCCGCCTCGGCGAGCGGCACCCACCGGGCGAGGTCCGTGCTGCCCCCGACGTCGAGGACCTCCGGTTCCCGGACCTGCACCGGCTCGGCCGTCACGAGGATGCGCACGGCGTGGAAGTCCTCCAGCACCCCGCGCGGGGAGCGGCCCGTGAAGTGCTCGGCGCCGATCTCGGCCAGACCGGTGACCGTGACGTCCATCCCCGTCTCCTCGTGGACCTCGCGGACCACGGCCGTCAGCGGGTGCTCGCCGTGGTCGACACCACCGCCCGGCAGCGTCCAGCGCCCCGGGCTCGGCGTCAGCGCGCTCAGCCGGGTCAGCAGCAGCGAACCCCCGGAGACGACCACGGCGTAGCAGGCCAGCCGCTGCCGCACCACGGGCGCGCCCGCGTCGGCGGCCGGCGCCAGCCGCACCAGCTCGGCCGGGTCCAGGGCCACGAGGGCGTCGGCGGCCAGCGGCCAGTCCGTCGGGACGGGCACGCGCCGGGTCCCCGGCAGGTCCCCGGCCGCGGTGGCGGCCAGGACGAGGTGGACGGTGTGCAGGTCCAGGCCCTCGTGCGCGCGCCGGCCGTCGACCACGGCCAGCAGCTCCCCGACGCGCGCGCCCGGGCCCAGGACCCGCTGCAGCGCGGCGGCCGGGGTCTCCCCGTGGGCCAGCAGCGCCCACGGCAGCACGCCGTCGCGCACCAGGAGCGAGCCGTCGGCGACGACGGCCGCGTGGACCGCGACCCGTTGCAGGCGGCTCACGCGGCGGGGGTGCCCAGCTGCGCGCGCACGGCCCGGGTGTTGCGGTGCTCGGCGTAGAACGACAGGAAGGGGATGGTCCCGGCCAGCGCCGTGAGGATCATCCGCCGCCACGACCAGCGCACGCGGTTGCCCAGGTCGAACGTCGTGATGAGCAGGACGACGTACAGCCAGCCGTGGGCGACGCCGACGGTCGCCACGACCGAGTCGCCCCCGCCGAAGAGGCCGAGGTACTTCTGCGGCATGCCGACGAGCACGAGCACGACGAGCCCGATGCCGGTCAGCCACGCCATCACGCGGTAGCGGGTCAGGGCCGCGCGCACCTTCGGCGCGGACCGCAGCCCGGTCACTCCGTCAGCGCTCACCGGGCACCACTCATGTCTCGTCCTCCATCGCTCACGGGGCCAGCACCGGGCTCCCCCTGCGGTCCGGGGTCATCCTGCCCGGCCTCCCGGCGCTCGTCGCGCACGGCCCGGAACCAGACGACGACGGCGAACAGGGCGAAGACCCACCACTGCGCGGCGTAGGCCAGGTTGCGCAGGTCCAGCCGGCGGGTCGCCTGGCCGGGGTCGGCGGGCGGCACGGCCCGCAGGCCGGCGGGCGGGGCGGCGTCGGTGACGTAGGCGTTCGCGACGGGGTAGTCGACGCGGTTGACGAGGTCGGCGGCGCTGACGATCCACGTCCGCCCCGGCGGCAGCGCGTCCGTCGAGGGGGCGATGTCGGAGCTCTCCGGCGGCTGCACGACGCCCGTCAGGTCGACCGGGCCGGCCGGCAGGGCCGGTGCGGACTGCCCCGGCGGGACCCAGCCGCGCACGACGGGGACGCCGGAACCGTCCGCGAGCACCACGACGCCCAGCGCCCACGAGCCCACGACCCCGTCCAGCGCGCGCCCGGGCACGAGCAGGTCCACGGCCGGGTCGAACGTGCCGGCGACCTCGACGCGGTGCCCGACCTCGTCGGAGGACAGGACCCGGTCGGCGCCCGTGGCGCCGGCGTCGACGACCTGCCCGACGGGGACGACGGGCTGGCGGGCGGGGGGTTCGGAGATGACGACGTTGCCCCGCTGCCACTGCCAGACCCCGAGGCCGCAGCAGACCGCGACGACCAGGAGGGCGACGACGGTCAGGACGACGACCCGCCCGCCCGGCGCGCTCCTGCGGTCCTCCTCCACCGGGTCAGGCTACGGGGCGGGGCTGTGAGCCCGGTCAGCTCGTGCGGTCGAACTGGTCCCGGCGCACCGCGTGGGCGGTAGCGGCATCGTGCACCAAGCGGTAGCGCTTTCCCCTCCGCGGCTTGTCGGGGCGAGCGCCGGCACCGGGCCAGCGGGTGTCGGCCCCGCACATCGGAGCGGCGACAGCCAATGCCACCAGCAGGATCAGGACGACGAGGGCGCTCACGACCGGCTCCGGCTGCTACCGTCGCGGTGGGTGATAGCGCTATTCTCTGTTCTCATGGACTACGGTAGCAGTGTGCAACGCGTCACCGCCAGCCTCCGGGAGCTGGCCGGTGCGCTGCCCCCCGGCGCCAAGCTGCCCAGCAGCCGCCGGCTCGTCGCCGACCTCGGGGTCGGCCCGGTCACCGTCCAGCGCGCCATCGACTCCCTCGTCGCCGACGGCACCGTCGTCACCCGCCCCGGCGCCGGGACCTTCGTCGCGCGCGCGACCCGCACCGCGACCGTCGACACCGCCTGGCAGCGGGTCGCCCTCGGCGACTCCCCCGTCCGCTCCGAAGGCGTCCTGGCCGCCCTGACCGTGCCCGACCACGGCGTCCTGGACATGGCCCGCGGCTACCTGGACCTGTCCCTGCAACCCTCCTCGCGGCTGGCCTCGGCCATGGCCCGCGCGGCCCGCCGCCCCGAGGCGTGGACGGTCCCGCCGCCGGCCGGCGTCCCCGAGCTGCGGACCTGGTTCGCCCAGCAGCTCGGCGCCGACCGCGAGGACGTCTTCATCAGCCCCGGCGGCCAGGGGGCCCTGTCGACCGTGCTGCGCTCGATCGTGCCCGCCGGCAGCCCCGTGCTCGTCGCCGTCCCCGGCTACCCCGGCGTCATCTCCCTGCTGCGCAGCGCCGGCCTGGTGCCCGTCCCGGTGCCCACCGACACCGACGGCGTCCGCCCCGAGCTCCTCGAACGGGCCTTCGAGCAGTCCGGCGCGCGGATGCTCTACCTCCAGCCCACCTACGCCAACCCCGACGGCTCCCTGCTGTCCGCCGACCGGCGCCGCCCCGTCCTGGACATCGCGGCCAAGGCCGGCGCCTTCGTCGTCGAGGACGACTTCGCGCGCTGGCTCGGGCACGGCCCCACCGCACCCCCGGCCCTGCTGCGCGACGACACCGACGGGCGCGTCATCACCGTGAACTCCCTCAGCAAGGTCTCCGGCCCCAGCCTGCGCGTCGGCTGCATCGTCTCCCGGGGGCCCGTGGCGCAGCGCATCGCCGGGCTGAGCTTCGTCGACCACCTCATCGTGGCCCGGCCGCTGCAGGAGGCCGCCGTCGAGCTCGTCACCGGCGCGGGCTGGAACGCGCACCTGCGCGCGCTGTCGGCGGCGCTCGGGGCGCGCGCGAGCACGCTGTCCACCGAACTGGCGCGGCAGCTGCCCGGGTGCAGCTTCCACCGCCCCCGCGGGGGTTTCTCGCTGTGGCTGCGGCTGCCGCGCGGCACCGACGACCTCGAACTGGCCCGCCGCACCCGCGAACGCGGCCTCGTCGTCGGCCCCGGCCGGCACTACGTCGTGGCCGAGGACGACGCCACGCACCTGCGGCTGTGCTACGCCGCCATCACCGAGCAGCACATCCCCACGGCCGTCGGGATCCTCGCCGACTCCCTGTGAGGGCGCGGGGGTGGCGATCGTTGTGACAACGCTGCCGATGATCGGCAGCGTTGTCACAACGATCCGAACCCCGCGGCCGGCCTCAGGCGGGGATCACTCCCACTCGATGGTCCCCGGCGGCTTACTCGTGACGTCGAGCACGACGCGGTTCACCTCGGGCACCTCGTTGGTGATGCGCGTGGAGATCCTCGCCAGGACGTCGTACGGCAGGCGCGTCCAGTCCGCCGTCATGGCGTCCTCGGAGGAGACCGGGCGCAGCACCACCGGGTGGCCGTAGGTGCGGCCGTCGCCCTGGACGCCGACGCTGCGGACGTCGGCCAGCAGCACGACGGGGCACTGCCAGATCTCGCGGTCCAGGCCGGCCGCGGTGAGCTCGGCGCGGGCGATGGCGTCGGCCGCGCGCAGGATCTCCAGCCGCTGCGGGGTCACCGCCCCGACGATGCGGATCGCCAGGCCCGGGCCCGGGAACGGCTGCCGGTGGACCATCGCCTCGGGCAGCCCCAGCTGGACCCCGACCGCGCGGACCTCGTCCTTGAACAGCGCGCGCAGCGGCTCGACGAGCTCGAAGGCGAGGTCGTCGGGCAGGCCGCCGACGTTGTGGTGGCTCTTGATGGTCGCCGCACCGGTGCCGCCGCCGGACTCCACGACGTCCGGGTACAGCGTCCCCTGCACGAGGAACCTCACCTCGCCACCGGCAGCGCCCTCGGCGGCGACCACGTCGCGCGCGGCCTGCTCGAAGACGCGGATGAACTCCCGGCCGATGATCTTGCGCTTCTGCTCGGGGTCGCTGACCCCGTCGAGCGCGTCGGCGAAGCGCTGGACGGCGTCGACGACGTGCAGCTTCACGCCCGTCGCGGCGACGAAGTCCTTCTCGACCTGCTCGGCCTCCCCGGCGCGCAGCAGGCCGTGGTCGACGAACACGCACGTGAGCTGGTCGCCGACGGCGCGCTGCACGAGCGCGCCCGCGACCGCGGAGTCGACACCGCCGGAGAGGGCGCAGATGACCTTGCCGTCACCGATCTGGGCGCGGATGCGCGCGACCTGCTCCTCGATGACGTTGCCGGTCGTCCAGTCCGGGTCGATCCTCGCGCCGTGGCGCAGGAAGTTCACCAGGACGTCCTGGCCGTGGTCGGAGTGCTTGACCTCGGGGTGCCACTGCACGCCGTACAGGGCGCGCTCGTCGTCCTCGAAGGCCGCGACCGGGGTGCCGGGCGTGGAGGCCGTGACGCGGAACCCCTCGGGGGCGCGGGCCACGCTGTCCCCGTGGGACATCCACACCGACTGCGCGGCCGGCTGGTCCCTCAGGAGGGTCGAGGAGGCCGGGTCCGGCAGGTCCGCGGCGGTCCCGCCGTACTCGCGCTGACCGGTCTGCGCGACCTCCCCGCCCAGGGCCTTGGCCATGGCCTGGAAGCCGTAGCAGATGCCCAGCACGGGCACGCCCGCCTCGAACAGGGCCGGGTCGACCTGCGGGGCGCCCTCGGCGTACACACTGGAGGGGCCGCCGGAGAGGATCACCGCGGAGGGGTCCTTGGCCAGCATCTCGGCCACCGGCATCGTGCTGGGCACGATCTCGGAGAAGGTGTCGGCCTCGCGGACCCGGCGCGCGATGAGCTGCGCGTACTGGGCCCCGTAGTCGACGACGAGCACCGGCCGGTGGGTGCGTTCGGCCGCCACCTCGGGTTCTCGTGCTGCGGTCTGGCTCTCGGGCACGTCCGGCGTCACGACCCAAGGGTAGCCGCCGGGCGGGACCGGCCGGTAAACCGCGTGCGACCACCCCGGGAAGGCGATTACCGTCCGTAGGTGTGCGCTCTCTCCCGTTGAGCGATCCCGGTACCCCCGACGTGACCTCCCCCACCCGCTTCCTGCTGCGCACGGCTGCGCAGCAGTGGCGGCCCATGGTGGTCGGCTCGCTCGTGGGCACCGCGTGGTTGCTGTCGCAGGCCGTCCTGCCCGCCGCCATCGGCCGGGCCGTCGACGCCGGCGTCGTGGAGGGGGACAGCCGCGCCCTCACCCGCTGGTCCCTGCTCGTGCTCGCCCTCGCCGTCGTCACCGCGTGGGCCGCGATCGTGCGCCACCGCTACGGCGTGACCAACTGGCTCACCGCGTGCTTCCGCACGCTGCAGCAGGTCGGCCGGCACACCGCGCGCGCCGGCACTGCGCTGACCACACGGCTGCCGCAGGGCGAGGTGCTGGCCTCCATCGCCTCCGACGGCCCCCGGCTGGCCGACGCCTTCGACGTGACCCAGCGCGCCGTCGCCTCCGTCGCCGCCGTCACCGTCGTCGCCGTCCTCGTGCTGCGCACCAGCGTGCCCATCGGCCTGGTCATCCTCGTCGGCGTGCCCGTCGTCACGGCGCTGCTGCTGCTCGTGCTGCGCCCCCTGCAGGAACGCCAGCGCTTGCACCGCAAGCTGTCCGGGGAGCTGACCTCCCTGGGCACCGACACCGTGCGGGGCCTGCGGATCCTGCGCGGCATCGGCGGCGAGGAGGTGTTCCTGGACCGCTACCGGGCCAAGAGCCAGCAGGTGCGGGCCGCCGGGGTGCGCGTCGCGGCGTGGGAGTCGGGGCTGGAGGCGCTGCAGGTCCTCGTCCCCGGGCTCCTCGTCGCGGCCCTCGTCTGGGCCGGGGCCCGGTCCACCGCCCGCGGCGAGACCAGCCCCGGCGACCTCGTCGCCCTCTACGGGTACGCGGCTTTCCTCACCTCCCCGCTGCGGATGCTCGTGGAGGCCGCCGACAAGTACGTGCGCGCCCTCGTCGCGGCCCGCCGGCTCACCACGCTGCTGGAGGTGCCGCCCGCCGTGACCGACGACGGGACGGCCGGCACCCCCGGCGGGGCGCTGGCCGACCCCGACTCCGGGGTGGTCGCCGAAGCCGGTGAGCTCACCGCGGTCGTCTGCGACCCGCCCGAGGACGCGGCCGTCCTGGCCCGCCGCCTCACCCGGTTCGACGACGACACCCGCGCCACCTTCGGCGGGGTCGCGCTGCGGCGGCTGCCGGTCCACGAGGTCCGCGCCCGCGTGCTGCTGGCCGAGGACGACGCGCAGCTGTTCAGCGGCACCGTCCGCGAGCAGGTCGACCCCGAGGGGCGGCACACCGACGCGCAGGTCATGGCGGCCCTGGAGGTCGCCGACGCCCGCGACGTCCTCGACCTCGTCGACGGGGGCCTGGCCGGCACCGTGACCGAACGAGGCCGGTCCCTGTCCGGCGGCCAGCGGCAGCGGCTGGCGCTGGCGCGCGTGCTCGCCCGCGAACCGGAGGCGCTGGTCCTGGTCGAGCCCACCAGCGCCGTCGACGCCCACACCGAGGCCCGCATCGCGGGGCGGCTGCGCACGGCCCGGGCGGGCCGGACGACGGTCGTCGCCACCGCCAGCCCGCTCGTGCTGCCGCAGGTCGACCGGGTCTGCTGGGTCCGCGACGGGCACGTCGTGGCCCGCGGCCGGCACGCCGACCTGCTCGCCCGGGACCCCGGGTACCGGCGGTTCGTGACCCGCGACACCGCCGACCTGCCCACCCCCCGCACCGCACCGTCCGCAGGAGGCCAGGCGTGAGCCCCAAGACCCTCCCGGTCGCCGACCGGGCCCAGGTGCTCGCCGACGTCCGGCGGCTGCTGGCCCAGCACCGCGGCCCGGGCCTGCGGATGCTGGGCCTGCACGCCCTCGCGGCGCTGGCCGGGCTGACCGGGCCCTACCTGCTCGGCCGGCTCGTCGACGACGTCGTCCGCACCGTCCGCGGCGGCAGCACCTACGCGCAGACGGCCCACCGCATCGACGTGCTCGTCGCGGTGCTCGTCGGCGCGGTCGTCGTGCAGGCGGTGCTCGCGCAGGCGGCCCGGCGGCGCTCGCTGACCCTGGCCGAGGGCGTCTTCGCGCAGCTGCGTGAGGAGTTCCTCGCGCGCGCCACGGCGCTGCCGCTGTCGGTCGTGGAGCAGGCCGGGACCGGTGACCTCGTCTCGCGCACGACGAACGACGTCGACGCCCTCAGCTACACCGTCCGCTACGGCGCGCCCGCCATCCTCGTCGCGTCCGTGACGTCGGTCCTGACGGTCGTCGCGGCGGTGTTCTCCGGCCCGCTGGTGGCGCTGTCGATCCTGGCCGGGGTGCCCGGGCTGTTCCTCGCGACCCGCTGGTACCTGCGCCGCGCCCCGCAGGGGTACGCGGCCGAGCGCGCCGAGTGGGGCCGGATCTCCACGACGCTGGGCGAGAACGTCGAGAACGTCCGCACGGTCGAGGCCCTGGGCCTGGCCGAGCACCGGGTCGCCCTCGTCGACGAGGTCATCGGGGCGACGGTGCGCCGGGAGCGGTACACGCTGTCGCTGCGCACCGTGTGGTTCCCCAGCATCGAGATGTCGTACCTGCTGCCCGTCGTCGTGGCGCTGCTGTGGGGCGGTTTCCTCGTCCGGCACGACCTGCAGACCGTCGGCCAGGTCACGACCGTCGTGCTCTACCTGCGCCAGCTCGTCGGCCCGGTCAACGAGCTGCTCGCCTGGTGGGACGAGCTGCAGGTCGGGCAGGCCTCCTTCGCCCGGGTCGTGGGGCTGTCGAGCGTGGAACCCGACCGCGTCACCCGCGACGACCGGCCCGTCTCCGACGACGTCCACGCCGACCGGGTGGGGTTCTCCTACACCCCCGGACGCCCCGTGCTGCACGGGGTCAGCCTGGAGCTCGAACCCGGTGAGCGGCTGGCGATCGTCGGCCCGACCGGCGCGGGGAAGTCCACGCTGGGCCGGTTGCTGGCCGGCATCAACCCGCCCTCGGACGGGTCGGTGCGGGTCGGCGGCGCCGAGGTCACCGGGTTGCCGCTGGACGAGCTGCGCTCGCGCATCGCCCTGGTCACCCAGGAGCGGCACGTGTTCGCGGCCCCGCTGCGCGACAACGTGGCGCTCGCGGCACCGGGGTCGAGCGACGAGCAGGTCCTCGACGCCCTGGGCGCCGTCGACGCCCGCGGCTGGGTGCAGGCGCTGCCGCAGGGCCTGGACACGCCGGTGGGCGAGAACGGGCTGGCGCTGTCGGCGGCGCAGGCCCAGCAGGTGGCGCTGGCCCGGCTGGTGCTGGCCGACCCGCACACCCTCGTCCTGGACGAGGCGACGTCGCTGCTGGACCCGAACGCGGCCCGGCACCTGGAACGGTCGCTGGCCGCGGTGCTGGAGGGGCGCACGACGGTGGCGATCGCGCACCGGCTGCACACCGCCCACGACGCCGACCGGATCGCCGTCGTCGAGGGCGGGCGGATCACCGAGCTCGGCACGCACCACGAGCTCGTCGACGCCGGCGGCTCGTACGCCGGGTTGTGGCGCAGCTGGCACGGGGAGGCCTGACCCCCGACCTCCCGCCGCGCCTCCCGCCGCGTGGAAACTCCCCCGGGCGTCGCTTACCGTGGAGGGGTTCACACCCAGGGTCCCGGGGCGTCAGTGGCGGGGAGGCGCACCCACGACGCTGGAGCCTACCCGTGAGCACCACCACCCCCGCCCCCACCGGCCTGCTGTCGCGCTACGCGCGGCTGCCGCGGATCGCCGGCCGCGCCTACCTGCCGGCGACCACCCTGGCGCGGCTGCCCATCACCATGGTCCCGCTGGCCGTCCTGGCCCTGGTGACCTCCGCGAGCGGTTCGGTCGCCGTGGGCGGGCTCGCCAGCGCCGCCGCGGCCGTCGGCGAGGCCGTGGGGGTGCCCGTCGTCGGCTGGTCCGCCGACCGCCGCGGGCAGCGGGCGGTGCTCCTGGTGGTCGTCGCCGCGCACCTGCTGGCCCTGACCGGGCTGTTCGCCGCGCTGGACACGGACCGGACCCCGCTGGTGCTGGCCGCGGCGGCCGGGGTCGGATTCACCCTGCCCTCGGTCGGGGGGTTCTCCCGGGCCCGGTGGCTGCGCATGGCGGGGGACCCGCAGGACGTGGCGACGGCCTTCGCCGCCGAGGGCACGATCGACGAGGCCACGTTCATCCTGGGTCCCGCGCTGGTCGGGCTGGTCGGGGTGCTGGGTGACCCGGCGGCGGCGCTGCTGACGGCGGCGGGCCTGACGACGGTGTTCGTGACGGTGTTCGCGTGCCACCCCACCCACCGGCGCACGGCCCCGCTGCCGCGCACCGCCTCCCGCGCCGCGGGCCGGGTGCCGTGGGTGGTCGTGGTCCCGGTGGTGGCGATGCTGTGCATGGGGACGGTGTTCGGGGCGACCCAGACGGGGGTCACGGCGGCCGCCGAGACCGTCGGGTCGGCGTCGCTGGGTTCGCTGGTCTACGCGGTCTCGGCGATCGGGTCGACCGTGACGACGCTGTGCCTGGTGCTGCTGCCCGCGCGGTTCACGCTGCGGGCGCGGTGGGCGGTGTGCGGGGCCGGTCTGGTGCTGGGCGCCGGGCTCATGGCGGCCACCGCGCCGCGCCTGGGGCCGCTGACCGTGGCGGTCCTGCTGCTGGGTCTGTTCGTCGGGCCGGCGCTGGTGACCGTGAACACCCTCGCGGCGCGGCTGGCCCCGCCCGGGCGCGGCGCGTTCGTCATGGCGCTGCTGAACTCCGGCGTCGTGCTGGGGGTCGCGACGGGCGCCTCGCTCGGCGGGGCGCTGGCCGAGCAGGCGGGCCCGGCGTGGGGTTTCGCCGTCGTCGGGGCGGCCGGCGCGCTGCTGGCGGCGACGGCCCTGGCCGTCCCGCGCACCGGTGGCCCCGCCGCCGGCGCCTGAACCGCCGGTGACCGGGCACCCCGGCGCGCGGGTGCCCGGTCACCGGGACGGCGGGGAGCGGGTCAGGCGGTGAGCTCGGCGTAGTCGACGCCGGTCCACTCCACCGAGCGCGCCCACAACCAGGCGGCGTCGGCGGTGTCGTAGGCGGAGGGGCTGGCGGGGACGGCGACGGGGAAACCGCGCCACTCCTGCCGGCCGCCGGGGCCGAAGTACTCCCCGCCCGTGGCGCCGGGGTCGGTCGCGGCGCGCAGCAGCGGCCAGGCCCCCTGGGCGGCGGGCTGCCCGACGGCGCGGCCCAGGACCTGCGCCAGCGCTTCACCGAACCGGTTGCCGCCCAACGGCGTCATCTTCCACAGGTTCGTGTCCGACAGCCCCGGGTGCGCGGCCGTGGAGACGATCCGGGCGCCGACGGCGTCGGCGCGGCGCTGCAGCTCGAAGGCGAACAGCAGGTTCGACAGCTTCGACTGCCCGTACGCCAGCCACTTCTGGTAGCTGCGCTCGGACTGGTAGTTGGTGCGGTCCAGCCTGCCGAACCGGTGCGCCACGCTGGCCACGCTGACGACGCGCGCGCCCCCGCCGGACAGCAGCGCCGGCAGCAGCAGCCCCGTGAACGCGAAGTGCCCCAGGTGGTTCGTGCCGACCTGCGTCTCGAAGCCGTCGACCGTGCGCCCGAACGGCGGCACCATGACGCCGGCGTTGTTCACCAGCACGTCGATGCTGGAGCGGCGGTGCACCACGTCGGCGGCCGCGCGCCGGACGCTGGCGAGGTCGGCGACGTCGAGGGCGACCAGCTCCACGCTCGGCTCGACACCGGAGTCGCGGACCTCCGCGGTCAGCTGCGCCACGGCCGCCCGGCCGCGCTCGGAGTTGCGGCAGGCGAGCAGGACGTCGGCCCCGCGCCGGGCGAACTCCGTGGCGACGTGGAACCCCAGGCCGGAGTTCGCGCCCGTCACCAGGACGGTCCGGCCCACCTGGCTGCCCATCGCGTCGGGCGTCCAGGGCGTGGCGTTCTGCTGCGGCACAGGGGTCCTTCGGGTCCGGGCGGGGATCAGGCGGGGATCAGGCGGGCTGGTAGGGCGAGACGACGACCTCGATGCGCTGGAACTCCTTCAGGTCGGAGTACCCCGTCGTGGCCATCGAGCGGCGCAGCGCGCCGACCAGGTTCGTCGTGCCGTCCGCGGCGCGGCCGGGCCCGTTGAGGATCTCGGCCAGCGGCGCCACGGTGCCGACGCGGACGCGCTCGCCGCGGGGCAGCACCGCGTGGTGGGCCTCCGGGCCCCAGTGCCAGCCGCGGCCGGGGGCCTCGGTGGCGCGGGCCAGGGCCGCGCCGAGCATGACGGCGTCGGCGCCGCACGCGACGGCCTTGACGATGTCGCCGGAGGTGCCGACCCCGCCGTCGGCGATGACGTGGACGTAGCGGCCGCCGGACTCGTCCATGTAGTCGCGCCGGGCGGCGGCGACGTCGGCGACGGCCGAGGCCATGGGCGCGTGGATGCCGAGCGCGGTGCGGGTCGTGGTGGCCGCTCCCCCGCCGAAGCCGACGAGGACCCCGGCCGCGCCGGTGCGCATGAGGTGCAGCGCCGCGGTGTACGTCGCCGCACCGCCGACCACGACGGGGACGTCGAGCTCGTAGATGAAGCGCTTGAGGTTCAGGGGCTCGCTGCGGCCCGAGACGTGCTCGGCCGAGACCGTGGTGCCGCGGATGACGAACAGGTCGACCCCGGCGTCGACGACGACCTTCCAGAACTCCTGGGTGCGCTGCGGCGACAGGGAGCCGGCGACGGTGACCCCGGCGGCGCGGACCTCGGCGAGGCGGCGGGTGATCAGCTCGGGCTTGACCGGCTCGGCGTACATGGCCTGCATGCGCGGGATGACGACGGCCGGGTCGAGGGCGGCGATCTCGGCCAGCAGCGGCTCGGGGTCCTCGTAGCGCGTCCACAGACCCTCCAGGTCCAGGACGCCCAGGCCCCCCAGCCGGCCGAGGGCGACGGCGGTGGCGGGTGAGGCCACCGAGTCCATCGGCGCGCTCATCACGGGGATCTCGAAGTGGTAGGCGTCGATCTGCCACGCCGTCGAGACGTCCTCGGGGTCACGCGTGCGGCGGCTGGGGACGACGGCGATGTCGTCGAAGCTGTAGGCGCGTCGCCCCCGCTTGCCGCGGCCGATCTCGATCTCAGACACGGCCTCAGGCTACCTGCTGCGGGCCCGCGCCCCGGTCACGCGCGGGCCCCCAGCCGGTCGGCGCCCCGTCAGCGGCCGCTGTAGTTCGGTGCCTCGACGGTCATCTGGATGTCGTGCGGGTGCGACTCCTTCAGCCCCGCCGCGGTGATCCGGACGAACTTCCCGCCGGCCTGCAGCTCGGGGACGGTGCGGGCGCCGGAGTAGAACATCGACTGCCGCAGCCCGCCGACGAGCTGGTGGGCGACGGCCCCCAGCGGCCCCCGGTAGGGCACCTGGCCCTCGACGCCCTCGGGCACGAAGCGGTCGTCGGAGGCGACGTCGTTCTGGAAGTAGCGGTCCTTGGAGAACGAGCGGCCGCCCTGGCGGGTCTGCTGGGCGCCCAGGGACCCCATGCCGCGGTAGCTCTTGAACTGCTTGCCGTTGATGAACACCAGCTCGCCCGGGCTCTCGTCGCAGCCGGCCAGCAGCGACCCCAGCATGACGGTGTCGGCGCCGGCGACCAGGGCCTTGGCGATGTCGCCGGAGTACTGCAGCCCGCCGTCGCCGATGACCGGGACACCCGCGGGCTTGGCCGCGCGGGAGGCCTCGTGGATGGCGGTGACCTGCGGGACCCCGACGCCCGCGACGACGCGCGTGGTGCAGATCGAGCCCGGCCCCACGCCGACCTTGATGCCGTCCACGCCGGCGTCGACGAGCGCCTGCGCCGCGGCGCGGGTCGCGACGTTGCCGCCGACGACGTCCACGTGCGCGGCCGCGCTGTCGCCCTTGAGGCGGGAGATCATCTCCAGCACGGCCCGGGAGTGCCCGTGGGCCATGTCGACGACCAGGACGTCCACACCCGCGTCGACCAGGCCCATGGCGCGCTTCCACGCGTCCTCGAAGATGCCGATGGCGGCGGCCACGCGCAGCCGGCCGTCGGCGTCCTTGGTGGCCAGCGGGTACTTCTCGGACTTCTCGTAGTCCTTGACGGTGATCAGGCCCGTGAGCCGGTTGCGGTCGTCGACGATGGGCAGCTTCTCGATCTTGTGCTTGCGCAGCAGCTGCACCGCGTCGTCGGCGGAGATGCCGACGGGGGCCGTGACCAGGGGGGCCTTCGTCATGACCTCGCGCACGGGGCGGGAGAAGTCGGACTCGAAGCGCAGGTCGCGGTTGGTGACGATGCCGACGAGGGTGCCGTCGGGGTCGACCACGGGCGCGCCGGAGATGCGGTAGCGCGCGCACAGCGCGTCCACCTCGGCGAGGGTCGCGTCCGGGGTCGTGGTCACCGGCTGGGTGACCATGCCCGACTCCGAGCGCTTCACGAGGTCGACCTGGACGGCCTGCTCCTCGGCGGACAGGTTGCGGTGCAGCACACCGAGACCGCCCTGGCGGGCCATCGCGATGGCCATGCGGGACTCGGTGACGGTGTCCATCGCCGAGCTCAGCAGCGGGATCCGCAGGCTGACGCGCTTGGACACGCGGGTCGACGTGTCGACCTCGGAGGGGATGACGTCGGACTCACCGGGCAGCAGCAGGACGTCGTCGTAGGTCAGGCCCACGAAGCCGAAGGGGTCGTTCTCGGACGCTTGTCCGTCGGGGATCTGCGCGCTCACCCCCACGATTCTACGAGCCGGTCGTCGTGGTCGGGGACGCCTGCGCGTCCCCGCCCGTCCCGCCGCCCGCCGCGCCGTCCGAGCCGCCGTCCGAGCCGTCGCCCTGGACGCCGGGGACCGGGACGGCCCCCGTGCTGGGCGAGGGCTCCACGACGACGGGCAGCGTCGGGTTCACGACGACCGGGTCGGTGGTGGCGGGGACCTCGCCGGCGGTGGGCACCGGCACGAGGACCTCCCCCGGCGGCGTGCTCGGCGTGGACGTGGCGGTGTCCTCCGGCTCACCCGTCGCGGTCCCGCTCGGGGTGCCGGTCGGGCTGTCGGTGGCGGTGCCGCCCGGGGTGCCGGTGGGGGTGTCGGACGGGGTGCCGGGGTCGCTGCCGGTGGGCGTGCCCGCCGGGGTGTCCGTGCCCCCGCCGGTCGGGGTCCCGCCGGGGCCGTCCGTGGACGTCGACCCGCCGGTGCCCGGGGCCGGCGTCACCGGCTGCCCGGTCGACGGGCCCGACGACCCGCCGGGCAGCGTCACGGGCGGAACGACGGGGACGGAGGGGTTCCGGCCCGGGCCCGAGGAACCCGACGGACTCCCGGTCGAGGTGGCCGGGGAGGACGGGGTGGCGGTCGCGGTCGGGGTGCCCGTCGTGCGCCCCGGCTTCAGCGGGGGCGACCAGGTCGGCGAGGACGAGGCGGACGGGCCGGTCGTGGCCACGTCGGCCAGGCTCGTCCCCGTCCCCGTCGGCAGCGTCGTGCCGGTCGCGGTCGGGGTCGGGGTGGCCGGGGACCCGGCCAGGGCCGCGGGGCCCTCCTGGAGCGTGGCCAGGGTCTGGTCGACCTCCTGGACGACCTCGGGGTCGACGGAGGCCACCACGGCGGCGTCACCGATCTGCCGGCGCAGGTTCTCCAGGCGGGCGGTCGCCGCGTCGGGGTCGCCGGCGAGGGCCTCCTTGCGGGCCTGCTTCAGCTCCCGCTGCACGCGCTCGGTGGGGGTGCCCCCGAAGGCGTCCAGGACGGTGTCGGGGAACCACCCGGGCAGCTGCGCCGCGAAGGACGTCGCGGTCCCGGCGGAGCGGTCCCCCAGGGGCCCGGCGCCGGTGGCGGCGGCGGCGGCGGTCCCGCCGAGCAGGGCCAGCACGGCGGCGGCCGCGGCGGTCCCCCGGCCCAGGCGCTGCAGGGTGCGGCGCCGGGCCAGCAGGACGCGCGGGGCGGGGACGTCGGCGGGCGGGGCGTCGGCGACGGTGAAGGGCTCGACGTCGGGCAGCTCGACGGGCCGCACGCCGGCGGTCTCGGGGTCGGCGTGCAGGGCGTAGGAGTCCAGCAACCGCGCGACGGCGTCGCGCAGGTCGCTCTCGGTGGTCTCGTGGCGGCCGAGCCGGTCCAGGAGGGCGTCCGTGGCCAGCAGGTCGGGCACGGAGAACGAATCGTCGTCCACGTCCCCTCCTCGCTGCTGCCGGATCGTCCCCGTCGTTCCCTCGGCGCCCGCGGCGCCGCCCTTGACCCCCCGCAGGTGACCGCGTCGGCGGCCGCCCCGGGTGGTGTCGTCCCCGCTCACGGCGCCACCCGCAGGGTGGTGTCCTCGAGCGCGGTCTTGCGGAGCTTCTGCATGGCCCGGTGCTGGGCGACCCGGACGGCCCCGGCCGTCATGTCCAGCGCGCGGCCCGTCTCCTCGGCCGACATCCCCGCCCCCACGCGCAGCGTGATGATCTCGCGCAGCTTCGGCGGCAGGGTGTCCAGCAGCCGCCCGACCGTCTCGGCGTCGAAGGCGTCGAGCGCGAGCTGCTCGGGGCCCGGCTCGGCGGTGGCGGCGTCGGGGACGTCGTCGGTGGGGACGGGCGCGCGGTAGGAGGCCCGCTGGGCATCGGCGACCTTGTTGGCCGCGATGCGGTACACGAACGCCTCGAAGGGGCGCCCGGTGTCCTTGTAGCGGGGCAGAGCCGTCAACACGGCGATGCAGACCTCCTGTGCCGCGTCCTCGGCGGCGTGGTCAGCTCCGGGCAGTCGCCCGAGCTTGGCTCGGCAGTAGCGGTGGACGAGGCGGCGCACCGCTGCCAGGAGGTCGGCGACGGCGCCCTGCTCCCCCGACAGGGCACGTGCCGCCAGTTCCTGGAGCCCCCCGGCATCCGTCGTGTCCATCGCCGCCGACCGGCCCGGCGTTACACCCCGTCCCGGACGGGGCACCACGGGGTCCGCGCCCCGGGCACCGTCGAGGGGGTCTTCCAGGGGGTCGTCGAGAGGGTCTTCCAGGGAGTCGTCGAGGGGGTCGTCCAGGGAGTCGTCCTCGCCGGGGACGACGGACGGGCCGACCGTGAGGCCGAGGTCACCGACCCCCACCCCGGCCGACCCGTCCGGGAACTGCACCCTGGGCAGGTCGGGGGCGACGTCGGACACGACGGCGGACCCGACGTCACGGCCGGCGTCGCGTCCGCTGTCTGCGTCGGGCCGCCCGGCGCTGTCGACCGGTTCGTCGCCCCCGGGGCTCACCCACCTACCGTACGAGACCCCAGCGGAATCCCACAGCCACCGCCTGAGCGCGGTCGGCGGCCTCCAGCTTGCGGAACAGCCGACGCGCGTGCGTCTTGACCGTGTCCTCGGACAGGAACAGCTCCCGGCCGATCTCCGCGTTGCTGCGCCCGCGGCTCATGCCGACGAGCACCTGCTGCTCGCGCTCGGTGAGCACGGGCGCCCGGCCCGTGAGCACCGCACGCGTGCGGTTGCCGCCACGACGACGGCTGACGTCCTGGAGCGCCTGGAGCACCGCCGTGGCGAGCTCCTCGCGCGAGACGTCCTTGACGAGGTAACCGCGAGCGCCGGCCGCGACCGCGCGGGCCACACCGTCGCCGTCCTCGGCCATGGTGGCCATGAGGACGTTCGCCTCCGGGTGGCGGGCGAGCAGCCGTCGGGCCGCCTCCACGCCACCGATGCCCGGCATCCGGACATCCATGATCACCAGCGAGGGCCGTTCGACGGGCCACCTCTGGAGAGCCTCTTCGCCCGAGCTCGCACCCACGACACGGGTGACGCCGGGGACGGCGGCCACCATGCGTCGCATGGCCTCGCGGGCCAGCGGAAGGTCATCGCAGACCAGTACCGTTGCCACCACAAACCTCTTCCCTGTGTGGGTGGAGCGGGGCCGTCCGTGGCCTCGCTGAGTCGCACGTCGGGTGCGCCACGAAGAGGGTTGTCGGCACGCCGGGGCGTCCACCTGAGGGCAGATCGTCCACTCGCTGGCGCGGAGGGCGGTCAGCGTGCTAATGGACCTCTAGAGGTTCGCGTGCGGTCGCCGGCGGTTCAGGCCGAGACGGCCGCCGCGCACGCGCCGACGGCCTCCTCCAGGCTGGCCGCGCGCACGACCCCGGGCCGCTCGCCGGCGGGCCAGCCGTCCCCCACCAGCACGACCAGCGGGGCCGGGCGCACCCGCAGGAGGGCCTCGAGGTCGTCACCGACCCGGGCGGCGCCGGCCCCCTCGCCGGTCCCCTCGGCGTGCAGGAGCAGCGCGGGCGGGCGCACGCGGCGCACGGCCGCGGCCAGCATCCGGACCGGGACGCCGTCGCCGACGCTGCGCGCGCCGGTGCCGGACTCGGCCAGGGCGGCGGCGGCGGCCAGCAGGACGGGGGTCCGGTCGCGGTCGTCGGCGGTGCCGGCGCCGGCGAGCAGGACCGAGCGCTCCCCGTCGGCGGTGGGCAGGGCGGACAGCGCCCGGGCGACGGCGGCGTGCATGGCGGCATCGCGGGTGGCCGAGGCCGGCCCGAGCACCGCGTCCCAGGCGCGGGCGACGCCGCGGGTGCGGATCTCGTCGGTGAAGCGGTCGGCCAGGCTCGCCACGGCCCAGTCGACGGTCTCCCCGCGCAGGTCGTCGCGCCGGTCGCGGTGGTCCTCGCCGGGCCCCTCGCCGTGGGGGGTGCGCCGGTGGGCGGCGGGGCGGGACTCGAGGTCCTCCGACTCGTCGGGGCGGGGCTCCTCGGGGCGGGCCTCGGCGGTGCGCGCCGGGGCCAGGCCGGAGGTGGGGCCGGCGATCTGGGCGGCGTCGGTGACGGCGGCCTCGATGACGGCGGCGGGGATGGTCGAGACGCTGGCGAGGGCGAACCCGCCGTCGGCGACGGCGGTGGTGGCGGCCAGCTGGGCGGCCTCGGCGGGGGCGACGCCCTCCAGGGTGAGGCGGCGCATGACCACGAGCCGGGCCAGGTCGGAGGAGGAGTAGCGGCGGTGGGCCCCGGCGGTGTGCTCGGAGGGGCCGAGCCCGTAGCGGCGGTCCCAGGTGCGCAGGGTGGCCGGCGCGACCCCCAGGCGGCGCGCGACGGCGGCCACGGTGAGGGTCATGCGCGGGGCCTGCGGCGCGAGGGGCTGCTGGCCGTCGGCCGGGTCGACGGCGGTGGACATGGCACCGAGTGTGTCGGGCGGGCGGCGCACGCGCCAGTCGCCACCGCGCCGGAGTTGTTCAGGGTTGTGCACCCGTGGGGGCGGCCCGCGGGTCCGCGCGATCGGGTTGCGGGGGCACGGATGTTCTGCACGTTGTTCACACCTGGTTCAACAGGTTGTTCAGCTCCGGGCCCCGTAGAGGGCGGGCGCGCGGCGGGAGATCGTGAACAAGTTCGTCCCAGGGGCTTGAACAACTTCTGACGCGGTTGTACGTTCGGGGGCAGTCAGCAAGATCCCTTCCCTCGAGGAGCGCACCATGGCCGAGATCTCCCGTCTCCCCGGACCCGTCGCCGACATCTGGGAGTGGCAGCTCGACGGCTCGTGCCGCGAGGCCGACCCCAACCTCTTCTTCCACCCCGAGGGTGAGCGCGGCCCCGCCCGCCGCAACCGCGACGCCGCCGCGCAGGCCATCTGCGGCGGCTGCCCCGTCCTGGAGCAGTGCCGCAAGCACGCCCTGAAGGTGCGCGAGCCCTACGGCGTCTGGGGTGGGCTCACCGAGGACGACCGCGAGGCCATCTACACGAGCGAGCGCCGCCGCGGGCTGCGCGTCGCCAGCTGACACCCGGCACCACCCCGCGCGCGGTGGTGCGGCGCGCGGACGCGGAAGGGCCCGGCCCCCCAGGGGGACCGGGCCCTTCGTCGTGCGGTGGTGCTGCCGTGCGGTGGTGCTGAGGGGGAGGTCAGTGGCCGTGGCCGTGACCGTGACCCGCGGCGGCGGGCTCCTCCTCCTTCTTGTCCACCACGAGGGTGTCGGTGGTCAGGACCATCGAGGCGATGGAGGCGGCGTTGCGCAGCGCCGAGCGCGTCACCTTGACCGGGTCCAGGACCCCGCCGGCCAGCAGGTCGACGTACTCGCCGGTCGCGGCGTTCAGGCCGTTGCCCGGCTCCAGAGAGCGGACCTTCTCCACCACGACGTAGCCCTCGAGGCCGGCGTTCTCGGCGATCCAGCGCAGCGGCTCGGAGGCCGCCTTGCGGACCAGCGCGACACCGGTCGCCTCGTCGCCGGACTTGCCGAGGTCGCCCTCGAGCACGGAGACGGCGTGCACCAGGGCCGAGCCGCCGCCGGCGACGATGCCCTCCTCGATCGCGGCGCGCGTCGCGGAGACGGCGTCCTCGATGCGGTGCTTCTTCTCCTTGAGCTCGACCTCGGTGTGCGCGCCGACCTTGATGACGACGACACCGCCGGACAGCTTCGCGAGGCGCTCCTGCAGCTTCTCGCGGTCCCAGTCGGAGTCGGTGCGCTCGACCTCGGCCTTGATCTGGGCGACGCGGCCGGCGATGTCGTCGGCCGAGCCGGCGCCGTCGACGATCGTGGTGTCGTCCTTGGTGACCGTGATGCGGCGGGCGGTGCCCAGGGCGTCGAGGTCGATCTGGTCGAGCTTGAGGCCGACCTCCTCGGCCACGACCTGCGCGCCGGTGAGGGTCGCGATGTCCTGCAGGATCGCCTTGCGGCGGTCGCCGAAGCCGGGGGCCTTCACCGCGACGGCGTTGAAGGTGCCGCGGATCTTGTTGACGACCAGGGTCGACAGCGCCTCGCCGTCGACGTCCTCGGCGATGATCAGCAGCGGCTTGGAGGTCTTGAGGACCTTCTCCAGCAGCGGCAGCAGGTCCTGGACCGTGGAGATCTTGCCCTGGTGCACGAGCACGTAGGCGTCCTCCAGGACGGCCTCCTGGCGCTCGGCGTCGGTGACGAAGTAGGGCGAGATGTAGCCCTTGTCGAACTGCATGCCCTCGGTGAAGTCCAGCTCCAGCGCGGTCGTGGAGGACTCCTCGACCGTGATGACGCCGTCCTTGCCGACCTTGTCGAACGCGTCGGCGAGCAGGTCGCCGACGGTCGGGTCCTGGGCGGAGATCGTCGCGACGTGGGCGATGTCGCCCTTGCCGTCGACGTCGCGGGCCAGCTTCAGCAGCTGGTCGTTGACGGCCTCGACGGCCGCGTCGATGCCGCGCTTGAGGCCCGAGGGGGCGGCGCCGGCCGCGACGTTGCGCAGGCCCTCCTTGACCAGGGCCTGGGCCAGGACGGTCGCGGTGGTGGTGCCGTCACCGGCGACGTCGTTCGTCTTGGTGGCGACCTCCTTGGCGAGCTGGGCGCCGAGGTTCTCGTACGGGTCCTCGAGCTCGACCTCGCGGGCGATGGTGACGCCGTCGTTCGTGATCGTCGGCGCACCCCACTTCTTGTCGATGACGACGTTGCGGCCCTTGGGGCCCAGGGTCACCTTGACGGCGTTGGCGAGGGCGTCGACGCCGCGCTCCAGGGACTTGCGGGCGGTGTCGTCGAACGAGAGCTGCTTGGCCATGTGCCTTCTTCCTTCCGTGTGTGCAGCGGGACGAGGAACGCCCCGGGCTCCCGGGGGACCGGGCGCCCGGGGCGCGGTGAACCTCTGCCGCTTACTTGGCGACCTTGGCGAGCACGTCGCGCGCCGAGAGGATCAGCAGCTCGTCGCCGCCGTACTTCACCTCGGTGCCGCCGTACTTGGAGTAGATGACCTTGTCGCCCACGGCGACGTCGACCGGCACGCGGTTGCCGTTGTCGTCCACGCGGCCCGGGCCGACGGCCAGGACCTCGCCCTCCTGGGGCTTCTCCTTGGCGGTGTCCGGGATGACGAGACCGGAAGCGGTCGTCTGCTCCGCGTCGAGCGGCTTGACGACGATGCGGTCCTCGAGCGGAGTGATGGAGACCGACACTGGTGCGGCCCTCCCCTTCTGCTTCAGCGAACTGGCGTACGGGACGGTCGGTGCGGTGGGGAGCGGACGACCGTCGTCGCGGGTGCCGGGCGGCCGCTGCCCCGTTGGCACTCCCCCGTGGGGAGTGCCACCGACGCTGGGCGAGACGTTAGCACTCAGGCCAGGCGAGTGCCAGGCACGGGGGCGTCCTGGCAGCATCGGGCGGGTGAACACCGCCGATGTCGAAGCGCTGCAGTCCCCCGAGGGGCGCGCGCTGCTCGCGCAGCTGGCCGGGACGGTCGCCGAGGACCCCGTCGCACTGGCCGGCCGGCTGCGGCGCGAGGGCCACGACCCGGCGCTCGCGGCGCTGGCGACGACCCAGTCGCGGCTGCGGGCCCGGGCGGAGGGCAAGTTCGGACCGCGGGCCGCCGGACTGCTGCTCACCCCCGCCGGCGCCGAGCAGGCGACCCGCGCGGTCGTGGCGGCCGAGCACGCCCGCCGCTTCGCCGCCGCGGGGGTCGCCCGGGTCGCCGACCTCGGCTGCGGGGTGGGCGCGGACTCCCTCGCCTTCCTCGACGCGGGGCTGGCGGTGCTGCCCGTCGACGCCGACCCCGTCACGGCCGCCGTCGCCACCCACAACCTCGGGGTCCGGGTGCGCTGCGAGGACGTCACGGCGGGCGTCGTCGGGGAGCTGTCCCCCACCGACGGCGCCTGGTTCGACCCCGCCCGCCGGACCTCGGGCGGGCGGCGGGTCTTCGACCCCGAGGCCACGTCCCCTCCCCTGTCCTTCGTGCTCGCCACGGCCGCCCGGGTCCCCGCCACCGGCGCCAAGCTCGCACCGGGCCTGCCCCACGACCTCGTGCCCGCCGGCGCGGAGGCGCAGTGGACGTCGGTGGACGGCGAGGTCGTCGAGTGCGCGCTGTGGTGCGGCCCGCTCGCCCGGCCGGGGGTGGCCCGCAGCGCCCGGGTCGTGCGCGGTGCCACCGCCCTGGAGCTGGACGACCGCGACCTGCCCGCGGCGGACGTGGGGGACGTGGGGGGTTTCCTGCACGAACCCGACGGCGCCGTCATCCGGGCCGGGCTCGTCGGGCGCGTCGCCGCCGACCTCGGCGGCCGGCTCGTCGACGAGACCATCGCCTACGTCACGACCGACGACGCGGCCACCTCGCCGTTCGCGCGGTCGTTCCGGGTGCTGGAGGTCCTGCCGTTCGGGTTGAAACCCCTGCGCGCGCGGTTGCGCGCCCTCGACGTCGGGGCGCTGACGGTGAAGAAGCGCGGGACGGCCGTCGACCCCGACCAGCTGCGCCGGCAGCTGGCCCTCAAGGGGTCCCGCGCGGCGACGATCGTGCTGACGCGGCTGCGGGGCCGGCAGAGCGTCCTGGTCGTCGAACCCGTCAGCTGATGCGCGCCCGGAGGACGAGCGCGTCGACGTCGTCGGGCTGGTAGTACCGGGCCCGGCGGGCGATCTGCTCGAACCCCTCGCTGCGGTAGAGGTTCTGCGCGGGCTCGTTGTCGGCGCGGACCTCCAGCAGCAGGTGCGTGGCCCCCGCCTCGACGGCCGCGGCGCGCAGGGCCCGCAGGAGTTCGCGGCCCGTCCCCCGGCCCTGCTGGTCGCGCGCGACGCCGATGGTCTGGACGTCGGCGTCGGCGCCGTTGACCATCACCCCGCCGTACCCGACGACGCGGTCCCCCTCGACCGCGACGAGGAAGCTGCGGTTGGGCTGGGCCAGTTCCCCCCAGAACGACTCGACGGACCACGCCGTGGCGCCGAAGAGGTCCAGTTCGAGGGCGTGCACGTCGGCGACGTGCCACCAGCGCATCTCCCGCAGTTCCACGGGGATCAGGGTAGGTGCCGCACGAGGCAGACGCGGGGCCAGGCGTCGAGCCCGTGCTCCGCCTCGCGGCGGCGCAGCTCCCGCAGTCCCGGGCCCGGGTCGGGCAGGTCGCGGAAACCCAGGCGGCGGTAGTACGGCGCGTTCCAGGGGACGTCGGCGAAGGTCGTGAGGGTGAGGGTCCGGTGCTGCGCACCGGCGACGTCGAGCAGGGCGCGGCCGATGCCGCGGCGGGCGTGCGCCGGGTCGACCGAGACCTGCTCCACGTGGCCGTGGCCGTCGACGACGTCGAGCAGCAGGTACCCCGCGACGCGGCCGCCCTCGACGGCGACCCACGACCGGCCCAGGTAGCCCGCGAGGGTTTCGAGCGCGGGCGGTTCGTCGTCGGCGACGGCGTCCATGCCCAGCGACCGGAAAGCCTCTCCCGCAGCGCGTTCGACCTCCTGCAGCCGGGGCAGGTCCTCGGGGCGGGCCGGGCGGATCACGGGGCCGATCCTGCCAGGCGCCCCTGGCCCGCGCAGTCCGGGCCGGGGCACGGTCGTCGTGCGGCGCTCCCGGCTGCCGGGCAGCCGCGGTCCGCCGCCGGCCCCGTCGCGGGGCCGGTGAGGGGGCCGGTCAGGGGTTCGCGCGCCTCAGCGGCGGTCCGCGCCGCCGTCCACCGCGGCCCGCTCCCCGCGCACGTCGACGAGCAGCCGGTCGGCGCGGATCCGGAACCGCCTGGTGCCCCACATCATCACCGCCGCCAGGAAGGGCAGGACGCCGAGCGCCGCGACCCCCAGCGCGTCCGACCCGGTGCCCGTGGCCACCCACGACCGCAGGATCGGGGCGACGAAACCCCCGAGGTTCCCCAGGGAGTTGATGAGCCCGATGCCGGCCGCCGCGGCGGCGCCGGTGAGGAACGCCGTCGGGTAGGACCACGTGATGGGGCCGATCGACAGGAACGACGACACGGCGACCGTGATGCACACGATGCCGACGAGGGCGTACCCGTTGGCGCCCGCCCACGCCGACCCCAGCACGAACGCGCCGGTGCTGACGAACAACCACGTCCCCCACGCGCGGCGCCGCCTCACCGTCACCGCGTGCCGGCCGACGGAGTAGCAGGCGAACATCCCCACGAACCAGGGCACGGCCGTGATGAGCCCGACCTGCCAGCCGACCTCCCGCCCGGTCAGGCCCGCGACCTGGGTGGGCAGGTTGAACGTCACGCCGTAGACCGCCACCTGGAGGCAGAAGTAGATGACGGTGAAGTACCAGACGCGGCCGTTGCGCATGGCCGCCCACACCCCGCTGGGGCCGTCGGCCGAGCGCAGCTCGTCCTCGGAGGCCATGGCCTCCCGCAGCGCCGCCTTCTCCTGCGGGGACAGGAACTTCGCGTCCTCCGGGGAGTTCACGAGGGCGAAGATCGCCACCACCCCGGCGACCACCGCGAGCAGGCCCTCCACGGCGAACATGGCCTGCCAGCCGGTCACCCCGTCGATCGAGCCGCCGAGCTCCAGCAGCGCCCCCGACAGCGGGGAACCGACCATCTGCGAGAACGGCTGCGCCAGGTAGAACACCGCGAACATGCGGGTGCGGTGGGCGTTGGGGAACCACTCGGCCAGGTACATGATGATGCCGGGGAACAACCCGGCCTCGGTGACCCCGAGCAGGAAGCGCAGCACGATGAACGACGTCTCGCCCTGCACGAAGGCGAAGCACGCCGAGACGATCCCCCAGGTGATCGCGATGCGCGCCAGCCACGCCTTGGCCCCGAACCGGCGCAGCGCGAGGTTGCTGGGGATCTCGAAGATCGCGTAGCCGATGAAGAAGACGCCCGCGCCGAAGGCGTACGCCGCGTCCGAGATGCCGCGGTCCAGCTCGAGGGCGTCCTCGGCGAAGCTGACGTTCGTCCGGTCGAGGAAGGACACGACGTACAGGGCGACGATCATGGGCATCAACCGGCGCGAGGCGCGACCGATGGCCTGGTGCAGGACGGTGTCGGTCACGGGCTGGGCCTCCTCGGTGAGATTCCCGGACCCGCCCACGCTACGCCGTGACGCGTTTGCGCGCCCCCGGCTCGGTCGCGTCGGGCCGCCGCAGGTACAGCGGCTCCGGCGGCAGCAGTCCCCACGTCCCGCGGCCGGCGAGGGCGTCGGCCACGAGCTGCGCCAGGGCCGCCCCGTCCACCTCGAAGGGCGCGCGGGCGCCGCCGAGGGCGTCGGGGTACAGCCGGGTCCCCGACCCCACGACGGGGACGTCGGGGCGGACGTCGGCGGGGGCCAGGACGTCGGGACCGGCCGTGCGCCGGACCCCCTCCCCCGAGGCGACGTACCGGGCGGTGTGGACCTCGCGCCGGCGCGCGTCGGTGGCGACGAGGAACTCCCCGGCCAGCCCGTCCGCGGCGGCCTGCGCGGCGAGGGCGTCCAGGGAGCAGACGCCGTGCACCCGCGCTCCCCACGCCAGCGCGAGCGTGCGCGCGGTGACGACGCCGACGCGCAACCCGGTGAAGGGCCCGGGCCCGACGCCGACGGCCACGTCGGTGACCTCGGTGCGGTCGCGGCCGGCGTCGGCCAGGACGGCCGCGACCGTGGGGACGAGGACCTCGTTGTGGCTCCGGGCGGTCCCGGCGCGGGTGGCGGCGAGGACCCGCTCGCCGTCGTGGACGGCGACGGCCACGCCGTCGGTCGCGGTGTCGAGGGCGAGCAGCAGCACCCCGGGAGTCTAGGCGCCCCCTCCCCCGCCGACCGGCCGCGCCGGGGTCAGGGGCGCGGGTGGGCCAGGCGGCGGGCGAAGCGGACCGAGGCGGCGAAGACGGCAGGGGCGTCGCGGTCCGAGGTCAGCTCGTGGAAGCTGTTGGCGTACACCACCTCCGTCACCTCCTCGGAGGAGATCCCGGCCAGCACCCGGTGGGCCGAGGCCGCCGGCACGACGTGGTCGACGCGCGAGCGCAGCAGCAGGACGGGCTGGTGCACGCGGGCGAGGTCGTCGCGGGTGCGCCGCCAGCCGCCGACCTGGGAGACCAGGGCCCGCAGCGGCGTCCGGTCGTAGGCCAGGACCTGCGCGGCGGGGTCCTGCAGGTCGCCCGCGACGGCGGACCAGCGGGGCAGGACCCGGCCCAGGGTGGCGACCGCCAGCTCCTTCCACGGCTCCAGCGCGACCGCCGGGTTCGCCAGGACCAGGCCGTGCACGCGGTCGGGGCGCAGCTCGGCCAGCCGCAGCGCCAGCGCGCCGCCCATCGAGATCCCGGCGACCAGCACGACGTCGTTGCGCAGCCGCGACAGCGCCGCCGACGCCGCGGCGACCCAGTCCGCCCACGTGCTGCGGTCGCAGTCGGCGACCGTCGTGCCGTGCCCGGGCAGCAGCGGCACCTCGACGTCGAACCCCGCGGCGTGGAACTCCTCGGCCCAGCCCGCCACCGACAGCGGCGTGGCGGTGAAACCGTGCAGGACGAGCACCCCGGCGCGGGGGCGGTCGGCGTGCCGGCGGGAGAAGCCCCGGACCCGCCCGTCCGCGGTCCGCTCGGCGAGGTTCACGCGAGCTCCACGCCCTCCCAGCGCGCGCCGGTGCCGCGCACGCGCACGCGCCGCGGCTCCACGGGGGCCTCCCCCTCGACGGCGACCTCCCCGTGGGGCCGCAGCAGCTCGATCTCCAGCCGGTCCCCCGTGAGGTCCTCCACGAGCCCGCGACCCCACTCCACGACCGTCACCGCCTCCTGCGCGGCGGTGTCGAGGTCGAGGTCGTCGACCTCGGCGAGCGAGGCCAGCCGGTAGGCGTCGACGTGCACGAGCGGGGGCCCGCCGACGAGGGAGGGGTGCTCGCGGGCGATGACGAACGTCGGCGACGTCACCGGCCCGCGCACGCCCAGGCCCTCCGCCAGGCCCCGGGTGAACGTCGTCTTCCCCGCGCCCAGGTCCCCCGAGAGCACGACGAGGTCACCGGCGCGCAGCAGCCGCCCGACCCGCCCGCCGAACGCGGAGGTCTCCTCGGGGGTGCGCAGCTCCAGCTCGGTCACCGGGTCCTCCGTCGCGTCCGGGTCTGCAGGGGGACGACGACCTCGTGGGGCACCGGCGCCGCACCGCCCGAGCGGGCCAGCAGCCGCTCCAGCCGCGCGGTCACGACCGAGGGGTGCTCCAGCATCAGCAGGTGCCCCGCCCCGCGGACCAGGACGTGCTCGGCGCCCGGGAGGGCGTCGGCGATCTCCCGGCCGTGGGCGGCGGGGGTCATGAGGTCGCGCTCGGCGGTCAGCACCAGCACCGGCCGGCCCGCCAGGCCCGCGAGCGCCTCGCGCTCGTCGAGGGTCCCGAAGGCGGGCAGCAGGTCGGCGATGACGTCGACGGGGGTCGCGGCCAGCATCCGGCCCGTGAGCCGCACCAGCTCGGGGGCGACGGGCCCGGCGAAGTTCCAGTGCCGCACGAGCCGCTGCTCCAGGTCGGCGCCCACCCGGCGCGAGCGCTCCAGGACGTCGTAGCGGCCGCCGGCGCGCTCCAGGGCGAGCTCGGCCCAGTGCACGAGGTGGTGGCCCAGCAGCGGCAGGCCGTGGTCGACGGCGGCCAGCCCCCCGGCGCTGGTGGCGATGAGGGCCGCGGCCCGCAGCCGCGGGAGCAGGTCGGGGCGGCGGGCCGCGAGCTCCATGACGGTCATGCCGCCCAGGGAGTGCCCCACCAGGACGAAGGGGCCCTCGGGGACGACGGCGTCGAGGACCTGGCCGAGGTCGTCGGCGAGCCGGGCCACGGTGACGGGGCCGGCGGGCCCGCGGGCGGAGCGGCCGTGCCCGCGCAGGTCGGGCAGGACGAGCCGGTGGCGCCCGCGCAGCGCGAGCCGCTGGAAGTGCCAGCAGTCGCCGGACAGGGCGTACCCGTGGCACAGCACGACGGTGAGGGCCCCGGGGCGGTCGGCGGGGTCGACGTCGACGTGCAGCCGCGTGCCGTCGTCGGTGACGACCTCGACGGGTTCGCCGGACAGCGGGTGCAGCTCCTCGCGGGGGTCGGCGGCGCGCGCGTGCCGCGGGTCCCGCAGGGCCGGCCTCACGCCAGGGCCCCCGCGTAGCGGCGGGGCACCCGGGCCCCGATGCGGGTGACGACCTCCCAGGAGATCGTCCCGGCGGCCGCGGCCCAGTCGTCGGCGGTGGCCTCGCCGTCGTCGCCGGGGCCCAGGACGAGGGCGAGGTCCCCGGGGGCGGCGGCGTCGTCGCCGAGGTCGACGACGACCTGGTCCATGCAGACGCGGCCGGCGATGCGGCGGCGGGCACCGCCGACGAGCACCTCCCCGGACCGGTGGCCGTCCCAGGAGGCGTGCCGGGGCACCCCGTCGCCGTAGCCCACGGGCACCAGCCCCAGCGTCGTGTCGTGCTCGACGGTGTAGGTCAGCCCGTAGGACACGCCCGCACCGGCGGGGACGCGGCGGACGTGCGCCAGGCGCGCGGCCAGCGTCATCGCCGGGCGCAGGCCCAGCTCGGCGCCCGTGGCGCGCTCGGGGGCCGGGCTGAGGCCGTAGACCGCCAGGCCGGCCCGGACGAGGTCGTAGCGCGCCTGGGGGACGAAGAAGGCGGCCGCGGAGTTGGCGTGGTGGCGCAGGCCGGGGTCGACGCCGTGGTCGCGGGCGGCCCGCAGGGCGGCCTCGAAGGCGTCCAGCTGGCTGGGCACGGAGGGGTCCCCGGGGACGTCGGCGCTGGCGAAGTGCGCCCACGTGCCGCGCACCTGCACGTCACCAGCCTCGACGTGCTTGGCGACGGCGTCCAGCAGGGCGGGCCACTCCGCGGGCGAGGCGCCGCCGCGGGACATGCCGGTGTCGACCTCCAGGTGGACCCCGGCGCGCCGCCCCGCGGCCCGGGCGGCCCCGGCGAGCTGCTCCAGGGCCCACACCGCGGACACCGAGACGTCGACGCCGGCCCGCACGGCGGGCAGCAGGTCGGTGCCGGGGGTGAGGATCCAGGCCAGCACGTCGGCCTCCACGCCCGCCGCGCGCAGCGCCAGCGCCTCGTGCACGTGCGCGACGCCCAGCCACGTCGCCCCGCCGGCCAGCGCCGCGCGGGCCGCCGGGACCAGGCCGTGCCCGTAGGCGTCGGCCTTGACGACGGCCATCACCTGCGCGGGCCCCACGGCCCGGCGCACGACCCGCACGTTGTGCGCGATCGCGTCGAGGTCGACGAGGGCCACGGCGGGGACGTCGGCGGGCACGTCAGGACGTGGGGGCACGTCTCGACGGTACTCGCCCGGCCGTCAGGGGCGGCCGTCCCACCCGGGCAGGGAGGTGAGCGCGGCGGGGACGGCCTCGGCGACGTCGAGCGCGGCGATCGGGCCGCCGGCGCTGGCCAGGGTCGCGGCCCAGCCGTGCAGGACGGCGGCGTCGGCGGCCACGACGGCCGGGTCCTCGTCCGGGCGGGCGGCCAGGGCCGCGCCGAGGACGCCGGCGAGGACGTCGCCGGCCCCCGCGGTGGCGAGCCAGTCGGGGGCCGAGGCGGCCGTCAGCACCCGTCCCCCTCCCCCCACGACGGTGGTGACCGACCCCTTGAGCAGGACGGTGGCCCCGGTGCGCTCGTGGGCGCGGCGGGCGGCGGCCAGCGGGTCGGCCTCGACGGCGGCGCGCTCCACGCCGAGCAGCCGGGCCAGCTCCCCGGCGTGCGGGGTCAGGACGTGCTGCGGGCCGAGGGTGCCGGGCAGGGCGGCCAGGGCGCCGGCGTCGACGACGGCGGGTTCGCCGGAGGCCAGGGCCGCGCGGACGCGCTCCTGCTGCTCGGGGTCCTCGGGCGAGACGCCCGGGCCCAGGACCCACGCCTGGACGCGGCCGGGCCCGGCGACGACCTCGGGGCGGCGGTGCCGGACCAGTTCGGTGGGGTGCCCGGGACCGAGGTAGCGGACCATCCCGGCCCCGGCGCGGACGGCGGCCTCGACGGCCAGGACGGCCGCGCCGGTGTAGTCGGGACCGCCGGCGACGACGCCCACGACCCCGCGGGAGTACTTGTCGTCGGCCGGGCCGGGGCGGCGCCAGCGGCCGGCGACGTCGCGCGGCTCGACGCGCTCGACGGCCGGCGCGGGCAGGTCCGCCAGGCCGATGTCGGCCACGAGCAGCCGGCCGCAGAACCCGGCCGCGGGCGCGAGGAGGTGCGCGGGCCGGGCCGTGCCGAACGTCACGGTGAGGTCGGCGGCCAGGACCTCCCCCGTCACGGCGCCGGTGTCGGCGTCCAGGCCGGAGGGGACGTCGACGGCCACGACGACGGGCCCGTCGAGGGCGCTGAGGCCCTCGTGCGCCGGGCGCAGGCCGCCGCCCCCGCCGATGCCGACGATGCCGTCGAGGAGCAGGTCGGCCGCGGCGCAGGTGCTCTCGTCGCCCGCGCGCCAGGCGCGGGCCCGGACCCCGGCGCGGCGGGCCGTCGCCAGGGCCGGGGCGTGGGCGCGGTCGGCGGTCAGCAGCGCGGTGACGGCGACGCCCCGGCGGGCCAGGCGCGCGGCGGTGAGCAGGGCGTCGCCGCCGTTGTCGCCGGCCCCGGCGAGCACGACGGCGCGGCGGCCCGCGACGGCCCCGGTGCTCTCGCGCAGGACGTCGGCGCACACGACGTCGAGGGCGGCGGCGGCGCGGTCCATGAGCGTGCCCGCCGGCAGCGCTGCCAGCGCGGCCCGCTCGGCGGCGCGGACGTCCTCGACCCGGTGCGCGACGATCACTTCGACTCCGCGACCACCATGGCGGTGGCGATGCCGGCGTCGTGCGACAGCGACAGGTGGAACGTCGCCACGCCCATCCCCTCGGCGATCTCCTTCGCGCTGCCGCGCACGGCGATCTCCGGGCGGTGCCCGTCCTCGCGCTCGACGACGACGTCGCGCCAGACGAGCCCGACGGGCGCGCCCAGCGACTTCGCGACGGCCTCCTTGGCCGCGAACCGCGCGGCCAGCGACTCCGGTGGCAGACCGCGCTCGCCGTCGCCGAAGAGCCTCTCGAGCAGCAGCGGCGTGCGCTCGACCTGACGCTTGAAGCGGGCGACGTCGACGACGTCGATCCCGATCCCGATGATCATCCGTGCACCCTCCGCAGGCCCCCGCCGTCGAGCGTCACGGTGCCACGAGGGTCCGCGGCGCCCGACGGCGGGGGGTCACTCCACGGTGACGGACTTGGCCAGGTTGCGGGGCTGGTCGACGTCCAGGCCCTTGGCCGTGGCCAGTTCGCAGGCGAAGACCTGCAGGGGCACGACGGCCAGCAGCGGCGACAGCAGCGTGGAGGTCCGCGGGATGTGGATGACCACGTCGGCGTAGGGCTCGACCGCGGTGTCGCCCTGCTCGGCGATGACGAGGGTGCGGGCCCCGCGGGCGCGCACCTCCTGGATGTTGGAGACGACCTTGGAGTGCAGCGAGTCCCGCCCGCGGGGGCTGGGGACGACGACGAACACGGGCTGGCCGGGCTCGACGAGGGCGATCGGGCCGTGCTTGAGCTCCCCGGCGGCGAAGCCCTCCGCGTGGATGTACGCCAGCTCCTTGAGCTTCAGGGCCCCCTCCATGGCGACGGGGTACCCGACGTGGCGGCCCAGGAACAGCACCGAGCGGGTGTCGGCCATGTAGCGGGCGATCTCGCGGACCTGCTCCAGGCCGTCGAGGACCTGCCGGACCTGGCCGGGGACCTCGTGCAGCTGCGCGAGGACGTCGGCCACCTCGTCGGAGAACTTGTTGCCGCGCAGCTGGGCCAGGAACAGCCCGAGCAGGTAGCAGGCGGTGATCTGGGCGAGGAAGGCCTTGGTGGAGGCCACCGCGATCTCCGGGCCGGCGTGGGTGTACAGCACGGCGTCGGACTCGCGCGGGATCGTCGAGCCGTTGGTGTTGCAGATCGCCAGGACCTTCGCGCCCTGCTCGCGGGCGTGCCGCACGGCCATGATCGTGTCCATCGTCTCCCCCGACTGGGAGATCGCCACGACGAGCGTGCGGTCGGAGACGACGGGGTCGCGGTAGCGGAACTCGTGGGCCAGCTCGACCTCGACGGGGACCCGGCACCAGTGCTCGATGGCGTACTTGGCGACCTGGCCCGCGTACGCCGCGGTGCCGCAGGCCACCACGACGATCTTGTCGACGCTGCGCAGCTCGGCCTCGGGGATCTTCAGCTCGTCCAGCTGCAGCCGGCCGGTCGCGTCGACGCGCCCCAGCAGGGTGTCGGCGATGGCCTGCGGCTGGTCGTGGATCTCCTTGGCCATGAACGACGGGTACCCGCCCTTCTCGGCGGCCGCGGCGTCCCAGTCCACGTGGAACCGGCGGCCCTGGGCGGGGGTGCCGTCGAAACCGGTGACCACCACCGAGGTGGGGGTGATGGTCACGACCTGGTCCTGGCCCAGCTCCAGGGCCTCGCGGGTGGAGGCGATGAAGGCCGCCACGTCCGAGCCGAGGTAGTTGGCGCCCTCGCCCAGGCCGACGACCAGCGGGGAGTTGCGGCGCGCGCCGACGATGGTGTCCGGGACGTCGGCGTGCACGGCCAGCAGCGTGAACGCGCCCTCCAGGCGCAGGCAGACGGCGCGCATGGCCTCGGTGAGGTCCCCGCCCTGCTCGCCGTCGTAGGCGCGGGCCAGCAGGTGGGCGACGACCTCGGTGTCGGTCTCGCTGGTGAACTCCACCCCGGCCGCGGTCAGCTCGGCGCGCAGGGTCGCGAAGTTCTCGACGATGCCGTTGTGGATGACGGCGAGCTTGCCGCCGACCCCCACGTGCGGGTGCGCGTTGGCGTCGGTGGGGCCGCCGTGGGTGGCCCAGCGGGTGTGCCCGATGGCCGTGCCCGACTGCGGCAGCGGGTCGGTGCCCAGGACCTCGACGAGGTTGGCGAGCTTGCCGGCCTTCTTGCGGGTCTCGACCCCGCCGGCGCCGTCGCGGCCGGTGACCACGGCGATGCCCGCCGAGTCGTACCCCCGGTACTCCAGCCGCCGCAGGCCCTCCAGGACCACTTCGACGGCCCGGCCCCCGGCCTGGTCAGCGCCCTGCGGGGCGGCCCCCGCGTACCCGACGATTCCGCACATGGGGTCGAGCGTACGGTCCGCCGGGGCCGCTCCCCGTCACCTGCGCGCCGGGGCCACCCGCTGGGCACCCGGTAGCCTCTGGCCGGTGAGCACGGGCGCGACGACCACCTCCCCGACCGCGCCGGCGAGCTCCCCCTCCCCCTACGTGGTGCTCGACCGGTCCCACTGGAGCGCGCTGCGCGCCAGCACCCCCATGACGCTGACGGCCGAGGACGTGGCCCGGCTGCGCGGTCTGGGCGACCGGGTGGACCTGCGGGAGGTGGAGGAGGTCTACCTGCCGCTGTCCCGGCTGCTGACGCTGTACGACCGCTCGGCCGGTTCGCTGCACGCGGCGACCTCGACGTTCCTCGGGGAGCCGACCGAGCGCACGCCGTTCGTCATCGGCGTCGCCGGGTCGGTGGCCGTCGGCAAGTCCACGACGGCCCGCGTGCTGCGCGAGCTGCTCTCGCACTGGCCCGAGACCCCCCGCGTCGAGCTGGTGACGACCGACGGGTTCCTGCTGCCGAACGCCGAGCTGGAACGGCGCGGCATCATGCACCGCAAGGGCTTCCCCGAGAGCTACGACCGCCGCGCGCTGCTGCGGTTCGTCGCCGCCGTGAAGTCGGGGGCCCCCGAGGTCCGCGCACCGGTGTACTCGCACCTGGTGTACGACATCGTGCCGGACGAGGAGATCGTCGTGAACCGGCCCGACGTGCTCATCGTGGAGGGCCTGAACGTCCTGCAACCGGCCCGCGTGCGCGCCGACGGCACCCAGGGCGTCGCGGTCAGCGACTACTTCGACTTCTCCCTGTACGTCGACGCCCGCAGCGAGGACGTGCAGAACTGGTACGTCGACCGGTTCCTGGAGCTGCGCCGCACCGCGTTCTCCAAACCCCAGTCCTACTTCCACCGCTACGCCGCCCTCACCGACGACGAGGCCGTGGCCCGGGCCCGGCGCATCTGGGACGAGATCAACGGCCCGAACCTGGCGGAGAACGTGCTGCCGACGCGGGGCCGGGCGACGTGCGTCCTGCAGAAGGGCGCCGACCACTCGGTGCGTCAGGTGAGGCTGCGCAAGGTCTGACCGGACCCGCGGCCCGCCAGGGCCCGCCGGACGTCGGCCACGGGGGCCTCGAACTCCTCGACGAGTTCGTCCAGCACGAAACCGAGCGCCTCGTTGACCGCGACCATCGGGGTGTTCGACACGGCGTTCCACGTCGAGACCCGTTGCGCGCCCGGGCAGTCCGCGACGGCCCGGCGCAGGCACGCCAGCTTCAGGAGCATCCCCAGCCGGTGCCCGCGGTGCTCGCGCAGCACCAGGGTGTCCAGCTGGACGAGCCGTTCGGGCTCGTGGTCGGCCCGCACGAGCACCGTGAACCCGACGAGCTCCCCGGTCGGCGCCTGCGCGACGGCGACCCACTGGCGCCGGCCCTGGGCGGCGCGCTCGGCCTCGACCTCGCGCAGGCGGGCCCCGTCCCACACCTCCGGTTCGACGACGAGGTCACCCGCCGGGGCGTCGGTGCTCATGCGGGCCGTCAGCCCGGCCACGGCCTCCAGGTCGGCCTCGGGGACGGGGCCGGCGAAGGCCCGGACCCGGTACCCGGCCGCGTGCGGCCGGGCCGCGGCCTCCAGCGCGGCCAGCCGCTGCGCGGGCACGGGCAGCGGCAGCTGACGGCGCGCGGCGAGCTGCCCGCGGGTGAAGCCCCAGCGGCGCGCGGCGACCGAGCCGGGCCAGGTCGCCGCGTCGGCCCCGACGGGCCGGTCCACGCCGACCCGCACCGCCGTGCGGCCACCGGCCTCGGCGAGGTCGAGGACGTGGGCGAGCAGGGCCGCGCCGACGCCCCGGCGCCGGTGCCGCGCGCCGACGGCGAGGACCGCCTCGGCCACGTGCGCGTTGTCCTGCAGCCAGAACCGGACGTCGGCGACCCCCGCGGGCGTGCCGCCGTCGAGGGCCAGGACGAGGTGGACCCGTTCGGTGGTGCTGCCCCGCTCCAGCCCGGCGCGCAGCTCGCCCCGGCCCCAGGAGGCCGGGTCGGCGCGGCCGACGGCCTCGGCGTCGGCCAGGACGTCGTACCAGGTGTCGAACCACCGCCGCGCCCAGTCGGCGCGGTCGGGTGCGGCGTTGGTGGTGCCGGTGAACTCCACCGGACCAGTCAGGCAGAACCGCCCGTCACAGCGCCAGTCGTTTGCGGACGACCTCGGCCAGCCGGTCGGCCACGTCCTGGGCGTGCTCGGTGCGCGCGGCCTCGACCATGACCCGCACGAGCGGTTCGGTGCCGCTGGGCCGCAGCAGGACCCGGCCCGTCGAGCCCAGCTCCCGCTCGGCGTCGGCGACGGCCTCCAGGAGGTCCTCGTCGTGGCCGGCGCGGGACTTGTCGACGCCGCGGACGTTGACGAGGACCTGCGGGAGCCGGTCGACGACGCCGGCCAGGTCGGCCAGGCTGCGGCCGGTCTCGGCCATCCGCGCCAGCAGCTGCAGCCCGGTCAGGACGCCGTCACCGGTGGTGGCGTGCGCCGGCAGGACGACGTGGCCGCTCTGCTCACCGCCCAGGCTCCACCCGCCGGCGTTGAGGGCCTCCAGGACGTACCGGTCGCCCACGCCCGTCTCGACGACCGTCACCCCCTCGCGCTGCATGGCGAGCTTGAGCCCGAGGTTGCTCATGACGGTCGCCACGAGGGTGTCCTCGACGAGCTGGCCCCGGTCGCGCAGCGCCAGGGCGAGGACGGCCATGATCTGGTCGCCGTCGACGGTGTTCCCGGCGGCGTCCACCGCCAGGCACCGGTCGGCGTCGCCGTCGTGGGCGAGCCCGAGGTCCGCGCCGTGCGCGAGGACGGCCGCGCTGACCGGCCCGAGGTGGGTGGACCCGCACCCGTCGTTGATGTTCAGCCCGTCGGGGGCGGCGTGCAGGGCGGTCACGCGCGCCCCGGCCTCGCGCAGGACGCGCGGGGACACGGCGCTGGCGGCGCCGTTGGCGCAGTCGACGACGACGTGCAGCCCGGCCAGGGACCCCGGCCCGCCCGGCAGCGTCGACAGCAGGTGGTCGACGTAGGTGTCCTGGGCGTCCTGCTCCACGTCGGGACCGGCGTGCACGCGGCCGACGCCGGAGCCCGTGGGGCGGCGGGCGTCGTCGGAGCGGAAGGCGGCCTCGATGCGGTCCTCGACCTCGTCGGGCAGCTTCGTGCCGCCGCGGGCGAAGATCTTCAGCCCGTTGTCGGGCATGGCGTTGTGCGAGGCGGACAGCACGACGCCGAAGTCGGCGCCGGAGGTCTGCACCAGGTGCGCCAGCGCCGGGGTGGGCACGACCCCGACGTCGAGGACGTCGACCCCGGACCCGGCCAGGCCGGCGACGACGGCCGCGGAGAGGAACTCGCCCGAGGCGCGCGGGTCGCGCGCCACCAGGGCCCGCGGGTGCGCCGGGCCCCCCTCGTCCACGAGGACGGTGGCTGCCGCGGCGGCCAACCCCAACGCCATCCCGGCGGTCAGGTCGACGTTCGCCAGCCCCCGCACCCCGTCGGTCCCGAACAGCCGCCCCACCCTGCGTTCCTCCCCCACTCGGCCGAACCCGGCCCCAGACGGCACGACGGCCCCGGGAGACTCCCGGGGCCGTCGTGACGGTACTCGCGTGCGCTGGATCAGCGCTTGCTGAACTGCGGCGCCTTGCGGGCCTTCTTCAGACCGGCCTTCTTGCGCTCGATGACGCGCGCGTCGCGGGTCAGGAAGCCGGCCTTCTTCAGGGCCGGGCGGTTGGCCTCGAGGTCCACGGCGTTGAGCGCGCGGGCCACGCCCAGGCGCAGCGCACCGGCCTGGCCGGAGGAGCCACCACCGTGGATGCGGGCGATGACGTCGAACGACCCCTCGAGCGCGGTGACGCGGAACGGCTCGTTGACGAGCTGCTGGTGCACCTTGTTCGGGAAGTAGTCGTCCAGGTCGCGGCCGTTGATCTTCCACTGGCCGGTGCCGGGGACGATGCGGACGCGGGCGACGGCCTCCTTGCGGCGGCCGGTGGCCCCGCCGGGGGCGATGATGCTGTTGCCGCCGGTGGCCGGGGCGGACGATTCCGACGTGTAGGACCCGTCGAACTCGTCGGTCTCGGTGATGTCCTCGACGACGTCTTCAGTCGTGTACTCGCTCACGATGCTCCTCGTTCAGTTCGCCGTGTGGGTGCCGCGGCTCACTGCGCGACCTGGGTGATCGTGAAGGGCACGGGCTGCTGCGCCGCGTGCGGGTGCTCGGGGCCCGCGTAGACCTTGAGCTTGCTCAGGACCTGACGGCCGAGCGCGTTCTTCGGGATCATGCCGCGGATGGCCTTCTCGACGGCCTTCTCCGGGTTCTTGTCGAGCAGCTCGACGTAGCTGGTGGCCTTCAGGCCGCCCGGGTAGCCCGAGTGGCGGTAGGCGACCTTCTGCTCGCGCTTGGAGCCGGTCAGGGCCACCTTGGAGGCGTTGACGATGATGACGTAGTCGCCACCGTCGACGTGCGGGGCGAACGTCGCCTTGTGCTTGCCTCGCAGGAGGGTCGCGGCCTGGACGGCCAGACGGCCCAGAACGACGTCCTCCGCGTCGATGACGAGCCAGCGGCGGTCGATGTCGCCCGGCTTCGGGGTGAACGTGCGCACGGGGGTTGCCCATCTCCTCGAGACGAATTGCGGACTGGGCCCGCGCTCGGGTCCTCCGGCGCCGGGAGATCCCGGGACGCTGTCGGTAGGCACTGCGTGGGCACAACGACCCATGACGTTACCCGCCGTTCGCCGGATGGGTCAAAACGGCAGGTCGGCCGGGTGGGCCGGGCGCCTCAGCGCACCCGGTCTACCCGGCGGACCTCCCACACCGGCTCGGGGGTCTCCACGACGCGGCCGTCCTCCCCGAACAGCAGGAACCGGTCGAAGCCGCGGGCGAACCAGCGGTCGTGCGTCACCGCCACCACCGTCCCCTCGAAGGCCGCCAGGGCCTGCTCCAGCGCCTCGGCCGAGTGCAGGTCCAGGTTGTCGGTGGGCTCGTCCAGCAGCAGCAGCGTGGCCCCGGACAGCTCCAGCAGCAGGATCTGCAGCCGCGCCTGCTGACCGCCGGAGAGGTTCTCGAACAGCTGCTCGGCCGCCCCGGCCAGGCCGTACCGGTCCAGCGCCCGGCCCGCGGCCTCGCGGTCCAGGCCGTCGCGGTGGGAGTTGCCGCGGTGCAGGACGTCGAGCAGGGTGCGGCCCACCAGGGCCGGCTGCTCGTGGGTCTGGGCGAACCAGCCCGGCCGCACCCGGGCCCCCAGCCGGACCGAGCCGGTGTGCGGCACGGGGTCGGGGACGTGCTCGTCGACGGGCAGGTGCTCGCGGTCGGGGTCGGTGCCGCCCGCGGCCAGCAGCCGCAGGAAGTGCGACTTGCCGGACCCGTTGGCCCCCAGCACCGCCACCCGGTCGCCCAGCCACAGCTCGGCGTCGAACGGCTGCATGAGCCCGGTCAGCTCCAGGCCCTCCACGACGACGGCGCGCTTGCCCGTGCGGCCCCCGCGCAGCCGCATCCGCACGTCCTGGGCGGCCGGCGGGGCCTGCGGCGGGCCGGCCTCCTCGAACCGGGCCAGCCGGGTCTGGGCGGCCGCGTACCGCGAGGCCACCCCGTCGTTGAACTTCGACTTCTCCCGCAGGGTGACGACCAGGGTGCGCAGCTTGACGCGCTCCTCGTCCCAGCGGCGGCGCAGCTCCTCCAGCCGCTCCCCGCGGGCCGTGCGCGCCGCGCCGTAGTCGGCGAACGACCCGCCGTGGGTCCACGAGACCGCGCCCAGGGCACCCGGCTCCAGCGTCACGATGCGGTCGGCGGCGGCCGCGAGCAGCTCGCGGTCGTGGCTGACCAGCAGCACCGACTTGGGCGTGGCCCGCAGCTGCTCCTCCAGCCAGCGCTTGCCGGGCACGTCGAGGTAGTTGTCGGGCTCGTCGAGCAGCAGCACGCCCTCGGGACCGCGCAGCAGGGCCTCCAGGACCAGCCGCTTCTGCTCCCCGCCGGACAGGGTCCGCACCAGCCGGTTGCGGCACCGGTCGAAGGCGACGCCCAGGGCGGCGTGGGTGCACTCGTCCCAGACGACCTCCTGCTCGTAGCCGCCGGCGTCGCCGAAGTCGGCCAGGGCCTGGGCGTAGCGGAGCTGGCTGCGCTCGGTGTCCTGCTCGACCATGGCCGCCTCGGCCTCGTCCACGGCCGCGAAGGCCCGGCGCAGCGGCTCGGGGGCGACCGAGGCCAGCAGCTCCGCCACGGTCGTGCCGTCGCGCACCGACCCGACGAACTGGCGCATGACGCCCAGCCCGCCGCTGCGGGCGATCGTGCCCGCCTGGACCGGCTCGTCGCCGGCGACGAGCCGCAGCAGCGTCGTCTTGCCCGTGCCGTTGGGCCCGACCAGGGCCGTGGTGGACCCGTCCGCGACCCGGAAGGCGATGTCGTCCAGCAGGGGCCGCCCGTCGGGGAGCTCGTGGCTCAACCCCGAGACGTCGACGTGCCCACCCGTAGTTCCCGCCACGGGGGGCCAGTCTGCCCTGCCCCGGTCAGTCCTCGCCGCCGGTTTCCGCGCGGGCGGTGTGCACGACCCGCAGGCGGCAGCTGGTGGAGTCCGCGTCGGCCCACCCGCCCTCGACGTCGAGGACGGCGATCCCCGCGGTGCGCAGCTGGACGACCTCCCCCGTCAGCGACTCCACGAGGGCGCTGACGCCGGGGTTGTGCGCGACGAGGGCCACCGTGGCCTCGGCCCGCTCGGTGTCCAGACCGCGCACGACGCGCAGCAGGTCCCCCAGCGTGGCCTCGTAGAGGCGCTCCTCGTCGACGACCACCGGGGTCGCGCCCCAGCCGTCGAGCAGGCGGGCGGTGGTCTCCTCGGTGCGGCGGGCCGGGGAGGTCAGCAGCAGGTCGCAGCCGCCGACGCTGCCGCGCAGCCAGCGGCCGGCCTCGACGGCGTCGGCCTTGCCGCGGTCGGCGAGGGGACGGGCGATGTCCTGCAGTCCGACCGGCGACTCGGCCTTGGCGTGACGGACGACGACGAGCGTGGGCACGGTGGGAAAGCCTGCCCCACGCCCCCCGCGGGCGCCGAACCGCCCCTGCGCCGCACGGGTGGGGTCAGGGCAGGGTGCGCACGGCGCGGGCCTGCGCGGCGCGCGCGGCCAGGTCGGCGTCGGCGGGGTAGACGACCTCCTCCAGCGTCAGCCCCTGCGGCCCGACGACGGCGACGCCCGGGTCGCGCACGGCCGCGTCCTGCACGAGCCGCGGCCAGTCCACGTCGCGGCGGCCGTCGCCCACGGCGAGGACCGCCCCGACGAGGGCGCGGACCATCGAGTGGCAGAAGGCGTCGGCCTGGACGTCGGCGACCAGCAGCCCGTCGGGGGTGCGCGCCCACGAGTACGCCAGCAGGGTCCGCACGGTGGTGGCGCCCTCGCGGGGCTTGCAGAACGCGGCGAACTCCCGCAGGCCCACGAGGCTGCGGGCGGCGAGGTCCATGGCCGCCGCGTCCAGCGGCCGGCGGTGGTGCAGGACGTCGAAGCGGCGCAGCGGCGGCACCCCGGCGGGGTCGTCGCTGACCCGGTAGGCGTAGCGGCGGCGCAGGGCGCCGAACCGCGCGTCGAACCCCGGCGGCGCCGGGGCCGCGGCGTGGACGCGGACGTCGGACGGCAGGACGCCCCTCAGGCGCCGCACGAGGGCCTGTGCGGGGCTGCGACCCGACCGGCCGGGTACGAGCGCCCAGGCGGCCTGCGGGACGTCCACGTGGGCCACCTGGCCGCTGGCGTGCACCCCCGCGTCGGTGCGCCCGGCCACGGTCAGCCGCGGCGCGGGGTCCAGGCGCAGGACGCGCGCAAGGGCGCCGGTCAGCTCGCCCTGGACGGTGCGCAGCCCCGGCTGCTCGGCCCACCCCGCGAAGCCGGTGCCGTCGTAGCCGAGGTCGAGGCGGACGCGGACGAGCCCGCCCTCCCCGGGGGGGAGGACGGGCTCGTCGTCGGGACGGGAGGCGCTCAGGCCTGGTCCTTCTTCTCGTCCGAGGGGTCGGCCTCGGCGGCGTCGAGCTCGACGCCCTCGTCGGCGGTCGCCGGGGCGTCCGCGTCGGGGAGGGTGTCGGGCTGCGCGACGGTGCCGGGCTCGACCTCGGTCGCCTCGGCGCCGGTGGCGGCCGGGGTCTCCTCGGCCGGCGCGGTCGCGGCGGCGACCTGCTCGGCCTCGCGGACGACGCCCTGCTTGGCGCTGACCGGCTCCATGACGAGCTGGATCACGGCCATGGGGGCGTTGTCGCCCTTGCGGGGACCGATCTTCACGATGCGCGTGTAGCCACCGTTGCGCTCGGCCATCGCGGGGGCGATCTCGGTGAAGAGGAAGTGCACGACGGACTTGTCGCGCACGGTCTTCATGACCTGGCGGCGGGACGCCAGGTCACCCTTCTTGGCGAAGGAGATGAGCTTCTCCGCGTGGGGGCGCAGGCGCTTGGCCTTGGCCTCCGTCGTGGTGATGCTGCGGTGCTCGAAGAGCTGCGTCGCCAGGTTGGCGAGGATGAGCTTCTCGTGGGCCGGCCCGCCGCCGAGCCGCGGACCCTTGGTGGGGGTGGGCATTGTGTTGTCTCCTCGGATGTGCCCCTGCCCCGCGTCAGCGGGAGCGGGAGCTGCGGGTGGTCAGAGCTGCTCGTCCTCGGCGAACGACTGGTCGTCGTCCTCGAAGTCGTTGACGACGGCGCTCGGGTCGAACCCGGGCGGGGAGTCCTTGAGGTGCAGGCCCATGCCGACCAGCTTGGCCTTGACCTCGTCGATGGACTTCTGCCCGAAGTTGCGGATGTCGAGCAGGTCGGCCTCGCTGCGCGAGACCAGTTCGCCGACGGAGTGGATGCCCTCGCGCTTGAGGCAGTTGTAGGAGCGGACCGTCAGGTCCAGCGCCTCGATCTCCAGCGCGAGGTCGGCCGCCAGCGCGGCGTCGGTCGGCGAGGGGCCCATGTCGATGCCCTCGGCCTCGACGTTGAGCTCACGCGCCAGGCCGAACAGCTCGACCAGCGTCTTGCCGGCGGAGGCGACGGCGTCGCGGGGGGTGATGGCGTGCTTGGTCTCGACGTCCACGACGAGGCGGTCGAAGTCCGTCCGCTGCTCGACGCGGGTCGCCTCGACCTTGTACGTCACCTTCAGGACCGGGGAGTAGATCGAGTCGACCGGGATGCGGCCGATCTCCTGCTCACCGGACTTGTTCTGGGCCGCCGAGACGTAGCCGCGGCCGCGCTCGACCGTCAGCTCCAGTTCGAGCTTGCCCTTGCCGTTGAGGGTCGCGATGTGCAGGTCGGGGTTGTGGACCTCGACCCCCGCGGGCGGGGCGATGTCGGCCGCGGTGACCGCGCCCGGGCCCTGCTTGCGCAGGTACATCACGACGGGCTCGTCGTGCTCGGAGGAGACGACGAGGTTCTTGATGTTGAGGACGATCTCGGTGACGTCCTCCTTCACCCCCGGCACGGAGGTGAACTCGTGCAGCACGCCGTCGATCCGCAGGCTGGTCACGGCCGCGCCCGGGATGGACGACAGCAGGGTCCGGCGCAGCGAGTTGCCGAGCGTGTACCCGAAGCCGGGCTCGAGGGGTTCGATGACGAAGCGCGAGCGGTACTCGTCGACGACGTCCTCAGTGAGGGTGGGGCGCTGTGCGATCAGCACGGAGGTTTCCTTCCCGCGGGCGTCCGCCATATGACGCCCCGCACGCCCGTCAGCATCGGTCCACCGACGGGGTCTGACTCGATCAGAGAACTGGTCCGATCAGGTGCGTCCCGGGGCCGCGGGGCCCCGGGACGGCACCTTCGTCAGACGCGCCGGCGCTTGGGCGGCCGGCAGCCGTTGTGCGGGCTGGGGGTGACGTCCTGGATCGCGCCGACCTCGAGGCCGGTGGCCTGCAGCGAGCGGATCGCGGTCTCGCGGCCCGAACCCGGGCCCTTGACGAAGACGTCGACCTTGCGCATGCCGTGCTCCTGCGCACGACGGGCGGCCGCCTCGGCGGCCATCTGCGCGGCGAACGGGGTCGACTTGCGGGACCCCTTGAAGCCGACCTGACCGGCCGAGGCCCACGCGATGACCGCGCCGGTCGGGTCGGTGATCGAGACGATCGTGTTGTTGAACGTCGACTTGATGTGCGCGTGACCGTGCGCGACGTTCTTCTTCTCCTTGCGACGCGGCTTGCGCGTCGCCGTGGCCTGACGGCTCTTGGGAGGCATGCTCTCCGGACTCCTGGTGTACTGCGACGAGTGGCTTCGAGGGCGAACCGGTGGGTTCGCGAGGCGGCCCGCAGGCGGACCGCGCACTGCTTACTTGCGACCGGCCTTCTTCTTGCCGGCCACGGTGCGCTTCGGGCCCTTGCGCGTGCGCGCGTTGGTCTTGGTGCGCTGCCCGCGGACGGGCAGGCCGCGGCGGTGCCGCAGACCCTGGTAGGTGCCGATCTCGACCTTGCGGCGGATGTCGGCGGCCACCTCGCGCCGGAGGTCGCCCTCGACGCGGTAGTTGCCCTCGATGTGGTCGCGCAGGGCGACCAGGTCGTCCTCGGAGAGGTCGCGGACGCGCAGGTCCGGGCTCACGCCCGTCGCGGCCAGGGTCTCCTGGGCGCGGGTGCGACCGACGCCGTAGATGTACGTGAGCGCGATCTCCAGCCGCTTCTCGCGGGGGAGGTCGACGCCGACGAGACGTGCCATGCGGGGTGGTCCCTCTTCTGTCGCGGAGGTCTGCCGCAGGACCTGCCCCGCCGTCTCGAGCGGGTCCCCGGCCTCCGACCGGGGGTGTCACCAGCTGCGCTGGCGGGTCCTGCGAATGGGTGGTGCGTCGTGCGGTGGAGCTGCGGGGTGGACCCCTGCGTCAGCCCTGGCGCTGCTTGTGGCGCAGGTTGTCGCAGATGATCATGACGCGCCCGTGACGGCGGATCACCTTGCACTTGTCGCAGATCTTCTTGACGCTCGGCTTGACCTTCATCGTGTCTCCGGTCGTGCTGTACCCGCCCCGGGCTCGGGACGGGCCGGCGGCCAGTGGGTGGTCACTTGTAGCGGTAGACGATGCGCCCGCGGGACAGGTCGTAGGGGCTGAGTTCGACCACGACCCGGTCCTCGGGGAGGATGCGGATGTAGTGCTGCCGCATCTTCCCGGAGATGTGGGCGAGCACCTTGTGGCCGTTGCTCAGCTCGACGCGGAACATCGCGTTGGGCAGGGCTTCGATCACGGTGCCTTCGATCTCGATGACGCCGTCCTTCTTCGGCATGTCCTCCGCTTTTCATCAAGTGTCGGTTGAGGTCCACCGCTGCCGCCGGAAGTCCCGACGGCAGGCATGGCGGACCGACGGTCAAGCTTACGCGACGGCGCGCCCAGGGCGAAATCGAGTGATCATGCCCGTGGACCGGGTTGCGGTGCAGGCGAAGACGCGCTCGCACCGCGGCGGGACTACTCGGCGGGGACCTTCACGCCGAACGCCGCGAGCTCGGCCGCTCCCCCGTCGGGGGCCGTGAGGACCCACAGCCCCTCGTCGAGGACGGCCACGGTGTGCTCCCAGTGCGCGGCCCGGGTGCCGTCGGAGGTCACCACGGTCCACTCGTCGGCCAGCACGTCGGTCTCGACGCCCCCGCGGGTGCACATGGGCTCGATGGCCAGCACGAGCCCCGGCTTGACCTTCGGGCCCTTCTCGCGGACGCGGTAGTTGAGCACCTCGGGCGCCATGTGCATGGCGGTGCCGATGCCGTGCCCGGTGTAGCCGTCGACGATGCCGAGCCGGCCGTCCACGGCGTCCTCCACGGCCGCCCCGACATCGCCGACGCGGCCGCGGGCGTCCAGCGCCGCGATCCCCGCCCACATCGCCCGGCGGGTGATCTCCACCAGCTCGACGTCCCCGGCGTCGCGGGGCTCCCCCACGATCTCGGTGAACGCCGAGTCGCCGTGCCAGCCGTCCACGACGCAGCCGCCGTCGACGGAGACGACGTCGCCCTCCTCCAGCACCCGGTCGCCCGGGATGCCGTGGACGACGACCTCGTTGACGGAGATGCAGAACGTCTTGGGGTAGCCGTGGTAGCCGAGGAAGTTGGAGGTGCCGCCCCCGGCGCGGATGACCTCCGCGCCGACGGCATCGAGCTCGGCCAGGGTGGTGCCCGGCCGCAGGGCCGCGCGCACGCTCTGCAGGGCCGCGTGCGTCAGCAGCCCGGCCGCGCGCATCGCCTGGACCTGCTCGGGGGTCTTGTACTCGACCCGTTCGCGTCCGAACACGTCAGCTGCTCCTCAGTCGCGCGGGAGGTCGAGCGCGGCGAGCAGGCGGTCGGTGACCGCCGCGACCTCGCCCAGGCCGTCGACCGAGCGCAGCAGGCCGCGCTCGGCGTAGACCTCCACGAGCGGGGCCGTCTGCTCGGCGTAGACCTGCTGGCGGGTGCGGATGACGTGCTCGGTGTCGTCGGAGCGGCCCTGCTCGGCCGCGCGCCCGGCCAGCCGGCGCACCAGCTCGTCGGTGTCGGCGGTGATCTCCAGGACGTGCTCGAGCTTGGCCCCGGCCTCGCCGAGCATCTCGTCGAGCTCGCGCACCTGGTCGGTCGTGCGGGGGTAGCCGTCGAGGATGAAGCCGTCGACGGCGTCCGGCTGCTGCAGGCGGTCGCGGACCATGGCGTTGGTGACGGTGTCCGGCACGTACTTGCCGGCGTCGAGGTACTCCTTGACCGTCTTGCCCAGTTCGGTCTCCTCCGCGACGTTGGCGCGGAAGATGTCGCCGGTGGAGATGGCGGGGACCCCGAGGCGGGCCGACAGGCGCTTGGCCTGGGTGCCCTTGCCCGCACCGGGCGGACCGAGGAGGACGAGACGTGTCATCGCAAGAACCCTTCGTAGTTTCGCTGCTGGAGCTGGGACTCGATCTGCTTCACCGTCTCGAGCCCGACACCGACGATGATGAGGATCGACGTGCCCCCGAAGGGGAAGTTCGTGTTGGCGTTGAACAGCACGAACGCGATGAGCGGCAGCAGCGCGATGAGACCCAGGTACAGGGCCCCCGGGAGGGTGATGCGGGTGAGGATGTAGTCCAGGTACTCCGCGGTGGGCCGGCCGGCCCGCACCCCGGGGATGAAGCCACCGTACTTGCGCATGTTCTCGGCGACCTCGTCCGGGTTGAACGTGATCGCGACGTAGAAGTACGCGAAGAAGAGGATGAGCAGGAAGTAGGCGGCCATGTAGATCGGGTGGTCGCCGCGGACGAGGTGGTCGTTGATCCAGGCCACCCAGCCGGAGTTGGAGTCGTTGAACTGGGCCACCAGCGCCGGCAGGTACAGCAGCGACGAGGCGAAGATCACCGGGATGACCCCGGCCATGTTGACCTTGAGCGGGATGTACGTGGAGGTGCCCCCGTACATGCGGCGGCCGATCATCCGCTTGGCGTACTGCACCGGCACCCGCCGCTGGGACTGCTCGACCGCGACGACGGCCGCGACGACCACGAGGCCGATGGCGATCACACCCGCGAAGGTCCCCCAGCCGCGCTCACGGCCGATCGCCAGCAGCGAGGTCGGGAAGGTCGCGGCGATCTGGGCGAAGATCAGCAGGGACATGCCGTTGCCGACGCCGCGCTCGGTGACGAGCTCCCCCAGCCACATGATCAGGCCGGTGCCGGCCGTCATGGTCAGGACCATCAGCAGGATGGTGACGATGCTCTGGTCGGGCAGCACCTGCGCGGTGCAGGACGTGCCGAACAGGCGCGAGGGCTCGCGGGCGATCGTCACGTAGGTCGTCGACTGCAGGACGGCCAGGCCGATCGTGAGGTAGCGCGTGTACTGGGTCAGCTTGGTGGTGCCCTGCTGACCCTCCTTCTTGAGGTCCTCGAAGCGGGGGATCACGACGGTGAGCAGCTGGATGATGATGCTCGCCGTGATGTACGGCATGATCCCGAGCGCGAAGACGCTCAGCTGGAGCAGCGCGCCCCCGGAGAAGAGGTTGGCCAGGCCCAGCAGGTCGTTGCCCTGCTTGGCCACGTCGATGCACTGCTGCACCGCGGAGTAGGACACGCCCGGCGCCGGCACGAAGGAGCCGAGCCGCACCAGGACGATGATCCCGATGGTGAACAGCAGCTTGCGGCGCAGGTCGGGCGTCCGGAAGGCGCGACCGATTGCGGTGAGCACTACGACCTCCTGCACCGCGCTCCCCTGTCGGGGGGAGACGGGTTCGTCACTGACTGGTCGGACGGGTGAGCCGAACGAAGGAACCACGAGCTGAGCCGTTGACGGCCCTGGTAGACCCTACCGCCCCGCAAACGCACACGCGGCGGTAGCAGGCGATCACTCGCCGCTACCGCCGCGTGGGCGATGCGTTGCGCTGGTCAGCGGACGGTCGTCGACCCGCCGGCAGCCGCGATCTTCTCCGACGCAGAGGTGGAGAACTTGTCGGCCGTCACCTGCAGGGCCACGGTGACCTCACCGGTGCCCAGCACCTTGACGGGCTGGCCCTTGCGGACCGCGCCCTTGGCGACGAGCTCGTCGACACCGACGGTGCCGCCCTCGGGGAAGAGGGTCGCGAGCTTGTCGAGGTTGACGACCTGGTACTCGACGCGGAACGGGTTCTTGAACCCGCGCAGCTTCGGCAGGCGCATGTGGAGGGGCATCTGGCCACCCTCGAACGCCTCGGGCACCTGGTAGCGGGCCTTGGAGCCCTTGGTGCCGCGACCGGCCGTCTTGCCCTTGCTGCCCTCACCGCGGCCGACACGGGTCTTCGCCGTGTTCGACCCCGGGGCGGGGCGCAGGTGGTGCAGCTTCAGGACGTGCTCACCCTGGTTGGGCATCAGTCGACCTCCTCCACGGTCACGAGGTGCGCGACGGTGTTGGCCATGCCACGGAACTCGGGCTTGTCGTCCTTGACGACCGACTGCCCGATCTTGTGGAGCCCGAGGCTGCGGAGCGTGTCGCGCTGGTTCTGCTTGCCGCCGATGCCGGACTTGGTCTGCGTGATCTTGAGGCGAGCCATCAGGAGGCCACCCCCGCCGCCTGGGCGCGCAGGAGCGCCACCGGCGCCACGTCCTCGACGGCCAGGCCACGGCGCGCCGCCACCTGCTCGGGACGCTCGAGGCCGCGCAGGGCCTCGATCGTCGCGTGCACGATGTTGATCGCGTTGTCGCTGCCGAGGGACTTCGACAGGACGTCGTGGACACCGGCGCACTCGAGCACGGCGCGGACCGGACCACCGGCGATCACGCCGGTACCCGGGGAGGCCGGGCGCAGCATGACCACGCCGGCCGCCTTCTCACCCTGGATGGGGTGCGGGATGGTGCCCTGGATGCGCGGGACGCGGAAGAAGTTCTTCTTCGCCTCCTCGACACCCTTGGCGATGGCCGCGGGCACTTCCTTGGCCTTGCCGTAGCCGACACCGACGGTGCCGTCGCCGTCGCCCACGACCACGAGGGCCGTGAAGCTGAAGCGACGACCGCCCTTGACGACCTTGGCGACGCGGTTGATGGTCACGACGCGCTCGACGAAGTTGCCGCGGTCGCCCGCGTCGCCCCGTCCACGGTTGTCACGGCCGCCGTCGCGACCGCCACGCCCGCCGCCGCGGTTGTCGCCGCGGTTGTCGTTGCGGTTGTCGCCGCCGCCGGCCGCACCGGCGCCTCGGCGCTGGGGTCCAGGCATCAGACGTTCCTCATCTCATCGACTTCACGGGTCATCACAGGGCCAGGCCCGCCTCACGGGCGCCGTCGGCGATCGCCGCGACGCGCCCGGCGTACCGGTTGCCACCGCGGTCGAAGACCACGGCCTCGATGCCGGCCGCCTTGGCGCGCTCGCCGACGAGGACGCCGACCGCCTTCGCCTTGGCCGACTTGTCGTCGCTGCTGGCGCGCAGGTCAGCTTCCATGGTCGAGGCCGACGCGAGGGTGTGACCCGCGGCGTCGTCGATGACCTGGACGAAGACGTGACGCGTGGACCGCGTGACCACGAGACGAGGACGGACGGCGGTGCCGACGACCTTCTTGCGCACGCGGGTGTGACGGCGCTTGCGCGCGGGCGCAGTGCCCTTCTGGGTCTTCTGGGTGGAGAGTCCCATCGTCACTTACCAGCCTTTCCGACCTTGCGGCGGATCTGCTCGCCGGCGTAGCGCACGCCCTTGCCCTTGTACGGGTCGGGCTTGCGGAGCTTGCGGATGTTCGCGGCGACCTCGCCGACCTGCTGCTTGTCGATGCCCGCCACGGAGAACTTGGTGTTGCTCTCCACCGCGAACGTGATGCCCGCGGGCGCCTTGATGACGACCGGGTGGCTGAAGCCGAGGGCGAACTCGAGGTCGGAGCCCTTGGCCGTGACGCGGTACCCCGTGCCGACGATCTCGAGCTTCTTCTCGTAGCCCTTGGTGACGCCCTCGACCATGTTCGAGATCAGCGTGCGGGTCAGGCCGTGCAGCGAGCGCGAGGTGCGCTCGTCGTCGGGACGGGTCACCTGGAGGGTGCCGTCCTCGGTGCGCTCCACCGCGATGGGCGAAGCGATGTGGTGGTTCAGCTCGCCCTTGGGGCCCTTGACCGTGACGGCGGAGCCGTCGATGGTCACGTCCACGCCCGCGGGGACGGAGATCGGGAGTCGACCGATGCGCGACATGAGTTCTCCTCCCTCACCAGACGTAGGCGAGGACTTCCCCACCCACGCCTCTCTTGTTGGCCTGCTTGTCGGTCAGGAGACCCGAGGAGGTGGACAGGATCGCCACGCCCAGGCCGCCCAGCACGCGGGGCAGGTTCGTCGACTTCGCGTAGACCCGCAGACCGGGCTTGCTCACGCGGCGCAGGCCGGCGATCGCACGCTCGCGGTTGGGGCCGAACTTCAGGTTCAGCGTCAGCTTCTTGCCCACCTCGGCGTCCTCGACCGTCCAGGAGGCGATGTAGCCCTGCTCCTGGAGGATCTCGGCGATGTGGGACTTCAGCTTGCTGTACGGCATGGATACGGTGTCGTGGTACGCCGAGTTGGCGTTCCGCAGACGCGTCAGCATGTCCGCGATGGGGTCGGTCATCGTCATCGGGCTCGTCCGCCCTTCCTCGCCGGGGTTTCCGCGATGCGCGCAGCATCGCGGACCTTCGGCGTCTGAGTGATCTGGGTCGTGCAGGAGTGGGAGGTCACCAGCTGCTCTTGGTCACGCCGGGCAGCTCGCCGGCGTGGGCCATCTCGCGCACGCAGATGCGGCACAGGCCGAACTTGCGGTACACGGCGTGCGGGCGACCGCAGCGCTGGCAGCGGGTGTAGGCGCGCACCGCGAACTTCGGCTTGCGCGCGGCCTTGTGGATCAGGGAGGTCTTCGCCACGGTCAGTTCTCCTTGAACGGGAAGCCCAGAGCACGCAGCAGCGCACGGCCTTCGTCGTCGGTCTTCGCCGTCGTCACGACCGTGATGTCCATCCCGCGGACGCGGTCGATCTTGTCCTGGTCGATCTCGTGGAACATGGACTGCTCGTTGAGACCGAAGGTGTAGTTGCCGTTGCCGTCGAACTGCTTGGCCGACAGCCCGCGGAAGTCGCGGATGCGCGGGAGCGCGAGCGACAGCAGACGGTCCAGGAACTCCCACATCCGGTCGCCGCGCAGCGTCGTGTGGCAGCCGATCGGCATGCCCTCACGCAGCTTGAACTGGGCGATGGACTTGCGGGCCTTGGTGATCTGCGGCTTCTGGCCGGTGATGGCCGTGAGGTCGCGGACGGCGCCGTCGATCAGCTTGGAGTCACGAGCGGCCTCGCCGACACCCATGTTCACCACGACCTTGACCAGGCCGGGGATCTGCATGACGTTCGGGTAGGAGAACTGCGTGTGCAGCTGACCCTTGATCTCTTCGCGGTAGCGCTGCTTCAGACGAGGCAGGGCGCGCGCTTCAGTGGTGGTGGTCATCAGATGTCCTTGCCGGAACGCTTGGCGACGCGGATGCGGTTGGTCTTGGTGCGACCGTCGCGCTCGACCTGCTCCTCGCGGATGCCGACGCGGGTCGGCTTCTTGGTCTCCGGGTCGACGAGCTGCACGTTGCTGATGTGGATCGGGGCCTCGCGCTCGACGATGCCGCCCTCCACACCCGGACGGGCCTTGGTGTGGCGCTTGATGCGGTTCACACCCTCGACCAGGACGCGCTGCGTCTCGGCGTTGACCTCGAGCACCTTGCCCTGCTTGCCGAGGTCGGACGTCTTGGTGCCGTCCTCGTTCTTGCGCCCGCGCACGCGGGTGATGACCTGCACGAGGTCACCCTTCTTGATGCGCAACTTCGCCATGGTCAGAGCACCTCCGGAGCCAGCGAGATGATCCGCATGAACTTCTTCTCGCGCAGTTCACGACCGACGGGCCCGAAGATGCGGGTACCGCGGGGGTCACCGTCCGCGCGGAGGATCACCGCGGCGTTCTCGTCGAAACGGATGTAGGAACCGTCGGCGCGCCGACGCTCCTTCTTGGTGCGGACGACGACGGCCTTGACCACGTCGCCCTTCTTGACGTTCCCACCGGGGATGGCGTCCTTGACCGTGGCCACGATCACGTCACCGATGCCGGCGTAGCGGCGGCCGGAGCCACCGAGAACGCGGATGCACAGGATTTCCTTGGCACCCGTGTTGTCGGCGACCTTGAGCCGCGACTCCTGCTGGATCACTCTCTACTCCTTCGTCGCGCCGGTTCTCGTCCACCCAGGAGGGGGCGAGCCTGGCCGAACGGACATGGAATCTGGGGGTGGGCCGCACCTGCGGCCCACCCTCGGTCGAACGCGCCCGAGAGCGCGCGCATCACTTCGCGCGTTCGAGGACCTCGACGACGCGCCAGCGCTTGGTCGCGGACAGCGGCCGGGTCTCGGCGATGAGGACGAGGTCGCCCACACCGGCCGTCTCGACCTCGTCGTGCGCCTTGACCTTGGTCGTGCGGCGGATGACCTTGGCGTAGAGCGGGTGCTTCACGCGGTCCTCGACCTCGACGACGACGGTCTTCTGCATCTTGTCGCTGACGACGTACCCGCGACGCGTCTTGCGGTAGCCGCGCTCGGTCGTGGCAGTGGTGTCCTGCTCGCTCACTTCGCAGCCTCCTTCGTGATCGGCGCCTCGGTGATGCCGAGCTCGCGCTCGCGCATCGTCGTGTAGATGCGGGCGATGTCCCGCTTGACGGCCTTCAGCCGGGAGTTGTTCTCCAGCTGGCCGGTGGCGGACTGGAAGCGCAGGTTGAACAGCTCTTCCTTCGCCTTCTTCAGCTCCTCGACGAGCTTCGTGTCGTCGAACTCGCGGAGCTCGTCGGCGCCGAGGCCCTTGGTCCCGATCGCCATCATTCACCACCCTCGCGACGCACGATCTTGCACTTGACCGGGAGCTTGTGGATCGCACGGGTCAGAGCCTCGTGCGCCACCTTCTCGGTCGGGAACGACAGTTCGAACATCACGCGACCGGGCTTGATGTTCGCGATCCACCACTCCGGCGAGCCCTTGCCGGAACCCATGCGGGTCTCGGCCGGCTTCTTCGTGAGGGGGCGGTCCGGGTAGATGTTGATCCAGACCTTGCCGCCACGACGGATGTGACGCGTGATGGCGATACGAGCGGACTCGATCTGCCGGTTGGTGACGTACCCGCCCTCGACGGCCTGGATGCCGTACTCACCGAAGGTGACGCGGGTGCCGCCGGACGCCGCACCACGCCGCGTGGGGTGGTGCTGCTTGCGGTGCTTGACTCGCCGTGGGATCAGCACGACTCAGGCCTCCGTTCCGTTGCTGCCCTTGCCGGTGACCGGCTGCGCGGCGGCGGTGCCCGTGGGCGCCGCGCCGGCGGCCGCGGCCTCGGCCACGGGAGCGCTCTCCTGCGTCGGACGACGACGGCCGCGGCTCTCGCCGCGGTCGCCACGCTCACCACGACGCGGGGCGCGCGGAGCGGCGGCCTGCGACTGGGCGAGCTCACGGCTGGTGACGTCGCCGTGGTAAATCCAGACCTTCACGCCGATGCGGCCGAAGGTCGTGCGGGCCTCGTAGAAGCCGTAGTCGATGTTCGCGCGCAGCGTGTGCAGCGGAACGCGACCCTCGCGGTAGAACTCCGAGCGCGACATCTCCGCACCGCCGAGGCGGCCGGCGCACGCGACGCGGATGCCCTTGGCCCCCGAGCGCATGGTGGTCTGCATCCCCTTGCGCATGGCGCGGCGGAACGAGACGCGGCTGGCGAGCTGCTCGGCGATGCCCTGGGCGACCAGCTGCGCGTCGGTCTCGGGGCTCTTGACCTCGAGGATGTTCAGCTGGACCTGCTTGCCCGTGAGCTTCTCGAGCTCGGTGCGGATGCGGTCGGCCTCCGCACCGCGGCGGCCGATGACGATGCCCGGGCGCGCGGTGTGGATGTCCACCCGCACGCGGTCGCGGGTGCGCTCGATCTCGACCTTCGAGATGCCCGCGCGCTCCATGCCCTTGGACATGAGGCGACGGATCGCGACGTCCTCCTTGACGTAGTCGGCGTAGCGCTGACCAGTCTTGGTGGAGTCGGCGAACCACCGGCTGCGGTGGTCGGTGGTGATGCCCAGACGGAACCCGAACGGGTTGACCTTCTGTCCCATCAGCGGGTCCTCCTCGTCTTCTTGGCGCCGGCGACGGCGGGAGCCACGACCACGGTGATGTGGCTGGTGCGCTTCAAGATGCGTCCGGCGCGGCCCTGGGCCCGCGGACGGAAGCGCTTCATGGTCGGACCCTCGTCGACGTGGATCGCCTTGACGACGTAGTCGTTCGGGTCGAACGCCTCGGAGTGCTTGTCCGCGAGGAACTTCGCATTCGCGATGGCGCTCTCGACGAGCTTGCGCACGGGCTCGGCCGCCGCCTGCGGGGCGAACGACAGCACGGCGACGGCTTCAGTGGCCTGCTTGCCCCGGACGAGGTCGACGACTCGGCGCGCCTTCTGGGGCGTGACGCGGAGGTGCCGCGTCTGCGCCTTGGCTTCCATCCCTGTCCTGCTTCCTGGTTTCGGTCTCGAAAGATCGTGTCGCGTGAGCCGGTGGCTCAGCGACGACGACCCTTGCGGTCGTCCTTCTCGTGGCCCTTGAACGTCCGCGTCGCAGCGAACTCGCCGAGCTTGTGCCCCACCATCGCCTCGGTGACGAAGACGGGGATGTGCTTGCGGCCGTCGTGCACCGCGAACGTGTGACCCAGGAAGTCCGGGGTGATGACCGAACGGCGGGACCAGGTCCGGATGACGTTGTGCGTACCGGCCTCGTTCTGGGCGTCCACCTTCTTCTGCAGGTGGTCGTCGACGAACGGGCCCTTCTTCAAGCTGCGAGGCATGGCCTTAGCTCCCTATCAGCGCTTCTTGCCGGTGCGGCGGCGACGGACGATGAGCTTGTCGCTCTCCTTGCCCGGACGCCGCGTGCGGCCCTCAGGCTGACCCCAGGGGCTGACCGGGTGACGACCACCGGAGGTCTTGCCCTCACCACCACCGTGCGGGTGGTCGATCGGGTTCATGGCGACACCGCGGACGGTCGGGCGCTTGCCCTTCCAGCGCATGCGGCCGGCCTTGCCCCAGTTGATGTTGGACTGCTCGGCGTTGCCGACCTCGCCGATGGTGGCGCGGCAGCGGACGTCGACGTTGCGGATCTCGCCGGACGGCATGCGCAGCTGGGCGAAACGACCCTCACGGGCGACGAGCTGGACGCTCGCACCCGCGGAGCGGGCGATCTTCGCGCCGCCACCGGGCTTGATCTCGATGGCGTGGATGACCGTACCCACGGGGATGTTGCGCAGCGGCAGGTTGTTGCCCGGCTTGATGTCGGCCTCGGGGCCGTTCTCGATCCGGTCACCCTGCTTCAGCTTCGCGGGGGCGATGATGTAGCGCTTCTCGCCGTCCAGGTAGTGCAGCAGCGCGATGCGCGCGGTGCGGTTGGGGTCGTACTCGATGTGAGCGACCTTGGCCGCGACGCCGTCCTTGTCGTGACGACGGAAGTCGATCACGCGGTACGCGCGCTTGTGGCCACCACCGATGTGGCGGGTGGTGATCCGGCCGGACGAGTTGCGCCCACCGGTCTTGGACAGCGGGCGGACGAGCGACTTCTCCGGCTCGCTCCGCGTGATCTCGACGAAGTCGGCGACGGACGAGCCACGGCGGCCCGGCGTCGTCGGCTTGTACTTGCGGATTCCCATTGCAGCGATTCCTCGGGTTCGAAGGTGTCTACGGCAGTCGTGCGAGCCCTGGTGGGGCTCAGGCGACCGAGCCGCCGAAGATGTCGATCGTGCCCTCGCGCAACGTCACGATGGCCCGCTTGGTGTCCTTGCGCTTACCAGTACCGAACTTGGTGCGCCGGCTCTTGCCCTGACGGTTGGCGGTGTTCACCGCGGAGACCTTGACGCCGAAGACCTTCTCGACCGCGATCTTGATCTCGGTCTTGTTGGCCCGCGGGTCCACCAGGAAGGTGTACTTGCCCTCGTCGATGAGCCCGTAGCTCTTCTCCGAGACGACCGGCGCGAGCAGGATGTCGCGCGGGTCCTTCTGGGTTCCGCCGATGGCGCTCACAGGGTGTTCCCTTCGGACTCGGCCGCCACCGCGGTCGCGCTGCGACCCTTCGGCGGGCCCGCGACGAAGGCGTCGAGCGCCGCGCGGGTGAAGACGACGTCGTCGCTCTTCAGCACGTCGTAGGTGTTCAGCTGGTCCGCCGGCAGGACGTGGACGTTCTCGAGGTTGCGCAGCGACTTCTGCGACACCTCGTCGTCGCGGGTCAGGACGACCAGCACGTTCTTGCGGCCCGAGAGGGTCGCGATGAGCGTGCGCGCCGTCTTGGTCGAGGGGACGTCGCCGGCGGCGAGCCCCTCCACGACGTGCAGACGGTCGTGACGCACCCGGTCGGAGAGGGCACCGCGCAGGGCGGCGGCGATCATCTTCTTGGGGGTGCGCTGGGAGTAGTCGCGCGGCTGGGGGCCGTGCACGGTCCCACCGCCGGTGAACTGCGGGGCGCGCAGCGAACCCTGGCGGGCACGACCGGTGCCCTTCTGCTTGTACGGCTTCTTGCCGCCACCGCGGACGTCGCCGCGCGTCTTGGTCGCGTGCGTGCCCTGGCGGGCCGCGGCGAGCTGCGCGGTCACGACCTGGTGGATCAGCGCGACGTTGGCCTGGCGGGCGAAGTCCTTCGCCGGCAGGTCGACGGTGCCGTTGGTGCCGCCGTCGGCGGTCCGCAGCGGGACGGTGATCGCCTCGGTCTGGGTTTCGGTCGACATCAGACTCAGGCCTCCTTCACGCGCGCCTTGGACGCGCTCTTGACGAGCACGAGGCCGCCGCGGGGACCGGGGATGGCGCCCGTGATGAGCAGCAGCCCCTTCTCCGCGTCGATCGCCTGCACGGTCAGGTTCTGGGTGGTCTGGCGGGCGGCACCCATGCGCCCGGCCATCCGCATGCCCTTGAACACGCGACCCGGGGTGGCGCAGCCGCCGATCGACCCGGGCTTGCGGTGGTTGCGGTGCGCACCGTGGGAGGCGCCGACACCGGAGAAGCCGTGACGCTTCATGACACCGGCGAAGCCCTTGCCCTTGGTGGTGCCGACGACGTCGACCGTCGCGCCGGTCTCGAAGACCTCGGCGGTGACTTCCTGGCCGAGCTCGTAGGAGCCGGCGTCCGTCGTGCGCAGCTCCACCAGGTGACGGCGCGGGGCGACGTTCGCCTTCGCGAAGTGACCGGCGGCGGGCTTGTTCGCCTTGCGCTGCGCGATCGCCGTGGTGGCCAGCTGGACGGCTTCGTAGCCGTCGGTGGTAGTGGTGCGGACCTGGGTGACGACGTTCGGCTCGACCTTGACCACGGTCACCGGGACGACGCGGTTGTCCGCGTTCCACAGCTGGGTCATGCCGAGCTTCGTGCCGAGCACGCCTCGCACTTGCCTGTCGCTCATCGTGTGCAGTCCCTCAGAGCTTGATCTCGATGTCGACGCCGGCCGGGAGGTCGAGACGCATGAGCGAGTCGACGGTCTTCGGGGTCGGGTCGATGATGTCGATGAGACGCTTGTGCGTCCGCATCTCGAAGTGCTCGCGGCTGTCCTTGTACTTGTGCGGCGAGCGGATCACGCAGTAGACGTTCTTCTCGGTCGGCAGCGGCACGGGGCCTGCGACCGACGCGCCGGTACGGGTCACCGTGTCGACGATCTTGCGCGCCGAGCTGTCGATGACCTCGTGGTCGTAGGCCTTGAGCCTGATGCGGATCTTCTGTCCCGCCATGGCGTCGTCTGACTCTCTCTCTTCGTACCGCTACTGACTCGCGCGCGGCGCGTGGCTCCGGCTGGAGCCTCGACCCCCGAGGTCGGGCGTGTCGCGCTCTCGCACGTTCTGCACCCTCGCCCGGTTGCCCGGTGTGGTCCTGTCGTCCTGATCAGGTTGCCCTGGAGGTCCAGGTGAACCGTCCGCCGCCCGTACGAGACGTTCGACGTTCGCGGTCGCAGCTCCGGTGGTCCAGCCCGGTCCCCGGATCGGGTGGGATCGTGATCCAGGCGCGGGCCAGCGGCGCAGCAACCCCGACAGTCTGCCAGATGGACAGGGTGCTTGGCGAATCGAGCAGCGGCGTACGGACGGTGAACGCCTTGCTCACGACGAAGGGGGCGGGTCCTGGTGGACCCACCCCCTCCGCACGGCGAGCGACCCGCTGCGGGAGCCGGGCTCCCGCAGCGGTTCAGCTCACTTGATGATCTTCGTGACCCGACCGGCGCCGACGGTGCGGCCACCCTCACGGATCGCGAACTTCAGGCCCTCTTCCATCGCGATGGGCTGGATGAGGTCGACCTTCATCTCGGTGTTGTCACCGGGCATGACCATCTCGGTGCCCTCGGGCAGCGAGACGACGCCCGTGACGTCGGTCGTCCGGAAGTAGAACTGCGGACGGTAGTTGTTGTAGAAGGGCGTGTGACGGCCACCCTCGTCCTTGGACAGGATGTAGGCCTGGCCCTCGAACTCGGTGTGCGGCGTGATGCTGGAGGGCTTCACGACGACCTGACCGCGCTCGACGTCGTCACGCTTGAGACCGCGCAGCAGCAGGGCGGCGTTGTCGCCGGCCTGGCCGCTGTCCAGCATCTTGTTGAACATCTCGATGCTGGTGACGGTGGTCTTCGAGGAGGTCGGCTTGATGCCGACGATCTCGACCTCCTGGTTGACGTTCAGGACACCGCGCTCGATGCGGCCGGTCACGACGGTGCCGCGGCCGGTGATCGTGAAGACGTCCTCGATCGGCATCAGGAACGGCTGGTCGATGGCGCGCTCGGGCTCGGGGATCGCGGTGTCGACCGCGTCCATGAGCTCCATGAGCTTGTCGCCCCACTCCTTGTCGCCCTCGAGGGCCTTCAGCGCGGAGACGCGCACGACCGGGACGTCGTCGCCCGGGAACTCGTACGACGAGAGGAGCTCACGCACCTCCATCTCGACGAGCTCGAGGAGCTCCTCGTCCTCGACCATGTCGGCCTTGTTCAGGGCCACGACGATGTAGGGGACGCCGACCTGGCGGGCCAGGATGACGTGCTCCTTGGTCTGCGGCATCGGGCCGTCGGTGGCCGCGACCACGAGGATGGCGCCGTCCATCTGCGCCGCACCCGTGATCATGTTCTTGATGTAGTCCGCGTGACCGGGGCAGTCGACGTGGGCGTAGTGACGCGCCTCGGTCTGGTACTCGACGTGCGCGATCGAGATCGTGATCCCGCGCTGACGCTCCTCGGGAGCCTTGTCGATCTGGTCGAACGCCGAGGCCTTGTTCAGCTCGGGGAACTTGTCGTGCAGCACGCGGGTGATCGCCGCGGTCAGCGTCGTCTTCCCGTGGTCGATGTGACCGATCGTGCCGATGTTGACGTGCGGCTTGGTCCGCTCGAACTTCGCCTTCGCCACTGGGGTCCTCCTCGGACTGTCGTTTCTTCCCGCCCGGTCGACGGGTGGGTGGGTGACCTGGCTGGTCACTGGCCCACACGGGGTGGTCCAGGGGTCGTGCTGCGGAGGGGCGGCCCCCGAGGCGTTCACCTCGCGGGCCGCTCCCCCACGGTCTTCAGGAGCGGGTCACTCCCCGCGGACCTTCTTGACGATCTCGTCCGCCACGTTGCGCGGCACTTCCGCGTAGTTGGAGAACTGCATCGAGTAGACCGCGCGGCCCTGGGTCTTGGACCGCAGGTCGCCGACGTACCCGAACATCTCCGACAGCGGGACGGCGGCCTTGACGAGCTTGGCCCCGCTGACGTCCTCCATGGACTCGATCTGCCCGCGGCGAGCGTTCAGGTCGCCGATGACTTCACCCATGTAGTCGGCCGGCGTGCGCACCTCGACGGCCATGACCGGCTCGAGGAGCACGGGCTGCGCCTTGCGGACGGCCTCGCGCAGGACCATCTTGCCGGCGATCTTGAAGGCCATCTCGGAGGAGTCGACGTCGTGCGCCGCACCGTCGATCAAGGAGGCCTTGATGCCGACGAGCGGGTAGCCGGCGACGACACCCTCCTGCATAGCCTCCTGGATGCCGTTGTCCACGGAGGGGATGTACTCGCGCGGGACGCGGCCACCGGTGACGGCGTTCACGAACTCGTAGAACGTGCCGTCCGTGGTGTCCAGGGGCTCGATGGAGACCTGGACCTTCGCGTACTGGCCCGAACCACCGGTCTGCTTCTTGTGCACGTAATCCTCCTTGAGGACTGCGCGACGGATGGTCTCGCGGTAGGCGACCTGCGGCTTGCCGACGTTCGCCTCGACCTTGTACTCGCGACGCATGCGGTCGACGAGGATGTCGAGGTGGAGCTCGCCCATGCCCTTGATGATCGTCTGACCGGTCTCCTGGTCGAGCTCGACCTGGAAGGTCGGGTCCTCTTCCGCGAGACGCTGGATCGCCGTGCCGAGCTTCTCCTGGTCGCCCTTCGTCTTCGGCTCGATCGCGACCGAGATGACGGGCTCGGGGAAGGTCATCGACTCGAGGACGACCTGCTGCGCCGGGTCGGACAGGGTGTCCCCCGTCGTCGTCTCCTTGAGGCCGATCATCGCGTAGATGTGGCCCGCACGAGCTTCGTCGACCGGGTTCTCCTTGTTGGAGTGCATCTGGAAGAGCTTCCCGATGCGCTCCTTCTTGCCCTTGGTCGAGTTCACGACCTGCGAGCCGGCCTGCACGACGCCCGAGTAGACGCGGACGTAGGTGAGCTTGCCGAAGAACGGGTGCGCCGCGACTTTGAACGCGAGGGCCGAGAACGGCTCCGCGGCGTCGGGCTTGCGGATGATCTCCACGCTCTCGTCGCCGACCTTGTGGCCGATCATCGGCTTCACGTCGAGCGGCGAGGGCAGGTAGTCGAGGACCGCGTCGAGCATGGGCTGGACGCCCTTGTTCTTGAACGCGGAGCCGCAGAAGATCGGGTACACCTCGGAGGCGATCGTCAGCTTGCGGACCGCAGCCTTGATCTCCTCGGGGGTGATCTCCTCCCCGCCGAGGTACTTCTCGAGCAGCGCCTCGTCGGTCTCGGCGACGCGCTCGAGGAGCTTGGTGCGGTACTCCTCGGCCTTCTCGACCAGGTCGGCCGGGATGTCCTCCTTGGCGTACGCCTCGCCCTTGGCCGTGTCACCGCGCCAGGTGAGGGCGCGCATGTAGACCAGGTCGACGACGCCGAGGAAGTCGGACTCCGCACCGATCGGGAGCTGCATGACCAGCGGCTCCGCACCGAGGCGGTCGATGATCGTGCCGACGGTGAAGTAGAAGTCGGCGCCCAGCTTGTCCATCTTGTTGACGAAGCAGATGCGCGGGACGTCGTACTTGTCCGCCTGCCGCCACACGGTCTCGGACTGGGGCTCGACACCCTCCTTGCCGTCGAAGACGGCGACGGCACCGTCGAGGACGCGCAGCGACCGCTCGACCTCGACCGTGAAGTCGACGTGGCCGGGCGTGTCGATGATGTTGATCTGGGATCCCTCCCAGAAACAGGTGGTCGCAGCGGAGGTGATGGTGATGCCCCGCTCCTGCTCCTGCTCCATCCAGTCCATCGTGGCCGCGCCGTCGTGGACCTCGCCGATCTTGTAGTTGATCCCCGTGTAGAAGAGGATCCGCTCCGTCGTCGTGGTCTTGCCGGCGTCGATGTGCGCCATGATGCCGATGTTGCGGACCTTGGTCAGGTCCGTCAGCACGTCCTGTGCCACGGTTTACTGCCTCTTCCCTGGGATCGAGGGGGTGAAACGGCGAGCGCTGCTCACCGCCGGGGTCACCAGCGGTAGTGCGCGAAGGCCCGGTTCGACTCGGCCATCTTGTGGGTGTCCTCGCGGCGCTTGACCGCGGCACCGAGACCGTTCGACGCGTCGAGGATCTCGTTGAGGAGACGCTCGGTCATGGTCTTCTCACGGCGCTGCCGGGCGTAGCCGACGAGCCAGCGCAGGGCCAGCGTCGTGGAGCGGCTCGGGCGGACCTCGATCGGCACCTGGTAGGTGGACCCGCCGACGCGGCGGGACTTGACCTCGATCGCCGGCTTGACGTTGTCGAGCGCGCGCTTGAGCACGACGACGGGGTCGCCACCGGTCTTGTCGCGGGCACCCTCGAGGGCGCCGTAGACGATCGACTCGGCGACGGACTTCTTGCCGTCGAGGAGGATCTTGTTGACGAGCTGCGTCACCAGCGGGGACTGGTAGACGGGGTCCACCACGAGGGGACGCTTGGGTGCGGGGCCCTTGCGCGGCATGTTAGCTCTTCTCCTTCTTCGCGCCGTAGCGGCTGCGCGCCTGCTTGCGGTTCTTCACGCCCTGCGTGTCGAGCGACCCGCGGACGATCTTGTAGCGGACACCGGGCAGGTCCTTCACGCGGCCACCGCGCACCAGGACCATCGAGTGCTCCTGCAGGTTGTGGCCCACGCCCGGGATGTACGCGGTGACTTCGATGCCGCTGGTGAGCTTCACGCGGGCGACCTTGCGCAGTGCCGAGTTCGGCTTCTTCGGCGTGGTCGTGTACACGCGCGTGCACACGCCGCGGCGCTGCGGGCTCCCCTTGAGGGCGGGCGTCTTGGTCTTGACGACCTTGTCCTCCCGGCCCTTGCGGACCAGCTGCTGGATGGTGGGCACCCTGTCTCCGTCTGTCTCGATCTGTGTGTCGGCTGTCCTGGGAACGCGCCACCCGTGACGGGCCGGCGCTCGACCCCCGCCGACCCACGAGGTCGGGCGTGTCGTTCGGTCGAGGTCCCGCAGGGGATGACGTGTGGTCACCTGGTTGCGGGCGCGCTCGTGTCAAGCGGACACGAGACTACCCGCCGCGCTGTTGAGTGGTCAAAACGAGCCCGTCGCGGTGGACGCGGGCCCGCGGACGGGCCGCCCCGCTCCCCCGCAGGGGGGCGGGACGGCCCGGATCGGCGGATCAGCGGTAGTCGCTGCTGCCGTAGTCGAACTCCTCGAGCGGCACGGCCTGGCCGGAGCCCACGCCGAACTGCGCGTAGTCCACGTCGTCGTAGCCGGGCACCGAGTACATCTGCGCCTTGGCCTCCTCGGTCGGCTCCACCCGGACGTTGCGGTAGCGGGGCAGCCCCGTACCGGCCGGGATGAGCTTGCCGATGATGACGTTCTCCTTGAGCCCGAGCAGCGGGTCGCTCTTGCCCTCCATGGCCGCGTTCGTCAGGACGCGGGTCGTCTCCTGGAAGGAGGCGGCGGACAGCCACGAGTCCGTCGCGAGCGACGCCTTCGTGATCCCCATGAGCTCGGGCCGGCCGGAGGACGGCTGCCCGCCCTCGGCCATGACCCGCCGGTTCTCCTCCTCGAAGCGCGCGCGCTCGACGAGTTCACCGGGCAGGAGCTCGGAGCCGTTCTGCTCGATGATCGTCACCCGCTTGAGCATCTGGCGGACGATGACCTCGATGTGCTTGTCGTGGATCGACACGCCCTGGGAGCGGTAGACCTCCTGCACCTCGTCGACCAGGTGCATCTGCACCCGGCGCGGGCCGAGGATGCGCAGCACCTGCTTGGGGTCGACGGCACCCTGGACGAGCTTCTGCCCGACCTCGACGTGCGTGCCGTCCTCCACCAGGAGGCGCTGACGGCGCGTGACGGGGTACTCGACCTCCTCCGCACCGTCGTCGGGGGTCACGACGATCTTGCGACCCTTGTCGGTCTCCTCGATCCGAGCGCGGCCGGCCACCTCGGAGATGGGCGCGTTCCCCTTCGGGGTCCGGGCCTCGAAGAGCTCGACCACGCGCGGCAGACCGTGCGTGATGTCACCCGACTCCGAGGCCGCACCACCGGTGTGGAACGTGCGCATCGTCAGCTGCGTGCCGGGCTCACCGATCGACTGGGCCGCGACGATGCCGACGGCCTCGCCGATGTCGACGAGCTTGCCGGAGGCCAGCGAGCGGCCGTAGCAGTGCGCGCAGGTCCCGACGCGCGACTCGCACGTCAGCACCGAGCGGACCTTGACGCTCTCCACGCCCTGGGCGACCAGGGCGTCGATGACCACGTCGCCGAGGTCAGCGCCGGCGGCCAGCACGACCTCGCCGTCGACGACCACATCGGTCGCCAGCGTGCGGGCGTAGACGCTGGTCTCGACGTCGTCGTGGCGGCGCAGGGTGCCGTCGGCACCCTTCTCCGCGATCGGCATCGACAGGCCGCGGCTGGTGCCGCAGTCCTCCTCGCGCACGATGACGTCCTGGGAGACGTCCACGAGACGACGGGTCAGGTACCCCGAGTCGGCGGTCCGCAGCGCGGTGTCCGCCAGACCCTTGCGGGCACCGTGCGTGGTGATGAAGAACTCACCCACGGTCAGGCCCTCGCGGAACGAGGCCTTGACCGGACGCGGGATGATCTCGCCCTTCGGGTTGGCCATGAGGCCGCGCATCCCGGCGAGCTGACGCATCTGCATCCAGTTGCCTCGCGCACCCGAGCTCACCATGCGGTTGATGGTGTTGTGCTTGGGCATGGCCGCCTCGAGGTCCTTGGCGACGTCGTTCGTGGCCTGCGTCCAGATCTCGATGAGCTCCTGACGGCGCTCGTCGTCGGTGATCAGACCACGCTCGTACTGCTGCTGGACCTTCTCGGCCTTGGCCTCGTAGGTCTCCAGGATCGCGAGCTTGTTCGGCGGCGCGACCACGTCGGCGATCGAGACGGTCGTGCCCGAGCGGGTGGCCCAGCGGAAGCCGGCCTCCTTCAGGGCGTCGAGGGCCGCCGCGACCTGGACCTTCGGGTACTTCTCGGCCAGCTCGTTGACGATCGCGGACAGGTGCTTCTTGTCCACGGCCGAGTTCACGTACCGGAAGTCGACCGGGAGCGTCTCGTTGAAGAGCGCGCGCCCCAGCGTGGTGTCGACCGTGAGGTCGTCCCCGGCGTTCCAGTCCTCGGGCAGCGTCCAGCCCTCGGCCGGCACGACACCCTGCAGGCGGATCTTCACCTTCGCGTTCAGGTGCAGCTGCCGCGCGTCGAACGCCATGATCGCCTCGGCCAGCGAGGAGAACTGACGGCCGACGCCCTCGACGTCGTCCCGGTCGGCGGTCAGGTGGTACAGACCGATGATCATGTCCTGGGTGGGCATGGTCACCGGACGGCCGTCCGCCGGCTTGAGGATGTTGTTCGAGGACAGCATGAGGATGCGGGCCTCGGCCTGCGCCTCGGCCGACAGCGGCACGTGCACGGCCATCTGGTCACCGTCGAAGTCCGCGTTGAAGGCGGTGCAGACGAGCGGGTGGATCTGGATGGCCTTGCCCTCGACCAGCTGCGGCTCGAAGGCCTGGATGCCCAGGCGGTGCAGCGTGGGCGCGCGGTTGAGCAGCACGGGGTGCTCGGTGATGACCTCGGACAGGACGTCCCAGACCACCGGGCGGGCGCGCTCGACCATGCGCTTGGCCGACTTGATGTTCTGCGCGTGCGACAGGTCGACGAGCCGCTTCATGACGAAGGGCTTGAACAGCTCCAGGGCCATCTGCTTGGGCAGACCGCACTGGTGCAGCTTCAGCTGCGGGCCGACGACGATGACCGAACGGCCCGAGTAGTCGACGCGCTTGCCGAGCAGGTTCTGGCGGAACCGGCCCTGCTTGCCCTTGAGCATGTCGGACAGCGACTTCAGCGGGCGGTTGCCCGGGCCCGTCACCGGCCGGCCGCGGCGGCCGTTGTCGAACAGCGCGTCGACGGCCTCCTGCAGCATGCGCTTCTCGTTGTTCACGATGATCTCGGGAGCCCCGAGGTCGAGGAGGCGCTTCAACCGGTTGTTGCGGTTGATGACGCGGCGGTACAGGTCGTTCAGGTCGGAGGTGGCGAAGCGGCCACCGTCGAGCTGGACCATCGGGCGCAGGTCCGGCGGGATGACCGGGACGCAGTCCAGGACCATGCCGTCGGGCGAGTTGCGCGTCGTCAGGAACGCCGAGACGACCTTGAGGCGCTTGAGCGCACGCGTCTTGCGCTGACCCTTGCCCGTGGCGATGGTCTCGCGCAGCGACTCTGCCTCGGCCTCCAGGTCGAAGCTCTGCAGGCGCTTCTGCAGCGCCGCCGCGCCCATGCCGCCCTCGAAGTACAGGCCGAAGCGCTCGCGCATGGCGCGGTAGAGCACCTCGTCACCCTCGAGGTCCTGGACCTTCAGGGTGCGGAAGCGGTCCCAGATCGTCGCCAGGCGGTCGATCTCGGTGTCCGCGCGACGGCGGATCTGCGCCATCTCCCGCTCGGCCGACTCGCGCACCTTGCGGCGCACGTCCGACTTGGCCCCCTCGGCCTCGAGCTCGGCGAGGTCGGTCTCCAGCGTCTTGGCGCGGGCCTCGACGTCGGCGTCGCGACGGTTCTCGACCTCGCGCTTCTCGACCTCGATCTGCGCCTCGAGCGAGGCGAAGTCGCGCTGGCGACCCTCCTCGTCGACCGAGGTGATCATGTAGGCGGCGAAGTAGATGACCTTCTCGAGGTCCTTCGGCGCCAGGTCCAGCAGGTAGCCCAGACGGCTGGGGACACCCTTGAAGTACCAGATGTGGGTGACGGGGGCGGCGAGCTCGATGTGCCCCATGCGCTCACGACGGACCTTGGCCCGCGTGACCTCGACACCGCAGCGCTCGCAGATGATGCCCTTGAAGCGGACGCGCTTGTACTTGCCGCAGTAGCACTCCCAGTCCCGGGTGGGACCGAAGATCTTCTCGCAGAAGAGCCCGTCCTTCTCCGGCTTCAGGGTGCGGTAGTTGATGGTCTCGGGCTTCTTGACCTCACCGTGCGACCACGTGCGGATGTCGTCCGCAGTGGCCAGCCCGATGCGCAGCTCGTCGAAGAAGTTGACGTCGAGCAACGTGATCTTCTTTCTCTAGGTTCTTCCGAGGTCTGACTGATCCGAGGGACCCCGTCGCGGGGCCCCGTTGTCCGTCCGGGCTCCGGCGGGGAGGGGAGAACCCCTCCCCCGCCGGAGGACCCGTCAGACCTCTTCGACGCTGCTCGGCTCGCGCCGGGCCAGGTCGATGCCCAGCTCCTCGGCCGCCCGGAAGACGTCCTCGTCGCTGTCGCGCATCTCGATGGCCATGCCGTCGGAGGAGAGGACCTCCACGTTCAGGCACAGCGACTGCATCTCCTTGATGAGCACCTTGAAGGACTCGGGGATGCCCGGCTCGGGGATGTTCTCGCCCTTGACGATCGCCTCGTAGACCTTCACGCGGCCCAGGACGTCGTCGGACTTGATCGTGAGCAGCTCCTGCAGGGCGTAGGCGGCGCCGTAGGCCTCCAGGGCCCAGACCTCCATCTCGCCGAAGCGCTGACCACCGAACTGCGCCTTACCACCGAGCGGCTGCTGGGTGATCATCGAGTACGGGCCGGTCGAGCGGGCGTGGATCTTGTCGTCGACCAGGTGGTGCAGCTTCAGGATGTACATGTAGCCGACCGAGACCGGATCCGGGAACGGCTCCCCGGAGCGGCCGTCGAACAGCCGCGCCTTGCCGTCGCCCTGGACGAGGCGGTCGCCGTCGCGCGTCTTGAGCGTCGAGCTCAGCAGACCCGTGATCTCCTCCTCGCGCGCACCGTCGAAGACGGGGGTCGCGATGCGGGAGCCGGCCGGCGCCGAGCGGATCTCCTCGGGGATGAGCTTCGCCCAGTCCGGCTGGCCCTCGATCTCCCAGCCGCGGCTGGCGATCCAGCCCAGGTGCAGCTCCAGGACCTGCCCGACGTTCATCCGGCTCGGCACGCCGAGCGGGTTGAGGATGACGTCGACCGGGGTCCCGTCCTCGAGGAACGGCATGTCCTCGACGGGCAGGATCTTGGAGATGACGCCCTTGTTGCCGTGACGGCCGGCGAGCTTGTCCCCGTCGGTGATCTTGCGCTTGTTCGCCACGTAGACGCGGACCAGCTGGTTCACGCCCGGGGGCAGCTCGTCGCCCTCGTCGCGGTCGAAGACCTTGACGCCGATGACGGTGCCGGTCTCGCCGTGGGGGACCTTCAGCGACGTGTCGCGGACCTCGCGGGCCTTCTCGCCGAAGATGGCGCGCAGCAGGCGCTCCTCCGGCGTCAGCTCGGTCTCGCCCTTGGGCGTGACCTTGCCGACGAGCAGGTCGCCGTCGCGGACCTCGGCGCCGATGCGGATGATCCCGCGCTCGTCGAGGTCGGCCAGCACCTCCTCGGCCACGTTCGGGATGTCCCGCGTGATCTCCTCGGGGCCCAGCTTGGTGTCGCGGGCGTCGACCTCGTGCTCCTCGATGTGGATCGAGGACAGGACGTCGTCCTGCACGAGGCGCTGCGACAGGATGATCGCGTCCTCGTAGTTGTGGCCCTCCCACGGCATGAAGGCGACCATCAGGTTGCGGCCCAGGGCCATCTCGCCACCGTCGGTGGACGGGCCGTCGGCGAGGACGGTGCCGACCTCGACGCGGGCGCCCTCGTCGATGACGACCTGCTGGTTGTAGGCGGTGCCGTGGTTGGAGCGGCGGAACTTGGCGACCTTGTAGGCCGACGTCGTGCCGTCGTCGTTGGACACGGTGATGAGGTCCGCGGAGACCTCCGTCGCCACACCGGGCTTGGTGGCCACGACCACGTCACCGGCGTCGACGGCGGCGCGGAACTCCATGCCGGTGCCGACGAGCGGGGCCTCGGTCTTGACCAGCGGCACGGCCTGGCGCTGCATGTTGGCGCCCATGAGCGCGCGGTTGGCGTCGTCGTGCTCGAGGAAGGGGATCATCGCGGTCGCGACGGAGACCATCTGCCGGGCGGCGACGTCCATGTAGTCGACGTCGGAGTTCGGGACGAACTCCGTCTCACCGCCCTTGGCGCGCACCAGGACGCGGGCCTCGGCGAACGAGCCGTCCGGGTTCAGCGGGGCGTTCGCCTGCGCGATGACGAAGGCGTCCTCCTCGTCGGCCGTCAGGTAGTCGACGTCGTCGGAGACCTTGCCGTCGACGATCTTCCGGTACGGCGTCTCGATGAAGCCGAACGGGTTGATCCGGCCGTACGAGGACAGCGACCCGATGAGGCCGATGTTCGGGCCCTCGGGGGTCTCGATCGGGCACATGCGGCCGTAGTGCGACGGGTGGACGTCGCGGACCTCCATGCCGGCCCGCTCACGGGACAGACCACCGGGACCCAGCGCCGACAGGCGGCGCTTGTGGGTCAGACCCGCGAGCGGGTTGGTCTGGTCCATGAACTGCGACAGCTGGCTCGTCCCGAAGAACTCCTTGATGGAGGCCACGACGGGGCGGATGTTGATCAGCGTCTGCGGCGTGATGGCCTCGACGTCCTGGGTCGTCATGCGCTCGCGCACGACGCGCTCCATCCGGGACAGGCCCGTGCGGACCTGGTTCTGGATGAGCTCGCCGACGCTGCGCAGGCGGCGGTTGCCGAAGTGGTCGATGTCGTCGACCTCGACGCGGACGTCGACCGGCTGGCCGTTCTTGACGCCCGGCATGGACGTCTCGCCGGCGTGCAGCTTCACGAGGAACTTGATGGTGGACACGATGTCGTCCACGGAGAGCACGCTGGCGTCCAGCGGCTCCTCCATGCCGAGCTTCTTGTTCACCTTGTAGCGGCCGACCTTGGCGAGGTCGTAGCGCTTGGGGTTGAAGTAGAGGTTGTCGAGCAGGTTGCGCGCGGCCTCCTGCGTCGGCGGCTCACCCGGGCGCAGCTTGCGGTAGATGTCCAGGAGGGCGTCCTCGACACCGGCGGTGTGGTCCTTCTCCAGGGTGGAGATCATCGACTCGTAGTCGGCGAACTCCTCGCGGATCTGGGACTCGCTCCAGCCCAGGGCCTTGAGCAGCACCGTGACGGACTGCTTGCGCTTGCGGTCGATGCGGACGCCGACGGTGTCGCGCTTGTCGATCTCGAACTCGAGCCAGGCGCCGCGGGACGGGATGATCTTGGCCGTCCACGTGTCGCGGTCGGACGTCTTGTCCGGGACGCGCTCGAAGTAGATGCCCGGCGAGCGGACCAGCTGCGACACCACGACGCGCTCGGTGCCGTTGATGACGAAGGTGCCGCGGTCGGTCATGAGCGGGAAGTCGCCCATGAAGACCGTCTGCGACTTGATCTCACCGGTGTTGCCGTTGATGAACTCCGCCGTGACGAACAGCGGGGCGGCGTAGGTGAGGTCGCGCTCCTTGCAGTCGTCCAGGGAGTACTTGGGCGGCTCGAACCGGTGGTCGCGGAACGACAGCGACATGGAGCCGGAGAAGTCCTCGATCGGGGAGATCTCCTCGAAGATCTCCTCCAGACCCGAGGTGGTCGGGACGGCGAGCCCACCGTTGGTGGAGGCCTCGACCCGGTCCTGCCAGCGCTTGTTCCCGAGCAGCCAGTCGAAGCTGTCGGTCTGCAGCGCGAGGAGGTCGGGGACCTCCAGCGGTTCGTGGATCTTGCCGAAGGAGTACCGTCCGGAGACGGTGCGCGGCGACTGGTTGCCGACGACGGTGGTGCCGGTGCTGTTCGGTGCGGACGCTGGACGCGAGGCAGCCAAGAGGGGTCCTTCCACGGGCCTGCGAACGTTGTGCGCTCCCCGTCCCACTCGGTCGTTCCCACGGCGACGACCGGCCATATGACAGTGGGCAGCGCAAAACAGCAGGTTACCCGCTACGGGCGCACCTGTCCAGCCCCCGGCTCGGAGAGCCTGGGCCGCGGACTCGGGACCGGGACGACGTCGTTGTCGGCGGGTCGGGAGTCGAGGACAACCGGTGATGAGGATGCTCCGCCGCGGCGGTCGCGTCAAGGCGACTCCCCGACCTGTGGACGCCGGGCTCCCCCGTCCGGCCCCCTCCGGACCCGCCCACGACGCCGCAGGGGCGGCCGGACGGGTGTCCGGCCGCCCCTGCGGCGAGCTGCCCCGGTCAGACCGGGGCGGCGATCACTTGAGCTCGACGGTGGCGCCGGCGCCCTCGAGCTGCGCCTTCGCCTTCTCGGCGGTCTCCTTGTTGACCTTCTCGAGGACGGGCTTGGGGGCGCCGTCGACGAGGTCCTTGGCCTCCTTGAGGCCGAGGGAGGTCAGCGCGCGGACCTCCTTGATGACGCCGATCTTCTTGTCGCCGGCGGCGGTCAGGACGACGTCGAACTCGTCCTTCTCGTCCTCGACCGGAGCGGCCGCGCCGGGGACACCGGCGGCGGCGACGGCCACGGGGGCCGCGGCGGTGACGTCGAAGACCTCTTCGAACTGCTTCACGAACTCGGAGAGCTCGATCAGGGTCAGTTCCTTGAACGCGTCGATGAGCTCTTCGGTGCTGAGCTTCGCCATGGTGGCGGTCCTTCCTGTGCTGGGGTGATCCGCAGGTGGGCGCCTGCGGGCGGGTGGTGTGGTCGGTGCGGAGCCGCGCTGATCCGGGGATCAGGCAGCTTCGGCGCCGGCCTGCTTCTCCCGCAACGCTTCCACGGTGCGGACGGTCTTCGACAGCGGCGCCTGGAACAGGGCCGCGGCCTTGGACTGGGACGCCTTGAGGACGCCGGCGACCTTGGCCAGGAGGACCTCGCGGGACTCCAGGTCGGCCAGGGCCGTGACCTCTTCGGCGCTGATCGCACGGCCGTCGAGCATGCCGCTCTTGACGATCAGCTGGGGGTTGGCCTTCGCGAAGTCACGCAGACCCTTGGCCGCCTCGACCGGGTCACCGGTGATGAAGGCGATCGCGGAGGGGCCGGACAGCTTCCCCTCGAAAGCCGTGACGCCGGCTTCCTTCGCAGCGATGCTGGTCAGCGTGTTCTTGAGGACCGCGTAGGTCGTGTCAGGACCCAGCGCCTTGCGCAGGTTGGTGATCTGCGCAACGGACAACCCCCGGTACTCGGTGAGCACGGCGGCGTTGGACGCCTCGAACAGGGCCGTGATCTCCTTCACGGCCGCGATGTTCCTGGGTTTCGGCACGAGTGCCCTCCTTCCTTCGTCTCGGGGGGCCGGTCAGGCCCTGGACGCACGGAACGCCCCGGCGCAGGCGCGGCACGGGGCGTCGAAGGTCTGGCTCTCGATGCTCTTGCTCACCTGCGCAGGTCGCCCGTGTGCACGGGACCTTCTGCCGCCCCCGGGAGGAGACGGCGACCGGCGGTCTTCGGTACTCGTCAAGGGTACACGCCGTCACGGGGTGCTGCCGCCACGCGCGGGGCGGCCGGCGCCCCGCGGGGGCGCGGGAGCCCGCCGGCACGCCGCAGGGGCGGGACCCCTCCCGGGATCCCGCCCCTGCGGGTCGTGCTCGTGCGCCGGGTCAGGCGCTGGTGGCCTCGCTGGTCAGACCGCGGGTCAGCGCCGGGTCCACCGGGACGCCCGGGCCCATCGTCGTGGTGATCGTGGCCTTCTTCAGGTAACGACCCTTGGACGACGACGGCTTCAGGCGCAGCACCTCGTCGAGGGCGGCGGCGTAGTTCTCGACGAGCTGGTCGTCACTGAAGGACGCCTTGCCGATGATGAAGTGCAGGTTGGCGTGCTTGTCGGTGCGGAACTCGATCTTCCCGCCCTTGATCTCCGTGACGGCCTTGGCGACGTCCATGGTCACGGTGCCGGTCTTCGGGTTCGGCATGAGGCCACGGGGGCCCAGCACCTTGCCCAGACGGCCGACCTTGCCCATGAGGTCCGGGGTCGCCACGGCGGCGTCGAAGTCGAGACGGCCCTTGGCCACCTCGTCGATGAGCTCGTCGCCACCGACGATGTCGGCGCCGGCGGCCTCGGCCTGGGCGGCGCGGTCACCGACGGCGAAGACCAGCACGCGGGCGGTCTTGCCGGTGCCGTGCGGGAGGTTGACCGTGCCGCGGACCATCTGGTCGGCCTTGCGGGGGTCGACGCCGAGGCGGAAGGCCACCTCGACGGTCGCGTCGTACTTCACGGTCGAGGTCTCGCGCGCCAGCTTCACGGCGTCGAGAGGGGCGTACAGCTCGTCGGCGTCGATCTTCTCGACGGCGGCGCGGTAGGCCTTGCTGCGCTTCACTGCTTCTCCTTCGTGCGGGGAGGTCGTGGTCGGACGGGCCGCGCGGGCCCTGCCACTGGGACCGGCCGAGCGGGTGCTCAGTCGGAGACGGTGATGCCCATGGAGCGGGCGGTGCCGGCGATGATCCGCGCGGCCATGTCGACGTCCTTGGCGTTGAGGTCCTGGAGCTTCTGCTCGGCGATCTCGCGGACCTGGGCCTGGGTCAGGTTGGCGACCTTCTTCACGTGGGGCTCGCCGGAGCCCTTCTCCACGCCCGCGGCCTTCTTGATGAGCTCGGCGGCCGGCGGGGTCTTGGTGATGAAGGTGAACGAGCGGTCCTCGTAGACCGTGATCTCGACCGGGATGACGTTGCCGCGCTGGGCCTCGGTCTGCGCGTTGTACGCCTTGCAGAACTCCATGATGTTCACGCCGTGCTGACCGAGCGCGGGGCCGATCGGCGGGGCCGGGGTCGCCTGACCGGCCTTGATCTGGAGCTTGATGAGACCGGCGACCTTCTTCTTGGGGGGCATGCGCCATCCCTTTCGCTTCGACGTGAACGGCCCTTCGGTGCCCGCGGTTCGGGCGACGAGTGGTTGGAGGCCGTCGTCCAGTCTACGGCCGCGGCTCGCAGGCCCGAAATCGGCGACGACAGGACCCCCTGACCCGTTGCGGGTCAGGGGGTCCTGGGAGAGCGCGGAGGCGTCAGATCTTGGCGACCTGGTTGAAGTTGAGCTCGACGGGCGTCTCGCGGCCGAAGATCGAGACGAGCACGGTGAGCTTCTGCCGGTCGGCGGAGATCTCCGAGATAGTCGCCGGGAGGGTCTCGAAGGGGCCCTCCATGACCGTGACGGACTCGCCGACCTCGAAGTCCACGACCCGGGCCGGGGCGGCCGTCGCCGTGCCGCCCGAGGCGGCCTTCTCGCCGGCCTTGGCGGGCTTGGGCGTCAGCGTCGGGGCCAGCATCGAGAAGATCTCGTCCTGCGACAGCGGGACCGGCTGGTGGGTGTTGCCGACGAAGCCGGTGACCCCCGGGGTGTGCCGCACGGCGCCCCACGACTCGTCGGTCAGGTCCATGCGGACCAGGACGTAGCCGGGGATGCGGACGCGGCGGACGTTCTTGCGCTGGCCGTTCTTGACCTCGACGACCTCCTCCATGGGCACCTCGACCTGGAAGATGTAGTCCTCCATGTTGAGGGACGTCATGCGCGTCTCGAGGTTGGTCTTCACGCGGTTCTCGTACCCGGCGTAGGAGTGGATGACGAACCACTCACCGGGCTGGCGGCGCAGCTTCTTGCGGAACTCCTCGGCCTCGTCGAGGTCACCCTCGCCGGGGTCCAGGGCCTCGCGCTCGGGGGCGTCCCCGTCCTCGGCAGCCTCACCAGCGTCGTCGGCCGCGGCGTCGTCGGCCACGAGGGGCTCGTCGACGTCGGCGGCCTCCTCGCCCTCGGGCGCGCCCAGGACGTCGCCGACGGGCGTGCCGGCGGTGTCAGCGGCCTGCTCGTCGGCGGCCTCGGCGTCCGCCTCGACGTCGTCACGGACGTCGTCGGCGTCGTAGGACCGGGTCGCGACGAACTGCTCGTCCGACTGGTCGTCGTCCGAGGGACCCCACTGCTCCGACACGTGCTGACCTGCTTCCTTCAGTATCCGGGACACACGCGCACCGGACTGGTGCGCACCGACGCTCGTCAGGACCCGAACACCAGCAGGATGAGCTTGCCGATGCCGTAGTCCAGCAAGGAGACGAAGAGCATCATCACGACGACGAAGACGAGGACGACGCCGGTGTAGCTGAGCAGCTGGCGCCGGCCGGGCCAGACGACCTTGCGCAGCTCCTCGATGACCTGGCGCAGGAACAGCAGCAGGCCGGTGCGCTTCCTGGCCTCGGCGGGCTGCGCCGCGGCCTTCGTCGTCTGGCTCACCTCGGGCTGCCCCGCTTCTGTTGCTCGCCGTCTACGGACGTGCGCCGGGTGTCCCCGGAACACGGGTGGTGCTCGCAGGGCAGGAGGGACTCGAACCCACAACCGCCGGTTTTGGAGACCGGTGCGCTACCAATTGCGCCACTGCCCTTCACACGGCTCGGCCACCCCGGCGGGGTGTGCTCCACCACGTGCTTCAACGCTGGCGGTGCGAGGACCGCCAGCGACCACCATAGGTGACGGGAGGGGCGGGAGTCGAACCAGTGCGCCGGAGCGGGTCGGCGGGGCGGGGTGGAAGGATGACCTTCGTGACCGCGCAGACGAGTCCCCAGACCTCCCGCGACCGCCTCTCCGCCCGCGTCGCGGGCATCGCCGAGTCGGCGACCCTGGCGGTGGACGCGAAGGCGAAGGCGCTGAAGGCCGCCGGCCGCCCGGTCATCGGCTTCGGCGCGGGCGAGCCGGACTTCCCCACGCCGCAGGAGATCGTCGACGCCGCCGTCGCCGCCTGCCAGGACCCCGCCAACCACCGCTACACCCCCGCGGCCGGGCTGCCCGCCCTCAGGGAGGCCATCGCCGCGAAGACGCTGCGCGACAGCGGGTACGAGGTCTCCCCCGGCCAGGTGCTGGTGACCAACGGCGGCAAGCAGGCCGTCTACGAGGCCTTCGCGGCGATCCTGGACACCGGCGACGAGCTGCTGCTGCCGGCCCCCTACTGGACGACCTACCCCGAGGCCGTGCGGCTGGCCGGCGGCGTCGCCGTCGAGGTGTTCGCCGGGCTCGACCAGGGCTACAAGGTGACCGTCGACCAGCTCGAGGCCGCGCGCACGCCGCGCACCAAGGCCCTGCTGCTCAACTCCCCCTCCAACCCCACCGGCGCCGTGTACTCCCCCGAGGAGGTCCGGGCGATCGGGCAGTGGGCGCTGGAGCACGGCGTCTGGGTCGTCACCGACGAGATCTACGAGCACCTGGTGTACGACGGCGTGCGGGCCGCCCCCGTCGTCGCGGAGGTGCCCGAGCTCGCCGACACGACGATCGTCCTCAACGGCGTCGCCAAGACCTACGCCATGACGGGCTGGCGGGTGGGCTGGATGATCGCCCCGGCCGACGTGGTCAAGGGCGCGGCCAACCTGCAGTCGCACCTGACCTCCAACGTCGCCAACGTCTCCCAGCGCGCGGCCGTGCAGGCCCTCACGGGCGACCTGACCGCCGTCGTGCGCATGCGCGAGGCCTTCGACCGGCGCCGGCGGCTGATGGTCTCGATGCTCGACGCGATCGAGGGCGTCCGGTGCCCGCTGCCGCAGGGGGCGTTCTACGCCTACCCCAGCGTCGAGGAGCTCATCGGGAAGTCGCTGCGCGGGCGCGAGATCACCTCCTCGGCCGTGCTGGCCGAGCTGGTCCTCACCGAGGCCGAGGTGGCCGTCGTCCCCGGCGAGGCGTTCGGCCCCAGCGGGTTCCTGCGCCTGTCCTACGCCCTGGCCGACGCCGACCTGGTGACCGGCGTGGAGCGGGTCCAGCAGCTGCTCGCCGAGGTGCGCTGACCCGCACCCCCGCCCGCGGGGCCCGGACGCGGCACCATGTGGACGTGCGCACCCGCACCCGCCCCGCACGCTGGAGCCCCGGCACGCCCGCCGGGGCCACCTCGTGGTGGGTCCGCAGCATCCCCGGCTGGCACGCGGCGTTCGCGGCGTTCGTGCTCATCGCCGCCGTCGTCCTCGTCCTCTCGCACGACCCCCGGCGCGCCGGGGCCGCCGCGGCCCTCGCCGCGGTCGTGCTGGCCTACGCCCTCCTGGGGGTCCCCGGGGCGCGGGCGCGCGACCGCCGCGCACGTGCCTACCTCGGGGTCGAGGTCGTGGCGCTGGGGGCGGCCCTGGCGTGCGCGCCGGAGCTGGACTTCCTGCTCTTCATGGCCTTCCCGCAGGCGTGGTTCTTCACCGACTCCCGCCGGGAGGGGTGCGCGTGGACGGCCGCGACGGCCGTGGCCGGCCTGGTCGGCCTCTCGGCCGGCCACGGGCGCAGCGCCGAGACCCTGGACGTCGCCGTCTCGATGCTGGTGTCGGTGGCCTTCACCTGCACCCTGGGGCTCTGGATCTCGCGGGTGGTGGCGCAGAGCGCCGAGCGCGCCGAGCTGATCGCCGAGCTGGAGAGCACCCGCTCGGAGCTGGCCGCCGCCCACCACCAGGCGGGGGTCGCCACCGAACGGGCCCGGCTGGCGGCCGACATCCACGACACCCTCGCCCAGGGCTTCACGGGCATCGTGCTGCTGGCCCAGACGGCGGCCGCGGCCGCCGAGGAGCCCACCCGCGGGCAGCTGAGCGTCATCGAGGACGCCGCCCGCGCCGGGCTGGCGCAGGCCCGGACGCTGGTGGCGGCCCTGAGCCCCGTGGAGCTGGAGGGGCCCGGTGCGCTGGCCGGGGCGCTGCACCGGCTGGCCGAGCGGGTCTCCCGGGAGAGCGGCGTCGACGTCGGGGTCGTCGTGACCGGCGCCGACCCCGCGGCCCTGCCGAAGGCGCAGCAGGTGGTGCTGCTGCGGGCCGCCCAGGAGGCGCTGGGCAACGTCCGCAAGCACGCCGGGGCGCGCAGCGCGCACGTCGTCCTGCGGACCGACGGCACGACGGCGACGCTGGAGGTCCGCGACGACGGGGTGGGCATCGCCCCCGCCGACGTCAGCGGGGCCAGCGGGTTCGGCCTGGCCGGGATGCGGCGACGCGTCGAGGAGGCCGGCGGGGTGTTCGAGGTCGCCGGCGCGCCCGGCAGCGGGACCCGGCTGCGGATCGCGGTGCCGTGGGGACCGGCGGAGACGGACGCGTGAGCACCCGGGTCCTGGTCGTCGACGACCACCCCGTCGTGCGCCGCGGGCTCGAGGGCCTGCTGGCCACGACCGACGACCTGGAGGTCGTCGGGACGGCCGGGGACGGCCACGAGGCGGTCGAGCAGGTCCGCCGGCTGCTGCCCGACGTGGTCCTCATGGACCTGCGGATGCCCGGCGGGGACGGGGCCGCGGCCACCGGGCGCATCCGCCGGGAGCACCCGTCGGTGCACGTCCTGGTCCTGACGACCTACGAGACCGACGCCGACATCGTGCGGGCCGTGGAGGCGGGCGCCACGGGGTACCTGCTGAAGGACACCCCGCTGGCCCAGCTGGCCGACGCCGTGCGGGCCGCGGCGCGGGGGGAGACGGTGCTGGCCCCGCCGGTGGCGGCCCGGCTGATGGCCCGCCTGCGCGCCACCGCCCAGGAGACGCTGACGCGCCGGGAGCTGGAGGTGCTCGCGGCCGTCGCGCGCGGGGCGACGAACGCCGAGGTCGGCCGGGAGCTGTTCATCGGGGAGGCCACGGTCAAGACCCACCTGCTGCGGGCCTTCGCCAAGCTGGGGGTGGACGACCGCACGCACGCCGTGACGGTGGCCATCCAGCGCGGGCTGCTGCCGCCGCCGTCCTGAGCCGGCGCTCCCCGGTCCCCGGGGACAGGGCACCGCACGCGGTGTCCTGGCAGACTCACGGAGCGTGACGCGACCGGTCGAGACGCTCCCGAAGGCCCACCTGCACCTGCACTTCACGGGCTCGATGCGCCCCGGCACGCTGCTCGAGCTCGCCGACCGCCACGGCACGCGGCTGCCCGCGACGCTGAGCTCGCAGACCATGGTCACGCTGTCGCCGGACGAGCGCGGCTGGTTCCGCTTCCAGCGGCTCTACGACGCCGCCCGGGCCTGCGTGCGCACGGCCGACGACATGCGGCGCATCGTCCTGGAGGCGGCGGCCGACGACGCCGCGGAGGGGTCGCGCTGGCTGGAGCTGCAGGTCGACCCGACGTCCTACGCGGTGCACGTCGGCGGTCTGACCCCGGCCCTGGAGATCGTCCTGCAGGCGGCCCGGGACGCCAGCGCGCTCACCGGGACCACGGTCGCCGTCGTCGTGGCCGCCAGCCGGGTCCGGCACCCCCTGGACGCCCGCACGCTGGCCCGCCTGGCCGCCCGGTACGCCGGGGAGGGCGCCGGGGCCGTCGTCGGGTTCGGGCTGTCCAACGACGAGCGGCGCGGGGACACCGCTGAGTTCGCCGGGGCCTTCGACATCGCGCGCGCCGCGGGCCTGGCTTGCGTGCCCCACTCCGGGGAGCTGCTGGGCCCGGCCCACGTCGATGCGACGCTGCAGGCCCTGCGCCCGGACCGCCTCGGGCACGGCGTGCGCAGCGGCGAGGACCCCGCCGTGCTCGACCGCCTCGTCCGGGGCGGTGTCGCGCTGGAGGTGTGCCCCACGAGCAACGTGTCCCTCGGCGTCTACCCCGACCTGGCGCGGGTCCCGCTGCGGCGGCTGGTGTCGGCGGGGGCGACGGTGGCCCTGGGCGCCGACGACCCCCTGCTGTTCGGGCCGCGGCTGGCGGCGCAGTACCGCAGCGCGCGGGAGGACCACGGGTTCGACGACGCCGGGCTCGCGGCGCTCGCGAAGGCGTCGGTCAGCGCCTCCCGGGCCCCGGAGGCGGTCAAGCGGGAGCTGCACGCCGCGGTGGACGACTGGCTGGCGCTGCCGGCCGAGGACGGGACACGGGCCCTCGCGGTGTGATTGACTCAATGAGTTGATTCATTGATCCTCGGGAGGCCGACGTGTCCGGACCCGCTGTCGTCGTGCTGCCGTTGACCCTGTTCCTGCTCGCCGGGTCCGTCGTCGGCCTCGTGCTGCTCGCCCGCAGGGTCCCCTCGGCCGAGCTGACGGTCCCCGTCGTACGGGCCCGGCGCCGGGGGGCCGCGGTCGCCGGCCTCGCGGTCGTGCTGGCCGTGGCCCTGCCCCTGCTGGCGGTCTCGGCGCTCGGCACCGGCCTGCGGCAGGGCCAGCTCATCGCCGTGGCCCCGCTCGCGGGGGCCGCCGTGCACGCCGCGGTGCTGCTCGTCGGGGAGCTGAGCTGGCCGCGGCCGGCGCAGCGGGTGCGCTCGGCGCGGCTGGCGGTGCGCACCGTCCGCCAGGACGCCCCCCGGGGGATGGTCGTGCTGTTCCTGCTCTCCTGCGGGCTCCTCTGGGCGACGTGCCTGGCGGGGACCGTGCTCAGCGACGACTCCGGCCGGGCGATCTCCGCGCCCGGCGGCGGCGGCAGCGCCAGCCCCTTCCCCGGGCCGTTCTACGCCGCACCGACCGCTCTGGCCGCGGCGCTCGCCGCCGCCCTCACGTGGTGGGTGCTGCTGCGCGTCCCCCGGCGCCCCGCGGTGGCCGGGGCCGACGCGCGGACGGACGGGTCGCTGCGCCGGGCCGCCGCCCACCGGGCCCTGCGCTTCTCGACCGCCGCGGTCCTCGGCACCACGGGGGCCCTGCTCTTCCTGGGGGGGACGACCGCGCACGGCGTCGGCGGCCGCAGCGGCGTGCAGGTGGGCGGCACGACCGTCTGGACGGACGCCGTCGGCCCCGTCTGGAACGGGTTCGCCGCGGGGTTCGCGGTCCTCGGCGGCCTGCTCGCCCTGCTCGCCCTCGCCGTCCTGCTCGTCCCCGCCCGCGGGGTCGGCCGTCCGGAGGTGGCCCGGTGAGCGAGCTGCGCGTCGTCGTCGACACCCGCTCCGCCGTCCCCGCCTACGAGCAGCTGCGTGAGCAGGTCACGGCGCTGGTCACCACCGGCGCGCTGGCCGAGGGTGACCGCCTGCCCGCGGCCCGGGCGCTGGCCGCCGACCTCGGCCTGGCCGTCGGCACGGTCCAGCGCGCCTACCGGGAGCTGGAGCTCGCCGGCACCGTCGTCTCCCGGCGGCGCACCGGGACGGTCGTCGCGGCCCGGGTCAGCGTCGAGGAGGACGTGCGCTGGGCGGCCGAGGGCTTCGTGGAGCGCGCCCTGAGCTCGGGGCTGTCCCCCGACCAGGCGCTCGACGTCGTGCGGGCGGCGCTGGAGAGCGTGGGCCGGACTAGAGAGTCGCCCCGACGAGCACCGGCTCGTTGACGAGCCGGACGCCGAACTCCCGCTCCACGCCGTCGACGACGCTGCGGGCCAGGGCCAGCAGGTCCGCGGCGCGCGCGTCGCCGCGGTTGGTCAGGGCCAGGGTGTGCTTGGTGGACAGCGTCGCCGGGCCCGGCGCGCCGTACCCCTTGCCGAAGCCGGCGCGGTCGATGAGCCACGCCGCGGACGTCTTGACGAGCCCATCCCCGGCGGGGAAGCGCGGGGCGTCGGCGGGCAGCCGCGCGGCGTCGTCCACGCTCAGCACGGGGTTGGTGAAGAACGAGCCGGCGCTCCACGTGTCGTGGTCGCTGCGGTCGGCCGGGTCCCAGACCATGCCCTTGCTCGCGCGCAGCTCCAGGACGGCCGCGCGGACCTCGCGCGCCGGGGCGACCGCGCCGACCTCGACGCCCAGGCGCCGGGCGAGCTCGGGGTAGCGGACCGGCGGGGTGCGCAGCGGGAACTGGAACGTCACGTCGAGCACGACGTACCGGCTCTCGGGGTGCGGGCCGGCCAGCGCCACGCGCGAGGTCTTCAGCAGCGACGTGCGGTAGCCGAAGGCCAGCTCGGCGGCCACGAACGTCCGCTGCCGCCGCTCGACGCGGTCCCAGGTGCGGACGGTCTCGACCGTCTGGGCGACCTCCTGGCCGTAGGCGCCGACGTTCTGCACGGGGGTGGCCCCGACGCTGCCGGGGATGCCGGACAGCGCCTCCACCCCGCCCCAGCCGCGCTCGACGGCCACCGCGACGAAGTCGTCGAAGCGGTGCCCGGCCGCGGCCGTCACCACGCCCCCGCCGCAGGCGTCCTCGGAGGACACCCGCAGGCCCTGCGTGGCGACGTGCACGACGGTGCCGGCGAAGCCCTCGTCGGCCACGAGCAGGTTCGAGCCGCCCGCGACGAGCAGCAGGGGCTCCCCCGCGGCGTCGGCGGCGGAGACGGCCTCGACGAGCTCGGCCTCGGAGCGGGCCTCGACGAGGCGGGTGGCGGGGCCACCGACGCGCAGGGTGGTCAGGTCGGCCAGGGAGGTCACGAGGACACCTTGCCCCGGCCGAGCTCCACACCCGCGTGGTGGGGGGCCGCCGCGCCCGAGACGGCGAGCGCGAGGGCCGACATGACCGCGGCCGCCGTGACGGCGTCCAGGACGCCGACGTGGTCGGCGAGGAAGCCCAGGACCGGCGGCCCGGCGAGGAAGGCGGTGTAGCCGACGGAGGAGACGACGCTGACGCGGACGGCCGCGTTGACCTCCTCGTCGGCCGCGGCGGTCATGCCCACGGGGAACCCCAGGGCGGCCCCGACCCCCCACAGCGCGGCGCCGGCGACGGCCCCGACCACCGAGGGCGACAGGACGAAGACGAGGACCCCCACGACGGCGAGGGCGGCGCAGGCGCGCAGCACGGCCACGCGCGGCCACCGCGCCAGCACGACCGGACCCAGCAGGCGGCCCACCGTCATGCAGGTCACGAAGACCGCGAACCCGGCGACCCCCACGGAGTGGCTGACGCCGTGCCCGTCGACCAGCCCGACGGCGAGCCAGTCGTTGGCGGTGCCCTCGACGAAGGCCATCCCCAGGACCATGACGCCGATGAGCAGCGTCCGGGGCTCGGTCCAGGCCCGGCGCAGCGGGATCCCGCCGCGGGAGGCCTGCTCGGACGGCGCCTCGTCGGGCAGGAAGGCCCGGGTGGCGACGAGCGCCCCGCCCAGGGCGAGCGCGGCCGCGGCCAGCAGGTGGGCCCACGTGGGCACCCCGACGGCGAGCAGCCCCACGCCCACGCCCGCGGCCACGACGGTGCCGAAGCTGTACCCGGCGTGGAAGCGGGACATGATCGCCCGGTCCAGCCGGCGTTCGACGACGGTGCCCTCGACGTTCATGGCGACGTCCCAGCTGGCCGTCCCCGCGCCCTGGAGCAGCAGGCCCAGGGCGGCCAGCGGCGCGCTGCGCAGCCCGTCGACGGCGAGGGCGACCAGGGACGTCCCCAGGGCCACGGTCGCCGCGCCGGCCAGGACGGTGCGGGAGCGGCCGATGCGCAGGACGACGGCCCCCGCCAGCGGCATCGCCACGACGGAGCCGACGGACAGGGCCAGCAGCAGCAGACTGAGGCGGCCGGGGCTCAGGCCGAGGGTGTCGCGCACCGAGGGGATGCGGGAGACCCAGCAGGCGAAGGTGAAGCCGTTGAGCACGAAGGCCGCGTAGACGGCCGTCCTCGCGCGCAGGGCTGCGGGCGAGGGGGCGCTCACGTGAGCCCGACGACCGCTCGGGCGCGGGTGAGGACCTTGGCGCCGGCGCTGGTGACGGTGAGGTCGACCTCGGCGGTGCCGGCGGCGGGGTCGAGGGCCACGACCGTGCCGGTGACCTCGACGACCGCGGGGGCGTCGGCGGGCACGACGACGGGGGCGGTGAACTTCGTGCCGAAGGACAGGACCCGGGTCGGGTCGCCCGCCCAGTCGGCGACGACGGTGCCGGCCAGGCCCATGGTCAGCATCCCGTGGGCGATGACGTCGGGCAGGCCCACGGACCGCGCGGTCGCCTCGTCGAGGTGGATGGGGTTGCGGTCCCCCGAGGCCTCGGCGTACGCGGCGAGGTCCTCGCGGGAGAGCTCGTAGCGGGCCAGGGGCAGCTCGGTGCCGACCTGCACGTCCTCCACGCTCACGCCTCCTCCTCCGCGCGCACCACGAGCGTCGACGTCACGGTCGTCACCGGGGTGCCGTCGGTCAGGGTGAGCTCGGTGCGGGTGGTCACCATGGCGTTGCCGCGCACGACGCGGACGCGGTCGACGTGGACCTCGGCGGCCAGCTCGTCGCCGGCGACGACCGGGCGGTGGTGGGTGAACCGCTCCTCGCCGTGCACGACGCGGGAGAAGTCGATGCCGGCGGCCGGGTCGGTGATGAACTGCGCCTCGGCGGCCTGGGCCAGCGTGACCGCGAAGGTGGGCGGGGCCACGACGTCGCGGTGCCCGAGCGCGCGGGCGGCCTCGGCGTCGTGGTGGCTGGGGTGGGCCGCCCGCACGGCCCGGGCGAAGGCCCGGACCGCGTCGGCGGTCACCGTGGTCGTGCCGTTCGGGGGGTAGACGCGCCCGGTGAAGGACTCGTCGACGCTGACGGTCGTCACAGCGGTGCGGTCTCCCCGATCGGGACGGTGGGTCAGCGGGTCTCGCGGTGCGTGGTCTTCTTGCCGCAGCGCGGGCAGAACTTCGCCAGGTCGAGACGGTCGGGGTCGTTCCGACGGTTCTTCTTGGTGATGTAGTTCCGCTCCTTGCACTCGGTGCAAGCCATGGTGATCTTGGGGCGGACGTCGGTGGTCTTGGCCACGGCGGGTGCCTCTTCCTCAGTGTCGTCGTACTGCGGGCGGTCGAGTGCGCCGCCGATCCGCGTACCAGGGTACGCGACCAGCGCGCCGCGCCCGAACGTGCGACGAGCGGCCGCCCAGGGGGCGACCGCTCGGGACGTGTCGTGCGCTGTAGCGAGGGCCGGACTTGAACCGGCGACACAGCGATTATGAGCCGCTTGCTCTACCAACTGAGCTACCCCGCCGTGCGTCCGGCGGAGGCCGCCGGCTGCGAGCCCCGATCGAGGATTGAACTCGAGACCTCTTCCTTACCAAGGAAGTGCTCTACCACTGAGCTATCGGGGCACTGCTGCTTGCTGTACTGCCGCGTGCACGGCCTGTGACGACCTTACACGCCACGACCCGGTGCTCAGGACGAGCACCGGGTCGCGACTCGCGACGTGGCGGGTGATGGATTCGAACCAACGTAGGCTACGCCGGCGGATTTACAATCCGCTCCCTTTGGCCGCTCGGGCAACCCGCCAGTGCCACCAGCGAGCTGGTGACGGGTGAGACCATAGCAAGCCCGAGGCGCTCCTCGGAAACCGAGATCCCACGAACCGCCCCAGGAGGACCCCGCGTGCCCAGCGACTCGTCGTTCGACGTCGTCAGCAAGGTCGACCGCCAGGAGGTCGACAACGCCCTCAACCAGGCCGCGAAGGAGATCGCCCAGCGCTACGACTTCAAGGGCGTCGGTGCCGACGTCCGCTGGAGCGGCGAGTCGATCGTCATGGTCGCCAGCTCCGAGGACCGCGTGAACGCCGTCCTGGACGTCCTGCAGACCAAGCTGGTCAAGCGCGGGGTCTCGCTGAAGGTCCTGGACCTGTCCGAGCCCGTCCAGTCCGGCAAGGAGTACCGGATCACCGCCGGGCTCAAGGAGGGCCTGGCCCAGGACGTGGCCAAGAAGATCGGCAAGATCGTCCGGGACCAGGGCCCCAAGGGCGTCAAGACCCAGATCACCGGCGACGAGATGCGCGTCACCTCCAAGAGCCGCGACGAGCTGCAGGAGGTCATCGCGCTGCTCAAGGGCGCCGACCTCGACGTGGCGCTGCAGTTCGTCAACTACCGGTGAGGCGGCGCGCGCTGCTGGGCCTCGGCGTGGCCGGCGGCGTGCTGGCCGGCTGCGGCGGCGGGGACGAGGAGGCGGCGCCCACCGCGACCGCGACGGGCGGCACGAGCCCGTCCCCGTCGTCGGGGGACCCCGACCCAGCGACCGACGACACGTTCGTGCCCGACGGGCTGTCCCGGGACCAGCTGACGGCGTTCAGCTACGGCGAGCACTACCGGCAGACGTCCGACCTGTGGATGCCCGCGGGCGACCACGCGGGGTTCCTCGTCGTCGTCGTGCACGGCGGGGGCTGGGACGACACCAACGACCGCCGGGACGTGAACGGCCTGGTGAGCGACTTCGTGCGGCGGGGGTACCCCACGCTCAACGTCGACTACCGCGGCTTCGGGCAGAACGGCGGCTGGCCCGGGACGTTCACCGACACCGGCTCGGCCGTCGACCTGGCGCTGGAGGCGGCCGAGGAGTTCTCGCTGCCGACGGACCGCATCGCCTACGTCGGGCACTCCGCGGGCGGGCACCTGGCGATGTGGGCGGCCGCGCGGCACACCCTCGCCGCGGGCCAGCCCTCGGCGGACCCGCGGGTGACCCCCGCGCTGGCCGCCTCGCTGGCGGGGGTCCTGCACCCCTCGGTGGACTACGGCGAGAACGACCTCGTGGAGGCGCTGTTCGGGGGCCTGCCCGACCAGCAGCCGGACCGGTTCGCCTACGGCGACCCCTCGCTGCGCGCGCCCTACGGCATGCCGCTGTTCGCGGGGGCGGGGCTGGCCGACGAGGTCGTGCCGGTGTCCCAGACGCAGTTCTTCGCCGACGCGGTGACGCGGGCCGGGGACACCGTGGAGGTCCAGCTCGTCGAGGGCGCGGGCCACGACGACGCCAAGGACCCCGACGGGCCGGTCGTCCCGCTGTTCCGGGCCTGGCTGGAGCAGCGCTTCGCCTGAGCCCGGCGGGCCCTCAGCGCCGGTAGCCGGCCAGGGCCTCCAGGCGCGCGATGCGCTCGGCCATGGGCGGGTGGGTGGAGAACAGCTTCGCCACCCCCTGCCCGCGGAACGGGTTCGCGATCATCATGTGGCTGGAGTTGACCAGTTCGCGCTCCGGCGGCAGGGGCAGCTGGCGGGTCCCCAGCTCCAGCTTGCGCAGCGCCGAGGCCAGCGCCAGCGGGTCGCCCGTCAGGCGCGCGCCGTCCTCGTCGGCGTCGTACTCGCGGGTGCGGGAGATCGCCAGCTGGATGACGGTCGCGGCCAGCGGCGCCACGAGCGAGAGCAGCAGCGCGGCCAGCGGGTTGGGGCGGTCCTCGTCGCGGCCGCCGAGCATCGAGCCGAAGAGCACCCCGAACTGGGCCAGGGACGTGATGACGCCCGCCAGGGCCCCCGCGACCGAGCTGGTGAGGATGTCGCGGTTGTAGACGTGCATCAGCTCGTGGCCCAGGACGCCGCGCAGCTCGCGCTCGTCGAGCAGCTGCAGGATGCCCTCGGTGCAGCAGACGGCGGCGTTCTCGGGGTTGCGGCCCGTGGCGAAGGCGTTGGGGGCCATGGTGGGCGAGACGTACAGCTGCGGCATCGGCTGGCGGGCGGCCGTGGACAGCTCGCGGACGATGCGGTGCATGCCGGGCTGCTCGGCCTCGGAGACCGGCCGGGCCCGCATGGCGCGCAGGGCCAGCGACGCCGAGTTCCAGTACCCGTAGACCGAGGTGCCGACCCCGAGCAGGACGAACACGAGCAGGATCACCGGCGCCCGGAAGGAGGACGCCAGGAGCCCGCCGATGAGGAGCAGCACGGCCCAGATGGCGCCGAACAGGACGGCGGTCTTCAGGCCGTTGTGGTGCCGGTGCATCCAGTCCCTTCCCCCCGCGCGCGGTGCTTGCTCCGGCTGAACGCGCCAGGTGCCCGCGACGTTCCGGTCCCGGTCCCCGCTCCCCCACCCGTCGTGACCGACGGCCTGCGGACAGTTGCGTCACGGATACCGACTGTGAGTGACTTCGCCGGAGGGCGGGACGAGTCACCGGGAACGGGGTGGTGCGGGGTGGGGACGGGCGCCACCGACCGCCGGACCGGCACCCTGCTCGCGCTGGCCACCGCCCTCGCCGGGACCGACAGCGTGGAGGACGTGGCCCTCGCCGTGCGCGACGTCCTGCGCAAGGACCTGGAGGCGGCCTACACCGCGGTGTCGGTGATCGAGGGCCCGTGGCTGACGACACCGGCGCTGGCGCAGCTCGACGACGACACCGAGCAGCGCCTGCTGCGGCTGCCGCTGGACCTCGACACCCCCGCGCACCGGGTGGCCCGCACCGGCCGGCCGCTCCTCGTGGAGGACCTGCAGGCCCTCGTCACCGCCTTCCCCCACCTCGCCGACCGGCTGCGCCGCAACGGCCTGCGCAGCGGCGTCGTGCTCCCCCTGCTCATCTCCGGCGGGTTCCGCACCGGGGCCCTGACCATCGCCTGGGACGTCGACCGGACCGTGGGCGACGACGAGGCCGTCCTGCTGACCGCCGTCGCCGACGCCACCGCGCAGGCCGCCCGGCGCGCGCAGCTGTACCGCGAGCGCCGGGACGTCGCGCACACGCTGCAGGCCGCGATGCTGCCCGAGCTGCCCGTCGTGCCCGGTCTGGAGCTGGCCAGCCGCTACCTGCCGTGGTCGACGACGGACGAGCAGGTCGGCGGCGACTGGTACGACGTCATCCCGCTGCCCGACGACGGCGTCCTCCTGCTCATCGGGGACGTCGCCGGGCACGACACCGAGGCCGCGGCCCGGATGGGCCGGGTCCGCTCGATGTTCCGGGCGCTGGCCGTGGACCACCCCGAGGAGCCGCCGGCGGCGCTGGTCAGCCGGCTCGACCACGTCCTGGACGTCCTGGGCGACCAGACGCTGGCGACGATGGCCGTCGCGCGGCTGGAGCCGCCGGGGGCGCCGCGCGCCCTGCGCTGGACGACGGCGGGGCACCCGCCGCCGCTGCTCGTCGACGCCCGGGGCCGCAGCAGCGCGCTGCCCCACGAGCCGGACCTGCCGCTGGGCGTGGCCCCCGGCCGGCCGCGGCACGACCAGGAGGTCCCCTGGCCGGCCGGGGGCACGCTCGTGCTCTACACCGACGGCCTGGTCGAGCGGCGGGGCCGGGACGTGGGCGAGGGCATCCGGGTCCTGCGGGCCGGGCTGGAGCGCACGCACACCGAACCGCTGGAGACGCTGCTCGGGGAGCTGGTGACCGAGCACGTGGCCAACAGCGAGGACGACTGCGCCGTCCTCGCGGTCCGCGACGTCACCGGCCCGGCCTGAGGTCGGCCCGGCCCGGGGGCACCGGCCCGGCGGGGGCCTACCGGCGGTGGGTGGCGCCCACGTGGTCGGCGGGCAGCCGGGGACCGGCCCCCCGCTCCCGCCCCAGCCGCTCGCGCAGCGTGGTGCCCGGCGCGACCGGCGGCGCCGTCCGCCCCCGGCGCTCCAGCTCGGGCACGAGGTGGTCGACGACGTCGGCGAACGTGCCCGGCAGCGTCGCGTACATGAGGTTGAACCCGTCGACGTCGGCCTGCTCGGCGAACTCCTCCAGCTCGTCGGCCACCGTCTGCGGGGACCCCGCCAGGACCGGGCCGCGGCCGCCGACGGCGACGAACCGGGCCAGGTCCTCCACCGTCCACTCCCGGTCGGGGTCGTCGGTGAAGCTGCGCAGCGCCGAGCGGTTCGCGTCCGTCGTGACGTGCTGCAGGGTGTCGGTGGGCGCGGCGCCGGCGAGGTCGACGCCGGTCCAGCCGCCGAACAGCGCCAGCGCCCCCTCCCGGCTGGCGTGCTCGCGGTAGTCGGCCAGCAGCGCCCGCGCCTCGGCGTCCGAGCTGCGCACCACGGCCGTCAGGCCCGCGTACACCGCGACCGAGCGCGGGTCCCGGCCCGCCTCGGCCACCGCGCGCCGCAACGAGTCGACGGACCGGCGGGCGATCGCGGCGGTGGGCGCGATGACGAACACGCACTCGGCGTGCCGCGCCGCGAACTCCTGCCCGCGCGGGGAGGACCCCGCCTGGAAGATGACGGGGGTGCGCTGCGGGGACGGCTCGCACAGGAACGCCCCGGGCACGTCGAAGTACCGGCCGTGGTGGGCGATGTCGTGGACCTTCGCCGGGTCGGCGTAGACCCCGGCCGCGGCGTCGCGGACGACGGCGTCGTCCTCCCAGGACCCCTCCCAGAGCTTGTAGCAGACCTCCAGGTACTCCTCGGCGACGTCGTACCGCTCGTCGTGCGCGACCTGCGCGGAGAAACCCAGGTTCCGCGCCGCGGAGTCGAGGTAGCCGGTGACGACGTTCCACGCGACGCGGCCCTCGGTGAGGTGGTCCAGCGTCGTGAGCCGGCGGGCCAGGGAGTAGGGCTGCTCGTACGTCGTGGTGACGGTCAGGCCGAAACCCAGGGTCGACGTGACGGCCGCCATGGCCGACACCGCGGCCAGCGGGTCGTTGACGGGCACCTGCAGCGCGCCGCGGACCGCCGCGTCGCGCGAGCCGCCGTACACGTCGTAGGTGCCGAGCACGTCGGCCAGGAAGAGGGCGTCGAAACCGCCGCGCTCGAGCAGCTGCGCCAGGTCGGTCCAGTGCCGCAGCGTCCGGTAGTCGGCGCTGCGGTCCTCCGGCCGCGTCCACAGCCCGGCGGCCTGGTGCCCGACGCAGGCCATCGCGAAGGCGTTGAGCCGCAGGGGACCGCTCACGCCGCGTACCCGTCGAGGGGTTCGTGCGCGGTCTCGCGCGCGCAGGCCGCCGAGATCGTCGTCAGGACCGCCAGGAACGACAGGTACCCCGCGACCAGCCAGGGCGAGCCGCCGCCGGCCGCCAGCAGCGAGGCCGCGATGAGCGGGGTCAGCCCCCCGCCGAGGACCGCGCCGATCGAGTACCCCAGCGACGCCCCGCTGTAGCGGGTGCGGTTGTCGAACTGCTCGGCGAAGAAGGCGCCCTGCGCGCCGTACTGGCTGTCGTGGCCGAGGTTGATCGCGATGACGACCGCACCGACGATGAGCACGGTCGAGCCGGTGTCCAGCAGCAGGAACGCGGGGACGGTGAACACCGCGGTGAGGATCGCGCCGAACAGGTAGACGGGCCGGCGGCCGACCCGGTCGGACAGCAGCCCCCACAGCGGGGTGGCCGCCAGGCTCAGCACCGAGGCCACGAGGACGGCGAGCAACCCGACGTCGGCGCCGTCGGAGCGGACGTGGTTCGTCAGGTAGCTGAGGGCGAAGACGGTGTAGAGGACGTACGCGCCGTTCTGCCCCAGCCGCATGCCGGTCGTCAGGAGCACCCCGCGCCGGTTGCGCCGCAGCACCTCCGCGACGGGCCGGTGGGCCGTGGCGTCGGCCTCGCGCAGCGCCGTGAACGCCGGGGAGTCGGTGACCTTCAGGCGGATGAGCAGCCCGACGACGACGAGGACGGCGCTGGCCAGGAACGGCACGCGCCAGCCCCAGGCCAGGAAGGCCTCGTCGCTGGTCAGCGTCCGGGTCAGCCAGAAACCCCCCGAGGCCAGGACCATGCCGGCCGCCGAGCCCATCTGCGGGATCGCCCCGAACAGGCCGCGGCGGCCCGTGGGGGCGTGCTCGACCGACAGCAGGACCGCCCCGCCCCACTCCCCGCCGGCGGAGAAGCCCTGCAGCAGCCGGCACAGCACGAGCAGCACGGGCGCCCACACGCCGATGGCGTCGTGGGTGGGCAGGAGGCCGATCGCGGCCGTGGAGACCCCCATGGTCAGCAGCGAGGCGACCAGCACGACCTTGCGGCCCACCCGGTCCCCGAGGTGACCGGCCACGGCCCCGCCGACGGGACGGGCGACGAACCCGACGGCGTAGGTGGCGAAGGCGGCGACGACCCCGACGGCACCGCCGACGTCGGGGAAGAACAGCGGACCCAGGACGAGGGCGGCCGCGGTGCCGTAGAGGTAGTAGTCGTACCACTCGATCGTGGTGCCGACGAAGCTGCCGAGGGCGGCCCGGCGGCGGGCCAGGCGGCTGCCGGGGCGCGCGAGGACGTCGGTGGACTGCGTGCTGCTCACGAGGACTCCCATCGGTCCCGGCGGTAGCACCTGCCCTGACGGGTGGCTGCTGCGACGTCGGTGAGCCGGGTCTCTCGGTCGCTCTGGATGGCTCCGGCGAACCTACGACGAGGTGAGCGGGGTCGGCAAACCGGGTGCCGGAACGGGCCGGCGGCCCAGCCGGGGCACAGGCTGCGGTGCGACGGTGCCGCGCGTGGGGTCCAGGGCGCGCTTGGGCGCGGTGGTCGTGCTGCTGCTGGGCGGCCTCGGCGGGCCGGTGACCCCGGTGGCCCCCGTGGCCCGGGTGACCCGGGTGGTCGCCTTCGGCGACTCGGTCCCCGACGGCGCGCGCTGCGCGTGCACGCCCTTCCCCGCCCTCGTCGCGGCCCGCCTCGGCGTCGGCGTCGAGCAGCTCGCCGAGGACGGTGCCACGTCCGCGGACACGGCCCGGACCGTCGGGGCGCACCTGCCCGCGCTCACCCGCGGTGACGTGGTGCTGCTGGAGACGGGGGCCAACGACCTCGCCCCCCTCGTGGACGGCGCGGGGGACGACGCGGGGGACGACGCGGGGGTGCGGGCCGCGGCCGGGGCCGCCGTCGCGCGGGTGGCGGCGACCGTCGAGGCCCTGCGCGCGACCGGCGCCCGGGTCGTCGTCCTGGACTACTGGGCCGTCGGCCTCGACGGGGACGTCGCCGCCCTGCGGTACACGCCCCGGCAGCGGCGGCTCCAGGGCGAGCTGACCGACGCCTACGACGACCGGCTCGCGTGCGCCCTGGCGGGGCGGGCCGTGGTCGTGGGGCTGCGGCCCACCTTCCACGCCGGTGCCGGCGCCACCCCGCTGCTGGCCGCCGACGGCGACCACCCCGACGCCGCGGGCCACCGGGCGATCGCCGCCGCCGTCCTGACCGCCCTGGGCTGGGAGGACGCCACCGGTTCGCCGGGCATCGGCTGAGGAGGGCCGCCGGCGGCGCGGCGCGGGTCGATGCTGCCGGTGGGGCCCGGAGCGGTGCCCGGAGGAGGTTTCGCGGTGGACCTGTCCAGCACGACCACGCAGGCGGTGGCGGTCGGTGCCGCCGTCGCGGCCACGGCCGCCGTCGTCGTCTCCTGGCGCGCCCTGGCGCGGCGGGGACCGTGGGCCGTGCTGGCCCGGACGGCGGCGCTGGCCGGCGTCAACGCCACCGTCCTGGCCGCGGTGTTCCTCGTCGTCAACAGCCGGTTCGGGCTGTACTCCTCCTGGTCGGACCTGCTGGGCGTGGCCCCCGCGACGACCACCACGACCACCTCCACGACCACCACCTCCACGGGGGTCCTCCCCGGTCACGACGGCCGCGTCGTGAGCGTCGAGGTCCCCGGCCCCGCGTCGGGGACCACCGGCCGGGTGCTCCTCGTGCTGCCGCCGGGCTACGGCCGGGTCCCGGCACCCGCGGGCGGCTACCCCGTGATCGAGGCCTTCCACGGCTGGCCCGGCACCCCGCAGCAGTGGCTGGACGCGATGGGGCTGCTGCCGTCCCTGGACGCGGTCGTGGCCGACCACCAGCTCGCCGAGCCGATCGTCGTCGTCCCGGACCTGGAGATCCCCGCCGGCCGCGACACCGAGTGCGTCGACGGCCGGCCCGGTGAACCGCAGCTGGAGACGTGGCTGGCCCAGGACGTCCCGGCGTTCGTGCAGAGCCACTACCCGACCCGCCGGGGCGCCGACGGGTGGGCCACCGCCGGCCTGTCGATGGGCGGCTGGTGCGCGGACGAGGTGGCGCTGCTGCACCCGCAGCGGTTCGGCGCCGCGATCACCTTCGGCGGCTACGACCGGCTGGACCTCGGCTCCTGGCGCCCCTTCACGGCGAACAGCCCGCAGGCGAGGCGCTACGACCTGCTCGCCCTCGCCGCGACCGACCCGCCGGCGGTGAAGCTGTGGGCGCTGGCCTCCCGCAGCGACGCCCTCGCCTGGCCCTCGACGTCGGCGATGGCCGCCGCCGCCCACGGCCCGCTGCAGGTCACGCTCGTGACCCAGCAGCAGGGCGGGCACCGCACGAGCGTCTGGGCCGGGTTCGTGCCGCAGGCCCTGCGGTGGCTCGGGGCGAACGAGGCGGGGTTCGCCCCGGCCCCCTGATCAGCCGCGGCGGGCGCGCAGCTCGGCCGTCAACGCGGGCAGGACCTCGCCGAGGTCCCCCACGACGCCGTAGTCGGCGAACTCGAAGATCGGCGCGTCGGGGTCGTTGTTGATCGCGACGACGACCCCGGAGGCCGCCATCCCGCCCTTGTGGTGCACCGCGCCGGAGACGCCGGCGCCCACGTACAGCCGCGGCGAGATCGTCACGCCGGTCTGCCCGACCTGCGCCTCGTGCCCGATCCAGCCCTCGTCGGTCGCGACGCGGGTCGCGCCCACGGCCCCGCCCAGGACGTCGGCGAGCTCCTCCACGGCCGTGAAGTCGCCCTCCACGCCCCGGCCGCCGACGACGACGACCTCCGCCTCGGCCAGCGCCGGGCGCCCGGACGTGGGCCGCGGCTCGCGCGAGACGACGCTGACGGCGCGGGCGGCCGCGGAGGCCTGCACGACGTGCTCGACGAGCCGCGTCTCGGCCGGGACCGCGAGCGGGGCGGCCTGCACGGCGTGCGGGGTGACGGCCACCACCGTCAGCGTCGAGGCCGCGGTGCACGCGGTGTCCCACGTCCCGGCCAGGACGGTCTTGCGGGCCGTCCAGCGCCCGTCGGCCCGCTCCAGGCCCGAGGCGCCCGTGACGACCCCGGCGCCGGTGCGCACGGCCAGCCGGGCCGCGACCTCCCGGCCTTCGAACGTGGAGGCGACCAGCAGCAGGGAGACGTCCCCGACCGCGGTCAGCACGGTCTGCAGGCCGTCGACGACGGAGGCCGTGAGGTGCTCGTCGGCCCCCTCGACGCGGACGTGGTGCAGCGCACCGGCCCCGTGGGCGGCGACCACCTCGGCCTGCGGGTCGGCCCCGACCCACACGGCGTGCACCTCCAGCCCGGTCGAGGCGCCCAGCCGGCGGGCCAGGGTCAGGACCTCCAGCGCCGTGCGCCGGACGGTGCCGTCGGCGTGGTCGACGAGAACGGCGATGCTCACGCGAAACCCTTCCGGGACAAGTAGTCCACCAGTGCGGGGACGGTCTCGGCGTCACCGGTGACGAGCACCCGGTCGGGGCGCTCGGGACGTTCGGCGGCCCCGACGACGGACGTCGCGGACCCCCCGGCCCCCACGGTCGCCGGGTCCACGCCGAGGTCGGCCAGCGACCAGGTGGTCACCGGCTTCTTGCGCGCGGCCATGATCCCCTTGAAGTTGGGGAACCGGGCGCGGAACGCCTGGTCGGTCACCGACAGCACCGCCGGGGCGGGCGCGGTGAGGACCTCGACGTCGGTGGAGGTCTCCCGCCGGACCGTGACGACCCCGTCGGCGACCTCGATGCGGTCGACCAGCGTCAGCTGGGGCCACCCCAGCAGCTCGGCCAGGGCCGCCGGGACCAGCGAGGTCAGCCCGTCCAGGGCCGCCATGCCCGCGACCACGAGGTCCACGGGCTGCTCGGCGTGCAGCTTCGCCACCGCGGCCGCGAGCACGCGGGCCGTGGCGATCGCGTCCGAGCCGGCGACGGCCTCGTCGGTGACGTGGACGGCCGTGGAGGCCCCCATCGCCAGCCCGCGGCGCAGCGCCTCGACGGCCGGGGCCGGGCCGACGGTCAGGACGGTGACGTCGTGCCCCTCGGCGGGGAACCCGGCGGCCTCGGCCGTGCGCAGCCCGGCCTCCAGGGCGTCCTCGTCCAGCTCGTTGAGGGTGTCGTCGTCCCCGCCGCGGACGAGCCGGCCGTCGTCCCCCAGGGACCGGGCCGACTGCAGGTCGGGGACGTGCTTGACGCAGACGACGACGCGCACGTCAGGCGGTCCCGCGGGAGGCCTTGATCATGTCCTCGCGGGACACGACCTTGACGCGCTCGCGGCCGTGGGGCTCGCCCAGGGCCCGCTCGAAGGCGTCCAGGCTCTCCCAGTCCGTCCACGTCAGGACGTCGACGCCCTTGCCCTGCAGGAAGTCCAGGACCGCCTGCGGGTCCGGCTCCTCGGCGCGGGACAGCTGCGCGGCGTCGGCCACGAGGTGCTTGACGGTCTCGGAGGCGTCGGACTTGGTGTGCCCGATGAGCCCGACGGGGCCGCGCTTGATCCAGCCCGTGACGTAGACGCCGTCGACGGTCTCGCCCTCGGGGGAGACGACGCGGCCCTCGTGGTTGGAGATCACGCCCGCCAGCTCGTCGAACGGCAGCCCCTCCAGGGGGGAGCCGAAGTAGCCGACGGCCCGGTACACGGCCTGGACGTCCCAGTCGTGCAGGTCGCCCGTGCCCTCGACGGTGCCGTCGCCCACCAGGCGGGTGCGCTCGGTGCGCAGGCCCGTGACGTGCCCGTCGGCGTCGGTGACGATCTCGGCGGGGGCGTGCAGGAAGTGCAGGTGGATGCGGCGCGGGGCCGTCGACTCCCCCTCCTTCAGCGTCCAGTCCGTCAGCGTCTTGACGACCTGCTTGGTCTGGTTGGACCCGGCGATGGCCTGCTCGGAGCCCTCGTCGAACTCGAAGTCCTCCGGGTCGACGATGACGTCGACGCCCGGGACGTGGCCCAGCTCGCGCAGCTCCAGCGGGGAGAACTTCGCCTGCGCGGGGCCGCGGCGGGCGAAGACGTGCACGTCGGTGACCTTCGAGGCCTTCAGGCCCTCGTAGACGTTGGCCGGGATCTCGGTGGGCAGCAGGTCGTCGGCGTGCTTGGCCAGCACGCGCGCCACGTCGAGGGCGACGTTGCCGGCGCCCAGGACCGCCACGGACGCCGCGTCCAGCGGCCACTCGCGCGGGTAGTCCGGGTGCCCGTCGTACCAGGACACGAAGTCGGCCGCGCCGAAGCTCTCGGGAGCCTCGACCCCCGGGATCGTCAGCGGGGCGTCCTTGATCGCACCGGTGGAGAAGACGACGGCGTCGTAGAAGCGCCGCAGGTCCTCCAGCGTGACGTCGGTGCCGTAGTCGACGTTCGTCAGCAGCCGGATGTCGCCGCGGCCCAGCACCTTCTGCAGCGCCACGATGATCTGCTTGATGCGCGGGTGGTCGGGGGCCACGCCGTAGCGCACGAGCCCGAACGGCGCGGGCAGCCGCTCGAACAGGTCGATGCCGACCCCGTCGAAGCCCGTGGCCGACAGGTCGGCCTTGGAGAGGATGTCCGAGGCGTAGATCCCGGCCGGTCCGGCTCCCACGACGGCGACGCGCAGCGGACGGTTCGAATCGGTCACAGGTCTGGGTGTCCCTATCGCTCGAGGAGATCTCATCCGAAGGCAAGCCTAACGCCGCCCGGCGCAGCGGCGAACGCGACGATGACCCCCGTGGACCACCCCTCTCCCCCGCCTGCACGAACCGTCCACACCCGCACGGGGGTCCTGGCCGGCCTGACCGCCTACGGCCTGTGGGGCCTGTTCCCCTTCTACTTCCACGCCCTGCGCTCGGCCGGCGCCCTGGAGCTGCTGGCCTGGCGCATCGTCTTCTCCCTGGCCCTGTCCGTCGTCCTCGTCACGGCGCTGCGCCGCTGGGCCCGCGTCGCGGCGGTCCTGCGCTCCCCCGCCCAGCGCGGGCTGCTGGTCGCCGCGGCCGTCGCGGTCGCCGTCAACTGGGGCGTCTACGGGCTCGCGGTCGTGCGCGGCCACGTCCTGGAGGCCGCGCTGGGGTACTTCGTGAACCCGCTGCTGACGGTGCTGCTCGGCGTCCTCGTCCTGCGCGAGCGGCTGCGGCCGGGGCAGTGGGTGGCCGTCGGCACCGGGCTGGTCGCCGTCGCCGTCATCACCGCCGACCTCGGGCGGCTGCCGTGGATGGCGCTGACGGTCGCGGTCTCCTTCGCCGCCTACGGGCTGCTGAAGAACCAGCTCGGCCGCCGCGGCGGGGGCGTGGACCCCCTGACGGGCCTGACCGTGGAGACCGCCGTGCTCCTCGTCCCGGCCGTCGCGGCGCTGCTGGTGCTGGGGCTGGGGTCCGGGCACGGCGTGACGTTCGCCGCCGAGGGGCCCTGGCACACGACCCTGCTGGTGCTGGCCGGACCCACCACGCTCGTGCCGCTGGTGCTGTTCGCCACCGCCGCCGCCCGGGTGCCCCTCAGCGTCATCGGGATGCTGCAGTACGTCACCCCCGTCCTGCAGTTCGTCGCCGCGCTGCTGCTCGGGGAGACCATGCCAGCCTCGCGCTGGATCGGGTTCGCGCTGGTGTGGCTGGCCCTGGCCGTCCTCACCGCCGACGCGCTGCGCCAGCAGGGGCTGGGAGTCCGCCGGGAGTCCCCTAGAGGTCACCCTGGGACGGTGCGGGGCCCGTGAGCGGCCCAGCAGACTGCTGCCCGTGCTGCCCCCGCTCCTCGCCCGGCGCGCCCGCCGGGCCCGCACGCGCCGCCTCGGCGCCGTCCTCGTCGTCCTGCTGGCGCTCGTGGGGATCGCCTCGGCGCTCACCCCGCCGTTCCGGGAGCGCTTCGGGCCGCTGCTGGAGGTGCTGCCGCTGGGGGTGCCGCTGCTGACGGGGACCGCGCTCGTGCCCGTCTCGGTCGCGCTGCTGCTGCTGGCCCGCGGGCTGCGCCAGGGGCAACGGCTGGCGTGGGGGCTGACGATCGGCCTGCTCGCCGCGTCCGCCGTGCTGCACCTGCTCAAGGGCATCGACGTCGAGGAGGCCGCGCTCGACGTCGTCCTCCTGGTGTGGCTGGCCTCCAACGCCCGCTCCTTCCCCGTGCTGCCCAGCGCGGCCCGCACCCGGCGGGCCGCGCGCGTCCTGGTCGCCGGGACCGTCCTCACCCTCGCCGCCTGCGCGGCGCTGGTCCTGGCCGTCGGGGAGGAGCGCCACCCCGGGGAGGCCACCGAGGCCGTCGTCGAGCGGCTCGTCGGCGACGAGCGGCGGCCCCTGCCGGTGCTGCGCGGGGACGAGCAGCACCTTGTCCTGCCGCTGCTGAACCCCGCCCTGCTCGCCCTCGGCCTCACGCTGCTCGTGGTCCTGGGGTGGACCCTGTTCGGCCCGCACCGGCCCGCGGCCCTCACCCCCGGGCAGCGGCTGGCCGAGCGCGAGCGCGCCCGCGCCGTCGTCCTGGCCCACGGCGGCGGCACCCTCGACTACTTCGCGCTGCGCGACGACAAGGACTTCTTCTTCGTGACCTTCCCCGAGGGCGAGGGCGTCGTGGCGCACAGCGTGCGCAACGGCGTGTGCCTGGTCTCCCCCGACCCCGTCGGCCCCGCCGGGCGCGGCGGGGCGCTGCTGACCGAGTTCCTCGACCACGTCGAGCGCAACGGCTGGTCCGTCGCCGTCGTGGGCGCCGGTGCGGCGTGGCTGCCCCTGTACGAGGCGGTGGGCCTGCGGCCGGTGTACCTGGGCGACGAGGCGGTCCTGGACTGCTCGAGGTTCTCCCTCAAGGGCTCGTCGATGAAGAGCCTGCGCGGGTCGGTGAACCGCGTCACCAAGGCCGGGATCACCGTCGAGTTCCTCGACGGCCCCACGATGCCCGCCGAGGTGAAGGCCGAACTGCTCGCCATCTCCGGGCAGTCCCGGCAGGGCGAGGCCGAGCGCGGGTACTCCATGACGCTGTCGCGCCTGTTCGACCCCGCCGACACCGGCGTCCTGGTCAGCGTGGCCCGGTTCGCCGACGGCCGCCCCGCCGGGTTCGTCCAGTGGACCCCCGCGCCGGGGATCGAGGGGTACTCCCTCGACGTCATGCGCCGCTCCACCGCCGAGGACGTGCCCAACGGCCTGACCGACGCCCTCGTCGTGGCGACCGCGCAGCACCTGGCGGAGAACGGGATGCGCGGGCTGGGCCTGAACTTCGCCGTGCTGCGCGAGGTCGTCTCCGGCGAGCGCGAGGGCGCCGTCGCCGACCTGGGCCGCCGCGCGCTGCACGCCCTGTCGCGCAGCGCCCAGATCGAGTCGCTGTGGAAGTTCAACGCCAAGTACGACCCGCAGTGGCAGCCGCGGTACGTGGTGCTGGACTCGGTGGAGTTCGCCGCCGCGCAGGGGCTGACCATCGCCGGGGCCGAGGGCGTCGCGGAACTGCCCGTCGTGGGCCGGTTCCTCGGGCGGCACCCCGCCGTCGCGTCGTGACGGCCGCCCTGGCCGCCGCGCTCGGGGCGGCGCTGGCCTACGCGGTGGCCTCGGTCCTGCAGGCGCTCGGCGTGCGCGGGGGGTCGGGGGCGGCCGCCCTGACGCGCTCGCCGCTGTACCTGGCCGGTCTGGGCCTCGACGGGTTCGCGTGGCTGCTGTCGCTGGTCGCGCTGCGCCGGCTGCCGACGTTCGCGGTGCAGGCGCTGCTCGCGGGGTCCCTCGCGCTGACGGTCCTGCTGGCCCGGGTGGTCCTGTCGTCGCGGCTGCGCCGGCGCGACACCGCCGCCGTGCTGCTGCTCGTCGCGGCCCTGGCGGTGGTCGGGGGCGCGGGGACCGAGCAGCCCGCGCCGGTGGTCCCGGCGGGGGTCCGGCTGGGGCTGTGCGTCGCGGCGGGGCTGTGCCTGGCCGCCGTCGCGGCCCTGCGGCGCAGCGGGTCCGCGACGTCGGCGGTCCTGGCCGGGCTGGGCTTCTCGGTCGCGGCGCTGGGCGCGCGGGCCGTCGCGGTGCCCGGCCCCTGGTGGCGGCTGGTCCTCGAACCCGTCGCGTGGGCCGTGGTCGTCGCGGGCGTCGCGGGGTCCCTGGCGTACGCGCGGGCGCTGGAGCGGGGCGCGGTGGGGCCCGCCACGGCGCTGCTGTGGTCGGTGGAGGTCGTCGTGCCGGCCGTCGCGGGGTCGGCGGTGCTGGGGGACGCGGTGCGGCCCGGGTGGGGGGTGCCGGCCGTGGTGGCGCTGGCCGTCGTCGTGGGGTGCTCGGTCGTGCTGGCCGGGTCGCCCGCGGTGCCCGAGGGGTGACCGGCGCCCCGGCGCGGCCGGGTCGGGCGCGGCCCGGTCAGGCGCGGCCGCGCGCCGTCCGGCCCGGGCGGTCGCCGCGCCGGCTGACGGCCTCCAGCACCAGCCACGCCGAGACGGCCAGCACCTGCCAGCGCTGGGAGTCGCCCCCGCCGCCGTTGCCGCCGCGGGCGAACGTCACGACCTCGTAGAGCCCGCAGCCGGTGGAGACGAGCGCGGTGGCCAGCGCCAGCACCCGCAGCGGCCCCCGGGTGCGCAGCACCAGTTCCAGGCCCCCGAGGACGGCACCGGTCGTCGCCACGACCGAGACGCCGTCGTGGACGAGCTCGGCCCCGGCCGAGGAGGCCGGGCACGGGCCCAGCGACGGCGCGCACGTCAGGGGCACCAGCGCCGAGACGAGCGTGCCCAGGCCGAACGCCGCCAGGCACACCGCGCGGAACCGGGCGTGCCGGGACGCGCTGCGCCACAGCGGGACCGCGAGCAGCAGGCCCAGGGCGCCCGCCGTGCCGTCCCCCAGCCGGAACCACACCGACCCCGGCTCGGAGGGGACCGACAGCTCGCTGATCACCCCGACCGACAGGTCGACGCGGGCCCCGACGAGCGGGGCGAGCAGGAAGTTGGCGTTCGCGAGCGCCGCGACGACGGCGACGGCCACGGCGACGCTGAGGGGGACGGCGCTGCGGGGGGCGGACCGGGACCGGGTGCTCCTCACCGGCCCAGGGCCCCGACCGCGTCGGCGATCGCCCCCGGGCCCCCCACGTTGCCCGGGACGACGACCTGCAGCAGGTCCCGGCCGTCCACCTCCAGGCGCCACACCGACACCCCCGGCGCCACCTGCCCCTCCACGACCGCCGCCGTCGCCCCCAGACCGGTGCGGGCCACCTCGGCGGCCGTGATGCCGCCCTTGGTGACGACGGCGTCGAGGCCGGGGCGCAGGACGCGCACGGCCTCCACCAGGGCCCGCATGACCTTCTCGCCGTGCGCCAGCGTGCCGTGGTCGGCGGACCGGACCCGCTCGGTGGCCACGACCACCACCTCACCGCCGGCCAGGCCGGCCCCGGCCCGCGCGGCCAGCTCCCGGCCCGCCGCGACGGGGTCCGCCAGCGCCGCGGCCGTCGGCAGGACGTGCTGGGTGCCGCCCAGGGCGGCGAGCTGCTCGCGGGCACCGGCGGTGTGCGACCCGCACACCACGAGCACGCGCGGGTGGCCGGGCCGCAGCGGGCGCGGCAGGAGACCGGTGCTGGCCACCCCCGCCAGGGCCGCGGCCAGCGGGGCCGCGCACCGCACCACCACGCCCTCGCCCACCTGCGCGGCCAGCGCCGCCACGTCGGCGTCGTCGCGCACGTCCGGCACCACCACCGACCCCGGCGGCGCCTGGTCCAGCGGCCCCGTGAACGGCTCGCGCGCCGACTTCTCCCGCACGTAGTCGCTCAGCCGGGAACTGGTGAACCCGAACACCGGGTCGGCCGCGTACTCCGTCTCCCCCGCCGGGACGTCCCCCTCCGCGGTGCGGACCAGGTGGACGCCGTCGACCGTCGTGCGCCCGCCCGCGGGGAACGCCGGGACGAACAGGACGACGTCGTCGGGCCCGGCGAAGACCTCCGTCTCGGCGAACACGTGCCCGCGCGGGGTGGAGTCGCCGCGCAGGACGAACCGCACCCCGGCCCCCAGCCGCGCCGCGGCCGCCAGCGCGTCGTCGCGCACGGACGTCACGAGCGCGACGGCCGCGGCCTCGTCCAGGGCGCGGGAGTTCGTCTGGACGTAGACGCTGTCCACCTCCCGCAGCGTCCGCTCCAGGACGTCGCGGTCCCACGCCAGCAGGACCCGCACGCCCGTCGCGGACTGGGTCCCGGTCGGGTCGTCGTCGAGCACGACGGTCTTCAGCGGTCGGGTCGTCACCCGCCGCAGTAGACCAGACCCTCGTGCGGCCCGCGCCGGTGCGGCAGAGTGACGAGCATGGACCTGCCGGTGAACCCGCCCGTGGTGCCGATGCTGGCCCGGGCGGCCGGGGGCGTCCCGCCGCAACCCGACGGCGACCCGGCGTGGCTGTACGAACCGAAGTGGGACGGTTTCCGCTGCCTGGTGTTCCGCGACGGCGACGAGGTCGAGCTGGGCTCGCGCAACAACCGGCCGCTCACCCGGTACTTCCCCGAGGTCGTCGCGGCCGTGCGCGCCGAACTGCCCGCGCGCTGCGTCGTGGACGGGGAGCTGTTCGTCCCGCGCCCCGGCGGCGGCCGGCTGGCGTGGGAACTGCTGTCCCAGCGCATCCACCCGGCCGCCAGCCGCGTGGAGAAGCTGTCCGTCGAGACGCCCGCGCAGTTCGTCGCGTTCGACCTGCTCGCCCTGGGCGACGAGGACCTCACCGGCCGCACCACCGCCGAGCGCCGCGACCGGCTCGTCGCGGCCCTCGCCGGCTGCGGCCCGGTCACCCACGTCACCACGGCGACGACCGACGCCGCCGTCGCCGGGGACTGGTTCACCCGCTTCGAGGGCGCCGGCCTGGACGGCGTCGTGGCCAAACCCCTCGACGCGCCGTACCGGCCCGGCGAGCGCGTCATGACGAAGGTCAAGCACCACCGCACCGCCGAGTGCTTCGTCGTGGGGTACCGGCTGCACAAGAGCCTGCCGGGGATCGGGTCGATGCTGCTGGGCCTGCGCACCGGCGACGGCGTCGTCCAGGTCGGCGGGGCGGCGGCGTTCACCGCGGCCCGGCGCGTGGAGCTGCTGGAGCTGCTGCAGGGGCTGCGGACCGGTGAGGAGCCCGAGCAGGGCGAGAAGAACCGGTGGAACGCGCGCGCGGACGACTCCTGGGTGCCCGTGCGGCACGAGCTGGTCTGCGAGGTCGAGTACGACCAGCTGGAGGGGCAGCGGTTCCGGCACAACCCGCGGTTCCTGCGCTGGCGCCCGGACCGCGACCCGGCCGAGTGCCGCCTGGACCAGCTGGACGCCCCCGCCGACCTCGACCTGGCCGAGGTCCTGTCGGGGGCGGCCCGGTGAGCGCGCGACCGGCCGCCGAGGAGCTCGACGTCGACGGCGTCGCCGTCCGGCTCACCTCCCCCGACAAGCCGTACTACCCCGCGCTCGGCGAGGCCGGCCGCAAGCGCCGGGTCGTCGAGCACTACCTCCTCGTCGCCCCCGCGCTGCTGACCGCGGTGCGGGACCGCCCGACGTACCTGCAGCGCTTCCCCGACGGCATCGAGGGCGAGGAGGTCTACCAGAAGCGCACCGCGAAGTTCGCCCCCGAGTTCGTGGAGACCGTCCGCATCACCTTCCCCTCGGGCCGCTCGGCCGACGCGCTGCGCCCCACGAGCACGGCCGCCCTCGTCTGGGCCGCGCAGCAGGCCACGATCACGTTCCACCCCTGGCACTGCACGGCCCCCGACGTCGACCACCCCGACGAGCTGCGCATCGACCTCGACCCCCAGCCCGGCACGGGGTTCGCCCAGGCCCGCGCGGTCGCCCGCGACGTGCTGCGCCCCTTCCTCGACGAGCTGGGCTACGAGGGGTTCGTCAAGACCTCCGGCGGCCGCGGGCTGCACGTGTTCGTGACGATCGAGCCGCGGTGGACGTTCACCGAGGTGCGGCGCGCCGCGATCGCCCTGGCCCGGGAGGTCGAGCGCCGCGCCGACGGCCTGGTGACCTCGGCGTGGTGGAAGGAGGAGCGCGGGGAGACGGTGTTCGTCGACTACAACCAGAACGCCCGCGACCGCACCATCGCCAGCGCCTACTCGCTGCGCCGCACCCCGCGGGCGACGGTGTCGGCGCCGCTGCGCTGGGAGGAGCTGGACGCGGACCTGGAACCGGACGACCTCACCCTGACGACCTTCCCGGCGCGGTTCGCCGAGGTGGGCGACCTGTGGGCCCGGCGCCGCGACCGCGCGGCGTCCCTGGAGCCGCTGCTGGCGCTGGCCGACCGCGACGCCGGCGAGGGCCTGGGCGACCTGCCCTACCCGCCGAGCTACCCGAAGGTGCCCGGCGAGCCCCCGCGCGTGCAGCCGTCGCGGGCGCGCCGCCCGCCGCAGGCACGACCGCCGGGGGCGTGAGCCTCAAGGGCGGGCCCGCCGCGGCCGATGGGGTGGGAGCCGGCGGGTGCCGGCCCGCCCTCCGGAGGACCAGCATGCCGAGCACCGCCCGTCTCCTCGCCGACCGCAGCGTCCGCACCAAGGTGCTCAGCGCGCTCGCCGCCCTCGGGCTGGTCACGGTCGGGGTGAGCACCGCGTCCCTGGTGACCCTGAGCACCAACGCCGAGCGCGCCGACGGGATGTACCGGGACGGCGTCATCGGGGCGACGGCGCTGGGCCGGGTCCACCAGGAGGAGCTCAAGACGCGGATGCTCGTCGCGCAGCACGCCGCGACGCCGGACGCCGAGGGCAAGGCCGAGGTCGCGCAGAAGATCGTGGACAGCGACGCCGAGCTCGACGACTGGGCCGCGAAGTACACCGCCGGGTCGCCGGCCGACACCGCCGGCTGGGAGGACTTCACCGACGCGTGGGCGCAGTGGCGCCAGGCGCGCGACAGCCGGCTGCTGCCGCTGTCGGAGGCCGGGGACCAGGCCGGGTGGGCCGCCGCCAACGCCGAGGTCGCCCAGCCCCTGGTCAGCGCCGCCGCCGACGCCCTCGACGTCGTGGAGGCCGCGGAGAACGCCCGCGCCAAGGCCGCCGCCGACGCCTCCGCCGACGACTCCACCCGCTCCCGCGAGCTGATCGTCGCCGCCCTCGTGCTGGGTCTGGGCCTGTCCACCACCCTGGGCCTGCTCGTCGTGCGCTCCATCGTCGGCCCGCTGCGGGCCGTGTCCGCCTCGCTGGAGGCCGTGGCGAACGGGGACCTCACGGTCGGGGCGACCGTCACCTCCCGCGACGAGCTCGGCCAGATGGCCGACGCCCTCGAACGGGCCCGCGACAGCGTCCGCAGCACCATCTCGGCCATCTCGGCCTCCTCGGAGTCGCTGCTGCTGGCCTCCGACCAGCTGACCGCCGACAGCGAGCGCATCGGCGGCACCGCCGGGGAGACGGCCTCCGCCGCCGCGTCCGCGGCCGACACCGCCGCCACCGTGTCCGCCAGCGTCTCCACGGTCGCCATGGGCGCCGACGAGATGCAGGCCGCGATCCGCGACATCGCCAACGGGGCCTCCGAGGCCACCGCCGTCGCCGCCCGCGCCGACGAGCTGGCCGGGCGCGCCGGGGAGACCGTCGCGCGCCTGGGCGTCAGCTCCGCGCAGATCGGCGACGTCGTCAAGGCCATCACCGCCATCGCCGAGCAGACGAACCTGCTGGCCCTGAACGCCACCATCGAGGCCGCGCGCGCCGGGGAGGCCGGCAAGGGCTTCGCCGTCGTCGCCGGGGAGGTCAAGGAGCTGTCCGCGCAGACCGCGCGCGCCACCGAGGACATCGCCGCCCGGGTCGGCTCCATCCAGACCGACACCGCCGAGGCGGTGCGCGCCATCGAGAGCATCGCCGAGGTCATCGCCGAGATCGGCAACCACCAGACGACGATCGCCTCCGCGGTCGAGGAGCAGTCCGCGACGACGGCGGAGATGAGCCGCAGCGTCGGCGAGGCCGCCGCGGGCTCGGAGCGCATCGCCGACAGCATCCGCGGGATCACCGGGTCCGCGGCCACGACCGCCGAGGTCGTCGCCGGGTCCCGCACCGCGACCGACGACCTGGTGCGGCTGTCCGGTGAGCTCAGCTTCCTGGTGACCCGCTTCAAGGTCTGAGGTCCCGGCCCCCGGCGGGGCCGGGCGGGTCGGACGACCGCTCAGACGACCCGGTCGGCGATGGTCCCCGCGTACGCCTCGAGGGCCTCGCGGGCCGGGGAGGCGGGCAGGCCCGCCAGGTGCGTGGAGGCGCGCCGGGCCCACTCGCGGGCCGTGCACCGGGCCTGGTCGGTGACGGGGTGGCGGCGCAGCGCGTCGACCGCCTCGGCCAGCACCGCGTCGTCGTCGAGGCGGCCGGAGTCCAGCAGGGCCACGACGGCCCGCGCGGCGGGGTCGCCCTCGGCGGCCGCGCGGCGGGCCAGCAGGACCGGCAGCGTGGGGACGCCCTCGCGCAGGTCGGTGCCGGGGCGCTTGCCGGACTCGCCGACGTCGCTCGTGAGGTCCAGGACGTCGTCGGCGAGCTGGAAGGCGACGCCGACGTCCTCGCCGTAGCGGACCATGGCCCGCACGACGTCCTCCGAACCGCCGCCGAACACCGCCCCGAAGCGCCCGGCCGTCGCGATGAGCGAGGCCGTCTTGTCGGCCAGGACGTCGAGGTAGTGGCGCACGGGGTCCTCGTCGGGGCGGGGACCGACCGTCTCGTGCAACTGCCCCAGGCACAGCCGCTCGAACGTCTCGGCCTGCACCCGCACCGCCTCCGGGCCCAGGCCCGCGACGACGTTGGAGGCCCGGGCGAACAGCAGGTCCCCGGTGAGGATCGCGACGTTGTTGCCGTAGAGGTGCTGCGCCGCAGGCGCTCCGCGCCGGGTGGGGGCCGAGTCCATGACGTCGTCGTGGTACAGCGAGGCCAGGTGCGTCAGCTCGCAGACGACGGCCGCGGCGAGGACCTCCTCGGGCACGGGCGCGCCCGGGGCCGCCAGGTGGGCGCCGAGCAGGGTCAGCATGGGGCGCACCCGCTTGCCGCCGGCCTCGACGAGGTGGCGCGAGGGCGCGTCGGCGATCGGGTCGGCGTTGGCCACCGCGGCGCGCAGCCGCGCCTCGACGACGTCGAGCCCCTCGCGCAGCGCGTCCTCGAGGGCCGGGTCGGTGGTCGGCAGCGAGCCGGTGGTGTGCACGGACGTGTTCACGAGGCAGGGGCCAATCGCTTCAGCGCCACGACCACGCGGTCGGTGGCGTCCTTCGACGTCGGGTCGGCCAGGTTGGCCAGGAGCTTCACGACGAGCTTCATCAGGCCCGGCCGGGGCAGCCCGAAGCGCGTGGCGACGCGCATGACCTCGGGGTGGCCGATCAGGGAGACGAACACCCGCCCCAGCGTGTAGTACCCGCCCAGGTCGGCGCGGACGGCGGCCGGGTAGGACTGCAGCGCGCGCTCGCGGGCGCGCTCGTCGGGGGCGGCCAGGGCGTCGTCGACGGCCCGGGCGGCCAGCCGCGCCGACTGCATGGCGTAGGCGATGCCCTCGCCGTTGAAGGGGTTGACCATGCCGCCGGAGTCGCCGACCAGCAGCAGCCCGCGCGTGTAGTGCGGTGTGCGGTTGAACGCCATCGGCAGGGCCGCCCCGCGGATCGGGCCGACCTGGTCCTCCTCGCGGAAGCGCCACTCCGGCGGCATCCCGGACAGCCAGCGGCGCAGCAGCTGCCGGTAGTCGATGTCCCCGGACCCGGCGTCGGAGTCCAGGATCCCCAGGCCCACGTTGGAGGTGCCGTCGCCGACGCCGAAGACCCAGCCGTAGCCGGGCAGCAGCGGGCCGGTCGAGGAGTCGCCCTCGCGCAGCTCCAGCCAGCTCTCCAGCCAGTCGTCGTCGTGCCGGGGGCTGGTGAAGTAGGTGCGCACGGCGATGCCCAGGGGGCGGTCGTCGCGCTTGGCCAGGCCCATCGACAGGGCCAGCCGGCTGCCGACGCCGTCGGCCGCGACGACGACGGGGGCGCGGTAGGTGCGCTCCTGCCCGCTCTTGCGGCCGGACTCGTCCACGGGGCGGGCGGTGACGCCGACGACGTGGCCGGTGCGCTCGTCGAGGACGGGGCCGGTGACGCTGGTGCGCTCCAGGACGGTCGCGCCGCCGTCGCGGGCGTGCTCGGCCAGCGCCTGGTCGAAGCGGGAGCGGGTCTGGACCAGGCCGTGGCCGGGGAAGTCGGAGATCTCGGGCCAGGGCACCTGCAGGCGCACGCCGCCGCCGAGCAGCCGCAGGCCCTTGTTGCGCAGCCAGCCGTCCTGCTCGGGGGTCTTGAGCCCGAGCAGGTCCAGCTCGTGCACGGCGCGCGGGGTCAGGCCGTCGCCGCAGACCTTCTCGCGCGGGAAGGAGGACTTCTCCAGGACCAGGACGCGACGGCCGGCGTCGGCGAGGTGGCGCGCCAGCGTCGACCCCGCCGGCCCGGCCCCGACGACGAGCACGTCGGCGTCGTGCGTGTCCATCAACCCTCCACTCGTGAAAACTTTCACGAAGTCTAGTTCCCTGCGCTCAGTCGTGCGTGCGCACGGCGCGGTGCATCGCCACGACCCCGAAGGACAGGTTGCGCCAGGCGACCTGCTCCCACCCGGCGGCCGCGATCCGGGCCGCCAGCGCCGGCTGGTCCGGCCACGCGTCGATCGAGTCGACGAGGTAGCTGTAGGCGTCCGCGTGCGAGCTCACGAGCCTGGCCACGCGCGGCAGCCCGTGGTGCAGGTACGTCGCGTACGCCTTGCGCAGCAACGGGTTGGGGATGGTCGAGAACTCGCACACGACGAGCCGCCCGCCCGGGCGGACCACCCGGGCCATCTCCCGCAGCCCCGCGTCGGGGTCGACGACGTTGCGCAGCCCGAACGAGATCGTCGCCGCGTCGAAGGCCCCGTCGGCGAACGGCAGCCGCGTCGCGTCCCCCACGACGAACCCCAGGTCCGGGCGGCGGCGCTTGCCGGCCCGCACCATGCCCGCCGAGAAGTCGCACGGGACCGTCAGGACGCCCCGGTCGGCGAACGGCTCGCTGGAGCGGCCCGTCCCGGCGGCCAGGTCGAGCACCTTCTCCCCCGGCCTGGCGTCCACGGCGCGCAGCACCGCGCGCCGCCACAGCCGGTCCTGGCCCGCCGACAGGACGTCGTTGGTGCGGTCGTACCGCTCGGCGACGTCGTCGAACATGCCCGCGACCTGGGACGGTCGCTTGGCGAGGTCGGCCAGTTCGCGCTGGGTCTGCACGTCGGAGGTACCCACGTCACCAGTCTCGCAGCCGTGCGCGACCGCGCCGTCCAGACGACGGCCTCCCGACGGTGATCCCGGCCACCCCCACCCCCGTGGTCGATCACGGAAGTGCTTGATCACGGAAGTGCTTGATCACCGGAGAGCGTCCCCCCTCGCGGTGATCAAGCACAACGGTGATCAAGCACAACGGTGATCAAGCGCAGCGGGGGTCAGGCGTCGAGGACGGCGGCGCGGACGGCGGCGGTGACCCGCTCCAGGCGGGAGCGGACGGCGGCGCGGTCGACGACGAGCTCGACGACCCGCAGCCCGGCCGGGGGCGCGGCGATCGCGGCGGCGGCCTGCGCGCGGGTGGCCGGCCGCGCGTGCGGGACGCCGTAGGCCGCGCACAGGGCGGCCACGTCCACGCCGTGCGGGGTCGCCACGACCCGCTCGAACGTCGCCCGGTCCACCGCCGAGGCGTGCTCGAGGGTCTCGAAGATCCCGCCGCCGTCGTCGTTGACCAGCACGACCGTCAGGTCCGCGCGGGTCTCCCCCGGCACCGGCAGCAGCGCGTTCGCGTCGTGCAGGAAGGCCAGGTCCCCCACGAGCACGCGCGCGGACCCCAGCCCCAGCGCGACGCCCTCGGCCGTGGCGAGGGTCCCGTCGATCCCGGCGAGGCCGCGGTTCGACACGCCCCGCACGCCCAGCGGCCGCCCGGCCAGGTCGACGTCGCGCACGGCGTTGCTGGCCGCCACGACGAGGGCGGACCCGTCCGCCGCGCAGGCCTGCACGACCTCCCGGGCCGCCCACGGCCCCGCGAGCGCGTCCTCGTCGTCCAGGACGGCGTCGACGGCGTCGGCGGCGAGCTTGGCCGCGCGGTCCCAGCGGGCGGCCAGCTCCTGCTCGGCCTCACCGGCCGGGTCCTCCACCGCGACGGCCGGCACGACCCGGGCGGCGCGGAACCCCGCGTCGGGCCACCTGCCGGTCGCGCTGACGACGACGAGCTCGACGTCGTCGCGGGCCAGCAGCCGCGTCACGGGCCGCGACAGCGTGGGGTGCCCGAAGAGGACGACGCGGTCGACGTCGCCCAGCGGCCCGTGGGCGTCGACGGCGTCCAGCAGCAGGCGGTACGGGCCGACGGCGCGCTCACCGCCGCGGGCGCCCGAGCTCGGCTCGGCCAGCAGCGGCCAGCCGGCCTGCTCGGCCAGCTCCTGCGCGGCGCGGCCGGTCGCGGGGTCGGGGGCGTCCCCGGCCAGCACGAGGGTGCGGGGCCCGCGGGGCAGCAGCACCGGCTGCGGGGCCGGGCTCGCCGTCACCTCGGTGAGCCCGACCGCGGACGGGGCGAACACGTCCGGCGAGGGCGTCAGCGGGTCGGCGAACCCGACGTCCAGGTGGACCGGGCCCGGCCCCTGCCCGCGCAGCCCGCGCGCGGCGGCGACCGCGCGGGAGACGACCGACCGCCAGGCCGGGGCCTGCGCGCGGGGGTCGACCGGGGCGGGCAGGTCGGCGCTGAACCGGACCGAGGGCAGGAACGTGCGGGCCTGGGCGTCGGCGGTCTGGCTGGCGCCGGACCCGCGCAGCTCGTGCGGGCGGTCGGCGGACAGCACGACGAGCGGGACCCCCGCGTGGTGGGCCTCCAGGACCGCGGGGTGCAGGTTGGCGACCGCGGTGCCGCTGGTCGTCACGACGGCGACGAGCTCACCGGCCCGCGCCAGGCCCAGGGCCAGGAACCCGGCGGAGCGCTCGTCGACGCGCACGTGCAGCCGCAGCCGGCCCGCGTCGGCGGCCCGGGCGGCCGCGTAGGCCAGCGGCGCGCTGCGGGAACCGGGGCTGAGCACGAGGTGTCGCAGGCCGAGCCGGACGAGGGCGTCGACGAGGACCGTCGCGAAGGCGGTCGAGTGGTTCACCCCTCCATGGTGCGCCCCCGGCGGTGTGGCAACCTGCCACGGTGACGCAGCCGACGCCCTCGATGGACGAGATCCTCGCCACCTTCGGCTCCGGGACGCTCGTCGAGCGCATGGGCATCGAGTTCGTGGAGATCAGCGCCGCGCGGGTCGTGGGCACGATGCCCGTGGAGGGCAACACGCAGGTCGCGGGCTTCCTGCACGGCGGGGCGAGCTGCGTGCTGGCCGAGACCCTGGGGTCGGTGGGCGCGCTCCTGCACGTGTGGCCCGGCGGGCTGGCGCTGGGGACGGACATCAACGCCACCCACCACCGGTCGGTGCGCTCGGGCACCGTGACGGGCGTCGCGACGGCCGTCGCGCTGGGCCGGACCCTGACGAGCCACGAGGTCGTCATCTCCGACGAGGAGGGCCGGCGGCTGTGCACCGCGCGGATCACGAACTACGTGCGGGCGGCGCAGCCCTGACCCCCGCGCCCGCCGGGGCGCCCACCGGGGTCGTGGTCGGGGTCGTGGTCGGGGTCGTGGTCGGGGTCGTGGTCGCCGCGCGCCGGAACTCGCTCGGGCTCAGGCCGCGGACGCGCTTGAACGCCGCGCTGAAGCCGAAGGGGTCGGCGTACCCCACGCTCCGGGCGACCTCGGCGACGGTCGCGGCGGGGCGCTCGGCGAGCAGGTCCGCGGCCAGGGTCATCCGCCAGCGGGTGAGGTAGGTCAGCGGCGGCTCGCCCACCAGGTCGCTGAACCGCTTGGCCAGCGTGGCGCGCGAGACCCCGGCGCGCCGGGCCAGCCCGGCGACCGTCCAGGCCGTCGCGGGCTCGGTGTGCAGCAGCCGCAGCGCCGCACCGGCGACCGGGTCGTGCTGCGCCGCCCACCACGCCGGGGCCTGCCCGGCGCTGCGGTCGAAGAACTCGCGCAGGGTGCAGACCAGCAGCCAGTCGAGCAGGCGGTCCAGGACGACCTGCTGCCCGGGGGCGTCGACGGCGACCTCGGCGGCGAGGTGGTCCAGCACGGGGTCCGCCGTGCCCCCGGCGTCCACGCGCAGGACGGGGGGCAGCGCGTCGAGCAGCCGCCGGCTGATCTCGCCGCGCACCGGGTAGGCGCCGACGACGAACGTCGTGGCCCCCGCCCGCTCCCGGCCGGGGCGGCCCGGGTCGTACCAGCCCAGGCGGTACCGGGTGCCGCCCTGCTCGGGGGTCGCGCACTCCACGCCGCAGTCCACGGGCTCGGCCGCGGTCCCGACCTCGTCGACGAAGGCGAAGGTCCCCGGGCCGCGCACGAGCGCGGTGTCGTGGGTGTCCAGCCGGACCGGGGAGCCGTGCTCGGGCACGACCCACCCCGCCCCGCGCACGACGGTGCACAGGGTCAGCGGCGCCCCGTCGACGAAGCGCAGCGACCACGGCGGGGTCAGGGTCGTGCTGCCGAACAGCGAGCCGTGGGCCCGCACGCCGCGGAGCAGGTCGCTGAACGGGTCCACCCGCGCCACATTAGACGATCGCCGAGGTTGAGCGGACCTCAACCCATGGTTCCGTCCAGAGGAGCGGCGTTGGATGGGGACGTCCGGGAACCCCGGACGTCCCGACGAGCACGAACGGAGCCCCCGTGACGACCGCCCACCCCCCGACCCCGGGGACGGCCCTGTGGGTGCACGCGCACCCCAGCCGGTCCTCCCTCAACGGCCGCCTCTTCCGCGAGGGGGTGCGCGCCCTGTCCGCCGACCGCGAGGTGGTGACCTCGGACCTGTACGCCCAGGGGTTCGACCCCGTCCTGGACCCCCGCGCCCTGTCCGGCGGGTCCCCCGGGGCGGCCCCCGGGGAGCGCACCGGCGGACCCGCCGGGCTCGCCGACCTCCTCGGCGACGCGCACGCCCGGGGCCGGCTGCCCGCGGACGTCGTCGGCGAGCAGGCGAAGCTGGCCCGCGCCGAACTGCTCGTCCTGCAGTTCCCCCTGTGGTGGTACGGGCCGCCGGCGATCCTCAAGGGCTGGTTCGACCGGGTCCTGACCGCCGGGTTCGCCTTCGGCGACCTCGACCCCGAGCTGGGCGTCCCGCGCCGCTACGGCGACGGCGGCCTGGCCGGGCGCCGGGCGCTCGTCGTGGTGACGGCCGGGGAGGACGCGGGCTCGATCGGCCCGCGCGGCGTCAGCGGGGACCTGGAGTCCCTGCTGTTCCCCCTGACCCACGGCGTCCTCTGGTACGTCGGCGTCGAGCCCCTCGACCTGCACGTGGTCCACGACGCCGACGCGCTGGGGGCCGCGGGGGTCGAGCGCGAGGTGGAGCGCCTGGCGCGCAGGCTGCGCACCCTGGACGCCGAGCCGGGCCGCCCCTACCGCCGCCTGCGCGACGGCGACTACCGGGACACCCGCGCCCTGCGCGCCGACCTCCTGCCCGGGCGCACCGACCTGGGCATCCACCGGCTGCCCGCCGGCTGAGGCCCGTGGTTCACCGCAGCCGGCGGAACGTGGCGCGGATGTCGTCGACGAGCAGCCCGGGTTGCTCCAGCAGCGCGAAGTGGCCGCCGCGGGCGACCTCGTTGAAGTGCACGAGGTTCCGGTAGCGGCGTTCGGCCCACCGCCGGGACCGGCGGACGTACTCGCCCGGCATGACGCTGAGCCCGACCGGGACGGTGAGGGGTTCGTCGAGGGTCCCGGGGGTGGCCCAGCCCGTCCGGGCGCTCTCCCAGTACAGCCGGGCGGCGGAGGCGCCGGTGTTCGGCAGCCAGTGGAGCATCACGTCGTCGAGGACCTCGTCGAGGCTGAACAGCGCCTCGACGTCCCCGTGCTCGTCGTGGGAACCCCCGACGTCCTGGAACATCGCGTAGATCCAGGCCGCCAGGCCGACCGGGGAGTCGGCCAGGGAGTAGCCGATGGTCTGCGGCCGGGTCGCCATCTGCTGCGAGTACGCCGACAGCTCCCGCCAGTAGTGGCCGGTCTCCTCCAGCATCCGCCGCTCCTCGGCGGTGGCGGCGCGCACCTCCTCCTCGCTGGGCGTGAACAGGGCCATGTTCAGGTGGACGCCGGCCAGCCCGATCGGGGTGGTGGCCTGCAGGGCGGCGAGCTCGGCGGTGACGGAGGCGCCGAGGTCGCCGCCCTGGGCGAACCACCTCGCGTACCCGAGGCGCTCCATGAGGACGGCCCACGCCCGCGCGGTGCGCTGCACGTTCCAGCCGGTCGCGGCCGGTTTCCCGGAGAACCCGAAACCGGGCAGGCTCGGGACGACGACGTGGAAGGCGTCCTCGGCCGTGCCGCCGTGGGCCAGCGGGTCGGTCAGCGGCCCGACGGCGTGCCGGAACTCCAGGACCGATCCCGGCCAGCCGTGCGTCAGGAGCAGCGGGCGCGCGCCGGGGACGGCGGAGCGGACGTGCAGGAAGTGGATCTCCAGGCCGTCGACCGTGGTGGTGCTCTGGCCCCAGCCGTTGAGCAGCGCCTCGGTCCGGCGCCAGTCGTAGCCGTGCGCCCAGTGCTCGACGAGCGCGCGGACCTTGTCCAGCCGGGGCCCCTGCGAGGTGTCGGCGACGGTCTCCCGGTCGGGCCAGCGGGTGCTGGTCAGCCGTCGCCGGAGGTCGTCGAGGTCGGCCTGGGGCACGTCGAGGGTGAAGGGCCTGATCGCGGTGGTCACGGGGGTCGCCTCCTGGGCGCGTCGGGGATCGGGGGCGGTGGTCCTCCACCGGCCCCGCGGCCATCTTCACACGAGATCGTCTTGACGCAAGATGATCTGGAGGACGTACAGTTCTGGCGTGACGACTCCTCCGGAGGACGCGGCCGCCCCCCCGCCCGAGATCGACTGGGACGCCCAGGGCATCGAGACCGAGCTCGGCTGGGCCCTGCCGGCCGTCCACCAGGGCTTCTCCCGGTCGGCGACGGGCGCCGTCGCCGACGTGCCCGCCGGCCCGCGCGGGTACCAGGTGCTCGTGGCGATCACCACCGAGGAACCCTCCTCGCAGCTGGCGCTCGCCCACCGCCTGGGCATCGACAAGACGCAGATGACCTACGTCGTCGACGCCCTCGAAGCCGCCGGGCTCGTCGAGCGCCGCCCCCACCCCGACGACCGCCGCGTGCGCCAGGTGCTCCCGACCGCGGCGGGCCGGACGCTGCTCACTTCGGCCCGCGCCGCCCTGCGCGCCGTCGAGGCCGACCTCATGCGCCACCTCAGCGGCAGCGAGCAGACCCAGCTGCGCCGCCTCCTGGCCCGGGTCGCGCTCACGGCCGGCGACGTCGTGGCCTGCGCCCCCGGCGACCCGGCCACCCCCGGCACCACCCCCGAGACCCCCTCCCCCTCCCGCCGGAAGAAGTGAGACGCACCCCGTGACCAGCACCGTCCTCGTCGCCGGCGCCACCGGCGACCTCGGCCACCGCATCGCCCGCGAGCTCCTGCACCACGACGTGCGCCTGCGCGTCCTCACCCGCCCCGGCGGCACGGCGACCGGGGCCCTCGACGGCGACCCCCGCGTCGAGGTCGTCACCGCCGCCTACTCCGACCACGCCGCCCTCACCGCGGCCGCCTCGGGGGCCGACGTGGTCGTCTCCGCCGTCAGCGGCACCCGGCCCGTGGTCGTCGACGCCCAGCGGGCGCTGCTCGCCGCCGCGGTCGCCGCCGGCGTCGGCCGGTTCGTCCCCTCCGACTACTCCGCCGACTACCGCCGGACCGCCCCGGGGACCAACCGGAACTTCGAGCTGCGCCGCGAGTTCGCCGCCGCCCTCGACGCCGCCCCGCTGCGGGCGACGTCGGTCCTGAACGGCATGTTCACCGAGCTGCTCACCGGCCAGGCGCCGATGGTCCTCTTCGGGCGCCGCCGGGTCCTGTTCTGGTCCTCCGCCGACCAGGTGCTCGACTTCACCACCAAGGACGACGTCGCCCGCGTCACCGCCCGCGTCGCCCTCGACCCCGCCGCCCCGCGGGTCGTCGAGGTCGCGGGCGACCGGGTCACCGCCCGCGACGTCGCCCGCACGCTGACGGAGCTGACGGGGACCCCCTTCCGGCTGCAGTGGGCCGGCACCGCCGGGACCCTCTCGCTCGCCGGACGCGTCGGGCGCCTCCTGGCGAAGGACCGCGAGGAGACGTTCCCGGCCTGGCAGGGCATGCAGTACTTCGCGGACATGTTCAGCGGCCGGGCGCAGCTGCACCACGTCGACGGCGACCGCTACGGCCCCCACCGCTGGACGAGCGTGCGCGACGTCCTCGCCCAGCACCTCGGGCGGGGCGGCGCGTAGCCCCGGGCACCGGGCGCTCCGGGCGCGGTCAGGTCAGGTGCGCGTGCGCGGCCGCGATCCGCTCGCGCCACCAGGCCTGCCGCTCCTGCGGTGCGGCCCACCGCTCCAGCAGTCCCGGGTCGGCGGCCACGGCCCCCACGGGCAGCGAACCCCCCACGGGCAGCAGCGGGTCGGTGACCACGTCGGCGGCCAGCAGCGCCGCGGTCCCCAGCCCGCACGCGAACGGCAGGTCCGGCAGGGCCGCCGCGAGCGCCGTCCCGGCCGCGATGCCGACGCTGGTGTCGAGCGCGGACGACACGACGACGGGCAGCCCGCAGCCGCGGGCGACCTCCAGCGCCCGCCGCACCCCGGACAGGGGCGCGACCTTGAGGACGACGACGTCGGCGGCCTCCAGCCCGGCGACGCGCAGCGGGTCCTCGGCCTTGCGGACGCTCTCGTCGGCGGCGAGCCGCACGGGGGTGCCGGCGGCGGCCAGGCGGCGGCGCAGCGCGGCCATCTCCTCCAGCGTGGCGCACGGCTGCTCGGCGTACTCCAGACCGGACGGGGCGAGCTCGGTGAGGGCCCGCTCGGCCTGGTCGAGGTCCCACCCGGCGTTGGCGTCGACGCGGACCCTCCCGTCCGGGCCCAGGGCCTCGCGGACGGCGGCCACCCGGGCGACGTCCTCGCGCAGCCGGGTCGCGAAGTCGGCGCCGGCTTCGGCGACCTTCACCTTGGCGGTGCGGCAGCCGGGGAAACCGGCGAGGACGTCGGGGACGTCGGCGGCCGCGACGGCGGGCACGGTGGCGTTGACCTCGACCCGCTCGCGCCGCGGCGCCGGGAACCCCTCCCAGGCGGCCTCCACCCCGGCCGCGAGCCAGCGCGCCGACTCCGCGGGCCCGTACTCCAGGAACGGCGCGAACTCCCCCCAGCCCGCGGGGCCCTCGAGCAGGACCGCCTCCCGCTCGAGGATGCCGCGGAACCGGCGGCGCAGCGGGAGGCGGACGACGTGGGCGGCGGCGAGGAGGTCGTCGAGCGGGGGCAGCACGGCCCCAGCATCGCCGACGGGACCCCTCAGCGGCGGTCGGCGCGGTGGGCGGCGGGCTCGTCGGCGGGCAGCTGCACCACGTGCGGGGCGGAGGCGGGCCGGCGTTCCTCCCCCACGGTCGGCTCGGCCTTGGGCCGGCCGCGGCGGTGGTCCCACACGTCGCGCAGGACGACCTGCACGATGCTGGCGAGGGGGATGGCCAGCAGGGCCCCGAGGATCCCGGCGAGCTCCACGGCCAGCAGGATCGCGACGATGACCGTCAGCGGGTTCAGCTTCACGGTGCGGGAGAAGACCAGCGGCTGCAGCAGGTGGTTCTCCAGCTGCTGGTAGATCAGGAAGAACACCACGACGGCGATGGCGGCGGGCACCGAGTGCACGAGCGCGGCGACGACGGCCACCACGGCCCCGATCGTCGCGCCCACCAGCGGGATGAGGTCGGCGATGGCCACGAACAGCGCGATGAGCCCGGCGAACGGCACCCCGGCGATCTTCAGGACCGCGTAGGTCAGCACCCCGCACACGGCGCTGATGAGCAGGTTGCCGGACAGGTAGCCGGTGACGGACTTGGCGCAGTCGGCGCCCACGCGGCGCAGCCGGGTCGCGGTCCGGGGCGCGAAGAGGTTGGAGAACCCGTCGACGGCCTTGGGGCCCTCCAGGACCATGAGGAACGACAGCACGAAGATCGAGGCCACCCCGGCCGCACCGGAGGCGACGCCGCGCAGGACGCCGGCGGCGGGGGTCGTCAGCGTGGAGGCGTACTGGCGGATCCGGTCCTCGTTGTTCTCCACGTACGTCAGCGCGTGGGTGCGTTCGAGGAGGCCACCGACCGGACCGCGGCCGGCCCGGGCGTCGTCGATGAGGCCCGGCAGCTGGCCGGCGAACCGGGTGCCCTCCTGCGCGAGCGGCACGGCGAAGACCGTGCCGATCGCGGCGAGCACGACCACGAGGACCAGGAACACCAGCAGGGTCGCCAGCGAGCGGTGGCGGTGACCGAGCAGGTGGTTCTGCACCCAGCCCACGAGCGGGTACAGCGCCACGGCGAAGAAGAGGGCGACGACCATCCAGGTGAGGACCTGGCGGGTCTGCAGCACGACGTACAGCAGCAGCGCCGTGGCCAGCAGCAGGCCGATGACGGTGAGGATGGTGCGGACGGTCCCGGAGGAGGGCGCGCGGTCGTCGGAGATGCCGCTCAGGGCGGTTCCGCCGTGCGGCGTGTTCTCAGTCACAGTCACCGACTGTGCGTCCAGGCAACGGGGCGCGCACGCCGAACCCCACCCGTCCTGGCAGGCTGGTGCCGTGCTGGACGCGCTGGTGGGTGAGGGCATCGCGGAGGTGGCGCAGCGGCTGGGGACCACCGCCCACACGCTGCGCTACTACGAGAGCGCCGGGTTGCTGGTGCGCCCGCCCGGGCGCGACGCCTCCGGGCGCCGCAGCTACGACGCGGCCGACGTGCGGTGGATCGAGACGGTGCAGCGGTTGCGCGCCACCGGGATGCCGGTGCGCGCCGTGCGCGCCTACGCCGACCTGTGCCGGGCCGGTGCGGGCACGGAGGCCGACCGGCTGGACCTGCTGCGCGCCCACCGCGAGCGGGTCCGGGCCGACCTGGACCGCACCGCGGCGCACCTGGCCGCCATCGAGGCGAAGATCGAGGGGTACGAGGAGACCGTCCGGTCCCGCGTTTGACTTCGAGCGCGCTCGAAGGGCGAGGCTGCCCGGCATGACCGACCACCTCCCCACCCGCGTCCCCACCCGCGTCCTGGGCAGCGCCGCGAACGGCACCGCCCTGCCCGTCTCCGCCCTCGGCCTGGGCTGCATGGGCATGAGCGAGTTCTACGGCGCCGGTGACGAGCAGGAGTCGCTCGCGACGATCGCCGCCTTCCTCGACGCCGGCGGCACCTTCCTCGACACCGCCGACATGTACGGCCCCTTCACCAACGAGCAGCTCGTCGGCCGCGCGGTCGCGGGCCGCCGCGACGAGGTCGTCCTGGCCACCAAGTTCGGCAACGAGCGCTTCCCCGACGGCACCCGCCGCGTCAACGGCCGCCCCGAGTACGTCCACGCGGCGTGCCGGGCCAGCCTCCAGCGCCTGGGGGTCGACCACGTCGACCTGTACTACCAGCACCGCGTCGACCCCGACGTCCCCGTCGAGGAGACGTGGGGCGCGATGGCCGAACTGGTCCGCGACGGCCTCGTGCGCCACCTCGGCATCAGCGAGGCCGCCCCGGCCACGATCCGCCGCGCCCACGCCACCCACCCCGTGACGGCCGTCCAGACGGAGTGGTCGCTGTGGACGCGCGACGTGGAGGAGAACGGGGTCCTGGCGACCACCCGCGAGCTCGGCGTCGGTTTCGTGCCGTACTCCCCGCTGGGCCGCGGTTTCCTGTCCGGCACGATCCGCAGCGTCGACGACCTCGCCGACGACGACTTCCGCCGCGCCAACCCGCGCTTCCAGGGCGAGAACTTCGCGCGCAACCTCCAGCTCGTGGAGGAGGTGCGGGCGCTGGCCGCCGGGCTCGGGGTCAGCGCGGGGCAGGTGGCGCTGGCGTGGCTGTCGGCCCAGGGCGAGGACGTCGTGCCGATCCCCGGCACCAAGCGCCGCGGCTACCTCGCCGAGAACCTGGCCTCGCTGGACGTGCAGCTGTCCGCGCAGGACCTGGCGCGCCTGGACGCCGTCCTGCCCGTGGGGGCCACCGCCGGCGAGCGCTACCCCGACATGTCCAGCGTGCACCGCTGACCCCGCCCTGACCCCGGCGTCCCGCTCGAAGCACGGTTCGGGCCCTCCCCGCGTCGCGTGGAGGGCCCGAACCGTGCTTCGAGCGGGAGAGCGGGCCTGCCGTACCCTGCGGGGCGTGTCGGCCCTGGACGGTGTGAGCGAGACCTTCGACCCCTCGGCGTGGGCGGAGGTGCCCGGGTTCGAGGACCTGCAGGACGTCACGTACCACCGCAGCGTCGTCGAGGGCCCCGCGCGCGGCACCGTCCGCATCGCCTTCGACCGGCCCGAGGTGCGCAACGCGTTCCGGCCCGGCACGGTCGACGAACTGGCCCGCACCCTGGACCACGCGCGCCGCACGCCCGACGTCGGCTGCGTCCTGCTGACCGGCAACGGCCCCAGCCCCAAGGACGGCGGCTGGGCGTTCTGCTCCGGCGGCGACCAGCGCATCCGCGGCCGCTCCGGCTACCAGTACGCCGACGGCGAGACCGCCGACACCGTCGACGAGCGCCGCACGAAGGCCGAGGGCGGCCGGTTGCACGTCCTGGAGGTGCAGCGGCTCATCCGGTTCATGCCGAAGGTCGTCATCGCCGTCGTGCCCGGCTGGGCCGCCGGCGGCGGGCACAGCCTGCACGTCGTCGCCGACCTCACCCTGGCCAGCGCCGAGCACGCCCGGTTCAAGCAGACCGACGCCGACGTCGGGTCCTTCGACGCCGGGTACGGCTCGGCGTACCTGGCCCGGCAGGTGGGGCAGAAGTTCGCCCGCGAGATCTTCTTCCTCGGTCGCCCCTACACCGCGCAGCAGGCCCACGAGATGGGCATGGTCAACGCCGTCGTCCCGCACGCGGAACTGGAGGCGACGGCGTTGCAGTGGGCGGCCGAGATCAACGGCAAGTCCCCCACGGCACAGCGGATGCTGAAGTTCGCGTTCAACGCCGTGGACGACGGGATGGTCGGCCAGCAGGTGTTCGCCGGGGAGGCGACGCGCCTGGCCTACATGACCGACGAGGCCGTCGAGGGCCGGGACGCGTTCCTGGGCAAGCGGGAACCGGACTGGTCGCCGTTCCCCTGGTACTTCTGAGGCCGGTCCGGGCCGGGCGGTCAGCTCGCCCCGCTGCACCGCGAGCTCAGCGCGGTCCGACGGCGCGCTCCGCGGCCTGCCGGGCCGGCGCCAGCCGCTCGTGCAGGTCGCGGATCGTCGCGGCCAGCTCCCCCGGCGGGGCCGGCCGGGCGTGCAGGAAACCCTGCTGGGTGGGTGCGCCCATGCACCGCAGCAGGTCCGCCTGCCCGGCGGTCTCGACGCCCTCGACGACGAGGCCGAGGCCCATGGAGCCCGCGAGCAGGACCAGCCCCTCGACGAGGGCGCGGGTGCGGGCGTCGGTCTCCAGGTCGCGCACGTAGGACCGGTCGACCTTGAACGCCGAGAACGGCCGCCGGCGCAGGTAGGCCAGCGTCGCGTAGCCGGTGCCGAAGTCGTCGACCGTGAGGTGGGCGCCGGCGGCGACGGCCGCGTCGAGCGTCGCGGCCGTCAGGACGTCCTCGGCGACCAGGACGGTCTCGGTGACCTCCAGCACGAGCCGGTTGGGGGTGGCGGCGGCCACGGCGCGGCGGACCGCGGGCAGGAACCGGGGGTCGTGCAGCTGGGGGGCGGACACGTTGACGGCCAGGACGACGTCGCGGCCGGCGGCCTCGCGCAGCGCCGCGACGTCGGCCACCGCGCGGTCCAGGACCACCAGCCCGAGGTCGGCGACGAGGCCGTGGCGCTCGGCGAGGGGCACGAACTCCTCGGGCGGGACGAGCTCGCCGTCCCGGCGCCAGCGGACCAGGGCCTCCACGCCGCTCACGACCCCGGACTCGACGTCGACGGTGGGCTGGTAGTGCACCTCCAGGTGGTCCTGCGGGCCCGGGGCCAGGACGGCCGCGCGCAGCCGCTCGACGGTCCGCAGGGTCTCCCCGTGCGCCGGGCCGGTGGCCCGGTCGACGACGCGCACGCACCCGCCGCCGGCCGCCTTGGCCTGCGCGACGGCGGCCTCGGCGGCTTCCAGGAGCTCGGTGCCGGCCCCGCACGGGCGGGCCACGCCGACGGCGACCCCCACCCCGAACCGGGACCCGGCGACCTCGTGGGGTTCGGCCAGCACCGACAGCAGCCGGACGGCGACGTCGACGGCCGCGTCGGGTTCGGACAGCAGGACGCCGAACTCGTCGCCGCCGAGGCGGGCCAGCTCGTCGGCCCCGGCCGCGCGGCCCCGCACCGCGGTCCGCAGCCGGCGCGCCACCTCGACGAGCACCGCGTCCCCGGCCGCGCGCCCCCGGGTGCTGTTGACGGCGCGGAACCCGTCGAGGTCGAGGTGCAGCAGCGCCACCGGGGGGCCGTCCTGCACCCGGGCCGCGACGAGGGCGGCGAACGCGGCCCCGCTGAGCAGCCCCGTGAGGGGGTCGGTGCGCGGGGGGCGGGACTCGGCGAGGACGAGCCGCTCGCGGACCGCGCACAGGGCGCGGCGCTCGCGCAGCACCGCCCACCACGACCAGCCCGCCACGACCAGGGCCAGGGCGGCGACGACGCACGCGGCGACGAGGAGCACCACGCCAGACCCCACCCGCCCCACCTCCCGCGGTCGCCGGTTCCAGGGCGATCCTGACCGCCCCGCCGGGGGTGCGCCAGCGGGACCGGGTCAGGCGCTGAGCTGGGGGGAGACGGGCTCGTCGAGGACCGCGGCGAGCTCGTCGGCGGGCAGCGGCCGGCAGTACAGGTGCCCCTGCGCCAGCTGGCACCCCATCTCGCGCAGGATGGCGGCCTGCTCGGCGTGCTCGACGCCCTCGGCGACGATCGTCAGGCCCAGGGCCTGCCCCATCTTCACCATGCCCTCGACGAGGGCGCGGGCGGTCGGTTCGGTCGCGATGTCCCGCACGAAGCTGCGGTCGATCTTGAACGAGGAGAACGGGCGGTGCCGCAGGTAGCCCAGGGAGGAGAACCCCGTCCCGAAGTCGTCGATCGTCAGCTGCGCCCCGGTCTCGGCGAGGTCGCGCAGCCGGTCGACGGTGTCGTCGTCGATCATCACCGACTCGGTCATCTCCAGGTGCAGCCGGCAGCCGCTGAGCCCGGTCTGCCGCACGGCCGCCGCGACCCGCTCGGTGAAGTCGGGGTGGCGCAGCTGGACGGGCGAGACGTTGACCATGAGGTCGAGGCGGCGACCGGCGAGCTGCTGGATCGCGGGGGCGTCGCGCGCGACTTGGCGCAGCACGGAGTCGCCGATGCCGACGACGGTGCCGGACCGCTCGGCCAGGCCGATGAACTCGTCGGGGCCCACGAGGGGCTCGACGGCCCCGCCGCGGTCGCGGCGCCAGCGGACCAGCGCCTCCAGCCCGACGACGGTGGCGCCGACCCCGCCGGTGGGGGCGCTCTGCAGGTCCACGATGGGCTGGTAGTGCACGACGAACGCCTCGGCGGGGGCCTGCTGGAGGTCCTCGATGACCTGCAGGCGGGCGATCTCCTCCTCCAGCAGCTCGGGGCGGAACTCCACCCAGCGGTTCTTGCCGGTGACCTTGGCCCGGTACATGGCGGTGTCGGCGTTGCGCAGCAGCGTCCCGACGTCGTCGCCGGGGCGGGCCCGGGACAGGCCGATGGAACCCTGCACGCGCAGGACGTGGCCGCGCATCCGGACCTCGACCCGCAGGGCGACCAGGACGCGGCGGCACAGCCCCTCCACGTCGGGGCAGTCCGGCAGCAGCACCGCGAACTCGTCGCCGCCGAGGCGGGCCACGGTGCTGCCGCCGCGCAGGGTGTCGCGCAGCCGGGAACCCACCAGGCGCAGCAGCTCGTCGCCGGCGTCGTGGCCGAAGCGGTCGTTGACGCCCTTGAAGCCGTCGAGGTCGAGGTAGAGGACGACGAGCCGGTCCAGCCGGCCGCCCTCGCGGGCGCGCTCGAGCTCCTGGGCGAGCCGCTCGGAGAACTGCAGCCGGTTCGGCAGCCCCGTCACCACGTCGCGGCGGGCCAGGCCGTGCATCTCCTCGCTGGCGCTGACGCGGAAGAAGGCGGCCTCCCCCACCGAGGCCAGCGCCTCCAGGGCCTTCTCGTCGGAGGCGCGCTGGTTGGGGTCGCGGCGGCGCGGGGCGGTGATGTGCAGGACGACGCCGTCGCCGGCGACGACGGGGACGCCGATCTCGTCCTCGCCGGGCCCGACGGAGCGGACCATGGCGGCGGGGGTCCCGGCGACCATCCGCGCGTGCTTCTGCAGGGCCCGGGCGAGGTCGGCGCGCCGGCCCTGCGTGTGCAGGGCCGTGGCGGCCTCGAACAGCGCCTCGCTGCGGCGGGCGACGTCGCGGGTCTGCCGCATGGCGCGGGTGGCCGCCATGGTGACGATCATCGGGATGATGAGCAGCAGCGCCGCCCACGGGGCGAGGCGGTCGTGGACGAGGCCCCCCAGGTACCCCAGGCCCCCCACGGCGACGCTGGTGCCGATCGCCAGCCACGCGCCGGTGTGCAGCAGCTCGTCCTTGATGGAGGTGCGTTCCTGGACGGCCACCGAGACGGCCGAGACGGCGACGTCGACGACGAAGACCGCCGCGACGGCCGCAGCGACGGCGAACAGCTCCGGGACGGTCATGTCCAGCGCGATGACGCGCGGGTACCCGTCCTTGCCGGTGCCGGGGACGGTCAGGGCGCTGAGGACGGCGAGCGCCACGGGCAGGAAGAGGACGCCGATGCTGGCGTTGTAGACGCGGCTGACCCAGCTCTTGCGCTGGAGCAGGTTGGTCGGGACGACGCACAGGCACCAGGCCAGCGCGGCGACGTCGGGCCGCACGAAGCACAGCAGGAAGACGAGGACGCCGATGTCGAACTGGACCTCGATGCCGGCGTGCTTGGTGTTCAGCTGGAAGGGGAAGCGGGTCAGCAGCTGCATGAGCGGGAAGCCGACGACGAGGCTGAGCAGCAGGTCGCCCCAGCGGCCGGACCCGTCGGCGCGGACGAAGCAGACCGCGGCCGCGAGCGTCGTGGCCAGGGCGGCGAGGGTGACGACCCCGTCGAACAGGACACTGGCCTGCGGGCGGCGTTCACGCACGGCTCCACTCACGCGCCACCTCCTCGACGTCGTCTGATCGAGCGCCATCCTGACACTGCGAAACCATACGGTCACGCTCGATCGTGGGTCAGCGAACTGCGACAACCCGCTCGGAGCAACTCGGGCACCACCGCGGGTGACGTCCCGGCCCCCCGCGCGGCGGCCTACCCTGCGCGGGTGCGTCCCCTGCAGCCCCTCGCCGTCCCCGCCGGCGACGCCGTCCTGACCCTGCTGCCGACGCTGGCGCGGGCCCTGGCCGGCGACCTCCCGCACGCCCTCCTCCCCCACGCCGCCGGCACCGCGCCGCACCCCGCCCTGCGCCCGGGCCGGGCCCTCGACGCCGGGGAGGACGACCCGCACGACCCCACGGCCGTCGTCGTCGCCACCTCCGGGTCCACCGGGACCCCCAAGGGGGCCCTGCTGCCCGCGGGGGCGCTGCGGGCCTCCGCCGCCGCGACCGCCGCCCGGCTGGCCCCCGGCCCCGGGACCCAGCAGTGGGTGCTGGCCCTGCCCGCCCACCACGTCGCCGGCCTGCAGGTGCTGCTGCGCTCGGTGCGGGCCGGGACCGAACCGGTCGTGCTGCCCGAGGGCCCGTTCGGCGCCGACGCCTTCGTCACCGCCGTCGGCGCCTGCACCGGGGACCGGCTGCTGACCTCCCTGGTCCCCACCCAGCTCCTGCGCCTGCTCGACGCCGGCGAGGAGGCCACCGCGGCCCTGCGCGCGTTCGCGGCGGTGCTCGTCGGGTCCGCCGCGACCCCCGCCCCGCTGCTGGCCCGCGCCCGCGCCGCCGGGGTCCGCGTCGTCACGACGTACGGGTCCAGCGAGACGTGCGGCGGCTGCGTCTACGACGAGGTGCCCCTCGACGGCGTCGTGCCCTCCCTGGAGGACGGGCGGCTCGTCCTGGCCGGTCCCGTCGTCGCGCGCGGCTACCGCGGCCGGCCCGGCGACCCCGCCTTCGCCGGCGGCCGGTTCCGCACCGACGACACCGCCGCCCTGAGCGGTGGCCGGGTCCGCGTCCTGGGCCGCGTCGACGACCTCGTCACCACCGGCGGCCTGAAGGTCGCGCCCTCCCTCGTCGAGGACGCCCTCACGGGCACCCCCGGCGTCGGGGAGGTCGTCGTCGTGGGGGTCCCCGACGCCGAGTGGGGCCAGCGGGTCGTGGCGTGCGTCGTGCCCGCCGGGCCGCCGCCGACCCTGGCCGAGCTGCGCGAGCGCGTCGCGGCGGCCGTGGCCCGGCACGCCGCACCGCGCCAGCTGCTGCTGCTGGAGGAGCTGCCGCTGCGGGGCCCGGGCAAACCCGACCGCGCGCGGCTGCGCGAGCTCGCGCAGGCCTGAACCCCGGGTGGGGGCGGACCCGCACCGGTGACAGACTGGGGCATGGTCAGAATCCTGCCGACGCTGCTGGTCCTGGCCCTGACGGTGTGGTGCCTGGTGAGCATCGTGCAGGCCCCCCAGGGTTCGGTGCGGAACCTGCCGAAGTGGGCCTGGATCCTGCTGGTCCTCTTCTTCCCCCTCGCCGGGGGCATCGCCTACGTCCTCGCCGGCCGCCCCGTGGGGCAGCTCCCGCCCGCGGCGCGCCGCCCGCGGCAGGCCCCCCGCGGGCCCGACGACGACGAGGACTTCCTGCGGGGCCTGTGACCCCCGCGGTGCGACCACGCAGCCGGGCGCGGGACAATCGGTCCTCGTGTCGGACCCCGCTGAACCGCTCCTGCCCACCACCCCGGTGACCCACCGCCGGGCGACCCCGAAGCAGTGGGTGGCCGCCGCGCGGCCCCGCACGCTGCCGGCCGCCCTCACCCCGGTCCTGGTGGGCACGGGCGCGGCCGCCGCGGTCGACGGCGTCGTGTGGGTCCGCGCCGTCCTCGCGCTCGTCGTGGCGCTGGCCCTGCAGGTGGGGGTGAACTACGCCAACGACTACTCCGACGGCATCCGCGGCACCGACGACGACCGGGTCGGGCCGTTCCGGCTCGTCGGGTCCGGCGCCGCCGAACCGCGGCACGTCCGGGACGCCGCCTTCGCCTGCTTCGCGGTCGCCGGCCTGGCCGGGCTCGTCCTGGTCGCCCTGTCGGGGGCGTGGTGGCTGCTGCTGGTGGGCGCCGCGAGCGTCGCCGCCGCCTGGTACTACACCGGCGGCAAGCGGCCGTACGGCTACTCCGGGCTCGGGGAGGTGTTCGTCTTCGTCTTCTTCGGCCTGGTCGCGGTGACGGGCACGACGTACGTGCAGGCCGGCCGGGTCGACGGGACCGCGATCGCGGGCGCCTTCTGCGTCGGCTTCCTGGCCTGCGCGATCCTCGTGGCCAACAACCTGCGCGACGTCCCGACGGACGCGCAGGCCGGCAAGCGCACCCTCGCGGTGCGCCTCGGCGAGCCGCGCACCCGCACGCTGTACACCGCGCTGGTGGCCGGCGCGTTCGTCGCGGCCCTGACGACCGTCCCGTGGCACCCGTTCGCGCTGCTGGTGCTGCTCGCGCTCGTCCTGGCCCAGCGCCCGGTGCGCACCGTGCGCGGCGGCGCGAAGGGCCGTGACCTCATCGCGGTCCTGAAGGACACCGGCCAGCTGGAGCTGCTCACCGGGGCGTTGCTGGCGCTCGGGCTGGCGCTGTGAGCCCCCACGCGCCACAGTGCGCCCATGGGTGAGATCGACGTGGTCGCCGACGGCGAGCACCGCTACCGCGCGCGCCTGGGGACGACCGACGGTGCCAGCACCGAGCACGTCGTCACCAGCGACGCCGGACTGCTGGAGAGGGTGCGGGCCACCGCCGCCGAGGAGCCGATCCTGGTGCGCCGGGTCCTGGAGGTGCTGGTGGAGGCCTCGCAGACCTCCGGGAACCCGCTGCCCGAGGTGATCGACCTGCGCCGGCTGGACGCCGAGCGACCGGAGCTGCTGCCGAGCGTCCCGCTGCGCTGACCCGGCGCGCGCCGGGGACGGGTCAGTCCTCGGCGGCGTTGTCCTCGTCGAGCCCGCGCGTGAACCGCGACTTCTTCGCGGTCCCCTCGCGCTGGGCCGCGACGCGGCCGTCGACGCGCTGCTGGAGGGCGGCCGCCATCTGCTCGCGCTGCCGGCGCAGCAGCACGAGGGACAGCAGCACCGAGACGACCGCCGCGATGGCCAGGCCCAGCCAGCCCTTCGCGCCGAGCGCGTTGACCACGACGAGGACGACGAAGAAGATCCCGAGCCGCAGCGCGGTGTAGCGGAGCGTCACACCCATGGTCAGACCCCCGCGTAGGAGTGGAGGCCGGGGAAGAAGATGTTCACGACCAGGTAGTTGAACAGCATGCAGCCGAACCCGAGGACCGACAGCCACGCGGCGCGCCGGCCGTCCCAGCCGCGCGTGGCCCGGGCGTGCAGGTAGGCGGCGTAGACGACCCAGATGACGAACGTCCACACCTCCTTGGAGTCCCAGTTCCAGTAGCGGTTCCAGGCCACCTGCGCCCAGACCGCCCCCGCGATGAGCGTGAACGTCCACATGACGAAGGCCACCGCGTTGAGCCGGAACGCGGTGCGCTCCAGCTCCAGGGAGCTCGGCAGCGCGTCCATGAACACCCCGCCGGCGCGCCGGCCCTCGGCCTTGACGCGGTCGCGCTTCTCCTGCACGAGCTGCAGGACGGTGGCGGAGAACCCGAGCGTCGACAGGGCCGTGGCGAGGATGGCCACGAAGACGTGGATGACGAGCCAGTAGCTGTCCAGGGCCGGGACGAGCTGCGCGGCCTGGACGTAGAACTTCACCAGCGCGATGCCGAGGGTGACGAGGATCGGGCCGGTCACGAACGTGCCGAGGTAGCGGGCGTCGCGGCCACCGCCCAGCCCGGCGCGCCGGGCGCGCAGGACCGCCACGAGGTACCCCAGGGCCACGACGCACGTCCCGGTGAGGGCGAACTCGAACATGTTGCCCCACGGCACGCGGTGCACCGACAGGCCGCGCGTCACGACCGACCCCAGGTGCAGGGCGGCGGCGAGGACGAACAGCGAGGTGGCGATCGCGGCCGCGCGGCGGCGGCGGGCCGTCACGGGCCTCTCCAGCGTCCGGGTGCCGCCGCCGGCGACGGCGGCCTCCTGGCGCCGGGCCTGCCGGTCGGTGATCTCCTTGCCGCCCTCGGCGAGGTCGGCGGCGTAGGCGATGAAGGAGAACAGGTACGCGGTCATCCCGCCGTACAGCAGGACGTTGCTGATCCTGGCGATGTTCTCGTCGACGGTCACGGACTCTCCTCGGGAACGTGCGCGGGCTGCTCATGGTCCCCCACGAGGGGGTCTGCTGGCGAACCGCCGGGGCGGCGGGGGTCGCCGGTGGGGTCCTCGGCGGGGTCGTCGGCGGGCTCGCCGAGGGTCTCCCGCAGCCGGCGCAGCACGGCCTCGACCTCCTCGGCCAGGCCCGCGTCGTTGCCGCGGGCCAGGCCGGCGACCTCGACGGCCGCGCCGCCGCCCGCCGGGACCGCCTTGACCCACACGCGGCGGCGCGGCAGGAAGAGCGAGAGCACCAGACCGGTCGCCGCCAGCAGGGCGAAGACGAGCGCGGCGCTCTGGCCGGGGGTGGAGCGGACGTCGAAGCTGGCGAACCGCTCGACGCCCCGGAACTCCACCGTGCCCAGCCCGTTCGGCAGCGTGACGACGTCACCGGGCTTCAGGGTCAGCGCGACCGCCTGGCCGGAGGCGTCGGTGACCTCCGTCATGCGCGTCGTGTCGAGCGTGTAGACGTTCTGCGCGACGCCGTCGTCGAGGCCGAGGTCACCGGTCCAGACCTTGGCGACGAGCACCGGGTTCACGGCCCCCGGGAACGAGGACACCGGGGCCCCGTCGGCGTTGCTGGACGCGGTCGGCAGGAACACGCCCTGGATGCCCAGCTGGACGGGCCGCCCGTCCGCGTCGACGGCGTCGGGGACCTTCACGACCCCCGTCGAGTCGTAGTTGGACGTCTGCGGCAGGAAGGGCGTCGGGCCGTCCTGCACGACGTCGCCCTCGCCGTCGCGGACCACGATGACCGGGGCGTAGCCGTTCCCGGACAGCGAGATCTGGGTGTGCCCGACCTTGGCCGGGTGGTTGACGCTGATCGTCTCCCGCCGGGCCCGGGCCCCCGGCTCGTCGGTCAGCGTGACGTCCGCGGCGAACGTGCGGGGCTCACCGATCTGGGAGGTCTGCTGCGCCTCGAAGGACACGTCCATCGAGTCCAGCGCCAGCGTGAACGGCGGGACGTCGTCCACGGTCGTCCAGGTGCCCCCGGAGAAGCTGTCCAGGGTGGTGCCCACCATCGTGCCGCCGGTCGTCACGAGCCGCTGCCCCGAGTAGGAGAACAGCGAGCTCGACGCGATCGCGACGAGCAGGCCCACCAGCGAGACGTGGAACAGCAGGTTGCCCGTCTCGCGGTGGTGCCCCTTCTCCGCCGCGACGGACCCGGGGCGCCGCTCGACGCGGAAGCGGCGGCGGGCCAGCACCGCGCGGGCGGCGTCGAGCACCTCCTCCGGCGCCGCGGCCAGCGTCGCCGCCCGGTGTTCGGGCAGCCGGCCCAGCCGCGCCGGGGTGCGCGGCGGCCGGGAGCGCAGCGAGCGCCAGTGCACGCCGACGCGGGGGGTCACGCACCCGATGAGGGAGATGAACAGCAGCAGGTAGACGGCCGAGAACCAGACCGAGGAGTACACGTGGAAGCCCTGCAGGCGCTCCACCCACGGGTAGGCCGTGGGGTGGTCGAGCCGCCACTGCGCGACCCCGGCCGGGTCGTTGTTCTCCTGCGGGAAGGTCGAGCCGGGCACGGCCGCGACGGCCAGCAGCATCAGCAGGAACAGCGCCGTGCGCATGCTCGTCAGCTGCCGCCAGCAGTAGCGCGCGAACTCCAGCGGCTTCATCTCCGAGGCCAGCTCGCGCCGCAGCCTGGCGGGCTTGGCCCCCTCGACGTCGCGGTACTCGTCGCGCAGGTCGTCGAGGTGGGTCTCGTCGGTCCTTGCCATCACTGCACCATGCTCAGATCACCGTCGTGTAGTCGGAGACGAGGTGGAACTGCAACCAGCTCACCAGCGGCTGGAACTGCTTCGTGACGAGCAGCAGGCCGATGGCGATGAGCAGCAGCGCACCGAAGCGGTCGAGGGCCACGCGGTGCCGGCGGAACACCGACAGGACGCGCATGCCGCGGCCGTAGGCGATCGCGACGAGGATGAAGGGGACGCCCAGGCCCAGGCAGTACGCCAGGCCCAGCCCCGTCGCGCGCGAACCGCTGGCCGTCGTGACGGCCAGCGCCTGGATCGCGGCGAAGATCGGGCCGATGCACGGCGTCCAGCCGATGCCGAACAGCACCCCCAGGACGGGGGCGCCGACGAGCCCGGCCCGGGGCCGCCAGCGGACCTTGAGCTCCCGCTGCGCCCACAGCGGCGAGAAGAGCAGCACGAGCCCGCCGAGCAGGACGAGGACGCCCAGGACGCGCTGCAGACCGCGCTGGTGGGCCTGCAGGACGTACCCCAGGTTGCCGGCCGTGAAGCTGATGAGGACGTAGACGACGGAGAACCCGAGCACGAACAGCAGCGCCCCGAGGAACATCCGGCCGCGCCGCTGCTGCTCCAGCCCTCCCCCGGACAGCCCCGTCACGTACGCGAGGAACCCCGGCACGAGCGGCAGCACGCACGGCGACAGGAAGGACACGAGCCCGGCGAGCGCCGCCAGCGGTACCGCCAGCAGCAGCGGACCGCTCTGGACGTACTGGGTCAGCGACGTCGCGGCGAGGCTCATGCGGGCGCGCTCGCGCTGGGGCTCGCGCCCGGGCCGGGGGCGGGGTCGGCGCCGGCGTCGTCGAGCAGGCCCGACAGCGTCAGCGGCCGCACGATCCCCGAGACCCGCGCGGCGACGCGGCCGTCGGTGTCCAGGACGAGCGTCGTCGGCGTCGCCTGCGGGGAGTAGGCGCGCAGCGCGAGCATCGCGGCCCCCGAGCCGGCGTCCAGGACCGAGGGGTAGGTGATGGAGAAGCTCTCCTGGAAGCTCTGCGCGATGGCGGCGGTGTCGTAGGTGTTGACGCCCAGGAACTGCACGTTGCGGTCCCGGTACTGCTGCCAGACCGACTCCACGTCGCGGGCCTCGGCGCGGCAGGGGGCGCAGCCGGCGAACCAGGTGTTGAGGACGACGACCTTGCCGCGGTACTGCGCCAGGTCGACCGTCGTGCCGTCCACGGCGGTGCCGGTGAACTCCACGGGCTCCCGGCGCTCACCGGGCTCCCACTGCACGGTCGTGCCGTCGCCCTCGATGTAGTTCTGGCCCTGGGAGGCCGGCAGGCCGTCCCCGCCGGAGCAGCCGGCGACGACGAGCGCGGACAGCGCCGCCACGCCGAGGGCCCTGCGCGAGAGGTCCATCAGGCGCCCGGGACGGGGTCGGCCCCGACGAGCAGGTCGGCGGCGGGCTCGGTGTAGGCCACCGAGACGAGGGTGCGGCCGGAGAACTCCAGCGACGTCACCGAGGCCAGGGCGCACTGCCGCTTGCGGGGGTCGTGCACGAGGGGGCGGTGCTCGGCGCGCAGCCGCGTCACCCACACCGGCAGCTGGTGGCTCACGAGCACGGACTCCCGCCCGGGGAAGGCGTCCCGCACGTCCCGCACGACCGCGGTCATGCGGGCGACCTGCTGCTCGTACGGCTCCCCCCAGCTGGGCTGGAACGGGTTCCACAGCCGCGGCCACACGCGGGGGTCGCGGATCGAGCCGGACCCGTCGGTGACGCGGTGCCCCTCGAAGCTGTTGCCGGCCTCGATCAGCCGCGCGTCGGTGCCCAGGTCCAGGCCGTGGGTGCGGGCCACCGGGGTGGCGGTCTCCTGGGCGCGCTGCAGCGGTGAGGCCGTCACCGAGGCGACGTCGTGGTCGGCGAAGAACTCCCCGAGCCGCTCGGCCATCGCCTGGCCGCGCTCGGACAGCCGGAACCCGGGCAGGCGCCCGTACAGGACGCGCTCGGGGTTCCAGACCTCGCCGTGCCGGACGAGGTGGACCGTCGTGCGGGCGCTCACAGCTGCCCCGCCCCGGCGGCCGCGGCGCGCGCCGCGGCGGGCAGCGCGTCGAGGACGCGGCCCAGGGCCGCCTCGTCGTGGCTGGCCGACAGGAACCACGCCTCGAAGGCGCTGGGCGGCAGGTGCACGCCCGCGTCGAGCAGGGAGTGGAAGAACGCCCGGAACGCGCCGAGGTCCTGCTGGCGGGCCTGGTCGTAGTTCGTGACGGCGTCCAGCTCGGTGAAGAAGACGCTGAACATCGACCCGGCGGTGTTCACCAGGTGCGGCACGCCGGCCTCGCGCAGCGCGGCGCTCGCGGCCTCGCGCACGGTCCGCGCGGCGTGCTCGACGGCGGCGTACACCTCCGGCGTCGTGCCGCGCAGGGTCGCCAGCCCGGCGGCCGTGGCGATCGGGTTCCCCGACAGCGTGCCCGCCTGGTAGACGGGGCCGGCGGGGGCCAGGTGGGCCATGACGTCGGCGCGGCCGCCGAAGGCCGCGGCGGGGAAGCCGCCGCCCATGACCTTGCCGAAGGTCAGCAGGTCGGGGGCGTGCTCGGGGCCGAGGCCCTCGTAGCCGTACCAGCCGGCGGCGCTGACCCGGAAGCCCGTCATGACCTCGTCGGAGACCAGCAGGGCGCCGTGCTCGCGGGTGGTGCGGCGCAGCAGCTGCGTGAAGCCCGGCTGCGGCGGCACGACGCCCATGTTCCCGGCGGCGGCCTCGGTGATGACGCACGCGATCCGGTCGCCGTGGACGCGGAAGACCTCCGCGAGCGCCTCGGGGTCGTTGTAGGGGATGACGACGGTGTCGGCCGCGGCGGTCCCCGTCACCCCGGGGGTGTCGGGCAGCGCGAACGTCGCCAGCCCCGACCCGGCCGAGGCCAGCAGGGCGTCGACGTGCCCGTGGTAGTGCCCGGCGAACTTCACGACGACGGGGCGGCCGGTGAACCCGCGGGCCAGCCGGATGGCGCTCATGGTGGCCTCGGTGCCGGAGCTGACGAGGCGCACCTGCTCGACGGGCTCGACGCGGGCGACGAGCTCCTCGGCCAGCAGCACCTCCCGCTCGGTGGGGGTGCCGAAGGAGAAGCCGTCGAGCGCGGCGGCGCGGACGGCCTCGACCACGTCGGGGTGGGCGTGCCCGAGGATCATCGGTCCCCACGAGCAGAGCAGGTCGACGTACTCCCGGCCGTCGACGTCGGTCAGGTACGGGCCCCGGGCCGAGGAGATGAACCGGGGCGTGCCCCCCACGGCCCGGAAGGCCCGGACGGGGGAGTTCACCCCACCCGGGATCACCGCGCCCGCGCGCTCGAAGAGCGCCGCGGACGTGGGAGCGGGAGTGGTCGTCGGGGCAGGCGTCGACGCGGTCACGGGTCCCAGTGTCGCAAGCTCCGCGGGGTGCGGTCGCCCCAGGGGCGTCTACGACGGCGTGTCGGAGGCCCGGCGTGACGGACCTCACGTCCGGCCCGCCCGGCGCGCGCGGGGCGGGCGGTCAGTCCCACCACAGGTACCAGCCGGGGCGGCCCGTGCGCCGGCACGTGCGGGGCAGGACCACCTGCGGCGCGTGGTCGGCGTCGTCGAGCCCGAAGGAGGCCTGGACGGAGGACCAGAACGCCTCGTGCTCGCACCCGGTGCCGTCGCACGGCTCCTCCGGGCCCACGAGCCGGAACTCGTCCAGCTCGGGGTGGTCGTAGACGACGATCCCCTCCGCCGTGATCCGCTCGTCGGCGCGCGAGGGCGGGACGAGGTAGCCGTGCACCTCCACCTCGCCCGGGTGGCCGACCGCGGCGACGAGGACCGACCCCAGGGAGGGGGCCCCGTTCTGCTTGTCGGCCAGCTCCTCGCGGGGCAGCCGCTGCAGCAGCCGGGCCGCGGCGGTCCACGGCAGGTCCCGGAAGCGGGCGATGTCGCGCGAGTCGTGGGGGCGGCCCAGGACGTAGGGCTCGAGGACCTCCAGCAGGTCGAGCGTCCAGCCCGACCCCTGGTCCTGCAGCCGTCGCCAGCACTGCTCCAGGGTCTCGCGGGGACGGCCGGCGGGTGCGGGGATCGCGTCGAGGGTCATGCGCCCACCCTGCGCCGCCCGGCGGTCCCCGCCGCCGGCGACGGGGACCGCTGTGGACGACACGCCGCCACCGCCCGGCTGTGGACACCGCGACCCCCCGCCCGCCCCTCCCTGCGCGAAGCACACGAAGGGCCCTCCCCGGCCCGTCCCGGGGGCCCGGAGCGTGCGGTGGGCCCCCGGGGAGGGACCTCAGGCCCAGGACGCGGCGGTCGCCAGCGGCTGGTTGAAGCGGAGCTGGTTGCCGGAGGGGTCGCGGACGCCGAAGTCCCGCACGCCGTACTGCTGGTCGACCGGCTCGGAGGTGATCTCCGCGCCGCCGGCGGACAGCCGGTCGTGCAGGGCGTCGACGTCGTCGGTCGTGAAGATCAGCCGGGACATCAGGCCCTTGGCGAGCAGGTCCCCGGCGGCCTCGCGGTCGGCGGGTGAGGCGTCCGGCCAGGAGCGCGGGGTCTCCAGGACGACGTGGACGTCCGAACCGGGCGGGGTCACGGTGACCCAGCGCATGCCCTCGTAGGAGACGTCCTGCGTCACCGCGAACCCGAGCAGGTCGCGGTAGAACGACAGGGCCTCGTCGTGGTCGTGGACGGTCAGCAGGACCTGGGAGACGGTGAGCACGCGACCGACGCTAGGGCGGCTCAGGTGCCGGGGGCTTCTCGGATCCTGCTCGGTCTGGCCGCCCGGGCCAGCACGCAGCTGGGGATGCCCGCGGCCGCCGAGTGGTCCCGGGCCCGGTACGCGCTCGGGGACTCCCCCACCAGCCGCGTGAACCGCGCGCTGAACGAGCCCAGCGACGAGCACCCCACCGCGAAGCAGGCCTCGGTCACGCTCACGTCCCCGCGCCGCAGCAGCGCCTTGGCCCGCTCCACGCGGCGCGTCATGAGGTAGTCGTACGGCGTCTCGCCGAAGGCGGCCTTGAAGCTGCGGGAGAAGTGCCCCGGCGACATGAGCGCCTGGCGGGCCAGCGTCGCCACGTCCAGCGGCTCGGCGTGGTCGCGGTCGATGCGGTCCCGGACGCGCCGCAGCCGCACGAGGTCCTCCCGCGACAGCGCCACGCCCCGAGTGTGGCCCCCGGCCCCCGCCGGGGTCGAGGGCGCGGGTCCCTCAGCCCCGCCGCAGCTCCCACAGCCCGTACTGCACGACGTAGGCGTACTCCTCGTGCCGCCACGCCGGCACGTACCGGTACGACCACGGCGACAGCCCCGCGGCGCTCGCCGCGGCGAGCTGGGCGGTGGCGTCGTAGCAGTGCATGTCGATGCCCGGCAGCCCGTCGGCGGAGAACTCCCGCCGCCCGGTGCCCACGGCGCGGTCCTCCACGGCCCCCACCAGCAGCCGGGCCCCCGGCGCGCACGCCGCCGCGAGGTGGCGCAGGGTGCCCGCCAGGTCCCGGCAGAACTCCAGGCACCCCACGGCCACGACGACGTCGAAGCGGCCCCACGCCGCCGGCAGCGGGTCGTGCAGGTCGTGCAGCTCGTAGCGCCCCTGCGGGCGCCCCCGCCGGGCCTCCTCCAGCATCCGCGGGGACAGGTCCGTCCCGGTGACCGAGACGTCCGGGGCCAGGTCGCGCGTCAGCTGCCCCGGCCCGCAGCCCAGGTCCAGGACCCGGCACTCGGGGGTGACGGCGCGCAGCAGGAAGTCCGCGACGAGCGGGCCGTAGTACTGGATCGAGCGCCAGCCGGGGACGTAGTGGTCGGCGAAGTCGTCGTAGTAGCCCTGCAGCGCCGCCCGCTCGCCGGGTCCGCCCACGCTCAGCCCAGCCACTCCCGCGCCGCTTCCAGGGCCCAGTAGCTGAGGACGATCTGCGCCCCGCCGCGCCGCAGCGCCAGCAGCGACTCCAGGGCCACCCGCTCGCGGTCGACCGCCCCGGCCTGCGCGGCGAACTCGACCATCGCGTACTCCCCCGACACCTGGTAGCTGGCGACGGGCACGTCGGAGACGTCGGCGACGGCGCGCAGGACGTCCAGGTACGGCAGCCCCGGCTTGACCATGACCATGTCGGCGCCCTCCTCGAGGTCGAGGCGCACCTCGCGCAGCGCCTCGGCGACGTTCGCGGCCGGGTCCTGCTGGTAGGTGCGGCGGTCGCCCTTGAGCTGGGAGTTCACGGCCTCGCGGAACGGGCCGTAGAAACCGCTGGCGTACTTCACGGCGTACGCGAAGAGCAGGACGTCCTCGAAGCCGTGCGTGTCCAGGGTCTCGCGCAGGACCCCGATCTGGCCGTCCATCATGCCGCTGGGCCCCAGGACGTGGGCCCCGGCGGCGCTCTGCGCCAGCGCCATCGACGCGTACCGCTCCAGGGTGGCGTCGTTGTCGACGCGCCCGCGCGCGTCGAGGACCCCGCAGTGGCCGTGGTCGGTGAACTCGTCCAGGCACAGGTCGGCCATGACGACGAGGTCGTCGCCCACCGCGTCCCGGACGTCCTTGAGCGCGACGTTGAGGATGCCGTCGGGGTCGTCGGCGCCCGAACCGCGGGCGTCCAGCACCTGCGGCACCCCGAAGAGCATGATCCCGCCCAGGCCCGCGGCGACGGCCTCCTTGGCCGTGGCGACGAGGGACTCGCGCGTGTGCTGCACGACCCCCGGCAGCGTCCGGATCGGCTGGGCCTCCTCGATGCCCTCCCGCACGAACACCGGCAGGACCAGGTCCCCCGGGTGCAGGTGCACGTCCGTCACCAGCCGACGCACGGCCGGGGTGGCGCGCAGGCGGCGCGGGCGGATCGGCAACTGCCCCACGGGGGACTCCTTCGGGTTCAGCGCGCCCGGCGGCGCGCGGACGACTTCTTCTGGCTGGGGCGCAGGACCGGCTCGCCCGCCTCGGCGGCCGCGGCGCGCAGCAGGTCCCCGTAGGCGGCCAGGCCCTCCACGAGGGACTCCGCGCTGGGCTCGGCGGCCAGCACGTCGACGCGCAGGCCGTGCTCCTCGGCGGTCTTCGCCGTCGCCGGGCCGATGCAGGCCACGACGGTCGACGGGTGCGGCTTGCCGGCGATCCCGACGAGGTTGCGCACCGTGGAGCTGGAGGTGAAGACGACCGCGTCGAACGCGCCCGTCTTGATGGCGTCGCGCACGGGCGCGGCCGGCGGGGCGGCGCGCACCGTCCGGTACGCCGTGACGTCGTCGACCTCCCAGCCGTTCTCGACCAGGCCCGCCACGAGGGTGTCGGTGGCGATGTCGGCGCGCGGCAGGAACACCCGGTTGATGGGGTCCAGGACGTCGTCGTAGGGCGGCCACGCCTCCAGCAGACCCGCCGCGGACTGCTCACCCTCCGGCAGCAGGTCCGGCTCGATGCCCCACTCCCGCAGCGCGTCCGCCGTCACGCCGCCGACCGCGGCGACCTTCAGGCCGGAGAACGCGCGGGCGTCGAGGCCGTACTCGGTGAACTTCTCCCGCACGGCCCGGACGGCGTTGACGGACGTGAAGCCGATCCACTCGTACCGGCCGGTCACCAGGCCCTTGACGGCCTTCTCCATCTGCTGCGGCGTGCGCGGCGGCTCGACGGAGATGGTCGGCACGACCTCGGCGGTGGCGCCGTGGTCGGACAGCCGCGCCGTGATGCCGCCGGCCTGCTCCTTGGTGCGCGGCACCAGGACCCGCCAGCCGAACAGGGGCTTGGTCTCGTACCAGGAGTTCTGCTCGCGCAGGGCGACGACGTCGCCGATGACGGCCGTGGTGGGCGAGCCGTCGATGACCGTGGCGGCCGTCTCCAGGGTCCCCAGGGTGGCCGTGGTCGTCGTCTGGGTCGTCGTGGTGCCGTGGGAGGTCAGCGCGACGGGCGTCGCGGCGGACCGGCCCGCCGCGAGCAGCCCGCGGGCGGCGGCGGCGATGTCGTCGCCGGTGCCCAGGACCACGACGGTGGCGTCGGCGTCGGCGTGCCGGGACCAGTCGAGCGCGCGCCCGGCGGGGTGGACCACGTTGACGCTGGAGGTGCTCGGCGTCGTCATGGGGACCCCGGCGTAGGCGGGGACCGCGTTGACGGCCGAGACGCCGGGCACGACGTCGAAGGTGACGCCGGCCTTGCGGCAGGCCGCGACCTCCTCGACGAGCCCGGTGAACGTCGACGGGTCGCCGTCCATGAGCCGCACGACCCGGCCGCCGGCCTTGGCGGCCCTCACGACGAGCTTGGCGCGCGCGGCGCGGGTCAGCGGCTGGCCGTCGTCGCCGAACCCGGCGTCGAGGACCTCCGCGCCCGCCCGGCAGAAGCGGGCGACGAGGTCCTGGCGGCTGCCCTGGTCGAGCACGACGACGTCCGCCGCGCCGAGCAGGTCCACCGCGCGCACGGTCAGCAGGCCCGGGTCCCCCGGGCCGGCCCCGACGAACGAGACGTGGCCGAGGAGCTTGTCCGCCTTGGCGGCCTTGTCCGACTTCTTCGCCGCGGCACCGGACCGGCCCGCCGACTTCCTCGACCGGGACTGCGCGGGCAGCTCGTCGCGGTCCTTCTTCGCGTCGACGACCTCGGTCAGGGCGCTCACCTCGACGGGAGCGTCCACCAGCGTGTCGACCGGCGCCTCGAGGGCCGGCTCGGCGACCACCGGGCTGTTCGTCATCGTGCTCACGAGCCACTCTCCGGATCGGGACGTGGACCGTCGTCGGAACGGTCCTGGGGGTGGTTCTCCAACGTGACTTCGGGCTCCCCTCCGCGGGCGGCGGGGGTCTGGCGCAGCTCGTGCTGCAGCAGGTCGTGGGCGGCCCGGGCACCCGAGGCGCGGGCGGCCGCCTCGTCCGGGACGGCTCCCAGGGGCCGGGCGCGCCGCACGAGCGCGCCCGCGGGGTCCTCGACGGCCACGTGCAGCGTGCCGGCGTCGACGTGCGCGCCGACGGGCGCCGAGCACCCGGCCTCCAGGGTGGCGAGCACCTGCCGCTCGGCGGCGACGGCCCGCCGCACGTGCGGGGCGTCGAGGGCGGCCAGGGCGGTGAGCACCTGCGCGTCGTCGGCGCGGCACTCCACGGCCAGCGCCCCCTGCCCGGGGGCGGGCACGAAGACGTCGGGGGCGAACAGCTCGGTGGCCTCCCCCAGCCGGCCCAGGCGGGCCAGCCCGGAGGCGGCCAGCACGACCGCGTCGAGCTGACCGGCGCTGACGAACCCGATGCGGGTGTCGACGTTGCCGCGGATCTCGACGACCTCGACGTCGGGGCGCAGCCCCCGCAGCAGGGCCCGCCGCCGCGGGGACCCGGTGCCCACCCGGGCGCCGGGGGGCAGGTCGGCGAGCGTGCGCCCGCCGGAGGCGACGAGCACGTCGCGCGGGTCCTCGCGCTCGGGCACGGCCCCCAGGGCCAGCCCGTCGGCGGGGGTGGTCGGCAGGTCCTTGAGGGAGTGCACGGCCAGGTCGACCTCGCCGGCCAGCAGCGCGTCGCGCAGGGCCGAGACGAAGACGCCCGTGCCGCCGATCTGCGCCAGCGGGGCGCGGTCGACGTCGCCGCGGGTCGTCACCTCGACGAGCTCGACCCGGGCCCCGTCGCGGCGCAGCAGGTCGGCCACCCAGGAGCTCTGGGTGGTGGCCAGGGCGCTGCGGCGGGTGCCGAGCCGGAGCACACGGGTCACGACACGCGTCCCACCGCGTCGGCGACGGTCCCCGACAGCGGGGCGTCGCCGGGCAGCGCGCCGGTGGGACCCACCTCGAGGTCGAACAGCGTCCGCAGCGCGGCCGCGTACCCGACGCCGCCGGGGGCCTCGGCCAGTTCCTTGACCCGCACGGTCGGGGTGTGCAGCAGCTTCTCCACGATGCGGTGCACCGCGCGGTCGACCTCGGCGCGCGTCGCGTCGTCGAGGTCGACGCGGCTGGCGAGCCGGCGCATCTCCCCCTCCACGACGTGCCGGGCCTGGGCGCGCAGCGCGACGACCGTGGGGGCCACGTCGGCCGCGCGCAGCGAGGCGGCGTGCGCGGCGACCTCCTCGGCGACGATGGCGCGGACCGCGCACAGGTCCTCGGCCACGGCCGAGCTGGCCAGGTCCGAGCCCAGGCCCTCGAGGTCCACCAGGTGCACCCCGCGCAGGGTCCCCACGTCGGGCTGGACGTCGCGGGGCAGGGCGAGGTCGGCGACCAGGAGCGGGCGCTGCGGGCGGTCCAGGACCGCCGCGGCGACCGTGGCCACGTCCAGGACGTGCCCCAGGGCGCCCGTGCAGCTGGCGACGACGTCGGCGGCGGCCACCTCGGCGCGCAGGTCGTCCAGGCCGGTGGCGCGGCCGCCGACGGCCGCGGCGAGGCGCTGGGCGCGGTCGGGGGTGCGGTTGGCGACGACGACGTCCAGACCGGCGCGGGCGAACGTCGTCGCGACGAGCGCGCTCATCGCCCCGGCGCCCACGACGAGGGCGCGGCGGCCCGCCAGGGGCCCGCCGACGACCGCCTCGGCCCGCTTCAGGGTGGCGTCGACCAGGCCGGCGCCGGCGGCGTCCAGGCCCGTCTCGGAGTGGGCGCGCTTGCCCACCCGCAGCGCGCTCTGCAGCAGGCGGTCCAGCGTCCCGCCGGCCAGGCCGCGCTCGTGCAGGTCCCGCAGCGCCAGGCGCAGCTGGCCCAGGATCTGGCTCTCCCCGACCGCCATGGAGTCCAGGCCGCAGGCGACCCGGAACAGGTGCTCGACGCCGGCGTCCTCGTAGTGGACGTACAGCTGCTCGCCGAGCTGGTCCAGCCCCAGGCCGATGCGGCGGCACAGCGCGTCGCCGACGTCGGCGACACCGCCGTGGAAGCGGGAGACGTCGCAGTACAGCTCAACGCGGTTGCACGTCGAGAGGACGAACACCTCCTCGACGTGCGGGGAGGCCGAGAGGGCGTCGACGACCTGCGCGGCGCCCGCGGCGTCGAAGCTGGCGCGCTCCAGGACGTCGAGGGAGGCCGTCCGGTGGGACAGGCCCACCACCATGAGCGCCACTCAGACCACCTCCCCGACGCGGTCGCTGACCGGGACCGAGGGGTTGGGCAGGGGGGTGCGCAGGGCGGCGCGCACGGCGCGGCGCTGGGCGTGGAAGGCGAGGATCTGGAGCTCCGAGGCGAGGTCGACCTTGCGCACGTCCACGTCGGCGGGCACGCGCAGCACGGTGGGGGCGAAGTTCAGGACGCTGGTGACACCGGCGGCGACGAGCCGGTCGCAGACGCCCTGGGCGTGCTCGGCCGGGACGGCCAGCACGCCGATGGTGGGTTCCCCGGGCCGCACGACGGTGCCGAGGTCGGCCAGCGGGCGCACGCGCAGGCCGTTGACGAGCTCCCCGACGACGTGGGGGCCGTCGTCGAACAGCCCCACGACCCGGAAGCCGCGGGTGGCGAAGCCGCCGTACCCGGCGAGGGCGTGCCCGAGGTTGCCGATGCCGACGATGACGACGTTCCAGGGGGTGGTCTGGCCCAGCCGGTCGGCGATCTGGCGGTGCAACCCGTTCACGTCGTAGCCGACCCCGCGGGTGCCGTAGCTGCCCAGGTGGGACAGGTCCTTGCGCAGCTTGGCCGAGCCGACGCCGACGGCCTCGGCCAGGGCCTCGGAGGAGACGGTCCGCAGACCGGCCTCGGCCAGCTCGGCGAGCGCGCGCAGATACTGCGGCAGACGCGCCACGGTCGCTTCGGGGACGTCGACCGTCCCCACCTCGTCCTCGTCCACAGCGGTCAGACCGGCACCCTCGTACGCGTTGCTCAGGCTCCGGGCGGACCCGGAACCACTGGTCGTGCGCCAGCAGCCTAGGCTCTTGTGAAGCCGCGCACAAAGTGGCGCCGTGCTCGCGTGACGAGAGACACGTCGCCCCTGACCTGCGCCTTCACAGGCAGGTGAGCCTCACCTCACCACCGCGGCGGTCCGTCACGCGCGGCGGCGCCGCCACCACCGGCGCCCCGCCAGCGCCTCGGTCAGCCGGCCGGCGTCCAGCCGCCCGAAGTCGCGCTCCACGCCGTCGACGAGCACCACGGGCACCTTGTCCGAGAACCGCCGCAGCAGCTCGGGGTCGGCGTCCACGTCGACCTCGGACCAGCCCACGCCCCGCGCGGCCGCGACGGCGCGCACCACCTCGCGGCCGTCGTCGCACAGGTGGCAACCCACCCTGGAGACGAGCACCACCCGGGGATCCCCCTCGCTCACCAGCACACCCTCCCTCGTCGGTCCCGCGGCCTACGATGCCGCAGTGCCCCAGCCCACGACGCCGTCGGCCGCACCGCTGCAGGCGGCGTTCTTCGACCTCGACAACACCGTGGTCCGGGGGGCGTCGCTGTTCTACTTCGCCCGGGGCTTGGCCGCCCGCGGGTTCTTCTCCCGCCGCGAGCTGCAGGGCTTCGCCCGCCGGGCCCTGCGCTACGCGCTGCGCGGGGAGGAGCTGGGGCACCTGGGCGAGGTCCGCGACCTGGCCCTGGCCTTCGTGGCCGGGCACTCCTCGGAGGAGATCCGCCGCATCGGGGAGGAGGTCTACGACGAGCACGTCGGGGCCAAGGTGCGCGCCGGCGCCCACGCGCTGGCCCACGGGCACCTGGCCGCCGGCGCCCCCGTGTGGCTGGTCACGGCCGCGCCCGTGGAGCTGGCCGACGTCGTCGCCCGCCGGCTGGGGCTGACCGGGGCGCTGGGGACGGTGGCCGAGACCGTCGACGGGACGTACACGGGGCGGCTGCTGGGCGAGCCGCTGCACGGGCAGGCCAAGGCCGACGCCGTGCGCGCCCTGGCCGCCCGGGCGGGGCTGGACCTGAGCCGCTGCGCGGCGTACTCCGACTCGGCCAACGACCTGCCGCTGCTGTCGATGGTCGGCTCCCCCGTGGCCGTGAACCCCGACCGGGCGCTGCGCCGGCACGCCCGCGCCCACGCCTGGCCCGTGCACGAGTTCCGCCGCTGGCAGCACGCGGCGCGCTGGACGGTGCGGGCCGGGACCGTGGGGGCCGGGGCGGTCGGGGTGGCGGTGCTCGTCGCGGGGGCCTGGCGCCGGCGCTGAGCCCGCCCGCGAGGGGGCGGATCGTTGTGACAACGCTCGCAGTCATCGCGAGCGTTGCCGCAACGATCCGGACCCCCACCCGCGCCGCGGCCCCGGACGCACGAAGGGCGGGCCCCCGCGGGGGCCCGCCCTTCAGCGGATCACTTCTTGTTGCGGCGCTGGTGGCGCGTGCGGCGGAGCAGCTTGCGGTGCTTCTTCTTCGCCATGCGCTTGCGACGCTTCTTGATGACAGAGCCCAAGGGGTCCTCGCTCACTCGATACGGCTGGGTTGCTGCCGGCACACCCCGGAGCGTGGCCGGCGTGCCGCTCGGGAGCGGCAGACCGTCGTCGAGTCTACCCGCCCCGCGGGACCCGTCGGCGACGCCGACCGGGCAGCCGACCGGGCAGCCGAGCGGACACGGGCCGGACCTGGGTCAGGCGGTGTCGATGTACGACTGCCGCAGGTACTCGTGGACGGCGTCCTCGGGCACCCGGAAGGAGCGGCCGACCCGCACGGCGGGCAGCTCCCCGTTGTGCACCAGGCGGTACACCGTCATCTTCGACACGCGCATCATCGACGCGACCTCGGCCACGGTCAGGAACCTGACCTCCGACAGCGGGCGATCCTCAGGCATCCCCACAGCACCCTTCAGTTCGCGCGCCAGCGATGCGCCGTCCCCCGCGGACGGCCCGGTGGGGGCGCGTTCACAGTCCACTGTAGGGGCACGTGTGACGAACGTGGAAGATCTCCGTGCGCAAAAAGTCACGCTGAGTGATCTAAACAGGCTGTGACCAGCGCTGACGCTGCGTAAAAACCCTGGGGATCAGTCGAAGTCCGGGTCCAGACCGTGCAGCGGGAACGCCGCCCGCCGCGTCGCGAGGATCGCGCGGTCCACGGCGTCGTCCGGGTCGTACCCCGACTCCCACCCCGTGAACGTCGCCGGTTCACCGTCCGTCATCGCCGTCGGCGCCTCCCGGCCGAACGTGCGCCGCACGTGCTCGCGCCACGCCGCCGGCACGGGCGTCGTGGGGTCCAGGGGCTGCTGGGAGGCCTCGGCCACCAGGTGCGCCCACGTGCGCGGCACCACGTCGACGACCTCGTACCCGCCACCGCCCAGCGCCAGCCACCGGCCCCCGGAGGCCTCGTGCGCCAGCGCGTGCATCGACGCCGCCGCCACCCGCTGGGCGTCCACCGAGACCCGCAGGTGACCCAGCGGGTCCAGCGCGTGGGTGTCGCACCCGTGCTGGGTGACCAGCACGTCCGGGGCGAAGGAGCGCACGAGCTGCGGGACGACGGCGTGCACCGCCCGCAACCAGCCCCCGTCCCCCGTGCGCGCCGGCAGCGCCAGGTTCACCGCACCGCCCAGCGCCCCCGGGCCCCCCAGCTCGTCGGCGAAGCCCGTCCCCGGGAACAGGGTCGTGCCGGACTCGTGGACGCTGATCGTCAGGACGCGCGGGTCGTCCCAGAACACCGCCTCCGTGCCGTCGCCGTGGTGGCAGTCCAGGTCGACGTAGACGACGCGCTCGGCCCCGTCGCGCAGCATCGCCACGATCGCCGCGGCCGCGTCGTTGTACACGCAGAACCCGCTCGCGCAGCCGGGCTTGGCGTGGTGCATGCCGCCCGTGAAGTTCACCCCGTGCCGCGTCCGGCCGGCCACCAGGGCCCGCCCCAGGTCCACCGAGCCCCCGACGATCCGGGCCGCGGCCTCGTGCATGCCCGGGAAGGCCGGGTCGTCCTCGGTGCCCAGGCCGAAGACCGCCTGGGCCTGCTGCGGGTCGGCCGAGGCCGCCTTGACGGCCTCGACGTACGCCGGGTCGTGGACCATCCGCAGCAGGTCGTCGTCGGCCGGCTCGGCCCCCACGACGCTCACCCCGGGGCGGTCGAACAGGCCCAGGTCCGCGCACAGCCGCGCGGTCAGCTCCAGCCGGACGGGCGCCATCGGGTGCCAGCGGCCGAAGTCGTACCCGTTGAACACCGGGTCCCAGACGACCTGCACCTCGTCGCGCGACGGCTCGCTCACGGCTCAGCCCCCCGAGAGCTGCTTCGAGCGGGCCGCGGCCGCCTCGACGGCCGAGACCAGCGCCGCCCGCACCCCCGAGTCGTCCAGCTGGCGCAGCGCCGCGGCCGTCGTCCCGGCCGGGGAGGTGACCTGCTCGCGCAGCACCGTGGGGTGCTGGCCGGTCTCGCGCAGCATGGCGCCCGCACCGACGACCGTCTGCACGACCAGCTCGGTCGCCGTCGCGCGCGGCAACCCCAGCAGCACCCCCGCCTCGACCATGGCCTCCACCACGTAGAAGACGTACGCCGGGCCCGACCCGCTCAGCGCCGTCACCGCGTCGAGGTGCTTCTCGGCGAGCACGACGGCCCGCCCGCACGAGCGCAGCAGGTCCTCGGCCTCGGCGAGCTGGGAGTCCGCGCAGTGCGACCCCGCCGCGATCCCGGCCATCCCCTCGTCCACCAGCGACGGCGTGTTCGGCATGACCCGCACGACGGCCGTCCCGGCCGGCACGCGCGCCTCGATGGCGGCGGTCGTGATCCCCGCGGCCAGCGAGATGAGCAGGACGTCCTCGGCCAGGTGCGGCGCGATGGAGTCCAGCAGCGCCGGCAGGTCCTGCGGCTTGACGGCCAGCAGCACCGTCCGCGCCGAGCGCACGGCCGTGACGTCCTCGACGACGCGGACCCCGAACCGCTCGTGCAGCTCCTGCCCCCGCCCCGCCCGGCGGTCCACCACGAGCACGTCGTCCGCGGCGCGGCCGGCGCGCAGCAGACCGCCCAGCAGCGTCTGGCCCATCACCCCGGCCCCGATCAGCGCGAGCGTCACGCCGTCACCTCCGGGGTCCGGGCCAGGTGCTCCCGGGCGAACTCCAGCGTGCGGGCCAGCGCGGCCTCCCGCGCCACCCGGCCCTTGGCCCTGCGCGTGTTCACCTCGGCCACCACCGTCCCCCCGAAACCGTTGCGCGCCAACTCCTGCAGCGCCGCGGCGACGGGTTGCGACCCGTCCCCCGGCACCAGGTGCTCGTCCTTGGCCGACCCCGCCCCGTCGCACAGGTGCACGTGCGCGAGCCGGTCGCCGAAGGCCCGGGTGAGCTCCAGGCTGTCCTGGCCGGACGTCGCGGCGTGCGAGTAGTCCAGCGTCAGGTGGCGGTACCCCAGGTCCGTGGGGTCCCAGCCGGGTGCGTACATGACCAGCTCCCGCCCCCGGGCGCGCCAGGGGAACATGTTCTCCACGGCCATCGTCACCCCGGTCCGCGCCTCCAGCTCCCCGATCCCGGCGACGAAGCCGGCGGCGTAGTCGCGCTGCCACCGGAACGGCGGGTGCACCACGACCGTGCCCGCGCCCAGCTCGGCGGCCAGCTCGGCGGACTTCTCCAGCTTGCCCCACGGGTCGCGGCCCCACGTGCCCTGCGTCAGCAGCAGGGTCGGGGCGTGGACCGACAGGACGGGGACCCCGAAGTGGTCCACGAGGCGGCGCAGCGCGGCCGCGTCCTGGCTCACGGGGTCGGTCCAGACCAGCACCTCGACACCGTCGTAGCCCAGCCGCGAGGCGATCTCGAAGGCCGCGGTCGTCGACTCCGGGTAGGAGCACGACGTCGACAGCCCGACCGGGGTGCGCGCGTCCACGGCGGCCACGCTAGTTCGCGCCCTGCGCCGTGATGGCGTCCAGGCGCCGCAGGATGATCCCCTCGCGCAGCGCCCACGGGCCCACGAGGGCCTCCTCCACGCCCAGCAGCTCGAACGCGGCCTCGGCCACCAGCGCACCGGCCAGCAGCTGCGGCGCGCGCTCCACGCTGACGCCGGGCAGGTCCGCGCGCTGCTTGCAGGTCATCCCCGCCAGCCGCGGCACCCACGCGGACAGGTCCTCGCGGCGCAGGACGCGGCGCACCACCGGGCCCTCCTCGGCGGGCGCGGCGCCGGCCAGCCGGGCCAGGCTGCGGAACGTCTTCGACGTCACGACGACGCGGTCGGGCACCCCCGCGCGGGTGACGTCGCGGACGCGGGAGGCGATCTGCTGGCGCACGTACCGGCGCACGTCGCGCACGTCCCCGGCCGCCGGCGGGTCCCCGGCGAGGCGGTCGCGCGTCAGCCGGCCCGCGCCCAGCGGCAGCGAGAACGAGACGTCGGGGGCCTCGTCGAGCCCGGCGGCGATCTCCAGGGAGCCGCCGCCGATGTCCAGGACGAGCAGCCGCCCCGCGGACCAGCCGAACCAGCGCCGCACGGCCAGGAACGTCAGGTCGGCCTCGGCCGTGCCCGGCAGCACCTGCAGCCGGACGCCCGTGCGCGCCTCCACGTGGTCCAGGACGGCCTCGCCGTTGGCGGCCTCGCGGACCGCGGACGTGGCGAAGGCCAGCAGCTCCTCCACCCCGGCGTCCTCGGCGGCCGCCGCGGCCGCCGAGACGGCGTCGGTCAGCGCGCCCACGCCGGAGTCGTCGATGGCCCCGTCGGGGGTGAGGTGCTCGGCCAGCCGCAGCAGCCGGCGGGTGGAGTGCGCCGCCAGCGGGTGGGCCCCCGGGTGGGCGTCGACGACGAGCAGGTGGACAGTGTTGCTGCCCACGTCCAGGACACCCAAGCGCACGCGCTGACCCTACTGTCCCCCGCGCGGTGCTCCCGACGCGCTCGCGCCGTGCTTACCCTGCACCGGTGCACCTGGAGACCCCGCTGGACACCGCCCGCCTGTGGCTGGAGTTCCCCGACCCGCAGGACGTCGCGGACGCGACCGACCCCGAGCACCAGCCCGAGACGGTCTACCGCGTCGACCTGACCTGGCTGACGAGCGACTACACGTGCATCTTCGGCGCCGGCTGCCCCGGCATCTACGCCGACCGGCCCGACGTCGGCTGCTGCGCCCTGGGCGCCCACTTCACCGAACCGGCCGACGAGGAGCGCGTCGCGGCCGTCGTCGCGCGGCTCACCCCCGAGGTGTGGCAGTTCCACGACGAGGGCCGGGCGCACGGCTGGACGGAGCTGGAGGACGGCGCGCGCAAGACCCGCGTGTTCGAGGGCGGCTGCGTCCTGGCCAACCGCCCCGGGTTCGCCGCCGGCGCCGGCTGCGCGCTGCACCTGCAGGCCCTGCGCGACGGGGTGGACCCGCTGAGGTACAAGCCCGACGTGTGCTGGCAGCTGCCGCTGAAGCGCTCCTACCGGACGGTGGAGCGCGGCGACGGGACGACCTACCTGGAGGTCAGCATCGCCGAGTACGACCGCCGCGGCTGGGGCGAGGGCGGGCACGACCTGGACTGGTACTGCACGGGCAACCCCGCGGCCCACGTCGGTGAGCGCCCGGTGTTCCGCAGCTGCGAGAACGAGCTGCGGGAGATGGTGGGCGACGCCCCCTACGAGGAGCTCGCGCGGCACTGCGAGGCGCTGGTGGCGACGACGCGCGGGGGGTCGGCGCACCGGCGGCTGCTGCCGCTGACGGTCCACCCCGCCGACCGGACCCGCGCGGGCCGGTGAACGGGGTCGTCCCCAGCCCGAACGTCTGGAACTCCCCCGACGTCTACGAGCTGGAGAACCTCGCCGTCGACCGCGGGCAGCTCATCGAGGCCCGGGTGCGCGAGGTCCACGACTGGGCCGGGCTCGACGTCCTCGACGTCGGCTGCGGGACGGGTTTCCACCTGCCCCGCTTCGCCGCGACCGCGCGGTCGGTGACGGGGGTCGAGCCGCACCCGCCGCTGCTGCGCCGGGCCCTGGCCCGGGTCCGGGACCTGGGCCTGGACGGCGTGCGGGTCCTGCACGGGGAGGCGGGGGCGCTGCCGCTACCGCCGGCCAGCGTCGACGTCGTCCACGCCCGCTGGGCGTACTTCTTCGGCCCGGGCTGCGAACCGGGGCTGGCCGAGCTGGACCGGGTCGTGCGCCGCGGCGGGACCGCGTTCGTCGTCGACAACGACGCGACGCGCTCCACGTTCGGGCGCTGGTTCTCCCGGTCGCTGCCGCAGTACGACGCCGTCGCCGTCGACCGGTTCTTCGCCCGCCGGGGCTGGACGACGGACCGGCTGGAGGTGGCCTGGGAGTTCGACTCCCGCGCCGACCTCGAGGCCGTGGTCCGCATCGAGTTCGCGCCCCGGCAGGCCGAGGCCGTCCTCGCCGAGCACTCCGGCACGGTCGTCGACTACGCCGTCGTCCTGCGCCACCGCTCGTTCTGACGCAGGTGCTCGACGGCCGCGTCCTCGGTGAGCGGTCGCGCGAAGAGGTACCCCTGCCCCCAGGTGCAGCCGGCCGAGGCGACGAGGGAGCGGACCTGGTCGGTCTCGATGCCCTCGGCGACGGTCACCAGGCCCAGGGCGCGGGCCAGCTCCACGATGCCGGACAGCACCGCGACCCCGGACTCCTCGGCGACGTCGTCGAGGAAGGACTTGTCGACCTTGAGGATGTCGACGGGCAGCCGGCGCAGGTACGACAGCGAGGAGTACCCCGTCCCGAAGTCGTCCAGGGCCGTGCGGACCCCCAGCGCGCGCAGGCCCCCCAGCACCTCCCGCGCCGCGGCGAGGTCGGCCACGGCCGCGCTCTCGGTCACCTCCAGGCACAACCGGGAGGGCTCGACGCCGTGGTGCCGCAGCCGGCCGGCGACGAGGTCGGCCAGGCCGGGGCGCAGCAGCTGCTGCCCGGACAGGTTGACGCTGACCTCGACGTCGCCGCCGAAGCGGGCCGCGGCGGCCAGCGCGGTGTCCAGGACGAACTCCCCGACCTCCAGGATCGTCTCGGACTCCTCGGCGATCGGCACGAACACCGCCGGCGGCACGTTCCCGCGCTGGGGGTGCTGCCAGCGCACGAGGGCCTCGAAGCCGACGGTCCGGTCGCGGGCGAGGTCGACGAGCGGCTGGTAGACCACGTGCATCTCCCCGGCACCCACGGCGTACCGCAGGTCGGCGGCCAGCTCGGCCCGCTCGTGGGCGGCGTCGAGCAGGGCGTGGGAGAAGGGCACGGCCCGGTCGCGGCCGCCCTGCTTGGCGGCGGTGAGGGCGACGTCGGCCCGGCGGAACAGCTCCCGCCCGTCCTCGGCGCCGTGGGCGGCCCCCACGACGGCGGTGCCGACGCTGGCCGTGACGCTCACGGGGCGCCCGGCGACCTCGACGGGTTCGCGCACGGCCCGCACGACCTGCCCGGACAGGGCCGCGAGCGCGCGCCCCACGGTGGCCTCCGGCCCGTGCAGCAGCACCGCGAACTCGTCGCCGTCGAGGCGGGCGAGGTGGCCGTCGGCGCCGACGACGTCGCCGAGGCGGTCGGCGACGCGGCGCACGACCTCGTCCCCGGCGCCGTGGCCGTAGCGGTCGTTGACGGCCTTGAGCCCGTCGAGCCCGACGAGCAGCAGCCCGCTGGTGGGGGCCCGCGTGGCCAGGGACGCGGTGAGGTGGCGCCGGTTGGGCAGCCCGGTCAGGGGGTCGTGGGTGGCGTGGTGCCGCAGCGCCTCCAGGGTGCGGCGCTCGTCGGTGGTGTCGCGGCAGTTCCACACGACGCCGCGCACGCCCGGCACGTGCCGGGCGTCGCTGAAGCGGACGCGGGTCCAGCGCACCTCCCCGGTGGAGCGCACGAGGTAGCGGTGGTCGCTGTCGCGGGGCCCGGCGCCGGGCTCGCAGGCGGCGGTGAGGACCGCGCGGGCGGCGGCCCGGTCCTCGGGGTGGACCCACCCGAAGGCGTCGTGGCCGAGCAGGGCCCACCGGTCGATGCCCCAGCGGCGGCTGAACGTGGGGCTGCAGAACTTGATCGAGCCGTCGGCGCCGGTGACGAGGACCTCGTCGCTGGCCTCGCGGGCCAGCGCCTCGTAGCTGGGGGAGACGGCCGGCACGCCGAGGCCGCGCAGCCGCTCGCCCAGGCGCAGCCAGCGGCCGCGGCTCACGGAGCCACCCCTCCGACCAGCCGCTCGACGACCTGCTCGGCCACCCGCTCGACGACCCGGTCCCGGCCGGCGGCCTTGGCCGCGTAGACGGCCCGGTCGGCCTGCGCGAACGCCTGCTCCCACGCACCGGTGGCCGCTCCCACGCTCACCGTGACGACACCCCCGGCGGGGTGGGGCAGGGCCAGGTCCCGCACGGCGGTGCGCAGCCGCTCCCCCGCGGCCGCGGCGTCGCCGCCGTCGGTCAGCACGACGACGAACTCCTCCCCGCCCAGGCGCGCCACGACGTCGTCGGGCCGCGAGCCGGCGGTCAGGGCGGCGGCGACGCTCGCCAGGCACCGGTCGCCCTGCAGGTGGCCCACCCGGTCGTTGTACTGCTTGAAGTGGTCGACGTCGACCACGAGGACGCCGACGGGACCGGCGGGCAGCCGCTCGGCCAGCCCGCGCCGGTTGAGCAGGCCGGTGAGCTCGTCGCGCACGGCGGCCTCGGCCAGGGCGGTGATGAGCTGCTCCCGCTCGGCGGCCAGGGCGCGCTCGCGGCGCACGGCGGTGAAGCGGGCGCGTTCGCTGCGCTCGACGTCGTGCGCCATGACGAGGCCGAACAGGCCGCTGACGGCGACGGCGAGGAGGGCGGCGACCTCGACGGGCCCGGAGTCGGCGCCGACGAGCGCCTGGCCCCAGGCGAAGGCCGCGAGCATGGCCGTGAGGCAGCCCGCCGCCCAGCGCACGTCGGTGCGCAGCAGCGTCACGAAGAAGACGACCACGACGAAGGAGCCGCCGAAGTAGGCGCCGCCGAGGGCGCCGGGGGCGTGGTGCTGCACGACGCCCAGGGAGGCCACGACGAGGACGGCGGTCCCGCAGGCGACGAGGCCGTCGACCGCGGAGGCCGGTTCGGCCCGCAGCCGGCGGGACCGGAGGAGGAGGCCGGCGAGCACCAGGGGCGTGACGAGCCCGAACCGCAGCGCGAGGGAGAGCCCGAGGACCTGCGGGGCGAGGACGGCGTCGACGAGGGCGTAGGCGTCGAACAGCAGCAGCCCCATGACGGCGGTGAGGGTGAACCAGCGCGAGCGCGCCGCGTTGCGCGCGACCCGGTACTCGCGCTCGACGTCGGGGGCGAACAGCTCGGGGAAGCGCGGCAGCGGCACCGGTCGCGGGGTCACCCAGGTGTCCTCGGCCCGCGGGGGCGGCACCCGGAGCGCGCGTCACCCGCGCGGCGTAGGTGTCCGTGCGCCACCTGGGTCGCCGCGGGGGGCCCCGAGCGTGGATGATGGGGGCATGAGCGCGCACACCACCCCGTCCCGTCACGAGGAACAGCGGGCGATCGCCCCGATCCGCTGGCCCAGGCCCAGCGGCGGCACGGTCGTCGCCCTGGTCATCTGGCTGGTCGGCGTGCTGGTCTCGGCGGTCGTGCCGCTGCTGCTGCTCGGCGCGGACCCGTACGAGGCGGCCCCCGGTGGCCGGATCGTGGTCGGGCTGGTCTTCACGCTCGTCGGCGCGCTCATCATGGTGTTCTCCGCGTACCTGCTGTACCGCAAGAGCGGCAGCATCGGCGCGGCGATCCTCGCCTTCGTGCCGAGCTTCGTGATGGCCGTCCTGGGCATCCTCATGACGACCATGAAGGTCCTGTACGGGGTCTGACCCCTCCCCCGCTCCGACACGACCCCCTCGCCGGCCCGGCGGGGGGGTCGTGTCGTACCCGGCGCCTACGGTGGCCGGTGTGCCCGCCAAGACCACCGCGAAAGCCCCCCGACCGTCGTACAAGTGCGCCGAGTGCGGCTGGACGACGGCCAAGTGGGTCGGCCGCTGCGGGGAGTGCCAGGCGTGGGGCACGGTCGAGGAGGTCGCCGGGGCCGCGAAGGTGGTGGGGCTGAAGTCCTCCTCGACGGGCACGGCCCCGGTCCGCCCGGCCCGGCGGATCTCGGAGATCTCCCGCGCCCGGGTCACCGACCGGCTGAGCACGGGGCTGGCGGAGTTCGACCGGGTCCTGGGCGGGGGGCTGGTGGCCGGGCAGGTGCTGCTGCTGTCCGGGGAGCCGGGCGCGGGCAAGAGCACCCTGCTGCTGACGACGGCGAACAGCGTGGCCTCCTCCACGGGCCGGCCGGTGCTGTACGTCTCGGGCGAGGAGTCCGTGGAGCAGATCGCCACCCGGGCCCACCGCATCGGCGCCACCTCCGAGCAGCTCTTCCTGGCCGACACCAACGACCTGGCCGAGGCCATCGGCCACCTCGACGCCCTCGGCCCCGACGTGGCCCTGGTGATCGTGGACTCGGTGCAGACGATGGCCTCGGGGGACGTGGAGGGCCGCGCCGGCGGGGTGTCGCAGGTCATGGAGGTCGCGGGGACGCTGACCCGGCTGGCGAAGGCCCGCGGCATCGCGCACTGCCTGGTCGGGCAGGTCACCAAGGAGTCGACGGTGGCCGGGCCACGGGCGCTGGAGCACGTCGTGGACACGACGCTGGCCCTGGAGGGCGACCGGCACACGACCCTGCGGCTGCTGCGGGCGGTGAAGAACCGCTACGGCGCGGCGGAGGAGATCGCCTGCTTCGAGCAGACCGACGCGGGCATGGTCGAGGTCGCCGACCCCAGCGCCCTGTTCCGCGCCTCCCGCGAGGCCCCCGTCCCGGGGACGTGCCTGGCCGTGACGATCGAGGGCCGCCGGCCCCTCATCACCGAGATGCAGGCCCTGGTCTCGCACACGAAGGCGCCCAACCCGCGCCGGGGCGTCACCGGCCTGGACTCCGCGCGCGTCAACATGCTCGTCGCGGTGACCGACAACAACTCCGGGCTGCGGCTGTGGGAGCAGGACGTCTACGCCGCGACGGTGGGCGGGTTGCGCTCCAACGACCCCGGCGGCGACCTCGCGGTGTGCCTGGCGATCGCCTCGGCCTCGGGGGGCTTCCCGGTGCCCCTGGACGTCGCGGCCGTCGGGGAGGTCTCGCTGTCCGGCGACATCCGCCGCGTGACGATGCTGGGGCAGCGCATCGCCGAGGCCGCCCGGCTGGGGCAGCGCCGCATCCTCGCGCCCCCCGGGGCCCGCGAGGCCGTCGCGCGCCAGCAGGTGAAGGCCGACGTCGTGGAGGTGGGGACGCTGGCCGAGGCCGTGCGCACGGTGCGCGGCTGGGCTCCCCGGGAGGAGCCGCCGCGCGGCTGAACCGTGCGGCCCTCCCGTCCCACCAGCACCCCGCTAGACTCCGCGCCAGGATCGTTCGCAGCGGAGTTCTCGGAGGTGCCCGGTGGTGGATCGGACTCCCGAGGAGGTCCTCCGGGCGACACTGGCGACGGTGGCGCCCGGGACGGAACTGCGCGACGGTCTGGAGCGCATCCTGCGCGGCCGCACGGGCGCCCTCATCGTCCTGGGTTTCGACCGGGTCGTGGACTCGCTGTCCACGGGGGGTTTCGCCCTCGACGTGGAGTTCTCCGCGACCCGCCTGCGGGAACTGGCCAAGATGGACGGCGCGATCGTGCTGGACCGCGACGTCTCGCGCATCGTGCGGGCCGCCGTCCAGCTCGTGCCGGACTCCTCCATCGAGACCAGCGAGTCCGGGACGCGGCACCGCACCGCCGAGCGCGTCGCGAAGCAGACCGGTTTCCCGGTCATCTCGGTGTCGCAGTCCATGCGGATCGTCGCCGTCTACACCGGCAACCGCCGGTACGTGCTGGAGGGGTCCGACGCGATCCTGGGCCGCGCGAACCAGGCCCTGCAGACGCTGGAGCGCTACCGCGCCCGCCTCGACGAGGTGACCGGCACGCTGTCGGCCCTGGAGATCGAGGACCTCGTGACGGTCCGCGACGTGTGCTCGGTCGTGCAGCGCATCGAGATGGTCTCCCGGATCGCCGACGAGATCTCCGGCTACGTCGTCGAACTCGGCGTCGACGGCCGGCTGCTGTCGCTGCAGCTGGACGAACTGGTCGGCGGGGTGGGTCCCGACCGCGAACTCGTCGTGCGCGACTACCTGGAGGCCTCCCGGCACGAGGGTCCGCTGGAGGACGTGCTGGACTCCCTGGCGGCCCTGCACTCCTCGGACCTGGTCGACCTGGCGTCCGTCGCCCGGGTCCTGGGGTTCTCCGTGGGCGGCGACTCGCTCGACTCGGCCGTGTCCCCCAAGGGTTTCCGCCTCCTCAACCGCATCCCCCGGCTGCCCGGGGCGATCGTGGAACGTCTGGTGGACCAGTTCGGCGACCTGCAGAAACTGCTCGCCGCGAGCATCGACGACCTCATGACGGTCGACGGCGTCGGCGAGCAGCGCGCGCGGGCCGTGCGCGAGGGGCTGTCGCGGCTGGCCGAGAGCTCGATCCTCGAGCGCTACGTCTGAGGCCGCCTCAGCTGGTCAGCGCGACGGTGACGGGCTGGGCGTCCACGCCGTTCCAGCTGCCGTCGATCGTGTAGTTGCCGGGCTCGACCATCGGCTGGCCGGTGGGGCACCCGGACTCCGAGCGCTGCCGGGACCACGTCACCGGCATGGCCCGCCGGCCGCCCGGTTCGAGGTCGTAGACCTGCGAGGCGGTCTGCGTCTGGCAGTCGGCGCTGGACCACACCTGCCGGCCGTCGAGGCTGGCGGTGAAGGTGCGCACCGCGGTGCCGACCTCCACCGAGCACGTCGTCTGCGACGTGTTCTCCACGGTGAGCACCAGCCTGACCGTCTTGCCGGGGCCGTAGGCGGAGTAGTCGGAGGTCAGCGTCAGGCTCAGCGACTGCGCCGGGCAGGCCCCGCCGCTGGTCCGGCTCGCGGTGTCGGTGGCGGTGGCCGTCCCCGTGGCGGTGCCGCTCGCGGTGGGGCTGCCGGTGGGTGACCCGGTGGGCGTCCCGGTCGGTGAGGCGGTGGTGCCGCTGGCCACGGTGCTGGGGTCGAGCTTCGTCGGCTGCTGGGCGGCCGCGTCGTCGGACCCGGTCAGCGCGCGGACCCCCAGGACGGCGAGCGCCGCGACGACGACGAGCACGAGCACCACGACGAGGCGTCGCCGCCAGTAGGTGCCCTTGTCCTCCGGTCCGACCGGGTGCAGGACGCTGCTCACGGCGCGAAGGTAGGGGCCCGGTCCGGGTCGGCGGTGGAGGCGCGCCGTGCGACGATCCTGCGCGATGACGACCACGACCCCCGACGTGCTGCACACCCGCGTGCTGGACTGGTACGCCGACCACGCCCGCTCGCTGCCCTGGCGGGAGCCGGGCTGCTCCCCGTGGGGGGTGCTGGTCAGCGAGGTGATGCTCCAGCAGACGCCCGTGGCGCGGGTGCTGCCGCGGTGGCGGGAGTGGCTGGACCGGTGGCCGACGCCGTCCGACCTGGCCGCCGAACCGCCCGGGGAGGCCGTGCGGGCCTGGGACCGCCTGGGGTACCCGCGCCGGGCGCTGCGGCTGCACGCCGCGGCCGTGGCGATCCGCGACGAGCACGGTGGCCGGGTGCCGGCCGACCACGCGCAGCTGCTGGCGCTGCCGGGCATCGGCGCCTACACGGCCGCGGCGGTGGCGTCGTTCGCCTTCGGGCAGCGGCACGCCGTCGTGGACACCAACGTCCGGCGCGTCCACGCCCGGGCCGTCACGGGCGACGCCGAACCGGCCCCGTCGCTGACGGCGGCGGAGAACCGGCTCGCCGTGGCGCTGCTGCCGCAGGACGAGGCGACGGCCGCGCGGTGGGCCGTGGCCGTCATGGAGCTGGGGGCGCTGGTCTGCACGGCCCGCTCACCGCGCTGCGACGCGTGCCCGCTGCTGGACCGCTGCGCGTGGGTCCTGGCGGGCCGGCCCGCGCACGCGGGCCCGACCCGGCGCGGTCAGGCGTGGGCCGGCACCGACCGGCAGGTGCGCGGGAAGCTGCTGGCCGTCCTGCGGGCCAGCCCGGACCCGGTGCCCGCCGCCGACCTCGACGCCTGCTGGCCCGACGCGGCCCAGCGCGCCCGCTGCCTGGACGGCCTGGTCGCCGACGGCCTCGTCGAACCGCTGGCGGACGGCCGGTTCACCCTGCCCCGCACCTGACCCGCCGCACCCGACCCGAAGTGCTCTGGTGGTCGGGCCCGGGTCAGTCGTCGGTGCTGCGGCGCAGGCGCTTGGTCTGCCCGCGACGGCTCTTGGCCTCCAGGCGGCGGCGCTGGGACCCCCTCGTGGGCCTGGTCGGGCGGCGCGCGGCCGGGCCGGGGGCGAACGCCTCGGCGAGCAGGACCCGCAGCCGCTCGGCCGCCGCGGCGCGGTTGCGCAGCTGGGCGCGGTGCTCGGAGGCGACCACCGTGACGACACCGTCGACGAGCCGGCCCCGCAGCCGTTCCAGCGCCCGGGCCCGCAGGTCGTCGGGCACCGACGGCGAGTGCTGGAGGTCGAAGAGGAGCTCGACGCGGGAGTCGGTCGTGTTGACGCCCTGGCCCCCCGGGCCACCGGCCCGGGAGAACCGCTCGAACAGCTCGGCCTCGGGGATCGTCACCCGGCGGTTCACGACGAGGTCCACGGTGCTCCCCTCACACGACCAGGCTCAGCAGCAGCACGCCGAGCAGGCCGCACACCGAGATGACGGTCTCCATCACCGACCAGCTCTTGAGCGTCTGCCCCACGGTCAGCCCGAAGTACTGCTTCACGAGCCAGAACCCGACGTCGTTGACGTGGGAGAAGAACAGCGACCCGGCGCCGATCGACAGGGCCAGGAGCGCGAGGTGGTTGGCGCTGAGGTCGCCGGCGAGGGGGGCGACGATGCCGGCCGCGGTGATGGTGGCGACCGTCGCCGACCCGGTCGCGAGCCGGATGAAGACGGCGACGAGCCAGCCGAGGATCAGCGGCGACAGGGCGAGGGAGGCCGCCTGGGTCCCCACGAGCTGGCCGACCCCGGCGTCGATGAGGACCTGCTTGAAGCCGCCGCCGGCGGCGATGATGAGCAGCGTCGAGGCGATCGGCGGCAGCGAGCCGTCGATGGTGGCGCCGATCGCGCGGCGGTCCATGCCGACGCCCAGGCCCAGCAGCACGATGGCGACCAGCGCGCCGATGAGCAGCGCCACCAGCGGCGTCCCCAGCGCGTACAGCAGGTCGTGGACCGCGTTGCCCTTCTCCGAGACGATCTCGGCGACGGCGCGGGCCAGCATGAGGACGACGGGCAGCAGCACCACGGTGAGCACCGCGACCAGCTTCGGGCGGCGGGTGTGCTCCTGCGCGCCGCCGAGGTCGCCGCCGGACGTCGGCAGGTGCTCGGCGTCCTGCGGGCCGAACCGGGAGACCAGCGGGGCCAGGAGCGGGCCGGCGACCACCACCGTGGGGATGGCCAGCAGCAGCCCGAACCCGAGCGTGAGGCCCAGGTCGGCCTTGAGGTTGGAGATGGCCACCAGCGGGCCGGGGTGCGGGGGCACGAACCCGTGCAGGACGGACAGCCCGGCCAGGGCGGGGATGCCGAGCGCCAGGACGGGCCGGCCCGTCCGCTTGACGACGAGCAGCACGATCGGGACGAGCAGCACCAGCCCGATCTCGAAGAACATCGGCAGCCCGACGAGGGCGGCGGCCCCGGCCAGCGCCCACGGCAGCGCCTTGCCGTGGACGCGGTCGACGATCCGGTCGACGATCTCGTTGGCGCCGCCGGAGTCGGCGAGGAACCGGCCCAGGACGGCCCCCAGGGCCACGAGGATCCCGACGTCAGCGAACGTCTTCCCCGCACCGCCCGCGGCACCGTCGGCGTCACCGAGCCCGATGGAGAAGGAGGTGACGATGTCGCTCACCGACAGCCCGGCGACCAGGCCGAGGACGGCCGACCCGAGCAGCAGCGCGATGAACGCGTTGAGCTTGGCCCAGGAGACGGTGACGACGACGACGGCGATGCCGAGCAGCGCCGCGACCACCAGCCGCGTGTCGTGGCCGGTCCAGGCGGCGGCCTGGACCGCCGCCGGGACGACCCCCGGCACGGACAGGGGGACGGACACGGGCATGGGCGCTACCTCCGGGTCAGAGGTGGCGCAGCACCTCGTCGAGAACTTGGGCGGGTCCACCCTGCACCCGGACGCGGAAGCCGCGCTCGTCGGGGTGCAGGTCCTCCAGGGTGTCGAGCTGGCTGCGCAGCAGCGAGGCCGGCATGTAGTGCCCCTCGCGGTGGGCGAGCCGCTCCTGGAGCACCTCGTCGGGCACCTTCAGCTCGCAGAAGACGACGGAGGGGTTGTCCTGGGCGAGCAGGTCCCGGTAGGCGCGCTTGAGCGCGGAGCACGTGACGACGGCCGACTCCCCCGCCTCCTCGCGCTCGCCGATCCACGCCGCGATGGACCGCAGCCACGGCCAGCGGTCCTCGTCGGTCAGGGGGTGCCCCGACCGCATCTTCTCGACGTTGGCCTGGCTGTGGAAGTCGTCGCCCTCGGCGTACGTCCACCCCCTGGCCTTCGACAGGTCCTGGGCCAGGGTCGTCTTCCCGCTGCCCGAGACGCCCATGACGATGACGGTGGTGCTCACGCGTTGCCTCCTGTGACCCGCAGCATCCTGCTGTTGCCCAACGTGTTCGGTTTGACGCGCGCCAGGTCGAGGAACTCCGCGACCCCCTCGTCGTGGCTGCGCAGCATCTCGGCGTAGACCTCCGGCTCGACGGGTGTCCCCTCGATCTCTACGAAGCCGTGGCGTTCGAAGAAGGCCGTCTCGAAGGTCAGGCAGAAGAGCCGGGTGAGGCCGAGGGCGTCGGCGCGGTCCAGCAGCGCGGTGAGGATGAGGTGGCCCGTGCCCGTGCCGCGGACGGCGGGGTCGACGGCGAGGGTGCGCACCTCGCCGAGGTCCTCCCACAGCACGTGCAGCGCCCCGCACCCCACGACCCGCCCCTCGTGCTCGGCGACGACGAACTCCTGGACGGCCTCGTACAGGGTGATGAGCTCCTTGCCGAGCAGGATGCGCTGCCGGGCGTACTCCTCCACCAGGCGGCGGACGTCGCGGACGTCGCCGGTGCGGGCGGGGCGGACCGTGATGTCGGCGCTGACGTTCGTGGGGCTCGGCACGCCCCGATCCTCCCAGACGGACCGCGCGTCCGGGCGCGCCGCCACTGGACGGGCCGCGGCCGGGCGCGGGGGCCGGGACGCGGAACGGCCCGGCACCCCGTGCGGGGTGCCGGGCCGTCAGCCCTGCGGGGTCAGTCCTCGGTGGGGACGTCCCCGACGGGGACGGTCACCGGGAGGTCCTCCTGCGAGGTGCCCTCGAAGGTGAACTTCTGCTCCTGGCCCTCGCCCTCGGTGTCGACCGAGACGATCTGGCCGGGGCGCAGGTCGCCGAAGAGGATCTTCTCGGACAGGACGTCCTCGATGTCGCGCTGGATGGTGCGGCGCAACGGGCGGGCGCCCAGGACCGGGTCGTAGCCCTTGGTCGCCAGCAGCACCTTGGCCGAGGGCGTGAGCTCGATGCCCATGTCCTTGTCCTTGAGGCGGTCGTCGACCCGCTTGATGAACAGGTCGACGATCTGGATGATCTCCTCCTGCGTCAGCTGCGGGAACACGACGATGTCGTCGACGCGGTTGAGGAACTCGGGCCGGAAGTGCTGCTTGAGCTCCTCGTTGACCTTCGACTTCATCCGCTCGTAGTTCGTCAGCTGGGTCTGGGACCCGGCCGCGAACCCGGTGCCGACGCCCTTGGAGATGTCCCGGGTGCCGAGGTTCGTGGTCATGATGATCACGGTGTTCTTGAAGTCCACCTGGCGGCCCTGGGAGTCGGTCAGGCGACCGTCCTCGAGGATCTGCAGCAGCGAGTTGAAGATGTCCGGGTGGGCCTTCTCGACCTCGTCGAAGAGGACGACCGAGAACGGCTTGCGGCGCACCTTCTCCGTCAGCTGGCCACCCTCCTCGTACCCGACGTAGCCGGGGGGCGAGCCGAACAGCCGCGAGACGGTGTGCTTCTCGGAGAACTCGCTCATGTCGAGCTGGATGAGCGCGTCCTCCTCGCCGAAGAGGAACTCCGCGAGGGCCTTGGCGAGCTCGGTCTTCCCGACGCCGGTGGGGCCGGCGAAGATGAACGACCCGCCGGGGCGCTTGGGGTCCTTCAGACCCGCACGCGTGCGCCGGATGGCCTGCGACAGCGCCTTGATGGCGTCGTTCTGGCCGATGACGCGCTTGTGCAGCTCATCCTCCATGTGGAGCAGCCGCGAGGACTCCTCCTCGGTCAGCCGGACGACCGGGATGCCGGTGGCGGTGGCCAGGACCTCCGCGATCAGCTCCTCGTCGACCTCGGCGACGACGTCCATGTCACCGGACTTCCACTGCTTCTCGCGCTCGCCCTTCTGCGCGAGGAGCTTCTTCTCCTTGTCGCGCAGGGAGGCCGCCTTCTCGAAGTCCTGCGCGTCGATCGCGCTCTCCTTCTCGCGGCGGACGTCGGCGATGCGCTCGTCGAACTCGCGCAGGTCCGGCGGTGCGGTCATGCGGCGGATGCGCAGTCGCGCGCCCGCCTCGTCGATGAGGTCGATCGCCTTGTCCGGCAGGTACCGGTCGTTGACGTAGCGGTCGGCCAGCGTCGCGGCGGCCACCAGCGCGGCGTCGGTGATCGAGACGCGGTGGTGCGCCTCGTACCGGTCGCGCAGACCCTTGAGGATCTCGATGGCGTGGGCGAGGTTGGGCTCGGGGACCTGGATCGGCTGGAAGCGCCGCTCGAGGGCCGGGTCCTTCTCGATGTGCTTGCGGAACTCGTCCAGGGTCGTGGCCCCGACGGTCTGCAGCTCACCGCGGGCCAGCATGGGCTTGAGGATGCTGGCGGCGTCGATGGCGCCCTCGGCGGCACCGGCCCCGACGAGGGTGTGGATCTCGTCGATGAACAGGATGATGTCGCCGCGGGTGCGGATCTCCTTGAGGACCTTGCGCAGCCGCTCCTCGAAGTCACCGCGGTAGCGGGACCCGGCGACGAGGGCGCCGAGGTCGAGGGTGTAGATCTGCTTGTCCTTGAGGGTCTCGGGCACCTCGCCGCGCACGACGGCCTGCGCGAGGCCCTCGACGACGGCGGTCTTCCCGACACCGGGCTCGCCGATGAGGATCGGGTTGTTCTTCGTGCGGCGCGAGAGGACCTGCATGACGCGCTCGATCTGCGGGTCGCGGCCGATGACCGGGTCCAGCTTGCCCTCGCGGGCGGCCTGGGTGAGGTTGCGGCCGAACTGGTCCAGCACGAGGGACCCGGACGGGGTGCCCTCCTGGGGACCGCCGGCGGTCGCGGGCTCCTTGCCCTGGTAGCCGGACAGCAGCTGGATGACCTGCTGACGCACCCGGTTGAGGTCGGCGCCGAGCTTGACGAGCACCTGGGCGGCGACGCCCTCGCCCTCGCGGATGAGGCCGAGCAGGATGTGCTCGGTCCCGATGTAGTTGTGCCCGAGCTGCAGCGCCTCGCGCAGCGACAGCTCGAGGACCTTCTTCGCGCGGGGGGTGAAGGGGATGTGCCCGGACGGGGCCTGCTGGCCCTGACCGATGATCTCCTGGACCTGCTCGCGGACCGCGTCCAAGGAGATGCCCAGCGACTCGAGGGCCTTGGCGGCGACGCCTTCGCCCTCGTGGATCAGGCCGAGCAGGATGTGCTCGGTCCCGATGTAGTTGTGGTTGAGCATCCGGGCCTCTTCCTGGGCCAGGACGACGACCCGTCGGGCGCGGTCGGTGAACCTCTCGAACATGCGGCGCTCCTCGCGGGTGGTCGAGTCCGGGGTGCACGGGGGGTCATCCCCCGACCGGACCATTCCGATGCTAGTCCCGAGCCCCGACACTCTCACTCCCACCAGCGTCGCCGCAGTGGTCGTGAGCCGATCGTGACCCGGTTGTCCTGACCAACCTGCGCCTCCGGCGTGCTGTTCCGCCACTTCGTTCGCCGTCGGCGCAACGGCTCAGGTCCGCTCCCGCGCGGCCGGGGGGGCCGGCCGGCGGCCCGGCTCGGGGCCCACGTAGCGGGCCGAGGGCCGGATGATCCGGGGGTCGGTCGCCTGCTCCAGCACGTTCGCGGTCCACCCCACGACCCGGCTGGTGGCGAACGTGGGGGTGAACAGGGCCGGCTCCAGCCCGCACAGCGACATGACGACGCCGGCGTAGTACTCGACGTTGGCGTGCAGCGCCCGGCCCGGCTTGAGCTCGGCCAGCGTCCGCACCACGCGCCGCTCGACCTCGACGGCCAGGTCGACCAGGGGCCCGCCGAGCTCCAGGGCGGTCTCGCGCAGCAGCACCGACCGCGGGTCCTCCGTCCGGTAGACGGCGTGCCCGAAGCCCATGACGCGCCCGCCGGCGGCGAGCTGGGCGCGCACCCAGCCCTCGGCCCGGTCCGGGGTGCCGATCTCCTCCAGGGCCGCCAGCGCCCGGTCGGGGGCCCCGCCGTGCAGGGGGCCGGAGAACGCCCCGAGCGCGGCGACGACGGCGGCGGGCACGTCGGCGCCGGTGGAGGCCACGACGCGCGCGGTGAACGTGGAGGCGTTGAAGCCGTGGTCGACGGTGGCGACGAGGTAGCGGCGCAGCGCGTCGGCGTGCCGGGGGTCGGCCTCGGTGCCGTGCAGCAGCCACAGCCAGTGCGCGGCGGCGTCGAGGTCGTCGCGGGGCGCCACGGGCGGCAGGCCGCGGCGGTGCCGGTGCAGGGCGGCCAGCACGGTGGGGGTCAGGGCGCACACGCGCAGCGCGTCCGCGGCCCGCTCGGCGGGGTCGGCGTCGTAGACGGGCCGCGCGCCGGGCAGCGCGGACAGCGCCGTCCGCAGCCCGGCCAGCGGCGGCAGCGGGGCCAGGGCCGGCAGCAGGGCGGTCAGCTCCGCGGGCAGGGCGCGGGCGGCGGCGACCTCGGCGCGGAAGGCGGCCAGCTCGGGGGGCGAGGGCAGCCGGCCGCGGTGCAGCAGGTGCCAGACGTCCTCGACCGTGCGCGTGCGGGCCAGGTCGACGGCCGAGTGCTGCCGGTAGTGGAAGAACCCCTCCTCGCCCCGGACGTCGCCGAGCTCGGTGGTCGTGACGACCACGCCCTTCAGCCCCGGGGGCACCTGCGTGTCGGTCATCACCGCAGCGTCCGCGGGTTGACGGGGCCGGTCAACGTTGATCGGATCAACCGTGGACGAGATCCCCACGGCCGAGGCCGCGCACCGGCTGGGCGTGAAGACGGCGACGCTGTACGCCTACGTCAGCCGCGGTCTGCTGACCCCGCGCCGGACCGCGGCGGGCAGCCTGTTCGACGCCGGGCAGGTCGCGGCGCTCGCCCGCCGCGGCCGCGACCGACCGTCGGGGGCCGTGGAGACGGTGCGCAGCGGCCTGACGTCGCTGGACGGGGACCGGCTGCGCTACCGGGGCCGCGACGCCGTGGAGCTGAGCCGGACGGCCTCGTTCGAGGAGGTGGCGCGGCTGCTGTGGACGGGCACCGCGGTCGCGGGCGCCCTCGCCCGCGACGAGGAGCTGACCGCCGGGGTGGCCGCCGTCGTGGGCGGGCTGCCGCCGCGGGTCCGGCCACCGGCCCGGCTGCGGGTGGCGGTCGCGGTGGCCGGCGCGCTGCGTCCCGCCTCGGCCGGGGCCGACCCCGAGCCGCTGCTGGCGGCCGTGCTGGGCGTCACGACGACGGTCGCCGACGCGGTGGACGCCACCCTGGGCTCCCCCGGCGGCTGGGGCCCGGCGCTGGTCCTGCTCGCCGACCACGGCCTGGCGGTCTCCACGGTGGCGGCGCGGGTCGCGGCCAGCGCGCGGGCCCCGCTGTCCTCGGTCCTGTCGGCGGCCCTGGGCGCGGCGGACGGCCCGCTGCACGCCAGCGCCAGCACCGCGGCGCACCGGTTCCTGGAGCAGGCGCTGGCCGACGGGCCGGCGCGCGCGGTCGCCGAGCGGCGCCGCAGCCAGGAGCGGCCGCCGGGGTTCGGCCACGTCCTGTACGCCGCGCGCGACCCCCGGGCCGAGGAGCTGCTCGGTGCCCTGCCGCCGGGCCCGGTGGCGGACGTGGTGCCGCCGCTGGTGGAGCAGGTGGTCCGCGCCCACGGGGCGGCGGCCTTCCCGAACGTCGACCTGGGGCTGGCGGCGCACGCCCTGGCGCACGGGCTGGCGGCCGACGCCGGGGAGTTCGTCTTCGAGGTGGCCCGCACGGCGGGCTGGGTGGCGCACGCCCTGGAGGAGTACCGGGCGCCGGGGCTGCGGTTCCGCGTCCGGGGCCTGCACGGGCAGTGACCACCGGGACGACCCGCCGGCCGGTCCGGCCGGCGGGTCGTCCCGGTGGCCGGGCCCGCCGCCCGGCCGGGTCGCTCAGACGTCGCGCGTGCGCAGCGCCAGCGCGGCGAGCGCGCCGAGGCCGACGACCCACAGGGCGAAGACCGCGACCCCCGGACCGTTGTCCAGGTACCCCGGGACCGGGTCGAGGCTGCCCAGGTTCATGACGCTGTTGGTGAGGAAGAACTTGTTGATCTCCTCCCCGCCCCAGGAGTCGGGGATCAGGCCGAGCAGGTTGGGCACGATGAACAGGGCCGCGACGACCGTGACGATCGCCCCCGCCGGGTTGCGCAGCAGCGCACCGACGGCGAGCCCGACGAGGGAGACGCCGACGAGGGTGAGGACGGTCCCGGCCAGGGCCCGCAGCACGTGGTCGTCACCCAGGGAGATCCCGAAGCCGCGGGTGTCCAGGACGGCCTGGCCGAGGAGGAAGGCCACGAGGACGGCCACGCCCTGCAGCACCAGGACGTTCACCGCCAGCACGACGGCCTTGGCCAGCAGCACCCCCACCCGGCCCGGGGCCGCGGCGAAGGAGGTGCGGATCATCCCGGTGGAGAACTCCCCGGCGATGAGGATGACCCCGACGGCCGCCACGACGAGCGAGGCGAACTGCGCGCCCATCATGCTGAAGGTGAAGGGGTCCACACCCGCCTCGGCGGCCGCGGCCCCGCCGGAGCTGAGCGCCGAGCGGGCCGCGAGGGAGAACAGGACGCCGAGGCCGACGGTGGCCACGACCGAGGCCAGCATCGTGATGACGACGGAGCGGACGCTCCAGAACTTGATCCACTCCGAGCGCAGGAGACCGGCGGGGGTCACCCGCCGCTCGACGGGGCGGAACGGCTGGACCTGGACGGTCGCGGCGCTCATCGGGCGACCTCCTCTCGCACGGGGGTCGCGGGTTCGGGGACGACGACGGGGGGCTGGTCCCCGCCGCGGTGGGCCTGGTACTCGACGGCGTTCGCGGTGAGCTCCATGAAGGCCTCCTCCAGGGACGCCTTGACGGTGGTGAGCTCGTGCAGGGCGACGCCGCGGCGGGCGGCGGCGTCCCCGATGCGCTCGGCGGACAGGTCCCGCACGTCGAAGCTGCCGTCCTCGCGGGGCGCCAGGGTGCCGCCCTCGGCGGTGACGAGCTCGCGCAGCTGCTCCACCTGCGGGGAGCGGACCGTGACGCCGCGCGGCTGCACGCGGTCGACGAACGCCTTGACGCTCTCGTCGGCGATGAGCCGGCCCTTGCCGATGACGACGAGGTGCTCGGCGGTCAGCGCCATCTCGCTCATGAGGTGCGAGGACACGAAGACCGCGCGCCCCTGCCGGGCGAGCTCCTTCATGAGGTTGCGGATCCACAGGATGCCGTCGGGGTCGAGGCCGTTGACGGGCTCGTCGAACATGACGGTCGCGGGGTCGCCGAGCAGCGCCGAGGCGATGCCGAGGCGCTGGCCCATGCCGAGGGAGAACCCGCCGGCGCGCTTGCGGGCGACCTCGCCCAGACCGACGAGGTCGACGACCTCGTGCACGCGGGAGGCGGGGATGCCCGCGGTGGCGGCCATCGCCTGCAGGTGCCGGTAGGCCGAGCGGCCGGTGTGGACGGCCTTGGCGTCCAGCAGCGCCCCGACGGTGGACAGCGGGGCCCGGTGGGCGGAGAACGGCTTGCCGTCGACCAGCACCTGCCCCGCGGTCGGCCGGTCGAGGCCGACGATCATCCGCATCGTCGTGGACTTGCCGGACCCGTTGGGCCCGAGGAACCCGGTGACGATGCCCGGGCGCACGGTGAAGCTGAGGTCGTGCACGGCCACCTTCTTGCCGTAGACCTTGCGCAGGCCGACCGCCTCGATCATGAGGAGCCTCTCGGTGAGTGGTGGGAGGAGCGGGATCGGGAGCGCCGCGCGGCCACCGGGGGTGGCCGCCGCAGCGGGACGGCCCGATCCTCACGCACCGTCACCGAGGGCCGCATCAGCCGTTGGGCGCACCCGGTGTCCGCAGGAGGGATGGTCCCCACCCCCCGCGGGGCACCGGCAGGACGACGCAGGGCCCGACCACCGGGTGGTGGTCGGGCCCTGCGGGGTGGACGGGCGTCAGTGCGCGGCGTCGAAGGCCTGCAGCACCTCGGCGGAGATGCGGCCGCGGTCGGAGACCGTGTAGCCGTTCTCGCGGGCCCAGGTGCGGACCTCGCCGGTGTCGCGCTCGGAGCCGCCGGCGGACTTGGCGGCCGGGCGGGGAGCGGCGGCGGCCTTGCGGCCGGACCCGGCGCGACCGCCGACCCGGCGGGCGTGCCCGACCCACGGCGCGAAGGCCTCGCGCAGGGCGGCGGCGTGCTCGTCGGAGAGGTCGATCTCGTAGTTGACCCCGTCGAGGGAGAAGGTCACCGTCTCGGTGGCCTCACCGTCGTCGATGTCGTCGACGAGGAGGACCTGGACCTTCTGCGCCATGGCCGGCTTTCCTTTCGAACAAAGTGGACGACCGACCGCTGGTGCGCCGGACGAAGAACACTCTGTCGCATTCATGAGCGCCGGGTCAAATCACCGGAGAAAGCGAAAACCGTGTCGCGCCTCAGGAAGCCCGGTCCTTCGGCGCGCTTTCCCCGGCGGCCCGCCGCTCGGCGCGCGCGCGGGCCGCCGCGGCCCGTTCCCGGCGGTCGGCGTGCAGGATCGAGCGCATCAGCAGCACGAAGAGCACGGCCAGGCCGGCCGAGGGCAGGAGCGCGGCGAGGTATTCCACCCCTCCAGGGTACGTCGCCGCCGCCCGCCCCGCGGCGCGCCTCAGCGGGGCTTGACCAGCGGGAAGGTGATGGTCTCGCGGATGCCGAGGCCGGTCAGGGCCATGAGGAGGCGGTCGATGCCCATGCCCATTCCGCCCGTGGGCGGCATCCCGTGCTCCTGGGCGCGCAGGAAGTCCTCGTCGATCCGCATGGCCTCGTCGTCGCCGAGGTCGGCCAGGCGGGCCTGCTCGACGAAGCGCTGCCGCTGCACGACGGGGTCGACCAGCTCGGAGTAGCCGGTGGCGAGCTCGAAACCCCGGACGTACAGGTCCCACTTCTCCACCACACCCGGCACGGAACGGTGCGCGCGCACCAGCGGCGACGTTTCCACGGGGAAGTCGCGGACGAAGGTCGGGGATTCCAGGGAATCACCCAGCCGGTGTTCCCACAGTTCTTCCACCAGTTTCCCGGCCGTCCAGCGCGCCTCGTCCACGCTGATCCCCAGCTTCTCCGCCAGCTCCAGCAGACGGGCCCGCGGGGTCTGGGGGGTGATCTCCTCGCCGAGGGACTCCGACAGCGACGGGTACATGGAGATCTGCTTCCACTCCCCGCCGAGGTCGTGCTCGGTGCCGTCGGCCCACGTCACCACGTGCGACCCGAAGGCGGCCTGGGCGGCCTCCTGGACGATCGTCCGGGTCAGCTCGGCGATCGAGTCGTAGTCGCCCCAGGCCTCGTACGCCTCGAGCATCGCGAACTCCGGCGAGTGCGTGGAGTCCGCGCCCTCGTTGCGGAAGTTGCGGTTGATCTCGAAGACGCGCTCGATGCCGCCGACGACGAGCCGCTTGAGGAACAGCTCCGGAGCGATGCGCAGGTACAGGTCGGTGTCGAAGGCGTTCGACCGCGTGACGAACGGCCGGGCGCTGGCCCCGCCGTGCAGGGTCTGCAGCATGGGCGTCTCGACCTCGAGGAACCCGCGGTCCTCCAGCGTGCGCCGCACCGAGCGCACCACGGTCGAGCGGGCGCGCACGTTCTCCCGGGCGGTCTCGCGCACGATGAGGTCGACGTAGCGCTGCCGGACGCGGGTCTCCTCGGACAGCTCCTTGTGCAGGACGGGCAAGGGGCGCAACGACTTCGCCGCCATCTGCCAGCCGTCGGCGAGCACCGACAGCTCCCCGCGCCGGGAGGAGATCACCGTGCCGTGGACGAAGACGACGTCGCCGAGGTCGACGTCGGCCTTCCAGCTCGCCAGCGCCTCCTCCCCGGCCCCGTCGCGGGAGACCATGACCTGCAGCCGGGTGCCGTCCCCCTCCTGCAGCGTGGCGAACACCAGCTTGCCGGTGCCGCGCAGGAACACGACGCGGCCGGTGACGCCGACCTCGTCGGTCGTCTCCTCGCCGGCCTCCAGGTGGGCGTAGCGCGCCCGCAGGTCCGCCAGCGACGTGGTGCGCGGGACCGAGACCGGGTAGGCCTCCCGGCCGGAGCCGAGGATCCGGTCGCGCTTCTCGCGGCGGACCCGGACCTGCTCGGGCAGGTCCTCGAACTCGTCCTCGGGCGGGGCGGGCGTCTGTTCACTCACCCCTCAAGGTTAGTGCGGTCAGTTGTCCGGTCGGCCCACGACGAGGGGCAGGTTGTCGATGAGGCGCGTGGAGCCGACCTTCGCGGCGACGGCCAGCAGCGCCTCGCCCCGGTAGTGCTCGCGGACGTCCGCCAGGTCGTGCGGGTCGACCAGCGCGAGGTAGTCGACGCGGGCGGCGGGCTCGGCCACCAGGACGTCGCGCGCGGCGCGCCGCACGGCCGAGGGGCCCTCGGGGGCGGCGGCCGCACCGGCGCGCAGCGCCCGCTGCAGCACGAGGGCGACCTCCCGGTCGAAGGGCGTGAGGTAGCGGTTCCGGCTCGACATGGCCAGGCCGTCGGCCTCGCGCACGGTCGGCACCGCGACGACCTCCACCCCGAGGTCGAGGTCGCGCACCATGCGCCGCACCAGCAGGAGCTGCTGGGCGTCCTTCTGCCCGAAGAACGCCAGGTCGGCGCGCGTGAGGTGGAACATCTTGGCGACCACGGTGAGCACGCCGTCGAAGTGCCCGGGCCGGCTGGCGCCCTCGAGCACCTCCCCCAGCGGGCCGGCCGCGACCCGGACCCCGGGGTCGCCATCGGGGTAGACGACGTCGGGGCCGGGGGCGAACACGACGTCGGCGCCGTGCTCGGCCGCCAGCGCCAGGTCCTCGTCGAGGGTGCGCGGGTACCGGGCCAGGTCCTCCCCGGGCCCGAACTGCAGCGGGTTGAGGAAGACGGTGACGAGCACCGAGGCGGCGCGGCGGCGGGCCTGCCGGATCAGCTCGGCGTGCCCGGCGTGCAGCGCACCCATGGTCATGACGACGGCGACGGGCCCGGTGAGGGCGTCGCGGGCCGCGGCCAGCTCGGTGCGGGTGCGGGTGACGGTCAGGCTCACGGTTCTCCTGCGGTGAGTGCACCGCGGACGGCCTTCGCCGCGGTGTCGGTCAGCCGGCCGGCGGCCTGCGCGCGGTCGGCGGCGACGCCGGCCAGCTGCGCGTAGGTGGCGGCCGTCGCGGGGTCCTGCGCGGCGAGGACGCGCAGGTGGGTGGCGACGGTGCCGGCGTCGCCGCGCGCGACGGGGCCGGTGAGGGCCTCGTCGCCGTCGCGCAGCGCGTTGTCCAGGGCGGCCTGCAGCAACGGGCGCAGCACCCGCCCGGCGTCCTCGCCCACCGCGGCGCGCGCGGCGTCCAGGGCCTGGGCGACGAGGGTGACGAGGTGGTTGGAGCCGTGGGCGAGGGCGGCGTGGTAGAGCGGGCGGTCGGCGTCGGCCACCACGACGGGCGTCGAGCCCCACTCGCGGACCAGGGCGTCGGCCACGGGGGCCAGCACCGGGGAGCTGGTGACGGCGACGGCGGCCCCCAGCAGCCGCTGCAGGTCCAAGGAGGTGCCCGTGAACGTCATCGCCGGGTGCAGCGCCAGCGGCAGCGCCCCCCGCTGCGCGGCGGGGTCGAGCACGCCGAGGCCGTGCAGGCCGCAGGTGTGGACGACGAGCTGCCCGGCGCGCACGTGCGGGGCGAGGTCGGCCACCAGCGGGCCCAGGGTGTCGTCGGGGACGGCGAGCAGGACGAGGTCGGCGGCGAACGCCTGCGCCGGTTCGATCCACGGCACGTCGGGCAGCAGCGCCTCGACGCGTTCGGCGTCCCGGCGGGTGCGGGCCGCGACGCCGGTCACGCGGTGTCCCGCGGCGCGCAGGGCGGCCCCCAGGACGGGCCCGACGCGGCCTGCTCCGACGACCGCGACGTCGAGCCTGCCCGCGGTGTTCACGTCGGGAACCTTAACGCGAACGCGCGAAGCACACTCCGGGCCCCTGTTCCGGGCCGGTGAGGGCTCGAAGCGTGCTTCGGACCCTCGGGAGGGACCGTGCGGGGCGCGGAGTGTGCTTCGCGCGAGTGGTGCGGGGTCGGTCAGCCCTTCAGCAGCGCGGCCTGCTCCAGGCGCAGCGCGTCGATGAGACGCCCCTGCGGCAGGACCACGTCGTCGTACGTCAGGACCTGGTCCTTCTTCACGTCGCGCTTGAGGACGCAGCCCTCGGCGACGCCCATCGGGAGCAGGTTCTGCGCCTTGGTCGCCGCGTACGTCTCGGCCACGCCGTAGGAGTCGTAGCCGCCGAGGCGGTCGATCTCCTTGCCGGCGGCGAGGTCGGTCTTGGCCGTGGTGACGACCTCGACCTTCACCTCGTCACCGGGCACGATGGCGGCGTCGGCGAACAGGACCGCGCGGGCGACGGTCAGCGGCACCTCGAAGTGGCACAGGTGGTACGGCGTGTAGAACGAGTACAGCGGCCCGGTGCCGAGCTTGTACAGGTTCAGGTAGTGCTGCTGCTTGGGGTCGTCGTGCGTGCCGAGGACGTACACGCCCGGGCCCGGCTTGGACCCCACGACGTAGTCCACGACGCCGCCGAGCTCCTTGAGCTGGTCCACGTCGTAGTGCGTCGTGAGCTCGTCGACGTGCCCGCGGTGGTCGGCGCCGCGCATGCCGCGCTTCTCCACGCTGAACCCGGCCGCGTTGGCGACCAGGGCCTGCTCGAAGGACACCTTGGTGCCGTCGGCGAAGCTCGTCACCATGTAGGGGTCCTGCCCCCACTGCTTGGCGAACCCCTCCTGGGTGGTGGGGTTGCGGTACTCGTCCTGCAGGCCCTTGATGTTCCCCGAGACCAGCGGCGTGACGCCGATGGACCGCACGAAGCGGATGAGGTTCATCTGCACGCCGGGCTGGTCGCCGTCGCAGCCGGTGTAGACCACACCGGCCTTCTCGGCGCGGGTGCGCAGGGCCAGGCCCGCGGTCCCGTCGACCTCGGCGTTGAGCAGGACGATGTGCTTGCCCTGCTCGATGGCCCGGACGACGACGTGCGCGCCGTACTCGGTGTTGCCCGTCGCCTCGACGACGGCCTCGACCTGGCCGGCGTCGACGACCGCCTCGTAGGAGCCGGACACGACGGGCTTGCCCTGCGCGATGGCCTTGTCGACCGCCGCGGCGGAGTCGGCCTCGACCACGCCGGTGACCCCGGCCTGCTCGTAGGCGTCGCGCGCCTTGGACACCGTGCGGTTGGCGATGGCGACGAGCTCCATGCCGGGCACGGAGTTCACGACCTGGTTGACGAACCCGCGGCCCATGAACCCGGCGCCGACGAGGGCGACGCGGATGGGCCGCCCCTCGGCCTGGCGCTGCTGGAGCGCCTTGTCGACGATGATCAAGAGAGTTCGGCCCCGTCCGCGAGGAGGGTCCAGCTCTTGTCCTTGTCGCTGATGACCGCGACCTCGCGCGCCCAGGGCAGGGCGAGGTCGGGGTCGTCGTACCGCAGGCCGCGCTCGGTGCCCGGGGTGTAGCTCTGGGACACCTGGTACACGACCTCGGCGCCGTCGGTCAGCGTCAGGTAGCCGTGCGCGAAGTACTCCGGCACGTACAGGGCCGTGCGGTTCTCGGCGGTCAGCTCGACCGCGACGTGCTGGAACCGCGTGGGCGAGCCCGGGCGCAGGTCGACGATGATGTCCTGGATCGCGCCGGCGGTGCAGCGCACCAGCTTGGCCTCCGGCGCGGGGTCGACCTGCGTGTGCATGCCGCGCAGCGTCCCGGCCTTGTGGTTGTAGGACAGGTTGCACTGCTCGACGGCCGGGTTCAGGCCGGCCGCGAGGAACTCCTCGCGGCAGAACGTGCGGGCGAAGAAGCCGCGGTCGTCCGCGCGCTCCTCGAGCTCGACGATCGCGACGCCCTCGATGTGGGTCCCGGTGATCTTCACTTGGCGATCCCGCTGGTCGGAGCGACCTTCCAGAACAGTTCCTTGTCGAGCTGCTCGGTGCGGATGAGGTGCTCGAGCTGCTTGAGGCGGGTGTGCCCCCGGCCCTTGAACGTGGCCTCGTCCAGGTCGATCGCCTTGAAGACGTCGACGAGCTGCTGGGCGCCCTTGTCGGCGTTCCAGTCGCAGCGGAAGCCCTCGAGCGTGGAGTGGATCTTGTCGAAGTTCACCTTGTACGAGCGGTTGTCGCCGTTGTTGCTCTCACCGAAGGTGATCTCGGCCTCGGGCAGGGCCCGGCCGACGGCCTCGGCGATCTCGCGGACGCGGTAGACCTGCTCGGAGTCGCCCACGTTGAAGATCTGGTTGTGGACGGCCTCGCGCGGGGCGTCGAGGACGGCGCGGATCGACTTGGCGATGTCCAGGCCGTGGACCAGCGGGCGCCAGGGCGACCCGTCGGAGGTCATGGCGATCTTGCCCGTGGTCCAGGCCAGGCCCGCGAGGTTGTTCAGCACGATGTCGAAGCGCTGACGGGGCGAGGCGCCGTACGCGGTGGCGTTGCGCATGAACGTCGGGGAGAACTCGTCGTCGGCCAGCAGCGCGACGTCGCGCTCGACGAGCGCCTTGCACTCGGCGTACGCGGTCTGCGGGTTCACGGCCGACGTCTCGTCGACGGTGTCCTCGGCCACGCCGTAGACGGAGCAGCTCGACATGTAGACGAACTTCTGGACGCCGGCCTGCTTGGCGACCTCGGCCAGGCGCACCGACCCCTTGTGGTTCACGGTGAACGTGACGTCGGGGATGAGCTCACCGAGCGGGTCGTTGGACAGCTCGGCCATGTGCACGACGGCGTCGGCCCCGGCGAGGTCCTCGACGGTCACGTGGCGGATGTCCTTGGCCAGCGTCTCGACCGAGGCGGTGACGCCGTTGTAGAGCCAGCCCTGCTTGTAGTAGCCGGTGTCGATGCCGAGCACCGAGTGGCCGGACTCGAGCAGGGTGGGGGCGAGCAGGGCGCCGAGGTAGCCCTCGGTCCCGGTGACGACGATCTTCACTTCAGTTCTCCGGTTCTCGGGGGTCTCAGTCTTCCCAGGTCTTCCACGGGGCCTTGCCGGAGTCCCAGAGCTTGTTGAACTCGGTCCACTCGCGGAAGGTGTCCATGCCCAGCCAGTAGCCCTCGTGCTGCGAGACCGTCAGCTGGCCGTCGCGCGCCACCGTCTGCAGCGGCTTCTGCTCGAGCATCATGTCGGGGTCGTCCTCGAGGTACTTGTCCGCGAAGGCGCGGTCGAAGACGAAGAACCCGCCGTTGACCCAGCCGTCGGCCAGGGTCGGCTTCTCGTTGAACTCGGTGACGGTGTCGCCCGTGACGTGCATCTCGCCGTAGCGCGAGCTGGGGTGCACGGCGGTCACGGTGGCCAGGCGGCCGCCGGCCTCGTGGTCGCGCAGCGTCTTGAGGATGTCGACGTCGCCGAGGCCGTCGCCGTAGGTCAGCACGAACTTGTCGGCGGTCAGGTGCTGCTCGACGCGCTTGATGCGGGCCGCGGTCGCGGTGGTCAGGCCGGTCTCGACGAAGGTCACGTCCCAGTCCTCCTGCACACCGTTGGTGTGGAAGGTCGGGGCGTCCTGGGTCGACAGGTTCAGCGTGAAGTCACCGGCGTTGATCCGGTAGTCGAGGAAGTAGCGCTTGATGAGGTCGCTCTTGTAGCCCAGGCAGAGGACGAACTTGCGGAAGCCGTAGGAGCTGTAGAGCTTCATGATGTGCCACAGGATCGGCCGGCCACCGATGTCGACGAGCGGCTTGGGCAGCTTCTCGCTGGCCTCGCGCAGCCGGGTGCCCATGCCACCGCAGAGGATGACGACGGGGATCTCGGAGACGGGCGTCCCGCCGGGAGCAACGGACTCGGTCATGTCTTCCCTCACTCGAACCTGATCGGTCGGATCTCGTCGGCCCGGTCGGGGGACCCCGGCTGGACCACACGTGGGGGAACGCAGCACCCGTCGATGAGCGGGCGAGTCGTCCGGTGGCGGTTCGAACCCCCCACGAATCCGAGCCACCGGTTTCCCCGTCGAGGTGCTGCCGCGAGGCTACTACAGCGGCACGATCACAGAGCGTGAAGTTGGGCAGAGCGGGTGAAAAGACGACCCCGCCCGCCCAATCAGCTACGGATAGACGACAGCAGGTCACGCAGAGGAGTCATGGCGGATTCCCAGGAGAACCCGCGGCCGATCTGCGCCCCCGCCGCGCCCAGGGCGCGGACCTGCTCGGGGTGCTCCAGCAGGTCCACCAGCGCCGCCGCGAACGCCTCGGCCCCGTCGGCCGTGCGCACCGCCGCCGCGTGCTCCTCCAGCCCCTCCAGCCCCAGCGACGTCGTGACGACCGCCCGGCCCCGCGACAGCGCCTCCACCAGCTTGATCTTGGTCCCGCCCCCCGACAGCAGCGGCACGACGCAGATGTCGGCGGCGTCGTAGAACGGGTCGACCGCGGCGACGTCGGAGTGGAAGCGGACCCCCGCCGGCTCCCCCGCCGGCCGCGGGTGCGAGGCCGCCAGCCCGCGGCCCACGACGTCGAACCGCGCGTCGGGGACCCGGCGCAGCACCAGCGGCCACACCTCGTCGAGGAACCAGCGCAGCGACGCCTTGTTCGGGCCGTAGTCCATCGCCCCCACGAACAGCACCCGCCCCTCCCCGCGCAGCGGCGCCGGGTCGGCGCCGGCGCCGGTCAGCACGCCGTTGGGCACGAAGGTGCTCTCCACGCCCGCCGCCGCCAGGACCTCCTGGTCGCGCCGCGAGCAGGCCGTCACCCGCCGCGCCCGGCGCGCCTGGGCGAACTCGAAGCGGCGGAAGCGCGCGACCTCCAGCCCCAGCGCGCGCCGCAGCCGCGGGTGCTCCGAGCGCAGGCGGCGCTCCAGCAGGTCGGACTCGACGTTGTGCAGGTCCAGGACGTCGACGTGGACGTCCGCGGGCACGTTGACGGCCATCTGCGGGAAGTCGACGTGCACGACGTCGCGGGCGCGCACCCCCACCGACAGCAGCCGGTGGATCGCCGGGGAGAACCACTTGCCCGCGAACACCGAACCGCGCAGCACCGCCCCCGGCCGCGGGGACGGCGAACCGACCTCGTGCACCGTCACGTGCCCGGGCAGCTGGGCCCGCCAGTCCGGCCAGGCGTCGAAGCCGACGACGTGGACCTCCTCGAAGACCGCGGCGTAGGCGTCGATGACGGCGCGGGTGCGCTGGCGCCCCCCGGAGTCGGTCGTCGCCGGCAACTGCTTGGCCACCACCCAGGCCGTCCGCCGCCCCGGACCGCCCACGTTCCCGTTCCCCTGCACTGCCGCCCCCCGTCACGTCGAACCCTCGTCGTCGTGGCCCCAGCATGGACCACCGCGGCGGTGCTCCCGGGGCGCCGGGTGCGGGTCCCGGCCCCGGACGCCGCGCGCGAACCCTCCCGGGTGCACCCGGACGTGTGGCTCCGGGCCCCCGCACAGGTCGCGGACCGCTCCCGCCAGGGTGCCACGTGGGTAACCTGACGCCGTGCGCGACGTCGAACTCGTCCTGGTCAGCTACCGCAGCGCCCACCAGATCTCCGGGCTGCTCGACGGGTTGCCCGCCGACCTGCCCGTGGTCGTCGTGGACAACGCCCGGAACTCCGACGGGGTCAAGGAGGTCGTCGAGGCGCGACCGCACGGCCGCTACGTCGACTCCGGCGGCGGCAAGGGTTTCGCCAAGGCCGCCAACCTCGGCGCCCGCACCTCCACCCACGAGTTCGTCGTGTTCGGCAACCCCGACTCCCGCCCCACCGCGCAGGTCCTGGAGGCCCTCGTCGAGGACGTCGCCACCGACGCCCGGTGCGCGGCCAGCGCCGCCACGATGGTCGGCGTCGACGGGCACGTCGAACTCGGCGTCGGGGGCTGGGAACCGACCGTCGCCCGCGCCCTGGTGCACTCCAGCGGGCTGCACAAGCTGCTGCCGAAGGCCGGGCTGTACGCCCGCCCGCGCCCCCACGAGGACATCACCGTCGACTGGACCACGGGTGCCTGCATGGCGGTGCGGCGCAGCACCTTCCTGGAGCTCGGCGGTTTCGACGAGGACTTCTACGTCTACAACGAGGACATGGCCTTCGGCCGCGCCGCCCGCGACCGCGGGCTGCACGAGAAGCTGCGCACCGACCTCCTCGTCCCGCACTCCGCGGGCGGCTCGGGCGCCCCGTCGCTGGAGATGCTGCAGCTGCGCGGGGCCGCCATGTCGCGGTACCTGTCGCGGTACCACTCCCCCGCGACGCACAAGCTCCTGACGCTCGCCCTGGCCAGCGGTTACGCCGTGCGGACCGCCCAGCGCCGGGTGCTCAAGCAGCACGACCTCGCCGAGCAGCACTGGGCCTACGTGCGCGGGGTGCTCACCGGGACCGCCACGGTCGCCGGGCGGGTCGTCATGTCCCGCTGAACGGCCCGCGCCCGCGCGCCCGGAGGGGCGGCGGGCGGGACCGGCACGACGAAAGGCCCCGGGTTTCCCGGGGCCTTTCGTCGTGCGGTCCTCAGCGGGCGGGTTTCTCCCAGCGCAGCACGCGGTCGCCGCGCAGGTAGCGCCGCATGCCGCCGAACGCCACGATCTGCAGGTACAGCACCTGGGCCACGACGCGACCGGGCAGCGGGACGCGGACGCCCTTCTCCTGGGCGACCAGGGCCGCGGCGCCGACCGCGTGGCCGGCGAGGAACACCCGGGCGGTGCGGCTGCGCCGCGCGGAGGCGGCCGCGACGCCCAGCAGGGCCAGGTGCGAGACGGGGCCGACGGTGGAGCGCCACAGCTTGTGGCCCCACAGCTCGGCGCTGACGAGCCCGCGACGGGGGTCCAGCAGCCGGCGCTTGCGCCACATGACGTGCAGCCCGCCGCCGAGCACGCGGGTCTTGCGCTCCCAGGACAGGTTGAACGCCCCGATGGAGGGTTCGGTCATGAGGGCGCGCGGCTCGTAGCCGACGGCCCAGCCGCGCTCCATCTGGTCCAGGGCGATCCAGAAGTCGTCGTTGGAGATGTCGGCCGGGATCGGCTCCCACGCCTCGCGGCGGACGGCGCACAGGCCGCCGTCGAGGCCCAGGGTGGTGCCCAGCCGGGCCTCGTTGCGCTTGATCCAGGACTCGAAGCGCCAGTAGGCCAGCTCGCCGCCGGTGCCCTCGAGCTTCTCGCCCGCGACGGCACCGGTGCCGTCGACCACGAGGCGGGAGACGAGGTAGGCCAGCGCGTCGTACTCCAGCTCGGAGTTGGCGTCGGAGATGACGATGAGGTCGTGGGAGGCGGCCGCGACGCCCTTGTTGAGCGCCTGGGACTTGCCGTGGCGCTCCTCCAGGAGCAGCACCCGGGCCCCGGCCGCACGGGCGACGTCCGCGGTCTGCGGGTCCCCGTCGGCCACGACGAGGACCTCCAGCTCGCCCTGGTAGCCGTTCTTGCGGACGTTGTCGATCTTGGCGGCGATGACGCCGGTCTCCAGGTAGGCCGGGACGAGCACCGTCACGGCCGGCCACTGGGCGGGCGCGGGGACGGGCTCGTCGGTGCGGCGCCGGGCCGCGGCGGCCACCGCGAGCGGGTAGACGACGTGCCCGACGGCAGCCGAGACCCCCAGCGCGACCGCCAGGACGGACGTCTTGCTCGCCATGCGTTTCCCCCCAAGCATCGACGGACGGTGACCGTCCGGCTCGTTCCCCGACCGCCCTCGCCCCCGTCGGGGCCCCCCGGCCCCGCACTGCGGTCTCCGCAAGGGTAGCGGCGCAGGGAGTCCCGGGGAAGCGCTCGACACCCCCGGATGGCGCAGCGGGTCGGGGGGATGCCCCACTTGGTCACTCAGAGTGATACGACCGGCACCACGAGTCGCGCCGGAACGCGGAACGGGCCAGGACCGTGGAGGTCCTGACCCGTTCAGCGGTTCAGCTCAGCCGGCGCGGCGCACCGCTCAGAAGAGCTCGCGGTACTTCGCGGCCGACTTCGGCATGCGGGTGTCGCCCGTGAGGATCCAGCGCTTGTTGTCGCGGTCGACGTTGAACTGCACCTCGTACAGGAGCTTGCCGGCGCCGGTGCCGCCGTTGGCCTCGAAGAAGTCGTGCATGCCCTGGATGAAGGCCGGGGAGTCACCGTTGTCGGCGTTGCCGGACCACTCCGAGATGGACAGCGGCAGACCCACGCTCTTGGCGAAGGCGAGGTGCTGGGCCAGGCCCTTGGGGGCGCCGAAGCCGTCCTTCTCCTGGATGGCCGAGGCGAAGGTCGCCGCGTCACCCGCGTACGGGTACTGGTTGTAGTAGTCGACACCCATGACGTCGACGTACTGCGCACCCGGGAAGGTCTGACGCCAGTCCATGCCCGTCCCGACCGACTCGCGGTTGAGGTTGAAGACCAGCTTCGCGCCCGGGAAGATCTCCTTCTGCAGCGCGCGGTAGCGCTTCCAGGAGGTGATGAAGTCCTGGTAGTTGTTCTTGTTGACCGACCAGGCGTACCAGTTGCCGTTCATCTCGTGCGCGAACCGGATGTACGCGGTGCCGGGACGGTTGCCCCACTTGTTCTTCAGCGTGGTCAGCGAGGCGCGCCAGCGGGCGTCGTAGGAACCCCGCGCGGCGTTGGCCCAGGTCTCACCGGAACCGATGCCGCCGACGGCGATGTCCAGGTCCTTGTCCCAGGAACCGAACTCGGCGCCCCGGTCGAGCTGCCAGAAGTTCGCGGCCGCGGTGTTGTTGTCGGCCCACGTGGCGGAGACCTCGACGGCCGAACCGCGCCAGGAGGCGAACGTGCCGGAGGCGACACCGACACCGGAGGCGCCGGAGTGCCAGTCACCGGAGGTCACCGGGGTGCTGGGCGTGGTGGGCGCCGGGGTGGTCGGCGCCGGGGTGGTCGGCGTGGGGGTCGGCTGCGTGGGACGCGGGCTCGGCGTCACGACGGGCGTCGAACCGGTGCCGCTGGTCGTGCCGGCCGACTTCACCAGGATGCCGTCGACCTTCGCGTTGTTCTTCGTGGCCGAGAAACCCAGGTCGATCGAACCGTCGGCCACCTTCACCTGGAACGTCTTGTCCAGGCGGGCGTTCTTGCCGACCGCGGCGAAGATGTCCAGGTTCTCGACGACCTTCTGGCCCTCGGCGGTGACCGAGAACACGCGGGTGTTCGCCGTGGTGAAGTAGGTCTCGGCGAACTTCAGCGTGACGTCGTAGGTGCCGTTGGGGACCTGCGCGGCCCACTTCGACATGCCCCAGTGCTCGTTCTGGTAGAGCCCGGAGGACGTGGTGCCGGCGATGCTCGCGGTGGTGACGTTCGAGACCTGGTACCCGCCGACGAAACCGGCGTCCTTCTTCCAGACGTTGCCGGCCGCGTCGGTGTAGTCGACCTTGCCGGTGCCCTGGCGGATCGTGACGCCGGTGTCGGCGGAGGCGGCCGAGGCACCGGCCGTGGTGAAACCGCCGGCGACGGTGGCGACGGCAGCGGCGGACAGGAGGAACTTCGAAACCTTGGACATGGGGGTGGATCAACCTCGCTGTGGTCAGGGTCCCAGCCGCAGGAGGGGGGCGGCGGAACCGGTAAGGCCCGTTCGGGGTGACAAAGGAGTCATCGGGCCGGGGCCGCGAGGCCTTGAGGAAAAAGTTCTGACGGACCTGTAACGCGCAGGCTCCCGCCAGCGATAGGGGATGCCCACGCGTGATCACGACACCCGAACGGGTGAGGGCTCCTCGCTACGATCGGGGGGTGCTCATCCACGTCGTCTACCGCTCCCACGGCGGTGAGAACAGCAAGGCTCGGCCGAACTGGTACTCCAAGCTCGTGGGCCTGCAGTCCTTCTGCCGCGCGGTCCAGACGCTGACCGCGCAGCGCCCCGCGGCCGGCCCGGAGGTGGTCTTCCTCAACGACGGGCCCCTCCCCGCCGACCGCGCCGCGCTCATGGCCGCCTGGGGCGACCCCGTGACCATCACGGCCGGGTCCAACCGCCGCAGCTACCTCACCGGGCTGTCGCTGGCCCGCCGTCGCGGCTGGGCCGACGACGACCTCGTGCTGCTGGCCGAGGACGACTACCTGTGGCGCCCCGAGGCCCTCGTCAGCCTCCTCGACGCCGCGAGCGACCCGCGCTCGGCCCGCGCGGACTACTTCGCCCCCTACGGCGAGCCCGTCCCCGACGACGGGCGGCCGGCGCGCTGGGCGCCCCTGGAGTCCACGACCAGCACCTTCGCCGTGCGCGTGCGCGCCCTGCGCCAGGACGAGCGCCTGCTGCAGCTGTGCGCCTACTCCGGCGGGGACTTCGACTACGCCAGCTGCCTGACGCTGCAGGGCCGGCGCCGCTTCGGCCTGCGGGAGCTGTTCGACCACCACGCCGAGGACGGCGGCTCCTCACCGCTGCGGGCGCTCGCGCGCGGCGTCTACCTGACCGGCATGCGCACGGCCGTGGACCTGCGCTCCCTGCGCCGGCCCTCGCGCCGGCGCGTGCTCCTGGGCGCGCAGCCCGCGCTGGCCACGCACATGGAGGAGGGCTGGATCTCCCCCGGCCCCTGGGAGCAGGTCGCCCGCGACGCCCACGACCTCTGAGCGCGACCGGGCCCGCACGCGCGAAGAGGGGCACCCCCACCGGTGGGGGTGCCCCTCTTCGCGCGTGCGGTGCTGCGGGACCGGGTCAGCCGCGGCGGCCCGCGACCTCCGGGGAGACCTGCTGGCTGCCGCCGGCCGGGCGCGGCCGCTGCTCCAGGCGGTGGTTCTCCCCGCCGCCCGAGCTCGACGTGTCACCCACGACGACCTGCGCCACGACGTCCGGCGCCGCGATCGACAGCTGGGCCAGCGTCTTGCTGACGACCTCGGCGCGCGGGTCGGCCTCCACCTGGACCAGGACGGCGTCGACCTCACCGGCCACCGCGAACGCCACCGGGCTGGAGACGACCGAGCCACCCACGAAGATCACCAGGTAGCCGGCCTCGACGAGGTGGCGGACACCGGACCCCACGGCGTGCGGCTGCAGCGAGCGGGCGTCCAGCGGCAGGATGCCGACGACGGCCCCGCCGCCGACGACCCACGGGCGGATCTCCTCGCTCCAGCGGCCCTGCGGGACGTTGGCGCTCGCCTCGGCGACCGGCGCGCCGAAGACGGCCAGCCGGCTGCCGGACTCGTCGGCGTCGACCATGACGACGCGACGGCCCGAGCGGGCGGCCGACGCGGCCAGCCCCAGGGCCAGCGCCCCGGCGTTGCCCGAGGCCGCCGTGACCAGCACGCTGCTGACCTCCAGGCGCGGGGTGCGCAGGTGGCCCAGGTGCTGCAGACCGACGAGCACGACCCCCGTGGAGCGGCTCGGCTCGCTCAGCGGGTCGCTCAGCGCGCGGAAGGAGGGCAGGTTGCCCCAGCGCGCCAGCTCCGCGATGCCCCCCAGCGGCGGAGCGGTGACGCGCTGCTTGAGGTGGGCCGCCCACGCCACCGCACCGGCGGCGGCGAGCAGGCCGACGATCCCGGCGACGAGAGCGATCTGCCACGGGTACGGCGCGGCCGCGCCGTTCGGCACCGTCGCGGCGTCGACGCTCGCCACGCCCGAGCCGTACGTCGTCGCGGCGAGGTTGATCTGCTGCACCGTCGTGGTGTCGCTGCTCTCGACGTTCGCCAGCGCCGCGTCGCGGGCCGTCGTGACGTTCTGCGCGGACAGCGCCTGGTAGGCGTACGCGACGGCGTCGGCGGTGTCCGCGGCGTCCTGCGCGCTGGAGGCCGAGCTCGTCACGGTGATCTGGTTGGTGTCGGTCTGGGCCGTCACCGTCAGGCCGTCGCGGAACGTGTCGACGTCCTCGGCCGGCACCTGCACCGTCGCGGCGCCGGTCCCCGTCGGCACCGGCGCGGTGGCGGCCTGCAGGACCGCGCTGGACTTCACCACGGCGGCCTGCAGCGCCGCCCACTGCGTGGGGTCGCCGAGCTGGGCGCCGTTGTTGCCCGTCGCCGTCGCGTCGAACGGGCGGTCCTTGGACAGCGTGATCGTCGTCGTCGCCGTGTAGACCGGCGGGATGAAGTTCGCCGCCCCCAGGTAGCCGAGCACCGCCATCACGACGGCGACCGCGAGCACCTTCCAGCGGTGCCGGAAGACGGCCGCCCAGGCCCCCGGGCCGTTCCGTTCCGTCATCCCCGTCGTCGTCGCCGCCACTCGAGCCCCTCCTGGTTCCTCGGATGTCCCCCACCCGGCTGACCGCCCGCGGGCGGTCCGTGTCGCGGTCACTATCCCACCCGTCCGCCGGTCCGCGGTCTCCCGGGAGAGCCTCGGAGCGCGGTGTGACCCGTCCGGAGCAGCCTTCCGCCACTCCGACCGGGTGAAGCGGCGACCCCGAGCGCACGGATGCGGGATCCACAGCTGATCGGACCCCCCGGCCGGCGCGCCGCCACCTACGATGACACGCACGGCGCCGTCCTCGACCGCCGTTCACAGATCTCCTACCTCCGACCCCGGGAGCGGCGCGTGACGACGACCTCCGACCTGACGACGCCGGGCGGGACGGCCCGCGGTCGGTGGGGCCGGTCCGGCGCCAGCACCGTCGCCGACCGCCGCGCCCTCACCGTGCTGACGGTCGTCATCGTCTCGATCACCCTGCTGCAGCGCGTCGGGATCCCCCTCGGGGGCACCCAGCTGTCGGTCAGCGTCCCCGTCGCGCTCGGCGGGATCGCCTACCTGCTCTACCACGGCGACGCCGTGGAGAACGCGCGCGCGACGCGGGTCTTCGTCGTCGCGATGGCCGTCGCCTTCCTCGTCGCCGGCCTCGTCATGGTGGGCGACGGTTCGGGGGCGCTGACGTCGCTGGTCTACCTGCCGCTGATCTGGGTCGTGTTCTGCTTCCGGCTCCACCCGGCCCGCCACCACCTCTACGAGCGGGTCGTCGACCGCTTCGAGACCGTCATGGCCGTCCTGGGCGGTGTCGGTGTCCTGCAGACCGTCGCGCAGGCCGTCGGGGCGTGGACGTACGTCGACGTCGTCAAGCAGGTCGTGCCCAACGCGTTCCTGTTCCTCGGGTACAACACGTCCTACCCGATCCAGTACGGGTCCTCGATCGTCAAGGCCAACGCGTTCGTGTTCGTCGAGCCCTCGGTGTACGCGCAGTTCCTCGCGCTGGCGATCCTGTCCTCGATGGTCCGCCGCGTCGGCACGTTCCGCGCGATCGTCATGGCGATCGCCCTGGTGTGCACCATCTCCGGCACCGGCCTGCTGTTCCTGGCCTTCGGCATCGCCGTGCTGGCCCTGCGCCGCGGCGGCCGCTGGACCGCCCGCATCGTCGCCGCCGTCGTCGTCATCGGCGGCGGGGCGCTCCTGACGCCGTTCGGGCGGATCATCCTCAGCCGCACCACCGAGACGTCGCAGACGAACTCCTCCGGCAGCCTGCGCTTCGTCCAGCCGTACGAGCGGATCGCCGAGCAGTGGGGGCAGGACCCGCTGACGCTGCTCATCGGCCGCGGCGCCGGCAGCGCCGACCGGCTCGCCGACCAGATCTTCGCCGCCACCGGGCTGCCCATCAACTTCTCCGGGCTGGCCAAGCTCCTCATGGAGTACGGGATCCCCGCCACCGTCCTGTTCTGCGCCTTCGTCGCGTACGCGGTCATCGTCCGCTCGCCCTCGCCGACGCTGTCGCTGGCGTCGGTGTTCGCGAGCGCCTTCCTCACCGGCTCCCTGCTGCAGCCGCAGGTGCTGTACGTGATGCTGCCGCTGTGCTCGCTGTTCCTGGGGTACCGGTTCGAGCGGGACCGCGACCGGGACCGGCGGACGTACCGGTTGGAGCACCAGCACCACCGGGTGGCGACCGCCGCGAGCGCGGGGGGCCCGCTGCCCGTGACGGTCCCGCCGGCCTCGCCGGACGGCGGGTTGCGCCGGGCCTGAGGCCCTCGGGGGCCGGTTGGAGGAGGGGGTCCCGCCCGTGGGCGGGGCCCCCTCCGTCGTCCCGGGGCGGCGTCGGGGGTCCGGGGGGTTCGGATCGTTGTGACAACGCTCGCGGTGAACGGCAGCGTTGTCACAACGATCCGAACCCCGGGCTCCCGCGGTGGGGGGACGGGGACGCGGGGGGACGCGGACGGCCCGGCCCCCTCGGGGAGCCGGGCCGTCGTGCCGTCGTGCCGGGCCGTCAGGTGATCGGGGCCGCGGGTTCCTCGGCGCGGGGGGCGGGCGTGACCGTCCGGCGCACGTGGCGGTGGGCGGCCAGGAACCACCAGGGGGCGGTGAGCCAGAACGCGGCCGCCATCCCCCAGGCCGTCCCGACGGCGCCCCAGAGGACGGCGCCGAGGGTCGACAGGCCGATGAGCAGGACCGCGTAGACGGTGTGCAGCCGGATGGTGACCTTCGCGCCGTCGCTGGCGTAGAGCACGGCGGCGGGGCCGACGGACAGCGCCGAGCCGGCCTGGCCGATGACGATCGGCACGAGCACCTCGCGGGTGCCGGCCCAGGAGTCCCCGAGGACGGCCAGGCCCACGGCGTCGGGCAGCAGCAGGAACAGCGAACCCCACACGACGCCGGTGGTGGCCACGAGCCCGGAGATGACCCACGCGGCGGCCGTCCACTGCCGCAGCGAGGTCCGCGACCGGCGGCGGGCCAGTTCGGGGACGGCGAAGCTCATCAGCCCGGTGGACAGGATGGTCGCCGGGACGGTGAGCATGTTCGCCCCGCGCAGCGAGCCCGCGGCGACGGTGCCGGCGACGGCGGCGACGACGAGGACGGCGATCTGGGCGCCGGACTGCAGGAGCACGTACTCGGGCACGAGGTAGCGGGTCACCGAAGACTGCTCGCGCAGCCACGCCCACGCCTTCGCGGGCCGCGGCCGGGTCCGCATCGAGGCCAGCCCCACGAAGGAGGCGGCCAGCGCGGCCCCGCCCCAGGCGATGACGTAGGCCGAGACGGAGTCCACGCCGCGGGTGAACAGCAGCAGGACGGCGGTGAGCTGCAGCAGGCCCCAGGTGCCGTCGAGCAGGCAGGCCGCGGCGGGGCGCAGCCGGGCGAACAGCACCTGGCGCCAGGCGTCCTGCAGGAGCAGGCCGGGGATGATCACGCCGAGGGCGATGAGCGAGTGGCCCAGGACCTGCGGGAACGGGAAGAGCAGGCCGGCCAGGACGAGGACCAGGCCCAGCAGCACGCTGCCGGTGAGGGTGAGCCCCACGGAGGCGGCGGTGACGCGCTTGAACTCGCGGTCGTCGGCGTCGGCGAAGCGCATGCCCAGGGGCGTCGTCGACAGGGCCCGGAAGAACCCGATGGCGACGGAGAAGATCGAGAAGACGATGGCGAACGTCCCGAAGTCGTCGTCGCTGACGGACTTGGCGATGACGATCTGCACCAGGAAGTTGTTGGCGCTGGAGATCAGCTGGTCGCCGATGTTCCAGACCCCGCGGGTCATGCCCCCGCGGCGCAGCTTGGCGAGCAGACCCACCGTCGTTCCCCCTCCGATCCGCCGGCGCGCGCTGGCGCACGGCGACCCTCCCCGACGTTACCGCGCGTCACGTACCGGTCGGCACCACGTCACCCGATGCGCCGAAGCGCGCCAGGTAGGCCGCGGAGCCGTTCGGGGCGTCCGCGAGGGTCATGCCGACGCCGCCGTCGGTGGTGTTGAAGTAGGCCTGGTAGCGCAGGTTCGCGGACGCCATGACGTCGGCCATCCGGTTGACGAAGTCCGGGCTGTCGCCGCCGCCCTGGGTGTCGCCCTCGGCGACCATGGCCCACTCGGGGAAGCTGACGGGCTTGTCGCGCTCCTCGGCGAAGGCGACGACGGCCGAGACGCTGTTGACCTTCTCGTCCTTGGCCTGCCAGCGGGCGGTCGGGTCGATCGGGGAGATGTAGGAGTCGTAGACGTCGACGCCGATGATGTCGACGTAGTCGTCACCGGGGTAGAGCTCCTCGATGGACACGGAGTTCTGCGGGCCCTCGGCGATGGTGAAGTCGACCTCGAAGTCGGACCCCTCGACCTCCATGGCCATGACGATGCGGCGGAAGTACTCCTTCCACTGCTCGCGCTTCTCCTCGGTGTCGCCGACGTAGTGGGTGGCGTACCACTTGCCGTTGAGCTCCCAGCCGATGCGGACGATCGAGGAGCCCAGGCCGACGTCGACGAGGTTCTGGCCGAACTTCCTCCAGTGCTCGTCGTACTCCCCCGCCGCGCCGCGGGCCCGCCAGTCCTCGTCGGGGTCCTTGGGGACCATGGCGGTGGAGATGACGAGGGTGCGGTTGTCGGGGTCGTCGCGGACCCACTGCGCCCAGTCCTGCCCCTCGGGGGCGTCGATGGCGAACCAGGGGCCCTCGATGGCGGGCCAGTCGGTCTCGGCGCCGAAGACGACGACGCAGTCCAGCGGGCGGCCGAGGTAGTCCTCGAACCGCTCGGCGACGGCGACGTCGTGGGTCTGGACGCCGACCCACTTGGAGTCGAGGTCGGCGGCGGGCGTGTGGGCCCTGGGCCGCCAGGCGTACGGGGTCGGCTGGGGGGTGATCGGCGCGGACGTGTCGCGCGTGCCCCACCAGACGCCGGCTCCCGCCGCGGCGGCGGCGAGCACGCCGACGCCGGCTCCGATGACCCCGCGGCGGCCGTGCTTGCGCGGCCGGCCGGGCCCCCCGGTCGTGGGGCTCTCCTGGTGCGTCGTGTCCACCACTGCGCGGCTCCGCCTTCCCCCCTGGCACGGGGGTGACCGCTGCGGGCCGGACCCCCGTCTGCTTCGACCGCACCGCCCCCCGGCCGTGCGAGCGCCCCGTCCGGCGCTGCGCCCGACTCTAGGTCAGGTCGCGCAACATTGACGCCACGGGAGAGTGGGCGTTCACGCAATCTTCGACCAGCTGGGCGAAGGTCGTGACTCCCCGCCGCAGCCTGCGCACCGGCAGTGACGGAAACGGGTGGTGGGCGGCGGGTTCCCCGTGATCGTAGGCTGCCGACGTGGGTCGATTCGAGAACGTCGCGAACCTCGCCGCCATCGCCCGGGGCTCCACCGCCCTCGACCTCGCCTGCGGCTCCGGGCGCACGACCCGCGCCCTGCTCGCCGCCGGCCCCCGGCTCGTGCACGCCGTCGACGTCGGGGCGGCCCTCGACGACGACCTGCTGCTCGACCCCCGCGTCCGCGCCCACATCGCCGAGCTCGACAGCCTGCCCCTGGAGGACGGCAGCGTCGACCACGCCGTGACCCTCAACGCCGTCGAGCACCTCGCCGACGTCGGCGCCCACCTGCACGAGGTGCATCGCGTCCTGCGCCCCGGCGGCACCGCCGTCCTGGCCCACTCCGACTGGGACACCGCCCTGTTCACCAGCGACGACGACGACCTCACCCGCGAGCTGCTGGACCGCTTCGTCGCCCACGTGCCCGCCCGCGGCGCCCGCACCGACGGCTTCGCCGGGCGCAAGCTCCTGCGGCACGCCGCCGCCAGCCCCTTCACGGTGGAGTCGGTGCACTCCTGGGCCGACCCGCACCGCCGCTTCGACGAGGGCTCGGTCGCCTGGAAGGTCGCCACGGGCGTCCTGGCCGCCGTCGGCGACGACGACGAGCTGACCGCGCGCGCCGCGGGCTGGATCGAGGGCCTGCGCCGCCACGCCCGGCACGGCACCTTCCTGTTCGCCGTCACCGACGTCGCGGTCGTCCTGCGCAAGTAGTGCGGAACCGTCGATCCTCCTGCACCGTTGACCCCTGGGACGGACACCGAGGAGGTTCGACGTGGCAGGGCTGGTCGGAAAGCTGGGCGCGTTCCTGAAGTCGCCCGAGGGCAAGCGGCTGAGCCAGCAGGTGCAGCGCGCGGCCAAGGACCCGGCGACGCGCCGGAAGCTCACGGACGCCGTCGCGCAACTGCGGAGCAAGGGCGGCAGCGGCCGCCGCTGACCGGGTGAGGCGCCGGACCCGGGCGGGCGGGCGGCGGCCGACGGCACCCTGACGCAGGGTTAGAGTTCGCCGGTGGCCACCCCCTCCGCCCTGCCCGGCGCTGCGCGCCGCCCCGCGTGGTGGCGGTCGGCCCGGGTCCTGCGCACCGAGGTGCTCGCCGGGCTCGTCGTCGCGCTCGCGCTCGTCCCCGAGGCCGTCTCGTTCTCGGTCGTCGCCGGGGTCGACCCCCGCGTCGGCCTCGTCTCCTCCGTCGTCATGGGCATCACGACGTCGTTCGTCGGCGGCCGGCCCGCGATGATCTCCGCCGCCACCGGGGCCGTCGCGCTCGTCGTGGCCCCCCTCTCCCACAGCCACGGGGTGGGGTACCTCGTCGCCGCGATCCTGCTGGCCGGGGTCCTGCAGATCGGCCTGGGGCTGCTGGGCGTGGCCCGCCTCATGCGGTTCGTCCCCCGCAGCGTCACGACCGGGTTCGTCAACGCGCTCGCCATCTCGATCTTCCTGGCCCAGCTGCCGAACCTGCGCGGCGCCGGTGCCGCCGGGTACGCGGTGCTCGCCGCCGGGCTCGTCCTGCTCGTCCTCGTGCCGCGCTTCGTCAAGTCCGTCCCGGCGCCCCTGCTCACCGTCGCGCTGCTCACCCTCGTCACCGTCGTGGCCCACGTCGACGTCCGCACCGTCGGCGACGACGGGGCCCTGCCGCACGCGCTGCCCTCCCTCGGCCTGCCCGACGTCCCGCTGACCCTGGACACGCTGCGGACCATCGCCCCGTTCTCCGTGGGCGTCGCGCTCGTCGGGCTCATGGAGTCCCTCATGACGGCCCAGCTCGTCGACGAGCTCACCGACACCGGCTCCAGCAAGACCCGCGAGTGCGTCGGGCAGGGCACCGCCCAGATCCTCACCGGGCTGTTCGGCGGGATGGGCGGGTGCGCCGTCATCGGGCAGACGATGATCAACGTGAAGGTCTCCGGGGCCCGCACCCGGCTCTCGACGTTCCTCGCCGGGGCGTTCCTGCTCGTCCTGGTCGTCGGGTTCGGCGACGTCGTCGCGCGGATCCCGATGGCGGCGCTCGTGGCCGTCATGTTCCTGGTCTGCTACGGCGCCTTCGACTGGCACAGCGTGCGTCCCGCCACGCTGCGGGCCCTGCCCCGCAGCGAGACGGGCGTCATGGTCGTCACCGTCGTCATCGTGCTGCTGACCCACAACCTCGCCTACGGCGTCCTGGGCGGGACGCTGCTGGCGTGCGTGCTCTTCGCCCGCCGCGTCGCCCACCTCGTCGAGGTCCGCCCCAGCGCGCCCGGGCGCTACACCGTGCACGGCCAGGTGTTCTTCGCCTCCTCCGGCGACCTCGTCACGCAGTTCGACTACGCCGGCGACCCCCACCGCGTGACGATCGACTTCAGCGACGCCCACGTGTGGGACGCCAGTTCCGTCGCCGCCCTCGACGCGGTGAGCCGCAAGTACGCCGACCACGGCAAGGAGGCCGAGATCGTGGGGATGAACGCGACGACGGCGGCCTTCTACGACCGGCTCGCCGGGCGGGTCAGCGCCGGCTGACCCGCGCTCGATCACGACAGTGCTCGATCACGACTGAGCGGCCGGCGGTGGTCGAGCACGGGTCAGCCCTGCGCGGGGCCCGTCATCCACCGCTCGGGGCCCGCGCCGACGCGGGCCGCGCGCGCCCGCGCGGTCTGCTCGCGCAGCAGGCGGGCCGCGACGGCCTGGTCGAGGTGGTCCACGCGGGGGGAGACCTTCCCGGGCGTGGAGTGCAGCCGGACGCTGGCCAGGCCCAGGCGGCGTTGCCACGGCCCCTGCGTCAGGCCCAGGGACTGGGTGCGGGCGTGCGGGACGACGTCCAGGCCGCGGAGGAACCGGCCGTTGCGGGACAGGAACGCGTGCTCGGTGACGAGGTAGCCGCGGCGGCGCCAGCTCAGCAGGTCCAGCCAGCGCGCCTGCCGCGGCACGGGCGTGAACCCGCCGTCGGTGCCCGAACCCGTCAGGCCCGCCCGCACGACGTCCAGCGGCGACGCCCCGTCCGTGCGCAGACCCGGCAGGACGATCGCCAGGACCAGGCCCAGCTCGTCGACCGTCCCCACCGGCAGCAGCGTCGTGCTCTGCTCCGAGGCCTTGCCGTTCTCCCCCGAGTAGCCCGCCACGTTGACCTCCACGCGCCACCACCCCTTGCTGCGCCACAGCAGCGGCTGGGTGATCCGCAACGCCTGCACCCGCCCCGGCGGGACCGTCTGGGACCGCTGCTCCAGCAGGCCGTGCGTCATCCGCAGCCCGTCCGGGGAGTCCCCGACGGTGAAGCCGAACCCCGTGCTGAACCGCTGCCACACCGCCGAGACGATGCCCAGCACCCCCGCGGCGGACCCGAACAGCGGCGCGAGGCTCTTCGCGAACCAGCACCCGACCCCGATGCCGACGATGCCCAGGACCATCCAGATCGTCAGCCCCGAGCGCAGCGTGGAGGTGATCAGCCGCACCGGCGGGACCTGCACGACCTCCCGCTCGGGCGCCTCGGGCGCCTCCTCGCCCTCGGCGACGACGACCCCCGCCGAGGCCGCCAGCAGCGCGTTGCGCACGCGCTGGGCCTCCTCCTCCTTCAGGTACGCCAGCGACACCCGCGACCCCGACCCGCCCGCGACCTCCAGCCGCAGCTCGGCCAGCCCGAACAACCGGCCCAGCAGCGGGCGGACCACGTCGACGGCCTGCAACCGGTCCAGCTGGGCCCGGCGCTGCTGCCGCCACAGGATGCCGCGCTCGACGTGCACGGCCTCGGCGTCGATGCGGTACCGCAGGCGCCGCCAGGCCAGGGCGCTGTAGGCGGCCCCCACGACCGCCAGCAGCAGCAACCCGCCCAGGACGCTCACCGTCAGCACCCACCCCGGCAGGTCCAGCCGCAGGATGTCGTCGACGTTCTGCCCCACCACGACGGCCAGGACCGCGGCGACGACCTTCCAGGCCCGCAGCACCGGGGTGACCGGGTGCAGCTTGCGCCAGCCGGCGTCGGCCAGGACCGCGCGGGTCGGGGCGTCCAGGCGGGCGGCGACGTCCTCGGGGACCGCCTCGACCGCCGGTTCCTCGCTCACAGCCCCGCCAGCCGGGCCTCACCGCGCGCGGCGAGCCGGTCCCGCAGCCGCGCCGCCTCCTGCGGCCGCAGCCCCGGGATCGCCGCGTCGGTGTCCGAGCTGGCCGTGTGCAGCTGCACCTTCGCCAGCCCGAACCGGCGGTCCACCGGGCCGGCCTCGACGTCGACGTACTGCAACCGCCCGTAGGGCACCACGACCAGGGAGCGGAACAGGATCCCCTTCACCACGAGGAGGTCGTCGTCGCGCTCGGCGTACCCCCACGCCCGCACCTGCCGCGCCGCCCACCGGAAGTCCCACCACCACAACGGCACCGCGACGGCGAACCCCAGCCAGACCCACGGGGTCAGCAGCACCGCCAGCACCACCAGCACGACCGCGACGAGACCGAAGACGATGCCGCCGACGAGGCGCTGCGCCGTCGCCCACGCCGGGTCGATGCGCTGCCAGGCGACGTCGGAGGGTGCGAAGGGCTCCTCGAGGGGCCCGTGAGCTGCGGGGTCGACGCCGGCCATGGCGTCCACCTTGGCAGAGACCGGGCCCGCGGGTCCTCCGCCGAAGGTCTCGCCCGCGCCGGGCGGCCGGACCCCCGCGCGGTTGCCGGGGGCCGCGACCGTCGGCGAGGCTGGCGAGGTGATCACCGACCCGCAGGAGCTGGACACCGGCGTCGACGAGGTCATCCGCTTCGAGGGCGTCGTCAAGCGCTACGGGCGGCGGCAGGCCCCCGCCGTGACCGACCTGACGTTCTCGGTCCGCCGCGGGGAGCTCGTCGCCCTCGTGGGGCCCTCGGGCTGCGGGAAGTCGACGATCCTGCGGATGGTCAACCGGCTCGTCGAGCCCACCGCCGGCCGCGTCGTCGTCGACGGCCGCGACACCGGCCACGTCGACGTCGTCACCCTGCGCCGCGGCATCGGCTACGTCATCCAGGCGGCGGGGCTCATGCCGCACCGCACGGTCCGGCACAACGTCGGCACCGTGCCGCGGTTGCTCGGCTGGGACCGCGACGTCACGGCCCGCCGCGTCGACGAGCTGCTCGACCTCGTCGGCCTGGACCCCGCCACCTACGGCGACCGCTACCCCGCCCAGCTGTCCGGGGGCCAGCAGCAGCGCGTCGGCGTGGCCCGCGCGCTGGCCGCCGACCCGCCCGTGCTGCTCATGGACGAGCCGTTCGGCGCCGTCGACCCCGTCGTCCGGGACCGGCTGCAGACGGAGTTCCGGCGCATCCAGACCGACCTGCGCAAGACCGTGCTGTTCGTCACCCACGACCTCGACGAGGCCGTCCGGATCGCCGACCGCGTCGCCGTGTTCTCCAGCGGCGGGGTGCTGGAGCAGCTCGCCGACCCGCAGACGCTGCTGTCCGCGCCCGCGAACGACACCGTCGTCGCGTTCACCGGTTCCGACCGGGGGCTGCGGCGGCTGGCCGTCACGCCGCTGCGCGCCGAGGACCTCGACAAACCCCTCGTGGTGGCCCCCGAGGACGGCGCCGCCTACGCCGCCACGGCCCTCGACGTCGACCGCGGCCAGTTCGCGGTCGTCGTCTCCCGCGGGGAGGTCGTGGGCTGGGTGCCGCGCGGGGCGCTGCGGGAGGCGGCCCGCTCCGGTCCCCGCGACGCGCGGGTGCGCGACGTCCTGCGCCCGTTCCGGGCCACCGCCACGACCCGCCAGGACCTGCGCGCCGCCTTCTCGGCGCTGCTGGCCCAGGACGCGCCGCTGCTGCCGGTCCTGGACGACGGCGGGTACGCCGGGGCCCTGACGCCCGACGTGGTGCTGCGGGCCCTGCGGCGGGAGACCACCGGGCCCTGACCCCCTACGGCGGAGCTACCCCGGGCGGGACGGGGGTCCGGGCCGGAACGGTCCCGCGGTGCGATGACCGCCACCGGGGCCGGGCGCTTCGATCGACCCATGCGGATCCTCATCGGAGCAGACACCTACGCCCCCGACGTCAACGGCGCCTCGACGTTCGCCCAGCGCCTCGCCGCCGGGCTGACCGCCCGCCACGAGGTGCACGTCGTGGCCCCCGCCCGCGGCCTGCGCGCGACCACCCGGCGGGTCCCCCCCGGCGTCACCGAGCACCGGCTGCCCGCCCTCCCCGTCGTCGCCGGCGGGACCGGGCTGCGGTTCTGCCCGCCCGTCGGGCTCGTGCGGGCCGCGACGCGCGTGCTGCGCGAGGTCCGTCCCGACGTCGTGCACGTGCAGAGCCACTTCCTCGTCGGGCGCGCCCTGGTGACCGCGGCGAACCGGCTGCGCATCCCCGTCGTCGCCACCAACCACTTCATGCCCGAGAACCTCACCCACCACGTGCCGCTGGGCGCGGGGGCGCAGCGGCGGCTGCACGCGTGGGCCTGGGCCGACGCGGCCGCGGTGTTCACCCGCGCCGACGTCGTCACCGCCCCCACCCCCTACGCGGCGGCCCTCGCCGAACGCGCCGGGATCCCCGGCCCCGTCCTGCCGATCTCCTGCGGCATGGACCTGGGCCGGTTCGCCCCCGACCCCGGCGGGGAGCTGCGCCGGGGTTTCCGCGCGAAGCACGCCGTCCCCGACCGCCCCACCATCGGGTACGTCGGCCGCCTGGCGCCGGAGAAGAACGTCGGCGAACTCGTCGAGGCCCTCGCCCTGGTCCACCGCCTGCGACCCGACCTCGACGCGCAGCTGCTGCTCGTCGGCGACGGCGCGCAGCGACCGGCCCTGCTGGAGCGGGCCGCCGCCCTCGGCGTCGCCGACCGCGTCGTGTCCACCGGTTTCGTCCCCGACGAGGACCTGCCCGCCGCGTACCTGGCGTGCGACGTGTTCGCCAACGCCGGGACCGCGGAACTGCAGTCGCTCGTCGTGCTGGAGGCCATGGCCTGCGGTCTGCCGGTGCTCGGCGTCGACGCCTGTGCCCTGCCGCACCTGGTGCGCGACGGCGACAACGGGTTCCTCTTCCCGCACGCCCGGCCGTCGGCGCTCGCGGCCCGGCTGGCCCTCCTGCTGGCCGACCCCGGCCTGCGGTCGCGGATGGGCGCGCGCAGCCACGAGATCGCCGCCGAGCACGACGAGCGGCACACCCTCGCCCGGTTCGAGGAGCTGTACGCGCTGCGCACCCGGTCCCTGCCCACCGCTCCCGCCGCCCTGACCGCCGGAGCGCTGTAGCAGGATGGGCGGGTGCCCCCGACGCCGAGCCGGCGCCCGGGGTGGCGCCGCGTCCCCCGCGACCTCACCGTCGGGTACGGCGTCCTGGCCACCGCGGCCCTCGTCGTCGTCCTGGTCGTCTCCGACGGCCACACCGTCAGCTACGTGCTCGGGTTGTTCGCCGTGTGGTGGCTGGCCCCGGCCCTCGTCCTCGTGCCGTTCACCACGGCGTTCCGCTCCCGCGCGGCGTTCGCCGCGGTCCTCGTCCCCGCCGTCGCGGCGGGCGCGCTGCTGGGCCCCTACGCCCTGAACCGGCTCACCCCCGTCCGCACGGCCGCGGACCTGCGGGTCGCCACGTTCAACACCTCCACCTGGAAGGGCGCCTCCGGGCTGACCGACCTCGTGCAGCAGCACGACCCCGACGTGCTGGCGCTGCAGGAGATCGCGCCCGCCCAGCGCACCGGGTACGACCGGTGGTTCGCGGCCCGGTACCCGTACCGCAGCTACACGACCACCAGCAGCCAGGGCGACGGGGACGCCGTCTGGTCGAAGCACCCCATCACCTCCGTGCGGGCCGTGACGGGGCTGCCCGACGGGGCCCGCCCCGCCGACGTCGTGACCCTCGACGTCGAGGGCCGCCCGCTGGCCGTCCTGTCCGTCCACCTCGCCTCCCCGTGCCTGCTGTGCTCACCGCGGGCCGCCGCGAGCAGCCCCGCCGGCACGACGGGCCACGCCGCCCGCGTCCGCGTCGGGGAGGCGCAGCGGTTCTCGGCGCTGGCCTCGCAGCTGCGCGCGGCCGGGGACGCCGTCGTCGTCGCCGGGGACCTGAACTCCGCCGAGCTCAACGAGCCGCTGCGGGAACTGCGCTCGAACGGCCTCGTCGACACCCACCTGGCCGTCGGGACGAGACCGGGCCTCACCCGGGGTTCCTCCCCGGGGTTCGCGCGCGTCGACGTCGTCCTCGTGGCCGGTCTGGACCCCGTCGCCACGCTCGAGGGCGCCCCGGGCGACAGCACCCACTCCCCCGTCGTCGCCGACCTCGCTTGGCCGGGCTGAGAACTCCTCGCCGCCCGGCGCCCGCGCGGTCCCGGTCAGCGGGATCGAGCTGTCCGGGCCGGTGCTGGACCGGTTGCGCGCCGAGGACGGCGCCGCCGCTCTCGACCTGGCCCTCGACCCGGCCCGCCGGGCACGACCTCGTGGCCCGCACCGCCGGGCTGGCACCGGCCGGAGTTCACCGCGGCGTCGCGCTCGCACGTGCCGGTGCGGCGGGAACCGTCTTGAGGAACTCCCCGACCCGGCGCAGCCCCTCCGTCAGCTCCGCCCGCGAGGCGGCGTACGACAACCGGACGTGCGTCGCGGCGGTCGTCGCCGAGAAGTCCCGGCCCGGGGTGAGCGCGACGTGGTGCTCGGCCAGCGCGCGGGCGCAGAACTCCCACGCGTCCAGGCCCGTGGAGGCCACGTCGAAGTACACGTAGAACGCGCCGTCGGGAACCACCGGGACGGGAAGGCCGAGCGCGGCCAGCCCGTCGAGGACGAGGCGGCGGCGGTGCGTGAACTCGACCCGGCGTTCCTCGCACACCGCCAGCGACGCGGGGGTGAAGCACGCCAGCGCTGCGTGCTGCACGGGGGTGGAGGCGGCGATGAAGTAGTTCTGCGCCAGCCGTTCCACGGGCGCCACCAGGTCCGGCGGCAGCACCGCCCAGCCCAGCCGCCAGCCCGTCATGCCGAAGAACTTCGAGAAGCTGCCGACGACGACCGCGTCCGGGTCGGCCGCCAGGACCGTGCGCGCCGGGCTGCCGTCGGGGGCCGGGTCGGCCAGGTCCAGGTAGATCTCGTCGACGACGCGCCAGGCCCCGCGGTCGCGGGCCTGCGCGCACACCGCGGCCAGTTCGGCGAACGGCACCGATGTCCCCGTCGGGTTCGACGGGGAGGCCACCATGACGACGCTCGTCCGGTCCGTCCACGCCGCGCGCAGCAGGTCCGCGCTCAGCTGGTACCGCGTGGCCGCCGTCGTCGGCAGCGTCACCGCCCGGCCGCCGAACGTCGAGACGAGCTGCCGGTTGCACGGGTACGACGGGTCGGCCAGGAGGACGTCGTCGCCGGGGTCGACCGTGGCGGCCAGCACCAGCAGCAGCGCCGCGGAGGCCCCCGCGGTGATGAGCACGCGGGCCGGGTCGACGTCGACGCCGTGGCGGGTGCGGTAGTCCGCGGCGATGGCCGCGCGCAGCTCCGGCAGGCCCAGCGCCGGGGTGTACGGCAGCGGACGGCCGTCCACGACGGCGCGCATGGCCTCCCGCACGTCCGGCGGGGCGCCGAAGTCCGGTTCGCCGATGGACAGCTTCACGACGTGGTGGCCGGCGGCCTCCAGCGCCGCGGCCCGCGCCCCGAAGGCGAGGGCGTGGAACGGCTCGGTCGTCGCGGCCCGGGTGGACAGCTTCACGCGGGCGCCCCCCGGTCGTCGTCCTCGTCGGCCGGGACGCGGCACCAGCGCTCCACGAGCAGGCCCGCCACCAGCAGCAGCACCGAGACGACGACGTCGGCCGCCGCGACGACCCCCTCGCTGCGCCGCGCGGCGATGTGCAGCGTCGGGACGTAGTGCACGCCCCAGCCGGCGAAGACCCCCACGAGCATCGACCCGGCGACCGAGGCCGCCTTGGCCAGCGCGGCGGTGCGGGCCGCGCGCAGGGCGTCGATGCGCCGGGACTTGTCGCCGTCGACCCACTGCTTGACGGGCCAGCCGACGCCGAAGACCGCGACGGCGAGCAGGCCGATGGTCAGCGTCGTGCGCCACATCAGGTCGGGTTCGGAGTGCCCGCCGGACACCCAGATCCGCAGCCCCGACCAGGCCAGGACGGCGGCGAGGACCCCCAGGCCCACGAGCAGCCCGGGCCGCGACGGCCTCACGGCGCGACCCGGGCGAGCAGGTCCGCGACCGGGCCCTGCGGCAGCCGCGCGTGCGGGTCCAGCTCCAGCCAGGGCCCCAGGACGAAGGCGCGCTCGTGGGCGCGGGGGTGCGGCAGGACCAGGCCGTCCTCGTCGAGCTCGACGTCGCCGTACGCGACGACGTCGACGTCGATCGGGCGCGGGCCGTCGGGCACCTTCGTCGACCGGTCCAGCCCCAGCGCGGCCTCGACGGCGTGGGCGGCGGCCAGCAGCTCGTGCGGGCCGAGGGTCGTGGTGACCAGCGCGACGGCGTTGAGGAAGTCCGGCTGGTCGGGCACGGCCCCGACGGGCGCGGACTCCACGAACGTCGAGACCGCGTCGACGGTGATGCCGTCGGTGGCGGTGAGCGCGTCGACGGCGGCGCGCAGGGTCGCGGCGCGGTGGCCGACGTTGGCCCCCAGGGCGAGCACGGCGTGCACTAGCGGGTCCTCCGGATCGCCAGTTCCACGTCGTCGAACGGCGTGGGGACGGGGGCGTGCGGTTTGTGGACGACGACGTCGACGGCCCGCACCCGCGGCGAGGCGGCGAGGCAGACGTCGGCGGCCCGCTGGGCGAGCGTCTCCAGCAGGTCGACGGGGTCGCCGGTGAGGACCGCGACGAGCTCCACGGCGAGGGTGCCGTAGTTCACGGTGGCGGTCAGGTCGTCCCCCGCGGCGGCCTCGCGGGTGTCCAGGTGCAGCGCGACGTCCAGGCCGAAGGGCTGGCCCTGCTCGCGTTCGAAGCCCAGGACGCCGTGGTGGCCGCGGCCGGTCAGCCCGCGCAGGACGATGCGGTCCAGGACGCGGCCCTCGGCGTCCAGGACGGGGCCCGCGGCCTCCAGGGAGCTCACGCGGGGACCCCGCGGCGGGCCGCGGTCCACGCCGCGGCGACCTTGACGGCCGCGACGGTCGAGGGCACGTCGTGCACCCGCACGCCCCACACCCCCTGCGCCGCGGCCAGCGCGGACACGGCCGCCGTCGCGGCGTCGCGCTCGGCGGGCGGGGGGACGTCCCCGCCGGCGGCCAGCAGCGCCCCGAGGAAGCGCTTGCGGGAGGCGCCCACGAGCAGCGGCAGCCCGAGCGCGGCGAGCTCGTCGAGCCCGGCCAGCAGCGCCCAGTCGTGCTCGGCGGTCTTGGCGAACCCCAGGCCGGGGTCCAGCACGATGCGCTCACGGGCGACCCCCGCGGCGGTCACGGCGGCGAGGCGGTCGGCCAGCTCGGCGCGGACCTCGGCGACCGGGTCGGCGTACACGGCGAGCGAGCCCATCACGTCGGAGAACCCGCGCCAGTGGCTCAGCACGTACACGCAGTCCAGCTCGGCGACCGCGGCCGCGGTGCCCGGGTCGGCCAGGCCGCCGGAGACGTCGTTGACGACGGCCGCGCCCGCGGCGACGACCGCGCGGGCCGTCGCGGCGCGCATCGTGTCGACGCTCACGGGCACCCCCGCGGCGACCAGCCCCTCCACGACGGGCAGGACGCGCCGCAGCTCCTCGGCGGCCCCCACGCGCGTGGCGCCGGGCCGGGTCGACTCCCCGCCGACGTCGACGAGGTCGGCGCCCGCGGCGTGCAGCGCGACCCCCCGCGCGACGGGGTCGGCGGTGTGCCGGCCGCCGTCGGAGAAGGAGTCGGGGGTGACGTTCAGGACGCCCACGACCCGCGTCGGGCCCGGCGCCAGCAGCGGGTTCACCGGTGCCCCGCGACGATGAGGCTCATGGCCTCGGCGCGGGTCGCGGCGTTGCGCAGCGCCCCCCGCACGGCCGAGGTGACGGTCTTCGCACCGGGTTTGCGGACCCCGCGGTACGTCATGCAGGAGTGCTCGGCCTCCACCACGACGATCACCCCGCGCGGGTGCAGGTGCTCCACGAGCGCGTCGGCGACCTGCGTCGTGAGCCGTTCCTGCAGCTGCGGACGACGCGCGTACACGTCGACGAGCCGGGCCAGCTTCGACAGGCCCGTCACGCGGCCGTGCTCACCGGGGATGTACCCGACGTGGGCGACGCCGTGGAAGGGCAGCAGGTGGTGCTCGCAGGTGGACTGGACCTCGATGTCCTTGACCAGCACCAGCTCGTCGTGCTCGAGGCCGAAGTCGGTGACCAGGACGTCGGCCGGGTCCTGCCACAGCCCCGCGAACAGCTCCGTGGCGGCCTTGGCCACCCGCTTCGGGGTGTCCCGCAGGCCCTCGCGGTCCGGGTCCTCCCCGATGGCGAGGAGGAACTCCCGGACCGCGTTCTCAGCCCGTGCCCGGTCGAACGCCCGACCGTCCGTGGCGGGCGTCCCCGTCGTGCTCACGGCTGCTCGTTCGACCCGTTCTCGTAGGTGACGGGCGTCTGGAACCCGCCCGCGTGCCCGTTGAGGGAACCGTTCTCCCCCGGGCCCTTCACCGGCGGGATGTCGGAGACGTGGCGGCGCTCGGAGGACAGCCACACGGGCCGCTGCGGCCGCTTCACCACGGGGGCGAAGATCTCGGCCAGCTCCGCCTGGTTCAGCGTCTCCTTGTCCAGCAGCGCCAGCACCAGCGCGTCCAGGACAGGGCGGTGCTCGACGAGGATCTCCCACGCCTCGTCGTGCGCGGCCTCGATGAGCCGGCGCACCTCCTCGTCGACGATCCCGGCGACGCCCTCGGAGTAGTCCCGCTCGTGGCCCATGTCACGGCCCAGGAAGACCTCGCCGCCGCCGTTGCCGAGCTTGATCGCCCCGACGCGCTCGCTCATGCCGTACTGGGTGACCATCTTGCGGGCCATCCCGGTGGCCTTCTCGATGTCGTTCGAGGCGCCCGTGGTGGGGTCGTGGAAGACGAGCTCCTCGGCGACGCGGCCGCCGAGGGCGTACGCGAGCTGGTCGAGGATCTCGTTGCGCGACGTGGAGTACTTGTCCTCCGTCGGCAGCACCATCGTGTACCCCAGCGCGCGGCCGCGCGGCAGGATCGTCACCTTCGTCACCGGGTCGGTGTTCGGCAGGGCCGCGGCCACCAGCGCGTGACCACCCTCGTGGTACGCGGTGACCTTCAGCTCCTTCTCGCTCATGCGGCGGGTGCGCTTCTGCGGCCCGGCCATGACGCGGTCGATCGCCTCGTCCACGGCCGCGTCGTCGATGACCTTCGCGTTCGCGCGGGCCGTCAGCAGCGCGGCCTCGTTGAGCACGTTGGCCAGGTCCGCGCCGGAGAAGCCCGGCGTGCGGCGCGCCACCGACAGCAGGTCCGTGCCCGGCGCCATCGGCTTGCCCTTGGCGTGGACCTGCAGGATCTTGTGCCGGCCCTCCATGTCGGGGGCCTCGACGGCGATCTGGCGGTCGAAGCGGCCCGGGCGCAGCAGCGCCGGGTCGAGGATGTCGGGGCGGTTCGTCGCCGCGATCATGATGACGTTGGTCTTGACGTCGAACCCGTCCATCTCCACCAGGAGCTGGTTCAGGGTCTGCTCGCGCTCGTCGTGACCGCCGCCCAGCCCCGCACCGCGGTGCCGGCCCACGGCGTCGATCTCGTCGACGAAGATGATCGCGGGCGAGTTGGCCTTGGCCTGCTCGAACAGGTCGCGGACGCGGGAGGCGCCGACACCGACGAACATCTCCACGAAGTCCGACCCGGAGATCGAGTAGAACGGCACCCCGGCCTCACCGGCCACGGCGCGCGCCAGCAGCGTCTTGCCGGTCCCGGGCGGGCCGTAGAGCAGGACGCCCTTGGGGATCTTGGCGCCGACGGCCTGGAACTTCTCGCGGTCGGAGAGGAACTCCTTGATCTCGTAGAGCTCCTCGACGGCCTCGTCGGCCCCGGCGACGTCCGCGAACGTCGTCTTCGGGGTGTCCTTGGTCATCATCTTGGCCTTGGACTTGCCGAAGTTCATGACCCGGCTGCCGCCGCCCTGCATCTGGGAGATGAGGAACCAGAAGAGGACCAGCATCAGCAGGATCGGGCCGACGGTGAACAGCAGCGACTGCAGGACCCCCGTGGTGGGGACCTCGTCGGTCACGCCACCGGGCGGCGGGTTCTGGTCCAGCGCGTCGACGACGTCACCGCCGCGCTGGGCGATGTAGTAGGAACGCACGGTCGTCGCGCCGTCGACGTCCTCACCGGACTTCAGCTTCAGGTCGATGCGCTGGTTGCCGTCGGTGAGCGTGGCGCTCTGGACCTTGTCCTCGCCGATCAGCTGCAGCGCCCGGGTCGTGGAGACCTCGGCGGTGCCGCTGGACGCGAAGAAGGAGGCGCCGATCGCGACGGCCGCGATGGCCACGACGATCCACAGCCACGGGCCGCGGACGATGCGCTTGAGAGTGTTGGGCATCAGATGGAGGGGTCGCCCCCTGTCCCTCCTGCTCGTTCCTGACCGACGATCGACGGTACACCGGGGCGGCGACACGCCGCCCCGGGTCCTTGCTCGCGGGTCCTTCGGTGGTCGAACGGGCGGGACCGGAGTGGTGTTCCGGGCCGGGGGCGCGGGTTCGCTGTGGGCGGACGGGGCGGCGGAGCCGCGCGCCGGGCCTCAGCTGTAGACGTGCGGCGCCAGCGTCGCGACGCAGTCGAGGTTGCGGTACTTGTCCGCGAAGTCCAGCCCGTACCCGACGACGAACTCGTTGGGGATGTCGTAGCCGACGTACGCGACGTCGACCTCGACCTTGGCCGCGTCGGGCTTGCGCAGCAGCGCGCACACCTGCACCGAGGCCGGGCCGCGGGAGGACAGGTTCGCCAGCAGCCACGACAGCGTCAGGCCGGAGTCGATGATGTCCTCCACGACGAGGACGTGGCGCCCGGAGATGTCGGTGTCGAGGTCCTTGAGGATGCGCACGACGCCGGAGCTCTTGGTGCCCGAGCCGTAGGAGCTGACGGCCATGAAGTCCATCGACAGCGGGATGCTCATGGCCCGCGACAGGTCGGCCATGACCATGACGGCGCCCTTGAGGACGCCGACGAGCAGGACGTCCTTGTCGGCGTAGTCGCGGTCCAGCTGGGCGGCCAGCTCCGCGACCCGGGTCGCGACCTGCTCCCTGGTCAGGAGCACGTGCTCGAGGTCGGTCCCGGCGGTGGCGGCGTCCACGCAGTTCTCCCGTGTGTTCAGCGGTGGGGGGTGAGCACGAGCCTGCCACACGCCCGGGCACCGGTCGCACCGCCCGGCAGGTGCACCGGACCCTGCCCGCGCCAGTCCAGGACGAGCGCTTCGAGGGCGTCGACGTGCCCGGCGGCCAGGGCGCCCGCGGGGCAGCCGGCGGCCAGCGCGGCGGCCCGCAGCCACCGCCGCCGGAACGCGGGCCGGGCCCCGGCGAGGTCCTCGACGCCGGCGCCGCCGTCGCGGAAGGGGGTGCTGGCGGCGGCGAGGTCGTCGAGGGCGTCGGCGTCGTCGCGGGCGGCGCGGGCCGTGCGGGCCAGGGCGGCGGCGACCCCGGGCCCCAGCCCGGCCTCCAGCGCGGGCAGCAGGTCGTGGCGCACGCGGGAGCGGGTCAGGGCGGGGTCGGCGTTGGCGGGGTCCTCCCACGGTTCCAGCCCGTCGCAGGCGGCCCGCACGACCGCGCGCGGCACCCCCAGCAGGGGCCGGTGGAACAGGCCGCGGACGGCGGGCATCCCGGCCAGGGAGCGGGTGCCGGACCCGCGGGCCAGGCCCAGCAGGACGGTCTCGGCCTGGTCGTCGAGGGTGTGCGCCAGGAGCACCGCGACGGCCCCCTCCTGCCGGGCCGCGCGCTCCAGGGCGGCGTACCGGGCGGTGCGGGCGGCCGCCTCGGGACCACCCGTCCGGCCCACCGCGACCCGCTCGGCGCGCACCGGGTGCAGCCCGAGGGCGCGGCCCTGCTCCAGCACGCGCCGCGCGACGGCGGCCGAACCGGGGTGCAGCCCGTGGTCGACGGTGACGAGCCCGGCGCGGTCGGTCTCGAAGGCGGTGGCCGCGGCGAGCGCCAGGGAGTCCGCGCCGCCGGAGCAGGCGACGAGGACGGGCCCGTCCAGGCGCGCGAGGGTGCGGCGGACGGCGACGCGGACGGCGGCGACGGCGGGCGGCGGACCGCTCACCGCGCCCCCACCCCGCTCACCGCCGCCTCACCCGTGGACGCGCGCGACCCAGGCCGCGGGGTCGGCGATCTCGGCGGGCAGCGGCAGCCGGTCGGGGCCGGTCCAGACCGCGTTGAGGCCGTCCCAGCCGACGGCCCCGACGACGGCGCGCACGAAGCGGGCGCCGTCGGCGTACTGGCGGGTCTTGGCGTCGAGGCCGAGGAGGCGGCGCACGACCTGGTCCAGCGTCCCGCGCCCGGTGCGGCGCTGGGTGAAGCGGGCCCGGATGGTGGCGACGCTGGGCACGACCTGGGGGCCGACGTCGTCCATGACGACGTCGGCGTGCCCCTCCAGCAGGGACATGACGGCGACGAGGCGGGCGACGCGCTCGCGCTGGGCGGGGGTCTGCAGGAGGTCGGCGATCCCGACGCCGGAGCCGTCGGAGGTGCCGCGCAGCACGTCCGGCAGGGACTGGGCGATGCCGGCCAGGCGCTCGCCGAGGTCGCGGGGCTGGGCGAGCAGGTCCCCGGAGAGGCTGCGGGCCTCGTCGGTGACCCAGCGGCGCAGCCAGGGGTGGGCGCCGAACTGCAGGCGGTGGGCCTCTTCGTGCAGGCAGACCCAGCGGCGGAAGTCGTGGGGGTCGACGTCGAGGTCGCGCTCGACCTGGACGACGTTGGGCGCCACGAGCAGCAGCCGGCCCGAACCGCCGCCGTCGACGCCGGTGAAGACGTCGAACTGGCCCAGGACGCGGCTGGACAGGAAGGCCAGGAGGCTGCCGAGCTCGGCGCCGGTGGCGCGGCGGCCCACGGCCGTGGCGGCGCGGTCCACGGCGGCGGGCGTGGAGCCGGGGCGGGTGGGGACGACGACGGGGCCCAGCAGCGACCGGAAGGCGTCGACGTTGGCCCGCGTCCAGGAGGCGCGGTCGACGACGAGCGCGGGCGGGACGGGGACGGGTGCGCTGAGCCGGGCGGTGGCGGCGACGGGCCCGGCGGCGTCGTCGGCGGCGACCCGCAGCTCGGCGACGACGTCGTCGATCTCGTCGCGCCCCAGCCGGGGGCCGGGGCGGGCGAGCCGCGCGGCGACCTGGGCGGCGAGGTCGAAGTCGACGAGGTCGGCGACGGCCCGGCCGTCCCCCCCGCCGTCCCGCCCGCCGTCGGGGGCGGTCCCGTCGTCGGAGACCGTCAGGTCCTCGTCCCCCGGTGCGCGCATGCCCGCACGGTACGCGGGGCGGGTGCGGCCGGTCAGCGGCACCCGCACCCGGCGAGGGCGGTGGCGAACCGGTCCTGGGCGCGGCGGGCCTGCACGGAGCCGCCGGGGGCGACGCTGTCGGACATCACGGCGAAGGCGAGCAGCCGGCCGTCGGCGTCGCGCAGGAACCCGGCGAGGCTGCTGACGCCGGTGAGGGTGCCGGTCTTGGCGCGCACGACGCCGGCGGCGGCGACGGAGCCGGGCTGGTCGTAGCGGTCGGCGAGGGTGCCGCTGACGGCGGCGACGGGCAGCCCGGCCGCGACGGGCCCCAGCTCGGGGTGCTCGCCGCCGGCGACGAGGGCCAGGACGGACGTCAGGGCCCGGGCGGGCACGCGGGTGCCGCGACCCAGCCCGCTGACGCCCTGCAGGCCGACGCCGGTGACGTCGACGCCGAGGGCGGCGACCTCGTCGACGACGGCGGCGGAGGCGTCGTCGAAGGTGCCGGTGCGGCCGGTGGCGAGGGCGACGCGGCGGCCCAGCACCTCGGCGAGGGTGTTGTCGCTGGTGGTGAGCATGTGCTCGACCTGCTCGGCGGTGGTGGCGGACTCGACGGCCGCCAGCTGCCGGGCCCCGGGCGCGGCGGCGGCCCGCACGACGGGCCCGGACCCCTGGTCCAGGACGGTGACGCCGGTGGCGGTCAGGGCCCGCACGAACAGCACGGCGGCGGCCAGGGCGGGGTCGGCCGAGCGGGGGGCGGTCTCCCCCGGCGCCAGGCGGCCCTCGTCGACGGCCAGCGGCGCGACGGGCATGACGAACCCGGAGCCGACGTCGCCGCTGCCCCAGCCGGGGGAGGTGGCGGGGCCGGTGAAGGCGCCGTCGTCGAGGCGGACGGCGACGGTCGTGCGGCCCTCGGCGCGCAGCGCGGCCGCGGTCCGCGCGGCGAGGTCGCCGAGCCCGGCGTGGCCCTCGACGGCGTCGGGGTCGCCCGTGCCGGCGGTGAGCTGGACGTCGCCGCCGGCGACGAGGACGACCTCGTCGGCGGTGGCGCCGGCCACGACGCGCGTCGTGGCGCGCGAGGTGCCGCCGAGGGCGCGCAGGGCCGCGACGGCCGTGAGGACCTTCGTGGTGGAGGCGGGGGTGCGGGCGACGTCGGCGGCGGCGTCGAGCAGCACGTCACCGGTGAGGGCGTCGACGACGCTGGCCGAGACGGACGCCCCGAGCGCGGGGTCGGCCAGCAGGGGCCCCAGGGTGCCGCCGAGGACGGCGGGGTCGGGGGCGGGGGCGGCGGCGTCGAGCGCGGGCAGGACGGCCGGGGGCGAGGGGTCGGTGACGGCGGCGCCGGGCGCGGTGGGCAGGGCGCTCGCGGTGGGCGGCGGGGTGGTCGTCAGGGGCCCGGGGACGGCCCCGGTGGCGTCGAGGCCGGCGTAGCCGCCGACGAGGACGAGGGCGGCGGCGGTGGTCACGACGGCCGCGGATCGGGCCCGTCCGGCCTTGCGCACGCTGCTGCTCCCCCGTCGTCCCGGCTGCGTTCGGGTGGTGCCCGGTCACGGGCGGGTGCAGCCCGGTTCGGTGCGCGGGCCTGCTCTGCGCGACACTAGCGCGGTCCGTCGGCCGGGGGTCCTCCGGCCGGCCTTCCGGCGTCCCAGGACGCACCGACGACAGGCGGGGTCCGCAGGCCCCGGTCGAGAGGAGCCACGTGAGCACCCCAGTCGAGTTCGACGCGACCATCGAGATCCCCAAGGGTCAGCGCAACAAGTACGAGGTGGACCACGCGACCGGTCGCATCCGCCTGGACCGCATGCTGTTCACCTCCACGCGCTACCCGCACGACTACGGGTTCATCGAGGGCACGCTGGGCGAGGACGGGGACCCGCTGGACGTCCTCGTCATCCTCGAGGAGCCGACGTTCCCGGGCTGCCTGATCACCTGCCGCGCGATCGGCCTGTTCCACATGCGCGACGAGGCCGGCGGCGACGACAAGATCCTCGCCGTGCCGGCGGGCGACCCGCGCTGGGCGAACATCCAGGACCTGTCGGACGTCTCCGACTTCGACCGCCTGGAGATCCAGCACTTCTTCGAGACCTACAAGGACCTCGAGCCCGGCAAGAGCGTCGAGGGCGCGAACTGGGCCGGCCGCGATGAGGCCGAGAAGGAGATCCAGGCGAGCTTCGAGCGCGCCAAGGGCACCTCGTACGAGCTGGGCGCCTCGGCGCACTGAGCCCGCGGGGTTCGGATCGTTGTGACAACGCTCGCGATCACTGCGAGCGCTGTCACAGCGATCCGTCCCCCTGGGTCCCCCCGGCCCCCTCAGGCGGGCCGGGTCCCGTGGGGCATGAGGCCCGAGCGGTAGATCGAGGCGGTCCGCACGTTCGCCCCGCTGTGCGGGGCCTCCACCATCGTCCCGGGGGCGATGACCATCCCGACGTGGTGGATGGTCGAGGCGTTCGAGGTGTCCGTGGCGTAGAAGACGAGGTCGCCCGGTTCGAGGTCGGACAGGTCCACCTTGGCCTCCCCCGAGTACTGCAGCCGCGAGGAGTGCGGCAGCCCGATCCCGGCCGCGCCCCAGGCCCGCAGCGTGAGGCCGGAGCAGTCGAAGGAGTCGGGGCCGTCGGCGGCCCACAGGTAGGGCTTGCCGAGCTGGGCCAGGGCCCAGTCGACCGCGGTGTCCGCGCCCGCGGTGGGTCCTGCGGCCCGGCGCACGGTCGTCGCGGCGGGCGAGCTGCCCCCGGACCGGCGCGCGGGGGCGGCGGTGGCCTTCGAAGCGGCCTTCGAAGCGTCCCTGGCGGCGTCCTTCGCGGCGGCCGCGGCGGCGGCGCGGGCGGCGGCTTCGGCGGCGGCCCTCGCGGCGGCCTCGGCGGCGGCGCGCCGTTCGGCTTCGAGGCCGGCCTGGCGCTGCTGCTCGAGCGCGACGGAGGTCTGCCGCAGCTGCGCGAGCTGGGCGACGAGGTCGTCGGTGCGCCGGCGGGTGTCGGCGACGAGGGCGTCGGCGGTGTCGGCGGCGCGCTGGGCGGCGGTGCGGGCCGTCGCGGCGCGGTCGGTGGCGTCCTGCTGGGCCTGCTCGGCGTCGGCGGCCCGGGTGGCGGTGGACTCGGCGAGGGTCCTGGCGTCGGCGGCGCGCTGCTGGACGTCGGCGCGGTTGCCGGTGAGGTGCTCCAGGGTGACGCGGCCGGTGACGTACTCGTCGACCGAGCCGGAGGTCAGGACGGTGGCCAGCGGGGAGTACCCGTCGGAGGTGCCGCGGTAGCTCTCCGACGCCATCCGGCCGAGGTCGACGCGGGCCGCGGCGTACGCGGCGGCGGCGCGCCCGGCGGCGTCCTGGGCGGCGGCGGTCTCCTGCGTGCGCTGGTCCAGGAGGGCGCGGGCCTCGTCGTAGTCCTCGGCGGCGACGGACAGCTGCGTCTGGGCGTCCTCCAGGCGGGTCTGCTGGGCGCCCAGCTGGGCCTGGAGGTCGTCGACGCGGGCGGCGGTGCCGTCGGCCGCGGCGCGGGCGCGGTCGACCTCGTCCTGGCTGGGGTAGACCGGGTCGGCGACGGCGGTGCCGCCGAGGGCGAGCAGCGGCAGGGACGTCGCCACCGCGAGGAGCGTGCGCCGGGTTGCACGGTCAGTCACGAGTGTCACCCACGGTAGTCAGTCGCGTCACAGCGTGAAGGTTAGCCACCACACGCCCCGCGGGGAACACCCGCCCACCGGCGCGTCGGCACCCGGCGTCCGGGCGAAAGGGCCCGCGAGGGGGCCGGACGCGGCGGCGCCCCCGTTACGATCGACCGTCGTCACGACGACGGCCGACCGCCGAGCAGGGAGAGACATGTCCGGACTCATGCAGATCGGCGAGGTCGTCGAGCGGGTCGGGTACAGCTTCCGCACCATCCGCTACTACGACGAGATGGGCCTGGTCAGCCCCACCCAGCGCACCCCCGGCGGCTTCCGGCTCTACACCGAGATGGACGTCTACCGGCTGCTCGTCCTCAAGCGCATGAAGCCCCTCGACTTCTCCCTCGACGAGATGCGCGAGCTGCTGTCCGTCCTCGACGCCCTCGACGGCCGCATCCCCTCGGCGACCCCGCGCGAGGAGCTGTTCGCCAAGCTCGACGAGTTCCGCCAGGCCGCCGACGCCCGCGTCGAGAAGCTGCGCGAGCGGCTCATGATGGCCGAGGAGTTCGCCCAGCGGCTGCGCGACGAAGCCCGCGGCCGGCACGACGGCGGCTCCCCCGCCCCCGAACCGCCCGTCCGCGAGTCCGTCTGACTCAAGGGGCGCCCGCCGCGCGCCGACGCGGGGACGTGGTCCGTCGCGCCCTGCCCGTCGTCGTCGCGGCGGTGCTGCTCGCCCTCGCCGCGGCGGTCCTGCTGCACCAGCCCGGGCGCACCACCGCGACCGGCCGGGTCACCGGCGCCCGCCCCGGCGAGGTGTGCCTGCGCACCGGCGGCCACGACGTCTGCCTGGACCGAGCACGTCGAGCACCTCGCCGTGGCCGGCCTGCGCACCGGCGACTGCGTCGACGTGACGTGGACCGGCGACCTCGTCGTCGCCGAGTCCCTCGTCCGCGTCGCCGCCGGGCCCTGTCAGCCCGCGTAGGGCAGCGCCGGCAGCCCCTTCACGCCCGGCACGTACCGGAAGATGCTCCCGGCCGCCGGGTCGTCGTCGTCGTCCAGCCCCTCGCGCGACGTCGTGATGAACAGCTCGGAGTGGTCCTCACCGCCGAACGTGCACGCCGTCACCTGCCGGGCGCCGACCTCGACCACCTGGTCCAGCGTGCCGTCGGGCGCGTACCGGCGCACCGCCGACCCGCCGAACAGGGCCGTCCACACCCCGCCCTCGGCGTCCACGGTCAGGCCGTCGGGACGGTTGCGCCCGCTGTCGTCGTTGACCTGCGCGAACGGCCGCCGGTTCTGCAGGCCGCCGTCGCGGGAGTAGTCGAAGACGTCCGTGCGGCCGGTGGGGGTGTCGTTGTAGTACGCCAGCGTCCCGTCCGGGCTCCAGCCCAGGCCGTTGGAGATCGTCACCTGCCCGACCACCACCTCGGCCCGCCCGTCGGCGTCGAACCGGAACACCGACGCGCGCCCCTGCCCCTTGCCGTCGGCCTGGTCGTAGGCCATGTTCCCGGCGTAGAAGCGGCCGTCGGGGTCGCACCCGCCCTCGTTCATCCGCAGCCCGTCGGCGTCGGCCCACAGCTCCGGCAGCGGGTTCAGGGTGCCGTCGGCGTCCTCGAGCACGATGCCGCGCTCGACGGCCACGACCGCTCCCCCGCCCACGCGCGGCCGGGTGATGGCCACGACCTCGCCGTAGTGCCGCCGGCTGGTCGACCCGTCCGCGGCCAGCGTCACGATGTCGCCGGCGTAGAGGTCGACGAACCGCAACCCTCCCCACGTCGGTGACCAGCACGGCCCTTCGCCGTGTCCCACGAGCCGGTCGGTGATGCGCTCCGCTGCTGCCACGTCCCGCACCCTAGGGCAGGGGTGCTCCCGGGGCCCCGGCAAGTCCGCGGCAAGTGGGCGGAAGGCGGCGCCGGGCACCGTCGTCGCCATGACCACCGCACCCCTGTCCCGCAGGTTCTCCACCCTCGCCGCGACGGCGGCCCCCGGCTCGCGCGCCGCCCGCCTCGTCGCCGCGGTCAGCCGCGCGCACGTCGGCCTCTACCGCGCCACCGGCGGCAAGGTCGGCGGGGCCATGGGTCCCGTCGAGATCGCCCTGCTCATCACCACGACGGGCCGGCGCAGCGGCGAACCCCGCACGAGCGCCCTGGCCTGCTTCCGGTTCCCCGAGCTCCCCGGGCTCGCCGACGTGACGGTCCTGGTCGCCTCGAACGCGGGGGCCCCGCGCGACCCCGCGTGGTTCGGCAACGCCCTGGCCCACCCCGACGTCACGCTGCGCCGCCGCGACCGCACCGAGGAGCTGCGGGCCCGGGCCGCCACCGACGCCGAGCACGCCGTCCTGTGGCCCCTCGTGGTCGCGGCGGCCGACACCTACGCCACCTACCAGGAGCTCACCGAGCGCCGGATCCCGCTGCTGCTGCTCGCGCCGCGCCCGCCGCGCACGGCGGCCGACGACCTGCACCTGCTCGGCGAGCTCGGCAAGCACCTCGACGGCGACGTCCACCTGCCGGGCTCCCCGCGCCACGCCGAACTGGCCGCCCCGTGGAACGTCACCGTGCCCGTCACCCCCGCGGCCGTCGTCGCGGTCCGCAGCGCCCGCGACGTCGCCGCGACCGTGCGCACGGCCCGCTCGCTCGGCCTCAAGGTCGCCGTGCAGCGCACCGGGCACGGCGCGAGTCCGGTCGGGCGCGACACCCTGCTCGTGCACACCGCCGGGCTCGACGGGTGCTCGGTGGACCCCGCCGCCCGCACCGCGCGCGTCGGCGCCGGGACGCTGTGGACCGACGTCCTGGCCGCCGCCGCCGAGCACGGCCTCGCCGCGCCCTGCGGTTCGGCCCCGGGCGTGGGGGTCGCGGGTTTCCTCACCGGCGGCGGGCTCGGCCCGCTGGCCCGCACGATCGGCCCGAGCTCGGACCTCGTCCGCGCGTTCGACGTCGTCACCGGCGACGGCGAGAGGCGGCACGTCACCGCCGCGACCGAGCCGGACCTGTTCTGGGGGCTGCGCGGTGGGAAGTCCACGCTGGGGATCGTCACGGCCGTCGAGTTCGACCTGCTGCCGCTGGCCGAGGTGTACGGCGGTGCGCTGTGGTTCGCGGCCGAGGACGCCGGGACCGCCCTGCACGCGTGGGCCCGCTGGTGCGCCGGGCTCCCGCCGCAGGCGACGACGTCGGTCGTCCTGGCGCAGGTGCCGCCGCTGCCGGGGCTGCCGCCGGCCCTGGCCGGGAAGTCCGTCCTGAGCGTGCGGTTCGTCTGGACCGCCGACCCCGCCGAGGGCGCCCGGCTCCTGGAACCCCTGCGCGCGCTGGGTCCCGTCCTCGACACGGTCGCGGTGCTGCCCTGCGCGGCGATCGGTTCCGTGCACGCCGACCCCACCGACCCGCTGCCCGCGACGGAGCGCTCGGGGCTGCTGCGGGAACTGCCCGCCGCGGCCGTCGACGCGCTGCTGGCCGTGGCCGGTCCCCGTTCCGGCACCCCGCTGACGGGGGTGGAGCTGCGGCAGCTCGGCGGCGCGGTCGCGGCCGAGCCCGAGCACCCCAGCGCGCTGTGCCACCGCGACGCGGCCTTCACGGTGCTCACGGTCGGCCTGGCCCTGCCCGGGTCGCCCGACGCCGGCGCGGCCGGGGACGCCGTCCTGGCCGCCCTGGAGGACTGGTCGGCCCCGGGCGCGCTGCCGAACTTCGCCGGCGGCGACGATCCCGCCCGGTTCGCCCGCTGCTACGACGAGGCGACCCGCGCCCGGCTGCGCGACCTCGGTGATCGGTACGATCCCCACCGCGTCCTGGTCACGGGACGGGTCGTCCGCGGGTAGCTTCTGCCGGGTGCAGGCACCGGCGGACGGCAGGGTGCGGGTGTCCGTGCTCGGCGCGGTCCGCGCCGAGGTCGACGGGAGGGGAGTCGACCTCGGCGGCCCCGTCCGGCGCGCGGTGCTGGCCCGCCTCGTCGCCGCGCAGGGCCACGTGGTCTTCACCGACCGGCTGCTGGAGGACCTGTGGCCGGGGGTCGCCCCGCCCACGGCGCTGGCCGCGCTGCAGGTCCACGTCTCGCACCTGCGCCGGGCCCTGGAACCGGACCGCCCCGCCCGCGGGAAGGCCACGGTCCTCGTCAGCCTGGCCCCCGGCTACGCGCTGCGGCTGCCCCGCGCGACCGTCGACGCCTGGCGGTTCGAGGACGCCGTCACCGGTGGCCGCGACCTGGACCGGGCGCTGGCCGGCTGGTCGGGGCCGCCCTACGCCGAGGTGGCCGACAGCCTCTGGGCCGCCCCCGAGGCGGCCCGGCTGACCGAGTTGCGCCTGACCGGGGTCGAGACCCTGGCGGCGGCCCGCCTGGAGGCCGGGGACACCGCGGCCGTCGTCGCGGACCTGGACCGGCACGCCGCCGAGCACCCCGCCCGCGAGGAGGCCGTGCGGTTGCTGGCCCTCGCGCTGTACCGCTCGGGCCGGCAGGCCGACGCCCTCGCCGCGCTGCACCGGACCCGCCGGCACCTGGCCGAGGAGTTCGGGGTGGACCCCGGACCCGTGCTGCGCTCGGTCGAGGTGGCGGTGCTGCGCCAGGACCCGGCGCTGCTGCTGGCCCCGCCGGTGGTCACCGGACCCGCACCGGCTCCGGCGGCCGAACCCCGCGCGCTGGTCGGCCGGGACACCGAGCTCGCCGCCCTGCGCACCGCGGCCGCGGAGGCCGTCGTCGCCGGCGAGGCGCGCGTCGTGTGGGTCGACGGCGAGGCCGGCGAGGGGAAGAGCACGCTGCTCGACGCGTTCGCCCGGACCCTGACGGGCTGGACGGCGACCCGGGGCCGGTGCCCGGAGGTCGACGGCGCGCCGCCGGGCTGGGCCTGGCACGAGGTCCTCGACGACCTGGGGACCCCGGGGGTCCCCGACACCCTGCCGCGCGGCACCTTCCACCTGGCCCGGGCGGTGGCCGCCCACCTCGCCGCGGCGGCCCCCGCGCTCGTCGTGCTCGACGACGTCCACCGCGCCGACGACGTCACCCGGCAGCTCCTGCGGCAGGTCGTCGACCAGCTCGACGGGACGGCCGCCCTCGTCGTGTGCGCCTACCGGGCCTCCGAGGCCGGCCCCGGCCTGGCCGTGGTCCGCGCCGCGCTGGCCCCCGCGTCCGCGGGGCACCTGACGCTGACCGGCCTGGACCGCACCGCCGTCGCGGCCCTGGCGCAGCAGGCCGGTGGCCGGGCCCTGGACCCGGCCACGGTGGAGTGGCTGACCGACCGCACCGGCGGGAACCCGCTGTTCGTCCGCGAGCTCGCGCGCCTGCTCGCCGGCCCCGGCTCCCCCGGCCGGGTCCCCGCCCAGATCGCGGACGTGCTGCGCGCCAGGCTCTCCCGCCTCCCCGCGGCGACCGTCGAGCTCCTGCGGACGGCGGCGCTGCTGGGCCGCGAGCTCGACGTGGACGTCCTGGCCGGGCTCAGCGCCGAGGACCCCGAGGACGCCCTCGACACCGCCGTCGTGGCGGGTCTGCTGGAGGAGACGGCACCCGGCCGGGTGCGCTTCTCGCACGCCCTCGTGCGGGAGGTGCTGGCCGACGACCTGCCGCCGGGCCGCCGGCGGCGGCTGCACGGGCACGTCGTGCGCGTGCTGGAGGAACTGGCCCCGCACGACGTCGACGCCCTGGCCCACCACGCCCTCGCCGGGCTGACCCCCGCGACGGCCCGGCCCGCCCGCGACCACGCCGAGCGCGCGGCGGCCCGCGCGGCGCGGACCTCCCCGCAGCGCGCCGCGGAACTGCTCACCGGGGCCCTGACCGCCCACGACCTGACCCGGGCCCCGGACGCCGGCGTCGCGGTGCGCCTGCGCTCGGCCCTCGTGGGAGCCCTGGCCGCCGCCGGGGACGCCGTGGGTGCCCGCGCGGCGCAGACGGCGGCCCTCGCCGACGCGGGCGACGACGCGGACCTGCTGCGCACGGTCCTGACGTCGTGGCACGCACCGCTGGTGTGGACCGTCCGGCGCGAACCCGCCGGCGACCCGCGCCGGCTCGCCGCTCTGGAACGGCTGCTGGCCGCGCCCACCCCGGCCGCCGACCGCGTCCGCCTGGAGCACGCCCGGTTCCTGGAGCTGGAGACCTGGGACGTGCCCGCGTCGATCGCCTGCAGCGCCAGGGCCCTGGAGGCGGCCCGCGGGTCCGGCGACCCGCGGCTGCTGTGCCTGGCGCTGAACCTGCGCGGGTACGCCGCGCTGGGCCCGGACCTGGACGACGAGCGGCCGGCGCTCGCGGACGAGCTGGTCGAGGTCGCCGACCGGTGCGGGGTGGACGACTTCCTCGCCGTGGGGCACTGGCTGCGCTTCCTGGCCCGTGCCTCCCGCGGCGACCTGGTGGGGGCCGACGCGTCGGCCGCCGCCGCGGCCTCGGTCGCCGGGTCCGGGCAGGTGGGGCACCTGCTGTCGGTGCTGGCGGTGTGGCGGGCCGTCGTGGACCTCGTCGAGGGGCGTGTCGAGGAGGGCGGGGCCCGGTACGCCGAGGCGACGGCGGCGATGGCCGCGGCCGGGGACGCCTCGGCTCCGTACATGGCGGCGGTGGGCCGGTTCGCGACGGCCTGGAACCGCGACAGGCTGCGCGAGGCCCTGCCGGACATGCGGTTCGCGGACGCCTCCGGGCGCAGCTCGACGGCCGCCCCGCTGGTGCTGTGCCTGCTCGACGCGGAGCTGGTGGAGGAGGCGCGGGAGCGCTGGGCCGCCCGGACCCCCGTGCGCCGGGACATGCTGTGGCTCCCGCTGACGACGCTGCACGCGCACGCCGCGGCCCGCCTCGGCGACGCCCGGGCGGCCCGGGAGTTCCACGCCGACCTGCTGCCGTTCGCCGGCCGGTACGCGGGGATCGACTGCGGGACGCTGCCCGTGGGTCCCGTCGCCGACGCCCTCGCCGCCTGCCGCCCCCTGCTGCCCTGACCCCGGGCGCTGTCCCCGACGTGCGGGGTCACAGGGCGGCGGTGGGGTGGTAGGCGAGCTCGGGCCGCCCCGAGCCCCCGTAGCGGGGTTCGCGCCGGGCCCGGCCCGCCGACGCCAGGTGCTCCAGGTACCGGCGCGCCGAGACCCGTGACAGCCCCGTCACCGCGGCCGCCTCGGCCGCCGACAGCCCCCGCCCGTCCGGGGCGGCGCGCAGGGCCGCGACGACGGTGCGCAGCGTCGGGGCGGCCACCCCGCGGGCCGGGCCGGAGGCCGTGCGCAGCTGCGCCAGGGCCTCGTCGATGGCCTGCTGGTCGATGCCGGACTCCCCCGCCGCCGCGGCGACGTCGGCGCGGAAGCGGGCGTAGGCGCGCAGCCGCTCCTCCAGGTCCGCGGCCGTGAAGGGCTTCAGCAGGTACTGCACGACCCCCATCGACAGCGCCTGCCGGACCACCGCGGGGTCGCGGGCCGCCGTGACGGCGATGACGTCGGCGGGCACGGCCGCGGCCCGCAGGGCCCGCAGCACCTGCAGCCCGCCGACGTCGGGCAGCGTCATGTCGAGCAGCACCAGGTCGACGGGCTCGGCCGCCCCGGCGGCCCCGACGGCGGCGAGCGCCTCGCGGCCGGAGTGGGCGACGGCGATCACGGTGAACCCCCGGACCCGCGCCACCTTCTCGGCGTGCCCGGCCGCGAGCAGCGGGTCGTCCTCGACGACCAGGACCCGGATCACGGCGCCACCGGCAGGTCCACGACGAGGGTGCCCCCGCCGTCGTCGACGGTGACGGGTTCCTCGACGCGCACCCGGCCGCCGTGCCGGCGCACGACCTGGCCGACGAGGGCCAGCCCGAGCCCGTGCGCCCCCTCGGGGGAGAGCCGGTGCTCCTTGCGGGACCAGCCGCGCTGCATGGCCCGGTCCAGCTCGGCGGCCCGCAGCCCTTCCCCCGAGTCCGTCACGCGGACCTGCACGACGCCGTCGGCGGCGGTGATCCGGACCCGCACCCAGCGCGGCTCCTCGTGGGCGAGCGCCGCCTCGACGCCGTTGTCGACGAGGTTGCCGACGACCGTCACGAGGTCGCGGGCCGGCAGGAGGCCGTCGGCCAGGGCCGTGTCGGGTTCGACCTCCAGCTCGACGCCGCGTTCGGCGGCCTGGGCGGACTTGCCGACGAGCAGCGCGGCGACGGCCGGGTCGGCGACGTCGGCCACGACGAGGTCGGTGAGCTGCTGCGCCGCAGCCAGTTCGGCGGTGGCGAACTCGACGGCGCGTTCGGGCTGGCCCTGCTCGACGAGGGTCACGACGACGTGCAGCCGGTTGGCGGCCTCGTGGGCCTGGGAGCGCAGCGCGTCGGCGAGGCCGCGCACGGCGTCGAGGTCGCGCGTCAGGGCCTGCAGCTCGGTGTGGTCGCGCAGGGTGACGACGGTGCCGACGCGGCGCCCCTCCCAGCGGGCGTCCTGGCGGCTGACGACGAGGACGCGGTCGTCGGTGACCTGCACGTCGTCGACGACGTCCTCGCCGGAGCCCAGGAGGCGCTGCAGCGCGGGCGGGACGTCGAGGGTGCCGTCGTCGCGGGAGGGCAGCAGGCGGCGGGCCTCGTCGTTGACGACCTGCTGGCGGCCGGCGGGGTCGACGACGACGAGCCCTTCGCGCAGGGAGTGCAGGACGGCGTCGTTGACCTCCCACAGCCGGGTGAGGTCGGCCGGTTCCAGGCCGTGGGTGCGGCGGCGGACCCAGCGGGACAGGGCCCAGCTGCCCACGACGGACAGGGCCAGCGCCAGGGCGAGGGCCAGGAGCAGGACGGGCAGGCGGTCGAGCAGGTCGGCCGTGACGGAGCGGGTCGCGACGCCGACGGCGACGGCCCCCACGACCACCCCGTCCCTGCCGTCGACCCGGGCGCGGATCGGCAGCACGGCGCGCACGGACGGGCCGAGGGTGCCGGTGTAGGTCTCCACGACGCGGCCGCCGGCGAGGGCGGCGTCGGCGTGCCCGACGAACCGCCCGCCGATGCGCGAGGGGTCGGGGTGGGTCCAGCGGATGCGGTCGCGGTCCATGACGGTGATGAAGTACACGCCCGTGGCCCGCCGGACGGCCTCGACGTGGGCGGCGATGGCGGCGCGGTCGGCGGTGGCGGGGTCGGCGAGGCCGTCGCGGACGTCGGGGGCCTGCGCCACGGCGGCCGCGACGTCGGTGACCTCGACGGTCGCGTCGCGGCGGGTGTCGGTGCGCAGCTGCCAGCCGAGGGCGGCGGTGGCGCCGACGACGACGAGCAGGACGACGAGCAGCTGCAGGACGAGGACGCGGGAGGCCAGCGTCCAGTGCCTCTGCCCTGTCCGACGCCCTGGGCGACGACCGGCGCGACGACCGGCCCGGCGCCCGGTCCGGTGGACGAAACGACCGGAAGCGGGCCACCGCGGGGCTGACGTGACCACCATCACCTCCAGAACCGCTCCCGACGTCCTGAGAGGGTCCCATGAGCACTGGCGCTCTGAACCGCACGAAGAAGGACCGCACGCACTTCCTGTACCTGGCTGTCATCGTGGCGGTCGCCCTGGGCATCGGCGTGGGGTTGCTGTTCCCCGACGTCGGCAAGGACCTCAAACCGCTGGGCACCGGTTTCGTGGCCCTCGTGAAGATGATGATCGCGCCGGTCATCTTCTGCACGATCGTGCTCGGCATCGGCTCGGTGCGCGCCGCGGCCAAGGTCGGCCGGGTCGGCGGGACGGCGCTGCTGTACTTCCTGGTGATGAGCGGTTTCGCGCTCGTCATCGGCCTGGTCGTGGGGAACCTGCTGCCGGTGACGAACCTGCAGCTGACCGACGACCTGCGCGGGCAGGGCGCGAAGCTGGCCGAGACCGCGCACGAGAGCGGCGGGTCGGTCGACTTCCTGCTGGGGATCATCCCGACGTCGCTGTTCTCGGCCCTGACCGACGGCTCGGTCCTGGAGGCGCTGTTCGTGGCCCTGCTCGTCGGGTTCGCCCTGCAGGGCCTCGGCGAGGCGGGGCAGCGGGCGCTGCAGGCGGTCGAGACGATCAAGAAGGTCGTCTTCAAGGTGCTGGCGATGGTCATGTGGGCCGCCCCGGTCGGGGCGTTCGGCGCGATCGCGGCCGTCGTCGGCGAGACCGGCGCGGACGCGCTGAAGGCGCTGGCGACGGTGATGGCCGGGTTCTACGTCACGTGCGCGCTGTTCGTGGTCGTCGTCCTGGGCCTGCTGCTGCGGGTCGTGGCCAAGCTGAACCTCTTCAAGGTCCTGCGGTACGTGGCCCGCGAGCTGCTGCTCATCGTCTCCACCTCCAGCTCCGAGACGGCGCTGCCGCGGCTCATCGCCAAGATGGAGCACGCCGGGGTGCACCGCTCGACGGTGGGCATCACCGTCCCCACGGGGTACTCGTTCAACCTCGACGGCACCGCGATCTACCTGACGATGGCGTCGCTGTTCATCGCGAACTCGCTGGGGCAGCCCATGTCGGTCGGTGAGCAGGTGTCGCTGCTGCTGTTCATGGTCATCGCCTCCAAGGGCGCCGCGGGGGTCTCCGGGGCGGGTCTGGCGACGCTGGCCGGTGGGCTGGCCTCGCACAAGCCGGCGCTGCTGGACGGGGTGGGGCTCATCGTGGGCATCGACCGGTTCATGTCCGAGGCCCGCGCGGTGACGAACTTCATCGGCAACACGGTGGGGACCCTCGTCATCGCCACCTGGACCGGGACGCTGGACCGCGAGCAGCTCACGGAGGTGCTCGCCGGGCGGCGCCCGTTCGACGAGACGTCGATGGACCCCTCCCGCGAGGCGGCCACCGACGTGCGGGACCAGGCCGCCGTCCCCGCCTGACCCGACCTGGCCCAGCCCGACCCGACCCGACGGCCGGGGACCGCTCCGCGGAGCGGTCCCCGGCCGTCGTGGTCCGTCCGGGCCCGTCGGGTCCGTGCCGGCCCGGGGTCAGCGGCGGCCGAGGGCGAGGGTCTCGGCCACCAGCGGCTCGATCTGCGCGGCCTCCAGCAGGAACCCGTCGTGCCCGGAGGAGGACGTCACCACCCGCAGGCCCCCGACGACGGCCGGGGCCGCGTCGACGATCCGCTGGGAGTCCGCGACGGGGTAGAGCCGGTCGGAGTCGACGGCCACGACGACCAGCGGCGTCGTGACCGCGGCGAGCGCGGCCTCGGTGCCGCCGCGGCCCAGCCCGACGTCCCAGGTGTTCATGGCGTCGGTCAGCGCGACGTAGGACCCGGCGTCGAAGCGGCGCACGAGCTTGTCGGCGTGGTGGTCCAGGTAGCTCTGCACGGCGTAGCGGCCCGCGCCCTCGGGGGACAGCGGGTCCTCGCCGAACTGCGCCTCGCGGCCGAAGCGGGCCTGGAGCTCGGCCGCGGTCCGGTACGACAGGTGCGCGAGGCGGCGGGCCAGACCCAGGCCCACGTGCGGGCCCTGCCCGTCGGGCGCGGAGTGGTAGTCGCCGCCGCGCCAGCCGGGGTCGCTGACGATCGCGGTGATCTGGGCGCTCTGCCCGCCGATCTGGTCGGCGGTGGAGGCCGCCGCGGAGGCCAGCACCAGCGACGCGCCCACCCGGCCGGGGTGGGCCGCGGCCCACTCCAGGGCCCGCATCCCGCCCATCGACCCGCCGATGACGGCGGCGAAGCGGGCGATCCCCAGGGCGTCGGCGAGGCGGGCCTCGGCCGCGACCTGGTCGGCGACGGTGATCCGGGGGAAGGCCGAGCCCCACGGGCGGGTGGTGCCCGGTCGCGGGGAGGAGGGCCCGGTGGAGCCCTGGCAGCCGCCGACGACGTTGGCCGCGACGACGAACCAGCGGCGCGTGTCGAGGGCCTTGCCGGGGCCGACGAGGGCCGACCACCAGCCGGCCGTGGGGTGGCCGGGGCCGGCCTCGCCGCTGACGTGGGAGTCGCCGGTCAGGGCGTGCTCGACGAGGACGGCGTTGGAGCCGTCCGCGTCGAGCTCGCCCCACGTCTCGTAGGCCAGCCGGACCTGCGGCAGGACCCCGCCGAGCTGCAGGGGCAGGTCCCCGACGTCGGCGAACCGCCGGCGCCCGACGGGGTCACCGTCGTGCCAGCCGCCGGAGGCCGGGGGCGCCGCGGGCGTCAGCGCGCGCGCCACCTGCGCCGGGACGTCCTCCGCCAGCTCGCGCGAACCCACACCCACGTCGACGACCACCGCTCCTCCTCGCCCTGCGCTGCTCCTCCAGTGTCCCCGACGCGGGCGGTTCAGACGGACGCGCCGGAGGGCACCGCGGCGGCTGCCGCGGCGAAGCCGGTGCGCAGGTCGGCGAGGATGTCCTCGATGTTCTCCACGCCCACGGCGAGGCGGACCAGGCCCGGCGTGACGCCGGAGGCGAGCTGCTCCAGCTCGCTGAGCTGGCTGTGGGTCGTGGAGGCCGGGTGGACCACGAGGGAGCGGACGTCGCCGATGTTGGCGACGTGGCTGTGCAGGACGAGGGCGTCGACGAACGCCTTGCCGGCCGCCAGGCCCCCGGCGATCTCGAAGGCCAGCACGGCCCCGGAGCCCTTCGGGGCGTACTTGCGGGCCTGGGCGTGCCAGGGCGAGGAGGGCAGCGAGGCCCAGTTCACCGACAGGACGTCGTCGCGCGCCTCGAGGAACCGCGCGACCTCCCCGGCGTTCTCGACGTGCCGCTCCACGCGCAGCGACAGCGTCTCCAGGCCCTGGGCGATGAGGAAGGCGTTGAAGGGCGAGACGGCGGGGCCGAGGTCGCGCAGGAGCTGCACGCGCAGCTTGATCAGGTACGCGAGCTGCCCGACGGCGTCGGTGAAGACGACGCCGTGGTAGCTGGGGTCGGGCGCGGTCAGGCCGGGGAAGCGGTCCGAGGCCGTCCAGTCGAAGCGGCCGGAGTCGACGACGACGCCGGCCACGGACGTGCCGTGCCCGCCGAGGTACTTCGTCGCCGAGTGCACGACGATGTCGGCGCCGTGCTCGAAGGGCCGCACGAGGTAGGGCGTGGCGATGGTGTTGTCGACGACGAGCGGGACGCCGTGCTCGTGGGCGACGCCCGCGACGGTCTCGATGTCCAGGACGTCCCCGGCGGGGTTGGAGATGGTCTCGCCGTAGAACAGCTTGGTCTCCGGGCGCACGGCCGCGGCCCAGGAGGCGGCGTCGTCGGGGTCGGCGACGAAGGTGACCGAGATGCCCATCTTGGGCAGGGTGTGGTGGAAGAGGTTGTACGTCCCGCCGTACAGCCGCGGGCTGGAGACGACGTGGTCGCCGGCGGAGGCGATGTTGAGGATCGCGAGGGTCTCGGCGGCCTGGCCGGAGGCGACCAGCAGGGCCCCGACGCCGCCTTCGAGCGCGGCGATGCGCTGCTCGACGGTGTCCTGGGTCGGGTTCATGATCCGCGTGTAGATGTTGCCCAGCTCGGTCAGGCCGAACAGCGCCGCGGCGTGGTCGGTGTCGCGGAACTGGTAGCTCGTCGTCTGGTAGATCGGCAGGGCGCGGGCCCCGGTCGCGGGGTCGGGCGTCTGGCCGGCGTGCACCTGGAGGGTCTCGAACTTCCAGGCAGGGGTGGTCTCGTCGCTCACGGTGGGTCCTCGGTCGTCGCGGGTGGGTGTCGGGCACGTCGGGGGAACGACTAGGGGCGCCGACACAGCCCGTCGAAGAGGTACGCGCGTCGGCTCGGCCAGAACGGGTCGAGCACCACCAGCGTCGGGAGCACGTCCCGATGGTGCCGCCGCGGTGAACGCGAGGGCAACTCGCTCCTGGGGACGACCTCCGGACGGACGGTCCAGGTCTCCACATGATCGACTGAGAGTGTTCCTGTGAACACGCGGCGAAATCACCGAGGGTCTGGCAGGCTAGCCTCGCGACTCTGTGCGATTAATCGCTCACGTTCAGCAGCATCCTTGAGCACCTACTACTCAGTTGTGGAGCATCGATGGACGACCAGCGCACCCCCGCGGGCGCCCCCGCCCCGGTGACCGACGACGACCTGCAGGTCATCCGCTGGGACGCCCCGGCCTGGGCGGCCCGCGGCCTGGAGGTCGAGGGCGGCTGGCTGCACAGCTTCGAGGCCCGCGTGGTCCCGCTGGAGGGGGACGAGGGCGCCGAGCGCCCCTGCCCCGTCCGCCTGGAGTCCACCGACCTCGCCTACGCCGAGAACGGCCAGACCGTCCTGCGCCGCTTCGGTCCCCGCGTCTTCATCGGCGACATCGCGCAGCTGTCGCTGCCCGAGGCCCAGCGGCTCGTCGCCGCCCTCAGCGAGGTCATCGAGCGGGCGCAGGGCCCGGCCGCCTGAGCCGCCCGCACCGCGTCGGGTCACCCCCGCCGGACCGGATACCTTGCGCCCATGACGCAACGCACCGGCCGCGCCGTCCAGATCAGCGAGCCCGGCACCCTCGAACTCCTCGACACCGTCACCCCTGACCCGGGCCCGGGCGAGGCGCTGGTCCAGGTCGCCTACTGCGGCATCTGCGGGTCCGACCGCGAGGTGTTCGCCGGCACCCGCCCGGCCGAGTTCGTCCGCTACCCCGTCGTCGCGGGCCACGAGTGGTCCGGCACCGTCGCGGCCGTCGGCGCGGGCGTGCCGCAGTCCCTCGTGGGCCGCGCCGTCGTCGGCCAGGGCATCCGCACCGCCGAGGGGACCCCCGCCTCGCTGGAGGGCGACACCGAGGGCTGGCCGCAGGAGTACGAGGAGACCGGGTTCACCCTGCCCGGCGGCTGGGCCACGTGGCTGACGCTGCCCGCCCGCTACCTGCACGTCCTGCCCGAGGGGGCCGACCTGCGCGCGGCCGCCGGGATCGAGCCGGCCGCGTGCGTGGCCGAGGCCGTCCTGCTCGCCGACGTCAGCGTGGGGTCGAAGGTCGCCGTCGTCGGCGCCGGGACCCTGGGGCTGCTGTGCGTGCAGCTGCTCAAGGGCGCCGGGGCGCAGGTCACCGTCGTGCACCACAACGACGAGCGCCGGGAGCTGGCCGAGCGGTGCGGCGCGGCCCACTACACGGGCGACGTGAGCACGCTGGACGCCACGTTCGACGCCGTCGTCGAGGCCGCCGGGGTCCCCGGCATCGCCCGGACCGCCGTGGGCCTGGCCCGTCGCGGGGGGCGGGTGGTCCTGACCGGCATCCCCGCCGAGGACCACGACGACCTGTCCTCCCTCGACCTGGTCTCGCGCAACGTCCACGTCCTGACGGTCTTCGGGGCCCCCACCCGGGCGTGGGCCTACGCGGTGCGCGCCTTCTCCGCCGGGGTCCTGGACCCCAGCCCGCTCATCACCCACGAGTTCGACCTGGCCGACGCCGGGGCGGCCCTGGACGAGCTGAGCGCGCGCCGGGGCGCCCTCAAGGTGCTGCTGAAGCCCTGACGACGGCCCCGCCGACGGGGGCCCGGGCCGGGTCCCCGTCGGACGCGGGACCATTTCGTGACACGCTGCGGGGAACACCACACGGTGAGTGACTCCCCGAAGGAGCGTTCGTGCTGCGGTCCCGCCCCCGGCGGCGCCCCGGTCGCCGTCACCGGCGCCGGCCCGCCACCCTGCACCGCAGCCTCCTGGTCCTGGTCCTGGCCCCGGTCGTGGGGCTGGTCGGCCTCATGGCGTACGCCGTCGACGACCAGGCCGGGCGCGCCCGGGCCGCCGGGCAGGCCGCCGACGCCGTCCGCGCCGCCGTCGCCCTCGACGCCGTCCGCGCCGCCGTCGCCCGCGAGGTCGTGCCCGTGCTGGGCCAGGCCGTCCTGCGGGACCCGGCCAGCGCGACGTCCGTGGGCGTCGACGCCGGCACCGTCTCCTCGCTGTCGGTGGTCGCCGGGCCCGCCCTCGCCGCGCAGCTGGGCACCGTGCGGGCCGGCACCGACGAGGCCCTGGCCGCCGCCCGCTCCACCGCCGCGCGGCGGACCGCCGACCGGGTCGCGGCGACCGTGGCGGGGTTGCGGGCCCGCTCGGCCGACGGGGCCGACCTCAGCGTCGTCTTCGCCGGCTACCAGGCCGTCGCCGCCGACCTGACCACCCGCGTCGGGGACCTCCTCGCCGCCTCCCGGATCGCCGGCCTCGACGACGCCGGCACCCGCGCCGTCCTGGACCTGCGCCTGGTCTCGCGGGCCTCGGCGCTGGCGAGCGTCGAGGTGCCGCTGTTCCTCGCCGACGCGGTCCGCTCCGCGGCGGGCACGGCGGGCACGGCGGGCACGGCGGGCACGGGGGGCACCGGCGACCGGGACGCCTTCCTCACCGCCTGGGGCGGGTACCGCAACGCCTCGGTGGAGGTGCTGGAGCAGGCCTCCCCCGCCGTCCGCGACGACTGGCTCGCGGCCACCGCCCCCACCGCGGCCGCCCTGGACGCCCCGCTGCAGGCCGCCGCGCTGGGCGGGGCGGCGCCCACCCCGGCGCAGCTGGTGGGCCTGACGACGGCCAACGGCACGCGCGACGAGGCGCTGCGCACCCTCGTCCGCGCCACCGGCGAGCGGGCCGTGGACCGGGCCCGGGAACCGGCCGCCGCGGCCCGCCGGGCCCTGGGGCTGCTCGTGGGCCTGTGCTCGCTCATCGTCGCCGGCACGCTGGCCGCGGCCCTGCTGCTGCGCCGCTGGGTCGCGGTGCCGCTGCGCCGGCTGGCCGAGCAGGCGCGCTCGGTCAGCGACGGCGACCTCGTCAACGTCGAGGAGTCCGGGCCCCTGGAGGTCCGGACCGTGGCCCGGGGGCTGGCCGCGGCCGTGGACAACCTGCGGCGCGTGCGCGACCAGGCCCGGGCCGTGGCCGACGGGGCGCTGGACGCCGAGGTCGTGCGCCGGCCCGTGCACGGCCCGCTCGGGGAGGTCGTGCACGCCTCGGTGCTGCAGATGGTCGGCGCGCTGCGCGAGCGCGAGCTCCTGCAGGAGGTCCTGGCCCACCAGGCCTCCCACGACGCGCTGACCGGGCTGCCGAACCGGACGCACGCCACCGAGCTCGTCGCGGCGGCCCTGGCCCGCAGCACCCGCCACGACGGGCGGGTGGGCCTGCTGTTCGTCGACCTGGACCACTTCAAGACCGTCAACGACACCCACGGGCACGCCGCCGGCGACGAGCTGCTGCGCGTCGTGGCGGGCCGGATGGCGGGGGCCCTGCGCGGCGGGGACGCCCCGGCGCGGCTGGGCGGGGACGAGTTCGTCGTCGTGGTCGAGCACGTCGACGACGAGGCCCGCCTCGTCGACCTCGGCACCCGCGTCATCGCCGCCGTCAGCGCGCCCGTGGAGCTGTCGGGCCGGCACGCCGGGGTGCGGGTGCGGGTGGGCGCCAGCGTCGGGGTGGCGGTCAGCCCCGCCGGCGGCGGCTCGGCCGAGCGCCTGCTGCTGGAGGCCGACGCCGCCGCCTACCGCGCCAAGGCCGCCGGCCGCGGGACGGTCGCGGTCTTCGACGACGCCCTGCGCCGGGACATCGCCCGGCGCACCCAGCTGGAGGGCGCGCTGCGCGCCGGGCTCGACGCCGGCCAGCTCGTCCTGCACTACCAGCCCGTCGTGGACCTGCGCACCGGCGCCGTGCGGTCCGTCGAGGCGCTCGTGCGGTGGGACCGGCCCGGGCACGGGCTCGTGGGCCCCGACGCGTTCGTGCCCGTCGCCGAGGACTCCGACCTGGTGTGCGAGGTGGGGCGCTGGGCGCTGTCGCGGGCCGCCGAGCAGCTCGCCGCCTGGGACGCGGACGGCGGTGAGCTCGCGGGCGTCAACGCCGCCGTGAACGTCTCGGGCCGGCACCTGGCCCAGCCGCGGCTGCTGGGCGACGTCGCGCTGGCCTGCGCCGGGGCCGGGATCGTGCCCGAGCGGCTGACGGTCGAGATCACCGAGACGGTGCTGTTCGACGAGCCCACCGCCCGCGAGCACCTGCGCGCGCTGCGGGCCCTGGGCGTGCGGGTGGCGCTGGACGACTTCGGGACGGGCTACACCTCGATCGGGCAGCTGTCCCGGCTGCCGGTGGACACGCTGAAGATCGACCGCAGCTTCGTGGCCTCCCACGAAGACGCGCACACCGACCTGGTGCGGCTCGTCATCGGCGCCGCGCACAGCTTCTCCCTGGGCGTGGTGGCCGAGGGCGTGGAGGAGGCGGGGCAGCTGGAGGCGCTGCGCGCCGCCGACTGCGACGCGGCGCAGGGTTTCTGGCTGTCCCGGCCGCTGCCGGCCGAGCAGCTGGCCGCGCAGCTCAGCGCGACCGCAGCCGCCGCGCGAGGCTGACGGCGCCCGAGGCCGCGAACCCGAGCGCGACGGCCACCGCGGCACCCACCCAGGGCCGGTCGCTGACCCCGCGCCCGGCGAGCCCGAGCACCGAGTACGCCAGCGCCCAGCTCGCGGCGGGCACGACGTCGGCGACGGCGAACCGGGCGACGGGGTACTCGGCGGCGGCCGCGGCGACCAGGACGGGCACGCGGGCCCCCGGCAGCAGCCGGGACGTGACGAGGGTGCCGACGTCGTGGCGGGCCAGCCGCTCGCCGAGCTCGTCGAGGTGCCCGTACCGCTCGGCCCGCCGGCGCAGGGAGCGCCCGGGCCCGGTGTGCGCCCCGCGCAGCAGCAGCGCGTAGAGGACCAGGTCGGCGACGTAGGCCGCGGCGGCGCCGACGACGACGACCTCCCCCAGGGACAGCCAGGACCGGTGGTGGCCCAGGGCGGCCATGGCCGAGACGACCGCCCCCGTCGGCAGGACCGGCAGGACCGCCCCCACGACGACGGCGGCGAGCAGCACGCACAGCGCCCACAGCCAGTGGTCGGCGTGGGCGGCGGGGTCGAGCAGGTCGGTCAGCACGGTGGGGCAGTTTCGCAGGGTGCCGTCGCAGCCGGTGAGCGCACCTCACCGGCAGGGTCGCGCGGGGGCCGTCCCGGTGACGCGGGGCCCGTTCGGTCCCGGCGGCGGCCCGGGCGGGCCTACGGTCCGGCCGTGAGGTTCAACCCGCCGCCGAACTGGCCGCACGTGAACACCGCGTGGATCCCGCCGGCCGACTGGCAGCCGGAACCCGAGTGGGGTCCGGTGCCGGCCGGGTGGCCGCTGCTCGTGCAGGACGAGGCCGGGACCGGCCGGCGGGCGGGGGCGCTGGCCGTGGGGGCCCTGGCGGGGTTCGTGGCGGGGGCCCTGCTGGTGCTCGCCCTGGACCTGGTGGGGGTCGCCCTCCTGGGCGACGGCGCGACCGGCCTGCCCGGGCTCGGGCGCGCGCTGGCGTGCGGGGCGGCCGTGGCCGGTGCGGTGCTGAACGTCCGCGCGTGCCGTCGCCGCGCCGCCGACCGGGCCGCGCGGGTCATCGCGCTGGCGTGGAGCCGCGTCCCCCGCTGAGGGGTCCGCTCTTCCGCTGGGCGGGAGGACGACTGGCGGTTCGGCGGCGGCTCCCGCAGAGTGCGCGAGCGACCCGGGCGGGGCCGGAGGGGGCGGGCAGCCCCCTCCCGAGCACCGGCCGGGGGTTCGCACGTGGACGGCGCCCGACGACGACGCGCCGCAGGACGACAGGAGGGACAGCGCAGATGCTGCTCGAGCCGAGGACGTGGCAGGGGAAGGTCTACTCCGGGGGCTGGGTGACCGGCTCCGGCGGGGAGTACGACGCCGTGGAACCGGCCACCGGGAAGGTCCTGGCCGCTGTGGGGGCCGCCTCGGCGCAGGACGTGCAGCGCGCGGCCCTCACCGCGCAGCAGGCCCAGCGGGAGTGGGCGGCCCGGCCCTACGACGAGCGGGCCCGGGTGCTGCGCCGCGCCGCGCAGCTGTTCGTGGAGCACGGCGACGAGATCGACGACTGGATCGTGCGCGAGTCCGGCGCGATCCGCCCCTTCGCCCGGTTCCAGACCCGCGACGTGGCCGCCGAGGAGTGCTGGGAGGCGGCGGCCCTCGCCTCCCACCCCCACGGGCAGGTCCTGCGCTCGAACCAGCCGCGGCTGTCCCTGGCCCGCCGGCTGCCCGTCGGCGTCGTCGGCGTCATCGCCCCGTTCAACGCCCCGGTCATCCTGTCGGTGCGGGCCATCGCCCCCGCCCTGGCCTTGGGCAACGCCGTCGTCTGCAAACCCGACCCCCGCACCGCGGTCTGCGGCGGCGTGGTGCTGGCGCGGATCTTCGAGGAGGCCGGGCTGCCGGAGGGGTTGTTCCACGTCCTGCCCGGCGGCGCCGACGTCGGGGGCGCCCTGGTGGAGGACCCCCGGATCCCCGTCATCGCCTTCACCGGGTCCACCGCGGCCGGCAAGCAGATCGCCCGCGCCGCCGCGGACCGGCTCAAGCGGGTCCACCTGGAGCTGGGCGGGAACAGCGCGCTGATCGTCCTGGACGACGTGGACCTGGAGCAGGCCGTCTCGGTGGGCGCGTTCGGGTCCTTCAACCACGCCGGGCAGATCTGCATGGCCACCAGCCGGCACCTCGTGGCGGCGGGCATCGCCGACGACTACGCGGCCGCCCTCGCCGAGCACGCCGAGCGGCTGCCGGTGGGCGACCCCGCCGGCGACGACGTCGCCGTGGGCCCGCTCATCGACGCCCGCCAGCGCGACCGCATCCACGGCGTGGTCACCGCCTCGGTCGAGGCCGGGGCCCGGCTGCGCACCGGCGGCACCTACGAGGGGCTCTTCTACCGGCCCACCGTGCTGTCCGGCGTCCCCGAGACCGCCCCCGCCTACGCCGAGGAGATCTTCGGGCCGGTCGCGCCCGTGGTGGCCTTCGGCGACGTGGAGGAGGCCGTGCGGCTGGCCTCGGGCACCGAGTACGGCCTGTCGCTGGGCATCCTCACCAAGGACGTCATGAAGGGCCTGGCCCTGGCCGAGCGGATCCCCTCGGGGCTGGTCCACATCAACGACCAGACCGTCAACGACGAGGCGCTCGCCCCCTTCGGCGGGGTCGGCTACTCCGGCACCGGTTCCCGCCACGGCGGCGCCGAGGCCAACCTCGAGGCGTTCACCGAGGTGCAGTGGGTCACGGTGCGCGGCGACCTGCCGCACTACCCGTTCTGAGCCCGTCCTGACCCGCCCGGCCCGCTCCCCGCCCCCCGGGGAGCGGGTCGGGGCGGCGAGCGGGACCCCACCTGCGCCGTCGCCCTCCTCGACGCGACCCTGGACGTCCTCGCCGACGTCGGCTACGACGCGTCGACCGTCGAGGCGGTCGCGACGAGGTCACCACGCGCCGTGGGAACGGGACGACCACCACCAGCGAACCGTTCCGCCTCTGCGTCCGCGCGGAGACGCTGGAGGAGGTCGAGAGGTTCTGGGCGGAGCTCGCCGCCGGGGTCAGCGAGCGATCCCGGCCGCGGGGAGGACCAGGCCGCGCACGTCGAACTCCTGCACCACCGGGGGGCCGACTTCCCGCCCGTACTGCCCGAGCACTGCACCCATCACCTCGCCGAGCACCTGCGCGGTGTACCGGTCGCACTCCTCCCGGGAGTTCCACACCTCGATCACCTGGAAACCGCTGTCGATGCTGCGACAGACGTGCAGGAGCAGACCGTCGACGCGAGGGCCGGACTCGCGCACGACGGCGCTGTGGATCGCGTCGTAGGCCTCGGCCGGTGCTGCGACCTCTACGACGATGCCGTACGTCATGACGACCTCCAGGGGGAACGACCGGACCGGTGCGGAACGCTGGTGCGACGGGGTGCTGAGAGGGCGCGGGAGGCGGGGCGGCGGGCACCTGCGTGAGCCCCGTCCGGGGTGAGGGGGTCGCGTGCGCCGCCACGTCGCGGACCCGCCGGTCGGTGCACGGCGAGGGGCGTCCCCGCTCCTGCGGTGCCGGCGTCGTCAGCAGGTCGGCCGGTGCCGTCCGCCCGGTGTGGACGGTCCGGCGCAGTTCGTCGCGGTCCGCCCCGGCCTCCGGCAACCGGTGGGAGTGCCTGATCATGTTGCGCGCGGCGAACCGCGTCGTCAAGGGCCGGCAGGCCAGGTGCGGAACCGCTGGGAGAGGCGCGGTGGAGGACGAGGTGACCGCCGTCCCGGCGGCCGCCGGGTACGACGACCTGACCCGGCGCAGGCGCGCGTGTTCCAGTGCACCGCCGGCGGGTCGGTGGCAGCGAGCACCACGAGGGCGCACGTCCTCCGGGGGTCACCGCGACCGGGAAGCGAAGAGCCCCGCAGGTCGGTGACCTGCGGGGCTTCGTGGAGCCGCCTCGGGGAATCGAACCCCGGACCTACGCATTACGAGTGCGTCGCTCTGGCCGACTGAGCTAAGGCGGCACTGCTGGTGGTGCGTGCGCCCTCGCGGGCACGGACAGTGAGCCTACAGGACGTGGCGGGGTCCTCTCACCACGGGCGACGCCCCCCGTCAGGACGCAGCTCGTCAGGACGCAGCGCGCGCGAGCCACAGCGCCCGGGTGGCGCGGGGGCTCAGGACGAGGTCACCGGCCAGGAGCGCGGTCAGCGCGCCACCCTCGTCGGCGCCGTCGAGGTGCAGATACCGCTCCAGCCACAGCCGGGCGTACTCCTGCGCGGCCGCCGACGGCTCCGCCGTCGTCGTGACGTCGTGGCGCTGGACGGTGAACCCCGCGGCCCGCAGGGTCGCGGTCCAGTCGGGGTGGTGGTTCCAGCCGGCGGCGAGGGCGGCGGTGCGGGCGCGGTCCTCGGCGGGGTCGGTGGTGAAGGCGGGCAGGCCCTCGACCTCGACGACGGCGAGGACGCCGCCGGGGGCGAGGGCGGCCCGGGCCCCGGTGAGCAGCGGGGCGGGGTCGGTGACGTGGTGCAGGGACGAGGACGCCCACACGAGGTCGACGCCGGGAAGGTCGGGGAACCCGTCGTCGAGGTCGGCGGCGAGCGCCGTGAACCCCTGCGCGCGCAGGTGGGTGAGCATCCCGGGGTCGTTGTCGACGGCCGTGAGGTCGGCGCCGGGGAGGCGGTCGCGCAGCAGCCGGCTGCCGGTGCCCGTGCCGGCCCCCAGGTCCACGACCCGGTGGGGGGTGCGGTCGCCGAGCTCGGCGAGGACGGTGTCGAGGACGGCGGTCAGCTGGTCGCCGAAGACGAGGGCATCGAGGTCGAGAGCCCGCCGGTGCCCGTCCTCGTGACCGGCGCGGTGGGTGTGGGCCTGGGTGTGGGCCGGGGGGTGGGTGTGGCCGTGGCTCATGACGTCCACGGTAGGAGGCTCGTGCGCGCTGCGCATAGCATCTTGCGCGTGGAGCAAGACATCGACGACCTCATCCGCCGCCGGATCCGCGGCCTGCGCCTGGCCCGCGGCTGGTCCCTGGACAACCTGGCCGCCCGCTGCTCCATGAGCGCCTCGACGCTGAGCCGGCTGGAGACCGGTGGCCGGCGCATCGCCCTGGACCAGCTGGTCCCCCTCGCCCGCGCCCTCGGCACCACCCTCGACGACCTCGTCGCCACCACCGACGACGAGGACGTCGTGCTGCGCCCCGAACCGCGGCACCGCTCGGGGGTCACGACCTGGCTGCTGTCGCGCGAGCGCGCCGTCGCCGGGCAGACGGTCGCCAAGATGCGCTTCGCCGCCTCCCGGACCCCGCCGGCGCCGTCGGACGGGCTGCGCGTCCACCCCGGCCGCGAGTGGTTCACCGTGCTGTCGGGCCGGGCCCGCCTCGAACTCGGCGACCGGGTCGTCGACGTGGGGCCGGGGCAGGCCGCGGAGTTCTCCACGATGGTCCCGCACCGGATCAGCGCGGCCCCGGGGTCTGGGCCGCTGGAGGTCCTGTCGATCTTCGACCGGGACGGCGAACGCGCCCACCTGGACGACTGAGGAACCCGCACCCCCACCACGGCCACGCCCGGCCCGGTGCGCCGGCAGCGGTCAGTCGCAGGTCGTCCCCTCGTCGGGGGCGGTACCGGCGATCAGGTACGTGTCGACGGCGGAGTCGACGCACGACGACCCCGTCGCGTAGGCCGTGTGCCCGTCGCCGTCGTACGTCAGCAACCGGCCCGAGGACAGTTCCCCGGCCAGGCTCCGCGCCCACGCGTACGGGGTCGCGGGGTCGCGCGTGGTGCCGACGACGACGATGGGGCCCGCGCCCTGCGCGTGCACCGGGCGGACCTGGCCGACGGGGGCCACGGGCCAGTTCGTGCACGCCAGCCCGCCCCAGGCCAGGTACGGGCCGAACGTCGGGGCGTCCCGCGCGAACTCTTCGACGGCCGCGGCGACCTGCGGCTCGCTCTCGTCGTCGTCGCGGTCCAGGCAGTTCACGGCGTAGATGACGGTCGCGGAGTTGTCGGCGTACCTGCCGTCCGCGGACCGGTGGGTGTAGGCGTCGGCCTGGGCCAGCATCACCGAGCCGTCCCCGGCGAACGCGGCCTTCAGCGCCTTCGACAGCTGCGGCCACAACTGCGGCGCGTACAGCGGGTTGGCCACGGCGAGGTACCCCAGGCCCTGCCCGAGGGGTCGGCCGGTGCCCGTGGGCAGGGGTTCGGCGTCCAGGCCCTCGAGGAACCGCCGGACCTGCGCGACGCCGTCGTCGACGCCGCCGGTCAGCGGGCAGTTCCTGCCGCTCTGGCAGTCCCGCACGTAGGAGCGCAGCGCGACCTCGAACCCGGCGGCCTGCCCGGCGTTGAGCTGCTCGCTGCTCAGGGCCGGGTCGATGGCCCCGTCGAGGACGAACCGCCCCACGCGCTGCGGGAACTGCTCGGCGTACCAGGCGCCGAGGTAGGTGCCGTAGCTCTTGCCGAGGTAGTTCAGCTTGTCGTCGCCGAGGGCCGCGCGCAGCACGTCCAGGTCCTTGGCCGCCGACAGCGTGTCGACGTGCGCGGCCAGTTCCCCCGACGCCGCGCACCCCCGCCCCAGCTCGGTGGTCCGCGCCGACAGCGCCTGCACCTCGGCCGGGTCGTCGGGGGTGGGGTCGGTGGCGAGGAACCGGTCGACCTGCCGGTCGCGCAGGCACCGCAGCGGGTCCGACTCCCCCACCCCGCGCGGGTCGAGGCCCACGACGTCGAAGTGGTCGCGCACGTCCTGCGAGACGACGGTGCGCGCGGCCCGCGCGTACTCCACGCCCGAGGCCCCCGGCCCCCCGGGGTTGAGCACGAGGGAACCGAGGCGGTCCTCCCCCTCCGCCGCCGTCCGCGTCCGCACCACCGCCAGGGACGCCGTGGCGCCCGCCGGGTCGGCGTAGTCGACGGGCACGGTCAGCCGGGTGCACTCGAAACCCCCCGAGCAGTCGACCCACTGCAGCCGCTGGCCGTAGAACGCCGCGAGCGCGGGGTCGGTGGCGTTCTCGCTCGCGACGGCCGTCGCGGTGCCCACGGGTCGGGGGTCCGGGCTCGACGCGCCCAGCGCCGAGCAGCCCGACAGGGCCAGGACCAGGACGGCGAGGGCGCTGACGGCTCGGGGAGTGCGCATGGTGCGGGTCACGTTACGTGAGGTCACTGCTCCGGGCCGGGGGGCCGCAGGCTGAGGGCCAGCGCCTCGACGGCCAGCAGCGGCGCGACGTTCTGCGCCAGCCGTTCGCGGGCGAGCTGGACCGCGTCGGTGCGCCGCAGCGTCTCCTGCGGGGTGGACCGCTCGGCCATGGCCCGCACCTCGGCCGTCATGTCCGCGTTCACGAGGTCGACCGGCGCCGCCAGCTGCACGACGAGGACGTCGCGCAGCAGCCCCAGCAGGTCCACGAGGGCGCGGTCCAGCACGTCGGTCTGGTGCCGGCGCGCGCGCCGCTTCTGGTCCTCCTCCAGCTGCCGGACCTGGGCCCGGACCGCCGGCGGCACGGTCGCGGAGCCGTCGGCCCCCAGCGCGCGCAGCAGCTCGGCCTTCTCCCGGGCGTCGCGCTCGGACGTGGACGACCCGGCCTCCTCGGCCGCGACCTCCACGAGCTCACCGGCGGCGATGACCGCCTCCCCCACGCCGCGGACCCGCTGCGGCAGCCGCAGCACCTCCCGGCGGCGGATGCGGGCCCCCTCGTCGCGGGCCAGGCGGCGCGCCAGCCCCACGTGGGACTGCGCGGCGCGGGCGGCGAAGGCCGCCATCACGGGGTCGACGCCGTCGCGGCGCACGAGCAGCTCGGCGACGGCGTCGGCCGGCGGCACGCGCAGCGGGACGTGCCGGGCCCGGGAGCGGATCGTCGGCAGGACGTCGTCGACGGCGGGCGCGCACAGCAGCCAGACCGTCTGCGCGGGCGGTTCCTCGATGGTCTTCAGCAGCACGTTCCCCGAGGTGGGGTTGAGGCGGTCGGCGTCCTCGATCACCACGACCCGCCACCGCGCCACCGACGGGCGCCGCTGGGCCGTGGCGATGAGCGGCTCGACGTCCTCGCGGCGGATCTGCATGTGCTCGGTCGTGAAGACGGTGACGTCGGCGTGGGACCCGGCGGCCGCGGTCCGGCAGCCGCCGCAGCGCCCGCAGCCGACCTCGGCGGGGTCCTCGCAGGCCAGCGCCGCCGCGAACGCGCGCGCCGCGGTGGAACGCCCCGACCCCGGCGGGCCCGTGAGCAGCCAGGCGTGGGTCATGCCGGGGGTGCCGTGGCGGGCGGCGCGCGCGGCCCGGGTCAGGACCTCCACGGCCGGGCCCTGGCCGACGACGTCGTCCCAGACGCTCACCGGGCCGCCGCCCGCGTCGCGGTGGGGACCGGCAGCAGCGGGGCCAGGTGCTCGCGCAGCTTCGCCTGCACGACCTCCGGGGACGTCGTGGCGTCCAGGACGAGGTAGCGCTCGGGGGCGCGGGCCGCCAGCAGCAGGAACTGCTCGCGCACGCGGGCGTGGAAGGCCCCGGGCTCGGCCTCCACGCGGTCCTCGGCGGCCCGGCCGGCGCGGCGCTGCGCGGCGGTGGTGGGGTCGACGTCGAGGACGACGGTCAGGTCCGGCAGCAGCCCCTGGGTGGCCCAGCGCGACAGCGTCTCGACCTCGCTCGCGGGCAGGTCGCGCCCGGCGCCCTGGTAGGCCAGGGAGGAGTCGACGTACCGGTCGGTGAGCACGACCGCGCCGCGCCGCAGCCCGGGGCGGACGACCTCGGCGACGTGCTGGGCGCGGTCGGCGGCGAACAGCAGCGCCTCGGCGCGGGGGCTCAGCGGCGGCCCGTCGCGGTGCTCCAGCAGGAGCGCGCGCACGTCGCGGCCCGTCGCCGTCCCGCCGGGTTCGCGGGTCACGACGGCCTCGTGCCCGAGCTCCTCCAGCCAGGCCGCGAGCAGCCGGGCCTGGGTGGTCTTGCCGGACCCGTCCCCGCCCTCCAGGGCCAGGAAGAACCCGCCCCCGCCGCGGACGGCCGGCTCCCCGGCGGGCGCGGCGGGTTCCCCGCGCTGCTTCCACGCCCGGACGAGGTCGGCGCGCAGGCTCGTGCCGGGCCGGTCGTCCATCTGCCGGAACGCCACGACGCCCGCGGCGGTCGTGACGACCCCCGCCAGGACCATCGTCAGGGCCGACCCGGCGTAGGTGACCGACCAGTGCGGGCTGGGCGCGAACGTCCGGTCGCCCAGGGCGTTCGCCACCCAGGGGGCGACGAGGACGACGGCGATGACGACGACGCGGGTGCTGGAGCCCACGAAGGAGAAGGTGCGGCCGCGGACGTCGTCGTCGACCTCCAGGCCCAGCAGCGTGTACGCCGAGACGTACGCCAGCCCCGTGAACAGGCCCAGCGCCACGACGAACAGGGCCGCGACGACGATGTCGCCGACCAGCGCGACGAGCACGAGGGAGACCCCGGCCAGGGACAGCGCCAGCCCGAACGTGCGGCGCCGGCTGAACCCGCTGAGCCAGCGCGGCCCCTGCCACACACCGAGGGCGACCCCCGCGAAGACGGCCATGACGACGACGCCGTACCCGGGGTCCCCCGCGCCCAGGCTCGTGACGAAGGCGCGGCCGAGCCCCAGCACGACCCCGCCGGCGGCGAAGGCCGTGAGCATCCCCAGGACGAGCCCGCGCAGCAGCGGCGTCCTCCCGACGAACCGCCAGCCCTCGACGATGTCGCGCCCCAGCGTCGGGGCGAGCCCGCCCTCGCGCGGCGCGGCCCGGCGCGGGGGGATGTCCAGGCGCCAGATGACGGCCGCGGCGACGAGGAAGGTCAGGGCGTTGACGTACATCGCCAGGTCGGACTGGCCACCGGCCAGGAAGGGCAGGACGTTGTCGAGGACCCCCGTGAGCAGGGTCAGCAGGATGAATGCCAGGCCCGCGACGGGCGCGGAGCCGTAGGTGGCGACGAGGCTGACCTGGTTGGCGGCCTCCAGCCGGTTCGCCGGGACCAGGTTCGGGACGGTGGCGTCCTTGGCGGGGCCCCAGAAGAGGGTGACGAGCTCGATGAGCAGCGTCGCCACGAACAGCCACGTGAGGTTCCCGACCAGCGGGATCGAGGCGAACAGCGCGAAGCGGAGCACGTCGCCGACGACCATCGTCAGCCGGCGGTCCAGCCGGTCGGCCAGGGCGCCGGCGAGCGGGCCCAGGAGCGCGGCCGGGGCCAGCTGCAGGACGAAGACGGTGGAGACCGCGACGCTGGTCCGCGTCGAGTCCCCCAGGGTCAGGCTCGCCGCGGTGCCCAGCTTGGCGAGCATCCCCAGCCAGTCCCCGAAGCTGGAGAGCATGAGCGAGAGCCACATGCGGCGGAAGTCGGGGTGCTCGCGCAGCAGGGTCCGCACGTCGTGGTCGGGTGCGGCCGCCTCCGGGGTCGGGGTGGGGGCGGCTGCGGGGGGAGTCACGACGTCAGGGTAGTTGCCGGTGCCGACAGCCCCCCGCTCCCGCAGCGGGCCCCGGGGCCGCGCGCGGCGGCCCCGGGGTCGGTCAGGACTCCGCGGCGGCGGCCGTCTTCTTCGCGGCCGTCTTCTTCGCCGCGGTCTTCTTCGCGGGCGTCGTCCTCTTCGCGGCGGCCTTCTTGGCCGTCTTCTTCACCGGCCCCTTGGCCCGCTTCTCGGCGAGCAGCTCGGCGGCGCGCTCCAGCGTCAGCGTCTCGGGGTCGTCGTCCTTGCGCAGCGTGGCGTTGGTCGTGCCGTCCGTCGCGTACGGGCCGAAGCGGCCGTCCTTGACGACGATCGGCTGTCCGGACTCGGGGTCGGGACCGAGCTCCTTGAGCGGGGGCTTGGCCACCGCACCGCGCCGCGTCTTGGGCTGGGCGTAGATCGCCAGCGCCTCCGGCAGCGTGATGGTGAGGAGCTGGTCCTCGTTCTCCAGGGACCGCGAGTCCGTGCCCTTCTTCAGGTACGGACCGTAGCGGCCGTTCTGCGCGGTGATCTCGTCGCCGGACTCGGGGTCGGCGCCCACGACGCGCGGCAGGGACAGCAGCTGCAGGGCCTGCTCCAGGGTGACGGTCTCGACCGACATGTCCTTGAACAGCGACCCCGTGCGCGGCTTGGCCTTCGCCGCCTTCTTCGCGGTGCGCTTCTTCGGCGCCCCCTCGGCGGCCGGCTCGGGCGCCGGCTCGTCCTCGATCAGCTCGGTGACGTACGGGCCGTACCGGCCCACCCGCGCGACGACCGTGCGGCCCGACGCGGGGTCCTGCCCCAGCACGCGGTCCCCGTCGGACTGGGAGGTCAGCAGCTCGCGCGCCTTGGCGACGGTCATCTCGTCGGGGGCGACGTCCTCGGGCACCGAGGCCTTGAGCAGCTCCCCCGTCTCGGCGTCCGGGCCCTCCAGGTACGGGCCGTACCGGCCCACCCGCAGGACGATGCCCTCGCCGATGGGGACCGTGGAGATCTCCCGCGCGTCGATGGCGCCGAGGTCGTCGGCCAGGCCCTTGATGCCGTCGAGCTCGGCGGCCGCGCCCCCGGCGGGGCCGGAGGCGTCCGGCGCGGCGGGCGCGGAACCGTTGGCCGGGCCGTCGGCGCCGAAGTAGAACCGCGTCAGCCAGTCGACGCGCTCGGCCTCACCGCGGCTGATCGCGTCGAGGTCGTTCTCCATCTCGGCGGTGAAGTCGTAGTCGACGAGCTTGGGGAAGTGCTCCTCCAGCAGCCGCGTCACCGCGAACGCCAGCCAGCTCGGGACCAGGGCCGAGCCCTTGTACCAGACGTACCCGCGGTCGACGATGGTCGAGATGATCGACTGGAACGTCGAGGGGCGCCCGATCCCCTTCTCCTCCAACGTCTTGATGAGGCTGGCCTCGGTGTAGCGGGCCGGCGGGGTCGTCTCGTGGCCGTCGGCGGCCAGGTCCCGCGCGGTGAGCCGGTCGCCCGCGGCGACCTGCGGCAGGCGGCGGTCGTCGTCGCCGGAGCCCTCGTCGTCGCGGGTGGCGTCGCGGCCCTCCTCGTAGGCGGCGAGGAACCCGCGGAACGTGATGATGGTGCCGGAGGCGGAGAACTCGACGTCGCGGCCGTCGGCCGTCGTCGCGCCCAGGCGGACGGTCGCGGTGGTGCCGCGCGCGTCGTGCATCTGGGAGGCGACGGTCCGCTTCCAGATGAGGTCGTACAGGCGGAACTCGTCGCCGCGCAGCTCCCCGGAGACCTGCGCGGGGGTGCGGAAGTTCTCCCCCGCCGGGCGGATCGCCTCGTGGCCCTCCTGCGCGTTCTTCGCCTTCGAGGTGTAGTTGCGCGGGGAGTCCGGCACGTACTCGGGCCCGTACAGCTCCCGGGCCTGCGAGCGGGCCGCGGCCAGCGCCTGCGCCGACAGCTGGATCGAGTCGGTGCGCATGTACGTGATGTAGCCGCGCTCGTACAGGCCCTGTGCGGTCCGCATCGTCTGCCGGGCGTTCAGCCGCAGCTTGCGGGAGGCCTCCTGCTGGAGCGTGGAGGTGATGAACGGCGCCGCCGGGCGGCGGGTGTACGGCTTCTCCTCGACCCCGCGGACGGCGAACTGCGCGTCCTGCAGCCCCGCGACGATGGCCTCGGCGGCCGCGACGTCGAGGTGCGCGACGTTCTGCGTCTTCAGCGTGCCGTCGTCGTGGAAGTCGCGGCCCGAGGCCACGCGACGGCCCTCGACCTGCGACAGCTTCGCGGAGAAGGCGCTGTCGCCCTCGGGCTGGAAGGTGCCGGTGATGTCGGCGTAGCCGGCGGCGACGAACGCCATCCGCTCCCGCTCGCGCTCGACGCACAGGCGCGTCGCCACCGACTGCACGCGCCCGGCGGACAGGCCCGCGCGGACCTTGCGCCACAGCACCGGGGACAGCTCGTAGCCGTAGAGGCGGTCCAGGATGCGGCGGGTCTCCTGGGCGTCGACGAGGCGGTCGTCGATGTCGCGCAGCTCCTGCACGGCCTGCTGGATGGCCTCGCGGGTGATCTCGCCGAAGACCATGCGGCGGTACGGGATGCGCGGTTCGAGGGCCTGCACGAGGTGCCAGGCGATGGCTTCACCCTCGCGGTCGCGGTCGGTGGCGAGGATGAGCTCGTCGGCGTCCTTGAGGGCGCGCTTGAGCTCGGAGACCTTCTTCTTCTTGTCGCTGTCGACGACGTAGTACGGCTCGAAGCCGTGCTCGACGTCGACCGCGAACTTGCCGAACGGGCCCTTCTTCATGTCCTCGGGCAGCTGGGAGGGCTGCGGCAGGTCGCGGATGTGACCGACCGAGGCCTCCACGACGTAGCCGGGGCCGAGGTAGTTGGAGATGTTCTTGACCTTGTTCGGCGACTCGACGATCACCAGTCGGCGCAGTCCGTCACCGGACGACGTGGTTGCTCCGGACTTGCCCGCCACTGGTCCTGCCTCTCACCTTCGGTTCGCTGTGCACCCGGGGGCGGCGGCTCGTGGTCCCCCGACCGTCACGCCCCGCTGTGCACTCTCGCACGCCGCACGCCCCGGACGTGCACCCGGAGCGCGCCTCAATGTGACACGTCCCGCCGCCGGTCGTGCAACCGGCGGGGGTCGGCGCGTCCCCGCGGTCAGGGCAGGAGCAGGAACCCGTCCTGCACGAGGGAGCGCACCCGCGGGTACAGCCGCTGCCGCACGTCACCGACGGGCTCCTCCCCCAGCACCGCCAGGCCCGCGGTGACCTGCCCGACGGTCAGCTCCCCGTCGCAGGCCCCGACGAGCCCGGCGAGGTCGCCGTCGACCTGGGCGACGCGGCGCAGCCCGCCGCCCTGGCGCAGCAGCACGATGCGGGGGTCGGGGTCGCCGGGGGTGTGGTACCGCTCGTCGGTGACGTCGGGGGCCACCCGCAGGGCCAGGTCCCCCAGGTCCTCCAGCCCGGCCAGCGCGTCGTGGACGGCCAGGCCGGTCGCGAAGACCTCCCCCAGCGGGTCGCTCAGCGCGGCCAGGTTCTCCTCGAACCGGCGCAGCGGCGCGCCCGCCCGCAGCGGCTTGCGCAGCGTGACGACGCCGAAGCCGACGCCGCTGACGCCGCGCGCGGCGAAGTCGTCCAGCCACGCGGTGTACAGCTCGTCGAAGCGGGGCCCGGGCTTCTGCCCCCCGTCGCGGATCCACGTCTCGGCGTACAGGGCCGGGTCGGCGACCTCGCGCTGGACGACCCACGCGTCCAGGCCCGTGCCCTCCAGCCAGCCCTCCAGGCGCTGCGACCAGCTCTGCCCGTCGTGCAGCTCCCAGTTGCCCAGCAGCTGCGCCACGCCCCCGGGTTCGAGCACCGACCCGACCTGCCCGACGAGCCGCGCGACGAGGGAGTCGCCGGGCATCCCGCCGTCGCGGTACTCGTACGTGGGCACGGCGCCGGTGCGGGGGGTGATGACGAACGGCGGGTTGGACACCACCAGGCCGAACCGCTCGCCCTCCTCCACGGGCTCCAGCAGCGACCCCTGCCGCAGGTCCAGGGCCGTCTCGTTGAGGGCGGCGTTGACGGCCGCGAGGTCCAGGGCGCGCTCGGAGGTGTCCGTGGCGGTGACGCGGCGCGCGTGCCGGGCGGCGTGCAGGGCCTGGATGCCGCAGCCGGTGCCGACGTCCAGGACGCGGTCCACCGGGGTGCGCACGGTCGCCGAGGCCAGGGTCAGCGAGGCGCCCCCGACGCCCAGGACGTGGTCGGCCGACAGCGCCTCCCCGGTGGCCAGCTCGCCGAGGTCGCTGACCAGCCACCACTGCGCGGTCCCGGAGGCGTCGTCGACGGCGTAGGGCCGCAGGTCCACCAGGGGCCGCACCTCGTCCCCGGGCGCGGACCCGGCGGCGGCGACGAGCCCGAGCGCGGCGGCCCCGTCGGTCCCCGTGCGCGGCAGGGCCGCGTCGAGCTCGGCGCGGGTCACGGTCCGGCCCAGCGTGGCGCAGCGCAGCAGCACCGCGGCCGGCTCGCGGGACCCGGCCGTGGCCCGCAGCGCCGGCAGCGGCTGCTCGCGGTCCAGGGCCGCCGAGGCGACGTCCCCGACGAGTTCCCCGACCCCGTCGACGGTGTAGTTCGCGGCACGCAGGTCCTCGCGCAGGCCGGCGAGGAGTTCTCTGGGATCGGTCACGTGGCGCGAGTCTGCCAGCTCAGGGCAGCTGCTCGGCTCCCTGGTCGGTGCGCGGGACGGTGCGCACGTCGACGTCTGCGGGCCCGGTGGGGGCCGCCATGTCGACCCGCCGCAGCTTGCTGGCGGCGACGGCCGCGACGATCACCGCGGCCGCGACGACGGCGATCCCGTACCGCAGCCACGGGTTCTCGTCCGCGCCGACGGTCAGGGTGACGACGGCCGGGGCCACCAGCAGCGCGACGAGGTTCATGACCTTGATGAGCGGGTTGATGGCCGGCCCGGCGGTGTCCTTGAACGGGTCGCCGACGGTGTCGCCGATGACGGTCGCCGCGTGCGCCTCGGACCCCTTGCCGCCGTGCAGGCCGTCCTCGACGAGCTTCTTGGCGTTGTCCCACGCCCCGCCGGAGTTCGCCAGGAACACCGCCATGAGCACCCCGGCCCCGATCGCCCCGCCCAGGAAACCCGCCAGCGGCGCCACGCCCAAGCCGAAGCCGACGGCGATGGGCGAGAACGCGGCCAGCAGGCCCGGGGTGGCGAGCTCGCGCAGCGCGTCGCGCGTGCACAGGTCCACGACCCGGCCGTGGTCGGGCTGCTCGGTGCCGTCCATGATCCCGGGGTGGTCGGCGAACTGCCGGCGCACCTCCAGGACGACGGCCCCCGCGGAGCGGCCGACGGCGTTGATCGCCAGGCCCGCGAAGAGGAACACCACCGCGGCCCCGAGCAGCACCCCGACCAGCGTCGTGGGGGTGGAGACCTGGAAGTCGGTCAGGGTGGCCAGCACGTACGCCGCCGGGCGCTCGACCCCCACCGCGACCTCGGAGATCCGGCTCGTCACGGCGTCCTGGTAGGACCCGAACAGCGCCGTCGCCGCCAGGACGGCCGTCGCGATCGCGATGCCCTTCGTCACGGCCTTCGTGGTGTTCCCGACGGCGTCGAGCTCGGTGAGGACCGCGGCCCCCTCCCCGTCGACGTCGCCGCTCATCTCGGCGATGCCCTGCGCGTTGTCGCTGACGGGCCCGAAGGTGTCCATGGCGACGATGACCCCGACGGTCGTCAGCAGACCGCACCCGGCCAGCGCCACGAGGAACATCGCCAGCGCCAGCACGCCCCCGGCCAGGACGAACGCCAGGAACACCGCCCCGGCGATGACGAGCGTCGTGTAGACCGCCGACTCCAGGCCCAGCCCGATGCCGGACAGCACGACCGTGGCGGCGCCCGTGAGGGAGGACCCGGCGACGTCCCGCGTGGGTCTGGCCTCGGTCCCGGTGTAGTGGCCGGTGAGGAACAGGATGAGGACGGCCAGCAGGATCCCCAGGAACACCGCGGCGAACGCGATGAGGCGCGGGTCGCCGTTGAGGGTCGCCACCGTCTCCCCGGCCCCGGTGAACTCCGCGAACGACCCCGGCAGGTACGCGTAGCAGGCGACCGCGGTGCCGGCCAGGGCGACCACCGCCGACAGGTAGAAGCCGTTCTGGATGGACGTCAGCCCGCTGACGCCCGGTTTCGCGCGGACCAGCACGACGCCCAGGGCCGCGGTGACCGCGCCGATGGCGGGGATGAGCAGCGGCAGGACCAGCCCGTCCTGACCGATCGCGGCGCTACCCAGGATGACGGCCGCGACGATCGTCACGGCGTACGACTCGAACAGGTCCGCGGCCATGCCCGCGCAGTCGCCGACGTTGTCGCCGACGTTGTCGGCGATCGTCGCGGGGTTGCGCGGGTCGTCCTCGGGGATGCCCTGCTCGATCTTGCCGACGAGGTCGGCCCCGACGTCGGCGGCCTTGGTGAAGATGCCGCCGCCGACGCGCATGAACATGGCCAGCAGGGCGGCCCCGAAGCCGAAGCCCTCCAGGACGGTGGGGGCGTCGTCGCCGTAGGCGAGGACGGCGGCCGCGGCCCCCAGCAGCCCGAGCCCGACGGTCGTCATGCCGACGACGCCGCCGGTGCGGAACGCGACCCGCATGCCGGCCTCGCGCCCCCCGGCCCCGCTGCGCGCGGCGGCCGCGACGCGGACGTTGGCCCGCACGGCCAGCGACATGCCCAGGTACCCGATGGCGGCGGAGAACACGGCCCCCACGACGAACGCGACGCTGCGCGCGGCGCGCAGGTCCCACCCGTCGGCGGGCAGCGCCAGCAGCAGGACGAGGACGGCGACCGCGAACCAGGCGAGGGTGCGGAACTGCCGGCGCAGGTAGGCCGAGGCGCCGTTCTGGACGGCCCCGGCGATGGCCTGCATCCGCTCGGTGCCCTCGCCGGCGGCGAGGACCTGTCGTCGGAACACGAAGGCGGCCACCAGGGCCAGGACGGCGACGACCACGACCGCGACGGCGATGCCCTGCGCGGAACCCGACAGACCCCCGGACACTGGCACGCGTCCTCCTCGACGAGTGATGACCTTGTCTTGCAGCCTAGGACAGCGCTCCCGGCACCACCAGACTCGCGATCACCCGTCGGGGACGGGAGGGGTTCAGGAGTTGCGGGCCCCCGCGACGTCCTCGGGGGCGAGCTTCCAGGTGAGGCTGAGGCCGCCGGAGGCGCCCGCCTGACCGCTGGTGTCGGACATCCCCGCCATGAGCGCCAGGGACAGCGGGTCCTCGGTCGCCAGCGGGCCGGGCCCGGTCTCGGGCAGCGGGTCGCCGTGGACGTCGCACTGCACGACCGTCACGTCGAGCCCGTCGCGGTCGTCGCACAACCGCATGTCGACGAGCCCGACGGCCGGGCCCGTGGTCGTCCGCAGCGCCCCGCCGGCCACGGCCCGCGCGCAGGCCTCGCCGATCGCGATGCGGATCTCGTCGAGCTGGTCCTCCCCGAAACCGGCCCGCCGCGCCACCGACACGGCGACGAGCCGCGCGGTGCGCACGTGCTCGGCCAGCGGGGAGAACCGCAGGGTGACGGTGGGCACGGTGGGGTGTTCCTCGTTCCGGGTGGGGATCAGGACGGGGCGTTGGCCTCGTCGGACGACGCCGAGGCCGCGATGGCGTCGGCCACGGTGTCGTGGATCGGGAAGACCTTCGTCAGGCCCGTGATGCGGAAGACCTTGAGGATCTTCTCCCGCTGGCACACCAGGTGCAGCGAACCGTCGTGCGAGCGCACCCGCTTGAGGCCACCGACCAGGACGCCCAGGCCGGTGGAGTCGAGGAACTCGACGCCCTCCATGTCGACGACCAGGTGGTGGTGGCCGGCGCCGACGAGCTCGTTGAGCCGTTCGCGCAGGGTGGGCGCGGTGTACACGTCGATCTCGCCGGACACCTCGACGACGGTCCGGCCGCTCTCCTCACGGCTGGTCACCGACAGGTCCACTGGGACCCCTCCTCGCTGCTGGTCTGCTGCTCGCGGTTGCGCGCAGGTACGTGCAGTGACTTCTTCACTGGCGTTCACGAGGGTCCCTCGCGGCGCCCTCCCTGGCATTCAACCATCGCGCTGCGTGAGCGGCCTGTCCAGCTCCGCGGCGTCGCCCCTGCGGGAGGGCGGCGGGAGGGGTGCTGGAGGGCGACCGGAGCGTGACCGGAGGGGGCGCGCGCAGGGGGGAGACTGTGCGGCGTGGTTCCCGACGGACACGGCCCGCGCTGGCGGGAGGTGCTCGAGGCCGGGGTGCGCGGCGACCGCGTCCGGCACGTCGAGCACCTGCCCGCGCGCCCTGGGGACCGGCTGCCGTGGCCCGGCTGGGCCGACCCCGAGGTCGTGGCGGCGCTGGAGCGCGGGACGGGCGGGCTGCCGTGGCGGCACCAGGTGCGGGCCGCCGACGCCGTGCACGCCGGCCGCTCCACCGTGCTGTCCGCGGGCACCGCCTCGGGCAAGTCGCTGGCCTTCCAGCTGCCGGTCCTGACGGCGCTGCGCGCCACCGCCCGCACCTCCCCCAACGGCAAGGGCGCCACGGCGCTGTACCTGTCGCCCACCAAGGCGCTGGCCGCCGACCAGGACGACCGGCTGCGGGCGCTGGGGCTGGACGCCCCCCTCACCAGCACCTACGACGGCGACACCCCGCCGGAGGTGCGGCGCTGGATCCGCGAGCACGCCGCGCTCGTCCTGACGAACGTCGACATGCTGCACCGGTCGGTGCTGCCCGGCCACGAGCGCTGGGCCAGCTTCCTGCGCCGCCTGCGGTTCGTCGTGGTCGACGAGCTGCACACCTACCGCGGCGTGTTCGGCTCGCACGCGGCGGCCGTCCTGCGCCGGCTGCGGCGGCTGGCCGCCCGCTACGGCTCCGACCCCGTCTTCGTGCTGGCCTCGGCCACCGTCGCCGACCCGGCCACCACCGCCCGCCGCCTGACGGGCGTGGACGTGCACGCCGTCACCGAGGACGCCTCGGCCCGCCCCGCGGTGTCGGTCGCGCTGTGGGAACCCCCGCCGCGCCCGGCCGGCCCCGACGGCGCGACGGGCCGCGGCGAGCGCCGCAGCGCGACGGCCGAGGCGGCCGACCTGCTGGGCGACCTCGTCCTGGAGGGGGTCCGGACGCTGGCGTTCGTCCGCAGCCGCACGGCCGCGGAGTCGGTCGCCGCGGGGGCCCGGCGGCGGCTGTCCGACGTCGACCCCGACCTGGCCGGCCGGGTGGTGGCCTACCGCGGCGGGTACCTGCCGGAGGACCGCCGGGCGCTGGAGGAGGGGCTGCGCACGGGCCGGGTCGCCGGGATGGCCACGACGAACGCCCTGGAGCTGGGGGTCGACGTGGCCGGTCTGGACGCCGTGCTGGTGGCCGGCTGGCCGGGGACCCGCGCCTCGTTCTGGCAGCAGGTCGGGCGCGCGGGGCGCCGCGGGACCCCGGCGCTGGGGGTGTTCGTGTCGCGGGACGACCCGCTGGACACGTACCTGGTGCACCACCCCGGGGCGTTGTTCGGCGCCGGGGTGGAGGCGACCGTCCTGGACCCCGACAACGCGTACGTCCTGGCCCCGCACCTGGCCGCCGCGGCGCAGGAACTGCCCCTGACCGAGGCCGACCTGGAACTGTTCGGCCCGGTCGCCGCCGACGTCGTCGACCTGCTGGTGCGGCGGAACACGCTGCGGCGCAGAACGAACGGCTGGTACTGGACACGACGGGAACGGGCCGCCGACCTCACCGACCTGCGCGGCGCCGGGGGCAGCGTGCGGATCGTCGAGGGCGTCACGGGCCGGGTCCTGGGCACGGTCGAGGCCGGTTCGGCCGACTCCACCGTGCACGAGGGCGCCGTGCACGTGCACCAGGGGCGGACCTACCTCGTCGACCGGCTCGACCTGGAGGAGTTCCTGGCGGTCGTCCACCCCGAACCCGACCCGGGGTTCACCACGCACGCCCGCTCCAGCTCCGACGTGCGGGTGCTCGCCGTCGACTCGACCGTCCGGCACGGGCCGGTGCGGGTCGCCTCCGGGGTCGTGGAGGTGACCAGCCGGGTGACGGGTTTCCTGCGGCGCGAGGTCGGTTCCGGGGTGGTCCTGGGCGAGCAGCCCCTGGACCTGCCCGAGCGGCGGCTGCGGACCCGGTCGGTGTGGTGGACCGTCGAGGCGGACGTCGCCGAGGCGGTCCTCGGCGACCCGGCGCGGCTGCCCGGCGCGCTGCACGCCGCCGAGCACGCCTCGATCGGGCTGCTGCCGCTGCTGGCGACGTGCGACCGGTGGGACCTCGGCGGGCTCTCCACGGCGCTGCACCCCGACACGGAGCGGCCGACGGTGTTCGTCCACGACGCCGTGCCCGGCGGGGCGGGGTTCGCCGACCGCGGCCACGCCCGGTTCGCGCAGTGGCTCACTGCGACCCGGGACGCCGTGCGCTCGTGCGGCTGCGAGGACGGCTGCCCGGCGTGCGTGCAGTCGCCCAAGTGCGGCAACGGCAACGAACCCCTCGACAAGGCCGGGGCGCTGGGCCTGCTCGACGTGCTCGTGGAGGCCGTCGGAGCCACCGGAGCCACCGGGGACCCGGGAGGCGCCGACGACGCTCACCCCTCGGTCGCCTGACCGGCCCGGGCCGAGGCCCGCGCCGGCCCGAGGCGCCCCGCGAGCCCGGCCGGGCGCACGGCGGCCGTCACCACGACCGACCCGTCAGCGGCCACGGCGCACGCCAGGAGGTCCGCGCCCTGGCCCCGGGCCAGCGCCGCGGCCCGGGCGCACGGCTGCCCCGCGGCCCGGCCCACGACGACGTCGGCGGCCGCGAGCGCCGCGAGGTCGGCGACGGCCTCGGCCCGGTGCCGGGCCACGACGGCGGAGGTCAGCGCGAGGGCGAGCAGCAGCGCCGAGAGGGTGGCCGCGCAGACCCCCACGGCGAGCACGCTGCCGCTCCCCCCGTCCCCGCCCCTCACGGGCCCACCTGCACCTGCGCGGCCTCCCCCGCGGCTTCCCCCGCCGCCTCCACGGCCGCGCTCGCCGAGCCGCGGGCGTGCACGGCCCCGCCGAGCGGCCCGGCGAGGCGCCGGTGGGCGCCGACCTCGACCGTGACGGTCGAGGCGGTGACGTCCACGGAGACCTGCGCGCCGTCGGGGGCGGCGGCGCGCGCCACCTGCCGGACGACGTCGGGGCTCTCCCCGCGGGCGGCCGCCCGGGCCGCGGCGCGGGCCGCGTCGACGCACTGGACCTGGGTCACGGCGACCCGCACGCCCCCCAGGGCGGTGGCGAGCAGGACGACGACCGCGGGCAGGAGCAGGGCGAACTCCGCCGTCGCCGAGCCCCGGTCCCGGTCCCGGTCCCGGTCCCGGTCCCGGTAAGGCTGCGCGTTCACCCCAGCGACAGCGCCCGCTGGACGATGCCGAGCAGCATCCCGCGGACCTCGTCGCTGCGCAGGACCGCGATGAGCAGCCCCGCGAAACCGCACGCGGCCAGGGTCGCCATGGCGTACTCGGCCGTGGCCATCCCGGCGTCCGGGGCCATCCCCGCGTCCGGGATCGTCCCGCCGTCCGGGGTCGTCCCGCCGTCCTCTTCCGAGACCGTCTGGTGCACCGTTCCTCCTCCTCGTCGGCGGGCCGGGGAACCCCGGCCCGCGAGCACTCTGGGCCTGCCCGGGCCGGTCCGGCGGGCCACCGGGCCGGGGCTGTGGACGACACGCCGCCCGCGCAGCCCTGTGGACACCGGGGGCTCGCGCAGGGCCTCGCGCGGGCGTCACGACAGCACCTGCCCCGCCAGCGTCAGCACGACGGGGACCACCCCGAGCAGCAGGAACGCCGGCAGGGTGCACAGCCCCAGGGGCAGCACCAGGGAGGCGGCCAGCCGCCCCGCGGCGGCCTCGGCCTCCCAGCGCCGGCGGGCGCGGCGCGAGGTGGCCGCCGAGCCCAGCAGCGTCGCGACCCCCGCGCCGGTCCGCGCGGACAGCAGCAGGGGCTCGGCGAGGTCGTCCCAGGTGCCCCCGGCCCGCAGGGCGGCAGCGGACTCCCCGGCGTCGGCCCCCCAGGACAGCCGCACCGCGGCGCGCCGCAGCTCGGGGTCCTCGCGGAAGCCCTCGGCCGCGAGCGCGTCGAGGCAGGCCTCCAGGGCGCGCCCGGGCGGCAGCCCGGCCTCGACGGCGGCCGCGACGAGGTCGCAGACGAGGGCGACGTCGGGGGCCGGTGGGCCGGGCGCCCCGCGCCGCCGGCGCCCCGGGAGCCCACGGGCGCCGAGGACCGCCCGGACCCCGGGGACCCGGGGGACCCGGGGTGGCCGGGCTCCGCCCGCGACGAGCACGGCCGCCGCGAGCAGCGCGCCGACGAGGACCCCGGGTCCCGCCGCGCTCACCCGGCCGCCCGCTCGGCGGCGGCCACGAGCCGTCCGCTCCACCACCGCCCGGCCAGCAGCAGGGCGGTACCGGCCACGGCGCACGCGCGGCCGGCCGCCGAACCGGCCAGCGCGGTCCACGGGGGTGCTCCCAGGGCCGCGCCGAGGACGAGGCCGAGCAGCGGCAGGAGGGAGACCGTGCGGGCGCTGACGCGGGCCCCGGCCAGGGCCGTGCGGACCGCGGCGCGGGCGGCGGCGTCGGCGCGCACACCGGCGGCGCACGCGTCGAGGGCCTCGGCGGCCGGCGCCCCGGTGGCCGTGACGAGCCGCCAGACGGCGCGCACGGGCGGGGGGACCTCGGCGCCGTCCGCGGCGTGCTCCCAGGCCGTCGCGGGCGGCACGCCGGCGCGCAGGAGCGCGGCCGCCCGCTCGGCCGTGCGGGCGCCGGTGAGGTCGTCGGGCGCCGCGACCGGCGGCCGGCGCCGCCGCAGCCGCGGCCGGCGTCCCGCCGCGCGCGGTGGGCCCGGGCGGGGCCGGACCGCGGCCGCCGCCAGCAGCAGGGCCGCCACCAGCAGGCCGGCGCCCGGGCTCGCGGGGCTCACGGGGTTCCGGCCAGGACGTCGAGCCCGGCCAGGACGTCGGGCCCCACCCGCCGGGAGAGCCGGTCCAGCCCCGGGCCGGTGCGCACCCCGGAGGCGTCGCGGGTCAGCGCGGGCAGGACCACGGCCCGGCCCCGGTCGTCGGCCACGACCCCCACCTCGGCCACCCCCCGCCGCCGCGCGACGCGGTCCACGTGCACCACGACGTCGACGCCCGCGAGCAGCTGGGCGTCGACGACGGCCGGCGCCACGCCCGCCGTCGCGGCCAGGGCGTGCAGCCGGACGGGCACGTCGGCGGCCGCGTTGGCGTGCAGCGTCCCGGCGCCCCCGGCGTGGCCGGTGTTCAGCGCCCCCAGCAGGTCCCGCACCTCCGCGCCGCGGCACTCCCCGACGACGAGGCGGTCCGGGCGCATCCGCAGCGCCTGGCGCACGAGGTCGTCCAGGCCCACCGCGCCGCGCCCCTCGACGTTGCCGTGGCGGGCCTCCAGGCGCACCACGTGCGGGTGGTCCGGGCGCAGCTCCCCGGAGTCCTCCACGACGACGATGCGCTCGGCCACCGGGACCAGCCCCAGCAGGGCCTGCAGCAGCGTCGTCTTGCCGCTGCCCGTGCCGCCGCTGACGAGGAACGACAGCCGCCGCGCGACGACGGCCCGCAGCACGGCCCCCAGGGCGCCGGGGACGGCCCCGGAGGCCTCCAGCTCGGCCAGCCCGAACCGGCGCACGGCCGGCACCCGCAGGCTCAGGTGGGTCCCCTCCGGGGCCAGCGGGGGCAGCACGGCGTGCAGCCGGGTGCCGTCGGGCAGCCGGGCGTCGACGAAGGGGCTGGCCTCGTCCAGCCGCCGTCCCGCCCCGGCGGCCAGCCGGACCGCGAGCGCGCGGACCTCCTCCTCCCCCGCCAGGACGAGGTCGCTGCGCCGCAACCCGGCGCCGTCGTCGACCCAGACCTGCCCGCCGCCGTTGACGAGGACGTCGGTGGTCCCCGGGGCCGACAGCAGCGGCTGCAGGCGCCCCGCACCGGCGAGGGCGGCCCGGACCCCGTCGAGCAGCCGCAGCAGGTCGGCCGCGCCCAGGACGACGCCCTCGTCGCGGGCGGCGGCGGCCACGGCGTGCGGTTCGGGGGTGGCGGCGGTGCGGGCCAGGCGGTCGCGCACGCGCTCGACCATGCGCGTGAACTCGTCCTCGGTGAGCCTCACGCCAGCCCCGCCCAGTCCCGCGCGCACGCCACGGCGACCCCGCGCAGGCTGCTGCGCCGGCCACCGGGGACGCCCTCGCCGCGTTCCAGGGCGGCGTCGAGGTCGCGGTCGGGGCGCACGACGGCGGCCAGCGGGGCCCCGACGGTGTCGGCGACGTCCTCGGGGTCCGGCCCGGCGCCCACGTCCCGCACGACGAGCCGGACACCGGTGGTGCTCGTGCGGCGCAGGTCGTCGACGACGACGCAGGCCGCGGCGGCGCCGCGGGTGGTGCCGGGGGTGACGACGAGCAGCTCGTCGCAGGCGCCGAGGACGGGGCCGAGGGCGTCCAGGCCGGCGCGGGGCAGGTCCAGGACGGTGGCGGGGAAGGCGCGGCGGGCGGCGTCGACGACGGTCCACAGCTGCGCCGGGTCCGGGGCGCGGGAGCCGCCGCGGTCGGTGGCCAGGACCCGCAGCCCGCCGCCGAGGTCGACGGCCGAGCGCAGGGCCTGCGGCCCCAGCCGCCCCCGCACCCCGGCCAGGTCGCCCCAGCGCAGCCCGGGCAGCGCGTCGGCGCCCACGAGCAGGTCCAGCCCGCCGGAGCGCGGGTCGCCGTCGACCAGGAGCGCCTCGCCCACGGTGTCGGCCACGGCCCGGGCCAGCCCGGCGGCCAGGACGCTGGCCCCGGCCCCGCCGGTGCCGCCGACGACGCCGAGGACGCGCCCGCGCCCGCCGCCGTCGGCGACGTCGGCGAGCCGTTCCAGCAGCCAGTCCTGGGCCTCGGGCAGCACCACGGCGTGGTCGGGGGCGGCGGTGGCCGCGTCCTGCCACCACTGCGGGGGCAGCGGCGCCCGGCCCACGACGACGAGCTGGGCGCCGGCCCGGCGGGCGGCCGCCGCGTCCGCGGGGTCGGCGTCGACCCCGGCCAGGACGAGGGGGACGGCGTGCTCCGGCGGTGCACAGGTGCGCCGCAGCACGCACCCAGCCACGGCCGTCAACCTGGTCACAGCGGCGGCGAGCTCCTCGTCGCCGGTGAGCAGCACGACGGTGCCGGGGGCGTTCGCGGGCCCGGGACCGGACCCGGGGGTCGCGGGGGCGGCGGACGGGCGCCGGGGGTGGCGCCCGGGGGTCCGGTTCGGGGGGTGGACGGGCACGGTCGCGGCTCCTCACGGTGGTCTGGGGGACCACCGTGGGCTCACCGGCGCGCTCGCCGCCGCTGACGTGCGCCGTCCTGTGGACGACGCGCCGCACCCGGGGCCTGTGGACACCGCGGCGGCCGCGGGGCCGACGTCGCGGGGACGGAGCTCGGGCACGGAGCGCAGGTGCGGAGGGGGCGGGAACGCCTGGGCCGCCGGAGAAGAGAGACGGCCCCCGCTGGGGGGGAGCGGGGGCCGTCGACGGTCCGGCTCGGGGGGGATGAGCCGGCCCGCGTGTAGCCCACAGGGCGTACTGCTGCATCCTCACCCCTGGCGGGGTGACTTGGCAATTCCTTCGGGCGGTCAACAGGAGATTTCGTGCCGATCGGGGCCCGCCGCGGCGCACCCTGCACGGGACCTGCACAGCGGACGCCTTGAAAAGCCCCCGTGACCGGTCAGCCGGTGGCCGCCGAACCCCCCGCGTACCCGCCCCCGGCGGCGATGCGCCGCAGGAAGTCCGCCGCGACCGGGGCCGCTACCGTCCCCCCGCTCACCCCGTCGGTGACGAAGACCGCGAAGGCCAGCCCGTCCTGGTAGCCGATCGTCCACGCGTGGGTGGCCGGGGGCTCGGCCTGGCCGTACTCGGCCGTGCCCGTCTTGGCGTGCACCGGCGCCCCCGGCACTCCCGCCAGCACGGTGGCCGTCCCGGCCGTGACGACGTCGCGCATGAGCCCGTCCAGGGTGGCCAGGGCCGCCGGGTCGGCGGCGGTCGCCGGGGCCGACGGCACCGGCTGCGCGGGGTCGGAGACCACCGTGGGGCGGCGCAGCTGCCCCGCCGCGACCGAGGCCGCCGCGACGGCCATCGCCAGCGGCGACACGAGCGTGCGCCCCTGCCCGAAGCTCGCCGCCGCGAGGTCGACCGCCGACTCGGCCGCCGGGACGTCCCCGGCGAACGCGTCGACCCCCGTCGCCCAGTCCGCCCCCACGCCCAGCTCGGCGGCGGCCGTCGTGAGGTCGTCGTCGCCCAGCCGGGGGCTGAGGCTGGCGAAGGCCGTGTTGCACGAGCGCGCGAAGTCCGTGCGGAAGGGCACGGCCCCGAACGCCTCGTCCTCGAAGTTGCTGAACGACCTGCCCTCGACGGTGTACGTCGGGGTGCACGGGACGTCCTCCTCGACGTCCAGGCCGTCGCGCAGCAGCGCCAGGGTCGTCACGACCTTGAACGTCGACCCCGGGGGGAACCGCCCGGTCAGCGCCCGGTCGCCGCCGTCCACCGGGGAGTTCGACGCGGCGACGACGTCCCCGGTCGCGACGTCGACGGCCACCAGCGCGGCCGGTGACGGGCCGGCGGCCAGGGCGTCGTCGGCGGCGTTCTGCACGGCCGCGTCCAGGGTCGTCGTGACGGTGCGGCCCGGTTCGGCGGCGACCCGGAACAGTTCCACCGACGTCGCCGCCGGACCGCCCTGGGCCCGAACGACGACGCCCACCCGCCCGGCCAGGCGTTCGTCGAACGTCCGCTGCAGGCCCGACAGCCCCGCCAGGTCCCCCGCCGCGTAGCGGCCGCCGGAGGCCTGGACGACCTCCGCGGTCACCTCGCCCACCCCGCCCAGCAGCGCCCGCGCGAAACCCCGGGTGGGGGCCAGCGGCCGCGTGGACTCGGCGAAGACGGCGCCGGGGATGGGTTGCAGCACCGCTCGCTGGGCTTCGTAGTCGGTGCGCCGCAACGTGATGACGTTCACGAACGCGTCGGGTGAGGCCTGCTGCACGCGGGCGGCCAGGGCCACCGGGTCCACCCCCAGCGCCGCGCCCAGCGCGTCGGCCGTGGCCACCGCGTCGGTGGTCCGGGACGGCTGGACCCCCACCTGCACCACGGGCGTCGCGGTGACGACCGGGGAACCGTCGCGCCCCAGGACGTCGGCCCGCCCCGGCGTCTGCCGCTCGAGCGCGAGCGTCGCGCCGGAGCCGAGCGCCGGGTGCACCAGCGCCGGTTCCCACGCGGCCCGCCACGAACCGTCCTCCTGGCGCAGCAGCCGGGCCGTGGTGGTGTAGCCGAAGCGCGCACCCTGCGGGGCGCCGTGGTGCGCGGCGAGGTCGAAGACCACCTCGAGGGCGGCGCTCGCGGTCCCGCGCGCGGCCCCGGAGGTGTCGACGGAGACGACCCGGACCGCGGGCGGGGCGGCGGCCAGGCCCCCGGCCAGCCGGGCGTACTCGGCGGCCGGGTCGGCCGGCGGCCGGGCCGCGGAGGCACCCGGGGCGGCCGTGAAGCGGACCTCGCCCAGGCGCCCGGCCGACCACGCCGCCGCGAGGGCGCGGGCCGCGGCGGGGGCCCCGTCGGCCGGGTCCGGGCGCGAGGCCCACCACCACACCCCGCCCCCGACGCCGGCGGCCACGACCGCCGAGCTCGCCACGAGCGTCCGGCGGCGCAGGCGTCCTCGCAGGTCAGCGGGCTGTCCGGGGCCGTCCGCGGCGCCGGGTCCCTCGGGCGCGGGCGACGGGTTCGAGGGGTCGTCAGCGTTGTCGGTCATCGACGGTGATGCTCGCACGTCACGGGCTGCTAGCCTGCAGTGCGTTGGAGGCGTCGCATAGTGGCCTAGTGCGCCCGCCTGCTAAGCGGGTTGGGGGTTAACACCCCCTCGCGGGTTCAAATCCCGCCGCCTCCGCCGGACGAGGGCCCCGGTCGCACACTGCGACCGGGGCCCTCCCGTCGTCCGGGGCGGGTCCGGCCGGGGCACCAGAACCCTTGCGGGGCAACCGATTGGTGGCGACGGCCGAAGCCCGCTACAGTAGTCCTCGAACGGCGCGCCGCGGTGCGCCGGACGCGCCCGTAGCTCAACGGATAGAGCATCTGACTACGGATCAGAAGGTTAGGGGTTCGAATCCCTTCGGGCGCACACAGCAGGACGAAGGCCCCCGGTACGCCGGGGGCCTTCGTCGTTCCAGGCCCCGCGCCCTGATGCCCCGGCGCTCCCGGCGCCCGCACTCCGCACCGCTCGTCGCACCGCGGGGCCCGTCCCCGCCCCCGGGCGCGGGGCCGGCCTCCGCGCCAGGCCCCGCGAGACGCTCCGCCGGCCCGGCGGGGAACCGGAGCCGCGACGGGTCGGTGACGGGACGGGGACCGGCTCGGGGCGACCGGGCCCGAGCGGGACGGGCCGGACGCGTCCACCGCCCCCGGCCCTCCTCTCCCGATCCCGACCCCCGGTCCCGCCCCCGACTCGCGATCACAACGCCGGTCTCGACCCCCGGTGCCGACGCCCGCGAACCCCGGGCCGGTGAACCCGGCGACCGCGAACCCCCGAACCCGGTGAACTCCCGGCCGGTCCGGGGAACAGGTCCCGGCCGAACTGCGGAACCCCGCCGCGGTACCGCGGGAACTCCGGTCCAGAACGCCGCCGCACCCGCAGAACACCTTCTGGGCAGTTCCCGGGCAGTTCCGGTGACGGTTCCGGCGCCCGTTCCGCGAGGAGTTCCCGCGCGTCATACCCGGAGAACAGGTGAACCCGCCCGAGAATGCGCTCTTCAGTGCGCGAACTCCCGCGGAACTGTGGTTTCATTGGTTCAGCATTATCCAGCCACTTCCCCGGGAGCCCAGCATGGCAAGTCACGACGTCGCACTGAAGGTGGCCACCGAACTGCCCGTCGGTGCCGTCGACCTCGAGATCCCCGTCAAGCGCAACGGTCGCAAGATCGGCACCTTCACGGTGAACGCGAACGGTGTCTCGTGGAACCCGGCGACCGCCAAGGCCGCCACCAACGTGACGTGGGAAGAGCTCCCCGCCGCGCTGGCCTCCGCCACCGCCACCGCCCCGGCTGCTGCCGCCCCGGCGAAGAAGGCCGCTCCGGCCAAGAAGGCCGCCCCGGCCAAGAAGACCACCGCGAAGAAGGCGGCCCCGGCTCCGGCCCCCGCCCCGGCCGCGGAGGAAACCCCGGCTCCCGCCGAGACCCCGGCGCCCGAGGAGACCCCGGCCCCCGCCGCCGCCCCGGCCAAGAAGACCACCGCGAAGAGCACGGCGAAGACGGCCGCGAAGAAGACCGCGACGACCCCCGCCAAGACCACCGCGAAGAAGACGACGGCCAAGAAGTCCGCCGCCTCCCCCGCCGCCGCCGTGGACGCCCGCGCCGTGCGCGAGTGGGCCGCCGCCAACGGGGTCGCCGTCGCGCCGCGCGGCCCGATCTCCTCCTCCATCATCGACGCCTTCAAGGCCGCTCAGTGAGCTGAGCACCGCTCCCGCCGGAAGGGGCGTGGTCCGCACGGACCACGCCCCTTCCGCGTGCCCGGGCCCTGCCGGCCCGTTCTGCTCCGGCCCTGCCGGCCCGTCCGGTCCTGCCCCGCTCAGCGCGAGCGCGGCGGCAGCGCGCGCCGCGCCAGCCGCCGGATCCGGGCCCCCACCCGCGAGGGCGCGTCGGCGGTCCCCACCTCGCCGAACAACTGCTCGCACAGGCGCACGTACACCTGGTCCGGCATCGGGAGCCGGTTCACGTCGCTGAGGGGCTGGGTCTGCCCGGCGGATTCCATGACCAGCTCGCCGTAGCCGAGGAACCGGCCGAGCAACGTGCGGTTGTAACTCATGTCGGTCACCTTCGACAACGGCATCATCGCCACCCGACGCTTCACCACGCCGTACGTCAGCAACAGGCGCTTGTCGGTCGCGATGAACCAGTCCCCGCGCCACTGCAGCCACTTCCAGAAGGCGCGCGTGAGGAGCACGAGCCAGGCCAGGAACAGCACGTTCGGCAGGTGGGGCACCTGGCCCGTCCGCTCGGCCAGGTACAGCACGAGCCCCAGCCCGGCGACGCAGCTGCCGACGGGTTCGGCGAGGACGACGAGGTGCCGGCGCAGGCACACCAGGCGCTTCTCGCTGCCCAGGACGTACCGCCGCACGCTCGCCGGTGGGCGTTCCCACAGGGGGTCCTGGGCCGACCCGGGCACCACGGCCGCCAGGTCGTCCTCGGCGCCCAGCCCGGACAGGAGGTCCGGGTCGTCCACGTCCGCGTCCAGCGGCCCGTCCAGCGGCTCGCCCGGCTCGTCGTCCGGCACGCCGAGGGCGGGCTCGGGGTCGGGTTCGACGACCCGCCAGGTACCGTCCCGGCGCGATTTCCGCAGCCGGGTACCGGAGAACATGACGAGGTCCCGGCCCTCGTCCTCGGGGACCGGGTCCTCGGGGTGGGGCTCGCGGCTCAGCTCAGCAGCCCGTCGAAGAAGTCCTTCACGCTGTTCACGGCCGTGCTCAACCACTCGCCGACGGTGCGGACGAAGCTCGCCGCCTGCTCCGGTGAGCGGTACACCGCGTAGAGGGCGAAGACGACGACGACCCACCACAGAACTCGGCGCCACTTCACGGGCCGACCTCCTCCCCGGCGTTCCCCGAACGCCCGTTGCCCTCACGGCCTGTGCACGGAATTGCGCTGAACGGGGGTCATCCTGCCGGAAACCGCCCCTCAGCACGAAGCCCCGCGCCGCGGGTCACCGCGGGGCGGGGCTGGGGGGCCGTGCGCTGGACAGGCTCAGACGACGCCGTACAGGCGGTCGCCGGCGTCACCCAGGCCGGGGACGATGTAGCCGTTCTCGTCGAGGCGCTCGTCGACGGCGGCCGTCACGACCGTCACCTGCGCGTGCTCGTCGAAGGCCCGGCGGACGACCTCCAGGCCCTCGGGCGCGGCCAGCAGGCACAGCGCGGTGACGTCCCGGGCGCCGCGGTCGAGCAGGTACGTGATGGACGAGACGAGCGTCCCGCCCGTGGCGAGCATGGGGTCCAGGACGAAGCAGTGCCGGCCGGTGAGGTCGTCGGGCAGCCGGTTGGCGTACGTCTTCGCCTGCAGGGTCTCCTCGTCGCGCAGCATCCCCAGGAAGCCGACCTCGGCGGTGGGCAGCAACCGCACCATGCCGTCGAGCATGCCCAGGCCGGCGCGCAGGATCGGGACGACGATCGGTTTGGGGGAACGGATGCGCACCCCCGTCGTCGGCCCGACGGGCGTGGTGATCGGGTGCGGTTCGACCGCGACGTCGCGGGTGGCCTCGTAGGCGAGCAGCGTGACGAGTTCGTCGGCGAGGCGCCGGAACGTCGGGGAATCGGTCCCCCGGTCGCGCAGGGCGGTCAGTTTGTGGGCGACGAGCGGGTGGTCGATGACGGACAGGCGCATGGTTCCAGTGTGGGGGGTCCGGTGGGTGCGGCGGCACCCGCGCCGCCCCACGACCTGCCCCCCGCGCGCCGGACCTGACACGATGGGCCCGTGGCGTACTTCACCGCAGTCCTGACCCCCGACGGTCCCGGCGAGGGCCGCACGTGGCAGACGATCGACGTGGACCTCGAGGCGGGTTCCCCCGACGAGCTCGGGGACGCCCTGCGCGGGGCCGTCGACGACGACTCCCCCGTCCTGGCGGTCCTGGAGCGCGAGGACGAGTGGTTCGCCCTCGTGCGCACCGACGGCTCCCTCGACGTGCGGGTGTTCGTCTCCGACGCGGTGGCCGCGGCCGACAGCGCCTACGCCCCGTTGTTCGCCGAACTGCCCACCGCGTCGGAGAACCCGGGGAGCCCCCGGGACGACGACGGGGACGAGGGCGACGACACCGACGACGAGGACGACGAGGGGCAGGACGCGGCGCGTCCCGAGCCCGTGGTCGCCGAGGACGTCTGGGCCGGGGACCCCGAGCTGGTGGCCGACCTGGGGTGCCCCGCGGCGGTGCTGCTGCGGCTGTCGGGCTCGGGTGCCGACCCGTCCGCGGCGACGGTGGAGGTCGCCGAGCTCCTCGGGTTCGCCGACGTCCTGGAATCGCTGCGCTGAGCGGGCTGGCCGTCCCGCCGCGCTGGTCGGCGTGGATGACGGCGGCGCTGGCGCAGGCCCGCGACTGCCTGGCCACCGGGGACGTGCCGGTGGGCGCGGTCGTCGTCGACGGGTCCGGGACGGTGCTGGGCGTGGGGCGCAACGAGCGCGAGGCCGCCCACGACCCCACCGCCCACGCGGAGGTCCTGGCGCTGCGGGCCGCGGCGGCGGCCCGCGGGCAGTGGCGGCTGAACGGCTGCACGCTCGTCGTGACGCTGGAACCGTGCGTGATGTGCGCGGGGGCGACCGTCCTGTCCCGGGTGGACCGGCTGGTGTTCGGCGCCTGGGACGAGCGGTTCGGGGCGGCGGGCTCGCTGCGCGACGTGGTGCGCGACCCCCGGCTCAACCACGTCGTGGAGGTCGCCGGCGGCGTGCGCGAGGCCGAGTGCCGCGCCCTGCTGGACGACTTCTTCGCCGCCCGGCGCGCGTGAACGGAGCACCCGCCGCGGCGTGTAGGCTGGACGGGCACCAAGGTGATGTGTCCGAGCGGCCTAAGGAGCACGCCTCGAAAGCGTGTGAGGGGGCAACTCCTCCGTGGGTTCAAATCCCACCGTCACCGCAGTGGCCGAAGGGCCCCGGAACTCGCGTTCCGGGGCCCTTCGTCGTGCGGGGCGGTCCACGTCCCGAGGGGCGCCCCGTGACCTCAGCAGGCGCCGGCCGGCGCGGCCGGGACGGGAGCCGCCAGGGCGTCCTCGGCCAGCAGCTGCTGGTACCCGTCGCCCAGGCTCACCGAGACCACGGCGGCCGCGGGGTCCTCGACGAGCTGCACGTCCGGGAAGCGGGCCCCCACCGTGGCGGCCTGCGCGAGCGCGGCCGGCGGGTACGTCACGACGGCCGTCGCCGGGCCCGTCGCCTGCGGCGCGTTGCCGACGTTCGCCACGACGAAACCGCGCGCCCGCAGCTCGGCGGAGACCGTACCGGCCAGCCCCCGGCGCGTCGTGCCGTTGAGCACGTCGACGGTCACCTCCGGCGGGCCCAGCAGCGCCGGGGCGGTCGCCGGGACGCACGTCGGGGTCGCCGTCGCCGCCGTCGGCTCCCCGCCGGGGTGCCAGCGGTCGGTCCACACCAGGTACGCCCCGCCGCCCACCGCGAGCACCAGGAGCACCACGACGGCGAACGCGATGCGCTGGCGCAGCAGGCGGGCGCGCCGCTTGCCCGTCAGCCGCCGGTACGACTCCTCGTCGAGGTCGTCCGCGACGTCGGGCAGGACGTGCTCGTCCCCCGGTCCGTCCAGGTCCTGCTGTCCTGCCACCGTTCCCCCTCGATCCCCTCGATCCCCTCGATCCCCCGACCCCCGCGCGGACGGCGCCGCCCTCAGTCGGGGAGCGTGAGCACGCGCGCGTGCAGCACCTGCCGCTGGTGCAGCGCGGCCCGCACCGCCCGGTGCAGGCCGTCCTCCAGGTACAGCCGGCCCCGCCAGGACACCACGTGCGCGAAGAGGTCGCCGAAGAACGTCGAGTCCTCCGCCAGCAGCGCGTCGAGGTCCAGGTTCCGCTTCGTCGTCGTCAGCTCGTCGAGCCGGACCTGCCGGGGCGGCACCTCGGACCACTGGCCGACCGTCTCGTACCCGTGGTCGGGGTACGGGCGTCCCTCACCCACGGCCTGGAAGATCACAACGCGAGAGTCTAGGCGCGGCACCGCGCCGCGCAGGGGGAACCGCGCCGGGCGGACGGCGGCGCGAGCGCCCCGGGGACGACGCAGGCCCGCCCCGGACGTGTCCGGGACGGGCCTGGTGCGGCGGAGGATAGGGGATTTGAACCCCTGAGGGCGTTAACCCAACACGCTTTCCAAGCGTGCGCCATAGGCCACTAGGCGAATCCTCCAGTGCCACCAGCGTAGCGCGCCGTGACCAGTGCTCCGCACCACGGGTGGCGCCGGGCGGCGGTTGGACCCGGGGCCCACCCGTGTCGTACGGTGGCGTCAGACCCCTCGTGCGGCGTCACCCCGTCAAACCCCCCCAGGGCCGGAAGGCAGCAAGGGTAGATGGGCTCTGGCGGGTGTGCGGGGGGTCCTTCGTCTCCCCGCGCAGGCCGGACGCCCTGTCCGACGAGCGGGTTAGCCTCGTCCCCGTGACGACCGCCCTGTACCGCCGCTACCGGCCCGAGTCCTTCGCCGAGGTCATCGGCCAGGAGCACGTCACCACCCCGCTCACGCAGGCCCTGTCCAAGGGGCGCGTCACGCACGCCTACCTCTTCTCCGGCCCGCGCGGGTGCGGCAAGACCACGAGCGCGCGCATCCTGGCCCGCTGCCTGAACTGCGAGCAGGGGCCCACGCCCACGCCGTGCGGGGTCTGCGACTCCTGCCGCGACCTGGCCAACGGCGGCCCCGGCAGCATCGACGTCGTCGAGATCGACGCGGCCAGCCACAACGGCGTCGACGACGCCCGCGACCTGCGCGAGCGCGTCTCCTTCGCCCCCGCGCGCGACCGCTTCAAGGTCTACATCCTCGACGAGGCGCACATGGTCACGGCCGCGGGCTTCAACGCCCTGCTGAAGACCGTCGAGGAGCCGCCCCCGCACGTGAAGTTCGTCTTCGCCACGACCGAGCCGGACAAGGTCCTCACGACCATCCGCTCCCGCACCCACCACTACCCCTTCCGGCTCGTCCCGCCGGCCCGGCTCACGGCGTACCTGGCGGAGCTGGCCGAGCGCGAGGGCGTGCGCATCGGCAAGGGCGTCCTGCCGCTGGTCGTCCGGGCCGGCGGCGGGTCGGTCCGCGACACCCTCTCGGTCCTGGACCAGCTCATCGCCGGCGCCGGCGACGAGGGCGTGACGTACGACATCGCCGTGTCCCTCCTGGGCTACACGCACGCCTCGCTGCTCGACGACGTCGTGGAGGCCATCGCGGCCGGTGACGGCGCGACGGTCTTCCGGGCCGTCGAGCGCGTCGTGGACACCGGCCAGGAACCGCGCCGGTTCGCCGACGACCTGCTCCAGCGGCTGCGCGACCTCGTCATCGTCGCCGCCGTCGGCGAGGGCGCGGGCGACGCCCTGGCCCTGCCCGAGGACGCCCTGGCGCGGCTGACGGCGCAGGCCGCCCACCTCGGCCGGGCCGAGCTGTCGCGGGCGGCCGACGTCGTCGCCGCGGGGCTGGAGCAGATGACCGGGGCCACCTCGCCGCGGCTGCAGCTGGAGCTGCTGTGCGCGCGGCTGCTGCTGCCCGCGGCCGACGGCGACGGCGGGCTGGGGGCGCGCCTGGAACGGCTGGAGCGCCGCGTCAGCACGGGCGGGGTGCCCGCTCCCGCCGCGGTGCCCGCTCCGGCGGCGGTCGCCGCCGCCCCCGTAGCCCCGGTCACCGCCGCCCCGGTCACCGCACCCGCGGTCGACGCGCCTGCCGCGGACGCCCCCGCCGCCGCGCAGCCGGTGGCGGCGCCCGCCGGGTGGCCCGCGGCCCGCACGCCGGGCGTCGAGACGCGCCCGCCGCGCGAGGACGCCGCCGCGCAGCCGGTCCAGGTCGACGCGCCCCCGCCGTCGGCGCCCGCGGCCGGCGGCGACGCCGAGACGGTGCGCCGGTTGTGGACCGAGGTCCTGGGCAAGCTGTTCACCCTCAAGCGCCTGACGTGGTCCCTGGTCGCCGAGAACGCCACCGTCGCCGACTTCCGCGGCGGCGTCCTGACCCTGCAGTTCCGCTCCCCGCAGCTCGCGGCCCGGTTCGCGCGCGGCAACGACGCGGGGTTCGTCGCCGAGGCGCTGTTCCAGGTCACCGGCATCGAGGCGAAGGTCCAGGCCGCCGGCGGCGGCGACCCCTCCGCGGGCCGGGCCGCCCCCTCCCGCCCCTCCCGCGGCGGCTGGTCGCAGCCGGCCCAGCAGGTGCAGCAGGCCCAGCAGGCCCCGGCCGAGCAGCGGCCGGCCCGGCCGCAGCGCGAGGTCCCCGCCGCCCAGGCCTCCGCCCGCGCTTCCGTCCAGGCCCCCGCCGCCCGGCCGGCGCCGGCCCCCGCCCCGGCGGGGAACGACTACTACGCCGACGTCCCCCCGCCGGAGGAACCCATCGACGACCCCGGGGAGGAGCAGCTGTCGCGGCCCAGCCGCCGCCCCGGCCCGCCGCAGGCCCCGGCCCCGCAGGCCGCTCCCGTGGCCGCTCCCGCGACCCCGCCCGAGGAGGACACCCCCAGCCTCGACGACGAGGACGCCGAGGAGTCGGCCCTGTCGGGCATCGCGGTCGTCGAGCAGATCCTCGGCGGGAAGGTCCTGTCGACCGACGACAAGTAGCGGCGCTCCGTGTCGGAGCGGGCACGTAGTCTCGGAGCGTGTACGAAGGAGTCGTCCAGGACCTGATCGACGAGCTCGGTCGGCTGCCGGGCGTGGGGCCCAAGAGCGCGCAGCGCATCGCCTTCCACCTGCTCGCCGCCGACGCCGCCGACGTCAGGCGCCTCGCCGACGTCCTCACCGAGGTCAAGAGCCGCGTGCGGTTCTGCCGGGTGTGCGGGAACGTGGCGCAGGAGGAGCTGTGCCGGGTCTGCCGCGACCCGCGCCGGGACCCGAGCGTCATCTGCGTCGTGGAGGAGTCCAAGGACGTCGTCGCGATCGAGAAGACGCGCGAGTTCCGCGGCCGCTACCACGTGCTCGGCGGCGCGATCAGCCCCATGGAGGGCGTCGGCCCGGACGACCTGCGGATGCGCGAGCTGCTGGCGCGCCTGTCCGACGGCGAGGTCACCGAGACGATCATCGCGACCGACCCCAACCTCGAGGGCGAGGCCACCGCGACGTACCTGGCGCGGCTGCTCAAGCCCATGGGGCTGAAGGTGACGCGCCTGGCCTCGGGCCTGCCGGTCGGGGGCGACCTGGAGTACGCCGACGAGGTCACCCTCGGGCGGGCGTTCGCGGGGCGGAGGTCCCTCGATGGGTGAGGCGCGGGACGACGCGGCGGGCGTCGAGGCTGCGGGCGTCGAGGCGGGCGTCGAGGCGGTGGGCCGGGAGGTCGCCGACCTGGCGGCCGCGACGGCCGCGGAGGTCCGCACCTACCTGGCGACCGTGACCGAGGTCGCCACGGGCCGGATGGACTCCACGGCCCTGTCCGTCCTGCTCCTGGCCGTCAGCCAGGTCCTCGTCACCGGCGCCCGCCTCGGCGCCCTCGACGACGTCGTCCCGGCCCGCCGCTTCGAGCCGGACGCCGGCCCGGACGCCGACGTGGACGCCGTGCGGGCCAGCCTCGCCAACGTCCTGGAGGGCCTGGACGACTACGCCGAGGTCGTCGACCCGCTGACGAACGCCGAACTGGTGCGCGGGGCCCTGTCGGACGACCTGACCTCGGTGGCGGTCGACCTCGAGCACGGCCTGCGCCACCACGAGCACGGCGACATCACCGAGGCCCTGTGGTGGTGGCAGTTCTCCTACCTGTCCTCCTGGGGCCCGCGGGCCACCGCGGCGCTGCGCGTCCTGCAGTCGCTGCTGGCCCACCTGCGCCTCGACGTCGACGCCGAGACCGCTTCGGACGCGGAGTTCGACGCTCTGCACCCCTGAGGCTGAGCACACTGCACAGCCGGTCCCGGCCCGGCTGAGCACGGCCCGGAGCACCTCGGGCGGTTCCGTAGAATCGCTCGTCGTGGCTCTCGTGGTGCAGAAGTTCGGCGGTTCCTCGGTCGCTGACGCCGATGGCGTCAAGCGCGTGGCGAAGCGCATCGCCGCGACCAAGCGCGCCGGCCACGAGGTCGTCGTCGTGGTCTCGGCGATGGGCGACACGACCGACGAGCTCATCGACCTCGCCGAGCAGGTCAGCCCCCTGCCGCCGGCGCGCGAGCTGGACATGCTGCTGACCTCCGGCGAGCGGATCTCGATGGCGGTCCTGGCGATGGCCATCTCCAACCTCGGGCTGGAGGCGCGCTCCTTCACCGGTTCCCAGGCCGGGGTCATCACCGACTCCGCGCACGGGCGGGCGCGCATCATCGACGTCACCCCCGGGCGCATCCGCTCCGCCCTCGACGAGGGCGCGATCGCGATCGTCGCCGGTTTCCAGGGCGTCAGCCAGGACACGAAGGACATCACGACCCTCGGGCGCGGCGGCTCGGACACGACGGCCGTGGCCCTGGCCGCGGCCCTGAAGGCCGACGTCTGCGAGATCTACACCGACGTCGACGGCGTGTTCACGGCCGACCCGCGCATCGTCCCGGCCGCGCGGAAGATCAACCGCATCTCCAGCGAGGAGATGCTGGAGATGGCCGCCAACGGCGCGAAGATCCTCATGCTCCGCTGCGTCGAGTACGCCCGGAACTACGACCTGCCGATCCACGTCCGCAGCTCGTTCAGCCCGCACGAGGGGACCTGGGTGACCGACTCCCCCGTCCCCGCCGCCTTCGCCAGCAACCCGACCGGGGAGGAACCCGTGGAACAGCCGATCATCTCCGGTGTCGCGCACGACCGCAGCGAGGCCAAGATCACCGTCGTCGGGGTCCCCGACAGCCCGGGCACCGCGGCCGCCATCTTCAAGGCCGTCGCCGAGGCCGAGATCAACATCGACATGATCGTCCAGAACGTCTCGGTGGGCGCCTCGGGCCGCACCGACGTCTCCTTCACGCTGCCCAAGGCCGAGGGCACGACGGCGATCAACGCGCTGGAGAAGGTCAAGCCGGCGATCGGCTTCGAGCGCACCGAGTACGACGACCAGATCGGCAAGGTCTCGCTCATCGGCGTCGGGATGCGCTCGCACCCCGGCGTCTCGGCGACGTTCTTCGACGCGCTCGCCCAGAAGCACATCAACCTCGAGATGATCTCCACCTCGGAGATCCGCATCTCGGTCGTGACGCGCGGCGACCAGCTCGACGACGCCGTGCGCGCGGTGCACACCGCCTTCGGGCTCGACGGTGAAGCAGAAGCTGTGGTCTACGGAGGGACCGGACGATGACGCACGACGGCAACGAGAACCGCAAGCCCACCCTGGCCGTCGTCGGCGCCACCGGCGCCGTCGGCACCGTGATGCTGGGGATCCTGTCCGAGCGCCCCGACGTGTGGGGTGAGATCCGCCTGGTGGCCTCGGCCCGCTCGGCCGGCAAGGTCCTGCGGGTCCGCGGCGAGGACGTCGTCGTGCGGGAGCTGACGCCGGAGGTCTTCGACGGCGTCGACGTCGCGATGTTCGACGTCCCCGACGAGGTCTCCGCGGTGTGGGCGCCGATCGCCGCCGAGCGCGGCGCGGTGGCCGTCGACAACTCCGGCGCGTTCCGGATGGACGACGAGGTCCCCCTCGTCGTGCCCGAGGTCAACGGCGCCGCCGCGCGCAACCGCCCCAAGGGCATCATCGCCAACCCGAACTGCACGACGCTGACGATGATGGACGCCCTCGGCGCCCTGCACGACGAGTGGCAGCTCACCGAGCTGGTCGTGGCCAGCTACCAGGCGGCCTCGGGCGCCGGCCAGCCCGGCGTGGACCGGCTGTACGACGAGCTGGAGGTCGTCGCGGGCGACCGGACCCTGGGCTCCACGGCCGGCGACACCGCGAAGGTCGTCTCGGAGAAGCTGGGTGACGACTCCCCGTTCCCGACCCACCTCGCCCTCAACGTCATCCCCGTCGCGGGGTCGCTGAAGGACGGCGGCTGGACCAGCGAGGAGCTGAAGGTCCGCAACGAGTCCCGCAAGATCCTGGGCATCCCGGACCTGAAGGTCTCCGCGACCTGCGTCCGCGTCCCGGTGCAGACGACCCACTCCCTGGCCGTGCACGCGACGTTCGCGCGTCCGGTGACGGTGGCCGAGGCGACCGCGAAGCTGGAGGCCGCCCCGAGCGTGGAGGTCCGCGACGACCTCGCCCAGGGCGTGTTCCCGACCCCGGCGGCCACGGTCGGCGGGGACCCGACGGTCGTGGGCCGCCTCCGGCAGGCGCTGGACTTCCCGAACACCCTCGACCTGTTCGTCTGCGGCGACAACCTCCGCAAGGGCGCCGCGCTGAACACCGCGCAGATCGCCGAGCTGGTGGCGGCCGAGCTGTCCGCCTGAGCCCCACCCGCGCACCCCGGAGGGCCCGTCCGCACCCGCGGACGGGCCCTCCGTCGTCCCCGCCCCTCCCCTCTCCACCCACCCCTCCGACCCGCGGTGATCAAGCACTTCCGTGCACAAGTGCTCGATCACCGAAGTGCTTGATCACCGGGAGGGGGGTCGGAGGGGTGGGGAGGCGGGTCGTGCGCCAGACTGCGGAAGGTGGCCGACCACGAAGCACGCCTGCGCCTGCCCGCCGGGCGGCCGAGGTCCCCGCTGGGCGCCATCGCCCTGCGGCTGTCGCTGGCCCTGCTCCTCGTCGTCGTGTGCTGGGTGGTCGTCGTCCTCGAGCGCGACGGGTACCGCGACGGGGCCGACGGGTCGCTGTCGACGCTGGACGCCCTCTACTACACGACGGTGACGCTGTCGACGACGGGCTACGGGGACATCGTCCCGGTCACCGACAGCGCCCGGCTGGTGAACGCGCTGTTCGTCACCCCGGTGCGGATCCTCTTCGTCGTCATCCTCGTCGGCACGACCATCCAGGCGCTCACCGAGCGCTCCCGCAAGGAGATCCGCCTCGCGCGGTGGAGGGCCCGCATGCGCGACCACGTCATCGTCCTCGGCTACGGCACGAAGGGCCGCAACGCGGTCCGGGAGCTGCGGTCGACGGGGGTCCCGGTCGACCGGATCGTCGTCGTGGACCGCAGCGGCCTGGCCACCGCGGACGCCGCCCGCGACGGGTACCTGTGCGTCACCGGGGACGTCACGCGCTCGGACACCTTCGTCACGGCGCTGGCGGAGCGGGCCCGCACGGTGGTGGTCGCGGTGGACCGCGACGACACGGCCATCCTGGCCACGCTCGCGGTGCGCCGGCTCAACCCCCGCGCCACCGTCGTCGCCACCGCCCGCGAGACCGAGCACGTCGACCTGCTGCGCCAGTCCGGGGCGAACTCGGTCGTGGTGACGTCGGAGACGACGGGCCGGCTGCTGGGGCTGGCCGCGGGCAGCCCGGCCGCGGTGGAGGTCGTGGAGGACCTCGTCTCGTTCGGCACGGGCCTGGACCTGGTGGAGCGGCCCGTGGCGGCCGGGGAGGTGGGGTGCCGCCCCGGCGACCTGGACACCCCCGTCCTGGCGGTGCTGCGCGCCGGCCGCGTCCTGCGGTTCCACGAGGTGGCGGCCCTGCAGGACGGCGACCGGGTGCTGCAGGTCACCGGGGGCTGACGGCTCAGGCGGTCGTGACGGTCCCGCGGGCCCGGCCGACGAGGCGCATCAGGTGGTACAGCCCGATCGCGGCGACCGTGCCGAGCGCGATCCCGGCGAACGTCAGCCCGCCCGACGTCGTGAACGTGTAGTTCGCGATGCCCACGACGAGCGCGACGGCGGCCGTGGTGAGGTTCACCGGGTCGGAGAAGTCGACCTTGTTCTGCACCCAGATCCGCGCGCCCAGGACGCCGATCATCCCGTACAGCAGCGTCGTGGCCCCGCCCAGCACCCCCGCGGGGATGGAGCCGACGAGGGCGCCGAACTTCGGGGAGAACGACAGGGCGAGGGCGGCCGCGGCGGCCACCCAGTACGCCGCCGTGGAGTAGACCTTCGTGGCGGCCATGACGCCGATGTTCTCCGCGTACGTCGTCGTCCCCGACCCCCCGCCCAGACCGGCCAGGGTCGTGGCCAGGCCGTCGGCCAGCAGCGCCCGCCCGGCCAGGGGGTCCATGTCGCGGCCCGTCATGGCCGCCACCGACTTCACGTGGCCGACGTTCTCGGCGACGAGGACGAACACGACGGGCAGGAACAGCGCCAGGTCGCCGAGGCGCACGTGCGGGGCGCTGAACGTCGGCAGCCCCACCCAGGACGCGCTCTCGACGGCGTCGAAGGACACCAGCCCGCGCACCGCGGCCACGACGTAGCCGACGACGACGCCGACGAGGATCGCCAGGCGCCCCAGCAGGCCGCGGAAGAACACGCTGGTCACCGCGATGGCGAGCAGCGTGATGACGGCGGTCACGGGGTCGGCCCGGAACCCGGAGTCCTCGGTGGTCCCCCACGCCGCGGGGGCCAGGTTCAGCCCGATGAGCGCGACGATCGTGCCCGTCACGACGGGCGGCATGACGACGTCGATCCACCGCGCCCCCGCGACGTGCACGACGACACCCACGACGGCCAGCAGCAGCCCCGTGACGAGGATGCCGCCGGTCGCCGAGCCGGCCGAGCTGCCGAGGATCGGGGCGATGAACGCGAAGGAGGACCCGAGGTAGCTGGGCAGCCGGTTCCGGGTGATCAGCAGGAACAGCGCGGTGCCGACCGCGGAGAAGAACAGCGTCGTCGCGACCGGGAAACCCGTGAGGGCCGGTACCAGGACGGTCGAGCCGAACATCGCCACGACGTGCTGCAGGCCGATGCCCACCGTCCGTGGCCACGCGAGCCGTTCGTCGGGGGCGACCACCTCACCCGGTGACACCGCCCGTCCGTCACCGTGCAGCCGCCAACCCGTTCCCGCCACGCGCGTTCCTCCCGCCCGTCCCCGACCCGGCGACCGCCGGACCGTCGGGAAGGGTATCCGCCGGCGCGGGCCCCCGGGGGCCGCGCGCGGCGGGGACGGGGTCAGCAGCGGAACCGGGCGACCGCGGCGGGGCGGTGCGGCTACTCCGGGCGGTCCCGGCGGTCCCCGTTCTCGCCGTCCCGGAACTCCTCGCGCAGCGTGCGGGGGTCGGCGTCGCGCAGGGCCGAGCCGGACCCCCGGAGACGGCGGTAGGCCAGGAACGCCACGACGGCGAGCACGACGACGACCAGCAGGTACTTCACGCCCCCGACCCTACGTGCCCGCTGCTGCGGAGGGGTGGAACCGGCCCCGCGGGCGGGGGCCGGACCGTAGGGTCGGGCGGTGCACGGATCACGCTCCCCCCGCTGGGCCGGTGCGGCCCTCGTGCTGGCCGCGACGGTCGGGCAGCTGCTGGTGGCGACGCTGGCCCCCGACCTGCCGCAGTTCTCGGGCAAGGCGTTCGGGGCGCGGCTGGTGTTCTACCCGCTGCTCATGCTGTTCGTCCCGGTGGTGTGGTTCCTCCTCCACCGCGGTGGGCGGCGGCCGCCGTGGGCGGGGTTCACGCTGGTCATGGCGCCGTTCCTGGTCGACGTCAGCGGGAACACGCTGGACCTCTACGACACCGTCGTGTGGTGGGACGACCTGCTGCACTTCCTCAACTGGTGCCTGCTGACGCTGGGGCTGGGGACCGTGCTGCGGGTCGTCGACGTCCGGCCGCGCTGGGCCCGGGCCGCCGCGACGGTCGGCGGCGGCGCCCTGCTGGCGCTGCTGTGGGAGGTCGGGGAGTGGTGGACGTTCATCCGGCACGGCACCGAGCTCGACACCGCCTACGAGGACACCCTGGGCGACATGGTCCTGGGGACGAGCGGTTCGGCCGTCGCGCTGGCCGTCCTGGTGCTCCTACCCCGCCTCGCCCGGCCCGCCCGGCCGCGCGCCGACCCTCCCGCGGCCGTCGACCCTCCCGCAGCAGGAGGGGCCGCGCTGGGCGCGTGACCGGGGGGCGGCGGTGGGGGTCCCCCGGCTCAGCCCACCGGACGGCGGAGGCCCCGCACCACCGGCTCGGCCGGGGTGGGCGCGGGTCAGTGCAGCAGCGACGTCCAGCGCGCCGGGACCCGGCCCGCGGGCCCGGGGGCGGGCTGGTCCTCGGGGTGGGCCAGCGGCGGTGCGAGGTCGGGTCCGCCGGCGTACGTCTGGTCGGTGGCGAAGTCGTAGAACCACTCCTCCCCCGGTTCGTAGCTGCGCACGACGCCGTGGCCGCTGGCGGCGGCGTGGCCGCGGGCGTGCTGCCCGGGCGAGGAGTCGCAGCACCCGACGTGCCCGCAGGCGGCGCAGCGGCGCAGGTGGAACCACCAGCCCTGCGGCTGCGACGCCTCGCAGTCGGCGCAGCCGGGGCCGCTGGGGGCGGCGGTGGGGTCGATCTGGTCGGTCACGGGGTCTCCTCGTGGGGATCGCTGGGCAGCCAGACCCGGAAGACGGTGTTCCCGGGGACGCTCTCGACGGTGAGCCGGCCGTGGTGGCGGTGGACGACGACGCGCCACGCGATGTCCAGGCCGAGCCCGGTCCCCTCCCCCACGTCCTTCGTCGTGACGAACGGCTCGAAGATGCGCGGCAGGACCTCCGGCGGGACGCCGGGTCCGTCGTCGGCGACCTCGACGCACACCCCGCCGCCGTCGGGGCGGACGCGGACGGTGACGTCCCCGCCGGCCGGCCCGAGGGCGTCGAGGGCGTTGTCGAGCAGGTTCGTCCAGACCTGGGTCAGTTCCCCGGTGTGCCCGAGGACCTGCGGGACGTCGGCGTAGTCGGTGCTGACGCGGGAGTTCCCGACGGCGCGGCCGGCCCCGGCGCCGAGCATGGAGATCGCGGAGTCGAGCAGTTCGCGGACGTCGACCCAGCGCTCGGCGGCCCGGTCGAGCTGGGCGTAGTTCCCGGCCGAGGCGAGCAGGGCGCTGATGCGGGCCGAGGCGGCACCGGCCTCGGCGACCAGGGAGCGGACGCCGACGGTCCGCGCGAACCACGACACCGTGTCGGGGTCGGCGGGCAGGTCGGCGGCGCCGAGGCCGTGCTCGACGAGGACGGGGGCGAGGTCCTCGGGCTCGGTGACGCCCAGCTCGTCGAGGGCGTCGACGAGCTCGTCCTCGGCCTCGTTGCGGCGCAACGGGTCGGTGGGGACGTCCGCCGTCCCGCGCGGGGGGACGGCGGGCAGCCCGGGGACCAGCCGGGCCACGGAGGTCTCCAGCTCCCGCAGCTCGTCCTGGAGCTGGGCGAGGGTGCGGGCCAGGGCCGCGGCGGGGTTGCCGAGCTCGTGGGTGAGCCCGGCCGTCAGGGACCCCAGGGCGAGCAGCCGTTCGCGGGCGCTGGTGAGCTGCTGCTGCTCCGTGAGCCCGATGCGCAGGCCCTCCAGGAGGTGGACGGCCATCGGGAACCACTCGCGCACGACCCGCCCGAACGTCGTGGCGGGCAGCACGAAGAACGACGAGGGTTCCAGGACGCGCAGCGAGGAGGTGTACCCGGCGGGGGCGCCCTCGCCGAGGTAGGCCTCCCAGGCCCCGGCGTACACGCCGCGCTGGCGGGTGCGGCCGATCTCCAGGTCGTCGCCGGCGCCGTGGTGGTGCAGGCTCACGTGCCCGTCGAGCAGGACGTAGAAGCAGGTGGCGGCGTCGCCCTCGCGGTACAGCCAGCCGGGGTCGGCCGTGACGACCTCGCCGGCGTCCGAGAGCTCCCCCAGCTGCGCCGGTGACAGGTCCGCGAAGAGGAACAGCGTCCGCAGCTCCTCCGGGGCCGCCGCCCGGCCCGCCTTCGGGCTCACCGCCGGGCTCACGTCCGGGGTGACCGCCGGGTTCGCCGCCGGGTTCACTGCTGGGCCAGGTAGCGGTGGACGAGCATGACGGCCATGGCGCCCTCGCCGACGGCGGAGGCCACGCGCTTGACCGAGTCGGCGCGGGCGTCGCCGGCGACGAACACCCCCGGCATCGAGGTCTCGAGGTGGTAGGGGTCGCGGGCCGGGACCCACCCGGGTGGCCGCCGCCCGTCGACGACGAGGTCGGGACCGGCCAGGACGAACCCGTGGTCGTCGCGGCGGACCGAGCCGTCGAGCCACGCGGTGCGGGGGGCGGCGCCGATGAAGACGAACACGTGGTGCGCGGGCACCTCGGTCTCGATCCCGGACTCCTTGTCCCGCAGGGTGATGCGTTCGAGGCGGTCCGAACCGGCGGCGGCCACGACCTCGGTGCAGGTGAGGATCCGGACGTTGGGCAGGGCGCGGATCTGGTCGATGAGGTAGGCCGACATCGACGCCTCCAGCCCCGTGCCGCGCACGAGCAGCGTGACGCTGCGCGCCGAGCGCGCCAGGTTCACCGCCGACTGCCCCGCGGAGTTCGCCGCGCCCACGACGTACACGTCCTCGTCCGCGCAGGCGCTCACCTCGCTGAGGGCGGCGCCGTAGTAGACGCCGCGGCCGGTGAACTCGGCGAGCCCGGGGCCCTCCAGCGTGCGGTAGGAGACACCCGTGGCGAGCAGGACGGTGTGCGCGGCGACGCTGGACCCGTCGGAGAACCGCACGACGCGGGCCCCGCCGGCGGTCTCCAGGCCGGTGACCGTCCGCGCCGTGAGCGTCTCGGCGCCGAACTTCGCGACCTGCCGCCGCGCCCGGTCGGCCAGCTGCGCCCCCGAGAGCCCGTCGGGGAACCCGAGGTAGTTCTCGATGCGCGAGCTCTGCCCGGCCTGCCCGCCCGTGGCGTGCTGCTCGACGAGGACGGTCCGCAGCCCCTCCGAGGCGCCGTAGACCGCGGCGCCGAGCCCGGCGGGCCCGCCGCCGACGATGGCGAGGTCGTAGAACTCCCGCTGCGGGCGGGTCGTGAGGCCGACGTGGTCGGCGAGCGTCACGTCGTCGGGGTCGAGCAGGACCTCCGGGCGCCCGCCGCCGGCGGGGGCGAGCACGACGGGCAGCCGCGGGGCGCCGCGGACGCCGGCCGCGCTCAGCAGCCGGCCCGCCTCGGGCTGGTCGGCGAGCAGCCAGCGGTAGGGGACCTCGTTGCGGCCCAGGAAGTCCCGCACGGCGAAGGACCGCGCCGACCAGCGGTCGCCGATGACGACGACCTCGTCGGGGGGCCGCACGGGTTCGGACCGCCAGCGTTCCAGCAGGCCGTCGAGGACGGGGTAGAGCTTCTCCTCCGGCGGGTTCCACGGTTTGAGCAGGTAGTGGTCGAGGTCGACGTCGTTGATGGCGCGGATGGCCGCGGAGGTGTCGGCGTAGGCGGTCAGCAGGACGCGCCGGGCGGACGGGAAGAGGTCCACGGCGGCCTCGAGCAGCTCGACGCCGTCCATCTGCGGCATGCGGTAGTCCGCCAGGACGGCCGCGACGGCCTCCCCGCGCAGCTTGACCTCGCGCAGCGCCCCGAGGGCGTCCGCGCCGGACTCGGCGCGCAGGACGCGGTACTCCTGGCCGTAGCGGCGGCGCAGGTCGCGCGCGACGGCGCGGGAGACGGCGGGGTCGTCGTCCACCGTGAGCAGGACCGGTCGTCGTTCCTCGGGAGCCGCCACGAGCGGGACGTTAGGCGTTCGCCGCCGTCCGGGCCAGACCCTGCCGGGGTCAGGTTCGGGCGGGGCGCGCGGCGCCGGAGCGCCAGGCCGCGACGGCCGCCAGGACGACGAGCCCGGCCCACGCGGGGACCGTGGCGCGCCAGGCGCCCGGGAACACCGTGAGCACCACGAGCACGACCATCGCCGCGATCAGCCCGACGGCGGCCGGGGTGCGCCCCAGGTAGGCGTGCCCGAACCCGGGCCACAGCACCGACAGCGCGGCCGCGGCGAGCGCCCGGCGGTGCACGGGCACCGCGGTCCCCGCCGCCCGCTGCCGTTCGAGGTCTTCCCACTCCACGACGGTCACGTCACTCGCCCCCCGGCTCGTCCGACCCGCGGCGGGCTGCTGCCGGCCGCTGCGGCGCCCCCCGGCGCCCGGGAGCAGTCTGCCGGGGCGGTGCGGTTCCGGGGGCGGGTTCACCCGGATCCGCGCGTGTCCTCACGGAACGTCGACCGGTTCACCACTCAGCGTCGCCGAAGGTGGCCGGGTGGGACCGGCGAGCGGGTCGCGGAACGTGCGGCGGTGGGTGGCCGGGCCCACGCCCCGGCGGGCCGCGAACTGCCGGCGCAGGGCGTCGGCGGTGCCCGCGCCGCACCGGCGCGCCACCGCCTCGACCGTCAGGTCGGTGCGCTCGAGCAGCTCCTCGGCCCGGCGCAGCCGCTCCTCGACGAGCCAGCGGTGCGGGGTCGTCCCCGTCGCGGCGCGGAACCGGCGGGCGAACGTGCGCGGGGACGTCAGGGCCCGGCGGGCCAGCTCGGCCACGGTCAGCTCCCGGTCCAGGTGGTCCCGCGCCCAGTCCAGGACGGCGGCCAGCTCGTCCCCGGCCTCCGGGACCGGGTGGTCGACGAACTGCGCCTGCCCGCCCTCGCGGTGCGCGGCCGTCACCAGCCGCCGGGCCAGGGCGTTGGCGTGGGCGGCCCCGCGGTCGCGCCGCACCACGTGCAGGCACGCGTCCAGCCCGGCGGCCGCGCCCGCGCTGGTGACGAACGGCCCGTCCTCGGCGTACAGGACGTCGCGCTGGAGCCGCACGCGCGGGAAGCTGCGCGCGAACCGGTCCGCGAACTGCCAGTGGGTCGTCGCGGCCCGCCCGTCGAGCAGCCCGGCCGCGGCCGGGACGAAGGCCCCCGAGCAGATCGTCAGGACGTCGGCGCCGCGGTCCACGGCGGCCCGCACCCCCTCGGCCACCCCCGGCGGCAGCGGGGCGTCGAGGTCGGGCCAGGCCGGGACCACGACGAGGTCGGCCCGCTCCAGCGCGTCGAGCCCGTGCGGCACGTGGACGTCGAAACCCGTCGTCGTGGGGACCGGGCCCGGCCGCGGCCCGCACAGCAGGAAACCCGTCACGGGGAAACCCTCCCCGGACCGGTCGAGGCCGAAGACCTGCGCGGCGGTGCCGAGCTCGAAGGCCGCGACGCGGTCCCCGACGAGGGCGGCGACGACACGGGCGGGGCGCACGGCCCCAGGGTGGCAGGAACGTCCGGTCCCGCGACAGTCCTGCCACTGGCCCGGCGGCACCGCCCCGCGCACGCTCGGAGGGTGCTCACGACCGCCTCCCCCACCGCCACCCGGGTCCCCGTCGAGATCCCCACCGCCTCCGCGGTCCTCGTCCCCGCCCCCGCGACCGGCGCCCAGCGCTGGGCGGGGGCCCCCAGCGCCGCCCTGGACGCCGACGGGTCGGTCGTCCTGGCCCACCGCGAGCGCGCCGGCACCGACGCCGTCGTGCTGTCCCGGTCCGACGACGGCGGGGCCAGCGTGCGCGAGGTCGCCCGGTTCAGGCCGGGGCCCGCCGGGGCCGCGATGGTCGAGCGGCCCGCGCTGGTGCGGACCGGGGACGGGTGGCGGCTGTTCGCGGGGTTCGCCACCCCCGGCGGCCCGCACTGGTGGGTGGGCGCCGTGGAGGCCGCGACGTTCGAGGGCCTGGCCGACGCCGCGGTGGTCCCCGTCCTGCGCGGCGACGCCTCGGTCGGCTACAAGGACCCCGTCGTGCGGCGCGACGGCGACGGGTCGTGGCGCCTGTGGGTGTGCGCGCACGACCTGTCCGTCCCGGGGCAGGAGGACCGGATGTCGAGCGCGACGTGCACCAGCGCGGACGGGTGGGACTGGTCGTCACCGGTGACGGTGCTCACCGGCCGCCCCGGGACGTGGGACGCGCGCGGGGCCCGGGTGACCGCGGTCGTCGACGGGCTCCTGGCCTACGACGGCCGGGCCAGCGCCGCGGAGAACTGGTTCGAGCGGACGGGGTGGGCGCACCCGGACGGGACCCGCGTGCCGGACGCCCCCGTGACCGACGTCCGCTACCTCGACGTCCTGGACCTGCCCGACGGTTCGCGCCGGCTGTTCTTCGAGGCCCGCACGCCCACCGGGGACCACGAGCTGCGGACGGCGCTCAGCCGAGCGTGAAGCGCGTGCAGTGGGTCAGGTAGGGCAGGCGGACCGGGCCGCCGTCGGGGAACTCGGCGTCGAGCAGGCGGCCCACCTCGGCGAGCAGCGCGGCCCGGCGGTCCTCGGGCAGCACGATGACGTAGCTGCGGGAGGCGACGAGGTCGAGGATCCCGGCGCGGTCGGTGACGTGCTCGAACCGCGTCGTGAACGTCTCCGGGTCCCCGAACGGGGCGCCGACGGTCGCGGCGCTGGCCCGCAGCTCGTGCTCGGTGCCCTGCTGGGCGACCGCCCACACACGCCGGACCCACGGCACCGACTCGTCCCGCACGTTCCAGACCAGGCCGAGCGTCCCGCCGGGCCGCAGCACGCGTGCCACCTCCGGCACGGCCCGGCCGGGGTCGACCCAGTGCCACGCCTGGGCGACGACGACGGCGTCGACGGAGGCGCCGGGCAGGCCCGTCGCCTCCGCGGTGCCCTCGTGCGCCTCCACGTCCAGGCCCGCCCGCAACTGCGCCAGCATCCGCGAGGACGGTTCCACCGCGACGACGTCGAGCCCCCGGGCGACCAGGGACGCGGTGAACTTGCCCGTCCCGGCGCCCAGGTCCAGGACGCGGCGGGCGTCGCCGACGAGGAAGCCGACGGCGTCGTCGGGGTACCCCGGGCGGGCGCGGGCGTACTCGCCCGCGGCGGCACCGAAGGAGCGGGCGTGGGCGGCGCTGTCGAACTCCGGGGACTCCACGGGCCCATCCTCCCCACCCCCGCGTGATCGAGCACTCCGTGGAGCCGGCGCCCAGCGCCGGAGATCGAGCACGTGCTCGATCACGGGTGCTCGACCGCCGGGGGGATCGGGGAGGATGGCGCGGTGAGTGCCACCCTCGTCGCCAAGGACCTCAGCGCCGCCCACGGGACCCGCGCGCTGTTCTCCGGCCTGGACCTCGTCGTCGCCCCCGGGGACGTCGTCGGCCTCGTCGGCGCGAACGGGGCGGGCAAGTCGACGCTGCTGCGGCTCCTGGCCGGGGTGGACCGGCCCGGGACGGGCACCGTCTCGCTGTCCCCGCCGACGGCGACCGTCGGCTACCTGCCGCAGGAACCGGACCGCCGCCCGGGCGAGACCGTCGCGCGGTTCCTGGGCCGCCGCACCGGCGTCACCGCCGCGCAGGAGGAGATGGACGCCGCCGCGGCCGCCCTGGCCGAGGGGGCCGCGGGCGCGGACGACCGCTACGCCGACGCCCTGGACCGCTGGCTGGCCCTCGGCGGCGCCGACCTCGACGAGCGCCGCGACGAGGTCCTGGCCGACGTCGGGTTCACCCCCTCGGCCGAGGCTCCCATGACGTCGCTGTCCGGCGGGCAGGCCGCGCGCGCGGGGCTGGCGGCGCTGCTGCTGTCCCGCTACGACGTGTTCTTGCTCGACGAGCCCACCAACGACCTCGACCTGGAGGGCCTGGCCCGGCTGGAGCGGTTCGTCACCGGGCTGCGCTCCCCCGCCGTCGTCGTCAGCCACGACCGGGAGTTCCTGGCCCGCACCGTCGACCGCGTCGTGGAGCTGGACCTGGCCCAGCAGCTCGTCCGCGTCGTCGGTGGCGGGTACGAGGCGTTCCTGGCCGAGCGGGAGGTGCAGCGCCGGCACGCCCGCGAGGCCTACGACGAGTACGCCGAGACGAGGTCGGGGCTGGAGGCGCGCGCCCGGATGCAGCGCGGCTGGATGGCCCAGGGCGTGCGCAACGCCGTCCGCAAGGGCGACCCCGACAAGAACATCCGCGCCAAGATGCGCGAGGGCAGCGAGAAGCAGGCCGCCAAGGCCCGGCAGACCGACCGGATGATCGAGCGGCTGGAGGTCGTGGAGGAACCCCGCAAGGAGTGGAAGCTGCAGATGTCGATCGCGGCGGCCCCCCGCTCGGGGTCCGTCGTGGCGACGCTGCGCGAGGCCGTCGTGCGGCGCGGCGCGTTCACCCTCGGCCCCGTCACGCTGTCGGTCGACGCCGGGGACCGGGTCGCGGTCACCGGCCCGAACGGCGCGGGGAAGTCGACGCTGCTGAACCTGCTGCTGGGCCGGCTGGAACCGGACGCCGGGACGGCGGCGACCGGTTCGGGCGTCGAGGTCGGCGAGATCGACCAGGCGCGCGGGGCGTTCCTCGACGACCGCACGCTGGCCCGCGCCTTCGGCGACGAGGTCCCCGCGTGGCCCGACGCGGAGGTGCGGACGCTGCTGGCGAAGTTCGGGCTCGGCGCGCACCACGTGGGCCGCACCGCCGCGAGCCTGTCGCCGGGTGAGCGCACCCGCGCCGCCCTGGCGCTGCTGCAGGCCCGCGGGGTGAACCTGCTCGTCCTGGACGAACCCACCAACCACCTGGACCTGCCCGCGATCGAGCAGCTGGAGGAGGCGCTGGCGAGCTACGCCGGGACGCTGCTGCTCGTCAGCCACGACCGCAGGCTGCTGGAGGCCGTCGAGGTGACCCGCCGCCTCGTCGTCGAGGACGGGCGGGTCCGGGAGCTGTGAGCCCGCGCTGAGGTCTTCGTGAGGTGTTCCCGCCACGCCCGGGACGTCCTGCGGCGCAGCCTTTCCGGGACGGCGTCCCGATCGGCGGGAACACCGGCCCCGGGTGGCGGCGATGATCGGGGTGTCGACAGGCCGACGGAGCGCTGATCGAAGACCCTGCACACCTCGCCTGAGAAGGAACCGCCCGTGCCCCTCGCCATCCTGGCTCTCGCCATCGGTGCCTTCGGCATCGGAACGACCGAGTTCGTGGCCATGGGACTGCTGCCCCAGATGGCCGCCACCTTCCACGTCTCCATCGCCGCCGCCGGCTGGCTCATCTCGGCCTACGCGCTCGGCGTCGTGGTGGGCGCCCCCACGCTCACGGCCCTCACGCACTCCCTGCCCCGCAAGAAGGTCCTGGCGGGTCTCATGGGGCTGTTCGTCGTCGGCCACGCCGCGACGGCGCTCGCGCCGACCTTCCACCTGCTCATCGGCGCCCGGTTCCTCTCGGGCCTGTCGCACGGCGCGTTCTTCGGCGCCTCGGCCGTCGTCGCCCGCAAGATCGCCCCGCCCGGGCGGCAGGGGCAGGCGCTGGCCCTGGTGTTCACGGGGCTGACCGTCGCGAACGTCGTCGGCGTCCCGGTCGGCACCTACGTCGGGCAGCAGCTGGGCTGGCGGCTCACGTTCTCCCTCGTGGGCCTCATCGGCCTGGTGACGATCGGCGCGATCCTCGCGATCGTGCCCGAGGTCGAGACCCGCTCGGGCCCGCTGCGCACGGAGTTCGCCGCCTTCCGCCGCCGGCAGGTCTGGTGGACGCTGCTCATCACGACGGTCGGTTTCGCCAGCCTGTTCACGGTCCTCAGCTACGTCTCGCCGCTGCTGACCGACGTCGCCGGGTTCTCCGAGGGCTCGGTCAGCTGGGTGCTGGTCCTCTTCGGCCTCGGCGCGACCCTGGGCAACCTCGTCGGCGGGCGGCTGGCCGACTGGCGCCCGTACCGGACGCTGGCCGCCGGGTTCGTCGGTCAGGTCGTCGTGTTCGGGGGGCTGTTCCTGTTCTCGGGGAGCAAGGTCGCCGCGGCCGCCGGGGTCTTCCTCTTCGCCTTCATCGGGTTCGTCATGTCCGCCCCGATCCAGACCCGCGGGATCCTGGCCGCCGGCGGGGGCGCGTCGATGGCCTCCGCGGCCATGCAGGCCGCGTTCAACATCGGCAACGCGATGGGCGCCTTCCTCGGCGGCGCCGCGATCGACGCGGGGTTCGGGTACGCCTCGACCGCGCTCGTCGCGCTCGTCCTGGCCCTGCTCGGGCTGGTGGTCCTCGTCGAGGCCACGCGCGTCGACAAGAACGGCCGCGCCCCGATCGACCCGGCGGTGCCCGCCCTCCCGGCGCAGCGGCGCCGGCGGGTGCGTGACACGGTCGAGGGGTGAGCCTGCAGATCCACGAACGACCGCTGGGCGACCCCGACCTCGACGGACTCGTCGAGGCGGCGGTCGCCGAGCTGAACCGCCGCTACCGCGAGCCGGGGGAACCCGAGGAGGAGTACCCCCTGGAGACGGACGCCGTGTGCCACGTCGCCTACGTCGACGGCGCGCCGGCCGGGTGCCTGGCCCGCGTCGACGTCGACGAGCCGGGCTGGGAGGGCTGCGTGGAGATGAAGCGGGTCTTCGTCGCGGAGGGGTTCCGCGGCCGGGGGGTGGCGCGCGCGCTGGTGACCCGCTTCGAGCAGGAGGCGCGCGCGGCCGGGGCGCGGCGGGTGCGGCTGGAGACCGGGACCCGGCAGCCGGAGGCGATGGCGCTGTACGAGGCGGTGGGCTACGTCCGCTCGCCGGAGAACTTCGGCCCGTGGGCGGACAGCCCGCTGTCGGTCTGCTACACCAAGTCGCTGAGCTGACCGGTCGGGGTTGGCATCGTTGTGACAACGCTGCCGATGATCGGCAGCGTGGTCGCAACGATGCCGACCCCCCGCGCGCGCCTCGACCGCCGAGGTGGGGGATCCGGAAGTCCAGAGTTCGGCGCACCGAACTCTCGGGCATGATGTCCCCATGACGACGGACGCCCCCACCTCCGCGCCCGCCCGCGCCGGCCGGCGCTCGCTGCTGCGCCTGCTGGGGCCCGCGTTCGTCGCGGCCATCGCCTACGTCGACCCCGGCAACGTCGCCGCCAACCTCACCGCCGGCGCCGGGTACGGGTACCTGCTGCTGTGGGTGCTCGTCGCCGCCAACGCCATGGCCGTCCTCGTGCAGTACCTGTCGGCCAAGCTCGCCGTCGTCAGCGGCCGGACCCTGCCGGAGGTGCTGCGCGACCGGCTGGGCCGCCCCGCCCGCCTGGCGTACTGGGCCCAGGCCGAGCTGGTGGCGGTCGCGACCGACCTCGCCGAGGTCATCGGCGGGGCCGTCGCGCTGAACCTGCTGTTCGGCACCCCGCTGCTCGTCGGCGGGATCGTCGTCGGGCTGGTCTCCGTGGGCCTGCTGGCCCTGCACAACCACCGCGGGGTGCGGCGGTTCGAGGCCGTCATCGTCGGCCTGCTGCTCGTCATCGTCGTGGGGTTCGTCTCCGGGGTGGTGCTGGCGCCACCGGACGCGGCCGAGGCGGCGGCCGGTCTGGTCCCGCGGTTCGCCGGGGCCGAGACGGTCCTGCTGGCCGCGAGCATGCTCGGCGCGACCGTCATGCCGCACGCCGTCTACCTGCACTCGGCGATGGCCCGCGACCACCACGGGACCGTCGAGCCCGCGCAGCGCCGCCGGGTGCTGCGCGCGACCCGCGTCGACGTCGTCTCGGCGCTGCTCGTGGCCGGGCTGGTGAACATCTCGATGCTGCTGCTGGCCGCCTCGGCGCTGCGGGGCGTGGCGGGCACCGACACGCTGGAGGGCGCCCACGCGGCCGTCGCGACCCACCTGGGGACCGGCGCGGCCCTGCTGTTCGCGATCGGCCTGCTGGCCTCGGGGCTGGCCTCGACGTCGGTCGGCGCCTACGCCGGTGCGGTGATCATGCAGGGGCTGCTGCGCGTCGACGTCCCGCTGCTGGTGCGCCGGGTCGTCACCCTCGTCCCGGCGCTGGTGTGCCTGGGGATCGGGGTGGACCCGACCCGCGCGCTGGTCGTGTCCCAGGTCGTGCTGAGCTTCGGGATCCCCTTCGCGCTGATCCCCCTGGTCCGGCTCACGAGCTCGCCGGGCCTCATGGGCGAGCACGTGAACCGGGTCTCCACGCGGGCGCTGGCCACCGTGGCCGTCGTGCTGGTCGTGGCGCTGAACGTGGCGCTGCTCTACCTGACGTTCTTCGGCTGAGGTGCCGGACCCCCGCGCCCGGTCAGGCCGCCGCGCGCACCGCGGTCGCCCGCCGGCGCAGCGAGGCGTCGGTGATCGGGGGCGTCCGGTACTGCATGTCGAGCAGCCCGACGTCCTCGCCCGGCGGCACGATCGCGTCGATCCGGTCCAGGACGGCGTCGTCGAGCACGACGTCGGCGCCGGCGAGCAGGTCGTCGAGCTGCTCCGGCGTGCGCGGGCCGAGGATCGCGGACGTGACGCCGGGGTGGGCGACGACGAAGGCCAGCGCGAGGTGGGTGAGCTTGACGCCGACCTCGTCGGCCAGGACGACGAGCTGCTCGACGGCGTCGAGGCGCCGCTCGTCGGAGAAGTAGCGGAACATGCCGGCACGCATCGAGTCGACGGGGGCGCCCTTGCGGTAGCGGCCGGTGAGCATCCCGCCGGACAGCGGGGAGTAGACGAGGGTGCCCATCCCGTACCGCTGGGCGACGGGCAGGAGCTCGTTCTCGATGCCGCGGTTGAGGATCGAGTAGGTCGGCTGCTCGGTGCGGAAGCGTTCCAGCCCGCGGCGCTCGGAGACCCACTGGGCCTCGACGACCTCGCTGGCGGGGAAGCTGGAGGTGCCGATGGCGCGCACCTTGCCCGCCCGGACGAGGTCGGTCAGCGCGGACAGCGTCTCCTCGACGTCGGTGTCGGGGTCGGGGCGGTGGACCTGGTAGAGGTCGACGTGGTCGGTGCCCAGGCGCCGCAGGGAGTCCTCGAGGGCGCGCACGACCCAGCGCCGGGAGTTCCCGCGGGCGTTGGGGTCGGTCCCCATGGGCAGGTGGAACTTCGTGGCGAGCACGACGTCGTCGCGGCGGCCGGCGATCGCCTTGCCGACGATCTCCTCGGACTCGCCGTGGGAGTAGAAGTCGGCCGTGTCGACGAGGTTGATCCCGGCGTCGAGGGCGCGGTGGACCATGGCGATCGACTCGTCGTGGTCGGGGTTGCCGACGGCGCCGAACATCATGGCGCCGAGGGCGAAGGGGCTGACCTTGATGCCGGTGCGGCCGAGGGGTCGGTAGTGCACGGGGAGCCTCCGTGGGACGATGAAGCGGAACGCTTGTCCGGAACTGTACGGAACATTGTTCCGGTTACGCAAGGGGGTCCCACCGATGGCTGAACGCAAGGTCCGCGCCGACGCGCAACGCAACCTCGACGCGCTGCTCGTCGCCGCCCGCGACGTCTTCGCCGTCTCCGGGGTCGACGCCCCCGTCCGCGAGATCGCCGCGAAGGCCGGCGTCGGCGTCGGCACCGTCTACCGGCACTTCCCGCAGCGCTCGGACCTCGTGACCGCCGTGTTCCGCCACGAGGTCGACGCCTGCGCCGAGCAGGCCCCCCTGCTCGCCGCGCAGCACCCCCCGGTCGAGGCGCTGCACCGGTGGCTGCTCCGCTTCACCGGTTTCGTCGCCGCCAAGCGCGGCCTCGCCGCCGCCCTGCACTCCGGCGACCCCGCCTTCGAGACCCTGCCCGCCTACTTCTCCAGCCGCTTCGAGCCCGCCCTCGGCGCGCTGCTCGACGCCGCGGTGGAGACCGGCGACATCCGCCCCGTCCTGACCCCCGACGAACTGCTCGTCACGCTGTCCCGGCTCTCCACGCCGGACCAGGACTACACCGAGCGCGTCGTCGACCTGCTCCTCGACGGCCTGCGCCACCGCCCCTGACCCCCAACCTCCCCCCTCGCGGTGGTCGAGCACTCGTGGACAGGAGTGATCGATCACCGCGAGGGGGGTGAGGGGGTGGCGTCAGGGCAGGTGCCGGCGGACGAAGTCCAGCTCGACCCGCATCTGCCGCACCCGCTCGTCGTCCAGCAGCGACCCGTGCCCGGCGTCGTACCGGTACACCTCGTGCACCGCGCCGCGCGCGGCCAGCCGCTCCAGGTAGTTGTCGATCTGCCGGATCGGGCAGCGCGGGTCGTTGCGGCCGGCCAGCACCAGGACCGGCGCGGTGACGGCGTCGACGTACGTGATCGGGGAGGAGTCGGCGTACTTGTCCGGGACCTGCTCCGGGGACCCCCCGAACAGCGAGCGGTCGAACGCCTTCAGCCCCTCCATCTCGTCCTCGTACGCCGCGACGTAGTCCGCGACGGGGACCCCCGCCAGCCCCACGGCCCACCGCTGCGGCTGGGTGCCCACCCCCAGCAGGGTGAGGAAACCGCCCCAGGAGGCCCCCGCCAGGACCAGCCGGGAACCGTCCGCGACGCCGGTGGCCACGAGGTGGTCGGCCACGGCCACGACGTCCTCCAGCTCCACGTGCCCCACGCGGGCCTCCAGCGCGTCCCGCCACGCCGACCCGTACCCCGTGGACCCGCGGTAGTTCACCTGCACGACCGCGAAACCCTCGTCGACCCACGTCGCGCAGTACGGCCGGAACGCGTCGGTGTCGTGGGCCGTCGGCCCGCCGTGGACCTCCACGACCGTCGGCCACGGACCGGTCGAACCCGCCGGGACCCGCAGCAGCGCGTGGACGCGCCCACCCGGCCCGTCGACCCGCACGTCGCGCACGTCGACCGACGGCGGCGCCGGTTCCCCCGGCGCGCGCAGCAGGACCGAGCCGTCGAGCCGGCGCACCGTCGAGGGCTGCGCCGAGGACGACCACGTCATCCACACGTCCCCGTCGGGGCGGGCCGTGGCGCCCGAGATCGTCCCCGAGGTCGGCCCGACCTGCTGCACCGCACCGGTGCCCAGGTCCACCCGGTAGGCCAGGGTGCGGGCCTCGTGGTCGAGCAGGACGAGCAGCCCGGTGGCGTCGCGGGTCCACTCCGCGCCCGCGACCTCCCCGGGGGCGTCCAGGGCGATCTGCACCTCGCGACCGGTCAGCAGGTCCAGGACGAGCAGTTCGGGGCGACCGGCGCGCTCGTGCTCGACGAGCAGCCGCGCGTCCCCCCGCACCGGGGAGAAACCCAGCGGCGCCACGCCCTTGCCGGGCCCGTCGGAGACCTCCGCGACCGTGGAACCGTCGGCCAGCGACAGCACCCGCAGGTCGGGGTGGCGGGAGTCGCCGTGCTCGGAGTGGGAGATCGCGACCCACTGCTCGTCGGGGGACAGGTCCCCCGCCCAGGCGTCCTCGCGGTGCTCGTACAGCCGCCGCGCCGACCCGCCGGACACGACGTCGACCCGGGTGCCGTACTCGTCGTCCTGCGACCCCACGACGACGAGGCCGCTGCGGCCCAGCGACAACCCGGCCGGGTAGGCGGCCGGCAACCCCAGCGGGTCCTCGACCCCGACCCCGGGGGCCGACCCGAAGGGCTGCCGCCGCCACACGCCGTACTCGTCGCCGGCGGTGTCGTCGAACCACCAGACGAACTCCCCGGCGGGGTCGATCGTGGCGCTGGAGGTGCCCTCGGGCCGGTCGGTCAGCCGGTGCAGCTCCCCCGTGGCGGCGTCGAAGGAGTGCACCTCCAGCACGCCCGCGACGGTCGCCTCGACGACGCAGCGGTCCGGGGCGTCCTCCGCCCACTCCGGCAGGCCGACCCGGCCGGCGCGGAACCGCTTCTCCCAGACGGGCACCTCAGGTTCGCTCACCCGACCGATCGTGCCACTGCCCTCAGGGGCCGGCCGCGCCGGGGAACAACCGGCGCAGGACGTCGGACAGGGTGACGACCCCCTCGACCCGCCCGCCGTCGGTGACGAGCGCCAGGTGGTTGCTCGTCTCCCGCATCCGCGCCAGCGCCACGTGCAGCGTCGTGCCCGCCTCCAGGGTGAACACGGGCCGCACGAACGGCTCGGCCGGCGCGTCGGCCGGTTCGGTCAGCGTGTCCCGCACGTGCACGACCCCGGTGACCCGGTCGGGGGCCCCGACGAGGATCCGCAGGTGGCCGCTGGTGCGGGACAGGTCCTGGACGGCCTCGACGGACGCGCCGGCCGGGACGCACGCCGGGACGTTCCCCGGCCGCAGCAGGTCGCGGATCGTCGTGCGCCGCAGGTCCAGCGCCCCCGACAGCTGCGCCGAGAACCGGGCGTCGAGCGCCCCCACGTTCGTGGAGTGCTCCAGCAGGTGCCGCAGCGAGTCGGGGCTGTGCCCGACGACGACCTCCTCGGTCGGTTCGGCCCCGACCGCGCGGACCAAGGCGTTCGCGGCGGAGTTCAGCAGCTTCAGCACGGGCCGGAACACCCAGGTGAACCCGCGCATCGGCACCGCCAGCAGCAGCGCGGACCGCTCGGGGTGCGCGATGGCCCACGACTTCGGCGCCATCTCCCCCACGACGAGGTGGACGAACGTCACGATGAACAGCGCGAGCACGAAACCGAGGGCGTCGGCCGCGACCGCGGGGACGCCGAGGGCCTCGAACCCGGGGGTCAGCCAGTGGTGGACCGCCGGTTTCGAGATCGCCCCCAGCGCCAGGACGCAGGCCGTGATGCCCAGCTGGGACCCGGCCAGCAGCACCGTCAGCTCGTGGGAGCTGCGCAGCGCGGCCCGGCCGGCGTAGGTGCCGGCGGCGTCCTCCAGCCGGTGCCGCTTGGCGCCCAGCAGGGCGAACTCGACGGCGACGAAGAACGCGCTCAGCGCCACGATCAGCGCCGTCACGGGGACGACGACGAACGGGTCGTCACTCACGCGGCTCACCCCCCTGCGGCAGTTCCAGCCGGACCCGGGCCGGCACGTGGCGGGCCACGGCCAGCACCCGCACGGTCAGCGTCCGCGGCCGCGCCTCCAGGTCGCCGGGGTCGGCCGGCAGGTCCAGCACGAGTTCGGTGCCCTGCTCGGGCAGGCCGCCGTGGGCGGCGATGACCAGACCGGCGACCGTCTCGTAGTCGCCGCGCGGCAGGTCCACGCCCAGGGACCGCTCGACCTCGTCGACGTGGACCTCCCCCGACACCTCCCACACCCCGTCACCCTCCACGGGGACGTACGTCGGGTCCTCGTCGTCGTGCTCGTCGGTGATCTCCCCGACGAGTTCCTCGGCGAGGTCCTCGACCGTCACGACCCCCGTGAAACCGCCGTACTCGTCGACGACGCAGGCGAGCTGGTTCTTCGTCCCGGCCAGCTGCCGCAGCACCTGCGGCAGCGGGGTGAGGGTCGACACCACGAGCGGGACCCGCATGATGCGCGTGACGTGCGCCGTGTCGTCCTCGGCCGTCGCGAGCAGGTCGGTCAGGTGCACGACCCCCAGGACGTCGCCGGAACCGGTGGCCAGCACCGGGTACCGGGAGTGCCCCACGGCCATGAGGGCGCGCACCAGGCCCAGGTCGGCGGACTCGTCGACGGTGTCGACGCGCGAGCGCGGCACCATGGCGTGCTCGACGTCGCGCTGGGGGAAGTCCAGGATCCGGTCCAGCAGCACCGCCAGGTCCGGCGGCAGGTCACCGCTCTCGCGGGACTCCTCCACGATGGCCTCCAGGTCCCTGGCCGTCGCGGCGTGCTCGACGTCGTGGACGGGTTCGATGCGCAGCGCCCGCAGCAGCGCGTTGGAGGCCTGGTCGAAGAACCGCACGAGCCAGCCGAACACCCGCAGGTAGACCAGCGTGGACCGGCTCAGCCGCACCGCCAGCGGTTCGGGCCGCGCGATGGCCAGGTTCTTGGGGAACAGCTCCCCGAACAGCATCTGCACGAACGTCGAGAACAGCAGCGCCACGACGGCCCCGACGCCGACGCTCACCGCGGCGGGGACCCCGACCCCGCCCAGCAGCGCCCCGAGGGACTCCCCGATGAGGGGTTCGGCGACGTACCCGACGAGCAGGCCCGTGACGGTGATGCCCAGCTGCGCGCCGGACAGCATGAACGAGGTGCGGCGGGTGACCTGCAGGGCCCGGCGCGCCGCGGGGTCGCCGGCCTCGGCGCGGGCGCCCAGCGCCGACCGGTCCACCGACATGAAGGCGAACTCCTGGGCCACGAACCAGGCCGTGGCGACGGTGATGGCGAACACCACCACGACACCGAGGAGCAGGGCGAGCACGTCCGTCACGGGAGCACCTCACCGTGGCCGGGCGTGCTCGAGGTACTTGAAGGGCGATCGTCGTCGCGCATCGGCGGCGGCGGTCCTCTCCTGGTCTGGGGGACGGTGCCCCGGGGACGTGTTCCCGGTCAACGCACGAGCGCGCGGGACGGTTCCCCCGCCGCCGGGCGGGGCGTGGTGAACCGCGTCGTGACCCGCCGCGCGAACGCCACGTGCGCCGGTGCGCCGGTCACGGTGAACCCGGCGGCCGCGACGAGACCGTCGTCCAGCTCCAGCACCTGCGCGTCCCGCAATGGCCACGGCTCGTGCTCGTTGGCGATCCACCACGTGCGGCCCAGGTGCTCCACGTGCAGGCCGAAGCGGGCCGTGAGGAAGTCGCCGAGGTCGTCCCGGGCCGGCTCCACCCGCCGGGTCGCGCCCTCGCGGACCGCGACGCGGCTCGTGACGCCGTCGCGGGTGCGGCACGTCCACAGCAGCTCCCGCGCGCCGTCGCGGACCCGCACCGCGTGCCGCAGCGTCGACCACCGGTACGGCAGCCCGAACGCGGTCTGCGCGCCCAGGACGACGGCCAGCCGGGAGGCGTCCAGGCTGGCGAACACCACGCCGTGCCGCCCCTGCTCGTCGACGGAGTACGTCCGCACGTTCGTCTCCAGGAACGTCCCCAGGTACGGCACGGCGGCCCGGCCCCCGGGTCCGGCCCCGCGCAGGGTGAAGGGGATGAGGCCGACGTAGGCGCGGCCGGCGAACAGGTCGGGGCGGGTGCCGGGCGGCAGGTGCGGGGCGACCTCGTCGGGGTCGACCTCCCAGTGCAGGAAGGCGACGTCGTCCCAGTGCTGGTGCATCATCACGGGCCGGGGCAGGGGCGGGGCGGTGACCACCCGGTCAGCGTGCCGCAGCGGCGCCGCTCGGCAACCGCAGCGCACCCGCCGCGCACCCGCCGCGCACCTGCGGCGCACCGGGTGGCGGCGGCACCCCCGCGGCTGGCTTAGAGTGTGCGCACCATCCAGAGCGGCCGAGAGACCTGGCTCGTCGACGCCGCAGCAACCGCCCCCACGGGGGTGTGGTGCTCATGCCGGGACCGATGGAGGAGACCGTGACGACCGCCCCCACCGCCAGCCCCCGGGCCGCCGACCGCGTCGAGGCCGCCGGGGTGCGCCTGCGCGGCGTCGGGCGCAGCTTCGGCGAGCACCGGGTGCTGGCCCCCCTGGACCTCGAGCTCGACGCGGGCGGCACCGTCGCCCTCGTGGGGGCCTCCGGCAGCGGCAAGTCGACGCTGCTGCGGCTCCTCGCCGGGCTGGACACCCCCTCCACCGGGACGGTGGAGGTCGCCGGGCAGCCCGTGCGCGGGGTGCACCCCCGCACCGCGGTGGTGTTCCAGGAACCGCGGCTGCTGCCGTGGCGGGACCTGGCCGGCAACGTCGCCTTCGGCCTGCCGCGCGGCACGGCCCGCGCGCAGGGCCGGGCCGAGGTGCTGCGCTGGCTGGACGTCGTGGGGCTGGCCGACTTCGCCGGGCACCGGCCGCGCCGGGTCTCCGGCGGCATGGCCCAGCGCGCGGCCCTGGCCCGCGCCCTCGTCCGCCGCCCCGGCGTGCTGCTGCTCGACGAGCCGTTCGCCGCGCTCGACGCCCTGACCCGCCTGCGCATGCAGGACCTGCTCGACGAGGTGCAGCGCGGCACGGGCGCCACCGTCGTGTTCGTCACCCACGACGTCGACGAGGCCCTGCACCTGGCCGACCGGGTGCTCGTCCTCGGCGACACCGGCAGCGGGCAGGGCGCCGGGATCGTCCGGGACCTGCGGGTCGGTGCGCCCCGTCCCCGCGACCGCGCCGACGCCGCCACCGCCCGGCTGCGCGTCGAGCTGCTCGACCTGCTCGGCGTCCCCCGCTCCGCCTGACCGCCCCCTCCGGGGGCACCCCGAGAACCCGCCCCACCCACCTCCACGGGAGAACTGTGTCCACGCTGCCCCCCACCACCACCCGTCGCGCCCTGCTCGGCCTTGGTCTGGGTTCCCTGGCCCTGACCGCGGCCGGCTGCGTCAGGGGCGAGTCGTCCACCGGCTCGGCCCCCGCCAGTTCCGGCGCTTCCGCCGGTTCCGGCGGATCCGGCGGCGACCGGGTCCGCCTCGACTACGCCCTCTACAACCCCCTCAGCCTCGTCGTGCGCGAGCAGAAGCTGCTCGAGGACGCCGGGCTCACCGTGCAGTGGGAGCAGTCGGCGGGCAGCAACAAGGCCAACGAGTTCCTGCGCAACGACAACCTGGACCTGGCCTCCACCGCCGGGTCGGCCGTGCTGCAGGCCCGCACGAACGGCTCGCCCGTGCAGACGGTCGCGGTGTACTCCCAGCCGGAGTGGACCGCGCTGGTCGTCGGGAAGGACTCCACCCTCACCGACGTGGCGGGGTTGCGCGGCAAGCGGATCGCCGCCACCACCGGCACCGACCCGTACTTCTTCCTCCAGCAGGCGCTCGCCGGCGCCGGGCTGTCCGGCACCGACGTCGAGATCACCAACCTCCAGCACGCCGACGGCCGCGCCGCCCTCGAGCGCGGTGACGTCGACGCCTGGGCCGGCCTGGACCCGAACATGGCCGCCTCGGAGCTGCAGGCCGGGTCGAAGCTGCTGTACCGCAACGTCGACTTCTGCACCTACGGCGTCCTCAACGCCCGCGAGCAGTTCGTCCAGGACTCCCCCGACCTCGTCCAGCAGGTCGTCGACGCGTACGCCACGGCCCGCGCGTGGGCGCTGGCGAACCCCGCCGACCTGGCGACCCTCTACGCGACCGCCGCGCAGCTGTCGCCCGAGGTCGCCGCCCGCGTCCTGGAGCGCACGACGCTCGACCTCGACGGCGTGCCCGGCGACGCGCAGCGGACCGTGCTGGCCGGGATCGTGCCGCTCATGGCCGCCACCGGCGACGTCCCCTCCGAGGACGCCGCCACGAAGGCGCTGGACACGCTGCTGGTGCCCGACTTCGCCCGCAAGGCCACCGCCGCGTGAGCGCGCCCACCACGTCCGCCCCGGCCGCACCGGCCGGCCGCGCGCCGCGCCGCCGGCCGGGCTGGTGGCTCGGCGCGGTCGTGCCCGTGCTGCTGGTCGCGGCGTGGTGGGCCACCACGGCGGCCGGGGTGTTCCTGCCCAGCCAGCTGCCGTCGCCGGTGGACGTGTTCCACGCCGCCCAGCAGCTGTGGGCCACGGGGCAGCTGCAGCTGAACATCGCCATCAGCGTGCAGCGGGTCCTCGTCGGGTTCTGCTGCGGCGCCGTGGCCGGGCTCGTCCTGGGCGGGCTGACGGGGTCCTCGCGGGTCCTGGACCGGCTGCTGTCCCCCACCCTGGGGGCCTTGCGGGCCGTGCCGTCGCTGGCGTGGGTGCCGCTGCTGGGCCTGTGGATCGGCATCGGGGAGACCCCGAAGATCGTGCTCGTCGCGATCGGCGCGTTCTTCCCCGTCTACACGACCGTCTTCTCCGCCCTCACCCACCTCGACCCCGCCCTCGTGGAGGTGGGCCGCGCCTACGGCCGCCGCGGGCTGGGGCTGTTCGGCACGGTCCTGCTGCCCGCGACCGCCCCGGCGCTGCTGTCCGGGCTGCGGCTGGCGCTCGCGCAGAGCTGGCTGTTCCTCGTGGCGGCCGAGCTGATCTCGTCCTCGATCGGGCTGGGTTTCCAGATGACCAACGGGCAGAACACCTCCCGCACCGACCAGGTGCTGCTGGCGATCGTGCTGCTCGCGGTGCTGGGCAAGCTGTCCGACGTCGTGCTGGGGATCGTGGAGGGGCGGGTCAAGGCCGCGCGCGCCTGAGGCGCGGGACGGCGCGGGTGCGCCCGCGCCGTCCCGCTACCGCGCGTCCCGGGCCCGCCCCGCCCCGGGGGACGCCGGCGGCACGACCCGCGGCCCGGCCCCCCGCGGGCGGGGGCCGTCCTGGGGGTGGGCGCGCAGCACCAGCAGCGCGACGTCGTCCTCGGGCGGGCCCTCGAGCTGGGCCAGCAGCGCGTCGCACAGCTCCTCGACGGGCAGGTCGTGCAACCGCTCGACGGTGGCGCGCAACCACTCCAGCCCGTCCTGCACGGGGGCGTCCCGGCGCTCGACGAGCCCGTCGGTGTAGAGGACGACGGTGGCGCCCGGCTCCAGGGTGAGCGCGTGGTCGTGACGCTCGGCGTCGGGGACCAGCCCCAGCAGCAGGTCCGCGGCGGTCTGCTGGAGCGTCGCGCGGCCGTCGGGGGCCAGGAGCACCGGCGGGGGGTGCCCGGCGTTGGACCAGCGCAGGGTCCGCAGGCCGGCGGCCACCTGGTCGGGTCCCTGCTCCACCTGCGCCAGCACGGCCGTGGCGATCACCCCGACGCCCAGGTGGTGCATGGCCCGGTCCAGACCCGACAGCACCGCCGCGGGCGGCTCGCCGAGGGTGATCGAGACCCCCCGCAGCAGGTTGCGCACCTGCGCCATGGCGGCGGCCGCGTCCCGGTCGTGCCCGGCCACGTCACCGACGACGACCGTCGTCGCGCCCGTGGGGGCCACGAAGCAGTCGTACCAGTCGCCGCCGATCTGCGCCTCGCTCGCGGCGGGCAGGTACCGGACGGCGATCTGCAGGTGGTCCGGCTCGAACGGGGCGGTGAGCAGGCTGCGCTGCAACGTCTCCGACAGGCGCCGCTGCTCACCGGCCACCCGGCGCTCCTGCTCCCGGGCCTGCAGCGCGGCCAGGCTCTGCGCGCACTGCGCGGCGAAGGCGCTCATCAGCTCGAAGTCGCGGGCGGTGAAGTCCTGCGGGTCGCGCCACCCGATCGTCAGCCCGCCGACCGCCCGGCCCGCCGCCCGCAGCGGCAGCGACACCCACGTGCCCAGCCCGGTGCTGGTGACGGCCTCCTCCATCTGCGGCGTGAACCTCAGGCACGCCTCGCGGTCCGGCAGCACCACGACCTCGCCCGTGGCGGCCGCCACGGCCACCGGCAGCGGGCTGTCCACGGGCACCCGGGCGAACGTGCGGCGGGCCCGCTCCCCCAGGGAGCCGGTCAGGGACAGCTCCAGCACCGCGGGGCCGCCGGGGCCGCCGGAGTCGGTGCGGACGGCGACGGCCCCGCCCTCGGCGCCGAGCGCGCTCAGGCCCGTGCCGATGACGATGTCGGTCAGCTGGTCCACGCTCTGCGCGCCGCTGAGCCGCAGCGCCACCCGCACCATGCCGGCCAGCCGTCGCGCCTCCGCGGCCTCGGTGGTCAGGGCCGTGCGCAGCTCCTGGCCGCGCACGTACAGGTCCGCCTCGGACCTGACCCGGACCCCGGCCCCGTCGTGGGGATCACCGTCGTGGGGCCCGTCGTGGGGCCCGTCGTGGGGATCGCCGTCGTGGGGTTCGACGTCGTAGGGGTCGACGTGCTGGAGGTCGACGTCGCGGTGACCCGCGCCGTCGGGGTCCGCACCGGTCCCGGACCGCCGGTGGCGCTCCCTGACGTAGTCGGTGACCTCCTCGGCGCGGTGCAGCAGCAGCGCCACGTCACCGGCCTCGTCGAGCACCGGGGCGTTCACCGAGCTCCACCAGCGCGCGCGGAAGACGCCGCCGGCGTCGGCGACGTCGTACCGCTGCAGCGGCATCGTGTCCTGGCGGCCCGTGGTCAGCACCCGGCGCAGCGAGGCCTCCAGGTTGACCGTCCCGCGCGCCTGCGGGTCCTGCGGGTTGTCGGGGAAGACGTCGAGGATCGAGCGGCCGAGGAGCTGCTCGCGCGTGCGCCCGGACGAGTCCAGGAAGGCCCGGTTGACCGCCACGAACCGCAGGCCGGTGTCGAGCACCGCGTAGGAGGTGGGGATGACGTCGAAGATCGCGGCCAGGTCGTGCTGAGCCTCCGCCACGTGCTGCTCCCGTCGTCCGAGGGACCGCGCCGCCCACCGGCACGTGCTGGACCCGACCGCCTGCTCCGGCCGCCCGCGCCGCGGGAGCCCGCGACCGGTGTTCGCACGACGAAAGGCCCGGCCCCGCTCTCGCGGTGCCGGGCCTGACGGTCCTGCTGGTCGGGGTGACAGGATTTGAACCTGCGGCCTCCTCGTCCCGAACGAGGCGCGCTACCAAGCTGCGCCACACCCCGAGGCCTTGCTGCTGATCGTGCGCGGCCGCCTGAACGGCCTCGACAAGAGTAGCCCACCGGTGGGGGTGCTCCGGACCAGGCCCCCGCCCGGCGCCCTCACCGGCGCGGGACGAGCTCCAGCAGCGTCGCCTCGGGTCGGCAGGCGAAGCGCAGCGGGGCGTACGGGGAGGTCCCCAGGCCCGCCGAGACGTGCAGCCACGCCTCGTGGCCGGCGGCCGACCAGGTCGAGAGCCCCGACGCCTGCGACCGGGGCAGGTCGCAGTTCGTCACCAGCGCCCCGTAGCCGGGCACGCACAGCTGACCGCCGTGGGTGTGCCCGGCCAGGACCAGCCCGGCCCCGTCGGCCGTCATGGCGTCCAGCGTCCGGCGGTAGGGGGCGTGGGTGACGCCGACGGTCAGGTCGGCGTCGGGCGCGGCGGGCCCGGCGACGTCGTCGTAGCGGTCGTAGCGCAGGTGCGGGTCGTCGACCCCCACGAGCTCCAGGTCCAGTCCGCCGACCCGCAGCCGCGTCCGGACGTTGTCGAGGTCGACCCAGCCGGCGTCGGTGAACCCGCGCACCAGGTCCGCGGTCGGCAGCGGCAGGGCCTTGTCCCCGGCCTTCACCTGCGAGGGGCCGCGCAGGTACTTCGACCAGTTCCGCGGTTTGGGGGCCCAGTAGTCGTTGGAGCCCAGGACGAACACCCCGGGGCGGCGCAGCAGCCCCGCGTACGTCTCCAGCACCGCCGGGACGGCGTCCTGGGCGGCGAGGTTGTCGCCCGTCGTGACGACCAGGTCCGGTTCGAGGTCGGCCAGGGCCGCCACCCACGCCCGCTTGCGGTGCTGGCGCGGCACCAGGTGCAGGTCGGACAGGTGCAGCACCCGCAGCGGCGCCGACCCCACCGGAAGGACGGGGACGACGGCGTGCCGCAGCGCGAACGCCCGCACCTCGTACCCGGCGGCGTACCCGACCCCGGCCGCCCCGGCCAGGGCGGTGAGGCCGACGGTCGCGGCGGTGGCCTTCAGGACGCTCGGCATCCCGCCATCCTGCCCGCGTCCGGGGGACCGGTTCGACGGGGGTGGGAGGATCGGCGCATGAGCGACACCCTCAAGGACTCCCTGCAGGCCGACCTGACCACCGCGATGAAGGCCCGCGACGAGCTCCGGTCGGCCACCCTGCGGATGGTCCTGACGGCGATCCGCTCCGAGGAGGTCGCCGGGAAGACCGCGCGGGTGCTGAGCGACGAGGAGGTCGTCACCGTCCTGCAGCGGGAGGCGAAGAAGCGCCGCGAGGCCGCCGAGGCCTACGACGGCGCCGGCCGCACCGAGCAGGCCGCCCGCGAGCGCGACGAGCTGGGCGTCGTGGAGACCTACCTGCCGACGCCGCTGACCGACGAGGAGCTGGCCGGGCTGGTCGACGAGGCCGTGATCGCCGCCTCCTCCGAGGGCCTGACGGGCATGGGCGCCATGGGGGCCGTCATGGCCCGCCTCAAGGGCGAGGTCGCCGGCCGCGCCGACGGCAAGCGCCTGTCCGGCGCCGTCCGGGCCCGCCTGCAGTCCTGAACCTGCGGGCTTGAGCCTGCACTCCTGAGGCACCCGCGGCGGGGGTCGTGACCGCCGCCGCGGCCCGGCGGCGGGTCCCCGGGCGGCGCGGGGCGCGGTCGAGGACCTCGTCACCGGCCGGGGAGGCGTCGAGCACCCGCACCGGGTCCCGGCCCCTGCGCCCGACTCAGGGAGTGGGCTGCCCCTGGCCCTGCCCCTCGCCCTGCCCCTCGTTCTGGCCCTGACCCTGGCCCTCGTCCTGCTGCTGGGCCGCGGCGGGCGTCGGCAGCTGGACCCCGGGGTTGTCCCCGCCCGCGGGCGGGGCCGGCGTGGCCGGCGCCGACGGCTCCTGGGTGGGGGTCCGGACGGGCGGCGCACCGGAGCTCGTGGTGATCGTGATGGTCGCGCCGGCGGCCGCGGAACGGGCGCTCTGCGAGGCCACCAGCCCCTTGGCCACCGAGGACGTCACGGACCCGCCGACCTTCACCTGGAACCCGGCGGCCTGCAGGGCGGCCCGGGCGGAGGAGACGCTGCGCCCGACGACGCTGGGCACCCTGACCCTGCCGTCGACGGTGGTCGTCTTCAGGCCCGCGCTGGTGCCGTCGGTGAACGTCAGCTTCGGGGCGTTCAGCTGGGTCAGCGAAGTGCCCACGGCGTTGGCCCAGATGGGCCCGGCGATGGTCGCCCCGAAGACCCGGCCGACGCGCTTGCCGTTGATCCGCTCACCGTTGAGGGACTTCACGCCCTTGTGGTGACCGACCCAGACGGCCCCGGCCATCTGGGGGGTGTACGCCGCGAACCAGGTGTTCTGGCTGTCGTTCGTGGTCCCCGTCTTGGAGGCGACCTGGCGGCCGGCCATGACGGCCTTGCCCACGCCCTTGGCCGTCCCGCCCGTCCAGCCGCCGCGCAGGGCCTCGGTGACGTTGCGGGCGACGTTGACGTCGAGGACCTGCTGGCAGTTCGCCGAGGGGACCTGCAGCGGCTTGCCGTCGGTGTCGAGGGTCTCCAGGATCGCGGTCGGCTTGCAGAACTTGCCCTCGGCGGCGAACGCCGCGTACGCCCCGGCGACCTCCAGCGGGTACACCAGGTTGGTGCCCAGCGTCATCGACGGGTTCTGGTCCAGGTCCAGGTTCGTCTCGCCCGTGAGGAAGTTCTTCGTCGGCGCGGCCTTGTAGACGCCGAGGGACTGCGCGGTCGCGGTGATGTCGCAGATGTCGAGCTGCTTCTCCATCGACACGAACGCCGTGTTCACCGACTGGGCGGTGGCGGTGCGGACCGACATCGAGCCGCTGCTGCTGCTCTCGGAGTTGCTGTACTTGTACGTGGGCCCGCGCAGCTTCTGCCCGCAGGCGGTGAAGGCGCTGAAGGGGTCGCTGCCGGAGCTGGGCGAGGCGACCGTGGAGTCGAGCGACTTGCCCTGCTTCAGCCAGGTGGCGAGCGTGAACGCCTTGAACGTCGACCCCTGCTGGAACCCGGCGGTCCCGCCCATGGCCTGGCCCACGTTGTAGTTCAGGGTCGTGACGCCGATCTGGTCGTCGTCCGGTGAGTACGTGGTGTCCTGCGCCATGGCGAGGATGTTGCCCGTGCCGGGCTCGACGATCGAGGCCGCCGACCGCACCTCCTGGCCGGGGTTCACGCCGTCGTTGACGGCCTGCTGAGTCGTGGCCTGGACCACCGGGCTCAGCGTCGTCTTGATCGTCAGGCCGCCGCGGCGCAGCAGGTTGCGCCGGTCCTCGGCGCTGGCCCCGAACGCCGGGTCGGACTCGACGACGTGCACGACGTAGTCGCAGAAGTACGCCGCGGACCCGGCCGCGAGGCAGCCCTGGCGGCTGGGGTTGCGGGTCAGCGTCAGCGGCGTCGCGACGGCCGCGTCGTGGGTGGCCTGGTCGATGCGGCCCAGCTCCAGCATCCGGTTCAGGACCACGTTGCGGCGGCTGACGGCCGCGTCGGGGTACTTCAGCGGGTTGTAGGCCGCCGGGTTCTGCACCATGCCCGCCAGTAGCGCCGACTCCGGCAGGTTCAGGTCGGCCGCGGACTTGGAGAAGTAGAACTGCGCCGCGGCCTCGATGCCGTAGACGTTGTTCTGGAAGTAGGAGACGTTGAGGTAGCCGGCGAGGATGTCGTCCTTCGACATCTCCTTCTCGACGCCGATGGCGAGCTTCATCTCGCGCAGCTTGCGGGCGTACCCCTCGACGCCGTCGGCCTCGACGGCGGCCGCCGCGGCCTGGGAGTCGCCCTCCTGCACGGCCTGCTGGACGAGGACGTTCTTGACGAACTGCTGCGTGAGGGTCGAGGCGCCCTGGGTGCTGCCGCCGCCGGCGTTGGAGACGAGGGCGCGGACGATGCCCTTCGCGTCCACGGCGCCGTGCTGGTAGAAGCGGTCGTCCTCGATGGAGACGATGGCATCGCGCATGACGGGCGCGATCTGGTCGAAGGCGATGACCGTGCGGTTCTGGTCGTACACCTTGGCCATGACCGAGCCGTCGGAGTACGTGATCGTCGAGGCCTCCGACAGGGTCTTGTCGCCCAGGTCCCCCGGCAGCTCGTTGAAGATGTCGACGCCCTCGCTCGTGAGGCTGCCCGTCGCGGCCACGGCCGGGACGACGAGCCCGGCGCTGAGCACCCCGCCGGCGGCGCTGACCGCGGCGAAGGCCGCCAGCAGTCGGAAGACCGGGCGCCGGGCGTGCGGGGAGCGAGGAGCCATGTCGCCAGGGTAAGCGGACAGCGGGGGAGGTCGGTCAGGTCCACACGTCCTCCGCGTTCTGCACGCAGGATCGTGACCGGGCCGCGACCGGGAGTGACGCAACCGCCGAACGGGTCACTAGCCCGAAGTGACTACCCATGTTCGTCACAAGTGCTCTGGGGCGGGTGCGCCCCCGACCATACGCTGCCGAGGTGCCCGCTCGTGGGCACACCGGGCAATTCACAGGGAACGCTCGAACCGGGGGGAACCGGTGCCCAGCGGGGCACCCGGCCGGGGAGGGCCTGACGGGAGGGGCCGTCGATGGCGTGGACGTTGGAGTGGGCGAGCCGCGGGGCCTGCAAGGCCAGCAGCGCGGACGACCTGTTCGTGCAGGGTTCGGCGCAGAACCGCGCGAAGCAGATCTGCGGCGGGTGCCCCGTGCGCACCGAGTGCCTCGCCGACGCGCTGGACAGCCGCGTCGAGTTCGGCGTCTGGGGCGGCATGACCGAGCGCGAGCGCCGCGCGCTGCTCAAGCGCCGGCCGAACGTGCAGTCCTGGCGGCGCCTCCTGGAGACCGCGCGCGACGCGGCCCTGGGCGCGGCGGCCGGTCAGGTCACCGGCTCGGGCACCACGGTCCCGGCCGCCCTCGACGTCCAGGCCGACGTCGAGGTCGCAGCGGTCTGACCCGCCGGTGGGGGCGGCCACTACGGTGGCCGCCATGACCACCTGGGAGTACGCCACCGTCCCGCTGATCGTCCACGCGACGAAGCAGATCCTCGACCAGTGGGGCGCCGACGGCTGGGAGCTGGTGCAAGTCGTCACCGGTCCCGACGGCAACGGGCTCGTCGCCTACCTGAAGCGGCCGAAGGCGTGAGCGCCTCCGAGCGGCTGCGCGAGCTCGGGCTCACGCTGCCCGAGGTCGTCCCGCCCGTGGCGAGCTACGTGCCCGCCACCCGCGACGGCGACCTCGTCCTCACCTCCGGCCAGCTGCCCTTCGTCGACGGCGCGCTCGCCGTCACCGGCAAGGTCGGCGCCGAGGTCGACCCCGACACGGCCCAGCAGCTCGCCGCGACGTGCGCGCTGAACGCCGTCGCCGCGGCCGCGGCCGTCGCCGGGGGCGTCGACGCCATCGAGCGCGTCGTCAAGGTCGTCGGCTTCGTCGCGAGCGACCCGTCGTTCACCGGGCAGCCCGCCGTCGTCAACGGCGCCTCGAACCTGCTCCAGGAGGTCTTCGGCGACGCCGGGGTGCACGCGCGCAGCGCGGTCGGCGTGGCCGTCCTGCCGCTGGACTCCCCCGTCGAGGTCGAGATCACGGTGCGTGTCCGCAGCTGAGGCGTGGGCGGGTGGCCCGGTCACACCGCGGGCCACCTGCGTCCTGGCGCCCAACCCCGGGCCCATGACCCTGGAGGGGACCAACACGTGGCTGCTGGCCGCGCCCGGCTCCCCCGACGTCGTGGTGGTCGACCCCGGGGAGGACGACGCCGCCCACCGGGCCGCGCTGCGGCGCGCGCTGGGGGGCCGGCGCGTCGCCCTCGTCGTCGGCACGCACCACCACCACGACCACGTCGGCGGGCTCGGCGCCTTCGTCGCCGAGCACCCCGCCCCCGTCGTGCGGGGCCCGGGGACCCACCGCGCGGCCGGCCTGGACCTGCGGGTCCTGGCCACGCCCGGGCACACGGCCGACTCGGTGTGCGTGCTGCTGGGGACGGGGGAGCTGCTGACGGGCGACACCGTCCTGGGCCGCGGCAGCACCGTGGTCGCCGCCGACGGCGACGTGGGCGACCACCTGGCGTCCCTGGACCTGCTGCTGACGCTGGACGCCTCGGTGCTGCTGCCCGGTCACGGGCCGGCCCGCCCCGACGTCGCCGGGGCGCTGACGACGCTGCGCGCGCACCGGCTGGCCCGGCTGGAGCAGGTCCGCGCGGCGCTCGCGACGGGGCACCGGACCGTGGAGGAGGTCGTCGAGGCCGTCCACCCGGGCCTGGAGGGGGCGTTGCGGGCGGCCGCGGGGCAGTCGATCGCGGCCCAGCTGCGCCACCTCGACGGCACCCCTCCCCCACGGTGATCGAGCACTGCGGTGATCGAGCACGTGCTCGATCACCGCAGTGCTCGATCACGGTGGGGTGGGGCCGGGTCAGCGGGCGCGCTTGGCCAGCCGCTCGACGTCGTGCAGGACGACCGCGCGGGCCTCCAGCCGCAGCCACCCGCGGGAGGCGAAGTCCGCCAGCGCCTTGTTCACCGTCTCCCGGGAGGCGCCGACGAGCTGCGCCAGCTCCTCCTGGGTCAGGTCGTGGGCCACGAGCAGGCCGTCGGCGATGGGCCGGCCGAAGCGGCGGGACAGGTCCAGCAGGGCCTTGGCGACGCGGCCGGGGACGTCGGTGAAGACGAGGTCGGCCAGGGCGACGTTGGTGCGGCGCAGGCGCTGGGCCAGGGCCCGCAGCAGGTGCTTGGCGACCTCGGGGCGCCGGGCCAGCCAGCGCATCATCTCGTCGTGGCCCAGGGCGATGAGCTCGGCCTCGGACACGGCGCGGGCGGAGCTGGTGCGCGGTCCGGGGTCGAACAGGGACAGCTCGCCGAACATCTCCCCCGGGCCCAGGACGGCGAGGAGGTTCTCGCGGCCGTCGGGCCAGCTGCGCACGAGCTTGATCTTGCCGGTGCGCACGACGAAGACGCGCTCCCCGGGCTCGCCCTCGCCGAAGAGCTGCTGACCGCGGTCCAGGTGGACCGGCTCCATCGACTCCAGCAGCTCGGCGGCCGCCTCGTCGTCGAGGGCGGCGAACAGCGGGGCCCGGCGCACCACGTCCCCGGGCCGCTCACCGCCGCGGTCCCCGAAACGCTCGGCGACCCGCTCGGAGGGACGATCGTCGTCCACCCCGTGCTCGACCCCGTGCTCCACCGAAGGACCTCCCGTACGCGACCCGCTGCTTGGTCGACCGTCTCGTGACGCCCGTCACGCCGGCGCCTCCAGGACCAGTCTGCCGCACACCCCCCGGTCAGGCCCCCGCGGGCCGGAACAGGGCGCGGCAGCGCTCGGCGAGGACGTCGGTGGCCACCGCCAGCTCGGCCAGCAGCGCGTCCTCGTACCCGGCCAGCCGCTGCTGGGCCCCGGACAGCTCCTGCAGCTGGTCGGGCAGGCCGCCCCCGCGGATGGGCCGGTCCAGCAGCAGCAGGCCGCGCAGCCCGCGGGCCGGGTCCAGGGACCGCCCGGTGCCGGCGTCGAGGTCGATCCGGCGCTCGAGGTGCTGCTCCAGGGGGTGTCCCGGGTGGTCGAGGTGCTGGTCCAGCGGCCCGCCGTGGCTGGCGGCCTCCACCGGCACCTGCAGCTCCTCGGGCCCGCAGGCGGTGGCGACCAGCAGGTCCCGGCGGGCGCGGACGAGCCGGTGCCAGTGCTGGACGCGGCGGACCTCCTCCTGCAGCAGGGCGCGGCGGCGGCGCAGGGCCGGCAGCGGCAGCTCGGCCAGCTCCACGCGGACCGCCCGGCGGCACGTGAGGTCGTCGGCGGCCTCCAGCACGCCGGACAGCACCGGGACGAAGGACGACCCGAGCGGGACCCCGGGGTCGTCGCGGTCGAGGGGACGGTCAACCGGGTCGGCGTCGCGCGGGTGCATGGGTCCGGTGTCGTCGCGCGCCGCCGCGCGCTTGACGGGGTGTCACCCTCCCGGAGGCAGGCCCGTCACCGGCCCCGCGGGCGGGTCGTAGGCTCCCCGGGGTGGAGACGCAGCTGGCCCGCACCCGCCGTGCCCGGCGCGTCCACCGGCTCCTCGCGCAGCACTACCCCGACGCCCACTGCGAGCTGGACTTCACCACCCCGTTCGAGCTGCTCGTGGCGACGGTCCTGTCGGCCCAGTGCACCGACGCGCGGGTCAACCAGGTCACGCCGGCGCTGTTCGCGGCCTACCCCACGGCCACCGCGCTCGCGGCCGCGGACCGGGCCCGGCTGGAGGAGCTGATCCGCCCGACGGGGTTCTTCCGGGCCAAGGCCGCCAACCTGCTGGAGCTGGCCGCGCAGCTCGTCGCCGACCACGGCGGGCAGGTCCCGCCCCGCCAGCGCGACCTCGTCCGGCTGGCCGGGGTGGGGCGCAAGACGGCGAACGTCGTGCTCGGCGACGCGTTCGGGGTGCCCGGCCTGACGGTGGACACCCACGTGGGGCGGTTGTCGCGGCGGCTGGGCTTCACGACGCACGAGGACCCCGTGAAGGTGGAGACCGACCTGGCCGCGCTCATCCCGCGCCGGGACTGGACGATGTTCAACCACCGGGTGATCTTCCACGGCCGGCGCACCTGCCACAGCCGGCGCCCGGCGTGCGGGGCGTGCCCCGTGCTGCGGCTGTGCCCGTCGGCGGGGATCGGGGAGACCGACCCGGTGCGGGCGGCGGCGCTGGTCAAGGGCCCGGTCCCCGCGTGAGCCTGCCACCGTGGCTGCGACCGCTGGCCGCCCGCCTGCCCGACGTCACCGCGGCCGACCTGCGCTGGCGCGAGGACCGCGCCGTGCGGGGCCGGGCCCGGCCCGCGGCGGTCCTCGTGCTGTTCGCCGACGGCCCCGCGGGGCCGGAGGTGCTGCTCACCGAGCGGGCCGCCACGCTGCGCCAGCACTCCGGGCAGGTCGCCTTCCCGGGGGGCCGGTCCGACCCCGGTGACGCCGACGCGGCCGCCACGGCGCTGCGGGAGGCGGCCGAGGAGACGGGGCTGGTGCCCGCCGGGGTGGACGTCGTGGGCGAGCTGCCGCCGCTGGCGCTGGCCCACTCAGGGCACCACGTCACCCCCGTCGTGGGGTACTGGCGCGCGCCGTGCCCGGTGGGGGTCGTGGACCCCTCGGAGGTGGCCCGCGTGGAGCGCGTGGCGCTGGGCGAGCTGTTCGCCGGCGCCCGGCGGGTGCGCGGGCCCGGCGGCTACACCGGTCCCGCGTTCGCCGTGCGGGGGCTGCTGGTGTGGGGCTTCACGGCCGAGGTGCTCGTGCGGGTCCTGGACCTGGGGGGCCTGCTGCCGCCGCCGCGGGAGGACCCCGCGCCGCTGTCGCTGGCCGAGGCGCTGGAGTGGGCCGGGGGCCGGCGGTGAGCGCGTCGGACGTCCTGGACGTCGTGCTGCTCCTCGTGCTGCTCGCGCAGGTCGTCGCCGGGTACCGCGAGGGCCTGCTCGTGGGGCTGGCCGGGCTGGCCGGGCTCGTCGGCGGCGCGGCCGTGGGCGTCGTCGTCCTGCCGCGCCTCGTGACCGGCTGGGACGCGGGGCTGGCGCGCACGCTGGCCGTCGTCGCGGGCACGGTCGTGCTGGCCGGGCTGGGGCGCGTGCTGCTGGGCCTGGTCGCGGCCCGGCTGCGCGCGCACGTGCGGTGGGCCCCGGCGCGGTTCCTCGACGCCCTCCTGGGGGCCGTGGCCGGTGGGGTCGCGACGCTGCTGGTGGTGTGGGTCGTGGCGGGGGCGGCCCGGCAGGCGCCGCTGCCGCGGGTCGTGCAGGCGGTGACCGGGTCCCGCGTCGTCACGGCCGTCGACGCGGCCGTCCCCGCCGCGGCCGGCGACGTCCTGGGCGGCTTCTGGTCCGCGGCCCAGGCCAACGGGTTCCCGCGCGTCTTCACGGGCCTGTCCCCCGAGCCCATCGTCCCCGTGGCCGACCCGCCCGCGCAGGCGCCGGAGGCGCTGCGGCAGCCGCTGGAGGCCGTCGTGAAGGTCACCGGCGTCGCGGACAGCTGCCGCCGGGGCCTGGAGGGCAGCGGGTTCGTCGCCGCGCGCACCGGCGGGGCGGCCCGGGTGGTGACCAACGCGCACGTCGTGGCCGGGGTCGCCGATCCGCTGGTCCAGCCCGGCGGGCGGGGCCGGCAGTACCCGGCGACGGTCGTGGCGTTCGACCCCGACCGGGACCTGGCGGTGCTGGACGTGCCGGGGCTGGCGGTGCAGCCGCTGCCGCGCAGCGGGCAGCTCGCGCCCGGTGACGCGGCCGTCGTCGCCGGGTTCCCCCTGGACGGCGGCTACTCGGCGGTGCCGGCGCGGGTCCGCCAGCTCCTGAACGCCCAGGGCCGCGACATCCACGACGCGCGCGACGTCGTGCGGGAGGTCTACTCGGTCTCCGCGACGGTCCAGGCGGGCAACTCCGGCGGCCCGCTGCTCACCGAGGACGGGCGGGTCGCGGGCGTCGTGTTCGCCAAGTCCCTCGACGACGCCGGGACCGGCTACGCGCTGGCCCCCGCGGAGCTGGACGCCGTGCTGGCCGCGGCGGGGTCGAGCACGGCCGCGGTGGGCACGGGGGCCTGCACCGCCGACTGACGCGCCCGGGGGCCGCCGGCGCGGTCACCAGCGGGCCAGCCACCCGGCCAGCAGGGCCCCGAACCGTTCGGGGTCCTCCTCGGGCACGTAGTGGCCGACGCCGGGGACCTCGTGCAGGCGGTGCGGGCCGCGGGCGTAGCGGGCGGCGGCCTCCAGCGTCCCGGCCGAGACCGTGGGGTCCAGCGCCCCGCGCACCTGCAGGACGGGGACGTCGACGCCGTCGCGCAGGGCCGCGGCGAGCCGGCGGCCGTCGGCGCGCAGGGCCGACCGCGCGATCCACCGGTGGTACTCCAACGCGGAGTGGGCCACGAAGGGGACGCGGACCGCCTCGGCGTACCGGGCGACCTCCCCGGCCCCGGGCCAGCCGGGTCCGGCGCGCTCGCGCAGGACCCGCTCGACGCCGTCGCCGTGGACGAGGGACCGTTCGGGCAGGGCCGGCACCTGCCGCCAGAAGGCGGTGCGGGTCGTGTCGGCCCCCGAGGGCTGGCGCACGCGGTCGCGCAGGACGCGCGCGCTCAGCAGCGGGTGCCCGGCGCCGACGACGACGACGCCGCGGACCTGCTCTGGGTGCAGGGACGGCAGCGCCCACGCCGTCCGGCCGCCGATGCCCAGGCCCACCACGACGGCGTCGCGCTCGCCGAGGGCCCGCACGACGGCGGCCACGTCGGCCGCCGACGTCGGGGTGTCGTACCCGCGCGGGGGCTTGTCCGAGGCGCCGTACCCGCGCAGGTCCATCGCGACGGCGCGGTAGCCGGCCGCGGCCAGCGCCACGAGCTGGTGCCGCCACGCCCACCAGAACTGCGGGAAGTCGTGCAGCAGCAGGACCAGCGGCCCCTCACCGAGCTCGGCGACGTGGAACCGGGCGCCGTGAGCGGCCACGAGCCGGTGCCGCCACGGACCCTCGACGAGGACGGCCGAGACGTCCGTGGCAGCGGGGGGCACCGGTGGGGACGGTCAGCGCGGGACGGTCAGTGCCCGATGCTGCGGGCGCTGGTCGCCCCCGAGGTGGGCCCACCGGTGATGGTCTTGGCGACGGGCTTGCCGGTCGCGGCGGCCTTGATGGCCGCGACGCTGTCCTTGGTGGTGCGGATGGTGCGCTCGGGCGGGCGGACCTGCTTGACGCGGCCGAAGCCGATCGCCGCGGCCACGCCGGCGACGACGAGCATCGCGGCGGCCACGACGAGGAAGCTCAGCCAGACGTCCCAGCCGGCGCCCTCGTGCAGGGCGAAGGCGACGGTGACGCCGAGGAAGACGAAGGCGACGAAGCCGAGGACGCCGGCGACGGCGAACAGGCCGCCGCCGATGGCGCCGTTCTTGACGTCGGCCGTGATCTCGGCCTTCGCCAGGGCGATCTCGTAGCGGACGAGCTCGCTCACGTCCTTCGTCGCGTCGGCCACGAGCTGACCGATCGTGCGTTCGGGAGCCCCGACGGGACGGTCGTTCAGGGTGGTCATCGAGATCCTCCTAGGCCGGTCGCGCCCCCGCACGGGAGTCGGGGCGCCGGGCAGAGCCTAGGAGCTGGGTCCAGCGCGTGCACCGCCGGGTGAGCGCGTCGCCGTCGGCGGGGGGACCGACGGCGACGCAGGGGTCGCTCTCGCACAGGGGGGACGAGCGACGACCAGGACGACCCTACGACTCTCAACCTCCCCGCGGGCCCGATCCGGTGATCTCGTCGGGGCTTCAGCCGGGCGGAGCAGCGCCGCGCGCGGTCAGTGCACGGGCCGCCACCGCGCGGTGAGGGCGCGGTGGTCGCTGCCGGGGATGGTGTCGACGCGCGAACCCACTGCGCGCCAGCGCTCCCCGTCGGCCAGGGAGTGGTCGATGGTGGCGCCCACGACGGCGGGGTACTTCGCCGGCCAGGTGCCGCGCGCGCCCGTGCCGGTCTGCTCCCCGGCGTCGACGCACGACCCGCGCAGGTGCAGCCCGGGGTGGTCCAGCGTGGCGTTGAGGTCACCGGCCAGCAGCGCCCCGGGGGTGCGGGCGCACCAGTCGGCGACGGCCCGCACCTCCACGCCCCAGTCGTCCACGAGCCGGGGGACGGGGGCGGCGGTGTGCGCGGCGGCCAGGACGGGGCCCTCGCCGGAGACGGGGGCGGCGGTGACGACGGCCTTGACGCCGCCGGTGAGCTCCCCGGTGGGCCGGTACTCCCCCAGGCGCTGGGACACCAGCAGCGCGGTGCCGTAGCCGCCCTCGCGGTCGGGCAGGTAGAAGACCTGCACGCCGGTGCCGGTGCGGTCCCGGATGCGGGCGGCGACGTCGTCGGCGTAGGCCTGCGTCGACTCCGGCAGGGACACCGCGTCGGCGCCGGCGTCGGTGGCCAGGCGGGCGACGCCGGCGGGGTCGGCGCGGGCCATGAGCACGTTGGCGGCCAGGAACGTCACGTCCCCGGCGCGGGCGGGGGGCAGGTCGCCGGCGGAGACGCCGCGCGCGGCGGTGGCCCCCAGCGACCCGGCGGCGGCCAGGGCCAGGGCCGTGGCCGCCGGCAGGGCCCGCCGCCAGCGCAGGCCGGCCAGCCCGGTGGCCAGGGCCAGCCCGGCCAGGCCGACGCCGGTGGGCACGCGGAAGGGGACGGTCCACACGAAGGGCCGTTCCCCGGCGAGCCCGAACCAGTCCGGGGCGCCGACGACGGCGGCCCCGGCGGCGACGACCCCCGTCGCGACGACGGTCCCGGTGAGCGATCGGCGAGGGCGCGCTTCCACGCCCCCACCCTGGCGCACCCCCTCCCCCGGTGTCGTCCCGGTGGGAGGGGGTGCGGTGGAGGTTCGGTGGCGGGTCGGTCGGCGGGTCAGTCGGCGGGGGTGGCGCTCATGCCCTGCGTGATGGCGTCCATGACCGAGGAGTCGGTCAGGGTCGTGACGTCGCCGGGCTGGCGGTGCTCGGCGACGTCGCGCAGCAGCCGGCGCATGATCTTGCCCGAGCGCGTCTTGGGCAGCTCGGCCACGACCATGATCGACTTCGGCTTGGCGATGGGCCCGATCTCCTTGGCGACGTGGTCGCGCAGGTCCGCCACGGTGCCCGGGCCCTGCTCGTGACCGCCGCGCAGGATGACGAACGCGACGACGGCCTGGCCCGTCGTCTCGTCGGTGGCGCCGACGACCGCGGCCTCGGCGACGTCGGGGTGCGAGACGAGCGCGGACTCGATCTCGGCGGTCGACAGGCGGTGCCCGGAGACGTTCATGACGTCGTCGACGCGGCCCAGCAGCCAGATGTCGCCGTCCTCGTCGCGCTTGGCGCCGTCCCCGGCGAAGTACCGGCCCGGGAACCGCGCCCAGTAGGTGTCCTTGAACCGCTGCTCGTCGCCCCAGATGCCGCGCAGCATCGCCGGCCACGGCTCGGTGAGCACGAGGTACCCGGGCTGGCCGTGCGGGACGGGCTCACCGGCGTCGTCGACGACCTCGGCGACGATCCCGGGCACGGGCACCTGCGCCGAGCCCGGCTTCAGCGCGGTCACCCCGGGCAGCGGGGCGATCATGTGCGCGCCGGTCTCGGTCTGCCACCAGGTGTCGGCGATGGGCGTGCGGCCGCCGCCGACGACCCGCCGGTACCAGTTCCACGCCTCGGGGTTGATGTTCTCCCCCACGCTGCCCAGGACCCGCAGGGAGGACAGGTCGTGCCCGGCGGGGTGCTCCTCGCCCCACTTCATGCAGGTGCGGATCGCGGTGGGCGCGGTGTAGAGGACCGTCACGCCGTACTTCTCGACGATGGACCACCAGCGGTCCTTGCCGGGGGTGTCGGGCGTGCCCTCGTAGAGCACTTGGGTCATGCCGTTGGCCAGCGGGCCGTAGACGACGTAGGAGTGCCCGGTGACCCAGCCGATGTCGGCGGTGCACCAGTACACGTCGCGCTCGGGCCGGACGTCGAAGACGTTCCGCGTCGTGTACGCCGTCTGCACGAGGTACCCGCCGGAGGTGTGCAGGATGCCCTTGGGCTTCCCCGTGGTGCCGGAGGTGTAGAGGATGAACAGCGGGTTCTCGGCGTCGAAGGCCTCCGCCTCGTGGTGCGGCGCAGCGGCTCCCAGCGCCTCGTGCCACCACACGTCGCGGCCCTCGGTCCAGTCGACGGCCTCGCCGTTGCGCTGGACGACCAGGACGTGGGTGACGCTGGGGGCGCCCTTGGCCAGGGCCGCGTCGACGGCGGGTTTGAGCGTGGTGGGCTTGCCGCGCCGGTAGGACCCGTCGCAGGTGATGACGACCTTGCACTCGGCGTCGTTGATGCGGGAGTTCAGCGCGTCGGCGGAGAAACCCCCGAACACCACCGAGTGCGCCGCGCCGAGGCGGGCGCACGCGAGCATCGCCACGACCGACTCGACGAGCATCGGCAGGTAGATCGCGACCCGGTCCCCGGCCCCCACGCCCAGGGCGGCCAGGGCGTTGGCGGCGCGCTGGACCTGCTCGTGCAGCTCGGCGTAGGTGACGGTGCGGGTGTCGCCCGGTTCGCCCTCGAAGTGGAAGGCGACGCGGTCGCCGTGGCCGGCCGCGACGTGCCGGTCGACGCAGTTCACCGCGACGTTCAGCTTCCCGCCGACGAACCACTTCGCGAACGGCGGGTTCGACCAGTCCAGGGTCTGCGTGAAGTCGGTGTCCCAGGTGACGTGCTCACGGGCCTGCTCGGCCCAGAAGCCCAGCCGGTCGGCCGCGGCCCGCTCGTACAGGTCGGCCTGCGCGACGGCCTGCGCCGCGAACTCCGGGCTCGGCGGCACCGTGGATGTCGTCGACTGGTCCTGCGGCGTGGTCACGGTCGTCCTCCTCGACAGCCTGCTCTCGCGGGTACGCGACGAGGTTAGCCGTCGCTCCGGAGGGGCGCTGAACGCGGGGGCGGTGGGGCGCGTACACACCCCCGACCGGCGACCGCCGGGCACCGGAACACCCCACCGGACCAGCAGGAGGAACCCCGTGCGACCCCGTACCGCGATCACCGCCGCCGCCGCAGCCGCCGCCCTCACCCTCGTCGGCCTGGGCTCGGCCACCGCCGCGAGCGCCGGCGGGCCCTCCCACGCCCCCTCCCACGCCCCCTCCCACGGCTCCCCGGGCCGCGGTGACGCACCCCGCGCCGTCGGCCTCGTCGACGGCACCCGCCTCGTGACGTTCTCCACGGCCCGCGCGGGTGCGGTGAGGACCACCGGCCCCCTGGAGGGCCTGACCGGCGACGCGGAGCTCGTCGGCATCGACGCCCGCGTCCAGGACGGGCAGGTCTACGGCGTCGGCGACCGGGGCGGCGTCTACCGCCTCGACGTGCACGCCGCCACGGCCACGGAGGTGCTGCGGCTGACCGTCCCGCTGCAGGGCAGCGCGTTCGGCGTCGACTTCAACCCCGTCGCCAACGCCCTGCGCATCGTGTCCGACAGCGGGCAGAACCTGCGGCAGTCCTTCGCCGGCACCGACGCCGGTTACCCCGCCACCGTCGCCGACACCCCGCTGACGACGCCGCCCGCGGTCGGTACCACCACCGGCGTCACGGCGGCGGGGTACACGAACGACGACACCGACCCCGCCACGGCGACGACGCTGTTCGTCATCGGCACGGGCGACGACGTCGTCGCGGTGCAGTCCCCGGCGAACTCGGGCACGCTCGCACCCACCGGGAAGCTCGGCGTCGACGTCTCCGGCAGCGTCGGCTTCGACGTCACGGGCACCACCGGCCACCTCGTCGTCCCCAGCGGCGGGGGGTCCGTGCTGTACCGGGTCTCGCTCCTGACGGGCGCGGCGACGGAGGTCGGGACGCTCGACGCGGAGGTCACCGACCTGGCGCTGCGGTTGTCCTGAGGCGCACCGACGCCGGGTCCGGCGGGCTGAGGGGGACCGCCGGGCCCGGCCCGGAGCGGGGCCGTGGGCAGGACGGACGGAGGAGCATGGGACGGCGCCACGGACGGCGCGGGGGCTCGGCGCTGCAGGACGGCGCGGGACGCCCCGACGGGTTGCGCGACGAGGCCGACGTCGCGCGCGCCTACGCGGCGCACGGGGGCGAGCTGTACCGGTTCGCGCTGCGCGGGCTCGGGGACGCGGCGGCCGCGCAGGACGTCGTGCAGGAGACGTTCCTGCGCGCCTGGCGCGCGGCCGACCGCTACGACCCGGCGCTCGCGAGCCTGCGGGTCTGGCTGTTCGCCATCGCCCGCAACACCCTGCTCGACCACGTGCGGGCGGCCGGGGCGCGCCCCTGGCAGGGTGCTCTGGTGGCGGACGTCACCGACCTCACCGACAGGGCCCCGGGCGCCGTGGGCGAGGACCCCGGCGAGGACGTCCTGCGGGGGTGGGTGGTCGAGGAGGCGTTGCGGCGGCTGTCCCCGGAGCACCGGACCGCGGTGGTCGAGACGTACCTGCGGGACCGTCCGCCGGCCGAGGTGGCCGCGGAGCTGGGGGTCCCGGTGGGGACGGTCCGCAGCCGCGTGTTCTACGGGCTGAAGGCGTTGCGGGTGGCGATGGACGAGATGGGGGTGGAGCCGTGACCGACCCGGACCGGGAGCACAGGGAGCTGCGGGAGCTGCTGGGCCTGCACGCCCTCGGCCTGACGCCGCCGGCGGACGCGGCTCGGGTCCAGGCCCACCTCGACGGCTGCGCGGACTGCCGCGCCGAGCTCGCCGAGCTGGAGCCGCTGCGCGCCGACCTGCGCCTCGTCGACCCCGACCGGCTGCCGGGCCCGTCCGCCCCGCCGCGGGAGCTGGGCGAGCGCGTCCTGGCCGCCGTGCGCGAGGAGTCGGTGCTGCGCGACCGGCGGGAACGGCGCCGGGCCCGGACGCGGCGGCTGCGCTCGGTCCTCGTCCCGGCGGCCGCCGCGGTCGTGGCGGCCGGGGTCGCCACGGGCGTCACGTGGCAGGTCGCGGGCCGCGACCCCGCGCCGGTGGTGGCCGTCGAGGAGCTGCCGCTGACCGTCGTGGCCGCGGGGGTGCGGGCCGAGGCCCCCGCCGTCGTCGTGCCGCACACGTGGGGGGTGGAGGTGACCTTCGAGGCCTCGGGCTTCGCCGCCGGCCGGACCTACCGCGCCGTCGTGCGCACCGCCGACGGCGCCACCCGTCCCGCGGGCGAGTTCCTCGGGGTGGGCGCGGAGGAGCTGACCTGCGACATGCAGGCCGCGGTCCTGCGCGCCGACGCGACGGGGTTCGAGGTGCTCGACGAGGCCGGGGCGACGGTCCTCACCCTCCCGCTGCCCCGCGCCTGACCCGTCGGACGGGTGCCTCGGGACACGGTTCGCCGAGCGAACCGGTGGCGGCGGGCGTAGCTTCGCCGGGCCGCAGGGCGGTGGCCCAGAGGAGTGACCCCCGCTGTCCCCGGCGACGACGCCGAACGAAGGAAGGTGCTGTGAGCGCCACCACCGACAGTGACGGCCGCCTGGTCGTCCGCAGTCTCGTCCCGGCCCGCATGGACCGGCTGCCGTGGACCCGCTTCCACTGGATGATCATCGTCGGCCTGGGGGTGTCCTGGATCCTCGACGGGCTGGAGATCCAGATCGTCTCCAGCGTCGGCACGGTCCTGCAGGACCGGGCGACCCTGCACCTGACCGCCACCGACGTGGGCCTGATGGGGTCGATCTACCTGCTCGGCCAGGTCGTGGGCGCCCTCGTCTTCGGGCGCATCACCGACAAGGTCGGCCGGCGCAAGATCTTCATGCTGACCCTGGCCATCTACCTGGTGGCCAGCGGCATCGCGGGCCTGTCGTTCAGCCTGTGGTTCCTGCTGGTCTTCCGCTTCATCGCCGGGGTCGGCATCGGCGGGGAGTACTCGGCCATCAACTCGGCCATCGACGAGCTCATCCCCGCCCGCTACCGCGGCCGCGTCGACATCGCCGTCAACGGCACCTACTGGGCCGGTGCCATGGTCGGGGCCGCCGCCAGCATCCTGCTGCTCGACCCGGACCTCATCGACATCGACTGGGGCTGGCGGATCGGCTTCTTCATCGGGCCGGTCATCGGGCTGGCGATCATCGGGTTGCGCCGGCACATCCCCGAGAGCCCCCGCTGGCTGATGACCCACGGGTACGAGCAGCGGGCCGAGGAGACCGTCGACGAGATCGAGGGCGGCATCCGGGCCCAGGGCCGGGAGCTGGAGGACGTCCCGCCGGAGAAGGCGCTGACGATCCACCCGCACGCCTCGGTGAGCTACCGGGAGATCACCCGCGTCATGCTCAGCCGGTACCGGGGCCGGTCATTCCTGGGCTTCTCGATGATGGTGACGCAGGCGTTCCTCTACAACGCCATCTTCTTCACCTACGCGCTGGTGCTGAACCACTTCTACGGCGTCGGGTCCAGCTCGATCGGGTGGTTCTTCTTCCCGTTCGCCGCGGGCAACCTCGCCGGTCCGCTCCTGCTGGGCAAGCTGTTCGACACCGTCGGGCGGCGCAAGATGATCTTCGCGACCTACGGCGTCTCCGCGGTGCTGCTGGCCGTCAGCGCCGTGCTCTTCCACGCCGGGACGCTGTCGGCGACGACGCACACGGTGTTCTGGTGCGTCATCTTCTTCTTCGCCTCCGCGGGCGCGTCGTCGGCGTACCTGACGGTCAGCGAGATCTTCCCGCTCGAACTGCGCGGGCAGGCGATCTCGTACTTCTTCGCCATCTCCCAGCTCGTCGGCGGGGTCGCCGCGCCGTCGCTGTTCGGTGCCCTGATCGGCGACGGCACCGACCGCGGGCCGCTGACGGTCGGCTACTTCGTCGGGGCGGCCATCATGCTCGCCGGTGGCGTCATCGCCTGGTTCTTCGGCGTCGACGCCGAGGGCAAGGGCCTGGAGGACATCACCGACCCGCTGTCGTCGGCCGCCCCGCGCTCGGGTCGCACCCGGTTCGAGGGGCCGACCCCGGGCTGAGCGGCCCGGGGCCGGGGAGGGGGGCGGATCGTTGTGACAACGCTGCCGATGACTGCGAGCGTTGTCACAACGATCCGGACCGCGCGGCTACTTGCGCCCGGTCCGCCACTTCATGCCCCACCCGAAGGCCTCGTCGAGGGCCTGCTGACCGCCCTGCACGTACCGCACCTCGCGCTGCACCGACACCTCCCGGCCGTCGGAGACGATCTGGGCGATGGCGCACATGGGCGAGCGGTCGTCGTGCTCGTCGAGGCGCACCTCGATCTCGGGCCCGGACACCGGGTGCAGCGTCACGACGCCGTCGGCGGCGGCCCAGTTCGGGACGCCCTCGTAGATGAACGCGAAGACGAGGACCCGCTTGAGGCGGGCCGCGTCGCGCAGGTCGACGAAGAGGTTCTCCCCGCCGCCGCCGGTGCGGTCGTCCCCGTCGAGCCACACGAGCGGGTCCCCCGCGCCGCGGTCGCGGAACGCGTTGCCCAGGGCCTGCACGACGCCCTTGGAGCCGTCGGTGAACTCGTACAGGGCGCCCAGGTCGAGGTCGATGCCGCTCTGCGGGGCGGCGGCGGCCTTGAGCTTGGAGAAGAACCCGCCGGAGGCGGGGGCCGCGGCGGCCGGGCGGGCGTTCCAGGCCAGGTGCACGCGCAGGGTCCCGCCGGTCGCCCCCGTCTTGGACAGCGACACCTTCGGGGCTGACTTGGTCAGCGTCACCTTCGACAGCGAGACACCCCCCGGGCGGGGGGGTTCAGGCTCGTTCGCCTTCTTCGAGTAGTCGATGGCCACGGGTCCGACGCCTTTCGTCCGGGGAGCTTCCAAGCACCCAACGTACGCACGGGCGGGGAAGTGCCGTCAGGTCCAGGGGCCGTGCAGCAGCGCGCCCGTCAGCGGCGCCGACGGGTCCGCGCCCAGGTCCAGCCCCGACGCCGGGGCCCCCGCGCGCACGAGCAGGTCCCCCACCGCGGCGATCATCGCGCCGTTGTCGGTGCACAGCCGGATCGGCGGCACCCGCAGCTCGATCCCCGCCGCCGCGCACCGCTCCTCGGCCAGCGCCCGCACGCGCGAGTTCGCCGCGACCCCGCCGACGAGCAGCAGCGTGTCCACGCCGTGCTCGCGGCACGCGGCGAGCGCCTTGCGGGTCAGGACGTCGGCGACGGCCTCCTGGAAGCTGGCCGCGACGTCGGCGACGGGCACCTCCCCGCCGGCGTCGACGCGGGCCTCGACCCAGCGCGCGACGGCCGTCTTCACCCCGGAGAAGGAGAACCCGTACGCCGGGTCGGAGGGGCGGGACAGGGCGCGGGGGAAGGCGATGGCGTGCGGGTCGCCGTCGCGGGCGACCCGGTCGACGACGGGCCCGCCGGGGTAGCCGAGGCCGAGGACGCGGGCGACCTTGTCGAAGGCCTCCCCCGCGGCGTCGTCGACGGTGTCGCCCAGGTGCACGATCGGGTCCTTGCCGAGGTCGCCGAGCAGCAGCAGCGACGTGTGGCCGCCGGAGACGACGAGCGCGACGCAGCACGAGGGCAGCGGCCCGTGCTCCAGGACGTCGACGGCGGCGTGCCCGGCGAGGTGGTGCACGCCGTACAGCGGCTTGCCGAGGGCGAACGCGAGGGCCTTGGCCGAGGCGAGCCCGACCTGCACGGCCGTGGACAGCCCGGGCCCGGCGGTGACGGCGACGGCGTCGACGTCCCCGAGCCCCAGCGAGGCCTTCCCCAGCGCCTCGTGCAGCACCGGCAGCATCGACTCCAGGTGCGCGCGGGCCGCGACCTCGGGCACGACCCCGCCGAAGCGGGCGTGGGCGTCCATGCTGGAGGCGAGGGCGTCACCGAGCAGGACGCCCTCGGAGACGAGACCGACGCCGGTCTCGTCGCACGACGACTCGATCCCCAGGACGATCACGCGCCGTCCCCCGCGGGAGCGGCCAGGCCGGCGGCGGCGAGGATCTCCTCGCGCTGCGCGGCGGGGAGCCGGTCGACGTAGACGACGCCCTCGAGGTGGTCGGCCTCGTGCTGCAGGCAGCGGGCCAGCAGACCCGTCCCGACGATCCGCACGGGGTCGCCGTGGACGTCCACGCCCGTCACCTCCGCCCGGTCCGGGCGGGCCAGCTCGGCGTACTCGCCCGGCACCGACAGGCAGCCCTCGCCGTCGAGGTCGAGGCGGCGCTTGCGGCCCGTGGGCAGGTGCAGGACGGGGTTCACGACGTGCGCGACGACGTTCTCCCCGGTGGTCTCGGTGTCGTCGTCGGGGCAGTCGACGACGAAGACGCGCGCGTCGACGCCGATCTGGTTGGCGGCCAGGCCCACGCCGTCGGCGGCGGCCATGGAGGCGAACATGTCGGCCACGAGCTGGACGAGGTCGTCGTCGAAGACCGTCACGGGCGTGCAGGGGTGGTGCAGCACGGGCGTGTGGTAGCGGGTGATGGGGTGCGCGACCCCGGTCCGCCCCTCGAAGACGACGTCCTCGGCGGGTTCGGGCGTCACGCTGTGCTCACTCACGCGGAGATCGTAGGTCAGCCCTGGGCGTGGAACCGGACCGCGAGCAGCGCGACGTCGTCCCCCACGGCCCCGCCGGTCTCGGCCAGCAGCTGGTCCAGCCCGGCGGCGAGGTCCGCGCCGGCCAGCCCGGAGGCCTTGGCGCGCAGCCGCTCGATGCCCGCGTCGAGGTCCTCGTCGCGGCGTTCGACGAGGCCGTCGGTGTAGAGCAGCAGGGTGGCCCCGACGGGGACGTCGACGACGTGGTCGGTGCGCCGGCCGGCCCCCACGCCCAGCAGCAGGTCCGGCTCGGCGTCCAGGACGCGCGCGGTGCCGTCGGCCAGGACGAGCACGGGCGGGGGGTGCCCGGCGTTGGCCCAGCGCACCGTCCGCACCCCGGCGGCCCGCGCCCGGGGGGTCTGCTCGACGCGGGCGACGAGGCAGCTGGCGAGGATCGCGTCGGCGCGCAGGGAGCTGACGACGGACTCCAGCCGGTCCAGGAGCTCGGCGGGCGGGTCGTCGCGGTCGACGGCCAGGGCGCGCAGCGCGATCCGCAGCTGCCCCATCTCGGCGGCCGCGGTGACGTCGTGGCCGGTGACGTCGCCGATGACCAGCAGGGTCGTGCCGTCGGGCAGCACGACGCCGTCGTACCAGTCGCCGCCGACCTGGTCCCCGGCGTGGGCGGGCACGTAGCGGGCGACGAGCTCGAGGTCGCCGACCTGCGGCAGGTCCGTGGTGAGCATCGAGGTCTGCAGGGTGCGGGCGGCGGCGGTCCGCTCGGCCAGCAGCAGGGCCCGCTGCAGCGCCTGGGTCGTGTAGGAGGCCAGGGAGCGCAGCAGGGCGCGCTGGTTCTCGGACAGCTCCAGGTCCTCGTGCCAGACCATCGTCAGCAGCCCCACGGTGCGGCCCGCGGCGACGAGGGGCACGGTCGCCAGGTAGCGGACGTGGGCGACCTCCCAGCGGTGGGCGAGCTCGGGGAAGCCCGTCCGCAGGCTCGCGGCGTCGTCGAACCGGGGGCGCCCCTCGCGCAGGGCCAGGGTGCCCGGGCCGGGGCCGTCCAGCGGCAGGTCCGCCCACTCCTCCTGCGCGCCGGGGGCGTACTCGCCGGTGAAGGGGGTGCGCAGCAGCTGGCGCTCGTGGTCGACGACGGACAGCGCGGCGTAGGCGGCGCCGAAGCCCTCGCGGGCGGCCTCGACGGCGGCGCGGGCGACGTCGGTGACGGTGCGGGTGGCGGTGAGGGCCTCGGACAGGCGCAGGAGCACGGTGGTGTGGTCCAGGGACCGCTGCAGGGAGCGGGTCAGCTGGTCGCGCTCGAGCTCCAGGCGCCGTTCGGCGGTGACGTCGCGGAAGGAGCACAGGACCTGCTCGTCGACGCGCTGGGCGCGCACGGCGATCCAGCGGTCGGTGCCGGGGACGGGCCCGGTCCAGGTGACCAGGCCGCCCTCGGCGCGGGTGCGCCGCAGCTGGGCGTGGAAGTCGCTGCCGACGGCACCGGGGAAGACCTGCGACAGGAGCCGGCCCAGGAGGTCGGCGGGGGCCAGGCCGTAGACCGCCGCACCCGCGGCGTTGACGTGCAGGACGCGCCACTCGTGCGCGTCGAGCACGATGATCCCCTCGGAGACCTCTTGCCACGCGCGCAGGAGCAGCGGGTCCACCGCTCCTGCGGACGACATGCGGTCAGGGTAGGCGCCCGCCGGGGGGCGCCGCAGCGGATCGACGGGACGGGATCAGGCGGGGCGGGCGCTGACGGAGAACTCGACGGTGCCGGTGTCCTCGACCTTCACGAAGCCCAGGTCGGGGGCCTGCACGCCGTGGTCGGACCAGGTCAGGGGCAGGGACCCGGTGACGGTGACGGCGTCCTGCGCGGTCCGCTCGACGGTGGCCGGGACGCTGACGTCGCGGGTGGTGCCGTTCAGCGTCAGGGTCGCGGGGAGCGTGACGGCCAGCCGGGAGCCGACGTCGAGACCGCCGAGGGGGACGGGGGCGGTGAGGGCGAGGTCGGCCGTGGGGTGCTGCGCGACGTCCAGGACGCGGGTGCGGAACTGGTTGTCCCGCTGGCTGGAGTCGGTGGTGACCGAGGCCAGGTCGACGGAGACGGTGGCGGCGGTGAGCTGCCCGCCGGCGACCGTCAGGTCCCCGCTCACCTGCGACGTGCGGCCGGTGACGGTGATGTCCTGGCCGTTGAGGACCTCCGCGACGCGGTAGCCGGCGGTGCCGCCGGGCACCAGCGCCCAGGTGCCGTCGAGGGTGGGGTCGGTGCTGGCCCCGGTGGGGGTGGCGGCCGGCGCCGCGGCCGACGGCGCGAGGGGCGCGGCGGCCTTGCCGGACTCCAGCCGCGCGTACAGGCGCGGCCCGGCGACCGCGGCGAGGACGAGCAGCGCGGCGACCACGGCGAGGGTGGTCCACAGGGCCCGGCGGCGGCGGGGGCGGCCGGGGGCGGGCGGTCGGTCGGTCGTCCGGGTGCTGCTCACGGGGCTCACCTTCGCGGGTCGGGGGACGGGGCCTGCACGGGGAGCACGCTGCAGGGGGCCCGGGCGGTTCAGCCGCGCGCCTGTGGACCACCTGTCGACGGGCCGCGGCGACGGTGCGTCAGGGCGGGTCACGGTCGCGTCACGACGACCGGTCGACCCGTCGGACAGCACCTACGACGTCGTGTCGTCGTGAGGTGTTGCGCCACAACGGCTGGCGCTGGTCCACAGCACCCCCGCGCAGGCCCTACCCTCGTCGGGTGCCTTTTGAGCGTCTGCGACTCATGAGCGACTACCAGGTGCCGACCCCCGTGTGGGCCCCTGCGGACATGGGCGGGTTCGTCCTGAGCCCCACGCACCTCGACGACCTCGGCCTGGACGAGCGGCTGCGCACCGGGCTGCTGCGCTGGCAGGCCTACTTCGACGAGCACCACCCCGTCGACCTGTGCGGCTGGGACTCCCCCGCCTCCTGCACGGCCTACGCCAGCGAGGGGTTCCGGCTGCAGTCCGAGCTGACCCACGCCCTGCCCGGCGTCCGCTTCGACCTCGACCTGTGGCCCGTCCGCGCCGTCGACCTGGACGTCCTGCCCCTGTGACCCGCCCGCGACGCCCGCGCCCCGCCTACTGCGCGGGCGTCGCGGGCGGGGCGCTCGCCGTGGCCGGCGCGGTGGGCGTGGGCGCCGGCTTCGGGGTCGAGGGGTCGGGGCCGCAGACGACCCGGTTGTCGGAGTTGTAGACCGTCGTCCACGTCTCCCGCTCCTCCGGGCCGCCCCCCACGGGCGTCATGACGCGCGTGACGTCCACCGTGAACCCCGTGTGCGGCGTCGAGTTCGGCGTGCAGCCGGCCGACGTGTCGTAGACCGTCCGCCCGGTCCGGACGTTGCGCCGCGGGGAGGTGATCGACTCCACGTCCCGGAACTTCGTCCCGTACATCGACACCACGACCTGGTTGCCGACGATCCCGGCCTGGACGTAGACGCCGTGGCCGGAGTCGTTGCGGAAGCGGTTGTCGATGCTGCGCCAGTCCAGCGTCGCCTCGCGGCCCTCGGGGTAGCGGGAGATGTAGAGCGAGTGCGGCTTGTGCTCGATCTCGTCCAGCCCCGCGAAGAACACGTTGTTGAACAGCGTCGTCGACAGCTGCGAGACCCCGCCGCCGTAGTCGTCGACGAGCCGGCCCCCCGAGATGACGGGGGCCTTGTGGAAACCGCGCTCGGGCGTGCGCTCGCCGACGGTGTCGTTGAGGGAGAACTCCTCCCCCGGCCGCAGGATCGTGCCGTCGACGTACCGGGCCGCGATCCGGATGTTGTCGGTGCGCTGGGCGTCGGGGGTCAGCTTGGTGGCGAACGTCGAGATCCGCTCGACGATGCCCAGCGAGCTCAGCTCCTCCGTCGTCAGGCCCGGCTGGGACTCCGCCAGCGCCACCTCCGCGCGCCGCGAGGGGGCCGCGCCCGTGAGCGCCCCCGTCACCGCCGTCGCCAGGTCCGCCGCGGGGACGGCCCGGCCGGCCACGGCGGGCACGACCTGGGGCCGGTCCCCCACGATCTCGATCCGCGCGTCCTGCGGGGCGGTCTCGAACTGCGGGTCGGCGGCGGTGACGGCGGCCTGCAGGCCCTCGCCGTCCGCGACGAGGGCGACCCGCCCGTCGACGGGGCGCACGGCCAGCGACCGGGCGAACGCGGCGGGCGCCAGCGTGACCTCCCGGCCCCCGCCGGCGACGACGAGGTCGCCCGCCACGGCCGGGCGCGCGAGGCCGTCGACCGCGGCGTCGATCCCCGCGGCGTCGACCGAGGTCTCCACGACGTCGGCGCGCAGCGGGACCGGCCCCCCGCCCAGCCAGCGGTCGGCGACCTGCCCCGCCGCCTCCCGCGCGTCGAGCGCGCGGCCGGGCACGGGGGCGGTGACGGCCGGTTCGACCGAGCCGTCGGCGCGGACGTCGAACGTCACCGCGCCCTCGACCGGCGCGACGGCCACGGCGTCGGCCACCGGCCGCAGCGCGGCCTCCAGCGCACCGGTGTCGACGTCGACGTCGGGGGTGACGGTCTCGCCGCCGGCCAGGTGCCGCCACAGCTGGGCGGGGGCCCACGCCGGGCCGGTGAGCCGCTCGACGGTGCGGTCGACGTCGAGGGACAGCCCCGCCTGCGCCGGCACGACCTCCGCCGACGTCGAGGCCCCCGCCCCCGTGACCTGCACGGCGACGGGGCGGGCCCGCAGCTCCTGCGCGCTGCGGGTCAGGGTGCGGTCCAGCGCGGCGCGGTCCTGCCCGCCGACGTCCTGCCCCAGCACGGTCGTGCCGCGCGGGGCCTGCCCGCCGAGCGCGAGCGCCGCCGCGCAGTACCCGCCGGCCACGACGACGGCCCCCAGGCCGACCCAGGTGGCCGGGCGGCGGGCCCAGGACCGTCGCGGCCGGGCCCCGGTCGGCCGCCCGGTCTCCTGCTGCGCCGGATGGTCGGTGTTCGTCACCTGTGGTCCCCCGCTCGATCCCCCGTGCGCGGCGCACAGGCCGTGTCCGCGCGGGCCCAGCCTAGGAGCCCGAGGTGCCCGGGCACGTGACCTTCCCAGGACCACCACACCGGGCCCGCCGGAGGGGCCGCCGCTCGGCGCGCCACCCGCGGGTGATCGGTGATCGAGCACAGCGGTGATCGAGCACGGCGGTGATCAAGCACGAGAGTGCTCGATCACGGGAGTGCTTGATCACGGGAGTGCTTGATCACGGGAGTGCTTGATCACGGGAGTGCTTGATCACGGGACGGGACGCAGCGGGGTGGATCCAGTCCGTACTCAGTGCATTTCGTATCGAACTCGCGTACGCTCGTCCCGTGACCACGACCACCCGGCGCCGCGCCGAGACGCGGGCCAAGCTCCTGGCCGCCGCCCTCGACGTCCTCGGCGAGCAGGGCCTGGCCCGCAGCAGCGTCGAGAGCGTCTGCGAGCGGGCCGGGTTCACCCGCGGTGCCTTCTACTCCAACTTCGCGACCATGGACGACGTCGTCGCCGCCCTGCACGCCGACCAGGCCGCCGCCCTCGTCGAGCGCGTCACCGAACGCCTCGCCGGCGGCCTGCCGGGCACCGACCTCGAGCAGGTCGTCGCCCACGTCGTGGAGGTCCTGCCCGTGGACCGGCAGTGGCACGCGGTCCGCACCGAGTTCACCGCCCAGGCCCTGCGCAACCCCGACGCGGCCCGCGCGCTGGCCGCGCGGCGCGCGGCGCTGCGCGAACGGCTCGCCCCCGTCCTGCTCGACGCCCTGGCCCGGGTCGGGCGCCGGCCCACCGTGGCGGCCGACGAGCTCGTCCGCGCCCTCGTCACCGCCCACGAGGGGCTCGTGACGGCCCACCTGCTGGGGGAACCGCCCGGGGTGGGGACCCGCCTGCTGACCACCGCCCTGGAGACGTTCACCGAGGAGGTCACCCCGTGAACCAGCCCGTGGACCAGCCCGTGGACCGGCCCGTGATCCGTGCCGAGGGCCTGGAGCTGCGCGCCGGCGGCCGCACCGTCTACTCCGGCGTCGACCTCGACGTCGCCGAGGGCTCGGTGCTCGTCGTGCGCGGGCGCGCCGGGCAGGGCAAGACGTCGCTGCTGCTGACGCTGGCCGGGCGCATGCGGCCCACCGCCGGGCACCTCGCGGTGCTCGGGGAACCGCTGCCCGCCCGCGCCGGCGCGGTCCGCCGCCGCGTCGCCCTCGCCGAGGTCCGCGGCGTCAACGACCTCGACGACGCCCTGACGGTCGAGCAGCACGTCGCCGAGCGCCTCGTCCTGCACCAGCCGTGGCACCGCCCGTGGGTCAGCGACGCGCAGGTCGGCGAGCAGCTCGAGCGCGCCGGGCAGGTCCTGGCCCGCACCGCCGACGCCGGCGCGGACGTCCCCGCGCTGCGGCCCAGGGAGTTCGTCAGCGACCTCGACCCGCTGGAGCGGATGACCCTGGGGGTCGTGCTCGCGCTCATCGGCCGGCCCGACGTCCTCGTCGTCGACGACGTGGACTCGCTGCGCCGCGGCGAGGACCGCCGCCGCGCGTGGGCCTCGCTGGCCGCCCTGCGGGGGACGACCCCGCTGACCGTGGTCGCCAGCTGCTCGGACACCTCCGACGTCCGCTGGCGCTCCGGCGACCACCACACCCTCCTCGACCTCGCCGACCGGTGAGCCGACCCGTGACAGGACGGACCGTGATCCCCCGCTTCTCCCTCCCCGGCCTCGAGCTCGCCCGGTTCCGGCGGACCACGATCACCCGGCTGGCCGTGCTGGCCGTCGTGCTCGTCCCGCTCGTCTACGGCGGGCTGTACCTGTGGTCCAACACCGACCCGGTGAGCCGCCTGCCGCACCTGCGGGCCGCCGTCGTGGACTCCGACCGCCCCGCCACCGTGACGGGCCTCGACGGTTCCCCGCGCACCGTCGACGCGGGCCGCGACCTCGTCGCCGAGCTCACCGGGCCCGACGCCGCGGCGGGCTTCACCTGGCGCGCCGCCACCGAGGCCGAGGCCGCGCAGGGGCTGCGGGACGGCGAGTACGCCGCCGTCCTGCGCATCCCGGAGGGGTTCTCCGCGGCGCTGGCCTCCACCGGCGGCGACGACCCGCAGCAGGCGCGGATCACCGTCACGACCGACGACGCCGAGAACTACATCCTCGGCCAGGTCACGAACACCGTCGCCACGACGATCCGCACGCGGGTCGCCGCCGGCGCCACGACCGACTACCTGGAGAACGTCTACGTGGCGTTCTCGCAGGTCCACGACTCCCTCGGCGAGGCCGCCGACGGCGCCGGGCAGCTCGCCGACGGCGCGACGCGGGCCGACGAGGGCGCCACCTCCCTCGTCGTCGGGCTGGGCGACCTCGGCGACGGCGCGGCGCAGCTCGTCGACGGGACCCGGCAGCTGCGCACCGGGTCCTCCGACCTGGCCGACGGCACGGCCCGGGTCGCCGCGGGCGCCGACGGCGCCGCCGCGGGCGCCGGGCAGCTGGCGACCGGCCTGGACCAGCTGCGCACCGCCACGACGGCCCTGCCCGCGCAGACCGCGCAGCTGTCCGACGGCGCCGCGCAGGTCGCCACGGGCGCCGCGCAGGTCGCCACCGGCGCCGACGCCGTGGCCGCCGCCGCCGACCGCGTCCTGCCCGCCCTGGGCACCGCGCAGGACCTGCGGCCCCTCGTGGGGCAGCTGCTCGAGCAGGCCCGGGCGCTGGCCGCCGCCGACCCCGGCGACCCCACCCTCGCCCAGGCCGTCGCGACGCTCGAGCAGGCCCAGCAGGCCCTCGGCGACGGCTCCCTCGACGGCGCCGCGCAGCAGGTGCGGCAGCAGGTCGACGCCCTGGCCACCGGGGCGCGGCAGCTGTCCGACGGCGCGGCCGCCGTCTCCGGCGGCGCGCGGCAGCTCGCCGACGCCGCCCCCGCCCTCCAGCAGGGCGTCGCCCGGGCCGCCGACGGTGCCGACGGCCTCGCCACCGGCACCCGCACCCTGGCCACGGGCGCCCGCTCGGCCGCCGACGGGGCCGCGCAGCTGGCCGGCGGCGCGGCGCGGGTCGACGACGGCGCCACCGCGCTGGCCAACGGCACCACGCAGGCCCAGGACGGCGCCGCGCAGCTCGCCGACGGGACCCGCCAGCTCGCCGACGGCGCGGGCACCCTGCGGACCCGGCTCGCCGACGGCCGCGAGCAGGTCCCCGACTACGGCGCCGAGGGCGCCGAGCGGGCCGGTGTGGTGGCCTCCCCCGTCGCCGCCGAGCGCGTCAAGGAGCACGCCGTGCCCCGCTACAGCGACGGCCTGGCCCCGCTGTTCGTGCCGGTCTCGCTGTGGGTCGGCGGCATGGTGACGTACATGGTGCTGCGCGCGGTGTCCGGGCGGGCGCTGGCCTCCACGGCCTCCTCGTACCGGGCGGCCGTCGCGGGCTGGGCGCCGGGGGCGCTGCTGGGGGTGGCGCAGGCCGTGGTGCTGTGCCTGGTCCTGTTCCTGGCCGTGGGGATCGCCTCGCCGAACCCCGTCGCGACGGTGCTGTTCGCGGCGCTGGTCGCGGTGGTGTTCACCGCGATCCACCAGTGCCTCAACGCGCTGCTGGGCGGGGTGGGGCGGCTCGTGGCGCTCGTGCTGCTCGTCCTGCAGCTGACGTCGGCGGGCGGCACGTACCCCGTCGGCACGTCCCCGGCGTTCTTCGGGGCGCTGCACCCGTTCCTGCCGATGTCGTACGCGGCCGACGGGCTGCGCCACCTCATCGCGGGGGCCGCCGCGGGCCCGGTGTGGGCGGACGCGGCGGTGCTGGCCGGGTTCGGGGTGCTGGCGCTGGGGGTCACGGTGCTGGCCTGCCACCGCCGGCGCACCTGGACGGTCGCCGAGCTGCACCCCAGCCTGTCGCTGTAGCGTCCCGGCCCGTGCACTCGTACGAGCCCCGTGAGGGCCACCGCCTCGCGCACGACCCGCTGAACTCGATCGTCGCGCCCCGGCCCATCGGCTGGGTCTCGACGACGGGACCGGACGGGACGCTGAACCTGGCCCCCTACAGCTTCTTCAACCTCTTCAACTACCGCCCGCCGATCGTGGGGTTCTCCAGCATCGGCCGCAAGGACAGCGTGACGAACGCGCAGGCGAGCGGGGAGTTCGTCTGGAACCTGGCCTCGGTCGCGCTGGCCGAGCCCATGAACGCGACGTCGGCGGCGGTCGGGGCCGACGTCGACGAGTTCGCCCTCGCCGGGCTGACCCCGCAGCCGTCGACGATCGTCGGCCCGCCGCGCGTGGGCGAGGCCCTGGCCGCCTTCGAGTGCCGCGTGACCCGCGTGGAGGAGCTGACCGACGCGGGGCAGCGCGGGGTGGGCGCGTGGCTGGTGCTCGGTGAGGTCGTCGCGGTCCACCTCGACGAGCGGGTCCTCGTCGACGGCGTCGTCGACACCCTGGCCCTGGACCCGCTGCTGCGCGGCGGGGGTCCCTCGGACTACTTCACGGTCGGCGCCGAGCGCCGGTTGCGGATGGACCGCCCCGGCGCCGGCTGACCCCCGGGTGGGGGCCTCAAGCCACCACCCCGGGGTGCCGATGAGGGCGAGCGTGACGCTCCTCCCGCTCCCCCTGACGCTGCCGGACCGCGCCGAGGCCGAACGGGTGGCGGCGCTGCACCGCTACGGCGTGCTGGACGCGCCGGCCGACGCCGAGCTCGACGACGTCGTGCGCGCCGCGGCCCTGGTGGCGGGGGTGCCGCACGCGACGCTGAACCTCATCGACGAGCACCGCCAGTGCCAGCTCACCACCGTCGGGTTCGAGGGCGCCGACTCCGCGCGCGCCGACTCGATGTGCGCGCTGCACTTCACCGACGGCGAGGTCGTCCACGTCCCCGACGCCGCCCTGGACGAGCGGTTCCGGGCCAACCCGTGGGTCGACGGCCGGCTGGGCCGGGTGCGGCTGTACGCCTCGGCCCCGCTGCTGGACCCCGACGGCCACGCCCTGGGCAGCCTGTGCGTCTTCGACACCGCACCGGGGGAGGTGCCCGCCGACCGGCTGGAGGCCCTGCGGGGTCTGGCCCGGGTCGTCGTCGCGCTGTTCGAGCGCCGCCGCCGGGCCCGCGTCGCCGAGCGGCTGGCCGCCCGCGACGCGGAGCTGCGGCTGGTCCTGGACGCCACGAGCGACGCCTTCGTGGCCGTCGACGCCGACCAGCGCATCACGTCCTGGAACGGCGCCGCCGAGCGGGTGTTCGGCTGGCCGGCCGCGGAGGCGCTGGGCCGCACCCTCGTCGAGACGATCGTGCCGCCGTCGGCGGCCGCCGCCCACAGCGCGGGCCTGACCCGCTACCTGGGCACCGGGGTCCGGCACCTGCCCGGCACCGTCGAGGTGCCGGCCCGGCACCGCGACGGCCGGGAGCTGACCGTCGAACTGACCCTGACGCCCGTCGAGGCCGGGGGGCGGCAGCGGGTGTACGCCGCCGCCCGGGACGTCACCGACCGCCGCCGCCTGGAGCGGGAGCTGCGCGAGGCCCAGGAGCGGTTCAGCCTGGCCTTCACCCAGGCCCCCACGGGGGTGCTGCTGACCGCCCTCACCGGCGAGCTCGCCGGCCGGTTCACCGACACCAACCCCGCCGTCTGCGCGATGCTCGGCTACTCCCGCGAGGAGCTGCTGGGCAAGACGTTCGCCGACGTCACCCACCCCGGGGACCGGGACCTGTCCCGGGAGCAGCTGCGCCTGCTGGTCGACGGCGAGGTGCCCAGCCTGCACTTCGAGAAGCGGTACGTGCGCGCCGACGGCGAGGTCATCTGGGTCGCGCTGGACGCCGCGGTGCTCCGCGACGGCGACGGGGTGCCCCGGTTCTCGGTGACCCACGTCGAGGACGTCACCGGCAAGCGCGCGGACCGGCAGCGGCTGGCGGCCTCCGAGCAGCGCTTCCGGCTGGCGTTCGACACCGCCCCCGTGGGGATGCTCATCCTCGGCCTGGGCGAGCGGGACGCCGGCCGGGTCCTGCAGGTCAACTCCACGATGCGCCGGTTCACGGGCCGGACCACGGCCGAGCTGGTCGGCCGGGAGGTCCACGACCTGGTCCACCCCGACGAGCAGGCCGACATCCTGCTGGCGTTCGCGCCCTTCCTGCTGGGCGAGCGCACCCACGGGCAGCTCGAGCAGCGCTTCCGGCACGCCGACGGCACCGTGCGCTGGGGCCTGGTGTCGGCCACCGCCATGAGCACCAGCGAGGACGGCGAACCGCAGCTGCTGTGCCTGGTCGAGGACGTCACCGCGCGCAAGGCCGCCGAGCTGGCCCTGCGCCACCAGGCCCTGCACGACGCCCTGACGGGCCTGCCGAACCGGACGCTGCTGCACGACCGCCTGGAGCACGCGCTGGCCGCCGCGGGCCGCACCGGCACCGGGGTGGGCGTCTTCTTCTGCGACCTCGACGGGTTCAAGGCCGTCAACGACTCCGCCGGGCACGGCGCGGGCGACGACCTGCTGCGCGAGGTGGCCGCGCGGTTCGGCGCGTGCCTGCGCCCCGGGGACACCCTGGCGCGCCTGGGCGGGGACGAGTTCGCGGTCGTGTGCCCGGACCTGTCGGGCCCGCAGGACCTGGGGGTCGTCGCGCGCCGGCTGCTGGAGGCCCTGCGGGCCCCGGTGACGGTGGCGGCGGGCACGTTCAACGTGGGGGTCAGCATCGGGACCCACCTGGCCTCCCCGGGCGGGGGGACGGGCGGCCTCAGCGGCGCCGAGCACGCCCTGGCGCGCGCCGACGGGGCGATGTACGAGGCCAAGCGCGCGGGCAAGAACCGCGTGCACCTCGACGACGACACCGACGTCCGCACCCACCGCGCCGCGCGGCTGCTGCCCGAGCTGCGCACGGCCCTGGCCCGCGACGAGCTCGTCCTGCACGGCCAGCCCGTGGTGGACCTGGCGACGGGCCACCCGGTGGCGGTGGAGACCCTCGTGCGCTGGCAGCACCCGCAGCGGGGGCTGCTGTCGCCGGCGGAGTTCCTCGACGTGGCCGAGGACAGCCCCCTGGTGCTGGCGCTGGGCCGGCGGGTGCTGGACGAGTCGTGCCGGCTGGCGGCCTCGTGGGGCGCGGCGCTGGGCGCGGCCGCCCCGGACGTGCACGTCAACGTCTCCGGCCGCCAGCTGGAGTCGGGCAACCTCAGCGAGGACGTCCTGGACGCGCTGGGGCGGCACGGCGTGGCCGCGCACCGGCTGGTGCTGGAGCTGACCGAGACGACGATGCCGCGCATCACGCACTCGCTGCGGGGGGACCTGCAGCGGCTGCGGGACGCGGGGGTCCGCATCGCCATCGACGACCTCGGCACGGGCTACTCCAGCCTGGCGCGGCTGACCGAGCTGCCCGTGGACCTGCTGAAGGTCGACCTGACGTTCGTGGCGGGGCTGGGCCGCGACCCCAGCTGCGACGCGGTGGTGCGGGCCGTGCTGAGCCTGGGCTCGGCGCTGGGCCTGTCGGTGGTCGCCGAGGGCGTCGAGACGGCGCAGCAGGCCGACCTGCTGCGCGGTCACGGCTGCGACACCGTCCAGGGCTACCTGTACAGCCGGCCGCTGCCGGAGGGGGACCTGCTGGGGCTGCTGCGGGCGGCGGCCGCCGTCAGCGCCCACCCGGCGGGGTGAGCTGCTTGGGCAGGCACACGTTGCCGCGGTCGCCGGCGGGGGTGTCGGCGAACATGCTGGCGCACCAGGTGCGCACGTCGTCGGCGTCGGCGAAGGGCCCGGCGGCCAGCGTCACCCAGTAGGGGTTGCCGCGGGCGTCGACGAGGCCGTCGCCGAAGTCGGTGGTCCGCAGCACGAAGACGTCCCCGCCGGCGACGCCGGAGGCGATCTGGCGGCTCTGGGCGAGGATGTCGGCGGCGTAGAAGGTGCTGCTGCCGTTGGCGGCGGTCTGGCCGGGGTCGGTGGTCCCGACGCTCTTGGCCGCGAGCTGGGCGACCCACTGCCCCCGCGGGGGGTGGGCGGTGAGCCCCTGCTGCCGCAGCCGCTGCAGCTCGGCGGTGGCGGCCGCGTCGGCGGCGGCGCCCCTGGACGACCCGGACGACCTGGACGACCCGGACGCGCCGGGCGTGCCCGACCCCCCGGCCGCGGTCGCCGCGGTCGGGGAGGGCAGCGCGGAGACGGCGGTGGGGACCCCCGTCCCGGCCGCCGTCGGCGGGCCGGGCGCGGCGAGGCGCCGGGCGGCGAGCAGGCCCAGCAGCGCCAGCAGGACGACGGACAGCACGGCCGCGGTGACCTGCAGCCCCCGCGGGGGCCGGGGCACCGGGGCGGCGGGCGGCGGTCCGGGGTGGTGGGTGACGGGCGGTGCGGGGGCCTCGACGGTCCCGGTGGCCGGCGGCGCCGTCGCGGCGCCGAACTCCTCCCACCACGGCGCTCCCGCCACCACGACCTCCCGGCGCTCCGGGTGCGACCCTCGCACCCCCGCGGCGCCCGACCGTGCGACGCCGCGCGCGCCGGCCGGGTTCCGCGCACCCCCCAGCATGCCCCCGGCGGGGCCGGGTCAGCGCGCTGGAGGCGGTCCTCAGCCGGCGAGCACCTGGGTCCAGTAGGTGCCCGTGGCGCCCCGCTGCTCGGCGATCCCGACGCTGCGCAGGCGGCAGTCGAGCAGGTTGCGGCGGTGGCCGGGGCTGGCCAGCCAGGCGTCGACGACACCGGCCGCGTCGTAGCCGAAGGCGACGTTCTCGGCGGTGAGCCACGGCCTGACGCCCTGGGCGGCCAGGCGGGTGCGGGGGCTGCTGCCGTCGGTGCCGGTGTGGCTCATGACCCCGTTGACGGCCATGTCGCGGGTGTGCCGGGCGGCGGCCTCGTCGAGGGCGGGGTCGAGCCGGAGGGGGGCGCAGCCGGCGGCGCTGCGGGCGGCGTTGGTGCGGTCGAGGACCTGCAGGGCCGCGGGGTCGGGGGCGGGGACCGCGGCGGGGCCGATCTCGACGGCCGTGGCCGGGGCGGCCAGGGCGAGGGAGGTCAGAGCGGTCGCGGAGGCGGCCAGCGTCAGGGCGGCCAGCCGGGTCGTGGAGAGGGGGCGCCGGGCGAGCGTCGTCATGCTCCGCACTCAACCAGCCTGTGCCCCCGGCGGGTGATCTCTGTGACATGTGCCACACCTGCTGTGCCTGCGCGGTCACGGACCGCTACGACAGGGGGTTGACCTGGGACGCAGCCGGGGACGCGGCGGTTCCCCGGCGGACCGGGGACACCGGGGGCCGACCGCTCCCCCGGCGTCCCGGCCGGTTCAGCCCTTGCTGCTGAAGGCGGCGTCGAAGGCCGCCGCCGGGGGCTGGAACAACTGCCCCAGACCGCGCACGAAGGCCAGCGCGTCCGGCGCCCCGTGCAGCCGGTCGATGCCGGCGTCCTCCCACTCCACGCTCGTCGGCCCGGCGTAGCCGATGTTGTTCAGCTCGCGGAAGATCAGCTCCCACGGCACGTCACCGTGCCCGACCGAGGTGAAGTCCCACCCCCGGCGGGAGTCCGCCCACGCCAGGTGCGACCCCAGCCGGCCGTTGCGGCCGTCGAGCTGCTTGCGGGAGTCCTTGCAGTGCACGTGGTAGATCCGGTCGGCGTAGTCGCGCAGGAACGGCACCGGGTCCAGGTCCTGCCACACGAAGTGCGACGGGTCGAAGTTCAGGCCGAAACCCTCGCGGTGGCCGATGGCCTCCAGCGTCCGCTTCGTCGTCCAGTAGTCGTACGCGACCTCCGAGGGGTGCACCTCGAGGGCGAACTTCACGCCGACCTCGTCGAACACGTCGATGATGGGGTTCCAGCGGTCCGCGAAGTCCCGGTACCCGCGCTCGACCATCGCCTCGGGGGTGGGGGGGAACATCGCCACGGTGTGCCACACCGACGAGCCGGTGAACCCGGTGACCGTCTTCACGCCCAGGCGGGCCGCGGTGCGCGCGGTGTCCTTGACGTACTCCGCCGCGCGCTGCCGCACGCCCTCGGGGTCGCCGTCGCCCCACACGTCCACGGACACGATGTCCTGGTGGCGCTCGTCGATGAGGTCGCACACGGCCTGGCCGGACAGGTGCGCCGAGATCGTCCACACCTTCAGGCCGTACTTCTCCAGCGTCGCCTTCTTCTCGGCGATGTAGTCGTCGTCGGTGGCGCCGCGGGTGGAGTCCAGGTGGTCGCCCCAGGTGGCGATCTCCAGGCCGTCGAAACCCCACTCGGAGGCCAGGCGGCAGACCTCCTCGAACGGCAGGTCGGCCCACTGCCCCGTGAACAGGGTGACCGGGCGGGGGGACTTCAGCGGTTCAGCCATGGTTCTCCTCCTCAGATCTGCGTGTAGGCCGAGTCGTTCTCGGCGCTGCGCTGCACCGCTTCCAGCACCTGCTGGACCTGCAGGCCGTCGGCGAAGCTCGGGGACGGGTCGCGCTCGTCGGCGATGGCGCCCAGGAACTCCTGCAGCTCGTGCACGAACGGGTGGTCGTACCCCAGGCCGTGCCCGGCCGGCCACCAGTTCGACACCCCGGGGTGCTCCGGCTCGGTCGCCAGGATGCGGCGGAAACCGTTCTCGGCGGCGGGCAGGGTGCCGTCGAAGAAGTGCAGCTCGTTCATCGACTCGAAGTCGAACGCGACCGAGCCCTTCGACCCGTTCACCTCGATCCGCATGCCGTTCTTGCGGCCCAGCGCCATCCGGGTGGCCTCGAACGTCATGAGCGCCCCGCCGTCGCCGCGGCCGAAGAACACGGCGGCGTCGTCGACGGTCACGTCGCCGTACTCGCTCGACGCCTCCGCGCCCAGGCCCGTGTTCGCGCCCGTGCGGGTCGCCTCCAGCGGGCGGCGCTTGACGAACGTCTCGACCGTGCCGGAGACGCCGGTCAGGCGCTGGCCGGTGATGAACTGCGCCGCGTCGATGATGTGCGAACCGATGTCGCCCAGCGCCCCGGCGCCGGAGCGGTCCTTCTGCAGCCGCCAGGTCAGCGGGAAGTCGGGGTCGACGATCCAGTCCTGCAGGTACACCGCGCGCACCTGGCGGACCTCGCCGAGGCGGCCGGCGTCCACGAGCTGCTTGGCCAGCCCGATCGCGGGGACCTGGCGGTAGTTGAACGCCACCATCGACCGCACGCCCTTCGCGGCGGCGGCCTGCGCGGCCTCGGTCATGCGCCGGGCCTCGGCCACGTCCTTGGCCAGCGGCTTCTCGCAGATGACGTGCTTGCCGGCCTCCAGGGCCGCGACGGCGATCTCGGCGTGGGAGTCGCCGGGGGTCAGGATGTCGATGACCTGGACGTCGTCGCGCTCGATGAGCGAACGCCAGTCGTCGACCCCCTCCTCCCAGCCGAACTGGACGGCCGCGGCCTGCGCGCGGGCGGCGTCACGGCCGGCGAGGGCGACCCGCCGGGTGCGGAACCGGGGGGTCCCGACGTGGTCGACGCTGCGCCACGCGTGCGAGTGCACCGCCCCCATGAAGGAGTGGCCGACGACGGCGACCCCCAGCTCCGGCAGTGCGTTCTGGTCAGCGGACATGCTGGGGAGTCCTCCCGGACGTCGGCGTCGTGGTTCTTCCTGCTGCGGATGGTACTGACCCGGTTCAGCGCGTGGAACCGGTGGGGCGGACGGAGGAGCGGCGCACGAGCGAGGCCGGCACGAGCCGCACGCCGGTGTCGCGGGCACCGCCGTCGAGGAGTTCGAAGAGCCGCTGCAGGGCCTGCCGGGAGACGTCGCGGGGGTGCTGGGAGACCGCCGTCACCGGCACGGGGAAGGCCGTGGCGTCGGCGTCGGTGGCCAGCGCGACGAGGTCCAGGTCGGTGCCGGGCCGCAACCCGGTCCCCTGGACGGCGTGGACGACGCGCGCCAGGTGCGTCGTGACGAGCAGGGCCCGGCTCCCGGCGTCGAGGACCTCGCGGACCTGCTCCTCGACGCGGTCGTGCCCCACGGGCACCCAGTCCAGCTCCACCCCCCGCGCCGCGGCCGTCTCCTCGGCCGCCACCCGGAACCGCCGGACGTAGTTCAGGTCGCGCTCGACGACCTCGGGCCCCCACCCCAGGACGGTGACGCGCCGGTGGTGCGCCAGTTCGGCCACGAGCAGCCGCGCACCGCCCTCGAAGTCGAAGTCGATGCAGTGCAGGCCCTCGCGGTCGGCCGGGAACCCCACGAACATCGTCGGCACGCGCAGGTCGCGGGCGATCCGGGCGCGGGGGTCGTCGGTGCGGACCTCCATGACGACGATCGCGTCGCACCGCGCCCCGCCGGCCACCCGGCGCAGCCCGTCGACGCCCTCGGCGGCCGTCACGAGCAGGACGTCGTGGTCGCGCCGGCGCGCGGCGAGGGTGATCTCCTCGATGAACGCCATGAGCCCGGCCGCGCCGGAGGTGGGGTCGAAGGGCATGGCCACGGCGATCACCTGGGTGCGCTGGCTGGCCAGCGCCCGCGCGCCCGCGTTCGGCAGGTAGGTGAGCTGCTCGATGGCGTCCTCGACGAGGCGCCGGGTCTTCTCCGAGATCGGCCGCTTGCCGCTCATGACGTACGAGACCGTCGACTGCGAGACGCCGGCGACGCGCGCCACGTCCTTGCTCGTCACGGTCCGCGCTGCTGCCCGGGCCACCCCGCCCCCTCCCTGTCGTCGCGCGGTGTCGATGCGTATCGACGTGGCGACGCCGCGACGGTAGTCCACTCCCCCCACCCCCCACAACCACCCCGCCGTGATCGAGCACTCGTGGCCAGGAGTGCTCGATCACGGCAGTGCTTGATCACGGGGGTGGGGGTCCTCGCCCCGCCAGCGGGCCAGCAGGACCGTCGCGTCGTCCTGCAGCGCGTCGCCCTGGTGCTCCATGATCGCGCGCAGGAGGCGCCGGGCCGTCTCCGCCGGGCCGAGGTCGGCGGCCACGGCCCGTTCGAGGAAGTCCACCAGCCGGGGGCGGCCGAAGAACTCCCCGGCCGCGTCGCGCGCCTCCTCCACCCCGTCGGTGTGCAGGGCGATCCAGTCCCCCGGTTCCAGGGACGCCTCCCCCACCGCGTCCGGGCCGGGCACCGGCAGGCCGAAGGGCGTGCGCCGGCCCCCGTCGAGGTCGGCGACCGCGCGCCCGGCGCGCAGCACGACCGGGGCGGGGTGCCCCGCCCCCACGTACGTCAGCCGGCCCGTCCCCAGGTCCAGGTGCAGCAGCACCCCCGTGACGAGGGCGTCGGGGAAGTGGGTGACGAGGACGTCGTCGACGGCGGCCGCCTGCGCCAGCAGACCGCCGCCCGCGCGCCGGCACGCGCGGTAGGCCGCCAGCGCGGCCGAGGCCATGAGCCCGGCCCCCAGGGCGTGGCCCATGGCGTCGAGCACCGCGAGGTCGACGTGGTCGGCCGCGAGCGCGTAGTCGAAGACGTCGCCGCCCACGTCGGCGGCCGGTTCGAGCAGGCCGCTGACGCTGAAGCGGCCCGTGTCGGCCGTCAGCGGGGGCAGCAGCCGCCACACCAGTTCCGCCGCGGGGGAGCGCGGGTGCGCCTGCCGGGCCACCTCGACGGCGTCCCCGGTGGTGGCCGAGGCGGTCACCATCCGCCCGATCAGCCGGGCCAGCACCTCGAACTCGCGGCGCAGCAACGGGTCGCGCAGGTCGTGCCGGTTCGCCGGGGCGACGTCGAGGACCCCGGTCCGGTGCGCGCCGTCCAGGACGGGGATCCACCAGCGCGGGCGCCCGGTCAGCGCGGTCTGGGTGCGCCCCAGCCGGAACGCCCGGCCCGGCAGGGTGCGCTCGATCGACAGCGGGCGGCGGGCCCGTTCCCCGCGCGGGGGGTCGAACGGGACCAGGGACCGCTGCTCGTCGTCGGCCAGGTACAGCACGGCCCGGACGCCGAGGGCGCGACCGGCCCGGTCGACGACGACGCCCAGCTCGCCCGCCGCCGCGCGCCGGGCCTCTTGCAGCACCGCGGCCAGGGCCGACCCGGCGCGCCCGGCCGGCGGGGGCACGGCCCGCTCCCGGCTCGGCGGGACGCGCAGGGCGGCCACCCGCTCGGTCAGCCGCTCGTTGGCGGCGAGCGCCAGCAGCGTCCGCTCGAGCGCGGGCAGCGACCCGCCCGCGAGGAAGTCCTCGACGTCACCGGGCCCGACCGACCCGCCCATCGCGAAGAACCTGCCCCACAGGTCCCCCACCGTGAGGTCGCGGTGCGCCAGCGCCCGCCGCAGGGCGCGCCGCTGGTCGTCCTCGGCGGCCCCGCGGCCGGTCGCCGGGCCCGTCACGGTCGTCGGCGGGTCGCGGCGTCGACCAGGGACCGGGCCACGACGTGCAGGGGCCGCCCCTCGCGCTGGGCGAGGGCGGCCAGGACCTCCACGGCGGTCTCCTCGTCGACGTGGTCGCGGCCGATGAGGACCCCGCGCGCGGTGTTCACGACGTCGCGGTGGCGCAGGGCCGCCTTGAGCCCGGCGCTGAGGTGGCGCCCCCGGTCGGCGGCCCGCGCCTCGGCGAGCAGCAGCGCGGCCTGCGCGGCGGTCAGGGCCAGCACCCGCTCGCTGCGCAGGTCGAAGGCGTGCGGGGCGCGGCCGTACACCTTGACGGCCCCCAGCACCTCGTCGCCGGCGACGAGGGGGACGCTGAGCACCGACCGGACCCCCAGCGCCGCGACGTCCCCGGCCCACAGGGGCCAGCGGGTCTCCTCGCGGGTGTCGTGGACCACCGAGCGCGCGCGGCGGGTGACCGCCGCCAGGCACGGGCCCTCCCCGGCGGTGTACTGGACGGCGTCGGCCCGGGCGGCGACGGCGTCGCTGGCGGCCGTGGTCGCGGGGCGGCCCGCGCCGTCGACGACGGTCACGGCGCAGGAGTCGGCCCCCGGGACGGTCTCCAGGACGAGTTCGAGGAGCATCGGCAGCAGGACACCGACGACGTCGCCGGTCAGCAGGACCCCGCTGGTGCGGGCGATGACGAGGGAGAGCTCCTCGCTGGGGGACAGCAGGTCCACGGCGGCACCTCCGGTGGAGGACGGCGGCCGGCGGTTCGACGCGGGGGCCAGGTTACGCGGGGACGGCAGGCGTGGCGCGGGGTGCGCCCGGCCGCCCGGCGGGTGCCCGCCGGGCGTCCGGGGTCAGCGGCGCAGCGCGGCCCGCGCCGAGCCCCAGCCCTTGAGCACCGCGAGGACGTCGTCGCGCCGCTCGTCGGCGACGGCCTGCGCGTGGGCGCGGTCCAGGACGTCGTCGAGCCGGACGCGCGCGCCCGTCGCCGCGGACTCCACGGCCGCCTCGACCATCGCCAGGCTCAGGACGTTGTCGTGGACCTCGCCCCACAGCGGGGTCCCGTCGGCCAGGAACCGGGTGAAGGCGGCGAGCGACCCCGCGATCCCCTCCCCCGGGTCGGCGGCCGGGCCGGCCTGCGCCCCCTCGACGACCGGGTCGTGGTCGCCGTCCCAGGTCGCCGACCCCGCGGCCCCGGACAGGCGCCAGGCCCCGTTCCAGGACGTCTCCAGCCCGGGGGCGCACCAGCTGCCGGTGAACGTGTACCGCGCGCCGCTGGACATCTCGAACACCGCCGCCGCCGAGGCGGCCCCGGCGTACCAGGACCACGGCGGGTTGAACTCCTCGCAGTACACCGAGACGGGTTCGGCCTCCAGCAGGAACCGGGCGAGGTCGAACTGGTGGATGGCCATGTCGACGAGCAGGACGTGGTCCATCTCCTCGCGGAACCCGCCGAAGTGCGGGGCCTTGAAGAACTCCGTCGCCAGCGACCCCAGGTCCCCCAGCGCCCGCGCCTGGGCCTGGAACAGCTCCGCGTGGGCGTTGTACCGCCGGGACTGGGAGACCACGAACGGTTTCCCGCTGGCCTCGGAGGCCGCCACGAGGGAGAGGGCCTGCGCGACGGTCGGCGCGACGGGTTTCTCCCCCAGGACGGGGTACCCGGCGAACAGGGCCGCGGTGGTGACGGGGTGGTGGGCCTGCGGGACGGTGACGTTGACGACCGCGTCGGCCCCGGTCTGCCGGGCCAGCTCCACGGCGTCGGTGCCGACCGGGAGGTCCGGGACCCCCGCGTCGGCCAGGGCGGACCGGGCGACGTCGAGGTCGAGGTCGACGACCCCGGCCAGTTCCACGGCCGGGTCGGCCAGGATCGTCGCGAGCCAGGCCTTGCCCATGCCGCCGGCCCCGACGAGGACGACCCTCACTGCTGCTTCTCCGGGTCGAGCGCGCCCTGGTAGCCCTGGCCGTTGTAGAAGTCCTCGGTGTCGTAGCGCAGCAGGACCGGGTCGGTCCGCTCGGGCCGGACGGTGACGGCCCACTCGACGGCGTTGGAGATGACCTTGCGCACCCCCTCGTGGAAGTACGTGGGGAAGTCCTGGTCGCCGGGGCGGAAGTAGAAGATCTTGCCGAAGCCGCGCTTGAACGTGATGCCCGAGCGGAACACCTCACCGCCGGTGAAGGAGGAGATGAAGACGATCTCGTCGGGGGCGGGGATGTCGAAGAACTCCCCGTACATCTCGTCCTCCTCGATGATGAGGGGGTGCGGGACGCCCTGGGCGATGGGGTGGGTCGGGTCGACCGTCCACAGCAGTTCCCGGTCGTGCTCGGAGCGCCAGCGCAGCGTGCAGCTCGTGCCCATGAGGCGCTGGAACACCTTCGACCAGTGCCCGGAGTGCAGGACGATGAGGCCCATCCCGGCCAGGACGTGCCGCTGGACGCGGTCGACGACCTCGTCGGAGACCTCGTCGTGCGCGGCGTGCCCCCACCAGGTGAGGACGTCGGTGTTCTGCAGGACCTCCTCGGTGAGCCCGTGCTCGGGGTCGTCCAGCGTCGCGGTGCGGACGGTGACCCCCTCGCCGAGGTTGGCCTCGATGCCCTCGGCGACGGCACCGTGCATGCCGTTCGGGTAGCGCTTGGCGACGTCGGGCTCGAGCTGCTCGTGGCGGTTCTCGCCCCACACGGTGACCTTGATGGCGCTGCTGGTCATGCGGAGTCCTCCTAGGACTTGACGGCCCCGCCCGTGACCCCGGCAGCGACGTACCGCTGGGCCAGGACGAGCAGGGCGATGGCGGGCAGGGACGACAGGACGGCCGTGGCCATGATCGGGGACCAGTCGGCGACGAAGCTCCCGACGTAGGTGTACAGCCCCAGGGTGATGGGCCGCAGGTCGGCCGTCGTCGTGAGGGTCAGGGCGAACAGGAAGTCGCCCCAGGCGAACAGGAACGTGAACAGGCCCGCGGTGATGAGGGCGTTGCGGCTCATGGGCAGGACGATCGAGAAGAAGGCCCGGACGTGCCCGGCGCCGTCGACGTAGGCGGCCTCGACGATGGAGGCGGGGATGCCGCCCATGAAGGCCCGCATGAGGATGATGGAGAACGGGATGCCGGCGGCGGAGTCGGCCAGGACGAGGCCCGGCAGGGTGTTGAGCAGCCCGAGGTCGCTGTAGGCGGAGTACAGCGCGTTGGCGACGACGATGCCGGGGACCATCTGGGTGATGAGGATCCCGAAGAGGATCACGGTCGCCCAGCGGCCCAGCTTGAAGTGCGCCATGGCGTAGGCCGCGGGGGTGGCGACGAGGAGGCTGAACACGACCGAGCCGAGGCTGATGAGCAGCGACGTCACGAGGTTGCGGCCCTGCTCGGAGATGGCCGTGGTGTACCCGCGGAGGGTGAAGTCGAACGGCAGCCACGGGGTGGCGACGGCGTTGCCGGCCGGCTGCAGGGAGACGTTGACCATCCAGTACAGCGGGAACAGCATGAAGGCCAGGATGAGGATCCCGACGACGGTGTACACGGGCCGTCGCGGGGCCTTGACCTTCTCCGGCGACCGCCCGGCCGGCCGGGTGCGAGTGGGGACCACCGCGCTCATTCGTCGACCGCCTTCCGGTTCAGCCGCAGGTAGACCACGGCGAAGACGAGGGAGATGACGATGAGGACGTTGCCCAGGGCCGCACCCGCACCGAAGTCGAACTGCCTGAAGGACATGTCGTAGGAGAACGTCGAGATGGTCTGCGTCGAGTTCGCCGGCCCGCCGTTGGTGAGCCCGAGGATGACGTCGAGGACCTTCAGCGTGTAGACGACCCCGAGCACCAGGACGACCGTGACGACCGGGCGCAGCATGGGCCAGGTGATGTGCCGGAACGCCCGCCAGCCCGTCGCCCCGTCGAGGGCCCCGGCCTCGTACAGCTCCTCGGGGATCTCCTGCAGGCCGCCGTAGAGGATCGTCATGTTGAACGGGATGCCCAGCCAGATGTTCACGCCGATGACCGCCACGAGCGCCAGCGACGTCGAGGTCAGCCAGTCCGGGTGGACGTCGAGGCCGGGGACGGCGGACAGGATGCGGTTCAGCGCCCCGTTGTCGGTGTCGAGGATCCACCGCCACACGGCCGTCCCGGCGATCATCGGGATGAGCCACGGCAGCAGGATGAGTGAGCGCAGCACCCCCGACAGCGCGAACCGCTTGTGGAAGAACAGCGCGATGGCCAGCCCGAGGACGAACTGCCCGGCGATCGAGCCGGCCGTGAACAGCAGCGTGTTCAGCAGGGACCGGTCGAAGATGGCGTTGCCCAGGACGTTGCGGTAGTTCTCCAGCCCGACCCAGGGGGCCTCACCGGTGTAGAACGTCTTCGTCGTGTACTCCTGGAAGCCCATGACGACGTTCTTGACGACGGGGTACCCGAAGAAGAGGACCAGGTACACCACGGCCGGGACGATGAAGGCGACCTCGACGAGCCGCGTCCGCAGCCGGTGCCGGGACCCCCGCCCCGCCGGTTCGACGACCGACGGGGAGGTGGTCCGCTGGAAGGCGGCGACCTCAGCCATCCTGAGCCTGCTTGAGCGCTTCCTCCGGCGTCATCCCGCCGACGAGGGCGTTCTGGACGGCCGTGTAGATCTTCGTGGCGGCCTTCGGCCAGTCCGGCCCGAGCTCACCGGTGCGGGCGCGCAGCTCGGGGACCTGGTCGGCGAACGCCGTGAGGTTGGGGTTCTGGGAGGTGACCTGGCCGGCGAGGGCGGGTTTGGTGGGCACGGTGCCGGTGCCGAGCGAGATCTTGACCTCGTTCTCGTCGCTGTTGAGGCACTGCACGAGCTCGGCGGCCTTCTTCTGCTTGGCCTCGTCACCGGTCTGCGGGACGGTCCACGCCTCGCCGCCGAAGGGCGAGACGGCCTTGCCTCCGGCCTGCGGCACGGGGATGGGGACGATGCCGTACTCCAGGCCCTCGGCCTCGTCGAGAGTCCCGAAGTTCCACGGACCGTTGATCATCATGGCGGCCTTGCCGGCGGCGAACTGGTCGGCGACGTCGGCCTGCGTCCAGTTCACCGACGACTGCGACATCGACCCGGAGGTCAGCAGGTCCTTGTCGAGCTGGAGCGCGGCCGCGACCTGTGGGGTGGCGATGTCCTTCTCGTCCCCGCCGTTGGACCACATGAAGGGCAGGAACTGCCAGGTGCCCTCGTAGGTGTTGACGTTCGACATGGCGAACCCGTACTGGTCGCCGGAGGTGAGCTTGGCGGCGGCAGCCTTCAGCTCGTCCCACGTGGCGGGCGGGGTGACACCGGCCGCGTCGAGGAGCTTCTTGTTGTAGAACAGCGCGATCGTGTTGGTGACCGGCTGCAGGCCGTAGAGCTTGCCCTCGTAGGTGGAGGCCTTCAGGACGCCCTCGGCGACGCCGGAGGAGTCGACGCCCAGGTCGTCCAGCGGGGCCAGCGCACCGGAGGCGGCGATCTGCTGGACGTCGGGGTTGTCGAGCATGAGGACGTCGGGCAGCGTCCGGGAGGAGCTCTGCTGCAGCACCTTCTGGATGAGCGTCTCGCCGGGGACGGCCTCGCGGGAGATCTTCATGCCGACGGTCTTGCCGCAGGCCTCGATGGCCTCGTTCCACAGGCTCGCGTTGGGTTCGGAGTTGTAGTAGTCGAGGACGCGCAGGGTGTCCGAGCTCGACCCCGCCGCGCTCCCACCCTTCGCGCCGCCGCCGCAGGCGCCGAGCGCCAGGGGCAGGACGAGCAGTGCGGCCAGCCCGGCGCGGGTGCGGCCGGACGTGCCCCGTCGGATCGAGTGTCGAGCCATGTCGTTCCTCTCCTCGTGCCCACGGCGTCGTGGGCGCTGGTTCGTCGATGCGTATCGACGATGGGTGCGGGGGTCCGGGGGCGGGCCGTCCGCGGGTGCTGGTCGGTCGTCGGGTCGTGGGGCGGTCGTGCCGTCGGGTCGAGCGGACCACCGCGTCCGCCTGGGCGTCGATACGCATCGTCGATGCGGTTCGACAAGTTAGCCCGCCCCGGTGCCGTTGCACAAGGGCCCTCAAGGCCGGGCCCCGGCCGTCCGAGGGAACCCGGGAGCCATCGATCCAGGGAGCTGCCGTGCCCACCCCCGCCCGTACCGCCGCGGTCTGCGCCGCCCTGCTCGCGGTGGCCCTGGCCCCCCTGCCGGCCGCCGGGGCCGCGCCGGTCGCCCCCGCCGGGCCCACCCCCACCGCGGTCGCCCCCGCCGCACCGGTCGCGGTCGACGCGCTGCGCTGGGTCGACGGCCGGCCGCACCTGGAGACGCGCACGGCGGCGGACCCGGCCGCCGCGGCCGCGCTCGTCACGGCCCTGGACCGGCTGCCCGGGGTCAGTGACGCCGGGGCCCGCACCACGTGGGCGCCGGCCCCGGCGACGACCCGGCCGCTGCCCCGGCGCACCACCCTCGGCTCCGACCCCTACCTGCGGTACGCCTACCACCTGACGTCCGTGGACGCCTACGCCGCGTGGGACCGCACCCGGGGGACGGGGGTGCGGGTCGCCGTCCTGGACACCGGCGTCGACGCCGGGCACCCGGACCTCGTCGGCCGCGTCGAGCCCCTGGGCAACTTCACCGCCGAACCCGCCACCGAGATCGGGGAGCACGGCACCGAGGTCGCGACCGTCCTCGCCGGGGCCTACCAGAACTCCGTGGGCGCCGCCGGGGTCGCGCCCGGGGTGACCGTCCTGGCCGGGAAGGTCTGCACCGCGCAGGGCTGCCCCAGCGACGCCGTCGTCGAGGGCATCACGGCCGCGGTGGAGGCGGGCGCCGACGTGGTGAACCTGTCCCTGGGCGGTGAGACGTCCAACCGCACCACGGCGGCGGTCGTGCAGTGGGCGATCTCGCGGGGCGTCGTCGTGGTCGCCTCGGCCGGCAACTCCGGCGACACCGGCAACCCGCTGGAGTACCCGGCCTCCTACGACGGCGTGGTCTCCGTGTCGGCCTCGACGACCTCGGGGGCGGCGGCCCCCTGGGCCCAGCACAACCCCCTCGTCGACCTCAGCGCCCCCGGTGAGGACATCCCCGTGGGGGAACCGCTCACCGGCGGCGCCCACCCCTACGCGCTGGCGACGGGGACCTCGTTCTCCGCGCCCATGGTCTCCGCGGCCGCAGCCCTGCTGACGGCGGTGGCCCCGCAGGCCGACGTCGCGACCGTCGAGGCGTGGCTGCGGGGCAGCGCGGCCCCGCAACCGTGGGCGGCGGGGTACGGCACGGGCATGCTGGACGTCGCGGCCGCCGTGGCGACCGCGCGGGCCGCCACCACCGCCGGGGCGCCCGTGACGGTGCCCCGCCGCACCCGCACCCTGCGACCGGAGCCCGTGGTGCGCACCGCCTGACCGGTCAGTCCGGCCGGGCGAACGCCGTCCGGTCCAGGCCGTCGAGCAGCGCGGGCAGCGAGTCGAACACCGCCGCCGCCCCGGCACCGGTGAGCTCCTCCACCGAGAACCCGCCGGTGCGGACCGCCAGGCTCGGCATCCCGGCGTTCCCGGCCGCCTCGCAGTCCCAGGTGGAGTCCCCCAGCAGCACCCCGGCCCGGCCCGAGACCTTCCCCAGCGCGCTCTGCAGCAGGTCCGGGGCGGGTTTGGTGGCCTCGGCGTCCTCCGACGTCGTCCAGCCGTCGCACAGCTCCCGCGCGTCGAGCAGGTCCAGGTAGGCGTCGACCTGGTCGGCCTTGCCCGAGGAGGCCAGGACGACCTTCCAGCCGCGCGAGCGCAGCTCCGCCAGCAGGTCGCGCGCCCCGGCGAAGGGCTGCACCTCCGGCAGCAGCGGGGCGAACTCCTCGGTCCAGGCGTCGCGGGCGTCGTCGCCGTGCTCGGCGTCGAACTCCTCCCCCGCCACGGCCCGCACGAGCTGGTCCCCGCCCATCCCGATGGCGCGGTGCAGCCGCCACACGGGCAGCGTGAGGTCGAAGCGCCGGAACGCGCGGAACCACGCCAGGGCGTGCTGGTAGTTCGTGTCGACGAGCGTCCCGTCGACGTCGAGGACTGCGGTGTCGGGCACGGTGCTCCCCCTCGGGTGGTGGTCTCAGACGGCCAGGTCGACGCAGAACAGGGTCCGCGGGTCCTGGAGCATGGCGGGCGGGCGCACGTCCGAGCGCGCGGCCCGCCCGCCCCAGCGGACCGGCCGCCGGTGGCGCACCGCCGCCCCCTTGGCCGCGGAGAACCCGTAGTCCCCCACGACCTCCCCCATCAGCAGCGCCCGCTCCCCCTCGATGGGCACGGCGACCTCGTCACCGGGGGCGAGTTCGTGCACGAAGGTGTCCAGGACGCGCAGCGCCTTGCCGGGCCGGCGCCCCGGCGCGACCTCCTTCAGCAGGGACCGCAGCGTGGCGCCCTCGGCGGCCCCGCGCACGTCCACGTCGATCCCCGACTCGGTCCCCAGCCCGACGACGCCGTCGGTGAGGAACTCCGCGAGCGCTTGCGGCGCAGCGGGTCGCACGATCCACACGAGCCGCCCCGGCGGGCGCTGGGGCACCTCGAACGGCGCCGGCTCGGGCCACACGTACGGCAGGTCGTCGGGTTCGTCGCCGAACAGGGGGCGGTAGAACGCGGGGTCCTTGCGCAGCAGCGCGGACCGGTGGCTGCGGTGCAGCGCCTCGTCGCCCAGCCACGGCGGCAGCGGCGGACCGCCCGGCGGGCCGTCCGGGGAGGCGACCTCCGGGGCGAACTCGGCGATCTGCGGGCCCGTGGAGTCCGCCCGGCCCGTGCGCGTCCACTCGGCCACGACCGCGAGGCCGTACGCCACCAGGGCGGGGGTGAAACCCTGCCACATCCGCACCGCGGGGTGGTTCGCCCAGCCGTAGTCGGGCAGTTCCAGGGCCCGCAGGACCTGCAGCGTCTCGACCCGCTGCTTGCCCAGCCGCGGGCCGTCGAGGACGGCCGCGGACCGGGCGAAGTCGGCGTACGGGAGGAACGTCTGCACGTCCCCACCGTCGCGCGCACGGCGCCCGGCCGCACGCCGAAGGGCCCCGCCCCGGTCCCCGCGCCCCCGGTGCCCCCAGGGCCCCCGGGGCCCTCAGTACCCGCGCGACAGGTCCACGAGCCCCAGCAGTTCCTCCCCGGCCGCGAACCGGCGCACGTTCTCGGTGACCCGCTCGGCCAGCAGCGGCACGCGCAGCGTCGAGGGGTTCGTCGAGTGCGGCGTGACGATCGCGTTCGGCGCGCTCCACAGCGGGTGCCCGTCGGGCAGCGGCTCGGGGTCGGTCACGTCGAGGGCGGCCCCGGCGATCGTCCCGTCCCGCAACGCCTCCACCAGCGCACCGGTGTCCACCAGCGAACCGCGGGCGATGTTCACCAGCCACCCCCGCGGGCCCAGCGCCGCCAGTTCCGCGGCCCCCACGAGCGCCTTCGTCTCCGACGTCGCCGGCGCCGCCAGCACCACGTGGTCGGCCTCGGCGAACACCTCCCCGACCCGGTCGGCGGCCCACGTCTCGTAGGCCCCCTCCACCGGCAGCCCGCGCCGCGTGACGGCCAGCACGCGCGCGCCCAGCCCCAGGAACGCCGGGACCATCGCCCGCCCGATGCCGCCCGCGCCGACGATCGCGATCGTCGACCCGCGCAGCGTCGACTGCACCCCGTCGAGCGCCTCGTTGTCCCACGACGTCGCCCGGGCCGCGCGCCCGATCCCGCGCACACCGGCCAGCAGCAGCGCCACGGCGCCCTCGGCCACGGAGGAGGAGTACGCCCCGGTCGCCGACGTCCAGGTGCGACCGGCGTCCAGGACCCCGGCCTCGACCCAGGACTCGATGCCCGCCGAGGGCAGCTGCACCCAGCGGATCCCGTCGTGCAGCTCCGGCAGGTCCCCGTGCCCGCCCACGACGACGAGCGCCTCGGCGTCCGCGAGCGCCACGACCTCCCCGCCACCGCGCTCCACGGCCTCCGTCAGCAGGGGGTCGTTCCCGGGTCCGATGTGCACGGCGGGGGTGGGCACGGGCGCTCCTTCAGGGTTCGAGGGGGGTTTCCGCCTCCACCCTAGGACCCCACCCGTCGGCCGCCTCGGCGCTGCGGGTGCGGTTGCGGCCGGCGCGCTTGGCGGCGTAGAGGGCGGCGTCGGCGGCGACGAGGGCCTGCTGGGCGGTGGTGACGTCGTCGAGGGTGGCGCAGCCGGCGGAGAACGTCGTCGCGCCGCCGCGCTCGGCCCACGTCTGCCGCAGCCGCTCGACGACGTCGAGGGCCGGGCCGGTGCCGCTGCCGTGCAGGAGGAGGACGAACTCCTCGCCGCCGAAGCGGGCGGCGTGGTCGCCGCGGCGCAGGGACCCGGCGAGCATCGCGCCGAACTCGCGCAGGACCTGGTCGCCGAAGGCGTGGCCGCGGGTGTCGTTGAGCTGCTTGAAGTGGTCGAGGTCGCAGACGACGACGGTGTCCCCGGGGGCCAGGAGGGTCATGCGGTCCTCCAGGTCGCGGCGGTTGCCGATGGTGGTGAGGGGGTCGGTGCGGGCGTCGCGGACGAGGAGGTCGGCGGCGGCGCGCTGCCGGCGGACCGTGCCGGCGAGGACCTCGGCGACGACGACCCAGACGCAGGCGACGACGAGGGTCCGCACGACGACCTGGACGTCGAGGGGCTCGGAGGTGAGCAGGTACAGCGGCAGGGCGGCGGGCAGCAGCCAGTAGGCGGTGCGCGGGGGCAGGTGCAGCCCGACGTAGACGAAGAACAGGACGAACAGGGGCACGTAGGCGCCGGTGACGGTGCGGGTCGCCGACCCCAGGACGGCCAGCCCGGCCATCTGCGCCAGCGGGAAGGCGAGGAGGGTGCGCGCGGGCAGCCGGTCCCAGGGGACGGCCGTGCTGGCGGCGAGCAGGGCGAGGTCGGCGGCGGCGAGGCCGAGGACGACGAGCCAGTCGCCGGCGGGGGGTGCCAGCAGCGGGACGGTGAGCAGGACGAGGAGGCCGGTGAGGAGGACCAGGCCGCGGCCGGCCCGGACGGCGGGGCCGCCGGCGAGCCAGCGCGGGGGGAGCCGGGCCGCCCACCGCCGCCAGCGGGGGCGGCTGATCGCGGCCGCCAGCGGGTCCTGGGGTGCGCGCCTCACGGTGACTCCTGGTGCAGAACTCTCAGTGGTCGGAACCGAACAGCCTGCCACGACCGCCGCGCTCGCTCCCGCTCGCCCCGGCCCACCCGCGGCCCTACGGTCGTCCGTGTCCCCCGAGCCGCGACCCACCGCCGTCGTCCTGGACGTCAACGAGACCCTGTCCGACACCACCCCCCTCGCCGAGCGCCTCGCCGCGGTCGGCGCCGGACCGCACGTCGCGGCCCGGTTCCTGCCCTCGGTCCTGCGCGACGGCTTCGCCCGCACCCTGCGCGCGGCCCCGCTGCCCTTCGCCGACGTCGCCGCCGACGTCCTGCGGACCGACCTGGGCACCGCCGCGCTGGACCGGCCCCTGGAGGAGGCCGTCGAGTTCGTCCTCGCCGCCTTCGGGGAGCTGCGCACCCACCCCGACGTGCCCGCAGGCCTGCGCCGCTTCCACGAGCACGGGGTCGTCACCGTCGCGTTCACCAACGGCTCGGCGGCGTCCTGCGAGGCGCTGCTGACGGGCTCGGGGGTGCGCGGTGACGTCCGGCACGTCCTGTCCGTCGACGACGTCGGGCGTTGGAAGCCGCACGCCGCCGCCTACGGCCACGTCCTGGACCTGCTGGCGCGCGACCCCGGCGAGGTCCTCTTCGTGGCCGTCCACCCGTGGGACCTCGACGGGGCGGCCGCCGCCGGGATGCGCACCGCCTGGCTGGACCGCGACGGCGCGCCGTTCCCCCGGCACGCGACCCCGCCGGACCTCACGGCCCCGGGCCTGGACGCCCTGGCGGAACTCGTCCTCGGGGGTCGGTGACCCCCGGGGGTCAGCGGCCCGAGCCCGCGCCCGCCCGCAGGCCGCGCCCCACGCGCGTGCGGGCCTGCGGGACCGCCGGCGCCGGCGCGTCGGGGTCGAGCAGCTGCTGGGCCTCCCGCTCGGTGACGGCCCACCGCTCCCGCGCGGCGGCGTCGGCCGACGCCGAGACCGAGCTGGGGTCCAGGAACACCTGGGTGATCGTCGGCACCCGCCGGCGCATCTCCTCCTCCGCGCGCGTGCAGGCCTCCTCGACCTGGAGCGCCGTGAGGGCCTCGTCGAACTGCACGCGCCCGGCGACGAGCACGCCGTCGGGGCCCAGCTGCATCGTCAGCACCTCCTGCACGCGCACGATCGCGCGCTCGGCCGCCAGCACCCGGACCGCCTCCAGCCGCACCGCGGGGTCGGCGGCCTCGCCGATGAGCAGCTCCTTGGTGTCGCGGCCGAGCAGGAACGCCACGACGGCCAGCAGCGCGCCGATGACGATGGAGCTCACGCCGTCCCACACCCCCGACCCCGTGACCTGGTGCAGCACGGTGCCCGCGAGCGCCACCAGGACCCCCAGCACCGCGATGCTGTCCTCGCTGGCGACGGTCTTGACGGTGGGGTCGGGGCTGCGCACGACGTAGGTGAGCAGCCGGCGGTGGGCGCTCGCGGCCTCGCGCACGACCTGGCGCAGCGCCTTGAGCAGGGACCCGCCCTCCAGCACGACGGAGACGCCGAGGATCGCGTAGATCACGACGAAGTGCTCCGTCGACGTGGGCTCGGGGTCGCCGGTCAGGGCCGAGACGCCCTCGGCGATGGAGAAGACCGCCCCGGACACGAAGATCCCGACGGCCGCCAGCAGCGACCAGAAGAACCGCTCCTTGCCGTAGCCGAAGGGGTGGGTGCGGTCGGCGGGCCGGTCGGCGCGGCTGAGGGAGAGCAGCAGGAACGCCTCGTTGAGGGTGTCGGCCACGGAGTGGGCGGCCTCGGCGAGCAGGGCGCTGGAGCCGGTGACCACCCCGCCGACCGCCTTCGCGATGCCGACGCCGACGTTCGCGAGCAACGCCACCAGCACGGTTCCCCGCGTCTCCTCAGCCACGCCCCGACTGTCCACCGCGTCGCGGGGTCGCGCGCGTCGACGCCCGGCGCGTCTCACGTTGCGTCACTGGCGCTGCACGATGAGACACGGATAGCGTGCGCGGCACATCGCTGAGAGGAGCCCCGTGCGCCGGCCCCACCCCCGCCTGTCGCCTGAAGCACGACGCGTTCTCACCGACCTGCGCCGCGACGGCGTCGCCGCCACCAGCCTGGCCACCCTCACCGGCGGGACCGAGCTGCTCGAGGAGGTCCTGTCCCGCACCGACGACCTCATCGCCGACCAGTCCGCCGACATCGTCCGCCGCCGGCGCCTGGTCGCCGGCGAGCCCACCGGCTGGGCCGGGCCCCTGCACGACCCCCACGAGGTCGAGCTCCTCGGCCCCCACCCCCCGGTCGACCCCGAGGACCCCTACGCCCTCTTCCTGCGGCACCCCGACGTCGTCGGCGTCGCCGCGGCCTACTGCCGCCGCGGGGTCCGCATCTGGGACATGAACGGCCTGCTCACGCTCGCGGCCCCGCCCACCCGCACCGGCGACTGGGCCCGCTCCGCGCACGGCCCCGCCGTCGAGGTCCACCTGCACCTGGCGGGCGTCGACGCCGGGGTCGGGCCCCTGTCCTACGTGCGCACCTCCCACCGGCGCCGCCGGGCCGTGCGCCGCCTGGAACGCTCCGGCCGCCGGATCGCCGACGCCGACGTCGAGCGCGCCTTCGGCCCCGCGGCGACCGCGACCCTCGACGGCGCGGCCGGCACGGTGGTCTTCGTCGACCCCCGCGGCCTGCACCGCCGCCCCCGGCCCACCGCCCGCGACCGCCTCCTGCTGCGCGGCCGCTACGGCACCCGCGACGCGCGCGGGCACGCCGTGCTGCTGCCCGCCGAGGAGGTGCCGCGCAGCGCGCTCGCGGACTTCGCCCTGGCCTGAGCTCAGCCCCGGCCGAGCAGCTTGTCGAGCAGGCGGGCGAAGAAGCCCTTCGCGGGCGCCTCGACCGGCGCGGGGACCTCGACGGGCGCGGGCTCCGCGACAGGCTCCGCGACGGGCGCGGGCACGGGTTCCGCGACGGGCGCGGGCGCCGCGACGGGCTGGGGGGTCTCCGCCTCGTGGCGCGTGGCGCTCAGCGTGCCGTGCAGCTCCTGCTCGGGGGTGTAGCTGGCCTCCCCGAGGATCGACGCGGCGTGCAGCAGCGCGGACGCCTGGATGGGCGCGACCGTCTGCGCCCCGCGCGCGGCCGGGGTGTCGTCGAGGGTGGACATGCGTTCTCCCGGGTTTCAGGGTCGCCCCGTCGGTGACCGCTGCCCCCGTTGTCGACCCCCGCCCCGGCCCGCTGGAGCCCGGCGCCCGACCACCACCCGGACGGACCCCTCCCCCGCCGTGATCAAGCACTGCGGTGATCAAGCACTCTCGTCCACAAGTGCTTGATCACCGCTGTGCTTGATCACGGGAGGGGGTCGGCCACCGGGCGGACCGCTGCCCGGCCGCCGGGGCGCCGGCTCAGGCGGTGCGCGCCGCCGCCGATGGACCCACGTGCGGGCACCCGAGCTGGACACGCTGCGCCCCGGCGACTTCGTCAAGGTCCGGGGCAGCTCCAGCCCCCTGCACAACGGCGGCCGGGCCGTCGTCGTCGCCGTCCACCGCGACGGCCCCCCGTGGCGCGTCGTCGCCCTCGACGTGCGGTACTCCGCGCGCGGCGCGGCCGTGCGCGTGGAGATGACCGACAGCGGCGAGCTGGCCCGGTGGGAGACGCCGTGGGTCCCGGCGCACACCGTGGAGGACGCACCGGAGCGCCACGAGCTCCTGGCCCCCGGCACCGCGCACGTCGAGACCCGCGGCTCCCGCCGCACCCTGCTCGCCGCCGGGCTCGTGGTGCTCGCCGTCGTGGCCGGTCTGGGCACGTGGGCGCACCGCGGCGGCGGGCCGGACCCCGACCCCGTCGCCGTCCAGCGCGCCCTGCGGGAGGGGGCCCGGGGCACCGCGGGCGCCTCGCCGTCGCTGACCGCGACCGCCACCGCGTCCCCGACGGCGGTGGCCGCCACGGCGACGGTCGTGGCGTACGCCGCTGGCCCCGTCCCCGTCGTCGCGGGCCCGGAGGGGACCTCGGCCACCCCGCTGGCCGGGGTCGCCGAGGCGCCCGGCTGCCACGACGCCTACGTTGACGACCTGTTCTCCCACCTGCCCACGGGGCAGGCCGTCGCCGTCGTGGGCGCCGGCTGGTACCGCACCGACGACGGCCTGGACGTCAACGCCGAGCTCGTCCGGCGGGGCGTCGCGGTCCCCGTCAGCGCCACGGCCGGGACCTCGGCCACCGACGTGCGGAACTTCGCCGAGCTCACCGAGCTCGCCGCGCACGCCCCGCGCTGCTGACCTCCGCGAGCGCCTGCTCGACGCGGGCGACGACGGCGGCGGGCGAGTAGTTCGCCTCGGCGTGGGCGCGGGCGCGGGCCGCCAGCCCGCCCCGCAGCGCCAGCCCCCGCGAGATCGCCGCGGCCAGGTCGGCCGGGGCCGTGGAGGCCGCGACGGTCCGCGGGTCCAGGGACCCCGCCACCTCGGGGTTGGCCCCCACGGGGGTCGCGACGACCGGCAGGCCGCTGGCGAACGCCTCGACGGTGACGATCCCGAACCCCTCCATCTCCAGGGTGGGCAGGACGAACAGGTCCGCCGCGCGGTACAGCTCCGGCAGGTCCTCCTCGGCGACGAACCCGGGGAAGTCGACGGGCAGGCCGAGGCGCTCGGCGCGGGCGCGCAGCTGCGGGCCCAGGTACCCGGTCCCGCCGACGACGAGCCGGGCCCGGGGGTGCTCGGCCACGACCGCGCCGAACGCGTCGAGGAGGTTCTCCAGCCCCATGCGCCGCACGAGCCGGCGCACCGTGAGCAGCACCGGGTCGCCCGTGACCCCCAGCCGCGCGCGGTCGCCGGGGCCGGGGGCGAAGCGGTCGAGGTCGACGGCCAGCGGCACCACGTCCACGCGGGCCCGGGCCGTGGGGTGGACCCGCTGCAGCAGCCGGCGCACGTACCAGCTCGTCGCCAGCGTGCGGGCGGTGCCGTCGACCGCCGCCAGCTCGGCGCGGCGGGTGAGGTCGGCGACGACCCCGCCGGCGGCGCGGGCCAGCGGGTACTTCCCGCCCGCGGCGTCGAGCTGGACCTCCAGCGAGGACGGGGCGTGGAAGCGCAGGACGGTGCGGGACCCCAGCCCGGCGCGGACCGCGGCCGCGGCGTGGAACGTGGAGTGCACGTACAGCGCGTCGAAGCGTTCGCGGGCGTCCAGGGAGCGCAACCAGCCGGGCACCCGCAGCAGGGTCGCGGCGGGGTGGGCGTAGTAGGCGCGGCTGCCGCGCGCGGGGGCGGGGTGGCGCAGCAGCCGGTACCCGGGGCGCTGCTCGGCGAGGGGGGCGTCGCGGTCGTGGCGGCGGACGAGGACGGTGACGTCGTGGCCGCGGCGGGCCAGCTCGTCGACCTCGACGAGCACGGAGCTGGCGACGCCGCCGCGGTGCTCGGGCGGGACCCCGTCGGTGATCACGAGCAGGCGCACGGGAGGGAGCCTGCCAGACGCCCCGCCCGACGCCCCGCCCCGACGCTCCCCCCGGACGGCCCCCCGCGGATTGGCCTTCCCGTCACCCGTCGGAGATGCTGTCGTGGTGGAGCCGTCACCGATGCAGGACCTGCGGGTGCTGCCCGACGGCACCGGGGTCGACGACCTCCTGCCGCGGGCCCTGCGCGCCGTCCAGCAGGCCGTCTGCATCTCGGACGTGTCGCTGCCCGACCAGCCCGTCGTGTGGGCCAACGGCGCCTTCACCGCCGAGACCGGCTACCCGCTGTCCGAGGTCGTGGGCCGCAACTGCCGCTTCCTGCAGGAGGGCCTGGCCGAGCGCGGGCTGGACACCCGCGGCCCCGCCGCCCGCATCCGCCGCCTCGTCGAGCAGGGGCTGGCCGGCACGGTGCTCATCCCGAACCGCCGCCGGGACGGGACGGTCTTCGTCAACGAGCTGTCGCTGTCCCCGCTGCCCGGCCCGGACGGTCGGGTGCGGTTCTACGTGGCCGTCCAGCGCGACGTCACGGCCCGCACGCAGGCCGAGAGCGCCCGGGACACCGCCCACCGCGAGGCCGCCGCGCTCAGCGACCAGCTGCAGCGCCAGCTCGTGCCGACGGTCCTGCCGCCGGTCCCGGGCCTGCAGGTCGCGGTCCGCTACCAGCCCGCGACCCGCCCGGACGGGTCCCGCGGGGAGGTCAGCGGCGACTTCTACGACGTGGTGCCCCGCTCCGACGGCCGGGCCCTGGCCGTCATCGGGGACGTCTCGGGCCGGGGCCCGCGGGCCGCGGCGACGACGGCCGCGCTGCGGTGGGCGGTGCGCGGGGCCGCGGGGTTCACCGACCGGCCCGCGCAGGTCCTCCAGCACGTCGCCGGCGCCGTCCACGACGCCCTCGACGACCGGTTCGGCACGGTCGCCCTCGCCGGGTACGACCCCCTCGCCGACCACGTGACCGTCTCCCTCGCCGGCCACCCGCAGCTGGTGCTGCTGCCCGCGCGGGGGCCGAAGCGGTTCGTCGGCCACCCCGGGACGCTGCTGGGACCGTTCGGCCGCGTCGACGTGCTCGACCAGTCCGTCCCGTTCGGGCCCGGGGACTGCCTGCTCCTCTACACCGACGGCGTGACGGAGGCGCAGTCCCCCGAGCGGGACCTGCTCGGGGAGGAGGCGCTGCTGGCCGCGCTGGAGGGTCCCGGCGACCCCGAGGTCCTCGCCGACACCGTCCTGCGGGTCGTCACCGAGCACGTCCGCGGCGGCCCGACCGACGACCTGACGCTCATGGTGCTGCGACGCCTGGGCTGAGGGGGACGCCGGGACCGAGGGGGAAACGCAGGTCGGGCGCGATCCCGACCCGCTCGAACGCCAGCAGCGCGGCCCCCACCCGCCCGGCCTCGGTGCCCCAGCGCGCGGTCCGCAGCGGGGGCGGCTCCCGCCAGGCCAGCAGCGACCGCAGCCGCACCTCGAGGGGTTCGAGCAGCAGGGGGCCGGCCGCCGAGACGCCCCCGCCGAGGACGACCTCGGCGGGGTCCAGCAGCACCGTGAGCCCCTGCAGCCCCAGCGCGAGGGCGTGGACGGCCTCGGCCCAGACCTGCCGGGCCAGCGCGTCGGTGCCCAGCCGGCCGACGACCTCCGCCGTGGAGGCGGCCCGGCCCCCGCGGGCCAGGTAGCGGCGCAGCACCGCGGCCCCCGCCGCGTACGCCTCGACGCAGCCGCGCTGCCCGCACGGGCACAGCTCGCCGTCGGGGTGGACGACGACGTGCCCGAACTCCCCGGCCGCACCGGAGACGCCCGCGACGGCGACACCGCCCACGACGAGGGCGGCGGAGATCCCGGTCCCGATGGGGACGAAGACGAAGTTGCCGCGCGTGCCGGAGACGAGCTGCTCGGCGCGCCCGGCCGCCCGCCCGTCGTGCCCGACCGCCACGGGCAGCCCCGTCGCCTCCTCCAGCAGCCGCCGCAGCCCGAGGTCGCGCCAGCCGAGGTTGGAGGCGTAGACGACGGTCCCGCTGGCCTCGTCGACGGTGCCGGGCGTGCCGACCCCGACCGCCACGGGCCGCTCGGGCCCGGCCGCGGCGGCCAGCGCGGCCAGGTCGGCCAGCAGGTCGCGCAGGTTGTCCACGACGGGGCGGCCACCGGCGCGGCTGGGCCGGTCCCGCACGGCGACCGTGTGCCCGCGGGCGTCGACGACGGCCCCCTTCAGACCGGTCCCGCCGACGTCGACGGCCAGCACGGAACTCACGGGGCGCCCCTCACGCGGTGACCCTAGCCCGGGAACGGGTGAACCGCCCCCGCCGTCGCCGGGCGTGGGGCAGGCTGGTGCCCGATCCTGGGACGGGGCTTCAGGACGGGGTCCCGGATGCCGAAGGAGGAGCCGTGATGACGGGCTCAACCATCCTCGACGTCCTCCGGGCCGGGTCGGTCCGCAGCCACTTCCAGCCCATCGTGGACCTCGACTCCGGCGCCGTCGTCGCGTACGAGGCCCTCGCGCGGGGGCCGCAGGGGCCGCTGCACCGCCCGGACCACCTGTTCGCCGCCGCCCGCGCGGAGGGCGTGCTGGCCGAGCTGGACCACGCCTGCCGGGCCGCGGCGCTGCAGGGCGCCGTCGAGCACGGCCTCGTCGCCCCGCTGACGCTGTTCGTCAACGTCGAGCCCGAGATCCTCGACTCCGCGCCGCTGACCGAGCTCGTCAAGCTCGCCGACGGGGCCCCGGGGGGCCTGCGCGTCGTGGTCGAGATGACCGAGCGGGCGCTGGCGGCCCGGCCCGCGGAGCTGCTGCGCACCGTGGAGCGCATCCGGGAGATCGGGTGGGCCGTCGCCCTCGACGACGTCGGCGCGGACGCGATGTCGCTGGCCTTCATGCCGCTGCTGCGCCCGGACGTCGTCAAGCTCGACCTGCGCCTCGTGCAGGACCGTCCCGGCCCGGCCGTCGCGCAGATCATGAACGCCGTCAACGCCTACGCCGAGGAGTCCGGCGCGCTCGTGCTCGCCGAGGGCATCGAGGACGAGGCGCACCTGCTGATGGCCCGCGCGCTCGGCGCGCAGCTGGGCCAGGGCTGGTTGTTCGGCCGTCCCGCGGCCCCTCCCGCGCGGCCGGTCGCGGTGGCCGCGCTGCCCCTGCCGCCGGCCCCCGCCGTCCCCGGGCTGTCGGCGTCCTCGCCGTTCGCGGCGCTGCCGGCCGGCACCAAGCTGCGGCGCGCGCCCAAGGCCCTGCTCATCGAGCTGAGCAAGCAGCTGGAGCGGGAGGCCGCGCGCCTGGGCGACACGTGCGTCGTCGCCTCGACGTTCCAGGAGGCCCGGCACTTCACCCCGGCCACCCGCAGCCGGTACCGGGACCTCGCCGAGCGGGTCGGGTTCGTGTGCGCCCTCGGCGAGGAGCTGGAGGTCACCGTCCCCGGTGTGCGCGGCGCGGCCATCTCGGCCGACGACCCGGTCCGCGGGGAGTGGGACGTCGTCGTGCTGGCCCCGCACTTCGCGGCCGCCCTGCTGGCCCGCGACCTGGGCGACGCCGGTCCCGAGCGGGAGCGGACGTTCGAGTACGCCCTGACGTACGAGCGCACGACGGTGGCCGCGGCCGCCCACTCGCTGCTGGCGCGCGTCGTGCCCCGCCGCCCCGAGCCGGTGCTCGCGCGCGAGCCCGCGGTCCCGGCGGCGGCGCCCGTCCCCCTCCTGCCGGTCCTGTCGGCCACGGATCCCGACGCGTTCCTCGAACGCGCCCTGAGCGCGACGACCAGCGGGGTCTCGATCGCGGACGTGCTGCGCCCGGACCACCCGCTCGTCTACGTCAACTCCGCGTTCGAGGAGCTGTCGGGGTGGCGCGCCGAGGAGGTCCTGGGCCGCAACTGCCGGATCCTGCAGGGGCCCGACACCGACCGCGCGACCGTGGACTCCATCCGCGCGGCCATCGACGCCGGGCGGGAGTGGCGGGGTGTGCTGCTGAACGTGCGCGGCCCCGAGCGGACTCCGTGGTGGAACGAGGTGCACCTGTCCCCCGTGGTGGACGCCTCGGGGCGGGTGGTGCAGTACGTCGGGATCCAGAACGACGTCACGGCGCGGGTGCAGGCGCAGCAGGACCTCGCGCGGGAGCGGGAGCGCTCGCGCGAGTACGTGCGCCGCATCGAGGAGTTCGCCTGGACCGACCCCCTGACGGGCCTGGCGAACCGGCGGCGCGTCGAGCCCCTCGTCGAGGAGTTCCTGAGCACCCCCGGCCGCACCACGGCGCTGCTGTTCTGCGACCTGGACGGGTTCAAGGTGGTGAACGACGCGCTGGGGCACGCGGCCGGTGACGACCTGCTCGTGGAGGTCGCGCAGCGCCTGCGCCGCCACGCGCCCGCGGGGGCGCTGCTGGCGCGGCTGGGGGGCGACGAGTTCCTCGTCGCGCTGACCGGCGCGGACCTGCAGGCGGTGGCCCACCAGGCCGCCGACCTCGCCGCCGACCTCGCCGCGCGCATCGCCGACCCCTTCCCGGTGCAGGGCCGGCAGATCTCCGTGGGGGTCAGCGTGGGGGTGGCGCTGGGCGGTCCCGGGGAGTTCTTCGAGGACCTGCTGCGCAACGCCGACCACGCGATGTACCGGGTCAAGGAGCGCCGCACCGCGGCGGTGTGACGCGCCGCGGCGCCCGCGGTCACCGCGGGGCCGGCAGCAGCGCGAGGGCGGCGTCGAGCGTGGCGACCGCCGCGCCGGGGTCGACGCGCGCCAGCACGAACGCGGTGACGACCGAGGACGTGCACAGCGTCGCGACCGCGTCGGCGTCGCCGGGGGCCCCGGCCGCCCCGAGCGCCGCGGCCCCGCGCCGGAACGCCTCGTGCAGCTCGGCCCGGTAGGCCGCCACGACCTCGGCGACGGCGGTGTCGCGGCCCACCGGTGAGGTCGCCGCGTTGAGCAGCAGGCAGCCGCTGCGGGCGGCGGCGCTGCGGCCCGCGAGCGCGGTCCGCAGCCCGCGCAGGTACTGCGGCAGCGCGTCGGGCGGGACGTCGGGGCCCAGCAGCGGCCGCAGGCGGGGCCGGACGACCTCGTCGAGGTAGCTGTCGACGGCGGCGTCGAACAGGCCGCGCTTGCTGCCGAACGCGTGGTAGAGGCTGGAGCGCCGGACCCCCGTGGCGTCCTCCAGGTCCGGGACGGAGACGTCCTCGAAACCGCGCTGCCAGAACAGCTCCCGAGCCGCGCGCACGACGGCGGCGGTGTCGAAGGTCTGCGTCCTGCCCATGGCCGTGAGTATAGTGGAACGGTCATCACAGAATCTCGCGAACCGCAGGAGCCGCCCCCGTGACCGCCGTGGCCCTCGCCGTGACCGCCGTCGCGGCGCTCGTGCACGTGTACGTGTTCGTGCTGGAGTCGTTCCGGTGGACCGGGCCGCGCGCCGCGCGCGTGTTCGGCCTGGACGCCGCCACCGCCCGGACCACCGCGCCGCTGGCGTTCAACCAGGGTTTCTACAACCTGTTCCTGGCCGTCGAGGTCGTCGCCGGGGCCCTCGCCCTGGCCGCGGGGCACCGCACCGCCGGGGCCGTCCTCGTGCTCGCCGGGACCCTGTCGATGACCGGCGCCGGGCTGGTGCTCGTCGCCTCCGACCGCTCCAAGGCCCGCGCGGCCCTGGTCCAGGCCGGGCCCGCGCTGCTCGGCGCGGTCCTGCTCGCGATCGCCCTCTGAAACCCTCCGAGAGGAAACCCCGTGACCACCAGCACCCAGGTCCAGCTCGTCTCCCGCCCCTCCGGGTGGCCGACGCCGGAGGACTTCCGCACCGTCACCGTCGACCTGCCCGACCTCGGCCCCGACGAGGTCCGCGTGCAGAACGAGTTCGTCTCCGTCGACCCGTACATGCGGGGCCGGATGAACGACGCCAAGAGCTACGCCCCGCCCTACGCCCTCGGCGAGACCATGACCGGCGGGGCCGTCGGCCGCGTCACCGCGTCGACCTCCCCGGCGCTGCCCGTCGGTTCCCTCGTCGTCCACGGCCTCGGCTGGCGCGACGTCGCCCAGGGCCCGGCGGCGCAGTTCCGCCAGGTCGCCGAGGTGCCCGGCGCGCCGAACTCCGTGCACCTGGGGATCCTCGGCATGACGGGCCTCACCGCCTACGTCGGCCTCACCGCCATCGCCGGGCTGCGCGAGGGCGAGACCGTGTTCGTCTCCGGCGCCGCCGGTGCCGTCGGGACCGCCGTCGGCCAGATCGCCCGCCTGCTGGGCGCCGGCCGCGTCCTGGGCTCGGCGGGTTCGGCCGAGAAGGTGGCGCTGCTCACCGACCGGTACGGCTACGACGCCGCCGTGAACTACAAGGACGCCCCCATCCGCGAGCAGCTGCCCGCCATCGCGCCCGACGGCGTCGACGTGTTCTTCGACAACGTCGGCGGCGACCACCTCGAAGCGGCCGTCGACGTGTTCAACCCGCACGGCCGCGCCGCCCTGTGCGGGGCGATCTCCGGCTACAACGACGTCGAGCGCCCCGCCGGCCCCGACAACCTGTGGCACCTCGTCAGCAAGAAGCTCACCCTGCGCGGGTTCATCGTCGGCGACCACGCCGAGCTGTCCGCCGAGTTCGGGGAGAAGGTGGCCGGCTGGTTCACCGCCGGTCAGGTCGTCTTCGACGAGACCGTCGTGGACGGGATCGAGAACTCCGTCGAGGCCTTCCTCACGATGATGCGCGGCGGCAACACCGGCAAGATGGTCGTCCGCGTCTGAGCCGGCCCGCCGGTCCGGTGGCGGCCGGACCCACCCGCGGGTGGGTCCGGCCGCGCCGGGGTCAGCCGCCCGAGAACGCGTCCTCGGCCTCGGCCGTCGCGTCGTCCTCGAGCAGCTCCACCGCGGCGTGGGCGCGGTTGAAGAAGTCGACGGAGACGAGGACGGCCGCTTCGCGGTCGTCGCGGGTGATGACGAGCGGACGACGGACGATGCCGTCCACGACGGTGGCCAGGTCCACGGTGCTGAGGTCGGCGTGCGGGTAGATCGCCGTCGCGGGGTCCTCCCGCGCGTCCCGTCTGAACTCCTCAGCCCGTTCCCGGGCCTCCCACGCGGAGGGGCCGGACGGACGGGTCTGGGTCTGGACCGAGTGCGGATCGAGCTCCATCCGTCCACGGTAGTGCGCGGCGCGCCGTTCGTCCCTCGGAGGTCACCCCGTCCCGGGCGCCAGGGGGGGCGGTGGGGCGGAGCGCCCAGCCACGGGAGTGCTTGATCACCGAAGTGCTCGATCAAGGTGATCAAGCACTCCCGTGATCAAGCACTCCCGTGATCAAGCACGGCGGTGATCGAGCACGGCGGGAGCGGGTGCAGCGCCGGGGGACGCTCGCGGCGTCTCGTCAAGGGCGCGTCAGCCCGGCGTCAGGGCCTCGTCAGGGCCGTTCCCCCGGCGGCGCGGGGTGCCTAGCGTCCACGACGTGTCCAGCACCGCACCCTCACCGGCCCGCCTGTTCGTCCCCGTCCACGCCGGCCCCCACGCCGCGGTCCTGCGGACGTTCACCGACCCCCTCGGGCACCGCACCGGGGTGGCGTTCACCTCGCGCGAAGCCCTGCGCGCCGTCCTGGGGGACGGGCACCCGCACCTGGAGATCGGCCGGCGCGCGCTGCGGGCGCTGCTGCGCGCCGCCGGCGTCGAGGAGCTGCGGGTCGACCCGCGCCTGGTCGCCGCGCCACCCGCCGACCGCGGCCCGGTGCCGCCGGGCCCGGCCGCGCGCCGGGCCCGGCCGCGCGTCGAGGGGTTCGCCGCGATCAGCGCCGGGCGCCCGGCACCAGGACGGCGCTGACCCTCTCCACACCCGTCCCGGCGCCGTTGCGCGCCCTGACGCCGAGGGTGTAGCCGCGGCCGTTGACCAGCCCCGACACCGTCACCCTCCCGGTCGTCGCCGGCACGGTGCCCGACTGCACCGCGACACCGCCGGAGTAGATCGTCACCTGGTAGGAGGTGGCGGCGCCGCCGGTGGTGGCGGGCGTGAACGCCACCCACGCGGACCGGTCGCCGACCCCGCTGCCGGTGATCGTCACCGCGCCGGGCGCGGCCAGCGCCGCGACGGTGAACGCCGCGGACGGCGCGGAGGTGGTCGTGCCGGAGGCGCCGGTGGCGGTGACGGTGAACGTGTAGCTGCCCGCCGGCAGCGCCGACGTCCGGACGCTCGCGCCGTCCGTCGTCCCCGACCAGACGACCCTCGTCCCGGCCAGGACGTCCACCCGGTACCGGGTGCCGGTCGCACCGGGCGCCCAGGACAGGGACGCGACGTTCCCGGCGACGGTCGCGCTCAGCCCGGTGGGCCGGGCGGGGGCGCCGGCGACGGTCACGGCGGCCGAGCGGGCCTCCCCGCTGGTGCCGGCCGCGTTCTTCGCCGTGACCCCGAACGTGTAGGACCGGCCGGTGGCCAGGCCCCTGACCGTCACCGGGGACGTCGCCGCCGTGACCGCCGCAGCGGTCTGCGCGACCCCGTCGAGGTAGGGGGTCACCACGTACCCGGTGGCCCCGCTCACCCCGGTGAAGGCCACGGTCGCGGTCCCGGCCGCCGTGGAGGTGGCGCTCACCCCGGACGGGGCGGCGAGGACGGTGCCGGTGGTGGCGCCCCCGACGGTGACCGCGACGGTGGCGTTCTCCCCCGCGGCCGACGCGACGGTGAACTTCAGCCGGCCCGAGGCGGTGGTGAAGGTGCCGCCGACGGGGACGACCTGGTTCCAGTCGCTCGTGCTGCCCGTCGGGGTGGGGTCCAGGACGACGGAGGCGTTGTACGTCGACGTGGTGTCACGGCGCAGGACCCGCACACCCGCAGCGGGTCGGCGCCCGTCGGAGAACACGCGGACGTCGGTGCCGACGTTCGCGCGGTACTCCAGGTAGTAGACGTCGGACCCGTCCACCACCTTCGCGCCCTTGACGGCCGGGGTGGCCGTGGAACCGACGGCCTGGAGGGTGACGTTCGTCGAGGACGTCACCGTCCGCACCTGCCCCGGGAACAGCGCGGCCTGCTGGTCGCGGTGCACGACGTTCAGCGCGCCGGTGCCGATCCGGTCCTGCGGGTCGGAGAAACCCATGACGTCGAACACGTCGCCGTACCCGACGTACGTGCCGCCGGTGTGGCCCGGGTCGGGGGCAGCGGCCGTGCCGTAGCGGGCGTTGGCGTGGTCGTACCCCATGTTGTGCCCGAGCTCGTGGGCGATGACGGACTGGGAGATGTCGGCGACGTACGCCGCGCCGCTGCTGGTCGCGTCGGCGCCGAGGGTCCCCTTGCCGTACGAGCAGCCGCCGGAGGTGTAGGCGGAGCGGGGGAACACCGTCAGGACGTGCTCGGAGGCCGCGCCCGTGTACCCGGTGGCGTTCGCCGCGGCGCTCCAGATGGAGGTGAACTGCGCGCACGTGTACGGGGAGGTGGTCCAGTCGGCGACGGTGTCGACGACGAAGCTGACCTTCCCGTTCGTGACGGCCGACCAGTAGTCCGACGCCCTGGCGACGGCGGCGCGGACGTCGGCGGCGGAGTAGTCGCCGGGCTTCGTCCCGGCGGGCGCGACGAGAGCCACTTTGAGGTGCTGCACCCCGCCGGCGGCGGACGACGCGAGGGTGCGCGCGGACACCGAGAGGACCTGCTCGACCTGCACGGCGTCGGGCCGGGTCGCCGAGGCGGACACCCGCAGCGCCACCTTCGCCCCCACGGCCAGCCGCGCGGCGGCGTCGCCGGTCAGCGGCACGAAACCGGTGGCGGTCCGCAGCAGCGTCGTCGCCTCGCCCTCGTCGCCGTCCAGGCGCAGGACGGTGCCGGACACGTCCGCGGTGCGCCCCGGCGCGACGACGCGCTGGGGCGCTCCCACGGTCTCCGTCCCGGACGCCTCCGCGCCGACGACGGCCCGGTCCCGCGTCCCGCGCCCGTCCACCTGGGCCACCGCCGGGGCGGCCGAGGAGACGACCACCCCCGCCAGCACGCACGCCACCGCCATCGTCCGTCGCACCCGCACGGCGCCTCACCCTCGTCGGGGGGCCGCTGCGCGGCCCCGTGGAGGAGGTGTCGGGCCGGTGGGGTGTGAGCGGGATCGGCTGAGCGGGCGACGGCGGGGCGGGTGACGCCCCGTCCGGAGGGTGCGAGGCGGCGGGGATCAGGGCGTCGTGGCGAGCCAGATCTCCCCCACCGTCCCGGCCGGCCCGTCGGTGGGCTGCACGTACACGATCGCGCCAGGTTTGGCGGCGGCGTTGAACTGCTCCGGGGTGGCGAGAGCGCCGTCGACGTGGATCCGGCACCCCCACCCCAGCGACCACGTCTGCGGCGCCCCCGTGTCGACCGCGTGCCCGCGGAACGGGCTCGTCGTCCCGTCACCCGGGTCCACCGTCGGCAGCGTCCCGCCCTCGTAGACGCTGGTGAACGGCGCCGGCGCGTAGTTCGTGATCCGGAGGTGGCGCACACCCCCGACGGTCCAGTCCTCCACGGCGTCGCCGACCGTCAGTTCGCTCGTGAACTGGGCCGGGGAGATCGACGTACCGGCGCGCTGGACGTCGTCGCCCGGACCGGGCAGCGGGTAGGTGTGGGCCGTGGTGCTGCCGTAGGTCCGGGCGGAGTACCCGGTGGCGTCGACCCCGACGACCGTCGCACTGATGGGGCCGTTGGTCAGCGCGACCGTCGTCCCCGTGACGCGCACCTGGTCGTAGTCGTTGAGGTCGGCCAGGAAACCGCTGCGGGTGCTGATCGCGCCGTCGACGAAGTACGTCCCGGCCACCGGCAGGTCGGCGTCGGCGAACGTCCGCAACCGCAGACCGGTACCGGGGTCGATGAGGGCGAAACCGCCCGCGAAGCGCTCGATCTGCCCGTCGGTCCAGTCCTCGGGCCGCGTCGTGAGCAACGTCCAGGTCACCGTCCCGGGACGGGGGATCTCCCACTCCGCGACGAGACGGCTGCCGACGTGCGCCGCGGCGATCATCTCCGTGCGGGTCACCTCGCGCTCGTCGACGACGTAGGTGTGGTCGGGGTGCAGCTCCGCCTCGTGGGTCCCCACGAACAGCTTGCCGCCCGGCACGTCCACCGCGGTCACGGCCCGGGGCGCCGCGGGGCCGCCGTGGGCGAGCTCACGGGCGCGGACGGCGAGCGCCTGCGGGACGCTGCGCTCGTCGCCGAACACGGTGCCGCGGCTCATGACGTTGCTCGTCAGGTACTCCGTCGTCCCCGACCCCAGCGAGGCGGTGCCGTCGGTGAGCAGGATCGGGGCGCGGCGCAGCCCCGCCCACACCCCGGCACCGAGGGCGTCGACGGTGTACCCGTTGGCCAGGGCGACCTGCCCGCGCCACTCGTACAGGATGTACGGGGCCCACGCCCTCGCCAGCAGCGCCGCCGTCTGCGTGCGGTCCGCACCGCCGATGGTCTGGACCAGCGCCGACGGGACCAGGTCCGACACCTCGTCGTGGACGTCCTGCGAGATGCCCCGACCGAGGAACACGACGTGCCGGGGTTGTCCCTCGGCGAGCGCGTCGGCCACCACGTCGGGGAGCCGGTCGGCGGCGGTGAGCAGGATCGGACGGCCGTTGAACGCGGCGGGACCGGCGGCCAGGGCATCGGCGGCGACCGTGCCGGTGGGAACGTCGCCGCGGGCGATGAACACCGTCTCCGGGGCCGTCTCCCCGAAGCCGTAGATCTGGACCGCCGTGTCGTACCGGTCCTCACCGGCCACGATGCCCGCGACCCCGATGCCGGCGGCGTCGAGCTGGTCCAGCGCGGAGTCGCCCACCGAGTTCTCGTCACCGAGCACGACGACGTCCTCGACGCCCAGGGCGCGCAGCGCGGCGAGGGTGCTCGCCGGGACCGCGTCGCGGTCGGTCAGCAGGATCGGCGCCTTCTCCAGGCCCGCGAGGTAGGCGCCGGTCAGCGCGTCGACGTTGCGCCAGCCGTTCGCGAGGATCGCCGTGGTCGTCCCGTCCGGGAACGCGTCGAGCGCGGTCCGGGCCGCGGTGTCGAACCGGTCGACCCCACCGATCCGGCGATCGGGCGCGTCGGGCTGGAACCCGGTGCTGGCCGCGGCGGGCAGCGCCGAACCGGCGGTCGCCAGGGACGTCAGGACGAACGCGGCGGCGAGGGCGCGCAACCGCGGGGACCGCGAGGGCATGGGTGAGGTTCTCCTAGGACGCGGGGCGCGATGGCCTCCGCTGGTGGTTCGTCCTCCCACTGTAAGGACGCGCCCGGTCGGTCGGAAGCTTTTCGGGAAGCCGTTCACCCGTTCACGAGCCGGCGACGACGGCGCGTTAGTCACGCATCAGGATCCTGTCAGGGCGCCGTCGAGGACTGTTCCCGCGGAGGTGTGCACGCCTCACGTCTACAGCAGGCTCAGCACCACCACGTAGGACCCTCCCGGTACCGTGACCGGGTCATGACGCGAACCCGACGACTGCTCACCCTCCTCGTCGTCCTCGTCGGGGTGTTCGTGTTCTGCTGGCGCCTGGGCGTCGAGTCGTCTACCGGGGATGAGCTCGTGTACCGCGACGCCGGCGCCGCCTACGTGCACGGCGACTTCCGCGCCAACCTCGAGCACCCTCCGCTGGCGAAGTTCCTCATCGGTCTCGGCCACCTGGTGTTCGGAGGTTCCCTCACGGCGGACCGGCTGCCGTCGGCCCTTTTGGGGATCGCAACCGGTGGTGTCCTGTTCTACGTCGCCCGCCGAGTCGCGGGGCCGTGGGCGGGGTTGGTCGCGATGACGCTCTGGTACGTCCTGCCCCTGCACCCCGGCGTCGTCGAGGCGCACGTCGGCCGGCAGGCGACCCTGGAGATGCCGCTGCTGTTCTTCACCGCCTGCGCAGTGTGGGCGGCACAAGGCGTCGCGGCCCAGCCGGTGTGGTGGCGGTGGGCGGTCTTCGGCGCAGCCGTGGGGGCGGCCACGGCGACGAAGCTCACCGGAGCGGCCGTGGCGGTCGTCGTTCTCGTCGCGTGGGCCGTGCACCCCCGCAAGGTCGGTGGTGTTCTGCTGGCGGGTCTGACCGCCGTGGTGGTGTTCCTCGCGACGTACGCACCGTTCGGCGCGCAGGCCCCGCACGCGGTGTGGACGGTCGTGGACTGGCAGCTGGGCCACGCCGGCCGCGGCGCCGTCCAGCACGTCGCGGGGCAGAACTACGCGTTCCCGCCGTGGTGGGCGGCGTGGTGGTTCCAGTCCCGCTACCTGGGGTGGGTGGCGCTGGTGGCGCTGTGGGTGAGCGCCACGCTCGGTGTCGCCCTCGTCCGGCGCGTGTCCACCGCGGTGGTCGCCGCCGCAGTCGTGGGTTTCACCGTCGCGGTCGTGGTGTCACCGTTGAAGCTGCCGCAGTACCACGACGTCCTCGCCTCGCCGCTGGTGGCGCTCACTGCCGTCGGCCTGGTGCGGATCTCCTTCCGCGCCTGGCCGGTGGCGGCCGTCCTGGCGGTCCCGCTGCTCGTCGCGGCCGGCGCCCAGCTGGGGCAGGTGGCGAACACCCGGACCGCCGACTACGCCCTGCTCGCCCCCGAGCTGCGCGCTCTGCCCGCCGGTTCCGTGGTCGTGTCCTGGGCCGACACCGCCGCGCTGCAGCGCGGAGCACCCGACGTCCGGGTGATCGGACATGGCGCGGTGGATTGCGCCGCGACGCTCGTCGTCGACCCGACCGTCGCCGACCGCATCCCCGGAGCTGACCTCGCAGGGTGGGTTCGGGAGTGCGATGGGAGCGTCGAGCGGTACGACCGACTGGAGGTCGTGCGGCCGGTCAGCCGGTGAGGAACCCCGCACCGTCACGGGTGCGGGGTTCCTGCGGTGCTTCAGATGCGGTAGCCGGCGTGAGCTGCTTCCACCCCCAGGACGACGAGGGAGGAGGACAGGACGGTGACGGCGGCGAGGCGGATGCGGTTCTTGAGGCTCACGGCGATCTCCTGGGTGGTGGGTGGGGTCAGTTGATGCGGAGGCCGGCGTGCGCGGCCTCGATGCCGATCAGGACGAACGACGACGACAGTGCGCCGACCAGGGCGATGCGGATGCGGTTCTTCACGTGGTTCCTCCCGTCGGTGGGTGGTGCGTGCACCGCAAACGCTAGGACGACACTGCGTGATCGTTCAGCCGAACGGGTGAAGAGGCTCAGATCGGTTGCCGAACCATCAAGAGGCGCCGATCAGCCAACGGTGCAGCCCGCTTCCCACACCGGCTCCGGCAGCGGCGGGTTCCCCGTGGGCTCCGGCAGCCACACCGTCCCCCGGCACGGCATCCGCAGCGCGACCGCGGCACCGCGGCGCACCACCTCCACGGACGGGTCGCGGGACAGCCGGTCGACGAGGGCGGCCTTGCCGGCCCTCGTCGCGCTCGCCCCGTCGATGCGCAGGTCCACGACGACCCAGTCGGCCTGCACGGCGTCGGTGTTGGTGAAGATCCGGACGGTGTGCCGGGTCACGAAGTACGGCCCGGCCCCGTTGTCGGCGGACACCAGCGAGCCCGCCGGGAGCACCGCCGAGACGGCCAGCAGGTCGCGCGTCGCGGCGGACGGCCGCCATGTGTCGGCGCTGAAGGGGTTCACGACGTAGTTCGCGGTCAGGTAGGTGAACGTGCTCGCCGCCAGGCTGAGAGCGGCGACCACCGGTAGGACGCGTCGGACGGCGACAGGACGACGCCACCGGCGCAACACGTCGACGAGCGCCACGAACACGATCGGCATGAGGACGCCGTCGTAGTGGAACCGTGGGGACCAGTAGCTGTCGTAGGGCGAGACGAGCCGCCACAGCAGGGTCGGCACCGCGACCAGCGCGAGGGGCGATCGCACCCACAAGATCCCGCCCGTGACGAGCAGCAGGAGCACCAGCTCCAACCGCGGCCACCCGTCGGTGCTCCACGCGAACGGCGCCGACGTGGCCGCCTCCCCCGCGAAGCGGAGCGCGAACAGCGGGATCTCGTGCTGCGGGTTCTGCCAACGGATGACGGCGAACGCACCGAACGTCCCGACCACCGCTGTCAGGGCGGTCCCGACCCCCAGCAACCGGCGACGCCCCCGCGCGAAGCAGAACACCAGGAACGCCACCGCGACGATCGTCGGCCCCTGGTCCTCCTTGACGAGCAGCAGCGGCAACGCCCACCAGCACGCCGCCCCGAGACGGCGCTCCAGCAGGGCCGCGCACGACAGAGCTATGAGCGGGGTGGCGAACGCGACCTCGTGCACGTCGAGGCGGGCGACGTTCACGACGCCGTAGGAGACGGCGTACAACGCGGCAAGGAGGACCGCCGTCTCAGCGCTCAGGTGCCGACGCGCGACCGAGAAGACGACGCCCGCCGTGAGCGCCAGCGGCACGGCCTGGACGACGATGAGCGCCCGCGGGTCCGGCCACACCCACCACGCCGCACCCCACACCACCGTCACCGGGCTGAAGTGCTCACCGAGGAGCGGCAGGCCGCGGATCGCGCTGAACGGCAGGTGACCCGAGGCCCAGGACTGGGCGGACTGGGCGAAGACGCCGAGGTCATAGGCGCCGGAGCGGCCGACGTTCCAGCGGGCCAGACCGAGCCAGGAGAACCAGAGGAAGGTGAGGAGGACGACGGTGGGAGGGGTGGCGCGGCGCATGGTGCGTTGAACCTACAGAGGTTTCGACCGCTCCTTCCCCCAAGATCGCTGGTACAACTCTTGTCGTTACACACGACACAAAGGCGGGCCCCCACCGTGTCATGGGGACCCGCCTCGTTGTCACGCCAGGAAGGGCGTCAGTGCGTGATCGTCAGGACTCGTCGTCCACCGTGACGTCCGCGGAACCAGCCAGGTTGAGCTGGTTGCCCGCCACGTCGTCGAACTGGCTGGAAACGAGGCTGACCTTGACGGAGTCGCCCGCCACGTCGAGCCCGTTGTCCTCGCCGGCGACGAGGCCGAACGTCGCACCAGCCACAGGAACCGTGATGACCAGCTGGTCGTCGGTGTCCGTGTCGGTGGCCTGCGCGAACCCACCGCTCACCTGGTAGGTGCTGTCACCGTCACTGAAGCGGAGGAAGGTACCCGCGTCACCGAGGGTCGACGCCATCGACTCGGAGAACGTGAGCGTCACCACGTCGGCCGAGTCCAGCACACCGAGCGTGCCGTTGTCGTCCGTGAGAACGGTGTCCTCAATGGTCGGAGCGGTGTTGTCGGTGTTCGTCACCTCAGTGGTGAGTTCGAACCCATCGCTGGGCTCCGACTCCTCCTGGCCGACGGTCTGGGTGACGTACACGTCGTACGACGTGTCGTCGTCCAGGCCGGTCAGGGTGATGTCCCAGTTGTCGGTGCTGGTGTCACTGTCGGCCGTGAAGCTGCGCGACTCAAAGGTGTCCGTGTCAAGCGCCGTGACGGTGTCGTCGTTGGTGTCAGCGATGTAGTACACGGTGACGGAGGACACGTCGTCCGAGAGGTTGCTCACCTCGAGGTCCGCGGTGGTGTCGGTGACGTCGTCAGCGGCAACGTCGTCCACCGTGAGCCCAGCCGTGTCGAGCCCAGTCAGGGTCGGCGGCTCGGGCGTGAGGTCGGTCAGCACGAACGTCGACTGGAGCGCCGGGGTCGCGTTGTACGACGTGGTGGTGTCGAGTTCGTCACCGACGGACAGCTGCTCGAAGAAGTCTGCCGCGACGACCTCGGTGGAACCGAGGAAGTACCGGTCGTTGGCGTTGATCTCGACGATCGAGAACGTACCGGTGGCGGCGGTGGTGTCGCTGTCCAGGACCAGGCTGGTGACATCGCCGTTCGGGATGATCTCGGCGATCTCGAAGTCCGCACCGAGGGCGGCAGCGGTGGCCCGCTCGGCCGGCAGCAGGCTGAGCACGCCACCGAGGCCGAAGGCCTCGGTGGGGGTGTCCACGGCGTCAGCACCGAGAGCGATGTCCCCATCTTCGTCGGAGTCGACGAAGACGACCGGCACGACATCACCGTAAGCAGTGCCGTTGACAGTGAAGGAGATCTGCCCGTTGACGGGCTCGGCGGTCAGCTCGTCGGTGCCCGCCACCGCCGTGCCGTTGATGACGTTGATCTCTGCGGCGGCGACCGAACCGGTCTCGTACTGATCGGTGTCGTCGTCGTCGGCGAAGGACACCACACCGTTCGCGGTCGTGGTGATGTCGTCGGCGTTCACCAGAGCGACGGTGTACTCGGTGTCCGCGGTCAGGCCGGTCGCCGTGTACTGACGCGAAGTGGTGTCAGCGCTGAGGGAGATGGTGCTCGCCTCGGTCGGGGAGACGGTGATCGTCTGGTTCGAGGTGGGCGTGCCCCCCTTGGCCGCAGTCGTCGCTGCCGCAGCGATGGTCGAGGTGACGCTGTTCTCATCACCGAAGACCCACGCCTTGGTCAGCGTCGCGGCGTTCGCGGTCAGGTAGGCCTCGGTGCCGACACCGAGACCGACGGTGCCCTCGGTCAGCAGGATCGGCGAGCCGGCCTTGCCGACGACCGGGCCGGCGGCCAGGGCGTCGATGCGGAAGCCGTTGGCGAGAGCGGCGCCGGTCTTGTTGAATCCGAAGTCGGTCTCGTTGGCAATCGCGGCCGCGGTGGCGGTGCGGTCCGAGCCCTGGATGCGCTCGATGTCGGTGACGCTGGCAAGACCGTCGACCTGGGTGTAGACCGCGTCGGAGACCGCGTTGGCGTTGCCCAGGACGTAGACCTTGGTGACACCGGCGGTGTTCAGCGCGGCGAGGGTCTCGGCGGGCAGCGAGTCCTGGTTGGTCAGCAGGACCGGGATCTTGTTCTTGAAGGCGGCCGGGCCGGCGGCGAGCGCGTCGGCGGCGACCTGGCCGACGCCGTACTGGTCACCACGGGCGAGGAAGACCGTCTTCGGCGGCGTGACGCCAGCCTCGGTCATGATGTCGACCGCAGTCTGGAAGCGGTTCGGGCCGTCGATGCGCTGACCGGTCTTGGAACCGACGAGGGCGGTGTAGGTGCTGGCCGAGACCGCGTTCGTGTCACCGAGGACGATGACCGTGGTCGGGTTCAGCGAGGCGATGGCGGCGGCGGTCTGGGAGGGGACCGAGTCCTTCTGCGTGAGAAGGATCGGCGCGTCCTTGACGCCGGCCAGGTACGACGCGGCGAGGGCGTCGATGCCCGTGACCTCGCCGTTGGCGACGATGACGGTGGACGCGGTGGTCCAGCCGGCCAGCGCGGCCTTGGCGGCGGTGTCGTAGCGGTCGACACCGGCGAGACGGGAAGAAGCGGCGGAAGGGTCGAAGCCGGGAGCAGCCTGAGCCGCGCCCGCGAGACCCGCGATGGAACCAAGCCCAACCAGAGCGGCGACGCCAGCCCCGATACCACGCCGGCGCAACCGGGAGGTTGCTGCGGTCACGATTGCCTCCAAGGCATGTGAAGTGATGTTCCCCCCCATGAGGGGCCGGCCCGATTTCGAGCCTCCGCCACCCCGCCCTCCGCTACTCAGCGGAGTGACTCGGTGACGGAACCGAACGTACACGAGAGTCACATCTGCAACACGGGGAGTAACGAAAGATCACGAGGGTCTACGGCGTGTCGTCTGGCGCACACAGCGCGTGACCTGCGGTTTTGCTGTCCGCAGCCCAAAGTTACAGTTTGGTAACGGGCAGCCTCACCCGTCCCGACGGCCACAGGTACCCCATGCGGAGTAGTCACAACGGATGGTGTCACCACCCACGCACGAACCATCACGCTCTGTGACTCACGTGGGGGACTCCGGGTGGACCAGACCTCCGTGGCTCGAACGGGTCGTCGTCGCTGGCTGTGACGGAGACGATCACGGAACGGATCCCTCGAGCACCTTCCCCCGGCGACCGCCGGGCCAGGTGACGACGGAGGGTGGTGGGACCCCGGGACCCCGGGGGCCGGGCCACCGCACGACCCGCTGCGCTGCGTGGTCACCGGCGCCGTCGACACCGGCCGACGTCACGCGCTCGGCCCATCCAGCCGGCCCCCGCCGCCGCCGAACCCCTCTCCATGACGCTCCCCCGGCAAGCCCGGCCCGCGGCCCTGTCCGCGTCGGTGCTCGCCGTCACCCTGGCCCTCCTGGTGTGCGCGCACACCCGGTGGCCGGACGCCCAGCACCTCAAGGTCGCCACCGGCCTGGTCTGGCTCGCCGCGAGCGCCGCCGTCCCCCTCGTCCGGCGCCGCGGCAGCCGCGCCACCGTCGCCCGGCACACGCTAGCGGCGGCGGCGTGGGGGGCCGGGACCACCGCGGCGGGCCTGTTCCCGCACGCCGCGCTCGGGCCGCTGCCGTTCCCGCCGGTCGTGCAGGCCCTGTCCCTGCTGCCGGTGGCGGCCGTCGTCGTCCAGCAGCTGCGCACGGCCCGCGTGGGCGACCACGCCCGGTCACCGCTCGTCGAGGCGGTCTTCCTCGCGACCGTGCTGGCCGGGATCGGCTGGGACGGGTACGCCCGCGCCGGGTTCACCGGCGACGCGGGGTGGGCCGCGGGCACCGTCCTCGTCCTCGTGACGGCCTCCCTCGTGGCGGCCGCCACGACCGTGCTGGCCGTCGAGCAGCCGCGGCTGCGGCTGTGCGGGATCGGGCTGGCGATCGGCGCGGTGGGCACCGAGGTCAGCGCCGTCGTGTCGGCCGAGCAGCCGGTCACCGGGGACGTCGGGACGGCCCTGGGCCTGCTCGGGGCGCTCGTGCTGGTGGTCCGCGGGCCCCGGACGCGGCTCGTGCGGCACGGCGGGGCGGCCGCGGCGCGGGCCGTGCGCCGGCAGCGGGTGGCCGGTGCGGTGCCCGCGGGTCTCGTGCTGGCCGACGTGGCGCTGTTCGCCGTCTCCCCCCGCGACGACGTGCTGATGCTCGTCTTCCTCGGCGGGACGGTCGTCGGGGCGGCCCTGCGGCAGGCCGTGACGGCGCGCGCGGTCGACCGCACGAGCGACCGGCTGTCCTTCCAGGCGCTGCACGACCCGCTGACGGGGCTGCAGAACCGCACCGCGCTGCGCGACGCCCTCACCGAGCCCGACCGGGTGCAGTCGCTGGTGCTGCTGGAGGTCACGGGCCTGGACGACGTCACCGACGTCCTCGGCGTGGCCGTGGGCGAGGAGGTGCTGCGGGCCGCGGCGGCGAACCTGCGCGAGCACGTCACCCCCCTGGGCGGCAGCACCTACCGGGTCCGGCACGACGAGTTCGCGCTGCTGCTGCCCGGCGCCCCCGACAAGGTGGCCCGGCACCTGCCCGGCGTGCTCGACGCCGTCAGCGCCGCGCCCCTGCAGGTCCCCGGCGCCGGGCGGTTCCCCGTGGACGCGCTCGCGGGCCTGTCCCGCGTCGACCCCGGCACCCCCACCGACGGCGGCGCGACGCTGCCCCTCGTGCACGCCGACCTGGCCCTGCGCGACGCCCGCACCAATCCCCGCGGCCAGGGGTACTCGGTGTTCTCCGGTGAGGTCGCCGCCCAGCACGCCCGCCGGCTGAAGGTCCGCGAGCGCCTCGCCGCGGCCGTCGCCGACGGCGCCGTCGACGTCCACTTCCAGCCCATCGTGGACCTCACGACGGGCCGGGTCGTGAAGTTCGAGGCGCTGGCCCGCTGGGACGACGCCGAGCTGGGCCGCGTCTCGCCCGTGGAGTTCGTCCCCGTCGCCGAGGAGTCCAACCTCGTCGTGGCCCTCGGCGAGCACGTCCTGCGGACCGCGGTGGACCGCGCGCACGCCGCGGGCGTGTTCGACGCCGGGGTCCGGCTGGCCGTCAACGTGTCCGTCGTGCAGCTGCAGTCGCCGGGGTTCGCGGACGTCGTGCGGCAGATCCTGTCCACCTACCGGATCGCGCCGGAGCTGCTGACGCTGGAGCTGACCGAGTCGGTGTTCCTGGACTCCGACTCCCCCGCCGAGCGCGTCGTCACCGAACTGGCCCGGCTGGGCTGCCAGATCGCGATCGACGACTTCGGCACCGGCTACTCGGCGTTCGGGTACCTGGACCGGCTGCCCGTGCACGTCCTGAAGATCGACCGGTCCCTGACGCAGTCCCTGACGACCGGCGGCAACGGGCGGTCGGTCGTGACGGCCGTCGTGGACCTGGCGAACCGGCTGGGCCTGACCGTCGTCGTGGAGGGCGTCGAGACCGACGAGGAGGCCGCGATCTGCCGGTCGATGCAGGCCGGGCTGGGGCAGGGCTGGCTGTACTCGGCGGCCGTCACCGCCGACCGGGTCGCCGAGGAGCTGCAGCGGGAGCACCCGGTCTCGGGCGGGGTGTGGTGAGGGGCTGCGCCCCGCCCACCCTCACCACACGTCTCCCGACCGCCACTCGCACACCAGCTCCGCGTCCAGGTCGAGCCGCCCGGCCGGGTCGAAGACCCGCACCCCGCCCCGCTCGTCCGGGGTGGCCCGCACGCCCGTCGTCGCCAGGACCGCCAGCGGACCCCGCCACACGGGCCACCCGCGGGCCGCGTACATCAGCGCGCCCTCGTCGGAGGCCCCGAGGAACCCCACGCCGTGACCGGCGACGAGGACCCGCTCCAGCTCGTCCATGACGAGGGTGCCGACGCCGCGGCGGCGGTGGCCGGCCGCGACGGCCACGGCCTCCACGTACCCGACGGGCAGCGCGAGGCCGCCGACGAGGAACTGCCGCCGCACCACCGAGCCGTGGCCCACGAGGACCCCGTCGTCGTGGACGAGGGCGTGCCACCCGCCCAGGGCGTGCTCGACGTCCTCGTCGGCGAGGTCGTCGAAGACGTCGTGGAGGAGGGCGCGGACCGCGCCGAGGTCGGGCAGGTCGGCGGTGTGGCAGGCGGTGAGGGTGCGCACGGGGTCATCGTCGCGGGAGCGGGACGTCCCGTCCCACCGGTTTCCCGGGCGCGGGGTCCCGCACGCCGGCCCCACCGTCCCGGTCGACGGGGCCGTGGGGTCGACGTGCCGGGTCCCACCGCGTCAGCGGCGGGTGTCCTCCACCACGAACCCGCGGTCCAGCCCGTAGTCGGACAGGTAGTCGCGCACGGCGCGGATCTGGGTGCTGCCGATGCCGTCGACGCTGAGGAGGATCTCGGTCACCTCGCGGCGGAACTCCCGCAGCGACGGCGGGCGGTTCGCGGACGCCGGGCGGCGCTCGGCGGCGGGGGCGCCGCCGGAGCGGCGGGACTCGACCCGCACGTTGGAGGCCTTCGGCCCCCGCTCGCCGTCGGTGAGGGTGAACTCGACGGTCGCGCCCTCGAAGTCGCCCTCCTCACCGCCGACGACGTCCTTGAAGTGGAAGAAGACGTCGTCGGGCGCCTCCGGGCTGCGGATGAACCCGAAGCCGCGCTCCTCGTCGTACGAACGGACCTTGCCCTTGGCCACGTGACCCACCACTCCCTGCTGAACGAACGTCGAGCAGCCCCCATCCTCCCCCACGCCGGGAGCCGTGGCCGACGCCCGTGTTCTAGAACGACGGGTCAAGTCGGCACCGCGCGCCGCCGATGCCCCCTGCATGGTGTCCCCGCTCGCTCCCGCGCGCCCCACCGCGGGTCGTGTCGCGGGTGGGCTGGCGCTGCTGGTGCTCGCGGCGGCGCTGACGGTGCTCGCGGTGCACGCACCCGGGCCGGTGCGCACCCCCGTCGCCCTGACCGGGGTCGCGGCCGTCGTCGTGGCCGCGGTCGCGTTCGCGCTCCTGCCCCGCGGCCGCGCCTGCGACGGGTACGTCGTGGCGGGCACCCTGTGGGGGCTGGGGACGCTGACCGCGGGGCTGTTCCCGACCCGGGACGTGGGCCCGTTCCCGTTGACGCACCTGGCGTTCGCGGCCGCGGAGCTGGGGACCGTCGTCGTGCTGCTGCAACTGCTGGTGCGCGCCCGCGCGGGCAGCGACGACCCGTCCCTGGTCGTGGACGCGCTCATGCTGGGCAGCGCGCTGGCCACCGCCGGGTGGGACGCGCTGGCCCGCACGGGTCACCCCGGGGACGCGGGCCGGGTCGCGGCGACCGTCGTGGTGCTGGCCGCCGGGTCGCTGGTGGCGTGCTCGGCGATCGCGCTGGCCGTGGAGCAGCCCCGGCTGCGGGTGGCGGCGGTGGGTCTGAGCGTCAGCGGCAGCGGGACGGCGCTGGCCGCGGTGTGCTGGCGGGACCAGCCCGCCGTCGCCGTCGCCGCCGCGGTGCTCGCGCTGGTCGGGGGCGCGGTCGGGATGGTCCTGCTGCCGCGCGACGGGGTCGTGCGCCGCGGCGGGGAGGCCGCCGCGCGCGCCGCGCGCCGCCTGGAGACCGCCTCGCTGGTGCCGGGCCCGATCCTGCTGGCCGACCTGCTGCTGCTCGTGGTCAGCCCCCGCGCCGACCCGGTGCTGTACGGGCTGTACGTGGCGGTGCTGGTGACGTTCACGGTCCGGCACGCCGCGACGGCCCGCTCGGTCGACCGCACGACGGCGCACCTGACGTCCCAGGCCCTGCACGACGGCCTGACGGGCCTGGGCAACCGGGCCCTGCTGGAACGGGCCCTGTCCACGCCGGCGGGGACGCGGTCGCTGGTGCTCGTCGAGCTCGTCGGCCTCGACGACCTCAACGACGTCCTGGGCGTGGGCACGGGCGACGCCGTCATCGCGGCCGCGGCCGTGGAGGTGGACCGCGTCGCGGGCCGCCTGGGTGGTCAGTCGTTCCGCACCGGCGGCGACGAGTTCACCGTCGTGCTGCCCGGGGAGCCCGGGGAGGCCGTGCGCCACGCCGGGGCGGTCGTGGCGGCCCTCACGGCGGCTCCCGGCCGGGTCGCCGGCGCGGGGCGCTTCCCGCTGTCGGCGGTGGCGGGGGTCGCGGCCTGCCCGTCGGGCGCCGACCACGACGCCGACCACGACGCCGGCGACGTCATGAGGCCGTTCGCGCGCGCCGACATCGCGCGGCGCGACGCCAAGCCGCGCGGCGGCGGGGCGGTGTCGGTGTACTCGGGGGCGGTCGCGGCCGAGCACGCCCGCCGCACCCTGCTGCGCGAGCGCCTCGCGGCGGCCGTCGCGGACGGGACGGTGGACGTGCACTTCCAGCCGATCGTCTCGTTCACGACGGGCCGGGTGGAGAAGTTCGAGGCGCTGGCCCGCTGGGAGGACGCCGAGCTGGGGCGGATCTCGCCGGTGGAGTTCGTCGCGGTGGCCGAGGAGTCCAACCTCGTGGTCGCCCTGGGTGAGCACGTGCTGCGGACCGCGGTGGACCGCGCGGACGCCGCGGGGGTGTTCCGGGCGGGGGCGGGGCTGGCCGTGAACGTGTCCGTCGTGCAGCTGCAGTCGCCGGGGTTCGCCGACATCGTCCGCGAGCTGATCGTGCGGTACCGGTTCGCCCCGCACCTGCTGACGCTGGAGCTGACCGAGTCGGTGTTCCTGGACCCCGACTCCCCCGCCGAGCGCGTCGTGACCGAGCTCGCGGGCCTGGGGTGCCGGGTGGCGATCGACGACTTCGGCACGGGCTACTCGGCGTTCGGGTACCTGGGGCGCCTGCCCGTGCACGTGCTGAAGGTGGACCGGTCGCTGACGCAGTCGCTGACCGAGGACGTCAACGGGCAGTCGGTGGTGACGGCCGTGGTGGACCTGGCGAACCGGCTGGGCCTGACGGTGGTCGTGGAGGGCGTGGAGACGGGTGAGCAGGCCGAGGTGTGCCGGTTCATCGGCGCGCCGCTGGGCCAGGGGTGGCTGTACTCGGCGGCCGTGCCGGCCGCGCTGCTGGGCGAGGAGCTGCGCCGGGTCCACCCCGTGCCGCAGGAGCTGGCCGGGCTCAGGGCGGTGGAGGGGCCGGTGGAGCCGGCCGCTACCGCGTGACGGTCTCGGGGGACTCCACGACGAGCCGTTCGCGCAGGAAGGTCTGCAGGTTGGCGCCCAGCGGGTCCCCGGCGTGGGCCTTCTCGGGGTCGTCGAGGCCGCGTTCGCGCCGGGAGATCACCGGGCCGTCCCGGCGCAGCGATTCCAGGAGCCGACGGGAGTAGGTCCCGCTGAGCAGGCAGTGCAGTGCTTCGGCGCGGAGGGAGTCGTCGAGTCCGGCGAGCCACTCGTCGTGCGAGGCGATCACGTGAACAGTGTGCACCCCGGTGGTTCACGGACCCGACACCCGTCGGCCTCCTCTCCGCGAGGTGACGGAACGTCTCCGTTCACTCACGCACAGGTGTGGAAACTCGTCCCGCCCACCCCACCGGCACCACGCGGACCACGGCGGCTCGCCGCTGTCCGACCACGCGGTTAGGGTCGCTGCGATGGACGGGACGAACGCGGCGCTCGCCGGCAGGGGCATCGGCGACCAGCTGCCCGAGGTGCTGCACGGCCGCCCCGGCGCGGTCCTGCTCGTGCACGTGGGCGACGGCACCGTGCTGTTCGCCAACCCCCTCGCCGAGCAGCTCGCTCCCGGCGTCACGCTGCCGTGCCCCGTCGACGAGTGGTCCCGGCGGGCCGGGCTGGAGAGCTCGGCGGGCGACGACATCACCGACCCCGCCAACGACGCCTCCCCGCTGTCGCGCATCGCCCACGGCGAGCCCGTCCACGGCGAGCGCGTCACCGCCGCCCGCTCCTCGGACATGTCCGGGGTCCGCGAGGCCCTGTGGGTCGTCGGCCTGCCGCTGTCGGACGCCTCCGCCGACCAGCTCCACGGCCTGGCCCTGGTGGTCCTGCTGCCGCTGCGCGAGGAGGGCATGGTCCGCGACGCGCAGGAGTCGGCCGAGCAGCTGCACAGCCGCGCCGTCCTGGCCAGCGACCTGTCGTTCACCATCTCCGACCCCAACCTGCCCGACAACCCGCTCGTCTGGATCAACCCCGCCTTCGAGAAGGTCACCGGTTACGGCAAGGACGTCGTCGGGCAGAACTGCCGCTTCCTGCAGGGGCCGGACACCGACGTCGAGGCCGTGCGGCGCATCCGCAAGGCCCTGCGCGAGGGCGACACGATCACCGAGCTGCTGCTGAACTACCGCAAGGACGGGACGGCCTTCTGGAACGAGGTCGTCATCTCCCCCGTCAAGGACTCCACGGGCCGCGTCACCCACTTCGTCGGCGTCCAGTCCGACGTGACGCTGCGCGTGCAGGCCGAGCGCGAGCGCGACGCCGCGCTCGCCGTGGCCCGCGACGCCCGGCGCCGCCTGGAGTTCCTCTCCGGGGTCACCGACAAGCTGTCCGAGGTCCTGGACCCCCTCGCCGCCCAGGACCTCCTGCCCTCCCTGGTGGTGCCCGACTTCGCCGAGTGGGCGTTCGCGACCCTGCTCGACGCGACGGGCCGCACCCGGCACATCCGCGCCTCGCACTCCGACCCCGCCAGGGCGTCGGACGCGGCCCGCTTTCAGGAGCTGCACGCCGCCCTCGGCGACAACTCCCTGTCCATGCAGGTGCTGCGCGGGGAGGTCGGGCCGTCCCTGGTGACCGTCGAGGACGACCACGTCGACGCCGTCACCCGGACCGAGGAGATCGCGCAGGTGCTGCGCCGGCTGGGCCTGGGCAGCGCCGTCGTCGTGCCGCTGCGCGCGCGGGGCCAGGTCACCGGGTCCCTGACCCTGCTGTCGGGGCCGGACCGCCCGCCGTTCACCGAGGACGACCTGGCCACCGCGACGGACCTGGGCGCCCGGGCGGGCGTCGCGCTGGAGAACGCGCGGCTGTACGCCCAGCAGCGGACGTCGTCGGAGACGCTGCAGCGCAGCCTGCTCACCGACCCGCGCGACGCGCCGGGGCTGTCGATCGCGACGCGGTACCTGCCCGCGGCCGAGGCCGCGCAGGTCGGCGGGGACTGGTACGACGCCTTCACCCAGCCCGACGGCTCGAGCGTCGTCGTCATCGGCGACGTCATGGGCCACGACGTGTCGGCGGCCGCGGCGATGGGCCAGGTCCGCACCCTGGTGCGCGCGCTGGCCTACGACCGCGCCGCCGAGCCGGCGGAGGTCGTGGGCCGGCTCGACGGGCTGCTGGCCGGGCTGGGGATGACGACGCTGGCCACGGCCGTCGTGCTGCAGGTCGTGGCAGGCGACGACGACGACCGGCACGTGCGGTGGTGCACCGCCGGCCACCTGCCGCCCGTCGTGGTCGACCCCGACGGCAGCGTGCGGGTGCTGGAGGGCGACGGCATCGTGCTGGGCCTGGGCCCGGGGCAGGTGCGCACCCAGCACGAGTCGACCCTGCCGGTGGGGTCGGTGCTGCTGCTGTACACCGACGGGCTCGTCGAGCGCCGCGACCGCTCGATGACCGACCGGCTGGGCGAGCTGCGCGAGGTCGCCCGGGACCTCGGGGGCTTGGGCGTGCACGACCTGTGCGACGCGCTGCTGGCGCGGATGCTGCCCGAGGGCAGCGACGACGACGTGGCGATCGTGGCGCTGCGCGTCGAACCCCGCTGACCACTCCACTGACCACCCCGCTGACGACGCTGTGTAGAAGTTTCGTCGGCACGGTCACTCACCGTGGTCCATGATGGTCGGGCGCACACACCGTCAGCGCCCGACCACGCGGAGGTACCAGGGTGACTGACCAGGCCGACGAGGCATCCCGCTCCGCCGCCACCGGCCGCCTCCTGCGGGCCGCCCCCCGCGAGACCCTGGAGGTCGTCGCCGACCTCGCCGGCCGCCTCCTGGGCGCCACCTCCGCCGAGGTCGCCCTCCTCACCGACGTCCGGCACACCGTCACCGCCGTCGGCGAGGCCGCGTCCCGCCGCGGCACCACGATGGCCCGTGCGGACGCCCTGTGCGACGTCGTCGTCCGGCAGCGCGCACCTCTCGTCGTCACCGACGCCCACCGCGACGACCGCGTGCGCGACCTCGGGGCCGTGCGCGCCGGGATGCTCGGCTCCTACCTCGGCGTCCCCATGGTCGCCGACGACGGCCACGTCGTCGGGTCCCTGTGCGTGCACCAGCAGGGACCGCGCGGCTGGAGCGAGCACGACACCCGGACCCTGCGCGAGCTCGCCGCCATCGCCACCGGCCACCTCGAGGTCGCCGCCCTCGCCGAGGAGTACCGCGACACCCAGCGCGCCGCCGCCCTGGAAGGCGCCGCGCACGCCGCCGGCATCGGCACCTGGGACTACGACGTCACCACCGGCGGCCTCGTGTGGGACGACGTCCTGCTGGACCTGTTCGGCCTGACCCCCGCGACGTTCGGCGGCACCGTCGACTGGTTCTTCGGCGCCGTCCACCCCGCCGACCGCGACCACCTGGCCGAGGTCGTCGCCGCGTCCGTGCGCGACGCCTCGCTCTACGAGGCCGAGTTCCGCATCCTGCGCCCCGACGGGTCCACGCGCTGGGTCGTCGCCCGCGGCCGGCCCCTGACCGACGCCGCCGGGCGGACCGTGCGCATGGTCGGCGCCGTCACCGACGTCACCGCCGTGCGCGAGGGCGAGGAACGCCTCGGCGCGGTCCTGGAGACCATGGCCGTCGGGTACGTCGCCGTCGACCGCGACTGGCGCTTCACCTACGTCAACACCGAGGCCGAGCGGGTCCTGGGCCCGACCCGCGCCGGGCTCCTCGGACGCAGCCTCTGGGAGGCGTTCCCCGCGGCCGTCGGCACCGAGCTGGAGCAGCGGTACCGCTCCGTCGCCGAGACCGGCCGCGAGGTGTCCTTCGACACGCACTACCCCGCCCCCCTGGACGCCTGGTTCGAGGTCCGCGCCGTCCCCACCCGCGACGGCGTCGGGATCTACTTCCTGGACATCACCGAACGCCGTGCGGCGCAGGCCGCGGCGGAGGCGAACCGGGACCGCGCGACGGTCCTGGCGCGGGTGGCGTCCTCGTTCACCGAGAACCCCGACGTCGAGGACGCCCTCGTCGAGGCCGCCCGCACGCTCGTGCCGCGGTACGCGGACTGGGTGGTCGCTTCGGTGTTCGACGACGGCCCGGCCGACTGGCGCACCCGGCTGCGCGACGTCGGCGCCGTCCACCGGGACCCCGCCCGCGCCGGGCTGCTGGAGGAGTACCGCCGCGCCCGCGCCGGGGCCTGGTCGGCGTCCTCCGCCGCGCGCGCCGTCCTGCTGGAGGGCAGGCCCACCCGGCTGCAGCACTCCGACCCGTCGGTGATCGGCCGCCAGCTCCTCACCGGCCGGGCCCACGACCTCCTGCGGGAACTGGCCCCGGACTCGACGCTCGTGCTGCCGCTGCTCGGCCGCGGCCGCACGCGCGGGCTGCTGACCCTCGTGCGCGGCGCCGGCCGGCCCCCGTTCGGCGACGAGGAGGTCACCGAGCTGGAGGACCTGACCCGGCAGATCGGCCTGGGCCTGGACAACGGCCGCCTGCACGCCGAGCAGCGCGGCCTGGCCGAGGAGCTGCAGCTGAGCCTGCTGACCGAGCTGCCCCAGCCCGACCACCTGCACCTCGTGACCCGGTACGTCGCGGCCGCCGACGGCGCCCAGGTCGGCGGCGACTGGTACGACGGGTTCCTCACCGGCGACGGCCGCACCTGCCTGGTCATCGGCGACGTCACCGGTCACGACCGCGGCGCCGCCGCCGCGATGGCCCAGGTGCGCAACGTGCTGCGCGGCATCGCGCACGCCCTCGACGGTCCCCCCTCCCGGGTCCTGCGAGCCCTCGACCGGGCCGTGCACGACCTGGCCGTCGGCACGCTGGGGACCGCCGTGCTCGCCCAGCTGGAGCAGACCCCGGCCGACCGCGCCGCCGGCCGGCGCGTCCTGCGCTGGTCCAACGCCGGGCACCTGCCCCCGCTGCTGCTGCGCGCCGACGGGACCGCCGAGCTGCTCGACCGCCCCGCGGACCTGCTGCTGGGCCTGGCGCCGGGGACCGGGCGCAGCGACCACAGCGCGGTCCTGCACGACGGCGACACCGTCGTCCTCTACACCGACGGGCTCGTCGAGCGCCGCGGCGAGGACCTCGACGAGGGGCTGGAACGGTTGCGCCGCACCGTGGCCGACCTCGCCGGCCGGGACCCCGACGAGCTGTGTGACGAGCTGCTGGAGCGGCTGTCGGACGGCCGCGAGGACGACGTGGCGCTGCTCGTCCTGCGCCTGCACCCCCAGGGCGTCACCCGCCCGGCCGGGGCCGGTCCCGCGCTCCTGCCCGAGGACCTCGCCGGCGAGGTGTGAAGGGGGCGCGCTCAGGCCGGGACGCGCGCGGGCACGTCGCACCACACCGTCTTGCCGTGGTCCTCGACGCGCACGCCCCACGCCGAGCACACCGAGGCGACCAGCCCCACCCCGCGCCCGGACTCCGCGCGCGGCCCCGGCTGCAGGTGCCGCGGCTGCCGCGGGCTGCCGTCGCTGACCTCCAGGTGCACGACGCCGTCACGGCAGTCCAGGCTGGCCCGCACGGGCGGCGCGCCGTGCTCGACGGCGTTGACGGCCAGCTCGGAGACCACCAGCAGCGTCGTCTCCAGCACCTCCCCGCCGTGGTCCGGGCACCACCGGGCGCGCACGAACTCCCTCGCCCGGCGCGCGGCCGTCAGGTCCGCGGGCAGGTCGAGGTCGGCCGTCGGCGTCACCTCGCACACGTCGACCATGGTGGGCCCCGGACGGCGGGGCCGCTTCTGGTAGAAGCCGCAACCACCCCGCGCCGTCCCGCCGGGGCCGGGGTAGCGTCGGGGTGGCGCAACGGCGCGCACACCCCTGAACCACCGACCCCCCGGGAGACGTCGTGCCCACCACCGTGAAGGCTTACGCCGCCACGTCCGCCACCGAACCGCTGACCCCCTTCGAGGTCGAGCGCCGCGACGTGGGGCCCAAGGACGTCGCGATCGCCATCGAGTTCGCCGGCATCTGCCACTCCGACATCCACACCGCCCGCTCCGAGTGGGGCCCGGCGACCTACCCCGTCGTCGTCGGCCACGAGATCGCCGGGACCGTCACCGAGGTCGGCGCCGAGGTGACCAAGTTCAAGGTCGGCGACCGCGTCGGCGTCGGCTGCATGGTCGACTCCTGCGGCCACTGCAAGAACTGCCTCGCCGGGAACGAGCAGTTCTGCCTCGAGGGCAACGTCGGCACCTACAACAGCGTCGGCAAGGACGGCCAGCCCACCCACGGCGGCTACTCGCAGGCCATCGTCGTGACCGAGGGCTTCGTCTGCAGCATCCCCGACGGCATCGCGCTCGACGTCGCCGCCCCGCTGCTGTGCGCCGGGATCACCACCTACTCCCCGCTGCGGCACTGGGGCGCCGGCCCCGGCAAGAACGTCGCCGTCGTCGGCATGGGCGGCCTGGGCCACATGGCCGTCAAGATCGCCGCCGCCATGGGCGCCGAGGTGACCGTCCTGTCGCAGTCGCTGAAGAAGCAGGAGGACGGGCTGCGCCTGGGCGCCTCGCACTACTACGCGACCTCCGACCCGGACACCTTCGAGCAGCTCAAGGGCTCGTTCGACCTGATCATCAACACGGTCAGCGCCCAGCTCGACTTCGACGCCTACCTGTCGCTGCTCGACGTCAACGGCGCGTTCGTCAACGTCGGCCTGCCCGAGGACCCGGTCTCGCTGCGCATGTTCTCCGTCGTCATGGGCAACCGCAGCTTCGCCGGCTCCAACATCGGCGGCATCCGCGAGACCCAGGAGATGCTGGACTTCTGCGCCGAGCACGGCATCGGCTCCGAGGTCGAGGTCATCCCGGCGGAGCAGGTCAACGAGGCGTACGAGCGCGTCCTGGCCTCCGACGTGCGGTACCGGTTCGTCATCGACACCTCGACCCTCTGAGGTCCTGCTGAGGTCCTCCTGAGGTCCTCCGACGCCCGGTGCGGCCGGGCGGGCGCCACCGCCCGCCCGGCCGTACCGTCACCGGCATGGACATCGGCATCGTCGGCGCCGGCCACATCGGCGGCAACCTCACGCGCGCGTTCACCCGGCTCGGCCACACCGTCCGGGTGGCCAACTCCCGCGACCCCGGGACGCTCGCCGACCTCGCCGAGGAGACCGGCGCCACCGCCGTCCACGCCGCCGACGCCGCCCGGGGCGCCGAGCTCGTCGTCGTGACGATCCCCCAGGGCCGGGTCCCGGACCTGGCGCCGGACCTGCTGGACCCCCTGCCCGACGGCTCCGTCGTCGTGGACACCGGCAACTACTACCCCCAGCGCGACGGCCGCCTCGACGACGTCGAGGACGGGACCCCCGAGACGGTGTGGACGGCCCGGCACCTCGACCCGCGCGGGCGGCTGCACTGGGTCAAGGCCTTCAACGGCATCCAGGCCGAGCACCTGCTCAGCGCCGGCCGTCCCGCCGGCGACCCCGGGCGCCGGGCGCTGCCGCTCGCCGGGGACTCCGCGCAGGCCAAGCAGGTCGTGGGCGGACTCGTGGACCAGCTCGGCTTCGACGCCGTCGACGCCGGGACCCTCGCGGAGTCGTGGCGGCAGCAGCCGGGCACGCCCGTGTACGGCGCGGAGGCCGGGGTGGAAGGCATCACCGCCGCCCTCGCCGCCGCCGCCCCCGAGCGGCCCGCCGCGTTCCGCGGCTGAGACCGGGTCCGCACCGGCCGGGGACGTCGCGGCGGTCACGAGAGGGGCCTGCGGACCGCGGTGGGCCGCTTCCGGGTGTGGGGGCCCGGTGGTGCCCCCTACGGTGGGCGCGTGAGTGAGCTCAGCCGCGTCGTGGTCGTCCTGAACCCCAACAGCACCGGTGACGGGCCGTCGAACGCCCGCGCCCTGCGGGACGAGCTGGACGGCGTGGTGCCCGTGGAGCTCGTCGAGACCCAGCACGCCGGGCACGCCGAGGAGCTGGCCCGCGACGCGGTGCGGGCCGATGCGGGGACCCTCGTCGTCTCGGCCAGCGGCGACGGCGGCTACCACGAGGTGGTCAACGGGGTCGTCGACGCCGGGCAGGGCCTGGCGGCCGTCCTGCCCTCGGGCAACGCCAACGACCACGCGACCGCCATCCAGGACCGCCCGCTGGTCGAGGCGATCCGGGCGGTCGTGGGCGGCGAGCCCGTGACGCGCATCGACCTGCTGGAGGTCAGCGGCGCCGGGCGGCGCCGGGTCGCCCACTCCTACGTCGGTGTCGGGATCTCCCCCGTCGCGGCCGCGGCGCTCAACGAGCACGACCTGGACGCCGTGAAGGAGTCCTTCCTGGTCGTCCACGCGTTCTGGAAGTACCGGCCGCTGACGATCACCCACGACGGCGACGACATCCAGCTCGACAGCCTCGTGTTCGCCAACATCGACCGGATGGCGAAGTACGCGCAGCTGGCCGACGACTCCGCCCCCGACGACGGCCGGTACGAGACGCTGCTCATCCCGCACCGCGGCAAGCTGCGGCTGCTGGCCGAGTTCGCGCGCGTCCTGCGCGGGGCGCACCCGGTGCGGTCGCGCTCGGAGCCGTACGAGTTCCGCACCCACACCCCCATGCCGCTGCAGCTCGACGGCGAGGTGTTCCACGTCGAGGCGGGGTCGACGGTCACCGTCCGCTGCCTGCCCCGGGCCCTGCGCACCGTCCTGTGACCCCTCCCCGGTGACCAGCACTCGGGTGATCAAGCACTCGGGTGACCGGGCGCCCCGGTGACCGAGCACGTCTCGTCGAGCAGCTCCGCGGCCCCGTCCAGGGCCGCCCCGGGCGCGGCGGCGAACAGCGCCTGGGCGCGCTCGGCGAACCCCCGCGGGGCGCGGGGCAGCCGGGCCGTGGCGGCGACCGCCCCCTTCTCGTTGAGGACGAACCGGCCCGCGTCGGCGTGCAGGGCGTGCACGCACAGCAGCACGACGCGGAACACGCACGCCGCGACGTACGCGCGGTCGCCGCGGGGGACGGCCTTGGCGGCGCCCCCGAGCAGGAACCGCGCCTCGTCGAGCCGCCCCACGACCGCGGTCCGCAGCGCCGGCGGGAACCCCGTCAGCCGCGCCGCGGCCAGCTCACCCGCCGGGTCGGCGAGCAGCACCCCGTGGAACAGCTCCCCGGCGTAGGTGGTCCCCGGGAACCCCAGCGGGTGCCCGACCTGGAAGTGCCAGTCGAAGCGGCCCGCGAGCGCGTCCTGGCCGCTGCGCCGGACGCGGTCGACGTCCCGCAGGATCCAGTCGACGGCGTGCCCGTCCAGGCGCAGCCAGCCGCCGCCGTCGACCCACGGCCCCCAGCCGCCCGGGCCGGTCACGACGACCGGGACGTCGGACAGCTCGTCGGCGAGCGCCTGCAGCGCGGCGACGTCCAGCGGCGGGCGGTAGTGGACGCCGAGGTCGGTGTCGGAGTCGGGGGTGTGCTCGCCGCGGGCCCGGCTGCCGCCGAGGGTGACGCCGACGACGCCGGGGACCTCGACGAGCCGGGCGGCGACGCTGCGCGGGTCCACCCCCCGATCCTGCCCCGGTTCCCCGCCGCCCCGTCCACCCCTTTCCCGACCCCCGTGATCAAGCACTTCGGTGATCAAGCACTCCTGTCCACAAGTGCTTGATCACGGGAGGCTGGGGCGGGGTGGGGCGGGTCAGCGGTCGGCGGCCACGGGGTCGCGGCGGGAGTGCTTGACGACGTACATCCGGGCGTCGGCCGCCGCCAGCAGCGCCTCGACGATCGCGGGCACCGGGTCCACCGGGGCGCCGGGCAGGTCCGCCAGCAGCTGCCGGGGGTCCTCGCGGACGGCGCCGATGCTGGCCGTGGCCCGCACGAGGTCCCCGCCCAGCCGGACCGGAGCGACGAGCGCGGCGCGCAGCCGGTCGGTGACCGCGCCGGCGTCCGCGCCGGGGTCGGTGACCAGGACCGCGAACTCGTCGCCGCCCCAGCGGGCGGCGCAGTCGGCCTCGCGGACGCAGCCCAGCAGCCGGGCGGCGACCTCGCGCAGCAGCTCGTCGCCCGCGGCGTGGCCGAGGGTGTCGTTGACGGCCTTGAACCGGTCGAGGTCGACGAAGGCGACGACGACGGGGACCCCCGTGCCCAGCGACCGGCGGACGGCCTCACCGGTGCGCTCCAGGAAGCGGCGGCGGTTCTCCAGGCCGGTGAGGGGGTCGACGTGGGCCAGGACGTCGAGCTGACCGCGCTGCTGCTCGGCGACGGCCAGCAGCCGGCGGTGGTCGTCGAGGGCGATGACCTGCCGCAGCACGACGAGCAGCACCATCGCGAGCAGGGTGATCAGCACGAAGCGGTCGGTGCGCTCCCACAACCGCACGGCGGCCAGCGCCGTGGCGGGCGTCATCACCGCGCAGGGCACGACCCAGCCCCACGACCCCGGCGACGGCGCCCGCGGGGGCGTGGAGCCGTTCGGCGCCTCGTGGGCGCCCACCGCGAAGAGGCCGAACGCGAGGAGCCAGCCGAAGTCGGCCAGGCCGCCGGTCCGGAAACCGTCGGGGCCGAGCACGTCGAAGACGTACACGGCGTCGGCGACGGCCATCGCGGTGGCCGCGGCCAGGCACAGCAGCCCGACCCGGCTCGTGCCCAGCCGCACGAGCTGGACGAGGGTGACGGTGAGGAACACGACGTCGACCACGGGGTAGAGCAGGGGCACCGCCAGGTCGCCGGAGGAGTACGGCGCGGCGGCGACGGCCCCGGAGAGCCAGAGGACCCACACCGCCGTCAGCAGCGCGGTGCCCAGCAGCAGGCCGTCGAGGACCGCGCCGACGCCCAGGTGGGAGCGGCCGCGTCCCCACAGGTGCAGCAGGACCGCGCTGACGGACAGCAGGGAGAACCCGACGAAGGGGACGTCGGCCCAGGTGGTGGCGGCGTCGATGACGTCCAGGACGTCCTGCACGGCGAAGACGACCTGCCCCGCGCCCCAGGACCCGCACGCGGCGGCCAGCAGCAACCGGCTGCTGCGCGACCAGCCGCGCTGGGTGCGGGCCGTCCAGGCGAGGCTGGCCGCGGCGATCAGGGCGGTGACGGCCTCGGAGGCCCCGAACAGCAGCAGCGCCGGCGCGCTGCCGCGGCCGACGAGGAGCTGGACCAGGCCGATCACGAGCACGGCGGCCGCGAGCACGCCGAGGTGCGCGCCGAGGCGGCCCGGGGCCCTCAGCGCGTCCCGCCAGCGTTTCCAGCGATCCACGTCCTGCTGATCGTCACACGGCCGGGCGCGCTGGACGAGGTGTCACCCGTCGGCCCCGCCACGTCACCCGTCCGGCCGCAGCCCCGTCTCAGTCCGGCATGTCGCCCGCGGCGGGGGGCCGCATGAGCCGCAGCAGCGGCGCCGTGAGGATCCGCTGCCGGACCAGCGCGGCCGCGCCCAGGAGCACCACGAGGCCGGCCAGGGCGAAGCCGGCGTTGTCGAACAGGAACGCGGCGGCCAGCAGCACCAGCACGAGGACGGCGGGGACCGCGACGGGCAGCCGGTTGTACCAGCGCGGCTGCAGGACGGCCGCGGCGTACCACCAGGCGACGGCCGCGACCCGCTCGTCGGGGTGGCGGCGGCCCTGCCGGGCCAGCGCGACGGCGTCCTCGCGGTCCTCCTTGGGGAGGGTGTGGAACGCCCGCAGCGCCGTCGCGCGCCGCTCGGGGGTCAGTTCCGGTCCCACGACCGCACCCATCGTCCTGCCTCCTGCTCGTCGGTGACCGGCGGAGGGCATGGGATTCGAACCCATGAGGAAGGAGTGGGTACCTCCCTAGCGGTTTTCAAGACCGCCGCCTTCAACCACTCGGCCAGCCCTCCAAGCCCGGCCAGTCTACGGACCCGCGGGGCGGGCCCGGGCGCGGCGGGCGCCGGTGTAGCGTCGGGCGACCCGTCCGCCCCAGACACCACCCGAGCGAGTTCCGTTGCCCGAAGCCCTCCGCTGCGTCGTCGTCCTGCCCACGTACGACGAGGCCGAGAACATCGCCGGGATGCTGGACCGGGTCCTCGCCTCCCCCGCGGCCCCCGACGTCCTCGTCGTGGACGACTCCTCCCCCGACGGGACGGGCGCCCTCGTCGAGGAGGTCGCCGCGCGCCACCCCGCGGGGCGGGTGCGGCTGCTGACGCGCACCGCCAAGGACGGCCTGGGCGCGGCGTACCGCGCCGGGTTCGCGCACGTCCTGGCCACCGGGGACCACGACGTGGTCGTGCAGATGGACGCCGACGGGTCCCACCCGGTGGAGGCGCTGCCCCGGATGCTCGCCGAGGTCGCCGGCGGCGCCGACCTGGTCCTGGGGGCCCGGTACGTGCCCGGCGGGGCCCTGGACGACGCCTGGCCCTGGTACCGCAAGGCCCTCTCGCGGGGGGCGAACGCGTACGCGCGGGTGCTGCTGGGCGCTCCCGTGGCCGACCTCACGGGCGGCTACAAGGCGTGGCGGGCGGACCTGCTGCGGTCACTGGACCTGTCGCAGCTGACGGCGGCCGGGTACGCGTTCCAGATCCAGACGACGCTGGCGGCGCTGCAGCGGGGCGCGACGGTGCGCGAGGTGCCGATCCTGTTCACCGAGCGGACGCACGGGACGTCGAAGATGAGCGGGGCGATCATCCGCGAGGCGATGCTCGCGGTCGTGCGGATGCGCCTGCACGGGCCCGCCGGCCGCCGCTGACCCCTCCCGGGGCCGCAGCGGGGTGGATCGTTGTGACAACGCTCGCGGTCACCGCGAGCGCTGTCACAACGATCCGACCCCCCGCCCCCGCTGATCACCGGTGGTCGCCGTGACCTCCTCGTGGTTGTGTGACCCCCGGGGTTCTGGGAAGGTCGCCCGAGCGCAGCCCGGGGGCGGTGCGCGGCGGGCAGGGCGAGCGACGCGGTGTCCGCGGGGGAGGTCGGCCGGTGCAGGAGCGTGGGCGCGCGCAGGGTCCGGACGACGAGGCCGACGCTGCCGCCGTGGGCCAGCTCCTGGACCTGGCCCGGGACGTCTTCGGGACGCCCGTGGTCGCGCTGACCCGCCCCACGGACACCACCGACCACCACGTGGAGCTGACCAGCAGCGCCCTGGACCCGCGCGCGACGGTCCGGCTGCTGGAGGCGACCGACTTCGCCACCGCCCCGGCGGTCGACGTCCCGCGCCCCGAGGGGGAGACCGACGGGCGGCTCGTGGGGGTCGGGGAGGCGCCCGAGCGGCTCGGCTCGCGCCAGTTCGAGGCCCTGCACGTGGTGGCCGCCCTCATCGCCGGGGTCCTGCACCACCGGGACCGCCGCCGCGCCGACCGCGACGACCGGCTGGCCTCCCTGGACGCGCTGGTCGCCGGGTCGGGCCGCACGACGGTCGTGCAGCCCGTCGTGGACCTGCGCACAGGGCGCGTCGTGGGCGCGGAGGCGCTGAGCCGCTTCACCAGCCCCGCGGGCCTGGCCCGCCGTCCCGAGCAGGTGTTCTCCGACGCCCGCTCGGCGGGGGTCGGCGTCGAGCTGGAGCAGGCGGCGATCGCCTCGGCCCTGCCCCTGCTGGGGCGGCTGCCGCCGGGGGCGTACCTGAGCGTCAACGCCTCCCCGGAGGCGCTCGCGGACCCCCGCAGCCTGGACCTGCTCCTGTCGGGCCGTCCGGACCGCCTCGTGGTGGAGGTCACCGAGCACGCCCCCGTCGCCGACTACGGCGCCCTGAGGGAGGCGACGGCGCACCTGCGCCGGCACGGCGCGCGGATCGCGGTCGACGACGCGGGGGCCGGTTTCGCCAGCCTCCAGCACGTCCTGCAGCTGACGCCGGACATCGTGAAGCTGGACATCGCGTTCGTCCACGGCATCGACACCGACCCCGCCCGCCGGGCCGTGGCGCGCGCCCTGGTGGGGTTCGCCTCCGAGCTGGGGTCGACGGTGGTCGCCGAGGGGGTCGAGCGCGAGGGGGAGCTGACGGTGCTCACCGAGCTGGGGGTGGACTGCGGCCAGGGGTACCTGCTGGGCCGGCCCACGGCCACCCCGCCCTGGGGCGCCGGGCCGGACGACACGACCGCGATCGTCCTGCCCTGAAACCCGCCCCTGAACCTGCCCCGTGGACGCGACGAGGCCCCCGTCCGGGTGGACGGGGGCCTCGGGGACGGGCCGTCAGAACGTGACGATGCTCAGCGAGCCCTTGCCGTAGCGGGTCACCTCGACCGCGAGGTCGAGGCGGCTGCCCGTGCGGGTCGCCCAGTCGACGACGTCCGGGCGCAGGGTCTCCCCCGGCACGTACGACGCGTAGAGCTTCAGGTGCGCGGCACCCTCGACGTTGAACAGCGACGCCATGATGTTCAGCACCTCGCGCGCGTTGACGGCGAGGTTCTCGGGCAGGTCGCGGTCCTCGATGGCGGCCTCGCTGGCCCCGGGGGGCAGCAGGCCGATCGCGGCACCGGCGTGGGCGGCCAGCGCGAAGTCGAAGACCACGACGGCCTTGGACTTCAGGTGGTCGTCCACGTAGAGCCCGACGAGCGAACCGGGGGCGCCGCCCACGGGGACGGCCTTCCCGTCCCTGAGCTCGACGTCGCGGTTCAGCAGGTCCGAGAGCAGGTTGCGGATCGCGAGGTTCGACGGCAGCGGGTTGACCTCGAACTTCACCTCGCCCTGCGCGACGGACGTCTCGGTCGCGCCGCTGCCGCCGTCCCCGCCGAGGACGGGGGCCAGGGCGGCCGCGAACGCCTCGGGGGTGAAGGGCTTGGCGATGAGGAAGAGGGCGCCGGCGGCCGCCGCCTTCTCCCGCATCTCCTCCGAGCCCTCGGAGGTGACGAACCCGAACGGCACGTCGATGCCCGAACCGCGCAGGTTCTGGAGCATCTCGTAGCCGGTGGCCTCGGGCATGTTCCAGTCGGACAGGACGATGTCGGGGTTCTCCTTGCGGACCGCGTCGAACCCCTCCTTGCCGTTCTCGGCCTGGACGACGTCGACCCAGTCGTACCCGGCCTGGCGCAGGGTGCGGATGACGATCTGCCGCATGACGCGGCTGTCGTCGACCACGAGGGCCTTCACGACGTCACCCCTGCCCGTTCTCGGAGCCGCCGGCCAGCCACACCTCGAACGTCAGCCACTGGCCCTGCCAGTTGGCGTCCAGACGCGCCGCGAGGCGGTCGGAGGCGCCGTGCAGCGGCTTGGCGGTCGACACGACGGGCAGCCCGAGGGAACCGGCGTCGGGGACGAGGGCCTTGATGTTGCCACCGACGATGTTGGCGACCTCACCGAGGGAGTCGTAGACGTCCTCGTCCTCCAGCTCGCCGTCCTCCTGCAGGAGGGCGGCGGCCAGCGGCACGGCGAGGGGACGCTCGACGCTGACGGTGACGATGCCCGGCTTGGCGCCGGAGATCGTCACCGAGGCGGCGAGGATGTCGCCCTCGATGTCGTGCTGCTCGTAGGAGGGCAGCAGGAACTCGGTGTGCGCGAAGTACGACGCCCACATCGCCTCGACGATCTGGCCCAGGGCCTCGTCCTCGACGTAGTCGGTGGGTTCGTCGTAGAACTCCTCGACCAGTTCGGTCATGCCTGGGCTCCTTCCGGCAGCAGGCCGAGCAGGGAGAGCTTCTCCTCCAGGGACTCGACCGTGAAGGGCTTGATCAGGTACTCGTGCGCACCGGCGGCCAGCGCGCGGACGATCTGCCCGTGCTCGGCCTCGGTGGTGACCATCATCAGCGTCAGGGCGCGGTACTCGCGGTTCGCCCGGACCTGGGTGACGAACGTCAGCCCGTCCATCACGGGCATGTTCCAGTCGACCGTCGCGAGGTCGGGCAGCGGGCCCGCCTCGAGGACCTTCAGCGCCTCGGCGCCGTCGGCCGCCTCGACCGTCTCGTACCCGAGCTTCCGCAGTGCACCGGCGATGATCTTCCGCATGGCGCGGGAGTCGTCGACAACAAGAGCCCTCATGCCTGACCTCCGTTCTTGGGACGGTGGACCGAAACCCTTCCGATGAGTTCGCGGTCCCAGTTCTCATCGACGCCCAGCGTCGTTTCTGCACCCCCGAGGAACATGTATCCACCGGGGCGGAGGACCTTCCTGACCCGGGACAGGATGTCCCGCTTGGTCTCGAGGTCGAAGTAGATCAGCACGTTCCGCAGGAACACCACGTCGAACTGCCCGAGGGCGGCGTACGAACTGGTGAGGTTCAGCTGCTGGAAGCGCACCATCTTCTTGAGGTTGTCGTTCACCTGCCACTGGGTCCCGACCCGCGTGAAGTGCCGGACCAGCAGGGGCGCCGGCAGGCCGCGGTTCATCTCCAGCTGCGAGTAGCGACCCGCCTTGGCCTTCTCCAGGACCTCGTTCGACAGGTCGGTCCCGATGATCTCGGCACGCCACCCCTCGGCGACGAGGCTGTCCTGCAGGCTGATGGCCAGGCTGTAGGCCTCCTGGCCGGTGGACGAGGCCGCCGACCAGATGCGCAGCGAACGGGTGGCGGCGCGCGCCTGCTTGAGGGCGGGCAGCACCGAGGTCGAGAACGCCTGGAACGGCGCCCCGTCGCGGAACCACGACGTCTCGTTCGTCGTCAGGGCCTCGACGATGGCGGTCTGCGCGCGCCGGTCCGGGCGCAGCCGGATCCCGTCGACGTAGGCGGAGACGTCGCTGGCACCGGCGGCGCGGGCCAGCGGCACGAGCCGCGACTCGACGAGGTACTCCTTGCCCTTCTCCAGGACGATCGCACTCTCCTTGCGCACGAGGGTGCAGACCCAGTCGAAGGCCGTGGGTGTGAGTGCCATGTCACCACCTGCCTTGGGGGGGACGGGCCGCGGGTGCGGCCGGACGGAACGCCGGCGGACGGGCCGGCGTGGAACTGGTGGGTGCGGTGGGGCGGGTGGTGCCGAGGGCCGGGCTGCGGGGCGCGGCGCTGGGGGGCAGCGGCGCGCGGCCCGCGGGGCCCAGCCGGCGCTGGATGGCGTCGGCGATGGAGCCCAGGGGCAGGACCTCGTCGGCGATGCCTTCGCGGGTGACGGCCCCGGGCATCCCCCAGACCACCGAGGTGGCCTCGTCCTGCGCCAGGACCTGGCCGCCGGCGGCCGCGACGGCCTTGCAGCCGAGCTTCCCGTCCGACCCCATGCCGGTGAGGATCACGGCGAGCAGTTCGCCGCCGTACGCCGCGACGGCCGAGCGGAGCATGACGTCCACGGCGGGTCTGCAGAAGTTCTCGGCAGGTCCCTGGTTCAACTTGATCGCCATCTGCGGCCCGCGCCGGACGACCTCCATGTGGAAGTCGCCGGGGGCGACGTAGACGGTGCCGGGCACGACGGCGTCGCCGTCGGCGGCCTCGACGACGCGCAGGGCGCTGGACTTGTCCAGGCGCTGGGCGTACAGCCGGGTGAAGACGGGCGGCATGTGCTGGGTGACCAGGACCGGCACCCCGAGGGAGGCGGGCAGCTTGGCCAGGACCGCCGACAGCGCTTCGGGCCCGCCCGTGGAGGAGCCCACGACGAGGGCGCGCGGCGCCTTGAGGGCACCGCTGCGCGGGCGCCCGGCGGAGGACCCGGCGAAGGACCCGGCGAGGGACCCGGCGGCGGGTGCGGCGGGTCCGGGGGCGAAGGCCGGCCGCACGGGGGCGGCGAGCGCCGCGTGCCCGGGCACCAGCGCCTTGATCTTGGGGATGAGCTGCTGGCGGACCGACTCCATCGACTCGCTGACGCTGCCGACGTTGGCCGGTTTGGTCACGTAGTCGGAGGCGCCGGAGGACAGGGCCTCCAGCGTGGCGGTCGCGCCGCGCTCGGTGAGGGTGGAGAACATGATGACCGGCAGCTTCCGGTCGATCTTGCGGATCTCCTTGATGGTCTCGAGGCCGTCCATGACGGGCATCTCGATGTCCAGCGTCACCGCGTCGGGGGCGAGCTGGGCGATCTTCTCCAGCGCCACCTTGCCGTTGGGGGCCGTCCCGACCACCTCGATGGCCGGGTCGGACGCCAGGACGTCGGTCACCAGACGCCGGACGACCACGGAGTCGTCCACGGTGAGCACCTTGATGCGCTCGCCCACGCCGCACCGCCCTTCCTGCCGCCGGCGCGCGGTCCGGCGCCGTGGAACACCGCCCCGTGCGGGCGGCTCCCTATCCATCGGCGGCGTGACCGCAACCTTGAACGGCGGCGCTCGACGTCGTGAGTGTGCCTACGTAGCTACTCTGCGTCGTCGACCGGTCACACGTCGAGCGGGGCCGCGTCGGCGCTGCACCCGGCCGCGCGGAGCGGGGCGGACGGTGGTCGGCTGGGGCGGTGGACCTGCGCGCGCGCCTGGCCGACTACGCCTGGGTCGTGCGCGCCCAGCTGCGCCCCGGACGGGTCGACTGGTCCGGCGGCCCGGGCTGCCCCGTGCTGCTGGTGCCGGGCATCTGGGAGACCTGGCACGTCCTGCGCGACCTCGGGGACGCGCTGCACCGCGCCGGGCACCCCGTCCACGTGCTGCCGGGGCTGGGGACGGGCTCGGGGGACCTGCGGACGTCCGCGGCGCTGCTGCGCGACCGCCTCGTCGAGCTCGACCTGCACCACGTGGTCGTCGTGGCCCACTCCCGGGGCGGGCTCGTCGCCAAGCTCGCCCTGCCCGCGGTCGCCGACCGCATCGACGGCGTCGTCGCGCTCGCGACGCCCTTCGCCGGGTCCCGGTACGCGACGTGGTTCCCCGCCCGGTCCGTCCGGCGCCTGTCCCCGCGCGACCCGCAGATCCGCGCCCTGGCCGCCGACGCCGGCCAGCACGGGCGCATCGTCGCCCTCCGGCCCCGCGTCGACCCGCACGTCCCCCCGACGGGACCGCTCGCCGGGGCCGTCGAGGTCGAGCTCGACCTCGAGGGGCACTTCCGCCTGCTGGGCGACCCCGCCGTCCACGAGGCGGTCGTGCGGGCGGTCGAGGGGTTCGGCGAGCGCCCCTGAGGGCCCGGACCCCCGCGCGGCGGGGGCCCGGGCCGGTCGTCAGGACCGCCGGCGGCGCAGCAGGACGACCACGAGGGCGGCCAGGCCCAGGGCGAGCCCGCCCCCGGCGAGGCCGCGGGCCAGCGGGTCCGCGGCCTGCCCGGGGCCCGCGGCGCTCTGTGCGGCGACCGGTGCGGACGCGACCGTCGCGGCGTGCTCGTCGTCACCGGCCCGCGCCGTCGTGGTGAACTCCGGCGCCGGGTGCTCGGGCTCCTCGGCGCCGGGGGCCGCGACGTCGGCCCAGTCCGAGACCTCGCCGTCGGCGTAGGTCTGGACCGTCGGCAGCACGACGCGGGTCCCCGCCTCCGGCAGCGGGCCGACCTGCGCCGCGAACTCGGCGAACTGCCCGACGCCGAGGCCGGGGGTCCCCGGGTCCGCGGTCCAGGTGATCGTCAGCGGCGCCTTCGTGACGGTCACGCCGTCGACGTCCACGGGCGCGGGCAGGGCCCCGCGGGCGACCGTCGCCGTCCAGCCCGCGACGGGCTCGGTCGCGACGTACGTCAGCGGGTGGTCGGTCGGCAGCTGCACGACGACCGACGTCGTCGCGGCCGTGTCGGACTCGTTGGGCACGCGGAACGTCACGACGCTGTAGCCGTCGGCGGCCGTGGTGTCCGGGACGGCGTGGACGTGCGCGGACGCCGGGGCGGCGGCCGCCACGACGACGGCGACGGCGGCGGCGGCGCCGGTCGCGCCGACGACGAGGGCGCGCGAGGGCAGGGTGGGGTGCTTCACGGTGGGTCCTCCGGGTGGTGTCAGAACGTGGTGGCGAGGGCGGGAACCCCCGGCGGACCACGTCGGCGCACCCGGCGCGCCACGACCGACCGGGGCCGCGAGGAGCGCAGCACCGGCACCGGGGCCACGCGCGCGGCCACGAAGCGCACGAGCGCCAGCAGCACCCGCACGACGGGGCGCAACCACGCCCACGTCGACCACAGCAGGTCCTCGCCGTGGCGCAGGGCGAGGACGGCCAGCACCGTCGCCGCGACGTGCGCGCACGTCATCGCGGGTGGGGCGGAGGTGCCCCCGGCCGCGACGGGCCCACCCAGGACCAGCGCGCCGTGGTGCCCGGCGCCGACGAGCGTCGGCACCGGCCCCGAGCACGCGTCGAAGACCGCGTGCAGCGCGACCTGCCCGCCGCCCAGGAGCGCCGACAGCACCGGCAGCCCGAAGCGGCGGCCGGCCAGCAGCAGGCACACCGCCACCAGCACGACCGCGACGGCCCCGAGCAGGAACGGGCCCGGCAACCGGCCCCCGGCCGCGACGTGCGCCCCGGCCGCGAGGCCGAGCACCGTCACCGCCACCGCACCGGCGCGCCACCGGCGCAGCGCCCCGGCCGACGGGCCGGCGGCACCGGTCGTGGGGGACGGGCTGAGCACCGGCCCACCGTACCGGCCGGGCCGGACGGCCCGGGGGCGGCTCAGGGGCGGGTCAGGGCGGCTCAGGCCGCGCCGAAGGCGGCCTCCCACGGCCGCAGCAGGACGGCGCGGGCGTCGGAGCTGAGCAGGTCGGCCACGACCTCGGCGTGCACGACACCGCTCACGACGTTCCACAGGCCCGCCGCGCCGTCGGCCGCGTCCAGGCCGCCCGCGCGGAAGGCCCGCACGGCCAGCAGCTGCGCGACGGCCGCGGTGCGGACCCGGTCGGACAGGTGCACGGCCCAGGAGGCGTCGTGGACGGCGCCGGCCCACTCCCCCGCCGACGGCCGGCCCGTCTCGGCGACGGTCCGCAGGCACGCCCGGTCGGTGCCGTCGAGGCGGCGCAGCCGGTCCAGGACGCGGCCGACGCCGGCCTGCTCCGGGCCCAGGCCCTCGGGGTGCTCCGGCAGCGGCGCCAGGTCCCGGGCCGCCTGCAGGTAGGGGTGGGCCAGCACCCGGCGGACGTGGTCGGGCAGCCGGTTCCCCAGGTAGGCCGAGACGGCCGCGTCGGCCAGCACGTCGGCGGCCCGGCCGGAGTCCTCGGTGCGCAGCCGGGGGCCACCGGCCAGCGGGGCCGACCAGGTCCAGTCGAAGACGTCGTGGTGGACCAGCCGCACCAGCGCGTCGGCGTCGGCGATGGTGCTGGTCTGCAGAACGCGCACCACCCCGTCCTCCACGCGCGCGCCCGCGACCTCGTCGGTGAAGTCGCCGTGGGCCAGGCCGTTGGCGACCTGGTGCAGCACGTCGCCGATCTGCGGGAGGTTCCCGGCGGCGCGCCGGACCGTCTCCCACGCCCCGGCGCGCCCCTCGGGGTCGTACCGGGCGGCCAGGACGTCGATCTCGCGCGGGCCGCAGGCCAGCGCGCGCAGCAGCACCTCGGCCGTGGAGTCGCCGTGCGGCAGGCGGACCAGGTCGAACCCCAGGACGGGGGAGCTCACGAGGGAGTAGTGCACGGTGCCGCCTCCAGGCCGGGTCCGCCCCGCCCGGTCGAGCGGAGTGGACCCACCCTGACACTGCGTGACTCCCAGGACCACCAGACGTCCACCGTCCGGGCGCACCGCGAGCCCGCGGCACGCCCGTGCGGCGCACCCGGCGCCACGGCGCTGGGCCGTCCGGGTGACGCCGGGCGACGCCCCCCTCCCCCACCCCCCGGTGATCAAGCACTCCGGTGATCAAGCACTCCGGTGATCGAGCACTGGAGCCGGCGCCCAGCGCCGGAGGGACAGAAGTGCTTGATCACGGTGGCGAATGCAGGGACCTGGACGCGAGCAGGGGCGGGACCCGGAGGTCCCGCCCCTGTTCGCCGCCGCCCGTGTCAGGCCGCGTGCTCCACACCCTCGATCTCGAGCGCCTTGTCGACGTCGAGGACGAGCAGCAGCGCGTCGTCGAGCTTGTAGGCGCCGCGGATGAGCTCGCGGATCGGCCCCGACAGCGTGTCCGGCGGCGGCTCGAAGGTCGCGTCGGTGACCTCGATGACGCCCCCGATGGAGTCGACGAGCAGGCTCCAGACCTCCTCGGCGGCGCGGACGACGACGTTCATCGCGACCTTGCCCTCCTCGCGGTCGGGCATGTTCAGCCGGCGGCGCAGGTCCAGGGCCGTGACGACCTGACCGCGCAGGTTGATCAGGCCGGCGACGGCGCGCGGGGCCAGCGGCGCGGGCGTGCGGGGCTGCTCGGTGAGCACCTCCTGCACGCGCCGCACCTCGACACCGAACAGGTGCCCGGCGAGGTGGAACGTGGCGTACTGCGTGGACACGTCAGACCCCCAGTCGCTTGGAAGCTTCGGCGAGCTCGTTCTGAGCCTGCTCGGTGAAGAAGTGCGGGTCGGCCGCCAGGATGGCGGACCGGACGTCGAGCAGCTCGGTCACGCGGTCGCGGATGACCGCCGAACCGACCAGGCCGGCGTCGTCGATGTCGCTGTGGGCGTCCTGCCCGGCGACGATGTCGACGATCTCGTCGACGACGATCGCGACCGACCGGCCGCGCGCGGAGTACACGACGCCCGGCAGGGACTCGACCTCCTGGCCGCCGTAGCCCGACCGCGAGCCGCCGCCGAGGTGGTGCGAGAGGCGGACCAGCGGCAGGATCTCGCCGCGGTAGCGGACGACCTCGCGGCGCCCGACGCGCTCGATGGAGTCCGTGCGGAACTCCTCCAGGCGCGTGACGACGTCCAGCGGGATCGCGACCCGGCGGTTGTCGCCGAGGCCGACGACCAGCAGGCGCTGCCCGTCGCCCGTCGCGGCCTGCTGCGTGGCGGCCTGGTCGTTGACGTGCTCGATGCCGTCCGAGCGCATGGTGCGGCGGGCCAGCGACTGCACGTCGAGGATGAGGGAGACCCGCCCGTCGCCGAGGATGGTGGCCCCGGCGTAGGCGCCGATGGCCTTCAGGGCGCCCGAGAGGGGCTTGACCACGATCTCCTCGGTGTCCAGGACGCGGTCGACCAGCAGGCCGAACCGTCGCCCGTCGCACTCCAGGACGGCGATGACGCGGCTGGAGGGCATCTCCGTGCCGGCCGGGCGCTTGAGCTCCAGCGCCTCCTCCAGGCGGATCAGCGGCAGCAGGGCCCCGCGCAGGCGGTAGACCTTGGCGCCGCCGACGTCCTCGATGGCCTTGCTCATGCGCTCGGTGTCGAGGCTGACCAGCTCCAGCAGGTTGACCTGCGGCATGGCGTACCGCTGGCCGGCGCACTCGACCGTCAGGGCCGGGACGATCGCCAGCGTCAGCGGGATCCGCAGGCGCCACACGGTGCCCTGGCCCGTGACGGACTCGACGTCGACGGAGCCGCCGATGCGCTCGATGTTCGTCTTCACGACGTCCATGCCGACGCCGCGGCCGGAGACGTTGGTGACCTTCGCGGCGGTGGAGAAGCCGGGCAGGAAGAGGAACTGCAGGATGTCGTTGGGGGTCAGGGAGTCCAGCTTGGCCTCGGAGACCAAGCCCTTCTCGACGGCCTTGGCCCCGATGACGGCCGGGTCGATGCCCTTGCCGTCGTCCTTGATCTCGACGACGACCTGGCCGCCCTCGTGCGCGGCGCGCAGCTTCAGGGTGCCGACCTCGTTCTTGCCGGCCGCGCGGCGGACCTCGGGGGACTCGATCCCGTGGTCGACGGCGTTGCGGACGATGTGGGTCAGCGGGTCCTTGACGGCCTCGAGCAGGGTGCGGTCGAGCTCGGTCTCGCCGCCCTCCATCTCGAGCTTGATCTTGCGGCCCAGCATGTTCCCGAGGTCGCGGACGACGCGGGGCAGCTTCGACCACAGGTGGTCGATGGCCTGCATGCGGGTGCGCATGACCGTCTCCTGCATCTCGCTGGCGACGAGGTTCAGGCGGTGGCAGGCGCGGGTCAGGTCCTCGTCGCGCAGGGCACCGGCGCGCTGGAGGATCTGGTTGCGGGCCAGGACCAGCTCACCGGCCTGGCGGACCAGGGACTCCAGGAGCTCGACGTCGACGCGGATGGTGGCGTCGGCGGCGGAGGCCTTCTCCCCACCGGCGGCGGGAGCCGCGGGAGCCGCGGGGGCCGGGGCGGGCGCAGCAGCCGGGGCGGGAGCAGCAGCGGGAGCAGGGGCCGGAGCAGCAGCGGGCGCGGGGGCCGGAGCAGCAGCGGGCGCGGGGGCCGGAGCGGGAGCGGGAGCCGGGACCTCGGCGACGGGGGCGGGCTCGGGCTCGACGACCGGCTCGGGCTCGGGCGCGGCCTCGACGACCGGCTCGGGCTCGGCGACCGGCGCGGGGGCCGGCTCGGGCTCGGCCGCGGCGGGGGCGGCCACCTCGACACCGGCACCGTCGGCCGGCGGCAGGTCGGGGGTCTCGCCGTCGAGCACGGCGCGGATCGCGGCCACGACCTGCGCGACCTCGACGCCGTTCTCCTGGTGCGTCTCCTCGATCGCGGCCAGCAGCGCTCGGATCGTGTCGACCATGCGCAGCAGGACGTCGGTCGTCGTGGGCGTCATGACGAGCTGACCGTCGCGCAGGCGGGCCAGCAGGTTCTCACCGACGTGGGCGACGGACTCCAGCTTGGAGAAGGCCAGGAACCCGGAGGTGCCCTTGATGGTGTGGATGGTGCGGAAGACGCTCGCGAGCAGCTCGCGCGAGCCGGGCTGCTGCTCCAGCGCGACGAGGTCGGAGTCCAGCTGGTCCAGGTTCTCGTAGCTCTCGACGAGGAACTCTTGGACGATCTCGTCCATGTCGTCCACGTGGCGCTCCCACTTCTCGCGACGGTCCGGCCCCGACCGGGGCCGCTTGGTCTCTTGCTCTCGTTGCTCATCGGCAGCCGCGTCCCGAAGCTGAAACGCGCGGGAGGCCGGCCCCCGACGCTCGACGTCGGGGACCGGCCTCCCGTGGGGTGCGGTGCGGGGCTCAGGCGCCCGCGTTGAGCCGCGCGAGGGCGGTCTGGACCAGCGTGATGAGACTGTGCTTCGTCGCGGCCTTGGAGCGCGCGTCGGTGTAGACCAGCGGGACGTGGTCGGGGACCGCGAGCGCCTCGCGGACCGAGTCCAGCTCGTGCTGGGCCACGCCGTCGAAGCAGTTGACGGCCACGACGAACGGGATGCCGCGGGACTCGAAGTAGTCCACGGCGGGGAAGCACTGGTCGAGGCGGTCGGTGTCGACCAGGACGACGGCGCCGATGGCGCCCTTGACCAGGTCGTCCCACATGAACAGGAAGCGGTCCTGGCCGGGGGTGCCGAACAGGTACAGCCACAGGTTCCCCGGCAGCGCGATGCGGCCGAAGTCCATGGCGACCGTCGTGGAGGTCTTGCGCGCCGAGTTCAGGCCCGCGTCGTCGACGCCGACCGAGTGCTCGGTCATGGCGGCCTCGGTGCGCAGCGGCTCGATGTCGGAGATCGAGCCGATGAAGGTCGTCTTGCCGACGGCGAACCCGCCGGCGACGACGATCTTGACGACGGTGGGCGGTGCCTGAGTGTCGGTTCCCGCGGGCGTTCCGGCTCCGGCGGGGCTCACGTCAGAGCGAGGAAATGCCATTGAGAACACTCTCCAGGACGCTGATGGTGGTCGCGGGTTGGGGGGCGGAGGTCATCGTGAGCCCGTGGACGCGGACCTTGCCCGACTGGGACAGGTCGCTCACCACGACGCGCACGACGCCGACCGGCAGGTGGACGTGGGCGGACAGTTCGGCGATCGACAGGTAGGACTTCCTGGTGAGCTCGAGGATCCTGCGCCGTTCCGGCGTCATCCCGACCTCGGGGTCGGCCGTGGCCTCCACCAGCGCCTCGACGGGCAGGTCGGCGTTGGCGGGGCGGGTCCGTCCACCGGTCACGGTGTACGGGCGGACGGTGAACTCCTCGGTGCCCTCGTCGTCGTCGGACCAGAGGTCCGCACTACCAGGTGCTGTCACCGGGGGGTCACCACCGGGCTGCGACCGGGGCGGAGGTGGGCAGGGCCGCCCTCATCTCCGACACCAGCTGCGGGGTCAGGACGGTCTCGGCGCGCTGGACCAGCATCGCCATCTCGTAGCCGATGAGGCCGACGTCGCAGCCGGCCTCGGCGGCCACGGCCAGGACCGAGCCGTCGGAGATGTTGACGAGGAAGAAGAACGCGTCGTCCATCTCGATGATGGCCTGGCGCACCTCGCCGGACTGCAGCTGGTTGGCGGCCCCGCGGGCGAGGCTGGAGACGCCGGAGACGATGGCGGACAGCTGGTCCCCGGCCTCGCGGTGGAGCTTGTCGGACATCGCCATCAGCAGGCCGTCGGCGGAGACGACGACGGTGTGGGTGACGCCGGGGACGCTCTTGACGAAGTTGTCGAGGAGCCAGCTGAAGTCGGCGGCCTCGGAGCTAAGCGCGGTCACAGTGGGTTTCCTCTTCTCGGGGCGTTCTGCTGGTGAGTGGTGGTGGTGCGGTGGGGATCTGCCCGGAGGGTCCTCCGGGGGTTCTGGTCAGGCCTGGTCATCGGTCTCGCCCTCGCGGGCGGCCGGGACGTCGGCCGAGCGGCCGCGGGACACGCCGGCCTGGAAGCCGGACAGCATCGAGCGCACGTCCGCGGGGGCGCGTCGCTGCCGGTTGGCGGCGGCGCGGGCGGGGGCGGGCTTGGCCGCGGCCGCCGTGGCGCCCGCCTGGCGGCGGACCAGCGGCGCGGAACCGGCACCCCGGGTGGGGGTGAAGTTCTGGCCCTCGGTGAGGGCCGTGAGCGCTTCGGCCGCGAGGGCGTTGCGCTGGCGCAGGGCCTCACCGACGGTGGCCCGGGCCGCGGGCGCCGGGGTGGCGGCAGCGGCGGGGGTCTCGGGGGCGAGGGCGATCGGCCCGGTGGGGACCACCGGTTCCGGCGCGGGGGCCGGGGCCGGCGCCGGGGCCACCGGGGCGGCCGCGACGGGCTCGGCGACGGGGACGACGGGCTCGGCGACGGGTTCGGCGACGGGGGCCGCGACGGGCTCGGCGACGGGGGCGGCGGGCACCTCGGCCACGAGGGCCGGGGCGACCGGGGCGGCCGGGGCGGCCGGGGCCTCGTCCCGGGCGGCGCGGTCGGCGTCGAGGGCGTCGAGGGCGGACCCCTTCAGCTCCTGCTGCTCGCCCTGGCGCTTGCGGGAGGTCCAGAAGGCCTCGGCCGCGGTCTTGGGCGGGGTGGCGGAGTCGCGGACCTGACGGGGCTTCTTGCCGGCCTTGGGCAGGATGTCCTGCGCCGCGGCCAGGGCCGCCGGGGCCTGCGCCTTCGGCTCGCGCTTGGGCATGGCGGCCGCGGCGGCGCCGGGGGCGGCGACGGGCTTCCAGTCCTGCGCGGGCTCGGCGGCCGGAGCCGCCGGGGCGGGAGCCGCCGGGGCCGCGGGAGCGTCGGCCTTGGCCTGCGCCTGCGCGCTGCGCTTGCGGGTCGGCAGCTGCCGGCCCTCGACCTTGGCCTTGGGGGCGGTGACGCCCACCTCGGAGCTGGCCGCGGCCTCGGCGGCCGACTTCGACAGCGTCTCGGACAGGGCGTCGCCCAGGCCGCTGGCGGCCAGCGGGTTGCTCACGACGGTGCTCGCACCGTTCGCGGGGGCCGCCGGGGTGCGGGTCGGCAGGGCGCCGGGCAGGGCCGGCGGGACCGCGTCGGGCCGGGCCGACGGCGCGGCCTCGGGCAGGGCCGACGGCGCGACGTCCTCAGCCCCCGGGAGGGCCAGGCCGGAGTCGAGCGCGGCGAGCTCGGGCTCGCCGCCCTTGACGCTGCCGGGCGTGAACAGCGCGACCGGCAGGACCAGCGTCACCGTGGTGCCCCGCCCCTCGGCGGTGGTGAACTCGACCTCGACGTCCAGGCGCCCGGCGAGGCGGCCCACGACGTAGAACCCGAGGCGCTGGGCGCCGACGAACTCGGAGGCGCGGCCACCGGAGATGCGCTGGTGGGCGGTCTCGACCTCCTCCTCGGTCATGCCGAGGCCGCGGTCCACGATGGTGATCTCGACACCGCGGTCGGTCTCGGCGGTGCCGACGACGACGCGGGTGCCGGGGTCGGAGAAGTTCGTCGCGTTCTCGAGCAGCTCGGCGATCATGTGCGAGGCCGACAGGGCCAGGTGGCCCACGACGGGCGGGTCCACCTGCAGGGCCAGGTCGACGCGGTCGTAGTGCTCGATCTCCCCGGCCGCGGTGCGGATGACGTCCGACAGCGGCAGCGGGCGGCGCAGGCGGCGGCCGGTGTTGATGCCGGCCAGGACGAGCAGGGACTCGGCGTTGCGCCGCATCCGGGTCGCGAGGTGGTCGAGGGTGAACAGGTCCTCGAGGGTGTCGGGGTTCTCCTCGGTCCGCTCCAGCTGGTCCAGGAAGGACAGCTGGCGGGCCAGCAGCGTCTGGTCGCGGCGGGCGACGTTGACGAACATCTCGGCGATGGAGGCGCGCAGGGCGGCCTGCTCACCGGCGATGCGGAAGGTGGTCTCGTTGAGGTCGTTGATGACCTTGGTGACCTCGCCGATCTCGTCGGTGCTGGTCACCTCGAGCGGGGTGTACTCCACGCCCGGGCCCTCGCCGGGGGTCTGCATGCGCTCGACCATGCGGGGCAGCTCGTCGCGGACCTCGGTCGCGGCGGTGGCCAGGTCGCGCAGGCGGGAGCCGATGCTGCGGGCGACGCGGGAACCGAACCACGCGGCGGCGGCCAGCAGCAGCGCGGTGAGGGTCAGCAGGACGACCGTGCCGGTCGTGGAGCGGGCGGCCTCGGCGCTGGCCTCCTCGGCGGCGTCGGCGGCGCGCTCGGCGATGGCCTCCTGGTAGGCGGCGATGACCTGGCCGGAGGTCTCCTCCCAGGCCTGCGACGTCAGGGAGGTGCTGCTGGCGGCGAAGAGGTTGCGGTCCTGGTTGAGGAACGCGAGCGCGGAGTTGGTGGCGCCGTCGTTCAGCGCCGCGTCGAGCTCGGCGACGTCGTCGCTGTTGAGGCGGTAGCGGGCCTGCTGCTCGAAGTAGGTGCCGCGCTCGATGGCGGTGTCGCGCAGGACCTCGGCGGCCGGCGAGGGCTGGCCCTCGGTGATCAGCAGACCGGCGGCCTGCTCGACGGCCAGCGAGTCGACGCGCTTGAGCAGGTACCCGAAGGCGCCGATCTCCTGCGCCATCTCGCGGTCGTCGGCCTCCTCGGCGACGGCGACCGTGAGGTCGGTCGCGGCGGAGCTGATCTCGCTGTAGACGCTGAGCGCGGCGGTGGGCGTGGTGGTGCCCCCGTCGACGGCGCGCCGCGCCTGCGGCAGCGTCTGGCCCAGGGTGAGGGTGAGGGCCTGGCTGACGTTGCCGGCGCTGCCGCTGGTGACGTCGACGCCGCTGGCGACGAGCGCGTCGCGGACCGCGACGATCGCGGCGTCGGTCGCGGCGCGGTCCTGCGCCAGCTTCGCCTTCCCGGCCTCGCTCGGCGCGGCCAGGTACCGGACGCTGTCCTTGCGCTCGGCCTGCAGGGCCGTGAAGAACCCGTTGACGGTGTCGGTCGACGACGCGTAGGCGGCCAGGTGGCGGCGTTCCAGGGTGGCGGCCGTGTTCTGGGCGGCCGTGGCGACGACAGCGACCAGGAGCAGCACGAGGGGGACGACCAGGAGGACCGCGAGCTTGGCTCGGATGCTCAGGTTCCGCAGCATGTCAACCTTCCGTACGCGTGGTGGGCGGGCGAAACTGCCCACCAGTGGTCGAGCAGACTCAGGGTTGATCGGTCCCCGGGACCACGGGGTGTACCCCGCGGTCCCGAGAACCCTCGTTCGGCCCATCGGCAGATCGGCGCGCCGCTTGACCCACGGGGCCCGACGTGCCATCCCTGCGGGGTGGACGACGTGGCGATCGTGGTGGTGGCCGGGGGCGGCGGGGAGCGGTTCCGGGCCGCGGGCGGCGGCGACAAGCTCGACGCGCCCCTGGGGTCGACGACCGTGCGGGGTGCGCTGCTGGCGGGGCTGCGCGGGTGGCGCGTCGTGGTCGTCGGGCCCGGCGGGGTGCGGGAGGACCCGCCCGGCGGGGGGCCGCTGGCGGGGTTCGCGGCGGGGCTGGCGGCGGTGGAGGAGGACCTCGTCGTCCTGCTCGGCGGGGACCAGCCGTTCGCGGCGGACGCGGTGCCCCGGCTCCTGGGGGCCCTGCGCGCGGACCCGGCGCTGGACGCCGTGGTGGGCGTCGACCCCGGCGGGCGGCGGCAGCCGCTGCTGTCGGCGCACCGGCGCCGGTCGGCGCTGCGGGTGCTGGACGGGCTGCCGGCGGTGGCGGGGCAGCCGTTGCGGGAGCTGTTCCGGGGCCGGGTCGGGCCGGTGCCGGTCACGGCGCGGGAGGCGCTGGACGTGGACGTGCCCGCGGACCTGCTGCGGGCACGGGCGCTCGCGGGTGGGGCTGCGGTGGGGGAGGCGGGGCCGGGCGGCGGGTCGTAGTGTCGCCAGGGTGCGCGCGGTGATCGTCGACCCTCCCGGTTCCCTCGTCCTGTCGGAGGTGCCCGACCCCGTGGCCGGGCCCGGCGAGGTGGTGGTGCGGGTCGCCGCGGCGGGGGTGAACCGCGCCGACGTCGTGCAGCGGCTGGGCAAGTACCCCTCGCCGCCGGGGGCGCCGCCGTACCCGGGGCTGGAGGTGTCGGGGTGGGTCTCGGCGCTGGGGCCGGGCGTCTCGGGCTGGCAGGTCGGGGACGCGGTGTGCGCGCTGCTGTCCGGCGGCGGGTACGCCGAGGCCGTCGCGGTGCCGGTCGGGCAGGTCCTGCCCGTCCCGCAGGGTGTGCCGGTGGAGGACGCGGCGGCGCTGCCGGAGGTGACGAGCACGGTGTGGAGCAACGTCTTCACGCTCGCGGGGCTGCGCCCGGGCGAGCTGCTGCTCGTCCACGGCGGGTCCAGCGGCATCGGGACGATGGCGATCCAGCTGGCCCGGCAGGTGGGGGCGCGCGTGGCGGTGACGGCGGGGTCGCCGGAGAAGCTGCAGGCGTGCGCGGCGCTGGGCGCGCAGCTGCTCGTCGACTACCGCGGCGAGGACTTCGTGGAGCGGGTGCGCGCGTTCGAACCCGCGGGGGCCGACGTCGTCCTCGACGTGGTCGGGGCCCCGTACCTGTCGCGCAACCTCGACGTGCTCGCCGTGGACGGGCGGCTCGTCGTGATCGCCACCCAGGGCGGGGCGAAGGCCGAGCTGGACCTGGGCGCGATGATGCGCAAGCGCGTCTCGGTGCACGCCACGACGTTGCGGGCGCGCCCGGCGGAGGAGAAGGCGGCGATCGTCGCCAGCGTCCGCGACCACGTGTGGCCGCTGATCGTCGACGGCGGGGTGCGCCCGGTCGTGCACGAGCGGTTCGCGCTGGCCGACGCGGCCCGCGCCCACGAGGTGATGGAGGCCTCGTCGCACGTGGGCAAGCTGCTGCTGCTCACGGGCGCCGAACCCCCCACCCCCTGACCCGCGCCCGACCTTCCCGCTCGAGGCACGGTTCGGGCCCCGCAGACGCCCCTGGCGGGGCCCGGAGCACGGTTCGGGCCCCTCGAGACGGGGATCTCGGGGCCCGAACCGTGCTTCGAGCGGGGTGCGGCGTCGGGGATCAGGCGCCGGCGGTGACCGCGATGCGGGTCGGCTGCGCCGTGGCGTGGGCCCCGGCGACGCGGACGGTCAGGACGCCCGCCTCGTAGCCGGCGCTGACGGCGTCGGCGGTGACGGTGCTGGGCAGCGAGAAGCTGCGGCGGAAAGCGCCGTAGCGGACCTCGCTGCGCCCGCGCGCGTCCTCCGGGCGGGGGTCCTGGCGCTCCCCGCGGACGACCAGGCGGCCCTGCTCGACCTCGACCGTGACGTCGTCGGCGACGACGCCCGGCAGGTCGAGGGTGACGACGGCGTCGTCCCCGTCGCGGCTGACCTCGGCGGCCGGCGTGAAACCGGTGCCGGTGCCGAAGCCGGCGCGGACCAGGGCGTCGAACTGCTGCTCGAAGCGGGTGTCGAAGGAACTGCGACGCCACACGGACAACTGCTGGGACACGGGTCCTCCTCGGGACTCCTCGGTGGCACCCGGTGCGGGCGCCTTCGAGGGTCACAACGGCGTCCCGGCGGCGCCGATGCCCGCGTTCGCCCGGGGCGGACCGCGTTCGCCCCGGGCGGACGTCAGCTCGTCGCGGTGGTCGTCCCCGCCTTCTGCAGCGCGTCCTGGTACTCGGTGCGCATCGCGTCGCCGACGGAGTTCTTCCAGGTGGACACGAGCGTCTTGAGCTCGGAGAACGGCCGGCGTTCCTGGATGACGTCGTTGACGCCGTCGTTGAACGCCTTGTCGGCCGTGGCGTTCTTGCTCGAGGCGGTGTTGGAGTACAGGCCGGTGACGGGGTTCTGGATGCCGGTGGGGACCTCCCTGGACTGGTACTCGTGCTGCACGTCGGCGTCCTGCGGCCGGCCGGGGACGTAGACGTTGTAGGGGCTGTCGGCCAGGTAGCGGATCGGGATGACGGTGTTCGCGGCGCCGGTCTTGGTCAGGACGGGGTTGCCCCCGGCGTCCACGGTGTGGTCGACACCCTCCTGGCCGAAGAGCCGGTACTTGTACTCCTCGGTGCCGAACGGGGCGGCGAGCCAGTTCAGGACGCGCAGCGCCAGCTTGATCCGCTCCGGGTCGTCCTGCTTCTTCAGCAGGGTCGTGGAGAAGAACCCGCTGCCCAGGTTCCACGCGGCCAGCTCCCCGCCCTCCCGGGTGTAGACGGGCATGAGGCCCAGCTTGAAGTCCGGGTTGGAGGCGTTGTCGAGCTGGTACTGCACCCAGCCCGGGTACCCGTCCGCGGCGTTGATGGCGACGGTGCCGGCGTTGAACAGCTGCTTGAAGGGGGTGGCGGTGTTGAAGGAGTCGGGGTGCATGACGCCCGACTTCCACATGGCGATGAGGTCCGTGACGGTCTGGGCGTACGCGTCCGTCTCGTACACGTGCGTGAGCTTCCCGCCGTCCTCGGCCCAGATGTTCGGTTCCCCGTTCATCCGCCCGAGCAGCTGGCGCGGCTGGTTGACCAGCGAGAACGCCCAGCGCCGCTGCTTGGGGTCGGTCAGCGCCCTGGTGGCGTCGACGAACTCGTCGTAGCTCTTGGGCTCGGGCGAGACCCCGGCCTTCTCGAACAGGTCCTGGCGGATGAAGTGGTAGTTCCCGATCGCCCCGCGCGGGATCGGGATGCCGTAGATCCCGGAGTTGTAGACCGTGGAGAGCCAGTGCCGGGTCGGGATGTTCGCGAGGTTGGGGTACTCCTTGACGGCGTCCCCGGACAGGTGCTCGGACAGGTTCGCGAACCGCTTCTCCAGCAGCTGCGGCATGTTCGGCACCGGCGGCGGGGAGCCGTTGGGGACCTGCAGCAGGTCGGGCAGCTCGTTGCCGGCGATGACGGTGGGGAACTTCTGCGGGTAGTCGGCGTTGCCGACCATCTGCAGCTGGAAGTCGACGCCCAGCCGGTCGTTCAGGCCCGCCCAGTACGTGTTGCTGTCCGGCCCCGGGGGTACGGCGTAGTAGATGTTCGCCATCCCGGTCAGGGTCTCCCCGTGGCCGGGGATGTCCTCCACCGACTTGGGGTTGTCGGACGGGAAGGTCCGCCACGCGGGGTCGACGCCCTGCTCGGTGCCCGGGAGGTCGGGGGTCAGCCCGGTGTAGGGGACGTACGTGGGCAGGGTGGCGGTGTTCTCCCCCGAGTCGCCGGAACCGCTCCCGCTGGAACCGCTGGAGCACCCCGCGAGCCCACCGGTCGCGACCAGGGCTGCGGTCCCCCCGGCACCGGCGATCAGCGAACGTCGGGTGAAGGCACTGCTGGACATGGATCCTCCTCGATCCGTGGGAACAGGTGGTCGGGGTGCTCAGCCCTTGACGGCGCCGATCATGACGCCCTTCGCGAAGTGCCGCTGCAGGAACGGGTACACGAGCAGGATGGGGACGATCGCGATGACGAGGATCGCCATCTGCAGGGGCAGCTGGGGCGGCAGCGCCTCCGCCCCGCCGACCTGGTCACCGCCGATCGTGGTCTGGTTGACGACGTAGGTCCGCAGCACGAGGGCCATGGGCCACTTGTCGCTGGACTGGATGTAGAGCAGGGCGTTGAAGAAGGCGTTCCAGTAGGCGACGGCGTAGAACAGGCCGATGACGGCCAGCACGGCCTTCGACAACGGCAGCACGATGCGCAGCAGGATCGTCCCGGCCCCGACGCCGTCGATGGCGGCGGACTCGAACAGCTCCTTGGGCAGTTCCTGGAAGAACGCGCGCATGACGATGACGTTGAAGGCGTTGACCAGGACGGGCAGCACCAGGGACCACCAGGAGTCGAGGAGGTGGAACTCCTTGACGACGAGGTAGCTGGGGATGAGGCCCGGGGAGAACAGCACGGCGCCCAGCACGAGCATCAGGACGGGTTTGGCGCCCCAGGCCCGGGGCCGGGACAGCCAGTACGCCAGACCGGCCGTGGCGGCCAGGGACAGCAGGGTCCCGACGACGGTGATGCCGACGGAGACGACGACCGCGCGGGTGACGACCCCGCCGGACAGGACGGCCGTGTAGGAGTCGAGGTTCACGCCGCCGCCGGGCCACATGACCATGCCGCCGCCGGCGTCGTTGATCGTCTCCTGGTCGGCCAGCGACGTCGCGATGACGGACCAGAACGGGATGACGACGACGGCCACGGCGAAGCCCAGGACGATGAACTTCAGGGCCTGGGTGACGGGCCCGGGCTTCTCCATCCACGGGGGCCGGCGGCCGTCCTTGGTGAACGTGCGGACGGTGTCGTCGCCGATGGTCGCGTTCTCGAGCGTGGTCACTTCTCGTACACCCCTCTCTCACCGAAGGCGTGGGCCAGTTTGTTCGCGCCGACGACCAGCAGGACCCCGACGAGCCCCTTGACGAGGCCGGCGGCGGCGGAGGTGCCCCAGTTCCCGCCGAGGATGCCGTTGTTGTAGACCCAGGTGTCGAGCACCTCGCTGGCCTGCAACCCGACGGGACCCTGCTGCAGGAGGATCTGCTCGAACCCCACGGACAGGCTGCTGCCCAGGCGCAGGATGAGCAGCAGGACGATGAGGCCCTTGAGCGCCGGCAGGGTGATGTGCCACAGGCGCTGGCGCGCGTTCGCGCCGTCGACGGCGGCCGCCTCGTACTGCTCCTGGTCGATGCGGGAGATCGCGGCGAGGAACAGGATGGTCCCCCAGCCGGCGTCCTTCCAGATGGCCTGGCTGGTGATGAGCGCCTTGAACAGCTCCGGGGCGCCGATGACGTGCAGGACCGGCAGGTCGTGCTGGACGAGGAACGTGTTGAGCATCCCGGCGTTGCCGAGCATCTGCTGGAACAGCGCGACGACGATGACCCAGGACAGGAAGTGCGGCAGGTAGAGGATCGACTGCAGGGTCCGCTTGAGCCGCTCCCCCGCCAGGCTGTTGAGCACCAGGGCCAGCGCCAGCGGCACGGGGAAGATCAGCACGGTCTGGATGATCGTCAGGATCACGGTGTTCCACAGCGCGTTGCGGAACTCGGGGTTCCCGTCCCAGAGGAAGGAGAAGTTCTGCCAGCCCACCCAGTCGGACTCGGTGAGCCCGAGGTAGGGCTGGTAGTCCTGCCAGGCGATGACGTTGCCCAGCAGCGGGACGTAGTGGAAGACGACGAGGGCCAGGGCGCCGGGGAGGCCGAGCACGACCAGGAGGGCCTGGTCGCGGGTCAGCCGGGGGCGGCGGCGGGTGCGCGCGGCCGCGGTGGTCGCGGTCGTCACGGCCGGTCCGGGCGGTGCCGCCACGGCCGCCCCCCGGGTCGTCTCACGGGTCGGGTTCGATCTCACCTTCGAGCTCCTGCCATGTCACCTGCGAGGTCACCTGCACGGTCGGCCGCCGGTCCGGGCGGGCCCCGTCGACGAGCGCCCACCACGAGGGGTAAACGCTTACCGTCGTGGCGCGGGTCGACGCCGGTACGGACCGCCCACCGGCGGAAGGGTCGGCAGCGCCGCGTCACGCCGCGCTGCGGTGGTTCAGCTGACCGTCCTCACGCCACGGTCACGGCGCCCAGCACCTCCCTGGCCCACTCGAACGAGAGGCGGTGCGACAGCGCCACGGACCCCACGCTCGGGTGGTCGACCTCGATCATGAAGTCGCCGTCGTAGTCGTCCGGCAGCGCCGCCAGGACCGCGCCGAGGTCGAGGACGCCGCGACCGGGTTCGGCCCACAGCCGCCCGCTGCCGGAGAGCTCCCGGTACCCGCCCGTGGCGTCCTGCGCCGGCAGGTGGTCGGGGTACACGTCCTTGAGGTGGATGCCGCCGACGCGGTCGGCGTAGCGGCGGACGAGCGCGACGGGGTCGGCCCCGGCCCAGCGCAGGTGGCCCGTGTCGGGCCCGAAACCCAGCAGGTCCGGGCCGAGGGTGTCCAGCAGCGTCGTCACCTCCTCCTCGGTCTCGAACACCCCGCCGACGTGGGAGTGGTGCAGCGGCCGGATCCCCTCCGACAGCAGCACCTCGCACACCCGCCCGGCGTTCTCCACGGCCCGGTCGAACCGTCCCCGGTCGAACCCGGCCCCCACGGCGGGGCGCGCCATCCGGGCGGGGACCGCCATCGAGGAGAGCATGGTGCGGTCCAGCCCCAGCTCGGCCTGCGTGGCGGCGAACCGCCGCGCCTGGTCCAGCACCTGCGCCATGTCGACCGTCTCGTCCAGCGCGCTGGAGAACAGGCTGATCGACGGGCTCAACCCGAAACCGTCGATCCACCGGGCGTACTCGGCCGCGGGCATGCCCTCGGGCACGTCGGCCTTGACGGCGGTGAAGCCGATCTCCCGGAAGTCGGTGAAGGCCTGCTCGAAGACCTCCCGCGTCTTGCCGGCCTGCGACCAGTACGGGATGGGGTTCGCGGCGATCCTGCGGGTCACGGTCCCTCCTCACGCCACCGGGACGGGGGCCAGCGGCACCGGCCGTCCCGTCCGCTGCGACTCGTACAGGCCGGTGATGACGGCGACCGCCCGGCGGTTCTCCTCCAGCCCCACCCGCACGGTCCCCTCCCCGCGCAGCGCGGCGAGGAAGTCGCGGTACTGGTCCAGGTGCGCGTCCGGCATCGCACCGGCCACCGAGACGACGGGGGCCGGCAGGGAACCGTCGGGCCCGGCGAACCGCTGCACCTGGTTCGCGGCCCCGCGCCCGCCCATGAACGCCTCGGGCGCCTCCTGGCCGGGGGGCGTGCCGTGGAAGTAGACGAGGCGGTCGTCCTCGACGACCGCCGACCCCCGGTCGCCGTGGACCTGCAGGCGGGTGCTCAGCCCCGGGTAGACGGACGTCGAGGCGTGGACGGTCGCCAGCGCCCCGGAGGCGAAGCGGACGACGCCGACGGCGACGTCCTCGACCTCGATGCGCTCGTGGGCCAGGGTCCCGGTGAACCCGGACACCTCGACCGGTTCGCCCAGGGCGGCCACCAGGAGGTCGACGGTGTGCACGCCCTGGTTCATGAGGGCGCCCCCGCCGTCCAGGGCCCACGTCCCCCGCCACTGCCCGGAGTCGTAGTAGGTCTGCCCCCGCCACCAGTCGACGTTCGCGACGGCGGAGGTGATGCGGCCGAACTCCCCCGCGCGCACGGCGTCCAGCACGATCCGCGCGGAGGGGTCGAAGCGGTGCTGGGAGACGACGCCGACGAGGGTGCCGGCGCGGTCGCGGGCCGCGATGAGCTCGTCGATGCGCTCGACGGTCGTCTCGGCGGGTTTCTCGACGAGGACGTGCTTGCCGGCCGCCAGCGCCTCCCGGGCCACCTCGCCGTGCAGCCCGGTGGGGGTGCAGACGACGACGACGTCGACCGGCGTGGACCGCAGGGCCTCCTCCAGGGACGTGAACGGCCGGCCGCCGCGCTCGGCAGCCAGCTCCCGGGCGCGGTCGGCCACCACGTCCACGACGGCGACGAGCTCGGCCTCCTCGGCGAGCTGGTGCAGGACGAGACCGTGCTGGCGGGCGATCACGCCGCCCCCGACGACGGCGAACCGGGTCCTCATGCGGGCTCCACAGGGTCACGAACCCCTCGTCGTCGAGGCGTTCTCGGTGCCGTCACCGTGCCGTGGCCCGTCCGACCCGGTCAAGATCGATCGATCCGCCCCGATCGAACGGTCACCGGTGGTCCCGGCTGCCCCGGGACCGGTCGTGGGGCAGAGTCGCCCCATGGACTACGTCAAGCTCGGCCACACCGGCCTCGAGGTGTCCCGGCTCGTGCTCGGCTGCATGAGCTACGGGGACCCCGCGCGCGGCGGCCACGCCTGGACGCTGCCGGAGGAGGAGAGCACCCCCTTCCTGCACCGCGCCCTCGACGCGGGCGTCAACTTCTTCGACACCGCCAACGTGTACTCCGACGGCTCCAGCGAGGAGATCGTCGGCAAGGTGCTGCTGGGGGCCGTGCCGCGCGACCAGGTCGTCATCGCCACCAAGGTGTTCAACCGGATGCGCCCCGGGCCCAACGGCGCGGGCCTGTCGCGGCACGCGATCCTCACCGAGATCGACAACTCCCTGCGCCGCCTGGGCACCGACTACGTCGACCTCTACCAGATCCACCGCTTCGACCCCTCGGTCCCGCTGGAGGAGACGCTGCAGGCCCTGCACGACGTCGTCCAGGCCGGCAAGGTCCGCTACCTGGGCGCCAGCTCCATGTGGGCGTGGCAGTTCGCCAAGGCGCTGCACCTGCAGGACCTCAACGGCTGGACCCGGTTCGTCACCATGCAGAACCACTACAACCTCCTCTACCGCGAGGAGGAGCGCGAGATGCTGCCGCTGTGCGCCGACGAGGGCATCGGCGTCATCCCGTGGAGCCCGCTGGCCCGCGGGAAGCTGACGCGCGACTGGTCGGAGGCGACGAACCGCTCCGACAAGGACGAGTTCGGCAAGACGCTCTACCAGGACTCCGACGCCGACGTCGTGGCCGCCGTGGCCCGCGTCGCCGAGCGGCGCGGGGTGCCCCGCGCCCAGGTCGCGCTCGCGTGGGTCGCCCAGCACCCGGTGGTGACGGCCCCCATCGTGGGCGCGACGAAGCCGCACCACCTCGACGACGCGCTGGCGGCGCTGGACCTGGAGCTGACCGACGAGGAGGTCGCCGAGCTGGAGGAGCCCTACGCCCCGCACGAGGTCGCGGGGTTCTGACCCGCTCCGGCACAGGAGTGCTCGATCACGACAGTGCTTGATCACGACAGTGCTCGATCACCGCGGGACGGGACCTACCGCTCCGCGGTGATCAAGCACTTCGGTGGTCGAGGACTTCGGTGGTCGAGCGCTCCGGGGACCTCAGAGGTCGCGCTGGGTGGTCTGACGGGTCGTGGTCCCCGAGCGCGGGTCGGCGGTGGTAGTGCTCGTGGTCCGGCGCGTGCGGGGCCGGAACAGGGCGAACTCGAGGATGATCCCGAGCACGCCGACCAGCATGAGGATGACGCCCACGGTGTGGACGTCGACCCCGGACACCGAGAAGGTGACCGCGAAGGTCAGGATCGCCCCGACCGCGATCAGGAAGATGCTCGTGCCTAGACGCATCCCCTGAGCGTGCCGTGCCCGGCGCGGTTCCGCGCGCGGAACCGCGCCGGACGGGTGAGCGCCCCGCCCTCAGGCCGTCTCGAGGACGGCGCGCGCCAGCGAGGAGTGCGTCACGAGGGTGGAGACGATCCCGCTGCGCAGGACGGCGGCGGTGGCCTCGGCGCGCAGGTCCCCGCAGGCCATGGCGACGACGTCGGGCGTGGCGCGCAGCTGGGCCCCGGTGACGCCGACGATCCGGTCGGACAGGGCGTCGATCTCCCGGCCGTCCCGGCCCAGGAGGACGCCGGTGATCTCGGCGACGACGCCGGCGGCCGACAGGGTGTGCCGGTCGGCGTCCCCGAGGGAGTCCAGGGCGGTCGACTCCCCCGGGCTCCAGGCCCCGACCGAGACGACGGCCCGGGTGAGCCGGTCCAGCTCGGCCAGGGCCTCGCTGATGCCCGACTGCGCGCGCAGGCCGTCGGCGGTGACGGCGTCGGGGACGGCGAGGGGGGCGTAGAAGGTGGTGGCGGAGGACCCGGTGGCCTCGGCGGCGCGGCGGACGAGCTCGACGGCGCTCTCCTCGACGTCGGGGCGGGGCAGCGCCCCGGAGAGCTGGACGAACCGGCAGCCCAGGCCGGCCGACAGCAGCGCGGCGAGCTGGGAGATGGTGCGTCCCCAGGCCAGGCCGACGACGTCGTCGGCGGTGGCGCTCTCCTCCAGCAGCCCGGCGGTGAACCCGGCGACGGCGCGGCGCTGCCCGGGCACGGTGTCGTCCTCGGGGCGCACGACGTAGGCGGCGCGCACGCCGAAGCGCTCGCGCAGCGCGTCGGCGAGGTCGCCGTCCAGGGAGCTGGGGACGACGACCTGGATCTGCACCAGGCCGGCCTCCTGGGCGTCGGCGAGCAGGCGGGCGACCTTGAAGCGGCTGACGCCCAGCTGGCGGGCGATCTCGACCTTGGTCAGCCCCTCGACGTAGAAGCGCCGGGCCGCTGCGGCCGCCAGCGCCAGGGCGCTGGTGGACAGGCGTCGGGACGCGGTACCGCGCGCGGGCGTCTTCGCCATGGCACTTCCTCGGGGACGGGGTGGAACGGGGCGGGGCGAGTTGACAGTGACCTGTGGAGGAGTCACGATCGTCACAGCTGAGACTAACCCGCTCAAATGAGCGGCGGCAACGGTCGAAGACCGGCGGCACCGCCCGGACGGCGCCCCGGACACCTGAACCTCGTCGACGACGACACTGGAGGGGACACGATGGCTGGACGTCAGAGCCCGAGCCTGCCCGGCACCACTTCGCGCATCAGCCGGAGGGCCGCGCTCGGCGGGGCCGCCGGGGTAGGTGGCGCGGCGCTCCTGTCGGCCTGCTCGGGCGCCGGCGGCGGTGGCGCGGGCGGCGGCGGCGGTGGCGGCGGGGACGACAAGACCCTCAACGTCATCATGGTCAACAACCCGCAGATGGTGGACCTGCAGAAGCTCACCGCGGACAACTTCACCAAGGAGACCGGCATCACGGTGAAGTACACCGTGCTGCCCGAGAACGACGTCCGCGACAAGATCAGCCAGGAGTTCTCCAGCCAGGCCGGTCAGTACGACGTCGCCTCGATCTCCAACTACGAGGTCCCGTTCTACTCCACGAACGGCTGGCTCGCCCCGCTCGACGACTACATCTCCGCGGACTCGGAGTTCAACCAGGACGACATCCTCAAGCCGCTGGCCACCGCCCTGACCGGTGAGGACGGCAAGGTCTACGCCGAGCCGTTCTACGGCGAGAGCTCCTTCCTCATGTACCGCAAGGACGTCTTCGAGGCCAAGGGCCTGACGATGCCGGACAAGCCGACCTGGCAGGAGGTGGCCGACTTCGCCGCCCAGCTCGACGGCGCGCAGCCGGGCATGAAGGGCATCGCCCTGCGCGGCCAGCCCGGCTGGGGCCAGGTCTTCGCCCCGCTGACGACCGTCGTGAACACCTTCGGCGGCACCTGGTTCGACGAGGACTGGACCGCGCAGGTCAACGCCCCGGAGTTCGTCGAGGCCGTGAAGTTCTACGTCGACCTCGTCCGCGCCCACGGCGAGTCCGGCGCCCCGCAGGCCGGGTTCACCGAGTGCCTCAACGGCATGACCCAGTCGCAGGTCGCCATGTGGTACGACGCCACGTCGGCCGCCGGGTCCCTCGACGCGGCCGGCTCCCCCGTCGCCGGGAAGATGGGCTACGTCGCCGCCCCGGTCAACAAGACCGACTCCTCCGGCTGGCTGTACACCTGGGCGTGGGGCGTGCAGAACAAGTCCACCCGCAAGGACAACGCCTGGAAGTTCATCTCCTGGGCCTCCAGCCAGAAGTACGAGGAGCTGGTCGGGTCCCAGATCGGCTGGGCCTCCGTGCCCGCCGGCAAGCGCACCTCGACGTACGAGAACGCCGACTACCAGCAGTCCGCGGCGCCGTTCTACCAGGCGACCCAGGACGCCATCAACGCGGCGAACCCGGAGAACCCCGGCGTGCAGCCCCGGCCGGCCCCCGGCATCCAGTTCATCGCGATCCCCGAGTTCGCCGACCTGGGGACGCAGGTGTCCCAGTTCGTCTCCTCGGCCATCGCCGGTCAGACCAGCGTCGAGGACGCCTGCGACCAGGGCCAGGAGCTGGCGACCAAGCTCGTCAGCGACAAGTACAAGAAGTGACTCCCGCCGCGGGCCCCCGGTCCTCCGGGGGCCTGCGGACTCCCCCGTCGTCGGCTCCCGCCAGCGTGAAGGACGTCCTTCCATGAGTGCAAGCACCGCCCACAACCACACGACAGTGGGCCCGGACCGGCCTCAGGCCCGGGCCGGTTCGGCGCGCCGGGCCGCCGACTGGGCCCGCCGCGCGCCCCTGCTGCCCGCGCTGATCTTCACGATCGTCGTGACGCAGGTGCCGTTCCTGGCGACCATCGTCATCTCGTTCATGAACTGGAACTCGTACTACCCGCAGGACCGCGGCTTCGGCGGCGTCAGCAACTACGTCTCCGTCTTCACCAACGCGCAGCTGCGCTCGGCCGTCGTGAACACCGTCGTCCTCACCGTCACCGTCGTCCTGGTCAGCCTCGTCCTGGGCATGCTCATCGCCCTGCTGCTGGACCGGAAGTTCGCCGGCCGCGGGGCCGTGCGCACGATGATGATCGCCCCCTTCCTCGTCGTCCCCATCGCCGCGGCCCTGCTGTGGAAGCACGCCCTGTTCAACCCGAACTACGGCCTGCTCAACGGCGTCCTCAACGCGGTCTGGAAGCTCTTCGGCTCCGACAGCGCCCCGCAGCCGGACTGGCTGTCGGCCGCGCCGAAGATCGCCATCGAGGTGTCCCTCATCTGGCAGTGGACGCCGTTCATGATGCTGATCCTGCTGGCCGGCCTGCAGTCCAAGCCCGCCGACGCCGAGGAGGCCGCCCGCATGGACGGCGCCACCGGCTTCCAGATCTTCCGCTACCTCACGTTCCCGCACCTGCGCCAGTACCTCGAACTGGGCGGCCTGCTCGGCGCCATCTACATCGTGCAGAACTTCGACGCCGTCTTCACCATCACCGCCGGCGGGCTGGGCACCGCGAACCTGCCCTACACCATCTACCAGACGGTGTTCTCGGCCCACGACTACGGGCTGGCCTCGGCGATGGGCGTCGTCGTCGTCATCGCCACCATCATCGTCGCGACCTTCGCCCTGCGCGTCGTGTCGAGCATGTTCAAGCAGGAGGCCGGCCGATGAGCACTGCCAGCGTCACCGCGACGCTCCCGGGCACCAACGTCCCGACGTCGAAGAAGGAGCAGCGCGCCCGCGAGCTGAACCGCAGCAGGCCGCTGTGGGGCGTCCTGGCCTGGATCGTGGGGATCCTGTTCGTCCTGCCCGTGCTGTGGATGGTCCTGACGTCCCTGCACTCCGAGCCCGACGCGGCGACCAACCCGCCCTCGATCGCCGCCGCCCTCACCCTCGACGGGTACCGGTCCTTCCTGTCCGCGGGCCCCGTGGCGCCGCTGCTGAACTCCGCGATGGCCTCGCTGATCTCGACGCTCCTCGTGCTCTGCCTGGCGATCCCGGCCGCGTTCGCGCTGTCGATCCGCCCGGTCGAGAAGTGGACCGACGTCATGTTCTTCTTCCTGTCTACGAAGTTCATGCCGCTGGTCGCCGGGCTGCTGCCGCTGTACCTGTTCGCCACGAACACCGGCACGCTGGACAACGTCTGGCTGCTCATCGTCCTCTACACGTCGATGAACCTGCCGATCGCCGTCTGGATGATGCAGTCGTTCCTGGCCGAGGTGCCCGGGGAGATGCTCGAGGCCGCCTCCATCGACGGCGCCGGGCTCATCCGGATGCTGTGGTCCATCGTCCGCCCCGTCGCCATGCCCGGGGTCGCGGCCACCGCGCTGATCTGCTTCATCTTCAGCTGGAACGAGCTGCTGCTGGCCCGCACCCTGACCGGCACCATCGCCGGGACCGCGCCGGTGTTCCTCACGGGCTTCGTCACCAGCCAGGGCCTGTTCCTGGCCCAGCTGTGCGCGGCCGCCACGGTCATCTCGCTGCCCGTGCTCGTCGCCGGCTTCGCCGCCCAGGACAAGCTCGTGCAGGGTCTGTCGATGGGTGCCGTCAAGTGATCGTCCCGACGTTCGGAGAACTCCTGTGAGCCTGCCGCTGACCCCCGACAACCTCGCCGCGATCGGCCGGGAGGTCCCCGTCCCGGGCTACGACCGCACGCAGGTCACGCCGGGGATCGTCCACCTCGGCGTGGGCGGCTTCCACCGCGCGCACCAGGCCATGTACCTCGACCGGCTCATGAACGAGGGGAAGGCGCTGGACTGGGGCATCCGCGGCCTCGGCGTCCTGCCGCACGACGCGCGGATGAAGGAGGTCATGGACGCCCAGGGCGGGCTCTACACCCTCGTCCTGAAGGCCCCCGACGGGTCCCGCGAACCGCGCGTGGTCGGGTCCATCCTCGACTTCACCCTCGCCCCCGACGACCCCGACGCCGCGGTCGAGGTGATGGCCGACCCGCGCATCCGCATCGTGTCCCTCACCGTCACCGAGGGCGGCTACAACATCGACGCCGTCACCGGCGAGTTCGTCCTCGACGAGCCGGGGGTGGCCGCCGACCTCGCGGCGGGCGCCGCGCCGCGGACCACGTTCGGCCTCGTCACCGAGGCCCTGCGCCGCCGCCGCGACCGCGGGGTCCCGCCGTTCACCGTCATGTCGTGCGACAACATCCAGGGCAACGGGCACGTGGCGCGGAAGGTGTTCACGGCCTTCGCCACCGCCAAGGACGCCGAGCTCGGCGCGTGGATCGCGCAGGAGGTGCGGTTCCCGAACTCCATGGTGGACCGCATCACTCCCGGCACCACCGACGCCGACCGCGCCGAGGTGGCCGAGCGGTTCGGCGTCGAGGACGCCTGGCCGGTCGTGTGCGAGCCCTTCGTGCAGTGGGTCCTGGAGGACGACTTCGGCCTGGGCCGGCCCCCGTACGAGGACGCCGGGGTGCAGGTGGTCGACGACGTCGAGCCGTACGAGCTCATGAAGCTGCGGCTGCTCAACGCCAGCCACCAGGCCCTGTGCTACTTCGGCTACCTCGCCGGTTACCGGCTCGTGCACGACGTCGCGCAGGACCCGCTGTTCGCGCGCTTCCTGCTCGGCTACATGGAGCGCGAGGGGACCCCCACGCTGGCCCCCGTCCCCGGCATCGACCTCGACGCCTACCGGCACGAGCTCATCAGCCGGTTCTCCAACGGCGAGGTCCGCGACACCGTCGCCCGGCTGTGCAACGAGAGCTCCGACCGCATCCCCAAGTGGCTCATCCCGGTGATCAAGCAGCAGCTCGCCACCGGCGGGGAGTTCTTCCGTTCCGCGGCCGTCGTGGCGAGCTGGGCCCGCTACGCCGAGGGCGTCGACGAGCAGGGCGAGCCGATCGAGGTCTCCGACCGGATCGCCGACCGGATCGTCGCCACCGCCCGGCGCAACCGGGAGGACCCGACGGCCTTCATCGCCGACCGGTCCCTGTTCGGCGACCTCGTCGACGACGAGGCGTTCGTCGCCGAGTACACCTCGACGCTGGCGTCCCTGCACGCCAAGGGCGCCCGCGCGACGCTGGAGGACCTCGTCGGGCGCTGAGGCGACCGGCCGCTCGTGGTCGGGCACGGCACCCCCGCGCCGTGCCCGACCGCGGGGGTGCCGTGCCCGATCGCGAGGAGGTCGGCGCCACCCGGGCCCCTACGATGGACCCATGGCTTCCAAGGTGGTCCCCGCACGGGGCATGCGCGACGTCCTGCCGGTCGAGAAGGCCCGCCGGGAGCACGCGCTGCACGTGATCCGGGAGGTCTACCGCTCCTTCGGGTTCGACGAGGTCGAGACCCCGGCCCTGGAGGAGCTGTCCCGCCTGGAGTCCGGGCAGGGCGGGGAGAACGAGAAGATGCTGTTCAAGGTCATGCGCCGGGGCCTGCCCGCCGACGAGCCGCTGCTGCCCGCCGACGCCGCCGACCTGGGCCTGCGCTTCGACCTCACGGTGCCCCTCACCCGGTACGTCGCCTCGAACGCCGCGGCGCTGCGGATGCCCTTCAAGGCCCTGCAGATCGGTCCCGTGTGGCGGGCCGAGCGGCCGCAGAAGGGCCGCTACCGCCAGTTCGTGCAGTGCGACATCGACATCGTCGGCGAGCCCGGCTCCCTCGCCGAGGTCGAGCTCGTCACGGCGACCCACACGGCGCTGACCCGGCTGGGCCTGACCGGCACGACCCTGCGCCTCAACGACCGCGGTGTGCTGACGGGTCTGCTGGAGGGCTGCGGTTTCGCCGCCGACGACCACGGCAGCGTCCTCGTCACCGTCGACAAGAACGACAAGATCGGCCTGGACGGGGTGCTCGCGGAGCTGCGCGCGAAGGGTTTCGCCGAGGACGCGGTGGCGGCGCTGGAGAAGTCGCTGACCGGTCTGCTCCCCCTGCGGGACGTGGCCCGGCTCGGCGACGGCGCGCTGCCCGAGGCCGTGCCCGCGGAGTCGGTCGAGCGGCTCCAGGGGATCGCCGCGGCGCTGGCGGTCTCCGCCCCGGACCTGGACGTGCAGTTCGACGTCACGCTCGTGCGCGGCATGGGGTACTACACGGGCCCCATCTTCGAGATGTCGCTGCCCACCGGCGGCTCGTCGATCGCCGGCGGCGGCCGCTACGACAACATGGTCGGCCGCTTCTCCGGCCGCGACCTGCCCGCCGCGGGGTTCTCCATCGGGTTCGAGCGGATCATCGACGAGCTCGCGCTGCCCGCGGACCCGGCCGGGGCGATCGCCCTCGTCCACCCCGCGGGCGCGGACGCCGGCGCGCTGCTGCGCCGGCAGGCGGAGCTGCGGGCGACGGGCGCGCGGGTCGCGCTCGTGAAGCAGGCCAAGCGCCTGCAGCCGCTGTTCGACGCGCTCGTCGCCGAGGGGTACTCGCAGGTCGTGCGGGCCCGCGTCGGCGAGGACGGCGCGCTGGAGTTCTCCGACCCCGCCCCCCTCACCGCCTCCTGAACCCCCGGTGATCGAGCACTTCCGTGCTCGATCACCGCGGGGTGGTCAGGCGGGGGTGAGCCGCGCGGCGGCGTGACCCTGCCGGGTCGCCGCCAGCGTGAGCTCCTGCCGGTCCTCGAGGGCCCCGTCCTGCGTGGCGCGGACCTCGCGCGCGTCGAGGAACCCGCGGAGCCGCCCGGGGTCGTTCGTGATGATCCCGTCGACCCGGTGGCGGAGCAGGTCGGCCCACAACCGGGGCTCGTCGACGGTGTAGGGGTACGTCGCCACCCCCGCCGCGTGGTACTCGGCGACGACGTGCGGGCTGGCGACGAGCGCGGCGGCGTACGGGTTCACCGCGACGACACCGAGCTCGGCCACGGCGCGGGCGGCCTGCTCGCGCGCCACCCCGGTCGGGGTGGACAGCGCCGTGAACGGGTCGCCCGCCAGGTCCCGGAACGACTGCTCCAGCTCGTCGGGCTCGACCGGGCCCGGGTGGAGCACCAGCAGCGCCCGGCGGACGTCGGGGGCGACGTCGCGCAGGGCCGCCACGGTGCCGCGGTCGAAGCTCTGGACGACGCTGCGTGCGGCCACCCCGGCCGTCCGCAGGGACGCGACCGCTCCGGCCGCGTCGGCCGGCGTCCACGCGCCCTTGAACTCCACCAGCAGCCCGGCGGAGCCGGACCGGGCCACGACGTCGACGACCTCGCGCAGCGTCGGGACGCGCTGCCCGGCGAACGCCGGGGCGAACCACGCCCCGGCGTCGACGGAGCGCAGGGCCGCGCCGGTGAGGTCCCCGACCGCACCGGCGGTGTCCGAGGTGCGGTCGAGGGTGTCGTCGTGGAGCACGACGGGCACCCCGTCGGCGTCGAGCCGCACGTCGAGCTCGAGGAGGTCGGCGCCGGCGCGCAGGGCCGCCTCGAACGCGGCGAGGGTGTTCTCCGGGGCCGCGGCGGAGTAGCCGCGGTGGGCGATGACGAGCGGTCGGGTCACGGTTCCGGGCTCCCAGTCGTCCGGGTCAGGACTTCAGCAGCGGCTCGACGTCCGCCTCGTAGGACCGCTGGACCTCCTGCTGCGCGGTGCCCCAGGCGTCCTTCGAGGGGGTCCCCTGCAGCATGACCTTCTCCCACGCCGTCACCGTGGACTGGTCGCCGCCGGGGACGAACACGCGCGCGTTGTCCTGCTTGCGGACGTTCTCCAGCTGGTCGACGGCGGTCTTGAACAGCGGCGTCTGCGCGTAGACCTCCTGCATCGTGGCGGAGTCCACGGCGCCCGTGGTAACGGGCATGTAGCCGGTGTTCTGGGAGAAGTAGGCGGTGTTGTCGTCCTCGGCGAGGAACGCCAGGAACTTCGCCGCGGCGAGCTGCTGCTCGGGCGTGCGCTTGGCGGGGATCGCGAACCCGGCCCCGCCGGTCGGCGTGAACTGCCCGGCGGTGCCGCCGGGCAGGAAGGCGTTGCCGACCTCGAAGTTCGCGGCCTTGAGGATGCCCGACAGCGAGCCGGTGGACGCGATGACCGAGGAGTACAGGCCCGCGCCGAAGTCGGAGGCCTGGTCGGAGGAGGACACCGCGGCCCAGCCGGAGATGACGTAGTTCCGCAGGTAGTCGCTGGCCGCGAGGACCTCGGCGCTGTCGACGGTCATGGTCCACTCGTCGGACAGGGCGCCGCCCATCCCCCAGATCAGGTTCTGGAAGATCCAGGACGCGTTACCGGTGCCCTTGCCCAGCCCGTAGGGGGCCTGCGCCCCCGTGCCCGCGGCCTTGAGCTTCGGCAGCCACTGCGCGAACTCGTCCCAGGTCTGCGGGCCGCGGTCGGGCAGCCCGGCCGCCGCCCAGTGCGCCTTGTTGTAGTAGAAGACCGGCGTGGAGCGGCAGTACGGGACGGCCCACTGCTCACCGTCGTACTGGTAGTCGGCGAACAGGCCCTGCTGGTAGTTGGCCGTGTCCACCCCGGCCGCGGGCAGCAGCTCCTTGAGCGGGGCGAGCTGCTCGTTGAGGGCGTAGCGGAACCACCAGACGTCGCTCAGCAGCACCAGGTCGGGCAGGTCGGCGCCGGTGAGGGCGGCCTGGAACTTCTGCGAGATCTCGTCGTAGTTCGCGCCGGCAGTGACGAACTCGACGTCGATGTCGGGGTTCTCCTTCGCCCAGCGGGTCAGGAACTCCGCCTCGACGGCCTGGGAGGACCCCGGGTGGTTCGTCCAGACGGTGACGGTGCCCGCGGGGGTGACCTTCGACCAGTCGGTCGAGGACGCCGCAGCGGTGCCGTCGTCGGAGGCGGCGGTCGAGGGGCCGGAGCAGGCGGCGGCGCCGAGGGCGGCGGCACCGAGACCGGCGAGGCCGAGGACCCCGCGCCGGGGCACCACGAAGGACGAGCTGTTCACGGGTTTCTCCTGGTTCTCGGTGGATCAGTTGGCCAGCGCGCCGGCGGCGAGACCGGCCACGAGGCGGCGCTGGAAGAAGAGGAAGACGAGCAGGACGGGCAGCATCACCAGGACGGTGCCGGCCATGAGGACACCCCAGTTGGTGATGCCGTCGTTGTTCTGCAGCAGGGTCAGCCCCACCGGCAGCGTCATCATGTCCGCGCGGTCGGTCACCAGCAGCGGCCACAGGTACTGGTTCCACTCGCTGACGACCGAGACGAGGGCGACCGCCGAGACGGTGGGCGCGGACAGCGGCACGACGAACTGCCACAGCCGCCGCCAGTGCCCCGCACCGTCGAGGGTCGCGGCCTCCAGGACCGAGACCGGCAGGGTCTGGAAGTGCTGCCGGAACAGGAACGTCCCGAGCGAGCTCGCCAGCCCCGGCAGGACGATGCCCTGGTAGCTGTTCAGCCAGCCGAGCTGCGCGATGAGCGTGTAGTTCGGGATGAGCGTGACCTGCGGGGGGACCATGAGGGCGGCCAGCACGAGGAGGAACACGATCCGCTTGGCGGGGAACTCCACGAACACCAGGGCGTACGCGCACATCAGGCCGAGGACGACCTTGAGCCCCGCGCCCAGCACCGTCGTGATGACGCTGTTGAGCAGGAAGTGGGCGAACGGGACGGTCGCGAAGACGTCGGCGTAGTTCTGCCAGTGCAGGGCGCCCGGCAGCCAGCGCGCCGGGATCGTGTAGATCTCGTCGCGCTGCTTGAAGGACGCCAGCAGCACCCACAGCATCGGCACGACCATGACGAGCGCGGCCACGACGAGGCCGGCGTACCCGAGCACGTCGACGCGGCGCTCCGGTCCCCGCGGTTCCCGGCCGGAGGGACGGGGAGCGGGGATGCGGCCCGACCCCGACGTCGTCTTCGTCTCCACGCTCACCGGTAGTGCACCTTCCGTTCGACGACGACCATCTGGACGACCGTCACGACGAGCAGGGCGAGGAACAGCAGGGTGGCGATGGCCGAGGCGTAGCCGGCGGAACCGTCCACGAACGCCTCCTGGTAGACCTGGTAGACCATCGTGGTCGTGCCCTCCAGGGGCCCGCCCTTCGTCATGGCGCGGATGATGTCGAAGGACCCACCGGCGTTGGACTCGATGAACACCGTGACGCCCAGGAAGAACGTCGTGGGCGACAGCAGCGGGAACACGATCGACCAGAACTGCCGCAGCGGGGAGGCCCCGTCGATCTGCGCGGCCTCCAGCAGGTCCGCCGGGACCGACTGCAGCGCAGCCAGGTAGATGATCGCGACGTAGCCGACGTACTTCCACAGGTACACGATGCAGACCATGGCCAGCGCCCAGTCGGGGTCGTTGTACCAGTTCGGCGACGCGATCCCGACCGCGCGCAGCAGGCCGGACACCAGCCCGTACTGCGGGTCGAACACGAACAGCCAGCACATGCCGACCGCGACGCCGGACAGGACGTAGGGCGCGAAGACGACGGCGCGGACGAACGTGCGCCCCCGCAGCCGGCGGTCCAGGAGCCGGGCCGTCGCCAGCCCCAGGGCCATGCAGCCGCCGACCGTGACGACCGCGAAGACGAGCGTCGTCAGCAGGACCGAGGGCGTCCGGGGGTCCTGGAAGTAGTTCACGTAGTTCTGCAGGCCGACGGGGGTCGCCCGGTCCGACCCCAGGTTCCAGTGCAGCAGCGAGTACTGCACGTTCTGGACGAGGGGTTTGTAGACGAACAGGACGAGGAGCGCGACGTTGGGCCCAGCGAGGAGCAGGAAGGTTCCCCACGACGTCCACGGGGTTCTCCGGTGGCGCGCTGCGGGAACCTGGTGGAGGGTCGTCAACGCGACCTCCTCCCAGGAAGGAGTGGGCTGGACGGGAGGAACCCTAGTTCGGGTTCCCGGCCCCTCCTGACCACTTCACGCCCGCGGGGGCCCAACCGTCATCGACTGTTCACCTGCCCCGTCCGGTGGGCCGGTGCGCGTCACCGCGCGTTCACCCCGGTGGCGCGGGCGGGCCCGGCTGGCAGTGCGGGCACCACCACGTCCGGCGCTGCTCGGGGTCCCCGGGGACCTCCGCGCGCACCTGCACCGTCGTCCCGCAGCGCAGGCACGGCTTGCCCGCCCGGCCCGACACCCAGTGCTGCCGCCCCGGCCGGGTGTCGCCCGTCGTGACCTGCGGCGCCCCGGACGGGCCGACGGAGAACGTCAGCAGCTTCACGGCCAGCCGCACGAGCGGCTCCAGGCCGATCTCCCCGACCGGCGTCCACGGCGACCGGCCGCGCAGGAAGCACAGCTCGTCGGCCCACAGGTTCCCCAGGCCCGCGAGGTTGCGCTGGTCCAGCAGCGCGGCCTTCAGCCCCCGCTCGGGACGGCGGGCCAGGTTCGCCACGGCGGCCGCGACCCGGTCGTCCACGGTGCGGGAGGCGTCGAGCAGGTCCGGGCCCAGGTGCCCCACCACGTCACCCTCCCGGTCGGTCGGCAGGAGCTCCACGACGGGCATCCGCAGCGCCAGCGCGGTCGGGCCGTCGGTGGCCAGCAGCACCCGCACGTCCGGCCACAACCGGGCCGGTGGCCGCTTGCCGGGCCCGAGCACCGTCCACTCCCCGTCCATGCGCAGGTGGGTGTGCAGGGTCGTGGGCCCGGGCAGGTCGCTGTCGGCCGGGTCGAAGCGCGTCAGCAGGTGCTTGCCGCGCGAGACGGTCCCCGCGATGCGCGCGCCCCGCAGGTCGGCCGTCGCGAAGCGGGGGACGCGCAGGTCGCTGCGCCGGACCGCCAGGCCGGTCAGCCGGGCGTCGAGCCTGCGGGCCAGCAGGAAGACGGTGTCACCTTCGGGCACCGGCCCACCGTGCCGGACGGCGGGAGCCCGCGCACGGGGAGCGCCACCCGACGACTGGCTGGACCGGACCGGTGGGGTGAAGCTGAGGCATGAGCTCGCGCCGGCTACCCCTCGTCGTGGCGTTCTGCGTCCTCCTCGTCGGGGTCGCCACCGTCCTGGCGTTCGCGGCGCTCCCCTCGCACCGCCGCGCGGCGGCCCGCGCGACCGTCCCGCAGGAGCTCCCCGGCCCCAGCCGGATGACGGCCGCGCTGGCCACCAACCCCGTGGGCCGCGCGCTCGTCCTGTACCGGCAGGGGACCGGGCCGATGGTCGGCGACCTGCCGCGCACCGTCGTGGTGGGCGACGACGGCGGCACCGTCCGCCGGCTCACCACCGGGACCGTCACGACGCGCCCGCCGGCCCGCGCGGCGCGCCCGGTCCCGGTGAGCCTGTCCCCCGACGGCCGCACGGTCGCGGTCGGGACGCGGCGCACGACCACCGGGGGTTCGGAGGTCGCGCTCGTCGACGTGGGCACGGGCCAGACCCGCGAGCACGTGGTCCCCGGGGCGCCGGGCGTCGTGCCCCTGGCGTGGAGCCCGGACAGCAGGCGGCTGGCCTACGTGGGGGCGGACGCCACGACGGCCGACCCCGCCGGCCCGCTGTTCGTGTTCGACGTCGGCACCCGCCGCGCGACGGCCGTCCCGGGGGCCGGGGACGTCGCCGCGGCCGCGTTCTCCCCCGACGGTTCCCGGCTGGCCCTGCAGGCGCCGGGTGCGGACGTCCTGCGCGTCGTCGACCCGGCCACGGGGGCCGGGGACGACCTGCCCGTCCCGGCCGGAGAGACCCTGTCCGGCGGGGCGGCCTGGTCGCCGGACGGGCAGCTCATCGCCGTCTCCGACGCCGGCCGGCGGCTGGACTTCGTCCCCACCGCCCCCGGCCGGTCCGCTCCCCCGCCCGTGACCGGCCGCGGCGACGTCCTCGGGTGGCTGTCCGGTGACGTCGTCGTGCACGAGGCCGCGACGGGCGGGGTGAGCGGCGGGGAGCCGGGGCTGGTCCGGGTCGAGCGCACGGACGTCCGCACGAGCGCGTCGTCGTCGTTCTTCGCGGTGCCGACGGGCGCCGGGGGGTACGCGGTGTCGGACCTGTCCCTGGCCACGGCCCTGCTGCCGCGGGCGGTCCCGGTGGCGTCGGTGGACGTCGACCGCGGGCCGTGGCCGCTGCCCCTGCGGATCACGCTGGTCGTGGGGGCGGCGCTGCTGTCGCTGCCGGCGACCGTCGGCCTGCGCCGGCGCCACGAGGAGTTCCAGCGGCTGTCGGCCGTGCCGGAGTGGGCCCGCGACCCCAGCCGGGGATGAGTTCGCCGTCCCTTCGCCCCGGCGTCACCGGGTGGTCCCCGCCACCCTCCTAGTTTCGTGCGCTGTGAGGAGAAGCCTCGCCGCCCTCGTCGCGGCCACCGTCCTGGTCCCCGTCACCGCCGTCACCGCGGCCTCCGCCGCGCCCTCCCCCTCCGCCACGCGCGCCGCCCCCGCCCGGTGCAGCGCCTCCGTGGCGCTCAGCGGGTTCTCCGACCGGCTCGACGAGACGACCTCCGGCGGGCAGCCCGTCGCGGGCCTGTCCGCGCTGGGCCGCACCTCCGACGGGTCGCTGCTGGCCCTGTCGGACCGCTCTCAGCTGTTCACCCTCGACGGCACGACCCGCGAACCGGTCGGGGTGGTGGCGCTGCGCGACGAGCAGGGCGGTGAGCTGGACAGCGAGGGTCTCGTCGTCGACCGCGACGGCACGCTGTGGGTGTCCTCGGAGGTGGGCCCGGCGATCCGGCACCACGCCCGCGACGGGCGGGTCCTGGGCAGCCTGGAGGTCCCCGCCGACTTCCGCACCGCCCCGCGGGGCCGGGCGCAGGAGAACCTGTCCCTGGAGAGCCTGACGCTGTCGGCGGACGGGCTGACGCTGTTCTCCGGCCTGGAGCAGGGGCTCGTCGGCGACCCCGACCGCGAGGTCCGCCTCCAGACCTGGCACCGCGCGGCGCTGGACGCGCCGTTCGAGCCGGGCGCGCAGTACGCCTACCAGGTGGACCCCGGCCTGGGGGTCCCCGAGGTCGCCGCGACGCCCGACGGGCGGCTGCTGGTCCTGGAGCGGGAGTTCCTCGCGCAGGTCGGGAACACCGTGCGGCTGTACGTCACCGACCCCGCGACCGGCACCGACGTCAGCGCGGTCCCCGTGCTGACCGGGGACGAGGCGCTGCCCAAGACGCTGCTGGCCGACCTCGTCACCTGCCCGGCGCTGGGCGCGACGGCCGAGCAGCCGCAGCTGAACCCGTTGCTGGACAACGTCGAGGGCATGACGGTCCTGGCCAACCAGGGCGACCGGCGGCTGTCGGTGCTGCTGGTCAGCGACGACAACGAGCGCCCCACGCAGACGACGCGGCTGTACGACCTGGCCGTGACGCTGCCCGTCCGCGCGGGCTGAGCGGCGGCCGGGTCAGGAGACGGAGAAGCGGAACTCGGTGACGCTGCTGAACTCCTCGCCCGGCAGCAGCACCGTCGTCGGGAACTCCGGGTGGTTGGGGGCGTCCGGGAAGGCCTGGGTCTCCAGCGCGAGCCCGGCGCGCGGCCCGTACGTCGCGCCCGCCTTGCCGACGAGCGTCCCGGCCAGCGAACCGCCCGTGAAGAACTGGACGCCCGGCTGGTCGGTCCACACCTCCAGGGTGCGGCCGGAGACGGGTTCGTGGACCCGCGCCGCGAACGTCGCCCCCCGCCGGCCGCCGGGGACGTCGGCGAGCACGTAGCAGTGGTCGAAACCCTTGCCGAGGACGAGCTGCTCGTCGTCGGCGTCGACGCGGTACCCGACGGGGACGGCCTCGCGCAGGTCGAACGGCGTGCCCTCGACGGCGCGGAACTCCCCCGTCGGCAGGCCCGTCGGGTCCAGCGGCAGGAACGTGTCGGCGGCGACCTGCACGAGGTGGGCGTCGACCGTCCCCGACCCGTCGCCCGCCAGGTTCCAGTAGGCGTGGTTGGTGAGGTTCAGGACGGTCGTCGCGTCCGTGGTCGCCTCGTACTCCACCGTCAGCCGCCCCCCGTGCAGCACGTACGTGACGTGCACCGACAGCGCCCCGGGGAACCCGTTGTCGCCGTCGGGGCTGAGCAGCGAGAACCGGACGCCGCAGGCGCCCTCGACGGGGTGGGCGCTCCACCGGGCCTCCGAGAACGGGTGCGGCCCACCGTGGATCGCGTTGCCCCGGTCGGTCGGGGGGATCTGGACGGCCTGCCCGTCCAGGACGAACGCGCCGCCGGCGATGCGGTTGGCGAACCGGCCGATCGTGGCCCCGAAGGAGCGGCCCTTGCCGGTGTAGGGGGCGAGGTCGGCGAACCCGAGCGCGACGTCGGCGCGGACGCCGTCGCGGTCGGGGGCCCGCACGGACTGGATGCGCGCGCCGTGCTCGACGAGCCCGACCGCCACCGTCCCGTCGTCCAGGACCCAGCGCCCGACGGGTGTCCCGTCCTCCAGCCGGCCCCAGTTCTCCTCGACCGCCACCGAACCCACGGAGTGCTCCACGGACCGGACGCTACCGGGACCGGCCGCAGCCGTCGCCGTGGAGGGCCGCGCGGACGACCGCGCTGACGGCGACGCCGGAACCGGCGAGCACGAGGACGCCCGCGGCCCAGTACCTCCAGTCCCAGGCGAGGCCGAACAGCTCGTGCAGCCCGACGGCGACGGCGACGGCGGCGAGGGCGAGCCCGCCGAGGACGGCGCCCACGTTCGGGCCGCGCGGAGCGGCCGGGCGGGGGGTCGTGCGGGGGGTCGGGTCGGGGGTCGGGTCGGGGGTCGGGTCGGGGGTCGGGTCGGGGGTGGTGCCGGTGGCGTTCACGGCTGCTCCAGGGTGGTCGAACCGGCTGCGCCGACGCGGACCTCACCGGCCCACGTCGCGGCCCGCAGCCCGGGGGTCCCGGCCGGGACGGTCCAGTCGTCGGGGTCGTCGCCGCGGACCTGGACGGCGTCGGCGAGGGCGCGGGCGCCGGGGCCGACGGCCAGGACGGTGCGCACGTCCAGCCCGCCCCGCACGACGTCCGCCCCGTCCCGCTGCTCCGCGCCGGCCTGCGCGCCGACCTCGACGACGTCGTCGCCCTCGGCCCAGCGCAGGGACCCGGCCAAGACGGTGACGTCGACGAGCAGCGTGGCGTCCGGGGGGACGACCACGTCGAGCCGGCCGGCGGCCACGGTGGCGGTCGCGTCCCCGTCGAGGCGGCCGGGGTCGACGGTCAGCAGCCCGACGGCCGAGCTCAGCCCCTCCTCGGCACCGGCCGTCGCGGTGGGCGTCCACGCGCGGTCCACCTGCCACGTCCACTGCGACGACGGCGGCACGACGGAGGTGGCGACGGCGCACAGCGCCAGCGGCCAGGCCAGCCCGACGAGGGCGGTGCGCCGTCCGCGCAGGCCGGCCACGACGGCGCCGAGGCCCAGGACGACGACGGGGGCGGCCAGCGCGAGCGGCAGGGTGCGGCCGGGCGGGTCGGTGAGCAGGCCGGCGACGAGGACACCGCCGGCGGCGAGCAGCGCGAGGCCGACCACCGCGGCCCCCAGCAGCGGGGAGCCCGGGCGCTGCCGGGCGCGGGCGCGCTCGGCCTGCTCGCGGGCCCTCTCCCGGGCCTCCTCGGCCTTGCGGTGAGCCTCCTCCCGGGCGAGCTCGGCGGCCGCGCGGGCCGTGGCGCGGGCTTCCTCGCGGGCCGCGGCGCGCCGCTCGGTGGGCGAGCCGAAACCCGCCTGGGGTTCGCTCACCGCGCGCGGCGCAGCGGTCTCCTTGACGAGCGAGACCGGCCGGGTGGGCGGCACGCGGCGGGGGACGGTGAAACCGCGCAGCAGCCACCAGCCGAGGAGGGCGACCAGACCGGTGACGAGGAAACCCCAGCCGGGGCCGCGCCACTCGGCGTTGAAGGCCCCCAGGAGGGTGCGGGGCAGGGACAGGTCGGCGACGACGAGCGCGCCGGACAGCCAGGCGGCGCCGGACACGTCGCCGCGCAGGACGGCCTCGGCCTCGATGCGGCCCCCGGCCTCGGGGCGGCCGTCGGGCAGCAGCAGCCAGCAGGCGCCGTACAGCGCCAGCCCCAGCCCGCCCACGGCGGTCAGCGCGACGAGGACCCCGCGGACCAGCAGCGGGTCCACGTCGAGGCGTTCGGCCAGGCCCCCGCAGATGCCCGCGAACCACCGGTCCTGCGAGCGCTGGACGCCGCAGGAGCGGACGGCCGCGAAGACCTTCGCGTCCTGGCGCGTCGGGGTGCTCACGGGTCGACCCTCCCACTCCTCGGTGCGACCGGTGCCCGGGGTCAGAAGACCCAGCCGAGCCCGAGCAGGCCGTTGCCCACGACGAGGTCGAGCACGACGAGGCCGACGGCCAGGACGAGGGCGCCGGAGACGTCACCGCGCTGGACGGCCTGCTGGGCCTCGATGCGGCCGGTGGCGTCGGGCAGCAGCAGCCACGCCAGCCCGTACAGGCCCAGGCCGATGCCGCCGAACAGCGACAGGACGAGGAACGCGACGCGCACGACGTTCGGGTTCACCCCGGCCCGCTCGGCCACGCCGCCGGCGACACCGGCGATCCAGCGGTCGCGGCTGCGGACGAGGCGGGTGCGGCGGACCGCGCCGAAGAAGCGGTCGGCGGCGGTGCGGGTGGCGGGTTCGCCGGTGGTCTCGGTCATCGGGGTCTCCTGGTCGGTGGTGTGCCCGGAACCGTTCGCGGAACCGGCCTTGTCGAAGCTGAGGTGCTCGGTCGAGGTCATGTCCCCAGACTGCTCGGCGGGGTGCCCCGGGCACATCGGGGACGACCCTGAGCCGACCCTGAACCCGACCCCCGGGGGATCCCCGGGGGCGCGGCCGCGTGCCACGATCGGGGCGTGAGCACGCAGACGATCCCGGCGGGGCCGGTGGTCCGCCCGCCGCTGCTGCGGCGGACCGGGCAGCGGCGGGTGGCGGGGGTGGCCGCCGGGGTCGCCGAGCACACCGGGCTGCCGCCGGCCCGGGTCCGCGCGGCGTTCCTGGCCGCGGTGTTCCTGGGGGGTTTCGGCGTCGTCCTGTACCTCGTCCTGTGGTTGCTGCTGACCGACGAGGAGCACCTGGAGCTGCCGCCCGCGCAGCGCCCCGACCCGGCCGGGTGGGTGCTGGCCCACCGCAACGCGCTGGTCGGCGTGGCGCTCGTGGTGGGGGTGGGGCTCGTCCCGGCGATGAACCTCGTGCACGGTTCGGCGCGTTTCGTGGTGCCGCTGCTCATCGGCGGCGCGGGCGTGGTGCTGGCCTGGAGCCAGCTCGACGCGACGCGGCGGCGCCGGCTCGTGGAGGGGTCGACCGACGGCCGCGGGGCGGTGCTGCGCGTCCTGGTGGGGGCCTCCCTCGTCGTCGTGGGCGCCGGGCTCGTCGTGGTCCTCGTCGGCGACGTCGGAACGTTCTGGCAGTCGACGCTGGCCGGGGCGGTCGTGCTGGGCGGTGTGGGGCTGGTCCTGGCGCCGTGGGTGGTGCGGCTGTGGCAGGACCTGGGCGCCGAGCGGGCCGCGCTGGCCCGCGAGCAGCAGCGCGCCGAGTTCGCCGCCCACGTCCACGACTCGGTGCTGCAGACGCTGGCCCTCATCCAGAAGCGCTCGGCGGACCCCGGGGAGGTCGCCCGGCTGGCCCGCCGCCAGGAACGTGAGCTGCGGCAGTGGTTGTACGGCGACCACGGCACGGCGGCCGGGACGCTGGGGGCGGCGCTGCGGGCCGCGGCCAGCGAGGTGGAGGACGTCTCGGGGGCCGTCGTGGAGGTCGTCCTCGTCGGCGACCTGGACAACCGGGAACTGGACCGCGGGCTGTCCGCGTTGGCCCAGGCCGCGCGCGAGGCGCTGCTGAACGCGGGGCGGCACGCGGGGGGCACGGTGTCGCTGTACGGGGAGCCGGTGGGCCCGGCGGTGGAGGTGTTCGTGCGCGACCGCGGGCGGGGTTTCGACCTTGACCAGATCCCCGGCGACCGCCTCGGGGTGCGGGAGTCCATCATCGGCCGCATGCAGCGCGCCGGGGGGTCGGCCTCGATCCGCCGGCCCGCCGACGGCGGCACGGAGGTCACGTTGCGGGTTCCGGGGGGGAACGCTTGATCAGGGTCCTGGTCGTCGACGACCACCGCATGGTGCGCTCGGGGGTGCGCGCGGAACTGTCCACCGCGGGCGACCTGGAGGTCGTGGGCGAGGCCGCCGACGTCGCCGGGGCCGTGGCGGCGGTCGAGCGGTTGCGGCCCGACGTCGTGCTGCTGGACGTCCACCTGCCCGCGGGCCCGGACGAGAACCCGGCGCCGGGTGCGGGGTCGGGCGGCGCGCAGGTGCTCGCGCGGTCGGCGCACCTGCTGTCCGCGACGCCCCCGGTGCGGTTCCTGGCGCTGTCGGTGTCCGACGCGGCCGACGACGTCATCGCCGTGATTCGGCGCGGCGCGCGCGGTTACGTCACGAAGACGATCAGCGGGGACGAGCTGGCGGCGGCCGTGCGCCGCGTCGCCGACGGGGACGCGGTGTTCTCCCCGCGGCTGGCGGGTTTCGTCCTCGACGCGTTCGGCGCGGGGGCCGGGGAGGTCGCCGCGGCCGACGACGAGCTGGACCGGCTCTCGGCCCGCGAGCGTGAGGTCATGCGGCTCATCGCGCGCGGCTACGCGTACAAGGAGGTCGCGAAGGAGTTGTTCATCTCCGTCAAGACCGTCGAGACGCACGTGTCGGCGGTGCTGCGCAAGCTGCAGCTGTCCAACCGCAACGAGCTGACCCGGTGGGCGGCGGCGCGGCGCCTGCTGTGAGGGGCGCGACGGGCTCCGGGGTGCGGTGAGCGCGCGGACGTCCCACGATCACGGTGTGCGACGCGTCGGTGTGGAGGAGGAGTTCCTGCTGGTCGACCCGGGGACGGGACGGGCCCGGCTGGACGGTCCCGCCGTCGCGGCGGCGGCGGCGGAGCAGACGGAGCTGCAGCGCCAGCAGGTGGAGAGCGGCACCGCCCCGCACACGGACCTGGCCGACGTGCTGGCGGACCTGGGCGCGCGGCGGGCGCGGATCGCGGGGCTGGCGGAGGGCACCGGCAGCCGGTTGCTGGCGCTGGCGACCCACCCGATGCCGACCGACCCGGTGGTGACGCCGGGTGAGCGCTACGGGTTGCTGGTGGAGCAGTACGGGCTGCTGGCCCGCGAGCAGCTGACGTGCGGCTGCCACGTGCACGTGGAGGTCCCGGACCGGGACGAGGCCGTCGCGGTGGTGGACCGGGTGCGGCCGTGGACGGCGGTGCTGCTGGCCCTGTCGTCGAACTCCCCGTACTGGCAGGGCGAGGAGTCCGGGTACGCCTCCTACCGGTCGCGGGTGTGGGACCGCTGGCCGACGGCGGGCCCGACGGAGGCGTTCGGGGACGCGGCCGGGTACGACCGGGCCGCGGAGCGGCTGCTGGCGACGGGGGTCCCGCTGGACGCGGGGCAGCTGTACTACGACGCGCGGGTCTCGGCGACGCAGCCGACCGTGGAGGTCCGGGTGGCCGACGTGTGCCTGCGGGTCGGCGACGCGGTGCTGCTGGCGGCGCTGGTGCGGGGGTTGGTGGAGACCGCGGCGCGGGAGGCGGCCGACGGGCGGGGCGTGCCGGACGTGTCGGTCGCGGAGCTGCGCGCGGCCGCGTGGCGGGCCGGGCACGACGGGCTCGGCGGGGTCCTGGTCTCCCCGCGCACGGGGCGCCCGGCGCCGGCGCGGGAGGTCGTGGGGCAGTTGCTGGACCACGTGGGCGCGGCGCTGCGCGACGACGGTGACGAGGGTGTCGTGAGGGAGGGGCTGGCGGCCCTGTGGGAGCGGGGCACGGGGACCGACTGGCAGCGGGCGACGACCGCGGCGCGGGGGCCGGCGGGGATGGTCGCGGAGGCGGTGGAGCTGACCCGCGCCGCGTGAAGGCCGCGTGAGGGGTGCCCGTTGACCGGGCCGGGCGGCGTCCCTACTCTTTGGACCGGTCCAGACCCGGCTCCTGGAAGGACAGCGATGTCCCAGCCCGTCCGCTTCGCCCTGCTCGGCACCGGCCGCATCGGCCAGGTCCACGCCGCGTCCATCCACCGCAGCGAGGACGCCGTGCTGACGGTCGCCGCCGACGCGGTCGCGGCCGGCGCCGAGCGGACCGCGGCCCGGTACGGCGGGCGCGCCACGACCGACCCGTTCGCGGCGATCGCCGCCGACGACGTCGACGCCGTCGTCATCGCCTCCCCCACCCCCACCCACGTCGAGCTGCTCACCGCGGCCCTCGACGCGGGCAAGGCCGTGCTGTGCGAGAAACCGATCGACCTCGACATCACGCGCGTCGACGCGGTCCGCGACCGGGCGCGGACCGCGCCCCGGCCCGTCGTGCTGGGGTTCAACCGGCGGTTCGACCCGCACTTCGCCGAACTGCGCCGCCGCGTGGCGGCCGGGGAGGTCGGGCGCCTGGAGCACCTGGCCATCACCAGCCGCGACCCCGAGCCGCCGCCGGCGGAGTACGTGGCGGTCTCCGGCGGGATCTTCCGCGACATGACGATCCACGACTTCGACACGGCCCGCTGGTTCGTGCCGGACGTCGTGTCCGTCACCGCGGTGGGGTTGCGGCAGTTCAGCGACGGCATCGCCGCCGCGGGCGACTTCGACGCCGCGGTCGTGACGCTCGTCGGGGCGGGCGGGGAATCCGTCACCATCACCAACTCCCGGCACTCCGCCTGCGGCTACGACCAGCGGGTCGAGGCGTTCGGGCCCGGCGGGCTGCTGGAGGTCGGGAACGTCACCCCGACGCTCGTGCGCGCCTCCACGGCCACCTCCAGCGCCACCGGCGAGCCGTACCGCCGGTTCTTCCTGGAGCGCTACCGGGACGCCTACGAGCTCGAGCTGGCCGCGTTCATCGCGACGGTCCGCGGCGAGGACACGTCCTCGAACCCCAGCCCGGGGTTCGAGGACGGCCGCGCCGCGCTGCTGCTGGCCGACGCCGCGGAACTGTCCGCCCGCGAGGGCCGCACGGTCCCCGTCGACCTCACCTGACCGGCCACCGGTCTCCTCGTGGAGGGCGTCAGGGGGCGGGGACGGCGCTGCCCGCCGGGCCGGGGGCCTGCGGGGGCACCGTCCCGGCCTCCTCGGCGGCGGCGTCGGCCTCCCCCTCGCCCAGCGCCGTGGTGGTGGCCAGCGGCACCTCGGGCAGGAAGAACGCGATGACCGTGCCGACCAGGAACATCGGGACCAGCCAGAGGAACATCGGCACGAGCGCGTCGGCGTAGGCGTTCACGACGCCCCGCGCGACCTCGGCCGGCAGGGAGGTCACCACCGCCGGGGTGAGGCTGGACGCGCCGTCGGGCGAGGCGCCCAGGGCCCCGCCGAGCCGCTCGGCCAGGCGATGGGAGAACACCGTCCCCAGGGCCGCCGCCCCGACGGTGACGCCCAGTTCGCGGAACAGGTTGTTCGAGCTGGTGGCCGTCCCGATCTCCCGCGGGCCCACGGCGTTCTGCACGGCCAGCACGAGGATCTGCATGAACGTGCCGATGCCGGCGCCGAGGACGGCGACGTAGAGGCAGACCAGGACCAGCGACGTGTCCACCGTCAGGGTGGACAGCAGGAACATCGCGAGCGCGGCCACGAGGGTCCCCGCGACCGGCAGCGCCCGGTACCGGCCGGTCCGGGTCACGACCGCCCCGGAGCCGATGCTGGTGACGAGCAGCCCGGCGACCATCGGCAGCAGCAGCAACCCCGACTCGGTCGCGTCCACGCCGTAGGTCATCTGCAGGTACGTCGGCAGGTAGGCCAGCGCCCCCATGAGGCCGGCCCCCACGATGAGGGCGAGCAGCGTGGTGACGACGAAGGTGCGGTTGCGGAAGAACCGCATCGGGATGACGGGCTCGGGGCTGCGGCGCTCGACGAGGACGAACGCGACGGCGGCGACGACCGTGCCGGCGGCCAGCCCCAGGACCGTGGCCGAGGACCACGCGTACTGCGTGCCGCCCCAGCTCGTGACGAGGACCAGGCCGGTGGTGGCCAGCGCCAGCAGCGCCATGCCGGCGTAGTCGACCGGGGAGGTGTTGCGGCGCCGGGGCAGCCGGATGGTCAGCGCCGCGACGGCGAGGGCGACGAGGCCGAGCGGGAGGTTCACCCAGAACACCCACCGCCAGTCGACGGCGTCGGTGAGCCAGCCGCCCAGCAGCGGCCCGACGACGGCGGAGACGCCGAACACCGCGCCCAGCGGTGCCATGAACTTCGCGCGGTCGGCGGGCGGCACGACGTCGGCGACGATCGTCTGGGACATGATCAGCAGGCCCGAGCCGCCGAGGCCCTGCAGGAACCGGAACCCGATGAACTGGAGCATGTCCTGGGAGAACCCGGCCAGGGCCGACCCCAGCAGGAACAGGGCGATGGCGACGAGGAACAGCCGCTTGCGCCCCACGAGGTCGCCGAGCTTGCCGTAGACGGGCATGGCGATGGTCAGGGCGAGCGTGTAGGCCGTGACGGCCCAGCTCATGTGCTCCAGCCCGTGGAGCTCACCGACGATGGTCGGCAGCGCCGTCCCGACGACGGTCTGGTCCAGGGAGGCCAGCAGCATGACGAGCACGAGGCTGGCGAAGATCCAGCCGATGCGGGGTCCCGGCTCCTCGGCCGGTCGGGCGGTGGTCATCGGTCGCTCCCGGGAGTGGTGGTGAGTGCGCGCAGGACGGCCCAGGCCGCGCGCGTGGAGGTCAGGGGGTCCGGTTGCAGGCCGGACAGCCAGCTCATGCCGCCGACGCGGGCCAGGGCCCCGGCGACGGCGGCGATCGCCTGGGCGGTGAACTCGTCGACGCCCTCGCGCGCGCGGACGGCTTCGGCGAGGACGGCCTCGCTGGCGGCGATCCGGGCGAGCAGGCCGGGCAGGAGCTCGGGGGCCGCGTCGACCAGGCCCATCACCTGCAGCGCGCGGTCCCGGTCGGGCGCCTCCTGCTCGGCCTGGGCGGTGAAGAGCGCCTCGAGGCCGTCCAGGAGCGGGCCGGTGGAGCGCTGGAACTCCTCCAGGACCTCCGGCCGCCAGGGCAGGGCGTTGTGGAACAGCGCCTCGTCCTTGGTCGCGAAGTAGTTGAAGAACGTGCGGCGGGAGATGCCGGCCCGGGCGGCGACGTCGTCGACGGTGACGGCGTCCCAGCCGTCGGCGAGGGCGAGGTCGAGGGCGGCACGGGCCACCGCGGTCGTCGTCTCGGCGCGCCGCCGTTCGCGCAGGGAGGGTTCAGCACCGGTCACCCCACCAATTTGCACTCAGTGCAGAGTTTGCGTCAAGTGCATCCTCACTCGTCCGGCTGCTCCGCGAACCAGTCCGCGTACTCCGTCGTCCGCGCCAGGTGCCGGGTCAGGTCCGGGGCGCCGTCGTCCCACCACACCGGCCCGCGCTCCCCCAGCGCGTGCTTGGCGGCGTCCACCCGCTGCCGGGCCAGCTCGCGCGCGTCGTCGTCGGCCGCGTCGCGCTTGGCCCGCCGGGCCGCCATGAGCTCGTGCACGAGCTCCTGCCGGCGGTCCTCCGGCAGGGCCGGGTCCGACCGGCGCCACAACCGCCCGCGGACCACGAGGTACCGGCCGTCGGGGGTGAGGAGCGGTGCGGTCACCCCTCGATCGTGCCCCGCCGGCCCCGGGACGGCGAACGGCCGGCCCCCCGTCGGGGAACCGGCCGTCCGTGCCGCGCGGGTCGGCGCGCGGGTCAGTGCGTCGGCGTGCGCGGCCCCGGCACCACGGCCGGGCGCCGCACGAGCAGCGACAGCGCCAGCGCGACGAGGGAGATGACCGCGCCCCACACGAACGCGCCCTGCACCCCGTCGGCCACCGCGTGCAGCGGGTCGGTGCCCGCGGCGAGGCTGTCCGCCGAGCGCGTGGAGAGCACCGTGACGAACAGGGCCGTGCCGGCGGCACCGGCGAGCTGCTGCACCGTGCCGACGGTCGCCGACCCGTGCGGGTACAGCTCGGCCCGCAGCGAGCCCAGCGCCGAGGTGAACAGCGGCGTGAACATGAACGCCAGCCCGGCGCTCAGCAGCGTGTGGACCACGACGACCATGCCCGCGGGGGTCCCCGGGTGCAGCGTGGTCAGCAGCCACAGGGCGGCGCTGACCGCGACCGCGCCCGGCGTGACGAGGGGCCGCGGGCCGAACCGGTCGAACAGCCGGCCGACGAACGGCGACAGGACACCCATGACCGCCCCGCCGGGCAGCAGGAGCAGACCCGTCTCCAGGGACCCCAGCTGCAGCACCGTCTGCAGGAAGATCGGCAGCACGATGAGCGTGCCGAACAGGCCCATGAAGCTCGTGACGAGGACGGCGGTCGACACCGTGAACGAGCGGTTGGCGAAGACCCGCAGGTCCATGAGGGCCCCGCCGGTGCGGCTGAGCCGGAACTGCCGCAGCACGAAGGCGGTCAGCGCCAGGACCCCGACGGCGACGGGGACCCACGGCGCCACCGGCGCGTGCCCGGAGGCGGACTCACCGGTGCTGGACAGCCCGTAGATGAGGCCGCCGAAACCCACCGCGGACAGGACCAGCGACAGGACGTCCAGCCGCGCGTGCCGCGGTGCGGTGACGTTGCGGACCTTCCAGGTGCCCGCGGCCAGGGCGAGCAGGGCGATGGGCAGCACGATGATGAACATCCACCGCCAGGACAGCGAGTTGAGGATGATCCCGGAGATCGTCGGCCCGATGGCGGGGGCGACGGAGATGACGACGGAGATCATGCCCATGGTCTTGCCGCGGCTGGCGGGGGGCACGAGCGTCATGGCCGTCGTCATGAGCAGCGGCATCATGACGGCAGTGCCGCTGGCCTGCACGACGCGGCCGACGAGCAGCAGCTCGAAGCCGGGCGCGACCGCGGCGATCGCGGTGCCGAGACTGAACAGGCCCATGGCCGCGACGAAGACCTGCCGCAGCCGGAACCGCTCCATGATGAAACCGGTGGCGGGGATGACGACGGCCATGGTGAGCATGAAGCCCGTCGTCAGCCACTGGCCGGTGGCGGCGGTGATGCCGAGGTCGGCCATGAGCCGCGGCAGCGCCACACCCATGATCGTCTCGTTGAGGATGACGACGAAGGCCGAGACGAGCAGCAGCCCGATCACGGTCGCGTCGCCGGGGGCGAGCCGGTCGCGGTCGAGGGGTGGGGCGGGCGCGACGGTTTCCAGGGTCGCGTCCTCGTTCGTGGACATGGTGGGACTCCTCGTGGTGGTGACGCTCCGGACCCTAGTGGCAGTCACTGCCAACTCGACAGCGAATATCCTTGTTCCGTGACCGACACGACCACCGGACCGGACCTGCGCGAGCGACGCCGCCTCGCCACGCAGGCCGAGATCGAGCAGGTGGCGCTGGACCTCTTCGCCCGCAACGGCTCCGAACGCACCACCGTGGACGACATCGCGTCCGCCGCCGGCGTCTCCCCCCGCACCTTCTTCCGCTACTTCGCCACCAAGGAGGACGCCGCCCTCGGCGCGAGCCGCGCCTTCGACGCCGCCGTGGCCGCCCGGGTCGAGGCCCTCGTGGGGCACGGCGCCACCCTCGCCGACTTCGAGGACGCCATCGCCGGGGTCCTGGGGGGGATGACCGCCGAGGTCGGGTCCATCGAGCGGATGCTGCGCGTGCGGTGCATGGTCATGGAGGACGCGGGCCTGCGCAGCGCCCTGCTGCGCCTGGACGCCGAGCAGTCCCGGGCCTTCTTCCACCGGATCGCCGCCGCCACCGGCTCCCCCGCCGTCGACCTGCGGACGCGGGTCGTCGCCGAGACCCTCGGCGCCGGCCTGCGCGCGGCGCTCGACGACTGGGCGCGGCGGCGCGACGCCGGGGAGGACGCCGACCTCGTCGCGGTCTACCGCGGCGCGTGCGCGACGCTGCGCGAGGTCACCGCGGGGTGAGGCTGCGCAGCGCGTCCAGGCCCGGGCCGCGCAACCGCTCCAGCGCGGCCCCGGTGCGGCCCGTGGCGAGCAGCAGCAGGTCCCCCGCGGAGCCGGTCACGCGGGGTCCCTCGCCGGCGGCCCACGCGCAGTCCTCGGCCTCCAGCCGCGTCCTGCCCAGCCGGCGCCGCGCGTGGAAGGGCCAGCCCGTGGCCCAGGCCCGGTCCAGCGCGACCACCGCGGTGTCCGCGGGCACCGGCCGCTCGATCCCCAGCGGGACCGCGACGTCCTGCCCGTGCACGACCAGGTCGAACAGGATGTTGGCGTCCCGGACGAACACGGGCCGTTCCCGGGAGGTGGCCTCCGACCGCAGGTCCGCGACGATCCCCTCGCAGGGACGACGGTCGGCGTAGGTGACGACCACCTCCCACCCGGCGTCCCACAGGTGCCCGCGCTGGCGCACCAGCGCCCCGGCCAGGGTGCGGACCGGCGGCTCGCGCAGGGGGGTCATCACCAGGTGCGCCGCCACGTCCTTCACCCGCCACCGGGTGCACAGCGACCCCTGCTCCCACTGCCGGGCCGTCAGCCCCGCCAGCAGGTCGGCCAGGCTCAGCCGCTCCCGGCCGACCATCCGCCACACCGCGTCGTCCACCGTGACCACCGTCCGCTCCACCGCCCGAACAAGTACGATGCTCTGACCAAAGTAGTTCGAGACTCTGACTTCCGCAAGGAGCTGGGACGTGCCGGACGAGACCGGGCCGCTCAACGTGGGCCTGCTGCTGTTCATCCCCTACCGCGCCATGGAGACCCGGATCTTCCGGGCGCTCGCCGAGGCCGGCTTCGACGACTTCACCCCCGCCCAGGCCCGGGTGATGCAGCGCATCGGACCCGACGGCACCCGCCTCACCGAACTGGCCGAAGCGGCCCAGGTGACCAAGCAGACCGCGGGTTTCCTCGTCGACCAGCTCGAGCGCACGGGCTACGTGCGCCGCACCCCCGACCCCACCGACGCCCGGGCCCGGCTGGTGCGCGTCGCCGAGCGCGGCGCCGCCGCCCAGCCCGTGGCCGCCCGCGCCCTGGCCGCCGTGGAGGCCGAGTGGCGCGAGCACCTCGGCCCCCGCGCCTGGGAGCAGCTGCGCGCGACGCTGACGGAGCTGCGCACCATCACCGACCCGTACCTGTGAGACGGCCCCACCGGGAGCGCTCCCGCGATCGGGCGCCGCGGGGCGGGGCGGGGCGTCAGCCCGTCGGCACCCAGAACCGCAGCTTCGACCCGCGCCGGTCGGCGAACAGGCCGCCGTTGCGCTCGATCGCGCGGCGCGAGCCGACGTTGTCGACGTCGCACGTCACGAGCGCGCACTCGATCCCGAGCTGCTGCGCCACCGGCAGCGCGGCGGCGAGCATCGCCGTGGCGTGGCCGCGGCGGCGCACGGCGGGGGCGACCCAGTAGCCGATGTGGCCGCCGAGCTCGCGCAGGTGCGGGGTGAGGCGGTGGCGGACCTGCACGCGCCCGAGGTACTCCCGGCCCTGCACCCACCACAGGTTCGTGGAGGGGACGAAACCGTCCGGGCGCGCGGCGCCGTCCCGGGTGTCCGCCAGCAGCGCGGCGATCCACCGCTCGAACCCCTCGTCGTCGAGGTCCGCGGCGCCGCGGTAGGCCTCGTGGGCGTCCCACCCCGGGGCGGTGGCCGCGGCCCGCAGGGAGGCGGCGACCGACAGCCGCGGGACGACGAGCTCGGGCCTCAGCTCAGCCCCCGCAGCGCGACCGATCCCGGCGGGTAGTAGGCGCGCAGCCAGCTGGGGAACTCCCGCAGGATCCGGTCGTACAGCTCCGCGTCGTCGACGGCGTCGAGGTCGTCGAGGGCGAAGAAGCCCGTGTTGTCGAACTCCCGGCCCGAGAGGGTGTCCAGCTTCTCCAGGATCCCGTAGTCCGACCGGCCGATCCCGATGAACTGCCAGAACACGGGTGCGCGCCCGACCGCGCGCAGCGCCTGCTCGGTGCCCCTGTTGTCGGTGACCCCGCCGTCGTGGAAGAACAGCACGAGGGTGGGGATGTCGAGGGGTTCGCGCGCGACGAACCGGGCGACGTCCTCGATGGCGGCCTTCTCGTTGTTCCAGCCCCCGGCCCCGGTGTACCGCTGGGCCGCGTACCGCTCCAGCCACTGCGGCAGGCCGCCGATCGTGATGTCCTCCAGCCGTTCCGCGCGCCCACCCATGGCCCACGCCTGCATCTCGGCGCCGTCGTCGACCTGCGCGGCGACGGGGGCGACGCGCTCGACGGCGCGGGAGAACACGCCCCGGCGGTAGAGGCCGCCGGTGCTGCCGGAGACGTCGAGGACGACGACGACCCGGCAGCGCAGGCCCGCCGCGCGGTGCTTGGTGAGCACGAGCGCGACCTGCTGCTTGCGCAGGTTCAGCTTCTCGCGCATCGCGGGGGGCAGCTTCTCCTCGCCCTTGGTGAAGGAGACGGTCGGCGCCGCGGGCGCGGCGGGTTCCTCGGGCGCGGTGGGCGGTGCGGCCGGTCCCTCGTCGACCACCACCCCGAAGTCGGTCGCCAGCCCCCCGAGGCCGTTGTCGTACCCCTGCCCGACGGCCCGCACCTTCCACTCGCCGCCGCGCCGGTACAGCTCGGCGAGCACCGCGACGGTCTCGGGCCCCAGCCGCGACGGCGTGAACCCGACGGCCTGCCCGCCGTGCTCCAGGGTGAACCGGACGGTCGTGCCCGCGAACGTCGCCCCCTCCACCTCGGGGCTGGCCACCACGACGACCTTGTCGGCCCCCGGCCGCAGCGCCGCGAGGTCGACCGCCAGCGCCCGCCCCTCCAGCCGGACGCCGGGCGCGGCAGGCTGGTTGAAGAACACCATGTCGGCGTCGCCGCGGACCTTGCCGTCGGCGTCCACGACGAGGGCGGTGACGTCGACGGGCCCGTCGACCCCCACCCGCACGGTGGTCCCGGTGATCGGTGCGTTGCCGCCTTCGGCGAGGGTGGTCACGACCCCTGTCTACCCGAGGGACGGGGGGTGGTGGCAGGGTCGGGGCATGTCCACCTGGTTCATCACCGGCTGCTCGACCGGTCTGGGGCGCGCGCTGGCCCTCGCCGTCCTCGAACGCGGCCACAACGCCGTCGTCACCGCCCGCGACGCCTCGCGCGTCGAGGACATCGCGCAGGTCGCCCCCGACCGCGCCCTCGCGCTGTCCCTCGACGTCACCTCCCCCGCGCAGGTCGCCGAGGCCGTGGCCCGGGCCGAGGAGCGGTTCGGCGGGATCGACGTCGTCGTGAACAACGCCGGTTACGGGTACCGCGCGGCCGTGGAGGAGGGCGTCGACGCGGACGTGCAGACCCTGTTCGCGACGCACGTCTTCGGGGCGGCGTCGGTCCTGAAGGCCGCGCTGCCGGGGATGCGGGCGCGGCGCAGCGGGGCCGTGCTGAACGTGTCCTCGATCGGCGCGCACGTCTGCCCGCCGGGGTCGGGGTACTACGCGGCCGCGAAGGCGGCCCTGGAGGCGATGTCGCGGTCGCTGCGCCAGGAGCTCGCGCCGCTGGGGATCTCGGTGACGATCGTGGCACCGGGCGGGTTCCGGACGGACTTCGCGGGGCGGTCGCTGACGCAGTCGCCCGAGCCCATCGCCGACTACGCCGACACGGCGGGCCAGCGGCGCATCGAGAACGACACCGTCCACGGGACGCAGCCGGGCGACCCGGCGAAGGCGGCCGAGGCGATGATCGCCCTGGCCGAGGCGGAGAACCCGCCGTCGTCGATCTTCCTGGGTTCGGACGCGCTGGCCTCGATCGAGGCCGTCTTGAAGGAGCGCGTCGCGGAGGTCAACGTGTGGCGGGAGCTGAGCACCAGCACCGACTTCTGATCCCCGTGCCGGGTCGGGGGACCTGTGGTTGCCTGACGCCATGACACGCATCGGAACCTCGGACCTCGACGTGCGCCCGCTGAACCTGGGCGGGAACGTCTTCGGCTGGACCGCGGACGAAGCCACCTCGCACGCCGTCCTCGACGCCTTCGTCGAGGGCGGCGGCGACTTCATCGACACCGCCGACGTGTACTCGGCCTGGTCCGACGGCGGCGCCGGGATCTCCGAGACCATCATCGGCACCTGGCTGGCCAAGACCGGCAAGCGCGACCAGGTCGTCATCGCGACGAAGGTCGCCAGCAAGGAGGACCGCAAGGGCCTGTCGGCGGACAACATCGCCAAGGCGGTCGACGAGTCGCTGCAGCGGCTGCAGACCGACCGGATCGACCTGTACTGGGCCCACCAGGACGACCGCACCGTGGAGCTGGCCGAGACCCTCGGCGCGTTCGACGAGCTCGTGACGGCCGGCAAGGTCCGCGCGATCGGTGCGTCGAACTACACCGGCGCCCGGCTCACCGAAGCGCTGGAGACCTCCCGCCGGGAGGGGTTCGCCAGCTACGCCGCGGTGCAGAACCACTACAACCTCGTCGAGCGCGCGGAGTACGAGCAGGACGCACTGCCCGTCGTGGAGGCCAACGGCCTGGCCTCGCTGCCCTACTACTCGCTGGCGTCGGGGTTCCTCACCGGCAAGTACCGCCCCGGGCAGCTCGCCGAGTCCCAGCGCCGGGCCGGCGCCGCGAAGTACCTCGACGACCCCCGCGGGCCGCGGGTCCTGGAGGCGCTGGACTCCGTCGCCGCCGCCCACGGCGTGCAGGTCGCCTCGGTGGCGCTGGCCTGGCTGCGCCAGCAGCCGACGGTCGTGGCGCCCATCGCCAGCGCCCGCACGGTCGAGCAGCTGCCGGCGCTGCTGGCCTCGATGGACCTGGAGCTGAGCGGCGAGGAGCTGGCGACGCTGGACGCCGCCTCGCGCTGAGGGAGGCACAGGAAGCTCACGTTCCCTGCACTCCCGGCGGCACGCGCGGACGGTGCGCGTGCCGCACAGTGGAGGGGTGAGCACGACAGCCGCGCACCAGCAGTTCACCCCCTCGCACCCGTGGGGGGCCCGGCGGACGTGGTCCCTCGCGGCGCTCGCGGGGGCGTGGTGGCAGCTGGTGGCGCTGGGCGTCGTGTACGTCGTGTGCGTGCGGACGGCGACGGGTCAGCTGCACGAGAACCGGCTGCACACCGAGGCCGTGGCGACGCGGGGGTCGCAGACGGGCTGGCTGGGGTGGGCGTTCTCGGTCGTGGACCGGCTCGAACCGCAGCACCTGGTGGTGGGGGTCGTGGCGGTGGGCGCGGTGGGCCTGCTGCGCGGCCGGCCGGGGCGGGCGCTGCGGGCCGTGGTGGTGGCCGGGGGGACGCTGGGCCTGACGGAGCTGCTGAAGCTGGTCCTGCTGGAGCGCCCGGCCCTGCTGGACCACGGGTCGACGTCGAACAGCCTGCCCAGCGGGCACACGGCGGCCGTGCTGGGGCTGGCGCTGGGGCTGCTCGTCGCGGTGCCGCGGTGGCTGCGGTTCCCGGTGGCGCTGGCGGGGGCGGCCGCGGCGGGGGCGATGGGGGCGTTCGTCATCGCCGACGGCTGGCACCGGGTGAGCGACGTGCTGGCGTCGGCGCTGGTGGGGTCGGTCGTGTTCTGCCTGGTGCAGGTGGCGCCGAGCCGGGACCGCCGCCCGGCGGGGGCGCTGGTGTCGCTGGCGGTGGTCGTGCCGCTGGCCTGCGCGGCGGCGCTGGTGGTGGTGTACGCCGGTGGGGTGCCGCTGACGGCGGCGTACCTGGTGGCGGGGGCCGTGATGGCCCTGACGGTGCTGTGCGCGGCGCGGGCCCTGCCGCGGGAGGTGCGCTAGGACGGCTGCGGGCAGGATGGGGACATGTCCCACCACACCACCGACCGGTTCGCCGAGGACCCGACCCCGCCCGACGCCCCCCGCGAGACCCAGGACGGCCCCGAGCCCCGCGTGGTCGTCGTGACCCCGCAGGGCATGGGCATCGCCGAGCCGCCCGAGGACGGTGAGCCGGGTCCGGCCGACCTGGTCTCGCAGCCGGCGAAGGTCATGCGCATCGGCAGCATGATCAAGCAGCTCCTGGAGGAGGTGCGGTCGGCGCCCCTGGACGAGGCGGGCCGCAACCGGCTGGCGGAGATCCACGAGCGGTCGCTGAGCGAGCTGGAGGACGGCCTGTCCGCGGACCTGGTGGAGGAGCTGCGCCGCATCGCGCTGCCGTTCGCCGAGGGCCAGACGCCGTCGGAGAGCGAGCTGCGGATCGCCCAGGCCCAGCTCGTGGGCTGGCTGGAGGGGCTGTTCCACGGCATCCAGACGGCGCTGGTGGCCCAGCAGATGGCGGCGCAGGCGCAGCTGCAGGAGATGCGCCGGGCGCTGCCGGGGGCGGCCGCGCCCGGTGGCGGGCCGCGCGGTGACGGCATGCCGCGCATGCAGGGCCCGGGGACGGGGCAGTACCTCTGAGGCTCGCGTTCTGGCGCCGGGCGCCCGACCCCCTCGGCGAGGGGGTCTGGGCGCGGGCCGACCACGCCGTGGACCGCGCGGTGCGCCGCGTGGAGATGGTCGTGGGCGGCACCCCGCCGGGACCGGCGCGGGAGGCGCTGGAGGCGTTCCTGCCGCGGGTGGACCTGGTGGCGCGGGCCGTGCGGGCCCAGTGCCTGCAGGCGCAGGCGGTGGCCCCCTCGTCGTCGGCGATGCTCGTGCCCGGCGGGCCGGACGGGGAGCACCCGGAGGTCCACCGGCGGCTGACGCGGACGGCGACGGCGTGCGCGCAGGTCGCCGAGGCCGCGGCGATGGTGCGGGTCTCGGGGACGGCGGACGCCGGCCGGCTGGCCGCCGTGGAGCGAGCCGTGGTGCGGGCCGAGGAGCTGGCGCTGCTGCGCTGAGGGTCCGGCCGGGCGGGTCAGCCCGCCAGGAGGCGCCGGACCGCGTCGACGACGACGTCGCGCCGGTGGCGCGGTGAGCCCTGGGTGAGGTCGTCGAGCTCGGGCACGGTGGTGTGCCACACGGTGGACACCTGCAGGACGAGCCCGAGCAGCTCGGCCGCCGACCAGCGGTCGGGCAGCCGCCCGTCGGCCTGGGCGGCGGCGATGGCGGCGACCTTGGCCCGGTTGGACTCCTCGATGGAGCGGACGCGGCGGCGCCCGGCCTCCTCGCCGGTCCCGCTCTGCTCCAGCCGGTGCCAGGCGGCGATGCGCTGCACCTCGGGGCGGGCGGTGTAGGAGTCGTGCAGGCGGCCGGCGTAGCCGGGCAGGTCGTCGACGTCGATCGGGACGTCGCTGGTGGTGCGCGCCACGATCCGGTCGAAGACGGCGGCGAACAGGCCGTCCTTGCTGCCGAAGTAGTGGTAGATCTGCGCCTTGTTCGAGCCGGCCGCGGCGGCGATGCGGTCCACGCGCGCCCCGGCCAGCCCCCGGGCGGAGAACTCCGCCGTCGCGGCCTCCAGCAGCCGCCCCCTGGTCGCCTCCGCGTCGCCCGCCACGGGGGGATCTTACGACTGACCGTTCAGTTGACACGCTCACCGGGGCGACGTACGGTCCCCACCGTCAACCAAACAGTTAGTCGAAAGGATCGACCGTGAGCCAGGTCTTCCTCGTCACCGGCGCCTCCCGCGGCCTGGGCCGCGAGATCGTCACCGCGGCGGCCGCCGCCGGTCACCGGGTCCTCGCCACCGCCCGCCGCCCCGAGGCCCTCGACGACCTCGTCGCCGCCTCCGGGGGCCGCGTCCGGGCCGCCGCGCTCGACGTCACCGACCCCGACGCCGCCCAGCGCGCCGTGGACACGGCCGTGGAGGCCTTCGGCCGCCTCGACGTCCTCGTCAACAACGCCGGGTACGCCGACCTCGGCACCGTCGAGGACACCCCGCTGGACGCCTTCCGCGCCCAGGTCGAGACGAACTTCTTCGGGGTCGTCCACCTCACCCGGGCCGCGCTGCCCGTGCTGCGCCGCCAGGGCGGCGGCCACGTCGTGCAGGTCTCCTCCGGCGGCGGCCGCCTGGCCACCCCCGGCCTGAGCGCCTACCAGTCCGCCAAGTGGGCCGTCGGCGGGTTCTCCGAGGTCGTGGCCGCCGAGACCGCCGGCCTGGGGATCAAGGTCACCGTCCTGGAACCGGGCGGCATGCAGACCGACTGGGCCGGGGCCTCCATGGGCTCCCACCCCGCCGGGGAGGCCTACGCGCCGCTCATGGCCCGGGTGAGCCGGCTCAACGAGTCCCTCGCCGGCGGCGGGTCCGCCAGCGACCCCGCGAAGGTCGCCCAGCTCGTGCTGCGCGTGGCCGCGATGGACGAACCGCCGCTGCGCCTGCTCGTGGGCGCCGACGCCGTCGAGCTCGTCGCCGCCGGGGCCCGCCGCCGCGCCGAGGAGGACGAGCGCTGGCGGGAGCTGTCGCTGTCCGTCGCCCGCGAGGACGCCACCCCGCTGGACCTGTCGGTCCTCGGGCACTGACGCGCCCGCGGGGCAGCGCGGGGTTGCAGCGCGGGGTTACGGTGCCCGCGTGACCCACTGGGGCGGCAGCGGCGACTACGTCGAGGGCGAGCGCGTGTTCGCCCCGCCCCTCGGCAGCCTCGACCCCGACTGGGTGGCGGGCCTGGTGCTGGACCGGCTCGGGCCGGCGGCGGCCGTCCCCCGACAGGTCCTGGCCGACGCCGCCCAGGCCGACTGGACCCGCCGGAGCGCGGGGCGGGGCCAGGACGAGCGGGCGGCGGCCCTGGGCGGGGACGGCCTGCCCGCGGGCACCGCCCGCGCCGTGGTGCGGGCCGTGGAGGACTTCGTCACGGCCTACGGCGTCGACTGAGCGCCCGCGCCGACCCCGTCCCCGCTCCCGGGGGCTTGTGTCGGAGCTCGGTGTCACGGTGTGCTCATCCCGAAGGACCACCGGGTGACGGACGAACGACACAGGGGGACGTCTCGTGCACATCGACAACGCTCGTGAACTCAAGGCCCGGCTGCTGTCGGGGGTCGTGCAGGCCTCCTCGCTGGAGCAGCCCACCGGGGTGGCCAGCGTCGGCATCAGCGTCCTGCCCACCGGCGAGGGCGGCGGCCCCCGCTACGGCCTGGCCGTGCGCTACTCCGGCAACCGGGGCGAGGTGCTGGCCGACAGCGCCCGCGAGCTGGCCGCCCGGACCGCCGGGGACGAGGTCGACATCCGCGAGATCGGTCTCGTGCAGGCGCTGACGGCGCCCGTCGAACCCGGCACCTGGGCCCCCGAGACGCTGCGGCGCCGGACCCGCCCCCTGCACCCGGGCCTGTCCACCGCCCACCGGGACGTCACCGCCGGGACCCTCGGCGGGTTCGTGCGGGTCGAGGGCTCCGACGGGCTGTACGCGCTGTCGAACAACCACGTCCTGGCCAACTCCGACCAGGCCGCCCTGCAGGACCCCGTGCTCCAGCCCGGCCCCTACGACGGGGGCACGGCGGCGGACCGGGTGGGGCGGCTCGCGCGGGCCGTCGCCCTCGACGCCGGCGGCGGGAACGCCGTCGACGCCGCCATCGCCCTGCTGGAGGACGAGGAGGTGGACCTGGAGTACCCCGTGGGCCGCCTCACCGGCTGGGCCGAACCCGACGACGAGGTCGCCGTGGAGAAGGTGGGCCGCACGACGGGCTGGACGAAGGGCCGGATCAGCGCCATCGAGCTCGACGACGTCGCCGTCCAGTACCCCGTCGGCGTCGTCAGCTTCGACGGGCAGATCGAGGTGACGGGCGACGCGGGCGCGTTCTCCGCCGGCGGGGACTCCGGGTCCCTGGTGTACCGCCCCGACACCCGCCAGGCCGTGGGGCTGCTGTTCGCCGGCAGCGAGCGCGGCGGCCCCGGCGGGGCCGGGCTGACGTTCTGCAACCCGATCGGCCTTGTGCTCAGCGCCCTGGGTGCGACACTGGTCGTCTGAGCGCGGCCCTCCCCCCTTCCCCGGGGCGGACACGCAGACCGGCCGCCGACCGGACCAGGGAGTCGGGTGTGAGCGACCGGGACGCTGCACGGGCCGCGAAGTCGCAGGTCCAGGACCTCGTGGGTTCCGACCCGCGGGTCAACGGCATCGGGCTGACCCACGTCGGCCCCGCGTGGGCCGTGAAGGTCAACGTCGTCGACGACCAGGACTACCCGGAGCTGCCCGAGCAGGTCTCCGGCGTCCCGGTCGTCGTCCGCGGGGTCGGCCGGATCAGCGCGCTCTGACCCGCGGGCCCCGACCAGCGGGCCCCGACCAGCGGGCCCTGACCAGCGGGCCCTGGTCAGCGGGCCCGCAGCAGCCTCTCCAGCACCTGCGCCACGCCGTCGTCCCCGCAGTCGGGGGCGACGGCGTCGGCGGCCGCGAGGGCCTCGGGGTGCCCGTCGGCCATCGCGTAGGAGCGCCCCGCCCAGCGCAGCATCTCCAGGTCGTTCGGCATGTCCCCGAACGCGACGACCTGCTCGGCCCCCACGCCCCGGTCGGCGGCCACCTCGGCCAGCGTCGAGGCCTTGCTGACCCCCGCGGCCATGATCTCGATGAGGGAGTCCGCGGCGTTGGAGTGCGTCACGTTGACCAGGCCGCCGAGCTCGCGGCCGGCGACGGCGACCATCTCGTCGGACAGCACGCCGGGGCACTTCGCGAGGACCTTCACCACCGGCGGGGCGTCGGCCAGCAGCTCCTCGAAGGGCGCGACCCGCTGCTCCAGGCCCCCGTCGAAGCGCGTGGCGTACTGCGGTTCGCGGCGGAAGCCCACGACCGCCTCCAGCGCGAACCCGATGCCCGGCAGGACCGGGCGCAGCGTCGAGGCCACCGCCCGCACCACGTCGACGGCGATGGCGTGCTGGCGCACGACCCGCCCGGCGTCGAGGTCGTAGACGACCGCCCCGTTGGCGCACACGACCTGGCCGCGCAGGCCCGCCTCGGCGGCCAGCGGCGTCACCCAGCGCGGCGGGCGGCCGGTCACGGGGACCACGGGGATGCCCGCGGCGTCGCAGGCCGCGAAGGCGGCCAGGGTGCGGTCGCTGACGGGGCGGTCGCGCGGGATGACGGTGCCGTCGAGGTCGGTGGCGACCAGCCGCCAGGTGCGGGCGAACTCGGTCTCGGCCGCGTCGAGCGTGGCTGCCTCGGAGGTCACCGGCCCATCCTCCCACCCCCCGCGCCCGGACCCGCGCCGGTGCCCGGGGGGGTCAGCGGCGCGCCGGCCCGCTGCTGGCGCGCGGCACGAGCCGGGCCCCCACGAGCACCGCGGCGGCCGGTTCCCCCTCCATGGCCGCCGTCATGCGCTCCAGGCACCGCGCCCCCAGCGCCGCCCAGTCCGGGCGCACCGTCGTCAGCGGCGGGAAGAAGTGCTCCGAACCCTCCACGTCGTCGTAACCGACGACGGAGACCTCCTGCGGCACCCGCACTCCCGCGTCCGCGAAGGCGTGCAGCAACCCGAGCGCGAGCTGGTCGTTCGCGGTGAACACGGCCGTCGGCAGCGGGCGCACGTCCCGCTGCGCGAGCAGCGCGCGGCCGACGCCGAACCCCGCGGACGCCGTCCAGTCGCCCGGCAGCGGGTCGCGCGGCTCCAGCCCCGCCCGCAGCACCGCGTCCCGCCAGCCGCGCTCGCGGGCCCGCGCGTCCAGCCACTCACGCGGGCCGCTGACGTGCACGACGTCGCGGTGCCCCAGGTCCAGCAGGTGACCGACGGCCAGCCCCGCCCCCGACCACTGGTCCACGGCGACCGCGTGGATCCCGCCGCTGACCCGGCCGGGCCCCACCATCACCACCGGCAGCCGCCGGCTGTAGTCCTCCACCGCGCGCACGGCCTCGTCGTGCGAGGCGATGACCACGACCCCGTCGACGCCCTGGTCCAGGAAGTGCTCCAGCGTCGCCCGAACCGTGGCGACCTCCCAGCGCGTCACCGTGGCCACCGAGACGTACGTCCCCTGGCTGCGCGCCGCGTTCTCGATCGCGATGAGCGTCATCGTCGGGCCGTGCAGCGGGGAGTTCTCCGTGATGACCCCGATCGCCCCCGTGCGCCGGGTCACCAGCGCCCGGGCGGCCTCGTTGCGGCGGTAGCCGAGCTCGGCGATCGCCGCCTGGACCCGTTGCCGCGTGACGGGTTTGACGTTCGGGTGGTCGTTGAGGACCCGCGACACCGTCTGGTGCGACACCCCGGCCAGCTTGGCGACGTCGCTCATCGCCGGCGGGCGACGGTCGGACCGGTCGACGCTCATGGAGGTCCTCCGTCGGGTCGGCAGCGCTCACACCACGGGCACCGCTCCGGACCGTCGCCAGGGTCCCGGCGGCGCCCGCCCCGGGCGGGGCTCAGGGGGCCGCGGGGACCAGGTCCTCCAGGACCTGCGCCAGCCCGTCCTCCTCGACGTGCCCCGTCACCGCGTCCGCGGCGGCGCGCACCTCGGCGGGGGCGTTGCCCATCGCCACGCCCCGGCCGGCCCAGCGCAGCATCTCGATGTCGTTGCGCCCGTCCCCGACCGCCAGCGTCCGCTCCCGCTCGACGTCCAGCCGCATGCGCACCTCCTCCAGGGCGCTGGCCTTCGTCACCCCGTCGGGGGCCAGGTCCAGCCAGGCTGTCCAGCCCACCGAGTACGCCACGCCCTTCAGCCCGACCTCGTCGACCAGCCGGGAGAACTCCGCGGACGTGTGCTCGGGGCTGCGGATGATGACGCGCATCACCGGCTCGGCGAACAGCTCGTCGAACGGAACGACCTCCATCTCCCCCGTGAGCTCACCGTCGGGGAACGGCGCCGTCAGCTTGTACCCCCGGCCCAGCACCTCCACGGCGAACAACCCCGCCGGCAACTGCTCCCGCAGCAGCTCGGCGACCCCCGACGGGTCGAACGTGTGCAGCGACACCACCCGGTACCCCTCGGGTTCGGCCCGGTCCAGCTGCACCGTCACCGCCCCGTTGGAGCACACCGCGAAACCCTCGTGCAGGTCCAGGCGCTGCAGCACCGGCAGCGTCCCGTGCAGCGAACGCCCCGTGGCCACCACGACGTGCGCCCCGGCGTCGGCGACGCGCCGCACCGCCGCCCGCACCCGGTCCGACATCGACTCGTCCAGGTCGACGACGGTGCCGTCGACGTCCAGGGCGACGAGAAAGCCCTCCAGCCCCACGTCGCCCCTCAGCCCGCGACGGGCCGCAGCACGTCCAGGCCCAGGAACGGCTGCAGCGCAGCGGGGACCCGGACCGAACCGTCGGCCTGCTGGTGGTTCTCCAGGATCGCCACGATCCAGCGGGTCGTGGCCAGCGTCCCGTTCAGGGTCGCGACCGGACGGGTCCCCGACCCCTCCTCCAGGCGCTCGCGGACCCCCAGGCGGCGGGCCTGGAACGTCGTGCAGTTCGACGTCGAGGTCAGCTCCCGGTACGCGCCCTGGGAGGGGATCCACGCCTCGCAGTCGAACTTGCGGGCCGCGGAGGACCCCAGGTCCCCGGCCGCGGTGTCGATGACCCGGTACGGGACCTCGATCGCGGCGAGCACCTCCTTCTCGAAACCCAGCAGCCGCTGGTGCTCGGCGGCGGCGTCCTCGGCGCGGCAGTACGAGAACATCTCCACCTTGTGGAACTGGTGGACGCGGATGATGCCGCGGGTGTCCTTGCCGTACGAACCGGCCTCGCGGCGGTAGCACGCCGACCAGCCCGCGTACCGCTTCGGGCCGCCCGACAGGTCGAGGATCTCGTCGGCGTGGTACCCGGCGAGCGCCACCTCCGACGTCCCCGTGAGGTAGAGGTCGTCCTCCTCGAGGTGGTAGACCTCCGCGGCGTGCGCCCCGAGGAAACCGGTGCCGGCCATGACCTCGGGCTTGACCAGGGTCGGGGTGATCATCGGGCTGAAGCCGTTGGCGACGGCCCGGGCGACCGCGAGGTTCAGCAGCGCCAGCTCCAGCCGCGCCCCCACGCCGGTGAGGAAGTAGAACCGCGAACCCGACACCTTCGCGCCGCGCTCCATGTCGATGGCGCCGAGCAGCTCCCCCAGCTCCAGGTGGTCGCGCCAGGCGTCCAGGCCCTCGGGCAGCGCCGGCGGGGCGCCGACCTCCTCCAGCACGACGTAGTCGTCCTCGCCGCCGGGCGGGACGCCGTCCTCGACGACGTTGGGGATGGTGCGCAGCGCGGCCTCGAACTCGGCGCCGACCGCGTCGGAGTCGGCCTCGGCGGCCTTGACCCGCTCGGACAGCTCCTTCACGCCCGCGAGGAGCTTCTGCTTCTCCTCGCCCTTGGCGGCCGCGACCTCCTTGCCGCGGGACTTCTGCTCGGCCCGCAGCTGCTCGAACTCGGCGATGGCGTTGCGCCGCCGCGCGTCGAGGTCGAGGACCCGGTCGACGGCGCCCTCGTCCTCGCCGCGGGCCCGTTGGCTGGCGCGGACGACGTCCGGGTCGTCCCTCAGCAGTCGCAGGTCGATCACGGCTAGACACTAACGGGTCGGCCCCCGCCGGACCGACCGGTGCGCGCCCCGCGGTGGTCCCGCGGTGGCCCTGCGGCGCCGCGCGGCGGGGACCAGCCGGTAGCGTGACCGGATGACGGTCGCCGACCTGCTCGACACCGGCGTCCTCGCCGTCTTCCTCGCCCTCGCGGCCCTCGTCGCGTTCTCGCTGCTGCTCCGCGAGCGCCGCACCACGCGCCGGCTGCGCACCCAGCAGGTCCCGCCCGCGGCCCCGGCGGCCCCGGCGGCCGGGGCGCCCCGCCGCCGCGCCGCGATCGTGGTGAACCCCACGAAGTTCACCGGGCTCGACGAGCACTCGCTGCGGCGGCGGCAGGCGTACGTCGCGGCCGTGTTCCGCTCCCACGGCTGGGAGGACCCGCTGTGGCTGGAGACCACGCCCACCGAGCACGGCCGGCAGCAGGCGCGGGACGCGGTCGCGCAGGGCGTCGACATCGTGCTGGCCGCCGGCGGGGACGGGACGGTGCGGTCGGTGGCCGAGGGGCTGGCGGGCACGTCGACGCCCATGGCGCTGCTGCCGGCCGGCACCGGGAACCTGCTGGCCCGCAACCTCGACGTCCCGCACACCGACCTGGCCGCGGCGCTGGACCTGGTGTTCTCCGAGGAGGACGTGCGCGTCGACGTGGGCTGGCTGGAGGTCGACCGCTCGGGCCGCGACGCCGAGCCCGAGCGCCACCTGTTCCTCGTCATGGCCGGGCTGGGGTTCGACGCGGCGATGATGGCCGGCGTCGAGGACCGGCTCAAGCAGCGGCTCGGGTACGGGGCGTACGTGGTCTCGGGCGCGCGGGCCCTGTGGGGGCCGCAGGCGAAGGTGCAGGTCTCCGTCGACGGGCAGGCCCCGGCGCCGGTGCGCACGCGGGCGGTCATCGTGGGCAACTGCGGGAAGCTGACGAAGCAGCTGGTGCTCATGCCGGACGCCGAGATCGACGACGGGTACCTCGACGCCGTGGTGCTCTCCCCGCGCGGCGGGATCGGCTGGGGCGAGGTGGCGTGGGCCATCGCGACGCGCGACCGGCGCGGTCAGCGGCGCGTGCGGCACCTGCGGGGCAAGCGGTTCGAGGTGACGTGCCAGGAGCCGCAGGAGGTGGAGCTGGACGGTGACCCCATCGGGCCCGCCCACCGGGTCACGCTGACGGTCGACCCGGGCGTCCTGCGGGTCCGCTGCCCGCCGCTGCGCGCGGGCGCCCACGCCGCCCCGCGCTGACCCGCCGCGCCGACCCCCGCGCCGACCCCCGCGCCGACCCCCGCGCCGACCCGCCGGTCCCGGGCTCAGCCGGCGACCGGCACGGCCGGGTGGACCCCGCGGCCCCGGTCCACGACCGTCCGGTCGCGGCCGTCGGCCTTGGCCCGGTACAGGGCGCGGTCGGCGCGGGCCAGGGCCGCCGGGGGCACCTCCGAGCCGTCCCACTGGGCGACCCCGATGGAGCACGTCTGCCCGTGCGGCACGGCGGCGTGCACGGCGTGCAGCCGCACGGCGGCCTCCTCGGCGCTCGCCCCCACCAGCAGGACGGTGAACTCCTCCCCGCCCCAGCGCGCCAGGAAGGCGCCGGGCAGCGCCTCGCGCCAGGCGCTCGCGGCCGCGACCAGCAGGGCGTCGCCGCCGTCGTGGCCGTGGGCGTCGTTGAAGGCCTTGAAGCGGTCGAGGTCGACGATGGCGACCGCGACCGCCGCGCCGGAGGCGTGGGCGGCGACGAAGCTGCGGGCGACCTGCGCGTCCCAGGCCCGCCGGTTCGGCAGCCCGGTCAGGGGGTCGGTGTCGGCGAGGCGCTCGACGACGGCGGCCTGCCCGCGGGCGATCCGCAGCAGGTCCCCCACCCGCAGCAGGACGAGCGCGACGACCACGAGCGAGACGAACCCCAGCGCCAGGCCGTGGTCGCCGGCGCCGGGCACGACGTGGTCGGCCACCGTCACCACGGGCGGCAGCAGGGCCGCGGCGGCCAGCAGCGGCATCCGGACCAGCGTCGCGGACGGCGGGGGCGCGGCGGGTCGGCGCCCGAGCGCCGTCGCCGAGGGGCTGCACCCGGCGGCCGCGACGCAGACGTAGAAGACCAGCCACAGCAGCCGCACCCCGCGCGGCGGGTCGGTGTCGCCGGCGGCGGTGAGGACGGCGACGGTGACGTCGGCCACGACGCTGGCGAGCAGGCCGCCGGTGAGCCACCACAGCGCCGCGGGGCGGTCGCTGCGCCACCCCGACGCGCGGGCCAGCAGGAACACCACCGCGACGTCGGAGACGGGGTAGGCCGCGGCGACGAGCCGGGTCAGCAGGCCGTCGCCGGGGCCGCCGAGGGCGGGCAGGACGGTGTAGACGACGAAGAGGAGGCCCACGCTGGTGGTCACGAGGACGACGTCGAGCAGCGGGCCGCGGCGCAGGCCGCCCCGCGGGGCCGGCAGCAGCCGCAGCACGGCGAGGAACTGCAGCCCCTGCCCGAGCAGGAAGAGCACGTCCGCCGGGGACGGCGTGAGGCGGCCGCCGGTCCAGCTCAGGTGGGCGACCTCGACCTCCGCGGCGCAGAACGCGGTGAGGGCCGCGCCCAGCGGCAGCCACGGCCGGCGGGCCGGGGAGGCGGCGGCCACGACGAGCAGGACCAGCGTGCAGGCCCCGACGACGGCGACGTACCCCAGCTCCTCGGGGTGCCCGGCCGGCAGCAGCAAGTAGCCGGGGACGAGGAGGACCAGGACGCCGGCGAACAGGAGGTCGGTCCGCGGGCGCGGTGCGCTCACGGCGCCACGACCCCCGTCTCGAGCCGGCCGAGGGCGTGGGCGGCGCGGGCGGCGGCGGCCACCGCCGCGTCGCGCAGCACGGGCGGCAGGTCGTCCTGGGCGTCGCGCCAGCACTGCACCAGCACGAGCCGGACGCCCCGCTCGTCGGCGACGGGGACGGTGAGCACCGACCGCGCGCCCAGGTGCCGGGCGGCCGCGGCGTCGACGACCGAGCTGGTCCCCGCGTCGGGCACCCACACGGGCCGCCGGCCGGCGACGGCGCGGGAGACGGCGCTGCGGGTGGAGGTGTCGACGACGTGCCCGTCCAGCGCGTCGGCGTCGGCGTCCCCGACGACCCCCACGACGTCCCACCGCTCGGCCAGCGGGGAGATGCGCCGCAGGACGAAGCTGAAGTCGGGGCGGGTCAGGTCGTGGACGGCGCGGGCGAACCCGCCGCCCACGGCGCAGGCGTCCGCGGCGAGCTCGACGTCGGCCACGGCCTGCAGCAGGGCGTGGACGCGGTCCAGCAACCCGGCGGCCTCGGCACCCTCGAGGTGCTCGGCGACCAGACCGGCCAGGGCCCGCAGCTGGGCGCGGCGGCCGTCGTCCAGGGGGATCGGCAGCAGGTCGTACACGCACAGCACCCCCAGCGTGCGGCCGTGGGCGTCGACGACGGGCACGCCCGCGTAGTGCCGCACACCGGCCCGGCCCGCGACCCCGCCGGCCACCCGCGGGTCCGTCCGGCAGTCCAGCTCCAGGAGGTCCTGCTGCAGGACGGCCCACGCGCAGGGGGTGCCGTCGCGCGGTCCGCGGGTGACGTCGTGGCCGTGCGTGGCCAGGGCGTGCACGTGCTCGTCGGTGACGACGTTGAAGCTGGCGAACCGGGCCCCGGTGACGGCCGCGGCGAGCGCGGTGACGCGGCGCAGCAGCCGCTGGGAGCCGGAGGCGGACTCCAGGACCCGGTGCGCCAGCCGCAGCCGGTCCGCTTCGTCGACCGGCCGGGGCGCGCGGACCGGCTCGTCGGCGGGCAGGACGACCTCCCGCACGGGGGCGGGTGCGGCGGCGAAGACGTCGGCGGCGGGGACGGGCCGGGAGAAGTGGAAGCCCTGCAGGACGTCGGCCCCGAGCCCGCGCACGACCTCGGCGGTGCGGGCGTCCTCGACGCCCTCGGCGACGACCTCCACGGACAGCCGGTGGGCGAGGTCGACGAGCGCGCGGACGATGGCCGCGTCGGCCGGGGCCTGCGGGGCGGCCGCGACGAACGTCCGGTCGATCTTCAGCTCGTCGACCTCGAGCTGGCGCAGCATCGTCAGCGACGTGTAGCCGGTGCCGAAGTCGTCCAGGGACACCCGCGCCCCGGCCGCGCGCAGGGCGGCCAGGACGGCGGCGGCCCCGGCGGGGTCGGCGAGCAGGGCGCTCTCGGTGACCTCCAGGGTCAGGACGCCGGGGTCGAGGCGGTGGGCGGCGAGGACGTCGCGGACGGTCCCGACGAGCGTGGGCTCGCCGACGACGGCGGCGGACAGGTTCACCGAGACGCCCACGTCGTGCCCGTCGGCCCGCCAGGCGGCGCACTGGGCGACGGCCTCGCGCAGCACCCAGCGGGTCAGCGCGACGATCGCCTGGCTGCGCTCGGCGAGGGGGACGAACGCGCCGGGGCCCAGCAGCCCGCGCTCGGGGTGCTGCCAGCGCACGAGGGCCTCCACGCCCACGACGCGGTGGGTGCCGGCGGTGACGAGCGGCTGGTAGTGCACGCGCAGCTGCCCGTCGGCGATGGCGGCGGGCAGCTCGGTGTGCAGGGCGAGCGCGTCGAGGTCCACGGCGGCGGTGCCCTCGGCCACGGCCACCCGGCGGGGGGCGGTCCCGGCGCGGGCGTGGGCGACGTCGGCCGCGGCGAGCAGGTCCTCCAGGTCGCGGCCGTGGTCGGGGACGCAGGCGACGCCGACGGACGTCTCGGGCCGCACCCGCAGCCCGCGGCCGGGCCCCAGGTCGGGCAGCTCGACCGGTTCGAGCAGGGTGCTGCGCAGCGCCGTGCCCTCCTGGCGGCCGGTGGCCGGGGCGTCGCCGGCGGTGCCGGTGGTCAGGGGGCGCACGACGGCGAGGGTGTCCGGGCCGAGGCGGGCGACGACGGCGCCGGGCAGCTCGGCGAGGCGGCGGGCGGACTCGGCCAGGACGGCGTCAGCGGCGGGGCCGCCCAGGGCCAGCCGCAGCTCCCGCAGGTCGTCGAAGCCCACGACGCTGACGGTCCAGGCGGTCTCGGCGTCCTCGGCGACGGCCCGCAGGGGGGCGGCGCAGCGTTCGAGCAGGCCCCGGCGGCCGGGCAGGTCCGGGACGTCGCGGCGCGCGGCGCAGCGCCGGGCGGCGCGCGCGGCGAGGCGCCCGAGCAGCCCGGCGGCCGCGCGGGCGGGAGTGGTCACCCCCACAGGTTCGGCGGCCCCAGCCGTCCGCTCGATGCGCCGAGCGGGTGGTCCCGGGCGCCGGGGTCAGGAGGCGGAGCCGGCGCGCAGGCCGTCGAGCCAGGCCTGGGCCGCGCTGAAGCCCTCCTCGGTGGGGCCGCTGCCGGTGATGGTCCGCCCGCCGTCGGAGCGGGGGTAGCTGCCGACGAAGCGGACGCGCTCGCAGACGCGGTGCAGCCCCATGAGGGCCTCCCCCACGCGGGCGTCGCTGACGTGCCCGTCGCAGTCGATGGAGAAGCAGTACCGGCCCAGGGCGTCGCCGGCGGGGCGGGACTCGATGCGGGTCAGGTTGATGCCGCGGGTGACGAACTGCTCCAGGGCCTCCACGAGCGCGCCGGGGCGCTCCTCGCGCAGGAACACCACGAGGGACGTCTTGTCGTTGCCCGTGGGCGCGGGGACGGTCCCGGGCCGGGAGAGCAGGACGAACCGCGTCTGGGCGCCCTCGCGGTCCTCGATGCGCTCGGCGAGGACGTCCAGGCCGTGCCGGGCGGCGGCGAAGGGAGCGCAGATGGCGCCCTCGAACCCGGCCGGCTCGCCCCCGGCCAGCTCGTCGGCCAGCGCCTGCGCGGAGGCGGCCGTCGACGTGGCCGGCACGTAGGCCGCCCCAGGCAGGTTGGCGTGCAGCCAGCGGCGGACCTGGGCGTAGGCGTGGGAGTGGGTGCTGACGCGGGTGATGTCGCCCAGCCCCACGCCCGGGCGGGCGGCCAGGACGAAGCTGACGGGGATGACGACCTCGGCGACGACGACGAGCGGGTCACCGACCGCGAGGCCGTCGAGGGTGGCGGGCACGCCACCCTCGACGGAGTTCTCGATCGGCACGCAGCCGACGTCGGCCGCCCCGGAGCGGACGGCCTCGATGGTGGCGTCGACGCTGCTCAGCGGGGTCGCGGGGACGTCGCCCACGACGGTCCGCAGGGCCGCTTCCGAGAAGGTCCCGACCGGGCCGAAGAACGCGTAGCGCAGCACGGTCGCACACAGTAGCCGTCGGGGTCGGGCCGCCCGGTCAGCCCGCCCGGCGCAGCTTGCGCTTCTCCGTCCGCTCGCTCCAGATGGCGTCGCGCTGGTCCTCGGTCAGCCCGCCCCACACCCCGTAGTTCTCCCGGTGCGTCAGGACGTGCTGGCGGCACTGCCGCAGCACGGGACACTCGGCGCAGATCGCCAGGGCCGCGGCGTCGCGGTGCTGGCGGGCTGCGCCCCGTTCGAGCTCGGGGTGGAAGAAGAGCTCGGGGTCCGCGTCGCGGCAGGCGCCCGAGAGCTGCCACTCCCAGGCGTCGACCGTGGGGCGCAGGCCGTTGCTCGTCTCACTCACTGGTGGTTCCCCCCTCGGTCGTGTTCACGTGGAGCGCTCTTGCCCCCGGGGGAGAAAAGCTAAACGCTACGCGACCAATCCGTCACTACCCGTGATTGATCTTCGGTGTGTCTCGTCAGCAGCCGCCACATGACCACCAGGGACGCGCACGCCCACCACAGGTCCCCGTTCTGCACGACCCGGGCCAGCACCGTCGGCACGCTGCGCGAGGCCAGCAGGTTCGCCCCCCACCACGGCCACGCCACCCACAGCAGCACCAGTCCCACGACGGCCGCCACCGCGCGGGAGCGCACCCGGGCGTCCCCCACGACCGCGCCCAGCACGACCACGCCCCACAGGTAGTGGTGCAGCCACGACACCGGCGAGACCAGCAGGGCCACCACCCCGCACGCCGCGACCTCCCCCACCAGCGACCCCCGCCGGTGCAGCCGGCGCGCCAGCGCGTACCCCGCCACCGCCGCCGCGAGCGCCAGCACGCCCCACACGGCCGTCGTCGCCCCGTCCGACAGGTACAGCCGCAGGACGAAGCCCCGCAGCGACTGGTTCGACGACCCCGCGTTGGGCCCCAGCCGGTCCGAGTTCAGCAGCGCCGACGTCCAGAACTCCAGCGACCCCTCCGGCGCGACGAGGAACGTCGCCACCGTCACCCCGACCGCGGCCAGCACCGCGTTGCGCAGCTCCCGCCACTGCCGCGTGATCGCGAAGTGCACGAGGAAGACGCCGGGCGTCAGCTTGATCGCCACCGCGACCCCGACGAGCGCACCCCGCGGCCAGCGCAGCGTGAACCGGCCCAGCCGCAGCCCGTCCGCGCCCCGGAGCAGGTCCAGCAGGCACAGCGTCACGAGGATCGCGTTGACCTGCCCGAACCGGATGTTCTCCCCCACCGGCGAGATCCACGCGCACGCCGCCGCCACGACCCCGTGGGCCAGCCCGGCGAACCGGCCCGCGCGCGCCAGCAGCGGCCCGAACGCCAGGCCCACCACCACCCACAGCAGGGCCAGCTGGAACGCCGTCCACACCCAGCCCGCCACCGCCCACGGCAGCAGCGCCAGCGGGATCGACAGCACCGCCGAGAACGTCGGGTACGTGAAGGGCAGCAGTTGCGGGACCTCGGTCTCGAACTGGTACACCGGCCGCCCCAGCAGCAGCGAGCGCCCGGCCTCCCGGTAGACCTCCAGGTCCACCTGCCACTGGTCGTCCGGGTAGGCGACGAGGTAGCGGTGGACGACGGGCGCGACCGCGACCAGGAGCACCAGGACCCCCAGCCACCGCCACGCACCCGCCCGTGAGGTCTCCCGGCTCAGCACCCCCCGATCCTCCCCCAGCGGCGCACAGGTCCCGACCACCGCCGCCCCTAGCCTGTGGGCGTGCCCCACCCGGACGTCCTCCCCCTCCCCGCTCGAAGCACACCCCGCGCCCCCGGCAAGCCCTTGCCCGGGGCTCTTCGTGTGCTCTGCGCCCTCGTCGGGGTGCTGGTCGGGGTGCTGGTCGTGCTGGCCGGGGCGGTCGGGCCCGGGGCGGGCGCGGCGCGGGCCTCGACGACGGCGCAGCGCGCGCCCCTCGTCGTCGTCGGCTTCAGCGGCGTCCGCTGGAGCGACGTGTCCGCGCGGGCCACCCCGGCGCTGGCCTCGATGACGTCCGGGGCCATCGGGACCGTCGCGGTCCGCAGCGTCTTCACCGCCGCCTGCCCGGCCGACGGCTGGCTCGGGCTGTCCGCGGGCCGGCGCGCCACCGACTTCGACGGGACGTCCGCGCAGCACGCCGGCGCCCCGTGCGCGGCGGTGCCCGCCCCCGTCGACGGCGTGCAGACGCGGTTCGCCGAGTACCGCCGGATCGCCGACGGCGACACGTTCAGCGCCGTCCCCGGCACCCTCGGGCAGGCCCTGGCCGACGCCGGCACCCGCACGCTGGCGGTGAACCCGGGGGCGGCGGTCGCGCTCGCCGGCACCTCCGGCGCGGTGCCGGCGTACGTGGACGCCGGCACCCCCGCCGAGGTCGGCGGCTACGTCCAGGACGCGCTGGAGACCGGCACGCAGGTCGTCGTCGTCGACGCCGGCGTGGTGCGCGACCCCGCCGACCTGCCGTCGCGGGAGACCGCCCCGGCGACCTCGCGGGCCGAGCAGGTCGCGGCCGTCGACGCCGTGGTCGCCGCGGTGCAGCGGGCGGTCGCGGACTCGACGGGCGCGGACGCCACGACGCTGCTGGCGGTGTCCCTGGCCGACGCGGGCCGGACCGCGCACCTGCAGTTCGGCGCGGCGACGGGCCCGCAGCCGGGGTCGGGCTCCTACGAGGGGTTCCTGGGGTCCCGCTCGACGCGGCAGACGGCGATCGTGCAGACGACCGACCTGACCCCCACCGTCCTGGCGCTGGCCCTGGGCACCGACCACGGCACGGCGGGCCTGGTCGGGGCGCCGGTGACGTCGACCGACGCCGGGGCCGACGCCGCGGCGCGGGAAGAGAAGGTCCGCGACCTCGACGCGGCGGCGCAGGCCGTGCAGCCGCTCGTCGGGCCCTTCTTCACCGTGTGGGGGGCCTCGCAGATCGTGCTGTACGCGGTCGCGACGATCGCGCTGCGCAAGGCGTGGGGCGGGCCGGCGGGGCGGCGCCGGATCCTCGCGGGGCTGCGGGTCCTGGCCGTGGTCTTCGGCGCGGTCTGCGCCTCGACGTTCCTGGCGAACACGATCCCGTGGTGGCGCCACGGGAGCTCCACCGGCTCGCACCTGCTGGCGGTCAGCGGCGCGGTGGCCCTGTACGTCGCCGTCATCACCGCGCTGGCGCTGCTGGGCCCGTGGCGCCGGCACGCGCTGGGCCCGCTGGGGTTCGTGGGGTTCGTGACCGCGGCGGTGCTGGCGGTCGACTGCGCGACGGGGTCGCGGCTCATCACGTCCAGCCTCAACGGCCTGCAACCCGTCGTCGCGGGCCGGTTCTACGGCCTGGGCAACCAGCAGTTCGCGCTGTTCGCCACGGGGTCGCTGCTGTTCACCATCGCCGTCGCGGACCGGCTGGTGCGCGACGGGCGGCGGCGCGCGGCCGTGGTCCTCGTCGCGGTCGCCGGGCTCCTGGCGACGTACGTCGACGGGGTGCTGGGCTCGGACTTCGGGGGCCCGCCGGCGATCCTGCCCGCGTTCGGCTTCCTGGCCCTGGTCGTGGCGGGGGTCCGCCTGACGCCGCGGCGGGTGGCCGTGGTGCTGGGCGTGACGGTCCTGGCGCTGGCGGCGATCTCGGTCGCGGACTGGCTGCGGCCCGTGGACGACCAGACCCACCTGGGGCGGTTCGTGCAGAGCCTCCTGGACGGCGGCGCGTGGCAGGTCGTGGAGCGCAAGGCCGCGCAGAACCTGCGCATCCTCTACGGCAACTGGCTGCTGAGCCTGGTGCTGGCCGTCGCGGCGGTGTTCATCGCCTTCGTGCTGGCCCGGCCGAAGGTGCTGGGGGTCTCGGTGCTGCAGCGCGCCTACGACCGGTTCCCCGTCCTGCGCCCGGGGCTGGGGTGCCTGCTGGTGCTGCTGGCCGTCGGCTTCGCCGTCAACGACTCGGGGGCGGCGGTGCCGGCGGTGGGGGCGATGCTCGCGGTCCCCCTCCTCATCGCGTGCGTGACGCGCGTGCTGGAGGGGGACCCCGAGGACGTCCCCGCCGTCAGGGCGTGACCGTCACAGCGTGACCGTCAGAGCTTGAAGGTCGCGACCAGCGCGTTGAGCTCGGCGGCGGCCTGGGAGACCTCGGCGGCCGAGGTGGCCGTCGCGGTGGCGCTGCCGGTGGTCCGGCCCGCCGAGGCGGCGATGCCGGAGATGTTCGCGGCGATCTCCTGCGAACCGGTGGAGACCTCGGTGACGTTGCGGACCATCTCGGCCGTGGTGGCCGACTGCTCCTCCACCGCCGCGGCGATGGTGGCCTGCAACCCGTCGATGCGGGCGATGACCTCGGCGATCTGCCCGATGACCACGGTGGCGGCCTCGGCGTCGGCCTGGGTGGCGGCCACCCGCCCCACGATCTCCTCCGTGGCCCGGGCGGTCTGCTGAGCCAGCTCCTTGACCTCCCCGGCCACCACGGCGAAACCCTTGCCCATCTCCCCGGCCCGGGCCGCTTCGATGGTGGCGTTCAAGGCCAGCAGGTTGGTCTGCTCGGCGATGGAGGTGATGAGCTTGACCACGTCGCCGATCTCGCGGGAGGAGGCGCCCAGGCGCTGGATGGTGGCGCTGGCCTGGTCGGCGGAGGCGACGGCGGTGCTGGCGGTGGAGGAGGCCTGGGCGGTGGCGGTGGCGATCTCGCGGATCGCCGAGCTCATCTCGTCCCCGGCGGCGGCGACGGTGCCGATGTTGGCGCTGATTTCCTCGGTGGCCGCCGAGACGACCTGGGCCTGGGAGGCGGACTCGTCGGCCCCGGTGGACAGCTCGGCGGCCACGGACGTCAGCTGCCGGGAGGAGGCGGCCAGCCCGGCGGCCGAGGACGACATGCGCGAGACGAGGGAGCTGATGCCGCTGCGGGCGCGGTTCACGGCATCGGCCATGGCCCCGAGCTCGTCGGCGGCGTGCACCTGCGCGGGGACGGTCAGGTCGCCGGCGGCGACGGCGTCCAGCGCGGTGCCCACGGTGGTGAGCTGGCGGCGGATGGTGCGCAGGACGGCCGCGGCGATGATCCCGGACAGCAGCAGCCCACCCACGAGGACGGCGACGACGACGGTGCGGGCCCGGGCGACGGTGTGCTCGGCGGCGGCCCGGCGGGCGGCGGCCTGGGTGGTCTCGGTCTCCTGCAGGGTCGCGATGGCGGCGTTGAACCCGTCCTCGGCGCCGCCGAAGCGGGCCCCGATCTGGTCGCCGGAGGGCATCTGGAACCCGGCGGGCGGTTTCTGCTGGAACACCACGACGTCGCGCAGGGCGGCGTAGTCGGCGTAGGAGGTGCGCAGGTCCTCGACCGCGGCGAGCGCCTCGGCGCCGGGGCCGCGCTGGGCGTAGGCGTCGAGGGCGTCGGCGAGGTCGGCGTCGGCGTCGTGCGCCAGCTGCACGGAGGCGGGGACGTCGGCGTTCGGGATGCCGGCCAGGAACTCGGCCCGGTACTGCGCGGTGATGGCCCCGCGCGCGGTGGCGATGTCCTGCATGCCCGCGACGTGGTGGGCGCTGATCCGCTCGACCTCGTGGGCGGCGCCCTGCATGCCGGCGACACCGACGGCACCGACGGCGACGGCGACGGCCGAGGCGGCCACGACGGCGGCGGCGATCTTGGTGGTGACGGAGCGGTCGGCCAGGGGGCGACGGGGGCGGGGGCTGGCGGCGGTGCCGGCGGGCATGGCTCTCCTCCTGGAGGGTCGTCGGGCGGCCGGCTCGGCTGTTCGATGCGGTGGCCCAGTGCTGGGGCATCGACGCACCGGCGGCCCACCTTGAACACCGGGCGCGGGAGTTCCCCGGGAATTCCCGCGAGCGGCTGCATCCGGGACGGGCCACCGGCCGGAAGGGAGGGGTGACGGGCCGCGCCGAGCGGCCCGCGGACCAGGAGGAGAGAACGATGCGCACCACCCGCAGCACCGCCGCCCTCGTCGCCGCTCCCGCGCTCGCGCTGGCGGTCCCGGTCGCCCTGGCCGCCGCCCCGGCGAGCGCCGCCACGCAGGGCGGCAGCGCCACCGTCTCGGTGCTGCACGCCGTCCCGGGCCTGACCGTCGACGTGTGGGCGAACGGTTCGCCCCTGCTGCCGGGTTTCACCCCCGGCACCCTCACCGACCCGCAGCAGCTGCCCGCCGGCAGCTACGACCTGGCCGTCTACCCCGCCGGGGCGGACCCGGCCACGGCGCAGCCGGCGATCTCGGCGAACGACGTGGAGGTCCCGGCGGGGGCGAACGTCACCGTCGTGGCGCACCTTGACGCGAACGGCGCCCCGAAGCTGACCCCGTTCGTCAACAGCCCCGACGACCTGGCCGCCGGTGAGGCCGAGCTGACGGTGCGCCACGTCGCGGCCGCCCCGGCCGTGGACGTGCGCGCCGGCGGGACGCCCGTGCTGAGGGGGCTGACGAACCCGGGCGAGGCGAGCGCGACGGTCCCGGCCGGGACGGTGAGCGCCGACGTGGTCCTGGCCGGCACCGACCAGGTGGCGCTCGGCCCGGCCGACGTGGACCTGGCCGAGGGGGCCGAGACGATCGTGTACGCGTGGGGTTCGGCGGCCGACGCGAACCTCGCCCTGGCCACGCAGGTCGTGCGGGGCGGCGGGCAGTCCCCGACGGGTGTGCCCGCCGGGGACGGCGGGGGCGCCGGCGCGGGCTGGGCGCCGTGGGTCGCGGCCGTCGGGGGCGTGGCCCTGGTCGGTGCCGGGGCCAGCGCGCTGATGGCCCGTCGCGCCCGTGCGGCGGCCTGAGCGCGCCGCGCGCCGCTGGAACCTGCTCGCCGCGGGCCTGGCCGTGGCCGGGACCTGCCTGGGTGCCGGGTGGTGGGCCGCGCGCCCGGCACCGGGTTTCGGGCAGCTGCCGGCCGCGGCGCCCGCGGCGGTGACGGTCGCGCCCACTCCCTCGGCGACCCCCTCGGCGGCTCCCCCGGTGGCGGCTCCGGTGGTGGGGCGGCGGCTCGCCACCCCGACCGTCGCGCCGCGGCCACCGGCGCCGGTGCGCCTGGAGGTCCCCTCCCTGGGGGTCGACGCCGAGGTGGTGCCCGTCGGGGTCCGCGGGGACGGGGCCATGGAGGTTCCCGACGACCCGCGGCGGGTCGGCTGGTACCGGTGGGGGCCGGTCCCCGGGGCGGCGGGGAACTCCGTGCTGGCCGGTCACGTCGACACCCGCAGCGCCGGGGACGGGGCGCTGGCCGACCTCGCCGCCGTCGAACCGGGGGCGCTCGTGCGCGTCACGGGCGCCGACGGCGCCACCCGGGAGTTCCGCGTCACCGCCCGCGTGGCGGTCGACAAGGAGGAGCTCCCGCTGGCCGACGTGTTCGCCCGCCAGGGGCCGGCGCGCCTGGTCCTCGTCACGTGCGGCGGGCCGTTCGACCGGGCGGCCAGCCGGTACGAGCAGAACGTCGTCGTGACCGCTGAGTGAGTCCGGTGGTGGGTGCTGGTGGTCCTGCGGGTGGAGGGTTTCGACGGGGGTTCCCGGGGCCCGGTGCCGCCGGGGTTCCCCGGGAACGGGTCCGGCGCTCCGGCGGTGGTGTTGCGCCGCAACGCCTCCGCAGGTCCGGTCGGGGTGCGGCCGGCCCGCTCCGGTGGCGCGGCGGGACCCGCCCCCTACGGTGGTGCCGTGTCCCCAGGGCTCCCGTCGCCGGCCGGGGCCGGCCGGTCGCCCGACGGGGCCGGACCGGCCTCCTGGGACGACGCGGCCGTCGGGCGCGCGGTGCGCGCCGGCGACGAGCGCGGGCTGCGCGAGGCCTACGAGCGCTTCGGCCCCCTCGTCCACGGCCTGGCCCGCCGCCGCCTGGACGAGCAGGACGCCCAGGACGTGGTGCAGGCGGTGTTCGTCTCGGCCTGGCGCTCGCGCGAGCGCTTCGACCCGCAGCGGTCCACGTTCGCGGCGTGGCTGGTCGGCATCACCCGCCACCGCCTCGCCGACGCCCTGGCCCAGCGGTACCGCCCCGAGGTGGTCACCGAACCGGGCCAGCTGCAGGGCGGGGACGCCGCGGTGCTGGGCGAACCGGTCCCGCAGGACGCCGCGACCGACCGGGTCGTGCTGCTCGCCGAGGTCGACGAGCTCGGCGAGCCGCAGCGGACCGTCGTGCGGCTGGCGTTCTTCGCCGACATGACGCACGAGCAGGTCGCGGCCGCCACGGGACTGCCGCTGGGTACGGTGAAGAGCCACCTGCGACGGTCCCTGCGCCGGCTGCGCACACGCCTGGAGGAGGACGGTGCCCGTGACTGAGCCCACCGCCGCCGGGCCCCCCACCGGGCACCTGGACGAGGACGACGCGGTGCTGGCCGCGCTGGGCGACCCGCTGGCCCCGGCGGCCGAGCAGCACCTGGCGGGCTGCGCCCGCTGCCGCGAGGAGGTCGCCGGCTGGGCCCGGCTGACCGCTGCCCGCGGCGCCGAGGACGTCGAGCGGCAGGCCCCGCCCGCCGGCACGTGGGCGCGGATCGCCGCCGAGGTGGGGTTCACCGACCCCGGGACCGCCCCCGCCCCCGCCCCCGCGCCCGCTCCCGCCCCCGCGCTCGCGGTCGTCCCCGACCCCGCGCCCGCCGGGCCGGCCGCGCGGCGCGCCCGCCCGCGCCGCACCCCGCTGCTGCGGCGCTGGCCGCTGGCGGCCGCGGCGGTGCTCGGGCTGGCCGTGGGGGTGGGCGCGACCCGCTGGGCGGACGCGCCGGACCCGGCGCCGCAGGCCGTGCGGCCCGTGGTGGTGTCCTCGACGACGCTGCGCCCGCTCACCGCGGGCGACGCCGCCGCGAGTGGCACCGCGCAGGTCACCGACGAGGACGGGGCCGTGCACCTGCACCTGGCGCTGCGCGGGGTGGCGTCCCCGCGCGACGGTTACCTGGAGGCGTGGCTGCTCGACGCCGACGGCGGGCTGGTCTCGCTGGGGGCGCTGGCCGGGGACGAGGTGACGGTGGCCCTGCCCGGCGACGTCGACCTGACCCGCTTCGACGTCGTCGACGTCTCGCGCGAGCCGCTGGACGGGGACCCGGCCCACTCCGCCGACAGCGTCCTGCGCGGCACCCTGTCGGCGGCCTGAGGCGCCCGCGCGCCCACCGGCGACGGGTGGGCGGTGGGAGGGGGTGCCGGCCGCCCCGCGCGCGGGCGTACAGTTGTTGCGAATCGTTCCCATCGTCAGGAAGCTGTCGCATGCCGTCGCGCCGTTCGTGCCTCGCCCTGGTCACCGCCCTGTCCGCCACCCTCGCCCTGGGCGCCTGCGGCGACGGCGACAGCGCCGCCACCCCCGGCGGGGCCGGCGCGTCCAGCGGGTCCGGCACCCTCAGCGTCGTCGCCTCGACGAACGTCTACGGCTCGATCGCGCGCTCGATCGCCGGTGACGCCGCGACCGTCACCTCGATCATCGACGACCCCAGCGCCGACCCGCACAGCTACGAGGCGAACACCCGCACCCAGCTGGAGCTGTCCCGGGCGACCGTCGTCATCGAGAACGGCGGCGGCTACGACGACTTCGTCGACACCATGCTCGACGCCGCGGGCTCGGACCCGACCGTCCTGAACGCCGTCGACGTCTCCGGCCTGCAGGGCCCCGAGGGCAGCGAGTTCAACGAGCACGTCTGGTACGACACCGCGACGGTCCGCAAGGTCGCCCAGCAGCTCGAGCAGGCCCTCGCCGAGGCCGCCCCGGACGACGCCGCCACCTTCGCGGCCAACCTGGAGACCTTCGAGGCGGGCCTGGACACCCTCGACCAGAGGATCGAGGCCGCCAGGGCCACCACCCAGGGCCTGCCCGTCGCGATCACCGAACCCGTCCCGGGGTACCTCCTGGAGGCGCTCGGCACGACGGACGCGACCCCCGAGGAGTTCTCCGAGGCCGTCGAGGAGGAGACCGACGTCCCCGTCGACGTCCTCCAGCAGACCCTGGCGCTGTTCACCGACCACCGGGTCCGCGCGCTGGTGTACAACGAGCAGACCACCAGCGCGCAGACGGAGCAGGTGCTGCAGGCGGCCCGGGACAACGGCATCCCCCAGGTGCCGGTGACCGAGACGCTCCCCGAGGGCGAGGACTACACGACGTGGATGACCGGGAACGTCGACGCGATCGCGACGGCGCTGCGGGGATGACGCCCGCCCTGCGGCTGGCGGGCGCGTCGCTGGCCTACGGCGAGCGCCGCCTGTGGTCCGGCCTCGACCTCGACGTCGCCCCCGGTGAGTTCATCGCCGTCCTCGGCGCCAACGGGGCCGGCAAGTCCAGCCTGCTCAAGGTCGCCCTGGGTCAGCAGCCCCTCGAACGCGGCAGCGTCGAGGTCGCCGGCCGGCCCGCCCGGCGCGGCGACCGGCGCATCGGCTACGTCCCGCAGCAGAAGGGCCTGGACCGCGACACCCCGCTGCGCGCCCGCGACCTCGTGCGCCTGGGCCTCGACGGCCACCGGTGGGGACCGCTGCTGCCCTCCCGCGCCGCGCGCGCCCGGGTCGACCGCGTCCTGGCCGCCGTCGGCGCCACCGACTACGCCGACGCCCCCGTCGGGCGGCTGTCCGGCGGCGAGCAGCAGCGGCTGCGCGTGGCGCAGAGCATCGTCGGCGACCCCGCCCTGGTGCTGGCCGACGAACCCCTGCTGTCCCTGGACCTCCACCACGCCGCCGCCGTCAGCGCCCTGCTCCACGAGTCCCGGCTGCGCACCGGCGCCGCGGTCGTCTTCGTCACCCACGACGTCAACCCCGTGCTGCCCTACGCCGACCGCGTGCTCTACCTGGCCGGCGGGCGCTTCCGGGTCGGCACCCCCGAGGCCGTCATGAACTCCGCGACGCTCACCGAGCTCTACGGCTCGCCCGTCGAGGTGCTGCGGTCCGGCGGCCGCCTCCTCGTCGCCGGCGGCGCCGCCCCCAGCGACCACCCGCACGCGCACGACCACGAAGAGGCCTCGTGACCATCGCCTGGGAGAAGGTCTTCGACTTCTCCGACTACTCCGCCCTGCTCGCCCTCGTCCACAACTCCCTGTACGCCGGGGCGCTGCTCGGGCTCGTCGGCGGGCTCGTGGGCGTGTTCATCGTCGCGCGCGACCTGCCCTTCGCCGTCCACGGCATCGCCGAGCTCAGCTTCGCCGGGGCCGCGTTCGCGCTGCTCGTCGGCGTGAACGTCGTCCTCGGGTCCCTCGTGGGGTCGGTGCTCGCGGCGGTCCTGTTCGGCGTCCTGGGCAACCGCGCGCGCGAGCACAACTCCGCCATCGGCGTCCTCATGCCCTTCGGCCTGGGCCTGGGGGTGCTCTTCCTCGCCCTGTACTCCGGCCGCGCGGCCAACAAGTTCGGCCTGCTCACCGGGCAGATCGTCGCCGTGGACAACCCCCAGCTCATCTCCCTGGCGGTCCTGTCCACCGTCGTGCTGGTGGCGCTGCTGGTGGTGTGGCGGCCGCTGCTGTTCGCCTCCCTGGACCCCGAGGTGGCCGCCGCGCGCGGCGTCCCCGTCCGCCTGCTGTCGCCGGTGTTCATGCTCGTGCTGGGGCTGGCGGTGGCGATGAGCGTGCAGATCGTCGGGGCGCTGCTCGTCCTGGCTCTGCTCGTGACCCCCGCGGCCGCGGCGACCCGGGTCAGCTCCTCCCCGTTCGTGGTGCCGCTGCTGTCGACGGCGTTCGCGCTGACGTCGATGATCGGCGGGATGCTGCTGGCGCTGGGTTCCTCCGTGCCGATCAGCCCGTACGTCACGACGGTGTCGTTCACGATCTACCTGGTGTGCCGGGTCGTCGCGCGGGTGCGCCGTCCCCCGGCCCGGCCCGGGGCGCCGCGGGCCGTCGTCGCCGAGGTCGTCTGACCTCAGCGGGAGAGCCCGGCCAGGACGCGTTCGGCCCGGCTGCCGCCCGCCGCGTGGTAGGTGACGACGACCTGCCCCGGCGAGCTGGCGACCTCCAGCGCCTCCCACCCGACGGTCACCGTCTCCCGGCCCCCGTCCGCGAGCGGGACGGCGATGCGCTTGGTCCCCGCGGACTTCGCCCGGACGCCGTGCTGGGCCCACAGCCGCGCGAACTCGGCGCTCTTGAGCGAGAGCTCCCCCACGAGCCGGGTCAGCCGCGGGTCGTCGAGGTACCGCACCGCCGCTCCGCGGGTGGACCCGACGGCCTCGGCCGCGAGCTCGGCCCAGTCGGGGTAGAGGGCGCGGGACCCGGGGTCGAGGAACAGGTGCCGCAGCACGTTGCCCGGCATCCGCCCGTGCAGCCGGTGGGCGGCCTCGTTCGCGGCGAGGACGTCCGTGAACCGGCCCAGGACGAAGGCCGGGGCCGGGGCCCGCTCGACGAAGGCGGCGATGGTCGGGCTGCAGACCTCGGGACCGGCGCCGCGGGCGGGCAGCGCGTTCCCGGCGAGGGAGGCCAGGTAGTCGCGCGACTCCGCGTCCAGCCCCAGCACCCGCGCCAGCGCGTCGAGCACCGGCGGGGACGGGTGGCGGTCCCGGCCGCGTTCGAGGCGGACGTAGTACTCGGCGCTGACGCCCGCGAGCATCGCGACCTCCTCGCGGCGCAGCCCGGGGACCCGCCGGCGCGGACCGTCGGGCAGCCCCACCTCGGCCGGCCGGACGAGTTCGCGCCGGGCCCGGAGGAACTCGCCCAGCAGGTTCTCGCTCACGCCCCCACGGTAGGACGGCTGCGCGGTCCGTGGGGTGCCCCCGCGACTACCCCTCTCCGCACGGTCTGGAACGGGATCGGGAGCGCGCCGAACCTCGGGGCATGACCACCGACCTGACCCGAGACCTGACCCACCGCACCGCCGTCGTCACCGGAGCCTCCGGCGGCATCGGCGAGGCCACCGCCCGCCGCCTGGCCGCCGCCGGGGCCCGCGTCGCCGTCCTGGGCCGGCGCGAGGCCGAGCTCGACCGCGTCGCCGGCGAGATCGGCGGCCTGGCCGTCGTCGCCGACGTCACCGCCGGGCCGGAGCACCTGGCCGACGTCGCCGCCCGGGTCCGCGACGGGCTGGGCCGGCCCGACCTCGTCGTGGCGAACGCGGGCGTCATGCTCGGGGCGCCGTTCGCCACGGCCGCGCACCGCGAACTGTCCGCGATGGTCGCCACCAACGTCACCGGGCTGATCGACACCGCGCACGCCTTCGTCGACGACCTGCTCGCCGCCGACGGTCCGGCCGACCTGGTGCTCATCGGGTCGATCGCCTCGACGAACTCCTGGCCGGGGTACGCGACCTACTCGGCGACCAAGGCCGCCGTGGCCGCGCTGGGGAGGGGGCTGCGCGTCGAACTCGGCCCGCGCGGGGTCCGGGTCCGCACCCTCGAACCGGGCATGACGGCCAGCGACCTCGGCCGCGGCATGCTGGACGAGGAGGCCCGTGAACGGCTGGCCGGGTTCCGCGAAGCGGTCCCCTCGATCCCCGCCTCCGACGTGGCCGAGGCCGTGGCGTGGGCCGCGGCGCTGCCGGCGCGGGTGAACGTCGCCGAGCTCGTGGTGCTGCCGACCGTGCAGGGGTAGGGGCCGGGCCGGCGGGTAGCCTGCGCGCATGCCGCACCTGTTGCACCTGGACTCCTCCGCCGACCTCGCGACGTCGCGGTCGCGGGCCATCACCGCCGCCTTCGCAGAGGCCTGGAGGAGCCGGGGGGACGACTTCACCGTCACCCACCGCGACCTGCACCGCGACCCGCTGCCGCACTTCACGACGAACGAGCAGCACTGGCCCGCCGCGGACCGCCTGCCCGGTGCGCAGGTCCCCGCCGAGCAGGACGCGCTGACCGCTCAGATCCACGCCGAACTGCTCGCCGCGGACGTCGTCGTCGTGGGGGCGCCGCTGTACAACTACACGGTCCCCTCCACCCTGAAGGTGTGGATCGACCACGTCCACATCCCCGGCGCCCTCGCCGGTGAGGGTTCCCAGCCGCTGAAGGGCCGCCACGCCGTCGTCGTCAGTTCCCGCGGCGCCACCTACGACGCGGGCAGCCCGACCGAGGACTGGGACCACGGGGTCCCGGTGCTGCGGATCGTGCTGGGGAACTCCCTGGGGATGCAGGTCCACGTCGTGCAGACCAGCGCGACCCTCGCCGACCGGCTGCCGGACCTGGCCGAGCTGAAGGACCGCGGCGCCGCCGAGTTCGAGGCCGCGAAGACCGCCGCGCGGGAGCTGGCCCGGACCCTCTGAGGGACCAGGGGGTCAGGGCAGGATGGCGTCCACGTACCCGCCGTCCACCCGGACGGCGGCCCCCGTCGTCGCCGACGCCAGCGGGGAGGCGAGGTAGCAGACCATGTTCGCGATCTCCTCGGGCTCGATGAGCCGCTGGAGCAGCGACTGGGGGCGGAACCGCGTCATGAACTCGCGCTGCGCCTCCTCCCACGGGCCGTCGCCCACGAGTTCGCGCACGAAGTCCTCGACCCCGCCGGTGTGCGTCGGGCCGGCCAGGACGGAGTTCACGGTGACGCCCGTCCCCGCGGCGGCCTTGGCGAAACCCCGGTGCACGCCGAGCAGCGCGGTCTTGGAGACGCCGTAGTGGATCATCTCGGCGGGGGTGACGACGGCGGAGTCGCTGGACGTGTAGAGGACCCGCCCCCACCCGTTCGCCGTCATGCCCGGCAGGTAGTGGCGGGTGAGCCGCACCGCGGTGAGGACGTTCGTCTCGAAGTACCGGCGCCACTCGTCGTCGCTGATCTGGAGGGGGTCGGCCGAGCCGAAGATCCCCAGGTTGTTCACGAGGACGTCGACGTGGGGGACGGCCGCCACGAGGTCGGCGTGCCCGGCGTCCGTCGTGACGTCCCCCGCGACGGCCCGCACGTCCCCGTCGACCGTGGCGGCCGCGGCCTCCAGCCGTCCGCGGTCCCGCCCCGTGATCACCACGGACGCCCCGCACCCGGCCAGGCCCCGGGCGATGGCCAGGCCGATGCCGGAGCTGGACCCGGTGACGAGGGCGGTCTTCCCGGTGAGGTCGATGCGCACGGGCCCTTCCTACCGGCCCGTACGCGGTTCAGCACCCGCAGGTCGCGGCGTTCCGGGGGGAACCGGTCAGGGGGACGGTCCCCGGGTACCGCCACGCTCGACGACCGCGCCCCTGGAGCCCGTGCACGCTCAGCACAGGTCGGTGCGCACCGGGCCGAGGACGGCGGAGCGGATCCACCCGTAGCTTGCCGACCGGGAACCCGACGAGGAGGCGACGGTGGACGGACTGACCCCGACCGAGGTGCAGGACATCGAGCGCGCGAACGGATCCGGCCGGCAGGTCGTGGTGTTCGTGCACGGGTTGTGGCTGCTCTCCAGCAGCTGGGACCGCTGGCGGTCCCTGTTCGAGGACGCCGGGTACGCGACGATCGCGCCCGGCTGGCCCGACGACCCCGCCAGCGTCACCGAGGCGCGCCAGAACCCCGACGTCTTCGCCCGCAAGATGGTCGGGCAGGTCACCGACCACTACCTCGAGGCGATCGCGCGGCTGCGCACCCGCCCGGCGGTGGTGGGGCACTCCTTCGGCGGCCTGATCGCCCAGCGGATCGCCGGGACGGGGGCGTCCGCGGCGACCGTGGCCATCGACCCCGCCCCGTTCCGCGGCGTGCTGCCGCTGCCGGTGTCCTCGCTGCGTTCCGCGGCGGCGGTCCTGGGCAACCCGGCCAACGTCGGGCGCGCGGTCGCCCTCACCTTCGAGCAGTTCCGCTACGGCTGGGCCAACGCCCTGTCCGAGGAGGAGGCGCGTGAGCTGTACGAGGAGTTCCACGTCGCCGCCTCCGGCGTCCCCCTGTTCCAGGCGGCTGCGGCGAACCTCAACCCCTTCACCGAGGTGAAGGTCGACGTGCACCACCCCGAGCGCGGGCCGCTGCTGCTCGTCTCCGGCGCGGAGGACACCACGGTGCCCTGGGCGATCACCCACGCCAGCTACGTCCGCCAGAAGCGCAACCCGGGCCTCACCGAGATCGTCGAGATCCCCGGGCGGGGCCACTCCCTGACCATCGACTCCGGCTGGCGCGAGGTCGCCCGGACCGCCCTGGGCTTCATCGGCACCCACGCTCCCGCGGCGAGCGGGAACACCGTCCCCGAGGCCGGCGGGACGCACCGGTGAGCACGGCCCGCTGAACGCAGCCCGCCGGGTCGGCCCGGGATCCGTGCACGCCCGTCCCAGGGGTGTGCGCAGCGGCCCTGGAAACGGTCCGGGCCCGCACCTACGCTGTCCCGCACCAGAGCCCGGGCGCCGCGCCGGCCCCCGAGGCAGCTCCGCCGAGGCGCTCGGCGGCCGCGCGGAAGGACCTGCGATGGACACGTCCGATCACCGGGACCGGGCCGGCACCCGCGACGACGGCGCAGGCAGCGACCGGGGGGACGCGGGTGGCGTGCTGGACACCCGCTCCCTCGCACCGCGCGAGCGTCCCGACGTGGTGCGCGAGGCGGTGTGGAGCCGGGTCGTCCAGGTGGAGCTCGAGCACCACGAGCCGCCGGAGCGCATGCAGGTGCTGCTCACGCTCAGCCGGCTCCGCACGGTCGGGGTGTGCTCGGTGCGCGCCACGGGCACCACGGTGCACCGCACCCCCCCGCCTGACGCGCGACGACTCCGAGCCGGCGGTGTTCCTGGGGCTGCAGGTCACGGGGTCCAGCCTGGTCGTCCAGCACGGCCGCGAGGCCGTCCTGCGCCCGGGGGAGTTCGCCGTGTACGACACCTCCAGCCCCTACACCCTGGTCCACCGGGACGGCATCGACCAGCACTTCTTCCGCATCCCCCGCAGCGCGCTGGTGATGTCCCCCGCCGCGCTGCGGGGCGTCACCGCGGTGACCGTGGGGGCCGGCAACCCGGTCGCCGGCCTCGCCGCCGGCTACCTGAGGGGTCTGGCCGGCGACGACGACCTGCGCAGCGACCCGCGGGCCGGCGCGGTGGAGGAGGCCACGGTGTCGCTGGTGAAGGCCGCTCTCATGACGCACCTGGCCGACGGCGGGGCCGACGGCGGGGCCGGCCGCGAGGCCCTCCACGAGAGCCTGGAGGCCCGCATCACCGCCTACCTGCGGGCGCACCTCACCGAGCCCGACCTGTCGGCGGAACGCATCGCCGCCGCCCACCACATCTCCACCCGCTACCTCTACGTCATCCTCGCCCGCTGCGGCATCACCCTGGGGGACTGGCTGCGCGGCCGACGCCTGAGCGGGTGCCGCGACGCCCTGGCGGACCCGGGCCTGCACGCCGTGCCCATCAGCGCCCTCGCGCGCCGCTGGGGGTTCACCGACCCAGGGCACTTCAGCAGGTGCTTCCGCGAGGCCTACGGCTGCACACCGACGCAGTGGCGTCAGCAGCACGCCTCGCCCCGACGGGTGGACGGCCGCTGACCGTCGACGCCCGGGCCGCCCTGCGCGACCGGCCCGGGTTCGCGACGTTCGAGGCGGTCACGGCGTGGCTCGGCGCCCTCGTGCCGGTCAGGCGCCGGACGCGGCGGGGAACGCCCCGGCGGCCGACATGTGCAGGGTGTAGGGGTTGCCGAGGTGGCCGTACCGGGCCACGACCCGGTCGATGAGCTCCGCCGCGCTGTCGCTGGCGGCCACGGCCTCGTCGTAGTCGACGAGGTACCGGCGCGTCTGGTCCAGGACGCGGGCCGCGTCCTCGTCGGGGGCGCCGGGGTCGCGGTGGCCCGTCACGACGCGCCGGGCGCCGAGCCGCTCCAGGGCGTCGAGGGCCGCGAGCCACTCGCGCCGCCCGGCGGCGTCCGCGGTGGCCAGGTACGGGTGGATGCCGTCGTAGGCGACGTCCCCGCTGAGGACGAGGTCGGCGTCGGGCACGTGCACGACGGTCGTGGGGGTCGTGTCGCTGCGCCCGACGTCCACGACGTGCAGCGGCCGGCCCTCGACCTGCAGCTCACCGTCGAAGGGTTCGGGCGCGACCAGCTCGGCCGGCAGCTGGCCGGGGAAGATGCTCTCCCACACCGCCCGGCCGCCCGGGGCGGCCTGCCGCACGGCCTCGGGGGCGACCTGCGGCAGGCAGACCAGGTCCGCGCCGGGGAAGGCGGCCAGGGTGGCGCCCAGCCCCAGGAAGTGGTCGCCGTGGCCGTGGGTCACGTAGACGCGCGTGAGCCGCTTGCCGCTGCGCACGACCCAGTCGGTCAGCGCGAGCGACTCCGCCTCGGTGACCAGACCGTCGACGAGGACCGCCTCGCGCTCGCCGCTGACCAGGGTGCAGGTCGTGGCGGGCCAGGTGGCCGGCTGGGCCCGGTCCCAGCTCGGCAGGGGGTCGCGCACGGTCTTGTACGGGCTGGTGTGGAAGGTCGCGCCGAGCCCGGTGGAGGCGCCGGTCGGGGAGGTCGTCATGGGCCCCGACGCTAGGGAGACCGGCGCGCGCCACGCATCGGTCGAACTACTGCTCGCGCCGGACGGCGCGGGCGGTCACACCCGCCCGGCGAGGGCGGCGGCCAGGTGCGAGCGCCGGCTCACCTGCAGCTTGGCGAAGGCGTGGTGCAGGTGCGAACCGACCGTCCGGTGCGAGAGGTAGACCTGGTCCGCGATCTCCCGGTTGGACAGACCCTGCGCCGCCAGCACGGCCACCATGAGCTCCTGCGCGGTCAGCGACCGGACCGCGAGGTCGCGCGGCGGCCCCTCGGACGCACCGGCGTCGTCCGTCCCGCCGGCGGCCCGCAGTTCCTGGCGGGCCCGGTCCGCCAGGGGGATGACGAGGAGCTCGTCGAAGACGCGCAGGGCGGCGACGAGCTGGTCGCGGGCCTCGGTGATCCTGCGCTGACGGCGCAACCACTCGCCGTAGTGCAGCCGGGTGCGGGCCACGTCGAAGCCGGTCCCGGCGCGGCGGCCGTGCTCCAGGGCGGCCCGGAAGTGCTGCTCGGCCGCGTCGTCACCGGCCAGCAGCGCGCGCGAGCGCTCCAGGAGCAGCCCCAGGTGGGCCGAACCGCTGACCTGCACGGCGTCGGACGCGGTGCGGAGCCAGTCGTGGACGGCGTCGAGCCGGCCGGTGCGGACAGCCGCCTCGGCCAGGTCGCCGCCGGCCCACAGGGCGACGGGGGCGTTGACGGCCGCCCCGGCCAGCTCGCGCAGCGCGTCCGCGTGCCGCCCGTCGTTGAGGGCCACCACCCCGGCCGCCCACGCGGCGCTCGCCGCCACCCGCGCGAACGGCACGGCCGCCGGGAGGGCCTCCGCCTGCCGCAGGGCCTCCAGGGCCCGGTCCCGTTCACCGCCCCACGCGCGCGCCCTGGCCACGACGGCGGCGGCCATGGCCGCCACGACGGGCAGGTCCAGCTCGCGGCTGAGGCGCAGGGCCTGCTCGGCGTCGGCCAGCCCGCCCGCCAGGTCACCCGCCGTGACCCGGGGCGTGGCCCGGCCGCACAGGGCGATGGTCTCGTCACCGGTGCGCCCGGAGCCGTGGAAGACGTCGACGGCGCTGCTCCAGCACGTCTCGGCGACCACCAGGTCGCCCGCGTCCTCGGCCGAGAACGCCAGGCAGTTCAGCAGGACACCGTCCACGTCCTGCGCCTCGGTGCGGAACCGCTCGAACGTCGCGACGTCCAGGGGGGCGCCGGGGTCGACGAGGGCCAGCCCGATCCGGCGCAGGCTGCTGCCGGGGTCCTCCCCGGCCAGGGCGGAACGCACCGCGGCCCGGACGTCCCCGGGCTCCTGCAGGACGTAGCACTTCGTCGCGGCCCAGACGAGGACCTCGGCCCGGTCGACGCGCTCCGGCAGGTCGCGGGCCAGGTCCACCAGGTCGAGGGTGCTGCGTCCCCGGTGGTCCGCCGTCATGCTCAGCAGCCAGTCCGTGCGGGCCGACCGGCGGACGACCTCGAACTGGGTCGGGTCGACGACCGCGCGCACCTGCGTGAGCAGTGCCGCCGCGTCCACCGACGCACCCGCCTGCCGCGCTGCCTCGGCGGCCGAGGCGAGCAGCCGCGCGCGGTCCTGCGGTCGCGGGGTCAGTGCACTGGCGCGCCGCCACAAGGTGGACGCCTCCGCCGTCGCCCCCTGCCGGAAGACGAGGTCGGCGACGTCGGCGAGCTCGGCGGCGACCCCCGTGTCCCAGCCCGTCACGGCGGCGGCGCGGTGCCGGACGCGGCGCGCCGGGGAGGGCACGGCCTGCGCCAGGGCGGTGTGGACCTGCGAACGCTCGGCCGAACCCGCCGCGTCGTACAGGGCCGAGCCGACCAGGGGGTGGCGCAGGAGGAACCGGTCGCCCTCGGAGCCCAGCAGCCCCGCCCGCTCGGCCGGTGCGAGGTCACCCGCCCCCAGCCCCAGCAGGCCCAGGGCGGTCAGGACCTCCGGCTGGGAGGCGTCCTGCCCCGCGGCGACGACGAGCAGGGCCCGGCGGGTGCCGGCCGGCAGCCCGTGGACCTCGCTCAGGAACGTCTGCTCCAGGCGCCGGCTCATGGAGATGCGGTGCCCGCCGTCGGCGTCCCGACCCGTGCGGACCCACTGGGTGGCCAGCTCGGTGAGCGCGAGCGGGTTGCCCAGGGACTCCTCCAGCACGCGCGCGCGGACCCGGGCCGGCAGGTCCGGGGCGCGTGAGGACAGCAGCGCCCCGGCGTCACCCGGTGGCAGGGGTTCCAGCCGCACGACGTGCGGGAAGGCGCGGGCCGGGGACGGGCGGGACGGGTCGGGACGGGTGGTGGCCAGCACCAGGGCCCGGGTACCGCCCAGCCGCTGCGGCAGCGAGACGAGGGTCTCGGTGCTGGAGGGGTCCACCCAGTGCAGGTCCTCCAGGACGAGCGCCAGCGGCTCGTCCTGGGCCGCCTCCTCGAGCAGACCCGTGGTGGCCAGGCTCAGGACCAGCCGGTCCACCGAACCGCCGGCCGCGCGCCCGAAGATCACCTCCAGGGCCTGGCGCTGACGGGCGGGGAGGGCGTCGACGCGGTCCAGGACGGGGTGCAGCAGTTCGTGCAGCCCCGCGAAGCCGGTGTCCTCGCCGCCGCGGAACCCCCGGCACCGCAGCACCCGGAAACCCGCCGCCGCGGCCTCGGCGGCGAGCGCGGAGACCAGCGCGGTCTTGCCCAGGCCGGCCTCACCCACCACGAGCGCACCCGAACCCCGGCCGGCGGCGGCCTGGCCGAGCAGGCCGCGCAGGAGCGCGAGCTCGTCGAGGCGTCCCACGAGGACGGCGGCCGGGTCGTGCGGGCCGGTGGGCGTCGTCATCTGCGGTGCGTCGTGCTCCCGTTCAGCGGTCCCGGCGCCCCCGTCGGGACGACTCCTCGGTGCCGCCGTCCGTCAGCCTAGCGAGCGGCGGGCGGGCCCGGGAGCGCGAACGTGAGTCATCCTCCTGATGCCCGGGACCGGCGGCGGCCGGGAGGGTCGGTGGTGCGCCCGGGTGACCGGGCCCCGCCGATCCGACCCGCCGTCCCGAGGAGCCCACGTGTCCGAGCAGACCCCCACCGTCGTGCTGGTGCACGGCGCCTTCGCCGAGTCCGCGAGCTGGGCGGGTGTCGTCGAGCGGCTGCGCGCCCGCGACGTCGACGTGCTGGCCGTGGCGAACCCGCTGCGCGACCTGGAGGGCGACGCGCGCTACGTCCGCGACGTCGTCGCCTCCCTCACCGGGCCCGTCGTCCTGGTCGGTCACTCCTACGGCGGGGCGGTCATCACCGCGGCGGCCGCCGACCTGCCGTCCGTCGTGGGTCTGGTCTACGTCGCCGGTTTCGCCCCGCGGGCCGGGGAGTCGGCGCTGGAACTCTCGAGCCGGTTCCCGGGCAGCACCCTCGGTGAGACGTTGCAGACCTACCCCGTCTCCTCCGGCGGGGTGGAGTTCCGCATCGCGCCGGACGCCTTCCACCACCAGTTCGCCGCGGACGTCCCGGCCCCGGAGGCGACCGTGATGGCCCTGACCCAGCGGCCCGTCACCGAGGCCGCGCTCAGCGCCCCGCTGCGGACCGCGACCGCCGCGTGGGAACGGGTCCCGTCGTGGTTCGTCTTCGGCGACCAGGACCTCAACATCCCCGTGGCGGCGCACCGCGCCATGGCCCAGCGCGCCGGCGCGGTGAGCGTGGAGGAGGTCGCCGGGGGCTCGCACGCCCTGGGCGTCTCCCAGCCCGACGTCGTGGCCGCGGTCATCGCCGAGGCGCTCGCCCCGGCCGGCCGGCCCACCGTCCCCGCCTGACCCCCGCCTGACCCCGTCCGATCCCCACCACCCGAGGAGTCCCGTCGTGACCGAGATCGAGATCGTGCTCGAACCCGCCGCCCAGGCGTTCGTCGAAGCCAACTCCACCCCGCCGTTCCTGTACCAGCTCACCCCCGCCCAGGGCCGCGAGATCGCCACCACCCTGCAGGCCGGGTACCCGCACCTGCTGCCCGTCGACCAGGAGGACCTGGAGGTCCCCGGCGGCCCCACCGGTTCCGTCCCGGTCCGCATCACCCGCCCGCGGGGTGTGAGCGGCCCGCTGCCCGTCGTCGTCTACACCCACGGCCTCGGCTGGGTCTACGGCGGCAAGGACACCCACGACCGCCTCGTGCGCGAGATCGCCGTCGGCACCGGCGCGGCCGTCGTCTTCACCGACTACGCCCTGTCCCCCGAGGCGAAGTACCCCGTCGCGATCGAGCAGGTGTTCACCGTCGCGCAGTGGGTCGCGAAGGAGGGCGCCGAGCACGGCCTGGACCCCACCCGCGTCGCCGCCGCCGGGGACTCCGTGGGCGGGAACATGACCGCCGTGCTGGCCCTCATGGCCAAGGAGCGCGGCGGGGTCCCCCTGCTGGCGCAGGTGATGTTCTACCCCGTCACCGACGCCGAGTTCGACACCCCCAGCTCCCACGAGTTCGCCACCGGGTACTTCCTGCACCGCGAGGGCATGCAGTGGTTCTGGGACCAGTACACGACCGACCCCGCCCAGCGCGCCGAACCGTACGCCTCCCCGCTGCGGGCCAGCCTGGAGCAACTCACCGGCCTGCCGCCGGCCCTCGTGATCGTCGGGCAGGCCGACGTCCTGCGCGACGAGGGCGAGGCGTACGCGAACAAGCTGCGCCGGGCCGGGGTCCCCGTCACCGCCACCCGGTACCAGGGGATCGTCCACGACTTCGTCGGGCTGAACCCGCTGCGCGCGACGGGCGCGGCCGAGGGCGCGATCGCCCAGGCCGTCGACTTCCTGCGGCGGGCGCTGTCCACCTCCGCCTCCTGACCCGACCCGCCCCGCGGGCCCCGCACCGGGGCCCGCGGGGCCCTGCCCGAAGGGACCGGCACCGTGACCGCGACCGACCCGCTCACCCCCGCACCCCCACCCGCACCGGCGGTGGCACCGCCGGTCCCCACCCGGGTCCGCCTGACCCCCAACCTCTTCGGCACCTCCTTCGGGCTCGCCGGGCTCGCGGCCACCTGGACCGCCGCGGCGGCCGCCACCGGCCTGCCGACCTGGCCCGCGACGACGTCGTGGGTGGCCGCCGCGCTCGTGCACGTCGTCGTCGCCGTCGCCTACCTCACCGACGCGCTGCGCCACCGGCGGCTGGCGTCCGACGTGGCCGACCCCACCCTGGGGCCCTTCACGGCGCTGGGGTTCGTGCCCGTGGTGCTGCTCGGCGCGTGGCTGTTCGGCTACCAGCGCGGCGCCGGGCAGGTCGTCGTGGTCGTCGGCGTGGCCGGGACCGTGCTGCTCGGCGCGCACCTCACCGGCGGCTGGATCACCTCCCCCGGACCGCTGCAGCGCTGGCACCCCGGGTACTTCCTGCCCAGCGTCGCCGGGGGCCTGGTCGCCGCGCAGTCGCTGGCGAAGGTGGGCTGGCACGACGCCGGTCTCGTCGCGTTCGGCTACGGCGCGGTGTCCTGGCTGGTGCTGGGCTCGATCCTGCTCGTGCGCCTCATGACCCAGCCCACGCTCCCGGCGCCGCTGCTGCCGACGATGGCCATCGAGGTCGCCCCGGCGGTGGTGGCGAGCAACGCCTGGTTCACGCTGAACGGGGGTCGCTCCGACACCGTCGTCGTCCTGCTCGCCGGGTACGCGGTGTTCATGGCCCTGGTGCAGGTGAGGCTGGTCCCGCTCTACCTGCGGTCCACGTTCGGCCCGGGGTTCTGGTCCTTCAGCTTCTCCTACGCCGCGCTCGCCACCACGGCCGTCACCTGGCTGCACCTGACGGCACCGGCGGGGTGGACCGCGTGGGTCGTCGCGGTGCTGACGGTCCTGACCCTCGGCTACGCGGCGCTGGTCGCCCGCACCGTCCTCGCCCTGGCCCGCGGCACGTACTTCGCGCGGGTGGCCGCCGGCTGAACCCCGGACCCGCCGTCACCCGGCCGACGGGCCGAGGAGGTCCAGGTCGGCCAGCGCGGCCCGCAGCCGCGCGCGGCTGGTGATCCCCAGCTTGGGGAACAGCTTGTACAGGTGCGCCCCCACCGTGCGGTGGGACAGGTACAGCTGGTCGGCGATCTCCTTGTTGCTCATCCCCTGCGCGGCCAGCCGGGCGATCTGCAGCTCCTGGGCCGTCAGCGGGGCACCGGAACCCGGCCGCACGTCCCCCACCCGCACGGCCCCACCGGCCGCGCGCAGTTCCTGGGCCGCCCGTTCGGCGAGCGAGCGGGCCCCGCGGCGCTCGAACCCGCCCACCGCGGCGGCCAGCACGGGGCGGGCGTCGACGGGACGCTGCTCGCGGCGCAGCCACTCCCCGTACGCCAACTGCGTCCGTGCCAGCTCCACGGGCGCCTCGGCGCGCTCGGCGGCCGCCAGGGCCGCCACGAAGTGCTCCTCGGCGGCCGGGTCCAGCAGGAGGGCGCGGGCCCGGTGGACCAGGAGCCGCAGGTGGTCGGAGCCGAACAGCTCGGCGGCGGGCGCGACCCGTTCGAGGACGTCCAGGGCCTGCGCCGGGGCCCCCGCGCCCGCAGCGGCCTCCGCCAGGTCCGCGACCGACCACGCCGCGAACAGCGGGTAGGTGCCGACGTCGAGCAGCTCGGCCAGCGCGTCCTCGAAGCGGCGCTCCTGCAGGGCGATGAGCCCGGCCGCCCACGAAGCGCCCGCGGGCACCTGCGGCACGGCGTCGACGGCACCGACCGCCCGGACCCGGCCCAGCGCCTCGGCCGCCTCACCCGGCCGTCCCGTCAGCGCCAGGGCACGGGCCGCGGTCGCGCTCGCCGACGCGGCCACCATCGCCATCCCGACGTCCACCGCCGTGCGGTGGGCGTTCTCCGCGTCCTGCAGCGCCTCCGCCAGCTGCCCGCGGACCAGCCGCACGGACGCCAGGCCGTTGAGGGCCTGCCCCTCGTCGCCCGGGGAACCGGCGCGGTGGAAGGCCTCGGCGGCCCGGCTCCACGCGGCCTGCGCGACCGGGAGGTCCTGCAACCGCTCCGCGGCCTGCCCGAGGGCCAGCAGCATGTACGGCTCGTCGGCGAACGTGGCGAGCAGTCGCGGCAGCCCGTCCCGCACCCGCGGGTGGGCGAGCGGGTCGGCGACCGCGAGCGCCACCTGCTGCAGCGGGTGGGGGAACCCGGCGTCGAGCGCCGCGAGCCGGTCGTGCACGGCGCGGCGCCACGTCGCGTCCGTGGCCTGGTTGGCGGCGTGGAAGGCGGCGTTGGCCAGGACGACCACGCGCTGAGCGGGATCGGTGGTCCGGTCGGCGGCGAGCTCGTCGTCCAGCTGCAGGGCCTCCTGGACGAACCGCCCGGTGTCGTGGGGCGCCTCACCGGCCGCGATGCCGAGCATCGAACGCAGGTAGGCCACCTGGAAGCGTTCCTGCGGTGCGCTGACGAGGGCGGCCGCGGCGTCCAGGGTGGCGGCGGCCTCGACGGTCGCCCCGGCCTGGCGCAGGTACTGCGCGGCGCTGAGCAGACGGGTGGCCCGCTGGGAGGGGTCGGGCGTGAGCTCGGCGGCCCGCCGCAGGGCCGCGGCCGCCTCGCTGCGGGCGCCCCGCTCGGCGGCCAGGGTCCCGGCCGCCTCGAGCTCGGCGGCGACCGCCTCGTCCCGGTCGGGCACGGCGGCGGCGCGGTGCCAGGCGGCCCGCCCCGGGTCGCGGCTGGCCGCGGCCAGGGCCTGGTGCACCCGGAAGCGCTCCGCGGACGAGGCCGCGCCGTGGACGGCCGAGCGCACCAGCGGGTGGCGCAGCTGCGCGCGCTCACCGGTGGTGGTGACCAGCCCCTCCCGTCCGAGGCGGTCCAGGTCCTGCGGGTCCAGGCCCAGCGCGGCGGCGGCGTCGAGCAGCTCGGCGACCAGGAGGTCCTCCCCCGCCGCGGCCAGCAGGAGCATCGTCCGGCTGGAGGCCGGCAGGGGCGCGAGGGCGTCGAGGAAGGCCCGCTCCAGGCGACGGGTCGTGGGCAGGGGGCCGCTGGTCAGGGGTGTGCCGCCGCTGAGCGCGGCGGCGAACTCGCGCAGCGCCAGCGGGTTGCCGTGCGCCTCGTCCAGGACCCGGCGGCGGGCCGTGGCGCCGAGGTCGGGCTCCAGGGGGTGCAGGGAGTCCAGCAGGCGCTGCGCGTCGTCGTCGTCGAGCGGCCCCAGGGGCAGCACCTCGGCCACCTCCTCCAGGGCCGACGCCGACGCCGACGCGGTGGCGTCCCGGCGGGCCGTGGCCACCAGCAGCACCGGTGCACCGCCCAGACGGCGGGCGACGAAGGCGACGACCCCCGCGGTGGAGGCGTCCAGCCAGTGCGCGTCCTCCACCTGCAGCAGGACCGGTCGCTGCGCGGCGGCCTCCTCCAGCAGGCCCAGGACGGCGAGGCCGATGAGGAGCCGGTCCGGCGAGGGGCCGACCTGCAGGCCGAGGGCGGTCAGCAGCGCGGAGCGCTGGCGCGGGGGCAGGGCGTCGACCTGGTCCAGGACGGGGTGCAGCAGCTCGTGCAGGCCGGTGAAGCCGGTGGCGGCCTCGCTCTCGAACCCCTGGCAGCGCAGGACGAGGAACCCGGCGTCCTGCGCGGTGCGCGCGACGGCCGTCGCGAGGGTGGTCTTGCCGATGCCGGCCTCCCCCTCGACCAGCACGGCGCCGCCGCGTCCCCCGCCGGCCCGCAGGGCGGTGAGGAGCTGGTCGAAGCGGGCCAGCTCCCGCTCGCGGCCGATCACCCTGGCTGTCCTCCCCCCGGCGCCCGTCGTGGGCGGGCTGTCGCAGGGACGATAGTGCGCGCCGGTGACGGCAGGGGCCGGCGGTCGGGTCCGGTCGGTGCGGTGCCGGGGGCGGTGCGGTGCCCGGGTCAGCGGGTCACGCCAGCGCTCCCGGTCGTGGCACCGCGGCGGCGAGCGCGCCGGCCTGCACGGGCAGCACCGGCATCACGGGCAGCACGGGCAGGCCGTGGGCGGGGGCGCTGGCTGCGGCGGGCGGGCCGAGCCGGGCGGCCAGGACGGTCACGTCGTCCTCCACCTCCGCGGCCACACCCGCCAGCAGCCGGTCCACGAGCGCCTGCGGAGCCAGTCCCCTGCCCCGGGCCAGGTCGGCGCCCAGTTTCTCCAGCCCGGTGACGACGTCCTGCGTGCGGGTCTCCAGCACCCCGTCGGTGACCAGGACCAGGGTCGAGCCGGCGGGGACCTCGCGCTCGTGGTCGCGGCGCACGGCCTGCGCGTCCACCCCCACCGGCAGCTCGGGGACGCTGCGCAACGGCTCCACCGCGCCGTCCGGCAGCAGCACCAGCGGCGGGGGGTGCCCGGCGTTCGACCAGCGCAGGCGGTAGCAGCCCGAGGGGGCCGGCGTCGCCTCCAGGACCACCGCGGTGGCCCCGGCGGGCAGGGCCAGGCGCTCCACGGCGCAGTCCAGGCGGGTCAGGGCGTGCGCCGGGGAGGGCCGGTCGAGCACGTGGCTGGCCAGGACCGCGCGCAGCGAGGCGGCCGTGGCGGCGACCGCCGGGCCGTGACCGGTGACGTCGCCGACGATGAGGACGGTCGAACCGCCCTCGCCGGCGAAGGCGTCGTACCAGTCCCCGCCGACCTCCTCACCGGCGTGCGGGCCCGGTCCCCCGGCCAGCCCGGCGGCCAGGCGACGGCCGGCGAGCTGCACGTGGGGCGTGGAGACCAGCCGCTCGGGGACCACCGCCTGCAGCGAGCGCAGCAGCGAGCTCCCCCGCGCGGCGGCCAGGACGCGTTCCAGCGCCTGGGCGCAGGTCGCGGCGAACTCCTCCAGCGTGCGGCGCACGGCCGGCGGCAGGTCCTGCTCGGTGTCCCAGCCGAGGACGAGGAAGCCGACGACCCGCCCGGACGCCGTCAGCGGCAGGTCCACCAGCGCCCGCAGACCCGCCGAGCGGACGACCCCCTGGACGAGGGGGCAGCGGGTCTCGAAGGTGGCGAGGGTCTCGTGGAAGTCCCCCCGCCCCCGCCGCGCGGGGGCCAGGGACGGCGACTCGTGGGGCAGGGACGCCGTCCGCCAGCCGTGGGCGTCGACGTCGAGACCGCCCCCGCGCACCGACCAGTGCCGCAGCACCCCCGGGCGCGGGCCGCGCAGCACGACGCTGACCAGCGTGGGGTCGAAGTCGGTGACCAGCTGCCGGGCGGCCGCCGCCGCGACCTCGTCGGCGCTGGCGGCGACCACGGCGACGTCCGCGAAGCGGGCCGACAGCGCGACGGGGGCGGGCGCGGGCGGGACGTCCGGGGACGGTCCCGCGGCGGGCCGCGCGCCCACGGCCCCCACCGGCACCGGCACGGGCTCCGGCACGGGCGCGGATTCCGGCGGCGCAGCGGCCGGGGTGGGCTCGTCGACACCCGCGGGGTGGGCGCGCGGACCGGCGATGGCGTCGCGCAGCTGGGTCCGGTGCGTGATGCCGAGCTTGGGGAAGGCCTTGTACAGGTGCGCGGCGATGGTGCGGTGGGACAGGTAGACCTTGTCCGCGATCTCCTTGTTGGTCAGGCCGCTGGCCGCCAGGCGGGCGATCTGCAGCTCCTGCGCCGTCAGCAGCGCGGCCGGGTCCTCGCCGCCGTCGCCGACCGCGACCGCGGGCACGACCCCGGCGGCGCGCAGCTCGGCCCCGGCCCGCCGGGCCAGGGACCGGGCCCCGGCGGCCTCGAAGCCGGTCAGCGCGGCCGCGAGCAGCTCGCGGGCGTCGACGATGCGCCGCTGCCGGCGCAGCCACTCCCCGTGCAGCAACCGGGTGCGGGCCAGCTCCAGCGGGCAGGACCCGTCCGCACCCGCCCGGCCGGCCGCCTCGAAGGCGGCCTGCGCGCCGTCGGCGTCGCCGTCGTGGGCGTGCAGCAGCGCGCGGGCCCGGTGCACCAGCGCCTGCAGGTGGTGGGCCTGCAGGGACTGCGCCTCGCGCTCGGCCGCGGCCGCGGCGGCCCGGGCGGCGGCGAGCACCTCGGGCCGTCCGGTGCGCACGGCCGCCTCGACCAGGTCGCCCAGGGCCAGGGCGGCGGTGGGCGGGTGCACCCCGACGCCCTGCAGCTGGGTCCAGGCGTCCTCGGGACGCTGCTCGGCGAGGGCGACGAGACCGGCCGCCCAGCGCCGCGAGGCGACGGTGATGGCGAACGGGCGGGGACCGGTCAGCCCGGCCGACCGCGCGCACGCGGCCAGGGCCTGCGGGTGCTCCCCGCGCCAGGCGTGCGCCCGGGCCAGCAGGGCCTCGGCGTAGCCGGCCATGAGCAGCTGCTCGGAGTCCACCGCGATCCGCAGGCTCAGCTGCAGGTCCGCCACGGCCCCCTCCACCTGGCCGGTGGCCAGGCGCAGGGACCCGCGCCCGGCCAGGGCGTGCGCCTCGTCGGCGACGGCACCGGTGTCGTGGGCGGTGCGCACCGCCAGGTCCCACAGCTCGTGCGCCCCCTCCAGGTCGTGGACGGCCTCGGCGACGTGGGCGACGTGGGCCACGCCGTCGGACTGGCGCTGGGCGGCGTGCGCGGCCAGGACCGGGAAGCGGCCCTGGACCCGGGCGCCGTGGCGGTGCGGGTCCAGGGCCGCCAGGGCCACGTCCAGCAGCGGGTGACCGGGGGCCACGGGCAGGGCACCGAGCGCCGCGGCGACCAGCCCCCGCACGCGCTCGTCCACCCCGAACCCCGAGGCCTGCACCGCCGCGCGGAACAGCAGGGACAGCCGCTGCTCGACGGCACCGTCGCCGTCGGGGCCGGCGAGGCGCTCGCAGACCGCCACGAGCCCGCGGACCAGGTCGGCGGGTTCACGGCCGTCGCCGGTGTGGACCACCGACAGCACGCTGGAGGTCAGGGCGAGGCGGCACACGACCGCGGGGTCCTCGGCGAGGGGTACGGCGGTCCGCACCACGCGGGCCGCCTCGGCGACCAGCCCGGACCGGCGGGCGACCTCGCCCGCGGCGGCGAGCCGGCGGACGCGCGCGGGCACCTCGGGGGACAGCTCCGCGGCCCGCTCCATGGCCGCGAACGCCTCCTCGGGCGCGCCGCGGCGCACCGCCTGGTGGGCGGTCGCCTCCAGGGCAGCCGCGACGTCCTCGTCGGCGGCGTGGGTGCCGGCCGCCCGGTGCCACACGGCCCGGCCGGGGTCGGCGGCCACCCCGGCCAGGGCCCGGTGGGCGGCCGCGCGCTCCGGCAGGCTCGCGCCGCCGTACACGGCCGAGCGCACCAGGGGGTGGCGGAAGCGGACCTGGCCCTGGGCCACGCCGACGAGGTCGGCGTGCTCGGCGGGGTCGAGGTCGGCGACGGCGCGCTCCGGCGCGCCGGAGGCGCGGACCAGCCGGGTCAGGGGCATCTCACCGCCCTCGGCGGCGACGAGCAGCAGGAGCCGGCGGGTGGCCGCGGGCAGCCGGTCGACGTCCGCGAGGAAGGCCTGCTCCAGCCGCTGGGTGGTCGGCAGGCTCTGCCCGGGCGGGAGCACGTGGCCGGCGGCGGCCAGGGCGCTGCCCAGTTCCCGCAGCGCCAGCGGGTTGCCGCGAGCCTCCTCCAGCACACGGGCGCGGGCGGCGGGCCGCAGCCCCGTGACGGCCGCGTCCAGCAGGGTGGCCGCCGCGGCGGGGGCCAGCGGCTGCAGCTCCAGGTGCTCCCAGGGCGCGGCCCGCCACCGCGGGGAGGTCCCGCCGCTGGTGCGCACGGTGGCGACGAGCAGCACCGGGGAGGTCGTCAGCCGCCGGGCGGCGAAGGACACGACGTCGGCGCTGGCCGCGTCGAGCCACTGCAGGTCCTCGACGACCACGAGCAGGGGGGCCGACGCGGCGGCCTCCTCGAGCAGTCCCAGCGCGGCCAGGCCGATGAGCAGCCGGTCCGGGGCGGGACCGTCCTCGTGGCCGAACGCGGTCAGCAGCGCCGAGCGTTGTCGCGGCGGCAGCGCGTCGACGTCCGGCAGCAGGGGGTGCAGGAGCTCGTGCAGCCCCGTGAGGCCCCCGGCGGTGTCGGCGTCCAGCCCTGTGCAGCGCAGCACCCGGGTCCGGGGGCCGGCGGCGCGCACGAGCGCCGAGACGAGGGTGGTCTTGCCGATGCCCGCCTCGCCCTCCACGACCACCGCCACGCCGTGGTCGCGGGACGCCGTGAGCCGCCGGCGCAGGTGCGCCAGTTCGGCGTCGCGCCCCACGACGCCCGTACCGGCGGGGGCCGCGTCCCCGTCCACCCCAGCGACCCCGTCCCCCGGCACCTGCTCGGGTGGCGGCACGGGGAGCACCACCGCGGGCCCGGCGGCGGGGTCGGCGGCGGGCCCGGCCACCCGTCCCCGCCCGCGGGGACGCGCGGTGGTCCCGACCCGGGTCCGGTCGTCGGTGGTGGTCATGTTCCTCCTCGGCTCGACCGTGATCGTGGTCTGGCCGGGGCCGGCCGTCACCGGTCGGATGACTCAACTTCGCCGGGCCGACGCGCACCGGCGGCGGGGCGGGAGCGCGCAGCCGGTGGCTCGTCCGGTGACGTGCTCGCGCCCTCCCGGCCCGCGTTCCCGGGCGGCAGGTGCGCCTCCCGCGGGTGGGTGCGGCCCGGAGGTGGTCATCGTGCGGATGCCCGCGGGCCGCCGCGGCTCCTAGCGTCCGGAGGGCGACGCACCGCCGGGGCACTACCGGCCCGGCCGGTGGGCGCCACCCCTGCTCCGTGCCGGAAGGACCCGCCGTGCCCGCACCCCCGGACCACCGCCCGACCGCCCCCGCCGACGCCGCGGGCCCCGTGGCGCCCGGCCCGGGACCGGGTGGGCCGCCCGCGCCGCCACGGGCCGGCACCACGGCCCGCACGCTGCTGCCGGCCTCGATCACGGTCACGGTGCTGGCCTCCTCCAGCGCCCCGACGCCGCTGTACGCCACCTACGAGCGCGACTGGGGTTTCGGCGCGCTCACGACGACGGTGGTCTTCGGCGTCTACGCCCTCGCCGTCCTCCTGGCCCTGCTCGTGCTGGGCCGGGTGTCCGACCACCTGGGCCGCCGGCCGGTGCTGCTGGCGGCGCTGGCCGTGCAGGTCGTGGCGATGCTCGTGCTGGCCACGGCCCCCGGGGTCGCCGAGCTGCTCGTCGCCCGCGTGCTGCAGGGCCTCTCGACCGGCGCGGCGGTGGGTGCGGCGGGCGCGATGGCGCTGGACGTGGACCCGCGGCGCGGGGCGTTCGCGAACTCCGTGGCCCCGCCGGTCGGCACCGCGACGGGGGCGGTGCTGTCGGCCGTCGTCGTGGACCTCCTGCCGTGGCCGACCCACCTGGTCTACCTGGTCCTGCTGGCCCTGTACGTGCTGCAGGCGCTCGCCGTGGCACTGGTCCCCGAGACGGTCCGGCGCGACGGGGACGCCCGGGCGCGGGCGCTGTCCTCGCTGGTGCCGCGCATCGGGCTGCCGCGCCGGTTGCGGGCCCCGTTCGCGGTCGCGGCGCCGGTGGTGTTCGCGGTGTGGGCGCTGGCCGGGTTGTACGGCTCGCTGGCCCCCTCGCTCGTGCGGACCGTCCTGGGCTGGGACTCGCCGTTCGCGGGGGCCTCGACGTTGTTCCTGCAGACCGCCGTCGCCGCCGTCACCGTCGCGTCGACGTACTCCGTGGCGGTCCGGACCAGCGTCGTCGTCGCCGTCGTGGCCCTCGCGGCCGGGATGGCGCTGACCCTGCTGGCCCTGTCCAGCAGGTCGGCGACGGTGTTCTTCCTCGGCACGGCCGTGGCCGGGGTGGGTTTCGGCGCGGGTTTCCAGGGCGGCGTCCGGCTGGTCGTGCCCCGCGCCGAACCGTCCGAACGCGCCGGGGTGCTGTCCGCGGTGTACGTCGCGGCCTACCTCGGCCTGGGGCTGCCGGCGGTGCTCGCCGGGGTCCTGGTCGCCCGCGGCGGGGGGTTGGTGACGACCGCGCGGGAGTACGCCGTCGCGGTCGTGGCGCTGGCGGCGGTGGCCGCGCTGGGGATGCTGCGCCGCCCGGCCCACGAGCGACGTCCCACGAACCCGACGAACCCGACGAACAGGAGATCCTCGTGACCACGACCGACGACCGCACCGGTACCGCCCCCTCCACCTCCGCGGCGGCCTCCGGGACCTTCCGCATCGGTGGCGACCTGCCCGTGCACCGCCTCGGGTACGGCACGATGCAACTGCCCGGCCCCGGGGTCTGGGGCCCCTCCCGCGACCGCGACGGGGCCCTGCGGGTGCTGCGCCGCGCCGCGGACCTGGGGGTCACCCTGGTCGACACCGCCGACGCCTACGGGCCGGGGGTCGCCGAGGAACTCGTCCACGACGCGCTGCACCCCTACGACGGGATCGTCGTGGCGACCAAGGTCGGGTTCACCCGACCGGGTCCGGGACGCTGGGTCGCCGACGGGCGCCCGGCACACCTGCGGGCCGCGACGGAGGACAGCCTGCGGCGCCTGGGGGTGGAGCGCATCGACCTGCTGCAACTGCACCGCATCGACCCGCGGGTGCCGCTGGCCGACCAGGTCGGGACGCTGGCGGACCTGCGGCGGGAGGGGAAGGTCCGCCACCTCGGGTTGAGCGAGGTGAGCGTGGCCGAACTCGACGCGGCCGCGGCGATCGCACCGATCGCCACGGTGCAGAACCTGCACAACCTCGCCGACCGTTCCTCGACGGAGCTGCTGCGGGTCTGCGAGCAGCGCGGGACCGGGTTCATCCCGTGGTTCCCGCTGGCCACCGGGCAGCTGAGCGACCCGCGCGGCCCGCTGGGCCGCCTCGCGGGTTCCCTGGGCCTGACCCCCTCGCAGGTGGCGCTGGCGTGGTTGCTGGACAGCTCCCCCGTCGTCCTGCCGATCCCGGGGACCTCCTCGGTCGCGCACCTGGAGGAGAACGTGGCCGCGGCCGGCACCCACCTCGACCCGGCGGTGCTCGCCCGGCTCGACCGGCTCGCCTGAACCGCGGCAGTCATCGTGCCGATGGTGCGGGCCGGTGCGCGCCGGGACGATGGAGCAGCGGAAACCCCACCGATCCACGAGGGACTGGCCCCATGAGATTCTCCCCCCACGACACCGCCGTGGTCGTCACCGATCCGCAGAACGACGTCCTGCGTCCGGCGAACCCCGCGTGGGCCCTGCTGAGCGGTGCGCTGCACGACAACGACACCGTGGTGAACCTGCAGACGCTCCTCGAGGGGGCCGCCGGGTCCGGCTACGGCGTCTTCGTCTCCCCGCACTACACCTTCGACGCGGACCTGCGGTGGCGCTTCGGCGGGCCGATCGAGACGATGGTGCACGAGGAGAGGATGTTCTCCCGACCCTCGGCGTTGTCCCTCGACGGTTTCGCGGGCTCGGGGGCGGACTGGCTGGAGAACCTGGCCCCCGTGATCGAGGACGGCCGGACCGTCGTCACCAGCCCGCACAAGCTCTTCGGTCCCGCCTCGAACGACCTGGTCCTGCAACTGCGCAAGCGCGGGATCACCCGCGTGGTGCTGGGCGGCGCGCTCGCCAACCTCTGCGTCGAGTCGCACCTGCGAGACCTGCTGGAGAACGGCTTCCAGGTCGCGGTGGCCGCCGACGCGGTCGCCGCCCCCCGCCACCCGGACTTCGGGGACGGGAACACCGCGGCGCAGATCAACTACCGCTTCCTGACCGACACCGTCCTGCGCACCGAGCAGGTGGTCGCCGCGCTCCGCGCCGGCGCTGTGTCCTGACCCGACGACACCCGATCCCCACCTCGTCCCCGGAGAGTTCCCGTGACCGCACCGACCGGCACCGCCGTCACCCCGACCACCGGCTACCGTTCCGACGGGGCCCCCACCGAGTTCGCCGAGCACGGCGGGTACCGCTACGCCTACCGGCGGTTCGGCCCGCGCGGCGGAACCCCGCTGGTCCTGTGCCTGCGCTTCCGCGGCACGCTGGACCACTGGGACCCGGCCTTCCTGCAGGTCCTCAGCGACGAGCGCGACGTGATCGTGTTCGACAACCGCGGGCTGAACCTCACCTCGGGCCCGCCCGCGCACTCGATCGAGGAGATGGGCCGGGGTGTGCTCGACCTGCTCGACGCGCTGGAGCTGCCCGAGGTCGACGTCCTGGGCTGGTCGCTGGGCGGGATGGTCGCGCAGGCCGCGGTCCTGGCCGGGCCGGGGCGTTTCCGCCACCTCGTCGTCGCGGGCAGCACGTCGCAGGGGGTCCCGGGCCAGCCCGCGCCCGAGCCGAAGGTCTGGCAGGTCGCCGGGCGCGGGGCCAACGACGACGAGGACTTCCTCTACCTGTTCTTCCCCGAGACCCCTGAGGGCCGGGCGGCCGGGCTGGCCTCGCTGCGCCGGCTGGACCACCGGCTCCTCGTCTCGGGGGCGGTGGCCTCGCCGGAGGCGGTGCAGGGCCAGCTCACGGCGATCCGCACGTTCACGGAGGGTTTCTGGGCGCGCCTGCCGGAACTGACGCTGCCGGTGCTGGTCGCCAACGGGTCCCACGACGTGATGATCAACAGCTACGCCACCTACGCGATGTCGACACGGCTGCCGAACGCCCGCGCCCTGCTGTACAGCGACGCCGGGCACGGTTTCCTGTTCCAGCACGCCGAGGAGTTCGGGGCCGAGGTGCTGCGCTTCCTGCGCGGCTGACCCCCCGACCCGCCGCGCGAAACCCCACCCCCGGAGTCCACGACGCAGCCGGCGCGCACCGGCCCGAGAAGGAGCGAACCATGACCACCACCGATCTCCGCGACACCGCCGCGGCGGACGGAACCGGACCCACCGGCGCCGCCGCCGCGCCCAACCGGACCGTGCAGGTGGGCGAGGACACCTTCGCCTACCGCCGTCTCGGCACGCCGTCGGCCACGCTGCCGCCGTTGCTGCTGCTGCAGCACTTCCGGGGGAACCTGGACTTCTGGGACCCGATCCTGCTCGACGTCCTGGCCGCCGACCGCGAGGTCGTCACCGTCGACCAGCGCGGGGTCGGGGCGTCCACCGGCGCCACCCGGGACGACGTGGCCGCCACGGCCACCGACACCGCGGCCTTCGCCGCCGCCCTGGGGCTGCGGCACGTCGACGTCCTGGGTTTCTCCCTCGGCGGGCACGTCGCCCAGGACCTGGCGCTGCGGTACCCGCGGCTGGTGCGCCGGCTGGTCCTGGGCGGCACCGCCCCGCAGGGCGCCCCGAACCTGCACCCGTGGAGCGAGGACGTCTTCGCCCTGGCCACCGCGGACGTCACCACCCCCCAGGACTTCCTCGCGCTGTTCTTCTCCGGGTCCACCGAGAGCACCCGGCTGGGGTGGGAGTACCTGGCCCGGACCACCGCGCGCCGGGAGGACCGCGACGCCCCGACCGACCTGGCGACCCGGGACGCGCAGTACACCGCCCTGATGGCGTGGGGGGTCCCCGAGTTCGCCAAGCTGGATCGGCTGTCCGCGATCCGGCAGCCGACCCTCGTCGCGAACGGCGACGACGACACCATGATGGACACCCGCAACAGCCACCTGCTGGCCGAGCGGATCCCGGGCGCGCAGCTGCGGATCTACCCCGACGCCGGCCACGGCTTCCTCGACCAGTACCCCCGGCTGTTCGGCGAGCACGTGCGCGCCTTCCTCGGCCGCTGACCCCCGATCACCGACGACGACACCGATCCCGAGGAGGAACCGTGAGTTCTCTGCTGGACACGCTCCTGAAGACCTACGGCGGCCTGGAACGCTGGCAGGAGGTGACCTCGATCTCCGCCCACCGCGTCTTCGGCGGGGGTCTGTGGGACCTCAAGCAGGTCCCCGGCATCGTCGACGAGGGGGAGATCACCGTCCGGGTGCAGGAGGAGCACGTCGAGGTGCGGCCCTTCACCGGACCGGACCGCCGGCTCACGTTCACGCCCGACCGGGTGAGCGTCGAGTCCGACGCCGGTGAGGTCGTCGAGAGCCTCGACGACCCCGTCACCTCCTTCGCCGGGCACGGGGTGGAGACGCCGTGGACGCACCTGCAGCTGGGCTACTTCTGCGGGCACGCCATGTGGACGTACCTCACCGAGCCGTACGTGTTCACGTACCCCGGGGTCGAGGTGGAGGAGATCGGCCCCTGGTCCGAGCAGGGCGGTACCTGGCAGCGCCTGCGGGTCCGCTTCCCGGCGGGGATCGCGACGATGAGCCGCGAGCAGGTCGTCTACGTCGACGACGACGGCCTGGTGCGGCGCCGGGACTACCAGGTGGACGTGATGGGGGGTTCGCCCGCGGCGCACTACCTGTCGGGTCACCGCGAGGTCGACGGCATCGTCGTCCCGACGTCGCGGCGCATCTTCGTGCGCGGCGAGGACGGCCACCCGCTGCCCGAGCCGCTGCTGGTGTCCATCGAGTTGTCGGACGTCACCGTCGCCTGAGGGCCGGGGCGGGCGGACCGGCTCGGTGCTCACCGTGGGCGCGGAACGGCTGGGACCCGACGACGCGTCTCGCGCCGTCGGGTCCCAGCCGTCGTGCGACCGGGTGTCAGCCCTGCCGGGCCTTCCACCGCGGGTTGCGCTTGTTCACGACGAACACCTTGCCGTGCCGCCGGACGACGATGGAGCCGTCCTTGTCCTTCAGCGACCTCAGCGACTTCACGACCTTCACGGGTGACCTCCTACCAGCTCGACTTCGTGACACCGGGCAGTTCCCCGGCGTGGGCCATCTCCCGCAGGGTGACCCGCGAGACCCCGAACTTCCGCAGGAACCCCCGCGGCCGGCCGTCGGTGGCGTCGCGGTTGCGCAGCCGCGTCGGGCTCGCGTCCCGCGGCAGCCGCTGCAGCGCGAGCTGCGCCGCGGCGCGCTCGTCAGGGCCGAGCGCGGGGTCCACCGCGGCCCTCTTCAGGTCCGACCGCCGGGCGGCCCAGCGCTCGACGACCGCCCGGCGCTGCTCGTTCCGGGCGATCTTCGAGGTCTTCGCCATCAGCGTTCCTCGCGGAAGTCCACGTGCTGACGGACGACGGGGTCGAACTTGCGCACGACCATGCGGTCGGGGTCGTTGCGGCGGTTCTTGCGGGTCACGTACGTGTACCCGGTCCCCGCGGTCGACCGCAGCTTGATCACGGGACGGACGTCGGCGGACTTCGCCATCAGAGGTGTTCCCCTCGCGCTCGGATCTGGGCCACCACGGACTCGATGCCGCGGAGGTCGATGGTCTTGATGCCCCGCGCCGACACGGTCAGGGTGACCGTGCGCCCCAGCGAGGGCACGTAGTACTTCTTGCGCTGGAGGTTGGGGTCCCAGCGCCGGTTGGTCCGGCGGTGCGAGTGCGAGACGGACTTCCCGAACCCCGGGACCGCTCCCGTCACCTGGCATCGAGCCGACACGTCATCTCCTCTGGTCGCCGTACGGTCTGTGCAACACTACCGTTACCGACAATCATTCCCGACAATCAGTCCCGACGAGCATCCCCGACGAGGAGCCGACACCGTGCGTCCCGACACCCACCCCGCCTACGGCGACGTCGTCTTCCGCGACCGCTCCGCCGGCACCGCGTTCCTGATGAGGTCCACCCTCGTCGCCCGCACCGACCTGCCGACGGTCGAGTGGACCGACGGCGCCACCTACCCCGTGTTCGACGTCGACGTCTCCGCCGCCAGCCACCCCTTCTGGACCGGCACCGCCCGCGTCCTGGACACCGAGGGCCGCGTGGAGAAGTTCCGCCGCCGCTACGCCCGCGGCTGAGGGCCGGCCACGAAGGGGCGCTGCCCGGGCGTCGAGCAGGTCGTCGCGGTCGGCGGGCAGCGGCCGGCGCAGCCCGCGGCCGCGCACCCGCCGGCCCGACGGCAGCTCCACGACCCCGGCCGCGCCCCTGGCCCACGTCACGCCCACGTCACCCCCGCGCCACGACGGCTACCCTCGCACCCGTGACCACCCACCGCCACGACGACGTGCCCCCGCGGGCGGGTGAGCGCGGGACGGGCGAGGACCTGGTCCGCACCGAGCGGCTCGTGCTGAGCCGCCCCACCCCCGGCGACCTCGACGACGTCTTCGCCCTGTACTCCGACCCCGCCGTGTGGGAGCACCTGCCCAGCGGCCGCCACACCCACCCGGACACGACGGCGCGGCTGCTCGCGCACGTCGAGGAGGGCTGGCAGGTCATCGGCCTGGGCAGCTGGGTGGTCCGCGACACCGGGGGCGCCCTCGTGGGGACGGGCGGTTGCGACCTGCGGCTCGGGCTGGCCTGGAACCTCGGCTACCGACTGGCCCGCAACTCCTGGGGGAAGGGCCTGGCCCAGGAGGTCATCGCCGCCGCCGTCGCCGCCGCGCGACGGGTCCGGCCCGACCTGGCGATCACCGCGTACCTGCTGGAGCACAACGTGCGGTCGCGGGCCGCCGCCGAACGGGCCGGGCTGGACCTCGTCTGGCGCGGCCCCGACGCGGGGAACCCCGACCCCACCGCCGTCCGGCTCCTGTTCGCCGACCGGCCGCTGAGCGCGATCGTCGTGCGGGAACTCACCGCGACCTGACCCGCGGGCGGGCGCGGACGTGGATCCGCTCACCCTGCCGGCCGAACACCACGAGGCACTCGGTGACGGTGTCGCCCGGGTTGCTGATCCGGTGCGGCAACCGGGTGTCGAACTCCGCGGACTCCCCCGCCGCGACCTCGAAGTCGTCGTCCCCCAACCGCATCCGCAACCGGCCCGACATGACGTAGACCCACTCGTGGCCCTCGTGGACGTACTGCTCGCCGGAGTCCTCCCCTACCCCGGGTTCCAGGACCTGCTTGTACGCGCGCAACCCGCCCGGGACCGCCGACAACGGGATGAACGTCATGCCCTGCCGGGTCGTGCGGCGCTTCGGCGCCGGCCGGGGGGCCGGCTGGACGAGTTCGTCCAGGCCCACCTCGAAGAACTCCGCGAGCGGCAGCAGCAGGTCGAGCGTCGCCTTGCGGCCGCCGTTCTCCAGCCGCGACAACGTGCTCACCGAGATGCCGGTGGCCGTGGAGACGTCGGCGAGCGTGCGGCCCGCACCGGTCCGCACCCGGCGCAACCGCGGCCCGACCCCGGCGATGACCCCCTCGACGTCCACGTGCCCAGGGAACCCCACGTCTTGCTGTTCCGGCAAGCGCGCTGGACCGCGGCGACCCCGCCGCCGATCGTGGCGGGCATGAACGAGAACAGCACGACCGACGTCGTCGTGGTCGGCGGCGGCGCCGCCGGCCTGTCCGCCGCCGTGGCCCTGGGCCGGGCCCGCCGCAGCGTCGTCGTCCTCGACGCCGGGGAACCGCGCAACGCCCCCGCCGCCGGCGTCCACAACTACCTGACCCGCGACGGGCTGGACCCCCGGGAACTGCAGCGCCTGGGCGCCGAGGAGGTCCGGCGGTTCGGCGGCCGCGTCCTGCGCGCCACCGCGACCGGCGCCCGGCGCGAGGACGGGGGTTTCTCCGTGGACAGCACCGCGGGCACGCTGCGCGCGCGCCGGCTCGTCGTCGCCACCGGCCTGGTCGACGACCTGCCCGACGTCCCCGGGCTGCGGGAGCGCTGGGGCCGCGACGTCCTGCACTGCCCCTACTGCCACGGTTTCGAGGTCGCGGACCAGCCGATCGGGATCCTCGCCACGAGCGCCCTGTCGGGTCACCAGGCGTGGCTGTTCCGGCAGTGGAGCGTCGACGTCACCTACTTCTCCCACACCGCCCCCGCCCTCGGCGCCGAGCGCCGGGAGGAACTGCTGGCGCGCGGGGTGCGGATCGTCGACGGCGAGGTCCGCGAGGTCGTCACGCAGGACGACGCGCTGGTCGGCGTCCGGCTCGCCGACGGCACCCTCGTCGAACGCCGGGCGCTCGTCGTCGGCGCCCCCGTGCGGGTGCACTCCCCCGTGCTGGACGCGCTGGGGCTGGCGAAGGAGGCCGTCGTGCTCAACGGGGTCGAGGTCGGCGAGCGGTACCCCTCGGGTCCCGGCGGCGCGACGACCGTCCCCGGCGTGCACCTGGCCGGCAACGTGACCGACCCGCAGGCGCAGGTGGTCACCGCGGCCGGGGCGGGGCTCGTGGTGGGAGCCGCAGTGAACACGGACCTCATCGCGACCGAGACCGCCGCGGCGGTCGCGGCCGCCCGCGCGCGCTGACCGCGCGCCCGGACCCGCCCGGCCGTCAGAGGGGCACCCGGTCTGCGCAACTCCTCCACACGCCGTACGAGCGCGGGTTACGGTCGAACCTCGTCTCGGAGGGGAGTGCGCGGTGCGTCGACGGTCCGTGCTGCTGGCCGGCGGGACGGGGCTGGTGGCGTCCGCCGTCGCCGGCACGGCGCTGCTGCCGGACCGGACGGAGGCGGCTCCGGTGCCGCGCCTGCTCACCGACGCCACCTGGCACGCGCCCGACCCGGCGGCGGACGGGGCGTGGCTGGCGCGGGGGTCGGTGCCGGGGACCGGGGGCCCGTGGGAGGCGATGGTGCGGCAGGCGCTGCTGGACGTGCGCGCGCTGACCGGCGCGAACGGCGCCGTGGCGGCCGGGCCCGCGGCGGCGTGGAACCACGCCTGGCCCCGGGACTCGGCGTTCGCGGCGGTGGCGCTGGCCCGCACGGGGCACCTCGACGAGGCGGCGGCGGTCCTGGGCTTCCTGGCCGCGGTGCAGCTGCGCGACGGCGGGTTCGAGGCGCGGTACCTGCTCGACGGCAGCGGCACCCCCGACGACCGGCAGCGCCAGGACGACGGGGCCGGGTGGGCGCTGTGGGCCCTGCGCGGGGTGCTGGACGCCGAGCCGGCGACGGCAGCCGACCGCGCCCCGCAGCTGCGGGGGCTGCTGGAGGACGCCCTCGACTTCGTCCTGGAACGCACCTCGGGGGGTGACCGGCTGCCCGACCCGTCGCCGGACTACTGGGAGCGGCGGGAGCGGCACCTGACCCTGGGGACGGTCGCCCCGCTGCTGGCGGGGCTGCGCGCGGGGGCGGCGGGCCTGGTGCACCTCGGGGAGCGCCGCCGCGCGCGGGAGGTCTCGGCGGCCGGGGAGCACCTCGCCGGGCTCGTGCACGCGGAGTTCGCCCCCGGCGGGTACGCCCGGTACGCCGGCCGCGGCGAACCCCCCGGGGAGCCCGACGCGGCCGTGACGTTCCTGCTGCCGCCGTTCACCGCCCGCGCCGACCCGGGGGTGCTGGCGGCGTTCGACCGCTACCAGGTGGCCGCCGCGCGTCCCGCGGGGGGCCTGGCGCCGGGGGCCGGCTGGCGGCGGGACGGGGTTTCGTGGACGCCGGAGACGGCGCTCGCGGCGTTCGCCGCGGCGTGCGCCGGGCGGGTGGACCAGGCCCGCCGGTGGCTGGACTGGTTGAACGCGCACCGGACCGCGTGGGGCAGCCTGCCGGAGAAGGTGCTGGCCGACGGTTCGCCCGCCGGGCCCGCCCCGCTGGCGTGGTCGGCGGCGACGACGGTCCTGGCGGTCGCCGCGCTGCCGCCGGTGTGACGGGCTGGCCCCCGGGAGGGGGTCAGCGCTGCTCCGCAGGCGATTGCGGGTCGTGAAGGTCTTGCGCACGGTTGCACCTTGCGTGTTAGCTTCCCCACGGCTGCAGGTCACCGCAGCTCCTCGATCGTTCTGAACGCCCGCGGAGTGTGATGCGGGCGTCGCGCGGACCGGGAACCGGTCCGTCGTGACGTTCCCACTCAGCCCGAGCCCCGTACAAGCGCGGGGCTTGACCGACTGGAACGTGTTGGAGAAAGCATGGCTCAGGGCACCGTCAAGTGGTTCAACGCCGAGAAGGGCTACGGGTTCATCGAGCAGGACGGCGGCGGCCCCGACGTCTTCGTCCACTACTCGGCCATCGGCGGCAGCGGCTACCGCTCGCTCGAGGAGAACCAGCGCGTCGAGTTCGAGGTCACCCAGGGCCAGAAGGGCCCGCAGGCCGAGCAGGTCGTCGCGCTCTGACCGCGTGAGCACCGAAGGGTCTGCGCCTCCACCGGGGGCGCAGGCCCTTCGTCGTTCGTGAAGGGTTTTACGAGCGGGCGGGTTTCCCCCGCAACCGGCGGCCGATCCCCGCCGTCACCACGACGACCGCGATCGTCTCGGCCGCGGCCAGGCCCACCAGCACCAGCAACTGCACCCGGGCCGCCTCCAGCGGGCTCGCCCCGCCCAGCAGCAACCCCACGAACGCCCCCGGCAACGTCACCAGACCCACCGTCCGCGTCTGGTCCAGCGCCGGCGCCAGGGCCCGTGCGGCCGCGCCCCGGCCCAGCGGCGCCACCGCCCGCGCCGTCGTGGCCCCCAGCGCCAGCCACCCCTCGACGACGTCCCACTGGTCCTCGACGTCGTCGAGCATGCGCCGGCCGGCGAGGGTCGTCGCGCTCATCGACCCGCCGATCAGCTGGGCCGTGAAGGGCACGACCTGCAGGACGTGCGGTTCCAGCGCCCCCACGCCCACGACGACCGTCGCCGCCGTGGCGGCCCCCGCCCCGATCGCGAGCGCCGTCACGGGCCAGGCCCCCGCCAGCCGCAGCCGCCGGGCCGACGTCCAGGACGCGACGGCCAGGGCCAGGGCCAGGTAGGCGGGCGCGAGGGCGGGGGTCCGCAGGACGAGCCCGAGGACTAGCCCGACGAGGACGATCTGCACGACGGCGCGGGCGACGACCACGACGACGTCCCGGCCCTGCCGGACGCCGCCGAGGGCCCCGACCCCGACGGCGATCCCGGCGAGGACGACGAGCGCGGCGGCGACCGGCAGCAGGTCCGGCAGGGACGAGGTCACGACGAGCCGACGCGGGCCAGCACCTCCGGGCCGCGCCGGTCGAGCACGGCACCGCCCTGGACGACGCCCACCCACGGGTAGGCCACGACGGCGGCCAGGCCCAGGGGCAGCGCGGTCCAGCCGGCCCACGCGGGCCCGAACAGGGCCACGACGGCGGGGACGAGGGCGGGCAGGGCCAGGACGGTCGTGGCCGCGGAGGTACCGAACTGCGCGAGGACGGTGGCGGCGGAGGCGCCCTTGGGGGTCTGGAAGGGGTTGCTGCCGGGCGCGGGGGCCGGGTAGGGCACGAGGGCGCTGGCGACGCAGGACACCCCCAGGGAGGCGCCGAACAGGGCCAGGGCCGCACCGAGGACGGCGGGCAGCAGGGCCGGTGCGTCGACGAGCAGGGTCCCGGCGACGGTCGCGACGAGCAGGACGGGGAGCTGCCAGAGCGCGGCGGCGAGCACGCGGCCGGCGCGGTCGTCGCGGCCGCGGACGCCGGTGGCCAGGTGCAGGGCGAAGGCGGAGTGGTCGTAGGCGACGTCGTTGTGCAGCGACCAGCCCATGACGAAGGCGACGGCGGGCCCGGCGGCCAGGGGCCAGCGGCCGACGTCGCCGCCCTGGGACAGGGGCAGGACGACGAGCAGCAGGGGGATGACGACCAGCGACGCGGCGCTGAGCAGGTAGCGGGGGTCGCGCCGCCAGTACCGGCTGCAGCGCACGGCGACCGCGACCGCCGGGGTGGCGGGCAGCCGGTCCAGGACCGGGTGCCGGCGGCCGCCGGCGTGGCCCGAGGACGTCGAGCGGGCCTCGGGCCCGGTGCCGGCGGGGCCGAGGGCCAGGGCCCAGCCGGCGACGACGAGGACGAGGACGACGACGGCGAGCGCGAAGCGCACGAGCGCGCGGGCCCAGTGCCCGTCGGCGGCGTCGGCCGCGGCGGCGACCGCGAACCCCGGCGGGGTCCAGCCGGCGATCCCCGCGAGGGTCCGGCCCACCTCGGGCAGCCCGTCCCCGGCGCGGCCCACGACGAGGTTGAACCCCGGCCCGGCGCCGACGAGGGCGAGCCCCCCGAGGATCGCGACGGCGTCGCGCGTCCGGCGCCGGCGCAGCAGCGCGGCGGCGGCGGTGGTGGTGGCGCGGGAGGCGGCGACGGCGGTCAGGACGGCGACGGCGAGCGCGGGCACGGCGAACACCGTGGCGGCGGGGGTCCGCGAGGAGGCGACGACGGCGGCGAGGGCGAGCAGGACGGTCGCGAGGCCGGGCAGGCCGAGCAGCCCGGCGACCAGCGAGCCGGGCACGAGGCGCCGGCGGCGGACGCCGAGGGTGGCGAACCGGGCGGGGTCGAGGGTCTCGTCGACGCCGAAGGCGACGAGCGGCAGGACCGCCCAGCCCAGGACGCCGAGCGTGCCGAGGCCGACGACGGCCGGTCCGGCCACGTCGGGGGAGCTGAACCGCAGGGCGATGAGCCCGGCGCCGAGGAGCACGACGACGCCCAGGGCCCAGACGGCGGCCAGGACGAAGGCGACGACCTGCCAGGGGCTGCGGCGCAACCCGTTGCGCAGCAGCGTCAGCTTGAGCCGGACGAACGTGCCGACACCCGGCCCGCCCGGTGCCGCGACGGGCCCGCTCACCGCAGCCAGTCCAGGGTCCCGGAGACGTCGCGGGTGCCCCCGACGAGGTCGACGAACCGCTCCTCGAGGGAACCGGTCCCGCGGACGGCGGCGAGCTCACCGGCCGCCAGGACCCGGCCGCCGGCGATGACGGCGACGTGGCTGCACAGCCGTTCGACGAGGTCCATGACGTGGCTGGACAGCACGACGGTCCCGCCGCCGCGGACGTACCCGTCGAGGATGGCCCGGATCGTGGCGCCGCTGACGGGGTCGACGGCCTCGAACGGCTCGTCGAGGACGAGGACCCGGGGGGCGTGGACGAGGGCGCAGGCCAGCGCGACCTTCTTCGTCATGCCGGCGGAGTAGTCGACGACGAGGGTGCCGGCGGCGTCGGCCAGGCCGAGGGCGTCGAGGAGTTCGCGCGAGCGCGCCTCGACGACCTCGCGCGGCATCGCGCGCAGCAGGCCGGAGTACCGGACGAGTTCGAGGCCGGTGAGCCGGTCGAACAGGCGGACGCCGTCGGGCAGGACCCCCAGGAGGCGTTTGGCGCCGGCGGGGTCGGCCCACACGTCGGTCCCGGCGACCCGCGCGCGGCCGGCGTCGGGGCGCAGCAGGCCGGTGGCCATCGACAGCGTCGTCGTCTTGCCCGCGCCGTTGGGGCCGACGACGCCGTAGAAGGCCCCGGCGGGGACGTCGAGGTCGAGGTGGTCGACGGCGGTCCTCGCGCCGAAGCGCTTGACCAGGCCCCGCAGCGCGAGGGCGTCGCTCACCGGGACAGCCTGTGCCGCAGGCCGTTGCGGGCGGCGGGCCACTCGGAGGCGGTGATGGAGAAGACGACGGTGTCCCGCAGCGACCCGTCGGGCATCACCTGGTCGTTGCGCAGCACGCCGTCCTGCTTGGCGCCGAGGCGGGCGATGGCGGTGCGGGACTGGTGGTTGTGCCAGTGGGTGCGGAACTCCACCGCGTGGCAGCCGAGGTCCTCGAACGCGCGGGTCAGCAGCAGCAGCTTGGCCTCGGCGTTGACACCGGTGCGCTGCGCGCTGGGCGCGAGGAACGTCGAGCCGATCTCCAGCTTGCGGTCGGCGGGGCGGACGTTCATGTAGGTCGTCGCCCCGCACACCGCGCCGGTGTCGCGGCGGCGGACCACCCACGGGGCCATGAGCCCCTGCCGCTGCAGGTCGAGGCGGCGCTCGATCTCGGCCTCGACGGCGGCGGGGGCCGGGATCCTCGTGTACCAGGTGGTGTGCAGGTCGCCCTCGGCGACGACGGCGCGCAGGCCGTCGGCGTGGTCGGCCGTGAGCGGCTCGAGGGCCGCTCGCTCACCGGTCAGGGGCACGGGGGTCGCGAACTGGTTCACCCCCGTGACCCTACCGAGGGCTCACTTCAGGAAGCGGCGCAGTTTCTTGCGGTTCGCGGCGTCCCAGGCGGTCTCGACGTCGTGGAACGCGACGGCGGAACGGACCTCCGCCAGGGCGTGCAGCCGGCCCAGCACGAACGCGCCGGACCCGAACTCCTCGACGAGCCCGGCGAGGAACTCGCGCGCCACGACCGTGTCGGTGTGCTCGTCGAGCAGGTCGAGCAGTTCCTTCAGGACGTCGACGTACTCCTCGGCGTCCTCCCCGACGAGGGGGGCCACGACCGCGGCCGCGTCGCGGGAGGCGGCGACGGCGTCGCGCAGGCGGGTCAGGGCGGCGGTGTCGGCGTGGGCGTGGGTGTGGTCGACGTCGTGCTCGATCTCGACCTCGGCGTCGAGGTCGACGTCGCGGTAGGCGTCGCGGGCGGCGCGGTGGGTGTCGGCGACCAGCGGCAGCAGGACCTTGCGCGCCGCGCGGCGGGCGGCCTTCACCGTGGGCGGGTCGGCGACGAACGCCTCCAGGGCGGCGACGAGGTCGCGGTAGCGCTGGGAGTCCAGCGCCTCCAGGACCTGGGCGTGGGCGGCGGCGGCGCGGTCGGCGAGGGTCGCGCGGACCTTCTCGGCGACGACGGCGGGGTCGCCCGTGCCGCTGCCGGCGGTGTGCCCGGCGGCTTCCTCGTCGAGGTCCTCCAGCAGCTGCTCGGCCAGGACGTCGAGGTCGCGGGAGGGGCGGGTGACGTCCGCGATCCAGGTCAGCTCGGCGCGCAGCGCCTCGGTGGCGCCCTCGGTGAACAGGGGGGCGAACGTGCCCAGGACGTCGAGCAGTCGGCGGGACGCCACGCGCAGCGAGCGCACCGCGTCGGGGGCGTCGATGCGGGCCAGCGGGTCCTGCGACAGCAACCAGCCGACGTCCTGCGCGAGCCGGCCCAGGACGACGGCGCCGGCGCTGTCGTCGGCGGAGACCGCGTCCAGGCCCTCGTCGTCGTCGGGGCCGTCGAGCACGGCCCGCAGCTGGGCGGTGCGGTCGGACTCCTCGGCACCCAGGGCCTCCCAGGCGTCGGTGACGGCGTCGAGCAGGTCGCGGCGGCCGTCGACGACCTCGACCTGCCACTCGCCCCACGTCTGCGCCGAGGAGTCCTCCGGGGACAGCGCCCGGGCCTGGACCTGGCGGGTGGTCAGCCGCGCGACGACCTGCCCGTCGGCGTCGAGCAGGTCGCGCTGGTGGGCGTCGGTGGACAGCGCCAGCACCGGGCCCAGCGACCGGCCGCGCGCGGCCGCCCACGTGAGGCGCTGCAGCGCCGCGGGAGCGGTGCGCACGGCCCGGCCGAGGGCGTGCCGGACCTCGTGGGTGCGGGGGCCGCGGCCGGGCAGTTCCAGGACCCAGCCGCGGGGGGCGGGGCTGGTGCGCTCGGCCGTCTGCCGGCGCACCGAGACCCCGGCCGCGGCCAGCGCCAGGTCGCTCGTGTCGTAGTGCGTCTCCTCGCTGGTCACCCCGACCTCGGGGCCGACGTCGGCGACGCCGGGCAGCTCCCCGCCGCCCGGCGCGGACCCGGCGGTCGGCGCGAGGTAGGTGCGGGTCAGGGCCAGGCGCGGGGACGGCATGGGGCCAGTGGTACCACGATCGGGTGAACAGCCCCGCATCCGCGCAGGTCAGAGGCGTTGCGGCTCAACGACGGATCGGCGGGGGCCGACGGCGGATCACCGGGGGGCGGGTCAGCGGCGGGCGAGCCGCAGCACCCCGTCCTGCCACACCCCCGTCGACCCGTCGTCGAACGTCGTGGTGCGTTCGAGGAGGGCGCTGCGGGTGGGCGACCAGTCCGCCGGCGGCAGGTCCAGCGCGGCGCGCAGCTCCTCCGGGCCGGGCAGGTCGACGACCGCGTCGGGGAAGGCGGGGTCGACGAGGGGGCCGAGCTGCTCGGGACGGGTGACGTGCCCGATGACGAGGAACGTGCCGCCGGGGGCGACGGCGGCCGCCGCGCGGCGCAGGACGGCGAGGCGGTCCAGGAAGGCGTAGGAGTGCAGGAAGGAGGCGGTGACGAGGTCGAAGGTGCCCGCGGGGAAGGAGACGCCGAGGTCGTGGCGCTCGAAGCGCGCGTCCACCCCGGCCTCCGCGGCGTGCTCGCGGGCGCGGGCCAGGGCGGTGTCGGAGACGTCGACGCCCGTGACCGTCCAGCCCCGCCGGGCCAGGAAGAGGACGTCACCGCCCTCCCCGCAGCCGAGGTCGAGGGCCGTGCCGGGGGTGAGGTCGTCGACCGCGTCGACGAGGGCGGCGTTGGGGCGCCCGCTCCACACGTGCCCGTGGTGCTGGGCGTACACCCCCTCCCACAGCTCTCGGGCGTCACGGGCGGTGGGGTCGAAGCGGGCCATGCCCCCGATCCTGCGCACCGCCACCCGCCCCGTCGAGCCTCCTTGCCGATCCGGCAAGACCCCGCTCGCGGCGGGTGCCCGGGGCGCTCGCCGCGACACCGCGCGTCCCGTCGCGCACAGTGGGACGGGTGTGCGAGATGACGCCGCCGGCGCGGGCCGAGCTGCCCCTCGACCTGCGGGCGGTGCGGGCCGCCCGCCGCTTCCTGGGCGAGCAGTTGTGCACCGCCCACCACAGCAGGGTCGAGGACGAGGCCGAGCTGCTGGTCTCCGAGCTCATCGGCAACGGCCTGCGCCACGGCCTGCCGCCGGTCGTGCTCACCGTCGAGTGCGACGGCCGCGCCGGGTTGCGGGTTTCGGTCCGCGACCACGACCCGACCCCGCCGGTGCGGCGCGAGACCGGGCCGGAGGACGAGTCCGGGCGCGGGATGGGCCTGGTCGACCTGGTCTCGGACGAGTGGGGCGTGGAGACGTCGCCGCGCAGCAAGAGCGTGTGGTTCCGCCTGAACCGCTCCGCCCCGGCCGTCTGAGGACCCCGTCCCGCTCCACCCGTCCCACCGCGGGGAGGGGCCGCTACGCGGGTCGCGCACCGCGCAGGACCTCCGAGAGCTGATCGGCCTGCCGGGCGATCCCGGCCCCGTCGATCGACCCCGGCAGGACCCGCACCTCCAGGACGTCCGGACCCGGCCGGACCCCCAGGACCCGCGTCAGGTTCACGTCGCTGAACTTGGTCACCGGCGTCCCGGCCGCCGCCTCGCGCAACGCGGCCCAGTCCGGCCAGTCCCGCTCGACGACGTCCAGCAGCTCCGCCGGCAGGGGCGCCAGCCGCCGGCACCGCGGGTTCGTCCCGAACAGGTCGCGCAGTTCCTCCCGGCGCCGGGCGAACGTCCGCACGACGTGCCGGAAGGCCGCCACGTCGCGGAACGGCCCGGCGTCGAGGTTGACGTGCACGGCGGCCTCGGCCGGCACCGTGAAACCCAGGTCCCGGGCGGGTCCGAGCAGTTCCTCCAGGCGCCGCGCGTGGTCGTCGGCGAAGGGCGGGGTGACGACCTCGCACGGCCGTTCCCGCTCCCCCGGCAACGGCGCCGCCATCGCGATGGTCGCCCCGGCTCCGTCGTCGAGCCGGTGGACCCCGCCGACCTCGCGGACCGCCGTGCCGAACAACCCCGCCGTCGGCGCCAGCACCGACCCGATCCCCTCCGCCGGGTCGGCGTACCGCTGCACGAGCCGCAGCAACCGGGGTTCGTCGCTGACGATCCGGTACCACCCGGGGCGCGCGGGCGCCGCGGCGTCGAGGTCGGCGACGATCGTCGTGTCGTCGACGAGGGAGCAGCGCAGGTCCCCCGCGGCGTCCAGCACGTCGAAGGCGGGCGTCAGGTGCCAGAACGTGCGCACCCCGGGGGTGGCCGACCCCTCGGTGTCGACGTGGAACCGGCGCACGACGCGACCGGCGAACCGGCCGGCGAGCTCGGCGGCGAGGTCGGACCTGCTCGCCCCGCGCGGGGCGAGCAGCTCGACCTCGAAACCCTTCCGGGACAGGGGGTCGGACGAGGGTTTCAGGGCGCGACCGGGAGCGTCTCGCCGGCGGTCAGCTTCTGCCCGCCGGTGACCTTCGCCTCCCAGGGGTCGACGTTCCACGTCTCGCCCAGGGTCACGGCGTCGTCGTAGGTGTACCCGGCCGCGAAGAACGCGTCGACCGCGGCCATGTCGTCGCCGTCGTCGGACGGCGCGAGCGGGGCGGCCGGCGCCGACCCCGGGGCGATGGGCAGGGTCCGGCCCGCGGCCAGCTCCCGGCCGCCCTCGGCCTTGGCCTCCCAGGGGTCGACGTTCCACCGGGCGCCCAGGACGACCGCGTCGTCGTAGTCGTAACCGGCCGCGAAGAACACCTCGCGGGCGCTCTGGTCCGCGTCGACCGGCGGGACGGGTGCGGCGGCGGGCACGGCAGCGGCGGCCGCGGGGACGGGTGCGGCCTCCTGGGAGTTCGCGTAGGCGCTCCCCCCGGCCAGGGCCAGGCCGCCGGCGACGATGCTCGCGGTGACGAGGCGGGCGGCGCGGCGGTCGGCCGGGGTCTTCTGCGTTTCGCTCATGCCCTGGGAGACGTCCCCGCGGGGCTCCGCGTTGCCCCGGCCGGGGAGGAACTCCCGGGAGGACCGGGACGCCCCGGGTCAGGGCGCGAAGGGGAGGGTCTCGCCGGCCATGAGCTTCTGCCCGCCGGTGACCTTCGCCTCCCAGGTGTCGACGTTCCACGTCTCGCCCAGGGTCACGGCGTCGTCGTAGGTGTAGCCCGCGGCGAAGAACGCGTCGACCCGGGTCATGTCGTTCTGGGCGTCGGGGGCGGTGGGACCCGCGTCGGGGACCGGGCCGGGAAGGGACGTCGGCGTGTCCTGCGCGGCCGTCCGCGGGGCCTGGGCGGCCGACTGCGCGGGCTCCACGGGCGGCGGCGCGGAACGCCCGGCCCCGGCCCACACCGCGCCCCCGGCCACCACGGCCGCGGCGGGCAGGCTCACGAGCGCCCGCCGGCGCCGCAGCCGTCGCCGCCCACCGGCCCGCACCGCGACGACGAGGTCGTCGTCCGCGCGCACCTCGCCGACGGCCGCGTCCAGTTCGTGCCGCAGCCGGTCCTCCCAGCCGCTCAGCCGTTCGTCCACCGCGCACCCACCTCCTCACCCACGAGCGTCCGCAGGGTGCTCAGCCCCTTGGACGCCTGGCTCTTGACCGTGCCCCGCGAGACGTCGAGCTGGTCGGCGATCTGCTCCTCCGACCAGTCCTCGAAGTAGCGCAGGACGATGACCGCCCGCTGCCGCGGGGGCAACCGGCGCAGGGCCTCGACGATCCGCGACCGCTCGGCCCGCTCGCCCGCCCCGTCCGGGACGACCTCGGCGTGCCAGTCCTCCAGCCCGACCTCGCGGGGCCGGCGCCGCCGGGCCCGCCAGCGGTCGGTGACCTTGCGGGTCAGCGCCGTCCGCGCGTAGGCGTGCGGGTCCTCGATCGTGCGCCACGACACGTACATGCGTTCCAGGACGTCCTGCAGCAGGTCCTCGGCGTGGCCGCGGTCGCCGGTCAGCAGCAGCGCGAAGCGCAGCAGCCGGTCGCTGCCGGTGCTCACGAACTCCTCGAACCCCTTCCCCACACCCTGGTGGACGACGGCGGGGGCCGCGGGGTTGCCCCGGTGCCGCCTCAACGTTCGTAGACGTCGGGGATCCCGTTGCCGTCGGCGTCCACGCCCTCCTCGGCCTCGATGCGCCGGTAGACGTGGTTGCGGCGCGAGAGCACGACGGCGGCCAGCGCGGCGGACAGGGCCGAGCCGATGAGGACGCCGAGCGTGACGTGCTGACCCGCCGGGCTGCCCTCGCCGAAGGCGAGGGACCCGATGAGCAGGGACACCGTGAAGCCCATGCCGGCGAGCAGCGCCATGCCCAGGACGTCCACGGGGTGCAGGCTCTCGTCGAGCTCGGCGCGGGTCAGCCGCGAGACGAGGAACGTGGTGAGGACGATCCCCACGGGCTTGCCGAGCACCAGCCCGGCGACGACGCCGAGGGCCACCGGGTCCTGCACCGCCTCGACGAGACCGGAGGCGCCGCCGATCGCGACCCCGGCGGACATCAGGGCGAAGACGGGCACGGCGAACCCCGTCGAGATCGGCTGCCAGCGGTGGGCGAAGTGCTCCGAGAGCCCCGGGCCCGCCTCCGGGCCGCCGTTCGCCTCGCTGCGCAGCACGGGGACGACGAGGCCCAGCAGGACGCCCGCAACCGTCGCGTGGACGCCGGAGGCGTGCACGAGCGCCCAGGTCGCCACGGCCAGCGGCAGCAGGACCCACCACGTGCGGACCCGGCGCTGCACCGCGACGGCGAACAGCGCCAGCGTGACCAGCCCCAGCAGCAGCGGGAGCCACTGCACCCGCTCGGTGTAGAAGACGGCGATGACGGTGATGCCCAGCAGGTCGTCGACGACGGCGAGGGTCAGCAGGAACGTGCGCAGCGCCGACGGCAGGCGGGAGCCCACCACGGCCAGGATGCCGAGGGCGAAGGCGATGTCGGTGGCCGACGGGATGGCCCACCCGACGAGGGCCCCCTCCACGGCGTCGGGGTGCAGCACGTTGACGAGGACGTAGAACAGCGCGGGGACGGCCATCCCCCCGACGGCCGCCGCGATGGGCAGCGCCGCGGCCCGCGGGTTGCGCAGGTCACCGGCGACGAACTCCTTCTTCAGCTCCAGCCCGGCGACGAAGAAGAAGACCGCGAGCAGGCCGTCGGCGGCCCAGTGCTCCACGGACAGGTCCAGGTGCAGGGCGGCGGGCCCGAAGTGGAACTGCCGCACCTGCTCGTAGGTGTCGCCGGGGAGGTTGGCCCACACGAGGGCCAGCACGGTGCAGGCGAGCAGGAGCAGCCCGCCGGTCGTCTCGTTGCGCAGGACGTCGGCGATGCGCCGGGCCTCGGGCCAGGACCCGCGGGCGAACAGGCGGGGAGGGGCGGTGGAGGGCACGGGCGGGTACCTGCTTCCGGGGTCGACGACGTGATCGCCGACCAGACTTCCCGGCACACCCCGCGCTCAGCCTACCCGCCGCCGGACGCCCGGGCGCGGGCGCGCCCGGGACGGCCGGCGGCCCCCGGGGGGGGGTTGGTCAGGCCGGGTCGCCGAAGTCGGGGACGGGCAACCGCACCCCGCCCTGCTGGGCCGACTCGTTCGCGACGATCCCCGGGACGGTGAACCGGGCCGCGACCCAGGCGTTGACGGGCGGGTGGACGCGGTCGCGCACCGCCACGACGAAGTCGTCGGCCAGGAAGTGGTGGGCCCCCTCGTGGCCGTTGGGCGCCCCCTCGAACTCCTTCGGCAGCCGGCTGCGGTCGTGCACCTTCGCGGTGCCGGAGCGGAAGCTGCTCAGCAGGGCGGGGTCGATGTCGGTCAGGTCCTCGGGCACGTCGGAGTGCTCGCCGGGCTTCAGCTCGTCGCTGATGTCGAGGGTCTTGCCCTTCTGGTAGTCCTCACCCTCGGTCTTGACCGTGACGACCGTGCTGGTGACGGACTGCTCCATGACCTGCTCGGTGCCGTAGAAGCGGAACCGCGACTCCGGGCCGCTCCAGTACCCGACCCGGCGGAACTCGTTGGTGCGCATGACCCCGCCGTCGGCGAGCTCGAACAGCGCCGACATGTTGGAGAAGTCGTTGCCCCACCGCGAGACCGCCTTGTCGAACACGCCGTCGCCGCGGGTGTCGCTGATGCCCGTGCAGCTGACGCTGACGGCGTGGGTCGGCCAGGCCCCCAGCACGCCGCCGACGGCGTGGGTCGGGTAGAGCATGGGCGGGTAGCTGGCCGTCTCCTTCCAGTCCTCCCCGCCGGAGTACTGGTACGCGGCGTAGAACCCGTTGTCCATGTCGTGGACGTAGTCGCCCTCGCCGTAGAACACCCGGCCGAACTCCCCGGCCGCGATGTGCTCGCGGGCCCAGACGGTGGCGGGGTTGTAGTAGCTCGTCTCGCCCATCATGTAGACGAGCCCCGTCTCGCGCACCGCGGCCACGATGGCCTCGCAGTCCTCGACGGTGGTCGCCATCGGCACGGCGGAGTAGACGTGCTTGCCGGCGGCCAGCGCCTGGCGCACCAGCGGACCGTGCGACCAGCGCTGGGTCATGATGGCGACGGCGTCGACGTCGGAGGCCAGGGCGTCCTCGAAGCTGTCGAAGGACCCGGCCAGGCCGTGGTTCTCGACGTGCTGCCGGGCGCGTTCGGGGACGAGGTCGGTGACCCACACCTCCTGGACGTCGGGGTGCAGTTGCCACAGGGCGATGAAGCTGCGGGCGAACTGGCCGGTGCCGATGACAGCGATCTTCACGGGGACTCTCCTGCGAGTCGGGGGTGCGAACGGTGACCAGCATGGTCTACACGAGTCAATCCCGTCCAGGGGGGTCTCCGGGACGACCGCCCCGGCACGTCCGCAGCCCCTCACCGGCGTGCGGCGGGACCCGGGCGACGCAGGACGCCCCGGCTCGCGCGCGCGGGCCGGGGCGTCCTGTCGTCAGTGCCGAGCGGGGCTCAGCGCAGGTCGAAGCGGTCGAGCTCCATGACCTTCCGCCACGCCGCGGCGAAGTGCCGCACGAACAGCTCGTGGGCGTCGTCGGCGGAGTAGACCTCCACGATGCCGCGCAGGATGGAGTTGGAGTTGAACACCAGGTCGACGGCGGTGGCCGTGCGCACGACGGTGCCCTGCGCGTCCAGGCCCTCGTAGACGCCCTCCACCTCGCGCGCCGTCCGCCACTGCACGCCCAGGTCGAGCAGGTTGCGGAAGAAGTCCTGCGACAGCACGCCGGGGGTGTCGGTGAACACCCCGTGCTGCACGCCGCCGGTGTTCGCCCCCAGGACCCGCAGGCCGCCGACGAGGACGGTCATCTCCCGGGCGGTCAGCTCCAGCATGGCCGCGCGGTCCAGCAGCAGCGTCTCGGGCTGCAGCTTGCTGGCCGGGTCGATCCAGTTGCGGAACCCGTCGGCGCGCGGTTCGAGCCAGCGGAAGTTCTCGACGTCCGTCTGCTCCTGGGTGGCGTCGGTGCGGCCGGGCGAGAACGGCACCGTGACGGTGACGCCCGCGTCGGCCGCGGCCTTCTCCACCGCGGCCGTCCCGCCGAGGACGATCAGGTCGGCCAGCGACACCTTCGCGCCCGTGGCCTCCTCGAACTCGCCCTTGACCCGCTCGAGCACCGGCAGGACGTCGCGGACGCCCTCGTTGACGGCCCAGCCGATCTGCGGTTCCAGGCGCAGGCGCGCGCCGTTGGCCCCACCGCGCTTGTCGGTGCTGCGGTAGGACGCCGCCGCGGACCAGGCGGTGTGCACGAGCTGGGAGACGCTCAGCCCACTGGACAGCAGGCGCTGCTTGAGGTCGGCGACCTGCGCCTCGCCCACGAGCTCGTGGTCGACGGCCGGCGTCGGGTCCTGCCAGATGAGTTCCTCGGCCGGGACGTCCGGGCCCAGGTAGCGGCTGCGCGGGCCCATGTCGCGGTGCAGGAGCTTGAACCAGGCGCGGGCGTACTGGTCGGCGAAGTACTCGGGGTCGGCGTGGAACTTCTTGGAGATCTCGTGGTAGACGGGGTCGGCCATCAGCGCGAGGTCGCTCGTGAGCATCATCGGCGCGTTGCGCTTGCCCTCGACGTGCGCGTCGGGCACGAGGTCGGCCGCGGCGGGGTCCTTCGGCTTCCACTGCTTGGCCCCGGCGGGGCTCGTGGTGAGCTCCCACTCGTAGGAGAACATCGTCTCGAAGTAGGTATTGTCCCACTGCGTCGGCGTGGGGGTCCACGCCCCCTCGAGGCCGCTGGTGGTGGTGTCCGCGCCCTTGCCGGTGCCGAACTCGTTCTTCCAGCCCAGGCCGTTGCCGTGGACCGGGCAGCCCTCGGGCTCGGGGCCGACGAGTTCGGGGTTCCCGGCGCCGTGGGTCTTGCCGAACGTGTGACCGCCCGCGACGAGCGCGACCGTCTCCTCGTCGTTCATGCCCATGCGGCCGAACGTCACGCGGATGTCGTGCGCGGAGCCCAGCGGGTCCGGCTGGCCCTTGGGGCCCTCGGGGTTGACGTAGATGAGGCCCATGGTGACGGCGGCCAGGTGGCCCTCGTCGAGGTCCAGCGGCTGGTCGCCGGAGTAGCGCTCGTCGCCCAGCCAGGTGTCCTCCGGACCCCAGAAGACCTCGGTGGGCTGCCAGTTGTCGGCGCGGCCGAAGGCGAAGCCGAAGGTCTTCAGGCCCATGTCGTCGTGGGCGACGTTCCCGGCCAGGACGAGGAGGTCGGCCCAGGAGATCTTGCGTCCGTACTTCTGCTTGACCGGCAGCAGCAGGCGGCGCGCCTTGTCGAGGTTGGCGTTGTCCGGCCAGCTGTTCAGCGGCGCGAACCGCTGCCCGCCCTCGCCGCCGCCGCCGCGGCCGTCGGCGATGCGGTAGGTGCCCGCGGCGTGCCAGGACATGCGGATGAACAGGGGCCCGTAGTGGCCCCAGTCCGCCGGCCACCAGTCCTGGGAGGTGTGCATGACCTCGACGAGGTCGCGCTTGAGGGCCTCGACGTCGAGCTTCGCGAACTCCGCCGCGTAGTCGAAGTCCTCGCCTAGGGGGTCGGAGTCCTTCGACGGCTTGTTCAGCACGGACAGGTCGATCTGGTTCGGCCACCAGTCCTGCACCGTGCGGGGGCGGCCGTTCGTGGAGGGCTCCGGCGACTTGATCGCCGGGTTCTCGCTCTCGCTGGTGGACTCGGACTGGGCCTTGTCGAGCTCGGTCACGGGGTGCCTCTCTCTGGTGAAGGACGGCTGGGGGCTGAGGGGCCGGCGGAGGTGCCGGGGGAAGGGTCGGGGGAAGGGTCCGCGGAGGGGTCGGGGGCCGTCGCGCAGGACCGGCAGCGGCCCCAGTAGATGACCTCGGCCTCCTCCACGACGAAGCCGTCGGTGGGGCCGGGGGCGGGCGTGAGGCACGGCGCCTGCCCGGTGGCGCAGTCGACGTCGCTGATGTCCCCGCACACCCGGCACACCCGGTGGTGGTGGTTGTCGTGCACCCGCGCCTCGTAGCGGGCCACGGACCCCTGCGGCTGGATGCGCCGCACCAGGCCCTTGTCGGTGAGGACGCGCAGCACGTCGTACACCGCCTGGTGCGACACCCCGTCCACGCGGGACCGGGCGGCGTCGATCAGGGCCTCGGTGTCCGCGTGCGGCAGGGCGTGCACCGCGTCGAGGACGGCCAGCCGCGGCCGGGTCACCCGCAGGCCCGCACCGCGCAGCACCCGCTCGAGGTCCTGGGTGGTGGGCACCGCGTCATCGTGCCCAGGCAGGCTGGAACCGGTCAAGAACCGGTCCGCCCGGCCAGCGGTCCACCCCCTCAGAGCAGGCCCGCGACGCCGTACCCGCACGCCGCGGCCGGCACGGTCGTCGCCAGGGTCCCCACCAGGTTCCCGGCGGCCAGCCGCCACGCGCGCTCCCGCGCCAGCCGGGCGGTGTCGGTCATCGCGGTGCTGAACGTCGTGAAGCCCCCGCAGAAGCCCACCCCGAGCACGAGCCGCCAGCGCGGGTCCGCGCCGCCGGCCACGAGGCCGGTGAGGAACCCCAGGAGCAGCGAGCCGAGGACGTTGACCAGCAGGATCCCCCACGGGAACCGCGAGGGCCGGCGCGTCCGGACGGCCCCGTCGAGGGCGAACCGGCACGCGGCCCCCAGGCCCCCGCACAGCGCGAGCAGCACGGTCACCGGGTCCTCCGGGCGGCCAGCACGGTCCCCGCGGCCACGGCCAGCAGACCCCCGGCGAGCGAGGCGGCCGAGTACCCCAGCGCGGTCCCGACCGCCCCGCCGCGCAGGAGCCGGTCGAGCTCGACGGCGAAGCTCGACCACGTCGTCAGGCCGCCGCACACGCCCGTCCCCAGCCCCAGCCGCCAGCGCCGCAGGGCGGGCGTCTCGGCGCCGCGGCGCAGCAGCTCCTCGAGCAGGAACCCGAGCACGAAGGACCCGGCGAGGTTCACGGCCAGGGTCGCCAGCGGGAACGCGCCGAGAGCCGGGACGACCTCGGAGGCCGCCCAGCGCAGCAGGGTGCCGACGGTCCCGCCCGCACCGACGAGCAGCAGCAGCCGCGGGTCCCGGTGCGGGACCGTCACGACCGCGTCCACCCCTCGCCCGAGCGCACGTACCGCACCCGCACGTGGTCGCGGGAGGCCGCGGCCTGCCAGAACTCCACCGAGACGGGCCGCACGACGAACACCCGCCACGTCCCGGCGGGGACCCGCGCCCGGGCCGAGGCCGACCGGGCCAGGAAGTCGGCCTCGCTGACCTCCGGGGGCGCCTCCTGCACGCGACCGCGGACCCGGACCTGCCGGCCCAGCTGCGTCCAGTACGTCGACAGCGCCGCCACGGGCGAGGCGAGCAGCTGCGCGCCCGCGGAGCCGGCCGTCGTCGTCGCCACCGACCACCCGTCGGCCGAGACGTCCTTGAGGATCAGCACGCGCGCGTCGGGCAGCCCGTCGGCGTCGACGGTGCTCAGGGTGACGGCGTGCGGTTCGGCCACGCTCGCGTCGAGGGCGTCGGCGAACCAGGACCGGAACAGGTCGAGGGGGTCCGCCGGGGCGGTCGAGGGGTCGAACGCCGGCAGCTCGCGGTCGAAGACGGGCAACGCGCGCAGGGTCTCCCGGAACGGCACGGCGCCACCCTGCCACAGCCTGGACGCGCCGGAGCCGCGGTCCCGGGCGGGACCGCGGCTCCGGGGGTGGGCTCAGAAGGGGCGGTCGGCCAGCGGCCAGCCCCCCGCGGCCAGGTGGGAGGAGACGCGGGCGATGTCGGCCTCGGACGGCTCGTCGAGGGTGGCCTCGTTGATGAGGCGCTCGACGTCGGCGACGGTCGTGACCTCGCCCTGCTGGGCCAGGCCGACGACCGCGGTGGCGATCTCGTGGACCTCGGCGTCGGTGAGCTTGCGGCGCAGCAGGCCGAGCAGCACGACGTAGTCCTGCCGCGGGACGCCGGAGGGGTACCCGGCGCGCAGCCAGTCGACGATGCGGCCGGTCAGGGTGGTGCTGGGGCTCATCGGTCGGCTCCCCTCACTTGTCCACGACGGTCGGGTAGACGTGCTCGAAGCTCAGGGCCTTGCCGAAGCCGCTGGCGACGATGAACGTGATGCCGAGGGCGACGGCCGCGACGACGACCGCGAAGCAGACCACGGCGAGGACCTTGCCGACCGGGTGACCCGGGGCGTGGTTCGTCTCGGCGTCCCCGCCGGCGCCGTAGGCCATGGCGCGCACGCCCGCGGAGAACAGGACCGGCAGGCCCGCCCCGAGGATCAGCGCGGCCACGAGGATCTTCCACAGGGCTTCCCCGACGAGGGTCAGGTTCTGGACCACGGTTCGGCTCCCCTCAGACCGCGGCCGGGGTGCGCTCGGCGCCCCGGCTCGCGTCCCACTCGTCGTTGACGTTGTCGGCGTGCACCGGGTTCCTGCGCGAGCGGCGCATCACCACGACCGCGAACACCAGCAGCAGCAGGCTGATGACCAGCGCACCGACGACGCCGCCGCCGAGGACGTTCCCGACCCACCAGGTGAGCGCGCCGACGAGCGCGGCGGCCGGGATGGTGGTGACCCAGGCCACGACCATGCGGCCGGCGACCTTCCAGCGGACGGTCGCGCCGGGCTTGCCGAGGCCGGCCCCCAGCACCGAACCGGTCGTCACGTGGGTGGTCGACAGGGCGAAACCCAGGTGGCTGGAGATGAGGATGACGGCGCCGGAGGACGTCTCGGCGGCCATGCCCTGCGGCGGGGTGATCTCGATGAGGCCCTTGCCCAGGGTGCGGATGATGCGCCAGCCGCCGAGGTAGGTCCCCGAGGCGATGGCGAGGGCGCAGACGGCCTTGACCCAGAACGGCACCGAACCGGTGTCGGACCAGTGCCCGGAGGCGATGAGGCCGAGGGTGATGACGCCCATGGTCTTCTGCGCGTCGTTGGTGCCGTGCGCGAGGGAGACGAGGGAGGCCGAGCCGATCTGGCCCCAGCGGAAACCCTGGTCGGTGTAGCGCTGGGCGACCCCGGCGACGACCTTGTGGACCACCCAGGTGCCGACGGTCGCCACGACGCAGGCCAGGACCGGGGAGGCGATGGCGGGGATGATGACCTTCCCCACGACGCCGTCGATCTTCGTGCCGTCGCCGTTCCAGTTCACGCCCGCCCACCCCAGGCCGGCGACGGTGGACCCGATGAGGCCGCCGAACAGGGCGTGGGAGGAACTCGAGGGCAGGCCGACGAGCCAGGTCAGGAGGTTCCAGACGATGGCGCCGACGAGACCGGCGAGGACGATGAGCAGGAGCGCCGAGCCCCCGCCGTCGAGCAGTTCGGGTTTCGGTGAGCCGTCCTTGTCCTGGATCTTGACGACGGCGTTCGAGACGGTGAGGGCGACCTCGACGGACAGGAAGGCGCCCACAAGGTTGAGGATCCCGGAGAGGGCCACGGCCGTCTTGGGCTTGAGCGCTCCGGTGGCGATGGACGTGGCCATCGCGTTGGCGGTGTCGTGGAAGCCGTTGGTGAAGTCGAACGAGAGAGCGACCACCACGACCAGCACGAGGATGACGGTTGCGGTCTCCACGGTAAAAGGGTGCACCTCGCCGGAACGTCCGGAGACCGCTGGAGGGCCTCCCTGGAAGAGTTCACCGGCTGTTCACCGCGGCGCGGGAACTGCCGGTGTCACCCCCGTGAACACCACGGACCCACCCCGTGTTCCCGGGGTGGGCCGGGTGGGTGCGACCTCAGGCGCCGGCCGTCGTCTCGGGCCGGCGGTCGGTCTCCAGGATCGTCCGGGCGTGCACGACGAGGAGCGGGTCGGGCTGCCCGACGACCCCGGCGTCCTTGCCGTCGTAGTCGAAGCGGGCCAGGACGTGCCGCATGGCGGCCAGCCGGGCGCGCTTCTTGTCGTTCGTCTTCACGACCGTCCAGGGCGCGAAGCCGGTGTCCGTCTTCTCGAACATCGTCTCCTTGGCCGCGGTGTAGTCGTCCCACCGGTCCAGGCTCTCGAGGTCCATGGGTGACAGCTTCCACTGCCGGACCGGGTCGATCTGGCGGATGAGGAACCGGGTGCGCTGCTCGGCACGGGTCACGGAGAACCAGAACTTGACCAGGTGGATGCCGTCATCGGTGAGCATCCGCTCGAACAGGGGCACCTGGGCGATGAAGCGGTCGTACTCCTCGGGGGTGGCGAAACCCATGACCCGCTCGACGCCGGCCCGGTTGTACCAGGAGCGGTCGAACAGGACGAACTCGCCGGCCGCGGGCAGGTGCTGGACGTAGCGCTGGAAGTACCACTGGGTGGACTCGCGCTCGCTGGGCTTCTCCAGCGCCACGACGCGCGCGCCGCGCGGGTTCAGGTGCTCCATGAAGCGCTTGATGGTGCCGCCCTTGCCGGCCGCGTCGCGCCCCTCGCACAGGACCACGAGCCGCTCGCCGCTGGCCTTGAGCCACTTCTGCAGCTTCAGCAGCTCGATCTGCAGCAGGCGCTTGTCGTGCTCGTACTCGGCGCGGCTGAGCCGGGTGTCGTACGGGTAGTCCTCGCGCCAGGTGTCGGCCACGCGGCCGTCGGCGAGGAGGAGCTCGGGGTCGTCCTCGTCGTCTCGGACGGACATGCCCAGGTCGGGGGTCAGCAGCACGGCAGGCATGGAACCCCTCCCCCGTCGTCGGGAACGGACGCCCGGGTGACGTGCGGGTGAACATCACCTGAACAGGGCGGGCCGTCCCGCCGGGGGCCGCGGACCCGGCCGGGCTGAGCTCCACGCTCCATTTGTCCTGACAAAAACGCGGCGGGCGCTACCCTGGGCGCATGAACGCGGACCCCCGGCCCCTGACCGACGAGGAGTCGGTGAACTTCCGGACGAGGAAGTGGGTGCGCCCCGAGGACCTCAACGCCAACGGGACGCTGTTCGGCGGCAGCCTGCTGCGCTGGATCGACGAGGAGGCCGCGATCTACGCGATCCTCCAGCTCGGCAACGGCAGGGTCGTCACGAAGTACATCTCCGAGATCAACTTCGTGTCCTCGGCCCAGCAGGGGGACCTCATCGAGATGGGGCTGCGCGCCACGCGCTTCGGCCGGACCTCGCTGACCATGCGCGCCGAGGTCCGCAACATGATCACCCGGCAGAGCATCCTGACGATCGAGCAGATCGTCTTCGTCAACCTCGGCCCCGACGGCCTGCCGGCGCCGCACGGGTACACGACGATCACCTACGACCGCGACCGGGTCCCGGGCACCTCCCCGACGGCCTGACCGCTCAGCCGACGACCGCGACGCCCCGCCCGCGGAGCCGGAGCCGCTCGGCGTCGAGCTGGGCCAGCAGCCGGTCCCGCGTCCCGCGGCTGTGGGCGCGCACGAGGGCGACGGCCCGCTCGGCGTCGCGGTCGGCGACGGCCGCCAGGATCGCCAGGTGCTCGGCGCGGGCCTGCTCGCGCGAGCGCGGCGTGCGGACCTCCAGCCAGCGCGTGCGGGCCAGCCGGGTCAGCGCCCCCTGGACCGCTTCGGCGAGGAAGACGTTGCCGGACAGGCGGGCCAGCGCGACGTGGAAGTCCGCGCCGTCGCGCAGGCCGGTCTGCGCGTCGTCGGCGGCGGTGCCGGTCAGGGCCCGCAGCTCCTCCAGCTCGGCCTCGTCCGCGCGCTCGACGGCCAGCGCGACGGCCCCGCACTCGACGACCTCGCGGTGCTCCCCCACGGCGCGGACCTCGGCGAGGTCGATGGGCGCGACCTGCCAGCCGCGGCCGTTGCGGGCCGTCAGCCCCTCGTTCTCCAGGCGGACGAGGGCGGCGCGGATGGGGGTGCGGGAGGCGCCCAGCAGGTCCTCCAGGCCGCGCTCGCTGAGGCGCTCGCCGGGGAGCAGGTCGAGCGCGAGCACCGCGGTGCGCAGCTTCTCGTAGACGCCGGCCTCGCCCATCGAACCCCCCACGAGTGGTATACCAATTTGGTATGCCGACAACCTACACCGGGACACCCGTGCCCCGCGGCGCGTGGCGGGTCCTCGCGCTCGGGATCGCCGCCCAGGCGGCCGGGACCCTCCTCGTGAGCACGCCGGTGTACCTCATCCCCCTCCTGCACGTCCGCGACGGCCTGTCCCTCGCCCGCGCCGGGACCCTCGCCGCCGCCCCCACCCTCGGCATGGTCCTGACCCTCGTCGCCTGGGGCGCCCTGGCCGACCGCCGCGGCGAGCGGTGGGTCATCGCCGGCGGCCTGGCCCTGACCGCCGCCCTCGCCGCGGCCGCCGTCCCCGCCCACGGCCTGGTGGCGCTCGGGGTCCTGCTCGGCCTGGGCGGGGCCGCCGCGGCCAGCACCAACGCCGCCAGCGGCCGCGTCGTCGTCGGCTGGTTCCCCCGCGAGCGCCGCGGGCTGGCCATGGGGCTGCGGCAGGTGTCCCAGCCGCTGGGCGTCGCCGTCGCCGCCGTCCTCGTCCCGCCGCTGGCCGCCCGCCACGGCACCGCCGGGCCGCTGCTCGTCGCCGCCGTCGTCCTCGCCGTCCTGGCCGTCGCCTGCGCCGTCGGCATCCGCAACCCGCCCCGCCCGCCCGCCGCGGCCGCGCAGGACGTCCCCAACCCCTACCGGCGCGACGGGTTCCTCTGGCGCGTCCACGCCGTGTCCGTCCTGCTGGTGGTCCCGCAGTTCACGCTGTCGACGTTCGGCCTGGTCTGGCTCACCCTCGGGCTGGGCTGGGGCGCCGCCGCGGCCGGGCTGCTCGTCGGGCTCGCGCAGTTCGTCGGCGCGCTGGGCCGCATCGGCGTCGGCGTCCTCAGCGACCGCGTCGGCAGCCGCGTCCGGGTGCTGCGCTGGGTCGCCGTCAGCGGTGTCGCCGTCCTCCTGGCGCTGGCCGCCACCGGGCTCGTCGGCTGGGCCGTGCCCGCCGGGGTCGTCCTCGTCGTGGCGACCACGGTGTCCGTGGCCGACAACGGCCTGGCCTTCACCTCCGTCGCCGAGGCCGCCGGGCCCCGCTGGTCCGGGCGGGCGCTGGGGGTGCAGAACACCGGGCAGTTCGTCGCCGCCTCCGCCGTCGGCCCCGGGATCGGCGCCCTCGTGACGGCCGTGGGGTTCGGGTGGGCGATCGCGCTCGTCGCGCTGGCCCCGCTCGCCGCGCTGCCGCTGGTCCCCCGGCGGGACGCGCACGGCTGAGGCGCGTCGGGGAGGATGGGCGGGTGGAACTCCTGGGGGACGCGGTCCTGCACGGCGGTGGGCGGGCGACGCTGCGGCTGGCCCGCGACTACCCGCACTCGGTGGCGACGGTCTGGACGGCCCTGACCGACCCGGCCCTGACCCGGCTGTGGTGGGCCGACCTGCGCGCCGACCTGCGCCCCGGCGGCCGGTTCGACCTGGAGTGGCTCACCGGGCCGCCCGGCGACCTGGAGTGGTGGCCCGGGCAGATCACCACCCTCGACCCGCCGCGGCTGCTGGAGCACACGAACTCCGAGCACGGCCTCCTGCGCTGGGAACTGGAACCCCTCGACGTCGGCGCGCTGCGCGCCCGCACCCGGCTGCGGCTGACGAACGACCTGGAGGGCGAGGACGAGTGGGTGCCGATGTCCCTCGCGGCCTGGCACCTGCACCTGGAGCAGCTCGACGTGGCGCTCGTGGGCGGGTCGGTGGACTGGAGCGCGTGGGGCACCGCGACGAACCTGCGCCTGCGCGACCTGCGCGCCGCCTACGCCGCCCACCTGCCCGGCTGACCCCGCGGGCGCCGGACCCCGGGCGGCCGAGCGCGGGTCCCCGCCCCGCGGGCACGCCCCTGCCAGGATGACGCGGTGAGCGTCCTGCACCTGCGGGTGACCAGCCCGGCGGCCTCGACGGACGCCGTGCTGGCGACCCTGCACGCCGACCCCGGCGTGACCAACGTGACCCTGCACCGCGGCGTCGTCCTGCGCCCCGCGGGGGACCTCGTGGCCGCCGACGTGGCGCGGGAGGCGGTCGACACCGTCGTCGACGAGCTGCAGGCCCTCGACCTGGAACGCACCGGCAGCATCGTCCTGGAGACCGTCGACACCGCCCTGGGCCACGACGTCGAACGCGCCGAGGCCGCGGCGCCGGGCGAGGGGGACGACGCGCTCATCTGGGAACAGGTGGAACGGGCCGCCGACGGCGGCGCGACGGGCTCGGCGGCCTTCTACGCCTTCCTCGTCCTGGCCACCCTCATCGCCGCCGTGGGTCTGCTCACCGACTCCCAGGTGCTCATCGTGGGCGCCATGGTGCTCGGCCCCGAGTTCGGCCCGCTCGCCGCGCTCGCCGTCGCCGTCGTCCGGCGGCGCCGGGACCGGGTGGGCGGGCCGGTGCGGGCCCTCTGCCTGGGTTTCCCGCTGGCCGTGGCGGTCACGGCCGCCGCGGTGCTCCTGCTGGACCGGGTGGGGCTCGTCCCGGAGGAGTTCCTCGCCGGGCGGCGGCCCCTGACGTCGTTCGTGGCCTCCCCGGACGCCTTCAGCGTCATCGTCGCCGTGCTGGCCGGGATCGCCGGGACGCTGTCGCTGACGTCGGCGAAGGCGGGACCGCTGGTGGGGGTGTTCATCAGCGTCACGACCGTCCCGGCCGCCGCCGACTTCGCCGCCGGCGTCGTCACCGCCCAGTACGGCACGGCGCTCGGCGCCCTGTGGCAGCTGGTGCTGAACCTGTGCTGCATCCTCCTGGCCGCCGTCGCGACGCTGCGGGTGCAGCAGGCCCTGTGGGCCCGGGTCCGCCGCCCCCGGCGCTGACCCCTCGGCCTCCCCTCCTCCCACCTCACCTCGCCCCTCCCCTCCTCGCCCCTTCCACCTCGCCCCTCCTCACCTCGCGCCCCTCCCCTCCTCGCGCCCGCCTCGTGTCCCGCTCGAAGCACACGAAGAGCCCTCAAACCCGCGTCTTGAGGGCTCTTAGCGTGCTTCGAGCGGGACAGCGGGGACGGGGAGGCGGGGGGGCGGGGAGGCGGGGTCAGCGGACGGACCGGGCGAGCTGGACGAGGGAGTCGGGGGCGTCGTCGCGGGGCAGGACCAGTTCCACGAACGCCGCGTGGTCGGGGTCGGCCCGCACCTCGTGCAGCACCTTCACCAGCTGCGCCGGGGTCTCGGCGCGGAACACCGGGGTCCCCGGGGCCCCGAGGGCGGCGGGCAGCTTCGTCCAGTCCCACGCCACGACGTCCTGGTAGACGGCCTCGGGGCTGCGGATGGCGCGTTCGACGGTGTACCCGGAGTTGTTCACCAGCAGCACCGTCGGCGTCAGGCCGAGGGTGAGCAGCCGCCCCAGCTCCTGGATCGTCAGCTGCGCGGACCCGTCGCCGATGACCAGCACGGTCTCGCGGCCGGGGGCGGCGAGCATCGCCCCGAGCGTCGCGGGCAGGGTGTAGCCGATGGAGCTCCACACCGGCTGACCCAGCAGGTCGCACCCGTCGGGCAGGGTCACCTCCAGGGCCCCGTAGAACGACGTCCCGGCCTCGGCGACCAGCAGGGTCCCCGGGTTCAGCCAGTCCTGCAGCAGCGGCCACAGGTCGGCGTGGGTGAGCGGGCCGTCGGGGTGCGCGGGGACGTGCGGCACGACCTCGGTGACGGCCCGGCGCGGCAGCGGTCCCGGGCGGGGGGTCCGCACCTCCAGGACCTCCTCCAGGATCCGCAGCGACTCCTCCAGGTAGAGGCCGTAGAACGCGGCGCCGGCGATCCGCGCGTGGTCGAGGTGCAGGTCGACGGCCGCGTCGGGGTCGAAGCCGTGGGTGAACGACCCCGTGAGGAAGTCGGTCACCACGACCCCGGCCAGCACGAGGGGCGCGGCCTCGTCGACGCGGCGCCGGGTCTCGGGGTCGCGGGTGAACCGGCCCGCGTAGACGCCCAGCGTCGCCGGGTGCGACTCGTCGAGCAGGGCCTTCGACGCCGACTGCGTCGCGATCCGCACCCCGTTCTGGGCGGCGATGGCCCGCACCCGCTCCTCCAGCTGCCGGCGGTGCAGCCCCGGCCCGGCCAGCACCGTCACCTCGGGGGCGTCCCCGAGGAACTCCGCCAGCGCCGCGCGGAAGTCCTCGGCGACGGCCGGGTCGGTGTGCAGGACCCGCAGCGGCCGCTCCAGGGGCGCCGCCGGGACGGGCGCGACGGCGACGTCGGCGGGGATGCCGAGGTAGACGGGTTTGGACGACCCGACGGCCGTCAGCAGGGCGCGGTCGATCGCCGTGCACGCCCCCTGGGCGCGGACGACGACCGCGGTGGCGCACACCTCGCCGGCGACGCGGACGAAGTGCCCGAAGTCGCCGTCGGCCAGGGAGTGGTGCAGCAGCGCGCCGTCGGCCATCGCGCGCGTCGGGGGCAGGCCCACGACGTGGACGACGGGGACGTCCTCGGCGAAGCTGCCGGCGAGGGCGTTGACGGCGGACAGCTCCCCGACGCCGAAGGTGGTGACGAGGGCGGCCGGCCCGCGCCGCAACCGGGCGTGACCGTCGGCGGCGTACCCGGCGTTCAGCTCGTTGCTCGACCCGACCCAGCGCAATGACGACCCGCCCAGCACCTCGTCGAGCAGGGCGAGGTTGAAGTCGCCGGGCAGGCCGAAGAGGTGGGTGAGGCCGAGCTGCTCGAGGCGGCGGGCCAGGTACGCGCCGACGGTCACGGTGGGAGCCATGGCACCGATGAGACGGGGGCCGGGCGGAACGCACAAGAGTCGCCGCCGACGTTGATCGATCTGACCGGTCCGGGAGGTCACCGAGCCCCTAGAGTGAGCGGTGTGACCACCCTGGACGACACCGACCGGCGCATCCTGCTGGCGCTGGACGGCGACCCGCGCGCCACCGTGGCCCAGTTGGCGATCACGCTGGGCCTGGCGCGCGGCACGGTCCACAGCCGCCTCGAACGGCTCGCCGCCGACGGCGCGCTGCGGCCGAACTCGACGCGGCTGGACCCGGCCAAGGTGGGGCTGCCGATGCGGGCCCTGGTCACGGCGGGTGTCGAGCAGGACGAGTTCGCGGGCCTCGTCGAGGACATCGCGCGCATCCCCGAGGTCGTCGAGTGCCTGGGGATCTCCGGCGACTCCGACCTGATGATCCAGATCGCCGCGCGCGACGCCGACCACGTCTACGACATCACCCAGCGGATCATGCGCTGCCGCGGGATCCGCCGGACGTCGACGTCCATCGTGCTGCGCGAGCTGCTGGGCTACCGGATGGACCACCTGCTCCGCTGAGCGCGACCACCCGCGCGGGTGAGCCGGCGCAACGCACCGTGCACCACTCGTTCCCGGCGAGTTCTCCGGGGGTTTCCCGAACCCTGTCACGTTGTGCGTGCCTTTGGAGCCGGCGCAGCGTCGCCGGACAGCCCGAACGAGAGGTCCCCGGTGTCCGACACCCAGTCCACCACGAACGACGAGAACCCGCAGGAGCGTCGCGGTTTCTTCACCCGTCGAGGCCTGCTCGGCACGGGCGGTCTCGCGACCGCCGTCGTGTTCGGCAAGGGCCTGGCCGATCCCTCCGCCGCCTCGGCCGCGCCCGCCTACGTGCCGGCCCAGCTGCACGTGAAGGACGCCCACTACACGACGACCTTCCGCCGCACCGCCCTGTCGGCCAGCGGCCGGACCGAGGTCAAGGTGCTGCCCATCAGCCGCGCCAAGTTCCAGGTCGGCGCGAAGTTCGACCTGCGCGTCGAGGCCACCGGGGTCGACCCCGAGACCACGAAGATCGTCATCAAGGTCAGCGACGGCCGCGGCCCCGCGCCGCTGCTGAGCCCGGCCCCGGTCCGCACCAGTTCCGCCCCGGACTCCGTCGAGGTCACCTTCAAGGACCTGGTGTACCCCACCGAGGGTTCCTACACGATCGCCGCCGCGGTGACCTCCTCGAAGGGTTCGGCCTCCCAGGAGGTCACCCACGAGGTCGTCCTGAGCAAGGCGGAGGGCAAGAAGGCCAAGAACGTCATCTTCTTCCTCGGTGACGGCATGGGCCAGGCCGCCATCACCGGCGCCCGCATCCTGTCCAAGGGCATCACGGAGGGCAAGTACGACGGCCTCCTGGAGATGGACACCATGGACTACCGCGGGAACGTCACCACCTCGGGCGCCGACTCCATCGCGACCGACTCGGCGAACTCGATGTCGGCCTACATGACCGGCCACAAGTCGTCCGTGAACGCCATGGGCGTCTACGCGGGCAACTCCGAGGACCCGACCGCGAGCCCGCGCGTCGAGACCATGGCCGAGGTGCTCAAGCGCGCCAAGGGCATGTCCATCGGCATCGTCACGACCGCCGAGATCCAGGACGCGACCCCCGCCGCGGTGTTCGCGCACACCCGCCGCCGCAGCGAGTACGCGGACATCATGGACCAGTCCCTCCAGCCGGGTCAGATGCCCGACGTGTTCATGGGCGGTGGCCGCGCCACCCTGCTGCCCCAGTCGGAGGAGGGCTCCAAGCGCACCGACGACCGCAACCTCATCGAGGAGTTCAAGGACAAGGGCTTCGCGTACGCGGGGAGCCGGACGGAACTGGCCGCCGTCATGGCCGCCGGCACCCCCGACAAGCTGCTCGGGACGTTCACCCTCGGGAACCTCAACGTCTACATCGACCGCGAGATCACCCCGAACCCCGACGTCCTCGGCGAGTTCGACGACCAGCCCGGCCTGGTGGAGATGACCAGGGCCGCGCTGAAGGTCCTGCAGAAGAACGACAAGGGCTTCTTCCTCATGGTCGAGGGCGCCTCGATCGACAAGTCCGAGCACCCGCTCGACGGCCCCCGCGCCGTGTACGACACGATCGAGCTGGACCAGGCCATCGCCGTGGCCAAGGAGTGGGTGGCGGAGAACGACGAGGACACCCTCATCGTCATCACCGCCGACCACAACCACGCCATGAGCATCGCCGGCACCCACACCCTGTCCAAGGAGGGGACGCCCGCGCGCCAGAAGAACGGCGTGTACGCCGACGCCGGGTTCCCCACCTACGTCGACGCGAACGGCGACGGGTTCCCGGACGACCCGAACCCCGACGTGCAGCTGTTCTTCGGCTGGTCGAACCACCCCGACCACCCGGACGACTTCGCGCACAACGCCGTCCTGGCGCAGCCGGCGCTGGAGGACCCCGCCACCGAGCAGGCGTACCCCAACCCCGAGCGCGACCCCGGCGCCGTCGTCCAGATCGGCAACCTGCCGCTGGAGGACACGAACTGCGTCCACACCGTCGAGGACGTCTTCATCGGCGCGTCGGGCCCCGGTGCGCAGCGCTTCGCGAAGCTGCTGGACAACACCGAGGTGTTCCACGCCATCTGCGCCGCCCTGGGCCTGCAGATCCCGACCTACTCGCTGAAGAGCTCGGCGGCCAGGACCGCCGAGGCGGAGGTCTCGGCGCAGGCCGCGTCGCTCGTCGGCTGACCCGTCCGGCGTCGCCGGCACGTCGACCCCACGGCCCCTCCCACCGGGGCCGTGGGGTCGACGTGCGTCCGCGCGGGGGGGGCCGGGCCTCAGGCGTGGAGGTGGACGTCGAGCGCGGCGGCTTCGGCGAAACCCAGCCGGGCCAGGGCCGGCGCCTCCGCGTCGCCGCCGGGGTGGGTGTGCGCGAACCGGGCCCCGGCGGCGAAGGCCCGGCGCAGCAGCCACGTCCCCAGCGCCGGGACGTGACCGGTCAGGCCCCCGAGCAGCGCCGCGGGGCCGGCCCGGCCCTCGGAGGCGAGCACGTACCCCGTCGCGGCGGGGACGCCGTCGCGGCGGGCGAGCACGACGTCGGCCTCGGGCGCGGCCAGCAGCGGCGCGCACCACGCCGCGGTCAGCGCCGGGTCCCCGCCGAACACGGCGTGGTCCAGGGCGACGACGGTGCCCAGGTCCCCCGGCCCGGCCGCCGCGAGGTCGAGCCCGGCGGGCAGCGGCTGCGGGCGGAAGTCACCGCGCTCCAGCAGCAGCAGGCGCTTGCGGAAGAGGAACCGGCCGTGCGGCCACACCATCCCGGCGGGGACCCGGACTCCCCACGGCACGCCCCGGTGGCGGTACCAGGCGCGGACGGCCGCGACGTCCACGGCGTCGGGGTCGTCGACGTCGGCGTTGTTCCACTGCGCGCGCGGCAGGCCGCTGGCCATCAACCGCGCCCCGGGCAGCTCGGCGGCCCCGCCGCGCAACCGGCCGTGGACCTGCCAGGCGTCGCCGTGCGCCGTCAGCGCCCGCCACGGCGCCGGTCCCGGGGAGGAGTCCGTCACGGGCCGAGCGTGGCGGAGCGGGTCCGCGCGGTCGACCGGTCCGCGCTGGTGCCGCCTCCACCCCCACCCCGGCGTGATCGAGCATCGCGGTGGTCGAGCACTCGTGGACGGAAGTGCTCGATCACCGAGGGCTCGACCCGAGTGTGACGCAGGCCACACTGGAGGGTGTGTAACGCCCCGGCGGGGTCGCACGATGTCGCTGGTGAGCCCGGGGGGCGTGCTCGGGTCCGGGGGGACCAGGACACGTCGGGCTCTGGAGGAACTGCAGTACCCGTTCGGTGACCGGGGGGTCGGTCACCGGGTGAACGACCCCGCGAGTCGGGGGGGATGCGTCATGGGCCGGGGGGCCCGCTGCGGCGCACCGGACTCGCGGGACGTGGGGTGCCAGCCTGGTGGCCGGGGGGTCGGCCACCAGGCGAACCCCTCCCCTCGACCCCTCTCGTCGACACCGCCGTGACGCGACCGGCGGTTCAGTCCTCCGGCAGGTACAGGCAGAACAAGTGCCCGTGCGGGTCGCGCAGCACCCGCACCGTCTCCTGCGGCTGGAACTCCTCCACCACCGCCCCGGCCGCCACGGCGTGCGCCACGGCCCCCGGCAGGTCGTCCACCGCGATGTCCAGGTGGTCCTGCACCTGCTGCTCCCCCGCGGACGCCGGCCACACCGGGCGCACGTACCGCTCCTCGCGCTGGAAGGACAGCCCCGACCCGCCCCCCGGGTCGCGCAGCACCACCCAGTCCCCGCTCTCCTCGACCGTCTCGTAGCCCAGCAGGCGACCGTAGAAGGCCGCGAGCGCCGGCGGGTCGGGGGTGTCGAGGACGGTCGCGGTCAGCCGCAGGGTCGCCACCACCCCAGCGTGACCCCTCAGCGGTGCACGCGCACCCGGCGCCAGACGTCGCGCAGCGCCCACGACAGGATCACCGACGTCCACAGCGCGGCCCCGATCCAGCCGCCGACGGGGCTGAGGCAGAGCATCCCCGGACCCACCGCGAGCAGCAGGGCCGTCAGCACGAGGCGGCCCACGGGCCCGAAGCTGACGGCGGTGCCGGCCCACCGCGAGTACCGGTGGGCGACCGGCGCGGGCGGCGGCGGGTCGTCGCCGCGGTGGGTGGCGACGGGACCGGCGGAGGCCGGCGCGGGGGCCGGGGTGAAGCACAGCGGGCACCACCGCTCGGTGGGCGCGAGGTCGCGCCGGCACTGCCGGCAGCCGGTGTCCGGGGCTCGACGTCCACACCGGTCCATCGAGCGACCGGGGCGGCGCCTGAGCGGGGGGACCCCTCCGTCGCGGTCCGCCGCCCGATGGGTCACCATCAGGGTGTGGTCGCCCGATCGGTGCCGTCGTCGCTGAGCCTGGAGCGCAGCCGGCGGGCCGCCTCCCGGGCGCGCTCCTACGTGCTGGAGCAGTGCGTGGGGGCCGGGGTGGCCGAGGACGTGTGCGACGCGGCGGTGCTGATGGTCAGCGAACTCGTGACGAACGCCGTCGAGCACGCCCGCAGCCGCGTCGAGCTGGCGGTCGAGGTGGACCCGAGCCGCGTGCACGTGGAGGTCCAGGACCAGAACGCGGCGCTGCCGGCCGTCCAGGACGCCGACGCCGGCGCCGTCCACGGCCGCGGGATGGCGATCGTGGACGCGCTCGCCTCGGCGTGGGGCGTCCGCCCGGCCGCGCGCGGCAAGACGGTCTGGTTCGACCTGCCCCGCTGACCCCGCGCCGCCCCCGCCGACCCCGCGGGCCGCCGCGCGTCAGGGCTCGCGCAGGTCCCACGTCGCGCCCGCGGGACGGGCCCGCCGGCCGGCCGGGCCGAAGACGTGGACGGTCCCGGGACCGACGTTGCGCGCCGCGGTGCCCTCGACGACGACACCGCTGCGCTCGGGCAGGGCGAGGACCACCTGCCGGCGCGTCGTCGCCCAGCGCTGGAGCTCGGCGTCCTGCGCGGGGTCGTGGTGCGGTCGCACCACCGCCCCCGCCAGGCGGTCCAGGCCGCGGGTGTCCCGCACACCGACGCGGTCGGCGTCCTGCGTCGCGGCGACGGCGGTGTCCGCCCCCAGCAGGACCGCGCCGGCGCTGCCGCCGTACACGCGGCCCCCGCCGTCGAGGAAGGCGCCCAGGGCGCCGAGCAGGTCGTGCCGCTGCAGGTGGTGCAGCAGGTCGAAGGTGTTCCCGCCGGGGACGGCGACGACGTCGCTGCGGCGCAGGCGTTCAGCGCTGCGGTCGGTGTCGCGGTCGCTGCGGTCGCTGCCGTCCACCCCCCACGCGTCGACGGTGAAGCGCCCGCGGGGGCGCAGGGCGCCGGTGAACCACCGGACGGTGCGGTCCCGGGCCGGGCCGGGCGGCACGGCGAAGGGCCACAGGCTCACCCGCTGCCCGGGGGTGAACACCTCGTTCCACAGGGCCGCTTCGTCGTCCTCGCTGCCGCCGCCGCCGAGGTGGATGCCCGCCACGGTGGTCACCGTGCCCGACCGCGCCCGGCCCGTCCACCGCGTCCGCGGCGGCGTCAGCGGACCGCGGCCGGTCCGACGACCCGGTCCCGGCCCCCGCGCTTGGCCTCGTACAGCCGGGCGTCGGCGCACCGCAGCAGGTCCGGCCAGCTGGCCCCGTCCTCGTCGCTGACGGCGAAACCGGCGCTCACCGTGACGGGCAGGCCACCGGCGCAGGCGGTCCAGTCGTGGGCGGCGACGCCGGCGCGCAGCGCCTCGGCCGACAACCCCACCGCGACGGCGGTCCAGCCCTCCCACACGACGACGAACTCCTCCCCGCCCAGGCGCGCGACGAACTTCCCGGGCGCGCCCGTGACGTACGCGGTGAGCAGCACGCCGAGCTCGCGCAGGACGGCGTCCCCGGCGTCGTGGGAGCGCTCGTCGTTGATGCGCTTGAAGTGGTCGAGGTCGACGATCGCGAGGGCCACGGGACCGGGGCCCTGGAGGACGTCGCGGACGTGCTCCTCCACCGCGCGGCGGTTCGGCAGCCCCGTGAGGGAGTCGGTGAAGGCGAGCGTGCGGAACCGGTCCCGGTCGCGGCGGGCGGCGGAGGCCTCGAACTGCGCCTGCGCCAGCAGGGCGCGCGCGGCGTTCTGCCGGGCCTGCAGCCGCACGTGCTCGGCGTGGAAGCGGACGTGGGCGCGGTAGGCGCCCTCCCAGTCCCCCGTCGCGGCCCGGTACGTCGCCTCGGCCTCCTCGACCTCGGAGAGCAGTCCCGGCAGGCGACGCTCGGTCCCCAGCCGGCGGGCCAGCTCCAGCTGCTCCAGGGCCTCGGTGGCCCGGCCCAGCCCGATGAGGACGCGGAACGCGGTCAGCCGGGCGATGACCTGGTGGTCGGCGCCGATGTCGGGGGTGGAGGGGTCCAGGGCCTGGGAGATGGTGGTCCACGCCTCCTCCAGCCGGCCCGAGCGCAGCTGCACCGTCGCGACGGTGTCCAGGTCGGCGCTGCGCAGCGGCCGCTGCCCGCGGGCGGCGGCGCGGCGCATCCGCTCGGCCAGCCGCAGCGCCTCCTCCAGGCGGCCGTCCTCGGCCCGCTCCCACGTGAGGTTGTTGAGGGCGTACAGCTCCAGCCGGGGGTCGTCCTCGGCGGCGGCGATCTCCAGCACCTCGGTGAGGACGGACTCCAGGGAGTCGGTCGAGCGGTCCAGCACGACGCTGGCCCCCAGGAGGTGCTCGGCGCGCAACCAGGCCGGCGACGACGGCGGCAGGACCTCCACCGACCGGACCGCGTGCCACCGGGACTCGGCCGCGTCCCCGGCCTGCAGGTGCAGGATCGCGCTGACGTAGTGGGCCCGGGCCGCCAGCTCGTCGTCGCCGCACTCCTCGGCGACCCGCACGGCGTCCTGCACGAGGGCGCTGGCGGTGTCGAGGTCGCCCGCCGAGCAGGCGAGGTCGGCGTGGACGAGGCGGGCCCGGGCGGCGGTGACCCGGTCGCCGGCCGCCTCGGCGCGCAGCGCGAGGTCGTGCGCCGGGTCACCCTGGTGGGGCAGGTCGTGGCCGCGGGCGCGCTCGAGCGCCCGCACCTGCTCCAGCAGGGGACCCATGCGCACCTCCGACCGCATCACCCAGGGGTCATCGACCTCCGCTGCGCCGGACCTGAGCCCCGTCGACCGGCCCGTTCACCAGCGGTCGTGCACGTGCTCGGCGACGAGCTCGCGGTACACCTCCTGCACGGCGTCGAGCTGCTCGGCGGTGGGGGCGGGCACGTCGGCGGCCGCGGCGTTCGCGCGGGCCTGCTCGGGCGAGCGGGCGCCGGGGATGACGACGCTGACGCCGGGCTGCTCCACGATCCAGCGCAGCGTGAACGCGGCCAGGGGGACGTCACCGGCGACGGTGGCCAGCCGCCGGGCCGCCGCGACCCCGGCCTCCAGGGGGACCCCCGCGAACGTCTCGCCCACGTCGAAGGACTCGCCGTTGCGGTTGAAGTTGCGGTGGTCGTCGGCCGCGAACGTCGTGTTCTCGTCGATCTTGCCGGTCAGCAGGCCCGAGGCCAGCGGGACGCGCACCACGACCCCGACCCCGGCCTCGGCGGCCGCGGGCAGGAACTCGGTGACGGGCTTGAGCCGCAACGGGTTCAGGATGATCTGGACGCTGGCGACGTTCGGCCGGGCCACCGCCGCCAGGCCCTCGGCGACGGTCTCGACCGAGACGCCGTAGGCGCGGGTGCGGCCCTCGGCGACGAGGGTGTCGAGGGCGTCGAAGACGGCGTCGGTGTGCAGCACCTCCGACGGGGGGCAGTGCAGCTGCACGAGGTCGAGGGTGTCGACGCCGAGGTTCTCCCGGCTGCGGTCGTTCCAGGCCCGGAAGGCGTCCAGGCCGTACGCCTGCGCCACGTGCGGGTCGGCGCGGCGGCCCATCTTGGTCGCCACGAACACCCCCTCGGGGGCGGTCGGCAGGAAGCGGCCCAGGAGGCGCTCGCTGCGGCCGTCGCCGTACACGTCGGCGGTGTCGAAGAACGTCACCCCCGCCTCGGCCGCGGCCTGCAGCGTCCCCAGGGCGGCGTCCTCGTCCACCGACCCCCAGTTGCCGCCGATCTGCCAGCAGCCCATGCCGACCACTCCGACGGCGCGTCCCGTCCTGCCCAACGTCCTCGTCTGCACGGGGGGAGCCTACGAGCCGTCAGCCGCGCTCGCGCGACCACCCCACCAGGGCCGGGACGCACCGCCGCGCGAAGTCGGCGTAGTCGTCGAGGGTGTTGTACGCGTGCGCCGACAGCCGGACGAACCCCTGCCCGCCGAAGGCGGTGAACGCGGCTTCGACGTCGAACGCGGCCAGGACGCGGTCGCGGACCGCGTTGCCCCCGCCGGGCCCGAGCCCCAGGCGCCCGGGCAGCCGCACGAGGCGGAAGGGGGTCGCCGGCATCCCCACGTCGACGCGGTGGTCCTCGCCGGTGAGCCCGGCGAAGGCGTCGGCGACCAGGCGGGCGCCCTCGGCCACGAGGGCCGCCGCGTCCTCGCGCACCACCTTCCAGCCGACCTCCCGCTCCACGGCGTCGAGGGCGTCGGGCGCGGCGAGCCAGCTGGTGAAGTCCAGGGTGCCCTGCTCGTCGAAGGAGGCCGGGAAGGGTTTGCCCGCGCCCCAGGAGTCGATGAGCGGGTGCAGCTGCCCGCGCACCGGGCCGCGGGCGACGAGGACCCCCGACCCCCGGGGCGCGCAGCCGAACTTGTGCAGGTTCCCGACCCACACGTCGCAGTCGACCCCGGCCAGCGGGTCGGCGAGCATCAGCGGGACGTGCGCGCCGTCGACGAGCACGGGGATCCCGCGCCCGCGCGCCGCGGCGCAGACGAGGTCGACGGGCAGGAACCGGCCCGTCGGGGAGGTCACGTGGTCGACGACGACCAGCACCGTCCGGTCGGAGAACTCCGCCGTGACGGCCGCCGCCGCCTCGGCCGGTCCCGCCGCCAGCGGGACGTGGGCCGTGCGGACGGTGCAGCCCCACCGGCGGGCGAACCGCTCGGCCCCGGCCGTCACCGCCCCGTAGCCGTGGTCGGTGACGACGACCTCCCCGCCGGGGTCGGCGCGCAGCGAGGAGAACACGACGCTGGCGCCCGCACTGGCGTTCGGCACGAGGGCCAGGTCGTCCGGCGAGACGCCCAGGTGCGGGGCGATGCGGGCGCGGGCCTGCGCGATGCGCTGCGGCACACCGACGAACCACTTGACCGGCGCGCCCTCCATGAGGGCGCGGTAGGCGGACTGGGCCTGCAGGGCCGCCGTCGGGACGGCGCCGAAGGAACCGTGGTTGAGGTGCCGGACGGACGGGTCGAGGGCCCAGGTGAGCGTCACCCGGCGCAGTCAACCAGCCCGCCGGGGCGCAGCGCGGGCGACCCGGGTCAGAGGCGGAGCAGGCCCGCGACCTCCAGGACGGCGGTGCCGGCCTCGTCGGAGGCGTCGAGGTCGACCTCGGCGACGATCCCCCAGTCCCGGTCCCCCGCGGGGTCCTCCAGGACCTGCCGGACGTACCAGCGCCGGGGCGAACCCTTGGCGTCGGGCCCGGACCCGTCGTCGACCTGCAGCAGGTGCGGGCCGCGGGCGTCGGGGCCGGTGCCGGTGCCGACGGTCTCGTGCTCCTCGTAGTAGGCGTCGAGCTGGTCGGCCCAGGTGTCCGCGTCGGGGGAACCGTCCAGGGCGGCCAGGGCCTCGGGGCGGTCCAGCGCGCACAGCTCCACGAACCGGAACACCGCGTTGCGGACCAGGACGCGGAAGGCGCGGGCGTTGGCGGTGACCGGCGGGGCCTCGTCCTCCTGCGGGGCGACGACGTTCTCGACGTCCTCCACGTCGACCCCGTCGCGCAGGGCCTCCCACTCGGCCAGCAGCGAGGAGTCGGTCTGGCGCACCACTTCCCCGAGCCACTCGACGAGGTCGGTGAGCTCCTCGGTGCGGGCGTCGTCGGGGACCGTCTGCTTGAGCGCCTTGTAGGCGTCGGACAGGTAGCGCAGGACCAGGCCCTCGGACCGGGCGAGCTGGTAGTGCGCGACGTAGTCGCCGAACGTCATGGCCCGCTCGTACATGTCCCGCACGACGGACTTGGGCCGCACCTCGTAGTCCCCGACCCACGGGTTCCCGGCGCGGTAGGTCTCGTAGGCGCGGCGCAGCTCCTCGGCGAGCGGCTGCGGCCACTCGACGTCCTCGAGGAGTTCCATGCGCTCCTCGTACTCGATGCCGTCGGCCTTCATGCGCTGCACCGCCTCGCCCTTGGCCTTCGAGCGCTGCGCGAGCAGCACCTTCATCGGCTCGTCGAGCGTCGACTCGATGACCGAGACGACGTCGAGGGCGTACGTCACCGACTCGGGGTCCAGGAGGTCGTCGACGACGGCGAGCGCGAACGGCGACAGCGGCTGGTTGAGGGCGAAGTCGAGCTGCAGGTCGGCGACGAGCCGGACCTGGCGGCCGTCGGGCAGCGGTTCGGGGAGCTTCTCGACGATGCCCGCGTCGAGCAGGGCGCGGAACAGCTCCACGGCCCGGCGGACGTGCTTGAGCTGGTTCTTGCGGGGTTCGTGGTTGTCCAGCAGCAGGTGCCGCATCGCCTCCACGGGGTTCCCGGGCCGCTGCAGGACGTTGAGCAGCATCGACGTGGTGACCCGGAAGTGGGAGGTGAGCTGCTCGGGTTCGCCGCCGACGAGCTTGTCCATGGTCTGCTCGGACCAGGACACGAAACCCTCCGGCGCCTTGACGCGCTGGACGCGCTTGAGCTTCTTCGGGTCGTCGCCGGCCCGGGCGACGCGGCGCGCGTTCTCCACCTCGTGCTCGGGGGCCTGCACGACGACGGTGCCGGCGGTGTCGAACCCGGCGCGGCCGGCGCGGCCGGCGATCTGGTGGAACTCCCGCACGCGGTAGTGCCGGTTGCGGCGGCCGTCGAACTTCGTCAGCCCCGCGAACAGCACGGTCCGGATCGGGACGTTGATGCCGACGCCGAGGGTGTCGGTGCCGCAGATGACCTTCAGCAGCCCCGCCTGGGCGAGGGTCTCCACGAGGCGGCGGTACTTCGGCAGCATCCCGGCGTGGTGGACGCCGACGCCCATCCGCAGCAGCCGGGACAGGACCTTGCCGAAACCGGCGGCGAACCGGAAACCGCCGATGGCCTCGGCGATCGCGTCGCGCTGCTCGCGGGTGGCGATCTTCGCGCTCGTGAGGGCCTGGGCCTGCTCCACGGCCGCGGCCTGGGTGGCGTGCACGACGTACACGGGGGCGCGGTCGGTGTGCAGGAGGTCCTCGACGGTCTCCTGCAACGGGGTCGTGGCGTAGGAGTAGTGCAGCGGGACGGGCCGCTCCACGGAGGTGACGAGGGCGGTGGCGCGGCCGGTGCGGCGGGTCAGGTCGTCGCGCAGCGCGGTGACGTCGCCGAGGGTCGCCGACATCAGCAGGAACTGCGCCTGCGGCAGCTCGATCAGCGGCACCTGCCACGCCCAGCCGCGGTCGGGGTCGGCGTAGAAGTGGAACTCGTCCATGACGACCTGGCCGACGTCGGCGAAGGCCCCCGAGCGCAGGGCGAGGTTGGCGAGGACCTCGGCGGTGCAGCAGACGATCGGCGCGCCGGGGTTCACGGACGCGTCGCCCGTCATCATCCCGACGTTGTGCGCCCCGAAGACCTCGATGAGGGCGAAGAACTTCTCGCTCACGAGCGCCTTGAGCGGGGCGGTGTAGAAGGACCGGATCCCGCCGGCGAGCGCCGCGGCGTGCGCCCCGGCGGCCACGAGCGACTTCCCGGACCCGGTGGGGGTGGCGAGGACGACGTTGGAGCCGGAGACGACCTCCAGGAGGGCCTCCTCCTGGGCGGGGTACAGCGTGATGCCGCGGGAGGCGACCCACGTCGTGAAGGCCTCCAGGACGGCGTCGGGGTCGTCGGCGGCGGCGCTGCCCGCGGTCGGCAGGAGGTCGGGGAGGGTGGGGTCGGTGATCGTCATGGCGCTCCCATGGTCCCACCGCCCCGGGCGGTCGGTGGTGGGTGCGGGCGGTCGTGGTGCGCGGGGCCCGTCCTGCGCCATGCTGGGGACCTGCTCCACGACCGTGACCCCGGAGGGGGTGAGCACCGTCACCGCTGACGACCGCCTGTCCCGGGAGCACCGCGCCCGCCGCCGGGCCGAGCTGGTCCGGGCCGACCTGGAGGCGCTGTGGGGGGACGGGCCACCGCCGGGTGCGGACCCCCAGCTGACGTCGCTGGTCGACGGCGTCGCCTTCGACGACGAGCACGGCCGGCGCAGCGGGCTGCTGGTCCAGGGGGACGCGCTGCCCTTCCACCTGCTGGTGCGGTTGCTGGTGACGAGCCCGGTCGGTGACGCCGTGCTCGGGGAGCTGTCGGCGGAGCTGCGGGCCCGCGTCGACCTGGCGGCGGCCGCGGTGGACCCGGGGGCCGCGGTGACGTGGGCCGCGACCCGGGGGCTGCCGCGGATGCCGTCGGGGGCCTTCGCGGTGCGCATGGACCTGCGGGTCGTCGACGTCGACGAGCGGGTCAGCGGGTTGCTGGGCCTGTCCGCCCGGCAGCGCCGGATGACGTGGGAGGAGGCGCTGGGCCCGGTGCACCCCGAGGACCGGGAGCGGCTGACCGGCGCGGCGCGCGAGTCGATCCGGCGGACCGGGTCGCTGAGCTCCCGGTTCCGCGTCGTGCACCCGGACGGGAGCGTGCACTGGCTCTCGACGGTCGGGCACGCCCTGGAGGGCGCGGACGGGGGGACCGACCAGGTCGTCGGGTTCACGATGCCCAGCCCGTGAGGGCCGCGCTCAGGTGGTGCTCAGGTGATGAGGCCGTCCTGGCGCGCGAGGGAGGCGGCCGCCGCGGAGGACCGGACCCCGTACTTGCGGCGGACCGCCGCCAGGTGCTGGGCGACGGTGTTGGCGGCCAGGCCGAGGCGCTCGGCGACGACGGAGCCGGGGCAGCCGTCGGCGACGAGCTGCAGGACCTCCTGCTCGCGGGCGGTGAGGGTGACGTCGGGGCGCCCCGGGGTGCGGCTGCGCTCGGCGTCCTCCAGGGCGCGGTAGCGGTCCTCGGCGACGAGGACGAACCGGTTGCCGGTCTCGTCCTCGACGATCACGCGGCGTTCACCCTCGGCGACGGTGCGCAGGACGTCGCCCCACCAGTCGGTCCGGACCCTGACGCTGTCGCCGTCCACGATCGCCACGTCGTCGCGCTCCATCTGCCGCTGCTCCCTCGGTCGCCTCGTCTCGACGAACGTCCACCTCGCGGCGGCGCCCCCGCCCGGACGCACCGGAGGGGTGGCCCAGGTGAGTGAGCCTTCACCGAGTTTCCCACACGGTGATCAGATTGCAACCCTCCGTCGAAAGTACTTCGCCACAGCCACCGTCAGGACCAGCGCCCCCCACGCCACCCACGGACCCACCTCGCGCCGGTACCCCAGCGTCAGCGCCTCCACGGCCGGGCTCATGCCGTCGACCAGGCCGGGCACGTACGCCAGCCCCAGCAGCGTCAGCCGCCCCGCCAGCACCCCCGTCAGCGCACCCGCGGCACCCCCGCCGCCCCCGGCACCCCCGGCACCCCCGGCGCGCGCGGCGGGCGGCGGGACGAGGACGAGCGCCAGCGGCCCCCACAGCAGCAGGTCGTACCAGGGCAGCTCGTACGCCGCCCCCAGCAGGTACCCCGCCGCCAGGACCGCCGTCACGCCCGCCGCGCGCTCCAGCTCCCCGCCGCGCACCAGCAGCGGCCACCACAGCACCGCCACCACGGCGACCACCAGGACCATCCCCGGCAGCAGCAGCCCGCGCGGCATCCCCGCCTCCACCAGCGGCCGCCACACCGTGGCCAGCGAGACGTAGCGGCTCGCCGTGCGCGTCTGGTCGTAGACGTGGGCACCGGCCCACGCGTGGGCGGGCACCAGGACGACCAGCGCGCCCGCCGCGCCGCGCAGCAGCCACCCGGGGGTGCACCGCCGCGCCGCGACGGCCGCCACCACGACCCCCACCGCCACCGCCCCGTAGGGCGCCTTCGTCCCCACCGCCACCGCCAGCGCCAGACCCGCCGCGACCGGGCGGTCCCGCGCCAGCAGCAGCACCGCGACCGCGGCCGCCCCCGCCAGGACGTCGGCGTGCGCGCCGCCCAGCCCCACCGTCAGCAGCAGCGGGTTCGCCGTCCACAGCACGTCGAACCGGGCCCGCGCCGCACCCTCCAGCCGGCGCCGGGCCAGCCACGCCACGAGCGCCCACGCCGCCAGCAGCAGGACCTGCCACGCCCACACCGTCGTGCGCACCGACGTCCCGCCCACCAGCGACGTCGCCGCCATGAGCAGCCCCCCGACCGGGCCGTACACCGACGTCGTCGACCGCCACGGGTCCCGGACGGCGGACGCGACGGGGTCGGTCCCGCCCGCGAAGGCGTCGGGGGCCTGGGCGTACGGGTCCCCGCCCAGCGCCGCGATCCGGCCGTAGGCGGCGTAGCTGAGGTGGTCGGCCGACCCCACGGGCGGCAGGGACGTCAGGACCAGCGCGCCGGCGGCGGCCAGCAGCAGGGCGCGGCGGGGACGCCAGCCGCGGCCCAGGGCCCGCAGCCCCGCGGCCAACGCCGCCCCGCCGGACAGGACCGCCACCGCCAGCAGGGCCGTGACCGTCGCCGACGACGGCGCCCGGCCCAGGTCGAACGAGCCGAACCCGGCCCCCAGGTCCGGCACGGCCGCCGAGGGCCCCAGCACCGCGACCACGGCCCAGCACAGCAGGCACGCGGCGGCGCAGGCGGTGGCCCAGCGCGCCGGGCGGACGGCGGGATCGGTCAAGGGCTCAGCGGGCGAGGCGGCGCAGCGCGTCCACGACCCGGCGGCGGCCCAGCGCGCGGGCCACGTCGCGGTACTGCGCGGCGCGGTGCAGCTGGGCGCGCAGGTCCTTGCCCGTCACCCGGTGGTGCAGGTCGCAGGGCACCTCCACGACGCGGAACCCCGCGCGCAGCAGGTCGATCGTCAGGGCCGTCTCCACGCCCCACCCCGGAGCCAGCGGCAGCGCGGCCTCGAACGCGGCCCGCGTCAGGCAGCGCATCCCCGACAGCGGCTGCTGCGGGGACCAGCCCGCCGCGGCGACCGTCCCGCGCCGGGCCAGGCCCACCACGAGCCCCCGCCCGCCACCCGCGGTGGCCTGCGGGGGCAGCACCGCGATCGTCATGTCGGCCTCACCGGCCAGCACGGGCACCGTCAGGGGCTCGGTCCGCACGGCGCTGTCGGCCAGGTCGGCGTCGACGAACAGCAGCGGCCGGGCCCGCACGCCCGGGCGCGGGAGGGCGCGCTCGCGCTCGGCCACGGCCCGCGCGCCGGTCCGCATCGCGGCGGCCTTGCCCCGGTTGCGGGCGTGGGCGACGACGAGGGCCCCGGCGTCGCGGGCGACCTTCGCCGTCAGGTCCGCCGAACCGTCGTCGACGACCACGACGACGTCCACGACGGGCAGCGAGGACACCGCCCGCACGGTCGCGGCGATGCGCTCCTGCTCGTCCTTGGCCGGGATCACGACCGCGACGGTCGGGGACGGGCGCAGCGCGGGCACGGCCGCGACGCTAGCGCAGCCGCAGTCCCAGGACCGTGACGTCGTCGTCCACCGCGGTGTCGGGGTCCCCCACCATGCGCCGCACGAGCGTCTCGACGACCTGCACCGGCTCCTCGCGGGCGCTCTCGCGGAAGTGCTCCAGCACCTCCTCCAGCCCCTGCGTCAGCGACCGCTCCCGCGTCTCGACGAGGCCGTCGGAGAACACGACGAGGGCGCTGCCGGGGGCCAGCCGCACGTCGAGGACGTCGGTGCGGGCGTCGCCGCCCACCCCGACCGGCAGCCCGGGCGGGACGTCGAGGTAGTGCGGGCCCCCGCTGCACGTCAGCGGGGGCAGGTGCCCGGCGCTGGCCGCCAGCAGGTGGCCGTCGCGGGACAGGACGCCGTAGAAGATCGTCACGAGGTCCTCCCCGCCGCCGGCCGCCGCGAGCGCGTCCAGCCCGCGCAGGACGGCCGCGGGGTGGGGGTCGACGAGGGCGAGGGTGCGGACCTGGGTGCGGACCTCGCCCATGACGGTCGCGGCCCGCGCGCCGCGGCCCATGACGTCGCCGAGCACGACGGCCACCCGGTCCACCCCGCCGGGGCCGGGCAGCGGGATGATCTCGGCCCAGTCGCCGCCGACCTCCACGCCCGCGCTCGTCGTGGCGACGCGGTGCGCGCTCAGCCACTCCACGGGCGGCAGCGGCCCGGGGCGCAGCGCCTCGGCCAGCACGGTCGCGGTGGCGCGCTGCTGCTGCAGCAGCTGCACCCGGTCCAGGGCGCCCGTGGCCTGCCGCGCGAACGTCAGGAGGAACTCGCGGTCCTCCTCGTCCTGGGCCTCGACCTCGGTGAAGCCCAGCGTGAGGGCCCCCAGCCACCGGGTCCGCGACGCCAGCGGCAGCACGGCCCACGACGTCTCCCCCTGCGCGGCGGCGGCCTCGAAGAAGGGCCGGACGGGGGCGGGCAGGGCCGCGACACCGGCCGGGCCCACGGGGAAGACGCCCCGCTCCCCGGCCACCGCGACGAGGTCGTCGGTGGACAGCTCGGGCAGGTCCAGGGACTCGCGGGTGCCGTCGCCGAGCATCCGGTGCAGCCGCAGCACCGGGTCGCCCTGGCCCTCGACGACCGCGAGCGTGCCGCGGACGGCCCCGGCCCCCTCCAGGCAGGCGTGCAGGACGGCGTCGAGGACCTGCGGGTACGTCGTCGCCGTCGCCAGGGCGGCCGTCAGGGCGTTCAGGGTCCGGGTGCGACGGCGGGCCCGGACGCGCTCGGTGACGTCGTCGAGCGAGCCGACCCACTCGACGACCTCGGAGGTGGGGTCGGTGGGGTCGGCCAGCACGGGCACGGCGACGGCGGAGATCCACCGCCAGCCCGTGGTGCCGCGCACGCGCACCCGGAAGCGGGCCGCGGACCGGTCGCGGACGGAGTCGTAGAAGGTCTCCAGGACGCCGGGGAGGTCGTCGGGGTGGACGTCGCGCTGCCACTCCTTGCCGGTGACCGAGGGCCGTCCCGTCAGCGCCGCCCAGCCCGGCATGGGGCTGGTGATCCCCACGCCCGGCGTCGCGGTGAAGACGTCGACGGAGCCCAGCTCGGCCAGGGTGCGGTAGCGGCGGGCCGAGCGGCGGGCCTCCTCCAGCAGCCGGGCCCGCTCGACGGCGAGGGCGCACTGCCCGGCGAGGGTGGCGGCGAAGACCTGCTCCTGCGCGTCGAGCGACCCCTCGCGGCCGAACCCGAAGCGCAGGACGCCGACGAGCCGGCCGCGCGCGACCAGCGGGTACATGGCCCAGGAGTGCTCGCCGAGGTCGAGGACGCTGGCGTTCAGCCCCTGCGCCGGGCCGCCGAAGCGGGCGGTCAGCTCGGCGCGGTCGCGCAGCAGCACCGGGGTGAGGGTCCGGGCGGCCTCGGCGCTGGGGGTGGCGGAGTCGAGCGGGACGTCCCGGCCGGTGCCGAGGCCGGCGAGGTCGTCCTCGTGGGGGACCTGCGGGACCAGGACGGTGCCGGTCTCGTCGAGCAGGGCGATGCCGCAGGTGCTGGTGCGCAGCACGTCGCGGCCGGTGCGCAGGACGGCGGTGACGGCGTCGCGCACGTCGAGGGCGGCGGCCAGTTCGGCGGCGGTCCGCTGCAGCAGGTCCAGGGGCAGGGCGCGCGGCGCGGACGTGGGGGTGTCCACGCAACTGCCTCCCGCTCGGTCCAGACCGGCTCGTCACCGGGTGGTGACCTGACGGTAGCCGACCGAGCGCGGGCAGTGCCTGGGCGCGGGCTGGGGGTGGGCCGTCCGGGTGACCCCGGCGCGCGGGGGCGTCAGGGCTGAGGCGTCAGTGGGGGTGGTGGCGCGTGGGACCGCCGAAGGAGGCCCACACGGTGCGGCTGAGGTCGGAGAGGTTCTCCACGACGCCCCACTCGTCCGCGAGGCCGGCGACGATGAGCAGCCCCCGGCCGCTGGTGTCCGAGTTGCCCGCCGTGCGGGCCGCCACGGCCCGGCCCGGGGAGCCGCCGTCGGTCACGGCGATCTCCACGTGCGGGGGCGCCTCGGGCGTCACCTCGCACTGGACGTGGATCGCGCCGTCGCCCAGCGGGCGGGCGTGCCGCACGGCGTTGCCGACGATCTCGGACAGCACGATCTCGATCTCGGCGGTGGCCATCTCGTCCAGGCCCGCCCCGTCGAGGACCGAGCGCACCACGTGCCTGGCCCGGGGGACGGACGCCGCGTCGTGCGCGAACGTCGCCCAGTGCGTGGCCGGCACCGGCCGGGCTCCCGTCGGCATCTTCAAGTCTTCCCCTCCAGCGCGCTGACGCTGCACCGGTACCCGGGGCCCCGGGAGGTCAAACCTGCGACCACCCGCACGGGCGAACCGCCCCGGCGGGACCCCGGGGCGGGGCCGGGTCAGCGGACGAAGGGCTCCTGACCGGACTCCGAGACCATGGCCCGGCCCGCCGCCGACCACGCCGACATCCCGCCGTCCACGTTCACCGCGTCGTACCCGTTGCGCTGCAGCCACTCGGCGGTGCGCCGCGAGCGCCCGCCCGAGCGGCACACGATGTGCAGCTCCCCCTGCGGCAGGTCCTGCAGCCGCTGCGGGACCTGACCCATCGGGATGTGCAGGGCCGAGGGGATGTGCCCGGCGGCCCACTCGTCGTCCTCGCGGACGTCGATGATCACCGCGTCCTCGGCGAGGTCGGTCACCGTCGTGGTGGGGACGCCGTCGACGTCGAAGGTGCGCGAGTCGCTCATGGGCCGAGCCTACGGCCGGGCGCGCCGCCGCGCGCCGCCCCGCCACCGCCGCCACCGCTCCTCCCCTCCCCCGACCTCGCGGTGATCGAGCACTTCGGTGATCAAGCACTTGTGGACAGGAGTGCTTGATCACCGAAGTGCTTGATCACCGGGGGTGGGTCGGGGGGTGGGGCGAGGGTGAGGGTTGGGCGGGGCGGGGTGGGTCAGGGGGTGAGCTCGGCGGGCAGCGCGCGGGCGTGCAGCACCACCATCGCGCTGACCGCGCGCGTCAGGCTCACGTACAGCCGCCGCAGGCCCGTCCGCTCGTCCGGTTCCCCCGCGACGATCGCGGCCGGTTCCACGACGACCACCCGGTCGAACTCCAGCCCCTTCACCAGGCCCGCCGGGACGAGCGAGACCCGCGGCTGCGTCTCCTGCGGGTCGTCGAGCCGGGAGAAGCCGACCCCGGCGGCGGTCAGGGCGGCGGCGGTCGCGTCGGCGTGCGCGGCCGCCACGACGACCCCGACCGACCCCTCCAGGTCCAGCAGCTGCCGCGTGACGTCCGCCGCCCGCGCGACGGGGTCGGCGACCTCGACGACCTCCAGCAGCCCCGGGTCCTCCCGGACCGACCTCGGCACCGTGAGGTCGGGGGCGATGCGCGGCAGCAGCCGCGCCGCGTAGTCGATGACGGCCGACGGCACGCGGAAGCCGCGGTCCAGGACCTCCAGGGACCCGTCGGGCTTGCCGAGGTGGGCGAGCACGTCCTCCCAGCTGCGCGCCGACCACGGCGTCGTCCCCTGCGCGATGTCGCCCAGGACCGTGGCCGCGCCCGTCGAGCAGCGGCGGCCGACCGCCCGCAGCTGCATGGCCGACAGGTCCTGCGCCTCGTCGAGCACGACGTGCGCGCGCGAGGGCGTGCGGTGCAGCTGGTCGGCGACCTCGTCGAGCAGCACGGCGTCGGCCGCGGTCCACTTCGCCGCCCCCGCCGTGCGCGGCGGCGCCGGCCACAGCAGCAGGTCCCGTTCGGCCCCGGTGAGCACGTCCTGCGAGCTGGCGGTGAGGAACTCCCGGTCCGACAGCAGCCGGAACAGCACCTTCGCCGCGTCCTGCGCGGGCATGAGCGCCTTGACGGCCCGCTTGACCTCCGCGCTGCGCGCGACCGCGTCCTGCACGACGTCGTCGGGCGAGTCCCCGGCCGCCTCCAGCAGCTGCAGCACGGCGTGCGCGAGGCGCTGCGGCAGGAGGTTGCGCGCCGCCTCGTAGCGGATCCCGCGCGTCGTGAGCTCGTCGAGGAGCTCGCGCACGAGGTACCCCGGGACCCGCCAGCGCCGCGACCCCCGGGTCACGACGACGGCCCCGGCCTCCAGCACCCGCGCCGGGTCCCCCACGGCCGACCACACGGCGCGGCGCAGGACCTCCGCCATCCGGCCGTCGCCCTTCAGAGTCGCCACGGCGGCGGGTTCCTCGGCGCGGACGCGCACCTCCTTGCGGCCGTCGGCGGCGACGGTGAGCAGCTCGGCGACGGTGCGCTGCTCGACCTCGACCTCGCCCAGGGCGGGCAGGACCGCGGAGATGTGCGTGAGGAAGGCGCGGTTGGGGCCGATGACGAGGACCCCCTGGCGCGTGAGGCGCTCGCGGTGCGCGTAGAGCAGCCACGCCGCGCGGTGCAGGCCGACGGCCGTCTTCCCCGTGCCGGGGGCGCCCTGCACGCACACCGTCGTCTGCGCGTCGGCGCGCACGAGGGCGTCCTGCTCGGGCTGGATGGTGGCGACGATGTCGCGCATGGGGCCCGACCGGGGCCGCTCGATCTCGCGGGCCAGGATGGCGCTGGCGGTGTCGGCCTCGTCGGCGTCGAGGAGGTGCTCGTCCTCGTAGGCCGTCAGCCGGCCCTCCTCCACGCCGAAGCGGCGCCGCAGCCGGACGCCCGCGCGGGCGTCGCGGGTGGCGCGGTAGAACCCGCGGGAGACGTCGGCGCGCCAGTCGACGACGACGGGGTCGCCCGCGGAGTCGGTGACGTGCCGGCGGCCGATGTGCAGGGACTCGCCGCCGTCGTGGTCGGTGCGGCCGAAGAACAGGGTGCTGGCCGGGTCGTCGACGAGGCTGGCCGCGCGGCGGTGCAGGGTCCAGGCCAGGGCCTCGTCGGCGAGGGCGTCCCCGCCGTCGGGGACCAGGGACAGGGTGTGCTCGCGCATCCGGGTCAGTTCGGCCCGGGCGCGGTCGAGGTGGGCCTGCTCGGCGGTCAGGACGGGGTCGGGTGCGGGCACGGTTCCTCCAGGGATCGGCGGTCGATTCTGCCGGAACCGCTGCACGACAACAACGTTGTGATCAGCGAGGGGTTCGCGGGAGGATGTCCGTGGTGGAACCCGGCGAGGCCGGTCCCCGCGAAACCCTCACCATAACCGGGGGGTTCGACCCCTGTCACCCGGGGCGCGGCGGCACCGGGGGAACCGCTCCCGAGGGCACCGCGTCGTACCTCCGTGACCGTTCGGAGGACCGTTCAGCGCAGCGCCCGCGCCGGCGCCGCCGCCCTCGCGGTGGCGGGGCTCGCGGTGCTCGGCGGGTGCGGCCAGCAACAGGCAGGAGGACCGGGGATGACGAGCAGCGCGAGCCCGTCGGGTTCGGCGTCGGCGGCCGCCGCGGGCGGTTCCCTCACGGTCGTCGTCGACGACGGCAGCGGGAACCGGCTGACCTGGCAGCTGTCGTGCTCGGCCGACGGCGTCGTCGGCGGGGACCACCCCGACGCGCAGAACGCGTGCGCGGCCCTCGCCGCGGCGAAGCGCCCGTGGGCGCCCGTCCCGAAGGACGCGGTCTGCACGATGATCTACGGCGGTCCCCAGACGGCCACCGTGAGGGGTTCCTGGGACGGGGTCGACGTCGACGCGTCCTTCGACCGCACCGACGGCTGCCAGATCGCCCGCTGGGACCGGATCGCCCCCCTGCTGCAGCCGGGGACTCCGGCCGGCCGTCGCGGGTCCGGAAGCGGTACGTAATGCATGCAACACGCTGAGTAGCCACAGCGGGATCTTTGGGGCAGTCTGTTCCTCGTTCGTCGAAAGAACGGCGAGGTCGACCCATCCGGGCAGTCCCCGGCGCCGAACACCCGACGTCCGATCACGACGGCGTGACGAGTGTCGCGTCGGGTTCCGGCGTCCAGCAGACGGCGCCCAGACTCCTAGGGCTGGCCCATGTTCAAGAAGTCCCTCCTCGTCGACATGATCAACCGCAGTTCCGAGACCCCCGCCGACCGCAGGAACTTCCTGCGCGGGATGGGGCTGCTGTCCGCCGGCGCCGTCGGCGCCGGCCTGGTCGGGGCCGCCACCGCCGCCCCGGCCAGCGCCGCCACCCCCAGCGAGGGCAGCGTGCTGAACTTCGCGCTGAACCTCGAGTACCTCGAAGCCGAGTTCTACTGCCACGCCGCGTACGGCCACGGGCTGGCCGAGGCGATGGCCACCGGGACCGGGACGCAGGGTGGCGTCACCGGCGGGCACCGGGTGCCCTTCAAGTCCAAGGCGATGCGCTACTACGCCGAGGAGATCGCCAACGACGAGATCGCGCACGTGAAGTTCCTGCGCTCGGCGCTGGGTTCGGCGGCCGTCTCCCGGCCGGCGATCGACCTCCAGGACTCCTTCACCGCGGCCGCCGTCGCGGCGGGCGTCATCGAGAAGGGCCAGCGGTTCGACCCGTTCGCCTCCGAGGCGTTCTTCCTGCTCGGCGCGTTCCTCTTCGAGGACGTCGGCGTCACGGCCTACAAGGGCGCCGCCCCGCTCATCTCCACCCCCGCCTACCTCGAAGCCGCCGCCGGGATCCTCGCCGTCGAGGCGTACCACTCCGGCATCGTGCGGACCCTGCTGTACGAGAACGGGTTGAGCGCCCCGACGAACCTCATCTCCGACGCCCGCGACGCCCTCGACGGGTCCGGCGCGGACAAGGACCAGGGCATCACCGTGGGGTCCGGTGGCCGCGCGAACCTCGTCGCCGCCGACGAGAACGCCATCGCGTACAGCCGTTCCCCGCAGGAGGTCCTGAACATCGTGTACCTGACCCCGGGTTCGGGCGTCACCAAGGGCGGGTTCTACCCGGCCGGCCTCAACGGCGAGATCGCCACCAGCTGAGATCCGAGGAGAACCCGATGAAGAAGTCCCTCACCGTCACCGCCGCCGTCGCCCTGCTCGTGGGCCTGGGCACCGCCGCGCCCGCCCAGGCCGCGCCGGGTTTCGCGTTCGACCAACGCATCTCCGGGGCCGACCGCTTCGCCACCGCCGTCGCCGCCTCGAAGCTGCTCGAACCCACCGACGGCTCGGCCACCGACGTCGTCGTCGTCAACGGCTACGCCACCGTCGACGGGCTCACGGCCTCCTACCTCGCGGGGCTGAGGTCGGCGCCGATCCTCTACACCGACACCGGTTCCGTCCCGGCCGTCACGGCCGCGGAGATCGACCGCCTCGGCGCGGACGACGTGTGGATCGTCGGCGGCACGAACCGGGTCCCGCAGGCCCAGCAGGACGCGTGGGCCGCGGCCGGCAAGACGGTGCACCGCATCGCCGGCGCCGACCGGTACGAGACCGCGGCGCTGGTCGCCGAGGCCGACGACTCCGGGGACGCCCCGGAGCAGGTGTTCATCGCCTCGGGCACGGGGACCGCCGACGCCCTGGCCGCCGGGCCGGTCGCGTGGGCGCGGAACTACCCGATCCTGCTCACCGACCCGGCGTCGGTGCCCGCCGCCACGGCCGCCGCCCTCGGGGAGCTGGGGACGACGAACCGCGTGGTCCTCGGCGGTTCCATCACGGACGCGGTCTACGGCCAGCTCGGCGGGACCGAGCGCATCGCCGGGGCGAGCCGCCAGGAGACGGCCGCGAAGGTCGCCGACGACGCGATCGCGAACGAGAACTTCGACCCGCAGAGCGTGGCGCTCGTCGGCGGGACGGACGCCACCGCCGTCGACGCCCTCGCCGCGGCCCCCGTGGCCGGCAGCCAGGGCGTGCCGCTGCTGTTCACCGGTTTCGACGGCGGGGTGGGCGAGGGCACCTCGGCGTACCTGACCGCGCACCGGGCGGACTACGCCGGCACCGGCTGGGTGTTCGGCGGGGAGCCGTCGGTGTCGCAGGCGACGGCCGACGCCGCCTCCGCCCTGGCCCGGTAGCCCCGGGGCTCAGGGGTACTGCCGCGGGGGCCGGGGACGAGGGGTCCCCGGCCCCCGCGGTCAGGCGGCGTGCGCGCCCCCGCGTCGGCGGGCGCGGTGCTCGGCCAGGTGCACGACGGGGGCGTGCCGCTCCCGCTCGGCGCGCGCCGCCGCCAGCACGGCCCGCGACGCGTCGCCGAACCGGGCCCCGCGCGGGGCGACGAGCAGTTCCTGCCCGTCCCTGCCCTCGCGCGCGGCCCGCCCACCGGCGGTCAGCAGCACGAGCGCCACGGCGCCCACCACCCCGACGATCCCCACCACGACGTCCACCTGGTCCCCCGATCCCGCTGCTGCCCGCCGACCCCACGAGCCGACCCCCCGAGCATCGGCCTGGGGGCTGTGCGCGCGCATCGTGCCGGGGGTGGAAGCGCCAGGTCCTCCCGGGGGAGGAGTCTCAGCCGTGGGACTGCTCCCGGGCGAGGACGCCGAGGTCGGGGGCGTCGGTGAACAGGCCGTCGATGCCGGTCCCGAACAGCTGCCGGGCGTAGTCGAGCACCCGCCCCCACGCCGCGGGGTCGTCGCCGAGGCGGAACTCCTCGGGCAGGAACTGGTTCTCCGGCCGCAGCGTGTACGGGACGACCTGCAGCCCGGCGGCGTGGGCGTCCGCGACCAGACCGGTCGTCACCTGGGCCAGGGACGGGCCGATCTGGTCGACGTGGCGGGCCAGGTCGCACAGCGCGGACGGGGTGAGCAGGTCGGCGTACTGCCGCGGGTCGCCGGCGGCGACGAGGTCGGCGGGCGCTCCCTCGGCGGAGGTGAGGAACACGGTCGGCGTGCGCAACCCGTACGTCGTCCGCAGCGTCACCAGGTTCGTCAGCTCGAAGGACTGCACGACGACGGGAGCGGCGGCGGAGTTCAGGCGGTGCTCGTCCAGGGCGTCCACGACGGCGGCCTCGACGTCGAACCCGAGGGAGCGGAAGTACGTCGAGTGCTTGATCTCGGGGACGATCCCGATGGTCCGGCCCAGCTCCTTCGACAGCCGGCGGCGGGTCTGGAGCGCCTCCCGGAAGGTCGGGACCGGCCAGAGCCCGTCGAACACCGTGTTGTGCGGGCGCAGCTCGGGGAGGCGTTCCACCGCGCGCAGGGTGCGCAGCTCGGCGTACGTGAAGTCCTCGGTGAACCAGCCCGTGTACTCGACGCCGTCGATGGTCTTGGTGGTCCGGCGGCCGGCGAACCCGGGGCGGTCGGCGACGTCGGTCGTGCCGGAGATCTCCGGTTCGTGGCGGCAGACGAGGACCCCGTCCTTCGTGGGCACGAGGTCGGGCTCGATGACGTCGGCGCCCAGGCGGGCGGCCAGCTCCCACGACGCGACGGTGTGCTCGGGGCGGTAGGCGCAGGCACCGCGGTGGCCGACGACGAACGGCGTCGGCCAGCCGTGGCCGGGGGCGGCCGAGGCGGCCCCGGCGGTCAGCGGGACCGCGGCGAGGCCGCCGAGGACGGCGGTCGCGGTCAGCAGGGTGCGGCGGGAGGGACGGAGGTCGGCGCTGCTCTCGGTCATCCCGGCAGTGAACCGCTCCTCAGCCCGCCCAGGGCGACGGCACAGCGAACTCCGGGGGAACTCACTTCAGCAGCCGGGACAGCCGCCGGTCCGCCAGGGGCTTGCCACCGGTCTGGCACGTCGCGCAGTACTGCGTGGACCGGTCGGCGAAGGACACCTCGCGCACGACGTCCCCGCACTCCGGGCAGGGCTGGCCGGTGCGGCCGTGCACCCGCATCCCGGTGCGCTTGGCGTCCTTGAGGTCCTTCGCGGGCCGTCCGCCCGCGGCCGCGACGGCGTCGCGCAGGGTCGTGCGCAGCGCCGCGTACAACCGCTCGACGTCGGCGGGGGGCAGTTTCCCGGACGGGGCGTACGGCGACAGCTTCGCGACGTGCAGGACCTCGTCGGAGTAGGCGTTGCCGACACCGGCCAGGACCGACTGGTCGCGCAGCAGCCCCTTGACCTGCTGCCGCGACCCCGCGAGCAGCGCCGTGAACGCGGCGAGGTCGAAGGAGTCGTCGAGGGGGTCGGGGCCGAGCGAGGCGATGCCGGGGACGTCGCGGACGTCGCGGACGACGTGCACGGCGAGCCGCTTCTGCGTCCCGGCCTCGGTGAGGTCGAAACCGGGCGGGGCCGTCGGGTCCTCGTCGTCCTCGGGGGCCAGCCGCACCCGCAGGGCGACGGGGTTCTTCCCGCCGGGCCGCAGCGGCGCCCTGGGCAGCGCGTCGGACCAGCGCAGCCAGCCGGCGCGGGACAGGTGGACCGCCAGGTGCAGGCCGCCGACGTCGAGGTCGAGCCACTTCCCGCGCCGCCGGACCCCCTCGACCAGCAGCCCGTGCAGGGCCGTGGGCGGCGGGTCGTACGTCTTGAGGACGTTGAGGGCGCCGACCTCGACGGCGGCGACGACGCGACCGACCGCGTGCTCGCGCAGGAACGCGGCGAGCCCTTCGACCTCGGGGAGCTCCGGCACGCCCCCAGTCTGGGGCAGCGGGTGACCGGCAACCACTTGTTCGGGCCGCCGAACGCGATTGCTGGGGTTTTCGCGGTCACCCCCCGCCGTGGTCGCATGGGGCGACCTACCCGGAGAGGAACCCGTGGATCTCGCCGTCCTGGCTGCCAGCTTCCTGCCGATCCTGCTGCTGGAGCTGCCCGACAAGACCTTCGTCGCCACCCTCGTGCTCGCGACGCGCTTCAGGCCGCTGACCGCCTGGACCGGCGTGGGGCTGGCCTTCGCCGTGCAGTGCCTCATCGCGGTCGTCGCGGGCCGGTTGCTGGCCCAGCTGCCGGACCGTCCCGTCGCCGCCGTCGCGGCGCTGCTGTTCGCGATCGGCGCGTTCACGCTCTTCCGGGGGGCCGCGAAGGCGAAGCAGGCCGAGGAGGAGGCCCTGGCCGAGTACGAGGGCAAGGTGCGCGGCGGGGCGTCGGGCTGGCGCGGGGTGGCGGCCTGCTTCGGGGTCGTCTTCCTGGCCGAGTGGGGCGACCTGTCGCAGCTGTTCACCGCCGGGCTCGCGGCCCGCTACGACGACCCGGTCTCGGTGTTCGCCGGTGCGTGGGCGGCGCTGCTGGTCGTCTCCGGGCTGGCCGCGGTGGCCGGCGCGACGATCGTGCGCAAGCTCAGCGTGGCGGCGGTGAGCCGGGCCGGGGGCGTCGTGTGCGCCGTCCTGGCGCTGCTGACGGCCCTGGAGGTGGCGGGTCTGGACCTGCCGGTGTGAGACCCCGGGACGTGGGGGCCCCTCACCGGTGCGGACAACCAGCGGGTCGAGTGATTGACTGTGCGTCACGCCGTGATGACAGTGCTCACACGGACAGGGACTGGGCAGCCGTGGAGAAACCGCGGGTGGGGGCGAGCTGGGGAGGTCGAGGACCGGTGTTCCACGTGGTCCTCCCCCCGAGCCCACGGTCGGTCGGCGTCGCCCGCTGGCTCATCACCGAGTGGTGCGCGCCGTGGGTGGCGGCCGAGGAGGTCCCCGAGGACACCGTCGAGGCCGCGCTGCTGCTGGCCAGCGAGGTCGTGACGAACGCCGTCGTCCACGGCGACGGCATGGTGCAGCTGCACGTCCACCGCGTCGACGGGTCGGCCCTGCGCGTGGAGGTCTCCGACGACGGCGGCGGGATGCCCCTCATCGGCGCCCAGCGCGCCGACGCCGAGAGCGGCCGCGGCATGGCCATGGTGGAGCTGCTGTCCAGCCGCTGGGGCACCGACCTCGCCGTCGGGCCGACGGGCAAGACCGTCTGGTTCGAGCTCGCCACGGCCTGACCGGGCGCCGCCTCAGGGGGCTCGGTGCCCGTAGGCGTCCGGCAGCGAGGGCCAGCGCGCAGCGGCCCACGCGGACCACGTCGCATGCGGGTGCGGGGCCGCGGGCAGGGGCGCACCGCTCAGCTCCCCGGCGGTCGGCTCCTGGAAGCGGCGGCGCCAGTCGAGCAGCTCCTCGGGGCTCATGGCGAAGGCCTGCTCCGGGGTACGGGCCGAACGCCGCCGGACCCGGGCCCGTTGCGTCTCGTGGTCCACGGGCAGGTACTCGACGCGGCAGTCGGCCCCCACCGCGGCGAACAGCCAGCGCAGGGCGGTGCGCTCGTCCCGGCCCCACAGGCCGAAGTCGACGACGACGTCCAGCCCCCGCTCGGCGGCCCGCAACGCCGTCCACAGCAACCGGCCCTCCAGGACGTCCCGCCGGCCCTCGGGCTGGGTGCTGCCGAACAGGGGGATCATCCACTCGTCGGGGGTCAGCCGCAGCGCCCCCCGCTGCTCCTCCAGCTCGCGGGCGCGGGTGGTCTTGCCCGCCCCCGGCAGGCCCACCATCAGGATCGCTGTCGCGCGGCCCACGCCCACTCCCCTCGCTGCGCCGGTCGGTGCCCGGACGCCAGGTTCCCTCAACCGCACGGGCAGCACCCGGCCGGCACCGTGAGCCGTCCGCGACCGTCGTCAGCGCGCGGGGAACGGGGCGAGGTCCCTGCCCCACTGCTCGGCGGCCGCGAGCAGGTCGGCCCAGCCCAGGCTGAGCGGAACGCCGCACCCGCGCCCGCCGGGCCTGCGCGCCACAGCCTCCGCGGACAGGTGCACGCGCAGCACCGTCCGCTCACCCGCCACCGCCGCCACGCTGAAGGCGAGGTTCGGCTCGGTGAAGGCCGGCAGGTCCTCGTCGCCGGGATCCTCAGCCGGCTCGACCCGCCCAGCGGCGACGGCGCGCAGCCACTCCCCCAGCTCCCCCGCCTCCCACGTGGTCAGGCTCGGGTCGTCGAACGTCCACGACTCCCCGCCCGCGGTGCGCACCTCCCCGCGCACGACGAGCCAGTTGGCGTCCCAGTCGCCGGGAGCGTCGAGGTCCGGGTACTGGTAGCCGCCGGGGCGCAGCGCGAAGGTCGCGCCGTCGGTGGAGGTGAGCTGCACCCGGGCAGTGTCCCGCGCCCGCCTCCGGAACCCGGTCCCTCGCCGATCCGACGTCAAGCGCCGGTGTTCCCCAGCAGGCGTTGCACGGCGCGGCGGAGCCCGGGCAGGTCCTGGGTGACGGTGGCGGCGACGAGGGAGTGGGTGGAGGGGGTACCTCCCGCGCGAAGCGTGGGGGAGCGAAGTAGCGGTGGGCGAGGTGGTCGCGCATCCGGGCGATCTCCGACCACGGCAGGTCCGGCTCGTCGGCCAGCACCTGGTCCGGTACGGCTTTGACGGCCTCGCCGATCTCGATCAGCCGAACACGGACGGCTGGGGGCACCTCCCGCTCGCGGGGGACGAAGACGAGACCGTCCGACAGGTCGCCGCGGCGGGTGTGGGCCTCGATGGCGTCCAGGGCAGCCAGCACGTCCAACAGGCGCTGGTGGGCGTGCCGGCTCACAGGGCCACCAGGTCCGCTTCGACGCTCGCGCGGACCTCGGGTTTGAGCCCGTCCTCGGGGACCAGGTCGACAGGGGCGTCGAGGAGGTCTTCGAGTTCACGGCGGAGGCGCCCGAGGGCGAACAACCCTGTCCCGGCCGGAAGGTCCACGAGCAGGTCCACGTCGGAGCCGGCGCGTTCGGTACCGCGGGCGGTGCTGCCGAAGACGCGGACGTGGTGCACGCCGTGGGCGGCGGCGACGGCTTTGACCCTGCGTCGGTGCCGGCGCAGGCGCTGCCCCAGGGGCCCGGACAGCGGGGCGGTGGGCGGGGCGTCGACGGCGACCAACGAGGCGTCGAGCACGTGTCCGCTGGCGCGCAGCAGGTGCAGCAACGTCGGCAGGGAGGGCTGCCGGTGGCCGGACTCGTAGGCGCTGATGACGCTCTGGGTCACTCCGGCGCGCTGACCCAGCTGAGCTTGGGTGAGCCCGGCGCGTCGGCGGGCCTCCCGCAGCAGCGCATCGGCGGAGTCGACGACCGGCATGACGACAAAATAGCGGATCGTCGATGTACGGGGAGGACCGTCCCCGCCCCTCAGACCGTCGCGTCCCGGTGCGCCGCCCAGGCCGGCACGAACTGCACGACGGCGAACGCCGTCAGGACCGCCAGCGGCACCGTCCAGCCGCCCGTGAGCGCGTGCAGGGCCCCGAAGGCGATGGGCCCGACGGCCGCGAGGGCGTACCCGAGGGCCTGCGCCATGCCCGACAGCGCGGCCGCCCCGGGACCGTCCGCGGCGCGCGCCGAGACGGCCGCCAGCGCCAGCACGACGGACCCGCCGCCGCCGAGACCGGCGAGCACGACCGCGGCGTGGGCCGCCGCGGGGGCCGCCAGCAGCAGCCCGATGCCCGCCACCGACAAGGCGGTCGAGCCGATCGCCGCGGCCCGCGCGCGCGGCACGGACCGGCCCGCGACCGCGGGCGCCACGAGGGAGCCGACGACCCCGGCGACCTGCAGGACCGACAGCAGGACCCCGGCGCTCGTGGGGTCCACGCCGGAGCGGTCGCGCGCGATGGTGGCCAGCCAGGACAGCAGGACGTAGAACAGCAGCGACTGCGAGCCCGTGAAGGCCGTCACGGCCCACGCCAGGGGTGAGCGCCACGGCGTGGGGGCGTGCCCGCGGGCGGCGGCCGCGCGGTGGTCGCGCAGCAGCGGCAGCCACAGGAGGGCGGCGAGCAGCGCGGGCGCGGCCCACACGGCCAGCGCCGTCCGCCAGCCGCCCGCGACGACGGTGGCCAGGGGCACGGCGACACCGGAGGCCAGGCTCCCGACGACCTGCATGAGGACGACGTAGGTGCTGGTCAGGAGGGCGATGCGGCCGGGGAACTCGGTGCGCACGAGGGCGGGCACGAGGACGTTGGCGACGGCGATGGCGACGCCGACGACGGCGGTGCCGGCGAAGAGGGGGACGACGCCGGGGACCCAGCGCAGCAGGGCGCCGGCGCCCAGCAGGAGCAGCGCGAGGACGAGGGCGGGTCGCTGGCCGATGCGCCCGGCGACCTTCGGCACGACCAGGGAGCTGGCGGCGAAGGCCAGCAGCGGCAGGGAGGTCAGCGCGCCGGCGGCCGCGGCGGACAGGTGCAGGTCGGCGGTGACCAGGGGCAGGACGGAGCCGACGCCGGTCAGGGGGGCGCGCATGGCGCAGCCGACCAGGACGAGGCCGAGCAGCAGCAGGAGGGCGGTGGTGCGGCGGGTCACGGGGGGAGGGGGCCGGTCAGCGGGTGCGGGCGGCCCGGGCCTCGCGGCGCAGGTAGACGAGGCCGAGGACGGGCAGGACGAGGGGGACGTACCCGTAGCCGCTGCCGTAGCGGGACCAGACGGCGGCGTCGGGGAAGGCGGCGGGGTCGGTGAGGCTGAGGGTGCCGACGGCGAGGACGCCGACGAGCTCGACGGTGCACGCCACCCACGCGACGCGCCGCCAGCGCTCGCCGGAGCGCCCGAGCCCGACGGTCGCCAGGACGTAGACGACGCCGGCGAACGCGGACAGCAGGTACGCGACGGGGGCCACGTGGAACTCGGTGGCGATCTGGACGGCGGCGCGGGAGACGGCCGCCACCGCGAAGACCGCGTAGAGGGCCACGAGGACCCGGCCGAGCCCGGTGGTGCGGCGCTCCTGAGCCAACTGGACCTTCCTCACTGGGTGACCGCGAACAGCAGGAACGCGCGGTAGGCGATGACGACGACGGCCAGGCAGGCCACGACGAGGACGAGGGGGCTGGGCCGGGACCGGTCGGTCAGGGCCCACAGGGTCGCGGCGGGCAGGACGAAGGGCGCCACGACGAGGTAGGCGACGGACGTCGCGGTCTCCACGGGGCGGGTCCCGCCGGCCAGCGCCGCGAAGCCGTCGACGGTGACCGCGAGCACGGCCAGCTCGACGACGCCGAGGCCGGCGAGGGTGGCGCGCCCGACGCGCCGGTCCCGGGCGACGACCACGACCGCCCACCCGGCCATCACCAGGGCCAACAGGCTGAGGACGGCGACGAGGAGACCGGACACGGGGGTGAACTCTACGTGCGCCGGGAATCCGGACCGCGGTCCGCTCGTTGCCCCTCAGCGTGGACACCGCCTCGCCCTTCCTCACGCCCGTCACCCTCGGGGACCTGGCCCTGCCCAACCGCCTCGTCATGGCACCGCTGACGCGCACGCGCGCCGGCGCGGCCGGCGTGCCCGGCCCGCTCGTGGCCGAGCACTACGCCCAGCGCGCCTCGCTGGGGCTGATCGTGGCCGAGGGCACGTACCCCAGCCACGAGTCCCGCTCCTACCCCGGCCAGCCCGGCCTGGTCACCGACGCCCAGCAGGAGGGCTGGCGCGCCGTCGCCGACGCCGTCCACGCCGCGGGCGGCCGGATCGTGGTGCAGCTCATGAACGGCGGCCGCGTCTCGCACACCGACATCACCGGCACCGACCGGATCGTGGCCCCCAGCGCGGTCGCGGTCTCCGGCGAGGCGCACACGGCCGACGGCAAGGAGCCGTACCCCGTGCCGCACGCGCTGACCGAGGAGGAGATCCCCGGAATCGTGGCGGAGTTCGTGGCGGCCGCGCGCCGCGCCGTGGACGCCGGACTGGACGGCGTGGAGGTGCACAGCGCCAACGGGTACCTGCTGCACCAGTTCCTGGCGCCGGGCTCGAACCACCGCACCGACGCCTACGGCGGGTCCCCGCAGAACCGGGCCCGGCTGGCCGTGGAGGTGACCCGCGCGGTGGCCGCCGAGATCGGCGCGGGCCGCGTCGGCATCCGCATCTCCCCCGCGCACAACATCCAGGACGCCCTGGAGACCGACCCCGCCGACGTCGAGGCCACCTACACCCACCTGGTGGAGCAGCTGCAGCCGCTGGGGCTGGCGTACCTGAGCGTCCTGCACGCCGACCCCTCGGGGGAGTTCGTCCAGGGGCTGCGCAAGCGCTTCGGCGGGCCGCTCATGGTGAACAGCGGGTTCGCGCGGGTGACGGCCCGCGAGGAGGCCGCCGGGTACCTCGCCGACGGCGCCGCGGACGTCGTGGCCGTCGGCCGGGCCGTCATGGCGAACCCGGACCTGCTGGAGCGCTGGGTCGGCGGTCACCCGGAGAACGAGCTGGACCCCTCGACGTCGTACGGGCAGGGCGCGGCCGGTTACACCGACTACCCGTTCCTGACGCCCCGCTCCTGACGCCTGCCCCGACCGGGGCTCAGGAGGCCGCGAGGTCGGTGCACGAGCGCAGGGACTCCTTGTGCCGCACCGCCTCGTCGGCCGCCTCGCCCTCCAGCGGCACGGGCACCCCGCCGCGGATCGTCGCCGGTCGCCACCGCGCGGCCGACACCCCGCCCGTGCCGGGGAGGGTGAGTTCCAGGACCCCCGTCTCCACGGCGGCCCCCCTCTTGGCGTAGAACACGAAGTTGCCCAGGCCGTAGTCGACGAAACCCTTCCGCCCGCCCGACTCCAGGTACCCCTGGCCGAGCTGGACGTGGGCGTGGGACCCGACGACGGCGTCGGCCCCGGCGGCGACGAGCGCGGCCGCGAGGCCCTGCTGGTCGTCGGTGGGGCAGTCCCGGGACTCCCTGCCCCAGTGCAGGACCACGACGACCGAGTCGCTGCGGGACCGCTCGGCCTCCACCGCGTCGACGAGCCGCTGCCGGCCGGCGGCGGTCTGGACGGAGGCCAGCCCCGGCTGGGTGTCCGTCGCGGTCCACGCCGTCGCCAGGGAGGAGTCGAGCACCTGCGTCGCGTCGAACACCGCGATCCGGTTGTCGTCGACGGTGGCGCGGTGGGGGGCGAACGCGGCGTCGGCGTCGCGCCCCAGGCCGATGACCGGCAGGCCCTCGGCCTCCGCCGCGGCGAGGGTGTCGGTGAGCCCGGTGCGCCCGTAGTCGAGGCTGTGGTTGTTGGCCATGGCCGCGACGTCGACGCCCGCGGCCTCCAGCGCCCCGAGCGCGGACGCCGGCGCCCGGAACGTGTACTTCTTCCCCGCGGCCTGCCCGCGGTCGGTGATGGCCGTCTCGACGTTGACGACCGCGAGGTCGGCGGCCCCCAGCACGGGCGCGATGGCCTGCAGCCCACCGGGTTCGAGCGCGGACGCGCTGGCCCCCTCGAAGTGGGTGTCCCCGGCGACGGCGATCGTGACGGGCCGCGGGTCGGGGCGGGCGGGTTCGTCGGGTCGGGAGCAGCCCCCCGCCACGACGAGGGTCGTGACCGCGAGGACCGCTCCGCACAGCTTGCGCACGGGTGAACGGTAGTTCGCCCGCGGCGCCCGCCCCGGCGCCCCGCCGGGCACGAGGCTGACCCCGGCAGGGCCACCCGCCGGGAGACCGGGGAGGGCACCCGCGCGCCGTCCGCCGGTTCCTCGGTTAGCGTCCCTGCGTGCCCGAACTGCCCGAGGTCGAGACCGCCCGCGCCGTCATCGAGGCCGGTGGCCTGCACCGGGAGATCGCCGAGGTCGACGACAACGACACCTACGAGTGCCGCCCGCACGCCCCCGGCGACATCGCCAAGGCCCTCGTGGGCCGCACGCTGACGGCGGCGCACCGCCGCGGGAAGTCGATGTGGTGCGACACCTCCGGCGACGGCCCGGCCCTGGGCATCCACCTGGGCATGAGCGGCCGCGTGTTCGTCACCGCACCGGACGGGACGCTGTCCGTCGGCGGTGACTACGCCGGGCCGCGGCCGGCCACCGGCCCGCAGAAGGAGGAGTGGTACCGCTTCTCGATCGTCTTCGCCGACGGCGGGTCGCTGCGGCTGTTCGACAAGCGGCGGCTGGGCCGGGTGCGGCTGGACCCCGACCTCGACGCCCTGGGGCCCGACGCCGAGCTCATCGGCCGCGAGGAGTTCCGTGCCCGGGTGGGCCGCGGCACGGCCCCGCTCAAGGCCCGGGTCATGGACCAGTCGGTGCTGGCGGGGGTGGGGAACCTGCTGGCCGACGAGGTGCTGTGGCGGGCCCGGCTGAGCCCCCTGCACCCCGCGGGGGAGCTGACCGTGGAGGACCTGGACCGGCTGCGCCGGGAGCTGCGCGGCGGCATCCGGCACGCCGTCAAGCACGGCGGCGTCCACACCGGGGAGGTCGTCCCGCACCGCAGGGCCGGGGGGCACTGCCCGCGCTGCGGGGCGGAGATGGTGCGCGCCACGGTCGGGGGCCGCACGACGTGGTGGTGCCCGGCCGAGCAGGTCTGAGCCCGCGGGCAGCCCTGCGGACCGGGTCGCTCAGGACCGGGTGAAGCCCCGCCGGGACGTCTCGACGTGGCGGACCATCGCCCGCCCCGCCCGCGCCCCGTCCCCGCTGGCGATGGCCGCGACGATGCGCCGGTGCTCGGTCCAGGCGCGGTGCCCCTGCTGCGGGACGGTCGTGGCGTAGGCCCACTGGATCTGCTCGCTGACGCGGCGCAGGACCATCGCCATGCTGTGCGACCCCGACAGCACCGCGATCGTGCCGTGGAACCGGGAGTTCAGCTCCGCCCCCAGGACCGGGTCGCCGGCGTCGAGGGCGGCGAAACCGGCCTCGACGATGCCGGTCAGCTCCTCGACCACGGCGGTCTCCCCCGCCGCGACCCGGTGGGCGCAGCGGCTGGCGGTGATCTCCTCCACGACGCACCGCACGGCGTACAGGTCGGCGAGGTCGTCGACGGGCACCTGCGCGACGCGGGCCCCGGCGTTGGGCCGCAGCTCCACGAAGCCCTCCCCGGCCAGCGCCCGCAGCGCCTCCCGCACCGGCACCCGGGAGGTGCCGTAGCGCTCCACGAGGACCGCCTCGGTCAGCCGCGCCCCCGGCGGGAAGAACCCGCCGAGGACGTCGCGGCGCAGCTGCCCGGTGACCCGCTCGGCCGAAGCCCCCACCCCCGCTCCCCCGTCAGGCCGCGGCCCGGCCCGGGATCGCCGACAGCAGCTGGGCGGTGTACTCCTCGCGGGGGTGGTCGAACACGTCCCCGATCATGCCCTGTTCCACGACCCTGCCGGACCGCATGACGAGCACGCGGTGCGCCAGGTGCCGCGCGACGGCCAGGTCGTGGGTGATGAACAGGTACGTCAGGCCCAGCTCGTCCTGCAGCCGCTCCAGCAGCCCCAGCACCTGCTGCTGCACGAGGACGTCCAGGGCCGAGGTCGCCTCGTCGAGCACGACGACCTTGGGGTTCAGGGCCAGCGCCCGGGCGATGGCGACGCGCTGGCGCTGCCCGCCGGACAGCTCCACGGGGCGGCGCTGGGCCGTGGCGCGGCTCAGGGACACCTGGTCGAGCAGCTCCCCGACGCGGGCGCGGCGGCTGCGGGCGTCCCCGACGCGGGCGATCCGCAGCGGTTCGTCGATGAGCCGTTCCAGCGTCTTCGTCGGGTCCAGGGACCCGAAGGGGTCCTGGAACACCGGCTGGACGTCGCGGCGGCCGCCGTCGACGTCGATCCGCCCGCTCGTGGGGGCCTCCAGTCCCAGGACGAGCCGGGCGGTGGTCGTCTTGCCCGAGCCGGACTCCCCCACGACGGCGGTCGTGGTGCCCGCCGGGACGGTGAAGGACACCCCGTCCACGGCCCGCAGCCGCTCCCGCTGGCCCCGGACGCGGTACTCCTTCACCAGGTCCTGCACGACGAGGACGTCCGCGGCGGGCGGTTCGGGCAGCGCGCGCGGCGCGGTCCGCCCGGCCGTGGCGGGGGCCGCGGCCACCAGCGCCCGGGAGTACTCCGCGGCCGGCTCCCGCAGCACCCGCGCGGCCGGGCCGGTCTCGACGACCCGGCCCTCGGACATCACCACGACGTCGTCGCAGCGGTCCGCGGCCAGGGCGAGGTCGTGGGTCACCAGCAGCAGCGACGCCCCGCGGGCGGCGGTGAGCCGGTCGAGGTGGTCGAGGATCTGCCGCTGCACGGTGACGTCGAGCGCGGAGGTGGGCTCGTCGGCGATGAGCAGCTCCGGTTCGGCGGCCAGCGCCATCGCGATGAGGACGCGCTGGCGCATCCCGCCGGAGAACTCGTGCGGGTACTGCCGCGCGCGCCGGCCGGCGTCGGGGATGCCGGCCTCCTCCAGCAGTTCCACGGCGCGGTCGCGGGCGGCCGAGCCCCGGGCCAGCCCGTGCATCGCCAGCGTCTCGGCGACCTGCCGGCCGACGCGGGCCGAGGGGTTGAGGTTCGACATGGGGTCCTGCGGGACGAGCCCGACCTGCCGTCCCCGCAGCCGCCGCAGCCGGTTCTCGTCGCGCTCGCGCAGCGCGGCGGTGACGTCGTCGCCGGCCACGACGACCCGGCCGCCGGTGACGCGGCCCGCGCCCTGCAGCAGCCCCAGGACGGCCGCGGCCGTCGTCGACTTGCCCGAGCCGGACGCGCCCACGACGGCGACGCGGTGGCCGCGGCGGACGCTCACGTCGACGCCGTGCAGCACGGTGGTCGCCCCGTAGGCGACCTGCAGCCCCTCGACCCGCAGCAGTTCCCCGCCCCTGGTCACCGGGTCCACCGGGTTTGTCGCGTCCACCGCGCTCACCGCCCCACCGCGTAGCCCTGGGCGCCGCGGGAGTTCGCGGCGGCGTGCAGCACCCCGGTGCGCGGGTCGCGCCCGGCGCAGGACAGCCGGCCCAGCGACCAGTCCCCCGAGCGGGTCACGACGTGCCCGCGCTCGGTCAGCCCGGCGATGACGTCCTCACCGATCCGGGCCTCGACGACGGCGCCGCCGGGGGTCCAGGTGCGCGGCCAGAACGAGCCCGGCATCGAGGTCGTGTGCAGGGCGGGCGCGTCGATGGCCTCCTGCGGGGAGTACCCGCCGACGAGGGTGCGCAGCAGGTACAGCAGCTGCCACTGGTCCTGCTGGTCCCCGCCGGGGGTGCCCAGCGCCTCGACGGGTTCGCCGTCGCGCAGCAGCAGCGTGGGGGTCAGCGTCGTGCGGGGCCGCCCGCCCGGGCGCAGCGAGGAGGGGCCCCCCTCCTCCAGCCAGGTCATCTGCAGCCGCGACCCGAGGCAGAACCCCAGTTCCGGCACGGTCGGGGAGGACTGCAGCCAGCCGCCCGACGGGGTCGCGGACACGACGTTGCCCCAGCGGTCGACGACGTCGACGTGGCAGGTGTCGCCGCGGGTGGTGCCGGTGCTCTCCACGGTGGGTTCACCGACGGTGGGTTCGCCCACGCCGACCGCGGACGGGGCGTCGGTGCGCAGCGGCGGCACGAAGGGTTCCCGGCCGCCGACGGTGCCGGGACGGAACTCGTGGGAGGCGCGGTCGGTGATGAGGGCGCGCCGGGTCGCGGCGTACTCCTCCGAGAGCAGCTCGCGCAGGACGTCGGGGTCGGCCTCCGAGCCGTACCAGGCGTCGCGGTCGGCCAGCGCCAGCTTCAGCGCCTCCAGGACGGTGTGGGCGCCGCGGACGGTCGAGGGGTCGAGGTCGGCGTCGTCGAACCCGTCGAGCAGGCGCAGCGCCTGCAGCAGCACCGGGCCCTGGCCGAAGGGGCCGGTCTTGGCGACGGTGGTGCCGCGGAACTCGACCGTCGTGGCGGGTTCGTACCCGGCGGAGAACGCGGACCAGTCCGAGACCTCCAGGACGGCGGCGTGGTCGGTGCCGGAGGAGTGCCGGTGCGGGGTGCGCAGGAACTCCACGGCCTCGCGGGCGACGAAACCCTCGCGCCACTCGGTGCGGAACGCCTCGATCCGCTCCTCGCGGGACCCGGCGTCCTTCCCGGCGTCCAGGAGGCGCTGCAGCGTGCGCGCCCACGCGGGGTTGGTGATGACGTCGCCGGCCGCCGGGACGCGCCCGTCCGGCATCCACAGCGCGGCCGAGCTGGGCCAGTGCTCGCGGAACAGGCCGGCCACCGAGGCGATGGTCGTGCCGACCCGGCCGACGACGGGGTGCCCGTCGCGGGCGTACCCGATGGCCGGTTCCAGGACGTCGGCGAGCTCCCACGTGCCGTGGTCGCGCAGCAGCACCACCCAGGCGTCGACCGCGCCGGGGACGGCCGCGGCCAGCCCACCCGCGCCGGGCACCGTGTCCAGGCCCTCGGCCCGGTAGTGCTCGATCGTGGCTCCCGCGGGCGCCGGGCCCTGCCCGTTGAGGACGACGGGCGTGGGGTCGTCCGCGGTGGCGAACACGCACGTCATGTCCCCGCCGGGTCCGTTGAGGTGCGGTTCGACGACGTGCAGGACGAACGCGGTGGCCACGGCGGCGTCGAAGGCGTTGCCGCCGCGCTCCAGGACCGACTGCCCGGTGGCCGAGGCCAGCCAGTGCGTCGAGGCCGTCATGCCGAAGGTGCCGCGCAGGGTGGGCCGGGTGGTGTGGTCGGCCGGGGGGACGAAGGCGCTCACCGGGTTGCTCCGCTCGGGTCGAGGGCGTCGCGCAGGGCGTCGCCGAACAGGTTGAAGGCCAGGCAGACCAGCAGGATCGCCAGGCCGGGGAACAGCGCCGCCGTCGGCGCGCGGAAGATGTACTGCTGGGCGTCGGACAGCATGATGCCCAGGCTCGGGGTGGGCGGCTGGATGCCCAGGCCGAGGAACGACAGCAGGGCCTCGCCGATGACGACGGCCGGCACGATGACGGTGGCCTGCACGACGATCGAGGGCACCGCGTTCGGCAGGACGTGGGTGGCCAGGACGCGCGCGCCGGAGGCGTCCATCGTCCGGGCGGCCAGCACGTACTCGGCCTCGCGCAGCCGCAGCGTCTCGGCGCGCACGACGCGGATGACCTGCGGCACGTGCGCGACGCCCAGGGCGATCGCCGCGTTGCCCAGGCTGGCCCCCCGGATCGCGGCCAGGCCGACGGCCAGGACGAGAAACGGGAAGGCCAGGACGACGTCGGTGAGCCGGGACACCACGACGTCCAGCCCCCGCCAGTACCCCGCCGCCAGCCCCAGCGGGGTGCCGACGACGACGGAGAGCACGACGGCCAGGACGGCCACCTGCAGCGAGGCGCGCAGGCCGAACAGGATGCGGGACATCACGTCGCGGCCCAGGTCGTCGGTGCCCAGCCAGAACCCCACGGTGCGCGGCACCTGGAACGGGGTCTCGAAGTGGACCTGCGCCGGCGGGTACGGCGCGAGCAGCGGGGCCAGCAGCGCGGCGAGCACCACCAGGGCCACCAGGACCATCCCCACCACGCCGGAGGGGTTGCGCAGCATGCGCTTCAGGACGAGCCCGCGGCTGGACCCGAGGTCCACCTCGAGCCTGTCGGCGGCTTGCACGGTCTGGCTCATCGGGCACCTCCGGCGACGCGGATGCGGGGGTCGAGGACGGTGTAGAGCACGTCGACCACGAGGTTGATGACGACGTAGGCGAGGGTCACGACGAGGACGACGCCCTCGATGACGGGGTAGTCGCGGCTGAACACCGAGTCCAGCGTCAGCTTGCCGAAACCGGGCAGGCCGAAGATGCGCTCGGTGACGACGGCGCCGGAGATCAGCCCGCCCAGCTGCAGGCCGACGAGGGTGACGACGACGACGAGGGAGTTGCGCAGCGCGAACCGCAGCACGACGGCCGAGCGGGAGGCGCCCTTGGCGCGGGCGGTGCGGACGTAGTCGGCCGAGAGGTTCTGCAGCATCGAGGCCCGGGTCTGGCGCATGACGACCGCGGCGATCCCGGCGCCGAGGATGACCGCCGGCAGCGTGAGGTGGTGCAGGGACCGCAGCGGGTCCTCGGCCGGGGAGACGTACCCGGAGGCGGGGAACCAGCCGAGCCCTACGGCCAGGTAGAGGATCGCCAGCAGCCCCAGCCAGAAGCTCGGCACCGACAGCCCCAGCAGCGACAGCCCGTTGACGCCGGCCTCGGCCCAGGTCCCGCGGCGGACCGCGGCGACGACACCCATCGCCAGGCCCAGCACGACCGCGAAGAGCATGGCGTAGACGGACAGCCAGACCGTGACGGGCAGCGTCGCGCCGATGAGCTCGGTCACCGGCGTCCCCGTGCGCACCGAGGTCCCCAGGTCGCCGGTCAGGGCGTGGGTGAGGAACCTCCAGTACTGCACCCAGACCGGCTGGTCCAGGCCGAGGTCGGCGCGCACGGCCGCGAGCGCCTCCGGGGTGGCCTCCTCCCCGGCGGCGGCGAGGGCGGGGTCGCCGGGCAGCGCGCGCACCCCGGCGAAGACGACCACCGAGGCGAGCAGGAGCGTCACGACGCTCTGCCAGACCCGGGACAGCAGGAAACGTCCCATCTCACTCACTCCCCTGGAGGAAGGCGGCCCGCCCGAGGCGGACGACGCCGTCGGCGTAGGTCTCGACCCCGGCGACGGCGTCCTCACCGGAACTGACGTACCCGGTGATGCTGCGCACGCGGTAGAGGTAGACGATCGGGTTGTCCCGCTGCACGATCGCGACGACCTGCCCGTAGAGGTCGGCGCGGACGGCGGGGTCGGTGCTGCGGGCGGCCTGCTTGAGCAGCGCGTCGACCTCGGGGTCGGAGTACCCCGAGTAGTTGCTGCCCGCGCCGGTGGTCAGGAAGCTGGAGGAGTTCCCGTGCGGGTCGACGCGGCCGGACCAGCCGAGCTGGACGGCCTCGAAGTCGCCGGAGGACTGCTGGTCCAGCAGCGTGGAGTACTCGACGGGTTCGATCTCGAGCTGGAAACCGGCTTCGGCGACGCTGGCCTGCAGGGCCTGCGAGAGCCGCAGCGTGTCGGCGGTGTTCGAGGCGGACACCCTGATCCGGTACGGCAGTTCCACCCCGGCCTCGGTGAGCAGCTCCTCGGCCCGGGCCGGGTCGTGCGGCGGGCAGGCGTCGGAGGCCTCGGTGGCGTAGACGCTGTCGGGGGAGATGAACGAGCAGGCCGGCTGGTACCAGTCGTTGAACACCGAGTTCACGAGGGCCTGCCGGTCGACGGCGAGCGAGAACGCCTCGCGGATGCGCGGGTCCGTCGCCAGCGGGGTGTCGATGCGGCCCGGGGGTTTCCCCACGCCGTCGGTGTTCCCGAGGTTGAAGGTGACGCCCTGGTACCCGAACGAGCCGGTCTGCAGCAGGCCGGTGCCCTCCTCCTGCCGCAGCGCGTCGACGTCCTGCGGGGACAGGCTGTCGGCGACCTGCACGTCCCCGGACCGCAGGTTCGCGGCGCGGATGGTGGCGTCGGTCATGATCCGGTAGGTGATGGAGTCGAGGTGGACCTGGTCGGCCGCGTAGTAGCCGGGGTCGCGTTCGACGGTGATCGACGTCTGCGGGACGCGGTCGACGAACTTGAAGGGCCCCACGCAGGTGGGGTGGTCGCCGAAGTCCTCCCCCCGTTCGGCCAGCGCCGCGGGTGACATGACCACGCCGGCGCGGTCGGCGAGGGAGGCGGTGAGCGGGGCGAACGGCGTCTCGTAGTGGACGACGACGGTCGAGGGGCCGGTCGCCTCGACGTCGCGGACGGGCCCGAGCTCGTTCTTGCGGCTGCTCGTCGGCAGGGTGAGGTTGCGTTCGAGCGTCGTGACGACGGCGGCGGCGTCCAGCGGGGTGCCGTCGGCGAACCGGATGCCGGAGCGGACGGGGATCGTCACGGTGAGGCCGTCGGGCGAGGTCGTGGGCAGGGCCTCGGCGAGCTGGGGGACGAGGTTCCCGTCGGCGTCGATGTCGTAGAGCTTCTCGCAGATCGCGTTCATGACGTAGCGCGTGTAGAGCGAGGACGACGTCGTGGGGTCGAGCCGGTCGGGTTCGGCGGACAGGGCCATGACGAGGTCGCCGCCGTCGCGCAGGGGGCGGTCGCCGACCGGGACCCCGGTGACGTCCTCGCGCTCGGGCGCCTGCCCGACGGGCTGGACGGGCACGCACGCGGTCAGGGCCAGCAGGGGTGCGAGCGCGGCGGTCGTGAGCAGTGCTGGTCGGGCAGTCATCGCGAACCTCTCGCAGGTCGGATTCGGCAGCCGAACGTATACAATTCAGGCACCGTACTCTTCCCGTGTTTCCCCCGTGTTTCACACCGCGGGGTCGCCCAGCCCACCGAGCACGGAGACCGCGATGCCCCCCGAGAAGACGTCCGAGAAGCCCGCCGGCACCACCGGGGACCCGGCGCGCCGCGCCTCCTGGCACCTCGCGCTCATGCTCGTCCTGACGTTCTCCACCGGGATCGTCGACGCCGTCGGCTACCTCGGGCTGGACCGCGTCTTCACCGCCAACATGACCGGCAACGTCGTGATCCTCGGGATGGCCCTCACCGGGTCGCAGGACCTGCCGATCCTGGGCCCCGTGCTCGCCCTGGCCGGTTTCCTCCTCGGCGCCGCCGTCGTGGGCCGGGTGCTGCGCCGCGCCGCGACGGGGTGGACGACCGCCTCCACGTGGGTCTTCGCGCTCGTCGGGGTCGTGCTGGCCGGCCTGGCCGTGGCCGCCTCGCTCATCGCCGGGCTGCCCGTCGAGCCCGGCACCACCCCGCCGCCGGCCGCCCTGGTCGTGACCACCGTGCTGGGCCTGGCGATGGGCGGTCAGGCCGCGGCCGCGCGCCGGCTGGGGGTCAAGGACGTCACCACGGTCGTCGTCACCTCGACCCTGACGGGGCTGGCCGCCGACTCCCGCCTCGCCGGCGGCAGCGGCGAGGGGTGGCGCCGCCGCCTCGGCGCGGTCGTGCTCATCCTCGCCGGCGCGGCCGTCGGCGCGGCGCTGCTGCGCTGGCACGTCGGCGCCGGGCTGGGCCTGGCCGCCCTCATCTCCCTCGTGGCCGCCGTCCTGGGCCACCTGCGGGCGCACGCCACCCGCTGAACCCCCGGCCCACCCCGGCCCACCCCCGGGGGTGACCCCGGGGTCATCCCGGGGTCACACGGGGAAGCGGACCCCGGTGAGCTCCTCGGAGACGGCCCACAGCCGCTGCTGGACGGCGAGGTCGTGCGACTGCGGGCTGGAGACGACCGGCCGCGGCAGGCCGCGCGACTCACCGGGACCGCCCGGCCCGAAGTACTGCCCGCCCAGGACGGCCGGGTCGGTGGCGGCCCGCAGCGTCGGCAGCGCCCCCGCGGCCGCCGGTTGCGCGAGCAGCGACCCGAACCGCTCCATCGCCGCCCGCACCGGGGCCGGGGAGTTGCGGACCAGCTCGGTGTTCGACACCCCTGGGTGCGCGGCCACCGCGATCGTCGCCGCGCCGCGGGCCGCGAGCCGGCGCTGCAGCTCGTAGGTGAACAGCAGGTTCGCCAGCTTGGACTGCCCGTAGGCGCCGGCGCGGGAGTAGGAGCGCTCCCACTGCAGGTCCTCGAAGCGGATCGCGGCCCGGAACCGGTGGGCCAGGCTGCTGACGGTCACCACGCGCGAGCCAGGGACGGGCAGCAGCGCGTCGAGCAGCAGCCCCGTCAGGGTGAAGTGGCCCAGGTGGTTGGTCCCGAACTGCCGCTCGAAGCCGTCCTGCGTCGTCTCCCGCGGCGTGTACATGACCCCGGCGTTGTTGACGAGCAGGTCCAGGCGGGGGTGCGCGGCCCGCAGCGCCTGCGCCGCCTCCCGGACCGAGCCGAGCGAGGACAGGTCCAGCCGCTGGACCGAGACGTCCCCGCCCATCCGCGCCGCGGCCGCCTCCCCCCGGCCGACGTCGCGGACCGCCAGCACCACCGTGGCGCCCCGGGCCGCGAGGACCGCGGCGGTCTCGAAGCCGAGGCCCGTGTTGGCCCCGGTGACCACGGCCACCCGGCCGTGCTGGTCCGGGACGTCGCCCGCCGTCCACCGCGCGCTGCTCACGTCGTCCTCCTCGTCCCGCGCACCGCCGGCCGGTGCGGCCCTGCGGCGATCCTGCGCCCCGCACCCGCGCGGCGCGCGTCAGTCGGGCGGCCCGGCGAGCCGGCGCGCGTCGCGCTCCCCGTCGGCGGTGGACCCCTCCCGGTCGCGCGCGCGGTGGGCGTCGGCCTGCGCCTGGACCCACCCCTGGTGCGCCTCCCACGCGCTCTGCTCGGTCACGCCCGAGGCCGCCGCGATCTGCGACCAGGAGGCGCCCGCCGCGCGCGCCGCCCGGACCGCGAGCTGACGCGGCCGGGGCGGGGGCGCGAGGGCCCCGGCGGGCCCGGCGGGGCGGGGCGGTGGCGAGGGGGCGGCGGGCGGTGCAGCATCATCGGCACGACGGATGCCAGCCCGACCAGCCGGTGCGACCGGTGCGACCGCAGTGACGAGGAAGCCATGACCAACCCCCGCGCAGGACAGCACGCCGAGCCCTCGGACCTCATCGACGTCGCGCACGTCGTCACCGCGTACTACGCCGCGAAGCCGGACCCGGCCGAGGTCGGCCAGCGCGTCGCCTTCGGCACCTCCGGGCACCGCGGCTCCAGCCTCGACGCGGCCTTCAACGAGGACCACATCCTCGCCACGACCCAGGCGATCGTCGACTACCGCCGCGAGCAGGGCTACGACGGCCCGCTGTTCCTCGGCCGCGACACCCACGCGCTGTCCGAACCGGCGTGGGTGTCCGCGCTGGAGGTCCTCGGCGCCAACGACGTCACCGTCCTCGTCGACGACCGCGACTCCTGGACCCCCACGCCCGCGGTCTCGCACGCCATCCTCGCCGCCAACCGGCAGGGGTCCTCGATCCGCACCACCGGCGCGGGCCTGGCCGACGGCATCGTCGTGACGCCCTCGCACAACCCGCCGCGCGACGGCGGTTTCAAGTACAACCCGCCGAACGGCGGCCCGGCCGACACCGACGCGACGGGCTGGATCGCCGGCCGCGCCAACGAGTACCTGGAGAAGGGGCTCGAGGGCGTGCGGCGCGTGGCGTTCGCGAAGGCCCGCGCGGCCGCGCAGGGCTACGACTTCCTCGGCACCTACGTCGACGACCTGCCGAACGTCCTGGAGATCGACGCGATCCGCGACGCCGGGATCCGCATCGGCGCCGACCCCCTCGGCGGGGCCAGCGTGGAGTTCTGGCAGGCGGTCGCCGAACGGCACCGCCTGGACCTGACCGTCGTGAACCCGCTCGTGGACCCGACCTGGCGGTTCATGACGCTGGACTGGGACGGGAAGATCCGGATGGACTGCTCCTCCCCCTCCGCCATGGCCTCCCTCATCGCCCAGCGCGACCAGTTCCAGATCGCCACGGGCAACGACGCCGACTCCGACCGCCACGGCATCGTGACGGCCGACGGGCTGATGAACCCGAACCACTACCTGGCCGTCGCCATCCAGTACCTGTTCGGGAACCGCCGGGGCTGGTCGCAGGGCGCCGCGATCGGCAAGACGCTCGTGTCCAGCTCGATGATCGACCGCGTCGCCGCCTCGCTCGGGCGGAAGCTGCTGGAGGTCCCCGTCGGGTTCAAGTGGTTCGTGCCGGGCCTGCTGGACTCCTCCGTCGGTTTCGGCGGCGAGGAGAGCGCGGGCGCGTCGTTCCTGCGCAAGGACGGCGGGGTGTGGAGCACCGACAAGGACGGCATCCTCCTGGCGCTGCTCGCCTCGGAGATCACCGCGGTCACGGGCAAGACCCCCAGCGAGCACTACGCCGACCTCACGGCGGAGTTCGGGGCGCCGGAGTACAAGCGCTCCGACGCGGCCGCCACCCGCGAGCAGAAGGCGACGCTGTCGAAGCTGTCCGCGGAGCAGGTCACCGCGACCGAGCTGGCGGGCGAGGAGATCGTCGCCAAGCTCACCGAGGCCCCCGGCAACGGCGCGAAGATCGGCGGGCTGAAGGTCGTCACCGAGTCGGCGTGGTTCGCCGCGCGCCCCTCCGGCACCGAGGACGTCTACAAGATCTACGCCGAGTCGTTCCGCGGCGCCGACCACCTGGCGCAGGTGCAGCGCGAGGCGCAGGAACTCGTGGACGGGGTCCTCGGGAGTTGATCCGCCCGTGACGAGGATCGACCAGTGGACGTGGGCGGTCCGGCTCTTCAAGAGCCGGTCCGTCGCGTCCGCCGCGGTCAAGGCCGGGCACGTCCGGCTCAACGGCGAGCGGGCCAAACCCGCTGCGGCCGTGCACGTCGGGGACGAGGTGCGCATCCGGGCCGAGGGGTACGAGAAGGTGTTCGAGGTCGTGCGGCTGCTCGACAAGCGCGTGGGCGCGCCGATCGCGCAGGCCGCGTACGTCGACAAGTCCCCACCGCCCCCGCCGAGGGACGAGTTCTTCGGCGCCTTCGGGACCCGCGACCGCGGCGCGGGACGCCCCACGAAGCGGGACCGCCGCGAGATGGACGAACTGCGAGGACGACGCCCGTGAACCCGACCCCGGACCCGCCCCTGGACCTGGAGGGGGCCCGTTCCCACGGGGACCCGCTCGCCGACGCCGTCGCCGACGCGGTGCTGGACGACGCCTCGGTGCGGGGGCAGTTCGCCACCGCCCTGCGCGACGGTTCGGCGGGCGCGGCCCACCCCGCGGTGCGCGCTTTCGTGGGTGAGCTGGAACGCCTGGCCGACGGCGCCGACCCCGCGCTGCTGGCCGCGGGCGCGCGGGCGACGTTCACGGCCCCGCTGGCCGTGCACGTCTTCGACGTGGGGGCCGGGGCGCTCATCAGCTCCTACCGGCCACCGGGCCCGGCGGCCGTGCTCGTCGGGACCGGACGCCTGGTCCACGGCACGCAGGGCCGGCTCACGGACACGGCCCGGTGGCTGTCGGCGGCCTCCCTGCCGGGGGGCCTGGTCCGGGGCGCCGAGGGCTGGGTCTCCACGGCGTGGGTCCGGCTCGGGCACGCGCTGGTGCGCCGGGGCCTGCAGCGGCGCGGTCCGCTGCCCGACGGCTCGGTGCCGATCAGCCAGTTCGACGACGTGCGCACCTGGCTGGACTTCACCGTCGTCGCGCCCCGCTCGGCGCACCGGCTGGGGTTCGCCGTGACCGACGCCGAGTACGCGCAGTTCCTCACGTACTGGCGGTTCCTGGGTGAGCTGCTGGGGGTGCGCCCCGAACTCCTCGCCGGGGTCGTCGACCGCCGCTCGGCGGCGGAGCTGCTGCACCGGGTGGACGCGCTGACCGGTCCGCCGTCGCAGGACTCCCGGGTGCTGGTGGCCGCCGGGGTCGAGGCCCTGGCGGGCGGCCTCACCGACCTCACCCGGATCCCGCACGGCCCGGCGCTGGCCGCCGCGCGCGTCGTGGCCCGGCACCTGCAGGGCCCGCAGCTGGGGCGGGCGCTGGGCCTGGGCGAGCCCGCCCCGCAGGACCGGCTCGTGCCGCTGGCCGCCGCGCTGGCCCGCGCCGGGCTGGCGGTGCTGCGGCGCTCGGACCGGGTGTGGAACGCGGTGCTGGAGGCGAACGTGGAGGCGAACCGGCGGTTCCTGCGGGAGACGGCGGCGGCGTGAACCCGGGCCGTCACCGGCTGCGGGGCAGGTCCTCCAGCCACTGCTCGACCTCGGCCAGCGTCAGGACCGGCCCGGCCGCGCCGAACGCGATGCGGGCGTCCTTCTCCCCCGGTCTCCCGCTGGTCAGCAGGTAGCCGGGGTGGCGGTTGGTGGGGGCCTGCAGGGTCCAGCCCTTGCGGGCGGCCTCCTTGCGCAGCCGCGCGAACCGCTCGTCGTCCCCGCCCGCGGCGGCGGGGGTGCCGGGGGTCACGAGGCCCTCGCGCAGGCCGCGGGGTCGGCGCGGTAGGCCTGCCCGGCGCGGATGACGTCGTCGAGCTTGTCGCGGGTGGCGGTCAGCTCCTCGAGCTGGGCCTGGACGCGGGCCCGTTCGGCCAGCAGCCGCTCGTGCATCTCGTCGGTCAGGACGCCGTGGTCCATGCACGGCAGGATCCGCACGACGGCCTTGCTGCCCAGGCCGGCGGCGTAGAGGTTCTGGATGAAGCGCACCCGCTCGACCGCCGAGTCGGGGTAGTGCCGCTGCCCGCCGGGGCTGCGCTCGGCCACCAGCAGCCCCTGCTCCTCGTAGTACCGCAGCGCGCGGACGCTGACGCCCGACCGCTTCGCGACCTCGCCGATGCGCACCGCTCCCCCTGCTCCCCCGTCCGGTGGACCCGTCCCGATACCGAAATCGACCCCGGGACGACTTGACCCTCACGTCGACGTGAGGTCCTAGCGTACCCGCATGACCACTGCACTCGTCACCGGCGCCAACCGCGGCATCGGCCGCCACCTCGCCTCCCAGCTCCTGGAACGGGGGGCCAAGGTCTACGCCGCCGCCCGCCGTCCCGAGACCCTCGACCTGCCCGGCGCCGTCCCCGTCGCCCTCGACATCACCGACCCCGACGCCGTCGCCGCGGCCGCCGCCCTGGCCACCGACGTGGACCTGCTGATCAACAACGCCGGCGTCTCCACCGGCGCGACCCTGCTCGGGGACCTGGGACCGGTGCGCACCGAGCTGGACGTGAACTTCTGGGGCACCCTGGCGATGGTGCGCGCCTTCGCCCCCGTACTGGCCGCCAACGGCGGCGGCGCGGTCGTCAACGTGGCGTCGGCGCTGTCCTGGTTCGCCTTCCCCGGCGCCGGGGCCTACGCGGTGTCGAAGGCGGCGAACTGGAACATGAGCAACGCGCTGCGCCTGGAACTGGCCGGGCAGGGCACGCAGGTGACCTCCGTCCACCTCGGTGCGGCCGACACGGACATGATGAAGGACTACGACGGCGACAAGACCGACCCGGCGACGGTCGCCGCGCGCACCCTGGACGCCGTCGCGGCGGGTGAGCTGGAGGTCGTCGTCGACGAGTGGAGCGCGATGGTCAAGGCTTCCCTGGCCCGGGACCCGCGGGAGTTCTACGCCGGCTTCCTGCCCGCCTGAGACTGCCGCGGCAGGGCGGCCCCGGATCCGGGCGAACAGCGGGCGAGTAGTTAGAAGGTTGCCTAGAGTGACTCCGGGGGACGTTCTCGACCCGACGGGAGGCGGACGGAGATGCAGCACGCCCCTGCGCCCGACCTCGACACCGTCTTCGCCGCCCTGCCCACCGCGTACCTCGTGGTCGACCGCGACCTCGTGATCGTCGAGGTCAACCGCGCCTACGCGACCATGCTGTCGCGCCGTCGCGAGGACCTCGTGGGACGGCCCGTGTTCGAGGCCTTCCCCCCACCGCCGGACACCCTCGACGACGACGGCAGCAACCCCGCCGAGGTGTCCATGCGCCGCGCCCTGGCCGGGGAGACCGACGTCCTGCCCACGCTGCACTACGACGTGGTCTCCCCGGCCACCGGCGAGCTGGTCCAGCGGCACTGGTCGGTCGTCAACGCCCCGCTCGCCGACGCCGACGGCGTCGTCCGCTACGTCCTGCACCGCGTCGAGGACATCACCGACTACGTCCTGGAGCGGGCCCGCTCGGTGCAGGTCGAGGCCGAGCTGTTCGTGCGCGACCGCGAGGTGGAGGTGGCCCGCCGCGCCGAGCGGCTGGCCGCCCGCACCGTCGCCGCGCAGGCGCACGTCGCGCTGCAGCTCGTCGAGGCCGGTGACCACGACGAGCTGCTGGAGGGCGTGCGCACCTTCGCCCGCTCCGTGCTGGGCGCCGCCACCGCCTCCGCCGCCCTGCTCGGCGAGCGCCCCCCCGGCAGCGCCGCCGCCGAGGTGACGGCGGCGGGCTGCCCGTCCCTGGTGCAGACGCCCGTCGTCGTCGACGGCGTGCAGCTCGGCGAGCTGGCCCTGGGCTGGGACCACCCGCGGACCCTGGGCGCCGGCGACCACGAGGTCGTCGGGGCCGTCGCCGTCCAGTACGGCCAGGCCGTCCTGCGGCTGCGGCACCGGGCCGCGGAGCAGGAGGCCGCCGAGACCGCGCTGGCCATGTCGGAGACGTTGCAGCGCAGCCTGCTGCCGCGACCCACCGCCGTCGCCGGGCTCGACGTCGCCGTCCGGTACCGGCCCGCCTCCCAGCAGGCCCGGGTCGGCGGGGACTGGTACGACGTGTTCCACGACGCCGACGGGACCGCGGCCCTGACGATCGGCGACGTCAGCGGCCACGACGGCACGGCCGCCGCCCTCATGGGTCAGGTGCGCTCCCTGCTGCGCGGCGTCGCCTACGCCACCCCCGCCGACCCCGGCCACCTGCTCGGCGTCCTCGACGAGGCCCTGTTCGACCTCGGCGTGGACGCGCTGGCCACCGCGGTCCTGGTGAGCGTGCACCCCGACGGGCGCGGCGGGCGCTGCCTGCGCTGGTCCAACGCGGGCCACCCCCCGCCGCTGCTGCTGCTGCCCGACGGGTCGGTGGAGGTCCTGGCCCGCGAACCGGAGCTGCTGCTGGGCTGCCGGACCGGCACCGGGCGCTCGACCCACCGCCGCGACCTGCCCGACGGGGCGACGGTCGTGCTCTACACCGACGGCCTCGTCGAACGGCGCGGCGCCACGATCGACGACGGCGTCCAGTGGCTGCGCGAACGGGTCGCCGCGCTCGCCGGGGACGACCCCGAGGAGCTGTGCGACGGCCTGCTGGCGGACCTGGGCGTCCCCGAGGACGACGTCGCGCTGCTGCTCGCGCGGGCCGTCCCCGCCGGCAGCCGCCCCGTCGCCGGCCTCGTCCTCACCGGGTCGGCCTGACCGCGTCCCTCACCGGCCGGGCGGACCCGGCAGGGCGCGGCGCAGGTGCGGGGCGAAGCGCTCGGCGACCAGGCGGTGCGAGACCGCGTCGAGGTGCAGGGCGTCCGGCAGCGGGTGCGCCGCCTCGTCCGCCGCGCCGAACAGCTCCAGGCCGTCGACCAGGTGCAGGTGCGGGTCGTCGGCCTGGCGCTGGCGCACGACCCGTTCCAGCTCCGCGCGCAGCGAGGACAGCGTGAGGCGGCCCGGCTCGGGCGTCCCCGTGGCCGTGAACCGCACCTCGCCGCGGGCCAGCGCGTCCAGGTCGAACGCCCCCGGCCCGGGGGTGTCCTCGTGCAGGGCGCAGTGCAGCGGCGTGACGACCAGCAGCGGCGTCGCCGGGTGCCCCTCGCGCACGGTGTCGAGGAACCCGTGGACCGCGGGGGTGAAGGCCCGCAGCCGCATGGCGTCCGCGTTGACGACGTTGATCCCCAGCTCCAGGCTGACGACGTCGGCCGGCAGGTCGCGGACGGCGCGCGCGGTCGAGGCGTCGAGCAGCGCGCCGCCGCCCAGGCCGAGGTTGCGCAGCTGCAGGTGCGGGGCGGCGAGGGCGACCCACGTCGTGCTGGGGCTGGCCGCGCCGGAGCCCTGGGACAGGGAGCTGCCGTGGTGCACCCACACCGGCCGCTCGTCCACCACGGGGCGGGCCGAACCCTCGACGCGGCAGGACAGCAGTTCCGTCCTCTCGTGCTGCGGCAGCCAGACCTCCACGAGCTGGTCGCGCGCCGGCACGCCCGTGAAGACGACCCGGCCCTCGTCGGCCGTCGTGAGGCCGACGAGCTCGCCGTCGACGCGCAGGTCGTAGACGCCCGGCGGCCGCGGCGGGACGCCCGGGTAGCTCTGGCGGGTCGCCTCGACGCGCAGCTCCACGGCGCTCACCGTCCCGCGGAACACGACCCGGACCCCCGAGGGCTGCGCCTCGGCCGTCAGGAGCTGGGGGTCGGGGAACTGCCGGCGCGCCCACGCGGGCAGGCGGTGCGGCAGGACCCCGCGGGCCGTCGTCTCCAGCTCGACGGCGCCGTGCACGTACTGCTCGGTCAGCGGCAGGTCCACGCCCGGGCCCCTCACGTCCAGGGCAGGGTGGCGCGGGTGGCCCAGTACCGCTCGGGCGGCTCGGCGGCCCCGTCGGGCACGACCGCGGGGGGCCGGGCGGCGAGGTTCTGCTCCAGCTGCCCGGTCGTCACCGCGCCGCTGAGGACCACGTCGACGAAGGGCTGGGCCAGGACCGCGCCGAGCGCGAAGGCGTCGACGCCCTGCCCGTCGACCCGCGCGAGCGCCGCGACGGCCGGGTCCGCGCCGCGGGCGGTGAGGCGGCCGTTGGCGACGCCCTCCTTCACCACGACGAGCCAGCCCTCGTCGTGGGCCTGCGCCAGCACCGGGCCGACGGAGCGTTCCAGCAGGTTCCACGTGGCCTGCACGGCGCTGAACGGCGCGCCGGTACCCAGCGCGCGTTCCAGGACGGCTCCCTGCGCGGGCCCGCTCGTCGAGAGGCCGACCCGAACGCCGGTGGCGGCGAGACCGGCCAGCGCCGCGAGCAGCGGCCCGTCGTCCAGGGCGGGGCTGTCGGGGGTGATGGAGTGGACGAGGTAGACGTCCGGGGGGCCGCCGAGGGCGTCGAGCGTCTGGGGCCACTGCCGCTCGAACATGGCCAGGGAGTGGTCCTTGCGCTCGTGGACGGCGGCGTCCAGGGACCAGTCGCCGACGTACTCGTAGCCCCACTTGGAGCCGATGGTGAGCTGGTCGCGCCGCCCGGGGTGGGCGGCGAGCCAGGTGCCGAGGAACCGCTCGGCGTGGCCGTAGGAGCGGGCGACGTCGACGTACCGGACCCCGCGCTCCCAGGCCAGGTCGAGCAACTGGTGACAGCGGGCTTCCATCTCCTCCACGGACCGTGAGGAGGCGAGGTCGTCACCGCGGCCCAGCGTGAGGTACGCGGGCCGGCCGGCGGCGGCCAGCCCCAGACCGAACCGGTGCACCCAGGGAGTGGTGTAGGTCACTCGCGTAGCGTAGGTGGGGCACCACCCTCCCCCCCATCGAGTTGGAGACGGACATGAACAACGCGCTGGGCGCCACCACGAGCGCCGGCCCCACCGTCTTCGTCGTGTACGGCGCCAGCGGCGACCTCGCCAAGCGCCTGGTCATGCCCGGTTTCGCCGCGCTCGCCGCGGCCGGTCTGCTGCCCGACCAGTGGGTCCTCATCGGTTCCGGCCGCCGCGCCACCCCGGTCGAGCAGTACCGCGAGCACGTCCGCGACGGTCTGCAGGAGTTCGCCCGCGGCAAGAATGGCGTGACCGACGAGGTCATCGAGTCGATCCTGCCGGGGCTGCGCTTCGCCGGCGGCGGTTTCACGGCCGAGGACCCCGGCGAGCTGCTGGACGCCATCGCCGCGGCCAAGGACGAGATCGGCTCCGACGCCCAGGTCGTGCACTACCTCGCGCTGCCGCCGACGACGTTCGTGGACTACACCCGGGCCATCGCCGCCCACGGGCTGGCCGAGGGCACCCGCGTCGTCTACGAGAAGCCCTACGGGACGTCCCCGCAGTCCTTCGAGGAGCTCGACCGGCTCGTCCTGTCGGTCTTCGAGGAGCAGCAGGTCTTCCGCATCGACCACTTCCTGGGCAAGGAGGCCACCCAGCAGCTGCACGTCATCCGGTTCGCCAACCGCATGATCGAGCAGCTGTGGTCCAACGAGCACGTCGCCCAGGTCCAGATCGACGTCCCCGAGGTGCTCGGCGTCGACGACCGCGCCACGTTCTACGACGAGACCGGCGCCACCCTCGACATGCTCGTCACCCACCTGCTGCAGGTGGCCGCCGAGGTGGCGCTCGACCCGCCGGCGGACTGGACCTCCGACGCGCTGGCGACGGCCCGCGAGGCCGTCCTGGCCAAGGTCCGCCCCATCGACCCCGACGAGGTCGTCCTCGGCCAGGCCGTGGGGTACCAGGACCTGGAGGACGTGCGCGACGGGTCCAGCACGGACACCTTCGTCGCGGCCCGGGTGTGGGTCGACACCGAGCGCTGGAGCGGCGTCCCGTTCGTCCTGCGGACCGGCAAGAAGCTCGCCGAGTCCCACCAGCACGTCACCCTCGTGTTCAAGCGGCCGCTGAACTCCCCGCAGAAGGACGACGCCGCCGCCCCCGAGACGCTGACGTTCACGTTGTCCGGCAACGGGTCCCTGTTCGCCGGGGTCACCGCCCGCCGCCCCGGCGTCTCCGACGACCTGGTGCCGGGGAACCTGTACCTGGACCTGGCCGACCTGCCCAACGCCGAGCCGCTGCCGCCGTACGCGGCGCTGCTGCGCGACGTCCTCATCGGCGACCGCGCCCTGTTCACCACCTCCGACGGGCTCCGGGACGCCTGGCGCGTCGCGGCCCCGATGCTGGACTGCCGTCCCCAGCTGCACCCCTACGAGCCGGGGACGTGGGGCCCGGCCGAGGCCGAGGCGATCGCCGCCCCGTACGGCTGGCTCACCGAGCACCCCCGCGCCTGAGGTCCGCGTTCCCCGCTCGAAGCACGGTTCGGGCCCTCCCAGGGCCCTGGGGAGGGCCCGAACCGTGCGTTGGGCGGGAGGCCGCGGCGACCCCGCGCCCGGTGCTCCCCGCGCGTCCCCTCCCCCGCGCGGCCCCGGCGGTCCAGAGTGGGTCCATGTCGGACGATCTGCTGGCCAACCCGGCGAACTTCCCCGAGCTCATGCTCCTGCCGCACCTGGACGACGAGTGGACCGAGGTCCGGCTCGGGCGGCGCAGCGACGGGGCGTGGGAGGTCTACGTGACCATCCGGGTGGACGAGGGGTACCGCAGCGAGGCGGCGGCCCAGGCCGTCGCCGACCACTACCGGGAGAACCTGCAGGCCTACGTCGAGCAGCGGCGGCGCAAGCGGATGCGCTGACCGCCCACCCGCGGGGCGCGGGACGGCGCGGGCCCGTGACGGGCCGGGCTCAGGACAGCGAGCGGGTGACGCGGTCCAGGGCGGGCGCGGGGGCCGAGGCCGGCGCGGCGGGGGCCGCGGGAACGGGCAGGGCCTGCGCGGGCGCCTGCGCCAGTGGCGCCGGAACCGGAGCGGGAGCCGGGGCCGGGTGGAAACCGGCGACGGGGCCGTTGGGCTGCTCGAAGACCTGCACGACCCACAGGCGACCGTCCTCGGAGCGGACCGCACCGAAACCGGCGACGCTGACCTCCGGGCGCAGGATGTTCGCCCGGTGGCCCGGGGAGGCCATGAACGCGCCCTGCAACTGGTCGGCGTCGGCGCCGACGCCGACGTTCTCGGCCACCAGCGACCACCCGGACAGCTGGCGGGACAGGTCGGGGTTGTGCTTGAGCTCGGCGTCGCCGGCCATCCGGAACGCCCAGTCGGTGGCGACCCGGTTGGCGTCGTCGGACAGCCCCAGGGCGGGCAGGCCGTTCTGGACGCGGGCGGCGTTGACGAGTTCGTACGCGTGCTGGGCCTGGCCGCCGTCACCGGTGAGGGCCGGGCCGTCCGCCTGCGCCGCACCGGCTCCGACGACGGCGCCCGCGGCGGCGGCGACGAGCGCGGCGGCGCCCAGGACGCGACGGCGCAGGGGGGTGCGGGGGGCGGTGCGGGCCGTGGTGTCCACAGGGTCCTCCGGGGGGCGGGGGCGTTCGGGGGGTTTCGTGCTCCCCCTCCCCCTCGGCCCCCGCGGGCCGCTCCTGTAGCCCGACCGGGTGAGAGGACCCCGCGCCCCGCCGGGCCGTCAGCCCGCCGACGTCGGCAGGTGCACCCGCGGCACGTCGTCCCCGTCGGTCCGCGCCCCCGCCGGCGCACCGTCCCGCGCGCGCACCTGGGCCGCGGTCCACGTCGCGCCGGCGCTGGCCGCGACCACGAGCACCACGCCCGCACCGCCGAGCACCGTCATGCCCTGCCCCAGCAGCGCCCACCCGGCGAGGGAGGCGATGACGGGTTCGAGGCTGAGCAGGACCCCGAACGTCCGCTGCGGCAACCGGCGCAGCGCCGCCAGTTCGAGGGAGTAGGGCACCACCGAGGCGAGCACGGCCGTCCCCAGCGCCAGCAGCAGCCCGTGCGGGGCGCTGACCGCGTGCAGCGCACCGGCGGCGCCGAACGGCACGAGCACCAGCGCCCCGACCGCGGTCGCGACCGCCAGCCCCCCGTGGCCCTCCGTCACCCGGCCCAGCCGGGCCCCGGCCACGATGTACGCCGCCCAGCAGGCCCCCGCCAGGAGCGCGAACACGACGCCCAGCACGTCGAGGGAACCACCGCCGCCCTCCCCGGCCAGCCCCAGCACGGCGACGCCGACGAGCGCGAGCGCCACCCACAGCAGGTCCCGGACCCGGCGGCTGGTGACGGCCGCCAGCGTCAGGGGGCCCAGGAACTCCACGGTGACGGCGGTGCCGAGGTCGATGCGGGACAGCGCGGCGTAGAAGCAGCCGTTCATCGCGCCCAGGCTCAGCCCCAGCAGCACGGCCGCGCGCCACTGCGGGCCGGTCCATCGCCGCACGCGCGGGCGGAACACCAGCAGGAGCAGCAGCGCGGCCAGCCCCAGCCGCAGCAGGGTCGTGCCCGTGCTGCCGCCGAGGGCGAAGAGGTGGACGGCGAGGGCGGCGCCGAACTGCAGCGACGTGCACGAGCCGATGACGAGGAGGAGCGGACCCACCGTCCCAGTCTCCTCCGCGCGAACCTGCCGTCCAGCGAACGTCTCCGAGCAGTACCGTTCAGCTCCGCTGACGAATCGAGGTCCCGTGCTGGACGTCCACCGGCTGCGCCTGCTGCGCGAGCTGCACCGGCGGGGCACGCTGGCGGCCGTCGCGGCGGCCATGAGCTACAGCCCCTCAGCGGTCTCGCAGCAGCTGTCCCAGCTCGAGGCCGAGGCCGGGGTGCCGCTGCTGGAGAAGCGGGGCCGCGGGGTCGTGCTGACCCCCGCGGCCCGGCTCCTCGTCGCGCACGCCGACGCCGTGCTGTCCCAGCTCGAACGGGCCGAGGCGGACCTGGCGGCGCTGTCCCGGGAGGTGTCGGGGGTGCTGCGCGTGGCGAGCTTCCAGACGGTCCTGTTCGCGCTCGTCCCCGGTGCGCTGACGCTCCTGGCGGCCCGGCACCCGGCGCTGCGCGTCGTCATCGACCACCGGGAGGCCGAGCCGGCGTTCTCCGCGCTCGCGGCCCGCGACGTCGACCTGGTGCTGGGCGAGGAGTACCCGGGGCTGCCGCACCCGCGCGCGGCCGACGTCGACGAGGAGGACCTCGTGCACGACGCGCTGCGCCTGGCGGTCCCGGCGACGGGCCCGTGGTCGGGGGTGTCGCGGCTGGAGGACCTCGCCGGGGCGCCGTGGGTCCTCGAACCCGTGGACACCGACCCGGGCCGCTGGGTGCTGGCCCGCTGCCGGCAGGCCGGTTTCGAACCCGACGTGCGGGTGCAGACGCCCGACGCGCTGCTGCACGTGCACCTGGTGGAGACCGGGCACGCGGTGGCGCTGCTGCCGGACCTGTCCCACGCGGGGCGGCGCCCCGCCCTGCGCTTCGCCGACCTGCCCGGGCACCCGGCGCGGCGGCTGTTCACGGGGGTGCGGCGCGGGGCGGCGGGGCGGCCCGCGGTGCGGGCGTTCCGCGACGCGCTGCGGGAGGTGGCGCGGGAGGTCGCGGCCGGCGCCTGAGCGCGGCGCCGGTCAGCGCCGGGGCCGCCCCGAGACCCGCACGTCCCCGCCGACGACGCTCACGTCGTCGACGTCGAGGCCGATCGCGTCGGTGATCGTCGTGACGCCCGTGCCGGCCAGGGCCGCGGTCCCCGCCCCCAGCAGCGTGGGCGCCACGTACGCGACGACGCGGTCGACGAGCCCGGCGGCGAGGAACGCCCCGGCCAGGGTGGGCCCGCCCTCCAGCAGCACGGACACGACCCCGCGCCCGCGCAGCTCCGCCAGCAGCTCCGCGGGCGTCCCGGCGCGGGAGACGAGGGTGGGGGCGGCGTCGTCGAGCACGCGGGCGCCGGCGGGGACCCGGCCCCGCCGGTCGAGGACCACGCGCAGCGGCTGCCGCCCGGACGGGGTGCCGTCGGCCGCGCGCGCGGTGAGGTGCGGGTCGTCGGCCAGGACGGTCCCGGACCCGGCGACGACCGCGTCGACGCGGCGGCGCAGGTCGTGGACCTCCTCGCGGGAGGCCGCCGAGGAGATCCACCGGCTGGTGCCGTCGGCGGCGGCCGAGCGGCCGTCGAGGGTGGCGGCGAACTTCCACAGCACGTGGGGGCGGCCCGAGCGGGCCGAGACCAGCCACGCCTCGTTGACGCGCTCGGCCTGCGGCGCCAGGACCCCGGCGAGGACCTCGACGCCGGCGGCGCGCAGCGTGTCCGCCCCGCCGCCCTCGACGGCACCGGGGTCGGGGACGGCGTAGACGACGCGGGCGACCCCGGCGCGCAGCAGCGCCTGGGCGCACGGGCCCGTGCGGCCGGTGTGGTTGCACGGTTCGAGCGTCACGTAGGCGGTGGCGCCGCGGGCGCGGTCCCCGGCGGCGGCCAGCGCGTTGACCTCGGCGTGGGGGCCGCCGGCGCGTTCGTGCCAGCCCTCCCCCACGACCGTCCCGTCGGGGGCCACGAGCACCGACCCCACGACGGGGTTCGGGGACGTCGTCCCCAGGCCCCGGGCGGCGAGCTCCACCGCCCGGGCCATGGGCCGCTCGTCGAGGTCGGGCGCGGGCATCAGCCGGCGAGGTCGAGCGTGTGCGAGGTGTGGTCGCGCTTGGCGCGCAGGTAGCGGGCGTTCGCGGCGGACAGGTGCACGCCCGTGGGGACGCGGCGCTCGACGCGGATGCCGTGCGCCTGCAGCTGCTCGGCCTTGTCGGGGTTGTTGCTCAGCAGGTTGATCCCGCCGACGCCGAGGGCGCCGAGCATCTGGGCGGCCGCGGTGTAGTCGCGCTCGTCCTCGCCCCGGCCGAGGGCGAGGTTGGCCTCGTAGGTGTCCAGCCCGCTGTCCTGCAGGGCGTAGGCGTCGAGCTTGGCGTACAGGCCGATGCCGCGGCCCTCCTGGCGCAGGTACAGCAGGACCCCGCCGGCGGTGGCGATGCGCTCGACGGCCTCGCGCAGCTGCGGGCCGCAGTCGCAGCGCTCGGAGCCGAACACGTCACCGGTGAGGCACTCGCTGTGGGGGCGCACGAGGGGGGTGCCCTCCTGCCAGTTGCCCAGGGCCAGGGCCAGGTGCTCCTTGCCGTCGACGAGCCCGTCGAAGGTGTGGACGCGGGCCGTCGTGCGGTACCCGTCGCCGAAGCGCAGGGGGACGTCGACGGCGGTGCGGACGGTCGCGACGGGGGTCTGGGTCACGAGCGGTTCCTCTCGGGCGACCTGCGGGGAGCGGTGGACGCTCCCCCTCGGGGGTCGCCGGTGACGGTGGGTGGGGCGGCCTCGTCGGTCACCGGGCCGAGCGTGCCGGACGGGACGGTCCGGTGCCCACGGGGGGCGCCGGGGTCCAGGGGCCGCGGCAGCACGCGGGTCGTGGAGCGCGGGTCGTTCGTCACGGACCTCGAACTGCCGGGGACCGCCGCCTGTTCCCGCGCCGGGCCCGGCCGGTGGCCGGTCGGGGTGGCGTTCGGCACGGCGGACCTCCCACGGACGAGTGACTTGATGCTTCAATCGACACTAGACGCGCTGACTTGAACCGTCAACAACAAGGAGCGTGATGGACCCCCAGTGGCTCGACGCCGACGAGCAGGCCACCTGGCGACGGCTCGCCGCGGTGCTCTCGGCCCTGCCCGCCGCCCTCGACGCCCAGCTCCAGCGCGACTCCGGGCTGACCCACTTCGAGTACGCCGTGCTGTCCACGCTGTCCGAGGCCCCGGACCGGACGCTGCGCATGAGCTGCCTCGCCGGCCTGGCCAACGGCTCGCTGTCCCGCCTCTCCCACGTCGCCGGGCGGCTGGAGCGCAGGGGCTGGCTCCTGCGCCGCCCCGACCCCGAGGACGGGCGCTGGACCCTGGCCACGCTCACCGACGCCGGCTGGGAGCAGCTCGTCACCGCCGCCCCGGGGCACGTGGGGGCCGTGCGGCGCGTGGTGTTCGACGCCCTGACCCCCGAGCAGGTCCGCCAGCTCGGGGAGATCGGCGAGCGCCTCCTGCGATCGGTGGAAGCCGAGCGGTTCTCCTAGGGGGGCGGTACGTTCGGAGGGTGGGAGCACCGACCGGTCGCGCGCTGAAGACGATCAGCTACAACCTCCACGAGGGCCGCGCGACGCTGGAGCTGGACCAGCTCGCGCAACTGCACGACGTCGACGCCCTGTGCCTGCAGGAGTGCGACACCCTGCGGCTGCCCGAGACCGTCGGCCCGCTGGTCCTGGCGGGCGCGACGCAGCGCAACCGCCTCGGTCTGGCCCTCTACTACCGCCCCGACCGGCTGCACGTGCACGGCCACGAGCTGCGCCCGCTGCGCCGGTCCATGCACGACCGGTTCCTCGCCCCCGCCCACGAGCGGCTGCTCGCCGTGCGCTTCGAGGACCTGCACGACGACGGCGCCCTGCTGACGCTCGCCTCCATCCACACCGCCCCGCTGTCGGCGACCAACGCCATGCGCCGCCACCAGATCACCGAGGCCCTCGGCGCGATCCGCGCCGCTGCGCACGGGTCGGCGGCCCTCGTCGTCGGGGACTTCAACTACCCGTGGTTCGCCAGCTCCCTGGCCCGGCGGCTGGCCGAGCAGGGCTTCGAGGTCTCCCACAGCGACCTGCCCACCTACGTGCGCAAGCGGTTCCGCGGGCACTTCGACTTCGCCATCTCCGAGGGCATGCACATCGAGCGGGTCAAGACGCTTCAGCAGGCCGGCTCGGACCACCTGCCCGTCCTCGTCGAGGCCCGGGTCAAGGCGCCCGTCCCGGCCTGAGCCGTCGCGGCCGGCGGAGGACGTGCGGCCGGCCCACGGTCACCGCCGGCCTCGGCCTCCTCCCACGTCGACGCGGGCGTCCGGGCGGGACGGCCCGTCGACGAACTCGCCGCCGACGCTCGTGATCAGCTCGGGACCGAACGACGCCACCGGGGTGCGGGCCCCCGGACGGCCCTCGCCACGGGCGAGCCGGCGGGTGGTCTCCGCGCAGACCGCGACGGTGGCGGCCTGCGCCTCCGGCAGGCGCGACCAGCCCTCCGCGCTCGTGCCGTCCTGCCACCTCACGTGGGCGTGACCCCAGGAGGAGACCCGGGGGGCGGACCGCGCCCGGAACTCGACGGCGGCGAGGCGACGCGCCGCGAACCGGCGCAGCGGCCCGACGGCGAGCAGGTTCGCGGCCGGCGGCAGGGCGATCCGCGCGAGCGCGCCGGTGGGCACCTCGCTGGAGGCCGCCTCCACGAACGGGGCACCGCTGGCCCGGTGGGCGGCGAGGAGTTCCCCCAGCGGCATCGAGGCGGTCACGACGCGGTCGCCGTCGGGGGTGACGAGCGCGCGCGGTGCGCCGCCGACCGGGGCGGCGACGAGCCGCCCACCGGCGAACCGCCGCCCCTGGAACCGCCGGCCGCCGGGAACGCCCGGCAGGCCCTCCACGAGGGTGCCCGCCAGCGCGTCCCCCAGCCGGCCCGCCTGCAGGGCGAGGGAGGGGACCATGTCGACGCGGACGCGCTCGGCCCGCCGTCCGGTGCGCGCGCCGTCGCGGCACAGCCGGACCACGACGCCCTCGGTGGCCGCCACGCCGAACCCGGCACCGGTCACGAGGGTCCGCCCCGCCCGCTCCGCCTCGGCGTGGCGGGCCAGGAGCCGCGACACGGCGGCCAGGTCGTTGGCGAGGTCGACGTAGTCGCTGCCGGCCGCCAGGCAGGCGTCGACCACCGGTCCGGCCGTCGCCGTGAAGGGGCCGACGGTGTTGACCACGACGGCGGGACGGACCGCGCGGACCGTGTCGGCCACCTCCCGCACCCCCGCGGCCACCAGGGTGCGGTGGCCGTGGCCGCCGGCCGCCTCCCGCAACCGGTTCCCGTCGCGACCGACCAGGACGACCTGCAGGCCGTCCCGCGCGAGCGCGTCGGCGACCCCCCGCCCGGTCCGTCCGGTCCCTCCGAGCACGAGCACGTCAGCCACGGCGTCGCCCCCCTGTCGATGACACGTCGTGTCATCGTCGCACCCGATGACACGTCGTGTCATCACCTGGCACGGGGGTGGTGGGCAGGTGCGCCGACGCCGCGACGTCGTCCGGGCCGAACCGGCGCTGCGGGAACGCGACACGCAGGAGCGCGACGACCTCGTCCGGGTCCGGCGCCTGTTCCCGACGTCGACGGCGACCAGCGGGGGGACCCGGGCGACGACGGACGGGCGGTGACCACGCGGCCGGGGCCGGGACCCGCGGGAGCAGCAGCTACCGCGACGCCACCGTCCCGGCCCGACCGCTCAGCAGCTGCCGCCGCCGCCGCCGCCGCCGTCCCCACCGCCGCAGCCGCCGCCGAAACCGCCACCCCCACCGCCGTCGCCGCCGAAGGAGTCGGCACCGCCGGCCGCACCGCCGTCGTTGAACCAGGAGGATCCCGTGTGCCCGGGCCGGTGGGGACCGCGACCCGACCTGAGGCGGCCGACGGCGCCGAGCAGCAGGACCACGACCGCGACGACGAAGAACAGGACGACCACGAGGACCACCTCCGTCCGCCTCCCCGCTGCACCCAGCAGCGCCGGGGGAGACGCTGGTCGCAGCGTGGCACAGGGACGCGCGCCGGGGTAGGGGTGCTGCTCCCGGTGACGCGGGGTCCACGACGGCCTGGCCGCAGGCCGCCGTCACCGGCAAGCTGTTGCGGTGCACCAGCACCCGCCGCCGGCGACGCCCGCCGCGCGGGCCGTCGCGCACGTCGACCGGCACGCCCGTGGTGGCCCGGTCGACCCCACCTGGCCGATCACCGTGCACTTCCACCCCGACAGGCCCGTCCGCAGCTCCCGCGGCGACGCCCACCCCCGCAGCGCGACGGTCCTGCGGGCCCTGACCGCCGACGGGCGCTACCGCTCCCAGTTCGAGACCGGCACCGGCAACGGCGGGCTGACCGCCCACCCCGGCGGGGACCGCTGGTCCTGGGAGTCGCGCCTGTTCGCCGCCGCCTACGACACCGAGCCCGCCGCCGCCCGCCCCGTCTACGGCTCCCTGAACCACGCCCGGCACCCCGTCGGGGGCTCACCCCGCTTCGGTTCAGCGCACCTGCGCCTGCGCGCCCACGTCCTGACCCGCACCACCTTCTGCTACCCCGACAGCGCCGAGGACCCCGTCGACGTCGCCACCGCCGCCCACTTCGACCTCCTGCGGGTCCGGCGGCAGCGACCCGACACCGCCACCCGCGACCTGCTCGACGACTACGTCGAGGCCCACGTCCACGGCGGTCTCCTGCTCGGGCGCGACGTCGAGGCCCTCGTGCTGGATCCCAGCCACCGCGGCACCGACGTCGAGGACGACGCGCACCGGTTCAGCCGGCGCTTCGCCGTGGCCCTGGAGTGGCACCCCGGCTTCGCCACCACCGCGCGGACCGTCGCCCAGCACCCCGGCTACCGCGGCGCGGACGTCGTCGCGGCCGCGGCCCGCGTCGCCGCGGGCGCTCCGGACGGGACGTTGACCCCGCGCGTCGTCGGGGTCGCCGCCCGCGCCGGCGCCGAGGACGAGCAGGTCCTCAAGCGCGTCTGGCACTGCACCGCCCGCTTCGGGTGGCCGTCCGGCGGCTCCCCCGCGGTGGTGGCGCCTCCCGGGCGCGGTCACGGGCCGTCGTCGACGTCCTGAGGCGTCGAGGAGCGGGCCGTCGCCGACCGTCCCGGCGCCGCCGCCCGAGTCAGGACAGGGCCAGGAGGAGCCCGGCGACGACGAGGGCCGTGGCGGTGGTGGCGTGCACGCTCACCGCGTGGCGCAGGGTCCCCCCGTCCCGGGTGACGACGACCGCGTCCCCGACCGGGGTGAGGGCCGCGGCGACCAGGACCCAGCCGAAGGCGTGCTGCCCGGCCGCGGCGAGGACGACCAGGGGCACGATCCCGGAGGTGATGTCGCGCACGCCCTTGATGCTGGTCAGGGCCCGCGGGCGGTCCTGCGGGACGCCGAAGCCGGCCAGGGCCACCCGCGGGGCGACGAGGAAGCGGGCACCGATGAAGAGGATGGAGACGCAGCCGGCGACGGCGACGACCAGGGCGGCGGTGGTGGTGACGGTCATGGCGGACAGCCCTCCGGGAGATGATCTAACGACGTTCGATAACGACGTTAGACCTCTCGGTCAGCGTTGTCTACCACTGCAATCTAACGACGCTAGACTGCGGCCGTGAGCCCCCGACCAGCCCCCGACCGGACCGCGCGACGCGCGCAGATCACCCACCTGACCCGCCAGGTCGCCGAGGCCGAGGGCTGGGCCGCGGTGACCATGCGCCGCCTGGCCGGCGAGCTCGGCGTCACCCAGCCGGTGCTCTACTCCGCCTTCACCAGCCGCCAGGACCTCGTCGACGCCGTCGCCCTGGACGGCTTCACCGCCCTGAGCGCGGCCCTGGAGGCCGCCCCGGCCACGCCACCGGCCCGGATGGGCGCCTACCTCGACTTCGCCGTCGCCCACCCCCGCACCTACGAGGCGATGTTCTCCCTGCCCTCCCAGCTGCGCTTCGGCGACAGCACCCACGCACCGCTCGGCCGCGCCTTCACCGCCATCCGCGAGGCCTTCCCCACCACCGGGGACGACGGAGCCGACGACGTGCGCGCCGAGGTGGCCTGGTCGACCCTGCACGGCCTGGCCACCCTCCAGGCCGGCGGACGCCTGCCCGCCGGACGCACCCGGGCGCGGCTGGAGGCCGCCCAGCGGATGCTCACGCCCGGGACGACCTGAGGGCCCGCCACCGCCCCGACGCGCCGCGCCGCCGGGGTCAGCCGGCGATCCCGGCGAGGTCGAACACCTGCGGCGGGCCGGAGAGGAGCTTCTTGGTCCCCAGGCCGTACCGGTCCAGGACCTCCACCTCCCCGGCCTCCAGCCCGTCCAGCGCCAGGGCCACGAGGTCGGCGGGGTCGTTCATCGCGCCCTCGGGCAGGTCCAGCCCGGCCTCCGCCGCGAACGCCTTCATCGGCTCGGTGGCCGTCATGCCGGGCACCAGGGCCGTGACCTGGGTCCCCTGGGCGGCCAGCTCCAGCCGGATCCCGTTGGTCAGGCCCCACTGCGCGGACTTGGCCGCCGCGTAGGCGGTGTTCCCCTCGACGGTGGCCCACGCCACGGCCGACAGGACGTTCAGGACGGCGCCGCCGCCGTTGCGGGCCAGGACCGGCGCGAAGGCGCGGACCATCGCCAGGGTCCCGTAGAAGTTCGAGTCGACGACCTCGCGGATGGCGCGCAGGTCACCGTCCACGAGGTTGCCGCCGGCGGTGGAGGCCGCGTTGTTGATGAGGACGTCGACGTCGCCGGCGACCTCGGCGGCCGCCTGGACCGAAGCCGGGTCGGTGATGTCGAGGCGGAGCACCTCGGCCCCGGGGACGTCGACGAGTTCGGGGCGCCGGGCCGTGGCGTAGACCTTGGCGCCGCGGCGCAGGAGCTCGGTCGCGAACGCGTGCCCGATGCCGCGGTTGGAGCCGGTGACCAGTGCAGTGCTGCCGTGGAGTCGCATGCTCCGACCGTACGGAGCCGGCGTGCGCGGATCGATGCTCGATCAGCTCGTCTTCTTGCTCGTCCGCCTCACCGCGTGGTGAGGTGACGCCGTGGATCCCCTGAGCGACGTCCTGACCGTCTCCGGTGTCCGCGGCGCCCTCGGCAACCGCGTCGCCGCCGGCGGGACCTGGGCGACGGCCGTGGACGACTGCTCGGGCGAAGCCGTGCTGCACGCGGTCACCGCGGGCAGCGCGTGGCTGACCGTGCCCGGTCGCGAGGCGCTGCACCTGGCCGCCGGGGACGTCGTCCTGGTCGGCAGCGGCATCCCGCACGTCCTCGGCGACGACCCCCGCACCCCCGGCACCGCCTGCGACCGCGCGGCGGCGACCCGCCGCGGCCGCACGGGCGAGGTGCTGACGCTGGGGTCGCAGCCGCCCACGACGCACGTCGTCACCCTCTCCTACACCTGCGACAGCACGGCCCTGACGCAGGTGGTGCAGAGCCTGCCCGACCTCGTCCACGTCGCCGCCGGCACGGGGACGGCCGGCCTGGACGCCACCGTGCGGATGCTCGACCAGGAGCTGCGGGACCCGCAGATCGCGTCGACCGCGGTGCTGAACAGCCTCATCGACGTGGTCCTGGTGCAGCTGCTGCGCGCCTGGCTGGCCTCGCGCCCGGTCGCGTGCCGGGGGACCTGGCTGGCGATGACCCAGGACCCGGTGGTGGGCCGGGCCCTGGAGCACCTGCACGCCGACCCCGGACGACCCTGGACCACGGCCTCCCTGGCCACCGCGACCGCGGTGTCGCGCGCGACGCTGGCGCGACGGTTCCCGGCGGTCATCGGCCAGACCCCCGCCGCCTACCTGACGTCGTGGCGCATGGACCTGGCCGCGGTGCGGCTTCGGCAGGGCCGGGAACCGGTGGAGTCGATCGCCTCGGACGTCGGGTACTCCTCCGTGCCCGCCTTCACGCGGGCCTTCACCCGCGCCCACGGCCGGACCCCGGGCAGGTACCGCACCCAGGCGCGGGACGCGGGGCAGGCGTGGGAGACGGCCCCCGCCTGAGGACCCCCGCGGGCCGGGTCAGCCGTTGCCGCCGGCGCGGAACTCGATCCAGGCGTCGTTCATCCTCTTGACCTGGCCCGGGGTGAACACGTCCATGCAGCTGTCGTCGGAGTAGTCCATGAAGTTGTGGACGGGGTCCAGCCCGGGGGCGGCGCACGTGTCGGCGCCGACGGGGCAGCCGAACTGCGGGACGGCCTCGCGCGGGGTGTCGGCGACACCGTCACCGCTGGCGGAGCAGGCGCCGGCGAAGGTGTGCTCCAGGGCCATCCAGTGCCCCACCTCGTGGGTCAGGGTGTCGCCCTCGTTGTAGGGCGCGGCCGTTCCGCCCGGCATGGACTCGTCGAGCATCACGACCCCGTCGAGGTAGTCGCGGCCGTTGTTGTACCCCTTGGGGAAGTAGGCGTAGCCGAGCAGCCCACCGCCGAGGTCACCGACGTAGACGTTCAGGGTCTCCGAGTCGCCCTCGTGCAGCGCCCGCTTCATCGCCCGTTCCCCCTCGCCCCGCGCCAGCGACGCCCAGGCCGGGTTCACCGTGTACGTCGTGCGCTCGAGCGCGAAGCGGAACGGGGACGCGGCCGCGTCGGGCGAGGTCCTGCCGGCGTAGGCGTCGTTGAGCACCTGCACCTGCGCCGTGATGAGGGCTGCGTAGCGGGACTTCTCGGCCGGGGTCGTCGGCTGGTCGGTCACGACGTGGAACACCGTCTCGACCGTCACCGACCCCGCGGTCATCATCGGGTGGGGTTTGATGACGCCGTACTTCTTGGCGTCCTTCGCCGCGTAGAGCGCGGGTTCGGCGACGGCCGCGCCCTCGCTGACGCGCGCCGCGGAGCCGGGTTCGGCGCACCCGGCGGCCGCGGCCGTCGAGGCCTCGGCCGACGTCGACGTGACCGCCCCGGAGGCCGTCAGGGCGGTGAGCGTCACGACGGCGGCGACGGGGGCGAACCTGCGGGCGAGGTGCCGGGCACGGGAGACGTGAGGCGTCATGGCGGGATCCAGTCGTCGCGGGGCGAGGTGCGCCCACCCTGGCACACCGCCTGGCTCCCAAGCAGGACGATCCCCGGATCCGTCCTCACGCGTCGGCGGGCGCACCGAGGACGGAGAGGAGTTCCAGCTTCTCCTGGTCCTCGGTCCCGGGCACCGCGGTGTACACCAGCAGCAGGTGGTTCTGCTGCGGGTCCAGCAACGTCTGGCAGTGCAACTGGATCGGACCCACCGCCGGGTGCACGAACCGCTTGACGTCAGTGGGACGAACCCCCACCTCGTGCAGCTCCCACAACCGGCGCAGTTCCTCCGACCTCGCCAACGCCAACTCGGCCAGCTCCGCGGCCCGCGACCCCGGCCCCCGCCGGGTCACGACCTCACGCAGGTGCGAGGCGTACAACCGGGACAAGAACGCGTGGTCCTGCGGCGCGTACCACTGCCGGGTCCCGGGGTCGGTGAACCAGCGGTACCCCAGGCTGCGGGCCGGCCCGCTCCACCGGGTGGCGTCGCCGGTCAGCGCGATGCCCATCGGTGTCTGGCGCAAGGTCACCCCCAGCTCGGTGACGATCTCGGCCGGGGTGTCCTCCAACCGGTCCAGGATCCGCAGCAGGCCGGGGCTGACGTGCTCGCTGAGGGCACCACGCGCCGGCGGCTGGTGCCCAGCCAGCCGGAACAGGTGGTCACGCTCGTCCAGGCCCAGGTGCAACCCCTGGGCGATGGAGGCGACCATCTGCACCGACGGCTGCGGCCCGCGCCCGCGCTCGAGCCGGGCGTAGTAGTCGGTGGACATGTGGGCCAAGGCGGCGACCTCCTCACGCCGCAACCCGCTGGTGCGGCGCCGCTGCCCGCGGGGCAGGCCGACGTCCTGCGGTTGCAGGGCCTCACGCCGCAGGCGCAGGAACTGCGCCAGGCCGGTCCTGTCGATGTCCATCGGTCCTCCCCGTGCGGTGGTGCACCCTTCCTACCGGCTCGGCCCACCACCAGCCACGACCTGCCGGTCCCCCCTTCAGCACGGGTGCCCGGCGTCGCCAGGGGTGGACCGGCAGGCCCTGGATGCCACCGCGGACCCGGCGGAGGCTGGTGCGACCGACCCGCCCCCGGCGGGTCCCGCTCCCCAGGAGGACGTCGTGTCCCGCACCCCCTCGCTATCCCTGCCCGACCTGTCCGGCCGGCGCGCCCTGGTCACCGGCGCCAGCGACGGCATCGGCTTCGGCATCGCCCGCCGACTCGCCGCCGCCGGCGCCCACGTGCTCCTGCCCGTGCGCAACCGCACCAAGGGCAACGCCGCCGTGGCCCGCATCCACGCCCAACACCCCCAGGCCCACGTCACCCTGCACGACCTGGACCTGTCCTCCCTGCGCTCGGTCGCCGCCCTCGGCGACACCCTGCGCACCCAAGGGCACCCCATCCACCTGCTCATCAACAACGCCGGGGTCATGACCCCACCCCAACGCCAGACCACCACCGACGGTTTCGAACTCCAGCTGGGCACCAACCACCTCGGCCACGTCGCCCTCATCGCCCACCTGCTGCCCCTGCTGCGCGCCGGCCGCGCCCGCATCACCTCCCAGATCAGCGTGGCCGCCCGCAGCGGCGCCGTGCACTGGAACGACATCAACTGGGAGGACAGCTACAGCGGCATACGCGCCTACAGCTCCTCCAAGATCGCCTTCGGCCTGTTCGGCCTGGAACTGGACCGCCGCAGCCGCGCCGAGGGCTGGGGCATCACCAGCAACCTGTCCCACCCCGGCGTCGCCCCGACCAGCCTGCTGGCCGCCCGCCCCGAACTGCAGCGCGAACGGAACACCCCCCAGATCGCCGTCATCCGCCGACTTTCCCGCGCGGGCATCCTGGTCGGCACCGTGGATTCCGCTCAGCTGCCGGCCCTGCACGCCGCCACCGCACCGGACGCGCGGGGTGGTCGGCTGTACGGGCCCACCGGCCCCGGGCACCTCGGCGGCGGGCCCGGCGAGCAGGCCCTGTACCGGCCGCTGCGCGACCAGGGCGAGGCCGAGCGGGTGTGGACGGTGTCGCAGGAACTGGCCGGGGTCTCCTTCAACACCCCCGCGACCGCCTGAGCCCCCGCACCGGGCGGCGCGGCGGCGGAGCACCGGGCGGGAGAGTCGTTCGTCGGAAGCGCCGGGCAGCGGTCCCCCCGTAGGTTCGGCCCAGGACGTCCGGCCACCGGCCGGCACCCGCCGACCCGAGGAGCCACCGTGCCCGAGAACGAGACCGTCCTCGAACCCGCCGGCGCGGGGGTGTGGGCCGCGCTCGTGCTCGCCGCGCTCACCCTCGGCCCCGTCCTGCTCGTGGCCCGCACCCCCGTGCCTGAGCCGGTCTGAGCCGTGCCCACCCTGCGCGCCCTCGAACTCCTCGTCGCGGTCCTCGACCACGGCTCCCTCACCGAGGCCGCCCGGCGGCTGCACACGACGCCGTCGGCGATCTCCCACCAGCTCGCCGCCCTCGAACGGGAACTGCGGACGCCGCTGCTGCACCGGCTCCCGCGGGGCGTGCAGGCGACCGCGGCCGGGCGCGCCGTCGAGGCCGACGCCCGGCGGGCCGTCGAGGCCGCCGCCGCCGTGACCCGCGTGGGCCGGGCGGTGGCGGCCGGGACGGCGGGGCGGGTGCGCGTCGCCTGCGGGGAGGTCCTCACCGCCCCGCTCGTCGCCCCGGTCCTGGCCCGCTGGCGGCACGAGCACCCCGACGTCGTCGTGGAACTGGCCGAGTTCGCCAGCGCCGACGCCCTCGCCGCGCACGTCGAGGCCGGTGACGCCGACCTCGGGGTGATCCCCCGGCCCCGGGGCTGGACCGGCGACGTGCACCTCGTCGGCCACGAGGAGGTCGTCGCGGTCGTCCCCCCGGGCCACCCCCTGGCCGGGGCCACCCCGACCGGGACGACGACCGTGGCCGGCGTCGCGGCCCACCCCGTCGTCGGGCTGACCCCCGGCAACGGCCTGGACCGCTGGCTGACCGGGCTCGCGGCCGACGCCGGGACCGCCTTCGACGTGGTGGTGCGGACCCGCAGCGCCTCGACCGCCGTCCACCTGGCCCGCGCCGGCGCCGGGGTCGCGGTCGTGCCGGTCAGCGCCCTGGGCGGTGACGGCACGGGCGTCGTGCGGTTCGACCCTCCCCTGGGGCGCGACGTCGTCGCGCTGCTGCCCACCGGCGGGGCCGACGCCCTCGCCGGGCAGTTCCTGCGCGACCTGCTGGCGCGGGGCGCGCCGCAGCTGCCGTGAGGAGTCCTCAACCCGGCGTCCGGGAACCCTCACAGCAGACCGGGACGCACACCCGCCTCGACCGCGTTGGGGAGACCGTGACCACCTCCGCAGAACTCACCGGGCACAGCGTGCTCGTCGTCGGCACCGGCGGCATCGCCCGCCGGACCGCGCAGTCGGCCCGCGACGCCGGCGCCGACGTCGTCCTCGCCGGACGCGACCCCGGGCGCACCGCGAGCGCCGCCGCAGCCGCCGGGGCCCGCCCCGAGACCGTCGACCTGTCCGACGAGGGGTCGATCGCGGCGCTGGCCGGGCGGCTCGGCCGCGTCGACCACGTCGTGAACCTCGCCGCCGCCCCCGCGAACGGGCCGCTGCGCGACCTGGGCCACGCCGCGCTCGTGCGCGCGTTCGACGCCAAGGTGTTCGGCCCCGCGCTGCTCGCCGGGCGCCTGGACATCGGCCGGTCCCTGACGCTGTTCTCCGGGTTCATCGCCTGGCGACCGGCCGCCGAGCGCGTCGCCATGGCCACCGCCAACGGCGCCACGGCGTTCCTGGCCCAGGCGCTGGCCGTGGAACTGGCGCCCGTGCGCGTCAACGCGATCTCCCCCGGTGTCGTCGACTCCGGTTCCTGGGACGGCCTGGGCGCGGCCAAGGAGGGTTTCCTGGCCGCCACGGCGGAACGGAACCCGGCGCGGCGCAGCGGGACCGTCGACGACCTCGCGCAGGCCGCCCTGTTCGCCATGACCAACCCGTTCCTCACCGCCACGACGCTGCACGTCGACGGCGGCGGCCGCTTCGCCTGACCACCCGCCCGAAGAACCCGCAGAAACCCGCTGAGACCCGCTGAGACCCGCAGGAGAGAACCGTGAGCACCGTCCCCGCCGTCGCCGCCCTCGACGGCCTGCCCGTCACCGACCCCGACGTCCTCGTGGACGTCACCGTCCCCGTCCCCGAGCTGCGCCCGCACGACCTGCTCGTCGAGGTCCGCGCCGTCTCCGTCAACCCCGTCGACGTCAAGGTCCGCGCCGGCCTGGGCAAGCAGCCCACCCCGAAGGTCCTCGGCTGGGACGCCGCCGGGGTCGTGCAGGCCGTCGGCGAGGCCGTGGAGGGTTTCGCCCCCGGTGACGAGGTCTGGTACGCCGGCGACCTGACGCGGCCGGGGTCCAACGCGCACCTGCAGGCCGTCGACGCCCGCATCGTCTCGCGCAAACCCACCAGCCTGACCTTCGCCGAGGCCGCGGCGATGCCGCTGACCACCATCACCGCGTGGGAGGCGCTGTTCGACCGGCTGCGGCTGACCGCCGACTCCACCGGCACCCTCCTCGTCCTGGCCGGCGCCGGTGGCGTCGGGTCGGTGATGATCCAGCTCGCCAAGCAGCTCACCGGGCTGCGGGTCCTGGGCAGCGCCGGGAAACCCGCGTCGGAGCAGTGGGTCCGCGACCTCGGCGCCGACGGCGTCGTCGACCACCGCGACCTGGTCGCCTCCGTGCGCGCGGCGGCCCCCGAGGGAGTGGAGTTCCTCTTCACGCCCAACACCCAGGGCCAGGTGGAGGCGTTCGCCGAGGTCGTGAAACCCTTCGGGCAGGTCGTCGGGATCGACGACCCGGACGGTCTGGACCTGATGCCCCTGAAGGCGAAGAGCATCGCCTGGCACTGGGAGTTCATGTTCACCCGGTCGATGTTCTCCACCCCCGACCTGGCCGAGCAGGGGGAGCTGCTGCGCCGCACCGCCGAACTCGTCGACGCCGGGCGGGTCCGCACGACGCTGACCACCACCATCGAGGACTTCTCCGCCGCCGGGCTGCGCGAGGCGCACCGCCTGGTCGAGACCGGCCGCACCGTCGGCAAGGTCGTCGTCACCCGCTGAGGACCCCGGACCCCCGGACCCGAACCCTGAGGAGGAACCCGTGAGCACCACCGTCGTCGCCGACATCGCCCCCCTGCCCGGCCGCGAGGAGGAGGTGGGGCGCGCCCTGCGCGCCGCCGTCACCCGCGTCCGCCGCGAGGACGCCGGCTGCGAGCGCTACGAGCTGAACACCGACCCCCGCGACGGTTCCTACGTCATGGTCGAGCAGTGGGCCGACGCGGCCGCGCTCGACGCGCACGCGGCCGGGCCGGCGTTCGCCGAGCTGTCCGCGGCGCTGGAGGGCCTGCTCGCCCGGCCCATCGCGGTCCGCGCGCTCACTCCCGTGGGGTGAGCCGGGCCGACCGTGCGCCGTCGCCTCCCGGGCGACGGCGCACGGTCAGCACGCCGGGGCGACGGGCACCGCGGCCCCGGTGTCGACGTACTTGTTCCCCGACAGCTTCACCCCGGCCGGCGCGATGACGGGGCCGTACTTGCCGCCGTGCCCGAAGCGGTTGTTGCGGAAGACGACGCTGGTGTCGACGTTCGCGTCGCAGCTGACGTTGACCGAGTACGTGCCGCCGTTGAAGTAGTTGTTCTCGAACACCGCGTTGCGCAGGCGCCCGGTGCCGGTCTCGGTCCCCAGCTGGACGGCGGCGTTGAGGAAGTCGTCGACGCCGGGGGTGCGCGGGTCGAGGGTGTTGTGCCGCACGAGGATCCGCTCACCACTGGTGGACTGCAGCGCGTCGGTGTGGATGCCCCCGGTGCGCACCAGGCCGTGGATCCAGCTGTCGAGGACCTTCACGTCGTACCCCAGGCGCGGGCCGTCCTGGGAACCGCGGACCTCCACGCGGCGCAGGGTGTAACCGCCCCAGCCGATGGCCGTCTCGCTCGCGCCCGCGCCGCCGTCGATCTCGGAGTCCTCCATGACGAAGTCCTTCACGCCGCTCACCGAGACCGCCACCTGCCGCCCGTCGGTGCAGGTGACCCGGGAGTTCCGCACGACGACACCGGCTGCGCGCACGGTGAGGCAGCCCATGTCGAGGCCGTCCAGGACGGTGCCGGGGGTGGTGACCACGACGTCACCGACGGGGGTGAGGACGGTTCCGGCGGGCACCCCCGTGGTGTCGGCGTTCGGCCAGCCGGCGGGGATGCCGAGCGGGACCGGCGGCACCAGCCGGAGCACCTTGTAGACGGTCTGGACCTGGTACTTGCCCTTGTACAGCTTGGCGACGAGGGTGACCGATCCGCTGCGGCCGGTCAGGTCCACCGTGCCGGAGGCCCGGTAGGTCGCGCCGCTCGCGGTGACGCCGCCGAGGGACCCGACCTCGGCGGTGCCGATGGAGTAGACCCCGCGGTCGAAGGGGACGGCGGTGGCGGTCTCGATGCTGATGGGCCCGGCGGGGATGCGGGCGTTGTTGACGGTGCTGCCGGCGTAGTTCATCACCGGCGAGGCGGCGCGGGCGGTGGGGGCGACCGCCGCGCTGGTCGTGCCGGCGACCAGGGAGGTCAGGAGGGCGGCGGCGACCGCCACGGCGCGGGGGCGGCGCCCCCGGCGGGTGGTGGACGAGACACGCTGGGACACAGGGGATCTCCTGGGGGGAAGAAGGTGAGTGTGCTCCCTGGGGTATCGGTCCCGGCACGGGGGGGACTGGCTGCGCCGGTGGGGTGCTGGCATGTGGGTGACACCGCGTCACGCCACGGGGACCGCGGGCAGGCGCGGCTCACGCGGCGCGGGGACCACCGCGCCGGTCGGCGGGACGGCGCTCAGCCCGCGTCGCGGTGCAGCGCGAACCACACCACCTTGCTCGCGAGGCCGTCCCCCACCGGGTGCACGCCCCACTCGTGGGCGGCGACGCTGACCAGCTGCAGCCCCCGCCCCGACAGGGCCTCGTCGTCGGGCGGCAGCAGCTCGGGCAGCCGGTCGTTCTCGTCCTCGACCTCGACGACCAGCCGGTCGGCGGTGCTGGACGCGCTGACCCGGATGTCGCTGCGGGCGTGCACGACCGCGTTGGCGACGAGTTCGCTGACGCACAGCTCGGCGGCGTCGACGGCGTCCTCGCCCCACCCGTCGGTCCCGGCGACGGAGCGGACGACGGCGCGCGCCGTCGACGCCGACCGCGGTTCCGGCGGCAGCACCGCGACGCGGGTGGCGGCGGCGGTCGCGTCGTGGGGTCCGTCCGCGGCGGGGGCCTCGTCGGTGCGGGCGCCGAGGGGGGTGGCGCGCAGGACGAGCAGGGTGCGGTCGTCGGCCGCGGTGGCGGGGACCGGCTCGTCGTGCAGGGCGGCGGTGGCCAGTTCCGCGCACACCTGGTGGGCGTCGGTGCCCGTGGTGCGGTGCAGCGACGCGGCGAGGGCGTCGAGGCCGGTCATGACGCCCGTGGTGCGGGTCTCGACGACCCCGTCGGTGACGAGGACCAGCACGCTGCCGACGGGCAGCCGCCGGTGGTGCTCGGTGCGGGCCCCGGGCCAGTCCACGCCCAGCAGCGGGTCCCCGCCGCCCTGCAGCACCCGGACCGCGCCGTCGGGGCGGCGCAGCACGGGCGGCGGGTGGCCCGCGTCAGCCCAGCGCACGTCGAGGGCGCCGTCGTCGGTGCGGGCGCAGGTGAGCACGAGCGCGGTGGCCGTCGTGCCCGGTTCCAGGGCCGCGACGACGGCGTCGAGCCGGTCCAGCAACCGGCCCGGGCCGTCGTCGCTGTCCCAGGCCAGCCCGCGCAGCAGGGTCCGGACGCGGGTCATGGCCGCGGCCGCGAGGTGGTCGTGCCCGGCGACGTCCCCCACGGCGACCACCACGTCGCCGCGGGCGCGGGGGAAGGTGTCGTAGAAGTCGCCGCCGATGTCCACGCCGTCCCCGGCGGGCACGTAGCTGACCGCGATCTCCAGGCCGTCGGTGTCCAGCGGCTCGGTCAGGACACCGCGCTGCAGCGCCCGCACCATCCGGCCCACGCGCACGCCGGCCCGGTGCTCCTGGTCGACGAGCAGGACGCGGTGCACGGTGGGGGCGCAGTGCGCGGCGAACACCTCCAGCCGCTCCACCTCGGCCTCCTCGAAGGGACCGGGCGCCGTCCACGACACGGCGAGGCTGCCCACGACGTCCTCCCCCACGCGCAGCGGCAGCAGCGCCCAGCGCGGGCGGTCGGTCACCTCGACGACCTCGGCCATCCGGGGGTGCACGCGCGCGGCGGCGTCGTGGTCGGGCACGAGGAAGGTGCGGCCCTCGCGGGCGGCCCGGCACGCCGGCAGGGGGCTGTCGAAGGGTTCGTGGTCGAAGCGGGCCCGCAGGTCGGGCCCGAAGGAGGTGCTGAGGACGAGCTGCCAGCCGCCGTCGGCGGCGGGGGTCACGATGCCGCAGCCCGCGGCGCCCAGGGCGGGCAGGCCGACGCCCACCAGGGAGCGCACGACGTCCTCCACGGACAGGGCCAGGCTCACGTCGAGGGCGAACCGCGCGACCGCCTCCCAGGCCGACCCGGCGGTCCGCTCCCCGTCGGCACCACCGTCACCGGACATGGCGGTCCCCTGCTCGTCGTGGCTCACGCCGACTGGACACGGCCCGCGGTCTGGACCCCTCACAACTCCAACACACCCACTCCGCCGGGACAACGGTCCGCGCCGGTCCGGTGGCCGGGCGGGCCGGGCGGGTCGGACCTCCCCGAGCCGCCGCAGCGCCGCACGCACCCGCGGGCGGCCGGCCACGCCCAGCGTCGGGAACGCCCGGTGCGGGTGCACGCCCACCGTCCGGTGCGACAGGTGGAGGCGGTCGGCGATCCGCCGGTCGCCCCGCCCCTCCGCGGCCAGCCGCCCCACCGGCAGCCGGAGGGCCGTCAGGGCCACCGCCCCTCCCCCGCCCCGGGGTGCGGGCGCGGGTGCGGCGGGTGAGCCTGGCGGGGTGCCCCTCCTGCTCCCCGCCCGGCCGCCGCTGCACGACCGGGTCCGGGCGGGGTTCCGGGCCCGCGTCTCCGGTGACCCCACGGGGGCTCCGGACTGGGTCCGCGACATCGCCACCGTCGGGGGGGGCCCGGGCTGGTTCGAGCCCGACGGGGTCGTCTGGCGCGTCCACGGGGACCTGTCGACCCTGGTCGGCGGCATCGCCGCGCTGCTGGGCCAGGGCACCCACCCGCTGGCCCTGGCGGGGGTGCAGCGGCACTCCTCCTACCGCACCGACCCGTGGGCGCGGCTGGCGGGCACGGCCCGCTGGCTGGTCGTGTCGACGTTCGGGTCGGCGGAGCTGGCCGGGCGCGAGGCCGCGCGGGTGCGGGCGATGCACGAGCGGGTGCGCGGCACCGCCGGGGACGGCCGCGCCTACTCCGCCTCCGACCCGGACCTGCTGCGGTGGGTGCACCTGGCCTTCACCGACGCCTTCCTGGCCGCCCAGGACGCCTGCGGGCACGACCTGTCCCGCCGGTTCGGCCCCGGCTGGGGCGACGTCTACGTCCGGGACTGGGCCCGCAGCGCCCACGCCCTGGGGGCCCGGGACCTGCCGACGGGGCGCGCGGAGCTCGCCGAGGCGCTGCGGGCGGTGCGCCCGTCCCTGGCGCCGGTGCCCGAGGACCTGCGGGCCTTCATCGCCGCCCCCGCCGGGCTGAGCCGTCCCGAGCGGGTCGTCTACGGACGGCTGGCCCGGGCCGGGGGCCTGGTCCTGTCGCCGGTCCTGGCCGACCTGGCGGGGGTGCCGGGCCGGGCCGCGGGGCGGGGGCGGGCCCGGCAGCTGCGGGGGGCGCGGTGGTCGCTGCGGGCGCTGCAGCTGGCGCTGGGCCCGTACAGCCCCTCGGAGGAGGCCGCCCGGTACCGCACCGGCCGCGGACCGCGACCGGTCTGGCTCGACGACCACCCGTGAGGGTGGTTCCCGCCCGGAACGCCCCTGGCGGTGAACGCCGGTCATTTACGATCCGCGTGATGTCCACGCTCAGTTCCCCTCCCCGTCCGGTGGGGTCCGGGGTCGCGCGCGCAGCGGCCCCGGCCGACACCGGCACCCTGCTGTGGCAGTGGTACGCCTCCCTGGACGAGCGGGGGGTGGCCGAGGCACGCCGGTGCCTGCTGTCGGGCACCTGCTCCCGCGCCCTGCTGGAGTCCCTGCGCCGGGTCCTGCCGCCCGGGGTCGCCTCCCGGCGCGGGCTGGACGACCCGCACGCGACGAACCCCGGCGACCCGCTGGGCGCCCGGTTGCAGACGCTGCTGCGCCAGCAGCTGCTCACGGGGCCACCGGCCCCGGCGCTGCTGCCGGCAGCGGGAGCCTGACGCTCACCGCCTGTGTGGCCGGTGCCGTTGGGGAGCCGGGTCGCGCTACGGCAACTGGCGGGGAAACGGTCCGCTTCGCCCCGTTGGTCATTGCCCTGCGCTCCGGCCGCCACTGACTGTGGTTCGCAGGCGGCGGTGAGAGGTCATCACCGCCAGTACAGTCTCGACGACCCGGGCCGTGGTGACATCCTTCTCGCGCGGATGCTGCAGGAATGCTGAGTCGGACAGTCGGCGATTAAGTCGCATCAACGTACATCATCGCTTCGCTTCCAGAAGAGAGTATAGGGCTCATCCACCCATTGAGTAACCGAATCTTCTGGCAAGACAGCCATCATGTAGCTGCTCTCGCTGCGTATTAGGAAGTGCAAGTGGGACCCATGCGCGAGCACGAGGTGGAGCTTGTTGCCGTGCGCCAGCTCTCTTGCCGTGATCGGGGCGACGGTCGGCTCAGCCCAGGGCGTATGGACACCCCCCTTGACTTGCGCTCCGGCTTCAAGGGTCACCTCACCCGTGACGCGACTTCCTTCTTCCATATCCAGAATTTCAGCCAGCTGAACACCTCTTTTAAAGACCAGGTCGCCCTGAACTGCCGCGCCGCCCCACAACTTGATCGACCCGCCAACCCGGGAGTCCTCTTCGAGATGAATTCCGTCGAAGGCAAAGATTCCTGCTTTTAACGAGAAGCCGGAACTTCCCTTCTGCCCTTCACTCTTGCGGCTCCCGACCCGACTGAGGTCGTAGATCCCGATGTCATCGCTAATTTCCGCTCCCCTCCCGAGGAGGATGCCTCTCGAGACGCTGGCACTGGACGAAAGATGCAAATGTCCCAAAGTCGCTCCAGGTCGGACGATGACGTAAGCAGTCACTCGAGTCGCTACAAGCGAAAGAGAGCTCACACGAGAGCCCGGCCCAAGAACGATCCCGTCACCGACGGTGCCCTCACCCAGTTGCACACCAGCACCGATCTCTGCCGCCTCCCCGATGCGGAGACCACCGCTGACGGTTGCCGGCCCGGCGATGACCAGGCTACCCCCGATCCTGCTCCCGGCGCGCAGATCAATGTTCTTGATATGAGAGGAGGGCTCGATTCTCAGGGTTTGCTCAACTGCTCCGCCCTCTGCGACGACCAATCCGCTCAGCAAGGAGGAGCTGCGCTCCAGACGGATCTCACGGACCCTGCTCTCGGCCTGCAACTGAAAGATGCCTTCGATCGTGAGGTCGCTACCACCTCGAACGTGTCCTCCGATCCTGGAGCCCTGGCCTACGACAAACTGGCCCTTGAGGATGGTCTTGGCTTGAAGTTCGACGTTGCCGTCGATTTGGCACCTTGAACCGACGGCAACATCGCCGGGGATGGGCTGGCTAGAACCGAGTTCAATGTTTCCCTTGATGGTGGTGTCATCCCCGAGGGAGATTTCGCCACCGAACAGGCAATCGTTCAAGTTCAAGTCACCTGCGATGAAAGTGCGTCCCATCGTCAGCTTTCCGAGGGGGCAGCCGCTGAAGTCCGCTCCATCCAGGACCGCCCCTTGCAGGTCGATCGACTGAGGAGGTAGGTCGAGGTCGACACTGGACCGGAGAAGGTCCCTCATCAGTCGGAACGCGGTACGCCTGACCTCCCCCTCGGCATCGAGGATTCTCGAGTCCTTGTCGCTCTGCAATTGCCACTTGCGGCGTTCCCTGAGTGGCGGTGTACGGGCATCCCCAGGCCCACGAGGGCGGCTGCGATGATCGTAAGGCTGCCTCAGGTACGCACAGAAGATCTCGATCACTACAGGGCTCCGGCGAGCTCCTTCTCTTGATCTGGTGTCCTCGAGTGCCAACCTGTGAAGAGAGTGCAATCCTCCCAGACGGACTGATGCTGAGGTGTGACCAAGCTGGTCGATGGCACTACTGAAGCGTGCATCTTGTTGAGAGGTAACTGCCTGGCGCTGAGTCGCCAGGTCACGCTCCCGCGTCAGAGAATTCGTAATGCTCGTCTGCATCACAGCTTCTCGAGCGAGTCGCGCGTTGTGATTGCTCACGATCACACCGATAGCGGCGGCGGCAGCGGCGAGCAGCGCCCCGGAAACAATTCCGACAGGCGCTCGAGCCGCCACCAGTTGACTCTCGTAGGCCTGTTCGTCAACGGCCCTGTCAAGACCTCGTCGGGCGGCATCCTCACAATCAAGAGCCGCCCCTGGAGATGCACTCGTCGGGGCTGGACACGGCACCTCGAAAGACGCACGCGCCACGAGGTAATCGGGAAGAACAACCCACAAACCCGCGACCGCAATCAGCGCTCCGGCAAGTATCAGCCCGATGTTTCGCCATTCACCGCGATTGAAGCCTGCATCGTGTGTGCGCTTTCGCTGCGTCGAGCCGTGATGAAGACCCTCGTCTGCGCTGTCGTCCATGAGCTTGATCCTGCCCCATTGCTGTTCCGAGCGGGGCGGAATCTGTTCACGTTCCGACTGGTAGGGGTTCGCACCTGACGCAAATTCCTCTCCACCGGCGTCTGGCTCAACTGAGCACAGTTGAGTCGTCCAAGTGCGCTGGTGCAGACGTGCAGTTGGGCCGCCGAGGAGGTGAGGCGACTGGCGGCTTGACTGCACACCATCCTCAAGCACGCAGATGTCATGGTCATCGACGTCACTGCGACGGCGGGCGGCCGAGGCGAACCGCTCCCGGTGACGCCCGTACCGGCCGCGTCCGCCAGCCAGTTCTCAGTGTTGTCGGCATCGCCCGGCGCAGGGCAGGATGGAGCCCCTCAGCCGGTGAGCGGCCCGTACAGCGCGGGCCGGCGGTCGGCGTGCACGTGGTTGCGCGCCGACACCCGCTTGTCCCGGGCCTCGGCCAGCCGGCAGTCGGCGAGGAGCACCTGCTCGGCGCCCCCGGCCTCCGCCTCGGCCAGCGGGTAGCCGTCCGGCCCGACGATCGCCGAACCGGCCACCCACTCCACGCCGCGTTCGGTGCCGGTGCGGTCGCAGGCGGCCACGAACATGCGGTTGGCCGCGGCGCCGGCCTGGACCTGCACCACCTCGATGGGCCGTTCACCGCCCCCGCGGCGCGGGCCGGGCCAGTTCGTCGGGGCGCAGACGAGGTCGGCGCCGGCCAGGCCCACCAGGCGCACCCACTCGGGGAACTCCAGGTCGTAGCAGATCACCAGGGCCAGCCGCCCCAGGTCGGTCTCGACGACCTGCGGCGGCTGGTCGCCGGGGACGAAGAACTCGCTCTCGCGGTCCCACAGGTGCACCTTGCGGTAGACGGTGCGCACCCCGGTGGGGTCGACGAGGACGGCGCTGTTGCGCAGGGTGCCGTCGTCGGCCCGCTCGGCCAGCCCGGCCGCCACCACGAGGCCGTGCCGGCGCGCGGCGGCGGTGAGGGCCGCGGTGGTCGGGCCGTCGAGGGGTTCGGCCAGCGCCCGCGCCTCCTCGGCGGACTCGAACACGTACCCGCTGCGCAGCAGTTCGGGCAGGACGACGACGCGCGCCCCGCGGGCCGCGGCCCGGTCCAGGGCCGCCAGCCCGCGGGCCAGGTTCTCCTCGGGGCGGCCCACGGCGAGCGCCACCTGGCACACCGCGACGGTGGTCCCCGCACCGACGGCGGAGGCGGTCACCGGGCGGTCTCCACGGGCGCCGCCGCCGCAGCGGGAGAGGCGTCGGCCTCGTCGAGGGCGAGTTCGGGGACGGGGCGGCGGAACACCCGCGTGAGGCCCAGCAGGTAGACGAAACCCACGACCAGCCAGGTCAGCCCCACGACGAACGTGGTGCCGGACAGGCTGGTCCACAACCACAGGGTCAGCACGACGCCGATCCCGGGCAGGACGCCGAACAGGACGACGTCGCGCGCCGACCGCCGGTGCTGGTCGACCACGTAGTGCTTGACCACCGAGAGGTTCACGAAGGAGAACGCCACCAGCGCCCCGAAGCTCACCATCGCGGCGGCCAGTTCCAGGCCGATGAGCAGCGCCGAGCAGGACAGCACCCCCACCACGACGACCGCCGCGACGGGCGTCCGCCAGCGGGCGTGCAGGACGCCGAAGAACCGCCGGGGCAGGACCCGGTCGCGGCCCATCGCGTAGAGGACGCGGGAGACGCTGGCCTGGGAGGCCATCGCGGAGGCGAAGCAGCCGGCGACGTAGGCGGCGGTGAAGAACACCTGCAGGAACTTCCCGCCGGCGGCGGCCATGACGTCCAGGGAGGCGGAGTCGACGTCGGCGAACGCGTGGCCCGGCAGGACGAGGTGGCTGATCCAGGCGATGACGACGAAGAGGACGCCGCCGACGAGCGCGGACAGCAGGATCGCCCGCGGGATGGTGCGGCGGGGGTCGCGGGCCTCCTCGGCCAGCGTGGAGACGGCGTCGAAACCCAGGAACGACAGGCACAGGATCGCCGACCCCGCCAGGATCGCGGGCAGGTGCGTGTCACCGCTCCAGAACGGCGCCGTCAGCGACGGGGCGCCCGTGCGGCCCAGCACGCGCACGGCCGCGAGGACGAAGACGAGCAGGAACACGCCCTGGACGGCCAGCAGCACGACGTTCAGCCGCGAGACGGTGTCGATGCCGAGGACGTTGAGCCCCGTGACGACCGCGATGGCCAGGAGCACCCAGACCGCCGCCGGGACGGCGGGGACCGCCTCGTGCAGGTAGATCCCGATGACCAGGTAGTTGATCATCGGCAGGAACACGTAGTCCAGCAGCAGGGCCCAGCCGACGAGGAAACCGGTGCGGGCCCCGAAGGCGGTGCGGGTGTAGGCGTAGGCCGAGCCCGCGGAGGGGCGGGCGCGGACCATGCGCCCGTAGCTGTAGGCGGTGAACAGCATCGCCACGGTCGTGACGACGTAGGCCAGGGGCAGGTGCCCGGCCGTGAGGTCGGTGACGATGCCGTACGTCGTGAAGACGGTCAGCGGGACCATGTAGGCCAGGCCGAAGACCACCAGGGACGGCACGCCGAGGACCCGGCGCAGGCGCACGGGCGGGGCGGCGGACGCGGGGACGGGCGGTTCGCTCACGGGTTCTCCCTCTCGGTGGGGACGCCGACCGCGGCGTCGGGCGCAGCACCGAGGAAAGCACTGCAGGAACGATCCTGCAAGGGGTTCGGCGCACTCGGGATACCGTGCGGTCGTGCCCACGCTCCGCGACGTCGCCCGCGCCGCGGCCGTGTCCACCACCACCGCCTCCGACGCGCTGTCCGGCCGCGGGCGCCTGCCCGAGGCCACCCGCCGCCGCGTCGCGGCCGTCGCCGCCGAGCTGGGGTACCGCCCGAACCTCACCGCCCGGAACCTGCGGCGCGGGCGCACCGGCGCCGTCGGGCTGCTCACCCCGCAGCACACCGCGGGCCTGGCCTACTACATGCAGCTGGCCATGGGCGCGGTCGAGGCCGCGCACGCCCAGGGCGTCGCCCTCACCCTGCTGCCGGCCGTCGAGGTCTCCCGCGGCGGGCTGCACGTCGACGGCGTCGTCGTCGCCGACCCCGCCCTGGACGACCCCGTCGTCCGGTCCCTGGCCGGCGCCGGCCTGCCCGTCGTCACGTGCGAACGGGACCCCACGCCGTCGGCCGAGCACGCCGGCCGCGTCGAGAGCGACCACGCCGCGGTGGTCACCGAGCTCCTGGACCACCTCGAGGCGGCCGGGGCCCGGCGCGTCGCCGTGCTCACCCCCGGGCAGGAGACCGCCTACGGCCAGGACGCGCACCGGGCCCACCAGCGCTGGTGCGCGCAGCGCTCGGTGCCCCCGCTGGCGGTCGAGGTCGGCCTCACCGCCCGGCCCGAACGCGTCCGGGAGGCCGTCACCGCGCTCCTCGACGCCCCGGAACCGCCCGACGCCCTGCTGGCCGTGCCCGACGGCAGCGCCGTCACCGCGCTGGAGACCGTCCGCGCGCGCGGGCTGCGGGTCCCCGAGGACCTGCTGTTCGCCGCCTACGCCGGCGGGCCCGCCATCGAGGCGCTGGACGTCACCGCGGTCGACCTGGCCCCCCGGCAGATGGGGCACCGGCTGGTGCAGCTGCTGCTGGACGTCCTCGACGGCCGCCGCCCCGCGGGGACGCGCGAGGACCTGCCGCTGCGGATCGTCCCGCGCGGCAGCACGGCGCGAGCGCCCCGGGGCGCCTGAGGCCCCCGGCACGGGGACGCGCCCACCGGCGCTCTACCGGCCCAGCCCGTCCACCAGGGCCGTGGCGTCCAGCAGCCCCAGGCGCGGGTCCGCCGCCCGCAGCGCCCTGACGAGTTCGGCCCTGCCCGCCGACGTCCCCGGGTCCAGCCGGTGCTGCTCGGCCAGCGCCCGGACGCGCGCGGGCGTCATCGCGCGCCGGGCCTCCTCGGCCTCCCGCCGCCGATGGGCCTCCCCGCCGCGCCGCGCCGCCGAACCGGGACCCACGGCCCGCAGCAGGCGCCGGGCGAACAGCGCGGTCACGACGACCGTGGCCGCCAGCCGCCACCAGTCCCGTTCCAGGGCGTCGCCGACGGAGAGCACGACACCCGCGACGGTCCCCAGCGCCCAGCCGGTGACCTCCAGGCGCCGGCCCCAGGTCCCGGACCGCGCGGGGGGTGTGCTCACCCGCCCAGGGTGCCAGCCCCCCGCACGGCGTCGGAGATCGACTTCACCCCGCCGTGCGCCGTGAGCCCGCCGTCGACGGGGATCTCGGCGCCGGTGATGAACGAGGCCCGGTCGCTGAGCAGGAAGACGACCAGCGGGGCGACCTCCTCGACGGTGCCGGTCCGCCCCAGCGGGGTCTCGGCGACGTTGGCGGCGCGGAACGCCGGGGCGGCCGAGGCCGTCATGGGGGTCTCGACGTACCCGGGGTGCACGAGGTTGACGCGGATCCCGCGGGGTCCCAGTTCCAGGCAGGCCGCCTTCGTCAGTCCCCGCAGGGACCACTTGCTCATGGTGTACGCCACCGGGAAGTGCCCCGTCAGGGCGGCCGTGGAACCGACGTTGACGATGGACGAACCCGGCCGCAGGTGGGGCAGGCACGCCTGGATGCCCAGCAGCGGGCCGACGGCGTTCACGGCGTGGACGCGGTGCGCGTCGGCGGCCCGCAGTTCGGCCAGCCGCGCGCGCCAGGTGGTGCCGGCGTTGTTGACCAGGCCGTCGACGCGGCCGTACCGGGCGGCGACGTCGCCGACGAGCTCGGCCCAGCCCTCCTCGTCGGTGACGTCGAGGCGCCGGTACTCGGCGCCGGCGAGGTCCTCGTCGGGGGCGGCGGTCAGGTCGACCCCGACGACGGTGGCCCCCTCGGCGCGCAGGGCCCGGACCTCGGCCGCTCCCTGACCGCGGCCGGCGCCGGTGACGAGGACGACCTTCCCCTCCACCTGACCGGGAACGTGACCGGGGACCTGGCCGGGGACGGGACGGGCGCCGGGGGACGCCTCCTCGCGCGGACTGCTCACCCGGTCACGGTGGCCGGTGCGCGGGGAACCGCGCAACCACGTGCCGGTGATGACCGGCATCGACGGGACCGATCCCGCCGGGCGGGGACCCGTTCACCGCGGGTCGAGGAACTCCCCGAGGAACTCCTCGGTGGCCCGCACGGTCACGGCGACGGACTCCTCCCGCCCGAGGGAACCGACGACGGAGGGGACCGGGGGCAGGAACAGCGGGGCGTCGGTGAACGTCAGGTGCGCGGCGCCGGGGACCCGCTGGACCCGCGCCGCCGGGGAACGCGCCGCGACGGCCTCGACGGCGCGCGCGTACGCGGCGTCGGCGTCGGGGTTCCCGGTGCCGCGGCCGGCGACGAGGAACAGCACGGGGACGTCGAGGCCGTCGGCGCCGCGCGGCAGGCCGTCGAGGTCGACGGCGGCGTCGACGCGGTCGTCGTCCGCCGCGACGCGCAGGGCGGCGGCCCCGCCGAGGGAGTGGCCGGTCGCGGCGACGCGGCTGAGGTCGAGGTGGCCGCGCAGCAGCCCGTCGGCGGCGTTGCGGCGGGTGAGTTCGTCCAGGGCCGAGGACAGCTGCCGGGCCCGCACCCCGACCTGGCGGTCCGCGGCGGCCTGGTCGCGGGCGTCGTCGCCGGTGCTGCGGACGCGGGTGGGGACGGTGTCCCCGTCGGGTTCCACGACGAGCGCGGAGTCGCACGGGTGGTCGAGGGCGACGACGACGCGGCCGCCGGCGGCCAGCGCGGTGGCCCACGCGGAGTTCTGCCGACGCACGGAGGCGTCCCCGGGGGAGAACAGCACCACGGGGAACCGCCCGGCCGCCACGGGGGTCCCGTCCGCCGCCGGGGACCGGGCCACGACCGCTTCGCGCAGCAGGAACCCCGGGACCCCGAACGTCCCGGCGAGGGCCGCGGCGACCTGCCGGGACTCGGCGCGGTCGCGGCCCAGGTGGGGCGCGGGTTCCCCGGCGGTGGCGGCGGGGTACCAGACCTGCGCGACGACGGTCGACGCCGGGCAGTCCGGGACGGGGCCGTCCCAGGAGACCTCGGTGGTCCCGACGGGGTGCGGGCCGGTGGGTCCGGGAACCCGCAGCGGCGGGAAAGCCCAGACCGCGAGGGTTCCCGCGAACGTCGCGACCACCGCGGCCGCGGCCGCCGGGAACCTCACCCGGCGTCGCCCGGCCACGAACCGGGCGACAGCCAGGACCGCGGCGACCAGCAGGGGCAGCAGCTGCCACCGCGGTCCCCCGTCGAGGGAGTTCAGCAGGAACCCCGCGACGACGGCGAGGACGGGGACGAGCAGGGAAACCCACCGGCGCCCCCGCGGCCCCCGCAGGGGGACCAGCGCACCACCGAGGGAACCCAGCACGGCGACCCACGTCCCGACGTCTCGCAGCACGCCGCCGACCCTGCCGCACGCGGTCACCGCGGGGCGTCAGACCAGGGGTGGAACCACGGGCCGGGGACGTCCGACCACGGGAGGGCGCGGGAGGGAACTCACCCCAGGGCCTCCCCCCACCACGCCGACAGCGGCCACGGCCCCGGGCCCTGCGGGCGGGAAACCCTGCGGCGCCGGCGCGACCGCACGGCGAGGCGCCGCAGCAGGGCGACGGTGACCGGGGTGGCGGGCGGCCGCGCGGCCTCCAGCGCGCAGATCGCGCACGCGGCCGGGCAGGGCGGTGCGGCGGGTCCGGGGGGAGGCCGGAGAACAGGGCGCACGGGAACTCCTCGTCGGGTCGGCGGAGGTCGTGGCGGGTGACCGGCGGCCGGGTCCTCGCCCGGTCCCGCGGGTTCTCGTGCTGCTCACGCTAGGCGGGTCCACCGCGCCCAGGCCACCGGTTTTCCCTCCCCGGTCCCCCGGGACGGGCCGGCCCCGCGGCCTCGGCCCCGACGACGCCAGGAGCGGTCGGGGGCGGCGCGCTCCCGTCGACCTACTGCGTTCCGGCCGGGCCGAGCAGCCCCAGCAACCGGTCCACGAACACGGCCTGCCCCGCCACGAGCTTGCCGCGGGCCTCGTCGGGGGTGAGCCACGCGACCCGGTCGATCTCGGGGAACTCCCCCGTGCGGCCCGAGCGCGGCGGCCACTCCATGGTGAACGTGCCGGGCACGACGGCCGCCGGGTCGAGGTCGGCCTCACCCGCCCAGATCGTCACGACCTTCCGGTTCCACTGGGTCGACTCCCCCAGCTCGACGAGGTCGACGTCGGGCACGGGCAGGCCCAGTTCCTCGGAGAACTCCCGGCGGGCCGCGGTGAGCAGTTCCTCGCCGGGTTCAGGTTCCCCCTTGGGGATGGACCAAGCGTGCTCGTCCTTGCGCGCCCACAACGGTCCGCCCATGTGGGCCGCGAGGAGTTCCACTCCCGCCCCGGTCCGGCGGAACAGGAGGATCCCGGCGCTGCGCTTGGGCACGGGCTGATCCTGCCCCGGTCCGCCGCCCGCCGCAGCCCGGGAAAACCCGCCCGCGGCGGGGCCCGCAGCTGCCACACTGGCGCCCCAGCCGACCCCAGGAGGAACCGTGCCCCGCCCGAGCGCCCGCCGCGCCCTGCCCGTCGCCCTGCTGTCGGCCCTGGCGCTGGCCGTGCCGGCGGCCGCGTCCGCCGCCCCCGAACCCGGGTTCGAGACGCTGACCCCGGCGTGCGTCCCGGCCCCGCCGGTGCAGCACCCGGGGTGCGGGACCGCCTACCGCGGCGCACCGCTGCCCAGCGGAACCCCGGACCAGGTCGTCGAGCTGTCCGGCGCCGACCGGTTCGCCACGGCCGCCGCGATCGCCGAGCACGGGTTCCCCGAGGCCGACGTGGCCGTCCTCGTCAGCGGTGAGGACCGCCACCTCGTCGACGCCCTGTCGGCCGCGCCGCTGGCCCGCAGCCTGGCCGCGCCCCTCCTGCTCGCCACCCGCGACGACGTCCCGGCGGCCACGGCCGCCTACCTGCGCGACCACGCCGTGCGGTCCGTGGTGGTCGTCGGCGGCGACGACGCCCTGTCGGCCCTCACCCCGAAGCGGTTGCAGACCCTGGGGGTCACCGACGTGCAGCGCATCGCCGGGGCCGACCGCTACGCGACGTCCCGGGCGGTCGCCGCGTTCCTGCCGGCGGCCACACACGGCTGGGCGGCCTCCGGCGAGGACGCCCACCTCGTCGACGCGCTCGCCGCCGCCGGCCCGGCCGCCCGCCTCGGCGAACCCCTCGTCCTCGTCGCCGACGACGACCCGATCCCCGCCGGGGACGCGCTGCGGGCGCTGGGGGTCACGACGACCACGGTCGCGGGCGGACCGGAGGGCGTGTTCCCCGAGGCGCTGGCCCCGCTGCCCACCCCGCACCGCGCCGCCGGGGAGGACCGCTACGGGACGGCCGCGGCGGTGGCCGTGGAAGCCGTGGACGCCGGGCTGCCCGCCGAGGACGTCGTCCTCGCCCCGGGCCTCACCGGTCACCTCGTCGACGCCCTCGCCTCCGGCCCGCTGGGCCGGGCGACGCTGCTCGTGGGCGAGGACCAGTCGTCCTTCGACGTCGTCGAGGCCTGGTTCGACACCTACGGCGCGGGTCGCGTCACGGCCGTGGGCGCGGTGAGCATCAGCGGCTGACGGTCGACGGCCGGGGACCGGCGAGAGCGTCGGTGAGAGGGTGCACCCGGGTGACGCTTCGACGCTGCAGGTCGGGGACCTAGTGCGGTGGCACCACCGCACCCCCTGCGGCGGCCGTCCACGCGTCGCAACTGCTCTCACCCGGCTGGACGAGCACAGCGGGCGGGACCCACACCTGCACCTGCCCGTCCGGTCCGCGCCGACCCAGCACGCAACCGCTGCCGCGGGGAGCCGCGGACAGCGCCGCCCCCACCCAGCCGTCGTGCACCCCCACGTCGACCCGCACACCGGGACGCGGCGCAGCGTCCAACGCCGCCCGCACCGCCGCGGCGCCGGGTCGGTCCAGCGCTGCCCGCAGGGCCTCGGTGTCCGCGTCCGTCAGGTGCGGCACCGGCGGCGGTTCCGGCACGTCGATGACCTCGCGCTGCTCGCAGCCTCGGTCGATCCGCTCGGCGAGGGGTTCCCCGGTGCTCGGGTGGACGTCGACGCCCCACGGGCGCAGCACGTAGCGGTAGCAGTTCCGCGTCGACGGAGCCTGGTCCGGGCCGAGGTCGAAACCCCGACCGCCACCGGGAGCCCCGTACCCGGTGACGCGCACCTCCACGACGGTGCCTTCGACCGTCCCGCCGGGTCCGGGCGCCACCTCCAGCAGCTCCACTGCCGGCCACGTCGCACCCTGCCCGTCGCGCAGGGCGAAACCCACGACGTCGTCGAGGTCGCCGCTGCCGCTCGCGGTGCGGTCCAGGGAGCGGCCGACGTCGGCGGCTCGGGCGTCGGCGTCCGCGTCCGCCTGCGCTGTCGAGGTGCAGCCGGTGAGCAGGAGCGGCAGGCAAGCGGCTGCGAGGGCGAGCTGGGAGGCGGTGCGCACCCGCCCAGCGTGCTGGACGGCCCGCGCGACGACGTCCGCCGACGGAGTGGTCTGCCACCGGCTGGACGGTGGACCCTCCCGCTGCCCCACCGACGAAGCTGACCACCCCTGAGGACGGTCGCTGCCGGGACGAGCGACGGCTCGACGGGTCGACCCACCGCGCGCGCCGGGAGCCGGGTGCTGTCCCGAGCGGGGGTCGGGCTGGTGCTCCCTCAGGTGAGCGGGGCGAAGCTCTGCGGGGACGCCTGCGCCGTGGCGCGGACGGCGGCCCTGAGGGCGTCGGTGTCGAGGAGGTGGGAGGCGTCGATGCGCTCCTCCAGGACGTCACCGCGGGCATCGCCGGTCACGGCGCGGGAGTCCTCGGGAGCCGGCTCCCGGCCAGCTGGTCGGCAGCTGGTCAGTGCCCGCTGCCGAGGTGACCGGCCAGTCGCTCGAGGCGGGCGGAGCTGTCGGCGTTCAGGCCGGTGACGTGCACCGTCTTGCCCCGGGCGGCGTACTTCGTCCGGATCGCGTCCAGCGCAGCGACGGTGGAGGCGTCCCAGACGTGCGCGGCAGACAGGTCGATCACCACGTCCTGCGGGTCGCCGGGGTAGTCGAACCGGGTGACCAGGTCGTTGGAGGAGGCGAAGAACAGCGCGCCGGACACCGAGTACACGCGGGTGGTCCCGGCGGGGTCCAGGACGCTGGTGACCTCGACCAGGTGCGCCACGCGGCGAGCGAACAGCAGGGCGGCGATCAGGACCCCGACGACGACGCCGATGGCCAGGTTGTCGGTGGCGACCACGACGATGACGGTGGCGACCATGACGGCGGTCTCGCTCCCGGGCATGCGGCGCAGCGTGGCCGGGTGGACCGAGTGCCAGTCGAAGGTGCCGACCGCCACCACGATCATCACCGCGACCAGGGCGGCCATCGGGATGCGGGCCACCACGTCGCCCAGGCCGACGACCAGGACCAGCAGGAAGACCCCGGCCAGGAACGTCGAGGCGCGGGTGCGGGCGCCGGCCTTCACGTTGATCATCGTCTGCCCGATCATCGCGCAGCCGCCCATCCCGCCGAAGAAGCCGGTGATGACGTTGGCCACGCCCTGGCCCCAGGCCTCGCGGCCCTTGCGCGAAGGGGTGCCGGTGACGTCGTCGACGAGCTTGGCCGTCATGAGCGACTCCATCAGCCCGACCAGCGCCATGCCCAGCGCGTAGGGGGCGATGACGCCCAGGGTGTGCAGGTTCAGCGGCACGTCCGGCAGCAGCGGGAAGGGCAGGCTGTCGGGCAGCTCCCCCTCGTCGCCGACGTCGGGAACGGTCAGGTGGGCGGCCACGGTGACCACGGTCAGCAGCACGATCGCGACCAGCGGAGCCGGGACGGCCCGGGTCAGGCGGGGGAGGAAGACCATCAGCGCGATGCCCGCGGCGATCATCGGGTAGACGATCCACGGCACGTCGCGCACGTGCGGCACCTGCGCGACGAAGATCAAGATGGCCAGGGCGTTGACGAAGCCGACCACCACGCTGCGCGGCACGTACCGCATCAGCTTGGCCACCCCCAGCAGACCCAGCACCACCTGCAGCACACCGGCCAGGACGACGGTGGCCAGCAGGTGGCCCAGGCCGTGGTCACGCACCACCGGCGCGATGACCAGGGCGACCGCGCCGGTGGCCGCCGAGATCATCGCCGGCCGCCCGCCCAGGAAGGCGATGGAGACGGCCATCGTGAAGGAGGCGAACAGCCCCACGCGGGGGTCGACACCGGCGATGACGGAGAAGGAGATCGCCTCCGGGATGAGGGCCAGGGCCACGACGAGGCCGGCGAGGGCCTCGGTGCGCAGGACCCGGGGTGACAGCCACGGGGGCCGGTGGTGCCGGGCGGCCGGCGCCGGGGCGGCCGGGGCCGCGGTGGGGAAGGCCAAGGGTGCTCCGTTCACGGGGACGTCACCGGTGCGGGGCGCAGGCGCCCGCGGTCGGTGGGTGGGTCGGTGCTCGAGGCGGTCGAGCGGCGCACGGGTGCCGGGCCGCTCCCCTCTCCACCCACCCGTCGGCCGCGCCGGAGCGTGCTGGCTCCTGTGCCGACTGCGACGACTTCGTGAAGGGGTGACCCGATCGGTCGACGGCGTCTCGTCCTGCTCCCAACTCTACCCTAACGTAAGGGTAGAGTCGGGGTCGCTGACGGCGCAGAGGCGACGTCCCCGTGCCCGCCGGGCACCCGTGGACGTCGCGCACCGCGTTGTCCCCCAACCGTTCCCACCCGAGTCGATGAGATGAGGACGAGTGAGCACCAATCCCGGCCGACCCGCCGGCCGCCGCGCCCACCACCCCGACGTCCGGCTCCAGCACGGCTGGACCAGGGGGTCACCGGCTGCGCCGGCGATCCCGTCGCGACGTCGCTCCGACCGGCCGTCCGGTCCCGGCGGCCGCTCCCCGGGGCCGACCCCCGCCCCCGGAGCACCCTCGACGAGCGGGCCCGGCGGGCGGGCGCGCAGCCAGGCCCGGCAGACACTGGCCGAGGCCTTCGACCCGCGCAGCAACGCCCTGGACCTGCTGCGGCTGGCGCTGGCGACCACGGTGGCGGTGGTGCACACCCTGCTCATCGGCACCGGCCACCAGCCCCGGACCGGCTCCACCGACCTGGGCAGCCTGGCCGTGGACGCGTTCTTCGTCCTCAGCGGCTTCCTGGTCACCCGCAGCTACCTGCGCCTGGGCTCCCTGCGCCGCTTCGCCTGGCACCGGGCCCTGCGGATCCTGCCCGGGTTCTGGCTGTCCCTGCTGCTGACGGCCCTGGTCGTCGCCCCGCTGCTGGCCGTGCTCGAGGGACGCCCGGCAGCCTCGGTGTTCGCCGGCCCGGCCTCGGCGCTGGACTACCTCAGCCGCAACGCGTTCCTGCAGATCCAGCAGTTCGGCATCGCCGGGCTGCCCACCGGCGGCGGCGCCCCGGACGTGGTCAACGGGGCGCTGTGGACGCTGTTCTTCGAGGCGTCCTGCTACGCGATCGTCGCGGCCCTCGGCGTGCTGGGCGTCCTGCGCCGGCAGCGGTGGCTGGTGCTGACCCTGCTGGTCGCCCTGTGGGCGCTGACCGTCGCCGCGACCGCCGGGTTCAACCCGCTGGGCTCGGAGCTGATGCTGCGGCTGAGCTTCGTGTTCCTGCTGGGCGCCGGCGGGCACCTGTTCGCCGACCGGATCCCGGTGCGCGGGTGGGTGGCCGCGCTCAGCCTGGTCCTGGTCCTCGTCGGGCTGGTCGCCCTGCCGGACTACCGCGCCCTGGCCGGGCCCGCGTTCGCCTACCTGTGCCTGTGGGCGGTGGTGCGCTGCCCGTGGCGCCCGCACCTGCGCGCGGACCTGTCCTACGGCACGTACGTCTGGCACTGGCCGATCGCCCAGCTGCTGTTCGCCCTCGGCGCGGCCGCCCTGAACGCGGTGCCGTTCCTCGCCCTGGGGCTGGCGGTGACCGCGGCGGTCGCCACCGCCTCCTGGTTGCTGGTGGAGCGGCCCGCGCTGGGGTGGAAGAACGCCGCCTGGGTCACCCGCACCCCCCGTGCCCTGCGCCCTCGACCGTGACCGGCGGTGAACGGCACCCTCCGCCCACGCCCGGCCTCCACGTGGCGCCGGGCGATCGAGCCCCACCCGGGGGTGCTTGACTACGGCGGTGGACATCGCCGACGCCTCCGACCCTCGGACCGGGCGGCTCATGCAGATCGGCGAGGTCGCCGAGCGGGTCCAGCTCTCGCACCGCACGGTGCGCCACTACGACGACGAGGGCCTGCTCACCCCCACCCGCAGCGCCGGCAACTTCCGCCTCTACACCGAGGCCGACGTCCAGCGCCTGCTGCTGATCCGGCAGATGAAGCCGCTGGGGTTCTCCCTGGACGACATGCGCCACCTCATCGCCGTCCTGGACCAGCTGGCCACCGCCCCCGGCGATGAGCAGCGCACCCAGGAGCTGCGCACCTTCATCGCCACCGCGCAGGAACGCCGCGACAAGCTCGCCCAGCAGGTCCGCACCGCCGATGCCTGGCTGGAGGACCTGCGCTCCCAGCTGTGAAGTGACCGGCCCCGGCCCCGGGTCGTTCCGCCGATCGTGCCGACGTCGGGCGCCCGGTCGTGACCTCCGGGGGACTGAGTCGTCGGGGTCGAGAGCTGCCGAGCCAGCTGCGGGTCGAGCCGGCCGGACCCGCCCTCCGGGAGTGGCGGGCCAGGTCCCCCGCGCACTCGCACGTACAGGTCAGTCCTCCGGCCTCCTCGCCGACGACTTCGCCACCACCACCCAGACGCTGCACCCGCTCGACGCGAGCCTCGCTCCCGCAGACCGGGCACGGGCGCCAGGTGCGCATCGACCGACTCACCAGCCCGTTCGGCGATCCACGGAACTCACGTCGTGCGGGAGTCAGGTCCGCGGACCAGGTACCTGACCGCGGTCCAGCTCGGGTCCGAGCGATCCACCGGTCGTCCCGCTGTCGTGGACGTCGCTCACGCCGGCCGGCAGTCCTCCCCGCTCCCCAACGCCGCGACGTCAGGGCAGCGCGTGTGGCTCCACCCCTCGGATCCGAACGCGTCCGCAGTGGCGTCGGTGAAGACCTCCACGGCTCCACCGGGCAGCACCCGGTAGTAGGTCTTGACCGGGTCTCCTTCGGTGGTCGAGGAGGTGACCAGCACCTCTGCGCCGTCGTGCTGGGCGCCGGGGCTGAGCAGGCAGTCCTGCAGGGTCACCGGGGTGGACTGACCTTGCGGGACGGTGATCGGGGCGCACTGCGGCAAGGCCGAGCGTTCCCGGAAGGCCACCGGCGCGCGGCCGTCAGCGGTCAGCTGCCACACGACCCACGCCGACGTCCCGACGGCCAGCAGCAGCAGGGCCACGGCCAGCACCGCGGCCGGGGAGACGGGTCGGCTCTCCGGTGCGTCAGCGACGCCGCTGCTCATCCGGCCATGATGCTCGCGCGGATGCTCGCGGGGTCACAGGAGTCGAACGTCGTAGTCCCCGAAGCGTCGATCGAGGGTGAGCAGTCGCAGCCCGCGCCGGGAGGCCTGCGCGATGAGCACCCGGTCGAAGGGATCGTCGTGGTGGCGGGGTAGGGCACCGGCGGCCAAGCCGTCGTCCACGGTGACCGGCAACTCGCTGAACCCCCGCTGCTGCAGTTCCTCGCGCAGGCCGTCCGGGACGGTCAGCTCGCCGAGCGCAGCCTCGATCGACATCTCCCACGCCGACGCGGCGGAGACGAACACCTCGTTCTCGCCGTCGGCCACGGCGACCCGCATGCGCCCGGGCAGGCGTTCGTCACCGCTCAACCACCACAGCAGGACGCGGGTGTCGAGCAGCAGAGCCGTCACAGGTGCGGCTCGACGTCGCCGTCGCCGAAGGCGGACACCAGGTCCTCGGAGGTGTCGTCGAAGTCGTCGGCGATGACCACTCGCCCCTTCCACGCCCCGGGACGGCGCGCTCCGTGCGAGCGGGCGGGCACCAGGCGGGCTACGGGCTTGCCGTAGCGGGCGATCACCACGTCTTCGCCCCGTTCGACCGCTTCGAGCAGTCGGGACAGGTGCGTCTTCGCCTCGTGCACGTTCACCGTCTGCGTCACGGCTCCACGGTGAGGACTAAGTCGGACCAAGTCCCCGTGTGGGAACGCTGTCCGACAGTGACCACGACGTCACGGTCGTAGCGCTCAGTGCGCTTCTGCTGGTCCGTCGATGCGACGCAGCGTCCGAAGGAGACTCGGGTCCAGAGCAGTGCCAGCGCCCAGCACCTCGACTCCCAGCAGACGACCGGCGGTACTGAAGTCCAGGATGACCTCGTACTCCTTGGACCCCGTACCCACGATGACTTGCTCCAGCGCAGGGTCGGTGCAGTCGCCCGACAAGTCGATGTAGACCGCATCGGCCTCCGCATCCCAGGTGCTGTCCACGGACCTGGCTTGCCGCGACGAGCACACAGCTGATCCACCGGTCATCCCGCCGTCCGCGTGCTCGACGACCTCACGGTCTTGCCGATGTCCGGATGCAGAACGAGCACGATGATCACGCACATGTCGCCGATGACCGGTCACTCACATGCGCGCCGCGAGGTGCCCTTGCATGTCGTACCAGCGACGATGCCGATCGTGTTTCGGCCTTGGGGCAACGTCGTGCTCATCCTTGGTGCTCTCGCTCTGATCGTCGTCTCCCTCGTTGACGTCAAACGGCGGTGCCGGCGCGGGGAGAAGGGGTGGACGACAGGTCATGAGCTGGGAGTCGTGTCCATGTCCCTCGTCGTCCTGTCGCAGGCTCTGCCCCTGATCTAGTCGCGCGGCCATCCCACCCTGCGGGCGAGGTCACGGTCATGGCGCCAGCCGGGCGACGAAGGGGCCACGACGCAGAGCCGTGCGCCCTTGCACCGGGGCTAGCCGTTGCCGGCGTCGGCGGATGCGCCAGGCCTCGGTGTCGCTGCCACGGACCAGCGGGTACCCCCGCGAGGTCGTGCCGTCGGGCATGATTTCGTCGGCGCCGTGGAGAATGGCAGGGGAGCCGCTCAGGCCGGGTTCAGGTCTCCCAGTGCGGTCATGGCCTGGTCCAGAAGCTGGGCCAGTGACGCCTCTCCTCCGCCGGCGGTCCAGGCGTCGGTGGCCGCGTCCAGGCAGGAGATGGCTGCGGCGGCCATGACGTGCGCTCGGAGCTGAGACCCGTCGGGCAGTCGGCGGGCGATCTCCGGAGCCATCTGGCTCTCCCAGCCCTGGGTCTTCTCCCACTGCCGGGTCATGAGGGCGCAGGCGTCGCTGAGGAGGGCCATGAACTTCCTGGTCCCCTCGGGATCGTCGAGCTCGGCGTCGGTGATCACGTCGAAGCTGCGCCGCAGCGACGTCCACGGGTGCTCGTCGTCGGGTCGCGTGCGCAGGGCTTTGGTGACCTCGTGCCCGGAGCGGGCGAAGGCGTCGAGGACGACGTCGTCCTTGGTGCCGAAGTAGCGGAAGAACGTGGCTCGCGACAGCCCGGCCTCCGCCGCGATCTGCTCGACGGTGGTGGCGTCGAAGCCCTGCTCCGCGAAGAGGCGGAACGCCACGGCGCTGACCTCCTCGCGCATGGCCTGACGTGTGCGGTCCCGCAGCGAAGCGGGGGGCTCGGCGCGGCGGGTCGAGGGTTCGCGACTGACGTGCGGTCGAGGAGTCACGCAGCGAGTCTAAGACATCGGGTAGCAGCTTGATACTTCGTCTCAGATAGAGGTAGCGTCTTTTTCCTGGATGACGTTCCGCAACCTTCCGAGGAGTTCCCATGTCCAAGACCTGGTTCATCACCGGCGCCTCCCGCGGCTTCGGCCGACGCTTCGCCGAAGCCGCGTTGCAGCGCGGCGACCGAGTCGCGGCCACCGCCCGCGACAGCGCCGCCCTCACGGACCTGTCGTCGCAGTACGGCGAGGCAGTCCTCCCCCTGACCCTCGACGTCACCGACCGCGCCGGGGTGAAGCGCGCGGTGAACCACGCCCACGACCACTTCGGGCGGCTCGACGTCATCGTCAACAACGCCGGCTCCGGACTGATGGGGGTGGTCGAGGACCTGACCGAGGACGCTCTGCGGGCGCAGTTCGAGGTGAACGTCTTCGCCCCGCTGTGGGTGACCCAGGCGGCACTGCCCCACCTGCGCTCCCAGGGCAGCGGCCACATCGTCATGCTGTCCAGCCTGCTGGGGGTGGCCGCCTTCCCCACGACCGGTGGGTACAGCGCGTCCAAGGCGGCCCTCGAGGCGTACTCGGAATCCCTGGCTCAGGAAGTCTCCGGGTTCGGCGTCAAGGTCACCATCGTCGAGCCAGGAGCCTTCAACACCGGCTTCAGCGCCAACGCGACGTACAGCACTCCCTCGCCCGACTACGCCCAGGTCCACGAGACCGTCGGAGCAGCCTTCGCCACCTTCCCCTCGCCCGATCCCGCAGGTGTCGGAGCCGCCCTGCTCGACGTCGTGGACGCCGAAGACGCTCCGCTGCGAGTGTTCTTCGGCACCTTCGGTCTGCAGACCGTCGAACCCCTCTACGCCCAGCGCCTGGCGACGTGGAAGAGCGCGGCAGCCATCTCGGCCAAGGCCGAGACCGTGCCGGCCTGAAGGAGAGCAGCACCCGCAGCCCGATCGTCGTGGCCCGAAGACGCGGAGCGGTCCAGGCACGCGCGGCGGAACCGGCTGCGGTCTGCAGGCCCCCCAGGTTCACCCGTGCCTGCCGTGGGTGCGCGCCACCAGGGACAGGGCAGACATCGGCTACTCGTTGACTTCCTCCACGGCAACGGCCCGGCCAGGCTGTGCCGAGGTGCCCGGCGCGACGCTCTCTCATCGGCTGCCCAACAGCTTCACCGGTGTGGCTTTCTCACGGCGTGCGAAGAGGTCAAGCTGGGTCCCTCCCTGCCATCGCCGCTACCTCGATCAAGTCGCCCACCTGGTGAGCGGTAGCGCCCGCTACCCGACCAGGCCGAGGCGGCAAGAAGACCAGCGGTGAACGAGACACCGAGCCCTCGCACCCACCCCCGCCTGGATGAGTGGACCCACCACCTCTTCGTCCGCTGGTGCGGCCCCGAGGAGGTGGCCCACCGGCTGCACCTGCAACCCGGACACCCCGGCTTCCTCGTCTACGGCGGCGAGGAGCACACTCATCAACTGGGCCGACGCCTCCTCGGACACCGGCGGCATCCGCCAGCACCACGGTCACCTCCAGGCCGACTGGCTGGAGGTCGTCTCCGAGCGAGAGCACCACCACGCCGTCGAGCAGTTGCGCGCCTCCGGCTGGCCCGGCTTCCCCCTCGACGACGGGCACTTCCTCACCGCCTGGCGGGCCGAGCCGCACCCCTACCACCGCCTGGACCGCCTGCCCATGAGCAGCTACGTGCGCTGGCGCGGCCCCGACGACGCCACCCGCCGGCTGCACCTGCAACCGGGCCACACCGGGCTGCTCATCACTGCCGATGAGGCCCACGCGGTCATCGACTGGACCGATGCGCCCGAGGTCCTGCAGTACAACGGCCGCCTCGACCCCGACTGGATGGACTGATCACCGAGCAGGAACACCAGCGCGCCAGCGAGCGGCTGCGGGCTTCGGGCTGGGCCGGTTTCCCCTGGCAGGACGAGCAGGCGATGGCCACCTGGTCCGAAGACCTCTGGATCACCGGTGGTGAAGCCTTCCCCGCGGGGACTCCAGTTCGCTTCATCGGCGACGGCCACGTCGCCGAACTGCTGGTCCTGCAACCGGGCCACCCGGGCAGGGTCACCAGCAGCGGAGAGAAGCACGACTGCGTGGACTGGATCGACGTTCAGGGCACCTTCCAGCACGACGGCGTCATGGGGCCGGAGTGGCTGGTCGCGATCGACGAGGACGACTACCGGCGCCGCGCCGATGCTGTGCATCGCTCTGGCTGGCCCGGCTTCGAGGCCGCCGGTCAAGACGGCCTCAACCACCCAGAACACGACGCTGAGCAGACGTGACCGCGGGGCCCGGCTGAACCCTGTCTCCGGCCGTCGACGTCACGGTCATGGCGCTGGCCAGGACGTCGACGACCTCGCGGTCTTGTCGATGAGCGAGCGATGGATTCAGGTGTTCTGTCGGGTGGTCCTGCCATGATCGTCCTCATGCTGGAGCAGTCGGAGCGTGAGCTGGAGTGGGATGACGACTCGGAGCGGTGCTTCACGATCGTGCAGGGGTTGACACCCGTCCAGGCTCTGCAAGTGCTAGTGCCCGATGCGGTCACTGACATCGCCCCCGCTCGGGAGGTCGAGCACTGGCTGGATGCGCCCTGGGGTCTTGACGAGCAGGTTGAGTACCCCGAGATCGCCTTCGCCGGGACGCATGAGGGCTGGACCTGGGTGTTCGAGCCCAACGGCTTCGCCGGGTCGAACTTTGAGCCCAGCACATCGACGCCCGTTCCGAGTCGCTACATCAGCGTGTACTGGAACATCAACGCCGTCATGCGCTTTCGCTACCTGGTGGACGGCAAACTGGGCCGCGACTTCGACCCACTCTTCCGCGCCGACGACGGTGCCGACAACGAGCTGAACGGCGTCGACCTTGACGCGGACCTCCTCGTGGGAGAGCCGGTGCCGGAAGGAGACCCCTTGCCCCAGGAGGACGACATCGACTGGACTGAGCCGCGGAAGGCGTCGATGAGCCTGCTGGTCAACCTCAGTGGCGTGAGCTGGCCTTCGACCAACGACCTGGTCCGCAGCGCCACTGCGGCGGTCGGCTACACGATCTGATCATCCGGAAGCGCAGCTCGATCCCCACCCTGCACGCCAGCGTCCGGCGGAGATGCCCAGGTGCATGGCGCGAGCCGCGCTGCGCACGGTCATGGCGCGGTGTGCGCGGGCGCACGGTCATCCCGCGCACCGCGCGACCACACGGTTATGCCGCGATCAGGGTGATGAGTCAGAGCAGCGTGAGCCTCACCGATCGGATCGGTCCCGCGCAGGCCTGCTCCTGCCGCGCCCCACCACGGCGTGGATCGCTTGGTACGGCACCACCGCAGTCACCAAGATGATCGCCAACCGAACCCAGAAGGGCAGCGTCGAGTCAGCTGATGCCACCCCCGCCATGGTGATGAACAGGAGAGCAGCGAAGTCGAAGAGTCGCGGCCAGCCGTGCTGGCGGTGGTCTGTCTCCCATGAGGCTCGAACGGGAGCAGGCCGCGCATGGGACCAACCGGACAGACCCGAGCACAGAGCCGCCGGCATTAGCCACAGCATCCAGATCACAGCCTCATCGTCGCGGCTGCTCGTTCGCACGCCACGGCTCCCTAGCGACGATGAGCCGAGTGGGTGATCTCGCGGTCATCCCGCGCGTCAGGACGTCGCTGAGCACCCACCCGCCGTGGGTGCGAGGCCTACCGACTCTCAGCCCACCCGCGCCGCCGCACTAGAGCTCGAACAGCCAGAACCCCCAGGTTCACCACTGCCACGTACCCAGCCACCAGGCCACCGAGCACGGCCGCGGCCACCAGCCACAGCGCGTCCTCCAAGGCCAGCGGCGGCAACGTGCCCACCACAAAGGCCGCCCAGACCAGCGCAGGCCCCCACCAAGGGTGGATGCCCAGGTGCGCCACCACGCTCACCACGGCCACAGCTGCGCCGCCCCCGACCACTGTCCCGACGGGTACCTCAGAGCCGGCCCATCCTGACGCGCTCACGAAGGCGTAGCCGCAGACGCCACCGACCAAGGCGGCAAGCACCCACCACCCGATCTGCCCCAGGAGGGGCCAGCGCCGCGTCGGCGGCAGGAAGAAGCTGTTGCTGCGCTGGCCGTCGCTCGGGTGCACCTCATCACCCTGCCTGCCCAACGATCAGCTACAGAGATAGTGATGGGATCGGGACCCACTCGGAGCAACGAGCAACGCCTGCTGCGTGCGCATCGACGCGGCCAGCAACCTTGCGGTCATCCCGCGGTGCGCGCAGCGCACGGTCATCCCGCGTTGTGCGCGCTGTTGCTGGGGGTCGGTGACGTCGCGGTCTCGCCGATGAGCGAGTGATCGCCAGGCCGCTGACTTTGCACCCAAGGTGCCCCCGTCTTCACCGCGGATGGATCACGTCGCGGTGGTAGCGGGTGTTTCGGTGCATCGGGGATCGGAGGGTCGTCAGGGTGGCGGACTCACCGCTACGGCCGGCTCCCGCCCGCCGTCCAGGAGGGCGCGGGTGCCTAGGGGCTCGGCGAGCTCCAGCACGTAGGGAGCGCCAGGGTGGCCCTCGCAGTGGCCGGACATCCCAGCGGCGCGGACTCGGACGGTGATGACCACCGCCTCGCGCTGGTAGTCCACCTCGGGCTCCTCGATGCGGCCCTCAGGTGACTGCCCGCTGGCACAGGCCGTCTCGCTCACGAGCAGGGACAGCGTCGTGTCGGAGGGCTCGGGCGCCTCGGTCAGGCTCCAGGTCGCCACCGATGCCGAGGCGCACCCGCAGAGTCCGGCGGTCAGCAGGCCGACTCCTGCTGCCCTGGCCGGCTGTCTGCGCACGGATGCACGGTACGGGCAGCGATCGGCACGCAGGTGAACAACATCTGACTTCGTCGCCCTGCGGGCGCGATCACGGCTGGCTGCGGACGTCCGCTCCTGTCGATGACACGGTGCGGAAGAGGGTCGATGCTGGCAGACACGGCTACCGACCTGTGCCCCCGTCCCCTCTCACAAGACGACGCGACAGCGCTGATCGGCGTCTTGGCCGTGCTGCAAGGACACGTCCTCAGCCACGAGCTCGACGGCGATGTGGCTGCCCGCTTGCGTCGTCGAGTCGGGGTGGATGGTGGAGACGCGGAGTTGGAAGCAGCGCTCGACAACCTCGATCAGCGCCTACGGCATGCACTCGAGGAGTACGACGAGCTTTGAGCGCCGCGCTGACGCCAGCTCGAGCATCATCTGATCATGGCGCCCTGCGGGCGACCTCACGGTCACGGCGCTGGCCAGGACGTCGTCGACCGTCTGCACACGTCGACGAGCGGTCCACCCGGGGATCCACCTGATCACCGATCGAGTGGACCCCGCCTCGCCGCACTGGGACCGTCGCTCCATGACACGGGCCGCGACTGCGACGGAGCAGGGGTGCACCTTCTGCGCCATCGCCGCACACGAGGCCGAGGCCAGCACGGTGCACGAGGACGAGACCGTCGTGGCCTTCATGGACCTCCACCCCGTCACCCCCGGGCACCTCCTGGTCGTCCCGCGCCACCACGCGGTCGGCCTGGAAGACCTGGACGAGACCACGGGTGGTCACGTCTGGGCAGTGGCTCACGACCTGGCCCGCACCCTGCGCCGTTCGACGTTCCGGCCCGAGGGGATCAACTTCTTCCTGTGCGACGGCGAGGTCGCCTTCCAGACGGTCTTCCACCTCCACCTGCACGTCCTGCCCCGCTACACCGGAGACGGCTGGTCCGTCGAGAACCTCCCCGGGACGCTGGACCGGGACAGGCGACTCCTGGACAGCGACGCCCACGAGATCAAGGCCGCCGCTGCCCGCCTCACGGGCGACTGACCGTCCGGTGCCTGGGGACTCGTCGACCCGTCCGGAGTCGTGGCGCGTCGCGGCGACGTCACGGTCGTGGCCGCCACCTACGGTGGAGTCGTGAGTCGTGAACCGGCGTGCACCAGCGGGTTGACGCTGCACGTCGACCCGCACGTCCCTGCTGCCGGCACACCGGGCCCGGGCGACACCAGTGACGCCGACGACGAGCAGCTGCGCGTCCTGAGGGACCGCTTGGCCCAGCCGGTCGTCAGTTCCCTGCTGACACCGATCGAGCTGCAGCAGCTGAGCGTGCACTGGGACCAGGACAGGACCAGCGGGGACACGTGGGTGCGGGTGGTGGCCTGCGACGAGGTGTTCCAGGACCGGCTCACCTCCCCGACCTGCAGCTGTGCGCGGCTCGGCTGGCGGACCACCTGCAGGACTGGATCGCTGAGAGCCGCTTCGGGTGGGGTCAGCGACGTACCACCCGCTGCACGCTCCCGGCGTGACCGCAGGAACCACGACGGAGCAGGGCTGCGACGGAGCAGGACAGCCCCGCGGGCGGTCGTGGTCCGCCGCGGGCGACGTCACGGTCACGGCCTCCACCGGGCGTCCGCGCAGTTGGCCGAGTCAGGTCCGCTCCAGCACCGGAGCCCCGGCAGACTGCTCCTCGTGGACGAGGACCTCGAGGCACGCCTGCGTGCCGCGCTGGCCGACACGGGCACCGACCCGGGCATCGACACCGACGAGCTCGTCGGGCTCGGCTGCGACTTGGCCGACGCCGGCCACCAGCGGCAGGCGCTGACCTGCTTCCAGCGCGCGGTGGCGCTGGGCAGTCAGTGGGTGTGGTTCAACGTGGGCAACACCCTGCGCGAGCTGCAGCGCCCCACCGAAGCCGTCGAGGCCTACCACCAGGCCATCGCCGCCGGCGAAACCGATGCCTGGCTCAACCTCGGGCACGTCCTGGAGGGCCTGGGCGACCTGGCCGGGGCGATGGACGCCTACCGCGGCGCGGCAGTCCGAGGTGAACAACCCGAGGGGTACGTGCAGCTGGCCCACCTGCTGCACGAGCAGGGGGAACCGGAGCAGGCCGGTGCCGCCTTGGCGCGGGCGGTGGAGAGCGGGTACCTGCCAGCCGTCGCGCTGGCTGCGCGCTGGCGCTGGGAACGCACGCGAGACACCACCGACCCGGTCCTGGAGGAGCAGCTGCGTGCGGGGGCCGGCGTGGACGGATCGGCTCGCGCGGACCTGGCCGCACTGCTGCTGGCCCGCGGCCGGCGCAGTGAGGCCCTCGAGCAGTTGCAGCTGGGCGCCAAGCTGGGTCAACGCGAGTGCTGGCTGCCGCTGGGCAACCTGCTGGCCGGCGACGACCTCGCTGGTGCCGACCCGCCCGGTGGACCCGGCGGCCTCGGCGACCACGAGCCGGCCGCGGGCGGGAGCGAGCTGGTGGACGAGGTGGCCGCCGAAGAGGCCTACCGGGCCGGCATCGCCGCCGGGGACGCCTGGTGCCACCACAACCTGGCCCTGCTGCTGCTGGAACGCGGTGACGTGCGCGGTGCCGAAGCGCACCTGCTGGCCGGTGCCGCGGCCGGCGACGAGCTCGCCCAGCAGGCCTGGCAGGACCTCCACCGCGAGGACTGACACCCACCACGGCCACGTTCCTGCTGAGCGACGACCCTCCGCGGTGTCGCGGCCAGGTCTCACACCCCGGGTGCGTCGGCTGGGTGGGGTGCCGGCTCGACCCGTTCCCCAGGTGATCGACTGCGCCGGGGTGCCGTCGCGGCTGCGGCCCACCCGGCGGCTGCGCGTCCTGACCACGCTGATCGCGGGCGGGTGCCTGGTGCTGTTCGCGGTGTTCGAGGCCTGGTGGCCGGCCATCGTCGCCGCACGGGTGTTCGGGAGCCTGGGCGCTCTCCCCGTCGAGGAAACCCGGGAGGACGCCGGCGTGTGACAGCAGGCGTCGTCGCCCGCCGAGGACGAGCATCGACACCCGAGGCAGGTGACCGGACCCGCCGGGTGCGACAGGCTGAGGAGGTGACCAGCGGCATCTCCTCCTCCTTCGACGACGGACTGGGAGTCCTTGCCCACGGCCCCCGGGTCCTCAGCACCGGCCCGGGCATCGGCATCGGCCTGCGCTGCGTCTTCGCCCACCTCGACGGGCTGCTGCTGTCCGTCCAGGTCAAAGCCGTCGGTCAGACCGCCCGCGACGCCTACGAGTCCGACGTCCACCCCGGCAGCCGCAGCGGCCGACGGCACCGCCCGCGGCTGCCCCGCAGCGACGTGCGCTTGAGCGTGCCCGCCTCGGCCGCCGGCCTCACCCCCGACGGGGAGCTGTGGCTGCGCCTGCACCACCGCTACGACAGCGCAGCCCACACCGCCCGCGGCTACTCCGACGGCACCCCCGGAACCCCCGCCTACGTCCACGACCTGGACCTGTGGTGGCCGAAGCTGCCCGAGGACGCGCGCCTGCCGCTGGAGGCCGGCTGGCCCGAGCTCGGCGCACCGGTGACCACCACCGTCCTGGCCCTGGAGAACCTCGACGACCTCGCCGAACAGGTGGTGGGACTGGGATGACGACCGACGACCCGAGCGACGGCTCCAGCCCCTACCCCCAGCCGTGGGAGGTGGGACAGCGGCCGTGGAAGCCGTGGCTCGTCGAGGACTCCGAGGCGACCTGGCGCAGCCTGGGCGCCGTCGTCCACGGGCCGGTGCTGCTGGCCAAGGTGCCTGGCATCGCCATCGGGCTGCGTTGCCTGTTCGCCCACCCCGACCGCCTCACCGCCTGGCTGGTGGCCCGCGCCGACGCCGCGTTCATCCCCCAGGTCCTGCCCCCGCGCAGCGACGCCGAAGCCGCCGTGCAGTCAGCCCTGTGGGAGCACTGGCCCGGGCCGCCCAACGACCCCCTCGTCCACGCCTTCGTCGACCACGTGCCGCAACGGCTCTTCCTGGGTGAGCGCAACGACGGCTACCGCGGTCACGACGTGCTGCGCCTGTCCTGCGCCGTGCGCATCTTCGGTCTGCCCACCGACGACGAGCTCGGTCTCGAGGTGTCCTGGGGACCGGCCCTGGCCCCGACCACCACGACGCTGGACCTGCCCGACCTGCGCCGGATCGCGGCGTCAGCGGTCTCGTTCGTGGACGACGGCCCGGTGCCGCCGGCGATCTGACGCCGGCTGCCCCCGGCCCACGGTCGTCTCGCCCTGCGCCCGACGTCGCGGTGACGGCGCGGTCCGGGCGCGCCTCGGCCTCAGGACGGGCGGTCGCCCGCCGCCTCCGCGACGTGAGCGGCCACCACCGCCACCAAGCTCTCGGCGATGAAGACAGTGACTTCACTCGCGCCGGCTCGGAGTTCCCACGCGTCCCCACCGGTCACCCGGGAGCGCGGGATGAACGCCAGGTCGTAGCTCCACCCTCGAGCACGTTCCCCCTCCAGGACCTCCAGCGCTCCGGCCGCACCCTCGAAGTCCTCGGCCCACGTGCTCCGGTACCCCTCGGGCAGGCCCACCTCGGCACGGACGACGGCCTCGTCCAGGGCCTGCCCGAAGTCCGCCGACTCGATGAAGGGCAGGTCGTCGTCCAGGTCCTCCGCCTCGAGGGAGACCCGGATCGCGTCCGGCCACGCCGTGATCGAGACCGACGCGTCCTGAACCGGCGAGGCGTGGACGGCTCGCACCAGGTGCGCGATCTTCCCGGCGATCGTCGACGTGGACGTCATCGGCTCCCCTCCCCCCACGGGCCTCCCGCACACGTCGATGACCGGGGCGAGCTGCCCGAGGGGATCGCCCGCACGATCACGAGGAGTGAGTTCGAGGTGCCCCCGCCGTTCGGGTACCGGCCGGTGACGCGGGGCACGTCAGAGCCCGTCAGCGCGCTGCAGCACGATCAGCGGGGTCAGGTAGTGCTCGAGCACCCGTCCACCGAGCTCCTCGACCGCCCCTGCCGCCTCCGCCACCTCGGCCGGGTCCCAGTTGCTGAAGGTGGTGAACAGGTCCCGCACCTGCTCGGTGCTCAGCTCGATCGCCCAGGGGAACTGCTCGACGTGGCTGAGGCTGAAGTGCCCGCTGCGGGTCAGCTGCTCGACCCAGGCCGTGGTGTCCAGCTCCCCGGGGCCGGGCCGCGGCGGCTCACGACCGGGGGGCTTGATCTGCACGACCCGCTGCCGGAAAGGCGTCAGGGGCACGGAGGGATCACCGAACACGTTGCGCCACACGGCGAAGGAACCACCTGGGACCAGAGCGCGATGCACTTTCGGCAGCACCACGTCCAGGTCGAACCAGTGCACCGAGGTGGCCGCCACCGCCACCTCGAAAGCCGCCGCCGGCAACGGCACGTCTTCGGCGGTGCCGACCCGCACCTCGACCTGCGGGAAGCGCCGACGCAGGCGCGCGGCCAGCTCGGCGCCGGGCTCCACGGCCAGCACCCGGGCACCGGCGTCGACCATCGGCCCGGTGGCCTGCCCTGTCCCCGCGCCCAGCTCGAGCACCCGGACGCCCGGCACCAGCAGACCCAGTTCAGCCAGGCGGGCCCACAGCTGCGCCGGGTACGGCGGTCTGGCGCGTTCGTAGGTCTCGGCGTGCGCCTCGAAGTGCCTCGGGCCAAGCATCTGCACACCGTAGGCGGCTGGGCGCGCCGGACCCTGGACCGCGCGGTCACGGCGCGGTGCGCGGGCGCGACGTGTGGCGGGCAGACCCAGCACGATCGAGACTGTCGCGCATGCGCACCTCGGAGCTGAAGGACGCCTGGCGACGCTCGGTGCGCAAGCGCAGGGACGAAGACGCCCGCGCCCAGCCGCTCGACCTCACGACCGATCCGCACACCCCGACGCGCGGTACCCGGGGGTGGATGGCGGCGGCCATCTCCTTCGGTCTCGCGACCGTCGCGGTGATGCGCTTGAACCGCGGGGACGACGTCGTGCCCGGGTGGGTCATCGGGTCCTCGGCCGGCGTGACGGTCCTGTGCCTGGGGGTGTGGGCCCTGCTCTACCGGAGGGTGAAGACGAAGGGCCAGGTCCCGGTCCGGCCCTCCTCCTGAGTACCCCGTCGGACCGGACGGCTGACCACCCTCCCCGTGGCCTGGTGCTCACGGCGTGCGGTTCCCGCGCTGACCGCGCAGTCGCCCCGCTCTGCGGACGGACCGCGACGGGGCCCCGGGGTTTCCCCGGCCGGAACTGGTGCGCCGTCGGTCCCGGGGTTCTCGTCCGTCCGGGTTCGAGGTCGACGACCGCAGGAGGTGAGCGGCGGGTCAGGTGGGTGCGGCCGCGTCCACCTGAACGGCCACCTCGTCCCTCAGCCAGGTCGACACCGCCTCACCTCCCGGACGGTGCCCCCAGGACCGAGAGCAGTTCCAGCTTCTCCTGGTCCTCGGTCCCGGGGACCGCGGTGTAGACCAGCAGCAGGTGGTTCTGCTGCGGATCCAGCAACGTCTGGCAGTGCAACTGGATCGGACCCACCGCCGGGTGCACGAACCGCTTGACGTCAGTGGGACGGACCCCGACCTCGTGCAGCTCCCACAACCGGCGCAGTTCCTCCGACCTCGCCAGCGCCAACTCAGCCAGCTCCGCAGCCCGCGACCCCGGCCCCCGCCGGGTCACGACCTCACGCAGGTGCGAGGCGTACAACCGGGACAAGAACGCGTGGTCTTCCGGCGCGTACCACCGCCGGGTCCCGGGGTCGGTGAACCAGCGGTAGCCCAGGCTGCGGGCCGGCCCGCTCCACCGGGTGGCGTCGCCGGTCAGCGCGATGCCCATCGGTGTCTGGCGCAAGGTCACCCCCAGCTCGGTGACGATCTCGGCCGGGGTGTCCTCCAACCGGTCCAGGATCCGCAGCAGGCCGGGGCTGACGTGCTCGCTGAGGGCACCACGCGCCGGCGGCTGGTGCCCAGCCAGCCGGAACAGGTGGTCACGCTCGTCCAGGCCCAGGTGCAACCCCTGGGCGATGGAGGCGACCATCTGCACCGACGGCTGCGGCCCGCGCCCGCGCTCGAGCCGGGCGTAGTAGTCGGTGGACATGTGGGCCAAGGCGGCGACCTCCTCACGCCGCAACCCGCTGGTGCGGCGCCGCTGCCCGCGGGGCAGGCCGACGTCCTGCGGTTGCAGGGCCTCACGCCGTAGCCGCAGGAACTGCGCCAGGCCGGTCCTGTCGATGTCCATCGGTCCTCCCCGTGCGGTGGTGCACCCTTCCTACCGGCTCGGCCCACCACCAGCCACGACCTGCCGGTCCCCCCTTTCGCCGCCCTGGACGCCGGCGAGCGCACCACCGTCGAGCCGGCGGCGGCCGCTGGGGCGGATCGGGAGGCCCTGGATGCGACGGGGGTCCCGGCGGAGGCTGCTCTGACCACCGCGACCCAGGAGGAACAGTGACCCAGCGATCCGCCACCGGCGCCGAACCGCTCGCGCGCGCCGACCGCCGAACCACGAGCCCCAGCGCCACCGTCCGTCACCTCCTGGGCCTGGAGGTCACCGAGCGCTCCCTGGTCCGCACGACGCTGGACCGCGCGCTCGAGCGGGTGGGTGGGCTGTTCGGCCTGGCCTGCGCCGCCGCCCCCACGATCGCCTTCGTGGTCACCGACGCCGTCGCCGGTCTCACACCGGCCCTGATCGCCCTGCTGGTCACGGCAGTGGTCGCCTGCGCGCTGCGCCTGGCCCGGCGGGAGTCCCCCGGCTCCGCGGTCGCGGGACTGGTCGTGGCCGCGGTGTGCGCCGGGGTCGCGGCCCTGACCGGGGAGGCCCGAGGTTTCTTCCTGCCCACGATGGGGCTGCCGGTGCTCTTCATCGCGGCTTACGCCGGGTCGTTGATCGCCCGACGCCCCCTGATGGGCCTGATCGTCAACCCCCTCTCGGGTGGACCGCGCGCATGGCGCACCCACCGGCTGCTGCGGCGCCTGTACACCGTCAGCACGCTGGTGGGCCTGGTGCTGGCCGGGCTGACCCTCTCCGCCCGGGTCGTCCTCTACCTCGCCGATCAACCCGCGGCCCTGGCGGTGGTGCAGGTGGTGTCCACCACGGCCTTCGCCCTGCACTTCGCCGTCACCCTGGTCCTGGCCCGCCGTGGTGCCGGTGCGCCGGTCAAGGCCGCGGCTGCCCTGTGACCGCGCACCGGGCGAGCCCGGTGCTGCCACCTCCACCGCGGTCCACAGCGCGTCGACCCCCCGGCCTGTTCGACTCCCGCGGTCCACACCCCTCACCTCTCAGGAGGACGTCGTGCCCGCACCCCCTCGCTGTCCCTGCCCGACCTGTCCGGCCGGCGCGCCCTGATCACCAGGTGAGTGGTTCCCCGTCCGGGCACCTCGCGGGACGAGGACGTCAGTCGCGGTGCCGCACTGGGTGCTGGGCCGTCCTGCACCGCGCGTCGGAGATCGATCTCCCCGTCACGGGGCGATCCGCACTGCCTGATCACTGCGATCGTCACCGCTGCCGTGTGCTCTTGAAGCGTCGCCGCTGGTCCGACGGGGTACGCGGTCGTCCTGCGCTGCGGGCCACGTCCTGCTCCCAGCGCCGGTCGCCCCTCGAGCACCGGTGACCGGCGACCTCCTGAGCCTGCGCCTCAGCCCGCCGGCGGACGCAGCAGGCTGCTCAGCCGCACCACCCCGGACCCGAACCGCTCGTCGAGGCGACGCTGGTCGGATTCCCGCGCCAACAACGCCGTGGCCGTGACCTGCCCGGCGAGCGGGTCCACCTGCAGGTCCAGCAGCGCCGACCCCGCACCGGACCGGTCGGCCTGGTCGAGCGCGTCCCGCGCCGCGGTCAGCTCCGCCTCGGAGTGCGCGGCGGCGCTGACGCACAACGCGCCACCCCACACCGAGCGCACCACGGACTCCATCTCGGCGAGGTCGCCGGTGGTGGAGACGTTCAAGACGTAGCGCAGCGGATCGTTGACCGCTTCGGCCGCCACCTCCTCCGGGGTCACCATCGACTGGTCGATCCACACCAGCCCGAACCCCGGCACCGCTCGAGCCTTCGCCGAGGCAGCCTGCTGCGCTTCCTCGGTGGCCCGCGCCGGGTCCAACGGTTTCCACCCGCCCAGCGGTTCGGGGCACGGGCTGGCGAACGACGGCTCCGGTGCGCTCTCCTGCTCCAGGTCGGCGGGATCGGCCGGGCGCGCGGGCGCGGTCAGCTCGATCGCCTCACCCCGCGGAACGCCGGTGAGGACGAACGACCCGTACCGGCTTTCCCCGACCGCTTCGTGGGAGTCGGCGGGCTGGGAGGAGAAGTCGAAACCGATCACGTCCGGGCCCCCGCACAACGGCGGCAGCGAGGTCGCCGTCCCACCGACGCACAGCTGCGGGCCGTGGCTGGCGTCCTGCAGGACGAAGCCGACGGCCTCGAAGGGCCCTGGATGCCCGTCGGGCACCAGGTCGGGGCGTGCGACGTCCGCGTGCTCCGCAGCGGACGGGGCACTGACAGGTGGAGCACCGGGCGCCGCGGCCTGCTGTCCGCACGCACTCACCAGGACGAGGACCACCAGCGCGATCGGGGCGACGAGGCGTGCGGTCACGACGCTGGGACGCGGCCGCGAACCGGTTCGTTCCCGGCCGGTGCCAGCAGGTCGCCGCCGTCTGCCGTCGGGTTCGCGGTGGTAGCGCCCGCACCCACCGCCGCAGCGGGCCAGGACGCCGACGAACGTCCGCACCTGGCGACGGCCGAGTCCGCGCGGTGCACCTGCTGCGGCAGGGGAGAGTTCCTCCTGGGGCACCTCGGGTGATCTGTGGTCGGGCCCCGCGGTCAGGGCAGGTCGTCCAGGAACTCGCCCACCGCCGCGAGGACCGTCCGCAGGACCCGCAGCGAGGCGTCGAGGTCCCCGGCGACCTCCAGGGAGTGGTCGGCGCCGGGCACCTCCAGCACCCGCTGCCCCGAACCCCGGGCGGCGGCCGCGTCCCAGTACGGGTCGGCCGAGCCGCCGACGAGCAGGGTCGGTGCGCTGGCCGCCGCGGCGGCGCGGTGCACCTGCGGTTCGCGCAGCAGCGGGGTCAGCCAGGTGCCCGGCAGGTCCCGCTGGAGGGCCAGGGGCAGCAGCCGGGTGCTCAGCGACTTGGCCACCACCAGGTGCTGCCGGGACTGCACCGCGTCGAGCAGGCCGGGGGCGAGGTCGAGCAACTCCTCGGGCGCGGGTGGGGTGGTCCAGCGGACGGTGCGCACGGTCCACCCGCGATCGCGCAGCAGTGCGCGGGTGGAGTGCAGCAGCGGGGCGTCGCAGGTGCAGCCGCGGCCGGGCAGGACGGTGGCCACCCGCGCGGGGTCGCCGTCGTGGGTGGAGACCTCCAGCGGTGCCACCGGGTGCGCCCTTCCGTCGCGGGGTGTGGGCACCGTACGGGGTCGGCTCCACCCGGCTGCCGCGGTGCGTCAGGATCACTGGCGTGTCGATGACGCCTGACCGCCCCGAGTCCCCGCCGGCGGGCGGTGTGGACGTCCGGGCTCCGCGCTGGTCTCGCGCCTACTCCGCCCTGTTCGCCGTCGTCTGGCTGGGGCTGCTGGGTTCGTTCGCCCTCGACGGGCTGCGCGAGCGGGACGCCGGAGCGTTGGTGCTGGTGCCCATGGCGGCGTTCGGGATCTTCCTGTTCAGCCGGGTGTTCGTCGTGCGGGCCCGCACCCGCGGTGACGAGCTCGTGGTCCGCAACTCCTGGCGCCGTCGGGTCGTCCGGCGTCAGGACGTGGAGGACGTCCGGACGGGAAAACCGCAGAGCGGTCCGTCGACGCTGGGTGAGTCGGTGCTGGTGCTGGTGCGCGACGGGTCGATCGTGACCCTGGAGGCCACGTGGAGGCTGGGGTGGACGGCCGCGGGACGTCGCGAGCTGGCTGACGGTCGTGAACGGCTGCTGGCCTGGGCCCGTGGTGGTCGGTGAACCCACCCGGTGACCGGCGGTGCCGGGCGGCCGCCGCTCACCGCCGCCGGTCGGCCCGGAGCAGGGCGGGGGTCTGGGCGTCGAGCTCCACCACGGCGCGCTCGAAGTCGTCGGCGACCCCTTCGGCGACGAGGTCCACGGCGGGGCCGTACCCGTCCGCGGCCGCGCGGCGCAGGCCCTGCGCGTGCTGCAGAGCGCGTTCGCGCACCGCGCTGACGACCTCCCCGGTGCTGCCCCGCCACCCGTAGGCGTCCAGCAGCAGGCGCAGGCGGCGGGGGCGGTCGGTGCCGGGCGCGAACCCGTCGGCGAGGGCGACGTCGTGGGCGGTCAGCGGCACCCACGTCAGCGCCAGGAACGCCAGGTCGCGGACGGGCGCGGCGGGCCCGGCCAGGTCCCAGTCGATGAACCCGACGAGCTCACCGGCAGCGGGGTCGGTGCCGGTGGGGGCGGGGCGCCACACGGCGTTGTACGGGGCGGCGTCGTGGTGGCCGACGACCTCCCCGTCCCGCAGCTCGTCGTGGTCCCCGAACCAGCGGGCGCCGGGGGGCGGGGTGAAGGAAGCGGACGCGTCGTGGAAGTCGCGCATCCACCGCCCCACGGCGACCAGGGCGGTTTCGCCGTGCGCCCACGCGGGCCAGGGCCGCTGGTCCCCGACCGTCTCGCCGTCGAGGTGGGAGAGCACTTCGCGGCCCCGCTCGTCGATGCCGAGGACTTCGGGGACCCGGGTGAAGCCGACCGCGCGCAGGTGGCGCAGCAGGGCGTGCACGCCCGGGGTGTGGTCGCCGGTGGTCCTGCGGACCGTCTGCCCGGACCGGGTGGCGCCGTCGTTGCGGCCGCCGGGCAGCCGTTCCTCGGTGACGCGTTCGTCCACGCGGGAGAACGTAGCCGCCGGCCCGGGTGCCGTCACCGCGGTTCTCGCGCTGGACCGGGTCCCCGGCGTGATCCCCGGCGCGGGGCGCGGTCGGAGGGTGACCGGCCCGGCCGGGGTCGCGAGCGGGCGGGCGTTGGGCCGTCCAGGCGACGCGGCTCAAGCCCGCGCGGCCGCGCGTCGATCTGCGCCGGGGTGAGCGCCTCGAGGTCCCCGAACCGGTTCTCCACGCGCCGCGGGCCGTCCCTGGAACTGCAGCGGCTCGCGGTGCTGCACTCCTACGACGTCCTGGACACCGTGGCCGACGTCGAGCTCGACGACGTCGTGCACACCGCGGCGATGCTGGCCGGGGTCCCGCACGCGACGCTGAACCTCATCGACGCCCACCGCCAGTGCCAGCTCGTCACCGCCGGGTTCGCGGGCGCCGACTCCGCGCGCGCCGACTCGATGTGCGCGCTGCACTTCACCGCCGGGGAGGTCGTCCACGTCCCCGACGCCGCCCTGGACGAGCGGTACCGCGCGAACCCGTGGGTCGACGGCCGGCTGGGCCGGGTGCGGCTGTACGCCTCCGCGCCCCTGGTCAACCCCGCCGGGTTCGCCCTGGGGACGCTGTGCGTCTTCGACACCGTCCCCGGTGAGCTGTCCGCCACCCAGCTGAGCGGGCTGCACCGGCTGGCGCGCGTGGTCGTGGCGCTGTTCGAGCGGCGCCGGCAGACCCGGCTGGCCGACGGCTACGCCGACGAGGCCCGCCAGCACGCCACCCAGGCCCTCCAGCACGTCGCGCAGGCCCAGGAGCTGGCCGCGCGGGCCCAGCTCCTGGCGGCCCGCGACGCCGAGCTGCGCCTGGTGCTGGACGCCACGAGCGACGCCTTCCTCGCCGTCGACGCCGACGGGCGCATCACCTCCTGGAACGCCGCCGCGGAGCGGATGTTCGGCTGGTCGGCCGCCGAGGCCCTCGGCCGCACCCTGGCGGACACGATCGTGCCGCCGGGCGAGGACGCCCGCAGCGCCGGCTACGCCTGCTTCTCGGCGACCGGTGCGCACCCCGCGACCAGCACGGTGGAGGTCCCCGCGCGGCGGCGCGACGGGACGGCGCTGGTCGTGGAGCTGACCTGGACGCCCGTGGAGGTCGAGGGGCGGCGGCGCACGTACGCCGCCCTGCGCGACGTGACCGACCGCCGCCGCCTGGAGCAGCAGGCCCGTTCCCTGGCCGGCATCGTCGCCGGGGCCCGCGACGCGATCGTCTCGGTCGACGCCGCGGGGACCATCACGTCCTGGAACAGCGCGGCCGAGCGGCTGTACGGCTACCGCGCCGAGGAGGTCGTCGGCAGGGGCGTGGAGGGCATCGCCCCGGTCGCCGAGGTGGGGCAGCTGCTGGAGTGGCTGGCGCGGGCAACGTCCGGCGCCGACGCCGGGCCGGTCCCCCTCTCCGCCCGCGACACCGTGGGGCGCCACCGCGACGGCGGCACCGTCGAGGCCTCCATCACCGTCTCCCCCGTGCTCGACGCCACCGGCGCGGTCGTGGGGGCGTCCCTGGCCGCCCGGGACACCACGGAGCGGCGCCGGGCCCAGGCCGCGCTGCGCGAGGCCGAGCAGCGGTTCAGCCTGGCCTTCACCCACGCCCCCACCGGGGTGCTCATCACCGCGCTGAGCGGGCACGCCGAGGGGCGCTTCCTCAACGTCAACCCCGCGGTGTGCCGGATGCTGGGGTACTCCCGCGAGCAGCTGCTGGGGAAGACGCCCGCCGAGATCACCCACCCCGAGGACCTGGACGCGCCCGGGGAGCCGGTGGGGCCCGGGACCGGTGCCGCGCACCTGGAGAAGCGCTACGTCCGCGCCGACGGGGCCGTGATCTGGGTGGCCCTGGACGTGGCGGTCATCCACGACGACGACGGCCGCCCCCGCTACGCGGTGACCCACGTCGAGGACGTCACCGGCAAGCGCGCGGACCGGCAGCGGCTGGCGGCCTCCGAGCAGCGGTTCCGGCTCGCGTTCGACACCGCGCCGATCGGGATGGTCATCGTCGGCCGGGGCGAGGACGAGGTGGCGCGCGCCCTGCAGGTGAACTCCACGCTGTGCCGGTTCACCGGCCTCGGCGACCCCGACCTGCTGGGCCGCGACGTCCGCGACCTCGTCCACCCCGACGACCGCGCCGAGTCCTCGCTGGCCCTGGCCCCGCTGCTGCGGGGCGAACGCACCCACGCCGAGCTGGAGCTGCGGTTCCGCCACGCCGACGGCACCGTGCGCTGGGGGCTGCTGTCGGCCACCGCCATGACCGACCCCGTCCTCGGCGCGGTCCCCGGCGCGGTCCCCGGCGCGGTCCCCTGCGCGCCGGGCGCCGGGCCGCAGGTGCTGTGCCTCATCGAGGACGTCACCGCCCGCAAGACCGCCGAGCTGGCCCTGCGCCACCAGGCGCTGCACGACGGGCTGACGGGGCTGCCGAACCGGACGCTGCTGCACGACCGCCTGGAGCACGCCCTGGCCGCCGCGGGCCGCACCGGCACCGGGGTGGGGGTGCTGTTCTGCGACCTCGACGGGTTCAAGGCCGTCAACGACTCCGCCGGGCACGGCGCGGGCGACGACCTGCTGCGCAAGGTCGCGGCCCGGTTCAGCGCCTGCCTGCGCCCGGGGGACACCCTGGCGCGCCTGGGCGGGGACGAGTTCGCCGCGGTCTGCCCCGGCCTGACCAGCACCACCGACCTGCTCGCCATCGCCCAGCGGCTGCTGCAGGCCCTGCACGCCCCGGTGGGCGTCTCGGCGGGGACGTTCGTGGTGGGCGTCAGCATCGGCACGCACCTGGTGACCGTGGGCGAGACCGGCCGCGGGGGCGAGGGCCGCGACCCGCGGGCCCGCGCCGAGCAGGCCCTGGCCCGCGCCGACGCCGCGATGTACGAGGCCAAGCGCGCGGGCAAGAACCGCGTCCACCTCGACGACGACCGCGACGGGGGCGAGGCCCGCCGCACCCGCACCGCGCGGCTGCTGCGGGAGCTGCGGACGGCCCTGGACCGCGACGAGCTCGTCCTGCACGGCCAGCCCGTGGTGGACCTGGCCACGGGGCGGCCCGTGGCGGTGGAGACCCTCGTGCGCTGGCAGCACCCGCAGCGGGGTCTGCTGTTCCCGGCGGAGTTCCTCGGCGTCGCCGAGGACAGCCCCCTGGTGCTGGAACTGGGCCGGCGGGTGCTGGAGGAGTCCTGCCGGATGGCCGCCGCCTGGGTCGCGGCGCTGGGCCCGGTGGCCCCGGCGGTGCACGTCAACGTCTCCGGCCGCCACCTGGAGTCCGACTCCCTGACCGGGGACGTCCTGGGGGCGTTGCAGCGGCACGGCCTGCCCGCACACCGGCTGGTGCTGGAGCTGACCGAGACGACGATGCCGACGATCACCCCGTCGCTGCGCAGCGACCTGCAGCGCCTGCGGGACGCGGGGGTCCGCATCGCCATCGACGACCTCGGCACCGGTTTCTCCAGCCTGGCCCACCTGACCGAGCTGCCCGTCGACCTGCTGAAGATCGACCTGACGTTCGTGGCGGGCCTGGGCCGCGACCCCAGCTGCGACGCGGTGGTGCGCGCGGTGCTGGGCATCGGGCAGGCCCTGGGCCTGTCGGTGGTCGCCGAGGGCGTGGAGACCCCGCAGCAGGCGGACCTGCTGCGCCGCTACGGCTGCGACACCGTGCAGGGTTACCTCCACGGCCCCCCGCGCCCGGAGGCCGCGCTCATCGAGGTGCTGCGCTCGGGTGCGCCGGTGGGAGGTGGCGCAGGGGCGGACCGTCGTACGCCGACAGCGGGCGGATGAGGGAGTTCGCCGCCCGCTGCTCGACCACGTGGGCGGTCCAGCCGACGACGCGGGCGGCGACGAACACGGGGGTGAAGACGTCGGTGTCCAGCCCGAGCAGGTGGTACGCGGGACCGGCCGGGTAGTCGAGGTTGGGACGGATGTCCTTGGCCCGCAGCATCTCCGACTCCAGGGCGTCGTACAGGTCCAGGACGTCGGTGCGCCCGCGGGCCGTCGCCAGTTCCCGCAGGGCGGCGTGCATGGTGGGGACGCGGGAGTCGCCGTGCCGGTAGACGCGGTGCCCGAAACCCATGATCCTGCGGTGCGCGGCCAGGTTCCCGGCGAGCCAGGCCGCGGCCCCCTGCGCGGACCCGATCTCCTCGAACACCGTCCAGACGGCCTCGTTCGCGCCGCCGTGCAGGGGCCCCTTCAGCGCCCCGACCGCGGCCGTCACCGCCGAGTGCAGGTCCGACAACGTCGACGTCACCACGCGCGCGGCGAACGTCGAGGCGTTGAAGGAGTGCTCGGCGTACAGGACGAGCGACGTCTCGAACGTCCGGGTCGCGACCTCGTCGGGTTCTTCCCCGGTGACGGTCCACAGGAAGTTCGCGGCGTAGCCGAGGTCGTCGCGCGGGGCCGGCAGGTCCTGCCCGTGGCGGCGGCGCTGGGCGTACCCGACGACGGCGGGCAGCGCGGCGAACAGGCGTTCGGCCTTGGCGAGCTCGGCCTCGCGCGAGTGGTCCGCGGCCTGCTCGTCCACGGCGCCCAGGACGCTCACGGCGGTGCGGACGACGTCCATGGGGTGGGCGGTCAGCGGCAGTTCGTCGACGACGCGGCGGACGCGGTCGTCCAGGGCCCGGCCCGCGCGCTCACGCTCCCGGAAGGCCTCCAGGCCCTGCGCGGTGGGTAGCTCCCCGTCCCACAGCAGCCGCGCGACCTCCTCGACGCTGCGGGTCGCGAGCTCCTGCACGGGGTACCCGCGGTACAGCAGGGAGTTCGACCCGGGGTCGACCTTGGAGACGGCCGTGGTGTCCGCGACGACACCGGCCAGACCCTTGTGGACCTCGCTCATCCCCGGTTCCCCTCCAGGCTGAAGTCGTAGATCCCGGAGTCGAACTCCCCGTACGCCGCGTAGTCCACGAGGTCGTACAACTGCGCGCGGGTCTGCATCTCGGCGACCTTCCCGTCGAGGGTCCCGGTCCCGGTGAGCTCGTCGAGCGCGCGGTCGGCCGCGCCCATCGCCAGCCGCAGCAGCGACACGGGGTGGATGACGATGCGCACCCCGGCGTCGCGCAGCTGCTCGTGGGTGAACAGGTCGCTGCGGCCGAACTCGGTCATGTTCGCCAGGACCGGGACGTCGAGCGCGGAGCACACGGCCTCGAACTCGGCGAGGTCGGCCATCGCCTCGGGGAACACGACGTCGGCCCCGGCGTCGACGAGGGCCTTGGCCCGGCGCACGGCGGCGTCGAAACCCTCCACGCCGCGGACGTCGGTGCGGGCGACCACGAGGAAGTCGCCGTCGCGGCGGGCGTCGACCGCGGCCCGCACGCGGCGCACCGCGGTGCGCTCGTCGACGACCTGCTTGCCCTCCAGGTGACCGCAGCGCTTGGGGTTCACCTGGTCCTCGACGTGCAGGCCGGCGACCCCGGCGTCCTCCATCGCCTGCACGGTGCGGGCGACGTTGAGGGGTTCGCCGAACCCCGTGTCGGCGTCGACGAGGACGGGCAGGTCGGTGACGCGGGCGATCTGCGCGGACCGCCCGGCGACCTCGGTCAGCGTCGTGAGGCCGATGTCCGGCAACCCCAGGTCCGCGGACAGCACGGCCCCCGAGACGTAGACGCCCTCGAAGCCCTTGCGCTGGATGAGCCGGGCGGACAACGGGTTGAAGGCGCCGGGGAACCGCAGCAGGTCGGTCCCGGCGAGGGCGAGCCGGAACGCGTGGCGTCGGGCGCTCGGCGTCGTCGACGAGTACAGCACGGGAGCCTCCTGGTTCCTCGGGTCAGAACAGGCCGGACGGGGTGGGGACGGTCTCCAGCAGTTCGGGCGGGGCGACGACCTGGAGCTCGCGCACCTCGCCGGGGGTCAGGTCGGGCAGCCGCTCGGCGAGGCCGGTGAACCGGGCGACCTCCTCGTCGGGCAGGACCCCGGCGGCCAGCGTCGCCAGCTTCGCCTCGTACTGGGCGCGGGTGAACGGGTGGGCGCCGAGGGGGTGCGCGTCGGCGACGGCGAGCTCGTCGACGACCGTCGTGCCGTCGGTGAGCCGGGCCTCGACGCGCGCGCCGAACGCCTTCCGGGCCGGGTCGGTCGCGTGGTACCGCTCGGTCCACTCGGGGTCCTCGACGGTCGACACCTTCCGCCACAGGGCGACGGTGTCGGGGCGCCCGGCGCGGTCGCGGGCGTAGGAGTCGACGTGGTGCCAGCCGCCGTCCTGCAGCGCGACCGTGAAGATGTACGGCACGGAGTGGTCGAGGGTCTCCCGGCTGGCCGTGGGGTCGTACTTCTGCGGGTCGTTCGCGCCGGAGCCGATGACGACGTGCGTGTGGTGGCTGGTGTGCAGGACGATCCGCTCGACGTTCGCGGGGTCGCGCAGTTCGGGGTGCTCGCGGTGCAGGCGGCGGGCGAGGTCGATGACGGCCTGCGCCTGGTACTCCGCGGAGTGCTCCTTGGTGTACGTGTCGAGGATCGCGCGGCGGGGTTCACCGGGTTCGGGCAGCGGGACCCGGTAGACGGCGTCGGGGCCGTCGAGCAGCCACGCGATGACGCCGTCCTCGCCCTCGTAGACCGGGGCCGGGCTCGTCTGCCCGCGCATCGCCCGGTCGACGGCCTCGACCGCGACCTTGCCCGCGAACGCGGGGGCGTACGCCTTCCACGTCGAGATCGCGCCCTTGCGGGACTGCCGGGTCGCGGTCGTGGTGTGCAGGGCCTGGCCGATCGCCTGGTGCACGACTTCGGTCGACAGCCCCAGCATGGTGCCCAGCCCGGCCGCGACGGCGGGCCCGAGGTGCGCGACGTGGTCGATCTTGTGCCGGTGCAGGGAGATCGCGCGGACGAGGTCGACCTGCACCTCGTAGGCCGTGACGACGCCCCGCAGCAGGCTCGCGCCGTCGCACCCGACGTGCTGCGCGACGGCCACCAGCGCCGGGAGGTTGTCGCCGGGGTGGGAGTACTCGGCGGCCAGGAACGTGTCGTGGAAGTCGAGTTCGCGCACGGCGACGCCGTTCGCCCAGGCCGCCCACTCCGGTGAGGTGGTCTGCGTCGTCCCGACGATCCGGGCGCCGTCCCCGCCGCGGGAGGCGGGGTGGTCCAGGGCCTGCGAGCGCGCTGCGACGACGGGGGCCCGCAGGAGGGAGGCGGCGCTGACGGCGGCGTTGTCGAGGACGCGGTTGACGACCATCGCGGTGACGTCGTCGTCGACGGAGACCGGGTCGGTGGCGAGCTCGGCGAGCTTCCAGGCGAGTTCCTCGTGGCGACCGAACGGCTCGTCGCTGCGGTGGACGCGGACCTCGTGCTCCTTCACGCGCTCTCCTCCTGGTGCCTCAGGTGGTTCCGGAAGTGGCTCCTGCTGCGGTGCAGGTGGACGTGGACGGCGTGCGCGGCCAGGTCGGCGTCGCCGGCGGCGAGGGCCTCGGCGATGAGCTGGTGCTCGGAGGCGGCCGCGCGCAGCCGGTCGGGGTCGTGGCGGGCGAGGCGGCGGATCCGGACGAGGTGGGTGCGGACGTCGGCGAGCGCGCGGACGAGCCACGGGTTGGCGACGGCGTCGTCGACGGCGGCGTCGAACTCGGCGCCCAGCGCGTAGTACCGGCCCAGCTCGCCCGCCTCGACGAGGTCGGGGGCGTGGGCGAAGCGGTGGGCGAAGGCCGTGAAGCGGGCGCCGTCGCGGGCCGCGAGCCGGGCCGCCTTGACCTCCAGCGCCTCGCGGACGTCGTAGAGGTGCTCCAGGTCGCCGGGGTCCAGCGGCGCGACGACGAGGCCGCGGCCGCCGACGGGGCGGGCCAGGCCGTCGTGGACGAGCCGGGCGAAGGCCTCGCGGACGGGGGTGCGGGAGACGCCGAGCCGGGCGCTCTGCTCCAGCTCGGCCAGGACCGCGCCGGGCGGCAGGACGCCGTCGAGGACGTCCTCGCGCAGTCGCGCGTAGGTCCGGTCGCTCGCCCCGGCACGTCGTTGTGCATGCACAGGTGCACTGTGCGCGCTCCGGGCGGGACCGTCAAGACGTCAGTGCATGCACAGCCCGGAGGACGGCGCGGGCCACGTCGGCCGGGGCGTCGTCCGCGCCGACGTCGACGACGACGTCCCCGATCCCGGCCCGGTGCAGGACCGCGTCGAGCTCACCGCTGCGGTGCAGGTGCCAGCGCAGGCCCTCGGGGTCCCCGGCGTGGCGGCCGCGCAGGCGCCCGGCGACGACGTCGAGCGCCGGGCGCAGCCGGCACACCGTCAGCGGCACGCCCACGGCGTCGGCGTGCAGCGCCCGGTGGGCGGGGTCCTCCAGGACGCCCGCGACGACGAGCCGGCGCGCGCCGGCCGCCAGGTGGTTGCGCGCCACGTCCCGCAGGTTCGCCAGCGCCAGCCGCTCGTGGAACGGGTCGTCCGGCGGGCTCGGCCACGCCTCGCGCAGGGCGTCGAGGTCGACGACGGCGTGCGGGACGCCGTCGGCGCGCAGCAGGTCCCCGAGGGCGCGCGCGGTCGTCGTCTTCCCCGCCCCCACGGTGCCCGTCAGGAGCAGGGCGGACGGTTCCCCGGTCACCGGTGCAGCGCCGCCACGAACGCGAGGTAGGGGACCCCGACGAGGTTGCCGCCCACGAGGAGCGCGGTGTTGACGGCGGGCAGCGGACCCCGGCCGCGCCGGGGCCACCCGTACCGGTGGGCCACCGCACCCGTGCCGGCCGAGCAGACCGCCGACCCCGCGACGAACAGCAGCGCCGTGATCGTCGCCGCGTGCTCCGCCGGGGGCGCGGTGCGGTGCGCGCGCCGTTCGCGGGCCACCGCCACGACACCGGGGACCAGGCTCAGCGCCGCCGTCGCGGCGACCGCCGCGTACCCCGGCCCGGCCGGTCGCCGCCGGGTCGCGGCGGCCACCGCGCCCAGGGCCGCGACCGTCGCCGCGTCGAGGCCCAGCACCGCGGTGAGCCCGCGCAGCGCCCGGTCCCCGCTCACGCCGCGCCCCGCGGCCCGGTGCGCAGCCACTCCCGCACGGCCTCCGACGCCGCGCGGCCCATCGACGTGGGGTGGCGCGCGAAACCGTGCGGGGAGGCCGGGTGGACGCGCACGTCGACGTCGACCCCGGCGGCGGCGAGGCGGGCGGCCATCGCCAGGCCGTCCTCCAGCAGCACGTCGTCGGCGCCCACGACGAGGAGCACGGGCGGCAGGCCGCGCAGGTCGGCGAAGACCGGCGAGACGTCGGGGTGGGTGCGGTCGGGGACGTGCCCGGCGTAGGCGTCGAGGAAGAACTCACCGGCGATGAGCCGGCCCGCGGGGGTCGTGCCGCTGAGGTCGTAGGTGCCGGAGTCCAGGACCGCGGCCCCGAACGCGCCCGGCACCCGCAGCAGCGTCGTCACCGCCAGCGTCGCCCCGGCGGAGAAACCCCCGACGGTGCGGGGGACGTCCCCGAACCGCTCGACGACCCAGCGAGCGGCGGACTCGCAGTCGTCGGGCGCCGCGGGCCACGGGTCCTCCGGTGCGAGCCGGTGGTCGACCCCGACGACCACGACGCCCAGCGCGTCGGCCAGCTCCTGGCGGTGTACGTCGTCGGCGGCGGCGGAGCCGAGGACGAAACCGCCGCCGTGCAGGGCGAGGTGGACACCGCGCACCGGGCCCGTGCGGGGCCGGTGGACGCGGACGGGCACCCCCTCGGAGGTGGTCCCCTCCTCGGCGGGCGGGTCGCTGGGCCGCGGCGCGGGCAGGGCGGCGCGGGCGGCCCGCAGCTCGTCGAGGTCCGCGGGCCCGCGGCGCGGGCCCCGCCGCGCGTAGAACTCCCGGGACTCCGGGACGAACCGCGCGAGGGAGGGGTCGACGAGGTGGTCCAGGCCGAGGCGCACGGGGGCACGCTAACGGCAGCCGGTCGACCCAGCCCGTCAAGTTCTCCTTGACAGCCTCATGTCGTCAAGACAATCTTGACGACATGACCACCGCCGCACGCACCCCTTCCCACCCGGGGCGTCACCACCGTCGCCTCACCCTCGGCCTCGTCGGAGCCGGCCTGCTCTGCCTCGCCGTGTCCGGCGCCGCCCGCACGCCCGACGACGGCGGTGACGCGTCCTCCTGGCTCTCCACCCTGGCCGGAGTGGTCACCGGTGTCCTCGTCGTCCTGCTGGTGGTGTGGCTCGTCACCCGGTCCCGCCGAGCGCGGCAGCGGGCCGCGCGCCGCACCCGGCGGGACCAGGCCGTCCTCGACGCGCTCGAACCCCTCGGCCCGGCCGCCCCCCGCGAGGAGCAGCGGTGACCACCACCACCCCCGGCCCCGCCCCCCTGACCGACGCCGAGGTGCAGGCCCTGCGCGAAGCCGTCACCGAAGCGGTGCTGTCCACCCCCGTCGGCCTGCGCGACGCCCTGGCCGACGACCCCGACGCCTCCCTGCGCCTGGTCGCCGCCACCCGCGTCGCCGCCGAGGAGACCTCCCGGCTGCTGCGCGAGGCCGTCGCCGGCGCCCGCAGCGCCGGGCACCGCTGGGACACCCTCGGCACCCTCCTCGGCGTCAGCAAGCAGGCCGCCCAGCAACGCTTCGCCACCCCCACCCGGCCCGACCCGCACGTCGGCGACGCGGGCGCGCCGGAACGGAAGGTGCTGTCCCCCATCACCTCCCTGGAGGAGATGGCCGTCCTGGCCGAGGAGGGCCGGCACGGCTGGCACATCGTGGACTACGGCACCCTCTTCCACGTCGTGGAAGCCTCCGAGACCCAGTGGGAGCACCACCGCCAGCCCTGGGCCCCCGGCGCCCGCCGCCGCCTCGAAGCGCAGGGCTGGACCCTCGTGAAGACCATGACGTTCCCCTGGGGGTACTACAAGCGGCCCCTGGACCTGCCCGCCCAACCCTGACGGGACACCGCCGGGCCCCGCGCCGGGACGCTCAGACCAGCGAGGCCAGCAGCGCCAGCCCCTCCGCCGACGGGGTGCCCGGCTCGGCGTGGTGGACCACCACGACGAGGGACGCGCCGCCGACCACGGCGAGCTTCTCCCGGCGCAGGACGAGTTCCCCGACGACGGGGTGGTGAACGACCCCCGTGGGGTGACCACCGGCCTTGACGTCGTGGCGGGCCCACAGCCGGCGGAAGCGTTCGCTCTTGACCGACAGCTCGCCGACGAGGGCCTGGAACCGCGGGTCGTCCTGGTCGGCGCCGATGTCGGCCCGCAGCTGCGCCACGACACCGGCGACGCCCTGCTCCCAGTCCGGGTGCTGGCTGCGCACCTCGGGGTCGGCGAACAGGGACACCAGCCGGTTCGCCCCGACCACCAGGGACGGTTCCAGCGCGGTCGCGAGCCGGTTGACCGCCAGCACGTCCCGGTAGCGGTCCACGACGTAGGCGGGCACGTTGAGGGTCCCCAGCAGCAGCAGCACACCCTCGGGAACCCGTTCGGAGCGGTGCTGGGTGGAGCCGGCGCGGCGGCGCGGGCGGGCGCGGGACAGTTCCAGGGCGTGGGCGGTGGCCTCGGCGTCCAGCCGCAGCGCGCGGGCGAGGGCGTCGACGACCTGCTCGGAGGGGTGCTGGTCCCGGCCCTGCTCCAGCCGCAGGTAGTACTCGTTGCTGATGCCGGCCAGCAGGGCCACCTCCTCGCGCCGCAACCCGGGGACCCGTCGCCGGCTGCCGGCAGGCAGCCCGACGTCCTCGGGGCGCACCAGCTCGCGGCGGGCGCGCAGGAAGTCGGCCAGCGGGGTGCGGGGTTCCACGGTCCCGACGTTACCCGCGGGCGCGCGGGGCCCGGGGTGCCCAGCCTGTCCCCGCGACTACCAGTGTCCGCAGGGTCTTCCCCGGTTCCCGGGGCCGGCCGAACGTGGTTCCCGCACCGACCCCGAAACCCTTGCGGGGCCGACAGATCCGAGAGGTTGAACGACGATGGCTCAGCGCACCTGGTTCATCACCGGCTCCAGCAGCGGTTTCGGCCGGCTGATGACCGAGCAGCTCCTGCAGCGAGGGGACCGGGTGGCCGCCACCGCCCGCGACACCGCGTCCCTGTCCGACCTCGTCGAGCGCCACGGGGACCGGGTCTGGACCGCCCGGCTCGACGTCACCGACACGGCCCGGGTCCGCGAGGTCGTCGACGCGGCGTTCACCGAGCTGGGCAGGGTCGACGTCGTGGTGAACAACGCCGGGTACGGGTTGTTCGGCGCGGCCGAGGAACTCACCGACGAACTCGTCGAGCACCAGCTGGCGACCAACCTCGTCGGCCCGATCCAGGTCCTGCGCGCCGCCGTCCCGCACCTGCGGGCCCAGGGCGGTGGGCGCATCGTCCAGATGTCCACCTACGGGGGGCAGGCGACCAACCCCGGCGCGTCGCTCTACCACGCGAGCAAGTGGGGCGTGGAAGGGTTCATGGAGGCCAGCGCCAAGGACCTCGCCCCGTTCGGCATCGGCGTCACGATCGTCGAACCCGGCAGCGCCGCCACCGGTTTCCGCACCGGCTCCGCGCGCCTGCCCGAACCCCTGGCCGCCTACGACGGGACCCCGGCGGCGATGAGCCGCGGCATCCGGAACCCCGACCTGCCCTCGGTGAGCGACCCCGCCAGGGTCGCCGCCGCCGTCATCGCCAGCGTCGACACGACCCCGGCCCCGCTGCGCCTGATCACCGGCAGCGACTCCTTCGCGATCGTCCACGCCGCGCTGCGCGAGCGCCTGGCCGACGTCGAGGCCCAGGAGGCCGGCGCCGCCTCGACGGACCTGGCCCAGCCGGCCCGGCGGTCCTGACGCCGCGCCGCGCCCGCCCGCCGGGCCGTCCCGGCCACTAGGGTCGGGGGGTGTTCAGGAACCTCGTCGACCACCCGTGGGTGATCGTCCTCGTCGTCCTGGTCCTCGCCTTCCTGGTCCTCGTCGCGGCCGTCGTGGCGGGGGTCCTGCTCCTGCTGCGCAGCCGCCGGCCGCCGGGCCCGCCGGACGGGTCCGGCCCCCCGCGCCGCTGAGGCGGCCGGGACGGGTCGCGTCGCGTCAGCCGGCGCGGGCCGCCTCCGCCTCCTCGTCGTAGCGGTCCCCCACCTCGACCCGGTCGTACACGTCCCGGTCGACGCCGACCTCGACGGTGTCGCCGTCGTCCTCGGCGACGGTGAGCTCCCACTCCTCCGGCTCGTGCGAGGTGGTGGGCACGGTCTTGCACTTCGTCGTCCTCGTGCCCGTGGAGGACGTCGAGGTGGTGCAGTCCTTGCGGGTGCCGCGCTCGGTCTCGGCGGCCTCGTGCTCCTTGGCGGTGACGGTGCCCACGACGGGGTCCCCGCACGCGCCGAGCGTGAGGGCGGCGACGGCGAGGGCGACGGCGGTGAGGGTGCGGGGGCGGTTCACGGGGTGATCGTTCTCCAGGGCGTCGTGCGTGGTCGTCGGCAGGCGGTCACGGCGCCGGGTCCCGCGGCGGTGCCCGCCGGGGGTTCCGGGTGACCCACCGGCTGCGGAGCCTAGCGACGGTGGCGGCGACGCGGGACCGGTTTTCCCGACCACTGCGCACCGTGACGCGGTACTCACAGAAGTGCAGCGGCACAACGGTTTCCGTCGCGCAGCGCGTTCCCCCGCCGGGTGGGTGGTCAAGCCCCGCCCCCCACCGGCCGATCACTGCGAGGTGGACCGGGAGGACTGGGTCGCCCTGGCGGAGGCGACGGTGCGTGAGGAAGCCGGGCGGGTGGACGCCGCGGCGCACGTCGCCGCACCCGTGACGACGGCCGAGACGGCCCGGCTGGCCGCCCTGCACGAGTACCGGCTGCTGGACGCCCCGGCCGACGACGAGCTGTCCGCGGTCGTCCGGGCCGCGGCCGCGGTCGCCGGGGTCCCGCACGCCACGCTGAACCTCATCGACGGGCACCGCCAGTGCCAGCTCACCGCCGTCGGCTTCGAGGGCGGGGACTCCCCCCGCGCCGACTCGATGTGCGCCCTGCACTTCGAGGACGGCGAGCTCGTCGTCGTCCCCGACGCCAGCCTCGACGAGCGCTACGCCCGCAACCCCTGGGTGGACGGGCGCCTGGGCGCGGTCCGCTTCTACGCCTCCGCGCCGCTGCTCACCCCCGACGGCCACGCCCTCGGCTCCCTGTGCGTCTTCGACACCGCCCCGGGGCGGCTGAGCGAGCAGCAGGCCGACGTCCTGCGGGACCTGGCCGGGGTGCTGGTCGCCCTGTTCGAGCGTCGCCGCCAGGCGCGCCGGGCCGACGCCCGGACCGAGCGCGCCGGGGAGGCCCGCGAGCTCGCGCTGCTGGCGATGGCCGAGTCGGAGGCGCGCTGGGAGCTCAGCGAGGTCGTCGCCGAGACCATCGACGTCGGTCTCGTCGTCGTCGACGCCGACGGGCACGTGCGGTCGCTGAACCGGACCGCGCGGTGGTGGCACGGGACCGGCGACGAGCCGCAACCCCACCCCACCTACTTCGCCGCCGACGGCACCACCGTCCTGGACGGGTGGGACCTGCCGTGGCTGCGCGCGCTGCGCGACGGCACCGTCGAGGGCGCCGAGGTCGTCCTCGACGTCCCCGGGCGGCCCCGCCGCGTCCTGGAGTGCTCCGGCCGGGCGATGCGCCGCGCCGACGGCTCCCCGCTGGGCGCGGTCGTCGCCCTCAGCGACGTCACCCGCGACCGCGAGCGCGAGCAGGCCCTCGCGCAGGCCCACGCGGCGCTGGCCGAGCACAGCCGCCGGGTGCAGGACCTGGCCGACGCCTCCCGCGCGCTGGCGGCGGCGGAGGACCCCGTGGACGTCATCTGCGGGACGGTGCGCGACCTCACGAACGCCGACGCGGCGTACCTGCTGCGCCCCGACACCGACGGCGACGTCCGCGGGCTGCGGGCCGTCGCCACCTCCGGGTACGCCGCGGGCCGCGTGTTCTACCCCGAGGGGGAACCGTCCCTGGGCTGGACGTGCTTCGCGTCCGGGCAGCCGGTGTTCGTCGCCGACATGGCCTCCCACCAGGGGGCGTCGCAGCGTCTCGTCGCCTCCTCCGGCGTCGTCTCGGGGGCCTGGCACCCGGTCGTCCTGCCCGGGCAGCGGGCCGTGGGGGTCCTGGGCGTCTTCTGGCGCACCCCCGTGCCGCAGCTGCCCGACCACGTCCTGCCGGTCCTGCAGACCCTCTCGGGGGAGCTCGCGCACGCCGCCGAGCGCGCCGAGCTGCTGCAGCGCCTGGCCCGCGCCGCCGAGCGGGACCCCCTGACGGGCCTGGCGAACCGGCGGCGCTGGGACCAGGCGATCAGCACCGAGGTGGCGCGCGCCACCCGCGGCGGGGCGCCGCTGACGCTGGCCCTGCTCGACCTGGACCACTTCAAGACCTACAACGACACCCACGGCCACCTGGGCGGGGACGACCTGCTGCGCGAGTTCGCCACCGCCGCCGGCGGCTGCCTGCGCGAGGTGGACACCCTGGCCCGCTGGGGCGGGGAGGAGTTCGTCGTGGCGCTGCCGGGGTGCTCGGTGGACGACGCCGTCGCGGTCGCCGACCGGATCCGCGCCGCCGTGCCGCGCGGCCAGACCTGCACGGTCGGCGTGGCGCAGTGGGAACCGGGCGAGCTGCCCGCGGACGTCGTCGCCCGGGCCGACGCGGCCCTGTACCGGGGCAAGCAGCAGGGGCGGGACGTGACGGTCGTCCACCGTGCTTGATCACCGGAGTGCTTGATCACCGGGGGGTGGGGGGCTTCAGGCGCCCGCGGGGCGTGCCGACGTCTTGAGAGGTCCCTCACCGGCAACCCCCGCCGTCGGTCCGGGCCTGGTGGTCGACGGCGGGGACGGACGGGAGGCCTGGGGTGGTCACGTTCTTCAACGGCCCTCGACGCGGCGTCCTGCGTCCCGGTCCCACCTCCCGCTCCGTGCGGACCGCCCGGCCCGGCCGGACCCCCCGCCCCACGGCCGCCGCCGTGCTGCGCAGCGCGGCGTTCGCCGTCGCGTTCTGCGTCGCGGTGTTCCTGGGCCGGCGGACCGTCATGGACGGCACGAGCCTGAGCCTGGTGTGGCCGGCGGCCGGCGTGGCGGTCGTGTGGTTCGGCGCGCAGCGCTCGGCGGGGACCCGCCGGCTGGACGTGCTGCTGCTGTCCGCGGCCACGTTCGCGCTCAACGCCGCCACCGGCGCCGCCCCCGTCCTGGCCGCCTGCTTCGTCGCGGCCAACCTCGCCCAGGTCCTCACCTTCGGGCGCCTGTTCTCCCGCTGGTGCCCGACCGTGTGGGGCGCCGGGGGGCGTGAACCGCTCACCGGCGTGGCGCAGCTCATGCGCCTGCTGGCCGCCGCGGTGCTCGCCACCGGCGCCGGCGCGCTGCTGGGGCCCGCGGCGGTGTGGGCGCTGACCGGGGACTGGTCGTGGCTGACCGCGCTGGTGTGGATGACGCGCAACACCGCCAGCGTCGTCCTCCTCACCGCCGTCGCCTTCCGCATCGGCTACCTGCTCACCGCCCGCCGCGCCGACGGACCGGGCGTGGTGCTGGTGCCCGTGCGCTGGCCGCGGGGCTGGCGCGCCGTGGAGCTCGCCGCCGCGCTGGGGTGCTCCGCCCTGGCCTACGCGCTGATCTTCGGCGTGTGGCACGGGCTGCCGGTGGCGTTCCCGCTGGTGGCCCTCTCCACGTGGGTGGCGTGGCGCTTCGACACCACGATCGTCGTGGTCCACGACCTGCTCATGGGCGTCACGGCCGTCGTGCTCACCCTGGCCGGCAGCGGCCCCTTCGCGATGATCGCCGACGACGCGACCCGCGCCATCGTCGTCCAGCTCTACGTGGTGGTGCTGGCCGTGCTGGGGGTGGGCCTGGCCACGGGCCGCGACGAGCGCGACGTCCTGCTCGTGCGGATGGCCGCCACCGCCGCCGCCGCCGAGCGCTCGGCCGCCGAGGCCGCCGCCCAGCGCGCGCTGGCCGAGCAGGCGATGGCCGAGGCCGAGGCCCGCGGGGAACTGGCCCACGCCGTCCTGGAGTCCGTCGACGTCGGCATCGTCGTCGCCGACGCCGACGGCCACCTCACCCTGTTCAACCGGGCCGCGCAGGAGTGGCACGGCCTGGACGCCGACCACGGCATGGACCCCGTGCAGCACGCCCGCAGCTACGACCTGCACGCCGCCGACGGCGTCAGCGCGCTGGCCCCCGACCAGGTCCCGCTGCACACCGTCCTGCGCGAGGGCCGCGTCGAGGGCGCCGAGATGGTCATCGCCCCCGCCGGGCGCGCGCCCATCGCGGTCACGGCCTCGGGGCGGCGCATGGACCGCGCCGACGGCAGCCCCCTGGGGGCGGTCGTGGCCATGACCGACGTCACCGCCGACCGCGCGCTGCGCCGGGAGCTCGAGGACGCCCGGCAGCGGGCCGGTGAGCAGGCCGCGCTGCTGCAGGCCGCCTTCGACGCCTCCGTCGTCGGCAACATCCACCTGGCGCTGGACGGCACCGTGCTGCGCGTCAACGCCGCCGCCGCCGAGGTGCTCGGGTACGCGCCCGCCGACCTCGTGGGGCACCGCTGGACCCGGCACGTGCACCCCGAGGACCGGGCGGCGCAGCTGGAGGAGGTGCGCGACGTCATCGCCGGCCGCGGCCCCGCCACCGCCGTGGGCGGGCCGCTGCGGCACCTCCACCGCGACGGGCACGTCGTGCACACCCAGGTCTCCACCGCGCTGGTCCGCACCTCCGACGGCGAACCGGCCTACCTGGCCACCCAGGTCGTCGACGTCAGCGCCCGCGTGGCCGCCGAGGAGGGCGTCCGCCGCCAGCGCGACGTGTCCACCCGCCTGCTGCGGGCCCTGTCCGACCTCGGCGAGGGCGTGCTCGTCGAGCACGACGACGAGGTCACCTACGTCAACGAGGCCATGGCGCGCCTGACGGGGCACCGCGCCCCCGCCCTGCTCGCCCTGGACTCCTCGCGGTCGCTGGTGCCCGAGGCCGAGCAGGAGGCCTGGGTGGCCCGCACGACGTCCGCCCCGGGCCGGGTCACCGCCTCGGCGTCCCTGGTGACGGCCCTGCGCCGCGCCGACGGCACCACCGTCCCCGTCGAGGTGACCACCGTGCCGCTGCCCGACGCCGGGGGCCGGGCCACCCTCACCCTCGTGCGGGACCTGTCCGAGCGGATGCGCGCGCAGGCGGCCCTGGCCACCTCCAACGAACAGCTGCGCGAGGCCAACCGCCTCAAGGACGACCTCGTGGCGACCCTCAGCCACGACCTGCGCCAGCCGCTGTCGGCCACCACCGGGTACGCCGAGCTGCTGCTCGACGAGTGGCAGGTGCTCTCCGACGCGGAGAAGGAGCAGTTCCTCACCCGCATCCAGAAGGCCGGCCGGTGGGCCAACGACCTGCTGGAGGACATGCTCTCGATGGCCCAGCTCGACGCCGGCGCCACCGCCCCCCGCACCGCCCGCATCGCCCTGCGCGCCCTGGTCACCGAGGTCGTCGAGCGCCTCGGCCGCGACGCCTCCCTCGTCGACACCACCGGCGTGGAGGACGTCACCGTCCTGGCCGACCGCGGCCACGTGCACCAGGTGCTGGCCAACCTCCTCGGCAACGCCTTCAAGTACGGCGCGCCGCCCGTGCGGGTCCGGACCCGCTGCCACGGCGAGCACGTCGCCCTGGAGGTCGCCGACGCCGGGGAGGGGGTGCCGGAGGAGTTCGTGCCGCACCTGTTCGACCGCTTCGCGCGCGCCACCACCGGGGTCGCGGTGGGCAAGAAGGGCACCGGGCTGGGGCTGTTCATCGCCCGCTCGCTCGTCAACGCCAACGGCGGGGACCTCACGTACCGGCACGCCGACGGCGGCGGGTCCTGCTTCACGCTGACGCTGAACGCCGTCACGGTCTGAGCGCGGGGCGGGGCGCGGACCACCGGTCCTCGGCCCGTGCCCGCGAGCGCTGCCGGGTCACTGTGCCAGCAGCGCCGCGGCGAGGCGGTCGGCGGCCCCGGGCCCGCCCTCGGTGAGGAAGAGGGACGGTTCCACCAGTTCCAGCTCCAGGACGCAGGGGTCGCCGGCGTCGTCGTGGACCAGGTCGACGCGCGCGTACGCGGGGGTCCCCCACCGGCGCGCGACGACGGCGAGCGCGGCGTCGGCCACGGCCCGTTCCGCCGGTGTCGCCTCGTGGGGTGCGGTGCGCTCCGCGGCGAACAGGTCGTCGAGCGTCCCGGGGTCGGGCAGGGTGACCCGCTTGGTCGCGGCGTGGCTGCAGGTCCCCCCGAAGTGGACGAGGGCCCGTTCCCCGTCCCGCGCGACGGAGGCGAGCAGCGGTTGCACGAGCACCGAGCGGCCGCGGTCGTGCAGGGCGGCGACGTGGGCCGCGGCGAGGTCGCCCTGGTCCGGTCCGTAGGTGGCGACGCCGCGGCTGCCCGCCCCGACGGCCGGTTTGACGACGACGGGTCCGCGCACCAGACGCGCCGGGTCCACCCGGTCGCCGGGTTCGAGGAACGTGGTGGGGGGCACCGGGACACCTGCTGCCGCGAGCTCGGCGAGGTAGTGCTTGTCGGTGCTCCAGCGGACCAGCGGGGGCGGGTTGAGCACCTCGGCGCGCTGCGCGGTCTCCTCGACCCAGGCCAGGAAGTCCGGCAACCGGTCGTGGTAGTCCCAGGTGGAGCGCAGCACGACGCGGTCGTAGCCGTCCCACGCGACGTCCGGGTCGTCCCAGTCGACGACGTCCACGACGGCGCCGCGGTCGGACAGCGCGCGCAGCCCCAGCGGCTCGTCGAGGTCGTACCCCCGGGCGGCGCGTGCGGTGACCCAGGCCAGGCGCGGCGACATGGCGTCCGACCCTAGTCGTCCCCACCGGGGTCGGGGTCAGCCCGCCGGGGACCCCAGGTGGTCCAGGGCCCGCGCGGTCAGTTCCGGCAGGGGCCGCAGCGAGTCGAGCACCAGCCGGTCCTGCGGCCAGTCGACGAACGCCGCGCGGCGGGCCTGCACCGACTCCCAGGTGGGCTCGGGGAAACCCTCCAGGTCCCGGCGCCGGTCCAGCAGCCGCTGCCGGTGCACGCGCGGGTCGGAGCAGACCACCTCGACGAACCGCAGCGGCACCGCCCGGTCCCGGGCCAGGTCGACCCAGGCGGCGCGCGCCTCCTCGGCGTCGTTGACGGCGTCGACGATCACCGTGAGCCCCAGGCGGAGGTTCTCGGCGGCCAGGGCCTGCGCGACGGCGTAGGCGGCTACGCCGGTCGGTTGGCCCCGGTCGACGCCGGCCCGCCACGTGGCCGCCTCGATGGGGTCCACCGACAGCACCGGTGCGGTCAGGGCCGCGGCGAGGGATTCGGCGAGGGCGCTCTTGCCGGCCGCGGGGAGCCCGCACAGCACGATCAGCACCGCTGGCTCAGGCGTCCACGCGGGCCCGCCCGCGCGCGGCGGAGTCGAGCAGGTTGTCCTTGGGCAGGGCCTCGGCGCGGCCGACCGCGGCGATCCAGGCGTCGGTGGTCGCGACGGCGGCGAAGTTGGAGTGCAGCAGCGCCATGAGGGTCGCGTGCACGACGGGCGCCGGGACGTGGCCGGCGTCGTTGTCGAGGTCGATCGCGCCGCTGGCGTCGGAGAGGACCTCGGCGGTGAACCCCAGCCCCTCGGCCTCCACCGCGCTGGCCAGGTCGCAGTTGTTGGTCATGAAACCGACGATGCCGACGGTGTCGACCCCGCGCCGACGCAACCGGTCGGCGAGGCCGGTCCCGGCGAAGACGCTGCTGAAGGACTTCTCGACGCGCTCGTCGCCGGGTTCGACGACGGCGGCCAGGGCGGGGTGCAGCTCGGCGCCGGGGCTGCCCTGCGCGAAGACCGGGGCACCGGCGGGGTCGACGTGCCGGACCACCACGACCGGCACGTCGTGCGCCCGCGCGGCGGCCACGGCCCGCACGACGTTGCCCAGCGCGTGGTCGGGGTCGGGGTGCTGGATCCGCAGGGGACCGGTGAAGTACTCCTGCTGGACGTCGACGACGACGAGGGCACGGCGGGGGGCGGTCACGGTCGCTCCTGGTGGGTCGCGGAAGTGGGTCGCGGGAGTGGGTCGCGGAGGTGGGGCGCGGCGGTGCTGCCCCGATGGTGGCAGAGCGGTCAGCCCCGCACCGGCAGCCTGCGGTCCAGGGCGCGGAACAGCGCCAGCAGCAGCAGCGACAGCACGACCACGACCCCCGTGTTCCGCAGCGCGACCGGCCACCCCGCGTCGGTGACGTCCAGGAACGGGTACGGGTACCAGCCGGTGGCCGCGCCCCGCGCGAACGTGAACGCGACCCACGCCAGCGGCCAGACCACCGCCCACGCCACCGTCGCCCCGTCCACCCGCGGGCGGGGCCCGAACAGCAGCCACCCGGCGAGCGCCATCACCGGGGAGACGTAGTGGAACCCCGCGTTGACCCACCAACCCAGGCCCGTGGGGTGGAGGTACGGGGCCAGGACCGTCCCGAACACCAGGCCCGTCACGGTGATCCCCAGCAGCGCGTCCAGCCGCAGGACCCGCCAGAACCGCCCGTCGCGCGCGGGGTCCAGCACGAGGGAGACCGCCGCGAGGAGGACGAGGACGTTGCTCTGGACGGTGAAGAAGCTGACGAACCGGGCGAACGCGGTGGAGCGGGCCACCCCGGCGTCCCCGGAGTTCACGTCGGTGCCGGCCCCCAGCAGCAGGGCGGTCTGCGCGGCCAGGGAGGCGAGGACGACGAGGGCGAGGGCGGCGTGCCAGGCACGGGAGGCGGCGGGTGATCGCACCCGGTCATCCTGCCCGGGGGGCACCCGGAGGGCGTGCCCCGCGGCTGGGTTCGTCGCGTGACGACCCTCCCGGACCGCCCCGCGACCGCGTCGTCGCCGCGATCGTCAGCCTGGTCGAGCGGGCCCGACGGGGTGTGGGGGCGCTCGTCGTGGCGGTGTGCGGTCCGACCAGTGCGTCCGCTCCACGCTGCCCGGGGCGTTCACGCGCGGGTACGACGTGAGACTCGTCGGCGACGCGCACACGACGGAGGACCCCACGTCTCACGGGCGCCTCAGACGGCCGCGAGCCGTCCCCGCCCGGCCCGCTTCGCCGTGTACAGGGCGGCGTCGGCGCGGGCGTACAGCTCTTCCGCGCGCGTCCCGTCCGGCGGGCACACCGCGAGGCCGGCGCTGATGGACAGCGGCACCGTGACGCCGCCGGGCAGCAGCAGCGGGCTGTCCCGCACCGCGTCGACGAGCTGCTGCGCGCGCAGGGCCGCGGCCTGCGGCGGGCAGTCGCGCATGAGGACGGCCAGCTCGTCGCCGCCCATGCGGGCCACGACGTCGTGGTCGCGGCAGTGGGTGCGCAGCAGCGCGGCGACGTGGGTGAGGGCCGCGTCGCCGCCGAGGTGGCCGTGGGTGTCGTTGACGGTCTTGAACCGGTCGAGGTCGATGATCACCAGGCTGGTGCCCTGCCCGCCCTCGCGGGCGGCGCTGGTGGTGGCGGCGTCGAGGACGCGGCGGGTGGACAGGCCCGTGAGCGGGTCGACGCCGGCCTGGTGCCGCAGCTGCTCGACGAGCCGTTCCTGCACCACGCCCGAGCGGGCCAGCACCCCGCAGACGAGCGTGAGCAGGACCGTGAGGTAGGCGAAGTCGACGACGGCGGCCTGCGTGGGCAGGAAGCTGAACACCACGACGGCCTCCCCGGCGAGGGTCACGACCACCACCACCAGCGCCCCGCCGAGCCGGAGCTGGGCCGCGGCCCAGATCACCGGGACGATGAAGAACACCTGGCCGGTGACGCCGGCGTCGCGGCTGAGCAGGTCCAGCCAGACGATCATCCCGACCCCGGCCAGCGGGGCGAGGACGACGAGCGGGGCGGTCCGGTCCTCGGGCAGCCGCAGCAGCACCGCGGTGAGGACGGCGAGGGTGGTGGCGGCCACGACGTTGGGCGTGCGCAGGTGGCCGGTGGTCAGGACGCCCGCGCCGAGGTTGGTGAGGATCGTGGCCATCAGGGCGACGGCCGCCCCGGTCCGCGCCGAGCGGGGTGACCGCGCGCTGAGCGACCACAGCACGGCGGCGCGCCGGGTGGTGGCTGCAGCGGGACGGTTCACGCTTGCGTATCGGGCGGGATCGGGGTCACCTCAAGCGCCGGGGCCGGGCCGGTCGCGGAAGCGCCGGCCGGTGCGGGGTGTTGCGGTGCTCATGAGCGAGCGCGAGCACCGGGTCCCCGGCCCGGACCACCCGATCACGATCACCCCGACGGCCGGTGAGGTCGTCGTCCGCGTCGGCGGCGACGTCGTCGCCCGCACCACGGCGGCGCTGACGCTGCAGGAGTCGACGTACCCGGCCGTGCAGTACGTGCCGCTGGCCGACGTCGACGAGCGGTTCCTGCGCCCCAGCGCCACCCGCACCTGGTGCCCGTACAAGGGCGAGGCGTCGTACTGGACGCTGACCGCCGGCGGCGCCGAGCAGGCCGACGCGGTGTGGGGGTACCCGGACGCGTCGCCGGCCGTGGCGTCGATCGCCGGTCACGTCGCGTTCTACCCCGACCGGGTGGACCTGACCGTCGGCTGAGCGGGGTCAGGCCCCGCGGGGTTCGGCCTCGTGGGGTTCGGCGTCGTCGCTGCGCTCCCCCTCGCCGCTGGTGAGGTGGTGGGCGGCGACGACGAGCGGGAAGTGGCTGAAGGCCTGCGGGAAGTTGCCCAGCTGCCGCTTGGTGACGGGGTCGTACTCCTCGGCCAGCAGGCCCACGTCGTTGCGCAGCGACAGCAGCCGCTCGAACAGGGCGCGGGCCTCCGCGGTGCGCCCGATGCCGTGCAGGGCGTCGACGAGCCAGAACGAGCAGGCCAGGAACACGCCCTCGGAGCCGGCGAGGCCGTCGGCGGAGTCCTGCGTGCGGTAGCGCAGGACGAGGCCGTCCTCGGTGAGGTCGCGCTGGACGGCCTCGACGGTGGCGACGACGCGGGGGTCGTCGAAGGGCAGGAACCCGACGCGGGGGATGAGCAGCAGGCTCGCGTCGAGGTTGTCCGAGCCGTAGCTCTGGGTGAACGTGCCGGTGGTGGGCGAGACGCCGTGGGCCAGGACGTCGGCGCGGATCTCGTCGCGCACGCGCCGCCAGCGCTGCACGGGCCCGGGCAGGCCGAACTCCTCGACGCTGCGGACCATGCGGTCGGCCGCGACCCAGGCCATGACCTTGGAGTGGGTGAAGTGCCGCCGGGGGCCGCGCATCTCCCACAGCCCGTTGTCGGGCTGCTGCCAGCGGGCTTCGAGGTGGTGCATGAGGGCCTTCTGCAGGTCCCAGGAGTCGTGGCCCTTCTCCAGGCCGGCCTGCCGGGCCAGGAACAGCGAGTCCAGCACCTCGCCCCACACGTCGAGCTGGAGCTGGCCGGCGGCCTCGTTGCCGGTGCGGACCGGGGAGGAGCCCTCGTAGCCCTTGAGCCACGGCAGTTCCATCTCCGGCAGCCGGCGGGTGCCGTCGAGGGCGTACATGATCTGCAGGTCGCCGGGGTCGCCGGCGACGGTCCGCAGCAGCCACTCCCGCCAGGCGGCGGCCTCGTCGACGTGGCCGGACAGCAGCAGGGCCTGGAGGGTGTAGGTGGCGTCCCGCAGCCAGCAGTACCGGTAGTCCCAGTTGCGGGTGCCGCCCAGCTCCTCGGGCAGGGACGTCGTGACGGCGGCGACGATGCCGCCCGTGGGGGCGTACGTCATGGCCTTGAGGACGACGAGGGAGCGGGTGACGGCCTCCTCCCAGTGCCCTTCGGGGGTCTCCTGCCGGTTCCAGTCGTGCCAGAAGGCAAGGGTGTCCTCGAGGGCGTGGAAGGGGTCGGGCCGGTGCGGGGCCTTCTCGTGGCTGCGGCCCCACGTCAGGACGAAGGGGATGCGCTCACCCTCGGTGACGACGAAGTCGGACACGGAGCTGAGGCCGCGGCCCTCGACGGGGGCGGTCGTCCAGAACCACACGGAGTCAGGGCCGGCGACGGCTTCCAGCTCGTCGCCGCGACGGCGGACCCAGGGGACGATGGAGCCGTAGTCGAAGCGGAGGGTGAGCTCGGAGCTCACCCGGACCTCGCCCTCGAGGCCCTCGACGATGCGGATGACGTCGGGGTGGTTGCCGCGCTGCGGCATGAAGTCGGTGACCCGGAGGGTGCCGTCCGGGGTGTCCCACTCGGTCTCCAGCACGAGGGACCCGCCGCGGTAGCGGCGGCGGCTGGCGACGGCGCCGCCGGAGGGGCCGATGCGCCAGCGCCCGGCGTCGGGGCTGTCGAGCAGGGCCGCGAAGCAGGCCGGGGAGTCGAAGCGCGGGAAGCAGAGCCAGTCGATCGAGCCCGTCCTGTCCACGAGCGCCGCGGTGTGCAGATCACCGATGAGCGCGTAGTCCTCGATCCGGGCCATGCCCCCATCGTGCCCCGCCGGTGCGACGGAGCCCGCAGCAGGCACGCGGTGGGTCGCCGCAGGTCAGCGCAGGTGGCCGGTGGGGGTGACGCGCAGGTGACCGGTGGTGGCGGAGCGGAGGTGACCGGCGCTGCCCGTGTCGCGCAGGTGACCGTCGGTGGCGGTGCGCAGGTGGCCGGTGCTGCCGGTGCCCTTAGTGGCGACCTTGGTGGTGGGGGCGGCCGAGGCGGCGGGCGCGGCGGCGGCCGCGCCGAGCACGAGGGCGCCGGAGACGAGGACGGCGGCGAGCGTGCGGGACTTCGTCACGGTGGGCTCCTTCTCGATCGTGCGTCGAGACGGACCGTCACCGACTACCCGAGCATCGGCGTCGATTTGAGCACGCTTGAGCGGCATTTGTGTAGTCTAGAAACTACTCTGAGTGACAATCTAGAACGTCGCGACCTGCGGGCGAGCCCCGCCGGCCCGCCGGGACGCGCTGCCCCGACGCCGCGTCAGGAGCCCGGCCCCTCCAGGTGCCAGGCGGCGCCCACGGCGCCCTCCGGGGCCGGCCCGGGCCCGGTGAACGCCAGCCTCATCTCCAGCTCGCGCTGCGCCCGGTCGAGGTTGTACGGGACCCGCACCCCGGTGTCGGTGAAGCCCCAGCGGCGGTAGAACGCCTGCGCGCGGGTTGTCCTCGTGGACGTGCAGGAGCATCCCGTCCGCCCCCGGACGGCTCCTGGCCCACCGCACCACCTCGCCCATCAACCGGTCGGCGACGTCCCCGCCCCGGTGCGCGGGGTCGACGAACACCGAGACGAGGAACACCCCCTGCCGGAGGTCGGTGAACGTCCCCATCGTGCCGACCCAGCGACCGTCGGGGGCCACCGCCACGACCGTCAGGCTCCCGGGCTGCCACGAGCGGCGGACCCGCCAGCGCCACTCGTCCTCGCCGTGGGCGCGGGCGGCCGCGAGGGTCTCGGCGAACGCGTGGGGGGTGTCGGCCAGCATCCGCAGCCGCAGGTCGCGCCAGCGTTCCCACTCGGCCTCCACGGGCCGGTGCAGCACCACGGTCACGCCGCCAGCGTACGTGTGGCGATCACCGTGGCCGCGTGCCACGCTTCCCGCGCAGACGTCGGGAGTTCCAGCCACGGGGCTCCCCGGCGGTCCTCGACGACGAGGGGTGGGCCGTGAACCGGCGAGCGACGACGACCACGACGACCACGACGTCCGCCGCGACGTCACCGACCGCGCGCGGGGCGGCGCCCCCGGAGGACCTCGAGCTGCGCGAGGGCGGGCGGCGGCTCGCACCCGTCGCCGGCACGCGGGCCGCGGACCTCGACGTGCGGCGCGCCCTGCTGTGGTGGCGGGGCTACGAGCACCAGCTGCGCACCCGCGGGGAGGAGCTGCACGGCATCGGCCCGGCGCTGGAGGAGGCCGCGGCCGCGGTCGACGAGGTGCTGCGGCGGTCGACGCCGCGGACCACCGGGGACGTCTTCGCGGCGGTCGCCGAGGGGTTCGCCGGGGTGCCGGGCGTGCCGGCGCTGATGGCGCCGTGGTTCGCCGAGTTCGCCCGCTCCGGCGGGGGCGACGTCACCACGCACGACCTCGCCGACGCCGCCGAGGCGGGGCTGGAGGCCGTCCAGCGGGCGGGGGGACCCGCGCCGGGGGCCGGTTCCCTCGTCGACGCCATGGCCCCCGCGGCGGAGGCCCTGGTGGGGGCCGACGTGGCGGAGGTGCCGGTGGTGGCGGCGCTGAACGCGGCGTACCGGGCCGCGGCCAACGGCACGCGGCGCACCGCGGTGCGCGGGGTCGTGGACCCGGGGGCGCTCGCGGTGACGTGGTTCTTCGAGCGCGGGACGGTCGTCTGAGGAGGTACTTGCAGCTTAAAACAGATACGTGTACCTTCGGGGTCAAGCAGTTGAAGCTGCAAACATCTACCGGAGGTCACGATGGGCTGGTTCGGCGGCAAGACCAAGGACGCGACGACGACCGCGACGGCGACGGCGGAGTTCCCGCTCGTCCCCGGCTACCGGGCCGGCACCTGGACGATCGACGAGACCCACTCCGAGGTCTCCTTCACCGTGCGCCACATGGCCGTCAGCAAGGTCCGGGGACGCCTGGGCTCGGTCTCGGGCCGCATCGTCACCAGCGAGGTCCCCTCGGCGTCCTCGGTGACCGCCGAGATCGACGTCACCTCGATCACCACGTTCAACGACCAGCGCGACGCCCACGTCAAGAGCGGTGACTTCTTCGAGGTCGAGACCCACCCCACGGCCACCTTCCGCTCCACCTCCCTCGGCGTCGACGGCGACGACTTCGTCCTCGCCGGCGAGCTGACCCTCAAGGGCGTCACCCGCCCCGTGACCCTGACCGTCGAGGTCTCCGGCTTCGGCCCCGACGCCTACGGCGGCACCCGCGCCGGCTTCTCGGCCAAGGGCCAGATCAACCGCCGCGACTTCGGCGTCGAGTTCGACGCCCGCCTCGACAACGGCGGCCTCGTCGTCAGCGACAAGGTCGACCTCGAGCTCGACGTCGAGGCCGTCCTCGAAGCCTGAGCACCACCCCACCCCCACCCACTCTCCTCTCCCCTCCCCACCCCTCGGTGATCAAGCACTTGTGGACAGAAGTGCTTGATCACCGAAGTGCTCGATCACGGAGGGAGGGGGTCAGCGGGGCAGGGCGCGGGCCGCGACGGCGGCGAGCATGGCCGCGCGGGGGGCCGTGGCCATGAGGGCCAGGTCCTGCGCGGGGGTCGTCGTCCCGTCGAGGAAACCCAGCACCCGGTGCACGGGGTTGCGGCGGAACAGGTTCACGAAGAACCCGTCCCCCAGGCGGCCGTCGGCCAGGCCCTGCAGCACGACCGAGTCCATGAGCAGGTGCCGCCGCCGGTGCGGCGGCGGCAGCGTCAGCGGCCCGGGCAGCTGGGCGGCCAGCGCGTCGGCCTGGCGCTGCAGCGTGCTGAACGAGTACCCCGTCGAAGGCCGCACCGACCCCGCCCCCGCCCCCCAGCGCAGCACCCCCGGCAGCCCCGACGCCGGGAAGACCGCGTCGGTCATGGGGATGACGCCCGTCTCGGTCGACAGCACCTCGTGCGCCCCGATCCCGCTGCGCTGCAGGTACTCCCCCAGCTTCTCGGCGTACTGCGCCGGGGTCAGCAGGTGCTCGGAGAACTCCGTGTACTCCACGAGGGCCTCGGTCGGCGACGTCGGCAGGACGTAGCCGAAGGCCACCCCGCCGGCCGGCTGGGGCGTGCGGAAGTCCATGAGCGTCGCCGTCCGCACGTCGAACACCGGGCGGGCGGTGCGCAGCCGGTACCCCAGGAAGTGTTGCCGCAGCAGCGTCCGGCCGGTCGCGGGGACCGGCACCGGGCGGGTGTCGACGGCCGGCGCCGGCGGCGGGCCGGTCAGGACGCGCTCGTGGACGGCGACCCCCGCGCGTTCCAGCCGCCGCCGGACGGCGCGGTCCAGGACCGTGGAGTGCAGGCTGCGGTACCGCCACGACCCCAGGTCGGCGGTGACGACCCCGCCGTCGCGGCCGACGACGCGGATGCGCGGCCAGCTGGCCGAGACGAGGGGGCCGAAGGGCCCCGGGCCGTCCGGCCCCCAGGTGCTCCAGGTGCGCTCCGGGCTGCGCTCGGGCGCCCCCGCGGGGACCTCGACGACCTCGAAGGGGACACCGGCGTCCAGCAGCCGCCACGCCAGGCTGGCCCCGGCGGCGCCCAGCCCGACGATCGTGAGGACGGGCTGCGCGTGATCGCGCCCCCTAGGGTTCGGCACGTCGGGAACCGTCGTCGGAGGGAACCACAGTGAAGCTCATCAACGGGTTCAAGGACTTCATCCTGCGGGGCAACGTCATCGACCTCGCGGTCGCCGTCGTCATCGGGGCGGCCTTCACCGGCATCGTGACGTCGCTGGTCAACGGGCTCATCAACCCCATCATCGCCGCCATCGGCGGCGCGCCCGACCTGGAGGGGGCGTGGGTGATGCCGCTGCGCACCATCGTCGAGGACGGGGAGCCCGTCGAGGTCGGCATCCAGTTCGGCACGATCGTCAGCGCCGTCATCAACTTCGTGATCGTCGCCGCGGTCGTCTACTTCTTCATCGTCACCCCCGTGAACCGCCTGCTGGCGCTGCGCCGCAAGGGCGAGGTGGAGGCGCCGAAGGCCCCCGCCGAGGACGTCCTGCTCCTCACCGAGATCCGCGACCTGCTGGCCCGCCAGAGCGGGGAGACCACCCGCACCCTCGACACCTGACGCCCGGGCACGCGACTCCCACCGGGGTCTGACCCCGTCCCGGGCGCGTTCACAGGGACGCCGCCGACCGTCGGGGGGCACCGTCCGCGCGGGTCGGTGCCCCCCGCGCCCGAGGAGCCACCGTGAGCCAGACCGTCCCCCAGCCGTCCCCCACCGCCCCGCCCGCGGCGGGCAGGTGGTGGCAGCGGCCCGTCGTCGCGATCGCCACGGTCGTGGTCGTCACGGGCCTGACGGGCGGCATCGCGTACGCCGCGACCCGCGGGGACGCCGCCGGCACCGGCCGGCAGCAGGAGCAGTTCCCCGGCGGCGGGCAGCTCCCGGGAGGCCAGTTCCCCGGCGGCGGGCAGTTCCCCGGCGGGCAGGTCCCCGGCGGCCAGACCGGCCAGGACCAGCAGGGCTCCACCGGGTCCGGCGCCGCTCAGACCTCCCGCGGCTCGGCCCCCACGACCTGAGCCGGGTCCGGCCGCGCCGCCAGCCACCGGGTGAAGTCCTGCGGGGGCAGCGGCCGCGAGTGCAGGTACCCCTGCGACTCGTCGACGTCGAGACCGCCGAGCACCGCCCGGGTGTCCTCGTCCTCGACGCCCTCGGCGACGACGCGCAGGCCCAGCCGGTGCGCGAGCGCCACGGTGGCCTCCACGATCTGCGCCGTGCGCGGCTCGGCCAGGACGCGCGCCGTGAAGGCCCGGTCGAGCTTCAGCTCCGTCGCGGGCAGGTCCGTCAGGTACGCCAGCGAGGAGTACCCCGTCCCGTAGTCGTCGATGCTCAGCTGCACGCCGCGGCGGGTCAGGGCGCGGGCGACGGCCAGCGCCCGGTCGGGGTCGGCCATGAGCGTCGTCTCGGTGACCTCCAGGACGAGGCGGCCGGGGGCCAGCCCGCCGGCGGCCAGGACGCCGTCGACGACGGGCAGCAGGTCCGGGTGGGCCAGGGAGCTGGCCGACAGGTTCACGGAGACGCGCAGCGGCGCCCCGGCGTGGGACCAGCCGGCGGCCTCGCGGACGGCCCGGCGCAGGACGTGCACCGTGAGGGCCTCCATGAGCCCCTGCTCCTCGACGAGGCCGAGGAACACCAGCGGCGGCAGCAGCCCCCGCTCGGGGTGCTGCCAGCGCACGAGGGCCTCCACGCCGACGACCCGGCCGGAGGCCACGTCCAGCTGCGGCTGGTAGTGCAGGACGACCTCGCGGTCCCGGCGCTGCTCACCGGCGGTCAGCAGCTCCCGGACGTCGGTGGCCAGGCGGGCGCGGTCGCGCACCTGCGCGTCCAGCTCGGAGTCGTAGACGCTGACCCCGCCGCCGGCGGTCTTGGCGGTGTACATGGCGGTGTCGGCCTGCCGCAGCAGCCGGTCGGGGTCGACGGTCCCGGCGGGCACCGACCCGACCCCGACGGACAGGCCGATGTCGGCGCCGCGGACGACGGCGTCGTGGACGGCGCGGCCGACCCTCGCGGCCCCGCACTCGTCGTGGCCGGGCAGCAGGACGGCGAACTCGTCGCCGCCGATGCGGGTCAGGACCGCCTCGGGGGGCAGCGCCGTGCGCGCGCCCGTGACGACGCGCCGCAGCAGCTCGTCCCCGGCGTGGTGGCCCTGGCGGTCGTTGACCTCCTTGAAGCGGTCGACGTCGAGCAGCAGCAGCGCGGCCGCCCGGCGGGTGGCGGCGACGGCGTCGAGGGCGCGCAGCAGGGCGCGGCGGTTCCCGGCGCCGGTCAGCTCGTCGGTGAGGGCCTGCTCGCGGGTCTCGGCCAGGTGCGCGAGCTCGCGGACGAGGCGGACCATCCGCACGCTGATGCCGAGGACCGCGATCGAGGCGTAGGCCGTGGGCGCCCAGCCCTGGTCCCGGCCGTCGGCGGCCAGGGCCCCGACGGCGACGGCGAGCACGACCAGCGCCCCGACCGCGGGCGCCTGGCTGGTCGCCGGCACCGGCCGGCACCGCGGCGGCACCGTGGAGACGAGCGCCACGGCCAGGCTGGCGAGGGTCCAGGCGGTCTGCCCGCGCTGCAGGTCGTGCGCGGTGCCGCGCATGGTGGCGCTGACGACGGCGAGCCCGGCGAGGACGGCCATGACCACCCACGACCGCGGGTCGCGCAGCAGGCCGCCGATGGCGCACACCGTCACGGCCGTGCCCAGCAGGATGACGAGCGAGGCGAAGATGGCCAGGCTCAGCTGCACGCGCAGCTCGGGCCAGCCGGCCGGCAGCAGCCCGAACCAGCGCTGGGCCAGGAGACCGGCGGCCGTGAGGGCGAGGACGGCGCTGAAGCCGTTGAGCCAGTCCCCGGGGTCCGAGACGTAGGTGCGGTAGCGGTTCCACCGCACGAGCGCGGCGTAGACCAGGGGGATCACGGCCAGGACCGTGAACCCGAGGAACCGGCCCTGGGTGGTGCCGGTGACGAGGTCGACCACGGGCGAGACGCTCAGCAGCGCCACGGCGGCGGACCACCAGCGCCAGGAGGCCCCCTCGTCGTCCCGGTGGTGCGCCCCGGCGAGCACGGCCACGGCGGTCAGCTGCGCCACGCACACCAGCGCCGCGGACCCGCGCGGACCCCAGGGCAGGGTGGCGGCGCCGGCGGCGAGCACGCCGACGACGACCGCCGCCACCCTCAGCCGGGTGGGTCCGTGACCGGTCCACACCCAGGGAGCATCGGCGGGCGGGGCCGGGGACTGGCTCGCCCGATCGGGTCAGGGCGCGCGCAGCTCGCGCACCCGCAGGGCCCGCAGCCGGTTCAGCGCGGCCGCGACCTCGTGCCGGCGGGGGACGGCGACGTCGGTGGCGGCCCCGCCGGTCCAGTCCCCGACGGGCCCGGCGAGGTCGGCGTCGAGCAGGTCGAGCACCTGGGGCAGGGTGCGGCGGCCGTCGAGGTGCCCCGCGGCGACGGCGTGGTCCAGGGCCAGGCCGGCCCCGGCGACCTGCCCGGCGTCGGTGAACTGCCGCACGGCGCGCACGTCGACGTCGTGCGCCCCGAACCGCAGGGTGTCGGTGCCGACGGCCGAGACCCGCCGCTTCCCCTTCGCGGTCGCGTCGACGCCGCCGGGGTCGGGCACCCGCGCGCGGACGGCGGGGAAGGTGCCGGCCTCGGCGACCCGGCCCGTGGGCCGCGCGGCGACCTCGCGGGCCCGGTCAGTGACGTCGGTGCAGCGGTAGGAGTCCAGCAGCAGCACGCGGTCGGCGACGTCGAAGTAGTCGCCGGAGGAGCCGACGACGAGGACGGTGGAGACGCCGTGGTCGTCGGCGAGGGACCGGACGAGGTCGACGAACGGGTTCAGCGGCTCCGACGCCTTCGCGACGAGCTCCTGCATGCGGGCGTCGCGGACCATGAGGTTCGTCGCGGCGGTGTCCTCGTCGACGAGCAGCAGCCGCGCCCCCGCCTCCAGGGCCTCGACGGTCGCGGCGGCCTGCGAGGTGGAGCCGGAGGCGTCGGCGGTGGTGAAGTCGCGCGGGTCCAGCCCCCCGGGCAGGCCCGTGACGAAGGCGCCGACGTCGACGCGGGTGACGGCCCGGCCGTCCTCGGCGCGGATCGCGGCCGCGCCCGGCGCGGTGACGACCAGCTCGCGCCCGTCACCGGGGACGTGGTCGTGGACCCCGGCCTCCAGCGCGCGCAGCAGCGTCGACTTGCCGTGGAACCCGCCGCCGACGACGACGGTGACGCCCGCCGGGACGCCCGCCCCGGCGACGCGGCCGCGGTGCGGGAGGTCCACCTCGACGCGCAGCGACGGCGGGGAGGTGAAGGGGACGGCCCCGGGCAGGGGGCGGTCGTCGACGCCGCTGGCGCGCGGCAGCACCGACCCGTCGGCGACGAACGCGACGAGGCCCAGCCCCGGCAGCAGCGAGCGCAGGTGGTCGGCGTCCTCGACGGCGTCGGCGAAGGCCCGCGCCTCGTCGAGGTCGACGCCCAGGACCCGGTCCAGGACGAGGTCGGGCAGGTGGCCGGTGAGGTCGGCGGCGGCGTCGTACCCGTCGACGCGGCGACGCGGGCCCGGCAGGTGGTACCCGAGCCGCAGCAACGCCGAGCCGTCCGCGGACACCTCGAAGCTGCTGCGCTGCAGCACTTCCTGACCACCGGCGTCGATCCGGAACGGGCTGCGCGGCGCGGCGGCCGACCGCGCCAGGAACCCCGCCAGCGCCCGCCGGCGGACCGGGGACCCCAGGCCGAGGGCCGCGAACGGCGTCCGCGTGCAGCGCACCTCCCACCGCGACGGCGGCGCGAACGGGTCGGCCTGGGCGTGCCGCATCACGGCGCTCACCTCGCGCGCCAGGGCCCACTCCCGCCCCGTCAGCGAGCGGTACCGCCCGTAGGGGGCGCCGTCGAGGCGTTCGAGGGTCTCCCGCAGGTCAGGCACCCGCGCCACCCTAGGCGCTGCCCGCGCGGGCCCCGGCGGTCCCGCTCAGCGACCGCGCAGGACGTCCTCCAGGGTGCGGGCGGGGTGCCCGGTGACGGTCTCGACGACGTCGGTGACGACGTCGAGCTCGCCGTTCGCGATGGCCGTGTAGGTGCTCACCCACCCGTCCACCAGCCACGACGGGGCCCCGGACCCCGCCCGGGAGGCGTACGCCTCCTCCACCGTCTCCTCGACGTAGGTGACGGGCCGGCCCCCGACCGCCGTGAGGGTCTCGGCGACCTCGGCGAGGGTCAGCGCCCGCGGGCCGGTCAGGTCGTAGCTGCGGCCGGTGTGGGTGTCGTCCAGGAGCGCCGCGAGCGCGACCTCGGCGACGTCGGCGCGGGCGACGGCTCCCACCCGCCCGGACCCGGCGGGGCCGCGCAGGGCGCCGTCGGTGACGAACCCGGGCAGGACGTCGAGGTAGAAGGAGTCGCGCAGGAACGTCGTCCCGAAGCGGGCCGCGGTGAGCATCGCCTCGGTGGCGGCGTGGTCGCGGGCGAAGGTGAACGTGCAGTCGGGCGCGGCCCCCAGGAACGAGGTGTAGACGACGCGGCGGACGCCCGCGGCGGCGGCGGCCTCGACGACCGTGCGGTGCTGGTCGAGGCGGTGGGCGTCCTCGGCGGCGGAGACGAGCAGCAGCACCTCGGTGCCGTCGAGGGCGTGCCGCAGGGCCTCGCCGTCGCCGTAGGCGGCGGCGCGGACGTCGGCGCCGTCGAGGTCGGGGGCGCGGGAGGGGTCGCGGACGACGAGGCGCTGCGGGACCCCGGCCGCGGCCAGGCCCCGGGCCACGCGGCCCCCGACGTGACCGGTGGCTCCCGTGACGGCGATCAGACCCATGGGCCCACCCTGCCACCCGGGCTCAAGTCCTCACCCGTTCGGACCGATCTAGAAGGTGGACCCCCTGGCCCGGGCGGTCCGTCCGCTGCCCGACCCCGGAAGGTCCCCGTGAACCGACTCCGCGACCTGAACGTCGCCTCCAAGCTCTTCGCCGGCTTCGGCGTCGTGTGCGTCCTGCTGGCCGCCGTCGTGGCGCTCGGCATCAACCGCCTGGGCGCGTCGCAGGCGAACCTGTCGCTCATGTCGACGTCCGGGATCGCGTCGGTGCAGACGATCAGCGCGGTCAAGTTCGGCTTCGGCGTGATCCGGCAGGACATCGCCAACGCGGCGCTGGCCCAGGGTCCGGAGGACGTCGAGGCGGCGCTGCAGCAGCTGGCGACCGACGACACCGCCTACGACGACGCGTGGAAGGCGTACCTGGACTCCTCCCCGGCGTCCTCCGCGGCCGACCGCGGCGAGGTCGAGGACCTCGTGCAGGAGTACCGCACCGCGCGCCAGCAGCTGGTCACCTTCGCCAAGGCCGGTGACGTGAAGAGCTTCATCGCCTACCGGGCCAGCACCACCACGCCGCTGACCAAGCAGGTCTTCGCCCAGCTCGACGAGATCAGCGAGACCGAGCAGAACGCCGCGGTCAAGATGGCCACCGACGGTTCGGCCGACTACCACGCCGCCGTGACGCTGCTGCTGGTCATCGGGGCCGTCGCCCTGGTCGTGGCCGTCGTGGTCGCCGCCGTGGTCGCCCGCTCCATCTCCACCCCCCTGGCCCGCACCCTCACCGTCGTGCGCGGCCTGGCCGACGGGCGCCTGGACCAGCGCGTCGGCATCCAGACCAAGGACGAGGTCGGCCAGCTGGCCGCCGCCGTGGACACCACCATGGACCGCCTGACCGACACCATGCGCCGCATCGCCGGCGAAGCGGTCACCCTGGCCGCCTCCAGCGAAGAACTGAACACCGTCGCCACCCAGCTGTCCTCCGGCGCCGAGGAAGCCGCCACCCAGGCCCAGGTCGTCTCCGCCGCCACCGAGCAGATCTCCGCCAACATCGGCACCGTCGCCGCCGCCGGCGACGAGATGAGCTCGGCGATCCGCGAGATCGCCACCTCCACCGCCGACGCCTCGGCCACCGCCGCCAACGCCGTGGCCGCCGCCTCCACCGCCGGGGAGACCCTGGACCGCCTCTCGGCCTCCTCCCGCGAGATCGGCGACGTCGTCAAGCTCATCACCTCCATCGCCGAGCAGACCAACCTCCTGGCCCTGAACGCCACCATCGAAGCGGCCCGCGCCGGGGAGATGGGCAAGGGCTTCGCCGTGGTCGCCGGTGAAGTGAAGGAGCTGGCCCAGCAGACCGCCCGGGCCACGGAGGAGATCGTGGGGCGGGTCAACGCCACCCAGACCGACGCGGCCTCGGCGGCGGCGGCGATCACCGAGATCACCGAGGTCATCGCCCGCATCGACGGGCTGCAGGCCACCATCGCCGCGGCGGTGGAGGAGCAGTCCGCCACCACCAGCGAGATGGTCCGCAACGTCACCGAGGTCTCCACCGGCTCCCAGCAGATCGCGGTGAACATCTCCGGCATCGCCGCCTCGGCCGACCAGACCACCTCCGGGGCCACCCACACCGCCTCCACCGCCGGTGAGGTCTCCCGGGCCGCGGCCCAGCTGAACGACCTGGTCGCCTCCTTCACCCTGCCCCGCTGACCCCGCAGCACCAGGAGCGCAGCACCAGCCCGAACGCGAGCGGGGCACCGTCCACCTGGACGGTGCCCCGCTCCTCGCGTCCTCAGCCCACGAGCACGACCAGCACCTGCGGCTGCCCGCCGCCCCACGTCCCCAGCAGGGTCCGCCCCTCCGGTGCCGGGGTGCCGACCTCGCGCAGCACCACGAGGTCCCCGTGCCCGGTGCTGACGGTGGTCAGCGCCCCCCGCGTCCGCACCCGCACCGACGTCACCGTCGGGGAGTCGGCGTCCGACCCGCTGCCGACGGCGAAACCCTCCTTGGTGCCCGGCTCGTACCGGCCCTCCACGGCGTTCAGCAGGTCCGCCTCGTGGCCGCCCGTCGCGATCGCGCGGCGCACCACGTCGGCGTGGACGGGGTCGCCGGCCGCGTCGTACACCCAGCGGCGGCCGAGGACGGAGTGGTCCATCTCCGTCAGCAGGAACGGCTCGGCCCCCTCCAGGGGCGCCCCCCGGTAGGTCAGCGGCACGTTCAGCACCCGGTCGCCGGTGCGGACGAGGACCGTCTCGACCCCCACCTCCCCCGCGGGGTCGTCGAACCGGAACCGGCCCGCGACGACGGCGTCGTCCCCGGCGGAGAAACCGCTCCACGGCTGCGACGGCAGCCACGCGACGATCGCCTCGAGCTTCGTGGGGTTCAGCTGCGCGCGGTGGATGACGGCCATGCCGCGAACCTACTGCGGCAGCTGCCCGTACACCCGGCCCACCGGCAGCCGCACCACGCGCCGCCGGTCGCGGACCATCGCCCGCCGGTAGTCGTCCCAGTCCGGGTGCTCCCCCGCCAGCGCCCGGTACAGGTCGACCAGTTCCTCCACGGCCTCGTCGTCCTCGCGCTGCGCCACGGCCGACAGCGTGGCGTCGCCCTCCACGACGACCCAGCTCCAGAAGTCCGCGCTCGTGACGTGCAGGCTGGCCCGCGGGTCGCGTTCGAGGTTCCTCGCCTTGGCCCGGTCGGCGGTCACGGAGACCCGCACGAGCCGGCGCTCGGGGTCGTAGTGGTGGGTGACGTTGGACAGCTGCGGGCGGCCGTCGCGCTTGAGCGTCACGAGGACGCTGTTGCGGGTCGAGCCGACGAGGTCGAGGAGGGCGTCGTCCGTCATGACGGGGTCAGCCCCGGCCCGGCGGGGTTTCTTCCCGCCGGTCACCGCCCGGGTGGTCCGTGGGGGTCCCGTGCAACACCGGGGGCCCCGGCCGCGTCTCCAGGGCAGTCGACGGAGGGAAGGTGGAGGAGTGGACGAGGACCCGATCGCGGCGGCGCTGCGCCGGCACGACCCGGCGGACCACCCGCTGGGGACCGAGCAGCTGCTCACGGGGTCGCGCCGGCGCGCGGCGACGCTGCGGACGCGGCGGCGCACCGCGGTGGCGGCGCTGGCGCTGGTCGTGGTGGCGGTGCCGGTGGGGGTCGGCGTCACCGGGGGGCTGCCGGGGGGCACGCCGCGGCCGACCGTCACCGTCGCCGGCCCGGGTCCCGCTCCGGCCGGGACGCCGGTCGGGGCGGCGCAGATGCTGCCGGACGCCACGGTGACGGCGGTCGTGCCGGGGGCGGTGCGCCAGGAGGACCGGGTGGAGGCCGCAGGGGGGGACGTGGACGCCGGGTTGTGCACCGACGTGCCGTTCACGGCGGCGCCGCTGCTGGGCGGGCGGACCACGCAGTGGATGGACCCCGCCTCCCGCCAGGGCGTGACCCAGTCGGTGCGGCGGTTCTCCGCCGACGGGGCCGCGGCGTACGTGCAGACGGCCCTGGACCAGGTCACGGCGTGCGGGACGGCGACGGAGGAGACCGGCCCGTGGACGCTCGTCGGCGGCGGCACCACCGGGGCGGGCGTCGTCACCGCCTGGGCGCTCGTGCAGGACGGGGGCGACGGGCAGTCCCTCTACCGCGTGCGGGGGGTGGTCGAGGACCGGGGCGTCGTCGTCGACGTGTCCGCGGACCTGCTGCGCGCGACCCCCGACGACCTGTCCCCGACGGTCGCCGACCTCGTCACCGCCGGCCTGGACGCGGTGCGGGGGTGAGGCAGCGGCTCGACTACGAGGAGTTCGTGGCCGCGCGGGGTCCCGCGCTGCAGCGGCTCGCGCGGGGTCTGCTGCGCAACCCCGCCGACGCCGAGGACGTCGTGCAGGACGTCCTGGCCAAGGCGCTGCTGAAGTGGGGCCGGGTCTCGGCGGCCGACGACCCCGTCGCCTACGTGAACCGGATGCTGGTCAACGAGAGCACGTCGTTCTGGCGGCGGGCCGTGCGCCGCGAGGACCCGCTGGCCCCGGAGGACCTGCCCGTCGCCGAGGCCGCCGACGCCCACCAGCGCCTGCTGGACCGCGACGCGCTGCTCGCGGCCGTGCGGACGCTGCCGGCCAAGCAGCGCTCGGTCGTGGCGCTGCGGTACCTGGACGAGATGTCCGACGAGCGCATCGCGGACGTCCTGGACATGAGCGTGGGCTCGGTGCGGGTCAACGCCAGCCGGGGCCTGGCGACGCTGCGCAAGGCCATGCGGCTGCCCGTGGAGGTCTGAGGGGCCGCGGGGGGTTGGGATCGTTGTGACCACGCTGCCGATGATCGGCAGCGTGGTCGCAACGATGGCAACCCCCGCCGCGCACCCGCACCGCGCCCCGGGAACGACGAAGGCCCCGGTCTGCTGACCGGGGCCTCCACCACACGTGCGCGAGGGGGGAGTTGAACCCCCACGCCCTTTCGGGCACACGGACCTGAACCGTGCGCGTCTGCCTATTCCGCCACTCGCGCGTGCTGAGAGCAACCGTACCAGCTCGGGGAGGGCCCTCACGCCACCTCCACGTCCGCGCACCCGCGCTCCACGGGCGCGGAGGGGGTCCCCGGCTACGATTGCCCGGGCTGGAACGACCAGCGCGATCTTGGAGGGAGGCTCGGCGTGGGAGTGCTCGACCGCTTCGAGCGTGGCGTGGAACGGGCCGTCAACGGTGTGTTCGCGCGGGCCTTCCGCAGCGAGGTGCAGCCCGTGGAGGTCGCCAGCGCGCTGCGCCGCGAGCTGGACGACCGCGCGGCGGTGCTGTCCCGCGGCCGCACGCTCGTCCCCAACAGCTTCATCGTGGAGCTCGGCCCGACCGACCACGAGAAGATCGCCTCCTGGCAGGACACCCTCGGCGACGAGCTCGTCGCGGCCGTCACCCAGCACGCCGAGAAGCAGCGGTACAGCTTCGTCGGCCCGGTGCGGGTGGGCTTCCACGAGGCCGACGACCTGGAGACGGGCGTCTTCCGGGTCCTGTCCTCCACCGTGAAGGGCAAGGTCGCCCCAGCCACGCCCCGCACCGACCAGGCCGGCCGGCCCCGCCTGGAGGTCGACGGGCGCGGGTACGTCCTGACGGAGACGGTCACGGTCCTGGGTCGCGGCTCGGACGCCGACGTCGTCCTGGACGACCCGGGGGTGTCCCGCCGGCACGCCGAGATCCGGGTCGCGCCCGCGGGGGCGCGGCTGTCCGACCTCAGCTCCACGAACGGCACGTTCGTCGACGGGGACCGCGTCTCCTCGGTCGACCTGTACGACGGGGCGGTGATCACCGTGGGGCGCAGCAAGCTGGTGTTCCACGCCGCCCGGCGGGACGAGGCCTGGACGTGACGGGGACCCGTTCGTGAGCGAACTGACCCTCACCGTCCTGCGGCTGGGGTTGCTCGTCGTGCTCTGGCTGTTCGTCCTGGCCATCGTGGGCGTCCTGCGCGCCGACCTGCTCGGCACCCGGGTCACGACCCGGCGCACCGAGCGGGACCGGGCCCGGCCCCGGCGGGACCCCGTCGAGGCCGCCCCCGCCCCGGCCCGCCCCCGCGCGACGCTCGTCGTCACCGAGGGGTCGCTGCGCGGGACGACGCTGACGCTGGGGCAGGCCCCCGTCCTCATCGGCCGCGGCAGCGACTGCACGCTGGTCCTCGACGACGAGTACGCCTCCACCAAGCACGTGCGCATCACCCCGGGCCCGGCCGGTGACGGCTGGGTCGTGGAGGACCTGCAGTCCACGAACGGCAGCTTCCTCGGCCGCGACCGCCTGACCACCCCCGCCCCCTTCGAGCCCGGGACGCCGTTGCGCATCGGCAAGACCGTGCTCGAGCTCCGGAGGTAGCCCGTGGCCATCGCCCTGAACTACGCGGCCCGGTCGGACGTCGGGCTGGGACGGACCACCAACCAGGACTCCGGGTACGCCGGCCCGCACCTGCTCGTCGTCGCCGACGGCATGGGCGGGCACGCGGGCGGGGACGTCGCCAGCTCCCTCGCGGTCGGTGAGCTGTCGGTCCTGGACGGGGAGTCGCACGGCAGCGACGACGCCGCGCAGCACCTGCACGACGCCATCGAGGCCGCCAACGAGCAGCTGCGCCGCCGCGTGGACTCCGAACCGGACCTCGCCGGCATGGGCACCACGGTCACGGCGGTCCTGCGCGCGGGGTCGCGGCTGGTGCTGGCCCACATCGGCGACTCCCGCGGCTACCTGCTGCGCGACGGGCGGCTGACGCAGCTGACGAAGGACCACAGCTACGTCCAGTCGCTCATCGACGAGGGCCGGATCAGCCCCGAGGAGGCCGAGCGCCACCCGCAGCGGTCGGTGATCATGCGGGTGCTGACGGGCCGCGACGACGACGAGGCGGACGTCTCGGTGCGCGAGGCGCGCCCGGGCGACCGGTACCTGCTGTGCAGCGACGGCCTGTCGGGCGTCGTCAGCCACGACACGATCGCCGAGACCCTCGCCGCGGGCCTGGAACCGGACACCACGTGCCAGCGGCTCGTGGAGCTGGCCCTGCGCGGCGGCGGCCCGGACAACATCACGTGCCTGGTGGCCGACGTCGTCGAGCTCGGCGGCGGGTCGGCGCCCTCGACGACGCCGCAGGTCGTGGGCGCGGCCGCCTTCCACCGGCCCCGCCGCTCGTCGGCGGCGGGGACCCCCGCCGCGCGGGCCGCCGCGCTGCGCGCCGCGCAGGACGAGTCCGACGACTCGGAGGACGACCATGACGGCACCGGCCGCCCGTCGCTGACCGACCGCGAGCGCCGGCGCCGCCGGCTGCGGTGGGTCGCGGGCCCGCTGCTGCTGGTGCTGCTGGTGGCGGCCGGGGGCTTCGCGGTGTGGCGCTGGAGCCAGCAGCAGTACTTCGTGGGCGCCGACGGCGGCACGGTGGCGATCTACCAGGGGCTGTCGCAGGACGTGGGGCCGTTGCGGACGTCGCACGTGCTGGAGAGCACGACGATCGAGGTGGCGGACCTGCCGACGACGTGGGCCGGCCGGGTGCGGGCGCGGGTGACGTCGAGCAGCCTGGCGGACGCGCGGCAGCTGGTGACGAACCTGGAGGGGTTCGCGGCGGCGTGCCGGGCCGCGACGACCCCGGCCCCCGCCCCGACCGCGAGCCCGACCGCGAGCCCCACCGCGACGGCGAGCCCCACACCCACCCCCACCGGGACCGTGACCCCCGAGGACTGCGGAGGTGTCGGCTGATGGCCACCGTCCTGCCCGTGTACCCCACGACGCGACGCAACGTGGAGCTCGCGCTCGTCGTGCTGGCCGTCGTCATCGCCGGCGGCGCGTGGGCCGTCGTGGGGCTGACCCTCGACGGGTCGCTGCCGCCGAACCTCTTCGCGTACGCCGGCGGGCTGGGCGGCCTGGCGGTCGTGCTGCACCTGCTGATGCGCTGGCGGGCCCCGCACGCCGACCCGATGCTGCTGCCGGTGGCGACCCTGCTCAACGGGATCGGCCTGGTGATGATCCACCGCATCGACCTGGCCGAGGGCACCTCGGCGGCGTCCCGGCAGTTCGTCTGGTCCGCGCTGGGGGTCGTCGCGGCGGGGGTCGTGCTGGTCCTCGTCCGCGACCACCGCATCCTGCGCCGGTACACGTGGACGGCGGCCGTGGCGGGTCTGGTCCTGCTGCTGCTGCCGATGGTCCCGGGGCTGGGGCGCACCGTGAACGGGGCGCGCATCTGGATCGGCCTGGCCGGGTTCACGTTCCAGCCCGGGGAGCTGGCGAAGATCTGCCTGGCGGTGTTCTTCGCCGGCTACCTCGTGGTGCACCGCGACGCCCTGAGCCTGACCGGCCGCAAGGTGCTGCTCCTGCAGCTGCCGCGCGCCCGGGACCTGGGCCCGATCCTGCTGGCGTGGGTGGCGAGCATCGGCATCCTCGTCCTGCAGCGGGACCTGGGGACGTCGCTGCTGTTCTTCGGCCTGTTCGTCGCGGTGCTGTACGTCTCCACCGAGCGCGTGTCGTGGATCGTGCTGGGCCTGCTGATGTTCTCGGCGGCGGCGGTGTTCGCGGCCACGACGATGGGTCACGTCCAGGCCCGCGTGGACATCTGGCTGCACCCGTTCACGGCGCAGAACCGCAGCGGGGCCAGCTTCCAGCTCGTGCAGGGGCTGTACGGGATGGCGAACGGCGGGCTGACGGGCACGGGCCTGGGGCAGGGCCGCCCGCAGACCGTCCCGTACGCCAACTCGGACTTCATCTACTCCTCCCTGGGGGAGGAGCTGGGGCTGGCCGGGCTGTTCGCGGTGCTCGCGCTGTACGTGGTGCTCGTCGAGCGGGGGCTGCGGACCGCCATCGGCGTGCGGGACGGGTTCGGCAAGCTGCTCGCGGCGGGCCTGGCGTTCTCGGTGACGCTGCAGGTGTTCGTCGTCGTCGGCGGCGTGACCCGGGTCATCCCGCTGACGGGCCTGACGATGCCGTTCCTGGCCGCGGGCGGGTCGTCGCTGGTGTCGAACTGGATCGTGGTGGCGCTGCTGCTGCGCGTCTCGGACCTGGCCCGGCGCCCCGCCGCGGAGGTCCGCAACGGCCCCGAGGGCGACACGGGCGTGACGCAGGTGGTGAGGACGCTGTGAACCGTCCCCTGCGCCGGCTGTCCCTCGTCGTCGCCTTCCTGTTCTTCGCCCTCTTCGCCTCCACGACGTGGGTGCAGTTCCTGTCGGCGGGCAAGCTGAACGCCATGCCGGGCAACTCCCGGCAGCTGTACGCCGAGTTCGGCCGCGAGCGCGGCGCGATCCTCGTGCAGGGCGGCGCGGCGGTCGCGACGAGCGCGGAGTCGGGCGACGCCTACCAGTTCCAGCGGCAGTACCCGGCGGGGCCGCTGTACGCGCCGCTGACGGGCTTCTACTCGCTGCGCTACGGCACGTCGGCGGTCGAGCGCGCCGAGAACGACGTGCTGTCCGGCTCGGCCGACGAGCTGTTCTACCGGAACCTGTCGAGCCTGCTGACCGGTGAGCAGCCCAAGGGCGCGGACGTGACCCTGACGATCCAGCCGAAGGTGCAGCAGGCCGCGTGGGACGCCCTGGCGGGCCGCAAGGGCGCCGTCGTGGCGCTGGACCCCGCCACGGGTGACGTGCTGGCGATGGTGTCCAGCCCCAGCTACGACCCGAACGCCCTGGCCAGCCACGACGGCGGGACCGAGCAGGAGGCCTGGACGTCGCTGAACGCCGACGAGGACGAGCCGATGCTGAACCGCGCGACGTCGCAGCTGTACCCGCCGGGGTCGACGTTCAAGCTGATCACGGCGGCGGCGGCGCTGGAGAGCGGCGACTACACCGCGGACACCCTGCTGCCCGGGCCGCAGGAGCTGACGCTGCCGCAGACGAGCAACACGCTGAAGAACGACGAGGGCACGGCGTGCGGGCCGAACGACCAGGTGTCGCTGGCGGACGCGCTGAAGATCTCCTGCAACACGGCGTTCGGGTCGCTGGGGCTGACGCTGGGCGCGGACGCGCTCGACGCGCAGGCCGCGAAGTTCGGGTTCGGGCAGTCGCTGTCCATCCCGACGTCGGTCGCCACGAGCAGCTTCCCCACCGGGGACGAGGTCGCCGGCCCGCTGCTGGCGTACTCCGCGATCGGGCAGGGCAACGACCTGGCGACGCCGCTGCAGGTCGCGATGATCTCGGCGGCCATCGCCAACGACGGTGTCGTCATGCAGCCGAACATCGTCGCGGACGTGCGCGAGGCCGACCAGACGGCCGACGTCATCGACCAGCCGTCGCCGCGGGAGCTGGGGCGCGCGGTCAGCTCGGACACCGCGCAGACGCTGCAGCGGATGATGGAGCTGGTCGTCTCCGACGGCACCGGGACGCGCGCCCAGATCGACGGCGCGACGGTGGGCGGGAAGACGGGGACGGCGCAGCACGGCACGGGGCTGCCGCCCTACGCGTGGTTCACGTCGTTCGCGGAGGAGGGCGGGAAGCAGGTCGCGGTCGCCGTCGTGATCGAGGACGGCGGGTCGACCGAGAGCGCGTACGGGGGGCGGCTGTCCGCACCGGTCGCCAAGACGGTGATGGAAGCGGCCCTCGATGGGTGATCCGAAGGAACGGGGAGAGCAGTGACGGACACGACGACTGGCCACGGGCTGCCGGCGCCGCGCGTGCTCGGCGGCCGGTACGAGGTCGGCAACCTGCTCGGTCGCGGCGGCATGGCCGAGGTGCACGTCGCGCGCGACACCCGCCTGGGGCGGACCGTGGCGGTGAAGCTGCTGCGCTCGGACCTGGCGCGCGACCCCTCCTTCCAGGCGCGGTTCCGCCGGGAGGCGCAGGCCGCGGCGGGCCTGAACCACCCCTCGATCGTCGCGGTCTACGACACCGGCGCCGAGACGATCACCGAGCACGGCGGCGGTCGCGTCGAGCTGCCGTGGATCGTCATGGAGTACGTGGAGGGCCGGACGCTGCGCGACGTGCTGCGCTCGGACCACCCGCTGGCCATCGAGGAGGCGCTGTCCATCACCGAGGGGGTCCTCGGGGCGCTGGAGTACTCGCACCGCATGGGCATCGTCCACCGCGACATCAAGCCCGCCAACGTGATGATCACGCCGGCGGGCGAGGTCAAGGTCATGGACTTCGGGATCGCGCGCGCCGTCAGCGACTCCTCCGCGACGCTGACCCAGACGTCGGCGGTCATGGGCACGGCGCAGTACCTGTCCCCGGAGCAGGCGCGCGGGGAGCAGGTCGACTCCCGCAGCGACCTGTACTCCACGGGCTGCCTGCTGTACGAGATCCTCACCGGCCGGCCCCCCTTCACCGGGGACGCGCCCGTCGCGGTGGCCTACCAGCACGTCTCGGAGCAGCCGCGGCCGCCGTCGGCGCTCGTGCCGAACCTGACGCCGGCGATCGACCAGGTCGTGCTCATGGCCCTGTCGAAGGACCGGGAGAACCGCTACCAGAGCGCGGGGGACTTCGCCGACGACCTGCGCCGGGCCGTGGAGGGCCGCCCGCTGCGGGGGGCGAGCTTCCCGGACGACCCGGCCGCGCAGCAGGCGACGCAGCGGTTCGCGGCGGCCGCGGCGGCGACGACCGTCGCCCCGGCGGTCCCGGCAGGACCGGCGACGGGGACGCTGCCGCGCGTCACCGACGACCCCGGCCCGGAGGCCGCGCGCAGCCGGCGGTGGCCGTGGGTGGTGCTCGTCGTCGCGCTGGTGCTGGGCATCGGCGGGACGGTCTACGCGCTGGCGAACGACGGCGGCGGCCGGGACGGCTCGGCGACCGGGACGTCCTCGACGCCGGTGACGGTCCCCGTGCCGGACGTCGTCGACCAGGCGCAGGCCGACGCCGAGAAGGCGCTCACCGACGCCGGCCTCGCACCGAGGGTGACGACGGCCGCGGACGACACCGTGGCCGAGGGGAACGTCGTCAGCACCGACCCGGTGGCCGGGACGCCGGTCCTGGCCGGCGGCACCGTGAACGTCGTCGTGTCCACCGGCCCGGACGCCGTCGCGGTGCCCGACGTGTCGGGTCTGACGCAGGAGGCGGCGCGGTCGGCGCTGACGGGGGCCGGGTTCACCGTCGGCAACGTCACCACGACCGACGACCCGAGCGTCGGCGAGGGCAGGGTCGTCTCCACCGACCCCGCGATCGGGACCTCGCAGCCGAAGGGGACGAGCATCGGGATCGAGGTGGCCAGCGGGCAGGTCACCGTCCCCGACGTCACCGGCAAGTCCGAGTCTGAGGCCACCGACCAGCTCAACGACCTGGGGTTCCGGGTGAACACCAGCGAGAGGACCACCGGCGACGCCGAGCCGGGCACCGTCGTCGAGCAGGACCTGCCGGCGCAGACGAAGGTCGACGTCGGCAGCGTCGTCAACCTCGTCGTCGCCGCGCAGCCGACGGCGACGAGCTCGCCCACCTCGACGTCGACCTCGACCTCGTCCCCGACGGGCTCGTCGACGTCGACCGCGACGAGCTCCCCGACCGACGGGTCCTCGGCCGTCGGCGTCCCCTCGGGCTCGCGCGGCAACGGGAACGGCAACGGCGGCGGCAACGGGAACGGCGGCGGGAACGGCAACGGGAACGGCGGCGGGGACGGGGACGAGGACCAGTGACGCGCGTCCTGCACCTGTCCGACACGCACCTCCTGGCCGGCGGTGCCCTGCACGGCGGGCTCGTCGACACCACCGCGGCGCTCGGGCACGTCCTGGAGTCGCTGCACCGCGTCGGGCCCCTCGACGCCGTCGTGGTGTCGGGGGACGTCTCCGACGACGGCACCGTCGCCTCCTACGAGACGGTCCGGGACCTGGTGGGCCCCTTCGCGCGCGCCCACGGGGCCGTGCCGGTGTTCGCGATGGGCAACCACGACCTGCCCGAGGGGTTCACGCGGGTGCTGGGCCCGACGCGCTCGGTGCACGACGTCGACGGGTTCCGGTTCGTGGTGCTGGACTCCTCGGTGCCCGGCATGGGGTACGGGTCGCTGGGGGCCGAGCAGCTGGACTGGCTGCGCTCGGTGCTGGCGACGCCCGCGCCGCGGGGGTCCGCCGTCGTCGTCCACCACTCCCCCGTCCCGGCGCCCACGGTGCTGCACGAGGGGCTGAAGCTGCAGGACCCGGGCGGCCTGCTGGCCGCGCTGGAGGGGTCGGACGTGCGGGTCGTGCTGTCGGGGCACTACCACCACCCGGCGGCGCAGACGCTGGCCTCGGGCCTGACCCTGCTGGTCGCCCCGGCCGTCGCCAACCGCGCCGACCCGTTCGCCGCCCCGGGGCGCGAGCGGATCCTGCGCGGGTCGGGGGCGCTGCTCGTCGAGGTCGACGACCGCGGGGTGCGCTCGCACGTCCTGTCGGTCCCCTCCCCCGGTGACGGGGAGGAGCTGTTCGAGCTGGACGAGGCGACCGTGGCGCGGATCGTCGCCGAGTCCGGGCCGGCCTGAGCCGGGGACCGATCTGCCCGAACCGGTGGCGACGGGCCGTCACGGCGTGCGACGGTGAGGTGCTCCGGAGGAAGGGAACAGCGTCGTGACCTCGTTCGCCGTCATCACCGCCACGCTCGTCGTCGTGGCCCTCGTCCTGCTGGTTCTCATCGTCGCGCTGACGGTGCGCGACCGGGCCCGCGACCGGTCCTGGCGGCACGTCCCGCACCGGGACGACTGGGACCTCGCGACGTCGCGCGGGGTCGGCGGGTACCGGCACGACCAGCCCGGCCCGGGGGCCTGAGGACTCACGCCCCGGTCGGTCCCGGCCGGTCAGCCCCGGCCGGTCAGCCCCGGCCGGTCAGCCGCCGGTGCAGCTGCTCGACGCGGGCGGCGATGTCGTCGCGGACCAGCCGCATCCGCTCCTCGCCCTCGATGCCGCGGGTGGAGGGCTCGTCGGTCTCCCACACCTCCACCGCGGTCCCGCCGGTGGGCTCGACGCGGGCCTCGTCGCCGAGGACGACGACGAGGTCGGCGTCCTGGACGAGCTCGTCGGTCAGCTGCCGCGTCCGCTGGTCGCCGATGTCGACGCCGACCTCGCGCAGGCTCTCGACGGCCTGCGCGTTGAGCGACGTCCCGGCCCGGGTGCCGGCGGACCCGACCCGGACGGGGTGGTCGGGGTGGGCGGCGACGAGCTGCCGCATGAGGCCGGCGGCCATCTGCGACTTGCCGCCGTTCCGGACGCAGACGAACAGGACGCTGGGTGCGGTGGTGGTCATCGCGGGGTCTCCGGGGGCGGGAGGGGGTTCTCGGTCCCCACGATGGTGACGGACCGCCTCAGTCCCGGCGCGACCCGACCGCGTGGGCGTCCGGGACGCGGACCTGCGCGGCGGCGACGTTGTCGACGAACCGGCCGGGCCGGCGCAGGGCCTGCTCGACCTGCTCCAGGCTGCGGCCCTTGGGCTCGGGCACGTACCGGGCGACGAACACGATGCACAGCACGTTCATGAGGGCGTAGATGCCGAACGTGGCGGTGCGGCCGATGGTGTTCACGGCGGTGAGCGCGGTGACGGCGATGAGCAGGTCGAAACCCCACAGGGTGAGGGCGGCCAGGCTGGTCGCGGGTCCGCGCACCGCCAGCGGCAGGATCTCCGGCCCGAGCAGCCACACGACCGACTGCATGCTGACGCCGTTGAGCCCGATGTACGCGAACAACGCCCCCACGATGACCCACTGCTGGGCGGTGGACGTCTGCTCGGGCAGGAACGACAGCGCGAGGACGCCCATCGCGATCGCCGAACCCGGCATGAGCAGCAGCAGGATGCGGCGGCGGCCGACGCGGTCGAGGAGCAGGGTCCCCGCGATCCCGGCGGCGACGAGCATGACGCCGATGCCGATGCCGGTGAGCAGGGCGACGGAGTCGCCGAACCCGGCGTCGGTCAGCACGGTCGGGGCGTAGTAGACGACCGCGTTGATGCCGGTGAGCTGGGAGAACATGGCGATGCCGAGCGCGGCGACGAGGGCGGGGCGGATCCAGCCCCGGCGCAGTTCCTTCCAGGGGTTGGTCGGCAGCCGGTCCTGCACGGCGTGGATGCCGGCGATCTCGGCGTCGACGTCGTCCTCGGGGCGGCGCAGCCGGGCGAGGACCCGGCGGGCCTCGTCGGTGCGGCCGGCTTCGACGAGCCAGCGAGGGCTCTCGGGCAGCCGCGTCATGCCGATCACGAGGACGACGGCGGGCACGACGGCGAGGGCGAACATCCACCGCCAGCCGCCGCTGCCGGCCAGCAGGTAGCCGCAGACGTAGGCGACGAGCTGTCCGATGGCGACCATGAGCTGGAACAGGACCATGAGCCGGCCCCGGATCCCCGGCGGGGCCATCTCGGCGATGTAGACGGGGACCATCGCGGAGGCCCCGCCGACGGACAGGCCCAGCACGAACCGGGCTGCGATGAGCGAGCCGGTGTCGGGGGCCAGGGCGGCGGCGACCGCGCCGAGGCCGAAGACGACGGCCACGGCGGCGACGATCCGCCTGCGTCCGTAGCGGTTCGACAGCGCGCCGCCGCCGAGGGCGCCGACCATGGCGCCGACGAGGATGGCGCTGACGACGATCTCCTGCTGCCGGGAGGACAGGCCGAAGTCGCGGCTGAGGAACAGCAGCGCGCTGGAGATGATGCCGGTGTCGTAGCCGAACAGGAGCCCGCCGAGGGCGGAGGTCGCGGCGACGGCGTAGACGAGCCGGGGCTGTCCGGTCGCGGGCGCCGCGGCGGCGGCGCTCACGCCTCACCCATGACGAGGCCCTCGATGGTGTGCTTCTGGGTGATGGGGGTGAGCTCGTCGACGACGGGGCAGTGCAGGTGGGCCTTGACCCGCTCGGGCAGGGTCTCCCAGTACCGCTTCGTGACGGCCATGTCGTGGTGCTCGGCGTTGCCGGCGCCGGGGGCGTCGACGCCCAGGACGAGCACGGGCCGGGCCTTCTCGGAGTGGTTCGTCGTGCCGCGGTGGATGGTCAGCGCCGAGCGCGCCGAGACGTCACCGCGCTGCGGGTACTTGCGGACGGCGCGTTCCTCGTACCGGCCGTAGTCGGCCTTGTCGGGGAACATCTCGTGCTTGAACTGCGTCCCGTCGTCGAACTGGGTACCGAGGGCGATCTCGAACGGGCCCATGTCCTCCTCGGTGTCGACGGCGGTGAGGTTGAAGGCCAGGGAGGTCAGGCGCCCGTCGCGCTTGGTCTCCTCGGGGGCGGGGAAGTCGCGGTGCCAGGGCTGGTTCACGGCGCCGGCGAAGGGGACGTCGAACCCGAGTTCGACGATCTCGTAGTCCGGCCCGAGGACGCCCTCGCAGACCCGGCGGACCCACGGGTGGTCGACGAGGTCGACGAACCCGCGCAGCTGCTCGGGGTGGATCTCCACGTAGTAGCGGTTGGGGCCGCGGCCGACGGCGCCGTCGGGGCGGGAGCGGGCCTCGGAGAACGCGGCCTCGATGTCCTCGCGGAGCCGGTCGGCCCACTCGGTGCTGAAGGCGCCCTTGCGGGCGACGATGCCGTCGCGGTGGATGGTCGCGACGAGTTCCTCGGTGCTGGGGCCCTGGTCCTGCGTCTGGTCCGGAACGTGCTGAGCTTCCGCGGTCATGACGTCCACCTCTTCGTCGAGTACGGGGTTCGCCCCAGTCTGCAACGTGGCATGCCACGTGGCAAGCGGACAGGGCGACCACCCGTGCGACGATCGGCGGGCAACGCGGTGGGACGGACGGGAGAGGTGCTGGGTGACGGCGAACCTGCGGGAGATCGCGGCGAGGGCCGGGGTCTCGGTGCGGACGGTGTCCAACGTCGTCAGCGGGGCCGGCCCGGTCGCCCCCGCCACCCGCGCCCGCGTCCAGCAGGTCCTCGACGAGGTCGGCTACCGGCCCAACCTGGCCGCCCGGCACCTGCGCGGCGGCCGGACCGGCGTCGTCGGCCTCGTCGTGCCCGAGCTGACCTCCGCCTACTTCGCCGAGCTGGCCGGGCTCGTCGTCGCCAGCGCCCTCGACCGGTCCTGGACGGTCGTCGTCAACGAGTCCGGCGGCACCGCCGAGGGCGAGCGCCGCCTGCTGACCGGCGGCGGCAGCCGCATGCTCGACGGCCTGGTCGTCAGCCCCTGGGCCCTGCCGCCGCAGGAGCTGTCCGCGCACGCCGACCGGCTGCCGCTGGTGGTGCTGGGCGAGCGGGACCCCGCCGGGACCGCCGACCACGTCACCGTCGACAACGTCGCCGCCGCGCACGCCGTCACCACCCACCTCGTCGGGCTGGGGCGGCGGCGCATCGCCGCGGTCGGCCTGCAACCGCAGCTGGCCAACGGCACCGCCGCGCAACGGCTCCTGGGCTACCGGCAGGCCCTCGCCGACGCGGGCCTGCCGCACGAGGAGGCCCTCGAGGTGCCCGTGGCGACGCTGCACCGCGCCGAGGGCGCCCGCGCGGCCCACGCCCTGCTGGACGGCCCGCACCCGCCCGACGCCGTCTTCTGCTTCAGCGACGGCCTGGCCCTGGGCGCGCTGCGGGTGCTGCTGCGCAGCGGGCGGCGGGTGCCCGAGGACGTCGCCCTCGCCGGGTTCGACGACGTCGAGGACGGCCGCTACGCGACCCCGTCGCTGACGACCGTCTCCCCCGACAAGCGGCAGATCGCCGACCGCGCCCTGGCGTGCCTGGCCGACCGGATCGGCCGGCGCGGACCCGCTGCGGCGCAACGCATCGTCGTCCCCCACCGGCTCGTCGTGCGGGAGAGCACGGCGGGCGCGCAGGAGACGTCGCAGGGCACCGGTCCCGCCTGAGCACCCCGGTGACGGTCGACGGGCCGCGCCCGTCCGTCGTCAGCCGGGGTCGGTCCCCTCGCGACGGTGGGAGGGCCCCGGGCCCGCGCGGCGGTGCGGCTGCTCCTCGACGTGAGCGGGCACGTGCTGGCTACGCTGGCCGGGAGCCCCCGATGGGCGAGACGAAGGAGGAAACCCTCCCGGCTGGACGACGTTCCGGCCGGTTCCCCGCCGCCCGGGGGCTCGTCGTCAGGTGCACCTCGCACCGGCCCGTCGCTCCCGCGCACCCCACCCCGCGATCCCCGCGCAGGAGCACCCGTGACCGCCTCGTTCAACCACACCATCATCGTCAGCACCGACCGCGAGCAGTCGGCCGCCTGGTACCGCGACCTCCTCGAAGCCGAGGACGCCCCGTCCTGGGGGATCTTCACGAACCTGCTGATCGGGGACGGCGTCCTGCTGCAGTTCGCCGAGCCGCCGGTGGAGATCCAGATGCAGCACTACGCCTTCCTCGTCGACGACGAGCACTTCGACCGCGCGTACGCCAAGCTCGTCGAGCGCGGCGTCGAGCACTGGGCCGACCCTCGACGGCAGCAGCCGGGCCGGTGGAACACCGAGCACGGCGGCCGTGGCGTCTACGTCATGGACCCGGCGGGGCACGGGATCGAACTGCTGACCCGCCCCTACCTCTGAGGCGCCCGGCAGGACCGCCGGGCGGTCGCAGAACGCCCGGGCCGTCCAGGACCGGCACGACCTCGCCGACGTCCTGCGGGGCCTGGTCCCGGCCCTCGTCGGCCTCGTCCTGGTGCTCGTCCTCCTCGCCCGGCCCCCTGCCGTCGCCTTCACCGCGGAGGGGGTGCGGATCCGCTCCTCCCTGCGCTTCGGGCCGCTGGTCGCCTGGTCCGAGGTGGTGGACGTCAGGGTGCGAGGACGCTGGGACGAGGAGCCCTCGATCCGGTTGCCGGTCCAGGGACACCTGCGCCGGTGGTCGCTGCGGGGGATGCCGGAGGAGGACGTGCGGCGGTTGGCTGAGGCCTTCACGCGATGGCGCGAGGCCTGATCCAGGAGCGCACCGTCCGACCAGCGGTCGGACCACGAGGTCGTCGAGCACGGAGAGGGCCGCGACCGTGCGCCCGGGCACCGCGCGATCGGACGCGAGAGCGTGACGTCACCGGTCGCCCGTGACCGCGCACTGGACGCACGTGCGCGGGTGTCAGGTCAGGACCTCCACCTCGCACGTGATCCCCGGTGCACGGGACAGGCGCGCGTCGGCGGTGACCAGCACGACGTCCAGGGCCTCGGCCAGGGCGACGTAGGCGGCGTCGTAGCTGGTGACGGTGTGCCGCAACTCCCAGCAGCGGGGCAGGAGGGCGCGGTGTGCGGCTCGTCGCAGAGGCACGTCGACGAGGTCGCGCAGAGCGAGGTCGGCGCGGCGGTCGGGCAGGCGTCCGCTCGCGGCCGCGCGACGTAGGACGGAGGCCACCTCGAGGTCGATCACCTCGGGAGCGGTGAGGACCTCTCGGCGCAGACGCTCCCGAGCCCGGTCCCCGTCGGGTCCGTCGTCGGCGAGTGCCGGTGCCAGGACGCTGGCGTCAACGACGATCACGGTCTTCGTGCACCGCCTCGACGGCGTCGCGGAAGGACAGGTTGCCGCCGGCTCGTCCACCGGCCCGCTCGAGGACTTCGTCCAGGGAGGGGGTGCTGGCCTCCTCGATGAGTCTGGTGAGGAGGTACTCCTGCAGGGACTGGTGAGCGAGGGCGGCGCGACGCCGCAAGACGGCGTGCGTCTCGTCGGGGACGTCCTTGATCTGCACGCTGGGCATGGCGCCATGTTGGCGCTAGGACATGTGCTCTGCAAGCACTTGCTCTCCGGCACCCGCGACGTACCGGCGGGTGAGGGCGTGCCGCGGCTCCCGGCAGCGAGGCGGGCCGACCCGCTCCCCGCGACCCGTGGGCCGTCACGGGCTGACCGGGACGCTCACCGCCCGTGCTGTGGAGGGACGGGCGGGAGGTCCCCCGGGGTGCACAGGCCGCCGGTCCCGGGGTGGGCGGCCGCCGCTGTGGACGGCGCCGGGGAGCGGTCCCGGCCGGACCGCACACCGTCCGGAGAACGGCACGACCGCGAGCCGTCGAGGACGTGGACGGCGCCGTGACCGCGGACGTGCCGAACTTCCGCTCAGGAGGTTCGACGCCTGGTATTCACGACGCATGACTGTAGTGTTGCGCCCAGACGCCGATGGTCAGATCCGCACGACGTGGACATCGGTTTGATGTCGATCCCGTGATGGGCGGTGATCATGGGGAACCGTTGGAAGCACCTGTTGCTGGTGGCCATCCCTTCGTTCCTCCTCGTTCTCCTCACGATCTTAATCAACATCACGACCGGCGCCACTAGACCACGTCTGCTGGCTGACCACCTCACGTCGTCATGGGTACTCCTCGGAGTTGTCACCGCGATTTCTGCGCTGATTGCCGTGCAAACGCACCTCGCTGGTCGAGACTCGAGCGAAGGTCATGCCGGTCCCACCCTTGATGCCGCTCTACGGGAGATCACCAAGGACGCCAGATCGGCATCCACCGCTTCCACGGCCCGACTCACCACAGGGTCGGACCTGCCTCGAGGCGCCAGCACTTTCGTGGGCCGCAAGTCCGACACCACCGCCCTCGAGGAACTACTAGTCGGGTCTCGTCGCCGCACGGAGGGTCACCCCGCCGTGCTGTTGCACGGCAAGCCCGGGTGCGGGAAATCTGCGATAGCGGTGCACGTCGCGAAGCGGCTGGTCGCGACGGGCAGGTTCCGCAGCGTGTACGTGAACCTGGGAGGTACTACGCACCGCCCAAAGACGGTGCGCGCCGTGATCGAGGAGGTCTTGACCTCCCTGGGTGAGGACGTCGCCTCGATCCCTTCTTCGGACGGTGCGCGCCAGGCTATGTACCGCCGCGTTCTCAGCGCGTATCCGACCCTGTTGCTGCTCGACGACGCCGGCAAGGATCAGAACTTGGCGGCCCTTCTCCCTGGGGCCAGAACACCGGTCGTCATCACAGCACGGACGAAGTTCTCGCACATCGTGGAACTGGTTCCGCGTCGGATCGACGTGATGACCGAAGCGGAGGCATCGGACTTGCTGATCCACCTGAGCGGTCGAGAACCAGGCACCCTCCTCAGGGAGCAGGTCGTCGAGCTCGCCACGCAGGTCGGGTGCCTGCCTTTGGCTCTGGTGATCGTGTCTGCCATCCTGCGCCGAAGGACAACCACGTCCGCATCGGCTCTGGCGCGGGAGCTGCGGGACGAGTCCACGCGCTTGAGCAAGCTCCGGACGAGTGAGGACCTCGACCTCAGGTCTGCTCTCTCGGTGAGCGTGGCCGCGCTCACCGACGCTGAAGCAGAAGTGTTCCGCAGGTGGGGCGTCGTAAACGCGTCGACCTTGCCCGATGCAGTGGCTCGTCGATTGTCACCGCGTGACGCGGAATCCTCTCGAGCAGCCCTCGACGGCCTTTTCGAATGCCAGCTAATCGACGCCCTGTCGGGTGACCGTTGGGGCATGCACGACCTCATCCGGCTCTACGCGCTGGAAGAGGGGTCCCACGAACCCCCCGCCGCGAGACTGGCGCTGCAGAAGGAGATCTTGACCGCGTACGGCGTGGAAGCACTGGGGAAGAGGAGAGTCCTGGTCGGCCACCGCGACTGGGCGTGGGATTCGAACTCCCTGGACGTCGAAGGACTACCGCTGGCGGCTCAGCGAGAGGTCCCGGAAGACGGCAGGGAAGAGACTGCCGCGCCGGCTGCTCCACCGTTTCCGGTCATGAGGATCCAATCAGTCACGGTCGACTCCCGCGTCATGGAGGCTGTGGAGCACCAACGAGGCGTCCTGTCGTGGTTCATGGCGGAGCAGAACACCATCGACCTCCTCCTCGCTCTGGCGGGTGAGCTCAGGTTGATCGAACCGCTCTGCGACGTGACTTTGAGCCGCGACTCTGTGTGGTCCCTCCTGGGCAACCACCAGGCGCGTGTCCAACCCCTCGAGGTTGCTGCCGAACTCGCGAAGGAAGCCGGTCTCCGCGAACGAGGAGCGGTGCTCACGTACGCCTTGGGCAACGCGTACCGTCACATGGGAAGACCGGTCGACGCGATGCGGTCCCTCGTGGAGAGTGAAGACCTCCTCGCAGCTCAGGGAAACCGCCGGGGGACGGCACACGCCGTCACTCAGCAAGGTCACGTACTCCGGGAGAGCAGAAACCGCGACGAGGCCTGGCGCCGCTACGAACACGCAGCCGATCTGATGGCTGCCGCCGACCCGGGGCTCGGTCTCAGTGAGGTCCAGAGCAACCTATCGATCCTCTTGAAGGAGGAGGGAGACCTCGATGGAGCCGAGGAGATGGCGCGAGAAGCTCTTCGCCGAGCCGAAACGACTCAGAACCCGACGTTGAGCTCCTTGAAGGAGTACGGCTGGATCATGAGCAACTTGGGGGCCGTACTTGGGCGTCGAGGTAGGGTTCTGGAAGCCCAGGACGCTCACTCGTCGAGCCTGCAGGCCTTCGTGCTGGTGAACAACCGAATCGGGCAAGGACACGCCCTGAGGAACGCGGGCGTTTCGGCGTCGCGGCTGGGTGACCCCAGGAGAGGTGAGGAGCTGCTGAAACTGAGTCTTCACGTGTTCTCCCTGGTCGGGTACCGCGACGGGGAGGTGAAGGCGCTGTTCTCCCTGGCGCAGACGAGCCGGAAGCAAGGTCATCCACTGCGGGCGGCTGCGTACGTTTGGCGTGCAGCCAGACGACGTCATCCCGCAGGCAGGTCGAAGAACCTCCGTCGCACGCCGACACCGTTGCGCGGGCGCGTCGCTGCGCCGGCCATCGGGCAGCACCCGCCGTCGAGCGACATGCGAGGGCTCGACTCGATGTAGTTCGGGATCCGGGTAGCCGGTGGAGGCCACGGCGACCTCCATGCGACGTGGGTCAGATCAGACCGCGACGTGCCGGGCACGGCCCGACCTGTCGGGCAGGTGACCGCGGACGGCCGACCACCTCCTCCCGTTGACCTGCCACACCCGCTGCCGGTGTGCACGCGGATTTCCAAGCGACGATCACCCTGGTCGCCTACCCGGCGCTGGTGGCGGCGCCGGCGGCCTCGTGGGGGCAGGTCCACGCCGCCCACTCCCGGCGCATCACCCCGCTGGTCGCCGTCGTGCACGGGGCGGTGCTCGCCGCGCGGGTCCGGGTGCTCACCGCTGGCGGGACGGGCGCCCCGTCCGGGTCGACCGCTTGCGGCTGGTGCGCGCATTGCTGCCCCTCGGGGGTGCGCCGGTCGTTCGGGGGCGGGATCGGGCGCTCGCGTCAGGGACCGCGGCGCTGCTGCCTCAGGGCCGGTCGCCGCCGTCCTCGAGGCAGCTGATCGCGACGTCGGGCAGCTCGTCCTACAGCTGGTGGGCCGAGTGCGAGACCTCATCGTGCCAGGCCTGCTCCTGCCCGGCGTCGGGCCAGCGGTGGTCGGCGTTGATATCCCGGACGGGGTCGTGCACGCCCCACTCGGCCACGACCCGCAGGGCGACGGGGACGTAGGGCTCCTGCACCCGCCGAGAGTGGCGCGCGGAGGTCGCCTCGACCTTGCGCGTCGCAGTTCAGGCTGCCCGGTCCCGGTCCAGCGCCGGAGGGCTCTCGACAGGCCGGCCGCCCCCGGTGGTCTCCCCGAGGACCGACCCGTGGACGCAAGGTCGTCACGGGCCGACCGAGACGCTCACCGCCCGTGCTGTGGAGGGGCGGGCGGGAGGTCCCCCGGGGTGCACAGGCCGCCGGGCCGAGGGTGGGCGGCCGCCGCTGTGGACGGCGCCGGGGAGGGGCCCCGGCCGGACCGCACGCTGTCCGCATGTCGATCCCGCACCGCGCCCTCCTGCCCCCCGTCCGCACGGCCGAGGAGCTCACGGCCCGCTGGCTGCTCGTCGCCGCCGAGGGCGACCTGACCGTCCGCGCGTGGCCGCGGACGGACCTGTGGGTGCAGGTCTTCGACGTCGACGGGCACCAGCAGTCGGCCCTGGTAGTCGTCGAGGACGTCCCGGACCGGCCCGAGGAGCCGTTCCTGCGCAACCTCGCCGGCCTGGTCGCCCGCGTGCTGGCCGAGCAGACCGCGGGCGCCGGGACCGCGGCCTTCGCCCTGTGCCCCGGCACCGCCCGGGACGTGGGGGCCGCGGACCTGGAGTGGGCGACGGGGCTGGTCGCCGCGTGCGCCGCCGAGGGGTCCCGGGTCCTGGGCGTGCACGTCGTGCTGAGCGGACGCGCCGAGCGCGTCCTGTGAGGTCAGCCGACGGGGGCCGGGCGGGGCTGCGCCCGCGGGTTCGGGCGGCGGACGGCCTCCTGCAGCGAGATGCCGCTGATGGCGTCGCACAGCTCCGGCAGCGACTCCAGCACCTCCTCGGCGGTCTCCAGGGAGACGGCCGAGGGGGCGAGGATCGTGACGGTGACCTTCCCGCGGCTGCTGGGGCCCTGGGACACGAAGCAGCCGGGGACGCGTTCGGAGATGCCGGAGATGAAGCCGTTGAGGTCACGCACCCCGATGGGCCTCGTCGTCTCGATGGCCAGGACAGTCTTCATCGCGCTCCTCGGCGTGCAGGTGATCGGTCGTGCCGTTCCACGTGGGTCGGTGACCGGTCCGGTCACCACTCCCCCGCACATCGGCAGCGGCCGGGCGGGTCCACACCGGTCGTGGCCGTTTTCACCCTGAACGGAGCAGGCTCCTCAGGCTCCGCTGCGCCCGGTCACCGCCGCCGCGGCCCGCGGACCGTCCAGCAGCCGTGCGCCGTCGCGCGCGGCGCGGGCGGCGCGCTCCCCGGTGAGGCCGGCGGCCCCCAGGCACGCGGCCGCGACCTGCCCGGCGACGTCGGGGGTCCGCGGCAGGGACGGGGCCATCTCGACCAGGTGCAGGCAGGTGGCGCCGACGACCTCCGGGCTCACCGGGTGCCCCGGGGGGGCCAGGCCGGCGGCGACGTCGGCGGCGAGGTCGGTGTAGACCGCCCGCAGCTGCCGGCGGTGCGCGTGGAACGGCGCGAAGCGCGGCTGCTGCGCCTCGGGCGCGACGTACAGCGCGGCGATCCCCAGCGGCCCGGCGAGGATGGTGCCGACATCGGCCACGACGAGCGCGTGCAGGGCCGCGGCGGCGTCCGGGGCGGCCGCGCGCAGGGCCTCGGCGAGGTCCAGCGTCGGGCGCACGGACGCCTCGAGCAGCTCCAGCAGAATCTCGTCCTTGCCCGCGAAGTGGTGGTAGAGGGAGGCCTGCCGCACCCCCACCGCCTCGGCGATGGCGCGCGTCGACGTGGCGGCGTAGCCGTTCTCGGCGAACAGCGCCGCCGCGGCGTCGAGGATCTCCTGCCGCGGGGAACGGCCGTCCCCGCCCCCGCCGCCCGTGCGGGGACGGCCGACCCGTCCGGTGCCCACCCTGGCGCTCACCCCGCCGATGCTTCCACGACCCCCCGCGAGGCCGAGCGCAGGGCGGCCGGCCACGACCCGGACGCCGTGATCTCCCGCGCCCCGGCCAGGGCCGCCGGCTCGGCGAGGAAGCCGCGGACCACGCGCCCGTCGGACAGGGTGACGGCCCCGATGGTCATGGGCTGCGGCAGCGCCGCGGTGAACGTCCCGAAGCCGCGCGCGGGCAGCCGCCACACCTCCCCCTCGATGCTCGCCCCGTCCGCGTCGCGGACCATGCCCGGCTTGGGCGGGACGGTGTCGAGGGCGAACAGGCGGTACTGCGGCGCGGTGCTGACCGGCCCCACCAGGCTCGCGCCGGCGGCGACGAGCTCGTGGTTCAGCGGCTGGCCGCTGAGGTGGGCGCCGACGACGAGCAGGTCGACGACCGGGTCGGCCCACCGGTCCGCCAGCGCCGCCAGGACCCGGTCGCTGAACGCCGGGCCGGTGAGCATCACCCCGAACGGCAGCCCGTCGACGGTCCCGGCGGGGACGGCGAGGGAGGCCATGTCGAGCAGGTTCGCGAAGTTCGTGAACCGCCCCAGCCGGGAGTTCGCCGCGACGGGCTCGGCGGCGACCTCGGCGAGCGTGGGGTGCCACGTCGTCGTCGGGGTGAGCAGCGCGCTCGTCCCGGCGAGCAGCTCGGCCGCGCGCGCCGCGAGGTGGTCCAGGCGCTCGCGGTCGCGGAAGACGTCGACGGCGGTGACGGACTCCCCGGCCCGCACGATGGCCGCGACCGTGGGGTCCAGGTCGGTGCCGACCAGGTCGGCGTGCCGGGCGACGTGCTCGCCCACCGCGGCCGTGCGCTCGGCGACGAACGCGCCGCCGTACAGCAGCTCGGCCGCCGCCAGCAGCGGCGCGACGTCGACCTCGACGACCTCGGCGCCCGTGGCGCGGACCCGCTCGACGTACCGGGCGAACGCCTGCGCCCAGCCGTCGGCCAGGCCCTCGAGGTGCTCGGCGGTGGGGACCGCGACGCGCGGCCGGGCCGGGGGCGCGGGCAGGGGCGCGTCGGCGCGGGCCAGGGGGTCGCGCCCGTCGGGGCCCGTCACCGTCTCGGCGACGCGGCGGGCGGTGGCGAGGTCGCGGGCGAAGACGGTGACGCAGTCGAGGCTGCGGCAGGCCGGGACGACGCCGGTGTTCGGGACGAGCCCGCGGGTGGGTTTGACCCCGACGATGCCGTGCAGGGCGGCGGGCACGCGCCCGGACCCGGCGGTGTCGGTGCCGAGGGCGACGTCGACGAGACCGAGGGCGACGGCGACGGCGGACCCGGAGCTGGACCCGCCGGAGATCCGGTCGGGGGCGAAGGCGTTGCGGACGGCGCCGTGGGGGCTGCGGGTGCCGACCAGGCCCGTGGCGAACTGGTCCAGGTTCGTCTTGCCCAGGACGAGGGCGCCGGCGGCCCGCAACCGGGCGACCGCGGTGGAGTCCTGCGCGGGGTCGTACGCGAAGGACGGCGCGGCCGCGGTGGTGGGCAGCCCCGCCACGTCGATGTTGTCCTTGACCGCGACGAGGAGCCCCGCCAGCGGTGCGGCCGGGTCGACCGTGGCGGCTTCGGCGGCCACGTCCTCGACGTCGCGCAACGTGATCCACACCTCGGGCCGGTCGGCCTCGGCGATGCGGGCGTAGGCCCGGCGGACCTTCTGCTCCAGCGGGTTCACGCGGCGGCACCTTCCAGCGGGCGGACGGCGAACAGGACCTGGCCGGCCGTGACGGCCTCACCGGGTTTGACGTACACCTCGAGCAGTTCGCCCGCGGCGGGTGCGGTGACGGCGGTCTCCATCTTCATGGCCTCCAGGGCGAGGACGCGCTCGCCGTCGGTGACGGTGGCGCCGGGTTCGGCCGAGACCTGCCAGACGGTGGCGGCGAACGGCGCCTCGACGCCGACGGACCCGGCGGGCAGGTCGACGGGCCCGGCGGCGACCGCGGGGGCCGGTTCGGGTTTGACGTCGAACTCCCCGGAGGCGCGCCAGGCCTCCTTCTCGGCCTCGAACGCCGCGCTCTGGGTGGCGCGGAACGCGGCGATGGACACGGCGTTCTCGGCGAGGAACACCTCGTGCTCGGCGAGGGAGAACGTGCCCTCCTCGACGTCCACCGGGCCCCGGCCCGCGGCGGTCTCCTCGCGCAGCTCGAGCAGTTCCGCGGCGGAGACGGGGTACCACTCGATGCGGTCGAAGAACCGCAGCGCCCACGGGTTCTCCTCGAACAGCCCGCCGCGGCGGAAGCGGTTCCAGACCTGCGTGGTCCGGCCGACGAACTGGTACCCGCCGGGGCCCTCCATGCCGTAGACGCACAGGTACGCGCCGCCGATGCCGACGGAGTTCTCCGCCGTCCAGGTGCGGGCCGGGTTGTACTTCGTGGTGACGAGGCGGTGCCGCGGGTCCAGCGGTGTCGCGACGGGCGCCCCCAGGTACACGTCGCCGAGCCCGAGGACGAGGTAGCTGGCCTCGAACACGGTGCGGAACACGTCGTCGACCGAGTCCAGGCCGTTGACGCGCCGGATGAACTCCAGGTTCGACGGCGTCCACGGGGCGTCGTCGCGGACCCCGGCCATGTACCGCTCGATGGCCAGGTGGGTGGCGGGGTCGTCCCACGACAGCGGCAGCCGCACGCGGCGGGAGGGGACGACGAGGTCGCTGGTGGGCGGCAGCGCGTCGTCGAGCTCGCGCAGCAGCCCCACGAGCTGCGAGGCGCGCAGGACGCTGGCGTCGGTGTGGACCTGCAGGGACCGGATGCCGGGGGTGATGTCGAGGATGCCCGCGGGCCGGTTCTCCTCCAGCGCGGTCATGAGCGCGTGGACGCGCATCCGCAGGCCGAGGTCGAGGACCATGTCGCCGAACTCGACGAGGACGTTGTCGTCGCCGTCGCGGCGGTACGTCGTCGCGGGCCGGGTGGGGGTGCCGGGAACGCGGGCGAGGACCCCGTCGTCGCCGTCGCCGCCGGAGGTGGGGTCCAGGCGCTTGAGGCGGGGCCGCGCGGCCTCGGCCTCGCGCACGGGCAGGAACCGCACCCGGTCACCGGGCCGGAGCTGGCCGAGCTTCCACAGCTCCCCGGACGTCACGACGGCCGGGCAGACGAAACCGCCCAGGGACGGGCCGTCGGGGCCCAGCAGGATCGGGGTGTCGCCCGTGAAGTCGATCGCGCCGACGGCGTAGGGGGTGTCGTGGATGTTGGAGGGGTGCAGCCCGGCCTCGCCGCCGTCGGTGCGGGCCCAGCGCGGGCGGGGGCCGGTCAGCCGGACACCGGTGCGGGCGGAGTTCAGGTGCACCTCGTAGTCGGTGGCGTAGAACTCGTCGAGGTCGGCGCGGGTGAAGAACTCCGGGGCGCCGTGCGGGCCCTCGGTGACGCCGATGGTCCACTCGTGCGCGTACTCGGGGCGGCGGTCGGCCGGGACGGGCCCGGCGATGGTCGTGAACCCCTCCCCCTCGGGCGTCCCCGGGCGCAGCACGTCCCCGGCCTGCAGGGCCCGGCCGCCGTGGCCACCGAACCCGCCGAGGGTGAACGTGGACGCGCTGCCCAGGTAGCGGGGGACGTCGAAGCCGCCGCGGACGGCCAGGGCCAGCCGCAGCCCCGGCCCGGTGGCGGTGCCGATCGCGAGCGTCCCGCCGGCGGGGACCTCGACGGGTTCCCACATCGGGACGGCCGCCCCGTCGACCGTGACGTCGGCGGGTGCGCCCGTGACGCACACGACGGTGTCGACGGAGAACCGCAGCGCGGGGCCGGTCGCGGTGATCTCCAGGCCGGGCGCCCCGACGGGGTTGCCGACGGCGAGGTTCGCCTCCCGCAGCGACCACGGGTCCATGGGCCCCGACGGCGGGACGCCGACCTGCCAGTGGCCGAGGCGGCCGGGCAGGTCCTGCACGGTCGTCATGGCGCCGGGGGTCAGGACGTCGATGCGGGGGTCGGGGTCGTCGGTGACGTCGAGGGTGGAGGTGGAGTGCGTGGCCGTGCGCAGCGGCAGGTCGTCGACGAGGGAGCGCAGCAGGCCCAGGTTCGTCACGACGCCGTCGACGCGGGAGGCGGTCAGGGCCTCCCCGAGCAGGTCGAGGGCGGCGTCGCGGCCGGGGGCCGACGCGATGACCTTGGCGAGCATCGGGTCGTAGAAGGGGGTGACCTCCGAGCCGGTCTCGACCCAGCCGTCGACGCGCACGCCGTCCAGCTCGGGGAACCGCGCGCGGGTCACGAGCCCGGGGCTGGGCGCGTTCTGCTTGGCGGGGTCCTCGGCGTAGACGCGGGCCTCGACGGCGACACCGGTCGGCGCCCACTCGCGCTCGATCGCGTCCCGGACGGCGGGGTCGTCGTGACCGTCGCGGGCCAGGCGCAGCATGAGGTCGACGAGGTCGACGCCGTAGGCGAGCTCGGTGACGGGGTGCTCGACCTGCAGCCGGGTGTTGACCTCCAGGAACGCGGCCTCCTCGCGCACCGGGTCGTAGACGAACTCGACGGTGCCGGCGGAGCGGTACCGCACGGAGGCCGCGAGCCCGGCGGCCGTGGTGGCGATCTGCTCGCGGACGCGGTCCGGCAGCGCGGGCGCGGGGGCCTCCTCGACGACCTTCTGGTTGCGGCGCTGCAGGGAGCAGTCGCGGTCGCCGATGACGGCGACGCGGCCGTGGCCGTCGCCGAAGACCTGGACCTCGACGTGCCGGGCGGGCCGGACGAGCCGTTCGAGGAAGACGCCCGCGGTGCCGAAGTTCGCCGCGGACAGCCGCACGACGCGGTCGTACGCCTCGCGGACCTCCGCGGCGGTGGCGCAGGCCTGCATGCCGATCCCGCCGCCGCCGCCGGTGGCCTTGAGCATGACGGGCAGCCCGACGGCCTCCGCCGCCGCGACGGCCTCGTCGGCGGAGCCGAGCAGACCGGTCCCGGCGAGCATGGGGACACCGGCCCGCCCGGCCAGCTCGCGGGCGGTGTGCTTGCTGCCGAACGCGGTGATCTGCTCGGGGGTGGGGCCGACGAACGCGATCCCGGCCTGCTCGCAGGAGCGGGCGAAGTCGACGTTCTCGGACAGGAACCCGTAGCCGGGGTGGACGGCGCCCGCGCCGGTGGCCAGGGCGGCCTCCAGCAGGGCGTCGGTGCGCAGGTAGGACTCGCGGGCGGGCGCGGGGCCCAGGCGCACGGCGGTGTCGGCCTCGCGGACGTGCGGGGCGGCGCGGTCGGCGTCGGAGTACACCGCGACGGTCCTCAGCCCCAGGCCCTTCGCGGAGCGCAGGATGCGGCGGGCGATCTCGCCGCGGTTGGCGACGAGGAGGGTGTCGAAGCTCACTGCGGTCCTCCCGTCGGCGCGGTCACGATCGTGCGCAGCGGCGTGGGGTTGAAGTCGTTGCAGGGGTTGTTGACCTGCGGGCAGTTGGAGATCACGACGAGGAGGTCGACCTCGGCGCGGAACGCGACGCGCTTGCCGGGACCGGAGATCCCGTCGACGATCCCGAGGGTGCCGTCGGCCTCGACGGGCACGTTCATGAACCAGTTGAGGTTCGAGACGAGGTCCCGGGCCGACAGCCCGTTCCGGGCGCCCTCGGCGAGGAAGTTCTCCCGGCACCCGTGCTGGTGCTCGGTGTGGTGCCCGTACCGCAGGGTGTTGGACTCCTTGCCGCACGCGCCGCCGATGGTGTCCTGGCGCTCGACCTCGTTGGCGACGACGGTGGCCAGCGGAGTGCCGTGCTGGCTGCGCAGCACGGTGCCGGTGCGGACGTAGGCGTTGCCCTGCCAGGCGAGGGTGTCCGGGACGCTGTAGCGCACGGTGCGGTCGGCGTCGGAGAACAGCAGGCAGTCCGCGGACTGGTTCCCGCCGACGTCGACGATCGTCAGGACGTGCCCGGCGCGGACGACGGCCGACCACGGCGCGCGGGCGGGGATGCGGTCGTCGAGGACGACCTCGCCCTCGACGAGGGGTCCGCCCCAGTCCAGGACGGTCCCGGGGTCGGTGTCGGTGATCGTCACAGTCCTCGTGCCTCCGCGTGCTCGATCGTGTTCAGGTACGCCCGGTGCAGCTCGGGGGTGCGGGTGAACCGCTCGTCGTCCGGGCCCGTCGGCGCCGAGCGCCAGGCGTGGACCCGCAGCGGCCCGACGGTGAACCCCGGCCGCGGGTCCAGCGGGTGGGCGGTGTTCGCCACGAGGACGGTGAGCGGCAGCTCGGCGAGCAGTTCCACCTCGGCGGGCCCGGCCGAGCCGAGCCAGCGGAACGCGCCGTCGGCCTCGACGCGGACGCCCTGGAAGAAGCTGACGCTCGGGGGCAGGTCGCGCGGTCCCAGGCCCTGCTTGGCGGCGGCCAGGGTGAGCAGGGCGCGCCCGGACGGGCTGGGCCCCTCGGGGGCCGCGTCCCCGTACTTGCGGGTGTTCCAGGCGTCGGAGGTGGTCCCGCAGAACGCGTCGTGCCGCCCCGAGGTGTCGGCCACGATCGTCGCCAGCACCCGCCCGTCGCCCGACAGCAGCGGGTGACCCTCCCCCAGGTAGGCCTGCCAGGGGATCTTCTGCGTGTCGGCCACGTTGAGCCGTTCCCACGTCGCGAGCGCCGAGAACAGCAGGACGTTCGCGCACGCGTCGCCGGTGACGTCGGTGAACCGCAGCCGGGTCCCGCGGGCCACGACCTTGGAGGTGTAGCCGCCGGGGGCGACGGTCTCGGCCCAGGTGAGCAGCGCGGGGTCGACGTCGGTGGGGGCGAACGGGGAGCTGGAGGCCGGCAGGTACGGCATGGCCTCGGCGAGGTTCCCGGCCTGGGCGCGGGCGTCGTCGCGGGCGGCGGAGACGGTCGAGGTGTTCCTCACGCGGGTTCCTCCACGGGTGCGGGCTGGTGCGGGGCGCCGACCTGCAGCTTCCCCAGGACGATCGACCCGCCGTGGCGGATCCGGTTGCCGCGGTGGACGAGCGCCCCGACGAGCAGCGTCGCGCCGATGAACAGCAGGGCGCTGTACTGCAGCCACCAGGTGCCGTCGGTGAGGTCGTAGACGCTGGCGCGCGGCCAGGCCAGGTTCAGCACCATGCCGGTCTGGTAGACGACGGCCAGGACGTTGACGGGGACCCCCCACCGGCCGAGGGAGAACAGCGGTCTGCCGAACTCGTCGACGCCGCCGGTGGGCAGTTCCCCGCGCAGGCGGCGGACCAGCAGCGGCAGCGTCACCCCGAGGTAGGCCAGGTAGAGCATCGCGATGCACAGGCTGGCCAGGGCGGTGAACACCGCGCTCTGCTCCCAGTTCACCGCGAGGGCGATCGCCGCGCCGACGCCGACGAGGACGGCCGCGCCGATGGGGGTCCCGGTGCGCGGGGAGACCCGCCCCAGGACACCCGCGAAGGGGAACGCCTTCTCGCGGGCCATCGAGTAGACCATCCGCGAACCGGAGGTCTGGACGGCGAGGGTGCAGACGACGACGGCGACGGCGACGCACGCCAGCAGCAGCCGGCCCCCGACGTCACCCAGGCGCGCGGTCAGGACGTACGCCAGCCCGCCCCCGGCGAGGGAACCGTCGACCAGGCTGGGGGCCGCGACGATCCCGCCGACGAGCAGCAGCGCACCGCCGACGCCCGAGAGCACGAGAGCGCGCAGGATGGTCCGCGGCGTCGTGGCCCGCGGCGCGCGGGTCTCCTCCGACAGTTCCCCGGCGGAGTCGAACCCGACCATGACGTAGGCCGCCATGAGGGAACTGGCCAGCCACAACCCGAGGTAGCCGCCCTCCCCGGCCCCCTGGGTGGTCAGGACGGCCGAGGGGCTGCGCTCGGCGTGGCCGAGCAGCGCGACGACGAGGACCACGACGCCGACGATCTCGACGACGACCCCGGCGGAGGTGATGACCGCCATGAGCCGGACGCCGACGGCGTTGACGACGGTCGTGGCGACGAGCAGGAGGACGCCGAGCACGACGGCGTTGTGCGCCCCCGTCGCGGACAGCGGCGAGGGGTCCGCGCCGGGGCCGCCGACGAGCTGGAAACCGGACCAGATCGAGGGGAGCACGGCCTGCAGGGCGATGGCGGCGGTGGCGACGGTCAGGACCTGGCCGACGACCATGACCCAGCCGGTGAACCAGCCGACGTCCGTGCCGGCGAGCCGGCTGGACCACTGGAACACGGCTCCGGAGATCGGGTAGCGGGCGGCGAGCTCGGCGAAGCAGAGGGCCACGAGCAGCTGCCCGGCGAACACCGTCGGCCAGGTCCAGAAGAACCCGGCGCCGCCGAAGCTGAACCCGAGCCCGAAGAGCTGGAACACCGTCGTGAGGATCGAGACGAACGAGAAGCCGGCCGCGAACGAGGCGAAGGGGCCGACGCTGCGGCGCAGGTGCTGGCCGTAGCCGAAGCTGCCGAGGTCGCCGCTGTCGGGGGCGCTGTCGGGACGGGCGCGAGGCACGGGGACGGACATCGTCGATCCCTCCGGTCGGTGGCGCGGGGATACCTGTCGAGCGACAGGTATGGCTGCGAGTCTGGCCGGACGGTGTTTCAAGCGTGTTTCCACGTGTTTCCGGACCGTCAAACTTCCCGCACGCCGCCGCGGGGGCCCGACGACCCGCCCGCCGGGCCGCGAGGCAGGATCGGGGGGTGCACACCACCACCGCCGCGGACGTCCACGCCGCCGTCACCCGCACCGCCGGCCGCGTCCGCCGCACTCCCGTCCTGCCCGTCGGGCCCGGCCTGTGGCTGAAGCTGGAGTTCCTGCAGCACACCGGCACCTTCAAGGCCCGCGGCGCCTTCAACCGGCAGCTGCTGGCCCTGGAGCGCGGGGAGCTGGACCCCTCCCGCGGGGTCGTGGCCGCCTCCGGCGGCAACGCCGGGCTCGCCCACGCCCACGCCGCGGCCGAGCTGGGCGTGCCCGCCACCGTCTTCGTCCCCGAGACCGCACCGGCGGTGAAGGTGCGCAAGCTGCGGGCCCTGGGCGCGGACGTGCGGCTCGTGGGGCAGCAGTACGCCCAGGCCTACGAGGCGGCCGTCGCCCACGCGCGCGAGCGGGGCGCGGTCTTCTGCCACGCCTACGACCAGCCGGAGATCGCCGCCGGCGCCGGCACCCTCGCGGTGGAGGTCCTCCAGGACGTGCCGGACGTCGACACCGTCGTCGTCGCCGTCGGGGGCGGCGGGCTGTTCGCCGGGGTCGCGGCCGCCGTCGAGGGTTCCGCCCGCGTCGTCGCGGTCGAGCCGACGGGCGCCCCCACGCTGCACGAGGCCCTGGCCGCCGGCCGGCCCGTCGACGTCCCCGTCTCGGGGGTCGCCGCCGACTCCCTGGGCGCCCGCCGCATCGGCGACATCGGCTTCGACGTCGCCCGCCGCACCCGCCCCGTCAGCCTGCTCGTCGACGACGACGCCGTCGTCGCCGCGCGCCGCGACCTGTGGTCCCGCTTCCGGATCGCCGCCGAGCACGGGGCCGCGGCCGCCTGGGCCGGGCTCGACGCCTACCGGCCCGCCGACGGGGAACGGGTCGTCGTCGTGGTGTGCGGGGCGAACACCGACCCGGCCGACCTGGGGTGAACCCCCCGCGGGGCGGCGCCGGGCGCGCTCAGGGGGCCGGCGCCACGTCGGCGAGGGTCGGCAGCCACTGCCGGGTGCGGTCCGCCATCGTCGGGACGCACTCGACGAGGGCGCGGGTGTAGGGGTGCTCGGCGTGCTCGGCCAGCCGGGCCGAGGCGCCGAGCTCGACGAGCTCCCCGTCGTACATGACGCCCACGACGTCGGTGTGCTCCAGGCACAGCAGGATGTCGTGGCTGATGACCAGGAGCGCGATGCCCTCCGACCGGGTCAGCTCGGTGAGCAGCTCCATCGCCCCCCGGGCCAGCGAGGCGTCGAGCGCGCTGGTCGGCTCGTCGGCCACCAGCAGCCGCGGGCCGCCGGCGAGGGCGACCGCGATCATGACCCGCTGCCGCATGCCCCCGGACAGCTCGTCGGGCCGGGCGCGCAGCACGCGGGAGACGTCGCGCAGCCCGACCCGCTCGAGCCAGTGGCCGGCGGCGTCGCGGGCGGCGCGGCCCCGGGTCCCCGCCCCGGCCAGGACGGCGCCCAGCTGCTTGCCGACCGGGCGCACGGGGTCCAGCGCGTTCATGGCGTCCTGGAACACCACGGCGGTCCCCGGCGTCCGCACCGGGATCGCGCCGCGGCCGCGGGGGACGACGGGACGGCCGTCGACGGTGAGTTCGTCCGCGGTGATCTCGACGTCCGCCGCCGCGGAGGCCAGCAGCCCCGTGACGGCCAGGGCGAGCGTCGTCTTGCCCGACCCCGACTGACCGACCAGCGCCATGCGCTGACCGGCGTGCAGGTCGAACGTGGCCCCCGAGACGGCCGGGTGGGCCGCACCCCCGGGGGTGCGGTAGCGCACGTCGAGACCGCGCACGCGCAGCAGCGGCCGGGCGGGGTTCTGCTGGGGGACGACCGGGGTCACGGGACCACCTCTTCCTGGGGGACGGGGTGCGGGTGGCACGTGGAACGGGGTCCACGCCCCGGCGCACGGTGCCTATTCTGAGCGGCGATACGGAATTCCGGAAGAGTCGGGGAGGAGGACGGCGGATGCCCACCGGTGACGCGCAGGAAGCCCGCCGGGCCGAGTTCGAGCGCGCGCGCCGGGCCCGCACCGAGGAGGTGCAGACGTCGCCGCGGCGCGTCTACGAACTGATCCGCTCGATGATCCGCCGCGGCACCGCGTCCCCGGACACGGCGCTGGGCGAGGCCGAACTCGTCCGGCACCTGGGAGCGAGCCGCAACGCCGTGCGCCGCGCGCTGCAGATGCTGGCCGACGACGGGGTGGTGGTCCGCCAGCGCCGGGCCGGGACCAGCGTCCTGCACGACATCGTCGCCGTCCACGACGGCGAGGTGGGCCCGCGGGCCTACGAGGGCGCGGCCGACGAGGGGCGTTTGCGGGTCAGCACCCTGGAGTGCCGGCGCATCAGCACCCCGCCGGTGGTGCAGCAGGGCCTGGGCACGGACGTGGTGTCCGTGCTGCTCCTGGAGCAGGTCGGGTTCGTCGGCGGGGCCCCGCTGTACCTGCGCGTGGGGTACAACGTGACGGACCTCACCGCGGAGGAGTTCACCACCCGCATCGAGGAGAACCACGTGCGCTACCCGCCGATCGCGGAGGTGTTCGAGAGCCTCTTCGACGTCCCCTACGGCGGCAGCAGCTCGGTCGTCGAGGCGGTGTCCTGCGAGGAGCGGGCGGCGGGTCTGCTCGGGGTCCCGGAGGGTTCCCCGGTGCTGCTGCGCGAGCTCACGACCCGCCAGACCGACGGGACCCCCCGGGAGCTGAGCTTCACCCACTTCCGGGGGGACCGCGTCGCGCTGCTCGGCGGGGACCACGGCCCCCAGCGCGCCGTGGGGTCCGGGGGTTTCGCCGACGTCGACCTCCCCCTGCAGTAGCACCTCGGGCAGCACCTCAGGCCGACAGCAGGTTCTCGCGGAACGTGCCGTGCGGGTACCGGTCCCGCAGCAGACCGCGCCGGCGCAGGGCCGGCGCGAGGCCGTCGCCGATCTCGGTGAGGTTCTTCCGGGTGACCGGGGCGGCGATGAGGAACCCGTCCCCACCCACCTCCTCCATGATCTCCCCCATGCGCTCGGCGACGGTGTCCGGCGAGCCGCACAGCTCCACCGACTCGGTCGTGCGGTGGTTGGTCGCGATCTCCCGCAACGTCTTCCCGTTGCGGAACATGTCGGCGACGGTCCCCTGGTGGCCGTTGTTGCCCGACAGGTCCGGCAGCGGTGCGTCGACGTCGAACTGCGAGAAGTCCGTGCTGGTGAAGTACGACAGGGCCGCCAGCACCCCGTCGACGTTGGACCGCTGCGCCTCCCGCAGCCGGTCCCGCCTGGCGAGCGCCTCGTCGTCGGTGTCGCCGAGGATCGGGTTCACCAGGAACATGACCTTGGCGTCGTCGGCACCGCGGCCGTTGTCCACGAGCCGCTTGGCGATGTCGAGCTTGTAGTCGCGCATGGCCGCGACGCCGGTCTGGGCCGCGATGATCGTGTCGGCGTGCTTCGCGCCGAAGGCCCGGCCCGCCGGCGAGGCGCCGGCCTGGCAGAGCACCGGGCCGCCCTGCGGGCCGGCCGGCAGGTTCAGCGGCCCGCGCGAGCGGTAGTGGGTCCCTACGTGGTCGACGGTGTGAATCTTCGTGTGGTCGGCGAACACCCCGGACCGCGGGTCGAGCACGAGCGCGTCGGGTTCCCAGGACGCCCACAGCTTGCGGCACACCTCGACCCACTCGTCGGCCATCTCGTAGCGCAGGTCGTGCTGGACGTGCTTGTCCAGGCCGTAGTTCTGGGCCGCGCCGTCGGCCGAGGCCGTCACCAGGTTGATCCCCACCCGGCCGCCCGTGACGTGGTCCAGCGTCTGGAACAGCCGGGCGGCCAGGAACGGCGGGTAGAAGGTCGTCGCGACCGTGGCGATGATCCCGATGTGCCGCGTCGCGGCGGCCATGAGCGGGACCAGCGGCAGCGGGTCGAACCGGACCTGGACGCCCCGCGCCACCGAGCTCTCGAAGGTGCCGCGGAACACGTCGGGCAGCACCGAGGAGTCCTCGAGCATCACGTAGTCGAAACCGGCGCGTTCCAGCGTCGTCGCCATGTCGACGAACAGGCCGGGCCTGCCCAGGTCCTGGGGCTGGTTCCCGCTCCACGGCTGGTTCCAGCCGTAGACGCCGAAACCGGTCGTGGCGAACCATCCGAGGTGCATCAGTCCATCTCCAGGTGTTCTCGCAGGGTGGTGGTCCCGGGGTTCCGGGCGGGGCCGAGCACACCGGCCCGGACGAGGTCGGGGACGAGGCCGGCGGTGACGTCGGCCAGCGCGCGGTCGAGCGCCGGACCCGTGACGAGGGGCAGGTCGAGCAGGAAACCGTCGGCACCGCGGTCGCGGACGGCGGCGAGGAGGTCCGCGGGGCGGGTGCCGGCGGGAACACGGACCAGGACGGTGCAGGCCGTCACGGCGCGGCCGGCCGCGACCAGCCCGGCGCGCAGCCGCGCGACGGCGTCGGCGTGCCGGTCGCGCGCCGCGTGCACGCCGTCGTCGCCGGTGGCCAGGACGAGGACGTCGGCCCGCCGGGCGGCGACGTCGACGACCTCGGGCGCGGCGCCGTCGAGGACGACGACGGGCTGGCGGCGCGGGGGGACCGTGTTCAGCGGCCCCCGCACCCGGTAGTGGGTCCCCGCGTGGTCGACGGGGTGGACCTTGCGGTGGTCGGCGTAGGCGCCGCTCACCCGGTCCCGGACGACGGCGCCGGGTTCCCACGAGGCGCACAACCGGGCCACGACGTCGAGGTGCTCGTCGACCCGGCCGGGGTCGGCGGCGGTGTCGGTGCACCACCACCCCGACCGGCCGTGCGTGAGGTGGTCCAGGGTCACGAGCTCCCGGGCGAGCAGGTACGGCGGCACCTCCGCGCTGCGCGTCCCGGCCAGGACCGCGGGTGCCGCGGGGACGGCGGAGGCGAACGCCGCGAGCGCCGACCCCTCCAGCTGCGGGCCCTCCCCCGCCGGGTCGACGAGGACGAGACCGGCCCCGGCGCGCCCGAGGCGGCGCAGCAGCTCCACCGCGGCGTCACCGTCGGCGGCCCAGCGGGGGAAGGTCGTCACGGCTCCCCAGCGCCAGCGGGCGGACCCGGTCACGGCGCGACCCCCAGCGCGACCCCCGCGGCGTCGGTGACGCCCCGCCGGCGGCGCAGCCGCTCGCGCAGCCCCTCCCCCGGGACACCGCGGCCGGCCAGCCCGCGGCGGCGCAGTTCCGGCATCAGCCCGTCGCAGACCTCGCGCACGTAGCGGCGGGTCAGGACGCCGCCACCGCCGCCGAACAGCAGGAACCCGTCGCCGCCGACCTCGTCGAGGACCTCGACCATGCGGTCGGCCACGCCCTCGGCGGTCCCGGCGAGGCGCACCGACTCGGTGCGCTGCGTGCTGAGCACCTCCCGCAGCGTCCGGCCGGCGGCCATCCGGCGCAGGTTGTCGAGGATGCTGCGGCTGCCCTGGGTGCTCGTGGACTCCGGCAGCGGCGCGTCGAGGTCGAAGGCGGAGAAGTCGATGTCACCGGACAGCTGCACGATCCGCCGCCACAGGGCCGCCCCGGTCGGGGCGTAGAACCTCTCGGCGTACTGCTGCGCCAGTTCGTCGGTCTCGGCGACCAGCGGGGTCACCATGAACAGCACCTGCACGTCGTCGGCGGACCGTCCCGCGGCGACGGCCGCGTCGCGGACCCGCTCGCGGTACTCGCGCATGGCGGCCACCCCGTGCGGGGCGGCGACGACGACGTCGGCGAAGCGGCCGGCGAGCTCGATGCCCGCGGGGGAGGCGCCGGCCTGGCAGATCACCGGGCGGTCCCCGACCGGCGGGGTCGAGGAGCCCCACAGGGCGTGGACCGTCTCCAGGTACTCCTGCGCCCGGGCGTAGCGCTCGGCGTGCGGCGGCAGGACGTCCATGCCGAAGTTCTGCGCGGCCCGGTCCCCCGTCGACGTCACGACGTTCCAGCCGGCCCGGCCACCGGAGAGGTGGTCCAGCGCGGCGTACTTGCGGGCCAGCAGTTCCGGCGGGTAGAAGGTGCTCGACGCGGTGGCGATGAGCCCGATCGTCGAGGTCTCGGCCGCGAGGCGGGCCACCAAGGGCAGCGGGTCGGACTTCGGGGCCCGCGAGTTCGTCCGCAGCTCCGCCTCGAACGTGCCGCCGACGATGTCGGCGAGGTAGCTGATGTCCTCCAGCACGACGAGGTCCACGCCGGCGCGTTCGAGTTCGCGGACGGTCTCGATCGCGAAGGTGCCGTCGATCCACTCCTCACCGGCGTCACCGGCCCAGGGGCCGGTCCAGTCGGGGACGAGGTAGCTGGTGAACCAGCCGACGGTGAAGGGTCGGGGCACAGGGGTCCTCCGTCAGAAGTCGAGCAGGTTGTCGCGGAACCGTTCGTGGGTGTAGGCGGTGCGGGTCAGGCCGCGCCGCTGCAGGGCCGGGACGAGTCCCTCGGTGATCCCGCCGACGAAGCGCCGGCCGATGTTGCCGGTGAACAGGAACCCGTCGCCGCCGACGTGCTCCATCGTCTCGCCCATCTGCTCGGCGACCGACTCGGGGGTTCCCACGAAGTGCAGCACCTTGTTCATGGAGGCGATCGCCGCCTCCCGGACGGTGCTCCCGTTCCTCAGGAAGCTCGCCAGGGACGACTGGTGGCCGTTGGTGCGCACGTCGAGGTCGGCGATCGGCGTGTCCAGGTCGAAGGCGGCGAAGTCGACCTCGCTCACGGCGGACATGTGCGCCAGGGAGACCTCGATCTTCGTCTCGGTCGGGGTGCGCACCACCTCGGCCTTGGCGCGCGCCTCCTCCTCCGTGTCCCCCAGCACGGGGGTCGTGATGAACATGATCTTGCAGTCGTCCGGGTTCCGGCCGATCGCGACCATGCGGGCCCGCACGTCGTCGCGGTACTCCTTCATCTCGTCCGGGTCCGAGAGCATCGCCAGGACGGTGTCGGCGTTCCGGGCGGCGAAGTCGCGCCCGCGGGGGGAACCCCCGGCCTGGCAGAGGACGGGCCGGCCCTGCGGGGGGCGCGTGAGGTTCAGCGGGCCCCGGGTCGCGAAGTGCTTGCCGCGGTGGTCCAGCACGTGGACCTTCTCGTGGTCGACGTACACGCCCCGCTCGCGGTCCAGGACGAGGGCGTCCGGTTCCCAGCTGTCCCAGAGCCGGCCGACGACGTCGACGAACTCGTCGGCCCGTTCGTAGCGCTCGTCGTGCGCGGGCAGGGCGTCCATGCCGTGGTTCTGCGCGGCGCGGTCCTCGCTGGAGGTCACGACGTTCCAGCCGATGCGCCCGTGGGAGATGTGGTCCAGCGTCGCGAACCGGCGGGCCAGCAGCCACGGCGGGTAGAACGACGTGGACGCTGTCGCCACGATGCCGATGCGCTCGGTGGCGGCGGCCAGCAGCGGGGCGAGCACCACCGGGTCGTGCTTGGGGGCGTAGAGGCCGTGCTTGAGGTCGGCCCGCATCGACCCCTCGTAGGCGTCGCTGACCATCGAGGAGTCCTCGAGCATGACGTAGTCGAAGCAGGCGCGCTCCAGGGCGCGGGTGAACTCGACGTGGGCGTCGCCGCGGGGCCAGTCGCGGCCCTCGGTACCGGCCCACGGGTGGTTCCACGGCGGGTTGCTGAAGTTGGTGAACCACCCCAGGTGGAACATCGGCACGGGGACTCCTCGGGTCGTCGGGTCAGGCGGCGAGCTGGGTGGCGCGGACGCGGAACGGTTCCTCCGCGTGCAGACCGCGGTTCCAGGCGGGGACGACGGCCAGCAGCGAGAGGCAGGCCAGGACGGCGAAGCAGACGACGACACCGGCCGAACCGGTGATCGCCAGGCCCACCGCGACCGCGACGGTGACGGCGGTGTTGTCGACGGCCACGCGCAGGCCGTTGACCATCCCGGCCTGCCCCGCGTCGCCGCCGACGTTGAGCGCGGCCGCGTTGGCGGTCTTGAAGATCCCGCCGGTGAGGCCGATCGCGCACAGCAGCGCCCACAGCGGGACGGACTCCGCCGGGCCGGCGAAGTGCAGTGCGATGAGCGCCAGCACGACGGTCGAGCCGGTGACGGCGGCGGTGGTGAGGGCCCGGCCGGAGAACAGCGGCGACAACCGCCCGGCCACCAGCGACGCGGTCGCCGTCCCGACGGCCAGCGCGGTCACCTGGACCCCCGCCTCCAGCGGGGAGGACCCGCCGTCCTGCTGCAGGTGCCAGACGACGACGACGGCGACCGACCCCTCGGCCAGCGTCGACAGACCGGTGGCGCCGTAGGCGGACCCGCGGAACCGTTCCCGCAGCAGGCCCAGGTCGACGACCGGGTCACCGGCGCGGCGCTCCACCAGGAGCAGGACGGCGCCGGCGGCCGCGGCCACCACGAGGGCGCCGACCGCCGTCGGCGTCCACCCGGACGCACCGGCCTGGTTCGCGCCGAACACCACCGCGGCCATGAGCGTCGCCGACGCGAGGGCACCGGCCACGTCGGGCCGGCCGGCCCGGCGGGGCGCGCGCGGGACCCGCGGCAGGGCGAACCCGGCCCACACGAGCCCGACGAGCCCCAGCGGGGCGCCCACCGCGAACACCGCGCGCCAGCCGACGGCCTCGGTGAGGACCCCGCTGACGAGCGGCCCGATCGCGGTCGCGACGGACATGATGCCGATGTTCGCGCCGATCCCGACGGCGAGCCGGCTGGGCGGGAAGACCTCCACCAGCAGCGCCGTGGAGTTGGTGATGACGCAGGCCGCCCCGAGCCCCTGCACCCCCCGCAGCGCCACGACCAGCCAGGGGTCGGACGCGAAGGTGGTGCCCGCGACCGAGAGGGTGCACAGGGCCAGCCCCGTCAGGTACACCGGGCGGCGGCCGCACGCGTCGGCCACCCGCCCGGCGACGAGGATGAGCGCCGAGCACGCCAGCAGGTAGGCGAGCAGGAACCACTGCCCCTGCACCCCGCTCGCGTCGAGGTCCTCGATCATCGCCGGGAGGGCGACCGGGACCATGCTCACGCTGGAGAACGCCACGACGAGCCCCAGGGCCGTGGAGGACACGGTGAGCCAGGCCGCGCGGGGGATCCGCACGGGCGCGGGGCGGTCCGAGGGCACGCGGATCAGAACTCCAGCAGGTTGTCGCGGAACTGCTCGTGGGTGTACCCGTCGCGGACCAGGCCGCGCTTGCGCAGCTCGGGGACCAGGCCGTCGGTGATCTCGGCGATGTAGCGCCGGTTGACGTTGCCGGAGATGAGGAACCCGTCGCCGCCGACCTCCTCGGCGATCTCACCCATCTGCGCGGCGACCGCGTCGGGGGTCCCGACGAGGTCGACGGAGCGCCGGACGTTCGACTCGGCGGCCTCGCGCAGCGTCATGCCGGCCGCGTTGGCCGACATCATGACCATGGACGAACGGGTGGCGTTCGTGCCGGACAGGTCCGGGAAGGGCGCGTCGAGGTCGTACCGGGCGAAGTCGACGCCGCTGGCGTAGGACATGTTGGCCAGGTTGACCGAGATGTCGGCCTTGAAACCGGCGAGCGCGCGGGCGTTCTTCGCCTCGGCGTCGGCCTGCGTCTCGCCCAGGACGGGGGACACGATGAACATGACCTTGCACGAGTCGGGGTCCCGGCCGGCCTCGGCCATCCGCGCGCGGACGTCGGCGCGGTACTCCTTCATGGCCTCGACCGACTCGACCTGCGCCAGCAGCGTGTCGCAGTGCTTCGCGGCCAGCGCCCGGCCGGCGGTCGAACCCCCGGCCTGGCAGATGACGGGGTGGCCCTGCGGCGGCGGCAGGGTGTTCAGCGGGCCGCGGCTGGAGTGCCAGGTGCCGCGGAAGTCGATCGGGCGGACCCGCGAACCGTCCACGTAGACGTTGCGCGCGCGGTCCTGGACGAGCGCGTCGGCGTCCCACGAACCCCACAGCTGCTTGACCAGGTCGATCCACTCGTCGGCCATCTCGTAGCGCAGGTCGTGCTCGAAGATGTCCTCGTGCCCGAAGTTCTGCGCGGTGCGGGTGTTGTGCGAGGTCACCAGGTTCACCCCCGCCCGGCCGTGGCTGAGGTGGTCGATCGTCGCCATGGTGCGCGCGGCCATGTAGGGCGGGTAGAACGACGTCGACATCGTGCCGACGAGGCCGAGGCGCTCGGTGTGCTGGGACAGGATGGGCAGCAGCTGCATGGGGTCCTGCTTGGGGACCGAGCGCGCCCGGGCCAGCCACCAGTCGTGGCCGCCGCCGTAGCTGTCGGGGACGAAGGCGCCGTCCTCGAACATGACGTAGTCGAATCCGGCCCGTTCGAGCGATCGGGTCATGTCGACGTACAGGTCGGGGTGGTTCCACTCGTTCCCCCCCTCCCCGGACCACGTGCCGTTCCAGCTCTGCACCTGCCAGCTGAGGAACCACGCCAGGTGGAACATCGTCTCTCCCGCCTCCTCTGGGCTCAGAACGCGCGCAGGTTGTCGCGGAAGTGGGCGAACTCGTACCGGTCGCGGGTCAGGCCGCGCCGCTTGAGGACGGGCGCGAGGCCGTCGGTGACCTCGGCGACGTACCGCCGGTTCATCGGGGCCCCGGCGATGAGGAACCCGTCCCCGCCGACCTCCTGCACCACGCCCGCCATCTGGTCGGCGACGTCCTCGGGGGTCCCGACGAACTCGATGGTGTCGATCGCGGAGTGGGCGATGAGCCGCTCGCGCAAGGTCTGGGTGCCGTCGCCCTTGAACTCCGCGAAGCTGCTGCGGTGCCCGTTGCTCTCCAGGTCGGCGGGCAGCGGGGCGTCGAGGTCGTACTGCGACAGGTCGATCCCGGACAGGTGCGACCGGCCGGCGAGCAGGCCGTCGATGTTCCTGGCCTGGGCGTCCTTGCGGCGCTGCAGCTTGGCCTGCGCCTCGGCCGTCGTCTCCCCGAACACCGGGGAGATGAGGTAGAGGACCTTCACGTCGTCGGGGTCGCGGCCCTGCTCGGCGGCGAGGGTGCGGATCTCCTCGCGGTAGGCGCGCATCTTGTCGGTGCCGTGCGGGTTGGAGATGATCGCCTCGGCCCAGCGGGCGGCGAACGCCTTGCCGGCGCTGGAGCCGCCGGCCTGCAGGACGACGGGCGAGCCCTGCGGGCTGGGGACGGTGTTCAGGGGCCCGCGCGAGGCGTAGTGCTTGCCCTGGAAGTCGAGGCGGTGAACCTTCTCGTGGTCGGCGTAGACGCCGTTCTCGACGTCGGCCAGGACCGCGTCGCTCTCCCAGGTGTCCCAGAGCTTGTGGGCGAGCTCGACGAACTCGTCGGCCATCTCGTACCGGACGTCGTGCTCGGGCATCTCGAAGCCGTAGTTCTGCGCGGCCCGGGTGTTGGACCCCGTGACGACGTTCCAGCCGATGCGGCCCCGCGCGATGTGGTCGAGGGTCGTCATCATCCGGGCCACGGTGTACGGGTGGTAGAAGGTCGTGGTCAGGGTCGGGACGATGCCCAGGTGCTTCGTCTCGTGGGCCAGGATCGCGGCCAGCACGGCGGGGTCGTGCTTGGGCGCGGCGGAGGCGGTGCGCAGGTAGTACTCCATCGACCCCTTGTAGGTGTCGGAGACCTGGACGGAGTCCTCCATGATGAGGAAGTCGAAGCAGGCCCGTTCGAGGCTGTGCGCGAGGTCGACGTACTGGTCCGGCATCATCCAGTCCTGCGCGCCGGTGCCGGACCAGGGCTGGTTCCAGCTCTGGACGCCGAACCCGGCACCCAGGAACCATCCGAGGTGGAACTTCGGGGTAGTCATGTGGTGGCCCTTCAGAACTCGAGGAGGTTGTCGCGCAGGTGCTTGTGGGTGTACTCGGTGCGGACGAGGCCGCGTCGCTGCAGCGCGGGCACGAGGCCGTCGGTCACCTCGGCCACGTACTGCCGGGTGGGCGGCTGCATCCAGAGCATGAACCCGTCGCCGCCGACCTCGGCCATGGCGGCCTCCATCTGGTCCGCGACGGACTCGGGGGTCCCGACGAGCTCGAGGGCCTCGGTCCGGTAGTCGTGGACGGCCTCGCGCAGGGTGCGGTCCCCGGACCACTTCCGGAAGGTGTCCAGCGTCGACTGGTGCCCGTTGGTGCGGGCGGTGGCCGGGAGCGGTTCGTCGAGGTCGAACTGCGAGAAGTCGATCTCCATGCTGCCCGACCAGCCGACGAGCTGCCCGGTCGGGTCGGCCCGCACGGCCTCGCGCTTGCGTTCGAGGCGTTCGGCCGCCTCGGACTCGGTGGCGCCGAGGACCGGGGACACGATGAACATCACCTTGACGTCGTCGGGGTCGCGGCCGAACGCCTCCGCCCGGGCCCGGACGTCGTCGCGGTACTCCTTCATCGCCGCGACGCCCTTGGGCAGCGCCATGACCAGGTCGGCGTTGCGGGCGGCGAACTCGCGCCCCCGGGGTGACCCCCCGGCCTGGCTGACGACGGGCCGGCCCTGCGGGGGCGGCAGGGTGTTCAGCGGGCCGCGCGAGGAGTGGTGCTTGCCGCGGAAGTCGATCGGGTGGACCTTGGTGTGGTCGACGTAGGTGTTCGTGGCGCGGTCCATGACGAGGGCGTCCGGCTCCCACGACGCCCACAGCGCGTCGACGAGCTCGACGTGCTCCTGCGCCCGCTCGTACCGCTCGTCGTGCGGGGGCAGCCGGTCCATGCCGAAGTTCTGCGCCGCCCGGTCCTCGCTGGAGGTGACGACGTTCCAGCCGATCCGGCCACCGGACAGGTGGTCCAGCGTCGACACCGCGCGGGCCAGCAGGTAGGGGGGGTAGAAGCTCGTGGAGGCCGTGATCGAGACGCCGAGGTGCTTCGTGGCCGCCGTCAGCAGCGGGGCCAGCGCGATCGGGTCGCCCTTGGGCGCCCACACGCCCCGGGCCAGCGTCGCCTCCGCGGTCCCGCCGTAGGTGTCGGACACCATCGAGGAGTCCTCCAGCAGCAGGACGTCGAAGCAGGCGCGTTCGAGCTGGCGGGCGAAGTCGACGTAGAAGCTGCCGTCGAGCCAGTCGCGGTGGCTGCGCTCGGTCCCCTCGAAGGGCTGGTTCCAGCCCGGCGGGACGTAGGCGCCGAACCAGCCGAGGTGGAACTTCCGGGTCCCCGCGGGCAGCGGGCTCACGCGATCTTCAGGTTGGAGTAGTCGATGCGGAAGTCGGTGCGCTGGGCGAAGCCGTCGATGTCGGAGCGCAGCACCGCCGCGGGCTTGACCCGGGCGATCATCACGTAGGGGGCCTGCGTCACCATGCGCAGCTCCGCGGTCTGCCAGTGCGCCATCGCCGGCGCCCCGAGGGCGTCACCGGCGTCGAGCCCGGCGGTGACCTCGGCGAGGAACTCCGGGTCGTTCCACAGGGCGGTGTTGGACCCGCCGCCGGGCTGGGTGAGCAGCGAGAGCATGTAGGGCGGGGTGTTCGTCACGGCGGCGCCGACGGCGAGGCTGGCCTGCAGCTTGCCGTCGAGGGAGTCCTGGTTCAGCTGCGCCGCCGGCAGCTCGGCGATCTGGACGGTGATCCCGGCGTCGGCGAGGGCGGACTGGATCTGGATGGCGGTGTCCTGCACCGACGGCAGCTGGTTGTTGACGCTCAGGGTGAAGGAGAGGTCGCTCGCCCCCGCGGCGGCCAGGAGCTGCTTGGCGTGGTCGGGGTCGAAGGTGAACTCCGGCAGCGCGCTGTCTTCGTAGCCGGGCGCGGTGTCGTCGAGGATGTGGTTGTACTGGTAGGCGCGGTCGAAGTAGACGTCGGAGATGATCTTGTCGTACGGGACGGCGAAGGACATCGCGTAGCGGACGGCCGGGTCGTCGAAGGGCGGGCGGGTCGTGTTCATCGCCAGCAGCAGGTAGCTGTTCGTCCGGGTGTCCGGGACGGTGACCGCGCTGTCCGCCTCCAGCGACTGCTGGTCGGAGGGCCGCAGGCCGAGGGCGATGTCGGCGTCGCCCTGGCGGACCATGTTGGCGCGGGTCGCCGCGTCCTCGACGAGGCGGCGGGTCATCCGGGTGATGGCGGGCGGCCCGAGGACGAAGTCCGGGTTGGAGACCATCACGATCTCCTGCCCGGCCGTCACCGACTCCAGCTCGTACGCCCCGAACCCGACGTTGCCGCGCATCATGTCGGCCGCGCCCCACTGGACCGCGTAGGGGTCGTCGGGGGTGGCATTGGCCTTGAGGTGGGTGCTGTCGTAGATGGAGCCGATGTTCTCGGCGAGGTTGGCCAGCAGGGTCAGGCCGTAACCGGCCTTGGCGACCGTGAAGGTCACCGTGTGGTCGTCGACCTTGCGGATCTGCGTCGCCGGGTCGGTGAGCATGGGCTTGTAGTAGCCGGCCATGCCCCCGCCGGGGGTGGCGAACTTCCGCTCGAAGGACCACAGCACGTCGTCGGCGGTGAGCTCGTTGCCCTGCTGGCTCAGGACGCCCTGCTTGAGGTGGAAGGTGAAGGTCAGCCCGTCCGGGCTCGTCTCGTAGCTCTCGGCCAGGTACGGCTCGAAGGTGTAGAGGTCCTGGTTCAGCGCGTTGCCGTCCTCGACGTACGGCTTGCGCAGCAGCTGGGCGTGCAGGTTGTTGGTGACGTCCTGGTTGTCGGTGCCCGCGGTGTAGCCGTAGTCGCGGACCACGTTCGAGGCCTGGTCGGGGGTCACCACGACGATCTCCGTGCGCGCGGCGGTGCCGCCCCCCTCGTCGGCGGGGGCCTCGTCGGAGCAGGCCGAGAGCACGCCGGCGACGGCTCCGCCGACTCCGAGGTACTGCAGGGCCCGGCGCCGGCTGGGTCCGGGCGCGGTGGGGTGAGGACGGGACGGCGACATGCGCTCTCCTTGCGGGACGGCGGGAGGACGAGGAGGGGGGGTGTTCAGCGCCGGAGGTCGGCGGTGAGGCGGCGCCCGAGCAGCGAGACGCTCGCGACGGTGAGGCAGAGGGCGACGGCGGGGGCACCGGCGGCCCAGAACTTCCCGACGGCCGCGTCACCCGCCCCGCGGGTGATCATGGCGCCCCACTCCGGGGTGGGCGGCGGGAGGCCGACGCCGAGGAACCCGAGCGCCGCGGTGAGGATGATCGTCACCCCGAACAGCACGGGGGCGTTCTGGAAGGCGGGGGTGACCGAGTTCGGCAGGACGTGGCGGACGACGAGCTCCAGCTCGGTGAGCCCGGCCTGCCGCGCGGCGTCGAGGTAGGCGTCGTGCCGGACCCGCAGCACCTCGGTGCGCACGAGGCGCGCCTGCAGCGGGGCCAGGACGATCGCGAGGGTGAGCACCATCGTCGGGGTGCTCGTGCCGAAGAACGACACGACGACGAGGGCGACGATGATCGTGGGGACGGCCTCGAGCAGGTCCATGCCGCGGGCGGTGCCGCGGGCGAGCAGTCCCCCGATCCCGCCGCGGGACTCGTTCATGCCCACCACCAGGCCCACGGCGACGCCGGCCGAGGTCGCGAGCAGCGTCGCGAGCGCGGCGATGACGACGTCGACGCGGGCGCCGGCCAGCGTGCGGGAGAACACGTCGAGGCCGGAGTTGTCGGTGCCGAGCAGGAACTCCCCGCCGGGGGCCGAGGAGGGGGTCCCGACGACGCGGGTGGGGTCCAGCGGCGCGACCCAGGGGCCGATCACCGCCAGGACGAGCACGGCGAGCACGGGCAGGGCGACGAGGACGGTGCCCGCCCGCACCCGGCGCCGCGTCCGCGGCGCCGGGGTGGCGGTGCCGACGACGGCGGGCGCACCGCCGGTGGTCTTGAGGTCGGTCACGAGCCGGCCACCTTCCTGCCCGGCTTGCGGCGCGGGTCGAGGGTCATGTTGACCACGTCGACGAGGAGGAACACGACCATCGACAGCGCGCCCACCACGAGCAGCGAACCCTGGAGGGCGACGAAGTCGGTCGTGCTCACGGCGTCGACGGCGTAGCTGCCCATCCCCCCGAGCCCGAACAGCGTCTCGAGGATCACCGCACCCCCCACGAGCGAGCCGAACACGTTGCCGCTCATGGTCACCACCGGCGGCAGGGCCCGGCGGTAGGTCGCCGCCCAGACCGAGCGGCGCGGGGCGCCGGCCGCGGCCATGAACCTCGTGGGCTGCGAGGCGGTCGCCTCCTCCAGGGAGGAGAGCAGCTGCTTGAGCAGCACGGGGCAGACCGACACGACGAGCACGCAGACCGGGAGCAGCAGCCGGGAGGTCATCGAGTTCACGACGGGCAGGTCCCCGCGCAGCACCGCGTCGAGCAGCGGGAAGTGCGTGAGGGGTTCGGGGGCCACCAGCCCGGGGCGGATGCGCCCGGTGGGCGCGGGGACCACGTGCAGGGTGGCGTAGAACAGGAAGATGCCGAAGACGCCGACGACGAACTCGGGCACGGAACCGGCGGCCTGGGCGTAGCCCCGCACGAGGCGGGCGGCGAGGGAGCGGGGCCGGGCGACGACCACGGTCGACAGGACCAGGGTCACCAGCACGAGCCAGGTGAACGCCGTGACCGCCAGTTCCACCGTGCCCGGCAGGCGGTCGCCGATCTCCGCGGTGACCGACCGGCCGGTGGCGATGGACTCGCCGAGGTCGAGGTGCAGCAGGCGGCCGAGGTAGGTCGCGAGCTGGTCGGGCAGGCTCCCGTCCAGTCCCAGCCGCTCGCGGGTGGCGAGGTAGTCCTCCTGGGTGGCCTCGGGCCCGACGACCTCGCGGGCGGGGTCGCCGGGGATCAGGCGCACCAGGAAGAAGGTCGCGACGGCGAAGAGGAGGAGGTGCAGCGGCAGCGCGAGGAGGCGGGTGATCCACCAGCGGTGGCGGGCGATCAGCCGGCCGGCGGCCGACCCGGAGCGCGCGCCGGGGCGGGTGGTCGCCGGCGGGTCGGCGACCTGGGGCTGGAGCCCGGTGCTCACGAGGCGGCCCGCAGACCGGGCCCGGAGTGGGCCGCGAGCAGCGTGCGGGTGTAGTCGTGCCGCGGGGAGCCGACGACCTCCTCCACCGTGCCGTGCTCGACGGCCCGTCCCCCCTGCACGACCAGCAGGTGCGAGGAGATGAAGGCCGTCGCGGGCAGGCCGTGGGAGACGAACACCAGGCCGCAGCCGGTGGCGACCGTGTGCCGCCGCAGGTGGTTCAGGACCGCGCCCTGGACGGAGACGTCCAGCGCGGAGACCACCTCGTCGCAGATGAGGACGCGGGGGGAGACCACGAGGGCGCGGGCGATCGCGAACCGCTGGCGTTGACCGCCGGAGACGTTGCGGGGCAGCCGGTCCGCCAGGGCGGGGGCGATCTCCAGGGACGTCAGGACCTCGTCCACGCGGGCGTCGGCGGCGGCGCGGTCCAGCCGCAGCAGCCGCAGCAGCGGCAGCCGGACGGAGTCGCGCAGGGTGCGCCGGGGGTCGAAGGAGGAGCTGGTGTCCTGCGCGACGTACTGCACCGCGCGGCGCAGGTCGCTGCGTCCGGTGCGCGACCGCAGCAGGTTCACGACGGGTTCGCCGTCGAGGAGCACCCTGCCGCTGGTGGGGGTCTCCAGCCCGGCGAGCATGCGCGCCAGGGTCGACTTGCCGGACCCGGACTCGCCCACGATGCCGAGCGCGGTGTCCGGCCCGATCTCCAGGTCGATCCCCGCCACGGCCGGCGCGGCCCCGCGGCGGTAGGTCTTCACGACCTGGTCGGCGGCCAGTTGCGTCAGGGTCGCTGGTCGGTCTTCGCTCACGGCACCTCCTGCGTCGACGTGCTCGGGGGGGCAGGCCCGGACCGGCGGCGCCGGTCCGGGTGCAGTCGGTACGGCGGTGTCCGGGGCTGCGTGGTGGCGAGCATGCAGGCCGCGGGTTTCAGGCGTCTTCCGAACACGTGTCGGACACATTTCGCCGGACGGAACCGCAGGTCAGGGGCGTGCAGACGCCATTAACGCCACCGGCCCACCGGGCCGCGGCACCGGCTCCGCGGGGCGGGTGGCGTTGTTCGGGGGTTCCGTGCTCACCGCGGTGGCGAAACAGGGCGTTAATGGTCGTGACGTCCGGCGGAAACACGGCGTCGGTGACACTCGGTCGAACAACTCACCTCCGACGAGTGAGGACTCGACCCCTTGAGCGCTCCCCGGAAGATGCACCTCGGCTGGTTCATGAACTTCACGCGCCCCGCCTGGACCACCCCGTGGGTCAGTGCCGACGAGGCCCGCGAGTGGACCAACGGCGACTACCACGTCGACTGGATCCGTGCGATGGAACGCGCGAGGTTCGACTTCATGATGCTCGAGGACTCCTCCATGGTGTCCGACGGGTTCCGCGGCACGATGCACGCCGACCTGAAGCACTCCCTCTACGCCCCCAAGCACGACCCGCTCGCCCTGGCCCCGGTGCTGGCGCGCGAGACGCGGCACATCGGCATCGTCACGACGGCGTCGACGTCCTTCTACCCGCCGTTCCTGCTCGCCCGCTCGCTGTCGACCATCGACCACCTCTCGGGCGGGCGGGCCGGCTGGAACATCGTGACCTCCTCGGAGGACAGGGCCGCGCAGAACTTCGGCATGGACGTGCTGCACGAGCACGACAGCCGCTACGACCGGGCGGACGAGTTCGTCGAGGTCGTGGAGGGGCTGTGGAACTCCTGGGGGGACGGCGCGCTCGTCGCGGACCGGGCCACCGGCACCTACGTCGACGCCGACCACGTCGCCCCCATCCACCACGACGGCCGCTTCTACAAGGTGCGCGGGCCGCTGAACACCCTGCCGTCCCCGCAACGCCGCCCGGTGTACCTGCAGGCCGGCGGTTCACCGCGCGGGCGCGAGTTCGCCGCCCGGCACGCCGACGCGATCATCTGCGCCGCACAGGGTGTGCGCGACATGCGCGAGTTCCGCGACGACATCCGCAGCCGCGCCAAGGGCGCCGGGCGCGACCCGGACTCGATCAAGGTCATGTACATCACCCTCCCCATCGTCGCCGCCTCGCAGTCCGAGGCCGACCGGATCCACGAGGAGATGCGCCACCCCGGCGAGGCGGCCGTCGAGGTCAGCCTCGGCCACATGGGCGCGCTGACCGAGATCGACTTCTCCGCCGTCGACCCCGACGCGCCCCTGGGTGCGCTGGAGACCAACGGTCACCGCACGACGCTGGAGAAGTTCCTCGCGCTCGGCTCGACGCTGCGGGAGGCGACCGGGGCGTGGGCCACCCGCTACACGAACCCGGCGTTCGTGGGGACCCCGGACAAGGTCGCCGCGGCGATGGCCGAGGAGTTCGACGAGGTGGGGGGTGACGGGTACCTCATCACCGGTGGCGGCAGCCGCAAGGCCATCGCCGAGCTCACCGACGGTCTCGTCGGCGCCCTCGCCGACCTCGGCCGGGTGCGCCGCCGGTACGAGCACGAGCTGTTCCGCGACAACCTCATGGCCTTCTGACCGTGCACCTGGGATGGTTCACGAACTACCTCCCCCCGTCCTGGAAGGCGGAGTTCTCCGGCCGCGCCGCGGACACCTGGATGTCGGGCGACTTCCACGTCAACCTGGCCCGCCGGCTGGAGGAGGCACGGTTCGACTACCTGCTGCTGGAGGACTCCAGCTACGTCTCGAACACCTACGGCGGGTCGTTCGAGCTGGAGCTCCAGCAGGTGGTCCGGGCCCCCAAGAACGACCCGATGCCGCTGGCCGCGGCGATCGCGCGTGAGACCCGTCACCTCGGGCTGGTCGTCACCGCGAACACCACCTTCTACCCCCCGTTCCTGCTGGCCCGCCTGATCCGGACCCTGGACCACCTCAGCCGGGGACGCGCCGGGTGGAACGTGGTGACGGGCGCCCCCGACCAGGCGCTGGCGAACTTCGGGATCCGGGACGACGCCCTGCGCGACGGGGTCTCCGCCCACGACCTGCGCTACGACATGGCCGAGGAGTTCGTCGACCTCGTGGTGCGGTTGTGGGAGTCCTGGGAGGAGGACGCCGTCGTCGCCGACCGCGCCACCGGCACCTACGTCGACGCCGCCAAGGTCCGCACCGTGGACTTCGAGGGGAAGTGGTACTCCTCCCGCGGCCCGCTGAACTCCCCGCCCAGCCCGCAGTACCGGCCCGTCATCTGCCAGGCGGGGGGCTCGGCGCGCGGCCGCGCGTTCGCGGGTCGTCACGCCGACACGGTCGTGGCCCTGCCCAAGGGCGTCGAGCAGATGCGCGCCCACGTCGACGACGTGCGCCGGGCGGCCGAGGCCGCGGGCCGCGACCCGGCCGCGTGCAAGGTGCTGTTCATCGTGACGCCGACGATCGCCGAGACCGACGCCGAGGCGCGGGCGTCGCGGGACCGGCAGTTCGCCCGCCGCGACGAGCGCGCGCTGCGGCGGCTGGCGATGATGAGCGGCGGCGGCGTCGACTGGTCGGGCTACGACCTCGACGCGCCGCTGCCGGCCCTGGCCCAGGACGGCCAGAGCACCACCGCCGAGTTCGCCCGCCGCCACGCCGGCAAGACGTTCCGCGACGCCCTGGCCGAGGACCAGACGGAGAGCGTCGAGCTCGTGGGGTCCCCCGACACCGTCGCGGCGCAGATGGTCGAGGCGCTCGAGGCGACCGGCGGCGACGGCTTCCTCTTCTACTCCGGCTCCGGCGAGCTGACGATGCGGTTCGTGGACGAGGTGGTCGACGGGGTCGTCCCGGCGCTGCAACGGGCGGGCCACGCGCGCCGCGAGTACTCCGCCACGACCCTCGCCGGCCACCTCGGCGACGGCGCGTGAGCGCCGCCCCGCCGCACCGGCGCACCGAGACCCACCAGGACCGACCACCAGGAAGACCACCAGGAAGACCGCGAGAGGAGAACGACGTGCGCCCCACCACGACGAACGACCCCGAGCAGGTGTCCGCGGCACCGCGCACGGACGTCCCCGTCCCCCGGGACCACGGCGCCGCCCTGCGCGTCGAGGGGGTCGTGGAGCACGGTGACGAACGGGGCCGGTTGCTCGGCTTCCCCACCGCGAACGTGGCCGTCCCCCCGCACGGGCTGAAGGACGGCGTGTGGGCCGGCACGGTGCGGATCGCGCCGGGCCCGGACGGGACCGGCGGGACGACGCACGTGGCCGCCGTCTCGGTGGGGCACCGACCCACCTACTACGGCAAGGACGGCGAGCGGCTGCTCGAGGCCAACCTCCTCGACTTCGACGGGGACCTCTACGGGCGCGGCATCCGGATCGACCTGCACGTCAGGTTGCGCCCGCAGCGCCGCTACGAGGGGTCCGCCGAACTCGTGGACCAGTTGCGCCGCGACGTCGAGGACACCCGGCGGTGGGCCGTGGGCGCGGGCCTGGAGCACCTGCTGGGCGACCCGGGCGCGCGGTCGCGGTGACACCCCCGACGAGCCCGGGACCGGCACCCGCCCGCACCCCCCACGCCGGCCGCCGCCACCCGGTGCGCCGTTCCGCGCGCCGCAGCCCCGAGCGCCCGGAGGTCCTGGCCGGCCGGCGTTCCCGGCGCACCGAGCGCCAGGCGCTCCTCGTGGCCGCGGCGGTGGACGCGCTGCTGCGGGAGGGCCGGCTCACGCACGAGGACGTCGCCGGGCGCACCGGCCTGCCCCTGGGGCGGTTGCGCTGGGCCTACCCCACGACCGGCGACCTGGCCCTCGCCGCCCACCCCGCCCCCCGCACGACCCCGAGCACGACCCCCACCCCGCACCCGAGAGGCGACCACCCGTGAACCACGCCCCCACCGCCCCCACCGCCGTCCCGATGGTCCCCGCCGGCGAGGACCCCGCAGCGCTGCGCTCGACCTTCGCCCTGTTCCCCTCCGGCGTCGCCGCGCTGTCGGCCGTCGTGCCCGGCGAGGACGGTCCCGAGCCGGTCGTCCTGGTCGCCTCCTCCTTCCAGGTGGGCATCTCCCTGGACCCCCCGCTGGTCCTGTTCGCCGTCCAGCACACCTCCACCAGCTGGCCCCGGCTCAAGGCCGCCGCCGAGACCGGCACCCGCATCGGCGTCTCGGTGCTGGGCGAGGCCCACGACCTCGCCGCCCGCCAGCTCGCCTCCCGGGCCGGCGACCGCTTCGCCGGGATCACGACCACCACCCTCGACTCCGGGGCCCACTTCGTGCACGGCGCACCCGTCTGGCTGGAGTGCTCGGTCCACTCGCAGTCCCCCGCCGGCGACCACGACGTCGTCCTCCTCCAGGTCCACAGCCTCGGCGGTGCCCCCGGCACCGAACCCCTGGTGTGGCACTCCTCCGGCTTCCGCACCCTCACGCCGAAGGTCGGCGCCTGATGCGCACGGTCGTCGTCTGCGGCAACCCGAAACCCGCCTCCCGGACCCTGACCGCCGCGGTCGCCGCCGCCGGGCTGCTCGCCGCCGACGGTCCCGCCCCGGCCGGGGTGGACCAGGTCGTCGACGTCACCACCCTCGGGCCGGGCCTGCTCGGGTGGGGCGACCCCGGTGTCCGGCAGGCCGTCGCCGACGTGGCCGCCGCCGACCTCCTCGTCGTCGCCTCCCCCACCTTCAAGGCCACCTACACCGGCCTGCTCAAGCTGTTCCTCGACCAGTTCGCCGGCGGGGAGGGGCTGCGCGGTGTCGTGGCCGTCCCCCTCATGCTCGGTGCCGGCCCGGCGCACGCGCTCGCGCCGGACCTGCTGCTCAAACCCGTGCTGGCCGAGCTCGGCGCGGCCTGCCCCGCCCCCGGGCTGTCCCTCCTGGACCGCGAGGCCGAGGAGCACGGTGCGGGCACGCCCGCCCTCGCCGCCTACGCCGAGCGCTGGGGTCCCACCCTGCGCGCCACCGCGGCCGCCGGTCGCGCGCGCGAGGGGTCCCTGACCCCCTGACCGGTCCCCCGCCGCGGCGCAAACCCGGTGCGCGGGCCCGCGCGGCCCCGCGATGATCCGGTCATGGCGAAACCCCTGCAGGACCGCGTCGTCCTCGTCACCGGCGCGAGCCGGCGCATCGGGATCGGAGCCGCGGTCGCCCGCCGCGCCGCCGCCGACGGCGCCTCGGTGGTGCTGCACACCTGGTCCCCGCACGACGCGGAGCAACCCTGGGGCGCGGACGAGGACGGCCCGCGCGCGCTGACCGGGGAACTGCGGGCGGCGGGGGCGCGGGTGCTGCACGTGAGCGCCGACCTGGCCGACCCGGAGGCGCCCCGCGCGCTGGTCGAGGCCGCCCGCGCCGAGTTCGGGCACCTCGACGCCGCCGTGGTGAACCACGCCCGCAGCAGCGGGCAGGACCTGGAGGCGCTGACCGCGGCCGAGGTCGACCTGAGCCACGCGGTGAACGTCCGCGCGAGCCTGCTGCTGGTGCAGGCCTTCGCCGCGCAGCACGACGACGCCCGCGCCGGGGGCCGGGTCGTGTGGTTCACCTCCGGGCAGTACCACGGGGCGATGCCGGCCGAACTGCCCTACATCGCCACGAAGGCGGCGCTGCACGAGCTGACCCGCAGCCTGGCGGTGCACCTGGCCCCGCGCGGGATCACCGTGAACTGCGTCGACCCCGGCCCGAACGACACCGGGTACGCCGACGAGGAGAGCCGGGCCGCGGTGGCCGCGGCGAACCCGGGCGGGCGGTGGGGGACCCCCGCCGACGCGGCCCGGCTGGTGGGGTGGCTGCTCAGCGACGAGGCGGCCTGGGTGACGGGCCAGACGGTCGCCTCCGACGGCGGCTGGTCGGCGCGCTGAGGCCCGGCGGGTCCCCCGGGGCGGACCCGCGGGGGACCCGCCGGGGGGCGGTCAGCGCCGGTCGTACGACAGGCCCGCACCCCGCGCGAACAGCGGGTCGGCCGAGTCGTCGGCCACGTCGGGCAGCTGCGCCGCGACGGCGGCCTCGGAGGACGGCAGCTCGAACGGCAGCCGCCCGCCCGGCGCGCGCCGGCCCAGGACGGTGTCGAGGAGCACCTCGTCGGACACACCGTAGTTGGCGAGCACGGCGTCGGCGACGGCGGCCACGCCCGTCAGGACGAGCGGGCGGTCGAGCTTGGGCACGGCGACGGTGGGGGTCCCGGCGGCGGCCGCGGCCCGCAGCTGGCGGACGTCCTCCTGCTCCTCGGTCGGTTCCAGGCCGGTGAGGTCGTCCCCGGAGCGCGGGTCGGCGATGCGGACGACGGCGAGGTCGGCCTTCGCCGGGTCGTCGGTGACGCGCAGGCCGCGGGCCTTCGCCACGGCGGGGTCGACCCCGGCGAGGTAGACGGTTCGGACGGAGGCGCGGCTGACGGGCAGCAGGTCGTCGGTGTTCTGCAGCAGGGTCAGCGAGCGTTCCTGCGCCTCGTCGCCGATCCGCTGGAACCGGGCGTTGCCGGCGATCCGGTCGGCGGCCGCGGGGTCGACGAACGGGTTCTCGAACAGGCCGAGCTGGAACTTCTGGACGAGGACGCGGTGGGCGGCCTGCGCGACGCGCTCGGCGCTGAGCAGCCCCTGCTCGACGGCCGCGACGACCTGCGTGGAGTCGGAGTCCCCACCGATCTGGTCCACGCCGGCGTTCAGGGCCTTGGCGAACCGCTCGGTGCGGGTGGCGTCCTCCATCCCCCACGGCATGCCGACGCCCCAGGAGCCGATGAAGCTGTTCGGCGGCCGGTTGTCGAGGCACTCCTGCGGGCAGTCGCCGGTGATGCCCCAGTCGGACAGGACGACCCCGTCGAAACCCTTCTCCCCGCGCAGGACGTCCTGCAGCAGGTAGGAGTTGAACCCGGCGCCGACCTGCTCGACCTCGTGGCCGTCGCGCACCAGGTCCTGCAGGATGGAGTAGGTCGGCATGATGCCGGCGGTCCCGGCCTCGAAGGCGCCGTCGTAGGGCACCAGGTGCTCCTCGAAGTCCCCTCCGGGGAACGCGGCGTAGCGGCCGTAGGCGTAGTGGGAGTCGTAGCCGTTCACCTGGGCGCCGTACCCGGCCCAGTGCTTGGTGACGGTGGCGACGCTGTCGCGGTCCAGGCCGGTGCTGCCGCCCTGGGTGCCGTCGACGTAGGCCTGCACCTGGTCGCGGGCGGTGTCCGCGTCGGAGCCGAAGGTGCCGTTGATGCGGGTCCAGCGCGGTTCGGTGGCCAGGTCCGCCTGCGGGCCGAGCAGTTCGGCGATGCCCGTGGCGCGGAACTCCTGGCGCACGACGTCGGCGACGCGGCGGGTCAGCTCGGGGTCGCCGGCGGCGGCCAGGCCGGTCGCGTCGGGGACGGCGGTGGTGCCGGTGCGGGCGACGGTCTGCCCCTCGGTGACGGAGAAGCCGTTGCGGGGGTCGCTGGAGACGAGGACCGGGACGCCGAGCGGCTGCTGCTCGGCGATGAGCTGCACGAGGTTGTTCGCCTCGGCGATCTGGCCGGGTTCGGCGGAGAGCCGGGTGATGAGGGTGGTGACGTGCCGGTCGACGACGTCGCGGACGGTCGCGGCGACGTCGTAGGTGGTGCCGGAGGAGGTGAGGTTGCCGTGGACGAGCAGGCCGGCGCGCTGGTCCAGGTCCATGCGCCCCAGGAGGTCGTCGGCGCGCTGCTCGGGGGTCAGCCGCCAGTCCTCGTAGGGGGTCAGCTGACCGTCGCGGTCGAGGTCGCGGAACTGCAGGCCGCCGATCTGCAGGAGCTGGACGCCGCGGGTGGACAGGGTCGGCTGCGCGCTCGCGGCGGCGGGGGCGGCCGGTGCCGCGGTGGAGGTGGTCGTGCCGGCGACCGTGACGGCGATGAGCCCGGCGAGCGCGGCGGCGGCCCGCGAGACGCGACGGCGGGACCGGGGGGTCGTGAGGTGTCCGTCCATGATTCTCCTTCGAACCGGTGGGGCGTACCCGCCCGGCGGTACCGCCGGGCACCGGCACCGTACACGAAATTCTCAGTCCACTCAGAAATTGGTGGCCGTGGGAGGGTGGGGACGTGCCGCCCACCGACACCAGCCGCCCCCGGAAGGAGCGCGGCGAGTACGCCAAGTCGGCCCTGCGGCGGCAGGAGATCCTCGACGCCGCGCTGACGGTGTTCGCCGCCTCCGGGTACCGCAACGCCTCGCTGCGGGAGATCGCCGACCGCATCGGCATCTCCCAGCAGGGGCTGACGTACCACTTCCCGACTAAGGACGCGCTGCTCGGCGCGGTCCTGCACGCGCGCGGCGAGCGCGACCGGGACCTCTTCGAGCCGCACGAGGCCGGACCCGAGCACTACCTGCGGGCCCTCCTGCACCTGCTGGAGCGCAACCAGGGCAGCCCGGGGCTCGTCGAGCTGCACTGCACCCTGTCGGCGGAGGCCACGACCGCCGGCCACCCGGCGCACGAGTACTTCCAGACGCGCTACACCGGCGTCGTCGGGCGGCTGCACCACGTGCTCGGGGAGTTGCGCGACCTCGGGCAGCTGCGCGAGGGCGTCGACCCCGCCCGCTGCGCCCGGGGCCTGGTCGCGCTCATGGACGGGCTGCAGGTGCAGTGGCTGCTGTCGGGCCGCAGCTTCGACATGGCCGCCGACGTCCGCGCGCACTTGGTGTCGGTGACGACCCTCGACCTGACCTGAGGCGGGCGGCTCACTCCAGCGGCGGCGCCGTCGTGCCGCGCACGACGAGCCGGGTCGGGAAGGGCCCGACCTCGCGCACCGGCCGGCCGTGGAGCAGGTCCAGCACCTGCTCGGCCGCCGCGCGGCCGAGGGCCACGGGGTCCTGCGCGACCGTCGTCAGGTCGGTCAGCTCCGCCAGCGGGTGGTCGTCGATGCTGAGGACGGAGATCTGCCGGGGCACCCCGATGCCCGCGCGGCGCAGGCTGCGCATGGCCCCGAGGGCGACCTCGTCGGAGAAGGCGAACACGGCGCTGGGCAGGCGCCGGCCGGACAGCAGCCTGTCCATGCCCTGCGCGCCGCCGCGGGAACCCCCCGACCAGGACACGACGAGCTCCTCGTCGACGGGGATCCCCGCCATCTCCATCGCGAGCCGGAAACCCTGCTCGCGGTCGCGCTGGGCCTGCCACGCGCGGTCGGTCGCCGCGACGGTGTTCAGCAGCGCGATGCGGCGGTGCCCGAGCTGGAGCAGGTGGTTGACGGCCTGCTGGGCGGCCAGGACGTCGTCGATCGCGACGAAGGGCACGTCGGGGCTGTGGCTGCCCGCCGCGACGACGGCCACCCCGCCGTCGTGCAGCTTGGCCACCTCCGCCGAGGTGAGGGCGATGGCGACGACGACGACGGCGTCCACCTTGCGCCGCAACGGCATCGAGGCGAAGAAACGCACCCGGTCCTCGGGGTCGTCGACGCACCGCACGAGCAGGTCGAGACCGGCCGGCCGCAGGACGCGCTCGAGCCCGAGGACGACGGAACTGCCGTACCAGCTGGGCAGGTCGTGCAGCACGACCGCGACCCGGCCGGTGGACCGCCCGGCCAACGCCGCCGCCTCGGGGTTCACGACGTAGTCGAGCTCGGCCGCGACCTCACGGATGCGGTCACGGGTCCCCGGGCTGACGCCGTCGAGCCCGCGCAGGGCGCGGGAGACCGTGCCCAGGGAGACCCCGGCCCGGGCCGCGACGTCCGCCATGCGCACCTCGGAGGTGGGGGGAGGGGGTTTCCGGGGAGCACGGGGTGGGTATCGCGACGTCGCGGCCATGGGCTGATTCCAGCACCGCGACCACCCCCGGGTCCAGCGGGGAACGCCGTCCGGGGCTCCCCCAATCGCGTGCGTTACCAACTTGCAACCAAAGCGTTTGCGCTGCCGTGACCTGCACCGACGTCCCCACAAACGCTTGCGTGAAAGCGGGTTGCGCGTTGACGGCCCCGTTCCCCGGGTGTGTAGTTCAGCCGTCGGTCCGGGTTCGCCGAGGAGCCCGGCTGGGGGATGCGTCCCCGGGGGGAACCGGTCGTCCCCGCCCGCTCTCGACGAAGAGGAGAACGCCGTGTTCGGCAAGTCCAGTCTGACCCGCAGGGTCACGTTCCCCATCGCCCTCGCGGCCACCGGCGTCCTGGCGCTGGGCGCCTGCGGCGGAGGCGGCGACAGCGGTGCTTCCTCGGACGCCGCGGGCGAGGGGAACTCCACCGGGCCCATCACCTACGTGCAGGGCAAGGACAACAGCGGCATCGTCCAGCCCGCCATCGACAAGTGGAACGCCGCGCACCCCGACGAGAAGGTCACGCTCAAGGAGCAGACCGACCAGGCCGACCAGCAGCACGACGACCTGGTCCAGAACTTCCAGGCCAAGAACGCCGACTACGACGTCGTCAGCGTCGACAACATCTGGACGTCGGAGTTCGCCGCCAAGGGCTGGCTGCAGCCGCTCACCGGGGAGTACGCCCTGGACACCTCCACGCTGCTCGAACCCACCGTCACGGCCGAGACGTACAACAAGACGCTCTACGCCGCGCCGACCACCTCCGACGGCGGCCTGCTCTACTACCGCAAGGACCTCGTCCCCACCCCGCCGACGTCGTGGGAGGAGATGATGTCGATGTGCAGCATCGCCACCCAGAACGGCATCGACTGCTACGCCGGCCAGTACGCGCAGTACGAGGGCCTCACCGTGAACGTGGCCGAGGCCATCAACACCGCCGGCGGGTCGATCCTGTCCGAGGACGGCAAGACGGCCACCCTCGACACCCCGGAGGCCAAGGCGGGCCTGGACAACCTCGTGAAGGCGTTCCAGGGCGGCCAGATCCCCAAGCAGGCCACCACCTACCAGGAGGAGCAGGGCCGGCAGTCCTTCGAGGACGGCAAGCTGCTGTTCCTGCGGAACTGGCCCTACGTCTACAGCCTCGCCAAGACCGACGGCTCCTCGACGGTCAAGGAGACCTTCGGGGTGGCGCCGCTGCCCGGCAACGGTGACGGGAACCCCGGCGCGTCGAGCCTGGGTGGTCACGCCGCCGGGATCAGCGTCTACTCCGACCACAAGAAGACCGCGTTCGAGTTCATCAAGTTCCTGCAGTCCGAGGAGATCCAGCGCGACTGGCTGACCCAGGGGTCGGCGGCCCCGGTCATCTCCTCGCTGTACGACGACCCCGCGCTCGTGGAGCAGTTCCCGTACCTGCCCCAGCTGAAGACGTCCATCGAGAACGCCGTGCCGCGGCCCGTGACGCCGTTCTACCCCGCCGTCACCAAGGCCATCCAGGACAACGCGTTCTCGGCGCTGTCCGGCAGCAAGACCACCGACGCCGCGTTGAGCGACATGCAGGAGGCGGTCCAGAACGCCATCAGCGGCGGTCAGTGACCCGTCAGGACCCGGACACCCGGACCGGGGGCGGGGCGGCAACGGCCCGCCCCCGGTGCACCGTCCCCGAGGAGGGAACATGAGCTCCACCTCCGGTGTCGCCACCGGCGAGTTCGCCCAGGGCAGGCCCCCGCTGAACCCCAGGGGCAGGAGGCCGAGCCTGCACGACGGCTCCGGCCGGCGCGCCACGCTCCTGATCGCCCCCACGATCGTGCTGCTCGCGGTCGTCATCCTGTACCCGGTCGTCTCGGCCGTGTCCCAGTCGTTCACCAAGGACGCCGGCCTCGACCCGAACACCGGGATGTTCGTCGAGGGCGGGTTCGCCGGGGTCTCGAACTACAAGCTGTGGCTGCTGCAGGACTGCGGCGGCGGCGCCTTCAGCTGCCCGCCGGGGACGCTCGGGTCCCAGTTCTGGACGGCGACCGGGGTGACGTTCCTGTTCACCGCCGTGGCCGTGACCCTGGAGACCGTCCTCGGGATGGTCTTCGCGCTCGTCATGCACCGCAAGTTCAAGGGCCGGGCGATCCTGCGGGCCAGCGTGCTGGTGCCGTGGGCGATCCCCACCGCCATCACCGCGAAGCTGTGGTACTTCATCTTCGCCTACGACGGCATCGCGAACCGGCTCCTGGGCACCGAGATCCTCTGGACCGGTGACGGCTGGGCGCCGAAGTTCGCCATCATCATCGCCGACACCTGGAAGACCGCGCCGTTCATGGCGCTGCTCATCCTCGCCGGGTTGCAGGTCATCGACGAGGGCGTCTACGAGGCCGCGAAGATGGACGGCGCGGGCGCGTGGCAGCGGTTCGTCCACATCACGCTGCCGCTGGTGAAGCCGGCCCTCATGGTCGCGGTGCTGTTCCGCACCCTGGACACCCTGCGCATGTACGACCTGCCGAAGATCCTCACCGGCGGGGCGGGCGACACGTCGACGTTGTCGATGCTCGTGGTGGACCAGGTCAGATCGGGGTTCAACGCCGCCTCGGCCCTGTCGACGATCACGTTCCTCATCGTGTTCCTCGTCGCGTTCATCTTCATCAAGTTCCTCGGGGCCAACGTCACCGAGCAGCGCGCCCCCAAGGCGAAGAAGGCGGTGTGAGATGGCCACCACCACGTCCCACCAGCGCGGCCGAGCCCAGGTCACCAGCTCCGGCGTCGAGGTCGTCCAGCCCCGGCACACCCGGTCGACGATCCTCACCTACACCGGTGTCGTCCTCATCTGCCTGTGGGGGCTGCTGCCGTTCTACTGGATGATCGTCACGAGCTTCCGCGACGTCGGCTTCACGTTCGACACGACGCCGTGGCCCACGCACGTGACGCTCGACAACTACACGACGGCCTTCTCGACGGCCCGCGGGAACCACTTCGGCCGGGCGCTGGTCAACAGCCTCGTCATCGCGATCGCGACCACCGTCATCGGCATCGTCGTGGGCGTCTTCGCCGCCTACGCCCTGGCCCGGCTGGAGTTCCGCGGGAAGTTCTACGTCCTGGGGCTGATCCTCGGCGCGTCGATGTTCCCCGGGGTCGCCCTCGTCACGCCGCTGTTCCAGCTCTTCACGGACATCGGCTGGCTGAACACCTACCAGGCGCTCATCATCCCCGACATCTCGTTCGTGCTGCCGCTGACGGTCTACACCCTCACGGCGTTCTTCACCGAGATGCCGTGGGAGCTGGAGGAGTCGGCGCGCATGGACGGGTGCACCCCCGGCCAGGCGTTCCGCAAGGTCATCCTCCCGCTGGCCGCCCCGGGCATCTTCACCACCGCCATCCTGGCGTTCACGGCGGCGTGGAACGAGTTCCTCCTGGCCAGCCAGCTCGGCGGGGACAAGGTCCAGCCCGTGACGGTCGCCATCGCCAGCTTCGCCGGGGCCCAGCCCCACCAGGAGCCCTACACGGCCGTCATGGCCGCCGGGACGATCGTCACCGTCCCGTTGATCGTCCTGGTGCTGGTGTTCCAGCGCCGCATCGTCTCCGGCCTGACGGCCGGCGGCGTCAAGAGCTGACGAACCGCGAGCAGGAGACCACCGTGACCGCGAACACGACCCGCCACCGCAGGAACGCGCAGCACCTGGAGACGTTCAGCGGCCTGCTGATCGCCATGACGGTGCTCGTGCTCGGCGTCACCGTGCACGCGGAGGTGACCGGCAGGCCCGCGCTGAAGCTCGTGGGCGTCCTGGTCCTGCTCCTCGTGGCCGACGTGGTCGTCGTCAAGGCCGCACGGTCCCAGCGCGCCCGCGCCGAGGACCGGTGAACGCCGACTGGTGGCGGCAGGCCGTCGTCCTCCAGGTCTACCCGCGCTCGTTCGCCGACGCCAACGGCGACGGCACGGGTGACCTGGAGGGCCTCACCGACCGCGTGCCCCACCTCGTGGCCCTGGGCGTGGACGCCGTCTGGCTCTCCCCCTTCTACCCCTCGGCCCTGGCCGACGGCGGGTACGACGTCGACGACCACCGCGACGTCGACCCGCGGATCGGCACCCTCGAGCAGTTCGACACCCTGGTCGCCACCCTGCACGCCGCGGGGCTGAAGCTCATCGTCGACATCGTCCCCAACCACTCCTCCGACCGGCACCCGTGGTTCCGCGCCGCGCTGGCCGCCGGGCCCGGCTCCCCCGAGCGCGAGCGGTACGTCTTCCGCGCCGGGGACACCCCGCCCACGGACTGGGTCGCCAGCTTCGGCGGCCCGACGTGGGAACGCGTCGCCGACGGCGAGTGGTACCTGCACATGTTCGCGCCCGAGCAACCGGACTGGAACTGGGACCACCCCGACGTCCGCGCCGACCACGAGCGCACCCTGCGGTTCTGGGCCGACCGCGGCGTCGACGGTTTCCGCATCGACGTCGCGCACTACCTCACGAAGGACCTCAGCGGGCCGCTGCCCTCGCAGGCCGAGCTCGCCGACTGCCCCGAGGGGCTGCACCCCTTCGACGACCGCGACGACGTCCACGAGATCTACCGGTCGTGGCGGAAGGTCTTCGACGAGTACGACCCGCCGAAGGCGGCCGTCGCGGAGGCCGTCGTGCGCACGCACCGGCGCCCGGCGTACGCGTCGGCGGCGGGCCTGGGGCAGGCGTTCAACTTCGACCTCCTCGAAGCCGACTTCGACGCCCGGCAGTTCCGCCGGGTCGTCGAGCGCAACCTCGACCTCGCCGCCCGGGCCGGGTCGACGTCGACGTGGGTGCTCTCGAGCCACGACGTCGTCCGGCACGCCTCGCGCTACGGGCTGCCGGACGGCACCTCGTACGTGGAGTGGCTGCGGACCGACGGCACCGAACCGCAGCTCGACCTCGCCCAGGGGCTGCGCCGGGCCCGCGCGGCGACGGGGTTCCTGCTCGCCCTGCCCGGCAGCGCGTACCTGTACCAGGGCGAGGAGCTCGGGCTGCCCGAGGTCGCGGACCTGCCGGGGGTCGTGCTGCAGGACCCCACCTGGATCCGCTCCCTCGGCACCGCCAAGGGCCGCGACGGCTGCCGGGTCCCGCTGCCGTGGACCGCCGGGGGCGACACCTTCGGCTTCGGGCCGCCCGGCGGGCTGCCCGCCCACCTGCCGCAGCCGTCGTGGTTCGCGCGGTACGCCGTCGAGGTCCAGGACGCCGACCCGACCTCCACGCTGAACTTCTACCGGCGGGCGCTGGCCCGCCGCCGGGAACTGCAGTCCGGTGAGGGGCTGGAGTTCCTCGACACCCCCGAGGGCGTCGTGGCGTTCCGCCGCCCGGGGGGCTGGGTGTGCGTCACGAACTTCACGACGTCCCCCGTGCCGCTGCCGCCCGGCGAGGTCGTGCTGTGCAGCGACGGCGACCCGGGGGGTCCCGGGCTGCGGGAAGTGCCCGGGGAGAGCACCGTCTGGTCGCGGACCTGACGGCCCGGCGCCGGCGGCGGCGGTCCTGGGCTGTCGCCGCACCCCCCGACGACGAGGAAGTGACCATGGAGCACCTGACGTTCCCCTCCGACGCCGACGGCCTGGTCGTCCACGGCTACCACTGGCCGGCGCCGGAACCCCGCGCCACGGTGCAGGTCGTGCACGGCCTCAGCGAGCACGCGCCGCGCTACGACCGGCTCGCCCGGGAACTGGTGGCGGCCGGGTACGACGTGTGGGCCCACGACCACCGGGGCCACGGGGCGTCGGTGGACGACCGGACCCCGCACGTCAGCTTCGGCGCCGGCGGCTGGGACGGGCTGCTCTCGGACGTCACGCAGTTCTCCGCCCTCGTCGAGGCGCGGCGGCCCGGCCTGCCGCACTTCGTCGTCGCGCACTCGATGGGTTCCTTCGCGGTGCAGGTCGTCCTGCTGGAGCACTCCGCGCGCTACGACGGCGTCGTCCTGACCGGTTCCACCGCCCTCGACGTGTTCGCCGCGAGCGCCCCGGCACCGCAGGACGGCAGCGGCGGGGACCTGTCGGCCTTCAACGCCGGGTTCGAGCACCGCACCGGGTACGAGTGGCTCAGCCGCGACGAGGCCGAGGTCGACGCCTACGTCGCCGACCCGCTGTGCGGGCAGGACAGCGCGCCGGAGGTCATGGCGGCCCTGTTCTCCCTGCAGCGGACCGGCGACCCCGAGGCGCTCGCGGGCATCTCCCCGGACCTGCCGCTGCTCGTCGTCAGCGGCAGCGACGACCCGCTGGCCGGGGGCGGTGAGCTGCTGCAACTGCTCGGTCGGCGCTACCGGGACGCGGGCGTGCGCGACGTCGAGGTGGAGGTCCACCCCGGCGCCCGGCACGAGGTCTTCAACGAGACCAACCGCGACGAGGTCACCCGCCGCGTCGTGCAGTGGCTCGACGCGCACGCCGCCCGGGCGCGCACGGCCGGCTGAGGTCCGGGCGGGGGACCTCAGTCCCAGAGGTGCTCACCAGGGAAGACGTGGGCCCGTCCCTCGAAGGGGTCGAAGGCGATCAGACCGCCCTCGAAGTTCTGGACGACGATCCCCTCCTCGTAGACGTACTCGTCCTCGAGGGGGAAACCGAGCCTGCCGTTCTCGTAGCCCTGGCCCGCCCACGCGTCCCGGATGGCGCCGTAGACGGCGTGCGCCCCGCTGCCGGGCGACCAGTAGATCGACCCCCACTGGAAGGTGTTGTAGGCCCCCCGCCCGTCGGGGGTGCGGATCTCGTCGGAGGTCGGGAAACCCAGGACGTCCTCGGCCTCCGCGACGTCGTAGCCCTCGCCGTAGGTGTAGAAGTCGTTGTACGCGGCACGGATCGCCCCGTGCATCTCGTGCGCACCGGTCCACGGCGTCCACAGCACCACGCCACCCTCGAAGCGCTGGAACTTGGCCCGCCGCGAGTCCGACGTCAGCTCGTCGGTGACGGGGAACCCCAGCAGACCGTTCTCCCAGCCCGTCCGGGCGTAGCCGTTGCGGATCTCCCCGTGCACCTCGTGCGCACCCGTCCACGGCGACCAGTAGACGGACCCGCCCTGGAAGACCACGTACGCGCCCTTGCCGTTGGGCGTGCGGACCTCCCCCGTGGTGGGGTTGCCGAGGAACCCCCCGGAACCTCCGTAGCTGTAGTCGTAGGCGTACCCGATCTCCCCGCCCACCCGGGGGTCGGCCTGCGCCGGTGACGCCACCCCCAGCAGCAGCGCCGCTGACACCAGCACCGTCGAGAACTTCCTCACGATCTCCCCCACAGCTCGCACTCCACGTGGCTGCCGAACCTAGCCAGGGCAGGCGCTCCTGTCCGGCGAACGACCGGTGGGGGCCCCGTTCAGGTCAACGCCGGCAGCGCCGGGCGGCTCAGGACCGGACGAGCCCGTCGCAGGGGCCGTCGCTGACCCGGGTGGTGCCGGCCCCCACGACCAGGCACGCCGAACCCCCGCCGCGGACCCGCACCGTGACGGCCCGGACCCGCTCACCGGAGGCGGCCGAGGTCGGGAGATCCTGCGCGGCGGTGGAGGTCACGTGCGGGCGGGCGTCGGCGAACCCGTCGAAGACCCCGGTCGCGGCGGCCTCCCACACCGGCGCCGCGCGCAGGTCGCCCCCGGCCCCGGCCTCCCGCACCGCCCCGGCGACGCGGTCGGCCAGCCCGGCGGCCCCGCCCGCGGCCACCACGGGCCCGGTGGCGTCGACGGCGAGCAGGTCGTACGGCGGCTGCGGGCGGAACGTCAGCCAGCCCAGGGCCGCGGTGGCCAGGACGCCGAGCAGCGCCACGGCCGGGGCCGCCCGCCGGGGGACCGCGAGCGCCGCCGCGGCCGTCACCGCGCCGGCGAGCGCGCCGGCCGGCAGGCAGACCAGGAGCCAGAGGAACAGCCAGCCGGGGTCCCGTAACCACACCGTCAGGGCCGCGGCGAGCAGCAGGCCGACCCCCGCGCCGGCGGCCGCGTGCCGGGCCACGAGCGCGCGGCCGCGGGCCCGCCCGGAGACGGCGGCGGAGACGGCGACACCCACCCAGGTGCAGGCCAGCACCAGCAGCGCCCAGAACCCCGCGTCCCGGTCGGTGCCGTCCTCACCGGTGGCCAGGGCGCCGAGGGCCAGCGCGGCCAGGGCGACCAGCCCGGCGCCCGCCGCCCGGCGCCACCACCGCAGCGCGCCGACGCCGAAACCGTCCTGCGCCCGTGCGGGCCCGGCAGAACCACCCGCCGACCCGTCGACCGCCACGGGTCCATCGTCCTGCGACCGGCTGGTGGGCGCGAGGCCCGCGCGGGTGCGGGGGGTGTCCGGTGCGCCACACCGGCCGGGGGTCAGGCGGGGCTGAGGACGAGGCAGCCGTTGTGGCCGCCGAAGCCGAAGCTGTTGGACAGCACGGGGGCCGGCACCCACTCCGTCGCCTCGGTGACGACGTCGACGTCCAGCCCGTCCTCGAGGTGCTCGTGCCCGGCGGTGGGCGGGATGAGGCCGGTGCGGACGCTGAGGGCGACGGCGACGGCCTCGACGGCGCCGGCCGCCCCGAAGGCGTGCCCGGTGACGCCCTTGACGCTGGTCACGGGGGTGCGCGAGCGCCCCAGGAGGGTGCGCAGCGCGCGGGCCTCGGCGGCGTCGTTGAGCTGGGTGGAGGTGCCGTGGGCGTTGACGTGGCCGAGGTCGGCGGGGTCGAGGCCGGCGTCGTGCAGGGCGCGGCGCATGCACTCCAGGGCGCCGGAGCCGTCGGGCGGCGGGGCGGTGAGGTGGTGGGCGTCGGAGGTGGAGGCGGCGCCGGCGACGACGACGTAGGGGACGGCGCCGCGGGCCAGGACGCGGTCGAGGGGTTCGAGGACGAGGACCGCGGCGGCCTCGGCGGCGGCCAGGCCGTCGCGGTCGCGGTCGAAGGGCCGCAGGACGCCGGTGGGGCTCAGGGCCCGCATGGTGGTGAACCCGGCGAGGCAGGTGGGGGTGAGGCTGACGTCGGCGCCGCCGGCGAGGACGACGTCGCAGGTGCCGGCGGCGACGAGGCGGGCACCTGCGGCGATCCCGTCGGCGCCGGCGGCGCAGGCGGTCGTCACGGTCGTGGCGGGGCCGCGCGCGCCGTAGCGCATGCTCAGCGCGGCGCTGGGGGCGTTGGGCATCGACATGGGGACGGTGAAGGGCGAGACGAGGCGCGGTCCGCGCTCGGCGAGGACGGCCTGCTGGGTCTCCAGGGTGGTGACGCCGCCGATGCCGGTGCCGAGGGCGACGCCGAGGGCGAAGGGGTCGACGCCGTCGAGGACGTGGGCCGCGGGGTCGTCGGGGGCGGCGTCGGGGTGGGCGAGCAGCCCGGCGTCGCGCAGGGCCTCGTCGGCGGCGGCGACGGCGAACTGGGCGGAGCGGTCCGTGGTCCGCTGCTGCCGGTGGGTGAGCCAGCGGGCGGGGTCGAAACCGTCGACGCGGCGCACCGCGGCGGGGGCGGCCGGTTCGAGCAGCCCCTGCCAGAACGCGGTGGTGCCGGTGCCGGCGGGGTTGACGATCCCGAGGCCGCTCACGGCGACGACACGGTTCCGGGGTGGACGCACGGGCCGAACGTACCGAACTCAGTTGGAAAAACCAACCGACTAGGTGCTCACCCCGCACCCGTCGTGCGCTTGAGCTCCAACCCGCTGCCCCGCACCGGTTCCCCGCAGGACCGGCACACCGTGCTCGGCACCAGGTCGTGCCCGCACGCGTGGCCCCAGACCACCGGCGGCCCGTCGGCGGCCAGGTGCTCGTCACCCCACCGCATGAGCGAGAGCAGGACCGGCAGCAGGTCCCGCCCGGCCTCGGTGAGCCGGTACTCCGAGCGCGGCGGCCGCTGGGAGTAGGGCACCCGGACCAGCACCCCGGCCTCGGTGAGCCGGCGCAGCCGCGTGGTCATGACGTCGCGCGGGGCACCGGTGTTCGCCACGATCCGGTCGAAGCGGTGGACGCCGTAGAACACCTCGCGCACCGCCAGCAGCGCCCACTTCTCCCCCACCAGCTCCAGGGTGCGGGCGATGGAGCAGACGCGGGGGTGCCCCGGGTCGGCGACGGGCAGGTCCACGTCCAGCGGGTCGTCCAGCGGGTCGTCCAGCGGGTCGGGGGGCGGGTCGGCGGGGGTCACCGCACGAGGTTAGGCCGGTCCCCGCGGACCGCCGGGCGTGGTCATCCCCCGGGAGGACCGGCCGCGGGGCCCGATCAGACCCGGCGGTGACGACGGCACCACGGGCGGCCCGCCAGGCTGGGAGCGTGAGCGACCCCACCACCACGAGCCCGCCCCGCACCCCCCGCCGCGCCCCCGGCGGCCCCGCCGGCCGCGCGTCCCGCACCGCGCTCGGGCTCGGGGTCGCGCTCGGGGTCGCGCTCCTGGCCGGCCTGGCGTGGGGCGCGGCGACCTCCGGCCTGCAGACGGTGCTGCCGCGGCCCTTCGCCGCCCTGGCCAACGCCGTCGGTCCCTGGGTCGTCCCGGCGTTCGCGGTGGGGGCTCTCTGCCGGCGCTGGCCGGTCGCCGTCGCGGCCGGTGTCCTGGCCTGCCTGGGCGAGGTCGCCGGGTACTACGCCGTGTCCGCGGCGCGCGGTTTCGGCGTCGGCGCGGGCCCGGTGCTGCTGTGGGCGGCCACCGGCCTGGTCGGCGGGCTCGTCCTGGGGGTCGCCGGGTGGCTCTGGCGCCGGGCGGGCTCGCCGCGCCGGGCCGCGCTGGGGGCCGCGCTGCTGGGCGGGGTGTTCCTCGCCGAGGGCGCCGTCACCCACGGCTGGTACCTGCGCCACACCGGCGAGGCCGTCCTGTTCTGCCTCCTCGGCGCGGTCCTGGTCGCGGGGCTGGGCGCCACCGCCCCGGCGGCCCGGGCGACCGGCGGGTGGGCCGGTGCCCGGGCCGCGGCGGCGTGGTCGGCGCTGGTGCTGCCCCTCGGGGTGGCCGGGGAGGTGGGGCTGCACGCGCTCGTCGCGTGAGGGGGCGGGGGGTGTCCCACGCTCAGGCCGACGGGGAGACGTTGACCATCCAGTCGACCCCGAAGCGGTCGGTGAGGGCGCCGTACAGGTCGCCCCACACCTGCTTCTCCAGCGGGGTCGTGACCTCCCCGCCCTCGGCCAGGCCCGCGAAGAACCGCTCCGCCGTCGGCACGTCGTCCCCGAACAGGCACAGGGCGACGTTGCCGCCGGTCTTCGCGGACATCCCGGCCATGGCGTCGGAGACCATGAGCGTCAGGCCGGAGGGGGTGTCGAGCTGGCCGTGCATGACGGCGTCGGGGTCGACGCCCTCCCCGCCGCCGAACTCGCCGAACGTGGAGATCGCCACCTCCCCGCCGAAGACGGACCGGTAGTGCTCCAGCGCCTGGCGGGCGGTGCCGGGCAGGCAGACGTAGGGGCTGAGGCGAGTGGTCACGGGAACCTCCTGGGGACTCCTGGGGACGCGGCGCGGCCCGGCCGGGCCGACACCCTGCTGACCCGGCGTCGCCGCCGGACTCATCGGTGCCCGTCCGCGCCCGCCCTCAGGGGCGCTCGACGAGCGCGCGCAGCGCCTCCCCGACGGCGGTGAGGTGGGCGCGCATGGCGTCGGCCGCGGCGTCGTAGTCGCGCGTGGCGATGGCCTCGACGATCGCGGCGTGCTCGACGTCGGAGCGGTGGCGGCGGTCCGGCAGCAGGTTCAGGGCCTGGGACTGCGCGGTGGAGGCCTCCCGGACGGCGGCCAGCACCGACTCCAGGACGCGGTTGCGGGAGGCCTGGGCGACCAGGCCGTGCAGCCGGCCGTCGAGGGCGGCCCACTCCTGCGGGTCGGGTTCGCCCGTCATGGCCTCGATGAGGACGCGGTTGCGGGAGGCCTGGGCGACCAGGCCGTGCAGCCGGCCGTCGAGGGCGGCCCACTCCTGCGGGTCGGGTTCGCCCGTCATGGCCTCGATGAGCCCGCGCAGCTCGGCGAGCTCGGAGTCGGTGTGCCGGACGGCGGCCCAGCCGGCGGCGGGGACCTCCACGAGCGGGCGGGCCTCCAGCAGCTCGGAGGCGGCGAAGGTGCCGAACACGGGGTCCTTCTCGACCCGGTCGCGGACGACGAAGGACCCCAGGCCGGTGCGGGGCTCGGTCAGGCCCAGCGCGTGGCAGGAGCGCAGGGCCTCGCGGACCACGGAGCGGGAGACGCCGTGCCGCTCCGACAGCGCCGCCTCCGACGGCAGCCGGGTCCCCACGGGCAGCTCCCCGCCGAGGATGGCGTCGCGCAGGTCGGCGAAGACGGCCTCGGCCGCCCCGACGCGGGTCACCGTCGGGGTGCGTTCGGCCCACGTGCTCACGCGGCCATGGTGTCACTTGACGCGGTGCGGAGGGGTCCTCCATCCTCGGGTCACCTGTCAGACAGCCAGACAGGTCCAGCGAAGGGACCCGATGTCGTGACCCCCACCGCCACCTCCCCGACCCGCACCGAGCACGACCTGCTCGGCGAACGGGAGGTGCCCACCGACGCCTACTGGGGCATCCACACCCTGCGGGCCGTCGAGAACTTCCCCATCACCGGCCGCACCGTCGGCCAGGACCCCCACCTCGTGCGCGCCCTCGCCGACGTCAAGCAGGCCGCGACCCTGGCCAACGCCGACCTCGGCGTCCTGGACAGGACCCGCGCCGACGCCATCGTCGCCGCGTGCCGCGAGATCGCCGGTGGCGCCCTGCACGAGCAGTTCGTCGTCGACGTCGTCCAGGGCGGGGCCGGGACCTCGACGAACATGAACGCCAACGAGGTCGTCGCCAACCGCGCCCTGGAACTCATGGGCCGCGCGCGCGGCGACTACGCCCACCTGCACCCCAACACCCACGTCAACGCCTCGCAGTCGACGAACGACGTCTACCCCACGGCCGTGAACATCGCCACGCGCCGCTGGATCGACGCGCTCGTCACCGAGCTGGAACGGCTGCGCGACGCCTTCGCCGCCAAGGCCGTCGAGTTCCACGACGTCGTGAAGATGGGCCGCACCCAGCTGCAGGACGCCGTGCCCATGACCCTCGGGCAGGAGTTCGCGACCTACGCCGTCATGCTCACCGAGGACGTCGACCGGCTGCGCGAGTCCGCCGACCTGCTGCTGGAGGTGAACCTCGGGGCCACGGCCGTCGGGACGGGGCTGAACGCACCCGTCGGGTACGCCGCCCTCGCGGTGGCGGAGCTGGCGGGGATCACCGGGTACGACCTCGTCAGCTCCCCCGACCTCGTCGAGGCCACCCAGGACGTCGGGCAGTTCGTCCACCTGTCCGGGGTCCTCAAGCGCGTCGCCGTGAAGCTGTCGAAGGTCTGCAACGACCTGCGGCTGCTGTCCTCCGGGCCGCGCGCCGGCCTCGGGGAGATCCAGCTGCCGCCCGTGCAGGCCGGGTCGTCGATCATGCCCGGCAAGGTGAACCCGGTGATCCCCGAGGTCGTCAACCAGGTCGCGTTCCAGATCGTCGGCAACGACGTCACCATCTCCATGGCGGCCGAGGCCGGGCAGTTGCAGCTCAACGCCTTCGAACCCGTCATCGCCCAGCGGCTGTCCGAGGGGGCCCGCAACCTCGCGCACGCCGTGGCGGTCCTCACCGACCGCTGCGTCGTCGGCATCACGACCGACCGCGCCCTGCTGCGCGCCCGCGTCGAGAACTCCATCGGCCTGGCCACCGCCCTGAACCCGCGGATCGGCTACGAGGCCGCCACCCGCATCGCCCTGGAGGCCGCGCACACCGGCGCGTCCGTCGCCGACCTCGTGCTCGCCTCCGGCCTGCTCGCCCCGGACGAACTGGAAGAGCTGCTCCGCCCCGAGAACCTCACCTCCCTGCCGTCCTCCCAGGAGAACCCCCGATGACCGACGTCACCGCGCGCACCGAGGCCGCACCCCCGGAAGCGCAGTACCGCAAGGAACTCCGGCCCCGCCAGATCCAGATGATCGCCATCGGCGGCGCCATCGGGACGGGTCTGTTCATGGGCGCCGGCGGCCGCCTGGCCGGGGCCGGCCCCGCGCTCGTCGGCGTCTACGCGGTGTGCGGGTTCTTCGGGTTCCTCATCCTGCGCGCGCTCGGGGAACTCGTCGTGCACCGCCCGACGTCCGGTTCCTTCGTCTCCTACGCCCGGGAGTTCTACGGCGAACGCACCGCGTTCGTCGCGGGCTGGCTGTACTGGCTGAACTGGGCGACGACGGCCGTCGTCGACGTCACCGCCGTCGCGCTCTACATGAACTTCTTCGGCCGGTACTCGGCGTTCGTCGCCGGGGTGCCGCAGTGGGTGTGGGCGCTGGCCGCCATCGTCGTCGTCCTCGGCCTGAACCTGCTGTCGGTGAGGGTGTTCGGGGAGCTGGAGTTCTGGTTCGCGCTGCTGAAGGTCCTGACCATCGGCGCGTTCCTCCTCGTCGGCCTGTACTTCGTGGTCTTCGGCGAACCGATCGACGGGCAGCGGCCCGGGTTCGGGCTGATCTCCGCCCACGGCGGGTGGCTGCCGAACGGCCTGCTGCCGGCCGTCGTCGTCATCCAGGGCGTCGTGTTCGCGTACGCGTCGATCGAGCTCGTCGGGACCACCGCCGGTGAGGTCGCCGAACCGCAGAAGGTCATCCCCCGCGCCATCAACACCGTCATCGTCCGGATCGTCGTGTTCTACGTCGGGTCCGTGCTGCTGCTGGCGATGCTGCTGCCCCACGACGCCTACACCAAGGGCGTCTCGCCGTTCGTGACGTTCTTCTCCCACGTCGGCGTCGACGGTGTGGACGCGTTCGTGAACCTCGTCGTCCTCACCGCGGCGCTGTCCTCGCTGAACGCGGGCCTGTACTCCACCGGGCGCATCCTGCACTCGATGGCCTCCACCGGGTCGGCTCCCGCGTTCGCGGGCCGGGTCAACCGCAACGGGGTGCCCTACGGCGGGATCGCGCTGACCGTCGCCGTCGCCCTGCTCGGCGTCGTCCTCAACGCGCTGGTGCCCGCCGACGCGTTCGAGATCGTCCTGAACATCGCCGCCATCGGCATCGTCAGCGCGTGGGGCGTCATCGTCCTGTGCCAGCTCAAGCTGTGGTCGTGGGCGCGCTCGGGGCGGATCGAGCGGCCGGCGTTCCGGATGCCGCTGGCGCCGTGGAGCGGCGTCGCGACGCTCGTGTTCCTCGCCGCCGTCCTCGTGCTCATGGCGTTCGACCATCCCGTGGGGACCTGGACCATCGCCTCGCTCGTGGTCGTCGTGCCGCTGCTGGCGCTCGGGTGGCGCGCGGCCAGGCCGCGTGTGGAAGCTTTGGCCGCACGCACCGACCAGGACTGAGGAGCACATGACGACCCCGTTGATCGTGGTGGTGACCACCGGCGGAACCATCGCCAGCACCGTGGACGCCGACGGGGTCAGTGCGCCGACGCTGGCCGGGGACACCCTCGTCGGCCCGGCCGCCGCCGAGGTCGGGGTGCGCGTCCGGGTGGTCGAGCCGCTGCGGGTGGACTCCTCGACGTTGACGCTGCCCGACGCGTGGACGGTCCTGTCCTGCGTCCACGACGCGCTGTCCTCCGCCGACGTCGCCGGGGTCGTCGTGCTGCACGGGACGGACTCCCTGGAGGAGACCGCCTACCTGCTCGACCTGCACCACGACGACCCCCGGGCCGTGGTGCTCACGGGGTCGCAGCGGACGTCGGACCACCCCGCACCGGACGCCCCGGCGAACGTCCGGCTCGCCCTGTCCACGGCGGCCACCGCGTCGGGGGTGCTCGTCGCGTTCGGCGGGGCCGTCCTGCCCGCCGCGGGTGTCGTGAAGCGGCACACGGTGGACCTCGACGCGTTCACCTGCCCCGACGGCGCGCTGCCCCGCGCGGTGCTGCCCCGGGTCGAGGGCGACTGGCCGCGGGTGGACGTCGTCGCGGGCTACCCCGGCATGGACGGCGCCCTGCTCGACGCCTGCGCGGCCGCCGGCGCGCGCGGGATCGTGCTGCAGGGCCTGGGGTCGGGGAACGCGACGGCCGCCGTCGTCGCCGCCGTCGCCCGCGCGGTGTCCTCCGGCGTCGCGGTGGTGCTCACGACGCGCGTCGCCGCCGGGCCCGTCGCCGTGACCTACGGCGACGGCGGCGGTGGCGCCGACCTCGCCGCCGCGGGCGCCGTCCCCGCCGGGCGGCTGAAGGCCGGGCAGGCGCGGGTCCTGCTCGCCGCGCTGCTGCGGGCCGGGGCGCCGGACCTGGCCGCGGAGTTCGCCGCCCGCGGCTGAGGCATGCTGTGCCGGTGACCGCCGACGCCGCCCGTTCCGCCGTCGTGCGTCAGGGGTTGTCGGTGGCGGTCGCGACCGGCCTGTACGGCGTGAGCTTCGGCGCGCTGAGCGTCACCAGCGGCCTGAGCCTGTGGCAGACGTGCGTGCTGTCGCTGCTGCTGTTCAGCGGCGGGTCGCAGTTCGCCCTCATCGGGGTCCTCGGCGGCGGCGGGACCGTCGGCGCGGCCGTCGCGGCGTCGTCGCTGCTCGGGGTCCGGAACGCGCTCTACGGGGTGCAGCTCGTCCCCGTGATGCGCCCGCGCGGGTGGCGGCGGGTCGCCGTCCCGCAGCTGACGATCGACGAGTCCACCGCCGTCGCCGTCGCGCAGTCCACGCCGGAACTGCGCCGGCTCGGGTTCTGGGTGACCGGGCTCGGGGTGTACGGGTTCTGGAACCTCGCGACCCTCGTGGGGGCGCTGGCCGGGAACGCGCTCGGCGACCCGCAGCGGTACGGCCTCGACGCCGCGGCCGCCGCCTCGTTCATCGCGCTGCTGTGGCCGCGGTTGCGCTCGCGCGAACCCGTCGCGATCGCCGTGGTCGGGGCGCTGGTGACGACGGCGCTGGTCCCCGTGCTCCCCCAGGGGCTGCCCGTCGTCGCCGCCGCCCTCGTGGGGTCCGTCGTCGCGTGGTGCTGGAAGTGAACTTCTGGATCGCGGTGCTCGCCGCGGGGGTGGTCTCGTTCCTGCTGAAGTTCGCCGGTTACGTCGTGCCGGCCGGACCCCTGGAGGAACCCCGGGTGCGTCGGGTCACGGCGGTGCTGCCCGCCGCGCTGCTCGCGTCGCTGGTGGTGCTGCAGACGTTCTCGACGGGCCGCGACCTGGTGCTCGACGCGCGGGCCGCGGGACTGGTCGTGGCCGTCGTCGCGCTGGTCTGCCGGGCCCCGTTCATCGTCGTGGTGGTCCTCGCCGCGGCGACGGCCGCGGGGCTGCGGGCGCTGGGCTGGGGCTGACCGCTCGGTCCCGGCGCTCCTCCTAGTCGGCGAAGGCGCCGAAGCAGATCGCATCGCGCCGGGCCTGGTCCTCCAGGACGAGGGCGCGGACCGCTCCGGGCAGCTGCGCGCGCTGCCAGTCGCGCTCGGCCCGCCCGGCCCCGGGGTCACCGGGGTGGGCGGCGTGGTGGGCGGCCCCGCGCAGGGGCCGGGCCGCGCCCATGGCGTGCCCGCCGAGGGCCCGGGCCTCCCGCATCCCCAGGTCCCCGTCGGCCCACGCGCGCGCAGCCTCCACGGCTCGCCGGGGGCGGGGGTCGTCCGGGCGCTCGGCCTCGAACAGGGGCAGCACGTGCTCGGCGCACGCGGCGGCCCAGCGCGCCAGGAGGTGGTGGTGCTCGTCGGTGAGGGTCCCGCCGCGGCGGACCGTGACCAGGCGCGGGTCGCGGACCGCGGGGAGGATCACACCGCCAGCGTGCCACGGCCGGCGCCCCCGGCGGGCGCACCGGGACGCGGAGCGAGCGGGTCGGCACCCCGGCGTCGTCGCCGCCGGGGTCAGGGTCGCGGCAGGCTCCCAGGCACCCGGCTGGGCCCGGCTTCCGGGGGGCGGGGACGGTCCTGGGGGTGCGTGCGGACGGCGACGAGGGCGACGTCGTCCTCGACGTGCTCCGGCAGCAGCCGCGCCAGGACGCCGTCGCACAGGCCGTCCAGGTCCTCCCCGGCCAGCTCACCGACCGCGTCGCACAGGCGCAGCAGACCCTCGTCGTAGTCCTGGTCGCGCCGCTCCACCAGGCCGTCGGTGTACATCAGCAGCGTGGCGCCGCGGTCGAGGACGACCTCCTCGTCGGTGCGCGGCGACCCCGGGTCCAGGCCCAGCAGCAGGTCGTGGCGCGGGCCGCTCAGGGTCGTCACCGTGCCGTCCGGGGCCAGCAGCACCGGCGGGGGGTGCCCGGCGTTGGACCAGCGCACCCGCGTCACGCCCCGCTCCTGCTCGTCCTCGCGCTGCTCCAGGCGCGCCACCACCGCGGTGGCGGTCGTCCCCGTCGCCAGGCCCTCCATCGCCGCGTCCAGACCGGACAGCACCTCCGCCGGCCCCCCGCCGCTGTAGTGGGCGATGGCGCGCAGCATGGAGCGGACCTTGCTCATCGCCGCAGCGGCCTCGATGTCGTGGCCCATGACGTCCCCGATGACCAGCACCGTCGCCCCGTCGGGCTGCAGGAACGCGTCGTACCAGTCCCCGCCCACCTGCGCCGCCTGCGCGGCGGGGCGGTAGCGCACCACGATCTGCAGGTGGTCCGGCTCCACCGGTGCGCTCAGCAGGGCCCGCTGCAGCCCTTCGGCCACGTGCTGCTGCTGGCCGTACAGGCGGGCGTTGTCCAGGGCCAGCCCGGCGCGGTCGCCGACCTCGGTCGCGGTCAGCAGGACCTCCTCGCCGAAGTCCCCCGAGCCCTCGTCGCGGAAGAGGGTGACCAGCCCCACGGTGCGCCCCCGCGCCCGCAGCGGCAGCACCAGCGCGCAGTGCGGGGCGAGTCGGCGCACCAGGTCCCGGGCCTCCCCGTGGAGCAGGGCGGCGATGGTCTCGGTGGCCCCGGGAGGCACCAGCACCAGGCGGTTGGTGCGCAGCGCCTGGTGCAGGAAGGAGGACGAGGAGCGGATCGAGCTCAGCCGGGTCTCGCAGTAGCGGTGCACCAGGGGCCGCAGCTCCTCCCGGGCGTGCCAGGAGGCGATGTCGCGCAGGGTCCCGTCCTCCCCGACCAGGGTGACCAGGCACCAGTCCCCCAGCGTGGGCACCAGGTGCTGCGCCAGCCGGGCCACGGCCTCCTCGGTGTCCAGCGTCGCCGACAGGTCCGCGCTGACCCGGGCCAGCAGGGCCAGCCGGGCGGCGGTGCGCTCCGCGGCCTGCTGCGCCTGCCGCGCCTCGCGCTGCGCCGCTTCGGCGACGCGCTGGGACTCCTCCGCGGCGCGCTGGGACTCCTCCGCCCGGCACAGCGCCTGCTCGGCGGTGCGCAGCGCCTCCTGCGCCGCCGCCCGCTCCGTCTCCGCCTGCCGCTGCGCGGTGCGGCGGGCGGTGATGTCGAGGAAGTACACCGACAGCCCGTCCGGGTCCGGCCAGGCCCGCACCTCGTACCAGCCGTCCAGCGGCGCGGGGTAGTACGACTCGAAGATCACGGGCTGACCGGTGTCCACCGCACGGCGGTACTCGACCTCGAACGCGGACCCCACCGCGTCGGGGTACAGCTCCCACAGCACCCCGCCCAGCAGCTCCTCGCGCCGGCGCTGCAGCAGGCGCTCGGCCTCGGCGTTGACGTAGGTGAACCGCCACTGGCGGTCCACCGAGTAGAACGCCGCCGACATCGACTCCAGCACCCGCGCGATGCGCAGGTCCTGCTCGTGCTCGCTGGTGGTGTCGTAGGCCGCGCCCAGCACGCGCCGCGCCCGCCCGTCGACACCGGCCAGCGCCTCCCCCTTGGCCTTGACCCAGCGGGTGCGGCCACCGGGCAGCACCACGCGGTACTCCGCCTCGTAGGGGCCGCACTCCGCGATCGCCTGCTCCAGCGCCAGGGTCACCCTGCCCCGGTCCTCGGGGTGCACGCGGGCGTCGAAGTCCTCGATGGTCCGGCCGAACTCCGCCTCGTCGTAACCGAACATCGTCAGCAGCTGCGCGTCCCAGTTCAGCCTGCCGCTGCGCAGGTCCCAGTCGAAGCTGCCCACCCCGCCGGCGGCCACCGCCAGCTGCCAGCGCAGCCGGTCGGTCTCGTGGTCCAGCGACAGCGCCGACAGCTGCAGCTCCGCGGCCGCCGCCGCCGCCAGGTCGCTCAGCAGCTCCACGTCGTCGTCGTGCCACACCCGCGGGACGGGGTCGAAGACGCACAGGGCCCCGACCACGCGGCCGTCCTGGCCCTGCAGGGGGACACCCAGGTAGGAACCCACCGCGCCGCTGGCCACCGGCGGCAGGGACGCCACCCGCTCGTCGCGGACGGCGTCCTGGACGATCAGCGGCGCCCCGTGGGCAGCGGTCACCGTGCACAGGGAGTCCACGAGCGGTCCCGTGGACCCCACCAGCGCCCGGTCCTGCCCCGAGACCGCCCCGATGGTCTGCACGTCGGTCAGCAGCGAGACCTGCGACGCGGAGGCGGCCAGCAGCCGCGCCGCCAGCGCCGCCAGGCGCTGCAGCACCGGGTTGGCCGCCTCGGCGGGGGCAGCGGAGGCAGCGGGGTCGGCGGCGTCGCCGTCACGCCGACCGCCCCGGCCGGCAGGACCCGGTACTGCTCCCACGGCTCGACCACGACTCCCGCCCTGTGCTCGCCGCGCCCGAGGCGCTCCGCAGTTGCTCTGCTACTGCTGGTTGTACCGCTGCCGCCGCGCTCACGCACCGCAGCCCCACGACGGCGCTCGTCGCCGCGCACGCGCGGTGGGTGCCCCACCGGCTGCCGGTACACCGCGACGGAACACCGGACCTGGCGCGATAGTGGCTCCGTGCAAGGACCTGGCAGCGCGCGCCACCGCGGTGGGGGCGCAGGAGGAGGATCATGGCTCAGCTCGTCCTGCCCGCCGAACTCTCGGCCGTGTCCACCGCACGGCGCTGGGTCAGCGATCAGATCGCACGCTGCGTCACGGCCTGCTCCGGTCCCGTCGACGAGGACGTCGTCGAGCTGCTGACCTCCGAGGCGATCGCCAACGCGGTGCGCCACGGCACCGGACCCGTCACCGTGGACGTGACGTGCGGCCAGGAGCACGTGCGCATCGCCGTCACCGACACCGGCTCCGCCCTGCCCGTCGTGCGCCGCGTCGGCCTCGAGGCCACCGGCGGGCGGGGCATGGCCCTCATCGACCAGCTCGCCACCCGGTGGGGCCTCGCCCCGGCCCACCCGCCCGCCGAGGGCAAGACCGTGTGGTTCCACCTGGCCAAGCGCTGAACCTCGCCGCGCCACGGACGAGCGCGTCCCCCAGCGCTGGGACGTGCCCGGGGAGCTGCCCGGGGTGAGCGGGGGCCTCAGCCGGCCCCGGGTGGCCCGAGCCGGGCGGTGAGGACGGCGATGTCGTCCAGGCCGGTGGGGTCCAGCCGGGCCAGCAGCTCCGGGCCCACGTCGGCCAGCGGCACCCCGGCCAGGTCGGCGCCGGCGTCCAGGAGCCGCCGCAACCCGGCGGTCAGCGACTCCCCGGGGCGTTCGACGAGGCCGTCGCTGTAGAGGACCAGCGTCACCGGGGCCGCCCCGCCCTGCCCACCGGGTCCACCGAGGTGCACCTCGGCGTCGGTGCGGTCCAGGTCGGCCACGCCCAGGGGCAGGTCGACGACGTCGTCGAGCAGCCGCGGGGGCCGCCCCCCGGTCAGCAGCAGCGGCGGGGGGTGCCCGGCGTTGGACCACTGCAGGCGCGGCCCGCGGGGTGTGGTGTCCAGGCGGGCGTAGACGGCGGTGGCGAGGTCGTCGGGGGCGAAGCGCTGCAGCACCCGGTCGAGGCGGGCGACGACGTCGGAGGGCGGGGCGATCCGGTCCCCGGCCAGGGCGCGCAGCTTGTGCCGGATGGCGCCCATGCGGGTCGCGGCGTGCAGGTCGTGCCCGGCGACGTCCCCGATGACCAGGCCGGTGCTCTCGTCGGGCAGGACGAAGGCGTCGTACCAGTCCCCGCCGACCTGGGCCAGGTCGCTGGCCGGCTGGTAGAGCCCGGCCAGCTCCAACGGCCCGATGCGCGCGGTCAGGTCCGGCAGCAGCGCGCGCTGCATCTGCTCGGCGCGGGAGACCTGACGGCTCAGGACGCGGGTGGTGTCCAGGAGGGTCCCGGCGCGGGCGGCGAGGTCGGCGGCGAAGTCGAGGTCCTCAGCCCGGTAGGGGCGGCTGCCGTCGGCGCGCACCAGCGTGATCGCCCCCAGGGTCCGCCCGCGGGCGCGCAGGGGCGCGGTGATCCACTCCGAGGCGCCGAGCTCGAGGCCCAGCGCCACCCGCTCGGCGGCCAGGTCGTCGACGACCAGCGACCGCAGCTGGTCCGGCGGCGGCATCCGCTGGTGCTGCGGGGTCGCCCCGTGCAGGACCTGCGCCAGCCGGCTGGTCATGCCCGGGCGCAGCGGCGGCAGCGGGCCGACGCGGGCGGCGGTGGCGGCGCGCCGGGCGGGGTCGCGGTGGGTCAGGGCCACCCGTTCCAGGCTGGTGCCGTCCTCGGCCAGCACGTCGACGGTGACCCAGTCGGCCAGGACCGGGACGACGAGGTCGGCCAGGGCGCGCAGGCCGGCCACGACGTCGTCGGTCTCGCCCAGGACGCGCGCGACCTCCGCCAGCAGGGCCAGCCGGACGTTGGCCTCCTCGACGGCGGCCACGTGCCGGCGCTGACGGGCAGCCTCGGCGTGCTGGGCGGCGGTGTCGGAGAAGGTGAGCACCCCGCCGACGAGGGTGCGGGCCAGCACGGTGGGTGCGAAGGCCCACGCGAGGCCGAGGGCCGAACCGTCCCCGCGCACGAAGACCCCGTCGCCGGCGGCGGGCCGCGCCTGCTCCAGGGCGGCGAGGATCGGGCTGTCGGCGGGCGGCACGACGCGGCCGTCGGGGTGCTGGTGGTGCAGGTGCTCGAGCAGGGGCCGGCCGACGAGGTCGGCCTCGGCGCAGCCGAGGAGACGCTCGGCGACGGGGGTGAGCGCGGTGACGGCGCCGTCGCGGTCGAGGGCGACGACGGCGACGGGGGTGCCGCTGAACACCGACGGCAGCAGGACCGCGTCGACGGCGACGCGGGTGTCCCGCTCGCCCGGCGGCCGGCCGGCGACGGGGGCGGGCGCCGGTGGGTCCTGCTGCGGTTGCACCGCGCCTCCTCGCGCTGGACGGGGTGTCGCGACCGGGTCGCCACCGACCCACCACGCTACGACAGGACGGGCGGGGGACCGTCCCGCGCTCAGTGGTGGTGGGCGTGGACGACGGCGTGACCCTTGCCCCGGCTGATCAGGGCCCGGTTGACCGGGGTGGTGACGAGGAAGGCCAGGGCCAGCGAGCCGGCGAGGGAGGCCCAGAACAGCCAGCTGCCGAGGCCGGCGTCCATGGCGCCGGGGACGGCCACGACGGCGGTGTTGTCGACGACCTCCATGACGGCGATGGAGACGGTGTCGGCGGCCAGGGCGACCTTCAGGGCGCTGCGCAGGTCGACGCCGCTCCCGAGGACCCCGCGCACGGTCAGGCCGTAGCCGAAGACGAAGGCCAGGGCGATCGAGAGCACCACGGTGGCGGCGTTGTGCAGGCCCAGGGCGGTGCCGACGACCATGCCCAGGACCTCGCCGATGGCGCAGCCGGTGAGGCAGTGCAGCGTGGCCCGGGCGGCCATCGCCCAGGACGTCGGGCCGTGACCGGCGTGACCTGCGTGGTCGGCGTGACCCGCGTGGTCGGCGTGACCGGCGGGGGTGCGGGTGGTGTGGTCGTGGGACATCGGTGCCTCCTCGGGATCGGGTGAGCGGCGCGCTCACCTCCAACCTCAGTACCCCCAGGGGGTATTTCCGCGCCGGGGGGGGTGGACCGGTCCGGTGGGCCGCGGGACGTCCCCGCGGCCCACCGGGGAGGGCTCAGCCCAGGGTGGTGAGCAGCTGCTCCATCCGCTGGATCTCGGCGGTCTGGCTCGTCACGATCGAGTCGGCCAGCTCGAGGGCCTGCGGGTTGGACCCCTGCTCCTGCTCGGTCCGGGCCATCTGCACGGCACCGGTGTGGTGCTCGACCATCATCTGCAGGAACATCCGGTCGAAGTCGGCGCCGGTGGCGTCCTGCAGCCGGGTCATCTGCTCCTCGGTCATCATCCCGGGCATCCCCGACGCCGAGCCGCCCGTCGAGGAGTGGTCCATGCCCTCCATGCCGTCCATGCCGCCCGTCGAGGGGGCGGCCGTGGCCGGTGCGCCCCAGGCGGCCAGCCAGGAGCTCATGGCCTCCATCTCCGGCTCCTGCGCGGCCGAGATCCCGGCCGCGAGGTCCTTGACCTCCTGGCTGGAGGCCCGGGTGGTGGCCAGCTGCGCCATCTCCAGGGCGCCCTGGTGGTGGACGATCATCATCTGGGCGAACGCCACGTCCTGGTCGTCGTGCTCGGCGTCGACGCCGCCGGCGGCGCCGGCCGAGGGGCTCGGCGAGGTCGTCGAGGACTCCGACGACTCCGAGGACTCCGACGCCATGGAGGAGTGGTCCATCGAGCCGGTGTCGCCGCCGCCGCAGGCGGCCAGGAGCAGGGACAGCGTCGCGGCCGCGCCCAGGGCGGCGGCGCGGGTCGTGCGGGTCGTGCGGGTGGTGGTGCGCATCAGGGGTGCATCTCCTCGGGTGGGTCACGGGTGGGGGCACGACGCAGCGGCGCGTGGACGGTGGTCGTCCACGACGCGCAGGGGGTCGGCCTAGACCCGGATCACGCAGAGGCGGATCCGTGGCCAGTGCCACGGCGGCGGCCCGCGCCAGGGCGTGGTGGCGGTGACCCGGCCCGGCCACGGGTCCAGGAGCCGGTACGAGGGACGCAGGGCCCGGGCCGCGGCCCAGGCGAGCAGCACCACCAGCAGCGCGGTGCCGGCGGACAGGAACAGGACGCAGTCGGTCGTCGCGTGGTGGTCGTGCTGGTCGGTGGTGCGCACGGCGGCCGGGGTGCCGGGCGCCGTCGCCGGCCGGGCGTGGTCCCCGGCCGGGGCGTGGCCGCCGGTGCCGTGGACGGTGGTGGCGTGGGCGGTGGCGTGGACGGTGGCGTGGTGCCGGCTGACGGCGGCCGCCAGGACGTGCATCGCGCACAGGCCCAGGACCAGGGCGACGACGAGCAGGACGCGCGGCACCACGGGGCCGCGGGCGGGTCCGCGGGCGTCGCTCACCACCTCATGGTGACCCCCAGGGGGTACCCGCGCGAGGGGAGCGGGGGATCAGCCGTGTTGCGGCAGCGGCGCCCGCGCGCTGCGGTGGGACTCGGCGTAGTCGAGGACGTCCTCCAGCCGCACCCGCCGGTGCACCCCGGGTTTCGTGTAGGGCAGCGCCCCCGACTCCAGGAGCCGCACGAGCGTGGGCCGGCTGACGCCGAGGACGTCGGCGGCCTCCTGCGTCGTGAGCAGCGCCTCGTGCGGGGTGAGGGTCACGGCCTCGCCGTGGGCGAGGGCGTGCACCGCCTCGCGCAGCGCGACGGCCAGTTCGGGGGGCACGACGACACCGCGGCGTCCCACCTTCAGCGTCAGGGCACCGGAGGGGTGCTCCGCGAGGAGGTCCGCGAGTTCGGGGAGCCCTTCGAGGCCGGGCCGGACGGTGACCTCGGCGCCGTGCCGGGCGACGGTCGATGACACCCGGCCACGGTAACAGCGCCCCTCGCGCCACGCCTGGAATCGAACAGAACGAAACTCCGGGTTACCCTGTGAGGACCGACCTGCCCCCCGATCGTGAGGACCGGCCGTGCTGACACTGCTGATCGTCCACGCTGTCGCCGCCGTCCTCGCCGTGCCCCTGGTCCGGCTCCTGGACCGCCGGGCGTTCAGCGTGCTCGCCCTCGCCCCCGCGGCGACGACCGTCTGGGCCGCGCTCCAGGGCCCCGCCGTCCTGTGCGGCGACGGGCCCCGGGTCGTCGTCGACTGGGTCCCCTCGCTGCATGCCGAGCTCGCGTTCCGGCTTGACCCGCTCTCCTGGGTCCTCACCCTGCTCGTGGGGGGTGTGGGCGCGCTCGTCCTGCTCTACTGCGGCAGCTACTTCCACCGGGACGACCCGGGGTCGGCGCGGTTCGCGGCCGTCCTGACGGCGTTCACGGGCGCCATGACGGGCCTCGTCCTGGCCGACGACCTCGTCCAGCTCTACGTGTTCTGGGAACTCACCACGGTGTTCTCGTACCTGCTCATCGGGTACGACGCGCACCAGCGCAGCGCCCGCCGCGCCGCGATGCAGGCCCTCGTCGTCACGACGTTCGGCGGGCTGGCGATGCTCGTCGGGCTGATCGTCATCGGGCAGTCGGCGGGCACCTACCGGCTCTCGGAGGTGCTCGAGGACTTCCCCACCGGGACCGGGGCGACGGTCGCCGTCGTGCTGGTCCTCGTGGGCGCGGTCTCGAAGTCGGCGCTCGTGCCGTTCCACTTCTGGCTGCCCGCCGCGATGGCCGCGCCGACCCCCGTCAGCGCGTACCTGCACGCCGCGGCCATGGTGAAGGCCGGGATCTACCTGATCGCCCGGTTCGCGCCCGCCGCCGCGGAACTGCCCGCCTGGCGGACCACCGTCCTCGTCCTCGGCCTGGCGACGATGGTCGTCGGCGGGTACCGCTCGCTGCGCCAGCACGACGTCAAGCTGCTCCTGGCGTTCGGCACCGTCAGCCAGCTCGGGTTCCTCACCGTCCTCGTGGGCGCGGGGACCGCGGCGGCCACGACGGCCGGGATCGCGCTGCTCGTCGCGCACGCCACGTTCAAGGCGGCGCTGTTCCTCGTCGTCGGGATCGTCGACCACCAGACGCACACCCGCGACCTGCGGGAACTGTCCGGGCTCGGGCGGCGGATGCCGCTGCTCGCGGTCGTCGGCACCGTCGCGGCCGCCTCGATGGCGGGCGTCCCGGTCGCGTCGGGGTTCGTCGCCAAGGAGGCCGCGTACGCGGCGTTCGAGGACGACCCCCTCGTCCTGGGCGTCCTCGTCCTCGGCTCGGTGCTGACCGCCGCGTACTCCGCGCGGTTCGTGTGGGGCACGTTCTGCCGCAAACCCGGGGTCCCCGACTCCACCGCGCCCAGGCCCCCGGCCGCGCTCCTCGCCGCTCCCCTGGTGCTCGCCGCGGTCACGCTCCTCGCCGGTCCGCTCGCGCCGCTCGTCGACCGGCCCGCCGTGCTCATCGCGCACGACCTGCCCGGCCAGGCCGAGCACCTCGCGCTGTGGCACGGGGTGGGGCTGCCGCTCGTGCTGACGGTCGTCACGTTCGTGCTCGCCGGGCTGCTGTTCCTCGTGCGCGACCAGGTGGAACTGCTGCAGGCGCAGGCCCCGGCCGTCCCCGCCGCCGACCGCGCGTACCGCCGGACCGTCCGCGCCGTCGACCGCGTCGCCGTGGAGGTGACCGGGGCGACGCAGCGCGGTTCGCTGCCCGTCTACCTGGCTTCGATCCTGCTCGTCGTCGTCCTCGTCCCCGGCGGGGCGCTGCTGTGGACGCAGCCGTGGCCGTCCGACGTGGTGCTCTACGACGACCTCGGGCAGGTCGTCGTGGGGGTCGTCGTGGTCGTCGCGGCGGTCCTCACCGTCCGCGCCCGGCGGCGGTTGCGTGCCGTGATGCTCGCGGGCGTCACGGGGTACGGCGTGACGTTGCTGTTCGTGCTGCACGCCGGCCCGGACCTGGCGCTGACGCAGGCGCTGGCCGAGACGATCACGCTCGTCGTGTTCGTCCTCGCGCTGCGGCGGCTGCCGCCGTTCTTCTCCTCGCGCCCGCTCGCCGCGACCCGGTGGGTGCGGATCGCGATCGGCGTCGCGGTGGGCACCTGCACGTCGCTGTTCGCGCTCGTCGCCTCCGGGGCGCGGGTCGCGGTGCCGACGTCGATCGGGCTGCCGCAGTGGGCGTACGACTACGGCGGCGGGAGGAACGTCGTCAACGTGACCCTCGTCGACGTCCGCGCCTGGGACACGATGGGCGAGATCTCCGTGCTGCTCGTCGCGGCCACCGGCGTCGCCTCCCTGGTGTTCCGCCGCCGCATGGGCTCCATCGACCAGGCGTTCGCCGCGCACGATGAGGAGAACACCCCGCAGAAGCCCACGACGTGGCTGCCCGCGGGCGGGACCGTCGACCCCGAACGCCGCTCGGTGGTCTTCGAGGTCGTGACCCGGCTGACGTTCCACGCGATCGTCGTGCTCTCGGTCTACCTCGTGTTCTCCGGCCACAACCAGCCCGGTGGGGGTTTCGCCGGCGGGCTCGTCGCGGGGCTGGCCCTCGTCGTGCGCTACCTCGCGGGCGGCCGGTACGAGTTCAACACGGCCGTCCCGGTCAACGCGGGCTGGTTGCTGGGCAGCGGGCTGTTCCTGTCCGCCGGCACCGGCCTCGTGGGGATCCTGCTGGGCGGCAACGTCCTGCAGACGGCCATCCTGCAGTTCGACCTGCCCGTGCTCGGCCACGTGAAGCTCGTGACGTCGCTGTTCTTCGACGTCGGCGTGTACCTGCTCGTCGTCGGCCTCGTCGTCGACGTCATCCGCAGCCTGGGTGCCGAGATCGACCGCCAGATCGAGGAAGGGGTCTCCCCGTGAGCCCGAACCTGACCCTGATCGTCGTCTCCGGCGTGCTCGTCGCCTGCGGGGTGGCGCTGCTGCTGGAACGGACCCTGACCCGCGTGCTGGTCGGTGTCGTCCTGCTCGGCAACGGGATCAACGTCCTGTTCCTCGTCGCCAGCGGACGGCCCGGTCGCGCGCCGATCCTCAGCGGCGGGACGACCGCCGAGACCATGAGCGACCCCCTCCCCCAGGCGATGGTGCTGACGGCCATCGTCATCACCCTCGGGATGGTCGCGTTCGTCCTCGCGCTGGCCTACCGCAGCTGGCAGATCGGCGGTCACGACGAGGTCCAGGACGACGTGGAGGACCGCCGCATCGTGCGCCGCGCCGAACTCGACGAGACGTCCGCCAGCTACGACGACGACACCACCGCGACGAGCTCGGAGCAGGGGGTGTCCCCGTGACCGAGTGGGCGCGCGTCCTCCTGCCCCTGCCCGTCGTCCTGCCCCTGTTCGCCGCGGGCCTGACCCTGGCGCTGGCCCGGCGCCCCCGCGCGCAGCGCACCATCTCGGTGACGGCGCTGAGCGTCGTCGTCGCCGCGTCGGTCGCGGTGCTCGTGCTGACCGACCGCGGACGCGGCACGTACTCCGTGGACGTCGGCGGCTGGCCGGCGAGGCTGGGCATCCCGCTCGTCGCGGACCGGCTGTCGGCGCTCATGCTCGTCGTGAGTTCCGTCGTGACCCTGGCCGTCCTGGTGTACTCCCTCGCGCAGGGCGTCGCCGACGGCGAGGAGGGGACGCCGGTCTCGATCTACCACCCGACCTACCTCGTGCTGTCGGCCGGGGTGTCGAACGCGTTCCTGTCCGGGGACCTGTTCAACCTGTACGTCGGGTTCGAGATCCTGCTGGCCGCCAGCTACATCCTGCTGACGCTCGGCGGGACGGCGGCCCGCGTCCGCGCGGGCACCACCTACGTCGTCGTGAGCCTGCTGTCGTCCATGGTGTTCCTCACGGCCATCGCCCTGGTCTACGCGGCGACCGGGACCGTGAACATGGCGGAGCTGTCGGTGCGGCTGCGGGACGTCGACCCGGACGTGCAGCTCGTCCTGCACCTGCTGCTGCTCGTCGGTTTCGGCATCAAGGCCGCGGTGTTCCCGCTGTCGGCGTGGCTGCCGGACTCGTACCCCACCGCGCCCGCTCCCGTGACGGCCGTGTTCGCGGGGCTGCTGACGAAGGTCGGCGTGTACGCGATCATCCGCACCGAGACCCTGCTGTTCCCCGGCGGGCAGGCGTCGCGGCTGCTGCTGTGGGTGGCGCTGGCGACGATGGTCGTGGGGATCCTGGGCGCGGTCGCGCAGAACGACGTCAAGCGCCTGCTGTCCTTCACCCTGGTCAGCCACATCGGGTACATGGTGTTCGGGGTGGCGCTCGGCACGGCCGGCGGGTTGTCCGGTGCGGTGTTCTACGTCGCGCACCACATCACCGTGCAGACCACGCTGTTCCTCGTGACGGGGCTCATCGAGCGCTGCGCGGGGAGCACGTCGCTGGACGCGCTGGGCTCGCTCGCGAAGCGCACGCCGCTGCTGGCGGTCTTGTTCTTCGTCCCGGCGATGAACCTCGCGGGGATCCCGCCGTTCTCCGGGTTCCTCGGCAAGCTGGGGCTGCTGCAGGCCGGCGTCGACGTCGGGACGTGGCCGGCGTACGTCCTCGTCGCCGGGGGCGTCGTGACGAGCCTGCTCACGCTCTACGCCATCGCGAAGGTGTGGAACCGCGCGTTCTGGCAGGAACCGCAGACCGAACCGTCCGGCGAGGTCGGCGGGCTCGCCACCGCGACCCGCGTCGGGACGCGCACGCCCCTGGGGATGGTCGTCCCGACGGCCGCGCTCGTCGCCGTGGGGGTGGGCATCACCGTCGTCGCGGGGCCGCTGTTCGGCATCAGCGACCGCGCGGCGCAGGACCTGCTGGACCGCACGCCGTACACGTCGACCGTCCTGCACGACCGGGTCCCGGAGGTGGGTTCGTGAACGCCCAGGTGCTGTCGCTGCGCGAACGCGTGAGCCCGCCGCTGCTGGTCTGGCTCGTCGTCCTGTGGTTGCTGCTGTGGGGCGACGTGTCGTGGGCGAACGTCGTCTCCGGCACGGTGCTGGCCCTGCTCGTCACGGTGGTGCTGCCGATGCCGAAGGTCACGTTCGGGGTCCGGCTCCGGCCGCTGCGGATCGTGGCGCTGCTCGCCCGGTTCGTCGTCGACCTGTTCGCCGCGAGCGCCCAGGTGGCGTGGCTCGCGGTCAGGCCGGGGCGGCAGCCGCGCAACTCCGTGGTGAAGGTCCCGCTGCACTCGGGGTCGGACCTGTTCGTCACGATGACCGCGGAACTGGTCTCGCTCGTCCCGGGGTCGGTCATCGTCGAGCTCGGGGCGCCGTCGCTGCAGGGCGGTCAGGGGTCGATCTACGTCCACGCGCTGGGGGTCGACACCGAGGAGGGGCGGCAGCGGATCCGCCGCGAGGTGCTGCTCACGGAGCGCCGCGTCCTGCGGACGTTCGCGACGCCGCAGGTGTACGCGCAGTACCTCGACCGCTGCCGGGCCGACGGGTCCGACAGCCTGTGCGACGGGGGTCCGCGGTGAACCCGGTCGTCGTCGCCCTGTGCGTGGGGATGCTGTCCGTCGCGGCGCTGTGCGCGCTGATCCGCGTGGCGAAGGGCCCGACGATGCTGGACCGGGTCGTCGCCCTGGACGTCGTCGTCGCGACCGTCGTCATCGGGTTGTGCGTGGAGGCCGCGGCCAACCGGCACGCGACGACGCTGCCCGTGATCGTCGTCCTGGCGCTCGTGGGGTTCGTGGGGTCGGTCAGCGTCGCGCGGTACGCGGCGAAGGAGTCGGACGAGGAGAGGGGCAAGCGGTGAACCCGGTCGCGGAGGTCGTCGTCCCGGTCGCGCTGCTGCTGGGCTGCCTGCTGACGCTGCTCGCGGCCGTCGGGCTGCTGCGGTTGTCCGACCTCCTGGCCCGCATGCACACGACGGCCAAGCCCCAGGTGCTCGGGGTCCTGCTGTCGCTCGTCGCGGTCGGGTTGCAGCTGCACCGGGCCACCGACGTCGCGATGATCGTCGCGATCGGCGCGTTCCAGCTGCTGACGGTGCCCGTCGCGGCGCACGTGGTGGGGCGGGCGGCGTACCGGACCGGTCAGGTCGACCCGTCGGTGCTGGCCCACGACGACCTGGCCGACGACCTGGCGCGGGGCGAGCGGCCGGCGGGGTGAGCGGTCGGCGGGGTGAGCTACTCCCCCTCGCGCGAGCGCCGGACCCGCCACGCGGCGAGGAAGTAGACGGCCCCCGCGCTGAAGGCCACCGCCGCCAGCCAGGCCAGCGGGCTGGGGTCGGAGACGACCACGCCCCACGACGCGACGGCTACGACCGCGTACAGGAGCCCGGACCGCTTGGACTGCTCCAGCGTGCTCGTCGCCCGCCACCAGGGTTGTCTCGCCACGTCACCAGTGTGCCGGGGCGCGGGGGGTGCCGCGGACCTCACACCAGCGGCGTCAGCAGGTGCCGCACGGGCCCGACGTACCGCACCAGCCCCAGCACGGTCAGCACGGGGAAGACGAAGTACTGCAGCAGCGGTTCGGGCCCGCGGCCGGCGCGGAACAGCCGCAGCCCCACCGTCAGGGGCTTCTTGCGCAGCCACGTCGTGAACGGCACGGGCACGCCGTCGGTGGTGAGGGCGTCGCCGAGGACGTGGACGACGACGCCGCCGGCGACCGCGACGGGCAGCCAGGGCAGCACGACGCCCTGCCGGGTCAGCCACCAGGCGGCCAGGAAGGACACGACGAGGTTGCCCAGGGCGGTCTTCTCGGTGTCGCCGGGGACGAGCTGGGCCACGGAGTGCAGGGCCAGGCCGATGGCGAGGGCCAGCACGACCAGCGCCGACCAGTGGTTGCTGGCGGCGAACGCGGCGAGGACGCCGAAGACGAGCGGCGCGACGACGAGGTCGTGGGTGCCGCCGCGGTGGCGGCGGGCGAGCACGCCGATGACGCGCGACAGCGCGCGGGTGGGGGGTCCCCACATGGAGCCGGCGGTGGAGCCCTTCTGGTCCAGGTCGGGCAGGTAGGCGAACCCGCCGCAGGCCACGACCCACGCGAGCTGCTCCAGGGGGCGGTCGATGCCGAGGTGCGCGGCGGCGAGGCCGAGGGTCAGGGCCCCGGCCGCCAGTCCGCTGGCGGCGTGCGCCGGACCCATCACGGTGTGTCGTCCTCCCAGGTCAGGAGCCTGGAAGGTTACCCGTCCGGGGGCGGATCGTTGTGACAACGCTGCCGTTGACCGCGACCGTTGTCACAACGATCCACCCCCCGCGACCGGCTAGGTGGCGTAGCGCAGGAGGGCGCCGATGCCGTCGGTCATGGTCAGCAGCGGTTCCTCGCCGTCCTCCTCGGGGCGGGGCACGAGCTCGATCTCGGCGTCGGAGGCGGCGAGGGCGCGGACGAGGGCCGCGTCGGCGCGGACCTCCTCGACGTCCTGGACGCCGAGGGCGTGCAGGTCGGAGGTCGTGGTGGCGACCTCCAGCGGGCCGGGCCCGGCCCACAGGTGCCCGCCGGCCCGGGGGTCGTCCAGGAGCAGGAGGGTGGCGACCTGCCCGGCGCGCAGGGCGGCCACGACGGGGCCCATGCCCTCGACGGCGAGCCCCTGGCGGCCGCGTTCCTGGGTGAACCGGTCGACGACGGCCTGCCGGCGGCGGGCGCGGACCTCGTCGAGGGCGTGGGCGACGTTGGCGGCGAAGGCGCGTTCGCGGGTCCCGGCGGCGCGGCCGCCGCCCTGCACCTCCACGAGCAGGTCGAGCACGACGGGGGCGGCCTTGTCCTTCAGGGCGGCGGCGGCCTTCGTGTCGCCGGTCAGGAGCACCACCTCGGGACGCTCGGCGCGCACGACGGCGGCGAGCTCGTCGGCCACGGCGGCGGCGTTGTGGTCCCAGGAGTCCTGGACGGCGTGCTGGTAGCGCAGGGCCGCCCACCCGCCCCCGGGCACCTTGTGCAGCAGGTCGTGGCCGCCCTCGACGGTCTGCTTGCGGGGGGCCTCGACGGTGTCGGAGCGGGCGACGGTGATGTCGGCGCCGGCGCGGTCGAGCTCGACGAGGACGTAGCGCACGTCGTCGGCGGTGGAGCGCACGAGGGGCATGAGGTGGGCGACGGGGCCGGTGGTGGCCTCCTCGCGCACCGGCGGGGCCGGGAGCACGACGTCGAGCTCGAGGCCGGAGGCGGTGGCGACCATGGCGCGGCCGAGAGGGCCGCCGAGGCCGGTGGGCTCGGTGGCGACGGAGTCGAGGGCGGCGAGGGCGGGTTCGGGGGCGCCCTGGCCGGCGAGGGCGGCGCGGGCGTCGCGCCAGCGCAGGTCGATGTCGTGGGCCCCGGTCTCCCGGTCGCGGGTCGCGTCGACGTAGACGGAGACGTGCGGCCCCGGGTCCAGGGCAACGTCCTTGAGCCAGTCCAGCTTCACGGGACTCCTTCCCTCGTGATGATGTTGCTGTGCGCTCTTGGTCCGTGACTCAGCGTGGACGAACCGCGACGGTCACGCGACCCGGTTTCCCGTCGGACCTTCGTACACCCACCGGCCCTCCACGCGCACGAAAGCCGATTCCTCGTGCTGGACCCCCCGCCGCCCCGCCTGCCGGTAGTGGGCCTCGAACTCGACCGTGCCGGTGTCGTCGAAGGGGCTGCCGCGGTCGGTGCCGAGCACGACGAGCCGCTTCCACTCCAGCTCGGGGTCCAGGTCGAGGTCGGCGGGGCGGGTGTCGGGGTGCCAGCTGCGCAGCAGGTGCGCCACGTCGCCGACGGCGAAGGCCGTGTAGCGCGAGCGCATGAGGGCCTCGGCCGTCGGGGCGTCCCGGCCGTCGAGGTAGCGGCCGCAGCAGCCGGCGAGGGGTTCGCCCCAGCCGCAGGGGCAGGGCGCGTCAGGAGCGGTCACCCGGTCATCCTGGGGCCGTGGTGGCCCGCACGACGAGCCGCGGCGCGACCAGGCGCAGGCCGGTGGGGGCGCCGGGGTCGGCCAGGCGGGCCAGCAGGCGCTCGGCGGCCAGCCGCCCGACCTCGTGCGCGGCGTTGTCGACGCTGGTGAGGGAGACGGCCCGCAGCGCCGCGGTGGAGGTGTCGTCGTAGCCGACGACGGACAGCCGCGCGGGGACCCGCACGCCGAGGTCGGCGGCGGCGGCCAGGACCCCGACGGCCACGGCGTCGTTGGCGGCGACCACCGCGGTCGGCGGCTCGGCCGCGCGCAGCAGGGCCAGGCCGGCGCGGTGGCCGGCGTCCTCGGTCATGGTCCCGACCTCGACGAGGGCCCGGCCCCCGCCGTCGGCCACGGCCCGCTCGAAGGCCTCCCGCCGCAGCCGGCCCACGGGGCCCTCGCCGCCGACGTGCGCGACGCGCCGGTGCCCCAGGCCCAGGACGTGCTCGACGGCGAGCCGGGTCCCGGCCTCGTCGTCGCCGGCGACCACGTCGACGTCGAGGGGGTCGGCGGGGTCGAGGCGGGTGCCGGCCAGGACGGTCGGGACGGTGCCGGCGACCTCGGCGACCACGGACAGGTCGGGCAGGGTGCCGATGACGACGACCCCGTCGACGCGCAGGTCCGCGAAGGTGCGGGGGGCCTCGGGCTCGCTGCGGGACTCGGCCAGCACCGGGCGCAGCCCCGCGGCCCGCAGGACCGGGCGCAGCCCTTCGAGGACGTCGACGAACCAGGGGTTGCGCAGGTCGTCCAGGACGAGGCCGATGGCGCGGGTGCGGCCCTGGGCCAGGCTGCGGGCCGTGGGGTCGGGGCGGTAGCCGAGCTCGTCGACGGCGGCCAGGACGGCGGCGCGGCGCTCGGGGGACACCTTCGGGGAGCCCTGCAGGACGAGGGAGACCAGCGACTTGGACACCCCGGCGCGGGCGGCGACGCTGCGGATGGTCGGGCGGGTCACGCGGCCTCCTTGACAGCCGGGTCGGGAAGCCTGATCGTAGACCTCGTTGGACCGGTCCAATACTCGACGAGGAGCCCTGTACATGTCCGACCTCCACCTCGGCCTCGCCGGCGTCGGTCGCATCGGCGTCATGCACGCCCGCAACATCGTCACCACCCCCGGCGTCGGGCGCCTCACCGTCACCGACGTCGACGCCGGGCGCGCGCGGCAGGTCGGCGCCGAGGTCGGGGCCGAGGCCGTCGCCGACGTCGAGACCCTCCTGGCCTCCGGGGTCGACGGCCTCGTCGTGGCCACCGGCACCGCCCAGCACCCCGAGCTCATCCGCGCCGGCGTCGAGGCCGGCGTCCCCGTCTTCTCCGAGAAGCCCGTCGCCCCCGACGTCGCCCTCTCCCTGCCCGTCCTGGACCTCATCGCCGCCCGCGGCGGCGTCGTCCGCATCGGCCACCAGCGCCGCTACGACCGCGGCTACCTGGAGGCCAAGCGCGCCTTCGCCGCCGGCGAGCTCGGCTGGCTGCACGCGGTCCGCGCCGTGACCTGCGACGTCACCCCGCCGCCGGTGTCGTTCCTCGCCACCTCCGGGGGGCTGTTCCGCGACTGCAGCGTCCACGACTTCGACGTCATCCGCTGGATCACCGGCCGCGAGGTCGTCGAGGTCTACGCGCGCGGCTCCAACAACGGCGACCCCGCCATCGGCGAGGTCGGCGACGTCGACTCCGCCCTGGCCGTGTGCACCCTCGACGACGGCACCCTCGCCGTCGTCACCGCCTCCCGCTACAACGGCGCCGGCCACGACGTCCGCCTGGAGCTGCAGGGGTCGCGGGGGTCGATCGAGGTCGGCCTCGACGACCGCACCGCGCTGCGCTCGGCCGAACCGGGCGTCACCTTCCCCGGCGGCACCCCGCACACCACCTTCGCCGAGCGGTTCGCCGACGCCTACCGCGCCGAGATCGCCGCCTTCGCCGACCTCGTTCGCGGCGTCGAGGGCGAGCTGTGCCGCCCCGAGGACGCCGTCGCCGCGTCCCGGGTCGCCGACGCCGCCCAGGAGTCGCTGCTGCGCGGGGTGCCCGTGCGGGTCGGCTGACCCGCGCGCGGCGCCCCTCAGGCGCAGATGCTGTCGGTGGCCACCCGGGCGGTGATCGTCGCGCTCGGCGCCGGGGCCGCCGGCTGCGCGCCCGTCACCCGCGCCCGCACGTCCGTCACCGTCGTCCCGGCCGTCCGGACCTCCACGACGACGTTCTTGCCCAGGGCGGGGTCGAGCTGCGTCGGCGCCCCGCCCAGGGCGGCCGCGACCGTGTTCGCCGAGTCCTCCCGGCCCGTGCCGTAGCGGACCAGGACGTCCTCCCCGGAGTGGGCCGTGCCGTCACCGGCACCGGCGCCGACGAACCCGACCCCCACCAGCTGCTGCGCCAGGGCCCCGGCGACCCCCGCGGTGCCGCCCACGTTGAGGACCTGCACGGAGATCCTCGACGGAGCCACCAGCAGCTCCGAGCTGGCCGCGGGGTCGCCCGTGGGGCTCGCCGTCGGCGTCGCCGCCGCCGGGGCCGCGGTGTCGGTGCGGATCTGCTGCCACAGCGCCTCGGCCGCCGGCGTCCACTGCACGCGGTTGCGGTCGGCCGGGTACTCCTCGGTGGGCACGGTCACGAACTGCACGCCGTCGGCGGGCATCTTCTGCAGCGACTGCGCCAGGGAGGCGATCTCCGACAGGCTCGCCAGGCCCGTGTCCGTCGTCACCGACTTCGTCGCCGCGTCGAGGAAGGCGTACAGCTTGTCCGGGCGCGTCAGGACCGCCGAGCTCGTCACCTTCTGCACCATCGAGCTCATGAGGGCCTGCTGACGGCCGATGCGCGAGATGTCCGAGCCGTCGCCGATGTGCCGCACGCGCGCGTACGCCAGCGCCGTCGCCCCGTCGACGTCCGCGTGCGTGCCGGCGGCCAGGTGCAGGTTCGCCGCCTTGTCGTCGATGGCCTCCGGGGTGCAGATCGTCACCCCGCCCAGGGCGTCGACCATGGAGCGGAACCCGCTGAAGTCCACGACGACGTAGTGGTCGATCGGGACCTGCGTCAGCGACTGCACCGTCTTGATCGTGCACGCCGCGCCGCCCTCGGCGAACGCCGAGTTGAACTGGCCCTTGCGCGCCCTCGTCGTCGTGCCGTCCGCGGCGGTGCACTCGGGGATCTGCACCATCGAGTCGCGCGGGATGCTGACCAGCGTCGCGCTCTGCCGGTCCGCGGCCAGGTGCACCAGGACCGTCGTGTCCGAGCGGGCGCCCGGGTCGGCGGCCGCCCCGCCGTACTCACCGCCCGTGCCGTCGGACAGGTCGCGGGTGTCGCTGCCCATCACGAGGACGTTCACGGCGTCCTGGCCCGTCGTGGGGTCGATCGTCGACTCGTCCGACGGCCTCGCACCGACCAGGGTCCCCAGGTCCTGGGCGTTGATGTTGCCCTGGAGCTTGTAGTACGCGAACACCCCACCGCCGGCCGCCAGGACCGTCAGCACCACGGCCGCGACGAGGAAGCCGCGCAGCACCCTGAACGCCGTGCCGTGCGCGTGGTCGGAGTGGGCGCCGCGCGGGCGGCGACCGGCGCCGGGGACCTCGGGCCGGGACTCCGGATCGGTGGAAGTGGACACGACGTCACCGTACGGCCGACGGGCCCCGGGGCCTGAGCGGAGTCGGCACAGTTGCGCAGCGTGTGCGCGAGGCCTTCACACGGCTAGCGGCCCTCGACCGTGCCGTCGTTGACGGCCAGCCGGTCGGCGACCGCGGGGAAGACGACCTCGAAGCAGAGCAGGACGACCGCGGCCGCCACGAGCAGGCTCACCAGGGCCTTCAGCCACCGGGGACCGGGCAGGGACCGCCACCACGCCGCGTACACCGCTCACCCCTCCACGGGCGCCAGGGACGACGGCTCGCCGTCCGACCGGTCCTGCACCGACTCCAGCTCGGCGTGCACCACGTACCGCTGCCGCGCCGAGTGCATCGGGTGGCAGGCCGTCATCGTCAGCCACGCCCGCGTCGGCGTCGCCGTCGGGTCGTCGGGCACGGGGGCGATGACCGAGACCTGCTTGGGGCTGACGACCTCGTGCGAGCGCACCCGGTACGTCAGCCACTGCGTCGGCGTCGCCACGACGACGGCGTCGCCGTCGCGCAGCTCGGCGATGAGGTTGAACGGCTTGCCGTAGGTGACGCGGTGCCCGGCGATCGCGAAGTTGCCGACCTGCCCGGGCATCACCGACCGCGGGTAGTGGCCGATGCCGTCCTCGAGCTCGTCGGCGCCCGTGCCCTCCACGACCGGCACGGCGTAGTCGTCGCCGAACCGCGGGACGCGCAGGATCGCGAACGCCTCCCCCGTGGCGGGCACCGCGACCGGGTCCACGGGCGGGTCCGCCGCGGGCTGCGCGCCCGTGGCCCCGGGCGCCGGGCCCGCCGGGGCGGGCCCCGTGGCCCACTGCTGCTGCAGCGCGCTGACGGTCGCGGCCTGCACCCGGCCCGACGTCAGGTCCGTCCAGTACAGCTGCCACACCACGAACAGCAGCGTGAGCACCCCGGCGGTCAGCAGCAGCTCCCCCAGCACCGACACCGCCCTGCGGATCACGCGGCCCCCGCCTTCGCGTGGGTCAGGGTCGTCGTCCCGTCGAAGGCGGGCAGGTGCAGGTCCTCGCCGGTGGAGACCTGGTAGCCCAGGCCGTACGCGGCGACGTACTGGCGGTACAGCGAGACCTGCGCCGAGGACTCCAGCGCCGCGCGCAGCGCCCCCACGTCCCCGACCGCGGTGATCGAGTACGGCGGCGAGTACGTGCGGCCCTGCAGGACCAGCACGTTGCCCACGCAGCGCACCGCCGAGGTCGACACGATCCGCTGGTCCATGACGACCATGGCCTCGGCCCCGCCGGCCCACAGGGCGTTGACGACCGCCTCCACGTCCTGCTGGTGCACGACGAGGTCGTCGGGGGAGGCGCTCGCGGGCCGCACCGAGTCGGGGGCGTCGTCGAGGGTGACGGTCAGGCCGGGACCGGCGACCGGCAGGGCGCCGGAGGCCGCGCCCAGGGCGGGGTCGTCCAGGGGGTCGTCCAGCGGGTCGCCGGCCGCGTCGGCGCCGGTGCGGCTGAGGGCGTCGACCTCGGCCCGCAGGGCGGACACCCGGGCGGCGCGGGCGGCGTTCTGCCGCGAGCGCTCGGCGACGACGGAGCCGAGGTCGGCGGACTCCGAGCGCAGGTCGGTGCCGCCGGAGGTCAGGGCGCTGGTCGCGAACAGCAGACCGGCCGCGGCGAGCACGAGCCCGACCCCGGCGCGCCGCGCCACCCGACCACCCCGCACCGGTGCCCCTCCTGATCCCGCCGCCCCGTGGACGGACCGAACACCGATCGTCGCACTACGCTGACGGTGAGGTGACGCACCCCGTCCCCGCCCACCCCGACTGGAGGTCGACGTGCCCCGCCGCAAGAAGTCCGACGAGACGAGCGACGCCACCTCCACGGGCGGAGCGACGAGGGCGGCCGGCAAGCGCGGCGACGCCGACCTCGACCGCGCGGTGAAGCGGAAGAACCAGCTGACGCCGCGCTGGTGGATCTACCTGATGGTCACCTTCATGGTGGTCGGGCTGGCGTGGATCGTCGTCTTCTACCTGTCCAGCTCCCTGCTGCCGGTGCCCGGCTGGGACAACTGGAACCTGGTCGCCGGTTTCGGGCTGGTGCTGGTGGGGTTCGCGATGACGACGCGGTGGCGCTGACCCGCTACGCCCGACGGCCGGTTGGTCACATCGGGTGACACCTGAACGAGTGGTGGCAATCCTCCCCCCACGTCACGGTTACGCTGACGCCGTCGTCCACGACCTCCGGGAGGCCGAGTGCTGCACGTCGTCTACCGCTCGCACGGCGGGGAGAACGCCAAGGGCCGGCCGGCCTGGTACTCCAAGCAGCTCGCACTGGCCTCGTTCCTGCGCGCGGTCGAGCACGCCGGTGAGGCCGTCGACGTCGTGTTCCTCAACGACGGCCCCCTGCCCGCCGCCCGGCTGGACGTCATGCGCGCGCACGGGCGGGTCCGGGCCATCACCGGTGGCAGCAACCGCGCCAGCTACCTCGCGGGCCTGAAGCTGGCGGTGCGCTCGGACTGGTCGGACGAGGACGTCGTGCTCCTGGCCGAGGACGACTACCTGTGGCGGCCGGACGCGCTGGCGTCGCTGCTGCAGGCCGCGTCCCGGGGCCGGGCGGAGTACTTCGCCCCCTACGGGGTCGGCACGCACGACGACATCGAGGGCCGGGTGCCGGAGTGGCGGCGCCCCCGCACGGCCCGCGGTGAGCAGGAGGTCCCCGGGGACGTCGTGCGCTGGGTGCCGCACGAGAGCACCACGAGCACCTTCGCGGTGCGGGTCGGGGCGCTGCGCGAGGACCACAAGCTGCTGGTCCTGTGCTGCCTGTCCGGCGGCGACTTCGACCACACGAGCCTGCTGGCGGTCCAGGGCGTCCCGCGCTTCACGGTGAGCGACCTGGTGCACCACCACGAGGGCGCGTCGGCGAACCCGGCCGTGAAGGCGGCCCGCGCCGCCTACCTGACGTTCTTCCGCGCCGCCGTCGACGTCGCGTCGCTGCGGCGGCCCTCCAAGCGGCGGCGGCTCGCGGCGGCCGACCCGGCGGTGTGCACGCACATGGAGGACGGCTGGCTGGCCCCGGCCCCGGCGGGCCGGCCCGGGTTCTGGGACGAGCTGGCCCACGAGACGCTGGCCCGGCTCGCGCCGCCGACCCCCGCGGCTGCCCCGGCCGTGCCGGACGGGGACGGCGACGCCCTGCGCTCCGCGAGCGCCTGAGACCCCTCGCGGCGTCACCCTGCGTGGGCGGACAGGAGTCCGCCCACGCCTTCTATACCCCCTCCGCGGCTCCCGCGCACCTCGAGCGCCGGTCGGCGCGCTACGCACAGTTGTCCACTGCCTGGGGACGGCGTGTGGACAGCGGAGCCCGTCGTCCACAGGAGTTGTCCACCGATTCGTCCACAGCTTGTGGATGACTGTGGGAAACGCGGCGGGTGGTCCACACCGATGTCCACGGGCTGGGGACGCACGGCGGCCGTTCGCACAGGTGTGCGAAACCCCTGTGGACAACTCCCGGAGGCGCCGTCGCCCGCGTCCACCGCTCCTGTCACCGGTGCGGTGGTCGCACAGCGTCACCACCAGGCGGGGTTGGACCGGCCCGCTCAGTACAGCGTCGAGGCGTACCCCAGCAGCGCGAGCACGACGACCGCCACGGCGCCCGTCCCGGCCCACTGCACCACCGGGCGCCGCCGCCGGCCTGCGGCCATCGCCGTCGCCACCAGGGCGCCCGTCACGAGCCCCCCGAGGTGCCCCTGCCAGGAGATGCCCGCGTAGTAGAAGCTGATGACGAAGTTGATGAGGACCAGCACGACGATCTGACCGGTCTGCCGGCCCAGGTGCCGGTTGACGACGAACATCGCCGCGAAGAGGCCGAAGACGGCCCCCGAGGCGCCGACGAGCTGGCTGTCGGCCGTCCCGGGCAGCAGGGTGCCGCCGACCGCTCCGCCGAGGGCGGACAGCACGTAGAGGACCGTGAAGCGGAGCCGGCCCAGCAGCGGCTCCAGGTACCCGCCCGTGATCCACAGGGCGTACGCGTTGAACAGCAGGTGCAGCAGCCCGGCGTGCAGGAACGCCGAGGTGAGCGGCTGCCACCACAGGCCCGCGCTGAAGGCGTTCGCGTAGGGGCCGTTGATCAGCGACAGCGCGTTGAACGTCGACCTCGGCAGGACCTGCTCGGCCAGGAACATGAGCAGGCACAGGCCCACGAGGACCTTCGTGACGACCGTGTCCCGGCCCGCCAGGGCACCGCCGAACGTGCCCCGGGGCTGCCGGACGCCGCGCGCGGCCTCGGCGACGCAGTCGACGCACTGCACGCCGACCGCGGCAGGGCGCTGGCACTGCGGGCAGGCGGGCCGCTCGCAGCGTTGGCACCGGACCCACGACTCGCGGTCGGGGTGGCGCGGGCAGACGGGGACGTCGCTCATCGTCGGATCACGTCGTGCTCAACGTGCGGGACGTCCCCGTCGTTCGCGCCGGTGCGGGTCAGTCGCGCTCGACGTCGACCGAGGTGATGACGACGGGCTCGCGGGGCGCGTCGCCCGGGCCGACCGGGACGGTGGCGATGGCGTCGACGACGGCCTTGCTGGCGTCGTCGGCGACCTCGCCGAAGATGGTGTGCTTGCCGTTGAGGTGCGGGGTGTTCGTGACGGTCACGAAGAACTGCGAGCCGTTGGTGCCGTGACCGGCGATCTTGCCGGCGTTGGCCATGGCCAGCAGGTACTTCTTGTCGAAGCGCAGGTCGGGGTGGATCTCGTCGTCGAACTGGTAGCCCGGGCCGCCGCGGCCGTCGCCGCGCGGGCAGCCGCCCTGGATCATGAAGCCGTCGATGACGCGGTGGAAGGTCAGGCCGTCGTAGAACGGCTCGGACTTCTTCTCACCCGTGGCCGGGTCCTGCCACTCCTTCGTGCCCTCGGCGAGGCCCACGAAGTTCGCCACCGTCTTGGGGGCGTGGTTCTCGAACAGTTCCAGGCGGATGTCGCCGTGGTTGGTGTGCAGGGTGGCGTGCATGCGGCCCATCCTTCCACGGGCCGCGCACGCCCTCTCCCCGGCGTCTGGTGGCGGACCGGGCGCGGGTGCGGTGGGATGAGAGGTGGTGATCGTCGCCGACCGTTCGGTGTGGGGCACGGCCCACGCACCCCGCACGTTCGCGACAGCAGGAAGACGAGCACGAGGAGGATGGGCATGTCGTTGACGAAGAACAGCACCGGGAAGCTGCAGAAGGGCGCCGCGCTGGCGGGCACCGTCGCGCTGGCGGGCAAGGTCGCGCCGGCGGTCGAGTCCGCCGTCGACTGGGCCCAGCCCCGGCTCGAGAAGGCGTGGGACACCACCCGCGAAGCGGCCGCCCCGCACGTGGGGGCCGCCGCCCAGCGCGTGTCGCCCGCCATGGACACCGCGCGGGACAAGATCGTCGACGAGCTGCTGCCGAAGCTGGTCGAGGCCGTCCAGGACGCCACCGCCAGCGCCCGCGAGTCCGCGGGCCCGGCCGTCGCGGCCGCCGGCACCGCCGCCGCCTCGGTCGCGGCGAGCACCAGCGGCAGTGCCCGCGAGGCCGGCAAGGCCGTCGTCGAGGGCAGCAAGGCCGTCGTCGAGGGCGGCAAGCGGTTCGAAGCGTCCCTGGAGAAGTCGCTCACCGAGTCCGCGCAGAAGGCCCAGGCGCGCGCCGCGGCCGCCCGCGAGGCCGGGAAGGCCGCGGGCAAGGGCGGGAAGAAGGCCGCGAAGGCGGAGGCGCGCAAGGGCCGCAAGGCCACCGCGACGCGCTCGGCGGCCGCGCTCGCCGCGCTCAAGGGCGCCACGCCCGAGCGCAAGAGCTCCGGCAAGGTCAAGAAGTTCCTCGTCCTCACGCTGCTCGCCGCCGGTGGCGCCGCCGTCTACGCGGCCGTGAAGAACTCCCAGAAGGAGGACCCGTGGGCGGCCCCGGGCGCGGCGTGGACCCCCGCGCCGGCCACGTCGACGCCCACCACCCCGGCCACCGCCGCGGCGACGGAGAACCTGGAGAAGGCGACCGGTGACCAGTCGGTCGTCGACGCCACGGTCGTCGACGCCACGGCGAACGCCACCGAGACCCCCGTCGAGGACGTCACGAGCGACACCGTGGCGGACGCCACGACCGAGGGCACGCCCTCGACCGAGGACACCGAGGGCGGTCAGAAGAAGGACTGAGCGGGCTCGCCCCGACACCACGAGAGGCCGGTCACGTCGTCGACGTGACCGGCCTCCGGCGTCCGGTGGAGGCAAGGGGACTCGAACCCCTAACCCCCTGCTTGCAAAGCAGGTGCGCTACCAATTGCGCCATGCCCCCGGGTCGGGCGGGTGTCAGCGCACCGTGTCGGTGGCCTCGGCCCACAGGTCGCGCTCGGCCTTCTGGGACGCCCTGCGGCGCCACGCGAAGACGCCTCCGGCGAGCAGACCCACCAGCAGCAGCTTCTTCACTTCGGCCTCCCAGCACTCCGATCGCGACGCGGAAACGCTAGCACGCGGGGTGATCGCCGTGTCCGCGGACCGCTGCCCGCACGTGACGGAGCCCCCGGGGACAGATGTCCACGGGGGCTCCGGTGGGCCTAGGAGGACTTGAACCTCCGACCTCTTCCTTATCAGGGAAGCGCTCTAACCGACTGAGCTATAGGCCCCTCCGCTGCACGCAGCACGACAACCTTACCCGACCGGAGGGGGTGCTCCGGACCGTCTCAGTCGTCGGACAGCGTGACGTGCAGCCCGCCCACGAGGGCGGAGGACACGTTGTAGAGGAACGCCACGATCGTCGACAGCGCCGTGAGGAGCACGACGTCCACCACGGCGATGACGGTCGCCAACGAGATGACCTTCCCGAAGCCGACGTAGTCGAGCAGGTCGAAGTCGACCTCCTGGCCCACGACGTCCTTGAGCAGGCCGTTGAGGTCGGTGAAGACGCCCATGCCGTCCAGGACGCTCCAGATGACCGCCGTCGCCACCACGAGGGCGATGCCCACGGCCACCGACAGCAGGAACGACAGCTTCGTCACCGACCACGGGTCGACGCGCGCGAGCGTCAGCCGCACCCGCCGGGGCACCGCGTCGACGCCGTTGCGCGGTCGCGCCTGCGGCCCGCCGGCCGCCGCCCGGCCCGCCTCAGCCGTGGAGCGGGCCGTCTGGCCGGCCGTCTGGCCTGCCTGGGCCGCTGCCTGTGCGGACGAAGCCGTCGCGCGTTCGGCGGGGGTCACTCGTCACCTCCGGAGTCGGGCTCGCCCGTCGGAGCCTCGCTCGACGGTACGCCATCGCCCGCCCCCACCACAGGGTCGTCCCCGAGGTTCTGCACAGGGACTCCACCGATCGGCGCCTCGTCGGCACCCTCGGCGGCGGCCTGGTCGTCCCCGCCGCCGGCGACGTCGGCGAGCGGGTCGTCCGCCCCGGCGGTCGTGGCCTCGGAGGCCTCCTCGGCCTCCACCTCCTCGTCGATCACCCGTTCGGCGTTGCGGGCCACCGCGAGGATCCGGTCGCTCTTCTCCGGCTTGGCGAAGGTGACCCCCATGGTGTCGCGGCCCTTGGCCGGCACCTCGTCGACGCGCGAGCGCACGACCCGGCCGGCCTGCATGACCACGAGCACCTCGTCGTCGTCGGCGACCGTCAGCGCGCCGACGAGGTCACCGCGCTCCTCGGTCAGCTTCGCGACCTTGATCCCCAGCCCACCGCGGCCCTGCTTGCGGTACTCCGCGATCGCGGTGCGCTTGGCGTAGCCGAGCTCGGTGACGACGAAGACGTACAGGTCGTCGCGGGCCACCGCCATCGCCAGCAGCTCGTCGTCCCCGCGGAACTTCATGCCCGTGACCCCGGAGGTGGCCCGGCCCATGGGGCGCAGGTTCTCGTCGGTCGCCTCGAAGCGCACGCTCATGCCCTTGCGGGAGACGAGGAACAGGTCCTCGTCCTCGCTGACCAGGGTCGCGGCGAACAGCTCGTCGTCGACCTCCTCGGTGCCGTCGGCCCCCGGGCGCGAGCGCAGGTTGATGGCGATGAGCCCGCCGGAGCGGTTGGAGTCGTACTCGGCCAGCCGCGTCTTCTTCACGATGCCGCCGCGGGTGGCGAGGACCAGGTACGGCGCCTGCTCGTAGTCCTCGATGTCGAGGACGGCCACGATCCGCTCCCCCGGCTGGAAGGCCAGCAGGTTCGCGACGTGCTGGCCGCGGCCGTCGCGGCCGCCCTCGGGCAGCTCGTAGCCCTTGGCGCGGTAGACCCGGCCCAGGTTGGTGAAGAACAGCAGCCAGTGGTGGGTCGTCGTGGTGAAGAAGTGCTCCACGACGTCGTCCTCGCGCAGCGAGGCCCCCCGCACCCCCCGGCCACCGCGGCGCTGGGCCCGGTACAGGTCGGTGCGGGTGCGCTTGGCGTAGCCGCCGCGGGTCACGGTGACGACGACGTCCTCGACGGGGATGAGGTCCTCGGCGGTCATGTCGCCCTCGAAGGGCAGGATCTGCGTCTGGCGCTCGTCGCCGTACCGCTCGACGAGCTCGGCGAGCTCCTCCCCGACGATCTGCCGCTGCCGCTCGGGGCTGGCCAGGATCGCGTTGAAGTCCTCGATCATCGCCATGAGCGTGTCGTAGCGGTCGGTGAGCCGCTGCCGTTCCAGGGCGGCCAGGCGGCGCAGCTGCATGTCGAGGATGGCGCGCGCCTGCTCCTCGTCGATGTCCAGCAGCTCCATGAGGCCCTCGCGGGCGGACTCGACCGTCGCGCTGGCCCGGATGAGGGCGATGACCTCGTCGAGGACGTCGAGCGCCTTGAGCAGACCGCGCAGGATGTGCGCCTCGGCCTCGGCCTTGCGCAGCCGGAACCGGGTGCGCCGGACGACGACGTCGAGCTGGTGGGTGATCCAGTGCTTGAGGAAGGCATGGATCGGCAGCGTGCGCGGCACCCCGTCGACCAGCGCCAGCATGTTCGCGCCGAAGTTCGTCTGCAGCTGGGTGTGCTTGTAGAGGTTGTTCAGCACGACCTTCGCGACGGCGTCGCGGCGCAGCACGATGACCAGCCGCTGACCGGTCTTGCCGGAGGTGTGGTCCTGGACGTCGGCGATGCCGGTGAGCCGGCCGTCGCGGACGAGGTTCGCGATGTTCTCGGCGAGGTTGTCCGGGTTGACCTGGTACGGCAGCTCGCTGACGACGAGGCAGGTCCGGTTCTGGATCTCCTCGACGGTGACGACGGCCCGCATCGTGATGGACCCGCGGCCGGTGCGGTAGGCGTCGACGATGCCGCGCTGGCCCAGGATGTGCGCACCGGTCGGGAAGTCCGGGCCCTTGATGCGCTGCAGCATCGCGGTGAGCTGCTCGTCGTCGGAGGCGGAGGGGTTGTCCAGCAGCCACTTCACGCCGTCGGCGACCTCCCGCAGGTTGTGCGGGGGGATGTTCGTCGCCATGCCGACGGCGATGCCGGCCGAGCCGTTGACCAGCAGGTTCGGGAACCGGCTGGGCAGCACGTCGGGCTCGGTGGTGTGCCCGTCGTAGTTCGGGGAGAAGTCGACGGTCTCCTCGTCGATGTCCCGGACCATCTCCATGGCCAGCGGCGCCATCCGGCACTCGGTGTACCGGGGGGCCGCGGCCGGGTCGTTGCCGGGCGAGCCGAAGTTGCCCTGGCCGTCGACCAGCGGGTAGCGCAGCGACCAGTCCTGCGCGAGGCGGACGAGGGCGTCGTAGATCGAGGAGTCGCCGTGCGGGTGGTAGTGACCCATGACGTCACCCACGACGCGGGCGCACTTGGAGTACCCGCGGTCGGGGCGGTACCCGCCGTCGTACATCGCGTACAGCACCCGGCGGTGGACGGGCTTGAGACCGTCCCGCACGTCGGGCAGCGCCCGCGACACGATGACGCTCATCGCGTAGTCGAGGTACGAACGCTGCATCTCGGCCTGCAGGTCGACCTGCTCGACGCGGTCGCCGGCGGGGGGTTCGGTGGTGCTCTCGCTCACGGGTGGTACCTCTCAGGTCGCGACGTCCGGTGCTGTTTCACGTGGAACCAGGTCACACGTCGAGGAACCTCACGTCTCGGGCGTTGCGCTGGATGAAGCTGCGGCGGGACTCCACGTCCTCCCCCATGAGGATCGAGAACACCGCGTCCGCCGCGGCGGCGTCCTCCAGGGTCACCTGCAGCAGGGTGCGGTGGGTGCGGTCCATCGTCGTCTCGGACAGCTCGTCCCAGTTCATCTCGCCCAGACCCTTGTAGCGCTGGGTCCGGCCCTCCTTGGGCAGCTTCTTGCCGGCGGCCAGACCGGCCTCGATGAGCGCGTCGCGCTCGCGGTCGGAGTAGGCGAACTCGTGGTTCTCCGTGCCGCCCAGCCACTTGATGCGGTACAGCGGCGGCTGCGCCAGGTACACGTGACCGCCCTCGACGAGGGGGCTCATGTAGCGGAACAGCAGCGTCAGCAGCAGCGTCCGGATGTGCTGACCGTCGACGTCGGCGTCGGCCATGATGATGATCTTGTGGTACCGCAGCTTGTCGAGGTTGAAGTCCTCGCCGATGCCGGTGCCGAAGGCCGTGATGAGCGCCTGCACCTCCTGGTTGCCCAGGGCGCGGTCCAGCCGGGCCTTCTCGACGTTCAGGATCTTCCCGCGGATCGGCAGGATCGCCTGGGTGCGCGGGTCCCGGCCGCGCGTGGCCGAACCGCCCGCGGAGTCCCCCTCGACGATGAAGACCTCGCACTCGGCGGGGTTGTTGGACTGGCAGTCCTTCAGCTTGCCCGGCAGCGAGTTGCGCTCCAGCAGCGACTTGCGGCTCGCCTCGCGCGCCTTGCGGGCGGCCTGGCGCGCGATCGAGGCCGACTGCGCCTTCTTCGCGATCGTCCAGGCCTCCTTGGGGTTGGCCTGGAACCAGTGCCCGAGGTGCTCGCGGACCTGGGACTGCACGAAGGTGCGGGCCAGGGTGTTGCCCAGCTTCGTCTTCGTCTGCCCCTCGAACTGCGGCTCGGACAGCTTCACCGAGATGACGGCCGTCAGGCCCTCGCGGATGTCGGAGCCGTCGAGGGACTCGTTCTCCTTGAGGATGGCCGGCTTGGCCGACCGGGCGTAGTCGATGACCAGGTTCGTCAGCGCCGTGCGGAAACCCGCCTCGTGCGTGCCGCCCTCGGAGGTGTTGATGTTGTTGGCGTAGGTGAAGACCGCCTCGGAGTAGGCGGTGGTCCACTGCATCGCGATCTCCACCGCGATGCCCTTGTCCTTGTCCTCCGCCTCCAGCGAGATGACCGTCTCGTGCAGCGGCTCGTTCTTCTTCTGCGCGTTGATGTGCTTGACGTAGTCGATGAGGCCCTCGTCGTAGCGGTAGCTCACCTCGCGCTGGGGCTTCTCGTCGGTCGAGCCCTCGGCCGCCTCGTCCTCGGGGTGCGCGCGCTCGTCCTTCAGCGTCAGCGTCAGGCCCTTGTTGAGGAACGCGCGCTGCTGGAAGCTCGTGCGCAGCGTCTCGTACGAGTAGTCGGTCGTCTCGAAGATGTCCCCGTCGGCCCAGAACGTGATGGTCGTCCCGGTCTCGTCGGTCGCCTCGCCCTTCTCCAGCGGCGCCAGCGGCACGCCGTGCTCGTAGGACTGGCGCCACGCGAAGCCCTGGCGGCGGACCTCGACGTCCAGCCGCGTCGACAGCGCGTTGACGACGGAGCTGCCCACGCCGTGCAGACCGCCGGAGACGGCGTAGCCGCCGCCGCCGAACTTGCCCCCCGCGTGCAGGACCGTCAGGACGACCTCGACGGCCGGACGGCCCTCACCGGCCATGACGTCGACCGGGATGCCACGGCCGTTGTCGACGACGCGGACGCCGCCGTCGGCCAGCAGCGTCACGTCGATCGTGTCGCAGTAGCCCGCCAGCGCCTCGTCGACGGAGTTGTCGACGATCTCGGCGACGAGGTGGTGCAGACCGCGCTCCCCCGTGGAGCCGATGTACATGCCGGGACGCTTGCGGACGGCCTCGAGACCCTCGAGGACGGTGATGGCGTCGGCGCCGTACTCCGGGTTCGGCGCACCGTCGGGGGCGACCGCGTCGGCCAACGAGGGGGCGTCCTCCGGGGCGACGCCCTCGGGACCTTGCGTCTCTTCGTCAGGCACGAGCGGGTGTGCTCCCTCCGCGTCGAGGCGGTCGGCGCGGGCAGCGTCCAGGGCTGGGGAGCCCCGCGCGCTGAATCTCCGAGGAGGGCCCGTGACGACCGCCGGATTCCCCCTCAGTCTACCCCGGATCGAGCGCTTCCTCGCGCTACGAGCACCCCAGCGAGGCTCCTGAGCGGTTCAACCCCCGGTGACGTGGGGGACCACGTACCGGGGGGTCGAGCGTTCCTGGGCCGTCCCAGGTCACCTCCGGCCGTTCGGCCCCCTCGGGCGGCGGGGTCAGCCGTAGGTGTCGCGGGGTCCGCGGCCCCCCGGGGCGGACCGGCCGCCCTTGCGCCACGACGGCCCCTTGGGCCCCCGCACCACGACCTTCGTCACCACCCCGTGGCCCAGCTCCTCGTCCAGCCGGCGCACGAGGTGGCTGGTCAGCAGCCGCACCTGGGTGGCCCAGGCCGTGGACTCGGCGCGCACCACGAGCGTGCCGTCCTTGAGCGACTCCGGCGCGCAGTGCCCCGCGAGCTCGGGGCCCACGACGACGTCCCAGCGGCCGAAGGCCCCGCCGACGGCCACGGGCTGCTCCCAGCCGCGCTCCCCCACCAGCCGGCCCAGGGTGGCGTCCAGGCTCTGCGGGTCGCGGGCGTCGGGCCAGGCCCCCGACCGGGCCGACGCGTCACCCCGGCGCGGCCCCCGGCCCGTGCGGTCGTCCCCGAACGCCCGGCCGCCCAGCGGCACGCGCCCGGGCCGCAGGCCCTTGGCGGCCGCGGCGGCGCGGGCCCGGCCCAGCGCGGTCCGCGCCAGGTCCGCGCCGGTCGTCTCGTCCGGGGCCTGCCCGGCGTCGTCCGGCGCGGGTCCCTCACCGGGACCCGCGTCGGGTCCCTCGCCGGGCTGCTCGCCGGGCTGGTCAGTCACCGCCGTCCTCCCGGACCGCGGCACCCGTGCTCACGTGGACCCGGTCGGCGCGGTCCCCGCGCAGGGCGGCGGGGACGTCCTCGGGCACCGCCGCCGTCACGAGGACCTGCTCGGCGTCGGCCACGACCTCCGCCAGCCGCTCGCGCCGGCCGACGTCGAGCTCGGCGAAGACGTCGTCGAGGATCAGCACGGGCCCGCCGGGGTCCTCCAGCACGTCGTCCTCGAGCAGCAGGCGGTAGCTGGCCAGCCGCAGCCCCAGGGCCACCGACCAGCTCTCGCCGTGGCTGGCGTACCCCTTGGCGGGCATCCCGCCCAGGGTCAGCACCAGGTCGTCGCGGTGCGGGCCGACCAGGCACACCCCGCGGTCGAGCTCGGCCTTGCGCTGCTCGGCCATCGAGGCCAGCAGGGCCAGCCGCAGCTCCTCCGGGCTCGGGGTCGCCCCGCCGGGGGTGGTCGCGACGCCCTCGGCCAGCAGCGGCAGCGACGAGCGGTACCCCAGCTCCAGGTCGCCCTGCCCCCGGCTCACCGACCGGTAGGCCTCCCCCGCGGGGTCGCGCAGGTCCGCCAGCAGCGCCAGCCGCGCCGCCAGCAGCTCCGACCCCGTCGCGGCCAGGTGCTCGTCCCACACGTCCAGGGTGTGGGTCTCGGCCCGCCCCGAGCGCACGGCCCCGCCCGCGGACTTCAGCAGCGCCCCCCGCTGGCGCAGGACGCGGTCGTAGTCGGCGCGGACGCCGGCCACCCGCGGCCAGCGCGTCACGAGCAGCTCGTCGAGGTACCGGCGCCGCTCGGCGGGGTCGCCCTTGACGAGGGCGAGGTCCTCCGGGGCGAACAGGACCGTGCGCAGCACGCCGAGCACGTCCCGGGTCCGGCGGACCGGGTTGCGGTTCAGCCGGGCCCGGTTCGCCTTCCCCGGGGTGATCTCCAGCTCGACCAGCGCGCGCCGCCCGCCGCGCACCAGCTCGGTCCGCACGACGGCGCGCTCCGCCCCCTGTCGCACGAGCGGGGCGTCACCGGAGACCCGGTGGCTGCCCAGCGTCGCGACGTACCCGACGGCCTCGACGAGGTTCGTCTTCCCCTGCCCGTTGAGGCCGACGAAGGTCGTCGTCCCGGGACGGAGGTCGAGCTCGAGGTGCGGGTAGGAGCGGTAGTCGACGAGCGAGAGGTGCGCGACGTGCACGCGGGTCAGCCCGTCGGGATCAGTGGCCGGTCGAGCCCGTGCCCGAGCTGGGCCCGGCGGAGGTGACCGCGTGGCCGCCGAACTGGTTGCGCAGCGCGGCGACGGCCTTGATCGAGGGCGAGTCCTCCTGGCGCGAGGAGAACCGGGCGAACAGCGCCGCGGCGAGCACCGGCATGGGCACGGCGTTCTCGATGGCCTGCTCCAGCGTCCAGCGGCCCTCGCCGGAGTCCTGCGCGTACCCGCGGATGTTGTCCAGCTTGGGGTCCTCCTCCAGCGCGCGGACCATGAGGTCCAGCAGCCAGGAGCGGACGACGGTGCCGCGGGTCCAGGCCTTGAAGACGGCCGGGACGTCGTGGATGATCCCCTTCGCCTCGAGCAGCTCGTAGCCCTCGGCGTAGGCGTGCATGAGGCCGTACTCGATGCCGTTGTGCACCATCTTCGAGTAGTGGCCCGCGCCGACGCCGCCGGCGTGGACGAAGCCCTCCTCGCGGGGGCCTTCGGGGCGCAGGGCGTCGAAGATCGGCATCGCGAGGTCCACGTGGCCCTTGGCGCCGCCGACCATGAGGCCGTAGCCGTTGTCCTTGCCCCACACGCCGCCGGAGACGCCGCAGTCGAGGTAGCCGGTGCCGCGCTCGGCGAGCAGCTTGGCGTTGACCTCGTCGTCGGTCCACTTGGAGTTGCCGCCGTCGATGACCAGGTCGCCGTCCTTCAGGAGCGGGGCCAGGTTCGCGACCGTGTCGCGGGTGATCTTGCCCGAGGGGACCATCACCCAGACGACCTTCGGCGAGGGCAGGGACTCCACGAGGGCCGCCAGCGACGGGACGTCGGTGACGTCCGGGTTCGGGTCGTACCCCGTGACCTCGATGCCCTTGTCACGGAGGCGGGTACGCATGTTCCCGCCCATCTTGCCGAGACCGACGAGACCGATGTGCATGGCCAGACGCTTCCCTTCTCGCGCCCGGCCGCGTGAGCCGGGCAGTGGTGGTGCCGGCTCAGCCGGCGAGGCGGACCGGCATCAGGAGGTACCGGTAGCTGTCGTCGTCGTCCCCGTCCAGGTCCTGCTGACCCGTGAGGACCGCCGGGCGGGTCGCCTGGGTGAACGAGAGCCGGGCGAACGGCGCGGCGAGCGCGCCGAGGCCGTCCAGCAGGAACTGCGGGTTGAACGCGATGGCGATGGACTCGCCGACGAGGGTGGCCTCCAGGGCCTCCGTCGCCTGCGCGTCCTCCCCCTGCCCCGCTTCCAAGGACAGCACGCCGTCCTCGAAGCGCAAGCGGACGGGGGTGTTGCGCTCGGCCACGAGCGCGACGCGCTTGACCGCTTCGGTCAAGGCCGCGGTGGAGACCACCGCGTGCGTCGGCGACTCGGCCGGGAACAGCGCACGGACCTTGGGGTACTCGCCGTCGACCAGCAGCGAGGTCGAGTAGCGGCCCCCGGCCTGGAAGCCGATGAGGTCGCTCTTGCCGTCGGCCAGGGCCAGGGTGAGGCTGCTGGAGGACCCGAGCGAGCGGGCCACGTCGGACAGCGTGCGGGCGCGCACGAGCGCGACGGCGGAGATGTCGGGGGTGCTGGGGTTCCAGCGCAGCTCGCGGACCGCCAGGCGGTACCGGTCGGTCGCCAGGAGCGTCAGCTTGTCGCCCTCGATCTCCATCCGGACGCCCGTGAGGATCGGCAGCGTCTCGTCGCGGCTCGCGGCGATGGTCACCTGGGCGACGGCCTCGGTGAACTCCCCGCCGGCGACCTGCCCGGAGGCGTCGGGCAGCTGCGGCAGCGCGGGGTACTCGTCGACCGTCATCGTCAGGAGCGTGAACCGGCTGGCGCCGCACGTCACGACGACCTTCGACCCCTCGGTCGTCAGGGTCACCGGGCGGTTGGGCAGGCTCCGGGAGATGTCGGCGAGCAGGCGGCCGGAGACGAGCACCCGGCCCGCGGTGCGCACGTCGGCGGGCAGCTCGACGCGGGCGGAGACCTCGTAGTCGAACGTGGACAGCTTCAGGGCGCCTTCGTCCGTGGCCTCCAGGAGCACCCCGGCGAGCACCGGCACCGGCGGCCTCGAGGGCAGAGCCCGGGCCGCCCACGCGACGGCGTCGGCCAGCACGTCGCGCTCGACCTGCAACTCCACCAGGCACCGCCTTCCAGTCGTCCTGCGTGTCCAGCCTCGGGGCACCTGGTCCAGCGGGCGGTCCAGGGAGGCGGCTTCCGACAGTAGTCGAGGCTCCGGGCCGGCGCGCAGGCCCCTCCACCGCCCACCGTCAGCCCCTCCCGCTCTGGTCACTCAGCGTGACCGTCGGCGGGGAGCGTCGGCACAGCTTGTTCGAACACCACCTCGACCCCGACCGGTCCACCGGTCCGTCCGGGCCGCCTTCCCCACAGTCAGTCCACACTGGACGTGGGTCGTCGACCTTCACCGTAGAGGGATCAGTCGTCGTAGTCACCCTTGTGCACGCTGTGGACGACGAGGCGTCGTCGCAGGTCAAAGGCCGATTCGGGCCGTTCTAGGGGTGTGGACGACCCGTGGACCCGTCGGCCCGGCCGTCCACAGGTGCGTGCGCTCGCCGGCCGTCGTCCACCGTCGTCCCCAGGCGGTCCCCACGGTGTCCACGCTGCGTCCACGGGGTTGTCCACCGTCGGCGGCAGCTTTGTCCACACGTCTGTCCCCAGGATGTGGACAACTGTGGACAGAGCTCGCGGGGGTGGGGACGTCACCGTTCGGGACGCGGTGCTCACCCGCCGGGGCGCTCGGCGCCGGCGGTGGAGGGGGACGGCCCGGCGACGGCGCGCGGGTGCCCCGGACGCGCGGGGGAAGGGCTCCGTGGGGGCTCAGGGGCTCCCTGAGGCCTCGACGGGCTCCTCCGGCGGCCTGCGGGCGGCAGCAGGGCCAGGGGAGGCCGGTGGACCCCTCAGCGGGGTCGGGAGGGGTTCGAGCCGGCTGTCAGGCCGTCGGGGACGTCACGGGCCCGCGCCGGGCGCCCGCACCGCGTCGTGCGGAGCCCCGGGGACGCGGTCAGGCGCCGGCTTGCTTCTTGATGCGGTTGGTCAGCTCCGTGACCTGGTTGTACGTGCTGCGCCGCTCGGCCATCTGCTGCTTGATCTTGCGCTCGGCGTGCATGACCGTCGTGTGGTCGCGGCCGCCGAAGTGCTGGCCGATCTTGGGCAGGGACAGCTCGGTGAGCTCGCGACACAGGTACATGGCGATCTGCCGGGCCGTGACGAGCGTGCGCGAGCGCGACGTCCCGCACAGGTCCTCCAGCGTCACGCTGAAGTAGGACGCGGTCTGGCCCATGATCGCCGACGCGGTGATCTCCGGCGTCTCGTCGTTGGGGATGAGGTCGTGCAGCACGATCTCGGCCAGGCTCATGTCGACCGGCTGGCGGTTCAGGCTCGCGAAGGCCGTGACGCGGATGAGCGCGCCCTCCAGCTCCCGGATGTTCGAGGAGATCTTCGAGGCGATGTACTCGTTGACGTCGTCGGGGACCTCCAGGCGCTCCCCGATGGCCTTCTTGCGCAGGATGGCGATGCGGGTCTCGAGGTCCGGCGGCTGGACGTCGGTGATGAGGCCCCACTCGAAGCGGCTGCGCATCCGCTCCTCGAACCCCGACAGCTGCTTGGGCGGCAGGTCGGAGGTGATCACGACCTGCTTGCTCGCGTTGTGCAGCGTGTTGAAGGTGTGGAAGAACTCCTCCTGCGTCTGGACCTTGTTCGACAGGAACTGGATGTCGTCGATGAGGAGGACGTCGACGTCGCGGTGCCGGCGCTGGAACGCCTGGGCCTTGTCGTCGCGGATGGAGTTGATGAAGTCGTTGGTGAACTCCTCGGAGTTCACGTACCGCACCTGCACGCCCGGGTACAGGTTCTGCGCGTAGTGCCCGATGGCGTGCAGCAGGTGGGTCTTGCCCAGACCGGACTCGCCGTAGATGAACAGCGGGTTGTACGCCTTGGCGGGGGCCTCGGCGACGGCGACGGCCGCGGCGTGGGCGAAGCGGTTGCTGGCGCCGATGACGAAGGACTCGAAGATGTACTTCGGGTTCAGCCGGGAGTTCTCGACCTTCGTGGACCGGTTGCGCGGCACCTGCCGCCCCGTCCCGGGGCCGCGGTCGACCTTGTAGCCGGTGAACAGCAGGTCCGGGTCGGAGTCGTCGAGGGGGGACCCCTCGTCCAGCCCGCGGACCGCACCGGGGTGGCGGTCGTCCTGCAGCGGGCCGGTCGCCTCGGACTCCAGGGCCGTCGCGGCGGCCACCCGCTCGCGCTCGACGCTGGGGACGCCGTCGGCGCCGGAGCGCTCCCCCGTGCGCTCGGGCGTCAGCACCTGCCCGATCGAGGGGTCCACGGTCACGGCCAGCCGGATGGCCGACCCGTACGCGTCGGACAGCGCCCGCGTCAGCGGCTCGCGGACCTTCTGCTCGATGACGTCCTTGGTCAGGTCGTTCGGCACCGCCAGCAGCGCCGTCCCGTCGAGCAGGCCCAGGGGGCGGGTGAGGCGGACGAAGGCGCGCTGGTGGGGCGTGATCCCCCCGTCGTCCAGCTGCGCGACCGCGCGCTCCCAGACGCTGGGGAAGTCCCCTCCGTCGGTCTCCACTCGAGCCCTCTCCCGTCGTACCGGATCCGTTCGACGGGTGCTCATCCACACCCCTGTCCACAGCTGTGCATGACGGAAGGGTGCGACGAACGGCCCGCCGCTGGCACCTCGACCGGATGCGGGCGTCGGCACGTCGAGCGGGACCGTAACAACGTCGACGGCCACCGTTCAAGTGCCGTCCCCCTCGCCGCTGCCCGCAGGACGTGCGACGACCGCGGCGACGGGCTCCCCACCTGCGGCGGGACCCGGACCGGCCGTCGAGGACCTCGGTGCGGTGGGTCGTACCACCGGACCTGAAGACGAACGGTACCTTCCTCGCACCGCCCGCCACGCTCCCGCCGGGACGGCCTGTGGACGACCGGGCCGCCGGGGCTGGCGGTCCCTGCGCGCGCTTTGACCAGGGTGCGTCGCGGACCGTACCCTGCTGGGGATTGTGCTCCGCACCGCCTGCCGGGTCGCTCACCGCGACCTGCGCGGGCTTCCCGGCGGGGCCCGCCCGCACGAGTCCCAGGAGCATCAACGTGAGCAAGCGCACCTTCCAGCCGAACAACCGTCGTCGCGCCAAGGTGCACGGCTTCCGTCTGCGCATGCGCACCCGCGCCGGCCGCGCCATCCTCTCGGCGCGTCGCGCCAAGGGCCGCGCGGCGATCTCCGCCTGACCCGACCCCTCACCCCCGCGTGCTTGCTGCGAAGCACCGTCTTCGCCACCGGGACGACTTCACCGTCGCCCTGAGGAACGGCCGGCGCGCGGGGACACAGCGCCTGGTCCTGCACTGGGCCGCGACCGACCGAGCCCACCCCACCCGGGTGGGCTTCGTCGTGTCCAAGGCCGTGGGCGGCTCCGTCGTGCGGCACCGCACGCAACGCCGGTTGCGGCACGTCTGCTCCGCCCGGCTGGGCGTCCTGCCCGCCACCGGGGGGCTCCTCGTGGTGCGGGCCCTGCCCGCCGCCGGGACGGCGACCTCGGCGGAACTGGCGGTCGACGTCGACCGGGGCCTGCGCCGGCTGGGCCTCGGGGCCGACCGGCCGTGAACGGGCGCACCTGGTGGCACCCGCTGCGGTGGCCGGCGGGGCTGCTGGTCCTGCTGGTGCGGACCTACCAGTTGTTCGTCTCCCCCCTCCTCGGCCCCACCTGCCGCTTCTACCCCTCCTGCTCCGCGTACGCCGTCGAGGCGCTGCGCACCCGCGGGGCGCTCGTCGGCACCTGGCTGGCCGTCCGGCGCCTCCTCCGCTGCCACCCGTGGAACCCTGGGGGCGTGGACCCCGTTCCGCCGAAGGGCCACTCACGGGCCGAGGCCCCGTGAGCCCGAACCCTGTGAGAGGACAAACCGCCCGATGATCGACTTCTTCTACTCCCTGCTGCACCCGATCCAGTGGGTGGTGGCGTGGATCATGGTGCGGTTCCACGACCTCTTCACCCTCATCGGGTTCGACCCGGCCGGTGGGGCCGCCTGGTCGCTGTCCATCGTCGGCCTCGTGGTCGTCATCCGCATCCTCCTGATCCCGCTGTTCGTCAAGCAGATCAAGGCCATGCGCGGGATGCAGGTCATCCAGCCGGAGATGCGCAAGATCCAGCAGAAGTACAAGGGCAAGAACGACCCGGCGTCCCGGCAGGCCATGCAGCAGGAGATGATGGCGCTGTACCGCACGTCGGGGACGAACCCGATGGCGAGCTGCCTGCCGATCCTGCTCCAGTCGCCCATCTTCCTGGCGCTGTTCCACACGCTGAACGGCATCGGTCAGGGCAAGACGATCGGCCCGCTGGACCAGACGCTGGTCGACCAGGCCGACCAGGCGACGATCTTCGGCGCTCAGCTGTCCGACGTCTTCATGAAGTCGTGGGGCTCGGGCGACTGGAACGCCATCGTCCTGACGGCCGTGATGATCGTCCTCATGTCTGCGTCGCAGTTCGTCACGCAGAAGCAGCTGATGGCCAAGAACACGTCCTCGGCCTCGATGGAGGGCAACCCCTTCGCGCAGCAGCAGAAGCTGATGCTCTACGTGCTGCCGATCATCTTCGCGGTCTCGGGCGTCAACTTCCCCATCGGTGTCCTCCTCTACTGGCTCACGACCAACGTCTGGTCCATGGGGCAGCAGTTCTTCGTCATCCGCCGCATGCCGAACCCGGGCTCTCTCGCCGAGAAGGAGCTGGAGGAGCGCCGCGCCCGCCGTGCCGCCCGGCGCGGGCAGGTCCTGAGCACGGACACCCCGGCGGCGAACGGGACCGGGACCACGGCCGAGCACACCACCGCGGCCCCGGCCCGGCGGCAGCGCCAGCAGCCCAAGCGCGGCAACAGCCGCGAGCAGCGCCGTCCGGGCGGCTCGCGGTCGAGCCAGGGCCCCAACCGCTGACGACCCCCACAGACCAGCTCCACCGCCACACCAGCCAGGAGGACGTGTGAACGACACGACGGACGCGGTCGAGGCGACCCCGGTGACGACCACCGACGTCGAGACGACCGAGGAACCCCGTCGCAAGGGGTCGACGAAGAGCCGTCTCGAGGAGGAGGGCGACATCGCCGCCGACTACCTCGAGGAGCTCCTCGACATCGTCGACCTCGACGGTGACATCGACATCGACATCGAGAACGGCCGCGCCTCGGTCGCGATCGTCGCCGACGACGCGGGGACGCCCGCGCTCAAGCGCCTCGTGGGGGACGACGGTGAGGTCCTCGACGCGCTGCAGGAACTCACCCGGCTGGCCGTCCAGGCGCAGACCGGCGACCGCACGCGCCTGATGCTGGACGTCGCCGGTCACCGCTCCACCAAGCGGGGCGCGCTGGTCCGCCTGGCCCAGGAGGTCGTCGCCCGCGTCCAGGCGAGCGGCACCGCCGAGCGCCTCGACCCGATGCCGGCCTTCGAGCGCAAGGTCGTCCACGACGCGGTCGCCGCGGCCGGCCTGGCGAGCGAGTCCGAGGGGGAGGAGCCGCGCCGCCGCGTCGTCGTGCTGCCCACCCCGGCGGCGACGACCGGTGAGGATGCACAGGCCACGGACGAGTGACCTGACGTCCGCCCCCCGGCCGATAGGGTGACGGGGTGTCGGATGAAGTGCCTGAGGGCGGTGGTGTTCCACGTGGAACACCACCGCCCTCCGTCGTTCCGGGGGACTCCGCAGTGGTCCCCGTCGAAGAGATCACCCGGGTCTTCGGGGATCGCGCGGGCAAGGCCGAGGTCTACCGCGACCTGCTCGCCGGTGCCGGTGTCGAGCGGGGCCTGATCGGTCCGCGGGAGGTGCCGCGCCTGTGGGACCGCCACCTGCTGAACTGCGCCTACCTCGGCGAGGTGATCGACGAGGGCGCGTCGGTGATCGACATCGGGTCCGGTGCGGGGCTACCGGGCATCCCGCTGGCGCTGGCCCGCCCTGACGTCCAGGTGCGGCTCGTCGAGCCCCTGGAGCGCCGGTACGCCTTCCTGCGCGAGGCCATCACGGAGCTGGACCTGCGCGACCAGGTGGCCGTGGCCCGGGGACGAGCCGAGGACGTGCGCGGCGAGTTCTCCGCCTCGGTCGTCACCGCCCGGGCCGTCGCGCCGCTGGCGACCCTGTACGGCTGGGCCCTGCCGCTCGTGGTGACCGGTGGGCACCTCATCGCCATCAAGGGCCGGAGCGCCTCCGAGGAGATCGCCGCCGCGGCGGGGACACTGCAGGCGATGGGCATCACCGAGACGCCGGAAGTCCTCCGGGTGGGTCCGGACGAGGAGTCCGGCACCACCGTCGTCCGCGTCGCGCGGGGACACGGGCCTCTGCGTTCTCCCTCGGCGCCCACGACTCCGAAACGTCGGTCGCCGCGCGCTCGGCGCCGTTGATCCATGGAAGGGAACGAACGCGTGACGCAGCTGGGCTGGTTCGGGCGACCCGCAACGGGGAACCACGGGCAGCTGGGGTGGCTCTCGGCGCACCCGGCCACCGATGTTCCACGTGAAACGGAGACGATCGCCGAGCCGGAGGTCGCCGTCGTTCCACGTGAAACCACCGCTCCAGTCGAGCCGACCGCTCCGGTCGAGCCGGCCGCTCCGGTTCAGCCGGTCGAGCCAGCCGAGCTGGCCGCGCCCGCTGCGGTCGAAGACACCCCGATCGAGACGACCCTCGGTGTTTCACGTGAAACGGTCGAGGTGTCTCAGTCTGCTCCGCCCGCCGACGTCCCGTCGACGCCCGGCGACGCCGAGCCGACCGTGGCTCTCCTCGACGCTCCCGACGTCGATGTTCCACGTGAAACGCTGGCGCCCGTCGTCCAGCTCCACGAGGTACTCCCGGAGACCGCGCCGGAGTCGGAGGAGAGCTTCGAGGTTGAAGACCAGGTTCCCGCGCCCGTTTCACGTGAAACGCCCCCGGCGCGCGCGGTCGAGCGGTTCCCCCGTCCCACCCAGACGCGCATCATGACGATCGCCAACCAGAAGGGTGGCGTGGGGAAGACGACGACGGCGGTCAACCTCGCCTCGGCGCTCTCGGCGGCGGGCCTGAAGGTGCTCGTCCTCGACCTGGACCCGCAGGGCAACGCCTCGACCGCCCTCGGCATCGACCACCACTCGGGCGTCCCGGGCATGTACGAGGTGCTCGTCGAGGGCAAGCCGCTGGGGGAGGTCGTGCAGAAGTGCGAGGAGGCGCCCGACCTGTGGTGCGCCCCCGCGACCGTCGACCTGGCCGGCGCGGAGATCGAGCTCGTCTCGATGGTCGCCCGTGAGTCGCGCCTGCAGCGGGCGGTGGCGAAGTACTTCAAGGGGCTCGCGCAGGCCGGTGAGCGGCGGGTGGACTACGTCCTCATCGACTGCCCGCCCAGCCTGGGGCTGCTGACCATCAACGCCTTCGTCGCGGCGCCCGAGGTGCTGATCCCCATCCAGTGCGAGTACTACGCGTTGGAGGGGCTGAGCCAGCTGCTGGCCAACATCGAACTCATCCAGGAGCACCTCAACCCGGACCTGGCCGTCACGACCATCCTGCTGACCATGTACGACGGCCGCACGCGCCTGGCGGCGCAGGTCGTCGAGGAGGTCCGGCAGCACTTCGGGGAGCAGGTGCTGCGCTCGCTGGTCCCGCGGTCGGTGCGCATCTCCGAGGCGCCCAGCCACGGCCAGACGGTCATGGCCTACGACCCGCTGTCCTCGGGGGCGCTGGCCTACCTGGAGGCGGCGCGCGAAATGGCCCAGCGTGGCGTGCACGAGGGTGCCGAGGTCGAGGGGGATGCTGGCGTGGGCGCGCCGCCCGCGGTGGCTGACCCGTGGGCGCGGTGGACGGACGGCCTGGCGACACGACGCGGTACCGCGTCGAAGGAAGGTGGAGCGTGAGCGACAAGCGACGTGGTCTGGGCCGTGGGCTCGGTGCCCTCATCCCCAGCGGGGGACCGGCGACCACCACGGCGAACCGGACCGGTGCCGGGACGTCCACCGTCCCGCCCGCCATGCGGCCGGCGGCCCGCCCGTTCGACGTCTTCTTCGACCAGCGTCCCGTCGAGGAGCCGGTCGTCGAGGAGGCCCACGAGGAGCGCGTCGGCGACCTGGCTGTCGTGACGACCGACGTCCCGGTTCAGGAGGCGCCCGAGGCGCCGGCGGTTCAGGAGCTCCTCCCGGAAGCCGTGGACGCCCCCCAGGAGCCCGAACAGCCGCAGGCGGCAGCCGAGGCGGCGGCAGCGTCCCTCGTGGCCGCTGACGACCTCGTGGACGTCCCGGGCGCCCGCTTCGCGGAGATCCCCGTCGCGGCCATCACGCCGAACCCGCGGCAGCCGCGGACGGTGTTCGACGAGGACGACCTGGCCGAGCTCGTGCACTCGATCCGCGAGATCGGCGTGCTGCAGCCCATCGTCGTCCGGCCCGTGGCGGCCGCCGAGGACGGCTCGCCGCGCTACGAGCTCGTCATGGGGGAGCGGCGCTGGCGCGCCACGACGGAGGCCGGCTTCGCCACCGTCCCCGCGATCGTCCGGGAGACCGCCGACGACGACCTGCTGCGCGACGCGCTGCTGGAGAACCTGCACCGCAGCCAGCTGAACCCCCTGGAGGAGGCGGCGGCCTACCAGCAGCTGCTGGAGGACTTCGGCTGCACCCACGAGGACCTCGCCTCGCGCATCGGCCGCTCCCGGCCGCAGATCAGCAACACGCTGCGCCTCATGAAGCTGCCGCCCCTGGTGCAGCGCCGGGTGGCGGCGGGTGTCCTCAGCGCCGGCCACGCGCGGGCGCTGCTGTCGCTGGAGGACGGCGCGGCGATGGAACGCCTCGCGCAGCGCGTCGTCGCCGAGGGGCTCTCGGTCCGAGCCGTGGAGGAGATGATCGCCCTCGGCGACGCCGAGACCGCCCCGCGCCGCCGCAACCCGGTCCAGCCGCAGCCCGAGCTGGAGGCGCGCGCCACGCAGCTCGCGGACCGGCTCGACACCCGGGTGAAGATCACGATGGGTCGCACCCGGGGTCGGCTCACGGTCGACTTCGCCGGCGAGGAGGACCTCGACCGGATCCTGCGGCTGCTCGGCAGCGCGAACTAGCGCAGGGCGCTCTCGACGATCCCGCGGTACAGGACGTCGAGAGCGATCCCGGCCGCTGCGGCGGCCTGGGGCAGCAGGGACGTCTCGGTCATCCCGGGGGCGGCGTTGGCCTCCAGGAAGACCGGGTCGCCCGAGGCCGGGACGATGAAGTCGACGCGGGACAGGTGCCGCAGGCCCAGCGTCCCGTGCACCCGGCGGGCGGCCCCGGCGACCCGCTCGGCGACGGCGGGGCTCAGGCGCGCGGGGGCGAAGAACTCGGTCGCCCCCGCGGTGTAGCGGGCCGCGTAGTCGTAGGCCCCGCCGTCGGCGACGACCTCGACCGCGGGCAGGACGTGCAGCTCGCCGGCGACCTCCACGACGGAGACGGCGACCTCGGTGCCCGGGACGAAGCGCTGCACGACGGCGGTGTCGCCGTAGGCGAACGCGTCGACCACGGCCCGGGCCAGGTCCCGGGTGTCACCGACCACCGCGACGCCCAGCGCCGACCCCCCGCGGCTGGGCTTCACGACGAGCGGGAAACCGGCCCAGTCGGCGGCCGCGGCCAGCACGGGCTGCGCCCCGAGGTCGCGGAACGTCGCCTGCGGCAGCGCCAGGGACGGGGGCACCGCGATGCCCGCCGCCTGCACGAGCGCTTGGGCGATGGGCTTGTCCCACGCGAGCCGGCACGCCGCGGGCCCGGACCCGACGTAGGGCACCCCGAGGACCTCCAGGACGTCGCGCAGGGCACCGTCCTCCCCGATGGCGCCGTGCAGCACGGGCCACACGACGTCGGGCCGGTCGGCGGCCAGCCGCGGCAGCAGGTGCGCGTCGGCGTCGAGGACGCTCACGTCGAACCCGGAGGAACGCAGCGCCTCGGCGACCCGCCGCCCCGAGCGCAGCGAGACGTCGCGCTCGTGGGACAGCCCGCCGGCCAGGACGGCGACGCTCACGTCGTTCACGCCAGCTCCGGGCCGGGCCCGTCGACCGCGGGGCGGCCGGCGCGGGGAGCCGTGGGCCCGAACATCTGGACCACCTCCAGCTCGTCTCGCACGACACCGGCCAGCCGGCGCACGCCTTCGGTGATCCGCTCGGCCGTCGGGAAGCAGTACGACAGCCGCAGGAACCGCTGACCCGTCCCGTCGGCGTAGAAGGCGCGCCCGGGCACGTACGCGACGCGGCCGGTGACCGCGCGCGGCAGCATCGCCCCGCTGTCCAGCCCCTCGGGCAGGGTCAGCCACACGTAGAACCCGCCGCGGGGGTGGGTCCAGGTCGCATGCGGCAGGTGCGCGGACAGCGCGGCCAGCAGGGCGTCGCGCCGCTCCCGGTACAGCTCCCGGAAGACCTTCACCTGGCCCAGCCAGTCGTGGCAGGACAGGTACTCGGCGATCGCGAACTGCCCGAAGGACGTCGGGCACAGGATCGCCGACTCCGAGGCCAGGACGAGCTTGTCCCGCACGGCGTGCGGGGCGACGGCCCAGCCGACGCGGTACCCGGGGGCGAACGTCTTGGAGAAGGACCCCAGGTGCACGACGTGGTCGGCGTCCATCGAGCGCAGCGCCGGCAGCGGGTCGCCGTCGAAGCCGAGCAGGGCGTACGGGTCGTCCTCCAGGACCAGCAGGCCGTGCCGCCGCGCGATGGCCAGCACCTCGTGGCGGCGTCCCAGCGAGAGCGTCACGCCCGCGGGGTTGTGGTGGTTGGGCACGGTGTAGAGGAACTTCACCCGCTTCCCCGCGCGCGCCAGCCGCGTCAGGGCCTCCTCCAGCGCGGCCGGCTGGAGCCCGTCGTGGTCGAGGGGGACGTGCTCGACCTGCGCCTGGTAGCTGCGGAACACCCCCAGCGCCCCCACGTAGCTGGGCGCCTCGGCCAGCACCACGTCCCCGGGGTCGAGGAAGACGCGCGAGACCAGGTCCAGGGCCTGCTGGGACCCCGTCGTGACGACGACGTCGTCGGGGTGGGCCTCGATGCCCTGCGGCCTCATGACCTCGACGATCTGCTCCCGCAGCCGTTCCTCGCCCTGCCCGGAGCCGTACTGCAGGGCGACGGCGCCCTTCTCGGCGACCAGGCGCGCGGTGAGGTCGGCGAGGGCGTCCAGGGGCAGGGCCGGCAGGTAGGGCATGCCCCCGGCCAGGGACACGACCTCGGGCCGGTTCGCCACGGCGAACAGGGCGCGGATCTCCGAGGCCGTCATCGAGGCCGTGCGCCGGGCGTAGGTGCCCACCCAGCGGTCCAGGCGGGAGCCAGCAGCCGCCCCGGCCCCGGCCGCGGCGGACGCGGGGTGCGCGTCACCGGGACTCGGGGTCGGCGGGTACTGGCTCATGGCGGCCTCCTGTGGCTCAGCGTGACGGCACTGTGAGATGGTCGCTCCGGGTGCGGAGCTCACCACGAGCCTGCCACCCCGGGTGCGCCGGGCGCACCGGTGAAAGGGAACGCCCCGCACAACCTTCGCTCGAGACGGGAGGCCCGCCCGGTGGGTCGTCGCATGGCGCCGCTGACGCTCGACACGGTCGCGGACCTGCCCAAGCAGTCCCGGCAGTGCGTCTTCTGGGAGCTGGACGAGACCGCGGCGCAGCGCGCGGCGGAAGCGGGCTACCCGGACTTCGAGAAGGAGGCGTGGGTCTCCACGGTCCTGCTGCAGTGGGGGCCCTGCGGGCGGCTCGTCTACGTCGACGACCAGCCCGTCGGGTTCGTCATGTACGCCCCGCCGGAGTACGTCCCGTCCTCGACGCGGTTCCCGACCTCGCCGGTGTCGGGGGACGCGGTGCTGCTCACGACGGGCTGGATCGAACCGGCCTTCCGCGGTGAGGGCCTGGCGCGGATGCTGCTGCAGGGCGCGGCGAAGGACCTCACGCAGCGCGGGGCGAAGGCCGTGGAGGTCTTCGGCGGCGGGCCGGCCGCGGTGGGGGGCGACGGCAGCGGGGAGTCCGCGCACGAGCACGGGGAACCGTGCGTGCTGCCGGGGCACCTGCTGGAGTCGGTGGGGTTCACGGTGGTCCGGCCCCACCACCGGTACCCGCGGTTGCGGCTGGAGCTGAAGAACGCGCTGTCGTGGCGCGAGGACGTCGAAGCCGCCCTCGAACGACTCCTGGGCAGCGTGCGCCTGCCCACCCTCACCGGGGTGGCCCCCACGTGACGACGGCCGGTACCCCAAGGGGGTACCGGCCGTCGGGGGGACCCGTCGTCAGTCGACGAAGTCCTCGAGCTCCTTCAGCAGCACGGGCTTGGGCCGCGCGCCGATGATCGTCTTCACGACCTCACCGCCGGAGTACACGTTGAGCGTCGGGATCGACGTCACGCCGTACTTCGCGGCGATGCGCGGGTTCTCGTCGGTGTTGACCTTCACCACGGTCAGCTTCTCGCCGTGCTCGGCGGCGATCTCCTCCAGGATCGGGGCGACCTGGCGGCACGGGCCGCACCAGGGCGCCCAGAAGTCGACGAGGACGGGCTTGTCCGACTGCAGGACCTGCGCGTCGAAGGTGTCGTCGGTGACGGCGGCGGTGGCACTCACGGTGTTCCTCCTGGGTTCTCGGGGATCAGAGCTGGGGGCGGGCGACGGTCTCGGCGGTGGGCACCGCCGGGTCGGTCTCCTCGCGGGCGGGCTGCTCCAGCCCGGCGTCACCGCGGGCGGCGAGGTACCGCTCGGCGTCCAGGGCGGCCGAGCAGCCCATGCCCGCGGCGGTGATGGCCTGCATGTACTCGTGGTCGACGACGTCGCCCGCGGCGAACACGCCGGGCAGGTTCGTCCGGGTGGAGCGGCCCTCGACGAGGACGAAGCCGTTCTCGTCCAGGTCGACCTGGCCCTTCACGAGGTCCGTGCGGGGCTCGTGGCCGATGGCGATGAACAGCGCCGTCGCGGCGATCTCGCGGGTCTGGCCCGTCACGGTGTCCCGCAGCGTCAGGCCCTCGACCCGCTCCTCACCGGTGATGCCGACGACCTCGGAGTTCCACGCGAACCGGATCTTCGGGTTCTCCTCGGCGCGCTTGGCCATGATGCGCGAGGCGCGCAGCTCGCCGCGGCGGTGCACGATCGTCACCGTGCGGGCGAAGCGCGTCAGGAACGTCGCCTCCTCGACCGCGGAGTCACCGCCGCCGACGACGACGATGTCCTGCTCGCGGAAGAAGAACCCGTCGCAGGTGGCGCACCAGCTGACGCCGCGACCGGACAGCCGCTTCTCGTCGGGCAGCCCGAGCTCGCGGTACGCCGACCCCAGCGCGAGGATCACGGAGTGGGCGCGGTAGGTCTGGCCGCCACCGGTCGTGACCTCCTTGACGTCACCGTCGAGGCGGACGTCGACGACGTCGTCGGTCACGAGCTCCGCACCGAACTTCTCGGCCTGGGCGCGCATGTTGTCCATGAGGTCCGGGCCCATGACCCCGCCGGGGAAGCCGGGGAAGTTCTCGACCTCGGTGGTGTTCATGAGCGCACCGCCGGCGGTCACCGAGCCCTCGAAGACCAGCGGCCGCAGCTCCGCACGGGCCGCGTACAGGGCGGCGGTGTACCCGGCAGGCCCCGAGCCCACGACGATGACGTTGCGGATCTCGTTGGTGGTGCTCACCTGTGCGGACCTGCTTCCCTCGATCGGTGCCGGACCCCGCTGCCCGGGGTGCCGTGCTGACTGCTCAACCGATCGTAGGGGTCCAGTGTTCCCGCGCGAGGGGCCTCAGGAGGGCACCGGCACCGTGCTCAGGGCCTCGTCCCCGGGCGTGCAGTCCAGCGCCACCACGACGACCTCGCCGCCCGTCGGCGTCGTGTGCACGACGAACGCCGCCGGCCGCGAGCGCCAGGCCGCGATCTCCACGGCCACCACCGACGCCGGGTCGACGCCCAGCGGGGACGTGCAGGCCACCGCGTGCTCGGCCTGCGGCCGCTGCGCGGGATCGCTGGAGGCCGACGCCTCGCCCTGCGGGGCGCTGAGCAGGTCCGGCCGCCCACGCCCGGCGTCCTCCTGCGCGCCCGCCCCGACGGACTCCTCCCCGAGGTCCTGCACGGCCGCGACGTCGGTGTAGTCGGTGCCGCTGCGCAGGACCTGCACGTCCGGCGGCAGCGGCGCGGCCGCCGAGTCGCCCGCGGACGAGCCCGCCGCCGCGGAGGAGGCCGACCCGGCCTCGTCCGCGCCGGTCCGCAGCTGGTCCAGCGCGACCACGCCCGCGCCCGCCGCCACGACCAGCCCGGCCGCGGCGGCGAACACCCGCGGGACGCGGGGGCGGCGGCGGGCGGCCAGCGAGGCCACCGGCGTCGGCGCCGCCGCCGCGGCCAGGGCCCGCTCGACCCGCGCCACGACGTCCGCCGGCATGGGCCCGACGTCGGCCGCGCCCCGCAGCAGGTCGCGCACGCGGCGCTCCTGCGCGTCGAGCTCAGCGTCGTCGAACTCACCCACCGCGGACCCTCCTCCTGCGTCGTGGAACCCGCCTCGGGGAACCGGCACTACGACGTCCCACCACCCTCACGGGTTCCGTCCCGGGCCCAGCAACCCGGCCAGCGTCACCCGTCCGCGCGAGCAGCGGGACTTCACCGTGCCGACCGCCACCCCCAGGACCTGCGCGGCCTCGGCGACCGGGACGTCGTACATGTCGACCAGCACCAGCGCCGCCCGCTGCGCCTCCGGCAGCCGCGCCAGCGCCGCCGTCACGTCCAGCTGCGCCTCCACGTGCGGGGTGGCGTCGTCCACGACGGCCAGCGCGGCCCCGGTGCGGACGCCGTCGTCGCCGGACCCGGTCTCCTCCTCCAGCGGCCGGGTGGGGCGCACGGCCCGCCGGCGCGCGCGGTCCAGGCAGGCGTTGACGACGATCCGGTGCAGCCACGTCGTCACGGCGGAGTCCCCGCGGAAGCGGTCGGCGGCGCGCAGCGCCGAGACGAGCGCGTCCTGGACGGCGTCGGCGGCCTCCTCCCGGTCGCCCGTGGTGCGCAGCGCCACCGCCCACAGCCGGTCCCGGTGGCGGCGGACGACCTCGCCGAACGCCTCCGGGTCGCCCGCGACGTGCGCGGCGACGAGCTCGGCGTCGGTGCGCGGGTCCGGGACGCCCGCGCCGGTCACGGGACCGGGGTCCCCGTGACGGCGATCTCGGCGACCGCGACGCGGAAGGCGCCGTCGGTCGTCGGCAGCTGCGTGAACCAGACCGTCAGGTAGCGGGCCCGCACCGGCTGGGCCGGGGTGAGCGACTGCTGACCCCCGGCGGCGGGGGCCGCGGCGACGGGCTGCGCCCCGTCGGGGGTGTCCCCGGGCGCGGCCAGCAGCGACACCGCGCCGCCCTCGCCGCCCGCCGTCAGCGCCACCGAGGTGACGTCGACGGGGGCCCCGAGGTCCAGGAGCAGCCCGATGCCGTCCTTCAGCCCGCCGAAGGCGGCCGAGTTGTACCGCTGGCTCTGCCACGCCGTGGCCGGGTCGCCGTCGACGGCCCGCCCGGCGGTCTCGGAGGACTCACCACCGCCCTGCGGGTCCACCGCCGAGACGGCGACGACGGGCACCGGGCCCGCGGTGACCGCCGGCGGGGCCGACGTCGGGGCGGGGGCGGGGGCCGTGCCGGGCGTCGTGGCCGCCGGGGCGGACACGGGCGCGCTGGGCGTGGCCGGCGACGTGGGGCGCGGGACCCCGATGGAGGCGAGCTGCCACACGGCCAGCACCAGCCCCACCACCACGACGGCGCCCACGAGGGCCAGCACCAGGCGCGAGTCGTCGCGCGGCGGCCTGGCCGTGGAGTGCGGCCGCGTGAACGGCACGGGCGGCTCGGCCTCGGGGACGACCTCCTCGCGGTTCTTCAGGCGCCCCCGCACGGCGGCCGTCGCGGCCTCCCCGCGCATGCGGCGCAGCGTCTCGTCCCAGACGTCCATCGACCACGGCGCCAGCTGCAGCGCCAGCTCGGCCGGGTCGCGGGGGCCGTCCTCGTGCGGGCCGAACGTCACCGCGCACAGCGTGTCCAGGTCGTTGGGCACGTCGGGGCGCACGTCCTTGGGCGGCACCGGCCGCCCGTCGGCGTCGGGCGCCGCGGGCAGGGCGGCGTACGCGGCCACGCCCTCGACGCGGGGCCAGCGGGCCACCAGCCCGGCGTACACGAGCGCCACGAGCGCCACGGCGTCGCTGCGGTTGGCCAGCGCCGCCGCGCGCGAGGCCGACACCGCCGGCGGGTCCGGGTCGAGCGCGGCCTCCACCCCGACCCCGCGGACCCGCACGAGGCCGTCGGGGCCCAGCAGGACGTCGTCGGGGGTCAGGCGCGTGTGGTGCAGCCCGCGCCGGGCCGCGGTGTCGAGGGCACCGGCGACCTCGCCCACCAGCGCGCGCACGGCCGCCGGCTTGAGCGGGCCGCCCTGGAGCAGCTCCGTCATCGTCCGGCCCTCGACGGCCTCCTCGACGACGTACACCGACGGCGGGACGCCCTCGGACAGGTCCGTGCCGGCGTCCAGGATCCGCGGGACCCGCGGGTCGGTGATCATGGCGGCGCGCCGCGCGGCGTCGAGGAACTCCTCCGCGCGCGGGTCGCTGACCTCCAGGGTGCGCACCCGCACGGGCCGGTCGAGGGTCAGGTCGCGGCCCAGGTAGTCCCGCGTGCCGCGCTGCGCGCCGTCGGACCCGTGGGCCACCGACAGCTCGCGGTCCAGGACGTAGCGGTCGGCGACGAGCTGCTCGCCCGTGCTGCGGCCTGCCCCGTCCAGACCTGCCCCCCTGCTCGCGCGTGCCCCGTCCACCTGTCGGCCCCCATGCTAGGGCGCGGGCGCGGCGCGACGGTCCCCCGGCGCGCGGGCCGGGCCGGGCGGGGGGTCAGGAGGGGCGGACCGCCCCGTACAGCCCCGGCATCGCCACCCCCGCCACCCGCACGACGTCGCCGCTGTGGGGGGCGTGCAGGACCTTCCCGCCGCCCAGGTACAGCGCGACGTGGTGGATCGTCGAGGGGTCGGCGCCGCTGGCGTAGAAGACCAGGTCACCGGGTTGCAGCCGGTCCAGCGGGACCTTCGGCAGCGCCGCGTACTGCTGGCGGGACGTGCGGGGGATCGCGGTGCCCGCCTGCGCGTACGCCCACTGCGTCAGCCCGGAGCAGTCGAACGTCGCGGGGCCGGTCGCGCCCCAGACGTAGGCCGCGCCCTGGCGGGTGGAGGCCGCGGCGATGGCGGCCCGCGCGGTGGCCGTGGCCCCGTCCGTAGCCCCGTCCGTGATCTCGTCCGTGGCCCCGCTGGTGACCCCGGCGGTGGTGGCCGCGGGCGTCGCCGCGTCCGCGACGCCCGCCGCGGCGGCCCGCTCGGCGGCCGCGGCCAGCGCGGCCCGCCGGGCCCGCTCCTCCTCGGCGGCCACGGCCCGCGCGAGCGCCGCGTCCGCGTCGGCCAGCAGCCGCTGCTCGGCGTCCAGCGCCCGCGCCACCCGCTGCTGCGCCTGCGCGGCGGCGGCCTGCGCGGCGACCTGCGCCGCGCGCACCTCCCGCAGGTGCTCCTCGGCGGCCCGCGCCGCCTCCCGCGCGCCCGCGGCCCGGTCCACCGTCGCGGTGTCGTCGCCGACGACGGCCGCGGCGAGCGCCGCGTCCCGCGCCGCCGTCGAGGCCCCGTCGAGGTCGCCGCCGGCCAGCAGCCCCAGGCCCACCGGCAGGCTCACCGCCAGGCCCGGGCCCGCCATGTACAGCGACCGCACGCGGCGGGTCGCCTCCGCGCCCGCGCGGGTGCTCGCGCCCTCCGCGGAGTCCAGCACCGACCGCGCGCGCACCTCCCGCGCGGCGGCGTCCCGCACGTCCTCGACGGCCGTGTCGTACGCCTCGGTCGCGATCGACTGCTGCACCCGCAGCGCCTCGACGCGCGTGCGCAGCGCGTCGGCCCGCGCCGCCAGCGCCCCGCTCGTGGGCGTGCCCGGGTCGGCGGTGGGGTCGGCGTGGGCACCCGTCGCGGGCACTCCGAGCGCGAGCACCAGCGCTGCCGCCGCCACGACCCCCCGGACCCTCGTCACCGTCGATGGGTCGTCACCGCGTGTGAAGACCTTGACCGGACCGGGGACGCGGTGACCCGGACGGCGCACCCATCGGCGACCATCGACCCGTGAGCGCCACCCCCCAGAAGACCGCCCCCGACGAGTCCGGGGCCTCCCTGGCCCGGTCCAGCGCGCTGATGGCGAGCGGGACGCTGGTCTCGCGGGTGCTCGGGTTCGTGCGCGTGGCCCTGCTGGCCGCCGCCGTCGGCGGGACCGCCGGGGGCGTCGGCGGGCAGGTCTTCGACGTCGCCAACAAGGCGCCGAACAACTTCTACATCCTCGTCGCGGGCGGGGTGCTGAACGCCGTCCTCGTCCCGCAGATCGTCAAGGCGTTCCGGCTGCCCGACGGCGGCAAGGAGTTCGTCGACCGCCTCGTCACCCTCGCGCTGCTGGTCATGGCCGCGGCCACCGTGGTCGTCACCGCCGCCGCCCCGCTCGTCGTGCGGCTGTACGCCGAGCGGTGGGACGACGACTGGCTGGCCCTGGGGACCGCGATGGCCTTCTGGTGCCTGCCGCAGGTCTTCTTCTACGGCCTCTACACGGTGCTGGGCCAGGTCCTCAACGCCCGCGGCAGCTTCGGCCCCTTCATGTGGGCGCCCGTCGTCAACAACGTCGTCGCCATCGGCGGCACCGTCGCCTTCCTGGCCCTGTACCCGCGCGGGGAGGACCTCACGGCGACGCAGTGGACGCCGGGGATGGTCGCGCTGCTGGCCGGCACCGCCACCGCGGGCGTGGCGGTGCAGGCGCTGGTCCTGCTGTGGCCGCTGCACCGCGTCGGCTTCCGGTACCGGCCCCGGTTCGGCTTCCGCGGGATGGGGCTGGGCAGCGCCGGGCGCGTCGCCGGGTGGACCTTCGCCGGGGTGGCCGTCGGGCAGCTCGCGTTCATCCCCACGTCCAAGGTCATGACCTCGGCCGGGTACGCCCTCAACGCCGCGCACGTCGACGGCGCCTCGGGCAACTCCTACAGCTACGCCTTCCTGCTGTTCATGCTCCCGCACTCGCTGGTCGCGGTCTCGCTGGTGACGGCCCTGTTCACCCGGCTGAGCCGGTCGGCCGTCGCGGGTGACGTCGCCGCGGTCCGCCGCGACTTCTCCTCCGGGGCCCGCACCGTCGCCGCCGCCGGGGCCCTGGCCACCGCCGCGTTCCTGTCCTTGGGACCGGCCGTCGGCGGCGCCATGTTCGAGGCCCACCCCATCGGGCAGGTGCTCGTCGCCATGACCGTCGGGCTGGTCCCCTTCAGCGTGACCTACCTGGTCCAGCGCGTCTTCTACGCCTACGAGGACGCCCGGACCCCCTTCGTCGTGCAGGTCGTCGTGGCCCTGGTCACCACGGCCGGCAACGTCGTGATCCACCTCGCGGTGCCCCCGCAGTGGCAGGTCGTCGCCATCGGCGCCTCGATGAGCGTGGCCAACGTCGTCGGCTGCGTCCTGGGGCTGACCCTGCTGCGGCGCCGCTTCCGGGCCCTCGACGGCGGGGGCCTCGACGGGTACCTGCTGCTGCGCACCCTCGTGCGCCTGCTGCTCATCACGGCCGTCTCGACCGCCGTCGGGTTCGCCGTCGCCCGCGGCGGGGCCCTCCTCGGCCAGGGGCGGCTGGTCGACCTCGCCGTCGTCCTCGTCGGCGGGGTCCTCGTGCTCGTCGTCTTCACCGCGCTGTGCCGGGTCATGCGGGTGCGCGAGCTGGAGGACCTCGTCGCCCCGCTACTTCGCCGGCTCCCCGGAGCCGGACGGGGCGTCGGTCGGCGCTGAGCCGGACGGGGCGCCGGACGGCGCCGAGCCGGACGCCGGCCCACCGACGAGGGCGTGCTCGGCCTCGTCGACCCGCCGCCGGCCCCGGCGGAACGCCCGCACCAGCCCCACGACGAGCAGCGCCGCCGCACCGCCGCCGACGACCCCGCTGATCCAGCCCTCCACGTCCGCGCGCACGTTCAGCCGGATCTCCACCGGCCGCCCGATGGCGCTGCCCGCGGGCGTGCGCAGCTGCGCCTCCACGACGACCGACCCGTTGGCCAGCGCCCGCACCGGCACCGCCACCCGGGCCTGGCTGCGGGCGGCGACGGTCTGCCGCGGCACCGCGTCCAGCTGCACCCGCGCCGTCCGGGGCCGCAGCACCAGGTCCACCTGGACGGGGACGTCGAGCTCGTTGACGACCGTGATGGGCAGCTCGCTGCGCTCGGCGGCGAGGTTGCGCACGCTGCCCGCGGCGATGCTCACCCCGGCCGTGAGGGCCTCCACGGCGCTCGCGAGCCGGGCGCGGGCGGTGGGCAGCTCGCCGACGTGCCCGCGCCAGGACACCCCGAGCAGCACCAGCGCGGCGTGCTGCCGGGACAGCAGGCCCGCGTCGAGCCCGGAGCCGGGCAGGGCGGTGGCGAAGTCGTCGACCGCGGCGAGGGCCCCGGCGACGCCGGCGACGTGCGCGGCGGGCAGCGCGGCGCGGGCGGTGGCGGCCGGGACCTGCGGCGCGGACCGCTCCACGCCGGGCACCGGGGTGTCCAGGAGGTCGGTGAGGGGCTGCCAGGCGGCCCAGCCGGAGGACTCGACGTCGCCGACGAGGGCGGCCAGGTCCCCGGCCGCGGGCGCGAAGCTGCGGGGGGCGACGAGGAGCTGCCCGCGCGGGTCGCTGGGGCGCTGCAGCGTCGTGGTGGCGGCCTCGGCGATGAGCCGCTGGCGGACCAGGACGACCTGGTCGGGGTCGTCGGCGTCGGCGAGCACCGAGGACAGGGTCCGGTCGGCGACGAGGACCTCGACGGAGGTGTCGAGCACGTCGACGCGGGCCCGGCCGGCGGGGGTGTAGGTGAGGTCGGCGTCGGGGGGCAGGCACTCGTCGTCGAGGACGACGGTGCTCGCGCCGCCGCCGAGGCACAGCGCGAGCAGGTCCTCGTCGGCGGCCTCGTCGGCGGGCCAGGCGACGTCGGTGCGCACGAGGGCGCCGGTGAGGCCGTCGAGGGCGCCGTCGGCGGCCCGGGTGGCGCGGTCCAGGAGGTCGGTGCCGTCGGCGCTGCGGTCCAGGGCGGCCAGGTCGGGGTCGCCGAAGGGCAGCCCCAGCACGACGCGGCCGGCGGCGGCGGCGACGAGGTCGTCGCGCCAGTCCGACAGGGTGCGGGTGCTGTCGTCGGTGGCCTGCTCGGTGGTCTGCTCGGTGGTCTGCCCGGTGGCCTGCGCGGTGGCGGGGTCGCCGGGGCCGGGGGTCTGCGCGCCGGCCGGTGCGGCGTCCGCGCCCGCGGTCAGGGCCGGGTCCAGCGCCCACGCCACGCGCGGGTCGGCGCCGCTGCCGGCGACGAGGGCCGCCAGCCGGTCCCGGACCGCCTGCGCGAGCCCGTCGGCGGACCCGTCGCGGCCCGCGACGAGGGGCAGCAGCAGGGTCAGGGGGGTCGCGGTGGCGCCCTGGGGCGCGGCGGAGACGAGGAAGGTGCGGGCCACGCCGACGCGGCCGGAGTCGTCGGAGACCTCCACAGCGGCCAGGTGCGCACCGGCCCCGCCGCCCAGGGACGCCGCGGGCAGGGTCAGCAGCACCTCGGCCCGCCCGCCGGGGTCGAGCCGGCCGGACCCGACGGCGACGTCGTCGGAGCTGGCCGAGGAGCGGGTGATGGAGGCCCGGTCCGACGCGCGCGCCCACTGGTCCAGGGCGGTGCGGGCCACGGTGGGGGAGCGCTGGGCCACCAGCCGGGCGGTGAGGCCGGCCAGGGAGGCGGTGCCGCGGTGCTCGACGCGGGCCCGGACGGTGACCACGGACCGGGCCGGGTCGGCCGCGGAGTAGGCCGTTGGGGTGACCTCGAGCAGGACGACGCGCAGCGGCAGCGCGGCCGTCGCGGCCGTCGCCGTCGCGGTGGGGCGGGCCCGGGCCTGCGCGGCACCCGGGGCGCCGAGGACCAGCCCGCCGGCGGCGAGTCCCGTCAGCAGCCCCCGACGCGTCACGGGGTGCCGGCGGGTCACGCCAGTTCGCCCAGCCGCAGCGTCGCCGCCGTGGCGGCGCGCCGTTCGTTGGGGAAGGCGAGCCGCTCGCCGAGGTCGCTGAAGGGGATCCACTCGACGTCCACGGCCTCGGCGTCGGGGTCGTTCTCGACGGTCAGGGACCCGCCGACGGCCTTGAGCAGGAAGAGGTGGACGACCTTGTGGATGCGCCGGCCGTCGGCGGAGAACCAGTAGTCGATGCTGCCGAGGGTCTCGACGACCTCGCCGCGGATGCCGGTCTCCTCCTCGATCTCGCGCACCGCGGCCTGCTCGAGGGTCTCCTCGCCCTCCAGGTGCCCCTTGGGCAGGCACCACTCGGCGCGGCCGGCGCGGTTGAGGCGGCAGATGACGGCGGCGCGGGGCACCCCGGTGGACAGGTCGACGACGAGCCCACCCGAGGAGGTCTCCTGCACGGTGGGCAACCGCCGACGCGGCTCCCGGGCAGGCTTGACCATCGGCTCACTGTAGCCAGCGCCGGTGGCGTCTCATGGCAGGCTTGTACCCCGTGCTGCACGAGGAGTCCCACCAGGCCCGTCCCGCCGACCCCGGAGCCGCCCTGGAGCGGGCGCTGGACGAGGCGCGGGCCCGGGCCGTCGCGGCCCTGGAGCCCGTGATGCCGCTGCTGGTGGACCTCGGCCGGGTCTTCGAGACCGCCGGTTTCGAGCTGTCCCTCGTGGGCGGGCCGGTGCGCGACGCGTTCCTGGGCCGCCGCTCCTCGGACCTGGACTTCACGACCGACGCCCGCCCCGACGACACCGTGGCGCTGCTGAGGGCCTGGGGCGACGCCTACTGGGAGATCGGCCGCGACTTCGGCACCATCGGCGCCCGGAAGAAGGACCTCGTCGTGGAGGTCACGACGTACCGCTCGGAGAGCTACGACGCCGCCTCCCGCAAGCCGGAGGTCTCCTACGGCGACGACCTCGTCGGGGACCTGTCCCGGCGCGACTTCACCGTCAACGCGATGGCCCTGCGGCTGCCGTCGCTGGACTTCGCCGACCCCCACGACGGGTTGAAGGACCTCGCCGCGGGGCTCCTGCGCACCCCCGGGACCGCGGAGCAGTCGTTCTCCGACGACCCGCTGCGGATGATGCGTGCGGCGCGGTTCGCGGCGCAGCTGGGGCTGCGGGTGGCGCCGGAGATCACGGAGGCGATGACGGCGATGGCCGACCGCATCGCCATCGTCTCGGCCGAGCGGGTGCGGGTGGAGCTGGAGAAGCTGCTCGTCGCGCCGGACCCGGTGGCGGGTCTGCGGATCCTCGTGGAGACGGGCCTGGCCCAGCACGTCCTGCCGGAGCTGCCCGCGCTGCAGCTGGAGATCGACGAGCACCACCGGCACAAGGACGTCTACGAGCACTCGCTGACGGTGCTGGAGCAGGCGATGGCCCTGGAGACCGACGGCCCGGACCTGCTGCTGCGGCTGGCGGCGCTGCTGCACGACATCGGCAAGCCCCGCACCCGCCGGTTCGAGGAGGGCGGCGGGGTGAGCTTCCACCACCACGAGGTCGTCGGCGCGAAGATGGTGGCGAAGCGGCTGAAGGCGCTGCGCTTCGACAACGACACGGTCAAGGCCGTCGCGCGGCTGACGGAGCTGCACCTGCGCTTCCACGGGTACGGCGACGGGGAGTGGACCGACTCGGCGGTGCGCCGGTACGTCACGGACGCGGGCCCGCTGCTGCCGCGGCTGCACCGGCTGACCCGCAGCGACTGCACGACCCGCAACGTGCGCAAGGCGCGGCGGCTGTCGGCGGCCTACGACGACCTCGAGGCGCGCATCGAGCGGCTGCGCGAGCAGGAGGAGCTCGACGCGGTCCGCCCCGACCTCGACGGCAACCAGATCATGGCGCTGCTGGGCATCGGGCCCTCGCGCGTGGTGGGCCGCGCCTACCAGCACCTGCTGGGGCTGCGGATGGACCGCGGGCCGCTGGGGGCGCAGGAGGCCGAGGCCGAGCTGCGGGCGTGGTGGGCGCAGCAGCCGGAGTCCGCGCAGGCCCCGGGGACCCCGGGCTCCCCGCAGGGCTGAGGCGTCCCAGCCCCCGGGAGTCGGCCCCCCGGGAGTCGGCCCCCCGGGAGTCAGGCCCGCGGGAGCGTCAGCACGAGGACGGCCCCGCCGGGCAGGTCCGGCGGCAGGTCCGGGTCGGCCGGGTCCACGCACCGCAGGTCCCCGCCGCCGGACCGGGCCAGCCCGCGCGAGATCGACAGGCCCAGCCCCGCGCCGCCGTCGCCCGCGCGCGCGGGGTCCAGCCGCACGAGGCGGTCGAAGACGCGCTCGCGGTCGGCCACCGCGATGCCCGGTCCGCCGTCGGCGACGACGACGCGCCCCCACCCGGCCGACCGGTCCACGGTGACGACGACGGGCCCGGCGGGTGCGGCCCGCCACGCGTTGGACAGCAGGTTCACCAGGACCCGGCGCACGTGGTCGGGGTCGGCGACGACCTCGACCGCACCGTCGGCCCCGTCGGCCGCGCCGTCGGCTGAGGGGGTCCGCACGCTCACGCCCCGCCCGAGGGGGCCGGCCTCCCCGACCGCGGCGCGGACCAGCGGGGCCAGGCCGGTGCGGACGGTCCGGGGCTGCAGCTCCTCCAGCCGCGACACCGACAGCAGGTCCGTCACGAGCTGGGCCGCCCGCCGCGCCTCCCGCACGATGCGGACCGCGGCCTCCTCGCGCCGGCGCCGGTCCGGCCCCTCGCCGGTGTCCAGCAGCAGCCGCTCGGCCGCCGCGGTGACCGCGGCCAGCGGGGTCCGCAGGTCGTGGGCGACGTCGGACAGGAAGCGCTGCATCCGGTCCCGCGAGCGCGTGGCCCGCTCCTCGGCCCCCTCCAGGGAGTCGATCATGCGGTCGAAGGCGGCCGCCGTGCGGCCCAGCTCGGTGTCCGCGCGGTCCGGGTCCAGCCGCCGGCCGCGGTCGCCGTCGGCGATCGAGCGGGCCGTGGCCGTCATGGTGTCCAGCGGCGCCAGGGCCCGGCCCAGCAGCACCCACGACGCCACGACGGCCAGGAGCAGACCCGTGAGCGCCCCGAGCAGCATCGAGCGGCGGAACTGGGCGAGGGCGTCCTCGACGGGGCGCAGCGACGTCGTCAGGACGAGGACCCGGTCGCCGGCGAGGGTCCGCCGCGTGCGCAGCAGCTCCCCGTCCTGCACCACGGCGGCCCCCGGCCCGGCCGCGGGAGCCCGCCCCGGACCGCCCGCGGGTCCGGGGGGCCCGCCCGCCGGACCGGGGGTGCCGACGACCGTGCCGTCCCCGCTCTCCAGCTCGGCCCGCGCCCCCGCGGTCGCGAGCCGGTCCACGAGCGTCTGGTCGTCGACCGTGCCGTCGAGCTGCACGCCCAGCTCGGCGAGGGAGGACAACCGCGCGCGGGCGTCGCCGCGCAGCCGCGAGCCCAGGTCGGCGTCGACGAACACCCCGACGGCGAGCAGCAGCGCCGCCAGGACCGCCGTCGCGACGGCGACCACCCGGCGGCGCAGAGAGACCGTGCGCACCGCTCAGCCGTCCCCGTCCCCGTCCCCGTCCCCGTGGCCGCCGGCGCTCGCGGTGGGGCTCGCGGTGGGGCTCGCGGTGGGGACCCGCAGCACGTAGCCGAGCCCGCGGACGGTGTGCACGAGCCGGGGCCCGTGCTCCTCCAGCTTGCGGCGCAGGGCGCTGACGTGGACCTCGACGAGGTTCTGGTCGTAGTGCTCGTACCCCCACACCTGCGTCAGCAGCTGCAGCTTGGACAGGGTCCGCCCGCGGTGGCGGACGAGCTGGGCCAGCAGCCGGAACTCCGTCGCGGTGAGGTCCAGCGCGACCCCGCCGCGCAGGGCGAGGGACGCGGACTCGTCGACGACGAGGTCGGCCACCTCCACGACCTGCGGCGTCCGGCCGGACCGGCGCAGCACGGCGCGCAGCCGCACGAGCAGCTCCTCGACGGCGAACGGCTTGACGACGTAGTCGTCGGCGCCCGCGGCGAAGCCGGACAGCCGGTCGTCGACGTCGTCGCGGGCCGTCACGAAGACGACGGGCACGTCGCGCGGCACGCAGACCCGCCGGGCCAGGGACGTGCCGTCCTCGCCGGGCAGCATGACGTCGAGGACGGCGATGTCGGGACGGAAGCGCTCGACGACCTCGTCCAGGTCGCGGCCGTCGGGGCGGGCGCGGACGACCATCCCGGTGCCGGTGAGCGCCTCGGCGACGGACTCGGCGATGAGCGGGTCGTCCTCGACGAGGAGGACCCGGACGGCTGCGGTGGGCACCGCACGAACATCGCAGAGCCGCGGGGGTGCGGCCAGCGCGTGAGCTGAAGGGAACCTGAAGGACGGGGGCCGGGGGCGCCGGCTTCAGGCCGGCTTCAGGTCCGGCCGGTGGTCTGGACGTCGCCGCGGACCCCCAGGTCGCGGCGGGAGCAGTCCCCGGACCGACCCGTGGAGGAGCACCGTGAGCACCACCCGCCCCACCGACCCGACCGACCGCGCCGCACGCCGCAGCGCCAGCGTCCGCCGGTTCGTCCTCGGCGCCGTCGTGGCGACGGCCGCCGGCGGCCTGGCCGCGACGGCCGCCGTCGCGGCGACCGGCGACCCCGGCCCCGGGTCCGCGACGAGCCCGTCCGCCCCGGCGTCGGCCGCGCCCGGCGACGGCACCGCGCCCGCGACCGACGCGCCCGCGCCGTGCGGTCCGGGTGCACCTGGCGCGCCCGGTGACCCCGGTGGTCCCGGCCGCGCCGGCCCGCCGGCCGGCGGGACGGTCACCGCCGTCGAGGGCGACACCCTGACCCTCTCCTCCCCGCGTGGGCAGGAGAGGACCGTCACGCTCACCGACGACACCGTCGTCGTGCTCGACCGGGGCCCCGGCCAGGGCGAGGGGACCGCCGACCGCAGCGCCCTCACCGTGGGCCGGCACGTCCACGTCGAGCTGACCCCGTCGTCCTCGTCCTCCGACGGCGCGACGGCGGCCCGCGTCGTCGTGGAGCCGGTGCGCGCCGACGGGGACGTGACGGCGGTCGACGGGGACTCGCTGACCGTCGCCGGTCCCGACGGCACGACGACCGTCGTGGACGTCGCCGGGGCGCAGGTTCTGCGCGACGGCCGGGACGTGGAGGTCTCCTCGATCGCCGTCGGCGAGCACGTGCACGCCGAGGCCGCGGCGGGGACCGCGGTGGGTGACGACGGGTCCTTCACCGCGACCCGCGTCGAGGTGGGCCACCCCACCCCGCCGGCCGGGGCCCCGACTCCGCCTGAGGGGGCCCCGACCCCGCCCGCCCCGGCAGAGGGGGCCCCGACCCCGGGTGGCGGCACGACGACGCCGGGCAGCGCGCCGACCACCGGCAGCTGACCCGCCCCCACGCGCAGCACCCCCGGACCGCGACGGTCCGGGGGTGCTGGGCGGGCGGGTCTCAGCCCCGGTTCTGCCTGGCCAGCTCCGTGAGCACGCTGCGCTCCAGGGCCTCCGCGGCGCCCTCTTCGAGCTCGACGAACCGCACGACGGCTTCGCCGGAGGTCTCGTCGACGCGCAGGACCTCGCCGCGGGCGTGGACCTCGAGGCCGTCGCCGAGCTCGAGGGCGATCTCGACGTCGGCGTGGGCGGGCATGTCCTGGGCGCCCTCGACGCGCATGCCGGTGCGGGAGTAGTCGACGGTGCGGACGTCGGCGACGCCCTCGGGCATCGTGAGGTGGGCGGGCAGGGACGCGGGGGCGCGGACGGCGCCGCGGCGGGTCTCGGCGGCGAGGAGCATGACGCCGGTGAGGGCGAGCTCGTCGTCGCGGTGGGCCTGGGCGATGGCCTGGAAGACGGCGTGGGGGGTGACGGAGTCGCCCTGCCCGGAGTCGGTGCTGACCCACACGCGCTGGCCGTCGAGGGCCTCGACGGTGGCGGGGGAGGCGCTGACGTGGCTGGTGACGACCAGCCCGGCCGCCCCGGCGGTCCAGGAGCGGACGGTGCCGGTGTGCCAGGCGCCGTTCCCCCCGGCGGTCGGCATGAGGGTCACCGTGGTGTCGACCGCGGGCCCTTCGGTCATGAGCGTGCCGCTCTGCGCCGCGTCCATGAGGTTCCCCCTGTGTCAGTCAAAGCGTGATCAGTTGGACACGCTACGTGACTACAGGGGTCGGTTCCACCTGAACGGGACTACTGACCGGTATTCTGGCCTCACCGTCAGTCACACCCGTCCCCTCCGTCACTCCGTGCGCAGCGGACCCGTCTCCGGGGGCGGCGGGGGGTTCTCCTCCCACGCCGTGCGCAGCAGCTCCTCCAGGTGGGCGGGGTCGGCCGTCACCAGGTCCACCGTCGTGATCCCTTCGGCGCGCACCTCCGCCCGGTCCCCGGCGACCCGGGCCAGCCAGGGGCCGCCCACCCGCCGGAACCCCGTCCAGCCGTCCTCGGCCAGCTCCACGACGTCCGGCAGCGCCAGGGCCAGCGAACGCAGGTCCTGGACCCGCGCCGGGGCCGCCGGGCCCTCGACGACCAGCTCGTACCCCGCGGGCGTCACCAGCCGCAGGGTCCACTCCCCCGAGGGCTGCTCGTGCGGTTCCTCCCGCACGACGATCCCCGCGGCCAGCGCCACGGCCAGGACGGCCGGCACGTCGTCGACCTCCAGCTGCCAGGACAGCCCCGGCGGCGGCACGTCCACCGCGGCCCGGCGCAGCCCGAACAGGACGCGGTCGCGCTCCAGGGCGGCGAAGTCGCCCTCGCGGTGCTGCACGTGGAACGACAGCCCCTCGTAGAAGGCGACCTCCGCGTCGAGGTCGTGGACGGGCAGCACCGGCAGCGCGCGCAGGAACTCCATCGGGTTAGCGTCCTCCTGTGCTGTCGGTCCCCGCCCTCCTCACCGGTCGCCGCCGCGCCGCGCCCGCCGCCGACCCCGTGCTGCGCGCCTACCTCAACGAGCAGCTCGCCGCCGCGACGGGCCTCGGTGAGCAGCTGCGGCGCGCGTCCACCCTGGAGGTCCTGCTGCCCGAGCGCACGACGCTGCTGCGCGTGCGCCGCGAGGTCGCCGCCGACCGCGCCGCCCTGCGCACCGCGATGCGCCGGCTGGGGGCGTCCACCGACTGGGCCGTCGTCGGGGTGAGCTGGCTGTCCGCCCACGCCGCCCGCCTCACCCCGCTGCTGCACCGGCTGCCGGTCGTCGACCGCGTCGCGGGCGCGCTGCCGGCCCCCCACCCCACGCGCGAGGCCGTCGTGGAGGGGCTCATCGCCCTCGAGGACGTCCTCGGCGGGCTGCACCGGCGCGCCGTCGCGGCCGGTCTGCTCGGTGAGCTGGTCGCCGCCGAGCGCGCCGAGTGGGCCGCGGGCGTGCGGGGGCTGGCGGCCCGGGCCCGGGCCCAGCGCGACGAGGTGGAGGCCGCGCACCGCCGCTGCGCGCAGCCGCTGCTCCGGACCTAGCGCTGCGGGTCGCGGAGTCGTTGGCCTTGCGCAGCGCCTCGACCAGCTCCGCCTTCGTCATCGACGAGCGCCCCCGCACGTCCAGCTCGCGCGCGAGCTGGAGCAGGTGCTCCTTGGTGGCGTGCTCGTCGACGCCGCCGGAGGACCGGCGGTGGGTGTCGCGACCGCCCTCGGACTGGGGGTCCGAGGGGCCCTTGCGGCCGCCCTCCTTGGGCTGCCAGTGGTCGCCGACCTTCTCGTGGGTGTGCTTGACGGCGCCCCACGCGACGCGGTTGGCGCGCTCGGCGTCGTCGTACTGCTCCTCGGCCGCGTCGTGGGCCTTCGCGAACGTCCGCTGGGCCTTGGCGTCCGAGCGCCGCAGCGTGCTCGGCAGCTCGTCCTGGACGGGTTCCCCGCCCTTCGAGGTCTTCGGCACCGTGGTCTCCTCCCGACCCCGCCGACGTTAGGCCCGCACGGCCCCCGGCACACCCCGGGGCCGCAGCGAGCGCCACACGAGCAGCGCGGCCGCGGCGGTCAGGACGAGCCCGGCCGCGGCGGTCGCGTCGAGGCCGTGGGTGAAGGCCGCGCGGGCGGAGTCGAGCAGCGCCTGGCCGTCGGGGCGGGTGGCGGCGACCTGCACGGCGGCGCCGAGGGTCTCGCGGGCCTGCTCGGCCCCGGCGGGGACGTCGACCCGGTGGCGGTAGACGGCGTTCAGGACGCTGCCCAGGACGGTGGTGCCGAGCACGGCGCCGACCTCGTAGGCGGTCTCGGAGATCGCCGAGGCGGCGCCGGTGCGGGAGGCGGGGGCGGCGGACAGGATGGCGTCGTTGGTGAGGGTCTCGGCCAGCCCGGCGCCGGCGCAGAGCACGGCGAAGGCGACGGCCAGCTGCACGGCCGGGCCGGTGCCGGTGCCGGACCCGAGCAGGGCCATGACGGCGTACCCGGCGCTGCCGAGCAGCAGGCCCGCGGTGATGAGCAGGTCCAGCCGCAGGCGGCGGGCCAGCCGGGCCGCGAGGAGGCCGGCGGCGAAGGTGACGACGGCCCCGGGCAGGAGCAGCAGCCCGGCGTGCAGGGGCCGCAGCCCGAGGACGAGCTGGAGGTGCTGGGAGACGGCGAAGAGCATGCCCGTCATCCCGCAGACGCTCATGAGGTTGGCGAGCACGGAGGCGCGGAAGACGGGCAGCCGGAACAGGTCGACGTCCAGCAGCGGCTCGGCCAGCCGCTGCTGGCGGCGCACGAAGACGACGGCGAGGGCGACGCCCAGGGCGGTGGCGGACACCGGCACGAGGGTGGGCCCGTGCTCGGCGAGGGTCTTGACCCCGTAGACGAGGGACGTCAGGGCCAGGACGGAGACGGCGACGCTGGTCAGGTCGAGCCGGCCGTGCGTGCCGGGGGTGCGGTGCTCGCGCACGACGAGGGGCGTCAGGACCAGCAGGGCGACCATGAAGGGCACGTTGAGCAGGAAGACCGAGCCCCACCAGAACCGCTCGAGCAGCCAGCCGCCGACGATGGGGCCCACGGCGCCGCCGGCGGCGAACCCGCCGGCCCACACGGCGAAGGCGGTGCGGCGCTGCTCGCGGTCGGTGAAGGTGCTGCGCAGCAAGGACAGCGTCGAGGGCATGAGGGTGGCGCCGAAGACGCCGAGGGCGACGCGGGCGGCGATGAGGGCCGTCGCGGAGTCGGCGAAGGCGGCGAGGAGCGAGACGACCCCGAACCCGGCGGAGCCGGCGAGCAGCAGCTTCCGCGCGCCGTGGCGGTCACCGAGGGTGCCCATCGTGACGAGCAGGCCGGCGATGGCCAGGGAGTAGCCGTCGACGATCCACAGCAGCTGGGTGCCGGTGGGGGAGACGGCCTCGCTGATGGCGGGCAGCGCGAAGCTCAGCACGGTCATGTCGATCGAGATGAGCAGCACGGGGAGCACGAGCACGGCGAGCGCGGCCCACTGGCGGGAGGTGGGGCGGGTCGGGACGGGGGTCGGCTGGGTGGTCGAGAGGGTCATGGGTCTCGTTCCTCGGTGAGCGGTCACCTCCACTGTACCGTCCGGACGGTGCAGTTGGCGACTGGTTACCCTTCCCGCGTGCCCCGGGACCCCGCCGCCACGCGCGACCGCCTCGTCGACGCCTTCGCCGGCCTCGTGGTGACCACGGGCGCCCGCTCGGCGACCCTCGAAGCCGTCGCCGCCCGCGCCGGCGTCTCCAAGGGCGGCCTGCTCTACCACTTCGCCTCCAAGGACGCCCTCGTCGACGGCCTCCTGGCCCGCCTGGAACGGCTCGCCGCCGAGGACCTCGAGCACATGCGCACCGCCCCCGAGGGCCCGGCGGAGTTCTACGTCCGCACCTCCGCGCTCGAGGCGGTCTCCCTGTTCGCCGACAGCCCCGACCTGCTGTCCAACGCCCTCATCGCCACCCTCCGGCTGGCCCAGGAGGGGGAGGCGCGCGCGTCGGCGGCGTACGCGGCCGTCAACGGCGCCTGGCGGGAGCTGCTCACCGAGCAGGTCGGCGGCGACCGCTCCCTGGCCCGGATCATCCAGCTCGTCGGCGACGGGCTGTGGGTCTCGGCGTCGATGGACCTGCCCGTGGAGGACCTCGACGACATCCTCGAGCAGGTCCGCCGCCTGGTCGACGTGTCGACCCGGTCCAGCCGCCACGCCGCGTCCGACGGCTGATCCACCCGTTCGGCCCCTCGGGTCGGCACCGCACGCCGCCGACGTACCCGGGACGGCCCCGACGGGGGGCCCGGGGGAGAGGTGGCGCGGTGCGGCTGGACCGGACGGACCCGGCCACGACCCGGCTCCTGGACGGCTTCCCCGACCCGGCCTGGAGCGTCGACGACGCCGGGCGCGCCGTCGCCTGGAACCGCGCGGCCGAGGACGTCCTCGGCCACCGCGCCGGGGACGTCCTGGGCCGCGACCCCGGCGAGCTGCTCGGGCCCGTCCCCACCGCCTCCGGGCCCGTCCGGCTGCGCGACGCGCAGGGCCGGCCCGTGCCGGGGTCCGTCCTCGTCTGGACCGCCGAGGGCCTGCGGCACGCGACGCTGCGGGTCGCCGACCCCGACGTCGGCGCCGTGGGCCGCCGCCTCCTGGAGGGCCTGCTCGCCCACGTCAGCGACGCCGTCACCACCCTCGACGCCGACGGGACCGTGCGGTCGCTGAACCGGGCCGCCGAGCAGGTCTTCGGCGTCCGCGCCGCCGACGTCGTCGGCCACCACGTGCGGGTGCTGACCCGGTTCGAGGACACCGACGACTACCTGCTGGCCATGGGCCGGGCGCTGCGGTCGGGGGAGGCGTGGCACGGGGTCGAGGTGCACCTGAGGACCCTCGCCGGCCGCCCCCTCGTCCTGCACACCTCCGCGACCGCCCTGTCCACCCCCGGCGGCGGGTACGCCGGGGCGGTCGTCGTCAGCCGCGACGTGACCCCGGTGCGCGAGCTGGAGCGGTCGCTGCGCGCGGCCACGAGCGCGCTGCGCGAGCGCGCCACCGAGCTCGCCCGCTCCACCCGCAGCGACGCCCTGACCGGTGTGGCGGCCCGCGGCCTGCTGCAGGAGCGGCTGGCCGCGGCGCTGTCGGCGGCCGCCGGGGACGCGGGGACCGTGTGCGTGCTGGCCGCCGACCTGGAGGGCTTCCGCGCCGTCAACGAGTCCTACGGCCTGGCCACGGGTGACGCCGTCCTCACCGCCTTCGCCGCCCACCTGCGCTCGGTGCTGCCGCCGGGGGCCACCGCGGGCCGGCTGGGCGCCGACGAGTTCGCCGTCGTCCTGCCCGGGACCGGTGAGCCCGAGGCGGCCGCCGTGGCCCGCGCCGTGCGGGACTGGACCCCGCCCGCGCCGCTGCCCTCCCGGGGCCGGCGCCCCGACGACCCCGACGTCGGCGTCACCGTCGCGCTCGTGCGCGCCACGGCGGCGGAGTGCCGCTCACCGTTCGACACCGGGGTCCGCTCGGTGCTGCAGCGCGCCGAGGACGCCGTGGCCGCGGGCAAGGGCGCGCGCGGCTGACCCCGCGGGGCCCTACTGCGCCAGCTCGGCGCGCGCCTCGTCGGCGGCCACGAGCTCGGCGTAGCGGCCCCCGGCGGCGAGCAGCTCGGCGTGGGTGCCGCGCTCGACGACCCGGCCCCGGTCCAGGACCGCGATCTGGTCGGCCCCGCGGACGGTGGAGAGCCGGTGGGCGATCGTGATGGTCGTCCGGCCGCTGGACAGCTCGGCCAGGGCGTCGGCCATGGCCCGCTCGGTGCGGGTGTCCAGGGCCGAGGTCGCCTCGTCCAGCAGCAGCACGGGCGGGTCGCGCAGCACGGTGCGGGCCAGGGCGATGCGCTGCTTCTCGCCGCCGGAGAACCGGTAGCCCCGTTCCCCGACGACGGTGTCGTAGCCCTGCGGCAGGGCGCTGAGCACGTCGTCGACCTGCGCGATCCGCGCCGCCCGCCGCAGCTCGTCGTCGGTGGCGCCGGGCCGGGCGAACCGCAGGTTGTCGGCGACGGAGGCGTGCAGCAGGAACGTCTCCTGCGTGACGACGCCGACGGCGTCGGACAGCGAGCGCGCGGTCAGGTCGCGCACGTCGACGCCGTCGATCGTCACGGCGCCGGAGTCCACGTCGTACAGCCGGGCCAGCAGGTACCCGAGCGTCGTCTTGCCGGACCCGGTCGCGCCGACGACGGCCAGCGAGGTGCCCGCGGGGACGTCGAGGGTGATGCCCTCGACCGTGGACCGCTCGGCGCCGGGGTAGGAGAACGACACGTCCTGGAACCGGACGTGCCCGGCGGGTGCGGTGAGCGGGCGCGCCCCGGGCCGCTCCTCGACCTCCACGGGCGTGTCGAGGTACTCGAAGACCCGCGTGAACAGGGCCATCGAGGCGTGCAGCCGGACGACGATGCGCAGCAGCGCCCCCAGGGGGCGGAACAGCTGCCCCTGGAGGGTGACGAGGGCGACGAGCGTGCCGATGCTCAGGGCGGTGCCGGTGCCGCGGATCCAGCCGCCGAGCAGGTAGGTCAGGGCCGGGACGGCGGCCATGGTCAGGGTGATGAGCGACCACTGCCAGCGGCCGGCCATCTCCGAGCCCACCTCCAGGCGGGCGACGTCGTCGGACTGGCGGGTGAACCGCTCGACGACCTCGGGGGTGCGCCCGGTGGTGCGGGTCAGCAGGACCCCGGAGATCGACAGGGTCTCCTCGACGGTGGCGGACATGTCGGCGAGCTGCCGCTGGCGCTGGGCGGTGATGCGCCGCCGCAGCCGCCCGACGCGGCGGTTGAGCCACACCGAGAAGGGCAGCACGACGAAGGAGAACAGGGCCAGCCGCCAGTCGAGGGCGAGCATGGCGACGACGGTGACGACGACGGTGGCGAGGTTCTGCACGAGCTCGGCCCCGGTGCTGGTGACGACGGTCTGCATGGCGCCGACGTCGTTGGCGATGCGGGACTGCACCTCGCCGGTGCGGGTGCGGGCGAAGAACCCCAGCGACATGCGCTGCAGGTGCGCGTACAGGGACGTGCGCAGGCCGTGCATGACGGCCTGGCCGACGCGGGTGGTCAGCAGGCCCTGCACGACGTCGAGGACGGTGCTGACGGCGGCGATGCCGATGAGCCCGGCCGCCAGCCACGCCAGCAGGCGCAGGTCCCCGCGGGGCAGGGCGGTGTCGACGACCTCGCGGATGAGGAAGGGGGCCGCGACGCCGGTGACGGCCGAGGCGGCGATGAGGACGGCGACGACGGCGAGGGTGCGCACGTGCGGGCGGAACAGCCGCAGGACGCGCGCGAGCTCGTCGCGCCGGGGGCGGTCCAGGCCGGTCGTGTCGACCTTGCCGGACCGGAAGGGATCGCGTTCGGGGTCACCCCGCACGGGCGCACCTCCAGGGATGGTGTGGTTACCTCACGATGAGGTTACCTCAACGAGCGGTAGGGTGTCACCCGTGGACGACCTGGACGCCGACCTCCTCGAGGTGCTGCGCTCGGTGCAGTGGCGGCTGCGCCGCAACAGCCACGGCGACGCCGGGGACCTGGGCGTCACCCCCGCGCAGGGCCGCGTCCTGCGCGTCGTCGGCCGGTGCGGCACCCCGCCGCGCATGGGGGAGGTGGCCGAGCGCCTGCACATCGCCCCCCGCTCCCTGACCGACCTCGTCGACCCCCTGCAGGACGCCGGCCTGCTGCGCCGCACGCCCGACCCCGGCAACCGCCGCTCGGTCCTGCTCGAGCTCACCCCCCGCGGCGCGTCCGTCCTGGAGGAGCTGCACCAGCGGTCCCGCCGCAGCGCGGCGCGGGCCTTCGCCGTCCTCGCGCCCGAGGAGCGGCGCCACCTGCTCGCCCTGCTGCGCCGGGTCGAGGCGGCCGTCGACGACCCGCCCACCGGGGCCGGTCGCGGCTAGAGTCGGGGGCCGGGACGTTCGCCCAGCAGAACCACCGGGAGGTGCCGAGGACGTGCTCGACCCGGCCCAGGACGCCGAGCGCGTCGGCCTGACCCTCGCCCTGGACGCCGCCGGCCTCGCCCTGTTCGACCACGACCTGCGGACCGGGCGGCTGCACGCCGACGAGCGCCTGGCCGCGCTGTTCGGCCACCCCGCCGACCGCTCCTCCGGCGGGTTCGAGCGCCGGCTGGCCGAGCTGCTCACCCCCGCCGACCTCACCCGGTTCCGGGACGCGGTGACCACCGCGGTGGAGTGCGACGAGCCGTTCCACGTGGAACTGCACCTGCGCGCCGGCGGCGGGGCGCCCGCGTGGGTGGGCGTGCGCGGCCGGGTCCTGCGCGAGGGCGGCGCCCCCGTCCGCGTCGTCGGCGTGGCCTACGACACCACCCGCGACCACGTGCAGGACCTCGCCAGCGCGCTGGAGCTGCTGCCCGCGGCGTACTACGCCCTCGACCCCGAGGGGACCCTGCGCACCCTCAACGCCGAGGCCGAGCGGATCGCGGGCCGCCCGCGCGCGCAGCTGCTGGGCCGGCGCTGGCACGACGTCTTCGACCTCGCCGCCGGCACCGACGCCGACCGCGTCCTGCGCAGCGTCGAGCGCACCGGCCGCGCCGAGACCGTCGAGCTGCTGCACCCCGCGCCGCTGTCGCTGTGGTGCGAGCTGCGCGCCTGGCCCGACGGGGAGGGCACCAGCGTCGTGCTGCTGCCCTCCGGCGCGCGCCGCGACGCCGAGCGGGCCGCCGAGCGCGCCACGACGCAGCTGCAGGTGCTGGCCAGCGTCGGCGCCCACCTGTCCGGCACGCTCGACGCCGAGACGGCCGTCGCCCGGCTGGCCGGGATCCTCGTGCCCGTGCTGGGCGACTGGTGCATCGTCTCGGTCGTCGACGAGCACGCCACCCTGCGCGACGTCGGCTGCCAGCACGCCGACCCCGCCCGCCAGGAGCTGCTGGAGTCCTACCGCTCGCACCGCCTGCGCGCCCTCGTCGCGCACAACCCCGCCGGGCCGCCGTACATCCTGCAGGCCGTGCGCAGCGGCCGTCCCGTGACGCTGCCCGTGCCCGCCGTCGACGCCATCCGGCAGGTCCTCGACCCCGGCCCGGCCGCCGACGAGATCACCCGGCTCGACCCCGAGGGCGTCGTCGTCCTGCCGCTGCGGGCCCGCGGCCGCACCGTCGGCCTCGTGACCCTGGCCCGCGACCGCGGCCGCCGCCCCTTCGACGTCGAGGACCTCGCCACCGTCTCCGGGGTCGCCGAGCGCGCCGCCCTCGCCCTCGACAACGCCCGGCTCTACGGCCAGCAGCAGCGGATCGCCGAGGGTCTCCAGCGCGACCTGCTCACCCCGCCCGCCCAGTCCCCGCACTGGCAGACGGCCGTCCGCTACCGGCCCGCCGCGCAGGCCGCCCAGGTCGGCGGCGACTGGTACGACGCCTTCCACCAGCCCGACGGGTCGACGATGCTCGTCATCGGCGACGTCGTCGGCCACGACATCGGGGCCGCGGCGGCCATGGGCCAGCTGCGGAACGTGCTGCGCGGCATCTCCTTCGCCGCCCCCGACGGACCCGCCGGGCTGCTGGGCCGCCTCGACGCCGCGATGGCCGGGCTCGGGCTGAGCACCATGGCCACCGCGCTCGTGGGCCGGCTCGAACCCCAGCCCGACGGGGTGTTCCTGGAGTTCTCCAGCGCCGGCCACCCCGCGCCCGTCCTGCTCCGCGGCACCGGCACCGTCGTCCCGCTCGTCGCGGCCGACCGCCGCCTCGGCCCGGACCTGCTGCTCGGCATCGACCCGGGGACCGAGCGGCACGACGGCGAGCTGCTGCTGCACGAGGGCGACACCCTGCTGTTCCACACCGACGGCCTCGTCGAGCGCCGCGACCAGAGCCTCGACGTGGGGACGGCCCGCCTGCTCGACGCCGTCTCCCGGCACGCCGCCCTGGGGCTGGAGGAGCTGTGCGACGCCGTCCTCGACGACCTGCTGCCCGAGCACCCCGAGGACGACGTGGCCCTCGTCGCGGTGCGCGTCGGCGCGGTGGGCACCGGTGGGGCCGTTCGCCCCCGCAGCTGACCCCCCGTGGGCGAGAATCACCGCCTGTGAGCACCACGAGCACGGGGGAGCTTCCACCCGGGTCCGTCGCCTGGCGCGTCGCCGCGGTCGGGGTGGGCCTGGCCGTCCTGCTCGGCGGCCAGCTCGCCGACACCAACGACTGGTTCCCGCTGGGGTCGCTGTCCCAGTACGCCACCCCCCGCTCCGCCGACGGCAGCGTCGTCATGACGTCCCTGGAGGGGACCACCGTCGACGGCGAGGTCGTCCAGGTGCCCCTGAGCCCCCGCTCGATCGGGATGTCCCGCGCCGAGGTCGAGAGCCAGGGGCAGCGGATCGTCGCCGACCCGCAGCTGCTCGGCGTCCTGGCCCGCTCCCGCCAGCAGCTGCACCCCGGCGCCGCCCCGCTGCGCGAGCTGCGCCTGGTCCGCAGCGAGCACCAGCTGCACGACGCCCGCGTCGTCGGCCCCGCCGCCGTGCGCGTCCTCGCCACCTGGACCGCCCCGTGAGGGGCGTCGGCGCGTTCCTGGTCCCCGCCCTGCCGCGGGCCCGCGTCGCCTGGCTGCGCCTGCTGCTGGGCTGCTTCGCCGTCGTGGACGCGCTGCTGATCACCGACCACGTGTTCTCGCACGTCCACGTCGGCGCGTTCTGGCGGCCCACCCTCGTCGGCCGCCTCCTGCACCTGCCGCCGCCCACCACCGCGACCGCCGCCCTGGCCCTGGCGGCGATGGTCCTCGGGGTCGTCCTCACCGCCCCCCGCCGCACCCGCCACCTCGCGGGCTGGTTCAGCTCCGCCGGGTACCTGGTGTGGACGGGCTGGTCCATGGGCTTCGGCTACGTCGCCCACGACCACATGGCCGTCGTCGTCGCCATGGTCGTCCTGCTCACCGCCGGCCGCGCCGACTTCGACGACCCGACCCCCTCCCGCGCGGCGGGCTGGGCGCTGCGCTGCGTCCAGATCGCCACCGTGGCCACCTACGCCGGGTCCGCGGTCAGCAAGTGGGTCCGCTCCGGCACCCCCTGGGACTGGGCCAACGGCGCCGTCACCGTCTGGGCCGTCACCCGCCGCGGCTCCGGCCTCGGCGACCAGGTCGGCCGGTTCCCCGCCTTCCTCGTCGCCGTCCAGTGGGTCGTGCTCGTCTGCGAGTTCTGCGCGCCCGTCGCGCTGTGGCTCAAGGGCCGGTGGCTGGCGTGCGCCGTCGGCGCCGCGCTGCTCTTCCACCTCTCGACGTACCTGACCCTCGGCATCCACTTCCTGCCGACCGTCGTGTGCTGGGCGGCGTTCCTGCCGCTGGAGCGGCTCGGCGCGCGCACCCCGCGCCGCCGCCGTGCCGAGCTCGTCCCCGCCTGAGCGCAGCGGCCCCCCCGATCGCGGCGCGGCGGCGCGTCAGGGGCTCCTCAGCTCCAGCAACCCCTCCAGGCCGCGGTAGTCGCCGAGGTGGGAGGTGACGAGCGGGAGGTCGTGCGCCCGCGCGGTCGCCGCGATCACCAGGTCGATCCGCCGGGGGCGGGGTCAGAGCAGGGGCCGCCGCAGCACCCGGCACCGCGCCCGGTGCTCGTACGTGGTCCCGTCCGGGCGCTCGGCCGTCCACGAGGCCACCGTCGTCCCGGCCCGCCGGTAGCCCAGCCGCTCGTAAAGCGCCAGCGCCCGGGGGTTGTCGACCTCGACCTCCAGCACCGCCCCGCGGGCCCCGCGCGCCCGGGCCCGCTCCTCCAGCGCCCGCACCAGCGCCGTGCCCAGGCCCCGCGACCGGTGGGCGGGGTGCACGACGAGCCCGAACAGCGCCCCCCGCCCCGGCTGCACCACCAGGTCCACCGCCCCGAACCCCCGGACCGCGCCGTCGACCACGGCCGCCAGGTGCTCCACGTCCGCGCCCCGCCCCAGGTCCGCCCGCAGCGCCCGCAGCAGCGTCGGGGACCCGGCCCACCTCAGGCCGGGCAGGTCCCCGGCGGTCAGCGGCCGGAACCGCGCGCCGGTCACGGCCCCGCGACCGGCGGGCGGCCCAGCACCAGCGCCAGGTGCAGCGCCGTCCGCTCCCGCCCGTCGTCCAGGTCGTACCCGCTGACCGCGCTGGCCCGGCGCAGCCGGTGGTACAGCGTCTGCCGGTGGATCGACAGCGCCTGCGCCGTGCGCTGCGCCGACCCCGCGAGGTCCAGGTAGGTCAGGACGGTGCCCGCCAGCTCGGGCTCGGCCAGCAGCCGGCGCGCGCGGTCGTCGACGACGACCGTCGCCGGGTCCCCGAGGGCCAGGAGCCGGTGCGCGCCGAGCCGCTCCCACTCGCGCACCCCCGCGCCCCCGGCCCGCACGGCGGCGTCCGCCTGCCGCCACCCGAGGTGCGCGGCCGGGGCCGCGACGACCCCGGACACCCCGACGGCCAGGCCGCCGGGGTGCTGGGACAGCAGCGCGGCCGCGGCGCGCTCGGCGACGTCGCGGCCCGCCAGCGGCTCGGGCACGACGAGCGCCGCGCGGTGCCCCACCGCGGCCACCAGCACCGACCGCGGCAGCAGCCAGCCGTTGACGACGCCCGTCGGGCCGCCGTCGGCCGGGGCCAGGGCGACGACCGTGACGGAGGGGGTGAGCAGCCCGTCGCGCTGCAGCTCCTCGACCGCGCGGGCCCGGGACCCGGCGTCGGTGGACAGCAGCTCCCCGACGGCCCAGGTGGTGCGGTCGGCGGTCCGCGCGCGGGTCGCCAGGTGCGCGGCGACCAGGTCGAGGGCCTCCTCGACGCGCTCGAGGTGGTCCACGCGCACCCGGCCGTGCGGGTCGAGCAGCCACAGGTACCCGTAGGTCACCCCGCGCCAGCGCACCGGCAGGCACCACCGGGACAGCCGCCCGGAGGCGGGGTCGCCGGGGATGCGCAGCGGCCCGGTCGCGCGGGCGATGCCGAACCCGTTGAACAGCTCCTGCACGACGGGGTCCGAGCGCCGGCGCAGGATCGAGCGGCGCCGCACGTCGTCGACGTCGTCGTCGTGGCCGGAGGAGGCCACGAGCAGCAGGTCCCGGTCCTCCAGCGTGACGGGTGCGCCGGTGAGCTCGGCGACGGTGTCCACGAGGTCCTGCACCTGGTCGGTGGGGTTCACCCGCGCATCATCCACCTGGATGACGGAACGGCGTGGACGTGTGACGTCCGTCGGTGGCTTCGGGGGCGCGCAGGGGCCTAGCGTCGAGGTGTGTTCGGACAACTCCTCCTCGGTGTCGCAGGCAACAGCGGTGTCCGCCGGCTCGTGACCGGCAGCACCCTCAGCCGCCCCGTCGTCGCCCGCTTCATCGCCGGCGACGACGTCGAGGCGGCCACTCAGGCCGTGCGCGACCTCACGCGCGACGGCATCGCCGTCACCCTCGACCGGCTCGGGGAGGACGTCACCGCCCCCGAGCAGGCCGACGAGACCGTCACCGGCTACACCCAGCTCCTCGACCGGCTCGCCGCCGAGGGCCTCGGGCGCGGCAACGAGATTTCGATCAAGCTCTCCGCCCTCGGGCAGGGCCTGGGTCCGGACGGCCCGCGCCGGGCCACCGAGCGCGCCCACCGCCTCGTCGAACGCGCCCACGCCCACGGCGTCGACGTGACGGTCGACATGGAGGACCACACCCGCGTCGAGGACACCCTGGAGACCGTGCGCACCCTGCGGGCGGACTTCCCCCGCACCGGGTGCGTCCTGCAGGCCATGCTGCGCCGCACCGAGGGCGACGCCCGCGACCTCGCCCACGCCGGGTCCCGCGTCCGCCTCGTCAAGGGCGCCTACAACGAGCCCCCCGAGGTCGCCTACCCCGCCAAGGCCGACGTCGACAAGGCGTACGTCCGCTGCCTGAAGGTCCTGCTCGACGGCGGCGCGTACCCGATGATCGCCACCCACGACCTGCGCATCACGGCCCTCGCCGAGGAGCTCCTCGCCTCCCGGCCCGTGGGCTCGGCGGAGTTCCAGATGCTCTACGGCATCCGCGCCGCCGACCAGAAGCGCCTCGCCGCCCGGCACACCATGCGCGTCTACATCCCCTACGGCACCGACTGGTACGGGTACTTCTCCCGCCGCCTGGCCGAGCGCCCCGCGAACCTCGCGTTCTTCGCCCGCTCCCTCGTCGCGGGCTGACCGGAAAGGAAACCGCCGTGCAATCCGTCACCGACGTCCCCGCCCCGCGGAACGAACCCGTCCACGGCTACGCGCCCGGCAGCCCCGAGCGCAAGCTGCTGACCGACGCCCTCGCCGAGCACGTCGCGCACCCCGTCGAGCTCACCCAGACCATCGGCGGCGAAGCCGTCCTGGGCGCGGGGGAGAAGCACGACGTCGTCCAGCCGCACCAGCACGCCAGCGTCCTGGGCACCTTCGGCACCGCCACCCGCGAGGACGCCCGCCGGGCCGCCGACGCGGCGCTCGCGGCCCGCCACGACTGGGCCGCGATGGACTACGACGACCGCGCCGCCGTGTTCCTGCGCGCCGCGGACCTGCTCGCCGGCCCGTGGCGGGAGAAGATCGCCGCCGCGACGATGCTGGGCCAGTCGAAGACGGCGCAGCAGGCCGAGATCGACGCCCCGTGCGAGCTGGTCGACTTCTGGCGCTGGAACGTGCACTTCGGCCGCCGCATCCTCGAGGAGCAGCCCGTCTCCAGCCCCGGCGTCTGGAACCGGCTGGACCACCGCCCGCTGGAGGGCTTCGTCTACGCGATCACGCCGTTCAACTTCACGGCCATCGCGGGGAACCTGCCCACCGCGCCCGCGCTCATGGGCAACACCGTCGTGTGGAAGCCGTCCCCGACGCAGACCCTCGCGGCCTGGCACACCATGAAGCTGCTGGAGGCGGCCGGGCTGCCCCCCGGCGTCATCAACCTGCTCACCGGTGACGGCAAGGACGTCTCGGAGGTCCTGCTCGCCGACCCGCACCTGGCGGGCATCCACTTCACCGGCTCCACCCCCACGTTCCAGCACCTGTGGCGGACCGTCGGGGAGAACATCGCGGGCTACCGCACCTACCCGCGCCTCGTGGGGGAGACCGGCGGCAAGGACTTCGTCCTGGCCCACCCCTCGGCCGACCCGGCGGTGCTCAGCACCGCGCTGACCCTGGGCGCGTTCGAGTACCAGGGGCAGAAGTGCTCCGCGGCCTCCCGCGCGTTCGTCCCCCGCTCGGTGTGGGAGGTCATGGGCAAGGAGTTCCTCGCCACCGTCGACTCCCTCACCTACGGCGACGTGACCGACCTGTCGAACTTCGGCGGCGCCGTCATCGACGCCCGCTCCTACGCCAAGAACGTCGCCGCGATCGAGCGGGCCAAGGCCACCGACGGCCTCACGATCGCCGCCGGGGGCACCTACGACGACTCCGAGGGGTACTTCGTGCGTCCGACCGTCGTCCTGGGCCAGGACCCGACCGACGACGCGTTCTGCACCGAGTACTTCGGGCCCTTCCTCGCCGTCCACGTCTACGAGGACCGCGACTGGCCGCAGGTGCTGCGCACCGTCGACTCCGGCGCCGCGTACGGCCTGACCGGCTCGATCATCGCGACCGACCGGGCGGCCGTGGCCGAGGCCTCGGAGGCACTGCGCTTCGCGGCGGGCAACTTCTACGTCAACGACAAGCCCACCGGCGCCGTCGTCGGGCAGCAGCCCTTCGGCGGGTCCCGCGCCTCCGGCACCAACGACAAGGCCGGCTCGATCTACAACCTGCAGCGCTGGACCAGCCCCCGCGCGGTCAAGGAGACGTTCGTGGCGCCCACCACGCACCGGTACCCGCACATGGGGTGATTGAAGATCCGCGGAGCGGGTAAGAGGACCTCATGTCTCAACCGACTGGGTCCACCCGGGCCGGCGACCTCACCGTCACGCACGGTCCCGGGCCGACGACATCGTCCGCGCCCCGCACCGACGCCAGCGTCGGTGAGCTCGTCAGCCAGCTGACCGAGCAGGTCTCGCACCTGGTCCGCGACGAGGTGCAGCTCGCCAAGATCGACCTCGCCGCCAAGGGCAAGAAGGCCGGCCTCGGGATCGGGATGTTCTCCGGGGCCGGTCTGCTGGCGTTCTTCGGCGTCGGGGCCCTGGTCACCACGGCGATCATCGCCCTCTCCCACGCCGTCACGGCGTGGCTGGCCGCGCTGATCGTCGCCGTGGTGCTCTTCGCGCTCGCCGGCGTCCTGGCCCTCATGGGCAAGAAGGAGGTCCAGCAGGCGACGCCGCCGACCCCGCAGGCGGCCGTCGAGGGGCTCAAGCAGGACGTCCAGGTCGTCAAGGAGGGCTTCAAGCGATGAGCGACAGCGTCCCCACCGACCGCGACGAGCTCGAGAAGGACATCGCGGCGACCCGCGAGCGACTGGCGAGCACGGCCGACGCCCTCGCGGCCAAGGCCGACGTGAAGGCCCAGGCCCAGGCCAAGGCCGAGGATCTCAAGCAGACCGCCCAGCAGAAGGTCCACGACGTCAGCGACAGCGCCCCCGGGACCCCCAAGCAGCAGACCGGCGTCCTCGTCGGCGCCATCGTCGTCGCGACGGCCCTGGCCATCTGGCTCGTCGTCCGCAAGCGGTGACGCGGTGAACGTCGCCAAGCTCGTCTACCGCCCCATCGGCCTGGCCTCCGGCGCCCTCGGCGGCGTCGTGGCCGGCGCCATCGTCAAGCAGGTGTGGCGCAAGGTCTCCGGCGAGGACGACGCCCCCGACGCCCTCCAGCACGAGTACCCGTGGAAGCAGGTGCTGCCCGCCGCGGCCCTGCAGGGCCTCGTGTTCGCCGTCGTGAAGGCCGCCTCCGACCGCGGCGGCGCGGTGCTCTTCGAGAAGCTCACGGGGTCCTGGCCGGGGGACTGATCCACAGTCCGCCTGTGGACAGTGTGGACAACCTTGTGGACAGGCGCTCGTGCTTGCTTCGGGACGAAGAGGCCGCAGGTTCAAATCCTGTCACCCCGACCAGCAAGACCGCAGGTCAGAGGCCCGGAACCGCGTGAGCGGGGCCGGGCCTCTGACGTTGTGAGTGACTGACTGCGTGGCTGTTATGCAGTGGAGCTTTCGGTTGGCTGTCGTCAGTCCACGTCGCGTACCTGCTTCATCTGCTTGTGTGGCACAGGACGGTCGGACGACGGGCCTCAAAATAGCCATGAGCAGGTCCGCAGAAGCAGTGACTATTTGGTACTCACCCGTTACGCTGAGTAGACGAAGGTTGCCGGCTGAAAGATGACGTTATGCTGCGACAAGCCGTCAGTATGTTGAGCCATTCTCTGACCGTATAGGATCGATTCTAGTGGCCACTGGCACGCCGGCTCCATTAAAAACCCCCCCGCTCCCGTGGGAGATATCAGTGCAGGGGCGGCCTACCTCACATCAAAGCAAAAACTCTACTGCGAGAGCTGCTTGGAAGGGGGCCGTTCAAAATGAAGCGGTTAAGAACTGGAACAACCAGGGTTGGCTAGTCATCACGATGCCCGTGCGTTTCACTATGGTGGTCTGCGATGCAGGAGTGAACGGAGATCTTGACAACAAAATCAAGAATACCTTAGACGGTTTGTGGGTTGGGCCACAAGATCCTTTAGCTGGTCAGTTACCGTTATACGATGATGATGCTGTTGAACAGATTGTTGTTGCTCGGCTCGACGTGGGGCAACAGTACAATCTGTCAAATGTTCCCCCTTTACTATACAAGACATTTACTGCTGCTGCCTTGAATGGAAGCCCTGCGGTCTACTTGAGACTGGACTCGCCGACGCGGATGGGAAGTTTCTTGATATGAGCACCTCTTTCAACCACGAACGTAGCACCGCCTCTGAGGTTGCCTTGGATCTGCAGAGAGAAGGATGGGCAGTAGTGGTTGAGCCGTCTCCCAAAGACTTGCCCCTAGGTTTGCAAAACTTTCATCCAGACCTTGTTGCTCGCAGGGGGGATGAAAACCTGATCATTGAGGTCAAAGGTGTGCAAGCAATACGACGCAATCCCGCATTGAAAGATCAGATTGATCAGATGTCTGCGGCAGTTGACCAATTGCCGAACTGGTCCTTTAGGCTTATGTGGCTCGGGGAAGAAGCGGAAAATACGCCGCTAGCTACTGCGCTGGATCGAGCAGAAAAAGCTGTAAGGATCTCGTCGATCAGCGTCGATGCCGGCCTATTACTAGTCTGGGCGGCGGTTGAGAGTGTTTTAACGAGAGCGGTAACTCAAGAAGATGCTTCTTTCAAAGATCGTCAACGCCCTCTGGTCGGCCCCCGTCTCTTGGAGAACGCATTTGACCTCGATTTGTTTGACAGTGAAACCTACCTGACTTTGTCCAGGGCACTCAAAACGCGCTCCAGGATTGCTCATGGCGGCGAAAGTAAAGAGCTCACATCTGACCTCGTGGAGTGGTTGGCAGAATGGGTCCGACGCTTCTCTATTCCTTCCAGTGGTTGAGAATAAATCCGCAGTAGTTGCTCCTGGTGGCTGAGATCCTACAATGCCAGATCCCCATGCTTCTTTGTTCCATCGCGCTTTGGCTCCTGGCGTGTTGTTTTTTCTAGCTTCTCTAGAAGGCAGATTATTACACGAGCGTATCTACACTATTTAGTAGATCCAACCCAAGTAAGCGCCGCTTAAAGAGGCGTACCTGCTTGCGCCTATTCTGTAATTGCTAGGTATTTTCAAAGATCCGATCCATATTTCAGCACTGGGACATCCCTGGCGGCTACGTGGAGCCAGGAGGGCCCCCTTGCCGCTGTGCGCCGTGAGGTCGTCGAAGATCTGGGGACCGAGCTATCCATCGCTGGACTGTTGCTTGTCGACTGGGCACCTGCACCCAAGGAGGGCGACGAGATTGGTACCACCGCGTCCCACAACCTAGCCGCCATCGACGACCTGATGCCCGACCGTCGCGTTCGGGCCGCCCTGGACGCTGCCCCGGGTCGCAGCGAGCACTACGCCGAACACAGCACCAGCACGCTGGCCTGATTCGGGCGCCCAGCGCAAGGTTTGCCGGCATCCGCGCCCCGTTATGAGAACTTTCTTTACTCCGTCAAGGCCGGCCGCTGCGCGACCGGCGCCCGGCTCGCGCCGCGCGTGCGGCGCAGGCGCCGTTCCCGGCGCGAGCCGGACCTAGTGACGAAATCGATTGGCTGAGCGGGTGGTACTAGGGGGCTCCCGCCCCCTGGACCCCCGGCCGCGCTGTACAGATCCGCGCATCCGTCTGTAGGGGGCACCATTCGTTGCGCGGATCCGCACACCGCAGCGAGAAGGTGGCTCCGCTGGAGTACGCGCGGTGGGAATGATCGGTGTCCCTGCGGATAGTATTCATCTCGACTCAGCGAACTATGTAGTTGGTCACCTGCCCTCAAGTGCTAGCGATGTCTGGGCGCACCTTGAAAGAATGCGCCGCCAGCATGCGCAGTCGATTTCCAGATCTTTTCACCTGGCCGGACGCCGATACGAACAACCCGTCATTATGAGCATTGATTGCCAACCTATAGTCTTCGTCTGCTACCGCAAGAGTCACGCGCCGCAACCGCTCGCTTTCATCATCTTCAAAAGTACCGGCAATTGTCACTTCACCGGGACCATCTGAAGCCTCTCGGTGCAGTCGCGTGACATTTCCAAGTATGGTGACGTCGTCTTGCAGTGCGCGCTCCCTAAGAATGCGCGCAGCCTCGGTCAAAACTTCAATATGCCGTTCTTCGAAGTGAATTGCGGGAGAAGCAGGTAGTGGCCTCGCGGAAGACCAGCGCGTTTCCAGTCGGAACCCGGTGGCTGCACTGCCTATACGCGATAGAGCCTCAAGCGAGTTGGCTGTAAGCCCATCTGCGACTGCATGGTCGAAGGCCTGCAGGTCATCTCCATCTAGCAATTGTGTAGCCGCCTTGTGGGCCAATCGTGCGTCTTTGGCCATGCGGTAGGAGGCGAGTCTTTCGAATGGGTCTTCTTCCGATGGCTCATTGCTCTCATGTAGGGCCAGCGTCTGCTGGCCGACCATAGGAGGCAGAGCAACGGTGACAGGCAAGACGAAGCTCCCTGGGCGCGTTTGAGCGACCTCGACGGCGCCCAGGAAGGCGGTGGCTGCATCGGGTCGTCTCGTCGCCTGTACGGGTCGGAAGGTATCGCTGGCCTCCGTGGTCGCGCAGGCCAGCGCCCAAGCCCGGATTCCCTGCGCTGACTCGATGAGGTCAACGACGGGCAGTGAGGCGCTGCTTTGAGTTTGGAGAGAGACGTTATGAACGTCTTTATCCACGGACAGAATATCTGCAACTAGTTCGGGGAGGCTCGACTCTTCGAAGTCCGCTACCTGTTGCAGTACGTCGCGCAATTGCCCAAGGTACCCACGCATTCCTCGTCTCAGGGGAAGAAGCACGCTGGCATTATCTCCTTGGGAGAGGACGACTACATTGCCGTACCTCTCGGACGGCGTCCAGCCCTTCATCTGCAGCACTTGCCTTGCGCGGCTTGGTTCAATACTGCTGAGGTAGGCGTCGTCAATAAAGGACGCGGTCATCGCCATTCCTCCACCTTTCGTGTGACAAGATTCTGCAAGGTCTCCGCGGACAGCGGATTGCTCAGCGGCACGTGAGCCGTTCGATATTTCGCACTATCGGCAACGGGTTCCTCGTTCATTAGCGAGACCCAGTATGCGAGATGATTGAGTTCGTAGTTCTCCTGGCGGAGCACCATGTACTCTTCAATATTTTTTGGCGTCTTGACAACAACAAGAATTCGCGGCACGGGAAACTCAATTCCCGGTTCTCCCACCAAGTCGTCATAATTTCTTGCCGGTAGTGAATAACTGATCGATTCATCAACAATGGAGGGCGCCGAATCGGACTTGATTTGCATATCGATTTGAGCGTGTCGGCGCCCATTTGGCGCTCGGCCGGGGTAATGCACGCTGAGGTCGGTGCCGTCGACGTCTAGATGCTTCTTGGACCAGGTAAGCCCCGCCGCGCAAGCCATCACCTGTATGAGCGCCTCGCCGTAGCTTCCTTGAGCTACGTTGTCGTTCAGCACGCGGCCAACCCCTCATGGTCAGGACCGATCTCCTCGGTGGGAGTCAACCTACGGGGATCCTCCGACGTCGCGTTGGACCCGAGCCCCGAGTGTCTATCGGTCACAAGACGCGCCTGAGCGACACTGCGACTCGCCGTCCCGAGTGCCGCTGAAGTCGTCCAGGCAATCTGGCGGGTCACGTCCAGCTGCGAGGCCACCTATAACCGCCATCGATGAGGGCGTATGCCGATGCACTCCTGCCATAGACAGCGCAGGCTGTCGGTGGCGTCCTGATGCTCATCGACATGAGCCTCCCGTGCCCGATGCATGCCAGTCACCCCGGCAATATGGAGGCGTCGAGGGTGCTTCGCAGCTTAGCGATAGGCATAGTGGAGACCGAGTCGAGGCCCTCACTTAGGGGCCGGCGGGGCTTCGCACGCTGCTGTCGTTGACGCACGAGCGAGTGTCTATCTGCGTGACAACGGACTCGGACGACTAGGGACGCCTATGGGTTGAGCTGGAGGCGGCAGTAGGGAAAACGAGACGGTCTGGGTGCTCCTGCGAAGCTTCGGAACGAAGAGGCCGCAGCGCCGAGGTTCGGATCGTTGTGACAACGCTGCCGATCATCGCGAGCGTTGTCACAACGATCCGAACCCGCGAGCGTCAGCCGAGTTCCTTGCGCACCAGCGGCGCGACCTCGGTCCCCAGCAGCTCCACGGCCTTCATGACGTCCGCGTGCGGCATCGTCCCGGCGGACAGGTGCAGCATGAACCGGTCGATCCCCAGGTGCTCGTGCTGGAAGAGGATCTTCTCGGCGACCTCCTCGGGGGAGCCGACGAGCAGCGCGCCGCGGCGGGAGCGGGCCGCCTCGTAGGAGGTGTGCGAGAAGTGCCCCCAGCCGCGTTCGCGCCCGAGCTGGTTCATGACGGCCTGGTAGGGCTTGAAGTGGACGGCTTCGGCCTGGGCGGTGGTGGGGGCGACGAACCCGTGGGAGTGGGTGGCGACGCGCAGCACCGACTCGTCGTGCCCGGCCTTGCGCCCGGCCTGCCGGTAGAGGTCGACGAGGGGCGCGAACTGCTCGGGCATCCCGCCGATGATCGCCAGCGCCAGCGGCAGGCCGAGGGTCCCGGCGCGCACGACGGACTGGGGGTTGCCGCCGACGGCGATCCAGACGGGCAGGGGCTGCTGCACGGGCAGCGGGAAGACGCCGAGGCCGGCGATGGCGGCGCGGTGCTTGCCGCCGGCCCAGGTGACCTTCGCGGGGTTGTCGCGGATGGCCAGCAGCAGGTCCAGCTTCTCGGCGAACAGCTCGTCGTAGTCGCCGAGGTCGTAGCCGAAGAGCGGGAAGGACTCGATGAAGGAGCCGCGGCCGGCCATGATCTCGGCGCGGCCGTCGGAGAGGCCGTCGAGGGTCGCGAACTGCTGGAAGACGCGGACGGGGTCGTCGGAGGAGAGGACGGTGACGGCGGTGGACAGCCGGATGCGGCTGGTCCGGGTGGCGGCCGCGGCGAGGACGACGGCGGGGGCGGAGGCGGCGTAGTCGGGGCGGTGGTGCTCCCCGAGGCCGTAGACGTCGAGGCCGACCTGGTCGGCGAGCTCGATCTCCTCGACGACCTCCTTGAGCCGCTCGGCGTGGGAGAGGGTGGTCCCGCTGTCCGGGTAGGGCGTCGTCTCCGCGAACGCGCTGATGCCGATCTCCACGACGAACCCCTGGTGCTCTCGGTCGGATATGTTGAAGCCTCAACGATACGCCACCGGCCCACGCCGGTCCAGCCCCCGGCACCTGACCCCGGCAGGACCACCCCGCCGGGCGGGGACGGCACGATGGGCCCGTGAGCGCCCGCGACGACCTCCTGAGCATCGGCGCCGTGGCCGCGCGCGCCGGCCTGTCCGTCCCCGCCCTGCGCTACTACGAGGAGCGCGGCCTGCTCACCGCCGTCTGCGACGCCGGCGGCCGCCGCCGCTTCCCCCGCCACGTCCTGCGCCGCCTGGCCGTCATCGCCGCCGGTCAGCGCGTCGGCCTGTCGCTGGCCGACATCGGCGACGCCCTCGCCACCCTGCCCACCGACCGCGCCCCCTCGGCGCGCGAGTGGGCCCGCGTCGGCACCGTCTGGCAGGAGCTCCTCGACGCCCGCCTGCGCGAGCTGCAGGCCCTGCGGACCTCCCTGGACGGCTGCATCGGGTGCGGGTGCCTGTCGCTGGCCCGCTGCACCCTGCTGAACTCCGGCGACACCGCCGCCGGCAGGGCACCGGCTCCCGCTGGCTGCGCGCGGCCGAGAGCGCGCCGCGCTGAGCGATCACCACTAGGTTCGTGCCCGTGGTGGCGCGTCTCCCGTTCGGGACCGAGGAGGACCTCCGGCGCGCCTACGAGGAGGTCGACTGGGCCTCCACCTCCCTCGGCCACCCCACCACCTGGCCCGGGGCGCTGCGCCGCGTCCTGGAACTGGCCCTAGAGACCCGGTTCGCCATCGTCATCTGCTGGGGCCCGGACCTGACGATGGTCTACAACCAGCCCTACGCCGAGATGATCCCCGGCAAGCACCCGCAGGCGCTGGGCCGCCCCGTCAGCGAGGTGTTCCCCGAGGCGTGGGACGACCTCGAACCGTTGTTCGCCCAGGCCCTGACGGGGGAGGCGGTGTGGTTCGAGGACCTGCCCCTCGTGCTGGACCTGCGCGGCCACCTCGAGGAGACGTTCTTCACCTTCTCCTACTCCCCGGTCCGCGACGACGACGGGCGCATCGCCGGCGTCATGGACATCGCCGTCGAGACCACCCGCCAGGTCCAGGACCACCGGCGCCTGGAGCTGCTCACCCGGCTCGGCGACCTCGCCTCGGAGCTGGCGCCCCCCGCCGAGCTGGCCGGCAAGGCCCTCGACGTGCTGGCCACCGCCCCGCTGGACCTGCCCGCCGCCGACCTGCAGCTGCCCGGCCAGACCCCGCGGCTGCCCCCGCCCCCCGCGCCGCTGCGACCGCGCGAGGTGCTCGTGCGCGAGCAGCCCGACGGCGGCCCGCTCGCCTGGGTCCGCGTCCCCGCCGCCCTCGGCGGGGAGTCCCCCGGCGTCCTGGCCGCGCGCCTGAGCGACCTCGTCCCCGTCGACGCCGCGTACCGCGACTTCCTGCGCCTGGTCGCCGCGACCGTCGGCGACGCCCTGTCCGCCGCCGCCTCCTACGAGGCCGAGCGCCGCCGCGCGGACCTGCAGCAGTGGCAGGCCCAGCGCCTGGCCGGGCTCGTCGCCGTCGCCCAGGCCCTGCCCTCGGTCGACACCGAGGCCGACGTCCTGCGCGTCCTGGGCCGCGGCGCCGCCGCCCTCCTCGGGGCCGACGGCATCGTCCTCGGCGTGCTGGAGGAGGGCGCGGTCCGCGTCCTCGGCGATGCGCAGGACCCCGCCGTCGGCGCCCTGGACGCCGCCCTCAACGGCACCGCCGTCCTCGACGACGGCGACTCCCGCACCGCCGCGTGGCCGCTGTGGGTCTCCGACCGCGTCGTCGGCGCCCTCGGCCTGTCCTGGCGCAGCCCCCGCCGGCTGTCCGCCGAGGACACCGACGTCCTCACCGCCCTCGCGGCCTCCACCGCCCAGGCCCTGGACCGCGTCCGCGCCACCCAGGCCGAGCGGGCCGCCGCCACCGCCGTGCGCGCCATGGCCGAGACCCTGCAGCGCAGCCTGCTGACCGCCGCGCCGCAACCGGACCACCTCGAGATCGCCGTCCGCTACCTGCCCGCCGCCGAGCACGCCCAGGTCGGCGGCGACTGGCACGACGCCTTCCTCACCGCCGCCGGCACCGCCTGCCTCGTCATCGGCGACGTCACCGGCCACGACCAGGACGCCGCCGCCGCCATGGGGCAGGTCCGCAACCTGCTGCGCGGCATCGGCTACTCCCTGGAGGTGTCCCCGGCCGCGGCGCTCGCGGCCCTGGACCGCGCCATGCGCGACCTCGGCGTGGGGGCCCTGGCGACGGGCGTCCTGGCCACCGTCGAACCCCTGGAGGGTTCCTCGCACTGGCGGCTGCGCTGGTCGAACGCGGGCCACCCGCCGCCGCTGGTCGTCTCCCCCGACGGGGCCGTGGAGATGCTGCGCACGAGCCCGGACCTGCTGCTGGGGCTGGAGGCCGGGTTCCCGCGCGCCGACCACGTGCACGGCCTGCCGCCGGGGGCGACGGTCCTGCTGTTCACCGACGGGCTCGTCGAGCGCCGCGGCGCCGGCCTCGACGACGGGCTGGCGTGGCTGGCCGAGACGGCGACGGGATTCGCGGGCATGTCCCCGGCGGAGATCTGCGACCACGTGCTGGGCCTCGTGGCCGGTCACGCCGAGGACGACGTGGCCGTCCTGGCCGTGCGGGTGCGGCCCGAGCCGCTCACCGACCTCGTCGTCGTCCCGTCCTGAGGCGCGGCCGCGGCGGGGGCGCGGCGTACCCGCCGTCGGCCAGCCCGGCCCAGCGCTCGAAGACGTTGCGGTGCGGCAGGTTGCGCGTCAGGAGGGCGTTCAGCCCGTAGAGGGCCAGGAAGGGGACCGTCCCGAGCAGGGCGTACTGGTCGGCGTGCCGCAGCTCGTGGCGCCGGCGCACGGGGCCGCCCAGGTCGCCGTGCAGCCAGACGTTCCCGACGGTGGTGCCGCCGCGGCCGTAGGTGCCGCGCGGCATCCCCGAGGCCTCGACGAACAGGTCGCCGCCGACGGTGAGGGTGGCGCCGTGGTGGCGCGCCCAGACCAGGGCCAGGGCGCTGACGGGGAGGTTGCGTGCGGCCCGGTAGAGGACCCACACCCCCCGAACGCGAAAGTACCGTCGGCCCACGGGGCCGACGGTACTCCACAGAGCGGACGACGAGACTCGAACTCGCGACCCTAACCTTGGCAAGGTTATGCGCTACCAACTGCGCTACGTCCGCAACGTGCGAGGACGACTCTACACGCTCACGCGGGGTGGTCGGCACCGCCGTCACCCGTCCGCCTCAGTCGGCGGTGGACAGCACCTTGCGGGCGAAAGTGGCCGCGCGCTCGCGCAGCGCCTCCTGGCGCTGGGACACGCTCAGCCCCGGGTCCGGCTTCAGCCGCGGCGTCGCGCGCAGGACGCGCACGTTGTCGGCGCACGCGAGGTCGGTGCAGGCGTACGTCCCCACGGTGTTCAGCTTCCGGCCGGACTCCCCGGCGCGGGCGGCGACGAACAGGCTCACCTCGCCGGGGGAGCGGGTGGTGCGGCACAGGTCGCACATGGCGGTGGCCCGCACGCCCTTCCCGGGCGTCGCGCGCAGGGCCAGGCCGACGACGGCCTCACCCAGCGGCACCAGGAGCCAGCCCCGCTCGGGGGCCTTGGGGTCGCGCCAGCCCACGACCTCGCGGACGGGGTCGGTGCCGTGGACCCAGTCGGGGACGCGCATGCGGTGCGCCTCGCCGCGGGTGCAGTTCGTCATCGTCGAGCGGATGGCCTCGTCGGTCAGGTGACCGGCGTCCAGGGCCGTCGTTGCCTGTGACACGTTCTCTCCCTCGGAGGAAAAACCCGACCGAGGGTACGCCCGTCAGAGGGCCGTCTCGAAACTGCCGGTCGCCTCGAAGGTCCGCGTGCAGCCCTCCACCGCGCCCGGCAGCCGGTCGGCCGGGACGGGGCGGGAGAAGTAGTAGCCCTGCGCGGTGTCGCACCCCACGGCCTGCAGCGCGCGGACCTGGGAGGCCTGCTCGACGCCCTCGGCCACGACCTTCAGCCCGAAGCTGCGCGCCGCGCCCACGACGAGGCGGACGAGCTCGACGGTGCGCGGGTCCTCGGAGTCGACGAAGCTGCGGTCGATCTTCAGGACGTCGACGGGCACCCGGGCCAGCTGCCCGAAGGACGTGTAGCCCGTCCCGAAGTCGTCGATGGCGACCGCGACCCCCAGGGAGCGCAGCTCCTCCAGGCGCGCCCACGCCGCGTCGTCCTCGACCATGACGGTCTCGGTGACCTCCAGCGTGAGCCGGTCCGGGGCGGTGCCGGCGGCCTCCAGGGCCGAGCGCACGTCCTGGACCAGGCGCGGGGAGCGCAGGTGCCGCCCGGAGATGTTTACGGCGACGCGCAGACCCGCCCCCGGGCCCCCGGCCGCGTCGAGCCGGGCCAGCTGGGCCAGCGACGTCCGCAGCGCCCAGCGGCCCAGGTCGCAGATGAGGTCCGAACCCTCGGCGACGGGGATGAACGCGCCGGGCGGGACGAGCCCCTGCCCGGGCTTCTCCCACCGCACCAGCGCCTCGACGCTGCGCACCCGGCCGGTGTCGAGGTCGGTGACCGGCTGGTAGTGCAGGACGAGCTCGTCGTGGGCCAGGGCGTGCCGCAGCCCCTCCTCGACCGCGGCCTGGGCGGCCAGGGCGGCGCGCAGGTCGTCGTCGTAGACCTCGACGCGGCCGCGGCCGGCGTTCTTGGCGCGGTAGGCCGCCGTGTGCGCCTCCTGGAGCAGGCGGTCGGCCCCGTCGGCGCCGGGCACGACGTCCAGGCGGCTCACCGCCACCCCGACGCTGGCCCCGATGACGGCCTGCGACTCGGCCGAACCGGGCAGCGGGATGGGCCGGGACACGGTCTCGATGAGGGACTGGCCGAACCCCAGCAGCCCCACCTCGTCCTGGACGGGCTCGACGAGGACGACGAACTCGTCGCCGCCGAGCCGCGCGACGACGTCGGTGCCGCGGACGCGCTCGCGCAGGCGCTGCGCCACGGACCGCAGGACGGCGTCGCCGGCCAGGTGGCCCAGGGAGTCGTTGACGGTCTTGAACTGGTCGAGGTCGATGAACAGCAGCCCGACGCGGTCGCCGCTGCGGTGGGCCCGGCGCAGCGCGCGGTCCACCTGCGCCAGCGCCTCGGCGCGGTTGGGCAGCGCCGTCAGCGCGTCGTGGGTGGCCTGGTGGGCCATCTCCTGCTGCAGCTCCTCGCGCTCGCGCACGGCGCCGACGATCTGCTGCACGGACGCGTGCACGACCCGGCCCAGCGGCCCGCCGACGGGGCGCTGGAGGATCGCGTCGTCGAGGTCGCCGTCGGCGACGGCCTGGGCCTGGGCCTGCACCGAGCGCAGGCTGGCGACCGCCGCGCCGAGACCGCGGGCGACGACGCGCGCCTCCTGGGGGCCCTCGACGGCCACGTCGACGAGCTCGCCGCGGCTGATGGAGCCGGCGGCGTCGGCCAGCCGGGCCAGCGGACCGCCGATGGAACGGCTCGTGACGAGGCTGCCGCCGACGGACAGGACCAGCAGGGCCGCGGTGATCGCGGCGTACTTCACGAGCTCGTCGCGGGCCTGGGCGCGGTAGGACTCCGCGGCCCGGACGGCCTCGCCCGCGGCGGTGTCCAGCACGGTGCGCAGGGCGTCGTCGCGCCCGATCACGGCCGTGCTCAGCGCCAGCAGGGCCGCCGAGGCCGGGACGGTGCGCTCGTCGGAGGCGACGGCCGCGATGAGGGTCCTGTCGACGAGCTGGCTGTCGGGGACGGCGAGCGCGGCGGTCCAGGCCGAGCGCACGGCGGCCTGCCGGGAGGTCGACACCCCCTCGGAGGCGACCTGGAAACCGGCCCAGCTGCGCAGGAACAGCTGCCGGGCCGGGGCCTCGGCCCCGGGGGCCGCGGACAGGTAGCCCAGGAGGTAGGGCACCTCCTCGCCGGCCAGGGTGGTGGCGCTCGCGGCCTGCTGCAGGTCGGTGACGGCGCTCTCCAGGCCCTGGTCCCCGCCCTCGGCGGCCGCGGTGGCCAGGTGGGCGTCGACGGCCTGGCTGAGCTGCTCGACGAGGTACCGGTACTTGTCGAACAGCTGCCGGTTGTTCGTCTCGCGCTCGCCGGGGGTCTGGCCGGCGCCCCAGGAGGCGCGGACGGCGGCGAGGCGGTCGGCGGAGGCCTGCACCTCGTCGCGGGCGAGGGGGTCGGTGGTGGCGGCGGCGACGGCGGTGTCGGTCCGGGCGACGGCTCCCCGGTAGAGGGTGTCCAGGCTGACGCTGAGGTCGTCGCGCTCGGCGGTGGTGCCGCCGCTGACGCTGAGGTCGAGCAGCTCGACGCTGGAGACCAGCGGGATGGCCTCCTCGGACACGCGGGCGCGCACCTCGTCGAGGGCGATGGCGGCGCGCACCTGGCGCACGGCGTCCTCGGCGGCCTGGACGCGCTGGAAGCGGTGGACCACGAGGATCGAGGCGAAGGCGGAGAACCCGAGCACGGGGACGAGGACGAGGACGAGCAACCTGCTGCGCAGGCTGATCGTGCGTCGCTCTCGCTGCTCCGGGGTGTCCGCCACGCGAGAGGGATCGACCGTTCGGACGGATCTCCTGAGCACCGGGGGGGTCCGGGGGACCGGGCGTCCCCCGGACGGCCCAGCGGCGGCCGGGGGACCGGCCCCGCCCGGGGGCCGGTCGGCGGGGCGGGAGCGGCTGGGCCGCACGCCGGATTGTGCGGGCGCCGGGCAGGCGGCACACTCATCCGGCAGCCGGATTCTTCTAGAAGATGCGTCGATGCGTCGGGAGGTGGGCCGTGGGCGCTGAGGGACCCCCCGCCCTCACGCGCGTCCTGGCGGGCGCTGCCGTGGGCGTCGCCGTCACCGACCTGCGCGGGCGGGTGCTGGAGGCCAACGCCGCGTTCGCCGCGCTGCTGCACCTGCCGGCCGGGGAGCTGGTCGGTGCCGGGGCCGGCGACCTGCTGTCCCAGGGCTCGCCCCCCGGCCGCGGCGCGGACCCCGCCGGTGTCCTGGACGGCGTCGTGGAGGACCTCCTCGCGGGCGTGGCCGTCGTCACCACGGACCTGCTCGTGCGCCGCCGCGACGGCACCGCCCTGCGCGGCCAGGCGCTGTGCGCGCTGTCCACCACCGACGACGGCGACCCGGTCGTCGTGCTCCAGCTGGTCGACACCGACCAGCGCGGTCACCACCGCCCCCCGGGCGACCACGACCCCGTGACCCACCTGCGCAGCCGTGCGGCGGTCGTGGCCGATCTGACGGCCCGGCTGCGCACCCGCGACGGGCTGCTGGGCGTCGTCGCCTGCGACCTGGACCGCTTCCGCGTCGTCAACGAGAGCCTCGGTCACGCCGTCGGCGACGAGGTGCTCGTGGGCGTGGCGCGCCGGCTCGTGGCCGGGGTGCGCTTCGGCGACGTCGTGGCCCGGCTCGGCGACGACGAGTTCCTCGTGCTCCTGCCCGGCCTGGCCGACGTCGAGGAGGCCGTCGACGTCGCGCACCGGCTCACCCGCGGCCTGGCGGCCCCGATGCTGGTGGACGTGCCCGGGGGGCAGCAGGAGATCCGCTGCGCCGTGAGCACCGGGCTCGTCGTGGTGGACCTGCGGGCCGACTGCCCGGCGGGCCCGCCGCTGGACGCCGCGACGCTGCTGCGGGACGCCAACACCGCCCTGGACGCCGCCAAGGCCGCCGGTGGCGGCTGCTGCCGGGTTTTCACGGGGGCGATGCGCGAGCGCGCCGTGCGCCGGCTCACCGTGGAGAACGACCTGCGCCGCGCCCTGGAGCACGGCGAGCTGCGCGTGCACTACCAGCCCGTCGTGGCCCTGCGCGACGGCCACCGCACGGGGTTCGAGGCCCTCGTGCGCTGGGACCACCCGCACCGCGGGCTGCTGCTGCCGGGGCAGTTCCTCGACGTGGCCGAGGAGTGCGGCCTGGTGACAGCCATCGACGCCGCCGTCCTGGACGAGGCGCTGGGCTTCCTGGTCCGCCACCCGGGCACCCGGGTGGCCGTGAACACCTCCGCGCGCCGCCTGGACGGGACGTTCGCGACGGCCGTCGCCCGCGGCCTGCGGCAGCGGGCGCTGTCCCCGTCCCGGCTGTCGGTGGAACTGCTGGAGACCTCCCTCGTCTCCGGCGACGCCGTGACCGAGCGGGAGCTGCGCGACCTGGCCCGCCTCGGCGTGCCCGTCCTCCTCGACGACTTCGGCACGGGCTACTCGGCCCTGTCGTACCTGCGGCGGCTGCCCGTCACCGGCCTCAAGCTCGACCGGTCGTTCGTCGCCGACCTGCCCGACGACCCCGGCTCGGACCGCATCGCCGCCGCCGTCGTGGGCCTGGCGGGCAGCTTCGGGCTCAGCTCCGTGTGCGAGGGCGTGGAGACCGCGGCCCAGGCCGAGCACCTGGCCGCGCAGGGCTGGGAGTCCGCGCAGGGCTTCCACTTCGGCGTCCCGGCCCCGGAGGAGCGCTGGTTCCCGCGCGCCGCGGCCGGGGCGGGGGGCGGCCTGGCCCGCGTCCCCGCCTGATGGGGGTCCGCAACGTCCTCGTGGAGGGGGTCTCCGGCACGGGGAAGACGTCGGTGGCCACCGAGCTGCAGCGCCGGGGCTTCCACGTCGTCCACGGCGACCGGGAGCTGGCGCACCAGGCCGACCCGGTGACGGGGGAGCCGACGGGCGGGCCCGCCCGGCACGAGCACCACGTGTGGCCCGTGGACGCCGTCCGGCGGATCGCGGCCGACCGCTCACGACCGGTGACGTTCTTCTGCGGGGGGTCGCGGAACTGGGCGCGGTTCCTCGACGTGTTCGACGTCGTCGTGGTCCTCACCGTCGACGCCGCGACCCTGCAGCGGCGGCTGGCGGCGCGGGCCGGGACCGACGAGTGGGGTGCGACGGCCGAGCAGCGGGAGCGCTCGCGCCGGCTGCACGCCACGCAGGAGGACGTCCCCGCGGTCGGGGTGCGCGTCGACGCGACGAGGCCGCTGGCGGAGGTCGTCGACGAGGTCCTGGCCCTGGCGGCCGCCGGGGCGTGAGCCTCAGCGCCGGCCGCGGCGCGACCCGTCGTAGGCGGGTTCGCGCAGGCGGCGCCAGCGGGGCGGCACCTCCAGCCCCGGCACCGCGTGGCGCACGGGCTCGAAGGTCAGCGGCTCGTCGCCCGCGTCCCCGTCGCGCAGGTGCAGCTCCGCGAACGGCCGCCACGGCCCCCGCGTGGTGGCGACGGCGAGCAGGAACCGGCCGCCGACCTCCCGGGCCCCCACGAGCAGCCGCCCGCGCGGGGTCGTGAACGCCTCGATGCTGGAGTACACGACGGAGCCGGTGCCGCGGCGCGGGAACGGCACCCGCCGGCCCAGGGTCGTCGCCAGCAGCAGGTCCCAGGGGTCCCCGTCGGGGGACTGGACCCGCAGCGCCAGGCCCAGCACGTCCGGCAGCGGGGCGGGCAGCCCGGCGCCGCGGGAGAACCGCACGACGGCGCGGTCCTCGCCGGGTTCGTCGACCCACGCCACGCCCGTCGCGGGCCGCAGCCCGTGGCGCACCAGGGTGCCCGCGTGGACCTCCCCGCGCGGGTGCAGCACCTTGGTGCCGCGCACGGCGGCGACGGCGCGGAAGAGGGTGCGCAGGGGTGTGGTCAGCACACCGTGGTTGTTCCCCGTCCGGCCGGTGGTACACGTCACGGCCCGCGCGGGACGGGACGGCGGTCCCCGCTCGTTGCACCTGGTGATGGCCACCGCCGCTGCTGCCTCCAAGCCCGTCCTCTGGGTCCCCCGCCACGTCCTCGTGACCGCCTCCGCGCAGGCCGAACCCCACGGCCGCGCGATCCTGGACCGCCTCGCCGCCGCGGGCGTCGACGACGTCCGGCTGCTGACCGGCGACCGCCTGCCGCCGCTGCGCGGGGACGACGACCGCGCCACGTACGCGCGCGCCAAGCGCACCCTGGCCGTCGTCACGAGCGCGCAGTCCAAGCGGCGGCCCACGCCGATCCCGCCGAGCGCGGACTTCTCCTTCCCGCTGGCCGAGGGCTGCCCGGGCCACTGCCAGTACTGCTACCTGGCCGGTTCGCTGGCGGGCCCGCCGATCACCCGCGTCTACGCGGACCTGCCCCGGGTCCTGGAGGGTCTGGACGCCGTGGTCGGCACGGGCGCCGTGACCTCCGGCACGGCCGCGCGCGGTCACGAGGGCACCACGTTCGAGGCGTCCTGCTACACCGACCCGCTGGCGCTGGAGCACGTCACCGGGTCGCTGGCCGCCACGATCACCCACTTCGGCACCCACGACTGGCCCGGGCCGGTGCAGCTGCGGCTGACGACGAAGTACGACGACGTCGAGCCGCTGCTGGACCTGCCCCACCACGGCCGGACCCGCGTCCGCGCGTCGGTGAACGTCACCGACGTCGAGCGTTTCGAGGGCGGCACCGCGCGCGTCGCCGCGCGCCTGCACGCCCTCGGGCGGCTGGCCCGGGCGGGCTACCCCGTGGGCCTGACGATCGCGCCGATCATGCCGGTGGACGACTGGCGCGGGCAGTACGCCGGGCTGCTGGACGCCGCGGCGGCCGAACTGCCCGCCGGCGCCGACCTGACGGTGGAGTGCATCACGCACCGCTTCACGCCGAAGAGCAAGGACGTCCAGCTCGGCTGGTACCCGCGGACCAAGCTCGACCTCGAGGAGTCGACCCGCAGCCGCAAGCACGGGAAGTTCGGCGCCGTGAAGTACGTGTACGACAGGGACACGATGCGCGACCTGCGCGGCTGGTTCGAGGCGGCCGTCGCCGACCGCCTGCCCGCGGCCCGCCTCCTGTACTGGACCTGAGGCCCGGGGGCCGGTCCTCACCGGTACCGAGCCTCGTTGTCACTGAGCTGAGGCTCAGCTAACCTGCGGCCGCCCGGCAGTCGCCGGTCCCCTCCACCCCCGGGAGCCCCGACGTGCCCTCGCGCCGAGCCGTCCTGTCCAGCGCCACCGCGGCGACCCTGACCGCCGCCGGCCTGACCGCCTGCTCCCCGGCGGCACCGGCCGCCGGGGACGCCCCCGCCGGCGCGGGCGGCACCGCCGGGGCGTTCCCGCGCACCGTCGAGCACGAGCTCGGCACCACCGAGCTCGCGCGGCGCCCCGAGCGCGTCGTGTGCGCGACCGACGGCGCGGAGCTGTGCTCGCTGCTGGCCCTGGGCGTGCGGCCCGTCGGCTTCGGCCAGCGCAACGACCCGCTGCGCCCGTGGGTGCGCGACCTGGCGCGCGGGGTCCCGTCCTACCCGCTGGCCGAGGAGACGAACTTCGAGCAGCTGGCCGGGTGGGCCCCGGACCTGGTGCTCGTGCAGCGGGGCTTCGCCGACACCGGCAACCTCGCCACCTACTCCGCCGTCGCCCCGACGGTGGTCACCAGCTTCATCGACTGGCGCACCAACCTGGAGCAGGTGGGGCGCGCGGTCGGCCGCGAGCAGGAGGCCGCCGAGCGCACCGTCGCCACCGACGCCGCCGTCGCCGAGACCGCCGCCGCCCTCACGGCCCGGGCCCGGGCGCTGACCGTGCGCACGGTGGCCGCCTTCGACGACGGCAGCCTCTACGTCCTCAACGACCAGTCCCCCGCGGGGCGGGTCGCCGCCGCGATGGGCCTGCCGGGCCTGCCCGCGGCCACCACCGACGGCGAAGCCGTCGAGGTCCTCTCGGCCGAGCAGCTGGTGCAGCTGGAGAGCGACTTGCTGGTGCTCCTCGACTTCGGCGCCGGCCGCGCCGCCACCGACGCGCTGCGCGCCCGCGAGGCCTTCCAGCAGCTGGAGGTCGTGCGCGCCGGGCACGTCGTCGAGCTCGACGAGGAGCAGTCCAACCAGCTCTACTTCGACTCCGTCCTCACCGTCGAACCCAACGCCGCGCTCCTGGCCCGGCTGGTGACCGACGCCGTGGCGTGACCCGGGCGGGGACCGGGGCGCACCGGGTGCCAGACCCTCCGAGGGTCACGCCCGGGCACCCCCGCGCTGCCTAGCGTCGGGGCGTCCCGCCCGCCCACCCCAGGAGCCCGCCGTGCCCACTCCCACCGTCGTCCTCGTCCACGGCGCCTTCGCCGACGCCGCCAGCTGGGCCCCCGTGACCGCCGACCTGCTCGAGCGCGGGTTCACGGTCCGGGTCCCGCCCGTCTACAACCGCAGCCTGGCCGCCGACGCCGCGTCGGTCCGCGCCGTCGTCGAGCAGGTCGAGGGTCCCGTGCTGCTGGCCGGGCACTCCTACGGCGGGGCGGTCGTCACGGTCGCCGGGGCCGCCGAGAACGTCGTCGGCCTGGTCTTCGTGGCCGGTTACGCGCTGGCCGAGGGCGAGAGCCTGGGGCAGCTGCAGGGCGGGTTCCCGGACTCCGACCTGGCCGCGCACCTCGTGTACACGCCCTACCCGGTCGAGGGCGGCGAGCCCGGCACCGACGTGTCGGTGGAGGTCGACGCCTTCCCCGCCGTGTTCGCCGCGGGGGTGCCGCTGGAGCGGGCGCGGGTGCTCGCGGTCTCCCAGCGCCCCCTGTCGGGCGCGGCCTTCGGGGAGCCGGCGTCGGTGGCGGCGTGGCGGACGAAGCCGTCGTGGGGCATCGTCTCGGCCGCCGACCACACCATCAACCCCGACGTGGAGCGGTTCGGCTACGAGCGCGCCGGGTGCCGCAAGGTCGTCGAGCTGGACGCCCCGCACCTGGTGATGCAGACCCACCCGCGCGAGGTCGCCGACGTCATCGCGGCCGCGGCCGCCGAGACGGCCTGACCCTCACGGGCCCCGCCCGCGTGCCTGCGCGCGGGCGGGGTGGGTACCGGTCGCCGGAACCCGTCCCCCGACGATCGGAGCAGCACCGTGGACCACTCCCGCACGCCCGTCCTGGAGGCGGTCGAGGCCTTCCACCGCCGGGGTGACGTGGTGTTCGGCCCACCCGGGCACCGGCAGGGGCTCGGGGTCGACCCCCGCGTCCTGGACGTCATGGGGACGGGGGTGTTCCGCGCGGACGTCCTCACCCTCAACGGCCTCGACGACCGCCGCGAGTCGCAGGGCGTCGTCAGCCGGGCCGAGGAACTGATGGCCGACGCGGTCGGTGCCGACCGCGCGTTCTTCTCCACCTGCGGCAGTTCCCTGTCGGTCAAGAGCGCGATGATCTCCGTCGCGGGGCCGGGGGAGGAGCTGCTGGTCTCGCGCAACGCGCACAAGTCCGTCATCGCGGGCGTCATCGTCTCCGGCATCGACCCCGTCCGGGTCCACCCGCACTTCGACGCCGACCGCCACCTGGCCCACCCGCCGGAACCGGCCGACGTGCGGGCGGCGCTGGAGGCGCACCCCGACGCCGAGGGGATGCTGCTCATCTCGCCCACCGACTGGGGGACGTGCGCCGACATCGGCGGTGTCGCGGACGTGTGCCACGAGTTCGGGGTGCCGCTCATCGTCGACGAGGCGTGGGGGGCGCACCTGCCGTTCCACCCGGACCTGCCCGAGTGGGGGGTGAACGTCGGCGCGGACCTGGTGGTGACCAGCGTCCACGAGATGGGGGCCGCGATCGAGCAGAGCTCGGTGTTCCACCTCACGGGCGACCGCGTCGACCCCGACGTCCTGTCGGCCCGCGAGGACCTGCTGGGCACGACGAGCTCCTCGCCGCTGGTGTACGCCAGCCTGGACGGCTGGCGGCGGCAGATGGTCGAGCAGGGCCGCGAACTGCTCGGGGCGGCGCTGGAGCGGACCGCGCGGCTGCGGTCCGCGGTCGGGGACCTGGAGGGCCTGGACCTGCTGGGCCGCGAGGTCCTCGGCACCGGGGGAGCGTTCGAGCTGGACCCGCTGGCGCTGACGATCGACGTGCGGGGTCTGGGGATCAGCGGGTTCCAGGCCGCGGAGTGGCTGCGCGCGCAGTGCAGGGTGGACGTCGGGTCCGCCGACTCCTGCCGCATCGGGGCGCGCCTGACCCACGCCGACGACCAGTCCCGGCTCGACCGGCTGCTGGAGTCCCTGCGGCGGCTCACGACCGCGCGCTTCGAGCGGCCGGCGCCGGTGGACCTGCCGAGCCCGCGGGGGCTGGAGCTGGAGAACGCGGTGCTGCCGCGGGACGCCTTCTTCGGGCCCGCCGAGCAGGTGCCCGTCGAGGAGGCCGTGGGGCGCGTCGCGGCGGAGATCGTCAGCCCCTACCCGCCGGGGGTCCCCGTGCTGACCCCCGGCGAGGTCGTCAGCGCCGAGGCCGTGGACTACCTGCGCTCGGGCGTGGCGGCGGGGATGCTGGTCCCGGACGCCGCCGACGCCTCGCTGCGCACCCTGCGCGTCGTCGCCCGTTGAGGGGCAGGCGGGACGGTCAGAACACGCCGTTGAGCTCGATCTCCCGCTTGCGGGCGACCGAGCCGCCCACGAGGAAGAACACGCCGAGCAGCAGGTAGAGCCAGTTGCTCGCCGCGTCGGTGGGCAGCACGGGGTTGGTGGACTGGTTGACGATCCCGACGCCGGCGACGCCCATGCCGAGGAGCGCCAGGGCGTGCAGGACGACGTTCTTGTGGGCCTGGCGCACCGACCCGGCGAAGGCGATGACGGTGATGCCCCAGAGGAACAGCAGCGCCGACGTCACGATCGAGACGGTGAAGATCCCGAACAGCTGCGCGCTGCTGCGGAAGATCCCCATCTCGTCGTAGTTCGTCGTGATCCCGGGGATCACGCCGCAGATCCCCAGCAGGCTCAGCAGCGCCCCGGTGAACTGGGCGTGGCGGCGGACGGGGCCGCCGCGGGTCTTGAACACCTGCGCCGGGTTGGACTCGGCCTTCAGGACGGTCTCGACGTCGTCGTCGCGGCGGGGCTGGAGGGCGCGCTGGTCGGTCATCGGCACTCACCGTTCGTGGTTCGTCGGGCGGAGGGTCGCGAGCCGCGTCTCTGGACCGCTGGGATCCGAGCATGGCACCGGCGTTCCGCGCTGGCGCGCCGAGCTCAGCCGTTCCAGTCGACGAGCTGGACGACGACGCCGTTGGGGTCGCGGACCTGGAACGCGCGCTCACCCCACTCCTCGACGGTCAGCGGCATGGTGATCCGGACCCCCTCGGCCCGCAGCCGGGCCAGTTCCCCCTCCAGGTCGGTGACGACGAAGGCGACGATCTGCCCGCGCGCGACCTCCTCGCGCTGGTCGGCGGGCAGGGTGGGCAGGCCCCGGCGCAGGTAGATCAGCTGCAGGCCCGCGTCGGGCCGGCTGAGGCTGACGAACCCGTCGGCGGACTGGTCGACGGTGAAGCCGAAGTGCTCGGTGAGGAACGTGGCGGAGGCCCGTTCGTCCTCGACGGTCAGGGACAGCGCGCTCGCGGTGATCTGCACGGCGACCTCTTCTCTGTACGGTGTACGGAGCGGAACGCGCCACCCGGCCGGGTTGTTCCCGGCCCCCCGCCCTCGGCGATGATCGGCGCGTGAGCCCCGACCACCCCGGCGCCGGCGACCCCGCCCGCACCCTGGCGCTGCTGTGGCGGGACCCGGCCGCGGTCCCGGTGAAGGGCCCGCGCCGCCGGCACGACCTCGACACCGTCGTCGCCGAGGCCCTCGCCCTCGCCGACGCCGAGGGGCTCGCGGCCCTGACGGTGCGCCGCGTCGCGCAGCGCCTCGGCATCTCGGCGATGTCGCTCTACACCTACGTCGCCGACCGCGCCGAGCTCCTCGACCTGCTCCTGGACGCCGCCTACCGGCAGATGCCCCGCACCGGCACCGCCGGTGCGCCCTGGCGGCACCGCCTCACGGTGATCGCCCACGAGAACCGCCGGCTCTTCGAGGACCACCCCTGGGCCGCCGAGGTCTCCACCGTCCGGCCCTCCCTCGGCCCGGGCCAGACCGCCAAGTACGAGCACGAGCTGGCCGCCTTCGACGACACCCCCGCCGACGACGTCACCCGGGACGCGTGCCTGACCCACCTGCTCGTCTTCGTCCGCGCCTGCGCCCGCGACGCCGCCGACGCCCGCGCGATCACCGCCGCCACCACGACCGACGCGCAGTGGTGGGCCACCGCCGGGCCCCTGCTCGAACGGGTCCTGGACCCCCGGCGCTACCCCCGCGCCGTGCGCGTCGGCACCGCCGCCGGGCAGGCCGCCGGCAGCGCCCATGACCCCGAACGCGCCTACGCCTTCGGCCTGGCCCGCCTCCTCGACGGGCTGGCCCCCCTGCTGGACTGACCCGCGCGTCGCTGTCGCTTCAAGTTCCCCACCCCGTTGCCGATGGACCCTGCGCGGGACACCACGACGGCGTCCGCGAGGGGTGAGGAGCGAGCACGCATGCCCACGGCAGCAGTCACACCGGGCGCAGGGGCGTCCCGGACCAGGAAGCGCTTCGCCGACCGGTCGGTCGCGACCAAGCTCAGCGCGCTCATCCTGACGTCCACCGTCATGGCGGGCGCCCTGCTGGCCGTCGGGTTGCAGGGGATCTCCGACGTCACCTCCCAGGCCGACGCCATCTACAACCGCAACCTCGTGCCGGCCGCCGCGCTCGGGGAGGTGCGGGTCGCGACGATGCAGGCCCAGCGCGACCTGGCCAACCTGGCCCTGGCCGAGGACGACACCGCCCGCCAGGACCTGCAGCAGCGCCTGTCCGCCGACGACGAGGCGATCGCCGAGGGGATGGACGCCTACCGCGCCTCCCTCAGCACCGCCGCCCAGCGCCAGCAGGTCGCCGCGTTCGACACCTGGTGGAGCGCCTACCGCACCACCCGCGACAACTTCCTCGTGCCGCTGGCCACGTCCGGCGACGTCTCCGACCGCGCCGCGTTCCAGACGCTCTACCTGGGCAACGTCGCGATCCTGGCGGAGAACGCCGAGAGCGCCCTGGACGAGCTCGACCAGCTCGGGCAGGAGGCCGGCTCCGCCTCGGCCGCCGCGGCCCACCACAGCGACACCCGCGCCCGGCAGGTCCTGGCCGCCGTGACCGCCGGCGGCGTCCTGCTGTCGGTGCTGCTGGCCGTCTGGATCACCCGCCTCGTCGTCCGGCCGCTGCGCCGCGTCGTCGAGGTCCTGCACCGCGTCGCCGACGGCGACCTCACCGCCCGCGCCGACATCGACCAGCAGGACGAGGTCGGGCAGATGGCCCTGGCCCTGGGCGCGGCGACCGACGGCATGCGCACCACCGTCTCCGGCCTCGACGACGACGCGTCCGCGCTGGCCGGCGCCATCGAGCAGCTGCGCGCCAGCAGCCGCACCATCGCCGACGGCGCGCAGGACGTCTCCGACCGCGCCGCCACGGTCGCCCGCGCGGCCGGGGAGGTCAGCGCCAACGTCGGCGGCGCCGCCGCCGGGGCCGAGGAGATGGGTTCCTCCATCCGCGAGATCGCCTCCAACGCCGCCCGCGCCGCCGAGGTGGCCGGCAACGCCGTCCGCGTCGCCCACGACACCGGCGACACGATGAACCAGCTCGGGCGCTCCTCCGCCGAGATCGGCGACGTCGTCAAGACCATCACGTCCATCGCCGAGCAGACGAACCTGCTGGCCCTCAACGCGACCATCGAGGCCGCCCGCGCCGGCGACGCCGGCAAGGGCTTCGCCGTGGTCGCCGGGGAGGTCAAGGAGCTCAGCTCCCAGACCGCGCGCGCCACCGAGGACATCGCCCGCCGCGTCGAGGCCATCCAGCGCGACGTGCAGGACGCGGTCGCCGCCATCGGCAGCATCGGCGCGGTCGTCGCCGAGATCAGCGACTACCAGGGCACCATCGCCGCCGCCGTCGAGGAGCAGGCCGCCACGACCCAGGAGATGGGCCGCAGCGTCGCCGACGTCGCCACCGGCGCCGGGCAGATCGCCGCCACCATCGACACCGTCGCCGCCGCCGCCCGCTCCACCGGGGAGGGCGCCGCCGACTCCGACCGCGCCGTCAGCGACCTGGTCGACATGACCGCCCGCATGCGGTCCACCGTCGCGAACTTCCGCTACTGAGCAGGGGACGAGAACGATGAACCGCACCACGCGCGCCCTGGCCGCCTCGGCCCTCGCCGCCCTCACCCTGGGCCTGGGCGGCTGCGGCCAGGACACCACCACCGCCGCCGCCCCCGCCGAGGGGCCCCACGTGGCCTTCCTCGTGCCCTCGACGTCGCTGCGCTCGCAGACCTACGACGTCCCGAACTTCACGGTGGCGCTGCACGAGCGCTGCCCCACCTGCGTGGTGGACGTGCAGACGGCCGAGGACCAGGCCACCCAGAACGAGCAGGGCCGCAAGGCCGTGCAGGACGGGGCCGCGGCCGTCGTCGTCGTCGCCATCGACGGCTCGCAGGCCGGGGAGCTGGTGACCACGGCCGAGGCGGCCGACGTCCCGGTCGTGGCCTACGACCGGCTGATCCGCGACGTCCCGCTGGACTACTACGTGTCCTTCGACGGCGGCGCCGTCGGGGAGCTGGGCGGCACCGCGATCCTCGACGCCGTCGGTCCCGACACCGCCGGCGGCGCGATCGTCATGCTCCAGGGCGACCCGGCCGACAACAACGCGGGCCTGTTCGCGCAGGGCGCGCACTCCGTGCTCGACGGCAAGGTCGAGATCGCCGACGAGCGGTACGTCGCCGGCTGGAGCGCGGAGCAGGCCGAGGTGGAGATGACCCGGGCGCTGGCCTCGCTGAACGGCCGCCGCCTGCTGGGCGTCTACACCGCCTACGACGGCCTGGCCGCCGGGGCGCTGCAGGCCCTGACCAAGGCCGGCTACCCGAACGTGCCGATCACCGGCCAGGACGCCGAGACCGCCGCGCTGCAGCGCATCCTCGCCGGCACCCAGACCATGACGGTGTTCAAGGACCTGCCCTCCCAGGCGCGCACCACGGCGACGCTGGTCGCCGACGTGCTCGACGGGAAGGACCCCGAGACCACCGGGACGACGGACAACGGCGGCGGCGCGGTGCCCACGGTGCTGCTGCAGCCCGAGGCCGTCGGCAAGGAGGAGATCCGCTCGAAGGTGCTCGCGCAGGGGTACACGACGGTCGACGCGCTGTGCGCCGGGGCCGCCAGCACGCTGTGCACCCAGGCTGGCATCTCCGGCTGAGCCCCCGACGGGGGTGGCGGCCCACCGCCACCCCCGCCCCACCCCTCCCCCCGACCACCCCGCGGTGGTCGGGCACTCCACCCGTTCACCCGGCCTCCCGGCCGACGGACGTTTACGGTGAAGGTTCAAGCACCGCTCGGACCGAGGAGAACCCGTGAGCCCCAAGACCGTCCCCTTCGTCGTGCAGGCGCAGGGCACCGGTGTCGCCCAGCAGCTGACCGTCCCGGGGGAGAACCAGCACACCTTCCAGGCCGACACCTACCCCTCGTTCGGCGGCCAGGACGCCGCGCCGAGCCCGCTGAGCTACGCCCTGGGCGCACTCACCTCCTGCAACCAGGTCACCGGCAGCATCGTGGCCCAGGGGCTCGGCGTGCAGCTGGGCACGTGGACGATCCACGTCCAGGGCGACCTGAACCCCGCCGTCATCGGCACCGGCGCCGAGGGCAACGCGAACTTCGACCGCGTCGCCGTCCGCGTGGAGGTCCAGACCGACGCCGACGAGGCCACCTTCGAGACGCTGCGCGCCGAGACCGAGCGCCGGTGCCCCGTGACCCAGCTGTTCAAGCGCAGCGGCCTGGAGTTCAGCAGCGAGTGGGAGCGCCTGCCGCTGTCCTGACGACCCGTGAGCTCCTGGCGGACGCCGCCGGGAGCTCACACCCCGAACAGCCTCCTGCGCAGCTCCCCGGCGTGCCGCCGCACCGCCTCCGCCAGCTCCGCGCGCCGTCCCCCGTCCACGGCCGCCGCCTCGAACGTCACCGCCAGGCTCGTCACCGGCCACCCGCCGCGGTCGCGCACCGCGACCGCCACCGACGCGAACCCCGGCGTGATCTCCCCGTCCTCCACGGCGTACCCGCGCGCCCGCGTCCGCACCAGCTCCGTCCGCAGCTCCCGCGACGACATCTGGACCCCGCGCGCCGTGAGCGCGGCGGGGGAGGGGAACAGCGCCCGCACCTGCTCCGCCGGCAGGGCGGCCAGCAGCGCCCGCCCGCTCGCCGTCAGCTGCGAGGGCAGCCGCACCCCCACGTCCGTGACCAGCGCCGGCCGCCGCGGCGCCCGCTCCTCCACGAGGTACACGACCTCGCTGCCCACGAGGACGGCCAGGTGCGCGCTCTCCCCGACCCGGTCCACCAGCGTCGCCAGCACCGGCCGGCCCAGCCGCGTCACCGGTTCCTGCCGCACGTACCCCGAGCTCAGCTCGAACGCCGCCAGGCCCAGCCCGTACCGCCGGGCCTCGGGGAAGTGCAGGACGAACCCCTGCGCGACCAGTTCGGCCAGCAGCCGGTAGACGCTGGACCGGGGCAGGCCCAGGGACCGCGCGAGCGTCGCCGCCGCCACCGGCCCCTGCTGCGCCGCCATGAACGACAGGATCCGCAGCGCCGCCCCGACGGTCGGGGCCCCGGGGGAGGTGACCACGGGGTGAAGTGTCCAGCACCCTGGACACCGACGCCGCGCCGGGCGCTGACGGGGGCGCCGCGGCGCGGTGGGATGGGGGACGTGAAGAACGTCCTCGTCTCCTCCGGCCCGGTCACCGTCGCCGACGTCGTCGCCGTCGCCCGGCACGGCGCCCACGTCGACCTCGACCCCGCCGCGCTGGCCGCCGTCGAGGAGTCCCGCGCCCGCGTCGAGGCCCTCGCCGGCGACGCCGAACCCCACTACGGCATCTCGACGGGTTTCGGGGCCCTGGCCACCCGGCACATCCCCGCCGACCAGCGCACCCAGCTGCAGCGCAGCCTCGTCCGCTCCCACGCCGCCGGCTCCGGCGCCGAGGTCGAGACCGAGGTCGTGCGCGCCACGATGCTGCTGCGGCTGTCGACGCTGATGACCGGCCGCACCGGCGTGCGCGCGCAGACCGCCCGGGCGTACGCCGACCTGCTCAACGCCCACCTCACGCCCGTCGTCACCGAGCACGGTTCCCTGGGCTGCTCCGGCGACCTCGCGCCGCTGGCCCACTGCGCGCTCGCCGTGATGGGCGAGGGCGTCGTCCGCACCGCCGCCGGGGAACTCCTCGACGCCGGGACCGCCCTGGCGCGGCACGGCCTCGAACCCGTCGTCCTGGCCGAGAAGGAGGGCCTGGCCCTCATCAACGGCACCGACGGCATGCTCGGCCAGCTCGCCCTCGCGCTGGACACCCTGGACACCCTCTTCGCCACCGCCGACCTCGCCGCCGCCCTGTCCGTCGAGGCCCTCCTGGGCACCGACGCCGTCTTCGCCGACGACCTGCAGGCCCTGCGCCCGCAGCCGGGCCAGCGCGTCTCCGCCGGGAACGTCCGCCGGGCCCTCGCCGGCTCCCCGGTCGTCGCCAGCCACAAGGGCCCGGGGTGCACGCGCGTGCAGGACGCCTACTCGCTGCGCTGCGCCCCGCAGGTCCACGGCGCCGGCCGCGACACCGCCGCGCACGCCCGCGCGGTGGCCGAGCGGGAACTGGCCGCCGCCGTCGACAACCCCGTCGTGACCTCCGACGGCCGCGTGGAGTCCAACGGGAACTTCCACGGCGCGCCCGTGGCCTACGTCCTGGACTTCCTGGCCATCGCCGTCGCGGACCTGGCGAGCATCTCCGAGCGCCGCACCGACCGGTTCCTGGACCCGGCCCGCAACCACGGCCTGCCCGCCTTCCTCGCCCACGACGCGGGCGTCGACTCGGGGCTGATGATCGCGCAGTACACCGCGGCGGGGATCGTCTCCGACCTCAAGCGCCTCGCCGTCCCCGCCAGCGTCGACTCCATCCCGAGCTCGGCCATGCAGGAGGACCACGTCTCGATGGGCTGGGCCGGGGCGCGCAAGCTGCGCCGGGCCCTCGACGGCCTGACCCGGGTCCTGGCGATCGAGGTCCTCACCGCCACCCGTGCCCTGGACCTGCGCGCACCCCTGGTGCCGGGCCCGGCGACCTCTGCGATCCTGCGGACCGTCCGCACCGTCGTCGCCGGTCCCGGGCCCGACCGGTTCCTGTCCCCGGAGATCGAGGCCGTCGTGGCCCTGGTCGCCTCGGGGGACGTCCTGAACGCCGCCCGTTCCGTCACCGAGATCGACTGAGGGAGTCCCGCCGATGTCCGGAGTTTCCCACGGGCCCAGGCCCGTCCGCGCCCACCGCGGCACCGAGCTGCACGCGAGGAGCTGGCAGACCGAGGCCCCGCTGCGGATGCTCATGAACAACCTCGACCCCGAGGTCGCCGAGCGTCCCGACGACCTCGTCGTCTACGGCGGCACGGGGAAGGCCGCCCGCTCGTGGGAGGCGTACGACGCGATCGTGCGCACCCTGGAGACGCTGGAGGACGACGAGACGCTGCTGGTGCAGTCCGGCAAACCCGTCGGGGTGTTCCGCACCCACGCGTGGGCGCCGCGCGTCCTCATCGCGAACTCCAACCTCGTGGGGGACTGGGCCACCTGGCCGGAGTTCCGCCGCCTGGAGGTCCTGGGCCTGACGATGTACGGGCAGATGACCGCCGGGTCGTGGATCTACATCGGCACCCAGGGCATCCTGCAGGGCACCTACGAGACGTTCGCCGCCGTGGCCGACAAGAAGTTCGGCGGGACCCTGGCCGGGACCATCACCCTCACCGGCGGCGCGGGCGGCATGGGCGGCGCGCAGCCGCTGGCCGTGACGCTCAACGAGGGCGCCGTGATCGTCGTCGACGTCGACCGGGCCCGGCTGCAGCGCCGCGTCGACCACGGGTACCTCGACGAGCTGGCCGACGACCTCGACGACGCCCTGGCCCGCGTCGTCGCGGCCCGCGACGAGCGGCGCGGCCTGTCGGTCGGTGTCGTCGGCAACGCGGCGACGGTGTTCACCGAACTCCTGGAGCGCGGGGCCCCCGTCGACGTCGTCACCGACCAGACGTCGGCGCACGACCCGCTGAGCTACCTGCCCGAGGGCGTCCCCGTCGAGGAGTGGCACGAGCTCGCCGCGAAGGACCCCGAGGAGTTCACGCGACGTTCGCGGGAGTCCATGGCCAAGCACGTGCAGGCCATGGTCGGGTTCCAGGACGCGGGCGCCGAGGTGTTCGACTACGGCAACTCCATCCGCGAGGAGGCCCGCCTCGGCGGGTACGAGCGCGCGTTCGAGTTCCCCGGGTTCGTCCCGGCCTACATCCGCCCGCAGTTCGCCGAGGGCCGCGGGCCGTTCCGCTGGGCCGCGCTGTCGGGTGACCCGGCGGACATCGCGCGCACCGACCGCGCGATCCTCGAACTCTTCCCCGAGGACGAGAAGCTGCGCCGCTGGATCACCGCCGCGGGCGAGAAGGTCCACTTCGAGGGCCTGCCCGCCCGCATCTGCTGGCTGGGGTACAAGGAACGCCACCTCGCGGGCCTGAAGTTCAACGAGCTCGTCGCCAGCGGCGAGATCTCCGCGCCGATCGTCATCGGCCGCGACCACCTCGACTCCGGGTCGGTGGCCTCGCCGTACCGCGAGACCGAGGCCATGGCCGACGGGTCCGACGCGATCGCCGACTGGCCGCTGCTGAACGCCCTGCTGAACACCGCCTCGGGCGCCACCTGGGTGTCCCTGCACCACGGCGGCGGCGTCGGCATCGGCCGCTCGATCCACGCCGGTCAGGTCACCGTCGCCGACGGCACGGAACTGGCCGCGCAGAAGATCGAGCGGGTCCTGACCAACGACCCCGGCACCGGCGTCATGCGCCACGTCGACGCCGGGTACGACCGCGCCGCCGAGGTCGCCCGCGAGCGCGGGCTGCGCGTCCCCATGTGGGAGTCGTGAACTTCCACGCGCGGTCCGCCTGGCTGGAGGGCCGGGCGGTCGCGGACGTCCGCATCGCCGTGTCGGCGGGCCGCATCACCGCGGTGACCCCCGGGGTCCCCGCCGAACCGGGGGATACCGTCCTGGGGGGCCTGGTGCTCCCGGGGTTCGCGAACGCGCACTCGCACGCGTTCCACCGGGGCCTGCGCGGGCGGACCCACGGCGACGGCGGGACGTTCTGGACGTGGCGGACCGCGATGTACGCCCTCGCCGCGAAGCTCACCCCCGAGGTCTACCGGGAGCTGGCGACGGCCGCGTTCACCGAGATGGTCCTCGCGGGGTTCACGGCGGTGGGGGAGTTCCACTACCTGCACCACCGGCCCGACGGCACCCCCCACGAGGACCCGAACGCCTTCGCCCTCGCGCTGCGCGACGCGGCCCGGACCGCGGGGATCCGGCTGGTCCTGCTCGACGCGCTGTACCTGACGTCCGCGCCGGGTGAGCCGCCGCTGCCCGAGCAGCGCCGGTTCTCCGACGGCACCGCGCAGGCCTGGGCCCGGCGGGTCCGGCAGATCCCCGCCGACGAGTTCTTCCGCGTCGGCGTCGCCGCCCACTCGGTGCGCGCCGTCGGGCCGGCCGACCTCGCCGTCGTCGCCGAGACGGCGTGGGACCTCGGCGCGCCGGTGCACGTCCACCTGTCCGAGCAGCCCGCCGAGAACGAGGCGTGCCGCCGGGCGTACGGGTGCACGCCCACCGAGCTGCTGGACCGCGCGGGTGCCCTGAGCCCCGCGCTGACCGTCGTCCACGCCAACCACGTCACCGACGCCGACGTGGCCCTGCTCGGGGCCCGGCAGGCGTCGGTCGTGGCGTGCCCGACGACGGAGGCCGACCTCGGCGACGGGGTGGGCCGGTACCGCGCGCTGGCCGACGCGGGGTCGGTGCTCGCGCTGGGCACCGACCAGCACGCCGTCGTCGACCCGTTCGCCGAGACCCGCGGCCTGGAGGGCGCCTCCCGGCTGGGGTCGCTGCGCCGGGGCGTGTTCGCCCCGGCCGAGCTCCTCGCGGCCCTGACCACCGGCGGCCACCGCATCCTGGGCCTGGACGGCGGGACGCTGGCCGTCGGCCAGCCCGCCGACCTCGTCGCCGTCCGCACCGACTCGGTCCGCACGGCCGGGTCGGACCCGGCGCAGATCGCGATGACGGCCTCCGCGCAGGACGTGACCGACGTCGTCGTCGCCGGGGAGCCGGTCGTCCGCGCCGGGGTCCACCGGGCCGTCCCCGAGGGACGCCTCGTCGAGGTCCTGGGGAGCTTCGCGTGAGCACCCTCTTCACGGGCATCGCCGAGCTGACGACGAACGACCCGGAGTTCGACGGCGACGACCTCCTGGCCCGGATCACCGACGCGGCCCTGGTGGTCGAGGACGACCGCGTCGTCTGGACCGGCCCCGCCTCCCGGGCCCCCGAGGCCGACGACCGCATCGACGTGTGCGGCCGCGCGGTGCTGCCCGGCTGGGTCGACTCCCACTCCCACCTCGTCTTCGCCGGGGACCGGACGGCCGAGTTCGAGGCGAGGGTGGCCGGGCGGCCCTACGCCGCGGGCGGCATCGCCACGACGGTGGCCGCGACCCGCGCCGCGACCGACGAGCAGCTGCGCCGGGGTCTGCGCCGGCACGTCGCCGAGGCCCGCGCCCAGGGCACGACGACGCTGGAGACGAAGACCGGCTACGGCCTGACGCCCGCCGAGGAGCTGCGCGCCGCGCGGCTCGCGGCGGAGTTCACCGACGAGGTCACCTGGCTGGGCGCGCACATCGTCGCCCCCGGCGCCGACCCCGGCGCCTACCTCGCCGAGCTCGTCGGCCCCCAGCTCGACGCGGTGCTGCCGCACGTCCGCTGGGCCGACGTCTTCTGCGAGACGGGGGCGTTCGACGAGGACGCCTCCCGCGCGGTGCTCCTGGCCGCGCGGGAGAAGGGACTGGGCCTGCGCGTCCACGGCAACCAGCTCACGCAGGGCCCGGGCGTGCGCCTGGCGGTGGAGCTCGGCGCCGCCAGCGTCGACCACTGCAACCACCTGTCCGACGCCGACGTGGAGGCGCTGGCGGGCTCGGGCACCGTCGCCACCGTCCTGCCCGCCTGCGACCTGTCGACGCGCCAGCCCCTCGCGCCCGCGCGCCGGCTGCTCGACGCCGGGGCGACGATCGCCATCGCGAGCAACTGCAACCCCGGCTCCAGCTACACGAGCTCGGTGGCGTTCTGCGTCGCGACGGCCGTCCTGCAGATGGGCCTGACCGTCGCCGAGGCCGTCCACGCGGCGACCTCCGGCGGGGCCCGGGCGCTGCGCCGCACCGACGTGGGCCGCCTCACGGTCGGCGCGAAGGCCCACCTGCACGTCCTGGACGCCCCCTCGGTCACCCACCTCGCCTACCGCCCCGGCGTCCCCCTGACCCACTCCGTCCACTGACTCCCCGACGGAACCACCGCGAGGTCGCGCGGGCCCGGCCCGCTGGGCCCCCGCCGCCGCAGACGCCGCACGTTCCGCCGAGCCGGCCGGACCGTCGAGGTCGCCGCCGACGTCGCCGACCTGCTCTCCGCCGCCGGGGGGATCCTGGAGCTCCCGTTCACCGTCGTGCGGGCGGTCGTCGACGCCCTCACCCGAGCCTCGGGGCACCTCGACCGGCGAGCCGTCCGCGCACCGGTCCGGGTGCTGCGCCCGGTGCTCCTCCAGCGTCAGCCCCCCCGCCCGCGTCGGCGCACCCCGGGCCCGGTGCGGGGAGCCACCGCGCCTGCTCTCGCCGACCCCTCCCGCAGCCGCCACCCTGTGGGGGTGACCGACACCGACCACCCCCAGCCGCAGGCGCCCGTCGCGGACCGCGTCACCGCCCTGGCCGGCTACCTCGACCAGCTCCACGCCGTCGCGGCGGGCTCCGACGAGGCCGCCGCGGGCCTGGCCGAGGACCTGCGCGCCGCTGCGCTGACCGACCTGCGCGCCCTCGCCGCCGCCTGCGGCGTCGACTGGGACGGCGTCCTGGCCGAACGCGACCGCCGCTCCGTCGTCGCCGAGTAGCCGCCGGGGCCCGCCACCGCCTCGCACCCTCGCGCGGGTGGCAGGATCGGGGCGTGACGACCGCCCCGCCCTTCGGCCTCCTCCTCGACGTCGACGGGCCGATCGCCAGCCCCGTGACCCGCTCGATCAGCGCCCCCGGCCTCCTGGACAGCCTCCTGGAGCTGCTGGCCGCCGGGATCCCGGTCGTGTTCAACACGGGCCGCTCCGACGCGTTCCTGCGCGAGCAGGTCGTGGGGCCGGTCCTGGCCGCGGGGCTGCCCGCGGCGGCCCGGCTGCACGCGGTCTGCGAGAAGGGGGCGGTGTCCTTCAGCGTCACCGCCGACGGCATCGGCCCGATCGAGGTCGACGAGGACCTGGCCGTCCCCGCCGAGGCCGTGCGGCGGCTGGAGGCCTTGGCCCGCGAGGGCTTCGGCGACGTCCTGTTCGTCGACGAGGGCAAGCGCGCCATGGTCTCCCTGGAGCAGCGCCTCGACGTCGACTCCGCGACCTACCTGGGCCGTCAGCCGGAGTTCGAGAAGGCCGCGCTGCAGGTGTTCGCCGACCTCGACCTCGGCGTCACCTGGAAGGGCGTCAGCGTCCCCGACGCCCACGGCGCCGTCGACTGGCGCATCGACCCCACGATCATCTCCACCGACGTCGAGTCCGTGCTGCTCGGCAAGGACCGCGGCGCCGAGACGGCGCTGCGGTTGCTGGCGCAGGACGGCCCGCTGCCCGCGGCCTGGCGCACGGTCGGCGACTCCCGCACCGACTACGCGATGGCCGACTGGCTGCACGCCCAGGGCCACGTCGTCGCCCACGTCGACGTGCGCCCCGCCGACGGCGTCCCCGCCACCCTCTACCCCGTCCTCGTGCCCCGGCGCACCGTCCACGACGCGGCCGGCGCGGCGTGGCTGGCGCGGCTGGCCGCGGTCGTGCGCGGCGAGGTCGCCGACGACTCGAACTTCGACGCGACCGTGGAGGCCTGAGATGACGACCACCGACCCGCGCGTGGACACCCAGTACGAGGACCTGCTGCGCCACGTCCTGGCCACCGGCACCCCCAAGTCCGACCGCACCGGCACGGGCACCCGCAGCGTCTTCGGCCACCAGCTGCGCTACGACCTGTCGCAGGGCTTCCCGCTGGTCACCACCAAGCGCGTCCACTTCAAGTCCGTCGCCCTCGAGCTGCTGTGGTTCCTGCGCGGGGACGGCAACGTGCGCTGGCTGCAGGAGCGCGGCGTGACGATCTGGGACGAGTGGGCCGACGAGAACGGCGACCTCGGCCCCGTCTACGGCGTCCAGTGGCGGTCCTGGCCCACGCCCGACGGCCGGCACGTCGACCAGGTCGCCGAGGTCCTGCACACCCTGCGGACCGACCCCGACTCCCGGCGCATGGTCGTCTCCGCGTGGAACGTCGCCGACCTCGGCAAGATGGCGCTGGCCCCCTGCCACGCCTTCTTCCAGTTCCACGTCGCCGACGGGAAGCTGTCCTGCCAGCTGTACCAGCGCTCGGCTGACCTGTTCCTGGGCGTGCCGTTCAACATCGCCAGCTACGCGCTGCTCACGACGCTCGTGGCCGCCGAGGTGGGCCTGGAGCCGGGCGACTTCATCTGGACCGGCGGCGACTGCCACGTCTACGACAACCACGTCGAGCAGGTGCGCGAGCAGCTCACCCGCACGCCGTACCCCTTCCCGCGGCTGCAGGTGGCGCGCAAGGGCCTGTTCGACGTCCAGTACGAGGACCTCGAGGTCGTCGGCTACCGGCACCACCCCGCGATCAAGGCTCCCGTGGCGGTGTGATCGGCCTCGTCTGGGCCCAGTCCGCCAACGGGGTCATCGGGGCCGGGGGCCGCATCCCGTGGCGCGTCCCGGAGGACCTGGCCCACTTCTCCCGGCTGACGGCCGGGGCGACCGTCGTCATGGGCCGCGCCACGTGGGAGTCCCTGCCGGCCCGGTTCCGCCCCCTGCCCGGGCGCCGGAACCTCGTGCTGTCCCGCGACGGCGCGTACGAGCCGCCCGGCGCGGAGGTGCTCACCGACCTCGCCGCCGCCCTGGCCGTCCCCGGGGACGTGTGGGTGGTCGGCGGAAGCGCCGTCTACGAGGCGGCGCTCCCGGTCGCCGACGTTCTCGTGGTGACCGAGGTGGACCTGGTGGTCGACGGGGACGCGCGCGCGCCGCGGGTGGGCCCGCCGTGGCGGCCGGTGGAGACGGGGCCGTGGACGACCTCGACGGCGGGGCCGCGGTTCCGGGTCGTCACCCACCGGCGCGGTGACGTCTAGCGCGGACGCGCCCGGCGTGCCACCGTTGGTCATCGAGCCCCCGCGGGAGGGCTCCCGGCCGAAAGGGGCCCCGATGACCCTTCTCGTCTCGTTCGCGGTGATCGTCCTGGTGGCCGCCCTGGTGGGCCGCTCCTGCGCGCGGGCCAAACCGGGTGACCGTCCCGGTGCGGCGAACCGCACGATCTCCCTGGACTCCCACCACTCCGGCTGGAGCCACGCGCGCAGCCACGACTCCAGCAGCGGCGGGGACTGACCCCGACCCCTGACCCTGAACCCGAGGCGTGCGGCCGTCCGGGTGGCGCCGGAACAGGCGGGCCGGGACGGCGGTTGCCGCCGGGGTGAAGGTGGAGATCTGGTCCGACGTCGTCTGCCCGTGGTGCTACATCGGCAAGCGCCGGTTCGAGAGCGCGTTGCGCGACTTCGAGCACGCCGACGACGTCGAGGTGGTGTGGCGGTCGTTCGAGCTGGACCCGACGGCGGTGTCGGTGACCGAGCGGGCCGCGGGCCCCAGCGACGCCCACGCGCGCCGGCTCGCGGCGAAGTTCGGCCGGCCGGTGCAGGAGGTCCAGCGGATGGTGGCCCACGTCGACGAGACGGCGGCCGCGGAGGGGCTGGAGTTCCACCAGGACGTGTCGGTCCCGGCGAACACCGTCGCCGCGCACCAGCTCCTGCACCTGGCGGGTGAGCGCGGGGTCCAGGGCGCGGTGAAGGAGCGCCTCCTGCGGGCGCACTTCACCGAGGGCGAGCCGCTGGGCGACGTGGACACGCTCGTGCGGCTGGCCGCCGAGGCGGGGCTGGACGCCGACGAGGCGCGCGCGGTCCTGGCCGAGGACCGCTACCTGGCCGACGTGCGCGCGGACGTCGCCGAGGCGTCGGCGCTGGGCGCGCGCGGGGTGCCGTTCTTCGTCGTGGACCGCAGGTACGGGGTCTCCGGCGCGCAGCCGGCGGAGCAGTTCCTGCAGGTGCTGCAGCGGGCGTGGGCCGAGTCCCGCCCGCTCACCCTCGTCGGGGACGGGTCCGCCGACGGCGCGTGCGGCCCGGACGGCTGCGCGATCTGACCCCCGGCGCCGGGAGGGGTCCGGATCGTTGTGACAACGCTCGCGGTGATCGGCAGCGTTGTCACAACGATCGCGCTCCCTCAGGCGACGTCCACCCCGAAGTCCTGCGCGATCCCCCGCAGCCCCGAGGCGTACCCCTGCCCGACGGCGCGGAACTTCCACTCCCCGCTGTGGCGGTACAGCTCCCCGAACACCATGGCCGTCTCGGTGGAGGCGTCCTCGGACAGGTCGTAGCGGACGACCTCGCTGCCGTCGACGCGGTTGACGAGCCGGATGAAGGCGTTGACGACCTGCCCGAAGCTCTGCCGGCGCGCTTCGGCGTCGTGGATGGAGACGGCGAAGACGATCTTCTCGACCTGCGCGGGCACCGACAGCAGGTCGACCTCGATGCTCTCGTCGTCGCCCTCGCCCTCCCCGGTGCGGTTGTCGCCGGTGTGCCGGACGGAGCCCTCGGGGCTGGCGAGCTGGTTGTAGAACACGAAGTGCGCGTCGGACAGGACCTTGCCGCCCGCGCCGAGCAGGAGGGCGCTGGCGTCGAGGTCGAAGTCGAGGCCGGTGGTGGTGCGCACGTCCCAGCCGAGGCCGACGAGCGCTTCGGTGAGGTTCGGGGCCACCTTGGCCAGCGAGACGTTTCCACCCTTGGCGAGAGTCACACCCATGGCCAGAACCTAGCCGAGGGCGCTGGGAGCGGCCTGGGCGGTGGCGGGGGCGACGAGGCGTTCGACGAGCAGTTCGACGAGGACGTCGACGGAGGGGGCGGGCAGGCCGAACAGGGCCCGGAAGTAGACGGGGGCGACGAGGTGGTCCAGCACCCGGGTGGTGGTGGGCGCCTCCTCCCCGCGCCGGGCGGCGGCGGCGACGATGGCCTCGGCCTGGGTGCTGCGGCCCACGAGGCAGGCCGAGCAGGCGGACTCGAACCCCGCGGGGGCGCCGGGGTCGGCGGGCCCGGCGGCGACGGCGGCCCGCAGCAGGGCCAGTTCCTCGGGGCGGGCGGCCTCGGCGACGAGGGCGGTGCCCCAGGCGTGCAGGTCCCCGCGCAGGGACCCGGTGTCGGGGACGTCGCCGCTGGTGCCGAAGCGGACGAGGGCGGTGTCGGCGAGCAGGGCGCCGACGTCGCCCCAGCGCCGGTAGACGCTGGTGGCGTTGACGCCGGCGCGGGCGGCGACCTGGGGGATGGTCAGGGGGTCGCCCTCGGCGAGCAGTTCCACGACGGCGCGGTGGACCGCGGCCGTGACCTTCGCGCTGCGTCCGCCCGGACGCGCCATCGTCGGCGTCATGGCCCCACCTTAACGCAATCCGCGTTGCGTTAACGAGGGCGCCGGAGTAGTTTCCTGGAGACACCTCCCCGAACTCCTGGAGCGCACGTGTCCCCCAGACCGGGAACCCGCACGGGTTTCACCCTCATCACCCTCACCCTCGGGGTGCTCGTCGCGGCGAGCTCGGCCCCCTCGCCGATCTTCCCCGTCTACGAGGAGCTGTGGGGCGCCGGACCGGCGGCCGTCACGGTCGTCTTCGCCGTCTACGCCGCCGTCCTGCTCGTCGCGCTGCTCACCGTGGGCTCCCTGTCGGACCACCTCGGCCGCCGCCGCGTCGTCCTCGCCGCCCTCGTCGGGGTCATCGCCTCCATGCTGGTGTTCTCCCAGGCCGGCGACGTCACCACCCTCGTCCTCGGCCGCGCCCTGCAGGGCTTCTCCACCGGCACCGCCATCGGCGCCCTCGGCGCCTGGCTGCTGGACCTGGCCGGTCCCACCCGCGCCCCGCTGGCCCAGCTCGTCAACGGCGCCACCCCGCCCGTGGGCCTCATGGCCGGCGGCCTGGGCTCCGGGCTGCTCGTCCAGTTCGGCCCGGCCCCCACCGAGCTGACCTACCTCGTGCTGGCCGTCCTGCTCGCCGGCGCGTTCGTCGCCGTCTGGTGCACCCCCGACGTCGTCGCCCCCGTCCCCGGGGCGCTGCGCTCGCTCAAACCCGTCGTGCGCCTGCCCGCCGCCTCCCGCCGCGCCTTCACCACCGCCCTGCCCGGCTTCCTCGGCAGCTGGGGCCTGGGCGGGCTGTGCATGGGCCTGGGGCCCTCCGTCGTCGCCGGGGTCCTCGGCCTGACCAACCACGTCGCCGGCGGTCTCGTCGTCGCCTCCGTCGCCGGGGTCGGCGCCCTGACCGGCCTCCTCACCCGCCACCACGCCCCCGACCGGGTCGTCGCCCTCGGCATGGGCGGGCTCGTCGTCGGGCCCCTGGTCATGACCCTGGGCCTGAACCTCACCTCCGTCGCGGTGTTCTTCGCCGGGGCCCTGCTGTCCGGCGTCGGCTTCGGGGCCGGTTTCCAGGGCGCGCTGCGCGCCGTCCTGGGCACCGCCCCCGCCCACGAGCGCGCCGGGGTCCTGTCGGCCGTCTACGTCGTCAGCTACCTGGCGTTCGGGCTGCCGGCCGTCGTCGCCGGGTTCCTCGCCCCGCACCTGGGGCTGCGCGCGGTCGTCGACGGCTACGCCGCCCTCGTCGTGCTGGCCGGGGTCGCCGGGCTCGTCCTGGTCACCCGCGCGCGCCGCTCCACCGGCACCGTCCCCACCCAGGCCCGCCGCGCCGTCCCCGGCGCCCGCCCGGCGCAGGACCGCGCCTGACGTCAAGGTCGCGTCCCGGTCTGCCGATCACCGGGACGTGACCCTCCACCCCGGTCAGCGCATCGCCTTCAGCGGCCACTTCCTCGCCCCGCGGGCCGACCTCGTCGTCCGCGCGCAGCGGGCCGGCCTGCGCGTCGAGGCCGCCGTCACCGACCGCACCGACGTCCTGATCGCCAACGACGCCGGGTCCGGGGAGGCCGCCGTGCGCGCCGCCCTGGCCCACGGGACCCCGATCGTCGACGAGTACACCTTCGACGCGCTGCTCGCCGTCACCGCCTGAGCACGGCCCGTGCGGCGCGCCGGGCGTGCGGCGCGGAGTCGGAAGTGGTTGCCTTCCCCGATCCAGTCCGTCACGGGAAGGGAACCGCATGCCAGTCGACGACCAGGGGAGCGGGACGGCGCAAGCCACCGTCCAGCGCGACTTCTCCCACGAGGACGGCGGGCTCCACAAGAGCCTGAAGAACCGCCAGCTCCAGATGATCGCCATCGGCGGTGCCATCGGCACCGGCCTGTTCCTGGGCGCGGGGGGACGCCTGTCCACCGCCGGCCCGGGCCTGTTCATCGTGTACGGCGTCTGCGGCTTCTTCGTCTTCCTCATGCTGCGGGCGCTGGGTGAGCTGGTCCTGCACCGCCCCTCCTCGGGCTCCTTCGTCTCCTACGCCCGGGAGTTCTACGGGGAGAAGGCCGCCTTCGTGGCCGGCTGGATGTACTGGTTCAACTGGGCGATGACGGCCATCGTCGACATCACCGCCATCGCCCTCTACCTGCACTACTGGAGCGCCTTCAGCTCCGCCCCGCAGTGGCTGCTGGCGCTCGCCGCCCTCGTCGTGGTCCTGGGCCTCAACCTCGTCTCGGTGAAGATCTTCGGCGAGATGGAGTTCTGGTTCGCCCTCATCAAGGTCGTCGCGCTCACCGCGTTCCTGGTGATCGGCGTCGTCTTCCTCGCCGGCCGCTTCCCCGTCGAGGGGCAGACCACGGGCCTGAGCGTCGTCCGCGACAGCGGCGGCTGGTTCCCCACCGGGGCCGTCCCGCTCGTCGTGGTGATCTCCGGGGTCGTCTTCGCCTACGCCGCGGTCGAGCTCGTCGGCACCGCCGCCGGGGAGACCGAGAACCCCGAGAAGATCATGCCGCGGGCCATCAACACCGTCATCGTCCGCATCGTCGTCTTCTACTGCGGGTCCCTCGTCCTGCTCGCGCTGCTGCTGCCGTACACCGCCTACAGCGCCGACGAGAGCCCCTTCGTGACGTTCTTCTCCAAGATCGGCGTCCCGGGCGCCGGCGACGTCATGAACTTCGTCGTCCTCACCTCGGCGCTGTCCAGCCTCAACGCGGGCCTGTACTCCACGGGCCGCATCGTCCGCTCGATGGCCATGAACGGCTCGGCCCCGCGCTTCGCCGCCAAGCTCAACGGCGGCGGCGTGCCCTTCGGGGGCATCGCCATCACCGGCGCCGTCGCGGTCCTGGGCGTCGTCCTGAACTACGTCGCCCCCGGGCGGGCCTTCGAGATCGTCCTGAACGCCTCGGCCCTGGGCATCATCGCCAGCTGGGGCACGATCGTGCTGTGCCAGCTGAAGCTGCACAAGTGGGCGAAGGCCGGGATCGTCCAGCGCCCGCACTACCGGATGTTCGGCGCCCCGTACACCGGCTACCTCGTCCTGGCCTTCCTCGTCGCCGTCCTGGCGATCATGGCCTACGACTCCGAGAGCCGCCCCACGGTCTACGCCCTCGGCGTCATCGTGCCGCTGCTCGTCCTGGGCTGGTTCGCCGTCCGCAAGCGCGTCCTGGCCGCCGCCGAGGAACGCGCCGGCTACACCGGGGAGTTCCCCGTCAAGGCCGACCGCCCCCACCGGCGGGACTGAGACCCGGATCGGACGAGACGCCGCCGCCCCCTTCGCCCTAGGGTTGAAGGCGACGGCGGCGTCTCGCCGCGTCACGCCCCGTCCAGCGCCGTGCGGAGCACCACCGCGACGCCCCCGAGGACCCACTGCGCATGACCGCGCCCCCCACCCAGCGCTCCGCCCGCGCCACCGCCGCCCGCGCCACCCCCCGCACCCCCTCGACGGTCGGTCTCGTCGTCCTGCTCGGCGCCATGGCCGCGCTCGGCGCCGTGACGATCGACCTCTACCTGCCCTCCCTGCCGCAGGTCGCGGTCGACCTGAGCACCACCGAGGCCCGCACCCAGCTGACGATCACCGGCGTCCTCGTGGGCGCCGGCTTCGGCCAGCTCGTCGTCGGCCCGCTCTCGGACGCCTTCGGGCGCCGCAAGCCGGCCGCCGTCGGGTTCTCCGTCTACGTCGTCGCCACCCTGCTGTGCGCGATCGCCCCGAACCTGCCCACCCTCGTCGCCTTCCGCGTCCTGTCCGGGATCGGCGCCTCGGCCGGGGCCGTCGTCGGCATGGCCGTCATCCGCGACCTGTTCACCGGTCCCGCCGCGGCTCGGCTGCAGTCCCGCCTCGTGCTCGTCATCGGGGTCGCGCCCCTGTTCGCGCCCACCGTCGGCGGCGCCATCGCCGCGCACACCGGCTGGCGGCCCGTCCTGGCGCTGCTCGCCGTCGCAGGCCTCGGCGTCCTGGTCGCCGTGTGGCGCCGGCTGCCCGAGACCCGGCCCGAGCTCACCGACACCGCCGCCCAGGCGCGCGCCGAGCCCGAGCGCGCCCCCGTCACCCCGCCGCGGCCGGGCCGGGTGCTGCGCACCTTCACCGGCTACGGCGCCCTGCTGCGCGACGGCCGGTTCCTGGCCTTCGCGGCCATGCCGGGCCTGGCGCTGGCGACGATCATGGCCTACGTCTCGACGTCGGTGTTCGTCCTGCAGGACGGCTTCGGCCTCAGCGGGACCGGCTTCGCCGTCTACTTCGCGATCAACGGCACCGCCCTCGTCGGCGGCACCCAGCTCAACGCGGCCCTCGTGGAGCGTTTCGGCTCCGCCCGCCTGCTGCGGGTCGGGGTCGTGGCCGCCCTCGTCTTCGGGCTGGCCCTGGCGGCCGCGCTGCTGGCCCGCACCGACCAGCTGGTCCTGTTCGCCGCCCCGCTGTACCTGCTGCTGCTCGCCCTGGGCCTGATCATGCCCAACGCGGTGACGCTGGCCCTGGAGCCCTACGGCGACAGCGCCGGTGCGGCCGCGGCGCTGGTGACCGCGCTGCAGTCCGGCGTCGGTGGCCTGGTGGGCGTCCTCGTGGGGCTCCTCGGCGGCGACGAGCACGCCATGGGCGTCGTCGTGGGCGCCGCGGTCGTGCTCAACGTGGTCCTCCTCCTCTCGGTCTCGCGGAAGATCAGGCCTAGGGTGGCCGCATGAGCTCGATCACGGACGCCCAGCCCGCGGGCAGCGACGTCGACCCGTCGACCCGTCCCCAGGACGACCTCTTCCGGCACGTCAACGGCCGGTGGCTCGCCACGACCGAGATCCCCGCCGACCGCGCCGTCGACGGCGCCTTCATCCGGCTGCGGGACCAGTCCGAGGCCGAGTGCCGCACCATCGTCGAGGCCGCCGCGGCCGCCGCCGCCCGGGGCGAGGCCGCCCCCGGCACGGTCCGGCAGAAGATCGGCGACCTGTACGCCAGCTTCATGGACACCGACCGGATCGAGGCCCTCGGCGCCACCCCGCTGGACCCCGAGCTGGCCGCCGTCGACGCCGTCACCGACCACGCCGGGCTCGTGCGCCAGCTCGGCGCCTTCGAGCGCTCCGGCGTCGGCGGCCCCTTCGCCTACTGGGTCGACACCGACAACGCCAAGTCCGACGAGTACGTCGTGTACGTCACCCAGGCCGGCCTGGGCCTGCCCGACGAGTCGTACTACCGCGAGGAGCAGTACGCCGCGGTCCGCGAGGCCTACGTGGGCCACGTCGAGCGCATCCTCGCCCTGGGCCACCGCGAGGACCCGGCCGGTTCGGCCCGGCGCGTCCTGGAGCTGGAGACGGCGCTCGCGGCCCACCACTGGGACCGCGTGCGGAACCGCGACGCCAACGCGACGTACAACAAGGTGGACCGCGCGGGCCTGGAGGCCCTGCTGCCCGGCATCGACCTCGCGGCCTGGCTGGAGGCGGCCGAGCTGCCCGGCTCCGCCTTCGCCCACGTCGTCGTGCGCCAGCCCAGCTACCTGACGGGCATGGCCGAGGTGCTGCTCTCGACCCCCGTGCAGACGTGGAAGGAGTGGCTGGGCTGGCGCGTCCTGCACCAGGGCGCCGCGTTCCTGTCCGCCGACTTCGTCGAGGAGAACTTCGCCTTCTACGGCACGACCCTGACCGGCGCCCCGCAGCTGCGCGAGCGCTGGAAGCGCGGGGTCGGGCTCGTCGAGGGCAACCTCGGCGAGGCCCTGGGCGAGCTGTACGTCGCCGAGCACTTCCCCCCGGCCGCCAAGGCCCGCATGACCGAGCTCGTCGCCAACCTCGTCGAGGCCTACCGCCAGGACATCGAGGCGCTGGACTGGATGACGCGCGAGACCAAGGACCGCGCGCTGGAGAAGCTCGGGCAGTTCACGCCCAAGATCGGCCACCCCGACACCTGGCGCGACTACTCGGCCCTGACGATCGACCGCGAGGACCTGCTCGGCAACGTCCGCCGCGCCTTCGCCTTCGAGGTCGACCGCGAGCTGGCCAAGCTGGGGTCCCCCGTGGACCGCGACGAGTGGTTCATGACCCCGCAGACGGTCAACGCCTACTACAACCCGGGCATGAACGAGATCGTCTTCCCCGCGGCGATCCTGCGCCCGCCGTTCTTCTCCCTGGACGCCGACGACGCCGAGAACTACGGCGGCATCGGCGCCGTCATCGGGCACGAGATCGGCCACGGCTTCGACGACCAGGGCTCGAAGTACGACGGCCTGGGCAACCTCAACGACTGGTGGACCGACGCCGACCGCGCCGAGTTCGGCGAGCGCACGCAGGCGCTCGTCGCCCAGTACGACGCCCTCGAACCCCCCGAGACCCCCGGCAAGCACGTCAACGGCTCCCTCACGGTGGGGGAGAACATCGGTGACCTCGGTGGCCTGACCATCGCGCACAAGGCCTACGAGATCGCCCTCGGCGGCCGGGAGGCCCCCGTCGTGGACGGGCTCACGGGCAGCCAGCGGCTGTTCTTCGGGTGGGCGAAGGTGTGGTGCGGCAAGGTCCGCCCGGCCGAGGTGGAGCGCCGCCTGGCGATCGACCCGCACTCCCCGCCGGAGTTCCGCTGCAACGCGGTCGTGCGCAACCTCGACGAGTTCCACGACGCGTTCGGCACCGCCCCCGGCGACGGGCTGTGGCTGGATCCGGCCGAGCGCGTCCGCATCTGGTGACCGCCCCCGCGGCTCAGTCGGCGAGCGCCACCTGGTCGCGACCGCCCTCCTTGGCCTCGTAGAGGGCCCGGTCGGCGGCGAGCAGGAGCTCGTCCGGGGTGCCCCCGTGGTCGGGGGCGGTGGCGACCCCGGCGCTGACGGTGACGCGCAGCTCCTCGACCTCCACGCGCACCGCGGCGCACGCCACCCGCAGCTCCTCGGCCCGCGCCCGGGCGGCGCGGGCGTCGACGCGGGGCAGGAGGACGACGAACTCCTCCCCGCCGTAGCGGACGACGTCCTCGGGCCGGGCGTGCGCGGCCAGCGCCCGCGCCACCTCGACGAGGACCTCGTCGCCGACGGCGTGGCCGTGGGTGTCGTTGACGGCCTTGAAGTGGTCGACGTCGAGCAGCACGAGCGACAGCGGCTCCCCGGTGGCGGCGGAGGCGGCGAGCCGGGTCCGCAGGTCGTCGACGAAGCGGCGCCGGTTGCGCAGGCCCGTGAGCGGGTCGCGGGCGGCCTCCTCGGCCAGCTCGGTGCGCAGCGCCTCGATGGTGACCAGCTGCGCGCGCAGCTGCGCGTTGGCGCGTTCGAGGTCCCGCGCGGCCCGGAGCTGGTCGGTGACGTCGCGGGCCACGACGACCCGCCCGAGGTGCCGTCCCCGCTCGTCGCGCAGCCGGCGGGTGCGCACGTCGACGTCGGTCCCGCCGGGCAGCCGGACGACGACCTCGGCCTCGCCGTCGCCGACGGCCCGCACGAGCGCGGGGTCGGCGGAGCGGGCGAACGGCTCGCCCACGACGTCCCCGCCCCGGCGCAGGAGCCGGCGGCCGGCGGGGTTGACGTCGACGAGCCGTTCGCGGGCGTCGAGCACGAACACGGCGTCCGCGACGGTCTCGACGACGAGGGACCGGGCGACGGGCACGAGCCGCAGCAGGTCCTGCTGGAGCACGGCGTAGGCGAACAGGACGCCCGTGGCGGCGAAGGCCAGCGGCGTCACGTCGACCTCGACGACGTCGCCGAGGAACACGACGGCGAGGTTGGCGGCGAAGGGGACGGCGATCGCGGCGAGCATGGTGGTGGCCTGCCGCCGCAGCAGGTCGCGGGTGCCGCGGCGCAGCTGCCAGACGGTGGAGGCGGCGCCGAGGACGACGGCGTAGCTGTACGCGGTGTGGACCCAGAACAGCGGCCCGGCGCTGACGACGCGCCGCTCGGGGTCGCCGACGTGCTCGACGGTGGCGTGGAACCAGTGCGTCCAGGGGTCGACGAGCACCGCGACCAGCAGCAGCGCCGGTTCGACGCACAGGGCCAGGGTGCGGCCCCGGCGGGCCGCGCGTCCGCTGGCGGCGTCGACGAACAGGCGCAGCGCGAGCACGGTGACGCCGACGCCGAGGAACTGCGGCACGACCAGCAGGTCCAGCCACGGCCGGGGCACGCCGGCGTTGAGCAGCACGACCGCGAGCGCCCACACCGTGACGGCGGCCAGCGCCAGGGTGAGCGGCACGGCGGCGGGGGTGTCCCGGCGCCGCCGGAAGGTCAGGACGCCCGTGGCCGCGGTGATCGCCGCGGCCACGGCGATGAGCAGCGCGAGCGGTGCCGTCGACGTCATCGACGCCTCCGGCCCCCCGCCGGTCCCCTCATCGTCCCGGCGGTGTCAGCGGCAGCCGGGGGTGCAGCAGGTGCGCGACGAGGGCGGTCCAGCCGGTCTGGTGGGTGGCCCCCAGGCCTTCGCCGGTGTCGCCGTCGAAGTACTCGTTGAACGTGATGTGGTCGCGCCACAGCGGGTCGTCGGTGGCCTCGATGCGCTGCCCGTCGGCGGGGCGGCGGCCATCGACGGGGCGGAAGAGGTTGACCAGGCTGTTGTCGATGAGGTCGGCGGCCTGGACGAGGTTGATGCGCCGCCCGGAGCCGCGGGGGACCTCGATGGTCAGGTCGTCGCCGAAGAAGCGGCCCAGCGTCCGCAGCTTGTCGGCGACCAGGACGTTGACGGGGAACCAGATCGGCCCGCGCCAGTTGGAGTTGCCGCCGAACATCCCGGTGTGCGACTCGCCGGGCTCGTAGACGAGCGAGAAGCTCTGCCCCTGCACCGACGTCCAGACCTCCTCCTTGACCGCGGCCGACAGCGACCGCAGGCCGTAGGGGGACAGGAACTGGTCGGGGTCGAAGGCGCGTTCGAGCAGCCGCACGAGGCGGGGCCGGTCGACGAGCGAGAGGAGCATCTGCCGGCCCTCGGGGGTGGAGCGCGTCAGCAGCGGCAGGGTCAGGTCGGGGCGGCGCTTCTGCAGCCAGCGCAGCCGGGCCGTGAGGTCGGGGGTCTCCTCGGCGATCCAGGACGGCACGTCGGTGGCGCCGAGGATGGGCAGGAGGCCGACCATGGACGGCACGCGCATGGGTTCGGCGGTGCCGTCGGGGTGCAGCAGGACGTCGTAGAAGAAGCCGTCCTCCTCGTCCCACAGGCTGGTGTCGGTGGCGCCGAAGCTGGTCAGGGCCTGGGCGATGGACAGGAAGTGCTCGAGGAACTTCGTCGCGGCGTCCTCCCAGGCGGGGTCGTGCCGCGACAGCTCCAGGGCGATCTTGAACATCTGCTGGCAGTAGAAGGCCATCCAGCTGGTGGCGTCGGACTGCTCGAGCCGGTACCCGGGCGGCAGCTCGGCGGAGCGGTCGAACAGGCCGATGTTGTCCATGCCCAGGAAGCCGCCCTCGAAGAGGTTGGACCCGCTGGCGTCCTTGCGGTTGACCCACCAGGAGAAGTTCAGCAGCAGCTTGGTGAAGACGCGGACGAGGAAGCCCTGGTCCCGGTAGCCGTCGAGGCGGTAGACGTGCCAGGCGGCCCAGGCGTGGACGGGAGGGTTGACGTCGCCGAAGGCCCACTCGTAGGCGGGCAGCTGCCCGTTGGGGTGCATGGACCACTCGCGGCACATGAGGACGAGCTGTTCCTTGGCGAAGTCGGGGTCGACGTGGGCCAGGGGGATGGCGTGGAAGGCGAGGTCCCAGGCGGCGAACCAGGGGTACTCCCACTCGTCGGGCATGGAGATGACGTCGGCCAGGGACAGGTGCGTCCAGGCGACGTTGCGGGCGCCGCGGGCCTTGCGCGACTCGGGGGCCGGTTCGGTCTCGGGGTCGCCGCCGAGCCACTGGCGGACGTCGTAGCGGTAGAGCTGCTTGGTCCACAGCAGTCCCGCGTAGGCGCGCCGGGCGATGTGCCGGTCGGAGTCGGACAGGGCGGGGTGGATGACGTGGTCGTAGAACTCGTCGGCCTCGGCCTGCCGGTCGCGCAGGACGGCGTCGTACCCGGGCCCGAAGGTGCTGCGGCCGGGGGCGTGGGGCGACAGGCGCAGGCGGACCTGGACGGTCTCCCCGGGGGCGACGGAGTCGAAGGAGTACCAGAAGGCGGCCTTGGTGCCCTCGCGGCGGGGGTTCACGGCGGTGGTGTCCCCGTGCACGATGCGCCGGTCGATGCCGTCCTTGGTGAAGGCGGTGGGGTTGGAGGCGGCTCCGAAGAGCTCCACGAGGTTGGTCTCGTTCTCGCAGAACAGCACCTCGGGCGAGCCCTCGGCGCTGACGTGGTACCGCCCGAGGTGGCCGTGCTCGCACTCGACGTCCTCGAGGCCGCCGACGGCGAGCGTGGGGGGCAGGACCTGCGTCATGGTGCCGCGGCGGCGGTCCCAGCCCCAGGCCCAGGTGTTGCGGAACCAGACCTGCGGGACGAGGTCCAGGGGGGCGGGGTCGGGTCCGTGGTTGGTCGCCGAGACGACCATGCACAGGTCGTCGGGCCCGGCCTTGGCGTAGGTGACCTCGACGTCGAAGAAGCGGTTCTCGTCGAGGACCCCGGTGTCCCCGAGCTCGTACTCGCGCTCGTCGCGCCCGCGGCGGGCGTTCTCCTCGCGCAGCTGCGCGTAGGGGAACTCGGCCTGCGGGTAGCGGTAGAGCCACTTCATCCAGGAGTGGCTGGGGGTGCCGTCCACGGCCCACCAGTACTCCTTGGCGTCCTCGCCGTGGTTGCCCTCGCCGTTGGTGAGGCCGAAGAGGCGTTCCTTGAGGAAGGGGTCCTTGCGGTTCCACAGGGCGACGCCGAGGTTGAGGAAGCCGAAGCGGTCGCAGACGGCCCCCAGGCCGTCCTCGCCCCAGCGGTAGGCCCGGGAGCGCGCCTGGTCGAAGGGGAAGGCGGTCCAGGCGTCACCGGTGGGGGTGTAGTCCTCCCGGACGGTGCCCCACTGCCGGCCGGAGACGTAGGGCCCCCACAGGCGCCAGGGACCGTCGGCCCCGGGGGACTCGGCCATCCGCGCGTGCTCGGCGCTGCGGTGCCCCGCGTGCTGGTCGGTGGTGCGGTCGGGCGCCGGCTCGTGGGACTCAGTGGCCTCGGTCACCTCACCAGTCTCCCAAGAGACCCCCAGACGTCGAGTCGTAGGTGATCAGGAGGGACTGATCCGTTGCAGCGCAACAGGTCGCCCGTTCGGGGGGTCGGCGATTTGCCTCCTCGTCGCCTCCCCGTCTAATGTTCTTCATGTCGCCGGGAGCAACGGGGCGGACGCCGAGGGTCACAAGCCGGAGGGTCCGACACGGGGCTGGCGACACCGGAAGCCTCGATCGGGGCTGGGTTGCAGTTTGGCCTGGTGTCTGGTTAAGGTGGGAAAGTTGCCCCTCTTCCGCTGGCCCTCGTCTGGGGGTCGGGTCGGGGTGGGTGCGTCCGGTTCTTGAGAACTCAACAGTGTGCCATAAATGTTGATGCCAATGCATTAACCCCCAATGGTTCTCGCTCCTGTGTGGGTGGGGATCGGGGATTCCTTTGGGATTGACCTCCGCCTCTTTCACGCCAGTGGGGGGTGGAGTTTCGAGTCCAAGGGTCGACTATGAAGTGAAATGATCTACGTGGCTGCTTGGCTGGTCTTCGGGCCGGTTTGGGTGGTTGCGGATGGTTTTTCGACGGAGAGTTTGATCCTGGCTCAGGACGAACGCTGGCGGCGTGCTTAACACATGCAAGTCGAACGGTGAACCCCTTCGGGGGGGATCAGTGGCGAACGGGTGAGTAACACGTGAGCAACCTGCCCCTGGCTCTGGGACAACCACTGGAAACGGTGGCTAATACCGGATACGACCTGCCTCGGCATCGAGTGCGGGTGGAAAGTTTTTCGGCTGGGGATGGGCTCGCGGCCTATCAGCTTGTTGGTGGGGTAATGGCCTACCAAGGCGACGACGGGTAGCCGGCCTGAGAGGGCGACCGGCCACACTGGGACTGAGACACGGCCCAGACTCCTACGGGAGGCAGCAGTGGGGAATATTGCACAATGGGCGAAAGCCTGATGCAGCGACGCCGCGTGAGGGATGACGGCCTTCGGGTTGTAAACCTCTTTCAGCTCCGAAGAAGCGCAAGTGACGGTAGGAGCAGAAGAAGCACCGGCTAACTACGTGCCAGCAGCCGCGGTAATACGTAGGGTGCAAGCGTTGTCCGGAATTATTGGGCGTAAAGAGCTCGTAGGCGGTGTGTCGCGTCTGCTGTGAAAACTCAGGGCTCAACTCTGAGCTTGCAGTGGGTACGGGCACACTTGAGTGCTGTAGGGGAGACTGGAATTCCTGGTGTAGCGGTGAAATGCGCAGATATCAGGAGGAACACCGGTGGCGAAGGCGGGTCTCTGGGCAGTTACTGACGCTGAGGAGCGAAAGCATGGGGAGCGAACAGGATTAGATACCCTGGTAGTCCATGCCGTAAACGTTGGGCGCTAGGTGTGGGGTCCATTCCACGGATTCCGTGCCGCAGCTAACGCATTAAGCGCCCCGCCTGGGGAGTACGGCCGCAAGGCTAAAACTCAAAGGAATTGACGGGGGCCCGCACAAGCGGCGGAGCATGCGGATTAATTCGATGCAACGCGAAGAACCTTACCAAGGCTTGACATGCGCGGTGGAATCCCAGAGATGGGGTGTCATTTAGTTGGTCGCGTACAGGTGGTGCATGGTTGTCGTCAGCTCGTGTCGTGAGATGTTGGGTTAAGTCCCGCAACGAGCGCAACCCTCGTTCCATGTTGCCAGCACTTCGGGTGGGGACTCATGGGAGACTGCCGGGGTCAACTCGGAGGAAGGTGGGGATGACGTCAAATCATCATGCCCCTTATGTCTTGGGCTTCACGCATGCTACAATGGCCAGTACAGAGGGCTGCGATACCGTGAGGTGGAGCGAATCCCAAAAAGCTGGTCTCAGTTCGGATCGGGGTCTGCAACTCGACCCCGTGAAGTCGGAGTCGCTAGTAATCGCAGATCAGCAACGCTGCGGTGAATACGTTCCCGGGCCTTGTACACACCGCCCGTCACGTCATGAAAGTCGGTAACACCCGAAGCCGGTGGCCCAACCCGTCAGGGGGGGAGCTGTCGAAGGTGGGACTGGCGATTGGGACGAAGTCGTAACAAGGTAGCCGTACCGGAAGGTGCGGCTGGATCACCTCCTTTCTAAGGAGCATCAACCACACTCGCAGTACTTCACGCCGGCGTCGTCCGGGGTGGGGGCGGGTGTGGGTGGACCAGTTTCAGCCGGCATGTGTTCGGCGGCTGGTGCTCGAGGGTGGAACATCAACACGGTGCTCATCGACGCTTTCTCGTCTCAGTACTCCTCCTCATCGCTTGCGGTGGGTGGATGGAACAGACGGTGGGGGTTGAGGTGGGCACCTGGCGCACTGTTGGGTCCTGAGGGACCGGCCGGAAGGTCGTGAACTCTAGGTCTGGGCCTGTCCTGGCTTTGCACATCGGCTGTGGGTTCTCTTCGGGGGATGCGCGGTGTCTGGTGCGGGTCGTGTAGGGGTGGGTGTCGGGTTGTCTGTTGAGAACTGCACAGTGGACGCGAACATCTTTTGTAGTGGTGTTCGTCGAGTAGATCCTCTGATCTCAAACCTTTGCTCTGGGGTGACTCGGGGTGGGTTTGAGTGTCTTTGTGGTTTTTATGATTGTTTGCCTCTTGATCTGCGCATCGTTCGTCGCCGTTGGGACTTCGGTTCTGTCATCAGTGCCTTCGTGGTGTTGGTGGGTGTGGTGGTGGGTGGTGTGTGGTGGTCAAGTGTGTAAGGGCGCATGGTGGATGCCTTGGCATCAGGAGCCGATGAAGGACGTGGGAGCCTGCGTTAAGCCTCGGGGAGTTGGCAACCGAACGGTGATCCGAGGATGTCCGAATGGGGGAACCCGGCCGTCGTCATGGGCGGTCACCCGCACCTGAATGTATAGGGTGTGTGGAGGGAACGTGGGGAAGTGAAACATCTCAGTACCCACAGGAAGAGAAAACAACAGTGATTCCGTGAGTAGTGGCGAGCGAAAGCGGATGAGGCTAAACCGTTTCCGTGTGAGACCTGGTAGGGGTTGCGGTGGCGGGGTTGTGGGAGTGTTTCGGAGCCGGCTACCACCGGTTCGGGGAGTGAGAAAGTCGTGGTGTAGCCGAAGGGCCTGGGATGGTCCGGCGTAGTGGGTGAGACCCCCGTAGGTGAAACATCGCGGCCTCCCTGGGAGCGCCTCCCGAGTAGCACGGGGCTCGTGGAATCTCGTGTGAATCTGCCAGGACCACCTGGTAAGCCTAAATACTTCCTGATGACCGATAGCGGACAAGTACCGTGAGGGAATGGTGAAAAGCACCCCGGGAGGGGAGTGAAATAGTACCTGAAACCGTGTGCCTACAATCCGTCGGAGCAGGCTTGTACCTGTGACGGCGTGCCTTTTGAAGAATGAGCCTGCGAGTTAGTGGTGCGTGGCGAGGTTAACCCGGGTGGGGTAGCCGTAGCGAAAGCGAGTCCGAAGAGGGCGTTCTTAGTCGCGTGCTCTAGACCCGAAGCGGAGTGATCTACCCATGGCCAGGTTGAAGCGCGGGTAAGACCGCGTGGAGGACCGAACCCACCAGGGTTGAAAACCTGGGGGATGAGCTGTGGGTAGGGGTGAAAGGCCAATCAAACTCCGTGATAGCTGGTTCTCCCCGAAATGCATTTAGGTGCAGCGTCGCGTGTTTCTTGCCGGAGGTAGAGCTACTGGATGGCCGATGGGCCCCACCGGGTTACTGACGTCAGCCAAACTCCGAATGCCGGTAAGTGAGAGCGTGGCAGTGAGACTGCGGGGGATAAGCTTCGTAGTCGAGAGGGAAACAGCCCAGATCATCAGCTAAGGCCCCTAAGCGTGTGCTAAGTGGGAAAGGATGTGGAGTTGCGCAGACAACCAGGAGGTTGGCTTAGAAGCAGCCACCCTTGAAAGAGTGCGTAATAGCTCACTGGTCAAGTGATTCCGCGCCGACAATGTAGCGGGGCTCAAGTACACCGCCGAAGCTGTGGCACTCACATGTGAACCCCTCCAGTACGGATGACGGCATGTCTTCGGATGTGTGGTCTGGCCGGCTGGGGCAGGTGTGTGGGTGGGTAGGGGAGCGTCGTGTGTGGGGTGAAGCAGGGGGGTGACCCGTTGTGGACTGCACGCGAGTGAGAATGCAGGCATGAGTAGCGAATGACGGGTGAGAACCCCGTCCGCCGATTGACCAAGGGTTCCAGGGCCAGGTTCATCCGCCCTGGGTAAGTCGGGACCTAAGGCGAGGCCGACAGGCGTAGTCGATGGACAACGGGTTGATATTCCCGTACCGGTGTAGAACCGTCCATGGCGAGGCCGGGGATGCTAAGCACCCAAAGCCCCTCGTTGCCTTCGGGCGCGGGTGGGTGGAGCGTGTGGCCCGATCCGGTAGTAGTCAAGCGTATTAACAGGGGTGACGCAGGAGGGTAGCTTCCGCGTGGCGATGGTTGTCCACGTCCAAGGGTGTAGGGCGAGGTGTTGGCAAATCCGCACCTCTGACTTTGATGTCGGGCCTGAGACCTGATGGTGACCCCGTAGGGGGGAAGTAGGGTGATCCCATGCTGTCTAGAAAAGCCTCGGCGCGAGGTTCGAGCCGCCCGTACCCTAAACCGACTCAGGTGGTCAGGTAGAGAATACCGAGGCGTGCGAGTGAATCGTGGTTAAGGAACTCGGCAAAATGCCCCCGTAACTTCGGGAGAAGGGGGGCCTGAGGCGTGAAGTGACTTGCTCACTAGCGTTTGAGGGCCGCAGAGACCAGGGGGAAGCGACTGTTTACTAAAAACACAGGTCCGTGCGAAGTCGTAAGACGATGTATACGGACTGACGCCTGCCCGGTGCTGGAACGTTAAGGGGACCGGTTACCCACTCACGTGGGGACGCTGAGAACTTAAGCGCCAGTAAACGGCGGTGGTAACTATAACCATCCTAAGGTAGCGAAATTCCTTGTCGGGTAAGTTCCGACCTGCACGAATGGCGTAACGACTTCCCTGCTGTCTCAACCGCGAACTCGGCGAAATTGCACTACGAGTAAAGATGCTCGTTACGCGCAGCAGGACGGAAAGACCCCGGGACCTTCACTATAGCTTGGTATTGGTGTTCGGGACGGCTTGTGTAGGATAGGTGGGAGACTGTGAAGCGCTCACGCTAGTGGGTGTGGAGTCATCGTTGAAATACCACTCTGGTCGTTCTGGATGTCTAACTTCGGTCCGTGATCCGGATCAGGGACAGTGCCTGGTGGGTAGTTTAACTGGGGCGGTTGCCTCCTAAAGAGTAACGGAGGCGCCCAAAGGTTCCCTCAGCCTGGTTGGCAATCAGGTGTTGAGTGTAAGTGCACAAGGGAGCTTGACTGTGAGACAGACATGTCGAGCAGGGACGAAAGTCGGGACTAGTGATCCGGCCGTGGAGTGTGGAATCGCGGTCGCTCAACGGATAAAAGGTACCCCGGGGATAACAGGCTGATCTTGCCCAAGAGTCCATATCGACGGCATGGTTTGGCACCTCGATGTCGGCTCGTCGCATCCTGGGGCTGGAGTAGGTCCCAAGGGTTGGGCTGTTCGCCCATTAAAGCGGTACGCGAGCTGGGTTTAGAACGTCGTGAGACAGTTCGGTCCCTATCCGCTGCGCGCGTTGGAAACTTGAGAAGGGCTGTCCCTAGTACGAGAGGACCGGGACGGACGAACCTCTGGTGTGCCAGTTGTCCTGCCAAGGGCATGGCTGGTTGGCTACGTTCGGAAGGGATAACCGCTGAAGGCATCTAAGCGGGAAGCCTGCTTCGAGATGAGGTTTCCGTGCCCCTTGTGGGGTGGGAGGCTCCCTGGAGATGACGGGGTTGATAGGCCGGGTGTGGAAGCAACGACTAGCGAGTTGTGGAGCTGACCGGTACTAATAAGCCGATCACTTGTCTACCACGCACCAGCCACCATCAGGGCCAGTCGTAAGGATTGGTGTGGTGGGTGATGGTGTGGGTGGAGAGTGCAAACAATCTTGATGCTTTGATGAGCAGTTGCTGCTTGAGTGTTCGCGTCCATTGTGTGGTTCTCGGGAGAGAACCCGCCCACCGCCACTCGTGGTGCATGCGCAGGCGTGCTCGTGTGTGGTGGTGGGGTGGTTTGGATCCTGGCCTGTGTGGTCCGGTGGTCATAGCGGTGGGGAAACGCCCGGTCTCATTCCGAACCCGGAAGCTAAGCCCACCAGCGCCGATGGTACTGCTCGGGAGACTGGGTGGGAGAGTAGGTCACCGCCGGCCACTCACTCTTGTGGTGAGAAGCGTGTGGGGAGCAGCCCGAATGCGGGCCGCTCCCCACACGCGTTCGTGCGTCCACGCACGACGACGAAGAGGGCGGTACCCCGCATCGGGGTACCGCCCTCTTCGTCGTTCCCGGCCGTCTCGCCGCTCAGGCGGCGGGGGTCCACCCCAGGTGCGGCGCCACGTGCTCGGCGACCGCGCTCAGGACCCGGCGGTGCACCTCCAGCGAGCCTTCGGCCGGCAGCACGACGACCAGACCGTCGGTCTCCCCGACCGCTTCATCGGCCAGCAGTCGCTCGACGATGCCCTCGGGGTCCCCGCTGAGGACGGGGCTGTAGCGGACCGGGAAGGGGGAAGCCCCGCGCGGCCGCCCGTCGGACGTCATGCCGGAGGTGTAGCCCTCGATGAACTCTTGGTGGGCTTCGGCGTCGTGGTGGTCCAGGAAGGGCAGCACGATGCGCCCGGCGGAGACCCGCGCGTCTCGGCGGCCGGCGTGGCCGGCGTCCGCGAAGGCCTTGCGGTAGCTGCGGATCTGGCGGGCCTGCACGATGTCGAAGGCCTCCCCCGTCTCCTCGGTGTTGAGGGTGGAGACCTGCAGGTCGAACCCCTGCCGCCCGGTGCGGACCGCGGTGGACTCGCTGCCGGCCCCGTACCAGAGCCGGTCGACCAGACCCGGGGCGTGGGGAGTCATCGTCAGGTCCCCGCCGGCGGGGATGCCCATGTAGGGGGCTGCGGCCTGCGCGATCGGCTCACCGGCGAGCGCACGGCGGAGCACGTCGATGCGGTGCTGAGCCTCCCCGGCGAAACCCCGCTCGGAGGTGCCGTGCACGGGGTCGAGCGCGGCGGCCAGCGGGGGGATGCCGTTGCTGAGCCCGAGCTCGAGCCGTCCCCCGCTGAGGAGGTCGACGGTGGCGGCGTCCTCGGCCAGGCGCAGCGGGTCCTCGTAGCGCATGGGGATGACGCCGGTGCCCAGGGCGATGCGGGAGGTGACCTGGGACGCGGCGGCGAAGAACGTCATGGGGGAGGACAGGTACGGCTCGTGGTGGCGGACCCGCACCCACGCCGAGTCGTAGCCGAGGTCCTCGGCGTGCCGGACGAGCGACAGGCCGTCCCGCAGGGCTCCGCCGGGACCGTCCGAGCCACCCTCGGCGACGAAGGTGAGGAACCCCAGCTCGAGCCGCCGGCCAGCCGTCTGCATCACGCCTCCAAAGTGTTTGTACCTTAAACTATAGACCACTCCTCAGTGCCGTGCCACTGCACGGGGAGTGACGAGGCCCACGGAGCTGTGGAGGAGCGGCGAGCCGGACCCCGCCGGGCGGTTACGGTCCCCGCTGTGGAGTTCGGCGTCGCGAGCGAGGAGCTGGTCGCAGCCGCGGGAGTGCTCCGCTCCGACGCGGGACGGGTCTCGGGGACCGAGGCGCAGTGGTCGCGGGCCGCGGAGCAGGTACCCGGGTGGGCTGTCGGCCGTGCTCGTCGTGCGGCACAGGCCTTCTGCGACACGCTGGGCGCAGCCGCCCGGGACGCCGGGATCGGTCTGCACCGCCTCGGTGACCGCGTGGCGGCGGCCGCCGGCGAGTACGACTCGGTGGAGCAGCGGCTCGTGCCCGGCCCCCCGCGGCAGGACGCCAACCGGGTGGATTCAGCACCCCCTCGCTTGATGCCGTCGGGGGGTCCGCCGACACCCTCACCGTGAGTGAAGGAACGCAGGCCGGGCGCACCCCGCCGTTGGCGTCGTCCCCCGTGCGCGGTGCGCGCGTCCGCGGACTGCTGCACGGCCTGGCGGTCGGTGAGGTCCTCGGGGCCGGTGCCGCCCCCACGGGTGTCCTGACGCACGGGGTGGCGACGCAGCTCGCGTGCTTCACCGCGGCCGCGAGCATCCGCAGCTGCCTGCGGCACGCCGTGACGGGCTCCGCCGACGGCCGGGCCGACCTGCTCGAGGCCTACCGCCAGTGGGCCCGCGTGTGGAGCGCCGGGCGCGAACCCTCGGTGGCGTGGCTGGACGAGGTCCCGCTGCTCGCGCACGCGACCGGTGCGGCCGCGGACACCGTGCGAGGCCTCGCGACGGGCGGCGGCGGGACGCGGCGGGAGCCGGTCACGACGGCGGACGGCTGGCACGCCCTCGCCCGCGCCCTGCCGCTGGCGGCGCAGGTCGGCCGCGACGCGGCCGGTGCCGTCGAGGTGGCGGTGGACTCGGCCGCCCTCACCCACGGACCGCGCGCCTTCGCCCCCACCGCGCTGGCCGTCCTCGTGGCCGGCGCGGCCCTGCGCACCGGCGACCCGGTGCAGGCGGTCGCCGACGGCATCACCGCGGCGATCCTGCTCGGGGTCGACTTCGCCGCCGTGTCCGTCGCCGACGACGCCGTCCGGGCCGCACGGGAGGCTCCGGGTTCCCCCGTGGTGCTCCGGTCCGGGGCCCCGGACGGCAGCGCGGCCGCCGCGCTGTGGGGGGCCACCTACTGCCTGCTGAGCCACCCCGGGCGGACCACGGCCGCGCTCGCCCTCGCGGCGACCGCCCCGGACCCCGTCGCGGTCTCCTGCGTGACCGGTGCCCTGCTCGGGGCCGCCCACGGCGACGGCGCCCTCCCGCAGCCGGTGCTCACCCGGATCGACCTCGCGTACGTCGTCGACCGGCTCGCGCGCGACCTGGCCCGGGTGAACCGGGTGAACCCCGACGGCAGCCGGGAGGCGTCGTCCGACCCCGCGTGGCGGGCCCGGTACGGGATCAGCTGAAGACGGCCGCGACCTCGGGGATCGCGGCCACGTAGCCGTCGAGCAGTTCCCGGGCGACCTCGACGGAGTCGACCAGCGGGTGCAGCGCGAAGGCCCGCAGGGCCTCCGTCCGGTCGCCGTGGACGGCCGCGGCGATGGTGTGCCGCTCCACGGCCTTCACCTGCTGCATGAGGCCCAGCTGGTGCAGGTCGGGCGCCGCCGTCGACAAGGGGTGCACGCCGTTCGCGTCCACCGTCGCGGGGACCTCCACGACGGCGTCGTCGGGCAGCCCCGCGATCGTGCCGCCGTTGCGGACGTTGAGGATCATCGTCGAGCGCTCGTCCCGGCTGATCGCGGCCATCACCGCCAGCGCGACCCCCGCGTAGCCCTGCTGCGACGGGTCGAGCTCGGGCTGGTCCTGGTGGACGGGCGCGCCCTGCTCACCGCCCTTGGCCTCGGCCATGTAGCTGGCGCTGCGGGCGGTCACGGTCTCGCGCCACAACTGCGCGGCCCCGTCGCCGGCCGTCGCGAGCCGCTCCCAGAACTCGCCCTGCGTGGCGAGCAGGAACTCCCCGCGGGTCTGCTTCGCCGCCTTGATCGAGGCGACCGCCTCGCGCTGGGAGTAGTAGTAGTGGAGGTACTCGTTGGGGATGGAGCCGAGCGTGCGCAGCCAGTCGCGGCCGAACACGAGCCCCTCCTCCAGGGCGCCCAGCGCGGCGTCGTCGGCCAGCAGCCGCGGCAGGACGTCGGTGCCGTCGAACAGCACCCGGCGCATCCAGCCGAGGTGGTTCAGGCCCACGTAGTCCATCTGGACGCGCGTGTGGTCCAGGCCCAGCAGCCCCGCGACCCGCCGGCCGAGCCCCGAGGGGGTGTCGCAGATCCCCAGCACGCGGTCGCCCAGCACCGACTGCATCGCCTCGGTGATGATGCCCGCGGGGTTGGTGAAGTTCAGGAAGTGGGCGTCGGGGGCGAGCTCGCGCACCTGCCGCGCGACGTCGAGCATGAACGGGACGGTGCGCAGCGCGTAGGCCAGCCCCCCGGGTCCGGTCGTCTCCTGCCCCAGGACGCCGAGGTCGAGCGCGACCCGCTCGTCGCAGCACCGGCCGCGCAGGCCGCCGATGCGGACCGCGGCGAAGATGAACCGGCTGCCCTGCAGCGCCTCGGGCAGCACCGTCGTGGGGACGAGGCGGGGGGCGTCGGGGAAACCCTCGGCGAGCTGGCGCAGGATCCGCACCATGCCCTCGAGCCTCGTCGCGTCGACGTCGTGGAGGGCGACCTCGTCGACGCGGGGGCTGCCCGTGTCGCGCAGCAGCGCCTGGTAGACGTAGGGGGTGCGGAACCCCCCACCGCCGAGGATGCACAGCTTCACGTCCTGATCGCCTTCCCGCCGTCCTCGACCACCGCCCGGCGCCGCCCGCTCGGGATCACCTCCCGACCGTAACGGGCGGGCACGGACCCCGCCAGGGTCGGGCGCGGGACCCGCTCACGCCTGCGCACGTCCTGGCTCCCCGCGCGGGCCGACGGCACGATCGCCGCACCACCGGATGACGCGCGCAGGAGGGACCGTGGCGGACCTCGACGTCCTGCTCGGCGGCCGACTGTTCTGCGACCTGGTGTTCTCCGGTTCCTCCCTGCCGGAGCCGGGGGCGGAGGTGTTCGCCGACGCCTTCGTCCTGAGCCCCGGCGGCACGGCCGACCGGGCGACTGCGGTGACCGTCGCGGTCACCGACGAGCACGACCGCAGCTCCACCACCTACGAGGAGGCCGCCACCGAGGTCCCGCGGGAGTGGCCCGGGCAGCTGCCCACGGCCGCGACCTGCCACGTCGGCGTGGCCGGTGAGGTCCCCGGCTGGGTGGACGCGCTGCGCGCCGCGCGGACCGTGGTGTTCGGCGGTGTCGGCTGGGACGCGAGCCGCGAGTGGTCACCGGCCGTCCTGGACCGGCTGGCGCACGTCGACGTCTTCGTGCCCGACGAGGTCGAGGCCACCAGCTGCACGCGCACCGACGACGCCCTCGCGGCGGCGCGGGTGCTGGCCGAGCGGGTGGGCACCGTCGTCGTCACGCGCGGGGCCCGGGGCAGCCTGGCGGTCGACGGCTCCGGGGCGGTCGTCGAGGAACCCGCGCCGGTCGTGCCCGTCGTCGACCCCACGGGCGCCGGCGACGTGTTCGTGGCCGGGTTGATGACGGCCACCCGGCTGGGGTGGGGCCTGCGGGACCGGCGGAGGTGCTGCGGTTCCTGCAAGGGACCGCACCGCGGGAGGGGTACCGCGTCATCCACGACTGGGCGGTGACGGGGTGAGGACCGCGATCGCCGGGGTCCTCACCCCGCGGGCCGGGTGAGGGTCAGCGGATGAAGAGCATCTCCTGGTAGGTCGCCAGCGGCCACAGGTCGTCGGCCACGACGGTCTCGAGCTCGTCGGCCGCGGCGCGGACCGCGGTCATGGCCGGCAGGAGCACGTCGCGGGCGTACGCCGGGCCGTGCCCGGACGGCTCGAACGTCGCCGCCTTGAGGGCCGCCACCGCCTCGCGCAGCGCGGCGATCGGGGCGGAGGCCTGCTCCAGCAGCGTCGTGTCCGCCTCGACCCCGGCGGCCTTGAGCGCGGCCACGTTCTGCGCGAGCTGCGTCTGGTAGCGGATCGCGGCGGGCAGGATGCTCGTGGCGGCCATCTCGATCGCCAGCTTCGCCTCGACGGCGATGCTCATCTCGTACTGCTCGACGGCGATCTCGTAGCGGGAGTGCAGCTCCCGCTCGCTGAACACCCCGTACCGGCTGAACAGCTCGACCGCCTCGGGGGTGGTGAGCTCGGCCAGCGCGTCGACCGTCGTGCGCAGGTTCTTCAGCCCGCGCGCCTCGGCCTCGACCTTCCACTCGTCGGAGTAGCCGTCGCCGTTGAACACGGCGGCGCCGTGGTCGGTGATGATCTGCTCGAGGACCTTCTGGACGGCGTGGTGGAACTCGGCACCGTCGGCGAGGCGGGTCTCGAGCTCGGTGGCGATGTGGTCCAGCGCCTCGGTGACGATCGTGTTGATCGTGTAGACGGGCGAGGCGATCGACTGCATCGACCCCGGCGCGCGGAACTCGAAGCGGTTGCCCGTGAAGGCGAAGGGGCTCGTGCGGTTGCGGTCGCCCGGGTCGGTCGGCAGCACCGGGAGGGTGTCGACGCCGATCGTCATGGTGCCCTTCTCCTTCGAGGAGGTCGCACCGCCCTTGGCGACCTGGTCGAAGACGTCGGTGAGCTGGTCGCCGAGGAACATGGAGATGATGGCCGGCGGCGCCTCGTTCGCGCCGAGCCGGTGGTCGTTGGAGGCCGAGGCCACCGAGGCGCGCAGCAGCCCGCCGTACTTGTGGACCGCGCGGATGATGGCCGCGCAGAACACGAGGAACTGGGCGTTCTCGTGCGGGGTGTCGCCCGGCAGCAGCAGGTTGCCGACGGTGGAGGACCCGAACGAGAAGTTCACGTGCTTGCCCGAGCCGTTGACCCCGGCGAACGGCTTCTCGTGGAACAGCAGTTCCATGCCGTGCTCGCGGGCGACGCGCTTCATGGTGACCATGAGCAGCTGCTGGTGGTCGGCGGCGAGGTTGGAGCGCTCGAACATCGGCGCGATCTCGAACTGGCCGGGGGCGACCTCGTTGTGCCGGGTCTTGGCGGGGATGCCGACCTTGAACAGCTCGCGCTCGGCGTGGAGCATGAACGCCAGGACGCGGTCGGGGATGGCGCCGAAGTAGTGGTCGTCGAACTCCTGGCCCTTCGGCGGCGTGGCGCCGAACAGCGTGCGGCCGGCGTTGAGCAGGTCCGGGCGCGAGAGGAAGAAGTGCCGGTCGATGAGGAAGTACTCCTGCTCGGGGCCGGCGTAGGACACGATCGTGCCCGGGTCCTCGTGGCCGAACAGCTTCAGCACGCGCGCGGCCTGGGTGGCCATGGCCTGCTGGGACCGCAGCAGCGGCGTCTTGTGGTCGAGCGCCTCACCGGTCATCGAGACGAAGACCGTCGGGATGCACAGCGTCCTGCCGTTGGTGTTGTCCAGCACGTAGGCGGGGCTGGTGACGTCCCAGCCGGTGTACCCGCGGGCCTCGAAGGTGGAGCGCAGGCCGCCGTTGGGGAAGCTGGAGGCGTCCGGCTCGCCCTGGACGAGGGTCTTGCCGGCGAACTCGGCGATGGAGCCGCCGTCCTCGTCGGGCTCGAAGAAGCTGTCGTGCTTCTCGGCGCTGGAGTGCGTCAGCGGGTAGAAGACGTGCGCGTAGTGGGTCGCGCCCATCTCCAGCGCCCAGTCCTTCATGACCGAGGCCACGGTGTCGGCGACGGCGGGGTCGAGCGGCTTCTGCTGCTCGATGGTCGCCACGACCGACCGGTAGACGCCCTTCGGCAGCCGCTTGCGCATGACGGCCTTGCTGAAGACGTTCTGGCCGAAGACCTCGCCGGGGGCCTCCGTCGGTGTGAAGGTCGGGTGCGGGGCCTCGTAGGCGATGACCGCGTCGATCGCCTGCAGGCGTGCTGCGCTGCCGCTCATGTCGTCCTCCGGACTGTCGTCACGGGCGGACTCCCCGCCCGCACCCGTCCGCGACGGTAGGGGGGAGGACGACGCCGGGCGTTACGTGCCCGTTTCCGGGACGTTTCGCCTCCCGGGCGGGCCGGGTGGGGGTGGCGGTGGGGGACCGGGCCCGCGCCGGGGGGTGCCCGCGCTGCGGTCGTGCGAGCCTGTGAGGACACTGGATGCTCCGGTGACCCGATCGAGGAGGTACCCGCCGTGGCCGGTGGACTCGTGGCCCTGCTGGACGACGTGGCGCTCATCGCGCGGGCGGCGGCGGCGTCCGTGGACGACGTCGGGGCGGCCGCGGCGAAGGCGTCGGCCAAGGCCGCGGGCGTCGTCGTCGACGACACGGCCGTCACCCCGCAGTACGTGCGCGGGCTGACCCCGGACCGGGAGCTGCCGATCATCAAGCGCATCGCGATCGGCTCGCTGCGCAACAAGCTGCTGGTCATCCTCCCGGTGATCCTGGTGCTCAGCCAGTTCGCCGACTTCCTGCTGACCCCGCTGCTCATGCTCGGCGGCGCGTACCTGTCCTACGAGGGCGCCGAGAAGCTGTGGGGCAAGATCAGCGGTCACGGGCACGCCGCCGACGACGGGCCCAAGGACGAGAAGACGGTCGTGTCCGGCGCGGTCCGCACCGACCTCATCCTCTCCGCGGAGATCATGGTCATCTCCCTCAACGAGGTCGCCGACCAGCCGTTCTGGTCCCGCCTGGCCATCCTCGTCGTCGTCGGGGTCCTCATCACCGTCCTGGTGTACGGCGTCGTCGGGCTCATCGTGAAGATGGACGACGTCGGGCTGAAGCTGGCCGAACGTGGATCGGCCGCCCGGGTGCGGTTCGGCCGCGGCCTGGTCGCCTTCATGCCCAAGCTGCTGACGTTCCTCACCGTCGTGGGCACGGCCGCGATGCTCTGGGTCGGCGGCCACATCCTGCTCGTCGGCACCGACGACCTGGGCTTCCACCCGCTGTACGAGTTCGTCCACCACCTGGAGGAGTCCGCGCACGAGGCGGCCGGCGCGCTCGGCGGCGTCCTGGGCTGGCTCGTCAACACGCTGTGCAGCGCCGTCGTCGGCCTCGTCGTGGGGGCCGTCATCGTCGTGGTGATGACCCTGACGGTGCACCGCCGCCGCGCCGCGCACTGATCCCGGCGCCCGCCCCGGCCGGTGGTTGGATCGGCCCGTGGCCGATGACGTCCGTCCCCCGTGGCTGTCCGACCTCGTCTGCGCGGTGAGCGCACCCACCCAGGTGTGGTGCGGCCCGGACGGGGAGGTCGACGGCGCCCGCGGCGTCGAGGGCTTCTGGCACGGCGACGTGCGCGTGGTGCGGTCGGCGGTGCTGACGGTCGACGGCGAGCGCGTCACGACGGTGCTCCTCGCCCCCGACGGCGTGGCGGCGGTGTTCACGGCCGCCGTCCCCCGGCACGTGACCGGGCCCGTCCCCGACCCGGTGGTGCGCGTGGACCGGCGGCGGACCGTGGCGCCCGGCGTGGGGCGCGAGGAGGTCGTCGTGACCTCAGTGGCACCGGAGCCCCTGCGCTGCGTCGTGTCGGTGACCCTCACGAGCGACCTGGGGCCGATGGACGCCGTCCGCGGCGGGCGGCCCACGCCCGTCCTGGCACCGGGGGACGGGCCGGTGTGGAGCGGGGACGGGGTGCGCGCCGAGGTCGTCGCCCCCGGCGCGCGGGTCTGCGTCGCGGGGACCGAGGTGGTGCTCACCTGGGACGTCGACCTCGCGCCTGGCGCGTCCTGGCGCGGTTCCTGGGAGGTCCGCGCGCACGACGAGCGGGCCGTCGTCGTGGGTCCGGCCTCGCCCGCGGGGTGGGCGCAGCGGTGGAGCGTCGCGTGCCCCGACGTGCGGCTGGAACGCTGGGTGCAGCGGGCCCTGGCCGACCTGGAGGGTCTGCGGGCCGCGCACGCCGACCACCCTGACGACGTCTTCGTCGCCGCCGGCGCCCCGTGGTACCTGACGCTGTTCGGGCGCGACGCGCTGTGGACGGCCCGGATGCTGCTGCCCCTGGGCTGGGAGACGGCCGCCTCCACGCTGCGGGTCCTCGCCGCGTTCCAGGGGGTGCGCACGGACCCCGCGACCGCCGAGGAGCCCGGGAAGGTGCTGCACGAGGTGCGGCGCGGGACCGCCGAGCACGGCGGCGGGATGAGCCTGCCGCCGGTGTACTACGGCACGGTCGACGCGACGTCGCTGTGGGTGTGCCTGCTGCACGAGGCGTGGCGGGCGGGCATGCCGGACGCTGAGGTGGCCGGCCTGCTGCCGAACCTCGAGGCGGCCCTGGCCTGGCAGAGCGGGGTCGGCGAGGGGTTCCTGCGCTACGCCGACCCCACCGGCCGCGGGCTGGCGAACCAGGGCTGGAAGGACAGCGCCGACTCCGTGCAGTGGCACGCCGGTGGGCTGGCCGACCCGCCCGTCGCGCTGTGCGAGGTGCAGGCGTACGCGTACGAGGCGGCGCTCGCGGGGGCCGAGGTCCTGGAGCACTTCGGCCGGGACGCTACGGCGCACCGGGCGTGGGCGGCTCGCCTGCGCACCCGCTTCCGCGACCGGTTCTGGGTGCACCCCTCCGGCGGGCCGTCCCCGGCGAGCTTCCCCGCGATCGCCCTCGACGGTGCCGGGCGGGCGGTGGACTCGCTGACCTCCAACGTCGGCCACCTGCTGGGCACCGGGCTGCTGGACGCCGAGGAGGCCGCGGTCGTGGCGGCGCACCTGGCCTCACCGGAGATGTCGGCGGGTTTCGGGTTGCGGACGCTGTCCTCCCGGGCGGCGGGCTTCTCGCCGTTGAGCTACCACTGCGGGTCGGTGTGGGCGCACGACACGGCGATCGCGGTCACCGGCCTGGTGCGGGACGGGTTCGCCGACGCGGTGGTGCCGCTGGTCGAGGGGCTGCTCGCGGCGGCCGAGGCGTTCGGCTACCGGGTGCCGGAGCTGCACGCCGGCGACGCCCGCGACGAGGTCCCGGCACCCGTGCCGTACCCCGCCTCGTGCCGGCCGCAGGCGTGGTCGGCCGCGGCCGCGGTGGCCGTCGCCGCGGCGTGCGCGCAGGCGCCGGGGTCCGCGCTGCCGGCCGTCACCATCACCGCGCGCTGACGGCACGCGACCCACGGCGACGATCTCGCCCGGACGGGCGGGTCGGGCCGGGTCGTGTCCGAGGCGTCTGCGATGGTCGTCGGGTTCCACAGCGAGGAGAGACCCCATGACCGTCATCGACACCGCCGACCCGCTCCCCCGAGCGGTCGCCCGGCGCTACCGGCACCGGTACGCCGTGCTGGACGTCGAGACGACGGGTCTGAAGCCCGAGGCCGGGGACAGGATCGTGCAGATCGCCGTGACCTGGCTCGACGCTCGCGGCGTCGTCGAGCGGACCTGGTCCTCCTACGTGGACCCGCTGCGCGACACCGGCGTCGTCCACGTCCACGGCATCACCGCCGAGCACGTCGCCGGCGCCCCCACCTTCACCCAGCTCGCCCCGACCGTGGCGTCCCTGCTGGCCGGGCGGGTCTTCGTCGCCCACAACGCCCGCTTCGACTGGGCCTTCATCTCCGCCGAGATGGCCACCGCCGGCGTCCGGCTGCCCGTGCGGGAGCGGCTGTGCACGTGGAAGCTCGCCCGCCGCCTGGACCTGCCGGTGGCGAACTTCAAGATGGCCACCCTCGCCGCGCACTGGGGCATCCAGCAGCTGCGCGCGCACGACGCCGTCGACGACACCCGCGTCCTGGTCGAACTGCTGCGCGAGGAACTGGCTGCGGCGCAGCGGGACCGGGTGGAGCTGCCGGTGGAGCGGGTCGCCCCGCCGACCGTCCTGGAGCGGCTGCTCAGCCGGCTGCGCCCAGCTGCTGGCTGACGAAGGCCGCGAACCCGCCCACCAGCAGGGCGACGACGAGGACGACGGTCAGGGCCAGGACGAGCCGCACGCCGCGGTCCGGGGCGTCCTGAGCGGGCTCGGGCAGCGCGGGGCTGGTGGCGCCGTCGAGCTGGTCGCGCAGCGCGGCGGTCAGCTCGTCCACCGCGGCGGCCGACAGCGTGCGCGGCAGGGACCGCAGGTGCCGCGCGAGGTCCTCACGCCCGACGACGACCACCCCCGCCGCCGTCGGCGCCGGCCGTCCCCGCTGCGCGGCCAGGCACAGCACGCCGCGGGTGGCCGACCGGTGGCGCGGGGGCAGCAGCGCCGCCATGTCGGCGGCGGCGCGGGCGACGCCGTCCAGCGCCTCGTCGCGCCGGTGCGAGCCCTGCCGCAGCACGCCGTCGCGGACGGTCACCGGCCCCGACCAGTTCTTCGCGTCCACGACGACGACCCCGCCGGGGCCGATCGCGACGTGGTCGAGGTTGGCCTTCGCCCGGCCCGGCCAGCGCACGTCGTGCAGCAGCCGCCAGCCGTGCGGTTCGAGCGCGGCGAGCGCCTGCGCGACGAGGCGCTCACCCTCGGCGCCCGCGGTCCAGGCGTGCTGGCGGCGCTCGGCTGCGGCGAGCTTCTCGCGCAGGCCGTCGGTGGCGGGGGCGCGGCGCAGCCGTTCGACCCGCGCCGTGGCGCGCCGCGCCTGCTCCTGCGCTCCGCCGCCCGCGATCCCCACGCACGTGGTGTCGGGAGCGGGGGTGGCGGGGTTGACGGGGCGTCACCCGTCCGGGGGCTCGGTCCGGTGACGGTGGGCCAGGTGCTGGAGCGGCGATCCGTAGCGTTCGGGTCCGTCCCGGCGAGGCTTCGCGGACGTCGGCTGCTCGTCTCAGGTGGTGGCGCGGTACCGGCGGCGTCTGTCCCGTGGTGGTGCTGTGGCCTCGACCTCGCCCGCGGCGATGAGGTCGTTGAGGTACCGGTTGGTCATGGCCCTACCCACCCCGAGCGCCCCGGCCAGGTCCTCGGCGTGGTGATTACGACCGTCGCCCAGCAGTTCACGCAGGGCATCCAAGCGATGGGCTCGGCTGCGGCTCCCGGCAGGAGGAGACGTCCTGCGGCCGGTGGTGGCCGGCTCCCGGTGGAGGGTGGTGCGGAAACGGGTCAGGGAGACGGTGAACTCCGGCGCGCGCAGACCGTCGTGCGCCATGACCGCCCGCATGACACCGATGCCGCTCCCGCGGTTCTCGCACACGACGTGGTCCGTGCCCGGGAGGGCCACGTCCGCCAGGAGCAGTGCGAGCCGGCTGTTGCGGCTCGAGGAGACCTCGCCCAGCTCCTCGCTCGTCACCGGCCCGAAGAGCCCACCCGGGCTGATGACGTCGAGGCGGTCCGGGTACATCTCGACCTGCACCTGCGTGCCGAGGCTGTGCGGACCGTAGTCGCGGTGCATCAGCGCGTTGACCACCGCCTCACGGACGGCGTCCGGGGGGAACGCGAACCGGTCGGTACGACCGACACCGTCGATCCGAGCGGCGACGGGTGAGTTGCGCAGGACGGCGGCGACGGTGTCCTCGACCATCGCGGGCAGCGGGCCGGTGAGGGTCTGGCTGTCGAGGAAACGGGGGCCGTCCGCGGGCCCGGCACCCTTCGTCGAGCCCGGGACGTTGATGAACGACACGTGAGCCTGCGGGTGGAACTGCTGCGGGTAGCTGCCCAGCGTGAGGAGCCCGGCCAGGCTGGGCACGAGCCGTCCCCCCGACGGCACCAGGACGTTGAGCTGCTGGAGCGCGCGCTCGTCAGGAGCGTCGCGGAAGATCCGCGGTTGCCGTCGGCGGACCCTGCGCAGGAGGGCTGCGACGGCGTCCTCGTCGAGGTCGGAGACGTCCGCCTCGGTCGGTGCGGCGTCGTGCCGCGGTTGACCGCGGTTGTCGCGCAACGCCTGTGCCTCGTAGTCGGTGAGGACGCGGTCGCCCTCGTGGGAGCGGGTGTACGAGCCGGAGCGTTCACCCCGGCTCACGACGAAGCAGGGCTTGGCGTCCGCGGGGAGCTCGGCGACCCGGCCGACGACGACCTGCCCCCCTTCGGCGTCTTCGACGGCGATGTCCAGGCGGAGCGGCGGGGAGAGTTCGCTCGTCGCGGCCTCGTCGAGCAGTCGTGCTGTCCGGGGAGCGTCGAACCCGGGGACCACGGCGAAGCCGTTGGCCTCGTCGACGCCCAGGACGACCCGGCCGCCCTGGCCGTTGGCGAACGCGCTCAGGGTGGGGAGCAGGCTCTTCGGCAGGCCGCCCGCGGCGGCCTTGGCCTCGAGGGTCGCTGTTTCGCCATGACGTCGGAGCGCCGTCAGCAACTCCTCAGCGGTGACACGCTCGTGCACATGTACATAGTACATAAGAGCACATATGATGCGCATGTACTATGTAGTGGCTCACCAGCCGACCCGCCCGTCGAAGAAGTCGTACACCCCCGGCCCCCGCCACAACGGCACCCCCACCGTCGTCGCGCGGTACAACCCGACGGCGGCCCCGCGAACCCGGGCGGTCTCCACCGGCCAGCGCAGGGGCGCGGCGAGCGTCTGCAGGTCCGCCTCCGGTCGGGCCAGCAGGTCCCGCACGTGGTCGACGGCCGGCAGGGTCGCGAGCTTGTCGCCGTTGCAGCGCGGGTCGGTGAGGACGAGGTTCCGCACGCCGTCGAGGGCGACGCGCGACCACGGCAGGACGTGGTCGACGTCCACCCGATCGGTCAGCGTTCTCCCGCAGTAGAAGCAGCGGTTGCCCTGGAACTCCCGCAACCCGGGGGCGAGCTTGGCGACGGCGGCGCGGTCGGCGCCGAAGAGGAACGCGTGCAGGTCGGGCACGTCGAGCTCGGCGCGGTTGAGGCGCTGGACGTCCTCGACCCACCACCGCTGCACCACCGGCTGCAGCAGCGCCGACACCCGCGCCAGCGCCGACGGGACACCGGGGAACAGCTCGACCGCCCACCCGTGGGCGTCGAGGGTCGCGACGGTCACCTTCTTGCTCAGCCAGGAGTCGTCGAACAGGAACGCGACCCCCGGTTCGCGGCCGCCGGTGCGCTGCAGGGCGAACAGCGGTTGCTGCGCCAGCGTGATCGACACTCTGCGGCGCAACCGTTCCCACCGGGCGGGTTCGGCGGACCGCCACTGCGCGAGGGTCGGCAGGCCCCGGCGCTCGGCGTCGCGGCGCAGGGTGGTGACCTCGTCGAGGAGGGACGACGAACCCTCTTGAGTTCGCGCGTTCTGCCGCAGCACCCCGTGCTCACCGAACACCCGGACCTGCGGCCAGTACGCCTCGACGACGCGGTCGGCGAGGTCCCCGATCGGGACGGTCAGCCCGGCGTCGTCGGGGACCGGGTTCTCCAGGCAGTGCTGCAGCAGCGCGTCCAGCACGGCCAGCTTGTAGGTCGCGACCCGCCGCCCCGTCGCCAGCAGCTGCGCGAGGCGGGCACCCAGGTCGAGCGGGTCCACTACCGCGGCAGCCGGTTCAGCGCCGCCGTGAAGCTGGCGTTCCAGTCGCTGAGGTGCGGCCAGACCGCCGTGACCTGCTCGGTCGCCTCCCGCGCGGACACCCCGCGTTCCCGCACCACCCACGCGCGCAGCACCAGCCCGGTCCGCGACGCCCCGGCGTGGCAGTGCACGAGGACGGGCTTCCCGTCGGCGCGCAACGCGGCGATGTCGTCCAGGACGTCGTCGAGGACGGTGTCCAGTTCGGTGTTGCTGTCGTCGTCGGTGAGGTACGCGAAGCGCTGCACGTCGTGGCCGAACCGGCCGCCGGTGCGGCACAGCGAGACGACGGCGAAGTCGCGGTCGCTGCGGCGCGCGCCGTCGAGGTCGGCAGCCCACACGCCGTCGGTGACCTCGACCGGGGTCAGCCCCCGCGTGGGCGGCGGCTCGTGCAGGGCCGCGGTGGACCCGTCCAGGCGCAGCGCCAGCCACTGCAGGTCGCGCAACTCCCACGTCCCCGGGAACCCCGGGACCCGGCCGTGCACGGCGGAGCTCCAGCGGATCGGGATGCCCGTCATGCCCGCGCGCGCCCCGGCCAGGGCGCCGGTGACGCAGGCGACGGTGTCGGTGTCGCCGCCGAGGTCGATCACCAGCCGCAGTGCCTCCTCGAACGTCGTGGAGTTCCGCAGCGCCCACAACGCCGACCCCAGCGTCGGCCACACCGCGCCGTTGGACTCGGTGGCGTCCGCGGGCGTCCAGCCCGGCGCGCACACCTGCGCCCACTTGGCCCGGTACGGTTCGGCGACCTCGGCCAGGGCGATCGCGTCGTCGGCGTCGCCGCCGTCGAGCAGCACCCGCAGCACCTCGTGGAACAGCGCGCAGCCCTCCCCGGCGGCGGGGTCGCCGTGGGTGAGGGCGCTGATCCGGCGGGCCGCGTCCATCGTCGCGGCCCGGCCGTCGCGGGCGAAGAAGACCGCCGCGGGGGTGGTGCGCATGAGCGAGCCGTTGCCGGCCGCGCGGTGCCCGGCGCGGACGTGCTCGGCCGCCGCGGTGTCCCACGGCAGCCCCGACCCCAGCACCGCCGACGTCTGCACGCCGATGTCCGGTGGCCCGGCCTGCGCCCAGCGCTGGAACCGGGCGAACACGTCGGCCTCGTCCAGGCCGCCGCGCTCGACGAGGGACTGCGCGAGCAGCAGCGCCATCTGCGTGTCGTCGGTGAACTCGCCCGGCTCCCAGCCCAGGGACCCGCCGCCGCACATCTCGGTGCGCACCCCGCGGGCGGGGGAGGGGAAGCGGGTGGAGAAGGCGTGCGGGGGGCCGAACTCGAAGGGGGCGCCGAGGGCGTCCCCGACGGCCGAGCCCACGAGGGCGCCCATCACCCGGTGCTGACGGTCCACGGTGGCCTCCTTGATTAGCGCAATCCTGCGACAAGTCGACGTTAGCGCACACCTGCGACAACATCGAGCCGTGTCCGACCTCCAGTCCTACGTGCGACCCTCCGTCGCCGTCGACACCGTCGTCCTCACCGTCGCCCCTGACGCCGGGTTGTCCGTGCTGCTGGTGCCCGGACCCGGCGGGGGGTGGGCCCTGCCCGGCACGTTCCTGCACGAGGGGGAGACCCTGGCGCAGGCCGTGCTGCGGTCCCTGCGGACCAAGGCGCACGTCGAAGGGCTGCGGCCGCGGCAGCTGCACGTCTTCGACGCCCCCGACCGCGACGACCGGGGCTGGGTGCTGTCCGTCGCCCACCTCGACGTCGTGCCCTGGGAACGGCTGACTCCCGCGCCTGACGACGTCCGGCTCGTCCCGCACGACCGGACGGGGCCACTGCCCTTCGACCACCGCGAGATCGTCGACCTGGGCGTCGCCCAGACCCGGCGCGAGTACGCCGGCGCCCCCGACCCCGCCGGGCTGCTGCCCGGGCGCTTCACGTTGCGGCAGCTGCAGACGCTGCACGAAGCCGTCGCCGGCCGGGCCCTGCCGCGCGACACGTTCCGGCGCCGCGTCGAACCGGCGCTCCGGGACACCGGGCAGCTCAGCAGCGGGACCGTCGGCAAACCCGCACGGCTGTTCGAGCGCCACCCCCGCGGTGATCGAGCACTCCGGTGATCGAGCACTCCGGCGCGGCCTCGGCCTCACCCGTCCAGCAGCCCAAGCTCCAGGGCCCGCAGCACCGCGCGGGTGCGGTCGCGGACGCCCAGCTTCAGCAGCACGGCCGTGACGTGGTTCTTCACCGTCCCCGGCGCCAGGTGCAGGGCCGCGGCGATCTCCTTGTTCGACCACCCGGCCGCGGCCAGCCGCAGCACGTCCAGCTCCCGCGGGGTCAACGGCTCGGGGACCCCCAGGTCGGCGGGTCCGGCCGGCCGGTTCGCGACGGCCCGCAGCAGCCGCTCGGTCAGCGCCGGCTGCAGCAGGGTCCCGCCGTCGGCGAGGGTGCGGACCGCCGCCAGCACCTGGTCCAGGGTGACGTCCTTCAGCAGGTACCCGCGCGCGCCGGCGCGCAGCGCGGCCAGGACCAGCTCGTCGTCGTCGAACGTCGTCAGCACCAGCACCGGGACGGTGCTGCCCCTGTCCCGCAACGCCTCCAGCGTCGCGATGCCGTCCCGGCGCGGCATCCGCAGGTCCAGCAGGAGGACGTCGACGTCGCCGCGGGCCACCAGCTCCAGCGCGTCGTCGCCGTCCTCGCCCTCCCCGACGACCCGCACCGCGTCGCTGAGGGACAGCAGCCGCAGGATGCCCTGCCGCACGAGCGTCTGGTCGTCGACCACCGCGACCCGCACCGGGCCGTTCACGCCGGGACCTCCAGCTCGGTGCGGAAACCCCGCCCGGGCGCGGTGCGGAACCGCACGGTCCCCCCGGCACCCTCGACGCGCTCGACCAGGCCCGCCAGGCCGTTCCCGGGGCGCAGGTGGCCGCTGCCGCGACCGTCGTCGGCCGCTTCCAGGCGCACCCCGGCGGCCGTCGCGACGACGTCGAGGGTGAAGCGGTGCGCCCCCGCGTGGCGCAGGGTGTTCGTCAGCAGTTCCTGCGCGGCCCGCACCACCACCAGCGCCCGCTCTGGGCCCACCGGCACCTCCTCCCGCACGGTCAGCACCACCGGCAGCCCCGGCGCCCGGCCCACGACCTCGCGCAGCGCGCTCTCCAGCCCCTGCACCTCCCCGCGCAGGTCGCCCACCACGGTCCGCACGTCGCCCAGCAGGTCCTTGGCGATGCCGCGGGCCCGGTCGACGTGCTCGGCGACCGGGCCGTCCGCGCGGTGTGAGGCGACCTCCAGCTCCAGCGCCAGCGCCGTCAGGCCGTGCCCGACGACGTCGTGCAGCTCCCGGGAGATCCGCAACCGCTCGGCGTCCCGGCTGGAGGCCGCCAGCAGCGCCGACGCCGCCCGCAGCTGCGCGTGCGCCGCGGCCAGCGCCGTCCGCTGCTCGGCCTGCCGCCGGCCGGCCACCACCAGGACCGCCGCGAACACCTGCAGCGCACCGTAGAGCGTCCCCAGCGCCACGACCTGCCCCGTGCCCAGCCCCGCCCGCGCCGCGCCCGCCACGACGGCGGCGCTCTGCACCGCGATGAGGACGGCGGTCACGGCGGGGGACAGCGTCAGCGCGGCCGGTACCACCGCCACGACGAAGAGGATCGCCGTCCAGTTGGCCTGCGGGGCGATCCACCACGCCACCAGCGCGGCCACGACCCCCACCGCCAGCGGCGCCGCGGGCGGCAACCAGCGGGGGCGGGGGACCAGCCACCCCGACCCGGCGACGTCGTCGACGACGAAGGACAGCGCGAACACCCCGTACGCCACCCACCACCACCCGCGGGTCCCCGGCGGGCCGTCCCACGCCCCGACCGCCGCCAGGACCCCCACGGCGGCGAGCGCCACGTACCCCGTCACCGCCGCCGCGCGTTCCTGAGCCCCGGAGAACACGGGGGAATGGTAGGAGCCCCGGGCCCTGGACGACCCCTGCCAGGAGTCACGGGTGCAGCCGGTGACCTCCGGCACTTCGGGCGACAGCCCCCGGATCCCTAGCGTCGCAGGTGGTTGACCACGGAGAGGAGAAACCGGTGGACGTCATCGAACTGGACGGGGTCGTGAAGACGTACGGGGACGTGCGCGCCGTCGACGGCCTCGACCTGCGGGTCCGGCGGGGCGAGGTCGTCGCCCTCCTCGGGCCCAACGGCGCGGGCAAGAGCACCACGTTCGAGCTGCTGCTCGACCTCGTGCGGCCCACCGCGGGGTCCGTGCGGGTCCTCGGCGGGGAGCCCGGCGCGGCGCGGGCGCGGGTCGGGGCGATGCTGCAGTCCGCCGGGCTGCCCGAGCAGGTCACCGTCCGTGAACTCGTCCGGCTCGTCGGGCACGCCTACCCCCGGCACCTGCCCGTCGCGGACGTCCTCGACCGCACCGGCCTGACCGCCCGCGCCGGCCGCACCGTCACCGCCCTGTCCGGCGGCGAGCGGCAACGGCTGCTGCTGGCCCTCGCCCTCGTCGGGGAGCCGGAACTGCTGCTGCTGGACGAACCGACCGCCGCCATGGACGTCCTGGCCCGCCGCGCGTTCTGGGCCCAGGCCCGCGCCGCCACCGCGAACGGGACGACGATCCTGTTCGCCACCCACGACCTCACCGAGGCCGCCGCCCACGCCGACCGCGTCGTCGTCCTCGCCGCCGGGCACCGCGTCGCCGACGGCACGCCTCGCGAACTCGCCGGCGACGGCGACCTGGAGACCGCCTACCTCACCCTCACCGACACCCCCGTGGGAGACCCGCGATGACCACCACCCTCACCGGTTCCCGGCTCGGTTTCGCCCGCCTGGCCGTCGTCACCGAGGCTCGCGCCGGGCTGCGCCGCCCCGAGTTCGCCGTCCTCGGCATGACGCTCCCCGTCATCCTCTACGCGATCTTCGGGCTCCCCGACGCCGGGGACGAGCTGCCCGGCGGGACCCCCACCGGCGTCGTGATGCTCGCCGGGATCGGCTGCTACGGCGCCCTCACCCTCGGCATCGTCGTGTTCGGCGAGGACGTCGCCAAGGACCGCGGCCGCGGCTGGCTGCGGACCCTGGCCGCCACCCCCGTCCCCACCGGCGCCTACCAGCTCGGCAAGCTCGGCGCCGGGTTCGTCCACGGCCTGCTCATGGTGACGGCGCTGTGCCTGTTCGCCGGGCTCGTCGGCGCCGTCTCCCTGACCGCCCGGGAGTGGGTCGTCCTCGGCGCGCTGCTCGTCGCCGGGGTCCTCGCGTTCAGCCCGCTGGGCTTCGCCATCGCCTACCTCGCCCGGCCCCGCGCCGCCGTCGTCGTCACCAACGTCCTGTTCCTGCCGCTGTCCTTCGTCTCGGGGCTCTTCGTGCCGCTGTCCGAACTGCCCGACGTCATCGGGCAGGTCGCACGCTGGCTGCCCAGCCACCACTTCGGGCAGGTCGTCCTGCACGCCGTCGCCGACGACGCCGACATCGCGCGGCTCACCGGGCTGGGCACGCAGCCGGTGGGGGTGCACGTGGCGTGGGTGCTGGGCAGCGCGGTCCTGTTCACGGTGGTGGCGCTCGCGGCGGCGCACCGGGAGGCGGTGACGCGGCGGGGGTGAGGACCCCTGCCGCTCACCAGTCGTGCACGGTGCCGTCCGCGAGCCGGTTCACCGGCAGGTACGCCGGGTCGTACGGGTGCGCCGCGGCCAGCTCCTCGTCGTACTCCACCCCGATCCCCGGCGCCTCGCCGGGGTGCAGGTGGCCGTCGGTGAACGTGTAGGCGTGCCGGAACACCTCGTTCGTCGTGTCGGTGTGCCCGGAGTACTCCTGGATGCCGAAGTTGTGCACGGCCAGGTCGAGGTGGATCGCGGCGGCCATCCCGACGGGGGAGATGTCCTCGGGCCCGTGGACGGCGCTCTTGACCTGGTACTGCGCGGCGAAGTCGAACAGCTTGCGCAGCGCGGAGATCCCGCCGAAGTGCGTCACCGCGGAGCGGGCGTAGTCGATGAGCTGCTCGGTGATCAGGGTCTGGTAGTCGAAGACGGTGTTGAACACCTCGCCCACCGCCAGCGGGGTCGTCGTGTGCTGGCGGACGACGCGGAACACCTCCTGGTTCTCCGCCGGGGTGCAGTCCTCCAGCCAGAACAGGTCGTACCGCTCGACGTCCTTGCCCAGGCGCGCGGCCTGCAGGGGGGTGAGCCGGTGGTGGGCGTCGTGCAGCAGCGGCAGGTCCGGGCCGAACTCGTGGCGGACCGCCTCCAGCACGGTCGGCAGGTGGCGCAGGTAGGCGCCGGTGTCCCAGTCCTCCACGACGGGCACGGCGCGCTGGTCCAGCCGGGTCGGGTTGTGGGCGATCGCCTCCCCGGTGTGGACGCCGTACACCTTCTCCAGCCCCGGCACCCCGGTCTGCACGCGGATCGCCTGGTACCCCTCGGCCTGCCGCTGGCGGACGGAGTCGAGGAGCTCGGGGACGTCGCGGCCGTTGGCGTGGCCGTAGGTGCGCACGCGCTCGCGGGAGGCGCCGCCCAGCAGCTGGTACAGCGGCAGGCCCGCGACCTTGGCCTTGACGTCCCACAGCGCGACGTCGACGGCGGCGATCGCGGCCATCGTCACCGGACCGCGCCGCCAGTACGCGCCGCGGTACAGCGACTGCCACGTGTCCTCGATCCGGTGCGGGTCGGTGCCCAGCAGCAGCGGGACGACGTGCTCGCGCAGGTAGGCCACGACGGCCTGCTCGCGGCCGTTGAGGGTGGCGTCGCCCAGGCCGGTGATCCCCTCGTCGGTGGTGACCTTCAGGGTGACGAAGTTGCGGCCGGGGCAGGTGACGAGGACCTCGACGTCGACGATCTTCACGGTTCTCCTCAGGGGTTGCGGGCTCAGCCCTTGGTGGCGCCGGCGGTCAGGCCCGCGACGAGGTACTTCTGGCCGAAGACGGCCGCGAGCAGGACGGGGACGGTCATGAGGGTGGCGGCGGCCATGAGGCCGCCCCAGTCGGTGCTGGCGTAGGAGATGAAGGTGAACAACGTCACCGGCATCGTCTTGGTGTCCTCGTCCGACAGGATCAGCGCGAACATGAAGTTGTTCCAGCTGGAGATGAACGCCAGCACCGCCGCCGTCGCGGTGCCCGGCGCGGCCAGCGGCAGCGCGATCCGCAGGAACGCGCCGAACGCGGACAGCCCGTCGGTGCGGGCGGCCTCCTCCAGCTCGACGGGCAGCCCCTCGAAGAACCCGATCATGATCCACAGGATGAGCGGGACGGCGACGAACATGTGGCTGAGGACGAGGACGGTGTAGCTGCCGACCAGGCCGATCTGCGCGAACAGGTAGTACCACGGCACGAGCAGCGAGATCGCCGGGACGATGCGCGCCACGAGGACGAGGGAGCCGGTGCGGTGCATGGCGAACCGCCCGACCGCCCAGGCCGCCGGGACGGCGATGACCGCGGCCAGCGCGGTCGAGACGACCCCGACGATCGCGGAGTTGCCCATCGAGCGCAGGATCTCCCCGTCGGCCAGGACGTTGCGGAAGTTGTCCAGCGTGGGGGAGAAGACGAGCCCGACGGTCGGGTCGGTGACCTGCACGTTGGTCTTGAACGCCGCGGCGACCATCCACACGACGGGGGCGACGATGACCAGGCAGACGACGGTGATGGCGGCCGCGCGCAGCGGCCCCCACGGGGTGCGTCGCGGTGCGGTGCGCAGGGCGGTGGCGGTGGCCATCAGGAGACCCTTCCCGAGCGGCGGCGCAGGACGAGGACGACGCCGATGATGACGAGGGTGAACAGGACGAGGACGGCCGCGGCGAGCCCGTACTCCTGGTAGTCGAAGGTGAGGCCGTAGGCGTACACGTTGAGGGTCTCGACCTCGAAGTCGGACCCGCCGCCGGCGCCCTTGGTGGCGTAGAGGATGTCGAACGTCTTCAGCGCGTCGACGGCCCGCAGGATCAGCGCCGTGAACAGCGTCGTCGACAGCATGGGCAGGACGACGAACCGGAACCGCTGCCACGCGCTGGCGCCGTCGACGAGGGCGGCCTCCTCGGGTTCCTCCGGCAGCGTCGACAACCCGGCCAGCAGCAGGATCGCCATCATCGGCGTCCACTGCCACACGTCGAGCAGCACCAGCACGTACAGGGACTGCGAGACCGACCCGAGGAACTCCTGCCGCGGCAGGCCGACCCCGGCGAGCAGGTGGTTGGCGATGCCGTTGGTGGGGTCGAGGATGAGCAGCCACAGGATGCCGATCGCGACCGGCGTGGCCAGCAGCGGCACCATGAGGATCGTCCGCACGAGGCGGGCGCCGGTGAACGCCTTGCGCATGAGCATCGCGATGGCCAGGCCCAGGACCGTCTCGAGGACGACCGCGCCGATCGTGAAGACGGCGGTGCGGCCCAGCGCGGGCCAGAACCGGCGGGTGTCGCCGAGGGCGTCGGCGAAGTTCTGCAGGCCCAGGTAGCGGCGGCCGGAGTTCACCGCCCCGAAGGCGTCGGTGAGGCTGAGGTTCAGCGTGAACAGCAGCGGGAAGACGATCATGACGCCGACGAACCCGAGGGCCGGGGCGAGCATGAGCCACCTCAGCCGCCGGTTCTGCTGCTCGAACGTCTTGGGCCGCTTCCCGCCGGGGCTGACGGTGAGGGGACCGGTCGCGAGGTCCGGGGAGGTCGTCGACATCAGAACTCCTGCTGGCGGTTGTCGCGGACGAGGAAGTCGGCGAACTCGGCGTCCGCGTCGGCGGCGACGGGGTCGACGTCCTCGCCGAGGATCCCGGCGACCAGCGGCCGGCCGACGATGTCGCGGGCCCGGCCCACCTGGATGACCTCCGGGCGGTCGTGGCCGGTGCCGTTGGCGGTGTTGACCCGCATCGCCTCGGCCAGTTCGGGCGGGAAGGCGGCCGCGGTGGCGGGGTCGTCCCAGACGGACTGGCGGGCCCCGGGGATGCCGGCGGTCTGGACCTCCTTGACGCGGTCGGGTCCGGCGGCCCACTCCAGGAACCGCCACGCCTCGTCCTGCAGCCGGGAGAACCTGTTCACCGCGAGCGCCCAGGACGGGATGTTGTAGGGGACCGCGCCGGCCGGGCCGGCGGGGAACGGGGCGAACCCGACGGTGTCCATGACGGTGGAGATCGAGGGGTCGAGGAAGTTGGTGTAGATGGCGTCGGCGTCGACGTAGAACGCGGCCCTGCCCTGGGCGAAGATCGGCATGGCCTGCTCCAGGCTCATGTTCGTCGCACCGGGTGGGCCGGCCTCGTGCAGCAGGCGGCCGTAGTAGGCGTACGCGGCGCGGGCCTCGTCGCTGCCGATGCCGGAGCCGCCGTCGGCGGTGGTGAAGTCGCCGCCGAAGGAGAACAGGAAGCTGGACCACTGGCTGACCGCCCCGGCCCGCTGGCCGCGGCCGACGTACCCGAACGTGTCGCCGTCCGTCAGGGCGAGCGCCTGCTCCAGCAGGTCGTCGAGGGTCTGCGGCGGCGCGGGGACGAGGTCCTTGCGGTAGTACAGGGCGGGGCGTTCGGTGACGACGGGGACGCTGTGGACGCGGCCGCGGGTGGTCGAGCGCTCGCGGACGGCCTCCTGCACGTCGTCCCAGGCGAAGGCGGGGTCGGCGACGCGGTCGGTGAGGTCGGCGAGCCAGCCGTTGCGGGCGAACAGGAGCTGGTCCTGCAGGGGGCGGACCATCATGACGTCGATGTCCGTGGCGGAGGCGTTGAGCTTGACGTTGTAGCTGCTGCCGAGCTGGTCGGCGGTGAGCATCTGCATGCTGACGCGGCGACCGGACAGCTCCTCGAACTCCGGCAACCTCTCCTGGATCGCTTGCGACCAGACGTGGTTGACCGCGGCGATGCGCAGCGGGGTGCCCGGTCCGGCCGGGCCGCTGCCGGAGCCGCAGGCGGCGAGGGCGGCGGTGCTGCCGGCCGCGGTCAGGAGGCGGCGCCGGGTCAGCGCTGGTCGTGTCGACGTCATCGTCATCCTCGGGTCAGGTCGGACACCACTGGTCCAACTGGTCCTACCAGTTGGACCGTAACTGTGCGCCGCCGGTGGGGTCAACCCTCAGAAGGGGTGCCGCAGCAGGTTCTCGAGGTGCCGGTTGGCCATGACCTCCAGCGGCTCGTCGAGGTCCTCGCCGTACGTGCGCAATCCCAGCGCCAGGTGCTCGCGCATGTGGTCCCGCGCCAGGTCCACGTCGTGCGCGCCGATCGCGGCGAGGATCTCCGCGTGGTGCGGCACCCCCGGCTCGGCGATCGAGGGGTCGGAGTTCGACCGCAGCATCATCTCGAACATCATCGGCCCGATCGACAGCAGCATGATGCGCAGCACCGGGTTCCCGCTCGCCACCGCGATCGCCTCGTGGAAGCCCAGGTCCGCGCGCGCCATCGCCACCGCGTCCGGCGCGTCCAGCACCGCCTGGTGCGCCGCGGCCAGCGTCGCCAGGTCCTCCTCGCCCGCCCGCTCCGCCGCGAGCCCGGCGATCTCCACCTCCAGCGGCAACCGCGCCCGGATGAGCTGACGCACCGTCGGCCGGCTCGCCCGGTACACCGCGTCGAAGCCCCGCGACTCCGCCAGCCCCGGGGAGCTGACGAACGAGCCGCGCCCCGCCGCGACCTCGATGAGGTGCTGCGCCTCCAGCCGCCGCAGCACCTCCCGCACCACGTTGCGGCTCGCGGCGAAGCGGACCGCCAGCTCCCGCTCCGACGGCAGCTTGTCGCCCACGGCCAGGACGCCGGTGCGGATCTCGTGCTCGAGCTCGCGGGCGATGCGCTCGGTGAGCAGGCCGCGGTGGGGGGAGACCGGGGCGGGAGGCATGGGGGCAGCGTAGGGGCCCTCGCGCGCCCGGAGTCGCCGGCGGGGCTGTGGACGGACCGGTCCTCCACCTCCTGCTCCCCGCGTACGGTGCGGCGGTGAGCGCGTGGCAGGAACCCGGCCCCGCCCCACCACCCTCCAACCCCGCCGTCGCCGGGATCATGCGCCGCACCGGCCGCCGCGACACCCGCCCCGAGCTCGCGCTGCGCCGCGAGCTGCACCGCCGCGGCCTGCGCTACCTCGTCGACACCACCCCGCCGGGCACCAACCGCCGCCGCCGCGCCGACCTCGTCTTCCGCGGCGCGCGAGTCGCCGTCTTCGTCGACGGCTGCTTCTGGCACTCCTGCCCCGTCCACGTCCACCGGCCCAAGGCCAACGCGACCTGGTGGCGGATCAAGCTCGCCAGCATCACCGCCCGCGACCGCGACACCGACGCGGCGCTCGCGGCGGCCGGGTGGCACGTCGTGCGCGTGTGGGAGCACGAGCCGCCGGTGGCCGCCGCGGACCGCGTGCACGGCGTCGTCCACGCCCGCCAGAAATCACCCTCGCGGGCGGTGGCGGGTCCGTAGGCTGCCGACCTCACCGTCGAGGAGGAACGTGTCCCGCTCTCCGATGTCCCGCCGCGCCGCCGTGGCCCTCGCCGTCGCCGGGCTCACCGCCTGCAGCGCCGACCCGCCCGCCCCCGCGTCCCCCGCGGCCACGACCCCGACGACCCTGTCGTGGACCGACACCCACCTCACCGGCAGCGACGGTTCCCTCACCTGGGACGTGGTGGTGCCCCGCGCCGCGGGTGCGCCCATCGCGGACGAGCTGAACCGGCGCGTGACCGCCTCCGCGCAGGACGTCGTCGACGCCGCCCGCGCGACCGTGCAGGCCGGCGACCCGCCGCGCACCCTCACCGGGCAGGGCACCGTCACCACCGACGACGGCCGCACCGCGCAGGTCCTGCTGGAGGTCGTCGACAGCACCGAAGGCACTGCCCACCCCACCACCACCGTCGCCTCCACCGTCCTCGACGTGCAGCGCGCCCGCCCCCTCACCCTCGACCTCGTCTTCACCGACCCGCCGGCCGCGTTCACGCAGCTCGCCCCCGTCGTCGAGGACCTCGCCGCCGCGCAGGGCGAACCCGTCACCACGCCGGAAGGCCTCACGCCGGAGGAGGCGAACTGGGCGACCTGGCAGTCCGGGCCCGAGGGGATCGCGTTCTCCTTCCAGGACTACCAGCTCGGCGGGCACGGGGTGCGGCGGTACGTCGTGCCGTGGGAGCAGGTCGAGCCGCTGCTCACCGCCGAGGCGCGGGAACTTCTGGCGCCCGCCTGACCCAGGGGTCGTGTCCGAGCCGTCGGGCACGATGCCGTCCGTACATCCCAGGAATCAGGCCGACTGGACGACCGTCGCAGCGGCGAAGAAGTCCATGGGCATTTCGTGCCGCAGCTTCCAGGTGATGGCGATCGGACGGTCGCCCCGGTGGCTGACGTAGTCCGCCTGACCGAGGAACAGGAACGGCTCAGGCCCCAGGTCCCCGGTCTTGGCGGGGCGCGCGAAGAGCAGGACGTGCGTCCCGTTCTCCCGGTGGTGGAGGTACCGCTGGCCGGTCACCGAGGCGACGCTGGTCGTCGACTGCGACTCCCAGTGAAACAGCTCACGCGTGAGCGGGTAGTCCCGGTACATCGTGGTCGGTGAGAAGTCGGCGTCCGACTTGTTGAGCGTGATGAGGAAGGCGTCGGTCTCCAGGTGAGGAGCCCACAGGACTCCCTCGCGGAAGCGTTCCGGCGGTCGCTTGTCGCTGATCAAGCCCAGCGCCGCGACAATCTCGTTGCGCGAGTACCGGGCGTGGACAGCGAGTGGTACGTCGTGCAGCGAGCCGGCCAACTCGGCGGTGGGTCGACGAGCCGTGTCGAACGCGAGGTCGACGACCTGGGACAGCTCGTCGCGCACGGCCGGTTCATCCACCGCACCGGCCAGTCGCGACAGGTGCGCCTCGCTGTAGCTCCCGGGCACCAGCGAGGCCGTCAGCATGCGGGCCAGCGCTTCCTCGACCGAGCCAGTGGGCTGCTCACCGCGGAGGAGGCGGCGGTAGGTCTCGGCGCGGGCGCTGTCGTCCACGTGGGCGACGGCAGCAACCCGCTTGAGGAGCTTCGGCTCGAGGTCACCACCATCAGGGACGTCGAGCCCAGCCTCGCGGCACAGCATCGTCCACGAGCGGTCGCTCCGGAGCACCTCGCGCAACCCGTGACCGGATTCGGCCAGGAAGGTCGCGAGCGCCGTCGTCCCGAGGCTGCGGACCTCGTTGACAAGCGCCCGCCGCTGCGGCTGCAGCTGTCGCTTGAGGCTGCTGAGCACGCGCTCCTGCACCACGCGGTCGAGCACGATGGAGCAGCCGGTGGGCAGGAGGGGGAAGCCCTTTTCGACCTGCTGGGCGAGCCGGCCGCGGGCCAACCCGGTCAGCGCCTGGAAGCGCGCGTCGAAGCGGAAGCCTTCGTTCTGGTTGCCGACGAAGTCCAGCACGGTGAGCACGGCCTTGCCGTGCGCGGTCCGCAGGCCCCGGCCCAGCTGCTGGAGGAAGACGGTGGACGACTCGGTCGGGCGGAGGAAGAGGGCGGTGTCCACCTCGGGGACGTCGACGCCCTCGTTGTAGAGGTCGACGGTGAAGATCGCGGCGATCTCACCGCGACGCAGCCGCCCCAGCGCGCTGGTGCGCTCTTGGGTGTCGCTCTCGCTGGAGACGGCGACCGAGGGGATCCCGGCGTCGGTGAAGACGCGCGCCATGTACTGAGCGTGCGCGACGGACACGCAGAAGCCGAGCCCCTTGATGGCCTGCGGATCGCTGACGCGCCGCTCCAGCTCCCGCAGGACGATGCGCGCGCGGGCGTCGTTGCCGGTGTACAGGTTCTCCAGCCCATCGACGTCGTAGCGCCCTCGGGACCACTTCACGGCCGAGAGGTCGACCTCGTCGTTCACGCCGAAGTAGTGGAACGGGACGAGGAGGTCATCGGCGAGCGCGTCCCACAGTCGGAGCTCGGTGGCGATGCGTCCGTCGAACAGGGCGAGGACGTCCCGCCCGTCACCGCGCTCCGGTGTCGCTGTGAGGCCGAGGAGCTCCATCGGCTCGAAGTGCTCCACGACGCGTCGGTACGTCGGTGCCGTGCCGTGGTGGCACTCGTCGAGGACGACGACGTCGAAGGCGTCGGCGGGGAGCGACGCGATGCGCTGAGGCGTCAGCGACTGCACGCTCGCGAAGACGTGACGACCCTCCCGGGGTTCGAGCCCTCCGACGAGGAGCTCACCGAACGACCCGTCCGCGAGGACTTGCCGGTAGGTCCGCATCGCCTGCTCGAGCAACTCCTTGCGGTGCGCGACGAAGAGCAGCCTCAGGTCGCGGCCGTGCTGTCGTCGTAGGTCGCGGTAGTCCAGCGCAGCCAGGACGGTCTTGCCCGTGCCCGTCGCGGCCACGACGAGGTTCCGGTGCCGGCCGTGCAGCTGCCGCTCGCCGGCGAGCTGCTCAAGCATCTCCTGCTGGTGCGGACGAGGCGTGACTTCGATGGACGACATGTCCACCGGTGTCCCGCTCTTGCCGGTCGCGCCCGCGTCGCGCAGTGCAGCGTCCAGCCGTGCGGCATCGCGGTCGGGGTCGTAGGTCTCGAAGGTGGGGCTGGCCCAGTAGCTCTCGAACGTGGCGTCGAACTTGTCGATCAGAGCGGGCGTCGCCACGCTCGACAAGCGGACGTTCCACTCCAGCCCATCGAGCAGTGCCGACCTCGAGAGGTTGGAGGACCCGACGTAGCCGGTGTGGAAGCCGGTGTTCCGGCGGAAGATCCACGCCTTCGCGTGGAGACGAGTACGCGTGGTCTCGTAGATGACCTTGACGTCGGCTCCGTAGTCGCGGACGAGGGCGTCGACGGTGCGGCGTTCCGTGGCGCCCATGTACGTGGTGGTGATGATGCGGACCTTGGCGCCTCGATCACGGAGGCGCCGGAGCGGTTCGTCGAGGAGGCGCAGTCCGGACCACTTGAGGAAGGCGACGATGAGGTCGACGGAGTCGGCGCTCTCGAGTTCGGCGCGGATCTCGCTGCCCAGAGCGGGCTCCCCCGGGCTGTTCGTCAGGAGGGCGGCCTCGGAGAGAGGGGTGGCGGGCCGCGGGGGTGTGGCCTCCTGCGTCACGGACAGCAGTTGCTGGAACCGTCCTCTCTCGTCCAGGACCGGCACACCGGTCGGCGCGTCGAGGACGTCGAGGACGCGGCGGACCAGGTCGTTCTGCGCTGCTGTGGACGACTGGCCGTGGAGCGCCGTGAGGATGGCGCGACCGAGGTGCGTCGCGACGACGTGGGGAACGTCTTCGTTGCCCACCGGCGCCAGCTGCGGTGATCCGAGCGTGCCCTGGAGTTGGTCGAGGAGACCCCGGGAGACCAGCTCTTCCCACAACCCCGGGTTCAAGGGAGGACCCTGCGCTGCGGACATGTTCCCCTCGAGTGTCGACCTGAACGTATTCGATCACGGTACAGGGGAGCGTCCGCTACGGACTCGCTGACTCTTGCCGTCGTGTGGCGTCAGGTAGCTACGGAGGTGTTCCCGCAGAGCGGGATCGCACACGTACACGTACGTTCCCAGGACGCCTCGGGTCAGCAACACGGCGTACGCGTTCTTGACGTACTGCAGGATGTCGTCATCCGTGTACGTGATCCCGCGTTGAGGATTGTTCTGCATCCCCTTCTTGTCGTGGTAGTTGGATCGGTCGAAGACGATTCGATCGGTCACCGGGTCGAACCGCAGGTCGGGTCCGATGATGACCGCCGCGATGTTCAGGTCGTAGCCTTGAGTGGTGTGGACCGAGCCCACTTCGAGGACGGAACCCGGCGCGTTGATCCAGTCGACGTCCGTGCTGTTCCAGCGCAGCTGGCGGTCGCCGATCGTGATGTCGAAAGCGGCGGGGTCCTTCTTGCTCAGCCACGGCCATGCGTACCCTGCGATGGCCCGCGCGAGCCCCACCTCGGTGTCCTTCTGCTCGACCGTGGTCAGCATCTCGTCGAAGTCATCGAAGAAGCGCAGGTCGTACCCGGGGAACACTTGCGGCTCGACGGCCGTGCCGTTGAGGACGCGGCGGATGTAGCCGACGTAGTCGGAGCCGGCCTGCACGCGCATCTGCGTGGTCAGCGAGTAGTGCCGCTCGGCTTTCCTCGCCGTTGCGGTGAGCTGCTCGAGCGCTTCACGTGGGACGTCTGCTGGACGGACCGCCTGGGCAGCGTCGAGCAGGTAGATCTGGTGGCGGCTCACCTCGTTGATCCAGTCGAGCTGGGTCAGGTTCAAGTCGTCCTTCCCGAAGAGCTTCTCGTTGACCTCTCGGAAGAGCTTGTTCAAGCTGCCGGACGCCAAGCTCGCTCGCTGGTTCAGACGATGCGTCTCGTCGACGATCAGCAGGTCGAAGGGGGTGGCCTGAGCCGCCTCGAAAGGCTTCAACACCATGGACGGGTGGAGTCCAGGAGTCTTGCGGAAGACCTTCTGGATGGACGCGCGCAACGACTGCTGCGGTACGACGAGGCCGATGCGGAAGTCTTTGAGCAGCGCCGGGTGACCTTCCACGAAGAACTCCGAGAAGAGGGAGTCGCCGTCGACGGGTTCACTCAGGTCGGCGTGCTGGATGTCGCTCAGCAGTTTGATGAGGTAGATGGCGACGATCGTCTTACCGGTCCCCGGATCGCCCTGGATGACCAGTCGACTGGGGACCTCCTTCTCCAGGTCGTCGAACAGCCCGGTCAGGATGTCCTCGACAGCGATGGCCTGCTCCGGGGTCAGCGCCTTGAACGGTGACAACTTGAAGAGGTCGCTGTTCTGGATCTCCTGGAGGGAGCGGTCGAAGGCGCCGCGATCCTTCAGCTCGTCGAAGATCTCTTTGAACGACTTCTGGTAGTCCTCACGGCCGTAGTAGTCGGCGTTGGTGACTCCGTCGTTGCGGTTGAGCACCTCGTACTTGCCGTCACCGGCGAAGAGCCGGATGAGGTAGGACTCCAGGTCCAGGCAGACCGACTTGTTGAAGGTCGGGTCTTTGACGACCCGGGCAGTGCGGACCGGCTTCTTCCCCGCGTCGAGGTGCTGCTTGAGGCGGCCAGCGGCGTTGAGCGATTCACCGACGTAGACCTTGCCGGGCCCTTCGAGCGTGTACACGACAGGCCAGTTGCGGTGCCGTTCGTCGAGCTTTCCCCAGGCGCTGATGCTCCCGCTGGTGTACGGGACCTCCTCGATCTCAAAGCCGGTCATGCTTGGTGCTCCTGCCGCGGGCCTTGTCGACGGGGTACTTGGCGCGGGTCTCCTGGAGCTTGTCCAGGACGATCCGGCCGATGTCCAAGTCGAGCTTGTCCGCCAGGAGGCAGCAGTAGGTGAGTACGTCGGCGAGTTCACCCTGGACCCGTGAGAGGTCGGCGTCCCGATGCCACTGGAAGCACTCGAGGAGCTCGGCCGCTTCGATGGTGATGCTCTTGGCGAGGTTCTCCGGTGTGTGGAACTGATCCCACTCCCGTTCGGCGACCATCGTGCGGATTTGCGCAAGCACGCCCTCGTCAATCACGTTTGGATGCTAGTACTCCTCCGCCGCGGTTGGGACCTCCTCGTCGAGTCCGATCGTGGCTCACCTCCACCACGCTGGCGACCCGATGCCGAGGAAGTCCTGCAGGCGCCATGAGATCGGTTGTTCGACCAGGGCAAGCTTTTCGCCTCAGGGTCAGTGTTGAACGGCAGGGTGCTCGGTTCGGGTTGCTGTGCTGTTCACGCCGTGATCAGTCGCGAACTTCGAAGACGCTCCTCGGCTCGCGCGAATACGGTCGTGGGCCTGTGCGGATGACTTGCGAGTGGATACCCGACCACGTCGAGGACTTGAGTTGCGAGCGTGAGCTTTCAATGAGCGCCTTTCTGGATCCTGCCTTGACCGTGCTGAGCCTCAACTGGTGCAGGTGCTCGGCATTCACAGGTCGAAGACTGCGGTGGTTGCCCGCATGGTGTGTGGTTTGGTGGAAGTGGCGTGCTCTCGGCCGTAGGAGCAGCTCATCGTCGTACTACTCCCAGGTGTGCGCTCGCCACCTCCTCCAGGTGCACCAGGTCCCCTGACACCGTCACCACGTCGAACCCCTCCGCCAGCCGCCGCCGCGCCACCTCCCCGCTCGGCGTGTGGATCCCCACCGGCTTCCCTACCGCGCGCGCCGCCGCCTTGATCCGCTCCAGCGCCGCGTCGAGCGCCTCGTCGACCGCAGGGTCACCGGGGTAGGAAGCGCCGAGCGCGAGCGAGAGGTCCGACGGCCCGACGTACAGCCCGTCGACCCCGTCGATGGCGACGATCTCCTCGACGTTCGCCAGGCCGCCGGCCGTCTCGACCATCACCAGCAGCGGGACGTCGGCGTTGGACGCCTCCATCTCGATGCGCAGTTGCGCGCGCATCGGCCCGTAGGACCGCCGTCCCAAGGGCGGGTACTTGGTGTTCTGCACGGCCAGCCGGGCGTCGTCGGCGGAGTCGACGAGCGGCACGATGACCGCGGCGGCGCCGGCGTCGAGGGCGTGGCCGATCCAGGTGAGGTCGTTGGCCGCGACGCGCACGATGCCGACGGTCTCGACCGGTCCCAGCCGTGCCCCGGCGTCCACGGCCATCAGCCCGCGCAGCAACCCGTCGTACCCCAGCAGCCCGTGCTGCTGGTCGAGGCAGACGTAGTCGTAGCCGACGCGCGCGAGGCGCTCGGTGCTGGCGGGGGAGTCCAGCACCACCCAGTAGCCCACGAGGGGTTCGCGGGTGCGGAGCTTGCGGGCGAACTCGGGGGTGGCCGGCGATGCGGGCACGGGGTCTCCTGACGCGGCGGTGGGTCGGGCGGGTAGCTCGTCACACCGCACCACGCGACGAGGTCGTCGGGCAAGCAGGAGGAGTGATCAGTTCGCGCATCGTTGCGCAGTCCGCGCACGACGGCTAGCGTGCCAGCCGACCGCTGTGCGCAAGCGCGGAACAGGCGCAGCACCATCGACGAGGGGGCACGGTGACCGACCTCCTCGTCCTCGCCGACGACCTCTCCGGCGCTGCCGAGTCCGCCGCCGCCCTTCGCGTGCGCGGTTCGCGCAGGTACGGTCCCGTCCACGTCGCCCTCTGGCCCGCTCCTGTCCCACCCGGTGACGTCGTCATCGACCTGCACTCCCGCCACCTGCCCGCCGCCGACGTCGAGCACCGCCTCACCGACGTCCTCCACCACCACCGGAGCCGGACCGTCGTCACCAAGGTCGACAGCCTGCTGCGCGGCAACCTCGTCCCCGTCGTCCGTGCAGCACGGAAGACGGTCCTGCTCGCCCCCGCCCTCCCCGTCGCCGGCCGCACCGTCCGCGACGGCCGCCTCCTCGTCGAGGGCCGCCCCCTGGCGACGACGGCGGCATGGGCGATCGAGGACCGGCCGGCCCCGGACACCGTCGCCGACGCCCTCCCCGGCGTCCCGACCACAACGCTGCCCCTCGACCTGGTCCGGTCGAAAGACCTCGCTACCCACCTCGTGCGCATCGATGACGGCACGGTTGTCATCTGCGACGCCGAGACCGACGACGACCTCGACCGCCTCGTCACCGCCGCCTCCGGCTGCGCCCTCGTCGGCTCAGCGGCCCTCGTCGCCGCGGTCGCCCGGGCCCTGCCCGCCGGGACCCCCGAGGAACCCGAACTCCCACGGGACGCACGGAGCGTCGTCGTGGTCGTCGGCACCGCCGAACCCGTCGCCCAGCAGCAGCTCCGGGAACTCGAGCGAGCCGGCGCCCCCGTCGTCGACCTGCCCTGCACCGACGTGCTCGACGGAACCGCCGCGACCCACCTGACGAACGCTGCCCGGAACCCCCTGACCGTCGTCCGCCTCACCGGCCGGGCCGAGGGGCGCTCGCTGTCCCGGGCGCTGGGCCGGGTCGTCGCCGATGCCGTCGGCCCCGCCGACCTCGTCCTCACCGGTGGGGAAACCGCCCGCCAGGTCCTCGACGCCCTCGGCGTGCCGTCGCTGCGCGTCGTCGGGCAGATCGAGCACGGTGCCGTCCGCTCCGAGACCCCCGACGGCCGCCACGTCGTGACCCGTCCCGGCAGCTTCGGCGCCCCCGACAGCCTGCTCACCATCGTCCGCGCGCTGAACCCCGACCTCCTGAGAGGCACACCATGAGCAGCACCCCCGCCATCGCCGTCACGATGGGCGACGGCGCCGGCGTCGGCCCCGAGGTCGTCGTCGCGGCCCTCCTCGACGAGGAGATCACCCGGAACTCCCGTCCCGTCGTCGTCGGCGACGCCGGCCGACTGCGGCAGGCTGCGCAGGTTCTCGGTGTCGAGGCCGACATCGTCCCGATCGGGAGCGTCGCCGAGTTCCAGCCCGGCCGGATCAACGTCGTCGACCTCGGCCTGCTCCCCGAGGACCTGCCCTGGGGGAAGTTGTCGCCCGTCGCGGGCGACGCGGCCTACCACTACGTCCGCGTCGCCAGCGAGATGGCGATGCGCGGGGAGGTCCAGGCGATCTGCACCGCCCCCCTCAACAAGGAGGCCCTCCACCTCGGCGGGCACGTCTACCCCGGCCACACCGAACTGCTCGCCGACCTCACCGGCACTCCGGAGGTGTCGATGATGCTGTCGACGCCCACCCTCAAGGTCATCCACGTCACCACCCACATCGGCCTCCTCGACGCCATCGCCAAGATCGAACCCGGCCTCGTCGAGCGCACCATCCGCCGCGGGCACGCCGCGCTCGTCGCCGCGGGCAACGCGAACCCGAGGATCGGGGTGTGCGCGATCAACCCGCACGCGGGGGAGGGCGGGCTGTTCGGGTACGGCGAGGAGGCCGAGAAGATCAGCCCCGCCGTCGAAGCCGTGTGGGCCGACGGGATCGACGCCCGCGGCCCGCTGGCCGCCGACACGCTGTTCTTCCTCGCCGCCCGCGGCGATTACGACCTCGTCGTCGCGATGTACCACGACCAGGGCCACGGCCCGGTGAAGGTCCTCGGCATCGAGGCGGGCGTGAACATCACCGTCGGCCTGCCGGTGATCCGCACCTCCGTCGACCACGGCACCGCCTTCGACATCGCCGGCACCGGCACCGTCGACACCCGCAGCATGGTGGAGGCGATGCGGCAGGCCATCGAGGTCGCCCCCCGCCCCGACGTGGACTGAGGAGGACCGTGTCCTCCGAGATCCGCCGAGCGACCATCGTCGACCTCGCCCGCACCGACGGCCTCGCGAACGTCGACGCCCTCGCCACCCGGTTCGGGGTGTCCGCCTCCACCATCCGCCGTGATCTCGCGGTCCTCACCGCCGAGGGCCGCATCGCCCGCACCTACGGCGGGGCCATCGCGCTCGGCGCTTCCGGCGAACCCACGCTGCGGCAGCGGACCGGTGAGGCGCACGCCGCGAAGACGGCCATCGCCCGCTGGGCCGCCGCGCAGGTCGCCGACGGTGACACCGTCCTGCTCGACGTCGGCTCCACCGTCGGTGCGCTCGCCACGGCCCTGCGCGGCGCACGCGGCCTGACGGTCATCACCGCCAGCCTCACCGTCGTGGAGGAACTCACCGACGTCGAGGGCGTCACCGTGGAGTGCCTCGGCGGCCGGTTGCGCCCGGTGAGCCAGGGTTTCCTCGGTCCGCTCACCGAGGCCGCGCTGGAACGCGTCAGCGCCGACGCGGTGTTCCTCGGCACCGACGGCGTCTCCCCGGACGGGGAGGTCTGCGAGGCGGACCTGCAGCAGGTGCGGCTGAAGGAACTCATGGCCCGCCGCGCCGCCCACGTCCACGTCCTCGCCCACGGCGCGAAGGTCGGCGCGCGCCCGTTCCACGCCTGGGTGCAGTTGCCGCTGCCGTGGACGCTGGTCACCGATGCGACGGCCCCGACCGAGCACGTCGAGGCGCTGCGGCATCGAGGAGTCGAGGTGGTCGTCGTCGACGCGTGAGGTCGTCAGCGCGCGGCGAGTTCCCGCACCACGGCCGCCTCGACGGGCCGCGAGAACAGGTACCCCTGCTCCACGTCGCACCCCATCTCCACCAGCGCCTGCCGCTGCTCCTCGGTCTCCACCCCTTCGGCGACGGCCCGCACCCCCACCGCGTGCGCGAGCTGCACGCACGCCCGCACGATCCCGGTGTCCCCGTCGGAGACGCCCAGCCCGCTGACGAACGACCGGTCGATCTTCAGCTCGTCGACGGGGAACCGCTGCAGGTACGTGAGGCTGGCGTAGCCGGTGCCGAAGTCGTCGACGGACACGCCCACGCCCAGCTCCTTCAACGCGGTCAGGGCCGCCGCCGCGGCTTCCGGGTCGGCGACGAGAGCGGTCTCGGTGACCTCCAGGACGAGCAGCCCCGCGGGCAGCCGGTGTCGGACCAGGATCGCGGTCACGGCCTCGACGAGACCCGGCGCGGTCAGCTGCCGCGCGGACAGGTTCACCGACACCTCCAACGTCGGGTGGCTGGGGTCGCGGGCCCAGCGGGCGGCCTGCTTCACGGCGGCTTCGAGCACCCATGCCCCGAGCGCGCGGACGAGGCCGGACTGTTCGGCGACGTCGATGAACTCCGCCGGCGGCAGCAGACCCCGGGTGGGGTGCTGCCACCGCACGAGTGCCTCGACCCCGCGGACGCGCCCGTCGCGGAGCTGGACCTGCGGCTGGTACAGCAGCCGGAGCTGCCCGGCGGCGATGCCGAGGCGCAGTTCCCCGAGCAGCCGGAGCCGGTCCGCGGCGGAATTCGTGGTGGTGGGGTCGTGCACCTCGACGCGTCCGCGACCGCGGACCTTCGCCCGCTGCATCGCCGCCCCGGCGTCCTGCAGCGCCCGGTCCGCGTCGCCGGTGTCGGCGAGGGCGGCGCCGACGCTGGCCGACGTCACGACCTCCAGCCCGGCGAGGACGACGGGGGCGCTGAGCTCGGCGAGCACCCGCTCGGCGAGCGCGAGGGCCGCCTCGCCGTCGGTGCAGCGCTCGACGACGACGAACTCGTCGGCGGACACGCGCGCCACGACGGCCCCGTCCCGCAGGGCCCCGGTCAACCGTGCGGCGACGGTGAGCAGCAGCTCGTCGCCGGCGGCCGCGCCGAGGCTCTCGTTGACGACGGCGAAGTGGTCCAGGTCCACGACCAGCACCACGACGGGGCCTTCCAGCGCGGGTCCGAGGTGCTGGGCCAGCCCCGCACGGTTCGGCAACCCCGTGAGGGGGTCCTGCAGGGCCCGGCGCTGCCCGTCGGCCTCCGCGGCGACGCGCCGGTCCTCGGCCTCCTCGACGCGGCGCAGGGCCGTCACGAGTTCCTGCTCGTGCGCGCGGCGCTCGGGAGCGCTGAAGACGATGACCCGCACCTCGGCCTCCGCGCCGTCGTGCGCCGGGACCCGCGTGGCGGTCAGCAGCGCGGGACGTCGCGTCCGGTCCGCACCGACGACGTCGACGACGACCTCGCTGACGCTGCCGGTGGTGCCGAGCTGGGGGAGGCTGTGCGTGGACCACAGGATCCGGTCGCCCACGGGGAGCAGGCGCCCGAAGGCGGACCCGAGCAGCTGCTCGCGGCGGTGCCCGGACCAGGTGAGGAACGTGTCGTTGACGCGGGTGATGCGCCCGTCGTCGGTGGTGGTGAGGTAACCGCAGGGGGCGTCGTCGAAGAGCGCCTCGAAGGGGCTGCTCACGGCAGGTGGGCGAGGATCGCGGCCGCCGTTTGCGCGGGCGCGCTGAGGTGGGGACAGTGCCCGGACGCGTCGAGAGGCACGAGCGTCGCGTGCGGCACGAGCGCGGCGACTTCACGGACGGCGCTCTCGGGCGCGAGGGCGTCGTCGCGGCTCTGCAGCACGAGAGCGGGCGTCTGCAGCCGGGTCAGCAGGTCGCGGGAGTCGCTGAGGAACGTGGCTCGGGCGAAGTCGCGGGCCGTGCCGGGGTGCAGCGCGCGGAACGAGGCCGCCAGCTCGTCCCCGAGCTCGGGCCGGTCGGGGTTGCCCATGACCATGGGACCCACGCCGCTGGTCCAGGAGACGTAGTTCTGGTCCAGGGAGTCCAGCAGCTCCTCGATGTCGTCGGCGGAGAAGCCCCCCTCGTACCCCGTGGCGGGGTCGTCCAGGTAGCGCGCCGACGGCGCGATCATGACGACGTGGGAGAACCGCTCCGGGGCCCGCACCACCGCCCGGGCGGCGATGACCGAGCTCACGCTGTGCCCCACGACGACGACGTCGCGCAGGTCGAGCTCCTCGCACACGTCCACGAGGTCCGCCGCGTAGCCGTCGAGGGTCGAGTACCGCTGCCGGTCGTACGTCGCGGCGTCGAACCCGCCGGCCCCGGCCTGGTCGAGCAGCACGACGCCGAAGCGGTCGACGAAGGCCGGCAGGACCCGGTCCCAGGAGCGCTGGTCGCCGCCGAAGCCGTGCACCAGCAGCAGGACCGGCCCGTCGGCACGACCCACGACGCGCACGCAGTGCCTTGCCGCCGCCGAGCGGGCGGGCAGCACGCCGTCGGCGCTGGCGGCAGGTGTGGGCACGGCATCCTCTTCCGAACACGGGGGAGTCGTTCGGCACTGGCTTGACCGATCCACGGGGTCTTCGACGCGTGGCACGCCCGGCTTGAGCGGGTGAACGGGCGACCTCGCCGGTGCCACACCGCCGTGGACGGGGGAATGCCTGGCGCGCCCGAGCGTTGTACTCCTCGACGGCGCCCCGCACATGCCCCGGGCTCCAACTCTCGTCGCTCCGAGCGACCACCGTGCCGACAGGCGCATCCGGGGTGCCGTCACCCTCATCCACTGCTCGCCACGGGCGCGAGCACGTCCACAGGAGGACACCGTGAAGGGTGATCGGGTCGAGATCGTCGTCGACGCCACCGGGGACACCCGCACCTACGAGGTCGAGGCGACCCGCGCCGGGCGTCGGGTGGAGATCACCCACGGGCGGGGAGTCGTCGAGGTGACTGAGGTGACCCGCGGGGGGACCCCCGTGCGCACCGCCCGGTTCATGGCCGGCCGGGTCGTCGCCCTCGTCGAGCACCCGTCCCCACGAGCCGTCGCGGACGACGACGAGACCGCACGGCCCCTGCGGATGACCGCCTGACGGTCGTCTGAGCCGTCCGGGCACCTGTTCCGTTGCGGTGCAACGGGACAGGGCGTCAGGAGGGCGCGGATTTGCCTCGTGCCCCGGCGGCCACGTACTGTTCTTCATGTCGCCCCGGCGGGGCGGAAAACCTGAAGCTCACGAGCTGGGGTGGACCGCGTCTGGTGGGGTGGCGCCGGAAGCCTCGATCGGGGCTGGGTTGCAGTTTGGCCTGGTGTCTGGTTAAGGTGGGAAAGTTGCCCCTCTTCCGCTGGCCCTCGTGTGGGGGTCGGTTCGGGGTGGGTGCGTCCGGTTCTTGAGAACTCAACAGTGTGCCATAAATGTTGATGCCAATGCATTAACCCCCAATGGTTCTCGCTCCTGTGTGGGTGGGGATCGGGGATTCCTTTGGGATTGACCTCCGCCTCTTTCACGCCAGTGGGGGGTGGAGTTTCGAGTCCAAGGGTCGACTATGAAGTGAAATGATCTACGTGGCTGCTTGGCTGGTCTTCGGGCCGGTTTGGGTGGTTGCGGATGGTTTTTCGACGGAGAGTTTGATCCTGGCTCAGGACGAACGCTGGCGGCGTGCTTAACACATGCAAGTCGAACGGTGAACCCCTTCGGGGGGGATCAGTGGCGAACGGGTGAGTAACACGTGAGCAACCTGCCCCTGGCTCTGGGACAACCACTGGAAACGGTGGCTAATACCGGATACGACCTGCCTCGGCATCGAGTGCGGGTGGAAAGTTTTTCGGCTGGGGATGGGCTCGCGGCCTATCAGCTTGTTGGTGGGGTAATGGCCTACCAAGGCGACGACGGGTAGCCGGCCTGAGAGGGCGACCGGCCACACTGGGACTGAGACACGGCCCAGACTCCTACGGGAGGCAGCAGTGGGGAATATTGCACAATGGGCGAAAGCCTGATGCAGCGACGCCGCGTGAGGGATGACGGCCTTCGGGTTGTAAACCTCTTTCAGCTCCGAAGAAGCGCAAGTGACGGTAGGAGCAGAAGAAGCACCGGCTAACTACGTGCCAGCAGCCGCGGTAATACGTAGGGTGCAAGCGTTGTCCGGAATTATTGGGCGTAAAGAGCTCGTAGGCGGTGTGTCGCGTCTGCTGTGAAAACTCAGGGCTCAACTCTGAGCTTGCAGTGGGTACGGGCACACTTGAGTGCTGTAGGGGAGACTGGAATTCCTGGTGTAGCGGTGAAATGCGCAGATATCAGGAGGAACACCGGTGGCGAAGGCGGGTCTCTGGGCAGTTACTGACGCTGAGGAGCGAAAGCATGGGGAGCGAACAGGATTAGATACCCTGGTAGTCCATGCCGTAAACGTTGGGCGCTAGGTGTGGGGTCCATTCCACGGATTCCGTGCCGCAGCTAACGCATTAAGCGCCCCGCCTGGGGAGTACGGCCGCAAGGCTAAAACTCAAAGGAATTGACGGGGGCCCGCACAAGCGGCGGAGCATGCGGATTAATTCGATGCAACGCGAAGAACCTTACCAAGGCTTGACATGCGCGGTGGAATCCCAGAGATGGGGTGTCATTTAGTTGGTCGCGTACAGGTGGTGCATGGTTGTCGTCAGCTCGTGTCGTGAGATGTTGGGTTAAGTCCCGCAACGAGCGCAACCCTCGTTCCATGTTGCCAGCACTTCGGGTGGGGACTCATGGGAGACTGCCGGGGTCAACTCGGAGGAAGGTGGGGATGACGTCAAATCATCATGCCCCTTATGTCTTGGGCTTCACGCATGCTACAATGGCCAGTACAGAGGGCTGCGATACCGTGAGGTGGAGCGAATCCCAAAAAGCTGGTCTCAGTTCGGATCGGGGTCTGCAACTCGACCCCGTGAAGTCGGAGTCGCTAGTAATCGCAGATCAGCAACGCTGCGGTGAATACGTTCCCGGGCCTTGTACACACCGCCCGTCACGTCATGAAAGTCGGTAACACCCGAAGCCGGTGGCCCAACCCGTCAGGGGGGGAGCTGTCGAAGGTGGGACTGGCGATTGGGACGAAGTCGTAACAAGGTAGCCGTACCGGAAGGTGCGGCTGGATCACCTCCTTTCTAAGGAGCATCAACCACACTCGCAGTACTTCACGCCGGCGTCGTCCGGGGTGGGGGCGGGTGTGGGTGGACCAGTTTCAGCCGGCATGTGTTCGGCGGCTGGTGCTCGAGGGTGGAACATCAACACGGTGCTCATCGACGCTTTCTCGTCTCAGTACTCCTCCTCATCGCTTGCGGTGGGTGGATGGAACAGACGGTGGGGGTTGAGGTGGGCACCTGGCGCACTGTTGGGTCCTGAGGGACCGGCCGGAAGGTCGTGAACTCTAGGTCTGGGCCTGTCCTGGCTTTGCACATCGGCTGTGGGTTCTCTTCGGGGGATGCGCGGTGTCTGGTGCGGGTCGTGTAGGGGTGGGTGTCGGGTTGTCTGTTGAGAACTGCACAGTGGACGCGAACATCTTTTGTAGTGGTGTTCGTCGAGTAGATCCTCTGATCTCAAACCTTTGCTCTGGGGTGACTCGGGGTGGGTTTGAGTGTCTTTGTGGTTTTTATGATTGTTTGCCTCTTGATCTGCGCATCGTTCGTCGCCGTTGGGACTTCGGTTCTGTCATCAGTGCCTTCGTGGTGTTGGTGGGTGTGGTGGTGGGTGGTGTGTGGTGGTCAAGTGTGTAAGGGCGCATGGTGGATGCCTTGGCATCAGGAGCCGATGAAGGACGTGGGAGCCTGCGTTAAGCCTCGGGGAGTTGGCAACCGAACGGTGATCCGAGGATGTCCGAATGGGGGAACCCGGCCGTCGTCATGGGCGGTCACCCGCACCTGAATGTATAGGGTGTGTGGAGGGAACGTGGGGAAGTGAAACATCTCAGTACCCACAGGAAGAGAAAACAACAGTGATTCCGTGAGTAGTGGCGAGCGAAAGCGGATGAGGCTAAACCGTTTCCGTGTGAGACCTGGTAGGGGTTGCGGTGGCGGGGTTGTGGGAGTGTTTCGGAGCCGGCTACCACCGGTTCGGGGAGTGAGAAAGTCGTGGTGTAGCCGAAGGGCCTGGGATGGTCCGGCGTAGTGGGTGAGACCCCCGTAGGTGAAACATCGCGGCCTCCCTGGGAGCGCCTCCCGAGTAGCACGGGGCTCGTGGAATCTCGTGTGAATCTGCCAGGACCACCTGGTAAGCCTAAATACTTCCTGATGACCGATAGCGGACAAGTACCGTGAGGGAATGGTGAAAAGCACCCCGGGAGGGGAGTGAAATAGTACCTGAAACCGTGTGCCTACAATCCGTCGGAGCAGGCTTGTACCTGTGACGGCGTGCCTTTTGAAGAATGAGCCTGCGAGTTAGTGGTGCGTGGCGAGGTTAACCCGGGTGGGGTAGCCGTAGCGAAAGCGAGTCCGAAGAGGGCGTTCTTAGTCGCGTGCTCTAGACCCGAAGCGGAGTGATCTACCCATGGCCAGGTTGAAGCGCGGGTAAGACCGCGTGGAGGACCGAACCCACCAGGGTTGAAAACCTGGGGGATGAGCTGTGGGTAGGGGTGAAAGGCCAATCAAACTCCGTGATAGCTGGTTCTCCCCGAAATGCATTTAGGTGCAGCGTCGCGTGTTTCTTGCCGGAGGTAGAGCTACTGGATGGCCGATGGGCCCCACCGGGTTACTGACGTCAGCCAAACTCCGAATGCCGGTAAGTGAGAGCGTGGCAGTGAGACTGCGGGGGATAAGCTTCGTAGTCGAGAGGGAAACAGCCCAGATCATCAGCTAAGGCCCCTAAGCGTGTGCTAAGTGGGAAAGGATGTGGAGTTGCGCAGACAACCAGGAGGTTGGCTTAGAAGCAGCCACCCTTGAAAGAGTGCGTAATAGCTCACTGGTCAAGTGATTCCGCGCCGACAATGTAGCGGGGCTCAAGTACACCGCCGAAGCTGTGGCACTCACATGTGAACCCCTCCAGTACGGATGACGGCATGTCTTCGGATGTGTGGTCTGGCCGGCTGGGGCAGGTGTGTGGGTGGGTAGGGGAGCGTCGTGTGTGGGGTGAAGCAGGGGGGTGACCCGTTGTGGACTGCACGCGAGTGAGAATGCAGGCATGAGTAGCGAATGACGGGTGAGAACCCCGTCCGCCGATTGACCAAGGGTTCCAGGGCCAGGTTCATCCGCCCTGGGTAAGTCGGGACCTAAGGCGAGGCCGACAGGCGTAGTCGATGGACAACGGGTTGATATTCCCGTACCGGTGTAGAACCGTCCATGGCGAGGCCGGGGATGCTAAGCACCCAAAGCCCCTCGTTGCCTTCGGGCGCGGGTGGGTGGAGCGTGTGGCCCGATCCGGTAGTAGTCAAGCGTATTAACAGGGGTGACGCAGGAGGGTAGCTTCCGCGTGGCGATGGTTGTCCACGTCCAAGGGTGTAGGGCGAGGTGTTGGCAAATCCGCACCTCTGACTTTGATGTCGGGCCTGAGACCTGATGGTGACCCCGTAGGGGGGAAGTAGGGTGATCCCATGCTGTCTAGAAAAGCCTCGGCGCGAGGTTCGAGCCGCCCGTACCCTAAACCGACTCAGGTGGTCAGGTAGAGAATACCGAGGCGTGCGAGTGAATCGTGGTTAAGGAACTCGGCAAAATGCCCCCGTAACTTCGGGAGAAGGGGGGCCTGAGGCGTGAAGTGACTTGCTCACTAGCGTTTGAGGGCCGCAGAGACCAGGGGGAAGCGACTGTTTACTAAAAACACAGGTCCGTGCGAAGTCGTAAGACGATGTATACGGACTGACGCCTGCCCGGTGCTGGAACGTTAAGGGGACCGGTTACCCACTCACGTGGGGACGCTGAGAACTTAAGCGCCAGTAAACGGCGGTGGTAACTATAACCATCCTAAGGTAGCGAAATTCCTTGTCGGGTAAGTTCCGACCTGCACGAATGGCGTAACGACTTCCCTGCTGTCTCAACCGCGAACTCGGCGAAATTGCACTACGAGTAAAGATGCTCGTTACGCGCAGCAGGACGGAAAGACCCCGGGACCTTCACTATAGCTTGGTATTGGTGTTCGGGACGGCTTGTGTAGGATAGGTGGGAGACTGTGAAGCGCTCACGCTAGTGGGTGTGGAGTCATCGTTGAAATACCACTCTGGTCGTTCTGGATGTCTAACTTCGGTCCGTGATCCGGATCAGGGACAGTGCCTGGTGGGTAGTTTAACTGGGGCGGTTGCCTCCTAAAGAGTAACGGAGGCGCCCAAAGGTTCCCTCAGCCTGGTTGGCAATCAGGTGTTGAGTGTAAGTGCACAAGGGAGCTTGACTGTGAGACAGACATGTCGAGCAGGGACGAAAGTCGGGACTAGTGATCCGGCCGTGGAGTGTGGAATCGCGGTCGCTCAACGGATAAAAGGTACCCCGGGGATAACAGGCTGATCTTGCCCAAGAGTCCATATCGACGGCATGGTTTGGCACCTCGATGTCGGCTCGTCGCATCCTGGGGCTGGAGTAGGTCCCAAGGGTTGGGCTGTTCGCCCATTAAAGCGGTACGCGAGCTGGGTTTAGAACGTCGTGAGACAGTTCGGTCCCTATCCGCTGCGCGCGTTGGAAACTTGAGAAGGGCTGTCCCTAGTACGAGAGGACCGGGACGGACGAACCTCTGGTGTGCCAGTTGTCCTGCCAAGGGCATGGCTGGTTGGCTACGTTCGGAAGGGATAACCGCTGAAGGCATCTAAGCGGGAAGCCTGCTTCGAGATGAGGTTTCCGTGCCCCTTGTGGGGTGGGAGGCTCCCTGGAGATGACGGGGTTGATAGGCCGGGTGTGGAAGCAACGACTAGCGAGTTGTGGAGCTGACCGGTACTAATAAGCCGATCACTTGTCTACCACGCACCAGCCACCATCAGGGCCAGTCGTAAGGATTGGTGTGGTGGGTGATGGTGTGGGTGGAGAGTGCAAACAATCTTGATGCTTTGATGAGCAGTTGCTGCTTGAGTGTTCGCGTCCATTGTGTGGTTCTCGGGAGAGAACCCGCCCACCGCCACTCGTGGTGCATGCGCAGGCGTGCTCGTGTGTGGTGGTGGGGTGGTTTGGATCCTGGCCTGTGTGGTCCGGTGGTCATAGCGGTGGGGAAACGCCCGGTCTCATTCCGAACCCGGAAGCTAAGCCCACCAGCGCCGATGGTACTGCTCGGGAGACTGGGTGGGAGAGTAGGTCACCGCCGGCCACTCACTCTTGTGGTGAGAAGCGTGTGGGGAGCAGCCCGATCAGGGCCGCTCCCCACACGTATTTGTGGCCTCATCACCCGTGAGGTCGAGGGCCAGAACCCCTGATGGGGTTCTGGCCCTTTTTCATTGCCCTCGGAGGACGGCGCTCAGCTGTGCTGCGCCGTCCACGCCGCGTGCAGTCGCGAGTACGGCCCACCGGCGTAGGCGAGATCCACGGCCGGCCCTACTTCGACGACCCGCCCGGAGTCGACGACCACCACGGTGTCGGCCGCTTCGGCCGTCGAGAGCCGGTGGGCGATGGCGACGGACGTACGGCCGGACAGAACTCCCTCCAGGGCCCGCTGGAGCCGCACCTCCGTCGCGGGGTCCACGGAGGACGTCGCCTCGTCGAGGACGAGCAGGTCGGGGTCGGCGAGGTGGGCGCGGGCGAGGGCGACGAGCTGGCGCTCACCGGCGGAGAGGCGTTCCCCCCGCTGCCCGACGGGGGTGTCGAGGCCTTCGGGCAGCCCGTCCAGCCACGACGTCAGGCCCAGGTCGGCGAAGGCGGCGCGGACGTCGGCGTCGACGGCCCCGGGCTTGCCGCGCCGCACGTTCTCCCCGACCGTCGTGTCGAAGAGGAAGCCCTCCTGCGGGACGGCGACGACGCGGCGGTGCAGCTCGGCCGACGGCAGGTCGCGGGCGTCGACGCCCGACAGCAGGACCCGCCCGGACACGGGGTCGACGAGGCGCGTCATGAGCCGGGACAGGGTCGTCTTGCCCGAGCCGGTCTCCCCGACGATCGCGGTCCGCGACCCGGCGGGGAAGTGCAGCGTGACCCCCGTCAGCACCGTCTTCGCCGTCCCGGGGTAGGAGTACGCGACGTCCTGCAGCCGGACGTCGACGGGGCCGCGCGGCAGGGTGCGGGGCGTCGTGGGCTCGGGGACCGAGACGGGGGTGTCGATGAGGTCCACGACGCGGCGCCACCCGGCGAGGGCGTTCTGCAGCTCGTTGAGCACCTCCGTGGCCGCCTGCACCGGCCCCACCCACAGCTGAGCCAGGAACAGGAAGGCCAGCAGCCGGCCGAGCGTGATGTCCCCGGCCAGCCCCAGCAGCGTCCCGACGACGATGACCAGCGCCACGACGAGCCCGGACACGAGGACACCGGAGGAGAACGTCACCGCGGTCGCGACCTGCGCCTTCACGGCCTGCTTGCGGTGGGCCTCGATGGCGGCGTCGATCCGCTTCCAGGACCGTTCGGAGGCGGCGTGGGCGCGGATGACGTCCGCTCCCACCACGGTCTCGGAGATCGCGGCGAGCAGGTCGCCCATCCGCACCCGGACCGCCTTGTAGGCGCGCGACACCGGTTCCTGCAGCTTCTGCCGGGCCAGGACCAGCGGCACGAAGCAGCCGATGACGACGAGCGCCAGCTGCCACGAGTAGACGAACATCAGCGCCGTCGCCAGCAGGACCTGCCCCGCGGACAGGACGAGGACGAGCATGCCCGTCTGCAGGAACGTCGAGATGGTGTCGACGTCGCTGGTCACGCGGCTCACGAGGGAGCCGCGGCGTTCACCGCTCTGCGTGAGCACCGCCAGGTCGTGCACGTGCCGGAAGGCGCGCACCCGCAGGCTCGCCAGGCCCGCCTCGGTCGCGCGGAACAGCCGCACGTTGACGATCCACGCGGTCCCGGCGGTGACGAGCACGACGAGGGCCGCGACCGCGCACAGCAGCACGACGCGCGTCACGTCGGGCCCGCCGGGGGCCTGCACGCCGGTGTCGATGGTCTGCTGCACCGCCACGGGGACGGCGACCTTGCCCAGCGTCGTCGCGGCCGCGATGGCCAGCGTCACGCCCAGGCCCTCGGCGAACTCGGGGGTGAGCTCGCGGGAACGGGCCAGCACTCCGGTGCTCACGCGGCGCCCTCCTCGGCGGCCCGGTCCGCGGCGGCGCGGGCGTAGGCGGTGACGAGTTCGCGGTACCCCTCGTCGCGGGCGGCGACCTCCTCGGCGGGGCCGCGGTCGACGATGCGGCCGTGGTCGAGGTGGACGACCTCGTCGGCCAGGGCGATCGTCGCGGGGCGGTAGGCGACGACGACGACCGTCGTGCCGATCCCGGTGCGTTCCAACCCGTCGAGCACTGCCCGTTCCACCGCCGGGTCCAGGGCGCTCGTGGCGTCGTCGAGGACCAGCAGGCGGGGCCGGCGGACGAGGGCGCGGGCGAGCGCCAGCCGCTGCCGCTGCCCGCCCGACAGGGTGGAACCGCGTTCCCCGACGAGCTCGTCGAGGCCGCCGGGCAGCGAGCGGACGAAGTCGCCGGCGCGGGCCAGCTCCAGCGCCTGCCACACCTCGTCGTCGGAGACCTCCAGGCCCAGGGCGACGTTGCCGCGGATCGAGTCGTCGAAGACGAACGTGGACTGCGGGACGAGCGCGGCGACGCCCGCGACCCGCCCCTCGGCGAGGTCGCGCACGTCGACGCCGTTGAGCAGCACGGTCCCGGTGGAGGGGTCGACCAGGCGCACCAGCAGACCGGCCAGCGTCGACTTGCCCGCGCCGGTGCCCCCGACGACCGCGACGGTCGTCCCTGCCGTCACCTCGAGCGTCACGTCGGACAGCACCCGCTGCGGCGGGGGGTGGGGGGCGGCGTCGCCGGCGAGGGGGTCGACGGCGGGCGCGGGGTGCCGGTAGGACAGGCCCGCCACCGACACCGCCAGCGGGCCGCCGGGGGCGAGGTCGCCCGCACCCCACGGCGTCGTCGCGTCCTCGCCCAGCACCGCTGACACGCGCGCGTCGCCCGCGACGGTGCGGGGCAGGTCGCCGAGCAGCCACCCGAAGGAGCGGACGGGGAAGGCCAGCAGGCTCAGGAGGTAGGCGATCTGCACGAGGTCGCCCACGCCGGTGCGGCCCGAGGCCACCCGGACCGCGCCGACGACGAGGACGAGCAGGGTGCCCAGCGACGGCAGGGCCTCGATGACGGGGTCGAACGCGCCCCGGGTGCGGCCCGCCGCGACGTTCGCGTCCCGCAGCCGCTCGGCGTCGGCGCGGAACCGGGTGACCTCCTCGTCGGCCAGGCCCAGCGTCTTGACGACGAGAGCGCCCTCGAAGCTCTCGTGGGCGGTCGAGGACACCTCGCCGCGCAGCTGCTGGACGGCGACGACCAGCGGGGACATCCGCCGCTGGTAGACGACGTTCGCGGCCAGCAGGGCGGGGACGACGAGCAGGCCGACGGTGGCCAGGACCGGGTCGGCCGCGACCATCGCGATCCCGGCGAAGACGATGAGGACCGCCGTGCCGAGGGCGAAGGGCAGGACCATCGTCGCCTGCCAGGTGGCCTCCACGTCCGCGCCGGCCGTCGCGAGCAGCCGGCCCGCGGGGTGGGCGTGGTGCCAGGCCAGCGGCAGGTCCAGGTAGCGGCGGGCCAGGGCCCGGCGGTAGCGGGCCTGCAGGGCGTAGGTGAACGCCCCGCCGAAGATGCGCCGCAGCAGGACCCCGCCGACGAGGGCGACCGTTACGGACATGAGCGTCGCGCCGGCCAGCCAGGCGTCGCGGGCGGTGACGGGGGCCGAGCCGTCGAGGGCCGGCACGACGACGTCGGTCGTCACGCGGCCCACGAGGTAGCCGGACAGGGCGTTGCCCACGCCGAAGACGACCGAGCCGACGATCGCGGTGCGGAAGGGGCGGGGCTCCTCCCGGACGCCGCGGGCCAGGGTTCGCACGCCGTCGAGGAACGTTCCGCTCACCGTTGGAGCCTTCCACAGGGAAAGCCCTTGCGCGCGGTCCGGGGCGGCCGCCGGGACGGCCTGTGGACAACTCCCGGGGCGTGCGGGCGGACCCTCGTACGGTGGGGCTCCGCCGACCGAGGGAGAACGTCGTGGAACCGTTGACCGCCGCCGACCGCACGAACGTGCGCCGCGTGGAAGCGGCGTTCGCCCGGTGGCTGAGCGACGACCTCGGCCTCCTGGACCCCGCCGACCTCGGCGCCCACCTGCACCGGCTGCGCGACTCGCGCCGGGACCTGCTGGCCCGGCGCGGGGAGCAGCGCCCCGACCGCGTCGTCACCGAGCTGGACCTGCGCGACGTCGGCCTGCTCGTCGAGCAGGCGGGCCGGCAGGCCGAGCTCGACGGCACCGACCGCGCCACCGAGGTCCGGGCCACGTGCGCCCTGTGGACGCGGTACGTGAACTTCCTGCTCGCCGCGCAGGCGTGGACGGGGGACAGGGCCGCGCTGCCGGACCTGGCGCAGGTCCTGCAGCGCCCGGCGCGCGGCGGCCTGCTGGGCCGCGGCGCCCACAGCGTGCGGTCCGGGCTGCCCGTCGAGATCACGCCGCTGCGGCGCACGCCGCTCGTGCGGGACGCCGAGGACGTCCTGCGCGGGCGCGCCACCGGCACCGCCCGGCTGCGCGCGGTGCTGGTGGAGCTGGGCTACCTGCGCCCCGACGGGGGGCGGGGGCCGCAGTGGGCCGCGTGGGACTCCCCGCGCGACGTGGACGCCGCCTTCGCCCGCCGGCGCCTCGTCGTCGCCGAGGTCGCGCACGCCGTGCGGCAGGACCCCGGGGCCGGGTACGTCCTGGCGCTGGCGACCTCCAGCCTGCCCGCGGAGGTCGCCCGCGGGGGCCGGGCGCTGGCCGACCTCGTGGGCGCGGGCCGCCTCGAGGCGCTCGTGCGGGGCGGGGTCGTGCCCTCGCGGGCGCCGTGGCGGATCGTCCGGGGGCTGCAGCCGGCCGTGCACGTCGGCCTGACCCGGCTGGCCGACGACGGGGTCCTGCACCTCGACGTCACCGACCTGCCGCTGGCCGGCTGACCGGACGACCACCGGAGGCGGTGGAGGTGATCAGGGGGGTGGTGACAGGCTGGGCCGGTGGCAGCTGACGAACGGCCCCTGGTGCACGTGTCCCACGCGCTCGGCGAGCGCGCGATGGAGGAGCTGCGCGCTCCCTTCACCGCGTGGCTGGACGAGAACGTCGAGGTCGACGAGGAGGTGGGGTCCGAGGCCGTCGTCGAGGCGCTGACCGTCGGCGCGGGCGGGCTGCTGACCGTCCGCCCGGCCGCTCAGCTGACGCGGCTGACCCCCGAGGACGTCGAGGCCCTGGTGGGGCGGGTCATCCCCGCGATGGTCGAGGACGCCGGCACCCCCGAACCGGAGGAGATGGCCGAGGACTTGGCCGCCATCTGGTGGCAGCTGCTGACCTTCCTCGGCGAGACCGGCCGCTGGCAGGGGTCGGCGAGCGACCTGGAGACGAGCCTGGTGCTGCTGGCGGGTGAGCCGCCGGAGCCGGCGGAGGTCCTGGCCGCCGCGGCCGAGGACGTCGACGAGGGCGAGGAGGACGAGGCCGTGCTGGCCTCGTTCCCCGTCCGCGCCGCCCGGGCCGTCCTCGCCCACGTCGGGGAGGGCCTGGAGGTGCCCGACGACGCCGAGCTCGCCGGTGACGACGTCACCGCGGTCCTGGCCTCCTTCGAGCACCGCATCCCCATCACGGTCGACGCCGACGGCGAGCCGACCGACCTGGAGGACGTGCCGTGGCTGCACCAGGTCGTCCTGCTCATGCTGGACCTGGACCTGCTCGACGGCGAGGACGAGACGCTGCTCACCCCGGGCGCCGCCGCGGACGGCTGGCTGGACCCGGCCCCCGAGCCCCGGGAGCTGCGCCGTCAGCTCGTGGGCCGGTTCATCCTCGAGGACCCCTCCACGCTGGAGGAGGGTTTCTCGATCGCCGAGGCCGTCCTGCCGACGGTCCTGGCGTCGGCGGTCACCGGGGACCCGTTCGACGACGCGGCCCTCGACGGGCTCGTCGACGGGGCCGCCGCCCTCGGGCCCGCGGCCGGGGTCGCGGTGGAGGAGCTGCGCGAGCGGCTGTCCGACCTCGGTGTCCTGGGGCTGCTCAGCGAGTCCGCACCGTGGACCGTCGCGCGCGGGTTCTGGCCCGCCCTGGCCGCCGCCGTCGACTCCGAGGAGGAGGACGACGTCCTCGGCGACCTGTTCGGCGGCGGGGAGCCGCACTGGTTCGAGAACGTCATGGGGCAGCTCGGGGTCGGCGACGACCAGGTGCAGCAGATCCGGAACATCCTCGGCGGACGCTGAGGCCCGCGGGGGGACCGGGCGGGGCGGCGCCTAGGCGAAGAAGCCCGAGGCGCCGACCGCCTGCCCCAGCTGCGGGGCGTACTCCTCGGCGAACACCCGGGCGGTGAGCTCACGGCGGCTGCGGACGCCGACCTTGTCGAACACCACCTTCAGGTGGTCCTGGACCGTGTACGCGGACAGGTGCAGGGTCGTGGCGATCTCGGCCGTCGACACCCCGCGCAGCACGAGCCGCACCACGTCCTGCTCGCGCGGTGTCAGCCCGAACGCCTCCACGAGCAGGGGCAGCACGTCGGCCCGCCCGGCGTCCTCGACGGTCACCGCGAACGTGGGGGCGGCGGCCTGACCGAAGGAGGTCAGGGGGGACGCGCTCACGACGACCCACCGGCCGTCGGCCGTGCGCATGCGGACACGGGGCGCCCAGTCCAGCTGTCCCTGCGCGAACCGCCGCGCGGCCCCGACCACCGACTGCACGGGCATCGGCAGGGCGCCCCGGCCGAGTTCCGGTCCGCCGAGCTCGGCGATGCGCCGGACCGCGGCGGCGTTCGCGGACAGGACGTCCCCGCGGTCGGTCACGACGATCACCCCCGGGCCGGCCTCCTCCACGGGGGCCGCCCCGGCCAGCGACGTCACGAGGCTGGCCCGCACCCCGCGCGCCAGCGACGTCGAGACCGTGCTGACGAACTCCATCTCCGCGGCGTTGAACGTCGTGGCGCGGTCGCCGGTGTCGCGGAACAGCGCCAGGAACGCCCACATCGACCCGTCGGCGGTCACGGCCGTGCGCAGCTCGTCCGTGACGTCCCACAGCGGGTGGAAGAAGTTCTCGTAGCGGTTGCAGCGCACCAGGTCGCCGGCGGTCTCGCGGTGGGTCGTCGTGACGCCGCCGGGACGGTCCAGCAGGTCGAGGTAGTCGTAGACGTCCTCGACGACGTACTCGTGGAACGCCCACCGCTCGTCCTGCTCCGGCGTGACCGTCGTCATCGTCCCGGTCTTCAGCGCGCTGGTCACCAACCGCGTCGCAGGGTCGGTCGTGGCGAAGCAGGCCGCCGCGAACGGGACGGCCCGGTGCAGGACCTCCAGGCTGGCGGCCACGAACGTGGGCGTGTCCAGGCCCGTCGTGCTGAGGGCGTCGAGCTGCGCGCGGGTGCGTTCCGTCGGCGAGGCCACGCACCCGAGTCTGCGCCCCGCGGGGACCGGGGGGAACCCCAGAGTTCTGGGGTCGCGGTTCCCCAGGACGCTGGGGTGTTCCGGCCCCGGGCGGCGGCGGCACCGTTCCCGGCATGCCCACCACGCAGACCAGCGGGACCACCCGCATCAACCCGAGCAGCTGGAACCTCGCCCTCGGGTTCGACCAGGCCCAGCTCCGTCCCGCCCCGACCCGGCTGCTGACCTGCGCCGGCCAGGGGTCCGTCGACCGCGACGGGCGCCTCGTGCACGACGGCGACGTCACCGCCCAGATCGCCCTCGCCGTGGAGAACGTCGAGGACCTGCTGCACCGCGCCGGGATGGACTTCGGCGACGTCCTGCACCTGACCGTCCACGCCACCGACGTCGACGCCGTCCTGGCCGGGTACGGCCTGATCGCCGAGCGGTTCGCCCCGGCGACCCCGCCCGCCACGCTCGTCGGCGTCGACCGCCTCGCGGTGCCCGGGATGCTCGTCGAGATCACCGTCACGGCGGGCCGCTGATGTCCCGCCCCACGCGCAGCCAGCTGCTGCGGTCCCTCGCCGCCCTCCCCCTCCTCACCCCGTTCAGGAGCACCCCCGTGACGACTCCCCTCACCGCCGCCGACCAGCACGTCGAGACCCTGCGCGGTGTCCGGGGCCCGGTGCTCCACCCCGGTGACGGCGGGTTCGCCGAGGAGGTCGCCGGGTTCAACGCGGCCTTCCAGCCGCGCCCGTCGCTCGTCGTGGGCGCCACGACCGCCCACGACGTCGCCGCCGCCGTCCGGTACGCCCGCCTCACGGGGGCGGGGGTCCGGGCCCAGGCCACGGGCCACGGGCTGCGCTCCGACCTCGCCGGCACGGTCCTCGTCACGACGAAGCGGCTGGACGGGCTGCGGGTCGACCCGCGGCACCGCACGGCGACCGTCGGGGCGGGGGTGCGGTGGCGGGCCGTGGTCGACGCCGCCGCCGAGCACGGCCTCGCCCCGCTGTGCGGGTCGTCGTCGCAGGTCGGCGCCGTCGGGTACACCCTCGGCGGGGGGCACGGCTCCCTGGGCCGCCAGTTCGGGTACGCCGCCGACCACGTCCGGTCCCTCGACGTCGTCACCGCCGACGGGCACCGCCGGCACGTCGACGTCCTGCACCACCCAGACCTGTTCTGGGCGTTGCGCGGCGGCCGCGACGGGCTCGCCGTCGTGACCTCGATGACCGTCGACCTCGTCCCCGTCACCCGGTTGCACGGCGGCGGGATCTTCCACCCCGGCACCAGCGCGAAGGAGGTCCTGCACACCTGGCGGACCTGGGCGCCGACCCTGCCCGAGCACGTCAGCACGTCGGTGGCGCTGCTGCGGCTGCCCCCGGACCCGGCCCTGCCCGAACCCCTGCGCGGGCAGTTCGTCGTCCACGTCCGGTTCACCTCGACGGGCACGGCGGCCGAGGCCGACCGGCTCCTGCAGCCGGCGCGGTCGGCCGCGCCGGTGATCGTCGACACGATCGGGGAGATGCCGTTCACCGCGATCGACGGCGTGCACTCCGACCCCACCCGGCCCATGCCCTTCGCCGAGAGCGGGACCGGTCTGCGGGAACTGTGCGCGGGCACCGTCGACGCGGTCCTGGCCCGCGCCGACGCGAGCAGCGGCAGCGTCCTGGCGATGGTCGAGCTGCGACTGCTCGGCGGTGCCCTCGCCCGGCAGCCGCAGGTGCCGAACGCGGTCACCGGCCGCGGTGCGGCGTTCTCGCTCATGGGCCTCGGCGTCCCCGCCGGACCCGGGGGCGAACTCGTCCCGCAGCAGCTGCACGCCCTGACCACCGCCGTGCAGCCCTGGGCGACGGCGGGTCCGCTGAACCTCGCCGGCGACGGCGACCACGGCTCCCTGTGGTCGGCGCAGGACCGGGCCCGGCTCGCTGCCGTTCGCCGCCGGTACGACCCGCGGGGGACCCTGGCCCCCTGACGGGTCGTCCGGCCCGGGTCAGTACAGGTCGGTGCGCCGGTCCCCGACGAGGTGGGCGCGCGCGGTCAGGCGCTTGTCCCGGGCCGCGGCGACGTCGACGTCGGCCACCAGCAACCCCTCCCGGTCGTCGGCGGCCACGGGCCAGCCGTCGGCACCGACGACCGTGGTGCCGGCCGTCCAGCGCTGACCGCGTTCGGTCCCGGTGCGGTCGCAGCACACCACGACGACCCGGTTCACGCGGGCCGTGGCCATCGCGATGACGACCTCGGGGGGCCGTTCACCGTCCGGCCGCGGCACCAGCGGCCAGTTCGTCGGCACGGCCAGGACCTCCGCCCCGGCGAGCGCGACGTGCCGGGTGAGCTCGGGGAACTCCAGGTCGTAGCAGACCAGCGGCGCGAGCCGGCCGAACCCGGTGTCCAGGACCGGGGGCAGGGCGTCGCCGGCGACGAAGAACCGCTTCTCCTCGTCCCACAGGTGGACCTTGCGGTACACGGCGCGGACGCCCGTGCGGTCCACGACGGCGGCGCTGTTGAACAGCTCCCCGTCCGGACCCCGCTCGCAGAAACCCCCGACGACGACGGCGTCCCCCGCGGCCTGCGCCCAGCGGGTGAAGACGTCGTGGTCCGGGCCGATCGCCACGCCGGCCGCCTCCTCGACGGAGGCGAACACGTACCCGGAGGTGACGAGCTCGGGCAGGACGACGAGGTCGGCACCGGCCGCGGCGGCGTCCCGCACCGCCTGCACGGACCGGTCGCAGTTCCCGGCGAGGTCCCCCACCCGGGGCGCCGAGGTGTGGCAGGCGACGCGCGTCGTCGGGGAGGTCACCGCCAGCGGGCGGTGCGCAGGGTGGCGGTGGCGCTGTGCGCGGCCATCCCCTCGGAGTCGGAGATGACCTGCACCGCCGTGGCGAGGTCGGGCGTCGCCTCGCGCGCGATCCGCTGGTACGTGAGGGGTTTGAGGTAGCGGGAGACCGACAGCCCGGCGCTGTGCTTCGCGCCGCCCGCGGTCGGCAGGGTGTGGTTCGTACCGGCCATCCCTTTGTCGGAGTAGGCGACCGTGGACCACGGGCCGATGAACAGCGAGCCGTAGTTCGTCAGTCGGTCGTGGTACCAGTCGTCGTCGGCCGTGAGGACCTCGAGGTGCTCGGGGGCGAGGTCGTCCATCAGGGTGGCGGCCGTCTCGCGGTCGGCGGCCCACGTGACGCTGCCGTGGTCGCGCCAGGCGGCCCCGGCGATGTCGCGGGTCGCGAGGGTCTGGAGCTGGTGGTCGACCTCGGCGACGACCGCCCGGGCCAGTTCCTGCGACGTCGTCACGAGCGCGGCGGGGGAGTTGGGGCCGTGCTCGGCCTGGCCGAGCAGGTCGGCCGCCACGAGCACCGGGTCGGCCGTCTCGTCGGCGATCACGGCGACCTCCGAGGGGCCGGCGAGCAGGTCGATGGCGACGGTCCCGAACAACTGCCGCTTGGCCTCGGCGACGAACGCGTTGCCCGCTCCGACGAGCATGTCGACGGGGCCGTCGCCGACGAGCCCGAACGCCATGGCCGCCAGCGCCTGCACGCCGCCGAGGACGAACACCCGGTCGACCCCGGAGACCGCGGCGGCGTAGAGGACGGCGTCGTTCGCGCCGCCGTGCGGCTGCGGGGGGGTGCACGCGACCACCGACGGGACCCCGGCGACCTTGGCGACGCCGACCGTCATGAAGGCGCTCGCGGTCAGCGGGAACCGGCCCGCGGGCAGGTAGGCCCCGACGCGGCCGACGGGCACGTACCTCTGGCCGACGACGAGGCCGGGGGTGAGCTCGGTGGAGAAGTCGACGAGGTGCTCGCGCTGGGCGGCCGCGAAGGCGCGGGTGCGCTCCCCGCCGAGTTCGATGGCCGACCGCAGGTCGGCCGGGAGCCGGTCCCCGCTGCGGGCGACGGTCTCGGCGTCGAGTTCCACGGGGCGCCCGTCGTACCCGTCGAGCTCGGCGGCGTAGCGCAGGACGGCGTCCAGCCCGCCCTTCTCGATGTCGGTGAGCATCCCGGAGACGCGGGCGGCGACGGCGGGGTCGCGCTGCGCGGGCGGGGTGCTGACGGCCGGCGTCTTCACCGGCGTGAACCGACCGGCGAGGGCGGTCAGGAGGGCGGGGGTGAACTGCATGGCAGCAGGCTAGGAACGCCGGTGGCCGCAGGACAAGGACCAGGTTTCCTCCGGCTGCGACAGGGTTACCCTGCGGGTCGTGACCCTGAACCAGTTGCGTGCCCTCCTCGCCGCCGCCCGGACGGGGTCGTTCGCGGCGGCCGCGACGGAGCTGGGCATCGCGTCGGCCTCGGCGTCCGAACTCGTGCGCCGGCTGGAGGAGGAGCACGGCATCGCGCTGTTCACGCGGGGCCCGCGCCGGCTCGTGCTCACGAGCGCGGGCGAGCAGCTGCTGCCCTTCGCCGAGCAGTCGGTGACGGCCGCCGACGCGGGCGCGGACGCCGTGCGGTCGCTGCGCGACCTCGGGGGTGGGGTGGCCACGTTCGGGGTGCTGCGCAACGCGGACTACTACCTGCTGTCCGGGCTCGTGGAGGACTTCCACGCGCGGCACCCGGGGGTCCGGGTGCGACTGGTCGGGCTGAACTCGGTGGAGGTGGCCGCGGCCGTGGTGGCCGGGGAGCTCGAGGCCGGGCTCGTCGTCCTGCCCGTCGACGACGCGGGCCTGACGGTGACGCCCGTGCTGCGGGACGAGGTGGTCTACGTCAGCGCTCACCCCGAGCGGCTCAGTCGTCCGGTGACCACCGCCGACCTGGCCGCGGCGCCGCTGGTCCTCTACGACGCGCACTACGGGTGGCGGGACCCGACGCGTCGGCAGGTGGCCGGCCGGGCGCGGCTGGCCGGGGTGCGGCTGGAGCCGCTCATCGAGGTCGAGCACGTGGAGGCGGCGCTCGGGCTCGTCGCGCGGGGTGTCGGGGACACCTTCGTCAGCCGGGCCGTCGCGCGCAGCGCGGGCTTCCCCGCGAACCTGGGGACGGTGGGTTTCGCCGAACCCCTGCACGACGTCGTCGCGCTGGTGCAGCGGGAGGGGATCGCGGTCTCCCCGGCGACGCGCGAGCTCGCGCGGCTGGCCCGTCAGCGCCTGCTCGCGCAGGACGCCGACGGGCCGTCGTGAGACCGCTCAGTCGTCCTCGGTCGCGGTGACCATGACGCCGACGGGGGCCAGGTAGCCGTTCGGGTCGATCATCCGGTCGGTGTCGCGGGCGGCGTCGACGACCTCGGGGGCCCACTCCAGGTACACGCGGTCGTCGCCGGAGTTGACGACGAGCAGCTCGCCGGCGCCCGAGGGGCCCTCCTCGAGGCAGCGGAACGCGCGCCAGGCCCCCGGCGGGACGGAGAACGAGTCCCGCGGGCCGAGCTCCACCGTGGTGGCCGGGTCGCCGTTGAGGGTGATCGCCCACCGGCCCGACGTCACCAGCAGCGCCTGGGTGCGGTCGTGCCGGTGCCGCAGCAGCCCCTCCTCGGCGGCCGCGCGGACCCAGGCCACGTTGAAGGAGTGCGGTTCGGTGACGTTGGGGACCTGGCGGCGGTCCTCGGTCATGCCGTAGCCGATGACGAGGGCGAGCTCGGCCGCCCCGCCGGGCAGCGTCGCGCACAGCAGCGCGTCGCGGCTGTAGACCCGGTCACCGGGCTGGACGACGCGGCGGCGCATCTCCTCGACGGAGTACGTCGTGAGCTCGTCGATGTACTTCGCCTTCATGGGCTTGATGAGGGCGACGTCCTCGGGCAGCTCGTCACCGGCGACGGTGTCGACGAGGCGGTTGTCGGCGGTCAGGTGCAGACCGTGGGACTCGGCCTCCTTCAGCACCGACGGGCCCCAGATGATGCCGCCGGTGACGTCGCGGCCCAGCACGGTCCACAGGATGCCGTCGTCGGGGCCCTCGTTGGTGAAGCCGCGGAAGATCCACGTCGGGACGGTGATGACGTCGCCGTCGGTGCTGACGTACTCGCCCTGCTTCCCGTCGACGCCCCAGCGGAGCCGGAACTCACCGCCGAGGTTCACGAACACCTCGGCCGTGAAGTGCAGGTGCAGGTTGTTGGAGATGCCGTTCGGCATCCCGGCCGCGCCGGTGTTGAAGCCGTGCGGTTCGGTGAGGTTGATGAACTGGCTGGCGTTCTGCGACACGCCGCCGCCGATGAAGGCGTAGTTCTCCTTGCGGTCCGAACCCGGTGTGCGGCAGTCGATGAACGCGGCGTTGCAGGCGACCCAGTCGCTGCGGCGGACGGTGCGGCGCTCGATCTCCGCCGCGTCCACGGTGAGTTCGGTGTGCTCGGTGTGCTCGGTGGTCATGAGGTTCCCCCGCGGCTTCTCAGTAGATGTTGGTCGGGCCCAGCTCGACGTCGCCGCGCGTGCCGACGATCTGCGCGCGCAGGGCGATGTCGTCCCAGAGGCGGACCTCCTTGACGAGCGCCCCCTGGTGGAACGTGAACTGGGAGATGCCGAGGACGTCGACGGGCTCGCCCGTCCGCGGGCCGTAGGTGGTCACGCCCGTGTAGTCGCCGACGAACTTCCAGGTGACGGCGACGCGGAGGCCGCCGTAGCGCACGGCGTGGTTCGTCTGGACGTCGCGGACCTGGAACTGCCCGGACGGGAAGCACTGCAGGAACCTCAGCAGCGCGCGGCGGTAGCCCTCGGGGCGGATCACGACGCGGTTGCCCACGGTGAGGAGCACGAGGTCGCGCGCGAAGAAGGTCTCCACCTTCTGCAGGTCCCGCCCGTTCCAGACCGTCTCGACCATCTCCAGGACCCGTTCGACCTCGGAGCGGTGCTCGTCCGGGCGCGGACCCGAGTCGCCGGCGGCGACGACGTCCGCCGGGGCCGGCCGGGTCCAGGACCCCGTGTACCCGCGGAACGCCTGCGCACGGGCCGCCTCGTCCACGTCCAGGCCCAGGGTGAGCGCGCCGGCGAGGGAGTCGCGCACGACCCACTCCTCGACCATGCGCCCCCGGCGGTAGAGGCAGTTCGCGATGGTCCGGCTGTGCGCGCCGGTCAGCAGGTCGCCCGAGAGCACGAGGTGGGAGCTGAGGAAGGCGTCGTCCCCGCGGGCCTCCCAGACGACGTCCTCGGCCTGGCCCGTCCGGTCGGGGGTGGCCGCGATCCGCATCAGGGTGCCCTCGACGACCTCGTCGCGCGTGGTCGAGGTGCCGTAGGCGCCGTGCACGATCGAGTCCGGTTCGTAGTTCTCGCGGATGAAGCTGATGGAGCGGTCGACCCAGATGAGGTCGGTCACCTCGCGGATGAAGTCGTCGGGGTCGGCGTACGGCTTGTACGCGATCGGATCGAGAGCCACTGGAGATCGTCCCTTCGCTGGCGCGGTCCGGCGGCCTCCACGCTCACCGGCACCCACAGGTTATGCGTATGCACAAAAAGGGTGCAAGGGGTTGCCCCGGAGTTCCCGGGTCAGTGCGCGGGGGCCGCGCCCAGGGTGCGCCGCTCGACGAACGCGGTGTCGAACGTGCTGTGGGTCAACGGGCTCGCCGGCTCGTCGATCCGCCGGACGGCCAGGCGGGCGGCCTCCCGGGCCATCGCCTCGAGGTCGTAGGCGATGGTCGACAGCTGCAGGATGGGCCAGGACGCCGGCGGGAGGTCGTCGAACCCGACGACCGACACGTCCTCGGGGACCCGGGCGCCGGCCCGCGCCGCGGCGTTCAGCGCGCCGTAGGCGACCACGTCGTTGCCGCAGAAGATCAGCGTGGGCGGTTCCGGCAGCGCCAGCAGCTCGGTGACCGCCGCGTCCCCGACCCCGGTCTCGTAGGGGCCCCGGCGCACGAACCGGGTCTCCAGGGCCAGCCCGTGGTCGGCCATCGCGGCCCGCAGGGCGAGCTCGCGCGACTGCCCCGTGCTGGTGTTGCTCGGGCCGAGCACGGCGCCGATGCGGGTGTGGCCGAGTTCCACGGCCCGCCGGGCCGCGTCGGCGAAACCCCGTGCGGGGGAGACGACGGTGGCGTCGGCGTCGACCTGGGTGCCGGTGCGGTTGAGGTACACGAAGGGCAGCCCGCGGTCGCGCAGGCGCAGCGGGGCGACCGAGTCGACCGTCGTCGTGGCCAGGACCACGCCGTCGATCCCGTTGGCGAGCAGGCGGTCCACGACGTCGCCGTCGTCGGCGGACTCGGTGTGCAGCACCAGCTGGTAGCCGTGGTTCTCCAGTTCGTGGTGCACCGGCGCGATGATGTGGTGGTAGAACTCGTTGTTCAGGTCGGTCACGAGCAGGCCGATGCGCCGGGTCCGCCCCGAGGACAGCGCGCGACCGGCGTCGCTCGGCACGTAGCCCAGGAGGCCGGCGGCCTCGCGCACGCGTTCCTTGGTCTGCTGCGACAGGCGCGGGTCGTCGCGCAGGGCCCGGGAGACGGTCGGCTGCGAGACACCGGCGACGCGCGCGACGTCGCGGCTCGTCACTGCCATGGTGGACCCTCCGCCCCCGGTTCGACCGGCCCGGAGTCTAGCCGACCTCCTCTCCACCGTGTATACCTGGAACCCCTGCCGACATACGTATGCACGGAGAGGTCCCGCAATGGTGCTGCACCTGAAGAGCGCGCCCACGAAGTCGTTCGCCGACACCGCCCAGCACGACGTCGCCGCCCGCGTCGCGGCGATCGTCGCCGACGTCCGCCGCGACGGCGACGCCGCCGTCCGCCGGTACGCCGAGCAGTTCGACGGCTGGACCGGGCCCACCCGCCTCGACGACGCGCGCGTCGAGGAGGTCGTGGCCACGCTCGACCCCCAGGTGGTCGAGGACATCCGGTTCGTGCAGGACCAGGTCCGCACCTTCGCCCAGGCGCAGCGCGACACCCTCGTCGACCTGGAGGTCGAGACCCTGCCCGGGGTCCGGCTGGGGCAGAAGCACGTCCCGGTCCAGGCCGCCGGGGCGTACGTCCCCGGCGGGAAGTACCCGCTGACGGCGTCGGCGCACATGACCGTCGTCACTGCCAAGGTCGCCGGGGTCCCGCGCGTCGTGGCCTGCACGCCGCCCATCCGGGGTGAGGTCCCCGCGGCGACCGTCGCCGCCATGAAGCTCGCCGGGGCCGACGAGATCCACGTCCTCGGCGGGGTGCAGGCCATCGCCGCGATGGCCCTGGGCACCGAGTCGATCCCCGCCGTCAACCTCCTCGCCGGGCCGGGCAACCCCTACGTCGCCGAGGCGAAGCGGCAGCTGTTCGGCGAGGTCGGGATCGACCTGTTCGCCGGCCCCACCGAGATCCTCGTCGTCGCCGACGAGGGCGCCGACCCGTTCCTCGTCGCCGTCGACCTCCTCTCGCAGGCCGAGCACGGGCCCGAGTCGCCCGCGGTGCTCATCACCACCTCGCGCACCCTCGGCGAACAGGTCCTCGCGCACGTCGAGCGGTTGCTGCCCGGGATGCCGACGGCCGACTACGCCGGCCCGGCGTGGCGCGACTGGGGTCAGGTGCTCGTCGTCGACGACCTCGACGAGGCGTACGCGCTCGCCGACCGCTTCGCCTCCGAACACGTGCAGGTGTTCACCGCGGACCCGCGCGAGGCCCTGGAGAAGATGCACGACTACGGCGCGCTGTTCCTCGGGGAGGGCACCTGCGTCTCGTACGGGGACAAGGTCATCGGGACCAACCACGTCCTGCCGACGCTCGGCGCCGCGCGGTACACGGGCGGTCTGTGGGTCGGCAAGTACCTGCGCACCGTCACCTACCAGGAGATCACCGACCCGGCGTCGTCCGCGCGGCTCGGGGAGGTGTGCGGGCGCGCGGCCCGGGTGGAGCTGTTCGAGGGCCACGCCCGGTCCGGCGACGTCCGGGCCTGGAAGCACGCGGGCCGCCGCGCCGCCTGGATCGAGGAGGCCCTGGCGGCCGGGACGGTCGCGCCGTGAGCGACCTGGCCGGTCGCACGGCCCTCGTGACCGGCGGCGGCAGCGGCCTGGGGGCCGCGATCGCGACGGCCCTGCGCGGCGCCGGCGCGGACGTCGTCGTCGTCGGGCGCGACGTCGCGAAGCTCGCCGCCGTGGCCGACCGGCTCGGGGCCCGGGCCGCGGTGTGCGACGTCGCCGACCCGGTGGCCGTGGACCGGCTGCGCGAGGAGCTGGCCGACGTCGAGGTCTCGATCCTCGTCAACAACGCCGGGGTCCCCGGCCCCGTCGCGCCGCTGACGGAGGTCTCCGTGGAGGAGTGGGACCACGTGTTCGACGTCAACGTCCGGGGGACGTTCCTGGTGTGCCGGGCGTTCCTGCCCGCGATGGTCGCGCGCGGGGCCGGGGACGTCGTGAACCTGGCCTCGGTCTCGGGCAAGCGCCCGCTGCTGCACCGCACGCCGTACTGCGCGTCCAAGACGGCCGTCATCGGCCTGACCTCGACGCTGGCCTTCGAGGTCGGTCCCGCGGGCGTCAACGTCAACACGCTCTCCCCGGGCCCGGTCGACGGTCCGCGCATGGACCGGAACTTCCGGCTCGCCGCCGAGCGCACCGGGACGACCGTCCAGCAGGCGCAGGAGGAGTTCGTCTCGCGGGCCGCGCTGGGGCGCATGGTGACCGAGGAGGAGGTGGGGCGGGCCGTGGTCGCGATGCTGGGCATGCCCGGGTTGTGCGGCGCCGACGTCGACCTCTCGGCGGGGATGGTCGCGTGATGGCCGACTCGTTGCGGGAGAGGGCCGGCGCGGGGGAGCGGCTGGTCGGGGTGCTGCTGCGGATGCCCGCCGAGGAACTCGTGGAGATGGCGGCCGTCGCGGGGTTCGACTTCGTGCTCGTGGACTGCGAGCACGGGGCGGGCGACGTGCTCGCGCTGCGGCAGCACGTCGCCTTCGCGGCTGTGCACGGGGTCCCCGTCGTCGTGCGGGTCGGCAGCGGGGACCCCGGGATGGTGCTGCGGGTGCTCGACCAGGGCGCGGAGGGCATCCTCGTCCCGCACGTCGACGACGCCGCCCAGGCGGCGGAGGTCGTCGCCTCGGCGCACTACCCGCCGCTGGGGCAGCGCGGTTTCGCGACCTACAGCCGGGCGGGGCGGTTCGGCACCCTGGACCCCGGGACGCACCGGGAGAACCAGTTGCGCCGGACCCTCGTGCTGGGGATGGTCGAGTCGCCGGCGGGGGTGGCGGCCGTCGACGAGATCCTGCGGACACCGGGCATGGACGGGGTGATGGTCGGGCCGGCGGACCTGGCGGCCGCGTCCGGGCCGGACGACCCGTCGCCGCAGGAGTCGACGGCCCGCGTGAACGCGGCGGTCGCGGCCGGCGGGAAACTCCGGATGGACATCGTCGGGAACGCCCCGGCGGCTTCGGCGGCCTTCGCCGACGGGGCGAACCTCGTCGTCTACAACCTCGCGCACGCCCTCATGGCGCACCTGGCCGAACTGCGCCTCGCGAAACCCCGGTGAAACCCGGAGGCAACGCGATCGGTACACGGGAGTTCCCCGATGAGGCTTCCCTTCGGATTGTGCATACGCATACGCTCTGAGCATGCCCACAGAGAAGCGCACCTTCGCCCTCATCGCCGCGGCCGTCGCGGGTGCTCTCGTCTTCACCGGATGCGGCGCCGGCAGCCGCGTCGGCAACGACAACGCGACGTCCGTCGCCTGCGACTACGAAGCCCCCAAGGCCAAGACGACGGTCAACGTCCTGGCCTACAACTCCTCCGCGATCGACCCCTTCACCAACACCATGGTGTCCAGCTGCACCAAGGGCGACGTCACGGTCAAGCACGACCCCATCGACTTCGGCGGGCAGGTCACCAAGACCACCGCCACCCTCGCCGGGAGCACCGGCACCTACGACCTCATCGAGACCTACGGCTTCATCATCCCCGGCCTGGCGGAAGACGACAAGCTCGTGCCCCTCGACGACCTCTACGCCGAGCACGCCTCCGAGCACGGGCTCGACGCCATCAGCGAGTCGATGCGGCAGGGGATGTCCTACGACGGCAAGCTCTACGCGCTGCCGATGCAGGCGCAGATGTTCGTCCTGGCCTACCGCGAGGACCTCTTCGACCAGCTCGGGCTCAAGGCCCCCACGACGTTCCCGGAGATGGTCTCGGCCGCCCAGGCCATCCAGGCCGCGGGGCTGGTGGAGCACCCGATCGCCCTGCCGTGGCTGGCCACCTCGGACGTCACGACGAGCTTCGAGGCCGCCATGAACTCCCTCGGCGCCGACTTCGTCGACGCCGACGGGAAGGTCACCCTCGACGGCCCGGAGGCGCAGCAGGCGCTCGAGGCGATGCTCGCCCTCAAACCCTTCATGGACCCGCAGGTCACGACGTTCGACCAGCCCAAGGTGCAGCAGCAGATGTACAACGGCACCGCGGCCATGTCGATCATGTTCTCCGGCCGCATGAACGACCTGACGCTGGCCTCGAACTCGAACCTCGCCGACGAGTTCGCGTTCGCCGGCGCCCCCAAGCTCACCGCCGACGCGCAGTACAGCTACAGTCGGCTGTCCATCGACGGCTGGTCGATCCCGAAGAACACCGAGCTCGACCACGACATGCTCTTCACGATGATGGCCTCGGCGGTCGGTGAGGACGCGTCGAAGGCGTCGATCCCCGCCGCCTACCCCGCCCGCGAGGGTCTCGTCACCACGTCGAACTCGCCCTACGGGGAGGCCGCCAACGCGTCCATCGCCTCGACCATGCCGCCCGTCGTCTCCCCGGTGCTGGCCGACCTCAGCAACGAGATCCGGCCCCTCCTCGTGCAGGTCCTGAACGGTGAGCTGCCCGTGGCGGACGGGATGGCGCAGATGCAGGCGGCGGGGGAGAAGCTCGCCGGCTGACCGCCCACCCGTTCCGTCGCCCGCGAGGAGGGACCCCGGTCGTGAAAGCACGAGAGTTCTGGTTGTTGTTCTCCCCCAGCCTGGTCGTCATGGTCGGGCTGCTGGTCCTCCCGCTCGTCCGCACGCTCCAGTGGAGCGTCGAGGACGTCCGGTACGGGAGCCCGGGCACGTTCGTCGGGCTCGCCAACTTCGCGGCGGCCCTGAGCGACGCCCGGTTCGGGCGGGCGGTCCTGTTCACCGTCGTCGTCACCGTCGTCACCACCGCGGTGCTGCTGGTGCTGGGCTACCTCATCGCCATCGGCGTGAACCGGCTGACGACGTCGCGGCCCCTGGTCCTGGGCATCATGCTCGTCTCGTACGTCCTGCCGAACCTCGTGGGGGCGGTCGCCTACTCGTGGTTGTTCGACGACAACTTCGGGGGCCTCGTCAACCGGTTCGTCGGGCTCCTCGGCGGGTCGGAGGTGCTCTGGTTCACCGACCAGGTGCCCAACGCCGTGGTCGTCGTCTCGAACACCGTCTGGCACATGCTGCCCTTCGCCATGCTCATCGTCCTGGCCGGTCTGCAGTCGGTGCCCACCGAACTGCGGGAGGCGGCCACCATCGACGGGGCCTCGTCGTTCCAGACCCACCTACGGGTCATCATCCCCACCATGCGCGGGGTGCTGGGCTTCGTCACCCTCATCTCGATCATGGACGTGCTGCGCATGTTCGACAACCTCATCCCGCTGTCGCCGCAGGCCGCGGCCATCGGGAACGAGTCGATCATGATGTACGTCTACTCGGTCGCCTTCGCCGACGGCGCCCAGGACCTGGGGCTGGGCAGCGCCATCAACGTGCTGACCATCGGGCTCATCCTCGTCATGCTCGTCCCGTTCATCCGCGGGATCTTCAAGGAAGCGAAGGTGGCCCGGTGAGCCTGCACACCGAACCGACCGCGCGGGTCCGGCGCCCGGCCCCGCGCCCCGGTCCGCGGCCGGTGCGCCGGCGCCCGCCCGTGGCGGCGGGGGTCCTGCTGGGGATCGTCTGCGTCATCACCCTCGCGCCCTTCGTGTGGATGGCGCTGTCCGTCACGAAACCCACGAACGTCGCCTTCGCCAACCCGCCCGTGCTCTCCGGGTACACCCCGACGCTGCAAGCCTTCACCGACCTCTGGCAGACCACCTACTTCGCCGACTACCTGGCGAACACCCTCGTCGTCGCGGTGATCTCGACGGTCATCGCCCTCGTCATCGGGATCCCCGCCGCCTACGCGCTGTCGAGGTTCCCGACCTACGTCTCGGCGCTGCTGCTGGTCCTGGCGCTGGTGTTCCGGGCCCTGCCCCGATTCTCGGTCGTCCTGCCCATGTACGACATCAGCCGGGCCCTGGGGATCTACGACACGACGTTCGCCCTCGCCGTGGCGCTCGTCGCGATCAACCAGCCGTTCACGATCTGGCTGCTGCGCAACTTCTTCGCCGAGATCCCCCGGGAGCTCGACGAGGCCGCCATGATCGACGGCTGCACGCGCATCGGCATGCTGCGCCGGGTGATGATCCCCCTCATGCGGCCAGGCATCCTCACCGCCGGGATCTTCGTGTTCCTCTTCGCCTTCCAGGAGTACCTCACCGCGCTCGTGCTCACCGACTCCTCCTCCAAGACGGTGCCGGTGTTCATCGCGACCCAGCTGGGCCAGACCCTGCCGATGCTGCAGCAGGCCGGGGCGGCGTCGCTGCTGCTGACCCTGCCCGTGGTCGTCATCGCGTTCGTGGCGCAGAAGTACCTCGTCGCCGGGCTCAGCGACGGTGCCGTGAAGGGGTGAGCCCGCTCGTCCTGCTGCCGGGCATGAACTGCACGGCGGACCTGTGGACGGGGTGCGGGCTGGACGACGCCCTCACCCCGTCGCTGGACCGGACCACCGTGGGCGAGCAGGTGGAGCACCTGCTCGCGGTGCTCCCGCCCCGCTTCGCCCTCGGCGGCCTGTCGCTGGGCGCGGTCGTGGCCGCCGAACTCGCCCTCGCCGCCCCGGACCGGGTGACCGCGCTCGTCCTGGCGTCCGTCAACCCCGGCCGCCCGACGCCGGCCCAGCGGGCCTCCTGGCGCCGGTGGTGCGCAGCCCTCGACGCGGGGACCTCCGCCCGCCAGCTCCAGGCGGGCGTCCTCGACGCGCTGGTCCCGCCGGACGTCGCCGCCGCCCGGCCCGACCTCGTGGCGCGGGTGCTGGCCATGGGCTCGGACGAGCACCTGCTGCGGTGCCAGCTGGCGCAGCAGGACAGCCGCTGCGGCCTGCTGGACCGGCTGCCGCGCCTGCGGGTCCCCCCGCTCGTGGTCTCCGGCGCGCGGGACGTCCTCTGCCCGCCGGAGTTCCACGCCCGGCTCGCCGGGGCGGTCCCCGGCGCCGAGGTCGTCGGGCTGCCCACGGGGCACCTCGTCCCCCTCGAGGCGCCCGTGGAGTTCGGGGAGCTCGTGCGGGCCCGGGTCGGCTGAGCCGGTCCGCGTCGACGACCCCGGGACCCGGGACCCCGAGCAGCGGCCGGCCGCGCCGTCCCCGTGCCAGACTGGGCGGGACGCGGGGTCCGGCGCCCGCGACGGACGCGGAGGTCCACGGTGAACCGCAGATCGGCACTGGGGCTCGGGGCGTCGGGGACGGTCGCGGTGGCTGCTGCGGCGTGCTCGGCCGGCGGGGGACGTCCCCGGTCCGCGCGATCGGCGCCCGGGCCGTCCACGGCGGCGGCCGTCGAAGGGGTCGTACCGGCCGGCCGGTTGGAGTTCGACGTCCGGGACGCCGGCGGCCGGTTGCTGACGTGGTCGGAGTTCCGGGCCCGGCAGTCCAACGGTGCCGGTGACGACGGGTACGACGACTTCCTCGTGGACGGCACCACGTTGCAGGTCCTGACCCCGTGGCCGCTGGAGGAGGGGCCGGGGACCTTCGCCCTGGACCGCCCTGCGGGGCGGGTGACCCTCGCGCTGGCGTGGGACACCTCCGACGGCTACGGGCAGCTCTTCCTGGACCTGCCGGCGGCCGGGACCCACGAGTTCTCCGAGACCGCCGCGGAACAGGCCGCCGTCGAACTCGACCTGCAGCTGCGCGAACGGCCGTGGTACTCACCGTCCGTCCCGGTGCAGGAGGCGCGGTCGGCCGCGACGGACCTGCTCGCCCGGATGCGCGCGCAGGACGACCCCGCGCGCCGTGGTGCCCTGGCCGCGCAGGCGCTCGACGCGTTGGTGCACGCGCAGTTGGCCGTCCAGGAGGAGTCGGGGCGGCAGCGCGCCGGTGACCGTCCGGTCGTGCTCGGCGTCACCTTCGACGACCCGTCACGCCACGACGCCCTCGCCGCGGTCCGCGACCTGACCCCGGTCGGGCAGCCGTGGGTGCGGTACGTGTTCGACGTGGCGGACGGACCCGAGGCCTACCGCGCCGACGTCGCCGCGGCCCGGGCGTCCGGGGTGCAGGTCCTCGGCCAGTTCCTCGACTCCTCCCAGTTCGCGGGTGTGAGCCAGCCGCAGTGGCAGCGCCGGGTGGCCGACTACGTGCGGGCGTTCCCGGACGTCGCGGCGTGGGAGGTCGGCAACGAGGTCAACGGCGGGTGGACCGGTCCGGACGCCGGGGCCAAGACGCGGTGGGCCGCCACCCACGTGAAGCAGAACTCCAGCGCGCGCACCCTCGTCACGCTGTACTGGCAACTGGGGGAGGGCGAGGCGGTGGAATCCGTCTTCACCTGGGCCGCGGCGAACCTGCCGGGGACGGACGTCGACGACGTGGGGTTGTCCGTCTACCCGGAGGAGCACCCCCTCGGGGCTTCGCTGGACCGGGTCCTGCGGACCCTGCGCCAGGCCTACCCGGGACGGCGGCTGCTCCTCACCGAACTCGGGTACGGTGCCGCGGACTTGCGGCCGCTGTGGTGGTGGGGCACGCGGGGTGACACCGCGGCCGCCCGGGTGCAGGTCGCGCGGTTCTACGCGTCGGCCGTCAACGGCATCGGCGACGGCGGGACGTTCTGGTGGTACTTCCTGCAGGACGCCCTCCCGCCGTCGCCGGTCCACGCGGCGCTCGCCGCCCCGGGGGCGGGGTCGTCGGGCACCCCGGTGGCGTGGAGGGTGCCGCGCGGGCTGCGCACGCTGCGGGGCCGGGGCCGGGGCCGGGGCCGGGGCCGGGGCTGAGGTGTGGTGGCACGGCCCGAGGGGACGCTCAGGGCAGGGTCGCGGGTTCGACCCGCAGACCGCTGAACCGCACCTCGGCGTCCTCGGAGTACAGGCCGACGGCGCCCGGGACGCCCGGATCCGCGGGGACGGTGAACGACACCACCGCGGCGTGGTCGACCCAGACGTCGATCGTCGCCCCGAGCTGACGCACGCGGACGTCGTGCGGCCGGTCCCCCGCCACGGGCGCGTCACCGGTGGCGAGGAAGCGCTGGCCACCGGTGGCCGACGGGTCGACCTGGCCCAGTTCCCAGCCGTTGGGCTTGAGGGCGAAGTAGTAGAAGCGGCGCTCGGCGTCGTAGTGCCACACGAGCCAGCCCACCTCCCAGGGGTTGGGGCGGGAGCCGGTGCGCAGCTGCCGGACGGTGTGGACGGTGGCGCGCAGGTCGAGGTCGCCGTACTGCCGGACGGACACCACCAGGCCGGCATGCGTCTGCTCCGGGTCGCTCGCCGGTGCGGGGGACAGCGTGATGGCCGTCCCGCGGGAACTGGTCCGCCCGTGGCCGTCGTACACCGCGATCCAGTCGCCGTGCGCCGAACCGTCCGCCCACACCTCGGCCGGGTGCGACCACCACCACGAGCCGGTGGCCGCGCCCGCCGCGACGAGCAGCACGAGCGCGGCGGCGAGCGTGCGCCGTCGGGCCGTGCGCCACGGTGAGGGTCCAGGTGTCACGACCCTCAAGTCGGCCGCTCCTCCTCCACCGCGGTGGCCGGCCACCGGTGCGTCACTTGGTTCGGGTCGAGGCACGAGGTATCACACGCTGCCGGCGGCGACGAACGTGTAACCCAGTGCCTTGATCCCGGTGACCACCTGCTGCAGGTAGGTGATCCCGAGGTAGGGGTGGTAGAAGAAGCTCGCGAAACCGTCGCGCACGACGAGGTTGGCCCGGGCGGTCGCGACGAGGTCCGCGGGCAGGCGGGCGGGGTGGTTGTTGAAGGGCTCGGGTTCGACGTTGCCGACGCACTCGGGCAAGACCTTCGTGCCGTAGAGGTCCTTGACGGCGTAGGGGAAGTACTGCCCGTTGAGGCGGGTGCTGTCGACCGCACCGGTGAGCAGGCCGCCGAAGTAGAGACCCCGGTCGTAGCGGGTGGCGAACCTCGCAGCGACGGCCCGGTAGTCGGTGGCGCTGCCCGCGTAGTGCGGGAACTCGAAGATGGTCGGTGACCCGAGCCGGGTAGCGGTGAAGACGCTGTCGGACGACGTGAGCCGGGCGGTGGCCCAGGTTGTCGAGTCCTCCGGGACGGGGCCGTCGTAGACGACGGTGTTCGAGGCGTCTACGTGGGCGCGGAAGAACTCGAAGTCGTTCGCGCTCACCCCGTCGTACGGGTTCGCCACGGTGGAGTACTGGTGGGTGTACCCGTGCATCAGGATCGTGCCGCCCCTGGTCTTCGCGTACTTCAGGGCGTTCACGACCGCGGGCACCGCCGAGAGCGTGTAGTCCTCGGCGACCCCGTCGTTCAGGGTTCCCAGCGGGTCCACGTAGCGCGGGTAGACCGCGAGGGTGAACGGGACCGACTGGGAGGCCAGGTAGTCGGCCACGGCGCGGATCTCGGTCGGGTCGGCGTCCGGGCCGACGTCCTCGATGCGGACCATCGCCCGGTGCCGGGTGGCCGTCGCGGGGGCGAGCGCGTCGAAGAGCAGGTCGGCGAACGCGAGGTAGCGGTCGCCGTGGTCGACGTAGGCGAAGGGCACCTCCCCGACGTAGGTGAAGGTGCCCGACCGGGTCGCCCACGGGAACGACGTCCCGTCGGGCCGCTGCGCCGTGGCCAGCACGCTGGCCCTGGACGCGTCGCTCACCACGACGTCCATGATCCCGGACTGGTTGACGGTGTCCCGGCGAAGGGACTGCCCCTGGTAGGTGACGGTCGCGACGGCGCTGGTGTCGAACTGCTTCCACGTCCACCCCCTGCGGGTGGCGAAGCCCGTGTCGGCGGCCGTGAGCTGCCAGATGTTGTCGTACACCCAGATGACGGGCTTCGTCGTGGCGGTGACGTCGCTGAGCAGGGCGGCGGGCAAGGGTTCGTCGTAGGTGGAACCCAGGTACACCAGCGCCGTGTGCGACGAGAGCAGGCCGGCCGTGTACGACCGGGTGGGCAGCGTCGTCCAACTCCCGAAGTGCGAGACGAGGTTCGCCGTCTGCTGCGCGTACAGCTCCCCCAACCACCCCCACGGACCGCTGTCGTCGTAGACGATCAGCGTCTTGGTCGCCGTGCTCAGGCCGGTCCCGGTGGCGCTGGTGACCGCCGCGGCGGTCAGGGTGGCGCCCGGGGGTACCGGCGGGGCCGGCAGCGGGGCGGTCGGTGGCTGGGTGGCGCGCCGGGGTCCGCGGGGGCGTCGCTCCGGCGGAGGTGGGGGAGCGACCAGCTTGCCGACGTCGGACAACGAGTGGTGCTTGCCGCGGCGGCTGCCGGGGGGCCGGGCCGCCGCGGCGGAGGTGGCCAGGGGCAGCGCGAGGGCCGCGGCCAGCCCGGTGGCGCCGGCGGCGCGCAACGCCTCGCGGCGGTCGACGCCACGGCGGACGGGGTGGTGCGGGTGCTCACGGGTCACGGGGTGCTCCTCGGGGTCAGACGACGGTGACGGACTTGGCGAGGTTGCGGGGCCGGTCGACGTCCCGGCCCAGTCGCGCGGCCAGCGTGCGAGCCAGGTGCTGGAGCGCGGCGATGGATTCCAGGGGTCCCCAGGCGTGCGGTTCGGGGCGGTCCAGGACGCCGAACGCGCAGCCCTCGCCCCACCCGACGCGGAGCACGTCGGCCCCCCGGGCGGAGACCTCGTGCACGATGGTGTCCAGCGCCGCCGCTCCGTCCTCGACGACCACGACGGGGGTTCCGGGCTCGACCAGGGCGAGGGGCCCGTGCTTGAACTCCCCCGCGGGGTGGCACTGCGCCCACCGGTACGTCAGTTCCTCCAGCTTCAGCGCCCCTTCGGCCGCGTACGGCAGCGCTGCCCCGCGGGCGACGAAGAGGAAGCCGGGCTGCGGGGCCAGCCGCTCGGCGAGCTCGTCGGCGCGGTGCAGGGCCAGCCTCCCCGCCCGGTGCAGAGCCTCGGGCGTCGCGGACAGCTCGTCGAGGAGCTCGGCGGTCGACGACCGGGGCAGTCGTCCCCGCGCCACGGCGGAGGACAGGGCCAGGAACACGCCGGCCAGGACCTGGGCCGTGAACGTCTTCGTGGCGGCGACACCGAGTTCCGGGCCGACTCCGAGGTCGAACACGGCGTCGGCGCGGCGGGCCAGGCTCGACGTGGGGGAGTTGGTGACGGCCAGCAGCGGTCCCGGCAGGGCGTCGAGGGCGCGGAGCACGTCGGCGGTCTCGCCGGACTGCGACACCGCGACCGTCAGCTCGCCGGGGACCTGGTCCGCGGGATCGTGCTCGGACGCGACGGTCACCTCGCAGGGCGTGCCGGCGAGCCGCCGCAGCACCCTGGCCCCCACCTCCGCCGCGTGCCGGGAACTGCCGCAGGCGAGGAAGCGGACCCGTTCGGGCACGGGGAGAGCCAGCTGGTCCCAGACCCTCCCTGAACGGACGGAGGGGACCCACGTCCGCACCAGCTCCGCCGCGTGGTCGGCCTGTTCGTCGATCTCGCGGGCGGTGCGGTCGGCGTGGGCACCGGTTCCCGTCTGCTCCGGTCGCCACCGGAGTCGCGTCGTCGCGCGCTGCACCGCCAGGTCGTGGTGGTCGAACCAGCGCACGTCCTCGCCGAGTTCGACGAGGTCGTCGTCGTCCAGGAAGCTCACCTCCTCGCACGTGCCCACGAGGGCGACCGGGTCGCTGGCCGCCGCGTTCCCCTCCTGGCCCGTGCCGACGACCAGCGGGGAGTTCCTCGCGGTCAGGACGACGGAGTCGTGGCCGGCCGCCAGCACGGCCAGCGCCCACGAACCCTCGAGCCGGCGGGTGGTGATGCGCACGGCGGCCGCGAGGTCCCACCCCAGGTCCAGTTCCTCCTTGACGAGGTGGGCGACGACCTCGCTGTCGACGCCGGAGGTGAGGCGGTGCCCGCGGGTGACGAGCAGGGACGCGATCTCGGCGGCGTTGGTGACGATCCCGTTGTGCACGACGGCGACGCGGCCCGTGCAGTCGCAGTGCGGGTGGGCGTTGCCCTCGCTGATCCCGCCGTGCGTGGCCCAGCGCGTGTGGCCGATCCCCAGGACGGCGCCCGGTGGGAGGGGATCGGCCAGGAGGCGGAACTCGAGGTCGGCCAGCCGGCCCGTCGAACGTCTGCGGTCGACCAGTTCCGAGCCGGGGGTCAGCACCGCGACGCCCGCGGAGTCGTACCCGCGGTACTCCAGGGCGCGCAGACCGCTCAGCACGACGTCCACGAGGTCCCGGGTCCGCCTCCCGGCCAAGATGCCGCACATGAACGCCTCCTGGGACGTCGACCGCACCGGTGGGTGCGGTGCAGCCGGCCGCGGGGAACTCCGCTGTTCCGGGCGATCTCCGGCAGGCACACGGTGGACCCCGTACCGCCAGTTGTCCAGGTCTCGCCGGAACTGAAAGCGCTACGTGTTTGAGCTGTCACGCTGGCGGAGGGGAACTCGGTACCACTTGGTCGTTTTCCATGATTTTCCTGGAACTGGCTTCCCTTGGCGACGGGGAAGGTCCAACCTCACCCCAGCACCTCCCCGCGGCCTCCGGCAAGGAGTTCCCATGCCCATCCCGGTGTCACCACAGACGTCCCCCGCTGCGGGCGCGGTCGCGTCGGCGACCGCCGTCCCCCACCCTGCAGACGTCGTCTCGATGCAACTGTTCCCTGCTGTCGGAGCGCTGTTCGCCGTCTACCTCACGGCCCTCGTCGTGCTGGCCCTCCTCACGGTCCTCGCCAAGGTGACCGGTCGCCGCGGGGCGCACCACGCCCTGCTGCGCCGGGAAGTGGTGGTGCTGCCGGAGGAAACCCTCTCCCCGCCCCTGCCGGGGAGGGCGGCGGCGTGAGCGGGTCGTGCCCGCACCGCGTCCTGGTCGTCGTCGGTACTCGACCGGAGGCCGTCAAGCTCGCTCCCGTCGTGCGGGCCATGGAGGAGGCGGCGGGTTTCGAACCCGTCGTCGTCAGCACCGGTCAGCACCGGGAGATGCTCGACCAGATGCTGTCCGCCCTCCAGGTGCGCGTCGACGTCCAGCTCGACGTGATGCGCGAGCGCCAGGACCTGCACGGCCTCACGTCCCGGTTGTCCGGGCAACTGGGAGCGGTCGTCGCGGACGGCCCCTACGACGCGGTCGTCGTGCAGGGGGACACGACGACGGCGCTGTGCGGAGCGCTCGCCGCCTTCTACGCCGGGCTGCCCGTCGCCCACGTCGAAGCGGGCCTGCGGTCCGGTGTCCTCACCGACCCGTTCCCCGAGGAGCTGAACCGGCGCCTGGTGAGCCGGCTCGCGCGCTGGCACTTCGCCCCGACCCTCCCCGCGGGGACGAACCTCCTGCGCGAAGGGGTTCCCGTGGGGGACATCGAGGTCACCGGGAACACCGTCGTCGACAACCTGCTCTGGGTCGTGGGTCGCGGCCTGGGAACCTCCGCGTTCGCCCCCGAGGGGGCCCGGCGCCGCACCGGCCCCCGGATCGTCGTCACCCTGCACCGCCGGGAGAACCAGGGAGCCGTCATGGCGGCCCTGGCGCGCGCGGTCGCCGACGTCGCCGACGCCCGGGACGCGGAAGTGGTGCTCCCCCTGCACCGCAGCCCGGCCGTGCGCGACGTCGTCCTGCCCGTCCTCGGGGACCACCCCCGCGTGCGGATCACCGAGCCGCTGGACTACCTCGACTTCACCGCCACGCTGTCCCGGGCCGACCTCGTGCTGACCGACTCCGGCGGAGTGCAGGAGGAGGCTCCCTCGCTCGACGTGCCGGTGCTGGTGCTGCGACGCACCACCGAGCGGCCCGAGGCCGTGCGGGCAGGGGCGGCTGCCTTGGTCGGGACCGACCCCGACGACGTCCGGCGCGCCGCGCTCGACCTCATCGACGACCCCGGAGCGTTGCGGCGGATGCGTTCAGTCGACAACCCCTTCGGCGACGGCCACGCGTCGGCGCGCATCCTCGAGCGGCTGGACCGGGACCTGACGGCCGCCGCGTCGCAGCGGCCCGAAGCGGTCGCCGCCCGACCGTGAACGAGCCGCCGTGAACGGCACCCTCCCGATCAGCGTCACGATCGCCGTGTTCCTCTCGCACAGCCTGGTGATGTTCGTCCTGTCGCGCCTGGACCGGCGCCCCCCGGCGGACCCCCCTCGCGACCTGCTGTTCGTCGTCCTCATCCCCTGCCTGGACGAGGGCGTGGTCATCGACCGCACGCTGCACCGCCTGCGTGCCCTCGACGTGACCAACCTGCGGGTCGTCGTGGTGAACGACGGCAGCGCCGACGCGACGGAGGCCCTCGTCACGGCCCACGCCCGCGTCGACGACCGCATCCACCTGCACAACCGTCAGCTCCCCGTCGCCCGGCAGGGCAAGGGGAAGGCGCTCAACGACGCCTTCGGCCGGCTCGCCGGCTCGGCCCTCGTCGCGGGGTACCCCGAGGACGACGTCGTCGTGGTCGTCCTCGACGCCGACGGCCGACCGGACGTGACCATGTTCGCGGAGGCGGCCCGGCACTTCGCCGACCCCCGCGTCGGTGCGGTGCAGGTCGGGGTCCGCATGTACAACGTCGCCGAGTCGCTGCTGGCCCGCATGCAGGACTTCGAGTTCGTCGTCTTCACCGAGGTCTACCAGCGGGGGCGGATGCGCACCGGCAGCGTGGGCCTCGGGGGCAACGGGCAGTTCGCCCGGTTGCGCACGCTGCGGGACCTGGGCGCCGAACCGTGGACCGAGTGCCTCACCGAGGACCTCGACCTGGGCATCCGGATGCTGGCGATGGGGTGGGCGAACCGCTACTGCCACACCACGTTCGTCGCCCAGCAGGCCGTCGTCTCCGTCAAGCGCCTGCTGCGGCAGCGGACGCGCTGGTTCCAGGGTCACCTGCAGTGCCTGCGCCGGGTCCCGCTCATCGTGAGTTCACCGCTGCCGCTGACCGCCAGCCTGGACCTGCTGCACCACCTGGTGGCCCCGCTGGTCATCCTGCTCACCAGCCTGCTGCCGGTCCTGCTCGTGACGTGGGTCGCGCTGCTCGCGGTGGACGGCTCGCACCCGCTGGCGCACCTGGACCAGGTGCCCTGGTGGCGCTGGTGCGGTGCGTACGCCATCACGTTCGGGCTCGTGCCCGTACTGGCCTTCGTGTACTGGCACAGGACGCGGCTGGCGCCGTGGCGGGTGCTGCTCTTCGCGCACCTGTACGTGCTGTACGCCTGGCTCTGGTACGTCGCCGGGTGGTGGGCCGTGGTGCGGGTGGTGCGCGGGCGCAGCGGCTGGGCCAAGACGGCTCGCACCCGCAGCGCGGAGACGCTGTCGGCCGAGCGGCCGGTCGCGGCCTGAGCGCGCCGCTCGCGGACGCCCCGGGTCAGTCCGCCTCGACCGCCAGCTCGGCCCACACCGTCTTGCCGTGCGGCCCCGGCCGCACGCCCCAGGCGTCGGCGACGGCCTCGACGATGCCCAGGCCCCGCCCGCCCAGGGCGTCGGGGGTCATGGCCCGCTCGTGCGGGGCGCGGGGGGAGGTGTCCTCGACGGCGATGGTCAGCCGCCGCTCGGCGCCGTCGAAGCGCAGGGTCAGCCCGGCGCCGCCGCCGGTGTGGACGAGGGCGTTGGTGACGAGCTCGGACAGCACGAGCTCGGCCTCGTCGAGCAGCTCGTCGGTGGACCAGGCCGTGAGCCGGTCGCGCAGGAACTCCCGGGCCGTGGCGACCGCGCGGATGTCCGGCGGCAGCCACGAGGACGCCTCCAGGCGCCCGGCGACCGTGCCCGCGAACGTCGCCACGAGCATGGCCGCGTCGTCGGTGAGCTCGTGCGGGATCGCGGCCATGACGGCCGTGGCGAGGAACTCGGCGGACCGGCCCGGGTCCCCCGCGAGGGCCTCGTGCAGCGTCCGGCGCAGCACCCGCTCACCGCGTTCGGAGCCCTCCCCGAGGACCTCGACGACCCCGTCGGTGTGCAGCACGACCGCGCTGCGCCCCAGCAGCCGGTACCGCGTGCCCGGGTAGGTGGCGTCGCGGTCGACCCCCAGCGGCGGGCCGGGGTCGACGGCGACCTCGTGGAACCCCGACTCGTCGACGACCAGCGGCGGCTGGTGCCCGGCCGAGGCCACCGACAGGATCCCGGCCGCGGTGTCCAGCCGCACCAGGCAGCAGGTCGCGAACCGCTCGGCGTCCAGGTCGACCAGCAGCCGGTTCGTGCGCTCCAGCGCGGCGGTGGGGTCGTGGCCCTCGCTGACGTACGCGCGCACCGCCGTCCGCAGCTGACCCATGAGGCCCGCCGCGCGCGTGCTGTGGCCCTGGACGTCGCCGATGATGAGCGTGACGTCGTCCCCGCTCTGCACGGCGTCGTACCAGTCGCCGCCGATCTCGGCGCCCGCCAGGGCCGGGGCGTAGCGCGTCGCGATCTGCAGGCCGTTGTGGTGGGGCAGGCGGCTGGGCAGCAGACCGCGCTGCAGGTCGCGGGCCAGCCGGTCCAGCGCCTCGTGGGAGCGGGACAGGGCTTCGCGGGAGGACCGTTCGGCGTCGAGCAGGTGGGCGCGTTCGAGCGCGACGGCGACCTGCAGCGCGACACCGGCGAACAGGTCCAGGTCGGCGTGGTCCAGGGGGGACCGGTCGCCCCAGTTCACGGTGAGCGCGCCGAGGACCTGGTCGTCGCGCCCGGCGAGCGGGACGACGAGGGTGACGCCGACGACCTCGGGGTCCAGGCCGTCCAGGCCCCGGTAGCGCCCCACCTCCTCGCGGGTCACGACGAGGGGGCGGCCGGTGCGGACGGCCTCGGCGACGGGGGTGTCGGCCAGCCGGTGGCTGCGCTGGACGCGGTCGCGCCACTCCTGCGGCCACTGCGGGTGGCGCTCGCCGACGAGGTCGTCGCCGTCGAGGACGTGCAGGGACGACGACAGGCAGTCCAGGACGTCGAGGACGGCGGCGGGGATGCGGGCGGTGATCTCGGCGGTCGTGGCGCTCGTCTGCAGCAGCCCCGTGATGCGTTCGAGCAGGGCCGAGCGGGCCGCCGAGCGGGCCGCGGACCGCTCGGCCGCGGCCAGCAGGGTCGTCTCGACGGCCATCCCCAGGGTCAGGGCCAGAACGGCCGCGGCCTGCTCCTCCTCGGCGTCGAAGGGCCGCTCGCGGGTCAGCAGGAGGGTCCCGCGGGCGCCCGCGGCGTCCAGGGGGGCGACCACGGCGTGCGGGGCCGTGCGGGCCAGCCCCGGCACGGTCAGGTCGCGGTGGGTGCCGGGCCCGGCGGTGGCGGGTGCGTCGGGGTCGAGGAGCACGTCGCCGTCGAGGAGGTGCAGGGGGCGGTGCGCGTCGGTGCCGGCGAACCGGACGACGCAGTGGTCGGCCCCGGTCGCGTCCCGGGCGGCGCGGCTGGCGGCGCGCAGCAGGGTCGGCAGGTCGGCCGCGACCTCCGGCCGCGTGATGACCCGGAGGTGGTGGTGCAGGCCGTCGAGCACTCCCGCACCGTAGCGACGCCGGCGGTGGACGTCCCGCCGGAGGGTGCTCAGACCGAGCGCGACAGGCTGGAGGGGCCGCTGGACAGGACGGCCGCGGCCAGGGCGCGGGAGGCCGGGCGGTCCCGCGTCTTGGGGTTGGTGAGCAGCACGAGGTCGATCTGCCCCAGTTCGGGCAGCTTGTGCTGCGCGCCGAGGGCGACGAGCTGGACGGGGACCAGGGAGCTGGCCAGGCAGGAGACGCCGATGCCAGCGGCGACGGCGGCGATGAGCCCGTTGACGCCGCGGCACACGCACGCGGAGCGGTAGCCGATCCCGACCCGGTCGAGGGCCTCGTGCATCGCGGCCCCGCTCAGCGAGGGGGAGGGGTAGACCGCCAGGGGGACCGGCTGGGTCAGGTCGAGCCGGGTCGAGGGGTTGCCCACCCAGACGAGCCGTTCGCGCTTGACCAGCTCGCCCTCGCCGGAACGGGGGGGCCGCTTGCCGATGAAGATGTCCAGGCGGTCGTTCTCCAGCCGGCGGTGCAGGGTGCCGGACTGGTCGACGGTGAGCTCGAGGTCGACGCGGGGGTTCTCGGAGCGGAAGTCCCGCAGGATCTGCGGCAGCCGGGTCAGGGCCAGGTCGTCCGACATCCCGATGCGCAGCCGCCCCACGGGCCGGGCCCCGGAGAAGTACGCGGCGGCCTGCTCGTGGGAGGCGAGGATGGAGCGCGCGAAACCGATCATGGCCTCGCCGTCGGGGGTGAGGGCGACCGAGTGGGTGTCGCGGTGCACGAGCTGGCGGCCCACGGAGTCCTCCAGCTTGCGCAGGTGCTGGCTGACGGTGGACTGCCGGACCCCCAGCCGGGCGGCGGCCTGGGTGAAGGAGTGGGTCTGCGCGACGGCCAGGAAGGAGCGCAGCTGCACCGGCTCGAACGTCCCCGTCGGTCCCTGGGCCACCGCCACCGCCCCGCTCCATCGCGCCGTCATCACGACACGTGATGACTGATAAGCCGTCTACCGAGCTGCAGCATAGCGCGGTGGGACCCGATGATGGGGGAGCGACGTCGGTGGCCCCGGGTCACCGCCCCCGACCGACACCCCGCGGGACAGCACGAGAGGTACCAGTCCGTGACACCGGCAGCCGCCGAAGCCGGCGCAGAACCCACCCCGACCACCACCGCACCCACCACGGCGCCCACCGCCGCACCCACCGGGCGGGCCACCTTCGCCGCCCTGCGCGTGCGGAACTTCCGGATCTACGCCACCGGCCAGGCCTTCGCCAACACCGGCGTGTGGGTGCAGAACATCGCCCTCGACTGGCTCACCCTCGAACTCACGCACTCCCCGGCTGCCGTCGGCATCGCCATGGCGCTGCAGTTCCTGCCGATCCTGCTGTTCGGGATGCACGGCGGGATGATCGCCGACCGCTACCCCAAGCGGACCATCCTGATCGTCACGCAGCTGTGCAGCGCCAGCGTCGCGGCCACGCTCGCCGTGCTCACCACCACCGGGCACGTCACCGTCGGCGCGATCTACGCGCTGGCCCTGGTCGCCGGGTTCGTCATCGCCCTCGACAACCCCACGCGGCAGGCCTTCGTCGGCGAGGTCGTCCCGCCGCAGCACCTGCGCAACGCGGTCGCGCTCAACGCCGCGGTGTTCCAGAGCACCCGCCTCGTCGGGCCCGCGCTGTCGAGCGTGCTCATCGGGACCGTCGGCCCCGGCTGGGCGTTCGCCGTCAACGCCCTGCTCTACGTGGGACCCACGATCACCCTGTCCTCGATGCGCACCGCCGAGCTGCAGCCCCCCGCGGCCGTCCCCCGCGCCCGCGGGCAGTTGCGGTCGGCGCTGCGGTACGTCGCCGACCGCCCGCACGTGGGCTGGACCATCGCCCTCGTCGGGGTCTTCGGCACCTTCGGGCTGAACTTCCCCGTCGTGCTGACCGCCATGGCCTCGGACACGTTCGACGCCGGCGCCGGGCTCTACGGCACGTTCAACGTCGTCCTGGCCGTCGGGTCCATCGCCGGGGCGCTGCTGGCCGGCGCCCGCAGCCACTCCCGGCTCCGGCTGATCCTGCTGCTCGGCGCGGGTTTCGGCGTGGCGCAGACCCTCGCGGCGCTCGCGCCGAACCTCGGGTCCTTCGTGGTGGCCCTGGTCGTCATGGGCGTCACGAACCTCGCCTTCCAGGCCATCGCGAACTCCTCGGTGCAGCTGTGGGTCGACCACGAGTACCGCGGTCGGGTGATGGGCCTGTACGCCCTGGTGTTCATGGGCGGCACCCCGATCGGCGGGCCCGTCGTGGGGTGGGTCACCGAGCACGTCGGGGTCCGCGCGGGCATGGCCCTGTGCGGCACCGTCCCCCTCGTCGCGGCCGTCGCCGTGGCCGGGGTGCTGGCCCTGCAGCCGGTCCTGGCCCGGCGGCGCGCGGCGGCGGCCGCCCTCGCCGGCTGAGGTCCGGGCGGCCGCGGTCCAGCGGAGGGGTTCAACGGGCGCGGTTCAGCGGGCGCGGCGCGCCACCTCGTCGAGGAGTTCGCGGTGGAACCGCCCGACGGGGACGTTCCGGCCCCCGACGGCCACCGAACCGTCCGCGACCTCGGCGTCCCCCACGACCGCCACGTGCGCGACGCGCTGCGCCCGGGCCTCGCGCAGCCGCCGGTTCAGCGGACCGTCGGCGTCCACCTGCACCCGCAGGCCCGCGAACCCCCGGGCGACCGCCGCGGCCCGCTCGCCGTGGCGCTCGCCGCTGACCGGCAGGACCCGCAGCTGGACCGGGGACAGCCAGGTGGGCAGCCGCCCGCCGTCGCGTTCCAGCAGCACCGCCACGAGGCGTTCGACCGAGCTCAGCAACCCGCGGTGGACCATCACGGGCCGGTGCCGAGCGCCGTCGCGGCCCACGTACTCCAGGCCGAACCGTTCCGGTTGCACGTGGTCGACCTGGACGGTCGACAGGGTCTCCTCCCGGCCCGCGGCGTCGGCGACCTGCACGTCGACCTTGGGTCCGTAGAACGCCGCCTCGCCCGGCGCCACGTCGTGGGGGCGGTCGCCCAGGGCCTGCCGCAGCTGGTCCTCGGCGCGCCGCCACACCTCGTCGTCGCCCAGGTGCGCACCCCTGTCCCCGCGGACCGACAGGCGGAACCGGGCGACCGGGATCCCCAGCACCGCGTACGCCTCCTCGATCGCCGACAGCGCCAGCCGCACCTCCTCCACGACCTGGTCGGGGCGGCAGAACGAGTGCGCGTCGTCGAGGTTGATCTGCCGCACCCGGCGCAGACCGGTGAGGACGCCGGACAGCTCGCTGCGGAACATCGACCCCAGCTCGGCGTACCGGACGGGCAGGTCCCGGTAGCTGTGCGGCCGGGCCGCGTACACCTGGGTGTGGTGCGGGCAGTTCGCCGGGCGCAGCACGTACTCCTCCGCGCCCACGCGGACGGGCGCGAACATGTCGGCGGAGAACTTCTGCCAGTGCCCCGAGCGCTCGAACAGCTCGCGCTTGGCGAGGACGGGGGTGTGCACGCGCCGGCAGCCGGTGCGCACCGACAGGTCGAGGGCGAAGCGTTCGAGCTCACCGCGGACCACGGCGCCGTCGGGCAGCCACAGCGGCAACCCGGGACCCACGAGCGGGGAGGTGTCGAACAGGTCGAGCCCACGGCCGACGTGGGAGTGCTGCTGGTCGTTCACGGGGTTCCTCCTGCGGTCAGGGGGTTCCCGGGCACGGGGGGAGCCCGGGGGTGACCCCCGGGGCTCGGACGGGTTCAGCTCAGCGCTGACCGCGACGCCGGGAGTGGACCGGCGTCGTCGTGCGGTGCCCGCTGGGGCACCCGCTGCTGAGACTCACCCACCCACCGTGGCACGCGCCCCGGCGGGCGTCCACCGGTTTCCCGGTGCCGGGGTGACCGGGGGTCGACCGCCGCGTCCGGACCGTGGTGGCCGGTGCGGGCCTGTGGACGGACGGCGGGGCGGTTCCCCGCGCCCGGCCTAGCGTCCGCGGACCGGGAGGAGGTGCGCGTGGACGAGTTGTCGACGCTGTCGGTCGAGGCGGCCGACGCCACGGCCGCCGCGGCCCGCGCGGCCGCGGCCTGCGCGCAGCAGGTCGCCGACCGCGTGGACGCCACCGTCGCCTCGCTCGGTGGGTGGTACGGCGTGGCCCGCGACGGTTTCGGCGACCGCGCCGCCGAGCTCGCCGGGGACCTGGGCGCCCTGACGTCCACCGCCGCCGCGGGGGCCGGCCTCGTCGCGGAGTACGCGTTCGGGCTCGGCGTCCTGCAGGCCAGGCTGCGGCGCGTCGACACCTCGATCGCGCAGGTGCAGGCGCGCGTGGACGCCGGGGTCGGCGACCTCGCCGCGTTCCACGCCGACCGGGCCGAGCTGGAGCACTGGGGAGGCAGCCGGCTCGCCGTCCTGGCCGACTTCGACGAGCTGGGTGAGACGTTCGCGGCGCGCATGTTCGCCGTCCTGGACCACGTGGACGGCCGGCCCCGCCGGTTCGGCGAGCACGTCGACGACGCCGCCCGGACCCTCGCGGACTCCGCGCGCGACAGCGCCTACCTGGCCGCCGGCTGGGCCTGGGACGCGCCCGGGTGGACGGCGACGGTCCGGCGGACCCCCGCCGCCCTCCTCGACGCCGTGGCGCACCCCGTCCGGACCCTCGCCGACGCCGTCGCCTGGGACGACTGGTCCAGCGGCCGGTACGGGGCGGGGACCGCGACGCTCGGGGCGGCGTTCGTCGGGCGGGGGTTCTCCCGGGGCGGGCGGCTCGGGAAGGTGCTGCCCGAGGGGCACCGGTGGTCGAGGTACCTCGACGCCGACGGGAACCCGCTGCCGCAGAGCGTGGAGGAGCTGTACGCGGGCGTGGACCTGGGGCGCAGCGAGGTGTTCTGGGACGCGCACACCGCCGACCGGCACGTGGAGGTCGACGACGGGTTCCTGCGGCGGAGGCTGGACACGGGGGCGGTCGAGGGAGGGCGGGTGCTGCGGCCCCCTCCCCAGGCGTCGCGCTTCGCCGACCAGGCGAGCGCCGAGAAGGTGATCACGGACGCGTTGCGGTTGCGGCGCGAACAGGTCGACCGGGAGATCGCCCTCGGGAAGGTCGACGTGAGCGTCACCGCACCGGCCGGGTCCGAGGCGGGTGTGGTCTGGTCGAGGGACGGGCACGGCGGGCACGTCCGCGTTCCCGTGCAGCAGGTGAAGGTCGTCCTCTCCAGGAGCGGCGACGGGTCGTGGTACGTGAGAACCGCCTACCTGGAAGGATCGTCGTGATGAGCCACCCGGTGTCCCTCGCCTGCTACGGGGAGCTCCAGGACTGCGCGTGCCCCCGCGAGGCGCTGGAGCACGGACTGAGGCGACCCGGCGACCTCGTGGGGTACCGGGACGAGTGGCGCCGCGTCCTCGACCGCGCGCGGGCGGGGGACTGGCAGGCGGTGATGAACCGCGAGGCGGACGTCAACCTCGTGCTACCCCCGGAGGGCACGTCGTGGGAGCGGTGGGCCGAGTGGGTCGACCTGCGGTTGACGGAGGTCGCCGCCGACCCGTCGACCGTCGCGCCCCTGCCGTTGCACCGCTCGTCGTCGCTCGTCCGTGAGGGACTGGTCGACCCGGAGGAGGGTGAGACCGTGCGAGCAGTGCTCGGCGACGTGCTGCTGCCAGAGATCGCCGGCCGCCGGGACTACCTCGTCCTGGAGGCCCCGCGCGACATCGGGGTCTCCCGCCACCTCGACCGGGGGACGGGGCGGGTGTCGGAGGTGCCGACGCGCCGGATCGGGGTCGTGCTGGAACACCGCGACGGGGTGCGCGTGGTGGGCGTCCACGCGGCCGACGCGGTGCCGCTGGTGGACGTGGAGGACGTCCGCAGGCGGTGGCCGGTCCTGGCCGCTGCTCTCGGGGGGTGGTTCAACGACGCGTTGCTGGTGGGCGAGGAGTCCGCGTGGTCCCAGCAGGTGCTGATGCTCGAACAGGAGACGGACGAGCGCCTGGACCTCCTGGCCACGGAGATCACCGACCTGCTCACGCTGCACGACGCCGACGTGCACGCGGTCGTCGCCTCCGCCGGGTGCTACGTGGAACCGGTCCACCTGCGCCTGTGGCTGCAGTGGATGGCGTGGCGCATCGGGTACTTCGACTGGAAGTGAGACCCGCCCTAGGGTCAGCGGGCGAAGACGCGGGCCGAGGCGCTCCCGCCCGTGCGCAGCTCGTCGAACGGCTCGCGCGGGAACACCAGCTGCGTCACCGCCAGCGGCCCGGCCAGGACCTCCACCGAGCACCGGTCCAGCAGCACCGAGAACCCGGTGGTGCCGGCCGGGAGCGGCAGGCGGTCGACGCGGGCGAACTGGGGGTGGAAGTCGACGAGCCCCGACGCGCGCCGGTCCACGACCAGGGAGCCGTCCTCGACGGCCAGGCGCAGCACGTCCGGGCCCGCGCGGAACTCCCACGAGGCGTCGCCGTCGAAACCGCACCGGACCAGCGCGGCGGGCGGCAGGTCCGCGACCTCGCGGGAGAACGCCGCGGTGACCTCGGGGGAGAACTTCTGGACCACGACGGGGGAACCGTCCACCCGGGCCAGCGACAGGTCGCGCGGTGCCGTCATGGCCCCGCGCCACGGCGACGTCGGCGTGGCTCCCGCGTACGTCGGCTGGGCCATCCACCCCAGCAGGACGCGGCGGCCGGCCGGTGCGCCCGTCCACGTCGCCGGCGCGTAGAAGTCCTGCCCCGCGTCGAGCAGCCGGGGCGGGCCGCCGGTGAACACCGACCCGTCGAACGAACCCACCCGGTGCACGACGCGCGAACCGTCGGCGTCCTGGACGCTGAGGACCAGCACCCAGAGCTCCTCTCCGTCCAGGCGCAGCGGGAACAGGTCCGGGCACTCCCAGATCCCGGTGCCGGGTTCGTCGCGGAAGCGGCCGACCTCGGTCCAGGACCGCAGGTCCGTCGAGGCGTGCACGAGGAGCGTGCGCTCGTCGGCCTCCACGCTGACCATGCGCCAGGAGTCGCCGTACCGGAACACCTTGGGGTCGCGGAAACCCGTGGAACCGCGGTCCAGGACCGGGTTCGCGGGGTCCTTGACGAACGTGAAGCCGTCCTCGCTCCAGGCCAGCGACTGCGCCTGCCGGCCGTCGGCGTAGGCGCTGGTGTAGACGGCGGCGACCCGTCCGTCCTGCTCGACGGCGCTGCCGGAGAAGATCGCCTCCGGCCCCTCGTGGGCGATGGCGACCGGGTGCCGGGTCCAGGTGAGCAGGTCGGGCGACGTCGCGTGCCCCCACGACATGTTCCCCCAGTCCGGCCCGTGGGGGTTGTTCTGGAAGAACAGGTGCCACCGGCCGTCCCGGACGATCAGCCCGTTCGGGTCGTTCAGCCAGGTGTCCTGCGCGGTGAAGTGCGCCAGCGGCCGGAAGTCCACCCCCCGATCATGCCGTTCCCGTCAGCGCGCAGGCAGGAGGGCCGCCAGGAGGGGGGTGAGCTCGGCCTCCACCTCCTCGAGGGGGACGGTCGAGCGGTGGGCGCGGGCCAGCAGCAGGGCGCCCTGCAGCGAGGACTGCACGAGCGTGGCCAGGGAGCGGGTGCGGGCGGCGGGCAGACCGGCGCGTTCGAGCAGCGTGGCGAGGTCGTCGTGCCAGGAGGCGGACCAGGTGTGGACGGCCTCGCGCAGCACGGGGTTGTCGGCGCTGGTGTCGACGGTGGTCGCGGCGAACGGGCAGCCCTTGCGGAAGTCGCTGTCGCGCAAGGTGGCCCGCCAGTCCTCGAAGACCTCGTGCAGGGCGTCGAGGGGGTGGCCGCCGTCCTGCACGGCGGTCCGCAGCACGCGGCGGCTGACGGTGTCGGCGCGGGCGAGGGCCTCGGCGACGAGCTGGTCCTTGCCGCCGGGGAAGTAGTGCTGGAGGGAGCCGCGGGGGGCGCCGGCGTGCGCGACGACGTCGCGCATCCCGACGCCGTGGACGCCGCGCTCCTGGATGAGCTCGCGCGCGCTGGCGAGCACCCGGTCTCGGGCCGAGGGTTTCGTGGTCGCGTTCATGACAGTCGTCATGGTACAACGTCCCCATGCCCTATGACAGTCGTCATAAAGCCCAGCGGCGCAACCCCTGGCTCGTCGTCGCCGTCGCGTGCCTCGGGATGACCATGAGCTTCCTGACGATCACCGCCACCACCTCCGCCCTCACCTCCATCGCCGACGACCTCGGCCTCGGCCCCGTCGAGCTCGTCTGGACCTCCAGCGCCTACGCCCTCGCGCTGGCCGCCCTCGTGCTGTCCTCCGGAGCCCTCGGCGACCTCGCCGGCCGCCGCACCGTCTTCCAGGCCGGCACCGCCGTCATGGGCCTGGGCGCCGTCGTCACCGCCACCGCCACCTCACCCGCCGCCGTCATCACCGGCGAGGTCGTCCTCGGCGCCGGCGCCGCGCTCGTCGTCCCCAACTCCCTCGCCCTCGTCGCCGGGGCCTTCACCGACCCCCGCCGCCGGGCCTCCGCCGTCGGCGTCTGGGCCGCCTGCTCCGGCATCGGGCTCGCTGTCGGGCCCGTCGTCGCCGGGGCCCTGCTCAACGCCTGGACCTGGCACGTCGTGTTCCTCGTCGACGTCGCCGTCGCCGTCGTCGTGCTCGCCGCCTCCCCGTTCGCCCTGCCCGACCCGCGGGTGCCCGGCCGCGGGGTCGACGTGCCCGGGACCGCGCTGGCCACCGCGGCCGTCGCCGGTCTCGTCGTCACCGTCGTCGAGGGCGGGCGCGCGGGGTTCACCGCCCCCGTCCCGCTGCTCGCCGCCCTCGGCACCGCCCTGGCCGCCGCGGGCTTCGTCGCCGTCGAACGCCGCAGCGCCCGGCCCGTCGTGCGGTTCGGCGTCTTCGCCGACCGGCGCTCCGTCGCCGCCCTGCTCGTCGCGGGCGTCGCCCTGTTCTCCTTCACCGGCCTCGCGCTGCTCGCCACCCTGCAGATGCAGCGCGCCCAGGGGTTCTCCCCGCTCGCCTCCGGGACCCGGCTCCTGCCGCTCACGGTCGCCTACGTCGTCGTCAGCTCCCTGGCCGCCGCCGTCGTGGCCCGGGCCGGGGCCCGCGCCACCCTCACCGCCGGGCTGGCCTCCACCGTCGCCGGGGTCCTCGTCCTGCACGGCGCCACCACCGGGTACGGGCGCGAAGCGGCCGGGTTCGTCCTCGTCGGCGCCGGGCTCGGGCTGCTCATCGCCCCCACCACGGCCCTCGTCGTCGGCGGTGTCGCCCCGGAGCTGACCGGCATGGCCGGGGCGGTCGTCACCACCGTCCGCCAGGTCGGCACCGCCCTCGGCGGCAGCGTCCTGGGGACCGTCGTCACCCACCGCCTCCCCGCCCACGGCGGCGCGCTCACCCCCGCCGTCCACGACGGGCTGCTCGTCGCGGCCGCCGTCCTGCTCCTCGTCCTCCTCGCCACGGCCGTGCTGCTGCGCCCGGCCGCCACCCGCCCCGCCCCGGTCACCGCCCGGGACACCCCCGGAGGGATCCTCGCGTGAAGCTCGCAGGGGCCACCGCCGTCGTGGCGCTCGTCCTGCCCCGCTGACCCCACGGCCCGGCGGGCCGCCGCGCCGCCCGCCGGGCCCTCAGAGCGGGGGAGCGACCAGGGCCTCGTAGGCGTCCAGCTCGGCGAGGAAACCCTCCTTGACCTCCCCGCTGGCCCACGACACCTCGATCGCGTTGCGCTGCAGCTGCACCAGCTCGTCCGGGGTGAGGTCCGCCTCCTGCGTCAGGCGGACGAGGTTCTCCGTCACGTACCCGCCGAAGTAGGCCGGGTCGTCGGAGTTCACGGTGACCCGCACCCCGCTGCGCAGCAGCTGCGCGATCACGGCCGCCTTGGAGTCGCCCGTCACGAACGCGTTCGAGACCGGGCAGCACGTCAGGCCCGTCCCGCGGGTGCGGACCAGCTCCAGCAGCCGCGGGTCCTCCACGACGTTCGTGCCGTGGTCGAGGCGGTCCACGACGATCTCCTCCAGCGCCTGCCGCAGGTGCTCGGTGGTGTCCTCCTGGTCCACGTCGCAGTGCACCGTCACCTTCAGGCCCGCCGCGCGGGCCCGGGCGAACAGGTGCGCGAACCGCGCCGGCGGGTTGCCCCGCTCGTCGGAGTCCAGGCCGATGCCGACGATCCGGTCGGCGAACCCCAGCAACCCGTCCACGACCGCCTCGGCGCCCTCCAGCGGCAGGTCCCGGACCAGGCACGCGATCAGCCCGGCGCTCATCCCGAACTGCCGCTCGGCGTCCACGACGGCGTCGTGGTACCCCAGCACCACGTCCTCCAGCGCCACGCCCCGCGCCACGTGGACCTGCGGGTCGAAGAACACCTCGGCGTGCCGGACGTTCTGCGCGGCGGCCCGCGCGAAGTAGGCCATCGCCAGGTCCCGGAAGTCCGCGCGCGTCACCAGGACGTCCATCGCGGGGTAGTACACGGACAGGAAGGAGGCCAGGGAGTCGAAGACGTACGACGCGCGGACCTCCTCCACCGTCGTCTGGCCGATGTCGACGCCGTTGCGGCGCGCCAGCTCCAGCTTCAGGTCCGGTTCGAGGGTCCCCTCGAGGTGGAGGTGGAGCTCGACCTTCGGCAGGGCGGCGGTGAACGCGGCGAGGTCCATGGGCCCATCCTGCCGGGACCGCCCGCCGCCCCGGCGCGGGGCCGCGCGGGGAAACGAAGACGTCACACGCGCGAAACCCGCCCGGGACCGCGGACGGCGAGGATCGGTCCAGGGCCCCGCCCGGGAGCCCCCCGCGGAAGGAGTCCACGTGGACCGCGCCGAGCACGGGACCGCCCTCGCGGCCGCCCCGACGTCCCCCGCACCGCCCGGGGGCCACCTCCCGCCGCGCCACCTCGCCGGGCTCGCCGTCGCCCGCGCCCGCGCCCGCGCCCGCCACCGGGAACCGCACGACGACGACGTCCTGGAGGTCCGCGACGTCGTCGTGCGCGGGGCCGCCGGCCCGCTGCCGGCCCGCACCTACGTCCCGCGCCGGGGTCACCGCGGGACGGTCCTGTTCCTGCACCGGGGCGGCTGGGCGCTCGGCGACGTCGGCAGCGACGACGCCGTCTGCCGCGGGCTCGCCGCCGGCGCCGGGACCGCCGTCCTCAGCCTCGGGTACCGGCTGGCCCCCGAGCACCCCCACCCCGCCGCCCTCGACGACGCCTCCGCGGTGCTGTGGGCGCTCGCCGACGGTCCCGTCGCCGGGCTGCGCGGCCCGCTCGCCGTCGCCGGCGTCGGCGCCGGGGCGCAGCTGGCCGCCGTCCTCGCGCTGCGCTCGCGCGCCGCCCACACCCCGCGGCTGCGGCACCAGTCGCTGTTCTGCCCCCTCCTGGACGGCCGGCTCGACCGGGAGTCGCACCGCGACTTCGGCGCCGGGCCCGGCCTGTCGGTCGAGGACCTGGCGTGGTTCTGGCGCATGTACGTGCCGGACCGGGCGACCCGGCGGCGCCCGGACGTCTCACCGCTGCGCGCACCCGACCTCGTCGGGTCGGTGCCGGCGACCGTCGTCGTCGCCGGGCGCGACCCCCTGCGCGACGAGGGCCTGGCCTACGTCGCGGGGCTGCGCGGGGCCGGGGTGGACTGCCGGTGCGTGCTCGTCGAGGAGGCCCCCCACGCCTTCGTCAGCGACCCCGGCCTGGTCGCCGGGGCCGCCGCCGTGCGGGCCGCGGCCGACCACCTGCGCGCCGCCCTGGACCCCCCGCGCGTGGTGGACCTGCGCGACTCGGTGCTGCTGGACCGGCGCCCGGCGGGGACGGCCGCGCTGCGGCGCTGAGCGGCCCACGGCCCGCCGCGCCGGGGTCGGCTCCCCGCCGTAGGGTTCCCGGCGTGAACGTTCCCCTGAAGACGCTGAACGACGGAGTCCAGATCCCCCAGCTCGGCCTCGGGGTCTGGCAGGTCCCCGCCGAGCAGACGGCCGAGGTGGTCCTGCAGGCCCTGCAGGCCGGCTACCGGCACATCGACACCGCCGCCGGGTACGGCAACGAGGCCGGTGTGGGTGACGCCCTGCGCGCCAGCGGGATCGCGCGCGAGGAGGTGTTCATCACGACGAAGCTCGCCAACGGCGAGCACGGCCGCGACAAGACCCTCGCCGCGTTCGACGCCTCGCTGGCGAAACTGGGTCTGGAGTACCTGGACCTGTACCTCATCCACTGGCCCCAGCAGGCCGACGACTACGTCGAGACCTGGCGGGCGTTCGAGGAGATCAAGGCCTCCGGCCGGGTCCGCACCATCGGCGTCTCGAACTTCCAGAAGACCCACCTGCGCAAGCTGCTCGACGAGACCGGGACCGTCCCGACCGTCAACCAGGTCGAGGTCCACCCCTACCTCGTGCAGGACGACCTGCGCGCGTTCAACGCCGAGCACGGCATCGCCACCGAGGCGTGGAGCCCGCTGGCCCAGCGCCTGAACCTCATCGAGGACCCCGTCGTCACCGGCATCGCCACCGAGCTGGGCCGGACCCCCGCGCAGGTCGTCATCCGCTGGCACCTGCAGCGCGGCGACGTCGTCATCCCCAAGTCCGTGACGCCCGAGCGGATCGTCTCCAACCTCGACGTCACCGGTTTCGAGCTGTCGCCCGAGCAGGTCGACGCGCTGACGGGGCTGAACCGGGACGAGCGCACCGGCCCCGACCCCGACGTCTTCGGCTGACCGTCGCCGGCCGGCCCCGGGCCCCCGGGCCCGGGGTCAGGTGAGGGCCAGCTCGAACCAGACGGTCTTGCCGGCCCCGGCGGCGTCGGCGCCCCACCGGTGGGCCAGGGTGTCGACGAGCGCGACGCCCCGCCCGCCGGTCGCCGTCGGCGGCACGTGCCGCACCAGCGGCCGGCCGGCACCGCCGTCGCTGACCGAGACGCGCACCGACCCGCCCAGCCGCCGCAGCCGCACCTCGATGGGCTCACCGCCGTGCCGGACCGCGTTCGTGACGAGCTCGGTCGTCAGCAGCTCCAGCGTCTGGCGCGCCTGGCTGGTGAGGGTGACACCGGTGAACTGCTCCCGCAGCCACGAACGCGTGCGTCGCGCGGCCGACGGGTCAGCCCGCAGCTCCAGACGCGCCATGCCACCTCGATCGTCCCGTCACCAGTCGTTGACCGACGGTCCAACTGTGGCACCCCGCGACGGTCCGGCAAGCCGGACCGGTCGGCGGAGTGCTTCTGGACCGTCCGACAGGGATGATGCACCGGTGCAGCACGCGCCCGGGGACCAGGTCCCACCAGAGCTGCCCGAGGCGACCCTGCTGGCGGCCCGCCCGGACCCCGACCTCGACCGCTTCGCCCGCCTCGGCACCCTCGCCCTGGGCACGCCCGTCGCCCTGGTGTCCATGGTCAGCCGCCACGGCCAGGTCTTCCCCGGTGCGGTCGGCCTGCCCGAGCCGTGGCAGGACGCGCGCCGGACCCCGCTCACCCACTCCCTGTGCCAGCACGTCGTCGCCTCCGGCAAGCCGTTCGCCGTCGAGGACGCCCGCCGCGACCCCCTGACGCGCGACTCCCTGGCCATCCCCGACCTCGGGGTCGTCGCCTACGCGGGCGTGCCGCTGCGGCTGCCGGACCCCCGCACGGGCCTCACCGACCCCGCCGCGCCCGTCGTGGGCGTCCTGTGCGCCATCGACGGCGCGCCCCGGCTCTGGACCAGCGACGACCTCGACGCGCTGGAGGACCTCGCCGCCGCCTGCTCCGCCGAGCTGGGGCTGCGGCTGCTGGAGGAGCGCAACCGGCTGCTGCTCAACCTCGGCGACGCCCTCGTCGCGGCCCGCACCGTCGAGGAGGTCAGCGCCACCGTCGCCGCCGTCACCCGCTCCGAGCTCGGCGGCGCCTGGTCCGGGCTGCTGCTGCCCGACGGGCCCCGCCGGCTGCGCCTGACCGACCCCGACACGCCCCCCGGCGCGCCCGCGGCGGGGGAGACCGTCGACCTGCACGCCCCCGTCCCGGCCGCGGCCGCCGCCCGCGAGCGCCGCCCCCTGCTGTTCGCCGACACCCGCGAGCTGCGCGCGGCGTTCCCCGACGTGCCGGTCCCCCCGCCGGGAGCGTCGGCGTACCTGCCGCTGCTGGTGCAGGAACGGCTCGTGGGCGTGCTGTGCCTGGCGTGGGAGGGGGCCCGGCAGACGCTGGAGGCCGAGGCGGACGTGTGGAGCGCCCTGGCGCGGTTCACGGCCCAGGCCCTGGACCGGGCCACGCTGGACGCCGAGCGCCGCTCCCGCGCCCGCGTCCTGCAGGCCTCGCTGCTGCCGCGGCTGCCGGAGGCGACGGGCCGGCTGCAGGTGCGGGGCCGCTACGTGCCCGCCTCGCGCGAGGACCAGATCGGCGGGGACTGGTACGACGTCGTGGTCGGCCCGGCCGGGACGACCACCCTCGTCCTGGGCGACGTCGTCGGCCACGACATGGCCGCCGCGGCCACGATGGCGCAGGTGCGGGGGCTGCTGCGGGCGTTCGTGTGGGAGGGCGGGGCCTCACCCACGGGGCCGGTGGAGCGGCTGGACCGGGCGCTGCCTGGGCTGGGCGTCGACGCGCTGGCGACGCTGGTCGTGGCGTGCGTGGAGGACTCGCCCGACGGCCCGCTGCTGCGCTGGACCAACGCCGGCCACCCGCCGCCGGTGCTGCTGCTGCCCGACGGCCGCACGCAGCTGCTGGACCGGCCCCCGGACCTGCTGGTGGGGCTGCTGCCCGACGCCGCCCGCCACGAGCACGTCGCGCCGCTGCCGCCGGGGTCGACGCTCGTGCTCTACACCGACGGGCTCATCGAGCACCGCGGCCGCAGCCTGGCCGGCGGTGTGGAACGGGTGCGCGACTCGTTGCGGCGCAACCGCTCCCTCGACCTCGACGATCTCCTGGACGTTCTGCTGGCCGAACTGGTCGGCACCTGGGGCGAGGACGACTGCGCGCTGCTGGCGGTGCGCTTCCCGTGAGCGGGTCCCTCACGGACGTCGCCGGTCTGCAGGTCGGGCACGTCACCCGCCGCGGGGACGGCTGGCTCACCGGCGTCACGGTGGTCCTCACCCCGCCCGGGACGGTCGGCGGCGTCGACGTGCGCGGCGGCGGGCCCGGCACCCACGAGACCGACGCCCTCGACCCGCGCACCCTCGTGCCCACCGTCGACGCGGTCGTCCTCACCGGCGGGTCGGCCTACGGCCTGGTCACCGCCCACGGCGTCCAGCGCCACCTCGCCGAGCGGGGCCGCGGGTTCCCCGTGGGCCCGGGCCCGGGCGAGGTCGTGCCGATCGTGCCCGCGGCCGCCGTCTTCGACCTCGGGCGCGGTGGGGTGTTCACCCACCACCCCACCGAGGCCATGGGGTACGAGGCCGCCGCGGCGGCCCGGCCCGGGCCCTTCGCCCGCGGTGTCGTCGGCGCGGGGACCGGCGCGCTCGTGGGGGGCCGGTTCAAGGGCGGGGTCGGGACGGCGTCGGCCCGGGCCGGGGCGGCCGTCGTGGGGGCGCTCGCGGTCGTCAACGCCGTCGGGCTGCCCCTGACGGGGCAGGCCCGGCCGGGGGACGCGGTGCCGGGGGAGGAGGCGCCGGGGGAGGAGGTGCCGGGGGAGGGGGTGCCGGGGCCGCTGAACACGACGCTGGTGGTCGTCGCCACCGACGCGGCGCTGGACCCCGCCGAGACGTCGAGGACGGCGACGGCCGCGCACGCCGGCCTGGCCCGCGCCCTGGACCCCGTCCACACCCTGGCCGACGGGGACACGGTGTTCGCGCTGGCCACGGGCGGGGTGGCGCTCTCGGGGGAGCGGCGGGAGCGGGTGGCGCAGCTCGTGGAGCTGCAGCGGGTCGCGGCGGGCGTGGTGCGCGAGGCGGTGCTGGACGGGATCGCCTCGGCGGAGGACGTCGGGGACTGGCCCCGCTACCCCTTCCCCTCCCCCCGGTGATCGAGCACTCCCCTCCCCGTGATCAAGCACTTCGGTGATCAAGCACGACTGTGCTTGATCACCGAAGTGCTTGATCACCGAGAGGGGAGGGGAGGAGGGGTCAGGCGCGGGCGGTGCGCAGGTCGATCGTGCGGGACCCGGCCGAGCGGACCCGGCCCTTGCCCGACCCCTTGGCCTCGTACATGGCCTGGTCGGCCTGCTGCAGCACCCGCGTCGCGTCCTGGTGGGCGTCGGCCATCGCCAGGCCCACGCTGATCCCCACCCGGAACTCCCACCCGGCGACGGGGAACGGGGCGCCCATCGCGGCGACGACCCGCTCGGCGACGACGCGGGCGGCGGCCTCGTCGGGCAGGTCCGGGCACACGACGGCGAACTCGTCCCCGCCGAGGCGGGCGACGGTGTCGCCGGGGCGCACGGCCGCGGTGAGGCGGGCGGCGACGTCGATGAGGACGTGGTCGCCGGCGGCGTGACCGCCGGTGTCGTTGACGGGCTTGAAGTCGTCGAGGTCGCAGTACAGCAGCGCGACCCGGTCGCCGCTGCGGGCCGCGGCGGACAGGGCGTGCCGCAGCCGGTCCTCCAGCAGCGTGCGGTTGGGCAGGCCCGTCAGCGGGTCGTGCAGGGCGGCCTCGCGCAGGCGGCGCTGCACGAGCCGGCGCTGGGTGACGTCGGCGACCTGCACGACGGCGCCCACCTCCCCGGGACGGCCGTCGTCGCCGGGCGTGGGCCAGGCGGCCGCGGCCAGCTCCAGCCAGACCTGTCCGTCACCGTGCCGCAGCTCGGCGTGCCAGTGCGCCTGCCGGCCCTCGCCCACCTCCAGGGCCATCTCGGCGACGGCCTCGACGAACACGTCGCGGTGGTCGGGGTGGACCTGCTCGGACCAGTCCGAGCCGACGGCGACGTCGGTGCCCAGCATCGACTGCAGGCGCTCGTTGACGCGGGCGACGACGGCCGAGCCGTCGGGCCGCAGGCGCAGCAGGGCCACGCCCAGGAGGGCGTCGTCGAAGGTGCGGCGGAAGACCTCCTCGCGCTTGCCGGCGATGACGACGGCCCGCTCCCGCGAGCGCACCACGAGGGACATCACGAGCGCGACGGCGCCGGAGGTGAACAGCAGGGCCTGCAGGGCCAGCGACCCCGGCAGCCCGAGGCCGCCGTAGGGGCCGAGCTGGGCGGCGGTGCCGGTGGTCGCCACGACGGCGACGGCCAGCTGCCCCGACAGCGCCCGCCCCACCCCCAGGCGGGCGGCGCCCCACAGGGCCGGGACGACGACGAGGAAGGACCAGGGGCCGGGGGAGTCGTTCCAGAACACGGCCGCCGAGACGCCGACGGAGACGGCGAGGACGAGCGCCCACTCGGTGACCGCGGCCCGGGAGCGCCGGTCGCCGGCGCGCCGGGCGCGCGGCACCAGCAGCAGCGGCGCGAGCAGCAGGATGCCCAGCAGCTGGCCCAGCGCGTAGGTCACGGCCGCGCCGGGGGTGGCGGTCTGCACCAGCAGGGCGGCCGCGGCGACCCCGGCGACGGTCCCGGCGGTCAGCCGCCACGCGTCCCGGCCCCGTCGCAAGCGCGCAGGCTCCCCTCGGCCGAGCGCGGAGACGACGGCGGCGCCGACCCCGCACTGCAGCGCCTGCGCGCTCGCGAACACCGCCGTGCCGGTCCTGTCCAGGTCCAGGAGGTGGCTGGCGGCCACCGTCCCCACGAGCGTCCCGGCGACGCACCACCACCGCCGGGCCGGCCGCCGCACCGCCAGGGCCAGGGCTGCCCCCGCAGCCGGCCACCAGAGGGCCTCCTCGGGGCCCGAGGCCCCGACGAGGGCCGGTGCGAGCGTGGACAGGACCGCCACGACGACGGCCGTCGTGATCGCCAGCCGCGGCCCGCCGGCCCGCAGGCGGGTCGACGGTGCGGTGGCGCGGGCGGTGTCACCCGTCCGGCCCTGCCGGTGCTGCGCGATCATGCCGAGCTCCTCGGCAGGTCGGGGCACCACCTTGAGTGCTCCGTCCGGGTGAATCGCGGATCGTGTCCGGATCGTCACCGGGCGGGGATGGGCGGGGCCCGCGGCGCGGGACGGGACACTGGCCCGCGTGAGCATCCCGCACTCCTCGCACTGGGGCGCCTTCGGCGCCGTCGCCACCGCCGACGGAGTGCGGATCACCCCCCACCCCGACGACCCCGCGCCCTCGGCCCTGCTGGCCAACGTCCCCGTCGCGGCCACCCCCACGGCCCGCGTGCTGCGCCCCCACGTGCGGCGGGGCTGGTGGGAGGACGGCCCCGGCCCCGACGACCGGCGCGGCCGGGACGAGTTCCTGCCCGTGGCGTGGGACGAGCTGCTGGACCGCGTCGCGGCCGAGTACCGCCGCGTCCTGGGCGACCACGGGCCCCGCGCCGTCTTCGCCGGGTCCTACGGCTGGGCCAGCGCGGGCCGGTTCCACCACGCCCAGAGCCAGCTGCACCGGTTCTCCCACCTGCTCGGCGGGGCCGTCCGCTCGTCGTGGACCTACAGCCACGGCGTCGGCGAGGTGCTCCTGCCGCACGTCGTCGGCAACCAGGAACCGCTGCTGTCGCCGACGTCCTGGACCAGCGTCGAGGCGCACACCGACCTCGTCATCGCCCTCGGCGGGCTGCCCGCGAAGAACTCCGAGGTCGCCAGCGGCGGCATCACCCGCCACGAGGTCGCGGGCCGGTTGCGCGCGGCCCGCGCCCGCGGCGCCGAGTTCGTCCTCGTCTCCCCGCTGCGCGACGACCTCGCCGCCGAGCTGGGCGCCCAGTGGCTCGACGTGGTCCCCGGCACCGACACCGCGCTGCTGCTGGCGATGTGCCACGTGCTGCTCACCGACGGCACGTACGACCGCGAGTTCCTGGACCGGTGCACCGAGGGTTCCGCCGAGTTCCTCGCGTCCCTGGACGGCCGGACCCCCGAGTGGGCCGCACCCCTCACCGGGATCCCCGCCGCCACGATCCGCGACCTCGCCCGCCGCGCCGTCCGCGGCCGCACCATGGTCACCGTCAGCTGGTCCGTGGCCCGCACCCGCTTCGGCGAGCAGCCGCTGTGGGCGGCCGTGGCGCTCGCCGCGATGATCGGCCAGATCGGGCTGCCCGGCGGGGGCTTCGGCCACGGGTACGCCTCCACCGGCGGCGTCGGGAAACGGGCCGGGACCTACCCGCTGCCGACGTTCCCGCAGTTCGCCGACCCGCTGCGGGTGCGGATCCCCGTCGCCCGCATCGCCGACGCCCTCCTGCACCCGGGGGAACCGTACGAGGTCGACGGCCGCCACGAGGTGTACCCGCACCTGCGGCTCGTGCACTGGGCCGGGGGCAACCCCTTCCACCACCACCAGGACCTGCAGCGCCTGCAGCGGGCGTTCCGCGCCGCCGAGACCGTCGTCGTCCACGAACCGTTCTGGACGGCCACGGCCCGGCACGCCGACGTCGTGTTCGCCTCCACCACGACGCTGGAGCGCGAGGACCTCGGCGCGGCCCGCTACGACGACCGGCTCATCGCGATGGGCCGCGTCCACGCCCCGCTGGGGCAGGCGCGCGACGACTACAGCACCCTGTCGGGGCTGGCCGAGCGGCTGGGCATCGGCCCGTCGTTCACCGAGGGGCGCTCGGCGCGGGAGTGGGTCGAGCACCTGTACGAGCAGTGGCGCACCGGGCCCGCCGCGCGCGCCGGGATCACCGCCCCGCCCTACGCGCGGTTCGTCGCCGACGGGGAGTTCCGGCTGCCCGCCGAACCGGCCGAGAAGGTCCTCCTCGCGAGCTTCCGCGCCGACCCCGGGCGGTTCCCGCTGCGCACGCCCAGCGGCCGCGTCGAGCTGCACTCGCGGACCGTCGCCGGTTTCGGGTACGACGACTGCCCGGGCCACCCCGTCTGGCTGGCCCCCGACGAGGTGCCCGACGAGGAGTTCCCGCTGCACCTGGTCGCCAACAACCCCGCGACCCGGCTGCACAGCCAGCTCGACCACGGGGCCACCTCGCAGGCCGGGAAGGTCGCCGGCCGCGAGCCGGTGCGGGTGCACCCGCAGGACGCCGCCGACCGCGGGCTGCGCGACGGGCAGGTGGTGGTGCTGCGCAGCCGGCGGGGCAGCTGCCTCGGCGGGCTCGTGGTCTCCGACGCCGTGCGGCGCGGGGTCGTGCAGATGTCGACGGGGGCGTGGTTCGACCCGGTCGCCGGGGCCGAGGCGGGGGTGACGTGCGGCCACGGCAACGTCAACGTGCTGACCCGCGACGTCGGGTCCTCGCGGCTGGCGCAGGCGTGCACGGGCCAGCACGCCGCGGTGCAGGTCAGCGCGTTCGAGGGCGTCCCCCCGCGGGTGCGGGCCTTCGACCAGCCGGGGACGTGAGGGGCCGGGGCCGCCGGGGAACCGGACGGCCCCGTCGCGCGTCGCAGGCGTCACGGGCCGGGGCCGTGCGCCGCTCGGGGGCGTCACGGACCGGCCCGGCCACGCCGGACGGCCCCCGCGCGCGGGTAGCGCGACCGGGGCCGGACGGCAAGGAACCGGCCCCGGATGCCGCTGAACGTGTCGGACCGTTGGTCCGTGTGGGGCATCATGGGGCTCCGACTCCGGTGCCCCACCCGTCGCGGGTGCGCACCGACGAAGGCGCGGAGGTGCCGCAGGTGACGAGCGAGGGCTGGCCGGACGACCGGCTCACCTCATCCGACGTCCCGTCCCTGGTCCGTCACCACGCCGGGCCCGTGGACGACCCGGACCGCTTCGAGCTGCTCGGCGAGGCCGAGGGCGCCGACGAGGCGTGGCACGTCCTGGACCACCGCGCCGCCGGCGGTGAGGCGCTGTTCACCCTCGCCGCGCTGCGGCCGGCGGCGGTGGAGGAGCTGGAGGTCGTCGTCCACGGCGGCGACGACGACAGCGGTGACGACGGCGCTGAGGCCGTCCCGCCGGAGGTGCTGTGGCGCGAACGCGCCGCGGGGCTGGCGAAGGTGCGGCACGCGCGCCTGGCCGGGGTCGTGCAGACGTTCAACGGCCCGGCCCCCCACCGTCCCGGGCAGGTCGACCCCGACGGCCCGGAGTGGAGCTACGCGGTCCTGGAGCAGGCGGCGGGCCGGTCCGTGGCGGACTGGCTGCGCGACGACCCCGGTGCCGCCGTCGAGGAGCGCTTCACCGTCCTGGCGACCGCGGCGAGCGTGCTGGCCGAGCTGCACCGCGGCTCCGAGAGCGCCCCGCCGCTGGTGCACGGCGACATCACCCCGCGGTCGGTGCGGCTGGGCGGGTTCTGGCCCGCCGACGGCGTGCGGCTGGCCGGGGCCAGCCTGGGCGGTCTGCGGCGCGGGCCGGTGCCGCCGCGGGCCCCGTCGGTCTACACGGCCCCGGAGGTCCGCGCGGGCGCCCTGCCCTCGACCGCCAGCGACGTCTTCGGCTTCGGCGCCACGGCCGTCCTCGTGCTGACCGGGATGCCTCCCGCGAGCACCCCCGACGGCGACGTCGACCCGGCGCTGGTGCGCCGGCAGCTGGCCGCGGCGGCGCTGACGGCCCCGCACCCGGGGCTGGCGGACCTGCTGCTGCAGGCCCTGTCGCCGGACCCCGCCCAGCGGCCGGACCGGCTGCCGGCCTGGGTGAACGGGATGCGGGCCCTCGTGGAGCCGCGCCCGTCGCTGGACCCGTACGGCGGCGCCGGGACGGTGCCGGACACCGACTTCCTGGCGGCCGCGCCGCCGGCCCGGTCGCTGCCCAAGCGGCCCGTGGTCGTCGTCGTGGGGGCGCTGCTGCTGGCGACCGCCGGCACGGCGGTGGCCATCGCGGCCGTCCAGCAGGGCCGGCTCAAGGACGTCCCGAACCCGGTCGCGATCGTGCAGCCGCCCGACGCGACGACGAGCGCCCCCACGACGTCGGCGCCGCGGCCGTCGACGACGGGCGTCCCGGGCACCCGGTCCACGCAGGGCACGCAGGAGCAGGGGCAGACCGGTGGCCCGGCGACGGCCCCGGGACGACGCGGCCCGACGGCCGCGGCCCCCACGACGGGCGTGGCGCCCGGTGTCACGCCGACGACGGTCCCCGCGCCGGGGCCGACGCCGCTCCCCGGCGACCCGGCGGCCGGTGGCGGGCAGGTGCCCGCGCCGCCCGTGGTGGTCCCGCCGGTGGTCGTCCCGCCCGCCGCGACGACCACCCCGCCACCGCCGCCGCCCGCGGTCCCGTCCCCGCCGGCCACGGGCCCGGTCGTGGTCGTCCCCGGCAACCCGCGCCCGGGCCCGGGCACGACCCCGCCCACGACCCCGCCCACGACCCCGCCGGTCGTGACGCCGCCGGTCGTGACGACGCCCCCGACGACGCCCCCGACGACGCCGCCCGTGGTGACGATCCCGCCCACCACCCCGCCGGTGGTGACGCCGCCGGTCGTGGTCCCGCCCGTGGTGACGCCCCCGGTCGTGACCACACCGGTCCCGTCGTCCTCGCTCACGTCACCGGTCACCCCGACCACGCTCCCGTCACCGGTCACCCCGACCACGCTCCCGTCGGCGGTCACCCCGACCACGCTCCCGTCGGCGACGTCCACCCCCACCGACGACCGCGACCCGTTCCGCCCCACCGGCCGCTGACGGCGGGACGCGCCCGGTTCAGGCCGCCGAGCGCGTCCGGCCGCGGCCCTGCGCCAGCCCGCACACCGCGTACCCCGCGGCCAGCGCGACCGCGACCGGTCCCAGCCGCCCGTCGGCGGGCACGAGCAGGACGGCGGCCCCGCACGCCAGGCAGTAGCTGACGTTGAACACCAGGTCGTAGGCGGTGAACACGCGGCCGCGGTAGGCGTCCTCGACGCTGCGCTGCACGACGGTGTCCACCCCGATCTTCGCGCCCTGCCCGCCCAGGCCCAGCAGCCCCGCCGCGACCGCCAGCAGCGCCGGGGAGGCCGTGAGACCCAGCCCGAGCTGCCCGGCCGCGGCCACCAGCAGGCACGCCGTGATCCACCGGTGCACCCGGCCGGGCCGCGCCCCCCACGGCGCCAGGACGGCGGCCGCGCCCGAGCCGACCGCGACGGCCGCCAGCAGCGTGCCCAGCGCCGCCAGGCCGGCCGACGGGTCGTCCGCCGCCGCCAGCGTCTGCCGGCACAGCACGACCATCGCGACCGTCGTCAGGCCCGAGGACCAGCGGTGCCAGGCGATGAGCCCCAGCGCGGCGGCCGCCGGCGGCCGCTCGCGCAGGTGGCGCACGCCCGCGACGACGTCCCGGGCGCTGGCGCGCACCCCGCGCCGGGCCGCCGCCGGTCCGCCCGGCGGCGGCCCCAGCAGCTGCGGCGGGAAGCGCAGGGCGATCAGGCCCGCGGCGGCGTACGCGCCCGCCGCGACCGCCAGCGCCGCGACGTCCGCCCCGGCGCCCGTGCCGACGGCCGCCGTCACCCCGACCGCGACCGTCGCCCCGGCCCCCGCGGCCACGGTCCCCGCCGTGGGGGTCACCGAGTTCGCCAGGACGAAGCGGTCGGGGGCCACGACGTGCGGCAGCGCCGCCGACAGGCCCGCCAGCAGCGCCCGGTTCACCGACAGCACCGCCAGCGCCAGCACCCCGACGACGACGTCGGGGGCCCCGGTGCCCAGGGCCAGGGCCCCCAGCAGCGCGATCGCGGCCCGCAGCAGGTTCCCCCACCCCAGCACCGACCGCCGCGACCGGCGGTCCAGCAGCACCCCCGCCCACGGCCCCACCACCGTGAACGGCAGCAGCAGCACGGCCGCCGCGAACGCCACGGCCGCCGGGGTCGCCTGCCGCTCGGGGGAGAAGAAGAACAGCGACGCCAGCCCGGCCTGGAACACCCCGTCCGCGGCCTGCCCGGTCAGGCGCACCGACAGCAGGTGCAGGTAGCGGCGCGTGCGCAGCAGGCCGCCCAGCTCGGGCAGCACCCCCCGCGGCGGCGCCGCCGCCCGGTCCAGTCCCCCCTGCGACGTCGGCACGTCGCCACCGTAGCGAGGGTGTGGAGATCGGGTGCGGACCCCTTTCGGGGGACACGGCCGGCCGGTGGGGCCCGCGGGCCCACGCATACTGGGACGGTGGCCGCCGATGGGAGGGCGGCACCCGATCCTTGACCAGCAACGCCGGAGGACCAGACCGCAGTGGCTTCGCGACGCCCCGCCCCCGTCCGTCCCGCTCGCGGTCGACCCGCCCGCCAGCCCGCCCGCCGGCCCGCCCGCCGGTCCCGGCGCCGCGCGGTCCTCGGCTGGGTCCTCGGTCTCCTCCTGAGCGGCCTGGCCCTGGCGGTGGGCGGGTTCGCCGCCGCCTACGCGCTGGTGGACGTCCCGGACCCCAACGAGCTCGCCGACGCCCAGACCAGCACCGTCTACTTCAGCGACGGCACCACCCAGCTCGGCACGTTCTCGGCGCGCAACCGGGAGAACGTCGGCCTGGACCAGGTGCCCGACCACGTGCAGAAGGCCGTGCTCGCCGCCGAGGACCGCGGCTTCTACGAGAACCGGGGCGTGTCCCCGACGGGCATCGCCCGCGCCGTGTGGAGCAACGTCACCGACGGCACGAGCCAGGGCGGGTCGACCCTGACCCAGCAGTACGTCAAGAACTACTACCTGACCGACCAGCACTCCTACCGGCGCAAGTTCGAGGAGTTCTTCATCGCGCTGAAGATCGACCAGCAGCAGACGAAGGACGAGACCCTCCAGAACTACCTGAACACCGTCTACTTCGGCCGCAGCGCGTACGGTGTCCAGGCCGCCGCCCGGGCCTACTTCGGGGTCGACGCCTCCCAGCTGGACGTGTCGCAGGGCGCGCTGCTCGCGGCGCTGCTCAAGGGCCCCAGCAACTACGACCCCCGCAAGGGCCCCGAGCAGACCGCGGCCGCGACCGCGCGCGTCGGGTACGTCCTGGACGGCATGGTGTCGCAGGGCTGGCTGTCGGCGGCCGACCGCGCGAGGGCGGGGCTGCCGGGGACCGTCGAGAGCACCCCGAGCAGCAACCAGTGGCGTGGCCCGAACGGGTACCTGCTCAAGACGGTCGAGAACGAGCTGACCGGCACCGTCGGGCTGAGCGAGGAGGACGTCGAGCGCGGCGGCCTGAAGATCGTCACGACGTTCGACGCGAAGGCGCAGGCCGCGGCCGTGGAGGCCGTCGCGGAGCAGCTGCCGTCGAAGCGGCCGGAGGGTTTCCACGTCGCGCTGTCGGCGATCGACCCGAAGACCGGCGGGGTCACCGCCATGTACGGCGGGGCGGACTACCTCACGACCCAGTACAACGACGCCACCCAGGCGGTGGCCCAGCCGGGGTCGACGTTCAAGCCGTTCGCCCTGGTCGCGGCGCTGGAGCAGGGGATCTCGCTGCGGACGACGTTCGACGGGTCCAGCCCGCGGACCATCGACGGCTGGCCGGCCCGGAACTTCAGCGACGAGCAGTTCGGCCGCATCGACCTGGTCACCGCCACCGAGCACTCCGTGAACACGGTGTACGGGCAGCTGAACGAGAAGGTCACCCCCGCCAGGACGCGCGACGTGGCCGTCGCCGCCGGGTACCCGCAGGACACCCCCGGCATCTCGGGCGACCAGTACATCTCCAACGTGCTCGGGACGTCCTCGCCGCACCCGATCGACGTCACCCAGGCGTACGCGACGTTCGCGGCCCAGGGGCAGCGCACCCAGTGGCACACGATCGCCACCGTCGACGACTCGACGGGCACCCGGACGTACACGGCCTCCCCGGCGGTCACGACGGCGTTCCCCTCGGACGTGGCGGCCGACGCCACCTACGCCCTGGAGCAGGTCGTGAACTCCGGGACCGGCTCGTACGCCAAACGGCTGAACCGGCCCGCCGCCGGCAAGACGGGGACGACGAACGACAACCTCGCCGCCTGGTTCGCCGGGTTCACCCCCGACCTGGCCGCCAGCGTCTCGCTGTTCCAGACCAGCGCCGACGGCACGACCAACGTCTCCCTCGACCTCGGTCGCGGGGAGGTCACCGGTGGGTCGTACCCGGTGCGGATCTGGACGGCGTTCATGCGGGCCGCGCTCGACGGGACGGCGAAGACCGACTTCCCGGCCCGCGCGAACGTCGGCACGAGCAAGGGGTCCTCCTCGTCCTCGTCGTCCGCGACGTCCCGGCCCACGCGGTCCTCGACCCCCACCGCCACCGCCACCGCCACCGCGACGGACACCGCGACCGCCACCGCGACGGACGAGCCGACGGACGGCGCGACCGACGAGCCCACGAGCGCCCCCACCGCCACCCCCACCGCCACCCCCACCCGCTCCTCCGGCGGGTCGTCCCCGTCGAGCAGCGCGTCGAGCAGCTCGGCGGGTGGGGCCGCGGCCGGTGGTGACGGCGGCGACGGCCAGGGTCAGGGCCAGGCGCAGGAGCAGGTGCAGGAGCAGGCGGCGGGCACCGGGGCGGCGGCGGGCGCCGGCTCCGGCCAGTAGGGGAAGCTGACGGGGTGAGCACGCGAACCCCGGACACCCCCGACGTCCCCGCGGCGCCGGTCCCCCCGGTGCCGCCCACCGCGGTCGACCCGGTCGCCCGCGCGGGCAGCGAGTTCCTCGGCGGCCCCGCCGGCCGCCGGCTCGGCGCCGACGGCCCCTGGTGGGCGCGGGCGCTGCCGGTCGCAGTACTGCTGTCCGCGGTCGCGACGGCCGTGGGGGCGGTCAGCAAGCACCACTGCCGGGCCCAGGGCTGGAACACCCCCGACCAGTTCGTGCACGCCTGCTACTCCGACCTGCCCGTCGTCTACACGTCCTCGGGGCTGGCCGGGGGTTCGGGGCCCTTCGCCGACGGCGTCACGCTGGACCAGCCGCCGCTGACCGCCGTCCTGGCCTGGCTGGTGGGGCGGCTGGCCCCCCACGAGGTGACGACCGCGGCCCAGCGCAGCTACTTCGACCTCGCCGCGGTCCTGCTCACCGTCGCGGCGGTGGCGCTCGCCGTGGCGGTCGGGTCCCTGACGGGGCCCCGGCGCGGCTGGGACGCGCTGCTCCTGGCGGTCAGCCCCGTCCTGGTGCTCAGCGGCCTGCTCTCCTTCGACCTCGTCGCGGTGGCCCTGGCGACCCTGGGGCTGGCGTGCTGGGCGCGCCGGCGGCCCGTGGCGGCCGGTGTCCTGCTGGGGCTGGCGGTCTCGGCCCGCACCTACCCCGTCCTGCTGCTGGTCGCGATCGCCCTGCTGGCCGTCCGCACCGGCCGCCGGCGGGCCGCCGCGCTGACCGGCGGCGCGGCGGTCGCGACGTGGCTGGTGGCGAACCTGCCCGTCGCCCTGGCCCGGCCGGACGCCTGGAGCGGGTTCCTGACCTCCTTCTTCGACCAGCGCGCCGGGTACGGGTCGCCGTGGGTGCTGCCCCAGCTGCTGCAGCAGGCCGTGCAGGCCCAGGACACCTCCGGGCTGCCGGGGCCTGCCGTCGTGGTGCTCACCGTCGGCGCGTGGGTCGTGTGGACGCTGCTCGTGACGGTCTTTACGCTGTGGGCCCCGCGCCGCCCGCGGCTCGTGCAGGTCGCGTTCCTGCTGGTGGCGGGCTTCTGCGTGCTGGGCGCCGCCTTCCCGCCGCAGGCGTCGCTGTGGCTGCTGCCGCTGGCCGTGCTGGCGGTCCCGCGCTGGCGCGACCACCTGCTGTGGTGGGGCGCCGAGGCCGCCTACTTCGCGGCCGTGTGGCTGTACATCGCGGGGCAGACGAACACCGACCGGGCCCTGCCGCCGGAGCTGTACGCCCTGCTGCTGCTCGTGCGGCTCGCGGCCGTGGCCTGGCTCGTGGTGTGCGTGGTGCGCGACGTGCGGCGCCCCGCCGACGACCCGGTCCGCGCCACCGACGGCCTCGACGACCCCTCCGGCGGCGACTTCGACCGGGCCCCGGACGCCCTCGTGGTGCGCGTCGCCTGAGGGTGCACAGGCCCGCGCGGGGGCCGGGTCTGTGGACGGCGGGCCCCGCCCGGGCGGCCGGGCGTCCCCGGCGCGGCAGAGTGTGCCCCGGAGGGCCGGTAGACTCGTCGGGTTCCCCGTCCGTCCGCGGCTCCCCGCGGGTGTGCCGGGGACGCGCACCGAGACCCTCCTGCCACGGAGAGACCGTGGCCGCCTGAGACCGAAGGAGGTGGGGAATGAGCGCGCGTCAGTACGAGCTCATGGTGATCCTCGACGCGGAGCTGGAAGAGCGGACGGTCGCCCCGTCCCTCGAGCGCTTCCTCAACGTGGTTCGCCAGGGTGGTGGCGAGGTCGGCAAGGTCGACATCTGGGGCCGCCGCCGGCTCTCCTACGACATCAAGAAGAAGTCCGAGGGCATCTACGCCGTCGTCGAGCTCAACACCGAGCCCGCCGTGGCGCAGGAGCTGGACCGCCAGCTGAACCTCAACGAGAGCGTCCTGCGCACCAAGCTGCTGCGAGCCGAGGCTGCCTGATGGCGGGTGAGACCGTCATCACGCTGATCGGGAACCTCACGAACGACCCCGAGCTGCGCTTCACCCCCTCCGGCGCCGCGGTGGCCAACTTCACGGTCGCCTCGACGCCCCGCACGTTCGACCGCCAGTCGAACGAGTGGAAGGACGGCGAGACGCTGTTCATGCGCTGCGCGATCTGGCGCGAGGCGGCGGAGAACGTCGCCGAGTCCCTGACGCGCGGCACCCGGGTCGTCGTGACCGGCCGGTTGCAGTCCCGCACCTTCGACACGAAGGAAGGCGAGAAGCGCACCGTCATCGAGATGCAGGTCGACGAGGTCGGCCCGTCGCTGCGCTACGCGACCGCGAAGGTCAACAAGACCTCCCGCGGTGGCGGCGGGGGCGGCGGCTTCTCCGGCGGCGGCAACGGCGGCGGCAACGCCGGCGGTGGCGGCGGCTGGGGCGGCGGCTCCGGCGGTGGCGCCCCGCAGCAGCAGGACGACCCCTGGGCCACCGGCCCGTCCGCCGGAGGTTCCTCCGGCGGTGGCTGGGGCGGCGCGTCGAACGACGACCCGCCCTTCTAGCCGAAACACACCATTCCATCCCAGGTCTCGACGCCTGGGCTCTCACGAGAGGGGAGCACCACGATGGCCAAGGTGCCCGTGCGCAAGCCCAAGAAGAAGCAGAACCCGCTGAAGGCCGCCAAGATCGAGGCGGTCGACTACAAGGACACCGCGCTGCTGCGCAAGTTCATCTCCGACCGCGGCAAGATCCGCGCGCGTCGGGTGACGGGCGTGTCCGTCCAGGAGCAGCGTCAGATCGCCAAGGCGATCAAGAACGCTCGCGAGATGGCGCTGCTGCCCTACAGCAGCTCCGCGCGCTGAGAAGGGGACCCGAGATGAAGCTCATCCTCACCCACGAGGTCACCGGCCTCGGCGCCCCCGGCGACGTCGTCGAGGTCAAGGACGGCTACGGCCGCAACTTCCTGCTCCCGCGCAACCTGGCCACCCCGTGGTCCAAGGGCGGCGAGAAGCAGATCGAGACGATCCGCAAGGCCCGCAAGGCCCGCGAGATCGCCAACCTCGACGACGCCAAGGCCGTCAAGCAGTCGCTCGAAGCCCGCACGGTGGCCTTCGCCGCCCGCGCCGGCCAGGGCGGCCGCCTCTTCGGTGCCGTCACGCCGTCCGACATCGCCCAGGCCGTCGTGGCCGCCGGCGGTCCCTCGGTCGACAAGCGCAAGGTCGAGATCCCGCAGCCGATCAAGACGACCGGCACGCACAAGGCGCTCGTCCGCCTGCACGCCGACGTGTCCGCGACCGTGACGATCGACGTCGTCGCGACCACCGCCTGAGGCAGGTCCCGCACGACCGGAGGCCGGTCGCTCCCCCCGGGGAGCGGCCGGCCTCCGGCGTTCCGGGGCACCTCACCCCGAGCGCGGCAGCAGGTCCAGACGGCTGACGCAGACGTGCGGCGGGGCCGCCGCGGCGTAGTGGACGGCTTCGGCCACGTCGTCGGCCCGCAGCAGCGACTGCGGGTCCTCGCGCCCGCGGTCGCTCAGCAGGGACGCCCCGGCGGCGACCATGCCCGGGTTGACGATGCTCACCGCCACCCCCGCGGCCGACAGGTCGGCCCGCACCGCGTCGGCCAGCCCGAGCAGCCCGTGCTTGCTGGCCACGTACGCGGCGTTGTGCGCGAACGCCCGGTGGGCGGCGGTGGACCCCAGGAGCACCAGGGAGCTGGGGGCGGCCCGCAGCAGCGCGGGCGCGGCCAGCCGCGCGACGCGGGCAGCTGCGGTGAGGTTCACCTCGAACAGCTCGTCCCACGTCCCCGGGTCGGCCCGGTCCGTGTCGGCCCAGTCGAACAGCCCCGCGGCGTACACGAGGGTGGTCAGCGGCCCCCGCCCCCGCTCCAGCGCCTCCTCGACGTCCTCGCGCCGGGTGACGTCGACCCGCCGGCGCACGCAGGGCGGCAGGCTGCGGGTCCAGGACGCCGGGTCCCGCCCCCACGCCTCCACCGACCAGCCGCCACGGTGCAGGCGGTGCGCGACGGCCGCACCGATGGCGCTCGAGGCGCCGACGACGACCGCACGACCCCGGCCCCCGCGCGCGCCGTCCCGGTCGTCGGGTCCGTCGCGGGGATCGTGGTCGGGTTCGTCGTCGGGGTCCACGGCCCCAGGCTGGGGCGCGCCCCCTACGGCGCGGGGGAGACCGCCCCACCGGCCCCGGCGCTCAGGTGCCGAGCGGCCAGGGCGCAGGCCTGCCGCAGCTCGACCGGCCGCACGTCGCTCAGGGGACTGCCGAACGTCGTGAACAGCCCGGCGAGCCCGATCCACGACCAGGCGCCCATCGACAGCTCGCAGCGGGCGCCGTCCAGCGCGCGCACGACGGCCCCGCCGGGGGCGAACCGCGCGACCAGCTCCGCGGGCACGGCCAGGACCGCCGAACCGGTGCACGGCCACGGCGCCAGGCGGTCCCCGCGGTCGGGGGTGCGCTGGACCAGCGCGGCGGGACCCCCGGGCAGCTCGCGCGCGGCGAACGGCACCCCCGTGGCCTCGGGCCGGGTGACGCGGTCGAGCCGGAGCACGTCCCAGCACCCGCGGCCGGTGTCGTGGGCCACGAGGTACCAGCGGGCCGCCCAGACCACGAGGTGGTGGGGTTCCAGGACCCGCGACGCGGGGGACCCGTCGTCGCCCTCGTAGTCCAGCCGCAGCCCGACCCGCTGCCGGACGGCGGCCCCGACCGCGCGGACCAGGTCGGTCTCGGGCGCGGGGGCGGGGAACTCCCACTGGTTGGGCAGCGCGGTGACGGCGAAGGCGTCGGCGTCCAGGCGCAGCCGGCGGGGCACGACCTGCCGGATCGTCGACAGCGCCCGCCGGGCGGCCCCCTCGATCCCGCGCAACGCGCTGGAGGTGGTCTGCAGGGCCACCACGACGGCGACCACCTGCTCCTCGTCCAGCACGAGCGGGGGCAGCGCCCCGCCCCGGCCCAGCCGGTACCCGCCGCCGGCGCCCTTGACCGGCTCGACGGCGTACCCCAGGTCGCGCAGCGTCTCCACGTCCCGGCGCAGGGTGCGCCCGGAGACCCCCAGGCGCCGGGCGAGTTCCTGCCCGGGCACGGTCGAGCCGCCGGTGAGCATCGACAGCAGGCTCAGCGCGCGAGCCGACGTGGTAGCCAGCGCCCCTCCCGACGTAGTGGCCGACCGGTGACCGCTTCGAGGTCCATCGTGACGCCATGGACACCACCGCGACCACCCCCGCCCCGGCCGCCGTCCCGGCGACCACCGTCCCCGCGCCCCGCCGGGTCGTCGTCATCGGCGGCGGCATCGGCGGCCTCGCCCTGGCGGCCGGGTTGCGCCGCAGGGGTTTCGACGTCGTCGTCCACGAGCGCGACCTCGACCCCGCCGCGACCGGCGGCTACCACATCACCCTCGACACCGCGGCGCAGGACGCCCTGCGCGAGCTCCTCGGGCCCGTCCTGCACGAGAAGCTGCTCGCGTCGGCCTCCGCCGTGCGCCGCCGCCCCGGTGACGTCTGGTTCGACTGGCGCGGCCGCCTCCTGGGCGACCTGCGGGTCCGGGGGCTGGACCCCGACAGCGTCGACGTCGACCGGATCACGCTGCGCCTGGTCCTGGCCGAGGCCGTCGGCGACGCCCTCGTCCTGGGCAGCACCTGCACGGCCGTCGAGCGCGAACCCGGGCCGGGGGGCCGGGTCCGGGCCACCTTCGCCGACGGCAGCACCACCCACGGCGACCTGCTGGTCGGTGCCGACGGGCCGAACTCCCTCGTCGTGCGGCACCTGTCCGGGGCGCCGGCCAGCCGCCCGGCCGGGGTCACCGGCGTCTCCGGGCGCACCCCCGCGGCCGCCCTCGACCCCACCGAGGTCCAGCGGCTGGGGCCCCGGTCGAGCCTGGCCGTCGGACCCGGCGGGACCGGCCTCTACGTGGGGTACCTCGACCCCGACGGCTTCGCCGTCCTGGACGCCGCCCACGCGCGCGCAGCCGTCACCACCGGCCCCACCTACGTGTGGGGGGCGATGTTCCCCGACGCCACCGCACCGCGGGGGCTGCGCGAGCAGCGGGGCGCCCCGCTGCGCGACACGACCCTCGACGCGCTGCGCGCCGCGGGCTGGGGCGAGGTCCCGCTGCAGGTCCTGGCCCGCACGGACGTCGCGTCCGTGGCCGCCTACCGGTTCACCGTGGGGCCCGAGGACGCGCGCAGCACGGCGCCGTGGCCGGCGGGCAGCATCACCGCCCTGGGCGACGCCGTCCACGCCACCCCGCCGACGGCGGGCAAGGGGGCGGGCACCGCCGTCGTCGACGCCCACCGGCTGGTCGAGGAGCTGACCGCGGCCCGGGCCGGGACCCGGACGCTGCACACCGCCGTCAGCGCCTTCGAGACCGACCTGCGGCACCGCGGCAGTGCCGTCACCGCGCTGTCGATGGCGACGGTCCGGCGCCTGCTCGTCGGCAGCACCCCCGCCGGTTCCGCGCTCACCCGCACCACGCTGCCGCTGCTGGCCCGGTCCACGGCGCTGAGGCAGCGGCTCACCCCCGGGCGCGGGAGCCGGTGAGACCCGGCGGGTTCAGGACGTCCGGTCCGCCGGTTCGGGGACCCGCAGCGCCACGGGGTTCCCCCGCGCCTGGCGCTGCTCCACGAACGTGTCCACCGCCTCCCGGCAGGCCCGGTCGAGCTTGTCCGGTTCGGTCAGGTGGACCGTCAGCGGACGGTCGTCCGGCACCGACGCCAGCGTGTCGGCCAGTTGCGGCAGCCGGACGAACGTCGCCGAACCGGAGACCTCCAGGTGCACCTCGTCGTCCCGTTCGTGCAGCCGCGTCCGCAGGCTGCTCGCCTGCACCGCGGCCTTCACCAGGGACAGGACCAGGCCGATCGCCACGCCCTCCAGCAGGTTCAGCGCGAGGATCGCCACGATCGTCGCGACCGTGATGGCGACCTCGCTGCGCGAGGCGGACCACAACCGGCGCAACGGGATCCCGGCGACGAGCTTGCACCCCGCCTGCACCAGGACGGCCGCGAGCGCCGCCATCGGCACGAACCCCAGCAGCGCGGGTGCCGCCAGCGCGAACACCGCGAGCCAGACCCCGTGCAGCACACCGGAGGCCTTCGTCCGGGCCCCGGCGCTGACGTTCGCCGAGCTGCGCACGACGACGGCCGTCATGGGCAGCGCGCCGAGCACCCCGCACACCCCGTTGCCGACGCCCTGCGCCACGAGTTCCTTGTCGTAGTCGGTCCGCGGCCCGGTGTGCGTGCGGTCGATCGCGGTGGCCGAGAACATGCTCTCGGCGCTCGCGATGAGGGCGACGGTGAGGGCCGCGCCGAGCACCGCCAGCGGGGAGAGACCGTCGAGGGTCCCGGGCGTGAGGGGGGTGACGACGTCGAGGACGGCCCGCACCTCCACGCGGTCGACGTCGAGCCCGGCGCCGGCGCTCACCGCGGTGGCGAGCAGGACCGCGGCCAGCGGGGCCGGAACGACCCGCAGCCGGGCCGGTGCGAACCGCCAGAACCGCAGGACCAGCAGCGATCCCACGCCGACGGCGAGGGCGGTGAGGGCCGCCCCGTCGGCCGGCAGGCTCGCGAGGGCGGCGGGGTAGCCGGCGAGGTTCGCGATCGGTCCGCCCTCCTGCTCCCGGTCGGCGAGCAGGTACAGCTGGCCCAGGACGAGGGTCAGGCCGATGCCGGCGAGCATCCCCTGGACGACGGCCGTGGACACGGCCCGGAACCACCGGCCCAGGCGGGCCAGGCCCAGGCCGACCTGGAGGAGCCCGGCGAGGAGCACGACGGCGCCGAGCGCGCGCAGGCCCTGGGAGTCCACGATGTCGGCGACGAGGACCGTCAGCCCGGCGGCGGGACCGGAGACCTGCAGGCTGCTGCCGGGCAGCGCGCCGACGAGGATCCCGCCGACGATGCCGGTGACGAAACCCAGTTCGACGGGGACGCCGGAGGCGACCGCGATGCCCGCGCACAGCGGCAGGGCCACGAGGAACACGACGAGGGAGGCGCGCACGTCGGCGCCGGCGTGGGGTTTCCAGGCCGACCAGAGGGATTGCGGGGCAGCGGTTCCCGTTCGCTGGCCGCGGGTCACAGCGGCAGGGCGGCGTCGGGGGCGCCGGGAGTTCGGGGGGATCGGTGGGCTGCGGTCAGGAGGTCGTGCACGGCGGCTCCTCGGGGCGCGTGGCGGTGCGGCGTCTCGGGTTTCGCGGTCGTCTCGTCCGACCTGGTTCGGTTACTCGGTGCAACGAATCTTTTACTCCCCGTTGCGTCTGAGTTTCACGATCGCACGGTTCCCCGAGTTCCCGACACCTGGAGGGTTGTGGTTCACCTCACACCCGAGGCCAGCGGAACTCCCCGGCGCGCGGCCGGTGGAACACCGACCGCCGGGTCGTGCGGCACCCGCGCAGCGGCCACCACCGCACCCGCCCGGACACGGGGTCGCTAAGGTGAGGTTCGCCTCACCTCACTCTCCGGAAGGACCCGTCGTGCCGATCTCCCGCCGCCTGTTCGCCACCGGGACGCTCGCCGCCGCGCTCCCGCTGTCCGCCTGCTCCGGCGGCTCCCCCTCCGGCCCCACCGGCGGCGCGTCCACCGGCACCGCGGGCTTCCCCGTCACCGTCCCCACGGCCTTCGGCGACGTCACCGTCCCGGCCGCCCCCCGCCGCGTCGTGGCCCTCGGCTGGGGGGACGCCGAGACGGCGCTGGCCCTGGGCGTCCAGCCCGTCGGCGCCTCCGACTGGCTCGCCTTCGGCGGCGAGGGCGTCGGCCCCTGGGCCACCGGCCTGTACGACACCGCCCCGGAGGTCATCGGCACCCTCGAACCGTCCTACGAGGCGGTCGCGGCCCTGCGGCCCGACCTCGTCCTCGACGTCAAGAGCTCCGGCGACCGCGACCGCCACGACACCCTGTCGGCCATCGCCCCCACCATCGGGATCCCCACCGGCGGCGAGGACTACCTCACCACCCCCCAGCAGCAGGTGACGGCCATCGCCGCCGCCCTCGGCCGGTCCGAACTGGGCCAGGAACTGCTGCAGCGCAACGACGACGCCTTCGCCGCCGCCGCCGCGGCCCACCCCGGCTGGGAGGGCGCCACGTTCACCGCCGCCTCCCGCACCACGCGCGGCTGGGGCGCCTACGTCGAGGGCAGCGAACGCGTCGGCTTCGCCGAACGGCTCGGCTTCGTGCAGAACCCCGCGATCGCCGCCCTGCCCGTGGGCGAGAGCGGGTTCAGCGTCCCGATCTCCGCCGAGCAGCTCGAGGTCGTCGACGCCGACGTCGTGGTCGTCTTCCCCATCGGCGTCCCCGCCGGGGACGTCACGGCCGACCCCGTCTTCCGGGCCGTGCCCGCCGTCGCGGCCGGGCGCTCCCTGGTCCTGGACCGCGACGTCGCCTCCGCCTACGCGCTCAGCTCGGTGCTCTCCACGCGCTGGGCGCTGGAGCGGGTCGTGCCGCTCCTGGAAGGGCTCGGCGACCTGCCCTGACCTCAGCCGCGCTCCGGGACGCCCAGGACGACCCACCCGTCCTGGCGCTCGCGCCGCACGAGCGTCACCAGCCGGGCCAGCGTGTAGAGCCCCGCGAAGGCGATCCACAACCACACCAGCCCCGCCCGGCCCGGCGGCACGAACCACAGCACCGCGAACGCCGCGGGCAGGTAGCACAGCAGCGTCACGACCCCCGCGCGGGCGAGGTAGCGGCCGTCGCCGGCGCCGATGAGGACGCCGTCGAGGACGAACACCCAGCCGGCCACCGGCAGGCACGCGGCGAGGACGACGAGGGCGGCGGTCAGGAAGGCGCGGACGTCGGCCCCGGGGGCGAAGAACGCCGCGATCGCGGGCGCGCCGAACCCGACGGCGAGGCCGAGCACGACCCCCACCCCGACGCCCCACTGCGCCATCCGGCGCACGGTGGCCCGCACGTCCTGGACGTCCCCGGCCCCCAGCGCGCGGCCCACGAGGGCCTGGGCGGCGATGGCGAGCGCGTCGAGGGCCAGCGCCGTGGTCGTCCAGACGGTGATGGCGACCTGGTGGGCGGCGATGCCCGCGTCGCCCTGGGACGCGGCGACGTAGGTCGTCACGAGGGCCGCGACGCGCAGCGTCACCGTGCGGACCAGCAGGGGCACGCCGTCGAGGGCGTTGCGCAGCACCCCCAGCGGGTGCGGCCGCACGCGCGCGCCGGTGCGCACGACGCCGCGGACGACGACGGCGGCCAGGACGGCGGCCATGAGCACCTGCGTGGTGGCCGTGCCCACGGCGGACCCGGCGACGCCCCAGCCCACGCCGTGGACGAGCAGGAGGTTCAGCCCGGCGTTGAGGGCCGCGCCCGCCGCGGCCACCACCAGGGGGGTCCGGGTGTCCTGCAAGCCCCGCAGCACCCCCGTGGCGGCCAGCACGAGGAGCATCCCGGGCAGCCCCGGCAGGCTCCAGTGCAGGTAGGTCAGCGCGTGCGGGCGGGCCGCGGCGCTGACGCCGAGGGCGTCGACGACGGCCCCCGAGCACAGCCGCAGCACGACGGCGGCGACGACGCCGAGGGCCAGCGCCAGCCACATCCCGTCGACGCCCTGGCTCAGCGCACCCCGCCGGTCGCCCGCGCCCAGCCGCCGCGCGACGCTGGCGGTGGTGCCGTAGGCGAGGAAGACGAAGACGCTCACGGCCGTCCCCAGGGCGGCCCCGGCGATCCCGAGCCCGGCCAGGGGCAGGGTCCCCAGCCGGCCCACGATGGCCGAGTCGGCGAGCAGGAAGAGGGGCTCGGCCACGAGGGCGCCCAGCGCGGGGACGGCCAACCTCAGCACCTCGGCGTCACGTCGGGTCACCTTGAGCCGCCTCGACAGAGCGTTACCCGATCGCAACGAAACCGCTTCTCCCTCGTCCGAACGGTGCTTTCTCCACCCACACCTGGTGGACAACCCCGTGGACAGCATCGTCGCAGGTCAGAGCCGCGCAGGCGGCGTGGGGGTGCCCGTCGGCCCCGCAGATCGGCCAGTTGTCCCCAGCGTTGTCCACCCCCTGTGCACAACGGTCCCCACCTCATCCACAGGCTGTCCACCGCCCTGTGCACAGGACGGTTTGACCCAGGGCCCGTCGTCGGTCAGTGTGCCGAGGGGACGTGTCGGAGCCGTCCTCTACACCTGGGGCGAGGGATCGTCGCGGGGACGTCTCCGAGGGGGAAGAGGGCAGCTTTCAGTGACCACGTACGACGAGCCGCCGGTCGACTTCGGCCCCCCCGACGACGACGGCGGCGACCGCCCCCGCGCAGGCCGCGGCGGGCGTGGACGCGGCCGCGGCAGCCGCGGCGGCGAGCGCGACGAGGGCCCCTCGTTCGACCGCATGCCCCCGCAGGACATCGCCGCCGAGCAGGGCGTGCTCGGCGGCATGATGCTGTCCAAGGACGCCATCGCCGACGTCGTCGAGGTCATCAAGAGCCAGGACTTCTACCGTCCCGCCCACGAGCTCATCTACGACGCGATCCTCGACCTGTACTCGCGCGGCGAGCCCGCCGACCCCGTCACCGTCTCGGCCGAGCTGACGAACAAGGGCGAGCTGACCCGCGTCGGCGGCACCCCGTACCTGCACGACCTCATCTCCACCGTCCCCACGGCCGCCAACGCCGCCTTCTACGCCCGCATCGTCGCCGAGCGCGCCGTCCTGCGCCGCCTCGTCGAAGCCGGCACCCGCATCGTGCAGATGGGCTACGGCTCCGACGGCATGGACGTCGAGGCCGTCGTCAACAGCGCCCAGGCCGAGATGTACGCCGTCACCGAGAAGCGGACCAAGGAGGACTACGCCGTCCTCGGGGACGTCATCGAGGGCACCATCGACGAGATCGAGGCCAGCTCCCACCGCGGCGAGGGCATGGTCGGGGTGCCCACCGGCTTCGCCGACCTGGACAACCTCACCAACGGCCTGCACCCCGGGCAGATGATCGTCATCGCGGCGAGGCCGGCGGTCGGCAAGGCCCTCGCCCTCGACACGCCCCTGCCCACCCCGACGGGCTGGACCACGATGGGCGAGGTGGCGGTCGGCGACGAGCTCGTCGGCGCCGACGGCAGGCCCACGACGGTCGTCGCCGCGACCGAGGTCATGACCGGCCGCCCCTGCTACGAGGTGCACTTCTCCGACGGCAGCGTGATCGTCGCGGACGAGCAGCACCAGTGGGCCGTCGAGCGCTCTGCGTGCTCGGTGGTCCGCACGACGGGGCAGTTGCGTGCGGACCTGCGCTCCGGCGTGGACGTGCGCATCGCCCCCGCCCGCACCCCGGCGCTCGTCGGGGCGGGAGCCCCGCAGGACGAGCAGGGGTTCCACGTCGTCACCGCGATCCGCCCGGTCGACTCCGTCCCCGTCCGCTGCGTCGAGGTCTCCCACGACGACCACCTGTACCTCGCGGGTCCCTCGATGGTCCCCACGCACAACTCGACGCTGGGACTCGACATCGCCCGCGCCGCCTCGATCAAGCACGGCCTCGCCTCGGTCATCTTCTCCCTGGAGATGGGCCGCAACGAGATCGCCATGCGCCTGCTGTCGGCCGAGGCGCGCGTCCCCCTGCAGAAGATGCGCAAGGGGAACATGGACGACGCCGACTGGACGCGGTTCGCCCGCACCATGGGCGCCATCAACGAGGCGCCCCTCTACATCGACGACTCCCCGAACATGTCGCTCATGGAGATCCGGTCCAAGTGCCGGCGGCTGAAGCAGCGCGCGGACCTCAAGCTCGTCATCGTCGACTACCTGCAGCTCATGACGTCCGGCAAGCGCGTCGAGAGCCGCCAGCAGGAGGTCTCGGAGTTCTCCCGCGCGCTGAAGCTCCTCGCCAAGGAGATCGAGGTCCCCGTCATCGCGCTGTCGCAGCTGAACCGTGGTCCGGAGCAGCGCACCGACAAGCGGCCGATGGTGTCGGACCTTCGCGAATCAGGGTCGATCGAGCAGGACGCGGACATGGTCATCCTCCTGCACCGCGAGGACATGTACGAGAAGGAGTCCCCGCGCGCGGGGGAGGCCGACTTCATCGTCGCCAAGCACCGCAACGGCCCCACCGACACGATCACCGTCGCGTTCCAGGGGCACTACTCGCGGTTCGTGGACATGGCGACCTAAGGGTTCCCCGGGCGGGCGCTGAACACCCGGCTGCCGTCCTCCTCGTCCCACTGCCCGGGCGGGGCCGGGACGGTGAGGACATCGGGGACCAGGCCGTGGACGCGGGCGAACTCCGCGGCGGGTCCGGTCTGGTCCTCGTCGAGCTCGGCGAACAGCCGTCCCCGCGGGGTGAGGCGCCCACGGGCCCCGGCCAGCACGCGGCGCAGCACGTCGAGGCCGTCGCCGCCGCCGTCGAGGGTGCGCCGGTCCTCGTGCTGGCGCATCTCCGGCGGCAGGTGGGCGATCTCGGCGCTCGGGACGTAGGGGACGTTCGCCACCACGACGTCGAAGCGCAACCCCGGCGGCAGCGGGTCGAACAGGTCCCCGGTGTGCACGACGGCGCCGGGCAGGTTCCGCCGGGCGCAGTCCGTGGCCGCCGGCAGCAGGTCGGCGGCGTGCAGGACGACCCCCGGCACCCGCCGGCGCAGCGTCCCGCCCAGGGCACCGGTTCCGCAGCACAGGTCCAGCACGAGGTCGCCGGGGCGGGCGTGGGCGGCGGCGGCGTCGACGAGGGCCGCGCTGCGGTGGCGGGGCACGAACACGCCGGGAGCCACGGCCCAGCGCCGCCCGCCGAACTCCGCCCACCCCAGGACGTCCTCCAGCCGTTCCCCGGCGACCCGCCGGGCCACCAGCGCCTCCAGCTCCCCAGCGCTCGCGGCGGCCTCCAGCAGCAGGTCGGCTTCGCGTTCGGCCAGGACGCACCCCGCGGCCCGCAGGCGCGCGGTGAGGTCGGCGCGGTCCACGGCCGCAGTGTGGCAGGGGCGCGGCAGCGCATGGATCGGCGCGGACGGGGAAGGAGGCGGGCATGGGACCCGACACCCGACCCTTCGCCGTGATCACCGGTGCCTCGACCGGCATCGGCCTGGAGCTGGCGCGTGAGTTCGTCACCGGCGGCTACGACGTGCTCGTCGCGGCCGAGGACGACCGCATCGCGCAGGTGCCCGCCCAGCTGGCGGGGGAGGCCGGCGCTGACGGCCGCGTGGAGGCGGTGCAGGTCGACCTCGCGCAGGACGGCGGCGTGGAGCGCCTGTGGGCGGCGGCGACCGCCGGCGGCCGCGTCGTGGACGCCGTCGCGCTGCACGCCGGGGTGGGGGTCGGCGGGGAGTTCGTCGACACCCCGCTGGGCGACGAGCAGCGCATGATCGCGCTGAACGTGCAGTCCGTGGTGCACCTCGCGAAGCTGGCCGCGAGCCACATGAGCGCCCGGGGCGGGGGGAAGCTGCTGTTCACCTCCTCGCTGGCTGCCCGCGTCCCGGCCCCCTACCAGGCCGTGTACGGGGCGACGAAGGCGTTCGTGCAGTCCCTGGCCCAGTCGCTGCGCCAGGAGCTGGACCAGCGCGGGATCACGGTCACGGCCTTCCTGCCCGGCCCCACCGACACCGAGTTCTTCGAGCGCGCGGGCATGGAGGACACCGCGATGGCCCACTCGTCGGCCAAGGACGACCCGGCCACGGTCGCCCGGCAGGCCTTCGAGGCGTTCCGGGCCGGCAAGGACCACGCGGTCACCGGCTCGGTGGGCACCAAGCTCCAGGGGGCGCTCGCCAACGTCACCCCGAACGCGCCGCTGGCCAAGGCCCAGGGCAAGCTCGCCGCACCCGGCTCGGCCGACTGAGCGGCGGGCGGAACAGCCCGCCGCCTCCCGTGGTTGCCCCAGGACGGAAGCCTCACCGTTCGAAAGGTCGCCCCATGTCGCTCACGCTCTCGGTCCTCGACCTCGCCCCCATCGCCCCGGGGCAGTCGGCGGGCGACAGCATCGCGGCCAGCGTGGCCCTGGCCCGGGCCGCGGAGGAGCACGGCTACCGCCGCGTCTGGTACGCCGAGCACCACAACATGCCCCACATCGCGTCCTCGGCGCCGGCCGTCCTCATCGCCCACGTCGGCGCGCACACGAGCTCCATCCGCCTCGGCGCGGGCGGGGTCATGCTGCCGAACCACTCGCCGCTGGCGATCGCCGAGCAGTTCGGCACCCTGGAGGCCATGTACCCGGGGCGCATCGACCTCGGGCTCGGGCGGGCGCCCGGGTCGGACGAGGCGACGACCTACGCGCTGCGCCGCGACCCGTCCCAGTCCGCCCAGTTCCCCGAGGACGTCGCCGAGCTGCGCGCCTACCTCGCCGGGCGCTCCCGCGTCCCCGGCGTCCAGGCCACGCCGGGCAACGGGCTGAACGTGCCCCTGTACGTCCTGGGTTCCTCCACCTTCGGCGCCCACCTCGCCGCCCGGCTCGGGCTGCCCTACGCCTTCGCCTCGCACTTCGCCCCGCAGCAGCTGCGGGCCGCCGTCGTGTCGTACCGCAACGAGTTCCAGCCCTCCGAGCAGCTGGCCGAGCCGTACGTCATCGCGGGGGTCAACGTCGTGGCGGCGGACACCACGGCCGCGGCGCGCGAGTCCTTCGCGCAGGTGCAGCGGCGCTTCGCCACGTCCCTGTTCGGCCGCGGCCGCACCTTCACCGAGGCCGAGGTCGACATCCTCATGGAGACCGCCGCGGGGCAGCACGTGCAGCAGATGCAGCACTACTCCGCGGTGGGGACCCCGGGCGACGTCCGCTCCTACCTGGAGGAGTTCCAGCGCGAGGCCGGTGCGGACGAGCTCATCGTCGCCCACCAGGCGCTGTCCACCGATGCCCGGCTGCGGTCGGTGCGGCTGCTGGCCGAGGCCGTCGAGGGCGCGACCGTCTGACCCGCCGGCCCCGGCCCGCGCCGGTCAGCGGTGCTGCGTGGGGTGGGGGAGCACGACGGCGCGCGCGGTCCCCAGCCGCGCCTGCACCCGCGCGACGGCGGCGCGCAGGAACGGTTCCCGGTCCAGGCGCGCGCGCCGCTGCGGCGCGGGGTCGTCGCGGTGGCGCGCGTGCGCGTCCTGGAGCCGTTCGGCCAGCGACACCTGCCGGCCGTCGGGGGTCGTCGTCATGTCGCAGTACACGAGGGCGTCGGCGACGGGGCCGCCCTCGTCGGGGTGCGCGTCGAGGAGCTCCTCCAGCCCCAGGGCGCGCGCGGTGAAGCGCGCGCCGCTGTGGTGGGCGACGAGCCCGACCAGCCGGGTCGGCCACCCCAGGGCGGCCAGGTGGTCGGCGCCGTCGAGGGGGTGGAACCCGGAGCGGCGCAGCTGCGGGGCGTAGCCGACGTCGTGCAGGGCCACGGCGGCGAGCAGCAGGTCGCGGTCGGCCGGGGGCACGGTGTGCGCGATGGTGGCCGCGGTGGCGGTGGCGACCTCGACGTGGGCCCGGCGCCGGTCGACGCCGTCGAGGAGCCGCCGGGCCAGGTCCAGGGCCTCGTGCGCCAGGGCGTCGTGGGCCGGGGGCGTCCCGGCCGGTGTGGTCACGGCGGTGCCCGTGCTCGTCTCGCTGCTCATCGCCTGCTCCCTGCTGGAGACGTCCTCGTCGTCCTGCCGATCGGCACACCCTGGCACGCCGGGTGCGCCCCTGCCAACAACCCCGGCCACCGTCACCTCAGCCGTACCGTCCCGCCAGTTCCCGGCCGATGCGGGCCAGTTCGTGCCGGACGGCCGGCGGCTCCTCCACCTCCAGGCCCGCCCCCCACCCGGCCAGCGTCCGGGCCAGGTCCAGGGGGGTGGGTGCCGCGACGTGGCAACGGGTCCGTCCCCCGCCCAGTTCCCGGGCGCCGGTGCAGTGCCGCCCGAACTGCTCCCGCAGCACCGGCAGGTGCCGCGTGGGGAGCACGACGACGGCGGTGGTGAGGGCCCGGCGGGACTCCACCTCGTCGACGACGCGCTGCCACTCCCGGGTCAGGTCGAAGTCCACGGGCCGCTCGAAGCGGCCGGTCAGGGTCTCCAGGTGCCCGACGCGGTCGACGCGGTAGGTGCGGCGCCCGGCCGGGGTGCCCGCGAGGAGGTACCAGACGTCGTCCTTGGCGACGAGCCCGAGGGGCTCGACCGTCCGGTCGCGCGTCCCGCTGCGGGAGGCGTACGCGATCCGCACCGGGGTCCGGGCGACCACGGCCTCCTGGAGCCGGGTGACGAGCTCGGAGCGCGGGCGCTCCCGGTCGCCCCAGCGGGCCGGGTCGACGACGACGGCCCCGGCCGCCGCCTCGGCGTCGGCGCGGAACGTCCCCGGCAGGGCCCGGACGAGCTTGCGCAGGGCCGAGCGGGTCGCCGGGTCCGCCGTCGCGGGCCCGGCGGTGAGGAACAGCGCGCGGGCCTCCCCGCTCGTCAGCCCGGTCAGGTCGGTGCGGGCGCCGCCCACGAGCGACCACCCCCCGCCCCGGCCCCGCTGCGGGTAGACGGGGACCCCGGCCGCCGACAGGGCCTCCAGGTCGCGGCGGGCCGTGGCGAGGGAGACCTCCAGCTCGGCGGCCACGGCGGCGGCCGTCACCCGCCCCCGCGACTGCAGGAGCAGCAGGACGGCCACGAGCCGGTCGGCGCGCACGTCGCCGATCCTGCCAGCGGAAGTGCTCAGGAGGTGAGCGCTTCAGGGAGGAGGGTGGTGCTCACCGGACCGACCGACGCAGGAGGAGCAGGCGATGTTGCGAGGCATGTCGACCGTGGTGCTGCTGGCCGAGGACTTCGAGGGCGCCAAGCGCTGGTACACCGAGCTGCTGGGGTTCCCGCCGTACTTCGACCGGCCCTGGTACGCCGAGTTCCGCGTCGGCGACCACCAGCAGGAGCTGGGCGTCCTCAACGCGGCGTTCGCCGGGCAGCTCGGCGGGGTGCCCGCCACGGACCGTCCCGGCGGTGTCGTCCTGTACTGGCACGTCGACGACCTCGACGCCGCGCTCGCGCGCGCCGTGGAGCTGGGCGCGACGGTGTTCCAGCCCGCCCGGGAGTTCGGCGAGGGGTTCACCGGGGCCAGCGTCGTCGACCCCTTCGGCAACCTCCTGGGGCTGATGCGCAACGCGCACTACCTGCAGGTCCTGGCCGCGGGCTGCGGCTGAGAGCATCGGCGGGTGCCTGCGATCGCCTCCCGCGCCCTGACCATCCCCGCCTCGCCGATCCGGCGGATCTTCGACCTCGCCCAGGACCTCGACGGCGTGATCGCCCTCAACGTGGGGGAACCGGACCTGCCGGTGGCCCCGCACGTGCTGGCGGCGGGGGCGCGGGCGTGGGCGGACGACGTCACCGACTACACGCCCAACGGCGGGATCGGCGCGCTGCGCGCCGCCATCGCCGGCAAGCTGGCGCGGGACAACGGCCTGGCCGTCGACCCCGACCAGGTGTGGGTGACGGCCGGGGGGATGCAGGCGCTGCACCAGGTGATGTCGATGACGCTGGACGCGGGCGACGAGGTGCTCGTGCCGGACCCGGGGTACGTGAACTTCTCCATGACCGCCCGGCACGTCGGTGCGGTCCCCGTGCCGTACCGCCTCGACCCCGACGACGGGTTCCGCCCGGACCCGGTGGCCCTGGAGGCGGCGGTGACGGGGCGGACGCGCGTGCTGGTGGTGAACTCCCCGTCCAACCCCCTCGGCACCGTGTACCCGGCGCCGGTGCTGGAGCACCTGCTGGCGTTCGCCCGCCGGCACGACCTGTGGGTGGTCTCCGACGAGGTCTACGAGCGGTTCACCTACGGCGTCCCGCACGTCAGCCCCGCCGCCCTCGACCGCGACGGCCGGGTCCTGCCGGTGTTCTCGTTCTCCAAGACGTACGCGCTGACGGGCGCGCGCGTCGGCTGGTTCGTGGCGCCGCCGCAGTGGTCGGCGTTGCTGCGCACGGCGCAGGAGGCGGTGGTGAGCTGCGTCAACGCTCCCGCCCAGCTCGCGGCGCTCGCGGCGCTGGAGGGGGACCAGCAGACCGTCGCCGACGCCCGCGAGCACTACCGGGCCAACATCGAGGCCGCGTGCGAGCTGTTGCGGGGCAAGGGGGTGCGGCACCAGCGGCCGGACGGCGCGTTCTACCTGTGGGTCGACGTGTCGCACGTCAGCGGTGGGGACGTCTCGGCGTGGTGCGAGCGGTTCCTGGTGGAGCAGCGCGTCGCGGTCGCCCCGGGCACGGGTTTCGGGGCGTCGGGGGAGGGGTGGGTCCGGTTGTCGCTGGCCGGGACGCGGGAGGACGTCCTGGCGGGGGTGTCGCGCATCCCGTCGGCCGGGCGGGTGGTCGCGTCGCGGTAGCGGGGGCGGGTGGGGGTACCCTGAACGACAGGTGTCGTACAAAGGGTGCGGAACCTGCCGGGCGGTCGACGGAGGTCGTCCGGTGCGCGCCGGGTGCGCGCAACCCGACCGAAGGGATCGTGTCCCGTGGACCGCTTCACCGACCGCGTCGTCCTCATCACCGGCGGGGGGTCCGGCCTGGGCCGTGCCGCCGCCGTCCGCCTCGCCGCCGAGGGCGCCCGGCTCGCCCTGGTCGACGTCTCCGTCGAGGGCCTGACCGCCTCGGCCGCCGCCGTGGCCGAGGCCGCCCCGTCCGCCGAGGTCCTCACCGTGACCGCCGACGTGTCGCAGGAGGCCGACGTCGAGCGGTACGTCGCCGCGACGCTGGAGCGCTTCGGGCGCATCGACGGGTTCTTCAACAACGCCGGCATCGAGGGCCGGCAGAACCTCACCGAGGACTTCACCGTCGAGGAGTTCGACCGCGTCCACGCGATCGACCTCCGCGGCGTGTTCCTGGGCCTGGAGAAGGTCCTGGGGGTGATGCGCCGGCAGGGCGGCGGGTACGTCGTGAACACCGCGAGCGTCGGCGGGATCCGCGGCGTCGGCAACCAGTCCGGCTACGCCGCGGCCAAGCACGGCGTCGTGGGGCTCACCCGGAACTCCGCCGTCGAGTACGGGCAGTTCGGCGTCCGCGTCAACGCGATCGCCCCCGGTGCGATCTGGACGCCGATGGTCGAGGGTTCCATGCGGCAGCTGGACGCGGAGAACCCCGAGCGGGCCGCCGAGCAGTTCATCCAGGTGAACCCGACCAAGCGGTACGGGCAGGCGCCCGAGATCGCCTCCGTCGTGGCGTTCCTGCTGTCCGACGACGCGTCCTACGTCAACGCCGCCGTCGTGCCGATCGACGGCGGGCAGTCCGCGAAGTACTGAGGCCGACGTGCTGAGGCCGAGGTACTGAGGCCGAAGGGCTGAGGCGGGTCAGCTGAGCCGTTCCAGCCAGCGCCGCAGCAGCGCCGTCTCCTCCGGCTCGAGGGTTCCCGGGTCGGTCAGGTCGAGCTGCGCGCGCAGCCGCCGGGCCGCGGACGGCAGCCCGGGGCGTCCCTCGCGGCGGGGGGCGTCGCGCAGCAGCGAGCCGAACACGGCGTCCCGCACGCGGTGGGACAGGTCCTCGCCGAAGACCTCCGGCTGGGCGATGCGGTTCAGCGCCGCGCCGACGTTGGCCGACAGGACCACCTGGGCCGCGTGGTCGACCTCGACGGTGAGGCGGCCCGCGGCGGCCACCCGGGTCAGGGTCGCGGCGAGCAGGTCCAGGACGCGCTGCCGGGCGACCGAGCGCGACCGGGGCCGGGGGACGAACATCAGCTGGTACAGCGCGGGGTTGGCGGCGGCGAAGCGGGTGTGGTCGTCCCAGCCGGACAGCAGGTCGGCCACGGGGTCGTCGGTGACGGGCAGCCCGGCCTTCCGGTGGGCGTACCGCTCGAAACCGCGGTCGGCGAGGGCGTCGAGCAGGCCCTTCTTGTCCCCGAACTGCCGGTAGAGGACGGGCTGGGTGACGCCGGCCGCCTCGCACACCGCGCGGGTGGCGACGTCGTGGTCCTCGGAGGCGGCGAGGAGCCGTTCGGCGGCGTCGAGGATGGCGGTGCGCTGGTCCACGTAGCAAGGGTACGCCACAGCAGTAGCGCTGCTCCTAGACCGGTGCTACGGTCGTCATATCGCCGGTACGCAAAGGGCGTACCGAAGGTATGGAGGAGTGGGCATGACCGAGCAGCGAGTCGCCGTCGTCACCGGGGCCTCCCGGGGCATCGGCCGAGCCGTCGCCACCGAGCTGGCCGCCCGCGGGCAGGCCGTCGTCGTCGGCTACGCCGGGTCCGCGGACGCCGCCGCCGAGGTCGTCCGGCAGATCACCGCCGCCGGGGGCCGCGCCGTGGCCGCGCAGGCCGACGTCGCCGACGAGGCCGCCGTCGCCGCCGCGTTCGACCTCGCCGAGCAGGAGTTCGGCGGCGTCGACGTCGTCGTCCACGCCGCGGGCCGGCTGAGCCAGTCGACCATCGCCGACCTCGACCTCGACGACCTCGACGCCCTGCACCGCACCAACATCCGCGGCACGTTCGTCGTGGCCCGCGAAGCCGCCCGCCGCGTCCGCGACGGCGGGGCGGTCATCACGTTCTCCACCTCCGTCGTCGGGCTGCAACTGCCCACCTACGGCGCCTACGTCGCCAGCAAGGGCGCCGTGGAGGGGCTGACGATGATCCTGGCCCGCGAGCTGCGCGGCCGCGACGTCACCGTCAACGCCGTCGCCCCCGGCCCCACCGCCACCGAGCTGTTCCTCGACGGCAAGGACGAGGCCACCGTGGAACGGCTGGCGAAGCAGCCCCCGCTGGAACGCCTCGGCGAACCCGCCGACATCGCCGAGGTCGTCGCCTTCCTCGCCGGGCCCGGGCGCTGGGTCAACGGCCAGGTCGTGCGCGTCAACGGCGGCATCGTCTGACCCGCCCGTCCCGGAAGAGGGCGCGCGGCGGACGGGTTGGCCCCCGGGGGAGGGGAACGTCCCCTCGCCGGACAGGAGGACGACGTGGCGGACACCCACCCCGGGGAACCGGTGCTGCACCAGGGGGACCTGACGGCCCGGCTGAACCGGTTGCGGGCCGCGGTGCTCGGCGCCAACGACGGCATCGTCTCGGTCGCCGGGCTCGTCGTCGGCGTCGCCGGGGCCACCACCGACCGGACGGCCCTGCTGACCGCCGGGATCGCCGGGCTCGTCGCCGGCGCCCTGTCCATGGCCGCCGGGGAGTACGTGTCCGTCTCCACCCAGCGCGACACCCAGCGGGCCCTGCTGGCCACCGAGCGGCGCGAACTCGCCGAGATGCCGCAGGAGGAACTCGCCGAGCTCGCGAGCATCTACGTCGGCAAGGGGCTGTCCCCGGCCCTGGCGCAGCAGGTGGCGACCGAGCTCACCGCCCACGACGCCCTCGCCGCGCACGCCGACGCCGAGCTCGGCCTCGACCCCGACGAGGTCGTCAGCCCGTGGCAGGCCGCGTGGGCCTCGGCGGCCGCGTTCACGCTCGGCGCGCTGGTCCCGCTGCTGACGATCGTCCTGACCCCCACGGCCGCCCGCGTCCCCGCCTGCTTCGCCGCCGTCCTCGTGGCGCTCGCGCTGACGGGGGCGCTCAGCGCCCACCTCGGCGGGGCCGGTCACCGGCGCGCCACCGCGCGCACCGTCCTCGGCGGCGCGCTCGCGATGGCCGTCACCTACGGCACCGGGCACCTCGTGGGGCGCACCCTCTGACCTGCCCGGGCAGGATGGGGACGTGCGCATCCTCCTGGTCGACGACGAGGTGACCCTCGCCGCGACGCTGGCCGCCGGGCTGGCGGGGGCCGGGTTCACCGTCGACGTCGCCCACGACGGCGGGACCGGCCTGGCGCGAGCCGAGGGGGGCGCGTACGACGTCGTCGTCCTCGACGTCATGCTGCCCGTCCTCAACGGGTACGAGGTGTGCCGCACCCTGCGGGCGCGGCAGGTGTGGACGCCCGTCCTCGTCCTCACCGCCAAGGACGGGGAGCACGACGAGACCGACGCGTTCGACCTCGGTGCCGACGACTACCTGCGCAAACCCTTCTCCTTCGACGTCCTCGTGGCCCGGCTGCGGGCGCTGACCCGGCGGGGCGCACCGGAGCGCCCCGCCGTCCTGCGCTCCGGCGACCTCACCCTCGACCCGGCCGCGCAACGGGTCCACCTCGCCGGGCGGGAGGTCCGCCTCACGGCCCGCGAGTTCCAGGTCCTGCACCACCTCATGCGCCACGCCGGTGACGTGCTGTCCAAGACCAACGTCCTGCAGGGCGTCTGGGACGAGTTCTACGAGGGCGACGAGAACCTCGTCGAGGTGTACGTGGGGTACTTGCGGAAGAAGATCGGGCGCGAGTTCATCGAGACCGTGCGCGGCGCCGGGTACCGGTTCGCGGCGGGGTCCTGACCGCACCCCTCAGGGCGGGCCCGGGGGTTCGGCCAGCGGCAGCTCCACCCGGAACGCCGTCCCCGGCGCACCACCGGGCGGGTCCACCACCGCCACCGAACCGCCGTGCGCGGCGACGACATCCCGCACGACCGCCAGGCCCAGGCCGCTGCCCCCGGAGTCGCGGGCGCGGCTCTCCTCCAGCCGCACGAACCGCTCGAACACCCGCTCCCGGTCCGGCGGCGGGATCGGGGCCCCGTCGTTCGTCACGGTCAGCACGGCGACGGAGCCGTTGCGCCGCAGGTCGATCGACACCGCGGACCGGGCGTGGCGGGCGGCGTTGTCGGTGAGGTTGCGCACCACCCGGGACAGTTCCTGCCGGTCCCCGACGACGCGCGCCGGTTCGCGGTGCAGGGTGACCGTCAGCGTGGTGCTCGCCCGCAGCCGCCGGTGCTCGTCCGTCACCAGGTCGTCCACGTCCACCTCCTCGCCCCGGCCCGGCCCGGCGGACCAGGAGCGTTCGTCCACCCGGGCGAGCAGCAGCAGGTCGCTCACCAGGGCGTCCAGCCGCTGCGACTCGCCCCGCACCAGGCGCGCCAGTTCCCGCGGGTCGGCGCGGTCGGGTCGCCCCAGGGCGATGTCCGCCGCGGCCCGCAGCGTCGCGATGGGGCTGCGCAGCTCGTGGCTGGCGTCGGACACGAACTGCCGCTGGGCCGTGTCGGCCCGTTCCAGCCCCGCCAGCATCGAGTTCATCGTCGACGCCAGCCGCGCCACCTCGTCGCGCCCCGGCGGGGTCGGGACCCGCCCGGACAGGTTCCCGTGGCTGATGCCCTCCACCGTCGTCCGGATGCGCGACACCGGCCGCAGCGACCTGCCCACGAACAGGTACGTCGCCCCGCCCACCGTCAGCAGCAGCAGCGGGCCGCCCACCGCCAGGGCCGCCACCGCCGCGTGCAGCGCGTCCTCGCCCGTCCCCAGCGACTGCGCGACGACCACCGTGAAGCGCTCCCCGCCGGCCGCGCCGCCCAGTGCGGTCACCCGGTAGGCGTCGTCGTCGAAGGGCAGCCGGAGCTCGCGGTGGACGACGTCGCCCGGGGCGGGCCGCTCGTCGACCACCGGCGGTTCCCCGCGCAGGTCCGGGCTGGACGCCACCACCGCCCCGGCCGCGTCGACCACCTGCACCGCCGCCCGCCGCCGGGCGGCCGCCTCGACCGCGGCCCGCAGGTCCGGCGAGGTGCCCACCCCGTCCGGGACCAGCGCCGCGACCGACTGGGCCGTGGCCAGCGTCGACGCGTCCACGCTCCGGTGCAGGTCGTCCACCAGGCTCAGCAGCAGCAGCGCCCCCATCGCCAGGACCACCACGCCCTGCACGAGCGTGGCCGCCACCGTCGAGCGGACCTGCACACCGCACTCCCGCCACAGCCGCAGCAGCCACCGCACGCCGCGCCCCAGGCTCATGCCGTCCAGCATCGACCACCCGGACGGCTGTCGCCGCCACCGGGCTTCAGCGCACGTTCAGGAACGCTGCGCCACAGTGGCGGCGTGCGGGCGGCCGGCTCCGGGCGCGTCCGCGGGAGAGCGAGGAGAGATCACCGTGCAGCTGTGGCAGTCCGCCGTCCTCGGCGTCGTCGAGGGCCTCACCGAGTTCCTGCCCGTGTCCAGCACGGGGCACCTGACCGTCGTCGAGGAACTCCTCGGGTTGCGCGTCGACGACGCCGGCACCACCGCGTTCACCGCGATCGTCCAGTTCGGCGCCATCGTCGCCGTCATCGGGTACTTCCGGCGCGACATCGCCCGGCTGCTGCTCGCCTGGGTGCGCGGGCTGCGCGATCCCGCTGCGCGGCAGGAGGACTACCGCCTCGCGTGGTCGGTGGTCGTGGGTTCGGTCCCCGTGGGCCTGGTGGGTTTCGCGGCCCGGGACGTCGTGGCCGGGCCGCTGCGCAGCCTGTGGGTCGTCGCGTCCGCGCTCATCGGGTGGAGCGTCGTCATGGTCGCCGCGGAGGCGTACGCCGCGCGCCGCGCCGCCCGGCACGGCGAGGCGCGGGTCCGGCTGCCGGACGCCCTCGTGATCGGCCTCGTGCAGTGCCTCTCGCTGGTCCCGGGGGTGTCCCGCTCCGGGGCGACCATCAGCGCGGGCCTGTTCCGCGGGCTGGACCGGGTGACCGCCACCCGGCTGTCGTTCTTCCTGTCGATCCCGGCCCTGACGGCGGCCGGCCTCTACGAGGGGGTCTCGGCCGGCGGGGACGTCTCGGCCACCGTCGGGTGGGGGGCCACCGCCCTGGGCACCCTCGTGAGCCTCGTCGTGGCCTACGCCTCGATCGCGTGGCTGCTGCGCTTCGTCGCCCACCACCGGATCAGCGTGTTCGCGGGGTACCGGGTCGGCCTGGGGGCCGTCCTCCTCGCGCTGCTCGCCACGGGGACCCTGTCCGCCGTCTGAGGCCGCGCACCCGCCCGCTCGTGGTGCTCGCCGTCGCCCCCTGGTGGCCGGGGAGCGGGGTCAGCGGCCCCCGCGCTCGCGGGCCCGCGCCTTGATCCGAGCGATGACCTCGCCCTTGGCGTCGGCGTAGGCGTTCGTGTCGTCCCAGTCCCGGGCCATCAGCTCCCGCTTGGTGCGCTCGTACAGGGCGCGGTCGTCGGCGTCGGCCCGCAGGTGGTCGCGCAGCAGCAGGTACTCGCCGACGGCGGCGTCGCCGCGGGCGTACACGTGGACGTGGACGTCGCGGGCGGGGGTGCGCACGAGGCGGTGCCCCGGTTCGCGGACCCGCAGCTCGTACCCGGCGGCGAGGAGCCGGTCGAGGTGGTCCTCCTCGGCCGTGACGTCGTCGACCGCCACGACGACGTCGACGACCGGTTTGGCCGCCAGCCCGGGCACGGACGTGGACCCGATGTGCTCGACGTCGGCGTCCACCCCGGTCAGCGCGGAGCGGATCCGGTCGTGGTGCTCGCGGTAGACGTCCGGCCACCGGTCGTCGTACTCGTGCAGCCCGACCCGCAGGGCCTCCACGCCCCCCACGAGCTCGACGGTCGTGACGTCCGGCCGGCGCTGCGCGCGGCGCCCGCTCCCGTGCTGGTCCCCGTGCCCGTCCTGGTTCCCGTCCCGGTGCTCGCTCACGCCGCCATCGTCGCAGGGCGCCCCCACCGGGCCGCGCGCCCCGCCCTGCCCGGTCGGCCGCCGCGGCCCCTGGGACGATGGGACGCAAGCGATCGCCCTCCCGTCAGGAGCAGCTCATGACCACCCTGCCCGCCACACCGGACCGCAACCTCGCCCTGGAGCTCGTCCGGGCCACCGAGGCGGCGGCGATCCGGGCGACCCCGTTCATCGGTCGCGGCGACAAGAACGCCGCCGACGGCGCCGCCGTCGACGCGATGCGCACGTTCCTCGGCACCGTCGACTTCGCCGGGGTCGTCGTCATCGGCGAGGGCGAGAAGGACGAGGCGCCGATGCTGTTCAACGGTGAGCAGGTGGGTACCGGCAACGGCCCGGCGTGCGACATCGCCGTCGACCCCATCGACGGCACCTCGCTGACGGCGCTGGGCCGCCGCAACGCGATCTCGATGATCGCGGCCGCCGACCGGGGCGCCATGCTCGACGCCCACACCGTCTTCTACATGGAGAAGATCGTCACCGGCCCCGAGGGCGTCGGCGTCGTCGACCTGCGCCAGCCCATCGGCGAGAACGTCCGGGCGCTGGCGAAGGCGAAGGGCAAGGACGTCTCCGAGATCCAGGTCGGCGTCCTGGACCGGCCCCGGCACGAGCAGCTCATCGCCGACATCCGCGCCGCCGGCGCCGGGACCCGCCTCCTGCTCGACGGGGACGTCATGGGCGGGATCGGCGCGGCCTCCTACGAGGGCCGGCTCGACATGTGCGTGGGGATCGGCGGCAGCCCCGAGGGCGTCGCGACGGCGTGCGCCATCAAGGCGCTCGGCGGGCTCATCCAGGCGCGGCTGGCCCCGAAGACCGACGAGGAGAAGCAGCACGGCCTCGACGCGGGGCTGAAGTTCGACCACGTGTACACCGCCGAGGAACTGGTCAGGGGCGACAACACCTTCTTCGTCGCCACCGGCGTCACCGACGGCGACCTCGTCGACGGGGTGCGCCGCCTGGGGCCGGTCATCCGCACCGAGTCGATCGCCCTGCGCGCCCGCTCCGGGACGATCCGGTTCGTCCGCGCCGACCACCTCGCGGAGAAGTGGCTCTGAGCGGGTAGGCCGGGTCTCAGCCGAACCAGCCCGACGGGACGACCCGGCGGGCCAGGGCCGCGGCGCGGGTGGGCGGGAGACCCGTGAAACCCTGCGCCGCGACCCGGTCCCCGCCCCGGCCCGCGACCCGGTCCCAGGTCCCCACGACGCGCCCGCCGGCGACCACCGTCCCGCGGAACACGCCGTTGCCGCCGGGGGTCACCCGGTCGGCGTGCTCGGGGGCCAGGACGTGGGAGCGGTCGGCGTAGCCGAGCAGGAACTCGTCGAAACCCGGCAGCACGTGCAGGCCCCGCGCGGCCCGGCGGTGCGCCGCGACGAGGTCCGGCAGCCCCGGGTCGAGGAGGTGCTCGACGCCGTCGACGAGGGCCGTCTCGAACTCCCCGCGCACCGCGGCGAAACCCTCCCGCGCCCGGCCCAGCGGCAGCTTCGTCCACGCCGCGAAGTCCGCGGCGGTCGCCGGCCCGTGACCGCGCAGGTAGCGGCGGGCCCACTCCGCGAGCGGGTCCGGCGGGTCCCGGCGGTCTCTGACCCACTCGCCCGCCGGGACGAACAGCTGCTCCCGGCCGCGCACCGGCCCCTGGCACAACGCACCGGTCAGGGCCAGGTGGACGATCAGGTGGTACCCGCGCCCGGCGGCCGTGGCCTGCCCGGCGGCCTCGAACGCGGCAAGGAGCCCGGCGCGGGTCAGCCCGGCGCGGGTGAGCGAGCGCGCCGCGGTCCCGCGCGCGACGTCCAGGTCGGCCGGGGAGATCCCCAGCTGCTCGCGCCGCCGCGCGGTGGCGGCCACGGTCCGGCCCGCGCACAGCTCCAGCACCCAGAACAGGTCCGCCGCGGGGAGCAGGTGCAGCGTCCCGCGCTGGGGCCAGGACCGGACGACCCGGCCCGCGTCCAGCGCTGCGGCCAGCCCGTCGACGGTCCCGCCCGCGGTGCGCAGGGCCACGGCCGTCGCGGCGGCGCGCAGGTCCTGCGCCTGCACGGCCGCGAGGTGCTCGACGACGTCGGCGGCCCCGTCCAGGACGGGCACCACGCGCTGGGCCACCAGCCGCCAGGTGCCGACGTCCTGCGCCGCGAGCCCGCTCACGCGCCCGCGGCGGACGGTGCGGGGGTGCGGTGGCCGGGGGTCACGCGGGGCCGGTCCGCGGCCGGTCCGACGGCAGCAGGGTGACGACGAGCAGGCCGACGGGCGCCAGGAGGAGCGCCCCGCCGACCACGGGCAGGCCGTCGTACCCGATGACCGCCCCGGCGGGGGCCAGGACCGCCATCGACACCACCCCGCCGACCACCGCGGGGACCACCAGCAGCGCCGGGACCAGACCGACGGCGACCCCGACGGCGGCCAGGACCAGGGGGCGCACCCACGGCGACCGGGCGCCGGGCAGGACGAAGGGGGCCAGGGCCGTCACCAGGGCCGCGCCGGCGGCCCACAGCTGCCCGCGCACCTGCACCGAGCCCCCGGACGGTTCCAGCAGCACCACCAGGCACGCCAGCGGCATCAGCACCGCCACCCGCGCCGCGCCGCGCGTCCGCGCGCACCGCAGGGCGCACCCGGCCACGACGAGCAGCGACGCCACGGCCGCCACGAGGTCCGAGGCGCCCAGGTCGGCGGGCAGCCACGGCCGGTAGCGGTCGGTGCCGAACCCCTGGAGCACCAGCACCGGCACCGTCACCGCGGCCAGGACGCCGGGGGCCAGGTCCCACGCCCGCGACGACGGCGCCGGTCGCCCCACGGGTCGTCCCACCCGGCGCGCGGCCAGCACCGCGAGCGCGGTGACCGCGGCCACGGCCCCCAGCAGGGCGGCCGCCGCGGCCGGCGGGTCCCACCCGTCCACCCGGTGCCCCAGGGCGACGTTCGCCACGACCAGCGCCGCGACCGCCGCGGCCCAGCCGGCCACCGCGCCGCGGCGCCGGCCCAGCAGCAGACCCGCACCGGCGGCGACGGCGACCATCCCCGCCAGGCGCGCGTCGTGGGCGAGCAGCACCAGTTCGCCCTCGCCGGGCATCTGCGCGGTGTGGTCCCCGCGCAGGGCGGCCAGCTCCCCGGCCCGGGCGGCGGACGTGCTGGAGGCGGCCAGCCCCCACGCCCAGGCCCCCAGCAGCACCGCCGCGCCCCCGAGCGGGCCGGCGGACCGGCCCCCGGTGCGGGCCCGGTCGAACCCCGTGGTCTCCACGTCCTCAGCGTGCCGCGGCCGGCCCGCGAGGGGAAGCGGTGCGGGCCGGACGTCGACGGGTGTTCACCCGGCCCCCGCCGGTGGCACCCCCCGCCGGTGGTGCGGTCTCAGCGCAGGAGGTACAGGCCCGAGACGACCGACAACCCCAGCACCCACTTCTCGAACGTCCTGATGTCCAGCCGCTTCGCCAGCCACCAGCCGACGAACGCCCCCACGACGACCGCCGGGGCCAGGCGCAGGTCCAGCCACAGGGAGTCGACGGCGATGAGCCCCAGCGCGACGCTGAACGGCACCTTGAAGCAGTTCACGATGAAGAAGAACCACGCGCCGGTGCCCAGGAAGGACATGACGCCCAGGCCCATGGTGAACAGGTAGATGGACATGGGGGCACCACCGGCGTTGGCGACCATCGTCGCGAAACCCGCGAGGAACCCGAAACCCAGGGCCGTCCACCGGCGGCGGGTCACCGACATCGGCGGCGCGTCCCCCTGCGCGCGCAGCTTGCGCTGCCGCCACAGGTGGATGACGACGAGCAGGACCAGCAGCACGCCGATGGAACGGCGCATGACCGTGTCGTCGACGATCCGCACGAACCCCGCCCCGGCGACGACCCCGACCGCGACGTACGGGAAGAGCCGCACGAGCAGCCCCCAGTCGGCGTGCCGGCGGTACAGCGAGATCGCGAACAGGTCGCCGAGGATCAGCAGGGGCAGGATGAGGCCCGTGGACTCCTTCGCGGGCAGCACGGCCGCGAAGATCGCGATGGCGATGGTGCCGGCACCCCCGATGGAGGTCTTGGAGAACCCGATGACGAGGGCCGCCAGGTACAGGGGGATCAGCTGCGTCGTCGTCAGGTCCAGCACCGTGGGAGCGTACTCGTCGTGACCGACCCCACCCGGCCGGGTGTGATGCACCTGGACCTCGACGCGTTCTTCGCGGCGGTGGAGCAGCGGGACAAACCGTCGTTGCGCGGCAAGCCCGTCGTCGTGGGCGGCACGGGGGGCCGCGGGGTCGTCGCCACCGCCAGCTACGAGGCGCGGGTGTTCGGGATCGGCTCGGCCATGCCCACCGCGCGCGCCCGGCGGTTGTGCCCGAACGCCGCCTACCTCGCGGGCCGCTTCGAGGCCTACCGGGCGGTGTCGCACGAGGTGATGGAGCTGGCGCACGAGCTGTCGCCGCTCGTGGAGCCGCTGTCGCTGGACGAGGCGTTCGTGGACCTCACCGCCGGGCACGACGACCTGGACGCCGAACGGGCCGGGGCGGTCGCGCAGCGGTTCCGCGCCGCCGTGCGCGCCCGGACGGGCCTGACCGTCTCCGTGGGCGTCGCGGCGAGCAAGCTCGTCGCCAAGATCGCCTCGGACCTGCGCAAACCCGACGCCCTCGTCGTGGTGCCGCCCGCCGAGCAGGAGGCGCTGCTGTCGCCGCTGAGCGTGCGCAGGATCCCCGGCGTGGGGACGGTGACGGGGGACCGGCTGGCGCGGTCGGGGGTGCGCACGATCGGGGACCTGGCCGCGGCCGACGAGGGGGAACTGGTCCGGATGCTCGGCAAGGCGCACGGCACGGCGCTGCTGGCGTACGCCCGGGGGGTCGACCCGCGCCCCGTCGTGCCCGAGCGGGAGGCGAAGTCCGTCTCGGCGGAGGAGACGTTCGCCGTCGACCTCACCGACCGCCGCGACCTGGGGGAACGGCTGCGGCGCATGGCCGACCGGGTCGCGGCCCGGCTGACGGCCTCGGGCCTGTCGGGCCGGACCGTGACGATCAAGGTGCGGCGGTACGACTTCTCCACCCTCAACCGGTCCCGGACGCTGCCGCACGCCACGAACACGGCGCGGGAGATCACCCGGTACGCGGGCGAGCTGCTCGACGCCGTCGACGTCGCCGACGGCGTCCGGCTGCTGGGGGTGGGGGTGTCCGGGCTCGGGGAGTTCAGCCAGGCCGACCTGCTGGCCGAGCTGGAGGACGAGCTGGAGGACGAGCTGGAGGACGGTCCCGAGGACCCCGAGGAGGCCGGTGACGGCCACGAGGAGGGGAAGGAGGGTCCGCCGGTGTCGGCGCAGCCGTACGGCCCGCCCGCGGCGGGCGGGTGGCGTCCCGGGCAGGACGTCGCGCACGCCGGGTTCGGGCCCGGCTGGGTCCAGGGGTCGGGCGCCGGTCGCGTCACGGTCCGGTTCGAGGGGCCGCACACCCCCGTGGGGCGGGTCCGCACCTTCCGCGACGACGACCCCGACCTCGTCCCCGCCGACCCGCCCGCGTTCGACCCGGGGCGGTGGCCGTGAAGCTGGAGGTGCCGGGCGGGCTGCCCGCGGAGCCGCTGCGCCGGTTCCTGCTGGCCCACACCGTGCCGGGGGCCGAGACCCACCTCGACGGCGTGCACCGCAGGGTGTTCCCCGGCGGGGTCGAGGCGACCGTGGACGTCGGCACGGGGGAGCGGTGCGAGGTCGTCCACGTCACCGGTCCCGTCGCGCCGGAGGTCGTGCGCCGCTGGCTGGACCTGGACGGCGACCACGCGCGCGCCGAGCGGCACCTGTCCGCCGACCCGCTGCTGGCGCCCCTGGTCGCGGCCCGCCCGGGGCTGCGGGTCCCCCGGGCGGTGTCGGGCGCGGAGACCGCGCTGCTGACGGTCCTGGGCCAGCAGGTGTCGCTGGCGGCGGCGCGCACGTTCGCGGGCCGCCTCGTCGCGGCCTACGGCACCCCGCGCGAGACCCTCGTGGAGTTCCCCGCCCCCGCGGCCCTGGCCGCCGCCGGGCCCGACGCGATCCGCGCCGTCACGGGGGTCACCGGGGCCCGGGCCCGCACGCTGCACGTCCTGTCGACCGTCCTGGCCGACGGCCTGGACCTGGACACCGCCGACCCGGCCGCGGCCCGCGCCGAGCTGCTGGCCCTGCCCGGCATCGGGCCGTGGACGGCCGACTACGTCGCGCTGCGGGTGTTCGGGGACTCCGACGCCTTCCTGCCCTCCGACCTGGTGCTGCGCCGGGCCCTGGGGCGGGTCCCGGCGCGCGAGGCCGCGGCGCGGGCCGAGCCGTGGCGCCCGTGGCGCGGGTACGCGCTGCTGCACCTGTGGACCGCGGAGGTCTTCGCCTGACCTCTCCGCCCGAGCGCCCGGTTCGGCACGGCCCCCCGGCCGCGGGCGCGGGGTTCCTGCACGGTTCGCTACGGTGCGTGCATGAACGGAGTCGTGGTGGTGACCGGCGGTAGTCGCGGGATCGGGGCGGCCGTCGTCCGGGCCCTCGCCGCCCGCGGGGTGCCGACGTGCTTCAGCTACTCCACGCACCGCGAGGCCGCCGACGACGTCGCAGCCACCGCCCGGGACCTGGGGACCCCCTCCCTCGCCGTCCAGGCCGACGTGTCCGTCGAGGGCGACGTCCGCCGCCTGTTCCGCGCCGCCGCCGGGCTGGGACCCGTCACCGGCCTGGTCAACAACGCCGGCATCACCGCGCTGCAGACGCGGGTCGTCGACCTCGAGGTCGACCGGATCCGCCGCGTCCTCGACGTCAACGTCGTCGGGTCGTTCCTGTGCGCGCGCGAGGCCGTCAAGCACCTGAGCGCCGCCGGCGGCGGGACCATCGTCAACGTCTCCTCCCGGGCCGCGGTCTCCGGCAGCCCCTTCGAGTACGTCGACTACGCCGCCTCCAAGGCCGCCGTCGACGCCCTGACCGTCGGCCTGGCCCACGAGGTCGCCGCCGACGGCATCCGCGTCGTCGGGGTCCGGCCCGGGCTGATCCGCACCGACATCCACGCCAGCTCCGGGGAACCGGGCCGGGTGGAGCGGCTGCAGAAGACGGTCCCCCTGGGCCGGGCGGGGGAACCGGACGAGGTCGCCGAGGCCGTCGTGTGGCTGCTGTCGGAGTCGGCGAGCTTCGTCACCGGCACGACCCTGGACGTCGCCGGCGGCCGCTGACCGCGGCCGACCACGGCCGGGCCCCGCTACAGCAGCCGCGAACCGCGGGCGACGACGAGGTCGCGGAAGGCCGAGGCCACCCGCGGCAGCGGCTCGTCGCGCCGCACCAGCCCCAGCGTGCGGGTCGACGTGGGCCCGGCCAGCGGCCGTTCCACCACGCCCGCGAACGTCTCCGAGGTGCCCCGCTGGGCCGCCGGCAGCACCGCCACCCCCAGCCCCGCGGCCACCAGCCCCCGGATGGTGTGCGCGTCCTGCCCCTCGAAGGCGACCCGCGGGACGACGCCCGCCTGCGCGAACAGCGCCTCGGCGGCCTCCCGCAACCCGTAGCCCGGTTCGAACAGCACGAAGTCCTCCCCGGCGACCGCCGACAACCCCAGCGGGCCGGGCACCGCCAGCGGGTGGTCCTCCGGCAGCGCGAGCACGAGGGGCTGCTCCAGCAGGGCGTCGCACCGCAGGCCCGGCCGGTCCGGCAGCGGGGAGGTCAGCACCAGGTCGACCTCCCCGCGCGTGAGCTGGTCCAGCAGCGCGCCCGCGGCGCCCTGGTGCAGCTCGAACCGCACCCCGGGGTGGGCTTCGCGGAACGCCCGCACGAGGGCGGGGACGGCCGCCGCGCCGAGGGTGTGCAGGAAACCCAGCGCGACCCGGCCCGTCTCGACGGCGTCGTCCTCCCGCACGGTCCGCACCCCGCGCTCCACCTCCGCCAGCGCCCGCGCGGCCGTCGCGGCCAGCGCCCGCCCGGCCGCCGTCAGCCGCACGCCGCGCCCCTGCGGCACCAGCAGCGGGACCCCCACCGCGCGCTGGACGCGGGCCAGGGCCCGGCTGACCGTGGGCTGCTGCAGGCCCAGCGCCTCGGCGGTCCGCGTCACGTGCTCCTGCTCCCCGAGGGCCGCCAGGACCTGCAGCGGCCCCGCGAGCACCTCCACCGCGTCCTCCACCCCCGAAGTGTGCATGAATCTCGCCCGGAGCAGGCATTGGACGCATGGGTCCGGGCGTTCCTACCGTCGGACCGTGAGCCTCGACACCCGCACCGCCACCCCCTGGCTCGGCCACGAGCGCGGGACCCGCGGCTACCGCCGCCTCACCGTCGCCCTCTTCGCCGCCGGTGTCGCGACCTTCGCCCAGCTGTACTCCGTGCAGGCCGTCCTGCCCGCCGTGGCCACCGGGCTGCACCTCGGCGCCTCCGAGGCCGCGCTGGGCGTCTCCGTCGCGACGGGGGCGCTGGCCGTCTCCGTCGTCGGCTGGAGCGCCGCCGCCGACCGGTTCGGCCGCGTCCCCGTCATGGTCGTCTCCGCCGTCCTGGCCACCGCCCTCGGCTTCGCGGTGCCCCTGGCCCCGTCCCTGACGCCCCTGCTCCTGCTGCGCGCGCTGCAGGGCGCGGCCCTCGGCGGGCTGCCCGCCGTCGCCACCGCCCACCTCGCCGAGGAGGTCCACGCCCGCGAGGTCGCGCTCGCCGCCGGCGCCTACGTCTCGGGGACCTCCCTGGGCGGCCTGAGCGGGCGTGTCGTCTCCTCCGCCGTCGCCGACCTGCTCGGCTGGCGCTGGGGCGTGGCCGCCGTCGCCGTCGCCGGGCTCGCCGCGACCGTCGTGTTCTGCGCCCTCGTGCCCCCCGCGCGCGGCACCGCCCGCCGCGGGACGAGCGGCCCGGCCCTGCGGACCCGCGTGCGGCGGGCCGTGTCAGACCCGGGGCTGCTCGCCCTCTACGCCCAGGCCCTGCTGCTCATGGGCGGGTTCGTCACCGTCTACAACTACCTCGGGTTCCGGCTGCTGCGGCCCCCGTTCTCGCTGTCCCAGACCGTCGTCGGCCTGCTGTTCGTCGTCTACCTCGCCGGCACCCTCAGCTCCTCCCTCGCCGGCCGGCTCGCCGGCCGCGGCCGGGCGCGCGTCCTGCTCGGCTCCGTCGCCGTGTTCACCGCCGGCTGCCTGCTGACGCTGGCCGGCGACCTCGTCGTGGTCGTGGCCGGGCTCGTCCTGCTCACCGCCGGGTTCTTCGCCGCGCACGCCGTCGCCAGCGGCTGGGTCGGGGCCCGCGCCCACCCGCAGGTCCGCGGCCAGGCCTCGGCGCTCTACACCGCCGCCTACTACGTCGGGTCCAGCGTCGTGGGCTGGCTCGCCGGGTTCGCCTTCGGGGCCGGCGGGTGGGCCGTCGTGGTCGGCGTCGTGGTGGCGCTCGCGGTCTGCGCGGCGGTCCTGGCGGTCCTGGGCCTGCGCCCCCGGGCGGCGGCGGGCAGCATGGGGGCGTGAGCGGGGAACTCGTCGGGCAGCTCGGGCAGGCCGGGCCGGGGGAGCAGGCCGAGCAGTCCGGGCGGCTGGAGGAGCTGGTGCGCGCCGGCGGGGTCGTCGTCCTCGAGGGGGCCGGGATGTCGACCGGTTCGGGCATCCCCGACTACCGGGGCCCCAACGGGTCGCTGACCCGGCACACCCCCATGACCTACCGGGAGTTCACCGGCTCGGCGGAGAACCGGCGCCGGTACTGGGGACGCAGCCACGTCGGCTGGGAGCACTTCCGCCGCGCGCAGCCCAACCCCGCCCACCACGCCGTCGCCGCCCTCGAACGCGCCGGGTTCGTCACCGGCACGATCACCCAGAACGTCGACGGCCTCGACCTGGCCGCGGGGACCCGCGAGGTCGTCGAACTGCACGGCAACCTCGACCGGGTCGTCTGCCTGGACTGCGGGGAGGTCACCTCCCGGGCCGAGCTGGCCGACCGGCTCCGGGAGGCCAACCCCACGTTCGAGGCCCGCGTCGAGGAGCTCCACGCCCTGAACCCCGACGGCGACGCCGACCTCACCGACGCCCAGCTGGCGGGTTTCCGCACGGTCCCGTGCCGGCGGTGCGGGCAGGACGCCCTCAAGGCCGACGTCGTGTTCTTCGGCGAGACGGTCCCCAAGGACCGCGTCGAGCGGTCGTTCGCGCTGCTCGACGCCGGGCGGTCCCTGCTGGTGCTGGGTTCCTCCCTGGCGGTCATGTCGGGGTACCGGTTCGTCCTGCACGCCGCCAAGCACGGCAAACCCGTCGCGATCGTGACGGCCGGCCCGACCCGCGGGGACGCCAAGGCGACGGTCCGCCTCGACGCGGCCCTGCAGGACGTGCTGCCGGACCTGCGGCGGCGCCTGGGCGCCTGACCGCGGACGGGTCAGAACGCCCCGCCCGTGCGCCACGGCACCTGCTGCAGGGTCAGGGAGTTCCCGTCGGGGTCGCAGAACCCCGCGTGCAGGACCCCGCCGCCGACGTCGACGACCGGGCCGACGTCGACCCCGCGGCCGACGAGCTCGGCGCGGGCGGCCTCGACGTCCTCGACCACCAGGTGCAGCCCGCGGACCGAACCGGGCGGGGCGCCGTAGACGTCCAGGCCCGAGCCGAAACCGATCGAGCAGGCCGACCCGGGCGGGGTGACCTGGACCACCCGGACCCCCGGGGCCGGCTGGACGTCGACGTCGGCGTGGAAACCGAGTCGGTCGACGTAGAACGCCTTCGCGCGGTCGACGTCGCTCACCGGGACGGGCACGAGTTCGAGCTTGGCGTCCACGTCGTCAGCGTAGGCCGTCGAGCAACCGGTCGACGGCGGCCCGTTGCCGGCCGGCGGTGTAGACCTCGGGGTCGGCGGCGGCCAGGGCGTTCAGCCCCTCCACCTGCGCGGCGAGGGTCACGGCGAGCTGGGTGCGCCCGGCGGCCGAGGACCGCGGCAGGCACCGCCCCACGAGGCGTTCGAGGCGGTCCAGGAACGCGCGGTGGTGGGCCACGTGGACGGCGCGCAGCTCAGGGTCGGGCACGGCGGCGGCCAGGAACCCCACCCACACGCGCCCCTCCTCGCGCTCGTCCTCCGTCAGGGACAGGGCGGCGTGCAGCACGGCGCGCAGGGTCTCCCACGGGTCCTGGCCCGACCCCTCCGCAGCGTCCTCCAGGGCGTCGGCGCGCTGCCCGGTCCGGCGGTGCAGGAGCTCGCGGGCGTGCCGCAGCAGGGTCCGCTTGTCGGCGAAGGCGTGCAGCACGAGACCGGTGGTGCAGCCGGCGCGCTCGGCGACGGCGCGCAGCGTCAGGCCCGGCAGCCCGTCGCGGGCCAGCACGGCCCACACCGCGGCCGAGAGCTGCTCGCGCTGGGCCTCCACGTCGCGCGTCCTGGGCATCCGAACCCCCTTTCCGTGACGGATGTTACCGTAACGTCCGTGATGGAAAAGAGCTTCACCGTGGCGCGCGTGCCCTGGGACGACCCCGACGGCGACCGGCTGCGCGCCGCCCAGCGCGCCGAGCTCGACGCCCGCTACGGCACCGACGACCACGAACCCGGCACCCCGCCCAGCGCGGCCGACGTCCCCGTGTTCCTCCTGGCCCGCGACGGCACCGGCCGGGCCGTCGCCTGCGGCGGGCTGCGCCCCCTCGACGCCACGACGGCCGAGGTCAAGCGCATGTACGTCGAGCCCGCCCGGCGCGGCAGCGGCGTCGCCACCCTCGTCCTGCGCGCCGTCGAGGCCGAGGCGCGGGCGCTGGGCGTCCGGCGGCTGCTGCTGGAGACCGGCACCCTGCAGCCCGAGGCCCTGCGGTTCTACCTGCGCGAGGGCTACGAGCGCATCGAGAACTTCGGCCCCTACGCCGGGCAGGAACTGTCGATCTGCTGCGCCCGCGACCTCTGAGAAGATGGAGGGGCCATGCAGTGCTCCTACTTCGACGCCCACGCGTGCCGGTCGTGCACCCTGATCGAGGTCCCCTACCCCGACCAGGTGCGCAGCAAGGAGGACCGCTGCGCCGAACTGCTCTCGGACCACCCCGGCCTGGAGTGGCTGCCCACCGTCCGCAGCCCCGAGAGCGGCTACCGGAACAAGGCCAAGATGGTCGTCGGGGGCACCGCCGCCGCCCCCACCCTCGGGATCCTCGACGCCTGCGGGCGCGGGGTTGACCTGCGCGGGTGCGCCGTGATCGCCCCCGGCGTCCGCGACGTCCTGCCCGCCCTCGCCTGGTTCGTCACGCGCGCCGGGATCCCCCCGTACGACGTCCCGCGCCGCCGCGGTGAGCTCAAGCACGTCCTCGTCACCGAGTCCCCGACCGGTGAGCTGATGGTGCGGTTCGTCCTGCGCTCGCGGGGACCGCTGGACCGGCTGCGCGAGCACCTGCCCGCCCTGCTCGCCCGCGCGCCCCGCATCGCCGTCGTCACGGCCAACCTGCTGCCCGAGCACAAGGCCGTCGTCGAGGGTGACGTCGACGTCCCCCTCACCGAGCGGACCACCCTCGCGATGCCCCTGGGCGGCCTCACCCTGGACCTGCGCCCGCAGAGCTTCTTCCAGACGAACTCCCACGTCGCCGGGCAGCTCTACGCCCAGGTCGCCCGGTGGGTCGACGAGGTCGCCCCGGCCAGCGTGTGGGACCTGTACTGCGGCGTCGGGGGTTTCGCCCTCCACTGCGCCGCCCCCGGCCGCCGCGTCACCGGGATCGAGGTCAGCGCCGAAGCCGTCGAGAGCGCACGTCACGCCGCCCGCGACCTGCCCGACGTGCGGTTCGAGGCCGGCGACGCGACCCGCTTCGCGCGCGAGTCCACCGAGGTGCCCGAACTCGTCGTGGTGAACCCGCCGCGGCGGGGCATCGGCCCCGAACTGGCCGGCTGGCTGGAGGACAGCGGCGTCCGGCACGTCGTCTACTCCAGCTGCAACCCCGACACCCTCGCGCAGGACCTGCGGGCCATGCCGTCGCTGCGGGCCGTGCGGGGACGGGTGCTGGACATGTTCCCGCAGACCAACCACGTGGAGGTCGCGGTCCTGCTCACCCGGGGCGGCTGAGGGCCCCGGCCTAACGCAGCCGGTCGGGTTCGTTGCGCTTCTCCTGGAGGAAGACGAGGAAGTCGTCGGTGGCGAGGTGGCGGGTGAACGTCCCGTGGCGGCCGTTGTACCGGGTCTCCTCGACCTGCGGGTACGTCGCGCCGCGCAGCCGGGTCAGCCGTTCCCCGACCAGGGGCACCGGCTCGTCGCCCCACGCGAGGTCGAGGAGCTGCTCGCGCTGCGCCGGCCGCAGGCAGGACCACCAGTGCTCCCAGTCGTGCCCGCCCCACAGGTCGTCGGGATGGCCCTCGAAGATGCTGACGCCCACGGGTCCAGGATGCGGGTGCCGGGTCCGCGGCGGGCAGCGGCACCCCCGGACGGCGCAGGGGCCGCCGGTCCCCGGTCACGGCCGTGGTCACGGCCGTGGTCACGGAGCCCGCGGGACCCACTTCCCGACCCAGTCGACCTCCAGGGTCGGCAGGGTCGCCGGGACGGGGGTGCCGCGCTTGCGGTGCGTCTGGACGCCCAGCCACAGCGGCTCCGACGGGAAGACGAGCGCGGAGTCGTCCACGCCGTTCGCGCGGACGCCGTCCCACTCGACCGACTGGCCCGCGACCTCGACGCGCACGAGGCGCGGTCCGAGGGTGAGCCACACGGTCTGCCAGGTGGTGAAGTCGGCCCGCAGGACACCGAGGCGGCGCTGCTGGTGCTGCCGGGCCGGCGGCAGGCGCGGGTCGCGCCAGTGGATCGTCGCGGCGACCGACTGCCGGTCGCCGCCGCCGTCCTCGACGACGTCGATCTCCGGCGGCCAGCCGCCCCCCTTGCGGTACAGCAGGACGACGTGACCGACGGAACCGTCGTCGGCGTCGACGCGGTACCGGAACCCCCACGTGCCGTAGGGCCGGCGCAGGGCGGGGACGGCGTCCAGCGCCCGCGCGCTCGACGTCCCGGCGGACTCCACGACGCCGTCGGGGCCGATCGTCGTCTCGAACCGCAGGGAACCGGTGCCCGAGGGGTCGGCGACGAGGTTCGCGCGGTTCCACCGCGCGGTGCCGGCCAGCCCCTTCGGGTCGCCGTGGTAGGCCGACCACCAGTCGGTGTTCCGGCCGGACCGGAAGTCGTCCAGCCACACCTGCTCGTAGCCGGCCCCGGGGCCGTCCCCGGGGCCGTGCCCGCGGTCGTCGTCCGTCACGGCGGGAGCCTGTCAGGCCGCCGGCCCCGCCGCGACCGGGTCCTCAGGCCACGGGTTCCTCGTCCAGCCAGCTCTGCAGGACCCGGCACAGCGGCTGCAGCTCCCGGTCCAGCTCGGGCAGCAGCGCGGCCGTCGGGTTCTCCACGTCCAGCCAGCGCCGCAGCATCGCCACGTACGCCCCGTGCACCCCGCCGGCGATGCCCTGCGGCGCCACGTCACCGGTCGCGAACCCGTGCCGGCGGGCGACGAAGGACGCCACGTGCTCGGACCAGGCGATCCACTGCTCCGACTCCTCCGAGCGCAGCTCGGTGGACCCCTCCAGGACCCTGAACCGTTGCATCCACAGGCCCTCGGGGTCGATGACCCGCTCCAGCGCCCCGATGATGCAGCCTCGCACCAGGTCCAGCGTCGCGCCCTCGGCGCCCACGGCGGCTTCGAGCAGCTCGGCGAAGCCGGCCGTGAACTCGTCGAAGCGCCACCAGATGATGGAGCCCTTGGAGGGGAAGTACCGGAAGAAGCTCGTCTTGCTCACCCCGGCCGCCGCGGTGATCTCGGCGAGGGTCGTGTCCTCGAAACCCTTGCGCAGGAACAAGTCGATCGCGACGGTCTCGATCTCTTCGCGGGAGGAGGCGGGCGGCCTCCCACGTCGGGGGGCGGGGGTCTCCACCGGCTGCTCGGTCACGCCTGACAGCGTGCCACAAGCGTGCCCCCCGGCAGGGGGCCGCCACCGTTCCGGTCCTACGGCCGGCGCGCGGCGGTGCCGGTGGTGGTGGGGTGGAGCAACCGTCCGGCGAGGCCGTGCACGTCGACGCACGGCAGCAGGGGCCCGGTCGCCGAACCGGTCCGCACCAGCGGCGCGCGTTCCTCCGCGGCGGCCTCGCCGAGGTCCTCGCGCCAGACGGGGCGCTCGATGTCGGACAGACCCTCGACCACGAACCCGAGCCGGCGCGGCTCGGCGTCGGGGTCGGGCGCGGGGGGCCGCACGAGCAGGACGACCCCGCGGCGGGGGTCCTCCAGCCGGCCCCGGCCGAGGTGCTCGGCCAGGTCCACCAGCGGGACGACGTCGTGCTCGGTGACGAGGGCGCCCAGGTCCGAGCGGCCCCCGACCCAGGGCACCGGGTCGGGGGGGAAGGGGACCACGCCGTCGACCTGGGCCAGCGGCGTCGTCAGGGTGCCGCGGGCGCTGAAGACCACGACGGGGTCGTGCAGCGGGACGTCGGCGCCGCCACCCGTCGTCGCCGCCCGCACGGACGTGTTGAGCGAGGTCAGCGCGCTGATCTCCGGGTCGGCCAGCACGGCCGCCACGTCGAGCACGAGCGTGTGCCCGTGCGGCAGGCGCGCCACCGCGCGCACGGCGCCGCCGGCCCGGCCGGAACCGGGCGCGGGGGAGGACCAGGCCCTCGGGGAGACCCGCACGATGTCGAGGGCCTCGTCGAACGCGAGCGCCAGCAGCCCGTGCTCGGAGCGCACCAGCAGGACCTGCCACGCCCGGGACGGGTCCGCCGGCGGGAGACCGAGGACCACCAGGGGGTCGACCACGGGCAACCGGACGTCGCCGTGGTCGGTGACGCCCAGGCACAGCGCCGAGGACAGCGGTGAGGGGCGCGGGGTGAGGGCGGGCAGCGTCGTCTGGACGTCGGCCACGTCGACGGCCAGCAGCAGCGGCACACCGGAGGCCGGTGTGCACCGGACGACGAGGTGGGCGGGGTCCTGCGTCGAACCGGTGTCGCCGCCGTCGGCCGCGAACACCGTGCCGCCGAGCTCGCCGGCCGTCGTGGCCAGGACCCCGGGGTGGCCCAGGACGGCGGCGGGGTCGAGCAGGCTGCCGATCTCACCGGTGCCCGGCCGCGCGAACGTGGCCGTGAACAACCGCGACCCGGGGTCCGCGACCGGTTGCAGCGCGGCGGTGTCGAGGTCGACGACGTCGTGGACGCCGTCGACGAGCAGCCCCAGCGCCCGTCCCTCGTGGACGAGCACGACGACACCCATCGGCGCGCCGGGGCCGTCACCGGACGGGCGGCCGCAGAGGGCGCCGAGGTCGAGGACCGGCAGCACGGAGTCGCGCAGCAGCAGCGCCCCGACCAGCCCGGGTGCGTCCGTGGGCAGCGCGTCGAAGCGCTCGGGGAGCGGGACGACCTCGCGCAGGACGTCCACGGGCAGGGCGACCAGGGCGTCCTGCACCCGCAGCAGCCCCACCCGGGTGGAGCCGCGGGTCACGGTTCCCCGCTGGTCCGGGCGGCGAGGTCGCCGATGAGGGCGCGGACCACGGCGGAGGTGTCCTGCTGCAGCTGCGTCGCGCCGGCGATGGTGGAGATCGACTCCGAGGTCTGGGCGACGCTGGCGACGATGTTCTCGAAGGCGTCCTGCGCGGACCGGGACACCTCGGCGCCCTCGGCGACGCGCGCCTCGGACTCGGCGATCAGCTCGGCGATCTGCCCGGCGGCCGTGGAGGAGCGCTCGGCCAGTTTCCGCACCTCACCCGCCACGACGGAGAAGCCGACACCGTGCTCACCGGCGCGGGCGGCCTCGATGGAGGCGTTGAAGGCCAGCAGGTTCGTCTGGGCCGCGATCTCGGTGATGACGCGCACGATCTCGGCGATGGAGCCCGAGGAGCGCCGGATCAGCTCGATGGCGGCCATCGAGCTCTTCAGCGCCTCGAAGCCCGACAGCGCGTTGGTGTGCGTCTGGTTCGCCAGGTCCCGGGCCTGCACCGCGCTCGTCGCGATCTCGTCGATCGAGTGCGACAGCTCGGCGACCGTCTCGTTCATCTCACCGCTCTTGCAGGTGATGAGCTGTTCGAGCTGCGCCTGCGCGGTGACGTCGTAGGCGTACTTGACCACCTTGAACGGGTTGCCGCGCAGGTCGAAGATCGGGTTGTAGGTCGCCTGGATCCACACGTCGCGGTCGTACTTGCCGACCCGGTGGAAGCGCCCGGCGATGAAGTCGCCCTTGCGCAGCCGCAGCCAGAAGTCCCGGTACTCGGCGGAGACGCGGTACTCCGGGGAGCAGAACAGGCTGTGGTGCTGGCCCTGCAGCTCCTTGAGGGAGTAGCCCATCGTCCGCAGGAAGTTGTCGTTCGCCACGAGGATGTTGCCCTCGAGGTCGAACTCGATGACGGCCTGCGCGCGGTCGACGGCCTGGACCCGGCTGGCGTACTCGGCGTTCTGGACGGTGCCGCCGGTGACGTCCACGGCGTACTTGACGACCTTCAGCGGCCGGCCCTCGGGGTCGAGGATCGGGTTGTAGGTGGCCTGGATGAAGATGTCCCGGCCGTCCTTGGTGATGCGCCGGTAGGTGCCCTCGTCGAAGTTCCCCTTGGCGAGCTTCTCCCAGAACCGCTGGTACTCCGGCGTCGCCGCGTCCACCGGGTCCACGAAGAGGCGGTGGTGCTGGCCCTGCACCTCGCTCAGCGAGTAGCCCATCACCTCGAGGAAGTTCTCGTTGGCGTTCAGGACGTGGCCCTCGAGGTCGAACTCGATGACGGCCTGCGACCGGTCGATGGCCGCGACGCGCCCTTCCAGCTCCACGCCGCGGCGCGCCGCGTCGGTCACGTCGTAGGCGTACTTGACGACCTTGACGACCTTGCCGTCGACCCCGAACACCGGGTTGTAGGTGGCGCGGATCCGGACCTCCTGGCCGAGCGCGCCGTAGCGGGTGAACTCACCCGCCTCGGTGCTGCCCGAGCGCAGCCGGCGCCAGAACGCGACGTAGTCGCTGCTCGCGGCGTAGGCCGCGTCGCAGAACATGCGGTGGTGCTGGCCGACGACGTCGTCGGACTCGTAGCCGAGCAGCTCCAGGAGGTTGTCGTTCGCGCGCAGCACGGTGCCGTCGGGGGAGAACTCCACGACGGCCTGCACGCGCTCGACGGCGCGGTTCTTGCTGCGCAGGTCGTACAGCTCGGCGCGGGCCGCGGTGACGTCGGCGGCCAGGACGAGGGTGGCGGTGGTGCCGTCGACGCGGCGGGAGGAGCAACGGGCCCAGCGCTCGGCCTCGGCGGCGCCGACCAGCACCTCCAGCGGCTGGGCGCGGTCACCGAGCAGCTCGGCGACGTCACCGTCACCGGGGGCCGTGAACAGGTCGGACAGCGTGCGCCCGCTCAGTCCCTCCAGGGTCGTGCCGCACAGCTCGGCCGCGCGCGGGTCGGCGTGCAGGACCGCGCCGGTCGCGGAGTCGACCACGAAGATCGCCTCGCGCTCGGCGACGAGCGAGGTCAGCGTCTCCTGGAGCGCGGTGGTGCCGAGGTCGACGGCGCGGACGGCCGGGCGAGCGGTCATGCTGGTGGATCGGGTGCTCGGGGGGTCGACTTGAGGCGCCCGTGATGGCATAGCCTCCAGGGGTGGTGGTGACTGGTGGACAACGCACGACGTACGTCGTCGTCGACGGCGAGAACCTCGACGCGACGCTGGGCGCGTCGATCCTCGACGGCCGCCCCGGCCCCGAGCAGCGACCGCGCTGGGAACGGCTGCTGAAGTTCGCCCGCGACACGTTCCAGCAGCAGGCCAAGGGCCTGTTCTTCCTCAACGCCTCCAGCGGTCACCTGCCGATGTCGTTCGTCTCGGCGCTGCTGGCCATCGGCTACCAGCCCATCCCGCTCGCGGGGGGCCCGGGGGAGAAGGTCGTCGACATCGGCATCCAGCGCACGCTGGACGCCCTCGTCGACCGCGACGGCGACGTCCTCCTCGGCTCCCACGACGTCGACTTCCTGCCCCAGGTGGAGCGACTGCTCACGGGGGACCGCCTCGTCGGCATGGTCGGTTTCCGCGAGTTCATGAACTCGCAGTACGCGCCGCTGGCCGAGCGCGGGCTGAAGGTCTTCGACCTCGAGGACGACGTCCGCGCGTTCAACGTCGTGCTGCCCCGCGTCCGCATCATCCCGCTGGCCGACTTCGACCCGACCCGCTACCTCTGACCGTCCCGATCGTGTCCGCCTCCCCGGCGGTCTTGTCCTCCCGGTAGCGCACCACGCGCGCGAACCGCAGGGCCACGCCGCCGGGGTAGCGCGGCGAGCGCTGCACCCCGTCGAAGGCCACCTCGACGACCTGCTCGGGGCGGACGGTCACGACGTGGCCGTCGTCGGCGACCTGCAGCTCCCGGAACCGCCGCGTCTGCCACTCCAGCACCTCGTCGGTCATGCCCTTGAACGTCTTGCCCAGCATGACGAAGCCCCCGCCGTCGGGGTCGCGGGCCCCGAGGTGGACGTTCGACAGCCACCCGCTGCGCCGGCCCGACCCGCGCTCCACCGCGAGCACCACCAGGTCCAGCGTGTGGACCGGTTTCACCTTCACCCACGCCCCACCCCGGCGGCCCGCCGCGTACGGCGAGGCCAGGTCCTTCACGACGACCCCCTCGTGGCCCCCGGCCACGGCGTCCTCGGCGAAGGCCGTGGCGCGCGCCGGGTCGGCGGTGACCAGGCGCGGGACGCGGTGGCGCTCGGGCACCAGGGCGTCCAGCACCTCCAGGCGCTCGCGCAGCGCGGTGTCCAGCAGGTCCGTCCCGTCGGCGTGCAGGACGTCGAAGAAGAACGGGGCCACGGCCGCGCCCGTGGCCTGCGCGGTCCGGGACGCGGTGTCCTGGAACGGCTGCGGCCGGCCCGCCGCGTCCAGGACGAGCGCCTCGCCGTCGAGCACGAGGTCCCCGCCGGGCAGCTGCGCGACGACCTGCACCACCTCGGGCAGCCGCGCCGTGACGTCCTCCAGGGTGCGGGTGGCGATGCGCACCTCCCCGCCGCGCCGGTGCACCTGGACGCGGACGCCGTCGAGCTTGGTGTCCACCGCGACCGGGCCCGCGAACCCCGCGACGGCCTCGGCGACGGTCGTCGCGCTCGCGGCGAGCATGGGCAGCACGGGCCGCCCCACCCGCAGCCCGAACCCGGCCAGCTCCGCCGCGCCGCCGCGCAGCGCGGCGACGACGGCCTCGACCGTGGAGCCGGCCAGCATCGCCGCCCGCCGCACGTCCTCGGCGGGGACGCCGGCGACCCGGGCCGCGGCGTCCTGCACGAGGGCGTCCAGCGCGCCCTGGCGCAGCTCACCGGTGACCACGCCCCGCAGCCACCGCTGCTCCTGCGCCGTGGCGGCCGCGAACAGGTCCCCCACGGCGGCCTCGCGCCGGCCGCGCGACCCCGCGCCCGCCAGGGCGGCGATCGCCTCGAACCGCGCGTCGACGTCGAGGACCGTCAGCGACGGGGTGGTGGCCGGGACGGGGAGCTCCGTCAGCGAGCGCCACCCCAGCCCCGTGCGGCGCTGCCGCAGCCCGCCGGCGAGGTGGGCGGCGACGACCGCGGTCAGCTCGGTGTCGGCGGGGTCCAGGCGGCCCAGCAGGGCGGCCAGGGCGGCGACCTTGGCGGTCCGGGCGCGGGTGGCGGCCACGGCGGCGGAGGTGGCGACGACGTCGGCGAGCAGCACGCCGCCATCGTGCCGCCCACCCACCCCGGCCGCACCGGCACGAGTCCCGCGGCCCCCGGGAGGGGGCCCCGGGACCTGCTGACAGCGCCGGGGCCGGTGTGTGATCGTGGGCCCGTGCGGTGGAGCCGGTGCGAGAGGGCCCTCCCGGCGCCGGTGCACCGGCGGTGGGGCGGCAGCTCCGGGGTCACCCCGGGGGCAGCACGACACGTTCGGCACCACGCCGCAGGATCGACCGTGCGCTGCGCGCACTGCGGATCCCGCACCGCGGGACAGGTCGCCCGGCCCCACCGCACGCGTGGCTGAACCCGACGCGGTCGCCGCGGCGCTCGCGGCGGCGTTCCTCGACGGCCCGTGGACGGCGGACGCCCTGACGGCCCGCGCCCGCGAGGCCGTGGGGGTGCCGCGGGCGCGGTGGGTCGCGCGGCTGGCGGGGGAGGTGACCGGGCGGTTCGGCACCCCGCCGCTGGACGCCCCGCGCGAGCTGCGCGCCGCCGTCGCCGGTTCGCCCGCCTACGCCGGGGCCCGCGACGCGGCGCGCCGGGCGGGCCGGCCGCTGCGGGTGGCGCACCTGGCGACGGGCACGACCCGGATGGGGCGCAACCGGTTCTCGGTCCCGCCGCTGGACACCGTCGACGACCTGGCCGCGTTCTGCGGCCTCGACCCCGCGCAGCTGGACTGGTTCGCCGACGTCCACCGCTTCCAGGTCCGCGCGGGCGGTTCGGCGCTGCACCACTACCGGGCCCGCTGGGTCGCCAAGCGCGGTGCGCCGCGGCTGCTGGAGGCGCCCAAGCCGCGGTTGAAGGCCGTGCAGCGCAAGGTGCTGCACGAGGTCCTCGACCGCTTCCCCGTGCACGACGCCGCGCACGGTTTCGTGCCCGGGCGCTCCCCGGTGACCGGGGCCTGGGACCACGTGCTGGCCCGGACCGTCGTGCGGTTCGACCTGGAGGGTTTCTTCGCCTCCGTGCCGGCGGCGCGCGTCCACGGGACGTTCCGGTCCACGGGGTACCCCGAACCCGTCGCGCACCTGCTGACCGGGCTCGTGACGCACGTGACCCCGCTGCGGGACCTGCGGGCGATGCCCGACGGAGGTTCCGCGGAGGCCCGGCACCGGTTGCGGCGCAACCTGTCCCACGCCCACCTGCCGCAGGGTGCCCCGACCTCGCCGGCGCTGGCGAACCTGTGCGCGCGGGGCCTGGACGCCCGCCTCGACGGGCTGGCGCGGGTCCTGGGCGCGACGTTCACCCGCTACGCCGACGACCTGACGTTCTCCTCCACGACGGGCCTGGACCCGGTGCGCCTGCACCGCGCGGTCCGCGCGGTCGTCGCCGACGAGGGGTTCACGCTGAACCCGGCGAAGACGCGGGTGCGGGGTGCCGGTTCCCGCCAGGTCGTGACGGGGCTGGTCGTCAACGAGCGCCCGAACGTCCCCCGCGAGGAGTTCGACCGGCTCAAGGCCGTCCTGCACAACTGCGTGCGGCACGGGCCCACGAGCCAGGACCGGGAGGGCCACCGGGACTTCCGGGCGCACCTGCTGGCCCGGGTGGCGCGCGTGGAGTCGGTCAACCCCGCGAAGGGGAGGCGGCTGCGGAGGAGCTTCGAGCAGATCGCGTGGTGAGCCCGCCCCGGCGCAGCATCCAGCGCTCGAAGACGACCGTCCCGAACGGCGGGACCCCCGCGGCCAGGCCCGCCAGGACGTTCCCCGGGCTCCAGCGCAGGGCGAGGCCGGCCCAGACCGTCGAGACCAGGTAGACGACGAAACCGATGCCGTGGACCATGCCCACGACGGGGACGCCGCCCTCGTGGGGGGCGTGCACGACCCACTTCAGGAACATGGCGATGAGCAGCGCGGTCCACGAGATCGCCTCGAACGTCGCGATGACTCGGAACCAGCGGGCGGCGAGCGGCCCGGACGTCATGGGGGTCTCCTCCTGGTGGTCTGCACCCCGAGTCTGACGCGCCGCGGGGACGCCGGGTGCCACCGGGGGTGTGGGATCCCTCACGCCCGGCTCAGCGCGTGAGCGCCTCGTCGTGCCGGGTGTCGTCCCCGGCGTGCCCCACCCGCCGCAGGTACCCGGGGACGTCCGCGGCGCCCATGGGCGTCCCGAACCAGTGCCCCTGCGCGCGGTGCACCCCCAGGGCCCGCAGCGGCGCGACCTGCTCGGCGCGCTCGACGCCCTCGGCGAGGATCCCCACGTCCATGGCCCGGCACAGGGCCGCGATCCCGTCGAGCAGCGAGCTGTCGCCGCCGGTGGCCAGCGCCGTGAGGGACCGGTCGAGCTTCACGGTCGAGACGGGGAACCGGCGCATGTACGACAGGGACGTGTAGCCGATGCCGAAGTCGTCGAGGTCGAGGCGGAAACCGGCGGCGACGACCTCGCGCAGCGACGCCGCGATGCGGGGGTCGTCGGGCAGTTCCTCGTGCTCGGTGATCTCCAGGTGGATGCGCCCGGGGCGGATCCCGTGCCGGGCGGCGAGGTCGCTGATCCACCGGCTCATGCCGTGCCGGTGCAGGCTCCCGACGCCGAGGTTCACCGCCAGGTGCAGCCCGCCCAGGCCCAGGGAGTCCCAGTGCGCCAGGTCGGCCACGGCGCGGGAGGCGACGTGCTCGTCGAGCCGGGCGCCCAGGCCGGCGGCCTCGACCTGGGGCAGGAACTCGTCCGGCGTGACCAGCCCGGCGCGGGGGTGGTGCCAGCGGACGAGGGCCTCGACGCCGACGACCCGCGGGTGGTCGCCGTCCTGCGGCCCGTCGAGCGCCACGATCGGCTGGTGCAGGACGACCAGCTCGCCCACGTCCTCGGGGCGGCCGTCCTGCAGCAGCAGGTGGCGCAGCTCCTGCTGCATCACCAGGGCGCCGAGGACCTTCTCGCGCAGCTGCGGCCGGTAGACCTGGGCGCGGCCCTTGCCGGCCTGCTTGGCGGCGTACATGGCGATGTCGGCGTCCACGAGGGCCTCGTCGAAGGCGACGCCGTCGCGCAGCGGGGCGATGCCGATGCTGGCGCTGACCTGGTACGGCAGGCCGCTGAACTCGAACGGGGTGTCCAGCGCCGTCAGCAGCAGGTCCGCGGGGCCCTCCTCGTCGTGCGGGGGCGTCCACACCACGACGATGAACTCGTCGCCGCCGGTGCGCGAGACCACCCCGTGGGTCCCGACGGCGCCCCGCAGCCGGGTGGCCACCTCCACGAGCAGGGCGTCGCCCACGGCGTGACCGCGGGTGTCGTTGATCTGCTTGAAGTCGTCGAGGTCGACCAGGCACAGGTGCAGGTCCTCACCGCGCAGCCGCTGCCGCAGCGCGTGGGCGGCGCCGGGCAGGCCGCGGCGGTTGACGAGGTCGGTCAGCGGGTCGCGGTCGGCGCTGCGCTCGGCGCGGCGCACGGCCAGGGCGGCCAGCGCCACCCCCGCGCAGGCCAGGACGTAGCCGCTGGGGGCCACGACGGCGACGGCGACGTCGGGCAGGACGCCCAGCACGCCCAGCAGCCACAGGACGGGCACGGCGCAGAAGACGGGCAGGACGCTGAGCAGCCGCTGCCCCTCCCCGCGCAGGTTCCCGCCGGCGTAGGGGCTGCCGAAGTGCCGCATGCTCGGGTGGGCCGCGGCGGCGGCCAGCGCGACGACGGCCAGGCACTGCCCGCCCTGCAGCAGGGCCCGGCCGCCGGTCAGCAGGTCGGCGCGGGCGGTGACCAGCGCGGAGACGGCCAGCAGCCCCCCGCCGGCCAGCAGCACCAGGGCGGTGGCCGGGGCCATGCCGTGCCGGGTGGCGAAGATCCGCAGCAGCACGATGACCAGGACGATGTCGGCGCCCGTCCCCACCGCGACGGCCGGGTCCTCGACGAGCCCGGCGGTGCGCAGCATCCCCAGCGCCTGCACGACGAGGAGGGCGCCCGCGCCCACCGTCAGCAGCACGTCCGGCCACGTCGCGCGGACCTGCCCCGCGGGGCGGCGCAGGGTGCGCACGACGAACGGGACGAGGGCCAGGGCGGCGACCTGGACGGCCACGACGCTCCAGCGGGCCACCGGCGCCGTCCCGGTGGCGGTCAGCGCCAGGCTCCCGGCGAGGCCGGTGCCGACGACGGTGAGCACGGCGGCCCACGCCCGCCGCAGCGCGGGGCGGTGCCGGCGGACGCCGCGGGCGGCGACCGCGAAGGCCCCCAGGTGCACCAGCAGCGCCGCGCCGTCGGCGGTGCGGCTGCCCGCCGTCCCGGGCAGGAGACCGACGACGACGCTCAGGGCGACCAGCACCCCGAGCACCGCGGTGTCCCGCTTGGACATCGGCCCCCTCGTTCCGCTCGTTCCTCGACCGCCCGACCACGGAGTCTTCGACGGGACGGCGACCGGACTCATTCGGCCGAACAGGTGCGTCGGGGGTGGACAGGTGGGGAACACCTCCCCGCGGGGCGGGGTTGCCGCGGTCGTGAGCGAACCCTTGATCAGCTTGTGGGGCGGCGGCCCGTGGCAGGACCCGGCACGGGCCGCGGAGGCCCGGGAGGTGGCGGCCGAGCTGGAGGAGCTGGGGTTCCACCGGTTGTGGTTCTCCGGCGGGTTCGGCGACGGGGTCCTGCCAGCCTTCGGCGAGCTGCTCGCCGCGACGCGCACGCTCGGGGTGGCCAGCGGGATCGTCAGCATCTGGACCGCGACGCCGGAGCAGTCGGCGCGCGCGTTCGCGGAGCTGGAGGCCGCGCACCCGGGCCGGTTCCTGCTGGGGCTGGGCAACTCCCACGCCCCGGCGGTCGAGGGCCGGGGGGGCCGGTACGACAAGCCGTACTCGCGGACGGTGGACTACCTCGACGCGCTCGGCGGGCGGGTCCCGCGCGAGCGTCTCGTCCTGGCCGCGCTGGGGCCCCGGATGCTGGAGCTGGCCCGTGAGCGCACCCTCGGCGCCCACCCCTACTTCGTGACGCCCGAGCACACGGCGCTGGCGCGCGAGGCGCTGGGGGAGGGGTCGTGGCTGGCGCCCGAGGTCGCCGTCGTCCTGGACGCCGACGCCGCCGGCGCGCGCGCCACGGCCCGCGAGCACCTGGCGACCTACCTGCAGCTGCCGAACTACACGAACAACCTGCGCCGCCTGGGCTGGGGCGACGACGACCTGCTGCACGGCGGCAGCGACCGCCTCGTCGACGCGCTGGTGCCCTGGGGCCCGCAGGAGCGGGTCGCGGCCGGGGTGCGCCGGCACGTCGAGGCGGGCGCCGACGAGGTCGCGGTGCAGGTGCTCGGCGGGCGCGGGGACTTCCCCCGGGCCGCGTTCCGGGAGCTGGCGGCGGCGCTGGTCTGAGCGGCCGCCCGCGGTCAGTCGTGGGTGGAGGTCTCGTGCCCGGCGTGCCCGACGGGCTCGAGCTGGAACGTGGCGTGCTCGACGGCGACGGGGAAGTGCTCGGCCACGCACGCCTGGAGCCGGTCGAGGATCTCCGGGGCGTGCCCGTCGCGGAAGCACGACTCGTCCAGGACGACGTGCGCCGACAGCACGGGCAGCCCGGAGGTGATGAGGCTGGCGTGCAGGTCGTGGACGGCGTGGACGTGGGGCAGCTCCAGCAGGTGCCGCCGCACGTCCTCCAGGTCCAGCCCGGGGGGTGTGGACTCCAGCAGCACGGACGTCGTCTCGCGCAGCAGCTTCAGGGTGCGGGGCACGATGAGGACGCCGATGAGCAGCGACACGACGGCGTCGGCGCGGGTCCAGCCGGTGAGGGCGATGACGGTGGCGGCCACCAGGACGGCCACGGACCCCAGCGCGTCGTTCACGACCTCCAGGACGGCGGCGCGGACGTTCACGTTCGCCTCCCCGCTGCCGCGCAGCAGCAGCCACAGCGCGAGGAGGTTGCCGAGGAGGCCGACGACGCCGAAGACGACCATCGCCCCGGAGTGGACCTCGGGCGGGCGGGCGAGCCGCTGGACGCCCTCGACGAGGACGAAGACGCCGATGGCGAGCAGCGCGGCGGCCTGCGCGGTGGCGGCGAGGACCTCGGCCCGCCGGTAGCCCCAGGTGCGCTGAGCCGACGCGGGCCGGGCCGCGAGCGTCGCGGCGAGCAGGGCGAGGACGAGCCCGGCGACGTCGGTGAGGACGTGGCCGGCGTCGGCCAGCAGGGCCAGGGAACCGGAGACGGCGGCGCCGACGGCCTCGACGACCAGGACGGTCCCGGTGACGGCCAGGGCGGCGGCGAGGCGGCGGCGGTTCTGCCGGGCGTCGTGCCCGTGCCCGTGGCCGTGGCTCACGAGGCGGCCCCGTCGGCGCACAGGTCCTCGTTGACGGCCAGCACGACGCCGAGCAGGTCGCCGAGGGCGTGGCTCATCCGGGCGTCGGCGATCTCGTAGCGGACGCGCCGGCCCTGCGGCACGGCGGCGACGAGGCCGCAGCCGCGCAGGCACGACAGGTGGTTGGACAGGGACTGCCGGGAGACGCCGAGCAGGTCGGCGAGCTCGGCGGGGTAGCCGGGGGCCTCGCGCAGCGCCAGCAGCAGCCGCGACCGCGTGGGGTCCGACAGGGCGTGCCCGAAGCGGGCGAGGACCTGGGCGTGCGTCGCGATCACCCCCCGACGGTACATCGGGACGTGGATCGTCGGGGGTCGGCGGCCGGGGTAGCGTGCCGACCGTGACCGTCACCGCTGACCCCAGGAACGACACGGCCCCCGGGCCGCACGGCGCCGTCGACGTGCGCGTCTACGAACCCGCCGGGACCCCCGCCGCGGCGCTCGTCTGGGTCCACGGCGGGGGGTTCGCCGCCGGCGACCTCGACATGCCCGAGTCCGACGCCGTCGCGAAGCGGTTGCAGGAGGACGGGGTCCTCGTCGTCGCCGTCGGGTACCGGCTCGCCGGGCCCGGAACGCACTACCCCGTGCCCTCCGACGACGTCCTGGCCGCCTGGGCGTGGGGCCGCGACCTGGCGCTGGCCGCCGGGGTCGCCCCCGACCGCGTCCAGCTCGGCGGGGCCAGCGCCGGCGGGAACCTCGTCGCCGGTGCCGTCCTGCGGCTGCTGGCCGACGGCGGTGACGTCCCGCGCGCGGTGTTCCTGGCCTACCCCACCCTGCACGCCGTGCCCCCGCAGGACTCCCCGGCGGCGGCGCGCGCGGTCGCGTCCCTGCCCCCGGAGCAGCGGTGGTCGCCGGCCGACGTGGCCGCCATGTACCGGGGTTTCCTCGGTCCGGACGCGGGGGAGGCGCCCGCGGCGGCGGTCCCCGGGACGGCGGACCTGACGGGTTTCCCGCCCACCTTCGTCCTGACGAGCGAGGCCGACGGGTTGCGCGGGTCCGCCGACGAGTTCGCCCGCCGGCTCGTGCTCGCGGGGACCCCCGTGCTCTCCGTCTGCGAGCCGGGGACCGAGCACGGTCACCTCAACGAGCCCGGCCCGCGGTTCGACGCCAGCCTGCGGCGCGTCGCGCACTGGGTGCTGAACGCCCCGGTGCTGGTCGGCTGAGCCGCCGCACCGGGGTCACCGGGGTCACCGGGGTCACCGGGGCGGGCGCAGCGCCGCGTCGATGAGGACCTCCGCCGCCGCGCGGGCCTGCGCGGCGGCGTCGGGCCGCCCGTCGATGGCCGCGGTCGTCTGGGCGCCCTCGGCCAGCAGGGCCAGCTGCGCCGCCAGCGCCGGCGGCGCGCCCAGCTCGTCGACGAGCGCGGCGACGTACCGCTGGAACGACAGCTTCTGGGTGCGGACGGCGTCGGCGACCTCGGGGGAGACCCCGCCCAGCTCGCCGTAGGTGTTGATGAACCCGCAGCCGCGGAAGTCGTCGCTGCGGAACCAGGCGTCGAGGAAGTCGTAGACCGCCAGCAGCCGTTCCCGGGCCCCGGTCGCGCCGGCGGCCGTGGCGGCGATGCCCTCCCCCCACGTCCCCTCGCGCCGGCGCAGGACGGCCAGGACGAGGTCGTCCTTGGAGGAGAACGCGGCGTAGAGGCGCTTGAGGGGGACACCGGAGGCCGCGCGGACCGCGTCCATGCCGACGGCCTGCACGCCGCGGGCGTTGAAGAGGCGGTCGGCGGCCTCGACGATCCGTTCACGGTCCGGTCGCACGTCCGTCGCCGACATCTCTTCCTCCGGGTCTTGCGGTGAGAACCAACGTTCTCTACTGTACTGCCCATCGCCAGAGAACGCCCGTTCTCCGGCTCGGAGCGAGGGAGCGGAACCATGGGCCACATCACCGTCGGTCAGGAGAACTCGACCCCCGTCGAGCTGTACTACGAGGACCACGGCACCGGGCAGCCGGTCGTCCTCATCCACGGCTACCCCCTCGACGGCTCGTCCTGGGAGCGCCAGACGCGCGAGCTGCGCGCCGCCGGCTACCGCACGATCACGTACGACCGCCGCGGCTTCGGCCGCTCGTCCAAGGTCGAGACGGGCTACGACTACGACACCTTCGCGGCCGACCTGAACGCCGTCCTCACCACGCTGGACCTGACCGACGTCGTCCTCGTCGGGTTCTCCATGGGCACCGGCGAACTGGCCCGCTACGCCAAGCTGTTCGGCACCGAGCGCATCGCCAAGTTCGCGTTCCTGGCCTCCCTCGAACCGGGGATGCTGGGCCAGGGCGTCGACCCGGCGCTGTTCGACGGCATCGCCGCGAGCGCCAGGGCCGACCGGTTCGCCTGGTTCACCGAGTTCTACGCGAACTTCTACAACCTCGACGAGAACCTCGGGAAGCGGATCTCGCAGGAGGCCGTGACGGCCAGCTGGAACACCGCCACCGGCAGCGCCCCGGTCGCCGCCTACGCCGTCGTCCCGTCCTGGATCGAGGACTTCACCGCCGACGTCGAGGCCGTGCGCGCCAGCGGCAAGCCCGCGCTCATCGTCCACGGCACGGGTGACCGGATCCTGCCCGTCGAGGCGACGGGCCGCCCGTTCCACGCCGCGCTGCCCGACGCGGAGTACCACGAGGTCGACGGCGCCCCGCACGGGATGCTGTGGACCCACGCCGAGGAGGTCAACTCCGTCCTCCTGCCGTTCGTGCAGAAGTAGTCCCGCCGTCCGGCGTCCCGGCGGGCAGCAGGACGACCTTGCCCACGACGGTCCTCGACTCCGCCAGGCGCAGCGCCTCGGCGGCCCGCTCCAGCGGGAACGTCGCGGCCACGTGGGTGCGGATCCGGCCCTGCGCCAGCAGGGCGAGCACCTGGCCGAGGTCCTCGCGGACCCGGGCCTGGAACCGCGCGCGGTTCCGCCGGCCGGCCCACACGTTGAAGAACGTCGCGCGGTGCCCGCCGGGGCGCAGGTCCCACCACTGCAGGCGCACGAGGAGTTCCAGGACGGGCAGGGTGGGGTTCCCGGCGACGTCGCGGGTGGCGGCGGTGCCGTAGGAGACGAGGGTCCCGCCGCGGCGCAGCAGCCGGTGGGAGACGCCGAGCACCTCGCCGCCGACGTGGTCGAACACGGCGTCGACCCCGTCGGGGGCCAGTTCCCGGACCTGCGCCTCGACGTCGCCGCGGTAGTCGACGGGTTCCACCCCGAGCTCCCGCAGCGCGTCGTGGTGCCGGGGGGAGGCGGTCCCCAGGACGCGGGCCCCGGCGAGGACGGCCAGCTGCGCCAGGACGGTCCCCACGCCGCCGTTGGCGCCGTGGACGAGGACCGTCTGCCCGGCGCGGACCCGCGCGCTGCGGTGCAGCATCGACCAGGCCGTGAGGCCGTTCACGACGAGCGTGGCGGCCTCGGCGGGGTCGACGCCGTCGGGCACGGGCACGAGGTCGCCGGCGTCGACGAGGGCGTGGGCGGCCCACCCGCCGGTCTTCGTCACGGCCGCGACCCGGTGGCCGACGAGGTCGCCGGGGGTCCCCGGGCCCACGCGCACGACGGTGCCGACGAGGTCGTAGCCGGGGACGAACGGGAAGGCGGGCTGGTCGTAGTACTTCCCGCGCCGCATCTGCTGCTCGGCGAAGGAGACGCCGCTGGCCTCCACGGCGACGAGGGCCTGCCCGGGGCCGGGGTCGGGCAGTTCGGTCCGCTGCACGAGCAGGCCCTCGGGTTCGACGGTGCCGGGCAGGACGACCTGGGTGGTGAGCACGGTTCCTCCTGGTGTGTGTGTTTGGTCAGTCACAACTGCGGGCACGCGGGAGCGCGCACCGCGGGGGTGGGCCGGGAGTGGCCGGTGCCCCGGGCCGGGTGCGGGCCCAGGGCTCCGGGGCGTCGTCGAGGCCGGCCGTCACGGGGGTCGCGTGGCACCCGGCGCGGGCGGAGACCCGCGCCGCCCTCGTCACCGCGAGCGCTCGCTGCGCCTCGGTGATCGGCCTCGTGGCTGTCATGTGTGTGAGTGAACACTCACAACCGCGCCACGTCAACCCCCGCGCGTCACGCCGAGCGGCGGACCTCCCGCAGCACCCGCTCGGTGGCGGTCTCCCGGTCCAAATCCACCCCCGCCGCCCGCAGCACCCCCGCCGCCGCGCCCTCAGGGCGCCCCAGGATCGCCAGCAGCAGGTGCTCGGTCCCGATGGTCTTGTGGCGCAACGACAGAGCGGCCCGCAGGGAGTCCTCCAGCACCTTCTTGCCGCTGCGGTCGAAGGGGACGTGCGTCGACGGCGCGCCCCGGCCGAACAGCCGGCGGCGGCGCGGGCCGCGCTCCAGGGCCCCCGGACCGAAGGACTCCTCGGCCCGCCGCCGCACCTCCTCGAGGTCGATGCCCAGGCTGCGCAACGCCTCGGTCTCGTCGGCCGGTGCGCGGACGAGCTCGCGGACCCTGGCCAGGTCCGCCCCCGCCTCGGCCAGGAGGCGCTGCGCCAGGCCGGGGGTCACCAGGAGCCCCAGCAGGACGTGCGCGTCGCCGATGCGCTCGTGCCCGAGGGCGCGGGCCTCGTCCTGGGCGGCGGTCACGGCGGAGCGCGCGGGCTGGGTGAAGCGTTCGAACACGGTGTCCTCCTGGCGTCGTCAGATCCGGCGGGAGTGCTTCTTGTGGACGGCCTGCTTGCTGACCCCCAGCGCCTCGGCGATCTCGGCCCAGGACCAGCCCAGCCGGCGGGCCCGGGCGACCTGGAGGTCCTCCAGCCGGTCGGCGAGGCGGCGCAGGGCCGCGACGGCCCGCAGGCCCACCGCGGGGTCGGGATCGGTGCTGCGCGTGACCAGCAGCTCCTGGTCGGTCGGTCCGCTCACGGGTCAACTTTCATTGACGATCGGCCGCGCGTCAACCCCTGTTGACGATCCGCGTCGTCACGGGGCGGGGGACCGGGCCCGGGGCAGGACCGGTCAGCGCACGGGCACGTGCACGAGGTGGCGCGCCGGGTCGACGCGGGACGCCAGCGCGCGCAACCGCTCCTGGTCCTGCCGGTCGCTGCGCGTCAGGCGCTCGCGGTGCTGGGCCAGGTGGTCCTCCCAGTCCGCGACGGTGAACTGCTCGAGGAGGACACCCGGTTCGTCCACGCAGCGGTACAGCCCCCAGGACAGGGCACCCGTGCGCCGGCGGGACTCCTCCACCGCACCGGCCGCGGCCAGGAACTGCGCCCACCGGTCCGGCGCCACCTCGTAGCGGACCTCCACGACCACCGGTTCCCCCGGCGCACCCGCCGGGACCGGGCCCACCTCCAGGGACGGCCAGTAGTCGACGACCTCCCGCGCGTCCGCGGGGTGCTCGCGCAGGCGCCACCAGCGCGCGCTGACCGACCCCGCGGCCAGCAGCACCGCCGCCGCGCAGAACGCCTGCGGCAGGCCGAACCGCTGCGCCACGAGCCCCCACGCCGCGGCGCTCGCGGCCGTCGCGCTGAACAGGACCACCTGGTAGATCGACAGCGCGCGGGCCCGCACCCACGGCGGCAGGGACGCCTGCACGGCCGAGTTCAGCCCGGCGACCACCACGATCCACGCCGTCCCCACGGGCAGCAGGGTCACCACCGCCAGCGGCACCGAACGGCCCAGCCCCAGCACCGCCATCCCCACCCCGAACACCGCCCCGGACCACACCAGGCGCGCGGTCGGGTCCAGGGCCCGCGCCAGCCGGGGCATCAGCAGCGCCCCGACCACCGCCCCGGCCCCGGCGGCGGTCAGCAGCAGGCCGTACCCGGCCGACCCCAGCCCCAGGCGGCGCTGGGCCACCAGCGGCAGCAGCGCCCACAGCACGTTCGCCGGGACGAGGAACACGACCAGCCGCAGCACCGCCCGGCGCACGAAGGGGCTGTGCCGCACGTACCGCCCGCCCGCCTGCAGACCCTGCACGAACCGCGGGTGCGCGCCGGAGCGGACCCCGGTGCCGGGCGCCGCCCGTGCGCTGACCAGCGCCACGACGAAGACGGCGAACGTCAGCCCGTTGAGGGCGAACAACCCGCCCACGCCCAGCCGGCTCACCAGCAGCCCCGCGACGGCGGGACCCACGGCGCGGGCCAGGTTCACGGACAGGGAACTCAGCGAGGCCGCCGCCCCGACCTGCCCCGCGGGCACGAGGGTGGGGACCAGCGCCTGGTAGGCCGGCATCTGCACCGCCGAACCGCACCCGAGCAGGAACGTCATGAGCAGCAGGACGGTCGGGGTGAGGTGACCGCCGAACGTCAGCAGGCACAGCAGCGCGGTCACCAGCACCTGGACGGACTGCACGGCCAGCAGCATCCGGCGGCGGTTGGTGAACTCCGCGAGGACCCCGGCGGGCAGCGTCAGCAGGAACACCGGCAGGCTGGTCGCGCTCTGCACGAGAGCCACGAGCGTGGACCCGGCGTGCTGGTCCAGCAGGAACCACTGCGCGCCCACCGTCTGCATCCACGCGCCGACGTTGCTGACGAACGAGGCGATCCACAGCGCCCGGAAAGCCCGGGCGCGCAACGGTTCCCACGGGGAGGCCGACGTGTTCGGGTGGTCGCTGCCGAGCGCCGCGGACGTCATGCCGGGTTCCTCCACGGAGTGCGTGCGGCCCCGCGCGGGCGCCTCGGGTCCGGCCCGGGGTCGGCGGAGGGGGCACGCGGGCCGGGCGTGCGGCCCGCCGCCAGTGTGCCGGGACCCCGCCCGCGACGGATGTCCCCGAGGTGACCCTGAGAGGGCCTGGCCGGACCGTCCCCGGGTTTCCCGGGGTCGTCCCCGGGCGGGGTTCCCCGGGTGGGGTTCCCCCCGCCCGGGGACCGGTGACGGGTCAGTTCCGGGGGATGCTCAGCGTGAGCTGCTGGGTCCCGGTGCGCACGTCGTCGGCCAGGTCGATCCGGTACGACCCGCTCACCGGCAGGGTGAGGGTGACGTCGGACTGGTTCTGGCTGTGGCCGGTGTGCAGCGGGGACCCGTCGGGGGCGGTGAGCGTGAACGTGCTCGTCGGGGAGCCGGCCAGCTGGATCCGGGCCTGCTGGCCCTTCGTGGCGGCGAAGGTGTACGCGGCCCGGTCCTGGGGGCCGACCGTCGCGGTCACCGTGGCGCGGGTGCGGCCGGGCGCGAAGGTGATCTTCGTGGCCTCGGCCACGACCGTCCCACCGGTGTCCGGCTTGCCGGTGCTGGGCTTGGTGGTGCTGGGCGTGCTGGGCTTGGTGGTGGTGGGGATGGTCAGGTCCAGGCGGTAGCGGGAGGGGCGGGTCGAGACGATGTCGACGTAGTACCGCCCGGTTTCGGGCAGGCGGTAGGTGAAGTCGGACTGGCGGGGGCTGTGGGCGTCGTGGACGGCTGGGCCGGTGGGGCCGACCAGGGTCCAGGTCTGGGCGCTGGTGGAGCGGGCCAGGTGGAGGTGGGCGGTCTGCCCGGCGCGGGCGTCGAAGACGTAGCGGTCGTCGTGGCCGGGGCCGACCGTGCCGCTGACCGAGGCGCTGGTGGCGCGGTGGGCGAAGTGGATGGTGGTGGCGGCCGGGACGCCGGCGGCTCCGGTGCCGGTTCCGGTGCCGGTGACCGGTCCGGCGGCGGTGGCCACACCGGCTCCGCCGAGCAGGACGGCGGCGGTGACGGCGGCGGCGGTGGACAGTTTGCGGTTCACGGTGCAGTTCCCCTTCCCGGGGTTCCCGACGGGGTTCCGCTCCCGCTGGCTGCGGGTCCCGGCTCCGTCGGCGGCTTCAACACGACCACCCCCGGGTTCATGCCCGGCGCCGGCCGGTCAGGTCCGCTGCGTCCACACGGCGAGACCGCAGACCACGGCGGCCGACAGGGACAGGGCCAGGCGCAGGGCGTTCCGCAGGGGACGGGTCCTCACCGCGAACCCCGCGGCGCCGACGGCGCGCCGGCGGTGACGGGTACGAGCGCCCCCAGCGCCAGGGCGACGGGCACGGCGCAGGCCAGCAACGCGCTGTGCAGCAACGGGATCCCGCCGAACGGCAACGGGACGAACGTCAGGGTGGCCCAGGAGACCGTCGTGACGACGGTGGCCCGGCGGGTGGCGAAGGGGCGGGGTCGGTTCACCCGGGAACTCCTCGTCGTCGGCGTGGTGCCGGGAGCGTACGACGGGAGCGGTGGCGTGAGGATGGCCCTCCCAGGGGCAGGGTCGGTGCCGTGGGCCGGACCCGCGCACCGCGCGCGGGGAGTTCCCGCGGGCCGGGGGAACCGCCCGCCGGGGACGGCCCGGGACCCGTTCCGGGGTGGCCGGGCCGGCCCGGTGGGGGCGGGGGGCTCAGTCCTCGTCGCTCACCAGGCGCACGTCCTGCTGGACGTTGCCGCGGGTGGCCCGGCTGTAGGGGCACATCTGGTGGGCGGCGTCGAGGAGCTCGTGCGCGGTCTGCTCGGGGACGCCGGGCAGCTGCGCCTCGATGGCGACGGTGAGGTCGATGCCCTCGGCCAGGCTGCCGGTGACGCCGACGGTCACCGAGACGGCGGAGTCGGTGACGTCGACCTTGCGGGCGCGGGCGACGGCCTTGAGGGCGCTGTGGAAGCAGGCCGCGTAGCCGGTGGCGAACAGCTGCTCGGGGTTGGTGCCGGGGCCGTCGTCGCCACCGAGGCCGCGGGGGACGGACAGGTCCAGGTCGAGGCGGTCGTCGGAGGAGGTGACGCGGCCGTCGCGACCGCCCCAGGCGGTGGAGGTGGCTTCGTACAGGGTGGGCACGGGGGACTCGCTCTCGCTCGGATTCACGTACCAGGGTGGTACGTGAATAGTATGCGTGCGTGCCAGCTCCCGCGCGAGGTCGCCCCCGGGACCGGGGGATCGACGCCCGCGTCCTGACCGCCGCCGTCGACGAGCTCGCCGAAAAGGGCCTGGCGGAGTTCAGCGTCCGCGCCGTCGCGGCCCGCGCCGGCGTCGACCGCCGCGGCGTGCACGCCCGCTGGCCCGACCCCGAGGACCTCGTCGTCGAGGCGCTCGCCACGCTCACGGCCAACCTGGAGCCCCCCGCGACGGGCACCCTGCGCGGCGACCTCGAACGCCTCGTCCCCGACATCGCGGACGCGCTGTCGGGGGCCCGGCGGCGGGTGCTGCAGCGCTGCCTCGACGAGGTCGCCGTCGCGCCCGCCGTCACCCGCCGCTTCCGCCGCGACCACCTCGACCGGTGCGCCGCCGTCGTCGAGGACGCCTTCCACCGCGCCCGCCGCCGGGGCGAGCTCACCGCGGCGACGACGCCCGCGCAGGCCACGGAGTTCCTCATGGGCGCCCTGCTGCTGCGGGCCCTCAGCCAGGGCGACGAGGCCGTCGGCGCCACCGGCCGGCGCACCGTCCTGGAGCACGTGCTGCGGCTGACGGCCGCGGCGGCCCCGGACGGGGCGTGACCACCACGGCGTGACCCCCGGACCGGGAGGTCAGACGGCCTCGCGGGCCCAGGCGTCGGCCCACCCGTCGGCGACCCCGCTGGCCAGGTCGTCGCGCAGGTCCAGCAGGGCCGTCAGCCGGTCGGTGCCGAGCCCGGCCAGCGCGACGACCGTGGCCGCGCGGACCGCGTCGTCGTGCAGGTCCTCGAAGGTCAGCCGGTGCAGGTCCGGCAGGGGGGTGGGGCGCGGGTCGTCCCGTCGCCCCCGGACGATCTCCCACAGGTCGTGGAGATCAGCGGTCATGCGGGTGCCTCACTCGTCGTCGTCGGGATCGCGAGGCTCCGGCCGGGTCACCACCGCGGTCGCGTTCGCCTCGCACCCCGTGCAACACCGCGCGAGCCCGATCTGATCCGTCGCCGGTCGTTCCCCGCGTCACACCCCCGGCGGTGGAGCTCGGGCGGGCTAGGCGGCGCGGCCCAGCTCCCCGAGAGCCCCGGCCGCGAGCCGGTCCAGCGCGCCCTGCAGGACCCGCGTGAGCCGCACGTCCTCGACCAGCGGTCCCAGCCCACCGGGGTGGTCGCGCACCAGGGCGGTGGCGTCCAGGTCGTCGCCCGGACCACCGGACCGGCCGGCCGACGTCGCCAGCCAGGCCGCGGCGGCCAGGGCCAGGTGGCCCACCGGGTGGCCGCGGTCCAGGCCGCGCCGCAGGGTCGGCAGGACGGTCTCGCGCAGCAACCGCGGGACCGGGGGCGGCTCCAGCGGCCCGGTCGCGGCCGCGAGGTCGGTGACCACCGCGGCCCGGTAGCGCGCGAGGTGGTCGTCGGGGACACCGGGGGCGGTACCGGTGAACTCGTCGAGGAAACCCCGCAGGAAACCCCGCACGCAGGGGTCCGACAGGGTCTGCGCCGGGGACGGGCCACCGGTGCTCCCCGAGACCGCGCCCAGGGCCCACCGGGCCCCCTGGTCCAGCCGCCGCCGCAGCGCCTCCCACGGGGCGGTGCTGGGCACCAGGGTGATCCCGAGGGCCTCGGGCGGCGGGTGACCGGCGCAGAACGCGTCCTCGACGAGCCAGCGGGCCCCGGTGGCCTGCGGCGGGGCGGGGTCGGGGACGCTGCCGGGGAACGCGCCGTGCCGCGCGATCCAGGCGGCCAGGCCCGGGTCCTGGGCGCGGGCCAGCTCCAGCACGGCCTGCCGGGTCCGCGCAGCCCCGCGCGGCAACGGGTCCAGGTGCAGGACGGTGAAGGGCCCGGTCCCCAGGGCGCGCCGGCGGGCGAGCGCCCGGACCAGGACGTCGTGCGCGGTGGCCCCGCCGGCCCCGTCGAGCGGGCCCAGGGTGACGAGCCGCACGTCCGGCGCGGCGAGCACCTCGACGAGGTCCCCGGCCGCCCCGGAGCCGGTCGCGGAGGGCGGCAGCTCGACCCCGGCCACGCGCCAGTCCCCGGCCCGGCCGAGCCCGTCGCCGGGCACGTCGTCGGGCGCGTGGTCGGGCGCGTGGTCGAGCGCGGTGGCACCGGCAGCCCGCACGCGCACGACGCACGGGGAGGGGGCCTGGCGGGCCAGGGGCACGCCGGGGGGAGCTCCGGCGGGGGAGGGGCGGAGCGCGATCGCGTCGTGGAGCACGGGAGCCACCTGTTGGACTGGGTCGTGCGGCCCGGTGTTTGGACCGTCCGCGGCGCACCGCGGGACAGCCGGGGTCTCGGGCTGACCTCCCCACTGCACCACCCGGCCGTGCGGGGTGGCAAGCCCTCCCGTGTCGCACCGGGCCGCTCCGAGTGGCGACCGGTACCGGACGGCAACACGATGGCGGGGTCAGCGGCTCGCCGGACGGTGGGCCGGACCACGGTTGCGGAGGAGTTCCCCATGCCCGACTTCGGCGACATCAGCGAGAAGGCCAGCGACGCCGCGATCGACAAGGCCGGCGACGCGGTCGACCAGAAGACCGGTGGCGACCACGCCGACCAGGTCGACAAGGCCCAGGAGACGGTGGACCACAAGATCGGCGAGTGACCACCCGCCACCACGGCACGACGAGGGCCCCGACCGGTACCGGTCGGGGCCCTCGTCGCGTGCGGGGTGCGCCGCTCAGGTGCCGGAGGGGGCGAAGACCGCCCGCACGCACCCGTCGCTCTTGTCCTTGAACAGCTCGTACCCGCGCACGGCGTCCTCCAGCGGCATGGGGTGCGTGGCCAGGAACGACGTCGCCAGCTCCCCGGCGGCCAGGTGCTCCAGCAGGCGCGGTGCGTACCGCTGCCCGTGCTGCTGCGCCGCGCGCAGGGTGAGGCCCTTGTTGAGCACCACCCCGGTGGGGAAGCTGTCGGTCAGGCCGTACACGCCGAGGACGACGACCGTGCCCGCCTTGCGCACCGCCAGGACGGCCTCGCGCAGCGGGGTGGCCCGGTCGGTCTCCAGCCGCAGCGCTTGCTTGGCCCGGTCCACGACGTGCTGGGCGCCGGTGCCGTGCGCCTCCATCCCGACGGCCTCGACGACCGCGTCCGGGCCCCGTCCCCCCGTGCTCTCGCGCAACTGCTCCTGCACGCTGTCGACCGCGCTGTAGTCGATCGTCTCGGCGCCCACGCGGGTGCGCGCCATCTCCAGGCGCTCGGGCACCCGGTCGACGACGATGACCCGCTCGGCGCCCAGCAACCGCGCCGAGGCGGCCGCCATGAGGCCGACCGCACCGGCGCCGAAGACGGCCACGGTGTCGCCGGGGGTGATGCCGCACAGGTCCGCGCCCATGAACCCCGTCGGCAGGGCGTCGGAGGCGAACAGCGCCGTGGTGTCGTCGACCGCGTCGGGCACCGTGAAGCAGTTCACGTCGCCGAACGGGACGCGGATGAACTCCGCGTGCGACCCGGCGTAGCCGCCGAACGGCTGCGTGTACCCGTAGATCCCGCCCGTGGGGTACCCCAGCACGGGCTGCTGGGCCGCGGCGTGCGGGTTGGTGGTGTCGCAGAGCGAGTACAGCTCGCGCTCGCAGTACCAGCAGGAACCGCAGGCGATGAACGAGGGCACGACGACGCGGTCGCCGACGCGGACCCGCGACACCTCCGGGCCGACCTCGACGACCCGGCCCGTGAACTCGTGGCCGATGACGTCACCGGGGGCGGCGCCGGGCAGGTAGCCGTCGATGAAGTGCAGGTCGGACCCGCACGTGCTGCTCAAGGTCACCTGCACGACGACGTCGCGCGGGTTGACGATCGTGGCGTCGGGCACGGTCTGGACCGCGAGGTCGTTGACGCCGTTCCAGCACAGGGCGCGCATCAGTGCTCCTCCTGCCCGCTGCGGCGGCCGCTGGGGACGCGGCCCAGGGTGGGCACCTCGCCCGTCTGCAGCAGGGCCCGCAGCCGGTACAGGAACGTGAAGGCCGCGGCGCCCTCCCCGAGCCCACCCCCGCCGGGCAGGTCCAGCTGCACGACCACCTCCGACCCGCCCCAGCGGGGTTCGGGCCACGCCTCGACGACGAGCACCTCGGTGGGGTCGGGGCCGGTGGTGCGGAACACCACCCGGTTCGGGTCGGCGCTCACCTCGGTGAGGACCTCCTGCCCGTCACCGCCCAGGGACCACGCGAACCGGCCCGCCCCGTCGCGGGTGACCTCACCGGCCGGCCGCAGCACCGTGCTCAGCACGTCGGGGTCCTGGCAGGCGCGCAGGACGTTCTCCACCGGCCGGGTCAGGGTCAGCGTCTGGCGGCGGGGGCCCGCCGTCCCCCCGCGGTGCAGGACCGCGTTGCCCGCGGCGGTCGCCGCCTTCTCCGCCAGTCGTCTCACTCCACCTGCGTGCATGGCTCGTCGGTCCTCCTCGTCGCGGGCGACGGGACGCGCGGTGCTCGACGTCCGGTCGGGTGGGCCCCACTGTGGTGTCCCCGGTGGCGGGCCGCACGCCGGGGGAACGGGAGGGTTGCCCCGCCCCGCGGTGGGTAGGGGCCCGGTATGCGCCGTACCTCCGCCACCCTCGGGATCGCCGCGGCGACCCTGGCCCTGCTGCTCGGGTCCTGCTCGAAGAACGCGAACAACTCCGAGGACGAACCCAGCGCCACCCCGGCCGCCACCGACGCCCCGTCCACCGTGACGTCGCAGCCGGGGCCCACGCAGGGGCAGCCCGCGACCGACACCGAGTCGCCGGCGACGCTCACCTCCAGCCCGGACGCGTCGCAGACCGCCGAACTGGCCACCCGGTTGAACGCGATCGCACCGGGCCTGGGCGACGACCGGGACGCCGTCGTCACCGCCGCCTCCGACCTGTGCGAGCAGGTGGCGCGCGGGGACGACGAGGCCATGCTGTCCAGCGACGCCGCCAGCTACTTCGGCGGCGACGCCGTCGCGCTGACCGACGAGCAGAGCCGCGCCGTCGTGGACGCGGTCAGGACGACGTTCTGCCGCGAGTGACCCCCGGTTCCGGATGCGCGCGCTCCGGGCCGGGTTCACAGTGGCCGTGACCGCGCTCGCGGTCCTCGGTGCAAACCTCGCCGACACGTCCGGGCCCGTTCCCGGTGGGTTCCGCGCACCCGCCCGGCGGGTCCCCCGCTCCTCAGGAGGATCCACACCCATGGCTGGACGACAGACTCTCATCCGCACGCTCCACGACGCCGGCCTCGCGGCCTGGTTCGGTGGCTCCCTGTTCGGCGCGGTCGGCCTCAACGGCGCCGCGGCCGCCGCCTCGGACCCGTCCGAGCGCACGAAGATCGCTTCCGCCGGGTGGGGGAAGTGGGCCCCGGTCAACGCCGTGGCCCTCGCCGCCCACACCGTCGGCGGCATCGGCCTCATCGCGGGCAACGCCGGGCGCGTCGCCACGCAGAAGGGCGCCGGCAAGAACACGGTGATCAAGAGCGTCATCACGCTGGTCGCCATGGGGGTGACCGGTTACTCCGGCCTCCAGGGCGTCAAGCTGGGCAAGAACTCCCCGACCCCCGCCGCGGGCGCCACCGAGCCCTCGGCGCAGACCCCGCAGGAGGCGGCGCAGGCCCAGAAGCGCCTCAAGGTGCTGCAGTGGACCATCCCGGCGCTCACCGGCGTGCTGCTGGTGATGACCGTCCAGCAGGGCGAGCAGCAGAAGCCCTCCCAGATCGCCAAGGGCCTGATCGACCGGGTCCGTTCCTGATCCACCCAGTCCGTTCCTGACCGACCCAGCCCGTTCCTGATCGACCGCCGGAACGTCCGCACGGAGGAGAGAACGTGTACCGACACACCAGGGAACTCCAGTTCACCGCCAAGCCCGAGAAGCCCGACGCGCTGTTCGCCGCCAAGTTCCAGGAGATCCTGGGCGGTCAGTTCGGTGAGATGACCGTCATGATGCAGTACCTGTTCCAGGGGTGGAACTGCCGGGTCCCCGGCAAGTACAAGGACATGATCATGGACATCGGGACGGAGGAGATCTCGCACGTCGAGATGCTCACCGTCATGCTCGCCCGTCTCCTGGAGGGCGCTCCCGGTGAGGCGACCGAGAAGGCCGCCGCGGCGAACCCCGTCCTGGCCGCCGTGCTCGGGGGGCAGAACCCGCAGCACGCCATCGTCTCCGGCGGCGGGGCCCGGCCGACCGACTCGCTGGGGAACCCCTGGAACGCCGGCTACATCGTCGCCAGCGGCAACCTCCTCAGCGACTTCCGGTCCAACGTGTCGGCCGAGGCGCAGAGCCGCCTCATGACCAGCCGCATCGCGAACATGACCGACGACCGCGGCGTCAAGGAGATGCTCGCCTTCAACCTGGCGCGCGACACCTACCACCAGCAGCAGTGGCTCCTGGGCATCCAGATGCTCATCGACGACGGGTACGTCGAGACCCAGATCGAGCGGTCCAACGGGGACTGGGAGGACCACGACGCCGCGCACGTGTTCTACACGTCGACCAACGGCAGCGCTGCCGGCGAGGGCCTGTGGGCCACCGGCAACAGCCTCGTCGACGGTGAACCGTTCCGCGCCGAGGAACTGCGCCCGCTCACCGACGACGACGGCACGCTGCCGGCGCCGGACCCGCTGCAGTTCGTCACCTACGACGGCAACGCCGGTCCCGGCAAGCCCGGCACCGGGGCGGGAGCGCACCTGCAGGGCGCGCAGAACGTCGTGACCAAGGTCAAGGACGCCCTGACCGGCGACAACCACTGACGGCTCGCCGCGCACCGGACCCCGCGGGGCCGGTGCGCGGCCGCACGGCGGGAGGTGAGGCACGGTGAGCCCAGGGGCGAAGTCCGCGGCCAGCGGCGCGTGGACCCCCGAGGACGGCGGCAGCAGGTTGCCGGCCGGGGAGGTGCACGCCTGGAACCCGGGGAACAACGCCACGCTGTGCGGGGTGCCCCTGAAGCGGGCCGGGCTGATCCGCTTCCCCCACGTCGAGTTCTCCGACCTGGACCCGCTGACCGGCGGCGAGGGCGACCGCGTCCGGTGGACGTGCCCGCGCTGCGTGGCCGCCACGGGCGGCCGGTCCGGCGGTCGCCGCTGGGTCCGCTCCGACCCCCGGCCCTGAACCCCCTGGCCCTAAAACCCCGACCTCCGGTCCTGGATCTCGGCCGAGGTGCCCACCGGACGGTGTCGTCCTACCGTGGGAACAGGTCGAACCTGCGGCCTGCTCCACGCCGGGAACCCCCCGGCCGTGCTCGAGGGGATTCCATGCGCACCAAGAGTTCGACGTCCACGTCGTCGGAGCTGTCCGTCCACCGCGCCCCGGTCTCCCGGACCGCGCAGGTCGTCGGTCTCGCGTTCCTGGTCGTGGGGGTCCTGGGTTTCGTCCCCGGCGTCACGACCGACTACGGCTCCCTCGCCGGCGCGGGCCACCACTCCACGGCCATGCTGCTCGGCGTGTTCCAGGTGTCGGTGCTGCACAACCTGCTGCACCTGGCCCTCGGTGCGCTCGGGCTCCTGGTGGCCCGGCAGGCCACGGCGGCCAAGGCCTACCTCGTCGTCGGCGGGATCGCCTACCTCGGGCTGTGGGTCTACGGGCTCGCCACCGCCGACGACAGCGCCGCCAACTTCGTGCCGCTGAACACCGCCGACGACTGGCTGCACCTGGTCCTCGGCCTGGGCATGGTCACCCTCGGCCTGGTGATGCCGCGCCGGTACACCCGTGAGACGGCGCAGGCCCGGCACGGGTCGACCGCCGGCGGCGACATCCAGTGACCGGCCGTCAGCGCGCCGCGTGAACCGCGAGGAGCTCCTCGGCGTCTACCGGGGGTATCTCGCCTGCTGCAACGAACGGCGCTTCGACGAGCTGGGCCGGTTCGTCTCCGAACGGGTCAGCGGATCCGCACCCGTCGACGGCCTGGCCGCCTACGTCGAGGGCGTGCGCGCCGTGATCACCGCCTTCCCCGACTACCGGTGGGAGCCGCTGACCCTCGTCGTCGACGGCGACACCCTCGCCGTGCGGCTCACCGGCCGGGGCACCCACCGCGGCCCCTTCGGCGGCCTGGCCCCCACCGGCCGCCGCGTCGAGGTCCAGGAACTGGTGGTCTACCGGTTCGAGGACGGCCTCGTCGTGAACTGCTGGGGCGACCTGTACCCGGTCCTGCGCGAGGCGCTGCGAGCCCCCGCCGCGGCGTCCGGCTGACCGCGGGCGGCGTGGCACCATGACGCCGTGGAGTTCGACGCCGACCTGATCGTCGTGGGCGGTGGGGTCATGGGATCGGCCGCCGCCTGGCAGGCCACCCGCCGCGGCCTGTCCGTGCTGCTGCTGGAGCGGTTCGAGGCCGGGCACGCCCTCGGCGCCTCGCACGGCGCCACCCGCAACTTCAACACCGCCTACGCCCAGGACGACTACCTCCGCCTCGTCCTGGAAGCCCGCACCCTGTGGGACGAGCTGCAGGAGCAGTCCGGGCGGGTGCTCCTCGACCTCGTCGGCCTCGTCAACCACGGTGCCTCCGGGCAGTGGCGGCGCACCGCGGAGTCGCTGCGGAGGTGGGGGATCGCGCACCGCTTCCTGCACCCGCACGAGGCGGCCGAGCGCTGGGCCGGGATGCGGTTCCGCGACGAGGTGCTCCTCGTGCCCGACGCCGGCCGGGTCCGCGCCGCCGACGCCCTCACCGCCTTCCGGACCGTCGCCACCGCGGCGGGCGCGCAGTTCCGCTACGGCAAACCCGTCCGGGACGTCCTCACCGACGCCGGCACGGCCCTCGTGGTCACCGACGCCGGGGAGTTCCGCGCCCCGCGCGGCGTGGTCACCGTCGGGGCGTGGACGCGGGAGCTGCTGTCCCCGCGGGTCGCGCTGCCCCGGCTCGTGGTCACCCAGGAGCAGCCGGCCCACTTCGCCGTCCGCCCCGGGACGTTCGAGTGGCCCAGCTTCAACCACGCCCCCGACCCCGGCGCACCGGCCGACGCCGACTGGTACAGCCCCGTCTACGGGATGCTGACCCCCGGGGAGGGCGTCAAGGCCGGCTGGCACGGGACCGGCCCGGTGACCGACCCCGACGCGCGCAGCTTCCAGCCCGAACCGGCGCAGTTGGCGGCGCTGCAGCGGTACGCGCGGGAGTGGCTGCCCGGGGTCGACCCGGACTCGTGCGTCCCCGTCAGCTGCACCTACACCTCGACCGACGACACCGACTTCGTCCTCGCCCGCAGCGGCGCGTGGGCCGTCGGGGCCGGGTTCTCCGGGCACGGGTTCAAGTTCGCCCCGGCCGTGGGGCGCACGCTCGTCGACGTCGCGCACGGCACCCCCGCACCGCCGCGCTTCTCACCCGCCCTGCCCGCGGCCTGAGGGGCGCGGCGGGCTGCAGGAGGCCCACGACGCCGCGCCCCGACGGCCCGCACCCCCCGCCAGCTGCGCGCCGACCTCGGCCGGATGCGCAGCCGGGAGGAGCCGGCCGGGGGCGGGGCCCCCCGGTGCGGGCCCTGTGCACCTCACACGGCGAGGAACTCCAGCAGCACCCGGTTGAACTCCTCCGCGTGGCTGACGTTGATGCCGTGCGGGCCGCCGGCGACGACGTGGAGCCGGCTGCCGGGGATCGCGGCGTGCGTGCGCGCCCCGGACCCCTCGAACGGCACGGTGCCGTCGCCGTCGCCGTGGATGACCAGGGTCGGGACGTCGACCTCGGTGAGGTCCTCGCGGAAGTCGGTGGTGCCGAAGGACTCCATGGCCTTGAGCGCGGCCTTCTTGTCGGCCTGCTTCGTCAGGGCGAGGGCGTCCTGGCGCTGGGCCTCGGTGACCTTCAGGACGCCGTCGACGGAGAAGAAGTCGGTGACGAACCCGTCGTAGAAGGTGTCCTCGTCGGCCTTCAGGCTCGATTCCATCTGGTCGGCCAGTTCCTGGGTCAGCGGGCCGTCGGGGTTGTCGTCCCCCTGGGCCATGAACGGCGGGACCGCGGCGGCGAAGACGACGCTGCGCAGGCGCTCGTGACCGTACTTGGTGAAGTAGCGGGCGACCTCGCCGCCGCCCATGGAGAACCCGACGAGGGTGACGTCGGTGAGGTCGAGGGCCTCCAGGAGGGTGTGCAGGTCCTCGGTGAGGGTGTCGTAGTCGTAGCCGCTGCGGGTCTTGTCGCTGCGGCCGAACCCGCGCCGGTCGTAGGTGACGACCCGGTAGCCGGCGGCCGCCAGGGCGGGGACCTGCTCGGACCAGGACTCACCCGACAGCGGCCAGCCGTGGATGAGGACGACGGGACGGCCGGGGCCGCCGGTGTCGTCGACGTGCAGGTCGGTGTCCTTGAACAGCCCGTGGTGGGCCGTGATCGCGGTCATGGGTCTCCTCCGTCGTCTCAGTCCCTGCACGGTAGGAGCGCCCCCGGGACCCTGCTCGTTGAACGCTCACCCAGCCGCAGCGGGTGGTCGGACGGTCACTCCCCGTCGGCCAGGACGAACGGGAACACCTCGTCGGCCCCCGCGCGGCGCAACTGCCGGGCGGCCACCGCCAGCGTCCAGCCGCTGCGCGTGCGGTCGTCCACCAGCAGCAGCTTCCGGTCCCGCACCAGGTCCGGGTCGGGCAGCTCGAAGCGCCCCGCGACCTGCGCCAGGCGGTGCGCGGAGTTCACGTCGGCGCGGGTCGGGGAGTCGTCCAGCAACCGGAACGTCGTCACCAGCGGCAGCCCCGTGTACCGGGCCAGGCCGTCCGCGAGGTGGGCCACCAGCTGCGGCCGCGACGCCGAGCACATCGCGACGATCCCGTCCAGGCCCAGCCCGCGCGCCCAGTCGTCCAGGACCGCGGCCGCCGCGTGCCGCAACGGCACCGGGGTCGGGCCGTCGGGCGCGCCCGCCGCGAACAGCTCCCGGACCGCGGTGCCCCAGCCCAGGTCGGTGACGCGGGCGACGGCCCGGCCCACCCCCGGCTGCTCCGCCGGCGCGATCCGCCCGGACACCGGCACCCCGAGCGACTTCACCCCCGTCGGCCACATCTTCTTCGGCTCCAGCGGCACCCCGGGCCGGTCCAGGTCCGCACCGGCCCGCGTGACCGCCGCCTCGTCCACGTCGCGCGGCACGTCGAAACCGCCGCAGTTGTCGCAGCGCCCGCACGGCGCGGCGTCGGCGTCGTCCAGGGCGCGGCGCAGGAACTCCAGGCGGCAGCCCGTCGTGGCGACGTAGTCGACCATGGCCTGCTGCTCGGCGTCCCGGGTCCGGGCGACCCGCGCGTACCGCTCGGCGTCGTAGGCCCACTCCTGGCCCGTGGCCTGCCAGCCACCCCGCACCCGGCGCACCGCGCCGTCCACGTCCAGGACCTTCAGCATCATCTCGAGCCGGTTGCGGCGCAACGTGACCCGCGTCTCCAGCGCCTGCGTCGACAACGGCTCGCCGGCGTCGGCCAGCACGCTCAGGGCCAGCCGGACGTCCTCCTCGGCGGGGAAGCCGATCGAGGCGAAGTAGCGCCAGATGTCGCGGTCCTCGGCCCCCGGCAGCAGCACCACCCGCGCGTCGTCGATGCCGCGCCCGGCGCGGCCGACCTGCTGGTAGTAGGCGATCGGGGAGCTCGGCGCGCCCAGGTGCACCACGAAACCCAGGTCCGGCTTGTCGAAACCCATGCCCAGCGCGCTCGTCGCGACGAGCACCTTGAGGCGGTCGTTCACCAGGTCGTCCTCGGCCTGCAACCGCTCCGCGGCCTCCGTCTGCCCCGTGTAGGGGACCGCCTCGATGCCGTGCGCGCGCAGGTGCGCGGCGACGTCGGCGGCCGCCGAGACCGTCAGGACGTACACGATCCCCGACCCCGGCAGCTCCGGCAGGTGCTCCACGAGCCACGCCAGCCGGTGCGCGTGCGAGGGGACCCGCACGACCGCCAGCCGCAGCGACTCCCGGTCCAGGGACCCGCGCAGCACCAGGACGTCCTCCAGCGTCCGGGTGCCCGTCACCGACAGCTGCTCCGCCACGTCGGCCGTCACGCGCGCGTTGGCCGTCGCGGTCGTCGCCAGCACCGGGATGCCGTCGGGCAGGTCCGCCAGCAGCGTGCGGATGCGCCGGTAGTCCGGCCGGAAGTCGTGGCCCCAGTCCGAGACGCAGTGCGCCTCGTCGACCACGAGCAGACCGGTCGTCGCGGCCAGCTTCGGCAGCACCTCGTCGCGGAAGGCCGGGTTGTTCAGCCGCTCCGGGGAGACGAGCAGCACGTCGACGGCACCGGCGCGGACCTCGTCGTAGACCTGCGCCCAGTCCTCGGAGTTCGTCGAGTTCACCGTCACCGCCCGCACCCCGGCCCGCTCGGCCGCCGCGACCTGGTTGCGCATCAGCGCCAGCAGCGGGGACACGATCACCGTCGGTCCCGCGCCGCGCGCCCGCAGCAGCGCCGTGGCGACGAAGTACACCGCCGACTTGCCCCAGCCGGTCCGCTGCACCACCAGGGCGCGGCGGCGGTCGGCGACCAGGGCCTCGATCGCCGTCCACTGGTCCTCGCGCAGGGCCGCGTCGGGGGCGCCGACGAGGCGGCGCAGGACGTCCTCCGCCTCTGCGCGCAAGGTGGTGCGGTCGAGCGTCTCGGCAGGCATGACGACGATGCTGCCACCGTCCCCGGACACGACCGCCCGGCGGCGTCCGCCGTCCACAGCGCCCGCACCCGCCCGGGGCTGTGCACGCCGCGGCGGGGAACGCCCGCGTCCCGGCCCGCGTCGGAGCACCGTGCGCCGCCCCGCCGTGCTCCTCGCCGCCCTCGCCCCCGTCGCCGCGCTCGCGCTGTGCCCCACCGGGGCGTCGGCCAGCTGCGTCGGCCCGTCCCTGACCGTCGGGCCCGCCCCCGCCACCACCGCGCCGGCCCCGGACCCCGCCCCGGCCCCCGTGCCCCGCACCGGGTCCTTCGACGTCGCCGGGGAGTGGTTCCGCGACGGGTGCGACGACACCGCCGGCACCCCGGCGTGCGCCCCGGCCCCCGGGGAGAGCCCCCTGGCCGGCGTGGACCTCGTCCTGGAGCAGGGCGGCACCCGCTGGACGCTGGGCACCGCCGACGCCGGCGGTCGCCGCGACCGCTACGCCGTGCGCTGGACCGTGGAGCTGCCCCCCGGGGTGGCCCCCGGCGGGGCCGTGCTGACCGCCGCCGCGGCCACCCTGCCGGTCCTCGTCGGCCCCTGAGCGGCCGCCCCGGCGGCCCCCCGCCACCACGTGGAGCGGCCCCCGGCCCGCGGGGGTGCTTGACTGCCACGGTGCGGTACGTCGTCATCGGGGCAGGGGCCATCGGCGGGACCATCGGCGGCCGGCTCGGCCAGCACGGCCACGAGGTCGTCCTCGTCGCCCGCGGCGCCCACGCCGACCGCCTGCGGGACAAGGGCTTGCGGCTGCTCACCCCCACCGGCCCCGTCGAGCTGCACGCACCCGTCGCCAACTCACCCGCCGACGTCGAGCTCACCACCGACGACGTCCTCGTCCTCGCCGTGAAGGTCCAGGACGCCGCCGCCGTGCTCCCCGAGTGGGCCGCCGCACCCGTCGCCGGCACCGGCGGCGGCACCGCCGGCCAGCTCCTGCCCGTCCTGTGCGCCCAGAACGGCGTCGAGGGCGAACGCCTCGCCCTGCGCTGGTTCCGCCGCGTCGTCGGGGCCTGCGTGTACCTGCCGGCCAGCCACCTCGAACCGGGCGTCGTCACCTCCGAGGGCACCCCCGTCTCCGGCGGCCTCGTCCTGGGCCGCTACCCCCGCGGGCGCGACGAGCTCGTCGAACGGCTCGCCGCCGACCTCGCCGGCGCGGGCTTCGCCACCACCGTCAGCGACGACGTCACGGCCGCCAAGCGCGGCAAGCTGCTGGAGAACACCGGCAACGCCCTCGACGCCGTCTGCCGGCCCGGCGACGGCTGGGACGAGCTGCGCGACCGCGCCCGGGCCGAGGGGGAGGCCGCGCTGAGCGCCGCGGGGCTGCCCGCCCAGGACCGCCGCACCGCCCTGCCCGAGCTGCACCGGCTCGGGTTCACCACCGTCGACGTCACCGGGACCGGCCGCCTGGGCTCCTCCAGCTGGCAGAGCCTGCACCGCGGCGGCTCCATCGAGACCGACTGGCTCAACGGGGAGGTCGTCCAGCTCGGCCGCGCCCACGACGTCCCCACCCCCGTCAACGAGGCCCTGCAGGTCCTCGCCGCGACCTCCGTGCGCCACGGGCTGGGCCCGCGCGCCTTCGGCGTGGACGACGTCCTGGCGCTCGCCGAACGGCTCGCGGGCGGACCTGCGCGACCGTCCCCGGCGGGCGCCTGAGAAGCTGAACGGCATGCGCGTCGACCACGTCGGCTTCGCCGCCGGACCGGAAGGGCTGCAGGAGACCGCCAGGTCCCTCGCGGCCCGGCTCGGCGTGCGCGTCGTCGACGGCGGCCCCCACCCCCGCTTCGGCACCCGCAACGTCGTCCTGCCGCTGTCGGAGGGCTGCTACGTCGAGGTCGTGGAGGTCCTGGACCACCCCGTCGCCGACAAGGCCCTCTTCGGGCGCGCCGTGCGGGAGCGGACCGAGGCCGGCGGGGGCTGGTTCGCCTGGGCCGTCACCGTCGAGGACCTGCAGAGCTACCGCGACCGCCTCGGCGAGGACGTCGAGGAGGGCGTGCGGCGCCGCCCCGACGGCGTGGAGCTGCGCTGGCGCCAGATCGGGGCCCCGGCCCTGCGCACCGAGCCCCAGCTGCCCCTGCTCATCGAGTGGGACGGGCCCCGCACGCAGCACCCGTCGGCGCTGTCGCTGGCCGGCGGCACCCGCCTGACCGGGCTCACCATCGCCGGCCAGCGCGCCCGGGTCCGCGAGTGGCTCGGCCTGCCGCCGGAGTTCACCTCCGACCGGGTGAGCTTCACGTGGCTCGACGTCGTCGGCAGCGCCCGCGCCACCGGCCTGCGCTCGGTGACGTTCGAGACCTCCCGCGGCACCGTCGAGATCTGAGCGGCACCTCGTGGACTGGCTGCCCGACTGGGTCCCCTCGCTGACCGTCTCGGCGGTCGTCCTGCTGGTCGTCGACCTCGTCGTGCGCGTCACGGCCATCGCCGTGGTGCCCGTCAACCGCCGGCCCAGCTCGGCGCTGGCGTGGCTGCTGACGATCTTCTTCATCCCCTACGTCGGGGTCGTGGCGTTCCTGCTCATCGGCAACCCGAAGCTGCCGCGCGCGCGCCGGCGCAAGCAGCGCGAGATCAACGAGCTCATCCTGTCCTCGACCAAGGGCATGGACCTCGTCTCCGCCGACCACCCCTGGCCGCCGTGGCTGCGCGGCCTCGTCGAGCTGAACCGCAACCTCGGGGCGATGCCGCTGGTCGGCGGGAACTCCGCGGACCTGTGCGGGGAGTACGACGAGGCGATCCGGGCCATGGCCCGCAGCATCGACGGGGCCCGCGAGTACGTGCACGTCGAGTTCTACATCATGACCAAGGACCCCACGAGCGAACCGTTCTTCACCGCCCTGGCGAACGCCGTGGACCGGGGCGTGAAGGTCCGGCTCCTGCTGGACCACATGGGGTCGCTGCGCTACCCGGGGTACCGCCGGACCACGCGCTTCCTCGACGACGTCGGCATCGAGTGGCACCCCATGCTGCCCGTGCAGCTGCACAAGCTGAAGTACCAGCGGCCCGACCTGCGCAACCACCGCAAGCTCCTCGTCGTCGACGGCGAGGTCGCGTGGCTGGGCTCGCAGAACGTGCTGGACCGCAGCTACAACAAGCGCGGGAACGTCAGGCGGGGGCTGAAGTGGCAGGACCTCATGGTCCGCCTCGAAGGTCCCGTCGTGTCCGGCGTCGAGGCCATGTTCATCACCGACTGGTACTCCGAGACCGACGAGCTGCTGGAGGCCGAGCGGCCGGAGGTCTCACCCGTCGGCTCACCGGGCCACCTGGAGTGCCAGGTCGTCCCGAGCGGACCGGGCTTCGACGGCGAGAACAACCTCAAGCTGTTCAACGCGCTGCTGTACTCCGCCCAGCGGCGCATCTCCATCACGAGCCCCTACTTCGTGCCCGACGAGTCGATGCTGTCGGCCATCACGACGGCCGCCGAGCGCGGCGTCGACGTCGAGCTGTTCGTCTCCGAGTACGGCGACCAGTTCTTCGTGCACTACGCCGAGTGCTCCTACTACGAGAACCTGCTGCGCGCCGGGGTGCGGATCTTCCGCTACCCCGCGCCGTACGTGCTGCACGCCAAGCACATGACGGTCGACGAGGAGGTCGCCGTCATCGGCTCCTCCAACATGGACATGCGCTCGTTCCTGCTGGACCTGGAGCTGACCCTCATGGTGTGCGGGCGGGAGTTCGCCGACGACCTGCGCCGCGTGGAGGACGAGTACCGCGCCAAGTGCACCGAGCTGACGCTGGAGCAGTGGCTGGCCCGCCCCCGGTGGGACGTCATCAAGGAGAACGTCGCGCGGCTCACGTCCGCGCTGCAGTGACCCGGCGCAGCCCCAGGTCGCCCAGCTCCAGGTCGGCGAGCGCCCCCACGACCGGCCCGTCGCCGTCGCGCCAGGCGCCGGCGGGGTCGGCGGCCACGCCCAGCAGGACCCGCGGCGGCTGGTGCTGCAGCGCCCGCAGCGCCAGCACCCGCTCACCGGCCGCCGACCCCGCCAGCAGCCGGGCGTCGCGGACCCGCCGCGCCCACCGCACGCGCTGGGCGGCGCGGACGGCCAGCACCACCGCGGCCGGGACGAGGGCGGTCAGCACGCCCAGCACCAGGGCCAGGTGCAGGACGGCGTCCTGCTGCTGGCCCGCCGCGCCCGCCAGCGCGGCGGCGCTGTCGGCGGAACGGCCCAGCACCCCGGCGACGTCGTCGCCGACCAGCGGGGTCCGCTCCAGCGTCCCGCCCGTCGAGCGCAACCCCTCGGCCAGCGCGGTCGACCCGTCGGCGAAGCGCCGGGCCGGGCCGGCCAGCGCCGCGACCGCCGCGTGCACCGCGAGCCCGGCCAGGACCGCGACCACGACGAGGACCGCGCAGACCGCGTCGGCGAGGAGCTGGCGGGACCGGCGGGCCGGGGTGTCGGCGTAGAACGGCACCGGCCCAGTCTCACCGCGGCTCAGCCCAGCTGCTCGTCCACCCAGCACCACCGCCACGCCTCCCCGGGTTCGGCGCTGACCATCGCCGGGTGCGCCGTCTCCCCGAAGTGCGCCCGGGAGTGCCGCAGCTCCGAGGAGTCGCAGCAGCCGGTGTACCCGCACGCCAGGCACGTGCGCAGGTGCACCCACGTCGCGCCCACGGCGACGCAGGCCGCGCACTCCACGGGCGGTTCCCCCCAGCGGGCGGTCGCGTCGTCGCGGGTCCCGGCGGTGCGCAGGTGGGCGCAGCCGTCGTCGTGCCGGGGGGCCAGCCGCCGGTCGGCGTCGAGGGGGTCGAGGTCGGCGTCCACCTTGTCCAGCAGGGCCTCCTCGAAGTCGACGTCGGCCAGCGCGCGCCGCAGGACCTCCGGCGCGGCGCTCCCGCGGTCGCGGGCCTGCACGACGACGTCCCGTTCGGCGGCGAGCATCTGCAGCCGCAGCCGGCAGTAGACCGCCGAGGGCGTCAGGACGTCCGACAGCGGGCGGCCCAGGCGTTCCCACGCGGCGTGCGACCGGGCCTTGGACCGGCCCCGCAGCTGCGCGACGACGTGCCGGGGCTCGTCGCCGGTGAGCAGCTCCTCCAGCCGGCGCAGCCCCGCGGCCGCGGCGGCGTCGCCGAGGGCCGCGGCCTGCAGGGCGTCCTGCGCGGGGTCGGGCCCGGGCAGCCGCAGGCGCCGCACCACGGCGGGCAGCGTCAGCCCCTGCACCAGCAGCGTCCCGACCACCACGGTGAACGCCGCGAGCAGCAGCACGTCCCGGCCCGGGACGTCCTCCGGGATGAGCTGCGCCGCGGCCAGCGTCACCACCCCGCGCATGCCCGCCCACGACAGCAGCACCGAGACCCCGAACGACCACGCGCGGGGCCGCAGCCGCGGGACGGCGTGGTAGAACCCGGCCGCGGCGAAGACGAACACGAACCGCGCCGCGATCGTCGCCACGAGCGCGGTGAGGCAGAACGCCAGGACGCGGCCGCCGGAGAACCCGCTGTCGGCGGCGCCGCGCAGCAGCCGCGGGAACTGCAGCCCGATGAGCAGGAACACGGCGTTCTCCAGCAGGAACGCCACCGTCCGCCAGTTCAGGGCCTCCGCGACGCGTGACGCGGCCGTCTGCACCTTCGGGGACACGTGGGCCATCGCCAGGCCCGTGACGACGACGGCCAGGACGCCGGAGACGTGCAGGGCCTCGGCGGGCAGGAACGCCAGGTAGGGCGCGACGAACGACAGCGCCGTGTCCAGCACGGGGTCGTGGACGCGCCGGCGCACGACGGCCAGCACGGCCGCGACGACGCCGCCGACGAGCAGCGCGCCGACGACGGCCAGCAGGAAGTCCCCGCCGATGTGCCACGGGGACAGCTCCGTCGTCAGCGCCGACGTCGCGGCGGCGAGGGCGATGAGGGCGGAGGCGTCGTTGAGCAGGCTCTCCTCCTCCAGCATCGTCGCCACCCGGCGCGGCAGGCCGAGGCGCCGGCCGATGGCGGTGGCGGCCACCGCGTCCGGCGGGGCGACGACGGCCCCCAGGGCCATGCACGCCGCGAGCGCCACCCCCGGCAGCAGCCAGGACGTCGCCCAGCCCACGGCGAGCGTGGTGAACACGACGAGCACGACCGACAGCAGGAGCGTGGCGGTCTTGTTGCGGCTGAAGTCGATCAGCGAGGTCTGCGCCGTCGCCGCGTACAGCAGCGGCGGCAGCAGGCCGTTGAGGACGAGCTCGGGGCCCAGGGAGAACTGCGGGACCCCCGGGACGAGCGCGGCGGCGGCGCCCACGACGACGAGGACGAGGGGTGTCGGCCACCCGAACCGGTCGCTGGCGGCGGCGACCGCGCACACCCCGACCGTCAGCGCCACGAGGGCGATCGCGATCTCCACGCGGGAAGGCTACGGGCTCGGGCGGGACCGGCCCGGGTGTCGTCCCTCGTGCCGCGGGAGGAGGCCGGGGAGGAGGCCGGGGGAGGAGGTGGCGCGCGCGACCGTCGAGGGCGTGCGCGACGGCGGCGGCCGGCGCCGCGCGGGCGCCGGACCCGCGCGCTGGACCCGCCCGCCGGTCCGGTGTCAGGGGCGCAGGACCGTGATGCCCGCCGTCGTCGCGGCGGCGACCTCCGCCAGGGCGCGCGGCCCGGCCTCCAGCGGCAGTTCCCGCGTCACGAGGTCGGCCAGCGGGAACCGCCCCGAGCCGACGAGGTCCAGCAGCCGCGGGTAGTCGTGCGCGGCCATCCCGTGGCTGCCCAGGACCTGCAGCTCGTACGCGATGACGCGGTCCATCGGCACCGCCGGCCGCCCGGCGGCGGCGGGCAGCAGGCCGACCTGCACGTGCCGTCCGCGCCGCCGCAGCGAGCGCACCGAGTTCTCGCACGTCACCGGCAGCCCCACGGCGTCGATCGAGACGTGCGCCCCGCCGCCGGTGAGCTCGTGGACGGTGTCCACGACGTCGGCGGCCACGGCGTGCTCGGCCCCGAAGGCCAGGGCCAGTTCCCGCGCGCCCTCGGAGGGGTCGACGGCGACGACCCGCGCCCCGGCCGCGGCGGCGACCGCGATCGCCGACAACCCGACCCCGCCCGCGCCGTGGACGGCGACGAACTCCCCGGGCCGCACCGCGGCGACGTCGCTGACCGCCCGGAACGCGGTGGCGACGCGGCAGCCCAGCGCGGCGGCCGTCGCGGCGGGGAACCCCTCGGGCAGCGCGACGAGGTTGACGTCGGCGTGGTCGAGGGCGACCAGTTCAGCGAAGGAACCCCAGCCCGTGAAACCCGGCTGGGTCTGGTCCCGGCACACCTGCTGCGCGCCCGCGGCGCACTCCGGGCAGGTCCCGCACGCCGTGACGAACGGGCTCGTCACGCGGTCGCCCACGCGCCAGCCCCGCACGTCGGCCCCCACCGCGGCGACCGTCCCGGCCAGTTCGTGACCGGGCACGTGGGGCAGGGTCACGTCGTCGTCGTGTCCCTGCCAGGCGTGCCAGTCGCTGCGGCACACGCCCGTCGCCTCGACCGCGACGACCACCCCGTGCGGGGCGGGCGCGGGGTCCTCGACCTCGGCCAGGACGGGCGTGCCGCCGAACTCGGTGACCAGGACCGCGCGCATCAGCCCTCGTCGAGGACCGAGACGAGGGCGGCGGCGTCACCCACGTAGTCGCCGGGGGTCAGCAGCGACAACCGCGCCGCCTCGCCCTCGGGCAGGCCCAGCCCGGCGACGAACTCCCGCAGCCTGGCCTGGTCGACCTTGCGGCCGCGGGTGAGCTCCTTGAGGCGCTCGTAGGGTTCGGGCAGCCCGTGGACGCGCATGACGGACTGCACGGCCTCGCCGAGGACCTCCCAGTTCTGGTCCAGGTCCGCGGCCAGGGCGGCGGGGACCGCGTCCAGCCCCGCCAGCCCGCGCTGGGCGTTCTCGATCGCCAGCAGCGAGTGCCCGAACGCGACGCCGATGTTGCGCTGCATCGAGGAGTCCGTCAGGTCGCGCTGCATGCGCGACGTCGTGAGGGTCTCCTCCAGGACGCGGAACAACCCGCCGGAGACTTCCAGGTTCGCCTCGGCGTTCTCGAACCGGATCGGGTTCACCTTGTGCGGCATGGTGGACGAGCCGACCGTGCCCTGGCCGCGGACCTGGGCGAAGAACCCGTAGGAGATGTACGTCCAGACGTCGGTGCACAGGTTGTGCAGGACCCGCCCGAAGCGCGCCACGTCGGCGTACAGCTCCGCCTGCCAGTCGTGGGACTCGATCTGCGTGGTCAGCGGGTTCCAGGTCAGGCCCAGGCCCGTGACGAACTCCCGCGACACCGCCGGCCAGTCGGTGGTGGGCACCGCGGCGCGGTGCGCGGCGTACGTGCCCGTCGCGCCGTTGAACTTGCCCAGGTACTCGGCCCCGGCGACGCGCTTGAGCTGACGGCGCAGGCGGTGGGCCAGGACGGCGAGCTCCTTGCCCAGCGTCGTCGGCGTCGCGGGCTGACCGTGCGTGCGGGACAGCATCGGCACGTCGCGCAGGTCGTGCGCCATGCGCGCCACGTCGTCGGTGAGACCGGTGGCGGCCGGCAGCCAGACCTGCTGCACGGCGTCGCGGACCATGAGCGCGTAGGACAGGTTGTTGATGTCCTCGCTGGTGCAGAACAGGTGCGTCAGCTCGGCGACGTCGGCCAGCGACGTGCCCTCGAGGCGGCGCTTGATCCAGTACTCGACGGCCTTGACGTCGTGGACGGTGACGCGCTCGATCTCGCCGAGCTCGGTGACCGCGGCGGCGTCGAAGCGCAGCGGCAGCTCGCGCAGGAACGCGGTCTCCTCGCCGGTCAGGCGGCGCACGCCCGGGACGACGTCGTGGGTGCCGAGGAAGACGAGCCACTCGGCCTCGACGTGGATGCGGCGGCGGTTCAGCGCCGCTTCGGACAGGTGCTCGGCCAGCGGCGCGACGGACCGGCGGTAGCGGCCGTCGAGCGGGCCGAGCGCGGGTTCGCCGAGGCTGGCGGGCTGGAGGTCGGTGGCGGCTGCGGGTCCCGGGTCGGTCACGTGCCTCATGGTCCCACGGCGCCACCGCGCCCCGGGCCGCTCAGGTCTCGTCGACCGACGACTCCTTGTGGGCGGCCTCCTTGCCGGACTTGTCGCTCTTGACGATGACCTGCGGGTCGTCGTCGGAGGCCTTGCGCTTCTTGCCGTACAGCTCGAAGTCGTCGGTCTTCTTGTCCGTCACCTCCCCCTCGGTCGTGCCCTGGGAGGTGTTCCACTCGACGTGGTCGCCCTTCTTCACCATGCGTCCACCGTGACCGGTGCCGGGCCGGTCCGCACCTCAGGGCAGCGGCGCGCGGCGCAGGACGGGGTCGCCGGCCCGGGCGGGGTCGAGCTCGACGGGGGAGCGCAGCAGGCCCGGGCCGCGCGCGACCCGCCCGTCCGTCGTGGGGGTGCAGCGCAGGCCGCCGCGGCCGCGCAGGGCCCGGTGCGCGCCCTCGGCCACCACCCGGTCCATCCACGCGCAGGGGTTCGCCGGCCGCCCGCCGTGGAAGGTCACCGACCCGGCGGCCGTCACGAGGTCGAACTCGTGCCCGCGCAGCGGGTCCAGCTGCACCCCGCGCACGACGACGTTGCGCCGGGACAGCAGGGGGTCGGGCACGCCGGGCAGGTCCAGGTCCCGCGCGACGGCCTCCCACGCCTCGACCGCCAGGAACGTCACGGCCGCGTCCATGTGCGCGGCCTTGCCGAAGAAGCGGTCCCCGCGGATCCCCTTGCCCGCCACCACCTCCACGACGTCGGGCGTGTGGGTCACGACGTCCGCGGCCCCGTCGCGGGGGCGGCCGAAGTAGGCGTGCTCGGGGGAGACGAGCAGGTGCACCACCTCGACCGGGTACTCGAACACCACCGCACCCGTCACCTCCTGGTTCACCACGCCAGCACCTCCCGGGCCGCGCGCACGGCCTGACCGGCGTAGCCGCCGCCGAACAGCACGGTGTGGACCAGCAGCGGGTGCAGCTGGTGCAGCGGCACCCGCCGCCGCCAGCCCGGCGGCAGGTCCGCGGCCTCGGCGTACGCGGCGAGCACCCGGTCCAGGTGGGGCAGGCCGAACAGCGCCAGCATCGCCAGGTCGGTCTCGGGGTGGCCCCCGTGCGCCGCCGGGTCGATGAGCACCGCGCCGCGCGCCGACCACAGCACGTTGCCCGACCACAGGTCCCCGTGCAGCCGGGCGGGCGCCACGTCCGCGCCCGGGACGTCCCCGTCGACCAGCCGGGTGCAGACCTCCTCCAGCGCACGGGCGTCCTCGGCACCCAGCGCGTCCGCGTCCCGGGCCGCCCGCAGGTACGGGCGCAGGCGCAGCTCGGCGTAGAACGCGCCCCAGGGCAGCGCCCGGTCGCTCAGCGGCAGGTCCAGGACCGCGATCCACGCCGCCTCGGCCCCGGGCGGGCCCGCACCGAAGCGCGGGGCCCCGGCGGCGTGCGTGCGGGCCAGGGCCCGGCCGAAGTCCTCGGCCGCCGCGGCCGTCGGGGCCACCTCGGCGACCCGTTCCAGCAGCAGGTGGTCCTCGGCGACCTCCAGGACGGGGCAGACGGCGACCCCGCCGGCGGCGGCGAGCCAGGCGAGCCCGGCCGCCTCGGCGGCCAGGGCGGCCGGGGGCGCGGCGGGCTGGCGCTTGCGGAAGACGTCCGGCACCCGGCCATCCTCACCCACCGCGCCGCGCTGTCCACAGGACCGGCCGGGCACGGGTCGTCCACAGCCGGGGGACCGGTCCCCGGCCGCACCCCCGTCCCCGGCCTAGCGTCGCGCCCACCACCCCACCGACCAGGAGGCTCCCCATGGATCTCGGGCAGGACGCCGTCCGCGCGCTGGCGCGGCGCACCGCCGCGGCGGCCGACGACGTGCGCGCGACGAGACGGCCCCTCACCGCCACGGGCGAGGTCGCCTGGATGGGCCTGAGCGCCGCCCGGTTCCGCGACCGGCTCGGTGACGCCGACCGCCGCGTCGGCCTCCTCGCCGACACCTGCGACGACGCCGCCGCCCGCCTCGCCGAGCACGCCGCCGCGCTCACCGCCGAGCTCACCACCGAGCTCACCACCGCCGCCGGGGCGCGGACCGCGTGAGCACCCTGACGGTCGACTCCGGCCTCGCCGTCGACCCCGACCAGCTCGACGCCGCCGCCGCGCAGCTCGCCGCGGTCGCCGCGACCCTCACCGCCGCCGGGACCGCCGCGCTCGCCGCCGCCGCCGACCCCGTGCTGCCCCTGACCGCGGCGGCGGCCCCCGCCACCGCCGCCCGCGCCGTCGCCGCCCTCGCCCGCGTCGCCGTGGGGGCCGGGTCCGCGGCCGCCGTCGCCGCCGACGTGCTCGCCCTGGCCACCCGCGTCGAGCTCGCCGCCCTGCGCTACCGCGCGGGGGACCGGGCCGCCGACGCGGTCCTCGCCGTGGCCCGCCGCGCCGCCGCCGAGGCCGTCGCCGCCCCCGGGAGCGCCGGGGTCACGGGGATCGCCGGGGTCACGGGGGTGGTGGCGGTGGCGCTCGCCGCCGACACCGCCCACCGCGTCCAGGAGGCCACCCACCGCGTGCTGGTGGCCGCCGCCGGGCAGGTGGCCGCCGGTGGCCTGGACCTGGGCGCGCTGCGGCGCACGGCGACCGCGGAGTTCGGCGCGGTCGACGACCGCGTCCGCGACGACGTCACCGGTGTCGGCCTGCTCCTCGCCGCCCACCCGGAGGTCGCCGAGCAGCTGGTCGCCACCACCCCCGACCTGCTCGCCGCGGCCGGCCTGCCCGCGCCGGGCGGGGTCGCCGGCGTCGCCGGTGCCCTGACGTCCCTCGGCGCGGTGACCCCGCTGTTCCGGGAGACCGCCGTCCGGGTCACCCCGGTCCCCGTCGCCCGCGCCGTCCCCAGCCGCCCGCCGAACGGGCTGGCCGAGGTCCTCGACGGCGTCGTCCACCAGTCGACCGGGTACACCGCGGCGGCGGGCTCGGTGAACGGCCGGCTCGGTCCGGCGGGCACCCCCCGCCCCGGCGGGATCCGGCTCGAGCGCGTCACCCAGGCCGACGGGCGGGTGGCGTGGATCGCCGAGGTCCCCGGCACCCAGGACTGGACGCCGTTCCCGGGGGCGACGGGTACCCCCATGGACCTCACGACCAACCTGCGGGCCGTGGCCGGGCAGCCGACCGCCACCGGCGCGGCCGTGGTCTCGGCGCTGCGCCAGGCCGGGGTGGGCCCGGGCGAACCGGTCCTGCTGGCCGGGCACAGCCAGGGCGGGCTCACCGCCGCCGCCCTGGCCGCCGACCCGGCCGTCACGGCGGAGTTCCGCATCACGCACGTCCTGACCGCGGGCTCACCCGTCGACGGCACCGCCGTCCCCGCGGGCGTGCGGGTGGTGTCCCTGGAGCACACCGGGGACGTCGTCCCCGCCCTCGACGGGCGCGCCGCCCGCGGCTCGGCGGACCGCGCGGTCGTCGTGCGGGACGCCGGGCAGGACCCCGCCGACCCGCTGCGCGCCCACGGCTGGGACGCCTACCTGGACACCGCCGCCCTGGCCGACCGCTCGGACGACGCGGCGCTGCGGCGGTTCCGCGAGTCCGGGAGCGCCTTCTTCGACGCCCCCGGAGCGCGCGTGGACGTCTTCGACTACACCGCCGAGCGGGTGGCCGCGAGGGTGTCCTGACGGGCGGCCGCGGTCGCCCGCAGGGTCGCGCCCCAGCGCTCGACGTACGCCACGAGGGCCGGGGTGCTCGCCCCGTGCGCCTCGGCGTCCTTGTCGATGAGGTACAGGCCCGGGGCCGGGACGGCCGCGCCGAGCTCGGACAGGACCGGCTTGAGCAGCAGCTCGGGGGCCAGCGCGTGCGTGGGCGCGGCGCCCAGCATGAGCGGGACGGCCGTGACGCCGCGCAGCCCCTCACCGCCGGCGAACTGGTCCAGGAACAGCTTCAGCAGCCCCGAGTAGGTGGCCTTGAAGGTGGGGGAGGCCACGACGAGCAGGTCGGCCGAGGCGGCGTCCGCCACGGCCCGGCGCACGGTCTCGTCGCCCCAGCCGAGCAGGCCCGGCCCGAGGGTGGCCACGTCGATCACCTGGTCGACGACCTGGTCCGCGTCCCCGCCGGACAGGAGCCCGGCGGTGGTGACGGCGGCGGCCAGGGTGCGGGAGGCCGGCTTGGGGTTCCCGACGACGACGACGGTGCGCATCAGGCGTTCTTGGGGGTGAGGGTGCGGAAGCCGGAGGAGTGCCACACGAGGGGTTCGGTGTCCGGCGCGGTCCCGGAGGCGTGGACCTCCAGCAGCACCACGTCGTGGTCGCCGGCGGGGAACTCGGAGTGGATGGAGGTCTCGATCCACACCGGGGCGCCGTGGATGAAGTGCGCGCCCGAGGCGGTGGTGGTCGTCTCGATGCCGGCGAAGCGGTCGGCGGCCTTGGAGGCCAGCTGGCGCGCGGCGAGGTCGTGCGCCTCCCCGAGCACCGAGACGCCGATGCGCCCGGCCGTCTTCAGCTTGGGCCAGCTGGTGGAGGTGTGCTGCACGGCGAAGAGCACCAGCGGCGGGTCCAGGGAGATGCCGACCTGGAAGGAGGAGGCGACGAGGACGACGGGCTCCCCGTCGACGACGGCGGACAGGGCCGCGACGCCGGTCGGGAAGAGGGCGAAGGTCGTGCGCAGGGCCATCGGGTCGTCGGCGAACGGGACCAGGGCGGGTGTCTCGGACACGGTGGTTCCTTCCCTTCGGTGCTGGGCGGGCGGGTGGACAGAGTCAACCCCATGGGCCGGGGGGATGTTTCAGCGACGTGATCGAACTCATCGCGGCGGTCCGTACCCTGGCGCCCATGACCTCTGCGAGCTCCCCCCTGGTCCCGCGCCTGCGCGCCAACATGGCGAAGGTGCCGGCCTACGTCGCCGGCAAGCCGGCCGTGGCCCGGGACGGGCTGGAGGTCTTCAAGCTGTCGTCGAACGAGAACCCGTACCCGCCGCTGCCCAGCGTCGTCACGGCCATCACCCGCGCCGCCTCGCGCGTGAACCGCTACCCGGACCCGGCCGCGACGCAGATGGTGGCGACGATCGCGCGCCGGTGGGGCGTGGGGCCCGAGAACCTCGCCGCGGCCACGGGCAGCGTCCGGCTGCTGGCCCAGCTCGCGGAGATCACCTGCGCCCCCGGCGACGAGGTCGTCTACGCCTGGCGGTCCTTCGAGGCGTACCCGATCACCGCCGTGATCTCCGACGCGGTGGCGGTGGAGGTGCCCCTGACGGCCGACGCGCGCCACGACCTGCCGGCCATGCTCGCCGCGGTCACCGAGCGGACGCGGCTGGTGGTCCTGTGCTCGCCCAACAACCCGACGGGCCCGGCCCTGCGCCGCGGTGAGCTCGAGGACTTCCTGGCCGGCGTCCCGCGGGACGTCGTCGTCGTCCTCGACGAGGCCTACCGCGAGTTCGTCGACGACCCCGAGGTCCCCGACGGGGTCGACGTCTTCCGCGAGCACCCCAACGTCGTCGTGCTGCGGACCTTCTCCAAGGCCTACGGGCTCGCGGGGCTGCGCGTGGGGGTGGCCGTGGGCCACCCGGAGGTGGCGGGCACGCTGCGCCGGGCCTCCACGCCGTTCGGCGTCTCCTCCATCGCCCAGGCCGCCGTGGTCGCCTCGCTGCAGGAGGCCGCCGAGGCCGAGCTGCTGGACCGGGTCTCGGCCCTGGTCGCCGAGCGCCGCGCGCTGGTGGAGGGGCTGCGGGCCCAGGGCTGGCCGGTCCCGGACGCGCAGGGCAACTTCTTCTGGCTGCCCGTGGGGGACCGCGCGGTGGCGCTGGCCGAAGCGTTCGCGCGGGAGGGGCTCGTGGTGCGGGCCTTCGCCGGGGCGGGTGTGCGCGTCACGGTCGCCGAGAGCGCGGCGAACGCGCGCTTCCTCGACGTCGCCGCGACGCTGCTGCCCGAGTACGGCTGAGCCGAGCGGGTAGGAGGGGGTCGGGACCGGCGCGGCGGTTCGCAACCTACGGTCGCGTAACGTACGCTCGCGTCACCTACGGAACCGTAGGTTGGCGACGATCGTCGGAGTGACGCACCCGACCCCCCACGGAGGAGCTCACGTGACCGACACGGAGGTCGGCCCGGTCCGGGCCGGAGCAGCGCACGACGGACGCCCCGACGGCATGGTCCAGCTGCTGGACCAGCACGGGGTCCGGCACACCCACCCCGACCACGAGGTGGACCTCGAGCCCGAGGAGCTGCTCGGGCTCTACCGCGACATGGTGCTGATGCGCCGCTTCGACAGCGAGGCCGAAGCGCTCCAGCGCAAGGGCGAGCTCGGCCTGTGGGCCGGCTCCCGCGGCCAGGAGGCCGCGCAGGTCGGCGCCGGCCGGGCCCTGCGCCGGCAGGACCACGTCTTCCCCAGCTACCGCGACCACGGCGCGCTGCTGACCCGCGGCGTCGACCCCCTCCACATCCTCAGCATCTTCCGCGGCACCGACCACGGCGGCTGGGACCCCGTCGCCGCCGGCGTCCACCCCTACACCCTCGTCATCGCCGCGCAGATGCTGCCCGCCGTCGGCTACGGCATGGGCGTCCAGCGCGACGGCGCCGTGGGGACCGGCGACCCCGAGCGCGACACCGCCGTCATCGCCTGCTTCGGCGACGGCGCCACCTCCCAGGGCGAGGCGGCCGAGGCCCTGAACTGGGCGGCGGTCTTCAACGCCCCCGTCGTCTTCTTCTGCCAGAACAACCAGTGGGCGATCTCCGAGCCGGTCTCGCGCCAGTCGCCCGTCCCGCTGCACCGCCGCGCCGAGGGGGCCGGGATGCCCGGCGTCCTCGTCGACGGCAACGACGTCCTGGCCGTCCTGGCCGTCGTCCGCTCCGCGCTGGAGCGCGCCCGCAACGGCGGCGGCCCCACGTTCGTCGAGGCGTTCACCTTCCGGATGGGCGCGCACACGACGTCCGACGACCCCACCCGGTACCGCCTGGCCGCCGAGGTCGACGCCTGGCGCGAGAAGGACCCGCTGGACCGGTTCCGCACGTACCTGACCGCCGAGGGCGTCCTCGACGAGGACTTCGAGGCGCAGCTGGCCCACGAGAGCGAGGCGCTCGCCGAGCGCCTGCGCGCGGGCGTCCCGGCCCTGCCCGAGCCCGACCCGGTCTCGATGTTCGACCACGCCTACGCCGAACCGCACCCGCAGGTCCAGGCCGAGCGCGACGAGTTCCTCGCCGCCTGGGAGCAGCACGACCGTGACGTCCACGCTGGAGGGGTCCTCTGATGGAGCAGATGGCGATCGGCAAGGCGATCAACGCGGGCCTGCGCGCGGCGATGGAGCGCGATCCGCGCGTGCTGCTCGTGGGCGAGGACATCGGCGCCCTCGGCGGGGTGTTCCGCGTGACCGACGGCCTGCAGAAGGACTTCGGCGAGGACCGCGTCGTGGACACCCCGCTGGCCGAGGCCGGCATCGTGGGCACGGCCATCGGGATGGCGCTGCGCGGCCACCGGCCCGTGTGCGAGATCCAGTTCAACGGGTTCGTCTACCCGGCGTTCAACCAGATCACGACCCAGCTGGCGAAGCTGCGCGCGCGCTCGCGCGGGCGCCTGTCGCTGCCCGTGGTGATCCGCATCCCCAGCGGCGGCGGCATCGGCTCGGTGGAGCACCACTCCGAGAGCCCCGAGGTCCTGTTCGCGCACACCGCGGGGCTGCGGGTCGTGGCGCCCAGCACCCCGCACGACGCGTACTGGATGATCCAGCAGTCCATCGCCTCGGCCGACCCGGTGCTGTTCCTCGAACCCGAGCGCCGCTACTGGCAGAAGGGCGACGTCGACACCGACCTCGGCCCCGGCCAGGTCACCCCGCTGCACCGGGCGCGGGTCGTGCGCCCGGGCACCGACGCCACGCTCGTCGCCTACGGGCCGACGGCGAAGCTGGCCCTGGACGCGGCGGCCGTGGCCGCCGAGGACGGCACCGACCTGGAGGTGGTGGACCTGCGTTCCCTGTCCCCGCTGGACGTCGACACCGTCGCCGAGTCGGTGCGCCGCACCGGCCGGCTCGTCACCGTCTCCGAGGCGCCGACGTTCCACGGCCCCATGGCGGAGGTCGCCGCGCGGATCCAGGAGTCGTGCTTCTACTCCCTCGAGGCGCCCGTCAAGCGGGTCGGGGGTTTCCACCTGCCCTACCCGGCCGCCCGGGTGGAGGAGCACTACCTGCCGACGGTCGACCGCGTCCTGGACGCCGTCGAGCAGTCCCTGGCCGCCTGAGACCCAGAAACGAGAAGGACTCCGTTGAACCAGCGGTTCGCCCTGCCCGACGTCGGTGAAGGACTCACCGAGGCCGAGATCGTCTCCTGGAAGGTGAAACCCGGCGACACCGTCGCCGTGAACGACGTCCTCGTCGAGATCGAGACGGCCAAGTCGCTCGTGGAACTGCCCAGCCCCTGGGCCGGGACCGTCACCGAGCTCCTGGTGCCCGAGGGCGCCACGGTGGAGGTCGGGTCCCACATCGTCGTCGTCAGCGACGGTGCGGACGCCGGTGCGGACGCCGCGTCGGGAACCCCTGCGCCGCAGGGCGATCCCGCCGAGGCGTCCGGGTCCACCGAGGGGTCCGGGGCGACGCTCGTGGGGTACGGGACGCGGGAGGGCGCCCCGCGCCGCCGCCGCGGCGGTGCTCCCGCCCCGGCCCCCGCCCCGGCCCCCGCCCCGGCGCCGGCCGCCGCCGCCGCGCCGGCGACCTCCGCGGGCCGGGCGCACGTGCTGGCCAAACCCCCCGTGCGCAAGCTGGCCCGCGACCTCGGGGTCGACCTGGCCGAGGCGAAGGCCACCGGCCCGGGCGGTACCGTCAGCCGCGCCGACGTCCTGGCCCTGGTGCCGACGCCCCCGGCCGAACCGGAGCGGCGCTTCGAGAAGCACGAGCGCGAGCGGCACGTCCCCATCCGCGGGGTGCGCAAGGCGACGGCCGCGGCCATGGTGGAGAGCGCGTTCTCGGCCCCGCACGTCACCGTGTTCACGACGGTCGACGCGACCCGCACCATGAAGCTCGTCCAGCGGCTCAAGGCCGACCCCGAGTTCGCCGGGATCCGCGTCTCGCCGCTGCTGCTGGTCGCCAAGGCGCTGCTCGTCGCGGTCCGCCGCAACCCGGACATCAACTCGACGTGGGACGAGAAGAACCAGGTCATCGTCGTCAAGAACTACGTCAACCTGGGGATCGCCGTCGCGACCCCGCGGGGTCTGCTCGTCCCGAACGTCAAGGACGCCGACGAGATGTCGCTGAAGGAACTGGCGGTCCACCTCAACGACCTGGCGCTCACCGCCCGCGAGGGCAAGGCGAAACCCCGCGACCTGGCCGAGGGGACCATCACGATCACGAACGTCGGGACGTTCGGGATCGAGTCGGGAACGCCCATCCTCAACCCCGGTGAGGCGGCGATCCTGGCGGTCGGCAAGATCTCCCAGCGCCCCTGGGTGCACAAGGGCAAGGTCAAACCGCGCTTCCTGGCGACCCTCAGCCTCTCGATCGACCACCGGATGCTCGACGGCGAGAGCGGCTCGCGGGCCCTGGCGGACATCGCGGCCGTCCTGGAGGACCCCGCGCGCGCCCTCACCTGGAGCTGACGCGCACCCCTCGTCAGGGGGACTTCTCACAGCCCGCACGAAGGACTACGGTGCGGGCCCAGGAGAACCTGTGAGGTTCCCTTGACGAGGAGGTTGTGCAATGAAGCAACGACTCCGTTCCGCAGCAGTCCTTTTCGCCGCCGCCACCGCCTCCGTGGGCATCGCCACCCCGGCGCACGCGGCCGACCCCGTGACGGTCGTCGCCCGCGGTCTCGACCAGCCGTACGGGCTCACGTCCTGGAACGGCAACCTCTTCACGGCCGAGAGCTCCAGCGGTCAGATCACCGGGGGCCCGCCCGGGCGCGCCGAGGTCCCCCGGCTCGCGGGTCTGCCGCACCCGTCGGGGGTGGACCGCAAGCGGGAGAACTTCTACGTCGTCACCGCCGAGGCCGGCCCGGGGCAGTCGACCTACGCCACGTCGTCGCTGATCATCACGCAGCGCGGCAAACCCCGCCAGCGCGTCGACCTGCGCGCCTACGAGCTGGCGAACAACCCCGACGGGCAGCGGCAGTTCGGTGACGACGGCGCCCCGCTCGACGCGCTGAGCAACCCGTTCGCCGTGCTCACCGGCCGGGGGTTCGACAACCGCGTGTTCGTCGCCGACGGCGGTGCGAACGCCGTGCTCGTGGTCGACCAGAACCTGAAGGTCAGCACCTTCTTCGTGCCGCCCACCGTGAACACCGGTGCGTGCGCGGGGGCGGAGAACAACGACCCCGAGCACACCGGCTGCGACTCGGTGCCCACGGGGCTGGCCTGGGGCCCGGACGGCAACCTGTACGTCTCGGCCTTCACCGCCGGTGCGCCCGGTGAGGGGCGCGTCTACGTGCTCGACCCCTTCGACGGCGGGTTGCTGGGCACCCTCGGCGGGTTCACCGGGCCCACGGGGGTCGCCGTGGGACCGGACGGGTCGGTGTACGTCTCGGAGCTGACCGAGGGCGCCCCCCCGCTGGAGGGTCCTCCCGGTGAGGAGGCCCCGCCGCCGCCGGACTTCGACCCCTCCACGGTCGGGCAGATCGTGAAGGTCGAGCGGTCCGGGCGGCGGACGGCGGCGCAGGTCACGATGCCGGTGGGGATGACGTTCCTCGACGGGACGCTGTACTCCACGGCGTGGAGCGCGGCCGGTGACTTCCTGGGCCTGCCGGGCCGGGGGGAGATCGTCCGCGTCGACGCCTCCGCCTTCGTCCCCCTCCCCTGAGGGCCGCGGGTTCGGATCGTTGTGACAACGCTCGCAGTGATCGGCAGCGTTGTCACAACGATCCGTCCCCCCCGGGCGCCTCAGAGCGGCTGGATGCCGTAGGCGTCGGCGAGTTCCTGGATGCGGCGGGCGCGGCCCAGGCGCGGCAGGTCGGAGCCGTCGCGGACGACGCCGCCGCTGCGCTCGAAGTCGGAGATGAAGTCGCGCGCCCAGGTGGCGTCGGAGACGTTGGGGCTCATGACCTCGTTGATGACGTAGGCCTGCTCGGCGTCCAGGCACAGCTTGCCCATCATGCCCATGGCGACGCCGACGCCGGAGGCCTCGCGCAGCTCGGGGTGGCCGCCGCCGGTGGTGGGGCCGTCGATCGGCCCGGGCAGCTTGCCGATGGCGCTGGCCACGACGAGCTTGGTGCGGGGGTAGGCCATCGCCATGTCCTCGGCGCTGGCGCCGGTGTCGCGGCGGTAGTCCCCCGAACCGAAGGCGAGGCGGAAGGTGCCGCGGGCGCAGGCGATCTCGCGGGCGGCCTCGATGCCGAGCGCGGACTCGCAGAGGGCGACGACGGGCACGGAACCGCCGAGGGCGTGCCAGGTGGCCTCGACCTGCTCGCCGGCCTCGGTCTTGGCGAGCATGACGCCGAGCAGGTTCGGGACGCCCTTGAGGGCGTCGACGTCGTCGCGCCAGTGGGGCGTGGTGACGTCGTTGATGCGCACGAACGCCTGGCCCCCGGCGGCCAGCCACTCGATGGAGTCGGCGCGGGCGCCGTCCTTGCGGCTGGGGTCGACGGCGTCCTCGATGTCGAGCACCACCTGGTCGGCGCGGGAGCGGGCCGCGACGTCGAACAGGTCGGTCCGGGTGGCGTTCACCAGCAACCACGTGCGCGCGTAGCGCGGCTCGACGATGTGCACTGGGCGTTCAGTGGTCATGGGAGCTGACGGTAGCGCCGCCCTGAGGGGCCGGGACGCACGGAGACGGCCGACGTGGCAGGGGTCACGCCGCTGGTCGCCCGGGGCGTTCCCGGGCCGCTCCAGGGGAGTTCGGCGCGACGGGGGGAGAAGACGGGCTCACGGCGTCGCCGGGTGCGAAGAACGGCGGTTCTTCACGGCGGGCCGGGGGTGAACCGGTGCGCCGGACGCGCGAGGACCCCGCCCGGGAGCCGGGCGGGGTCCTCGCGGGTGGGGTCAGCGGCGGCGCGGGGCGCGGTTCTCCGAGCCGATCAGCCAGGCCTGCTTCTCCAGACCGAGGATGAAGCCGTGCAGCAGGTCGGCGGTCGAGGGGTCCTCGGCGTCGATGGGGTCGTGCACGCGGCGGATGGTGTCGACCGTGCGGCGGGTCATCGCCACGACGGCCTCGACGGCCGCCTTGGTGTCGATCTCGTCGGCGCCGAAGTCGCCGATGGTGTTGGTGGTGGCGACGGTCGCCGGGCGGGCGTCGGGGACGCCGCCGACGGCGCGCATGCGCTCGGCCGCCTCGTCGGCGTACCCGCGGGCGGCCTCGATGAGCTCGTCGAGCTGGAGGTGCAGGTCGCGGAAGTTGGCGCCCACGATGTTCCAGTGGGCCTGCTTGCCCTGCAGGTGGAGGGCGGTGAGGTCGACGAGGACCTCCTGCAGGCCGCTGTTCAGGCGCGAGCTGGCGTCGAACCCGGCGACCTTCTCCTGGGTGAGGCCGGTGGTGTTGACGTCGTCGAGAGTGGTCACGACTTCCTCCTGGGTTCCTCTTGGGTGGCGGTGGCGGTGGCGGTGGCGGTGGCCGCTGCGCACGTCGTGCACAGCCCCCACCAGGTGATGTCGGCGTGGTCGACGACCGGGAAGCCCGGGGTCGGGGCCGGGGTCAGGCAGGCGGCCGTCCCGACGGCGCAGGGCACGTCGACGACGGTCCCGCAGGTCCGGCAGACGGCGTGGTGGTGGTTGTCGTCCACCCGCGTCTCGTACCGCGGGGCGGAGCCGGCGGGCTGGATGCTGCGCAGGACACCGGTCCGCGTCAGGTCCTCCAGGACGTTGTAGAGGCTCTGCCGGGACATCCGCCGGCCGGTCCGCTCGAGCAGTTCGGCCAGCCCCGCCGCGGTCGCGTGCGGGTGGTCGTCCAGGGCCTGCAGGACCGACCGGCGCGGGGCGGTGCTGCGCAGGCCGGCGCGGCGCAGCAGCTCCTCCGTGGCGGTGGGGTCGGGCTGGCTCATGACTCCAGCGTACTCCTTCTTTGGACTACGTCAAAAGAAGGAGAGCCTTGGTTTCCCTAGGTGAGGCTCACCAGGCCGCTTCGGGCGCAACGGGTCCGGACGCGCGCAGGGCCCCGGAGCACTCGCTCCGGGGCCCTGCGCGGGTGGGTCGGTCGTCAGTTCTGCGCGCCGAGCTCCTCGCGGGCGGCGGCCTCGTCGGCCACGTGCCCCGCACCGGCGTGCCGGCCACCGCGGGGAGCGGCGGCCTCCTCGCCCAGCGCCGCCTCGATCGAGGCCTCGTCCAGGCCCAGGTCGCGCAGGTTCTCCACCGCCGCGTCGAACTCCGCCTCGCGGCGGGCGGCCTCGGCGGCCAGGTCCTCCATCGCCTGCTGCGCGGCCTTGGCCTGCTGCACCCCGCTGCGCAGCCGCTCGGCCAGCTCACCGGGGGCCATCGCACCCGGGACCGTCGCGCGGTGCGAGGTGCCGTTGGAGGTGCCGTTGGAGGTGCCGTTGGAGGTGCCGTTGAGGGTGCCGTCGGAGGTGCCGCGGGACGCGGTGCCGGCGGCGACCGTCGTGCCCGTCTCCACCGGCGCGCCGGCGGCCTCGGCGGGAGCCGCGGCGGCCTGGACCGCCGAGCGGGCCGCGGTGGGCTCGCCCTCGGCCTGGGCCGGGGCCTGCGGGGCGCCGCCCTGGGCCGGGCCCCCGGCGCCCTTGAGGGGCAGCGAGGGCAGGAAGAGCATGGTGACGAAACCGGTCACCATGACCAGCGCGGCGACGAGGTAGATCAGGCTGGTGGAGTCGGTGAAGCCCACCTTGAACGGGTGCGCCAGGACGCGCGGGAGCTGCTGCAGGACCGAGGTGTTGTCGGTCGCCTGGGCCAGCGTCGCCTGCAGGTCCCCGCCCCAGCTGCGCAGGGCCGCCCCGAACTCGGGGGTCCGGCCGGCCGCGGCGTAGGAGGAGGAGACCTTCTCGCCCAGGGTGGAGAACAGGATCGACAGGAACACCGCGGTGCCCAGGGTCCCGCCCATCTGCCGGAAGAACGTCACCGAGCTCGTGGCCACGCCGAGCTCGCTGCGCTGGGCGGCGTTCTGGACGGCCAGGATGACGGGCTGCATGTTGCCGCCCAGGCCCCAGCCCATGATCAGCATGACGATCATCGTCTGCCAGATGGGGGTGTCGGCGTTGACCCGGGAGAACAGGAACAGCGCGACGACCATCAGGCCGGTGCCGACGACGGGCAGGACCTTGTAGGTGCCGGTGCGGGCGATGAAGCGGCCCGAGAACATGCTGCCGGACATGATGCCGACGACGACCGGGAGCATCGCCAGACCGCCCTCGGTCGGGCTGAGGTCCTTCACGACCTGCAGGTACTGCGGCAGGATCGCGAACACCCCGAACATGCCCATGCCGAGGATGAACGACCCGAGGGACCCGACGACGAAGGTGCGGCCGCGGAACATCCGCAGCGGCAGCAGGGCCTCGTCGCCGTAGGCGCGCTCGGCCAGGACGAACAGGACCAGCCCGACGGCGCCGACCACGTAGCAGACGACCGACTTGGTGTCGCCCCAGCCCCACTCGCGGCCCTGCTCGGCGACGATGAGCAGCGGCACGAGGCACGTGACGAGCGTGAGGGCCCCGGGCCAGTCGATCCGGTGGTGGCTGGACCGCTTGGGCAGGTTCAGGTTCTTCGCCACGACGAGGAGGGCGAACGCGCCGATCGGGACGTTCAGCCAGAAGATCCAGCGCCACCCGGCCAGCCCGGCCAGGGAGTCCAGGCCGGAGAAGAACCCGCCCGCGACGGGGCCGAGCACGCTGGACGTGCCGAACACCATCATGAAGTAGGCCTGGTACTTGGCGCGCTCGCGCGGCGGCACGATGTCGCCGATGATCGTCAGGGCCAGCGACATGAGGCCACCGGCGCCCAGGCCCTGCAGGGCGCGGAACCCGGCGAGCTCGTACATCGACGTGGAGATGCCGCACAGCGCGGAGCCCACGACGAAGATGAGGATCGCGGCGATGAAGAACTTCCGCCGCCCGTACATGTCGGACAACTTCCCGTACAGCGGCGTGGAGATCGTCGACGTGATGAGGAACGCCGTGGTCGCCCAGGCCTGCAGGGAGAAGCCGTCGAGGTCGTCGGCGATGGTGCGGATGGCCGTCGAGACGATGGTCTGGTCCAGCGCGCCGAGGAACATCCCCAGCAGCAGGCCCGAGAGGATGGCCATGATCTGCCGGTGGGTGAAGACCGGCGCCTCCGGGGTGGCCGGTGACGAACCGGCGGTCGTGGTGCTCATGCGATCTCCTGGGGCGAGTGGGCGGTGCGGAGGGTCTCGGTGCGCGCGCGTTCGAGCCCGTCGGCGAAGCGCGACAGCAGGCCCGTGAAGGCGTCGAGCTCGTCGTCGTCGAAGCCCTCGACGGCGCGGGCCAGGTGCTCGTGCCGCCGCTGCTTCATGGCGGCGACGACGGCGTGACCGGCCTCGGTGACGGCGAGCAGGCTCGCGCGCCCGTCGTCGGGGTCGGGCAGCTTGCGCAGCAGGTCCTGCTTGACCAGCTCGCCGGTCTGCCGGCTCGTCGTGGAGGGGTCGGTCCCTAGGCGCTCGGCCAGGGCGCCGACCCGCAGGGGGCCGGCGTCGGCGAGCACGTAGAGGACGACGTGCATGGCGCGCTCGACGTCGGTCTGGCCGCGGGCGACCTGCGCCTTGAGCGAGTGCAGGGCGCGCAGCTGGCGGTTGACCTGGTCGGCCACGGCGGCGACGCGGCGCTCGTGCTCGGTGCCGCCGGAGCGGGGGACCTCGTGCGCGGGGCGGTCGACCGTGCTGGTCACGGCCGGGCCGCCGGGACGGGGCGGGGGTGGGGTGGGCGGTGCGTCATGCGGGTGCTCCACGGGTCGTTCCGGTGTGCTGGCGCGCGGGGTCCCGGTTGCGGGGTGTCGCGAGGTGCGTCGCGAGGTGTAACGGCGTGCGGGGGCCCGGCGAAGTACCTCCCGGGACGTCGGCCCGGTCGGTCGGATCCTTGACTGCTACATGCAACGAACATGGACAAGTTACCAGCCGCAAGCACGTATCGGGGGGTACAGCGTGGCGATCGATCGGGTACGGAGGCGGCACCGGCCCGTCTCCCTGTGCGACGCGTCGTGGGCTGCGCCGTCCGGGGGACCCTGCGCTACCGTGGTTGGTAACTCAACGTATCTGGAGAGTCACGCAGTGTCGTTCAGCGAGTGGTCCGCCGAGACGACGCTGGCGCCTGTCCCGATGTCCTCCCGCACCGCCCGGCACTTCGTCGCCGACTGGTGCATCACCCAGGGCATCATCGGCGACCCCGTCGACACCCTCCTGCTCCTCACCGCCGAGGTCGTCACCAACGCCGTCCTGCACGGCCGCAGCGAGGTCTCGCTGCGCCTGGGCCGCGTCGGCCCCCGCGTCCGCGTCGGCGTCGGCGACGAGAACACCCGGCTGCCCCTGCGGCGCGAGACCGACCCCGACGCCCTCAACGGGCGCGGCATGGCCCTCGTCGAAGCCCTCGCCGACGCCCACGGCGTCGAGGTCGGCGACCTCGGCAAGACCGTCTGGTTCGACGTCACCACCAGCTCCAGCCCCGTGCGCCCCACCGCCCGCGTCAGCGCCTGACCCCGCCCCCGACCGGGGTCCCCGGCGGGCGACCTACCCTTGACCCGTGGCCGCACCCTCCCGCCCGGCCCGCAGCGCACCCGGACCGACGACCCCGCCCACGGGCGTCCTGCTGACCTCCTCGGCCGTCCTCCTCGCCGCGCTCGCGGTCCTGCTCACCGCCCTCGCCCTCGCCGGCGGGCTCGTCCCCCCCGCCATCGGCGACCCCGGACGGCTCGTCCGCTACGGCCTGCCCGTCGCCCGGACGGTCCACGACCTGTCCGCGGCCCTGGCCGTCGGCGGCAGCGCGGTCGCCACCGCCCTCCTGCCGCACCCCAGCCCCGCCTGGACCCGCGCGGTCCGGGTGGCCGGGGTCGCGGCCGGGGCGTGGGCCGTCTCGGCGCTGCTCGTGCTGGTCCTGACGGCCATGGACGTCATCGGCGCCGCCCCCGGCTCACCCGACTTCGGCGCCCAGTTCGCCCAGTTCGCCCAGTCCATCGACCTCGGCCGCGCGCTGCTCGTCACGACGGTGCTGGCCGCCGTCGTCGCCACCGTCGCCGCCGCGGCCACCACCCCGACCGGCGCGGCGTGGGCCCTGGCCCTCGCCGTCCTGGCGCTGATGCCCCTGTCGCTGTCCGGGCACGCCTCGGGCTCGGCCTCCCACGAGACGGCCGTCAGCTCCCTGGCCGTGCACCTCGTCGGCGTCACCGCCTGGCTCGGCGGGCTGGCCGCCGTCCTGCTCGTCGCCCCGCTGACCGGGCGCTCGCCGGGGTCGGCCAAGGGGCAGCGGCCCGTGGACCTGCCCGTCCTCGCCGCGCGCTACTCCACGCTCGCCCTGTGGTGCTTCGCCGCCGTCGCGCTGTCCGGGGTGCTCAACGCCTCGGTCCGGCTCGGCGGCTGGTCCGGCCTGGCCTCGGCCTACGGCGCGCTCGTCGTGGGCAAGGTCGTCGCCCTCGTGGCCCTCGGCGCGTTCGGCGTCTGGCACCGGCGGCGGACCGTCCCGCTGCTGGCCTCCCGCCCCCGCGCCTTCCTGCGCGTCGCCGCCGTCGAGCTCGTCCTCATGGGCGCGGCGACCGGCCTGGGCGTGGCGCTCAGTCGCAGCCCCACGCCCGTGCCCGACGACAACCCCGACGCCAGCCGCGCCGAGTCGCTGCTCGGCGAGCCGCTGCCGCCGACGCTGACCGTGGGCCGCTGGTTCACCGAGCTCAGCCCCGACCTGCTGTGGATCGGCGTGGCGGGGATCGCGCTGGTCGCCTACCTGCTCGGGGTCCGCCGGCTGCGGGCCCGGGGCGACTCCTGGCCCGTGGGCCGCACGGTCTGGTGGGTCCTGGGCTGCCTGCTGCTGCTGTTCGTCACCAGCGGCGGCCCCGCCGCGTACGGCCGCCTCACCTTCAGCATGCACATGCTCCAGCACATGCTGCTGACCATGGCGATCCCGCCGATGCTCGTGCTCGGGGCCCCCGTCACGCTCGCGCTGCGGACCCTGCCGGCCCGCCGGGACCACTCCCGCGGCCTGCGCGAGTGGCTGCTCGAGGTCGTGCACTCCCGCTACCTCGGCGTCGTCGGCCACCCCCTCGTGGCCGCCGTGCTCTTCGCCGGCTCCCTCATCGTCTTCTACTACTCGCCGCTGTTCGAGCTCGCGCTGCGCACCCACGTGGGGCACGAGCTGATGATGGTCCACTTCCTGGGCACGGGGTACCTGTTCTCCTCCGCCCTCATCGGCGTCGACCCCGGCGGCCACCGCCCCGCCTACCCGATGCGGCTCATCCTGCTGCTGGCCACGATGGCCTTCCACGCGTTCTTCGGCGTCGCGCTCATGCAGGGCACCCGGCTGCTCGCCGCCGACTGGTTCGCGGTCTTCACCCCGGCCTCGCAGCTCCTGGCGAACCAGCAGGAGGGCGGCGACATCGCCTGGGGGATCGGTGAGGTCCCCACCCTCGTCCTCGTCCTGGGGGTCGCCATCGGCTGGGCGCGCTCGGACGACCGGGAGAACCGCCGCCGCGACCGCAAGGCCGCGCGCGACGGCGACGCCGACCTCGCCGAGTACAACGCCATGCTGCAGCGGCTGGCCGACCGGGAGGGCCCCCGTCCCTGAGGGCCCCCGGCCGGGCCGGGCTCAGGCGAGCTGGACCTCCAGGGTGCTCGCGTCGAGGGTCTTGGTGAACGGGCAGATGGACAGCGCCTGCTCCAGCACCGACGAGGCGTCCCCGCCGGCGTCCGGCAGCGTCACGCTCAGCGCGTACCGGGCGGTGTAGCCGGGCCCGTCCGCGCTGCTGAGGGTGACCCGCGACTCCACCGCGGCGCCCTGCGTGCTGCCGCCCGCGCTGGTCGCGGCGATCCGCAGCGACTCCAGCAGGCACGAGCCGAGGGCGGCCGCCATGAGCTGCTCGGGGTTGGTGGCTGCCCCCGCCCCCTGCAGCTCGCGGGGTTCGTGCACGTCGAGGGTGAGGGCTCCGTCGTCCGAGCTCACCGAGCCCTCGCGGGCGGTGACGGTCCCGGTGTACAGGTCGTTGGCCATGGCCACGACGCTAGGCAGTGCCGGCCCGGTCCGCGCGTCGACTGCGGCGCGGCCCCCGCCGCGACCCCGGGGTGATCGGCGTCACGGCCCTGTCCGATGATGGGGGCTCGCCTGCCCCCGCATGGAGAGGACCGCGCGCTCATGGCCGAGCCGACCGACCGCCCCGCGAGCCGTGAGCCCATCGACTTCACCGTCGAGACGCTGGGCCCCTGCACCGTCGACTCCCCGCTGGCGCCGCGGCTGCAGGCCCGGCGCACGACCCAGCACTACATCGAGGAGACCGACCGCGTCCTGTTCGACGACACCCTCTCGAAGGTGTCCCGGCGCGAGGGCGACCTGGAGGACCTGCCGAGCCTGGAGCCCACCGGCCCGCGCAAGAAGATCTTCTTCGACCCCTCCAAGACGCGCGTCGGGATCGTCACGTGCGGCGGGCTGTGCCCGGGCATCAACAACGTCATCCGGGGCCTGGTCTCGGAACTGACCACCCACTACGGCGTGCGGCGCATCTACGGGTTCAAGAACGGCTACCAGGGTTTCGTGCCGCGCTACGGCCACGACGTCGTCGACCTCACGCCCGAGTCGGTCAGCGGCATCGACGGCGAGGGCGGCACCATCCTGGGCACCTCGCGCGGCCAGCAGGACGCCGCCGAGGTCGTCGACTGCCTGGAGCGGATGGGCATCTCCGTCCTGTTCGTCATCGGCGGCGACGGCACCATGCGCGGGGCGCAGAAGATCTCCGCCGAGATCAAGGCGCGCGACCTGAAGATCGCCGTGGTCGGCATCCCGAAGACCATCGACAACGACATCCCGTTCATCGACCAGAGCTTCGGCTTCCAGTCGGCGTTCAGCGAGGCCTCCCGCTCCATCCGGTCGGCCAAGGTCGAGGCGCGGACGGCGCCCAACGGGGTGAGCATCGTCAAGCTCATGGGGCGGCACTCCGGGTTCATCGCCTGCTACGCCGCCCTCGCCCAGAACGACGCCGACTTCGTCCTCATCCCCGAGGTGCCCTTCACCCTCGACGGGCCGGGGGGTTTCCTGCAGCGGCTGCGGGAGAAGGTCGCGACCCAGGGGCACGCGCTGGTCGTGGCCGCCGAGGGGGCCGGGCAGGAGCTGTTCGACCCCGCCGACGCGGCCGCCTCGCTCAAGGACGCCTCGGGCAACAAGCGGCTGCAGGACGTCGGTCGCCTGCTGCGGCAGGCGATCACGGACGACTTCGCCGCGCACGACCTCGAGCTCAACATGCGCTACATCGACCCCAGCTACGTCATCCGCAGCGTCCCGGCGAACCCGTACGACGCGGTGTACTGCATCCGGTTGGCGCACGCGGCCGTCCACGCGGCCATGGCCGGGCGGACCAACATGGTCGTGGGGCGCTGGCGCCGCCGGTTCGTGCACATCCCGATCGCCCTGGCCGTCTCGGACCGCAACCAGGTCGACCCGCACGGGGACCTGTGGTGGTCGGTGCTGGAGGCGACGGGGCAGCCGTGGTCGTTCGGCGACTTCGCGGCCGAGCAGGTCACGGCGTTCGGGGGGCAGTGACCCCGCCCGGGCGAGGGGCCCGCTCCTGACGTCCGGTCCGCGCTGAACGGGTCCCGGGCGGCCGTCGTGCCGCCCCGGGACCCGTCCGTGCGCGTGGAGGTCGTACCGGTCGATCGTCCTCCTCCCTCACCGGCGTCCGCCGGGGTGCTCGTGGGGTGCCTTCAGAGTCGTGCGCCGGGACCGGCCGGGGCCCCGCCCCCGCGGAGGGGCCCGCTCCCGGCCGGTCGGTCGTCGGTCGGTGTCCTGGTCGGCGGCGGTTCCCCCGGCGGGGGCCGGACGCGGCCCGGGTGGGGGAGGGGCGAGCGCCGTGCCCACGTCGAGCAGTCCGGACACGATCGCCCAGAACTCCGCCTCGGTCTCGTCCGGGACCTCCCCGGGGGGTTCGTCCGGTCGTCGACCCGGCTCCTGGAGCAGGAGTTCCACTCCGGCCGCCGTCAGGAACCGATGGCCTGCGGGCTGTCGTGGGTCTCGACGGCGATGCGCCGGGGTTTGGCCCTCTCGGCCACCGGGACCCGCAGGGTCAGGACACCCGCGTGGTAGGCCGCGCTGATCTTCTCCGTGTCGAGGTTGTCCCCGAGGATGAGCTGGCGGCTGAACACCCCGCGCGGGCGCTCGGCGGCGATCATCTCCTCGGTGCCCTCGTGCACGGGGCGCTGGGCGCGGACGGTCAGGACGTTGCGTTCCACGTCGAGTTCCACGCTGGCCGGGTCGACGCCGGGGAGGTCGAACTCGACGACGAACTCGTCACCGGTGCGCCAGGCGTCCATCGCCATGACGGCCGGCCGGGCCGTGGTCCCCAGGACCTGCTGGGTGAGTCGGTCGAGTTCCCGGAAGGGATCAGTGCGCATCAGCATGGCAACCACCTCCGTTGTGCGAGAGACGATGCGCTCCAACCTGGGTCACCGGGCCGGGCCGGTGCCCAGACATTGATTTAGCACTCCCGTCCGTCGAGTGCAAGAGGTTCCCGAGGGTTTCGGCCAGGCCCGGGAACCCCGTTCACTTCGCCTCCGACCAGCGCTGCACGACGCTCACGTCGGCGACGAAACGCACCCCCGAACCGGCCGCCCACCGGTCCGCGGTCCGCGTCAGCGCGACCTCCAGGAGCCCCGCGGCGCGCTGGGCGTGGGCGGCCGGGACGTGCAGGAGGAGTTCGTCGTGCAGGCACAGCACGATCCGGCCCCCGGACCCGGCCAGGCCCGCGCGCACCGTCGCGGCCCACGCCTTGAACAGTTCCGCGGCCGCGCCCTGCACGACGGCGTTGCGGGCGAACCGGCCGCGCGCGGTCGTCGCGGTGCCGGTCTCGCCGGGGGCGGGGGCGGGGACCCGCACGAGCCGCCCGCCGTACGTGCGCACGTCGCGCCCGGCCCGCCCGGCCTCCTCGGCCGCCCGCAGGTGGGCCAGCGCGCGCGGGTAGGCGCGTTCCATGCGCCGCAGCGCCTCCCCGGCCGCCCCCGAGGTCTGCCCGTACATCGCGGCCAGGACGGCGACCTTCGCGGTCGGCCGGTCCGCGGCCAGGGCCGCCGCGACGGGGGCGTACAGGTCGTCGGCGTGCGTGGCCGCCACCAGCCCGGGGTCGCCGGAGACCACCGCCAGCACGCGCGGTTCCACCTGGCCCAGGTCGGCGCGCACGAGGACGTGGCCCGGTTCGGCCGCGACCGCCGGCCGCAGCTCGGCGGGCAGGTTGTGCAGCCCGGCCTGCGCCGTCATGCGCCCGGCGGCGGCGTCGGCCGCCGACCACCCCCCGCGCAGCCGCCCGTCGCGGCCCACGTGCTCGTCCAGCCACGAGTACCCGTAGGTCGTCGCCAGCCGTTCGGCCTTGCGCCACAGCAGGAGCGCGGCCACGGCGGGGTGGGCGTCGCGGAACGCCTCGAGGCGGTGCGCGCGCGTGTCGGGCACGTCGAAACCCAGGCCGCGCAGCGCGGCGAGGACCTGGGCGGGGTTGCGCAGGTCCAGGTCGCCGCGGTGGTCGCCGTGGCGGTCGCCGTGCTGGTCGCCGAGGTGCCGGCGCACGGCCTCGTCGCGGGCGGCCCGGGCGCGCCGCTCCTCGGCCGGGGTCGCCGGGCGGGGCCCGACGGCCGCGCCGACGATCGCCTCGGCCGTCGCGCGGTCCAGCGGCAGGCCCGTGCGGGACAGCTCCACCGCCAGCAGCGCCGCCGCCGACTCGGCGTACCCGGTCTGGACGGGCAGCGGGGGGCCGGCCGGCTGCGGGCGGTGGTCGGGCAGCGCGGCCAGGGCCCGCGACTGCGCCGCCGCCACGTCGAGGGCGAGCCCGGCCCACCGCGCGGCGCGGTCGAGGCGCTGCGGCGGGTCCACGTCGAAGGCGCGGCCGTCGGCCCACGTGGGGGACACCTGACCCGCGCCGGTCACGGGCTCGTCGGCCGCGGCCGCCCCGTCGAGGTCCAGCGTCGCGGTCCCGTGCGCGGCGTCGGGACGCCGGGACGGCGGCGGGGGAGCGGGGAGCCCGTGGGCCGCGGCCCACACCGCGCCGGGGTCCTCCCGCGCGCCGCCGCCCAGCACGCGGTGCACGGCCGCGAGGTCGTGGCAGCGGGCGAGGTGGACGTCGCCGGCGCGGCCCGCGGCACCGGCCGCCGACCACCAGGTCCAGCGGGGCGCGAACTCGGCCTCCAGGTCGGCCAGGACGCCGGCGGGGTCGTCGGTGGCGACGGCCCAGCGGTGGCCGGGGACGGCCAGGCCCAGGCCGCCGGGCACGACGACCAGGCCGAGCGCGGGGACCGTCCCCAGCCGCCGCAGCCCGGCCCGCACGTCCGCCACCCCGGGCACCCCGGGGGCCCCGACCACCTCGACCACCTCGACCGCCTCGACCACCCGGCCAGTGTGACCGGCGGGTGCGACGGGCCGGGGCGGCCCGGTCCTCAGGGCGTGAGCGGGGTGACCGGCCCCACGACGGCGGTGGCCAGGCGCAGGTCGGTGGGGGCGGGGGCCAGGACCCCCACGCGCAGGGCGCTGACCCGGTGCGTCCCGCCGGTCGGGGAGTCCTGCGCGTTGACGGTCAGGGTCAGCACCGAGGTCAGCGCCGTCACCACGGGGGTCAGCGCCGGTCCCGCGGCGGCGACCACGGGGGTGAGCGCGGCGACGAGGCCGGGCACGGCACCCCCGGGGGTCGCGAACAGGGTCGTGGTGACCACCGTCCCCAGGGCCGCCAGCAGGGGCGTGGCCACGGTGGTCAGCAGGGCGCCGGACGCGACCGCCCCGTCGACGCCGACGGTGCCCCGGCCCTGCGCCAGCTCACCCAGGGTCGAGGTGACGACCACGGCCCTGGTCGGCCCCAGGCCCAGGGGGGCGACGGTGGTGCGCAGCTCGACGGCCGCGGCGTTCAGGGTGGCGGTCAGGCGCTGCTGCACCTGCGCCTGCCAGGCCGTGAGCAGCGCCGTCACCCGCGCCGGGACGGTGGTCAGCCCGGTCAGCAGCAGCTGCGTGTCGGGCGCCCGCCCGTTGAGGCCGCCGGACCCGCTGAGCAGGGCGGCCAGGTCCACGGTGACCAGCCCGGTGCGCAGGTCCACGTTCACCACCCCGTCGGACAGCGGGGTCGCCAGCAGCGCGGTGCCCAGCGCGGCCAGGTCCACGGTGACGGTCGCCGAGCTGGCCCCGGCGGTGCCGCCGAGCAGGGGCCCCACGACGGTCCGCAGCGTGGACTGCAGGCTCACCCCCAGTGCGTCCACGGTCGTGGAGACCGCGCCCAGCTGCGTGGTCAGCGTGGTGCCGACGGTCCTGACCGCCGGGACGCCGGCCCGGACGGCGAGCGAGGCGATGGTGTAGCTGCGCTCGGGGGTGACCGCGGCACCGGCCGGCTGGCAGCCGTCCAGCGCGGCGCGGGCGCCGACGGCGCCCACGCCCAGGCTGACCCCGGCCAGGGCCGCGGTGGTGGGGGCGAGCTTGGCCAGGTCGAGGGTGGCCACGTCCCCGGCGGGGGTGGCGCTGCCGACGGTGAGGGCGCCGCTGTCGGAGACGAGGCCCGCGGCGGCGACGGCCCTGCCGTCGCTGCCGGCCCGGGCGTACTGGCCGTACGCGCCGAGGTGGGTGCCGGCCAGCGGGAACGCCACCGTTCCGGTCAGGTCCGTGGTCAGGGCGGCGTCCAGGGCCGTGACGGTGAGGTTGTCGCGGTACGCGTCGGTCCCGGCCCGGGGGGCCGTGGCGGGGACCGCGCTGGCACCGGTGCCCGGGTTGGTGGCCGACACCCCGGCCAGGCCCACGAGCGGGGACAGGTCCCGTCCCAGCAGGCGGCCGGTGGTCGTGCGGGCCTGGCTCGCGCTGCTGTACCGGCCGAGGGCGGTGCAGTCCAGGGGTGCGCCGATCGCGAAGGAGGACTGCACGACCTCCCGGTCGACCCAGGCCGCGTCGGTGGTCTGCAGGAGGTCGCCGACGGTCCGCAGGTGGCCCGCGGCCAGCAGCGACGCCAGCGCCGTCGCCACGGCGGCGGTCACCGCGCGCCGCTTCACCGCCGGCTCCGCGGGGGACGGGACGGGCGGCGGTACCGGGCCAGGGCGCTGAGGAGCAGACCGCCCCCGACGGCTCCCGCGCCCAGGGCCAGCGCCGGTCCCAGCTCGGCGCCGGTGCGGGCCAGGCGGGCCGGCAGCCCCGGGTCCGCGGCGCCGGCCGGCTCCCCGCCCCGTGCGGGGGCCGCCGCGAGGGGACGCACCTCCACGGCGGCCTGCCCGGCGTCCTTCCCGGCGTCCTTCCCGGCGGACGCCGCGGTGGACGCCGCGGCGGACGACGCGACGGCCGGTGCCGACGGGGTCGCGGCCGGGGGCGGGGTGGACGGGAGGGAGGGGGAGGGCGGGGCGCTCGTGGGGGCCGGGTCGGCCGTGGTCGTGGGCACCGGGGGGACCTCCGGGACGGGGCGGGCGGTGGGCGTGGGCACCGACGCCGCCGTGTCGTCGCCGGAGGCGGTCAGCCCGATGCCGATGCGCCCGGAGGCGCCCTGCAGGTCGGCGGAGGCGTCGTCGGGCAGGTCGAGGGTGACCAGCACGCGCTGGGAGTCGTGCACGGAGACGTTCCCCACGGGGACCGTCGTGCGGGTGGGGACGTCGGCCAGGCGCTGGTGCGGGAGCAGCTGCAGCTGGGTGCCGGGGCAGCGCGCGGGCCGGGTCAGCCAGGGGCGGTCGCAGGTGCGGACCTGGATCCACAGCCCGTCCGGGCGGGTGACGAGGGTGCCCTCGGAGGCCACCTGCAGTTCCAGCGCCCCGACCTCGTCGCCGTCGAGGGTGGCTCCGATCTCCCAGTGGGTGCGCCGGCCGGGGGCCAGGGTGGGCGGGCCGTGCCGGGTGAACTGGGAGTCCAGCCGCAGCTGCGGGGACCTCGGTCCGGCGGCGTCGGCCGGCGCCGCGGCCGCGGCGCCGCCCGCGCCGCCGAGCACCACGGCACCGGCGAGGACGGCGGCGCGGGCCCGGGGGCCCCGCGGGGGACGGGTCCGGCGCGCGGTGGTGCCGCGGCCGTGCGTCGTCACCGGCGGGCCGGTCGCCGTCGGGAGCCCGCACCGGGCCCGGGCCCGGAGGGGGTGCCGGCGGACGCCGGCCAGAACGTCCACGTCACCAGCCCGCCGACGCCGAGCGTGGTCAGCCCGAGGGCGACGGGGGAACGGGCCCGGTCGATCCAGCTCCCCAGGTGCGGTGCGGAGACCACCACGCGGCGGACCCGCTCGACCGCGTAGGGGCGGGGGTCGGCGCTGGCGTTGGCGTCGCCCTTGAGGGTGAGCAGCCGCGAGGCGGGAGGACCGGCCGGGTCCGCCGCGGTGGCGGTGACGCGGTGGGTGACCGGCAGGGCGCCGGGGCGTTCGACGGTCACCACGTCACCGACGGCCACCTCCGCGGCCGGGACCGCGCGGACGACGGCCACCGCGCCGGCAGGCATCGCCGGGCTCATCGAGCCGGTCCGGAACAGCACCAGGGTGGTGTCGAGGAACACCGCGGCCGCGAGGGCCAGCAGGCACAGCAGGCCGCCGGCGGCGGCCGTCGTGAGGAGCCCCTCGCGGGCCCAGTGCCGCAGCCCGCGCCGCGGGGCGTCCTGCGGGGGAGCCGGTGCGGTCACCGGGCTCGCCGCGGGGCCGGGGAGCGTGCGCGGGTCGGCGCACCGCTCGTGGTGGGTGCTCATGCGAGCGTCGCGTCGTACTTCCAGAACAGCTGTGCGCTCTTGCCCTGCGTGGTGTTGTCGGCCGTCGCGGGCAGGGTGATGGCGAAGCAGAGGTCGACGGCGCCGCCGGAGCCGCTGGGGCCGTCGGCGGCCAGCGGGACGCGCTGGGTGCCGGCGGTGGTCAGGGGGGCGTCGACGACCTGCCGGGCGCTGAGGCTGCTCGGCAGGGTGAAGGTGCCGGCGGTGCACGCGGCCTTGCCCACCCCGGTGACCACGGTGTAGCGCAGGGCGTCGTAGAGGACCTGGGCGCCGGCCGGGGACCCGGCGGCCAGGGCCGCGCCGTCGAGCTGGACGCACCCGGCCTCGGAGCCGGCCTTGGTGCGCAGCTGCATCGGGGCGTACACGGTCCTGCCGGGCACGAGCCGGGCGGCGTCGACGGTGAAGTCGAGCTGGCCGGCGCTGGACCGGTCGGCGCCGTCGCGCCACTGCGCCGCACCGGAGGTCCCGTTCCACACGTTCTGCTCGATGGCGAACGTCGCGGTCTGCACGTTCCCGCCGCCGTCGGCGCCGCCCCAGACCCACTCGGTGTCGGTCCAGGCCGCCAGCGTGACGGTGCCGCCCACGCCGAGGACGAGGCCGCCGGCCAGCAGGGCGCGGGCCCTGGCCCAGCGGCCGGCTCGACGGGCGCGGCGCGGACCGCGGTCGGGGGTCGCGGGGGCACCGGTGGTGCAGCGGGTGCTCGGGGTCTGCGGGTCGTCCACAACGCTCTCCTGTCAGGTCGAGCCGGCAGGTCCTGGTGGATCCTGCTCGAGCAGGTCGGGCCACGGGTGGCCTTTGCTAGCTGCGTTGACTAGGTATTCGGCACGGAGTGTCACGACTGAAGCCGATCGGGTGGATCCGTCCGGGAACCCGGGGGACCGTCGGTGACCCTCGGTGTCGACGGCGTGCCCGCAGCCGTGGGCGCGGGTGCGTGAACGCTCCCCGACTGCCACTGTGAGACTGGCCCGCGCGCGGGCCGGAACGTCGTTGAGCCAACAGCGGCGCACCTCGGCTCGAGCCCGGGACGGAGGGAACACGTGCACGAGATCGACGAGGACCTGGCCGCTGCCCTGTGGCCGCACCTCCTGGACGCCGTCGCCGCCGGGGAGCGCCGCGTCTACCTCGAGGCCCGCGGCGGGGAGCGCGTCGTGCTGGTGGCCGAGGGTGAGCTGCACCGGCTGGAGGCCGAGCTGCGCAGGCTGCAGCAGCACGTGGCCCCCGCCCACAGCGCCCCCGCCGTCAGCCGGCTGACCGCCCGGGAGGCCGAGACCCTGCAACTGGTGGCCGAGGGGCTCAGCGGTGCGCAGATCGCCGAGCGGCTGCAGCGCTCCGCGAACACCGTCGCCCAGCACCTGGCCACCGTCCGCCGCAAGTACGGCGTGCGCAGCAGCGCGGCGGCCGTCGAGGCCGCCCGCCGGGCCGGTCACCTCCCCGCCGCCGGCCGGGGCGGGAGCGCGTCAGCGGACCTGTCCCCCGAAAGGGGGTCTGGCTGACCGGCGCCCCCCGCTCCAGGGTCGAGGACAGGTGGACACGACCACCGTGCCGTCCCACGATGGACGGGGACGTGCGAGCACCGCGCACGCCCCCGCAGGCACCGAGCAGGCAGGGGCACCGTGAGCACTCCGCCGGGGCGTCACCCCCGCGAGGCCCGCGCGCGAGGGGTGCGCGACGCGGTGCACGAGATGTGGGGCGACGAGATGCCCCCCACCGCCGACCCCACCCTGTCGATCTTCCTCGACGCCCTCCTCGTCGACGACGAGCGCGGGCGGGACCTGGGGCTGCTGGTCCAGGGCGACGGCCTGACCCGCGAGGTGCTGCTCGAGCTCCTGCGCCGTGCCGGCCGGTCCTCGTGGTGGTTGCTGTCCCCGCCGCTGGCGGCGCTGCTCGCCGAGCGCGCGGAGCCGGCCGACCGCCCCGGGCCCGGTGACCGCGCGCTCCCGGGGGGGCGCGGCCTGCCGGGCTCCCGGCCGGAGCCGCTCCGGACCGGCGAGGGGCTGCTCGACCCCCGCGCCGGGGCGTGGGAGCTGGACCACCGCAGCCGCACCGTGTCCTGGGACCCGCAGTGCGCGGCCCTGCTCGACGTCCACCCCGCCGCCGGGGCGACGCTGGAGGACCAGCTCCAGCACCACGTCCACCCCGACGACCGCGACCGCGTCGCCGAGGCCCTGGACCACGCCTGCCGCACGGGGCAGCGCTACGAGCAGCGGTACCGCACCCGCATGGGCGACGGCGGCTACGCCTGGCGCCTGAGCAGCGGGCGCCTCATCGTCCCCGCGTCGGGCAGCGGCCCCCGCGTCGTCGGCGTCATCGCCGCGCTGCCGGCCTGACCGGGCCCGCGGCGGCCGTCGCAGCCAGCTCGTGCAGCTGGTCCCAGACCCGGGCGGCCCGGTCCGCCCCGGGGTGGGCGGTGTGCGCGTTGGGCTCGGCCCGTTCCGGCAGGCCCCGGCGGCCGTTGGCCGGTCCCAGGAGCTCCCCGCCCCGCACGGCGGGGTCGAGCAGGGCGCGGACACCGGACCACGCGGCGGCGTCCTTGCCCTGGGCCCACGGGGTGAAGGGGTTGCGCCGGGTCTGCGTCCGGGGGTCGAAGACGCCTTCGCGCGCGGGGGTCCGGGCGTCGACGCCGACGCCGGGGAACGTCAGCACCGAGGCCGTCGGGGAACCGGCCGCGCGCAGCCTGCGGTCCAGCTCGTGGGCGTAGACCTCGGTCACGGTCTTGGCGAAGGTGTAGGTGCGGAAGAACCCGCGGTGGGGGGTGGTGACGTCGTCGACGCGCATCCTCGCCCGGCGCACGAACCCCGTGGTGGTGTGGACGACGCGGCCGCCCTCCAGGGCCGGCAGCAGGGCGGCGGTCAGGGCGACGTTCGCCACGACGTGGGTGCCGAGCATCTCCGGCAGCCCGTCCTCGGTGCGCGTCTCGCGGGCGGTGCTCATGGAGCCGCCGTTGAGCAGGAGGCCGTCGAGCGGGCCGAGGGCCGTGAGCTCCCCGGCGGCGCGGCGCACGGAGGTGAGGGAGGCGAGGTCGAGGACGACGGTGGAGACGCGGGCGCCCGGGACGTGCCGGCGGACCGAGGTGGCGGCGCGGTCGAGCCTGGCGGCCGAGCGCGAGGCCAGCACGACGTGCGCGCCGGTCGTGGCGAGCTGCTCGGCGGCGAAGTAGCCGATGCCGGCGGTCGCGCCGGTGACGACGAACGTGCTGCCGTCGCGGTCGGGGAGGGTGGTGGGGTTCCAGGTCACGGGGGTCTCCTGCGCGTCGGTCGGATGGAGTATCCGGTTCGAACGCTAGCACGGTCCGGATGAAGTATCCGCTGATTGGTACCCTCGGGCCGTGAGCCCCCGCCCCGACGCCGCCCGCAGCCGCACCCGCATCCTCGACGTCGCCCGCGACCTGCCGCCGGAAACCCTGCGCCTCAACGACGTCGCCCACCGGGCCGGCGTCGGGGTCGCCACCGTCTACCGGCACTTCCCGACCGTCCACGCCCTCGTCGAGGCCCTCGCCGAGGCCGACCTCACCCGCTACTCCGACCTGGCCCGGCGCGCCGGCGCCGAACCCGACCCCCTCACCGGGCTGGAGCTGCTCGTCCGCGAAGGGCTGGCCCTCCAGCTCGCCGACGGGGGGCTGCAGGCGGTGTTCCTCGCCCCGCAGGACGCCAGCGCCGCCGTCACCGCCGTCAAGGACGAGGTCCTGGCCGCGACGGCCGCGCTCGTCGCCCGGGCCGTCGCCGCGGGCGTCGTCCGCGACGACCTGACCCCGGACCGGCTGCGGCACCTCGTCTGCGGCGTGGAGCACGCCGTCCGCCTCGGCGGCGACCGTCCCGGCGACCGCGAGTTCCACCTCGGCGCGCTCCTGGCCGGGCTGCGGGCGGTGCGCGCCGACCGGCCCCGGTAGGCCGGTCGACCCTTCCACCGCCCGCGCCGCCGCTGGCACAGTGTCCCCGTGAGCGCGCCCCGCAACGGCACCGATCCCAGCTCGGCGTGGGCCGAGGTCGACGACTACCTCGCCCGGACGCTGCTGCCCGAGGACGAGACCCTCGAACTCGTCCTCGACGAGAACCAGGCGGCCGGGTTGCCCCCCATCGACGTCTCCCCCCTGCAGGGCGGGCTGCTGTCGCTGCTGGTCCGCCTCAGCGGCGCCCGGCGCGTCCTGGAGCTGGGCACCCTCGGCGGCTACAGCACCGTCCACCTGGCCCGCGCGCTGCCCCCCGGCGGGCGCGTCGTCACCCTCGAGCACGACCCCCGGCACGCCGAGGTGGCGCGGCGGAACATCGCCCGCGCCGGGTTCGGCGACGTCGTCGACGTCCGGGTCGGCGCCGCGCTCGACACCCTGCCGGTGCTGGCCGCCGAGGGCGGTGACCCCTTCGGCCTCGTCTTCGTCGACGCCGACAAGCCGAACAACCCCCGCTACCTGGAGTGGGCCCTGCGGCTGACCCGCCCCGGCAGCCTCGTCGTCGTCGACAACGTCGTGCGCGAGGGCCGCGTCGTCGACGACACCAGCTCCGACCCCGTCGTCACGGGCACCCGCGCGTTCCTCACCGCCCTGGGGGAGGACCCGCGCCTGGAGGCCACGGCCCTGCAGACCGTCGGCGCCAAGGGCTGGGACGGCTTCACCCTCGCCCTGGTCAGGTAGCCCCCGGCCCGGAGGTGTCGGCCGACCCCCGCGGGGTTAGCGTGCGAGGGCCAACGACCGCAGAACCCCGGGAGGACCCCGTGCCCGTGTCCGCCAGCGGAACCATCGACCTCGGCGGCAAGACCGTCAACCGGCTCGGTTACGGAGCCATGCGCATCACCGGCCCCGGCATCTGGGGGCCGCCGAAGGACCACGACGAGGCGGTGCGCGTGCTGCGCCGCGCCGTGGAACTGGGCGTCACGTTCATCGACACGGCCGACTCCTACGGCCCCTACGTGTCCGAGGACCTCATCCGCGAGGCCCTGCACGATGCCGGCGGGTCGGGCTCCGGCTACGGCGACGTGGTCATCGCCACCAAGGGCGGGCTGACCCGGCACGGCCCGGACGTGTGGCCGCCGCTGGGCCGCCCCGAGTACCTGCGCCAGTGCATCCTCATGTCGCTGCGCCGCCTGGGCGTGGAGCGCATCGACCTGTGGCAGCTGCACCGCATCGACGCCAAGACCCCCCGCGAGGAGCAGTTCGGGGTCATCAAGGAGTTCGTCGACGAGGGCCTCGCGCTGCAGGTCGGCCTGTCCGAGGTCGACGTCGACGACGTCAAGGAGGCCCAGGCGGCCGGCCTGACCGTCGCCTCCGTCCAGAACCGCTACAACCTCGGCGACCGCCGCGCCGAGGACCTCCTGACGTACTGCGAGGAGCAGGGCATCGCCTTCATCCCGTGGGCCCCGGTCGACGCCGGGACCCTCGCCCGTCCCGGCGGCCCGCTCGAGGAGATCGCCGCGAACCACGACGCGACGACCTCCCAGCTCGCCCTCGCCTGGCTGCTGCGCCGCTCGCCGGTCATCGTCCCCATCCCGGGGACCTCGACCGTGGCGCACCTGGAGGAGAACCTCGCCGCCGCCGACGTCGAGCTCGGCGACGACGAGTTCGCGACCCTGGAGGCCGCGGGGCGCTGACGCTCAGGGTCCGGGCACCACGGCGGCTCCCGCGTCGTCCAGGTACGGCATGACGGAGTCGGCGTAGGCCCGCATCGTCGTCTCCTTGGCGTCGTGCTGGAGGTACAGCGCGAACTGGTCCACCCCGAGCTCCTGCAGCTCCCGCAGGCGCTGCAGGTGCTCGGTGGGGGAGCCGAGGACGCAGAAGCGGTCGACGATCTCGTCGGGGACGAAGTCGGCGTGCGTGTTCCCGACCCGGCCGTGCTGGTTGTAGTCGTACCCCTGGCGGCCGGCGATGTAGTCGGTGAGGGCGGCGGGCACCCCGCCGTCCGCGCCGTAGCGCCCGACGAGGTCGGCCACGTGGTTGCCGACCATCCCGCCGAACCACCGGCACTGGGCGCGCGCGTGCTCCAGCCCGGCGTCGCCGCCGTCGGTGACGTAGGCCGGGGCCGCGACGCAGATCTTCACGGCGTCGGGGTCCCGGCCGGCGCGCTCGGCGGCCTCCTTGACCGCCTTGATGGTCCAGGCGGCGATGTCGGGGTCCGCCAGCTGCAGGATGAACCCGTCGGCCACCTCCCCGGTCAGCTGCAGCGCCTTCGGCCCGTAGGCCGCGACCCAGACCTGGGTGCGGTTCGCCTCGTTCGTCGGGCGTGCCCACGGGAAGCGGATGGTCTGCCCGTTGTGCTCGACCGCCCGGCCGTTGGCCAGTTCCCGGATGACGTGGACGGACTCGCGCAACGTCGCCAGCGTGCTGGGCTTGCCCGCCAGGGTGCGCACGGCGGAGTCGCCCCGGCCGATGCCGCAGATCGTGCGGGGCCCGTACATCTCGTTGAGCGTGGCGAAGCTGGACGCCGTGACCGTCCAGTCCCGGGTGAGGGGGTTGGTGACCATGGGACCGACGACCATGTTCCGCGTCGCCTGCAGGATCGCGGAGTAGACGACGTACGGCTCCTCCCACAGCAGGTGCGAGTCGAACGTCCAGGCGTGCGTGAAGCCCAGCGTCTCGGCCTGGCGGGCGAGTTCGACGACGCGCGCGGCGGGTGCGGTGTTCTGCAGGACGACCCCGAGGTCCACGGTGCTCTCCTTCTCGTACGGGTCCGGCGGACCGGTTCGTGCGCGTCAGCGCAGGTACTGGGACAGGCCGCGGCGCACGTAGCGGCCGTGCCCCTTCGCGCCGAGGTACGTCCCCCGGTCGACGATCGTTCGGCCGCGGGACAGGACGGTGCGGACCTGCCCCTGCAGGACCGCGCCCTCGAACGCGGAGTGGTCGAGGTTCATGTGGTGCGTCCGCGCGCTGACGGTCGTCGTGGCGCGCGGGTCGTACACCACGAGGTCGGCGTCCGAGCCCGGGGCGACGACGCCCTTCTTCGGGTACATCCCGAACATCCGCGCCGGGGTGGTGGCGCACGTCTCCACCCAGCGCTGCAGGGACAGGTTCCCGTCGACGACGCCCTGGTGGACGAGGTCCATCCGGTGCTCGACGAGACCGAGCCCGTTGGGGATCTTCGAGAAGTCCCCGAGGCCCAGGGTCTTCTGGTCGTTGAAGCAGAACGGGCAGTGGTCGGTGGAGACGACCGCGAGGTCGTCGGTGCGCAGCCCCCGCCACAGGTCCCGCGCGTGCGGTTCGTGCTTGGAGCGCAGCGGCGTCGAGCAGGCGTACTTGGCCCCCTCGAACCCCGGGGCCCCGAGGTGGTCCTCCAGCGTCAGGTAGAGGTACTGGGGGCACGTCTCGGCGAACACGTTGCGGCCCTCGTCGCGGGCGGCGGCGATGCGTTCGAGGGCCTGCGAGGCCGACACGTGCACGACGTAGAGCGGGGTGCCGCCGGCCACCTCGGCCAGGGCGATGGCCCGGTTCACGGCCTCCCCCTCCAGCGCGGCGGGCCGGGTCAGCCCGTGCCAGACGGGGTCGGTGTGCCCCGCGGCCAGGGCCTGCTGGACGAGCACGTCGATGGCGGTGCCGTTCTCGGCGTGCATCATGATCGTCGCGCCGTTGCCGGTGGCGCGCTGCATGGCCCGCAGGATCTGCCCGTCGTCGGAGTAGAACACCCCCGGGTAGGCCATGAACAGCTTGAAGCTGCTGATCCCCTCGTGCGCGACGAGGGCGTCCATGGCCTTGAGGGACGCCTCGTCGACCCCGCCGAGGATCATGTGGAAGCCGTAGTCGACGGCGCAGTTCCCCTCGGCCTTGGCGTGCCAGCGGGCGAGGGCCTCCTCGACGTCCTCCCCGGTGCGCTGCACGGCGAAGTCCACGATCGTCGTCGTCCCGCCGAAGGCCGCGGCCCGGGTGCCGGTCTCGAAGGTGTCCGAGGCCTGCGTGCCGCCGAAGGGCATCTCCATGTGGGTGTGGACGTCGACCCCGCCGGGCAGGACGTAGCACCCGGCGGCGTCGATCCGTTCGTCGACCGCGAAGAGGTCACCGGTCCCCGGGGCGAGCAGGGCGACGATCCGCTCGTCCTCGACGAGGACGTCGGTGGGGGTCGTCCCCGTGCTGGAGACGACCTCCCCGCCGTGGACCAGGACGCGGGTCACGGCGCGACCAGCGGGCCGTAGGCGTCGGGACGGCGGTCGCGGTAGAACTGCCACTCGTCGCGCGCCTCGCGGACCAGGGACAGGTCCAGGTCGCGGACGAGCAGTTCCTCGTCGGTGGAGCTGGCGCGGTCGCCGACGTAGTTGCCGCGGGGGTCCACGACGTAGCTGGTGCCGTAGAAGTCGACGGCCTGGTCGCCGTACTCGTTGTCCTCGCGGCCCACCCGGTTGGGGACGCACACGAAGTAGCCGTTCGCCGCGGCGGCGGTGGGCTGCTCCAGCTCCCACAGCCGGTTCGACAGGCCGGGCTTGGAGGCGTTGGGGTTGAAGACGATCTCGGCGCCGCCCAGGCCCAGCGCGCGCCAGCCCTCGGGGAAGTGCCGGTCGTAGCAGATGGTCACCCCGACCCGGCCGACAGCCGTCTCGAAGACGGGCCAGCCGAGGTTGCCGGGGCGGAAGTAGAACTTCTCCCAGAAGCGGTCGACGTGCGGGATGTGGTTCTTGCGGTAGGACCCCAGGACGGTCCCGTCGGCGTCGACGACCACGGCGGTGTTGTAGTACACGCCGGGCTGCTGCTCCTCGTAGATCGGCAGCACGCTGACGATGCCGAGCTCCTTGGCCAGTGCGGCGAAGCGCTGCACGACGGGGCCGTCGGCCGGTTCGGCGTAGCGGTAGTACTTCGCGTCCTGGACGATGCCGAAGTAGGGGCCGTGGAACAGCTCCTGGAAGCACAGGACCTGCGCGCCCTCGGCGGCGGCCTTGCGGGCCAGGCCCTCGTGCTTGTCGAGCATCTCGGCCTGGGAACCGGGCCAGCTGACCTGGGTGAGCGCGGCGCGGACGGTGGTCACGGGTTCTCCTCGGGGTGCGGTGGGGTCAGTCGACGGTGAGCGCGGCGGCGGGGCGGACCTTCTCCAGGAGCAGGTACAGCGCCCCGCCGGCCAGGCACCCGATGAGCCAGGAGTAGGCGGCCAGCGCGGACAGGGCCGGCAGGAACGCGACGAGGAGCGTCACGGCCCCGGAGCCCACGAGCGCGCCGACGGCGTTCGGGTTGGTCCCGCGGCGGTAGTGGTAGCGGCCGGCGGGGTCGGTGGAGTAGAGCGCGTGGACGTCGACCCGGCCGCGGCGCAGCAGGTAGTAGTCGACGACCATGATCCCGAACAGGGGGCCGATGAGGGCGCCGACGCCGCCGATGAAGTAGTTCACCGCCAGCGGGCTGGAGTACAGCTTCCACGGCATGACGAGCAGCGAGACGACGGCGGTGATGACCCCGCCGGTGCGGAAGCTGATGCGCGAGGGGGCGGTGTTGGCGAAGTCGTAGGCGGGGGAGACGAAGTTGAGGATGATGTTGATGCCGATGGCCGAGCCGGCGATGGCGACGGTCGCCACGAGCAGCAGCGTCACGCTGTCGATGTCGGCGACCAGCTCGACCGGGTCGGTGACGGCGGCGCCGTGGACGCGGGCCGAGGCCAGCGCGATGACGACCGAGACGAGCGCGAACGCGGTGCCGTTGACGAGCAGGCCCAGGGCGTTGCCGCGCCGGATCGAGCGGGCGTCGGGGGAGTTGCGCGAGAAGTCGGAGAAGTTCAGCATCGGCCCGGACAGGAACGCGACGGTGAGGAACGCCCCGGAGACGATCGCGCCGACGGTCTGCGGCCCGTCGAGGGCCGGTCCCTCCCGGTAGTTCCAGTCCAGGCTCCACCCGGCGCGGCCCAGGACCCACACGGCGAGCGCGGCGATGGCGATCCACAGCACCGGGCCGGCGACGTCGGACAGCTTGCGGACGGCCTCCATGCCGCGGTTCAGGACGGCGAGCTGGAGGGCCCACAGCACGAGGAAGCAGATCCAGCCCAGGCCGGACATCCCGAGGAACTGCGCGCGGGCCAGGCCGTCGGCGGAGGGCAGGACCTTCAGGGCCAGGGTCGTGACGGCCAGGCTCGCCAGGTAGGTCTGGATGCCGTACCAGGCGACGGCGACGACGGCGCGCAGCAGGGCCGGGACGTTGGCGCCGAAGACGCCGAAGCTGAGGCGGGCGAAGACGGGGAAGGGGACGCCGGCGCGCTGGCCGGCCACGCCCATGAGGTTGCAGCCCACGAGCAGGACGAGGAGGCCGCCGAAGACGGCGACGACGACCTGCCAGCCGGTGAGGCCGAGGACGAGCAGGCCGATGGCGAAGGTGTAGCTGCCCAGGCTGTGCCAGGCGGACATCCACCAGCAGAACAGGTCCCACGTGCGCCAGGGGGCGGCGCGGTCGCGCGGGGCGAGGTCGGCGTTGTAGAGCCGCGGGCTGTAGCCGGCCGGCAGGAGGGCCGGGGCGGCGGGTGGGGCGGATTCGGGTGCGCTCATCGGAGGCTCTGGTCCTTCCACGGGGCACCGGGGTGCCGGAGGGGTGGAGCAGGAGGTGCCCCAGTCTGGGGAGCCGCAGAACCCGTTGTCCAACAGTGGTTTTCGCGCAAAGCATCGATTCAGTCGATGTTAAACTCCTGAAACATCGCTGAAACGTCTGCGTCACACGCGCAGGGCCTCCCGGCACACCTCGGCGAAGGCCACGGCCCGCCGCGTCGGCCGCTGGTCCGGGGCCCGGGCCAGCAGCACCTGCACCGGGGGCAGCCGCTCGGCCAGCTCCAGCGCCACCACGCGCCGCCGCGTGTGCGTCTCCCCGTGCGGCAACCGCCGGTTCAGCACCGCGTACCCCTCCAGGGCCACGAACGAGCGCACCGTCTCGTACCCCGTCAGCCGGTGCCGCACCCGCGGCGTCAGCCCCGCCACGTCGAACAACCCCAGCAGGTACTCCCGCGTGTGCGGCAGGTCCAGCAGCACCAGCGGGTCCTCGGCCAGCTCCGCCAGGCTCACCGGCCCCGGTGCCCGGGCCGCCAGCCGGTGCCCCTCCCCGACGATGACGTGCGGCGCGAGCTCCTCCAGCACCTCCGTGCGCAGCCCCGAGCCCAGCCCCATGCTGTACAGCAGCGCGACCTCGCACCCGCCCGACAGCAGCGACTGCCGCACGAACTCCTGGTCGCCCTCCACGACCGCCACCTCGACCGCCGGGTACCGCTGCGTGAACTCGGCCACCAGACCGGGCAGCCGCAACGACGCGACGGGCTCGTACACCCCGACCACCAGCCGGCCCGCCGGCTCCTGCTCGTCCAGGCGCACCCGGGCCGGCAGCTGCTCGGCCGCCTCCAGCAGCGGCAGGCTCTCGCGCAGCAGCCGCAGACCGCTGTCGGTCGGCTCCACCCCGCGGCGCGGCACGCGCCGGAACAAGGTGGTGCCCATCGCCGCCTCCAGCTGCGCCACGGCCGACGACAGCGCCGACTGCGACACCCGCAGCTCCGCCGCCGCGGCCGTGACGCTGCGGCGCTGGGCCACCACGGCGAAGTAGCGCAGCTGCGTGAACGTGAAGTCCCGGGCCACGGTCGCGGCCCGCTCAGGCGTCCAGCAACCCCGCGTCGTGCGCGACGATCGCGACCTGCACGCGGTTGTGGGCCCCCAGCTTGGTCAGCAACCGCGACACGTGCGTCTTCACGGTCGCCTCGCTCATGAACAGCTCCCGGCCGATCTCGGCGTTCGACAACCCGCGGCCCACCGCGCCCAGGACCTCGCGCTCGCGGTCGGTCAGCGTGCGCAGCCGCTCGGCCGCCTCGCGGCGGCGCGGGTTCACGGCGTCGGCGGCGTAGTGGCCCACGAGGCGGCGCGTCACGGTGGGCGAGAGCATCGCCTCGCCCGCCGCGACGACCCGCACCGCCGAGACCAGCTCGCGCGGCGGGGTGTCCTTGAGCAGGAACCCCGTCGCCCCGGCCTGCAGCGCCTGGAAGACGTACTCGTCGAGGTCGAACGTCGTCAGCATCACCACGCTGGGGGCCTGCGGGCGCTCGGTGATGGCCTTGGCGGCGGTCAGCCCGTCCATGACGGGCATGCGCACGTCCATCAGCACGATGTCGGGCCGGTGCGCCGCGACGCCCTCCACGGCCTGCGCGCCGTTCTCGGCCTCCCCGACGACCTCGACGTCGTCGGCGCTGGACAGGATCATCCGCAGCCCGGCCCGCACGAGCGCGTCGTCGTCCACCAGCAGGACCCTCGTGGGCCTCGCCCGCTGCTCCTCCACGCCCGCCTCCACGCCCGCCTCCACCTGGTTCACCTGGTTCACCCCTCGTCCGGACCCGACCCCGCCGGGGTGCGGACGATCCTCGCATCCGGCGGCGTCCACGCCGCGGAGGTCCCCGCCCGCGGGCGGCCGTCGGGGGCCGGCCACGGCAGCCGGGCCCGCACCGCGAACCCCCCGCCCGGCTCCGGCCCCGAGGTCAGGGTCCCCTGGGCCAGCCCCACCCGCTCCGAGAGCCCCACGAGCCCCGACCCCGCCCCCGGCAGCCCCGCGGAGGGACCCGTCGGGCGCGCGTTGACCACCGAGACGGCCATCTCCCGGCCCACCTCGCCCGAGACGGTCACGACGGTCTGCGCGGACGGGGCGTGCTTGTGCACGTTCGTCAGCGCCTCCTGCACGATCCGGTAGACGGTGCGGCCCAGCTCGGCGGGCACGTCGGCGTGGACGGGCACGTCGGTGCGGAACTCGGCCGCCACCCCGGCCTCGCGCGTCGACTCCACGAGCCGGCGGACGTCGACGAGGGTGGGCTGCGGGGTCAGCTCGGCGGCCGTCGCCGCCGACGACAGGGCCGCGGGGACCGTGCTCGGCGCCCGCAGGACCCCCAGCACGCGGCGCAGGTCCTCCAGCGCCGTCCGGGCCGTCTCCCGGATCGTCGCCGCCGTCGCCTCGACCTGCTCGGCGCCCACGTCGGGCCGCACCTCCAGGCCCCCGGCGTGCAGCGCGACGAGCGAGATGCGGTGCGCCAGCACGTCGTGCATCTCCCGCGCGATGCGCGTCCGCTCCGCCAGCCGGGCCTGCTCGGCGCGCAGCACCTGCTCGTGCTCGGCGCGCTCGGCGCGCTCGCGCAACGACGTCACGAGGTCCCGGCGCGCGCCCACGAAGGCCCCGACGAAGACGCACAGCGCCACCCCGATGACGGCCGTGGTGACCGCCACGCCCAGGCCGTCGACCGTCGTCCGCAGCGAGGAGGTGACGACCGCCACCCCGGCCACCCCGGAGGCCAGCACCAGCAGCCGGTCCCGCCGCCGCACGGCCAGGGTCACCAGCGACAGGTACAGCGCCCCGTCGAAGCCCAGCGCGAACGCCACGACGAGGGACAGGGTGCACAGCAGCACCGGGTGGCTGCGCCGCCACCACAGGGCCAGGCAGTTGCCGGCGACGACGACCGCCGACGCCACGTCCACCACCCCCGCCCCGGCCATCCGGGACAGGTCCTCCAGGAAGGCCGGCGGCTCGCCCGAGGAGGTCTCGGGGGGCCCCACGACGACCGCGTGGAACCACGCCAGGCCCAGCAGCAGCGACAGCACGATGGCCACGACGTCCCGCACGCGCGGGGCGTGGCGCCAGCGGCTGACCCACGGGTCGGCGGGGGGGACGACTGCGCTCACCGCCTCAGGGTAGGGAGGTGGTTGAGCGTCCGTCGTCCACCGATCGTCCCTGCGGCCCTCCCGCGTCCGTCGCACCGCGTGCGCCCGTACGCTCCCGCCGTAGTCAGCCGTGCCGCCACCAGGAGGAGCCCGCCGTGACCACCGAACCCACCGAGCCCACCGGGCCCACCGGGCCGTCCGACCCGACGACCACCGCCTTCCTCGGCCTCGGCCGCATGGGCCGCGTCCTCGCCGGCCACCTCCTGGAGGCCGGGCACGACCTGCGCGTCTGGAACCGCACCCCCGGCCGCGACGCCGACCTCGTGGCCGCCGGGGCCGCGTCCGCGCCGACCGCCGCGGACGCCGTCGCCGGTGCCGGCGTCGTGGTCACCGCCCTGTTCGGGCCGGCCGCCGTGCGCGAGGTCGTCCTCGACGGGCTCGACCTGGCCGCCGGGACGCTGTGGGTCGACATCACGACGATCTCCCCGGCCGACGCCGACGAGCACGCCGCGTGGGCCGCCGCCCGCGGGGTCGACCACGTCCACGCCCCCGTCGTCGGATCCCTGGGCCCGGCCGCGGCCCGCGCGCTCGGCGTGCTCGCCGGCGGTCCCCGCGCCGAGCGGGCCGTCCCCCTCGTCTCCCTGTGGGCCGACCCCGACCGGCTGCAGGTGCTGCCCACGGCCGCGGCCGCCGCCACCGGCAAGCTCGTCGCCAACCTGGCCCTGGCCGTGTCCTTCCAGGGGCTCGTCGAGGCGGTCCGGCTGGGCAGCTCCGGCGGACTGGACCTCGAGCAGGTCCTCACCACGCTCAAGGGCACCGCCCTGGGCCCGATCGCGGCGATGAAGGGGGCGAACCTGCGCAGCGGGGAGTTCGGGGACACCCAGTTCTCCACCGACCTGCTGCTGAAGGACACCGGGCTGGTGCTCGCCACGTCGCGGTACCCGCTGCCCGCCCTGACCGTCGCGGCGCAGGCCCTGCTGGCCGCCCAGCGCGCCGGGGACGGCGACGCCGACTTCTCGGCGGTGGCCCGCGACGAACCCCGCTGACCGCGGCACCCCCCGACAGCGGGTAGACTCCTCCTGACGGTCCCGGTCACGGGGCCGATCGCTGGGGCCCCGTTGTGTAGCGGCCCAGCACGCCGCCCTCTCACGGCGGTAGCGCGGGTTCGAATCCCGTCGGGGCTACGCGCAGAAGGCCCCCGGTCACCGACCGGGGGCCTTTTCGCGTCCCCGCCCCGCTTCAGGTCCGGCCCCCGGCGGCCGACGGGAGGAGAGGTGCGGGGAACGCTCCCCGCCCGACCTTCCAACCAGGGGAGCTCACCCGTGTTCGGACGCACGAAGGCCACCGCCGCGCCGGTGCACACCGGGCCCATGCCCCGCGACGTCGAGGCCCTCGAAGCGGTGCTCACCGCCCTCGACTCCGGCATCGCCACCGAGCTCGACGCGCAGCTCGCCTGCGTCCGCGCCCTCACCGACGCCCTCGGCCTGGCCTACGGCGCCGTGTGGCTGCCCGGCCCCGACGGCCGCTTCCGCGTCGCCGCCGAGGTCGGCCCCCTCGCCCGGGCGCTCGCCGGCAGCCGCGACCTCGCCGTCGGCGCCGGGGACGGCTGCGGCGGCCAGGCCCTGACCACCCAGCGCCCCGTGCAGTGCGGCGACGGCGACCCGGCGAGCAGCAGCTGCCTCCGCTGGCGCGGCGCCCGCGAGGCCGGTGCCCGCAGCGGCGGCCAGCTGCCCGTCGTCGAGGGCGGCAAGGTCGTGGCCCTGCACGAGTACTACGGCGAGCAGGACCTGCCCTTCTTCGGCGGCCGGGCCGAGAAGTGGGCGGCCATCACCCGCGTCGCCGCGCACGCCCGCCGCCGCGCGCTGGACACCGCCGCGCTGCAGGAGACGCTCAACGAGCGCGCCGCCGTCACGGCCGTCGTGACCAGCGTGGGCCAGGCCACCAGCGCGGAGACGGCGCTGCGCCAGGCGCTGGAGACCGTCCGGGAGGCCTTCGGCTGGGCGTACGGCTCCTACTGGGCCCTCGACCCCGCCTCCGGCACCCTGCGCTTCTCCGTCGAGTCCGGCTCCGCCGGGGAGGAGTTCCGCCGCGTCACCCTGGCCGCCAGCTTCGCCGAGGGCGTCGGGCTGTCCGGCCGCGCCTGGCGCCAGCGCGACCTCGTCTTCGTCCCCGACCTCGCCGAGGTGACCGACTGCGTGCGGGCCCCCGCGGCCCAGCGCGCGGGCGTGAAGTCCGGCGTGTGCTTCCCGATCACCGCCGACGGGCAGGTCGTGGGCACCATGGACTTCTTCACCACCGAGCGCATCGAGCTGTCCGGGTCCCGCGCCGCGTCGCTGCGCAACGTCCAGCAGCTGGTCTCCCAGCGCCTGGAGGTGCTGCGCCGCGCCGACCACGACGCCGCCCGCTCGCGGGCGCTGCTGGACACCGTCTCCCGCCTGCGCGAGGCCGTGGACGACGCGGGCCGGGTCGCGGACGCCGCGGTCGGCCAGGCCTCCACGATGACCGGGGAGGTCGACGCCCTGACCCGGGCCTCGGCCGCCGTCGGGGAGGTCATCAAGATCATCTCCGGCATCGCCGACCAGACGAACCTGCTGGCCCTCAACGCCACGATCGAGGCCGCCCGCGCCGGGGAGCTCGGCCGCGGCTTCGCCGTCGTCGCCAGCGAGGTCAAGGACCTGGCCCGCGAGACCGCCGACGCCACCCAGCGCGTCGCCCAGCAGATCGCGGGCATCCAGGCCTCCAGCTCCACGGTGTCCGGCGGCATCAACGAGACCGCCGCGATCATCCGCGAGCTCGACGCCGTGCAGGCGCGGATCTCCGAGGTCATCGACGAGCAGGTCTCGATGGCGACCGCCGACGCGCACCGCTGACCCTCCCCGCGAGACCCTCCCGCGACAGGCAGCGCGGGAGGCCCCCGACCCCGCCGCACCGCCGTCCGCCCCGAGCGGACGGCGGTGCGGCGGCCCCACGCCGGGCGTAGCGTCGGGGGGAACCGACGCTGGAGGTCCGACGTGCCGAAGCTGACCCTGGTCCCCCGCACCCCCCGCCCCCCGGCGCGCCCGGCGCCCCTGCTGCGCGACGCCGTCGGGGCGGTGCTGCGGGCCGAGCGCTCGGCCCAGCACCGCACCCTGGCCGACGTCGCCGACGCCGCCCGCGTGTCGCTGCCGCACCTGTCCGAGGTCGAGCGCGGGCGCAAGGAACCCTCCTCGGAGGTCCTCGCCGCGATCTGCACCGCCCTGGACCTGACCCTCGCCGACCTGCTGCGGCGCACCGCCTCCCACGTCGCCGAGACCACGACCGCGCCCGCCGCGCCCCGGACCGCCCCGCGCGTCTCGCTGTCCCTGGCCGCCTGAGCCGCGGTCAGCGACCGCCCACGGTCGCGGGCGCGACCACCTGGTCGGCCACCCCGTACGCGACCGCCGCCGCCCCGGGCAGGACCAGGTCGCGGTCCAGGTCGGCCCGCAGGCGCTCGGCGGAGTGCCCCGTGTGCCGGGCCAGCACCTGCTCGACCTCCGAGCGGATCCGCAGCACCTCCCGGGCCTGGATCTGCAGGTCCGCCGCGGTGCCCTGCGCACCCCCCGACGGCTGGTGCAGCAGCACCCGGGAGTGCTCCAGCACCGACCGCTTCCCCGGGGCCCCGGCGGCCAGGACGACCGCGGCCGCGGACGCCGCCTGCCCCACGCAGAACGTCGCCACGTCGGGCTGGACGAACTGCATCGTGTCGTAGATCGCCATGAGCGCCGTCGCCGAACCCCCCGGGGAGTTCACGTACAGGTTGATGTCGGCCGTCGACGACTCCGAGGCCAGGTGCACGAGCTGGGCGATGACGACGTTCGCGACGCCGTCGTCGATCTCCCCGTGCAGGAAGACGATCCGGTCCGACAGCAACCGGCTGAACACGTCGGAGGTGCGTTCGCCGCGCGCGGTCGACTCCACGACGTACGGGACGGGGTAGCCGGCCATCACAGCCCCACCTTCCGGGCCGCGCCGAGCCGGACGTCGGAGACCGCCGTCACGACGTGGTCGACCATCCCGTACGCCTGCGCCTGCTCGGCGGTGAACCAGCGGTCGCGCTGGGAGTCGAACTCGATGGTCTCGACGTCCTGGCCGGTGTGGGCGGCGGTGAGCCGCTGCATCGTCGCCTGCGTGTGGGCGAGGTTCTCGGCCTGGATCGCGATGTCGGCCGCCGTGCCCCCGATGCCGCCGGAGGGCTGGTGCATCATGACCCGCGCGTGCGGCAGCGCGTAGCGCTTGCCCGCGGTCCCCGCGCACAGCAGGAACTGCCCCATGCTGGCGGCCATCCCCATGACGAGCGTCGAGACGTCGTTGGGGATGAGCTGCATCGTGTCGTAGATCGCCAGCCCGGCGCTGATGGAACCCCCGGGGGAGTTGATGTAGAGCGCGATGTCGCTCTTGGGGTCGTCGGCCGACAGCAGCAGCAGTTCGGCGGCGATGCGGTTGGCGACGACGTCGTCGACCGCCTGCCCGAGGACGACGATCCGCTGGAACAGCAGGCGCTGGGACAACTGGTCGTCGAACGGGCCGGCCAGGGTGGGGGTGGACATCTCGAAAACTCCTCTCGACGGGTCGTGCCCCCACCGTCGGCCCGTCCCCGGCGGCCGGGAAGGGTTTTCTGCCCGCAGGAGATCCACTGCGGGCGAACAGCCGCCCCGCGCCGCGGTCACCGCCGCCGGAGGGCACCGGCCGGGCCTCGACCCGGCCGGTGCCGGCCCGTCGCCGTCCACGGGCACCACCGGTCGCCGGGCCGCGGTCCCGCCGCGGCTGCCGGCCCGGTGGGCCCGCGACCGGTCCGGGCTACTGCTGGTAGTGCTCGACCTCGCTGACGGGACGCACCGAGGCGCTGTCGGGGTCCTGGCCGGCGTTGCGGCGGGCCTCCCGCTGGCGCAGCAGGTCCCAGGCCTGGTCCAGGGCCTCCTCGGCCGCGCGCAGCTGCGCGTGCTCCTCCTCGGCGGTCAGCTCACCGGCCTGCAGCGCCTGGCGCAGGCGGTGCTCGGTGGCGACCAGTTCGTCGATCTGCTGGTGGATGTCGCGCTCGTCCATGGGGGCATCGTGCTCCGTCCCCGGCCCCGGGCGCGCGCCGGGGGTCGTCCCGATCCGGGGGAGTGCCCTCGCGGACGGCGGCCGGGCGACTAGCATCCACGCGTGCTCCCAGTCGGACAGCAGGACCACGCCGTCGAGGACGACGTCGAGGGCGACGCCGGGGACGGTGCCGGGGACGAGGTCGTCGAGGCCGTGCTCGCGGGGTCGCGCGCCGTCGTGGGCATCAGCGTCCGGTCCCTCGCGGACGCCATGGAGTCCCTGACGCTGCAGCAGTACCGCGTCCTGGTGCTCATCTGCTCGCGCGGTCCGCTGCGCAGCGGGGCGCTGGCCGCCGCCATCGGCGTGCACCCCTCGACGTTCACCCGCGCGGTCGACCGGCTGGTCGCGGCCGGGTGGGTCACCCGCGAGGACAACCCGGACACCCGCCGGGAGGTGATGGTCGCCCCCACCGAGCGGGCCCGGGTCCTCGTCGGTCAGGTGCTCGACCGGCGCCGCGCCGAGTTCGAGGCCGTGCTCGCCCGCCTGGGCGAGGACGACCGCGCCAGCGTCCGGGAGGGTTTCTCCCGGTTCGCCCAGGCCGCCGGGGACGTCGACCTCACCGACGCCACGGCGCTGGGGTACGAGAGCTGACGTCCGGGGCGCCGCTGCGGGAGGCCTTCGTCTGGCGGCGGACGTGGTGGCGCCGGCACAGCACCTCGTACTCCACGGTGCCGACGTCGCCGACGTCCAGCGTCCCCTCGGGCTGACCGACGTCGCCCACGACGACCTGCTCGCCCTCGACGACCATCACGCCGTCGACCGTGCGGGCGTTGTGGGTGGCCCGCCGCCCGCACCAGCACAGGGCCTCGACCTGCGGGACCTGCACGCGGTCGGCGAGCTCGATGAACCGGGCCGAACCGGGGAACAGCCGGGTCCGGAAGTCGGCGGTGATCCCGAAGGCGAACACGTCGACCCCGAGGTCGTCCACGACGCGGGCGAGCTGCTCGACCTGCTCGGGGGCGTAGAACTGCGCCTCGTCGCACACGACGTAGTCGAGGCCGTCCGCGGCGTGCCGGGAACTGACCTCCCGCCACAGGTCGGTCGTCTCCCCGACCTCCAGCGCCGGGCGGGCCAGCCCGATGCGGCTGGAGATCGTCGCCTCGCCCGCGCGGTCGAACCGCGTGAACAGCAGTCCCCGGCGGCCCTGGACGCGGTGGTTGTGGTCGGTCTGCAGCGCGAGCGTCGACTTCCCGCAGTCCATCGTCCCGGAGAAGAACACCAGCTCGGCCACGGGCGTCCATCCTGCCCTACGGCGTGGGCCTCAGGCGTCGCCCGCGGTCACGGCCTGCGCCTCGGCGGCCGAGTGCGGGGCGGGGTCGTGGTGGGCGACGGCGAGGTGCCGTCGCCCGGCGGTCAGGACGAGGAGCCCGACGGCCACCCCGAGCGCGCCCAGCACGAAGGGGGACCAGTCGGTGAAGACCTCGCCGAGCTCCCCGGCCGCCCACGCGGCGATCGCGCCGCCGATGAACCGGACGCAGGAGTAGGCCGCCGAGGCCGTGGACCGCTGGACGGGGGAGACCTCCATGACCAGCTCGGTGACGATGGTGTTGTTCACCCCGAGGAAGACCCCGGCGACGATCGTGCCGACCACCAGGACGGTCCGGGTCTCGACGAACACGGCCTCGACGACCAGGACGAGGGCGAACAGGGCGAGCATGGCCGACACGACCGGCACGGCCCCGAACCGGCGCTGCAGCCGCGGGGCCAGGGCCACCGAGGCGACGGCGAGGCAGACGCCCCAGCCGAAGAACACCAGGCCGAGCCGGGTGGGGGAGGAGATCCCCAGGGCGAACGGCGTGTAGGCCAGCAGGGTGAAGAACCCGAAGTTGTAGAGGAAGGCCATGACCGCGACGGTGCGCAGGCCCGGGTGGCGCAGGGCGCGCACGGGGTCCTTGACCGACGTCTTGACGGCCGGTCGCGGCGTGGCGGGCAGGAGGGTGGCGATGGCGATGAAGGCGATCGCCATGAGGACGGCGGTGCCGAAGAACGGCCCGCGCCAGGAGACCTCCCCGAGCAGCCCGCCCAGCAGCGGGCCGGTGGCGATGCCCAGGCCCAGGGCGGCCTCGTAGAGGATGATCGCGTTGGCCGTGCCGCCGCTGGCGGCACCGACGATGGTCGCCAGGGCCGTCGCGATGAACAGGGCGTTGCCCAGGCCCCAGCCGGCGCGGAAGCCGACGATCTCGGCGATGGAGCCGGAGGACCCGGCGAGCGCGGCGAAGGCGACGATGAGCACGAGCCCGGTCATGAGCGTCTTCTTGGCGCCGAACCGGCTGGAGACCCAGCCCGTCAGGAGCATGGCCAGGCCGGTGATGCCGAGGTAGGAGGTGAACAGCAGCAGCGTCTGGGCCTTGGTGGCGCCGAGCTGGCCGGCGATGGCCGGCAGGATCGGGTCGACGAGCCCGATGCCCATGAAGGAGACGACGGCGGCGAAGGCGACGGCCCACACCGCGACGGGCTGCCTGAGGATCTGCGGTCTGGTGCTGGTGTCAGGGTGCGACACGGGTGGTCCTTCCGGTGTCGAGGTGGTGGGTGATCTCCTCGAGCAGGCGGGTGAGTCGTTCGAGGTCGCCGGGGTCGGCCGGCAGGTCGTGCAGGGCGCGGGTCAGCGGCCCGCGCAGCCGGCGGCGGTTGGCGAGGAGCTCCTCGCGCCCGGCGTCGGTGAGCTCGACGAGGACGGCGCGGGCGTCGGCGGGGTCGGGGGTCCGCCGGACGAGGCCGGTGTCCTCGAGGCGGGAGACCAGGCCCGTCATGGTGGGCTGGGCGCAGCCCTCGAGGGCCGTGAGCCGGCTGATCCGCTGGGGCCCGCCGCGGTCGAGGTTGCCGAGGACGCGGGCCTGGGTCAGGGACAGCCCGGGGCCGGTCGCGGCGGCCGTGGCGCTGCGGGTCAGGGCCGAGCAGCTGAGGAGGAGCCGTTCGGCCAGGTCCTCAGTAAGTTGCATAGGGACACTATACGTCGGCGGACGGGGTGCGGCAACGTGACAGCTGCGACGCTGCGTGGTGAGCTATTGCGGTGAGTGACGAGATGTCCGTCGAGCGCACCGAGGCCGACCGCCGGGGGCGCCCCGACCGGCGCACGACGATCGACCTGACCCGCGTCGAGCGCGGGGAGCCCGAGCGCCGCCGGCTGCCCGGGGTCGACCGCCGCGACAACGACGACTCGCGCGCCCCCGACCACGACGGCTGAGCGGCCGGGGACCCCGCTCAGGACAGCGCGCTGAACGCCTCGACGTCGCGGATCTGCCCCGAGACGATGATCACGTCGTCGGCGGCCAGGACGGTCTCCGGGGTGGCGTAGGTGAAGCCCTCCCCGGCCTTGTGGTGCGCCACGACCGTCACCTTGTAGGTGCTGCGCAGCTTGACCTGCCCCAGGCTCTTGCCGACGATCGGCGCCGGCGGGGTGGTCTTGACCATCGCGAAGCCGCCGTCGAACTCGATGTAGTCGAGCATCCGGCCGCGCACCAGGTGCGCCACGCGCAGGCCCATCTCGTGCTCGGGGCGGATGACCTTGTGGGCGCCGAGCTGGGTGAGGATCCGGGCGTGCGACTCGCTGATCGCCTTGGCCCACACGTTGCGGATGCCGAACTGCAGCAGCGTGGAGACCGTCAGGATGCTGGCCTCCAGGTTCGTCCCGATGCCCACGACGGCGCGGTCGAACTCGTGGACGGACAGCTGCCGCAGCGCCTCCTCGCGGGTGGAGTCGGCGACGACGGCGTGCGTCAGCGAGCCGGCGAGCTCGTCGACCAGGGCCGGGTCGTTGTCGATGCCCAGGACGTCGACCTGCCCGTCCTCCATGAGCTCCAGGGCCAGGGAGCGGCCGAACCGGCCCAGGCCGATCACGACGACCGACCGCGGGCTGGCCAGGGCCGAGCGCTTGCTACCCAATGATCGGTCTCCCCTCGGGGTACTCGTACAGACGAGTGCGTTCGCGCAGCGCCAGGGCGGCGCCGAGCGTGATCGGCCCGATGCGGCCGAGGAACATCAGCAGGGCCAGGACGACCTGCCCCGCGTCGGGCAGCTGCACCAGCAGGCCCGAGCTCAGCCCGACGGTCGCGAAGGAGGAGATGACCTCGAAGACCACCTGGTCCAGCGGGGCGCGGGTCATCTCCACCAGCACGATCGTCGCGACCACGATGACGCCGACGGAGGCCAGGGCGACCGTCAGGGCCTGGCGCACCACGCGGTCGGCCACCCGGCGGTGGAACAGGGTGACGTGCGGCTCGCCCCGGAACTCGGCGAACACCGCCACCGCCAGCAGCGCGAACGTCGTGACCTTGATGCCGCCGGCCGTCGAGGCCGACCCGCCGCCGATGAACATGAGCACGTCCATGACGAGCCAGGACCCGCCGTTCAGCTGCGTGATGTCGACGGAGTTGAACCCCGAGCTGCGGGTCGCGGCGGCCTGGAACAACCCGGCCAGCGGCCGCGCCCACCAGTCCAGGGGTCCCAGCGTCGCCGGGTTGCGCCACTCGTTGACGGTCAGGAACACCGTCCCGAACACCAGCAGCGGGATCGTCGTGACCAGCGTCAGCTTGGTGTGCAGCGACCAGCGCGCGGGGAGGCGGAACTGCCGGCGCAGCTCCAGCAGCACCGGGAACCCCAGCCCCCCCAGGAACGAGGCGCCCACCACGGGCAGGCACATCCACGCGTCGGCGACGAAGCCGGACATGCTGTCCGAGCGCAGGACGAACCCGGCGTTGTTGAACGAGGAGACCGCCAGGAAGACGCCCTCCCACACGGCCTGGGCGACCGTGCGGTCGTAGCCGACGAGCAGGCGCACCGTGAGCAGCACGGCCGTGACGAGCTCGACGAGCAGGGAGACCCGCACGACGCCCAGCAGGACCGTGCGCACGTCCCCCAGGTCGTACCCGCGCGACTCCGTCGTCGTCAGCATGCGCGAGCGCAGGCCCAGGCGGCGGGAGGCGAAGACGGCCAGCAGCGACGCCGAGGTCATGATCCCGAAACCGCCGACCTGGGCTAGGGCGAGGATGACCACGAGGCCGAACCCGGACCAGTGCTCGCGGGTGTCGACGACGACGTGCCCGGTGACGCACAGGGCGCTGACGGCGGTGAACAGCGCCTCGACGAAGGTGGCCGACCCCTCGCCGCGGCGGGCGACGGGCAGCCACAGCAGCGCGGTGCCGACGGCGACGGCCCCGGCGAACGCGAAGGCGACGACCTGGGCGGGGTGGCGGACGACGCGGGGGCGCCGGGAGGTGCCGCCCTCCACCACGTGCTGCCTCCGCCGGTGCGTCTGGGGTCCGCGGCGCGTGCCGCACCGGCGCGCGTGCGCCGACCCGGGCCAGGGTACCGACCCGGCGCCCGGCCCGGCCGCGCTCAGTCCGGTTCGGGGACCTCCAGCAGCTCCAGGAGGTCCTCGCGGCCGAAGAAGCGGGCCGCCTCCAGGGCGTTGGGCGTGCCCAGGTACGGGTCGGCGTCGGCGGCGACGAGGGCGGCGACGACCTCGCGCTCGCCCTTGAAGACGGCGCCGGACAGCGGGGTCTGGCCCCGGCCGTTGGCGCGGTCGGGGTCGGCGCCGCGCTCCAGCAGCGCCAGGACCGTGCGCGGGTGGCCGTGGTAGGCGGCGAGCATGACGAGGGAGTTGCCGTCGCTGTCGGTGGAGTTCACCGGGACCCCGAGGTCGAGGTACCCGGACAGCTCGCGCACGCGGCCCTGCCGGGCGTGCTCGAACACGCGGTGGGCGAGCGCGAGGGCGCGCTCCTCGCCCTGGCTCACGGGGGCCGACGGAACGGCGCCCACCCCTTCGGGGGATCCGTCCCGTGTCTCGGTCACGCGGTCAGCGTAGGACCGGCGCGCGCCGGATGGCGCGCCGAGGGGGTGTCCGCGGTCAGGACGGGGTGATGACAGAACTCACTGTGACCATAGCGCCACTGAGAGCAGCGAGGTAGGCCCGGGAGACCTCGTAGACGGCGTGCCCGGCGTCCGAGATGACGAACGGCTCGTCCTCCTCGTAGGCCAGCACCGCCCGCAGGGCACGCCCCGCCGGCCCCTGCCGGTCCACCAGGGCCGTCCGCACCGACTGCGCGACCCCCGTCGTCGCCACCAGCTCCGCGTCCTGCATCCCCAGCACCGACGCCACGCCCGACAGCAGCCCCACCGTGTACGCCAGGTCCGCGTGGCCCTCGGCCAGGCGCGCGCAGGCCGAGGCCCGCGCCAGCACCATGGTCAGCGCCTCGGTGTCCACGCTCGTCACCCCGCCCAGCAGCATGAGGACCACCCACGAGCACAGCTGCTGACGGCCCAGCAGCACGATCGCCTGCCGCAGGGACGTCACCCCCGTCCGCGTCGCGGCCGCCGCCGACGTCACCGTCTTCAGCACCCGCAGGCTCAGGGCCGGGTCGGAGGCCACCAGCTGCTCGATCTCGCGGGTGGGGACGTCGGTGCCCGTCAGCGCCCGCACCAGCCGCAGGCACACCAGCTGCGACGGCGTCAGGCTCACCGCCTCCAGGGTCACCGGCCGCTGCAGGCCGTACCCCTGGAAGAGGTCCGCGCCCGCCGCCCGGCACCGGGTGAACAGCGCGTCGTCCTCGATGCGCTCCACGACGACCAGCGCCGCCGGGTTGTGCGCGCGGGCCAGGTCCAGGACCCGTTCGAGGTCCGTGCCCGCGGCCTCGACGTCGATCTTGACGTAGTCGGCCAGCGCGACCGCCGGCAGCCGGGACTCCTCCCCGATGAAGTCGTCGATCGCGATGCGGTACCCCTGCGCGCGCAACCGGTGCAGCCCGGCCAGGACCACCTCGTCGACCTCGACGTTCTCCAGCAGCTCCAGCACCACCTGCTCCGGCGAGCACGGGATGGGCAGCTCGCCGGTGAAGAAGCCGCGCGTCAGGTTGATGAACAGCAGCCGGTCCCCGGCGATCTGCTCGACGCCGAAGTCCCCGAAGGTCGCGCTGATGACCTGCGACGTCGCGTGGTCCTGCTCGGCCCCCTCGGCCAGCTCGGCGCTGGCCCGGCCGTGGTTGCGGAACAGCAGCTCGTAGGCCACCAGGTGGCGCTCGTGGTCGTAGATGCCCTGGCGGCCCACCCGGACCGGGGCGACCGACCCGGCCACCTCGTCGTCCTGCGGCCCCAGCGCGGGCGAGGGCGTCGTCACGGGCGAGCGCCAGTGCATCCCGGCCTCCCCGTCCCTCGTCGCGGCGTGTTCCACCCCAGGGACAACGGCGCGTCGGGGCCGTTCCTGAAGCCCCGGGCGCCTTCGTTGGGCCGAACGGGTCCCCCGGACCCCGCGCTCAGACCCGCGTGCGGTGGAAGGACTGCGCCGACCGGCTCGGCGTCGGGCCGCGCTGGCCCTGGTAGCGCGACCCCGAGGCGCCGCTGCCGTAGGGGGCCTGCGCCGGGGAGGAGAGCTGGAAGAAGCACAGCTGGCCGATCTTCATGCCCGGCCACAGCGTGATCGGCAGCGTCGCCACGTTCGACAGCTCCAGCGTCACGTGACCGGAGAAGCCCGCGTCGATGAACCCCGCCGTCGAGTGCGTCAGCAGCCCCAGGCGCCCCAGGCTGCTCTTGCCCTCCAGGCGCGCGGAGATGTCGTCGGGCAGCGTCACGACCTCGAAGGTGGAGCCGAGGACGAACTCGCCCGGGTGCAGGATGAACGCCTCGTCGGGCTGCGTCTCGACCAGGCGGGTCAGCTCGGGCTGCTCCTGCGCCGGGTCGATGACGGAGTACTTGTGGTTGTCGAACAGCCGGAAGAAGCGGTCCAGGCGCACGTCGACGCTGCTCGGCTGGACCATCGAGGGGTCGTAGGGGTCCAGCGCCACCCGGCCGGCGTCGAGCTGGGCGCGGATGTCGCGGTCGGAGAGCAGCACGGGCGTGAGGGTACCGCCGGTGCGAGCACCCCCGGCCGTCCGTTACAGTGGTGCCACTCCTGCTCGCAGGGGTACGCGGGTGTAGTTCAATGGTAGAACTTCAGCTTCCCAAGCTGATAGTGCGAGTTCGATTCTCGTCACCCGCTCAGCGCGAAGGCCCCGGTCCGGTGGACCGGGGCCTTCGTCGTCCTCCGGCGGCTAGCGCGTGCCCTCGGGGCCGTCGTCGCCCGGCACCGCGTTCGCGGCGTCCTCCTCGCTGATCCGGACCCCCGCGATCGGGTCGCCCTGGCCCGTCCCGTCGGCCACGTCGTCCTGCAGGCCCAGCGGGTCCTGCGGGTCGCGGGCCGGGCTGGGCACGGGGCCGGAGTCGGCGGCGCGGGCGTTCTGCCGGCTGCCGCCGTCCTGCACGGCGCGGACCTCGGCGTTGTCGCGCGGGTCCACGTGGTCGGTGCTCTCGTCGCTCACCCGGCCACTGTGCGCCGCCCGCGCGCCGCCCGCGCGCCGGACGCGTAGGGTCGCGATCCGGACGAACCAGCTGGACGACGGGGTCGAGGCGAGGAGCACCATGGCGTTGCGGGTCCTGTTCATCGGCGGCACCGGGATCATCAGCTCGGCGTGCGCCGACCTGGCGGTCCGGCGCGGCATCGACCTCACGGTCCTCAACCGCGGTCACGGCACGCGCCCCCTGCCCGAGGGCGCGCGGGTCCTGCGGGCCGACGTGCGGGACCCGGCGAGCGTGGACGCGGCCCTGGGCGACGAGCGGTTCGACGCCGTCGTCGACTTCGTGGCCTTCACCCCCGAGCACGTCGCGGCCGACGTCGAGCGCTTCCGCGGCCGCACCGGGCAGTACGTCTTCGTCTCCAGCGCCAGCGCCTACGCCAAACCCGTCGCGCACCTGCCGATCACCGAGTCCACGCCCCTGCGCAACCCCTTCTGGCAGTACTCCCGCGACAAGATCGCCTGCGAGGAGCTGCTGGCGCGGGAGTGGCGCGAGACCGGGTTCCCGGCCTTCGTCGTCCGGCCCAGCCACACCTACGACCGCAGGAGCGTGCCGCTCGACGACGGCTGGACGGCGGTCGACCGGATGCGGCGGGGCAAGCCGGTCGTGGTGCACGGCGACGGGACCTCGACGTGGGTGCTGACCCACCACACCGACTTCGCCGCCGGCTTCGTGCCGCTGCTGGGGGAGCCCGCCACGATCGGCGACGTCGTCCACCTCACGGGCGACGAGGTGCTCACGTGGGACGGGATCGCCCGGCGGCTGGGGGCCGCGGCCGGGGTCCCCGACCCGCAGCTCGTGCACGTGCCGAGCGAGGTGATCGCGCGCGAGGCGCCCGACCGCGGGCCGGGGCTGCTGGGGGACAAGGCGCACTCGGTGGTCTTCGACAACGGCAAGCTCAAGCGGTTCGTGCCCGGGTTCGAGGCGACGACGAGCTTCGCGCAGGGCGCGCGGGAGATCGTCGCCCACCACGACGCGGACCCGGCCCTGCGGGTCGTCGACGCCGTCGCCGACGCCCGTCAGGACCGGCTCGTGGAGCGGTTCGGCTGAGGGTCAGCCCTTGAAGGCGTCCTTGACGTGCTCGCCGCGCTGCTTGAGGTCGGCGGCCGCCTGGTCCTTCTGACCCTCGCGGCGCAGTTCCTCGTCGTCCTTGGCGCCGCCGACGGCCTCCTTCGCCTTCCCAGCGAGGTCCTGGGCCGCGTTCTTGATCTTGTCGCTCGCGCTCATCGTCGCTCTCCTCCCTGCTCCCGGGTGGTTCCCGGTGCGGACCACCACTGCAGCACCGCCGCGGCCGGCCCGCACCCGGGGAGGGCCCCCGCGCGGGGTCGGTCCCGGGGAGGGTTCGTGGAGGCCCCGAGGTGGTCGCGCAGCACCCGCCCGACGGCCGCGTCCGGGCGCGCGCGACCGGACCCCCACCCGCGCGGGGCGGGGGCCGGCCGCGGCAGTCACGGACCGGTGGTCAGGAGTTGGCCTCGACCCCACCGTCGTCGCCCGGGCCCAGACCCGGCGGCAGCTCGCCGAAGCTCTTGCGGTACCAGACCGCGGCCTGGCGCTCCACGACGAGCCGGGTCAGGCCGATGATCGCGCCGGAGGCCAGCGCCCAGACCACCGCCTCCCTCCACGCCACGTCCGGGTCCTCCGGGTTGTCCGGCGGCGGGGACCCCGTCGCCGTCACCCAGATCTTCTTCGTGACGCGGCTCGCGACCGCGGTCGCGAGGATGCCGGCACCCGGGCCGACCAACTTCCAGACGATCGAGCTCATGCGCCGAACCCTGCCCTACAGCAGGTCCAGGAGCCAGCCCAGGAGCGGTGTGAGGGCGGCCGCGCTGCCGCCCAGCACCGCGACGACCACGACCAGCGTCAGCAGCCGGACCGCCCTCGACGGCCCACCGTCCGGTCCCCGCATCATCCGCAGCACCCCCCCATCCTCCCAGTCCCGTCACCCCCACCGCGGGAGGCGGGGACGGGGGTAGGGTCGGGGCACACGACAGGGGAGCGCCGTGGGCGCTGAGAGTGCGGGTACCCGCAGACCCTCGAACCTGATCCGGCTCACACCGGCGTAGGGAGTCGGGACGTCCTCGACGCGTGGCCACCCGGCCGCGCGTCCCCCTCCTGGACCCAGGAGGAACCATGAGCACCAGCACCGTCAGCCGCGCCCGCAGCCCCCACCGCTGGCGCACCGTCGACCTCGTCACCGCCGCCGTGCTCGGCGTCGCGTTCGGCGTCGTCTTCTGGGGCTGGGACGTCCTGTACGCCGTCCTGACGCCCCTGTTCACCGCTGTCCCGTTCGTCCAGAGCATCCTCGCCGGGGTGTGGCTGCTGCCCGCGGTCGTCGCGGCCCTCGTCGTGCGCCGGCCCGGGGCCGCACTGCTCGCCGAAGTGGTCGCGGCCAGCGTCGAGGCCCTGCTGGGCAACCAGTGGGGCACGTCCGTCCTCGTCTCCGGCGTCATCCAGGGCCTCGGCGTCGAGATCGCGGTCGCCCTGTTCGCCTGGCGCCGGTTCGGCCCGGCCGTCGCCGTCCTCGGCGGTGTCCTGGCCGCTGTCCTCGAAGGCGTCTACGAGCTCTTCGCCTACTACGCCGGGGAGTGGACGTTGCCGCTGCAGGCCGTGTACGTCGGCTGCTTCGCCGTCTCCGGCGCCGTGGTCGCCGGCCTCGGCGGCTGGCTCCTCGTGCGGGCGCTGGCCCGCACCGGGGCCCTGTCCGCCTTCGCCGCCGGGCGCGAGCACGGTGCCTGACCTCACCCTGCGGGGCCTGACGGTCACCTCCCCGCAGGGCCGCGTCCTCCTGCGCGACGTCGACCTCGACGTCGCCGCGGGGGAGCGCGTCCTGCTCGCCGGGCCCAGCGGGGCGGGCAAGTCGACCGTCCTGCGGGCCCTGGCCGGTCTGCTCGGCGAGGAGGTCGACGCCACCGGCGACGTCCGGCTCGACCGGCGCACCCCCGCGCCGGGGGAGGTGGGCCTGCTCGTGCAGGACCCGCTGGACGCCGTCGTCGCCGAGACCGCCGGGCGGGACACCGCCTTCGGTCCCGAGAACGCGGGGCAGGACCGGGCCGCGATCTGGCGGCACGTCGCCCGCGCCCACGCCGCGGCCCGGTTCACCGCCGGCCGCGACCGCGAGGTCGTCACCCTCTCCGGCGGGGAGCGCCAGCGCCTGGCGCTCGCCGGGACCCTCGCGGCCGACCCGGCCGTGCTGCTCCTGGACGAGCCGACGGCCATGCTCGACGCGCCCACCGCCGCCGCCGTGCGCACCGCCGTCCTGGACGCCGCCCGCGGGCGCAGCCTGCTCGTCGTCGACCACGACCTCGCCGCGTGGGCCCCCCACGTCGACCGCGTGGTCCTGCTGGGACCCGACGGCCGCGTCGCCGCCGACGGCGCCCCCGGGCCGGTCCTGGCCGGCGTGGACCACCTGTGGGCGCCCGGGGCCGGCACCCCGGTCCCCCTCGCCGTCCCCGACGGGCTCCTCGCCCCGGTGCTGAGCGTGCGCGGCGACGCGCTGCGGGGCCGGGGGCTGGGGCTGGTGCGCAGCCGCCGGGGGCTGCGCCCGCGCCCGCCCGCCACCGTCCTGACCGGGGTCGACGTCACCGCCGCCGCGGGCGCCGTCACCCCGGTCACCGGTGACAGCGGCGCCGGGAAGTCCAGCCTGCTGGCCCTGCTCGCCGGCCTGGCCCGGCCCACCGCCGGGGAGCTGCTGGCGGCCCCGGAGCTGGCCGGCCGCCGCGGCCGCCGCGCGCCGGGCGACTGGACCTCGGCCGAGCTGGCCGCCCGCACCGGCTGGGTGCCGCAGTTCCCCGAGCACACCTTCGTCGCCGCCACCGTGCGCGAGGAGGCCGCCGCGACGGCCCGCGTCCTGGGCCGCGACACCGCCCGCGCGCAGGAGCTGCTCGAGCTGCTGGGGCTCGCCGACCACGCCGATGTCAACCCCTTCCGGCTCTCCGGCGGCGAGCAGCGCCGGCTGGCGCTCGCCGGTGCCCTGGCCGCGGGACCGGCGCTCGTCCTGGCCGACGAGCCGAGCGTGGGGCAGGACCGGCGGACCTGGTCGGCCGTGGCCGGTCTGCTGCGGGCCGCGGCCCGCGACGGGGCCGCCGTCGTCGTCAGCACCCACGACGGGCGCCTGCTCGACGTCCTCGGCGGGTCCGGCGGGGTGCACCTGCGGGCGGGGTCGGCCGGGGAGGTCGCGGCGTGAGCGGCGGCACCTCCCAGCCCGGCGTCCACCCCCCGGTCAGTCCCTCTGTCCATCCCCCGGTCCACACCGCGGTCCACAGCCCTGTCCACACCGCTGTGCACAGCGGTGTGGACAACCCTGTGGAGATCACCCCCGGGGGTGTGGACGACGGGGGCGTGGACGACAGGGGCGTGGACGACGGGGGTATGGACGACGGGGTCCCCCCGACCGCGGCCGAACGGCGCAGCGCCGGCCCGGGGCCGGTGGTCCGGCACTGCGGCCCGCTGCCGCTGCTGGCCGTCGGGCTGCTCTGCGCCCTCGGGGCCTTCGCCGTGCAGGAGTGGTGGCAGGCCGCCGGGGCCCTGCTCGTGCAGCTCCTGTGCGTGCCGCTGGTCGTCGGGGACGTGCGCGCGGCCGCGCGGCGCCTGCTGCCCCTGGGGCTGGCGGCGCTGTCGGTGGGGTGGTCGACGATCCTCGGCGGCGACAGCCCCGAACCCCTGTGGACGGCCCTGACGGCGACGCTGCGCCTGCTCGTCCTCGTGCTGCCCGGCTCGCTGCTGCTGGGGTGGCTCGACCCCGCCGAGGCCGGCGACCACCTCGCCCAGCGGCTGCGCGTGCCCGGGCGCGTCGTCGTGGCCGCCGTCGTCGCGCTGGGCCGGCTCGACACCCTCGCCGACTCCTGGGAGCAGGTCGCCGCCGCCCGCCGGGTCCGCGGGTCCGGCCCCGGGCGGGGACCCCTGAGCCGCGTCCGCTGGTCGGCCTCGACGGCCTTCGGGCTGCTCGTCGACGCCGTGCGCCGGGCGGGCCGGGTCTCGGTCGCGATGGACGCGCGCGGCTTCGCGGCGCAGACGGCCGGCCGCCGCTCCTGGGCGCTGCCGGCCCCCTGGCGGCGGGCCGACACCGTCCTGCTCCTGACCGGCACCGCCGTGGCGGCCGTCCCGCTCCTGCTGCGGCTGGTCGGCTGACCCCGCCACCGGCGACCGGTCCTTGACGCGGTGCCCGCCCCGGACGGCAGGATCGTCCCCGGCGACGGGGCCGGAGGACCGGCCACCGGGACGCGGGGACGCGGAGGTGCGGACGTGGAGCGGGTGCTGGGACGCAGCGGCATCGGGGTCAGCGCGCTGGGCGTGGGGACGTGGGCCCTCGGCGGTCCGATGTTCGGCGGGGAGCAGGCCCTGGGCTGGGGCGAGGTGGACGACGAGGAGTCGGTGCGGGCGCTGCGCCGGGCCGTGGAGCTGGGCGCCACCTTCTTCGACACCGCCGACGCCTACGGCACCGGCCACGCCGAGGAGGTCCTGGCCCGCGCGCTCGGCGCGCAGCGCGACGAGCTGGTGTGGGCCACCAAGTGGGGCAACACCTACGAGGAGTCCACGCGGCAGCTCACCGGCACCGACCCCTCGCCGCAGTACGCCCGGCGCGCGCTGGAGGCCTCGCTGCGCCGGCTGCGCACCGACCGGGTGGACCTGTGGCAGCTGCACATCGCCGACCTCGACCCCGTGCTGGCCGAGGACCTCGTCGCCACCTGCGAGGACCTCGTCGGGCAGGGGCTGGTCCGCTCCTACGCCTGGAGCACCGACGACCCGGCGCGCGCGGCCGTCTTCGCCGCCGGGCCGCACTGCACCGCCGTGCAGCACGGCCTCAACGTCCTCGACGACGCCCCGCAGGTGCTGGCGCTGTGCGAGGAGCACGACCTGGCCAGCGTGAACCGCAGCCCGCTGGCGATGGGCCTGCTCTCGGACAAGGTGACCGCGAGCACCGTCGTGCCCGAGGGCGACGTCCGCCACCACCAGCCGGAGTGGCTGCGCTGGTTCGACGGCGGCCGGCCCACCCCGGACTTCCTGCGCCGCCGCGACGCCGTGCGCGAGGTCCTCACCGGCGGCGGCCGGACGCTGGCGCAGGGGGCGCTGGCGTGGATCTGGGCGCGCAGCCCGCGCACGGTCCCCATCCCGGGGTGCCGGACCGTCGCGCAGGTGGAGGAGAACGTCGGGGCGATGGCCGCCGGCCCGCTGACCGCCGAGGAGTTCGCGGCCGTCGAGGAGGTCCTGCGCCCGGCGCGGGAGGGCTGACCGGCGCCTCGGCCCTCCCCGGCCGGGTTCACAGGGGGCGCGGGACGAGACGCTGCAGCTGGGTGACGTGCGCGGGGGTCAGTTCCTCCAGGCTCGTGACCTGCAGCAGCTTCATGGTGCGCACGACCTGGTCGGACAGGATCTGGATCGCCTTGTCGACCCCGGCGCGCCCACCGGCCATGAGGCCGTAGAGGTAGGCCCGGCCGATGAGGGTGAACCGGGCGCCGAGGGCGATCGAGGCGACGACGTCGGCGCCGTTCATGATGCCGGTGTCGACGGCGACCTCGGTGTCGGCGCCGACCTCCCTGACCACCTCGGGCAGCAGGTGGAAGGGGATCGGGGCGCGGTCCAGCTGCCGGCCGCCGTGGTTGGACAGGACGATGCCGTCGACGCCGAGGTCGGCCAGCCGCCGGGAGTCGGGCACGTTCTGCACGCCCTTGACCACCAGCTTGCCGGGCCACATCCGGCGGATCTCGGCGAGGTCGTCGTAGTCGATCGAGGGGTCCATGGCGTAGTCGAGGAGTTCCCCGACGGTGCCGCCGGTCTCGGTGAGGGAGGCGAACTCCAGCTTGCGGGTGGTGAGGAAGTCGAACCACCAGCCCGGGCGGGTCGCGGTGTCCAGGATGGTGGAGACGGTCAGCTGCGGGGGGATGGAGAAGCCGTTGCGCTTGTCGCGCAGCCGGGCCCCGGCCACGGGGGTGTCGACGGTGAACATGAGCGTGTCGAAACCGGCCGCCGCGGCGCGCTCGACGAGGCCGTAGGAGATCTCCCGCTTGCGCATGACGTACAGCTGGAACCAGTTGCGCCCGGTCGGGTTGGCGGCCTTGACGCCCTCGATGGTGGTGGTGCCCAGGGTGGAGAGGGTGAAGGGGATGCCCGCCGCGCCCGCGGCCCCGGCCCCGGCCTCCTCGCCCTCGGTCTGCATGAGGCGGGTGAAACCGGTGGGGGCGATGCCGAAGGGCAGCGCGGAGGGGCCGCCGAAGACCGTGGTGGACGTGTCGACCTTCGACACGTCGTGCAGGATCGAGGGGTGGAACTCCACGTCGGAGAACGCCTGCCGGGCCCGGGCCAGGGAGATCTCGCCCTCGGCCGAGCCGTCGGTGTAGTCGAACGCGGCCCGCGGGGTGCGCTTCTTGGCGATGCGCCGCAGGTCCTCGATGGTCAGGGCCGCGTCGAGGCGGCGCTTGCGGCTGTTCAGCTCGGGCTTCTTGAACCCGACGAGGTCGAGGAGTTCGCGGGGGTCGGGGACTTGACGCTGCATCAGGGCTTCCCGGGGTCGGAGGCGGAGCGGGGGGTCTGGCCCGGCTGGTGGCGGGGCGCGTAGCGGACGACGCCGGCTGATGCTCGCGCGACGGCCCGCAGGTCGTCCAGGTCCGGGCCGAGCCGGCCCGCGGCGCGGGCCTGCACCAGCAGGTTCCCCAGGGCGGTCGCCTCGACGGGACCGGCCAGCACCGGCAGGCCCGTGCGGTCGGCCGTGAGCTGGCACAGGAGCGTGTTCAGCGCGCCGCCGCCGACGAGGTGGACGACGCGGACGTCGTGGTCGGCCAGCCGCGCGGCGTCGGCCACGGCGGCGGCGAACGCGACGGCGAGGCTCTCCACGACGCTGCGGACCACCTGCGCCGGGGTGTCGGGGACGGGTTCGCCGTGGGCGCGGCACCAGTTCCGGATGCGGCCGGGGACGTCGCCCGGCGGCAGGAAGGCGGGGTCGTTGACGTCGAAGACGGCGACGGGGCCGGTGACCCGGGCGGCCGCGTCGAGCAGGTCGGACAGCTCCGCCGACCGCTCGGCGTCGGTCGCAGCCGGGTTCCACTGCCGCAGCGACTCGCTCAGCAGCCACAGGCCCATGACGTTCTTCAGGAACCGGGTGCGGCCGTCGACGCCGCCCTCGTTGGTGAACCCGGCGGTGCGGGCGTCCCCGGTCAGGACGGGGTCCTTCAGCTCCAGCCCGACCAGCCCCCACGTCCCGCAGGACACGTAGGCGAAGTCGTCGCCGGTGGCGGGGACGGCCACGACCGCCGAGGCGGTGTCGTGGGAGCCGACCGCGACGACGTCCAGGGCGGCGCCGACGGTCTCGGCGACGTCCGGGGTCAGCCGGCCGACGGGGGTGCCGGGGTCCACGAGGGCGGGCAGCAGGTGCGGGTACACCCCCACGCGGCGGGCCAGGTCGAGGTCCCAGCCGTCCCCGCCGGCGGTCAGGAGGCCGGTGGTGGAGGCGTTGGTCCGCTCGGCGACGACGGCACCGGTGAGCCAGAACCCGATGAGGTCGGGGATCAGCAGGACGGTGTCGGCGGCCTCCAGCAGCGTCCCCTCGGTGGCCAGCTGGAAGAGGGTGTTGAAGGGCAGGTGCTGCAACCCGTTGCGGGCGAACAGCTCCTTGGCGCCCACACGGGCGTGGACGGTGTCCACGCCCGCCTCGTTGCGGCTGTCGCGGTAGTGGAACGGCGTCCCGAGCAGCCGGCCGCCGGCCAGCAGGCCGTAGTCGACGGCCCAGGAGTCGATCCCGACGCTGGCGATCTCCCCGGGGTGGTGGCGCTGGGCGGCGGCCAGCCCGAGCAGGACCTGCCGGTACAGCTCCAGGACGTTCCAGTGCAGCCCGTCGCGGGTCCGGACGGGGTCGTTGGCGAACCGGGCGACGTGCCGCACCCGCAGGGCCGGTCCCGCGCCCGCTGCGTCCTCCTGGAGGTGGCCCAGGACGACGCGGCCGCTGGTGGCCCCGAGGTCGACGGCCGCGAACGCCTGCTCGCTCATCGCAGGAAGGCGGCGGCGACGCCGGCGTCGACGGGGACGTGCAGGCCGGTGGTGTGCGACAGTTCCCCGCCGGTGAGGACGAACACGGCGTTCGCGACGTGCTCGGGCAGGACCTCGCGCTTGAGCAGGGTCCGCTGGGCGTAGAACTTCCCGAGGTCGTCCTCGGCGATGCCGTACGTCTTGGCGCGCTGGGCGCCCCAGCCGCCGGCGAAGATGCCCGACCCGCGCACGACGCCGTCGGGGTTCACGCCGTTGACCTTGACGCCGTGCTCGCCGAGCTCGGCGGCCAGCAGCCGGACCTGGTGGGCCTGGTCGGCCTTGACGGCGGAGTAGGCGATGTTGTTCGGCCCGGCGAACACGGAGTTCTTCGAGGCGACGTAGACGATGTCCCCGCCCAGCCCCTGGGCGATGAGGACCCGCGCGGCGGCCTGGGACACCAGGAACGAGCCCTTGGCCATGACGTCGTGCTGCAGGTCCCAGTCCTGCTCGGTGGTCTCCAGCAGCGGTTTGGAGATCGACAGCCCGGCGTTGTTGACGACGAGGTCGAGGCCGCCGAAGGCGAGGACGGCCTCGTCGACCGCGGCGCGGACGGCGTCGGGGTTCGACACGTCGGCGGCGACCCCCACCGCCACGTCGCTGTTGCCGAGCTCGGCGGCGGCGGCCCGCGCCTTGGCCAGGTCCAGGTCGGCGACGACGACGCAGGCGCCCTCGGCGGCCAGGCGGGTGGCGATGGCCTTGCCGATGCCCGAGGCGGCGCCGGTGACCAGCGCGATGCGGGTGGCGAGGGGTTTCGGCTTCGGCATCCGGGCGAGCTTGGCCTCCTCCAGCGCCCAGTACTCGATGCGGAACTTCTCCGCCTCGTCGATGGGGGCGTAGGTCGAGACCCCTTCGGCGCCGCGCATGACGTTGATCGCGTTGACGTAGAACTCCCCGGCGACGCGGGCGGTCTGGGCGTCCTTGCCGTAGGAGAACATCCCGACGCCGGGGACGAGCACGATCAGCGGGTCGGCGCCGCGGATCGCGGGGGAGTCCGGCGTGGCGTGCCGGTCGTAGTAGGCCCGGTAGTCGGCGCGGTAGGCCTCGTGCAGTTCGTGCAGCCGGGCGACCTGCTCCTCGACCGTGGCGGTGGCCGGCAGGTCCAGGACCAGCGGTTTCACCTTGGTGCGCAGGAAGTGGTCCGGGCACGAGGTGCCGAGCGCGGCCAGGCGGGGGTGCTCGGCGCGGGCCAGGAAGTCCAGGACGACGTCTGCGTCGGTGAAGTGCCCGACCTGCGGCTTGTCGTGGGAGGCGATCCCGCGGACCACGGGAGCCAGGGCGGCCGCGCGGGCGCGGCGCTCGGCCTCGGGCAGGGCCTCGTGGCCGGGCAGCACGGGACCGAACGGTTCGGGGCGGGAGTTCTCGCGCAGGAACGCCTCGGCGGTCTCGACGATCCAGCGGGAGTTCGCCTCGGCCTCCTCGCTGGTCCCGCCCCAGGCGGTGATCCCGTGCCCGCCGAGGATCGTGCCGACGGCCTGCGGGTTGGCCTCCACGATCGCGGCGATGTCCAGGCCGAGCTGGAAACCGGGGCGGCGCCAGGGCACCCAGACGACCTTGTCGCCGAACACCTGCTCGGTGAGCTTCTCCCCGTCGGCGGCGCAGGCCAGGGCGATCCCGGCGTCGGGGTGCAGGTGGTCGACGTGCGCGGCCTCGACGAGGGCGTGCATGGCGGTGTCGATGGACGGCGCGGCACCCCCCTTGCCGAAGAGGCAGTGGTCGAAGGCGGCGACCATCTCGTCCTCGCGCTCCACCCCCGGGTAGACGTCCTTCAGCGCCCGGAGGCGGTCCAGGCGCAGCACGGCCAGGCCCTCCTCGGTGAGGGTGCCGAGGTCGCCGCCGGACCCCTTGACCCACAGCAGGTCCACGTCGGTCCCGGTGACGGGGTCGGTGGCGGTGCCCTTGGCGCTGGTGTTCCCGCCGGCGTAGTTGGTGAGGCGGGGGTCCGCCCCCAGGGCGTTGGACCGCGCGATGAGCGCGGCGACGGTCTCGTTCGGCACGGGTCAGGTCCTCCGGGTGGGTGGGGCGCGGTCAGCGCGGTGGGCCGGGGCGGGCGGGGGTCAGGCGCCCCAGCCGGCCTGGGTGCCGCCGATGCGCTCGGCGGCGATCCGCTCCACGTAGCCGGAGGCCTTGAACGCGGCCATCGGGTCGGGGTGCAGGCCCTGGCTCTCGCGCAGTTCGGCCAGCAGGGGGCGGACGTCGGTCTGGAAGGCGTCCGTGAACACGTCGTGGGCGCCCAGGACGTCCCCGGCGCGCTGGGCGGTGGTCAGGGCCTCGCGGTCGACCAGCAGCGCCTTGGCGGTGGCCTGCTGGACGTTGGTCACCGAGCGGATCTGCCCCGGGATCTTGTCCTCGACGTTGTGGCACTGGTCGAGCATGAAGTTCACCCCCGGGCCCGCGGGGTCCCAGGGGACGCCGGGCCCGTGCGCGGGGGCCAGGGCGCCGGCGCGGACGATCTCGTAGAGGATCCGGAACAGCTGGAACGGGTCGGCCGCCCCGGCCATGAGGTCGTCGTCGGCGTAGAAGCGGGAGTTGAAGTCGAACGCGCCCAGCCGGCCGGCGCGCAGGAGCTGGACGACGATGAACTCGATGTTCGTGCCGGGGGCGTGGTGGCCGGTGTCCAGGACGACCTTGGCCCGCTCGCCCAGGGCCAGGCAGTGCAGCAGCGAGGTGCCCCAGTCGGGCACGTCGGTGGCGTAGAACGCCGGCTCGAAGAACTTGTACTCCAGGACGAGCCGGTGGTCGTCGTCGAGCAGGGCGTAGACCTGCTGCAGCGACTCGGCGAGGCGTTCCTGGCGGTCGTGCAGGTCGTCCTGGCCGGGGTAGTTGGTCCCGTCGGGCAGCCACAGCTTGAGTTCCTTCGACCCGGTGGCGCGCATGACGTCGACGCACTCGGCGTGGTGGGCGACGGCCTTGGCCCGCACGCGCGGGTCCGGGTGGGTCAGGGAACCGAGCTTGTAGTCGTCGTCCTGGAACAGGTTCGAGTTGATCGTCCCGATCGTGACGCCGAGGTCGGTGGCGTGGGCGGCGAGCTTGCCGTAGTCCTCCACGAGGTCCCACGGGATGTGCAGGGACACCCGCGGCGTGATCCCGGTGTACCGGTGGACCTGGGCGGCGTCGGAGAGCTTCTCGAAGGGGTCGCGGGGGGTCCCGGGGCTGCCGAACACCTTGAAGCGGGTGCCGGAGTTCCCGAACGCCCACGAGGGCAGTTCGATGGTCTGGGTCCGCAACGCGGAGAGCACACGGTCGCGGGTGGGTCCGGTGATCGTCATGGTGGCTCCAACTCCATCGTCGTCCAGCGCGGTCACGCAGGAGGACCGTACTCCGACTTTGACACGTTTCACAAGAAGGTGCCCCGAGCGGTCGCGGGGCGGTCCCGGGGCGGCCGCGCAGACGCTTGACGCGGCGGGGAAGGCGCCTCCAGACTGCCCGCGGGCTCTTTTGAATCGTCTCAGGAGCCGGTCCGGGTCGTCGGCGACCCCGCGGAGGAGATCACGTGACGGAGCGCGCCTGCTTCCTGCTGCACCTGCGGCCCGAGCTGGTCCAGGAGTACCTGCAGGTCCACGCCGAGGTGTGGCCCGAGGTGCTGGAGGCCCTGACCCGCACGGGGTGGCGCAACTACTCCCTCTTCCTGCGCGCCGGGGACGGCCTCGTCGTCGGGTACTGCGAGACCGACGACTTCGAGGCCACCACGACGGCCATGGAGCGCGAGGAGGTCTCCGCGCGCTGGGAGGCGACGATGGGCCGGTACTTCCAGCCGGCGCCGGCCGGGACGAGCGGCGACCGGCCGCGCGAACGGCTCGTCGAGTACTTCCACCTCGACTAGACCCGCCAGAACCACTCGACGACGAGCCAGGAGGAGCAGTGGCGCTCGGAGCCAAGACCACCACGGGGTGGAAGGCGACCATCGCGGTCGCCATGTCGAACTACATCGAGGCCGGCTCGATCATCGCGATCGCCGTCAGCCTGACGAACTGGCAGGAGCGCTTCGGGATCGGCGACGCCGCGGTCGGCCTGCTGGCGGCCCTGTCCGCCAACGCCTTCGGCGCGGCGATCGGCGCGGCCGTCGGCGGCCCGCTGTGCGACCGCCTGGGCCGCAAGTTCATCTACACCTACGACCTCGTCCTCTACATGGTCGGTGTCCTGCTGGCCGCGTTCTCCGTCAGCTACCCGATGCTGCTCGTCGGGTTCGTCCTCACCGGCATCGCCGTCGGGGCCGGTGTCCCGGCGTCGTGGACGTACATCGCCGAGGAGGCCCCCGCGCAGCACCGCGCCCGGCACGTCGGCACGGCCCAGCTGGCCTGGTCGATCGGCCCCCTCGTCGGGTTCGCGCTGGCCGTCGCCCTCGGCGGCCTGGGCCTGCTGGGCAACCGCCTGATCTTCCTGCACCTGTTCGTCGTCGCCGCCGTCACCTGGTGGGTCCGCCAGGGGCTGCCGGAGTCGGCGATCTGGAAGGACGAGACGACCGCCGGCGCCACCGCGCAGCGGGCCTCCGGCGGCCGGGGCCTGCGCGGGCTGTTCTCCCGGCGGGCCAACCTCACCGCCCTGCTGTTCCTCTTCGGCGTCTACGCGTTCTGGAACACCGTGGCCGGCCAGGCCGGCATCTTCATGCCGCGCGTCTACCAGGCCGCCGGCGTCGAGAGCGCCACGGAGCAGAACCTGCTGCAGGTCCTCGTGTGGGCGTGCACCGTCGTGGCGACCCTCGTGGGCTTCATGCGCTACGGCGACAGGGTCAGCCGCCGCGCGCTGTACGCCCTGGGCGCCGTCATGGGCATCGTCGCCTGGGCGCTGCTCGTCTTCGCCGACGGGAGCCTGCCGACGCTGCTGGGGTACGCCCTGCTGTGGGGCCTGGCCGCGGGCATCGGCGCCCAGGCGTTCTACAGCGTGTGGACCTCGGAGCTGTTCGCCACGCCGTACCGCGCCAGCGCCCAGGGCGTCCTGTTCTTCGCGGCCCGCTGCGCGGTGGGGCTGCTCAGCTACTGGTTCCCGACGCTGCTCACCGAGCAGGGCGTGCCCTTCGTCGGCACCGTCATGATCGGGCTGCTCGTCGTGGCGCTGGTCGTGGGCACGGTCTTCGCCCCCGCCACGCAGGGCAAGACGCTGCAGCAGATCGAGGCCGAGCGCTACGGCGAGGTCATCGACGGGCCGGCCCCCTCGGTCGGGGCGCCCGCCCGCCGCTGACCGCGACCACCGCGACCAGCCGGCCAGGCACCCGGTCGGGGGCTCACCCCCTCACGGACCGGTGCCGGTGCCGCCGCCGGGGCCCGTGTCCATCCCGGCCAGGGCCAGGACCTGCTGGGCGACGGTGCCGGGGCTGCTCAGCAGGCTGACCTGGACCCCGACCCGCTCGGCCTGGTCCAGGCGCCGGCGCAGGGCGTGCAGGGCCGCGCTGGACAGCACCGTCACCTCCTGCAGGTCCACCTGCACCGGAGCGGCCCCCGGCACCACGCTCAACGCCAGCTGCGAGTCCAGCTCGGCCGCGTTGGCCGCGTCGACCGGCCCGCGCACCGTCACCACCGACCGCCCCTGGTGGTGCTGGGTGTAGGTGTCGAAGAACCCCGGCACCCGCCGCGGGGCCACCGGGGCCGCACCGCGGGGGGACTTCCACGGACGGAACACGACGGTGACGGTGCTGCCGGCCGCTGAGGACTCGACGTGCACCTGCTCGGCGAAGTCCTGCGCGAAGGTCAGGCCCAGCCCCCGGCCGGCCACCGGCTCCGGCCGCGGCACCCAGGTGCCCTCGTCGGCGACGCTCAACGTGATCAGGCCCAGGTCGTCGAGGTGGGCGTGCACGGTGACCGGGCCGCCACCTTCCGCGCGCACGAGGCCCCCGGGGTCCCCGGGGCTGCCGTAGGCGTGTTCGACGACGTTCTCCAGCAACTCGCTGACGACCTCGTCGAGCTGGTCCACGGCCAGCAGCGCCACCCGTTCCGCCCCCAGCCACCGGCGCAGCGCAGCCCGCACCGCCGGGATCCCCGACCGGGTCAGGTGCGTGTGCAGGTGCAGGTCCGGCGACGGCGTCACCGGCTGCAGCGCCAGCAGGGTGACGTCGTCGACCGACCCGGTCTCGCGGGTCAACCGCTCCAGCGTCTGCACGCTCACCCGATCCACCGCCGAGGCCAGCGTGAACACCGGCATCAACCCGTCGGCCGCGGCCGCCGCCGCCACCTGGGCCAGCTCCACCGTCCCGACCGTCGCCGCCACCCCGGGCCGCTCGACGATCCCGTCGGTGTACAGCAGCACCAGCTCACCCGCACCCAGCCCGGCGTGCTGGACGCTGCGCCCGGTCCTCGGGCCGATGCTGCCCCGGACACCGGCGCGACCCCCGGCCGCGCCGGTGCTCGTGCTGGTGTGGCCCAGCGGCGGAGCACCGCTGGGATCCAGGTAACGGCTGCCGCCCTCGAGGTTGAGGACCAGCGGCGGGGGGTGACCGGCCGCGCAGTACGCCACCGCGCGCCGGCCGGAACCGGCGTCGGGGCCCAGCACGAGCACGCACACCGTCGCCGAGCGCGCCGCGGGCACGACCCGGGTGAAGCGGTCCAAGGCGGTGACCACCTGCGCCGGGTCCGCACCGGCGTCCAGGCGTTCCAGGGCCACCGCGCGCAGCTGCGCCATGACCGCCGACGCCGCGACCCCGTGCCCCACCACGTCGCCGACGACCGCAGCCACGGTCCCGTCGGGGCGGGCCAGCACGTCGAACCAGTCCCCACCGGCGGCCTGCTCGGCGCCGCCGACGACGTAGCTGGCGGCCACCTCCACGCCCGGGAGCACCGGCAACCGGGCCGGCAGCAGCGCCCGCTGCACCTCCTCGATGACGTCGGTGGCCCGCCGGTAGCGCCGCGACAGCTCCACGGCCTCAGCCGCCTGCTCGTGGTCGGCGCGGACCTGGTCGGTGACGTCGTGGCCGCTGGCGATGGAACCGACGACGTGGCCGGAGGCGTCGCGCAGGGGCAGGAAGTCCATGTCGGCGAAGACCTCCTGCGCGGAGCCGGCGGCCGTCACGACGCCGAAGCGCACACCACGGGCGGTGAGCCGCTCACCGGCGTAGACGCGGTCGAGCATCTCGATCAGCCCCTGACCCTCGGCCCCGGTGAGGTAGTCGGCGATCTGCCGGCCCACGTTGCGCTGGTCCCCGTAGAGGGCGACGACCTCGTCGGTCTCCCCGACGTTCACGTGGTCCGGGCCGCGGAAGACCTGGACGTAGTAGGGCAGCTGGCGCAACGCCGCCGCCCTCCAGCGGTGGTCGCCGTGGACCGCCTCGTCGTCACCGAAGTCGACCGGACCGCCGTCGACCGGCCCGCAGCCGTCGCTGGAGCCGCGGTCGGGAGTGCCGTCAGGAGTGTCGGGGGTGCCGGGGGTGTCGTCGGTGCTCACCGCTGCCGCCGGCCGCCCTCGGGCGCGCTCCCGCGCGCGGAGGGGACCGTGGTGGGGCCTGCCCGGAGATCCATGACCTTCAACCCACCACTCCCACGTCCAGGCGATCGTGCGCACGGTGTTCGACGCGTCCCCGAGACCTGCAGGCTACCCAGCGACCCCTGCTCCCGCCCCCGCAGGACGAGCGCGGGCCGTGGCCTGCGGAGCCGGGGCCGGGTCGTGGGATCGTCACCAGCGGTCCGAGGGGGACTCGGCGGGTCCGCGTACCGCTCCTCCACGCGGTGAGGAGGCGCGCTCAGCCCGCGGTGCGGGGCGCGAGTTCGTGACGGGTCCGGCGCTTCACCGATTCGCCGAACAGGCACAGGCCGGCGTTCACCAGCACCAGCCCCACGGTCCCCTGCCCTCCCCACCGCAGCGTCGCCGCACCCGACGCCCGGCGCTGGGCGGCGTCGACGGCGGTGCTCAGCCCGGCCCCGACCAGCAGCAGTCCGGCCGGTGCCAGCCGTTTCCAGGCGGTGAGGTCGTCCACGGGACCAGTCTGCACCCGCTGACGGCCACCGCCCCCGGGGACCGTGTCGCGGTCGTGGCGCTGCCGCCAGGTCCCCGGAACGCCCGGTGCCCCTACCCGCCCACCAGGCGCCGCAACCACGCCGCGCGGGCGGCGACCGCGTCCTGCGAGAGCGTCGCGGCCGGGGCCACGACGTCGAACCCGTGGAAACCGCCGGGCCAGACGTGCAGCTCGCCGCGGCCACCGGCACGCCACAGCCGGCTCGCGAACGCGACGTCCTCGTCGCGGAACGTCTCGGCCGAGCCGACGTCGATGAAGGTGGGCGGCAGGCCGGAGAGGTCCTCGGCCCGGGCGGGCGCGGCGTACGGGGACACGTCCGGCCCCCCGCGCACGCCCTCGCCGAGGAGCGCGTTCCAGCCGGTCTCGTTGGAACTGCTGTCCCACACGCCCAGGCCGCGCATCTGGCGCGCGGAGGGCGAGTCGTTGCGGTCGTCGAGCATGGGGCTCAGGAGCAGCAGCCCCGCGATCGCCGGGCCCCCGCGGTCGCGGGCCGCGAGCGCGACGCCCGCGGCCAGTCCGCCGCCGGCGCTCGTGCCGGCGACGACGACGGACCCGGGGTCCACGTCGAGTTCCCCGGCGTGCTCGGACAGCCAGCGCAGACCGGCGTAGCTGTCCTCGACGGGACCGGGGTGGGGGGTTTCGGGTGCGAGCCGGTACTCGACCGAGACGACCGCCGCGCCCAGCGGTTCGGCCAGGTCCAGCACCTGCGGGAGGCCGAACCGGTTGTCCCCGAGGATCATCCCGCCGCCGTGGACGAAGTAGAGGGCCGGGGCCGGCGTGCGCGCGTGCCGGGGGAGGCAGACGAGCAGCGCGACGTCCGGGTCCCCGTCCGGGCCGGGCACGGTCCTCTCGTGCACGCGGTAGGCGCCGCCGCGCGAGAGGACGTCCGCGGTCGGGACCGGTACGCCGGGGACGGGGCGGCGCATCTCGGCGATGGTGTCCGGGCGGTACGCGTCCGGGGGGCGGGTGCTGGTCAGCGCGGCCACGACGGGGGCGAGTTCGGGGTCGAAGGGTGGTGGGGGCCCGACCGGCTGGGCGGTGGGCGTCTCGGTGGTGCTGCTGGTCACGGGTTTCCTCGTCGTCCGGGGGTCTGCGGGGGGTGCGGGCGGGGCGGCGACGGTCACGCCGCCGCCCCGTCGCCGGTTCAGACGGTCGGGACCGTGCCGCCGTCGATGACGTACTCGGCGCCCACGGCGGCCGACGCGCGGTCGGACACGAGGAAACCGACCAGGTCGGCGACCTCCTCGGGTCGCGCGAACCGTCCCAGCGGGACCCCGCCGAGGGAGTCGAAGACGGTCTGCTCGGCGGCCTCGCGGGTGAGGCCGTTGCCCTCGGCGATCCGGTCCACGAACCGCTCGTAGGCCTCGGTCTCGATCCCGCCGGGGCTGATGGCGTTGACCCGGACCCCGCGGGGCGCGAGCTCGTTGGCCAGGCCCTTGCTGTACGTGCGCAGCGCCGCCTTGGCCGCCGCGTACGCCAGGGTCGCGTCGTGCTGCGGCAGTTCCCGCTGGATGGAGGTGAAGTGCAGCACCACGCCCGACCCCTTCTCCAGCATCGCCGGCAGCAGCGCCCGGTCCAGGCGGACGGCGCCCAGGAGGTTCAGGGCGATCTCGCCCAGCCACTGCTCGTCGGTGGTGGCCGCGAACCCGCCCGGCGGCGTCGAGGAACCCCCGACGACGTGCACGAGGACGTCGAGCGCGCCGGCCTCCTCGGTGATGCGGTCCGCCACGAACCGGGTGCCCTCGACGGTCGCGGTGTCCGCCGCGATGAACCGGTCGGGCCGGTCGTACCTGTCGGGCACGGTGCGGGCCGTGGTCCACACGTCCGCCCCCATCTCCCGCAGGCGGGCGACGACGGCCTCGCCCGTCCCCTTCGAACCGCCCGTGACGAGCGCGCGGCGGCCGTCGAGGCGGTCGCGTTCCCCGCTGGACATGCTTGTCCTCCTTCTTCCCTCTGGTGTCCGGTGGTTCCCGGGTGTGCTCAGGCGTCGTGGTTGGCGATGACGAGTTCGCTGATGAGGTCGCCGCGCAGGGTGAAGCGGTAGTCCAGGTCGGCGACGCCGCCCGGGAAGGTCCCCTCGATGCGAAGGGTCACCACCCAGTGCTCGTCGTCGACGCGGCGGGCGCCGGTCTGCTCGGTCGTGTACTCGAACTCGGCGCCGGCGTCGCGGACGAAGGCGTGCACCTCGTCGCGACCCCTGAAGGTCTCGTCCTGGTCGACGACCACGACGTCCTCGGCGAGGAACGCCGAGGCCGTGTCGGCGTCGTGGGCGGTGCTGGCCGCGAGGAAGTCGCGGACGGTGGTCGGGAGGGCGTCGGACCGGAGGTCTGTGTTCGTCATGCCGTCACCGTGCGGCCTCGCGGTCGTGGAGGGTCAAGCGCTGGACCCTCCCCCGGGGGGAGCCCCCACACTGGCGGGGTGCTGACCATCGGGGAGTTCTCCCGCCTGACCCACCTGAGCGTGCGCACCCTGCGCCGCTACCACGAGGGCGCCCTGCTGGAACCGGCCGTGGTGGACGAGGCCACCGGCTACCGCTACTACTCCCTCGAGCAGATCCCGACCGCCCAGGTCATCAGCCGCCTCCGGGAACTCGACGTCCCCCTGGGCGACGTGCAGCGGATCCTGCGGACGCCGGACCCCGGTGTCCGCTCGGCCCTGGTCGCCGAGCACCTGCAGCGCCTGGAGGAGCAGCTGGACCGCACCCGGGCGGCGGTCACCTCGCTGCGCCGGCTCCTGCGGCCCGATCCCGCGCCGATCGAGGTCGAGCTGCGGGCCGAACCGGCCCGCACGGTCGCCGCGGTGGAGGCGGTGATCGGCGACGGCGACGTCGAGGCGTGGTTCGCCGGCGCGGTGGCCGAGCTGGAGGCGGCCGTGGGGGACGCCGTGACGGGGCCACCGGGCGGGACCTACGACAACGCGCTGTTCGAGGAGGGCCGCGGCCACGTGCTCGTCTACCTGCCCACCGCCGTCCCGCCGCGCACGGGACGGGTCCACCCCGCGACCCTGCCGGCCGCGGAGCTGGCGGTGACCACCCACGCCGGCGAGCACGACGGCGTGGAGGTCACCTACGGCCAGCTCGGCACCTGGGTCGTGGAGAACGCGATGTCGGTGGCCGGGCCGGTGCGGGAGGTCTACCGCGTCGGGCCCCGCCAGACGGCCGACCCGGCCGCCTGGCGCACGGAGATCGGGTGGCCGGTGTTCCGCGTCGCGTGAGGAGCTGCGGGCGGCCGCCGGACCCGCACGGCCCCGGGACCGCGTCCCGGCTCAGCGCCCACCGCGCGAGTTCCAGCCGCGCACCGTGAGGAACACGCCGGCGGCCACGGCGCCGTACGCCGCCCAGCCCAGCGCGGCGTGGTCCAGCACCGTCTCCCACGTGTCCGAACCCCCGGGCCCGGAGGGCCGGTGCGCGGCGGCCACGCCGTGGAAGGCCACCCCCGCGACGACCAGGACGATCCCCAGCACCAGCGACGGCACGGCCCACCGGCGGCCCCGGGCGCGCTGCTCCCCTTCGACGCTCACCCCCCGATCCTGGCGCGGCACCGCCGGGTGCCCATCGGCCGATCGTCGCGGCGCCGCGGACCGGGGGACGGACGCCGGGCCCTCAGCCCAGCGGCCACACGTCGGCGAGCACCCCGCCGTCGTGGGTGTGCCGGGACGCCGCGGGGGAGTCCAGGACGACGAGGAGCTCCCCGCCCACGACGGCGATCCCCTCGGGGTGGTCCTCGCCGCGCCCGTGCGGCAGCTCGTGCACGACGGGCAGGTCCGCGGCGCGCACGACCTCCGCGGCGTCGGTGACGCACCCCCCGGCCCAGCGGTGCACGCGCACCGGGCCGGACAGCGCCATCGACGGGCCGCTGAGCACGAGCAGGTCGTCGCCGTCGGGGCACAGGTCGCGGACGCCCAGGCCCTGCAGGTCCAGCAGGTGCACCCGGTGGCGCGTGCCGTCGCCGAGGTCGTCCAGCTGCAGGCGCCCGGGGTGCTTGCGGTGGGTCCGGGGGCGCAGTTCCAGCAGGACGGCCCACCCGCGCAGGACCGGCCCGCGCAGCCCGACGTACAGGCGGGTCCCGGCCGCGGAGCGGTGGACGGCGACGCCCTCGACGTCGAGGCCGTTGTCCTTGGAGGGGATGCGCAGGAAGGGGGCGAGCAGGTCGTCGTCGCGCAGCTCGCGGGTGAGGTCGTCGTCGTGGGCGCCGAGGACGGCCGCGGTGAGGGTCTCGCCGTCGAGGCGGACCTCGCGGGCCGGCAGCCCGGTCGCGGGGTCGACGGGCAGCCGGACGAGGACGAAGCGGTTGGCCTCGCGGACGACCCGCCCGAGCCGCGCGCGGGCCTTGACGTCGCTGTCGCCGGCGCGGACGCGCTTGCGCTTGAGGCTGTGCGAGCCGACGGCCCACAGCCACGGGCCGCTGCGGGCCAGGCCCTCGACGTCGGCCTCCTCGTGCGGGGGGCCGGGCAGGTCGACGAGGTCGGCGAGCGCCACGGTGACCTGGTGGTCGTAGGAGGTGACGTGCCCGCCGGTGCGGACGGCCGTGAGGCGTTCGACGGTGGCGGTCTCGTCGCCGGCGACCCACAGGTGCTCGCCGTCGCCGCGGACGGCGGAGAGGTTGACGTGCGTCATCCCCGCCCTGGACGTGTCGTCGAAGTGCAGGGGGACGCGACGCAGCGGTTCCACGCCGGGTGAGCGTGCGAGGGGGGCCGCGGGTTCCCGCTCGAAGCACGGTCCGGGCCCTCCCTGCGCGCGTGCGAGGGCCCGGACCGTGCTTCGAGCGGGAAGAGGGGGCGGGAACAAGAGGGGGTGCTCGGTAGTTGAGCCCATCAGACTCAAGTTCGACGCTCTCCGCTTGACAGGCGGGCAGCGGTCGGCGAACTTGAGTGAGGAAGGCTCAACAGTCAGTCGCTCGGGAGGGCAACCACCATGGCACGTGCGGTCGGCATCGACCTCGGGACCACCAACTCCGTCGTCTCCGTCCTCGAGGGTGGGGAACCGACGGTCATCGCGAACGCCGAGGGCGGTCGCACCACGCCGTCCGTCGTCGCGTTCGCCAAGAACGGCGAGGTGCTGGTCGGGGAGATCGCCAAGCGCCAGGCCGTCACCAACGTCGACCGGACCATCCGGTCCGTCAAGCGCCACGTCGGCACCGACTGGAACGTCTCCATCGACGACAAGAAGTACACCCCGCAGGAGATCAGCGCCCGCATCCTGCAGAAGCTCAAGCGCGACGCCGAGAGCTACCTCGGCGAGGCCGTGACCGACGCCGTCATCACCGTGCCCGCGTACTTCTCCGACGCCCAGCGCCAGGCCACCAAGGAGGCCGGCGAGATCGCCGGCCTGAACGTCCTGCGCATCATCAACGAGCCCACCGCGGCCGCCCTCGCCTACGGGCTGGAGAAGGGCAAGGAGGACGAGCTCATCCTCGTCTTCGACCTCGGTGGCGGCACCTTCGACGTCTCCCTGCTCGAGGTCGGCAAGGACGACGACGGCTTCTCCACCATCCAGGTCCGCGCCACCTCCGGCGACAACCACCTCGGTGGTGACGACTGGGACCAGCGCATCGTCGACCACCTGCTGAAGAAGGTCCAGGGCGCCTACGGCATCGACCTGTCCAAGGACAAGATCGCGATGCAGCGCCTGCGGGAGTCCGCCGAGCAGGCCAAGAAGGAGCTGTCGACGGCCACCAGCACCGGCATCTCGCTGCAGTACCTGTCGATGACGGAGAACGGCCCCGTCCACCTGGACGAGCAGCTGACCCGCGCGCAGTTCGAGCAGATGACCCAGGACCTGCTGGACCGCACCAAGAAGCCGTTCCACGACGTCATCCGCGACGCCGACGTCAAGCTCGCCGACATCCACCACGTCGTGCTCGTGGGTGGTTCCACCCGCATGCCCGCGGTGACGAACGTCGTCAAGGAGCTGACCGGCGGCAAGGAGCCCAACAAGGGCGTCAACCCGGACGAGGTCGTCGCCATCGGCGCCGCCCTGCAGGCCGGTGTCCTCAAGGGCGAGCGCAAGGACGTCCTGCTCATCGACGTCACCCCGCTGTCCCTGGGCATCGAGACCAAGGGCGGGATCATGACCAAGCTCATCGAGCGCAACACGGCCATCCCGACCAAGCGCTCGGAGGTCTTCACGACCGCCGACGACAACCAGCCCTCGGTGCTCATCCAGGTGTTCCAGGGCGAGCGCGAGCTGGCCCGCGACAACAAGCCGCTGGGCACGTTCGAGCTGACCGGCATCGCCCCCGCCCCGCGCGGCGTGCCGCAGGTCGAGGTCACCTTCGACATCGACGCCAACGGCATCGTGCACGTCAACGCGAAGGACCGCGGCACGGGCAAGGAGCAGTCGATGACCATCTCCGGCGGCAGCGCGCTGTCGAAGGAGGACATCGAGCGCATGGTCAAGGACGCCGAGCAGCACGCGAACGAGGACAAGCAGCGCCGCGAGGAGGCCGAGGCCCGCAACCAGGCCGAGGCGCTCGTCTACCAGACCGAGAAGTTCGTCGCGGACAACTCCGACAAGCTGCCCGACGACGGCAAGGCCAAGGTCGAAGCCGCTGTGGCGGAGCTGAAGACGGCCCTCAACGGCACCGACGCGGCCGAGATCAAGGCCAAGTCCGACGCCGTCGCGCAGGCCTCCCAGGAACTGGGCTCGGCGCTGTACGCCGCGCAGCAGTCCGAGGGTGCGTCCGCCGGTGACGCCGGTGCGTCCGCCGGCCCCGACTTCACCAAGCCGTCCGCGTCCGACGACGACGTGGTGGACGCCGAGGTCGTCGACGACGAGAAGGACAAGTGATGGCGGAGGAGTTCTCCGAACCCACCGTCGTCCGCGACAACCGGCGCATCGACCCCGAGACGGGCGAGGTCCGCGGTGAGGCCGCCCCCGAGCAGGCTGCGCAGCAGACGCCGGCGCAGCCCACCGTGGGCGGCCCGGACGACGGCGCCGAGTCCTACGGCGCCTCGGCCGAGCTCGACGCGGCGCAGGCCCTCGCGGCCCAGCGGCTCGACGAGCTGCAGCGGCTGAACGCGGAGTACGTGAACTACCGCAAGCGCGTCGACCGCGACCGCGACGTCGCCAAGAACGCGGCGCTCGCGGGCGTGGCCGAGGCCCTGCTGCCGGTCCTGGACGACATCCACCTGGCCCGTCAGCACGGCGACCTCACCGGCCCGTTCGTGGCGATCGCGGACAAGCTGGAGGCGACGCTGACGCGGTTCGGCCTCGAGCGCTACGGCCAGGACGGTGAACCGTTCGACCCGGCCGTGCACGAGGCCCTCATGCACAGCCACTCCGACGAGTACGAGGTGGCGACGTGCGTGAAGGTGCTGCAGCCGGGTTACCGGTTCGGCGAGCGCGTCCTGCGCCCGGCCCGCGTCGCGGTGGCCGACCCGCAGGGATGACCGCGGTTCCGGCAGGTTTCGAGGGAGGGGGACGTCGATGAGCATGCAGGACTGGGCCGAGAAGGACTTCTACGCGATCCTCGGCGTCTCCCACGACGCCGACGCGGCCGAGATCAAGAAGGCCTACCGCAAGAAGGCCCGCACGCTGCACCCGGACGCCAACCCCGGTGACGCGGCGGCCGAGCAGCAGTTCAAGGAGGTCGGCGAGGCCTACGCGGTCCTGTCCGACCCCGAGCAGCGCCAGCAGTACGACGGCATCCGCGCCATGGTCGGCGGTGGCGCCCGGTTCTCCTCCGGGGGAGCCGGCGGCGCCGGCGGCGGCGCGGGGTTCGAGGACCTGCTCGGCGGGCTGTTCAACCAGGGTCGCGGCGGCGCCCCCGGGGGTGTGCGGTTCGGCACGCCCGGCGGCGCCGGCGGCGGCGGGTTCGAGGACCTGCTCGGCGGGTTGTTCAGCCAGGGCGGTGCGGGCGCCGGGGGCGGGGGTTTCCCCGGTGGTTTCGGCGGCACCCGCGCTCCGCAGCGCGGGCAGGACCTCGACGCCTCGGCGCGGGTCTCCTTCCGCGACGCCCTGGAGGGCAAGACGGTGTCCCTGCGGGTCCCCGACCCGCGCGGCGGCCCGGCCCGCACGGTCAACGCGCGGCTGCCGCAGGGCGTCCGCGACGGCCAGAAGGTGCGGCTGCGCGGCCAGGGCCTGGCCGGTGCGGGCGGCCAGAACGGCGACCTGCTGGTCACCGTGCACGTCGAACCGCACCCGGTGTTCCGCCGCGACGGCGACGACCTGCGCATGACCCTGCCGGTCTCGTTCGGCGAGGCCGTCCTGGGAGCCACCGTGGAGGTCCCGACCCTGGACGGCGCGACCGTCCGGGTGAAGGTCCCCGCGGGCACCCCCTCGGGGCGCTCGCTGCGGCTGAAGGGCCGGGGCGTGAAGCGCTCGCGGTCCACCGACGAGCGGGGCGACCTGTTCGTCACGATCGAGGTGGTCGTCCCGCAGCGGGTCGACGGCGCCGTGCGCGCCGCCGTCGAGGCGTTCGCGGAGGCGACGGCCGGTGAGGACCCGCGCGCCGGGCTGGCCGAGCGCGCCCGCAGCTGAACCCACCCCCGCGCGGTCGGGCACGCCCGTGCCCGGCCGTGCGGGGGCCCGGTCCCAGGGAGGAGAGGGAGAGGTGTACGACCAGGACGTGGACGCCGAGACGGCGCTGTTCGTGATCTCGGTCGCGGCCGACCTCGCGGGGATGCACCCGCAGACGCTGCGCCAGTACGACCGCCTCGGCCTCGTCTCGCCCAGCCGGGCGCCGGGGCGCGGGCGGCGGTACTCCGCGCGCGACATCGCGCAGCTGCGCGAGGTGCAGCGGCTGTCCCAGGAGGACGGCGTGAACCTCGCGGGCATCAAGCGCATCCTGGACCTGGAGAACCAGGTCCTCGCCCTGGGCCACCGCGTCGAGGAGCTGGAGGCCGAGATCGCGCACGTGCGGCAGCAGGCCCGGCGGATCTTCGCCGCCGGGGTGGCCGGGGACATCGTCGCGACCTCCGTGGGGCGCCGGCCCGAGGCGCAGCGTTCCACCGCCCGGTCCACCGCGCTCGTGGTCTGGAAACCCGACCGCGTCCGCTGAGGTGTCCCGCTCCGCCGACCTCGCCGCTGCCCTGGACTGGGCCCTGAGCCGGGTGCCCGACGCCGGGACCCCGGAACTGGTCAAGGACCGTCCGTGGTCCACGGTGTGGCGCATCCCGACCCCGGCCGGCCCGGTCTGGCTCAAGGCCTGTCCCGAGCGCACCCGCCACGAGGTGCGGCTGCTGGCGGCCCTCGCGCGGTGGGGCGCCCCGCACAACCTCGAACCCCTCGCCGTCGACGAGGACCTCGGCACCGTCCTGCTGCCCGACGGTGGCCCGACGCTGCGCGAGGCCCCCGGCCCCTCGTGGGCGGACGTGCTCGCCGGCTACGCGCAGACGCAGCGCACGACCGGGGCCCACGTCGACGAGCTCGTCGCCCTCGGCGTCCCCGACCTGCGCCTGCCGCTGCTGCCCGCCGCGTTCGAACGGCTGGCCCGGCGCTGGGCCCCGGACGTCCTGCCGCTGCTGGGCCGGGTCACCGAGGAGGCCGCCGAACTCGCCGAGCTGGGTCCGGCGCCCACGATCCAGCACGACGACCTGCACGACGGGAACGTCTTCGCCCGCGGCGGCCGCGTCTTCGACTGGGGCGACGCGTGCGTCGCGCACCCCTTCACGAGCCTGCTCGTCGCCTGGGACGGCTCGCCCGAACCCCTGGCCGCCTACCTGGCCCGCTGGCCCGGGGTTCCCCGGCGCGCCGTGGACCTGGGGGTGCGGCTGGGCGTCGTCACGCGCACCGACAGCTGGGACCGCGCGCTGGCCGGCTGGCCCGACCCGCCGGAGCAGTTCCGGGACGCCCCGGCGCAGTGGCTGCGCCGGCTGCGCGAGGCGTACGACGACGACGCGTGACCGCGGTGGCCGGCGGTGTCGCCGGGGCCCCCCGGGGTCCCGGGCGGGCGCAGCACCGGCTCAAGGGCGCTCCTGAACACGTCGACCTACCCGGGGTGAACCCCCCGACGGCCTCCGGCGCGCGAGCGGTCGCCGTGGTCCTCGTCTGGGCCTCCAGCGTCGCCGCGCTCTGCCTGGGCCTGCGCTGGCTCGTCGTCACGGTGGTGGACCTGCACGTGCCGGCCGCGGCGTGCGCCCTCGCCGGTGCCCTCCTGGGGGCGATGGCGGCTCCCCCCGTGAGACTGCCCCTGGAACGGCGCGACGCGGCGGGGCGGGGTGCCCCGATCGTCCTCACGGGCATGCTGTTCCCGGTGGCGATCCTGACCGTGCTCGGGTTCGGGGTCCTGGCTCCGGTCGCGGCCGCCGGTGTCGCCGCCCACGCCGTGCAGGTGCGCCCGACCCGCGGCCAGCTCCTCGGCGGCTGCTCCGCGGCGGTCCTCACGTCGGCGGCGGCGGTGGCCGCGCAGGCCGCCGGGTGGGTCGACAGCCTCGTCGACCCCTCCCGCGGCACGCTGATCACGGTCGTGCTGCTGCTGATGATGTGCCCGCAGGTGGCGAACGCGGCCGACATCGCCCGCCGGGCCCAGGAGGCGGCCCGGGCGCTGGAGTCCGAACGTCGCTCGAGCATGGAACTGCTCGAGCACGCCGCGCTGCACGACACGCTCACCGGCCTGCTGAGCCGGCGGGGGCTGGTGCGGGACCTGGTGCCGGCCGTGGCGGCCGCACGACCCGGAGCGCTCACCGCCGTCCTGTTCGTCGACCTGGACGGCTTCAAGGCCGTCAACGACGTGCACGGCCACGCCGCGGGGGACGTGCTGCTGCGGGAGACCGGGCGGCGCCTGGACGAGGTCCTGCGCCGGACCGGGACCGTCGCGCGGACGGGGGGCGACGAGTTCGTGGTCGTCCTCACCGACCTCGCCGGCCCCGCGCAGGCCGACGCCGTGGCGGTGCGGCTGCGCGCGCAGCTCGAGGCGCCCGTGGCCCTCCCGGACGGCGCCACCGTGGTGGTGGGGGCGAGCGTCGGGGTGGCCGTCACCGGTGTGCCGTGCTCGCCCGAGGCGCTCCTCGACCGGGCCGACGCGGCGATGTACGCGCACAAGCGGGTCCGGCACGCCGGGGACGCCGGCGAGCGCACCCGCCCGGACCGCCGCGGGGCCGCACCGCCACCGCTCGCGCGGGAGCAGGACGGCGGGTGGGCGCCGGGGGTTGACGCGCTCGGCTAATCCTCTTAGCTTTAAGCTAATTACATTAGCTGAGAGGGGTCGTCATGACCGAGCACCTGCGGATCGACGGGGGCACCATCGCCTACGACGTGCACGGCGAGGGCCCGCTCGTCGTCCTGGCCCACGGGATGGGGGACAGCCGGCACTCCTACCGGTTCGTCGCCCCCGCCCTGGCCGCCGCGGGGTACCGCGTCGCCGCCGTCGACCTGCGCGGCTGCGGGGACTCCAGCGTCGGCTGGCCCGGGTACAGCCGCACCGACCTGGCCGGGGACCTCCTCGCCCTCGTCCGCCACCTCGGTGGCCCCGCCGTCCTCGTCGGGCAGTCCGTCAGCGGGGGTGCGGCCACCATCGCCGCCGCCACCGCCCCCGACCTCGTCGCCGGGCTCGTCGAGATCGCCCCCTTCACCCGCCGGCAGTCCCTCGACCTCGCCGGCCTGCTCCGCGTCCGCCGCCACCGCCGGGGGACCGTCCGCCTCGCCCTCGCCGCGGCCACCGGCAGCGTCGGCTGGTGGGCGAAGTACCTCGACGTCGCCTTCCCGACCCGGCCCGCCGACTGGGACGCCGAACTCGCGCGCATCGAGTCGGTGCTGCGCGAACCGGGGCGGATGGCGGCGCTGCGGGCCACGGGGACGTCCTCACCGGCCGACGCGGGGGAACGGCTGCGTGACGTCCGCTGCCCCGTCCTCGTCGTCGAGGGGTCCCTCGACCCCGACTGGGCCGACCCGCGCGCCGAGGGTGAGCGGGTCGTCGCCGACCTGCCCGCCGGGCTGGGGGAGCTCGCCGTCATCGACGGGGCCGGGCACTACCCGCACACCCAGACCCCCCGCGAACTCCTCGCGCTGGTCCTGCCGTTCCTCGCCCGGACCACCGCCCGTGCCTAGGGCCGGCCTGGACCCCGCCACCGTCACCGCCGCCGGTGCCGACCTCGCCGACGAACGCGGCCTGGACCAGCTCAGCATGGGGCTGGTCGCCGAGCGCCTCGGCGTCCGGACCCCCTCGCTCTACAAGCACGTCGAGTCCCTCGCCGACCTGACCCGGCGCGTCGCCGTCCTGGCCGCCGTCGAACTCGGCGACACCCTGCGCGACGCCCTGCAAGGGCTGTCCGGCCGCGACGCCCTCGACGCCGCGGCCCGCACGTTCCGGGCGTACGTCCTCGCCCACCCCGGCCGGTACGCGGCCACCCTGGGCGCCCGCCCCACCGGTCCCGACGACGAGTACGCCGTCGCGACCGCCCGCGTGCTGCACTCCCTCGCCGTCGTCGTGCGCGGCTACGGGGTGGACACCGCGCAGGAGACCCACGCGCTGCGGGTGGTCCGCAGCGCCCTGCACGGCTTCGCCACCCTGGAGGCCGGCGGGGGTTTCCAGCTCGCCACCGACGTCGGGGACAGCTTCACGTGGACGGTGGAGTTCCTCGACCGGGGGTTGCGGGCCACGGCGTCCCAGCGCTCACCCCGGTGAACGGGGCGGGCGGCTGCTCGCCGGCCCTGGGCGCCACCCGGACGTCCCCGGCCGAACCGGGCCGGACGGTGCTCGCCGACCCCGACGGCGACCAGTTCGGGCCGCTCGTGGTGTGATCCGTCCCGTGGACGCACACGTGCTGGCCGTCGGTTCCTACACCGCCGCGACGGGGGGCCGCGGGCCCGGGATCGCGCTCGTCGAGCGGGACCCCGCGACGGGCCGCCTCGGCGCCGTCGGGTCCGTCGCCGACTGCCCCTCCCCGTCGTTCCTGCTGGCCGGGGACGACGGCACCGTCCACGCCGCCCACGAGCTCGACGAGGGTTTCGTCTCCTCCCGCCGCCGCGGCCCCGGCGGCTGGGAACTGCTCGGCGAGGCGCCCAGCGGGGGGCCGTCCCCGTGCCACCTCTCCCTCGTCCCCGGTTTCCTCGTCGTCGCGAACTACGGCGGCGGCGTCGGGGTCGTCGAACTGTCCGGGGGAGCGGTGGGTCGGTTGCGGCAGACGTTGCAGGGCAACGGGTCGGGCCCGGACACCGAACGGCAGGAGGCCTCCCACCCGCACTCGACGCGGCGCGTCGGTCCCCACCTGGCCGTGTTCGACCTCGGCACCGACGAGGTCCGCGTCCACGGCGTCGGTGCCGACGGGCTGACCCCCGACCCCCTGCAGACGCTGGCGCTCGCCCCGGGGACCGGCCCCCGGCACGCCGCCGCGGTCGGGGACCGGTTGTTCGTCGCGGGTGAGCTGGACGCGACGCTCACCTCCCTCGCCGTCCGGGACGGCCTGCTCGCCGACCCGGTGGTGGCCCCCGCGACCGCCGTCCCGCCGGCGCAGCGCACCTACCCCTCGGAGGTGTGCCCGGCCCCGTGGGGCCTGGTCGTGGCGAACCGCCGGGCCGAGGTGCTCACCGTGCACGAGGTCGTGGACGGTGTCGCCCGTCCCGTGCGGGACATCGCGATCGGAGCGGTGAACCCCCGGCACGTCGTGGCGATCGGCCGGCACCTGTACGTCGCCGCGCAGGACTCCGACCAGGTCGTCCACCTCGCCCTCGACGACGACCTGCGGGTCGTCGACCGGTCCGTGGCCGAGACCGGGTCGCCGACGTGCGTGCTGCCGCTGTGACGGTCTGACCCGTGCGGGACGCGTCAGGGCACGGGGGACGGTCCTGCGCCAGGGCGCCAGGGCGCCAGGGCGCCGGGACGTGGAGCTGGCCGTCGGCAGTTTCCTCGTGGGCTTTCCCGGCGCTGGCTCGAACGTCTTCGGCCAGGAGGAGCTCGACCTCGTCGAGCGGTGGTCCTCGTCGACCTCGCTCGTCGGCGAGACCGCTGGTCGGATGCGTGCCGGGCCTCGGCGCTCAGAACGTCGCTGACCACGGGGAGATGCGTCCGTACCGGGTAGTCGGTACCCGGGTGTGCTCGGCCTCGCCTCGTCCGTGGACGGGCACCGCGACACGAGTGGGACCACTGGTCGGCGGCACCTCGGACTGCGGGCGCAGCGTCGACCGCGCTCCCACTCGCCGCTGATGCCTCAGGGGGTCGACGTCCTGGTGGCCGTCACGGTCGCGCCGGTGGTCGCGGTGGCCGGAGCGGCCGCGGTGGCGGTCGCGGTCGTGCGGGCGGGTCCGGTGGCGTCCAGCCAGGCTCGGCAGTCGTCGGCGGTCATGGGTCGGGCGTGCAGGTAGCCCTGGGTCTCGTCGCAGCCGAGGGCGTGCAAGGTGGTGAGCATCGTGACGTCCTCCACCCCCTCGGCGATGACGCGCAGGCCCAGGCGGTGGGCCAGAGCGACGGTACCGGCGACGATGTCGGCGGTGCGGGGATTGGTGGTGACCTGCGCGGTGAGGGAGCGGTCCAGCTTGAGTTCGGTGGCCGGAAGGTCGTGCAGGTAGGCCAGGGAGGAGTAGCCGCTGCCGTAGTCGTCGATGCTGATGTCCACCCCGCGCGCGGCCAGGTCGTGCAGCCGGGCGATGGAGGCCTGCGGGTTGGCCATGAGGGAGGTCTCGGTGACCTCCAGGACCAGGTCGGTGGGGGTGAGTCCGGTCCGGGTGAGCACCTCGTCGACCAGGAGCAGGAGCCCGGGGTGGTCCAGGCACGAGGCGGACAGGTTGACCGACATCCGCAACCGGTGCCCCTGCTGCGTCCAGCGCACCGCCTGCTCGGCGGCCTGCCACATCACCTCGGTGGTGAGCCCGGGCATGAGGGCGTAGTCCTCGACGAGGTCGAGGAAGCGGTCGGGGGTGAGCAGGCCCAGGCGTGGGTTGTCCCAGCGGACGAGGGCTTCGACCCCGGCGACCTGCCCGTCTGCGTCCAGCTGCGGTTGGTAGTGCACCACGACGCGGCCGGCGTCGAGGTCGTCGGCGGCGTCGGGGGAGTGCAGCAGGACCTTCAGCTCCTCGACCAGCTGCCCCCGCTGCTCATCGGCCCGGGCGGCGGCGGCGTCGTGTGCGGCGAGCCCGGCGCCGCCGGCGGTCTTGGCCCGGTACATGGCCGCATCGGCGTGGCGCAGCAGCTGCTCGGGGGTGTCACCGGTGGTGGTGGTGGCGATGCCCACGCTGGCGCGGGCCAGCAGACGCCGGCCTTCGACGATGACTGGCGCCGAGGTCGCCTCGGCCAGGGTGGTGAACAGTTCCCGTGCCGCCTGGTGGGAGGTCTGCGTGGGGGTGGCCGGGACCACGATGGCGAACTCGTCACCGCCGAGGCGGGCGCAGACCGCTCCTGGTGGGCTGGTCCGTTCCAGCAGCGCTCCAGCGCGGCGCAGCAACTCGTCACCGACCGCGTGCCCGAAGCGGTCGTTGACCTCCTTGAAGCCGTCGAGGTCGATGAGCATCAACGTGACGGGTCGATCGGCGCTGGAGTGGTCGCTGAGGGCATCGCTGAGAGCGCGGTCGAGAGCGCGGCGGTTGGCCAACCCGGTGAGGTCGTCGGTGAGGGCCTCGTGGCGGCTGGCGACCAGGTCGGCGAGGAGACGGACCAGCTGCATCCCGCGCACCGAGACGCTCACCGCGCCCAGGGCGCCGGCCGCGGCGGCCGCGTGCACGACGTCGTCGTGGAGGTGACCGCTGGTGAGCCCGGCGGCTGCGAGCACGGCGATGGAGGCCAGCAGGACGACGAACGCGCCGGTGGTGGGGGCCGCGGTGGTAGCCGGCCGCGACGAAGGAGGGGCGGCGCGGATCACGGCGGCCACGGCCAGGGCCGTGATGGCCACGGTCCAGCCCACTTCGGAGAACCGGCCGTTGCCCGCCGCGGCGGCCGCGTCGTGCACGGCGGCCAGGTCGATGACCACGACGAGGCCGAAGGACAGCAGCAACGCCCACGCCCGCGCGTCCCGGATCAGGCCGCCGAGGTGCAGGAGCGTGGCGGCGCTGCCCAGCAGCACGATCTCGGCTGACATCCGCAGCAGCCACAACTGCTCCTGCCACAGGGGCCACTGCGCGATCGGGGAGCCGAGCGCAGGCAGGAGCAGGTTGCCGACGGCGGTCAGGGTGAAGGTGGCGCCGACCCCGTTGAGCCAGTCCCCGGGCTCGGACATCGGCGTTCCGTGGCGGTTCCACCGCACGAGCCCCTGGTAGATGAGCGGGCAGGCGCTCAGGACACCCAGCCCCAGGACCAGCCCGCCTCCGCCGGTGGCCCCCGACGACCCCCTCAACGAGAGGACGTCGAGGATCCCGGCGCACGCGGCGGCGGCGGTGGCCACCCAGGCCGCGCAGGCGAAGTAGCGCCACACCGTGCTCTCCGGCCCCACCACCCGGGCCCGCCAGGTCAGCACCGCCGCCGCAGCCGCGAACATCACGACCCGGCACGACCCGCGTCCGATCAACACGGCCGTGGGGATCGGCCCCTCGGGGGAGGACGCCAGCACCGTCGCAGTCGGGTGGAGCACCTGGCTGACGGTGGCGACGACCGCTACGGCCACGCACAGCAGCACCTGCTGCCGAGGTGCCTGCTCGATCAGGCGGTACTGCGCGGGATGCTCCACCCGAGAAGCATCGGAGGGCGCGTGCGTGGGCCGAAGGGGCTGATCGGGTCACGTCGCGCCGGCGCAGCACCGGCCGGTCCCCGGCTGTGGTTGCCGATCCGGGTCCGAGTCCGAGCGGTGCCGTCCCTCGTCCCGGGGTTCGTCCGGGATCGACCGTCGAGGGTCGCCGGCCGCGTCGCAGCCGCCCGTCAGGGCGTTCGCACTCGCGGACGTGCACCGGGCTGAGAGCCACCTCGATGATCTCGTGACGAGCAGCGGGCGACGTCCTGCCGAGCCCCGGGTGGGCGGCGCCTCGGCAGGAACGACCAGGGGCGTCCTGGCCGCTGGCGTGGCGGTGGGGCGGGGCCGGGGAGTGCCACCACCGCGGTGGCTGAGGGCGTCACCGGTGTCTCGACGCGGAACCGTCGCGGGTGTCCAGCGGGGTGACACCCGCGGAGGACGCGTGCAACACCTGCCGCACCTGTCGCGTCCTCTCCAGTGACGGAGCCGGGACCGCAGTCAGCGGGACCGAACCTCCGCGCCAGTCGAGAGGCACGAGCACCGTGAACACCCAGCACCGCAAGGTCCTCACCGCCGCCGGCGTGACCGCCGCCGTCCTGCTCGGCGGAGCCGGCGTGGCCACCGCCGCCGGACCGGTCACCGGCACCGGCACCGGCTCCGGAGCCGCCGGCGTCCTGGCCGCCACCACCATCCACTTCGCCCACGGCGCCACCAGCGCCTCGGTCAGCGGCACGGTCGGCCCCGGCCAGGACGACCGCTACGTCTTCGACGCCCGCGCCGGGCAGACCGCCCACCTCCACCTGGCCCGCTCCACCAGCGCCCAGACCTGGACCCTGGTCGGACCCACCGGCCCGGCCGTCCACGACGCCCACAGCCCCCGCCAGTCCGACGTCACCTACCGCCTGCCCGAAACCGGGCGGTACTACGTCGACATCGTCTCGACCCGCCCCTCCAGCTACCGCCTGGACCTGACCATCCCCACCACCACCAAGCCGGACACCGGTGGGGCGGTGGTGACCGAGGCCACGAAGATCACCTTCGCGCCCGGGCGCACCCGCGCCACCGTCACCGCCACGGTCGGCCCCCAGGACCGCGCGGCGTACACCTTCGCCGCGACCACGGGCCAGCAGGCCCGGATCCAGATCCAGGGTTCCCCGACGGGCACGTTCACGCTCACCGCCCCCGACGGGTCCCCGCTGCACACCGGCCACAGCCAGAACCAGTCCGACGTCACCCTCACCCTGCCGATGAGCGGGTCGTACCGGATCGACCTGGCCGACGACGTGCGCACCGGGACCCAGCAACTCACGCTGAGCATCCCCCGGAACTGACCCGTCACCGGTCCCCCGGGGGAAACCCCACCTGGGACCGGGAAACCCGCTCGACCCCGGGGGACCGGCCCGCCATCCTGGGCCGGTGACCCCGGGCGGAGGAGGTGGCGTGGACGAGGAGGTCCTCACCGGTGGTGGGGTGAACCGGGTCGTCCGGGTCGGGGCGACCGTCCGCCGGCCCGCCGGTCCGCACACGCCCCGGGTCCACGACCTGCTGCGCCGGCTCGACGGGTTCGGCGGCGTCCCGCGCGTCCACGCGGCACCGGAGGGTTTCGAGGTCCTGGACTTCCTGCCCGGGCACGTCTCGAACTACCCCCTCACCCCGGCCGCCGCGTCGGGGACGGCCCTGGTCACGGCCGGGGAGTTCCTGCGGCGCTTCCACGACGCGACCGCCGCCTTCGCCGCGGACCTGCCCCGGGACGGCTGGATGTTCCCCGCGCAGGACCCCGTGGAGGTCGTCTGCCACGGCGACTACGCCCCGCACAACTGCGTCCTCGACGGCGAGCGCGTCGTGGGGCTCATCGACTTCGACACCGCCCGGCCCGGGCCCCGGCTGACCGACCTGGGGGGCGCGGCGTACCGGTGGGTGCAGTTGTGCGACCCCCACCGCGACGGGGTTCCGGGCACCGCGGAGCAGGCGGACCGCCTGGCCCGGTTCTGCACCGCCTACGGCCTCGACGCCGCGGGCCGCGCCGGGCTGCTCGACGCGGTCCTCGCGCAGCTGGACGGCCTGGTCCGGTTCATGCACGAGCAGGCCGGTGCGGGGGTGGCGGCGTTCGCCGCCCACGTCGCCGACGGCCACGACCGGGTGTACCGGTCGGACGCGGCGCACCTGCGCGGGAACCGGACCCGGTTCGAGGACGCGCTCGGCCGCTGATCGGGCGAACGCCCGCGGACCGCGCCGCGACCTGGTGGGATGGGGGCAGTCGAGCCGGGGGGACCTCGTGGGTGAGCACGTGCGCACGGTCGTGGGAACGCTGGGGGTGGCCGCGCTCGTCGCCGGCCTGGTGGGCGGGGCCGTCCCCGCCGCGGCGGCACCGGTCGCGGGACCGGTGGTGGCGTACTCCGGCTTCAGCGCCGGGCGGGTGGACGGCCTGTACGCCGTCGACACCGGTACCGGCCGGCAGTGGCACGTCGCCGACGGCCTGTCGACCGACGTGAGCTGGTCCCCGACCGGTGAGCAGCTCGCGTGGATCTCCTACGGCGCCGACGACCTCGGCCACGTGCAGGTCGCCCGCGCCGACGGCGGTGACCGGCGCCAGGTCGACGGGGACGGCGACTCCCGGGCCCTGGCCTGGAGCCCGGACGGGACCCTGGGGTGGTTCCACCGCACGGCGTGGGCGCCGACGGACTGCTCCGCGGCGGACCGCCTGGTGCGCCCGGACTTCGTGCTGCGGGCACCGGACGGCACCCGGCGGACCCTGGGGACCGTCGCGCCGACGGCGCGCGACCTGGGGTTCTCCCCGGACGGGACGACGGCCGTGTGGCGCGAGAGCGGCGCCGACGTGTGCGGCGGTGGGGTGGACGTGCTCGTCGCCGCCGACGTCGCGACGGGCCGGCGCGGCGTCGTGACCGGCGCGGAGGGGACCTCCGGGCTGTCGTTCTCACCGGACGGGACGTCCGTGGTCCTCACGCGACCGAGCGCGGACGGTGGGGACGTGGTCCTCGTCGACCTGCCCACCCGCACCGCGCGCCCGGTCCCGACGGCGGACGCGGGGGAGGCTTCGGCGGTGTTCGTCGGGGACGGCGCCCAGCTCGTCGTCGTCCGGACGACGGCCGCCGGGCGCCGCCTCGTCGTGGTGGACCGCGGGGGCGCCGTCGTGCGCGACCTCGCCGAGGCACCCGGCCACGTCGAGCAGCTCCTGGCCTCCAGCGACCGGAGTTCGGTGGTCGTGGCGGGGCGGTCGCTGCCCGCGGCCGACGGCACGTGGCAGGACACCCGGTTGTGGCGGCAGCCCCTCGACGGTTCGCCCGCGACGCCGCTGAGCGGCAACGCGACGGCGGGCGTGTTCGAGGCGGCGGTCGCGCCGTGGACGTCGGCCGCGCCCGCCCTGCAACGGCGGAGCCGCACCCGCGGCTGAGCGGGCCGGGAACGAGTGAGGTCCTGCCGCGGTGACCGCGACAGGACCTCGTCCCTCCCCGTGACCGGGCCGGCTACGGCCTGCCCGGGTGTTCCGTCTCCTCGAGGACCACGTCGGCGACCTCGGTGCGCAGCTCCGCCTCGAGGACGGTCTCGCCGGTCACCCGCTGGACCTCGACCCGCACGACCTCCACCGGTTCCACCCGCAGGCTCACCTGGGGCACCTCCTCGTGCAGCACGAGGACCACCTCGGTGGGGCCGGCACCCGGTACCGGTTCAGTTGCCGGGTCGGCGACCAGATCGCCCGGGTCGGCGAGCAGATCGGCCGGGTCGGCGACCAGATCGGTGGCCGGGTCGGCCGTGGCCTCCACGGCCTCCCGGGTCACCACCAGCTCCTCCACCCGCACCGGCACCTCGATCGTGCGGGTCGTGTGCACGATCCGCTTGGCCACCCGGACCCGCTCGACCGGCACCCGGACCGTGCCCGTGCTCAGCACCTCCGCCGACAAGACCACCTCCGCCGCACGGTCAACTGCGCGGCCAGAGGCGATCTGGTCGATCGTCTGGTCGGTGGTCGGGCCGGTGGGCTGCTGGCTCACCGGCTCAGGAGCGGTCGGTACCGCGGGTGCCGCGCTCGGAGTGGGTGACGCCCTGGTCGGCGTCGAGGTCGATGTGCTCCTCGCGCACCTCGGCCTGCACGGTCTCCTCACCCTGGACGGTCTCGGTGTCCAGGCGCACCCGCTCGACCGGGACGGTCTCCTTGGCCGCCACGGCCCGCTCCTCGGTCAGGACGACCTCGTGCTCCTCCTCGGTCAGGTCCCCACCGGACAGCGCCGCACCGCGGTTGGCCTCGGTGATCGGCTCGCGGGTGACGCGGACCTCCTCGTGGGAGACCGGGACGGTGCGGGTGACGTTCTCGCTGGTGATGTACTTGCGCAGCCGCGCCCGGCCCGCCTCGCGGGTCTCGGTGCCCACGCGCAGTTCCTCGCGCGAGCGGGTCATCGCGTCGTCGGTGTTGGGCCCGGAGGTGTCGTGCCCGGCGCCGCGGGTGGTGTCGTACTCCGCGTCCGCGCCCACACCCGTGCCGACACCGGTGGTGCCGGTGGTGGTGCCGGTGGTGCCGGTCGTGGTGGTGCTGGTCTGGTCGTAGCTGGAGTAGCCGCTGACGCCGTAGTAGCGGTACAGCTCGGCCTCGTCGCTCTCGCTGAGCTCGTGGCCGGGGTCGTGGTGGGGGGCGTCCTTGACCTTGGCCTTGGTGAAGGGGACGGTCAGGGTGTCGCCGCTGTGGCTGGCTTCGGCCAGCGGGATGAGCGAGAGGTTGCTGCCGAACAGCCCGGTCTTGACCGAGACCCACTCCGGCTGGCCGGAGTCGTTGTCCAGGTAGACGTCCTCGACCTTGCCGATCTTGTCGCCGTCGTTGCCGGTCACGGTGGTGCCGTAGAGGTGTTCCGGGGTGAAGGCGTTGCCAGTCATGGTCTTCCTCTCGTCGACTGCAGTGCGGCCCGCCGTCGGGGCGGGCGGACCCGATGGAGGTCTTGCCCGCCCCGTGCGTTCTCAACCGTCCGGATCACGGTTTTTTCTCGAAGCGATCTCGGACGGTTCGACGATCGCCACGCGGGTACCTAGTGCTCGAGACCCCGGTGCCGGCGCGGACCGGGCCGGGGGACGCAGGTACGACGAGGAGGATCAGCCGTGAGCGACAACGGGTACTCAGGAGCCCACAGGGACCGCCCGGGTGACGACGGGGCACGGGCACGGAGCAAGGTGTCGGACGACGACCTGTCGGTGCACCACCGCCCCGCCGGGACGGCGGCCTCGAACAGCAAGGCGCCGCAGGCCCCGCCCATGGACCGGCACTCGGTCCTGGAACGGGAGAAGAACTCCCACGGCGGGGTGAAGGTCGGATCGGCGTTCTTCGGGTGGCTGACCGCCACCGGGACCGCCGTGCTGCTCACGGCGCTGCTCGCGGCCACCGGGACCGCGGTGGGGTTGGCGAACAGCGGCAGCATCGACCAGGCCCTGGACGGGGCGCAGAGCAGCCTCGCCGGTGACGCCGGGACGATCGGTGTCGCCGGAGCGGTCGCGCTGCTCGTGGTGCTGCTCGTCGCCTACTTCTGCGGCGGTTACGTCGCGGGCCGCATGGCGCGCTTCAACGGTGCGCGCCAGGGGGTCGCGGTGTGGGCCTGGGCCGTCGTCATGGCGGTCGTGGTGGCTGCGGTTGCTGCCGTCGCCGGGAGCCGGTACGACGTCTTCTCGCAACTGAACAGCTTCCCGCGCATCCCCGTCGACGAGGGGTCCCTGACGGCCGGCTCCGTGCTCACCGTCATCGCCGCGGCCGTGGTCGCGCTCGTCGGAGCCGTCCTCGGCGGCCTCGCGGGGATGCGTTTCCACCGCCGGGTGGACCGGGCGGGCCTCGGTCGCTGACCCACGGACGGACCTGAACACGACCCACGGAGGAGGAACCATGACGGACCAACCACGCATCGACCCGATCACGGGAGCACGACTGACCGACCCCGAGGTGCCGGCGGCGACCTACCCGCCCACCGGGGTGGGCGAGCAGGTGGGCGCGACGGCGGTGCAGCCGCCGTCCACCGGAACCACCGGGGCCGCGAAGGAGCAGGCGTCCGAGGTGGCGGGGACGGCCAAGGAGCAGGCGTCCGCCGTGGCCGGGACGGCCAAGGAGCAGGCGTCCGCGGTCGCGGGCACCGCCAAGGAGCAGGCCTCCGCCGTGGCCGGGACGGCCAAGGAGCAGGCGTCCGAGGTGGCCGGGACGGCGCAGCAGGGCCTGAGCGAGGTCGTGGGCGAGGCCAGGGACCAGGTCGGCGACCTGCTGGAGGGGCTGCGCCAGCAGCTGTCCGAGCAGTCCGACAGCGTGCGGGACCGCCTCGCGGAGTTCCTGCGCGAAGCCGGTTCGGAACTGGCCGGGATGGCCGAGGCCGGTGGCCGCTCCGGGTACGCGACGCAGGTCGTGCGGCAGGTCGGTGACCGCGCCTCGGCGTGGGGTGCGCACCTGGACCAGCACGACGCGCCCGCCCTGCTCGACCAGGGCCGGTCCTTCGCGCGGCGCAAGCCCGGCGCCTTCATCCTCGGCGCCCTCGTCGCCGGTGTCGTCGCCGGCCGGCTGACTCGCGGCGGCAAGGCGCACCACGACGCCACCACCGACACCACCGACGTGGACGCGGCCCCGCGGCACGCGGTCGAGGGACCGGTCGACCCCGCCGCCACCGCGGCCCTGGTGCCCTCGGGCATCTCCACCCGGAGCACGCCGGTCACGACCACGCCGGGCGTGCCGGTCGCTCCCACGGGCACGCCGTACGCCGAAGGCGTCGGCCTGCCCACCACCGACCCCTCGGGGTACCGGCCGTGAGCGGGGCGACCGCGGCACCGCCCCCCGGCGGTCCCCGGCACGAGGGCGGGGGCGACGAGCGCTCGCTCGGGGAGATCGTCGGCAGCATCACCGGGGAGTTCTCGACCCTGGTGCGCCAGGAGATCGCCCTGGCCCGCGCCGAGGCCACGCGGGACGCCAAGACCGCCGGCAAGGGGGCGGGGATGCTCGCCGGTGCGGGCGTCGCCGGTCACCTGTTCCTCATCGCCCTGTCGGCGCTCATCGTCATCGCGCTGGGCTCGCAGATCGGCTACGGGTGGGCGGCGCTGATCGTGACGGTCCTGTGGGCCGTCATCGCCCTCGTCCTGGCCTCGCGGGGCCGTGCGGAACTCAAGAAGGTCCCCCCGCCCTTGGAAGAAACCCAGCGAAGCGTGAAGGAGGACGTGCAGTGGCTGAAGAACCGGAACAGCTGAGGCGGGACATCGAGGGGACGCGCGGGCAGTTGTCCAGCGACCTCGACGCGCTGTCGGAGCACCTGGCCCCGGCCAACGTGGCCCACCGCCAGGTCGACAAGGTCAAGGCAGGGGTGGCGAGCGGGGTGTCCAGCGTGAAGGACCGCGTGTTCGGGACGGCCCAGGACGCGGCCGACAGCCTGCACGGCACGGCCGACAGCCTCCACGGCACGGCCGCGTCGGGCCGCGAGAGCGTGGCCGGCGGGAAGGCCGCCGTGCAGCGCAAGGCGCGGGGCAACCCGGTGGCGGCCGGGCTCATCGCCTTCGGCGCCGGCTGGCTCGTGTCCTCCCTGCTGCCGGCCTCGGCCACCGAGGAGCGCGCCGCGGGCAAGCTCGTGGAGAAGGCGAAGACCTCGCCCCTGCTCGACGAGGCCAAGCAGGTCGCCTCCGAGGTCGGCTCGAACCTGGGCCACCAGGCCGGTGAGGCGGCCGCGTCGGTCAAGGAGACCGCGCAGGGCGCGGCGGCCTCGGTGAAGGAGTCCGCCCAGGACGCCGCCGCGACCGTCCAGGAGGACGCCCGCGGTGCGGCGGGGACGGTCAAGGACGACGCGCGCGGCGCGGCGGGCACCGTCCAGGAGGACGCCCGCGGGGCGGCGGGGACGGTCAAGGACAGCGGCGCCGGCGCGGCGCAGCAGGTCAAGGACCAGTCCGGGCACTGACACGGTGACGAAGGGGCCGGGACGCGCGCGTCCCGGCCCCTTCGCCGTGCCGCGCCGGGAACAACGCGGCGCCGGGTGCGTTGTCACCTGACGCACGGGAGTCGAGCGCCCGGGCGCGTGGGTGGGGGACCGGCCGGTCGCCGGACCACCCCGACGCCGGGCCCCCCTCCCCGGCCCTGGTCACCGGGACCATCGCCGACGAGCTCCGAGAGGGTGCGAGACATGACTGATCCGCAGTGGCGCGTGGTGCTGGCCGCCGACGAGGCCGGCTACTCCTACAAGGAGGCCATCAAGGCCGACCTGCTGAAGGACCCCCGCGTCAAGGAGGTCCTCGACGTCGGCGTCGGGTCGGACACCGACAAGACCGCCTACCCGCACGTGGCGGTCGCCGGGGCCCGCAAGATCGCCGCCGGCGAGGCCGACCGCGGCATCTTCGTCTGCGGCACCGGCATGGGCGTGGCCATCGCGGCCAACAAGGTCCCCGGTGTCCGCGCCTCGGTGGCGCACGACTCCTTCTCGGTCGAGCGCCTGGTGCTGTCCAACGACGCCCAGGTCCTGACCCTGGGTGAGCGCGTCATCGGCAAGGAGCTGGCCCGCCGCCTGGCCAAGGAGTTCCTCGGCTACGTCTTCGACCCCACCTCCGCCTCGGCCGCCAAGGTCGACGCGATCACCGGGTACGAGACGCTCGCCAACACCGACGCCGACGCAGCCGCCTCCTCCTGCTGAGGACCGCCCGCCGGCCCGTGACAGGATGCGGGCCACGGCGGGCGTGAGGAGGCGACGTGGGCGGGGTCCGCGAACTGCTGCTGGGTGTCGACATCGGCACCGGCAGCAGCAAGGGCGTCCTGACGACCCTCGACGGCCGGGTCCTCGCCCGCGCCTCCCGCACCCACCGCACCGACCACCCCCGGCCCGGTCACGTCGAGCACGACGCCGACGCCGTCTGGTGGGCCGACTTCCGCGCCGTCTCCCGTGAGCTGACCGCCCGGGCCGCGGACCCCGCCGACGTCGCCCACGGCCGGGTCGTGGCCGTCGGCACCAGCGGCATCGGGCCCACCGTCCTGCTCGCCGACGAGCACGGCCACCCCCTGCGCCCGGCCGTCCTGTACGGCGTGGACACCCGTTCCGTCGCCGAGGCCGCCGAGCTGGAACAGCGCTACGGGGCGCAGGACCTGTTGCGGCGCTGCGGTTCCACCATGTCGACGCAGGCCGCCGGCGGGAAGCTGGAGTGGCTGCGCCGCCATGAGCCGGACGTCTTCGCCCGCGCCCGGTACTTCTTCATGGCGAACTCCTACCTGGCCTTCCGGCTCACCGGCGAGTACGTCCTGGACCGGCACTCCGCCAGCCAGTCCACCCCGCTGTACGACCGGCACGAGCGGGCCTGGATCGAGGACCGGTGCGAGGAGATCGCCCCCGGCCTGCCGATGCCGCGACTGGTCTGGCCCTCCGAGCGCGTCGGCACCGTCACGGCGCGCGCGGCGGCCGAGACGGGCATCCCCGCCGGGACCCCCGTCGCCGCCGGGACGTGCGACGCGTGGGCGGAGGCCGAGAGCGTCGACGTCGGGCAGCCGGGCGACCTCATGGTCATGTACGGCTCGACGACGTTCTTCATCGCCGTCACCGACGGGCCGCGCTCGCACCCCTCGCTGTGGGGGACCGCCGGGGCCCGGCCCGGTCAGAGCACCCTGGCCGCCGGCATGGCCAGTTCCGGCAGCGCGGTGGAGTGGTGGCGCGAGACCGTCGGCTCACCCGGTGTCGCCGAGCTCGTCGCCGAGGCCGCGAAGGTCCCCCCGGGGTCCCACGGCCTCGTGGCGCTGCCCTACTTCGCGGGGGAGCGCACCCCGTTCGCCGACGCCGACGCGCGCGGGGCGCTGCTGGGCCTGACGCTGCGCACCACGCGCGGGGAGATCGATCGGGCCCTGCTGGAGGCGACGGCCTTCGGGGTCCGGCACAACCTCGACGAGATGGACGCCGCCGGTGTCGAGGTCCGCCGCGTCGTCGCCGTGGGCGGCGGCACCGGGTCGCCGCTGTGGCCGCAGATCGTCTCCGACGTCACGGGCCTGCGGCAGGAACTGCCCGCCGAGCGCATCGGCGCCTCGCTGGGGGACGCCAAGTTCGCCGCCGTGGCGCTGGGCGCCGTCGACGTGGCGGCGACGTGGAACCGCACGGAGTCGGTGACCGAACCGGACCCCGAGGCCGCCGCGACCTACGCCGCGCTGTACCCGGTGTACCGGCGGTTGCACGAGGCGACCGCGGACCTGCAGCACCAGCTGGCCGCGCTGGAACGCCGCACCCGCTGACCCGGCGGGCCGGCGGGTGGGACCGGCTCAGCGCTCGAAGCGGGCCGCCATGGCGATCTGCTTCTCCAGCACGTCGTCGATGCGGGCCTGGACGTCGTCGAGCTGGCCGATGATGTCGCTGGTGGCGTGGATGCCCCCGCTCACCGACTCGCTGCTGGTCTGGATCCCGGCGATGTGGTCGACGACCTGCTGGGTGGCCGAGGCGGTCTCCCGCGCCAGTTCCTTCACCTCCTCGGCGACGACGGCGAAACCCCGGCCCAGTTCCCCGGCGCGGGCCGCCTCGATGGTGGCGTTGAGGGCCAGCAGGTTCGTCTGCCCGGCGATCTTGGAGATGATGCCGACGACGTCCCCGACGGCGCTGGACGCGCTGCCCAGCTGCGCCACGTCCGCGATCATCGCCGCGGACCGCTCGGTCGCCTCCTGCGCCACCCGCCCGGCGTCCAGGGTCGCCTCGCGCAGCTGCGCCACGGTGTCCAGGAGCAGCTGCGCGTTCCGGGCGTCCTGCGCCGCGCGGCGCAGCACCGACAGGCGCTGGGAGACGAGCTGGGCGACGTTGCGCAGCGCCGCGGCGCGCGAGTCCGACAGCTCGATCGTGTCCGTGGTGAAGAAGTCCATCGTCCCCACGACGGTCTCGCCGTCCAGGACCGGGAAGCACACGCCCGAACGCACCCCGGCCCGCTGCGCCGCGGGGGCGCGGACGCAGTCGGTCACCTCCGCGAGGTCCCGGACGAACACCAGGTCCCGGGCGCGCCAGGCCCGGCCCGACAGGCCCACGCCCTCGGCGAACGACGCGGCCAGCGTGACGCGGCGGAACTCCTCGCCCGCCGACCCCGACTCCAGGCTGAACCGCAGCGCGCCGGCGTCCTCGTCCAGGCCCCAGAACGACCCGTACGCCCAGCCGAAGGCGGTGCGCACGGTTTCCAGCGCGGTGCGGATGGCGGCCGGTTCGTCGGCGGCCCGGCCGATCTCGGTGACGACGGTCGTGACGGCCTGCCGGTCGTCGAGCATCTCCTGCGCCGCCGAGGTGGCCAGCGCCTGCCGGCGGGCGAGGGTCGCGATGCGGCCGATGGCGCGCCACTTCTCGTCCCCGAACCGCGGCAGGCAGTGGTCGCTGTAGAACTCCATGACGCCCACGACGTCACCCTCGTCCATCATCGGCACGGCCGCGCCGGCGACCATGCCCGCGCCCTGCGCCGCCTGCCACCGCGGGCACGACGTCCCGCCCGGCGCGCCGGAGGTGTCCACCACCACGGGACGCTGACCGGCCGCGGCCTCCTCGACCAGCGTGCGGCGCGCGGCGCCGGCCCCCAGGGTGGGGGCCAGCGGGCCCGTCTCGTACGCCAGGGCCAGGCGACCGGAGGCGTCGGGGACCCACCGGGCGCCGTAGGCCAGGTCCAGGGTGCCGACCATGGCGTCGGTGAGCTTCACCCGGGCGTCCTGGGCGTCGGCCACCCCGCCGTCGAAGGCGACGAGGACCTGCTCCAGCGCCTCCACGTCCCGCGGCACGGGCCCCGTGGGGCGGGCAGCGTCGGACGGGCCGCGACGACGGGGCATGCGGTGACTCCTCAGGAGGGTGGAACCGGTCCCCGCCCCATCGACGCCGGGCGCGCCCACCTGAGGGTCGGGCCCCGCCATGACCCGGGTCGGCCCGTCGAGGTGGTGCGCTGCGACGCAGGCGGTCACGGGGTACGCGCCGGGCACCCGACCCGCGACCGCGCCCGGTGAGCCACCATGGTGCGGTGGCGCTGAGCGGACCGGACGTGGCGTGCTGGCTGGTGAAGTCGGCCGGGTGGCCCGACGGGCTGCCGCGCGACCCCACCGGGACGGTGACGCTGCGCCGCTGCCTGCGCCCCACCTACCGCCTGGACCTGCTGCGGCCCGGGCAACCGTGCGTGCTGTGGGTCAGCGGCCGGGTCGAACCGGGCGTGGGGGCCGTCGGGTGGCTGGCCTCCGGGGTGGACGTGGGCGTGGACGGCCCGGGCGCCGGGGTCCACGTCGAACTGGCCGTGCTGCCCTCGGCCGTGCCGCGCGCCGACCTGGTGGCCGACGCCCGGTTCCGCACCGCCGAGGTCGTGCGCATGGCCGCCGGCAGCAACCCCTCCTACCTGGACGCGGTGCAGTTCGAGGCCGTCCTGGACCGGCTGGGGCCGGACGCGCCCGCCGGGTGGCCGCTGCGGCGGTAGCGGGACGGTCGCGGGACGGTCGCGGGCAGGTCGCGGGACGGTCCCGAACTCCCCGCGCGGGCCTGCCGGGGCGGTTCCCGGTCGCGCACCCCGGGGGCCTGTGCTCTCCTGGGAGCACCGGGGGACGCGACGCCGTCACGGCGACCTCCCCCCGCCTGCAACAAGACGGGCCTGTCCTGGTGACCGCCCGGTCGAGAACCCTGCCGGCGGTCCCGCACCGCGGAGGAGCGCACCTCCGCCGCCCCGCCGACGACGGCGCCACGCGCCGACGTCCCGTTCTCGAGCAAAGGACCTCCCATGGCCACGGCCGAACCGCACGACACCACGAGCACGAACCGCAACCGCGTCCGCACCGCCGGCAAGGGCGGGCTGGGCCTGGCCGCGGTGGGCGTCGTCGTCTTCAACGTCGCCCCCTTCTTCAACTGGGTGCACCTCGAGGGCAGCCAGACCGACCGCACCGGCTACGAGACCGACTCCCTCGTGCCGTTCGTGGCCTACCTCGGGATCGGCCTGCTGCTGGCGATGGCCTACGCCGCCAAGCGGGCCCGCCGCGGGCAGCACCGCGGCCTGACGCTGGTGTCCATGGCCGTGGCGATCGCCGCGACCATCCAGTGCATCGCCTTCGCGCTCAACCCCATGGGGGGCCTGGAGCGCGGTGACGACCTCGCCGCCTCGATCGGCGTCTTCATCGGCATCGTCGGTGCCGCCCTGTGGGCGATCGGCTCCGGCCTGCTGGCCAAGGAGGTCGAGGGCGACGACCGCGAGTTCGACGACGTCGACGTCCGCAGCCACGGCCGCGACCGGTCCTCGACCGCCCGCTGACCCGCTCCGGCGCACCGGCCGGGCACCCCGCGGGGTGCCCGGCCGTTCCGCGTCCCCGGCGCGGGACCCCGGGTCGCCGGGTCGCCGGGACCTGCCCGGGGTGAGGTGGCAGCATGCCGTCGTGGAGAAGATCGCCCTGGTGACGGGCGCGGGCACCGGCATCGGCCGCGCCATCGCCGCCGCCCTCGTGCAGTCGGGTTTCTCGGTGGCCCTCGCCGGTCGTCGGGAGGGCGTCCTGCGCGAGGCCGCGGCCGAGATCGGCGGGACCACCTCCGTGCACCGGGCCGACGTGTCCGACGAGCACGAGGTCGACGCCCTGTTCGCGGCCGTCGTGGACCGCTTCGGCCGGCTGGACCTGCTGGTCAACAACGCGGGGACCACCGCGCCGCAGGTGCCCATCGACGAGCTCGACGTCCAGCGCTGGCACGACGTCGTCGCGGTGAACCTCACGGGCACGTTCCTGTGCACCCGCGCGGCGTTCCGGCAGATGAAGCGCCAGGACCCCGGCGGCGGCCGCATCATCAACAACGGGTCGGTCTCCTCGATGGCCCCCCGCCCGAACGCCGCGCCCTACACCGCGACGAAGACGGCGATCACCGGGCTCACCCGGCAGACCGCCCTCGACGGCCGTCCCTTCGGCATCGCCTGCGGGCAGATCGACATCGGCAACGTCCGCACCGACCTGCTGTCGACGGTGGAGACCGGCGTCCCGCAGGCGGACGGTTCCCTCGCCGTCGAGCCCACGATGGGGTTGCCCGAGGTGGGGGAGGCCGTGCGGTACATGGCCTCCCTGCCGCTGTCGGCGAACGTCCTGTCGATGACGGTCATGGCCACGACCATGCCGTTCGTCGGCCGGGGTTGAGGGCGGGCCGTTCAGGCCACCGAGAAACCCCCGTCGACGGTGAGGTCCACGCCGTTCACCATGCCCGAGGCGTCGGAGGCCAGGAACAGCACGGCGTCGCTGACGTCGCCGGGCTGGGCGAAGCGCCCCAGCGGGATGCGGGAGATCATCGGTGCCGCTTTCGCCTCCTCGCCCCAGACCCGCTGCCCCATCTCGGTCATGACGACGGTGGGGCTCACGGAGTTCGCGCGGACCCCCGACGGGCCCAGTTCCAGGGCGAGCACCTTCGTCGCCATCACCAGCGCCGCCTTGCTGGCGCAGTAGGAGAAGTGCTCGGCCAGGGCCAGGGACCCCGCCACGGACGAGACGTTGACGATGCTGCCCCGCCCGGCGCGCGCCATGGCCCCGCCCACGCGGGAGCCCAGCAGCGCGGGGGCCCGCAGGTTCACGGCCAGCACCCGGTCCCACGTCGCGGCGTCGACGTCGACGACCGCCTGCGGCACCGAGATCCCCGCGTTGTTCACCAGGACGTCCAGGCCGTCGAAGGCGTCCAGCGCGGACGCGGCGAGCGTCTCGGTGGCCGCGGCGTCGGACAGGTCGGCCGCGACCGCCGCGACCCGCACGCCGTGCTCGGACCGCAGCTGCGCGGCGAGCCGTTCGAGGCCGTCGCGGTCGCGGGCGCTGACCACGAGGTCGCACCCGGCGGCGGCCAGGGTGCCCGCGAGGTCGCGGCCCAGGCCCTGCGTCGCGCCCGTCACGAGGGCGCGCCGGCCGCTGAGGTCGAACGACGTGGGGATCACTGTTCCTCCAGGAGCGTGAGCAGACCCGAGGCCGTGGCCGGGTCCGTGACGAGGTGGGTGAAGCAGCCGCCGCGGGCACCGGCGACGATGCTGGGGACCTTCAGGTCGCCGTAGGCGACGGCGATGCGCACGGGGACCTCGCGCAGGACCGCGAGGGGGATGGCGATGAGCCGGTCGGCGCCTGCGTAGGACACCTCCACGCCGTCGGCGTCGTAGAACCGGGAGACGACGTCGCCGACGGCGCGGCGCAGGGGTTCCTGCTCGGTGGGGACGAAACCGGGGATCGACTCCCGGCGCAGCGGGGGAGCGCCGACCCCCATGAGCGCGCAGCGCGCGCCGTGCCACAACTGCTCGAACCGCTGGAACTCGGGGTCCTCGACGAGGCTGCGGCGCAGGGCGTGCCCGGGGAACGCGGGGGCGTGCAGGAACCTCGGGGTCCCGCCGACGCCGACGGCGATCCGGCGGGTGATCTCGTTGGTCTGGTACCACGCCTCGGGTTCGTCCTGGCCCCCGACCATGGGGGCGACGACGACCCCGGGCAGCGCGGGCAGTTCCCGCTCGGCGATCTCGTGGACGGTACGGCCGGAGGACACGAGCAGGACGTCCCCGGGGTGCAGGCCCACTTCGGAGAGCACGGCGCCGACCGTGGGGGAGACCGCCTCGGCCACGTGGGCCGCGCTCGTGGCCGGGCACAGCGTCACCTGCTGCAGGCCCAGGCCCGTGCGCAGCCGCTCGGCGAGCTCGGGGGTGTCCTCGACGGGCAGGGGGAGCACCTCGATGCGGACCAGGCCGCGGTCGCGGGCCTCCCGCAGCAGGCGGCTGACGGTGGCGCGGGAGGTGCCGAGGCGCTCGGCGATCTCGGCCTGCGTCGCGTCGTGCAGGTAGTACAGCGTCGCGGCGGTGTGCGCCAGGGTCAGGGGGAACCGCTCGCTGTTCGGCACCCTCGCCCCCTCCCTGCTCCGCGGGCCGGCGGCGCCGTCGCCGCACCGGTCACCGGTTCGTTGCACGCATGTGCTGGACAAGTGTGCCGCACACGCCCTAGCGTTCGGAAGACCACGGAGCAGTTCCGGGACCAGCCGGTGGCCGTGGCGCCTCGGACGATGACGACGGCCCGCCGACGAGCCGTCACCCACAGCCGACCTCACCCGTTCCCGCCCCGGCCAGCGCCGGGACGCTGCGAAGGAGCAGTCCATGGCAGACACCATGCAGGCCGTGATCGTGCACGGCCCCCACGACTACCGGCTCGAGGAGGTGCCCGTCCCCGTCGCCGGGCCGGGGGAGGCGCTGCTGAAGGTCGAGGCCGTCGGCATCTGCGCCAGCGACCTGAAGTGCTACCACGGCGCGGCGAAGTTCTGGGGCGACGAGAACCGCCCCGCCTGGGCCGAGACGGACACCGTCCCCGGGCACGAGTTCACCGGCCGGATCGCCGCCATCGACGAGGAGGCCTCGAAGCGCTGGGGCGTCGCGGTCGGCGACCGGATCGTCGCCGAGCAGATCGTGCCCTGCTGGGAGTGCCGGTACTGCAACCGCGGCGACTACCACATGTGCCAGCCGCACGACATGTTCGGCTTCAAGCGCCGCACCCCCGGCGCCATGGCCGAGTACCTGGTGCTGCCGAAGGAGGCGCTGGTCCACAAGGCGCCCGAGGACGTCCCGCCGTGGCAGGTCGCCTACGCCGAGCCGCTGTCCTGCGCCCTGCACGCCGTCGAGCGCGCCGACATCCGCTTCGACGACACCGTCGTCGTCGCCGGGTGCGGCCCCATCGGCCTGGGGATGATCGCCGGGGCGGCGGCCAAGTTCCCCAAGCGGATCATCGCGCTCGACGCGCTGCCGCAGAAGCTGGAACTGGCGAAGAAGTGCGGCGCCGACACGGTGTTCAACATCACCGAGGTCGACGTCGTCGAGGAGGTCAAGAAGCTCACCGGCGGCTACGGCGCCGACGTCTACATCGAGGGCACCGGGCACCCCTCGGCCGTGGCGCAGGGGCTGAACCTGCTGCGCAAGCTCGGCACCTTCGTGGAGTACTCCGTCTTCAAGGACCCGGTGACCGTCGACTGGTCGATCATCAGCGACGACAAGGAGCTCAACGTCCTCGGCGCCCACCTGGGCCAGAACACCTGGCCGGCGGCGCTGCGGCTCATCGAGTCCGGCCGGCTGCCGCTGGACGAGATCTGCTCCCACCAGCTGCCCCTCGCGGAGTTCCAGAAGGGCCTCGACCTCGTGGCCGACTCCGCCAACTCCGTCAAGGTCTCCCTCATCCCCTGACCCGGCACGCCCGCCACCCCGGACCGTTGCGGTCGGCGGGGCGGTGGAACCCACCCTCCCACGCGATGGAGCGTCAGCCATGAACGAGTTCACGCGGTCCGAGAGCGGACTGCACGTCCCGAAGAAGAAGGTCGCCCGCCGTTCCCTGCTCGCCGCCATGGGCGGTGCCGCCGCCGTCCCGATGCTCTACGGCTGCGGTGTCGGCACCGGCGGGGGAGGCGGCGACGACGCGGCCAGCGCCAACGGCGCCGGCGAGGTCACGGGGTCCTTCGACTGGAAGGCGCTCGACGGCGAGAGCATCAAGATCCTCCAGACGCCCCACCCCTACCAGCAGGCGTTCCAGCCGCTGCTGAAGGAGTTCACCGAGCTCACCGGCATCGAGGTGCAGGCCGACCTCGTGGCCGAGGCCGACTACTTCACCAAGCTGAACACCGAGCTCGCCGGCAAGACCGGCGCCCACGACGTCTTCATGACCGGTGCGTACTTCATCTGGCAGTACGGTCCGCCCGGCTGGATGGAGGACCTCAAGCCCTGGATCGAGAACTCCTCGGCCACCAGCGACGAGTACGACTTCGAGGACATCTACGAGGGGCTGCGCACCTCCACGCGCTGGGACTTCGAGAAGGGTTCCGAGCTCGGCACCGGCGGCCAGTGGACCATCCCGTGGGGTTTCGAGACCAATGTCGTCGCGTACAACAAGAAGGAGTTCGACGCCCGCGGCATCGCGCTGCCGGAGACGTTCGACGACTTCATCCAGCTCGCCACCGACCTCACCGACCGCTCGCAGAACCGCTACGGCGTCGCGTTCCGCGGCTCGAAGTCGTGGGCCACCATCCACCCCGGCTTCATGACGCAGTTCAGTCGCGAGGGCGCGAAGGACTACACCGCCGAGGGCACCACCTACACCGCGGCGATGAACTCCGACAAGGCCGTGGAGTTCACCAAGAAGTGGGTCGACCTGGCCAAGAACGCCGGCCCGACGTCGTGGACCACCTACGACTACCCGCAGTGCACCGGCGACCTGGGCAACGGCAACGCCATGATGGTCTACGACGCCGACAGCGCGACGTACCCCAAGCAGAAGGCCGGGGCCAGCGCCCAGGCCGGCAACCTCGCCTGGTACCCGGGCCCGGCCGGCCCGGACGGCAGCTACGCCACCAACCTGTGGACGTGGTCGCTGGCCATGAACGCGGCGTCGAAGAAGAAGCAGGCCGCGTGGCTGTTCATCCAGTGGGCGACGGGCAAGGACGCCATGAACAAGGCGACCGCGTCGACCTTCGCCGACCCCACCCGGGCCTCGGTGTTCGACGGGTCCTTCAAGCAGACCCTCGGTGACTTCCCCGGGTACCTGGAGACGTTCGAGAAGGTCATCGACTCCACGAAGATCCAGTTCACGCCGCAGACCAAGTTCTTCGAGACCACCGAGGACTGGGCCGTGGCCCTGCAGGACATCTACTCCGGCGCCGACGCCAAGTCGCGGCTGGACGAGCTCGCCGAGGCCAACACGGACAAGATCAACGCCTGATCCCCCGGGGATCGGGCAAGGGAGGAGGAGCCGTGGCGACCACCGTCGGAGGCCGCACGCCCCCGCGGGAGACGTCCCGGGGCACCGGGACGGTCCGCAGGGTCCCGGCGTGGCGGCGCGGGCTGCGCCCGTACCTGCTGTCGGTGCCGGCCGTCCTGCTGATCATCGGCATCCTGTACGCGTTCTTCTACGGCGTGTACTACACGGTGCTGAACTACGCGGCGACCAACCCGTCGCCGTCGTTCGTCGGCATCGACAACTACCGCAGCGTCCTGGGCGACGCGCTGTTCTGGCGCAGCGCCGGGACGACCCTGCTGTACGCGGTGGCGGCCACCGGGCTGGAGACCGTGCTGGGCGTGGCGATCGCGCTGCTGCTCAACCGGTCGACGCTCATCGGCAAGACGTTCGAGCGGCTCCTCATCCTGCCGCTGATGATCGCCCCCGTCATCGCGGGGGTGATCTGGAAGCTCATGTTCAACCCGCAGTTCGGGGTCCTCAACCACGTCCTGGGGCTGGGCTCGACGTTCGACTGGCTCAGCAAGGACCGGGCGCTGGCCTCGACGATCCTCGTCGACGTGTGGATCTACACGCCGTTCGTCGCGATCCTCGTCCTGGCCGGCATCCGGTCCCTGCCGCGGGAGCCCTTCGAGGCCTCCGACGTGGACGGGGCGAGCTGGTTCTACATGTTCCGCCGGCTCATGCTGCCCATGATGTGGCCCTACATCCTGGTCGCCGTCATCTTCCGGTTCATGGACTGCCTGAAGGTCTTCGACGCGGTGTACGTCCTCACCGCCGGCGGCCCCGGCGTCACCACCACGACGCTGCAGATCGGGGCGTTCGAGGACTCCATCACCAACCTGAACTACTCCCGCGGCAGCACCTACATGTTCCTGCTGTGGATCATCGTGTTCATCACCGCGCGCTACCTCGTGAGCGTGCTGGGCAAGGCGCAGCGTCGTGCTGCGGGAGCGGGGGCCTGATGGCGTCGCGGTTCGCCCGGGAGCTCACCCCCGGGCAGAAGCGGGTGACCCCGGGGTCGGTGGTCGCCGACCTCGCGATCCTCGCCTGGTTCGTGTTCTCGCTGTTCCCGCTGGTGTGGATGGTCCTGCTCGCGCTGAAGAACGACGCCCAGCAGACGTCCACGTACTTCCAGTTCTCCCCGACGCTGGCGAACTTCGGCACGGTCCTGTCCCAGCGCGGGGAGGACCTCACGAGCGTCGACTTCGGGCACGCCCTGCTCACCAGCGTCCTGAACTGCGCCGGGGCGGTCCTGGTGTCCCTCGTCGTCGGCATCCCCGCCGCCTACGCGGCGGGCCGGTGGAAGTTCCGCGGGTCCGAGGACCTCATGTTCCAGATGCTGTCGTTCCGGTTCGCCCCCGAGCTCATGGTCATCGTCCCGCTCTTCGTCATCTACAACACCCTCGGCATCTTCGACACCAAGCTCGGCATGGTGTGGGTGCTGCAGCTGGTGACGATGCCGCTGGTCGTGTGGATCCTGCGCTCCTACTTCACTGACCTGGCCCCCGAGCTGGAGCAGGCGGCCCTGCTCGACGGCTACACCCGCACCCGGGCGTTCCTCACCGTGGCGCTGCCGCTGGTGCGGCCCGGCATCGCGGCCGCCGCGCTGCTGGCGTTCATCTTCGCCTGGAACAACTACCTCTTCCCGCTGATCCTCACCGACTCCGCGGCCACCACCGTCACCGTCGCGGTGACCAAGTACCTCGGCGGCGGCGGGCAGGCGTACTACAACCTCACGGCAGCCGCGGCCCTGCTCGGCGCGCTGCCGCCGCTCGTCCTCGCGCTCACCATCCAGCGGTACCTGGTGCGGGGCCTGTCGTTCGGGGCGGTGAAGGCCTGATGGCCACCGTGCGCATCGCGAACCTGTGCAAGACCTACGGGACGGGCAAGAACGCCGTCGAGGCCCTGCGGGACGTCGACCTCGACATCGGCGACGGGGAGTTCTTCGTCGTCCTGGGCCCCTCGGGGGCGGGGAAGACGACGCTGCTCAAGAGCGTCGCCGGGCTCGTCGACGCCGAGGCCGGCGACGTCGAGATCGCCGGCGTCCCCATGGAGGGCGTCGAGCCCTACCACCGCAACGTCGCCATGGCGTTCGAGAGCTACGCCCTCTACCCGCAGAAGACGGTGTTCGACAACCTCGCCTCGCCCCTGCGGTCGGGGCGGACCGGGAAGTACTCCGCCGAGCAGCAGCGGCAGCGCATCGAGGCCGTCACCACGACCCTCGGCATCGCCCACCTGCTCAAGCGGTTCCCGCGGGAGCTGTCCAACGGCCAGCGCCAGCGCGTCGCCCTGGGCCGGGTGCTCGTCCGGCCCGCCGACGTGTACCTGCTCGACGAGCCCCTCTCCCACCTGGACGCCAAGCTGCGCGCCCAGATGCGCGCCGAGCTCAAGCAGCTGGGGGAGATGTCGAACACGACGTCCCTGTACGTCACGCACGACTACCAGGAGGCCCTGGCGCTGGGGAACCGCATCGCGGTCCTGCGCTCGGGCCGCGTCGTGCAGGTCGGCACGCCGGAGGACATCTGGCGCCGGCCGGTCGACACGTTCGTCGCCAAGGCCCTCGGCCAGCCCGAGATCAACCTCTTCGACGTCACCGCCGAGGGCGGCGCCCTGCGCGGCGCCGGCGGAGACCTGAGCCTGCCGCTGCCCCGGCACCTGGACCTGCCCGCCGGGCGGGCCCGCGTCGGGATCCGCCCCCGGGACCTGCAGCTGGGCGCCGGGGGACCGGGGACGCTGTCGCTGCGCGGCCGGGTCTCGCTGGCCGAGCGCCTGGGCCGGCTCATGGAGTTCAGCGTCGACGTCGGCCCCGCCGGGGACCCCGAGCACGTCATCGTCGTCGCCGACTCCGACGCCGGGGCGCGCGAGGGCGACGTCGTCGACCTGCACCTGGCGCTGGAGAACGTGCACGTCTTCGCCCCGGGCGCACCGTCCGAGGATTCCGTCCGGCTGGGTCCGGCCACGCACGAGGGGGTGGCGCGGTGAGCGTCCTGACGCAGACGACCGCCAAGGCGCTGGTCCTGGACGGTCTGCACAAGCGGTACGAGAGCCGCGGCCGCGAGGCGTTCCACGCCGTCAAGGGCATCGACCTGCGCATCGAGCCCGGCGAGCTGGTCGCCCTCCTCGGGCCGTCGGGGTGCGGGAAGACGACGACGCTGCGGATGATCGCCGGGCTGGAGACCGTCACCTCCGGCGACATCCGCATCGGCGACCGCTCCATCCCGCACCTGCCGCCGGGCAAGCGCGACGTCGGGGTGGGGTTCGAGAGCTACGCCCTCTACCCCCCGCTCGACGTGGAGCAGAACCTCTCCTACGGCCTGAAGGCGCGCGGGGTGAAGGACGCCGACGCCCGCGTGCGGGCCATCGCCGAGCGGCTGGAGATGACCGACCTGCTGCCGCTGCGACCGGCGGGGCTGTCCAGCGGGCAGAAGCAGCGCGTCGCCCTGGCCCGCGCCCTGGTGCGCAACCCGCCCGTGCTGCTGCTCGACGAACCGCTGTCGCACCTCGACGCCGCGCAGCGGCAACGGGTGCGCCGCGAGCTGAAGGTCCTGCAGCGCGAGTTCGGGTACACGACGATCGTCGTCACCCACGACCAGCTGGAGGCCCTCAGCCTGGCCGACCGGCTCGCCGTCATGGACGGCGGGGTCATCCAGCAGTTCGGCACCGCCGACGAGATCTTCGACGACCCGGCGAACCGCTTCGTCGCCGACTTCGTGGGCGAACCGAAGATCAACCTCGTCGAGGGCGTGGTGGACCGCCCGGGGTCGGTGCGCGTGGGCCGCGACGGGACCCTGCCCACGGCCTCGGCGGCCGCCGCCGGGACCGCGGTGACGGTGGGCGTGCGGCCGCAGGACGCCCGCATCGCCACGGCCGACGAGCCCTCGGTGCCCGGGGAGGTGCTCGTCCACGAGAACCTCCTGGAGTTCGGGCTCGCGACCGTGCGGGTCGAGGGCCTGGACTCCTCGGTGGTGGTGCAGACGCCCGCGGACGTCACGTACCGGCGCGGTGAGGCGGTCCGCCTGACGGCCCCGCCCGCCCGCGTCTACCTCTTCGCCCCCGACGACGGCGCGCGCCTGCGCTGAGGCCCGGGCCCGGTGGGTTCAGGGGAGCCGCTCGGCGTCGGCGGCCTCCTCCTCGGGGCGCGGGGGCACGTCCTCGTCCTCCTCCAGCTCGGGGACGGGCGGGTCGGCCGGGTCGAACGGGTGCGTGCTCATGCCGGGACGCTACTGCGGGCCGCGCGTCCCGGCAGCGGGACGACGTCGAGGTCCGCCGCGACGTGGACCGTCGTGGACCCGCCCAGGGCGGCGACGACGTCCCGCGCCTCCCGGCCCAGGTCCTCGGGGTCGTAGCGCTGGGAGAAGTGCGTCAGCACCAGGGTGCGCACCCCGGCCGCCACGGCGGCCTCCGCCGCCTGCCGGGCCGTGAGGTGCCCGCGGGAGGTGGCGAGGTCCAGGTCGCGGTGGGCGAACGTGCACTCCAGCACGGCGAGGTCGGCGTCGCGCACGACCTCGGCGACGGCCGGGCAGGCGCGGGTGTCCATGACGAAGGCGAAGACCTGCCCGGGCCGCCGGGTGCTCACGTCCTCCAGCCGGACCCCGCGCAGCTCCCCCTCGCGCTGGAGCCGCCCGACGTCGGGGCCGCTGATCCCGGCGGCGGCCAGCGCCCCGGCCGAGAAGGTGGTGCCGTCGGGTTCGGTGAGCCGGTAGCCGATCGCGGGGACGCGGTGGTCCAGCGCGCGGGCCGTGAGGGCGGACCCCGCCACGTCCGCCACGGGCACGAACTCGTCGAGCGTGGGCACCCCCTCGACGGTGACCTGCACGTTCGCCTGCGCGACGACGGCCAGGCCGCGCAGGTGCTCGAACGCGTCGACCGGCCCGTGCAGGGTGACGGGCCGGCCGGGACCGTCCTGGGCCATCCGGTTCAGCACCCCGGGCACGCCGAGGCAGTGGTCGTTGTGCCGGTGGGTCACGCAGATCCGCTCGATGCGCGGCGCGGAGACCCCCGCGTGCAGCATCTGCCGCTGGGTGCCCTCACCGGGGTCGAACAGCACCGACGTGCCGTCCCAGCGGAGCAGGTAGCCGTTGTGGTTGCGCACCCGGGTGGGGGCCTGGCCCGCGGTCCCGAGGACGACGAGTTCCCTGGCGCTCACCGGGTCAGTCTGCCTCTCGCCGGCCGGCTCAGGCGCGGACCCCGCCGGGGAAGGCGAACACCCCGTCGGGGTCCGCGGCCGCCGCGACCCGCTGCAGCCGTCCCCGGTTGCCGCCCCAGCAGGCCGCGGCCCGGTCGGGCTGGCCGGCGTCGGCGTAGTTCACGTACGCCGCCGTCCCCGTCCACGGCGTGAGGGCGTCACGGGTCCCGGCCACGACGGCGTCGAACGGCCCGGGGTCCGCGGGACCGCTCCAGGTGGCGGTGTGCTGGACCGTGGCGAGCGCCGTGCGCCACGGGAAGGCCGTCGCGTCGGCGGCGACGTCGGCGACCGCGCCGCCCAGGGCGTCGAACGACATCCCCGCCTCGACGAGCCCGGCGGGGGCCCGCAGCTCCCGCACCGCGGCCAGGGCGGCGTCGAGACCGGCCTGCGGCAGCTCGGTGCCGAGCATCGAGCTGGTCGCGGCGAACGGCTGGCGGTGCGCGCCGTCCAGCGCCCGCGCCGTGCAGGCCTGCGCGTCCAGGCCCGAGCAGCCGGCCTCGTAGAGCATGGCGTCGAGGTACCCCAGGGTGCGGTGGGTGTTCGCCGCCGGGGGCGGCAGCTCGGCGAGCAGCCCCGACAGGTCCAGCGCCGCCGTCCCCGTCCAGGCCCCGGAGACCTGCACGCGGTCGCCGTCGGCGGGGTTGCGCAGCAGCTTGCACGTCGACCACAGCTCCCGGGGCGCGGTGGGGGCCCACCGCTGCCAGGCGGCCAGGACGTCCGCGCCCCGTTCCAGGCCCCAGCGCAGGAAGAACACCGTCACGCGCGGCGCGGAACGGACGGCGACCGTCCACGACGTGACGGCCGCGATCCCGCCGCCCCCGCCGCGCAGCGCCCAGAACAGGTCGGGGTCGTTCCCGGCGTCGACCGTGCGGGACGTCCCGTCGGCGGTCACGACGTCGATCGAGCGGACCTGGTCGCACGTCAGCCCGAACGAGCGGGCCAGGACCCCGACGCCCCCGCCGAGGGTGAGCCCGCTGAAACCCACCGTCGGGCAGGACCCGGCTCCGATCGCGACCCCCTGCGCGCCGAGCGCGGTGTAGACGTCGACGAGCCGCGCCCCGGCGCCGATCCGGGCGGTCCGGCCGTCGGCGGCGAGTTCCACCGCGTCCATCCCGGCCAGGTCCGCGACCAGACCGTCACCGGCCGACCAGCCCCCGTAGGAGTGCCCGCCCGCGCGCAGCCGCAGTCCGGTGCCGGTCCGCCCCGCGTGGCGCACGCAGGCCGCGACGTCGTCGGCGGTGCGGCAGTGCGCGACGGCCTGCGGGGCGGGGGAGAAGCGCGGGTTGTAGAGCAGGGTCGAGGGGTCGTACCCGGCCTGGCCCGGGCGGGAGAGGCCGCCGGAGACTTCGAGGTCCGACCAGCCGGGGGTCGTCGGGGGGCTGCTGGGACCACCACCGGGGTCGCCACCGGGGGTGGGTGGGCTCTGCGCACCGCCGTCGGTGCAGCCCGCGGTCGCGAGGGCGAGTCCGGTGGCGAGCAGCGCCCGGCGGGTGGGTCGTCCGTGGTCCACGGGCGCAGTCTGCCCGGCGGGTGGCCCGGACGGACGGGAGGTGGGCGGCGCGGACGTGACACCGACGTATCCCGAACGTAACAAGCTGGACAAAATACGGGGCTACTGTAACCATCGCTACAACGGTGCAGCTGTGGCGCACGTCCCCTGTCCCACCACGAAACCCCCGGCGCCCTCGCGGGTGCAGAGACGAGTGAGGCTCCCGATGAGAAGACGTTTCGGAGTGGTCGGGGCACTGGCCCTGACGATGGCGCTCGCCCTCGGCGGGTGCGGTGCGGCCGACGACGGGGGCAGTGGCACCGCCGCGGGCGGCGCTCCCGTCAAGGGCGGCGACCTGGTCATGGCGCGGTCCGCGGACATCATCTCGATGGACAAGACCACGACGTTCGACAACAACTCCATCCGCGTGATGGAGCAGATCATGGAGCCGCTGTTCCACTCCAGCGCCGACGGGACGAAGGTCGAACCCTGGCTCGCCACGGGGTACACGATCTCGCCGGACGGTCTGACCTACACGATCCCGCTGCGCAAGGACGTCGTGTTCTCCGACGGGACCCCGATGACCGCCGAGGACGTCAAGTTCTCGATCGACGAGGACACCAAGACGGGAGCGGCCGGCTGGGGCTTCATCAACGCGGCCATCGACTCCGTCGAGGCGACCGACGACTCCACGGTCACCATCAAGCTCAAGTACGCCTGGGCGCCCCTGATCGCCGACCTGTCGCTCTTCTCCAACGGCGTCATCCCCGTGGACTACGGCGGCAAGACGGCCGAGGAGTTCTACGCCGCTCCCGTCGGCACCGGCCCCTACGTCTGGGAGAGCTGGACGAAGGGGCAGTCGCTCAAGCTGACCGCGAACACCAAGTACTGGCAGAAGGGCAAGCCGTACCTGTCCAGCGTCCAGTGGAACGTCGTCCCCGACGCCAACACCCGCAAGCTGCAGGTGCAGGGCGGGCAGATCGACATCGACGACACCCCGGACTGGTCCAGCCTGGCGTCGTTGAAGTCCGCCCCCGGGGTGAACGCCCAGACGTTCCCCTCGACCCAGATCGACTACGTGGCGTTCAACCAGACGCGGGCGCCGTTCGACGACGTCCACGTCCGCCGCGCGATCTCCTACGCCATCGACCGTCAGGCGATGGTCAAGGCCGTCCTGTTCGGCAACGGCGAGGTGGCGAACTCCCTGCTCTCGCCCGGAACCCCCTACTACGACGAGAACGCCGGCGGGGCGACGCTCGACGTCGCCAAGGCGAAGGCGGAGCTCGCGCAGTCGTCGAAGCCCGGCGGGTTCAGCACGACCCTGCTGATCGCCTCGGGGAACCCCAACCAGGCGTCGGTCGCGCAGATCCTGCAGTCCGAGCTCAAGGACATCGGGATCACGATGGAGATCAAGCAGCTCGACCCGACCGCGAACAAGAAGGCGCGGCTCGCGTCCGACTTCGACATGACCCTCTCGGCCTGGACCATGGACATCCCCGACCCCGACCAGTGGACGTCCTTCGCGGTCGACCCGACGGGCGGGTCGAAGTCGGCCTTCACCTCCTACGACAACCCCGAGGTCGTCGACCTGAACAAGCAGGCGCAGCGGGAGACCGACAGCGCCAAGCGTCAGCAGCTCTACTCGCAGCTGCAGCAGAAGACGAGCGAGGACGCGTTCCTCGCGTACCTGTACTACTCGCCGTACGTGTACGCCTCGACCGACAAGGTCAAGGGTTTCAGCGTGACCCCGCTCGGCGGGTACCTGCTGCAGGACGTCTACAAGACCGAGTAGCCGTCGCACCGGGGGTGTCCGTCCACGTGACGGGCACCCCCGTCCCCGAGCGGTCGAACCCTCGAGAACAAGGAGGTGGGGCGGTGCTGCACCGTCTGCGATTCATCCCGGGCCGCCTGGTCCAGTCGATCCCCGTCGCCTTCGGCGTCACGCTGATCGTCTTCCTCCTGGCCCACCTGCTGCCCGGCAACGCAGCCCTCGCCCTCCTCGGCGAACGGGCGACCGAGCAGAGCGTCGCGGCCCTGACCGCCCAGCTCGGCCTCGACGAACCGCTCTGGCGGCAGTACCTCCTCTTCCTCCGTCAGCTGGTCCACGGAGACCTCGGCACCAGCCTCACCTACCAGACCCCGGTGACGCAGCTGGTGCTGCAGGCGATCCCGGTGACGTTGTCCCTGCTGCTCTACGCGCTGCTGCTCGCCCTGGTCATCAGCGTCCCCCTCGCCGCGCTGGCCGCGTTCCGTCCCGGGGGTGCGCGCGACCTGGGCGTCCGGGGGTTCACCCTCCTGGGCCAGGGCATGCCGCAGTTCTGGGTCGGCATCATGCTCATCCTGCTGCTCGGGGTCAGCCTCCGCGCCTTCCCGGTGGGTGGCTACGGCGAGGGCGCGCTCGCCCACCTCTACTACCTGTTCCTGCCCGCGGCGACCCTGGCGATCGCCATGTCCCCCACGATCATCCGCAGCCTCCGGTCGTCGATGATCTCGGTGCTGGGCTCGGAGTACGTGGGGACCGCCAAGATGAAGGGGGCCGCCGGCGTGCAGCTCTTCCGCGGTCACGTCCTGCGCAACGCGGCGATCCCCACCGTCTCCATCGTCGGGGTGAACCTCGGGTACCTGGTGGGCGGTTCGCTCGTCATCGAGCGGGTCTTCGCCCTCCCCGGTCTCGGCTCACTGATGATCAACTCCATCTTCACCCGCGACTTCCCGACCATCCAGGGCGTCACCCTCTTCGTGGCGTTGTTCGTGGTGGTCGTCGGCATCCTCACCGACGTCGTCTACACGGCCCTCGACCCCCGGGTCGACCTCAGCAGGACGGCCCGCGCATGAGCACCCCCACCGCTGTCCTCGTCGCCCGCGGCCAGCGCCGCCGCGCCGCGCGCTCCCGGTCGCTGCGGCCCTGGTACCGCAGCGGCACGCTGGTGGCCGGCATGGTGATCGTCGGGCTCCTCGTCCTCGTGGCGGTCCTCGCGCCCGTGCTCGCCCCCTTCGACCCGGTCCAGCAGGACCTGGCGAACGCCCTGCAGTCGCCGTCGGCGACCCACCCGCTGGGCACCGACAAGTACGGCCGCGACGTGCTGTCCCGGCTGATCTGGGGCGCGCGGGTCGACCTGCGCGTCGGGTTCCTCGCGGTCCTCATCCCGTTCGTCGTCGGCACCGTCGTCGGCGGGATCGCGGGCTACGCGGGGGGCTGGCTCGACACGGTCCTGATGCGCGTCGTCGACGTGTTCTTCGCCTTCCCGTTCTACGTGATGGTCATCGTCCTGGTCTTCGTCTTCGGCTCGGGCGAGTTCAGCATCTACATCGCCATCGCCGCCGTGTCGTGGGTCTCCTACGCCAAGATCGTGCGCGGTGAGGTGCTGGTGGCCAAGGAGCAGGACTACGTGGTCGCGGCCCGCCTCGGCGGCATGTCCCACGCGCGGATCCTGGTCCGCCACATCGGACCGAACGTGCTGTCGCAGGCGATCATCTACGGCATGAGCGACATCGTCATGGACATCATGGCGATCGTCACCCTCGGGTACCTCGGGCTCGGCATCGCCCCGCCCACAGCCGAGTGGGGTTCGATGATCAACGACGGCCAGGAGTTCATCACCACCCAGTGGCAGCAGGCGACCATCCCCGGTCTCGTCGTCGTCGTCACGAGCCTGGGCCTGTCCTGGCTCGGCGACGGGATCTCCGACCTCCTGAACCCCGAGAGGAGGAAGTGACCGTGGCCGCTTCCCTGCTCAGCGTCTCCGACCTCACCCTCGGCGTGCGCCGTCGCGGCCGCCCCGACACCCGCATCGTCGAGGACCTCAGCCTGGACATCGCCGCGGGGGAGCGCTTCGGCATCGTCGGCGAGTCCGGGTCCGGCAAGTCGCTCACGCTGCGCGCGATCGCCGGGCTGCTGCCCCGGGGCGTGGAGGTGCTGTCGGGGAGCATCCGCTACGACGGCCGCGAACTCGTCGGGATGCCCGCCGCGCAGCGCCGGCGCCTCACGGGTCCCGAGATCGCGATGGTCTTCCAGGAACCCATGACCGCGCTCAACCCGGTCGTGCGGGTGGGGGACCAGATCGCCGAGGGACCCCGGCGCCACCTCGGGCTGTCCAGGGCCGACGCCGCGCAGCTGGCCGTGGAGATGATGGCCAGGACCGGGATCCCCGACCCGGCCCGGCGGGCGCGCGCCTACCCGCACGAGCTCTCCGGCGGCCTGCGCCAGCGCATCGTGATCGCCATGGCCGTCGCGTGCGGACCGCGCCTGCTGCTGTGCGACGAGCCGACGACCGCGCTCGACGTCACGGTGCAGCACCAGGTCCTCAAGCTCCTCGAAGCCCTGTGCGACGACACCGGCACCGCGCTGGCCTTCGTCACCCACGACCTGGCCGTCGTGAACCAGACGTGCTCGGACGTGGCCGTCATGTACTCCGGCCACGTCGTGGAGCACGGGTCGGTGCGCGACGTGCTCGCCGACCCGCGGCACCCCTACACGAAGGGGCTGCTGGACTCCGCCCCGGACTTCGACCAGCCCGACCGCCGTCTCGTCCCCATCCCCGGTTTCCCCCCGAACCTGACCTCCCGGCCCCCCGGCTGCCCGTTCGCCCCCCGCTGCGGGTTCGCCGTGGACGCCTGCACCACCGCCGTGCCCCCGCGCGAGACCGTCGCCCCCGGGCACGACGCGGCGTGCATCGAGTCCGCCCGCATCTTCGAAGGAGCTCCCGCGTGAACGGGACGACCACCCCGGTCCTGCGGGCCGAGGGCATCGCCAAGACGTACCGGTCGCGGCCCTCGCTGGCGGCGCGCGTGACCCGCACCGACTCCCGGGCGGACCTGCGGGCCCTCGACGGGGTCGACCTGGAGCTGCGCCGGGGGGAGGTCCTCGCGCTGGTCGGGGAGTCCGGTTCGGGCAAGTCCACCCTGGCCAAGGTGCTCGTCGGCAGCACCACCCCGAGCGCGGGGTCCCTGGAGCACGACGGCGAACCCGTCCCGGCGCGGCGCGGCAAGGACGCGAGCCGCCGGATCCAGATGGTGTTCCAGGACCCCTACTCCTCCCTGAACCCCCGCATCCCCGTGGCCTCGATGCTGCGCGAGCTGCTCCTGCTGCACCGCGTCGTGCCCCGCTCCCAGGTGCGGGCCGAGAGCGTCCGGCTGCTGAACCTCGTCGGGCTGGAGGAGGACGCCCTCGACGCCTACCCGAGCCAGTTCTCCGGCGGGCAGCGCCAGCGGCTGGCCATCGCCCGGGCGCTGGCCGTGCGGCCCGACGTGCTCATCGCCGACGAGCCGGTCTCCGCGCTCGACGTGTCCGTGCAGGCCACGATCCTCGACCTGTTCGCGCGGCTGCAGCGCGAACTCGGCCTGAGCGTCCTGTTCATCGCCCACAACCTCGCCGTCGTGCAGCACCTGAGCCAGCGCGTCGCGGTGATGTACCTGGGGCGCATCGTGGAGGTCGCCGAGACCACCGAGCTGTTCGCCAACCCCCGGCACCCCTACACCCGCGCCCTCGTCGACTCCATCCCCCGGATGCGGGCGGGCAGCGTCAACGAGGAGTTCGTGCTCGAGGGGGAACCGCCCAGCCCCTACGACGTCGCGGCCGGGTGCCGCTTCAACCCCCGCTGCCCGTACGCCGTCGACGCCTGCCGCAGCGTCGACCCCGCCCTGGAGACCGTCGCGGCCGGGCACGTCAGCGCGTGCCTGCGCGCGGCGGAACTCCCCCCGTTCCAGTCCTCCCCGGACCCCGCGTCGAGCATCGACCGGGCCGACGTCCGGGAGGACCTGCTCGAAGAACCCACGCACACAAGGAGCACCGCACCGTGAAGGTCTGGATGTCGCTGGACATGGAGGGGGTGGCCGGGATCGTCGACTGGGACCAGTGCCGCCCCGGCAGCCCCGGGTACGCGCTGGGCTGCGAACTGCTGCAGGCCGAGGTGAACGCCGCCGTCGAGGGGGCGATCGCCGGCGGTGCCACCGAGGTCGTCCTCAACGACTCCCACAGCCGGATGGCGAACCTCGACCCCCGGCTCGTCGCCGGGGAGGCGAAGTACCTGTCCGGCCGGCACAAGCCGATGTACATGATGCAGGGGCTCGACGAGACCGTGGACGCCGCCTTCTTCGTCGGCTACCACGGGTCGATCTCGGGGGAGGCCTCGACGATGTCGCACACGTACAACCCCGAGGTGTTCTCCGGGGCCCGGCTCAACGGCCGTCCCGTGGGTGAGAGCGGCATCAACGCCCTCGTCGCCGACCACTACGGCGTCCCCATCGCCTTCGTCTCCGGGGACGAGGTGACGTGGGAGGAGACCGCGCCCTTCGCCGAGGGTGCGGTGAACGTCGTCACCAAGCGGTCCGTCACCCGGGCCAGCGCCCTGAACCTGCACCCGAGCGAGTCCTGCCGCCTCATCCGCGCCGGCGCCGAGGAGGCCGTGCGCCGGGTGGCCGCCGGTCGCGTGCAGCTGCCGCGCGTCGAGCGCCCCGCCGTCCTGGACCTGGACGTGCAGACCGCCGACATGGCCGACGTCGCCACCTGGGCCCGCGGGGCCGAGCGCACCGGTGTCCGCGAGGTGCGGATCGAGGGCGAGGACCTGCTGGGCGTGTTCCGCTCGTTCGTCGCGGTGAACTACATCACCCGTCAGGCGGGGGGCCGGTGATGCGCGACACGCGTGACGAGGAGTCCGTGGCCCGCCCCGGCGAGACCCGCCTGTGGTCGGTGCCCGCGCAGGGGCCGTTCTCGCTGGCCCTGCACGGCGGGGCCGGCGGCCGGATCGAGGAGCTGTCCGCCGAGCGCCGCGAGTCGTTCGAGGCCGGGCTGCGCCGGGCGCACGGGGCCGGCCGCGCCGTGCTGGCCGACGGCGGGACGGCGCTGGACGCCGTCTGCGCCGCCGTCGAGCAGCTCGAGGACGACCCCCTGTTCAACGCCGGCCGCGGCGCGGCCCTGGCCGCCGATGGGACCGTCGAGCACGACGCGGCCGTCATGGACGACGACGGGCGCGCCGGGGCCGTCGCGGTGTCCCGCCACGCCAAGAACCCGGTCCGGCTCGCGCGCGCCGTCCTGGAGAACAGCACGCACCTGCTGCTCGTCGACCCCTCCCGCGACCTGGCCACCGGCTGGGACCTGGAGGTGCGCGAGCAGGAGTACTTCGTCACGCAGGCCCGCCGCGAGCAGCTCGAGCGCATCCACGCCCTGCGCCTGGCCGCGCCCCGGCACGGCACGGTCGGCGCCGTCGCGCGCGACCGGCGGGGCCGGGTCGCCGCGGCCACCTCGACGGGCGGCATGGCCGCGCAGAGCACCGGCCGGGTCGGGGACAGCCCCGTGATCGGCGCGGGGACGTACGCGCGCGGCGACTCCCTGGCCGTGTCCTGCACGGGCGAGGGGGAGGCGTTCATCCGCGGCGTCGTGTCGTACGACATCGCCGCCCGGATGCGCTACCTCGGCTCGTCCCTGCCGGACGCCGTCCGCGCCACGGTCCACGCCGAGCTGACGGCCAAGGGGGCCAGCGGTGGCCTCGTCGCGGTCGCCCCCGACGGTAGCGTCGTCGCCGCCCACAACTCGCCCACCATGTTCGCCGCCTTCGAGGGGCAGGACGGACTCGTCCTGCTGACCTGAGCGGGGGCGGCGTGCACGTCACGGAGGTAGCACCATGACCATCGACGAGGAGATCTTCGCCCGCATGGGCGAGCTGAGCCCCGCCGAGAAGAAGGTGGCGCGCGTCCTCCTGGCCTCCTGGCCCAGCGCGGGGCTGGAGAGCGCGGCGGCCGTGGCCAAGGCGGCGGGCACGAGCACGCCCACCGTCCTGCGCCTGGTGACGCGCCTGGGCATCGGGGGGTACCCCGACTTCCAGCGGCGGCTGCGCGAGGAGGTCACGCACCGCATGAGCAGCCCGGTCAGCCGCACCCAGCAGGGCGCCCGCGAGCACGCCGAACGGCCGGTGCTGCAGGCGGCGATCGCGGAACGGGCCGGGCTCGTGGAGCAGCTGGCCGCGTCCGTGCCGCCCAGCGAGTTCGACCGCGCCGTCGAGGCCCTGGCGGGGAAGGCCAAGCAGGTCGCGGTCATGGGCGGCTACTTCAGCCGCTTCTCCGCCGAGCTGCTGGCCACGCAGCTCGACCAGGTGATCCCCTGCGTGGACTTCGTGGAGCAGCCGCTGGGCCACGACATCGGCAAGCTCCTGCGGCTGTGCGCGGGGTCGGTGGCGGTGGTCTTCGACTTCCGCCGGTACGAGCTGACCGCCAAGCAGGCCGCCGCCATCGCCAAGGGCCGCGGGGCCAAGGTCGTCGTCATCACCGACCAGGACCTGTCACCGGCCACCGAGAGCGCCGACGTGGTGCTCCCGGTCCCGGTGGACGGTCTGCCCTTCGACTCGGTGGTGGGCACGATCACCCTCGTCGAGGCCCTCGTCGAGGCCGTCCTGCTCGCCACCGGCAGCCGGGGCATCGAGCGCATGAAGCAGTGGGAGGACACCGTGCAGATCGCCCGCGCCCACCGCGGGGCCCCCGACCCCGCACCCCGACCCAGCACCGGACCAGCCGAGGAGCGCACGTGACGGACCTGAGGGGACGGACCGCGGTCGTGACCGGCACGGCCCAGGGCATCGGCCGGGCCATCGCCGAGCGGCTCCAGGACGCCGGAGCCGCGGTGCGGGGGGTCGACCGCGACGAGGTCGACCTGTCGGACACGGCCCGGGTCGAGGACTTCTTCACCGCCGTCGGCGACGTCGACGTCCTCGTCAACTGCGCCGGCGGGGTCGTCGGCCAGACCCACACCCCCGTCGACGAACTCACGGACGAGGCCTGGGACGCGGTCGTGCGGGCCAACGTCGTGACGATGCGCAACTGCACCCGGGCCGCCGCCCGGTCGATGAAGCGCCGGCGCTTCGGGCGCATCGTCACCATCTCCTCCGGCGCGGGGCGCAGCGTCAGCCTCACCGGCATCCAGGCCTACACGACGTCCAAGGCCGCGCAGATCGGGTTCACCCGGCAGATGGCCCACGAACTGGGCCCCTTCGGGATCACCGCGAACTGCATCGCCCCGGGGTTCGTGCTGTCCAACCCCACCACGCAGGCGCAGTGGGACTCCTACGGCCCGGACGGGCAGCGGGCGCTGCTGGAACGGATCGCCGTGCGCCGCACGGGGACGCCGGACGACATCGCCCGCGGCGTCCTGTTCTTCGCCGACCCGGACGCGTCCTGGGTCAGCGGCCAGACCCTGTCGATCGACGGCGGGCACTCCCTCTTCTGAGGGGGTCCCGCGAGGACGGAACCACGTGACGACGACCACCCCCGCGCAACAGCTGGCCGAGCTCGGCGAGCGGTACTTCCAGCTGCAGCACACCTACGACCCGTACAACGCGACCCTCCTGGGCCTCACCGAGTTCGACCACCTGCCCGGGGACCCCTCCCGGGCGGCGAGCGAGCGGGCCGCCGCCGGTCTGGCCGAGGTGGCCCGCGCGGCGGAGGCGCTCGACCCCGCCGGGCTCGACGAGGAGCAGCTCGTCGACCGCGGGGTGCTCACCGCCCTGGCCCGCGGCGCCGCGCAGGACGCCGAGCACTCCCTGTGGGCGGCGAACGCCTCGGCGAAGGGGTACGTGAGCCGGCAGGGCCTGGTGTTCCAGGCGGTCCCGGCGATGTCGACGACCGACGCGGCGGGCCGGCAGCGCTACCTGAGCCGGCTGGCCGGGCTGCCCGGTTTCTTCACCGCCCTCGGGGAGCGGTACGCCCAGGAGGCCGCCGCCGGCCGCCGCCCCACCCGCCTCGGGGTGCAGCACTCCCTCGAGCAGCTCGAGGGGCACCTCGCGCTGCCCGTCGGGACGGACGCCCTGCTCGCCCCGGCCCGGGCCTCGGGCGACCCCACCACGCTGCGCGAGGCCACCCGCCTGGTGCGCGAGGAGGTGCACCCCGCGCTGCGCGCGCTCGCCGGGCGGATGCGCACCGAGCTCCTGCCGCTGGGGCGCGAGGGCGAGGACGTGGGGATCCACGCCGTCCCGGGCGGCCGGGAGGGGTACGCGGCCGCCGTGCGCCGGCACACCACCACCGACCTGACCCCCGAGCAGATCCACCGCACCGGGCTCGACGTGCTGGAGGAGATGCGCGCCGAGTGGAGCGCGGTCGGGGCCCGGGCGCTGGGGGAGACCGGCTTCGACCGGATCGCCGAGCGCCTGCGCAGCGACCCCGCGCTGCGGTTCGGGACGAGCGAGGAGATCCTCGCCGTCGCGCACGCCGCCCTCGCCCGGGCGCAGGCGGCCCGCGACGCGTGGTTCCCGGACCTGCCGATCCCCGACTGCGCGATCGAGGAGATCAACCCGGTCGACGCCGCCGGCAGCGCGCTGGGCCACTACCGGCCCCCGGCGGTCGACGGCAGCCGCCCCGGCGCGTACTGCGTGCTCGCCGCCGACGCCCCGAGCCACTTCCGCTACGAGTACGAGTCGCTGTCCTTCCACGAGGCCGTCCCGGGTCACCACCTGCAGCTGGCCACGGCGCAGCTGCTCGACGTCCCGCGCTACCGGCGCCACCTCGACGTCGAGGCGTGCAGCTTCAACGAGGGCTGGGGGCTGTACTCCGAGCAGCTGGCCGACGAGATGGGCCTGTTCACCGGCGACCTCGACCGGCTCGGCATGCTGTCGTTCCGGGCGCTGCGCGCGTGCCGGCTCGTCGTGGACACCGGGATCCACCACTTCGGCTGGACCCGGGAACGGGCCGTGGAGTTCATGTACGCGAACACCGCGACCACCCGCGAGCACGTCGAGAGCGAGGTCGACCGCTACGTCGCCTGGCCCGGTCAGGCCCTGGCCTACATGATCGGCTGCCGCGAGGTCCTGCGGCTGCGCGCCGTCGCCGAACAGGCCCTGGGAGGACGCTTCTCGATCGTCGAGTTCCACCGGGCGGTCCTGTCGTCCGGCGCCGTACCGCTCACCGTGCTCGGCGGCATCGTCGAGCGCCACGTCGCCGGCGCGCTCGCGTCGGCCCCCGCTGCGAACTGAGGAGGACCGTGGACGTCACCATCAACGGCGCGCGCCTGAACGTCGAGGTGCTGGGCCCCGAGGACGGTCCGGTCCTCATCGCCCACCACGGCGGCGGCGGCATCGGCTCGCTGGCCGAACCCCGCTCCACCTTCGGGCCGCTGGCCGACCGCTTCCGCGTCGTCGTCTTCGACGCGCGCGGCTGCGGGCTCAGCGAAGGGGTCGGGCCCTACTCCCACGAGCAGTGGGCCGCGGACGTGGACGGGTTGCGGCAGTGGGCCGGCGCCGAGCGGGTGACCGTGGCCGGCGGCTCCTACGGGGGTTTCATCGCCCTGGAGTACGCCGTGCGCTACCCGCAGCACGTCGAGGCCGTGGTCCTGCGCGACACCTCCGCCGACGGGTCGAACCTGGAACTGGCGTTCGAGAACGCCCGGAACCAGACCCGCGTCGAGATCGACTGGGAGCACTTCGACCGGTACTGGGGCGGGACCGTGCGCAGCGACGCCGAGCTCAAGGAGCTCTGGCGCGAACTCATCCCGCTGTACGACGCCGACTACGACGAGGCGCGCTCGACCGCCGCGGTCGAGGCCGGGATCTACCGGCACGAGGCGCACAACGCCTGCTTCCAGGAGAACTTCCCCACCTACGACCTCAAACCCGACCTGCCGCACCTGAGGGTCCCCGTCCTGGTGACCGTCGGGCGCCACGACTGGGTGACCCCCGTCAGCGCCTCGGAGACCATCGCCCGCCTGGTGCCGGGGGCCGAGCTCGTGGTGTTCGAGAACTCGGGCCACTCGCCGCAGAACGAGGAGCGCGAGGAGTTCCAGCGGGTGCTGCGGGACTTCGTCGACCGGGCCGTCCCGGCGGGGGTGGCGGCGTGACGCTGTTCATCGTCGGCGCCGGGGCCATCGGGGGGACCCTGGGCGCGCACGCGTTCCGGGCCGGTCACGACGTGACCCTCGTCGACGCCGACGCCGCGCACGTGGCGGCGATCCAGCGCGACGGGCTGCGGATCGAGGGACCCGTGGAGCAGTTCACCGTCCGCGTCCCGGCGATCGTGCCCGCCGAGCTGCCCGACACCGTCGAGCGGGCGGTCGTCGCGGTCAAGAGCCTGCACACCGCCTCGGCCGCCGAGCTCCTGCGCCACCGACTCGCCCCGGACGGGTACGTCCTGACGGTCCAGAACGGGCTCACGGCCGACGTCCTCGTCGAGGCGGTCGGGCGGGAGCGGGTGCTGTCCGGTTTCATCAACGTCGGGGCGGACCTGATGGCCCCCGGGGTCGTGCTGCAGGGCAACGTCGCCACGTTCCGCATCGGCGAGCTCACCGGCGGGACGGTCACGCAGCGCGTGCGGGAACTGGCCGAGGTCCTGCCCTACGCCGAACCCACCGACAACGTCCTGGGCTACCTGTGGGGCAAGGAGGTGTACGGCGCGATGATGTGGGCCGGGGCCGTCTCCGACCTGCCCATCGCCGAGACGCTGGAACGGCCCGAGTACCGCGAGCTCATGACCGCGCTGTCGCAGGAGGTCCTCGCGCAGGCACCGGTGACCGTCGAGGGTTTCGACGGGTTCGAACCCGACGACCTGCCCGGGTCGTTCGACCGGCTGGCCGCCTTCAACCGCCGCAGCGCCAAGACGCACTCCGGCATCTACCGCGACCTGGTGGTCCGCAAGCGCAAGACCGAGGTGGACGAGGTCCACAAGGACATCCAGGGACCGATCTTCGACCGGGTCGTGGAGGTGATCCACGACATCGAGGAGGGCCGGCGGACGTGCGAGGTGGCGAACCTCGACGAGCTCGCCCGCTTCGTCGCCGGACGCCGGGGGTTGCCGGCCTGATCCCGCCGGGCGGGGTGGGCCGTCCGGCGGTCGCCCTTCCCCGCCGGGACGCCGTGCGGCACACTGCCGCCGTGGACGCCACCCCCGGTGACCCGGTGCCCCGCGGACCCCGGCGCATGCACCTGGTCGGCACCCTGCCCCAGTTCCACGACCCCGGCGCGGCGCTGTCCTGGCAGCGCACCGCGCTCGCCGGCCGGGTCCGCCGGCTCACCGGCGGGGAGACCGGCGACCGCGCGAACTGGATCGTCCCCGTCGTGCAGCGGCTGGCGCGCGAACCGGTGGTGCGGCGCGTGCGGTCGGGGGGCTGGACCGGCTACGACGACGTGGACCGGTTCGCCGTGCGGCGCGGGCAGCGCCTGGGACCGGAGCACCTGGACCTGCGGGTCGCCCGCTACGGCTCCGAGGAGCTGGACCTGCTGGCCGGCTCCGGGCACCCGGCCACGGAGGAACTTCCCCTGCAGGTGGGGGTCCCCGGCAGCTTCGACGTGGCCCTGTTCAGCTTCGGCCCGGCGGCGGCCCTGCGGCTGGAGCCGGTGTTCCGCCGCCGGCTGGGGCAGGACGTCGCGGCGCTGCACGCCCGGGCCGGGCGTGCCGTGGTCTTCCAGCTGGAGGCGCCGGTCGAGCTGGTCGCCGTCGCCGCCGCCCCCGAACCCCTGCGGCCGGTGGTCGCGCGGGTGGTGGCGCGCCCGCTGCTGCGGCAGGTGGCGCAGGCCCCGCCCGGGACCCGGTTCGGGGTGCACCTGTGCCTGGGCGACCTGGGTCACCGCGCGTTGCGCCAGCTCCAGGACGCGGCGCCGCTGGTCCACCTGACGAACGCCCTGGTGCGCCGCTGGCCCGCCGGCCGGTCGCTGGACTTCGTGCACCTGCCCCTGTCGGGCGGGGACCGGCCGCCGTCGACCGACCCGCGGTTCCACGCGCCGCTGCGCGCCCTGCGCTCCACGGTGCCCGCGACCACCGAGGTGGCCGCCGGGTTCGCGCACGAGGAGCAGGACCTCGCCGACCAGGTGCGCGTCCGCGACCTGGTCGAGCAGGCCCTGGGCCGGACGGTCGACGTGGCCACCTCGTGCGGTCTGGGGCGCCGGTCCCCGGAGGCGGCCGACGCGGCGGTGCGCCGCACGCTCGAACTGCTCGGCTGAGGCCCGGGACCGGCGGACCGCAGTCCCGCGTCAGTCGATCCGGGCGAGGGCGGCCTCGGCGGCGACGCCGTCCCCGGGCCGGGCCAGCAGGGTGATCCGGCCGTCGCGGTGGGCCAGGACGGGCGTCTCCATCTTCATGGCCTCCACCGCGCCGACGGCGTCCCCGGCCCGGACATCGGCGCCGTCCGGCACGTGCCAGGTCACCAGCGTCCCCGCGACGGGGGCGGTCAGCGCGGCGGGGTCGCTCCCGGTCCGCGCCGCCGGTCCCACCGCCTGGTCCGCGGCCGGTCCCGCGGCCGGGACGGCGCGGGTGAGGGCGGCGGGCAGGGCCAGCGTCATCCGGCGGCCGTCGACCTCGACCCAGGTCCGGACGACCCCGGGGTCGGCCACCGCCTCGGGCCGGTCCTCGGCGAGGCTCTCCAGCCACGCGCACTCGGTCTCGATCCAGCGGGTGTGCACGGCGAAGTCCGTGGTGAACGCCGGGTCCTCCAGCAGCCGGCGGTGGAACCCGGCGACGGTGGGCACCCCTTCGACGCGCAGTTCGGCCAGCGCCTGCCGCGCCCGGCGCAGGGCGTGCTCGCGGTCGGCGCCCGTCACGACGAGCTTGGCGACGAGGGAGTCGAACGCCGCCGGCACCGCACCCCCCGCGACCACGCCGGCGTCCACCCGCACCCCCGGCCCCCCGGGGACGTCGAAGCGGTGCACCGGGCCCGGCGCGGGCAGGAAACCCCGGCCGGGGTCCTCGGCGTTGAGCCGGAACTCGAACGCGTGGCCCACGGGGTCGGGGGTCCGGTCGAGTTCCAGCGGCAGGCCGTCGGCGACGAGCAGCTGCTGGCGGACGAGGTCCACCCCGGTCGTCTGCTCGGTCACCGGGTGCTCGACCTGCAGCCGGGTGTTCACCTCCAGGAACGAGACGGTCCCGTCCGCCCCCACGAGGAACTCCACCGTGCCCGCGCCGCGGTAGTCCACGGCGGCGCAGATCGCCCGCGCCGCGTCGGTGACGGCCCGCTCCTGCGCGGGCGTGAGGAACGGGGCGGGGGCCTCCTCGACGAGCTTCTGGTTGCGCCGCTGGACCGAGCAGTCGCGGGTCCCGACGACGACGACCGTGCCCCTGCCGTCGCCGAGGACCTGGGCCTCGACGTGCCGCGGCCGGTCGAGGTACTGCTCGACGAAGCACTCACCGCGCCCGAACGCCGCGACGGCCTCGCGCACGGCCGAGGCGTACGCCTCGGGGATCTCCGCGGCGTCGTGCACGACCCGCATCCCGCGGCCACCGCCGCCGAAGGCCGCCTTGACGACCAGCGGCAGGCCGTGGTCGCGGGCGAACGCCACGACCTCCTCGACCCCGGACACCGGGCCCGGGCTGCCGGCGGCCAGCGGCGCGCCGACGGCGCGGGCGATCTCGCGGGCGGACGTCTTGTCCCCCAGCCGTTCGATGGTCGCGGGGGTCGGGCCGACCCAGGTGAGCCCGGCCTCCTCGACGGCCCGGGCGAAACCCGCGTCCTCGGACAGGAACCCGTACCCGGGGTGGACGGCGTCGGCGCCGCTGGCCCGCGCGACCGCCAGCAGCTTCGCCGCGTCGAGGTAGGTCTGCGCGGGGGAGCCCCCCGGCAGCGCCCACGCCTCGGTGGCCGTCCGCACGTGCAGCGCGTCGGCGTCGGGGTCGGCGTAGACGGCGACCGAGGCGACGCCGTAGTCGGCGCAGCCGCGGGCGATGCGCACGGCGATCTCGCCGCGGTTGGCGATGAGGACCTTCTTCACGCGGGTTCTCCCTCTCGGAGGACGGGGTGGAACCGCACGCGGGCTCCGGCGGGGACCTGCGCGAGCAGGTCGAGGTGGTGGGCGGCGACGCAGGCGATCACCGGGTACCCGCCGGTGACCGGGTGGTCGGCGGCGAACACGACGGGGCGGCCGTCGGGCGGGACCTGCACGGCGCCGGGGACGGTCCCCTCGCTGGGCAGTTCCCCGGTGACCGCGCGTTCCAGCGGTTCCCCGTCCAGCCGCAGGCCCACCCGGTTCGAGCGCGGCGTCACGACCCACTCCTGGTCGCAGAACCGCCGCACCGCGGCCGGGGTGAACCAGTCGTCGCGGGGGCCGAGGACCACGTCGAGCACCACGACGTCACCGGCCGCCGGCGGTTCGGGGTCCGGGTCCGTCCACGGGACGACGGCGCCGCCCGGCGCGGCCCCGACGGGCAGCCGGTCGCCGGCGCGCACCGGGGCGGGGCCGGTGCCGGAGAGCAGGTCGGTGGAACTGCTGCCCAGGACGGCGGTCGCGGCGACGCCGCCGCGCACGGCGAGCACGGAACGCACCCCGCGGGGCGGGGTCCCCACGTGCAGCTCCTCGCCGTCGTCGAGGGCGAAGGGGCGCTGGGCGGGGACCTCGACCGTCCCGGTGCGGGTGGAGACCAGCAGCGGGGCCGGCGCCCCGGTCAGGGCCAGGACCGACCGGCCGTGGGCGCGCACGCGCAGGCCCCCGGCGGCGACCTCGAGGGCGGGGGCGCCGGGGGGGTTCCCGACGAGCCGGTTCGCGCGCCGCAGCGCGCCGCGGTCCACCGCCCCGGAACGGGACAGTCCCTGCGCCGAGCGGCCGGGCCGGCCGAGGTCCTCGACGAGCGTCTGCGCGCCCGGCGCCAGCACCTCCAGGAACGGTTCGGGGGTTTCCTCGAGCCCCGGAACTCCTGGAACTCCCGGGACCGTCGGGGGTCCGGGCGCCGGTCCGCCGGCCGGGACCTCGACGAACCGCACCCGCACCCCTGGTCGCAGCAGGGCCGGTTCGGGACGCGTGAGGTCCCACACGGCCAGCTCGGTGCGGCCCAGCAGCTGCCAGCCGCCCGGGCTGGCCCGCGGGTACACGCCGCTGAACCGGCCGGCCAGGCCGACCGCCCCGGCGGGGATGGCGGTGCGCGGGGAACTGCGGCGGGGGACGTCCAGGACGGGGTCGTCCCCGGCGAGGTAGGCGAAACCCGGGGCGAAACCCGTGAACGCCACCGTCCAGGTCGCGCCGGTGTGCCGCCGGACGACCTCGGCCGGGGTGGTGCCGCACAGCCGGGCGACCTCCTCGAGGTCCGCCCCGTCGTAGTGCACGGGAACCTCGACCAGGGCGCCGGGTCCGGCGGGCGCGGCCGTCAGCGGCCGCTCGCGGATCCGCGCGGCGAGTTCGGCGGCGTCGGTGAGCTCGGGGCGGAACCGGACCAGGACGGTGCGGGCCGCGGGCACGAGTTCGGTGGTGCCGGGCAGCGGGTCGGCGTGCAGCGAGGCGTGCAGGGCCAGGGACTCCTCGAGACCGGCGACCTCCACGAGCAGGCCGTCGGAGCCGCAGGGCAGGAACCGCACCGCCGCGCCGGTGCTCACCGCGGGTCCGCTCCCCGGAAGGGCCGGAGCGTGATCCCGGCGTCCTCCAGCCCGGAGCGGACGGCGCGGGCCATCTCGACCGCGCCGGGGGAGTCGCCGTGCACGCAGACGGACTCGCCCCGCACGCGCACCTGCGAACCGTCGACGGCCGTCATCGCGCCGGTCCGCGCCCACCGCACCACCCGCTCGGCCACCTCCTGCGGGTCGTGCAGGACCGCACCGGGCTCCCGGCGCGGGACCAGGGTCCCCGCAGGGGTGTAGGCGCGGTCGGCGAACACCTCGGCGACGACGGTCAGGCCGGCGGCCCGGGCGGTCTCCAGCAGCGGCGAACCGGCCAGGCCCACCAGCGGCAGCGCGGGGTCGACGAGCTGCACGGCCGTGATCACGGCGCGGGCGTGGCGCTCGTCGGAGGCGATGGTGTTGTAGAGGGCGCCGTGGGGTTTGACGTAGCCGACGTGCGCCCCGACCGAGCGCGCGATGGCCTGCAGCGCCCCGATCTGGTAGACGACGTCGCCGGTCAGCTCGGCCTCGGTGGCGTCGACGTAGCGGCGGCCGAACCCGGCGAGGTCGCGGTAGGAGACGTGCGCGCCGATGCCGACCCCGCGCGCGTGCGCGGTGCGCACCGTGCGGGTCATGGTGGCCGGGTCCCCGGCGTGGAAGCCGCAGGCGACGTTGGCGCTGGTCACCGTGGCCAGCACGGCGTCGTCGTCGCCGAGCTCCCAGCGGCCGAAGCCCTCGCCGACGTCCGCGTTGAGGTCCAGGGTGGCTGCCACGACCCGATCCTGCCGATCGTTCAACGATTCCGCAAGGGCCGGGGCGTGGTCCCCCGGTGGTAGCGTCGGGGCGCCGTCCCACCCGAGGAGCGTTCCTTGACCGCGTTCAGCACAGCGGCACTGAGTCGTTCCGGACGCTCGCACGCGGTCGCCGACCAGGTCCGCGACGCCATCCTCGACGGCACCTACCGCCTCGGCGCCCGGCTGCCCGAACCCGAGCTGTGCGCGGCCTTCGACGTCTCGCGCAACACCCTGCGCGAGAGCTTCCGGGTGCTCGGCGAGGAGCGCCTCGTCGTCCACGAGCTGAACCGCGGGGTGTTCGTCCGGGTCCCCACCGAGCAGGACGTGCGCGAGCTGTACGACGCGCGCCGCCTCGTCGAGTGCGCCGCCGTGCGCGACCACGGCCGGCGCACCGAGGGCCTGGCCGCGGTGGCGGAGACCCTCGAGCGCGCCAAGCGGCTGGCCGCCGCCGGCGACTGGGTCGGGGTCGGGACGGCCGACATCGACTTCCACCGCGCGCTGACGGCGCTGGGCAGCGTCCGCGTCGAGGCGCTCATGCAGAGCATCTGGAACGAGATGCGGCTGGCCTTCCACGTCGTGGGCCGGCCCGACGAGTTCCACGGGACCTACCTCGCCCGCAACCACGTGGTCCTCGACACCCTCGTGCAGCGCGGCGGGGCCGCCGCCGCCAAGGAGCTGCGCGCCTACCTCGACGAGGCCGAGCAGCGGGTGCTGCGGGCCTACCGGACCCGCGCCGCCGGCCGTGCGTGAGCACCCCCGGGGGTGAGCGCCGCACGGCCGGGCGGTGATCACGCCTCGCGGCGGGCGAGCACGGCCTGCGCGGCGGCGCGCACGAGCGCGACCGTCTGCTCGACGACCGCGCGGCGGTCGGCCGCGAACGCCTCGTCGGTCAGGGCCGCGGGATCGGCGGGGTCGAGCAGGGCCGAGACGTGCAGGTGCCCGCCGGGGACGTCGTCCGCGCCGAACGCCTGCCGCAGCCGGTTCGAGCGGTACATGCTCTCGTTGCTCAGGTAGTCCCCGCCGGTCCCGGCGGCCGGGGTGCTGCCCGGGGTGGGGTCGTCGCCCGAGCGCAGCGCCGCGGGGTCGGGGAAGGTCCCGGCCGGCCACTCCCGGACCCCGTCGCGCAGCACGACCGGCCAGGGCCCGGTGCCGGCCGCGACCATCGCCTCGTGGGGCAGCGTCGTCTCGATCCACTCCGGCGACGGGTCCGGCTGCGGCCACCGCGCGGCGCGCGCGACGGGGCCGAAGTGCTGGTCGCGGTTGTTGTCCGGGGCGCCGCCGCGGGCGTCGGCGGCCCACTTCTCGACGTCCATGCGCCCCCGCGCGGTCATGCTGATCGTGGTGATGAGGTCGGCCCGCTCCGGCCCGGGCCGCAGGACCGGCCCGAAGGCGTCCTCGACGACGCCCTGGTCGAAGTCGCCGTAGTTCACCGGGAGCACGACGGCCCGCACCACGGCGGTCCCCTGCGCGAACTCGAACCGGGCGCCGTCGAGCTGCAGCGCCGCGGCGCCGGAGGGGTTGGAGTGCCGCACGTCGGCGTCGAGCTGGTAGACGTCGAACCCGCTGACGGCCACCCGCAGGTCACCGGGGGCGGCCGTGGGCCACAGCGGCCGGTCGATGCCGCGGGAGGTGCGGTCCAGCACGTGCAGCAGGGCGAACCGCTGGTGCTGCACCGTGAGGTGCTCGCTGTCCAGGGTGCGCAGGGCGGCGCTCATCGCGGTCCGCGCCCAGTACAGGGGCCGGTCGTCCACCCGGTCGAGGACGCGGTCGAGGGGACCGGTGGGTTCCGGTCCCCGGGCGCGGGTCACCGCGGCGTCCCAGAGCCCGGCGCCGTGCTCGCGGACCACGGCGAGGAGTCCGGGCAGCGAGGTCGCCGCCCGCAGCGCGGCCTCGAACGCGGCGGGGAACCGGTCGAACCCGGAGGCGCTGAGGACCTGCTGCGCCACCGGCGCGCCGCCGGGGACGGCGGGCGTCGCCAGGCGGGACTCCTCGACCGTCAGGGGGGCGGGACGGGGCGGGGCGGGGTGCGGTGCGGTCACGGTCACCTCGGGTGCGGGGGAGGGGAGCGGAGTTGCTCCGGGAAACTGCTCCGACCGTACCCCTTGTGCGATCGTTCAACGATCCCTACCGTCACCGGAAACGCTCGACCTCCCGTCCGTCCTGGCGAAAGGCGCGGAAGTGCTCGTTCTCCTCGGAATCCTGGTGGTGGTCGCGGGCTTCGCCCTGCGGCTGAACCCCATGCTCGTGGTCACGGTGGCCGGTCTGGTGACCGGTTTCCTCGGCGGCATGTCGCCCGTGGAGGTGCTCGACGCCTTCGGCACCGGTTTCGCCGGCAGCCGCTCGGTCAGCATCTTCCTGCTGGTCCTGCCCGTGATCGGCCTGGTGGAACGCAACGGCCTGCAGGAGCAGGCGCGGCGCCTGGTCTCGCGGATGTCCCGGCTGACCACCGGTGGGATCCTCGCGGGGTACTTCGTCCTGCGGCAGGTCACCGCGGCCATCGGGCTGATGAGCATCGGCGGGCACGCCCAGACGGTGCGCCCCCTGGTCGCGCCGATGGCCGAGGCCGCCGCGGTCCGGCGCTTCGGCACGCTGCCCGACGCGGTCTCCCAGCGCATCCGCGCGTTCGCGGCCAGCACCGACAACGTCGGGGCGTTCTTCGGCGAGGACATCTTCGTCGCCGTCGGCGCGGTGCTGCTCATCACCTCCTTCGTCGACACGACGTACGGCTACACCCTCGAACCGCTGCAGGTGGCGTTGTGGGCCATCCCCACCGCCGTGGTCGCGCTGCTGATCCACGGGGCGCGCAGCCTGCACACCGACCGGGCCCTGACCAAGGCGATCGCGGAGTTCCAGCCGACGGAGGTGGCCCGGTGATCCAGGTCGAGTGGTTCTACTGGCTCACGGGGTTGTTCTTCGTCGCGGTCGGCGTGCTCGTCGCCCGTGACCGGACGAACCCCCGCCGGACCTCCAGCGGCGCGTTCTGGGCCCTGGTGGGGCTCTGCTTCCCCTACAGCTCCTTCGTCGTGACCGGCACCGCACCCGCGTGGGTGCTCGGCCTGGGTCTCGTCGTCATCGCCGCGATCGCCGGCACCGGGCGCCTGGCCCGCAGCGGGTCCGCCGTGGCGGCCGGTGCGGCCGGGGACGTGGACGGGCTGGAGGCCGACCGCGGGGGTGAGGGCGCCGCGCGCGCCGCCGCGCCGCTGCGCGCGGCCGGCACGGCGGTCCTGGCCTCGCGCGAGGCGCTGGCCGCGCGCTTCGGGAACCGGTTGTTCGTGCCGGTCCTCATCATCCCGGTCGTCACCGCGCTGTGCGCCACGGTGGGCAAGGACATCTCCGTCGGCGGGCAGCCGCTGCTGCAGAGCGGGAACGAGACCGTCATCGGCCTGGCCGCGGCGGGCATCGTCGCGATCCCCGTCGGCATGTGGCTGTTCCGCCAGCGCACCCCCGCGCTCGCGCTGACCGAGGGCCGCCGGCTCACCGAGGACCTCGGCTGGGCGCTCGTGCTGCCGCAGCTGCTGTCGGTGCTGGGGCTCGTCTTCGCGACCGCCGGTGTCGGCGACGCCATCGGGAGCACCGTCTCCGCGGTCCTGCCCGACGGGGCGCTGCTGCCGGCGGTGGTCCTCTACTGCGTCGGCATGGCCGTGTTCACGGTCATCATGGGCAACGCGTTCGCCGCGTTCCCGGTGCTGACCGCGGCCATCGGCTACCCGGTGCTGGTGCAGGCGATGGGCGGGAACCCGCCGGCCGTGTTCGCCATCGGCATGCTCTCGGGGTACTGCGGGACCCTGTGCACCCCGATGGCCGCGAACTTCAACGTGGTGCCCGTCGCGCTGCTGGAGCTCAAGAGCAACTACGCGGTCATCAGGGCGCAGATCCCGACCGCCGTGCCGCTGCTCGTCGCGAACGTCGTCCTCATGTACGTCCTGGCGTTCTGAGGTGACGGACCTCGGGGAACTCGCCGGGACGCTCGCCGCGACCGCGGTCGCCAACGCGACCCGGGAGTTCCCCTACGCCCCCGGCACGGTGCTGCGCGGCCCGGAGGACCTCGTGCTGCCCCGCGTCGCGCACCCCGCCTTCCACGGCTGCTACGACTGGCACTCCGCCGTGCACACGCACTGGCTGCTCGTGCACCTGCTGCGCCGCTACCCCTCGGCCCTGGACGCGGCGGCCGTGCGCGCCGTCCTCACCGCCCACCTGACCGTAGAGCACCTGGCCACCGAGACCACGACCCTGCGCGCGTCGCCGGGGTTCGAGCGCCCCTACGGCTGGGCGTGGCTCGCGGCGCTCGCGGCCGAGTGCCGCGGCTGGTCCGACGAGGCCGGCAGCCCCGCCGAGGTCCGGGACTGGGCCGCGGCGCTGGCCCCGGCGGCCGACGCGGTCGCCGACCTGGTGCTCGACTGGCTGCCGCGGGCGGGACGGCCCGTGCGGGCCGGCACCCACGCCAACACCGCGTTCGCCCTCGGCCTGCTCCTGGACGCCGCGCCCCGGCTGGGCCGGGCCGACCTCGCCGAGGCGGTGCGCACGACGACCACCACCTGGTTCGGGCCCGACCGCGACGCACCGCTGCACTGGGAACCCTCGGGGGAGGACTTCCTCTCACCCGGGCTGGCCGAGGCCGACCTGGTGCGCCGGGTGCTGCCCGCGCCGGAGTTCGGCCGCTGGCTGGACGGCTTCTGGCCCGGCCTCGCCGCGGGCGCACCCCGCAGCGTGCTGGAACCGGTCACGGTCGCCGACCGGACCGACGGCCACCTCGGCCACCTCGACGGGCTCAACCTGTCCCGGGCCGCGGCCCTGCGCGCCCTCGCCGCCGCCCTCGGCGCCGACGACCCCCGCGGCGCCGTCCTGCGCGGGTCCGCCGCGGCGCACCGGGCCCGCGGGCTGGAGGCGCTGGCCGCCGACGGCTACCTCAGCACCCACTGGCTGGGCACGTTCGCGGTCCTGGCCCTGCAGGACTGACCCGCGGAGCGCCGGCGGGCGGACCGCGCGGGTGGTGCCACCGGGCCTCCGGCCCCGGCCCCCGGCTCCCGCCGGGGAGCGGCCGCGGACACCGCTGACTACGCTGCTCACCACCGGTCCCACCCGTGCACGGTGTCCCTGGCAGCCCGACGGACCCCGGGAGGCCACGGCCAGTCCCGACGACCTCGCTCAGGTCGTGCAGATCGCCCGGTCCGCCGAGGAGCCGCTGGATGGACCGCTTCGAACTGGACGTCGGCGTCCCGGAGCTCCCCGCCGACTTCACGGCCGCCGGTGCCGCCTCGACGCTGCCGCCGCGCCCGCCGGGGCTGATGGCGCAACTGCAGGAGATCGTCCTCGACGTCTTCGCGGACTCCGACGAGCTCCTGACCCTGGACGCGGTCCGGCGGGAGGTGTGGCTGCGCCTGCCCGAGGACCTGCGCAGCTCCTGGCTGGTGCTGGTGGTCGGGGGCAACGTCAGCGCGACCCTCGCGCACCTCAGCGACACCGGTCACCTCGTCAGGCACCGCAGGGGCTGGAGCAGCAGGCGCCACCCGGCGCGCGGGGACGGGTCGCCGACCGCCGCGGCCCCGGCGGCTCCCCGCGACACCTCCGCCCCCCGGGCTGCCGCACGACCGCGCGAGACCCCCCGCGCTCCCCACGGTCCCCCTCCCCTGGCCGACGGCTGGGAGCAGGACCCGCTCCTCTGACCCGTCGCCCGGACGACGCACCAGAGTTGAGCGGAACAAGCTCAACTCTGGCAGAGTTGTCTCCAGCGAACGCAGTCGTCCACTCACGTCTGGAGGTAGCCAGTGGACCTCAAGCTCACCACCCGCGCCCAGGAGGCGCTGGCTGACGCCGTCGGCCGCGCCACCACCGCCGGGCACGCCCAGGTCGAGCCCCTGCACGTCCTCGCCGCCCTGCTCGACCAGGAGAACGGCGTCGCCGGGCACCTGCTGCAGGCCGTCGGCGCCGACCAGGGCACCGTCGCCCGCCGCGTCTCCGGGGCCCTCGCCTCGCTGCCCAGCGCGTCCGGCTCCTCCGTGAGCCAGCCGCAGCTGTCCCGCCCCGCCCTGGCCCTCATGCAGGCCGCCGGCGACGAGGCGCGCGCCCTCGACGACGCCTACGTCTCCACCGAGCACCTGCTGCTCGGCGCCGCCGCGTCCACCTCGGCCGCCGGGGAGGCCCTGCGCGCCGTCGGCGCCACCCGCGACACCCTGCTCGACGCCCTGCCCTCCGTCCGCGGCGGGCAGAAGGTCACCTCGCCCGACCCCGAGGGCACCTACAAGTCCCTCGAGAAGTACGGCGTCGACCTCACCGAGCAGGCCCGCCAGGGCCGCCTCGACCCCGTCATCGGCCGCGACGCCGAGATCCGCCGCGTCGTGCAGGTCCTGTCCCGCCGCACCAAGAACAACCCCGTGCTCATCGGCGAACCCGGCGTCGGCAAGACCGCCGTCGTCGAGGGCCTCGCCCAGCGCATCGTCGCCGGCGACGTCCCCGAGTCGCTGCGCGGCAAGCGGCTCATCTCCCTCGACCTCGCCTCCATGGTCGCCGGCGCGAAGTACCGCGGCGAGTTCGAGGAACGCCTCAAGGCCGTCCTGAAGGAGATCCAGGACTCCGACGGGCAGGTCGTCACCTTCATCGACGAGCTGCACACCGTCGTCGGCGCGGGCGCCGGCGAGGGCGCCATGGACGCGGGCAACATGCTCAAGCCCATGCTCGCCCGCGGCCAGCTCCGCCTCGTCGGGGCCACCACCCTCGACGAGTACCGCGAGCGCATCGAGAAGGACCCCGCCCTCGAACGCCGCTTCCAGCAGGTCTTCGTCGGCGAACCCTCCGTGCCGGACACCATCGGCATCCTGCGCGGGCTGCGCGAACGGTACGAGGCGCACCACAAGGTCGCCATCTCCGACGCCGCCCTCGTCGCCGCCGCCACGCTGTCCGACCGGTACATCACCGCGCGCCAGCTCCCGGACAAGGCCATCGACCTCATCGACGAGGCCGCGTCCCGGCTGCGCATGGAGATCGACTCCTCGCCCGTCGAGATCGACGAGCTCCGCCGCGCCGTCGACCGCATGAAGATGGAGGAGCTCGCCCTCTCCAAGGAGGACGACGCCGCCAGCCGCGAACGCCTCGACGCGCTGCGCCACAACCTCGCCGACCGGCAGGAGCAGCTCACCGCCCTCACCGCCCGGTGGGAGCAGGAGAAGGCCGGCCTCAACCGCGTCGGCGACCTCAAGCACCAGGTCGACGAACTGCGCTCGCAGGCCGAACGCCTCCAGCGCGAGGGCGACCTCGGCGGCGCCAGCGAGATCCTCTACGGGCGCATCCCCGCCCTCGAACGCGAACTCGCCACGGCGCAGGAGGCCGAGCAGGACGTCGCCGCGTCCGCGCCCATGGTCGCCGACGAGGTCGGCCCCGACGACATCGCCGAGGTCATCGCCGGCTGGACCGGCATCCCCGCCGGCCGCCTGCTGGAGGGCGAGACCGAGAAGCTGCTGCGCATGGAGGAGTTCCTCGGCGCCCGGCTCATCGGCCAGACCACCGCGGTGCGGGCCGTCTCCGACGCCGTCCGGCGCTCGCGGGCCGGGGTCAACGACCCCGACCGCCCGACGGGTTCGTTCCTGTTCCTCGGGCCTACCGGGGTCGGGAAGACCGAGCTGGCCAAGGCCCTGGCCGACTTCCTCTTCGACGACGAGCGCGCCATGGTCCGCATCGACATGAGCGAGTACTCCGAGAAGCACGCCGTCGCCCGTCTCGTCGGGGCCCCTCCGGGGTACGTCGGCTACGAGGAGGGCGGTCAGCTCACCGAGGCCGTCCGGCGCCGGCCCTACTCGGTCGTCCTGCTCGACGAGGTCGAGAAGGCCCACCCGGAGGTGTTCGACATCCTCCTGCAGGTCCTCGACGACGGTCGCCTCACCGACGGCCAGGGCCGCACGGTCGACTTCCGCAACGTCATCCTCGTGCTGACCTCGAACCTGGGTTCGCAGTTCCTCGTCGACCCGGAACTGTCCCGGGCCACCAAGCACGACGCCGTCATGACGGCCGTCCGGGGGAACTTCAAGCCCGAGTTCCTCAACCGGCTCGACGACGTCGTGGTGTTCGACCCGCTGTCCACGACGGAGCTGTCCCGGATCGTCGAGATCCAGGTGCAGACCATGGCGAACCGGCTCGCCGACCGCCGCCTCACGCTCGACGTCACCGACGCCGCGAAGGACTGGCTGGCCCTCACCGGCTACGACCCCGCCTACGGCGCCCGGCCGCTGCGCCGCCTCGTGCAGCGCGAGATCGGCGACCGGCTCGCCCGGGCGATCCTGTCCGGCGAGGTCCGCGACGGCGACACCGTCGAGGTGGACGTCGCCCGCGGCAGCTTCGACCTCGACGACCCCGCCTCGGCCGAGCCGGCCGGGCTCGTCGTCCGGCGCGCCGAGACGCCGATGACGGTCTGACCCGACCGCAGGCAGCGGGGCGGGGGTTCCCTGGAACCCCCGCCCCGCTGTGCTCGACCACCGCTGTGCTTGATCACCGCTGTGCTTGATCACCGCTGTGCTTGATCACCGGGAGGTGGGTCGACCACCAGCCTTCGGTGATCAAGCACTCCCGTGATCAAGCACTTCGGTGATCAAGCACTCCTGCGGGCCGCGAGGGCGGTGGCCGCGGCCACGACCACCAGCGCGCGGCGCACGACGTGCGCCCGCTCCCACCGCGCCCGCGCCTCCCGCCAGCCCGGGGCCTCGTGCCCCGGCCGCCAGGTGCGCAGCCGCTCGTTGACCGGCACGTGCACCCGGACGGTCAGCACGACCGCGCCCGCGACCGCGGCCACCGACGCCGCCCGCCACGGCGCGGACCGGGGCCGGGCCGCGGCCGCGAGCACGCCGGTCGTCGCGGCGGCCACCGACAGCGCGGGGGCCAGCCGGCGCATGACCGCGTCGGCGCGCTGCTGGTGCCGGACGTAGTCGTCGAAACCCATGGCCCGGCGTCGCCGGCCGAAGGGCTCGGGGACGACCGCCAGCACCAGGGCGGCGGTGCAGACGTCGTGGGCGAGGGCCGCGCGGGTCGGGAGGTCCACGCCCCGATCCTCCCGCAGCGGGGTCCGTTCAGCCGCGCGCGGCGCGCTCGACGATCTCGGCGGCGAGGTCGCGCAGCTTGCGGTTGGTGTTCTGGGACTGCTTGGCCAGGTGCGCGAACGCCTCCTCGGGGGTGCAGTGCAGGCTGGCCACCAGCACGCCCTTGGCCTGCTCGATGGTCGCCCGCGACCGCATGGCCAGCTGCAGGTTCTCGCTCAGCGCCACCGCCGAGGCGTACAGAGCGTGGTTGGCCAGGGCGACCGCCGCGTACCCGGCGAACACCTGCAGCAGCTGCACCGCCTCGTCGTCCAGGGGGCCGTCCTCGAAGCGGTAGACGTTGATCCCGCCGAGGACCGGCTGCGGCATCGGCAGGCCCAGGGACAGGGAGTTGCGGACTCCCTGGCGGGCGGCCGCGCGGGCGAAGTCCGGGTACACCTCGTCGGTGGCGGTGTCGTCGACCCGGATCAGCACCCCGCCCTGGGCGGCGTCGACGCAGGGGCCGAAGCCGCGCTCGTACTGCCGCTCGTCCAGGGCGGCGGCCAGCGAACCGGTGAAGGCGGCGCTGTGGCCCTTCTCGCCCTCCAGCAGCGTCACCGACACCTCGTCGGCGCCGGGCACGCACCGCTGCGTCAGCTCGGCGACCCGGCCCAGGACCTCGGACAGCGGGGTCTGGCCCACGACGAGCCGGCTCAGCTCGGTGAAGGCGTCGGCGGGGTCCAGCAGCTGCCCGGCGGACGGGGACGGCTGGGGGGTCTCGGGCACGGGATCTCCTCCGTGGTCGGCGCGACGCGCGGGCACGCTCCGCAGTGGACGCCGGGCCCGCGGGCCCGGCACCTGCGGGAGCTGTGGGTTCAACCCGCCGTCGCGCCCCCCGGGGGCGGCGCCACGGTGACGCAGTACCGCCAGGCTAGGTCCCCGCCCCACCGACGGCCACCGCACCGACGGCCCGCACGGACGGCACGCACCGGCGGCACGCACCGACGGCACGGGGCACCCCCGCGGGGCGGGGATGATGGGGGGGTGAGCGCCGCCGACACCGTGACCCCGATCGACACCCCGGCCGAGCAGGTCGTGGCCGAGGCGCGCCGTCGCCGCACCATCGCCGTCATCTCCCACCCCGACGCCGGCAAGTCCACCCTCACCGAGGCCCTGGCCCTGCACGCCCGGGCGCTGCGCGAGGCCGGGCACGTCCACGGCAAGGCGGGCCGGGCGGGTGTCGTCACCGACTGGCAGGACATGGAGAAGCAGCGCGGGATCTCCATCAGCTCCGCCGTGCTGCAGCTGGACCACCGCGACACGGTCGTCAACGTCGTCGACACCCCCGGGCACGCCGACTTCTCCGAGGACACCTACCGCGCGCTGACGGCCGTCGACGCGGTGATCATGCTGGTGGACGCGGCCCGCGGCATGGAGGTCCAGACCCGCAAGCTGTTCGGCGTCTGCAAGCAGCGCGGCCTGCCCGTCATCACCGTGGTCAACAAGTGGGACCGCCCCGGCCAGGAGGCCCTCGCCCTGCTCGACGAGGTGGAGACGGTGACGGGGCTGCGGCCCACGCCCGTGACGTGGCCCGTCGGCATCGCCGGGGACTTCCGCGGCCTGCTCGACCGCACCACCGGCGCCTACACGAAGTACACCAAGGCCCCCGGCGGGGCGACGCTCGCCGTCGAGCAGCACTTCGACGCCGCCGGCGCGGCCGAGGTCGAGGGGGCCGCCTGGCGGAGCGCCGTCGAGGAGCACGAGCTCCTGGCCGCCACCGGCGCCGACCACGACGAGGCCTCCTTCCTGGCGTTCGAGACGACCCCGGTGTTCTTCACCGCGGCCGTCGCCAACACCGGGGTCGGGCAGGTCCTCGACGCCATCGTCGACATCGCCCCCGCCCCGCACGACCAGCCCGACGTCAAGGGCGAGGTCCGCGCCGTGACGGGCGGTTTCAGCGCCCAGGTCTTCAAGACCCAGACCGGGATGAACCCCGCCCACCGCGACCGGCTCGCGTTCGCCCGCATCCACTCCGGGGTGTTCCACCGCGGCATGACCGTGCGCGACGACCGCAGCGGGCGCCCGATGGTCCTCAAGCACGTGCAGACGGTGTTCGGCTCGGACCGCTCCACCGTCGACGTGGCCTGGCCCGGGGACGTCATCGGCCTCGTCAACGCCCGGCACGTCAACGTGGGGGACACCCTGTCGGAGAACGGCCGGATCGCCTACCCGCCGCTGCCGGTGTTCGCCCCCGAGCACTTCCGCACCGTCCGCCCCAAGGACCTCGGCGCCGGCAAGCAGTTCCGCCAGGGGCTGCGGGAACTGGACGCCGAGGGGGTCGTGCGCGTCCTCACCTCCGACTCCCGCGGCGACGGCGAACCGGTCCTGTCCGCCGTCGGGGCGCTGCAGTTCGACGTCGTGCAGTACCGCATGACGCACGAGTTCCGCTCGCCCGTGCTGTTCACCGAGCTGCCCTTCACCACCGCCCGCATCATCGACGCCAAGGACGCCCCGCTGCTGCGCGCCCACCGCGGGGCCGAGGTCGTCCAGCACGCCGACGGCCGGGTGTTCGCCCTGTTCACCGACGAGTGGCGGGTCCGCAGCTTCGAGCGGGACAACCCCGACGTCCGGCTGGAGCAGCTCGTCGCGACCAGCGACTGACGACCCCTCGGTCGAGCCTCAGTCGAGCAGGCGCGCGACCTCGGCCCACGAGCGCACCACCGCGAACGCCCCGGCCTCGCGCAGCGCGGCCTCCCGGGCGGGGCGCTCGCCCTCGGGGACGAACTGCACCGTCCCGATCGTGGGGAACCCCGCGGCCACCGCGGACAGCGCCCCGTTGATCGAGTCCTCCACGGCGACGGCCGTGTCCGGGCTCACCCCGAGCCGTCGCCCGGCCAGGGCGTAGACGGCCGGGTCCGGCTTCGAGGTCGGCACCGGCAGGGAGTCCTCGGCGCTGAACCGGCGGTCGGGGTCGAACAGGTCGGCCAGCCCCGCGACCTCCAGGCAGGCGTCCAGGCGGGAGGAGGCGCTGGAGGTCACCGCGGCCAGGACGAACCGCCCGGACAGGGCCCGCAGGGGGCCCTGGACCGACGGGTCCGGGACCAGCACGGTGCGCAGGTGCGCCGTGACGACGTCCTTCTCCTGCGCGACCCACCCGTCCAGCTCCGGGCCGGCCAGGTCCCGCCCGTACCCGCGGGCCAGTTCCTGCGCGGCCGCCCGGAAGTTCTTCCCGTTCGTCATGGCCTGCAGCTCCTCGGGGGCGAACTCCCGCTCGGCGCCCAGCTCGGTGAGGAACCTGTTCGTCACCCCCGCCGAGGCCGCGTAGGCGGGTTCCTCGGAGGGGAACAGGGTCCCGTCGGCGTCGCACAGGACCGTGGTGACCCGCTCCAGCGGGGCGGCCGGGCTCACCAGCCCGCCCCCGTCGCCAGGTCCAGGTACAACCCGATGACCTCCCGCGGCCCCTGCTCCTCCAGCGCCCGCAGCGCCACCTCGACGCCGGACACGAACCCGGGGTCGTCGCGCAGGTCGCCGAACACGGTCTTCTCGCTCATCAACGGCTCCGGTTCCTCCTGCCCCTGCCGGGCCAGCTCCACGAGCCGGTCGGCCAGCGGGCCCTCGACCGGGATCTGCTGCCCGGCGTAGTCGTACCCTCGCAGGAACCTCATCCACCCCGCCACCGCGAGCAGCAGCAACTGGTGCGGACGGCCCGCGTCCACGGCCGCCGTGATGGAGGGGAACACGTAGTTCGGCATCTTCGTGGACCCGCGCCGGCCCAGCCGGGTCAGCTGGTCACCCATCTGCGGGTTGGAGAACCGCTGCACGAGGGTCTGCTGGTACCGGTCCAGGTCGATGCCCGGCACCGGCGGCAGCAGCGGGGCGATCTCGTCGGCCAGCAGGTGCTCGAAGTAGGCGCGGAACACCCAGTCGCCCAGCACCTCGTCGATCGTGGAGTACCCGGCGAGGATCCCCAGGTAGGCCAGGGCGCAGTGGCCGGCGTTGAGCATCCGCGTCTTCATCGCCTCGTAGGGGGCGACGTCGTCGACGAACTGCACCCCGACGCGGTCCAGCGGGGGACGGCCGCAGGCGAAGGTGTCCTCGACGATCCACTGGCGGAACGGTTCAGTGACGACCGGCCACCGGTCGTCGACCCCGAACCGCCCGACCACCGCCTCGCGCTCGCCCGGTGTCGTGGTCGGGGTGATGCGGTCGACCATGCTGCTGGGGAACGCGCCCTCGGCCTCGATCCAGTCGGCCAGCTCCCCGTCGCGCAACCGCGCGAACGAGGTGACCGCGGTGCGGGCGGCCGTCCCGTTGTCGGGCATGTTGTCGCACGACAGGACGGTGAACGGCGGCAGCCCGTCGCGGCGCCGCCGGTCCAGGGCCTCGACGAGGAAACCGAACACCGTCCGCGGCGTGGCCGGGTCGGCCAGGTCCGCGCGCAGGTCGTCGTCGTCGGCGTCGAACTCGCCCGTGTGCGGGTCGATGCGGTAGCCCGTGCCCGTGATGGTGAGCGTCACGACCCGCGTCGTCGCCGCGGCCAGCGCATCCAGCACGGCGCCGGGGTCGTCGGGGGCGAACAGGTAGTGCGTCAGCACGCCGACGACGCGGGCCCGTTCCTCCTCACCGCCGCGTTCGACGACGAGGAACAGGTCGTCCTGGTCGGCGAGGACCTGACCCATCTGCGGGCTGCGCAGGCCGACGCCCACCAGCCCCCAGCCGGTCTCGCCGGTGCGGGCCAGGTCGTCCAGGTACACCGCCTGGTGGGCGCGGTGGAAACCGCCCACCCCGATGTGGACCACGGACGGCTGCAGCGCCGCCCGGTCGTAGCGGGGGGCGTCCACCCCGTCGGGCAGGTCGGCGAGGGTGTCGTCCCGCAGCGGGACGGGGGTGCCGGTCACCGCGTTCACCTCGCCCACCGGGCCCGCAGCGCCAGCAGGGCCTCACCGGGGCGGGGGAGGCGTTCGCTGACGGTCGTGAACAGGTCCCGGCGCACCAGGTGGCTCACGTGGTCACCGTGCACCTGCCCGGGGCCGGGGGTGGGCGTGTCCAGGATGTCCGTCCCGGTGTCGGGCCGGTCGCTGGTCTGCATCCTGCGCCCCAGCACGCTCAGCACGGCGTCGGTCAGCCCCGGGTTCAGCTTCTCCCCGAGCAGGAACCCCAGGGAGGCGCCGCCGACCACGGCCTGCCGGCGCGGGTGCGTCGCCATCCGCGCGACGACGGCGGCGACCAGTTCGGGCGCGTACACCGGCGGCGGGGGTTTCGTGAGGCTGCCGGTGCGGTTGCGCGAGTGCTCCCAGAACGGGGTGCCGATGCCCGCGGGCAGGATCGTGCTCACCTTCGTCCGCGCACCGTCCGCGGCCAGTTCCACGCGCAGCGCGTCGTAGAACGAGCGGACCGCGAACTTCGACGCCGTGTACGGGGCGTGCAGGGGCAGGGAGCGGACGCCCTCGACCGAGGCCATGCCGACGAGGACCCCGCCGCCGGAGCGTTCCAGCGCCGGGACGGCGACCTGCGCGGCCGCGACGTGCCCGAGGTAGTTCACCTCGCTGACGCGGCGGAACTCCTCGAGCGGGATCTGCGCGATCGTCCCGTAGACGCTCACCCCGGCCATCGTGACCCAGGTGTCGAGGTGGCCGTGGGTGATCTCGGCCTCGGCGACCAGCGCCTGCAGGTCGTCGGGCCGGGTGATGTCGGTCCGCACGGCGTGCGCGCGGCCACCGGCGGCGGTGATCTGGTCCACGAGGGTGTTCAGGGCGTCGACGCCGCGGGAGGCGCACAGGACGGTGGCGCCGGCGCGGGCGAACCTCAGGGCCGTGGCGCGGCCGATGCCGCTGGAGGCGCCGAGGACGACGACGACCTGGTCGGTCAGGGGTCTGGTCACGAGAACTCCGCAGGGGTGGGGGAGGAGGGGGTCAGCACGTGCAGGGCCCGCTGCAGCTCGGCGGGCAGGTGCGGTTCGTCGGCGAGGGTCCCCAGGACGTCGTGGTGCCGTCGCAGCAGGTCGGCGGCCCCACCCGGGCCGCCGGTCGCCAGGAGCCAGCCGGCCAGCGCCTGGACCAGCCGTTCCCGGGGCCCGTCGTGGTCGACCGCCTGCCGCAGCGACGGCAGGACGTCGGCCCGGAACCGTTCCGGCCCGGGAACGTGGGGTTCCCGCCCGGGGTCGGCCGCCAGCCGGGCGAGCACGGCGGCGCGGTACTCGTCGAGCTCGTCGGCGGGAACCCCGAGGACCTGCTGCGCGGCCTCGGCCAGGAAACCCTCCAGGAACTCGCGGACCCCGGGGACCGCCAGCGCCGCCCCCGCGGTCCGGGCCCCGGCGGCGGCGGCCGCGACGGCCAGCGCGTCGTGGGCGCCGTCGTGCAGGCGGGTGCGCAGGAGTTCGTGCGGGACGGTGCTGGGGACGAACCGGACGCCGACCCGGTCCAGCGGTGGGCGGCCGTCGGCGAAGTCGTCCTCGACGACCCAGCGCGGGCAGCCGGACTCCCCGGGCAGGCAGGGGTCGCAGACGCTGTTCGGGAAGGCGCCGTGCTCCCCGATCCACGCGGCCAGCCCGTCGTCGACGTCGCCGGCCAGGGCGAGCACCGCCTCCCGCAGCCGGGAACCGTTGCGCGGCGCGGCGGCGCAGCTGAGGGCCGTGAAGGGCCGGTGCCCGGCCGCGCGCCGGCGGGCCAGGGCCCCGACGAGGTACCCCACGGCGACCCGGGCCAGCGGGTCGTCCACCTCCCCGTCCACGTCCACGTCCACCAGCACCAGCCGGGTCGAGGGGGCGGCCAGCAGGGCCAGCTGCTCCTCCGAGCCGCCCGTCAGGCAGACGTGGTCGGTCAGCACCGTCACCTCGCGGGGAGGGTCGGTCAGCACCTCGCGCCGGCGCAGCAGGTCCAGGTCCAGCGCGGTGCCGGGGGGCAGCAGCTCGACGCGGACCAGGCCCCAGTCGGTGCTGACGCGCCGCTGGGCGAGGTCGTCGACGTGGACGGCGTGGTAGGCGTGCTGCAGGCCCCGCACGCCGAGGTGGACGACGGCGGGGGTGAGCAGGTCGGGGTCGAGGGGCACGTCCGGCGGCAGGGTCGCCGTGCCGGCCGGAGGGGAGGGGTGGGACGTGCGGGAAGGGTCGATCACGGTGGACCTCGCGGACAGGGCGGGCCTGGCCGCTGCTGGACCGGAACCTCGGAGGAGCGGCCGCAGCTTGGACCGTGGGGCGCGACCTGGGGCGGCGCCGGGGTCGGTCCGCACCGCGGACCGACCCCGTCACTCCACCACCGCCCGTGCGGGGCGGCAACCCGGCCGGGCCGCTCAGCCCGCGGCGAACGCGCCGGGGGTGGTCCCCAGGACGCGGCGGAAGTGCCGGTTCAGGTGCGGCTGGTCGTGGAAACCCGCCAGGACCGCCGCCTCGGCCGGCCGGTGCCCCGCCAGCAGCAGCCGGCGGGCGAGGTCGACGCGCCGGGCCGTGAGGTAGGCGTGCGGGGGCATCCCGACCTCGCGGGTGAAGGTCCGCACCAGGTGCGCCGCCGACACCCCCAGCTGCGCCGAGGCGTCGGTGAGCCGCACTCCCTCCACGACGTGCCCGTCCAGCAGCGCGCGCAGGCGGCGGGCCAGCGGGACGTCGCGGACGGCCCGCGCCGGGGCCCGGCGCAGGTGCGCACCGACGGTGTCGAGGAGCACGGCCGCGCGGGACTCGACGTCGAGGGCGTCGGGACCGGGGCCACCGGGGCCGCCGGGTCCGGTGGCCAGCCGGGCGTGCAGGTCCCGGACGGCCGTCACCAGCCGCGGGTCCGGCAGCTCGGGCGCGTCGACGGCCCGGCCCGCGAACCCCGGCGGCAGGGCGTCCTCGTCGAGGTACAGCACCTTCTTGCGGAACCCCGTGGCCGTCGCGGCCCGCCCGTCGTGCGGGACGTGCGGGGGCAGCAGCGTCAGCAGCGCGCCCGTGTCGTGGCCGCGGCGGCCGAGGTCGTAGTGGACGGCGCCGTCCTCCACGAGCAGCAGCGTCCACGTGTCGTGGGTGTGCAGGGGGTAGGCGTGCTCCACGAAGCGGGCGTGCAGGACCTCGGCGACCCCGGGGAGCCCGGGCCGCCAGCTGCGCACCACCTCGCCCACGTCACGAACGTACAAGACCGGCCCGGTGGCCCCGGGCACTGTGGTGGGCGTGAACGACACCCGCTTCGACACGAAGATCGCCGTCGCCGTCCGCGACGACCTGCAGCCCTGGCAGCGCCTCAACGTCACCGCCTTCCTCGTCAGCGGCATCGCCGCCGCGCACCCCGAGCTGGTCGGGCAGCCCTACGCCGACGCCGACGCCAACGGCTACCTGCCGCTGCTGGGTCAGCCGGTGGTCGTGCTGGAGGCCGACGCGGCCACGTTGCGGGCGGCGCGGGGCAGGGCGGTGGGCCGCGGGCTCGACACGGCGCTGTTCACGGCAGAGATGTTCAGCACCGGGCACGACGGCGCGAACCGGGCCGCGGTCGCGGCCGTCGCCGCCGACGACCTCGACGTCGTGGGGCTGGCCGTGCACGGGCCGCGCAACCCCGTCGACAAGGTGCTCAAGGGGGCCCGCGCGCACCCCTGACTCTGGCGTTACATTCGCCCGGTGACCTCGAACGACGCGTTCTCCGGGCCCCCCGGGTCGGTGGACGTGCGGCTCACCGGCGACCACGTCGTGGTCTGCCTGGCCGGTGAGGTCGACGCCTACCTCGGCCCCGACCTGGTCCGCTGCGTCGACCAGGCGCTCGCGGCGCGCCTGCCCGTCGTCGTCGAGGCCGCGCGCGTGACGTTCATGGACTCGACGGGGCTGGGCTTCCTGGCCCGGCTGGCCTCCCGCAGCGGCGAGCGCCGCATCACCCTCGACGGGGCGCCCGACGTCGTGCGCCACCTCGTCCACCGGGCCAGGCTGGACGGCATGATCGACTTCACCCCCGCCCCGTGAACCGCCTCGACGTCCTGGACTGGCGCCGCCGCGTCGGTGCCCTGTACGCCGCCGTGCGCGCGTCCACCCCGGCCGACGGGCACGCCCTGTGGGTCGCCGGCCGCGACGAGCTGTTCGCCGGCCACCCCGCCAGCCCGCTCCTGCCGGCCGACCGCGCCTCCTTCACGGGCCTGCCCGTCGCCCCGTACGACCCGGCGCTGCGCTTCGAGGTCCCCGTCGAGCCCGCCGAGCCGCTGACCCGCGAGGCCGTCACCGGTACCGACGGCACCGTCACCTTCGAACGGGTTGGGACCGTCGCGCTGCCCGGCGTCGGGACCCTCGACGTGTGGTGGCTCGACCAGTACGGCGGCGGCCTGTTCCTGCCGCTGAAGGACCCCGGGCCCGGGTACGGCGGCGGGCGCTACCTGCTCGACACCGTCAAGGGCGCCGACCTCGGCGGCACCGCGGCCGGGCTCGTCGTCGACCTCAACTTCGCCTACCCGCCCAGCTGCGCGTACGACCCCGAGTGGGCCTGCCCGCTGCCGCCGCCGGGCAACGTCGTCGACGTCCCCGTCCACGCCGGCGAGGTCGCCGGTCCCTGGTCCGCGGGCTGAGCCGGACCCCGGTCCGGGGTCAGTCCCGGGGGGCGCTGGGGGCGGGCACCCGCTCGCGCAGGTCGACGGTGCGGGGACCGCGCCCGCGCCGCCACGCCCCCAGCAGCTGCTCGACGGCGTCCTCGTCGCCCGCGCAGCGGAACATGCCCAGCGTGTAGATCCGCGAGGCCTCCTCCGCCAGCCCGTGCCAGGAGAACTCCTCACCCAGCTGCAGGTGCACCTCGACGTCGCCGCGGCGGCTGTCGAGGACCTCGTCGGCCAGGGCCACCGCCTCGCGCAGGTGACCGCACACCAGCAGCGCCGACACCACGTAGCAGCGCGTGTCCGGCGCGACGTGGTCGCCGGTCGCCAGGGCCTCCCGCGCCAGCCGCAGGGCCCGGCGCGCGTCCCCGGCGAACGCCGCGTGCTCGCTGGCGGCGACGAACAACCGGCCGCGCGACACCGAGTCCCCCGGCACCGCGCGGCGGGCCCAGGAGTGCAGGAGGTCGGCCACGGCGCGTTGCCCCCGGACGTCGTTGGCTGCGCTCAGTTCGACCCGTTCCAGGTCGTCGCAGGTGACAGGTGCTCGCACCTCTCGGAATCTAGTGAGGGTGAGCGTCCCCGTCTCCCCCCCGGAGCCCGTTCGGGCAGGGTTCACGCGTTCGGGTCAAGCTCCACGACGACGGGCGCGTGGTCGGAGGCGCCCTTGCCCTTGCGCTCCTCGCGGTCGATCGTCGCCCCGGTCACCCGGGCCTGCAGGGCCGGGGACCCCAGGACGAAGTCGATCCGCATGCCCTGCCGCTTCGGGAAGCGCAGCTGCGTGTAGTCCCAGTACGTGTACGTGCCCGGCCCCGGCGCGAAGGGGCGGACCGTGTCGGCGTACCCCGCCTCCAGCAGCCCCCGGAAGGCCGCGCGCTCGGGCTCGGACACGTGGGTGGCCCCCGCGAAGACGTCCACGTCCCACACGTCCTCGTCCTGCGGGGCGATGTTGAAGTCGCCCACCAGCGCCACCTGCGCGCCGGGGTCCTGCGCCAGCCACGACGCCCCGGCCCGGCGCAGCTCCTCCAGCCACAGCAGCTTGTAGGCGTAGTGCGGGTCGTCCAGGCCGCGGCCGTTCGGCACGTACAGGCTCCACACCCGCACCCCGCCGCACAGCGCCCCGACGGCCCGGGCCTCCACCACGGCCGGGTCCCCGAACGCCGGCACGTCGGGGGAGAAGCGCGTCGAGACGTCCTCCAGCCCCACCCGCGAGAGCAGGGCCACCCCGTTCCACTGCGACAGCCCGTGGTGGGCGACCTCGTACCCGGCGTCGCGGAACGCCTGCTCGGGGAACTGCTCGTCCTTGCACTTCGTCTCCTGCAGCGCCAGGACGTCGACGTCGCTGCGGTCGATCCAGGCCAGGACCCGGTCCAGGCGGGCACGGACGGAGTTCACGTTCCAGGTCGCGAGGCGCACGCGGGGGACGCTACCCGCGTGCCCGGCCCCGGGCCCGGCAGCACCTAGGATCGGGCCCCGTGAGCACCGATCGAGAACGCCTCGCCGACCTCGTCACCGCCAAGGCCGTCGTCCGCGGCAAGGTGACGCTGTCCAGCGGCAAGGAGGCCGACCACTACGTCGACCTGCGCCGCATCAGCCTCGACGGTGAGGCGTCCGCGCTCGTCGGCCCGGTGCTGCTCGACCTCGTCGCCGACTGGGACTTCGAGGCCGTCGGCGGCCTGACGATGGGCGCCGACCCCGTCGCCCTCGCCATGGTCCACGCCGCCAACGCCCGCGGCTGGGCCGACGCCCACGGCGGCCGCCCCCTCGACGCCTTCGTCGTCCGCAAGGCCGAGAAGACCCACGGCCTGCAGCGCCGCATCGAGGGCCCCGACGTCGCCGGCCGCAAGGTCCTGGCCGTGGAGGACACCTCCACCACCGGCGGGTCCGTGCTCACCGCCGTCGAGGCCCTGCGCGCCGCCGGCGCCGACGTCGTGGGCGTCGCCGTGATCGTCGACCGCGACACCGGCGCCCGGGAGAAGGTCGAGGCGCAGGGCCTGCCCTACCGCTACGCCTTCGGCCTGGCCGACATCGGGCTCGCCTGATGGGCGCCGCCGGCACCGTCGTGCTGGTCCTCGTCGTCCTGCTCGTCCTCGTCGTCGCCCTCTACGCCGTGAGCACCCGCGCCGCGCTCGTGCGGCTGCGCGACCTGGCCGTCGAGGCGGGCGCCCTGGCCGAGCAGCGCCGCAGCCGCCTGGCCGACCTGTCCTCGCACGTCGCCGCCCAGCAGGCCGCCGACGCCGAACCGGACCCGCAGACCGTCAAGGCCCTCGCCGACGCCGAGCACCGCCTGGCCGGGGACGTGGCTTTCCACTCCGCGGCCGTGCGCGCCTACGACGCCCGCCTGCACCGCGTCCCGGCCTCCTGGGTGGGGGCCCTGTCCGGGCTGCACCCCCTCGGCGCCGCGGCGGAGAACTGAGCGCGCTCGCCGCCGTCGTCCCCGCCCTGCGCTGCCCCGTGGGCGGCGGGGGGCTGACCCTGGCCGGGCGCACCCTGGGCTGCGCCGACGGCCACCGCTTCGACCTCGCCCGGCAGGGGTACGTCAACCTCGCCGTGGGCAGCCGGACCACCGGTGACACGGCCGGCATGGTCGCCGCCCGCGAGCGGTTCCTCGGCGCCGGCCACTACGCGCCCGTCGCGGCGGCGCTCGCCGACCGCGCCGGGCCGGGGTTCGCCGTCGACGTCGGGGGTGGCACCGGGTACTACCTGGCCGCCGTCGTGGAGCGCACGGGCGGGACGGGCGTGGTCCTGGAGCCGTCCACCCCGGCGCTGCGCCGGGCCGCGCGCGCCCACCCGCGCGTCGCGGCCGTCGGCGGGGACGTGTGGCGCGGCCTGCCGTTCGCCGACGCCTGCGCCGACCTCGTGACGACCGTCTTCGCCCCCCGCGGCGCGGCCGAGGTGCGCCGCGTCCTGCGCCCCGGCGGGTCGTGGGTCGTCGTCACGCCCCTGCCCGAGCACCTGGCGGAGGTGCGCGGGCCCCTGGGCATGGTGGGCGTGGAGGAGGGCAAGGCCGAGCGGCTGCACGCCGACCTCGCGGGTCTGGAGGTCGTGTCCGAGGACGAGCTGCGGTTCACCCGCCGCCTGGCGCACGAGGACTTGCAGGACCTGGTGCTCATGGGTCCCAGCGCCTTCCACACCGACGAGGAGGCGCTGCGCGCCCGGCTCGACGCGCTCCCGGGGGCCGTCGACGTCACCGTCGCCGTCCGCCTCACCGTGGCCCGCGCCCCGCGCTGACCGCTCAGTCGGGCAGGGGCCGGACGGCCCGGCCGAGGGGTTCGGCGCCCGCCCGCAGGCCCGCCGCGGCGAGCCCGGCGCGCAGGTCTCCCAGCGCGCCCGCGGGGACGGCCACGACGGCCCGCCACCCGTCGGCGGCCCACTGCACGTCCTCCACCTCCCGGCCGCGGCGCAGCTCGGCCTCTACCCGGCCCCCGTCGGCCAGCGCCGCGCGCACCTCCACGAGGTCGACCCACCGCCGCCGCACCACCCCGGCCTCGGCGAGGGCCGCGCCGACGGACCCGCCGTAGGCGCGGACCAGCCCGCCGGTGCCCAGCAGCACACCCCCGAACCACCGGGTCACGACGGCGACCACGTCCGTCACCCCCGCCCCGCGCAGCGCCGCGAGCATCGGGGCGCCGGCCGTCCCGGCGGGTTCGCCGTCGTCGCCGGAGCGCTGCAGCTGCCCGTCCTGCCCCAGCACGCAGGCCGTGCAGTAGTGGCGGGCGTCGGGGAACTCCCGGCGCACGCGGGCCACCACGGCGTCGGCCGCGGCGACGTCACCCACCGGTTCGAGGGTCGTGAGGAACCGCGAGCGCTCCACGACGAGCTCGGTCCGGACCGCGCGGGCCGGGACGGGCAGGGGTCCGCTCACGCGCGCGCCGACCGGCGGCGGCGGCGCACCCAGGACACGACCGGCGCCACGATCGAGGCCAGGATCGCCACCCCCGCGATGGAGTACGCGACGGTCCGCACCCACGGCAGCGAGTCGGCCGCGTACCCGGCCAGGACCAGCAGCGCGCCCCAGCACAGCGCGCCGGTGACGTTGGCGGCGAAGAACTTCGCGTACGGCATGGCCGCCGTTCCCGCGATGATCGGCGTGAAGGCCCGCAGCCAGGGGATGAAGCGGCACGCGACGACGGCGAACCAGCCCCACTTCAGGTAGAACGCCTCGGCCTTGGGCAGGTGCGCGGCGGCCTTCCCGGCCCGGCGCAGCAGCCAGGGGCGGCCGAGCCGGCGCCCGGACCAGTACCCGACGGTGTCGCCGAGGACCGCCGCGAGCACCACCCCGACGACCAGGACCGGCAGCGACACGGGGGAGCCGTCCCGCCCGGCGAGCAGCCCGGCCGTGAACAGGACGCTGCTGCCGGGCAGCCAGAAGCCCACGAGGGTGCCCGTCTCGGCGAAGACGATGCCGAAGACCAGGGCGTACAGCCCCAGCGCGCCGAGCTCGTCGAGCTGTGGGTCGGCCAGGTGGGCGAGCCAGTCGGACACCGACCGATCATCCCAGAGGGAAGGCGACCCTCAGCCGGCGAGGGCCGTCAGGCGGGCCCGCTCGTCGTCCGCGAGGCGCCGGGGGCGGCCGGTGTCGAAGTCGTAGGAGACGCACACCGTGGAGGCGCGCACGTACGTCCTGGAGTCGTCGGGTTCGCGGATCTCGTAGTCCACCTCGAAGCTGGCCCCGCCCGTGCGCCCGACCCACAGGTCCACGGCGACCGGTTCGGGGCGGTAGTCCAGCGGCAGCAGGTACTCGACGGTGTGCTTGGCCACGACCGTGCCCGTCGCGAGCATCGACGCGGAGCCGTCGGGGGCGGCGACGCCGAAGGCGCGCACGCGCGCCTCCTCCAGCAGCCGCAGGACCTCGACGTTGTTGACGTGGCGGTAGGCGTCCATGTCCCCCCAGCGCAGGGACAGGAGCAAGCGTCGACGGGCCACGGGAGCATCCTGCCCCGGGCGGGTCAGTGCTGGTTCTCGGGGGTCCTCGGCCCGGTCCCGGCCTCGGCCCCGGCCTGGCGGCGGTCCTTGGCGCGGCCGCGCAGGTACTCGATGCCGACGGGGATGAGGGAGAGCACCACGAGCAGCAGGAGGCCGACCTCGAGGTTGTTGCGGATGAGGGACACGCTGCCCAGGGCGTAGCCGAGCAGGGTGATGCCGGTGGCCCAGGCGACCGCGCCGATGGCCGAGAACGTCAGGAACACCCTGCGGGACATGGCCCCGGCGCCCGCGGCGAGGGTGATGAAGGTGCGCACGACGGGCACGAAGCGGGCCAGGATGATCGCGCGAGCGCCGTACTTCTCGAAGAACTCACGCGTCTGGGCGATGCGCTTGGGGGTGAGGATCTTCGAGCCCGGCCGGTCGAAGAGCGCCGGCCCGGCCTTGCGGCCGATCTCGTAGCCGGCGACGTTGCCGAGGAACGCCGCGACCGACAGCAGCAGGCACGACAGCCACAGCGGGTCCTTGAGGATCCCCGAGTGGGTGAACAGGCCCACGGTGAACAGCAGGGAGTCGCCGGGCAGGAAGAACATGAACAGCCCGCACTCGACGAACACGATCGCGATCGCCACCCACAGCGCCGCGGGGCCGAGGGAGTCGAGGAAGTGCTCGGGGCTGGCCCAGTCCGGCAGGAGCGCGGGGACGGCGGACGGTGCGGAGGACGTCAGCGCGGCCGAGAACTCGGCGAGGAAGGACACGACCCCAGGGTAAGTCCCGATCCGGCGGCCCAGGACGGCCCCGGGCTGGAGATCAGCCCAGAGGATGACCGGAGGCGGCTGGGATCAGCCGGTCGGCGGACCGCTGCGCACCGGGCGTGGGGTTGCGATCGCTGTGACCACGCTGCCGATCACCGGCAGCGTGGTCACGACGATCGCCACCGCGCCCCCTCGGCGGCCCGGTTACGATCCGTCGGTGACCGAGGCTTTGAGCGAGGACGAGCTGCGCTTCCTGCAGGAGACGTTCGACCTGGCCCGCGAGGGCGAGACCGCGGCCCTGGCCGAGCGCGTCGACGCGGGGGTGCCGGTGAACCTCACCAACTCGGTCGGGGACACGCTGCTGATCCTGGCGGCCTACCACGCGCACGCCGAGACGGTGCGGGCCCTCGTCAAGCGGGGCGCGGACCACTCCCGGGTCAACGACAAGGGCCAGACCGCGCTGGGGGCGGCGGTGTTCCGGCAGGCCCGGCCCGTCGTGGAGACCCTCCTGGACGCCGGGGCCGACCCGGCGCTGGGCCGGCAGTCCGGGCTCGCCGTGGCGCAGGTCTTCGACCTGCCGGAGATGACCGAGCTGCTCACCACCCCCCGCTGACCGCACCTGCGGCTGTGGGCGCCGCGCCGAACCGCACCTGCGGCTAGCATCGGGTCGTGGCCCAGTACCGGATCCGCGACGTCGCCGACCTCCTCGGCGTCTCCGACGACACCGCCCGCCGCTGGACCGACTCCGGGACGCTGCCCAGCAGCAAGGACGACGCCGGGCGCACCGTCGTCGGGGGCGCCGACCTGGCCCGGTTCGCCACCGAGCACGCCGCGGCCGCCGCCCCCGACACCACGGGCGTCGCCCGCTCGGCCCGCAACCGCTTCGCCGGGCTCGTCACGCGCGTCGTCCTCGACGGCGTCATGGCCCAGGTCGAGATGCAGTGCGGTCCGCACCGCGTCGTCTCCCTCATGAGCCGCGAGGCCGCCGAGGAGCTCGGGCTCGCACCGGGCAGCCGGGCGACCGCCGTCGTCAAGGCCACCACCGTCATCGTCGAGACCCCCGACGGGGGCACCTCGTGAGGCCGCGCCCGCTGCTCGCCCTGGTCGCCGCCGGGGCCCTGCTCACCTCCTGCGGGACCCCCGCCGACGGCGCCCCCGGCGCGGCGGGAACGGGGGCGGGGACGCTGACGGTCTTCGCCGCCGCCTCCCTGCAGGCCAGCTTCACGCGCATCGGCGCGCGGTTCGAGCAGGCCCACCCCGGCGCGCGGGTGCGGTTCTCCTTCGCCGGTTCCTCCGACCTCGCCGCCCAGCTCACCGAGGGCGCCCCCGCGGACGTGTTCGCCTCGGCCGACGAGCGGAACATGGCGAAGGTCACCGCCGCCTCCCTGACCGCCGGGGACCCCGTCGACTTCGCGACCAACGTCCTGGAGATCGCCACCGCGCCGGGCAACCCCGCGGGCGTCACGGGGTTCGCCGACCTGGCGCGGCCGGGGCTGAAGGTCGTCGTCTGCGCGGCGCAGGTCCCCTGCGGGGCCGCCGCGCAGACCCTCCAGGACGAGACCGGCGTCACGCTCGCGCCCGTCAGCGAGGAGTCCTCGGTCACCGACGTCCTCGGCAAGGTCACCTCCGGGGAGGCCGACGCGGGCCTGGTGTACGTCACCGACGTCGCCGCCGCGGGCGACGCCGTCACCGGGGTGGCGTTCCCCGAGGCCGCCGGGGCCGTGAACACCTACCCGATCGCGGCGCTGCGCGACAGCGGCGACGCCGGCCTCGCGGCGGAGTTCGTCGCCTTCGTCACCGGGCCGCAGGGGCGCCCGGTCCTGAGCGCCGCCGGGTTCGGCACCCCCGCGCCGTGACCCGCCGCGGCGGTGCGGCGGAGGGCAGCGCGCTGCCGCGCTGGGTGCTCGCGCCCGCCGCCCTGGGCCTGCTGCTGTTCGCCCTCCCGCTGCTCGGGGTGGTCTCGCGCGTGGACTGGGCCCGCTTCGTCCCGCTCGTCACCTCCGACTCCTCGCGCGCGGCCCTGGCCCTGAGCCTGCGGACCGCCACCGCCAGCACCCTGCTGTGCCTGCTGCTGGGGGTCCCGATGGCCCTCGTCCTGGCCCGCGGCAGCTTCCCCGGGCTGCGCGCGCTGCGCTCGGTCGTCCTGCTGCCCCTCGTACTGCCACCCGTCGTCGGCGGGTTCGCCCTGCTCTCCGCCCTGGGCCGCAACGGGTTGCTCGGTCCCGCGCTGTCGGCGTTCGGGGTCACGGTGCCGTTCACGACGCTCGCCGTCGTCGTCGCGCAGACGTTCGTGTCGCTGCCGTTCCTCGTCCTGAGCCTGGAGGGGACCCTGCGCACCGCCGGCCGGCGCTACGAGTCGGTCGCCGCGACCCTGGGCGCCTCACCCAGCCGGGTGCTGTTCCGCATCACCCTGCCGCTCGTCGCGCCCGGTGTCCTGTCCGGCGCGGTCCTGGCCTTCGCGCGTGCGCTGGGGGAGTTCGGCGCGACCCTCACCTTCGCGGGCAGCCTGCAGGGCGTCACCCGCACCCTGCCGCTGGAGGTCTACCTGCAGCGCGAGACCGACCCCGACGCCGCGGCCGCGCTGTCCCTGGTCCTCGTCGTCGTCGCGGTCGTCGTGGTCGTCGCCGTGCGGGGGCGGCGGGGCGCGCTGTGAGCCTGGACGTCCACGTCGAGTTCGCCCCCCGCGGGGTGGCCCTGGACCTCGACGTCCCGGCGGGGGAGGTCCTGGCCGTCCTCGGCCCGAACGGCGCCGGGAAGTCGACGCTGCTGGGGCTGCTCGCCGGGCTGCTGCGGCCCACCGCCGGGCGCGTCGTCCTCGACGGCCGCGTCCTCGCCGGGGACGGCGTCTTCGTCCCCCCGCACCGGCGCGGCACCGCCCTGCTCGCCCAGGACGCCCTGCTGTTCCCCCACCTGAGCGTCGAGGCCAACGTCGCCTTCGGACCGCGCAGCACCGGGACGCCCCGGGCGCAGGCGCTGGCCCGGGCCCGCGAGCTGCTCGCCGACGTCGGGCTGGCCGACCTGGCCCGCCGCCGCCCCCGGGAGCTGTCCGGCGGCCAGGCCCAGCGCGCCGCGCTCGCCCGCGCCCTGGCCACCGGGCCCCGGCTGCTGCTGCTCGACGAGCCGCTGGCCGCCCTCGACGTCACGGCCGCCCCGCAGGTCCGGCAGGTGCTGCGCCGCGTGCTGCGCGCACCGGGCCGCTCGGCGGTGCTCGTCACGCACGACCCGCTGGACGCCCTCGCCCTCGCCGACCGGGTCGTCGTCGTCGAGGACGGCCGCGTCGCCGAGCGCGGCCCCGTGCAGGACGTCCTGTCCCGCCCGCGCAGCGCGTTCGGCGCCCAGCTGGCCGGGCTCGTGCTGCTGCCCGGGACCCTCACCGCCGGGGGCCTGCGCACCGACGACGGGACCGTCGTCGCCGGGGCGGTGACGGGGGAGGCGGGCGAGCGCGGGGTCGCCCTGTTCAGCCCCACCGCCGTCTCGGTCCACGCCACCGACCCCGGTGGCAGCCCGCGCAACCGCTGGAGCGCGACCGTCCTGGACGTCACGCCCCGCGGGGAGGTGGTGCGGCTGCGCGCCGCCCTGGGCGGGCACGACGTCCTGGCCGACCTCACCGTCGCCGCGGCCGCCGAGCTCGACCTGGTCCCCGGGACGGTCGTGCACCTGGCCGTCAAGGCCACCGCGGTGCGGGTCCACGCCACCCCCTAGCCGTGCGGTGGACTTAGACGTTCGGTGGACGCGGCCCCTCCCAGCCGGTGCATAGGTTCGGTGCGTGCTCGTCCTCGACAACATCACCCGCAGGTTCGGTGACCGCCTCGCCCTCGACGACGTCAGCCTCAGCGTCCCCGACGGGCGCATGGTCGGTTTCGTCGGCGCGAACGGTGCCGGGAAGACCACGACGATGCGGATCGCCCTGGGTGTCCTGGCCGCCGACTCCGGGACGGTCACCTTCCGCGGGCAGGTGCCGGACCTGGCCCTGCGCCGCCGCTTCGGGTACATGCCCGAGGAACGCGGCCTCTACCCCAAGGGCCGGTTGCTGGAGCAGCTCGTCTTCCTCGCCCGCCTGCACGGCGTCGACCGCGGTGTCGCGGCCCGGCGCGGCCGGGAACTCCTGAACCGCCTCGGGCTGGGGGACCGCGCGGACGACAAGCTGGAGTCGCTGTCGCTGGGGAACCAGCAGCGCGTGCAGGTCGCGGCCTCCCTCGTCCACGACCCCGAGCTCCTCGTCCTCGACGAACCGTTCTCCGGCCTGGACCCGCTCGCGGTCGACGCCATGGCGGACCTGCTGCGGGAGAAGACCGCGGCCGGGGTGGGGGTGCTGTTCTCCAGCCACCAGCTCGACCTCGTCGACCGCCTCTGCGACGACCTCGTCATCCTGCACCGCGGCCGCGTCGTGGCGTCGGGGGAACCGGAGAAGCTGCGCCGCGAGCGCGGCGGGTCCCGCTACGAGCTCGTCTCCGACGCCGACCTGGACTGGGTCCGCGACGTCCCCGGCGTGCGCCTGGTCGAGCGCCGCCCGCGGGGCGTGGTCCTCGAACTCCTCGACGGCCGCCCCGACCTGGACCAGCAGGTCCTGGCCGAGGCCGTCCGCCGCGGCCCGGTGCGCTCCTTCGCGCCGCTGCTGCCCACCTTGTCCGAACTGTTCCAGGAGGTGTCCCGGTGAGGGGCCAGTGGTGGATCGTCGCGCAGCGCGAGATGACCGAGCGGTTGCGGGACAAGGGGTTCATCTTCTCGACGCTGCTCCTCTTCCTCATCGTCGCCGCCGCGGCGGTCCTGCCGGGGGTGTTCTCCGGCGGGACGAACGACTACGACGTGGCCGTCACGGCGGAGTCCCGGCCCCTCGTCGCGACGGCGCTGCCGGCCGAGGACCGCGACGACCGGGTCCACCTGCGCGAGGCCGCCGACGTCGCCGCGGCCGAGGCCGCCGTGCGCGCCGGTGACGTCGACGCCGCCGTCCTCGTGGGGCCGGACGCGGTCTCGATCGTGGGGGACCGCACCGTCCCCGACACCCTCACCTCGATCCTCACCGGCCGGGTCACCGCGGCCCGGACCGTCGCCGGGTTCGAGGCCTTCGGCGTCGACCGCGCCGACGTCGAGCGGGTCCTGTCGCTGCCGCCGCCGACGACGCGGCTGCTGGCCCCCGACGCGGTGGACCCGCTGACGGTCTACCTGCTGGGGCTGGCGTTCGCGATCATCTTCTTCCAGATCGTCATCATCTTCGGGTACTCCATCGCCCAGAGCGTGGTGCAGGAGAAGCAGACCCGCGTCATTGAACTGCTCGTGACGACGGTCCCGGTGCGCCAGCTGCTCATCGGCAAGATCCTGGGCAACGGGATCCTCGCGTTCGGGCAGGTGGTCCTCCTCGTCGCCGCGGGCGTGGGGGCGCTGGCGGTCGCCCAGCCGGACCTGCTGTCCTCCATCCCGGGCATCCCGACCGCGGCGGTCTGGTTCCTGGTGTTCTTCCTCTTCGGGTTCGCGATGCTGTCCTGCCTGTGGGCGGCGGCCGGTGCGATGGCCAGCCGGCTGGAGGACCTGCAGTCGACCGCGACGCCCGTGCAGATGTTCGTCATGCTGCCGTTCTTCGCGACGTTCTTCACCAACGACCCGGGGACGCTGCAGACCGTCCTGAGCTACGTCCCGCTGACGTCGCCGATGGTGATGCCGAAGCGGGTCGTGCAGGGCGACGTCGCGCTGTGGGAACCGTTGGTGTCGCTGGGCGTCATCGCCCTGACGGCGGTCCTGTTCGTCAGCGTCGCGCGCCGCCTGTACGAGAACAGCCTGCTGCAGACGGGGCGGTCGCTGGGGCTGCGGTCGGCGTGGCGGAAGGCGGCCTGAACCCTGGGATGATCCTGGGGTGAGCGAGGCGGAGCAGCGGGTCGTCGGCGTCGGGCCCTGGGAAGGGGACTGGCCCGACGACCCGCGCTACGACCCGGAGCTGCTGCGCGAGGGGGACCGGCGCAACGTGCTCGACGGGTACCGCTACTGGTCGAACGCCGCCATCGTCGCCGACCTCGACACCCGCCGGAACCCGCTGCACGTCGCGGTGGAGAACTGGCAGCACGACGCGAACATCGGCTCGGTCGTGCGGACGGCCAACGCGGTGAACGCCGCCGGCGCCCACGTCGTGGGGAACCGCCGGTGGAACCGCCGCGGGGCCATGGTCACCGACCGGTACCTCAGCACCCACCACCACGCCGACGTGGCGGCGCTGGCGGCGTGGGCCGCCGAGCGGGGCCTGCCGATCGTGGGCATCGACAACGTCGAGGGGTCGGTCCCGCTGGAGACCTACGACCTGCCCCGCGAGTGCGTGATGCTCTTCGGGCAGGAGGGGCCGGGGCTGACCGGCGAGGCCGTCGGCCACTGCGTCGACGTCCTGGCCATCGCCCAGTTCGGCTCCACCCGCTCGATCAACGTGGGAGCCGCCGCCGCGGTCGCCATGCACGCGTGGGTGCGGCGGCACGTGTTCGGCCAGCGGCCCTGACCCGCACCGCCCCGCGGTGCTCGACCACCGTCGTGCTCGACCACCGTCGTGCTTGATCACCGTCGTGCTTGATCACCACGAGGGGGGATGCCTCCCGGTGGTGATCAAGCACTCTCGTGATCGAGCACTCCCGTGATCGAGCACGTGCGGGGCCGGCGCGCGGCGCCGGGGGTCGAGCGCGCCCGGGTCAGGGCAGGACGAGCACCTGGCCGACGCGGATGTGGGCCGGGTTGTCGCCGATGGCGCCGCGGTTGACGTTCCACACGGCCACGTAGCCGCCGGGGACGCGGTTGTTCACGGCGATCCGGTACAGGGTGTCGCCGGGGGCGACCGTGTAGGTGCGCTGGGCGGCGGGAGCGGCCTCCACGACCGGGACCGGGGCCGGGGCGGGCGCCGGAGCTGGGGCAGGCGCGGGAGCCGGGGCGGGCGCGGCGGCCGGAGCGGGCGCAGGGGCCGGGGCGGGCGCAGGGGCCGGGGCGGGGTGCAGCAGGGCCGCCTCCTGGCCGACGGGGTCGGCCGCACCGCTCAGGCCGAGACGGCGCGAGCAGGAGGGCCAGGCCCGCCAGCCCTGCACGGCCAGGACGCGCTCGGCGACGACGATCTGCTGCTCACGGGAGGCGAGGTCGGCGCGGGGGGCGTACTGGCCGCCGCCGAAGCCGGTCCACGTGCGGGGGCTGAACTGGATCCCGCCGTAGTAGCCGTTGCCGGTGTTGATGTGCCAGTTGCCGCCGGACTCGCACCGGGCGAGGCGGTCCCACTCGGAGACCGGCGCGGCGGAGGCGCTGGAGACGGGCCCGAGGACCGCGGCACCGGCGGCGCCCGCGGCGACCGCCGCGAGGAGCCCGCGACGCAGGGTCGTGCTGGACGGGACGGACGCGCGCGGGTGCGCGGGGGCGCGACGGATCGCAGGCATGCTGACCTCCAACGCCTGCGAGGTCAGCTGTCGGGTTCGGGTCGAAGGTTGGTTGACCCGGCCGCGCGGGCGCGGCTTCACCCCGAGGACTCCCTCCGGGGAGGTCGTCCGAGGAACGTGTGGGTCCCCCGCTCCTGCCCACGGGCTCTGTTCCGGCGCGCGGTGGGCAGGACTCGGCGTTCCGCGGCCGCGTCCCCGAGTGGCCCCGGGGACGTTCCGACGGTAACGCCTCAGAAGCTCCCCGTACACCGTCGAGAGACCCGGTCGTGACCTGAACCCCGCCACCGGGCGGGGCGGACCCCCACCGGAGTGGTGCAGATCACACGGGTCAGGAGTTCGCCAGGAGCTTGGCGACCGCTTCCTCGATGCGCGGGGTGAAGTCCCCGGCCCTCTCGCCCTCGCGCCCGTGCAGCGGCTCGCCGAACGTCACGTGCACGGCCGGGCGGCCCGGCACCGGCCAGTTCCGCCGCGGCGGCATGGCCTCGAACGTGCCGCGCAGCGCGATCGGGACGACCGGCACGCCGGCCTCCAGGGCCAGGTACGCGGCCCCCTTCTTGAACGGGCGCATCTCGCCCGTGTAGCTGCGGCCGCCCTCGGCGAAGATCACCAGGCTCCAGCCGTCCGCGAGCAGCTGCGCCGACGGGTTCGACCCCCGGCCGCCGCGCCGCTCCAGCGGGTACGTCCCGATGACCAGGCCCGAGGGGGCCGCCCGCCACCAGACGTCGAAGAAGTAGTCGGCCGCGGCCGCGATCGCCACCCGCCGGCGCCGGCGCGCGCCCAGGGCCTCCAGGATCACCGGGGCGTCCAGGTGCGAGGAGTGGTTGGCGACCAGCACGGCCGCCGTCCCCAGCCGGTCCAGGGCCTCGACGTTGTGGACGTGGATCGACAGCTGCGAGCGCAGCACCGGGGTCATCAGGACGCGCTGCAGCGTCGAGCGCACCAGCGTCGCCGGGGCCGAGCGCACCCAGTCGTTGCGGTGCACCGAGCGGCCGCCGCCCCCGTTGCCGGGAGCGCCGCCGGAGTGCTTGCGCAGCAACGGCAGTGCCCGCACGATCCGGGTCGGTCGCGGGATCCCCATCAGACTCGCCATCCTTCGGTCCCCAGCACCCGCGGTCCGCTGCGACCGGGACGGGGACTGCTCGACGGTGCGGAGTTCACACCGCGCATCCTGCCACGCGGGTCCCCGGCGGGGTCCGCGGCGCCCTGTCGGCCCGTGCGTCAGTCGGTGCCCGCCAGCACCTGCTGCGGCACCCGCAGTCGCCGCGCCGGCGACGACGCGGCCCAGTCCGCGACGGGCCAGCGGGAGCCGCGCGCCACCCGGAACAGCGGCACGTCCGGCGAGACGGCGGTGGGGTTGCCCACCGACTTCAGCAGCGGCAGGTCCACGTGGGAGTCGGCGTAGGCGTAGCTGGCGGACAGGTTCGCGCCCTCGACCTCGGCGTAGCGGCGCACCCAGGCCGCGCGCGCCTCACCCACCAGCGGCGGGGAGGTGAGGAACCCGCTGGCGCGGCGGGTGCCGTCCACGACGGCCTCGTCGAGCTCGGTGCACACGACCTCGTCGAACAGCCCCGCCAGCGGCCGGGTGACCTGGCGGACGTCGCCGGTCATGAGGACCGTGCGGTGCCCGGCGTCGCGGTGGGCCTGGATGCGGCGCAGCGCGTCGGAGGAGATCGAGGCCAGGAAGCCCGGGGCGAAGACGTCGTCGACGTACTGCTCCAGCGCGTCGAGGTCGACGCCGGCGTACCCGCGGAACAGCGAGCGCAGGAAGCTGCCGCGGTCGCGGCGCTCGGCGGCGATCCAGCCCGGCAGGTGGCGCATGACCCGGCCGAACTCCGCGATGCGCGCGGGGGCGTCCAGCGAGGACAGTCGCAGCGTGAGGTAGGTGTCGACGACCGTGCCCGGCAGCAGGGTCCCGGCGAGGTCGAAGACCGCCAGGACGGGGGCGTCGCCCGCGGCGACCGGCTGCAGCGCGCGGGGCCCGGAGGCCTCGGCCTGCTTGCGGCGGCGGCGGATCTCCTCGTACTTGCGCATCTGGGCCGTGACGCTGGGGCAGTGCGACTCCAGCCAGTAGTGCCGCCAGTCGACCTGGGAGGTGTCGAAGCCGAACAGCTCCACGTCGGCCGGGTCCAGCGCCCGGTGCAGGGCCAGGGTGTTGTCGTCGACGAACCGCAGCTCGGCCTCGGTGTACGCCTTGTACAGGTCCATGTAGCGGCGGGCGAAGTCGATCTGGCGGCGCGCCCCGTCCAGCTTGCGGGACGCCTCGCGCACCTTGCGCGAGCGCGGGGCGAAGGCCAGCAGCCGGTCGCCCGCACCCGTCAGCAGCTCCCCGGCGCGGATCTTGCGCTCGACGGCGCGGCCCCCGGGGAAGTCCCACGTCGGCATGACCGCGGGGGAGGAGTCGAACGGGTGCGCGGTGAAGTACTCGCGGATGTACTCGTAGATCTCCCGGAACGTCAGCGGGTTCCGGGCCCCGGAGGACACGTGGTAGTACGCCGGCTGCGACAGCGGCGGCGGGGTCGCCGACGCCTTGAGGATGGCGTTGACGACGTGGTCGATCGGCACGACGTCCATCACCGAGTCGGGGGCGGCCGGGAACTCGGTCAGCTCCCCGCGCCCGTAGGCCAGGATGATCGGCTCGGCCATCTTGAAGCCCTCGATCCAGCCGGGGCTGGGGTGCTTCACGGCCGACTCGACGATGCTCGGGCGCAGCACGGTCGTCGGGATCACGGGGGCCGCGATCTCCTCGACCAGCCGCTCGCCCATGGCCTTGGTGAACGTGTAGCAGTCCGTCCAGCCCAGCGTGCGCGCCCGCTCCAGGCCCGCGGCCTTCTGCTGGGCGACGACCCACTTCACGCGGCGCTCCTCGGCGCCGGCGGCCACCGACAGCGGCCCGGCGCGGCCGTGGTCGCGCTCGGCGGCGCGCAGGAACCCCTTCAGGCGCTCCTCCAGGCGGGAGTCCTCCTCGATGCGCGCGGCCAGCCGCAGCCCGGCCTCGGTCTCGCTGCGCCAGTCGACGTCGTGCTCGACGGCCCGCTCGGGGACCGCGCCGCGGCGGCGGCCGCCGACGTAGGCGGTGGACACGTGCACGTAGTGCACGGCCCCGTGGCCGCGCCCGCTGGCCTCCAGGGTGCGCTCGACCAGCGCCCGGGTGCCGACGACGTTGGTGGTGAAGGCGTCCTGGATCAGCGGGTCGAACGACACGTCGCCCGCGCAGTGCACGACGACGTCGATGTCGGAGGGCAGCTCCGGCACGTTCGACAGGTCGCCCTCGAGGGCCTCCACGCGCGTCTTGAGCAGGTCGTCGACCTCGCCGGCGGCGCGGAAGATCGGCTTGCGCAGCAGCGACCGCAGCCGGTCCTCACCGCTCTGGCCGGGCTTGGGCCGCACCAGGGCCACGGCCGTCGTCCCGGGGAGGTCGACCAGCAGACGCTGCAGCAACGCCTCACCGATGAAGCCCGTCACCCCGGTCAGGAGGAAACGCTTGCCGTCGAGCTGCTCAGCCAATCGCACGCGGAGGATCCTGCCACGGATGGGCACCCGCTCCGCGCGCCTCGACCCCTAGGGTCGCCCGCGTGGACATCGCCTGCCTCCAGACCGCCGGGACCACCGGCGACCCCGCGGCCAACCTCGCCGCGCTCGACCGGGCCGCCGCCGAGGCCGTCTCCCGCGGCGCCGGGCTGCTCATCACCCCCGAGATGTTCCTCACCGGCTACGACCTGGGGCCCGACACCCCCGCCCGCGTCCGCGCGCTGGCCCCCGGCCTGCTCGAAGGGGTCGTGGCGATCGCCCGGGAGCGCTCCGTGGCCCTCCTGGTGGGGATGCCGGAGGTCGAGGGGGACGCCTGCTTCAACACGGCCGTCTTCGTCGCCCCCGACGGCGAGGTCCTCGGCCGCCACCGCAAGGTCCACCTGTTCGGCGAGATCGACCGCGCGGCGTTCACCGCTGGTGACCGGCTCGTGACGACCGTCGACTTCGGCGGGCTGCGCATCGCGGTGCTCATCTGCTACGACGTGGAGTTCCCCGAGGCGGTCCGGGCGGCGGCGCTCGCCGGAGCCCACCTCGTGGCCGTCCCGACGGCGCAGATGCACCCCTTCGAGTGGGTCGCCGAGCAGCTGGTCCGGGCCCGGGCGTGGGAGAACCAGGTGCACGTCGCCTACGTCGACCACGACGGCCGGGAGGGGGCGTTCGACTACGTGGGCCGCAGCAGCGTCGTCGGCCCGGACGGGTCGGTCCTGGCCTCGGTCGAGCACGGGGAGGCGCTGCTGGTGGCGCGGGTCGACCCCGGGGCGGTGGAGCGGGCCCAGCGGGAGAACCCGTACCTGGCCGACCGGCGCGCGGAGCTGTACGGGCCCCTCACCGACGGGTAGTCGCGTGGTGACTGTGCGAGTCTGCTCAGCGCACGCGCAGTCGAACCGCGAGGAGGCGGGACGTGGCCCGGTCCGAGTCCGATCAGCTCGAGGTGGCGCCGCGCCGGCGCCCCTCGGTCCGTTCCGTGGTGGTGTGGACGGCCGTGGCCGTCGTGGGCGCCGCCTGCTGGACGGTCCTCGCCCTGGCCCGGGGCGAGGACGTCAACGCGCTGTGGGTCCTCTTCGCGGCCCTGGCGTCGTACGCCATCGCGTACCGCTTCTACTCCCGCTTCATCACCGACCGGGTGCTGCGGGCCGACGACCGCCGCGCGACCCCGGCCGAGCGGTACGAGAACGGCGTCGACTTCGAGGTGACCGACCGGCGGGTGCTCTTCGGGCACCACTTCGCCGCCATCGCCGGTGCCGGACCGCTCGTGGGCCCCGTCCTGGCCGCCCAGATGGGCTACCTGCCCGGGACGATCTGGATCGTCGTCGGCGTGATCTTCGCCGGGGCCGTGCAGGACCTGACCGTCCTGTTCTTCTCCATGCGCCGCGGCGGCAAGAGCCTGGGGCAGATGGTGCGCGAGGAGATCGGCCTCGTCGGCGGCGTCGCCGCGCTGATCGCGGTCTTCGCCATCATGGTCATCATCCTGGCCGTGCTGGCGCTCATCGTCGTCAACGCCCTCGCCGAGTCGCCCTGGGGCGTCTTCTCCATCGCGCTGACCGTGCCCATCGCCCTCTTCATGGGCGTCTACCTGCGGTTCCTGCGGCCCGGTCGCGTGCTGGAGGCGACCGGGATCGGGGTCGTGCTGCTGCTGCTCGCCGTCGTCGGCGGCGGCTACGTCGAGCGCTGGGGGCTGGCGGAGTCGCTGACCCTGTCGCCCGAGACGCTCGTCGTCGCGCTCGTCGTCTACGGGTTCGTGGCCTCGGTCCTGCCCGTGTGGCTGCTGCTGACCCCGCGCGACTACCTCTCGACGTTCATGAAGGTCGGCGTCATCGCCCTGCTGGCCCTCAGCCTCGTCGTGGCCCGCCCCGTCCTGGCCAACGACGCCGTCACGTCCTTCGCCCGCGAGGGGAACGGCCCCGTCTTCGCCGGGTCGCTGTTCCCGTTCGTCTTCATCACCATCGCCTGCGGCGCGCTGTCCGGGTTCCACGCCCTCATCTCCTCCGGCACGACGCCGAAGATGGTCGCCAAGGAGCGGCAGGTCCGGCTCATCGGCTACGGCGGGATGCTCACGGAGAGCTTCGTCGCCATCAGCGCCCTCATCGCCGCCTCCGTCATCGACCAGGGGCTCTACTACGCCGTGAACTCCCCGGCCGGGGCGACGGGCGGGACCGCCGCGTCGGCGGCGGGCTTCGTCTCCGGGCTCGGGTTCACGACGTCCCCCGAGGCCCTGGCCGCCGCGGCGCGGGCCGTGGGGGAGGAGAGCGTCGTGTCCCGCACGGGCGGGGCGCCCGCCCTGGCCCTGGGCATCTCGCAGGTGTTCCACGAGGCGTTCGGCGGTGGTCTGCAGGCGTTCTGGTACCACTTCGCGATCATGTTCGAGGCCCTGTTCATCCTCACGGCCGTCGACGCCGGCACCCGCGTCGGCCGGTTCATGCTCCAGGACACCCTGGGCAACGTGTGGAAGAGGTTCGGCGACCTGTCCTGGCGCCCGGGCAACGTCCTCGCCAGCGCCGTCGTCGTCGGTGCCTGGGGCTACTTCCTCTACACCGGCGTCACCGACCCCCTGGGCGGCGTCAACCAGCTGTTCCCGCTCTTCGGCATCGCCAACCAGTTGCTCGCCGCCATCGCCCTGACCCTCGTGACGACCCTGCTCGTCAAGCACGGCCGGGTCCGGTACGCCTGGGTCACCGCGGTGCCGCTCGGCTGGGACCTCGTCACGACGATGACCGCGGGTTACCAGAAGGTGTTCTCCGACAACCCCGCGATCGGCTACTTCGCCCAGCGCGCCAGGTACGCCGACGCCCTCGCCGCGGGGGACGTGCTGGCCCCCGCGAAGGACGCCGCGCAGATGCAGCAGGTCGTGACGAACTCCACCGTCAACGGCGTGCTGCAGGCCCTGTTCGCCCTGCTGGTGCTGGTCGTCGCCGTCAACGCGGCCGTCGTGGTCGTCCGCGCCCTGCGCGCCGGGGGCCTGCCGACCACGGAGGAACCGGCGGTGGAGTCCCGGCTGGCCGAACCGGCCGGGATCGTCGTCCTGCCCGCCGAGCGCCGCGCGCTGGAACGGTCGCGGGGGCGGTCGTGAGGGGCGCCCTGCGGACGGGCCTGGAGGCGCTGCGCTGGGCCCGTCGCCAGATCGACGGCCAGGACCGCTGGGAGGCCTACCTGGAGCGCTGCGCCGCCCACGGGCACCCGCCCCTGGACCGGGCGGCGTTCGAGCGGCGGCGCGCCGACGCGAAGGCCGCCGCGCCGGGGGCCCGGTGCTGCTGAACCGCCGGGGCCGCTGCGCCGTGGTGCCGCCGGGGACCGACCTGAGACGGAGCTGAGACCAGATGTTCGACAGCCGGCGACGACGCGGTGACCATCGACGCATGCGACCTGAGCTCCACCGCTACCGGGTGACCGTCATCGCCCACCGGCGCGCGCCGGTGAGCCACCTGCCGGCCGCGCCGGCGCGCGCCGAGTCCGGGATCGTCCACGTGCGGACCCTGCGGGCCCCGGACCCGGCCCTGGCCCGCGACCTGGCCCTGGTCCACGTGCACGCCGAGTCCGCGCTGGTCGCCGACGTGCGCGTCGGGGTGGACGCGGTGCTCGTGGAGCGGCTGCGCTGGGGCCGGCCCCCGGTGCGCGAGCTCGACAGCCGCCGGGTCGCCGTGGTCCGCTGAGGCGGTGGTCCAGCTCTCGCGCGAGGAGTTCGAGGAGGCCGTCGCCGACGCCCTCGACACCGTCCCCGCCGACCTGGCGCGGGCCATGGACAACGTCGTCGTCCTCGTCGAGGACGACCCGCCGGAGGAGTTCGGGCCGGACCTGCTGGGCCTGTACGAGGGGACGCCGCTGACCGAGCGCGGGTCGTGGTGGGCCTCCGGTGCCCTGCCGGACCGCATCACCGTCTTCCGCCGCCCCACCCTGGCCATCGCCCGCGACCGCGACGACGTCGTCGCGCAGGTGCGGGTCACCGTGGTGCACGAGATCGCCCACCACTTCGGGATCGGCGACGCCCGCCTGCACGAGCTGGGCTGGGGCTGACCTGCTCCTCCTCGGCTCCGGCGAACTCGACCGAGCGGCGCCGGTCCCCGAGGGGAACCCGTCCCGGGCGCGGCCCGCACGCCGCCCGGAATCAGCGCGGCCGGGGCAGGGTTGGAGACCGTGTGAACATCGACCTGCTCAGCTTCGAGATGGCCCGCGACGCCTTCGACGAGCGCCGGTTCACCGACGCCGTCCGGTCGCTGGAACCCCTGGTGCGCCGGCACCCCGACGACCGTTCCCTGCGGGAACTGCTCGCCCGCAGCTACTTCGGTGCCGCCATGCTCGGCAAGGCCGAGGAGCAGGCGCGGGACCTGGTGCGCCGCAGCCCTTCCGACGCGTTCGCGCACCTGCTCCTGTCCCGCGCCCTGGAGCGGCAGAGCCGTCACTCCGAGGCCCGCGGGCACCGCGTGATGGCGCACGTCCTCGGCGCGGAGGTCTGAGCCCGCGGGACACCTGACGGCCTCAGACGAGGTCGATCAGGTCCCCGATGCCGTCGACGACCTGGTGCGGCTGGAACGGGAACCGCCGCACCTGGTCGCGCCGGGTGGAACCGGTGAGGACGAGGAACGTCCGCAGCCCCGCCTCGATGCCCGCCACGACGTCGGTGTCCATCCGGTCCCCGATCATGGCGGTCGTCTCCGAGTGCGCCTCGATCCGGTTCATCGCCGACCGGAACATCATCGGGTTCGGTTTGCCGACGAAGTACGGTTCGGCGCCCGTGGCCCGCGTGATGAGGGCCGCCACGGACCCCGTCGCCGGCAGCGACCCCTCCTTGGAGGGGCCGGTCGCGTCGGGGTTCGTCGCGATGAACCGGGCCCCGGCCTCCACGAGCCGGATGGCCTTGGTGATGGCCTCGAACGAGTACGTCCGGGTCTCACCCAGGACCACGTAGTCGGGGTCGGTGTCGGTCGTCGTGTACCCGGCCTCGTACAGCGCCGTTGTCAGCCCCGACTCCCCGATGACGTACGCCGAACCGCCCGGGAGCTGACGGGACAGGAAGTCCGCCGTCGCCAGCGCCGACGTCCAGATGTTCTCCTCCGGGACCTCGATCCCGCTGCGCGACAGGCGCGCGGCGAGGTCGCGCGGGGTGAAGATCGAGTTGTTGGTCAGCACCAGGAAGCGGCGGCTGGAGTCGGCCAGCCGCTGCAGGAACTCCGCGGCGCCCGGCAGGGCGTGCTCCTCGTGCACGAGGACGCCGTCCATGTCGGTCAGCCAGCACTCGATGCCGTGCGGGGTGCTCATCTCGTTGCCCTCCACCTCAGTCGGTCAAACCGCCCAGGACGGCCGCCGAACCCGACAGCCCCAGCCGCGTCGCGCCCGCGTCCAGCAGGGCGAGGGCGACCTCGGTGGTCCGGATCCCGCCGCTGGCCTTGATGCCGAGGCGCCCGCCGACGGTGGCGTGCATGACCTCCACCGCGTGGACCGTCGCCCCGCCGGCCGGGTGGAAACCCGTCGACGTCTTCACGAAGTCGGCCCCCGCGTCCTCGGCGGCCCGGCACACGGCCACCAGCACCTCGTCCGGCAGGGCCGCCGACTCCACGATGACCTTCAGGACCGTCGGGGACGGCGCGGCCGTGCGGACCGCGGCGATGTCGTCGCGCACGGCGTCGACGTCGCCCGCGAGCGCTGCGCCGACGTCGATGACCATGTCGACCTCGTGGGCGCCGGCCTGCACCGCGGCCGCGGCCTCGGCGGCCTTCACGGCGCTGGTGTGCTTGCCGGAGGGGAACCCGGCGACGGTCGCGACGACGAGGTCGCCCGCGTCGGTCAGGGGAAGCATGTTGGGGGACACGCAGACCGCCAGGACGCCGAGCTCTCGGGCGTCGGCGACCAGGGCCGCGACGTCCGCGGTCGTGGCCTCGGGCTTGAGCAGCGTGTGGTCGACCAGGCGGGCGACCTCGGGACGGGTGCGGGGGCTCACACCGGCGAGTCTGCCACCCGGGGCCCGCGGCGGGCTCAGGCGCCCGCGGTGACCTCCCGGCCCGCCCGCGGGGCCGACCAGCAGCCGTCCGCGTCCAGCGCGGCGAACCACGCCGACAGCGCGGCGGCCGGCAGCGGCCGGCTCACGTGGTACCCCTGGGCCAGGTCGCAGCCCGCGGCGCGCAGCCGGCGCAGCACCGCGTCGTCCTCGACGCCCTCGGCGACCATGGCCAGCCCCAGGGAGTGCGCCAGCGCGACGGTCGACTCCACGATGGCCGCGGTCCGCGGGTCGGTGGCGAGGTTCCGCGTGAACGAGCGGTCCAGCTTCAGCTCGTCCAGCGGCAGTTCGCGCAGGTACGCCAGCGAGGAGTACCCCGTGCCGTAGTCGTCGATCGAGATGCGGACCCCCAGTTCCCGCAGCGCCGTCAGCACCGCCACCGACGTGTCCTTGTCGACCATGAACACGCCCTCGGTGATCTCGACGACCAGCGCCGACCCGGGCAGCCCCACCTCCTCCAGGAGGGCGGCCACCGTCCGCGGCAGGCCGACGTCGAGCAGCTCCGAGGTCGACAGGTTCACGGCCACGCTGAGGTCGAGCCCGCCCTCCCGCCAGGTCGCGCAGTCGCGCAGCGCCACCCGCAGGACCTGCGCGCTGAGGTCGGCGGACAGGCCGGCGTCCTGGACCAGCGGCAGGAACGCGTCCGGGGCCAGCAGCCCCCGCTCGGGGTGCTGCCAGCGCACGAGGGCCTCCACGCCCGTCACCCGCCCCGTGGACAGGGCGATCTTGGGCTGGTGGTGCACCACCAGCTGCCCCTGGGCGATGCCGGTCCGCAGCTCGTCCACCAGCCGCAACCGGTCCCGGCTGCCCTCGTCGAGGGCCTCGGCGTACTGGTGCGTCCGGCCGCCGTCCGCCTTGGCGCGGTACATCGCCACGTCCGCACGGCGCAGCAGCTCGGCGGCGCTCGCGGTCCCCGGGCCAGCGCTCGCCACGCCGATGCTCGCCCCGACGTGGACGCGCACGCCGGACAGGACGAAGGGCTCGGCCAGGGACGCCGACAGGCGGGCCGCCACCTCCCGGCCCCCGCCGTCGGCGCCCGCGCGCACGAGGACGGCGAACTCGTCCCCGCCGAGGCGGGCCAGCAGGTCCCCGGCGCGCAGCACGGCCGCGAACCGGGCCCCCACCCCGACGAGGAGCTCGTCGCCGGCGGCGTGCCCGAGGCTGTCGTTGACCTCCTTGAAGCGGTCGAGGTCGACGAGCAGGACGGAGGGCCCGGGCCCGCCGGGCTCCAGGAGGGCGGTGAGGGTCTCGGTGAACCGGCGCCGGTTGGCCAGGCCCGTCAGCTCGTCGGTGCGCGCCTGGTTGCGGAACACCGTCAGGTCGCGCACCTGGCGGAACGTCACGGCGGTGCGGGCGATGCTGGTCAGGACGCCCCCGAGGGCCAGCAGGCTCACGAGGAGCGGCACGGGCCGCAGGGTCGCGACGAAGAGCACGGCCACCGACACGACCGCGAACCCGGCGGGCACCACGAGGTCGGCCAGGCCGACGGGCCGGGTCAGGTGCCGCTGCGGCGGCTGCCAGGCCGCCGCCGCGATGAGCAGCAGCGGGATGGGCCACCCGGCGTCGAGGAGGGTGTTCGGCCGCCAGGTCCCCTCGGCCAGCGCCATCGCGTACGCGGAGTCGGAGACGGCCTGCACGGCGAACCCGGCGCCCAGCAGCGTCCACACCCGGCCCGGCCGCCAGCCGAAGACGGCGACGACGGACGTCATCATCATGAGCAGCAGCAGGTCGCTGATCGGGTAGGCCAGACCGGCCAGGGCGGGCAGCAGCTCGCCGGGGCTCATCCGCACCAGCCGGCCGATGAGCAGCAGGGCCGCCACGGCGCCGCCGGCGAAGGCGGCCAGCAGCGCGTCCAGCCACACCGTGCGCAGGAGCTGACCCGCCCGGGCGCGCAGCAGCAGCACCACCCCCACGTAGGCCAGGGGGTACAGCAGCAGCCAGGAGGCGTCGGACACCGAGGGGAACGGGACGACGGGGCGGAACTGGAGCACCGTGTAGTAGGTGAACGACCCCGTGGCGCCGGCCACCACGGCGGCGGCCAGGAACGACCAGGCGAGGCGCTCGGCGCGGACCGCCACCGCGCGCCAGAGCGCGACGAGCGCGAACAGCGGCCACATCGCGTTCTTGAGGTAGAGGTCGAACACCGGGATCGTCCGGCCGTTCGGCCGGAAGGGGGGCAGCAGGCTGAACAGGTAGAGGGCCACCCCGGCGGTCAGCAGCACCAGGAGCACCCGCACGGGTGCGGGGACGACCCAGGTGTCGTCACCGGCCCCCGGGCTCCGGCGTTCCGCGCGTCTGCTCACCCCTAGAGGATCGGTCGGTGCGGCGGGCGGGTGAGGGGCCGAACGGGTTGCGCTCCCCGTCCCGGGCCCGCCGTCCCCGGGCCCACCGCGCCGCCTACCGGGCACGCCCGGTGGCGGGGTCGCCCGAGGCCCGCCCCGCCACCTCGCACCGGTCCCGGCCGGCGGCCTTCGCGGCGTACAGCGCCGCGTCCGCCCGCTGCAGCGTCGCGTCCGCGCTCTCGCCCTCGACCCACCGCGAGACCCCGATGGAGCAGGTCTGGCCGTCGGGGACGACGGCGCGCAGCCCGTCGAGCCGGCGCTCGGCCTGCGCGGCCGGGCCGGTGACGACGGCCACGAACTCCTCCCCGCCCCAGCGGGCGAGGAAGCCGTCGGGGCCCAGGTCCTCCACCCACGCGGCCGCCGCGGACCGCAGGAGGTGGTCGCCGGCCTGGTGCCCGCGCGTGTCGTTGTAGCGCTTGAAGTGGTCGAGGTCGACGAGCGCCACGAACACGCCGTCGGCGCGGCCGGGCCGGCACAGGCGGGCCAGCTCGTGCTCCAGGGTGCGCCGGTTGGGCAGGCCCGTCAGGGGGTCGGTCCGCGCGAGGGCCTCCAGCTGCGCGGACTGCGACCGCAGGCGCTGCAGCAGGTCCCACACCCGGGCCACGACGAGGGCGATGAGCGCGAGGGACCCGGCGGCCAGCCACCCCACGGCGACGGGCCGGTCCAGCAGGGCCATCACCACGAGCACGGCCGACGGCAGCGACGCGGCGACCGCCAGCAGGAACAGCCGGGGGGCCGTCAGCCCGCCGGTGGACGGGGACGCCGGCTCGGGGCGCCAGGGCGCGCGCGCGCTGGCGGCGGCGGTGGCCAGGCCCACGTAGTAGAGCAGCCACAGGGCGTTCAGCACGGGCCCGGAGGTGGTGCCGCCCACGGTGAGCTGCTGCAGGTTCCAGACCACGTCGGCGACGATCGTGCTGGTGGTGCTGAGCACGAGCAGCCAGAACGCGGGGGGCCGCGCGCCCGGCCCGGTGACGAGGCGGGCGACGAGGAAGAAGAGCAGGACGTCGGCCACGGGGTAGGCGGAGCTGACGACCCGGGCCAGCGGCGGCTGGGCGGTGTCCGAGGCCACGGGCAGGACGACGAAGACCCCGAACAGGGTCGCCGCCGACAGCGACAGGATCGCCGCGTCCAGGAGGCTGCCGCGGTAGCGGCTGCTGGAGCGCTGCCGGTTCAGCGACAGCAGCCCGACCGTCACCGGGACGTAGGCCAGCAGGTAGAAGGCGTCACCGGGGGTGGGCCAGCGCTCCTGGCCGCGCAGGTCGCCCACCGCGAAGACGAGCTCACCGGCCAGGTAGAGGCACTGGCCGGCCAGCAGCCACCACCACGGGCCGCGGGAACGGGCCGGCACGCGCGGCACGGCGACCGCCGTGACGACGACGCAGACCACGACGGGCAGCAGGTAGAGCAGGGTCGCCGCCGCGGTGCCGGAGGCCGGGAGGGAGGCGAGCGCTGTGCACAGGAGACCGGCCGCGGCCGTGAGGACCGTCGGCCGCAGCGGCACGCGGTCGCAGGTCACGGGGGAACCATCGGCACGTCGGGCGCCGTCCTGATGCCGCCGACCGTGGGACGCGACCGTGGGGCGCGGGGCCCGGGACGGTGTCGCCCGGGCGGTGTCGGGGGCGCCGGTTAGGCTTCGACCGTGGTGAGCATCCCTGGTCTGAAGCCCCGTCCGGTCCCCGACACCGACGGGACCACCCGCACGCCCCAGCGGCTCACCGGCTGGGGCCGCACCGCGCCGACGACGGCGACGGTGCTGCACACCGCCGACCTCGACGTCATCGCCGAGGCCGTCCGCACCGCCGGCCCGCGCGGCGTCATCGCCCGCGGCCTGGGGCGCTCCTACGGGGACCCGGCCCAGAACGCCGGCGGGCTCGTCGTCGACATGACGGCCCTGGACCGCATCCACGACATCGACGTCGACGCGGCCGTGGCCGACGTCGACGCCGGCTGCTCCCTGGACAAGCTGCTGCGCGCGGTCGTGCCGCACGGCCTGTGGGTGCCGGTCCTGCCCGGCACCCGCCAGGTGACCGTGGGCGGCGCCATCGGCGCGGACATCCACGGCGGCAACCACCACACCCAGGGCACCTTCACCCGGCACGTGCTGTCGCTGGACCTGCTGACCGCCGACGGGCAGATCCGCACGATCACCCCCGACGGCCCGGACCGCGAGCTGTTCCTGGCCACCACGGGCGGCATGGGGCTGACCGGCGTCGTGCTGCGCGCGAGGATCCGCCTGGACCGCGTCGAGACGTCCTACTTCATCGCCGACGTCGAGCAGACGCCCGACTTCGACGACATGCTCGAGCGGCTGCAGAAGAACGACGAGAACTACACGTACTCCAAGACGTGGTTCGACTCGGTGACCAAGGGCGAGCACATGGGCCGCGGCTTCCTGCTGCGCGGCTCGTCGGCGAAGCTGTCCGACCTGCCGCCGGAGCTGCGCAAGGACCCGCTGAAGTTCGACGCCCCCCAGCTGGCGCGCTTCCCCGACCTGTTCCCCTCCGGCATGCTGAACCGGCTGTCGGCCAAGGCGCTGAACGAGTTCTACTACCGGAAGTCCAAGACGAAATCCGGTGTGGTGCAGAACATCACGCAGTTCTACCACCTGCTGGACCTGTTCGCGGACTGGAACCGGGCCTACGGTCCCGACGGCTTCCTGCAGTACCAGTTCGTCGTGCCCTTCGACCGGACCGACCTGCTGAAGTCGAGCATGGAGGCCATCGTGGAGTCCGGGCACATCTCGGCGCTGAACGTCCTCAAGCGCTTCGGCGACGCCAACGACGCCCCCCTGTCGTTCCCCACGCGCGGCTGGACGCTGGCGGTGGACCTGCCCGTGAAGAAGGGGCTGGGCCAGCTCTGCGACCTGCTCGACGAGATGGTCCTCGACGCCGGGGGCCGGCTCTACCTGGCCAAGGACTCCCGCACGACGGCCGACCGCTTCGCGCGCATGTACCCCGAGCTGCCGGCCTGGCGGAAGGTGCGCGACGAGGTCGACCCCGAGCGCAAGTTCGCCTCCGACCAGTCCCGCCGGCTGCAGCTCGTCACCGGCTGAACGGGGGAGGTGGGGTCAAGGCGCACGGCCGCGGCGTCGACAGGAGCGGCAGGACCCCACGGGGTGGACGACGGACGGCGGTGGTGAGCGTGGCGGGGCGCGTCGTGCTCGACCCCGCCCGTGAGCTGCTGCGCCGCGACCTCGCCGCGCTCGACGAGCTGATCGGGGCCGACCCGCAGCGCGCCGCCGAGTCCGCCCTCGCCCTGGCCGAGCGGGCCGTCGCGCTCGGGGACGCCGACGCCGCCGTCCTGGCCCGCGTCGGGCAGGCCGAGGCGGTGCAGCGCGGCGGGGACTCCGCCGGGGCGGCGCACCTGCTGACGCAGCTGCGCGCGCAGCACGACGAGCTGGGTCCCGAGGCCGCGGTCCGCGTCGCCTGGACCCTGGCCCGCGTCTTCACCGACCTGGGGGACCGGCCCACCGCCCTCGAGCACGCCCTGGACGCCGCGGGGGGCTGCGGCGACGACCTCCCCCGCCGGCTGCGCACGCGCGTCTTCGTCAAGGTCGCCGACCTGCTCGACGAGCTCGGCGCTCACGAGGACTCCCGCGCCTGGTACGGCCGGGCCGAGCAGCTCGCCGTGGGCGACGGGCAGCTGCACCTGCTCGTGGTGAACAACCGCGCGTACTGCGAGCTGGAGCGCGGGGACGTCGAGGCGGCCCGCCGGGAGATGGCCCTGCTGCTGGAGCTCAGCGACCGCTACGACCGGCCGCTGAACGCCAACAGCCTCGACACCGTCGCGCGCATCCACCTGCTGTGCGGGGAGCTGGTGCCCGCCGAGGCGGCCGCGCGGGCCGCCGTGGAGACGAGCGCGGCGATGGACGCCAAGAACGCCGACGACGGGCCCGTCTGCCTGCTCACCCTCGCCGTGGTGCTGCGGGTCCGGGGGGAGGCCGAGGCCGCGGCGCGCGTCCTGGACGAGGCGCGCGCGGCGTGCGCCCAGGAGGGCTTCGGCACCGTCCGGTCTCAGATCCTCGCCGAGCAGGCCGAGGTGTTCGCGGCCCTGGGCGACTACCGGGCCGCCTTCGAGACCCACAAGGCGTTCCACGCCGCCGACCGCGAGCTGCTGTCGGAGCAGCGCGAGGCGCAGGCCCGGGCGCGGCAGGCCGTGTTCGAGATCGACGTCGCGCGCCAGGAGGCCGCCCGGTACCGGGAGGAGGCCCGCCGGGACCCGCTGACGGGTCTGCGCAACCGGTTGTTCGTCGATGAGCGCCTGCCCGAGCTGCTCGCCGAGTCCCGCCGCGGAGGGCGGGTCGCGGGCGCGGTCCTGCTCGACCTCGACCACTTCAAGGCCGTGAACGACACCTACTCGCACGAGGCCGGTGACGAGGTGCTGCGCCGCCTCGCCCGCATCCTTACCGACGCCGTGGACGGCCGCCCCGGTCCGGAGTCGTTCGCGGCGCGCCTGGGCGGGGAGGAGTTCCTGCTCGTCGTGACCGGCGGCCACGACGGCTGCGCGGCGGAGCTCGCCGAGCGCGTGCGGCGCACCGTCGAGCAGGCCGACTGGTCCGCCGTCACCCCCGGCCGGGGCATCACCGTGAGCGCGGGCGTCGCGACCCTGGCGACCGACGGGGACAAGTCCTCGCTGCTGGCCGTCGCCGACGAGCGGCTGTACGCCGCGAAGGCGGCGGGCCGGAACCGGGTCTGCGCGGGCTGACCCGCCCCGCTCCCGGCGCTCGAGGGTGCCCGATCACCGAGGTTCGTCCTGTCGTGATCGAGCACTCCTGTGATCGAGCACTCGCGGGGTCGGGCACCCTCAGGTGATGGGTACCGCCGCGCCCGTCACCACGATCCCGCCCTCGGCCGGGACGTCGACGAGCAGGACCCCGGGCCGCCCCACGTGCCGGCCCTGGTGGACCGTGACCCGCGCGGGGACCTCGACCAGGCCCAGGGCGCGCAGGTACCCCCCGAACGCCGCCGCCGCCGACCCCGTCGCCGGGTCCTCGGTGATCGACCCGACGGGGAACACGTTGCGCGCCTCGTAGACGAGGGGCTCGCGGCGGTGGACGAACGTGAGGGTCGCGGGCCAGCCGTGCGCGTCCAGGACCCGGCGCGCCCGCTGCGGGTCGAAGGTGAAACCGTCGAAGCGGTCCGCCTCGCGCACGACGACGACCGGGTGCGGGTTGCCCGCCGACGCCAGGCGTGGGGGGTGGGAGGCGTCGAGGTCGTCCCGGCCCAGGCCGACGAGGTCGAGGAGCTCGTCGACGTCCTCCTCCGGCAACGCGGTGACGCGGGGTTCGACGCTGGTGAACGACGCGCGCCCCCCGGACGCCTGCAGCTCCACCGTCCCGACCGGGGTGTCGAAGGTGAAGGCCCCCGGCCCGTGCCGCCCGGCGAGGACGACCGCCGTCGCGACCGTGGCGTGCCCGCAGAACGGCACCTCGGCGTGCGGGGAGAAGTAGCGCAGGGCGAACCGGCGCTCGCCGGTGGTGGCGACGACGAACGCCGTCTCGGCGTACCCGACCTCGGCCGCCGCGGCGAGCATCCGCGCGGCGGGGACGTCCGCGGCGTCGAGCACGATGCCCGCCGGGTTCCCGCCGGCGGGGTCGGTGGTGAAGGCGGCGTAGCGCAGGACGTCCACCCGCCGGACGGTACCGCCCGCAGGGCCGTCCTCGTGACCTCTCTCGCGCACGCGCCGCGCCGGCTCGTACGGTCGGTGGGTGAGCACGAGCAGGCGAGCGGTCCTCGGTGGCGCGGTGGGGGTCCTGGCGTTGTCCGCCTGCGGGCCCGAGGAGCCCGGCGAGGCGTCCGGCGAGGCGTCCGGCGGGGCACCCACCACGGCCTCCCCGGCCGCGTCGGCGGCCTCGCTGGTCCTGGACGCCGGGGCGTGGCGCTACGACGCCGAGCACGACGTCTACCACCAGGTCGGGCTGACCTACGTCGCGACGCCGCAGGCCCCCGACCGCGAGCGCCTGGCCGTCCACGTCCCGGGCCCGTACTTCTCCGGCCGCGACAACGGCGACGGCACCTTCACGGTGCAGGTCGACCCGGCGGGCACCGTGGGCGGCTGGACGGCTGCGACGGCGCCGATCGTGTTCCCGGTGGACACGCCGGGGTACACGGGGCAGGCGGCCCCGGGGGAGTACCGGTACGAGGACGTCGCGGCGACGGTGTCGGCCGGTCTCGTGCACGTCGTCGCGGGGCTGCGCGGCACCGACACGAACGCCGACGGCTACGACGGCAACGCGCCGTGGGGGGTGGCCGACCTGAAGGCCGCGGTCCGGTACGTGCGGGCCAACGCGGGCGCGGTCCCGGGCAGCACCGACCGCGTCGTCCTGTACGGGCACAGCGGCGGCGGGGCGCAGACGGCCGTGGCGGGGGCGTCGGGGGACGCGGCGGAGTTCGAGCCGTACCTGCGGGCGCTGGGGGCGGCGGCGACGTCGGACGCCGTGGCGGCCGCGGTGTGCTGGTGCCCCATCACGAGCCTGGGGTCGGCGAACGCCGCGTACGAGTGGAACATGGGGCAGTTCTCCACCGACGGGACCCGCGCGCCGGGGACGTGGACCGCCCGGTACTCCCGGGACCTGGCCGCGCGCTACGCCGGGTACGTCAACGGCCTGGGGCTGACCGACGAGGCGGGGAACGCGCTGACGCTGACCGCCTCGGCGCAGGGGGTGGACCTGGCCGGCAGCTACCACGACTTCGTCCTGGCGGCGCTGGGCACGTCGCTCACCCGGTTCCTGGCGACGACGCCGTTCCCGCACACCCCGGCGGGGTCGTCGACGGCGTACGCGACCGCGGCGGACTACGTCGCGGGCCTCGACGGCGGCACCGGGTGGGTGAGCTACGACCCGGCGGCGCAGCGGGCCACCGTGCGCGACCTCGGCGGGTTCGTGCGCAGCCAGAAACCTCCGACGAAGGACGTCGGGGCCTTCGACGGGGTGGACCGGGGTGCGACCGAGAACGCCGTGTTCGGCCGCGGCACGCGGAACCTGCACTTCTCGCAGCTCGCGCACGACGTCGTCGAGGCCGGTGAGCAGGAGTACGCCGCGCTGGGGGGCTGGGAGGAGGGTTTCTCCGCGTCGGCCTACGCCTCGGACCTGGAGCAGACCGACAGCGCCGGTCAGGACGCCGCATCCCGGGTCGCCGCGTACGACCCGTTGCACTTCCTCGCCGACGACCACCCCGGCGCCTCGCTCGCCCCGCACTGGCGGATCCGGACGGGGCTCACCCAGGGGGACACCGCGAGCACCGTGGAGCTGAACCTGGCCGCGGCCCTGCGGGGGCGGGGGGTGGACGTCGACTTCGCGACCGTGTGGGGTGTCGGCCACACGGAGGCGGAGGAGACGGGCGACCACACGGAGAACTTCGTCGCGTGGGTGCGGGACCGGTTCAGCTGACCCCGGCCTGACGCGCGGCCGCCCACCCCCACCGGACCCGAGCCCCGCCCGGTGATCGATCACCGGGAGGGGGTGGGGGTCAGACCGCGACGGTGGACTCGCGGACGACGAGGCGGGTCGGCATGGTCGTGGTGCCGGGGGAGGGGTCGCCGGCCACGGCTTCCAGCAGCAGTTCCCCGGCGCGCCGGCCCAGGGCCTCCAGGCCCAGGTTCACGGTCGTCAGCGGTGGGCGGGAGGCCAGGGCGATGACGTCCCAGTCGTCGAACCCGACGACGGCGACGTCCTGCGGCACCCGGCGCCCGGCGTCGCGCAGCCCGTCGCAGACCCCGCGGGCGATCTGGTCGCTGCCGCAGGTGACGGCGTCGACGTCGGGGTGCCGGCGCAGCAGCAGGTCCGCGGCCAGCCGTCCCCACCGCTCGCTCCAGTCCCCGTGCAGCACCGGGCCCACGAGCGCCCCGCCCGCGGTCCGCTCCACCGCGGCGCGCCGGACCTGGGTGGCGTGGTGGTCGGCCGGGCCGGTGACGTGGGCGACGCGGCGCCGGCCGAGGTCGAGGACGTGCTGGACGGCGGCGGTGGCCCCGCCGGCCTGGTCGGCGACGAGGGAGGTGTCGCGCGGGTCCTGGGAGGGGGTGAAGGCGTAGACGACGGGGACGGGCGCGGCCAGCCGGGGGCGGGGGTCGGTGCGGCGGCCGGTGACGATGATGCCGTCCACGCGCCGGGCCAGGAGGGTGCGCAGGTAGTGCTGCTCGCGCAGCGGGTCGTCGCGGCTGTCGCACAGCAGGACGCTCATCTCCCCGGCGCCGAGGGCGTTCTCGGCGCCGAGCATGACGGGGATGGAGAAGCGGCCGAAGCTGTCGGTGGTGATGAGCCCGACGGTGTAGCTGCGGCCGGAGGACAGCCCGCGCCCGAGGGGGTCGGGGGTGAAGCCGAGCTGCTCGGCGGCGCGGCGCACCCGCTCGCGCGTCTCGGCGCGCAGCTGGCCGGTGCCGTTGAGGGCCTTGGAGGCGGTGCCGGCCGAGACGCCCGCCAGCGCCGCGACGTCCACGATCCGTGCCGGAACGACGCTTTCCGTCACCATCGACCTCCAAGTCCGGGGATTCGCAGCAGGTTACCGCGTCTTGACGGCGGCGGGAGCGAGTCCTACGGTCATCGCAGAAAACGTGTTCCGACTTTTCCGGGCACCGCTTCCCGACCTCGATGGAGAGCTGATGACCAGCACGACCGCTGGACCCGCCGTGACCAACGCCCCCGCCGCGCCGACCGCCGCGGCCGCCGTCGCGCTGCACCCCGTCCCCCTCGGCGCCTCGCGCAGCACCGCCGGGTTCTGGTTCGACCGCATGCAGGCCAACCGCCGCCAGGCCCTGCGCACCGGCTACGAGAAGCTCGAGACGGCCGGGAACCTGCGCAACCTGCGCATCGCCGCGGGCCGGGAGCAGGGCGAGGTCAAGGGCCCGATCTTCATGGACTCCGACGTCTACAAGTGGCTCGAGGCCGCCGGGTGGGAGTACGGGCGCGAGGCCGACGAGGAGGTCCTCGGCTGGATCCGCGAGATCACCGACGTCGTCGCCGCCGCCCAGGCCCCCGACGGCTACCTCGACTCCGTGCAGCAGGTCCGCGGGAAGGGCGAGCGCTACACCGGCCTGCACTGGAGCCACGAGCACTACTGCGCCGGGCACCTGTTCCAGGCCGCCGTCGCGGTCCACCGCAGCACCGGCGAGACCGGGCTGCTCGACGTGGCCGTGCGCCTGGCCGACCACCTCGTCGCCACCTTCGGGCCCGGCCGCAACGAGGAGGTCGACGGGCACCCCGTCGTCGAGATGGGCCTGGTCGAGCTGTACCGCGAGACCGGGAAGCAGGAGTACCTGGACCTGGCCCGCTGGTTCGTCGACGCCCGCGGCCACGCCAGCATCCAGGCCGAGCACGGCGCCGACCCCACGTACTTCTCCGACCGCGTCCCCGTGCGCGAGGCGACCAGCCCCGAGGGCCACTCGGTGCGGGCGGTGTACTTCACCGCCGGCGCCGCCGACGTGGCCGCCGAGACCGGCGACACCGAGCTGCGCGACGCCCTCGTGCGGCAGTGGGAGGGGATGCTCGCCTCCAAGACGTACGTCACCGGCGGCATCGGCTCGCGCTGGGACTGGGAGCAGTTCGGCGACCACCACGAACTCCCGCCGGACCGCGCCTACGCCGAGACGTGCGCCGCCATCGGCAGCGTCCAGTGGACCTGGCGGCTGCTGCTGGCCACCGGGGAGGCCCGGTACGCCGACCTCGTCGAGCGCACCCTCTACAACGCGTTCCTGCCCGGGGTCTCCCTGGCCGGGACGGAGTACTTCTACGTCAACGCCCTGCAGCTGCGCCACGGCGCCCACGCCGAGGAGGAGCGCAGCGTCGCGAACGGCCGGCGGCCGTGGTTCGACTGCGCCTGCTGCCCGCCGAACATCATGCGCACGCTGTCCTCGCTGGACGCCTACGTCGCCACGCGCTCGGAGACCGGCGGGGTGCCCGGCGTGCAGGTCCACCAGTACACGACGGGCACGATCGAGGCGGCCGGGGCGAGCCTGCGGGTCACCACCGACTACCCGTGGGACGGGACCGTCCGCGTCGAGGTCGAGCGCAGCCCCGGGGAGTTCGAGCTGGCCCTGCGCGTGCCGGCCTGGGCGCAGGGCGCCTCGGCCACCGTGGCCGGGACCGCGCTCGACGTGACCCCGGGGGAGTACCTGCGGGTGCGCCGGGAGTTCGCCGCCGGCGACGTCGTGGAACTGGTCCTGCCGATGACCGTGCGCGTCGTGGAGGCCGACCCCCGCGTCGACGCCGTCCGCGGCAGCGTCGTCGTCGAGCGCGGCCCGCTGGTGTACGCCGTCGAGCAGGCCGACCTGCCCGACGGCCTGCCCGCCGACGACGTGCGCGTCCGGGTCGCCGAGGTGCGCACCGCGCAGGCCGAGCACCGCCCCGACCTGCTCGAGGGCGTCACCGTCCTGCACCTGCCGGTGCACGCCGCGCTCGCGGCGGGCACCACCCCGCTGTACCGCCCGGCCGGGGACGACCCGGCTCCGCAGGCGGCGGCCGAGACGCAGGTCGTCCCGGCCATCCCCTACTACGCGTGGGCCAACCGGGACCTCGGGGCCATGCGCGTCTGGTTGCCGCGGGCCTGAGGCCCGGGTTCTGGAGGAGGTGCGATGGAGCTCCACCGCAGGGACGTCCTCGGGCTGGGCGGGCTCGCCGCCCTGGCAGCGCTGCTGCCGGGGTGCGCGTCCGCCCTGCCCGAGGCGGACGTCAGCGCCGCCGGTTTCGGTCAGGACGCCACCGGGACCGTGCGGCTGTGGTGCCGGGCCGCGACGGTCGTCGGGGTCCGGCAGGTCGTCGACGCGTTCAACGCCTCCCAGGACGCGGTGACCGTCGAGGTCACCCCCGTCCTGGACGGGCAGTACGTCACCAAGCTCGCCACCGCGATCCGGGGCGGGAACGTGCCCGACATCGTCGACATCGACGACATCAACTCGATGCTGTTCATCTACCGCGACTCCTTCACCGACCTGACGCCGCTGGTGCAGCAGCTCGACTTCGCCGCGCAGCTCAACCCCGGCCAGCTCGGCCTGGCGACGCGGGACGGCAAGCACTACGGCGTCCCCTACATCGCGGACAACTCGGCGCTGTTCTACAACACCGAGCTGTTCGAGCGGGCCGGTCTGGACCCGCTGGAGCAGACCCAGGACCTCGACGGGCTGCTGGAGGCCGCGCGGGCGATCGGCGCCCTCGGGGACGGCACCTACGGCTGGTCGGTCGACGCGAACGCCGCGGGCATCCTCGGGTTCGTCGTCCAGCCGCACATCTGGGCGGCGAAGGCCCCGAACATCGTCGGCGACGTCGGGGAGCAGCGCGGGGCGATGGCCGGCAACGACGCCGTGCGCCGCACGTTCGAGTTCTACCGGACGCTGTGGACCGAGGAGCTGATGCCGAAGAACAACTTCGCCGGCGACGGCTCGCGCTGGGGCGCGGACTTCCGGGACGGCACGGTCGGGATGATCCCGGCGAACTTCTCCGTCGCGGTGCTCAACGCCGCGCCGGAGATGCAGGCCAAGACCGGGGTCGTGCTGCTGCCCGGCCCCGACGGCGGCCGGGCGACCTTCGCCGGCGGGGACAACCTCTGCATCCCGCGCGGGGCGGCGAACGCCTCGGGCGCGTGGCAGTTCGCCAAGTTCGCCCTCGACCTGCCGCAGCAGACGAAGCTGCCCGCCGGCGGGTACATCCCCGTCCGCTCCGACGCCGCGACCCCGCAGTACCGGCAGGAGTTCCCGCTGGCCGTCGCGCCGCTGGACGGGATCGCGGGGGCCTACGCCCCCACGACGCTCGCCTACAACCTGCTGTTCAACCAGCAGGACTCGCCGTGGATCGCGGCGTTCCGCCGGGCCGTCTTCGACGGGGACCTGGACGGGGCGCTGGCCCAGGGCCAGAAGGACTTCGACCGCATCCTGGAACAGGCGCAACTGTGAGCACCCTCACCCGTGACCCGGCGTCCCTCGACCGCAACCCCAGGTCCCTCACCCACCCCGCCCGCACCGGGCTCCTGCTGACCCTGCCGGCGCTGGCGTTCGTCACGGTCTTCGTCCTGGTGCCGCTGGCCTTCGCGGTCTACATGTCGCTGACGAACTGGCCGCTCATCGGTTCCTACGACTTCATCGGCCTGGGCAACTACGCCGCCATCGCCTCCGACCCGGTCTTCTGGAAGTCGGTGGGCTACACGCTCGTCTACACCGCGGTCGTCACGCTGCCCATCCTCGTCCTGGGGTACGTCCTGGCCGTGGTCGTGCGCAGCAACCGGCGCTTCTCCACGGTGTTCCGGACGATCTTCTTCGTCCCCTACGTCGTGGGCCTGACGACGCTGAGCTTCCTCATGGTGCTGGAGGCGCAGCCGGGCTCCGGCATGGTCAACGTCGTGCTGGAGACGCTGGGGATCACCGACGGGACGACGGCCTGGCTGGCCGACGGGCCGCTGGCCACCGGCCTGATCTGCGTGATGATCGTGTGGGCCGTCTCGGGCCTGACGATGGTCCTGCTCATGGGCGGCATGCAGGGCATCCCGCGCGACGTCTACGAGTCCGCCGAGATGGACGGGGCCTCGTGGTGGCAGCGCGAGCGCAGCATCACGATCCCCATGCTGCGCCGCACGATCGCGATGAGCCTGGTCATCTCCGTCATCGGATCCCTGCTGGCCTTCACCCAGTTCTACGTCCTCACCCGCGGCGGCCCGGGCACGGACACCCAGACCGTCGTCATGTACGTCTACCAGCGCGGTTTCGTGCAGCTGCAGCTCGGCGCCGCGTCCGCCCTGTCCATCGTCCTGGTCGTCGTCATCGGCCTGGTGACCGCGGCCCAGTTCCGGCTGCTGCGCGAGAAGGAGTGACCCGATGGCCACGTTGACGAGGGCGGGCCGCCCGCAGGACCTGCGGGTGCGGCGGACGGGGACGGGCGGCGCACCGGCCGCGGGCCGGGCCGAGACCCGCACGAAGCTGACGCTGTACTGGCTCGGCGGCACGCTCGCCGCGCTGGTGTTCCTGGTGCCGCTGGCCTGGTCGGTCCTGCGGTCGTTCCAGTCCAACGACGCGATCGTCGCGACCGACCCCAGCGCGCGGGACCTGTTCTCCCTCACCACCGCGAACTTCTCGGCCCTGTTCAGCAGCGACCTGGACATCCTGCGGTCGGTGGGCAACAGCCTCGTCGTCGCGATCAGCACCGCGGTCCTCACCGCGGTGGTGGCGACGCTGGCCGGGTACGGCTTCGGGCGGTTCCGCTTCCGCGGCCGCAACGTCCTGTTCGGCGTCGTCGTGGTGACGATGATGGTGCCGTTCCAGGCGATCATCACCCCGCTGTACCTGCAGATGAACGCCATGGGCCTGACCGACTCCCGGCTGGGGCTGGTGCTCTTCTACACGACGGTGAACCTGCCGTTCGGGGTGTTCGTCATGCGCAACGCGTTCGAGACGATCCCCGCCGAGATCGAGGACTCCGCCCGCGTCGACGGCGCGGGCACGATGCGGGCGCTGGTGTCGGTGCTGCGCCCGATGCTGATCCCCGGGATGGCGACCAGTGCGCTGTACGCGTTCCTGGCCAGCTGGACCGAGTTCCTCGGGGCGCTCACGTTCCTCACCGACGACCGCCTCTACACGCTGCCGCTGTCGCTGGTGAACCTGCAGTCCGGGGCGTACGGGGCCGTGAACTACGGCTACCTCGTGGCCGGGGCCGTCGTGGCGATGGTGCCGTGCGTCGTCCTCTACGTCGCGCTGCAGCGGTTCTACGTCGCCGGCCTGGCCTCGGGCGCCGTCAAGGGCTGACGGGGCACCGGGCCGGGCGACGCAGGAGGGGGTGGTCACCGCGGGAACCCGCGGCGGCCACCCCCTCCTCGTGCCGGTGGGTCAGGGCGCCCAGCTGAAGATGCCGGGCACGCGGAACGTGCGGTCGGGGGTCCCGCCCTCGCCGTCGAACCCGACGGTGATGCCGAAGACCTTCGCGTGCAGCAGGGTCGTGGGGCGCTTCCCGCACACGCCGTACTCGGCCGGCGTGGGGAACTCCAGGGTGGCGACGAGCTTGGCGGAGTTCGAGTCGATCCGGGTGTACCCGTTGACGTCCGAGTACGGCGTCGCGGGGAGGATCGGCAGCGTGCTCTTGACCAGCCGGGGGCGCGGGTCGTCCCCGCACGCCACGGCGGCGTGCATCCGGGCCGAACCGCGGCTACCGACGGAGCCGAGCCCGGAGATCGGGCAGCCCTCCGCGCTGGTCTCGTCGTCGCACGCGACGACGCCGCCGAAGGCGTCGAAACCGGTCAGCGTGAGCCGCAGGTCGACGTACCCGCAGTCGCTGATGGGCGGGTAGTCCGTCGTGCACTTCGGGTAGATCGGCGTGTCGGCGGGGCCGTAGGTCTCGACCTGGGCCGAGGCGAGCTGGACCGTCGGCGCGGTCGTGCCGGTGGTGGTGCCGGTGGCCGCGCCCGCCGGGGCGGCGGCCGCGACGGTGAGCGCGAGCGCGGTGGCGAGCGCCCCGGCGGCGGCGGTGGTGCGTTTCACTGGTTCCCCCCGAGTGAGTGCTGGGGACCCACCCCCATGGGCCCGGACAGCAGTGTGACCGTCACCCGCTGTCACTGCAAGCAACTTGGACTACTCCGCGCGGGTGAACTCAGGCGGCGGTCCGGACCGCCTACACCAGCACTTCCAGGGGCCGCAGCAACGGCCCGGACGTCCGGACCTCCTCCCACGCGCGGGCCAGCCGCTGGACCGCCGGCGCGACGGCGTCGACGTCGAGGCCGAAGGGCAGCCGCAGGTAGCGCTCGAACTCCCCGTCGAGGCCGAAGCGGGGCCCGGCGGTGACCAGGACGCCGCGACGCCGCGCCGCCAGGGCCAGCGCCGAGCTGGTGGCCGTGCCGAGGTTCACCCACAGGGCCAGCCCCCCGCTCACGCCGGGGACCCGCCACTGCGGCAGCACCTCCGCCAGTTCCGCGACGAGGGCGTCGCGGCGCGAGCGCAGGGCGCGGCGGCGGCCGACGAGGACGTCGTCGAGCCGGGGCAGGCAGCGGGCCACGACGAGCTGCTCCAGGACGGGGGTGCCCAGTTCCCACGGCGACCGGTGCGCGGCCAGGTGCCGGACGGTCGCGGCGTCGGCGCGGACCCAGCCGATCCGCAGCCCGCCCCACAGCGACTTGGCGGCCGAGCCGACGTGCAGGACGTCCGCGGGGAACGGGGTGGACCGCGCCGGCGGGTCGATCGCGAGGTCGGCGGTCGTCTCGTCGACGACGAGCCGGGTCCCGTACCGCCGCGCCAGTTCCACGACCCTCGCCCGCTGCGCCGCGGGCATCACCGCGCCGGTCGGGTTCTGGAACGTCGGCATCAGGTAGGCCAGGGCGGGCCGCGTCCGGGCGAAGGCGTCCTCCAGGGCGTCCGCGTCCCACCCGCCGGGCCGCTCGCCGTGCGCGGCGGTGACCGGCACGGCGACGAGCCGCCCGCCGGCGGCGCGGGCCGCGTCGAGGGCGTGCGGGTAGCCGGGGCTCTCGACGAGGACTCGGTCGCCCGGGGTCAGGACGCTGCGGCAGACCAACCCGACGGCGTGCTGGGCGCCGAGGGTCACGAGCACCTCGTCCGGGGTCGTGGGCAGGCCGCGGGCGGTGTACCGCGCGGCCAGCGCGGTGCGCAGCTCGGGGACCCCGAGCAGTTCGTACCCGTCGCCGCGCAGGTGGTCGGCGGCGTCGTCGACGGCCGCCCGCAGCGCCTCCTGGACCTCCGGCGCCGCCGGCAGCACGGCCCGGGTGAGGTCGAAGGTGGCCGAGGCCAGGGGGTGCGGCTCGACGGCGGGTCCGGTGGCGGGCAGCACCAGGACGCTGCCCGACCCGCGGACGCTGCGCAGCAGCCCCTCCTCGCGCAGCCGCGCGTAGGCGGCCGCGACGGTGGTGCGGCTGACGCCGAGCGCCGCGGCGAGCTCCCGCTCGGCGGGCAGCCGGGTCCCGGAGGCGATGCGGCCGTCGACGAGCAGCAGCCGGATGCGCCCGGCGAGCGCGCGCAGGGCCGGTCCGTCGTCGCGCCACCGGCCGAGGAGGTGGCGCAGGCTGGACGCGGAGAGGGTGGGCACCAGGCCACCGTACTCGGATTGGCACTGTCGAAGGGGGTGTTGGATGCGGTCCAATCCTGGGGTGAGAAGTCCACTGCCCGTCGCCCGGCTCGTCCAGCTCCTCGTCGGCCTCGTCCTGTACGGCGTCGGCGAGGGCCTCATGGTGCTCGCCCACGTCGGGGTCGGGCCCTGGTCGGTGCTCGCCACCGGGCTCGCCGACCTGACGGGCGCCGGCGTCGGCTGGCTCACCAACCTCATCGGCCTCGTGGTCCTCCTGCTGTGGATCCCGTTGCGGCAGAAGCCGGGGATCGGGACCCTGCTCAACGTCCTGCTCGTGGGGACGGTCATCGAGGCGACCGTCGACCTGCTCCCGGCCCCCGAGCTGCTCGCCGTGCGGGTCCCGCTGTTCGCCGCCGGGATGGTGCTGCTGGCCGTCGCCAGCGGCGTCTACATCGGCGCCGGCCTCGGGCCCGGGCCGCGGGACGGCCTGATGACCGGCCTGCACGCGCGGACGGGCCGGCCGATCTGGCTGTGCCGGTGCGCGGTGGAGGTCTCGGCGCTCGTGCTGGGGTGGCTCATGGGCGGCGACGTCGGGGTGGGGACCGTGGTGTTCGCGTTCGGCATCGGCCCCCTCGTGGGGTTCGTGCTGCCGCGCCTCGACGCGTCCCGGCGGTCCGCGGTGCTCCCGGTGCCGGCCCGGTAGCGTCCGGGCATGCCGTACTTCGCCGCCACCTACGCCTACACGCCCGACACCCAGACGCGGGACGCCGTGCGCCCGGCCCACCGGGAGTACCTGGCGTCCCTGGAGCAGCTCGTCCTGTCCGGTCCCACCGACGACGACGGCGCCCTCCTGCTCTTCGAGGCCCCCGACGCCGCGGCCGTCGAGGCGCTGCTCGACGCCGACCCGTTCCACCTCGACGGCCGGGTCGTCGGGTCCCGCCGCGTCGTCGGCTGGAACCCGGTGCTGGGGCGGCTGAAGAGCGCCCTCTGACCCCTGCCGGGCTCCGCGGCGTCACCCCGCGGCCAGCGGCCGACCGAGTTCACGCCGCACCGCCCGCAGCGACTCCTCCTGCTGGGCCTCGTAGAGGTCGAAGGGGTCCAGCACGGGGGCGCCGATCGCCTCCGAGAGCCGGGCCGCGTCCCACACCGCCCCCGCCCGGGCGTCGTCGCGGGTGCCCTCGTCGGTGAGGTTGGACTGGAAGATGCCCGCCGCCGAGCGGGGCAGGAAGTCCTCGTAGACGATCGGTTCCGCCACGAGCACCCCGGTGCGCAGCAGGGTGCCCGGGTCCGCGTCGGCCGTCCCCGCCGCGCGGTCGCCGACGGCCCACGTCGCGAACCCCAGCCCCTGCGCGAGGAGTTCGCGCTCGGTCGCCGGCAGGTTCTCCCGCCACACCTCCCGGGCCACCTCGACACGGGTGCGCACCTCACCCGGCCGGGCCCGGCGCGCGTCCACCTCGGCGACCATCGCGTCGTACAGGTCCCGGCCACGGCGGGTCAGGGCGATGCCGCGCTGCTCCACCTCCCCGAACCGGACGCGCAGGGTGGCGCGCTCGACGCGGCCGTCGGGCAGCCGGAACACCCGGTCCTCGGCCAGGGCCCGGAACGACGTCTGCCGCAGCAGGACGTCGGGCCCCTCCCAGGCCGGGGGGCCCTGGATCTCGTCGATCATCTCGATCCCCCGGGCCCGCATGCGCGCGTAGAGGTCGTCGATGTCCAGCACCCGCGGCGTCAGGTGGTTGACGTGGGTGGAGGGGACCCCGCCGATGTCGGCGGCGACGGAGGAGACGGTCTCCAGGTGCTCGTACCAGGCCTTGTCGACCGGTTCGCCGGACAGCGCGAACGCGGCCGCGGCCAGGGTCAGCAGCCGCCCGGCGGCCGGCTCGTCCAGACCCCCGCCGGTGGCGGCCGCGTCGGCCAGGTCCAGCAGCTCGTCCCCGAACAGCCGGCGGGCGGCGAGGAACCGTTCCAGCCGCTCGCGGGTCGGGTCGTCGAAGAACCGGCGGTCGTCGGTGGCCAGCACGGAGGTGAAGACGCGGAACGGGTTGCGCGCCAGCTCCTCCGGGTCGACGGGGCGGAACGCCGTCGAGACCACGGGGACCGAGCTGCGGGAGGCGTCGCGCAGGTCGTAGAACCCGACGGGGTGCATGCCGAACGCGGCGAACACCCGCGCCACCTGCCCCAGCTCGCGGGCCGAGCCCACCCGGATCGCGCCGTGCCGCTCGGCGGTGACCCGCTCGACGCTGCCCAGGCGCTCGGCCGACCGGCCGCGCCGGGCGGCGACGTCGGCGTTGACGGCCCGGGAGACCTCCACGAGGTCCTCGTAGGCCGGGACCTCGCGGCCGTAGGTGGCGGCCAGGGCCAGGGCGAAGCGGGCCCGCAGTTCCCAGGTCGGGACGTGCGCCATCGGTGCTCCTTCCTCAGGGGTTCGCTCAGAGACGGACGTGGACGCGCCCGGGACGGCCGCTGCGGTCCATCGCCGCGCGCACCCGGTCCTGGGCGAGGCGGCGCGCGGCCGCGTGCGGGGGTTCCCCGGCCCGCCGGGCGGCGTCCAGGACGTCCACGGTGTTGCGGGACAACCGGTCCGCGACCGCGTCGAGGACCCGCTGCTCCTCGACGGGGAACACCGAGTACCGCGCGTCCATCGCGAACGCCGCGGCCACCACCCCGCCGGCGTTGGCGATGAAGTCGGGGACCACGACGACGCCCCGCTCGTGCAGCACCCGCAGCGCCGCCGCGTCGGCGGGCAGGTTCGCGCCCTCGACGACGACGCGGGCCCGCACCCCCGCGGCCAGCTGCGCGTCCAGGACGTCCTGGCGCGCGGCGGGCACGAGGACGTCGGTGTCCAGCAGCAGTTCCGCCCCGGCGGGCAGCAGCCGCGCGCCGGGCACGTCGCGGGCGACGTGGTGGACCAGGCCGTCGCCGTGCGCGGCGGCGGCCAGCAGCGCGGGCACGTCGAGGCCGTCGGGGCGGTGCACGGCCCCGGCGGCCGTGGAGACCGCGACGACCTGCGCGCCCAGGGCGTCCAGGCGGCGGGCGGCGGCCCGGCCCACGGCCCCGAAACCCTGGACCACGACGCGGGACCCGGCGACGGCACCGCCGGTCCAGGCCAGCGCCGCGGCGGCGGCCCCGGCGACGCCGTGGCCGGTGACGCCCCACTGGTCGTAGGGAACGCCGCCGGTCTCGCGGGGGCTGCCGACCGCGGCGCCGCGGTCGCGCAGCTCGTCCTGCACGACGGCCGCGTCGTCCTCACCGAGCCCCATGTCGAGGCCGACGACGTACTCCGAGGGCACCTCGTTGGCCAGGGCCCGCACGAACCGGCGCAGGTGCAGCTCCTTGTCCGGGGAGGCCGGGTCCCAGCGGATCCCGGCCTTGGCGCCGCCGAAGCCGAGGTCGACCGCGGCCCACTTCCAGGTCATGACCCGCGCCAGCCGTCCCACCTCCGAGACCGTGAGGTCCGGGGCCATGCGCGTACCGCCCTTGCCCATGCCGCGGGCGGTGTTGTCGATGACCAGGACCCCGCGCATCCCGCTGCGGGGTTCGGCGACGGTGACGACCTTCTCGGGCCCCCACTCGTCGACGTGGCTGAAGTCGTCGGCGATCACGCTGCGCCCGAACCGAAGTCGACGCCCTGCGCCAGCGGCAGGTCGCGGGAGAAGTTCACGGTGGTGGTGGCCCGGCGCATGTAGGCGCGCCAGGAGTCCGACCCGGCCTCGCGCCCGCCGCCGGTGGACTTCTCCCCGCCGAACGCGCCGCCGATCTCGGCGCCGGAAGTGCCGATGTTGACGTTGGCGATGCCGCAGTCGGACCCGACGACGGAGGTGAACAGCTCCGCCTCTCGCTGGTCGCGGGTGAACACCGCCGACGACAGCCCCTGCGGCACGTCGTTGTTGAGGGCGAGGGCCTCCTCGAACTCGCGGTAGCGCAGCACGTACAGCACGGGGGCGAACGTCTCGCGGCGCACGACGTCGAGCTGGGCGGGGACCTCCACGACCGCCGGCCGCACGTAGTGCGCCCGCTGCGGCCCGACCGCGACCCGCTCGCCGCCGACCACGACCGACCCGCCCCCGGCGACGGCCTCGTCGACGGCGGCGCGCATCGCGTCGTGGGTCGCGGCGGAGAACAGCGGGCCGACGAGGGTGGCCGGGTCGAAGGGGTCACCCACGCGCAGGCCGGAGTAGACGGTGCTCAGCCGGGCCAGCAGCTCGTCGGCGACGGACTCGTGGACGATGAGCCGCCGCAGCGTGGTGCAGCGCTGGCCGGCGGTCCCGGCCGCGGCGAACACGATGCCGCGCACCGCGAGGTCGAGGTCGGCGCTGGGGGTGACGATCGCGGCGTTGTTGCCGCCGAGCTCGAGGATCGCGCGCCCGAAACGGGCCGCGACCCGCGGGGCGATCTCGCGGCCGAGGCGCTCGGAGCCGGTCGCGGACAGGACCGGGACCAGGGGGCTGTCGACGAGGGGGGCCGCCCCGGTGGCGTCGGCGACGACGGTTCGGTTCAGGCCCGCGGGCATCCCCAGCTCGGCCGCGGCCCGTTCCAGCAGCGCGGAGGCGGCGAGCGCGACGAGCGGGGTGCGCTCGGAGGGTTTCCACACGACGGTGTCGCCGCAGACCAGGGCCAGCGCCGCGTTCCAGGCCCAGACGGCGGCGGGGAAGTTGAACGCCGAGATGACCCCGACGACGCCGACGGGGTGCCAGGTCTCGCTCAGCCGGTGCTCGGGGCGCTCGGAGGGCAGGGTCCGGCCCTCCAGCTGCCGGGACAGGCCCACGGCGAGGTCGCAGACGTCGACCATCTCCTGCACCTCACCCAGCGCCTCGGAGCGGATCTTGCCGACCTCGACGCCGATGAGGTCGGCGAGGGGTTCGCGGTGCTCGGTGAGCAGGTCGCCCAGCCGGCGGACCAGGCGCCCGCGGACGGGGGCCGGGACGGTGCGCCAGCGCAGCCACGTCTCGTGGGCGGCGGCGACCGCGGCCTCGACGTCGGCGGCACCGGCCGCGGGCACCGTCGCGACGACCTGCCCGTCGAGGGGGCTGACGACGTCGAAGGCAGCCCCGCCGGTGGTGGGGGAGGTGGCGGGGGGCGCCGGCCGGTCGGGGTCCACGCCGCAGGCGCGCAGCGCGGCGCGGGCGACGGCGCGCGGGTCGGTGCGCAGCTCGGTGGTGGGTCCGGTGGTCGATGCGGTGGTGGGCTCGGTGGTGGTGCTCACGGGGTCTCCTCGGGTGGGGCGGGTGCGGCGGCGGACGGGGCGCGGTCAGACGATGGCCACCTCGGTGCGCCGGACGGGCGCGGCGAAGCGGTCGGCGCTGAAGGCGCCGACGTCGAGGGCGGGGGTGCGGCCCAGCAGCAGGTCCCGCACGCACTCGGCCGCGGCGGGCGCCTGGAGGAACCCGTGGCCGGAGAAGCCGGTGGCGTACAGGAAGCGGAAGGGCGTGCCGGTGGCTTCCCCGATGAGGGCGTTGCGGTCGGGGGTCTCCTCGTACAGCCCGGCCCACCCGCGTTCGAGGGGGACGTCGGCCAGGGCGGGGGCGACCCGGCGCAGGACCGCGCGCAGCCCGGTGTGCCAGGCGGTGTCGACCTCGCGGTCGAAACCTGCCGGTTCCGCGGGGTCGGCCCAGCCCAGCAGCAGGCCGCCGTCCTCGCTGCCGTGGAAGTAGGCGGTGCTGGACTGGTCGATGGTGAAGGGCACCGCGTGCGGGCGCGCGGGGGAGGGCGGGGCGAAGGCGACCTGGCGGCGGCGGGGCACGACGGGCAGGTCCACCCCGGCCAGGGCGGCGAGCGCGCCGGACCACGCGCCGGCCGCGCAGACGACGGCGGGCGCCAGCACGGCCGAGTTGTCAGACAACCTCACGCGCGCCTGCCCGGCGGGTCCCTCCTCCACGGCGACGACCTCGGCGCCGGTGCGGAAGCGCACCCCGGCCGCGCGCGCCCGTCGCGCCAGGGCGTGGACGACGGCCCGCGGCCGGGCGAACCCGGCGTCGGGGGACCACACCGCGGCCAGCAGCCCGGTGGGGTCGAGGTAGGGGCAGCGGCGGACGGCCTCGGCGGGGTCGACGAGCCGGGTGGGGACGCCCAGGGCGTTCTGCACGCCGGCGCCGGCGGCGTGGCGCTCGACGTCGGCGGCGTCGCGCAGGGCGAACAGGTACCCGACCTCGCGCAGGCCGACGTCGGGCCCTCGCCCGCGCCCCGGTCCGTGCCCCTCGCCGCGGGCGAGGGCCCGGTAGGACTCCAGGCTGCGGCGGGCCAGTTCCACGTTGGCGGGGTCGGAGAACACGGCCCGCACCCCGCCGAGGGGTTTGCCGGAGGAACCGGCGGCGAGGTCGTCGCGTTCGAGCACGACCACGTCGGTCGTCCCCGCCCGCGCCAGCGCGTCCGCCACGGCGACGCCGAGGATGCCGCCGCCGATGACGACGACCGCGGCGCGTTCGACGTTCCCGGTGCCGGTCGCGCGGGGTACCCCTCCGTGCGTCGTGGTCACGGTTCTCCTCCCGGTCCGGTGGTTCGGTGGGTTCACCGTGCCGCCCGCGGGCCCACCGGACAAGCGACGGGTTCTGCGGTCGAACCGTTAGGTTCCCTGCATGGACGAGCTGGGTCGCGTGGGGTTGCGGGCGCTGGTGGAACTGGCCCGGCGGGGCAGCATCGCGGCGGTCGCCGAGGACACCGGGTACACCGCAGGCGCTGTCTCGCAGCAGATCGCGCGGCTGGAATCCGTGGTGGGGCACCCGCTGACGGTCCGTTCGGGCCGGGGGGTCCGGTTGACGGACGTGGGGCGGGTGCTGGCCGAGGAGGCCGTGGCCGTGCTGCGCGCGGAGGAGGCGGCGCTGGCCGCGGCGCGGGCGGCGCGCACCGAGGTCCGGGGTCAGTTGCGCATCGGGGTCTTCGGCAGCACCGCGGCGACGTTGCTCGCGCCGCTGGTCCTGCGGTCGGCGCAGGTCCACCCCGGGTTGCGGCTGACGAGCCGGGAGGTCGACGTGGACGACACCGCGGCGGCGGTGCGGCGCGGGGAGGTCGACGTCGCGTTCGGCGTGGAGTACCCCGACGCACCGATGCCGCGGCGGCCCGAGACCGAACTCGTGCCGCTGCTCACCGAGCGGTTCGCGCTGGCGGTGTCGCCGGAGGTTCCCGGGCCGGGACGCACCACGCTGTCCGCGGCGGCGCGGTGGCCGTGGATCCTCACGCCGGCCTGCACGCCGTTCGGGGCGGCGGTGCGCAACGCGTGCCGGTCGGCGGGTTTCGAACCCGACGTGCTGCACGAGGTGACGGACACGTCGGCGGCGCTGCTGCTGGCCGGCCGCGGGCTGGGGGTCACCCCGGTGACCCCGCTCATGCGGCGGCTGGGGACGGAGCCGGTGCGGGTGCTGGAGCTGGACGACGTCGTCGAGCGCCGGATCGTGCTGGTGCGCCACCGCGCGGACGCGGGCCGGGCGACGGTGCGGGCGCTGACCGAGGTGCTGCGCGCGGTGACGGCGGAGGAACCCGTCGGCTGAGCGGAAGTCGTACGAACAGCGTGCGACGAAACCGTTGACAGCAGTTGTCTGCTTGGACATTCTTTTGTCAGACAAGTTGCTGCAAAGTCTGATGGGAGGTGCCGGGTGATCGGGGTCATCGGTGACAACACCATCGACCGCTACGTCGGCGAGGTCGAGCGGACCTTCGTCGGCGGCAACGCGCTGAACGTCGCGGTGCAGCTGCACCGGCACGGGCGGCCCGTGCACTACTCCGGCGCCGTCGCCGACGACCCCGACGGGCAGGTCGTCCGCGCGGCCGTCGAGGCCCAGGGCGTGGGCGTGACCGGTCTGCGCACCGATCCCGGCGAGACGGCCGTGACGCTGGTGGAGGTCGCCGCCGACGGCGAGCGCTCCTTCGCCCGCGAGGACTTCGGCGTCACCGCCCGCTTCGTCCCCGCCGAGGCCGAACTGGACCTGCTCGCCCGCTGCGACTGGGTGCACCTCGGCATGACCGCTGCGGCGCAGCAGGTCCGCGACGCCCTGCGCGCCCGCGGCCCGGTGCGCCTCAGCCAGGACTGCGCCGTCAGCCCCGGCCACGACGGGCTGGAGGTCGCCTTCCTGTCCGTCGGCGACGACCGCTCCCGGGCGCCGGCCGCCGCCCGGGAGGCCCTCGCCGGCGGGGCCCGGCTGGCCGTCGCCACCTGCGGGGCCGCCGGCGCCTACGCCACCGACGGGCAGCGGGAGTGGTGGCAGGACGCCACCGCCGCCGACGTCGTCGACACCACCGGGGCCGGTGACTCCTTCATCGCCGGCTTCATCGCCGCGCGGGTGGACGGGCACGACGTGCCCACCGCCCTGCGCACCGGCTCGCAGTGGGCCGCCGCCACGTGCGGCCACCTCGCGGGCTGGCCGCAGGACCCCTCGTGACCTTCCCGGCGCCGCGCCGGGACCCCGACGACCGCCGCCCCTCCGGGCCGGCGGGACCCACCACCCAGGGAGTGGAACCATGCTGAACTTCGACGAAGAGCGCTTCGTGCGCATCCAGTCCGGCGCCGTCGGGCTCGCCGGGCAGCTGCACCGGGCCGTGGCCGACGCGCTGGAGGCCGGCGCGCAGAACCTGTTCTTCCTCGGCGCCGGCGGGGTCACCCTGCTGACCCACCCGGCCGCGCGCCTGCTGCAGACCACCTCGACCTTCCCCGTCCACCTGGACATGGCCGCCGAGCTCGTGGTGCGCGACAACGTGCACCTCGGGCCGCAGTCCCTCGTCGTCATGCCCTCGCTGTCGGGCACCACGAAGGAGGCCGTCGAGGCGCTGGAGTTCTGCCGCGCCAAGGGCGCCCGCGTCCTCACCCTCACCGGGCACGCCGACACCCCGATGGCGCAGCTGGCCGACGTGAACTTCACGAACTTCGCCGAGGACGACACCTCCAGCGAGTCGTACTACCTGCAGACCCTGCTCATCGCCCTGTCCGTCATGCACCTGCGCGGGGAGCACGACGCCTACCCGCAGACGGTCGCCGAGCTGGAGGCGCTGCCCGCCCAGCTCGTCGAGGTCAAGCGCGCGTTCGAGTCCCGCGCCGCGGAGATCGCCCGCACCATCAAGGACGAGCCGTACCACGTCATCACCGCGGCCGGGTCGGCCTGGCCCGAGGCGTACTACTACGGCATGTGCATCCTGGAGGAGATGCAGTGGATCCGGACCCGCCCGGTGCACGCCTCCGACTTCTTCCACGGCACCCTCGAACTCGTCGAGGCCGGCGTCAGCGTCGTCGTCCTCAAGGGCGAGGACGAGACCCGCCCGCTGGCCGAGCGCGTGGAGAAGTTCGTCCCCGACCACACCGAGAAGCTGCTGGTGCTGGACACCGCCGACTTCGAGCTGCCCGGCACCTCCGCCGCCGTGCGCGCGCTCGTCTCCCCGGTCCTGCTGGCCACGGCCCTGGAACGGCTCAGCGCCCACCTGGAGGTGCTGCGCGACCACCCGCTCACCACCCGCCGCTACTACCGGCGCCTGGACTACTGAGACCCGACCACCGACCGTTCCGACCACCCGACCCCGGAGGCCAGCGTGCCCGGCACCCGCCCGAGCGCCCCGCTCACCGCGGCGCTCGCCGCGCTCCCGCGGGAGACTCCGCAGGTGCCGCTCGTCGGGCTCGTCCCGGTGGGTTCAGTAGCGTCGCTCCCCTCGACGGAGGAGGGGACCACCATGCCCGACAAGCGGCCGCTGCCCAGCATCGTGCGCGACCAGCTCATGGACCTGCTGCGGGCGCAGGGGTTCAAGCCGGGGGACCGGCTGCCCAGCGAGGCGGAGATCTCCCGCCTGTGGGACGTCGGGCGCAGCAGCGTCCGGGAAGCGCTGAAGCTGCTGGAGCAGGAGGGGCTGGTCCAGGCCGAGCGCGGCCGGGGACGGTTCCTGTCCTCCCTCGGCAGCCTCAGCGTGGACCGGCCCATCACCCGGTTCGAGTCCGCCACCCAGATGCTGGCCAGCCTGGGGCGCAGCAGCCGCACCATGGTGCTGTCGGTCACCGAGACCGACCCCTCGCCCGAGGCGGTCGAGGCCCTCGGCCTGGCCGAGGGCGAACGGGTCGTCCGCCTCGAGCGGCTGCGCTCGGACGGGGACGACCCCCTCATCTACAGCGTCGACACCATCCCGGCCTTCTGCATCCCCGGCCCCGTCCGCCACGTGGACTGGACCGGCTCGCTCACCGAGCTGCTCGCCATCCAGGGGCACCTGCCCGTCTCCTCGGCCGCCCGCCTGCAGGCCGTCGAGCTGCCCGAGCAGGTGCGCACCCAGTACCACCTCGACGGTTTCGGCCCGTGGCTGCTCATCACCGAGACCGCCATCACCACGACCGGCCGCCGGGTCCTGCTCGCCGAGGACTACCACCGCGGTGACGCCTTCACCTTCAACGTCCTGCGCCGCTGAGCGACGCAGGGGCCAGCGCGCCGGCCCCGGCCGGCGACCACCCCCCGAGAGAGGTCCCATGTCCGCACGCACCGCGCTGAGGCTGCCGACCCCCGTCCCCGCCTCCCCCCAGGACCGTTCCTACTGGCTCGACACCACCGTCCCCGAGCGGGGTGACGAGCTGCCCGCCCTGCGCGGGGACACCACCGCCCGCGTCGCCGTCGTCGGCGGGGGGCTGACCGGCCTGTGGACGGCCTACCGCATCGTCCAGGCCCAGCCCGACGCGGACGTCGTCGTGCTGGAGGCCGAGTTCTGCGGCGCCGGGGCCTCGGGCCGCAACGGCGGCCAGGTCCACAGCTGGTGCGAGAGCCTGGACCGCCTCGAAGCCGTCGTCGGGCCCCGCGAGGCGGTCCGGCTGGCCCGCGCCTCGGTGGAGGCGATCGAGGAGCTCGCCGCCCTGCAGGACGGCGGCCTGGACATGGACCTGCGGCTGGACGGCTGGATCTGGGGCGCCAGCTCCCGGGCCCAGGAGGGGGCCTGGGCCGACGCCCTGGCCCGCAGCCGCGCCGCCGGCCTCGACGTCTACACCGAGCTGGACGCCGACGGGATGCTGGCCCGCACCGGGACGGCCACGTCGTACCAGGGCGTGGTGGAGGAACGCGCCGGGAGCCTGCACCCCGGCAAGCTCGTGCGCGGGCTGCGCGACCTCCTGCTCGCCCGGGGTGTGCGCATCCACGAGCGCACGCCCGTCACCGAGATCGGGTCCGGTCCGCGGCCGGTGCTGCGGACCCCCGGCGGCAGCGTCCGCGCCGAGAAGGTCCTGCTCGCCACCAACGCCTGGGCCGGGGCCATCCCCGAGATCAACCGCTTCATGTACTCCGTGGAGAGCCAGGTCGTCGTCACCGTCCCGATCCCGGACCGCCTCGACGCCCTGGGCTGGAAGAGCGGGGCGTCCATCTGCGACTCCCAGCGCCAGGTGCTGTACTTCCAGCGCACCGTGGACGGGCGCGTGCTGCTCGGGCAGGGCACCGGGAACCCCGTCTTCGCCGGCCGCCTCGGCGCCCGCACCAACCGCAACCCCCCGCTGGCGGCCAGCGCCGTCGCCGAGCTGCACCGGCTGTACCCCTCGCTGGCCGACGTCCCCATCGCCTACGACTGGGTGGGCGCCATCGACTGCGTCGCCACCCACGTCCCGGTCCTGGGGACCCTCACCGACCGCCCCGACGTGCACTACTGCGTCGGCTGGAACGGCACCGCGCTGGCCCAGCTGCCGGTCGTCTCCCGGATCCTGGCCTCGGTCCTGCTGGGGACCGACGACGAGTGGGGCCGCAGCCGCCTCGTCGGGGCCCCGCCCGTCCCGGTGGTCCGCGAACCCGTCCGCTTCCTCGGCGCGCAGGTCGTGCGGGCCGCCATCGTGCGCCGCAACGCCCTGGAACGGCACGACCGCCGGGTCGACCCCCTCACCCGGGCCCTGACCCACCTCATGCCCACCCCCGAGGCGGTCCCGGCCCCCGACGAACCCGGCCGCACCCCCGCCGTCTGAGGACCCACCACCGCACGACCCGCACCACCCGCACGCAGGAGCACCGCCCGGGGGCCGTCGACACCGTCGTCGGCGCCGCCCCCGACCGCCCGGCAGCACCTCAGCGCTCGTCACCCCGACACGACCAGGAGGTCAACCATGCCCGGAAACACGCGCCGCGCGCTCGTGGCGGCCGGTCTCACCGCCGTCCTCGGCCTCGCCGCCTGCGGGGGCGGGGGGTCCGGCACCGGCGCGGTGGCCGACGTCACCGCGTCCCCCACCTACTCCGGTGAGCTGAGCATCCTCACCAAGTTCGGCCAGGCCGAGCTCGCGCCCTACTTCACCGACCTCGCCGCCGCGTACGAGCAGCAGCACCCCGACGTCGACGTGAAGCTCATCCAGGAGACCGACCAGAGCGTCAAGGACAAGACCAAGACGCTGGTCGCCTCCCAGGCGCTGCCCGACATCTACTTCACGTGGACGGGCAACTGGGCGGACAACTTCACCCGCGCCGGCCTGGCCGCCGACCTCACCCCCGTCCTCGGGCCCGGCACCGAGTGGGGTTCGACCTTCAGCAAGCCGATGCTCGACGCCTTCGCGCAGGACGGGAAGTACTACGGCATCCCGCTCTACACCGACGCCAAGTTCATGGGCTACAACGAGAAGGTCTTCGCCGACCTCGGGCTGGACGTGCCCGCGACGTTCGAGGAACTGCTGTCCGACTGCGGCACGATCCAGGCCGCCGGGCTGGAACCCATCGCCTTCGGCAACAAGGACGGCTGGCCCGGCCTGCACTACCTGCAGCAGCTGTTCGCCTACAACGTCCCCACCGCGACGCTGGAAGCCGACTTCGACCCGGCCACCGCCACCTGGACCGACCCCGGCTACGTGAAGTCCATGGAGCAGTTCGTCCAGCTCGTCCAGCGGTGCACGAGCACCGGCGCGCAGTCCAACGGCGTCCTCTACACGACCGCCAAGCAGCAGCAGTCCGACGGCCACGCCGCCATGTACTACCAGGAGATCATCGAGTTCGACGGGACCGCAGCCGAGGGCACCCCGCTGGCCCGCGACGGTTTCGGGTTCTTCCCCCTGCCCGTCCCCGAGGGCGCCGCCGGCGACCCGGAGGCGATCGAGGGCGCCCCCGAGGGGTACTTCGTCAACGCCCGGTCGAAGAACGCCGCCCTCGCGGTGGACTTCATGAAGTTCGTCACCAGCCAGGAGAACGGCAAGGTCCTCTCGGCCCCGCCGTACGGGCAGCCCAGCGCCGTCGTGGGCGCCGCGGGCACCTCCAGCCCCGCCGTCGCCGCCTCCGTCCAGGAGCTCGACGAGGCCAGCGCCGTGATCCCCTGGCTGGACACCATCACCGTCCCCGACGTGGCCAGCGCGTGGCTCGCCGGGGGTGAGGCGCTCGTCAACGGCGACCGGACACCGCAGGAGGTCCTCGCCGGCGTGCAGAAGGCCTCCGCCGCGGCGAAGGGCTGAGCCGGTGGCCCACGACACCTCCTCCCGCGCGCCGGCCGGCCGCGCCCCCGTCGGGCGTCCGCCGCTGCCCACCGCCGCCCGGGCCCGGACCGGGACGGCGCGCCGGGCCCTGGGCCTGGTGTGGGTGCTGCCGGCCCTGGTCGTCCTGGCGGTCTTCGTCTACCTGCCGCTGGTGCAGAACCTCGGGTTCAGCTTCCTGAGGTGGGACATCTTCAGCGGCACGTTCTCCTTCGCCGGCGGCGACAACTACCGGAAGATGGCCGGCGACCCGGTGTTCTGGCGGTCGCTGCGCAACAACATCGCCTACGCCGTCGTCTCGGTCGTGGTGCAGGTCTTCGGGGCCCTGCTGCTGGCCGCGCTCGTCGAGAGCCTGCGCAGCGACCGGTGGCGCCGGGCGCTGCGCGCGGTCTACTTCATCCCCTCGGCCATCTCCATCACGGTCGCGGGCCTGCTGTTCTACTTCCTCTACGAACCGAACCTCGGCCTGCTCAACGCCGCCCTCGGGGGCCTGGGCCTGGACGGGCTGGAGCACGCCTGGCTGGGCGACAGCGGCACCGCCGTCTACGCGGTCATCGCCATGAGCCAGTGGCAGGGTTTCGGCTACAGCACGCTGCTGTTCGCGCTGGCCATCCAGCGCATCCCCCCGGAGATCATGGAGGCCGCGGCCCTCGACGGGGTCGGTCCCGTGCGCCGCTTCCTGCAGATCACCGCCCCCCTGGTGGGGGAGATGACCTCGCTCATGGTGATCGTCACGATCTCCGGCGCCTTCCAGGTGTTCAACGAGGTCATGGTCATGACCTCCGGCGGACCCGACAACTCCTCGCAGGTCCTCGGGACGTGGCTGTACCAGAGCGGTTTCGTGCAGAACGACTTCGGGTACGCGGCGGCGATCGCCGTCGTGGTGTTCTTCGTGACGTTCCTCGTCGCGCTGGCGCAGCTGGCGCTGGGCCGCCGGCGCAGAGTGGAGTGGTGATGACCGCGACCGGAACCCGCTACCTGGCCCGGGTGTGCCTGTGGGGGCTGCTGCTGTCCCTGGCCGTCGTGGTCGTCTACCCGCTGCTGTGGATGGTGCTCAACGGGTTCAAGACCAACGCCGAGCTGTTCGCCAACCCCTTCGCCCTGCCCCACCAGTGGGGGCTGGGGAACTTCGCCGCCGCCTGGGACCGCGGCGTCAGCAGCTACCTGGCGACCAGCGTCTTCGTCACGATCGTCTCGACGCTGAGCACCGCGCTGCTCAGCGCCTGGGCGGCCTACGGCCTGACCCGGCTGCGGGTCCCGCTGGAGGGCCCGCTCACCGCGGTGGTCCTGGCCGGGCTCATGCTGGCCCCCACCGTCGCCCTCATCCCGCTGGTCCAGCTGTTCCAGCGCCTCGGGCTCTACAACAGCGTCTGGGCGCTGGTCATCCTCTACACCGCGTTCCGCATCCCGTTCACGACGTTCCTCATCCGCGCCTACATGGTCGAGATCCCCCGTGAGATCGACGAGGCCGCCAGCATCGACGGGGCCGGACCCGGGTACACGTTCTGGCGGATCGTCCTGCCGCTGTGCAAGCCGATCATGGCCTCGGTGGTGATCCTGCACGTGCTGTTCGCGTGGAACGAGTACCTGTTCGCGATGATCTTCACCAGCGGGGCCGGCACCCAGACGCTGCCCGTCGGCCTGACGAACCTCATGGCCCGGCACGGGACCGACTACCCCGTCGTCTTCGCCGGCATGGCCATCGCCGCGCTGCCCATGGTGCTGCTCTTCTTCGGCGGCCAGCGCTGGTTCATCCGCGGCCTGGCCGACGGGGTGGGCAAGTGAGCCCCACGGCCACCGGCACCCGGCTGCGGATCACCGGCTCGAACTTCAGCTACCAGCACACCACCTTCGCGCGGTTCTGCGCCGACGCGGCCGAGCTGGGCCTGCGGGACCTGGAGCTGTGGGGGATCGCGCCGCACCTGCAGGTCGACACCGCCACCGCCGCGGACGTCGCCGCGCTGCGCGCGGAACTGGACCGGCACGGCCTGCGGGTGCGGTGCCTGACCCCCGAGCAGGTCGTGTACCCGGTGAACCTCGCCTCCGGCGACGAGGGCCTGCGCCGGCGCAGCGTGGCGCTGTTCCGGCGCGCCGCCGACATCGCCGCCGACCTCGGCAGCGACCTGCTGTTCCTCACCTCCGGGCGCGGCTACGAGGACGAACCGGTCGAGCCGGCCCGGGCCCGGTCGGTCCGGTCGCTGCGCGAAGTGGTCGCCCACGCCGCCGGACTCGGGCTGGAGTGCGTCCTGGAACCGCTGCAACGGCGCGAGACCAACCTCGTGCGCACCACCGCCGACCTGCGCGCCGCGCTCGACGACGTCGGGGAACCGTCCCTCGGGGTCGCCCTGGACACCGTGGCGATGGCGTGCGCGGGGGAGGGGGTGCAGGACTACCTGCGGGCGTTCGGCGTCGGGACCGGCGGCGTGCGCCACGTCCACCTCGTCGACGGCACCCCCGCCGGGCACCTCGTGCCCGGCGAGGGGGACCTGCCGCTGGCGGACGTCGTGGCCGCGCTGACGGCCGCGGGGTACCCGGGGTGGGCGACGTTCGAGCTGTTCGGCGACGGCGGGTACGCCCTGGACCCGCGCCCGGCGCTGGAACGCTGCCTGGAGTGGTTCCGCGGGCTCGACGCCGCGGCCTGACCCCGCAGCAGGACCCCGCGGCAGGACCCCGCGGGACACCTCACCCGCCCCCTCCCCGCGCCGCCGGCGCGGGCAGGGGGCGGACGCGCGCCTCAGCCGGCCCGGCCCACGGTGGCCGCGAAGGCCAGGACGCCGTCGTCGCCGGCCCGCAGCCGCGCCGGGCCCTCGGCCGCGCCCACCAGCAGGCTGCCCCCGCGCCGCAGTTCCTCGGCGTCCCCCGGGCCCGACGTCACGAGCGCGGAACCGGCCAGGACCAGCAGCAGCACCGGCCCGTTCTGCTCCACGGCCAGTTCCGCGCCCGGTCCGCCCTCCAGCCGCTGCAGCGCGAAGTCCGGCACGGGTGTGCGGAACACCCGGCTGCCCGCGGCGGTCTCCTCCGGCGCGACGCGGTGCGGTGCGCTGACGACCGGGTCGACGATCCGCAGCAGCTCCTCGACGTCGACGTGCTTGCTCGTCAGGCCCCCGCGCAGCACGTTGTCGGAGGCCGACATGACCTCCACGCCGGTGCCCTGCAGGTAGGCGTGCGGCGTCCCGGCCCCCAGGAACACGGCCTGCCCGGGGGCGAGGTCGACGTGGTTGAGCAGGGCCCCCACCGCGATCCCCGGGTCGGCGGGGTGGTGCTCGGCCAGCAGCCGGACGACCCCGGCGGTGGTGTCGTCCGCGTCGGCGGCCCGCGCCGCCGCCACCAGCCGCGTGACGAACCCCGCGGCCGGTTCGCCCCCGGACAGCAGCAGGCGCAGCGCCCCGCGCAGCGTCGCCGCGGGGTCCGGCCCGGCGAGCAGCGCGTCCAGCTCCGCCGACGTCCCCCCGCCGGGCGCCCCCAGCAGCCGGTGCAGGTCCGCGCGCACCGCCGCCGGGTCGCGGAAACCCGCCAGGGCCCGCATCGGGGTCACCGCGACCATCATCTCGGGTTTGGGCTGGTCGTCGACGTAGTTGCGGTGCGGGGCGCCCAGCGGCACGCCGCGCGTCTCCTCGTCCGCGAAACCGGCGCGCGCCTGTTCCGGGCTCGGGTGCACCTGCACCGACAGCGGCCGGCCGGCGGACAGCACCTTCAGCAGGAACGGCAGCCGGGTCCCGCCGCGGCCCGCGGTCTCGGCGCCCAGCACGCCCGCGGGGTCGGCGGCCACGACGTCGGCCACCGTGCGGCCGTCGGCGGTGGGTGTCGGGAAACCCGGGTGGGTGCCGATCCACAGTTCCGCCTCCGGGCCCCCCGCGGGTTCCCGGCCCAGCAGGCGGGAGATCCCGCCGTCGGTGCCCCAGTCGTAGTCGCGGATGGCCGGCTCGAGGGTGATCACCTCCCCGAGGGTAGCGACCGCGGGGCTCGCGGACCGGCTCCTCGCAGAACCCACCACCGAACCCGCCGCCGGGGCGAGGACCGGGGCGAGGACCGGGGCGAGGACCGGGGGCGCGGGCCTCAGCCCGACGTCGCGTACAGCGTGCGCAGGACGTCGGCGATGTCGGGTTCCTCGACCGACAGGTCGCGGACGTCGGCGTCCTGCGCGACCTGCGCCAGGACCTGCGCGGCCGTGGTCTCCTGCGCCGAGAACGCGTACCGCAACCGCAGCCCGCCCTCCTCGACCCCCAGCAGTTCGGCGCCCGGGACCGTGCGCGGGGTCACCGGCGCGCGCAGGTCCACCACGAGGATCCGCCGGGCGCCGACCCGGCGGACCAGCCCCGGCAGGTCCCCGTCGTAGGCGGCGCGGCCGCGGTCGACGACGAGCACCCGGTCGCACAGCCGCTGCACGTCCCCGGTGTCGTGGGTCGTCAGCAGCAGCGTCGTGCCGCGCTCGGCCCGTTCGGCGTCCAGGAAACGCCGCAGCCGTTCGCTGGACAGGACGTCCAGGCCGATCGTCGGCTCGTCGAGCAGCAGGAGTTCGGGGGAGTGCAGCAGCGCCGCGGCCACCTCCCCGCGCATCCGCTGCCCCAGCGACAGCTGGCGCACGGGGGTCGCGAGGAACCGGCCGAGGTCGAGGCGCTCGTCGAGCTCGCGCAGCCGGGGTTCCCACACCGACCGCGGCAGGCGGTGGATCGCGGCGAGCAGCCGGAACGACTCGCGCAGCGGCAGGTCCCACCACAACTGGCTGCGCTGGCCGAAGACGACGCCGATGCGGCGGGCGAGGTCGCGGCGGCGGGCCACGGGGTCCAGGCCGCACGTGCGGACGGTCCCGCTGGTGGGGACGAGGATGCCCGTGAGGAGTTTCACGGTCGTCGACTTCCCGGCCCCGTTGGCGCCGAGGAAACCCACCGACTCGCCCGGCGCGACGCGCAGCGACAGGCCGTCGACGGCGCGGACCACCGTGCGCCGGCGGCGGAACCGGCTGCCGGACTCCTCCCGCACCACGTACTCGCGCACGAGGTCGTGCACCTCCAGCGCGTTCACGAACCGCTGCCCGTGTAGTGCCGCACCCCGGCGCGCCACAGCAGCAGCGCGACGCCCCACGCCACCGCCGCCGCGACGGGGCAGAACCAGCCCAGCCAGGCCGGCAGACCCGCCGGGCCCGGTTCGCCCAGCAGCGCCAGCACCGGCAGGTACGCCACGAACGCGGCCGGGACGAGGTAGCAGAACAGCCAGCGCAGCGCCCCGGAGTACAGCGAGGCCGGGTACTGCGCGGCGGTCACGCCGCCGTAGGTGATGCTGTTCACGGCTTCCCGGCCGTCGAGCAGCCAGAACTGCAGGGCCCCGGCGACGACGAAGACGGCGCCGAAGACGGCGGTGCCCCCGCACAGCGCCCCGGCCAGCAGCGCCAGCGCCCGCGCGTCCAGCGCGACCCCGGTGTGCGGCCACGCCACCACCAGCACGACGACCCCGATCGCGACCCGGCCCAGGCGCTTGAGCGACACGTCGGAGGTGGTGAGCTGGGCCAGCACGGGCAGGGGGCGCAGCAGGAGCGCGTCGAGGGTGCCCGTGCGGATCGCGGTGGGCAGGTCGTCGACGTGCCCGAGCAGGAGGTCGGCGAGGGCGAACGTCACGTTGGCCAGCGCGAACACCAGGCAGGCCTGCCAGACGTCGAGACCGCCGAGGGTGGTGGCGCGGGAGAACACGACGTAGATCGTCGCGAACTCGCTGACCCCGGTGCCGACGTTGGCGAGGAGGTCGGCCGCGAAGGACGCCCGGTAGGCCACCTGGGACCGGACGCGCGAGCCCAGGACCGCGCGGTAGGCGGCGAGGGTGCTCTCAGCCACCCTGCACCACCAGCCGGCGCGCCCCCGCGGCCAGCAGGACCCGCCCGCCCAGGAGCAGGGCCGCCAGCCAGCCGAGCTGGGTCGCGACCAGCCGCAGCGCGTCCGCGCCCGTCGCGCGGGCCAGGAGCAGGTCGACGGGGGTCTGCAGCATCGAGGGGAAGGGCGTCGCCGCGGCCAGGGCCTGCAACCACCCCGGGAACCACGCGACGGGGAGGGTGAGCCCCGTCAGCAGGGTCGCCAGCACGGTGTAGAGCAGCAGGACCCCGCGGACCTCGGTGAGCCAGAACGCCGTGAGGTTCACCAGCCAGCGCGCCGCGAACGAGACCGAGACGCCGAGCGCGGTGCCCACCGCGCCCAGCGCGTACGGGGCCGGGGTGGCCGGCAGGGCGAGCCCGGTCAGCAGCAGGCCGGCCAGCAGCGGCGGGAGCCCGCGGGGCAGGAGGGTGTACGCCGCCCGGCCCAGGTCGGTGGCCCACGCCGCCAGTTGCGGGTCGACCGGCCGGGCCAGGTCGAAGGCGATGTCGCCGGTCCGCACGCGGCGGGCCACCTCGTCGTCGGCGAAGACGCTCACGGGGGCCAGCAGGGCCTGGGTGACCCAGGCGAACGTGGCGGCCTGGGCGGCGTCGTACCCGGCGACGGTGCCGGCCGTGCCGACGGTCCCGGTGAGGACCGCGGCCTTGAGGGCGCCGAAGACCGAGTTCGTCAGGGCTCCCGCGGCCGTGGCCGCCCGGTACGTCGACCACCGGCGGAACCCCGCCGCGGCGAGGGCGGGGTAGACCGGCACGTCGACCGACCCTAGTGCCGGGCGCGCGCGGTGCCCAGGGGTTCAGCGCCCAGGGGTTCAGCGCAGCAGCGGCGGGTGCAGGGTCGTGGCCGGCCCGCGGCGGAACAGCCCGGCGGGGCGGCCGCCGTCGCGCGTGGTCGTGGTGCCGGTGGGTTCGAGGAAACCCGCCGCGCCGGTCACCTTGCGGTGGAAGTTCCGCGGGTCCAGCGCGGTGCCCCAGACGGCCTCGTAGACGCGGCGCAGCTCGGCGACGGTGAACTCGGCCGGGCAGAACGCCGTCGCGAGGGGGGTGTACTCCAGCTTGGCCCGGGCCCGCTCGACGGCGTCGGCCAGGAGGTCCTCGTGGTCGAAGGCGAGGTCGGGCAGGTCGGCGACGGGGGTCCAGCGCGCGTCCGCGGCGTCGGTGCCGGCGCGGGGGACGGGCAGGTCGGGGGCCAGCGCCAGGTAGCAGACGGTCACGACGCGCTGGCGGGGGTCGCGGCCGGGTGCCCCGTAGGTCGCGACCTGCTCGAGGTGGACGAGCCCGCGGGGCAGCCCGGTCTCCTCCGCCAGCTCCCGGGCCGCGGCGCCCGGCAGGTCCTCGTCCGGTCGCACGAACCCGCCCGGCAGCGCCCAGCGGCCCAGGAACGGTTCCTCGCCGCGTTCGACGAGCAGGACGTGCAGCGCGCCCGCGCGCACGGTCAGGACGACGAGGTCGACGGTCACGGCGAGGGCGGGGTGGCTCACCCGGTGAGCGTACCCACTTGTCGTCGACTTGACGACAAGTGGGGGGAGGCTTATCGTCACTGCGACGACAACAAGTCCCGAGGAGGACCCCGTGGCCGACATCACCCGCTACCCCTTCGCCCGCCACCTGCGCAGCACCCCCACCACCCACGTCATCCACCACCGCCGCGGCAAGCTCGCCCACACCGGCACCGGCCAGGCCTTCTGGTTCCGCCCCCTGTCGGCCACCCTGTCCGAGCTGCCCGTCGACGACCGCGAGCTGCCGCTGCTCCTGCACGCCCGCACCGCCGACTTCGTCGACGTCACCGTCCAGGCCACCGTCACCTTCCGCATCGCCGACCCCGACCTCGCCGCCACCCGCGTCGACTTCTCCCTCGACCCCGCCACCGGCCGCTGGCGCGCCGCCCCCCTGCAGCAGATCGCCGGGCTGCTCACCGAGACCGCCCAGCAGCACGTCCTCGACGTCCTCGCCGGCCTGCCGCTGCTGCAGGCCCTCACCGACGGCGTCGCGCTCACCCGCGAGCGCATCACCGCCGGCCTGCTCGCCGACAGCCGCCTCGCCCACACCGGCCTCGCCCTCGTCGACGCCCGCGTCGTCGCCGTCCGCCCCGACCCCGACGTCGAGAAGGCCCTCGGCACCCCCACCCGCGAGCGCCTGCAGACCGAGGCCGACGGGGCCACCGCCCAGCGCCGCGCGCTCGCCGTCGAACGCGAACGCGCCATCAGCGAGAACGAGCTGCAGAGCAAGATCGAACTGGCCCGCCGCGAGGAGCAGCTCGTCGCCCAGCGCGGCGCCAACCAGCGCCGCGGCGTCGAGGACGCCGCGGCCGCCGACGCCGTCCGCACCACCGCCGAGGCCGAGCGCGAGGAACGGCTCGCCCAGGCCCACGCAGCCGCCCGCCGCGCCCAGGGCGAGGCCGACGCCGCCGCCGAGGCCGCCCGCCTGGCCGCCGTCGCCGGCACCCCGCCGGAGGTCCTGCTCACCCTGGCCCTGCGCGAGTTCGCCGGGCAGCTGCCGGACGTCGGCACCCTCGTCCTGACCCCCGACGTCGTCACCGGCGCCCTCGCCCGGCTGGTGCGGCCGTGAGCCTGGCGCCCCGGGCCGTCCTCGTGCACCGGCGCACCGCCTACGCCGAGACCGTCGCCCGGCACGGCACCCCCGGCGCGGCCGACTTCTTCCTGCGCACCCGCAGCCGCCGCCTGGCCGAGCTCGCCGAGGCCGACGAGCAGCAGCGGCGGGCGCTGGCCGCCGTCGCCGCCGCGGTCCCCGCCGACTGGCGCACCGGTGCCGTCGAGCGCGCCGAGCTGCCGCGGTTCCTGTTCGCCCCCGAGGACGTCGTCGTGGTCGTCGGCCAGGACGGCCTCGTCGCCAACGTCGCCAAGCACCTGTCCGGCCAGGTCGTCGTCGGCATCGACCCCGCCCCCGGCCGCAACGCCGGCGTCCTCGTCCCGCACCGCGCCGCCGACGCACCCGACCTGCTGCGTCGCAGCGTGTCCGACGCCCCCTGCGAGCTGCGCACCATGGTCCGCGCGAGCACCGACGACGGGCAGGAGCTGCACGCCCTCAACGAGGTCTTCGTCGGTCACCGCAGCCACCAGACCGCCCGGTACGTCCTGGGCTGCGACCGCGACGGCCACCACCGCCACGAGGAGCAGGCCTCCAGCGGCGTCGTCGTCGGCACCGGGACCGGTGCCACCGGCTGGCTCGCCTCCCTGGCCCGCGCCCGCCGCGCGACCGGGCTGCCGGCGGCCACCGACCCCGCGCTGGCCTGGTTCGTCCGGGAGGCCTGGCCCTCCCCGACCACCGGCGCCGACCTCGTCGCGGGGACCCTGGCGCAGGGCGCGCTGACCCTGGACGTCCTGTCCGACGAGCTCGTCGTCTTCGGCGACGGCCTGGAGGAGGACCGGCTGACCGTCACCCGCGGCCAGCGGGTGCACGTCGGGGTCAGCCCGCGCCACCTGGCGCTGCTGCGCTGAACGCGGCGGCCGGGCCGTTCCGTGCCCGAGCACCCCTCCCGCGGCGGCACACTTGAGCACGTGACCCTGATCGACGACAACCGCGCGACGACCGCTGCCGCTGACGGTGGGGCCCCCGGCGCGGACCTGGTGGACGCCCTCAACGCGGTGCTCGGCACCGACCCCGCCTCCGGGGTCGTGGACGCCTCCACCCGCCGCCGCGCCGAGTACACGACCGACGCGTCGAACTACCGCGTGGTCCCGCAGGTCGTCGTCTTCCCCCGCTCGGTCGAGGACGTCGAAGCCGTCTGGGCGGTCTGCCGCGAGCTGGGCGTCCCCTTCACCTCCCGCGGCGCGGGCACCTCCGTGGCGGGCAACGCCATCGGCTCCGGCGTCGTCCTGGACTTCTCCCGCCACCTCAACCGCGTCCTGGAGATCGACGCCGAGGGCATGACGGCGCTCATCGAACCGGGCGTCATCCTCGACGACCTGCAGCGGCAGGCCGCCCCGCACGGGCTGCGGTTCGGGCCCGACCCCTCCACCCACGCCCGCTGCACCGTCGGCGGCATGATCGGCAACGACGCCTGCGGCTCGCACGCCCTGGCCTACGGCCGCACCTCCCACAACGTCGTCGCCCTGGAGGTCCTCGACGGGCACGGGCGCCGCTACTGGACCGACGAACCCCCCGCCGAGCTGGTCGAGGAGCTGCGCGCGGTCGCCTCGCAGCACCTGGGGCTGATCCGCACGACGTTCGGCACCTTCGGCCGCCAGGTCTCCGGGTACGCCCTGGAGCACCTGCTGCCCGAGACCGGCGGCCCGACCGGCACCGCGCTGGCGCGGCTGCTCACCGGGTCCGAGGGGACGCTGGCGACGATCCTGCGCGCCCGGGTCCGCCTCGTGCGGCAGTCGCCGTCCACCACCTTCGTCGTGCTGGGCTACCCCTCGATGCACGAGGCCGCCGACGCGACCCCGGCCCTGCTGGAGCACGCCCCCCTCGCGGTCGAGGGCATCGACCGGCGCCTGGCCGACGTCGTCGTGCGCCGCGGCGGGTCGGTCGACGGGCTGCCCGGCGGCGACGGGTGGCTGTTCGTCGAGATGGGCGGGGAGACCCCGCAGGAGTCCCTGGCCGCCGCGCAGGCGATGGTCGCCGACTCCCGCGCCCTCGACTCGGTGATCATCCCGACGGCGGCGGAGGCGCGGGCGCTGTGGCGCATCCGCGAGGACGGCGCCGGGCTGGCCGGGCGGTCCCCCGAGGGGCTGCCCGCGTGGCCGGGCTGGGAGGACGCCGCGGTCCCGCCCGCCAGGCTGGGGGAGTACCTGCGCGAGTTCGACGCGCTCATGGCCTCCCACGCCGTCGACGGGCTGGCGTACGGGCACTTCGGGGACGGCTGCATCCACGTCCGCATCGACTTCCCCCTCTACGAGGACGGTGGCGGCGCCGCGGCCAAGGCGTTCCTGGAGGACGCCGCGCGGCTCGTCGCCAAGCACGGCGGGTCGCTGTCGGGCGAGCACGGCGACGGCCGCGCCCGCGGCGGCCTGCTGCCGCTCATGTACGACGCCGAGGCGATCACCGCGTTCGAGGAGGTCAAGCGCGCCTTCGACCCGGCCGACCTGCTGAACCCCGGCGTCATCGTGCGCCCCGCCGACGTCGCCGCCGACCTGCGGGTCCCCGCCGCCCGCCCCGCGCACGCCCTCGGCATGCCGCTGAAGTTCGCGTACTCCCGCGACGAGGGCGACCTGACCCGCGCCGTCCACCGCTGCGTCGGCGTCGGCAAGTGCCGCGCCGACTCCGGCGGCGTCATGTGCCCCTCGTACCTGGCGACCGGCGACGAGAAGGACTCCACCCGCGGCCGCGCGCGGCTGCTGCAGGAGATGGCCAACGGCACCCTCGTCACCGACGGGTGGCGCTCGCAGGAGGTCAAGGACGTCCTCGACCTGTGCCTGTCCTGCAAGGGGTGCTCGGCGGACTGCCCCGCCGGGGTGGACATGCCCACCTACAAGGCCGAGTTCCTCGACAAGTTCTACGCCGGCCGGCTGCGGCCCGCGAACCACTACCTGCTCGGGTGGCTGCCGCGCTGGTCGAAGCTGGCGACGGCCGCGCCGGTCCTGACGAAGCTCGTCAACGCGCTGACGTCGGTCCCGGCGCTGGCCTGGACGGCGAAGGCGGTGGGCGGGGTGGCGCAGGAGCGGCCGCTGCCGGAGTTCGCGGTCGAGACGTTCCGCGACTGGTTCGCCAAGCGGCCCGTCGTCCCCGGCGAGCCGGTGCTGCTGTGGGTGGACTCCTTCACCGAGCACTTCTCCCCGGAGGTCGGCAAGGCCGCGGTGAAGCTGCTGGAGCACCTCGGGTTCGAGGTGCGGCTCACCGAGAAGCAGGTCTGCTGCGGTCTGACGTGGGTCTCCACGGGCCAGCTGGACGGGGCGAAGCGCCAGTTGCGCACGTCGCTGGACGCGCTGGGGACCTCGAACGTCCCCGTCGTCGGGCTGGAACCGTCGTGCACGGCGCTCCTGCGCGACGACGCCGCCGAACTGCTGCCCGACGACCCCCGCGCGCACGCGCTGGAGCGCCGGGTGAAGACCCTGGCCGAGCTCATCGCCGAGCAGCGCCCCGACTGGACCCCGCCGCAGGTGGACACCCGCGCCGTCGTGCAGCCGCACTGCCACCAGCACGCCGTCATGGGGTTCGCCGCCGACGCCGCGCTGCTGGCCAAGGCCGGCGTCGACGCCCAGGTCCTCAACGGCTGCTGCGGCCTGGCGGGGAACTTCGGCGCCGAGGCCGGGCACTACGACGTCTCGGTGCAGGTCGCCGAGCACGCCCTGCTGCCGGCGCTGCGCGAGCGCGGCGACGCCGTCGTGGTCGCCGACGGGTACTCCTGCCGCACCCAGTCCGACAACCTCACCGGGGTCCGGCCCAAGCACCTGGCCGAACTCCTCGCCGAGGCGCTGCCGGACCGCTGAGTCCCGTCCCGTCGAGAGGTCACCAGGGCATGAGCCGAGTCGTCTGCCACCAGTCCACGTCCCTCGACGGGTACTCCGCCGGCCCGGACCAGTCCCTGGAGCACCCGATGGGCACCGGGGAGGTCCGGCGCCTGCACCAGTGGATGTTCCGCGCCGACGAACCCGGCCACGGGGCCGACGCCGCGTGGCGCGCCGACCTCCTGCGGCCGATCGGTGCGGTCGTCATGGGCCGCAACATGTTCGGCCCCGTCCGCGGTGGGTGGCCGGACGAGTCGTGGCGCGGCTGGTGGGGCGAGGAACCGCCGTACCACGCGCCGGTGTTCGTCCTCACCCACCACGAGCGGGCGCCGCTGGAGACGACGGGCACGACGTTCCACTTCGTCACCGGCGGTTTCGACGAGGCGTTCGCCCGCGCCCGCGAGGCCGCCGGGGACCAGGACGTCCGCATCGCCGGCGGTGCGTCCACCGTCCGGCAGGCGCTGGCCGCGGGCGTGGTCGACGAGCTCCGCCTCGACATCGCCCCGTTCCTGCTGGGGGCGGGGGAGCGGCTGTTCGACGGGGTGAGCGGGTTCGGGCTCGACCCCGTCGAGGTCGTCCACTCGCCGCTGGCGACGCACGTCCGCTACGCGCGCTGACCCCCACCCCACCCCCACTCCGCCCAATCCCCACTCCCCGCCCCGCGACGTCCCGCCCCCGCGACGTCCCGCTCGAAGCACGGTTCGGGCCCTGACTGCGCGCGTTCCAGGGCCCGAACCGTGCTTGGAGCAGGAGAGGGGTCAGGGCACGCGGAGCGCACGGCGCTGGCGGGCGACGGCCCGGGTGACGGCGTCGACGACCTCTTGGGGGTCGCGGAGCATCCGCGCGGTCACGTGGACCACCTCCCAGCCCGCCTCGCGCAACCGGCGCAGTCGGAGCCGGTCCTGCGACAACTGCTCGCGCAGCGCGTGCCACTCCCCGTCGTACTCCACGGCGACCCGGAAGTCCTCCAGGGCCAGGTCCAACCGGGCCACGAAGCGACCGGCGGCGTCGTGGACGACGTGGCCCGGTTCCACGGGGATCCCCGCCCGGTGCAGGACGACCCGCACCTTCGACTCGGGCCGGGACTCGGCGCGCGGGTCGCACAGGTCGGCGGCCTGGCGGGCCTGCACGACGTGCGGGTCGTGGACGTCGAGGAGCCGCAGGCGGTACGACGGCAGGTGGACCAGGCCCGCCCGCACCGCGGCGTCGAGGTCGGCGACGGCGTCGAGCAGGTCCACGCGCGTCGTCAGATCGAAGGCCATGCGGTGCGCACTCGCCAGCGGGACGCCGTCGCGCACCGGGCCGGCGTCGACCCGCTTGGCGCGCCGCAACGCGATGCCCTGCGTGGTGGCCCACCGGACCCCGTCGGGCATCAGCACCTCCACCGGGTCCTCCCACCGGGTCAGTTCCACGCCGAGCAGGGTCGCCTGCGAACGGCCGGTGACCACTGCGCCGGGGGGCAGCAGGAGAGCGGCCGCCTTGCAGCGCAGCCGGTGGGTGAGGGGCGCACCCCGCACCGTGTAGACGCCCCGCAGGACGCGCTGAACCTCCTCGCCCCGGAGTTCCTTCTTGCTGAAGACCCCGTCGCGCACGGCGTCTCGGCCGAGGAACACCTCGGGCAGGAAGATCGATCTGTTCCGTCGTCGCACCGGGTCAGCCTCCGGGACGGCGGACCACCGGGCCGGTCCGCCGGCCGGCACCTGTGGACGACGCGCCGTCGCGCCGGCCTGTGGAAACAGGGCGCGCGTTCCCGCTCGACGCACGGTTCGGGCCCTGGTGCGGGGTGTCGGCGGGGCTCGATGTGTGCTTCGCGCCCGCGGGGCGAGGGCGGGAGGGCCCGAACCGTGCTTCGAGCGGGAAGGCGGGGTGGGGGAAGGCGGGGTGGGGGAAGGCGGGGCGGGGGCGGGTAGGTTCGGGCCGTGTCCGAGACGTCCCAGCTCCTGGCCGCCATCGCCGACACGGGGCGGGACCCGGTGCGCGGCGGCTACTCGCGCCCCGTGTTCGCCGCCGCCGAGCGCGAACTGCTCGACTGGTACGTCGCCGAGCTGGACCGGCGCGGGCTGGGGGCCGAGACCGACCGCAACGGCGTCGTCTGGGCGTGGTGGAACCCGGCGGGCGTGCCGCTGCAGGACACCGTCGTCACGGGCAGCCACCTCGACTCCGTGCCCGGCGGGGGAGCGTTCGACGGTCCCCTGGGGGTCGCGTCGGCCCTGCGCGCCGTGGACCTGCTGCGCGAGCGCGGGGTGGTCCCGGCCCGGCCGCTGGGGCTGGCGGTCTTCCCCGAGGAGGAGGGGTCCCGGTTCGGGGTGGCCTGCCTGGGGTCGCGGCTGCTGACCGGGGCGATCACCCCCGAGCGCGCGCTGGGGCTGACCGACCCGGACGGGAACACCTTCGCCGACGTGGCGCGGGCGGCGGGGCTGGACCCGGCCGGGTTCGGCCGGGACGACGAGGCGCTGGCCCGCGTGGGCACCTTCGTCGAGCTGCACGTCGAGCAGGGCCGGGGGCTGGTCGACCTCGGCGCGCCCGTCGCGGTGGCCGGTTCGGTCATCGGCCACGGCCGGTGGCGCTTCACCGTCCACGGGCAGGGCAACCACGCCGGGACGACGCTGCTGGAGGACCGCCGCGACCCGCTGCTGGCCGCCGCCCGCGTCGTCGTCGCCGCCCGCGAGGTCGCCGCGGCGCACCCGGGGACCCGCGCCACCGTGGGCCGGTTGCAGCCGGTGCCCGGCGGGACCAACGTCATCGCCTCGCGCGTGGACCTGTGGCTGGACGTGCGGCACCCCGAGGACGCCGTGACGGCCGCGGTCGTCGCCGAGGTCTCCCGGCGCGCGGTCGAGCTGGCCGCGGCGGAGGGGTGCACGGTCCAGGTGCGCGAGGAGTCCCTGAGCCCGACCGTCGCCTTCGACGCCGGGCTGGCGCGACGGCTCTCGGGCGTCCTGCCGACGGCGCCGCGGTTGGACACCGGCGCCGGTCACGACGCGGGCGTCCTCGCCGGGCGGGTCCCCTCCGCGATGCTCTTCACCCGCAACCCCACCGGGGTGTCGCACTCCCCGGAGGAGTTCTGCACCGACGACGACGCCGAACTCGGGTCGGTCGCCCTCGCCGACGTCCTGCAGGACCTGCTCGGCTGAGCCGGGGACCGCGGGTCAGGAACAGGGCGTCACGGGGAACTCCAGCGGCGAACCGTCGCGCGTGTAGGTGTTGCAGCGCAGCTCCATGACGTCCCCGTCGACGAGGAAACCGGTCACGTGCCGGTCGTTCCACACGAAGCGCGAGTCCACGACGCGACCGCTGCACTCGAAGGCGTCGACGCCGGAACCGTTGCGCTGCAGGGTGCTGCGCGCCACGTCGTAGTGGCCGTCCTGACCGCAGGCCAGGCCCGCGCTGGAGTTCTCCCGCAGGACGGAGTCGCGCACGACGAGGCCGTCCCAGCCGACGGAGAACGAGAACAGGCCGATCCCGTTGCCGGACACCACGGAGTGGTCGAGCCGCAGGACGCCGTCGAAGAACGACTCGCCCCCGCGGCCGCCGCCGGTGATCCAGGTGTCGCGCACCGACAGCGCCCCCTCCCAGCCGGCGCGGACCCCGGTGGTGTTGCGGTCGACGCGCAGCCCGCGCAGGGTCGCGCTCACAGCCGGCGGGGTGTCCACGCTCGGGTCGTCGGGCCCGGCCTCGACGCCGGTGCCCCAGCCGGTGATCGTGCCGTTGCGCACCACCGCGTCCCGGGCGGCGACCACCACGCCGCGCCCCTGGCCGCCGGGCCCGACGAGGCGGTGCCCGTTGAGGTTCAGCTCGATCCCGTCGGCGGCCAGGGTGAGGCCGCCGCCGGTGGGGCACACGACGTCGGAGGCCAGGCGCACGCTGGAGGTCAGGACCGCGCCGCAGGCGGGGGTGCTCGGGCGGGGGACCGCGGCGGGGGCGGCGGCCGCGGCGGGGGTGGCGGTGAGGACGGTCGCGGCGGCCACGACCGCCGTGCTCCAGGTCGCTGCGCGTCCGTTCACGGTGGGCCCCCTCGTCACGACACCAGTGTCGTCACGGAGAGTATCGCCCAGGACACGCTCAGGAAAGAGGACGGCTCACACGCGCACCGGGGCGGCGGAGGCGGTGCACCCGCCCCGCCGCCCCGGTGGCGAACACCCTCAGCTGGGGGAGGGGTCGGTGCCCTGGGCGGCCTCGCGCAGGGCCGGCAGGATGTCCGACTTCGCGGCCTCCAGGAACCCGCCCTGGTGCTCCCCGCCGATCTGCACCAGCGCCAGGTCGGTGAAACCGGCCTCGAAGTACGCCGAGGCCGCCTCGACGATCGCGTCGACGTCGTTCCCGCAGGGGATCTGCTGCGCCACGTCCTCCGGGCGGACGAACTGCGTGGCCCCCGCGAAACCCGCCGTCGTGGGCAGGTCGGCGTTCACCTTCCAGCCACCGGCGAACCAGCGGAACTGCTCGTGCGCGCGGGCGACCGCCGCGTCGCGGTCGGCGTCCCAGCTCACCGGCATCTGCCCGATGCGGCGGCCCGGGCCCTGCCCCGGTTCGCGCGCGGCGTCCCAGGCGCCCAGCGCGGCGTCGGGCTCGACGGCGATCAGGTGGTCGGCCAGCGGCGAGAAGCGGGTCGCGGACTTCTCCCCGCTCACCGCGACCGCGATGGGGACCCGGTGCTCCGGGACGTCCCACAACCGGTGGGAGTCGACCCGGAAGTACTCGCCCGCGTAGGTCAGCAGGTCCCCGTCGAAGAGGTTCGAGATGACCTCGACCGCCTCGACGAGCATGTCCTGACGCTCCTCCACGGCCGGCCAGCCCTGCCCCACGACGTGCTCGTTGAGGTTCTCCCCCGACCCCAGCCCCAGCACGAAGCGGCCCTCGGACAGGATCTGCACCGTCGCGGCCTTCTGCGCCACGACCGCGGGGTGGTAGCGGATCGTGGGGCACGTCACGTACGTCATGAGTTCCACGCGCGAGGTCGTCGCGGCCACCGCCCCCAGCACCGACCACGCGTACGGCGCGTGCCCCTGGGAGGTCAGCCACGGCGAGGCGTGGTCGGAGAAGACGACGGTGTCGAACCCGGCCTCCTCGGCGGCGCGGGCGTCGCGGACCAGCCAGCGCGGGTCCGACTGCTCGCTCATGCACGTGTAGCCGATGCCCACGCTCACGCGATCGCCTCCAGCAGCGCCCGGTTGAACGCCGGCAGGTCGTCGGGGTTGCGGCTGGTGACCAGCGGCCCGGGGCCGTTGCGGTCCACCACGACCTCCTCGTCGACCCACTCGGCGCCCGCGTTGGTCAGGTCGGTCCGCAGCGAGGGCCACGACGTCATGCGCCGGCCCTTCAGGACGTCGGCCTCGGCCAGCGTCCACGGGGCGTGGCAGATCGCCGCGACCGGCCGCGTCGAGGCCGCGAACTGGCCCACGAACTTCACCGCCGACAGGCTCGTGCGCAGCGCGTCGGGGTTGGCGACCCCGCCGGGCAGCACCAGCGCGGCGTACTCCGAGGGGCTGGCGTCGTCGACGACGACGTCCACGTCGAACGTGTCGGCCTTGTCGAGGTGGTTGAAGGCCTGCACCTGGCCCGGGGCCGTCGACAGGAGCACCGGTTCCCCGCCGGCCTCCTGCACGGCCTTCCACGGCTCGGTGAGCTCGACCTGCTCGATGCCCTCCGGCGCGACGAGGAACGCGACCTTCTTGCCCTTCAGCTGGCTGTCCGTCATGTTGACCACGCTCGCACCGGAGGCCGCCCTCGGCATCCGGGAAGGGTCGGCTGCCCGGGCGACGGGGGCCGTGGAAGGATCGAGCCGCCAGAGCCGCCAGACGGAGGAGTCTCATGCCCATCGCCACCCCGGACGTCTACGCCGAGATGCTGGACCGCGCGAAGGCCGGTTCCTTCGCCTACCCGGCCATCAACATCTCCTCCTCGATCACGCTGAACGCGGCCATCCGCGGGTTCGCCGAGGCCGAGAGCGACGGCATCGTGCAGGTCTCCACCGGTGGGGCGGAGTTCCTGTCCGGCACCACCGTCAAGAACATGGTCACCGGCGCGCAGGCCCTCGCCGAGTACGCCCACCACGTCGCCAAGGCCTACGACGTCAACATCGCCCTGCACACCGACCACTGCCCCAAGGACAAGCTGGACGGCTTCGTCCGGCCCCTCATCGCGATCTCGGCCGAGCGCGTCAAGGAGGGCCGGGACCCGCTCTTCCAGTCGCACATGTGGGACGGCTCGGCCGTGCCGCTGGAGGAGAACCTGCAGATCGCGCAGGAGCTGCTCGCCGCCGCGGCCGCCGCGAAGATCGTCCTCGAGGTGGAGATCGGCGTCGTCGGCGGCGAGGAGGACGGCGTCGCCCACGAGATCAACGACAAGCTCTACACGACCGTCGAGGACGCCCGCGCGACCGTCGAGGCCCTCGGCGCGGGGGAGAAGGGCCGCTACCTCACGGCCCTGACCTTCGGCAACGTCCACGGCGTCTACAAGCCCGGTGGCGTCAAGCTGCGCCCGGAGATCCTGCAGCAGATCCAGCAGGAGATCGGGCGGGAGGTCGGCAAGGACAAGCCGTTCGACCTCGTCTTCCACGGCGGCTCCGGCTCCTCCGAGCAGGAGATCAGCGACGCGGTCGACTACGGCGTCGTGAAGATGAACATCGACACCGACACCCAGTACGCCTTCACCCGGCCGATCGTCGACCACGTCCTGAGGAACTACGACGGCGTGCTGAAGGTCGACGGCGAGGTCGGCAACAAGAAGGCCTACGACCCCCGCACCTGGGGCAAGGCCGCCGAGACGGGCATGGCCGCCCGCGTCGTCGAGGCCGCGCAGCACCTGCGCAGCGCCGGCAAGTCCGTCAAGTGACCCGCCGCCCCTCCGCGGCCGACCCCGGCCGCGGAGGGGCGCCGGTCCTCAGGCCGGCTGGGGGCCGTCGTCGTCCGCGGTGCGCGCCGCGGCCGACGTCAGCCCCGGCTCCTCGTCGACGACGTCGAGCAGCTGCACGATGTTCGTCGTCTCGATGAGGAACTTCACGACCGCCGGCGGGCGGATGAGGGTCACCCGGTGCGCCTTGGACCGCGACGCCAGGCGGGCCAGGAAGGCCAGCCCCGTCGAGTCCATGAACGTCACGTGGTGGGCGTCGACCTGCACCGGCCGGCCCGAGCTGAGCGCGTCCTCCGCGGCCTCCAGCAGGTCCGGCCCGAGCTCGGCGTCGATCTCACCGGTGAGCACGACGCGGGTGGCCCGGGGTTCGTAGAGGACGTGCACCGATCCGGGGTCCACCGAGCGCACCTGGGGCACCCGGGGGGACTCTCCCGGCGGTGTGGCGTCATTCGTCATGAGTCCTCCGCAGTACGTCCGCTGTATCGCCGTGCCCGGCTTCTGCAGGCAGCGGATGTCGTCCCGCACGGCCTTGAACCGCACGGCGGGCCCACCGGTCCCCGCGCCACCCTCGACGCGCGGTCCGTGCGACCCCCCTGCATGCTATCGAGGCCCGGTCCGCGCCGACCCGCGCAGGTCCGCGCGCCCCGCCGACCCGCCCCGACACCGCCCCGACGCACCCGCACCGACCCCGCCCGACCCGAGGAGCCCCACCGCATGCCCGGCAGCCGACCGCAGGCGCTCGCGCTGCGCGTGCCCGCCGCCGTGCTGCTCCTGGAGTCGGTCCCGGGCCGGGCCACCGGCGCCCTGCTGGCCCTCGACGACGCCGGCCGCGCCTGCGCCGGGCTGGGGCCCGGCGACCCGCTGCCGGCCGACCTCGCCGCCTACCGCGAGCGGGCCGGGCTGCCCGGCGGGCCCGTCTGGGAACGCCTCGCGCAGGGGCTGGCCGTGGCCGGGCAGCTCCTGGGGGGCCACCTGTGGGTGATGGCCGGGCGGGTCCCCGACCGCGACCAGCTCGTCGTCGTGCTCGCCGAGGCCGACCTGCCCGACCCGTCCGACCCGTCGGCCGGCCCCGGACCGGCCCCGGGGAGCGTCGTCGCGGCCGCGCCCGGGACGGCCCTGTCGGCCGTGCGCGACGGCGGCGTCGTCGTCGAGTGGGCCGACGGCGGGTACGCGCGCACCACGGGCACCCCCGCCCCCGAGGTCGTCGGCCGGTCCTCCGCCCACCTGCTGCGCGCCCGCGACGAGCAGGCCCTGGACGAGCTCGCCGCGGCCGTCGCCACCGGCCGGCCCACGACCGTGGTCGTCCTGGACCACCGCGCCGACGGCACCGACTTCCTGCACCAGGTGCGGGCCGTGCCCCTGCGCGACCGCACCGGCGCCGTCGGCCACGTCCTGACGCGGCACACCGACGTGACCCGCCGCACCGCCGCGGACCGCGGCGCCGGCGCGCGGCTGGCCACCCTCACCCGGCTCGACGCCGTCCTGGACACCGGCGGGGAGGACCCCGCCGCGACGCTGCAGGCCGTCGCCGCCGCCCTCGGGGACCAGCTCGTCGCCGCCGCGCTCGTCGCCGAGGTCCGGACCCGCCCCGGGACCCAGGCCGTGGAGGCCGAGGTCGTCGCCGCCCACGGCCGTGACCTGCACCCCCGCCTCGGCCGCCGCTTCCGGCGCCCGCGCGGCACCGACCCCACCGCCGGCCCCGTCCCCGACCCCGTCCTGCAGGCCGGCGCCGGCCACCTCGTGGACCTGGGCACCGCCGACGCTCCCGTCGGGACCGTCACGGCCTGGCTGGGCGAGCTGAGCGGGGCGGGGACGGGCACCGGCGCGCTCGCCGTCGCGTTGAGGGGACGGGAGGACGTCCTCGGCGTCCTGGTCGTCCGCCCCCACCCCGGCGGCCTCGGGCCCGAGGACCGCTCGGTCGTCGCGGGCGCGGCCCGGCGGACGGGGCTGCTGGTGGAGAACGCACGACTGCACGAACGGGAGCACGCCTTGGCCGAGACGCTGCAACGCAGCATGCTGCCGGACTCGACCGGCCTGGAGGGCATCGACGGCCTCGACGTCTGGACCTTCTACGCCTCCAACGCCGACCACGCCCAGGTCGGCGGCGACTGGTACGACGTCCTGCCGGCCACCGGGGAGGGCCCGGGCGGGACCGCCGGCGGGTCGGTCGCCGGCGTCGTCGTCGGCGACGTCGTCGGCCACGACCTCGAGGCCGCCGCCGCGATGGGCCAGATCCGCTCCGTCGTGCGGACCGCCGCCCACGAGTTCGACGACCCCGGCAGCGTCCTCATGCGCGTCGACCAGCTCGCCTCCGGGATGCGGATCGGGCGGATGGCCTCCCTCGTCTTCGCGACCCTGCAGCGCCTCGACGACGGCGAGTGGGAGATGGCCTGGTCCAGCGCCGGGCACCTGCCGCCGCTGCTGCGCCGCGGGACCGACGTGGAGGTGCTCAGCGAGGCCACCGGGACCCTCGTCGGCCTCGGCGAGCGGCCCCGGCCCACCCGCGAGCGGGCCCTGTCGCCCGGCGACGTCCTCGTGCTCTACACCGACGGCCTCATCGAGACCCGCGCCCGGCCCATGCGCGACGGCCTCGAGGTGCTCGTCGAGGTGCTGTCGCGGTCCCGGGCCCGCGACGCCGCCGGGATCGGGGAGGAGCTGCTCGCCGGGCTGGGCGACACCCCCGAGGACGACACCGCCATCGTCGTCGTGCGCGTGCCCGAGGAGTCCGAGCTCGGCGGTGAGCCCCTGCGGACCGCCGACACCCCGCGCCGGCGCCGCTGGCAGCTGCCCTCGGAGCCGTCGTCCATCGGCAAGGCCCGCCACGCGACCCTGCGCGCCTGCGCCGTGTGGGGCCTGGACCGCGGCCCCGTGGCCGAGATCGTCGTGTCCGAGCTCGTCGCCAACGCCGTCCTGCACGGCTGGGGAACCATCGGGCTGCGGCTGTTCGACCTGCCCGGCACGCTGCGCATCGAGGTCGAGGACGACAGCCCCGAGGAACCCCGGGTCGTCGAGGCGCGCCCCGACGGCGCCGGCGGGCACGGCATGCGGCTCGTCGCCTCGCTGGGGCGGTGGGGGACCACCCGCACCCGCCGGGGCAAGATCGTCTGGGTCGAGATCAGCCACTGAGACCAGCCACCGAGATCAGCCACTGAGACCAGCCACCGAGGAGACCGCAGATGTCCACCGGGACCAACCTGCTGGGCGGCCCGCCGCCCACCCACCTGCCCGCCGTCCCCGAGGTCGACGCGGCCCTGGCCGCCGGCACCGACCCCGACGCGGTCGCGGCCGCCCACCCGGCGGCCTCGCTGCCGTGGGCGCTGCTGGCCGAGCGCGCCCTCGCCGCCGGGCAGACGATCACCGCGTACGCCTTCGCGCGCACCGGCTACCACCGCGGCCTGGACGCCCTGCGCCGCGCCGGCTGGCGCGGTCACGGGCCGGTGCCGTGGGCGCACGAGCCCAACCGCGGGTTCCTGCGGGCGCTCGCCGTCCTGCAGCAGGCCGCCCAGGCCATCGGGGAGGAGGAGGAAGCGGTGCGCTGCACCACGTTCCTCAACGACTGCGACCCCGCCGCGGCCCGGGAGCTGCTTCCCTCGTGAGCTCCCCGACCCCGCAGGTGAGCCCCGACCGCCCGGTCCTCGTCGTCGGTGCCGGCATCTCCGGCCTGGCCTGCGCCCGCGTGCTCGCCGACGCCGGCGTCCCCGTCCGCGTCCTGGACCGGGGACGGCGCTCCGGCGGCCGGCTCAGCGGCCGCCGCGTCGAGACGAGCGTCGGGGTCCACGTCGCGGACCTGGGCGCCTCGTACTTCACGGTCTCCGGCCAGGCCGGCGACGGCGGCTTCGCCGACACCGTCGCCGACTGGCAGCGCCGCGGCCTGGCCCGGCCGTGGACCGACACCTTCGCCGTCGCCGACGGCACGGCCGGCCTGGGCAGGACGTCGACCGGCCCGGTGCGCTGGAGCTCCCCCGAGGGTCTGCGCAGCCTCACCGACGACCTCGTCGCCCCGCCCGGGCGCGCCCCGCTGGACGTCGTGCAGGGCATCGACGCCGAGAGCGTGTCCGCCGGCCCCGGCGGCCCGAGCGTCGACGGGCGCGGCGCCTCGGCCGTCGTCCTGGCGATGCCGGACCCGCAGGCGGCCGACCTGCTGCCGCGCATGGTCGCGACCCGGCTGGACGTCTCGGCGCGCTGGAACTGGCGGCCGTGCATCGCCGTCTACGCGGCCTGGTCGCAGCGGTGGTGGCCGGACTTCCACGGCGCGTTCGTCAACGACTCCGACCTGCTCGTCTTCGTCGCCGACGACGGCTCGCGCCGCGGCGACGGGGCGCCCGTCCTCGTCGCGCACACCGCCCCGGAGGTCTCCAGCGAGCACCTCGACGCCCCGCGCGAGGTCGTCGAGCCCGTGCTGGCCGCGCTGGGGCCGATGCTGTCCGGGGAGGGCACCCCCGCGCCGGAGTGGGCCCGGGCCCACCGCTGGTCGCTGGCCAGCCCGCTGCGCCAGCACGAGCAGGACTCGTTCGGCTGGGACGAGGAGAGCCGCGTCGGCGTCTGCGGGGACGCCTGGGGCCCGCGGTCGCGGGTCCAGACGGCCTGGGAGTCCGGGACGGCGCTGGGCCGGGAACTGCGGGAGCGCTTCGCTCGCTGACCCCCGGGGTCCACCACCCGGTAAGCTCGCGGTGGTCTGCGGCGACCGCCCCGTGCACCGGCACGGGCGTGGCCGGTCCGCGGGGCCGGTCACACCCGGACAGTCGTGTCACCAGGAAGCAGGGGATCTCATGCCCGCGATCGTGCTCGTCGGCGCCCAGTGGGGGGACGAGGGCAAGGGCAAGGCGACCGACGCCCTCGGCGCCCGCGTGGACTACGTGGTGAAGTTCAACGGCGGCAACAACGCCGGCCACACCGTCGTCGTCGGGGACGAGAAGTACGCCCTGCACCTGTTGCCCAGCGGCATCCTCACCCCCGGGGTGACGCCCGTCATCGGCAACGGCGTCGTCGTCGACCTCAACGTGCTGTTCGAGGAGATCGACGCCATGACGGCCCGCGGGGTCGACTGCTCCAAGCTCCTCGTCTCCGCCTCCGCGCACGTCATCGCGCCCTACCACCGCGTGCTGGACCAGGTCACCGAGCGGTTCCTGGGCAAGCGCAAGATCGGCACCACGGGCCGCGGCGTCGGGCCGTCCTACGCCGACAAGATCAACCGCATCGGCCTGCGGGTCCAGGACCTGTTCGACGAGTCGATCCTGCGGCAGAAGGTCGAGGGCGCCCTCGACCAGAAGAACCACCTGCTCGTGAAGGTCTACAACCGTCGCGCGGTGTCCGTCGACGAGACCGTCGAGAGCCTGCTGTCCCACGCCGACCGGCTGCGGCCCATGGTCACCGACGTCAGCCTGGAACTGTCCCGGGCCCTGGACCGCGACGAGATCGTCCTGTTCGAGGGCGGCCAGGCCACCATGCTCGACATCGACCACGGCACCTACCCGTTCGTCACGTCCTCCAGCGCCACCGCCGCCGGGGCGTGCACGGGCGCGGGGATCCCGCCGAACCGGGTCGACCGCATCGTGGCCGTCGTCAAGGCGTACACCACGCGCGTGGGCGAGGGCCCGTTCCCGACCGAGCTGCTCGACGCCGACGGGGAGAAGCTGCGCCAGGACGGCGGCGAGTACGGCACCACCACCGGGCGCCCGCGCCGCACCGGCTGGTACGACGCCGTCATCTCCCGGTACGCCGCGCGCATCAACGGCGTCACCGACTTCGTGCTCACCAAGCTCGACACGCTCACCGGCTGGGAACGCATCCCGGTGTGCGTCGCCTACGACGTCGACGGCGTCCGCCACGACGAGATCCCCATGTCGCAGAGCGACTTCCACCACGCCACGCCCGTCTACGAGTACTTCGACGGCTGGACCGAGGACATCTCCTCCGCCCGCGCCATGTCGGACCTGCCGAAGAACGCGCAGGCCTACGTGGAGGCCCTGGAGGAGATCTCCGGCGCCCGCATCTCCGCCGTCGGCGTCGGCCCCGACCGCGAGCAGACCGTCGTCCGGCACGACCTGCTCGGGTGAACCCCCTCGTGGTGCGGGAGGCGGCGCTCGCCGACCTCCCGCCCGCGGTGCTCTACGCGCTGCTGCGCCTGCGCGTCGACGTGTTCGTCGTCGAGCAGGAGTGCGCCTACCCCGAGCTCGACGGCCGCGACCTCGAACCCGACTGCGTCCACGTGTGGGCCGAGTCCGGCGGGGAACCCGTCGCGACGCTGCGGGTCCTGCGCGACCCCGACGGCCGGGGCCGCATCGGGCGGGTCGCGACGGCGCGGGGCGCCCGCGGCGCCGGGGTCGCCGGGACGCTGCTCCGGCGCGCGCTGGAACTGCTCGACGGGCACGAGGTGGTCCTCGACGCGCAGGCCCACCTCGTGGGCTGGTACGCGAGGTTCGGTTTCACCCCGGTGGGCGAGGAGTTCCTCGAGGACCGCATCCCGCACCGGACGATGGTGCGTCCCGCCGGGTCCAACGGGGGCCCCGCCGGCGGGTGAGCCCCGCGACGGCGCGGTGACCCCGGCCGTTGCGCCGGGGAACGCCGCCGCGACCGGGGTGGGGACCCGGCCCCGCCGCGGGACGTCACCGGGCGCGCCGGACCCACCTCGCCTCCGTGACGGGTGCTCGCTGCGAGCGCGTGCGCGCCAGGGTCGAGCGCGACCGCGCCTCGACGTCGTGGCGGCCGGGTGCGCCGGGGACGCGTCCCGGCGGGACTCCTCCTCGAACTCCTTGACGCAGTGCGACCACCCGCTTACGGTTCGGGCTGTCGGGAATCTCCCGATAGTTTCGAGGTGAGCGGTCCACGGCCGTCTCGCCGCCACCCGTGCGAAGGAGCACGTCATGCGCTTGAGCCGATCCCTCCTGGTCGGGGCCCTCGGGGTCACCGCCGTCCTGTGCACCCCGGCGACCGCCCTCGCCGCCGCGCCGACCTCGGCGCCCTCGCTCTACAAGAGCTCCCCCGCCGACTCCCTGCGCAACCTCGACAAGCCCTTCGGCCTGCGCATCGGCACGGCCGTCAACACCGACCTGCTCGCCTCCGACCCGCAGTACGCGCAGCTCACCGCGCAGCAGTTCGACTCCGTGACCGCGGAGAACGTCATGAAGTGGGAGGCCGTGGAACCCCAGCGCGGAACCCTCGACTTCGCCGCCGCCGACCGCCTCGTCGACTTCGCCCGCGCCAACAAGCAGCGCGTGCGCGGACACACCCTCGTCTGGCACAGCCAGCTCCCTTCGTGGCTGCAGGCCACGATCACCTCCACCACCGACGCCGCGGGCAACCGGGTCGACACCTCGAGCCTGCCGGCGAGCGAGCTGAAGGCGCTGCTGAAGAAGCACGTCCAGGACGAGGTCGGCCACTTCAAGGGCCGCATCTGGCAGTGGGACGTCGTCAACGAGGCCTTCAACGAGGACGGCACCCCGCGCCAGGACATCTGGTACCAGGCCTGGGGCGGCATGGGCTACATCGCCGACGCCTTCCGCTGGGCCCACGAGGCCGACCCGAAGGCCGAGCTGTTCTACAACGACTACAACATCGAGTACACCGGTCCCAAGAGCAACGCCGTCCACGCGCTCGCGAAGGAGCTCAAGGCCGAGCGCGTGCCGATCGACGGCGTCGGGTTCCAGACCCACCTCGACACCCAGTACGGGTTCCCGGACCTGCAGGCCAACCTGCAGCGCTTCGCCGACCTGGGCCTGTTCGTCGCCGAGACCGAGGTCGACGTCCGCAGCATCCTGCCGGTGACGGCCGAGGTGCAGGCCGCGCAGACCTCGTACTGGAGGCAGACCCTGCAGGCCTGCCTCGCGGTGAAGAACTGCATCTCCTACACCGTGTGGGGTTTCGGCGACGCCTACTCGTGGGTCCCCGGCACCTTCCCCGGCCAGGGGGCGGCGAACCTCTACGACGAGGACCTCGCCCCCAAGCCGCAGTACACCGCGCTGCAGGACGTGCTGCGCACCACCCGGGCCCCGCACCGCGCGGAGTCCGGCGGCGGCTGGGCCTGAGCCACCGCGGCGCGGGGGTCGCTCCCCCCGCGCCGCCGGTCCGCCCGGCGCACCACCGCGACCGGTGGGGCGCCGGGTAGGGTCGAACCCTGCACCAGGGGAGGGTTCGCGGGACCATGGCCGAGCGCATGACCATCTCGCAGCTCGCCGCTGCCGCCCAGGTCTCCGTCCCCACGGTCTCGAAGGTCCTCAACGGGCGTCCGGACGTGGCCAGCGGGACCCGGGCCCGCGTCGAGGCCGCCATCCAGCGCCACGGCTACCAGCGCCGCCGCGCCGCCACCCCCCGCGGTCCCCGGCTGATCGACCTCGTCTTCAACGAGCTCGGCAACCCCTGGGCCCTGGAGGTCATCCGGGGGGTCGAGGGCGCGGCCCGGGAGCAGGGCGTGGAGGTCGTGCTCTCGGAGTGCTCCGGGGCGCGCACCCCCCGACAGGAGTGGCTCGACAGCGTCCTCGAGCGGCGCCCCACCGGCGTGATCATGGTGTTCTCCGACCTCGACCTCGACCAGCGGACCCAGCTGGAGGCGCGCAGCATCCCCTTCGTCGTCGTCGACCCCGTCGGCGAGGAGCAGAGCGACGTCCCCTCCGTCGGCTCGGCGAACTTCAGCGGCGGTCAGCAGGCCACCCGTCACCTCCTCGACCTCGGCCACCGCCGCGTCGCCGTCATCGGCGGACCGCCCGAGACCCTGGCCAGCCGGGCGCGCGTGGGGGGCTACCGCGACGCGCTCGCCCGGTACGGGGTGCCCGTCGACGAGGCGCTGGTCCGCCACGGGAACTTCTTCGTCGAGGACGGCCACGACGAGGCGCTGAGCCTCCTGACCGGCCCGAACCCGCCGACGGCGATCTTCGCGGGCAACGACCTGCAGGCCCTCGGCGTCTACCGGGCCGCGCGGGAACTGGGCCTGCACGTCCCCGACGACCTCTCCGTCGTGGGGTACGACGACCTGCCCGTGGCCCGCTGGGTCGGCCCCGAGCTGACGACGGTGCACCAGCCCCTGACCCGGATGGCCGCCGCCGCCACCGGGCTGCTCCTCACCCTCGCCGCCGGGGAGGAACCCCCCGCGCTGCGGATGGACCTCGCCGTGGACCTCGTCGTCCGCGGCAGCACCGCCCCGCCGCGGCCCCGGGCCGGCTAGGCGCACCGCTCACGACGGCAGCGGACCCGGGGCCGGCGGACCGTGCGGGCCCCGGGTCCGCGGCGCGCGGCTCAGGACCGCGAGGGTTCCCCGTCCGGGTCGTGCCGCACGGCCCGCTCCCCGCCGAGGCGGACCTCGACGTCGCGGTGCCCGGCCTCGGGGACGTCCACGCCCGTGGCGACCGGCGAGTACCCCGCGGCCGTCACCGTGTACCGGCCGGTGGACAGGTCGTCGAACGCGAACGCGCCGTCGTCGCCGGTGACGGCGGAGTCGACGACCGCGCCGCCGTCGTCGACGAGGGTCACGGACGCCTCCTGGACGGGGCGGCCGTCGCCGGCGGCCTCGACGGTGCCGACGAGGCGGCCGCCGTGGCTGAGGGCCACGTCGAGCTCGACGTCGTGCCCGTGCCCGACCTCGAGGTTCTGCGCGACGGGCCGGAACGTCTGCGACAGCACGCTCAGCACGTAGTTCCCGGCGACGAGGTCGCCGAAGCGGTAGGTGCCGTCGTCGCCGCTGCGGGTGGAGGCCACGACCGAGCCCTGCACGTCGAGCAGCGTCAGGACGGCCCCGGCGACGGGCCCGTGCCCGTCGTGCAGCCGCCCGTGCAGCGCGGCGCTGCCCAGCAGCCGCACGTCGTGCCGGACGGTGCGGTCGGAGACGGGCACGAGGTGCGCGACGGGCCGGGCGTCGGACGCCGCGACGATGAGCACGTACGTCCCGCCCGCCTGCAGGGGCAGGGAGTAGAACCCGACGTCGTCCGAGCGCGTCCGGGCGACCTGCCGGCCGGTGGGGTCGGTGACGGTGAGGGCCGCCCCGGTCAGCGGGTTCCCGGCGGTGTCGGTGACGACCCCGACGAGGCCGAGCGGGAGGTCCTGCAGGAGCCGCTCGACGCGCTGCTCGGCACCGACGCCGTGGTGCTCGGCGGCGGGCCCGGCCTGCCCGGCCTGCTCGGGGTGGCGGCGTTCGGGCTGGTGCCCGGCGCGCTGCGCGGGCAGCCCGGCCGGGGCGTCGGCCTCCTGGGCGAGGAGCTCGGTGAGCCCGCGGCCCTCGGCGTCGACGTTCGGGACGAGGCGCTGCGCCCACCGCGGCAGCCACCAGGCCGCGTCCCCCAGCAGGGTGAGCGCGGCGGGCATGATGACCATCCGCACCACGAGCGCGTCGGCCAGGACCCCGACGGTCAGGGCCATGCCGATGGAGCCGATGACCTGGTCACCGCTCGTGGCGAACCCGACGAAGACGCCGGACATGATGAGCGCGGCGGCCACGACGACGGGTGCGGAGCGGCGGAACCCGGCGAGCACGGCGTCGACGGGACGGCGGCCGTGGGCGTGCTGCTCGTGGATCGCCGAGACGAGGAACATCTGGTAGTCCATCGCCAGGCCGAACAGGATCCCGACGACGAGGACCGGCATGAAGCTCAGCAGCGGGCCGGGCTGGGCGACCTGGAAGACGTCGGACAGCCACCCCCACTGGTAGATCGCCACGACCGACCCGAGCGAGGCGCCCAGGGACAGCAGGAAGCCGACGGTGGCCAGCAGCGGGACCGCCAGGGAGCGGAACAGCATGATGAGCAGCAGCAGCGCCAGCACGACGATGATGGCGATGTAGACCGGCAGGGCGTCGTTCAGGGCGTCGGTGACGTCGATGTCCAGGGCCGTCTGGCCCGTGACGAGGACGTCGGCGCCGGTGGTGCCGCCGGTCGCGGAGCGGATGGCGCGCACCAGGTCCGAGGTCCGCTCGTCGGTGGGGCCGGACCCGGGGACGACGGTGATGAGCTGCGCCGTGCCGTCGGGGGAGGGGACCGCCGGCGTCACGGCCACGACGTCGGGCAGGGCCTGGATGCGCGGGCCGACCTCGGCGGCGACGGCGGCCGCCTCGGGCCCGTCGACCAGGACCACGAGGGTCGACTGCGACCCCGGCCCGAAACCCTCGACGAGCAGGTCGTAGGCCTGGCGCTGGGAGGTCGCCGGGTCGGCGTTCTCGGCCGAGGGCAGGGCCGTGCGCATCGAGGCGACGGGGATGGCGATGGCCCCCACGGCCACGACGGCGACGAGCAGCGCGACGACGGGGTGCTTGGTCACCCCGCGCGCCCAGCGGCCCAGCGGGCCCCGGCCGGCGAGGTCGGCGGTCGCGTGGTCGTCGCTGTCGGCGATGGCCCGCAGGCCCGCGGGGTCGCGGTGGCGTTCCTTGCGGGGCAGCACCTTCAGGCCCAGGACCTTCAGGAACGCGGGGACGGCGGTGAGGGCGACGACGACGGCGACGGCGACGGTGGCGGCCGCGGCCAGGCCCATCTGGGTCAGGAAGGGGATGTCCACCACCGACAGCCCGACGAGGGCGATGACGACGGTGGTGCCCGCGAAGACGACGGCGGTGCCCGCGGTGCCGGTGGCCTTGGCGATGGCCTGGTCCAGCCCCTCCCCGCGGCGCAGCTCGGTCCGGGTGCGGGCGAAGACGAACAGCGCGTAGTCGATGCCGACCGCCAGGCCGAGCATGCCCGCCAGGGCGGGGGTCGTCGTGGACAGCGAGACGACCTTGCCCAGCGCCATGATCCCCAGGTACCCGGCGCCGACGCCGAGCCCGGCGGTCAGCAGGTTCGCGCCCGCGGCCGCGAGCGCGCCGTAGGTGAGGACGAGGACGAGGAAGGCGACGGCGACGCCGATGGCCTCGCTGGCGTGGCCGGCCTCGGTGGTCTGGACCTGGGAGGTCACCTCGACGCGGACGTCGCCGGCGTCGTGGTCGGTGGCCGCCTCCAGGGCCTCGACCTGCTCGGGCGTCACGTCACCGACGGTGCCGTCGAAGGTGACGGTCGCGGCCGCGATGCGCTGGTCGCGCGAGAGCACCGGCGCCTGCACGGACAGCGGGTCGCTGACCGAGGCGACGCCGTCGAGCCCGCGCACGTCGGCGAGCAGGTCCTGCACGACGGTGGCGTTGGTCCCGGTGAGCGTCTGGCCGGCGGGGGCCTGGAAGACGACGGTGGCGGTGGCGTTGCCGGCGCCGCTGGAGAACTTCTGCTCCAGCAGGTCCAGGCCGTCGCTGGCCTGGGTGCCGGGGATGGAGAAGCTGGTGTCCTGCGCGGCGGTCTGCTTGAGGCCGAAGGCGAGGCCGGCGAGGGCGGCGAGGAGGACGGCCCAGACGGCCAGGACCTGCCAGTGGCGGCGGGCGCTGAACCTGCCGAGTCGGTAGAGCAGGGTGGCCATCGGGGCGGGCTCCTTCGCGGTGGGGGCGGACCGGGGTTCGTCGGCACCGGTGGCGACGCGCGCCGAACCAGCTGATCGGCTCATCGACGGTACCCCGCGCCCGGCACCCTGCCAACGGCTGAGCACTAGCCGATCGGCTAGTTCTCCGAGGGTCGCGGATCCGTCGGGAGTCGTAGGCGCGGGCGTGGGCGCGGGCGCGGGCGCACCCGGGGGCGCGGGTTAGAGTCCCCCCAGGCCAGGAGCGGGGAGGACCAGTGACGACGACGGTCGGCGAGACGCGACCGGCGGGTCCGGGACGGCAGCGGCTGCACGAGGCGGCGGTCCGGCTGTTCGCCGAGCACGGGGTCAGCGGGACGTCGCTGCAGATGATCGCCGACGCGGTCGGCGTCACCAAGGCCGCGGTCTACTACCACTACCGGACCAAGGACGAGCTGGTCGTCGGCGTCGTCGCCCCGTTCATCGACCGGGTCTTCGCGGTGCTGGAGTCCGCCGAGGCGCGCCGGGGGCACCGGGCCCGCGTCGAGACGCTCGTCGACGGCCTCGTCGACGTCGTCGTCGACGCGCGCCGGTTGTACGTCGTCGCGGCCGTGGACCCGGTCATCGCGCACCTGCACGCGGCCTACCCCCGGATGGCCGAGCTCGGTGACCGGATGCAGCAGCTCCTCGCCGGGCCCGGGGCGGACGCCGAGCGCCGGGTCGCCGTGGTGCTCTTCCTGTCCGGGCTGGTCGGGCCCATCGGCGACCCGACCTGCCGGGACGTCCCCGACGAGGAGCTGCGGCGGATGCTGTCGGACATCGGGCGGCGCCTCCTGCTGCCCCGCCGCCGCCCCCGGAGGGTCAGCGACCCCGCGTGAACCGGAAGACGCTGAGGGTGCCGGCGTCCTCGTCGCTCGTCAGGAGCAGGTCCGACTGCGGCAGGGCCAGCACGCCCTCCGGGGCCTCGCCGGTCGGCAGGACCTGCGTGAGCCGCGGGGCGAGCTCGTCGGTCAGGTCGTACACCAGGACGGCGTCGCCGCGCTCGGAGCCGATGAACGCGTACGGGGTGGGTTCGCGGAACCGGTGCCGGCCCAGGGACAGGCCGCCGAACGCCGCGACCTCGGCCCCCTCGAACTCGGCGCCCTTGTCGTCGCTGCGGCCGTCGGGGTAGCGGCCGGCGTCGGCGAGCGCCTGCTCGGCGGAGGCGCCGGCGTCCCACAGGACCCCGCCGGTGGGGGAGAACACCGTCCAGCCGCGGCCGCCGGAGGGTTCGGCGGCCAGGTCGCCCTCGTTCGCCGTGACGAGGTTCCCGCCGGCGGTCCACTGGACGCCGTCGGGTTCGCGGGGGGCGGTGAGGTCCTCGGTGAAGGAGGCGACGCCGTCGTCGGTCAGGTCGGCGTCGGTGCGGTGGACGGTCCCGGCGGAGAAGGAGCCCACGACGGTGCCGCGGTGCAGGTCGACGAGCGCGACGGCGTTGTTCTCCTGCAGCGTGACGGCGGCGGTCCCGTCGGCGTTCACGTCGACGAACTCCGGTTCGGGGTCCTCGGGGAACCGCGCACCGGGCAGGCCGGTGAGGTCCACCGTGGAGACCGACCAGTCGGCGGGGCCGCCGGACAGGTCCACGGCGGCGAGGGAACCGGCGGGCAGCTGCGGCAGGCCGCCCTCGACGCCGTCGACGACGAGCTCCTCGTCGCGCTGGTCCTCCAGCGCGACGCCCGCGACCGAACCGTCGGGGGCGATGGAGATCGAGTCGGGCTGGCCGCCGAGGTCGAGGGTGCGGACGACGCCGCGGCCGGCGACGGACAGGACGGCGAGGTACCCCGAGGGGTGCGCGAAGTCGCCGTCGGTGGTGTCGACGACGGCCAGCGCGTACGCGCCGTCGGGGGTGACGGCGACCGAGGTGGGTTCGCCCTCCAGCTGCACGGTCCCCAGCTCGCGCAGGGCCCGCGGCCGGGAGACGTCGACGAACCCGACCTCCCCGGCGCCGGAGTCGGTGTAGACGACGGTGCGGCCGTCGGGGGTGGCGGCGAGGATCTCGGCGACCTCACCGCTGACGGCGAAGGGCGCCTCCTCGACGAACCGGCCCGGGCCGGAGAAGGGTCCGGGGAACGGGCCGGGCCACGGGCCGGGGGACGCGGAGGCCGGCGGGACCAGGGCCAGACCGGTCGCGGGGACGAGGAGCAGGCCGAGCAGGGCGCTGCGGCGGGGGTGCTTCACAGGTGCCTCCTGGGTGGGGAGGCACCCGTCTACCGGGCCGGGACGTCCCCGCGGTGTCCACGACGTGAACACCGGGGACCGCCCGGCGGGCGGCGCCCGGGGTGGTCGGAGCGGGTGAGGGGCCGGTCAGGCGGTGGGGGCGACCTTGACGGTGAGGCCGTCGAGGTAGCTGCGCACGTTGGCGCGGACCTGCTCGACGTTGTCGCCGCCGAACTTCTCCACGACCGCGTCGGCCAGCACGAGGGCGACCATCGCCTCGGCGACGACCCCGGCGGCGGGCACCGCGCACACGTCCGAGCGCTGCGCGATGGCCTGCGCCGCCCCGCCGGAGGCGGTGTCGACGGTGTCCAGGGCGCGGGGGACGGTGGAGATGGGCTTCATGGCGGCGCGGACCCGCAGGACCTCGCCGTTGGTCATCCCGCCCTCGAGGCCGCCGGCGCGGTCGGTGCGGCGGCGGACGGTGAAACCGCCCGTGCCGTCCTCGACGCGCTCGATCTCGTCGTGGGCCGCCGACCCGCGGCGGCGGGCGGTCTCGAAGCCGTCGCCGACCTCGACGCCCTTGATGGCCTGCACGCCCATGAGGGCGGCGGCCAGGCGCGCGTCGAGCTTGCGGTCCCAGTGGACGTAGGAGCCCAGGCCCGGCGGCAGGTCGTGCACGACGACCTCGACGACACCGCCGAGGGTGTCGCCCTCGCTGTGGGCCTGGTCGATCTCGGCGACCATCCGGGCGCTGGCCTCGGGGTCGGCGCAGCGGACCGGGTCGGCGTCGATCGCGGCGAGCGACCCGCGGGCCGGGACGGTGCCCTCGGCGACGGCCTGGGTCCCGATGGAGACGACGTGGGAGACGACCTCGGCGCCGACGGTCTGGGCCAGGAAGGCGCGGGCGACCTCGCCGAGCGCGACGCGGGTGGCGGTCTCGCGCGCCGAGGCGCGTTCGAGGACGGGCCGGGCGTCGGCGAAGCCGTACTTCTGCATGCCCGTCAGGTCGGCGTGGCCGGGGCGCGGGCGGGTCAGCGGGGCGGAGCGGCCGCGGGCGGGGATGCGGCCGGGCTCGTCGTAGCGGCGGCCGTCGGCGTCGGCGGGGTCGGCGGCCATGACCTCCGACCAGCGGGGCCACTCGGTGTTGCCGATGCGCAGCGCGATCGGGCCGCCCTGGGTCAGGCCGTGGCGGATGCCGCCGATGACCTCCAGCTCGTCCTGCTCGAAGTTCATCCGGGCGCCGCGGCCGTGGCCCAGCCGCCGGCGGGCCAGGGCCCGGCGGATCTGCGCGCTGTCGACCTCCACGCCCGCGGGCAGGCCTTCGAGGATCCCCGCCAGGGCGGGGCCGTGCGATTCACCAGAGGTCAGCCAGCGCAACACGTGCCCGATTCTGCCGCACGGCGCGGGGCGCTCCGTGCCACGCGGAGGGCACGCGGGAGCCGTGCGGGGGCCGGGGGTCAGTCGGCGAGGTCGCTCAGCAGCGGGTCGACCCGGTAGGGGACCAGCTCGCGCATGGCCAGGGAGGTGCGCGTGCGCACGACGCCGGGGATCGACAGCAGCTCCTGCCCGACCCGGTACAGGTCGTCGGCGTCGCGGGCCACGACGCGGCACATGAGGTCGCCGTCGCCGGTGATGCCGTGGACCTCCAGCACCTCGGGGGTCTCGCGCAGCCGCCGCAGGGTGTCGTCCTGCTGACCCTGGTGGATCTCGATCATCACGAACGCCGAGACGGAGAAGCCCAGCGCGGCCGGCGCGAGCCGCCGCGAGAACCGGTGCAGGACGCCGTCGGACTCGAGCCGTTCCAGGTGGGCCTGCACCGTGCCGCGGGCCAGGCCCAGCTCGCGCGACAGGCCCAGGACGGTGGCCCGCGGGTCCTCGTCGAGCGCGAGGAGGATCCGGGCATCGATGGAGTCGAGACGGCGCACGGACGACATCTTGGCGCATCGGGGGCGCGGACCGGCGAACAATGTGCTCACCAGGGTGTGCTTCTCCTGTGCACCCGCGGTCGCGGGCGGGCCGCCGGGCCCCGCGGCCGGGTTTGACGGGCCGCGCCACCGTGTCAAAGCATCTGCGCATGGACGAAGATTCGAGGTGCACGCTCGGCGTGGACAGCCAGTACGTCGAGGTGGCCGCCGAGGTGTTCTCGCTGCTGTCCGACCCCACCCGCATCCGCCTCGTGCTGGCCCTGCGCGGGACCGAGCTGTCCGTCAACCACCTCGCCGAGCTCGTCGGCAAGAGCCCCACCGCGGTGTCCCAGCACCTGGCCAAGCTGCGCTGGGGCCGGGTCGTGACCACCCGGCAGGACGGCAACCGCGTCTTCTACCGCCTCGTCGACGAGCACGCCCGCACGCTCGTCGCCGAAGCCGTCCGCCACGCCGAGCGGTCCCTCGAACCGCGCACGGCCCACGAGCGCGCCGGCGTGGGGTGCCCCCGGTGACCCTCGCCCCCGACGCCGCCCGCGACGCCGCCCGCGACGCCGCGCCCGCCGGGCGCGAACTGCCCCGCCCGCCCTCGGTCCTGCGCACCGGTGCCCGGCTCCCCGAGGTCCGCTGGGCCGGGCTCGCCCTCGCCCTGTTCCTGCTCGGCGGCGCGCTGCAGCTGGCCGGCGCCCCCAGCGGGGCGTCCTGGGCGGCCTACCTCGCCTGCTACGCCGCCGGCGGCTGGGAGCCCGGCTGGGCCGGGCTGCGGGCGCTGCGGGAGAAGACGTTCGACGTCGACCTGCTCATGGTCCTCGCCGCCGTCGCCGCCGCCGCGATCGGCCAGGTCCTCGACGGCGCCCTGCTCATCGTGATCTTCGCCACCTCCGGCGCCGTCGAGGCCGTCATCACCCAGCGCACGGCCGACTCCGTCGGCTCCCTGCTCGGCCTGACCCCCGAACGGGCCACCCGGCTCGACGCGGCGGGCGCGGAGGAACCCGTCGACGTCGCCGACCTGGCCGTCGGCGACCTCGTGCTGGTCCGCCCCGGTGAACGCGTCGGCGCCGACGGCACCGTCGTCGAGGGCCTGTCCGAGGTCGACCAGCAGGCCGTCACCGGCGAGTCCGTGCCCGTCCCCCGCGGTCCCGGCGACACCGTCCTGTCCGGCACCCTCAACGGCACCGGGGCCCTGCGGGTCCGCGTCGAGCGGGAGGCCGGCGAGTCCGTCATCGCCCGCGTCGTGGCGATGGTGGAGCAGGCCTCGGCCACCAAGGCCCGCACGCAGCTGTTCGTCGAGCGCGTCGAGCAGCGCTACTCCCTCGGCGTCGTCGCGGCGACCCTGCTCCTGCTCGCCGTCCCGGTGCTGCTGGGCGCCACCTTCGAGTCGGCCCTGCTGCGGGCCATCACCTTCATGATCGTCGCCTCGCCGTGCGCCGTCGTCCTGGCCACCATGCCGCCCCTGCTGTCGGCCACGGCCAACGCCGGCCGGCACGGCGTCCTGGTGAAGTCGGCGACCGTCCTGGAGGCCGCCGGGCGCACGACCGTCGTCGCCTTCGACAAGACCGGGACCCTCACCGAGGGCGCCCCCGAGGTCACCGCCGTCCGCGGGCACGGCGCGTTCACCGAGGACCGGGTGCTGCGCGCCGCCGCGGCCGCCGAGCAGTCCAGCGAGCACGTCCTGGGCCGCGCGGTCCTGCGCGCCACCCGCGAGCGCGGCCTCGACGTCCCCGCCGCCCAGGACTTCCGGGCGCTGCCCGGGCGCGGGGTCGTGGCCCGGGTCGAGGGCCACGAGGTCCGCGTCGAGCGCGCCGACCGGGCCGGCGCCGGCGAGGGCACCGGTGGGGGCACCGGCGGGGACGGGGACGCCGGGGTCGGCACCGTCGTGGGCGTCCACCTCGACGGCCACCGCATCGGGACGATCACCCTCGTCGACCGCCTGCGCCCCGCCGCACCCGCCGCCGTCGCCGCCTGCGCCGCGCTGACCGGCCGCCCCGTGCACCTGCTGACGGGCGACGACGACGCGGCCGCCGCCCACGTCGCCGCCCGCACCGGCACCGGCGTCGTGCACGCCCGGGTGCTGCCCGAGGACAAGGTGCGCGTCGTCACCGGGCTCCAGGACGCCGGCGAACGGGTCCTGCTCGTCGGGGACGGCGTCAACGACGCCCCCGCGCTCGCCACCGCCGCCACGGGCGTCGCCATGGGCCGGCGCGGGTCCGACCTGGCCCTGGACGCCGCCGACGTCGTCCTCGTGCGCGACGAGGTCGACGCCGTCCCCCGGCTCGTGGCGCTGTCCCGCCGCGCCCACCGGGTCGTCGTGGCGAACCTGGTCGTCGCGGCCGCGTTCATCGTCGTGCTCGTCACGTGGGACCTCGTGGGGGAGCTGCCGCTGCCGCTGGCCGTGGCCGGGCACGAGGGCTCGACGGTCCTGGTCGCGCTCAACGGCCTGCGGCTGCTGCGGGCCCGCGCCTGGGACCGCGCCGTGCCGGGACCGGGCCGGTGACCGCGCGCTCGGTCCTGCTGTTCGCCCTCGCGGCCCTGTGCGAGATCGGCGGGGCCTGGCTCGTGTGGCAGGGCCTGCGCGAGCACCGCGGCTGGGCCTGGGTCGGGGCCGGGGTCGTCGCCCTGGGCCTGTACGGGGTCGTGGCGACCCTGCAGCCGGAGGCCGGGTTCGGCCGCACCCTCGCCGCCTACGGCGGGGTGTTCGTCGCGGGGTCCCTGACCTGGGGCGTCCTCGTCGACGGCTACCGGCCCGACCGCTGGGACGTCGCCGGGGCCCTCGTGTGCCTCGCCGGGGTCGGCGTGATCGTGTACGCGCCGCGCGGCGGGGCCTGAGCGGCCGTCAGCGCGGGCGGGGCGTCCCCACCTCGACCACCACGTCCCCGTCGACGACCTCGACCAGGTGCGTGCGCACGGGCGTGATCGCCGGGGGGCTCGACGGCTGCCCGGTGCGCAGGTCGAACGCCGAGGCGTGCCGCGGGCACTCCACGGCGCAGTCCTCGACCCAGCCCTCGGACAGGGACTCGTCGGCGTGGGTGCAGGTGTCGTCGATCGCGTACAGCTCCCCGTCGACGTTGAAGACCGACACCGGTGCGCGCAGCTCCGCCCGGTCGAGGCGGAGCACCTCACCCGGCGGCAGCTGCGCCAGCGGGCACGCCACGACCCTCGTCACCTCGGCCATCGCCGCGCTCCTCCGTCTCCCCGGACCGGTCCCGTGCCCGGCTCCGTCGCCGTCATGGTCGCACCCGCCCCGGCTCACGACCCGCGCAGGCGCACCGCGGCCAGCCCCGCACCCACCGCGGTGACGGCCGCGCCCAGCGCCAGCACCACCGTCACCGCCCCGCCGTGACCGCCGCCGGCGCCGACCCCGGTGGCCACGAACACCACGCTCACCGCGCCCGAGCCCACCGACTGCGACACCGTCCGGTTGAGGTTCAGGACCCCCGCGGCCGCCCCGGCGTGGACCAGCGGGGCGGCCGACATCATCTGCCGGTTGTTCGGGGACTGGAACACCGCGAAACCGGCCCCGCACAGCGCCGTGCGCAGCAGGACGTCCAGCGTCGGGGCGTCGGGGGGCAGCAGCGCCAGCGACACCAGGCCCCCCGCCAGGACGGTGAGCCCGCCCAGGGCCAGCAGCGTCGGGTCCACCCGGTCCGCCGCCCGCCCCGACAGCGGCGCGAGCACGACGATCACCAGCGGCCACGGCGTGAAGAGCAGCGCCGACCGCAACGCGCTGTCCCCGAAGGACTCCTGGAACAGGAACGGCAGCGCGACGAACGCCGTGCCCTGGCCGAAGAACGAGCACGACGCCGTCAGCACGGCCAGGGTGAAGGGCCGGCGGAACAGGCCCAGCGGGACCACCGGGTGCGGGGTGCGGGCCTCGCGCCGGACGAACAGCACCACCAGCACGGCCGTCAGGACCAGCAGCGCCCCCGAGACCGGCAGTGTCGAGGTGTCGCCCAGGCCCCGCACACCCAGCAGGAAGCAGGCGATGGCCGCCGCGATCCACACCGACCCGGCCGCGTCGAACCCGCCCGGCCGCGGCGGCACCCCCGGCAGGTACCGCCAGCCCAGGACGGTCGCGACCAGGCCGATCGGCAGGTTGACGAGGAACAGCCACGGCCAGGGCGCCACCGTCAGCAGCGCCCCGCCCAGCGTCGGCCCCGCCGACGTGCCGAGCGCGACCGTCATGGCGTTCAGGCCCAGCACGCTGCCGAGCCGCTCGGACGGGACGACGTGCCGGTAGACGGGGATGGGGACGGCCAGCACGAGGGCGGACGCGACCCCCTGGACGACGCGGGCCGCCACCAGCAGCCCCAGGTCGGGGGCGGCGGCGCAGGCCAGGGAGGCCAGCGTGAACAGCGGGACGCCGAGCAGGAACAGCCGCCGCCGCCCGACCCGGTCGCCCAGGGCCGCGGTCGCCGGGATGCAGCAGGCCGCGGCGAGCAGGAACGCCGTGGTCACCCAGACGGTGTCCGAGGCCGGGGCGTGCAGCTCGCGGGCCAGGGTCGGCAGGGCGACGTTGACGATGGAGGCGTCGACGGTGGCCATGAACGTCGCGGCCAGCAGCGCGGCCAGGACCAGGTTGCGCCGCACGGCGGGCGGTTCGGGGGTCGGTGCGCTCATGCGGTGCGCGGGGCGGTCCTTCCGTGTTCCGGCGCCGCGCGGCGGGTGTGCGCGCGGGGGGCGGCCGGGTGGTTCCGAGCGAGTGTCGCCCGTGGCCGGGCCGGGGGACGCGCGGGGGTCAGGCGCTCTTGCGGGCGGTGGTCTTCGCGGTGGCCTTCTTGGCCGTCTTCTTCCCCGCCGTCCCCGCCGTCTTCTTCCCCGTCGTCGCCTGCGCGGTCCCCGTCCGCTCCGTCGCCGCCCCCGCACCCCCGCGGGCCCGCTCGATCGAGCGCTGCAGCGCGGTCAGCAGGTCGACCACCTCCTCGTCGCCCGCACCGCCCGGGGCGTCGCCCGGGGCCGGGGTGGGAGCGGCGCCGGCGTCCTCCAGGCGGGCCTCGACGAGCTCGCGCACCGCGACCTCGTACTCGTCCTCGAACTCCTCGGGCCGGAAGTCGCCCGCCAGCGACTCCACGAGCGAGGCCGCCGCCGTCAGCTCCTGCGGGCGCAGGTCGACGTCGTCCTCCAGGACCTCGAACTCGGGGGCGCGGACCTCGTCGGGCCACAGCACCGTCTGCAGCACGATCGCCCTGCCCCGCACCCGCAGGACGGCCATCGACTCGCGCTGGCGCAGCGCGACCTTCACGACCGCGACCCGGTCGGTCGCGACGAGGGCCTCGCGCAGCAGCGCGTACGGCTTCGCGGCCCGGCCCTCCGGTTCCAGGTAGTACGGCCGGGACAGCGTGATCGGGTCGACCTGGTCGGCGGGCACGAACCGCACGACGTCGATCTCGTGGCCGCTGGCCACCGGCAGCCCGTCGAGGTCGTCGTCGGTGAGGACGACGAGCCGGCCGTCGGGGCTCTCGTACCCCTTGGCGACGTCCTCGTAGGCGATCTCCTCGCCGCACACCGAGCAGGTCCGGCGCAACCGGACGCGCCCGCCGTCGGTACGGTGGACCTGGTGGAAACGGATGTCGTGCTCACCGGTGGCGGCGTGGACCCGCACGGGCACGTTGACCAGGCCGAAGGACACTGCGCCCTTCCAGATCGCGCGCGGCATGACCCACCCCTCCCGCAGCTCCCGTCCCCACCGTACGGTCCGGTCCGGGCCCCCGCGCGGGATCGCGCCGCGACCGTCCTGCCCGCCCACCGCTGGCGCGAGCGCGAGCGCGAGCACGCCGCACGGGCCCACGCGCTGACGGGGGAGGCGGCCGCGCGCCGGGCGCGGGGGCAGACGCACCCGGTGGAGGACTTCCTCTACACCTACTACTCCTGGTCGCCGGGGAAGCTGGCCCGCTGGCACCCCGGGGTGGGCGTCGTGCTGAAGGACGCCGGTGAGCGCCGGGACTGGCCCCACTACCGCGCCGTCGGCGCCGGCGCGCAGGTCGACGGCGAGACCCTGGGCCGGCGGCGGGCCACCACGGTCCGCTGGGCCCGCGACGTCCTGGCCGCCACGCGCGGCCGGGCCCCGCAGCTGGCCTGCTTCGGCCTGCACGAGTGGGCGATGGTCCACCGCACGCGCCCCGAGCAGGTCCGGCACGCCGGGCTGCCGCTGCGGCTGGGCCACGCCGGCACCGACGAGGTCGTGGAGTCGCACCGCATCCGCTGCAGCCACCACGACGCGTTCCGGTTCTTCACCCCCACCGCGGTCCCGCTCAACGCGCTGCAGCCCACGCGCGCGGAGCAGGCCGCGCAGGAGCAGCCCGGGTGCCTGCACGCGACGATGGACCTCTACAAGTGGGCGATGAAGCTGTCGCCCGCCGTGCCGGGGGAGCTGCTGCTCGACTGCTTCGAGCTCGCCCGCGACGTCCGCGTCCTGGACATGCGCGCCTCGCCGTACGACGTGTCGTCGCTGGGGCACCGGGCGGTCGCGATCGAGACCCCGGAGGGGAAGGCGGAGTACGCCCGCGCGCAGCGGGAGTTCGCCGAGCGCGCGGACCCGCTGCGGGCCGCGCTGGTCGAGGTGTGCGACGCGCTGCTCGCGCCGCCGGCACCCGCGTGAGGTGAGGAGGGGTTCGCGGTGCCGATCCCGATGGCGGTGGCCCGCGCCAACCGCGCCGTCCTGAACCGCGTGGTGCGCAGGGTCGCGCCGCGCACCCGGTCCCTTGGGCTGCTCACCCACCGGGGCCGGCGGTCCGGGCGGGAGTTCACGATCCCGGTGAACGTGTTCGAGGTCGAGTCCGGCGGTGCGGGCCGGATCCGGCTGGCCCTGACCTACGGGCCCGGCACGGACTGGGTGCGCAACGTCCTGGCCGCCGGCGGGTGCACGCTGCGGTTCCGGGGACGGACGCTGGAACTCACCGACCCCCGGCTGGTCCACGACCCCACCCGCGCGGGGATGCCGCCGTTCGTGCGGTTCGCCCTGGCCCGGCTGGGGGTCGAGGAGTTCCTCGACCTCACCGTCGTGCGGTAGCGCTCAGACGCCGGCGGCCGCGTCGTCGGTCTCGGTGGCCGCGTTCCACTCCCGCTTCTCCGAGCGCCAGCCCTCCTCGGTGCGACCGCGGCGCCAGTACCCCGACGCGGACAGCAGTTCCCGCGTGACGCCCAGCTCGGTGCGGGCCCAGCGGCGCACGGCGCGCACGGTGTCGGCCTCGCCGTGCACGAAGGCCTGCGGCGCCCCCGGCGGCAGGTCCAGGGAGCGCAGGAACCCCAGCAGCGCCTCGGGGTCGGGTGCGCCGCGGTGGACCCAGTGCAGCCGCAGGTCCGCCGGGCAGGTCAGCTCCAGCTCCTCGGCGGCCGAGAGCACCTCCACGACGGCGACGGCCACCGAACCGGCCGGGACCCGTTCCAGCGACGCCGAGATCGCCGGCAGCGCGCTGGCGTCCCCGACGAGCAGGTGCCAGGGGGCGTGGTCGCCGGGGGTGTAGGCGCCGCCGGGGCCCACGATCCACAGCTCGTCGCCGGGGCGCGCGGCGGCCGCCCACGGCCCCGCCAGACCCTCGTCGCCGTGCACGACGAAGTCGACCGTCACCTCGCCGCCGGCCACGGAACGGACCGTGTAGGTGCGCTGCACGGGCCACTCGGCCCGCGGTCGCGTCTCCCGGATCGCGGCCACGTCGAACGGCTCGTCGTACCGCACGCCCTCGACGGGGAAGACCAGCTTCACGTACGAGTCGGCGTGCTCGACGCCGAAGTCGGCGAGGTCGGGGCCGCCGAACACCACGCGCACCATGTGCGGGGCGATCCGCTCGGTGCGCTGGACGACCCCCAGACGCTGCCGGCGCGGGGCCGGGGCCTGGCGCTTGAACGGGTTGCGCACGACCTGCTCCACCTCACTCACCCTCGGCGCGCCCTTCGCGCCAGTACCCCATGAACGCCACCGACGTGCGCGGGACGCCGACCTCGCGCACGAGGTGGCGCCGCAGCGCCTTGACGACACCGCACTCCCCGGCCAGCCACGCGTACAGCGCCTGCGGGCCGCTGGCCACGGCGTGCTCGGGGACCTCCCAGAGGATCCCGGCGTCCAGGTCGACGTCCTCCAGCTCGGTGCCCGGGGCGGCCTGCGCGGACACCTCGTCCACCAGGGCCGACGCGACCTCGTGCACGCGCCGCTGCAGCAGTTCCCCCGGTGCGTGCGAACCGTTGCGCGGCAGCCACTCCACGGTCAGGTCCGCCTCCGAGAGCAGGCCGGTGAGGTCACCGGCGGAGGGGACCTCCAGCAGCGCCGTCGCCTTCACCCCGGCCGGCAGCTGCTCCAGGATCGCCGAGACGGCCGGGACGGCGGTCTCGTCGCCGGCCAGCAGCAGCGTGCGGGCCTCCGCCGGCGGCGCCCACTCCACGCCCCACGCGCGCCCGCCGCCCGGGGCCGTCGGGCCGACCAGCACGAGCGCGTCGCCCACGACGGCCTCGGCCGCCCACCGCGACGCCGGCCCGGCGTGACCGCCCTGCCCGTCCTGCACGCCGTGCAGGACGAAGTCGACGTCCAGCTCGGCCTGGGCGTGCGCCGTCGCGGGCCGGAACGCGCGCACCGTGTAGGTCCGCATCGTCGGGCGGACGTCCTCGGGCAGCTCGCGCCACCACGTGTACCAGTCGTCCCCGGGCACGTCGTGGGCGGCGAACGGCTCCTTGAGCAGCAGCAGCTTGATCCGCTGGTCGTACCCGCCGGCGCCGAACCCGGCCAGCTCGGGGGAGGTGAAGGTGAGGCGCACGAAGCTCGCCCCGAGGCGCTGGACGGCCGCCACCTGCACCTCGAACAGGCCGTACGCGGCCTGTCGCGGTCGCGTCCGGGTCCCCCGCGCGGCCGTTCCGGTGTCCGTGCTCATGCCCCACCCCTCGTCGATGTGAGGACAGGCTAACCAATAGGAGGCGGTGGTAGCCACGACCCCGGTGGCCGGGGCCCGCCCGCCGCAGCAGAGTGAGGACGTGCTCCCCATGCTGGCGACCCCCGCAGCGGGGCGCGGCCCCGCCTGCGGGGTCCCCACCGACGGCGACCAGTGGGCCTACGAGGTGAAGTGGGACGGCGTGCGGGTCCTGGCCGACGTCCGCGAGGGCCGCGTCGTCCTGCGCTCGCGCACCGGCCGCGACGTCTCCAGCACCTTCCCCGACCTCGCCGCGCTCGCCGGGACCCACGCCGACGTCCTCCTCGACGGCGAGGTCGTCGCCCTGCGCGACGGCCAGCCGTCCTTCTCCGCGCTCGCCGACCGGGTGCACGTCACCGACCCCCGCGCCGCGGCCCGCGCCGCCGAGCGCACCCCCGTCACCCTCGTGACCTTCGACGTGCTGCGGCTGTACGGCGTCGGCCTGCTCGACCGGCCCTGGCAGGAGCGCCGCGAGTCCCTCGACCGGCTGCAGCCGGCCGGCACGGCCTGGCAGGTCTCACCCGTCTACGCCGACGCCGCCGCGCTGCTGGCCGCCACCCGCGAGCAGGGGCTCGAAGGCGTCGTCGCCAAGCGCCGGACCTCCCTCTACCGGCCCGGCCGCCGCAGCGCCGACTGGGTCAAGCACGCCCACCGCGACCACCAGGCGTGCCTCGTCGTCGGCTGGCGGTCCGTCGAGGGCGACCCCGCCCGCATGGGCGCCCTGCTGCTGGCCGTCCCCGGGCCCGGCGGGGAGCTGCGGTACGCGGGGCGGGCCGGCAGTGGGCTCGACGCGGCGATGGAGGACGAGCTGCGCGCCGCGCTCGCGGGCCACGACCTGCCCGCGCCCGTCGTCGACGTCCCCCACCCCGACGCGGCGGGCGCGACGTTCACCGCCCCCGTGGCCGTCGTCGAGGTCCGCCACCTCGGCCGCACGCCCGCCGGCCGGCTGCGGCAGCCCGCCCTGCGCGGGGTCCGCGCCGACCTGGCGCCCTCGGACGTGCGGGAGGAGTGAGGTGGGCGCCGGCGAGGACGACGTCGTCGTCGACGTCGAGGGCCGCCACCTGCGCCTGCGGCGGCTGGAGAAGGTCCTGTACCCCGCCACGGGCACCACGAAGGCCGAGGTCGTCGCCTACGTGACGGCCGTGGCGCCCGCCCTGCTGGCCCAGGTGCGCGGGCGGCCGCTGACCCGCCGGCGCTGGCCCGACGGCGTCACCGGCGGGTCGTTCTTCGAGAAGGGCGTCCCGCGCGGCGCGCCGGACTGGCTGCGGACCGTGGAGCTGGAGTCCCTCGGCAGCACGAGGGGCCGCGGGACGGTCCGCTACCCGCTCGTCGACGACCTCGCCGGCCTGGTGTGGCTGGCGGACCTGGCCGCCCTGGAGCTGCACGTGCCGCAGTGGCGCGTCGGGCCCCGCGGCGGCGTGCGCCACCCCGACCGGCTCGTCGTCGACCTGGACCCCGGGCAGGGGGCGGGGCTGGCCGAGTGCGCGGAGGTGGCCCGCGCCGCCCGGGAGCGCCTGGAGGCCGACGGGCTGCGGTGCCACCCCGTGACGTCGGGGTCGAAGGGACTGCAGCTGTACGCACCGGTCTCGGGGGCCCAGGGCGCCGACGTGCTGCGCTCCTACGCGCGCCGCCTCGCCGAGGGCCTGGAGCGGGACCGCCCCGACCTGGTCGTCAGCCGGGTGACGAAGACCCGGCGCGGCGGGAGGGTGCTGCTGGACTGGAGCCAGAACGACGCGGGGAGGACGACCGTCGCCCCGTACTCCCCGCGCGGGCGGCACCGCCCCTGCGCCGCCGCGCCGCGGACGTGGGCCGAGCTGGAGGACCCGGGGTCGTTGCGGCAGCTGACGCTGGCGGAGGTCGCCGACCGCCACGCCCGCGACGGGGACCTGCTGGCCGCCCTCGGTCCCGGCGCCGAGCCGGGACCGCGGGTCCCCACGCGCTGAGGCGCGGACGGCCGTCCCCGTCACCGCCGCCGCACGTCCAGGGCGGTGCGCACCCCCCACAGGTGGTCCTCCGGCCGTTCCCAGGCCGCGAAGTGGCCGCCGCGGTCGTGCTCGCGCCAGGCGACCACGTCGAAGAAGCGCTCGGCGAACCGGCGCGGGGCGTTGACGAGGTCCCGGGGGAACAGCGTGAACACGGTGGGCACCTCCAGGCGCGGCCACCGCTTCGGGTCCTCGGCCGCGTAGGGGGTGAAGGAGGTGCCGATCGCGCCGCTGACCCAGTACGCGGTGATCCACGTCAGCGCCTCGTCGAGGCTGAAGACGTCGGTGAGGGAGCCGTCGCCGTCGGTCCAGCGCAGCAGCTTCTCCCCGATCCACGCCGCGAGCCCGGCGGGGGAGTCGCCGAGGGCGACGGCGAGGGTGCCCGGCCGGGTCGACTGCTCGTGCATGTACCCGCCCTCGGTGCGCTGCCACCGGTGCCCGCGCTCGACGTAGGCCCGCTCCTCGGCGTCCAGGTCGGCGGGCAGGTCCCGCAGGAAGTGGTGCTGCGAGACGTCGGTGAGGTGCAGCGCGGAGACGGCGTCGGGGTGGCGGGCGGCGAGGGCCTCGGCGACGTCGCACCCGACGTCCCCGGCCGAGACGACGTACCGGTCGAACCCGAACTCGGTCATGGCCGCGGCGACGGCCTCCGCGGCGGCCGACGCGGCCAGGCCGCCGCCCGGGACGGGGGCGGCGAACGGGAACCCCGGCAGCGCCGGGACGACGACGGTCACGTCCCCCAGCCGCGGCAGGAGCCGCTCGAAGCGCAGGACCGAGTCGGGCCACCCGTGCAGCAGCAGGACGACGGGGGCGTCCGCGCCGCCGGGGGCGCCGGCGCGCGCCGGGGCGACCACGGCCCGCACGGGCACGTCGGTGCGCTCGGTCCCGAACCACCCGAGGGCCTCGATGCGGTCCTCCTGGGCCCGCCAGTCGAAGCGGTCGCGCCAGTGCTCCAGGAGCGCGTCCAGCAGGTCCGGGGGCAGACCCAGGTCGAGCGGGTCGCGGCCGGGGACGGAGGCGGCGACCGCCACGCGGCGGTGGCGGGCCAGCCGCTCGTGCAGGTCGTCCAGGACGGCCTGGTCGGTGCGCTCGAAGGCGTTCGCTCTCACGCGGATCTCCCTTCCCGGGTGGGGGGCAGCGGGCCACGGGGCCCGGTGGCGGTCCTGGTCCTGGTCGTCGTCGGGGAGCAGTTCGACACCGTTGAAGCGTAGAACCGGTGTCGTAGGGGCTGTCAACACCGCCGTCGGGCTAAGCTGGTGTCGTGGACCGGACGGTGGACGACCTCGACCTCGTGGCGCGGTTCCTCAACACCCTCGACGAGCGCACGTTCACCCGGCACGGGCAGGAGCACACCGCCGTCGACGACCTCACCTCCGTCGAGGCCCTCACCTCCTGGCTGCGCGCCCACGACCTGGCCACCGCCGGCGCGGTCCTGCACCCCGCCGACCTCGAGACCGCGCTGCGGCTGCGGACGGCGCTGCGGGCCGCCCTCCTCGACCCCGACCCCGGCCCCCGCGGCGGTGCGCTGGCCGGCTTCCCCGTCCACCTGGCCCCCGGCCCCGGCTCCGGCCTGCGCCTGCGCGCCGACACCGGGGTGCCGGGCCTCGACGTCCTCCTGGAGACGGTCGCCACCGCCGCGGCCACCGGCCGCTGGGCTCGGCTGAAGCTGTGCGCCGCACCGGAGTGCCGCTGGGCCTTCCACGACACCTCCCGCAGCGGCGCCGGCCGCTGGTGCTCGATGGAGATCTGCGGCAACCGGCACAAGACCGCCGCCTACCGCCGTCGGCGCACCGCCTGACGGCGCGCCCGGGCCCCGCGGCGCGGGAAACCGGTTGACCTACACCGGGCCGGCCGGTCGACTGGCCCGGTGCTGGAACTCAGGACCCGCCTGTCCGAGGACGACCTGCGCGCCGTCGCCGACCTCGAGCGCCGCGTCGTCGCCCACGACGGGGGACGGCTGAAGATCGAGTGGGGGGACCTGCGGAACCGGTCCGGGGAGGCCGTGAACGACCTGCTGTGGCGGGTCGACGGCCGGGTCCTGGGGTTCGTCGGGATCGACTCCTGGAACGGGCGCGTCGCCGAGCTCGTCGGCGCGGTCGACCCGGTCGCCCGCGGCCGGGGGATCGGCTCGGCCCTGCTCGCGGCCGCCGTGGACGTCTGCCGCGAGCGCGGCTTCGGTCAGGCGCTGCTCATCGTGCCGCGGTCCTCGGCCGCCGGTCACCACCTGGCGCAGCGGCGCGGGGCGCCGCTGGAGCACTCCGAGCACGCCCTGCGCCTGGACGCCCCGCCCGAGCCCGGCGCGCCGGACCCGCGGACGACGCTGCGGGCGGCCACCACCGACGACCTGGCCGTCCTGACCCGCCTGCTCACCGACGCCTTCGGCCAGGCGCCCACGCACCTGGAGGCCGGGTTCGCCACCGGCCGCACGCTCGTCGTCGAGCACGCCGGGGAACCGGTGGGGACCGTCCGGCTGCAACGGGAAGCGGACACCGGCGGGGTCTACGGGTTCGCCGTCGACCCCCGGCACCAGGGCCGGGGGATCGGCCGGGACGTCCTGCGCCGGGTCTGCCGGGAGTTCTTCGCCGACGGCGCGCGGACCGTCCGGCTGGAGGTCGCCGTCGGCAACGACCGCGCCCTGGGCCTGTACACGTCCGTCGGCTTCACCCGCGTCCAGACCGAGGACTACTACGACCTGCCGCTGGCGCGGCGGGCCCCGGGCGTCAGCGGGTGATCAGAACACGCCCAGCTGCGCGACGTGCTTCCTGCGCGCCCGCACGGCCCCGCCGAGGACCACGGCGAACAGCGCCAGGTGCAGCCAGTTGCTGGCGACGTTCACCACGAGGTCGCTGCGCGTGGCGTTGACCACCAGCCCCGCCCCCGACAGGCCGGCCAGGAGGTAGGCCAGGGCGGTGAAGACCACGGCCTTGTGGGCCTGGCGGACCGACCCGGACACCGACAGGACCGTCAGGCCGAACAGGACCTGCAGCGACGCGCTGACGACCGACGTGCGGAACAGCCCGAACAGGTTCGCGCCGGAGCTGTAGAGACCCAGCTCGGAGTAGTGCGTCACGACGCCGGGCACCAGGCCCAGGACCCCCAGGCCCAGCACGAGGGCGCCCACGGCGCGGGCGTAGGAGGTGACGGGACCGCCGGCCTCGGCGGGGTTCGCGGACTCGATCGCGGCGGGAGCGGTGGCAGGAGCGTTCACGGGGGACATCATCGCGGATCCGCGCGATCACCCCGGCAGCAGGCGGTGCGCCTCCGCGGCGCCCATCCCCTGCGCCTGCAGCAGGTCCACGACGCTCGAGCGCAGCTGCGCCACCACCACCGTCGCCGACAGCGACTCGGCCCCCAGCGTCCGCGGGCCCAGCGTCACCGCCAGCTCCTGCAGCCCCGCCACCGACGGCGGCACCGACTCGCCCGGGTAGGCCGGCTCGCCCACCGCGCGGACCGCCGCCGCCAGGCCCTCCATGGCCCCGGCCAGGGAGTCCGGCATCGGCTCGTCGTACTTCAGGGCCGTGCTCACCCGGCGCAGCGCCACCCGCAGGTTGCGCGTGGCCCGGTCCATCCCGGCCTGCAGCTTCTTCTGCTGCAGGATCTCCCCGCGCCCGCTGCGCCGCAGCGGCGACAGCCGGTGGACCTCCTGCCCGGCGTTGACCGACTGCGACCAGCCCTCCAGCTCCGCCTGGGTGCCCCGGGCCCGGTTCAGCACGTCCTCGGCCTTCGCCGCGTCCCGCGTCCGCAGGGCGTCCGCGCCGTCCTCCAGCAGGTCCGCGAGCTGCCCCGCGTACGCCCGGGCCCGCCCCCGCACGTCGCGCCGCGGGTCCGGCGGCAGCAGCGCCGCCACCGCCAGCGCCACCACCACGCCCGTCATGGCGTCCAGCCAGCGCGCGCCGCCCCCGCCCCCCGGCGTGGGCGGGTAGGCGACGATGAACGCCGCCTGCAGGGCCGCCTGGTTGACCAGGAGGATCCCCGAGTCCAGGAAGCGGGCCACGAACATGGACGCGGCCACGATCGCGGTGATCTGCAGCGGGCCGCGCCCCACGGCGTGCACGACGAGCGTCCCCAGCAGCACCCCGATGGTGACGCCGACGCCGAGCTCACCGACCCGCCGCAGCCGCTGGTTGTTCTGCACCCCCAGGCACACCACGACCGCCACGCACGCGAAGACCGGGTACGGCTGGTCCCACAGCGCCTGCGCCAGCATCCACGCCAGACCCGCCCCCACCCCGCACTGCGCGATCTGCCACCACGAGCCCTGCCAGCGCTGCCAGCCCGTGCGGGCCCGGCGGCGGACGGTCAGCGCGTACGGGATCGTGCGGGGCACGGCGCGATCATCCCGCACGCGGACCGGGCAGCCACTCCGAACCTCTACCCTCGGTGCCCGTGGACGTCCTCGTCATCGGCTCCGGTGCCCGCGAACACGCCCTCGTGCGTGCCCTGCTCGACGACCCGGGGGTGAACCGCGTGGTCGTCGCCCCCGGCAACGCCGGCACCGCCCTCGTGGCCCCCGCCGAGCCCGTGGAGGCGACCGACCCCGACGCCGTCGCCGCGCTCGCGACCCGGCTCGGCGTCGACCTCGTCGTCGTCGGCCCGGAGGCCCCGCTCGTGGCGGGTGTCGCCGACGCCGTCCGCGCCGCCGGGATCCCCGTCTTCGGGCCCTCCGGCGAGGCCGCGCGGCTGGAGGGGTCCAAGGCCTTCGCCAAGGAGGTCATGGCCGCCGCGGCCGTCCCCACCGCCATGGCGCACCTGTGCACCACCGAGGAGGAGGTCGCCGCGGCCCTCGACGCGTTCGGCGCCCCGCACGTCGTCAAGGACGACGGCCTGGCCGCCGGCAAGGGCGTCGTCGTGACGTCGGACCGGGAGGCGGCCCTGGCCCACGCCCGCACGTGCCTGGAGCACGGCCCCGTCGTCGTGGAGGAGTTCCTCGACGGCCCCGAGGTCAGCGTCTTCTGCCTCACCGACGGCACGTCCGTCGTGGCGCTGGCCCCCGCGCAGGACTTCAAGCGCGCCCTCGACGGCGACGAGGGCCCCAACACGGGCGGCATGGGGGCCTACTCCCCGCTGCCGTGGGCCCCGCCGGGGCTGGCGGCCGAGGTCGTCGAGCGCATCGCCCAGCCCGTCGTCGACGAGATGGCCCGGCGCGGCACCCCCTTCAGCGGCGTCCTGTACTGCGGCCTGGCGCTGACCTCCCGCGGCACCCGCGTCATCGAGTTCAACGCCCGGTTCGGCGACCCCGAGACCCAGGTCGTCCTCGCCCGGCTCGCCACTCCGCTGGGGGCGGTCCTGCACGCCTGCGCCACGGGTGCGCTCGGTGAGCAGCCGCCGCTGCGCTGGCGCGACGACGCGGCCGTCACCGTGGTCCTCGCCTCGCCCGGCTACCCCGAGGCCCCCGTCACCGGCGGGCTGCTGCGCGGGCTGGCCGAGGCCGAGGCCGTCGGCGGGGCCAGCGTCCTGCACGCCGGCACCGCCCCCGCGCCCGACGGCACCGGCATTGTCAGCTCCGGCGGGCGCGTGCTGTCCGTGGTGGGGGTCGGCGAGGACCTCGCCGCGGCCCGCGCCGCGGCCTACGAGGCCGTGGAGCTCGTCGACCTCGACGGCGGCCGGTTCCGCCGCGACATCGCGCTGACGGCGGCCCGCGCGTGAGCGCCCCCGAGCTCGACGGCTGGACGCACACCTACTCCGGCAAGGTCCGCGACCTCTACGTCCCGGCCACCGGCCGGGACGGGACCGTGCTCGTCGTCGCCAGCGACCGCATCTCCGCCTACGACCACGTGCTGTCGACCACCGTCCCCGGCAAGGGCGCGGTCCTGACGGCCCTGTCGCTGTGGTGGTTCGAGCAGCTGCGCGACATCGTCCCGAACCACGTCCTGTCCACCGACGTGCCCGCCGCCGTCGCGGGGCGGGCCATGGTGTGCCGGGAGCTGGAGATGTTCCCCGTGGAGTGCGTCGCCCGCGGCTACCTCACCGGCTCCGGCCTCGTGGAGTACCAGCGGGACCAGGCCGTGTGCGGGGTCCCGCTGCCGCCCGGGCTCGTCGACGGCTCCCGGCTGGAGGAGCCGATCTTCACCCCCGCCACCAAGGCCGAGGTCGGCGAGCACGACGAGAACGTGTCCTTCGCGCACGTCGCCGCCACCGTCGGCGCGCAGGCGGCCGCCGAGCTGCGCGACCTGACCCTGGCCGTGTACCGGCGCGCCGAGCGGATCGCCCGCGAGCGCGGGATCGTGCTGGCCGACACCAAGCTGGAGTTCGGCCGCGCCGACGGCGCCACGGTCCTCGGCGACGAGGTCCTCACCCCCGACTCCTCGCGGTTCTGGCCCGCCGAGAGCTGGGAACCGGGCCGCGCCCAGCCCAGCTTCGACAAGCAGTTCGTCCGGGACTGGCTGACGTCCCCGGCCTCCGGCTGGGACCGGACGGGTTCCCAGCCCCCGCCGGAACTGCCCGCCGAGGTCGTGGAGAAGACCCGCGAGCGGTACGTCGACGCCTACGAGCGGCTGACGGGACAGCCCTTCGCCGGGTGACGCCCACCCGGCCGCACCGCGACCGTCGCCCGTCCGCCCCGGCCCCCCGGGTGAACCCCGGCCGGGGGGTGGGTGACGAGCTGGCCCTCCTGGCCTCGGGCCGGGCGGGTTCGGTGGACCTCGTGCGCGAGCACCTGGCCCGCGCCGCCGCCCACGACGACGACTCCGCCGCCGGACCGGGCCTGCGGGCCCTCGTCGCGGTCGACCCGGCCGCCGGGCGGCACGCCGCCCGCCTCGACGCCGAACGGGCCGCCGGCACCGTCCGCGGCCCCCTGCACGGGGTGCCGCTGGTCGTGAAGGACAACATCGCCACCGGTGACCTGCCGACGTCGGCGGGCAGCGCCGCCCTGGCCACCTACCGGCCGCGCGACGCCGCCGTCGTGGTGCGCCGGCTGCGCCGGGCCGGGGCCCTCGTCCTGGCCACGACGAACCTGTCCGAGCTCAGCTGGCACGGGACGTTCACCCGCTCCTCGGTGCGGGGCCTGGCCCGCAACCCCCACGACCGGCGGCTCAGCACCTCGGGGTCCAGCGGCGGCACGGCCGCGGCCGTCGCGGCGGGCTTCGCCCCCGCCGGGCTGGGCACCGACTCCTGCGGCTCGGTCCTGGGCCCCGCCGCCCACCAGGGCCTGGTGGGTTTCCGGCCCACGCGCGGCACCGTCCCGCTCGACGGGGTGGTGCCCCTGTCGCCCCGGCAGGACGCCGTGGGGCCCCTGGCGACGTCCGTCGCCGACGCCGCCCTGCTGGCCTCGGTGCTCGCGGCGGACCCCTCGCTGGCCCCGCCGTTCCCCGCCGGTGCGTTGCGGGGCAAGCGGATCGGCTGGTTCCCGTGGGAACCCCACACCGGGCCCGCGGCGGCGCCGGTGGACGCGCTGGTCCACCGGGCGCTGGGCGACCTGGCCGCGCGGGGCGCGCACGTCGTGGAGGTCCCGTTCACCCCGGGGTTCGCCGCGCGGCTCGCCGACGGCGGGTGGCTGGACGTGCGCGCGAGCCTCGACGCGTTCCTGGGCACCACCCCGGCCCGCTGGCCCGACGGGCTGGCCGAGCTGACCGCCCCGCACGGCCGGCTGACGCTGTCCGACGTGGTCGCCGACGGCCGCTCGACGGTGCCCCCCGACGTCCTGGCGACCTGGCTGGCGCTGCCCGACGTCCCCAACCCGGCCTACGACGCGGCGGTCGCGGCGCAGGACACGGGCCGGCGGCTGCTCGGGGAGTTCTTCGCCGCGCACGACCTGGCCGCGCTGGCGATGCCCACGGCGACCGCACCGGCCACCCCGGACCGGGCCGGGACGGCGTTCTGCGGGGTCACCGCGAACACCGGGTTCCCCGCGGTCACGGTGCCCGCCGGGTCCACCCCCGAGGGGCTGCCCGTCGGTCTGCAGCTCGTCGCCCCGCCCGGCGCCGACGCCGCGCTGCTGGCCCTGGCCCACGACTACGAGCAGGCCACCGGCCACCACCGCCCACCCCCCGGGTTCGGCTGACCCCGGCTCCCCGCCCCACCTCCTCGGTGATCAAGCACTTCGGTGATCAAGCACTCCTGTCCACAAGTGCTTGATCACCGGGGGAGGAGAGGGAGGAGGAGGGGGAGCGGCGTCCGGCGTGGTCGGCGCCGCCCCGGCCTGGCACGGTGGTCCCGTGCCCCGCCTCCCGCCGCCCGACCTCCTCGCCGCCGTCCCCGACCTGCCCCCCGGCCGCCTCGTCGCCCCCGCGGGGATGCCCGGCGCGGGCCCGGTGCTGTGGGTGGGCGAGGCACCGGCCGCCCCCGGTGACTGGGCCCGCCACGCCGGGCGGCACCCGGTCACCGGTCTGTGGCCGGTGCTGCTGGAGGGCCTGGACCGGGACGACCTCGAACGGCCCTGGCTCGTGGGGGAGTTCTCCGGCCCCGCCGACGTCGTGCCCGTCGACGTGGAGGCGTTCCTCGCCGGGCAGCACGCCGGGGCCCTCGAGGGCGACGAGGAGCACCCCGACGGGCCCGGCCCCGCCTGGCCCGGGCTCTCACCGGCCCTGCCGGCCGTCGAGGACCCGCTCGCGGCGGCGGCCCGGTTCGCCGACGAGCTCGTCACGCGCAGCGGCCACCACCACCTCGGCCTCGTCGCCGCCGACCGGGGTGCCGACGTCCTCGCCGCGATCGGCTGGTTCGGCGCCGTCAACAGCGACGTCGCCCCCGCGACCCTGTCCGCCGTGCTGCGCAGCTGGGAGGACCGCTTCGGCGTCCGCGTCGTCGCGCTGGGTTTCGACACCCTGCACGTCAGCGTCGCCGCCCCGCCGGCCTCGCTCCCGCAGGCCCTGCCCGTCACCGCCGAGCACCTGGCGTTCTGCCCCGGCGAGGTGACCCAGCTCGGCCCCGGCGGTGTGCGGGAGCACGCCGCCGCCCTCGTCGGGCACCGGGCGTGGGGGTTCTGGTGGGACTGACCCCACCGGCCCCCGCGGGCCCGGCGCGGTCCGCTCGCGGCTGGCCCGCCCACGTCCCGGCCGTGCTGGCCGCGCTGGCGCTGCTGCTGGGGCTGCAGCTGCTCGGCACGGTCCTCGTCGACCTCACGCACCTGCCGGTCCCGGGCGCCGTCGTGGGGCTCGTCGTGCTGCTCGGCGTGGGGGCGCGGTTCCCGGGGTTCGCGCGGCGGGCCGAACCCGCCGGTGAACCGCTGCTGAAGCACCTGCAGCTCCTCTTCGTCCCCCCCGGCGTGGGGGCGCTGACCCAGCTGTCGACGCTCGTCCAGCAGGCCGCACCGCTGGCGCTCGCGGTCGTGGGGTCCTTCGCGGCCGGTCTGGTCGTCGCCGGGCTGCTGCTGCAGCGGCTGCTGCGACGCGGGCCGGGGGCGTGAACGCGCTCGTCCACGCCCCCGGTTTCGGGCTGGCGCTCACCCTGGCCGCCTACCTGGGGGCCGGGGAGCTGCACCGGCGGCTGGGCCGGCCGGCGCTGCTCGCGCCCGTCCTCGTGACGATGGTCGTCGTCGCGGTCGTGCTGGAGGTCCTGCGGATCCCCTACGCCGAGTACCTCGCCTCGGTGTCGGTCCTGACCCTGCTGCTGGGGCCCGCGACGGTCGCCCTCGCGCTGCCCCTGCTGCGCTCGGGGCGGGCGCTGCTGGCCGACCGGCTCGCGGTGCTCCTCACGCTCGTCGTCACGGGAGCGGTCAGCGTCACCGTGACGGTCGGCGCGCTCGTGGCGCTGGGAGCCCCCGACGACCTCGTCCTCACGACCCTGCCGCGGTCGGTCACGACCCCCGTCGCGCTCACGGTGGGGGAGACGATCGGGGCGAACACGACGCTGGCGGTCGTGCTGACGCTCGTCTCGGGCGTCCTGGGCGCCACGGCCGGGCCGTGGCTGCTGGACCGGGTCCGCGTCCGGGACCCGCGGGCGCGGGGTTTCGCGATCGGGGTGGCCGCCCACGGCATCGGCACGTCGCGCGCGCTGGCGAAGTCCGACGTGGCGGGCGGCTGGTCGAGCGCGGCGATGGTGCTCAACGCCCTGGCGATGACGGTGGCGCTGCCCGTCGTCGCCCGCGCGTTCTCCTGACCCGCACCTGCACTCGGGGCCGGGGACCGTCGGTCCCCGGCCCCGGGTGGGTGCGGGTCGCCGCGGTCAGTGCGCCGCGCTGGGCGCCGGGACGGCGGAGACCGCCGCGAGGCGTTCCTGCCGCACCGCGTGCCGGTTCACCATGCCGCCGGAGACCACCGCGACGAGGAACGCCGCGATCGCCCCGCCGGTGAAGGCGACGTGGTAGCCGTGCAGCACCGCCTCGGCGGGGTTCCCGCCGTGGTGGGCGGCGGCGCTCGCGAACACCGTGGACAGCAGGGCCGTGCCGATGGAACCGCCGACCTGCTGGAACGTGTTGACGCTGGCGCTGGCGGCGCCGGCGTCCTCGCGGGCCACGCCCGCGGTCGCGGTGTTCATCGCCGAGGAGACGATGAGCCCCATGCCGAGGCCGGTGACCACGAGGGCGGGCAGGACCGTCCCGGCCCAGGTGCTGTCGACGTCGGTGCGCAGGAACAGCAGGATCCCGGCGGTGGCGGTCAGCCCACCGGCCCGCAGCAGGACCTTCGGCCCGACGCGGGGCAGCAGCCGCGGGGTGATCTGGGTGGCCGCCGTCATGATGGACAACGGCATGGGCAGGAACGACAGCCCGGTCTCCAGCGAGGAGAAACCCAGGGTCTGGTTCAGGTAGTACGTCAGGAACAGGAAGATCCCGAACATCGCGACGCCGACCAGGCCGATCGCGACGAGGGCGCCGCCGCGGTCGCGGTCGCGGACGACGCGCAGCGGCAGCAGCGGGTGGGCGGCGCGGGACTCGACGAGGACGAACAGGGCGACCAGGGCCGCGCCGACGGCGAGGCAGGCGATGGTCGTGGCGTCGGCCCAGCCGTCGCGCTCGGCGGAGGAGAAGCCGTAGACGATGCCGATGAGGCCCAGGGTGATCGTCGCGGTACCCAGCAGGTCCAGCCGCGGGCGGTGGCCGCGGACGGGTTTCGGCATGAGCAGCAGGGCGCCGGTGACGCCGAGGACGGCGAAGACGACGTTCACGTACAGGCACCAGCGCCACGTCGTGTACTCGGTGAGGACCCCGCCGAGCAGGACCCCGGTGGCGGCGCCGGACCCGGCGATGGCGCCGAAGACGCCGAACGCGCGGGCGCGCTCCTTGGGGTCGGTGAAGGTCGTGGTCAGCAGGGCGAGGGCGGACGGAGCGAGCAGCGCGCCGAACACGCCCTGGCCGGCGCGGGCCGCGACGAGCTGGCCGAAGTTCGCGGCCAGGCCGCCCGCGACGGAGGCCGCGGCGAAACCGACGAGGCCGACGACGAAGGTGTTCTTGCGGCCGAACAGGTCCCCGAGGCGGCCGCCGAGCAGCAGCAGCGAGCCGAAGGCGAGGGAGTAGGCCGTGACGATCCACTGCCGCTGGTCGTCGGCGAAACCCAGGTCGCGCTGGGCCGAGGGCAGGGCGATGTTGACGATGGTGGCGTCCAGGACGACCGCGAGCTGGGCGATGCCGATGACGGCGAGGACCAGCCAGCGGTGGTCGCGGGGGGCGGCGTGCTTGGGGTGCACGGTGGCGTGCGCCGGGACACTCGTCCGTGCGGTGTCGGAGCTCATGGAGTTCTCCAGGTGATCGGGGTGCCGGCAGGAGCGACGGGCCGGCTGAAGCGGACGTCTGACGTCCACTTCCACCAGCGTACACGCAAACGGACGAGATGTGTCCACTTGTTCCCGGCGCCGGGTAACCTGAGGGGGTGAGCACGACCGCCGCCCGTCCCCTGCGAGCCGACGCCGTCCGCAACCGGGCGCTCATCGTCGACGCCGCCCGCAGGCTCTTCGCCGAGCGCGGCCTCGACGTCACGCTCCACGACGTCGCCGAGGAGGCCGGAGTCGGGGTCGGCACGGTGTACCGCCGGTTCCCCGACAAGGACGCGCTGCTCGGCGGCCTCGTGACCGCCAAGTACGAGACGCTCCTGGAACTGGCCGAGCGGGCCGCCGCCCGGCCCACCGGGCGCGAGGCCCTGCGCGAGTACCTGCTGGGGGCCATGGAGCTGCGCTCCAGCGACCGCTCGCTGTCCACGGCCGTCATGCGCGCGGCGCCGCAGACCGCCGAGGCGCTGGAACTGCGCGAACGGCTGTGGACGGTCATCGACGGCGTCGTCGCGCGGGCGCAGGCCGAAGGCGTCGTGCGGCAGGGGTTCGAGCGCGACGACGTCGCGGCCGTGACCTCCATGATCGGTTCCATCGCCGACCGCAGCCGCGACGAGCACCCCGACGCCTGGCGGCGCTACGCCCTGCTCATCGCCGACGCGGTCTGCCCGCCGGCGGGGGAGCTGCCGCCCCTGGTGGGGCGGCCGCTGGAACCCCCCGTGGTCGGCGCGTGCGTCGCCTCCCGCGCCTGACCCACCACCCACCACCCCCTGACCCCAGCGCCTCGACCCCGCGCTGATCGATCACCGGAGGGTCGAGGGAGGGGCGGGGGCGGTCAGGAGCGGCCCGCGGCGCGGGTGTGCTCGAAGATCAGGCTGGTCTCGGTCAGCCCCACGTCCGGGTCCTGCGACAGGTGCTCGGCCACGAAGTCGCGCAGGGCCGCGGTGCTCTCGACGGCGACGTGCAGCAGGTAGTCGTCGGCCCCGGCGACGAAGTAGACGTCCAGCACCTCCGGCTGCCGGCGCATCCGCGCCACGAACGGGCCCATGCTGCCGCGGGCGTGGGCGGCGAGCTTGACCGCGATCATCGCCTGCAGGTCCAGCCCGAGCGCGGAGGGGTCGACGTCGGCGTGGAAGCCGCGGATGACGCCGGACTCGCGCAGCGCCCGGACCCGCAGCAAGCAGGTGGAGGGGGCGATCCCGACCTGCTGCGCCAGCGCCGCGTTCGTGGTGCGGGCGTCCTCGGCCAGCACGCGCAGGATCGCCCGGTCGACCGGGTCCACGACCCGTCGCAGCTTCTTCGGCTGGACGCCTCCCGGCGGGGTGCGGCTCGAAGCATCTTCCACGAGCCAAGCCTGCCACGAATCTTCTGCAGGCCGCTTGTCGCCCGGTCGAAGCCTGTTCACCCTGGACCTACCGGAGGACACGCACGAGGAGGAGTGAGCACCATGCGCATCGGGGTCCCCACCGAGGTCAAGAACCGCGAGTACCGCGTCGCGCTGACGCCGGCCGGTGTCCACGAGCTCGTCGGCCACGGCCACGAGGTCCTCGTCCAGGCCGGCGCCGGGCTGGGCAGCTCCCTGCCCGACCAGGAGTACGAGGCCGCCGGGGCCAAGGTCCTGTCCGACGTCGAGGAGGTGTGGGGCGCGGCGGACCTGCTGCTGAAGGTCAAGGAGCCGATCGCCTCCGAGCACCACCGGCTGCGCCGCGACCAGGTGCTGTTCACCTACCTCCACCTCGCCGCGTCCCGCGAGTGCACCGACGCCCTGCTCACCGCCGGGACGACGTCCATCGCCTACGAGACCGTCCAGCTGCCCGACCGCTCGCTGCCGCTGCTGGCCCCCATGAGCGAGGTCGCCGGCCGGCTCGCGCCGCAGGTCGGCGCCTACTCCCTGATGCGCGCGGCCGGCGGCCGCGGGGTCCTCATGGGCGGCGTCCCCGGTGTCCGCGGCGCCGACGTCGTCGTCATCGGGGCCGGGGTGTCCGGGCAGAACGCCGCGCAGATCGCCCTCGGCATGGGCGCCGAGGTCACCGTGCTGGACCTGTCCATCCCCAAGCTGCGCGAGGTCGACGCCCGCTTCGGCGGCGCCGTGCGCACCATCGTCTCGAACTCCTACGAACTGGCCCGCGCGGTCCGCTCGGCCGACCTCGTCATCGGCGCCGTCCTCGTCCCGGGGGCCAGGGCGCCGAAGCTGGTGAGCAACGAGCTCGTCGCCCAGATGCGCCCGGGGTCGGTGCTCGTCGACATCGCCATCGACCAGGGCGGCTGCTTCGAGGACTCCCGCCCCACGACCCACGACGACCCGACGTTCACCGTCCACGGGTCGGTGTTCTACTGCGTCGCGAACATGCCCGGCGCCGTCCCGCACACCTCCACCTACGCGCTGACGAACGCGACCCTGCCGTACGTCGCCAAGCTCGCGAACTCCGGCTGGAAGGCGGCGCTGACGGCCGACGCCGCGCTGGCCGCGGGTCTGTCCACCCACGACGGCTCGCTCGTCAACGCCGAAGTCGCTGCGGCGCACGGTCTCTCGTCGACCACCCTGGCCGACGCGCTGGCCTGACCCGCCGGCCCGACCCGCCCCGCGCACGGGTCAGGGGACGTCCAGGGTGACGACCCCCGACCCGTCCGCGGCGGTGACCCGGGACACGCAGACGCACAGGCGGTCGCCCGCGGCCTTCTGCTCGTCGCTGAGGAACACGTCCCGGTGGTCCAGCGTCCCGGCCGTCGCGCGGACGGGCAGGACGCACAACCCGCACTCGCCCTTGAGGCAGTCGTACATGAGGTCCGCGCCCGCGGCCTGCAGCGCCTCCAGGACGGTGCTGCCCGCCCCGACCCGGGTGGTGAGGCCCCAGCGGGGGACCCGCACCTCGAAGGCCTGCGCCTCGTGGCGGCCGGAGGTGCCGAAGGTCTCGTAGCGCAGGGCCGTCGGCGGCAGCCCCGCCCGCGCCCACGCCGCGCGCAGCTCGTCGAGCAGTCCCAGCGGCCCGCAGGCGTGGACCTCGGTCCCGGGGGCGTCCGCGGCGATCCGCCGGACCAGCGCGGCGACGTCGAGGCGGGTGCCCTCGTCGGAGACGTGGACGCGCAGCCGGTCCCCGAGCTCGGCGCCCAGGTCCTGCAGGTAGGGCATCCGGTCGCGGGAGCGGCCCGCGTAGACCAGTTCCACGGCGTCACCGCGCCGGGCCAGGGTGCGGGCCGCCGCCGCCAGCGCGGTGATGCCCACGCCCCCGGCCAGCAGCAGGTACCGCTCCGCCCCGGTCCGCAGGGGGAAGTTCTGCAGCGGGCCCGTGCAGACCAGGGGGTCCCCGGGGGCCAGCGAGTGCAGGTGCGCCGAACCGCCGCGGCTCGTGGCCGAGCGCAGCACCGTCAGGGCCAGCCGCCGGCCGTCGGCCGAACCGTCCACGACGGAGTAGGACCGCACCTCCGTGCGCCCCGCCACCGGGACGCGCACGTCCAGGTGGCTGCCCGGGTCCGCGCGCCGGGTCGGCCCGGGCAGTTCCAGCACGACGCGCCGCGCGCCGACCGCGACGTCCGCGGTCTCCACCACCCGCGCGGTCACCCAGCGCCCGGTCACCCCGCCGGTCACCCAGCGCCCGGTCACCCCGCCGGTCACCCCGCCGTTCACCGAGGCACCGGGGCGCCGGAGGCGGGCACGGCGCGCCCCTCCGCGGCGAGCATCCGGTCCAGCAGGCGGCGCACCCACATGCCGCCGGCGTCGACGCTGAGGCTGTAGAACACCTTGTCGGGGTGGGCGTCGATCGCCCGCTGCTGGGCGACCAGCATCGCCTCGTCCTCGGCGAACACCCCGCGGACGCCCTCGCGCAGCTGGGTCGTGATGAGCTGGCTGTCCAGGCGGTAGTTGCGCATGAACGCCCAGAAGTAGTGCGAGGTCGTGTCGGTCTCGGGGGTGACGGTGTTCATCACGTACCCGTTGACGCCGCGGGAGCGGTCGCCCTCGGGGGCACCGGTGCCGGCCTCGGCCACCCCGACGTCGATGCAGATCGTCGACGGCGCGTAGTAGTGGATGACCTGCCACCGGTCGACGCGGCCGGAGAACCCCGGGAACCGGTCGCGCATGTTCTTCAGCCAGAACGGCGGGGGTTCGACGTCGTGCATCCACCGGGTGACCGTGACGCTGCCGTCGTCCTCCAGCCGGGTGGTGAACTCGCTCTCGCTGAGCTCGGCCTGCCCGAGACTGGAACCGTGGACGAACTCCTCGTGGGTCAGGTCCATGAGGTTGTCCAGGACGAGCTGGTAGTTGCAGGGGGCCTCGATGGTCAGGCCGTCCCCGGCCCACTCGGGGGAGTCCATCTGGTGCATGTCCGGCACGGCCGAGGCGTCGGCCAGCAACGGGTCCCCGGGCCAGACCCACACGTACCGGTACCGCTCGACGACGGGGTAGGACGTCACGAGCGCGCTGGGGTTCACGGTGCGCTGAGCGGGCATCCCCGTGCACCGTCCGGCGGAGTTGTACTGCAGGCCGTGGTACGGGCACTGGATGCCGTCGCGTCCGACGAGCGTGCCCATCGACAGCGGGGCCAGCCGGTGCCAGCACGCGTCGTCGAGGGCGACGGGGCGCCCGTCCTGCGTGCGGTACAGGGCCAGCGGCCGGCCGGCCACGGTGCGCGCCATCGGCGCCTTCGCGGTGACCTCGTGGTCCCACGCCGCGGCGTACCAGGCGTTCAGGGGGTGCGGGAAGATCTTGGCGGCCACCCGGCCCGGGGCGTCCAGTTCGGTCACGGTGGTTCTCCCGACGTGCTCTCGGCGGCCCGTCGCGTCCTCGCGCGGGTCGGGTGAGGGTGGTCCGGGACCGCCGTCGCGCGCCACCCGTTCTTCCGGCCAGCGGAAGGTGGCGCGCCCAGGCTGCGGGAGACGCCCAGCGCCGCCGCGCGGACCGCCGGCACGAGGGCGGCGGTGGAGGCCGTGCCGGACCGCACGACGAGGGAGACCGCCGCCACCACCTCCCTGCCGGGCCCGCGCACGGGCGCGGCGACGGACACGGCGTCGTCGGTCACCTCCCGGTCGCTGATCGCCACGCCCGTGCGGTGCACCTCGGCCAGCACGGCGCGCAGCCGCGCAGGGTCGGTCTCGGTGCGCTCCGTCCAGCGCCGCACCGGCTGCGCCAGGGCCTGCTCCTGCACGTCGGCAGGGGCGTGGGCCAGCAGGGCCCGCCCGACACCGGTGGAGGGCAGCGGGAACCGCGCGCCGACCCGGGTCATCACCGTCACGGCCTCGCGGCCGGTGAGGCGCTCGACGAACACGCTCTCCAGCCCCTCCCGGACCGCGAGCTGGACGTTCTCGCGGGTCGCGACGTAGAGGTCCTCCAGGAACGGCAGCGCGACCTCGCGCAGGGTGTGGCCGCGCGGGGCGAGGGACCCGATCTCCCACAGCCGCAGCCCGACGTGCAGGGAACCCGACGCGTCGCGCTCCAGGGCCCCGCAGGCGAGCAGGTCCGCCACGATCCGGTGCGTCGTGGTCAGGGGCAGGCCCGCGGCGTCGGCCAGCTGCCCCAGCCGCATCGAGGGGTTCTCGCGGGTGAAGGCGGACAGCAGGCCGAACGTCCGCGAGGTCAGCGTCACCGCGGCACCGCGCCCGCGGGCGCCCCCGCGACGGCCCCGTCCCGCGGAGGGCCGCTCACCCCTCGCGCAGTTCCGCCACCAGCGCGTCCACGACGTGGTGCAGGGGGTCGGCCTCGCCCCGCGCGCACGCCGCCTCGAACGTCGCCCGCTGTCGCTGGTAGCTCGCCCCGCGGCGCGGGACGTCGGCGACCAGCGCGAGGTCGTCGGCGCAGTCCAGCCGCCGGGCGACGGGTTCGAGCCGGTTCAGCCACTCGTCGAGGTCGTCGGTGACCAGCCGCTCGCGGCCGCGGGCGTCGACGACGATCTCGGCGTCCAGGCCGTAGCGGGCGGCCCGCCACTTGTTCTCCTGCACGTGCCACGGCGGCATCGTCGGCAGTTCCTCGCCCGCCTCCAGGCGGTCGTCGAGGTGCACGACGAGGCAGTGCACCAGCGCCGTCATCGCCCGCAGCTCCCGCATCGTGGGGGTCCCGTCGCACACCCGGACCTCGATGGTCCCGAACCGCGGGGAGGGGCGGACGTCCCAGCGGACGTCGGACAGCCCGTCGATGACGCCCGTGACGAACATGTCGTCGACGTAGTCCTCGAACTCGGTCCAGCGCTCGAACTGGAACGGCAGCCCCGCCGTGGGCAGCTGCTGGAACATCAGCGCCCGGTTGCTGGCGTACCCGGTGTCGAAACCCGTCCAGTACGGCGAGCTCGCCGACAGGGCCTGCAGGTGCGGGTAGTGGTTGAGCAGGGTGTTGAGGATCGGCAGGACCTTGTGGACCGAGTTCACGCCGACGTGGACGTGGACGCCCCAGATGAGCATCTGCCGGCCCCACCACTGGGTCCGTTCCAGCAGCTCGGCGTACCGCGGGTCGGGCGTCACGAGCTGCTCGTCCCAGCGCGCGAACGGGTGGGTGCCCGCGCACATGAGGTCCAGGCCCAGCGGGTCGGTCACCCGGCGGATCGCCGACAGCGTCCCGGACAGGTCCTCGGCCACCTCCGCGACGGTGTCGCAGACGCCCGTCACGGCCTCCAGCGTGTTGCGCAGCAGCTCCTTGGTGATCCGCGGGCCGGTGGGGGAGGCCTCCCGGTCGACGGTCTCCAGCACCTCCGAGGCCCGCGACGCGAGGTCGCGCGAACCGCGGTCCACCAGGACCATCTCCCACTCCACGCCCAGCGTCGGGCGGGGAGAGGCGTTGAACTCCACCGTGCGTCGACCCACCCGACGATCACACCACACCCGTGCCCCCCTCGCCGCACCACCGCCGCAGGCCCTACCGTCCGGGTCGTGAGCGCTGAGCGAGGGACCGAGCAGGTCGTGGACGTCGTCGTCGTCGGGGCCGGACCGGTCGGGGAGAACGTGGCCGACCGCGCCGCCCGCACCGGCCTGTCCGTCGTCGTGGTGGAGAAGGAGCTCGTCGGGGGCGAGTGCTCCTACTGGGCGTGCATGCCCAGCAAGGCGCTGCTGCGCCCGGGGCAGGCGCTGGCCGCCGCCCGCCGGCTGCCCGGCGCCGCCGAGGCCGTCACCGGCCCCCTGGACGCCGAGCGGGTCCTGGCCCGCCGCACGTACTTCACCAGCGACTGGGACGACGCCTCGCAGGTGCAGTGGCTGGAGTCGGCCGGGCTGACCCTCGTGCGCGGCATCGCCCGGCTGGCCGGGCCGCGCCGCGTCGAGGTCGCCGGCTCGGACGGGACGACGACCGTGCTGACCGCGCGGCAGGCCGTCGTGCTGGCCACGGGGTCGGTGCCGGTGCTGCCCGACGTGCCCGGGCTCGCCGGCAGCCGCCCGTGGACGTCGCGGGACGCGACGAGCGCGAAGGCCGTCCCGGGCCGGCTGGCCGTCCTCGGCGGCGGCGTCGTCGCCGTCGAGCTGGCCCAGGCCTGGGCCCGCCTCGGCTCGACCGTGACCCTCCTGGCGCGCAGCGGGCTGCTCGGCGGGCAGGAGGAGTTCGCCGGTGAGCTGGTCGAGGCGGCGCTGCGGGCCGACGGCGTCGACGTGCGCCGGGGCGTCTCCCCGGCGCGCGTCACGCGCGACGGCGCGGTCCGGGTCGAGCTGTCCGACGGGTCCGTCGTGGAGGCCGACGAGTTCCTCGTCGCCACCGGCCGGCGCCCGGCCACCTCCGGGATCGGGCTGGAGACCGTCGGGCTGGAGGACGGCGGCGCGCTGAGCGTCGACGACACCGGGCTCGTCGAGGGCGTCGACGGCTCCTGGCTGTACGCCGCCGGTGACGTCTCGGGCCGGCCCAAGCTCACCCACCAGGGCAAGTACGGCGGCCGGGTCGTCGGTGACGTCATCGCCGCCCGCGCCGCCGGCCCCGTCCAGACGCCGCCGTGGTCGAGGTTCACGGCCACGGCCGACCACCGCGCCGTCCCGCAGGTCGTCTTCACCGACCCCGAGGTCGCGCAGGTGGGGCTGACGGCCGCGCAGGCGCGCGAGGCGGGGCTGGACGTGAAGGTCGTCGACTACGAGATCGGGGACGTCGCGGGCGCCTCCCTCGTGGCCGACGGCTACACGGGCAGGGCCCGCATGGTCGTCGACGAGGACCGGCGGGTCGTCGTGGGGGTGACGTTCGTGGGGCAGGACGTCGCGGAGCTGCTGCACTCCGCGACGGTCGCGGTCGTGGGCGAGGTCCCGGTGGACCGGCTGTGGCACGCCGTCCCGAGCTACCCCACGATCAGCGAGGTGTGGCTGCGGCTGCTGGAGACCTACGGCCTCTGACGGCCGCGACCTCCCCGCCCGGCGGTGACGGTCAGTCGGCCACGGTCAGCAGGTGGTGCAGCAGCTCGGCCTGCAGGGCGGCGTCGGTGGGACGGGGGACGCCGTCGAGGCTGCGGACCGGGGCGGACAGCCGGCCGCTGGACAACAGCCACAGGGCGTCGGCGGTCTTGAGGTCGTCGACGCCGAGCCGGGCGACCTCCGTGCGGTCGCCCCGGCCGCGCGCCCACGCGAACGCGCGGGCCTGCGTCGTGCCGTCGAGGATCCCCAGCTCCGGCGGCGGCGTCACCCAGCGGTCGGCGAACCTGGCCAGCACGGTCGAGTTCGGGCCCTCCAGGACGTCGCCGTCGGTGGAGACGAACACGACGTCGTGGGCGCCGTGGGCGCGGGCGTACCGCAGGGCGGCCGTGTTCAGGGCGTAGGACAGCGTCTTGGCGCCCTGCAGCAGCCAGGGGGCGCGGACCACGACGTCGCTGGGGTAGGCCCGTTCGAGGGCGAGGACGTCGATCCCCGCGGTGCGCTGCTCGGTGTGGTCGGCGCCGGGGAACACGTGCACCCAGCCCGTGGGGACCCCCGAGCCCTCCACCCCGCGGGTCAGGACGAGCTTGGCGAGCAGCTCCGGGCGGGGTTCGTGGGCCGCCGCGGCCCGGTGCACCGCGTCCGCCCACGCCGCGGTGTCCGGCGCGGGCAGGTCCAGCAGGGCGGCCGAGCGGGCGAACCGGTCGAGGTGGTGGGCCAGGCCCTGCGGCGTGCCGCCGACGACGGCGACGGACTCGAAGACGCCGTCGCCGCGCGTCGCGCCGAGGTCGTCGACGCGCAGCTGCGGCGCGAGCGCGTCCGCGGGGGTGAACGTCGTCGTGCCGTCGGCGGCGGGGACGGCGAGGAACAGGACGGGGCTGCTGGGCACGCGCCCATCCTGCCCGCCGCCGCGGTGCCGCTCCGGGCCGGGTCGCGGGGAGAGGGGCCCCCGCGCCCGGAGGGCCGGGTTCCGGTCAGGCCCGGTCGAGGACCCGCCGGCGGGCGGCGACGAGGTCGGTGACCGCCTGCTGCTCGGACGTCGTGCGCAGCTCGCCGTCCTCGACGACGACGCGCCCCTCGACGGTCGACAGCGCCAGCGGCGGCGTGGGGCCGATGACGAGCGCCACGACCGGGTCGTCGAGGTCGGCGTGCCCCAGCCCGGTGAGGTCCCACACGGCCAGGTCGGCGCGCTTGCCGACCTCGATCGAGCCGATCTCCCCGGCCCGGCCGAGCACCGCGGCCCCGCCGGCCGTGGCCGCCCGCAGCGCGTCGCGGGCGCTCATGGCCGCCGGGCCCCCGCGCAGCCGCGCGGTGTAGACCATCTGCCGCAGCTCGTCGGCCAGGCTGCCCTGCTCGCTGGAGGCGGCGCCGTCGACCCCCAGGCCCAGCGGCACCCCGGCGTCCAGCAGGTCGCGGGCGCGGGCCGCGCCGGCCCCGAGGCGCGCGTTCGAGCTGGGGCAGTGCGCCACCGCGCTGCCCGTGCGGGCCAGCGTCGCGATGTCCGCGTCGGACAGGTGCACGCAGTGCGCCAGCCACACGTCCGGGCCCAGCCACCCCAGGTCCTCGAGCACCTCCACGGGCCGCCGGCCGAACACGCGGGCGCAGAACTCCTCCTCGTCGTCGGTCTCGGCGAGGTGGGTGTGCCGCCGGATGCCCAGCTCGGCGGCCTGCGCGGCCGTCTGCCGCAGCAGGTCCGGGGAGACCGAGAACGGCGAGCAGGGCGCGGCGCCGACGCGGACCATGGAACCGGGGGAGGGGTCGTGGTGGCGGGCCACCGCGTCGGCCGTGGCGGCCAGGACCACGTCGACCGTCTCCACGACCGAGTCCGGCGGCAGCCCGCCCGCGGAGGTCCCCAGGTCCATCGACCCGCGGGTGGGGGAGAACCGCAGCCCCACCGTCGCGGCGGCCCCGACCGTCGCGGCGAGCTGGTCGCCGCCGTCGTGCGGGTGCAGGTAGTGGTGGTCGCTGGTCGTCGTGCAGCCGCTGAGGGCCAGCCGGGCCAGCCCGGCGCGGGCGGCGGCCTCGACGTCGGTCGCGTCGAGCCGGGCCCAGACCGGGTACAGCGTGACGAGCCAGTCGAACAGGCCGGAGTCGACGGCGAAACCCCGCGTCGCCCACTGGTAGAGGTGGTGGTGGGTGTTGACGAACCCCGGCGTCACCAGGTGCCCGCGCGCGTCGACCACGCGGTCGGCGGTGGTCCCGGCGGGCGGGTCGCCCGCGCCCACGGCGGCGACGACACCGTCGCGCACGAGGACGAACCCCGTGCGGTGCTCGGTCCCGGCGGGGTCGACGGTGGCGACGGAGGCCCCGGTGATCAACAGGCTCGGCACGGGACGAGTGTGCCGCACCGGGGCGGGGGCGCGGGTCAGAGCTCCAGCGGGCCCTCGAACTCGCGCACGTCCAGGCCGCCGAGGGTGCGGACGTGCCCGCCGTACACCGCCCGCCCCGGCGCGGACAGCAGCCCGTCGTGGATGAGCACCCCGACGGGGGCGCCCACGGCCCGCACGAAGTCCACGGTCTCCTTCGACGCCGCCCACGGCGCGTTCACCGGCACGGCCAGGACGTCGACGCCGGAGGGGACGGCCTCGTAGGCGTCGCCGGGGTGGAACAGCGTCGGCTCGCCCTCGGCCGAGACCAGCAGCCCCACGTTGCCGATGCGGGCGACGTCGGCGTGGATGAGGGCGTGCCGCCCCCCGACGGCCGCCACCCGCGCACCGGCGAACGCGACGGACTCCCCGGGGTGCAGGGGTTCGGCGGGCAGGCCCGACTCCGCGAGGGAGGCGGCCGTCGACGGCTCGGCCCGCAGCAGGACGCCGTCGTTGGCCTCCAGCAGCGTCGGCAGCCGCTCCAGGTCGACGTGGTCGGGGTGGGCGTGCGTGACGACGACCGCGTCCAGGTCCTCCAGCTCCTCGAAGCCGTGGCTGAACGTGCCCGGGTCCACGAGCACCCGGGCGGCGCCGGTCTCCACCAGCAGGCACGAGTGGCCGAAGTGCGTGAGGCGCATGGCCCCGAACATAGCCACCGCGCGCCCGTCAGGGACCGCCGCCCGGGGAACCGGCCGGGCCGGGGGAGCCGGGGGACGTGGGCTCGGTGAGCAGGGCCAGGTGCAGGCCCAGGCGCACCTCGGGGTCCTCCAGGTCGCGCCCCAGCCGCCGGGACAGCCGCTCGACCCGCCCGTACGCGGCCGGCCGCGACAGGTGCAGCCGCCCGGCCAGCCGCGTCATGGACCCGCCGACCTCCAGGTAGTCGCGCAGCAGCGCCAGGTCGTCGGCGCGGTCGAGCAGCGGCGCGAGCTGCAGCTCGGCGAACTCCGCCAGCCGCGCGTCCGCCCGCAGCCGCCACAGCAGCCCGCGCACCCCCAGGTCGGCGGTGCGGTGCACCTGCCCGGGCGCGCGGCCCGGGGAGGCCGCGGCCACCTGCGCGACGTGCCGCGCCTCGGCGAACCCCGGCCCCGTCGCGCTGATCTGCTCGACGTGGTCGGAGGTCGCCAGCGTCGCCGCGCCCGGCAGCGCCGCCGCCAGCCGCGGCAGGCACTCCTCGACGGTGCGGGCGGCGCCCACCAGCAGCACCCCGACGACGGGTCCCTCGCGGTCGCCGACCGTGCCGGTGACCCCCGGGACCCGGGTGGCGGCCAGGGCCCGGGACACCTCGGCCCGCTCGGCGCCGACCACCGCGACGGCGGTGTAGCCGCCGCGGGCGCTGACCCCCAGGGCCCGCAGCCGCTGCCGCAGCGCGGTCTCGTCGACGGCGCGGGCCCGCAGCAGGTCGTGGACGAGGTCGTCGTGGGCGCGCAGCGCCAGGTCGTCCCCGCCGGCCGTGCCGCCCTGGAGCAGGCGCAGGACCGTCAGGACCTCCGCGGCGCGCTCCAGCACGAGCCGGCCGTCCGGGGCCGCGACGGGGCCCGGGGCGATGAGGCGGGCCCAGCGGTCCCCGGCCGGGCCCGCGGCGACCACGAGCCACCCCTCGTTGGCGGCCTCGCGCCGCGACCGGCGGGGCCAGTCCACCAGCAACCCGGCCCCGTGGGGTCCGGCGGCGTGCGCCACGGCGCGGTGACCGAGGTCCTCCAGCACGACCGGGCCGCCCAGCAGCCCCGCCGCCCGGTCCAGGACCTCCTGCGTGGAGGTCGCGGCGGCCGCCAGCGAGGCGAACGTCGAGTGCACCTGCTCGGCGAAGCGCAGCCGCTCGTACTGGTCGTGCAGCAGGCGGCCGTGGATCTGCTCGGTGACCTCCACGAAGCGGACCACCCGGTGCAGCTCCACCAGCGGAAGCGCCGCGGCGCGCGCCGCCCGCACCAGCTCGGGGGGCAGGGCGACGAGGTGCTCGGTGACGTCGACGACGAGCCCGGCGACCCCGGCCTCGACGAGGGAGGTGACGAACGCCCGCGCGTCGAACGCGGCGCCGCGCCAGCCCAGGCCGGTCGACAGCAGCAGCTCGCCGCCGTCGAGGAGGCCCGCGACGTCGGCCTGCTCGGTGACGTGGGCCCAGCGCACGGGTGCGTCGAGGCGGTCGTGCCCGGCCACGACGTGCGGGGACCCGCCCGCGAGCACCGGCAGGGCCAGGACGTCGGCGACCGTCAGCACGGGCCGAGGGTACGACGGGACGTCGGCGCACGGGGCCGGGGGCCGACGGAACGTCGCTGGAGTTCGCGGCCGCCCACGGCCAGGCTGGGACGATCGGAACCGCACGTCGTGCGACCTGGAGGAGGCGGACATGACCGTGACCGAGCAGAGCGTGGCGGGGACGGGGGGCTCCGGGCTCACCGAGGCCGCCCGCGACCACCTGTGGATGCACTTCGCGCGCATGGGCGCCTACCAGGACCGGCCCGCGCCCGTCATCGTCAAGGGCGAGGGCGCGTACATCTGGGACGACCAGGGCCGCAAGGTCCTCGACGGCCTGTCCGGCCTGTTCGTCGTCCAGGTCGGCCACGGCCGCGCCGAGCTCGCCGAGGTCATGGCCAAGCAGGCCCGCGAGCTGGCCTTCTTCCCCGTGTGGGGGTACGCGACCGAGCCGGCGATCGAGCTGGCCGACCGGATCGCCGGGTACGCCCCCGGGGACCTGAACCGGGTGTTCTTCACCACCGGTGGCGGTGAGGCCGTCGAGAGCGCCTGGAAGGTCGCCAAGCAGTACTTCAAGCTCACCGGGAAACCGATGAAGCACAAAGTGATCTCGCGCGCGACCGCCTACCACGGCACCCCGCAGGGCGCGCTGGCCATCACGGGCCTGCCGGCCATGAAGCAGGCGTTCGAGCCGCTGACCCCGGGGGGTTTCCGGGTGCCGAACACGAACATCTACCGCGCCGAGCGCATGGGCGCCCCCACCGACCCGGTGCTGTTCGGGAAGTGGGCGGCCGACCGCATCGAGGAGGCCATCCTCTTCGAGGGCCCCGAGACCGTGGCCGCCGTGGTCCTGGAACCGGTGCAGAACTCCGGCGGGTGCTTCACCCCGCCGCCGGGGTACTTCCAGCGGGTCCGCGAGATCTGCGACCGCCACGACGTGCTGCTCGTCTCCGACGAGGTCATCTGCGGCTTCGGCCGCCACGGCACGATGTTCGCGGCCGAGAAGTTCGGCTACCAGCCGGACATCATCACCTGCGCCAAGGGCATGAGCTCCGGGTACGGGCCCATCGGCGCGATGATCACCACCGACCGCGTCATGGAACCGTTCCTGCAGGGCAAGAACTTCTTCCCGCACGGGTACACCTTCGCCGGTCACCCCGTCTCGGCGGCCGTCTCGCTGGCCAACCTCGACATCTTCGAGCGCGAGGGCCTGAACCAGAACGTCCTGGACAACGAGCAGGCGCTGGGCGCCACCCTGCGCAAGCTGCTCGACCTCGACATCGTCGGCGACGTCCGCGGCGACGGCTACTTCTGGGCCGTCGAGCTCGTCAAGGACAAGGCGACGAAGGAGACGTTCGGGCCGGACGAGCGCGAGACGCTCATCAAGCAGTTCCTGCCCGGGGCCCTGTTCCGCAACGGCCTGTACTGCCGGCCCGACGACCGCGGCGAACCCGTCATCCAGGTCGCGCCGCCGCTGACGTCCGGGCAGGCGGAGTTCGACGAGATGGAGCAGGTCCTGCGGGCCACCCTCACCGAGGCGATGCGGCTGGTCTGAGGCCGCGCCGCGCCGACTGGCGGGAGCGGGGTCCGGCGGTGAGGGTTGCCCCGTGCCCACCCCGCGCCCTCCCGCCCGCCCCGGCGAGCCGGTCACCCACGCCGACGTCCTCGTCGTGGGGGCCGGCAACGCCGGGACCTCCCTGGCCGCCAAGATCCTGCGCGACGGCGCCCGCGACGTCGCGATCGTCGAACCGTCGCCGGTGCACCGCTACCGCCCGCTGCTGAACTACGTCGGGGCCGGCCGGGCCACCCCGGCCGACGTGGAACGCCCCACGGCCACGGTGCTGCCCGAGGGGTGCCGCTGGGTGCAGGACGCCGTCGCGTCGGTCGACGCCGGGACGCGCACCGTGCGGACCGCGCGGGGAGCCGTCATCACGTACACCACGCTGGTGCTGTGCCCCGGGATGCGGGAGGACTGGGCCGCGACCCCGGGCCTGCAGGACGCCTACGCCGCCGGGTGGGCGGGGTCGACGTACGTCCCGGGCTCGGCGCCCCTGGTGTGGCCCGCGCTGAAGGGGGTCCGGCGGGGCACGGTGGTCTTCACCGTCCCGCCCGAACCCGCCCCGTGCGGTCCCACCGCCCTCAAACCGGCCCTGATGGCCTGCGACCACTGGCGCCGCCAGGGCGTGCTGGGCGACCTGGACGTCACCGTGGTGCTGCCGGAGGAGCGGGCGCTGGACGTGGCCGGGGCCGACGAGCACCTGGAGGCCGCGTTCGCCTCCTACGGCGTCACGGTGCTGCGCCGGTCCCGGGTGCGGGCCGTGGACCCGGTGCTGCGCTCGGTCGAGGTGGACACCCCCGACGGCACCCGGCGGCTGGACGACGTCGCCTACGCGCACGTCGTGCCGCACTACCGCGCCCCCGGGTGGATCACCGACAGCGGGCTGGGGGGCTCCTCGCCCGCCGGGCTCGTCGACGTCGACCCGCTGACGCTGCGGTCCCGGGACCACCCCGACGTCTGGGCGCTCGGCGACGCCGCCTCGATCGGCACCCGCTCCTCCGGCGGGGCGCTGCGCAAGCAGGTGAAGGTGCTGGCCCACAACCTCGCCGCCGCCCGCGTCGGGCGCCGGTTGCGCTCCTACGACGGGTACACCGTGATGCCGGTGACGACCTCGCGGAAGGCGCTCATGCTCGTGCAGGCCGACCGCAGCGGACCCCGCCCCCTGCCGCTGCCGGCCCCGTTCACGCCGCGCCGGTCGGCGTGGTGGTTCGACCGGTACGTCCTGCCGCAGGTCTACTTCCGCCGCCTGCTGCGCGGGAAGGTCTGAGGGCGCGCCCGCGCGGGCGTCGCGTTCACCCGCCGAGCGGGTCCGGCCCCGGTGGGGGGAACGTCTCACCGCTGAGCGGTGCGTGGGCCACCCACCGGTGCTCCCCCGGGGGCGGGTCCGGCAGGGACGGCGGCGGTGGGGGTTCCTCGTCGGGGACCGACGGGTCGGTGAGCACGGCCAGGTACGGGTCGAGCACGACGTGACGTCGCCCGGGGCGGTGTCCAGGGCGAGGTCGACGACCTCGTCGAGGTTCACGAACAGGAGGTTCAGGCCGGCGACCTCGACGGGGGAACCGGGCCACAGCGCGTCGCGGGTGCCCTCGTCCACGCGGCAGCGGCGCCCCAGCTGCCCCGCGGTGGCGTGCAGCCGCAACGGGGGGTCCTGCGCCCGGCGGTCCCAGCGGTGCAGGACGTGGACGTCGCCGTCGCGGACGAGACCGGGGTCGACGTGCTCGCGCAGCCGTCGTTCGAACTCGGCCCGGATCTCCTCGTCGGTCACCCCCGCACGGTACGGGCCCGTCCACCGGTGCACCTTGCCCCCGGCACCACGACCGGGGAGGCTGGAGCCCCGTCCACCCGGAGGCACCCGTGGGCAAGCTGGTCTACGCCGCCAACACCTCGCTCGACGGCCACCTCGAGGACGCCGACGGCGCCTTCGACTGGTCCGTGCCCGACGAGGAGGTGCACGCGTTCTGGAACGAGCACGAGCGGGGGATCGGCACGTCGCTGTACGGCCGGCGCATGTACGAGACCATGCGCGTCTGGGAGGACGACGAGTGGCTGGCGGGCGAACCGGCCGTCGTGCGCGAGTACGCCGGGATCTGGCGCGACGCCGACAAGGTCGTCTACTCCTCGACGCTCGCGCAGGTCCCGACGGCGCGGACGCGGCTGGAGCGGCGCTTCGACCCCGACGCCGTCCGGCGGCTGAAGGAGACCTCGGACCGGGACGTGAGCGTGGGCGGCGCGACGCTGGGGGCGGAGGCGTTCCGGCACGGCCTGGTCGACGAGTGCCTGCTGCTCCTGCACCCCGTGAGCGTCGGCGGGGGCAGACCGGCCCTGCCGACGGGACTGCGGGTCGACCTGGACCTGCTGGAGGTGCGGCGGTTCGACGGCGGCGCGGTGCTGCTGCGCCACGCCGTGCGCGGCGGCGCCTGACCCGGGGCGGGCCTCACAGGCGCACCTGGCCGGACACCACGACCCGCGCCGCGCCGCCCACGTGGACCTGCCCGCCCTCGCGCACGACGTGCACCCGGCCGCGGCGGCCCAGCCGGGCGCCCTGGGCCGCGACGTAGCGGTCCGGCAGGTCGCCCAGCCACTGCCCCACGGCCGCGTTGAGGCTGCCCGTCACGGGGTCCTCCACGAGGGTCCGGCCGTCGCGGGAGACGCTGAAGGCGCGCACCTCCACCGCGCACCCGTGCCCGGCGGGGTGGTTCCCCACGACCCCCACCGACAGGCCGGCCAGCTCGGCCGGGTCGGGGTCCAGCGCCAGGACCGTCGCGGCGTCGGGGACCCGCACCACCACCCAGCCGGGCCCGTTGTCCAGGTGCGCGCCCGCCACCAGCCGGTCCCCGTCCAGGTGCAGGCCCCGGAGCAGGCGCTCGCGCAGCGCGGGCCCCAGCGGTTCCTCGCGCAGCAGCGGCGGGGCGGTGAAGCTCAGGCGCTCCCCGTCGGTGCGCACCTCGACCAGGCCGATCCCGCACTCCTGCACCACGACCCCGTCGCGCCGGGGGGTCCCGCCCGCGGCCAGCCACGCCTGCGCCGAACCCAGCGTCGGGTGCCCCGCGAAGTCGAACTCCTCGTCGGGGGTGAGGATGCGGACGCGGTAGTCGGCGCGGGGGTCGGTGGGGCGCAGCAGGAACGCCGTCTCGGACAGGTTCGTCCACGCCGCGAACCGGCGCAGGACCTCGTCGTCGAGGCCGTCCGCGTCGTGCACGACGGCCAGCGGGTTCCCGCCCAGGAGGTCGGGGGAGAACACGTCGACCTGGTCGAAGCGTCGGGCCGGGCGGGTCGTCACGGGGGGCCTCCTCGGGTGCGGTGCGGACCCCGATCCTCGCGGACGGCCCGCGGCGGCGGCACACGCCCCGACGGGCGGTCCGCGCGCGGGAGTGCTTGATTGGGACGTCGGGGCAGCCGCCCCCGGGGGACGCTGGAGGAACCGTGAGCCCAACGACCGGGCGGGGACGCACTGCGGACGGGAACGGGCTGACGGGGGCGGTGGTCGTCGTCGCCCTCGTCTCGGCGATCTCCGGGCTCCTCTACGGCTACGACACCGGCATCATCTCCGGCGCGCTGCTCCAGATCGGCGACGAGTTCGAGATCGGCAACGGCTGGGAGCAGCTCATCGCGGCCTCGATCCTCGCCGGGGCGGTGATCGGTGCGCTGACCTGCAGCCGCCTGGGGGAGCGTCGCGGCCGTCGCGGCACCCTGCTCGTCGTCGCGGTGGTGTTCGTCGTCGGCACCGTCGGGGCCGCGCTGGCCCCGAACCCCGAGCTGCTGTCCCTGGCGCGCCTGGTGCTGGGTTTCGCCGTGGGCGGGGCCACCCAGACCGCCCCGGTGTACGTCGCCGAGCTCGCGCCCACGAAGTACCGCGGCCGGCTCGTGCTGTGCTTCCAGATCGCCATCGGCGTCGGGATCCTGCTGGCCACGCTGGTGGGCGCCAGCGAGGCCGTCGACTGGCGCGTCTCCATCGGCGCCGCGGCCGTCCCCGCGGCCGTCATGTTCGCCCTCATGCTGCGCCTGCCGGAGAGCCCGCGGTGGCTGCTGACGGCGGACCGCGGCGACGACGCCCGGCGGTCCCTGGAACGGGTCCGCCCCGGCGGCGCCGACGTCAGCGGTGAGCTGGCGGAGATGAGCGAGCTCGTCGAGGAGGAGCAGCGGGCCAGCACGCGCGGCTGGCGGGGGCTGCGGGAGGCGTGGGTGCGGCCGGCGCTGGTCGTCGGGTGCGGGCTGGCGGTCTTCACCCAGCTGTCCGGCATCGAGATGATCGTGTACTACTCCCCGACGATCCTCACCGACAACGGCTTCCCCGACAGCACGGCGCTGCGGGTCTCCGTCGGGCTGGGGGCCACGTACCTCGTGGTCCAGCTCATCGGCCTGGCCGTCATCGACCGCGTCGGGCGCCGGCGCCTGACCCTGCTCACCCTGCCCGGGGCCGCGCTGATGCTGATCGTGCTGGGCACGTTCTTCGTCACGGGGAACGACGGCAAGGCGCAGGTGCCGTGGATCATCGCCACCCTCATCGCGTTCATGGCCTTCACCGCCGGCGGCATCCAGCTCATGGGCTGGCTGACCGGCTCGGAGATCTACCCGCTGGCCACCCGGGCCGCCGGGGCCGCCGCGCAGTCGGCGTCGCTGTGGGGGACGAACCTGCTCATCACGCTGACGCTGCTGACCGTCATGGACACCATCGGGACGGGGCAGACGTTCTGGCTGTACGCCGCGTTCAACGTCGCCGCGTTCGTGTTCCTGTTCCGGAAGATGCCGGAACTGACCGGGCACAGCCTGGAGGACATCGAGAGCCGGCTGCGGGCCGGGCGGTTCCGGCCCAAGGAGTTCGCGGGCGGTCAGGTCGACCTGCCGGCGGACAGCTCCAGCCAGCCCGGGACCAGGCTGCGCCAGTAGCCCGCGCACGGCCACCAGTTCCCCGCCGGGGGCGGACCGGCACACCGCGGCGTCGGGGGCTACGCGCGGCTCGGCGCGGCGGGGACGCGCCGCACGCGCGTGATGCCCTTCCAGCCCCGCTCCTCCAGGAGGGCGAGCAGCCGCCCGGCGGCGGGGGAGGTCCCGGCCGCTGCGGCGTCCAGCAGGGCGACCACCTCGTCGTCCGGGCCCTCCCCGCCGACGTCGCCGGCGGCGAACGCCCGCGTCATGATGCGGTCCAGGACGTCAGCGGTCTCGACCACGCGCGGGTCCTCGGCGCTCCAGTCCAGGGCGCTGCTCAGCAGGCTGTAGAGCCGCACGAGGTCGGGGTCGTCCAGGCGCTCGTGCTTGTCGGCGATGATGGCGTCGATCTGGTCGGGCATCCGGGCCGCGATGACGATCCAGGCGTCGCGCTCCTTCTCGACGTAGCGTTCCTCCACCCCCAGCCCGCGCAGCCGGTCCAGGTAGCCGACCACGCTGGCCGGGAGCGCCAGCTGCTCACCGGCGGCGAGCCGGGCCAGCCGCTCGCGGGTCTCCCGCAACCGGCGGACCTCGGCCCGCAGCCGCGCGTCGATCTCCCGGACGCCCTCGGTGAACTCCTGCGCGTCGGCGTCCAGCAGGTCCCCCACCCGCGCCAGCGGCACCCCGGCGCTGGCCAGGACGTGGATGCGGATCAGCCGCACCACCGCCGCCGCGTCGTAGCTGCGGTACCCCGAGCGGTCGCGGTCGGGTTCGGGCAGCAGCCCGATCCGGTGGTAGTGGCGCACCGCGGCCACGGTCACCCCGGCGTGCGCGGCGAGCTGGCTGATGGTGAGCACGACCGCATCCTCCCTCAGGCGTTCCTGCGGCGGTGGACGACCGACGCGAGCACCTGGGCGAGGACGAGGACACCGACGCACCAGGTCAGCGCCACCCAGGCGCCCGCGTCGACGGGCTGCCCGGCGAACAGGGCCCGCAGGGTGTCCACGATCGAGGTCACCGGCTGGTGCTCGGCGAACCACCGCACCGGCCCGGGCATCGGCCCGGTCGGCACGAACGCGGAACTGACGAAGGGCAGCAGGATCAACGGGTAGGAGAACGCGCCCGCGCCCTCCGCCGACGTCGCAGACAACCCGGCGACCACCGCCACCCAGGTCAGCGCCAGGGTGAACAGGACCAGGACGCCGACGGCTGCGAGCCAACCCAGCACGCCGGCCCCGCTGCGGAAACCCATCAGCAGCGCGACACCCACCACGAGCACGAGCGAGGTGAGGTTCGCCGCGAGCGAGGTCAGCACGTGCGCCCACAGCGGCGCCGACCGGGCGATGGGCAGGGAGCCGAACCGGTCGAAGAAACCACCCTGCACGTCGGTGGACAACCGGAACGCCGTGTAGGAGACGCCCATCGCGACGGTGATGAGCAGGATCCCGGGCAGCGTGTAGTCGACGTAGGAACCCGAGCCCGCCCGCGGCCCGGTGTCGATCGCGCCGCCGAGGACGTAGACGAACAGCAGCATGATCGCGACGGGCATGACGGCGGTCGTGATGATCGTGTCGGGGCTGCGCGTGACGTGCTTGAGCGACCGCCCGGTCAGGCGGGCGGTGTCCGCGAGGGCGTGCGTCGCCACCACCGTCCTCACCCCCGCCCCGTGCCCGGCGCGCGCCCGCCGGCCCGTTCCCCGCCGGCTCGTTCCCCGCCGACGAGGGCGAGGAAGACGTCCTCCAGGGACGGCAGCTTCTCGACGCGCTCGACCTCCGCGGGCGGCAGGAGCCCCCGGAGTTCCTCCAGCGTGCCCTCGACGACGACGCGTCCCCGGTGCAGGATCGCGATCCGGTCCGCCAGTGCCTCGGCTTCCTCCAGCTGCTGCGTGGTCAGCAGCACCGTCGTCCCGCGCTCGGCCAGTTCCCGCACGCTCCGCCACACCTCCAGGCGCGACTGCGGGTCCAGCCCCGTGGTCGGCTCGTCCAGCACGAGGACCGGCGGGTCCCCGACGAGGCTCATGGCGATGTCCAGCCGGCGGCGCATCCCCCCGGAGTACATCGACGCCCTCCGGCCGCCCGCCTCGGTCAACCCGAACCGGGCGAGCAGCTCGTCGGCGATCCGGCCCGGGTGCCGCAGGTGGCGCAGCCCGGCGACCAGCACGAGGTTCTCGCGCCCCGTGAGGATCCCGTCCACGGCGGCGAACTGCCCGGTGAGGCTGATCGACTCCCGCACCCGTCCCGCCCGGGTCGCGACGTCGAAACCGTCCACGCTCACCGTCCCGGCGTCGGCCCGCAGCAGGGTGGACAGGATGCGCACGGCGGTGGTCTTGCCCGCCCCGTTCGAGCCCAGCAGCGCGAAGACGCTCCCGCGCGCCACCTCGAAGTCCACCCCGCGCAGCACCTCCAGCTCGCCGTAGGCCTTCTGCAGGCCCCGCACCCGGATCGCGGGCCCGGCAGCGGTCGCGGTGCTCACGAGGCCGCGCCGTCCTGCGCCTGCGCGGCGGCGAACGCGGCGACCAGCCGCTGCCGCTCCCCGGCGATCCACTCGCCCGCGGCGTACCCGCCCAGCAGGACCTCGGCGAACCGGACGGGGTCGGCGCCGACGACCTCGCCGATCGGCGTGCCCCGCGAGGCGGCCTGCTCGAAGGTCCCCACGAGTTCCTCGTGCAGGTCCACGAGGACACCGCCCTCGGTGATCGCCCCGCGGCGCAGCAGGTACCGCTCCAGCGCCTCGACCGCCGTCCGGTGACCGGGCGGGAGTTCCCGCACCCGCGCCCGGTACTGCTGCCACCGCTTCTTCTCGCCGATGTCGCCGACGACCTTCTCGATGAGAGCCGACATCTTCCGCTTCCTCCTCGTCGAGCCGCTCCCGCCCTGCGCGGGAACGCCTGGGACCAGGGTGGAGGGTTGATGCAGCACCAAGGTCAAGCCCGTTCCCCGACGGGTTCCGGCCGACCCGCACGTCGGGGGTGGGCGTCCCGGCGGGCACCGACCACGCTCGGGGTGTCCGCCCCTGCCTCCGCCCCGCCGTCGAGGAGCCCACCCGTGCCCGTCCGCCCCTCCTTCGTCGTCACCGGTGCCGCGCGGGGCGTGGGCCGCGTCATCGCCGAACGCCTCACCCGCGACGGGCCGGTCGTCGTCGACGTCACCGGTGACCTCTCCGGTGACCTCGCCCGGCGGCACGACGACGTTCACCTGCTCACCGGTGACGCCGGTGACCCCGCGGTCGCGGTCCGCGCCGCCGAGCGCGCCGAGGCGCTGGGACCGTTGAGCGGGTGGGTCAACAACGCCGCCGTCTTCTGCGACGCCACCCTGCTGAGCGCCGGCGTCGAGGACATCGAGCGGGCCGTCACCGCCAACCTGGTGCTGGCCCTGACCGGCTGCCACACCGCCGTCAACCACTACCGCCGTCACGACCGCCCGGGGGCGATCGTCAACGTCTCCTCCCACCAGGCCCAGCGACCGGTGCGCGGGGCGCTGCCCTACGCCACCGCCAAGGCCGCCGTCGAAGGGCTGACCCGGGCCGTCGCGGTGGACCACGGCCCCGACGGCATCCGCACCAACGCCGTCGCCCTGGGGTCGATCACCACCACCCGCTACGAGCAGCACCTGGCCGCCCACCCGGAGGTGGCGCAGCAGATGGCCGCGCTGCACCCCCTGGGCCGGGTCGGCACCCCGGCCGAGGTCGCCGACGTCGTGGCGTTCCTGCTCTCACCCGGCGCCGGGTTCGTCAACGGCGCCGTCGTGCCCGTCGACGGTGGCCGCGCCGCCCACGGCCAGGACCCCGAGGCGCGGTGAACCCCCCGCCCGCGCGGCGCCGCACGTCGGGACGCACCGCGGCAGCGGGCGGGGCCGTGGCGGTCGGCGGGTTACTGTCGCAGCACCCGCGATCACCGGAGGAGCCCACGATGGTCACCACGCCCCAGCAGGACGGGACGGTCCCGTGCTGATCGCCGCCAGCCAGGTGTGGGGCCTGGCCGCGGCCTGCGCCCTGCTGATCGTCGTGCCCGGCCCCAGCGTCCTGTTCATCGTCGGCCGGGCCCTGAGCTACGGCCGCAACACCGCCCTGGCCAGCGTGGTCGGCAACGCCGTCGGCTGCTACCTCGTGGCCCTCTGCGTCGCCCTGGGCCTGGGAGCGCTGCTCACCGCCTCGACGACGGTCTTCCACGTCCTGAAGTACCTCGGCGCGGCCTACCTCCTCTGGCTGGGGGTGCAGGCCGTCCGCCACGCCGGCCACGGCCTGCACCCCGCCACCCCGGCCGTGCCCGCCGATGGACGCAGCACCACGGGTGGGCGGCCGTGGCGCTCGATGCGCACCGGCGTGGTCGTGGCGATGACCAACCCCAAGCCCTACATCGTCTTCGCCGCGATCCTGCCGCCGTTCGTGGACCCCGCCGCCGGGCACGTCCTGCGGCAGCTGCTGGTCCTGGCGCTGGTGCCGATCGTCATCGGGCTGGTCTCCGACACCGTCTGGGCGCTGGTCGCCGGTCGCGCGCGCACGTGGCTGTCCGGCACCCCGGCCCGCCTGCGGACCACCGGTCGGGTGGGAGGCGTGTCCATGATCGGGCTGGGGGTCGTGCTGGCCACCACCGACTCGGGGCACTGACCCCCGGCGGGACCACGAGGTCGTCGAACGCACGACACCAGGGAGGAGGGGGAGCGTGAAGGACGCACGGGTGCTCGGTGCGGTCGTCGTCCTCGCACTCGTCGCCGCCCTGCTCGTCGGGAACTGGCTGATCGGCGTCCTGTGGCCGGGGCCGACCGCCGAGACGTACCAGAACCTGTCCTGCGGATCACGACCCAGCGCACGGTCGGGTCGCGCTCGGATCGCGGGATGACCGTGCGGTACGAACGGTGGCTCTCAGGTGGGCAAGGTCAGGACGAGAGTGTGGGCAGCGTCTGATAGCCCCGTCTGGGGCCAGGTGAAGCTCACGTGCATGCGGCCGTCCACGGGCAGCTCGTTGATCCAGTAGCTGGACTCCAGAACGAAGCGAACCTCGTTAGTCGTCGTGTCCTCGAAGGTGTGCATCGACGTCGTCTTGGCGTGGACCTGGTCGGCGAGATCGTTGAGCGCCACCCGCAGCACCGGCTCTGAGCCGGGGGGCTTGCCGCCGGCGGGGTCCAGCTTCTGACGGGGACCGTCGATCATTTGCCAGCGGGCGGTCTCGGCGCGTGGACCGTCCGCGTGCAGGCGCAGGTGCAGCATCAGGCCAGCAGGTCGGGCGTGGGCTTGGACGTGGTCGAGCTCGGCGCGGATGCCGCTGGCTTGGCTGAGCAGGAGGGGACCGTGCGCGGGGACGCCGGTGTCGTCGGGTGCGATGGCGGGGACCCAGCGTCGCGGCATGAGTCCACTCTCGCCGTGATCAAGTGCAAGGACAACGCACGGAGATCGGCATGACCGTGACGTCCCTGACCGTGACGTCCCTGACCGTGAAGTCGCCCCTCCACGATCTGCAGGACAGGCCCTGGGCGGGACCACCGCTCGCAGCGGAGCGGTCGCTGAGGCTCCTGACCGTGCGATGAACGCGACAGCGCCCGCAGGGTGCCACGACCGCGCCGTCGTCCGCCGGCTGCCTAGGCTGGCCCCGTGCCTGAGCTGCAGATCGTCGTACTGCTGTTCCCGCAAGTGACGCAGCTGGACTTCACCGCGCCGGCGCAGGTCTTCGACCGCCTCCCCGGCTCCCGGGTCCACCTGGCCTGGCACGAGACCGCGCCGGTGGTCACCGACTGCGGCTGGTCCGTCGTGCCCACCACCACCCTGACCGACTGCCCACCGGCGGACGTCCTGTTCGTGCCCGGGGGAGAGGGCGCCTTCGACCTGTTCGAGGACGAGGCCGCGCTGGACTTCCTGCGCCGGCAGGCCGCCACGGCGCGCTGGGTCACCTCAGTGTGCACGGGTTCCTTCGCCCTGGCTGCTGCGGGGCTGCTCGACGGCAGGCGGGCCACCAGTCACTGGGCCTCGCTGGGAATGCTCGCCGAGTTCGGGGTGGAACCGGTGTCCGAGCGCGTGGTCGTCGACGGTCGGGTCGTCACCGGGGCGGGCATCACGTCCGGCATCGACTTCGCGCTGCAGCTGGCGGCGCTGGAGTGCGGTGAGGACGTGGCCCGGGGGGTGCAGCTGGCGTTGGAGTACGACCCGGCGCCTCCCTTCGACCACGGTTCAGCCCGGACGGCTGACCCCGAGACGGTGCGCCGGGCCCGGCAGCGGGCGCTCGACAGCCGTCTGGCGCGCGTCCAGCGGGCGGCTGACCGCCTGACGGGGCGACGGGGTCCTGCCGCGCCCTGAGGAGGACGAGGCGCTGGGTAGCGTGCGCGCCGTGAGTTCCCCGGACGTCCAGCAGGCCTACTCCTCGCTCGCGCGGCAGTACATCGACCTGCTGGGGTCGGTGGAGGCCGTGCACCGTGACGACCTGCGACTGATCGAACGGCACCTGGGGCACCTGACCGGCCCGGTCCTGGACCTGGGCTGCGGTCCGGGGCACCTGACGGGCCACCTGCACGCCGCGGGGTGCGAGGTGACGGGCATCGACCTGGTGCCGGAGTTCATCGCCCACGCCCGCCGGACCCACCCGGGCGTGCCCTTCGAGGTGGGGTCGCTGCTCGACGTGGCCCGCGCGGACGCCTCCGTGGCCGGGGTGCTCGCGTGGTACTCACTCATCCACCTTGACCCCGGCCAGTTGGACGGTGCCCTGGTCGGTGTCCGCCGGCTCCTGGCCCCGGGTGGGGTGCTCGTCGTGGGTTTCTTCGAGGGCGCGGTGTGCGAACCGTTCGAGCACAAGGTCACGACGGCGTACCGGTGGCCGGTGGAGGAGCTGGTGGGCCGACTCGCCGCGGCCGGCTTCGCGGAGGTCGACCGCCTGCAGCGGCCCCGGGAAGGGGAGCGACGTCCCCACGCGGTCCTGGTGGTCCGGGCCGTCTGACGGCGGGGAGCCGGAGCCGGTCAGCGTGCGGCGGGGCGCAGGCGCCGGTGGGTTCCGCGGACGGCCGCGACCACGCCCACCGCCGTCAGGCAGACGACCGCGGCGCCCGTGGTCAAACCCATCCACACGACCAGCCCCAAGGAGTCCGACGCCGCCAGGGGCGCCACCGCGAGCAGCGCGGCCGGGACCAGGGCGAACACCGCTCCCCGCCACCGGCCGAGGGTGAGTTCGCCGAGGACGGTGGCGAGGACCAGGGTTCCTGCGGCCGCGGCGACCAGGACGCCCGCGCGGGCGGGGCCGCTGTTGTCCAGGGGCCACCACCCCATCCACGCCACCCACGCCGAGGCGCCGAGGATCGCGACGGCCCCGGCCCGGGGCCGGTGGGCCCGGGGGAGCCTGGCGAACAGCAGGTGCCCGCCACTGACCGCGGCGGCCAGCGCACCGGCGGCGAAGGCCGCGTACAGGAACTCGTCGAGGACGTCGAGCACCCCGGACGGCGCCGAGTCGTGCCCTGCCCCGGTGAGCAGGTCGGCCACGGCGGCTGCGACGGCGGTGGTGGCGGTCCCGACGAAGGGCCGGGTGAGGCGGTCGGCGCCGATCGTGGCGAGGACCACGACGAGACCGAGGACCGTCCAGGGGAGGAGGGTCCCCGTCCCCACGGTGGGGGAGAACCCCCACCGCCACGCCGCGAAGGCGGCCGTGGTGAGAGTTCCGGCCAGCACCGCTCGTCGCGGCACGGGGTGCCGTCTCCGCCGTTCCACCGGTCCAGTCTGTCGGCCGGCGCGGGTCGTCCAGGGTGCTCGGGGGCCGAGGACCCCCACCCGGGTGAGGGGGCGCACGGAGGGTGACGGCGCTGCCGCGGTCGGCGCTCCGAGCGGTGGGTCGTCGCGGCGTGCCAGCATCGGCTCGTGCCCTGGAGCCCGCCGCCGTTCCCGACCCCGGTGCAGGACCGGCGTCTCGAGCGGTTCCGCGATCGAGCGGCCCGGCTGCGCGGACGCGACGGTCGAGTGGGGACCGCGTTCTTCACCGTCGACCTCGTCCACCCGCGGCCGGAGGGTCACCTGTGGTGGCGGCGCTGGTCAGCGCCGTTCCACCTGGTCGACGGCCACGTGTGGGGGGACGCGGAGGTCACCTCGACGTGGGACCCCAGCGGTCGACCGGGTGAGGAGCACCGGGCGAACCACCAGGCCTGGGGTGAGGGCCTCCGGCAGTTGCTGGACGATGCTGACCGGGGCGTCTTCACGTGGCTGGATCAGCAGTGGCAGCTGGAGTGGCTGGACGACGACGAGTTGTCGGTCTTCCGTGAGGCGCACCGCCACGAGCTCGACGAGTGAGCTGAGCTCGACCGGCTCCCCGCTGTGCGGCAGGACAGCGCGGTCGGCGGTTCCCCGGCCGGCGCCACGAGGGCGTAAAACCCTGGCCCGGCCCGGCAGCGGCTGGCTAGCGTGGTGGCGTGCTGACGATCCCGTGCACCTGGTGGCAGTCGCTGTAGCGGCTGCGACCGGACCTGTCCGAGCTGCCCCGCGGCGGTTCGGACCCACCTCGCACGGTGGTTCCCGGGCACTCCTCGGTGGGCGGCTCCCCGACCTGAGGAACTCCCGTGCCCGACTCCACCCCATCCCCCACGCCCACTCCTGTTCCGGCGGCGTCCTCGACACCGTCCGTCGTCGCCGCGCAGCGGCGCAGCGCCGAGCTCGAGCAGCTGATCTCCTCCGACCCGGGGCGGTTCCGCGTCCTCACCGGCGACCGGCCGACCGGTCCGCTGCACCTGGGTCACTACTTCGGCACCCTGGCCAACCGGGTGCGGTTGCAGGCGGCCGGGGTCGAGGTGTTCGTGGTGATCGCCGACTACCAGGTCATCACCGACCGGGACGTGGCTGGTGACGTGCGGGGGAACGTGCGGGAACTGCTGCTGGACCACCTCGCCGCCGGTCTGGTTCCCCGCACCGCCACGTCGACCGGCCCGGACGGTCCGGGTGGTTCCGGCGCGACGGTCTTCACCCACAGCGCGGTGCCCGCGTTGAACCAGCTGGTGCTGCCGTTCCTGAGCCTGGTCACCGTCGCGGAACTGCAGCGGAACCCCACGGTGAAGGCCGAGGCCGCAGCTGCCGCCGCGCGGGGTGGGGCCGCCGGACGGGGGATGAGCGGGCTGCTGCTGACCTACCCGGTGCACCAGGCCGCGGACATCCTGTTCTGCGGCGCCAACCTCGTCCCGGTGGGCCAGGACCAGTTGCCGCACCTGGAGACCGCCCGGGTCATCGCCCGGCGCTTCAACGACCGGTACGCGGGCGGGCGGGAGGTCTTCGCCGGACCGGAGGCGCTGCTGTCGTCGGCCCCGCTGCTGCTGGGCACCGACGGGGCGAAGATGAGCAAGAGCGCCGGCAACGCGATCCCCCTGCGCGCCAGCGCCGATGAGACCGCCCGGTTGATCCGCTCGGCCAGGACCGACGCGCAGCGGCGCACCACCTACGACCCCGTCCACCGACCCGAGGTGTCCAGCCTGCTGCTGACCGCTGCGCTGTGCCGGGGCACCACCCCGGAGGCGGTGGCGGAGGAGGTCGGCGACGGCGGGGCCGCGGCCTTGAAGGAGGTGGTGACCGAGGCGGTCAACGAGCACCTGCGTCCGCTGCGGCAGCGGCGTCGTGAGCTCGCCGACGCGGACGACCACCTGCGGGCCGTCCTGGCAGCGGGTGGCGAGCACGCCGGCGCCGTCGCCGACCGCACCCTGGCCACGGTCAACCAGGCGTTGGGCGTGACCTGCTGACCGCCCCGCGGACCAGTCGCACACCGGCGTGGACACCGGTCCGTCAGGTGGCGGGGGCGCCCGTGGCGGGAGGCTGCCTCCAGCGCCGCAGGGCAGGGGTGGTGGCGGCGATGAGGGCGACGACCACGACGCAGGCGAGCCCACCGGTGAGGGTCGAGGTCGCAGCCGACGTCGCGCCGGCGACCGCTCCGGCGCGGGCGTTGCCCAGCCCGGGACCCGCGACCCCGACGACGTTCTCCGCGGCGCTGACCCGGCCCAGGTAGGCGTCGGGGGTGGTGACCTGCACGATCGTGCCGCGGCAGATCACGGCGACGGTGTCCGCCGCGCCGGCCACGGCCAGGCACGCCAGCGTGGCGGGCAGGGAGTCCACCAGGGCGAACGCCACCAGTGCCGCCCCCCACGTCGCGGACGCGGCCAGCACGAGCCGCCCCGCCCCCGGTGCGCGGACGATGGTCCCGGAGGCCGACCCGGCCAGCAGACCGCCGACGGCGATCGCCGAGGCGAACAGCCCGAAGGTGAACCCGCTGCCGCCGAAGCGTTCGTCGTTGACGGCGGGGAACAGGGCGACGGGCATGGCCAGTCCGGTGGCGGCGAGGTCGGCGGCCAGGCAGCCGCGCAGCTCCGGCCGGCTCAGCAGGTAGCGCCATCCCTGCCCGGTGGCCCGCAGTCGCGCCGACGTCCCGCGTCCCGGCGCCGGGCCCGGTCCGGTGCCGGGCGCGGGGTGGGGGCGCACCTCGGGCAGGCGCAGCACGCCGTAGGAGGAGACGGCGATGCCGACGACGTCGGCGACGTAGGCCGCGCGCAGGCCGCCGGTGGCCAGCAGGACACCGGCCAGGGCGGGGCCGGCGAGCAGGGCGATCTGGAAGCCGACGTGGTGCAGCGCCACCCCGGCCGGGACGAGGCCGGTGGGCAGCAGGCGGGCGGTGAAGGTGCGGCGGGCCGCCGCGCCGAGGGCGGTCGCGGCGGTCTGGGCCGTGACCAGGGCCAGGACCAGCGCGACCGGAGCGGCCTCGAGACCGGCTTGGGCGGCGAGCCCGGCCGCGGCGACGGCGGCGACGGCGCTGGTGACCAGGACCAGGCGGCGGCGGTCGGTGGTGTCGGCCAGGGTGCCGCCGACGAGGCCACCGAGGACGGTGGGCACGGCCGTGGCCAGGCCGATGGCTCCGGTCCACCACGTGCTGCGGGTCAGTTCCCAGACCTGGTGGAGCACCGCGGTGGCGGCGAGCTGGCCGCTGAGACCGGCTGCGGCGCTGCCGATCCACAGTCGCCGGAAGGCCGGGGAGACCCGCAGGGGACGGGTGTCGACGAAACGGTCCAGCAGCGTCACCGCCTGCGCCGGGCCGGGCCCCGGGTGCTGTCCCGGGCGGTGGGCGGCGTGGTCGCCTCCCTCGCGGAGGTGGTCGCCGGTTCGACGCCGTCGAGGTGCTGGTCGACCCGGTCGGCGAAGGAACGGCGGGCCAGCGCCTCGCGCAGGTCGGTGACGACTCGATGCAGGGGGTGGGGCACCTCGGCGTCGAGCTCGGCCCAGGCGGCTTCGGTGGCTCGCCACTCGGCCTCGAGGAAGGGGACGAGGGACCGGCCGGCGTCGCTGAGGGAGACCGTGCGGGTGCGGGCGTCCTCGCCGGGGGCGGTGTCCAGGAGGCCGTCGCGGCGCATGGCGGTGACCGTCTGGCTCATGGCCGAGTGGGTCACGCCGAGGTGGGCGGCCAGGGCCTTGATGGTCATGGGGCCGTGGCGGTGCAGGCGGATGAGGGCCTTGCTGAACCGGGGCCGCACCCCCGTCACCCCGTGCCGGGCGTAGACGGTGGCGATCTGGTCGTCCATGGCGTTCAGCAGGTCGAACAGGGGGGTGAGGGTGCTGTGGTGCGTGGGGTCGGGCCCAGGTGCCCGCAACGATGTCACAGCAGCTAATGTAACAGCAGCTCACACATCAGGTGAGGAACTCCGGCGTGGGCCGGCAGCGCGCGCGGCGCGCCCCAGCCGCGACGTCGCCCGGCGATCACCGACGTCCCGCGCGTGGGCGGTGAGGCGGCACCACCGCCGCGGACACCAGCACGGCCGAGCAGACCAGGAAGGCCGCGCGGGGGCCGAGGACGGCGCCCAGCCCTCCGGTGAGGAGGGATCCGGCGGCTTGGCCGGCCGTCAACGCGATGAACAGGGTGGCCGTCGCGGCTCCGGCCGAGTGCGGGCGCAGGGCGCCCGCCCACGTGATGAGCACTCCGCTCAGCGCCGTGTAGGAACCCCCGAACACCACGACGGCGATCCCGGCGGCCACCACGTCACCTGCGGCGAGGGCCAGGACGCCGGTGCTGATCGCCGACAGGGCGACGGTCAGCCACCAGGCCCAGCGCATGCCCAGGACCCGCACGGCGTCGCCGCTGAGGGCTCCCAGGACGGCGGTGGCGCCGAGCAGCACCCACAACGTGGCGGTGGTGCGCCCGGGCAGTTGCCCGACGGTGGTGAGCAGGTCGCGCCCGAACGTCCACACCGCGGCGCTGCCCAGACCGGCCAGCGCTGCGGCCAGCACCGGTCGCAGCAACGGCCGCCGGGTGCCGTCCTCGCCGGTGGCCGCTCCGGCCGGTGCGGCAGCGGGGTCCTGGCCGGGGTCGTGGTCGTCGCCCGGTCGCGGGGGCCAGGTGGTGCGCCGGTCGACCACGGCGGCGGTGAGGAGCGCGGCGACGGCCGCCGCGATCCAGACCGGGCGCCAGGTCTGGGGGCCGAACAACGCCACCACCCCGGCGGCGGCCACGCCGATCCCGGTGCCGGCGTTGACGACCGCCTGCCGGCGGGCGACCAGTTCCCGGGGGGTGGTGGTGGAGACCGCGGCCACCAGCGCCGGTGAGGCCGCCCCGGCCGCGCTCCCGGCGACGAGGATCCCCAGGGCCAGGACGGGTGCGGTCCAGGCGAGGGAGACGACGACCGCTCCGGCGGCGGCCAGGGCCGCGGCCAGCCACAGCGCTCGCCGCCCGCCGCGCCGCTCGATGACCCGGCGGGCGAGCAACGCGGTGACGCAGTAGGCGGCGAAGCTGCCGGAGGCGATCAGCCCGGAGGTGCCGGGGGTGAGGGAGAACTCCGCGGCGAGCTGGGTCAGCTGCAGCCCGAACCCGAAGCGGGCCACCCCGTAGGTCACGGCGATGAGCCCGGCCCCGGCGACCACGAGGCTGCGCGCCGCCCGGCGCTGCGGCGGCGCCGAGGGGGCGTGGGGGCGGGATCGTGCCGGCGAACGGCGAGGGGAGCGGCTCGCGGGCTGAGGCGGTCGATTCACCATAACGATCGTTACACTAGGCCCGTGACGGGGAGTTCGGCGAGGGCTGGGTCGAGGGGATCCACCGGTCCGGGGTCGCCGCGGGCGCGGCTGCTCGACGCGGCGGAGGAGTTGTTCTACGAGCGGGGCATCGCCGCTACCGGCGTCGACGCCGTCCTGCGCCGCGCCCGAGTGGCACCGGCCACGCTGTACGCGCACTTCGGCGGCAAGGACGGACTGGTGGCCGCCTACCTGGAACGACGTCACCAGCGGTGGCGGCAGACGTGGGACGCGGCCTTCGAGCGCGCAGGGCAGGACCCCGTCGCGCGGGCCCTGTCGGTCTTCGACGCCCTCGACGCCCTCCAGGACGTGCTGGACACCACGCGCGGTTGCGCCTTCCTCGGCGCAGCGGTCGAGGTCGTCGACCCCGGCCACCCGGCGCGCGCGTGGTTCGACGCCGACACCGAACTGCTCGCCACCAGGTTGCGCCGGTCCGCTCTCGAGGCGGGCGCGGACGACCCGGAGGCGCTGGCCGCTGAGCTGCTGCTCGTGTACGACGGTGTCCTGGCCGCCCGGGCCCGGCGCGCCACCACGCCGGACCGGGCCTTCGCGGCCGCCACGTCCACGTCCGCTGCGCACGCCCTCGCCACCAGCGCGATCACGCGCCACCTGCCGGAGCGCGCCGACCGGGCACCGGACTGATCCCCGCGGGTCGGAGAGGTGCCCGGGGCGGCGTCGGTCATCGGGCTGCGTCGACGGCCGCGGTGAAACGGAGCACCGCCTCGGCCAGGGCCTGAGGTGCCTCGAGGGCGACGTGGTGGCCGGCGTGATCGATGACGGTCGAGGTGACGGGGCCGCGGGCGACCGCGGACATCGTCTCAGCCGTGAACGGGGCGCTCATCGCGTCGACCGCCAGGACCGGTGGTTCCAGGGGCGTGGCCGTGAGCAGGGAGCGCAGGTCGTCGCCTTCCCGCAGCGCCGAGGAGTACAGGCCCCGGGCGCCGGCCCACGCGTCGGGTCGGGTGTACGTGCGGGTGAACTCCTCGAGGTCGGCGTCGGTGACGGCGCCGGCCACGGTGGTCATGTGCGGGAACCACAGGTCGGCGAGGAACGCCCGTTCGCGGCCGGTGAGGATGAACTCGGCGATGCCGGGAGCAGCCAGAGCGCCGAGGTGCCAGGAGCCGCCGTGGGTGACGTCGGCCAAGGCTTCCAGTCCGAAGCCGGGCAGGGCCATCTCCACCGCGGTCAGGCTCAGCACCTCCTCGGGGTGGGTGGCGACCAAGCGGGTCACGGCTGCGCCGGCGAGGTCTTGGCCCAGCAGGTGCACCGGCCCCAGCCCCAGGTGGCCGATGAGCTGGTGCAGGTCGTCGGCGGCCGTCGAACTGCTGTGTTCGGCTGCGGCCGGGGCTGAGTCGCCGAAGCCGCGCAGGTCCACGGCGATGACCCGGTGCCGGGTCGCGAGCAGCGGCAAGAGCGCGTGGAAAGCCCACCAGGTCTCGGGGAAACCGTGCACCAGCAGGATCGGTGATCCGGTGGTGCCGGCGGTGACGTGGTGCAGCGTGGTGTCGTCGATCGCCACGTGGTGGTGCTCCACGCCGGGGATCGTGGCTGCGGTGGGGGACGGGTCGGGGGACGAGGTGGGTGAGGTGGTGGCCATGACTTCCTCCTCGAGGAGCCGCCGTCACGCTGATGCGCAACGTGGTTGTCAGTCTCGGTGTGGGCAACCTGGTTGTCAATCATGGGATCGACTGCCACGCTGAGCGGCGTGGACACCTCGCGTGGCGCCCAGCTGGCCCTCCTGCTGCTCGACGGGTTCGAGTCGCTGACGAGGCAGGTCATCGACGAGTTGGCCGAACGAGGGCATCCCGCTGTCACGGCGACCCACGAGTTCGCGCTGCGCGCGATCGACCAGGGGGCCGACGACGCCGCAGCACTCGGACGTGCGCTCGGGGTTTCACGACAGGCCGCCGCCAAGACGATCGAGGCCCTGGAGAGCCTGGGCTACCTCCGGCGACTGGCCGATCCGAGTGACGCCCGGCGCAAGCGGCTCGTGGTCACCGACCGCGGCTACGAGATGTCCCGCCTGGGGGGCGCCGCCTACGACGCCCTGCGGGAACGGTGGGCGGCTTCGATCGGGTGGGCGCGGCTCGAAGGCGTGGAGGCGGCGCTGCACGACCTGGCCGGCCGCGACACGTTCCCGACGTGACCGGGCACGTCATCGAAACGGCGCCCCGACCGCGACGTTCCCCGAACCGGCCCGCACCGGGTGGGCCGGGGGCAGGATCGGCGGCGTGGACGGGACGTTCGACCTGGAGCCGGTGCGCGCCTTCGTCAGCCGGCAGGCTCGCCGGGCGCGCGCCGTCCGCTCCTCGGCCGCTGAAGACGTGCCCGGACTGCGCGGCGTGCGTTCGCAGCACCTCGAGGACGGCTGGGTGCACCTGATCTTCGACGGGTGGGACCCCGCCGCTGCCGCCGCGGTCGCCGACCGCGTCCTGGAGCCGGACGCCGCGACGTTCCTCGTGCTGGGACGGGTGAGCGTCTTCGACGGCTTCGCGCCGGTCGAGGAGGGAGGGGCGGGAGTCGCGGCGGTGGTGCGCTCGGACCCGCCGCCGCAGCTCGGGGAGTCGCTGGAGGAGGCGCGCCGGGTCTGACGCGCTGCGCACCGGTGCGGTGGCCCGCTCAGGAGTCGGCGGCCAGCACGTGCGCGTCGCCGCCGGCGCGCTTGGCGACGTACATCGCCGCGTCGGCGCGCGAGAGCAGGGCGTCGGCGTCGTCGCCCGGCTCGGACGCCGTGATGCCGACGCTGGCGCTGATGGTTGCCGGTCCGGCGGCCAGCAGGAACGGCTCGCGCAGCCGGTCGACGAGCGCCACGGCGACGTCGTCGGCGACGCCGGGGAACAGGTCGGGCAGCACGATCGCGAACTCGTCGCCGCCCAGCCGCGCGGGGAACGCCCCGGCGCCGCAGGTCTCGCGCAGGCGGCGCGCGGTCTCGGTGAGCAGCTCGTCCCCGGCGGCGTGGCCGAGGGTGTCGTTGACGGCCTTGAAGCCGTCGAGGTCGACGAAGAGGACCGCGATGGCCGCGTCGGCGCGCACCGCCGTCTCCAGCTGCGCCGTGAAGGCGCGCCGGTTGGGCAGGCCCGTGAGGGGGTCGACGAGGGCCATCCGCCGCGTCTCGGCCGTCATCCGCACCCGCAGGAACGCCGCCGAGGCCAGCGAGGCGAGGGAGACGAGGGCGACCTCGTCGAACTGCCGGGCCTGCTGGTTGGTGCCGACGGGGGCCACCAGCCAGCGCTTGGTGCCGTGGTCGTCGTCGACCTCGCAGCCGGTCTCGCCCGGGCCCGGCGGGCTGGCGCGGACCTCCAGGCGGTTGCCGGAGAGCAGGGCCGTGCCGTGGCTCTCGACGACGCGGACGAGCTCGTCGAGGTCGGTGGCGGCGTGGACGTGGACGGCGGCCTCGAACAGCTCGCGCTGCTGGCGGCGGCTCTGGTGGGCCCGGCGCCAGGCCCAGGCCGCCACGACGACGGCCATGCCGGGCACGACGGTGAGGTAGGCGACCCACGTGGGCATGGCGATGTTCACGGCGGCGGCCAGGTAGCCCAGGACGGCGACGAGCACGAACAGGGCCCCGCCGATCGCCGAGCCGGGCTCGGCGAGCTCGCGCCACACGGACTTGCGGCGCTCGACGGCGATGGAGACGGCCGACAGCACCGTGTCGGCCAGGTAGTAGGTCGCGGCCCCGGCCAGGACGGAGAGCAGCTTGGCGGGGCTGACGGGCTCCTGGACCCCCGCGCCGGTCACCACGAGCGTGGCCAGCAGGGACGACAGCATCGAGGAGCCCGCGTTGAAGACGCGGCTCTGCCAGGAGCGGCGGTCGACCAGGTAGGCCGGGAGCGCGGCGAGGGTCCACGCCAGCAGGGCCAGCGGCGGCTCGTAGCCGGTCAGCAGGAAGAAGAGCAGCACCGGCGCGAACGGGACGTAGATGCCCGAGGCCATGCCCGTCACCATGAGCGGGAAGCGGGTCAGGACCACCGCGACCGGCACGGTCACGGCCAGCGCCGTCAGCAGACCGGTGTCCGCGCCCTCCGCGCGCCACCACAGGCCCGCGCCGACGAGGACGACGAGGCCCAGCGCGAACACGGCACCGTCCAGCAGTGCCGAGGCGCCCGGACGGCGCCGGGTTCGGTCAGTCCCCACGTCCCCCCATCGGCAGGGACGGGCGCCCCCTTGAGCGGCGGTAACCTGGGGGTCGCCGATCCCCCTCCCCGAAGGAGCGCCGCGCATGGGCCGCGTCGTCATCGACGTCATGCCGAAACCCGAGATCCTCGACCCGCAGGGGAAGGCCGTCGTCGGCGCCCTGCCGCGGCTGGGCTTCGACGTCTTCACCTCCGTCCGCCAGGGCAAGCGCTTCGAGCTGGAGGTCGAGGGGGACGTCACCCCCGAAGTCCTGGCGCAGGCGCGCCGGGCGGCCGAGACGCTGCTGTCCAACCCGGTCATCGAGGACGTCGTGAGCGTCCGCGAGGCCGACACCGCCGAGGTCCAGGCGTGAAGGTCGGCGTCGTCACCTTCCCCGGCTCCCTCGACGACGGCGACGCCCGCCGCGCCGTGACCCTCGCCGGCGGCGAGGCCGTGGCGCTGTGGCACGCCGACGCCGACCTGCGCGGCGTCGACGCGGTCGTGCTGCCCGGCGGCTTCTCCTACGGCGACTACCTGCGCTGCGGGGCCATCGCCCGGTTCGCCCCGGTCATGACCGAGGTCGTGCGCGCCGCCGAGGGCGGGATGCCCGTGCTGGGCATCTGCAACGGCTTCCAGGTGCTGTGCGAGTCGCACCTGCTGCCCGGTGCGCTGGTCCGCAACGACCACCAGAAGTTCCTCTGCAAGGACCAGCGGCTGCGCGTGGAGTCCACGGCCACCGCCTGGACCGCCGACTTCACCGCCGGGCAGGAGATCACGATCCCGCTGAAGAACGGCGAGGGCGGGTTCGTCGCCGACGAGGCGACCCTGGACCGCCTGGAGGGGGAGGGCCGCGTGGTCTTCCGCTACCTGGGCGGCAACCCGAACGGCTCGCTGCGCGACATCGCGGGCATCAGCAACGAGCGCGGCAACGTGGTGGGCCTCATGCCGCACCCCGAGCACGCCGTCGAGGAGCTCTTCGGTCCCGGGCTGGACGGCCTCGGCCTGTTCACGTCGGTGCTGAAGGCCGGACTGGGGGCGATCGCGTGAGCACGCGCACGAGGACGCTGGACACCGTCGACGAGGCGGCGGCGACCCCGGACCGCCCGCAGCCGTGGTCCGAGCTCGGCCTGAAGGCCGACGAGTACGAGCGGATCCGCGAGATCCTCGAGCGCCGCCCCACGGGCGCGGAGCTGGCCATGTACTCGGTCATGTGGAGCGAGCACTGCTCCTACAAGAGCTCCAAGGTCCACCTGCGCACCTTCGGCGACCACGTCACCGAGGACATGAAGAAGCACCTCATGGTGGGCATCGGGGAGAACGCCGGTGTCGTCGACATCGGCCAGGGCTGGGCCGTGACCTTCAAGGTCGAGTCCCACAACCACCCCAGCTACATCGAGCCCTACCAGGGCGCGGCCACCGGCGTCGGCGGGATCATCCGCGACATCATGGCGATGGGTGCCCGCCCGATCGCGGTCATGGACTCGCTGCGGTTCGGCGCGATCGACCACCCCGACACCGCCCGCGTGGTGCCCGGCGTCGTCTCCGGCGTCGGCGGGTACGGCAACTGCATCGGCCTGCCGAACATCGGCGGGGAGGTCGTGTTCGACCCGACGTACCAGGGCAACCCGCTCGTCAACGCGCTGTGCGTCGGCGCGATGAAGCACGAGGACCTGCACCTGGCCAACGCCCGCGGCGTCGGCAACCTCGTCGTGCTGTTCGGCGCCCGCACCGGCGGCGACGGCATCGGCGGCGTGTCCGTCCTGGCCAGCGAGACCTTCGACGCGACGGGCCCGTCCAAGCGCCCGGCCGTCCAGGTCGGGGACCCGTTCCAGGAGAAGGTGCTCATCGAGTGCTGCCTGGAGCTGTTCCACGCCGGTCTCGTCGAGGGCATCCAGGACCTCGGCGGCGCGGGGCTGTCCTGCGCCACCAGTGAACTGGCCTCCGCCGGCGACGGCGGGATGCTCATCCACCTCGACCGCGTCCCGCTGCGCGACCCCTCGCTCTCGCCCGAGGAGATCCTCATGAGCGAGTCGCAGGAACGCATGATGGCCGTCGTCACCCCGGCGAACATCGAGGCGTTCCTCGCGGTGACCGCGAAGTGGGACGTCGAGGCCGCCGTGCTCGGTGAGGTCACCGACGGCGACCACCTCGTGGTGCAGTGGCACGGCGAGACCGTCGTCGACGTGCCGCCGCGCACCGTCGCCCACGACGGCCCCGTCTACGAGCGGCCCTACGAGCGCCCCGCCTCCCAGGACGCGCTGCAGGCGGACACCCCCGACCGCCTGCCTCGCCCGTCCACGGACGAGGAGCTGCGCGCGACCCTGCTGCGCATGGCGGGTTCGCCGAACCTGTCCTCCCGCGCCTGGGTCACCGACCAGTACGACCGGTACGTCCTGGGCGGGACGGCGCTCGCGACCCCCGACGACGCCGGCGTGGTCCGCGTCGACGAGGAGACCAACCTCGGGGTGGCGCTGTCGCTGGACGGCAACGGGCGGTTCGCCCGCCTGGACCCGCGCACCGGTGCGGCCCTGGCGCTGGCCGAGGCGTACCGCAACGTCGCCGCGGCCGGGGCGAAGCCGCTGGCCGTCTCGGACTGCCTGAACTTCGGCTCGCCCGAGGACCCGGGCGTCATGTGGCAGTTCGCCGAGGCCGTGCAGGGGCTGGCGCTGGCCTGCGAGGAGCTGGGCGTCCCGGTCACGGGCGGCAACGTGTCGCTGTACAACCAGACCGGTGACGAGGGGCTGGACTCGGCGATCCTGCCGACGCCCGTCATCGGCGTGCTCGGCGTCCTGGACGACGTCCGCCGCCGCACCCCCTCGGGGTGGCGGGAGCCGGGCCGGAACGTCTACCTGCTGGGCACGACCCGCGACGAGCTGGGCGGGTCGGAGTGGGCGTGGGCCGAGCACGGTCACCTCGGTGGCCTGCCGCCGGCGCTGGACCTGGCGCACGAGAAGCTGCTGGCCGACGTGCTGGTGCAGTGCTCGCGCGACGGTCTGGTCGACGCCGCGCACGACCTGTCCGACGGCGGCCTCGCGCAGGCCCTCGTGGAGTCGGTGCTGCGCTACGGCGTGGGCGTGCGGGTCTGGCTGGACGAGCTGCTCGAACGCGACGGCGTCGACGCCTTCACGGCCCTGTTCTCCGAGTCGGCCGGCCGGGCGATCGTCGCCGTGCCGCGCGAGGAGGAGGTCCGGTTCACCGACATGTGCACCGCGCGCGGTCTGGCGCACCTGCGCATCGGCGTGACCGACGCGGGCGCTGACGGCGGGTCCGGCTCGCTCGACGTGCAGGGCCGGTTCTCCGTGCCGGTCGCCGAGCTGCGCGAGGCGCACACCGCGACGCTGCCGAAGCACTTCGGCTGACGAGGGTCACGAGGGGCCGGTCCGTCCGCGGACCGGCCCCTCCGTCGTCCCCGGGCCCGGGAGCACTCCGGTGATCAAGCACGGGCGGGCGGGGCGAGGGTGGCCCGCAGCTCGGCGAAGGTCTCGTGCAGGACCTCCGGCATGGCGCGCTCCTCGCCCTCGCGCACCCAGGTCTCGAACGCCACCTGGAACACCGTGGTCGTGGAGTGCGCGAGCAGGCTCGCGGCCGGTTCGCCGACGCCCCGTCCCCGCAGCGCCGCGGCGACGGCCTGGGCGAGGGTCGCCATCTTCAGCTGCTCGCGCTCGGCGAGGGCGGGGTGGGCCTCGACGACGGCCGCCCGTTGTCGCGCCCAGGGCCGGCGCTCGGCGGGGAAGAACCCGGCGGAGGCCTCCAGGGCGTCGGCGGCCAGCTGCACGGGGTCGGTGGCGGGGGAGTTCTCCACGGCGTCGGTGAACATCGCCAGGAGGCGGTCGCTGCCGGCGAAGAGGGCCTCGCGCTTGTCGGCGAAGTGGCGGAAGAAGGTGCGGTCGGTGACGCCGGCGCGCTCGGCGATCTGGGACACCGTCGTCTGGTCGTAGCCCTGCTCGGCGAACAGCTCCAGGGCTGCTGCCTGCAGCCGCTCGCCGGATCCGGGTGCCCATCGCGCCATGGCTCACATCCTAGGTGATGACAGAACCTGACATCGTGGTCTACCGTGATGTCACATCCCGACATCACATCTCAGGAGGTTTACCGTGCGCGTCTTCATCACCGGTGCGTCCGGCTGGATCGGCTCCCACACCGTCGACGAGTTCCTCGCCGCCGGTCACGAGGTCCTCGGCCTCGCCCGCTCCGACGCCTCCGCCGCCCGGCTCGAGGCCCGCGGCGCGAAGGCCCTGCGCGGCGACCTCGACGACCTCGACTCGCTGCGCGAGGGCGCCCGTTCCACCGACGGCACCGTCCACCTCGCCAACAAGCACGACTTCGTCAACCCCGCCGTCTCCAACGCGGCCGAACGCGCCGCGGTGCAGACCCTCGGCGACGAGCTCGAGGGGTCCGGCCGTCCGTTCCTCGTGGCCAGCGGGCTCGGGGGCATCGTCGAGGGCCGCCCCGTCACCGAGGACGACGTCAACCCCTCGGTGGGACCGGACTCCTTCCGCGGCGGGTCCGAGCGCCTCGCCCTCGACTACGCCGACCGCGGCGTGCGGGCCGTCGCGGCCCGCTTCGCCCCCACCGTGCACGGCACCGGCGACCACGGGTTCGTCGCCTCGCTCGTCGCGGCCGCCCGCGCCGCGGGACGTTCCGGCTACGTCGGGGACGGGTCGAACCGGTGGTCGGCCGTGCACGTCACCGACGCCGCCCGCGCCGTCCGGCTCGCCGTCGAGGGCGCCCCCGCCGGGACCCGGCTGCACGTCGTGGCCGAGGAGGGCGTCCCCACCCGGGAGATCGCCACCGCGATCGGCGAAGGGCTGGGCCTGCCCGTCGGGTCCGTCGACCCCGACCGCGCGACGGAGGACATCGGCTGGATCGGGTTCTTCTTCGGGCTCGACCTCGCCGCCAGCAGCGCCGCGACGCAGGCGCTGCTGGACTGGCACCCGGCCGGCCCGACCCTGGCCGACGACCTGCCCGGCTACCTGGCCTGACCCCGCCCCGCGGGGCCCGGCGGACGCGGGTGCCGCGCGGCGGGCGGGGTGGAAGCGGTCGCCGATCCACGACAGGGTGGGGCCGTGCTGACCGTCGAGATCGCCGTCACCGACGTCGCGGGGGTCCGCGTCGCGCGGGCCGCCGGGGCGCACCGCCTCGAACTGTGCTCGGGGCTCGAGGTCGGCGGCCTGACCCCCTCCGTCGGGCTCGTCGAACGCGCCGTCGAGGCGGCCGGCCCGGTGGGCGTGCACGTCCTCCTGCGGCCGCGGCCGGGGGACTTCGTGCACGACGCCGACGAGTTCGCCGTCGTCCTGCGCGACGCCTGGGCCTGCCTGGACGCCGGGGCCGCGGGCCTCGTCGTGGGCCCGCTGCTGCCCGACGGCCGGTTCGACGTCGACGCCCTGCACCGGCTGCGGGAACTGGCCGGCGACGCCGAGCTCACCGCGCACCGCGCTTTCGACGTCCACCCCGGCGTCGAGGAGAACGTCGCCACCCTGCTGGCCACCGGGGTCGACCGCGTCCTGACCTCCGGTGGGGCGGACTCGGCCCACGACGGCACCGACCGCATCGCGCGCGCGGTCGCGGCCGTCGACGGCCGGATCACCGTCGTGGCCGGCGGGGGCGTGCGCCCGAACCGCATCGGCGAGCTCGTCGCGGCCACGGGCGTCACCGACGTCCACCTGTCCGCGCGCCGGCTCACCTACGAGGACACCGGGTTCGGGGCCCGCTACGAGGTCGACGCCGCGCTCGTCGACGCAGCCCTGACCGCGGCGGCGGCCGCGTGAGCGCGCGCCTGCACGCCGACCAGGTGGACGTCGACGCCGCGCTCGTCCGCGACCTCGTCGCGGCCCAGTTCCCGCGCTGGGCGGACCTGCCCGTCACCGACCTGCCCTCGGCGGCCACGGTCAACGCCGTGTTCCGGCTGGGGGAGGAGCTCGTGGTCCGGCTGCCGCTGCGCGCCGAGGCCGCCCGGCAGGTCCCCGCCGAGCACGCGGCGGCCCGGGAACTGCTGGGGCGCACCCGCTTCCCGACCCCGCAGGTCGTCGCCGCCGGGGAACCGGGGGCCGGGTACCCGTTCGCGTGGACGGTCGCGCGCTGGATCGCTGGGACCCCCGCCGACGAGGTCGACACGACGGCGCTGGACGGGCTGGCCCTCGACGTGGCCGAGTTCGTCCGCGGCGTGCGGGACCTGCCGCTGCACGACCGCCGGTTCAGCGGGACCGGCCGCGGCGGGGACCTGCACGCGCACGACGCGTGGGTGGGCGAGTGCCTGGACCGCAGCGCCGGCCTGCTCGACGTCGGCGCGCTGCGCGCGCTGTGGGCCCGCTACCGGGTGCTGCCGCACGTCTCGGCCGACGTCGTCACCCACGGCGACCTCGTCCCCGGCAACCTGCTGGTCGCCGACGGACGCCTCGCGGGGGTGCTCGACGTCGGCGGCCTCGGGCCGGCCGACCCGGCGCTGGACCTCATCGCCGGGTGGCACCTGTTCGACGGCCCGGCGCGCGAGCGGTTCCGGACCGCCTGCGCCGTGGAGGACCTGGACTGGGTCCGCGGGCAGGCGTGGGCGTTCCAGCAGTCGGTGGGACTGGTGCAGTACTACGAGCGCACGAACCCGCGGATGAGCTCACTGGGTCGCCGGACGCTGGAGCGCGTCCTGGCCGACCCCCTCGTCTGAGCGGCCCGGCCACCGGTACCCGCTCCACCACGCGGCGACGCCGCTGACGGCCGCGGCCAGCAGCAGCTGCCCGGCGGTGGGGCCCCACTCGGTGAAGGTCAGCCGCTGCCCGCCCCACGCCCGCCGGGCCGTCTCCTCGGCCGCGGTGAGGTCGGACAGCAGGTAGGCGCACGTCGCGGCCGCCGAGACCAGCGCCCAGGCCAGCCCGCCGGCCCCGAGGGCGAACACGGCGCCCCGGGCCGCGGGGACGCGGACCCAGCGGGGCACCCCGCCGGCGACCGCGACGGCCAGGGCCAGGGTGGCGAGCGCCGTCACCGTCGACGTCCAGCCGGGTTCGTCGAGCCGCAGGACGGCGGCCCAGCGGTCCCCGGGTTCCAGCGGGTCCGAGGCCGCCGAGGACCAGCTGCGGACCAGGTCGTCGTCCTGGTAGGTGGTCACGGCGAGGGCCGCGGAGACGAGCGCCGGCAGCGCCGCGGCGACCAGGGCGCACCAGAACACCCACGACCAGCGCGTCCCGGTGCCCGGCCCCGTCACGTCGTCGGCCGGCGGTACCACGCGTACTCCTCCTCCGAAGGGGTCGGGAACCCGGCCGGGACGGGGTCGGGCGCGGGGTCGGTTCCGGGCTCGGGGGCGGGCGCGGAGCCGGGTGCCCGGACCGTCCCCTCGTCCTGCGCGTCGTCCCCCGCCCCGGGCTCCGCGGGGCCGGCTGCGGGGACGGTGTCGGGCGCGGGGTCGGGCGCGGGGTCGGGCGCGGTGTCGGGCGCGGGGTCGGGCGCAGGGTCGGGGGCCGGTGCGGGGGCGGCCGGTCCCAGCAGGACGACGGCGGCGAGGACGCCGAGCACGACGACGACGGCGTTCGCCGCCAGCGGCGCCCACCGGTCCACGAGCGGCGACTGGCTGCCGTAGTAGCCGGTCTCCTCCGGCGGCCGGTCCTGCGCGAGCAGCAGCACGACGGACGCGGCCCCGGTGGACAGCGCGCTGACGACCGCGCCCCCCACGGCCGTCCACCGCACGCCCCGGGTCAGCGGCCACCGGCCCCGGCCGGCGAGGTGCGCGAACGCGAGGGCCGTGACGACGGCCGCGGCGCCGAGGAAGGCGCGGTCGAAGCGCAGCGCGAACGCCAGGACGGACCACCGCTGCCAGAACGTCACGTCCGGCGGGGGAGCGGGGACCTGGTTGCCGTACTGGTCCACCTCGTAGTTCGAGAAGTACCGGACGTCGAGGGAGCCCGTCAGGACGCTCGCCGCGGCGAGGTCCGTGACGAGCGGGCCCAGCAGCGCCGCGAGGGCCAGGACCCACAGCCCCCACCGCAGGTGGCGGGGGGCCGGTGGGGCGGCCCGCTCGCTCTGCTCCTCGTCCACGCGCCCGAATCTAGGGGCTGCCCGGGCGGTGCGTCAGGCCTGCGCGAGGAACTCCGCGAGGACCTCGACGACGAGGGCGTGGTCGTCCTCCTGCGGGAGCCCGGACACCGCGACCGCGCCGACGACGCCCACGCCCCGCACCCGCAGCGGGAAGGCGCCGCCGTGCGCGGCGTAGGCCCGCGGGTCCAGCCGGGACTGGGTGTCGAAGTCCCCGCCGTTGACCCGCCACTGGGTCCCGACGAAGTAGGACGAGCGGTTGAACCGGTCGACGACGTCCATCTTGCGCTGGGCCCAGGCGTCGTGGTCGGCGGCCGAGCCGGGCAGCGCGGCGTGGAAGAGGCGCTGGCCGTTGCGGCGGATGGCGATGGCGACGGGCAGGTCGCGGCTGCGGGCGCGCTCGACGAGCAGCCGGCCCAGCCGCCAGGCGTCGTCGTCGTCGAAGCGGTCCAGGACGAGGCGGTCCTCGTCGGCGGCGAGCCGGGCCAGCAGGTCGGTGTCGTGGGTGTCGTCGGTGGCGCTCACGGGGCTCCTCGGGGCGGGGTCGGTGGGACGGGCCGATCCTGCCCTGCCGCCGGGGCCAGGGGTTCCCGGGTGTCCCGGAGCCGGGTGACGGAGGTGTTGCTGAGGTAGCTTTGTCTTGACATTCTGACCAGCTCACGCCTACCGTCCCTGGTGTCGCCACCGCCGGTGCCCGCGGTGGCCGCCTCCCCGGCCCGCGCGGACGACGGCCCGGGAGCGAGTGCGCGGGCCAGGACGAAGGAGTTCTCTTGTCGACCACCCCGGGACAGCCGCACCCCGTCGGCGGCGGTGTGCAGACCGCCCTGCCCCCCTTGACCGGCGGCCCCCACCGCAAGCGGCTCGGGACCGTCGCCCTCGTCGCGACGTTCGGGGGTCTGCTCTTCGGGTACGACACCAGCGTCATCAACGGCGCGCTGGAACCCATGGTCGTCGAACTGGGCCTGACGGCCTTCACCGAGGGCGTCGTCACCAGTTCCCTGCTCTTCGGCGCGGCCGTCGGCGCCGTCAGCGGCGGCCGGCTGTCCGACGCGTGGGGCCGCCGCAAGGCCATCCTGCTGATGTCGGCGTTCTTCTTCTTCGGCGCCCTGGTCTGCGTCTTCTCCCCGAACTTCGAGGTCATGGTCGTCGGGCGCGTCCTGCTCGGCCTGGCCGTCGGGGCCGCCTCCACCGTCGTGCCCGTCTACCTCGCCGAACTCGCCCCGTACGAGATCCGCGGGTCCCTCTCGGGGCGCAACGAGATGATGATCGTCGTCGGCCAGCTCGCCGCGTTCGTCGTCAACGCCGTCGTCGGCAACGTCTGGGGCGAGTACGGCGGCGTGTGGCGGATCATGCTCGCGTTCGTGACGCTGCCCGCCGTCGCGCTGTTCGCCGGGATGCTGCGCGTCCCGGAGTCGCCGCGCTGGCTCATCGACCACGGCCACTTCGACGAGGCCGTCGAGGTCCTGCGGCAGGTGCGCCCGCACGACCGCGCCGAGGCCGAGGCCCGCCAGATCGCCGGCCTCACCCACGAGGAGTCCAAGCGCGAGGACCTCGACTGGCGCAGCGTCCTGTCCAACCGCTGGCTGCGCCGGATCCTGCTCGTCGGCATCGGCCTGGGGGTGGCCCAGCAGCTCACCGGCATCAACTCGATCATGTACTACGGCCAGGCGATCCTGAAGGAGGCCGGGTTCGACGACGGCACGGCCCTCGTCGTCAACATCGCCCCCGGGGTCATCGCCGTCGTCGGCGCGTTCATCGCCCTGCGCATGATGGACAGCTTCAGCCGCCGCAAGACGTTCATCGTCGGGTTCACCCTCACGACCGTCTGCCACCTGCTCATCGGCATCGGCTCGCTCCTGCTGCCCGTCGGCAACCCGTTGCGGCCGTGGGTGATCCTCTTCCTCGTCGTGGCCTTCGTGGGGTCGATGCAGACGTTCCTCAACGTCGCCGTCTGGGTCACCCTCTCGGAGATCTTCCCGTTGAGGATGCGCGCCTTCGGCATGGGCACCTCGGTGTTCGTCCTGTGGCTGACCAACGCCCTGCTCGGGCTGTACTTCCCCACGCTGGTGTCCGCGGTCGGCATCACCGGCTGCTTCTTCGGCTTCGCCGTCATCAACCTCCTGGCGCTGGTGTTCGTCCGCACGCAGGTCCCCGAGACCCGCGGCCGCACGCTGGAGGAGCTGGAGGAGGCCGTCACCACGGGCCGGGTCTTCGACCGCGAGGTGCGCGACTCCACCGCCTGAGCGACCGCGCTCAGCGGTCGACGAGCGTGACCTCGAACGCGTAGCGGCTGGCGCGGTAGACGTGCCGGCCGAACTCGACCACGCGACCGGAGTCGTCGTGCGTCGTGCGCTCCATCGTCAGCAGCGGCGACCCGCGGCGCTCGTCGAGCAGCGAGCACTCCTCCCCGCTGCCCCGGCGGGCGCCGATGCGCTGCCGCGCGACGCGCATCCCCACGCCGCGGCTGCGCAGCAGCTGGTACATGCCCCGCTCGGTGAGGGCCTCGACGGTGAGGTCGGTGTACGGGGCCGGCAGCCAGTTCTCCAGCACCGCCAGCGGCTCCCCGCCCGACAGGCGCAGCCGCCGCAGGTGCAGCACGGGGGTGCCCGGGCTGACCGCGAGCGAACCCGCCACGTCGTCGTCGGCGCCGTCCATCTCGTGCAGCAGCACCTGCGTGGTCGGCTGCTGGCCGGACTGGGCCAGGTCGTCGTGCAGGCTCGTCAGCTCCACCGGTCGCGTGACCTGCCCGTGGACGACCTGCGTGCCCACGCCGCGCTTGCGCACCAGCAGGCCCTTGTCCACGAGCGACTGGATGGCGCGGCGCATGGTGGGCCGGGACAGGCCGAGCTGGTCGGCCAGGTGGATCTCGTTGTCCAGGCGCGATCCGGGCGGCAGCTTGCCGCCCTCGATGGCCTGCTCGATCTGCCGTGCCACCTGGAAGTACAGGGGGACCGGACTCGTCCGGTCGAGGTCGACGAACAGATCGCTAGCCACTGGTGCTCCCGTGATCGAGGGGCGGCCGGGCCACGTCGCCGCCGCCTTCCGCCCATGGTAACGGTCCCGAGGTCCGTACGTCAGGAGGTGCGTTTGTCCTGACAAAGCTTGACAGGACAGCCCGACACGGAGCACCCTCGACCGTGTCACCGCGCCGCTGCGGCCCGGGACGGCACGAGACAACCGGACGGGGAGGACCCTTCGTGAGCGATGGCGTGAGCAGCCCGGGCGCGCTGGACGTCGTGACCATGGGCAGGGTCGGCGTCGACATCTACCCGCTGCAGGACGACGTCGGCCTGGAGGACGTCGAGACGTTCGGGAAGTACCTCGGCGGCAGCGCGACGAACGTCGCGGTGGCCGCCGCGCGGCACGGCCGCTCGACGGCCGTCGTCACCCGCACCGGCCACGACGCCTTCGGGACCTTCGTCCACAAGGCGCTGGTGGGGTTCGGGGTGTCCGACCGGTTCGTCAGCGCCGTGGACGGCCTGAACACCCCGCTGGCCTTCTGCGAGATCTACCCGCCGGACAACTTCCCGCTGCTGTTCTACCGGCAGCCCACCGCCCCGGACCTGCAGATCGCGGCCGAGGACCTCGACCTGGACGCGATCCGCGACGCGGGCGTGTTCTGGGCGACGGTCACGGGCTTGTCGGAGGAACCGAGCCGGGGCGCGCACTTCGCGGCGTGGGAGGCCCGGGCCCGCCGGCCCTTCACCGTCCTCGACCTCGACTACCGCGAGATGTTCTGGGCCTCCCCGGAACTGGCGACCGAGCAGGTCCGCCGGGCCCTGCCGCACGTCACCGTCGCGGTCGGCAACAAGGAGGAGTGCGAGGTCGCGGTCGGGGAGACCGAACCCCACCGGGCCGCGCAGGCCCTCCTGGACGCCGGGGTCGAGATCGCCGTCGTCAAGCAGGGGCCGCGCGGCGTCCTCGGGGCGACCCGCGCCGCCGACGGCACGACGGAGTTCGTCGAGGTCCCCCCGACGCCCGTCGCGGTCGTCAACGGCCTGGGCGCCGGGGACGGCTTCGGCGGCGCCCTGTGCCACGGGCTGCTGTCGGGCTGGGACCTCGAACGGGTCCTGCGCTTCGCCAACGCCGCCGGCGCGATCGTGGCCACCCGCCGCGAGTGCTCCACCGCCATGCCGTACACCGCCGAGGTGGAGGCCCTGCTCGAGGAGGTCGCGTCCCGTGCCTGACACCACGACGACGTTCGCGAAGGACTACGCCGAGGTCGCCGAGATCCGCGCCCGCCACCCCGAGCGCATCGCCGAGCTGTCCCGGGCCCGCCGTCGCCGGCCGCTGCTGGGCGACGACGGCCGGCTCATGGTCATCGCCGCCGACCACCCCGCCCGCGGGGCCAACGGCGTCGGTGCGAACCCCATGGCGATGGCCGACCGCACCGAACTGCTGGACCGGCTGCGGGTGGCGCTGGCCGTCCCCGGCGTCGACGGGCTGCTCGGCTCGACCGACATCATCGAGGACCTGACGCTGCTGGGGGCCCTGGAGGGCAAGGTCGTCTTCGGGTCGATGAACCGCGGGGGGTTGCAGGGCGCCACGTTCGAGCTCGACGACCGCTTCACCGGGTACGACGCGCAGGCCATCGAGGACATGAACCTCGACGGCGGCAAGTTCCTCACCCGCATCGCGCTCGACGACGCCGGCACCCTGCCGACCCTGACGGCCTCGGCCGACGCCATCAGCGAACTGGCCGCCCGCCGGCTCGTCGCGATGATCGAGCCGTTCTGGTCCTCGACGAGGAACGGCAAGGTCGTCCACGACCTGAGCGCCGACGGCGTCATCAAGTCCATCAACGTCGCGCAGGCCCTGGGCCGCACGACGGCCTACACGTGGCTGAAGATTCCCGTGGTCGACGACATGGAACGGGTCATGGAGTCCACGACGTTCCCGACCCTGCTGCTCGGCGGGGACCCGGCGACCTCCCCCGAGGAGACGTTCGCGACCTGGCGCAAGGCCCTGGCCCTGCCCTCGGTGCGCGGTCTGACGGTGGGGCGAACCCTGCTGTACCCGCCGGACGGCGACGTCGCGTCGGCCGTGAAGACCGCCGTCTCGCTCGTGCGCTGAGGGGTTCACCGTGACCGACCCGAACCTGTACCTGCCCGCCGGGTCCGCCGCGGCGGACGGCTTCGACCTGGTCGTCACGCCGGCGTCCGCGGGCTGGGGCTACTCCGGCCTGCGGGTCCTCACGCTGGCCCCGGGCGCTTCCCGCACCTTCCCCTCGGGGGAGGACGAGCTGATCGTCCTGCCGCTGTCGGGGTCGGGTTCGGTCACGGTCGAGGGGGAGACCCTCGAACTCGTCGGCCGCGCCTCGGTGTTCGACGGCGTGAGCGACTTCGCGTACGTCGGCCGCGACAGCGAGCTGACGGTCCACAGTGCCGCAGGCGGCGTGTTCTCGTTCCCGGGCGCACGGGCGACGCGCCGCCTGCCCTTCCGCTACGGCCCGGCCTCCGGCGTCCCCGTCGAACTGCGCGGGGCCGGTCAGGCCAGCCGGCAGGTCAACAACTTCGCCACCCCGGCGGTGTTCGAGACCGACAAGCTCATCGCCTGCGAGGTCCTCACCCCCGGCGGGAACTGGTCGTCCTACCCGCCGCACCGCCACGACCGCACCAGCGAGCACGAGAGCGAGCTGGAGGAGATCTACTACTACTCCTTCCGCGCCCTGGCCCCCGCGGGGGTCCCCACCGTCCCCGGCGGTCTGGGCCTGCAGCAGGCCTACGGCGACGACGAGCGCCCGCTGGAGGTCCTGGAGGAGGTGCACGACGGTGACGTCGTGCTCCTGCCGCACGGCTGGCACGGCCCCTCGATCGCCTCCCCGGCCTACGACATGTACTACCTGAACGTCATGGCCGGGCCCGAGGACGAGCGGGCCTGGAAGATCTGCGACGATCCCGCCCACGGCTGGGTGCGATCGACCTGGCAGGGGCAGGGCGTCGACGCCCGCCTGCCGTTCTACTCCGCCCCCGACACCGACGTCCGCGCCGAGAACTGAGAGAGACCGATGAGCGCAGTCCCCCCGAACCCGGCCGTGCAGACGGTGCGGCTGACGGTCTCCCAGGCCGTCGTGCGTTTCCTGCAGGCGCAGTTCACCGAACGCGACGGTGTGCGTCAGCAGTTCTTCGGCGGCGTGCTCGGCATCTTCGGGCACGGGAACGTGGCCGGTGTCGGCCAGGCGCTGCTCGAGGCGGAACTCCACGCAGGGGAGGGCGGATCCGGCGACGGGTGGGTCCCGCCCGCGCAGGTCCGCTACGTGACGGGCCGCAACGAGCAGTCGATGGTCCACACGGCCGTCGGGTACGCCCGCCAGCAGGACCGGCTGCAGACCCTCGCCGTCACGGCGTCGGTCGGCCCGGGCTCGACGAACATGCTGACGGGCGCGGCCCTGGCGACGATCAACCGCATCCCGGTCCTGCTGCTGCCCAGCGACGTCTTCGCGACCCGCGTCGCCTCGCCGGTGCTGCAGGAGCTGGAGCAGCCCCACGGCTACGACGTGTCGGTCAACGACGCGTTCCGCCCGCTGTCGAAGTTCTTCGACCGCGTGTGGCGCCCCGAGCAGCTCGCCTCGGCCCTGCTGGGCGCGATGCGGGTGCTGACGGACCCGGCCGAGACCGGCGCGGCGACCGTCTGCCTGCCCGAGGACCTGCAGGCCGAGGCGTGGGACTTCCCCGTCGACCTGTTCAAGGAGCGCACCTGGCGTATCGCGCGCCCGGTGCCCGAGCAGGTCGCGGTCGAGGAGGCCGCCGCGGTCATCCGCTCGGCGAAGGCCCCGCTGGTCGTCGCCGGCGGCGGTGTCGTGTACTCCCGCGCCACCGAGGCGCTGAAGGCGTTCGTCGAGGCGACCGGCATCCCCGTGGGGCAGTCGCAGGCCGGCAAGGGCGCGATCCGCTACGACCACCCGCTGTCGCTGGGCGCCATCGGGTCCACGGGCACCACCGCGGCCAACGAGATCGCGGCCGAGGCCGACGTCGTCATCGGCATCGGCACGCGCTACTCCGACTTCACGACGGGTTCGCGGACCGCGTTCCAGAACCCCGGCGTGCGGTTCGTCAACGTCAACGTCGCCGCGATCGACGCGGTCAAGCACGCCGGGGTCCCGGTGCAGGGCGACGCCCGCACGACCCTGGAACTCCTGACGAGCGCCCTGGAGGGGTTCTCGACGCCCGACGCCTACCGCGAGCGGGCCGCGCGGCTGAACCGCGAGTGGGACGCCGTGGTCGAGGAGTTCTACCACTCCGGCATCGGGGAGGAGACCGGGCTGCTCGCGCAGGCCGAGGTCATCGGCGCGGTCGACGAGGTGGCCGGGGACCGCGACGTCGTGGTGTGCGCCGCGGGCTCGCTGCCCGGTGACCTGCACTGCATGTGGCGCAGCCGCGACCCGAAGCAGTACCACGTCGAGTACGGCTACTCCTGCATGGGGTACGAGATCCCCGGCGGCATCGGGGTGGCCCTGGCCGCACCGGACCGCGACGTGTTCATCACGGTCGGGGACGGCTCGTACCTGATGTCCCCGACCGAGCTGGTGACCGCGGTGCAGGAGAACGTCAAGGTCATCGTGGTGATCCTGCAGAACCACGGGTTCGCCTCCATCGGGGCCCTGTCCGAGCAGCACGGCTCGCAGCGCTACGGCACCAGGTACCGCAAGCGCTCGGAGTCCGGTCGCCTCGACGGCGACAAGCTGCCCGTGGACCTCGCCGCGAACGCCGAGAGCATGGGGGTCCGCACCCTGCGCCCGGCGAACCGCAAGGAGCTCGTGGCGGCCCTGCAGGACGCCAAGGCGTCCTCGGAGTCGACCGTCGTGCACGTGGAGACCGACCTGTACTCCCAGGCCCCCGACGGCGGCGGCTGGTGGGACGTCCCGGTCTCGGAGGTCTCGCACCTGGAGTCCACCCGCACCGCCCGCGCCTGGTACGAGGGCAAGAAGGCCACGCAGCGCCCGCTCGTCTGACCCCGCGCGGCACGGCCTCCCCGGAGAACGCTTACCGGGGAGGCCCCGCCGCGCCCTGCGCCTCCCGCGCGCGCTGACGGGTCTGGGAGGTGAGTATGTAACGACAATCGCTTGACAGCCTGCGCGTGTTCGCGCGACAGTTCCCTGCAGCCGCACTCCCCGCCGGGGAACCTGCGGCTCACGACGACGTGGAGGAAGTTCCCCATGGCTCGGTCCATCACCATCGGCACCGCTCCCGACTCCTGGGGCGTCTGGTTCGCCGACGACGAGCTCCAGACCCCCGCGCACCGCTTCCTCGACGAGGTCGTCGAAGCCGGCTACGAGTGGATCGAGCTCGGCCCCTACGGCTACCTGCCCACCGACCCCGCCGAGCTGTCCGACGAGCTGGAGGCGCGCCACCTGAAGGTGTCGGCCGGCACGATCTTCGCGGCCCTGCACCGCCCCGACCACTACGCCGAGGCGTGGGCGCAGGTCGAGCAGGTCGCCAAGCTCACCCAGGCCGTGGGCGGCACCCACCTCGTCGTCATCCCCGGCCAGTGGCGCAGCGACAAGACCGGTGAGCAGATCGAGCCGCGCGAGCTCGACGACGAGTCCTGGGCGCGGCTGGCCGCGGGCATGGACCGCCTGGGCCGCGACGTCAAGAACGGCTACGGCCTGCAGGTGGCGGTCCACTCGCACGCCGACACCCACATCGACACCCAGGACCAGGTCGAGCGGTTCCTGTCGATGACCGACGGCGACCCGGTCAAGCTGTGCCTGGACACCGGTCACGTCTCCTACTCCGGCGGCGACAGCCTCGCCCTCATCCGCGACTTCCCCGACCGCATCGCCTACGTCCACCTCAAGCAGGTCGACCCGGCGGTCGTGGCGAAGGTCAAGGAGCAGGACCTGCCGTTCGGCGAGGCCGTCAAGCTGGGGGCCATGGTCGAACCGCCGCAAGGGATCCCGGCCATGCCGCCGATCCTGGAGGCGCTGGAGGGCCTGGGGCGCGACGTCTTCGCGATCGTCGAGCAGGACCTCTACCCGGTCGCCTTCGACAAGCCCCTGCCGATCGCGACCCGCACCCGCACCTACCTCGACTCCTGCCGCTGACGCGCCGACCGGCCCGCCACCAGAGAGGATCGGATCGATGGAGATTCGCACAGACGCTGGAGGAGACGTGTCCGCGCCCTTGACGCCCACGACCCACGCGGGAGGCGCGGCCACCTCGGCCGACGACCGCGTCCGGACGCGGCCGCTGTTGTCGGTCGTCCTGTCGCGGCCCGAGATCGGGTCGCTCATCGGGGCGGTCGCCCTGTTCGTGCTGTTCCTGGTGGTCGCACCGACGCTGCGCTCGGGCGCGGCGCTGCTCACCGTGCTGTACTCCTCCTCGACCATCGGCATCATGGCCGTCTCGGTCGCGCTGCTGATGATCGGGGGGGAGTTCGACCTGTCGGCCGGGGTCGCGGTGACCACGGCGTCGCTGACGGCCTCGATGGTCGCCTACCAGCTGCACCTGAACGTGTGGGTGGGCGTGCTGGTGGCGCTGGTGCTGGCGCTGGCGGTGGGGTTGTTCAACGGCTGGCTGCTGGTGCGGACGGGCCTGCCGTCCTTCATCATCACCCTGGGGTCCTTCTTCATGCTCACGGGCCTGAACCTGGGCGTCACCAAGGTCGTCACCGGCGGGGTGTCGTCGCCGACGATCAGCGACATGGACGGGTTCGCCTCGGCGAAGGCGTTCTTCGACTACACGCTGCCGATCGGCAACGGCCTGCGGATCCCGATCCTGTTCTGGGTCGCGCTGGTGGCCGTCGCGACGTGGATCCTGCTGCGGACCCGGGTCGGCAACTGGGTCTTCGCCTCCGGCGGTGACCCGGCGGCGGCCCGCGCGGTCGGCGTCCCGGTCAAGGCCACGAAGATCGGCCTGTTCATGGCCGTCGGGTTCACGGCCTGGCTGCTGGGCATGCACAACCTCTTCGCCTACTCCAACGCCCAGTCCGGCAACGGCGTCGGCAACGAGCTGTACTACATCATCGCCGCGGTCGTGGGCGGCTGCCTCATGACCGGCGGGTACGGCTCGGCGATCGGCGCGGCCATCGGTGCGCTGATCTACGGCGTCGTCACCAACGGCATCGTCTACGCCGGCTGGCAGGCGGACTGGAACCGGCTGTTCCTGGGCGCGATGCTCGTCGTCGCCACCATCGTCAACCTCGTCGTGAAGAACCAGGCGGCCAAGCGGTGAACACCTCCCCGAACACCGAGATCCTGTCCCTGCGGGACGTCGGCAAGCGCTACGGCAACGTGCACGCCCTGCGCGGGGTGTCGCTGTCGGTCAGGCAGGGCGAGATCACCTGCGTGCTGGGCGACAACGGGGCCGGCAAGTCGACGCTCATCAAGATCATCGCCGGGCTGCACGCCCACACCGAGGGCACCGTGACGGTCAACGGCGAGGAGGTCACCTTCACCTCCCCGCGCGAGGCCCTGGACCGGGGGATCGCCACGGTCTACCAGGACCTGGCGCTCGTGCCGCTCATGTCGATCTGGCGCAACTTCTTCCTGGGCCAGGAGGTGCGCACGGGCTGGGGCCCGTTCGCCCGCCTCGACGTGAAGCACATGGTGCGCACCACCGGCGAGGAGCTGACGAAGATGGGCATCTCGGTGCCCGACCTCGACCGGCCCGTCGGTGCCCTCTCCGGCGGCCAGCGGCAGTGCATCGCCATCGCCCGGGCGATCTACTTCGGGGCCAAGGTCCTCATCCTCGACGAGCCGACCGCGGCCCTGGGGGTCAAGCAGTCCGGCGTGGTGCTGAAGTACGTGGCGAAGGCCCGCGACGCGGGGCTGGGCGTCATCTTCATCACCCACAACCCCCACCACGCCTACCTGGTGGGCAACCACTTCGTGATCCTCAACCGGGGCAACGTGTCCCTGGACTCCTCCCGGGCCGACATCACCCTGGACCGCCTCACCAACGAGATGGCCGGCGGTGCGGAGCTCGAGGCGCTCAGCCACGAGCTGTCCGCCGTCACCGCCGCGACCGACGCCAACTGAGAACTGGAGCGACGAACCCGTCATGAGCACGAGCAGCACCCCGACCACGACCCTGGACCCGGACAGCGCCCGGCAGGGTTACGACCGGGACCGCCTGGTCCGGGTCGCCGTCCTCGGGGTCGGCATGATGGGGCAGGACCACGCCCGCCGGCTGGCGACGCTGACGGCGGGCGCGGAGCTCGTCGCGGTCAGCGACGTCGACGTCGCCCGGACCGACGCGGTCGCGCAGGAGTTCGGGGTCCGGGCGATCCACGATCCCCGGGCCGCCGTCACCGACCCCGAGGTCGACGCGCTGGTCATCGCGACCCCCGGCTTCACCCACGAGGACCTCGTCCTGCTGGCCCTCGACGCGGGCAAGCCCGTGCTGTGCGAGAAGCCGCTGACGACCTCGCCGGAGACCTCGCGCCGGATCGTGGAGCGGGAGGCCGAGCTCGGCCGTCAGCTCGTGCAGGTCGGGTTCATGCGCCGGTTCGACGCGGGGTACCAGCAGCTGCGCGCGCTCATCGCCTCCGGCGACCACGGCGCCCCGCTGTTCCTGCACTGCGCGCACCGCAACGCCACGACCCCGCCGAACTTCAACTCCGAGCAGCTGATGCTCGACTCGGTCGTGCACGAGGTCGACGTCACCCGGTACCTGACGGGCGAGGAGGTCGTCGCGATCCGCGTCATCGCGCCGCGCTCGACGGCGCAGGCGCCGGAGGGGCTGCGCGACCCGCAGTTCGTCATCATGGAGACCGAGTCCGGGATCCTCGTCGACGTCGAGATCTTCGTGAACACCACCTTCGGGTACGAGGTGCGCACCGAGCTCGTCGCCGAGCGGGGCCAGGCCCGCATCGGCCTGCCCGAGGGGATGGTGACCCAGTCGGCGCAGGGCTGGGGCGGGTCGATCCCCAAGGACTTCAAGGAGCGCTTCGGCGCCGCCTACGACACCGAGTTCCAGCGCTGGATCGACGCCGTGCGCAACGGGACGAACGTCGACGGGCCCGGCGTCTGGGACGGCTACGCCGCCGCCGCCGTCTGCGCGGCGGGGGTGCGGTCCCTGCGGACCGGCGAGCGCGTCGAGGTCGACCTGGGGCCGCGCCCCTGACCACCTCCCCCCGGGAGGAACCCGTGGTGGCCGGCCGATCCGGCCACCACGGCTCACGGATGCACCGCCCGGCCCGGCCGTCGGGGCAGGTGAGCACCACCCACTGGCCGGACGGACAGCCGCTCCGCACAGGGCGGACGGCGCCTGTCGACGAGGATGGGAACACACATGAAGAAGACTCGTGCAGGGTTGCGCACCGCGGCGCTGCTGGCGGTGGCGGCGCTGGGGCTCGCGTCCTGCAGCAGCTCCGGCGGTGCGCAGGACTCCGGCGACTCCGACAGCGGCGGCCAGGCCGCCAGCACCCCGAAGTACAAGATCACGCTCGTGACGCACGCGTCCGCCGGTGACACCTTCTGGGACATCGTCCGCAAGGGCGCGGAGGCCGCGGCCAAGAAGGACAACATCGAGCTGCAGTACGTCAACAACGACAACGCCTCGCAGCAGGCGACGCTCATCCAGAACGCCGTGGACGCCAAGGTCGACGGCATCGCGGTGACGATGCCGAACGTCGGCCCGCTCACCTCGGCCATCGCCAACGCCCAGGCGGCGAAGATCCCGGTCATCGGCCTCAACGCCGGGTACAACGACTGGAAGGAGCAGAAGCTCATCGGCTACTTCGGGCAGGACGAGTCGATCGCCGGCCAGGCCGGTGGCCAGCGCCTGGCCCAGGAGGGTGCGAAGAAGGTCCTCTGCGTCATCCAGACCCAGGGGCAGTCGCAGCTGGAGGACCGCTGCAAGGCCATCACGACCGGTCTGGGCTCGGCCGGGAGCGTGGAGAACATCTACGTCAACGGCACCGACGCGGCCGCCACGCAGTCCACCATCACGGCGAAGCTGCAGCAGGACCAGAGCATCGACCACGTCATCACCCTCGGTGCGCCGATCGCCCTCATCGCGGTCGACTCCATCAAGGAGGCGGGCAGCTCCGCCAAGCTGGCCACGTTCGACACCAACGGCGAGCTCGTGGCCGCCGTCAAGGACGGCAGCGTCGAGTGGGCCATCGACCAGCAGCCCTACCTGCAGGGCTACGAGGCCGTCGACTCGCTGTGGCTGTACCTCACCAACGCCAACACCATCGGCGGGGGCGAGGCCGTGCTGACCGGCCCGGCGTTCATCGACTCCTCGAACATCGACGCCGTCTCGGAGTACGCCAAGGCCGGCACCCGCTGACCTGCTCGACCGCACGAACCGGACCCCGGTGGGCACCGCCCACCGGGGTCCCGTCGTCCCCGGGGCGCCTCAGCGGGCTGCGAGCCGCTGCGTGGACGTCTGCGTGCCCCGGCCGACGCCCTCGTCCCGCTGGGGGGGTCCTCAGCCGGACGTGACCGCCCGGCGCGCGAGCTCGTCGCGCACGACCTCGCGCTGGGCGGCCAGGCCGGCCCACTCGTCGTCGTCCGCGCCGTCGTAGACGAGGCAGAACGGGCCCGCGTACCCGTGGTCGAGCACGGTCGAGACGCTGCGGCGGTAGTCGTCCTCGTCGAGGACGGGCCCGTCCCAGTGGGCCTTGGCGTGGCACGTCTCGGCGTACCGGGTGATGCGCGCCAGCTCGGCGTGCTTGCCGGGGCCGGTCCAGTTCCCCAGGTCGACCAGCAGCCCGACGGCGCCGTCGAGGGGTTCCAGGACCGCTTCGACGTCGTCGGCGTCCCGGGTCACGTCGAGCCAGTTCTCGGTGACGACGCGGACGCCGGTGCGGGTCGCGAGGCGGCCCAGCGCGGCGGAGGCGTCCCGCTGGGCGGTGCCGGTGCGGGTCTTGCCGGCGATGACGCGGACCCGGCGGGCGCCCAGGGTCTCCGCCGCCTCCAGCCACCCGGACACCCACGCCTCCTGCGCGGGGGCGTCGGTGGGGGAGGTGAGGTCGCCGTCGTCGACGAGCAGGGCGTCGAGGTCGACGTGCGCCTCCGCCAGCGCGGCGCGCAGCTCGCCCAGGTACCCGGCGTCGCGGTGCGGCAGGTGGAAGTGGCACACCTGGACGGTGCGGTAGCCGCGCGCGTGCAGCGCGGCGGGCAGGTCCAGGAGGGGCAGCCCGGACGGTTCCGCGGTGGTGCCGGCGCGGAACCGCCCGAGCGTGCGGTCCAGGGACCAGGCGTGGACGGCGTCAGCGCGCGCCAGGTCCACCGTGGTGCCGGCCGGGGTGTCCTCGTCGACGGTCATGCCCCCAGCATGACGGGCGGTGCGGGGTCAGACGCCGGCGACCCGCGCGGCCTCCAGCAGGACCTCCGCGGCGACCCGGAGGCCCTCGACGCGACCGAGCTCGACGTCCTCGTGCTCGATGTTGCAGACCATGTCGGGGTCGACCTCGTGCAGGGCCCGCAGGAACTCGGCCCAGAACGCGGTGTCGTGGCCCTTGCCGAGCGCGACGAAGTCCCACGCGGAGTCCTCCGGCCACTCGTTGACCCACTCGTCGCCGCCGAGGTTGGTGCGGTCCTCCGAGGGGTCCAGGCGGCGGAACCGGTTGTCCAGCACGCCGTGGACGGCGGCGGCCGGGTTGATGCGCACGTCCTTGGCGGCGGCGTGGAACACCAGGGGGCCGAGGTCGCGGACGACGGCGACGGGGTCCATCTGCTGCCAGAACAGGTGCGAGGCGTCGAGCTCGACGCCGATGTTCGTCGCGCCGGTGCGTTCGACGAGTTCGCGCAGGCCGGCGGGGTTGAAGGCGATGTTCTGCGGGTGCAGCTCGAGCGCCACCTTGACGTCGAGGTCGCGGGCGAGGGCGTCGACCTCCCGCCAGAACGGGACCGCGACGCTCCACTGGTGCTCGAGGACGTCCAGGTCGCGGGAGTTCCACGCGTTGACGACCCACGTCGGGACCCGCGCGCCCGGTTCGGCCCCGGGCAGCCCCGACATCGTGACGACGCGGTGCTGGCCGAGGCGGTTCGCCAGCCGGATCGAGCGGCGGACGTCCTCGGCGTGCGCGTCGCCGATGACGGGGTTCGGGTGCAGCGGGTTGCCGTTGCAGTTCAGGCCGGCGATCTCGACGCCGGTGCCCTCGAAGAGGCCGAGGAAGTCGTCGCGGGCGGTGTCGCTGACGAGGACGTCGTCGAAGGCCGGGACGTGCACCGGGGGCAGGAACCCGCCGGAGTTCAGTTCGATGCCGGTCAGGCCCAGGCCGGCGACGACCTCGAGCGCCTCGGGCAGGGGACGGTCGTGCAGGATCGCGTTGTAGACGCCGAGCTTCACGGTCGACTCCCCTCAGTCCACCGGGACGATCTCGCCCTGGCCGTCGGCGGCCCGGGTGACCGCCTCCAGCACCCGCAGGTTGTGCAGGCCGTGCGCCAGCGGCGGCACGACGGGCAGCTCGCCGATGGGGGTGCCGACGCCGCCGGCGACCTCGTTGAGGAACGCCCGGCACTGGAACGTGAAGAAGTCGCTCTGGCCGTGCCCGACGCTGGGGAAGTCCATGGGCAGACCGCCGGCGACGTAGGGGTGCTCGGGCCCGACGAGGACCTGGCGGTACCCGTTGACGACGCCCGGCGCGGTGGAGTCGGCGATGGTGAACTCCCCGGTGCGGTTGAGGTCGAAGGCTCCCGCGCCGTTCTCGGTGAAGACCTCGAACCCCAGACCGTTCGGGAGCCCGTGGGCGACCCTGGAGACGGAGAAGGTCCCGGTGGCGCCGTTCGCGAACGTCGCGGTGAACGTGGCGAGGTCCTCGTTCCCGACGTCCTCGAACTCGGTCCCGACCTCGGCCATCGCGTGCCCGACGACCACGCCGAGGGGTTTGGGGCGACGCCCGGTCACCTGGGAGAACACGGTGCCTCGGACCGACTCCAGGGGGCCGCAGAAGAACTCGCCGAGGTCGACGAGGTGGCTGCCGATGTCGGCCAGGGCGCCCGAGCCCAGGCCGCCCTGGTAGCGCCAGCTGATGGGGGCGTCCGGGTTGGCGGCGTAGTCGCACCAGTAGTGCCCGTTGAAGTGGCGGACCTGCCCGAGGTGACCGTTCAGCACCTGCTCGCGCAGCGCGTTGATCGCGGGGGAGCGGCGGAACGTGAAACCCACGGCGGCGACCTGACCGGGGTGGGCCGCGGCGGCGGCGACCATGGCCTCGGCGTCGGCGACGGAGGGGGCCAGCGGTTTCTCGCACAGCACGTGCTTGCCGGCGGCCAGCAGCCCCTCGACGATCTCGCGGTGCAGGTGGTTGGCGACGACCACGCTGACGGCGTCGACGTCGTCGGCCTCGGCGACCGCCTGCCAGTTCGTCTCGGCGCGCTCGTAGCCGTACCGGGCCGCGGCGGCCTGCGCGAAGGGGGCGTGCGCGTCGGCGACGGCGACGAGTCGGACGGGGGGCAGGCCCTCGCCGTACGCGCCGCCGGTCAGGGTGGTCGCGGCGCGGTAGCCGGCGAGGTGGGCGCGGCCGGCCATGCCGGCGCCGATGACGGCGACGCCGAGGGGCTGGGTGCGGGGGACGGGCATCGTCGTGGCCTTCCGGGACGGGGACGGGACGGGGTGAGGACGGGGCGTCGGGGCGCACCGTCGTCGGTGCGCCGCCACGGTCTTCAAACCGGTTTGAACGACGCTCAGTAGAATCGGTTCGAAAGCAGTCCGTGTCAAGCGCCCGAGGAGGCCCCGTGCCGCAGGGACCCGTCCGCCGTCCCACGATCAAGGACGTCGCCGCCCTGGCCGGCGTGTCGAAGGGCATGGTCTCCCTGGCCCTGCGCGGGGCGCCGGGTCCCAGCGCCGAGACCGCCGCGCGCGTGGTGCGGGCCGCCGAGGAGCTCGGCTACCGCGCCGACCGCGCCGCGAGCTCCCTGGCGCTGCGCCGCACCCGGCTGCTCGGCGTCGTCGCCAACGTCCGCAACGCCTTCCACGCCGAGCTCGTCGAGGAGCTGCAGGCGGCCGCCGAGGAGGCCGGCTACGAGGTGGTGCTCGCCCCGACGACCCGCACCCGCGGCGAGGGGGCGGCCCAGGAGGCGCTGCTGGACTCGCGCTGCGAGTCGCTGCTGCTGCTGGGGCCGGAGTCCGGCGCGGACGAGCTGGTCGCCCTCGACGCCCGCGCGCCCGTCGTGGTGCTGGGCCGCCGGCCCCGGCCCCGGGACGGCGCCGGGCGCGGTCCCGACGTCGTGCGCGCCTGTGACGAGACGGGCGTGCGGCTGGTCGTGGAGCACCTGGCCGCGCTGGGGCACCGCGAGCTGCTGCACGTCGGCGGGGGTGCGGGGGACATCGCCGCCGACCGCCGCGCCGGGGTGGAGGCCGCGGCCGCCGCCCTCGGCCTGGGCGTGCGCACCGTCGACGCCGGGTTCGACGAGGAGGCCGGCGTCGACGCGGCCCGGCGGGTCCTGGCGCAGGGGTGGTCGGGGTCGGCCGTCGTCGCCGTCAGCGACCGCGTCGCCCTGGGCTTCCTGGACGTCCTCAACCGCGAGGGGATCGCCGTGCCGGGGCGGGTGTCGCTGAGCGGGTACGACGACAGCCCGCTGGCCCAGCTGGGGCACGTGCGGCTGACGACCGTCAGCCAGGACCCGGCCGGGCAGGCGCGCTGCGCGGTGCGGCTGGCGGTCGACCGGCTGGAGGGGGAGGGGTCGGAGGAGGCGCGCGACGTCGTCCTCGAACCCCGGCTCGTCGTGCGCGGGACGACCGGGCCTGTCCACCCGCGAACAGATGTGTCAGAATGACAGGACAAATGGTCCTGGAGGTTCCCGTGCCCCTGCTCCGCTTCGACCTCGTCGCCGGCCGCACCCCCGCCGAGCTGACCGCCCTGCTCGACGCCGCCCACGCGGCCGTCCTCGAGGCGTTCGAGGTCCCGCCCGGCGACCGCTACCAGGTCGTCCACCAGCACCCGCGCGGTGAGCTGGTCGTCCACGACACCGGCCTCGGCATCGAGCGCACCGACGGCGTCGTCGTCCTGCAGGTGACCAGCCGCCCGCGCCCGCGCGAGCAGAAGGAGGCTCTCCACCGCCTCCTGGCCCACCACCTGCGGGAGCGCGCCGGCGTCGACCCCGGCGACCTCGTCGTCTGCCTCGTCGAGAACTCCGACGCCGACTGGTCCTTCGGGCACGGCCGCGCGCAGTTCCTCACCGGCGAGCTCTGAGCGCGCACCCTGGCTGCCGGGACCGGCCGTGTGCCAGGCTGAGGCCCACAACTGGACACACGGCCGCTTCGCCCCGGCGGGAGAGCCCCACCGCCCCCGGTGGGCACCGTAGGAGCAACCACCCCGGAACCTCTCAGGTCCACGCACCGCCGCGGGCAGGCCGCTCTGGAAAGCAGGACCCCACGGTCCTCACCGACGGGGAAAGCCCTGCCCAGGGCGAAGCTCTCAGGTCCCGCGACAGAGGGGGTACCGCCCGGCCGCGACGTGCGGCCGTGCCGAGAGGAGCCCCCGTGACCACCGCCAGCCCGCTCGCGGCCGCCCACGCCGCCCTCGGCGCGTCGATGACCGACTTCGCCGGGTGGTCCATGCCCCTGCGCTACGCCTCCGACCTCGCCGAGCACCAGGCCGTGCGCACCACCGCCGGGATCTTCGACCTCTCGCACATGGGCGAGCTGCGCGTCAGCGGCCCCCGGGCCGCCCAGGCCCTCGACCACGCCCTCGTCGGCAAGCCCTCCACCATGCCCCTGGGCCGCGCGGCCTACGGCATGGTCGTCGACGCCGACGGCGGCATCCTCGACGACGTCGTGACCTACCGGCTCGGCGAGCAGGAGTTCCTCGTCGTCGCCAACGCCGCCAACTCCGGCGTCGTCGCCCGCGAGCTCACCACCCGCTGCGCCCCCTTCGACGCGGTCGTCGCCGACGAGACCGCCGACTGGGCCCTCGTGGCCGTCCAGGGCCCGGCCGCGCTCGCGGTCGTCGACCCGCTCACCGACGCCGACCTGAGCGGGCTCGGCTACTACCGCTGCCTGCCCACCACCCTGGCCGGCAGCGAGGTCCTCGTCGCCCGCACCGGCTACACGGGCGAGGACGGCTTCGAGGTCTTCGCCCCCGTGGCCGCCGCCACCGCGGTCTGGGACGCGCTGCTGGCCGCCACCCGCGAGCACGGCGGCGTCCCCGCCGGCCTGGCCTGCCGCGACACCCTGCGGCTGGAGGCCGGGATGCCGCTGTACGGGCACGAGCTCAGCCGGGACGTCACGCCCTACGCGGCCGGCCTGGGTCGCGTCGTGAAGCTCGACAAGGACAGCGGCGTGGGCCTGGAAGCCCTGCGGGAGCTGTCCACCCGCGAACCCGCCCGGGTCCTCGTGGGCCTGCGCGGCACCGGGCGCCGGGCGGCGCGCGCGGGGTACTCCGTCGTCCACGACGGCTCGGCCGTCGGCGTCGTGACCAGCGGCGCCCTGTCGCCCACGCTGGGCTTCCCCGTCGCGATGGCCCACGTCGAGCGCGGCCTCGCCGCGCCCGGGACCGCCCTGGCCGTCGACGTGCGGGGCACCGAGCTGCCCGTCGAGGTCGTCGTGCTGCCCTTCTACCGGCGGGAGCGCTGAGCCGTGGCGCTGTCCGTGTTCGACATGTTCTCCATCGGCGTCGGCCCCTCCAGCTCGCACACCGTCGGCCCCATGCGCGCCGCGCTCGCCTTCGCCGAGGGCCTCGACCGCGACGGCCTCCTGCCGCGGGTCCACTCGATCGCGGTCGACCTGCACGGCTCCCTCGGGGCGACCGGCCGCGGCCACGGCACCGACCGGGCCGTCGTCCTGGGCCTGCTCGGGGAACGGCCCGAGCTCCTGGACCCCGACGCCGTCGGGGGGCACCTCGAGGAGGTCCGCCGCACCGGGCGGCTGGACGTCCTGCGCCGGCACGCCGTGGGCTTCGACCTCGACGCCGACGTGCGCCTCCTCGGCGGCACCCCGCTGCCCGCGCACCCCAACGGCATGGTCTTCACGGCCCGCGACGCGGCGGGGGACGTCCTCGCCGAACGGACGTCGTACTCCGTCGGCGGGGGGTTCGTGAAGGACCACCCGCTGGACGCCTCCGAGCCCGTGGCGGGCGCGGGGGAGGACCTGCCGTGGGGTTTCCGCACCGGGGCCGAACTCCTCGACCGCTGCCGCACCACGGGGCTGGGCGTCGCGGACCTGGTGCGGCGCAACGAGGAGAGCCTGCGCCCGGCCGCGGAGGTCGACGCCGGGCTGCTGCGGATCTTCGACGCCATGCGCGCCTGCGTCGACCACGGCCTCGTCACCGACGGCGTGCTGCCCGGCGGGCTGGGCGTGCGGCGCCGCGCCCCGCGGCTGCACGCCCAGCTGCGGGCCGAGGAGGGCTCGTCGGGGTCCGACGTCCTGCACGCCATGGACTGGGTGAGCCTGTTCGCCCTGGCCGTCAACGAGGAGAACGCCGCCGGCGGGCGCGTGGTCACCGCACCCACCAACGGCGCCGCGGGCATCGTCCCCGCGGTCCTCCACTTCTACCGCCGCTTCGTGCCCGGGGCCGACGACGCCGGGACGGTGCGGTTCCTGCTGGCCGCCGGCGGCGTCGGGATCGTCCTGAAGGAGACCGGGTCCATCTCCGGGGCGGAGGTGGGGTGCCAGGGCGAGGTGGGCTCGGCCAGCGCCATGGCCGCCGCGGGCCTGGCCGAGGTCCTCGGCGGCACGCCCGAGCAGGTGGAGAACGCCGCCGAGATCGCCGTCGAGCACCACCTGGGGCTGACGTGCGACCCCGTCGGGGGCCTGGTGCAGATCCCCTGCATCGAGCGCAACGCGGTGGGGGCCACCACCGCCATCCACGCCGCGCGCACGGCGATGCGCGGTGACGGCCACCACGTCGTGAGCCTGGACACCGCCATCGCCACGATGCGGCAGACGGGCGCGCACATGCGCTCGGAGTACAAGGAGACGTCGCTGGGCGGGCTCGCCCTGACCGTGGTGGGGGTCAACGTCCCCGAGTGCTGACCCGGCCGCTCAGCCCGGCCGCTCAGCCCGGCGGGCGCCGGGAGCGGCGCACGTCGCGCGCGACCTCCTCGCAGAACGCCGCGACGGCCCTGCGGGTGGGGCGCTCGCCGGTGGGGCGGGCGGTCGCCAGGGACAGCTCCCACGCCAGGTCGCCCACCGCGACGGGCTGCTCGCGCACGCCCGCGGGGACGGGGGCGGTCCCGGGCACGAAGGCGACGCCCAGACCGGCGGCGACGTACTGGCCGAAGGTCGAGACGTCGGGGACCTCCAGGCGGACGGTGCGCCGGGCGCCCGCGCGGTCGAACAGGGCGTCGACCTGCAGGCGGTTGCCGAAACCGGGCGGCCCGTCGATCCACTGCTCGCCCGCCAGCTCGGCCAGCTCCAGGGGACGCTCGGACGACAGCGGGTGGCCCTGCGGCAGCAGCAGCCGGAAGCTCGTGCGCACGAGCGTGCGCAGCTCCACGGCGGCCGGGGACCGGAAGGGCCAGGAGACGAACGCGACGTCGAGCTCGCCGTCCACGAGGGCGCGCAGCAGGCCGCGGGAGCCGTCGGCGAAGACCCGCAGGGACACCGACACCCGCGGGTGCGCCGTCGTGAAGCGGTGCAGCAGCCGCGGCAGGGCCACCGGGTGCATGGTCGTGACGACCCCGACCGCGAGCGGCCCGGCGACGCCGTCACCGGCCTCGCGGACGGCGGCGCGGGCGTGGGCGGCCCCGGCGACGAGGCGCCGGGCCTCGGGCAGCAGGGCCCGGCCGGCGTCGGTGGGCACGGCCCGGCGGGACGTGCGGGTGAACAGGGTCGCGCCGAGGTCCTCCTCGAGGGTGCGCACGACGGTGCTGACGGCCGACTGGGCCGACCCGAGCCGGCGCGCGGCGGCGCTGATGGTCCCGGTCTCGACGACGGCGAGGAACACCTCGAGCTGGCGCAGTTCCACGGGTCCCCCATCTGCCGGAGCGATGGATCCTCCCACCCGCCACCGTTGGACCGGAAGGACGCCCGGGCGGGCGCGTTGCAGCCCGCATGAGCACGACCCGCCGTCACCGCCTCGGCTTCCTCCTCGTCGCCTCCGCCTTCGCGACCGCGATGGCCTTCGCCACCGTCCCCACCCCGCTGTGGGCGCTCTACCGCGTCCGCGACGGGCTGCCGACCGTGCTGGTCACGGTGGCCTTCGCCGTCTACGCGGCCGGTGTCGCGATCGCCCTGTTCACCGTCGGGCACCTGTCCGACCACGTCGGGCGCCGCCGGGTCCTCGTGCCCGCCCTGGCGCTGGAGGCCGTCGCGGCCCTCGCCCTGGCCCTGACCCCCGACGTCGTGGTCCTCGTCGTGGCCCGCGTCCTGACCGGGCTGGCCGTCGGGGCGATCACCCCCACCGCGACCGCGTGGCTGGCCGAGCTGCACGGCCGCGCGGCCTCCACCCGGCCCGCCACGCCCGCCGTCGTGGCCACCGCCGCCAACCTGGGGGGCCTGGGGCTGGGCTCGCTGGCCGCCGGGTTCCTCGTCGGGCACCTGGGCGACCCGCTGCGCGTGCCGCACCTGGTCTTCCTCGTCCTGCTGGTCGTGTCCGCCCTCGCCGCGGCGACCGTCCCCGAGACCGTGACCGCCGAGCACCGCCCCTACCGCGTGCAGCGCATCGCGGTCCCCGCCGCCGCCCGCGGCCGCTACCTCGCCGCCGCCCTCGCCGCGTTCGGCCTCTTCGCCGTCCTGGGGCTGTTCAGCTCCCTGGCCCCGGCGGTGCTGTCCTCCCTCGGGCACGCCGGCGCGGTCCCCGGCGGGGCGACGTCCTTCGCCGTCTTCGCCGCCGCCGCCGTCAGCCAGGTGCTGCTCGTGAAGCTGCCCGCCCACCACCAGCTGCGCCTGGGGCTCCTCCTGACCGGCCTCGGGGTCGTCGTCCTCGGCGCCGGGGTGCTCGCCGGGGCCGTCGCCCTCTTCGTCGCCGGCGGCGTCGTCGCCGGCGCCGGCGTGGGGGTGCTGCTCAAGGGCTCGCTCACGACGGCGACGTCGCTGGCCCCGGCGCACTCGCGCGGGGAGGCCGCCGCGGGGATCTTCCTCGCCGGGTACCTCGGGATGGCCCTGCCGGCGCTGGCCGTCGGGTTCAGCTCCTCGGCCGGGGTCTCGTTCGCCGTCTCGGTCCCCGTGCTGGCCGCCGTGGTCCTGCTCCTGCTGGCCTCCGTCGCGGTCGCGCTGCGCCGCAACCCGGCGCCGACGGCCGCCTGAGGTCCCGGTGCGACGATGGGCGGGTGCCACCCCGTCGCCGCACCGACCCGACCGAGGGCCTGGCCGCCCTCCGCTCGGCCGTCCAGACCCTGGGGGAGGGCGGCCAGCCAGCCCGGCCCGTCCTCGCCGCGGCCGTCCGGTACTCCCTGGAGGAGCTCGCCGCCCGGTACCCCGGGGGCAGCGTCGAGGTGCGGGTCCCGCCGTTCGCGGCCGTGCAGGTCCTCCAGGGCCCCCGCCACACGCGCGGCACCCCGCCGGCCGTCGTCGAGACGGACGCGGCCACCTGGCTGGCGCTGGCGACCGGGACGCTCGCCTTCGACGCCGCCCGCGCCGCCGGGCGCGTGCGGGCCAGCGGCCAGCGCGCCGACCTGGGCGAGCTCCTGCCCGTGGTGGAGCCGGGGGAACGGTGAGCACGTACCGTTCTCCCGTGAGCGAGCAGTCCCAGGACACCCCGGACCAGGCCTCCGAGCCGGCCCGCCGGCAGGAGGAGACCGAGCGCGAGGGCACGGCGTTCGTGCAGGTCACGCGCCGCCGGGCCCCCCGGTTCCGGTCCTTCGCGGTCACGGGCCTGGTCCTGGCCTTCCTCCTCGCCGCGGTCGTCGCGGCGCTGACCCCGCCCTCGGGCGGGTACTCCCAGCGGGCGCTGTTCGGGTACCTGTTCTGCGCGTTCGGCCTCGTGCTGGTCCTGCTCGGCGCGCTCGTCGCCGTGCTGCTGGACCGGCGCACGGGGACGCGTCCCCGACCCCGCCGCCGGGGGCGCGGGACCTCCCGGGTGTGACACACTCGAGGCGTGGCCCGCGGTGACGGACGTCTGAACCACGACCTGCTCCCCGGCGAGAAGGGCCCCCAGGACGCTTGCGGCGTCTTCGGGGTCTGGGCGCCGGGTGAGGAAGTCTCCAAGCTCACCTTCTACGGTCTCTACGCCCTGCAGCACCGGGGGCAGGAGGCCGCCGGCATCGCCGTGAGCAACGGCGAGCAGATCCTCGTCTTCAAGGACACCGGGCTGGTGTCCCAGGTCTTCGACGAGTCGGCCCTGGAGTCCCTGCAGGGGCACATCGCGGTCGGGCACGCCCGGTACTCCACGACGGGCGGCGGCGGCTGGCAGAACGCCCAGCCCACCCTCGGCGACACCGCCGGCGGGACCGTGGCCCTGGCGCACAACGGCAACCTGACCAACCAGTTCGCGCTGCGCGACATGCTTGCCGAGCGGTACCCGGAGAAGCCCCGGCCGGTCCTGAAGGGGCGGCCCTCGCCCTCGGAGATCGCCCGCGGCAACACCACCGACACCGCGATCCTCACCGCGCTGTTCGCGGGCGACCCCGACCACACGCTGGAGGCCACGGCCGCCGAGGTCCTCCCGCACGTGCAGGGCGCCTTCTCCCTCGTCTTCATGGACGAGCACACCCTGTACGCCGCCCGGGACCCGCAGGGCATCCGCCCGCTCGTCCTGGGCCGCCTCGAGCGCGGCTGGGTCGTGGCCTCCGAGACGCCCGCCCTCGACATCGTCGGCGCCAGCTTCGTGCGCGAGATCGAGCCCGGCGAGCTCATCGCCATCGACGCGGACGGTCTGCGCAGCACCCGGTTCGCCGAGCCGAAGCCCAAGGGCTGCGTCTTCGAGTACGTCTACCTGGCCCGCCCGGACACCTCCATCAACGGCAAGGTCGTCCAGGAGGCGCGCGTCGAGATGGGCCGCGTGCTGGCCCGCGAGCACCCCGTCGAGGCCGACCTCGTCATCCCCACGCCCGAGTCGGGCACGCCCGCGGCCATCGGCTACGCCGAGGAGTCCGGCATCCCCTACGGCCAGGGCATGGTCAAGAACTCCTACGTGGGCCGCACGTTCATCCAGCCCAGCCAGACGATCCGCCAGCTCGGGATCCGGCTCAAGCTCAACCCGCTCAAGCACGTCGTGGCCGGCAAGCGCCTGGTCGTCGTCGACGACTCGATCGTGCGCGGCAACACCCAGCGCGCCCTCATCCGGATGCTGCGCGAGGCCGGTGCGGCCGAGATCCACGTCCGGATCTCCTCCCCGCCGGTGAAGTGGCCGTGCTTCTACGGCATCGACTTCGCCACCCGCGCCGAGCTCATCGCCAACGGCCTGAGCGTCGAGGACATCGCCCAGAGCATCGGGGCGGACTCCCTGGGCTACATCTCGGCCGACGGCATGATCGCCGCGACCGAGCAGCCGAAGGAGCGCCTCTGCTCGGCGTGCTTCACCGGGGAGTACCCCGTGCCGCTCAACGACCTCGACCGCCTCGGCGAGCGCTCCATGGACAAGCCGCGCATCCCCATCACGCCCGTCAGCCGGCACGACACCCACCAGGGAGCACAGCAGTGACTGGAACCACCTACGCCTCCGCGGGCGTCGACGTCGTCGCGGGGGACCGCGCCGTCGAGCTCATGAAGGCGTCCGTCGCCCGCACGCAGGGCCCGGAGGTGGTCGGGGGTTTCGGCGGGTTCGCCGGCCTGTACGACGTGTCGGCGCTGAAGGACCACCGCCGCCCGCTGCTGGCCACCAGCACCGACGGGGTCGGGACGAAGGTCGCCGTGGCCCAGGCCGTGGACAAGCACGACACGATCGGCTTCGACCTCGTCGGCATGGTCGTCGACGACATCGTCGTGGTCGGGGCCACGCCGCTGTTCATGACCGACTACATCGCCTGCGGCAAGGTCGTCCCGGAGCGGACGGCCGCGATCGTCGCCGGCATCGCCCGCGCCTGCGAGGAGGCCGGGGTCGCCCTCGTGGGCGGCGAGACCGCCGAGCACCCGGGGCTGCTGGGCCCGGACGAGTACGACGTCGCCGGTGCGGTGACGGGGGTCGTCGAGGCCGACGAGCTGCTGGGCGCCGAGCGGGTCGAGGCCGGCGACGTCCTCGTGGCGATGGCCTCGTCCGGGCTGCACTCCAACGGCTACTCCCTGGTGCGGCGCGTGTTCGCCGACGCCGGCTGGGGCTACGACCGGCACGTGGAGGAGTTCGGCCGGACCCTGGGCGAGGAGCTGCTCGTCCCCACCCGCCTCTACGCCCGGCCCGCGCTGGCGACCCTGGCGACGGGCGGGGTGCACGCCATGAGCCACGTCACCGGCGGTGGGCTCGCCGCCAACCTCGCCCGCTGCCTGCCCGCGGGCGTGACGGCCGAGGTGGACCGCACGACGTGGACGCCCGGCGCGGTGTTCCAGCTCGTGCGCGACCTGGGGCGGGTGCCCGCGGACGACCTCGAGCGCACCCTGAACCTGGGCGTGGGCATGGTCGCGGTCGTGGCGGCGGACAACGCGCAGGCCGTCGTGGACACGGTGGAGCGGGCCGGCATCCCGGCGTGGGTGTGCGGGGAGGTCCGGGAACGGACCGAGGCGGACGGCGCGAGCAACGGCAAGGGAATCGCAGGAGGCGTGACGCTCCTCCGGGGATCTCACCAGGGCTGGTGAGGGCCGGCGGGGCATCACGCCTCGAGCGGTACCTCGTGGTGCTGCGGGACCTCTGCTGAGCGTCGGGTCAAGCCCGGCGCTTGGACGACCAGTCGTCGTAGTCGTCCGTCGCTGTGTACTTCGACCAGTCCTCGGAGTCGTCCGAGTCGTCGTCTTCCACGTCAGACTCCGTCGCTTCAGAGGCGGTGTCGCGCCCCGTCTGGCGGTACGGGTCGGGCCCGTGCAGTTCACGTTGCAGAGCGTTGTAGTCGGTGTCGGGGCTGAAGTACTTCAGCTCCCGAGCGACCTTCGTCTGCTTGGCCTTCTGACGGCCGCGCCCCATGGCGTCGACCCCCTCGCGCGTCGGCCGGGGCAGACTGTGCTGACCCCGGAGCAGCTGTCATCTCTCCGTGCCCCCAACGGTACATGTTCGGGAGACCTTCCGGCATCCCGGTCGCGACGCCGCGGCGCCGGACGGGTCGCGGGGGGCCCGCGCGGCGTCCGCGCCGGGTCCGCGCGGGGTGGGGTAGGGGGCCGCGCGGACCCCAGGTGATCGTGTTAGCTGTGCCCATGACCAGCGCAGGAGCCGGTGGGAGCACCCAGACCGTCGCCGGGATCGACTCGTCGACCCAGTCGTGCAAGGTCGTCGTCCGCGACGCCGCGACGGGCGCGCTGCTGCGCGTCGGGAGGGCCCAGCACCCCGACGGCACCGAGGTCGACCCCGCGCACTGGTGGCGGGCCCTGGAGCGGGCCGTCGACGACGCCGGCGGCCTCGACGACGTCGACGCGATCGCCGTGGGCGCCCAGCAGCACGGCTCGGTCCTGCTCGACGAGGACGGGGAGGTCGTCCGGCCCGCGCTGCTGTGGAACGACGGGCGCTCGGCCGCCGCGGCCGAGGAGCTGACCGCCGAGCTCGGGGGGCCCGGGGCGTGGGCCGAGCAGGTCGGCAGCGTCCTGGTCGCCTCCCTGACGATCACCAAGCTGCGCTGGATCGCCGAGCACGAACCGGAGACCGTCGCCCGCACCGCCGCGGTGTGCCTGCCCCACGACTGGCTGACCCACGAGCTGTCGGGCCGGGCCCGGCTGGTCACCGACCGCGGTGACGCCAGCGGGACGGGCTACTGGTCCCCCCGCGAGGGCGCGTACCGCGAAGACCTGCTGCACAAGGCCTTCGGGGCCACGCCGAACCTGCCCGAGGTCCTCGCGCCGGCCGCTTCGGCGGGCGTGGGCGCCAGCCCGCTGTCGCGCGGGGCCCTGCTCGGCGCCGGGACCGGCGACAACATGGCCGCCGCCCTCGGCGTGGGCGCGCAGGTCGGGGACGTCGTCGTCTCGATCGGCACCTCCGGCGTCGTGAGCGTGGTCAGCGACCTGCCCACCTCCGACCCCAGCGGCCTCGTCGCGGGCTTCGCCGACGCCACGGGCCGCTACCTGCCGCTGGTCTGCACCCTCAACGCCGCCCGCGTCCTGGACGCCGCGGCCCGGATGCTGGGCGTCGACCACGCCGAGCTGTCCCGGCTGGCGCTGTCGGCCCCCGCCGGCAGCGGCGGGCTGGTGCTCGTGCCCTACCTGGAGGGCGAGCGCACCCCCGTCCGCCCCGACGCCACCGGCGCCCTGCACGGGCTCACGCTGGCCACCTCCACCCCCGCCCACGTCGCCCGGGCCACCGTGGAGGGCCTGCTGTGCGGGCTCGCCGACGGCCTGGACGCCCTGGCCGATCAGGGGTGCCACCTCGGGCGCGTCGTCCTCGTCGGCGGCGGGGCCCGCTCGGAGGCCGTGCGGGTGCTGGCCCCCGCCGTCCTGGGCCGTCCCGTGGTCGTGCCCGAGCCGGGGGAGTACGTCGCCGACGGCGCCGCCCGCCAGGCCGCGTGGGTGCTGTCCGGCGGGCCGACCCCGCCGCAGTGGTCCCTGGGCCGGTCGCAGACGTTCGAGGCCGACCCGCTGCCGGGGGTGCGCGAGCGCTACGCCGAGGTGCGCGACCTCACGGCCACCCGTCGCTGACCCCGCGGTGGGCGCGCTTGTCCTCGTACATGCGCTCGTCCGCCTCGGCCAGCACGGCCTCCGTCGTCCGGGTGCGGTCGTCCGCGGCCCAGCCCACCGACAGCCGGGCCCTGACGCCCTCCTGGGCCTGCAGGAGGGTGCGGCGCAGCCGCCGCGCCAGGTCCTCCACGTGGGCGGCCGGGACGGCGTCCACGAGCACGACGAACTCGTCCCCGCCCAGCCGCGCGACGGTGTCACCGGGACGGACCTCGGCCGCCAGCCGGTGCGCCACCTGCACCAGGAGGGCGTCCCCGGCCCGGTGGCCGTAGCCGTCGTTGACCTCCTTGAGGCCGTCGACGTCGCACAGCAGCACGAAGGTGCGCAGCCCCGGGTCGGTCCGGGCCCGGGCGCGGGATCGCTCCCAGCGGTCGGCCAGCAGCGCGCGGTTGGGCAGCCCGGTGAGCACGTCGTGGGCCGCGCGGTGCCTCAGCTCCCGCTCGGCGGCCACGCGCGCGGAGACGTCCCAGGCGGCCAGCACCAGGTGGTCGCCGGCCTGGGCCCTTGCGACGACCTCGACCCGCAGCCGCGGCCGGGCGAGGGGACGCACCCGCAGCGGCCCCAGGCGTTCCCCCGGACGGCGCAGCGCCTCGGCCAGCGCCGACCGCGCCCGGCGGCGGTCGCGCTCCACGAGCAGGTCCAGGACGTCCGAGCCCACGAGGGACGAGGAGTCCGCCAGCACGAGCCGCCGCAGGTCCGCCGAGGCCCACAGGACGGTCGTCCCGGACAGCAGGACCGTCGCCGGGACGTGCGAGGCGAGGGCGCGCCAGTCGGCCCCCGCGGGTGTCACGAGCCGGCGGCGCCGGACCGTCCGGCCAACGCGTCGCCGATCCCGGCCAGCACCGCCGCAGCGGCCGTCGTCGTCAGCACCGCCGGCCACGGGCCCAGCCGCCGGGACAGGGGGTGGGAGACGCCCACGAGGGCCACGGTGCCCGTGGCCAGGGCCGCGGCGAGCGCGGGGGAGCCGCCCGCCCAGCGGGGCAGGGCCGCGCCGACCCCGGCGGCCAGCGCCACCCCGGCCAGTCGCCGGTTCCCGGTGGCCCGGCCGACGGCGTACCCCCCGAGGACGGCGGGGGCGATGAGGGCTGGGCTCGGGATCGTCGGCACGGCAGGAGGTTAGCCGCCCCGCCTGAGGACGACGAAGGGCCCCGGCGCTGTGCGCCGGGGCCCTTCGGGAAGCTGTTCCCAGGTGGCCAGGAGCGGGGTCGAACCGCTGACCTTCCGATTTTCAGTCGGACGCTCTACCAACTGAGCTACCTGGCCGTGCCGGGCCGGGTGAACCGGCACGACGAGCGACCCCGACGGGACTCGAACCCGCGACCTCCGCCGTGACAGGGCGGCGCGCTAACCAACTGCGCTACGGGGCCTCAGATGAAGCCTTGTACTGCTTGTCTTGCTCGCCTCGCGGCCTTGCTTGCAGAACCTTACCCGATCCCGGCGGGTGGTCGTGACCACCTCCCGGGGGCAGACCCCCTGCGTACCCCCAACGGGATTCGAACCCGTGCTACCGCCTTGAAAGGGCGGCGTCCTAGGCCACTAAACGATGAGGGCGTGGCGCTCCGGCCGAGGCCGCAGCGCTCCCAGCATAGGGGACGCGCAGGGGTGGTGCCGAAGCGGCGCCCCCCGCGCCCCGCGCCTCACGCCGCCCGGTCGGGACCGGGCACCGACAGCCGCGGCGAGGCGACCACGGGCCGGCGCCCCCGCGCCACCGACCGGGTCACCGCCTCGGGGTCGGTGTGCAGCAGGTCCTGCACGGCCCGCTCGACGGCCCCGTGCGTGGCCGGGTGCCCGAACCCGTCCGCCCCCAGGTCCTCCAGCGCCGGGGCGATCGTCACGCCGTCGCCGAACAGGTCGATGACCCGCGGGTCGATGTAGCTGCTGCGGCACACGCTGGGCGTGTTGCCCAGGTACTCCGAGACCTCCGCGCAGGCGCGGGTCACCGCCCGCTTGCGCGACGTGGGCGTGCCCGCGGCCGGCAGCGAGACCGCCAGCGCGACGGACGCCAGGACCGTCGCGTGCCAGGTGCGGAAGTCCTTCGCGCTGACGTCGGGCCCGATCGTCTCGTGCAGGAACGCGTTGACGTCGTCGGCGGTCACGTCGTGCCAGCCGCGCGCCTGCTTCCACACCAGCAGGTCCTCGCCGCCCCCGCGGCGGCGCTTCAGCGAGCGCACCACGTCGCGCACCGCCGGGTCGGAGATCACCGCCGTGCGGTCCTTGCCGGACTTGGCGACGTAGGAGAACACCAGGTCGTCCCCGCGCTGGTGGACGTGGTCGCGCTGCAGCGTCGCCAGCCCGTACGAGCCGTTCTCCTCCGCGTAGCTGTCCCCGCCGACGCGGAAGAACCCCAGGTCCAGCAGCCGGAACGCCGCGGCCAGCACGCGCTCGCGCGTCAGGCCGTCCGTGGCGAGCAGCTGCGTCACGCGCTCGCGGGCCGCCGGCAGCCGCGCGGCGACCTCCAGCACGCGGTCGTGCTTGGCGCGGTCCTGCTGGCGGCGCCACTCCTCGTGGTAGCGGTACTGGCGCCGGCCCCGGTCGTCGGTCCCGACGGCCTGCAGGTGCCCGTTGGGGTACGGGCAGATCCACACGTCGGTGTACGCCGGGGGGATCGCGAGCGCGCTGATGCGGGCGATGACGTCGGGGTCGACGATGCGCTCGCCGCGGTCGTCGAGGTACGTCCAGCCCTTCCCGCGCCGCCGCCGGGAGAAACCGGGGGACGAGACCGAGACGCGACGCAGGCGGGGCACGACACGATGGTGCAGAGTGGTGACGGCCCGCGCACCCGGAACCTGGGAGGCACCGCCGTGGACCCCGTGCAGGCGTTGCGGCGCACCGCTTTCCTGCTCGAACGCGCACAGGCCGACGGTTTCCGCGCCACGGCGTTCCGGCGGGCCGCCGCCGTCCTGTCGGCCCTGGGCGCCGACGAGCTCGACGCGCGGCTGGCGGCCGGGACGCTCACCGGTCTGCAGGGCGTCGGGAAGTCCTCCGCCGAGATCGCCACCCAGGCCGCGGCCGGCCGCACCCCCGACCGGCTCGCCGCGCTGGAGGCCGCCGCCGGGCCGCTCGCGCAGGGCGGGGAGGAGCTGCGCGCGGCCCTGCGCGGGGACCTGCACGCCCACACCGACGCCAGCGACGGCGGCAGCCCGCTGGCCGAGATGGCGTCCACGGCCGCCGAGCTCGGGCACGAGTACCTCGCCGTCACCGACCACTCCGAGGGGCTGAAGGTCGCCCACGGCCTGGACCGGGCCCGCCGGGAGCAGCAGCTGGAGCAGATCGCCGCCCTCGACGGCCCGCTGCGGCCCTTCCGGCTGCTGTCCGGCATCGAGGTCGACATCGGCCCCGACGGCGCCCTGGACTGCCCGCCGGACCTGCTCGCGCGCCTCGACGTCGTCGTGGCCTCCGTGCACTCCCAGCTGCGGATGCCCCCCGAGGCGATGACGGCCCGGATGCTCGCCGCGATCGGGTCCGGGCAGGCGGATGTCCTGGGCCACTGCACGGGCCGGATGGTCCGCGGCGGCCACGGGCGGGTGGGGGAGGGCGGCCGGCCGCCGAGCCGCTTCGACGCCGCCGCCGTCTTCGCGGCCTGCGTCGAGCACGACGTCGCGGTCGAGGTCAACGCCCGCCCCGAACGGCTCGACCCGCCCCGGGCGCTGCTGCGCCAGGCCGTCGAGGCGGGCTGCCTGTTCGCGCTGTCCACCGACGCGCACGCCCCCGGCCAGCTGGACTGGCAGGCCTACGGCTGCGCGCGCGCCGCCGAGTGCGGGGTGCCCGCCGACCGGGTCGTCACGACGTGGCCGGCCGAGCGGCTGCTGGAGTGGACGGGTCGCCGGCGGGCCGTCCGCCGGTGACCCGCAGGAACTCCAGCTTCTCCGCGTCGGGCGAGCCGGCCGCGGCGCTGTAGAGGACCAGCCGGACGTCGCTGCCGGGGGCGGTCAGGACGTCGCAGTCGCACGTCACGTCGCCCACGACGGGGTGCTCGATCGTCTTGCGCGCCGAGACGTGCCGGCCCACGGTGCCCTCGCGGCACAGCCGCCGGAACTCCGGGCTCGTGCGGCCGACCTCCTCGATCAGCGCGGTCAGGCCCGCGTCCCGCGGGTACCGCGCCAGGGCCTCGCGCAGGTCCGAGACGAGCGCGGCCGGCATCCCCGCGTCGGCGTGCCGCACCGGCCAGCTCGACAGCCCCGCGTGCCCGCGGCCGAAGACCGCCCGCACCAGGTTGCGCTGCTCGACGGGCAGGCCCGCGGGGTCGCCGATGAGCGCCGCCCACGACGGCGTCCACGTCAGCAGCGTCCAGTCGGCGGCGAACACCCCCACCGGAAGGTCCACGAGCCGGGCCAGCATGCGCTGCACCCCCGCCGGCACCAGGTGGGACACGACGCCGTCGGCCGGCGGCAGCAGACCGGCCAGCCGGTAGGCGTGGTCCCGCTCGGGCGGGCTCAGCTGCAGCGCCCGCGCCAGCGTCGCGACGACCTGCGCCGACGGGGTCGTCGCGCGGCCCTGCTCCAGCCGCACCACGTAGTCCACGGACAACCCGGCCAGGTCGGCCAGCTCCTCCCGGCGCAGCCCCGCGGTGCGGCGCCGGGCCCGCACCGGCAGACCCACGTCGAGCGGCGACAGCCGGTCGCGCCAGCGCCGCAGGGCCGAGCCGAGGTTCTCGCCGTCCACCACGGGCCCATCCTGGCCCCGGCCGGCGCGCGCAGCCTGGTACTGGCCGTCCCCCCGTCGCGCGGGGCACTGGCCCAGGCCCGGCACCGCGCCGAGGGTGGGGCCATGACCACGACCTTCATCACCGGGGCCAACAAGTCCCTCGGGTACGAGACCGCCCGCCGCCTCCTCGAGGCCGGGCACACCGTCGTCGTCGGCGCGCGCGACCCGCAGCGCGGCCGGGCCGCGGCCGAGGCCCTCGGGGCCCGGTTCGTCCAGATCGACGTCACCGACGACGCCTCCGTCGAGGCCGCCGCGGCCGACGTCGCCGCGCACGAGGGGGTGGTCGACGTCCTGGTGAACAACGCGGGCGTCGGCGGCCCGCAGGCCCCCGCCGAGGAGCTCACGGCGGCCGACGCCCTGGCCGTCTACGACGTCAACGTGTTCGGGGCCTTGCGGGTCACCCGCGCGTTCCTGCCGCTGCTCCGCAAGGCCGCCGACCCGCTCGTCGTCAACGTCACCAGCGGGCTGGGGTCGTTCGCGGCCGTCCACGACCCCGACCGGATCGAGTCGAAGGTCGTCGCCCCGCTCTACACGTCCTCGAAGTCGGCGCTGACGATGCTGACCGTGCAGTACGCCCGGGCGCTGCCGGACGTGCGGTTCAACGCCGTCGACCCCGGGTACACCGCGACCGACCTCAACGGCCACAGCGGCCCGCAGACCGTCACCGAGGGGACCGACGCCGTCGTCGCGCTGGCCACGGGCGGCCCTGGTGGGCCGACGGGTCAGCTGCGCGACCGCTCCGGCGTGCTGGCCTGGTGACGGGCCGCCGACCGCAGCACCAGCTCTTGGGCCGGTGAACCGGCCGCAACCGGCGGCGTCCAGCCGGCGCGCAGCGCGGCCGCGGTCACGGTGTCCAGGTCGGGGGCCAGGAGCACCCCGCCGGTCGGGCGGGTGACGGTGAAACCCGACGCGCCCCACGGCCGCACCCGCCAGCGCAGGCCGGCCAGCAGCGCCTCCAGCGCCCGGGCGCGGGCCGCGAGCTCGCGCGGTCCGCGCCCGGCGACGGCGTCCTCCCAGGGCCCGCGGGCCCGGCCGGTGCCGCACGCCCCGCACATCAGGGCATCACGTCCCCGGAGTTCGGGCCCAGCGTCTGCCCGACGTAGAGGTTCCCGCCGGGGTCGCTGGCCAGCAGCACGGCCGTCGGGGCGATCTCCTCGGGGTCCCCGAAACGTCCCAGCGGCAGTTCGGCCTGCTTGGCCCGCTTCCACTCCGGGCTGAGCCCGTCGACGAGCGGGGTGTTCACCGGGCCCGGCGCGATGGCGTTGACGAGCACCCCGTGGGGGGCCAGTTCGCGCGCGGCGGCCTTGGTGAACCCGATCACCCCGGCCTTGGCGGCGCTGTAGTGGGTGAGCGACTCCCCGCCCTTCAGCCCCAGCTGGGAGGCGACGTTGACGATGCGTCCCCAGTTCCGGGCCACCATGTGCGGGGCGGCCCAGCGGCTCATGAGGAACACGCTGCGCAGGTCGACGTCGATCATCCGGTCCCACGTGTCGACGTCCATCTCCACGAGCGGGACCTCGGTGAGGATGCCGGCGCAGTTCACCAGGACGTCCAGCCGCCCGTGCTCGGCGGCGACCCCGTCGACGACCCGCCGGGTGGCCTCGGCGTCGGTGACGTCGAGCGCGTGCGCGGTGGCCGACGGCAGTTCCCGCGCCAGCGCCTGCACCCGGTCGCCGTCGCGGTCGACGACGACGAGGTCGGCCCCCTCCGCGGCGTAGGCGCGGGCGATGGCCGCGCCGATCCCGCTGGCCGCGCCGGTGACCAGCGCGACCCTCCCCTGCAACTGCACGCGTTCCTCCTCAGCTCGGCCAGCGGACCGTGAGCCCGCCGTCCACGACCAGGCTCTGGCCGGTGACGTACGCGGAGTCGTCGCCGGTCAGGAACCGGATGACCCGGGCCGCCTCGTCGACGGTCCCGACCCGGCCCCTGGGGATCGAGGCCCCGGCGGCCGCCAGGCCCTCGGGCCCCAGGGAGTTCACCGGGTCCAGCGACTGCGGGCTCTCGATGAGGCCCGGGACCACGGAGTTCACCCGGATCCCGCGCGGGGCCAGCTCCACCGCGAGGGACCGGCACAACCCCAGGACCCCGGACTTCGCGGCGGCGTAGTGGGCGTGGTCGTCCCAGCCGTAGACGCCGCCGGCGATCGAGGAGACCGCGACCAGCGCCCCGGGCCCGCCCATGCGCCCGGCGCAGGAGCGGAACGTGCGCAGGACGCCGGTGAGGTCCACGTTCAGCATCGCGTCCCAGGCGGCGTCGTCGAGCTCGGCCAGCGGCGCGCGCCGCAGGACGCCCGCGGCGGCGACGCCGATGTCGAGGCGGCCGAACTCCCCGACCGCCGCGTCGGCCAGGGCGTCGACGGAGGCGGCGTCGGCCACGTCGACCGCCACCGGCAGGCAGCGCCCGCCGGCGGCCGCCACGGCGGCCACCGTCTCGCCGACGTCGTGCGGGTCGCCGGGGAAGAACCCCACGACGCTCGCCGCGCCGGCGCGGGCGTAGGCCACGGCCAGGGCCCGGCCGATGCCGCTGGCGCCGCCGGTGATGACGGCGACCTTGCCCTCCAGGCCGTCGTCGCGGGCGCTCACGCCGCCGCCTCCTGCTCGACCTCGACGGTGCGGTTGCCGGTGTCGCGGGCGCCGAGCATGACGATGCCGGACAGCAGCATGAACACCGAGCCGGTGACGAGGGCGGCCGTGCGCATCCCGGTGCCGGCCGAGAGCAGGACGGTCAGCAGCGCCGAACCGGCGATGCCGCCGACCGGGCCCATGACGTGCGCGACGTTGGTGCCCATGCCGCGCACCTGGGCCGGGAACGACTCGCCCATGTAGAACAGCAGCGCCGCGTACGGGCCGGTGAGGAAGAACAGCGACAACGAGTAGGTGACCATGACCCAGGCGCTGGAGTCGGGGCCCAGCAACATGGCCGCGGTGACGACGGCGCCGACGCTCCAGCCCGCGATGATCGTGGTCCGGCGGCCGATGCGGTCGCCGACCCAGCCGTGGAAGATGTAGCCGCAGAACCCGACGGCGTTGGCCAGCACCAGCACGATGAGGGAGTTGTCGAAGCTGAAGCCCTTCGCCTCGGTGAGGACGCTGGTCCCCAGCACCGAGAACACCTGGATGGCCATCCAGTTGAACAGCCACGCCAGGGCCAGGCAGATCGTGTGCCGGCGCAGCTCGGGGGTGAACACGTCCCGCACGCGGGAGGCGTGGTGGTCGGTGTCGGACAGCCCGTGCGCCCGGGCGATCCGCGACGCCGCGTCGTCCTCGCCGGCGGCCCGCAACCGGCGGACCTCCTTGAGCGCGGCGTAGGCCGGGCTCTCGGGCAGCCGGGTCGCGGCGATCGCCACGAGGACGGCGGGGACCATGGCGACGACGAACGTCCAGCGCCACCCCAGGTGCGGCAGGATCACCGCGGTCAGCCCGGCGGCGACGAGGGCGCCCACGGGCCAGCCGGACTGCACGAAGCTGTACATGAAGCCGCGGCGCTTGGCCTTGGCGTACACCTCGTTGAGGTAGACGGCGTTGACGACCTCCTCGGAGGCGCCGAAGCCGGAGAACGCGCGGATGACGACGAGGGAGACGGCGCCGGCGGCCAGGCCGGTGAGCCCGGAGGAGATCGCCGCGCCGATGACGGTGATGATGAGGGCGCGCTTGCGGCCGAACCGGTCCAGCAGGGTGCCCACGACCAGGGAGACGAGGAACACCCCGACCGTCACCCAGGTGTTGACCCCGGCGGCGAAGGCCGAGGACCAGCCGAAGTCGTCGGCGATGACGGGCAGCAGCGTGCCGAAGAGGGTGTAGTCGTAGACGGAGAACACCCAGGCCAGGAAGCAGACGAGGGAGACCGCGAGCAGCGTCCGCGGCGTGATCGTCCGGTTCCAGGGTTCGACCTTCGCGGTGGTCGGTGTGCTCACGCGGTCACGTCCGTCCGGGGGAAGCGGGAGGTGAAGTCGGTGGCGATGGCGTCGAACGTCGTCCAGGTGACGCCGGAGTGGCCGCTGATGTGCTCGATGAGCCGTTCGAGGGCCATGAGGACCTGCGGCCGGCCGGAGACGTCGGGGTGGATCGTCATGGTGAACACGGCGTAGTCGTTCTCCCGGTACACCCAGTCGAACTGGTCGCGCCACATCTGCTCGATGTCGCGGGGGTTGACGAACCCGTGGCTGTTCGGGCTGGACTTGATGAACATCATCGGCGGCAGGTCGTCGAGGTACCAGTTCGCGGGAATCTCGACGAGGTCGGTCTCGCGGCCGCGGACGAGGGGTTTCATCCACTCCGTCGCGGGCTTGTCGTAGTCGATGGGCGTCCAGCTGTCGCCGACCCGCACGTAGTACGGCGTGAAGTCGCGGTGCATGAGCGAGTGGTCGTACCGGATGCCGCGGTCGAGCAGGATCTCGTTGGTGACGGTGCTGAACTCCCACCAGGGGGCGACGTACCCGGTGGGGCGCCTGCCGGTGCGGGACTGGACGAGGTCGATGCAGTGGTCGAGGACGGTCTCCTCCTGCTCGCGCGACATGGCGATCGGGTTCTCGTGGCTGTACCCGTGGACGCCGATCTCGTGCCCGGCGGCGACGCAGGCCTCGAACTGCTCGGGGAAGGTCTCGATGGAGTGACCGGGCCAGAACCACGTCTGGGTCAGGTCGTAGCGGCGGAACAGCTCGACGAGCCGGGGCACGCCGACCTCGCCCGCGAACACGCCGCGGGAGATGTCGTCGGGGGAGTCGGCCCCGCCGTAGGAGCCGAGCCAGCCGCCGACGGCGTCGACGTCGGTACCGAAGGCGACGAAGATCTCCTTGGCCATGGGTGGTCCTCTCAGGGGTTCGGGGGGTCTGTCGGGTCGGTGGGGCGGGGGGCCCGGCGGGTCAGGGCCGGGCGAACGCGCGGGCGCAGGCCCGGGCGGGGTCGGAGGGGTCGGCGGCCAGGGCCACCGCGAGGACGGTCCGGGCCTGCCAGGGGGACAGGTCGCCGGCCAGGACGGCGCCGCCGCGCAGCAGCGCGCTGCCCGTGCCGTAGACGGCGGCGACCGGGCCTTCCGGCACCCGGGACGTGATGACCACGGGAACCCCTGCGGCGCAGGAGGCCTCGACGGCCTCGATGACGCCCCGGGGTGCGTTGCCGGCGCCCATGGCCTGCACGACCAGGCCGCGGGCGCCGGCGGCCCGGGCGGCGTCCAGGAGCGTCCCGTCGGCGCCGAGGTGGGTGCTGACGACGTCCACGCGGGGCAGGTCGCCGGTGCCGGCGGGCAGCACCCACGGCCGGGTGCGCACGGGCCGGCGCAGCAGCTCGACCCGGCCGGCGGCGACGCGGTGGGTGGGCCCGTACCCCGGGGCGGCGAAGGCGCCGGCCCGCAGGGTGTGGACCTTGCGGACCCCGCGGGCGGCGTAGGCCTCGCCGTCGAAGGCGACGAGCACCCCGCAGCCGCGGGCGTCGGGGTGGGCGGCCAGCTGCAGGGCGGCGGCCAGGTTCGCCGGGCCGTCGGGCGCCAGGGCGTCGGCCGCCCGCTGCGCGCCGGTCAGCACGACCGGGCGGTCGTCGTCGTGCAGCAGGTCGAGCAGGAGGGCGGTCTCCTCCATGGCGTCGGTGCCGTGCGTGACGACGACGCCGTCGGCGCCGTCGTCGAGCGCGGTCCGCACGGCCCGGTGCAGCTGCAGCAGGTCGGCGCCCGTCAGGGCGGAACTGACGACGGTGGTGAGGTCCAGCGGGCGGACGTCCGGCTCGGCGCCGGCCGGGGTGCCCTCCAGGGTGGACAGCAGGTCCCGCGCGCCCAGGCGCGCCTCGAGGGACCCGAGAACGCCTGTGCTGGAGATGGTTCCGCCGGTGGCGATGAGCTGCAGGGGCACGACCCGACCTTTCGGGTTCAGGACGTCGATGTCCGTCGAAATCGATTGCGGCAACCGTACGCAATCGATTTCGAGCCCACAAGGCCCGCAACGTGGAATTAACACGAGGCCGGTGGCGGGCCCGGCGGCGGCGATCGGGTAGACAGGGAGGGTGAACACCAGCCGCCGCCCGGCCACGCTCGCGGACGTGGCCACCGCCGCCGGTGTCCACCCCTCGACCGCGTCGCGGGCCCTGGGCGCCGGGACCGGCATCTCCCCCCGCACCGTCGAGCGCGTCCGCGCGGTGGCCGGGGACCTCGGCTACCGGCCCGACCCGGCCGCCTCCTCGCTGCGGACCCGGCGCAGCGGCCTCATCGGGGTGCTCGTGCCGCGCCTGACCGACATCGTCCTGGCCACGATCTACGAGGGGCTGGACGCGGCGGCCGCCGAGGCCGGGTACCAGACCTTCGTCGCCAACACCTCCGACGACCCCGAGGTCCGCCGTCGCCGGCTGCGGGCGCTGCTGGACCGGCGGGTCGACGGGCTGGTGCTGGGCGACGCCCGCCTCGACGACGACCTGCTGCCGGAGATCGCGGCCCGGGGACTGCCCTACGTCCTGGTCTCCCGCCGCAGCCGCGGCCACCTGTCCGTCACGACCGACGACCTCGCCGGCGGCCGCCTCGCCGCGCGCCACCTGCTGGAGCTGGGGCACCGCCGCGTCGGGGTCGTCGCCGGTCAGCCGTTCTCCAGCACGGGCGTCGAGCGCACCCAGGGGTTCCGGGAGGAGTTCGCGGCGGCCGGCCACCCGGTCCCCGACGACCTCGTGGTCACCGGCCGCTACGACGTCCCGGGCGGTCACGCGGCGGCGCTGAGGCTCCTGCGGGCCGACCCGCGGCCCACGGCGGTCTTCGCCGTCAACGACTTCAACGCGATCGGGGTGATGGGGGCCCTGCGCGAGAACGGCCTGCGGGTCGGCTCCGACGTCGCCGTCGTCGGGTACAACGACGTCTCGATCGCCGCCGAGCTCCCCGTGCCGCTGACGACCGTCCGCTCACCGATGGTGGAGATGGGGCGGCAGGGGATGGCGCGCCTGCTCGCCCGGGCCGCCGGGACACCGGTGCGCTCGGTCCGGCTGCGGCCCGAACTCGTCGCCCGGGAGTCCTCCGGGGCCGCGCTGGGCTGAACCGGGCCCCGGTGCGGACGACGGTCCGCACCGGGGCGCCGGGGTCAGATCCCGTCGGTGCGCCGGCGCGCGGCGTAGGCGTCGAGCTCGGCCGACGTCGTCGCCGCGTCCCACCCCTCGGCCAGGGCCCGGGTGAGCAGCTCGGTCTGCGACAGCGGCGTCAGACCGCCCACGTTCGGGTCCAGGTCGAGGTTCGTGGGGAACGGGTAGCCCTCGGTCGCGGCCGCCACGGCGTTCGCCAGGAACTCCTCCCCGGCGCCGGAACCCTGGCGCGACAGCAGGGCCGGGTAGACGGCCTTGGCGACCTTGACCCGGTCGACGGTCTCCATGGCCCGGCCGAACGCGGAGGAGACCTGCAGCAGGTTCGCCGAGCGCTGGACGTCGGCGGAGACGTTCGAGCCCGCGCCGTGGAACAGGGCGGGGTTGAAGAACCCGGCGTCGCCCTTGGCCAGGGGGAGCTGGACGTGGTGCTCGGCGAAGTGCTCGCGGAACTCCGGCCGGCGCCAGGCGAGGTACCCCTCCGGGTACTGGTGGGAGTACGGCAGGTACAGCGTCGGGCCGCTCTCGACGGGCATGTCGCTGTGCGCGACCGCCCCCTGCAGGGTCAGCACGGGGGAGAGCAGGTGGACGTGCGCGGGGTAGCGCGCCGCGACGGGGTTGGACAGGAAACCCAGGTGGTAGTCGCGGTGCGGGTCCTGGGCCCGGCCGCCGGGGCGCACGAGGTTCACCTGGGAGGTGACCTGGTAGCCGGGGCCGAGCCACGCCGTGGAGACGAGGGCGAGGACGTCGTTGGCGTAGTAGTCGACGAACGCCTCCGGGTCGCGCACGGCGAGCTTCTCCAGCGCGTTCCAGACGCGGTCGTTGGCACCGGCCTGCGCGAAGTGGTCGCCCTTGGCCGTCCCGTCGGCCTTCTCGTCGGCGATGACCGCGTCGAAGACGGCGCTGACGCGGTCGACGACGTCCAGGTCGGGGAAGGCGCCGCGGAAGACGACGACGCCGGGGCCGTCGGTGAGGGCGCGGACGAGTTCGGCCTCGACGGCCTCGCGGCCGGCCCCGCCGGTGCCGACGACGGTGCGCACGGCGGCCGCGTCGTAGACGAGGACCTCCTGCTGGACCTCGGCGGCGTGCGGGTAGTCGGCCAGGTCCGTCGTGCGGTCGACGAGCTTCGCGAACTCGGTGACGTCGCAGTCGTCCTCGCGGAAGCGCAGGGGGGTCGTGGGTGCGTTCACGGTGTCTCCTCGTCGAGCCGGTCGGGTGGGCGCTCTCCGACGGTAGTGCCGGTGGGCGCCGCGGTGGCATCGTGGATCCATCGGGAACACCTCAGCGAGGAGCCGCCGTGGCCCACCCCTACCGCATCCGGGAGATCGCCCAGCAGGCCGGTCTGAGCACCGCCACCGTCGACCGGGTCCTCCACGGCCGGGCGGGGGTGCGGGCCGGGACGGTCGCGCAGGTGCACCGGGCGATCGCCGACCTGGACCGGCAGGCCTCCCAGGTGCGCCTGGGCGGGGCGACGTTCTTCCTGGACCTGGTCGTCCTGGCCCCGGACCGCTTCAGCCGGGCCGTCCGGGCCGCGCTGGAGGCCGAACTGCCGACGCTGCGCCCGGCGGTCGTGCGGGCCCGGTTCCACTTCCGCCAGGACGGCGGGGCGGCCGACCTCATGGGGGTGCTCGACGGCATCGCCCGCCGCGGGTCCAGCGGGGTGCTGCTCAAGGCCCCCGACGACCCGGCCGTCGTGGCGGCCGTGGCCCGGCTGCAGGCCCGGGGGATCCCCGTGGTCACGTTCGTCACCGACCTCCCCGCGAGCCGGCGCGTCGCCTACGTCGGCATGGACGACCGGGCGGCGGGCGCGACGGCCGCGTACCTGCTGACGGCCCTCGCGCCGGAGTCGGGCGGGGTGCTGGTCTCGTTGAGCCGCAGCACCTTCCGCGGCGAGGGGGACCGGGAGCAGGGGTTCCGGGCCACGCTGCGCGAGCTCGCGCCGCAGGTGCCGGTGCACGTCGCCGAGGGCGGCGACGGGCTGGAACCCCCGACGGGGGCGGCCGTGGCGGCGGTGCTCGCGCGCGCACCGGGGATCGACGCGGTGTACTCCGTCGGCGGGGGCAACCGCGCGGTGCTCGCGGCCTTCGACGCGGCGGGGCGGGCCGTGCGGGGTTTCGTGGCGCACGACCTCGACGCCGACAACGTGGAGCTGCTGAGGTCGCGGCGGCTGACGGCGGTCCTGCACCACGACCTGCGCGCCGACGTCCGGCGGGTGTGCCGGGCCGTCCTGCAGGCGCAGGGGGCGCTGCCGGGGCGGCCGGGGTCGCGGCCCTCGCAGATCCAGGTCATCACCCCGTACAACGAGCCGGCGGCGCTGACCGACGACGCGTGACCCGGCGCGGGACGGGTCGCGTGTCGACGGCGGCACTGTCGATGGTGGAGCTGTCGATGTGCGGATCGGGGAACTCAGCGAACGCAGCGGTGTCAGCGCGGCCTCCATCGAGTACTACGCCCGCGAAGGGCTGCTGCCCCCCGGTGAGCGCACCGGCTGCAACCAGACCGAGTCCGCGCAGGCCCACCTCGAGCGCCTGCGGCTCATCCGCTCCCTCATCGACGTCGGCGGCCTGTCCGTCGCCGCCACCCACGGCTGGCACGTCCACGGCGAGCAGAACCCCGGCGTCCGGATCGTCGCCGCCGTCCTCGACGCCTGGGCCGCGGCCGGGCGCGAGGACCTCGCCGCGGCCCTGCCCGCCTGCGCCCGCGCGGCCGAAGTCGTCGCGCAGGCCGACCTGGACACCGTCGCGGACGCCGTCGACGCCGCCCGCGCCGGCGGCGACCGCGCGGCCGCCGCCCAGACCGTCGTCGTCGGCACCGTCCTCGGCGACCGTCGTGGTGCTCGGGATCGGCGGCGCGGTCGGGCTCGGCGCCCTGGCGGCCGGTGCGCTGCACCGTCCCCGCCCCGCCCCGCCCCTCCCGCCCGCAGTGCTTGATCACCGCAGTGCTTGATCACCGCAGTGCTTGATCACCAGGGGGGAGGAGGGCCGCGCCGAGGGCGGTGAGGAGCTCGACGACCTCGGCCCGGTCGAGCCGGACCGTCGAGACGCACGTCGTGTCCTGCCACGTCGACAGGACCACCCGCCCCGCCTCCGGGTGCGTCGTCACGCGCAGCGCCCGGCCGAGCCGGTCGGCGTCGCGGACGACCCCCGTGCGCACACCCCGGTCGACGGTCCCGTCCATCTCCCGAGTGTGCGCCGGGGCGCCGCCGGTGTCCACGCCCGGCCGGGTGCTCCTAGGAGGCCGCGAGGACGTCGCGCACCGGGCGCGGGGCCCGGCCCAGGAGCTCGCCCAGCAGCGGGTCGGTCCCGGCGAAGAAACCCCGCTCGGCGGCCAGGAAGATGCCCAGCGTGAACCGCGCCGCCGGTTCGGGCTGCCCGGCGGCGACCTGGTCGGCGACCCACCGCTCGGGGTCGACCGGCTCCACCTCCACGGGGCGGCCGCTGACGTCGGCGGCGACCGAGGCGACCTCGGCGAACGTGGGGGCCGCCGGGGCGGTGAGGGTGATCGGCCCGTCGTGGTGCCGCCCGGAGGCGAGGACCACGGCCGCGGCCTCGGCGGCGTCCTCGCGCGCGGTCCAGGACACGGGCCCCTCGCCCGGCACGCGCAGGGTCCCGGTCTGGCGCCAGGGACCCACCAGCCACGGCAGGCTGTGGGCGTAGAAGCCGTTGCGCAGCGCCGTCCAGGGCAGGCCGCAGCGTTCGAGCAGCTGCTCGGTCGCGAAGTGGTCCCGGGCCGGGCCGAAGGGGGAGTCCGGGGCCGCCCCCTGGTGCGAGGTGTAGAGGACGCGCCCCGCACCGACGGCCACCGCGGCCTCAATCGCGTTGCGGTGCAACGAGACCGCGTCGGCGGCGGGGTCGCTGGCGGAGACCAGCAGGAGCTGGTCGGCGCCGGCGAAGGCGGCGGGCAGCGATCCGGGGTCGGCGTAGTCGCCGTGGCGGACCTCCACCCCGCGCTCGGCGAACCGTCGCGCCGCAGCGGGGTCGCGGGCCACGACGGCGACCCCGCTCGCGGGGACGTGCTGGAGCAGGTGGTCGACGGTGGTGCCGTTCAGGGCGCCGGTCGCTCCGGTGACGACGATCACGGGTTCCTCCTGGTATCGACGGAAACATCGAAACGGTAACGCCGGAAACGCGGTGGTAGCAAGAGCCCGTTATCGTCGATCCGTGCCCGAGACGACCAGCCGCCGCGACGACACCCGCGCCCGCATCGTCGGCGCCGCCGCCCACCTGCTCCACGAGCACGGCCCCTCCGCCGTGACCACCCGCGGGGTCGCCGAGTCCGCCGGCGTGCAGGCACCCACCATCTACCGCCTCTTCGGCGACAAGGACGGGCTGCTCGAAGCCGTCGCCGAGCACGTCCTGCACACCCACGTCACCGCCAAGGCCGGCGTCGTGGCCGCCGCCACCGCCCACGACGTCGACCCCGTCGAGGACCTGCGCGCCGGCTGGCGCACCCACGTCGAGTTCGGCCTGGCCCACCCCGCCCTGTTCCGCTTCCTCAACGACCCCGAACGGGCCGCCCGGTCCCCGGCCGTCGAGGCCGGGCTGGAGGTCCTCGACGCGCGGGTGCACCGCCTGGCCGCCACCGGCCGGCTGCGGGTCGGCGAACGCCGCGCCGTCGACCTGCTGCGCGCCGCCGGCGTCGGGACCGTCACGACGCTGCTGACCTCACCCCCCGCCGACCGCGACCCCGGCCTGGCCGAGGACATGCTCGACGCCGTCCTGCGGCAGGTGCTGACCGACGCGACCGACGAGAGCGACGAGACCGGCGCCTCGCCCGGCGACGTCTCCCACGCCGTCGCCCTGCGCGCCGCCGCACCCCACCTGCACGCCCTCAGCGACGCCGAGCGGGCGCTGCTCACCGAGTGGCTCGACCGCGTCGCCGCCCGGCCCGGACGCGCAGCCCCCTGAACGGGCAGGGGTCAGGACGTCGCCGCGCGAGCCGGACGCGGCCCCGCGCCTACGATCGTCCGGCTCAGCCGACCCGGCCCCCGCACGGGGGCAGACCCGTCCGGAGACAGCATGTCCTCACGCCCGGCGCGCCAGCGCCCCCGCCCGCCCGCCCGTCCCGGGGAGGCGCCGGCCCGCACCGGGACCGGCCGGGACGACGGCCGTCCCGGTGCCGGGGCGACCCTGGCGGAGCTGCCGGTGGTCGCGTGCAAGCTCTACCACGCCGACGGGCGTCAGCAGCCGGTCGCCGACCTGGAGGCCGCCCTGGCCACCGCCCGCGCCCGGGGCGGTTTCGTGTGGATCGGCCTGCACGGGACCAGCGCCCGCGACCTCGAACGGCTCGCGACCTCCTTCGCCCTGCCGCGCCTGGCCGTGGAGGACGCGATCAACGCCCACCAGCGCCCCAAGTTCGAGCACTACCCCGACCTGGTGTTCGCCGTCCTCAAACCCGTCCGCTACGTCGACCACGACGAGGTCGTCGACGTCAGCGAGGTCGCGGTCTTCCTCGGCGCCCACTTCCTCATCACCGTCCGCCACGGCGAGTCCTCGGTGGTCGCCGACGTCCGCGCTGAACTCGACCTGCCCGAACTCGGCGTCCCCGAACTCGTGCTGCCCGAACTCGCGCTGCCCGAACCCGAGTTGCCCGGACCCGACGGCCCGGACGACGAGGACGCCGACCCCGGCGCGCCGCCGCCCGCCGGGACGCGCTCCCCGTCCCCGTCGCCGGCCTCGGTGCTCTACCGGCTGCTGGACCACGTGGTGGACGGCTACGGCGACGCGGTGGAGGCCATCGCCGTCGACGTCGAGGACATCGAGGAGCAGGTCTTCAGCGGCGACCAGGAGGACCACGCCGAACGCATCTACAAGCTCAAGCGGGAGGTGCTGGAGTTCCGGCGCGCGGTCGTCCCCCTCGTGCCCCCGCTGCAGCGCCTGGTCGAGGAGGACGGGTCCGGGCCGGCCTGGCGGGTGGTGGCCGAGGAGAAGCGGCCCTACTACCGCGACGTCCTGGACCACCTGCTGCGCGCCGCGGACGCCATCGACGGCTACGACAAGCTGCTGACCGACGTCCTGCAGGCCCACCTCACCCAGGTCGGCGTGCAGCAGAACCGGGCCAGCGCGCGCCAGAACGAGGACATGCGCAAGATCTCGGCGTGGGCCGCGATCGCCCTGGTCCCCACCGCGATCGCCGGCATCTACGGCATGAACTTCGACAACATGCCCGAGCTGTCCACCCGCTACGGCTACTTCGTCGTGCTGGCCGTCATCGTCACCGTCTGCACGGTGCTCTACGTCGTGTTCCGCGCCAGGAAGTGGTTGTGACCGCCCGCCGGGCCGCTCAGTCCCCGGTGGTCGCGCGCGCCCGCGGCAGCGCCAGGTCGGCCGGGGCCGAGGGCCGGGCGAAGAGGAACCCCTGCCCGCTGTCGCACGAGTCGGCGACGAGGCGGTGCAGCTGGTCGTTCTCCTCGATGCCCTCGGCCACCACCCCCAGGTCGAAGCTGTGGGCGGCGGAGATGACGAGGCGGACGAGGTCGGCGTGCCCCGCGCCGGGGGAGGCGACGAAGCTGCGGTCGATCTTCAGGACGTCCACCGGCAACCTCGGCAGCTGCCCGATGGAGGTGTAACCGGTCCCGAAGTCGTCGATGGCGATCCTCACCCCCAGCTCCCGCAGGGCGCGCAACTGGTCCAGGGCCGAGGGTTCGTCGACCAGCACGGTCTCGGTGATCTCCAGGGTCAGGCGGCCGGGTTCGACGCCGGAGGCGCTCAGGGCGTCGGTGACGTCGTCCAGCAGGTGACGGCTGGCCAGGTGGCGCCCCGAGATGTTCACGGCCATCCCCAGACCGGCGAACTCCTCGCCCTCGTCCCACTGCGTCAGCTGCTCCAGCGCGGCCGCGAGGGCCCAGCGGCCCAGGTCGCAGATCAGGTCGGAACGTTCCGCGGCGGGGATGAACGCGTCCGGCGGGACCAGGCCGTGCCCGGGACGGTCCCAGCGGACCAGGGCCTCGACGCTGGCGGTGCGCCCGGTGACCAGGTCCAGGACGGGCTGGTAGTGCAGGACGAGCTCACCCTCCAGCAGCGCACGGCGCAGGGCCTCCTCCGTCGTGGCCTGCACGGCCAGCTCGTGGCGCAGCTCCTCGTCGAAGACCTCCACCACACCGCGCCCGGCGGCCTTGGCGCGGTAGGCCGCGGCGTCGGCGTCCTGCAGGAGGCGCTCGGCGGTGCTCCCGGCGCCGTCGGGGCCGGTGGTGCTGACGGCGACGCCGACGCTGGCCCCCACGCGCGCGACCCGGTCCCCGACCCGCACCGGGGCCGAGACCGCGGTGATGAGGCGCCGGCCCAGCTCCACGAGCTGGTGGTGGTCCTCGGCCGGTTCGACCAGGACCACGAACTCGTCGCCGCCCAGGCGGCACACCGAGTCGCCGCCGCGGACGGTCTCCTCCATGCGCGCGCTGACCACCCGCAGCACCTCGTCGCCGGCGGCGTGGCCGAGGGTGTCGTTGACCTGCTTGAAGTGGTCGAGGTCGACGAACAGCAGACCCACGGGCTGCTCGCTGCGGCGGGCGCGGTGCACGGCCCGCTCGATGAGGACGCTCGCCTCGGCCCGGTTGGGGAGTTCGGTCAGGGCGTCGTGGGAGGCCTGGTGGGCGAGGCTGACCTGCAGGCGCTCGCGTTCGTGGATGGCGCTGATCATCTGGGTGATCGAGGCGTGCACGACCGCGCCGAGGGAACCGGCCAGGGGTTCCTGGACCACCTCGGCGTCGAGGTCGCCGTCGGCGACGGCCTGGGCCTGGGCCTGGACCCGCCGCAGGCTGGACACGGTGGCGGCCAGGCCCTGCGCCACCGTGCGCACCTCGCGGGGACCGCTGCCGACCTCGTCGAGCAGGTCGTCCTGCAGCTCGCCGTCGCGCACCGCCGCGGCCTGCTGGGCCAGGCGCTGCAGCGGGCGGGCGATGAAGCGGTGCACCCGGGCCATGACGACGGCCGTGACCACCACCAGGACCAGGGCGATCACCAGCAGGACGCGCAGTTCCGCCGCCGCGCGCTGGGCCGGGAGGTCGGTGGCCGCCACCGCCCGCGCGCCGATGGTGTCCACCGCCGCCCGCAGGGCGGTGTCCCGGCTGGTGCCGGCGGTGGTGAGGGCCAGGAACTGGGGCAACGACAGGGTCGCCGCGGACGGGTCCGTGGCGGCGGTGTCGAGGAGGGCGTCGACCCGCACCGCGGCCTCGCCGCCGGTGGCGGCGCGCCACGTCCGCACCGTCGAGGCGCTGGCGTGGGCGGTGAGGTCGGCGTCGGCGGCGCGGTACCCGCCCCAGGCCCGCAGGAAGGACGAGCGCGCCCGGGCCCGCTCGTCCGCCGGCACCGACAACGACCCGAGGAACAGCGGGACCTCGAGACTGGCGTGGGTGGCGGCCGCCTGGGCGCGGTCGAGGTCGTGCACCGCGCGGGCCCCGGGCCCGTCCAGGGACTCGTCGCGCGCGGCGTCGAGGTGGGCCTCGACCTGCCCCGCGAGGTCGGCGACGAGGTCGCCGTAGCGGTCGAAGACCGCGCTGACGTCGTCACCGCCGGCCGCGGCGGTGGCGCGCAGCCGCGCGACCCGGGTGGCGGCCGCGGCGGCCTCGGCCTCGGCCGCGCTGCCGGCGCTGGCGTCCACGGCGGCGTCGGTGGCGGCCTGCACGGTGCGCAGCTGCTGGGCGACGGCGGGACCGGCCAGGGCGGCGATGCCGGTGAGGTCGGCGGCGTCCAGACCGGACGCGGCGGCGGTGGCCGGGTCGGCGAGCACGGCCTGGCTCAGCACCGGGACGACCTCCTGGGCGATGCTGCCGCGCACGGTGTCCAGCAGGGCCGCGGCGCGCACCTGCGTCGCGGCGGCGTCGGCGGCGTGGGAGATCTCCCGGCTGGCGCCCACCGCCAGCGCGACGGCGCCGGTCAGCCCCACCACGGGCACCAGGACCAGGGCCAGCAGGCTGCGCTGCAGGGACGGGGCCCGCCGGGTGCGGCGGGCCCGCCCGGTCGCCCGGTCGCCCGGGGTCGGTCGGGGAGGCCGGCCGGGGTGGGCGGGGCGCGTGGGCTGCACGGTCGGGCATCGGCAGGACGAGCGCGCCGCTGGAGGGACGGGGGCGGTCGTTCACCCGGACGGCGCGGGACGGCCGCCGCGGCGGCTCAGGGGATGCGCCCGACCCACTCCGGCGTGGCGAACTTCGTGCGGACCAGCTCGTCCGCCGCGGACAGTTCCGCCTGCGTCAGCTCCGAGGCGGTCAGCCCGTACTGCCGCCGGAACGTCGCGACCATCGAGTCGATGACCTCCTCGCGCGGCAGGCCCGTCTGCCGCCGCAACGGGTCGACCCGCTTGGCGGCGCTCGCCAGCCCCTTGCCGGACAGCTTCTCGCGGCCGATGCGCAGCACCTGCAGCATCTTGGCGGCGTCGATGTCGTACGACATCGTCACGTGGTGCAGGACCGTGCCGTCGGCCAGCCGCTTCTGCGCCGCGCCCGCGATCTTCCCCTGGTCGGTGGCGATGTCGTTGATGGGCTGGTACCACGCCTTGATCCCCAGGTCCCCCAGCGCGACGAGCACCCAGTCGTCGAGGAAGGCGTAGGACTCGGTGAAGCTGAGGCCCTCCACGAGGGAACCGGGCGCGTACACCGAGTAGGTGATGGTGTTGCCGGGTTCGACGAACATCGCCCCGCCGCCGGAGACCCGGCGCACGACCTGCACGCCGAGGCGGTCGGCGGCCGCGCCGTCGACCTCGTTGGCCAGCGACTGGAAACTGCCCAGCACGACCGCCGGGCTCGCCCACTCCCACACCCGCAACGTCGGCCCGCGCCGGCCCCGGGAGACCTCCCGGGTCAGGACCTCGTCCAGGGCCATGTGCGTCATCGGGTCCTGGGGGCCGGCGTGGACGAACTGCCAGTCGTGGTCCAGCCAGCCCGTCGCCCCGCCGACCGCGCGGCGCACCGTCGTGGCGACGGCCTCGGGGGTGAAACCGAGCAGCACCGCGTCGCGGGGCAGGGCCGAGCGCACCCGGCCGGCGAGGTCGGCCGCGTCGGTGTCCGCGGGCAGACCCGTCAGCGCGGCGTCGATCGCGTCGAGGGCGTCGTCGGGTTCGAGGAAGAAGTCGCCGGACAGGCGGACGCCGGACAGCCGGCCGTCGAGGACGTCGAGGTCGACGGCCACGAGCTTGCCGCCGGGGACCTTGTACTCACCGTGCACCAGCGCAGGCTACTTCGCCGGTCCCGTCGGGGTCGCCGCGCTTGTCCCGGTACATCCGGCGGTCGGCCACGGCCAGCAGGTCCTGCAGGTCCCCGTCCCACCCGGCGGCGTCGAACTCCACCGCCCCCACGGACGTGGACACCGCGCACCGGGTGCCGCCGGGCAGTTCCACGTCCTGCGAGACGGCCTCCACCAGCCGCGCCGGGACGTCGGCGAGCTCGTCGTGCAGCAGCACGACGAACTCGTCCCCGCCGAGCCGGGCCACCGCGCCGCGGTCCCCGACGACGTCGGCCACCCGCTGCACCACCACGCGCAGCACCACGTCGCCGGCGGCGTGGCCGTGCACGTCGTTGACGGCCTTGAACCCGTCGAGGTCCAGCACCAGCAGGGCCCACGTGCGCGGGGGCCCCGCGGCGCGCGGTGCCGGGCGCAGGGCCGCCTGCCGGGTCAGCCCGCGCCGCGACCAGGCCCCCGTCAGCTCGTCGCGCACCGCCGCCGCCGCGGCCGCCTCGTCCGTCTCGGCCCGGGCCAGCTGGCCCAGGGCGTCCAGCAGCGCCAGCCCCAGGGCGACGGCCACCAGACCCAGGTGCACGGCCGGGAGGGCGTCCTCGGTGCCGAGCCGGTGCACCGAGACCACCAGGACCCCCACGGGCAGGACGAGCCGGGTCAGGACGCGCACCACCAGTCGCGACGCGGGACGCTCGGGGGGCACCGGCGGCAGCGCCGCGCCGCGCACGTCGGCGCGCCGCGTCGACAACTGCACCACGACGCACGCGGTGACCCCGGCCAGCGAGCACGTGTAGGAGGTCCCGGCGGCGACGGCGGAGTCCTCCAGCAGCGCCACGAGCATCGCCCCGTCCCCGCCGCACAGGGCCAGGACCGCCAGCGCCGTCGCCCGCGACGGCCGCGTCGCCCCGAGGCGCAGCGCCACGGCCACGGCGGCCGCGGCGAGGAGGACGTCGAAGGTCAGGAACAGCGAGTACGGGCGGCTGTCGGCGATGAACCCGCCGATGGGGGTGCCCAGCACCACGAGCGCGGCCGCGCTCGCCGTCACCTGCACGGCGGCGAGCGTGCGGCTCAGGGGGGCCGGGCCGAGGCGGCGGTCCGGGTGCCCGGCGGCGGCCAGGGCCAGGGCCAGCGCCCCGACGGGGTACCGCAGCAGGAACAGCGCCACCGACGCGGCGGGCTCGTACTGCCCGTGGGCGTAGGCCACCGCGGGGGAGCCGGACGTCAGGAGCCACACGGAGTCGGCCAGCGCCGTCGCGGTGGCCCAGGCGGCGAGCAGGCCGATGGTCCGGCGGGGGCCGCCGGCGGGGGCCAGGGCCGCGGTCGTCGTCAGGATCGCCGAGGCCGCGACCTCCACGAGGACGGCCGCGCCGTCGGTGGGCCCGGCGACGGTGGTCACCGCCAGGCACCACAGCGCGGCCAGCGCGCCGACCGACGCGACGAGCACACGGTCCCCGCCCGCGCGGCGCATCGACCCTCCCGGTCCCCGTGGTGGAGGACCGTCCCCCTCGCCCGACCAGGCTCGCACGGCGGCCCGCTCGCGGGGGCGGGTTCGGGGGAACCGGGGAGACCTCTCAGCCGACCAGGCTGGACCCCAGCCAGGCGCGGGGGGTGCCGAACCCGTCGAGCAGTTCGGCGGTGCGCGGGCGCAGCTCGCGGCACAGGGCGTTGACGGCGGCGGTGATGGCCTTGGCCCGCAGCGTCGTCATGCGCCGGTGCTCCAGGAACCAGCCCTTCTCGGCCTCCAGCACCGACAGGGCGTGCAGGTCGCACACCTTCGACAGCAGCGCCGCGACCGCGGGGTCGGGGCAGCGGGCGATGGCCGCGGCGAAGGCCTCCAGGACGATCCGGTCGGTATGGGCGCGGCCGGCCAGCAGCAGGTGGTCCTGCAGGTCGTCGATGGCGGCGAAGCGCTCCTCCGGCGGACGCTGGCGGGCCCTGCGCATCCGCTTGGCCAGGGACTCGGTGACGTGCCGCTCGCGGTCGGCGAGCATCCGCAGCTGCCAGGCCCGGTCGTGCAGGTCGTCGGGGACGCGGCCGGCCTCCACGACGTCGGCGACCAGCGAGCGGGCGGGGCTGCGGCCGGCGAACGTGGCGACGAAGTCGCGCGTGGCCAGCCGGGCCATGCCGAGGGTGTCCAGGTCGGAGAACTGCTGTGCGTAGCTGGTCAGCAGCCCCTTGGCGACCAGTTGCAGCAGGACGGTGTTGTCGCCCTCGAACGTCGTGAAGACGTCGGTGTCGGCCTTGAGCTGCGGCAGCCGGGAGTCGGCGAGGAACCCGTTGCCGCCGCAGGCTTCGCGGCAGGTCTGGATGGTGCGCGTCGCGTGCCAGGTGGAGGCGACCTTCAGGGCCGCGGCGTGGGCCTCGAACGCGCGCTGCCGGGTCGGTTCGGGGTCGTCGCCGGCGAGCTGCACGCGCAGCAGGTCGTCCATCTCGCCCATGAGGTCGTCCTGGGCGAAGCTCAGCGCGTACGTCGCGGCGAGCGGGACGAGCAGGCGGCGCTGGTGGGCCAGGTAGTCCAGCAGCACGACCTCCCCGTCGCCGTCGGGGCGCTTGAACTGGGTGCGGCGCTGGGCGTAGCGCAGGGCGATCTCCAGGGCGACCTTCGTCTGGGACAGGGCGCCGCCGGAGACGCTGACGCGGCCCTTGACGAGGGCGCCGAGCATCGTGAAGAACCGGGAGTTCGCGCTGGCGATGGGGGAGGAGTACGTGCCGTCCTCGGCGACGTCGGCGTACCGGTTGAGCAGGGCGGTGCGCGGGACCCGGACGTGGTCGAAACCCAGGCGGCCGTTGTCGAGGCCGTTGAGCCCCATCTTCCGGCCGTCGTCGCCGCGCCACACGCCGGGCGCGTCGACGCCGTCCACGCGCAGGGGGACGACGAAGGCGTGCACGCCGTGCGACTGCCCGCCGGTGCGGAGCTGGGCGAAGACCACGGCGACGTCGGCGTCCTCGGCCGCGCCGCCGATGTAGTCCTTGCGGCAGGACGGGTCGGGGGTGTTGACGACGAACTCCTGCGTCGCCGGGTCGTACGTGGCGGTCGTGCCGATGGACGACACGTCCGAGCCGTGGCCGGTCTCGGTCATGCCGAAGCAGCCGACGAGGTCGAGGCGCAGCAGCGGGCCGAGCAGTTCGGCGTGGTGGCGCTCGGTGCCCAGGGCCTGCACGGCCCCGCCGAACAACCCCCACTGGACGCCGGACTTGATCATCAGCGAGGCGTCGCCGAACCCCAGCATCTCGAACTGCGCGACCTGGCCGCCGGGGGAGTCGCCGCCGCCCCAGCGGGAGGCGAAACCGCGCTCGTGCCCGCCCCACCGCGCGAGCTCGCGCAACCGGGCGCGCGTGAGGTCGCGGTGCTCGCGCGTGCCGAGGTGGTCGGTCGGGCCGAAGAGGTCCGCGGGAGCCTGGGCGCGGAACTGCTCCTTGAGGTCGGCGAAGCGGCCGTCGAGGAAGCGGCGCAGGACGTCGGTGTCCAGCGGGGTCGCGGTGGTCGCGTCGGCGGCGCTCTCGGCGGGGAGTTCGACGGTGGTCACGGGGCCTCCTGGGGGGTGAGGACGGCCGACAGGCCGCCCCAGGCGAGTTGGGTGAGGTCGGAGACGAGCGTGTCGGCCGGGACTCGTTCGGGACTGGAGATCCAGCGGTCGGCGGCGGTGCGGATCATCGCGATGAGGCCGTGCGCCACGGCGTCGGCCGAGGAGTCGCGCGCGCCGCCGACGCGCAGGTGCGCGGTGATGGTGCGGGCGGTCTCGTCGGCGACGGTGGCCGACAGGCGCTGCACGGGGTCGGCGGTCAGCGGCCGTTCGAGGAAGGGGTGCTGGACGACGAACCGGTAGACCTCCGGGTCGGCCTCCACGAGGTGGACGTACGCGTCGATGATCGCGGCGAGCGCGTCGCGGGGGTCCCCGGCGCGGCGGGAGGCCTCGCCGAGCTCGCGCAGGATCCGGGAGTTCACCCGTTCGGCGACGGCGAGGTAGAGGTCCTCCTTGTCGGTGAAGTGCCGGTACAGGACGGTCTTGCTGGTGCCGGCGGCGGCGGCGACCTCGTCCATGCCGACCCCGGCGCCCTTGGCCGTGATGGCCCGCAGGGCGGCCGTCACGAGTTCGGCGCGGCGGCGGCGGCGGTGCTCGGCCCAGCGCGTGGTCCGGCCGTCGGCGACGGGCTGGTCCTCGATGACGTCCACCTGCCGAAGATACCTCGAACCGCGGGTATCGGGTACCCCGAGTACCTGGTAACTTCGGACCAGGTCAGACACCGCGACGAGGGGGTTCCGTGACACGCAGGGCAGCGATCGTCGGAGGCAACCGCACACCGTTCGTCCGGGCCGGGCACCGCTACGCCCAGGTGTCCGCGCAGGACCTGCTCGTCGCCGCCCTCGACGGCCTCGTCGCCCGGTACGGGCTGGCGGGCGAACGGCTCGGGGAGGTCGTGGCCGGGGCCGTCCTCAAGCACAGCCGCGACCTGAACCTCACCCGCGAAGCCGTCCTGTCCACCGCCCTGGACCCGGCGACCCCCGCCTACGACGTGCAGCAGGCCTGCGCGACGGGCCTGGAGACCGCGGTCCTCGTCGCCAACAAGATCGCCCTCGGGCAGGTCGAGGCCGGGATCGCCGGCGGCACCGACTCCGCCAGCGACGCCCCCGTCGCCGTCGACGACGGGCTGCGGCGGGTGCTGCTGGAACTGTCCCGCGCGAAGACGCCCCGGGCCCGCCTGGCCGCGCTGGCCAAGCTGCGGCCCGGGCAGCTGCGGCCCGCCCCGCCGCGCAACGCCGAGGCGCGGACCGGGCTGTCGATGGGCGAGCACGCCGCCCGCACCGCCCTGGAGTTCTCCCTCACCCGCCAGGCGCAGGACGAGCTCGCCCTCGCCAGCCACCGCAACCTCGCCGCCGCCTACGACCGGGGTTTCTTCGACGACCTCCTCACCCCCTACCTCGGCGTGCGGCGCGACGACCTGCTGCGCCCCGACACCACCCTGGACAAGCTCGCCGCGCTGGACCCCGTGTTCGGGCGCGACCTGCCCGGCGAGGCGACCATGACGGCCGGCAACTCCACACCGCTGACCGACGGGGCCGCCGTGGTGCTGCTGGCCTCCGACGAGTGGGCCGCCGCCCGCCGGCTGCCCGTCCTGGCCCACCTCGTCGACGCCGAGACCGCCGCCGTCGACCACGTCCACGGCGAGGGGCTGCTCACCGCCCCCGTCGTCGCCGCCCCCCGGCTGCTGCAGCGCACCGGGCTCACGCTGGCCGACTTCGACCTCGTGGAGGTCCACGAGGCGTTCGCCTCCACGGTCCTGGCGACGCTGGCCGCGTGGGAACGCGACGGGCTGGGCACCGTCGCCCGGGACCGGCTCAACGTCACCGGCTCCTCCCTCGCCACCGGTCACCCCTTCGCCGCCACCGGCGCCCGGCTGCTCGCCACGACGGCCAAGCTGCTGCACGAGCGCGGCGGCGGGCGGGCGCTGATCTCGGTGTGCGCGGCCGGCGGGCAGGGCATCGTCGCGGTGGTGGAGGCGTGATGGGCCTGTCGGAGGACCCCTACGGCGCGTTCGTCCGCACCGCCCCCGGGAAGCTGCTGGCGTCGAGGGCCGGGCTGCCGAGACCTCCCCGGTTGCGCAGGTTCGTCCCCGACGAGGAGTGGGCCGTGGACCCGGCCCTCGTCGTCGGCCTCAGCGGGGCCGCGCGGGTGGACGAGGTCACGCAGTGGCTGCGGGACAGCGGGATCGCGGTGGGCCGCGGTGACGGGCCCCTGTCGGCGCTCGTCGTCGACGCCTCCGGGCTGCGCACCGTCGCCGAGCTCGACGAACTGCTGACCCTCGCCCCGCGGTTCCGGCGCACCAGGGGCCGGGTCCTCGTCCTGTCCGCGGTCCCCGCCGACGTCGAGGACCCCGAGGGCCGGGCCGTCCAGCGGGGTCTGGAGGGTTTCGTCCGCAGCCTCGCCAAGGAGGCCCGCGGCGGGACGACGGTGAACCTGCTGCGCGTCGCGGACGGGGCCTCCACGGCGCTGCGCAGCGCCGTGGAGTTCTTCTGCTCGGCCCGTTCGGCGTTCGTCGACGGGCAGCCGCTCGTCGTCGGCGAGGGGACCCCGGCCCCCGCCCGGGAACGCCGGGTCGCCGTCGTCACCGGTGCGGCGCAGGGCATCGGGGCCGCCACGGCGCAGGTGCTGGCCCGTTCGGGCCACCACGTCGTCTGCGCCGACGTCGCCGCGGCGGGGGAGCAGCTGGCCGCCGTCGCGAACCGCGTGAAGGGTTCCACCCTGCACCTGGACGTCACCGCGCCCACCGCCCCGCAGCGCCTCGCCGAGCACCTGGCCGACCGGTTCGACGGCGCCGACGTCGTCGTCCACAACGCCGGCATCACGCGGGACCGCTCCTTCGTGAACCTCGACGAGGACGCCTGGCGCTCCGTGCTCGCGGTGAACCTGCTCGCCCCGGTCCGGCTCACCGAGGAGCTGCTGCGGCACCCGGGTGCGCTGGCCCCCGGCGCGCGGTTCGTCTGCCTGTCCTCCATCAACGGCCTGGCCGGGGCGAAGGGCCAGACGAACTACGCGACCAGCAAGGCCGGTCTCGTGGGGCTCGTCGAGGCGCTGGCCGCTCCGCTGGCCGCGCGCGGGTTCGCCGTCAACGCCGTCGCGCCGGGGTTCATCGAGACCCCCATGACCGCGGCCATGCCGCCGGTCCCGCGCGAACTGGGGCGCCGCACGTCCAGCCTGCAGCAGGGCGGCCTGCCGGTCGACGTGGCCGAGGCCGTCGGGTGGCTCGCGCAACCCGACGCCGCCGGGGTCGACGGGCAGGTGCTGCGGGTCTGCGGCCAGAACCTGCTGGGGGCCTGATGGAACGCGAACTCACCGCACGGCCCGCGCTGGGCCCCCTCTACGCGCGGGCGCTGGTGTCCCGCCCGTCCGGGTCGCTGGACTTCCCGCGCGTGCGCGTCGTGGAGCGCGCGGTCCGGTTCGACGTCGACCGGCTCGCGGCGTACTGCCGGCTCACGGGTTTCCCCGTGCGCGACACCGTCCCCCTGCCGTACCCGCAGGCCGTGGGTTTCGCCCACCAGGTCGACCTCATGGTCCGGGAGGCGTTCCCGTTCACCGTGGCGGGGGTCCTGCACCTGCGCCAGGAGTTCGAGCAGACCCGCGCGCTGGGCGTCACCGAGGAGTTCGACCTGTCGGTGCGGGCCGTGGCCATGCACGCCCACCGGCGCGGCGCGACCGTCGACCTGCTGACCGAGCTCACCGCCGGCGGCGGGACCGTGTGGACCGGCCGCAGCCGCTACCTGGCCCGCGGGGTGCGCTGGCCCGGCACCCCCCGGGAGGGGGAACGGCTCGACGCCCCCGACGGGGAGGGCACCCTGTGGCGGGTCCCCGCCGACACCGGCCGCCGGTACGCGGCCCTCAGCGGCGACCGCAACCCCATCCACCTGTCCCCGCTGACCGCGCGGGCGTTCGGTTTCCGGCGGGCCGTCGCCCACGGGATGTGGACGGCCTCGCGGGCCCTGGCCGACCTCGGCGGGCCCGCGCCCGGCGCCGCGCGGTTCGAGGTGGAGTTCGCCTCCCCGGTGTTCCTGCCCTCCACGGTGCGGCACGTCGCGGTCCCCGTCGAGGGCGGCTGGAGCAGCGCCCTGCGCAGCCGCGACCACGCGAAGGTGCACCTGGCGACGCGGTTCACGGCCGGTGACGCCTGACGTCGCGCCGGGGTAGGTTCGGCCCGTGATCGGGACCGTCGACGAGGTCGTCATCGACTGCGCTGAACCGGCCGTGCTGGCGGCGTTCTGGGCGCGCGTCCTGGGCGGTGAACCCGTCGGGCGCGACGAGGCGTGGTGGTCCGTCGTGCCGCCGGGGTGGACCCAGCTGGCGTTCCAGAAGGTGCCCGAGACCAAGACCGTCAAGAACCGCCTGCACCTGGACGTGCGGGTGGACGACGTCGAGGCCGCCGCCGCGCGGGCCGAGGCGCTGGGGGCGCGCCGGGTGGGGCCGGTGCACCACGACCGGGCCGGTTCCTTCCAGGTCCTGCTGGACCCCGAGGGCAACGAGTGGTGCGTGGTGAAACCCGCCTGAGACCGGGCGCGGGGCGGGCCCCGCCGTCGCCGCTCAGGGCGCCGGGCGCAACCTCCGGCCGATGCCCTCGACCAGGACCCGGGCGGCGGCCCGCCCCGGGGCCGTCGGCAGCAGGGGGTAGACGTGCAGCTGGCCGGGCGCCTCGTGGAACTCCACGTCGCCGCCCACCGCGCGCAGCCGCCGGTCGAGCTCGCGGGCGTCGGGGTTGAGGATGTCGCGGGTGCCGGTGAAGACGACCACCGGGCCCAGGCCGCCGAGGTCGCCGAACAGGGGGCTGACCGCCGGGTCGGTCACCGGCAGGTCGCCGCTCCACGCCGCGGCCAGGGCGCGGGTGCCGGGGACCCCCAGCCACGGGTCGCGCGGCTGCACCCGGGGGATGCCCGGGTTGGCGAAGGTGAGGTCGAGAGCCGGTGAGACCAGCGTGGTCACCGGCACCCGCAGACCCTCGTCGCGCAGGTGCAGGGCGGTGGACAGCGCGATCTGCCCGCCCGCGGAGTCGCCCAGCAGCGCCGTCGGCCCGTACCGCCCGGTGCGCTCGCGGACGATCCCGGCCACCCGGTCGCGCACGACCCGGGCGCTGCCGTGGGGCAGGAGGGGGTAGACGGGCACCGTGACCACGGCCCCGGTGCCGGCGGCGACGTCGGCGGCCAGGCGCCACTGGGGGGAGCTGATCTGGTTCACCCACCCGCCGCCGTGGACGTAGACGACACCGCCCACGGGCGTGCGGGGCGCGGTCGGGGTGATCGAGTAGACGGGCCAGCCGCCGTCGGTGACCACGTCGACGCGCACGTCCGGGCGCAACCGGCGCGGGGGGCCGTACGCGGCCGGGCGCAGCGCGGCCTCGCGGACCCGGTCGCGCGCGCCCTGCTCGGTGACGTAGGGACGGTTGCGCCGCAGCAGCTTCACCACCACGGGAGCCAGGGCGCTGGCGGGGTCGGTCACGGGCCTCGGTCTCCTCCGGTCGGTCTGCCTCCCCACGGTGCCCCTGCGGCGGCCACCGCGCACGGGGGCGCGGGGGCACCGGACGGCCGGGGCACCCGCACGGTGACGCGGGAGTCGTCGCGGGTGGGGGGCACGACCTCCCCGGTCCACGGGTCCTCCAGGTGGCCGACCTCGACGACGATATCCACGGCCCGAACTCACGACGTCCCGGGCGCAGGCTTCGAGGTGCGCCGGCCCGGCGGCAGGGGCACCGTGACGTCGACCCCGGCCCTCGGCCCGCCCGCGGACCGCCGGGTGACGTCGACGGCTCGACCCGATCGAGGAGGACGGTGCGCGTGAGTCGACGTCGGGGACCGGTGGCCCTCGCGGCCTGCGCGGTGGCTTGCGCGGTGGCCTTCGCGGTGGGTGGGTGCGGCGCCCCGTCGTTCGAGGGGGCGGTGCCCGCCCTCTCGCAGCCGCAGACCGAGCAGGACCGGCTGCCGGCCCGTGCGAGCGGGGCGCGTGCCGAGGCCGTCGACCCCGGGTCGACCAGGTACCTCGGCGGCACCCAGGTGGCCGAGTACTGGGTGGGGCTCGACGGCGAGGAGATCTGCCTCGTCCAGTCGCTGCGGGGGACGGGGACCGTGGGGAGCTCCTGCGCGGGGGCCGACGTGTTCGAGCGGTCCGGCGTCCGGGTGAGCACGAGTTCCGCGGACGTGTCGGCCACGGGGCTCCTGGTCCCCGAGGGGTTCGACGCGGCCGACGCCACGGGGGACGCCGCGGGGGACGAGGAGTGGGTGGCCGTCAACGACAACCTGCTGGCCCCGGCGGACGAGGGCGGGTCGCCGGCCTCGTCCGGGTGACCGGGGCTCCGGGACCGGGACGGCGGTCCCGTCCTCCAGACTCACCCCGTGGACGCATCACACGCCCTGCTGACCGCTGCCGGTGTGCACGCGGGTTTCCAGGCGACGATCACCCTGGTCGCCTACCCGGCGCTGGTCGCGACGCCGGCGGGCTCGTGGGCGCAGGTCCACACCGCCCACTCCCGGCGCGTCACCCCGCTGGTCGCCGTCGTGTACGGGGCGGTGCTCGCCGCGTGGGTCTGGGTGTTCACCGACGGCGGGCTCGGCGCGGCCACGTGGGTGGCGGCCGCGGGCAGCGTCACCACGGGCGCGACGACCGCCCTGCGGGCCGCGCCGACCCACACCCGCCTCGGTCGCGAGGGCCCTCGACCGGAGCTGCTGCGCCGCCTCCTGCGCGCCGACCGCCTCCGGCTGGTGGGCGCGTCGCTGACCCTCGGTGGTGCGCTGGTCGCGGCCTGGTGAGTCGCGGTGTCGCGGCTCACCCGGGGGTTCCGTCGGGGGCGGCTCCGGCGCGGGTGCGGCAGTACGTGCGCGGGGCCTACGCGGGGTTGAGGCGTCGGCGCGGCAGCGGGCTGGAGTAGACGACGCTGGTGGTGATGCCGCCCAGGGTCGCCAGCTTGCCGGTGATGCGCTCCAGGTCCCGCATGGACCGGGCCAGGACCTTCAGGACGAAGCAGTCGTCACCGGTGACGTGGTGGGCCTCGACGACCTCGGGGGTGACCTCCAGCAGGTCGTGGAACGGCTTGTAGTTGCCCGTGGGGTAGGCCAGGCGCACGAACGCCGTCACGGCGTAGCCCAGCGCCTCCGGGTCCAGGGTGGCGCTGTAGCCGGTGATGACCCCCGTGTCGGTGAGGCGACGCAGCCGCTCGGCGGTGGCGCTGGCCGAGAGGTTGATCGCCCGGGCCAGGTCGGCGACGCTGATCCGGCCGTCCCGTTGCAGCTGCTCCAGGATGCTGTGATCGGTCGCATCGAGGATCGGCCGGGGATTCGTCGCCACGACCGCGAAAGTACCAGCGGATCGACGGCGGTACCGCGTCAGAGCCGTGGATGGTCCCTGGTGCGGCCGAGGCCGGTCGAGTTCGATGGTGGGCATGTCGAACCCGATCTCCGCGGTGGACTTCTTCGCCGCCAAGCTGGCCCACCAGACCGACCCCGCCGACCTGGCCGCCGCCCGCGCCGCCGGCGCAGCACCGCTGGTGCTCGACGTGCGCTCGGAGGCGGGGTGGAGCCAGGGCCGCATCCCCGGCGCGGTGCACCTGCCCGGCGCGCAGGTGCACGACGGCATCGCGGCCCTGGCGCCGGACCTGGACACCCCGATCGTCGTGTACTGCTGGGGGCCGGGCTGCGACGGCTCCACCAAGGCCGCCTTCACCCTGGCCTCGATGGGCTACACCCGGGTCCAGGAGCTCATCGGTGGCTTCGAGTACTGGGCCCGCGAGGGGTTGGCGGTCACCACCGACACCGGACGGTCCCGCCGGACCCCGGACGACCTCGTCGCCCCGGTCCCCGTGGGGTGACGGGCTCCGGTGGGGACGGCGCCGCCGTGCGGCGCGTTCCCGCCGTCGGGGACCGGGGCAGGGGCGGACCCCGGCCCGGGACCACCCCGCCACCACCTCCCGCGAACGACCCGGGGCCACGCGCACGGCGGAGGGGCGGTTCGCGCTGACCCTCGCCCTCGACGGCGCCGGCACGTGAGGAGCCGTCCCGACCCCGGGACCTGCCTCGTCGTGCGGTGCCCCGCGCAGCGGGAGTGCCGCGTCGTGAACCCTTCGCAGCGCTCGAGCAGGTCGGGACGCACCACGGCAGCGGGCAGCGGTGGGTGGTCCCATACCGGGTGGCGGTGGCCGGGGTGGCGTCTGATGATGGTGAGGTGCGCTGCGGCGCTCGGCGTCGATCGCTGGAACCCCTCGGTGACTCGGCCACGACCCAGGAGCCCGCCGATGAGGCAGTACGCGGTCCGCACCCTGACCGGGCCGGTCCACCAGGGGACCGGGGGGCTCGAACGCCGGGTCCGGTCACGGTGAACGCACGGGGTCGCGAGCAGGGGGGACGAGGGGAGCCCGCCCCGAGGAGCCCGGACGGGCAGACGACCTCGGGGGACGTCGCGGACCGCGCGCGCGGGTCGGTCGCCCAGGGCGTCCGGCGGCTGATCGTCGTGGCCCTGCTCCTGGTCGTGGTCGCCGGGGGAGCGGGCTCGTTCGGGGTCCGGACCAGCCGGGCGAGTGCGTCGGGCGGCGGCTACGAGCTGACCGTGACCTACCCCAGGACGGCCCGGGCCGGTCTGGACGCGCAGTGGGGCGTGGACCTGACGGCCCCGCCGGAGGGCTTCGGGGACCAGGTCGTGCTCGCCGTCAGCAGCGACTACTTCACCTTCTGGGAGGAGCAGGGCTTCAGCCCCGGACCCGCCCAGGAGACCAGCGACGGTACGTGGGACTACATGACGTTCGACCCGCCGCCGGGACGACGGTTCTCGCTGTCGTTCGACGGGTACGTCCAGCCCAGCAGCCAACGTGGTGGCGACGGTGAGGTGGCCGTGCTGACGGGTGGCCGGCGCGTGGTCTCCGTGGCGTTCTCGACCTGGCTCGCACCCTGAGGAGGGCACCCGTGGAGATCGTCGTGCGCGCCGTCGTCGTCTTCTTCTTCCTGTGGCTGGTCACCCGCGTCACCGGCCGTTCCTCACTGGGTGAGCTGAGTTCGTTCCAGATCATCATCTACACCGCGATGGGTGACCTGGTGCAGCAGGCGGTCACGCAACAGGACTACTCGCTGACCGCCGGGGTGCTCGTGATCGGCGTCTTCACGTTGCTGACGCTGCTGCTGTCCTGGGTCAACGTCCGGTTCCCGGGACTCCGCAAGGTGGTGCACGGCACACCCGTCCTGGTGGTCCGCGACGGGGAACCCCTGCTGGACGTGCTGCACCGCGAGCGGATGTCGCTGGACGACCTGAGGGCGGCAGCCAGGCAGCAGGGGATCCGGCGGTTCAGCGAGGTGGACGTCGCCGTGCTGGAGACCGACGGCCAGGTGTCGTTCCTGCGGGCGGGCTGACAGGCCCGCCGCGCCCGGGGTGACCTCCCGTGAGGTGCCCCCCCCGCACGCCGGACGCCCGGCCCCCACGGGGGACCGGGCGTCCGGGAGGGAGGCGTCTCAGGCGCGGGGGCGGCCCAGCGCGCGGTACGTCCAGCCCGCGGCGCGCCAGCGGCCGGGGTCGAGGGCGTTGCGGCCGTCGAGGATCCGCTTCTCCTTGACCAGCCCGGAGATCGTGGCCGGTTCCAGGTCGCGGTACTCCTTCCACTCCGTCAGCAGCAGCACCACGTCGGCGCCGCGGACGGCCTCCTCGACGGTGTCGGCGTAGGAGATGTCCGGGACGGCCTTGCGGGCGTTGTCCAGCGCGGCCGGGTCGGTCAGGACGACGTCGCCGCCCTGCAGGCGGATCTGCGCGGCCACGTTCAGCGCGGGGGAGTCGCGGATGTCGTCGGACAGGGGCTTGAACGCGGCCCCCAGCACCGCCACGCGCTTGCCGATGAGGGAGCCGTCGCAGACCTCGCGGGCCAGGTCCACCATGCGGATGCGGCGCCGCATGTTGATCGAGTCGACCTCGCGCAGGAACGTGAGGGTCTGGTCGGCGCCCAGCTCCCCGGCGCGCGCCATGAACGCGCGGATGTCCTTGGGCAGGCACCCGCCGCCGAACCCGAGGCCGGCGTTGAGGAACTTGCGCCCGATCCGGTCGTCGTGGCCGATGGCGTCGGCGAGCTGGGTGACGTCGGCGTTGACCTTCTCGCACAGCTCGGCCATCGCGTTGATGAACGAGATCTTGGTGGCCAGGAAGGAGTTCGCGGCGACCTTGACGAGCTCGGCGGTCTGGTAGTCGGTGACGATCAGCGGCGTGCCGCGCTTGAGGGGCGTGGCGTAGACCTCGTCCAGCAGCGCCTTGGCGGCCTTGCCCTCGGTGGTGCCCTGCCCGCCGGGGACGCCGTAGACGAGGCGGTCGGGGGTGAGGGTGTCCTCCACGGCGTGGCCCTCGCGCAGGAACTCGGGGTTCCAGGCCAGCGCCGCGCCCGGCTCCTTGTCGGCGACCTTGGCGGCCAGGCGGGCCGCGGTGCCGACGGGGACGGTGGACTTGCCGATGACCAGTTCACCGGCGGCCACGTGCGGCAGCAGGCTGTCCACGGCGGAGTCGACGTACTTCATGTCCGCGGCGAACTCGCCCCGCTTCTGCGGGGTGCCGACGCAGACGAAGTGCACGGCCGAGCCGGCGGCCTCGGCCATGTCGGTGGTGAACCGCAGGCGGCCGGTGGCCATGGTGCGTTCGAGCAGTTCAGGCAGCCCCGGCTCGTAGAACGGGGCGCGAGCGGCCTGCAGGGCCGCGACCTTCTCCGGGTCGACGTCGATCCCGATGACCTCGTGCCCCAGCTCGGCCATGCACGCGGCATGGACGGCGCCGAGGTACCCACATCCGATGACAGTCATCCGCATGGTGCGCACAGTAGCGACCTGGTTGCGGTCTGAGAACCAGCAGAGCGTGTGGGTAAGGTGCGCACGGGTCCCGCGGTCACGACTGGTTGAAGTCGTGACACTCTGTGGCTCAAGCTCCGGCCGTCCTGGGTCGAGACCCTGAGCCACGGCACGTCCCACCGGAAGGTCACCATGCGTTTGCGTCCCCGCACCCTCGGCCTCGCCGCCGCCCTCGCGCTGAGCACGACGCTCGTGGCCGGTGCCGCCCCCGCGACGGCGTCCCCGGGGGTCGACCTCAAGGCCGCCCAGGCCAGCCGCGTCTACGGCGCCGACCGCGTCGGCACGGCCGTCGCGGCCTCCAAGTCCTTCTCCGGCGGCGCGGCCGACGCCGTCGTCCTGACCCGCTCGGACACCTTCGCCGACGCCCTGGCCGGCGCCCCGCTGGCCTCGGACAAGGGCGGCCCGCTGCTCATGACGTCCCGCACGGCCCTGCAGCCCGAGGTCGCCGCCGCCATCCGGGACACGCTCAAGAGCACCGGCACCGTCTACCTCCTCGGCGACGGCAACGCCCTGTCCGCCGGCGTCGAGGACGCCGTGCGGGCCCTCGGCTTCCGCACCCAGCGCGTCTCCGGCTCCGACCGCTTCGGCACCGCCGTCGAGATCGCCAAGCTGCTGCCGGCCGCCTCCACCGTCTCGGTCGTCACCGGCTGGAACTTCCCCGACGGCCTCGCCGCCGGCTCCCTCATGGGCGTCGTCGACACCAGCTCCGCGCACAGCATCGGCGTCGTCCTGCTCAGCGACGGCGCCAACCTCGGCCCCGCCACCCAGGGCTACCTCGCCGGCCGCGCCTTCGACACCAAGCTGGCCGTCGGCGGCACCGCCGTCACCGCCGTCCGCAAGTACGAGACGGGCTGGGCCGAGCTGGCCGGCGCCGACCGGTACGACACCGCCGCGCTGGTCGCCAAGCAGTTCACCTCCAGCGCCTTCTTCAAGGACGCCACCACCGTCATCGGCGTCGCCACCGGCGAGAACTGGCCCGACGCGCTGGCCGGGTCGGCGCTGCTGGCCTACGCCGGCGGCCCCATGCTGCTGACGGCCAAGGCGTCCCTGCCGGCCAGCACCCGCGGCGCCATCGACGTCATCAAGGCCGACGCCGTCGACAACGGCAGGTCCATCACCGACGTCCTCGTGTTCGGGGACCAGAACTCGGTCTCCGACGCCGCCTACGACGCGGTCGTCGCCGCCGCCGGCTGACCCTCACGCCCCCGCAGCAGGCCCGTCACCCTCGTGGTGGCGGGCCTGCTCCGGTGTGGGGGCCTCGTCCAGCGCCAGCCGCCGGGCGAGCTGGGTGACCGTCTCCTCCAGCGCCCGCGAGCGCCGGTAGGAGGAGACGACGAACCCGAGGAACGCCACGACCAGCCCGTACAGCAGCAGGTCCGCGCCGCGGCCGACGCCGACGACGTTCGCGACGGCCGTCACGGCCGTGGGCACCAGGATGCTGGCCACGGCGAGCGCGACGAGGGCCCCCAGCAGCAGCCGGCGGACGGCCTGGTGGCGCGCGCCGGCGGTGCTGCGGACGAGGAGGACCCCGACGACGAGGACGACGACGAGCAGCAGGACCTGGATGACGAGCACGACTACCCCAGCAGGGTCTCGACGAGGATGTTGACGCTGTTCAGCAGCGACTGGCCCTTGGAGCGGGAGTAGTCGGTGTAGAGGACGTGGACGGGCTGCTCGGCCCAGCGCAGGTCCGAGCGGCCGACCTGGTGGACGATCTCGCTGGCGTGCGCCATCCGGTTGTGCCGGATCCGCAGCGCCTGCGCCCCGCGGCGGGAGAACACCCGCAGGCCGTTGTGGGCGTCGGTCAGCCGCATCCCCGTGGTCCGGTTGGTGTAGACGACGGCGGCGCGCAGCACCAGGCGCCGCACGGGGTCCAGCTCGGTGCGCCCGTCGAGGAAGCGGGTCCCGAAGACGACGTCGAGGTCCTCGGCGTGCAGGCGGGTCACCATGGCGGCGGCGTCCTCGACGCGGTGCTGGCCGTCGGCGTCGAACGTCACGACCGACCGGGTCAGGGGGTCGCGCAGCGCGTAGGCGATGCCGGTCTGCAGGGCGGCGCCCTGACCCAGGTTCACGGCGTGCCGGACGACGACGGCCCCGGCGGCCCGGGCCCGCGCGGCGGAGTCGTCGCCGCTGCCGTCGTCGACGCACACGACGTGCCGGAAGCGGGTGCGCAGCCCGTGCACGACGTCGCCGATGACGGCCGCCTCGCAGAACAGGGGCACGACGACCCACGTCCCGTCGAACCCGGGGTCGGGGTCCGCCGGGGCGGGTGCGGGGGAGTGGGCTGAGGTGGTCACGGCCCGTCCATCATGGCCGGTCCCGCGCCCGGGGTCGCGCATCGGCGAGGATGACGCGCGTGAAGTCCCTGCTGTCGACGGTCCGCACCCTGCTCTCCCTCCTGCCGGCGGGCAGTTCGCGGTTCGTCGCGGTGTACTGCACCGCCCAGGCGCTGCTGAGCGTCTTCGACGTCGCGGCGCTGGGCCTGCTGGCGGTGCTGCTGCCGGCGGCGGTCAGCGGGGACGGCCGGCTGGCGCTGGCGCTGCCGGTCCTGGGGGACCGGGTCAGCACGGTGCAGCTCATCGTGCTGATCTGCGTGGCGAGCCTGCTGCTGGTCGTGAAGTCCCTGGCGCAGCTGGCGCTGGTGCGGTGGGGGGTCGTGCGCTTCGCCGGGCACGAGGTCGACGTCGCCGACCGGCTCGTGCGGGCCTACCTGTCGGCGTCGTGGGCCTACCGGCTGCGGGCGTCGTCGGCGCGGGCGGTGCGCACGGTCGACGAGTCGCTCAACCATGCGTTCAACGGGTTCCTCATGCCGTTCTCCAGCCTCGTCGCCGAGGTCGCCTCGCTCGTGGCGGTCGGGGTCGTCGTGCTCGTCGCGGCGTGGCAGACCGCGATCGTCGCGGCCGTCTACTTCGGGCTCGTCGCGGTGCTGCTGTACTCGGTGATCGCCAAGCGGGCCGCGGCGGCGGGGCGGCTGGCGACGTCGGCGAGCGTGCACACGATCCGGCTGGTGCAGGAGTCGTTCGCGACGACGAAGGAGATCACCCTGCGCGGGCGCGGGGACCAGCTGGCGGGGGTGGCGCGGGAGGTGCGCACCGGCAGCGCGCGGGCGCGCGGCATGGCCTTCTTCTACTCGGTGGGGCCGCGGTTCGTGCTGGAGGCGGCGCTGCTGGGCGGGTTCCTCGTCGTCGGCGGCGTCGCGGTGCTGACGCAGGGGGTCACCGAGGCGGTGTCGGCGATCGGGCTGTTCGCCGTGGCCGGGTTCCGGGTCGTGCCGTGCCTGACGCGGCTGCAGTCGGTGTTCGCGACGATGCACGCCCACGAGCCGAACGCGCAGGAGGTGCTGGAGGCGCTGCGGGAGACCGGCGCCGCGGGGGCCCTGCCGCCGCGGTTCGCGCCCGTCGACCCCGCCGGGCTGCCCGCGGGGGCCGTCGAGGTCGTCCTGGAGGACGTGACCTTCACCTACCCCGGCAGCGACCGGCCCGCCCTCGACGGGGTCTCGCTGCGGGTGCCGGCGGGCGCGCGGGTGGCGGTGGTGGGCCGCTCGGGGTCGGGCAAGTCGACGCTCGTCGACGTCGTGCTGGGGCTGCTGACGCCGTCGTCGGGGCGGGTGCTGGTCGCGGGGGCGCCGCTGGCCGACGTCGCCGCGGCCTGGCGCGGGCGCATCGGGTACGTGCCGCAGGAGGTGGCCCTGCTCGACGCCGACGTGGCCGCGAACGTCGCCCTGTCGTGGCGGCCGGAGGAGGTCGACGAGGCGCGGGTGCGCGAGGTGCTGGCCGCCGCCCAGCTCAGCGACGTGGTCGCGGGGCTGCCGCAGGGCACCGCGACGCCCGTGGGCGAGCGCGGCCTGCGGCTCTCGGGCGGGCAGCGGCAGCGGCTGGGCATCGCCCGGGCCCTGTACACCGACCCCAAGGTGCTCGTGCTCGACGAGGCGACGTCCGCGCTGGACGCCGCGACCGAGGCCGCCGTGACGGCGACCGTGGCGGGGCTGCACGACGACGTGACGGTGCTCGTCGTCGCGCACCGGCTCGCCACGGTGCGCGACTGCGACGCCGTCGTGCTGCTGGAGCAGGGCCGGGTCGTGGACGTGGGGACGTTCGACGAGGTCGTGGCGCGCGTGCCCGACTTCGCCGTGCAGGCCGAGCTGTCGGGGCTCACGAGTTCCTGAGGAGGCTCCTGAGGGGGCCTCAGGTCAGCTCGGCGCGGACGCGGCGCAGCTGCGCGAGGGCGGCGTCGACGAGGTCGGCGTCCAGGGTCCCCGCGCTCTCGATGCGCACCTCGTCGCGGCCCGCCCCGCCCGCGAACACGGTGACGGTCACCGTGCCCAGGACCGGCTCGGGTTCCGGCGGCCAGTGCGACGTCCGCGCGGGGGTCGTCCCGTCGTCGAACGCGAGGGTCAGCGTCGAGGAGAACGCGCCGCTGCGGTCGTTGAACACCGTCGTCCCGGGCCGCCGCCGCGGCGACGCGCCCCACGGCCAGGCCCGCACCGCCCGGAAGCGGTACCCGTCCTGGTCGGGGACGGCCTCGAAGGTGAACTCGACCTCCTCGCCCTCGCGGGGGTCCGCGCCGTCCCGGCCGGTGATCTGCGAGACGTGCACCCAGCACCCCCCGGGGGTGTCGGGGCTGTCCAGCACGCCCCAGCCCTCGTCGTCGTGCCACGCGCGGACCGTCCCCCGGGAGCTCACGGGCCGATCGTGGCACGCGCCGGGTCATGGGGGGCGTGCTTGATCACCGAAGTGCTTGATCACCGAAGTGCTTGATCACGGGAGTGCTTGATCACGGAGGGGTGGGGGGCGGGGGTGTGCCTGCGCGCCGCGTGGCGGCCCGGGGGACCGCGGGGCCGGTCGGTAGGGTCACCGGTCGTGTCGCCGCTGGTCCGCATCGCGACGCGGACCTACCCGCCGGACGTGGGGGCCGCGCCGTTCCGCCTGCGCGCCCTGGCCCGCGCCCTGGCCGGGCGCGGCTGCGACGTCGAGGTCCTCACCACCACCGGTCCGCCCACCCCCGACGACCCGGGCGTCCGCACCCGCCGCGCGCCCGTGCTGCGCGACGGCGACGGCGCGGTCCGCGGCTACCTGCCCTACCTGTCCTTCGACGTCCCCCTCACCGCGCGGCTGCTCACCGGCCGCCGCCCCGACGTCGTCGTCCACGAGCCGCCCCCGACCACGGGGGTCGTCACGCGCCTGGCGTCGCGGCTGCGGGGGATCCCCTACGTCTCCTACCTGCCCGACGTGTGGTCCCAGGGGGCCGTCGCCGCCGGAGCCCCGCGGCCGGTCCTGCGGGGCGTCGAGCTCGCCGAGCAGCTCGCCCTGCGCGGTGCCGCGCGGGTCCTGGCCGTCACGGCCGGCATGGCCGAGGAGGTCGTGCGCGGCGGCGTCGACCCCGACCGGGTGCGCGTCGTCGGCAACGGCGTCGACGTCGAGGTGTTCCGGCCCGCCCCGGACAGCACCCCGGAGGTCGCGCCGGAGGGCGCCTTCCACGCCGTCTACAGCGGGACCATGTCGGAGTGGCAGGGCGCCGGCGTCTTCGTCCGCGCCTTCGCCGAGCTCGTCCGCGAGCGCCCCGGCGCGCGGCTGACGATGGTCGGCGGCGGGGTCGACGTGCCCCGGCTGCGGGAGCTGGCCCGTGGCGTGCCGGGGGTGGAGCTGCCGGGCACGGTCCCGCCGGAACGGGCCGCGGCGCTGCTCGCCCGCGCCGACGTGGCGCTGGCCTCGCTCGTGCCCGGCACGGGGTACGACCTGATGTCCCCGACGAAGATCTTCGCCGCGACGGCGTGCGGGACGCCCGTCCTGTTCGCCGGGGTCGGGTCGGGCGCGGACCTGGTGCGCGCCCACGACCTCGGGCAGGTCGTCGCCCACGACCCGGCCGCCGTCGCGGAGGCGTTGCGCCGCAGCGCGTCCCCGTCGCCGTCGCGGCGGCGGGAGCTGCGCCGCTTCGCGGTGGCGCACGGGTCGCTGGCCGCCGCCGCCGAGCGCGCGGCCGACGCCGTCCTGGAGGTGCTCCGGTGACGTCCAGCCCGCCCTGGCACCCTGTGCCGGTGCCCGCCGACCCCGGACCCCGCCCGTGACCCGCCCCGAGCCGACCCCGGGCCAGGGGCCCGTCGTCGCGGTCGTCGTCGCGTACGACCGCCGCGAGCTGCTGCTGGAGGGGCTGCGGGCGCTGGCCGCGCAGACCCGCCGCCCCGACGTCGTCGTGGTCGTCGACAACGCCTCCACCGACGGGTCCGCCGACGCCGTCCGGGCGTGGGCCGGCACCAGCCCGGGCCCGGTGGTCGACCTGGTCCGGCTGGAGCGCAACACCGGCGGCGCGGGTGGTTTCGCCGTCGGCCTGGCCCGCGCGGTCCGCCGCCACCGCGCCGGTGCCGTGTGGCTCATGGACGACGACACCGTCCCCACCCCCACCGCGCTGCAGACGTCGCTGGAGGCGATGGCGGCCACCGGGTCGGTCCTCGTCGCCAGCCGCGTCGTGTGGACCGACGGCCGCGACCACCCCATGAACACCCCCCGTGAACGCCCCCGGGCCTCGGCCGCCGAACGGGCCGCGGCGGCGGCGGCCGGGTGCGTGCCGGTCCGCTCGGCCAGCTTCGTGGCGCTGCTGCTCGACGCGGGCGCCGTCCGGGAGGAGGGCCTGCCGCAGGCCGCGTTCTTCCTGTGGAACGACGACTTCGAGTACACGACCCGGCTGCTGCGCACCCGCCGCGGGGTGACCTGCGCGGCCAGCGTCGTCGAGCACCGCACCCGCGTCTTCGGGGCCAGCGACGCCGACCCGGGGGAGCGGTTCGCCTGGGAGGTCCGCAACAAGGTCTGGACGTTCACCCGCAGCCGCTCCCTCGGCGGCGCCGACACCGTCCGCTACGGCGGGGCGACCCTGCTGCGCTGGGGGCGGACCGTGGCCCGCTCCCAGCGGCGCGGGGTCCTGCTGCGGGGGCTGGCCGACGGCCTGCGGCAGGGCACCGGCGCGCCGCGGCCCACCGCGGAGGTGCTGGCCCCGGGCCTGCCCGCCGACGTGCTGGCCGACGTCATCGCGGTCGAGGACGCCGCCGGCCGCGAGACCGGCGCCGTCCAGCGCCCCGACCCCGCCGGGCAGCCTCCCGTGGACCCTGCCGTGGGCCCCGCGGTGGACCCCGCGGTGGACCTCGCCGGGCAGCTGCCGCCGTTCTCGGTGCTGCTGCCGGTGTGGGCGCGCGACGACGTCGCGCAGCTGCGCCGCGCTGTCGCCAGCGTCACGGCGGAGCAGACCCTGCCCCCGGCCGAGCTCGTCGTCGTGCGCGACGGGCCCGTCCCCACGGCGCTGCAGGTCGAGCTGAACGTCCTGCGCCACGACCCGCCCGGCGGGGTGCCGGTGGTGGTGGTGGAGCTGCCCGCCAACGTGGGGCTGGCCCGCGCCCTGGAGGAGGGGCTGCTGCGCTGCACCCACGACGTGGTGGCGCGGATGGACGCCGACGACGTCTCCCTGCCGCACCGGTTCGCCGCCCAGCTGCCGCTCATCGCCGCCGGCGCCGACCTCGTGGGCGCGGGCCTGCTGGAGATCGGCGCCGACGAGGACGACGTCCTGGGCCGCCGGGTGCCGCCCGTGGGCCGGGCCCGCATCGACCGCGCCGCCCGCTTCCAGGACCCCTTCAACCACCCCACCGTCGTGTACCGGCGCAGCGCCGTCGCCGCCGCGGGCGGGTACCGGGACCTGCCGCTCATGGAGGACTACTGGCTGTTCGCGCGGATGATCCTGCGGGGCGCCCGCTGCGAGAACCTCGCCGAGCCCCTCGTGAAGTACCGCGTGGGCGCGCAACCGGGGGAGGGGTCGTACGCCCGCCGCGGCGGCCTGGCCCTGTGGGTCTCCGAGCTGCGCCTGCAGCGGCACCTGCTGGGTGACGGGTTCACCACCCCTGCCCAGTTCACCCGCAACGTCGCCCTGCGCGGCGGGTACCGGTTCCTGCCCGAGGGCGTGCGCACCGCCGGCTACCGCTGGTTCACCCGGTACCGGCCCGGACCCTCGTGACCCTGCCGTCCGCGGCCCCGGCCTTCTCGACCTGGACGGCCCTGGTGCCGGTGGTCCTCGGCGCGGCGGCGCTGCTCGTGGTGCCCGGGCTGCTCACCGGCTGGGCGCTGCGGCTGCGGGGGGTGGTGCTGCTGACGGCCGCCCCCGCCCTCACCGTCGCCCTCACCGGCACCACGGCCCTGGTGGCCCCGCACCTGGGGCTGCGCTGGGACGCCGGGACGGTCGCGGCGGCGCTGGCCGTCGCGGTGGCCGCCGCGGCCCTCACCGGCCGCGTCCTGCCTCGGTCCCTGCGCCGCGGCCGCGCCGACGACCCCCCGCGCGAGACCGGGCCCGTGCTGGCCGTCGTCGCCGGGACCCTGCTCGGCGCGGCCGTCGCCGCCGCCACCACCGCCCGCGGCCTGGGCCGCGCCGACGTGGTCTCCCAGGGGTTCGACACGATCTTCCACCTCAACGCCGTGCGCTGGGTGCTGGACACCGGCAGCGCGTCCCCCGTCGACGTGGGCCGCCTCACCTCCCGCGACGCGGCCTCGGCGTACTACCCGGCGGCCTGGCACGGGCTGGCCGCCCTCGTGGCCGAGCACTCCACCCCCGTCGCCGCCGCCAACGCCCTCGTCCTGCTCGTCCCCGGCCTCGCGTGGTCCCTCAGCTGCGCCCTGCTCGTCCGGGCGCTGTGCGGGGCCCGGCCCCTGCCGCTGCTGCTGGCCCCCGTCCTGGCCCAGGGGTTCGTCGCCTTCCCCTGGTACGTCGACCGCGGCGGGCTGTGGCCGCTGGTCCTGGGCACGGCCCTGGTCCCCGCGCTGCTCGGGGCCCTGGCCCTGGCCACCGCCGGCGGCGAGCGCGTCGGGTCCGCCCCCGCCGACGTGCGCTGGCGGGCCGCGCTCGTGGCCGTCGCCGCGGCCGGGGCCTGCGGGCTGGCCCACCCCGACGCCTTCTTCACCGGCGCGCTGCTGGCCCTGGTCCTGCTCGTCGTGACGGTCGTGCCCGCGCACCTGCTGCCCTGGCGCGGCGCCCGGGCGCAGTGGGCGGTCGTGGCCGGCACCGCCGGCGGGGCCGCGGTCGTCGCGGCCGGCGGGTGGCTGTTCCGCGAGCAGCTGGCCAGCGTCGCGCGCGCCGACTGGCCCGCGACCCGCAGCGTCGGCAAGGCCGTCGTGGAGGTGCTCACGGGCGCCCCGGCCGGCGCGGGGTCCTCCTGGGTCGTGGCCGCGCTCGTGCTGCTCGGCGCGGTCCGCGCCGCGCGGGACGTGGCGTGGCGCTGGCTCGTGGTGGGCCACGTCGTCGTGGGGGCGCTGGACGTGCTCGCCGCCGCGGTCGACGCGCCGGTCTCCCAGCTGCTGACGGGCCTCTGGTACAACGACCGCGGCCGGCTGGCCGCCAGCCTGCCGGTCACCGGGACCGCGCTCGCGGTCCTGGGGGTGCTGTGGGCCGCCGACGCGCTGCGGCGCCGGGCGGTGCGGGCCGCGCTGGCCACCGCCGCGGCCCTGGCCGCCGTCGTCGCGCAGGTCGGCGGGAGCGCGGCGCAGCTGGCCAAGAGCAACGCCGACGCGGCCGAGGACCCCCGCACCTCCCTCGTCACGCTGGCCGAGCAGCGCTTCCTGGAGGGGCTGCGCCGGTACGTGCCGGAGGGGGCCGTCGTGGCGGGCAACCCGTGGGACGGCAGCTCCTTCGCGTACGCGCTGTCGGGGGTGCCGGTGCTCTACCCGCACCTGCGGGGCAACTTCCCGCAGGACTGGGTCTTCCTGGCCGACCACCTGCAGGACGCCGGGACCGACCCCGCGGTGTGCGCGGCGCTGGGGCGCACGGGCGTGCGCTACGTCCTGGACGACGGGCAGCTGTGGCGGCCCCCGAAGCTGGAACCGGCCGGGTACACCGCCTTCCGCCTCTTCCAGGGACGCCCCGGCTTCGTGGAGGTCGCCTCCGGCGGCGGGGTCACCCTCTACGAGATCACGGCCTGCGACCGGTGAGGCGGGAGCGAGCGGTCGTGGCGCGCCGGTCCGGGAGCACCGGCGGGGGCGGCTAACCTGGCGGGCATCATGCCTACGCTCACGAGTGAACGCGCCCGCACGACCACCCGCGGAGGTGCCCGGTGACCGTCGACGCCGACCTCGTCATCGTCGGTTCGGGGTTCTTCGGGCTCACGGTGGCCCGACGCTGCGCCGACGACCTGGGCCTGAAGGTCCTCGTGCTGGAGCGCCGCACCCACATCGGCGGCAACGCGTACTCCGAGGCCGAGCCGCAGACCGGCATCGAGGTGCACCGCTACGGCGCGCACCTGTTCCACACCTCGAACGAGCGGGTGTGGGACTACTGCAACCGTTTCACGAAGTTCACGAACTACGTCCACCGGGTGTTCACGACCTACCGCGGTGAGGTCTACCCGATGCCCGTGAGCCTGGCCACGATCAACCAGTACTTCCGCAAGGCGCTGACCCCGGCGCAGGCGCGCGGACTGGTCGCCGAGCAGGCCGCCGAGCTCGACACGGCCGGCGCGTCGAACTTCGAGGACAAGGCGATCTCGCTCATCGGCCGCCCGCTGTACGAGGCGTTCTTCCGCGGCTACACCGCCAAGCAGTGGCAGACCGACCCGCGCGAACTGCCCGGGGAGATCGTCACGCGCCTGCCCGTGCGCTACACGTACGACAACCGGTACTTCAACGACACGTACGAGGGGCTGCCCGTCGACGGGTACACCGCCTGGCTCGAGCGGCTCGCCGACCACCCGAACATCGAGGTCCGCCTCGAGTCCGACTTCCTGCACGACGGCCCCCTGGGCAAGGCGGCCGTCGTGGGGCAGGTCCCCGTCGTCTACACCGGCCCCGTCGACGCCTACTTCGGCAACGCCGAGGGCGAGCTGACGTGGCGCACGCTCGACTTCGAGCAGGAGGTCCTGCCCGTCGGGGACTTCCAGGGCACCCCCGTCATGAACTACGCCGACGAGGACGTCCCCTTCACCCGGACCCACGAGTTCCGGCACTTCCACCCCGAACGCTCCTACCCCGACGACGCGACCGTCGTCGTCAAGGAGTTCTCCCGGTTCGCCGGCCGCGGGGACGAGCCGTACTACCCGGTCAACACGCCCGCGGACCGGCAGCGGCTGCTGGCCTACCGCGACCTGGCCCGCGGTGAGCGCGGCGTCCTGTTCGGCGGCCGGCTGGGCACCTACAAGTACCTCGACATGCACATGGCCATCGCCGCGGCGCTGTCCATGGTCGACAACAAGCTCGTCCCGCACTTCCGGGACGGGGCCGGCCTGACCAGCGGCGGGGTGGACGCGTGAGCACGCAGATCGTCGAACGTCCGGGGGCGACCTGGACGACCGTGCACCGCGTCGTGCTGCCGATGGACGTCGACGCCGACGACCTGGCGCTCTACGTCGACTACGACAGCGCGGTGTCCGCCGGCGACGGCGTCGCGGCGCGGCCCGGCGACGTGTCCGACGCCCCCGCCGGTGACGCGGCGCAGCCGTCCCGCTCCGTCGCGTACCGCAGCGAGGGGCACCGGGAGAACGTCCGGGGCCGGCGCGGGCTGGCCGTCGACGCCGGGTCACGGGTCTCGTTCGGGACGTACTTCAACGCCTTCCCCGCCAGCTACTGGCGGCGCTGGACGGCGGCGACCGCGGTGCGGCTGCGCGTCGACCTCGCCGCGGCCGGCACGGTCGTGGTCTACAAGTCCAACGCGCGCGGGCTGCGCCAGCGGGTCACCGCCTGCGCGGTCGCGGCGGGGGGGACCTTCACCGCCGACCTGTCGCTGGCGGCGTTCGGCGACGGCGGCTGGTACTGGTTCGACCTCGTCGCCGGGGCCGAGGCCACGGCGCTGCGCAGCGCCGAGTGGCAGGTCACCGACGCCGCCGGCGGGGCGCCCGCGGCGCGGTCCACGCTGTCCATCGCGGTCACCACCTACAACCGCCCCGACTACTGCCTGGCGCTGCTGCGCGCGCTGGCCGGGGCCGAGGGGGTGCGCGCGGTCCTCGACGAGGTCATCGTCATGGACCAGGGCACCCAGCTCGTGCAGGACGAGGCCGGCTTCGCCGACGTGGCCGCCGACCTCGGCGACCAGCTGCGCGTCGTGCGGCAGGGCAACCTCGGCGGCTCCGGCGGGTTCAGCCGCGGGATGCGCGAGACCCTGCGGGCGGGCCGCAGCGACTACGTCCTGCTGCTCGACGACGACATCGTCGTGGAACCCGAGGGGGTCCTGCGGGCCCTGCAGTTCGCCCAGTGGTGCCGCCGGCCCACCATCGTCGGCGGCCACATGTTCGACATGTTCGACCGCGGCGTCATGCACTCCTTCGGCGAGCGCGTCGAGCGGTACCGGTTCTTCTGGGGCTCGGTCCCGGGGGTGCGCGAGCGCCACGACCTGTCGGCGCAGAACCTGCGGGCGACGCCGTTCATGCACCGCCGCGTCGACGTGGACTACAACGGCTGGTGGATGTGCCTCATCCCGATGTCGGTCGTGCGCGAGGTCGGCCTGTCGCTGCCGGTCTTCATCAAGTGGGACGACGCCGAGTACGGGCTGCGCGCGGCCGACGCGGGCTTCCCCACGGTGAGCCTGCCGGGCGCCGCGGTGTGGCACGTGTCGTGGCTGGACAAGGACGACGGGCTGGACTGGCAGGCGTACTTCCACGAGCGCAACCGGCTCGTGGCGGCCCTGCTGCACTCCCCGTACGACCGCGGCGGGCGCATCTTCCGCGAGAGCGTCTTCACCGACGTCAAGCACCTCATCTCGATGCAGTACTCCACCGAGGCGCTGCGGCTCATGGCGCTGCGCGACGTGCTGTCCGGGCCCGAGCACCTGCTGGCCTCGCTGCCCACCCGCACCGCCGAGGTCCGGGCCGCGCGCAAGGAGTTCGGCGACGCGCAGGCGTCGGCGGACATCGACTCCTTCCCCCAGCCCAAGGCCGTCAAGCCGCCGCGCAAGGGCAAGGAGCCGACGTCCCCGAACCGCTTCACGCTGCTGCCGTGGGCGGCCGGGGTGGTCGCGCGGCAGCTGACCCCGCCGGAGGAGGTCGCCACCCGGCGCCCGGAGAAGCACGTCGCGGCGATGGACGCCACGTGGTGGCGGCTGGCGCACCTGGACTCGGCCGTCGTCTCGACCGCCGACGGCACGGCCGCGGCGTGGTACCGCCGCGACCCGCGCACGTTCCGCCGCTTCCTGCGCGAGAGCGCCGCCGCGCACCGCGACCTGTGGCTGAACTGGCCGCAGCTGTCGAAGGCCTACCGGGCCGCGCTGGCCGGGTTCACGTCCCCGCAGGCCTGGGACGAGGTGTTCGACGCGAGCACCGTGTCGATCGCCACGGGCACCCAGCTCGCGGCGGACCCCGCGGTCGGCCCGGTGGGTGAGAGGCGCTGAGCGGAGTGGTGTCGCGCCCGGTCGGCGCCCCCGACGCCGACGGTTTCACCGTCCCCGGTCGCGGCCGGGGGCTGCTCGACGTCGTCGAGCGCCGGTACCTGCTGAAGCTGCTGGTCCGCAAGGAGCTGCGCGTCCGCTACCAGGGGTCGCTGCTCGGGCTGCTGTGGAGCTACGTCAAGCCGGCCGTGCAGTTCGGGGTCTTCTTCTTCGCCCTGGGCGTGTTCCTGGAGCAGAACAAGGCCATCCAGGACTACGCGGTGTACCTGTTCTCCGGGATCGTCGTCATCAACTTCTTCTCGGAGTCCTTCGGCAACGCGACGCGGGCGGTGACGGGCAACGCGGCGCTGGTGAAGAAGATCTACCTGCCGCGCGAGCTGTTCCCGGTGGCCTCGGCGTGGGTGGCGGCGGTGCACTTCCTGCCGCAGCTGGTGATCCTGCTGCTGGGGACGGTCGTGTCCGGGTGGCGGCCCACGGTGTGGCAGCTGCTGGCGGGGGTGCTGGGCTTCGTCGTCGTGGCGACCCTGGCGACGGGCCTGGGCCTGTTCTTCGGGTCGATCAACGTGCTGTTCCGCGACTTCGAGAACATCGTCGACCTCATGCTGCTCGTCGTCACGTGGACGTCGCCTGTGCTGTACACGTGGGACACCGTGCAGCGGGCCGTCCCGGGGTGGCTGTGGCAGGTGTACCAGCTGAACCCGGTGACCAGCGGCGTCGAGCTGTTCCACTACGCGTTCTGGTTCGGCGCGACCCGGCCGGGGGCGGGACCGGCGGCCACGCTGCCGCCGAACCTGCTGTGGCACGGGGCGCTGGCGCTGGCCGTGGCGCTCGTCGTCCTGGTGGTGGGGCAGCTGACGTTCCGCCGCCTCGAGGGCCGATTCGCGCAGGAGCTGTGATGACGGGGCCGAACGGGCGCGCCGACACCATCCGGGTCGAGGGCGTCAGCAAGCAGTTCCACCTGCGGCACGACCGCAGCCTGAAGAACCTCGTGGTGTCGGCGTTCCGGGGCAAGGACCTCGGCAACTCCTTCGCCGCGCTCGACGACGTCGCCCTCACCGTCGGGGAGGGGGAGACCGTCGCGCTGCTGGGCCTGAACGGGTCGGGCAAGTCGACCCTGCTCAAGCTCATCTCCGGTGTCATGACCCCCGACGCCGGCAGCGTGCGGGTGCGGGGCCGCATCGCCGGCCTCATCGAGGTCGGCGCCGGGTTCCACCCCGACCTGACGGGCCGGGAGAACGTCTACCTCAACGGGGCGATCCTCGGCATGGACGAGGCCACCATCACCCGCCGGTTCGACGAGATCGTCGCGTTCAGCGAGATCGAGCGGTTCATCGACACCGAGGTGAAGTTCTACTCCTCGGGGATGTTCCTGCGGCTGGCCTTCGCGGTGGCCGTGCACACCGACCCCGAGATCTTCCTCATCGACGAGATCCTCGCCGTGGGGGACGCCCCGTTCCAGCAGAAGTGCCTGGCCCGGATCCGCGAGCTGCGGGCCGAGGGCCGCACCCTGGTCATCGTCAGCCACGACCTGGACATGGTCGAGAAGCTGTGCGACCGCGGGGTCGTGCTGGAACGCGGCCGGGTCGTGGCCGACGAGGACATCTCCTCGGCCGTGGCGCGGCTGCGCTGATGCCGGCCCGCCCCCCGACCCGCACCCCCGCCCCGACCAGCCCTCCGAGCCCCGTGAAGGACGCCGTCTTGTCCCAGCCGCCCGCCCCGCCCGCCGCGCTCCCCGAGGAGCCGGCCCCCACGACCGCCGACCTGCGGGTCCTGCTGGGCGTCCAGCGCCGGCTGGCGACCCCGCCCGTCGTGCGCACCGCGCAGCTCATGAGCCACGCCGGGGAGCACGCCGCCGTGTGGATCGCCGCGGGCACCCTCGGCGCGCTCGTGGACCGGCCCCGCCGCCGCCGCTGGGTGGAGGCGACCGCCGGGGTCGTCGCCGCCCACGGGGCCAGCGTCGTCGTCAAGCGCATCACCCGCCGGGTGCGGCCCTCGCACCCCGGCGTCCTCGTCCACGCCGGCACCCCCAGCCGCTTCAGCCTGCCCAGCTCCCACGCGACCTCCACCACGGCCGCCGTCGTCGCCTTCGGCGCGCTCGTCGGGCGCGGGAAGCTGGCGCCGCTGGTGCCGGCGATGGCGCTGTCCCGGCTCGTCGTCGGCGTGCACTACCCGACCGACGTGCTGGCCGGCAGCGTCCTGGGCGCGGTCGTCGGCGCGACCGCCCCGCGCTGGTTCGCCCGCGTCGGCGGTGCCCGGTGAACGCCCTCGGCGGCCTGCTCAAGACCGCCCGGCCGCGGCAGTGGGTCAAGAACGTCCTCGTCGTCGCCCCGCTGCTGCCCGCCGGGGCGGCGCAGCTGACGGGGGAGGCCTTCGCGGGGGCCGGCGTCGCGTTCGTCGTGTTCTGCGTCATCGCCAGCGCCGTGTACCTCGTCAACGACGCCAAGGACGTCGAGGCCGACCGCGCCCACCCGCGCAAGAGGTTCCGGCCCATCGCGGCCGGGGTCGTCTCCCCGGGCGCCGCGTACGCGACGGCGGTCGTCCTGTTCGTCGTGGGGCTGGGCGTCTCGGCGCTGTGGGACCCGTACCTGGCCGTCGTCATGGCCGTGTACGCCGCGATCCAGCTCGCCTACTGCTTCGGCATGAAGCACGAGCCGCTCATCGAGCTGGCCAGCGTCGCCTCCGGGTTCCTGCTGCGCGCGCTGGCCGGCGGGGTCGCCGCCGGGATCCAGCTGTCGTCGTGGTTCCTGCTGACGACGGCGTTCGGCTCGCTGTTCATGGCCGCCGGCAAGCGGTACGCCGAGGCGCGCCAGGGCGAGGAGACCGGCCGGGCCGTGCGCAAGGTCGTCCAGAAGTACACGCAGACGTACCTGCGGTTCGTGTGGACGCTGTCGGCCACGGTCGTCGTCACGGCGTACTCGCTGTGGTCGTTCCAGGTGCTGGCCCCCTCCAGCCCGGCGTGGTCGGTCATCTCGATCATCCCGTTCGTGCTGGCGATCCTGCGGTACGCGATCGACGTGGACCGCGGGGAGGCCGAGGAGCCCGAGGAGCTGGCCCTGCACGACCGGGTCCTGCTGGTCCTGGCCCTGTCGTGGGTGGTCGTGCTGCTGCTGGCGGTCTACGCGTGAGCCCGGGGGAGAGCGCGGCCGGGGCGTCGCGGGAGTGGTGGCGCCACCACCGCGTGCAGGAGGTGCTGCGGTTCCTCGTCACCGGTGGCCTCGCCTACCTCGTCGACGTGGCCGTCTTCAACCTGCTGCTGCTGGGGTTCGGCGTCGACTCGGTGTGGTCGAAGGTCGTCTCCAGCGTCGTCGCGATCGCCGTCGCGTTCCTCGGCAGCCGCTACTACACGTGGCGGGACCGGCGCTCGCAGAACCCGGGGCGCGAGTACGCGCTGTTCCTGCTGCTGAGCGTCATCGCGGCGCTGCTGCAGGTCGCCTGCCTGTGGGTGTCGCACCACCTGCTGGGCCTGACCTCCCCGCTGGCCGACAACATCTCCTCCAACGTGGTCGGCATGGCGATCGCCACGGTGTTCCGCTTCGTGACGTTCCGGACGCTCGTCTTCCCCGACCGGTCGTGACCGCCACCACCACCGCCCGCCGGCTGGCGTGGGTCCCGCTGGGCCTCGCGCTGGTCTGGTCGGTGGTGGTGCTGACGACGGGCGTCACGACGCAGTCGTGGCAGCCGGGCTACGACCTGTCGGTGTACCGCGACGGGGCCCGGGACCTGCTGGCCGGCCGCGACCTGTACGACCGGGTCACGGTGCGCGGGCACCACTTCGTCTACCCGCCGTTCGCGGCGGTGCTCTTCGTGCCGCTGGCGCTGCTGCCGCTGCGGGTGGGGCTGCTGCTGTGGGACGCCCTCCTCGTCGTGGTGCTGGTCCGCGTCGGGGGGCGGCTGCTGCGCCGGGCCGGGGTGCCCGTGGCGCTGGTGCCGACGGCGCTGGCCCTGGTGGTGGTCTCCGACCCGTTCCGGGAGGCGCTGGTGCTGGGGCAGGTCAGCCCGCTGGTGGTGCTGGCGCTGGTCGCGGGGGTCGCGCTGGGGGGCACGTGGCCGCGGGCCGGGGGGCTGGCGGCGGGGTTCGCCGCGGCCGTGAAGGTGACCCCGGCGCTGCTGGTGGTGCTCGTCGTGGAGCGCCGGTGGCGGCGGCTGGTGGGCTGGACGGTGCTGGTGGCGGGGGTGGCCACCCTGGTCGGCCTGGTGGTGGCCCCTCGCTCGTCGCTGCGGTTCTTCCTCGACGTGGCGTGGGACTCCGCGCGCGTCGCGCCGCCGGGCACGACGAGCAACAACTCCCTGGCCGGGGCCTTCGCGCACGCGGGGGTGCCGGCGTCCGCGGCGGGGGTGGCCGGGCTGGTCGCGGCGCTGCCGGTCCTGGCGCTGCTGCTGCTGGCGGCCCGCTGCGGGGGCTCTCGCGGTGCCGGCGGGGTCGGCGGGGTCGAGTTGGGCCTGGCGGTGAGCCTGGCCAGCGCCCTGGTGAGCCCGGTGAGCTGGACGCACCACGTGCTGGCCGCGCCGCTGGCCGCGTGCGCGCTGGCGCTGGGGGGCCGGGGGTGGCGCGCGGCCGCGGCGGGGGTCGCGGGGGTGGTGTGGCTGCTGCCGGTGCTGCAGTGGGCGGCGCTGGCCGGGGGGCTCGGCGGGGTGGCGCTGGCGCTGACCCGGCCGGTCTCGGCGCTCGTGCTGCTGGTCCTGCTGGCGGGGCGGGTGGGGCGTCAGGTCACGGACGGGTTGCGAGTGACACGAGGCGGTTGACGGACCGTAGATCACCAAGCACAGTCGGTAACTGTGCGACAGCGACTGGTCCCCGCGGCCCTGGGGGCGGGCCTCCTGGCGTCCCTCGTCACCGGCATCACCCACCCCACCGACGCCACGGCCGCGATCACCACCTCGGTGACCTACCCCACCCCGGCCTCCGGCGCCTGGACCGTCACCGGCCAGGGCTACGGCCACGGGTACGGGCTCTCGCAGTGGGGGGCGCAGTCCCGCGCCGTCGCCGGCCAGGACCACCGCCGCATCCTCGCCGACTACTACCCCGGCACGACCGTCGGCACCCGCGCCGACCGCACCCTGCGCGTGCAGCTGTCCCGGTTCGCCGGCAACGAGGTCTACCTCGAGGCCGAGAACCAGCCGCTGTGGATCGGCGACGGAACCGCGAAGGTGCCGGCCGGGCAGCGGCTGCAGGTCACCTGGGACGGGTCCGCGCTCGTCCTCACCGCCTGGGCGCCGGGCTGGGTGAAGGTCTGGTCGCAGCGCTGGACGACCATCCCCACCGTCACGACGATCGTCGGCGGCCCGGGCAACGGCATCTGGGTCGAGCGGGTCGACGGCAGCGGCAACCTCTACCCCGGGTCCATCTCCTTCCCGCTGTCCTCCCCGGTGACGCCGGTCAACAACGTCGGCCTCGAGGAGTACCTGCTGGGCGTCGTGCCGCGCGAGTCCCCGGCCTGGTTCGCCACCGAGGCGCTGAAGGCGCAGGCCGTCGCCGCCCGCAGCTACACCCTCTCCACGCTGAAGCCGGCGTCCTCGCCGTACGACATCTGCGACTCCGAGTCCTGCCAGGTCTACGCCGGCATCCGCTCGCACACCGCCTCCGGCGCCGTCACCGAGCTGCAGTCCGCCTCCACGACCGCCGCCGTGCGGGCCACCGCCGGGGAGATCCGCGAGTACCAGGGCGCCGCCGCCTTCACCCAGTTCTCCTCCAGCAACGGCGGCTGGTCGGCCACCGGCAGCAAGCCCTACCTCGCCGCCCGCGAGGACCCCTGGTCCTCCCCGGCCGGCAAGGTCCCCCAGGACACCGTCGCCCGCTGGACCGCCCAGCTGCCCGTCGCGACCGTCGCCGCGAACTGCCCGAACGGCGGGGCGCTGCGCTCGATGACCGTCACCCGGCGCACCGGCGACGGCGTCTGGGGCGGGCGGGTCCTCGAACTCGTCCTGCGCTGCAGCACCGGCGACAAGACCCTCGCCGGCACCTCCGTCGCCCGCTTCGGCTCCACGCTGAAGTCGTCGTGGTGGACCGTCGTGCCCGGCGGGTCGGCCGACATCACCGCCTACTGGCGCGCCGCGGGCGGCGACGCCTCCGTCCTGGGCCGGCCCACGTCCGACGTCTTCGCCCTGCCCCAGGTCGAGGGGTCGTACCAGAACTTCGAGCGCGGGGCCGTGTACTGGTCCCCGCGCTCGGGCGTGCACGCCGTGCGCGGCGCGATCCGCGACGCGTGGGGCCGGCTGGGCTGGGAGAACTCCGCGCTGGCCTTCCCCAGCACCGACGAACGCCCGCTCGCCCTGCGCGGCGGCGCCTTCCAGCAGTTCCTCGGCGGGTCGCTGTACTGGTCCCCGGCCACCGGCGCCCACGAGGTCCGCGGCGCGATCCGCGACCGCTGGGGCGCGCTGGGCTGGGAGACCGGCTACCTCGGCTACCCCACGAGCGACGAGCGGCGGCTGGCCGCCGGGGCCTACGCCACCTTCGAGGGCGGGTCGGTGTACTGGTCCCGGGCCACCGGGGCCCACGCCGTGCGCGGTGCGATCCGCGACGCCTGGGGCCGCACCGGCTGGGAGGACGGCGTCCTGGGCTACCCCGTGACCGACGAGCTGAAGCTGTCCGGCGGCGCCTTCACGGCCTTCGCGGGCGGGTCGGTGTACTGGTCCCCGGCCACCGGGGCCCACGTCGTGCGCGGCGCGATCCGCGACGCGTGGGGCGCCCAGGGCTGGGAGACCGGCCGTCTGGGCTACCCCACGAGCGACGAGCGCGCCGTCGCCGGTGGCCGCCGCAGCGACTTCCAGGGCGGGTCGATCACCTGGACGCAGAGCGGCGGGGCCGTCGTCACCTACTCCTGAGCCGCCGGCCGCACCACCGCCCGTGGGGGGGTGGCGCGGCCCGGTCGCCGGTAGGGTCCAGCGCAGGTCGCCCCGTACCGCAGGGTGTCCGGACCTGGGGGGATGACTCGGTGTGAGGCCACTGCCGGAGCCCGACTTCCAGCGCGTCTTCGACGAGACCCCGGCCCCGCTGCTGCTGCTGACGCCGGACTTCGTCATCGTGCGGGCCAACCGCGCGCGGCTGGAGGCCACCGCCACGACGCTGGAGGACACCGTCGGCCGCGGCCTGTTCGAGGTCTTCCCCATGAACCCCGACGACCCCGCCGCCGACGGGCTGGTGAAGCTGCGCGACTCCCTGGTCCTGACCCGCCAGACCCGCCGCCCGCAGACGATGGCCGTGCAGAAGTACGACATCCCGATGCCCGACGGCACCTTCGAGGAACGGTTCTGGAGCCCGCGCAACGTCCCGATCCTCGACGAGGACGGCGAGGTGGTGCTGCTGCTGCACCGCTCCGACGACATCACCGGCTACGTCCACACCCGCACCCAGGCCCAGGCCTCGGCCGAGCTGAGCGAGCGCCTGCGCGAGCGCGCCGAACGCGTCGAGCACGACCTGTTCGCCCGCACCCGCGAGCTGGAGCAGCTCGTGGAGCACCTGGGGCGGGCGACCGCCCGCGCCGAGCTGCTGGCGGGCGTCACCAGCGAGCTGACCAGCACCCTGGACGGCGAGCAGGCCGTCGGCCGCCTGGCCCGGCTGGTGGTGCCGCTGCTCGCGGACTGGTGCATCGTCAGCCTGGTCACCGACGAGCCGCGCCGGAGCGCGCGGGGGCTGCGCGACGTCGGCAGCTGGCACGCCGAGGAGGGGATGCGGCCGGTCGTGGCCGAGTACGCCGCCACCCGCCTGGGGGTGCTGCAGGAGGGGTCGCTGCTCGACCAGGCCCTGGCCACCGGCCAGCCGCGGGTCCGGCCGGCACGGGCCCTGGAGTACCTGCACTCGGTGCTGCCGCCGGGCCGGGCCCGGGACCTGGTCACCGAGCTCGCACCGGAGTCCCTGCTGACCCTGCCGCTGCGCGCCCGCGGGCGGACCCTGGGGGCGCTCATGCTGGCCAACGGCGCCGCCCGCAGCCCCATCACCGCCGAGGAGACCGCCACCGCGACCGACATCGCCGGGCGGGCCGGGCTCGCCCTGGACAACGCCCGCCTGTACCGGCAGCAGCGGGAGCTGGCCGAGGCCCTGCAGCGGTCGCTGCTGACCGAGCCCGCGCAGACGGACCAGCTCGAGGTCGCGGTGCGGTACACGCCCGCCGCGGAGACCGCCCAGGTGGGCGGGGACTGGTACGACTCCTTCGTCCAGCCGTGCGGCACCACGGTCCTGGCCGTCGGTGACGTCCTGGGCCACAACACCGACGCGGCCGCGGCCATGGCCCAGGTCCGCTCGCTCCTGCGGGGCATCGCCGTGGCCAGCGACGCCGGGCCCGCCGCCGTCCTGGCCGGCGTCGACCGGGCGATGGTCACCCTCGACGTGGGCACGACCGCGACGGCCGTCGTGGCGCGCGTGGAGCAGACCGAGCAGGAGGCCCGGCGCGGGGTGCGGCGGCTGGTGTGGTCCAACGCGGGGCACCCGCCGCCCGTCCTCCTCACCCCCCGGGCCCAGGTGTCCCTGCTGGAGGCCCCGGCCGCCGAACTGCTCCTCGGGGTGCTGCCCGACGTGCCGCGCGGTGAGAGCGTCACCGAGCTCGAGTCCGGCTCGACCGTCGTGCTCTACACCGACGGCCTCGTCGAGCGCCGCGGTGAGCCGCTGGACGACGGTCTCGCCCGCCTGCGCGGGGCGCTGGAGGAGCTCGCCCCGCAGGACCTCCCCCTGGACGCCCTGTGCGACGCGGTCCTGCAGCGGATGCTGCCGGAGCGGCCCGAGGACGACGTGGCGCTGCTGGTGGTGCGGCTGCACCCGCAGGGCTGACCGGCCCGGCCGGCTCGTCAGGCAGGACCGGCGCTGGTGGGGAGCTCGCGGCCGGTGCCGGCCAGGGAGGCGGCGACGACCGGGCGCAGCTCGTCGGCGGGGTCCGCGAAGGGCTGCACGGTGGAGGTCGGCCAGCCGCCGGCCCGGCAGTCGTGGGTGCCCAGCTGAGCGGGCAGGAGTCGTCGGCTCGCGCCGGGTCGAGCCGGGACCGCGGGGCGCCGGCGATGAGTTGAGCCGGTGGGGCAGGTCTGTCCCGTCATGGCGCTGCTGATCTCCTCCGCTTCCACGTCCCTGGACGGTTTCGTCGCCTCGCCCGACGACGACCCCGGTCCGCTCTTCGACTGGTACTCCGCCGGCGACGTCGTGGTCCCCAACGCCGGGGACCTGCCGCCGTTCCACCTCACCCCCACCAGCGCCGCGCACTGGCGCGACTGGGTGACCCGCCTGGGGTGCGTGCTGGTGGGCAGGCGCCTGTTCGACCTGACCGACGGGTGGCGCGGGCGCCACCCGCTGGGGGTGCCGGTGGTCGTCCTGACCCACCGGCCACCGACCGGGTGGGACCACCCGGGCACTGAGGACCCCACCTTCGCCACCACCGTGCCCGAGGCGGTCGCGGCGGCCACCGCGATCGCCGGTGAGCGGGTGGTGGGGGTGGCCGCCGGTGAGGTCGCCACGCAGCTGCACGCCGCCGGTCTGCTCGACGAGGTGCGGGTCGACCTGGTCCCGGTCTTCCTCGGTCGCGGCCGGCGGTACTTCACCGACCCCGACGCCCCGGTCCGGCTGTCCGGTCCCAGCAGCGTCGTCGTCAGCGAGGGGGTCACCCACCTGAGCTTCCCCGTGCGGCGCTGACGTGCCGCCCGGGGCGTGCGCACCGCCACGGGCCCGCCCGGTACGCCTCTTCACCGGGAACACCGACACACCGTTGTCGCGCGGGCGCCCGAGGGTGGACCCGTGACCGAGACCACGAACCCCACGACCACGAACCCCACGACCACGAACCCCACGAACCCCGAGACTGCTGCCGCCGCCCGGCGCTCGCTGGACCGGTGGCTGACGATGTGGAACACCGACGGCGACATCGCCCGGGAGATCTGCGCCGACGACTTCCGGATCCGCCTCACCTCGACCGAGCCCGACGGGTCGGCCCCCGCGGACGACATCCGCAGCGCCGAGGACTTCGCGCGGTACCTGCGCTGGTGGCACGAGCAGAACCCCGGCGTCGTCTTCACCGCCGTCGCCGACGCGATCGACGGCGAGCACGGCCGGCTGCTGTGGGACGTGGAGGCGGACGGCCGGCGCGCGGGGGGCGTCGACGTGTTCGACTTCGACCGGGACGGCCGGGTCCGGCGCGTCTGGTCGGTCGGTGGGCAGCGGAGCGTGCGGAGCTGAGGCGCGACGTGGAGGGGACCGCCCCCGCCGGGCCGTGCCCTGCCAGACTCCCGGCGTGAAGCGAGCCGAGCGGCAGTACGCCCTCGTCGACCTGCTGCGCGGAGCGCGCCGGCCGTGGTCCGCGGCCCGGCTCGCGGCGGAGTTCGGGGTGTCCACGCGCACCGTCGAACGCGACATCGCCTCGCTGCAGCTCGCCGGGGTCCCCGTCTACGCCGACCACGGGGCGGCGGGTGGGTACTCGATCCTGCGCGAGTACTCGCTGCCGCCGCTGAACCTGTCGGCCGCCGAGTCGCTGGCGGTGCTGGCGGGGCTGGCCCTGCTGGAGTCCTCCCCGTACCAGGGGGCCGCCCGCCGCGCCCACGCCAAGATCGCCGCGGTCGTGGACGAGGCGCACCGGGCGCCCGTGCAGGAGGTGCTGGGCAGGGTCGCGGTCATCGACGCCGCCGCCCCGGCCGGCGGCGGCGTGCCGATGGGGTTGATCTCCGACGTCATCGCCGCCCGGCGGGTGGTGCGGCTGACCTACTCCGGTGAGGCCGCCGACGGCGGCCCGGACCCCAGCACCAGCACCGTCCGCGACGTGGAGACGATGGGTCTGCTGCGCGGGGGAGACGCCTGGTTGCTCGTGGGGTGGTGCCGGCTGCGGGAGGCGGTCCGCGGTTTCCGCATCGAGCGGATCACCCGGCTGGAGGTCCTCGACGAGGTGGCGCCACCGCGCGACCCGGCCCTGTGGGAGGCCGACCTGGCGCGGTGGTCGACGCGGCGCCTGGCGTGGACCGCGGCGGCGGACCGCCGAGCGCGCTGACCGCCCCGCCGGGTGCGGACGGGCCGGGGGTCAGGGCAGCTGCTGGGCGATGGCCCGGGCGGCCCGGCGGACCTCCACGCTGAGCGCGGGGACCCGTTCCACCGGCAGTTCCTCCTGCCGGCCGGCGACCTGGACCGCGCACTCGGTGCTGCTGCCGTCGACGAGCACGGCGACGGCCACGGAGGCCATGCCGGGCTCCCGCTCCCCGCGGGCCTGGGAGAAGCCGGCCGCCCGGATGGCGTCCATCTGCGCGTCGAACTGCTCGTGGTCCACGACCGGGTCCACGGCCGGGTCCGCGGGGGCGCCCGCCCCGGGGGCCGGTGACAGGAGGGCCCGCCGCTGCTCGGGGTCCATGTGCGCCAGCAGCACCTTGCCGGCACCGACGTGCAGCGGCAGGCGCTCACCGATGGGCAGCTCGTAGCGCAGCGGGGTGGTGCCCTGCACGCGGGCCAGGACGAGGCGGGAGGCCCCCAGGCGCTTGAACAGCGAGGAGGTCAGACCCGTCGAGGCCGCCAGGTCGTGCAGCACCGGCCGCGCGGCGGTCAGCAGCGGGCTGCTCGTGAGGTAGGCGTGCGCCCCCAGCAGGAGCGCGACCCCGGGGCGGTACTCGTGCCCGTCGCGCTCGACGCGGCCGCGGGCCTCGAGGACGGTGAGGATGCGCTGCGTGGTGGCCACGGGCAGTCCGGCGCGGCGGGCGATGTCGGTCAGGCGCAGCGGGCGCCGGCTGCTGTCCAGGACCTCCAGGACGTCGATCGCCCGCTCCAGCGACCGCATGCTGGTCGCGGTCCGTTCCTCCGCCACGCCGTCCCTCAACGCCCGCCGTGCGGCGTGCCGCGACCCGAGATCCCCACGCGCCCGACCGTACCGGCCCGACCGGCCGCCGGCGGAGCAGGCCCGGCGCTGCGCACCGCGCCCGGTCCACCGGGCCGGTTCACCGCAGGGCGACGGCGTTGGGCGGGGAACCGACCCCGCCGGTGAGGTGCAGCGGTTTGACGGTGACCATGCAGTCCCAGCGGCCGGTGGCGCGGGAGTCGGCCACCAGGTCGGTGAGGTTCCACAGCTCGCCCAGGACGAGCCCGAGCTTGGCGATGAGTTCCTGGTGCATCATCCCGGCGTCCTCCGGGGCGCTGCGGAGGTACGGGCTGCCGGGCACGACCGGGAGCACCTCGACGGCGAAGGTGTCGGTGGCGAAGACGGACACCCGGTGGTCCCAGCACCAGCGCGGGAAGTCCCGCGACTGCGCGAACCCCGTGGCGCACCGGGCGTCCCGGACCTGCGCCCGCAGCTGCGGGGCGGCGTCGAGGAACCACCGCGCCCAGCCGGTGTGCACCAGCAGGACGTCCCCGGGTTCGACGGCGGCCCCCTGGGCCGCGAGCGCCTCGTCGAGCACGGCGACGTCCAGGGCCGGGCCGCTGCGGTGGTCCAGCGGTTCGCCCCGGCCGGCGGCCCAGCCCTCGACGTCCACGACCAGGCCCCGGCCGACGATCGGCGCCTCCGCCCAGCGCTGCACGCCCAGGGTGGGGGACCCGGCGACCACGGCGTCGTCGGGCACGCCGCCGTAGAAGCCGTGGCCGGAGGCGCGGCGGTGCCGCAGGCCGTCCACCTGGGAGGTCGCTTGGAGGTGGAACTCGCGCAGGACGTCGTCGCGGGACTCCGCGTGCCCGGTGAGGATCTCGTGGACGGGGGCCCGCCGGGCCCTGGCCATCGGCGGGTCGAAGGCGTCGAGGGCGTGGTCGAGGGAGAACAGCGCCCCCCGGTGGACCGAGGCCGCGGCGGCGACGACCTGGGCGGGGCCGGCGAAGTTCGCGGTGCCGCGTTCGGGGGCGTCGGGGAAGACGCCCCAGCTGGAGCCCGGCGGGGTCCGGGTCAGGAGTTCGTCGTAGCCCGGGACCCCGGGGCGGGACACCGCCTCGACCGGTGCGGTGCTCACGCGGCCGTCCCGCGGTCGGGCGTGGTGGCCCGGTGGTCCCCGCTCCGGTCCTGCGGGCGGTCCGTCGCGGGGGCCGCCGGATCGGCCTGCGCGTCGTCCTGGTCCTGCGCGTGCGCGGCGCGCTGGCCGTAGCCCAGGAGGAAGGACAGCAGGCCGGCCGCCGAGGCGCCCCCGAAGGCGAAGGGGGCGAGGCGTTCCTCCAGGTCGCGGGCGGCGGCGGCGTCACCGCCGGCGAGGGCGACGGCCTGGGTCAGGACGATCGCGGCTCCGGCGGCGAGGAAGAACACGACGCTGAGGGCGAACAGGTGGGTGGTGGCGCGCCGGGTGGCGCCGGGTGCGCGGACCGCACTGGTGGCACGAGACATCGTCGACTCCTGGCAGTGGTGGGTCCCGGGTTTCCGGGGGTTCTCGGGGTCTTCGGGTTGTCGGGGTTGCGGGGGACGCGGTCAGACGGGCAGGGCACCGGTCGCGATGAGCACACCCATCCCGAGGATCGGCGCGCAGTAGTACTTCAGCAGCGGCACGAACATCTTCACGGGGTCGACGCGGGCGATCCCGGCGGCGACGTAGATGGGGGCCCCGCTGGGCGGGGACGCCCCCTCGGTGCTGGCGAAGATGAGCACGGCGGCGGCCGCGACGGGGACCGGGACCCCCGCACCGGCCAGGGCGATGACGGCGACGGGCCCGACGGCGGCCATCGTCGCGCTGGCGGTCAGGGGGATGGCGATGGCCACGATGATGACGCCGATCGCGATGGCCATGAGCCACGCCGGGGCGTCGAGGCCGCTGAGGACGGTCTCCAGCTGACCGGCCAGACCGAGGTCACCCAGGAGGTTCGAGGCGGAGAACGCGGCGACGATCGTGACGCCGATGACCCCGAAGGACGGCGCCGCCCCGCCGATGGTGTCCAGCCAGCCGGACGCGGTGCGGGGCAGGTGCTTGCGGCCCAGGACGAACACCAGCGCGATCATGAGGACCGGGATCCAGGTGATGAGGCTGATGACGTCGGGCATCGCGAACGGCGCCGCGGGCAGGGTCGTGCCGTCGGCGAGCTCGACGGGGCTCTTGAGGTCGTCGCCGACCCCGCTCCAGTTCCCGAGGGCGGTGGCCAGCGGACCCCGCGTGAGCACCAGCGGCACGATGATGGGCACGAACAGCAGCAGCGAGGTCCAGCCGTTGCCGAGGCTGCGGCGCAGGGGCAGCCGGTCCTCCGGGGCGATGGGGGCGATCTTGTTCCTGCGCACCAGCCAGTAGGCCAGGGCGAGGCGGTACCCCAGGCACCACAGACCCGCCAGGGCGAGGGGTTTGACGATCTCGTCGGGTTCCATCGCCCCCTGCGCGGCCAGCCCTCCGACGAGGATGAACATGGTGGCCGAGAACGGGAAGCTGACACCCATGCCGGCGCCGCCGGCGACGACCGTGGCCGCCAGCTCCGGCCGGACCCCGGACTTCTTCATCCAGGGGACGGTCACCGAACCCACGGCGGCCGTCACGGCCGCCCCGACGTGGGCGATGGCCCCGAAGATCCCGCCGGCGACGGTGGCCGTGAACACCGAGCCGCCGGGCAGCCGGCCGAGCACGGAGTTCAGCAGGTCGATCAGCCGGTCGAGCACCGGTGTCCTGGCGAGGACGAAGCTCATGAAGACGAAGGCCAGACCGGCGAAGGTCACCTCCTCCTGCAGCGAGTCGAGGACGGCGGCCCGGATGGCCCCGCCCGCCGACTCGCCCTCGGGCAGGCCGCCGAACACCGCGAACGCGCAGACGGCCAGGAAGCCCATGATCATGGATTCGCCGATGTTGCGCTTGAACAGCGCGTTCCAGACGACGATGACGACGACGAACGCGACGAGCGCCCAGACCCCGAGCATCACGCGCCCCCGCCCAGGATCGCCGCGCGGCGGCCGGCCTCGTCGGCCTCCACCGCGCGGCCCCCGAGGAGGCTGGCGCGCACCTCGGCGCTGGGGACGACCACCACACCGTCGTCGTCGGCCACGACCAGGTCGCCGGGGTGCACGACCAGACCGCCCACGCAGACCGGGACGTCGAACCGGCCCGGGCCGTTCTTGTACGGGCCGGCGGGGCTGACGGCGCGGGCCCAGACGCCGAAGCCGATGCGCTCGAGCTCGCCGACGTCGCGCGCGGCGCCGTCGATGACCATGCCGACGACCCCCTTGGTGCGGGCGCGCTCGGCGATGAGCTCGCCGATGAGGGCCCGGTTGACGTCGCCCTGGCCGTCGATGACCAGCACGTCGCCGGGCCGGGCCCGGGTGAGGGCCTCCGAGACGACCTTGTTGTCCCCCGCCCGGGTGCGCACGGTGCGGGCGCGCCCGACGACGCGGGCGCCCTTCCACAGCGCGTGGATCCCGGAGTCCATGAGGCCCGTGCGCTCGCGGGCGTCGCCGATGTTCGCGACGGCCAGCCCCTCGTACTGGGCGAGGAGGTCGTCGGTCTCCAGCAGCGCTTCGTCGGCCAGCCGGCGGTGCACCTGGGCGGCCGCCCGGGTCATCGTCGGCACGAGGCCCGCGGCGTCGAGCAGGTCGGCGGAGGCCTCGGTCTCGCCGGCGCGGCGCAGGGCGTGCTTGCGGGTGCCGCTGTGCAGCCGCTCCAGGGAGACGTGGCCGCCGTCGAGCTCGGCGGCGATCTGCTCGCGCACCCACTCGTCGGCCCCGGCGGCGCGGCCGGCCTCGACCACCTCCACGACGAGGGCGCCGAGCCCCTTCATGAAGGCGCTGCGCAGGAGCTTGCGGGCGGCGGCGTCCCCGGGCCGGCCCCCGATGTCCTCGACGTCGGCCCCGAGCGCGGTGAACAGGCGGGCCGCCGTGGCGGAGGCCTCGCCGCTGATGACGACGGGCGCCGCGGAGCCGTGCGCCGGGACGGAGCCGACGACGGAGACGTCCGCGAAGCGGGCGGCCCCGACCACCTCGGCGATCGCGGTCTTGATGCGCGGGTCCCCGGCGTTCATGTCGAGGTAGACGGCGGACGGCGGCAGGTGCTCGGCGACGGAGCCGGCGGCGCGCTCGGCCACCTTCCCGCCCACGAGGCTGAGGACGAAGTCCGCGTCGCGGACCGCCTCCTGCGGCGTCAGGCGCCGTTCGACGCCCGCGGGCGTCGGGGTGTCCGCGGGGTCGTAGCCGCTGACGGACCACCCGCGGGCGGTCAGGCCGGTGGCGTAGAGGGTTCCCGCTTCGCCGAGTCCCAGAACGGTGACGTGCATGCTGCTCCCTCGCAGTTATCGCACAGTGGTAGCTCTTCTCGCTGTGTGGAAGCTTGAGCCGTCAGTGCCCACTTGTCAACGCCTCGCGCACGACGTGGTGGCAGCCCGGGACAGCGGTCGGCCCGGTGGAGGGCGGCGGTCGCGGCGGCGGTCGCGGCGCTGCGGGGGGACCCGCCGGGAGCCGGGCACGCCGACCCGCCCGGGAGTCGGGGGGGCGGTCGCCCTCGTGGCCTACCCTCGGACACGGTCGGTCACCCGGGCCGACCGGGTGACGACGGGGGATCCGTGGCGCAGGACACGCGCGAGAACGGCGGGACGGCCGGGACGGACGGCGACGCGGCGACCGGCGCGAGGACCGGCGCGACGGTGGCGGTCCCCGCGACCGCGGCCCGCGACGCCGTCGTGCGCGGCGGGTTCGCCCGGCTGGCCGGTGCGCTGGCCCTGGCCGCCGTCGCGGCGTGCGCCGTCAGCCTCCTGGTCCAGCGGGTCGTCACGGCCGTCGCGGGCCGGCTCTCCGGCGGGGACGGCTGGACCTCGGTCACCCCCTCCCACGTCGGCACCGCCCTCGTGACGGCCCTGCTCGTCGTCGTGGTCGCCGCCGTCCTGGCCGTCTGCGCCCGCACCCGCTGGTGGCGCGGCACCGAGGCCGTCGCCGTCGTCGCCGTCGCGGGGCTGGCCACCGCCCTGCTCGCCGTCCCGCTGGCCGGCACGAGCTACTACCTGGGCGGCAACACCAACGACCAGCTGTTCCGCACCCAGCTGCTGGGCCGCCTCACCGACAGCTGGCGGCTGGCCGACATGAACTACGCCGGGCTGCCGTCGTTCTACCCCTCGGGCTGGTTCTGGCTCGCCGGCCGGTTCGCCGACCTGACCGGGCTGCAGGCGTGGGCCGCGTTCAAACCCGCCGCCATCGCCACCTCCGCGGTCGTCCCGGCGCTCGCCCTCGTGGCCTGGTCCCGGCTCACCGGGCCCCGCCGCGGGGTCCTCGCCGGGCTGGCCACCACGGCCGTCGGCGTCTACCCGGCCCTGGCCGGCCCCTTCGTCGACGAGCCGTACTCGTGGTGCCTGGCCGCCTTCGTGCCCGTCGTGGCCGTCGTGGCCTGGCGCGCGTTCGGGGACGTGCCGGCCCCGGCCCGCCGCGCCGCGGCCGTCGGGATCGGCGTCGTGCTCGGGGCGGGGGCCATGACGTACACGCTGTACGCCGGGTTCGCCGCGTTCGTCGTCGCGCTGTGCTGCGCCGCCCGCTCCGCGCAGGGCTGGCGCGCCGGGCAGGGCTGGGCCGCGGTGCGGACGCGGGTGCCGGCCCTGGTGCTGGCCGCCGTCGTCTCCGGGCTGCTCGCCCTCGTCGTGTGGGCGCCCTACGTCCTGGCGGTCCTGCGCGGCGCCGGCGGCGAGCGCGCCGCCGCGCAGCACTTCCTGCCCCTCATCTCGGCGCAGCTGCCGGCCCCGATGCTCGCCGCGACCCCGTGGGGCGCGTTCCTGCTGCTGGGCTGCGCCTGGCTCGTGCTGGCCGTGCGCCGCGACCCGACGGCCCGCCCGCTGCTGCTCGTCGTGGCCGTCGGCTACCTCTGGTACCTGCTGTCCACGGTCGCGATCGTGGCCCGCACGACGCTGCTGGCCTTCCGGATGGAGGCCGTCCTCGTCGAGACGATGGCCGTCGCCGGTGTCCTCGGCGCGGCCGCGCTGTGGCGGGCGCTGCCCCGCTGGGGCGCCTCGGCGCGGGCGCTGACGGCCCGGCCGCGCACCCTGGAACCGCGCACCCCCGAGCTGCGCGCGCTGGCCGTCCTGGCCGCGGCGGCCGTCTTCGTCGTCCCGCTGCAGGCCACCGGGCAGAACCTCGCCGACCAGATCGGCAAGGCGTACACCGACTACGGCCCCGACGGCAGGACCGCGCTGGGCGCGCACGACGAGACCGAGGCGGGGGCCTGGACCGGGGACCTGCTCACCGCGATCGACGCGAGCGCCGCGGACCTCGGCGTCGCCGACGACGACCTCGTCGTCCTCAGCACCTACTACGAGGTGTTCTCCTTCCGCCCCTACCTGGGGTACCAGCAGATCACCGCCCACTACGCCAACCCGCTGGCCGACTTCGACGCCCGCCGCGAGCAGGTGCAGGACTGGGCGCGGGCCACGAGCCCCGCCGACCTGCTGGCCCGCCTGGACTCCGGCCCCTACGCGCCGCCGCGGGTGTTCGTGTTCCGCGCCGGGCAGGACGGGTACGAGGTGGGCCTGACCCGCGACGTCTTCCCGGCCGAACCGAACGTGGCGTGGTCCACGGCCGTGTTCGACCCGGCCCTGTTCGACGACCCGGCGTTCACCACGCAGCGGGTCGGGCCCTTCGTCGTCGTGACCCGGACCGGCCGGTAGGTTCGTCGCCCGTGATCCCCCGCGTGCGCCGGCTGTCCGTCCTGGCGCTGGCGGTGCTGACGCTCGTCCTCAGCGTCGTCGTCCCGCTGGCCCCCGTCGTCGTCGACACCCCCGCGGTGAGCTGGCCGGCGACCACCGGCGGGGCCTCGACGTCCACGGCCGCGCTGTTCATGCCGTACCGGCCGCTGGACGTTCGGGTGCAGGCCCCGTGCGCGACGGCGGCGGCCCTGGACGCCCGCACCGCCGCCGGGCAGCGCTCGACGCTGGTGGCCACGGCCCCCGGGGGCAGCGAGCGCGGCGCGCAGAGGTCGCTGGCGGTGACGGTCGGCGACGGCCGCGTCGTGGTGCGCTCCGACGGGACCGACCTGCTCGACGAACCCCTCACGGACGTGCTGACGACCGCGCTGACGACGGGGGACGCCGGCTGCGCCCTCGTCGTCGAGGCCACGCAGGACGGCACCCGCGTCAGCGCCGACGGCCGGGTGCTGGCCGAGCGCGCCGGGGCGCGGGTCCCGGAGGTGACGGCCTTCGTCACCGACGCCACCGCCGCCGACGGCGCTGGCCCGGCCGCGCTCGCGCACCCCGACGCCCGGTTCCAGTCCCGCCCCGCGGCGCTGAAGGTCGCGGTCCTCCTCGCGCACGGCCTGCTGGCGCTGGGTTCGCTCGTCGTGCTGCTGGCGCTGGCCGGTCCGCTGCGCCGCCGCGAGCGGGGCGGGCGCCCGGCGGCGCTGGACCCCGCCGCCCCGCGCGGGCGGCGCACGCTCGCGGCGTGGGCCTGCGACGTCGTCGTGGCCGGCGGGCTCGTGCTGTGGGCCGGGGTCGGCCCCCTGCACACCGACGACTGGTACTACGTGGTGGAGGCCCGCAGCGCCGCCGCGCAGGGGTTCATCGGCAACGTCGTCCGCTACTTCGACGTCGCGGAGATCCCCTTCACCCTCCAGCAGCAGCTGCTGGCCCTCGTCGTCCCGTTCACCGTCTCGCCGTGGGCGATGCGGCTGCCCGCGGCGGTGTTCGGGGTCCTGACGTGGTTCCTGCTGACCCGGTTCCTGCTGCCGCGCCTGGTGGAGCGGCCCCCGGTGTGGACGCGGCCGGTCGCGGCCGTGGTGCTGCTGGCGTGGTGGCTGCCGTTCGACGTCTCGGCCCGCCCGGAGAGCTTCGTCGTCGCGCTGTCGACGGCCACGCTCGTGCTGGTCCTGGAGGCCGTGGCCCGGCGCCGGGTGTGGTTGCTGGGGCTCGCGGCGGTGTGCGCGGGCGCGGCCGTGGCCGTCACGGCCTCGGGGGTCCTGGCCGCCGGGCTGGCCCTGGCGCTGGCCCCGCGGTGGTGGCCGCTGCTGCGCGACAGCCGGCTGGGCGCGGTGGCGACGGGCGCGCTGGTGCTGGCCTGCGCGAGCGTGGCCTCCCCGCTGGTCTTCGCCGACGCGACCCTGGCCGGGGCGCTGACGGCGCTGCGCGTGCACGACGAGGTCGGCCCGAACCTGGAGTGGTGGCAGGAGTCCTCCCGCTACACCTACCTCGTCGACGGCCCCGACCCCAACCAGGAGCTGTACTCCCGGCAGGTCGCGGTGCTGCTGACGCTGCTCGTGCTCGTGGGGGTCACCACGACGCTGCTGCGGGCGCGCCGAGCGGCCCGCGTCGACTGGGTGGTGCCCGTCACGGGCGTCGTCGTCGGCCTGGGGTCGCTGTTCCTGTCCCCGACGAAGTGGACGCACCACTTCGGGGCGCTGGCCGGGGTGGGGACGCTGCTCGTCGTCGTCGGCGCCGTCGTCCTGGTGCGGCGGCGGCCGACGCGGTGGGCGCTGGTGGCGCTGTGGGGGGCCGTCGCGGTGGTCGTCGCGATGGCGTTCCACGGCCCCGACGCCCAGGTCGAGTACTCCGCCTACGGGGTGGACCCCGAGCTGCCGGCGGTGCTGGGCAACCCGGCGACGTGGCTGGTGCTGTCGGCGCTCGCGGCGGTGCCGCTGTGGTGGCGCGCGCGGCGCCGGGAGCGGCGCGACGCCTGGCCCGAGCTGGTCGCGACCTCCCTGGTGGTCTCGCTGCTGGCCTCGGTGCTGGTGCAGGTCGGCAGCGTGGCGCGGGCGGCGCACCGGCTGCGGGGCAGCTGGTCGGTGGCGCAGGCGGCGCTGGCGCCGACGCCGTGCGGGTTCGCCGACGCGGCGGTGGCGCTGACCGGCGCGGCCGCGCTGACCGCCGCGGACGGTCCCGCGCCGCAGCGGGCGGCCGACCCGGTGAGCGGTGCGGGCAGCACCGCGGGGGCCCCCGCAGGGGCCGGGTCCTGGACGGGGACCGGTGAGGTCCGCACGCCGTGGCGGGCGCTGGGGGAGCGGACCGGGGACGACACGATCGCCCTGGACGTGTCGGGGGGACCGGCCGCGGTGACGGTGGAGTTCCTCACCGGCGCCGGGGCGGTGCTGCCGGTGCCCGCCGTCGTGCCGGGCGGGACGGGCTGGCGGCGGGTCGGTTTCGGGCCGGTGGCCGCGACCCCGGCCGGGGCCGTCGCCGTGCGGGTCGTGCTCGACGCCGGTCCCGGCGCGCAGGGAGAGGCGGCCGTGACGGACGTGTACCGCCGCACGGCGCAGGTCGTCTCCGACGTCGTGCCCGCCGGGTCGACGGTGCTGCTGGACTGGCCGCTGGGCCTGCACTTCCCCTGCTACGCGCCGCCGCGGGTGGCCGACGGGCTGGTGGAACCGGTGCGCTGGTTCGTGCGCAGCGCCACGTTCGAGTCGACGGACCCGCTGACGTTCATCGACGGGGGCGGCAGCTACGCCACGCTGCGCGAGGTCGCGACCCTCACGCCGTACCGCGGGTACCTGCCGGGGACGGACTACCGGGAGTGGGGCGACCTGGTGCGCGTCGACTACGACCTGCCGCTGGACGGGTACGCCGTGACCGGGGGGACGCGGACGGTCCCGGGGTGGCGCTGGTGGCCGGGGGCGGGCCCGGGTCCGAGCCCGGACTGGGTGCGGGAGTAGCCGACCGGAGCGTCCTGCCCGGGTGCGCCCACCGGGTGCGCCGGGACCCGGGCGAGTCGTAACACGCCCTTAACGCGCTCCCCGGCCACCGGAAACGGTCCAGCGGCACGATGGCGTCCTCCCGGCGGGGGACCGGGGCGCGAGCGCGTCGCGGCCCCCCGCCGAACGCTGCGAACGCTCCGAAGGATCGAGGTCCCGTGTTCACCACGTTGTCCGGGCTGTCGGTGGTCGTCACCGGCGCCAGCAAGGGGATCGGCAAGGGCATCGCCCGCGTCTTCGCCGACGCCGGCGCGCACGTCCTCATCACGGGACGCTCCGCGGCGGACCTGGAGGCGGCGGTCGCCGACATCGGCGGCCGCACGTCCCACCTCCCGGCCGACGTCAGCTCGCGCGCCGACTGCGACCGGGTGGCGGCGACCGCGCTCGAGCGCCACGGCGGCATCGACGTGCTGTGCGCCAACGCCGGCGTCTTCCCCTCGGCGCGGCTGGAGGACATCGGCGCCGACGACCTCGCCGCGGTCATGGGGACCAACCTCAACGGCACGGTCTTCTCCGTCCAGGCCTGCCTGGACGCCCTCACCGCCAGCGGCCGCGGCCGGGTGGTCGTGACGTCCTCCATCACCGGCCCGTTCACCGGGTACCCGGGGTGGTCGCACTACGCGGCCAGCAAGGCGGCGCAACTGGGCTTCGTCCGCACCGCCTCGCTGGAACTGGCGCCCCGGGGCATCACGGTGAACGCCGTCCTGCCGGGCAACATCGCCACCGAGGGGATCGCCGACCTGGGGCCGGGGTACGTCGAGGCGATGACCGCCAGCATCCCGCAGGGACGGCTCGGGTCGCCCGCCGACATCGGTCACGCCGCCGCCTTCTTCGCGACGCTGGAGGCCGGGTTCATCACCGGGCAGACGCTCGTGGTGGACGGGGGGCAGGTGCTGCCGGAGTCCACGCAGGCGCTGGCCGCGATGGCGGGCTGAGGCGACGGGCCCCGGACCGGGTGCGGAGCGTTGGATCGCGGCACTCGGGGTGAGTGCCTCGATCCTGGCCCGCCGACTGCGGACGAGCAGGCGGATGCCCTGGCGCGGGGGTTCTCGCGGTTCCAGCGCGGACCTGCCTGTCGGTGAGTGCGAGCTGGCCCGTCGCAGGATCACGTCTCAGAGGGCAGGCGACATTTCTGCATCAGGGCGCCGGTAACGGTTCCCGACAGGAACGGTGCACGACGTGGGATGACCCCGAACTTGAGGAATGGTGTCTCAGTCCTGTTGGAGTAGCGGGTTTCTGGCCCTCTTTAGGGGGGCGAGACGGGCGAGTTGGGCACCTGCTGTGTGGACACGGGGTCCAGGCCGCTACTTTGCCCGCATGGTGTCACTCACGAGTAGTTCATGGGGTCGTCGTGCCGTTGCCGGGATGGCGATGGCGACCTTCTCGATGGCCAGCATTCAGACCGCGGCGGCAGATCCGCGGGTGGGCGGGGACATCGGTGTCCGTTACGACGCCCTGGGTGGGGCGGCGGGACTCCTGGGGGAGCCGCTGACGGGTGAAGTTGGCACCCCCAACGGACGTGGGGCCTACGTCAGCTTCCAGCGAGGCGGCATCTGGTGGTCTCCGCAGTCCGGGGCGCGCGAAGTCCACGGCAGCATCCTCACTGAGTGGGGACGCACCGGGTGGGAGGGTGGTCCCCTCGGTTTCCCCATCACCGATGAGACGGGGACTCCCAACGGTCGCGGGGCGTACAACGCCTTCCAGGGTGGATCGGTGTACTGGTCGCCGCCGTCGGGGGCGCACGAGGTCCACGGGATGATCCGTGACGCGTACGCGTGGTCGGGTTGGGAGAACGGGGTGCTGGGTTTCCCCATCACCGGTGAGGTGCGTACCCCCAACGGCAAGGGCGCCTACAACGCCTTCCAGGGCGGATCGATCTACTGGAGCCCGACCACCGGTGCTCACGTCGTGCACGGCGCCATCCGTGATGCGTGGGCCGCCCAAGGCTGGGAAGGGGGCGCACTGGGTTTTCCGACCAGCAGCGAGTTCGACATTCCCGGGGGTAAGCGTGTCAACTTCCAGCGCGGCTACATCGAGTGGTCTGCCGCGACTGGAGCGCGCGTCAACGCACCCATCGCTGTGCCTGCTCCGCCGCCTGCTTCGACAGGTGGCGGTGTCATCGGCGGAACCCTGGCGGTTCCGGGTGAAGTGAACTTGGATGGATTGGTGTTGCGGGCGGAGTCGGTGCGACGTGTCGCCCCGCCCACCACCGGCATCGGCTACACCGCCGGCGATGTTCCCATCGAGGTAGTCCTGACCATCCGCAACACGACTCAAGGGTTGTGGGACCCCTTCGACCTGGTTGCTGTTACCTACAACGGCGCGGAGGCGGAGCAGGTCTTTGCCTCAGGTTTGGGATATGGCGCCGGGTTCGGTGATGCGTCGTTGGCTCCGGGGCAATCGCGTACGGGCCGCTACCTGTTCTCGGCGCCCCCTAGCGGCAGTGGCGACGTCTTGGTCGAAGTGATCATCTACGACGTGCAGACTGACCGGCACGTGGCTCGCTTCAGCACACGCCTGTAGAAACTCTGTGCATGTCGCGCTCCGGCGTTCCTGGTGCAGCATCTCGGGTGAGCTGCGTGCCTTTGCGCAAGCGCGGCCGAAGCGCCTCGGCAGAGTGACGCACCTCATCCGAAGGTTCCTGTGCATCCGACGAGCCGCCGTACTCGTGGAGCATCGGGACGGCGAGCTGTACCAGACCTTCCAGGGCGGGGAGATCTGGTTCAGCCCCGGCGCCGGGACGGCCGTCTACTACTACTGACCGGCCGGGCCGTCGTCAGCGGCAGCTGGCGACGGCACCCCCGCGCCACGCCTCAGCGGCCGGGGGCGGTCAAAACTTCCGCGATCGCGCTCCCGCGGCGGGATCGCCGCGACGTCGTCCCTCAGCCCGGAGACGGTGAGGACTCGCGTGTCCCGGCTGCTTACCGAGCCCGGCCTGCGGGGCCGCGACCGAGCCGTCGTGCACGCCTACCGGCACGGGCTGGTGATCTGACCGCCGTGCGCGGGCGCGGTCGTGGAACACCCCGGTCCACGGTCCCGGCCCGGGTCACCGTCGAGGCCGTGTCCTCACGTCAGCTCGAAGCGCGCCCGGGCCTCCTCGACCTCGGCCAGGTGCTGCGCGGTCCAGGTCAGCAGTCCGTCGATCGGCTCGCGCATGCTCTTGCCCAGCGCGCTGATGCGGTACTCCACGGCCACCGGCCGCGTGCTGACGACACGGCGTTCGACGACCCCGTTGCGTTCGAGCCGGCGCAAGGTCGCCGTCAGCGACTTGCCGGTGACCGCGGGGATGACGCGGCGCAGTTCGCTGAAGCGGCAGGGACGCTCGCACAACGTCTCCAGCACCTGCAGCGACCACCGGTCCAGCACCTGCTCGAGCACCTCGCGGTGCAGCCCGGTGATCTCCAGGGGTGCGTCGGGGTGGGGGCCGCCCGGGGTCGGTGGGCGGGTGGGGGCACCTCGCGTGGTTTCCGGCACGACACCAAGTCTCGTTGAAGTTCCCGCCGGCGATCAAGTATCCCTGGGATACCGCCCGTGGCGAGCACAACCTCGCGGGTGGTGCCGACCACCCGCCGAGAACCGCAGGAGCTCACCGTGCCCGTCCACCTGACCACCCCTCCGGGGCTCATGCAGCCCGTGCCCTACCACCACGTCGCGATCGCCACCGGGAACCGGCACGTGCACGTCGCCGGGCAGGTCGCCCGCGGGGCCGACGGGTCACCGCTGGCGCCCGGTGACCTGACCGGTCAGGTCGCCCACGCGTTGCGCGGCACCGCCACCGCCCTGCGGGCCGCCGGGGCGGGTTTCGCCGACGTCGTGCGCCTGACCTTCTACGTGACCGACTGGACCCCGGACAAGATCGGCCCGTTCACGGCCGGCGTCGAGCAGGTCGCCGAGGAACTCGGGTTGCCCCGGCCGCTGCCGCCGGCTTCCCTCATCGGCGTCGACCACCTCTTCGAGCCGGACGTCCTCGTGGAGGTCGAAGCCACCGCCGTGCTCGACTGAGCGCCGCGCCGCCCGCCGGGCAGTTCGCGCAGGCCGTGGTCGACGAAGTCGATCGACCAGCGGAAGCTCGCGTCGATCTCGTCCTCGGTGTGCAGCTCTCCCGCGGCCTCGATGAGGGAGGAGCCGTCCAGGAAGCTGCGGAGCACCTGGAGGGCGTGCCGCGCGTCCCGGGTCGGCGGGCGGTCGGCCGCCGACCCGGTGGGGTGGGGGGACTCCGGGGCCGGTGCGCCTGCTGCTGATCCACCTCGACCTGCGCCAGGGGCTGCTCGGCGGCGGTGAGGGCGTCGACGGGGGTGGTGCCGGCGTCGGTGGACGGTCCGCTCGTGGGGAGTCCTTCGTGGGAGCAGCTGCTGGGGCGCTGCCCCGCGGAGCGGGGAGGGGCTGCTCCCGGTTGGAGCTGTCAGCCGTGTCGAAGGGCTGTTGAGCGCAGCCGAAGCGTCTCAACCCCTCGAGGCGAACCGGGCGACGGCCTCCGGGGTGACGGGCGTGAAGAGGTTGACCAGGTTGCCGTCCGGGTCGCGCAGGAGCAGGGAGCGGTTGCCCCACGGCATCGTGGTCGGCTCGGCGACGACGTCCTCCGCGAGGTCGCCGGCGAGGTCCCGCAGGCGCCGGTGCTCGGCGTCGACGTCGGCGACGAGGAACTCGACGATCGCGCTGCGGTTGTCCGCGGGCCGGGCCGACCCGGCCGCGAACAGCGCCACGGTGCGGGTGCTGCCGATCGCCAGCGTCTCGACGCCGGTGACCACCTCGGCGAAGTCGGGGGTCGACCACACGGCCGCCGTGCCGGTGACCTGCTCGTAGAACCCGACCAGGCGGGCGACGTCGTCGGTGATCAGTCGCACCGACAGCAGTCGGGCGACGGGGTGCGGGGGCGGGGTGCCGGTCGTCATGACGAGAACGCTAGGAGCGGTACCGGACAGGATCCGCCCGGTTCCGTAGGGTGGTGCGGTGCCTCGTCCGACGGCCCGCGTGCTGCAGCTGCTCGAGCTGCTGCAGTCCAGCTCCGGCACCCGCACCGTCGCCGAGCTGGCCGCGCGCCTGGAGGTCGACGAGCGGACGGTGCGCCGGTACGTCGCCCACCTGGTCGACCTCGACGTCCCGGTGCAGTCCGTGCGGGGCCCCTACGGCGGCGTCCGCCTGGGCCCCGGGCACCGCATGCCCCCGCTGATGCTCACCGACGAGGAGGCCCTCGTCGTCCTGCTCGGGCTCGTCACCGCGCACCCGTCGGGGGTGCTGGCCGCGTCACCGGGGGTGGTGGACGCTGCGGTGTCCAAGCTGCGGCGCGTCCTGCCCGTCGCCGTGGGGGAGCGCGTGGGGGCGCTGGTCCAGACCGCCGCGGCCGCCGCCCCCCGCGCCGGTGCTGCGCGGACGAGCACCCTGCTGCTGCTCGCCCGGGCCGTGCACGAGCATCGACCGGTGGCCCTGACCCGCACCGCCGCCGACGGCGGGCGGACCCTGCGCACCGTCCACCCGTTCGGCGTGGTGGCCCGCTCCGGGCGCTGGTACCTCTGCGCCGCCGACCCGGCCACCGGTGCCGTGCGCACCTTCCGGGTGGACCGGATCGACGCGGCCGAGGTCCTCGCCGGGTCCTTCGACGTCCCGGACGGCTTCAGCGCCGCCGACCACGTGCGCGCGACCCTGTCCGCGGTCCCCTGGCGCCACGAGGTGTCCCTGCGGGTGCGGGGGACGGCGGACGAGGTGGAGCGGCTGTTCCCGCCGGGACTGGCCACCACCGGGGACGCCTCGCCCGAGCCGGGGTGGGTCCGGGTGACGTTCCGGGCCGAGCGGCTGGACTGGGTGCCCGGCCTGCTCGCCGCGCTGCCCGTCCCCTTCGTCGTCGACGGGCCCGAGGCCCTGCGGGACCTTGTGCGCTCCCTGGCCGCCCGTCTCCTCGGGAGCGCCGGCGGTGCTGCCGCCCCGTGACCGGCGGGGCCGGCGTCAGCGGTAGCTGACGACGGCACCCCCGCGCGGGGTCCAGGTGATCGAGCCGCCCTGGAAGTCGCTGCGCTTGCCGCCGCCGGCGGAGTACTCGTCGCTGGTGGGGTAGCCCAGGCGGCCGTTCTCCCAGCCCTGCGCGGCCCACGCGTCGCGGATGGCCCCGCGCACGACGTGGGTCCCGGCGGTGGGGGAGTAGTAGACCGACCCGCCCGCGAAGTGGTTGAACGCCCCGGCCCGCAGCGGCTGCTCGTCGGTGGTGGGGTAGCCCAGGAAACCCGTCTCCCAGCCGTTGGCGGCCCACTTGTCGCGGATCAGGCCCTTGACGACGTGCGCGCCGGTGCCGCGGGACCAGTAGACCGACCCGCCCTGGAAGTGGTTGAAGGCCCCGCTGGGCAGCGCGACCTCGTCGGTCGTGGGGAACCCCAGCGAGGAGTTCTCCCAGCCGGTCGTGGCCCACCGGTCGCGGATGAGGCCGCGCACGACGTGCGAGCCGGTCGCGGCGGAGTAGTACACCGACCCGCCCTGGAAGTGCTGGTAGTACCCGGTCTTGACGGGCGTCGGCAGCACGGGCGTGGTGGGGGAGCCCAGGAAGCTGGCCGCCCCGCCGACCGCGGACCACTTCAGCGAGATGTCGTTGCCGGTGACGGTCGGGGCCCCATCGACGCGCAGGGTGCCGTCGCCGTTGCGGACCAGCTTGGCGATGGTCATGCGCCGCGGGTGCGGCACGGGGCCGCCGACGTTCTCGCCGAGGCGGAAGGTGGCGTACGCCATCCGCAGCCCGCCCGAGGCGTCGACGAAGGCCGAGGAACCGCCGGGGCCCTGCTGCGACCCGGCGCTGGCGACCAGCGGGGTCGACTGCACGCGGTGGCAGGCGCCCAGCGGGCCCTGCGGGCACACCGAGTACCCGGAGGCGTAGTTGCTGTGGCCCTGGTCGTCCAGCGGGTCGGACAGGTTCCCGGAGTAGAACAGGTACGTCGTGCCGCCGAAGCTCACCATCGAGGGGTTCTCGATGGTGTCGCCCTCCCAGGAGTTCGGCGCGGTCTCCAGCAGCTTCACCACGGGGGCCCCGGGGCGGGGGAACCCGTTGTCGGCCAGCTCGACGGCCTTGATCGAGGACGGGTGCGAGGCGATCTTGCCGGAGGACTTCCACAGCAGGTAGTTCTTCCCGCTGCCGGCGTCGTGGTACGGCATGGGGTCGATGGAGCCGCCCGGGTCGACGTTCGCGTCCTCGCACTGGATCGGGCCGCCGCCGCTGATGTCGCGGAACGGGCCGGCCGGGGAGCTGGAGGACGCCACGGTCAGGCAGAAGCGCGAGGGGGAGACGCGCACGGGGGAGTACGCGAACCACGTCGAGCCGATGGAGAAGACGCCCGGGGCCCAGTAGTCGCGGTTGATCCAGGGGCCCTGCGGGTGCACGACGCCCCAGGACGCCTGCCGCACGAGGGCGTCGTTGGTGTCGTACTTGCCCCAGTCGTCCATGGGCGCCGCCTTGATCTCGGCGGGGATCTTGGGGTCGCCGGCCACGGAGTACCCGCGGCGGCCGGGCGGGCCGTCGTCGGAGTAGCGGGCCCGCACCTTCCAGGTGACCAGGTCGGTGCTGGTGAGCACGGGCAGCACGCGGCCGCCGACGGGGGAGGCGTAGGCGTAGTAGGTGCCGCCGACGCGCACGACGGTGGGGTCGCCGAAGTCGCCGGTCCAGGTCGCCCCCGGCTGGAACCAGGTGGGCTCGGCCGCGGTGGCGGTCTCCGTCGTCGGCAGGACGGTGGAGACCGCGACGGCGGCGGCCGCCGCGGTCAGGACCGCGGTGACCAGCTTGCGGGGGCGGATCGGGAAACGCACGAGGCCTCCGGGCGTCGGTGGTGGACGTTCGCCGACTCCTCGGCAGGTCGCGCGAGGAACTTTAACCCGGTCAGGTGAGAACGACCGTGATCTTGCCCGTCCTGGCGTTCCAGGTGATGGACCCGCCCTGGAAGTCGCTGCGGCGGCCGCCGCTGACGTCGTACTCGTCGCTCGTGGGGTACCCGAGCTCGCCGGTCTCCCAGCCGCGGGCGGCCCAGGCGTCGCGGATGAGCCCGCGCACGACGTGGGTGCCGGTCCGGGGGGAGAAGTAGATCGACCCGCCCTGGAAGTGGGTGAAGGCCCCGCCCGGCAGGGCGACCTCGTCGGTCGTGGGGTAGCCCAGGACGCCGTTCTCCCAGCCCAGGGTGCCCCACTTGTCACGGATGAGGCCGCGCACGGCGTGCGCCCCGGTGGCCGCCGACCAGTAGACCGACCCGCCCTGGAACTCCGTCCACGCCCCGCGCGGCAGCGCCCACTCGTCGCTCTTGGGGTACCCGAGGTAGCCGGTCTCCCAGCCCAGCGAGGCCCACTTGTCGCGGATCGCGCCGCGCACGGCGTGCGCGCCGGTGCGCGGCGAGTAGTAGATCGACCCGCCCTGGAAGTGGTTGAAGGCCCCGCCGCGCAGCGCGACCTCGTCGGTGGTGGGGAAGCCCAGGAAGGAGTTCTCCCAGTTCAGCGACTTCCACTTGTCCCGGATGAGGCCGCGCACGAGGTGCGCGCCGGTCGCGGGCAGGTAGTAGATCGAGCCGACCTGGTAGTGCCGGTAGCGGCCGCCGCGGGCGGCGGCGCCCTCGACGCTGGTGGCCGCGCCGAGGGCGGCGGCCCCGCCGAGGGCGGTGTACTTGGCCGCGACGTCGGACAGGGTGGCCCCGCTCGTCGTCGTCCCCTTGAGCAGGGCCGCGACCCGGTCGCGGATGGTGCCCATCTTGGTGAAGCCGACGTTGCCGGGGCAGGCGGTGAAGCCGACGTCGCGGTGGGCGTTGATCGTCCGCAGCGTGACGGTCGTGCCCGCCGCGTAGCGGGCGGTGCCGCCGCCGGCGGAGGTGAGCTGGGCCGAGCCCCCGGCCGGCAGGCCGTACATCGAGAACTTCCACGCGATGACGGCGGCGACGGAGTTCAGGGTGGCCTCGGTGGGGGCCACGGAGGTGAAGTCGCCGATCATCGACACCCCGAAGGTGTCGGTGTTGAACCCGCCGGCGTGGGCGCCGATGACGGGGCGGGTGATCCCGCCGGCCCGGCCCTCCCAGATCCCGCCGAACCGGTCGACGACGAAGTTGTAGCCCAGGTCCGACCAGCCCAGCGACACCGTGTGGTAGCGGTACATCGAGCGCATGACGGCGGGGACGTCGGCCTGCGAGTAGCTGCCGCCGTCGGCGGTGTGGTGCACGACGACGGCCTTGATCGTGTCGCCGTAGCCGGGCACCCCCTTGCGCAGCGACTCGTCGGCGCCCCAGTCGGCGCGCGAGCGGATGACGGGCTGGGCCGCACCGGCCAGCAGGGCCGCGTCCTGCTCGTCGGCCTGCGCGTCGGCGGCGGACAGGGTGGTGCGCAGGGCCGAGCTGGCCCCGGCGTCGACGACCTGCAGCTGCGCGGTCGCGGCGTCGGCCGCGGGCAGCCGCACCTCGACGGTCGCGGACGTGCCGAGCGCGCCGACCCACAGCGGGTCGGAACCGGCGACGGAGGTGCGGGCCTCGGCGGTGCCGGGGTCGGGTTCGGAGTCGTGCAGGGTGAGGTCGTGCCAGGCGCTCCAGTCGCCGCCGGCGCGGCGGGTGCGGACCTGCACGCTGTCGGCGGAGGTCCCGGCGGGGAAGGTGACGCCGACGAGGTGGCCGCCGCTGACGTCGACGCGGACGGTGGTCAGCGCGCCGGAGGACAGCAGCCCCGCGGTGCGCGAGCCGGCGCCGAGGGCGAAGACCTGGGTGCTCCCGGCGACCTGGAGGGCGCCGGTGGTCAGCGCGCTGGGGGCCAGGGCGCGCGCGGGGTGACCGGCGGCGAGGCCGGCGGCCCCGGCGAGCCCGGTGCCGAGGACCCCGGTGAGCAGGGCGCGGCGGGACAAGGGGGTGCTGACGGACCGCATCAGGCCTCGTTCCTCCTGGGACGTCGGACGGGGGTCTCCCCCACACGGGTGCACGCTCTGTGGTGACATCGGCGTCCAGATCACGTCGCTTGAGCGTGTCGCACGTTGTGTCGGCACTTCGTCACGCAAAGTAAGGGACGATGCCCGTGGTGGGCAAGGTGCTGGAGAGGACAAAGAGATAACGTCTCCGCAGTCACTCACTCACTGTAAGTCACATCTGTCGCGGGAGCCCCAGGTTCCGGGGCACGTCCAACCCCCTCGCGGGCAACGGGGAGGCACCCTGCGGCGAACTCCCAGCCGCTCCTCAGCCACCCGGATCGTGACGGAGAGTGACGACTGGGGAGGGCGCGTCAGCCGGTGTGCACGGACACCCCCCGCCCCGCGCTCCACGTGACGTACCCGCCCTGGAAGTCCGAGCGGCGCACCCCGCCCACCGTCCGCTCGTCGCTCGTGGGGAAGCCCAGCCGGCCGCTCTCCCAGCCCCGCGCCGCCCACGCGTCCCGGATCGCGCCGTGCACCTCGTGCGCGCCCGTGCGCGGCGACCAGTACACCGACCCCCGCTGGAAGTGGTTGGCCCGCCCGCCCGGCACCCCGAACTCGTCCGTCACCGGCAGCCCCACGGCGCTCGCCAGGCCCCGCTGCACGTACGCCGCGCCGATGGCCCCCCACACCGCCCGCGCCTGGGTGTCCCGCGTCCACAGGACCGTGCCGTTCTCGTAGCGGCGGGCGCTCGCCCCCGCGAACCGGGGCCCGCCCGCGACCGGGTCGCCCAGCGCCGAGCGCGTCCCGCCCAGCGCCACCCAGTGCGCCTCGGCGGGGTCGGTGCGGCCCGTCCACCACGACGTCTCCGCCGCCGCCCCCCGGCGCGACAGCGACACGTGGACGTGGTCGGTGTGCGGGTTCGGCCCCGCGTACGGCTGCCAGCCCTGCGCCGCGCGGTAGGACTTCCACACCCGCCCGTCCCAGATGACGTACATGACGCCCAGGCGGCGCGCGTTCGCCGCGTCGTCGGCCAGCAGCCAGTCCAGGAACGTCCGCGCCGTCGCCGCGTCGGTGGGGTCGCCCGCGTCGAGCATCCAGTCCAGCGCCCGGCCCTCGTGGTGCTCGGAGTCCACCGCCGCCCCGACCGGGCAGGCGCGGTGCGTGCCGATCACCTGCCGGCCGTAGGTGGTCAGCAGCAGGTCGCGCAGCTCCCGCGTGCCCGGCTGCACGTCCGCGCACGTCGTGGCGCCCTCGTAGGCGGCGAGGTCGTCGACGGCCGCGGGCAGACCCGCCGGCGCGCGCGGCACGGGAGCGGCCGCCGAGGCCGCGGGGGAGGTCACCAGGGCCGACAGCACCGCGGTGGCCAGCGCCGCCGCGGCCAGCGGCAGCCGCCTCACGCGGCCCCCCCGGCGGCACCGGTCCGGGCGGACCGGGCGGGGGCGGCGGTTCGGACCGGGACCGTGCGGCGGGACAGCGGGTGGGGCGAGGCCATGGGGGAGTGCGCTCCGTCCGTCGGGGGGTTCGTGACGGAACGTAGGTGATCAGTGCAGACGTTGTAAATGGTGGGACGGTGAACAACCCGTGGGACGGGTGGGGCGGGATCACCCCGCGGCGGGGGGTCCGTCCTCGCGCAGCACGTACAGCTTGACGCTGAACGCGCGCTTCACCTCGGTCGAGACCAGCCGGTAGTCCTGGTCCAGCAGCCGCTTCGTCTCCCGGTCCGCGGGCGTCCTCGCGACCACCGGGCCGACCCCGCCGACGACCCAGACCCGGCCCACGCCCGCCAGGTGCCGCCACAGCTGCGGGGCCTCCACGGTCGTGCCCACCAGCGTGGCCGACTCCGTCGCCGACCGCTCCAGGGCCACGTCGTCCAGGCCCGCGAAGGCCTGCGGGTACAGCTGGGTCAGGACCCGGTAGCGGTACTCCCCGTCGGGCAGGAAGAGCAGCCCGTCCCCGGGCTCGGCGTGCGCGGCGACGTACTCCGCGGTGCCGCGCAGGTCCTCGGCGTGCCCGATGGTGGGGGAGCGGAAGACGAGCTGCATGTGCAGCCCGGTCACCGTCAGCGCCGCCACCAGGGCCGCCGCCGTCAGCGCCGCGACCCGCGCCCGCACCGCCACCGTCACCGCCGCGGCCAGCAGCAGGCACGTGCCGGGGGCCACGAAGACCAGGTAGCGGGTCGTCCAGAACGGGGTGACCTGCGAGACCACCCACAGCAGCGGCCACGGCAGGACGCCCCACGCGGTCCCCACCAGCACCAGCCGCCGGGCCCGGCCCCGCCACCAGGCCGCACCCGCGGCCAGCGCCGCCAGCACCAGGGCCACCGGCGAGGACCCCAGGGCGAACACGACGTGGCTGCCCAGCTCCTCCAGGGTCGGCCGGCGCAGGAAGGCGACCTGCCCGCTCTGGGCGTCCTGGGCCAGCAGCAGCGGCACCGACAGCACCACGCCGGTGCCCGCGGCCACCGCGGCCCGCCACAGCACCCGCCGGCCCGAGGCCAGCGCCCAGGCCGCGTGCGCGACCAGCACCAGGGCCGCGACGGTGTTGAGCGCCACCAGCACCGGGACCGACAGCGCGTACGCGACCCACCAGGGCCCGCGCCGGCCCGCGCCGCCCGCCGTGCCGCTCGCGGCGTCGCCCGCCGGGGTGCCCGCGCGGACCAGCAGGTAGGTCGCGGCCGTGGCCACCAGCGTCGCCAGCGCGTACGGCCGGGCCTCCTGCGCGTACCGGCTCACGAACGGCATGGCGACGAACAGGGCCGCGGCCGTGGCGCCCGTCAGGCGCGCGGTGCCGGGCCCGACGGCCGGCGCGGCCAGCCGGCGGCCCACCCCGAACAGCAGCGGCGCGGTCAGCGCCGCGGCCACCACCGACGTCCAGCGGGCCTGCGCGACGTCCACGCCGGCGCCGAACAGGGCGTGCGTCAGCAGGTAGAACGGGGCGTGGACGAGGTCCACGTGCTGCACCAGCGCCCAGATCTGCTCCGTCGTGCGCGAGGAGACCGCGACCGTGACCGCCTCGTCCCGCCACGGGCTGGGCGTGCCCACCCGCCAGGAGAACACCGCGAGGGCCACCACGACCGACCCCAGGCCGACCAGCAGGTCGACCGGCGGGCGGGACGCCCGCCGCACCCGCGCCGCCGCCCGGGGCGGCTGCCCGGGACGACGGCGCGCGCTGGGGACCCCGGTCGCGGTGGCGCCGGGCCGGACGGGCGTGCTCGACAGGGTGACCTCGCTCGGTGGTGCGCTCGGTGGTGCGCCGGGGTGGGGCTCTCTCAGAGGGGCAGCTTGCGGAACACCGGGGCCGGGACGTGGCGCAGGGCGGACATCACCCAGCGCATCGGCTCGGGGGCCCAGACGGTCTCCTTGCCGGTGCGGACGGCGTCCACGGCCACCTCGGCGACCTGCTCGGCGGACACGGACAGCGGGGCCGTCTTGAGCCCCTCGGTCATCTTCGTGTGCACGAAGCCGGGCCGCACGACGACGACGCGGACGCCGCTGGGCCGCAGGGCCTCGCGCAGCCCCGTGAAGAAGGCGTCGAAACCGGCCTTGGAGGAGCCGTAGACGAAGTTCGAGCGGCGCGCGCGCTCCCCGGCGACGCTGGACAGCGCCACGAGGACGCCGTGCCCCTGGGCGCGCAGCCGGGCGGCCAGGAGGACGCCGAGGTTGACGGGGGCGGTGTAGTTGACGGTCGCCACCCCGACGGCGGCGTCGGCGTCCTGCCAGGACACCTCGTTGTCGCCCAGGATCCCGAAGGCCAGGACGGTCACGTCCACGTCCCCGGCGGCGAAGGCCTCCTCCAGGACGGCGTCGTGGCCGGCGAGGTCGGTGGCCTCGAAGTCGACGGTGGCGACCTCGTGGCCGCGGCGGTGCAGCCGCTGCACGGCCTCGTCGCGGCGGGCGCCGGGGCGGGCCGCCAGGGTCACCCGGAGCGGGCGGTCGGGGCTGAGCCGCTCCACGATGGCCAGGCCGATGTCGGAGGTCCCGCCGAGCAGCAGGACCGAGCGGGGGTTGCCGAGGGCGTCGATCACAACGATCGACCCTAGCAACGCGCGCGGGGACCTCCCCGCCCCCACCGATAGCCTCGCGCGGTGCAGGGGGTTCTCACCGGGTTCGTGGTCGTGGCGAGCCTGGTGGCGGTGGGGTACGCCCTGGGCCGCGCGGGCGTCCTGGGACCGGCGGGCCAGACGGTCGTCTCCCGGCTGGTCTTCTTCGTGGGGTCCCCGGCGCTGCTGGTGCAGACGCTGGCCGACGCCGACGTGCACGTCCTGTTCTCCGGGCAGCTGCTCGTCGCCGCCGGCGGGGTCCTCGTGACCCTGGTGCTGTGGGTCCCGGTGGCGGTCCTGCGGTGGCGGCTGCCGCGCGGGGAGGTCGTCGTCGGCGGGCTGGCCGGCTCCTTCGTCAACGCCGCCAACATCGGCCTGCCCGTCGCGGCGTACGTGCTGGGGGACCTGACGGCCGTGCTGCCGGCGATGCTGCTGCAGATGGTCGTGCTCGCCCCCGCCGCGGTGGCGCTGCTGGACCTGTCGGGGCGCTCGGGCCGGGTCGGCCTCGCGGGGCTGCTGGTGCCGCTGGCCAACCCCGTCCTGCTCGCCAGCGTCGCCGGGATCGCGCTGTCGGTCACGGGCTGGTCGCTGCCGACGGCGCTGTCGCAGCCGCTGGGGCTGCTGGCGGGGCTGGCGGTCCCCGGGGCGCTGCTGGCCTTCGGCCTGTCCCTGCACGGGCGCGAGGGCCGCGGGTGGCGCGCGCCGCCGGTCCTGTACGCCAGCGCCCTGAAGGCCTTCGTGCAGCCGCTGGCGACGTGGCTGGTGGCGCGGGCGCTGGGCCTGCCGGACGCGGCCGTGTACGCGGCCACCGTGGTGGCGGCGCTGCCGACGGCGCAGAACGTCTTCACCTACGCCGTGCGCTACGAGGTGGGCCGCGAACTGGCCCGGGACTCGGTGCTGGTGACGACGGTCCTGCTGGCCCCGGTGCTGCTGCTGGTCAGCGTCCTGCTGCCGCACTGACCCCGCACCGTGCTCGACCACTGCCGTGATCGAGCACTGCCGTGGTCGAGCGCTCAGGTGGCCCGGCTCACCTGCGCCAGGCGTCCCAGGCGCTGGTGACGATGTCGTGCAGGCTCTTCGTGGCGTGCCAGCCCAGCGTGCCGGTGATGCGCTCGACGTCGGCGACCAGGCGCGGCGGGTCCCCGGCGCGGCGGGGCTCCACGACGGGCTGGACGTCGACGCCGGTGACCTGCCGGACCTCGGCGAGGACCTCGAAGACCGAGGCGCCGGTGCCGGTGCCGACGTTGAACGTGTCGAAGGGGCGCTCGTCCTGGGCCAGGTGGTCCAGGGCCGCCAGGTGGGCCTGGGCCAGGTCCAGGACGTGGACGTAGTCGCGGACGCAGGACCCGTCGGGGGTGGGGTAGTCGTCGCCGAAGACCGACGGGGCCTTCCCGGCGTCCAGGGCGGAGAAGACGATGGGGATGAGGTTCATGACGGCCGTGTCGCCCAGGTCGTCCCAGCCGGCGCCGGCGACGTTGAAGTAGCGCAGGTTCGCCGCGCGCAGGCCCCACGCGCGGGCGGCCGCGCGGGTCATCCACTCCCCGACGAGCTTGGTCTGGCCGTAGGGGTTGATGGGCTCGGCGGGCCCGTCCTCGCGGACGACCTCGGTGTCGGGGGCGCCGTAGGTGGCGGCCGAGGAGGAGAACACCAGCTTGCCGACGCCCGCGGTCTCCATGGCCTGCAGCAGGTTCGCCGTGCCGCCGACGTTCTGCGACCAGTACCGCGCGGGCTTGGCGACCGACTCGCCGACCTGCTTGCGCGCGGCGAAGTGGATGACGGCGTCGACGTCGTGCTCGGCGAAGGCCGCCGCCAGCGCGGGCGCGGCGGCGTCGGTGGCCAGGTCCAGCTCCACGACGGGGGCGTCCCCGACCCGCTCGGCCCGCCCGTTGGACAGGTCGTCGACCACCACGACCCCGGTGCCGCGCTGCTGCAGCAGCCGCACCACGTGGGACCCGATGTACCCGGCACCGCCCGTCACGAGAACGCTCATGCCGCGACCCTACCCACCCGCCCCCGCCGGTCCCGTAGGTTCGCCCCGTGCTCAGACTCACCAACACCGTGCAGGCGTACGCGTGGGGTTCGACGACGGCGGTCCCGCAGCTGCTGGGCCGTGAACCGGACGGCACGCCGCAGGCGGAGCTGTGGATCGGCGCGCACCCCTCGGCGCCCTCGCGGGTGGGGGACCGGGGGCTGGACGAGCTCATCGCCGCCGCCCCCGCCGAGTTCCTCGGCCCGGGGCAGGAGCGGCTGGGGTTCCTGCTGAAGGTCCTCTCGGCCGCCGCGCCGCTGTCGCTGCAGGCCCACCCCGACGACGCGACCGCGGCCCGCCGCTTCGCCGAGGAGGAGGCCGCGGGGGTGCCGCTGGACGCCCCGCACCGGCTCTACAAGGACACCTCGCACAAGCCGGAGCTGCTGTTCGCCCTGGAGCCGTTCGCGGCGATGGCCGGTTTCCGCTCACCCGCCGCGGCCCGGGAGCTGCTGGCGGGCCTGGACCTGCCGGCGCTGCCGCCGCGGCCCCGGGAGCTGTTCGACGCGCTGCTGGCGGCGCTGGCCGGGCCGGAGGCGCTGCGGGAGGCGACGCGGCTGCTGCTGACCGCCCCCGCGGAGGCGGTCGGCCCGCTCGTGGAGGCCGTCGCCCCGGCGTGCGCCGGGCTGGAGGACTCGTCCGCGCGCTGCGTCGTGGACCTGGCCGCCGCCCACCCCGGCGACCCCGGCGTCCTGGTCTCGGTGCTGCTGAACCAGGTGCGGCTGGCCCCGGGGGAGGCGCTGTACCTGCCCGCGGGCAACGTCCACGCCTACCTGGAGGGCACGGGCGTGGAGCTCATGGCCAGCTCCGACAACGTCCTGCGCGGCGGCCTGACGACCAAGCACGTCGACGTCGCCGAGCTGCTCGACGTCCTGGACTTCCGCGAGCTGCCGCCGCCGCTGCTGCCCCCCGAGGTGGTCTCCGAGGACGAGCTGGTGTTCTCCCCGCTGCCGGACTTCGCCCTCACCGTCCTCACCGTGGGCCGCGAGCACGTGTGGGAGCGGGCGGTCCCGCGCACGGTGCTCGTCCTGGAGGGGTCGGTGACGCTGTCCTCGGCGGCGGGGACCGTGGAGCTGGGCCGCGGCCAGAGCGCCTTCGTCACGGCCGCCGAGCACCCCGTGGGCGTCAGCGGGTCGGGGCGGCTGGCCGTCGCGTCGCCCGGGACGCCCGCCGGGTGAGCAGGTGCAGCAGCGCGCCGATCGCCAGCAGGACCGCGGCGCGCAGCCACACCCCGGCCTCCTGCTGGGTCAGCAGCGCCACGCACGCCACGACGCCCAGCACGGGCAGCGCGGTGGGGGCGCGGAAGTGCCGGTGCCCGACGCGGTCGCGGCGCAGCACCAGCACCGCGACGTTGGTGCTGATGAAGACGACGAGCAGCAGGAGGACGACCGTGGCGGCCAGCGTCGCCAGGTCACCGCTGAGCACCAGCGCCATGGACACCAGCGTCGTGACGACGATCGCGACCCACGGGGTGCGCCGCCCCGGCAGCAGGCGGCCCAGCACGGGCGGCAGCAGCCCCTCGGTGGCCATGCCGTAGGTCAGGCGGCTGCACATGATGGCGGTCAGCAGCGCCCCGTTGGCGACGGCGATGAGCGCCACCAGCGAGTACAGCCAGCCCGGCAGGCCGACGTCGGCGACCCGCACGACCTCCAGCAGCGGCCCGCTGGACCCCTGGACCTGTTCCGGCGCGACGGCCGTGGACACGGCCAGCCCGACCAGGACGTAGACGACGCCGGCGACGGCCAGCCCCCCGAACAGGGCCCGCGGGTAGGTGCGGCCGGGGTCGACGGCCTCCTCGGCCACGTTCGCCGACGTCTCGAACCCGACGAAGGAGTAGAACGCCAGGACGGCCGCCGCGAGGACCCCCGCGACGGGGGAGTGGTCGGGGGAGAACTCCAGGACGCGGCCCGGGGAGCCGTCGCCGCGGCCCAGCACCACCGCGGCCAGCGCCACGACCAGCAGCAGCCCGCCGACCTCCACGACGGTCATGACGACGTTGGCCCGCAGGGAGTCCTTGATGCCGCGCGCGTTGAGCAGCGCGACGAGGACGAGGAACACCAGGGCCGCCGGGAGCGGCGGGACGTCGACCAGGGCCCCCAGGTAGTCGCCGGCGAACGCCAGGGCCAGCCCCGCCACGCTCGTCACCCCGGCCGCGAGCATGGAGAAGCCGACGAGGAACGAGACGACCGGGCGGCCGAAGGCGCGCTGGGCGAAGACGGCCGCCCCGCCGGCCTTGGGGTACTTCGTCACGAGCTCGGCGTAGGAGGACGCCGTCAGCAGGGCCAGGACGAGCGCCACCAGCAGCGGCACCCAGATCGCCCCGCCGACCTCACCGGCCAGCTCCCCGACGAGGGCGTAGATGCCCGCGCCCAGGACGTCGCCCAGGATGAACAGGAACAGCAGCTTGCCGCTGATGGCCCGCCGCAGGGTGGGGGGCGCGTCCGCCGAGGTCGTGGTGCTCACGCAGGGGCCCTACCCCCCTGCCGGTCTGGGCAACCGCAGCGACCGCGGCGACCGCGAGTGCACCGTCAGCGCCGGTCCTCCCGGGGCCGGTCCCACCGGTCCCCGTGCAGGGCCCGGGCCAGGACGGGGGCGGCCAGCAGCATCACCAGCAGCCGCAGCACCTGCACCGACAGCACGAACGTCGCGTCCGCCCCCGACCCCACGGCCGCGGCCAGCACCGCGTACAGCCCGCCGGGGGTCGTGGCCAGGTACGTGTCGAGGGTCGGCAGCCCCGTCGCGCGGGACAGCGCCAGCCCCAGCGCGGCGCTGCCCGCGACCCCGACGACGATGAGCGCGAACGCCGCCGGGAGCACCCGGGCGACCGTGGCCAGGCTGGTGCGGGTGAACCGCAGGCCGATCTGCAGGCCGACGAGCGCGTACGCGACTTGCTGCAGCGGGTCCGGGACCCCCGAGCCGCCGGTCAGGCCGCTCAGGGAGGCCAGCGCGGCCAGGGCCAGCGGACCCAGCAGGGTGTGCGCGGGCAGGTGCGCCCTGCGGCCCAGCCACGGCCCGGCCACCCCGCACACCACGACGAGGACCAGCCCCACCGGCCAGTCCTGCGGGGCCGTCACCTCCGCCGCGGCCCGCACGCCGAACACGAGGTTCAGCACCACCGGCAGCGACAGCACCACCAGCAGCACCCGCACGTACTGCACGACGGCCACGACGCGCTCGTCGGCGCCCAGCTGCCGGGCGATGGCGACGAGCCCGCTGGCCCCGCCCGCGACCAGGGCGAACGCCCCCGTCACGGCGTCGACGTCCCGGTGCCGGCCCAGCAGCCAGCCCGTGCCCAGGCTCAGCGCCAGCGTGCCGAGGGTGACGGCCAGCACGGGCAGCCAGTGCTCGCCCAGCGCCGACAACGTCGACAGCTGCACGAGGGTGCCGATGGTGACGCCCACGACGGCCTGCCCCGCCGTCCCGGCCCGGGCCGGCAGCCGCACGGCCTCCCGCGCGACGAGCGCGTCCACCAGCCCCACCGCCAGCCCCGCGAACAGGGCGGGGGAGGGCAGGCCGAGGCGGCGCAGCAGCAGGGTCGCGACGACGGTGGCGAGGACCAGGACGAGGACGTGACCCGCGCGGCGCACTACGCCGCGAGGGTGGCCGTGGTGCGCTCGGCGGCGAGGACGCGCTCGGGCAGCGCGGCCAGCGACGGCGTCACGACGACCGACCCCGTCCGCGCCCACGCCGCCAGCGGCCCGCGCACCACGTCCGCCGGGCCCACGTCGGTCAGCAGCCGCACCCCCGCCGGCCACGCCGCGCCCGCCTCGGTGGCCGCGGTCAGCACCGCCGGGTGCGCGATGGTCGACCCGTCCGCCAGCTCCAGGGCCGGGTCCTCCCGGCCGGGCGCCTCCAGCGGGGAGTACGTGTCGCCGTAGCCCGTCACGACGCGCGCGTAGTCCAGGGCCCCCGCGGGGACCTCCGCGCCGAAGTCCACCGCCAGCGGCGCCAGGGACACCGCGATCCGCTCGGCCGAGCCCCCGCGCCGCAGCGCCTCGGTCGAGGAGGAGACCAGGACGTCGGCGGGTGCGTCCGCGCCCAGGCGCACCGCGGCCCCCGTCGACCACACCGCGAGCTGGAACACCAGGGTCCGCCAGTGCGTCGGCAGGTCCAGCGCCACCACCGACCCCGGCCCCACCTCGAACTCCTCCTCGAGCAGGTTGGCCGTCTTCGACACCCACGTCGCCAGGACCCGCGCCGACAGCTCGACCCGTTCACCGCTGCTCGCGTAGTCGCTCGCGTACCACGTCAGCCGCGGGGCGGTGGGGTCGTCGTCGAGCAGTCGGCGCAACACGGGGAGCACGGCGTCACTGTAGGTTCTCCCGGCGTGAGCGACGAACGGCGCGACGCCGCCTGGACCTGGGGAACGCGCCGGCACGGGGGCCCGGGGGTCCGCATCGTTGCGACAACGCTGCCGGTGAACGGCAGCGTTGTCGCAACGATCCGAACCCCCGCCGCGCCCCCCGGGTCCGCGGCGTGAGCGAGGCCCGCCCGCACGCCGCAGGGGTCCTCCTGACGCGCGTGCCCGTCGTGGCCGCCGCGGCCGTCGCCGCCGTCACGGCCGTCGCCGTCCCCCTCGTGCTGCTCGACCTGTGGACCCCCGCCGTCGCCGTCCCCGTCGCCCTCGTCGCCGCCGCCCTCGCCGGCCGGCTCGCGTGGGGGACGCCCGTCGTGGCCGCCGGGCGCTGGTCCGCCGGGGGCAGCGCCGCCCTGGCCGTCGCCGCCGGGGCGTGGGCGGCCCTCACCCACGCCGAGCACGTCGTCCTGCGCCGCGACGCCGGGTCCGTGGCCCTGTACGCCCACCAGCTCGCCACCCACCACGGGCTGCCCGTCGACGCCTCCCTCGACGCCCTCGGCGGGGCCGCGGCCCTCGCCGACCCCAACCTCACCGTGGCCTCCCCGGCCTTCTACGAGGTCGGCGACCACGTCGTCCCGCAGTTCCTGCTCGGCGCCCCCGCCCTGTACTCCCTGGGGGAGTGGGCCGGCGGGTGGACGGGGATGTTCCTCGTGCCCGCCGTCCTCGGCGCCCTCGGGGTGCTCGCCGTCGCCGGGTTCACCGCCCGCGTCGTCGGCGCCCGCTGGGCCCCGCTGGCCGCCGGCGTCCTCACCCTCGCCCAGCCCGTCCTGCACGCCAACCGCTCCACCTACTCCGAGCCGCCCGCGCTGCTCGTGCTCGTCGGCGCCGCCTCCCTGCTCGTCGCGCTGCTGCCCGCCACCGGCCGCACCGCGGCCCGCCTCGGCGGCGGGGCCGGGCTGCTGGTGGGGGCCTGCGGCCTCGTGCGCATCGACTTCCTGCGCGAGGTCGCCGTCCTCGTCCCCGTCGTGGCCGTCCTGCTCCTGGTCCGCCACCCCGGGGCGCGGGCCCTGGCGGCCGGCACGGGGCTCGCGTCGGCGTTCGCGGTCGCCGCGGCGCTGCTGACGTCCCGGCCCTACCTGGCCACCATCGCCGGGTCGCTGCTGCCGCTGGTGGCGGGGCTGGTGTTCCTCACCGCCGTCTGCGTCGTCGTCGGCCGCCTCGCCCGGGGCGGGTTCCTCGCCCGGCGGCGGTGGCTGACGTCGGACCGGCTGCCGACGGTGCTGGCCGGGCTGCTGGCCCTCGTCCTGCTGGTGCTGGCCAGCCGTCCGCTGTGGCTGGTCGTGCGGCAGGACCCCCAGGACCCCGGCAGCAAGCTCGTCGCCGGGCTCCAGCTGGCCCAGGGGCTGCCCGTCGACGGCGGCCGCACCTACGCCGAGCAGTCCGTCACGTGGATCGCCTGGTACCTGGGCTGGCCGGCCGTCGCCCTCGCCGGGGCCGCGGCCGTGGTCCTGCTGCCGCGGCTGGTGCGGGGGGTGCAGGGGCACAGCCCGCTGCCGTCGTGGACCGCCCCGTACGTCGTCGCGCTCGGCTCGACCCTGCTGACGCTGTACCGGCCCGGCATCACCCCCGACCACCCGTGGGCCGACCGGCGGTTCGTCGTGGTCGTCCTGCCGGCCGTCGTCGTGCTGTCGGTCGCGGCCTGCCGCTGGGTCGTGGACCGCTACGCCCACCAGCGCCTGACCCGGCTGCGGGTGGCGATCGCCGTCGCCCTGCTCGTCGTGCCCGCCGCGGTCGCGACGGCCCCGCTGGCCGCCGCGCGCACCGAGGTCGGGGAACCGGCCGCCGTCGCGCGGGCCTGCGCCAGCTTCCGGGAGGGGGACGTGGCCCTGGCCGTGGACCCGCGCTCGCGCAACGAGTGGCCCCAGCTGCTGCGCGGGACGTGCGGCGTCCCGACCGCCTCGGTCGTGGTGCCCACGTCGCAGGGCCGCGCCGGGACGGCGGACTACTGGGCGGCGCTGCGGACCGCCGTCGACCGCGCGGCCGTCCGCGTCCGCGCCGCCGGCGGCACCCCCGTCCTCGTCGCCGCCGGGGGCGACACCGACCCCGTCGAGGTGCTGGAACGGCTGGGGGCCACCGGGGTCCGGACCGTCGCGTCCCGCCGCGTCGCCGAGGACGAGCGCGTCCTGACCGAACGGCCCGACGGGTTGCAGCGCCTCGACGTGCGGCTCGTCACCGGCGTGGCGCCCTGACCCGCCCGCCCGCCGCTCAGGTGGCGGGTGGGGGGACCGATGGGACCGGGTGCGGCCGACCCCCGGCCGCGCTCTGGACCCGGGAGGACCCCGTGCCGCGTTCCCTGCGCGACCTGCGCGTCAGCGTCAAGATCATCGCGAGCTTCGCCGTCGTGTGCGTCCTGCTCCTGACGGTCGCCGCCGTCGGCCTGGTGCAGCTGTCGCAGGCCCAGGAACGCCTGCGGGTCGTCAGCGAGCAGAGCGTGACCGGTCAGCAGACCCTGGGCCAGGTGCGCACCCAGTACCAGCGCGCCACCAAGGACCTGTTCGCCACCGCGCTGGCCCCCTCGGACAAGGCGGAGGCGACCTTCCGGGAGACCCTCGCGGACGTGCGGGCCACCTGGCAGGAGTTCCGCGACTCCGAGCCGCAGGTGCCCGCCGAGCAGCTCGACGCCGTCGACGACGCGCTCGCGCAGTACGCCGCGGGCACCGAGGTCCTCATGGCGCTGGCGGTGAGCGGGAAGCAGGCCGAGCTGATGGCCACCCGCAACGACGAGTCGATCCCCGTCGCGCAGGGCGGCATCGGCGCCTCGACCACCAACGACGACCTGCAGGCCGTCCAGGACACCTTCACCGCCGACGCCGCGCGGGACGCCGCCGCCGGCAAGGCCGCCTACGAGCGGGCCCGCGCCCTGCTGATCGGCGTCGCGGTCCTGGCCGTCGCCCTCTCCGTCGCGCTGTCGTCCTTCATCTCCCGCTCCATCGCCGGGCCGCTGGACCGCACCCGCCGGGTGGCCGAGGCGCTGGCCGCCGGCCGCCTGGACGAGCGCGTCGAGGTGACCAGCGACGACGAGGTCGGCCGGACCGCGCAGGCGCTGAACACCGCCCTGGACCAGGTGTCGTCCACCATCGCCACCATCGGGTCGAGCGTGGCGGGTCTGCAGGGCGCCTCCGGCACGCTGACCTCGGTGGCCGGCCGCCTGTCCAGCGGTGCGGCGGAGTCCTCCGCGCAGGCCGACGTCGTGCTGCTGGCCTCCGGCGACATCGCGACGAACGTCGGCACCGTGGCCGCCGCGGGCGACCAGATGAGCGCGGCGATCCGCGAGATCGCGGCCTCGACCGCCGACGCCTCCCAGGTGGCCTCCTCCGCGGTCGCCTCGGCCGAGGGCGCCCGCGCCACCATCGAGCGCCTGTCGGTGTCCTCCCGCGAGATCGGCGACGTCGTCAAGCTCATCACCTCCATCGCCGAGCAGACCAACCTGCTCGCGCTGAACGCCACCATCGAAGCGGCCCGGGCCGGGGAGATGGGCAAGGGCTTCGCCGTCGTGGCCGGGGAGGTCAAGGAGCTGGCCCAGCAGACCGCCCGGGCCACGGAGGAGATCGTGGGGCGGGTCAACGCCACCCAGACCGACGCGGCCTCGGCGGCGGCGGCGATCACCGAGATCACCGAGGTCATCGCCCGCATCGACGGGCTGCAGGCCACCATCGCCGCGGCGGTGGAGGAGCAGTCCGCGACCACCAGTGAGATGGTCCGCAACGTCACCGAGGTCTCCAACGGCTCGCAGGAGATCACGAGCAACATCTCCGGCATCGCCGCGGCGGCCACCCGCACCACCGCCGACGCCGACGCCACCCGCGCCGCGGCCGGTGAGGTCTCCGGGGCGGCCGAGCAGCTGCGCGCCGCGGTGGGCGCCTTCCGCCTCTGAACCACCCCGCGCCGGTCGAGGACGTCCCCGACCGGCGCGGCCCGGCCGCTGAATCCCGTGGCGACGGGAGGTCTGCACCTGCGACGGTCGATCCCGACGGGATCGCAGCACCGCGGACGACAGGAGCAGCCGTGCCCGAGAACCCCTCACCCCGCCTGGACCTGCGGTCCGGGCCGCAGCGCGTGTTCGCGCACCTGCTGGTGAACACCGCCGTCGTGAGCGTCGTGAACTACACGGTCTGGTTCGCGGTGACGTTCTGGGTCTTCCTGCAGACCCGGTCCGTCTTCGCCACCGGCACCATCGCCGGGATCTTCGTCGTGGCGACCGCGGCCACCGGCGTCTGGTTCGGCAGCCTCGTCGACCACCACCGCAAGAAGGCCGTCCTGCAGGGGTCGGCCCTGGTCTCGGCCGCGCTCCACGGGGTGAGCCTGGCCGTGTACCTGCTGACGCCCGCCGGGGAGTTCTCCGACGTCGCGTCCTGGCGGCTGTGGCTGTTCGTCGTCCTCTGCATGGCCGGGGTCGTCGCCGGGAACCCGCGCGGCATCGCGATGCCCACGGTCGTGACGCTGCTGGTCCCCGCCGGTCTGCGCGACCGCGCCAACGGCCTCGTCGGGACGGTGACGGGCACGTCGATGCTCGTCACGTCCGTCCTCAGCGGCGTCCTCGTCGCCTCCGGCGGGATGCTGCACGTGCTCGTCCTCGCGCTCGTCGTGCTCGCGGTCTCGGTCCTGCACCTGGCGCGCGTGCGGGTGCCCGAGGGACGGCCCGGACCGTCCCCGCAGGACCCCGGCGGGGTCGACCTGCGCGGGACGTGGCGGCTGGTGCGGGGGGTCCCCGGCCTGCTCCCGCTCATCGTCTTCAGCTGCTTCAACAACCTCATCGGCGGCGGGTTCATGGCCCTCATGGACGCCTACGGCCTGTCGCTGGTGTCGGTGCAGGCCTGGGGGTTCCTGTGGGGCGCCCTCAGCGCCGTGATGATCGTCGGCGGGCTGCTCGTCGCGCGCCTCGGGCTCGGCTCCCGGCCGGTGCGGCTGCTGCTGCTCGTCGACGCCGTCGCCTGGACCGCGACGGCGCTGTTCCCGCTGGCCCACTCCGTCGTGACGCTGACCGTCGCCATGGCGGTCTTCATGCTGCTCATGCCCTTCGCCGAGGCCGCCGAGCAGACCGTCCTGCAGCGGATCGTCCCCTACGAGCGGCAGGGCCGCGTGTTCGGCTTCGCGCAGAGCGTCGAGCAGGCCGCCGCCCCCGTCACGGCGTTCCTGGCCGGCCCCCTCACGCAGTTCCTCGTCGTGCCGTTCATGACCGACGGCGCCGGGGCGCGCGCGATCGGCGGCTGGTTCGGGACGGGGCAGACGCGCGCCATCGCGCTCGTGTTCGTCGCCACCGGCCTGGCGGGGCTCGCGGTGACGCTGCTGGCGCTGGTCAGCCCGCAGTACCGGGCGCTGGCCCGCTCGTACGCGGGGCGCGCGCCGGAGCGGCGGGACGTTCCCGTGGGCGGCTGAGGGTCCCGCCCCGCGGCGGCGGGCGCCGTCACCGGGGCGGCCCGGCGGCCCAGCGCATCGAGAACGCCCCCGCCAGCCCGTGCCGCGCGGGGGTCGCCAGCACGGCCCGCAGGAGGCTGTCGCGCACCCCGCGCGGCACGGCGGGCACCGGCCGGCCCAGGCGCGTGTTGGCCCCCGCCTGCCACGCCGCCCGGCGGGCCGTGGCCAGCCGGCGCCGCTGGAAGGCCACCAGCTCGGGCACGCCGGCGAGGTCGCGGCCCCCGCCGGTGCGCAGCTCCCGCACGAGCAGCGGGGCCAGCTCGCGCGCGTCCAGCCAGCCCAGCGTCATGCCCTGCCCGCCGATGGGGCTGATCTCGTGCGCCGCGTCCCCCAGGACGACCCGGCGCGCGTGGACCATGCGCCCGGCGATCCGCCGGCGGACGGTGAAGGCGCTGACCATCGAGCGGGTGCCGACGTCGAGCACCGCGCCGGTGCGTCGGGCGACGACGTCGGCCAGCCGCTGCGCCTGCTCCTGCCGCCCCGGCGTCGGCACCGGTCCGCGCCCGGTGTGCGCGACCCAGCGGCGCACCCCGCCGGGCAGCGGGAACGACTCCACGACGCCCTCGGGTTCGAGGTGGACCACCGCCGTCCCGGCGTCGGCGGTCGTGTCGGCGAAGTCGCCCATGAGGTAGCTGTCCGGGTACCGGTGCACCGGGGCCGCGGTCCCGGTGAGCGCGCGGTCGTCGCCGTGCGCGCCGCCGGCCGCCACGACGACCCGCGCGGTCCACGTCTCCCCGTCCGTCCCCGGGACCCCCTCGGCGCCGGTGGGACGCACCAGGACGTGCACCGGTCCCGGGCCCGCGTCGTGGACCTCGACCACCTCCCGCCCCGGGCGCAGCGCCCCGGGGGCCAGCTGCGCGAGACGTCCGCGCAGCACCGCCTCGGTGCGCTGCTGCGGCAGCGTCAGCACGAACGGGTTCTGCGGCCAGGCCCGCTCGAAGGTCAGCGAGCCCAGCAGCCGGCCCCGGCTGCGCGCCTGGCCGGTGTGCACCCGCACCCCGGCGTCCACGACCGCCTCGCGCACGCCCACCGCCCGCAACGCCTCCAACGCGGGCGGGTGCAGCCCGATGGCCCGCGAGTGGGTGCTGGGCTCGGGCCGGCGCTCCAGGACGGCGACGTCGACGCCGTGCTGGGCCAGCAGCGCGGCGAGGAAGAGCCCCGTGGGCCCCCCGCCGACGACGAGCACCTCGCAGGCCGGCACGTCAGCCCACCCCGTCGGGGGCGGGCCCGTCGTCGAGGAGCAGGTTGCGGGCCGGCCACGGCCGCTCGACGCGCCACCCTGGACCGGCCGCCGCGGCCAGCTCGGCGGGGGTGTAGCTGCGCCGGATCGAGGTCAGCCCGTCCTCGTGGACGAACGAGCCCGACGCCAGCGGCCGGGTCCCCACCCGGAACAGCCGGTAGGCCCAGGCGCCGCGGGCGATGTCGCTGTGCGCGACGCGGGCGCGGGCCAGCGCCCGCGAGTCCGCCAGCAGCGCGCGCAGGGCGGCCTCGTCGAGGTGGTGCAGGACGTGGTTGGACACGACGACGTCGAAGCGGCGGCCCTCGGCGACGAGGTCGCCGCTGCCGGCGCACCGGAACCCCACCCCCGGCACCGGCGGCTGCCGGGTCGCCCAGGCGTGCGCGCGCGGGTCGGGGTCGATGCCGGTGACCTCCACGCGGCGCCCGTCGCGGCGGGCCCAGCGGGCCAGCGCCCGCGCCAGGTCGCCCCCGCCGGAGCCGACGTCGAGGACCGTCGTGACGCGGTCGGCGCGCAGCAGGGGCCGCACGTGCCGGCGGTAGGCCCACTGCCAGCCGGCCACGACGGCGTTGACGGCGCGGAACTGCGCGTAGGTGCGTTCCAGCGCGGCCAGGTCGCAGCCGGGGTCGTCCATGAGCTCGACGGCGGTGCGGTCGCGCACGGTGAGGTCGGGGACGGCGAGGCCGGGCACCCTCACCGGGCGCCCGACAGCTCGAGGTCCGCCGCGGTCGGCGCGGTCCCGGCCGCGGTGACCGGGGAGCCGACCCGGGTGAACAGGCCCGACTCCACGGTCAGGCCGGGCCCGAAGGCCATGGCGCACACCCGCTCACCCGCCCCGGCCCGCGCGAGGACGTCGCGCAGGACGAACAGGACGGTGGCGCTGCTCATGTTGCCGAAGTCGCGCAGCACGTCGCGGGAGGGGCCCATCTGCTCGGCCGTCAGCCCCAGCGCCGTCTCCACCTTGTCGAGGATGCTGCGCCCGCCGGGGTGGACGGCCCAGTGCTCGACGCCGCGGTGGGTGCCGCGCAGGGAGGCGTCCCGGGCCAGCAGCGGGGTCAGCGCGGACTCCACGTGCTCGTCGATGATGTGCGGGACGTAGGAGCCGAGCACCATCTCGAAGCCGTGGTCGCCGATGCTCCACGCCATCGCCTCCTCGCCCACGGGCGTCAGCAGGGTGGCGAAGTCGTCCAGCTGCAGCGCCGGGGCGGGCCCGAGGTCGCGGCCGGTGACGACCGCGGCGGCGGCGCCGTCGGCGAACAGCGAGGCCCCCACGACGGTGTCCTGGTCGTCGCGCACGCGCACGTGCAGCGTGCACAGCTCGGCGGCGGCGACGAGGACGACGGCTTCGGGGTCGGCGCGGCAGATCGCGGTGGCCTGCCGCAGCGCGGGGAAGGCGGCGTAGCAGCCCATGAACCCCACGTGGGTGCGCTGCACGGACGGCTGCAGGCCGAGGGCGCGCACGATCCGGTAGTCCGGCCCGGGGGAGTGGAAACCGGTGCAGGAGGCGGTGACGACGTGGGTGACGTCCCCGGGCCCGACCCCGGCGCACCCGGCCAGGGCGGCCCCCGCCGCCTCGACGAACAGCCGGTCGGCCTCGCGGGCGTAGACGGCGTTGCGCACCCCGGTGCCCGGGTCGAGGATCCGGCCGGTGGCGGGGTCGAGGAAGGCGGTCGCCGCGGTGGCGCCGGGGGCGAGCTCGGGCAGCACGGTGTGGCGGCGCTCGATCCCGGAGGCGTTGAACGCCGCGGCCGCCAGCCGCGCCCCGAGCCGGCTCAGGCCGGGCTGGGCGGTGAAGAGGTCGCGCACCTGCCGCTGGTCGAGGGCGGTGGGGGGGACGGCGACCTCGATGGACCGCACGGTGACTGCCATGGCCTCATCAGACGCCAGCCCCGACCGGTGCGCGACGCGGGGTCGAACGACCGGCCCGGCGGCTACCCCGGCGGCTGCCCCGGCGGCTGCCCCGGCAGGGTCGCGCGCGAGCACCGCGTGACGTACTCCAGCTCCAGCGACCCCGTCGCGGCCAGCCGCGCCCGGGCCTGCGCCCGGACGTCGGCGAGGACCTCCTCGCGCCGCTGCGGGCTCAGGGCGATGACCCACGACCGCGAGCGCGTCAGGTCCAGCAGCGACTCCACCGTCACGGGGTCCGACCAGCGCACGTCGTAGCGCTCCACCGGGCCGAAGGGGGGACCGACGCGGGGGGCCAGGCTGCCGAGCTGCTCCTCCCCGGGGCCGGGCAGCAGCCGGTCCAGCTGCGCGATCCAGTCGACGCCGGCGTCGCGCACGTTCCACAGCAGCCCCAGCCGGCCGCCGGGCCGCAGCACGCGCGCGACCTCGGGGGAGGCGGTGGCGGGGTCCACCCAGTGCCAGGCCTGCGCCATGAGGACGACGTCGACGCTGCCGTCGGGCAGCGGGATCGACTCCCCGGTCCCGTCGAGGACCTCCACGCCGGGCAGGACCTTCGCGAACTGCTCGCGCATCCCCGCCGCGGGCTCGACGGCGACGACGTCGAGGCCGCGGGCCACGAGCGAGCGCGTCAGCTTCCCCGTCCCGGCGCCCAGGTCCAGCACCCGGCGCGCGCCCGCGGGCAGCAGCCAGTCCAGGGCCTCGGCGGGGTAGCTGGGGCGCGCGCGGTCGTAGACGTCGGCGACGGCACCGAAGGACCGGGCGCGGTCGCCGACCCGGTCTCCGGTGGTCGGGGGCTGGCTCATGCCCGCCATGATGCCGCCCCCGTGCCGCCCGCTCCGCGGTCCCCGGGCAGGGCCCCGTCCGTGGGTAAGCTCACCCCGCCATGCCTGTCGAAGATGAGGTCCAGCCCTTGAGCGGACCGGCGCCCGTCGCCACCATCGTGCTGCCCTGCTACAACGAGGAGGCGCACGTCCTGCTGGAGGTCCAGCGCATCACCAAGGTGATGGACGACGACGGCATGCCGTACGAGCTGCTCGCCATCGACGACTGCTCCACCGACGACACGTTGAAGGTGCTGCGCTCGGTCGAGGCCGACTACCCGCACCTGCGCGTCGTGGGCTTCCGCCGCAACGGCGGCTCCGGCACGGTCCGCCGCATCGGCACCCAGATGGCCCGCGGCGAGATCGTCGTGTGGACCGACGCGGACATGTCCTACGAGAACGAGCGCATCCCCGAGCTGGTCCGGGTCCTGCTCGAGGACGACTCCTACGACCAGGTCGTCGGAGCGCGCACCACCGAGGAGGGCACCCACAAGGCGCTGCGGGTGCCCGCGAAGTTCGTCATCCGCAAGGTCGCCGAGGTCCTGGCCCGCCAGCGCATCCCGGACCTGAACTCGGGGCTGCGGGCGTTCCGCAAGTCGGTGTCGCTGCCGTACCTGCGGCTGCTGCCGGCCGGTTTCTCGTGCGTCACGACGATCACGCTGTCGTTCCTGTGCAACCAGCACGACATCAAGTACGTGCCCACCAGCTACGCCAAGCGCGCCGGGACGTCGAAGTTCCACTTCACCAAGGACGCCTACCGCTACATCCTGCAGGTGCTGCGGATGATCATGTACTTCGAGCCGCTGCGGGTGCTCATGCCGCTGGCGCTGTTCCTGTTCGGCCTCGGTTTCGTCAAGGGCGTCGTCGACATGTTCCGGCACGCCTTCTACTTCCCGGCGAACACGGTGCTGCTGCTGGTGTCCGGGCTGCTCATCGGGGCCGTCGCGCTGCTGGCCGACCTCGTCGTGCGCTCGCGGGACAGCGCGTGAACGCCCCTGCGCGCCGCCGGGTGGCGGTGGTGGGCCCGGCCCACCCCAGCAAGGGCGGGATCGCCGTCCACACCACCGAGCTGGCCCGGCACCTGGCGCAGGACCCCGCCGCGGACGTGCGGCTGGTCTCCTGGAGCAAGCTCTACCCCGAGCGGCTCTACCCCGGCGAGGTGCAGCTGCCCGACGCCGTCCCCGAGGTCCCCGAGTTCGAGCCCACCCTGCGGCCGCTGTCGTGGTCCTCGCCGGCCTCGTGGTGGTCCACGGGCCGCCACCTCGCCGAGGCCGACCTCGTCGTCCTGGCCCACGTCGTGCCGCTGCAGGTCCCGGCGCTGCTGACGGTCCTGGCGGCGATGCGGTCGGCGCGCTCGGCCGCCCGCACGGTCGTCGTGGCGCACAACGTCCTGCCGCACGAGCCGAACCCCGGCGACGAGCTGCTCGTGCGCCGGCTGTTCGCCGCGGTCGACGGCGTCGTCGTGCACTCCGACGCCCAGGCCGCCCTGGCCCACGCCCACGGCGCCCGCCGCGTCGTGCAGGCCGACCTGCCGCCGCACCTGCCCGGCGGGCCGCGGGTCGACGCCCCCGCGGGGTCCCGCGTCCCCCGCGACGGCGGGGTCCGGCTCCTCAGCCTGGGCGTCGTGCGCGAGTACAAGGGCCTGGACCTGCTGCTCGAAGCCCTCGCCGAGGTCCACCAGCGCGGTTTCGACGCGCGGCTGACCATCGCCGGGGAGCTGTGGGGGGCCGCCGGCCGCCGCGTCCGCGAGCTCGCCACCGCCCCCGGCACCCGCGGGCACGTGCAGCTGCGCGAGGGCTACGTCCCGGCCTCCGAGATCGCCGGGCTCATGGCCGCCCACGACGCCGTCGTCCTGCCCTACCGGTCCGGGACGGCGTCGCAGAACGCGCTCCTCGCCTTCGCCCACGGCCTGCCCGTCCTGGCCACCCGCGTCGGGTCCTTCCCCGCGCAGGTGCGCGACGGCGTCGACGGCGTCCTCGTCGAACCCGGCAGCGCGCAGGCGCTCGCCGAGGGCGTCCTGCGGATGGCCGACGGTGGCCTGAAGGCCTTGCGGGACAACGTGCAGGCCCCCGACCTGGACGCCCCCTGGGACGCCTACGCCGCCGCGCTCGACGAGGCCGCCGCGGGCGGGACGGCCGCCGCCCCGCCCGGCGGGAAGCTGCTGGCCGTCGCCAAGCGCGGCGCCGAGCACGCCCTGTGGGCGCGCGTCGGCGTCCAGCGCCGCGTGGGCGAGCGGCTCGCGCAGCGCCGCCTCGGCCTGGCCCCCGCGGACCGGCCCGTCCCCTCCGGCGTCCCCCGCACCGGCGTCCTGCACGACACCGCCGAGGTCGCCGACGCCGTCGCGCAGACCGCCCGGCTGCGGCTGCCCGCGCACCCGGACGCCCCGAAGAACTGGGACGCCCTGGGCGCCGTCGCGGCCGTCCTGACCCTCGCCGACGACGGCTCCCGCACCGCCCGCGTCCTGGACGCCGGCTCGGCCCGGTACTCCCCGGTGCTGCCGTGGCTGCGCCTGTACGGCCTGGGCCGCGAGAAGGGCTCCCTGGCGGGCATCAACCTGGAGTTCGGCGCCACCGTCCACCGCGACGGCGTCGAGTTCCGCCGCGGCGACGTCACCGACACCGGCCTGGCCGACGCCTCGCTGGACGCCGTGACCTGCATGTCCGTCATCGAGCACGGGGTCCCCGTCGAGGCCTTCCTGGCCGAGACCGCGCGCGTCCTGCGCCCCGGCGGCGTCCTGGCCCTGTCCACCGACTACGACCAGGACCCGCCGGACACCACGGGCGTCACCGCCTACGGCGCCCAGGTGAAGATCTTCTCCCCGGCCGACCTGCGCGACCTCGTGGCCGTGGCCGCCCGCCTGGGCCTCGACCTCGTCGGCGAGCTCACCGACGAGGTCCTGGCCCACCCCGAGCGGCCCGTGCACTGGAAGCGGACCGGGCTGGACTACACGTTCGTCCTGCTGACGTTCGTGCGGCGCTGAGGGCCGGTGCTCTCCCGCGCCCTGGGGGTCCTGCGCTCACCCGTGCTGCGGGTCGGGTTCCTCGTGGTGGCCCTGGCCCTCGCGGTCGCGTACGTCGTGCGCGACCGCGCCGCGATCGCCGACGCCTGGTCCCGCCTCGACGCGGTGTCGGTGCTGCTGGCGCTCGTGCTGTCGCTGGCCAACGTCGCGCTGTCGGGCGCGTCCTGGCGCGCCGTCCTGGCCGACCTCGGCTCCCCGCTGCCCGTCGCGGCCGCCGCCCGGGTGTTCTTCGTCGGCCAGCTCGGCCGGTACATCCCCGGCACCGTCTTCCAGTTCGTCGCCCAGGCTGAGCTGGCCCGCGACCACGGCGTGCCGCGCCGGCGCACCGGCTCGGCGCTGGCGGTGGCGCTGCTGGTGTCCATGACGACGGCGTCGCTGCTGGTCACCGGGGTCCTGCCGCTGGCCCTGCACGGCCGGCGCCTGCCCGGCTGGGAGTGGACCGGCTGGCTGGGCTGGCTCACGCCGCTGCTGCTGGTGCTGCTGGTCCCGCGGGTCATCAACCCGCTGCTGCGGGTGCTGCTGCGGCTGGCCCGGCAGGAACCCCTGGAGCACCGCGTCACCCTGCGCGGGCTGCTGGCCTCGGCGGGCTGGGCGCTGGCGTCCTGGCTCGCGGTGGGGCTGCAGGTGTTCGTCCTGACCCGCGCCGTCGGCGTGGACTGGTCGGCGCCCTCGACCCTGGCCCTGGCCGTGGGCGGGTACGCGCTGGCCTGGACGGTCGGGTTCCTCGTCGTCCTGGCCCCGGCCGGGGCGGGCGCGCGCGAGCTGGTGCTGGGCGCCGTCCTCGCCCTGGCCACCGGGTCCGGCGCGGCGGCCGTCGTGGTGCTGGGCTCGCGGGTGCTGCTGACGGTCTCGGACCTGCTGCTGGCCTTCACCGCCCTGGCCGGGCACCGCGCCCGCGCCGGCCGCACCCCGTCCTGACCCAGGAGCGCTCGACCCCCGAAGTGCTTGATCACCGAAGTGCTTGATCACCGAAGTGCTTGATCACCGAAGTGCTTGATCACCGAAGTGCTTGATCACCGAAGTGCTTGATCACCGCGGGCGTCCCCACCTCCCCGTGATCAAGCACTGCCGTGATCAAGCACTTCCGGGCCCCATAGGCAGGTGTCGATCTGATCACGAAGAGCAGCGGCACCGGGTTCTCGATTGGTGCTCGCCCGCGGTTCTCGGCAGGGTGAGGCGCCGGTACCCGTCCTGGACCCCGACCGACCGGAGCTGATCGCCGTGCGCCGCAGAGCCGTCCTGGCCGCCCTGTCCGCCTCCCCGCTCGTCGCCGCCACCGCGTGCAGCGCGGGGGAGGGCGTCGACACCGGGGACGACACCGGCGGCACCTCGGGGGGTTCGGGGGGCGGCGCGTTCGTCGCCGCCATCAGCGCCCAGCCCGACCAGCTCGACCCCCACAAGACCACCGCGTACGCCAGCTTCCAGGTGCTGGAGAACGTCTACGACACCCTCGTCGTCCCCGACGGCGACGACCTGTCGATGCAGCCCTCCCTCGCGACGAGCTGGGAGACCAGCCCCGACGGCCTCACGTGGACGTTCACCCTCGCCCAGGGCGTCACCTTCCACGACGGTTCCCCGTTCCGGGCCGCCGACGTCGTGTTCTCCTACCGGCGCATCATCGACCAGGACCTCGCCAACTCCTCCCGGTTCGCCACCGTCGCCGACGTCACCGCCCCCGACGACCAGCACGTCGTCATCACGCTGAGCGAGCCCACGCCGAACCTGCTCTCGCGCATCGGCGCGTTCAAGGGCATGGCGATCCTGCCCGAGGGCGTCGACGAGTCGACCCTGGCGACGAAGGCCGTGGGCACCGGCCCGTTCTCGCTGCAGGGCTCCTCCGCCAGCGAGATCTCGCTGGAGCGCTTCGACGGCTACTGGGGGCAGGCGCCGGACATCGGCGGGGTGACGTTCCAGTTCATCACCGAACCCGTCGCCGCCCTCACCGCCCTGACCACCGACCAGGTGCAGTGGACCGACAACGTCCCGCCGCAGAAGCTCGCCGACCTCGGCGAGGACGACTCCGTCGAGCTCGGCAAGGTCGCCAGCGTCGACTACTGGTACCTGGCGATGAACTGCGCCAAGGCGCCCTTCGACGAGGTGGAGGTGCGCCGGGCCGTCGCGTTCGCCCTGGACCGCGAGGCCATCACCGAGGCCGCGAAGTTCGACACCGCGCGCGTCAACCAGACGGCCATCCCGCAGGACTCGAAGTGGTACTACGACTACGCGCCCTTCACGACCGACGTGGACCAGGCGAAGCAGCTGCTGCAGCAGGCCGGGGTCTCCACGCCGCTGACGATGGGGCTCATGGTGACCTCGGAGTACCCCGAGACCGTCACCGCCGCGCAGGTCATCGCCAGCCAGCTCGAACCGCTGGGCATCACCGTCGAGATCCAGACCGAGGACTTCGCGACCTGGCTGGACCGCGAGGGCCGCGGCGACTTCGACGCGTTCATGCTGGGCTGGCTCGGGAACGTCGACCCCGCCGACTTCTACGAGGACCAGCACCGCACGGGCGGGGCGAACAACTACCAGAAGTACTCCAACCCCGTCACCGACGACCTGCTCGACCGCGGCGCCGTCGAACCGGACGAGGCCCGGCGCAAGGAGCTGTACGACCAGGCCGCCAAGCAGATCGTCGACGACGTGTCGTACCTGTACCTCTACAACCCCGACGCCGTGCAGGTCTGGAAGAAGGGCGTCACCGGGTACCAGGTCCGGGCCGACAAGGCGGTGAACTTCGACACCGTGGCGCTGCCCTCGTGACCGGCGTGGCGGTGCGGCGCGTCCTGCAGGCCGTCGTCGTCCTGCTCGGGGTGAGCGTCCTGACGTTCCTGCTGGTGCACCTGGTCCCCGGCGACCCGGTCCGGCTGGCGCTGGGCACCCGCTTCGACCAGTCCACCTACGACGCGCTGCGCGAACGCGCCGGGCTCGACCAGCCCGTCCTGACGCAGTTCCTGTCCTGGATCGGGCACGCCCTCACCGGCGACCTCGGGGTGAGCTTCCGCTCCGGCGACCCCGTGACGCTGCTCATCCTCGAACGGCTGCCCGCGACGGTGTCGCTGGCGCTCGCCTCGATCGTCGTGGCGCTGCTCATCGCGGTGCCGCTGGGCACGGCGTCGGCGCTGCGGCCGCGGTCGTTCCTCGACGGGTTCGGGACGGTGGTGTCCCAGATCGGGATCTCGGTGCCGGAGTTCTGGATGGGCATCATGCTCATCCTCGTGTTCGCCGGGACCCTGGGCTGGTTCCCGGCCAGCGGGTACGTCCCGTTCTCCCAGGACCCGCTGGGCTGGGCGCGCTCCCTCGTGCTGCCCGCCGTGACGACCGGGCTGGTCTCGGGCAGCGTCCTGACGCGGTTCACCCGCTCCAGCGTCCTGGAGGCCCTGTCGGCCGAGCACGTCCGCACGGCCCGGGCCAAGGGGCTGGGGCCGCGGGCCGTCCTGAACTGGCACGTGCTGCGCAACGCGCTGCTGCCGCTGGTCACCGTGACGGGCGTCCAGCTGGCGTACCTGCTGTCGGGGGTGGTCGTCGTCGAGATCGTCTTCGCGTGGCCGGGGCTGGGGTTGCTGGCGCTGCAGTCGGTGCAGGCGCGCGACTACCCCGTCCTGCAGGGTGCGGTGCTGCTGTTCGCGGTCGTGTTCCTCGTCCTGAACCTGGTGGTGGACCTGCTGTACTCCAAGCTCGACCCGAGGATCGCGTCGTGACCGCCGTGCAGCCGGTGCCGCAGGTCTCGGTCCGGCCCCGGCGCAACGCCTTCCTCGACGGCCTGAAGCTCCTGCTGTCCTCGCCGCCGGCGCTGTTCGGCGCGGTCGTGCTCGTCGTGGTCGTGCTCGTGGCGCTGCTCGACGACCAGCTCGCCCCGTCGGGGGCCAACGACGTCGACGTCGCCGACCGCCTGCAGCCCCCCGGCGCCGCGCACTGGTTCGGCACCGACGACCTGGGGCGCGACATCCTGTCCCGGGTGGTCCTGGGCGCGCGGGTGTCGCTGCAGGTCGGCGTCGTCGCGGTGGGCCTGTCCCTCGTCGCCGGTGTCCTCGTCGGGTTGTTCGCCGGGTTCTACGGCCGCTGGGTGGACACCGTGCTCATGCGGGCGATGGACGTCCTCTTCGCGTTCCCCGCGATGCTGCTGGCGATCGCCGTCATCGCGATCCTCGGGCCCGGCACCACGAACGCGATGATCGCCATCGCCATCACCTACACCCCGGTCTTCGCGCGCGTCACCCGCTCGTCGGTGCTGGGGGTCCGCGAGACCGTGTACGTCCGCGCGTCCCGCTCGATCGGGGCCTCGGACCTGCGGCTGCTGTTCCGGCACGTGCTGCCGAACGCGGCGCCGCCGGTCATCGTGCAGACGTCGGTGAGCCTGGCGTTCGCCGTGCTCGCCGAGGCGGCCCTGTCGTTCGTGGGCCTGGGGACGCAGCCGCCCGCGCCGAGCTGGGGCCGGATGCTGTCCGAGGGCCGCGAGTACGTCGACCTGGCCTGGTGGATCGCGGTGTTCCCCGGCCTGGCGATCGTGCTGCTGGTGCTGGCCTTCAACCTGCTGGGCGACGGGCTGCGCGACGTGCTGGACCCGCAGCAGCGCAGCGCGCTGCAGGCGGGGAAGCGGACGTTCGGGAGGAGGCGCCGGTGAACGTCCTGGACGTGCAGGACCTGCGGGTGTCGATGGACACCGCGCGGGGCACCGCGCACATCGTCAACGGCCTGGACCTCTCGGTCGCGGCCGGGGAGACCGTCGCGGTCGTGGGGGAGTCCGGCAGCGGCAAGAGCGTGTCCGTCACGGCCCTGCTGGGGTTGCTGCCCGGCCACGCCCGGGTCAGCGGCCGGGCCGAGTTCGACGGCCGCGACCTGCTGGCGATGTCGGAGGCGCAGCTGCGGACGGTCCGCGGCAACGGCATCGGCACGGTCTTCCAGGACCCCATGACCTCGCTGAACCCCGTCCTGACCGTCGGCCGGCAGGTCGGGGAGGGGCTGCTGGCCCACCGCGCGGTGACCTCCAAGCGCGCCGCGCGGGAACGGGCCGCGGAACTGCTCGCCGACGTGGGGCTGCCGGACCCCCGCGGCACCCTGGACCGCTACCCGCACGAGCTGTCCGGGGGGATGCGCCAGCGCGTCGGCATCGCCATCGCGCTGGCGGGGTCGCCGAAGCTGCTCATCGCCGACGAGGCGACGACGGCCCTGGACGTCACGGTGCAGGCGCAGATCCTCGAACTCGTCGCGCGGTTGCAGTCCGAGCACGGCACGGGCGTCGTGTGGATCACCCACGACCTGGGGGTCGTGGCGGGCATCGCGGACCGGGTGCTGGTGATGTACGCGGGGCGGTGCGTGGAGGACGGCTCGGTCGAGGAGGTGTTCTCCGCCCCCGCCCACCCGTACACGCGGGGCCTGCTGGGTTCCCTGCCCTCGCTGCGGGACCCCGGCGAGGACCTGGTCGCGATCCCCGGGACCCCGCCGCCGCCCACCGACCTGCCGCCGGGGTGCGTGTTCCACCCGCGGTGCCCCGTGCGGGGGGACGTGCGGTGCGCCACCGAGCAGCCGCCACTGGTCCCGGTGGGCCGCACGCACCGCGCCGCGACGTTCTGCACGACCCCGGAGGTGGACTCGTGAACGACGTGCTGGTGCGGGCCCGCGACCTGCAGGTGCACTTCCCGGTGCGCTCGAAGGGACTGCGCCGCAAGCAGACCGGCGCGGTGCGCGCCGTGGACGGCGTCGACCTGGACGTGCTGCGCGGCGAGACGCTGGGCCTGGTGGGGGAGTCCGGGTGCGGGAAGTCGACCCTCGGCAACGCCCTGCTGCGGCTCGTGGAACCCACGGGGGGTTCCGTCGAGTTCGACGGGACGGACGTCACGGGCCTGTCGGCGCGGGCGCTGCGGTCGCTGCGCCGGCGCGCCGTGATGGTGTTCCAGGACCCCTACGCCAGCCTGGACCCGCGGATGACCGTGGGGCAGACGGTGGCCGAGCCGCTGCAGGTGCACGGCCTGCGGTCCGGTTCCCGCCCGGCGCGGGTCGCCGAGCTGCTCGAGCTCGTCGGTCTCGACCCGTCGGTGGCGTCGCGGTACCCGCACGAGTTCTCCGGTGGTCAGCGCCAGCGCGTGGGGATCGCCCGCGCCCTGGCCGGTGAACCGGACTTCGTGGTGTGCGACGAGGCCATCGCCTCGCTGGACGTCAGCGTGCAGGCGCAGGTGCTGAACCTGCTGCGGTCCCTGCAGCGGGAGCTGGGGCTGACGCTGCTGTTCGTGTCCCACGACCTGGCCGCCGTCCGGCACCTGTCGGACCGGATCGCCGTCATGTACCTCGGGCGCGTCGTGGAGGTCGCCCCGGCCGCCGACCTCAGCGCCGACCCGCAGCACCCGTACACGCGCGCGCTGCTGTCGGCGGTGCCCGTGCCGGACCCGGCGCGGGAGCGGTCGCGGGAACGGATCGTGCTGTCGGGGGACGTGCCGTCCGCGGCGCGCGTCCCCTCGGGGTGCCGGTTCCGCACCCGCTGCCCGGCGGCGTTCGAGCCGTGCCCCACGGTCGACCCGGCCCTGCAGCCGGTGCCGGGGGCGCACGGCGGTGACCTCAGCGGTGAGCACGCCGCGGCGTGCCACCTGCACGGGGTGGTCGCGGTCAGCCGCTGACGCGGTCCGCGCGCACGCCCAGCCCGGCCAGCACGCCGGTCCCGTCCTCGGCGGCCAGGACGGCCAGCAGCACGTGGACGTCGTCGACGTGGTCGGCGCCGCGGCGCACGGCCTCGGTGAAGGTGCCTTCCAGCACCGCGCGCGCGTGGGCGTCGAAGGGGATGAGCGCCGGGACGTCCCCGGCCGGGGCGGGCAGCGAGGCGCGGGTGACGCGGCGCACCTCCTCCAGGTCGGCCCCCTGGGCCGTGACGGCGCGCGCCGCGGCGCCGTCCGCGTCGGCCAGGAGGGCCAGCAGGAGGTGCGGCACCCCGATGGTCGCGTTCTCCTCGCGGCGGGCGAGTTCCTGGGCGCCGACGACGACGGCGCGGGCGGCGTCGGTGAACCGGCTGAACCCCTGGCTGGGGTCCAGCGGGGCGGGTGCGTCCTCGTCCCCATCGGTGTCCCGGCCGACGAACCGCTTCTGCGCGGCCTGCCGGGTGACGCCCATGCTGGCGCCGATCCGGGTCCAGGAGGCGCCGGAGCGGCGGGCCTGGTCGACGAAGTGGCCGATGAGGGCGTCGGCCGTCTCGCCGAGGTGCTCGCCGAGGAGGACGGCGTCGCTGAGGCGGTCCAGGGGGTCGTCGTGGCGTCCGGTGACGGTGCGGACGAGGTCGTCGAGCCGGACGAGCTGGGTGGGTTCCGTCATGGCGTCAACCATAGGTTGACACTCCGGGGATTGTCAACCACGGGTTGACAATCATGACCGCGACGACCCGCTGGACACCGCGACGCGCTCGCGCAGCGGGCCAGCCGCGGTCAGGTCGAGCGTGGTGCCGGACCCGCGCAGCGTGGGGAACGCCTCGCGCAGGAACTCCCGGCTGCGGCGCGCGGCCTCCCGGTGCACCGGGTCGTGGTCGTACAGCTCCACGCTGATCCAGCCGTCGAACCCCGAGGCCAGCACCGCGCCCACGGCGTCGAAGTCCACGTCGCCGTCCCCGGGGACCAGGTGCGCGTGCACCCGGTCGGCGATGTCCTCCACCTGCAGGTGCCGCGTCACCGGCAGGTGCCGCTCCAGGGAGGCCAGCGCGTCGTCCTCGACGACGACGCAGTGCCCCAGGTCCTGGCTCAGCCACAGGTCCGGGCTGCCGGTGCGCTCCAGCACGGCCGCCACCTCGGCGTTCGTCCGGTAGTGGAAGTCCGGTTCGGGCTCGATGCCCAGCACGGTGCTGCCGCGGGGCAGCCCGGCCGCGTCGAGGGACTCGTGCAGGGTGTCGAGCAGCACGGCCACGGCCTCGTCGAACCAGGCGTCGGCCTGCGCGGCGCTCACCTCGGGCCGCCGGCGGCCCGAGGAGAACACCACCAGCGGGACGCCGACGAGGACGCCGGCGCGGACGCCGCGCTGCAGCAGGTCCAGCCGCCGGGCCCGCTCGGCGGGGTCGGGGTCGACGAGGGCGGGTTCGAACGGGGAGTCGCCCAGCAGGTGCGGGTCGCCGGTGGCCAGGCTGCAGGCCGTCAGGCCCGTGTCCGCCAGGGTGGCGCGCAGGCGCTCGGCGTCGGCGGCCGAGAACGTCCACGGGTCGACGTGCTGGTGGTTCAGGGACAGTTCGATCCCGTCGTACCCGAGGTCGGCCAGGGTGCGGACGGCGTCGTGGACGTCCAGCGAGCGCAGGCCGTTGGCGTTGTACGCCAAGCGGGTCGTGGGGGTCGGGGGAACGGGCACGAGGGCTCCTCGGGTCGCGGTGGGGTGCGGGACGGCGACGTCGGCGTGACCGGGTGGTGGAGCCGCGGCGAACTGCCCGTGAACCGTTGGTTCCAGGACCGGCGACGGGACGGTCCCGGTTCGACGTAACCACGTCCGCAGGGGCCCCGCACCGCGAGAACCGGTGAGGATCCTCACGGGAGTTCGGCGCGCGGACCCCGGGGGGCGCGGGCATGGTGTTCTGGTGCTCTTCATCCAGACCGCGGGTGAGCGAGGTCAGCGGTGACCGCCCCCGTGAACCCCGGTGAACTCCCCGCGACCACTCCCGGTACCGACGCGCCCGTCGTCGAACCCTCCACCCTGACCCTCCTGCGGGAGGTCGCGGACGTGAAGCGCTTGCGCGACGCCCGCGGCCCCGGTTCGCTGGCCGACCGCGCCTTCACCCGTTCCTGGCGGCTCCTGCTGCGGGACTGGTCCCCGGAACAGGTGCAGCGGCTGGCGCTGCGCGAGGTCGCGCACACCCTCGTCGCGGCCCGGCTGGCCGGTGTCGACGCCGGTGTGCTGGCCACCGCGGGCCTGGACCGCGCCGAACGCCTGACCGTGCTGCAGCGCGCCTTCGACGCCGTCGCGGCCACCGCGCAGGGGGGTTTCGGCGACCTCGCCGACCTGCGCGCGGCGCTGGACCCCGACCCCTTCGACGAGGACCTGCTGCCCGCCGCGCCGCCGTTCGTCGACGCCCTCGTGCGCCAGCCGCGCGCCGGGGCCACCCACCCCGAACTCCCGCGCGTCGTCGTCGAACCGCCCGAGAGCCACGGCGACCACTGCTTCGTCACCGCCGTGTACTCCGCCCTCGTCGCGCCCCGCTTCGGGGTGCAGCGCGGTACGGCGTTCCTCGTGGCGCTGGCCCACCACCTGCCCAACGGCGACCTGCCCGACGCGGGTTTCGGCGGCGAGGTGCTGCTCGGCGAGCACTACCTGCCCGTGCTGGCCGCCCTGGAGGAACGGTCCCTGCGGCAGCTGCCGGCCGGCCTGGCCGCGCACCTGCGGGACCTGCTCCCGCAACGGGAGACGACGGGCACGGACGTCGGGCGGGTGTTCAACACCGCCGACGTGCTGGACCGCGTCCTGCAGGTCCACCACCACGCCCGCGCCGCCGCGTTCACCGCCGCCCAGGCCCTCGACGACCTGGACATCGTGCACCCCGGTGCCGTGCAGCAGTTCCAGCTCGGCGTGCTCGCCGGCGCCGGCATCCCCGTGCGCTGAAACCCACCGATCGAGGAGTTCCGTGACCGTCCCCGCCCAGCACGACCAGCAGCACGACGGACGCACCGGCTGGGTCATCGCCGGTGCGGGCTGGGTCGCGCGCGACCACATGGCCCCCGCCCTGGCCGCCTCCGACAGCAGCCGCGTCGTCGCCGTCGTCGACCGCGACCTCGACGCCGCGCGGTCCCTGGCCGCCCGGTTCCCCGGCGCGCTCGCCCACGACGACCTCGCCGCGGCCTTCGCCACCCCCGGGGCGCAGATCGCCTACGTGGCGACCCCGAACCACGCCCACCGCGAGGTCGCGCTGGCCGCCGCGCAGGCCGGTCTGGCCGTTCTGTGCGAGAAACCCCTCGCCGCCGACCTCGACGACGCCGCGGCCCTGGTGGCCGGCTGCGAGCAGGCCGGGGTCGTGGCCGCGACCGCGTTCGACCAGCGGTTCCACCCCGCCCACGAGGTCGTGGCGGGGATGCTCGCCCGCGGCGAGCTGGGCACGGTGACGGCCGTCCGGGTCGTGTACGCCTGCTGGCTGCCGCCGGGCTGGGCGCCGCCGGGCAGCACCACGGGCGACAACTGGCGCGTCGACCCCGTCCGCGCCGGTGGCGGGGCGTACGTGGACCTCGCCCCGCACGGCCTGGACCTCGTGGGGACGCTGCTGGGCGAGGACGTCGTGCGGGCCACGACCCTCCTGCAGCACCGCGTCCACGACTACGCCGTGGACGACGGTTCCGTCCTCGTGGGCAGCACGGCCTCGGGGGTGCTGGTGACGATCTCGAACTCCTTCAACACCGTGGAGACCCTGCCGCGGCGCCGCCTGGAGATCGTCGGGACGGCCGGCCAGCTCGTCCTGACGAACACCATGGGTCAGGACGCCGGGGGCCGCGTCGAGTTCGTCGACGCCGCCACGGGCGAGTCACGCGACGTCGAGTTCGACGGCGAGACGTCCCCGTTCACCGGGGAACTGCGCGCGCTGGAGGCCGCGGTGACCGGCGGGTCGCCGTGGCGGTTCCCGATGGCGCGCGACCTGCGCCTGCTGCACCTGCTGCACGAAGCCATCGGCGCCGGTGCCCCCGAGTCCGGTGCCCCCGAGTCCGCGACCCCGCCCGCGTCCCCGCAGCCCGCGACCCTGGAGGCACGACGATGACCGGCCCCGACGACTCCCACGCCCTGCGCGGTGTCCGCGCCGGGGAACTGGCGCCGCTGCCCACCCGGGCCCACCGCCAGCACCGCGCGTACTCGTGCACGAACTGCGGGCACTGGCAGCGCTGGTTCGCCCACACCCCGCCGCCGTCGTGCCCGGTGTGCTCGGACGTCCGCAACGAACTGCCCGTGGACGGTTTCGCGTTCCTGCGCGAGACCGAGGTCGACGCCCTGGTGACGACGTCGTGGCGCGAGGCCGTCCCGGGGGTCACGGAGTTCTGGTGCGACCCCGTCGTGGGCCTGGGCTCGCACGGGTGGGTCCTGGAGACCGCCGACGGCCTGCTGGGTTTCGAGGCCGCGCCCTGGTACTCCGCGGACGCGCTGGCCGAGCTGCGCCGCCGCGGCGGGCTGCGCGTCCTGGCCTCCAGCCACGTCCACGGCTTCGGCGGGCTGTGGCAGCTGCAGGACGAGCTCGACCCGCCCGTCGTCTCGGTCGGGGTCCACGACCTCACCTGGACCAAGGCGTTCCGCGTCACCTGGCCCGCCGACGACCGGACGGAACTGGCCCCCGGCATCACCCTGCACCGCACGGGCGGGCACTTCCCCGGGCACAGCGTCCTGCACGACGCCGACCGCGGGCTGTTCTTCTGCGGGGACTCCCTGAAGATCGACCTCGACGCCGACGGGAACGCCACGGCCCTCAGCGCCCACAAGGCGTTCCACGCGCAGATCCCGCTCTCGCGCGCCGAGCTGCGCAGCATGCGCGAGATCGTCGGCGCGCTGGAGTTCGACACCGTGTTCAGCCCGTTCGAGTTCGCCCGCGGCGTCACCACCCGCCACGTCGTCGCCCTGGTGGACCACATGCTCGCCAACCCGCCGTCGGCGGCACCCGTCCCGATGGACGTCCTCGCCGCGAAGGTCGGGGTGTTCGCGTGAGGACCACCCACCCCCTGACCGTCGACCACCCCGTGCAGGAGGGCGGCGACCACCGCGCCACCGACCGGTTCCGCGACGTCCTCGGCGAGCGCGACCGGTTCCAGTTCCCCACCTACCGCCTCGACACCGTCGGCGTGCCGTCCTGGTGGACGATCGCGGCGACCGGCACCGCCGGCGCGGCGGCCATCGGCCACGGCTACGGCGCCACCGACGCCGACGCCCGCCGCTCCAGCTGGGGCGAGTCCGCCGAGCTGGGGCTGCTGCGCCGGAAGGTCTCCACCCTGGAGCACCGCCGCGGCACCCGCGCCGACCTCGTCGCCGAGTTCGGCGCCGACGCCGTGCTGGACCCGCCCGCGGTGTGCCTGGACGCGGGCGCCGCCTACGCCCCCGACGCGCCGCTGAACTGGCTGCCGCTGCAGCGGTTCGGCACGGGGGAACGGGTCTGGGCCCCCGCCGACGTCGTGCTGCGCGACGCCGACGAGCTCCCCCCGGGGTTCATCGACGACCTGCCGCGCCTGGTGACCCGCCACGGCAACGGCCTCGGGGCCGGGGACAGCCTGGACCGGGCCGTGGCCCACGGCATCGGCGAGCTCCTCCAGCGCGACGGCAACGGCACCCGCTTCCGCGCCCTGGACACCGGCGTCGTCCTCGACCTCGGCCCCGGTGACGGGTACGTGCAGGACCCCGTGACGCGCGAGGCGCTGGCGAAGCTGCGCGCACAGGGGGTGCACGTCGTGCCCAAGCTCGCCAACGACTGGTCGGGGATCGTCAACGTCACCGTCGTCGGCGCCGACGAGCACCCCCTGCAACCGGTCATGGTGACCGCCGCCGGCGAGGCCGCCCACCCCGACCGCGAGGTGGCGCTGCGCAAGGCCGTCCTGGAGTTCGCCGCGGCACGCTCGCGCAAGGCGTTCACCCACGGCGACCTCGACGCCGTGCGGGCCATCAGCCCCGACGGGTACGTCGACCGCTACGCCGCCGACCCCTCCACCCAGGAGCAGCGCGCGCTGCGCGGGATGCTCGGCTGGCTCCAGCGCGACGCCGCGCAGCTGCGGGCGCTGCTCGAACCCGTCGTGCTGGCCGAGCGCAGCCGCCGGCGCTTCGACACCCTGCCCACGTGGGACGCCCCCGAGGGCGCCGACGAGCAGCAGGCGCTGGCCGCGCACCTCGTCGGGCTGCTGCGCGAGCGGGGTTTCGACGTCCTCGTCCTGGACTGCTCGCACGGGGACGTCGCCGTGGCCCGCGTCGTCGTGCCCGGCCTGGAGGTCGAGATCGTCAGCTACGGGCGCATCGGCGAGCGCGGCCTGAGCGACCTGCTGGAACGCGGCGACGGCCGCACCGGGCTGCACGGCATCGTCGGCCTGGGCGTCCCCGGCGCCGCGGGGGTCCCCGCCACCGCCGCCCCCGTCCACCTCACCGACGCCGCGCGCGAGCGCGTCGGCGGCCCGGCGTGGCTGGACCGCGCCGCGCTCGACCGGGTCCTGGGCGACCTGTACCCGCTGTACCGCGAACCGGCACTGCACGCGGCCGCCGTGGCCCGCGCGAAGGGATGGACCGCATGAGGATCTGCTTCGTCAGCCGCCGCTACTGGCCGGCGGTCTCGGGCATGAGCGTCTACGCCGAGAAGCTGCTGGAGGGTCTCGTGGCCCGCGGCCACGACGTCGTGCTCGTCTCGCAGTTCCGCGGGGACCCCACCGGCAGCGCCGTCTACGGCGGGGGCCCGCCCCCGGCCGACCGCGTCCCCGCGGGGGTGCGCGCCGTGGGGCTGGAGGCGCTGGGGGAGCAGCGGGTCGCCGACGGCGCCCCCGCCGACTTCGACGCCGACATCGCCACGATGCGCGCCACCGTCGAGCGCCTGCACGCCGAGGAACCCTTCGACCTGCTGCACGCCCAGTACGCCTGGCCCACCGGCATGGCGGTCCTGGAGGCGTCGGCGTCCCTGGGGCTGCCGTCGGTGGTCAGCGTCCAGGGCGGCGACGGGCACTGGGTCGGGCTGTGCTGCCCGGCGCACTCGGTGGGCATCCGCACCGTCCTCGACCACGCCGGGGCCGTCCTCATCGGCTCGCAGACGTTCGCCGACGAGGTCGTCGAGCACCACGGCACCGACCCGGCCCGCTTCGACCTGGTCGGCGGGGCCACCGACACCACGGCCTTCACCCCCGCCGACGACACCGCCGTCGGCGCGCTGCCCGCGCAGGGCCCGGTGACGCTGCTGTTCCACGGCCGCGTGGACCGCCGCAAGGGCGTCCTGGACCTCCTGCACGCCCTGGCCGCGCTGCGCGCGGACGGCCGCGACGTGCGGCTGCTGGTCTCCGGCATCGGCCCCGACGTCACCGCCGTGGCCGACCTCGTCGCCGAGCTGGGCCTGGGCGCGGCCGTCGAGCAGCGCGGCTACGTCCCGTACACCGACGCCCCGGCGGTCTACCGCGACGGGCACGTGTTCGTCTCGCCCACCCAGTCGGAGGGTTTCTCCAACACCATCCTGGAGGCGATGGCGGCCGGCCTGCCGGTCGTGACGACCCGCACCGTGGGGGTCGTGGACTGCGTGCGCGACGGGGAGAACGGCCTGCTGCACGAGGTCGGGGACGTCGAGGGCCTCGCCGCGGCGCTGCGCCGCCTCCTGGACGACCCCGCCCTGGGCCCGAAGCTGGCCCAGCAGGCGCTGGCCGAGGTGCGCGACGTGTGGTCGTGGCCGGCCCTCACCGCGCGCGTGGAGGCCGTCTACGACCGCCTCGCCGGGACCACCCCGGACACCGCGTGGACGGCGCTGGACCCGGCGGAGCGGCCCACCAGCCGCGGGCGCGGGGTCGAGCCCGCGACCGCGGACGCCGACTGCCGGTTCCTGGCCACCCCGCACCTGCTGTGAGCCCCACCCGGGTCCTGGCCGTCTCCCCGCACCTGGACGACGCGGCGTTCTCGGCGGGCGCCCTGCTGGCCGGCCTGGCCGCGGCGGGCGCGCAGGTGCACGTGGTGACGGTGTTCACCGCGACCGTGCCCGACCCGACGGGGTTCGCGCTGGCGTGCCAGACCGACAAGGGCCTGGGCCCGGAGGTGGACTACATGGCCGTGCGCCGCGCCGAGGACGCCGCCGCGATGGCGGCCCTGGGCACCACGGGCCACCACCTGCCCCTGGCCGAGGCCCCGCACCGCGGGTACGGCAGCGCCGCGGCCCTGTTCGGGCCCGTCGCGGCCGGCGACGAGGACGGCCCGGCCACCGTCGGGGCCGCCCTGGAGGGCTTCCTCGACGCGGACCGCCTCGGCGGCCCGGTGGACCTGCTGCTGGGCCCGCAGGGCCTGGGGGACCACGTCGACCACCGGCACGTGCGGGCCGCCGTCGACGCGCTCGCCGTGCGCCGGGGGCTGCCGCTGGCCCGGTGGGCCGACACCCCGTACGTGCTGCGCCCCGGGGCCCAGACCCCCACCGGCACCGCGCGCCGCGCCGAACCCGCGGAGCTGGACGCCAAGGTGGAGGCCTGCGCCGCCTACGCCACCCAGCTCGGCTTCCAGTTCGACGGGACCGCCGCGATGGCCCGGGCGCTGCGGGACTGCCCGGAGACCTTCGACGCCCCCGTGCCCGATCCCCGCAGTGCTTGATCACCGCAGTGCTCGATCACCGCGGGACCTCGCGGTGATCGAGCACTGCGGGGATCAAGCACTCTGCGGGGCCCTCCCCGGCCCCCGGAGCGTGACGGTCCCGCCCGGGCCTGCGGCAGCCGGGTGAAACCTCGCCGCCGGGGCGCCGAACGGTCCAGCTCGCGCCCCCACCGGCCGAGCACCAAGACGTGGAACCGTCCGCTGCGCCGTCGCCCGACGCGCAGTCCGCCCTGCGCGCCGACCTGCTCGACGCCGTCACGCACGGCCCCGCCGACCTGGACCGCGTGCTGGGGCTCGTCGTGGACCGGCTCGCCGGCCCCTGCGGCGTCCGCCGCGCGCGGCTGGTCCCCGCCCCGGCCCTCGTCGACCCCGACGCGGTGGTCGTCCCGCTGCGGGTGCTCGGCGAGCCGCTGGGCCTGCTGGAACTGACCCGCCGGCCCGCGACCGCCAGCCGGGCCGAACCGCGCCCCGACGTCCTGGCCGACCTCGCCCACCACGTCGCCGTCGTCGTCAAGGCCGAGGAGAACCGCCGCACCCGCCGGCTGGACGCCGACGTCACCGACGCCGTGCGGCGGCTGTTCGAGGAGGGCACCCGCGCCGCGTCCGTGCGCGAGGCCGCCGAGGTGCTGGCCCGCGTGACCGCCGACGTCCTGCGCGCCGAGCGCGTCGCCGTGCACCTGTCCGCCGAGGACACCCGCATCCTCGACGTCCTCGACGTCGGCGTCCCCGCGGGCACCGCGGCGGCCCTGCGCGCCCAGCTCGTCGGCACCCGCGCCGCCGACTCCCCGGTGTGGCGGCACGCCGAGGACACCCGCGGGCCGGTCCTGGCCGACTGCGCCGCCGTCCAGCCCGGTCGCCCCGGCGGGTTCATCTCCACCATGCAGCTGCGCTCCTACGCGGCCATGCCGCTGCTGTCGGCCCGCGGCCCGGTCGGCATGGTCGTGTGCGGCGACGTCACCCGCGCCCGCACCTGGACCGAGCGGGACCGCCGGGTGGCCCGCCAGCTGGCCCTGCAGGGCGCCCTCGTCGTCGACAGCGCCCGCCTGCGCCAGGCCGAGCACGAGCACCTCGCGGAGCTGCAGCACCGCGCCGACCACGACGGCCTGACGGGCCTGCCCAACAGGGGCCGGCTGCTGGCGGCGCTCGCCGGGGCCCTGCCCGCCGCCCCCGGTGCCGGCGGGGCGCTGCTGCTCATCGACCTCGACGGCTTCAAGCAGGTCAACGACGGCTTCGGCCACCTCGTCGGCGACGAGCTGCTGCGCGCCGTCGCCCGCCGCCTGCGCCGGGTCCTGCGGCACGACGACGTCGCCGCCCGGCTGGGCGGGGACGAGTTCGCCGTGTTCGCGGCGGAGGCGTCCGCGGCGGACGCCGGGGCGCTGGCGCGCCGGCTCGTGGAGGTCCTGAGCGCACCGGTCGCGGTCGAGGACGTCACGGTGCGGGTGGGCGCGAGCATCGGGGTCGCGCTGCTGGCCGAGCACGGCGACGACGTCCCGGGGCTGCTGCGGGAGGCCGACGCGCGGATGTACGAGGTCAAGCGCCGGGGGCGGACCGCGCGCGCCGACCGCCACCCGGAGCCCGCCGCGCGGGGCTGACCACCCACCGGTCGCCGTTCGCCGGCGAGCCCCCCGGGCGCGGCTGCTTCGAGACCGTCGCGGAGGAGGTGCTGCTGCCGGGGCTACCGCGGCCCCGCGGCGCGGGCCTGCTCGACCCCGGAGAGGGCCTCGCGCAGCTGCTGGATCCAGTCCTGCTGGTGCTGCCCGACCAGGCGCACGCACCAGGCCAGGGCCTCGGAGCGGGTCCGGGCGACGCCGGCGTCGACGAGGGTGTCGAGCACCTGGCGCTGCGGCTGCCGCAGGCGGGTCATGACGGGGGTGGCGAGGTTGGTGAACAGCTCCTCGGTCTGGCCGCACGCCGCGCCCCAGGCGACCTTGCGGCCGAACAGGGACTCGGCCTCGTCGGCGATGCGCATGCGCGCGGGGCGGGTCTCCTCGCGGAAGCGGGCGATGCGGCCCGCCTCGGCGCGGCGGGTGGCGGCGGTCCCGCCCTCGGTGCCGTCGGGGACGGCGAGCCGTCCCGTGACCACGATCTCCTCGCGGTCGACGGAGACCGCGGGGGCGGTCTCGAACCAGTCCTGCGGCAGCCGGCCGGACAGCCAGGCCGCGATGTCGGCGTCGTCGCTCATGCTTCGATTACACGATTACTCAGCAAGCGCGTCAAGGGGTGACCGCGGTGCCCGCCCCGTCGGGGCGCTCGGCCGCCACCCGGCGGAACTCCTCCAGCACCGCGGCCGTGGGGGCGTCCGCGCCCCGCCCGGCCCGCGTCGCCGCGTAGATCGACCGCGCCGGGGCCGGCCCGGCCAGCGGGACCACCCGCAACCCGCCGGGCCGCAACGGGTGCGCCAGGCGCGGCACGAGGGCCACCCCCGCCCCGGCGGCCACGAGCGCCGCCAGCGCGTCGTACTCGGCCGCGTGGTGCCGGACGTCGGGGGCGAAACCCGCGGCCGCGCACGCGCCCAGCGTGATCTGCGCGCACGCGTCGTCGGTGGCCGACGCCACCCACTCCTCGTGGGCCAGCTCCGCCAGGTCCACCTCGGCGGCACCGGCCAGCGGGTGGTCGGCGGGCAGCAGCACGTCGAGCACGTCGGTCAGCAGGTCGACCCGGTCGTACCGGGCGTCGTCGCGGCGCGGGCCGCCCGGGTGGTCGACGGAGACGACGACGTCGAGCTCGCCCGCGTCCAGGCCCGCGACCGCGGCGACGGGCTCGCGCTCGCGGACCAGCAGCCGCAGGCCCGGCCGCTCGGCGCGCAGCCGCCGCAGCGCGGGGGCCACGACGGCGAAGACGGTGGTGGCCAGCGAGCCGATGCGGACCTCGCCCACCAGCCCGGCGTCGAAGGCCAGCAGGTCGGCGCGGGCCTTCTCCAGCTGGGCGGCCACGGCGTCGGCGTGGGCGAGCAGGACCCGCGCCTGACCCGTCAGCCGCACGCCGCGCCCCTGGCGCTCCAGCAGCGGGACGTCGAGGTCGCGGGCGAGCCCGGCCAGCTGCTGGGAGACCGCCGACGGGGTCAGGTGCAGGGCGCCGGCCGTCGCGGCCACCGTGCCGCGGCGCTCCACCTCGCGCAGCAGGCGCAGCCGCCGCAGGTCGATCGTGAAGTCCTCGCTGTCGAGAGCCATGAGGGAAGTCTAGATGGACTGAACGTTCGCGGGGGAGGAGCATCGGGGGCGTGACCCGCCGCACCACCCTGCTCTTCGCCGCCCTCGGCGTCGCCTGGGGCATCCCGTACCTGCTCATCGCCGTCGCCGGCCAGGAACTGGCCCCCTCGACCCTCGTCCTGGCCCGGACCGCGCTCGCCACCCTCGTGCTCGCCCCGATCGCGCTGTCCCGCAAGGAGGTCCGCGCCTGCCTGCCGGCGCTGGCGCGGCACTGGAAGGCCGTCGCGGCCTACACGGGCTTCGAGATCGTGGGCCCCTGGCTCTTCCTGGCCCGCGCCGAGCACGACCTGCCCAGCTCCACGACCGCGGTCGTCATCTCGGCCGTCCCCGCCGTCGGCGTCGTCGTCGCCTTCGCGACGCGGCGCGCCGAGCGCCTCGGGACGGCCGGCTGGCTCGGCCTCGGGCTCGGGACCCTCGGCGTCGCGACCCTCGTCGGTCTCGACCTCGGGCCCGGGCAGGGCGGGGCCGTGGCCGAGCTCGCCGTCGTCGTCGTCGGCTACGCGATCGGCCCGGCGGTCCTGGCCCGGTACCTGGCCGACCTGCCCGCGATGGCGGTCGTCCTGGCCAGCCTGCTGCTGTCGGCGCTCGTCTACGTGCCCGTCGTCGCGCTGGGGCCGGGCCTGCCCGACACCTTCCCGTCCGCGCCGGTGGTCGCCTCGGTCGTCGTGCTGGCCCTCGTCTGCACCGCCGGGGCGTTCCTCGTGCTGTTCGCCCTCGTCGCCCGCATCGGGCCGGTGCGCTCGACCGCCGTCGTCTACGTCAACCCCGTGGTCGCCGTCGCGGCGGGCGCGGTCGTCCTGGGGGAGCGGATCACCGCCGCGACGATCGCCGGGTTCGCCCTCGTGCTCGCCGGGTCCTTCCTGGCGACCCGCGGGCCGCGGGAGGGTTCCGCGCGGTCCCCGCAGCCGCTTACCGTGGAGGCGTGAGGCCGGAGGGGGAACTGCGCTGGGCCCCGGGCCGGCCCGTCCCGGTGACCACGATGCTGCGCACGCTGCGCCGGGGCGCCCAGGACCCGACCTTCCGGCTGGACCCCGACGGCTCGGTCTGGCGCGCTACCCGCACCCCCGAGGGCCCGGTGACCCTGCGCGTGCGGGCCTGCTCCGGGGACGTCGAGGCGCAGGCGTGGGGACCGGGCGCGGACTGGGCCCTGACCGGGGTCCCCGAGCTGCTCGGCGCTGCCGACGACACCTGGGCCGACTTCGTGCCCCGCCCCGAGCACACCGTGCTCGTCGAGTCCTGGCGGGCCAACCGGCACTGGCGCACCACCCGGACCCGCGCCGTCTTCGAGGCGCTGTCCGCCTCCGCGCTCGAGCAGGTCGTCACCGCCGTCGAGGCCTTCGCGGCGTGGCGCCGGCTCGTGCACCGCTTCGGCGAGCCCGCCCCCGGCCCGGTGGCGCTGCGGCTGCCCCCCACGCCCGAGCAGTGGACCCGCATCCCCTCCTGGGAGTGGCTGCAGGCCGGGGTGGAGCTGCGCCGGCGCAAGGTGACGATCCTCGCCGCGCCCCGCGCCGCCGGCCTGGAGCGCACGCTGACCCTGGGGCCGGAGGAGGCCGACCGGGCGCTGCGGTCCCTGCCGGGGGTGGGGGTCTGGACGTCGGCGGAGGTGCGCCAGCGCGCCCACGGCCACGCCGACGCCTTCAGCTTCGGGGACTACCACGTCGCCAAGAACGTCTCCTGGGCGCTGACGGGGGAGGTCCTCGACGACGCCGGGTGCGCCCAGGTCATCGAGTGCTACCGCGGGCACCGCTTCCGGGTCCAGCAGCTGCTGCTGCTCGCCGGGGCGTCCCGCCCCCGGCGCGGACCGCGGATGACGCTGCCCGCCCACACCCCGAACCGGGCGGTCCGGCGCGGCGCGATCTCCGCCCGCTGAGGACGGGGTGCCGCCCGGACCGGGCGCGGGGCGGGTCGGCCCCGGTGGTGTCCAGCTCGGCCAGGTCCTGCCCGGACACGACGGTGCCAGCGCCGGCGACGTCCTCGCGCAGGTGCGTCACCGACCTCGTCTCCGGCACGAGCAGCACGTTCGCCGAACCCTCAGAGGGCCAGGTGCAGCCGCAAGGCGTCGTCCAGAGCGTCCAGCGCCTCGAACGGCAACCGCCCCACAGCCGGTCCCAGACGATCCACCGACACGGCACGGACCTGCTCGGCCTGGGCCTTGGAGTCGACGTGCAGCCCGGTGTCCCGGGCCGTGAGCAGGACCTGGAAGGGGAACACCCGGGCCGTGTTGCTGGTCACCGGGACGACGGTGACCACGCCTCGACCCAGGCGTTCAGCGGCTGCGTTGGCTCGATCGTTGCTGACCACGACCGCCGGCCGGCGCTTGTTCGCCTCGGTGCCGCGGACGGGGTCGAAGTCGACGAGGCGGACCTCTCCGCGTCGCATCAGCGCAGTCCGTCAGCGGCTGCGCCTTCCCACGCCTCACGGTCCCCGGAGTCGTCCCACTCCTCCCACGCCGCGGCGTAGTCCTGCTCCAGGTGCTGGTGGGCCAGGGCCCGGATGGCCCGCTGCACCGCCGCGGAGCGAGAAGGCAAGCCGGCTTCCCGGACGTGCTCGTCCAGGGCGGCGACGTCGGCTTCGGACAGGCTGATGCTGAGCTTCACCTCGATGATGCTACTTGAGTAGCATCATGGGTGCCACCAACCGGTCGTCACCGCCCCGTGGCGCCGGGGACCCGCGCGACCGCCCGCACGGGCGACCCGTCCCCGCCGCTCAGCGCCCACCCGAAGGCGAAGAACTCCACCCGCGCCGGCAGCGCGGCCAGGTTCACGAGGTTCTCCACGACGACGCCGGGGTCCTGCCGCGTGCCGAGCAGGACCCGGTGCGCGGCCAGGGTCCCGGGGGCGTCGACGCTCGGGGCGTCGGTGCCCACGGTCCGCACCCCGGCGGCCCGCAGCGCCCGCGCCGCCTCCACCGTCAGGTGCGCGTCGGCGGAACCGGTGCGTAGCAGCACGATCCGCTCACCGACCCCGGTCAGGAGCTCCGGCCCGATCGCCGTCGCACCGCGCACGTCGACGACGTCGGCGGGCCCGGCGAACAGGTCCAGCGGGAGCTCGTCCAGCGCCGGGCCACCGGGGTCGACGTGCACGGGGGCGTCGACGTGGGTCCCGGTGTGCGAACCCAGCGTCAGCTCGGTGACGCGCGGACCGTCCCCGGGCAGGGTCCGCGCCGAGAACTCCGGGTCACCGGGGAAGACCCGCACCCCGGGCCCGACGGGCAGGCTGAGGTCGACCCACATCAGCGGGGCAGTTCGACGACCCGCACGACGACCCCGTCGGGGCCGCGCTGCACCAGCCCCGCGAGGAACTCCGCCCACAGCGCCGACAGCACCCGCTGGGTCAGCGCCCCCAGGGAGAACTCGTCGGCGGCCCGCAGGTGCAGCTCGGGCCCCTCGACGGTCACCGCCCCGCCGGTGACCGGGCCGGCGGCGAGGGCGACCTCGGCGGCCCGCCCGAGGCGTTCGGGCACGGGCCCGGGCGCGACCGGCGGCGGCTCGACGCCCCCGGCGCCCAGGGCGGCGCGGACGGCCTCGACGTGACCGAGGCGGAACCAGTCGCCCGCCGCGTCGCGCACGAGGGAGCGTGCCCCCGGCCCGTGCTCGGTGCCCGGCAGCACGAGGTCGGCCAGGCCGCGCAGCAGGGCCGCGGGCACCCCGCGCGTCTTGCCCTTGACGAGGTCGGCGGCCGCGGCGATCTCGTCGGCGACGGCGCGGGCCGTCACCGACAGGTCCCGGCCCTGCGCGTCGACCGTCCCGCGCAGGTCGTCCAGGACGTCGAGCCCGGCCGCGCCGAGGGCGAAGTCGGTCTGCCCGGTGCGCCAGGCGCGCCCGGCGGTGTCGGTGACGACGACGCCCACGACGGCGCCGGTCAGCTCGTGCAGGCGCTCGCGCAGGTCGCGGGCGGCGGCGTCGGGGTCGGGGGGCAGCGTGAGCACGACGTCGCCCTCGACGTTGGAGGCGTCCACCCCCGCGGCGGCCATCACCGGCCCGGCGGCGGCCTCCACGACGCGCGCCACGCCCGTGGGGGTGCGCCGGGCCGCGACGAGCCGGCGGGACTCGCGCAGCACGACCTCGTCGCGCTCGGTGGCGGTGACGCTCAGCCCGGCGGCCTTGGACACGACCTTGCTGGAGACCGCCAGGACGTCGCCGTCGTTGAGGGAGGCCCGCTGGGCGTGCAGGGCGTCCACGACCAGCCCGGCGACGTCGTCACCGGCGTGGACCTCCCCGATGCCCGTGAGCCCGACGACCTGCAGGGGGGTGCCGTTCACGCCGCACGCTCGGCGGGGCGCAGCTCCAGGGCCAGGTCCAGGGCGGCCCCGGCGAGGTCGGCCGTGGCCTGCGGGGAGCTCATGAGCAGCGGCCGCCGGCGCACGTGCAGCCCCGCCCGCACCGGCGGTTCGTCCTCCTCGGCCACGAGCCAGCCGTCGAGGAAGTCGTCGTACAGGCCCGCGACGGCCGCGGCGGTGGTGGGGACGCCGATGGCGGCCAGGCACGCGTCGGCCATGCCGCGCACGGGGGCCCCGGCGATGACGGGGGAGACCCCCACGACGGGCGCCGGTGTCGCGACGAGGGCCTCGCGCACGCCCGGGACGGACAGGATCGTGCCGATGGACACGACGGGGTTGCTGGGCGGCAGGACGACGACGTCGGCCTCGCGCAGCGCCTCCAGCACCCCGGGGGCCGGGCGGGCCGTCGCGGCGCCGACCGGTTCGAGGGCGAGCGCGGGGACGGCGGCGTGCAGGCGGACCCACCACTCCTGGAAGTGCACGCGGCGGGTGGAGCCGTCGGGCTCGGCGAGGTCGACGTGGGTCTCCACGACGTCGTCGGTCATCGGCAGCAGCCGCACGCCGGGCCGCCAGCGCTCGCAGAGGTGGGCGGTGACCTCGGACAGCGTGGCGCCCTCGGCGAGCATCCGGGTGCGGACGAGGTGGGTGGCGATGTCCTTGTCGCCCAAGGTGAACCACGACGGTTCGGCGCCGTAGGCGGCCAGTTCGGCGGCGACCCCGGAGGTCTCCTGCGACCGGCCCCAGCCGCGGACCTCGTCGATGCCGCCGCCGAGGGTGTACATGACGGAGTCGAGGTCGGGGCAGACGCGCAGGCCGTGCAGGGTGACGTCGTCGGCGGTGTTGCTGACGACGGTGACGGCCGCTCCGCGCCGCGCGGGGTCGGTGGCGGCCGCCAGGTGGGCCAGCAGCCCGCGCAGGAACCGGGCGCCGCCCACGCCACCGGCCAGAGCGGTGATCCGAAGGGGTCTGCTCGCGTCGCTCACGGTGGCCATCATCCCCTGCCGGTGGGGTGCTCACCCGAACGGAGCAGCGTGAGGGGTGTGACGGGTGTGACGTGTGCGCGCCCGACGGACGCCCGAGGCGAGGTGGATACCACGCTGGGCTTGACTACGAGGGACGACACGCGTGTAATTCCACCAGTGGTGGTCGCAGGGTGACTGGCACATCACCGGCAGTGACAGATGAGGGCGTGGGGGCCACCAGTGAGTGACGACTTCGAGTACCTCGAGGACGAGGACGGGACCGACGTCCCCTCCCCGGACGGCCGGCCCGAGCTCTCGCTCGTCGAGCTGACGGGGGGGCTGACCGGGTTGTCCGGCCTCACCCCGGAGGACCCGGGCTGGGCCGAGCTCGCGCTGTGCGCGCAGACCGACCCGGAGGCCTTCTTCCCCGAGAAGGGCGGCTCGACCCGCGAGGCCAAGCGCGTCTGCCTCGGCTGCGAGGTCCGCCAGGAGTGCCTGGAGTACGCCCTGGCCAACGACGAGCGCTTCGGCATCTGGGGCGGGCTCAGCGAGCGCGAGCGCCGCCGCCTCAAGCGCCGCATCAGCTGAGGATTCCCCCTCCCGGGCGCTACGGTCCGGCCCCCCGCGTGACGAGTAGTCAGGACGGGGGGACCACCGGTCCCGCCGCGGCCACGGGAGGGGAGTCCATGAACCAGTCGATCTGGGAGCGCCGGCAGGCCGTCGCGTCTCGGCTCGAGGGGCAGGTCAAGGCCGAGCGCGTCGTGCGCGACGAGTTCGCAGGCGCCCTGGCGGCCGCGTCGCTGGACCCCGCCCACGTCGACCCCGACGGCCACCTGGGCCGGGCCGTCGCCGCCGTCGCCCACCTGGCCGCCGGCGAACCCGGCTACGACCTCGTCCTGAGCCTGCCCACCGGCGTCCACGGCGCCCGCGTCCACGCCGACGCCGACGGCCGCGTCACGGTCGGCGTCGTCCCCCTCGGCCCCACCCCGCCCGAACCCCGGCCCGAAGCCCAGCCCGAGCCCGGCGACCAGCCCACGGCCGTCGCCTCCGAGCTCGCCGCCCTCCTCTGGCGGCGCTGACACGCCGTCGGGGCCCGCGAGACCACCCGAACGGACCCCCGCACCACCCGAACGGTCCCTCAGGGCCGCCCCCGCGACCGACGATCACTCCTCCAGTGCCGGGACCCCGGCCAGAACGTCACTGACGACCGTTGGTGCGCCTCGCTCGACGACGGTGCACGCTGGAAGAGGAGCACGCATGACCTCCCTGTTGCGACGCGTCCGGGTGGGCGCGCGCTTCGCGATCGCGTTCGGGGTGATCCTGGCGCTCACGCTGCTGACGGGCGCCGTCGCCTTCGTCGGCAGTCACGCGCAGTCGGCGTCGCTGACGGACACCCACGACGCCGCGAAGCTGGTGAAGTACGTCGACCAGCAGCGCTACTACGACGCCCAGCTCGCCGGCTGGCAGGCCGGGTACGCCTGGGACACCTACCGCGTCGGCGTCGAGGCCGCCCTGGCCGACGACAACACCAACCGCGCCGGGTACCTGGCGCAGCGCACCGAGCTGGTGTCCTCCCTCAAGAGCGCCCCCACCGACCTCATGACCGCCCAGGAGCGGGCGATCAACGCGCACCTCATCGAGCTGTGGGACCAGTTCATCGACTACGACAACCGCGCCGTCATCGCCTGGCGCGACGGCCGCACCGTCGACGCCGAGACCCACCTCAACGAGGGCGGGTACCCGGTGTACCAGGAGATCCTCGACCAGATGGACGTCCTGGAGGCGTCGGTGGAGGCCCGCAACAGCGCCGCCGAGGCCCGCGCCGCCCGGGTCGCGGACATCGCCCAGGGCTTCATCGTCGGCTTCGCCGTCCTGGCCGTCGTCCTGGTCGCCCTCATGCTCACCGCCCTCATCCGCACCGTCGTCACGCCGCTGCGCCAGCTCACCCAGCGCGCCGACGAGGTCGCCTCCGAGCGGCTGCCGCAGGCCATCGCCCAGATCCAGGGCATGGCGGCCGACGCCACCCCGCCGACCCTGCCCGCCTTCGCGGTCACCGCGCAGGACGAGCTGGCCGACCTGGCCGTCGCGTTCAACCACGTCCAGGACAGCGCCCTGGACCTGGCCGTCGAGCAGCACCGCGCCGAGCGCGCCGCCGCCGAGATGCTCGTCAACCTCGGCCGCCGCAACCAGAACCTGCTCAGCCGCACCCTGGCCTTCCTGTCCGAGCTGGAGCGCAACGAGCGCGACCCGCAGGTCCTGGAGAAGCTGTTCAAGCTCGACCACCTGTCCACCCGCGTCCGCCGCAACGCCGAGTCGATGCTCGTCCTGGCCGGGGCCGACCAGACCCGCGCGAAGTCCCGCCCGGTGAAGGTCTCCAGCGTCGTGCGCGCCGCCCTCGCCGAGATCGAGGACTACCCCCGCGTCGACCTGGCGCGCCTGGACGAGCTCACGCTGCACGGCAGCGCGGCCGCCGACGTCACCCACCTGCTGGCCGAGCTGCTGGAGAACGCGACCGCCTTCTCCGCCGGCACCACCCGCGTCGTCGTCACCGGCGTGGTCGGGCCCGAGGGCGGCTACCGCCTCAGCATCGCCGACTCCGGCATCGGGATGAGCGCGCAGGAGCTGGCCGAGGCCAACCGCCGCATCGCCGAGGCGGCCTCGACCCGCCCCGACTCCCGACTCCTGGGCCACCACGTCGTCGGCCTGCTCGCCGACCGGTGGGCCGCGGGCGTCACCCTCCTGGCCGGTGCCGCCGGCGGGACCGTGGCCGTCGTGGAGCTGCCCCCGACGCTGGCCCTCACGGCCGACCCGGCCCTCGAGGCGACGGTCGAGCCGGTGGCCCAGCCCGTGGTCCAGCCCGTCACCCAGCCCGTCGTGCCCGTCGCCGAGCCGGCGCTGGTCGCGGCCGTCGCCGCCGTCCGGACCGCCGAGGCCGTCGCGCCGTCCGCGCCGGCCGCGCCGGTCGAGCCCGTCGCGGCCGCCCCGGCCCCCGTCCCGGCCCCCGTCCCGGCCCCCGTCGCGGTGCAGCCGGTGCAGACGGCTCCGGCCCAGCCGGTCCCCGTCCAGCCGGTCCCCGCCCAGCCGGCCCCCGCGCAGCCCACCCGGGTGCGGGGCGCCCAGCTCGGCGAGCTCGGCCGCGACCTGGGCCGCACCGCCGAGACCGGCCAGGGCCCGCAGGTGGCGACGCTGCCCACCGGGACCAGCGTCCCCACCGTCCCGACCCGCGTCCGCGGCGCGCAGCTGCCCGACACCGGTGAGGACACCGCGGCGACCGCCACCACCCACCGCTCCGCCGACCAGGTCCGCCGCGGCCTGTCCGGCCTGCAGAGCGGCGTCTCCCGCGCCCGCCGCGACAGCGCCGCCCAGCTCGGCGCCGAGAGCACCACCGACACCACCGACCCGTCCACCGAGAGCGAGTGACCGTGAGCGTCAGCACCGTCAGCCAGAACGCGCAGGACGTCAACTTCCTGCTCGAGCGCTTCGTCGACCAGACCCCCGGTGTCGAACAGGCCATCGGCGTCTCCTCCGACGGCCTGCTCATGACCATGCGGGCCGACCTGGCCCGCGCCGACGCCGACAAGCTCGCCGCGACCGTCTCCGGGCTCACCACGCTGGCCGTCTCGGCCTCGCGGCTGCTGTCCAAGGGGCCGCTGAGCCAGGTCATCACCGAGTTCGGCTCCGGCTACCTGCTGGTGTCCTCCATCGCCGGCCGCGCCTGCCTGGGCGTGGTCACCTTTGCCGACTGCGACCTGGGTCTGGTCGGCTACGAGACGACGATGCTCGTCGAGCGCGTCGGCTCGCTCCTGACCCCCGAGCTCGTCACCGAGCTCAAGACCTCGCTGCAGCTGTGAGCCCCGCCGGGTTCGACCCCGAGGACCTCGACGAGTTCGACGAGTTCGACCGTCCGTTCCTCGGGGGTGCTGCGACCCCGGCCGCTCCCGCCGTCCCCTCCTCCGCCGTCGTGGAGGAGGGGGAGGGGGACGGGGAGGTGCGGGCCTACCTGCTCACCGGGGGCCGCACCGGCGGCGGCGCGGCCGGCATCGCCATGGAGACCACCGCCGTCCTCACTCCGGTGGGGGAGTTCGCCGTGGCGGGCGGGACGCTCCCGTTCGAGCTGGGCCAGGTCGCCGCGACCTGCGCGCAGGCCCGGTCCGTGGCCGAGGTCGCCGCCCTCGTCGGCATCCCGCTGGGGGTGGCCCAGGTGCTGGTCGGCGACCTCGTCGCCCGAGAACTGCTCATCACGACGTCCACCGCGAAGTCCCTCGCGTTCGACGTCTCGTTCATCGAGAGGTTGATCAACGGTGTCGCTGCACTCTGAGGTCGCCGCGCCCGCGGCCCCCGTCAAACGCCCCCCGATCCCCGTCAAGATCCTCGTCTCGGGGGGGTTCGGCGTCGGCAAGACCACGACCGTCGGCGCCCTGTCGGAGATCGAGCCGCTGAGCACCGAGGCCGCCATGACCTCGGCCTCGGTCGGGGTGGACTACGCCGGGGAGGGCAGCGAGAAGACCACGACGACGGTCGCGATGGACTTCGGCCGCGTCACCATCGACGAGAGCATCATCCTGTACATGTTCGGCACGCCCGGGCAGGACCGGTTCGGCTTCATGTGGAACGACCTGGCCGACGGCGCCCTCGGCGGCATCGTCCTGGTCGACCCCAGCCGCATCGACGACTGCTTCGTCGCGCTGGACTACTTCGAGAAGATCGGCCTGCCGTTCGTGCTGGCCGTCAACTCCTTCGCCGGCCGCAGCCAGCTCACGCTGGAGCAGGTCCGCGCCGCCGCCAACGTCGACCCCGCCGTCCCGGTCGTCGCCCTCGACGCCCGCCGGCGCGAGGACGTCAAGCGTGCGGTGCTGACCCTGCTGCAGCTCATCCTGTCGCGCGCCCGGGCCGCCTGAGGGCGCCCGCCGGGCCGGGGGGCGTCAGTCCGCGTAGCGCGGGTCGACGTCCTCCGGCGGCAGGTCCAGCAGGTGCGCGACCTGCTCGACCACCACGTCGGCGACCAGGTCGTCCAGCTCGTCGCCGTCGGCCCGCGTCTCCAGCGGGCGGCGGTACAGCACCACCCGGGCCGGCCGCTGCCCCTGGGCCGGGAAGAGCCGGCCCAGGGGCACGACGTCGTCCTCCCACGGGGCCGGGTCCGACGGCGGGACGTCCTCGACGGCGAACTCCACCCCGGCCAGCTGCTCGGCCCAGCGCCGCTCCAGCAGCTCCACCGCGTCCAGCACCAGGTCGTCGAACCGCTCGGCGCGCGTGCGCGCCGCGGGCAGCGACGCGGGCAGCAGGGGGCCGCGCAACCCGCGACCGTGCCGGTCGCGGCGGCGGTGGGGGCGCGTCTGCGCCCGGCGTCGGAGGACCACCGAGCGAGAGTACCCGCGACACGAGCCGCCCGTTGGCTCGTCGGCACGCGCGGCGGGGGGGTAGCGTGCCGCGCGTGACCACCCGCACCCCAGGGACGAACGCCTCCCGCCCGGGAGCAGGGCGCCCCGCCGCGCCCAGCGCCCGGCGCTGCTCGCGCACGGCGTGCGGGAAGACCGCGGTCGCGACCCTCACCTACGTCTACTCCGACTCCACCGCCGTCCTCGGCCCCCTCGCCACGTACGCCGAGCCCCACACGTACGACCTGTGCGCCGACCACGCCGAGCGCCTCACCGCCCCCCGCGGGTGGGAGGTCGTGCGCCTGGCCCCCGACCTGCTCGAGGCGGCCCGCCACCACGACGACCTCGACGCCCTCGTCGACGCCGTCCGCGACGAGCCCCGCGGCGCCGGCCGGCGCATCGACCCCGACGCCCCCGCCGTGCGGCGCTCGCACCTGCGCGTCATCGGCGACGACAAGTGAGCTGAGCGGGGCTCAAGTCCGCGCCGCACGTGCCGATGGAGGGGCGTGCCCGCAGCCAACGCGCCCCGCGCCTCCCGCCGTCCCCGCGCCGCCCGCACCGCCCCGCCGCTGGGGTCCCTGACCCAGGCCGCGCACCGCGAGAGCGCCCTGTGCGGGCACTGCGGCAGCGAGCGCGTCACGCAGCTGTCCATGTCCCTCACCGACGGCACCCCCGTGCAGTTCGTCTCCTGCCACGTGTGCGAGGAGCGCACCTGGAACTCCGCCGGCGGGCCCCTGACGGTCGACGGCGTCCTGGAGCGCACCCGCAAGCAGTAGCGGACCCGCCCGAGCGGCCCACGGACGGCGGGGCCCCGCTTGTAGGCTCGCGAGCGTGACCGCTCCGACCGTGAACCTGTCGTCCGTCATCAAGGCCTACGACGTCCGCGGCACCGTCCCGGACCAGATCGACGCCCGGGTCGTGCGCGCCGTCGGCGCGGCCTTCGCCGAGGTCGTCGTGCTCCCCGAGTCACCGTCCGGGACGACGCCCCGGGCCGTCGTCGGGCACGACATGCGCCCCTCCTCCCCGGAGCTGTCCCAGGCCTTCGCGCAGGGCCTGGCCTCGCGCGGGGTCGACGTCACCCTCGTGGGCCTGTGCTCCACCGACGGCCTGTACTTCGCCAGCGGCTCCCTCGGCGTCCCCGGGGCGATGTTCACCGCCAGCCACAACCCCGCCCAGTACAACGGCATCAAGATGTGCCGCGCCGGGGCCCGGCCCGTCGGGCAGGACTCCGGCCTCACCGCCATCCGCGACCTGGCCCAGGGCTGGCTCGACGCCGGTGAGGTCCCCGAGGGGTCCGGGACCGTCGGCGCCGTGGACGAGCAGGACCTCCTCAAGGCCTACGCCCAGCACCTGCGCACCCTCGTCGACCTCACCGGCGGCCGCCGCCTCAAGGTCGTCGTCGACGCCGGCAACGGCATGGGCGGCTTCACCGCCCCGGCCGTCCTGGGCGACGACGCCGGGCTGCCGGCCCTGCCGCTGGACGTCGTGCCGATGTACTTCGAGCTCGACGGGACCTTCCCCAACCACGAGGCCAACCCGCTGGACCCGAAGAACCTCGTGGACCTGCAGCGGGCCGTGCCCGAGCACGGCGCCGACCTCGGCCTCGCCTTCGACGGCGACGCCGACCGCTGCTTCGTCGTCGACGAGAAGGGCGACCCCGTCAGCCCCAGCGCCGTCACCGCGATGGTCGCCCGCCGCGAGATCGCCAAGGAAATCCGCGCGGGCCGCGAACCCGTCGTGATCCACAACCTCATCACCTCCCGGGCCGTGCCCGAGATCATCGCCGCCGACGGCGGGCACCCCGTCCGCACCCGCGTCGGGCACTCCTTCATCAAGGAGCAGATGGCCACCGAGGGCGCCGTCTTCGGCGGTGAGCACTCCGCGCACTACTACTTCCGCGAGTTCTGGTCCGCCGACACCGGCATGCTCGCCGCCATGCACGTCCTCGCGGCGCTGGCCGAGCAGGACCGCCCGCTGTCCGAGCTGGCCGCCGAGTACGAGAAGTACGTCGCCAGCGGCGAGATCAACTCCACCGTCGACGACGCCGCCGCCACCACCGAGAAGGTCGTCGCCGCCGTCAGCGAGACCGCTGCGGCGGAGGGGGAGACGCTGGAGATCGACCGCCTCGACGGGGTGACGGTCTTCCACCCCGCCTCGGCCGCCCAGCCCATGTGGTGGTTCAACCTGCGCGCCTCCAACACCGAGCCCCTGCTGCGGCTCAACGCCGAGGGGGCCGACGAGGCGACCATGGTCGCCGTCCGCGACCGCGTGCTCGGCCTCGTGCGGGGTGAGGCGTGATGGCCCCCGCCGACTGGGTCCTGGAGCTGCTGCGCTGCCCCCTGACGGGGGAGCCGCTGACCCCCGTGACGGTGCAGGGGCAGGAGTTCCTCACCACCGCCGCCGGCGTCCGGTACCCCGTGGTCGACGGCGTGCCCGTCCTCCTCGTCGACGCCGCGGTCCAGCCGGGGGACCGCCCGTGAGCGCCCTCGACGAGACCCTCCTCGCCGACGGCGACGCGCTGGCCGCCGCCGACGCCGGCGGGGTGCTGCGGGCCCTGGCCAGCTCCGGCGCGCAGGTCCGCGAGGCGATCGACCTGTCCGCCGAGGGCGGCGTCGCCCGCCTCGCCGACGACGAGCGCCCCCGGGCCGTCGTCATCGCGGCCCTCGCCGGCAGCTCCGTCGTCGCCGACGTCGTCCAGGCGCTCGCGGGCCGGGGCTGCCCCGTGCCCGTCGTGGTCCGCCACGGCGGGCCGCTGCCCAGCTGGGTCGGCCCCCTCGACCTCGTCGTGGCCGTCTCGCTGTCCGGCCGCGCCCCCGGGCCGCTGGCCCTGGCGGTGGAGGCCTCCCGGCGCGGGGCGCGCGTCGTCACCGTCGCCGGGGAGGGCTCGCCGCTGGCCGAGGTCGGGGCCCGCCACGGCAACGTGCAGGTCGTCCCGGCCCGCGGGGTGCGCGCCGACGGCGGGGACCCGCGGTCCTCGCGGGTCGCGCTCTGGTCCCTGGCCACGCCCGTCCTGCTGGCCTGCGACGCCCTGGGCCTGCTGACGGCCTCCGCCGCCGACCTCGCCGGGGTCGCCGACCGGCTCGACGCCGAGGCCGAGGCGTCCCGGCCGTGGTCGGAGACCTTCGTCAACCCCGCCAAGAACCTCGCGCTGGAGCTGTCCGGCGCGGTCCCGGTGCTCCTGGCCGACGGCGACCTCACGGCGGCCGCGGCCCGGCGCGCGGCGGCCATGTTCGCCCGCACCGCCCGCGTGCCGGCCGTCAGCGGCGCCCTGCCCGACGACGCCAGCGAGGTCGTCGCCACCTTCGGCGGCCCCTTCGCCACCGGCTCCGACCCCGACGTCGACCCCGTCTTCGCCGACCCGTTCCTCGACGGCCCGGCCGGGCCCCGCCTGCGGCTCGTCGTGCTGCGCGACGCCCCCACGGCGGTCTCCGACGAGGACCGCCGCCTGGCCGACGCGGTCACCACGACGGCCGCCGACGCCGGCGTCCGCGTCTCCGAGCTGGTCGCCGACGCGGGGACCCCCGCCCAGCGGCTGGCCCAGCTCATCGCCCGCACCGACTTCGCCGCGGCCTACCTCGCGCTGGCCTCGGGGGTCGACCCGGCCCGCTCCCCGCAGGTGGCCGACCTCAAGGACCGCATCGGCTGACCCCCTGATCGAGCACTGCGGTCCACGAGTGCTCGATCACCGGGTGGGGGTGGCGAGCGCGGGCAGGTCCCCGGGCCCGGCCGGGTCGTGCGCGGCGTCGTGCGCGGCGGCGAAGACCTCCGCGGCCGGCACCGGGCGGGCGAAGTGGAAGCCCTGCAGGACGTCGGCCCCGAGCTCGCGCACGAGCTCGGCGGTGGCGGCGTCCTCCACGCCCTCGGCGACGACCTCCATCGACAACCGGTGCGCGAGGTCGGCCAGGGCCCGGACGATGGCGGCGTCGACGGGGGCCTGCGCGGCGGCGGCGACGAACGAGCGGTCGATCTTCAGCTCGTCGACCTCCAGCTGGCGCAGCATCGTCAGCGACGTGTAGCCGGTGCCGAAGTCGTCCAGGGAGACGCGCGCCCCGGCCGCGCGCAGGGCCGCCAGCACGGCACCCACGCCCTCGGGGTCGCCCAGCAGCGCGGTCTCGGTGACCTCCAGGGTCAGGACGCCGCGCCCCAGGCCGTTCTCGGCGATGGCCCGGCGCACCGCGTTGACCAGCGAGGCGTCGGCCAGCACGACGGCGGAGACGTTGACGGAGACCGTGACGTCGTGGCCGTCGGCGCGCCAGGCGGCGCACTGGGCGGCGGCGGTGCTCAGCACCCAGTGGGTCAGGCCCACGACGGCGTGGCTGCGCTCGGCCAGCGGGACGAACGCGCAGGGGTTCAGCAGCCCGTGCTCGGGGTGCTGCCAGCGGACCAGCGCCTCCACCCCGGTGGTGCGGCCGGTGCGGGCGTCCACGAGGCGCTGGTAGTGCACCCGCAGCTCGCCGTCGACCACCGCGGCGGGCAGCTCGGTGTGCAGGCGCAGCGCCTCGACGTCGACGGCGGCCGCGCCCTCGGCCACGGCCAGGCGCTGCTGCTCGTCGGCGGCGCGCACGGCCGCGACGTCGGCCAGCGCCAGCAGCTCGCCGACCTCCCGGCCGTGCTGGGGGGCGCAGGCCACGCCGATCGACACGTCGGGGCGCACCCGCAGCCCCTGCCCGGGGCCGTCGGCGCGCAGCACGACGTGCTCGCGCAGCACCCGGTGCAGCACGGCCCCCTCGTCCAGACCCGTGCTGACGGGGTCGCCGGAACCGTCCAGCTCGACGGGGCGCACGACCGCCAGGGAGTCCAGGTCGAGGCGGGCGACGACGGCGCCGGGCAGCTCCCCGGCGCGGCGCGCGCACTCGGCGAGGACCTCCTCGGCGGCGGCCGGGCCCAGCGCCAGCCGCAGGTCGCGCAGGTCGTCGAAGTGGACGACGCTCACCGTCAGCTCCTCGCCCAGCCCCTCGTCCCCGCGCAGGAGGCGGGCCGAGCTCTCCAGCAGGCCGGTGCGGTTGAGCAGCTCGGAGCTGACGTCGTGGCGGGCCCGGCGGGCGGCCAGGTGCAGCAGCGAGCGCACCCCCACGACGGGCAGGACGGTGACGGCGGGCAGCAGGGCCATCCAGCCGGGCACCTGCCCGGCGTGGCCGGAGGCGACGAGCGCGGCGGGCAGCAGCACGAACGGCAGGGCGGTGGCGGCCACGACGGCCCGCGTCGAGCGGAGGAAGGGGATGTGCGCCGCGGTCGCGGAGTACAGGGCGACGAGCACCCCCACCGCGGCGGAACCGTCGGCGCAGTAGACGGCCACCGAGGTCGACACGCAGGCGGAGACGATGGCGGTGCGCGGGCCCGGCAGGGGCCAGGACGGGAACAGCAGCAGCCCCACGCCGCTGAGGAAGCCCAGCGCGGCGATGACGAGTATGAGCGTGCCGTGCACGCCGGTCCAGCCGGGCACCACCGCCACGGAGGCGCTGATGAGGCTGGTGACCAGGTACTCCAGGGCCACCACGCGGCGGCTGAGGCCGCCGTCGCCGAGGTCGAGGGTCTGTTCGCGCTGCGGGTTCAACACCTTCTGGTACTCGGCTGTCCGGGTGGCGGTCTGCATGGGCCTACCGGGTGACGCCGGGGTCCCGCGCCCGCCGACGGCGGCGGGCGCGGGACGGCGTCAGACCGCCTGCAGCGCAGGCACCCCGCCGCGGGCCAGCGTCGCGATCCGCTGGGAGGCCAGGCCGTCGCCGTAGGGGCTGGGGGTGTCGGCCAACCGGGCGACGGCCTGCGGGGCCGTCATCCGCCGGGCGTGCGCCACGAGGTCCTCCGGCTCGCTGAGGACCGAGAACCCGGCGGCCACCGACTCCGGGCGCTCGGTGCTCGTGCGCACGACCACCAGCGGCTTCTTCAGCACGGTGACCTCCTCCTGCAGCCCCCCGGAGTCGGACACCAGCAGGGACGCCGAGCGGGTCAGGGCCAGGAACGTGCGGTAGTCCACCGGGGGCAGGACCCGCACGGTCGCGGGAACCGGCACGCCCCACGCGGTGAGCGCCTTGCGGGTCCGCGGGTGCAGCGGCAGTGCGACGGGGGCGCCCAGCTCGCCCAGGCCCGCCAGCAGGGTGCGCAGCCGCTGCGGGTCGTCGGTGTTCTCCGGGCGGTGCACCGTGGCGACCACGCCGCCCGGGGCCACGCCGAGCCCGGCCAGCAGGGCGGCGGTCTCCTCCGGCGAGGGGCACAGGGCCGTGACGGCCTCCACGACGGGGTTGCCGGTGACGAACACCGACGTCGCCGGGACCGCCCCGTCGAGCAGGTTGCGGGCGTTCTCCGGGGTCGCGGCGCAGTGGACGTCGGCCAGCGCGGAGATCAGCAGCCGGTTCGTCTCCTCCGGCATCGCCCGGTCGTGGCTGCGCAGGCCGGCCTCGACGTGGACGACGGTGATCCCCAGGTAGTGCCCGGCCTGCGCGCCGGCGTTGGCGGTGTTGGTGTCGCCCTGCACCACGACCGCGCGCGGGCGCTGCCGGGTGAACCGGTCGGCGAGCCGGTCGACCATCCTGGCGACCTGCTGCGCGCGCGTGCCGCCGCCGACGCCGTCGACGGCGGGCGCCAGCGGCTCCAGCCCGCAGGAGCGGAAGACCGCGTCGGTCAGCTCGGGGTCGTAGTGCTGACCGGTGAACACCCCGGCGCCGTCGGCGCCGAGGGCGTGCAGGACCGGGGCCTGCTTGATGATCTCCGGGCGGGTGCCGAACACGACGGCGACCTTCCCGGTGAGGTCGGTGCTCTCGTCAGCCACGGCGGGTGCTCCTCGAGGTCAGGGCGTGCAGGACGGGACGGCGGAAGCGCAGGCCGACGGCGACCAGCGCGGCCGCGCTCAGCGGCAGGGCGGGCCCGGGCAGGGCGTTCGCGGGGACGGTCTTCGCGTTGGCGCCGCAGGTGACGGTGCCGATGGTCAGGGCGGTCAGGTCGGCGGCCAGGCTGACCTTGAGGGCCGACGTGCGGACGCTGCCGGCGCCGCTCGGGACGTCCGTGCTGCGCAGGCCGAGGGTGGCCAGGGTCAGCCCGGTGAGCGGCGCCTTGACCGTCAGCGTCGTGCCGGCCGCCGGGTTGGTGCCGAGCGACCCACCGGCGACGGTCCCGCCGGTGACCGAGGCGTTGACGAGCTTGACGCCCTCGGTGGTGGTGCCGTCGGACCTGGCCGTGCACGTGGCCAGGACCGCGTCCGCCTTGAGGGTCGCGCTGCCCAGCGCGATGACCACCTGGCCCGTGCCGCCGGACGGCACGCAGGTCCCGTCGGCCCCGACCGAGATGGATCCGTTGGGCGCGACCAGCCCGGCGCAGGCCGCGGAGAAACCGGTGTCGAGGGCGACCGCCTGCTGGACCAGGGCGCCGGCCTGGACGACGTTCTGCGTGCCCAGGACGGACAGCAGCGGGGTGGTGTTCCCCGTGGTGCTCGCACCGGACGTCGCGGTGACGGTGCCGCTGCCCGTGGACAGGACCGCGGTGAACTTCAGCGCGTTCGCCGTGGCGACCGAGGTGTCGGCCGCGGCCGGGCCCGCCGTCGCCAGCACGAGGGCGGCGGCGCCCGCGCAACCGGCCGTGAGCAGCCGCCTCCGGGGGCGGCGGGGTGTGGTCTCGTCCATGTCGGCTCCTCAGCTGCTCGGGACGGGGGTGGGGACGGGGGTTCCGGCGACGGGCCGGTCGTTGGCCCGGGCGGTCTTGTGCCACTCGGTGTGGCCCTTGAGGACGCGGAACAGCGCGCGCCAGGCGCAGATCTGCAGCAGGTAGCCGTAGCCGATGTTCGCCACGGCCATCCACAGCGCACCGCGGCGGGTGACGAACGTCCCGCAGTGGGTCCGGTAGAAGAAACCCCACAGCGCGTGGGGCAGGACCCCGAACAGCAGGCCCAGCGGGATGAGGCCCCAGGCCCCGGCCAGCAGCCACTGGTCCGCGCCCTGCGGGTCGTGGAACGCGTACCAGAGCATGACGATCGTGGTGAGCGGGAACACGACGCTGCCGAAGACCTGCGAGAACGGCACCCACATGTAGTGCGCGATCTCCAGCGCCCCGGGGATCGAGATGCGCTCGGAGTTCAGGACGCCCCACAGGTAGCGCAGGCACTGGATGTTCCCCTGCGACCAGCGGGTCCGCTGCCGCAGCAGGGGTTTCACCTTGCTCAACCCGTCCTGCGCGACGAACGTGTCGTGGCAGTACTCGGTGCGGTGACCGGACAGCAGCACGTGCAGGCCGAGTTCGAAGTCCTCCAGCAGCGCACCGTGCCACGGGGTCCCGTGTTCGCGGGCGACGTCGTCGAGGGCGGTGAGCCGGGTGAACTGCCCGTTGCCGCCCATCGCGACGCTGCCGGTGCGCCGGCGCAGGAACTGCATCGCGGCGATGGGGCCGGCGAACTCCAGGTCCTGCAGGCGCACCAGGATGTGGTCGCCCTTCGTGCGGGCCCGGGAACCGACGAGCCGGTCCAGGTCGGTGCCGACGAGCGCGTCGACGTCCTCGGTGATGCGCACCTGCACCTGGACCGCGCCGACGGTCGGGTCCCCGAACAGCGTCGGGCCGGCGATCACGTCGGGGCAGAACTGCTCCAGGCGCCCGTCGGCGTCGACGACGCCGACGACCACCCGGGAGCGGTCGGCCCCCTCGGGCAGTTCCGCGCAGATCCGCCGGTAGGCGTCGTTCAGGGCGTCGCCCTTGCCCTTGCGGGCCTCGGGGGGTCGGCGGCTGACGACGCGGACCTTCTCGTGCCGGGTCGCCAGCCAGGTGATCAGCTCGTGGGTGTGGTCGCGGGAGTCGTCGTCGATGCACCACACGGTCGCCTCGGGGAACGTGTCCAGCAGGTGCTGGACGGTGCCGACGATGACCGTCTCCTCGTTCAGGCAGGGGATGAGGACGTGCCAGTCGAAGTCGGCCCGGTCACCGAGCTCCACCTCGCGGTGGCGCAGGAACGGGCGCAGGACGACGATCACGTAGCTGAGGAACAGCACGCACAGCACGAAGGCCGCGGTGTTCAGCAGGGCGAGGCCGAGGTGGACGCTGCTACCCACGGCGCACCACCTGCGCCCCGCGGGTCAGCAGCACGAGGAACGTCAGCCCGCCCAGGACGATCCCGACGGTGCTGACGACGGAACCGCCGAGGACGTGGGTGGCGCCGTACCCGCGTTCCAGCCCCCAGAGGTGGATGCCGGAGGCGATGGTCAGCAGCCGCAGCTGGTTGACGGCCGCCACGACGAGGGCGGCGAAACCCAGCGCGCCGAGGGTGACGACGGCCGGCATCCGGCGCACCGGCAGCAGCAGCGCGGCGACGGCCACGAACGGGACGAGCAGCACGACGGCGCTGCACCCGATGGTCACGGTGTGCCCGACGAGCAGCCCGTCGACGCGGTAGAGGGTGTTGTCCGCCACGCACCGGGCGCCGCTGTCCCACGCGGTCCGCACCAGCAGCGCCGACGCGCACGCCTCGGCGTGCCGGACGGCGCGGTCGTGGGTGAGCAGGACCACCGTGGCCACCAGCAGCCCCGCGGTGAGGGCGCAGCGGACCGGGCCGACCTGGCGCAGGACGCCGGCGAACCGCACGGCGCGCGGCGCGGGCGCGGCGGCGCTCACGAGCCGTCCCCGTCGCGGCGGGCCCGGTACAGGCGCTGCTCGGCCAGGGTCCAGACCGCGCTGAGGTCCTGGGCCTCCCCGGAGGCGGCCCAGGCGCCGGTGGCCTCGAAGCCCGCGGCGCGCAGCGTCGTGGTGACCTCGTGCGCGGTCGCCTCGACCTCGTCGGGTTCGACGTCGGGCAGGATCGCGCCGAACTGCCGGGCGGTGAGGCGGGACACGGTGGCCCCGGGCAGCGCCCGCACGACGGTCTCGGTGGCCTTCTGCAGCCGGGTGGAGGAGCGGACGCGGCCGATGTCGACGACGAGCAGGGCGACCGGCAGGCCGCGTTCGGCGGTGCGCCGGTCCTCCTGCTGCAGCAGCGCGCCCCAGCCGACGCGGCTGGACAGCGCGGTGACCTTGTCGGTGGCGTCGCGACGCACCGCGAGCCGCTCCGCCTCGCGCTGGGCGTCGTCGGCGGCGACCTCGGCGGCCAGGGCCTGGGTGAGGAGCTCGGCGAAGGCGCCCATGAGCGCCTCCAGGCCCGGGACGGGGACCGTGCCGGGCCGCGAGCTCCACCCGGCCATCGCCCCGAGCAGGCGACCGCTGTCGTCGCGCAGCGCGGCGCCGGCGTAGGCGGTCATCCGCAGCGCGATGGCCGAGGGGGCCCGCACGTAGTTGGGGACCAGGGTGATGTCGGGCGCCACGGCCGGGCCCAGGCCGTTGGCCATGCGCCGGCACACGGTGTCCGACCAGGGGATGCGCCGGCCCACGAGCACGCCGGTGGCCTCGTCGGAGACCGCCAGCGGCAGCATCGCGGCGCCGTCCAGGCGGCCCAGGTACCAGGTGTCCAGGCCGCTGGTGACGGCCAGGGCCTCGACGACCTGGCGGGCGCTGCGGCGCAGCGAGGTGTCCGTCACGCCCTGGGCGGCGGGCGGGCGGGCGACGGTGCGCAGCACCGCCGTCTGCGGGGAGGGGACGGCGCTTCGGGCCGCCAGCTGGACGAGACTCACGGGAAGGACATCGGCCGCCGCCCCGGACGGGTCGATGGGCCGAACGAGTACTAGGCAATGCCTCCAACTAGCTAGTTGATCCCGGTGCAGGGGGCGGGTCCCGCTGCCGATGAGCAGGGGGTGAGCACTCCGTCCCCCCGAGCCGCCGAGCCCGTGCGCCGCCGCACCCTCACCCGCCGCGTCGCCGTCCTGGGCCTGCCCCTCGTCCTCCTCGTGAGCGGCCTGGGGACCAGCGCCGGCGTGAGCGCGGCGCTGCGCGACTACGGCGTCCGGCAGGCCGAGGAGGCCAGCCGCCAGCTCGCCGGGGACGAGGCCGCCTCGCTCGGCGACGCGGTGCGCGACTACACCCACGCGGTCGGCGCCCTGGCGAAGACCGTCGGCGGTCAGCCCGTGGTCACCGACGACGTCTTCCAGGACCTCACGGCCACGATGACCTCGCTGCCCGGGCTCGCCAACCTCACCTACACGGTCCCCGTGCCCGACGACCCGGGAGCTGTCGCGCGGGCGCAGGAGGAGCTGCGCGCCCAGCTGGGCACCCGGCTCACGCTCGCCCCGCGGCCGTCGCCGGCCGGTGAGCACCGCTTCATCGTCAGCTACCGCGGGATCGACACCGTCGGCACCTCCCTGGGCGCCGACGCGGCCGCCGTCCCGCAGCTCGCCGAGGCGGCGACGGCGGCGCGCGGCTTCGGTGCCGTGACGGTCACCGCCCCCTACGTGCTGCTCGCGGACCGCTCCCGCCCGGTGCAGGAGCAGCAGCAGTCCGTCGTGTTCACCGCCCCCGTCACCGGCGGCCCCGGCCAGGCCGACGAGGGCACCTTCCGCGGCTGGGTCTCGGCCTCCTTCCGCACCGGCAACGTCCTGGAGGCGACCGCCGCCCGGCGCACCTCCGTCTCGGCGGGCCTGAAGCTGTGGGACGTCACCGACCCGGCGGCGCCGCTGCTCATGACGGAGGTCGAGGCCGACTCGGCGCTGTCCCCCGAGTCGGTGACCGCCGACGTCGTGGCCGGGTCCCGGCGGTGGCGGCTGGAGGTGACGCCGACGCTGGCCGCCCACGCCGCCGACGTCGGCCGGGCCCCGCTCGTCGCCCTCGTCGGCGGCAGCGTGCTGTCCCTGCTGCTGGCCGCGCTGCTGTTCTCCGTGACCTCCGGCCGCGAGCGCGCCCAGCGCAAGGTCGAGCAGGCCACCGTGGACCTCGCCGACGAGGTCGCCTCGCGCCGCCGCAGCGAGGAGGCCCTGCGGACCCGCGAGTCCGAGCTCGGCGCCTACACCACGGTCGTCGCCGACCGGCTGCGGCTGCCGCTGTCGCAGCTGTCCGCCCTGACCGACGCGGCGCGCGAGACCGGGCCGGCGACGGGGGCGGACTGGCTCGGCCGCCTCGACGCCGCCGACCGCCGCCTGGACCGCGCGCGCCGGCTCGTGGACGACCTGCTGCTGTACGCGCAGGTCAGCGAGATGGCCCTCACCGAACGCGCCGTGGACCTGTTCGCCACCGGCACGCTGGTCGCCGACGAGCAGGAGGCCCTCACCGCCCACCTGCCCGAGGACCTGCGGCCGCGCATCGAGGTCGGCCCCCTGCCCGAGGTCGTGGGGGAGCCGTGGCTGCTGCACCAGCTGCTCGCGCGCCTGGTGGACAACGCGGTCGTCCACGCCCCCCACGGGCAGCCGGCCCTCGTCACCCTCGGCGCGGAGCTGACCGGGTCCCGGTTCCGCGGGGAGGTCTGGCGCGTGGAGGTCCGCGACCGCGGCCTGGGCGTGCCCTCCGACCGCCGCGCCAGCGTCTTCGAGCCCTTCGCCGGCGAGGCCGCCGACGTGGAGCTGGGCGGCAACCACCTGAGCCTGGCCCTGTGCCGGCGCATCGCCCTGCGCCTGGGCGGGGACATCGGCCTGGACGACGACCCGCGCGGCGGCAGCGTCTTCTGGTTCACCCTGCCGGTGCGCAGCACCCAGGGGATGACCGTCGCCCCGTCCGTCGCGGCCCCGCCGGTGCCCGCCCTCACCTGAGGGCGCGCCCGGCCCCACCGGGCGGCGCCGGGAGCGCGGCGGGGGTGGCGGGGGACCGCGTACCCTGGAAGGTGCTCCGGCGTGCGGTGATGCCGCGAGGGGCCCAGAGGGGCTGCGCCGGGAACGTCACGAACCGCACGAGAGGACTTCCATGTCTTTCGAGTACCAGGTCCGGGACCTCTCCCTGGCCGAGGCCGGGCGCCACGAGCTGCGCCTGGCCGAGCACGAGATGCCCGGCCTCATGGCGCTGCGCGCCGAGTTCGGCGACGCCCAGCCCCTCGCCGGCGCCCGCATCGCCGGGTCCCTGCACATGACCGTCCAGACGGCCGTCCTCATCGAGACCCTCGTCGCCCTCGGCGCGCAGGTCCGCTGGGCCAGCTGCAACATCTTCTCCACCCAGGACCAGGCCGCCGCCGCGGTCGTCGTCGGGAAGGGCACCGTCGAGGCGCCCGCCGGCGTCCCCGTCTTCGCCTGGAAGGGCGAGACGCTGGAGGAGTACTGGGCGCTGGCCGACCGGATCTTCGACTGGGGCACCGACCCCGAGGGTCACCGCGTCGGCCCGAACATGATCCTCGACGACGGCGGCGACGCCACGATGCTCGTCCTGGAGGGCAAGCGCTTCGAGGCCGCCGGGGCCGTCCCCGCGACGACCGGGGAGGACTCCGAGGAGTACGCGGTCGTCCTGGAGCTGCTGCGCAAGTCGCTGGCCGAGGACCCGCAGCGCTGGACGCGCATCGCCGAGGGCATCCAGGGCGTCACCGAGGAGACGACCACCGGCGTGCACCGCCTCGCGGAGTACTTCCGCAACGGCGTCCTGCCGTTCCCGTCGATCAACGTCAACGACTCGGTGACGAAGTCGAAGTTCGACAACAAGTACGGCACCCGGCACTCCCTCATCGACGGGATCAACCGCGGCACCGACGTCCTCATCGGCGGCAAGACCGCCGTCGTGTGCGGGTACGGCGACGTCGGCAAGGGCAGCGCGGAGTCCCTGCGCGGCCAGGGCGCGCGCGTCGTGGTCACCGAGGTCGACCCCATCAACGCCCTGCAGGCCGCGATGGACGGGTACCAGGTCGTCCGCCTCGAGGACGTCGTGGAGACCGCCGACATCTTCATCACCGCGACCGGCAACAAGGACGTCGTCATGGCGTCCGACATCGCGCGGATGAAGCACCAGGCGATCGTGGGCAACATCGGCCACTTCGACAACGAGATCGACATGGCGGGCCTGGCCCGCATCCCCGGTGTCGAGAAGGTCGAGATCAAGCCGCAGGTCCACGAGTGGCGCATCCCGGCGGACGGGGACGTCGCCGCGCACAGCGTCATCGTGCTGTCCGAGGGCCGGCTGCTGAACCTGGGCAACGCGACGGGCCACCCCAGCTTCGTCATGTCGAACTCGTTCACCAACCAGGTCCTGGGCCAGATCGAGCTGTTCACCAAGTCCGAGGCGTACCCCGTCGGGGTGCACCGGCTGGGCAAGCAGCTCGACGAGAAGGTCGCCCGGCTGCACCTGGACGCCCTGGGCGTGCGGCTGACCGAGCTGACGAAGTCGCAGGCCGACTACCTCGGCGTCGACGTCGAGGGCCCGTACAAGCCCGAGCACTACCGGTACTGACCCGCCCGGCCGCGCCCGGCACCCCCTCGGGGTGCCGGGCGTCGTCGTCCCTGCTGGACTGCCGGGGTGCCGTTGCGCCTGGGCCTGTTCGGGGACTCCCTCGCCGTGGGGGTCGGCGCCGCGCGCGCCGAGGACACCCCGGGGCCGTCGCTGGTGGCCGCGCTGGCCCGGGCGGGCGTCGAGGCCGTCCACCGCGTCCACGCCGTCTCCGGGGCGCGCAGCGCGGCGCTGCCGGGGCAGGTCGCCGCGGCCGGGGACTGGCCGCAGGTGGCGGTCGTGGTGGTGGGGGCCAACGACCTGACGCACCTGGTCCCGGTGGCGCGGGCCGCGGGGGACCTGGGGACCGCCGTGGCGGCGCTGCGGGCCGTGGGCGCGGAGGTGGTGCTCGTGCCCGTCCCCGACCTCAGCGCCGTCGCGCACGTGCCGCCCGCGCTGCGCGACCTCGTCCGCGCGGCCGTGACCACCCTGCGCGCCGCCCAGGTCGCGGCGGCCGCGCCGCTGGGCGCCCGCGTCGTCGACACCTCCGCGGTGTCGGCGCGCTCGGCCGCCGACGCGGCCCTGTTCTCGGCCGACCGCTTCCACCCGTCCTCGGCCGGGTACCGCGCCCTGGTCGACGTGGTGGCCCCGGTGGTGCTGGACGCCGCCCGCGCGGTGCTGGACGCCGCCTGAGAGGGTGGAGGCCATGAGTTTGGAGGACACCGCCTCGTGGGCCACCATCCTCGGTGGCGTGGCCGTGCTGGCCGCCTTCCTGCGCGGCTGCGTCCTGGTGGCCCTCAAGTACCACGCCCGCGAGGTGCGGCGCTGGGAGCGCACCGAGCAGGGGCTCGACTCGGGCCGGTTGCGGTGGTGGGCCTGGGTCCGCGACCGCTGGCGGCTGCTGTGGGCGACGGGCCGGCTGCGCACCCGCCGGGAGGCCCGCGAGTAGTTCGGGTCGCGCCCGGGCCCCGCAGGCCGCAGGATCTGGTGGTGGACAAGAGCACCCCTTACCCCCTCGGCGTGACGTTGCGCGAGAACGGGATCAACGTCGCCGTGTACTCCGAGACGGCCGAGGCCGTGGACGTCGCGGTGTTCGGCGAGGACGGCGGGGAGACGACCCACCGCCTCGACCAGCGGTCCGGTCACGTCTTCCACGGCATCGTGCCCGGTGGCGTGGGGACCCGGTACGGGTTCCGCGTGCACGGCGAGTGGGAACCGGGGGAGGGGCTGCGGCACAACTCCGCCAAGCTCCTGCTCGACCCCTACGCCCGCGCCGTCGAGGGTTCCTGGGGTGCGGGGGAGGAGACCTTCGGGCACCTCTTCGACGACCCCGAGCAGCGCAACGACGCCGACTCGGCCGGTTCCGTCGCCAAGGGCGTCGTCGTGGATCCCGCCTTCGACTGGGAGGGCGACACCGCGCCGCGGGTCCCGCTGGCCGACACGATCGTCTACGAGGTCCACGTCAAGGGCTTCACCAAGCAGCACCCCGACGTGCCGGAGGAGATCCGGGGGACCTACGCCGGCCTGGCGCACCCCGCCGCGATCCAGCACCTGCTGGACCTGGGCGTCACCACCGTCGAGCTGCTGCCCGTGCACCAGTTCGTCCAGGACTCCCACCTGGGCGAGAAGGGCCTGCGCAACTACTGGGGCTACAACTCGATCGGCTTCTTCGCCCCCCACAACGAGTACAGCGCCGCGGGGGACGACGGCTCGCAGGTCCGCGAGTTCAAGGAGATGGTCAAGGCCCTGCACGCCGCGGGCCTGGAGGTCGTCCTCGACGTCGTCTACAACCACACCGCCGAGGGCAACCACATGGGCCCGACGCTGTCGCTCAAGGGCATCGACAACGGCTCCTACTACCGCGTCGTCGAGGAGGAGCCGGAGAACTACTTCGACACCACCGGCACCGGCAACTCCCTCAACGTGTCCCACCCCGCGGCGCTGCAGCTCATCCTGGACTCGCTGCGGTACTGGGTGACCGAGATGCACGTCGACGGCTTCCGGTTCGACCTCGCCACGACCCTCACCCGGCAGTGGGGCGACGCCCACGTGCACTCGGCGTTCCTCGACATCGTCCACCAGGACCCGGTGCTGGCCCCCGTGAAGCTCATCGCCGAGCCGTGGGACACCCAGGGCTACCAGGTCGGCGGGTTCCCGGCGCGCTGGTCGGAGTGGAACGGCAAGTACCGCGACGACGTCCGCGACTTCTGGCGCGGGCAGGGCACGCTGGGGTCCCTGACGCAGCGCCTGACCGGCAGCCCCGACGTGTACGAGGCCGACCGCCGCTCCCCGCTGTGCAGCGTGAACTTCCTCACCGCCCACGACGGCTTCACCCTCGCCGACCTCACGGCCTACGACGAGAAGCACAACGACGCCAACGGCGAGGGCAACAACGACGGCGAGAGCGACAACCGCTCCTGGAACTGCGGGGCCGAGGGCCCCACCGACGACGAGGGCGTCAACGCCCTGCGCGCCCGGCAGCGGCGGAACCTGCTGACCACGCTGCTGCTGTCGTCCGGCGTCCCGATGCTCCTCGGCGGCGACGAGATGGGCCGCACCCAGGGCGGGAACAACAACGCCTACTGCCAGGACGACGAGATCTCCTGGTTCGACTGGGACGCCGCCGACGCGGACCTGCTGACCTTCACCCGCGAGCTGGTCGCGCTGCGCCGCGAGACGCCGGCCCTGCGGCCGTCGTGGTACGCGAACGAGGCCGGTCCCAACACCGTGTCGCTGCGCGCGGACGGCAAGCCCATGGGGCAGCACGAGTGGGACGACGCGAACGCGCGCGCCTACTCGATCCAGTTCCAGGCCCCGGGCTCGCCCACGGTCCTGCTGCTGGTCAACGGGGCGTCCAACCCCGTCGAGTTCACCGTGCCGCCGGCCCCGGGCGGCCCCTGGAAGCTCGTGGTGTCCTCCGACCCGCAGCAGGAGGTGGGCCGGGAGGTCGCCGAGCTGCTCGTGGGGGAGTGGTCGACGACGGTCCTGAGGTCCGGCACCATCGACGGGTGAGACCGCACCGCTGGGCAGCCGCCGCCGAACCGCGCGACCTGGGCGCCGTCGTCCACGGGCCGGTGGTGCTGGCCCGCGCGACGGGCGTCGTGGCCGGGCTGCGGTGCGTCTTCGCGCACGCCGACGGGTTGTCGCTGCCGTTCGTGCTGCGCGCCGAGGGGGTGCAGGCGGAGGCGGCGGCCCGGCAGAGCTTCTCGGGTCACGTGCCCCTCGACGAGTTCGGCCCGGGCACCTGGTCCGAACCCGTCGTCGCGATCGGCGTCGACGGGGACGAGGGGCTCGCCGACCCCTCGCAGTCCAGCGGCAGCGGCGGTGAGGACGCCTTCGACCTCGACGCGACCTACTGGGTGGACCGCCTCCCCACCGACGGCCGGCTCACGGTCACGGTGAGCTGGCCGCAGGCGGGGCTGCCGCTGACGCGGACCGAGCTGGAGCTGGCGGCGTGGACGCCGCAGGACGTCCTGCCGCTGCTCTGAGGGGCGGGGCGGGGTACGGATCGTTGTGACAACGCTCGCAGTCATCGCGAGCGTTGTCACAACGATCCGCCACCCTCGCGGCGGACCGGAGGCCTCAGACCCGCCCGATGGACCGCTCGAGCTCGCGGGTCCGGGCCTCCCGGCGCTGCAGGCGCGCGAACTCGCGGTCGCGGCGCTCGACGAGCACGGCGACGAGGAACCGCTCGGGGTCGGTGCCCGGCGGCGGGGCGGGGGAGACGTGGGGGAGGAACGCGTCGGCGAGCTGGACCCGCAGCGCCGCGCGGGACGCGGCGTTCAGGCTCGCGGTGCGGGCCAGGAACTGCCGGGCGGCCAGGACGGCCGGCTGGGGCAGGCGGCCGATGTCGGCCGTGCGGGCCCACCCGGCCAGCTCGGGGGGCATGGGCGGCAGCGGGACGTGCCGGGCGGCGGTGCGCTCGCGCACGACGTACGTCCCGGCGAGCAGGTCGCCGAACCGCTTGCCGCGCGGGTTCACCAGCGAGCAGAGGATGGCGGGGCTGCCGGCCAGGCCCCACAGCTCGAAGACGCCGAGGATCGCGCGCACCAGGCAGTGGCGGAACCGGACGGGCCCGCCGTCGTCGCGGACCGTGCGCAGCCCGGTGACGAGCTTGCCGACGGAGCGGCCCCGGGTGGCGGTCTCGACGGCCGTGGGGATGCCCACGAGGCACAGCACCGACAGGACGACGCCGAGGGCGGCCGTGGTGGCCTCGGTGCTGCGGTTGGTCAGGGCGGTGGCGCCGACGACGGCGGCGACGAACACGACGCCCACGACGAGCGCGTCGAGCAGGGCGGCCAGCAGGCGGGAGGCGAAGGAGGCGGCCCGCAGCCCCAGGACGACCGCCTCGCCGGTGACGATCTCGCCGACGGGTTCGGCGGGCGGTTCGGTCGGGGACAGGCTCACCGCCCCACCGTACCCAGGGCTACGGTGACGCCGTGGAACCGCACGGATCGTGGACCTCGCCCCTGCGGGCCGCCGACGTCGCCGCCTCCGGGCTGCGGCTGTCCGGGGTCGCCCTGGACGCCGACGGCACCGTGTGGTGGTCCGAGGGCCGCCCCGCCGAGGGGGGCCGCGTCGCGGTCCTGCACCGCGACCCCGGCGGCGGGGTCGTCGAGTGGGCCCCGTCGCTGGACGCCCGCACCCGCGTCCACGAGTACGGCGGCGGGTCGTGGGGCGTGCTGCCGGGCGGCGGGCTGGTGCTGGCCTCGGCCGCCGACCAGCGCTGGTTCCACGTCACCGCCTCCGGGGCCGCGCCGCAGCCCCTGGTGCCCGCCGACGGCGTCCGGTACGCCGACCCCGCCCCGTGGGGGCAGGGGGTCGTGCTGGTCGCCGAGGACGTCTCCGGCGAGGTGCCGCGCCGCGCCCTGGTCCACGTGCCCCTGGACGGGTCCGGGCCGCGGGAGCTGTTCGCGGGCCCGCGGTTCCTCGCGGCGCCGCGGGTGTCGCCGGACGGGACGCGGCTGGTGTGGATCAGCTGGGAGCACCCGGACATGCCGTGGCAGCGGACGCTGCTGTGGACGGCGGGGCTGCGCGACGGCGCGCTGGTCGACCCGCGCGTCCTGGCCGGGGCCGACCGGCGCGAGTCCCTCGTCCACCCGGGTTTCGCCCCGGACGGGACGGTGCTCGTCGTCAGCGACCGCAGCGGTTTCTGGAACCTGTACGAGGTGGGTGACTCGCTGCGGGCGGTGCACCCCGAGGACGCCGAGCAGGGTTTCCCGCCGTGGACGTTCGGGACGACGTCGTGGGCGGCCCTGGACGAGGACCGGGTCGCGCTGGTCCACGCCGCGGGCGTGGGGTACCGGCTGGACGTGGTGCACCGGCGCACGGGGGCGCTGACCGCGCTGGACCTGCCGTTCACGGCGTTCGCGGCCACCCTGGCCGCGGCCGGTGGGCGCGTCGCGGCGATCGCCGCCTCGCCCACGGCGCCGGCCGCCGTGGTGGTCGTCGACGGTCCCCGCCACGAGGTGGCGCGCGTCTCGGCGGCGGCCCCGGACCCGGCGTACCTGCCCGTCCCGCAGGCCCTGCGGGTGCCCAGCGGGGAGCGGACCGTGCACGCGCACCGCTACCCGCCGACGCACCCGGACCACCCCGCGCCGGGGCCTGCGCCGCACGTCCTGTTCGTGCACGGCGGGCCGACGGCGCAGTCGCAGGCCGCGTGCTCCCCGGAGGTCGCGTTCTTCACCTCGCGCGGCATCGGCGTGGTGGACGTGCAGTACGGCGGTTCGACGGGGTACGGGCGCGCCTACCGCGAGGCGCTGGACGGGAACTGGGGGGTCGTCGACGTCGAGGACTGCGCGGCCGTCGCGCGCTGGCTCGTCGCCGAGGGGCTCGCCCCGGCGGGGCGGGTGGGGATCCGCGGCGGCAGCGCGGGGGGTTTCACGGTGCTGGCCGCGCTGACGGGGACCGACGCGTTCTCCGCCGGGACGAGCTACTACGGCGTCGCGGACCTGCGGGCGCTGGCCGAGGACACCCACGACTTCGAGTCCCGGTACCTGGACTCCCTCGTGGGTCCCCTGCCGGAGGCGGCGGAGCTGTACGCCGAGCGCGCGCCGCTGAACCACGTCGACGGGCTGAACTGCCCCGTCCTGCTGCTGCAGGGCGCCGACGACCCGGTGGTCCCGCTGAACCAGGCCGAGGCGTTCGCCGACGCCCTGCGCCGCAAGGGTCTGCCGCACGCCCTGGTGGTGTTCCCGGGCGAGCAGCACGGTTTCCGGCGGGCCGAGAACGTCACCGCCTCGCTGGAGGCGGAGCTGTCGTTCTACGGGCAGGTGTGGGGTTTCGACCCGCCGGGGGTGCCGCGGCTCACCGTGCGCTGAGCAGTTCCAGCGTGTCGATGACGCGGTTGGAGAAACCCCACTCGTTGTCGTACCAGGCGACGACCTTGACGTGCCTGCCGTCGACGCGGGTCAGCGCGGAGTCGAAGATCGACGAGTGCGGGTTCCCGGTGATGTCGCTGGAGACCAGCGGCTCGTCGGAGAACTCCAGGACCCCCCGCAGCGCACCGGCGGCCGCGGTGCGGTAGGCCTCGACGACCTCCTCGCGGGTGACGTCGCGCGCCACCGTCGTGTTCAGCTCGACGATCGAGCCGACGGGGACGGGGACGCGGATGGAGTCGCCGGACAGCTTGCCGTCGAGCTGGGGCAGGACGAGGCCGATGGCCTTGGCGGCGCCCGTGCTCGTGGGGACGATGTTCACGCCGGCCGCGCGCGCCCGGCGGGGGTCGCGGTGCGGGCCGTCCTGCAGGTTCTGCTCCTGCGTGTAGGCGTGGACGGTCGTCATGAACCCGTGCTCGATGCCGGCGAGGTCGTCGAGGACCTTGGCCAGCGGGGCGAGGGCGTTGGTGGTGCAGGAGGCGTTGGAGACGACGACGTGGCGCTCGGCGTCGTAGGCGTCGGTGTTGACGCCGTAGGCGAGGGTGACGTCGGCCCCGTCGGCGGGTGCGGAGACGAGGACCTTGCGGGCACCGGCGGCCAGGTGGGCCTTGGCGGCGTCGGCGGAGGTGAACCGGCCGGTGGACTCCAGGACGAGGTCGACCCCGAGCTCGGCCCAGGGCAGGTTCGCGGGGTCGCGCTCGGCCAGGACGCGGACGGTCTGCCCGTTGACGACGAGGTTCGGGCCGTCGACCTCGACGGTGCCGTCGAACTTCCCGAGGGAGGAGTCGTAGCGCAGCAGGTGCGCGAGGGACTCGGGGGCGGTGAGGTCGTTGACGGCGACGACCTGCAGGTCGGTGTCGCGCGAGAGGAGGGCACGCAGGGTGTTGCGGCCGATGCGGCCGAACCCGTTGATGGCGATCCGTGTCATGCGTCGACTGTCGCGGGGTCGCGCGCCGGACGACAGTGGCGAGACCGCCACGGTCCGCAAGGATCCCGCCACCCTCCCTCTCGTCCCCCCGCGGTGATCAAGCACTTGTGGACAGGAGTGCTTGATCACGGGGGTGCTCGATCACGGGGGCGCTGGTGGACGACACCCGGCGTCGCGGGCTGAAGGGCCCGGCGGGTCAGCCCCGCAGGCCGGCCGCCGCGGCGGCCAGGTCGCGGACCCGGTCGAAGTCCCCGGCGCGCACGGCGTCGTCGGGCGTCAGCCAGCTCCCGCCGACGCACCCGACGTTCCCCAGCGCGAGGTAGTCCGGGGCGTTGGCCGCGGTGACGCCGCCGGTGGGGCAGAACCGCAGCCCGGGCAGCGGTGAGCGCAGAGCGGCCAGGAACGCGGCCCCGCCGGACTGCTCGGCGGGGAAGAACTTCAGCTCCGACACGCCCATCTCCAGGGCCTGCAGCGCCTCGGAGACCGTGGCGACCCCCGGCAGCAGCGGGACCCCGGCGTCGCGCGCGGCGGCCACCAGGGACGGGGTGGTCCCCGGGGAGACCACGAACCGGGCGCCGGCGCCGACGGCCGCGTGCACGTCCGCCGGGCGCACGCAGGTCCCGGCGCCGAGGTGGACGTCGGGGACCTCCGCGGCGATGCGCCGCAGGGACTCCAGGGCCGTGGGGGTGCGCAGGGTCAGCTCCAGGACGCCGACACCCCCGGCGAGCAGGGCCCGGGCCAGCGGCACGGCGCGGTCGGGGTCGTCGAGGACGACGACGGGGATGACGGGGGACAGGTCCAGGACGCTCACGTCCACCTCTTCGCGGTCGGGACGGGACGGGGTCAGGTGAGGGCGGGCACGTGCGCGGGACGGTCACCGCGGACGACGAGAGCCGCTGCGGCGCACCGGTGGCCGAAGCGCACGGCGTCGTCGGGGTCGGCGCCGCGGGACCGGGCGGCCAGGTACCCCGCGGCGAAGGCGTCCCCGGCGCCCACGGGTTCGACGACGTCGACGTCCAGGGCCGGGACGTGCCGGTCGGGTTCGCCCGGTTCCAGGACGAGGACCCCGTGCTCCTCCTGCTTCAGCAGCACCCGGCGGGCGTGGCCGAACCGCGCGCGCAGCCGGGCGGGGTCGTCCGTCCCGAACACCGCGCGCGCCTCGTCGGCGCCCAGCAGCAGCTCGTCGGCGGCCTCGGCCAGGGCGCGCAGCGGTGCGTCGTCGCGGCCCCGCCACAGGACGGGGCGGTGGTTCAGGTCGACCGACAGGGTCGCGCCCGCCGCCCGGGTGCGGCGGGCCAGCTCGGCGCAGAACCGCGCCGCGGAGTCCGACAGGCCCGGGGTGATCCCGCTGACGTGGACCGTGCCCGCCGAGGCCAGGACACCGGCGACGGCCGGTTCGTCGAGGAACTCCGGGGACAGGGCGGAGGCTGCGGACCCGCTGCGGTAGTAGTGCATCCGTGAACGCCGCGTCCCGTCGGCCGCGGTACCGGGGACCTTGACGTACAGGCCCGTGGGGCGGTCGGGGTCGGTGGCCACGGCGCTGACGTCGACGCCCGCGCTGCCGGCCAGCGCCCGGACGTGCTCGCCGAAACCGTCGTCGCCCAGCCGCGAGACCCAGGCGACGTCGATGCCGAGGTGGCCCAGGGTGAGGGCGACGTTGAGCTCGGCGCCGCCCACGGAACGCGTGAACGTGGCGGCCTCGGCCAGGGGGACGTCGTCGGTGGGCGTCAGGACGACCAGGGCCTCCCCGACGCAGACGACCCGGGAGGGCGTGGTGGTCTCCGTCGGCGGCACGGCCCGATGCTAGGTCCGTCGTGCGCGACTGCGCAACACCCGTTGCACGGTGTGCAACGCCTCGGTCAGCGGCGGCGCGCGCCGTCCACGAGGTCGATCGCGGCCCCCCGCCACCGCGGGTGGGTGAACGCGAAACCCGACTCGATCAGGCGGCCCGGGACGACGCGGCGGCTCTTCAGCAGCAGCTCGGTGTCGGTGCGCAGCACCAGCGCCCCCACCTCGGCCATGAGCCGGGTGGCGGGCAGGCCCGGCCGGTGCCCCCACGCGCGCCGCAGCGTGCGCATGAACTCCCGCTGCGGGACCGGGCCCGGCGCCGAGAGGTTCACGGGCCCGTCGAGGTCCTCGCGCTCCAGCAGGAACTCCACCGCGCGCACGAAGTCGTCCCCGTGGATCCACGACACGTACTGCCCGCCGCCCGCGACGGCACCGCCCAGACCCAGGCGCGCCATCCACGACAGGTAGTCGAAGATCCCGCCGCGGTCGGGCGTCATGACCATCGCCGTGCGCAGCGCGACCTTCCGGGTCGCGGGGGTGTCCGCCGCGGCCTGCGCCTCCTCCCAGCGCCGGGCGATCCGCACGCTGTACTCCCAGTACAGCGGGACGTCCGGTTCCTCCCCGCCCAGGACACCGCCCGCCTCGTCGTGGGGCAGGTCGTTCCCGCGGCTGCGGGAGTCGGCGTACACGGTGGCCGTGCTCATCTGCAGCCACGTCCGCGGCGGCCGCTGCGCGCGGCGGACCGCCTCGCCCACCGCCCGGGTGGACTCGACGCGCGAGTCCATCATCTGCCGCAGGTTCGCGTCGGTGTAGCGGCAGCTCACGGTGCGCCCGGCGAGGTTCACCACGGCGTCGGCGCCGTCGACCTCCCGCGCCCACGCGCCGACCGTCCGCCCGTCCCACACCACGTGCCGCACACCGGGTTCCAGCGTCACCGGGTGCCGGCTCAGCACGACCACCTCGTCGCCGCGGGCCGCCAGCGCCCGGCGCAGCACCCCACCGACCTGACCCGTCCCGCCCGGGAGCACGATCTTCACGTCCCGAGCCTAGGGCCCACCCCGGCCGGCGGGAGGTGGGTCTCCGGGGAGGTGCCGGAACCTCTGCCGCGCAACGAGAACGACCGGACGGCTCCCAGCGGCTCCGTGGCCCACCGCGTGACGAGGGCCGTGGTCGAGCACGGAGAGCCGTCAGGTTGACGTACGTGGTGCCGATGAGAGGTGTCGGCCCCGGGTGTCGAGCGCACGTGCCCCGGTGCCCCACCCCTCGTCGTACCGCTGGAACTCGAAAGGCACTGGAGTGAACCGACTGCGCGACCTGAACGTCGCCTCCAAGCTCTTCGCCGGCTTCGGCCTCGTCTGCCTGCTGCTGGCCGTGGTCGTCGGTCTGGGCAGCAACCGCCTGCTGGGCTCCCAGGCCAGCCTGCGGGAGGTCGCCGGGACCGGGCTGGCCTCCGTGCAGGACATCGGTCAGGTGCGGGCGGCCTTCCTCCAGATCCGCCTGGACGTCACGTCCGCCGCGCTGACCACCAACGACCAGCAGACCGCTCAGCAGCTGAGCACGCTGGCCGCCGACGACGAGGTGCTCGACGAGGCGCTGGCCGCGTACGCCGACTCCAACCCCCCGGTCACCGAGGAGGACTTCGCCGACCTGACCGACCTGGTGCAGCAGTACCGCACCGCCCGGGAGGGCCTCATCGCCGCGGCGAAGGCCCACGACACCGACGCCTACATCGCGGTGCGCAGCGCCACGGTGGCCCCCGTCGCCGAGAAGATCACCGAGCACCTGGAATCGATGCTGCAGGTGGAGCTGGACAACGCCGCCCGGATGGCCGACGAGGGCGACCGCGACGTGCGCCGCGCGGTGACGCTGCTGCTGGTCATCGGCGCCATCGCCCTGGTCGTGGCCGTCGTGGTCGCCGCCGTGGTCGCCCGCTCCATCTCCACCCCCCTGGCCCGCACCCTCACCGTCGTGCGCGGCCTGGCCGACGGCCGCCTGGACCAGCGCGTCGGCATCACCACCCGCGACGAGGTCGGCCAGCTGGCCGCCGCCGTGGACACCACCATGGACCGCCTGACCGACACCATGCGCCGCATCGCCGGCGAAGCGGTCACCCTGGCCGCCTCCAGCGAAGAACTGAACACCGTCGCCACCCAGCTGTCGTCGGGCGCCGAGGAAGCCGCCACCCAGGCCCAGGTCGTCTCCGCCGCCACCGAACAGATCTCGGCCAACATCGGCACCGTCGCCGCCGCCGGGGACCAGATGAGCTCAGCCATCCGCGAGATCGCCACCTCCACCGCCGACGCCTCGGCCACCGCCGCCAACGCCGTGGCCGCCGCCTCCACCGCCGGGGAGACCCTGGACCGCCTCTCGGCCTCCTCCCGCGAGATCGGCGACGTCGTCAAGCTCATCACCTCCATCGCCGAGCAGACCAACCTGCTCGCGTTGAACGCCACCATCGAAGCGGCCCGCGCCGGGGAGATGGGCAAGGGCTTCGCCGTGGTCGCCGGTGAAGTGAAGGAGCTGGCCCAGCAGACCGCCCGGGCCACGGAGGAGATCGTGGGGCGGGTCAACGCCACCCAGACCGACGCGGCCTCGGCGGCGGCGGCGATCACCGAGATCACCGAGGTCATCGCCCGCATCGACGGGCTGCAGGCCACCATCGCCGCGGCGGTGGAGGAGCAGTCCGCCACCACCAGCGAGATGGTCCGCAACGTCACCGAGGTCTCCACCGGCTCCCAGCAGATCGCGGTGAACATCTCCGGCATCGCCGCCTCGGCCGACCAGACCACCTCCGGGGCCACCCACACCGCCTCCACCGCCGGTGAGGTCTCCCGGGCCGCGGCCCAGCTGAACGACCTGGTCGCCTCCTTCACCCTGCCCCGCTGACCCCCAGCACCCGCGGCCGTCCTCGCCGGAGGCGCAGGAGTGCTTGATCACCGAAGTGCTTGATCACGGAGGGGGGCGACCTGCTCCAGCGCGCTGGAGCAGGTCGCCCCCCAGCACGTGCACCACCCCCGCCCAGCTGACCGTCCCGGCCCCCGTCGCCAGCGCCACGGCGGTGCCACCGGGGATCCGCGAGGTGGGCCTGACCGTCGGCGACGTTCGGGGCGGTGGGCGACGATGAGGGCCTGCTGGTGCTCGTCCCGCCCGGCCGGCCGTGGTTCCCCACCCGGGACGCGGTGGCCCGTCCCGGGGAGGTGCACGTGCAGCTGGCGGGGGTGCGCCCGGGGTCGGTGGCGGTGGGCCCGCTGGCGACCGTCACCGCCTGACCGCGCGCGCCGGTCAGCCCGCCCGCAGGTACCGGACCACCGCCTGCACCCGCCGGTGCGTCGTCTCGTCGTCGGTGAGGCCGAGCTTGGCGAAGATCCGCTGCGTGTGCTTCTCGACCCCGCCGAGGGTGACGTTCAGCGCCGCCGCGACGGCCGCGTTCGACCGGCCCTGCGCCATCAGCCCGAGCACCTCGAGCTCGCGGGGCGTCAGGTCGGCCAGCGGGTCCCGGCGCCGCCCCATGAGCTGGCGCACCACGAGCGGGTCGAGCACCGTCCCGCCACCGGCGACGGTCGTGACCGCCGTGAGGAACTCCTCCAGGTCGCTGACGCGGTCCTTCAGCAGGTAGCCCGTGCCCGCCTCGCCCGAGCCGGAGCCCAGGAGCTCGTCGGCGTAGGAGACCTCGACGTACTGCGACAGCACCAGCACCGCGGCGCCGGGCCACGACCGCCGCACCTCCACGGCCGCCCGCAACCCCTCGTCGGTGTGGGTGGGGGGCATCCGCACGTCGACGAGCGCCACGTCGGGACGTTCGCGCAGCACCGCCGCCACGAGGGCGGGACCGTCGCCGACGGCCGCGACGACCTCGTGCCCGGCGTCGCCGAGCACGAGCGCGATGCCCTCGCGCAGCAGCACCGAGTCGTCGGCCAGCACGACCCGCACGCTCAGCCCCTCTTCCCGTTGCCGTCGCTGCTGCCGTTGCCGTTGCCGTTGTCCGGCAGCGGGATCGAGGCGACCAGGCGCGTCGGGCCGCCGGTGGGGGAACTCACCGTCAGCGTCCCCTCCACCCCCGCCAGGCGCTGCTGCAGCCCGGCCAGCCCGCTGCCCTTGGCGACGTGGGCCCCGCCGACGCCGTCGTCGTCGACCGTGGCGACGAGGTGGCCGTCGCGGACGGTGACCCCCAGCGCGGTGCGGTGCGCGGCGGAGTGCTTGGCGACGTTCGTCAGGGCCTCGGCCACGGCGAAGTAGACCGCGGTCTCCACGTGCGGAGGCAGGTCCTCGGGGACGTCCAGCGTGCAGGTCGTGGGGATGGGGCTGCGCTGCAGCAGTTCCCCGAGGGCCGCGGCCAGGCCGCGGTCCACCAGCAGCGGCGGGGCGATGCCGCGGCTGAGCGCGCGCAGCTCCTCGGTGGTGCCCCGCGCCCGCACGAGGGCCTCGTCGAGGATCCGCCCGGCGCGGTCGGGGTCGGTGGTCAGCTGCCGGCGGGCGCGGCTGATGTCCAGCGCCAGCCGGACCACGCCCTGCTGGGGGCCGTCGTGCAGGTCCCGTTCGAGGCGGCGCAGCGACTGCGCCTCCGCGCCGCGGGCCGCGGCGCGGGAGTCCACGACGCGCTGCACGTCGGACTGCAGGCGGGCGCGGCTGCACAGCAGGACGTCGGCGACCCCGCCGTGCAGGGCCGCGCACCCGCGCAGCACCCACGGCAGCAGCAGCGTCGCGACGACGCCGATCCCCAGGTGCAGCAGCGACTCGGTGCGCTGGTCCGACCCCCAGCCCAGGAGCCCGGCGACGGTCGTGCCGCCCTCGGGCAGCCACTGCTGCCAGGACCAGTACGTCAGCCCGCCCAGGCACACCGCCCACCACGTCACGACCACGACGAACGCGACGGTGCCGGTCACGAAGGCCAGCAGGGCCCACGCCGCGTCGAACCACGACTGCGGGTCCTGCAGCGGGGTCAGCCAGCGGCGCACCCGCCCCGCGCCCGGCGCGGCGCGCAGGTAGGTGGGGGTGGGCGCGGCGCGGTGGAGGCGGTGGCGCAGCTGGTCGCGCTGCACGTGGGCCAGGCCCCGGGCGGCCAGGAGCGTCCCGGCCAGGACCGGCACGCCCACCCACAGCACGAGCAGCCCCGCCGCCAGCGACACGCCCGTGACGACCACGACCAGCCCCGCCACGCCCAGCCCGAGGCCGGAGACCACGAAGGCGTTGTCGTGGGCGAACCGCCGCAGCAGGGGCACCCGGGGACGGGGAGGGTTCTCGATCACGTGCCTCAGCTTCACAGCGGTGCCGTCCACGGGGCGAGCCTGCCAGCCCGACAGCCGGTGTCGGGCCAGCCCGACACCCCCCCCGCACCGGTCCGGCACCGGTCCGGCCCGCCCTACTCGGAGAACGTGTGCCGGTACTCCGTCGGCGACGTCCCCAGCACCCGGCCGAAGTGCAGCCGCAGGTTCGCCCCCGTGCCCAGCCCCACCCGGGCCGCGACCTGCTCGACCGACAGGTCGGTGCGTTCCAGCAGTTCGCGGGCGGCGTCGACGCGGGCCCGCAGCACCCACTGCATCGGGGTGTAACCGGTGTTCTCCACGAACCGGCGGGAGAACGTGCGCGCCGAGACGCTGGCGTGCTGGGCCAGGGCGTCCAGCGTGAGGGGTTCGGCCAGGTGGCGCAGGGCCCACTCGCGGGTCGCGGCGAACACCTCCCCGACGCCCTCGGGGACGCTGCGCGGGACGTACTGGGCCTGCCCGCCGCTGCGGTAGGGCGCCGCGACGAGCCGGCGCGCGACGTGGTTGGCGGCCCCGACGCCGTGGTCGCGCCGCAGCAGGTGCAGGCACAGGTCGATGCCCGAGGCGGCCCCCGCCGACGTCAGGACGTCGCCCTCGTCGACGAACAGGACGTTCTCGTCGACCCGCACGCGCGGGTGGCGCTGCGCGAGCGCGCGCGTGTAGTGCCAGTGCGTCGTGGCCCTCTTGCCGTCGAGCAGCCCCGTCGCGGCGAGCGCGAACGCGCCCGTGGAGATGGCCGCGACCCGGGCCCCGCGCCCGTGGGCGGCGCGCAGGGCCTGCACGACGGCGGCCGGGGGTTCGGTCGTGGCGGGTTCCCGGTAGCCGGGGATGAAGATCGTCTGGGCCCACGCGAACGTCTCCAGGCCCGAGTCGACGTGGTACGACAACCCCTCCCCGCCGCGCACGAGGCCCGGGGCCGCACCGCACACCCGCAGCTCGTACGGCATCGAGGGACGGTGGGAGAAGACCTGCGCCGGGATCCCGACGTCCAGGGGTTTCGCCCCGTCCAGGACGAGCACCGCGACCCTGTGCACCCCCGGAAGATAGCCTGACCGGCGTGGACGTCGACGCCTTCCGAGCGGTGCACGAGCACGAGTGGGCGCGGCTGCGCAGCCTCGTCGCGCGCCGCCACCTCGACGGCGCCGAGGCCGACGAGCTGGTCGCGCTCTACCAGCGCACCGCCACCCACCTGTCGGCGCTGCGCTCGGCCCAGCCCGAACCGGTGCTGCTGGACCAGCTCTCGACGCTGCTCGTGCGGGCCCGCGCCCGCCTGACCGGCTCCCGGTACACCGCGTGGCGGCAGGTCGTGCACTACACGACGCGCGGCCTGCCCGCGGCGCTGTGGCGGCTGCGGTGGTGGACGACGGGCGCCTTCGTGTTCACGGCCGTCCTGGCCGTCGCCTCGGGGGTGTGGGTGGCCGGGAACCCCGCGGTGCAGGCCAGCCTCTTCGGGTCCGACGAGAACATCCGCCAGCTCGTGTACTCCGACTTCGAGGGCTACTACTCCGAGTACAGCCACGCGGCGTTCGCGGGGCGGGTGTGGACGAACAACGCGTGGGTCGCCGCGACGTGCGTGGCGCTGGGCATCACCGGCGTCCCGGTGCTGGTGTCGCTGGCGTACAACGCCGTCAACGTGGGCCTGCAGGGCGGGCTGCTCGTCGAGCACGGCCGCGGGGAACTGTTCTTCGGGCTGATCCTGCCGCACGGGTTGCTGGAGCTGACCGCCGTGTTCGTCGCCGCCGGGGCCGGGCTGAAGCTGTTCTGGGCGTGGGTGTCCCCGGGCGCGCGGTCGCGCTCGCAGGCGCTGGCCACCGAGGGCCGGGCCATGGTCGGGGTGGCCCTGGGCCTGGTGGGCGTGCTGTTCGTCTCGGGGGTCATCGAGGGTTTCGTCACGCCCTCGGGCCTGCCGACGTGGGCGCGCATCGGGATCGGCGTGGTCGCCGAGGTCGCGTTCTGGAGCTACTGCTGGTTCCTGGGCCGCCCCGCCGCGGCGCAGGGGGAGACCGGCGACCTCGAGGCCCGCTACGCGGGGGACTCGGTGCCGGTCTCGGGCTGAGCGCCCGCGGCGGACCGCCGCACCAGACCCGCCCGGAACCCCTCCAGGACCGCCGGGTCCGCGGCGCCGGCCACCACGACCAGGCACGTCCCCCCACCGGGGTGCAGCAGCGGCGTGGGCCCGCCGGGCAGGGTCCCCTCCAGCAGGGCGCGGCCCACCGCGTGCACCTGCCCGGCGCTGCCGTGCAGCCCGTCGTGCCCCACGGGCCGGGCCAGCGCCCGGGCGAGCCCGTCGCCGGGGGCCCCGAACACCGGCCCGTCCAGGTGCAGGGGCGCGGTGACGAGGTCGGCCACGAGGGAGTCCAGGCCCTGACCCGTCGCGTCCTCCAGCAGCGCGCCCAGGACGACCAGACCCACCGCGGACCGGCGCACGACCTGCCCGGGGGAGGTGACCAGCGGGGTGTCCAGCACCCGTTGCAGCTTCTGCGCCGGGCGCAGGTCGTCGCGGCCCGCCACGGACGACGTCGCCGGCAGCCCCGAGGTGTGGTCCAGGAGCTGGCGCAGGGTGAAACCCCGCTCCGTCGGGCGGTCCAGGTCGACCGCGCCGACGTCGGCGAGCGCGTGCGCGGCGGTCGCCGTGAACACCTCGGTGAGCGGGCCCAGACCGACCACGGAGGTGGGGGTGAGGTTCCCCGCGGCGGCCTGCTCGACGCGGCCGTCCGCGGTGGAGGACACCGCCACGACCCCCGGGAACAGGCCCCCGCGCACCGCCCGCTCCAGCTCCCCGGCGAGGGTCACCGCCGCTCCAGCCGGGTCACGACGACCCCGTTGGCGAACTGCTCCCGCTCCACCACGTCGAACGCCGTGGGGGAGAAGGTGCCCGCGACGACGGGCACCCCCGCGCCGGCCAGCACCGGGTAGGTCTTCAGGACCAGCTCGTCGATCTCCCCGAGCAGCGCCCCGGCCAGGGCGCCCCCGCCGCACAGCCACACGTCCAGCCCGGACCGGGCCTTCAGCTCCCGCACGAGGGCGACGGGGTCGTGGGCCAGGTGCACGTCGGGGTGCGGCGCCGCGGGCAGGCTGCGGGAGACGACGTGCTGCTCCAGGTGCGCGTACGGGCTCGGCGCCGACGGCAGGCCCACGCGGTAGGTGGCCAGCCCCATGAGGACGGTGTCGAACCGCCGGTTCGGCGCGTCGACCCCGAGGGGGCCGCGGAAGGCCGTGGGGACCGTCTCGGGGTAGTGGCTGGCCGTCCACCCCAGGTACTCGGCGAGCGCGTCCCCCTCGCCCTGGGGGAAGAAGTCGAACTCCCCGCCCGGGCCGGCGGTGAAGCCGTCGAGCGTGGTGCCCACGTAGTACACGAGTCGTCTCACCCGGCCCAGCCAAGCGGGCCCGGCGCCGGCGGTGCAACCGGGCCCGGTCAGCTCGCCAGGGAGGGCCGGCGCAGGGAACCCAGCAGCTCGGCCGCCGGGGCGGGGCGGGCGAACCGGTAGCCCTGGGCGAGGGTGGCGCCGTAGGAGGCCAGGACCCGGGTCTGCGCGTCGTCCTCCACGCCCTCGGCGACGACGTCGATGCCCAGGGCCTGGCCGATGCCCAGCACGGCGCGCACGACGGCGTCGCAGCTGGGGTCGCGGCCCAGGCCGGCGACGAACTGCAGGTCGATCTTCAGCAGGTCCACGGGCAGCTCGGTGAGCCGGGCCAGACCCGAGTAGCCGGTGCCGAGGTCGTCGATGGCGATGCGGACCCCGCGCCGGCGCAGGGCCTGCAGCTCCCCGCGCAGGGCGTCGGTGATGCGGGTCGTGTGGGTCTCGGTGAGCTCCAGGACGAGCAGCCCCGCGGACAGGCCCGTCTCGGCCAGGGTCCGGTCGACCTGGTCGACGAGCGACCCGCCGAGCTGCTCGGCCGAGACGTTGACGTGGACGGCGGGGGCGTCGGCGCCCAGCGCGCGCTCCCACGAGGCGGCCACGGCGCACGAGGCCCGCAGCACGAACTCGCCCACGGCGGGCATCAGCGGGGACGCCTCCAGCACGTCGAGGAACGCGCCGGGGGCCAGCACGGTGCCGTCGGCCCGGCGCCAGCGCAGCAGGGTCTCCACGGCCTCGACGCGACCTGAACCGAGCTCCACGATGGGCTGGCCGAACATCTCGAACTCGCCGTCGGCCACGGCCCGGGCCAGTTCGGGCAGGAGGCGCTCGGCGCGTTCGAGGCGCTCGCGGTCGCGGTGGTCGTAGGCGTAGGCGCGGTTCTTGCCGGCGCGCTTGGCCGCGTACATGGCCAGATCGGCGTTCTGCAGCAGCCGGTCCAGCGTCCCGGGGTCCGCGTCGGCGGCGCGGTGGACGGCGCTGCCGATGCTGGCGCCGACGCTGAACGTCCCGGTGCCCAGCACGACGGGTTCGCGGACGGCGGCCAGCAGGCGGCGGGCCAGGTGCTCCAGGCCCTCGTCGTCGGTGTCGGGGCAGACCACGGCGAACTCGTCGCCGCCCAGGCGCGCCACGGTGTCCCCGCCCCGGCACAGGCCCGACAGGCGGTGGGCGACCTCGCGCAGCACGTCGTCGCCGCAGGCGTGGCCGGCGGTGTCGTTGACGGCCTTGAACCCGTCGAGGTCCAGGAGCAGGACGCCGACGCGCCGGCCGTCGCCCCCACCGGCCCGCAGGGCGCGGGCGAGCCGCTCGCGCAGCAGGGCCCGGTTCGGCAGCCCCGTCAGGGCGTCGTGCATGGCCTGGTGGACGAGGGCCTGCTCGGCCTCCTTGCGGGCGGTGACGTCCTCGACGAGGCACAACAGGTACGGCTCGACGCCGGCGGGGCTGACGCGGCTGACGTTGGTGCGGCCCCAGCCGGTGCCGCCGTCGGCGTGCACGTAGCGGTGCTCGAACTGCGCCTCGTCGTCCGCGCCGGCCAGCAGCGGGGCCAGGTGGGCGCTGAACTCCTCGCGGTCCTGCGCCGGGACGAGGGCGTGGACGTCCAGGACGCCGAGCTCCTCGGGCAGCAGGCCGGTGAACTCCGTCATGGTGGCGTTGACCTGCAGGATGCGGCCGGCCACCTCCCCGAGGCCGACGATCAGCATGCCCACGGGGGCGGTGTCGAAGGCCGCGCGGAAACGGGTCTCGGAGTCGGCCAGGCGCGCCTGGGTGGTGACCTGCTCGGTGACGTCGGTGCCCACGGCGAGGGAGCCGGTGCGCCGGCCGTCCGCGTCCACCAGCCAGCTGGTGGTCAGGGCGAACTGCCGGCGCTCGCCGTCGGCGCGCACGAGCGTCCACTGCTGGGTGACGGCCGCGCCCGCCGGGTCCAGGGGGTGGGTGAAGACGCCGGGGCCCGGGGCGATGCCCAGCGCGGCGGCGCGCTCGGCGACCTCGGCGGGGTCGTGCAGCAGCTCGACGCTGCGTCCCAGGACGTCCGCGGGGGCGTGGCCCAGCAGCCGCCGGGCCCCCTCGTTGAACACGGTGACGTCGCCGTGCAGGTCGATGGCGACGATGAGCTGCTCGGTCGCGCCGGACAGGATCCCGGCGTAGAGGTCGCGGGTGCGGGCGACCCGGGCGGCCGCGGCGCGGTTGTCGGTGACGTCGTGGAAGGCGATGAGGGCGCCCTCGGACCAGTTCGCGCCCTCGTTGCGCGGCAGCCGGCGGCCGGTGACGTTGACGGTGCGGGTGGTCCCGTCGAGGGTGCTGCGGAAGGTGAAGTCGGTGGACTCGACGCTCTCGCCGCCCAGGACGCGCGCCAGCGGCAGCCGGGCGCCGGCCACGGGGTCCCCGGCCGCGTCGAGGATCTCGACGAACTCCCCGAAGCGTTCCACCGGGGTGCCCGGCGGCAGCGTCGGGTAGATGCCCAGCGCCGAGCTGTTCGCCATGAGCAGCGCGCCGCCGGCGGTGTAGACGGACATGCCGTCGCTGCTGGCGTCGAACACCGTGCGCAGCAGGTCCGCCTGGCGCTCGGCCTCGCCCCGGGCCGTGAGCAGGGACGTCACGAGCTGGGCACGCTCCTGGCGGTGCAGCACCAGGACCAGCGTCACCACCGACGTGAGCAGGACGAAGAGCTGGACGCCGACGAGCCGCTGCAGCGGGGGAGCCGTCGCGAACATGCCGACGCCGTGCAGGGCGAGGACGGCGTGCAGCAGGTCGACGAGCAGCGCGTTGGCGGCGGCCACCCGCGCGGGGAACCGGCTGCCGGCCCAGAAGGAGACGGCGACGACGAGGAACGACAGGGAGTGCAGGTGCTCGACGTCGAAGACCCACGCGAAGACCGCCGCCGACCCGGCGTTGACCGCGACGACCTCCAGCCAGCCGGCGCCGGGCGCGCGGCGGGTGGTGCGGTCGGCCAGCAGCAGGCACAGGCCCGCGACGGTCAGGGTGGCGGTGCCGCCCGTGACGGTCGTCAGGAACGTCACCGGCAGCGGGGTGCCCAGCAGGGAGGCGCGCGGCCAGGCCGTCACGAGCGCGCCCGCGGCCGAGCCGCCGACGGCGGCGCCCACGAGCGCCCACGCGTCCTCGCGCTGGGTCATCCGGGTGACGCCCGGGCGCCAGCGGTGGAACAGCGCGCAGGCGACCCACGTCTGCACCAGGTCACCGACCGCGAGGGCCGCCGCGACCCCCGTCGGCACCCCTGTCAGGGTGTCGACGAGGGCGCTGAGGGCGAGGACGCCGGCGCCGGCGACGAGGCGCCGGACCCGGTGCGCCCAGGACGCGCCCACCCAGACGGCGGCGACGGCGGCGGCGGGCCAGAAGGCGGCGAGGGGGCTGCCGTCGACGCGCGCGGCGCGGCCCAGGAGCAGCGCGGCGGTGTACGCGAGCGCGAACCCGACGGTGGGCAGCACGGGGTGCGCCCTGAGCGTCGCGACCGTCCTCCCCACCGTCTAGGTGTCGGCGGCGGCCTGGGGGGCTTGAGCCGGGCGGGACCAGGTGTCCCACAGCCGGGCGTACCGGCCCCCCGACCGGAGGAGTTCGGCGTGGGTGCCGAGCTCGGCGATCCGGCCCCCGGCCACGACCGCGATCCGGTCGCACGCGGCGGCCTGGCTGAGCCGGTGCGCCACCACGAGGGCGGTCCGGCCCCGCACGAGGGCCGCGGCGGACAGCTCCAGGTCCCGCGCCCCGGCGCTGCCGGCCTCGGCGGTCGCTTCGTCGAGCACGACGACGGGCGGGTCGCGCAGGACGAGGCGGGCCAGGGCCAGCTGCTGGGCGCGGGCCGGGGACAGCGCCAGCTCACCGGGGCCGACGCGGGTGCCGAGGCCGTCGGGCAGCGCGCTGACCCAGTCGTCGCCGCCGACGACGCGCAGCGCGGCGTGCACGTCCTCGTCGGTGGCGCCGGGGCGGGCCAGGGTGAGGTCGTCGCGCAGGGTGCCGGTGAAGACGTGGGACTCCTGGGCGATGACGCCGACGCGTTCGCGCACCGACCCCGCGTCGAGGTCGGCGAGGGCCACCGGCTCCCCGTCCGGCTCCCCGACCAGCTCGACGGTCCCGCCGGTGGGGGGGAAGACCCCGCCGACGATCGCGGCGAGGGTCGTCTTGCCGGCCCCGCTCTCCCCGACGACGGCCAGCGACGTGCCGGCGGGGACGTCGAGGTCGATGCCGCGCAGCACCGGGGCGGCGGTGGGGTCGTCGGAGTAGCGGTGCGTCAGGCCCCGGACGCGGACCCCGACGCGGGACCGGGGTGCGCGCGCCAGGACGGCCGGGTCGGGGGCGGGGTCCTCGGGCAGGTCGACGACCCCCACGAGCCGGTTCAGCGCGGCCGCGGCGCGGGACACCTCGTCGAAGGACAGCAGCAGCACGCCCAGCGGCCCGAAGAGGCGGTGGAACAGCAGGGCGGCGGCGGTGACGGCGCCGACGGTGACGGCATCGGCGCGCACGAGCCAGAACCCGGTGGCCAGCAGCGCGGACAGCCCGACGGCCTCGGCGGCGTTCATGGACATGGAGAACCGGGCGAAGACGCGCAGCGCGGCCCGGGAGGCCCCGACCGTGCGCCGCGAGGCGGCCCGCACGCGCTCACCCTGCAGGGGGGCCATGCGGTAGGCGTGCACGGTCGAGGCGCCGTGCAGCGACTGCAGGAACACCTGCGAGCGCTGGGCCGCGACGGCGCGCTCGGTGGCGTACAGGGGCCCGGCCTTCGGCAGGTACCAGCGCAGGCTGGCGACGTGGACGGGGAAGACGGCGCAGAAGGCCAGGGCCAGCCGCCAGTCCAGGGACAGGAACCCCACCGCGGACAGTGCGACGGTGACCACGGAGGTCAGGACGTTCGCGGCGAGCTGGACGGAGCTGGTGAACAGCTCGACGTCCTCGGTGACGCGGGAGGCGACGTCGCCGGAACCGGCCCGTTCCAGGACGCGGGGGTCCATCCGCAGCGACCGGTCGACGACGCGCTCGCGCAGGTCGGCGGCCACGGAGGCCCCGAGGCGCTCGGCGTCGCGGCGGGCCAGGGCCGTGGTGAGGGCGGTGAGGACGGCCACGACGGACAGCTGCACGAGCAGCGGGGTCAGCCCGTCCCCGGCCCGGACGACGTCGACGGCCCGGCCCAGCAGCAGCGGCAGCGCGACGGTCCCGGCGCTGGACAGGACCGTGGTGGTCAGGGCCGCGGCGAGCTCGCCGGGGTGGGCGCGGGCGGTCCGCCACAGGACGGCCGCGCTGCGGCGGCCGGGCGCGACGGGCAGGGCCCCGGTCGGGGTCCCGGTCGGGGTCCCGGGCGCGGTGAGGGGGGCCGGCGCGCTCACCGGGTCACCGCCGCGGCGTACTCGGCGCCGAGCTCGGGGTCCTCGAGCAGCTCGGCGTGGGTGCCGGTGGCGTGCCGGCCCCGCCCGGTGAGCAGGACGACGCGGTCGCAGCGCGACAGCAGCAGCGGGGACGTAGTGATGAGCACGGTCGTCCCGGCCCCCGCCCGCAGCCGGCGGACACCGGCGGCCACGCGGTCCTCGGTCACCGCGTCCAGCGCGGTCGTGGGGTCGCGCAGCACGAGCACCTCCGGGTCGGTGGCCAGGGCCCGGGCCAGGCCGATGCGCTGGCGCTGACCGCCGGACAGGTTCGTGCCGCCGTCGGCCAGGGGGGTCTGCAGCGCGGTGGGCGCGGCGGCCGCGGCCAGCGCGTCGGCCAGGGCGACCCCGCGTCCGGCCGCGACCGGGCCGGTGTCGAGGGCGTCGGCGAGGGTCTCGCCCAGCAGGTGCGTCGGGGACGGCTCCACGAGGGTGCCCGCCCCGGCGAACCCGGCGGTGACGGCGTCGGCGGTGGCGGTGTCGGTCGTGACGACCCCCAGCACCTCCCCGGCCCGCGGGCGCAGCTGCGCGGCGTGCGGGCGCTGGACCTCGGCGCGCGGGGGCGGCGGCGTCAGCAGCGCGGCGACCCGGCGGGCGCTGGCGCGGGAGACGGCGAGCTGCTGCACGCAGGCGCTGACGTTGCGCACCGGGTCGGCCAGGAAGCTGGCCATGCCCACGACGGTGACGAACTCCCCGAGGTCCAGGCGCCCGCGGGCGACGAAGGCGCCGGCGACGGCGGCCGTCGCGACGAGGACGGCGCCGGTGGCCAGGGTGCTGACGCCGACGACGACCGACGTGGCACCCGCGGCCCCCACGGCGGCGCGCCGGGAAACGGAGCTGGCCAGGTGGTAGCGGCGGACGGCCTCGGGGACGCCGCCGAACCCGCGCAGCGGCCGCAGCCCGGCGAGCAGGTCCGCGGCGACGGCGGCGGCCAGGCCCGCGCTGCGCTGCCGGTCGTGCACGCGGCGCTCCAGGCGCGGGGCCAGGGCCTGCAGCCCCAGCACGACGACGGGGACGGCCACCAGCAGGCCCAGGCCCAGGGCGAGGTCGATGCGCAGCAGCACCGCGGCGGCCACGACCATCCCGAAGCAGCCGGAGGCCAGGAAGCTGACCAGGCCCAGGGCCTCGGCGGTGTGCCGGGTGTCGGAGGTGGCCACCGACAGCGCCTCGCCGACCTGCCGGTCCCGCAGCGCGGCCGGGTCGTCGAGGACGGCGCGGGTGACGGCGGTGCGCAGCAGGTGCGCCTCCTCGAACTGCGCGACGTCCACGGTCCAGAACGCGAACGTCCCGGCGGTGCTCAGGACGGCGAACAGGACCAGGACGCCCACGACCGACAGGACGATCGCGCGGACGTCGCCGGTGCCGACGGCCCGGTCGACGGCCAGGCCGATGGCGACGGGCACGAGCGCCTCGCAGGTCTGGTGGACCATCGAGGACCCGCAGCCGACGGCGACGGCCCGCCGGTGCCTGCGCAGGACGTCGAGGACGGGACGGGGAGACACGTGAGGTGACGCTAATCGATGCGCGGGGCGGGGTGGGCCATCGTTGTGACAACGCTGCCGATCACCGCGAGCGTTGTCACAACGATGGCCCACCCCGCCCCCGTCCGCGCACCCGTCAGTCCACCTCGTCAGTCCACCTCGGCGGCGGCCCCGGCGAACTGCGCCTCGTGCAGCCGCGCGTACGCCCCGCCCGCCGCGACCAGCTCCTCGTGCCGCCCCTGCTCCACGACCCGCCCGGCCTCCATCACCAGGATCAGGTCGGCGTCGCGGATCGTGGACAGCCGGTGGGCGATGACCAGGCTCGTGCGGTCGCGCCGCAGCTGCGCCATGGCCTGCTGCACGACCCGCTCGGTGCGGGTGTCCACCGAGCTCGTCGCCTCGTCCAGCACCAGCACCTGCGGTCGGGCCAGCTGGGCCCGCGCGATCGTCACCAGCTGCTTCTCCCCGGCGCTCAGGCGGCCCGCGTCGTCGTCGACGACCGTGGCGTACCCCTCCGGCAGCGCGTCCACGACCGTGTCCACCGACGCCGCCCGCGCCGCCTCCAGGACCTCCTCGCGGGTCGCCGACGGCCGCGAGTACGCGATGTTCTCCTCGATCGTGCCCTCGAACAGCCAGGTGTCCTGCAGCACGATCGCCGCCCGCGAGCGCAGGTCCCGCCGCGACATCGTCGCGGTGTCCACGCCGTCGAGCAGGATCCGGCCCGAGCCCACCTCGTAGTAGCGCAGCAGCAGGTTCACCAGCGTCGTCTTGCCCGCCCCGGTCGGCCCGACGATCGCGACCGTGCTGCCCGCCTCGGCCACGAACGACAGGTCCTCGATGAGCGGGGCGTCGGGGGTGTACCGGAACGAGACGTGCTCGAACTCGACGCGCCCCGGGCCCGAGGGCTTCGGCCCGTCCACCGGGTCCGGCGACAGCTCCGGCGCGTCGAGCACGTCGAACACCCGCTCGGCCGAGGCGACCCCGGACTGCAGCAGGTTCGCCATCGACCCCAGCTGCGCCAGCGGCTGGGTGAACTGCCGGGAGTACTGCACGAACGCCTGCACCCCGCCGATGGTGATCGACCCGCCCGTCACCATCGTCGCGCCCACCACGGCGATCGCGACGTAGACCAGGTTCCCGATGAGCATCGTCGAGGGCATGATCGTCCCGGAGAGGAACTGCGCGCCGGCGCTCGCTGCGTACAGCTCGGCGTTCTTGGCGGCGAACCGGGCCCGGACCTCCTCGCGGCGGCCGAACGCCGTCACGACGTCGTGCCCCGTGAAGGCCTCCTCGATCTGCGCGTTCAGCGCGCCCGTCTCGCGCCACTGCCCCACGAACAGCGGCTGGGACCGCTTGGCGATGGTGGCGACGACGACCAGGGTCAGCGGGATCGCCACCAGCGCCACCAGCGCCAGCCGCCAGCTGATGGTGAACATCATGACGACGACCCCGACCACCGTCAGCGCCGAGACGAGGGCCTGCGACACCGTCTGCTGCAGGCTCTGGGAGATGTTGTCGATGTCGTTCGTCACGCGCGAGAGCAGGTCCCCGCGCGGGGTGGAGTCGACGTGCGACAGCGGCAGCCGGTGCAGCTTGGCCTCGACGTCGCCGCGCAGCCGGAACACGGTGCGCTGCACGACCCGGTTCAGCAGCAGCCCCTGCAGGAACGACAGGCCCGCCGACAGCACGCACACCGCGGCGACCTCGGCGATCGTGCGGGCCAGCCCGGACCGGTCCAGGGGCCCGCCGCCCAGCGCGGCCCGCACGACGAGGTCGGTCGCGTCCCCCAGCAGCCTGGGCACCAGGACGGTGAGGGCCACGCTGGCGAGGGCCAGGACGGACACGACCGCCAGCCCGGCCGCGTCCGGGCCCATCCGGGACAGCAGGCGCCGGGCCGAGGGCCCGAACGTGACGGCCTTCGCGCCGGGCGGCCCGGCCATCCGCACCGGACCCCCGCGCCCGCTCACGCCGCCACCTCCAGCTGGCTGGCGACGATCTCCTCGTACGTCGGGCAGGTCCCGAGCAGTTCGCGGTGGGTGCCGCGCCCCACGACCTTCCCGCCGTCCAGCACGACGATCTCGTCGGCCTCGACGATGGTCGAGACCCGTTGCGCCACCACGAGGACGGAGACCCCGGGCAGGTCGCGGGCGAGGGCGGCGCGCAACCGCGCGTCGGTTGCGGTGTCCAGCGCCGAGAAGGCGTCGTCGAACACGAACACCTCCGGGCGGGCCACGACCAGCCGCGCGATGGACAGCCGTTGCCGCTGCCCGCCGGAGACGTTCGTGCCGCCCTGGGAGACCGGCGCGTCCAGCCCCTCGGGCCGGTCCCGGACGAAGTCCTCGGCCTGCGCCGTCCGCAGCGCCGCCCACAGCTCCTCGTCGGAGGCGTCGGGGCGGCCGAAGCGCAGGTTCGAGGCGATGGTCCCGGCGAACAGGTACGGCCGCTGCGGGACCAGCCCCACGCGCCGGCGCAGGTCCCCGTCGGCCAGGGACCGCACGTCGACGCCGTCGAGCAGCACCGCCCCGGTCGAGGCGTCGGCGAGCCGGGTCGCGAGGTTCACCACGGTGGTCTTGCCCGAACCGGTCGAGCCGATGACGGCCGTCGTCCGGCCCGGGGCGACGTCGAAGGAGACGCGGTCCAGGACGGGCCGGTCGGCGCCGGGGTGGGAGAACGACACCTCGCGGAACTCCAGCCGCCCCCCGGTGCTGGCGGGGGCGACGGGGGCCTGCGGCTCGTGGACGCTCGGCGGGCTCCGCAGGACCTCCTGGATGCGCCCGGCCGAGACCGCGGCGCGCGGGCCCATGACGGCCAGGAACGTCGTCATCATGACGCCCATGAGGATCAGCACCAGGTAGGACAGGAACGCGATGAGGGAACCGATGCCCAGTTCCCCGGTCTCCACGCGGCTCGCGCCGAACCACACGACGGCGGCGCTGGCCAGGTTCATGACGAGCGTCACGAACGGGAACACGACGGAGAACAGCCGGCCCGTGCGCAGCGCGACGTCGGTGAGCTCGGCGTTGGCCCGCTCGAACCGGGCCCGCTCGGCGTCCTCGCGCACGAAACCCCGCACGACCCGCAGCCCCGTGAGCTGCTCGCGCAGCACGCGGTTGACGGTGTCGAGCCTCTTCTGCAGCTGCCCGAACAGCGGGCCCAGGCGCGTCATGACCAGCGCCATGACGGCGACCAGCAGCGGCACGGCGACGACGACGAGCCAGCTCAGCCAGACGTCCTCGCGCAGGGCCATGACGATCCCGCCCACGCACAGGATGGGCGCGGAGACGATCATGGTGCACGTCACGAGCACGAGCATCTGCACCTGCTGGACGTCGTTGGTCCCGCGGGTGATGAGCGAGGGGGCGCCGAACCGCCCCACCTCGGCCCTGGACAGGCTCAGGACGTGGTCGAACACGGCCGCGCGCACGTCGCGGCCCACGGCCATCGCCGCGTGGGCGCCGCAGCGGACGGCGGAGATGGTCGCCACGACCTGGACGAGGGTGACGGCGAGCATGAGCGCACCGGTGCGCCAGATGAGGCCGGTGTCCCCGGTGACGACGCCCCGGTCGATGATCTCGGCGTTCAGGCGGGGCAGGTACAGGGAGGCGACCGTCTGCAGGACCTGCAGCACGACCACCGCCGCCAGCAGCCCGCGGTGCGGGCGCAGGTGTTCTCGCAGGAGGGTGAGCAGCACGGCAACCAGGTCTAGCAGCCGGGGCCGGGCCGGGGCACCACCCTTTCGTGGCCCGGGCGAACCGCCCCGCCCCGCCCGCCCGCACCCCCGTGATCGAGCACTCCGGTGATCAAGCGCAGCGGTGGTCGGGGACGGGCGCGGTCACAACCGCCCCGCCGCCTTCAGCGCCAGGTACCGGTCCGCCAGCGCCGGCGCCAGCCCCTCGGGGTCGGCGTGCACCACCTCCACGCCCAGCCGCGTCAGCAGCCGCGCCGTCCGGTCCCGCACCGCCGTCGCCGTCTCGGCCGCCGCCGCGGTGTAGACGGCCTCGGCGTCGGAGCGGTCGCGGGCCAGCGCCGCCAGGGCCGGGTCGTCGACGGCGGCCAGGACGACGGTGTGCCGGGTCGCCAGCTGCTCCAGCACCCCCAGCAGCCCCGAGTCCAGGACGGAGGGGTCCAGCGCCGTCAGCAGCACCACCAGCGAGCGCTGCCGGGCCGTGGTCCGCACCTCCGTCGCCACCGCGTCCCAGTCGGCCTCCACGAGGGAGGGTTCCAGCGGCGCCAGCGCCTCCACCAGCGAGGGCAGCAGGTCCCCGCGCGCGCCCCCGCGCACCCGCGCCCGGACCCGGCGGTCGTGCGCGACGAGGTCCACGCGGTCCCCGGCGCGCGAGGCCAGCGCCGCGGTCAGCAGCGCCGCCTCGATCTGCGCGTCGAGCCGCACCGTCGGGTGCTCACCCTCCAGCCGGGCCGCCGAGGTGCGGGAGGTGTCGACGACCAGCAGCACCCGCCGGTCCCGCTCGGGCCGCCAGGTGCGCACGACGACGGCCTGCCGGCGGGCGCTGGCCCGCCAGTCGATGGAGCGCACGTCGTCGCCGTCGACGTAGTCGCGCAGCGAGTCGAACTCCGTGCCCTGCCCGCGGTGCTGCACGGCGCTGCGCCCGTCCAGCTCCCGCAGCCGCGCCAGCCGCGAGGGCAGGTGCTTGCGGGAGGTGAACGGCGGCAGCACGCGCAGCCGCCCCGGCACCGGCGCCGACCGCTGCCGGCCCGCCAGCCCCAGCGGCCCGGCGGTCCGCACCGTCACCCGGTCCGCCAGCCGGTCCCCGCGCCGGGTCGGGACGAGGACGACCTCCAGCCGGCGGCGCTCACCGGGGGGCAGGTCCAGCCGGTGGCGGGTGCCCGTGGCCCCCGCCGAGGGCACCCACGCGTCGCGCAGTACGCCCCGCACCCGCCGGCCGCCGGTGTTCTGCACGAGCAGGCCGGTGCTGCGGCGCTCCCCGAGCCGGACCGCCGGCAGCGGCGGCCGGCTGATCGCCAGCCGCCGCGGCGAGGGGGCCAGCGCGGCGTCCAGGCCGACGAGCACCGCGCACACGAGCAGCCACACCCAGAACGCGGCCCAGCCCGGCCAGGCCACGACGAGGACCAGGCCCAGCAGGGCCAGGCCCGCGGACCGCCCCGTGACGTGCACCCCGGCCCCCGCTCAGCGCGGGACCGGGACGGAACCCAGCACCGAGTCCAGCACCGCGTCCACGCTCACCCCGTCCAGCTCCGCCTCCGGGCGCAGCTGCACGCGGTGCCGCAGCGTCGGGCGCGCCAGCGACTTCACGTCGTCGGGGGAGACGTAGTCGCGCCCCGACAGCCACGCCCACGCCCGCGCCGTCGCCAGCAGCGACGTCGCCCCGCGCGGGGAGACGCCCAGGGCCAGCGAGGGGGACTCGCGGGTGGCGCGGCACACGTCGACGACGTAGCCGATGACCTCGCGCGAGCACTGCACGCGGCGCACCGCGTCGGCCGCGATGGACAGCTGCTCGGGCGTCGCCACGGCCCGGACGCCCGCCGCGGCCAGGTCGCGCGGGTCGAACCCCGTCGCGTGCCGGGCCAGCACCTCGACCTCGTCCTCGCGCGGGGGCAGCGGCAGCGTGAGCTTGAGCAGGAACCGGTCCAGCTGCGCCTCCGGCAGCGGGTAGGTGCCCTCGTACTCCACGGGGTTCTGGGTGGCCGCGACGATGAACGGGTCCGGCAGCCGGCGGGGCTCGCCGTCGATGGAGACCTGCTTCTCCTCCATGGCCTCCAGCAGCGACGCCTGCGTCTTGGGGGGCGTGCGGTTGATCTCGTCGGCCAGCAGGATGTTGGTGAACACCGGGCCCTCGCGGAAGGAGAACCGCGCGGTCTGCGCGTCGTAGACGAGCGAGCCCGTCACGTCGCCCGGCATGAGGTCGGGGGTGAACTGCACGCGCTTGGTGTCCAGGTGCAGCGCCGCCGACAGGCTGCGCACCAGCAGCGTCTTGGCCACCCCCGGCACGCCCTCGAGCAGGACGTGCCCGCGGCACAGCACGGCGATGACCAGCCCGGTCACGGCGGCGTCCTGGCCGACGACGGCCTTGGCGACCTCCTGGCGGACGGCCCGCAGGGCCTGCCGGGCGTCCTCGACGGCCTCGGTCGAGGGGGTCTCAGTCACGGTTGCACTGCCTTCCTGGGTGAGGTGCTGCGGACCTGTCGCGCGACGTCGCGCTCGAGGGCTTCGAGGTCGACGGCGAGGCGGACGAGGGCGGGGTCGTCGCGGGGGTCCTGCCCGGCGAGGAGCTCGCGGACCGCGGGGGCGGGGCGGCCGGTGGTCCAGGCGACCTGGTCGGCGACGTCGCGCACGTCGGCGCGCGCGTCCAGGCCGGTCCAGGCGCGCAGCCGGCGCGACGTGGCCTCCCGCAGCGCCCGCGCCGCCCGGTCGGACGCGCGGGCGCTGGCGTACAGCCGCCCGTGCCCCTCCACGGTCTCGGCCGCGCGCACCACGACGGGCAGCGGCTCGTCGACGAGCCGGCCCAGCCGGCGCCCGCGCCACAGCAGCACCAGGAGCGCGGCGAGCCCGGTGACGCCCACGGCGGGCCACGTCCAGGGCGGCAGCAGCGCCGTCAGCGGCTGCTGCGGGGAGTCGGTGTCGACGGGGTCGGGCAGGTACCAGACGAGGTCGGGGTGGGCGCCCAGCGTGCGCAGCGCCAGCGCCGCGTCGCCGTCCTGCGCGACCCAGCGGTTGGTCATGAGGGTGGGCTGCCCCACGACGGTCAGCGTCCCGGCCGCCAGCGGGGCCCGGACGTAGGAGCCGCCGTAGCAGGCCGTCGCGCCGCCGGAGGCCGCGTAGGTCAGGCCGCCCGCGCGGGCCGGTCCGGCGGCCACCGCGTCGGGGTCGGCGCAGCCGGGGTCGCGCACCGCGGTCGAGGCGCCGCCGGTGGGGGTGACGTCACCGGTGACCGCCTCCAGCGTCTCGGCCGAGGGGCGCAGCAGGACCAGGTCGGCCCCGGAGCCGGCCAGGACGCGCAGCCGCTGCGCCGACAGCAGGTCCGGGTCCGTCACCAGCACGGTCGTGCCGGGGCCCAGCGCGCGCGAGGCGTCGGCGAACGTGCGGGCCTCGGTGACGGTGACGCCCTGCGCGTCCAGGACGCGGGCCAGGGCCCGCCCCCCGGCGGGGTCGGCCGAGCCGGGGGCGAGGGCGGCCTCGTCGGTGCGCGGCCGCAGCAGCGCCAGGGCCAGGGCCGTGACCACGACGAGCAGGACGACCAGCAGCGCGCCGCGGTGGCGGCGGACCGCCCGGCCGGCCGCGCCGACTGCCCCGGTGGAGGTGGGGGTGGCGGTGCTCACGCGGGGACCACGGGCCGGGCCGCCGCCACCTGCGCCACGACGGCGCGCAGGTCCTCGTCGGTCCCCGGCGTCGCGGGGCGCCCGCCGTAGCGGACGTCGTCGAACGTGCGGGCCGCGCGGGCCAGGGCGTCGGCGCAGTCGGGCAGCGCCCGCGCGGCGGCGGTGGTGATCTCGGTCGCGGTGCCCCCGGGCCGGGGCTCGACCAGGGCGCGCTCCTCCAGGGAGCGCACGAGCCCGCGGAAGCGCTCGGCGACGGCCAGCGCGTGGTCCCCGGCGGCGGCGGCCGCGTCGGCGCGGGCGAAGTGGGCCGTGGCCGGTTCGGGCGCGGCCTCGAACACGGGGGCGGCCGCGGCCTGCCGGGCGCTGCGGCGCAACGGGCCGCCGACGAGGTAGACGGCCCCGGCGAGCGCGGCCAGCAGCAGCACCACCACGACCACCGACGTCCACCCCGTGCCCAGCCCGGGCACCGACACGCCCTGGAGCCGTTCCCACAGCCACGTCCACGCGCGCTGCAGCCAGGACCCCTGCGACTGGCGGTACTCCGGGCCCGCCAGCTCCTCGGCCAGCCAGCGCCGGGCCTGCGCCCGGTCCGGCTGGACGGGGACGGCGGACGGCCAGGTCACCGCGCGGACGCCCGGTGCAGCTCGACGTCCAGACCCTCGCGACGCATCCGCAGGTCCACGTACAGCAGCGCCGTCACCGACGCCAGGAACGGGTAGGCCACGATGCTGCCGGCCATCTGGCCCACCGTCTGGATCGCGTTCTGCACGACGATCGAGCCCGTGCCGGTGCTGCCCGTGGCGGCCCCCACGGCCCCGCCGACGGCCGCGAAGGGCACCGAGACGGCCCCGACGGCGAACTGCACGACGATGAGCGTGAGCAGCTGGATGCCGAACAGCCGCCAGAACGAGCGCCGGGTCAGGCCGAAGGACCGCTTCAGCGCCGCGACCACGCCCAGCTGCTCCAGCAGCATCGCGGGGGAGGCCATCGAGGACTTCACCCACACGAAGGCCCAGCCCGCGAGCGCGGCCAGCGTCCCGACGAGGACGGCGGCGACCCCGGCGGCGGTGCCGGTCCCGGACTCGGCGAACACCAGCAGCAGCGCGCCGGGGGCCAGCAGCACGACCCACAGCAGGACGCTGGCGAGGGTGATGACCAGGGACAGCCCGATCAGCGGCAGCAGCCGCGAGCGGCACGCCGCCCACAGCTGCCCGAAGGTGGTGGTGCGGCCCAGCACGGCCTGGCTGACGCTGTAGATGAGCATCCCGTTGAGGACGAGCACCGCGAGCGTCTGCAGCAGGCCGCTGAGCACGAGCAGCGGCAGCGAGCTCTGCACGGTGGAGAACACGTCCTCGACCGAGCCGGTGCCGGCCTCCAGGCTGGTGGCCAGGCCCACGACGTCGCGGGTGAACAGGACCGTGGCCAGCAGCGTGACGACCGAGGTGAGCGCCACGACGATCGCGGACAGCCCGACCATGACCCTCGGGTTCTGCCGGAACGCGCGGAACGCGCCGTCCCAGATCTCCCCCAGGCCCAGCGGCCGCAGCGGCACGATGCCGGGGCGGGGGGCGGCCGGAGCGGCGTGCTGCGGCGGGGGACCCCCGGCCGGGGCGCCCCAGCCCGAGGGCGCGGCGGCGGGCGCGGGAGGGGCCGGGTCCTGGTCGTCCGGGCGCTGCCACTGGTCCGTCCCCATGCCGGTCATCGTGCCAGAGGCCCGTGGTCACGGCGTGGTGGTGACCGCGAACGCGGCCGCGGGCGGCAGGATGGGCCCATGAGGGGACGCGTCCTCGTGGTGGACGACGACACCGCGCTCGCCGAGATGCTGGGGATCGTGCTGCAGGGGGAGGGTCTGGAGACCCGGTTCTGCGCCGACGGTGACGAGGCGCTGACCGCCTTCCGGGCCACCCGGCCCGACGTCGTGCTGCTGGACCTCATGCTGCCGGGCACCGACGGCATGGAGGTCTGCCGCCAGATCCGCGCCGAGTCCGGGGTGCCGATCGTCATGCTGACGGCCAAGAGCGACACCGTCGACGTCGTGCTGGGCCTGGAGGCCGGGGCCGACGACTACGTCGTCAAGCCGTTCAAGCCCAAGGAGCTCGTGGCCCGCGTCCGCGCCCGGCTGCGCTCGGCCGGGGACCGCCCGCCGGAGACCCTGCGGATCGGGGACCTGACGATCGACGTGGCGGGCCACTCGGTGCGCCGCGACGGCCGGTCGCTGCCGCTGACGCCGCTGGAGTTCGAGCTGCTGGTCACCCTGGCGCGCAAGCCGTGGCAGGCGTTCACGCGCGAGCTGCTGCTGGAGCAGGTGTGGGGGTACCGGCACGCGGCCGACACCCGCCTGGTCAACGTCCACGTCCAGCGGTTGCGCTCGAAGATCGAGCGCGACCCCGAGCACCCCGAGATCGTGGTCACGGTGCGTGGGGTGGGGTACCGCGCCGGTCCGCTGTGAGGCGCGTCCTCGCGCGCTGGCGGGCCTCCCTGCAGCTGCGCGTCGTGGTCCTGACGACGCTGCTGGGGCTGGCCGTCGTCGTCGGCGTGGGGTCCTTCCTGCTCGACGGCATCGCCGACGGCCTGGTCGCCGAGCGGCAGCGGGTGGCGCTGGCCGACGCGGCCCGCAGCGCCCGGACGGCCCAGCAGCAGTTCGACGCGGCGACGACGACGAGCTCGGCGGAGGTCGAGCAGCTCGCCGGGGACGTCGTGTCGTCGCTGGAGGGCGCCGGCCCGGACCGCGTGCGCGGGGTGGTCCTGCTGCGCGCCAGCAACTCCTCCGACACCGCCGGGTCCGGGCAGGTGGTGGTGCGCGACGTCGCCTCCGAGGGGCTGGAGGCCGCCGACGTGCCGATGGCGCTGCGCCGGGCCGTGGTGGGCTCGGACGTGCAGCAGCTGCAGATCGTCGACCTGTCCGAGGGCTCGGGGGCCCCCTCGCTGGTGGTGGGGTCCACCGTGACGCTGCCGCGGGCGGGGGAGTACGAGCTGTACTTCGTGTACTCGCTGGCCAGCGAGGAGCAGACGGTCTCGCTGGTGCGCACCACGTTCGTGGGCGGCGGGATCGCGCTGGTGCTGCTCGTGGGCGCGGTGGCGTGGGTGGTGGCGCGCATGGTCGTCGAGCCGGTCCGCGAGGCCGCCGGGACGGCCGAGCGCCTCACCGGCGGGCACCTCGACGAGCGGATGCGCGTGCGCGGCAGCGACGACCTGGCCCGGCTGGCCCGGGCGTTCAACGAGATGGCCGCGGGCATGCAGCAGCACATCGAGCAGCTGGAGGAGCTGTCGCGGCTGCAGCGCCGCTTCGTCTCGGACGTCTCGCACGAGCTGCGCACGCCGCTGACGACGATCCGGATGGCCGGTGAGGTCCTGCACGACGCGCGCGAGGGTTTCGACCCGGCCTCGGCCCGGTCCGCGGAGCTGCTGCTGACCCAGCTGGAGCGGTTCGACGCGCTGCTGTCGGACCTGCTGGAGATCTCCCGCTTCGACGCCGGGGCCGCGGCCCTGGAACCGGACCCGCAGGACGTGCGGGTCCTGGTGCACCGCGTCGTGGAGTTCACGGCCACGCTGGCCGAGCGCCGGGGTTCGCAGGTCCACGTGTCCGAGCCGTCCGGCCCGTGCACGGCCGAGGTCGACGCGCGGCGCATCGAGCGGGTCCTGCGCAACCTCGTGGGCAACGCGATCGAGCACGGTGAGGCGCGGCCGATCGAGATCACGGTCGTCTGCGACGACAACGCGGTGGCCGTGGGGGTCCGCGACCACGGCGTGGGGTTGCAGCCGCAGCAGCTGCCGCGGGTGTTCGACCGGTTCTGGCGGGCCGACCCGGCCCGGGCCCGCACGACCGGCGGCAGCGGGCTGGGGCTGGCGATCGCGCTGGAGGACACCCGGTTGCACGGCGGCTGGCTGGAGGTGTGGGGCCGGCCCGGTCAGGGGTGCCACTTCGTCCTGACGGTGCCGCGCACGGCGGGCCGGTCGCTGCGCAGCTCCCCGCTGCCGGTGGTCCCGCTGGGCTGGCGCGACGCGGTCGCGGCGCTGCCCGCGGGGCCGGGGGCGGGGGAGCGGGCGTGAGGCGGCGCTGGGCCGCCGCGGGGCTGGTGGTGCTGCTCGCCGGCTGCGGGGGCCTGCCCCGTTCCAGCGACGTCGTCAGCGGTTCGCGCGTCGTGGACGACCCGCGCACCGGGCTGCTGCAGGTCATCCCCGACGGTCCCGAGCGGGGGGCGGCCCCGGTGGACGTGGTCCGCGGGTTCCTCCTGGCCGGGGCGGCCTCGCAGGACGACCACGCCGTCGCCCGCGAGTTCCTCACCGCGGCCGCCGCGCAGACGTGGCGGGCGGACGCCTCGACGACGATCGTGACCGCCGTCCCCGACCTGTCCCTGGTCAGCCGGACCTCCACCGAGGCGGTGGTCGCGGTGGACGCCACCGCGACGGCGACCCTCGACGCCGGCGGGCACTACGTGGAGGACCCGCCGGGCACGAGGGTGCAGCGGCGGCTGCGCCTGGTCCTGCAGGACGGGCAGTGGCGGCTGGCCGACCCCGGGGACGGCACGACGATCACCGGCCTGGACGCCTCCCGCACGCTGCGGCCCTTCCCGGTGTACTTCGCGACGGGCGGCCCGGCGCCGCAGCTGCTGGGCGACGTGCGCTGGTTCGGCTACGACGGGTCGACCGCGACGCGCATCGTCCGGGCCCTGCTGGAGGGGGCCTCGCCGTGGCTGGCCCCGGGCGTGGTCTCCGGCGCCCCGCGGGGCACGCACCTGCGGGTGGGCACGGTGCCGGTCGCGGCGGGCACCGCGACGGTGGACCTGTCCGACGCCGCGAAGGACGCCGACCCCGCCCAGCGCCTGCTGCTGCTGGCCCAGCTGCGCGCGAGCCTGACGGAGCTGCCGGGGGTCCTGGAGGTCGTGGTGACGGTGGACGGGGCGGAGCTGTCCCGGGCCGGTTCGCAGGGCGGCGCGGGCGCCGCGGACCTGCCGCGCACGTCGGTGCCCGCCGACGGCCGGCTGGTGCTGCTGGGCCCGCAGGGGCTGTCCCGCTGGGACCGGCAGGCTCTGCAGCCGGTCGCGGGCACCGGCCCGGGGCTGGAGCTGACCGGCGGGGCCAGCCACCCGGCGGCCGCGCCGGACGCCGACGCCTACGCGGTGCTCACCGACGAGGGCCGCGTGGTGCGGGTGCAGGCCCCGGGGGGTCCGCTGGAGGCCGCGGTCAGCGGGCGCGGGACCCTCGTCCCGCCGTCGGTGGACCGGTTCGGCTGGGTGTGGACCGCGCCCACGGCGCCGGGGCAGTCCCCGCTCGTGGTGCCGGTCGCGGCGCCGGAGACCCCGGCGGCGGTGGTCCAGGCCCCGGCGGAGGGCCTGGGCGGTCAGCTCGTGCAGGCCCGGGTCTCCCGCGACGGCGTGCGACTGCTCGTCGTGGTGCGCGACGACGCGGGGGCGGTGCACGTCCGGGTGCACGGGATCGTGCGCGACAGCGCGGGCCGGCCGCTGCGGCTGGGCCCGGCGACGGCCGACCTGGCTCCGGGGGCGGTGGACGTGCTGGACGCCGCGTGGCTGTCGGGGGACCAGCTCGTGCTCCTGGAGCGTGACGCCGCGGGCCGGACCGCGCCCGTGCTGGCGCAGGTCTCGGGCCCCTCGACGCGGCTGCCCGCGGTGGCCGGGGCGGTGTCGGTGGCCGGTGGTCCCGGTGAGCGCGACGTGGTGGTCGGCACGGCCGACGGGCAGCTCCTGACCCGCAGCGGGGCCGACTGGATCCCGGTGGCCCCCGGCCGGGACCCGGCCTACCCCGGCTGAGCGCGGCGCACCAGCGGCGGGGGAGCGGTGCTGGCGCGCACGACGAGGCCGGGGGTCAGCGGGGCGGGTTCGACGACGCGGTCGTGCAGCCGGCCGAGCAGGACGCGCACGCACCGGCGGCCGATGGCGGCGAAGTCCTGGTGCACGGTGGTCAGCGGCGGGGCGTAGAACGCGGCCTCGGGCACGTCGTCGAACCCGACGACCGAGACGTCGTCGGGGACCCGCAGCCCCTTGGCGGCCAGCGCGTTGAGCACGCCGACGGCCATGTGGTCGTTGGCGACGAAGACGGCCGTGACCGTCTCCAGGGGCAGCTCGGCCACGGCCGCGTGCCCGGAGGCCGCCGACCAGTCCCCGCGCACCGGCCGGGGCACGACGCGGACCCGTTCGACCAGCGCGGTGCGCCAGCCGGTGGAGCGGGCCCGGGACTCGGCCCAGTCGGTGGGCCCGCCGACGTGGTGCACGGTGCGGTGCCCGAGGTCGAGCAGGTGGTCGGTGGCCTCGCGGGCGGCGGCCACCTCGGCCCAGTAGGCGTCGGCCACGCCCGCCCCGTCCAGGCCGGGGGCCAGGACGCAGGGGAAGGCGGCGTCGGCGGCGCGGACGGCCTCCTGGGAGGAGTCCTCGGGCACGACGACGACGGCTCCGTCGACGTACTGGGCCCGCAGGTCCTCCAGCGCCTCCTGCACGCTGGAGCGGCGCAGGTCGGGGACCATCACGAGGGAGACGGCGTACCCGGCGGTGCGGGCGGCGTCCTGGATGCCGGCCAGGGTCCGGGCCACGCCGTGCAGGGACGTGTCGGCGGCGACGACGCCGATGCGGTGCGAGCGCCGGGTGACGAGGGTGCGGGCGGCGACGTTGGGCCGGTAGCCGATCTCGGCGATCGCGGCCTCGACCCGTTCGCGGGTGCGGCGGGCCACCGAGGGGCTGCCACGCACGACGCGCGAGACGGTCTGCTGGGAGACCCCGGCGAGCTGGGCGACGTCGGCGAGCACGGGGACGCGCGGGTCGGCGTCGGGGCCGCCGGCCCGGGCGGCGCCGTCGTCGTCCTCGGACATGCTGTGGTCCCACTTCCTGGAGACCGGTACTCACCGCTGAGTGACCGGAGGTGATCGGGGGGTGATCGAGGGGGTGTGAGCGGGGGAGCGGGGGAGTGGTCGTCGACCTCGCGGCTTGCAGAGTAACTCAGGATCGCCGTAGCGGAACCGCCTCCGAAGAGCCTGGGTGCAACCGGGTGACCAGCTTGACGGCCCCGATTGGCAACGCTAACAATGCTGCCATCAGCTCAACCTGCCGGTGGCTGACGGGACGAGGAAGCCCGGTCCCCCGACGGCAGAAAACGCGCCACCACGGCGCACGTCCCCCTCCCCCGCGCCACCAGTGCGCGGGGGTTTCACGAGGTACAGAGGAGTCCCGCCGTGATGAAACGCCGCAGTGCCCTGGCCGCCTTCGGTGCCGGCCTCGCCCTGACCCTCGCCGCCTGCGGCGGCGGCGGTGCGGGCTCGGACACGTCCGGCTCGGGCGGCAGCGAGCCGGCCAACCCGTCGGACATCACCATCGGCGTCGCCATGCCGACCCAGACCTCCGAGCGCTGGATCGCGGACGGGAACAACGTCAAGGCGGGTCTGGAGAAGGCCGGCTACAAGGTCGACCTGCAGTACGCGAACGACGACATCCCGACCCAGTCGCAGCAGATCGACCAGATGATCACCAAGGGTGACAAGCTGCTGATCGTCGCCGCCATCGACGGCACCGCGCTGAGCAGCCAGCTGTCCTCGGCCGCCGCGGCCGGCATCAAGGTCATCTCCTACGACCGCCTCATCCGCGGTTCGAAGGACGTCGACTTCTACGTGTCCTTCGACAACTACAAGGTCGGTGTGCAGCAGGGCACCTCGCTGCTGACCGGCCTGGGCCTGAAGAACGCCGACGGTTCCGAGGGCACCGCCGCGGGCCCGTTCAACGTCGAGCTGTTCGCCGGCTCGCTGGACGACAACAACGCGCAGTTCTTCTGGAACGGCGCCTTCGACACGCTCAAGCCGTACATCGACTCCGGCAAGATCGTCGTCAAGTCCGGCCAGACGAAGATCGACCAGGCCGCCATCCTGCGCTGGCAGCAGGAGACCGCGCAGAAGCGCATGGAGGACCTGCTCACCTCCGCCTACAACGACGGCAGCAAGGTCGACGGCGTGCTGTCGCCCTACGACGGCATCTCCCGCGGCATCATCACCGCCCTGTCGAACGCCGGGTACGGCGGGACGGGCACGAAGATGCCGACCATCACCGGGCAGGACGCCGAGATCGCCTCGGTCAAGCTCATCAACGACGGTGTCCAGTACTCCACCATCTTCAAGGACACCCGCAAGCTCGCCGACGAGGCCGTCACGGCCGCCTCGGCCATGGTCGAGGGCAAGGAGCCCGAGGCCAACGACACCGAGACGTACGACAACGGCGTCAAGGTCGTCCCGTCCTACCTCCTGGAGTCCGAGATCGTGACGAAGGAGAACGTCAAGAGCGCTCTCGTCGACACGGAGTACTACACGCAGGCCGAGGTCGACGCCGGCAAGGCCAGCTGACCCCACCGCCCACCCCGTCCCGGGTCCCACGACCCGGGGCGGGGTTCGCGCGGTCCGGCGCCTCCCCGCGCGGACCCCCCGACACCTCCCCGACCGACACGAGGGACGACGGTTCACCGATGACCGAGAACACCCACACCACGCACTCCGGGCCCGGCGCGGCCGGGAACATCCTGGAGATGCGTTCCATCACCAAGACCTTCCCCGGGGTCAAGGCGCTGTCCGACGTCTCGCTGTCGGTGCGCCGCGGTGAGGTCCACGCGATCTGCGGTGAGAACGGCGCCGGCAAGTCGACCCTCATGAAGGTCCTGTCCGGTGTGTACCCCCACGGGACCTACGAGGGGGAGATCCACTTCGACGGGCAGCTGTCGACGTTCTCCGGCATCGCCGACAGCGAGAAGGTCGGCATCGCCATCATCCACCAGGAACTCGCCCTCGTGCCGTACCTGTCGGTCGCCGAGAACCTGTTCCTGGGCAACGAGATCAAGGGCCGTGGCGGGCTCATCGACTGGAACCGCACCAACGGCGAGGCCTCCAAGCTGCTCGCCCGGGTCGGTCTGGCGGAGAACCCCACGACCCCCATCGGCCAGCTCGGCGTCGGCAAGCAGCAGCTCGTCGAGATCGCCAAGGCCCTCAGCAAGGACGTGCGCCTGCTGATCCTCGACGAGCCGACCGCGGCGCTGAACGACAACGACTCGGCCCACCTGCTCGACCTGCTGCGCCAGCTGCGGGACGAGGGGATGACGAGCATCATCATCTCCCACAAGCTCAACGAGATCGAGGCCATCGCGGACTCGGTGACGATCATCCGCGACGGCCAGACGATCGAGACCCTCGACATGCGCGCCGACGCCGTCACCGAGGACCGCATCATCCGCGGCATGGTCGGTCGCGACCTGGACTCCCGCTACCCCGAGCGCACCTCGAACCCGGGTGAGGAGATCCTGCGGATCGAGGACTGGACCGTCGGGCACGCCTCCCAGGACCGCCTCGTCGTCGACCACGCGTCGCTGAACGTGCGCGCCGGCGAGGTCGTCGGCATCGCCGGCCTCATGGGCGCCGGCCGCACCGAACTGGCGATGAGCGTGTTCGGGCGCAGCTACGGCCGCTTCCTGGGCGGGCAGCTGTACATGCACGGCAAGGCCGTCCAGGCGCGCTCGGTCCGCGAGGCCATCAAGGTCGGCCTCGCCTACGCGACCGAGGACCGCAAGAAGTTCGGTCTGAACCTCATCGACGACATCAAGCGCAACGTCTCGGCCGCTGCCCTCGACAAGCTCGCGACCGGCGGTTTCGTCGACGCGAACGAGGAGATCAAGGTCGCCGAGGACAGCAAGCGGAGCATGAACATCAAGGCTCCCACCGTCAACGCGTTGACGGGCAAGCTGTCCGGCGGCAACCAGCAGAAGGTCGTCCTGTCGAAGTGGATCTACTCCGACCCCGAGGTCCTCATCCTCGACGAGCCGACCCGAGGCATCGACGTCGGCGCCAAGTACGAGATCTACACGATCATCAACCGGCTCGTGGCGGCCGGCAAGGCCGTCATCGTCATCTCCTCCGAACTGCCCGAACTGCTCGGCATCTGCGACCGCATCTACACGCTGTCCGCCGGGCGCATCACGGGTGAGGTGCCGATCGCCGAGGCGTCGCAGGAGTCCCTCATGGTCCTCATGACCAAGGACCGCAGCCTGACGACGTCGCCGGACCCGCACCCCACCACCTCCCCCAGCGAAGAACTCACCCCGCAGGAGCGCACCGCATGAGCGGCAGCACACTGACCAAGGACAAGACCGCGCCGGCTCCCCGGACCGGCAGCGCGAACCCCTTCGTCGCCATCACCCAGAACCTGCGCGAGAGCGGCATCTACATCGCGTTCGTCGTCGTGGTGCTGCTGTTCGCGGTCCTCACCGACGGGCTGTCCCTGAGCCCGGGCAACATCACGAACATCGTCCTGCAGTACTCCTACGTGCTGGTGCTGGCCATCGGCATGCTCATCGTCATCGTGGCCGGTCACATCGACCTGTCCGTGGGGTCGGTGGTCGCCCTCACCGGGGCGGTGTCGGCGCAGCTGGTCATCGGCCAGGGCCAGCCCTGGTACGTCGGCATCCTCGCCGCCCTCGCCGTCGGGCTCGTCATCGGCGCCTGGCAGGGTTTCTGGGTCGCCTTCGTCGGGATCCCCGCGTTCATCGTGACGCTGGCCGGCATGCTGCTGTTCCGCGGTCTGACGTTCTACGTCCTCGACAACGTCTCGCTCTCGCCGTTCCCCGAGCAGTACGGCAAGGTCGCGACCGGCTTCATCAACGGCCTCATGGGCGGCTACGGCTACGACGCCTTCACCCTGTTCGTCGCCGCGCTGGCCGTCGTCGCGTTCGCGGTCACCCAGGTCCGCACCCGCGTCGCGAAGGTCCGCTACCAGCAGGTCGTCGACGCGCTGCCGCTGTTCGTCCTGAAGATCGTCGCGGTGGGCGTCGTCGTCATGGCCTTCGCCTGGCAGCTGGCCCACTCCCGCGGCCTGCCGATCGTCCTGATCATCCTGGCCGTCCTGATCCTGGCCTACTCCACGATCATGAAGTCCTCGGTCTTCGGCCGTCAGGTCTACGCCATCGGCGGGAACCTGGCCGCGGCCCAGCTGTCCGGCGTCAACGTGCGCCGCGTCAACTTCTGGATCTTCGTCAACATGGGCTTCCTGGCGGCCATCGCGGGCGTCATCTTCTCCTCCCGCTCCAACGGGGCCCAGCCCAGCGCCGGCACGAGCTTCGAGCTCGACGCCATCGCCGCCGCCTTCATCGGTGGCGCGGCCGTCACCGGTGGTGTCGGCAAGATCCAGGGCGCGATGATCGGTGGTCTGCTCGTCGGCGTCATCTCCAACGGCATGCAGCTGCTGAACGTCGACCAGTCGCTCCAGCAGGTCATCAAGGGCCTGGTGCTGCTGCTGGCCGTCGCCTTCGACGTCTTCAACAAGCGTCGCGGCGGGGTCCGCTGACCCAGCCCGCTCCCGCGCAGGGCCCGTCCGGAGTCTCCGGGCGGGCCCTGCGCGCGTCCGGGCCTGTGGACGGCGGCGCCGCGCCCCGGCGCCGGTGCCGCAGGGTGGCCCCGTGCCCCCGTCCCCGCGCTCGACCCTGGCCGCCGCCGCGGACCTCGTCTGGCCCGCCCACTGCGCCGGCTGCGCCCGCCCGGGCGCCGCGTGCTGCCCGGCCTGCGCGCCGGCCCTGCGGGCCGGGGCCGGGACGACGCTGACCGACGGCACCCCCGTGCGCGCCTGCGCCCGGCACGCCGGTCCCGCCCGGCAGGTCCTGCTCGCCGTCAAGGAGCGGCAGCGGGCCGAGCTGCGCGGTCACCTGGCCGCGGCCCTGGTCCCCGCCCTGGCCGCCCTGGCCCCCACCGGCCCGGTCCGGCTCGTGCCCGTCCCCACCCGCGCGGCCAGCCGCCGCGCCCGCGGCGGGGACCTCGTCGCCGACCTCGCCGCCCGCACCGCCCGGCTCGCCCGCGCCACCGGCCGCGACGTCGGCGTGGAGCGCTGCCTGCGGCTGGCGCGCCGCGTCCGCGACCAGACCGAGCTCGGTGCCGCCGGCCGGCGCGCCAACGTCGAGGGCGCCTTCGCCCTGCACGGCCCCCCGCCGGCCGGTCCCGTCGTGGTGCTCGACGACGTCGTGACGACCACCGCCACCGCGACCGAGGCCGTGCGGGCGCTGCGGGCCGGGGGAGCGCGGGTGCGGGGCGTGCTGGCCGTGACGCTCGCGTGAGGGGTGCGCGCGGGGATCGGCGGGGATCGGCGGGGGTGCGACACCGCGCCTGTGCACCGCGGGCGCGGCGGGGCTAGCGTTGGTGCATGGCAGCCAGGAACGGTGTCAGTGCGCGTTCCACCCCCGCGGTGTCCACGGTCGGACCCGGCTCCGGGGGCGCGCGTCCCTGCCGTTCCAGCACGCCGGCTCACCGCGGCCTCCCCGCGGGGGTGGTCAGCAGCACGAGGTGAGGGTCCGAGGCAGGTCGGCCCCACGTGCCGGCGCTGCCAGTCGAACGAGGGAGGCATCCCGTGGAAGTTGTGGTCACCGGACGGCACACCGACGTCAAGGAGAGGTTCCGCCGGCACGTCGAGGACAAGCTGGAGAAGGTCAACCAGCTCGCCCCGCGCGCCCAGCGCATCGACGTCGAGGTCTCCCACGAGAGCAACCGGCGCCAGGCCAGCAGTTGCGAGCGCGTCGAGATCACGGTGCGGGACAAGGGTCCCGTGGTGCGCGCCGAGGCGTGCGCCGACGACCCGTACGCCGCGCTCGACCTCGCGACGAACAAGCTCCTGGAGCGGCTGCGACGGGCCCGGGACCGGCGCAAGGTGCACCACGGCCGGCACCGCCCCACGTCCGTGCGCCAGGCCACCGCGGGTCTGTCCGACGAGGTCCTGACCGGGGCCTTCGACCCCGCCCGGCCCCTGGCCGAGCAGGTCGCGGCCGAGACGGACCCGGCCACCGCCGCGCCCACCCCGGCCGTCATGGCGGGCTCCACACCGCCCACCGCCTCGCCCGTGGACCCCTCCGCCGAGGACGCCTCGCCCGTGGTGATCCGCGAGAAGACCCACGACGCCACGCCCATGACCCTGGACCAGGCGCTGTACGAGATGGAGCTCGTCGGGCACGACTTCTACCTCTTCGTCGACGCCACCACCGGCACCCCCAGCGTCGTGTACCGGCGCCGCGGGTGGGACTACGGCGTCATCCACCTGCAGCTGCAGGACGCCGCCCCCGCGGAGGCCGACGGCCACCGCCCGGCCGGTGACGCCCTGACGGCCGTCCTGGGGGCCGTCGCCCGCTGACGTCCGCCCGACCGCCCGACCCGGGCGCCGGTCCCCGCGCGGGGACCGGCGCCCGCTGCGGTCCGTGCCAAGATCGGTCCAGACGCGCACCACGGCCCAGGGGGACCCGCCATGAACCACAGCGACGGCACGGACGACCGGGACGGCCGGGGCGCGGCGTGAGCGAGGCGATCCGCGTCCTCGTCGTCGACGACCACTCCCTGTTCCGCCGCGGCCTGCAGATGGTCCTGTCCACCGAGGACGACATCGACGTCGTCGGGGAGGCCCCCGACGGCGCCGCGGCGCTCGAGCGCGTCGAGGAGCTGCTGCCCGACGTCGTCCTCATGGACGTCTGGATGCCGCGCCGCTCCGGCATCGACGCCTGCGCGCAGATCAAGGCCGTCGCCCCCTCCACGAAGATCCTCATGCTGACCTCCTCGGAGGAGGAGGACGACCTGTTCGGCGCCGTCCGGGCCGGCGCCAACGGCTACCTGCTCAAGGACGTGCCCGCCGAGGAGGTCGCCGACGCCATCCGCGCCGTGATGACCGGGCAGTCCCTCATCACGCCCAAGATGGCCGGCCTCCTGCTGGGGGAGTTCAACGCCATGCGCCGGCGCGACGAGGAGCGCAACCTCGCCGTGCCCGGCACCCCCCGGCTCTCACCGCGCGAGCTGGAGGTCCTGCGGCTGCTGGCCCGCGGCATGGCCAACCGCGAGATCGCCGGGACCCTGTCCATCAGCGAGAACACCGTCAAGAACCACGTCCGCAACATCCTGGAGAAGCTGCAGCTGCACTCGCGCATGGAGGCCGTCGTCTACGCCGTGCGGGAGAAGATCGTCGAGCTGTCCTGATGGAGGAGATCACCGCCCGGACCGCCCGCCGCGCGGCGCTCGCGGCCCAGGGGTTCAGCCGCCGCCCGCCCGCCGCGGTGTCCGCCGCCCACGTCGCCCGGGTCGCCGAACGGCTCGGCGTCGTGCAGATCGACAGCGTCAACGTGCTGTGCCGCAGCCACTACCTGCCCTTCTTCTCCCGGCTGGGCCCCTACGACACCGCCCTGGTCGACCGGGCCGCGCACCGCGCCCCGCGCAAGCTCGTGGAGTACTGGGCGCACGAGGCCAGCTACGTCCCGGTGGCCACCCACCGGCTGCTGCGCTGGCGGATGGACCGCGCCGCCGACGACGCCTGGGGCGGGGTCCGCGCCGTGGCCGCCGAGCGGCCCGACCTGCTCGAGGCCGTCGAGGGGTTCGTCGCCGCGCACGGGCCCGTCACCGCCCGCGAGGTCGAGGCGGCGCTGGCCCCGGGCGCGCTGCGCCGCACCGACCACTGGGGCTGGAACTGGTCGGACGTGAAGAAGGCCTGCGAGCACCTCTTCTTCGCCGGGCGGCTGTCCGCCGCGGCCCGCACCCCGCAGTTCGAGCGCCGCTACGACCTCACCGAGCGCGTCCTGCCGCCCGCGGTCCGGGACCTGCCCGTGCCCGCCGTCGACGACGCCGTCCGCGAGCTCGTCCGCACCGCCGCCCGCGCCACCGGCGTCGCGACCGGGGCGAGCCTGCGGGACTACTTCCGGCTCAAGCCCGCTCCCGCGCGGCGGGCCGTGGCCGAGCTCGTCGAGGCCGGTGAGCTCGAGCCCGTCCGCGTCCGCGGCTGGGCCGCGCACCGGCCCGCCTACCGCTGGGCGGGCACCCCGGCCCCCCGGGTGCGGGCCCGGGCGCTGCTCAGCCCCTTCGACCCGCTGATCTGGCACCGCGAGCGCACCGCGGAGCTCTTCGGCGTCACCGTGCGGCTGGAGTTCTACGTGCCGCGCGACCAGCGCGTCCACGGCTACTACGTGACCCCCTTCCTGCTCGGTGAGGACATCGTCGCCCGCGTCGACCTGAAGTCCGACCGCACTGCCCGCGCCCTGCGGGTGGAGTCGGCCTGGGCCGAGCCCGGCGCCCCCGGGGAGACCGCCGAGGAGCTCGCCGCGGCCCTGCGCAGCGCCGCCGGCTGGCTCGGCCTCGACGACGTCGTGGTCGCCGGGGTGGGCGACCTCGCCGGTGCCCTCGCGAACGCCGTCGCCCGAACGGGTCACTGACGCCTCAACACCCCCCGCGCACCCGCCGAAGCTCACGAGGTGGACGTCGCAGCTCTCTCGCCCGACCAGGTCGGGCCCGCCAGCCAGCTCCTCGAGCACGTCCTCCTCGCGCTGGGCGCCGGCACCACCGAGCGCGACGTCCTCGCCGGGGCCGCCGCCCTGGTGGCCGACCTCGTCGACGCCGACGTCGCCGCCGTCTGCGAGGGCGCCCACGTCCACGGTGGCGTCGGCCTGGGCCAGCGGTTCCTGCCCGAGCGCGGCCTGGCCCGCGTCGTGCGCGACGGCGGCGGCTCCTTCGCCGTCCCCGGCCTGGGCCGGGTGCGCACCACCGTCGTGGAGGTCCCCGGGCTCGCCGGCGTCCACGTCGTCGTGGGCCGCGCCGAGGACAGCCCCGAGCACGAGGGGACCGAGGACGCCGTCCGGCTCGTCGCCCGCGCCCTGGGGCTGGTCGTCCTGAGCCGGCACGGCCGCGAGCGCGAGCGCTGGCACCGCCAGCAGGGCGCCCGCGGGGCGGCGGAGCGCACCCGGCTGCAGCAGGCGCTGCGCCAGCGCGAGCAGGTCCTCACGACGTCGGTCCGGTTCCAGCGCGCCGTCTCCAGCCGCCGCCCGCTGCCGGAGCTGCTCGTCCAGATCGCCACCAGCTCCTCCGAGCTCATGGACGACCGCGCCGTCTCCCTCGTGCTGGCCGACCCCCGCTCGCAGATGCGGATGCGTGTCGTGGCCGCCGTCGGGGAACCCGCCCTGGACCACGCGCTGGCCCTGGCCGCCGCCGAGGGCCTGGGCGGTTTCGGCGTCGCCGTCGGCGACCAGAGCACCCCGGCCGCGGCCGCCGTCCACATCAACGGCCGCAGCGTCGGCGCCCTCGTCCTGGACACCTCCGGCAGCGGGCCGCTGGACCCCGTGGGCGCCACCGTGCTGCGCGCCTTCGCCGAGCACGCCAGCATGGCGCTCAGCCACGCCGACACCGTGCGCGCCGTCGAGGCCGCCAGCTCCGACTCCCTGACGAGCCTGCCCAACCGGGCGACGCTGCTGCGCCAGCTGGAGGTCGCCCTGCGCGTGACCGAGTCCGACGGGCTGGGCACGGCCGTCCTGTTCGTCGACCTCAACGGGTTCAAGCAGGTCAACGACACCCTCGGGCACGCCGCCGGTGACGAGATCCTGTCCCGCGTGGCCCGCCGGCTGCGCCGCTGCCTGCGCGGGGACGACGTCGCGGCCCGCCTGGGCGGCGACGAGTTCGCCCTCGTCGTGCGCGACGTCGAACCCGAGCGCGCCGCCCAGCGCATCGCCGCGCGCGTCCAGGCCGATCTCACCCTGCCCTTCGACACCCACGGCACGACCGTGCGCGTCGGCGCCAGCATCGGCATCGCCGTCGCGGCCGACGGCGTGGGGGCCGCCGAGCTGCTGCGCCGCGCCGACAGCGCCATGTACATGGCCAAGGCCCGCTCGCACGCCGCCGGCCCGGACGTCGCCACCGGGGTCGTGCCCGGCGGTGTCGTCGTCTTCGAGGCCGACATGCACGACGCCGACCAGCTGCGCCGCCAGCTCGAGCACGACCTGCTGCGCGCCGTGCACGACGACGAGTTCGAGCTGGCCTACCAGCCGATCGTCCGCCTGGCCGACGGCGCGGTCGTCGGCGTCGAGGCGCTGCTGCGCTGGCGGCACCGCACCCGCGGCCTGCTCGAACCGGGCGCGTTCCTGGCCGGCGCCGAGCGGTCCCCGGCCGTGGAGGAGCTGTGGCGCTGGGTGCTGCGCACGGCCTGCGCCCAGGCCGCGGCCTGGCGCGAGCGCGTTCCGGACCTGTCGGTGACCGTCAACCTGTCCGCCGCCCACGTCATGGCGCGCGGGGCCAGCGACGACGTCCGCGCCGCCCTGGCCGCCGCCGCGCTCGACCCCGCCGCCCTGGTCCTGGACGTCCCCGCCGACCTGCTGGGGGAGGACCCCGACCTGCTCACCGCGCGGTTGCGGACGCTGCGCGCCACCGGGGCCCGCATCCTGCTGGACGACTTCGCGACCCTGGACCCGGCCCGGGGCGGGGTGCTGGTCAACCACTCGCTGGCCCCGCTGCGGCAGCTGCCCGTCGACGGCGTGAAGCTGGACCGCACCCTCGTGGGCGAGATCGACGGGCCCGAGGGGGTCGACGCCCTCGCGGCCGTCCGCGTGCTGTGCGAGCTGGGGGCCGCCCTGGACCTGGGCGTGGTCGCCGAGGGCGTCGAGCGCACCGAGCAGGTCGTGCTGCTCACCGAGGCCGGGTGCGCCGTCGCCCAGGGCGTCCTGCTCGGCGTCCCGCGCTCGGTGGCCGAGCTGGGCCCGGAGCTGGGGGCCGGCGAGCTCGGGCCGGTGGAGCCGCGGGCGGCCGCCCCGGCGCTCGCGGACCTCGTCGACCTCGCCGGCGACGCCGAGGCGGCGGCCGGGACGATCCCGCTGGACGCCGCCGAGGTCCGCGCCGGGGAGGGCACGGTCGTGGTGCCCTCGCGCCGGGTCCCCGGGCCGCCGGTGCCGGTGCCGATCAGCGGGGTGCGGCCCGACGACCTGCGGCGCATGCTCGACCGGTCGCGCTGAGCGCCCTCCCGTCAGCTGACCGTCACGACACCATCACGTGGTGTTGCGCCGGTAGAGTGAAGGGGTGCCAGCGATCGTCGAAAAGGTCCTCCGCGCCGGCGAGGGCCGCGTCGTCAAGCGTCTGCACCGCATCGCGGAGCAGGTCAACGCCCTCGAACCCGACTTCGAGGGGATGAGCGACGCGGAGCTGCGGGGCGAGACCGACCGCTTCAAGGAGCGTCTCGCTGGGGGCGAGACGCTCGACGACCTGCTCCCGGAGGCCTTCGCCGTCGTCCGCGAGGCGGCCCGGCGCACCCTGGGTCAGCGGCACTTCGACGTCCAGCTCATGGGCGGCGCGGCGCTGCACCAGGGCAACATCGCCGAGATGCGCACCGGTGAGGGCAAGACCCTCGTCGCGACGCTGCCCGCGTACCTCAACGCCCTGACCGGCAAGGGCGTGCACGTCATCACGGTCAACGACTTCCTCGCCGAGTACCAGTCCGACCTCATGGGCCGCGTCTACCGGTTCCTGGGCCTGACCAGCTCGTGCATCCTGTCCCGGATGCGCCCGGAGGAGCGGCGCGAGGCCTACGCGGCCGACATCACGTACGGCACCAACAACGAGTTCGGCTTCGACTACCTGCGCGACAACATGGCGTGGAACGTCGCCGAGATGGTCCAGCGCGGCCACCACTTCGCCATCATCGACGAGGTCGACTCCATCCTCATCGACGAGGCCCGCACGCCGCTGATCATCTCCGGCCCCTCGGACGCGCCGACGAAGTGGTACACCGAGTTCGCCAAGATCGTGCGCCGGCTGAAGGTCGACGTCGACTACGAGGTGGACGAGAAGAAGCGCACCATCGGCATCCTCGAGGCCGGCATCGAGAAGGTCGAGGACCTGCTCGGCATCGACAACCTCTACGAGAGCGTGAACACCCCGCTCATCGGCTTCCTCAACAACGCCGTGAAGGCCAAGGAGCTGTTCAAGCGCGACAAGGACTACGTCGTGTCGCCGAACGGCGAGGTCCTCATCGTCGACGAGCACACCGGCCGCATCCTCGCCGGCCGCCGCTACAACGAGGGCATGCACCAGGCCATCGAGGCCAAGGAGGGCGTGCCCATCCAGAACGAGAACCAGACGCTGGCGACGATCACGCTGCAGAACTTCTTCCGCATGTACGACAAGCTCGCGGGCATGACCGGCACGGCCATGACCGAGGCCGCGGAGTTCCACCAGACGTACAAGCTCGGCGTCGTCCCGATCCCCACCAACCGCCCCGCGGTCCGCGTGGACCAGCCCGACCTCGTCTACAAGAACGAGCAGGCCAAGTTCGCCGCCGTCGTGGAGGACATCGCCGAGCACCACGCGACGGGCCAGCCGGTCCTGGTGGGCACGACGAGCGTCGAGAAGAGCGAGTACCTCTCGAAGCTGCTGACCGAGGCGGGCGTTGAGCACACCGTCCTGAACGCCAAGCAGCACGAGCGCGAGGCGTCGATCGTGGCCCAGGCCGGGCGCAAGGGCGCCGTCACGGTCGCCACCAACATGGCCGGCCGCGGGACGGACATCATGCTCGGCGGCAACGCCGAGTTCCTGGCCGTGGCGGCCATGAAGGACAAGGGCCTGGACCCCGACGAGGCGCCCGAGGCGTACGAGGCGGCCTGGCCCGAGGTCCTGGAGCAGGCCAACGCCTCGGTGAAGGCCGAGCACGACGAGGTCCGCGACCTCGGCGGCCTGTACGTGCTGGGCACCGAGCGCCACGAGTCGCGGCGCATCGACAACCAGCTGCGCGGCCGCTCGGGGCGGCAGGGCGACCCGGGGGAGTCCCGGTTCTACCTGTCGCTGACCGACGACCTCATGCGGCTGTTCAACGCGGCGCTGGTGGAGAGCTTCCTGACCCGCACGGGCATCCCCGAGGACGTCCCCATCGAGTCCAAGATGGTCTCGCGCGCGATCCAGAGCGCCCAGGGGCAGGTCGAGGGCCGCAACTTCGAGATCCGCAAGAACGTCCTGAAGTACGACGACGTCCTGAACCGCCAGCGCGAGGTCATCTACGCCGAGCGCCGCAAGGTGCTCGAGGGCGAGGACCTGCACGTGCAGATCCGGCACTTCATCGACGACGTCGTCACGGCGTACGTCTCCGAGGCCACCTCGCGCGGTTTCGGCGAGGACTGGGACCTCGACGAGCTGTTCTCCGCCCTGCGCAGCCTGTACCCGGTCTCGATCACCCCCGACGAGGTCGTCGAGGCCGCCGGCGGCCGCGGCAACCTCACCGTGGAGCGGCTCCTGGAGGAGCTGCGCGGGGACGCCCAGGCCTGCTACGACGCCCGCGAGGAGCAGCTCGGCGAGTCCGTGGTCCGCGACCTCGAACGGCGCGTCGTGCTCTCGGTCCTGGACCGCAAGTGGCGCGAGCACCTCTACGAGATGGACTACCTGCAGGAGGGCATCGGCCTGCGGGCGATGGCCCAGCGCGACCCGCTCGTCGAGTACCAGCGCGAGGGCTACCAGCTGTTCGGGGCGATGACCGACGCCATCAAGGAGGAGTCGGTCGGGTACCTGTTCTCCCTGGAGGTCCAGCCCGCCGCGCAGGCCGGGGTGGCGGCGGCCACGCCGGGCTTCGGGGCGCCGCCGGTGCGCCAGCAGCTGCAGTACTCCGCCCCGACCGCCGAGGGCGACGTCGAGGTCCACGCGGGCGACGCGTCGGCGACGGAGGCCGCCACCGGCAACCGCGCCCAGCGCCGCGCCGCCGAGCGTTCGGCGCGCGCGGAGGACTGAGCCCGCGGGCTCAGCCGAGCTCGAGGGCGGTGACCCGCCAGCGCTCCCCGGAGCGGTCGGTGCAGCGCTCCACGCGCAGCGCCGCCGCCCGGACGCGGTCGGTGTCCCGCAGCACGGCCCCGACCTCGGCGACGCCGTCGCCGGGGAAGGACACCCGCAGGGTCGTGACGTGCGCGGCCCGCACCGCGGTGCCCGCGCGGGTGCGGGCGCGCAGGCGGGCCTGCAGGGCCGCCCGGCGCTGGACGCCGGTGTAGATGTCGGCGCTGGACCAGCGCAGCAGCTGCTGGGGCGGCCGCAGGCCCGTCAGCACCTCCAGCAGCGTCACGAGGTAGCGGCGCGTCCAGAGCGTGACCTCGGGCAGCTCCGCGGGCGGCAGCAGGCGCGTGTCCCGCAGGTCGAGCGCGAACACGCCCTGGTCGGGGTCCGGGGGCGCGAGCACCGGCCCCTCGGGGCCGAAGACGTCCTCGTCGTCGAGGTAGACGGGAAGGCGCGCGGCACCGGTGCTGGACACGGGGGTTCTCCTGGTGGTCTTCGGGGTCTTCGGGGTCTTCGACGGGCTTCGGTGGAGCGGTCAGGACAGGCGCAGGACCTGGCCGGGGACGATCCGGTCGGGGTCGTCGCCGATGACGCCGGCGTTGACGGCGTGGAGCCGCTGCTGCTCGGCGAGCACCTGCGCGGGGTCGGCGCCGGGGCCGCAGCGGCGCTCGGCGATGGACCACAGGCTGTCGCCGCGGTGCACGACGATCTCGCCGCCGGTGGCGGCGGGGGCGCTGCGGGCGGCCCAGCCGGGCTCGACGGGCGCGCTGACGGCCCACCCGACCTCGGGGACGGCGACGGCCGCCCCGCGCTCGGCGGCGTTGGCCGACAGGGCCGCGGAGCCCAGCAGCAGGCCCACGACGACCGCGACGAGCCGGCGCACGACGACGGGGACGCCCGGGGTGAGCCGGACGACGCCTCGGGGGGCCCGCCGCGCGCGCAGCTCGTCGACGACCGCGACGACGACCGCGAGGGCCAGCCACAGGGCGACGAGCGCCGCGGCGGCGGCGCACACCGCGACCACGACGTCCGCCGGGTCCGTCCACGAACGAGTGGGCACGTTGGGTCTCTCCTGGGGCTCTTCGATGTCGTTTGATGCGATTTGGTGTCTCTTGTCTATCGATCCCCTGAGCGCCGAACCAGCGAGACGGCGCTCTTGCGCCCGTTCGGAAGGCACCGCGTGACGTCGCGTCACGAGGGCTGACTCGTACCGTGGTGGGGTGCGCTGGGACGACCTGTTCGACGACCTCGAGGCGCAGGCCGACCACGAGCGGCGTCAGGACCTCGCCGCCGAGGTGGCCGACCGCGTGCGGCGCGAGGAGGCCACCGTCCGGCTCGGGGACCGGGTGCGGGCGGCCGAGGGCCCCGTCACGTTCGTGCTGCCGGACGGGGTGGGCGTCACCGGGACGGTCGCGACGACCGGCCCGGGGTGGTTCCTCGTCGTCGAGGTCGGGTCGGGCCGGCGGGAACTGGTCCACGAGCTCGCCGTGGTGCTGGTGCACGGCGCCCCAGCGCGCAGCGCCGCACCGCTGGGCGAGGTGGCGGCGCGCCGGACGTTCCTGCTGGCCGTGCGCGCGCTGGCGGGGCGGGGCGTGCGGGTGCGCACGAGCGCCGGGTCGTTCACGGGCGTCATCACCCGGGTGGGTGCCGACCACCTCGACCTCGAGGACGACCGGGGCGTGCGGACGGTCCCGTTCGCCGCCGTCTGGACGGTCGGCGAACGCGGCTGACCGGGCTCAGCCGAGCGCGGGGTCCTCGCCGGCGAGGACGATCTCGCGGGTCTGGGCGTACATGCGCTGGATGTAGTCCTCCAGCTCGGTGTCCTCCACGCGCCACTGCCCGCGGCCACCGACCTTGATGGCCCGCAGCTCACCCGTCCGGACCAGGGCGTAGGCCTGGGCCGAGGAGATCGCGAGCGTCTCGGCGACGTCCGCGAGGGGGAGGAATCGGGCTGCCACGGTGGTTCTCCTGCCCGGTCGAGGTGGGGGTGCCCGCATCCTGCCACGCCCGTCACCCGTCCGGACCGGCCGATCGGGTGGCCTGTGGACAACTTCCGCACAGGGTTCCCGGTCGCCCTCACCATGGGCGACGACCACGGACCAGGACGACCATCGGAGGACGGGTGCGGACAGCGGTGCGGCCGGTGCACGGGCGGGACACCACCGGAGCGGACCCGCGGGCCCGGCGCGTGAGCGCGCCGTCGTGGCGGGACCCCCGGCTCCTCGTCGGCCTGCTCCTGGTGCTGGTCAGCGTCGTCGTGGGCGCCACCGTCGTCGGGCGGGCCCGCGACACCACCGGGGTGTGGGCGCTGACCCGCCCCGTGGGGGCGGGCCGGTCGATCACCACCGAGGACCTGCGCGTCGTCCAGGTGCACCTCGACCCGGCGACGCTGGCCGGCTACGTCCCGGCCGGCACGGACCCCTCGCGCGGTGCGGTCGCCCTGCGGGGGCTGGCCGCCGGGGAGCTCCTGCCGGTGGGCGCGCTGGGGCGGGTGGGCGACCTCACCTCCCGGCCCGTGACGGTCCCGGTCGAGGGGAACGTGCCCCAGGGCGTCGCCGTGGGTGCGCTCGTCGACGTCTGGGTCGTCCCGGCGGCCCCGGTGGCGGGCCAGGAGGCGGTGCCGGCACCCGAGCGGCTCGTGGAGGCGGCGGAGGTCTCGGCGGTCGACGACGGCGGTGGGGCCCTGAGCTCGCGCGGTGGCGCCGACGTGCAGGTCGTGGTGCCCCAGGGCGCGCTCCCGGCCGTCCTGCGGGCGGTCTCGGACGACGACGACCTCGTCCTCGTGCCCGTCCCGGGTGGTGGGGCGTGACGCTGCCGGTCGCCGTCGCCATCCCGGGCGCGGGCGAGGCGCGGTTGCTCACCGGGTGGGAGCCGCTGCGGCGCGAGCTGGTCGTCGTGCGGCGCTGCGCCGACGTCGCCGACGTCCTGGCCGTCGCCGCCGCGGGTCTCGTGCGCGCGGTGGTTCTCGGCGCCGACCTGCCCGGCTGCGACACCGAGACGGTCGGGACCCTGCGGCGCCACCGGACCGGGCTTGTCGTCCTCCTGCCGCCCGGTGCGGCCGGCGAGCAGGAGGAGCGCCGCTGGCGCGCCCTGGGCGCGACCCGCTTCGCGGTGGCGGACGCCGCCCCCGCGGACCTGGCCCGCCAGGTGGCGCTCAGCGTCTCGCCCGACCCGCGGGAACCGGCCGCGGTCGACGTCGCCGCGGACGCGGAGGCGACGTGGACGGGTGCCCCCGGTCGCGTGGTGGCGGTGTGGGGACCGCACGGGTCGTGCGGCCGGACGACGATCGCGACGAACCTGGCCGCGGAGTTCGCCGCGGCGGGTGAGCGGGCGCTGCTGGTCGACGCCGACACCCGCGGCGCCTCGGTCGCGCAGGCGCTGGGCGTGCTGGACGAGGCCCCCTCCCTGCTGGCCGCGGTGCGCGCGGCCGCCGAGGGTCGCCTCGACGTCGCCGGCCTGGTGCGCCGGACGACGACCGTGGCCGACGGGCTGGGTCTGCTCAGCGGGTCGGGAGACCCGTCGCGCTGGAGCGAGGTCCGCCCCGCCGCGCTGCGGCGGACCCTGGAGGTCGCCGCCGCGGGGCACGACTGGACGATCGTCGACGTGCCGGGCGGGTGCGACGACCTGCCGCTGGAGTCCGGTCGCGACGCGGTCCTGGCGACCGTGCTGGACGTGGCCGACGTGGTGCTGGTCGTGGGCGCCGCGGACCCCGTCGGGCTGCAGCGCCTGGTCCGGACGTGGGGGACGCTGCCCGAGGTGGCACCGGACGCGGTCGTCGTGCCGGTGGTCAACCGCGTCCGTCCCGGCGCCGTCGGCAACCCCCCGGTGCGGCGGATCACCGCGCTGCTGCGGCGCACCGCCGGCATCGAGGACGTGGTCACCGTGCCGCACGACGACGCGGCGGACGCCGCGCTGCTGGCCGGGCGCACGCTCGCCGAGCACGCCGGCCGCTCGGTGGTGCGCCGGGCGGTGCGGGACCTGGCGGTGCGGCTCGAGGCGCTCGTGGACGCGCCGGCCACCCCGCCGGAGGACGAGCTGACCTCGGGATTTGACCCGCTGCTGGCCCGCAGTTAACGTAGTTGTCACACCCCAGCGGGGAGGAACGGACGGGCGACCGGCCGGTTCCCGCAGGAGGTGGAACCACTCGGAACTTCTCGGTGCGATCGGCTCAGCTGAGCTGACGGGCCGCCGATGGAGACTGAGTGTCCTGACCGGGCCGATGAGTCCGGTAAGCTGGACGAAGTCCGCAGACAAGAAGCCGTGAAAACGGCGGAAAGTCGTGCGTCCGGTTCTTGAGAACTCAACAGTGTGCCATAAATGTTGATGCCAATGCATTAACCCCCAATGGTCTCTGCTCCTGTGTGGGTGGGGATCGGGGATTCCTTTGGGATTGACCTCCGCCTCTTTCACGCCAGTGGGGGGTGGAGTTTCGAGTCCAAGGGTCGACTATGAAGTGAAATGATCTACGTGGCTGCTTGGCTGGTCTTCGGGCCGGTTTGGGTGGTTGCGGATGGTTTTTCGACGGAGAGTTTGATCCTGGCTCAGGACGAACGCTGGCGGCGTGCTTAACACATGCAAGTCGAACGGTGAACCCCTTCGGGGGGGATCAGTGGCGAACGGGTGAGTAACACGTGAGCAACCTGCCCCTGGCTCTGGGACAACCACTGGAAACGGTGGCTAATACCGGATACGACCTGCCTCGGCATCGAGTGCGGGTGGAAAGTTTTTCGGCTGGGGATGGGCTCGCGGCCTATCAGCTTGTTGGTGGGGTAATGGCCTACCAAGGCGACGACGGGTAGCCGGCCTGAGAGGGCGACCGGCCACACTGGGACTGAGACACGGCCCAGACTCCTACGGGAGGCAGCAGTGGGGAATATTGCACAATGGGCGAAAGCCTGATGCAGCGACGCCGCGTGAGGGATGACGGCCTTCGGGTTGTAAACCTCTTTCAGCTCCGAAGAAGCGCAAGTGACGGTAGGAGCAGAAGAAGCACCGGCTAACTACGTGCCAGCAGCCGCGGTAATACGTAGGGTGCAAGCGTTGTCCGGAATTATTGGGCGTAAAGAGCTCGTAGGCGGTGTGTCGCGTCTGCTGTGAAAACTCAGGGCTCAACTCTGAGCTTGCAGTGGGTACGGGCACACTTGAGTGCTGTAGGGGAGACTGGAATTCCTGGTGTAGCGGTGAAATGCGCAGATATCAGGAGGAACACCGGTGGCGAAGGCGGGTCTCTGGGCAGTTACTGACGCTGAGGAGCGAAAGCATGGGGAGCGAACAGGATTAGATACCCTGGTAGTCCATGCCGTAAACGTTGGGCGCTAGGTGTGGGGTCCATTCCACGGATTCCGTGCCGCAGCTAACGCATTAAGCGCCCCGCCTGGGGAGTACGGCCGCAAGGCTAAAACTCAAAGGAATTGACGGGGGCCCGCACAAGCGGCGGAGCATGCGGATTAATTCGATGCAACGCGAAGAACCTTACCAAGGCTTGACATGCGCGGTGGAATCCCAGAGATGGGGTGTCATTTAGTTGGTCGCGTACAGGTGGTGCATGGTTGTCGTCAGCTCGTGTCGTGAGATGTTGGGTTAAGTCCCGCAACGAGCGCAACCCTCGTTCCATGTTGCCAGCACTTCGGGTGGGGACTCATGGGAGACTGCCGGGGTCAACTCGGAGGAAGGTGGGGATGACGTCAAATCATCATGCCCCTTATGTCTTGGGCTTCACGCATGCTACAATGGCCAGTACAGAGGGCTGCGATACCGTGAGGTGGAGCGAATCCCAAAAAGCTGGTCTCAGTTCGGATCGGGGTCTGCAACTCGACCCCGTGAAGTCGGAGTCGCTAGTAATCGCAGATCAGCAACGCTGCGGTGAATACGTTCCCGGGCCTTGTACACACCGCCCGTCACGTCATGAAAGTCGGTAACACCCGAAGCCGGTGGCCCAACCCGTCAGGGGGGGAGCTGTCGAAGGTGGGACTGGCGATTGGGACGAAGTCGTAACAAGGTAGCCGTACCGGAAGGTGCGGCTGGATCACCTCCTTTCTAAGGAGCATCAACCACACTCGCAGTACTTCACGCCGGCGTCGTCCGGGGTGGGGGCGGGTGTGGGTGGACCAGTTTCAGCCGGCATGTGTTCGGCGGCTGGTGCTCGAGGGTGGAACATCAACACGGTGCTCATCGACGCTTTCTCGTCTCAGTACTCCAGCTCGCTGGATGGAACGGATCGGGGAATCGAAGGGGGCACCTGGCGCACTGTTGGGTCCTGAGGGACCGGCCGGCTGAGGCTGCGGGGGGTGACTTCCGTGGTCTTGGTGGTTGGGAACTTGAGGTCTGGGCCTTGCCTGGTTCACAGATCGGTCTGCGTGCAGATGCTGATGTGAGCTGTTGTGGGTGGGGTGTCGGGTTGTCTGTTGAGAACTGCACAGTGGACGCGAACATCTTTTGTAGTGGTGTTCGTCGAGTAGATCCTCTGATCTCAAACCTTTGCTCTGGGGTGACTCGGGGTGGGTTTGAGTGTCTTTGTGGTTTTTATGATTGTTTGCCTCTTGATCTGCGCATCGTTCGTCGCCGTTGGGACTTCGGTTCTGTCATCAGTGCCTTCGTGGTGTTGGTGGGTGTGGTGGTGGGTGGTGTGTGGTGGTCAAGTGTGTAAGGGCGCATGGTGGATGCCTTGGCATCAGGAGCCGATGAAGGACGTGGGAGCCTGCGTTAAGCCTCGGGGAGTTGGCAACCGAACGGTGATCCGAGGATGTCCGAATGGGGGAACCCGGCCGTCGTCATGGGCGGTCACCCGCACCTGAATGTATAGGGTGTGTGGAGGGAACGTGGGGAAGTGAAACATCTCAGTACCCACAGGAAGAGAAAACAACAGTGATTCCGTGAGTAGTGGCGAGCGAAAGCGGATGAGGCTAAACCGTTTCCGTGTGAGACCTGGTAGGGGTTGCGGTGGCGGGGTTGTGGGAGTGTTTCGGAGCCGGCTACCACCGGTTCGGGGAGTGAGAAAGTCGTGGTGTAGCCGAAGGGCCTGGGATGGTCCGGCGTAGTGGGTGAGACCCCCGTAGGTGAAACATCGCGGCCTCCCTGGGAGCGCCTCCCGAGTAGCACGGGGCTCGTGGAATCTCGTGTGAATCTGCCAGGACCACCTGGTAAGCCTAAATACTTCCTGATGACCGATAGCGGACAAGTACCGTGAGGGAATGGTGAAAAGCACCCCGGGAGGGGAGTGAAATAGTACCTGAAACCGTGTGCCTACAATCCGTCGGAGCAGGCTTGTACCTGTGACGGCGTGCCTTTTGAAGAATGAGCCTGCGAGTTAGTGGTGCGTGGCGAGGTTAACCCGGGTGGGGTAGCCGTAGCGAAAGCGAGTCCGAAGAGGGCGTTCTTAGTCGCGTGCTCTAGACCCGAAGCGGAGTGATCTACCCATGGCCAGGTTGAAGCGCGGGTAAGACCGCGTGGAGGACCGAACCCACCAGGGTTGAAAACCTGGGGGATGAGCTGTGGGTAGGGGTGAAAGGCCAATCAAACTCCGTGATAGCTGGTTCTCCCCGAAATGCATTTAGGTGCAGCGTCGCGTGTTTCTTGCCGGAGGTAGAGCTACTGGATGGCCGATGGGCCCCACCGGGTTACTGACGTCAGCCAAACTCCGAATGCCGGTAAGTGAGAGCGTGGCAGTGAGACTGCGGGGGATAAGCTTCGTAGTCGAGAGGGAAACAGCCCAGATCATCAGCTAAGGCCCCTAAGCGTGTGCTAAGTGGGAAAGGATGTGGAGTTGCGCAGACAACCAGGAGGTTGGCTTAGAAGCAGCCACCCTTGAAAGAGTGCGTAATAGCTCACTGGTCAAGTGATTCCGCGCCGACAATGTAGCGGGGCTCAAGTACACCGCCGAAGCTGTGGCACTCACATGTGAACCCCTCCAGTACGGATGACGGCATGTCTTCGGATGTGTGGTCTGGCCGGCTGGGGCAGGTGTGTGGGTGGGTAGGGGAGCGTCGTGTGTGGGGTGAAGCAGGGGGGTGACCCGTTGTGGACTGCACGCGAGTGAGAATGCAGGCATGAGTAGCGAATGACGGGTGAGAACCCCGTCCGCCGATTGACCAAGGGTTCCAGGGCCAGGTTCATCCGCCCTGGGTAAGTCGGGACCTAAGGCGAGGCCGACAGGCGTAGTCGATGGACAACGGGTTGATATTCCCGTACCGGTGTAGAACCGTCCATGGCGAGGCCGGGGATGCTAAGCACCCAAAGCCCCTCGTTGCCTTCGGGCGCGGGTGGGTGGAGCGTGTGGCCCGATCCGGTAGTAGTCAAGCGTATTAACAGGGGTGACGCAGGAGGGTAGCTTCCGCGTGGCGATGGTTGTCCACGTCCAAGGGTGTAGGGCGAGGTGTTGGCAAATCCGCACCTCTGACTTTGATGTCGGGCCTGAGACCTGATGGTGACCCCGTAGGGGGGAAGTAGGGTGATCCCATGCTGTCTAGAAAAGCCTCGGCGCGAGGTTCGAGCCGCCCGTACCCTAAACCGACTCAGGTGGTCAGGTAGAGAATACCGAGGCGTGCGAGTGAATCGTGGTTAAGGAACTCGGCAAAATGCCCCCGTAACTTCGGGAGAAGGGGGGCCTGAGGCGTGAAGTGACTTGCTCACTAGCGTTTGAGGGCCGCAGAGACCAGGGGGAAGCGACTGTTTACTAAAAACACAGGTCCGTGCGAAGTCGTAAGACGATGTATACGGACTGACGCCTGCCCGGTGCTGGAACGTTAAGGGGACCGGTTACCCACTCACGTGGGGACGCTGAGAACTTAAGCGCCAGTAAACGGCGGTGGTAACTATAACCATCCTAAGGTAGCGAAATTCCTTGTCGGGTAAGTTCCGACCTGCACGAATGGCGTAACGACTTCCCTGCTGTCTCAACCGCGAACTCGGCGAAATTGCACTACGAGTAAAGATGCTCGTTACGCGCAGCAGGACGGAAAGACCCCGGGACCTTCACTATAGCTTGGTATTGGTGTTCGGGACGGCTTGTGTAGGATAGGTGGGAGACTGTGAAGCGCTCACGCTAGTGGGTGTGGAGTCATCGTTGAAATACCACTCTGGTCGTTCTGGATGTCTAACTTCGGTCCGTGATCCGGATCAGGGACAGTGCCTGGTGGGTAGTTTAACTGGGGCGGTTGCCTCCTAAAGAGTAACGGAGGCGCCCAAAGGTTCCCTCAGCCTGGTTGGCAATCAGGTGTTGAGTGTAAGTGCACAAGGGAGCTTGACTGTGAGACAGACATGTCGAGCAGGGACGAAAGTCGGGACTAGTGATCCGGCCGTGGAGTGTGGAATCGCGGTCGCTCAACGGATAAAAGGTACCCCGGGGATAACAGGCTGATCTTGCCCAAGAGTCCATATCGACGGCATGGTTTGGCACCTCGATGTCGGCTCGTCGCATCCTGGGGCTGGAGTAGGTCCCAAGGGTTGGGCTGTTCGCCCATTAAAGCGGTACGCGAGCTGGGTTTAGAACGTCGTGAGACAGTTCGGTCCCTATCCGCTGCGCGCGTTGGAAACTTGAGAAGGGCTGTCCCTAGTACGAGAGGACCGGGACGGACGAACCTCTGGTGTGCCAGTTGTCCTGCCAAGGGCATGGCTGGTTGGCTACGTTCGGAAGGGATAACCGCTGAAGGCATCTAAGCGGGAAGCCTGCTTCGAGATGAGGTTTCCGTGCCCCTTGTGGGGTGGGAGGCTCCCTGGAGATGACGGGGTTGATAGGCCGGGTGTGGAAGCAACGACTAGCGAGTTGTGGAGCTGACCGGTACTAATAAGCCGATCACTTGTCTACCACGCACCAGCCACCATCAGGGCCAGTCGTAAGGATTGGTGTGGTGGGTGATGGTGTGGGTGGAGAGTGCAAACAATCTTGATGCTTTGATGAGCAGTTGCTGCTTGAGTGTTCGCGTCCATTGTGTGGTTCTCGGGAGAGAACCCGCCCACCGCCACTCGTGGTGCATGCGCAGGCGTGCTCGTGTGTGGTGGTGGGGTGGTTTGGATCCTGGCCTGTGTGGTCCGGTGGTCATAGCGGTGGGGAAACGCCCGGTCTCATTCCGAACCCGGAAGCTAAGCCCACCAGCGCCGATGGTACTGCTCGGGAGACTGGGTGGGAGAGTAGGTCACCGCCGGCCACTCACCTTTGGTGAGAAGCGTGTGGGGAGCCGCCCGATCAGGGCCGCTCCCCACACGTATTTGTGCCACCTCCGTGGGAGGATGGACTGCTCGCCGAGCGAGCTCAACGTGAACAGTGACGAGGACAACCGCGTTCAGCGCGGCGGGTGGGAGATCGACATGGCAGAACACGGTGCTCGTGGTCGCGGCGAGGACGATCGCCGCTCGAACCGCCCCCAGTCGTCTCGCGGGGGGAGCAGCGGCTCCCGTTCGACGGGTCCTCGTCGTTCGTCGTCCTCCGACGACCAGCGTCCGAGCCGTTCCGTGCGGGACGGGGCGCGCTACGGCGACCGGCCGCAGCGCGGCACCTCCCGCGACGACCGCCCCGCGCGCGACGACCGTCCGCGCCGCGACGGCGACCGGCCCTTCCGCAACGACCGTGGGCCGCAGGGTGACCGTCCCCAGCGCAGCGGCTCCCGGTTCGACCGGCCGTCGCGCGACGACCGGGCTCCCCGTGACGACCGCGGACCGCAGCGCGGTGGCTCCTCCTTCGATCGACCCGCCCGCGACGACCGTCCGCGTCGTGACGGTGACCGGCCCTGGCGCGCCGAAGGTCCGCGCTACGGGGACCGCCCGCACCGCGAGGACCGCCCTCGTCGGGACGGCGACCGTCCGTTCCGCGACGACCGCGGGACCGGCAGCGACCGCCCGCAGCGCAACGGGTTCCGGAGCGACCGTCCCGCCGGCGGCGACCGTCCCTCCCGCGACGACCGCTCTTTCCGCGACGACCGCGGGGCCCGGGGCGAGCGCGACCGTCCGCAGCGCGGCGACTCCCGGTCCGACCGGCCTCGTCGTGACGGTGACCGTCCCTTCCGCGAGGACCGGGGCGCCCGGGGCGAGCGGCCGCAGCGCACCGGGTTCCGGAGCGACCGCCCCGCGCGTGACGACCGTCCGCGCCGCGACGGCGACCGCCCCTCGCGCGACGACCGCGGTCCCCAGCGTGACCGCGCGCCGCGCGGTGACTCCCGGTTCGACCGGCCGGCGCGGGACGACCGCGGCCCCCGGCACGACCGGCCCCAGCGCACGGAGGACCGTCCCCGCCGCAACGACCGCGGTCCGGTGCGGCCCGCGGGCGGCGACCGCGGCCGCTCGTCGGTGCCGCCGCGCCCGACCGGCCCGCGCCTGCCCGAGGACATCACGGGCAAGGAACTGCCGGGTGAGGTCCGTCGCGCGCTGCAGAGCCTGACCGGCGACAACGCCGACATCGTGGCCAAGCACCTGGTGGCGAGCGCCCGCCTGGTGGACGTGGACGCCGAGGAGGCGTGGCAGCACGCCCTCGCGGCGCAGAAGCGGGGCGGCCGGATCGCGGCCGTCCGCGAGGCGGCCGCCATCGCGGCGTACAAGGCGGGGCACTTCCGCGAGGCCCTCGCCGAGCTGCGCACGGTCCGCCGCATGACCGGTGACGACAGCTACCTGCCGCTCATGGCGGACAGCGAGCGGGGTCTGGGGCGTCCTGAGCGGGCGCTCGACCTGGCCACCTCCAAGGAGGCGGCGGGTCTGGACACGCCGGCCAAGGTGGAGATGCTCATCGTCGCCGCGGGCGCGCGGCACGACCTGGGGCAGCACGAGGCCGCAGTCGTGTCCTTGCAGGTCCCGCAGCTGCGCACCAACAGCCGCGCGCCCTGGCGCGCCCGTCTCTGGTACGCCTACGCGGACGCGCTGATCTCCGTGGGCCGCGCCGCCGAGGCGCGGGAGTGGCTCGTGAAGGCCGCCGAGGCGGACACCGACGGTGAGACCGATGCGGCGGAACGTCTCGACGAGCTCGACGGCATCGTCTTCGAGGAGGACTGGGACGACGAGGCGGGCGACGAGGCGGACGACGAGGCGGACGACGAGGCGGGCGACGAGGTCGACGCGAGCGACGACGTCGCCGCGGACGACGACCCGGCCGAGGACGAGGACTGAGCCGTGCGGGTGTACTGGCCGACGACCTTGAAGGGGCTGGCGCGGCTCGCCGGGAGCGGTGAGCTCGCGGCGGCACCCGTCACCGTCCACGCCGTCACGCCCACGTTGCGGGACTTCTACGCCGACGCGGACCCCCGCGACCTGGAGGAGGAGCTCGAGTACGTCGCGATGACGGACGCGGCGGGCGAGTCGGTACGCCTGCTGGCCGGCGAGCTGGCCGGGGAGCCGGCGGCCGTCCCCCGGCGGGTGGTGCTGGCCCTGGACGTCCCGGACGACGCGGTCACGTCCGAGCGCAGGTCGTGGTCGGCGCCGGAGCGGTCGCGGGTGCTCCTCGGCGTGCCCCTGCGGGTCGAGGACCTCGCCAGCGTCCACGTCGACGACGCAGAGGCCGAGGCCGACGTCCGCGCGGCCGTCGCGGCCCTCCCCGCCGCCGACGGCGGCGACGAGGACGCGCGGTTCACGGTCGAGGCCTGCGAGGGTCACGACCTGCTCTGGTACGACGCCGGGGAGCTGCCGCTCCTGCTGGCCGCCGGCGGGTGACCTACGGGCGGGCGGTCCACTCCTGGGCGAGCTGGACCTCCGACCGGATCAGCCGCAGCAGCCCCGGGAGCGCGGCCTTCTCCACCTGACCCCCCAGCACCGGCACGCGGACGGTCAGCGTCCCGTCCATCGTCAGGACGCTGCCCGTCCCGGCGGCGGTGAGCACCGAGGTCGCCGTCAGCTCCACGGGCGCCGAGCGCACGGTGAGCGTCAGCCGGGCCCGGTGCGAGCCGTCGGCGGCGGCGGGCTCCCAGCGCTCGACCTGGTCGACGACGGCCGTGGCGCCGAGGAACTTGGCCGCCGCCGCGGGCAGGACGTCCGTGCGGACGGTCCGCGACGTCGTCACGACGTGCACCTCGCCCTCGCGGGTCACCGACTCGCTGTGGTCGACGACCTCGGGGGAGTCGGCCCGGGCCCGCAGGAAGGCCGGGTCCAGGAGGACGGCCAGGACGGCGTCGGGGGCGATGGGGAACGACGAGCGCTCGGAGAACGGGGCGGGCACGGGTCAGTGGTTCCTTCCGGGGACGAGGACGGCCAGGGGGCCGGCCAGGGCTCGGGCGAGCGCGACCTCCACCTCGGTCACGGCACCGGCCGGGACGGGGGCGGGGAGGTCGCGCAGCCGCTGCGCGGCGTCGTCGACGGCGGTGGCCGCGGCGCGGACGGCGTCCTGCTCGGGAGCGGCGACGAGCGCGGCGGCGCGGTGCAGCCGGCCGGCCAGCGCGGCCAGGCCGGCGGCGTCCCCGCGCGCGGGCCCCACGAGGTCCACGACGGTCACCGCGTCAGCAGCCCGTGGACGGCGCACAGCAGGTCGGCGACCGCGTCCGCGGCGTCGGGGTCGCGCAGGTCGACGTGCGTCGCCAGCAGTTCCCGCGCCAGCGCGGGGGCGGTCGCGGGCGCTGGTGAGACCGGGATCACGCGGGCGGGCACGGGCCCACTGTAGGCGCTGCCCTGCGCGGTGGTGGTGATCACCACTAGGCTGGGAGTCGCGTACCCACCCGCGAACCGGAGCAGTGATGCCCGCACTCCCCGCCCCCGCCGCCAGCGTCCGCGAGCTCGTGCGAGCCGCCTCCGCGACACCCGACGCCACGTGGGGGGAGGGCATCCCCGACGCGCTGCGCACCGCGACGGCGGCGGAGCGGCTGCTGCTGGACTACTTCGCGCACACGGCCGTCGAGGACCTGTCCGACCGACCGCCCGCCGACCTGGTGCGGGCCGTGGCCTCCCACGTGCGGTGCGGTGCGCTGCGGCCCGCGGGGACCACCCTGGTGCGGCTGGTCGACGGCGCGTCGTCGGGGGCCGGCGAGGGGCGTTCGACGGTCGAGGTCGTCACCGACGACATGCCCTTCCTCGTCGACAGCCTCACCGCGGCGCTGACCCGCGCCCGCCGGGGCATCCACCTGCTCGTCCACCCGCGGCTGGCGGCCCGCCGGTCGGCCGAGGGCCGGCTGGAGGACCTGCACGACGTGGCGACGGCCCCGCCGTCGGAGCCGGCCGAGTCGTGGATCCGCATCGAGGTGGACGCCCACGCCGACGGCGACGAGGACCTCCTGGCCCACCTGCGCGACGTCCTGGACGACGTCCGGGCGGCGGTGACCGGCTGGCAGCCCATGCGCGCGCGGGCGCTGCAGACCGCCGACGCCCTGCAGATCGACCCGCCCCGGGGCGTGCCCGACGCCGAGCTGCGCACGGCCGAGCGGTTCCTGCGCTGGATGGCCGACGACCGGTTCACCTTCCTGGGGTACCGCGAGTACGACCTGCAGACGCACGGGGACGACGTGTTCCTGGTGGCCCGGCCGGGGTCCGGGCTCGGTGTGCTCGCCGAGCGGCCGGGCCGCGCCGGCGGGCGGGAGCGCAAGCTGTCGGGGCCGGTGCGGGAGAAGGCGACCGAGCCGCAGGTCCTGGTGGTGACGAAGGCGAACGCGCAGGCCACGGTCCACCGGCCCGCGTTCCTGGACTACGTCGGGGTCAAGACGTTCGACGAGGCCGGGTGCGTCACGGGGGAGCGCCGCTTCCTGGGGCTGTTCACGTCGGTGGCGTACACCGACTCGGTCAAGCGGGTGCCGGTGGTGGCCGAGAAGGTCGCCGAGGTGCTGCAGCGCGCCGGGTTCGGCTCCGGGGGGCACTCGGCGAAGGACCTGCTGAGCATCCTGGAGACGTTCCCGCGCGACGAGCTGCTGCAGTCCGACGTCGACTCGATCCTGGGGACCGCGCTGGCGGTGCTGCGGTTGCAGGAGCGGCGCCGGACGCGGTTGTTCCTGCGGCGGGACGACTACCGGCGGTTCATGTCGTGCCTGGTGTACCTGCCGAGGGACCGGTACACGACGCGCGTGGGGACCCGGATCGAGCAGTTGCTGCTGGAGGCCTTCGACGGCGGGTCGGTCGAGCACACGCTGCGGGTCTCGGAGTCGGTGCTGGCCCGGCTGCACGTCGTGGTGCGGGCCCGCGCCGGGGAGGAGCTGGTCGACGTCGACGTCTCCCAGCTGGAGGCCGACGTCGCCCGCGCCGCGCGGTCCTGGGAGGACGACGTCGTCGACGCCGCCCGCGGGGCCGCCGGGGACGCCGGGGCCGCGCTGGTGCGCCGCTGGGCCGGGGGCATCCCGGACGGGTACCGGGCCTCGGTGCCGGTCGAGCGGGCCGTGGAGGACCTGCAGCGCGCCGAGGAGCGGCTGGCCGCCGGGGCGGGGGACCAGCCGCTGCTGGACCTGCGCGAGGACACCGAGCAACCGCGCTCGTGGCGCCTGACGAGCTACCGCACCAGTCCCGTCACGCTGAGCGCCGTCCTGCCGGTCCTCAGCGACCTGGGGGTGGAGGTGACGGACGAGCGTCCGCACCTGCTGACCCGCGAGGACGGCCGCCGGGTGTGGGTCGACGACGTGGGGCTGCGGCTGCCCGTCGAGGTGTGGCAGCTGGACGCCGACCCGGCCGCGGCGCGGGCCCGGTTCTGCGACGCGTTCGCCGCGGCCTGGTCGGGCCGGGCCGAGAGCGACTCCCTGGCCCGGCTGGTGCTGGCCGGTCAGCTGACGTGGCGGCAGGTCGCCGTGGTCCGGGCCCTGGTCCGGTACCTGCGGCAGGTCGGCCTGGCCTACTCCCTCGACTACGTCGCCGGCAGCCTGCTGAGCGACGTCGGCATCACGCGGCGCATCGTGCGGCTGTTCGAGGCGCGGTTCGCGCCGAGCCGCTCGGGCCACGAGGCCGAGCGCGCCGAGCTCGTCGACGCCCTGCAGGAGGAGACCCGGGGGGCCCTGGAGGGGGTCGCGAGCCTGGACGCGGACCGCATCCTGCGGGCGCTGCTGTCGGTGGTGCAGGCGGTCGTGCGGACCAACGCGTACCAGCACGCCCCGGACGGCTCCGAGCACCCGTACCTGTCGTTCAAGCTGTCGCCGAAGCTGGTGGCGGGCATGCCCGAGCCGGCCCCGCACGCCGAGGTGTGGGTGTACTCCCCGCGCGTGGAGGGGGTGCACCTGCGCTTCGGCGAGGTCGCCCGCGGCGGGTTGCGCTGGTCGGACCGGCGGGAGGACTTCCGCACCGAGGTGCTGGGCCTGGTCAAGGCGCAGATCGTGAAGAACGCCGTCATCGTGCCGACGGGGGCCAAGGGCGGTTTCGTCGCCAAGCAGCTGCCGGACCCGTCGGTGGACCGGGACGCCTGGTGGGCCGAGGGGATCGCCTCGTACCGGACGTTCATCTCGGGGCTGCTGGACGTCACCGACGACCTGCGGATCGTCGACGGCGTGCGCACCACGGTGCCGCCGGTGGACGTCGTGCGCTACGACGGCGACGACTCCTACCTGGTCGTGGCCGCCGACAAGGGCACCGCGACGTTCTCCGACATCGCCAACGAGATCGCCGTCTCCCGCGGGTTCTGGCTCGGTGACGCGTTCGCGTCGGGCGGTTCGGTCGGGTACGACCACAAGGCCATGGGCATCACCGCGCGCGGGGCGTGGGAGAGCGTGCGGCGGCACTTCCGCGAGCTGGGGCACGACACCCAGACGGAGCCGTTCACGGTCGTCGGCGTCGGCGACATGAGCGGTGACGTGTTCGGCAACGGGATGCTGCTGTCGCAGCGGATCCGGCTGGTCGCGGCGTTCGACCACCGGCACGTGTTCCTCGACCCGGACCCGGACCCGGTCGCCTCGCACGCCGAACGGGCGCGGTTGTTCGCGCTGCCGCGCTCGTCGTGGGCCGACTACGACGCCTCCCTCATCTCCGAGGGCGGGGGCGTGTACCCGCGGACGGCGAAGTCGGTGCCGGTCAGCGCGCAGGTCGCCGAGCGCCTCGGCCTGGACCCCGCGACCCGCAGCCTGTCGCCGGTGGACCTGCTGCGGGCCGTCCTGGCCGCCCCCGTCGACCTGTTCTGGAACGGCGGGATCGGGACGTACGTCAAGGCGTCCACCGAGTCGCACGCCGAGGTGGGGGACAAGGCCAACGACGCCATCCGCATCGACGGGCGGGACCTGCGGGTCAAGGTCGTCGGGGAGGGCGGGAACCTCGGCCTGACCCAGCGGGGCCGCATCGAGGCCGCGACCTCGGGCAACGGCGGGGCGGGCGTCAAGCTCAACACCGACGCCATCGACAACTCCGCCGGGGTCGACTGCAGCGACCACGAGGTGAACATCAAGATCCTGCTGGACCACCTGGTGACGCAGGGGCAGCTGGACCCGGCCGACCGCGACCAGACGTTGCTGCGGATGACCGACGAGGTCGGCCGGCTGGTGCTGCGCGACAACTACGACCAGAACGTCGTGCTGAGCGTGGAGGGCAGCTTCGCGGCCGGGCTGCTGCCGGCGCACCGGCGGTTCCTGGACGCGCTGGTGCGCAGCGGGGACGTCGACCGGCGGCTGGAGTCGCTGCCGTCGCCGGCCGAGCTGGACCGCCGCGCCCGCGACGGCGGTGGGCTGACGATGCCGGAGCTGTCGGTGCTCGTCGCCCACGCCAAGATCAGCCTGGGCCGGGCAGTGCTGGACAGCTCGCTGCCGGACGAGGCGTGGGTCGCGCAGACGCTGCGCGGGTACTTCCCGGCCGAGCTGGGGGAGCGGTTCGGCGACCACCTGGGCGACCACCCGCTGCGGCGCGAGATCGCCACCACGGTCCTGGTCAACCACGTCGTGGGCACCGGGGGCCTGACGTTCGCGTTCCGGGCGGCGGAGGAGACCGGCAGCGAGCCGGCCGACGTCGTGCGCGCGTTCGTGGTGGCCTCGCAGGTCTTCGGGCTGGCCGAGCGGGCCGCGGCCGTGGAGGCGCTCGACGGGCGGGTGGAGGCGTTCGCGCAGTCCCGGCTGCGCCAGGAGCACCAGCGGCTGCTGGACCGCTCGGTGCGGTGGCTGCTGCACAGCCGTCCCGAGGGGATCGACGTGCCGGCCGAGATCGCCCGCTTCGCCCCGGCGGTGGCGCGGCTGGCGCCGCGGATCGCGGACCTGGAGGCCGGTGGCATCGTGAAGGGGGCGGACGCCCGCACCGTCGAGGCCGACATCGCCTGGTTCACCGAGCGGGGCGTCCCCGTCGGGCAGGCCCGGCTCACGGCCTCGCTGCTGGCGCTGTTCCCGCTGCTGGACGTCGTGGAGGTCGCGGACGCCACCGGGCGCAGCGTCGAGGAGATCGCCGCGGTCTGGTACGAGCTCTCGCACCGGTACGCCATCGAGTCGGTGCTGAACGGCATCTCGGCGTTGCCGCGCACGGACCGGTGGCAGTCGCTGGCGCGCGCGGCGCTGCGCGACGACCTGTACGCGGCGCTGCGGGACTTCACCGCGGCCGTGGTCGCCGAGACCCCGGCGGGTGCGGAGCTGGACGCGGCCGCGGCGGTGCTGGCCTGGGAGACGGCGCACGCGCCGGCCGTCAAGCGGGCCCAGCAGACGATGGCCGACCTGGAGGGGGAGCCGGGGGCGGGGGACCTGGCCGCGTTGTCGGTGGGGCTGCGGGCGCTGCGCACGGTCCTGCGGGCGGGCTGAGCGGACCGCGGATCGGCTGGGGCCGTAGGCTCGCGGCGTGCCCACCATGTCGGACCTGCTGCAGTCCCAGACGGCGATCGAGGGTGCCGAGGCCGAGTGGCTGCGGCTCCTGGTCGGCGACTGGCAGCTGATCTCGGACCTGTCCTTCGCCGACCTCGTGCTGTGGGTCCCCACCGCCGACCGGCAGCACTTCGTCGCCGTGGCGCACTGCCGGCCGACGACCGGCCCGACGGTGCACTACGACGACGTCGTGGGGGCGCTGCTGGAGCGGGGCCGCCGGCCGCAGGTCGACACGACCTTCGACGAGGCCCGCAGCCTGCGCGGGCGCGACCCCGAGTGGGACGACGACGTCCCGGTGCGGGAGGAGACGATCCCCGTCGTCCGCGAGGGCGTGGTGCTGGGGGTCCTGGCCCGGCACACCAACCTGGCGACGTCGCGGACACCGAGCCGCCTGGAGCTGAACTACGTCAAGTGCGCCGACGACCTGACGCGGATGATCGCGGCGGGGGAGTTCCCGCAGACGGCGGCGCCGACGGGCCCGCGCCGGGGGGCGCCGCGCGTGGGGGACGGGATGCTGCGCCTGGACGCGGACGGGGTCGTGACGTACGCGAGCCCGAACGCCCTGTCGGCGTTCCACCGCGCCGGGCTCATCGGGGAGCTGGTGGGGGCCAACCTCGCTGAGATCTCCAGCTCGCTGGCCGCCTCGCACCTGCCGGTCGACGAGTCGCTGCCGCTGGTGGTGACGGGCCGGGCGCCGTGGCGCACGGACCTGGAGACCGACGCGGCGACGTTGTCGATGCGGGCGATCCCGTTGACGCGCAGGGAGAACGGGACCGCGACCCGGATCGCCGCGCTGCTGCTGGTCCGGGACGTCTCGGAGCTGCGCCGTCGTGAGCGCGAGCTCATGACGAAGGACGCGACGATCCGCGAGGTCCACCACCGCGTGAAGAACAACCTGCAGACGGTCGCGGCGCTGCTGCGGCTGCAGTCGCGGCGCATCCACTCCGAGGAGGGGCGCTCGGCGCTGCAGGAGGCCATGCGCCGCGTCGAGACCATCGCCACGGTGCACGAGACGCTGTCGCAGGGCATCGACGAGAACGTCGACTTCGACCAGGTCCTCGACCGCTGCCTCATGATGGCCGCCGAGGTCGCGATGGAGAACGCCGAACGGGTCAAGACCGTCCGCGAGGGCAAGTTCGGTGAGCTGCGCCAGGAGGACGCGACGGCGCTCGCGCTCGTCCTGACCGAGCTGGTGACCAACGCCGTGGAGCACGGGTTCGGCTCCGACAAGGCCGGCACCGTGGTGGTGAAGGTCGAGCACACGGCCGACGACCGGCTCGAGGTCGTCGTCAGCGACGACGGGGTCGGGCTGCCGGCGGACTTCCAGGTGGGCAGCTCCGGGCTGGGGACCCAGATCGTGCGGTCCCTCGTGGCGGGGGAGCTGCGCGGGCGCATGGAGTTCGGGGCCAGCTCCACCGGGGGGACCGAGGTGCGGCTGGACCTGCGGGTGCGCCGGGACGTCGCCCAGATCGGCAGCGTCCGGAACTGAGGGCAGACGCAGGAGGCCCCTGACCTGCCGGTCGGGGCCTCCTGCGTCTCAGCGGGTCCGCGTCAGCTCGCGCGGCGGGCGCGGGCGGCGCGGCGCTTGAGCGCACGACGCTCGTCCTCGCTCATCCCGCCCCAGACGCCGGCGTCCTGGCCGGTCTCCAGCGCCCACTTGAGGCAGGAGTCGACGACGTCGCAGCGACGGCAGACGGCCTTGGCCTCTTCGATCTGGAGGATCGCGGGCCCCGTGTTGCCGATGGGGAAGAAGAGCTCGGGGTCTTCGTCGAGGCAGGCGGCGTTGTGGCGCCAGTCCATGGGGGTTCCACTCCTTCTAGCGTGTGTTCGGTCTCAGGACACACGTGCCCTCCCCGCCGTAACGAGCTGGACACGCGGGATCCCTGAGCACCGGCAACGCCGGCGGTGCCGGGACGCACGCTCGACCACCTGCAAAGTCCCAGGTGACGACGTGTGTCGGGGATCGCGTCGGGATCCAGGGTCACACTTCGTGCGCCCTTTCACAAGAGGTTCAACCAGGTCGATCGAGCAGAGGGCGTGTCGAGTACGTCACACGGACTTAACACGCAGGACCCCTCCTCGTAATCCGAGCCGACCCGGCGCGTCGGCGTCGACACGCCGACGCGCGTCCCCCCGAGGGGGGACGAACCGGCACAGGCGTCGTACGGTGCTGCCCGTGCCGTCCCCGTCCTCCAAGGCTCCAACGGATCAGCCGCGCCCGCCACTGCTGACGGCGATCGCCGCCCTCGTCGCCCTGGAGGTCCTGCTCCTGCTGGCCGGGGCCGCCTACCTCGTGCACGGGCTGGTGGTCGACGGCTCCAGCGCCCCGCTGGCGGTCGTCTCGGTCGTCGTGTGCGCCCTGCTCTTCGGCGCCGGGCTGGGGTTCTGCGCCTGGGGGCTGCTGCGACGGGCCACCTGGGCGCGCTCGCCCCTGGTCGTCTGGCAGCTGCTGCAGGTCGCGGCCGGGCTGCCGGCCTTCAGCGGCGGGACGCCCTGGCTGGGGGTCCTGCTCGTCCTGCCGGCCGTGGCCGTGGGGGTCGGGCTGTTCACCCCGAGCGTCTCCGCCCAGGTCGGGCGCTGACCTCAGGGCGCCTCGACGTCGCCCAGCCCCTCCCGCAGCTGCGACAACGTGCGGGTCAGCAGCCGTGAGACGTGCATCTGCGAGATGCCCACCTCGGCCGCGATCTGCGCCTGCGACATGCCGCGCACGAAGCGCAGCGCCAGGATCCGCCGCTCGCGGGCGGGCAGGGCGGCCAGCAGCGGCCGCAGCGCCTCGCGGTTCTCCACGCTCTCCAGCGCCTCGTCGTCCGCGCCCAGCGACTGCACGGGCGAGGTCGGGGACCCCGTGTCCAGGGGCAGCGTCGAGTAGGCGTTCGCCGACTCCAGGACCTCCACGACGTCGTCGGGGTCCTGGCCGGTGCGCTGAGCGAGCTCGGAGACGGTCGGGGCCCGGCCCAGCTCGTGCGTCAGCGCCTCGCGCGCGTCGGCCAGCTGCCGGCCCGCCTCCTGCACGCGCCGCGGGACCCGCATGGCCCAGCCGCGGTCGCGGAAGTGGCGCTTGATCTCGCCCAGCATCGTCGGCACCGCGTACGCCCCGAACGGCACCCCGCGCGCGGGGTCGTAGCGGTCCAGGGCCTTCAGCAGGCCGATCGTCGCGACCTGCACGAGGTCGTCGTGCGGCTCGCCCCGTCCCAGGAACCGGGCGGCCAGGTGCTCGGCCAGGGGCAGGTGGCGGCGGGTGAGGTCCTCGCGCAGCCGGGCCCGCTCGGGGTCGTCGGGGTCCAGGGAGGCCATCCGGGCCAGCAGCGGGGCCTCCTCGGCGTCCCGCGTGGCGGCCGGTCCCGGCGCCGACGGGCCGTGCGGGGCCGGGCTCACCCGACCCCTGCCACCAGCGTCGTCGGTGCCCCCGTCGTCTTGCTGTGCCGCAGCACGATCCACGCCCCGTTGGCCGAGGTGCCGGTGAAGACCTCCCCGACGAGGGCCTCCAGGACCGCCCACGCGAAGCTCGAGCGCTCGGGCAGCTCCCGGGCCGGGCCGCGGACCTCCACCTCCAGGGTCCCCTCGCCGAGGCGGAACGTCGCCACGAGCTCGTCGTCGGTCGGGGACGACCCCAGCAGCAGGGTGCAGGCCTCGTCGACCGCGATCCGCAGGTCCTCGATCTCGTCCAGCGTCAGGTCGAGCCGGGCGGCCAGCCCGGCGCTCGCGGTGCGGACGACGGTCAGGTAGGCCGGGTCGGCCGGGACCCGCAGCTCCACCAGGTCGGCCGCGGTCTCCGTCGCCGGGTCACCGGTGGTTCCACCGGTCGTCTCGCCGGTCGTGGGGGTCGACACGGGGCTTCGTCCTCTCGGGGCCGGGTGTGGCAATGGCGCGTGCTCAACGTATACGGACGAACACTCCAGGTCACGATGGGGAGCTGGGGGCGAGCTCCGACAAACGGTCCCCGTCCAGGCGCCACGTCGTCCAGTCCTCCTGCGGCCGAGCCCCCAGAGCACGGTAGAAGGCGTGGGCGGAGGTGTTCCAGTCCAGGACCGTGAACTCCAGCCGCCCCAGGCCGCGCTCGGCGCACAGGCGCCCCAGCTCACCGAACAGGGCCCGCCCGATCCCGCCGCGGCGGTGCGCGGGCCGCACGTACAGGTCCTCCAGCCACAGGCCCTGCCGGCCCAGCCACGTCGAGAACGTCGTGAACCACAACGCCATCCCCGCCACCTCGAGGCGGCCGTCGCGCTCGACCTCGGCGAGCACGCAGCCGATGCCGGTGCCCGGCTGCAGGGCACGGGCGAAGTCCTCGGCGCGGGCCTGCGCGGCGTCCGGCTCCCGCTCGTACTCGGCCAGCTCCCGCACCAGGGCGACGATCGCCCCGGCGTCCTCGGGGGTGGCCGGCCGCAGGACCGTCGTCGTCGTGGAGCTGCTCACGGGGCCACCGTAGGACAGCTGATCCTCACTGAGCGCCAACGACCCCCCTCCACCGCGAAACCGGCTCCCGGACCGGGCCCGGGAGCGACCACCGGCCGCCGCGCGAGCACCTCCGCCGGGACCCACCCGCCCCGGCCCAGCAGCACCGTCGTGCGCGCCGCCGACCGCACCGCGGCCGCCGGGCCCCGGAACGCCGCGACCACGTCCACCCCGTCCCCGGCGGCGGCCAGCCGCACCGGGCCACCGCCCAGCAGGGCCCCGCCCAGCACGTCCTCGACCGCCGGGGGCAGCGGACGGCACACGTCGTCCAGCAGCACCAGGCCACCGGCCGCCCAGCACTCCCGCACCTCCTGCGGCCCCGCCTCGCGCGCCCACACCGCGCGACCTCCGCGCCGCACCTCCGCGTCGGCCAGCGCCCGCAGCGCCGTCGTCCGCCCGCTGCCCACCGGCCCCGCGACCAGGACGACGTGCCCGGTGTCCACCAGGACCACCCCGCCGTCGTCGCCGCCCAGGCCGATCGGCAGCCGCCACCCCACCCCGGGCAGCTCCCCGGCGCGCGCCGGCAGCGGGGCCACGCCCAGCCGCGCCGTCCCCGGCCCCGACGGCAGGTCGCCCGGCAGGTCGCCCGGCAGGGCGACCTGCACCTCGTGACCCACCCCGTCGACCACGAGCAGCCCGCGGCCCGGCGGCGCGTCGCGGGGGACGGCCGAGGGCCGCACCCCCAGCAGGGCCGCGTCGGACCGGTCGGCCGTGCGCAGCAGCACCACCGACCCCACCGTCCCCGCCACGGCCCCCGTCAGCGACGGGCGGTCCCCGGCGACGGCGACCCGCACACCCGCCCCGGCTCCCTCGCGCAGCAGCCGCAGCAACGGATCGGCCCCCGCCGCCGGGTCGGCCGCCGCCAGCGCCGCCGTCCACGCCTCCCAGCCGTCCACGACCAGGACGACGTGCCCCGTCCACGACCCCGCGGCCCGCCGCCGGTCCACCTCCTGCTGCACCCGCTCCAGCAGGCGCCCGGCGCGCCAGGGCTCCGAGCGCGCCACCACCGACCCGACCGGCCCCGTCCCGGCCAGGTCGCGCAGCCGGCCACCGGCGTCCAGCACGTGGACCTCGGTGCCCGGCACCCGCGCGGCCTCGGTGACGAGACGGCGCAGCAGCGTCGTCCGGCCGCTGCGGACCCCGCCGACGACGAGCAGGTGCTGGCCCGCGGCCAGGTCCCAGGCCACGTCCTCGCGCCGCTGCGCGTCCGGCAGGTCCACCAGGCCCCACACCAGCCGCCCGCCCGCGCCCGGCGGCAGGTCCGGCACCACCGGCGGCAGCGGCGGCAGCCACGGGGCCGGCGGGCGGGGCCGGCCGGCCGCGGCGGCGACCAGCGTCCGGACCAGCCCGGGCAGGTCGTCGACCTCCCCGGGGCGGTCCCCCGTGCGGTCCCCGTCCGCGGGGACCGCACCCGGCCCGTCCGGCACCTCCCGCACGAGCACGCCCCCGGACCGGGCCGGGCCGCGCAACCGGGCGGTCTGGAACTCGCGCAGCCCGTCGCGGCGCAGCAGCGCCCGCCCCGGCACCGTGAACCCCGCCGGACGGGGGTCGCCCACCACGTCCTCGGCGTCCGCGCGGTCCTGCACGCGCAACGCGACCCGCAGGTCCGTGTTGGCCCGGATCTCCGGGCTCACGACCCCCGCCGGGCGCTGGGTCGCCAGCACCAGGTGCACGCCGAGCGAGCGGCCCACCCCGGCCAGCCGCACGAGACCGTCGACGAACTCGGGGACCTCCTGGGCCAGCACCCGGAACTCGTCGACGACGACCACGAGCCGGGGCAGCCGCCCCGGCGGCAGGTCCCGCACGTCCGCGACCCCGGCCGCGGCCAGGACCTGCTCGCGGCGGGCCACCTCGGCCCGCAGGCTGCGCAGCACCCGCTGGGCGAGCCGGTCGTCCAGGTCGGTCACCAGCCCCGCCACGTGCGGCAACCCCGTGCACGCCCCGAACGCCGCACCGCCCTTGTAGTCGACGAGCACGAGCTGCAGGTGCTCGGGCGGGCACGCCAGCGCCAGGGAGACCACGAGCGTCGCGAGCAGCACCGACTTGCCCGACCCCGTCGTGCCCGCCAGCAGCGCGTGCGGCCCGTCGTGGACCAGGTCCACCGCGCACGGGCCCGAGGCGTCCGCCCCCAGCACCGCGGGCAACCCCGCGGGCGGCCGCGCCCAGCCGCGCCGCAGCGACTCCACCGACGGGACCCCCACCAGGTCCAGCAGCCGCACGTCCGCGGGCACGGCGCTCGCCGACGCCGCGGCGGCGTCCAGGAGCGGGGCCAGACCCCGCGCGAGCCGTTCGGCCCACACCTCGTCCACGGCGTCGACGCGCACGGGCACGCGCTCGTGCGCGGACAGCAGCAGCCCGTCGGGACCCTGCCCGGCAGCCCCGTCGGTGAGGTCGAGCACCGTGCGGCACTGCGCGGGCAGGTCCGCGCGCGCCCGGCCCAGGCACACGGTGTGGACGCCGACGGCGGGGCCGTCGGTGAGCAGCGGCGCCAGCCGCGGGTCGGTGCGCCACCAGCCCACGGGGTCCAGGACCACGACGAGGTCGGGGCCGGGGCCTCGCCCAGCCGGTCCGGTGCGGCGGCGGACCTCGGCGGCCGGCACGCCCAGCACGTCGCCGTCGACGACCTCGACGGCGTGCGGCAGCCAGCGGGTCCACTCCCACCCCGGGCCGGCGACGACCCGCACGTCGGCGGGGGACTGCCAGGCGGCCAGCTGCGCCAGCAGCAGGCGCACCAGCCCCTCGCCGGGGCCGCACACGCCGAGCGGCCCGGCGCTCAGGGACACCGTCACGGGCACGTCCGCCAGCACGGGGGTGCCGGGGCCGCCGCGCACCGCGACCGTCGTGGCCGGCAGGTCGCCCAGGCCGACCCGGGCGGTGAGGTGGTCGGCGTCGGCGGGGGAACGGGTGAACAACCGGTCCCCGGGGCCGGCCACCTCCGCGGCCAGCCGGCCGGCGTCGGGGTGCAGGTCGCGGCGGTGGGTCTGCTCCCGCCGCGCGGCCTCCCCGACCTCGGTGCGCACGCGGGCCAGCGCGGCCCCGGCCCGCGCGGCGCGCCGCTGCTCGTCGTGGCGGTGCCGGCGGCGCTGCCCCAGCCACTGCCCGGCGGCCAGCACCGGTGAGGCCAGGCCCAGCAGCAGCGACAGCGGCGACCACACCAGGGCCAGGACGACGGCGACCGCCACCGGCACGAGCAGAGCCAGCCACGGCGGACCCGGTGCCTGCGCCGCCGGGTCGGGGACGGGCCAGGTGAACTCCCGGGCCCGGGGTTCGGCGAGCAGCCGCGGGGGCCGGTTCAGCAGCAGGCGTCCCGCGGCGTCGGGTTGCACGACGGCTGCCGCGACGGCGGGTCCCCCGGCGCGCAGCACCGTGTGGCCGAGGGCGAACTCGGTCCCGGGCGGGACCTGCACCGGGCCCCGCACGGCCTCCCGTTCCCCCGCGCGCAGCACGGCGGTCCCGTTGAGCGAGCCGAGGTCGCGCAGCGTGGTGACCCCGGCGGGGGACAGTTCGAGTTCGGCGTGCCGGCGCGACACGGAGGGGTCGTCGATCCCGACCGCCGCCGGCCCGTCCCCGCGCCGGCCCAGCAGGTGCCGCCCGGGAGCCACGGCGAAACCCGTCCCCGCCGCCGGTCCCGCGACGGCCACGAGGTCGGTGGGCGCCGCGGCCGGCGGGGGCAGCACGACCCCGGCCAGCAGCGGCGGCATCCCCAGCACCGCGTCCGCGACGGGGTGCCCGTCCAGGGCCCACTCCCGCCAGTCCCGCGGCCAGGGGCCGGTGACCTCCTCCAGCCGGGCGCGGGCGTCGGTCAGGGTCGTCCCGACGGGAACCTCGAGCTCCACGTCGGCGCCCAGCACGGTCATCCGGAACGGCACGGACGGATCGTGGCACGGCCGCGCGGCGGGCCCCCGGGAGTTATCCACATCACCCGGACGCCACGCGTCGTCCTCCACTACGGTCGCCGCACACGAGTTCGGAGGAGGTGTGCGGTGGACGCGGTCCGCCTGGTGGAGGACGAGGTGCGGGCGCAGGTGCGCCGCCGCACCGCGGCCGGGAGTTTCCGCGGCGAGGCGGCCGAACTGCGGTCCCTCGTCGACGCCGTCGTCCTCGACTACGACCTGCGGTCCCTGGACGGTTCGCTGCCGGGGCTGCCCGACCGGGAGGACGCGGTCCGCGAAGTCGTGGCCGCCGTCTCCGGTTACGGTGCGCTGCAACGGTACTTCGACGACCCCGAGGTCGAGGAGATCTGGATCAACGAACCGGGCAAGGTCTTCGTCGCCCGTTCCGGCGTCCCCGAACTCACCACGACCATCCTGGACGAGGACACCGTCGCCGAACTCGTCGAGCGGATGCTCGCCACCACCGGCCGCCGCGTCGACCTGTCCAGCCCCTTCGTGGACGCCTCGCTGCCCGACGGTTCCCGCGTGCACGTCGTCATCCCCGACGTCACCCGCCGCCACTGGGCGGTCAACGTGCGGCGCTTCGTGACCCGCGCGCGGCGGCTGGACGACCTCGTCGGCCTCGGGTCGCTGACCCCGGCGGCCGCGCGGTTCCTCGACGCCGCCGTCGCCTCGGGGCTGAACCTGCTCGTGTCGGGAGCCACCCAGGCGGGGAAGACGACGCTGCTGAACTGCCTGCTGGGTTCGGTCCCCGCGCACCAGCGCATCGTCACGTGCGAGGAGGTGTTCGAGCTGCAGCTGCACAACCGCGACGTCGTCGCGATGCAGTGCCGCCAGCCGAACCTGGAGGGCCGCGGGGAGATCCCGCTGCGCCGGCTCGTGAAGGAGGCCCTGCGGATGCGCCCGGACCGGCTCGTGGTGGGTGAGGTCCGGCAGGCCGAGAGCCTGGACCTGCTCATCGCGCTGAACTCCGGGTTGCCCGGGGCGGCGACGGTCCACGCGAACTCCGCCGCCGACGCCGTCGCGAAGATGTGCACGCTGCCGCTGCTGGCCGGGGAGAACGTCACGACGGGTTTCGTCGTGCCCGCCGTCGCCTCGAGCCTGGACCTCGTCGTCCACGCCGAACTGGACGCCGACGGCCGGCGCCGGGTGCGCGAGGTCGTGGCCGTGACGGGACGCTGCGAGGGCGGTGTGGTGGAGACGGCGGAACTGTTCGGGACCCGCGACGGCGTCCTGGTCCGCGGCACCGGCTGGCCACCGCACCGCGAGCGGTTCGCCCGGGCCGGTTTCGACCTGGCCGCTCTGCTGGGGGCCCGCCCGTGACGGGTGTCGCGGTCGGCGCGGTGCTGGGTCTGGGGGTGTTCTGCCTGTGGTGGTCGTGCTGGGAACGGCCGGCCCGCCCGGCGGCGCGTCGGCGGGCCGGGGTGCGGGACCTGCTGGCCGCCGCCGGGTGGACGGACGTGCCCGTCGCCGTGTTCGTGGCCGGGTGCCTGGTCGCCGGGGTGCTGGCGGGTGTCCTCGTGCTGGCGCTGACGGCCGTGCCGGTGCTCGGCGGCGGGGCCGCGCTGGCGGCGGGGCACGCGCCGGTGGCCCTGGCCCGCCACCGCGCCCGCGCCCGGCGCGAGGACGCCGCCGCCGAGTGGCCCGACGCCGTCGACGCGCTCGCGGCCTCGGTCCGGGCCGGTGCCCCGCTGCCCGATGCCGTCGCGGCGCTGGCCGTGCGCGGCCCGCACCGGTTCCGGCCCGCCTTCGCCCGCTTCGCCGTCGGGCACCGCGCCAGCGGGGCGTTCGAGACCGAGCTGGAGTCCCTGCGCACCGAGCTGGCCGACCCCGTCTTCGACCGGCTCGCCGCGACGCTGCGCATGACGCGCCAGGTGGGCGGCAGCGACCTGGGCGCCACACTGCGGACCCTGTCGGGGTACCTGCGGGAGGACCGCCGGACCCGCGGGGAACTGCTGGCCCGGCAGAGCTGGACGGTGTCCGCGGCCCGGCTCGCCGTCGCCGCCCCCTGGATCGTCCTGGCGCTGCTGGCCACCCGGCCCGGCACCCTCGCCGCCTACGGCGACGCCACCGGCGCCGCGGTCCTGGTCGCGGGGGCCGCGGTCTCGACCGGTGCGTACCGCCTCATGCTGCGGCTGGGGCGGCTGCCCGAACCGCGCCGGGTGCTGTCGTGATCGCCGGGGTCCTGCTCGGGACGCTGGCCGGGGTGGGAGCGCTGCTCGTGCTCGCCGGTTCCCCGTGGCGCCGCGGCCCGGCCCTGGACGCCCGCGTCCTGCCCTACCTCGGGGCGCCGGGGTCCCGCCGGGCCCGCGACGTGCTGCGCGTCGTCGGCACGGCCGTGGGGTCGCGGCTGGGGTCGGGCCGGGCCGTCACCGAACGGCTCCTGGTCCTGCACCCCGACGCCGCCGGCGGCCCCGAGCTCGCCGCGCACCGGGCCGAGCAGGTCCTGTGGTCGTGCGCGGGGACGGCGCTGGCGCTGGCCGGGGTCTGGGCGGGCGCGGGGGCGAACCCCGTCGCGGTCGTCGCGGCCATGGTCGTCGGCGGGCTCGGCGGGGCGCTGGCCCGCGACGAGCTGCTCGCGCGGGCGGTGCGCCGGCGCCGCGAGGAGCTCGTCGCGGACCTGCCGGCCGTGGCCGAGCTCCTGGCGCTGTCGGTGGCGGCGGGGGAGAACGTCTCGGCCGCCCTCGACCGCGTCGCCGCCGGCGGGGGCCCGCTGTGCGAGGGGCTGCGGGCGGCGCTGGGGCGGGTGCGCACGGGGACCCCGCTGCTCGACGCCCTGGCCGACCTCGCCGGGCGCTGGCAGGTCCCGCCGTTCAGCCGGTTCGTCGACGCCCTCGCGGTGGCGGTCGAAGCCGGCAGCCCCCTGGCCGACGTCCTGCGCGCGCAGGCCGCCGACGCCCGCGACGCCGAGCACCGCCGGCTCACCGAAGCCGGTGGGCGGCAGGAGGTCGCGATGATGGTCCCCGTCGTCTTCGGGATCCTGCCGACCGTCGTGGTGTTCGCCGTCTACCCCGGTCTGGCCCAGCTCCAGCTGACGAACTGAAGGAGTAACCGTGTTGAAGGAACTGCTGAACGACGACCGGGGCGACGTCCCCGGCTGGGTCCTGGTGACCATCATGACCGCCGGGCTGGTGGTGGGCCTGTGGGCCGTGGCCGGCCCGCGGCTGGCGGCCCTGTTCACCGCGGCGATGGACGCGGTGGTCGGCCAGCTGTGAGGCGGGACGAGGGCTCGGCCGTCGCCGAGTTCGCCGCCGTCGCCGGGCTGCTGGCGCTGCTGTTCGCGGCCGTCGTGCAGCTGGCCGTCGTCCAGCACGTGCGGGCCACGGCCGCCGACTGCGCGGGGGAGGGCGCCCGGTTCGGGGCGCTGCGCGGCAACACCCCCGCCGACGGCGCGGCCCGGGCCCGCGCCCTGCTCGCGGCGTCCCTGTCCCCGGCGTACGCGCGCGACGTCACCGCGCGCCGGGCCGAGGTGGCCGGGACCGCGCTCGTCGAGGTCGAGGTCGACGCCCCGCTGCCCGTCGTGGCGTTCCTCGGCCCGCGGCTGCTGCGCGTGCGGGGTCACGCGCTGGCGCAGCCGTGAGCGGCCCGACGGCGAGGAACCCGGCCCTAGGGGACCCGGCCGCCGGGGACGAGGGGAGCGCGGCCGTGGAGTTCCTCGCCGTCGGCGTGCTGCTGCTCGTCCCGATCGCCTACCTCGTGCTGACCCTGGGCCGGGTCCAGGCGGCGGCGTTCGCCGCGGGGGCCGGGGCCGCGGAGGCGTCGCGGCTCGTCGCGACCGGTGCCGCCGTGGACCGGGCCGGGGCCGCGGTGGTGCTGGCCGTGACCGACCAGCACCTGGACCCGCGGGCGGCGACGCTGGACGTCGCGTGCTCGGCGGACCCCTGCGCCACGCCGGAGGGGGAGGTCGCCGCGACCGTGCGCCTGGACGTCGAGCTGCCGCTCGTGCCGGCGTTCCTGGCCGGCGCGGTCCCGCTGCGCGTCCCCGTGGACGTCCGGCGGGTGGCGGTCGCCGACCGGTTCGCCCCCGTGGGGCCGGGGTGAGGGGGTCCTCGGACGAGGGCCGCATCGCCCTGCTGTCCCTGGCGTTCGGGCTGCTCGCGACGGTCCTCGTCCTCGTCGTCGTCTCGGCCTCGGCCGTCCACCTGCAGCGCACACGGCTGTACGCCGTGGCCGACGCCGCCGCCGCGGACGCCGCGGATGCCCTCGACGAGCGGTCCTACTACGCGCAGGGCGTTCCCGGCGGCACCGCGCTGCTCACCGACGCCTCCGTCCGCGGCAGCGTCGAGGAGTACGTGGCCGACCACGCGGGCGTCGCGGGGGTTGTCGTCGGCGCGGGCACCGGGACGCCCGACGGGCAGCGCGCCGACGTCGAGCTCGTGGTCGTCACCGCCCCGCCGTTCACGGCCTTCGTGCCCGCCCGGTTCGCGCGGGTGCGGATCACGGCCCGCTCCAGCGCGCGGGCGGAGCTGCGCTGAGCGTGCCACGGTGAGCCCGTGGAGCTACGAGACGCAGCGGTCCTGGTGACCGGAGCCGGGGGTGGGCTGGGGCGGCCGCTCGTCGAGGGGCTGCTGGCCGCCGGGGCCCGGGTCGTCACGAGCAGCCGGACGGCGCCGCCGGTCGGGGACGCCCCCGCGGTGGCCGCCGACCTGCGGCTGCCGGGGGAGCCCGAGCGCCTGGTGGCCGAGGCCGTCGCGCACCTGGGCCGCCTCGACGGCCTCGTGCACGCCGCCGGGGTGGTGGCCTTCGGGCCGGCCGCCGACGCCGACGACGACCTGCTGGACGAGCTGTTCCTGGCCGACGCGATCGGGCCGATCCGGCTGCTGCGCGCGGCGCTGCCGCACCTGCGCGCGGGCCGCGACCCGTTCGCGGTGGTCGTGACGGGTGTCGTCGCCGAGCGCCCCCAGGCCGGGATGGCGGCCTACTCCGCGGCCAAGGCTGCGCTGTCCGCCTTCGTCACCGCCGTGGCGCGCGAGGAGCGGTCCCGGGTCCGGGTGCTCGACGTGCGGCCCCCGCACACCGAGACGGGGCTGGCGACCCGCCCGGTGGCCGGGACCGCGCCGCGGCTGCCGCCGGGGCTCGCGCCGGCGGAGGTGGCCGAGCGGGTCCTGCGGGCCGTGACCGGCGGGGAGCGGGAGCTGAGCGCGGAGGCCTTCGCGCGACGCACGTAGACTCGTCGGCCGTGGCCATCGACTTCCCCGCCGAGATCTCCGCCCTGCGCACGACGTACGCCTCCATCCGGGAGGTGTCCGACCTCGACGGGCTGCGCACCGAGCTGGCCGACCTCAACGAGCAGGCCGCCGCGCCGGACCTGTGGGACGACCCCGAGACCGCCCAGGGCGTGACGAGCCGGCTGTCGTCGGTGCAGGCCGAGCTGGAGCGCATCGAGAAGATGGGCGGGCGCATCGACGACCTGGAGGTGCTCGTCGAGCTCGCCGAGTCCGAGGGCGACGCGGACTCCCTGGCCGAGGCCGAGCAGGAGCTGGAGGCGATCAAGGGGTCGCTGGAGGAGCTGGAGGTCCGGACGCTGCTGTCGGGGGAGTACGACGCCCGCGAGGCCCTGGTGACGATCCGCTCCGAGGCCGGTGGCGTCGACGCGGCCGACTTCGCGCAGATGCTCATGCGCATGTACCTGCGCTGGGCCGAGCGCAAGCACTACAAGACGGAGCTGTACGACACCTCCTACGCCGAGGAGGCGGGCATCAAGTCGGCGACGTTCAAGGTCGCCGCCCCGTACGCCTACGGCACGCTGAGCGTGGAGCAGGGCACCCACCGCCTGGTGCGCATCTCCCCGTTCGACAACCAGGGCCGGCGTCAGACGTCGTTCGCCGGGGTCGAGGTGCTGCCCGTGGTGGCCGAGACCGACCACATCGAGATCCCCGAGAACGACGTGCGCGTCGACGTGTACCGCTCCTCCGGGCCCGGTGGCCAGTCGGTCAACACGACCGACTCCGCGGTGCGCCTGACGCACCTGCCGACGGGCATCGTCGTGACGTGCCAGAACGAGAAGTCGCAGCTGCAGAACAAGGCCGCGGCCATGCGCGTCCTGCAGGCCAAGCTGCTGGAGAAGGCCCGTCAGGACCGGCAGGCCGAGCTGGACGCGCTCAAGGGCGAGGACTCCGGGTCGTGGGGCAACCAGATGCGCTCCTACGTGCTGCAGCCGTACAAGATGGTCAAGGACCTGCGCACGAACTTCGAGGTCGGCAACACCGACGGGGTGTTCGACGGTGAGATCGACAGCTTCCTGGACGCGGGCATCCGCTGGCGCAAGCAGCGTGAGAGCTGAACCTCACGCTCAGCCACAGACCGTAGGGTGTGAGTGATGATCACCTTCGAGCACGTCAGCAAGAGCTACGGCGAGGGGCACCGTCCCGCGCTCGCCGAGGTGACCCTCCAGATCGACAAGGGCGACTTCGTCTTCCTCGTGGGCCCCTCGGGCTCGGGGAAGTCGACGTTCCTGCGCCTGGTCCTGAAGGAGGAGAAGGCCTCCGGCGGCAGCGTCCAGGTCAACGGCCGCGACGTCGGCCGGCTGCGGTCCTGGAAGGTGCCGCAGCTGCGCCGGCAGATCGGCGTGGTCTTCCAGGACTTCCGGCTGCTGGCCGACAAGAGCGTCTACGACAACGTCGCCTTCGCCCTGCAGGTCCTCGGCAAGCCGCGGCACGTCATCGCCCAGACCGTCCCCGAGACCCTGGGGCTGGTGGGGCTGGGCGGCAAGGAGAAGCGCCGCCCCCACGAGCTGTCCGGGGGTGAGCAGCAGCGCGTGGCCATCGCCCGCGCCTTCGTCAACCGGCCCGCGATCCTGCTGGCCGACGAGCCCACCGGCAACCTCGACCCCGAGACCAGCGTGGGGATCATGAAACTGCTCGACCGCATCAACCGCACGGGGACCACCATCGTCATGGCCACGCACGACGACGACATCGTCGACCAGATGCGCAAGCGCGTCGTGGAGCTGCGCGACGGCCGCGTCGTGCGCGACGAGGACCGCGGCGTGTACGGGTCGGGCCGCTGATGCGCCTGGGTTTCGTCCTCGGCGAGATGTTCGCGGGGCTGCGGCGCAACTTCACGATGACGATCGCGGTCGTGCTCGTGACGATGGTGTCGCTGTTCTTCTTCGGGACCGGGCTGCTCGTGCAGAAGCAGGTCGGCATCCTCAAGGGCGAGTGGTACGACCGCGTCCAGGTCTCCATCTTCCTGTGCGGCAGCGAGTCCCCCGAGAGCGCCTGCCCGGGCGGGGAGATCACCGACGCCCAGCGCGACGCGCTGCGCGCGCAGCTGGAGGCCGACCCGCGGGTCGAGCGCGTCTACTACGAGTCCAAGCAGCAGGCGTTCGAGAACTTCAAGGAGACCAACGACTCCTCGATCACCGACAAGGTGACGGCCGACCAGCTGCCGGAGTCCTTCCGCGTGCGGTTGCAGGACCCCGAGGGCTACCAGGCCGTGAGCGACGACTACGGGACCGTCGCCGGCGTCGAGGACGTCCCGGACCTGCGGGCCATCCTGCAGCCGCTGTTCACGGTGCTGGACGTGGCGACGAACATCGCCCTGGGCCTGGCCGCCCTCATGCTCGTCTGCTCGATGATGCTGGTGTCCACGACGATCCGGCTCACGGCGTTCAGCCGCCGCCGCGAGACGACGATCATGCGCCTGGTGGGGGCGTCGCGGGCGCTCATCCAGCTGCCGTTCGTCCTCGAGGGCGTCGTGGCCAGCTTCGTCGGGGGTCTGCTGGCCTCCGCGGCCCTGTGGGCCATGGTCAACTTCGGGGTGTCCCGGCTGCAGAACCGGCCCGGGTTCACCACCCGGCTCATCGACACCCACGACGTGCTGACCCAGACCGGGCCGGTCATGCTCGCCGTCGGGGTCGTGTTCGCGGTCATCGCGTCGCTGTTCAGCCTCCGCCGTTGGCTGAAGGTGTGAGAACCGCGGTGCGGTGCCCCCGCCCCGGCGCCTAGACTCGGCTGCTCACCCGATCCACCCCCAGGAGGGACGACGTGCCGCGCGAGACCGGTCGCAAGGTGATCGCCAGCAACCGCAAGGCGCGCCACGACTACTTCATCGACGACACCTACGAGGCCGGCATCAGCCTCATGGGCACCGAGGTCAAGGCCCTGCGGATGGGCCGGGCCTCCCTGGTCGACGGCTTCGCCCACATCGACCGGGGCGAGATGTGGCTCGAGGGGGTTCACATCCCCGAGTACGTGCAGGGCACCTGGACCAACCACACCCCGCGCCGCAAGCGCAAGCTGCTGCTGCACCGCGCCGAGATCGACCGGTGGGCCGGCAAGGTCCGCGAGTCGGGGCTGACCATCGTGCCGCTGGCGCTGTACTTCGTCGACGGCCGCGTGAAGGTCGAGATCGGCCTGGCCCGGGGCAAGAAGAACTACGACAAGCGCCAGACGCTGCGGGAGAAGCAGGACAAGCGCGAGGCCGACCGCGCCATGTCGCTGCGCCGGAACCGCTGATCACGGCCGCCCGCGGTCCTGCAGCGGGCGGCGCGGGGCCCGGTGAGGGCCCGACCGCGTCCCCCGGGCGGCCGACGGGTGGGCGGCGGGGTGTCCCGGTGGGAATGGGGACGACGCACCCGCGGTTGAGGGGTAAGCTGGACAGCACAACTCAACACGGGGATGACAGGTTTCGACGTTGGTCGTCGAGCCAGGGGAAGCGGGTCGAGGATGCATGGTCATCTCGTCAACGATCCATGCAAACCAATAGGTGCCGATTCCAAGCGCACCGAGTTCGCCCTCGCCGCCTGAGCGAGCGCGACTCTGTCAGCCCGGGTGCGCTCCCGCCCCGGGTCCTGGCATCGACTAGGGAGCTCACCTCTCACCGAGGTCGCGTAGGTGAGAGGGACACGCAACGCGGCTGGGCCCGGCGATGACATGCCTGTGTGAGCATCGGGGCCGAGCAGACCGTTGAACAGGATGCACCCGGAGAAGCCCTGGTACCACGCTGACGGACGCGGGTTCGATTCCCGCCATCTCCACCTGACGACGAAGGCCGTCTCCCCGATCGGGGAGGCGGCCTTCGTCGTGTCCGGGGACTACTGCCCAGGGAGGACACCGCCCCCGCCGGTTCCGCCCGCGCTCCGACGCGCCGGGGTGCCCCCGCGCACGAGGCTCGGGTCATGGACATCCTCACCGGCCGCGGTCTCGTCGTGACCTACGGCGGCACCCGCGCCCTCGACGGCGTCGACGTCACGGTCCGGGCGGGCGAGTCGGTCGCCGTGATGGGCCCCTCCGGGTCGGGCAAGACGACGCTCCTGCACGTCCTGGCCGGCATCGTGCGGCCCACCTCGGGGACCGTCGAGCTCGCCGGCCAGGACCTGGCCCCGATGAGCGACACGCGGCGGACCCTGCTGCGCCGCACCGACTTCGGGTTCGTCTTCCAGTCCGGTCAGCTGCTGTCGGAGCTGCCCGCGGAGGAGAACGCCGCCCTGCCGCTGCTGCTGGGCGGCCACTCGCGCGCCGCCGCGACCGCCCGCGCCCGCGACCTGCTGGCCCGCCTCGGCCTGGCCGGGACCGAGCGCCGGCGGCCCGGGGAGCTGTCGGGCGGCCAGGTGCAGCGCGTCGCCGTCGCCCGGGCCCTGGTGGGCCGGCCGAAGGTCGTCTTCGCCGACGAGCCGACCGGCGCCCTGGACCAGGCCACCGGCCGGGAGGTCCTGGACCTGCTGACGTCGGTGGCCCGCGAGGACGGGGCCGCGCTCGTCGTCGTCACCCACGACGTCGCCGTCGCCCGCTGGTGCGACCGGACCCTGGCCGTGCGCGACGGCCGGGTCTGGAGCCGGCGCCCAGCGCCGGACGACGAGTTCACCGCCCCCGCGGGGAGCCTGCGGTGAGGCTGTGGTGGTCCCTGGCCCGGCACGGCGCGACGGGGTCGAGGCTGCCGACGGCGCTGGCCGTGCTGGCCTTCGCCGTCACGACGTGGGCCGTGCTGACCGTCGCGGGGGGAGTGCGGGCGTTCGCGGCGCGCGCCGACCTGCCCGGGGCGGGCGCGGACGCGGCGACGTACCCGTTCCTGTCGTGGGTGGCCGTCGCGCTGCTCGTCGTCCCGACCGCGACGCTGGGGGCGGCCGCGGCCCGGCTGACGATCGCCCGCCGCGACGAGCGGCTGGCCCGGCTGCGGCTGGCCGGCGCCACGACCGCCCAGATCGGCGCGGTCGCCCTCCTGGACGCCGGGGCGCAGGCCCTGGTGGGCGCCCTGCTCGGGGTGCTGCTGGACGTCGCGGCGCTGCCGGCGGTGGCGCTGCTGCGGTTCCAGGGCCGCCCCTTCGACGTCGCCGAGCTGCGGCTGGGCGCCGGCGCCGTCCTGCTGGTCGTGGTGGCGGTGCTCCTGGTCGCGCTGGTCTCCTCGGCGGTCAGCCTGCGGCGCGTCGCGATCACCCCGCTGGGGGTGGCGCAGCGCCTGCCGCAGGAGGGGCTGAGCTGGGCCCGGGTCCTGCCCGTGCTGCTGCTCGGCGGCGGCTTCGTGGCGGCCTTCAACGCGAGCAGCGTCCTGTTCGGGGTCGGGCAGGCGTTCGCGGTGCTGGTCCTGGTCGCGCTCCTCGCGGGCGCGTTCGCGGTGTTCAACCTCGTCGGGCCGCTGCTCGTGTCCCTCCTGGGCCGGGTCCTGGCGGCGCGGGCCCGCAGCGTGGAGACGCTGCTGGCGGCGCGCCGGATGGGCGAGGACCCCAGGAGCGTGTGGCGCAGCGTCGGCGGCGTCTCCCTGGTGACGTTCGTCGCGGGCTGCCTCAGCGTCGCGCCGGGGCTGGCGGCGGGCGGGGAGGGCGGTGACCTGGCGACCGACATCGGCACGGGGTCGGCGGTGACGCTGGTCGTCTGCGCGGTGCTGGCGGCGGTCTCGACGGGGGTGACGCAGGCCTCGCGGGTGCTGGACTCCCGGGCCCGCTACCGGACGCTGCACCTGTCGGGCACGGACGTCGCCGTGCTGCACGCGGCGCGCTCGCGCGAGACGTGGGTCCCGCTGCTGGTCACGATGGGGGGCGCGGCGGCGCTGTCGCTGCTGGTCGTCTCCCCGGTCCTGGGGCTGCTGGGGGAGGCTCCCGCGGGGGTGCTGCGGTTCGCCGGGTGCGCGCTGGGGGGCGCCGCGCTCGTGCTGCTGGCCTCGCGCGCCAGCCGCCCCCTCGTGCGGGCCTGCGCGACGTCTCCCTGAGTCACTGGCGGAGACGCTGTGTCGCAACGTGTCCGCCGTGTCAGCGACATTGCGGCACTCGACACGGCCCCCGTGCTCGGTGGCTCGTACGGTCGTCGGACGCCGGCCCACGCGGGGCCGGGTGACGGCGAGGGGGAGCAGTGCAGGACGCCGACTTCCGGCGCCTCGTGGAGGACTCTCCGCTGGCCACGGTGCTCGTGGAGCGCGGTGCCGACGGGTGGGGCGCGACGTGGTTCAACCGTGCCGCCGCCGACCTCCTCGGGGACCGGGCCCCCACCGGCCTCGACGGCCTCGTGCACCCCGACGACCTCCAGGACGTGCGGGACGCCCTCGACGCCGGCGTGCCGCAGGACCGGACCGCGCGCGAGTGGCGCTTCCTGGCCGCCGGCGGCCAGGTCGTCACCGTCGAGGTGCTGCTCGGGCCGGCCGGCCGCGACGGCGACGCCGTGACGCTGTCGTGCTGGGACGTCACCCGGCACGTCGAGCGCGCCCGCGACCTCACCCACCGCGCCACCCACGACCGCCTCACCGGGCTGCCCAACCGCGGCCTGCTGGAGGACCGCTGGGAGCAGGCGCGCTCACGGGCCCGGCGCGCCGGCACCGTGCCCCTCGTCGCCTTCTGCGACCTCGACGACCTCAAGCAGCTCAACGACCGCCACGGCCACCTCGCCGGGGACCGCGCCCTCGTCGCCGTCGCCGACCGCCTGGTCGGCGTCTCCCGCGCCGGGGACACCGTCGCCCGCTTCGGCGGCGACGAGTTCGTCGTGCTCGTCGACTCCGCGGCCGACGTGGACCCCCAGGCGCTCCTGGAGCGGCTGCGCGAGGCCGTCGCGGACGTCCCGGTCGACGTCGCCGAGGGCGTGGGCGTGCGGGTCGGGTGCAGCGTCGGGCTCGTCGTGGACGACCCCTCGCTGCCCACCGCCGAGGTCCTGGCCCGCGCCGACCGGCGCATGTACGAGGACAAGCGCCGCGACCGGGGCCGCCGACCGCCGGGGTAGCGTTCCCGCGTGAGCCGACTGTTCGAACCGATCACCCTGCGCGGCACGACCTTCCCCAACCGCGTGTGGGTCTCGCCCATGTGCCAGTACTCCTGCGACCCCGAGCAGGCCCCCGGCGTCCCGACCGACTGGCACCTCGTGCACCTCGGCGGCTTCGCCCTCGGCGGCGCCGGGCTCGTCCTCACCGAGGCCGCGGCCGTCGTGCCCGAGGGCCGCATCAGCCCCCAGGACACCGGGCTGTGGAACGACGAGCAGACCGCCGCGTGGGCGCGGATCGTCGACTTCCTCCACGGCCAGGGGGTCGCCGCCGGCGTCCAGCTCGCCCACGCCGGCCGCAAGGCCAGCACCCACCGGCCCTGGGACGAGCGCTCCGGGTCCGTCCCCGCCGCCGAGGGCGGCTGGGGGACCGTGGGGCCCAGCGCCCTGCCGTACGGCGACTTCGCCGCCCCCCGCGCCCTGGACGCCGACGGGATCGCCGCCGTCGTGCGGGCCTTCGCCGACGCCGCCCGGCGCGCCGACGCGGCCGGCTTCGACGTCGTCGAGCTGCACGCCGCGCACGGCTACCTGCTGCACCAGTTCCTGTCCCCGCTGTCCAACCAGCGCACCGACGAGCACGGCGGGTCCTTCGAGAACCGCTCGCGGCTGCTGCTGGAGGTCCTCGACGCGGTCCGCGGGGTCTGGCCGCAGGACAAGCCCGTCCTCGTCCGGATCAGCACCTCCGACTGGGTCGAGGGCGGCTGGGACGTCGAGGACTCCGTCCGGCTGGCCCGCGAGCTGGCCGCCCACGGCGCCGACCTGGTCGACGCCAGCTCCGGCGGCAACGACCCCCGCCAGCAGATCCCCGTCGGCCCCGGCTACCAGGTGCCCAACGCGGGCCGGGTCAAGCGCGAGGCCGGTGTCCCCGTCGGGGCCGTCGGGCTGATCCTCGAACCCGCCCAGGCCGAGCAGGTCCTCGTCAGCGGCGACGCCGACGCCGTCCTGCTGGCCCGCCCGCTGCTGTCCGACCCGCGCTGGCCGCAGCGGGCCGCGGTCGCCCTGCACGACACCGCGCGGCTGCCCTGGCCCGCGCAGTACGTGCGCGCCACCCGCGACGCGGTGCCGTTGTCTCGCCCCCGGGCCGCCGCGACGTCATGATGAGGGGGTGGAAGGGAGCCTCACGGGACGGTTGCTGCTGGCCACGCCCGCGCTGACCGACGCCAACTTCGCGCGCTCCGTCGTCCTCGTGCTCAACCACGACGACGACGGGGCGCTCGGCGTCGTGGTCAACCGCCCCCTCGACGTCGACGTCTCGGCGGTCCTGCCGAGCTGGCAGCCGTTCGCGACGGCCCCCGGCAAGCTGTTCCAGGGCGGCCCGGTCGCGCTCGACTCCGCCCTGGGCCTCGTGGCCGTCCCCGGCGACCACCCCGACCCGCTGGGGGTGCGGCGCGTCTTCGGGTCCGTCGGGCTCGGCTCGGTCGGGCTGGTGGACCTCGACACGCCGCCGGAGTCCATCAGCACGCAGCTGTCCGGGCTGCGCATCTTCGCCGGCTACGCCGGCTGGAGCGCCTCCCAGCTCGAGGGCGAGATCGCCGAGGGCGCCTGGTTCGTGCTGCCCGCCGAGGCGCGCGACCCGTTCAGCCCCAGCCCGCACGACCTGTGGGGCGACGTGCTGCGCCGCCAGGGCGGCGACCTGGCCCTCGTCGCGAGCTTCCCCAGCGACGTCTCGATGAACTAACGCGGCGTCCGGCCCGTCGTACCATCGCCGCATGAGCTCGCCGACCGACGACCCGTACCGCACCCAGCCCGAGGCCCCCGCCGCCCCGTCGCGCACCGCGGTCCTCGACCGCGAGGAGCAGGTCCGGGAAGAGGCGGCGCCCGGCGACCACGAGCGCTTCGCGCACTACGTGAAGAAGGAGAAGATCATGGAGTCCGCCCTCTCGGGCGACCCCGTGATCGCGCTCTGCGGCAAGGTCTGGGTCCCCGGCCGCGACCCCAAGCGGTTCCCCGTGTGCCCGACGTGCAAGGAGATCTACGAGAGCCTCTCCGGCGGCGGCAAGGGCGGGGACGACAAGGACTGAACCCCGGCGCGTCGCCGCGCCGGAGCACGTCCGGGAGTCGTCTACGGTGGTTGGACCCATGAGCACGACCGAGCACGAACCCCAGCTGGCCCTGGCCGACACGACCCCCGGTCCCGTGGTCGACGCCCCCGGCGTCCCCGCGGCCCGGCCGCTGCGGGCCTGGCAGAACGCCGCCCTGGAGAAGTACTTCGACCCCGCGCGCGAGGAACCCGCCGACTTCCTCGTCACCGCGACCCCGGGCGCGGGCAAGACGACCTTCGCCCTGGCGCTGGCGCGGCGGCTGCTCGACACCCGCCGCGTCGACCGCGTCGTCGTCGTCGCCCCGACCGACCACCTGCGCACGCAGTGGGCCGAGGCCGCGCACCGGGCCGGGATCGAGCTGGACCCGACCATGACGAACGCCGTCGGGCCCGTGCGGCCCGACATGAAGGGCTACGTCACGACGTACGCCCAGGTCGCCGGGCACCCGATGCTGCACCGGGCCCGCGCCACCGCCAAGCGCTCGCTGGTCGTCATGGACGAGATCCACCACGCCGGGGACGGCCTGTCCTGGGGCGACGCCGTCTTCGAGGCCTTCGGCGACGCCCGCCGCCGGCTGTCCCTGACCGGGACCCCGTTCCGCACCAAGACCGACGAGCGCATCCCCTTCGTCTCCTACGTCGAGGACGACTCCGTGGAGTCCGAGGGCGGGCTGAGGTCGGCCGCCGACTTCACCTACGGCTACAAGGACGCCCTCACCGACGGCGTCGTGCGGCCCGTCGTCTTCGCCGCCTACACCGGCGTCTCGCGCTGGCGGAACTCCGCCGGCGAGGTCGTCGCCGCCTCCCTCACCGACGCCACGACGAAGTCGGTGGAGTCGCTGGCCTGGAAGACGGCCCTGGACCCGCGCGGCGACTGGGTCCCGCACGTCATCGCCGCCATGGACGAGCGCCTGAACCACCTGCGCGAGCACGGCATGCACGACGCCGCCGGGCTGGTGCTGGCCTCCGACCAGGACGACGCCCGCGCCTACGCCAAGATCGTCCAGCGCGTCACGGGGGAGAAGCCCGCGCTGATCCTGTCCGACGACCCCAAGGCGTCGCAGAAGATCTCCGAGTTCGCCGGGTCCGACCAGCGCTTCGTCGTCTGCGTCCGGATGATCTCCGAGGGCGTCGACGTGCCGCGCGCCGCGTGCCTGGCGTGGATGACGTCCTACCGGACCCCGCTGTTCTTCGCCCAGGCCGTCGGGCGCGTCGTCCGCTCCCGCGCCCCGGGGGAGTCCGCCACGGTCTTCCTGCCCGCCGTCCGGCCGCTGCTGGCCCTGGCCGCGGAGATGGAGTCCGACCGCAACCACGTCATCCCGCCGCCGGCGTCGGTGTCCTCCGACGAGGTCGACGAGGGCGGCCTGGACCTGCTGCCGCCGCCCGAGCGCGAACCGGGGGAGAAGAAGGAGTACGAGGCCCTGGAGGCCCAGGCCGAGTTCGCCCACGTCCTGCACGGCGGCAAGGCCCTCACCGGCGGCGACCTGCCGGACGTCAGCGTCGAGGAGGCCGACTACCTCGGCCTGCCCGGGCTGCTGTCCCCGGAGCAGACCGCGGCCCTGCTCGCCCAGCGCGACGCCGAGATCCGCAAGCGCACCGCCGTCGCCCGGCCCGCCGCCGACGACGCCGAGGACACCGGGCCCGACCCGGCCGGACCGGAGCAGGAGGACGCCGCCTGGCACACCGCGGCGCTGCTGCGCAAGGAGATCCACGGGCTCGTCGGCCGGGTCGCGGCCGGGCGCGCCCTGCCGCACGCCTCGGTCTACTCCAAGCTGCGCGCCGCCGTCCCCGGACCGCCCTCGGCCTCGGCGTCCGTCGACGTCCTGCGCCGGCGCCGGGACCACCTGCTGTCGATGGTCTAGGTTCGGAGGATGCCGGAGATCGTCCAGCGGACCATGGTGCGCGCGCCCCTGGCCGAGGTGTTCGACATGTCCCTCGACCTCGACGTCGAGCGCGTCGCGGGGAAGCGGTTCAAGGTCCGCGCCGTCGAGGGGGCCGGCCGCACCAGGGGCCGCATCGAGCTGGACGAGAGGGTCACCTGGCGCCTGCGCATCCTCGGGGTCCCCGTGCGGCACACCTCGCACATCGTCGAGCTGGACCGTCCCGCGCGGTTCGTCGACGAGATGGAGTCCGGGGCGTTCGCCCGGTTCCGGCACGAGCACTCGTTCGAGACCGAGGGCCCGCAGATGACGATCATGACCGACCGGATGTCGTGGAGCTCACCGTGGGGGGCGCTGGGGCGCGTGGCCGACCTGCTCTTCGTGCGCCGCACGCTGCGGCAGCTGCTGGCCGACCGCAACTCCGAGATCGTCCGCCGCTTCAGCTGAGGAACCCCGACCGCCCGGCACCCGTTGCCCCGGCATGGGATTCCTGGACAACCTGAAGAACAAGGGCCTGCTCGCGGGCGACCAGCTCAAGACGAAGGTCGGCCAGTTCAAGAGCAAGGACTTCGCCGAGGCGAGCATGGCGACGTGCGCCCTCATCGCCGCCGCCGACGGCAGCATCGAGCCCGAGGAGCGGCAGAAGACGGCCGCGTTCATCGCCAGCAACGACGTCCTGTCGGTCTTCAACGCCGGTGACCTGCGCGAGTCCTTCGACAAGTGGTGCGGCAAGCTGAGCGCCGACTACGACTTCGGCAAGATCGAGGCGCTGCAGGCCGTCGGCAAGCTGCGCAGCAAGCCCGACCAGGCCCGCGCGGTCGTGCAGGTGGGCGTCGTCATCGGCGGCGCCGACGGCGACTTCGACCCCACCGAGCGCCGAGCCGTCCGTGAGATCTGCCAGGCCGTGGGGATCGACCCGGCCGAGTTCGGCGTCGCCTGAAGCACTGGCAGGCTGGCACCGTGAGCACGACGCCCGGGTGGTACCCGGACCCCTCCGACCCCACCCGCACCCACCTGCGCTGGTGGGACGGCGCCCGGTGGACCGAGCACGTCCACCAGCAGGCGCCGTCCCTGACGAAGGCGCCGCAGGAGGTGCAGCGCGGCGCGGCGGCACCCACCCGCTACCCGCCGTCGCAGTACCCCGCCCCGGGCGTCAAGGCCATCGCGACACCCGACGGCCAGGCTCTGGGCAACCTCGGCCTGCGGCTGGTCGCGCGCATCGTCGACGCGGTCGTCGTCACGGTCATCGCGTCCCTGGCGGGCCGGTCGTCGCTGGCGGTCATGACGTCCCTGTCGCAGACCACCCTGGACCGGCTGCTGGCCGGGGACTCCGCCGCCGTCGCCGACCTCGTCGCCAACACGTCCTACAACGCCGCCGCGCAACGGCTGACGCTCGTCCTCGTGGCGGTCAGCGCCGCGTACACCGTCCTCACGACGCGGTTCTACGGCGCGACGCCGGGCAAGGCGCTGTGCGGTCTGCGGGTGCGGGACTGGGACCGCCCCGGGCTGCCCACGACGGGTCAGGCGGTCGTGCGGTGGATCGGCAGCGACCTGCTCGGCTCCATCATCGGGCTCTGGTACCTCGTCGACTTCCTGTGGCCGACGTGGGACCAGCGCCGGCAGGCCGTGCACGACAAGCTCGCGCGCACGGTCGTCGTCAAGCGCCGCTGACCTCCACGACGGGGTCACCGATGAGGGTGACCCCGTTCGCGCGCAGCTGCGCGAGCGCCGCCTCGACGCTCGCGGGGGAGATCCCGGCCGTCAGCCCCAGCAGCACGGTGGTGCGCAGGCCCAGGCGGGCGGCGTCCAGCGCGGTGGCCCGCACGCAGTGGTCGGTGGCGATCCCGACGACGTGGACCTCGTCGACGCCCCGCTCGCGCAGCCAGTCCGCCAGGCCGGTGTCCAGCTCCCCGCCCTCGGCGGTCGGGGTGGTCGTGACGCCCTCGAAGCCGGAGTAGGCCGCGGCGTACTGGCCCTTGCGGAAGACGGCCTCGACGCGGCGGGTGTCGAGGTCGTCGTGCAGCCGCGCCCCGGTCGTCCCGGCGCGGCAGTGCACCGGCCAGCTGTCGACGAAGTCGGGGGTGTCGGAGAAGTGGGCGCCGGGGTCGATGTGGAAGTCCTGGGTGGCCACGACGTGGTCGAAGCGGATGCCCCGCCCCGTGGAGGTGTCGGTGGCCAGCAGGGCGCTGATGGCGCGGGCGACCTCGTCGCCGCCGGCCACGGCCAGCGACCCGCCGGGGCAGAAGTCGTTCTGCACGTCCACGACGACCAGGGCCCGGGTCACCGGACCACCTCCTGCTGCGGGCCGAGCACGGTCGTGGGGATGGCCGGTTCCCCCTTGGACAGCGCCAGCCCGTCCCACGGCAGCGTGACGAGGGCGCGGCGCAGGTGGTCGCGGGAGGCCGGTAGGTCCGGCAGCCCGTCCACGCGCTGCCCGTCGACGACCAGCGGCACCTGCAGGGGCCGGTCGTTGGGCTCGCGCGGCGGGGCGGCGCCCACGCCCAGCACCTCGTCGGTGGCGGTCCCGGTCGGCCGGTGCCGGCGGACGGCGACCTTGCGCCCGCCCTGGGTGACCTTGGACGTGGAGCGCTTGGCGACGGGACGGCCCTCGACCTCCACGAGCTTGTAGACGAGCCCGGCGGTGGGGGCCCCGGAGCCGGTCACCAGCGACGTCCCCACGCCGTAGCCGTCGACGGGCGCGGCCCGCAGCGCGGCCAGGGCGTACTCGTCGAGGTCGCCGGAGACGACGATGCGCGTGGAGGTGGCGCCCAGGGAGTCGAGCTGCTCGCGGGCCTGCACGGCGAGCACCTCCAGGTCGCCGGAGTCGATGCGGACCGCGCCGAGCCCGGTCCCGGCGACCTCGACGGCCGTGGCGATCCCGGCGGTGATGTCGTACGTGTCGACGAGCAGCGTCGTGCCGACGCCGAGCGCGGCGACCTGCGCGGCGAAGGCGTCGGCCTCGGTGTCGTGCAGCAGCGTGAAGGCGTGCGCGGACGTCCCGGAGGTGGGGATGCCGTAGGAGGCCCCGGCCTGCAGGTTCGACGTGGAGGTGAACCCGGCGAGGTAGGCGGCGCGGGAGGCGGCCACGGCGGCGTGCTCGTGGGTGCGGCGCGAGCCCATCTCGATGAGGGGGCGGCCCCCGGCGGCCTGGACCATGCGGGAGGCGGCGGCGGCGACGGCGCAGTCGTGGTTGAGGATCGACAGGACCACCGTCTCCAGCACCACGGCCTCGGCGAAGGTGCCGGTCACGGTGAGGATGGGCGAGCCGGGGAACCACAGCTCGCCCTCGGCGTAGCCCTCGATCGAGCCGCTGAAGCGGTACGCGGCCAGCCAGTCCAGGGTCCGCTCGTCGAGCACCCCGCGCAGCCCGCCCAGCAGCTCGGGGTCGAAGGTGAAGTCCCGCACGGCGTCCAGCACGCGGCCGGTCCCGGCCACCACGCCGTAGCGCCGGCCCTCGGGCAGGCGCCGCCCGAACACCTCGAACGTGCACGCCCGCTCGCCCGTCCCGTCGGACAGGGCCGCCTGCAGCATCGTCAGCTCGTAGTGGTCCGTCAGCAGAGCGGTGCTCACCATGCACCGAATCTAGTCACGACCGGCCCGCCTAGACTGCCGGGGTGCCTGTCGTGCTGTCCGTGGTCGCGACCGCTCCCACCGAGCTGGAGCGTCCGGAGACCGGTCTCGTCACCTCCCCGGACACCCCCTGGGTCACCCTCGTGTGGAACGACCCGGTGAACCTCATGTCCTACGTGACGTACGTCTTCCGCACCCACTTCGGGTACTCCGAGGCCAAGGCCGAGGCGCTCATGATGGACGTGCACTCCAAGGGCCGGGCCGTCGTCAGCTCCGGCACGCGCGAGTCGATGGAACGCGACGTCGAGGCCATGCACGGCTACGGCCTGTGGGCCACGTTGCAGAAGGACGAGTGAGTGGCCACCTTCCGCAAGGGCCGGCACGGCCTGTTCTCCCTCACCCTGCACGCCTCCGAGGCCGACCTGCTGGCCTCGCTGGCCCGTGAGGTCGTGGAGCTGCTGGAGGTGCCCGAACCGCCGCCCCGCACGGTCGACCCGCTGGCCGCCGAGCTGGGCCTGACCGACCTGCCCTCCTTCGACGCGCCCCCGCTGGCCGCGGACGGGCCCACGGCGGCACCCGAGGACGAGGTCCTGCGGCGGCTGTTCCCCGACGCCTACGCCGCGCAGGACCCGCAGGCCTCGGCCGACTTCCGCCGCTTCACCGAGCGCGGGCTGCGCGAGCGCAAGGCCGCCGCCGCGCGGGGGCTGCTGGAGAGCCTGGAGCCGGTGCTGGGGCAGGGCGGGCGCGTCCAGCTCGACGGCGACGGCGCCCGGACGTGGCTGGCCGCCCTCAACGACATCCGGCTGGCCCTGGGCACCCGCCTGGGGGTGCGCGACGACACCGACGACCCCTACGCCGACCTGGCCGAGGACGACCCGGCCCGGTGGGCGTGGGCCGTGTACGACTTCACCACGCACCTGCAGGAGACCCTCGTGCGGTCCCTGCTGTGAGGGGACGGCTGTGAGCGACCGGGAACTGCCCATCGGCATCTTCGACTCCGGGGTCGGCGGCCTGACCGTCGCCCGGGCCGTGCTGGACCAGCTGCCGCACGAGGCCGTCCACTACGTGGGCGACACCGCGCACGCCCCGTACGGGCCCAAGCCCATCGCCGAGGTCCGCCGGCTGGCCCTGGACGTGCTGGACCGCATCGTGGAGTCGGGCGTGAAGATGCTCGTCATCGCCTGCAACTCCGCCTCGGCCGCCATGCTGCGCGACGCCCGCGAGCGCTACGACGTGCCCGTCGTGGAGGTCATCCAGCCGGCGGTGCGGCGGGCCGTGCGCGCCACCCGCAACGGCCGGGTCGGGGTCATCGGGACGCGGGCGACGATCTCCTCGCGCGCCTACGAGGACGCCTTCGCCGCCGCCCCGCACCTGGCGCTGACGACGGCGGCCTGCCCGGCGTTCGTGGAGTTCGTCGAGCGGGGCGTCACCAGCGGCCCGGAGCTGCTCACCGCGGCCCGCGGGTACCTGGCCCCGGCGATCGCGGCCGACGTCGACACCCTCGTGCTGGGCTGCACGCACTACCCGCTGCTCATGGCGGTGCTGCGCAGCGTCGTCGGCGACGACGTCACGCTCGTCTCCAGCGCCGAGGAGACCGCCTTCGACGTGTACCGCGAGCTGGCGGCGCGGGAGCTGCTGCGCCCCGACGACCTGCCGCTGCCGCGCCACCGGTTCACCTCCACGGGCGACACCCGCACGTTCCGGGCCCTGGCGCAGCGGTTCCTGGGCCCGCAGCTGGGCCCGCAGCTGGTCGACGTGGACGAGACCGGCCCCCTCTACCTCGGCGCCCTCTGACCCGCCCCCCGTGATCGAGCGCTCCGGTGATCGAGCACTCCGGGGGTGGGCGGGTGGCCCGGGCCGCGGGGTCTGGGACGCTGGTGCCGTGAGCGAACGAGCCGACGGCCGTGCCCCCGACGAACTGCGCCCCGTGACCATCACCCGGAACTGGCTCGACCACGCCGAGGGCAGCGTCCTCGTCGAGTTCGGCCGCACCCGGGTCCTGTGCGCGGCGTCCTTCACCGAGGGCGTCCCGCGCTGGCGCAAGGGCTCGGGGCAGGGCTGGGTCACCGCCGAGTACGCCATGCTGCCGCGCTCGACGAACACCCGCAGCGACCGCGAGTCCGTCAAGGGGAAGATCGGCGGGCGCACCCACGAGATCTCCCGCCTCATCGGGCGCAGCCTGCGCGCCGTCGTCGACACCGCGCAGCTGGGCGAGAACACGATCGTCCTGGACTGCGACGTCCTGCAGGCCGACGGCGGCACCCGCACGGCCGCCATCACCGGCGCCTACGTGGCGCTCGCCGACGCCATCGCCTGGGCCCGCGGCAAGGGCATCGTCAAGGCGTCGAAGCAGCCGCTGACCGGTTCGGTGAGCGCCATCAGCGTCGGCGTCGTCGGCGGCGTGCCCGTGCTGGACCTGCCGTACGTCGAGGACGTCGCCGCCGAGACCGACATGAACGTCGTCGTCACCGGCGACGGCCGGTTCGTGGAGGTGCAGGGCACCGCCGAGGGCGTGCCGTTCGACCGCTCCGAGCTCGACGCCCTGCTCGACCTGGCCCTGGCCGGGACCTCGCAGCTGGCCGTCCTGCAGGCCGAGGCGCTCGCCCGGTGAACCGCGTCGTGCTCGCCACCCGCAACCTCCACAAGGTGGGGGAGCTGCGGGCCGTCCTCGCGCCCCTGCTGCCCGACGTGGAGGTCCTGACGGTCGACGCGTTCGAGGGTGTCCCCGAGGTCGCCGAGACCGAGGTCACCTTCGCGGGCAACGCGCTGCTGAAGGCCCACGCGGTCGCCCGCGCCACGGGGGTGCCCGCCATCGCCGACGACTCCGGCATCGCCGTCGACGTCCTGGGCGGGGCCCCGGGCATCTTCTCGGCCCGCTGGTGCGGCCGGCACGGCGACGACGCCGCCAACCTGGAGCTGCTGCTGGCCCAGATCGCCGACGTCCCCGCCGCCCACCGCGGCGGGGCGTTCGTCTGCGCGGCGGCCCTGGCCCTGCCCGACGGCTCCAGCGCGGTCCGCCACGGCGAGCTGCGCGGCACGATCACCACCGCGGCCGCCGGCGGGGGCGGCTTCGGCTACGACCCGGTCTTCACCCCCGCCGGGGCCGACCGCACCCTGGCCGAGCACACCGCCGGGGAGAAGAACGCCATCAGCCACCGCGGCGCGGCGTTCCGGGCGCTGGCCCCCGTCGTCGTCGACGCGCTGGCCGGCCGACCCATCCGGGACCGGTCCGGCTCCGAACGCGAGGGGTGAGGACGACCACGGTCGAGGAGGAGAGCGCGAGCACCGGCGTTGCGGAGGGGAACCGCCGGTGGCACGCGCTCGCGGGTCTGGTGTCGGCGGCGCTGACGCTCGGCGTGGGGCAGCTGGTCGCGGGGATCGCCTCCCCGTCGGCCGCGCCCCTCGTCGTCGTCGGCGACGCCGTCGTGGACCGGGTCCCCGCGTGGTTGAAGGACGCCGCGATCCGCACCTTCGGGTCGCACGACAAGACCGTGCTGCTCACGACCATCGCCGTCGTCGTCGCGCTCCTCGCCGCCCTGGCGGGGGTCCTGGCGCGCCGGCGGCTCGCGGCCGGTGTCGGGGTGGTCGGCGTCCTGGGCGTGGTGGGTGTCGTCGCGGCCGCTTCGCGGCCCGACGCCACCACCGTCTCGCCCCTGCCGTCGGCCCTCGGGGCGGCGGCGGGGACGTACGCGCTGGTGGTGCTCACCCGCCGCCTCACCCGCCGGCGCGCGCAGGGACCGGGGGAACCCTCCCCGGGTCGGGGCGCAGCCGGCGGCCCGCCCCGCCGCGGCGTGCTGCTCGGGGGCACCGCCGCGGCGGCGCTGGCGACGGGGGGAGCGGGGCAGGCCCTCGTGACCTCCCGCAGCGCCGAGCAGTCCCGGGCCCGTGTCGTCCTGCCCGCACCGGCCGACCCCGCGCCCGCGCTGCCGCCGGGGACCGACCCCGCCGACGCCGTCGCGAGCGGCCTGACCACCTACGCGACGCGGACCGCCGACTTCTACCGCGTCGACACCGCCCTCGTCGTCCCCGACGTCCAGGCCGAGGACTGGTCGCTGCGCGTCCACGGCCTCGTCGAGCGCGAACTCACGATCGACTTCGACACCCTCCTGGCCAAGCCGCTGCGCGAGCGCTGGATCACCCTGACGTGCGTCAGCAACGAGGTGGGCGGTTCCTACGTCGGCAACGCCCGCTGGCTGGGTTACCCGCTGCGGGACCTGCTCGCCGACGTCGGCGTGCGCGAGGGCGCCGACATGCTCTTCGCCACCAGCACCGACGGTTTCACCCTGTCCGCGCCGCTGGCCGAGGCCACCGACGGCCGCGACGCGATGCTCGTCGTCGGCATGAACGGTGAGCCCCTCCCGCGCGAGCACGGTTTCCCGGTGCGGATGGTCATCCCCGGGTTGTACGGGTACGTCTCGGCGTGCAAGTGGGTCACCGACCTGGAGGTCACGAGGTTCGCCGACAAGACGGCGTACTGGACCGACCGGGGGTGGGCGGCGAAGGGGCCGATCAAGACGGCCTCGCGCATCGACGTGCCGAAGTCCTTCGCGAAGGTCCGCCGCGGCCGGGTCCCCGTCGCGGGGGTCGCGTGGGCCCAGCACCGGGGGGTCTCGGCGGTGGAGGTCCGGGTCGACGAGGGGGAGTGGGCGCAGGCCCGGCTGCTGCCCTCGGCGTCGTCGGACACCTGGTGCCAGTGGGTCTACGACTGGGACGCCGACGAACCCGGCAGCCACTCGATCCAGGTCCGCGCGACCGACGGCACGGGAACCCCGCAGACCGCGGCGGTCGTCGCGCCCATCCCCGACGGCGCCAGCGGTTACGACTCCGTCACGGTCAGCGTCGAGTAGGAAACATTGCGGCGCAGACCAATCCACGGGCGCCGCGGTGACGAACACCTGACATGAGACGCATCGGAACCCTCTTCGCGATCGCCGCCACCGCAACGCTGGGCCTGGCCGCCTGCGGTGGTGCCGACACCTCCTCCTCGAGCCCCACGAGCTCCACCAGCTCGTCGAGCTCCAGCAGCAGCACCTCCAGCTCGCCGTCGATGACGAGTTCCAGCCCGGCGATGGCGATGGACGGCCCCGTCGGCCCCGGGTGCGCCGACTACGCCGCCGCGAACGCCTCCGGGCCGGCGTCGGTGGAGGGCATGGCGCAGGCGCCGCTGGCCAGCGCCGCCGCCGCGAACCCGCTGCTGAAGACCCTCACGGCCGCCGTGTCCGGTCAGCTGAACCCGCAGGTGAACCTCGTCAACGACCTCAACGGCGGCGAGTTCACGGTGTTCGCCCCGGTGGACGACGCGTTCGCTAAGGTCCCCGCGGCGACGCTGGACGGGCTGAAGACCGACAGCGCGACCCTGCAGAAGATCCTCACCTACCACGTGGTCCAGGGCCGGTTGTCGCCGTCGGAGGTCGTCGGCACGCACACGACGCTGGAGGGGCAGGACGTCACGGTGGCCGGCACGCCGGACGCGCTGACCGTCAACGGCTCCACGAACGTGATCTGCGGCGGGGTGTCGACCGCCAACGCGACGGTCTACCTCGTCGACTCCGTCCTGATGCCGCCCATGTGATCGGGTGACACAGTGGCGGTGATGACGACCTCGAGATCACGCGACGCCGCGGGGACCGGTGCCGACCAGGCGCTGGCCGCCGCGGCGCGCGGTGACCAGGCCGCCTTCGCGTCCTTCTACGACGCGACCGCGGCAGCCGTGCACGGCACGGTCCTGCGGGTGCTGCGCGACCCCGCGCAGTCCGAGGAGGTCGTCCAGGAGGTGTACCTCGAGGCGTGGCGGACGGCCGCCCGCTTCGACCCCGACCGGGGCAGCGCGCGGGGGTGGGTCGTCACGATGGCCCACCGCCGCGCGGTGGACCGGGTGCGGGCCGCGCAGGCCAGCAGCCTGCGGGAGGAGAAGGTGGCGTACCAGGAGGTCGCCCCGTACGACAGCGTGAGCGAGGAGGTGCAGGTGCTGCTGGAGACCGAGGAGGTCCGCCGTGCCCTGTCCTCGCTGAGCCCGCTGCAGCGCGAGGCCGTCGACCTGGCCTACTACGGCGGCCGCACCCACCGCGAGATCGCCGACGAGCTGCAGGTGCCGCTGGGCACCGTGAAGACCCGCCTGCGCGACGGGCTGATCCGGCTGCGCGACGTCATGGGGGTGGCCCGGTGACCGGCACCCCGCAGGACCCCCGCCAGGGCCCCCGCCACGACCCGCTGCTCGCCGCGGCCTGGGCGCTGGACGCCCTCGACGACGACGAGCGCGCCGCCTACGAGGAACGGCTGGACGCCCACCCGGAGGAACGGGCGGACGCGGACTCGTTGCGCGAGACGGCGTCCCGGCTCGCCGTGGGGGCCCAGCCGCCACCGGCGCTGCGCGCGTCGGTCCTGGCCGCCGTCGCGCGGACCCCGCAGGAGGGGCCCGCCGTCGCGCTGTCCGCCGGACCCGCCGTGGTGGACCTGCGCGCCGCCCGCGAGCGCCGTCGCGGCCCGTCGCGGTGGAGCGTGCTCGTCGCGGCCGCCGGGATCGTCGTGGCGGCCGCCGGGGTCGGGGTGGGTTTCGCCGTGCAGCCGGACCCCGCGCCCGTCGCGTCCGCGCAGGAACGTGCGCGCCAGCAGGTCGGGGACCTGCTGGCCACGCCCGGGGCGCGGGTGACGACGGTCTCGGCGACCGGTGGCGGCACCGCGACGCTGGTCAGCGCGGGCGGCCGGGTCGGCGTGGTGACGTCGGGTCTGCCCTCGGCGGGGGCGGGCCGGGGTTACCAGCTGTGGCTGGCGACGGGGGACACCCTGACCTCGGCGGGGATGGTGCCGGTCACTGCCGCGGGCAGCGCGGTGACGGTCGTGGACGCCGGGGCGGCGACGGGGCTGGGGATCTCGGTGGAGCCCGCCGGGGGGTCGGCGCAGCCGACGACGACGCCCGTGGTGTTCACGCCGCTGGTCGTCTGAGCCCGCCGGCCCCGCGGGCCCGGGCGGACCACGGTGCGGGAGAAGGGACTCGAACCCTCACGCCCGGAGGCACAGGAACCTAAATCCTGCGTGGCTGCCAGTTACACCACTCCCGCTCGCCGGTCAGACTACTGGTCCGCGTCCAGGCCCAGGTCCTTGCGCAGCTTCGCGACGTGCCCCTTGGCCCGCACGTTGTACTGCGCGAGCTCGACGACGCCGCGCGGGTCGACCACGACGGTGGAGCGGACCACGCCCACCGTCGTGCGGCCGTAGTTCGTCTTCTCCCCCCACGCCCCGTAGGCCTCCAGCACGGCGTGGTCGGGGTCGGACAGCAGCGGGAAGGTGATGCCGTCGCGCTCGGCGAAGGCCGCCAGCTTCTCGACGCCGTCCTTGGAGATGCCGACCACGGTGTACCCGGAGGCGTTGAGGGCGTCCAGGGAGTCGCGGAAGTCGCAGGCCTGCGTCGTGCAGCCCGGCGTCATGGCGGCCGGGTAGAAGTAGACGACGACGTGCTCGCCGGAGTCGGCCAGCAGCTCCTTCAGCGTGACGGTCGACCCGTCGTGGGCGGTCAGCGTGAAGTCGGGGGCGAGGTCACCGGGCACCAGGCGCGTCATGGGGGGCGACGATAGCCCCGCCGCAGCCCCCGCCAGGAGGGGCGGCCCCGTCTCCGGTACGGTTCGCGGGACGTCCAGAGGAACTCAGGAGGTGGCCGTGGCGGCCAGCGACGGCAAGGCCGAGATCACGACCAGGGACCCCCGCGCTCTCGAGCGCGAGGTGGAGGCGCGCCGCGCCCAGCTCGCGGGCACCATCGACGAGCTCACGTCCCGGCTGGCCCCGGCGGCGATCGCCCAGCGGTCCCTGACGTCGGCGCGCGGCAAGGTCGAGGGCTTCGCGTTCGACCACCGCGGGGGCCTGCGGGTCGAGCGCGTCGTGGCCGTCGGGGTGGCCGTCCTGGGCGTCACCGCGTTCGTCGTGGTCCGCGCCGTCCGCAGGCGCCGCTGACCGTGGCCGTCCCCGAGCAGCTGCCCGTGCGGATGCTGCACGACCGCGTCCTGGTGCTCCCGGACGACGCGGCCGAGCGCAAGTCCTCCGCGGGCATCCTCATCCCGGCGACCGCGGCCGTCGGCAAGCGCCTCAGCTGGGCCGCGGTCGTGGCCGTCGGCCCGCACGTCCGGCAGGTCGCCACGGGCGACAAGGTCCTGTTCGACCCCGAGGACAAGGCCGAGGTCGAGCTGCACGGCAAGGGGTACACGCTCCTGCGCGAGCGCGACCTGCACGCCGTGGCCGCGCCCGGGGACACGGACGGCGGCACCGGGCTGTACCTCTGAACCGGTACTCCCCGCTCGACGCCGCCGGCCCCACGCCGTGGGAGATGGTCCGGTCCGTGCCGCGGATCCTGCGGGCCCCGCACCTGTTCCTCACCGACGTCGGCGCCCGGCACGGGCCGCTGGCGGCGATCCCGTTGCCCCGCACGCCCGTGCTGGTCCTCGCCGACCCCGCCGGGGTCCGCCGCGTCCTGGTCGACAACGCCCGCGCCTACGGCAAGGCGACGGTCCAGTACTCCGCGCTGGCGACGGTCACGGGCCCGGGGCTGCTGGCCGGGGACGGGACGCGCTGGCGCACCCACCGCCGCGTCGTGCAGCCGGCGTTCCACCACGGCGGGCTGCGCGACGTCGCCGGGCACGCCGTGCACGCCGGGCGGCAGCTGGCCGCCGAGGCCGACGCGCTGCCGGCCGGCACCCCCCTGGAGGTGCTGGCGGCCACGTCCCGCGCGGGCCTGGAGGTGGTGGGGCACACCCTGGCCGCCGCGGACCTGTCCCGGGACGCCCCGGCGCTCGTGGAGGCCGTCGGGCGCGCCCTCGAACTCGTCGTGCGGCGCGCCGCGAGCCCGGTGCCGGCCACCTGGCCCACGCCCGCGAGGCGGCGGCTGGCCCGGGAGGTGGCCGCGGTCGACGCGATCTGCGCGCGCATCGTCACCGACCGCGCGGCCCGGTCCGTGGAGGACCCGCGCGACCTGGTGGGGCTCATGCTCGCCGCCGGGATGGACGACCGGCAGATCCGCGACGAGCTGGTGACGTTCGTCGTCGCCGGCCACGAGACCGTCGCCAGCTCCCTCACGTGGACGCTGGACCTGCTGTCCCGCAACCCCTCGGCGCTGGCCGCGGTCCACGACGAGCTGGCCGGGCTGGACGCGGACCCGACGTGGGACGACGTGCCCCGCCTGCCGTACCTGCGCGCGTGCGTCGACGAGGCCCTGCGGCTCTACCCGCCGGCGTGGGTGATCACCCGCCGGGCGCTGGCCGACGACGTCGTCGCCGGGACCGCCGTGCCCGCCGGGACCCTCGTCATCGTCTGCACCTGGGCCCTGCACCGCGACGGGTCCCTGTGGGAGGCCCCCGGGGAGTTCCGGCCCGAGCGGTTCCTGGGCGCCGAGCGGCGCGACCACTACGTCCCCTTCGGCGCCGGGCCCCGGCTGTGCATCGGCCGGGACCTGGCCCTGGTCGAGGAGGTCCTCGTCCTGGCCACGCTGCTGCGGACGCACACGGTGCGGCCGGTGGGCCCGCCGCCGCGCGTGGACGCCCTCGTGACGCTGCGCCCCCGCGGCGGGCTGCCGCTGCACGTCACCCGCCGTTGCGCCGACCGGGTGGTCTGAGGGCGCTCCGGCCGCCCGGGCCTCAGGTCCGGCCCGCGGGGAGCCGATGAGCACGACCCGGCCGACGAGGGCCGGATCCGTCCGCGATGGCGCAGGAGGATGTCGTGAAACCGCTCCACCAGGTCCTGCGGGACCTCGAGTTCGCCGCCCACCAGGGGACCCTGACCCCCTCGTTCCTCGACGACTACGCCCGCCGCCACGGCGAGGGGGTGCTCGCGCTGTACGCCCTCGCCGCCCGCCACGACCTGCCGGTCGCCGCCGAGGACGGCCGCGACGACCACCTCGCCGAGGTCAGGCCGTGGCACGCCGCGGTCGACGTGGCCGCCGTCGAGCGCGCCCTGGACGCCCGCAGCGCCGCGGTCGTGCGCGACGTCCACGCCGCCGCCGACGACGGCCGGCCCGCGGTGCTGCGCAAGCGGGGACGCGGGTCCCACCACCCGGTGCGGCCGGGCGCCTGAGCGGGCGTCAGGGCATCTCCACCGTCTCGGCCCGGCGCACCTCCGCCAGCGCGGTCTCCAGCGCGCGGCGCAGCGGCCGGCCCGGCCCGGTGGCGAGGTCGTGGACCAGCAGCACCGAGTGCTGCAGCACCAGCGCGTGACCGAGGCGGGGCAGTTCCTCGGGGTCGGGGTGCTCGCCGAGGGCGGCGACGAGCACGACCACGAGGACCCGCGGGTCCAGCGCGTCGAACCAGCCCGCGGCGCGCGCCGTCGCGGCGACCGCGTCCCGCACGTCGTCGGCGTCGAGGCCGCCGGGGTGCTGCTCCTCCAGGGCCTGCCGCAGGACGTGGCCGAGGACGACGCGGGCCTGCTCGGCGTCGAAGCCGGCCAGGTCGCCGGTGGCCCGCGCGAACCCCTCCGCGTCGCCCACCGCCTCCACGGCGCGCGTGACGAGGCGGGACAACGACGCAGGGTCCGCGGAGCTCACGGACCCATCATTACCCTCCGAGGGTGTCCCTCGACCGGGTCCCCGACCTCACCTCCCTGCGCCTGCTCGTCGCGGTCGTCGAGTCCGGCTCCATCGGCCGCGGGGCCCGCGCGGTCGGGGTGAGCCAGCAGGCCGCCTCGGACCGGCTGCGGGCCGTGGAGTCGCAGGTGGGGGTCGCGCTGCTGCACCGCAGCCGGCAGGGGTCGCGGCCGACGGAGGCGGGCACGGTCCTGGCCGGCTGGGCCACCCGCCTGCTGGAGGTCGCCGCCGAGGTCGGCGAGGGCATCGCCACGTTGCGCGCCGACCGCCCGCACCGGCTGCGGGTGGCCTCGAGCATGACGATCGCCGAGCACCTGCTCCCGCGCTGGCTGCTGGTCCTGCGCCAGCGCGCCGAGGCGGCCGGGACACCGCCGCACGCGGTCGAGCTGGTGGCGACGAACTCGGTGCGGGTGCTGGCCGCGGTCGCTGACGGCGAGGCGGACCTGGGGTTCGTGGAGGGGCCGGCGGTGCCGCGCGGGGTACGCAGCCGCGAGCTGCTGGGCGACCACCTCGTCGTGGTGGTCGCCCCGGCGCACCCGTGGACGCGGCGGCGGCGGCCCGTGGAGGCGGCCGAGCTGGCCGCCACCGCGCTGGTCTCGCGGGAGACCGGGTCCGGCACCCGCGACGTCCTGGAGCGGGCGTTCGCCGCGGCCGGTGTCGTCCCGGTGCCCCCGGCGGTGGAGCTGACGACCGCGACGAGCGTGCGCGAGGCCGTCCGCGCCGGGGCCGGGGTGGCGGTGCTCAGCCGCCTCGCGGTGGCCGACGACCTCGACGCCGGGCGGCTCGGGGTCGTCGCGGTCGCCGGGCTGGACCTGCACCGGACGTTGCGGGCGGTGTGGACGGGGCCGGCGCGGATGCCGCCGGGCCCGGCCCGCGAACTGCTGGAGGTGGCCTCCGTCAGCAGGTCAGCCCGTCCTGCAGGGCCGTCAGGTTCTGCCGCATGAGGCTCAGGTAGTCCTCGCCCTCGTCCACCCGCTCGACCGGGTGCAGCACGGAGGTCCGCACGCCCAGCTCGGTGGCGAGCTTCTCGGCCACGGCCGGGTTGGCGCTGGCCTCGAAGTAGATGGTCCGCACGGAGTTCTCCCGGGCCACGTCCAGGACGTCGCGGACGCGCGCCGGGGACGGCTCGACGGACGGGTCGATCCCGGCGATCCCGATCTGGCGCAGCCCGTAGCGGTCGGCGAGGTACCCGAACGCCTCGTGCGAGGTGACGAGGGCGGCGTCGCGGCAGGGGGCCAGGGCGGCGGCGTAGTCGGCGTCGAGGTCCGTCATCTCCTGCCGCAGGGCCTCGGCCCCGGCCCGGTAGGCCTGCTCACCGGCGGGGTCGACCTCGGTGAGCTCGTCGGCGACGTCGTCGCCGAGGTCGGCCATCAGCGTCGGGTCGAGCCAGAAGTGCGGGTCCCGGTCGAGGTCGGCGTAGGTGGCGGCGTCGACGAGGTGCTCCGGCGGCCGGGAGGACAGGGCGGCGTCGACGGCCGGCTGCATCGAGGACAGGTGCACCACCACGTCGGCGTCCACGAGGTCGGCCAGCTGCCGGGTCGACACGTCGGCGTCGTGACTGTCGGCGCCGGGGGTGACGATGTTGCCGACGTCGGCGCGCTCGCCCGCCACGACGGCCGCGACGTACTCCAGCGGGTGCGAGGTCGTCACGACCGACAGGCGCCCGTCCGGCTCGCCGGCCGCGGGGGACCCGCAGCCGGCGAGCAGGACGAGGGCGGCGCCGGCCCCCAGGAGGGGGAACCTCACTCGGTGACCTCGCCGGGGACGGCGGTGAGCTCGTTCGGGGTCACCTTCAGCGTGCCGCTGGCGTAGACCTCGCCGGTCTCGATGTCGACCGCGTGGATCTCCTTGGTGGCCGGCTCGGTGACGTACGCGGTGCCGTCCAGGGTGAACACCTGCGGCTGCGGGGCCTGCCAGTCCTCCCGGACCTCCCACGGGTCGACGACAGGGGTGGAGCGGGTGACGGTGCCCGCGGCGGTGTCGATGAGGTGCAGCTGCCCGTCGGTGCCGAGCACGACGCCCTCGCCGTTCTCGCCGCGCCCGAGGGAGCGGTACCAGTAGGAGGTGCCGCCGGGCAGCTCCACGAGGCGCAGGGTCGCGGTGGTGGTGTCGATGAGCGAGACGCGCGTGGTGAGGTCGATCTCGGCGTCGGGGTTCGACTTGTAGTCTCCCAGGACGATCGGGGACTCGTCGGTGCCCCACTGGTTGCCGATGCGGCCGTAGGCGTCGGGGCTCTGGACCTTGGTGATCTCGGTGCCCTTGACGACGAGGACGCCGTCGCTGCAGCCGATGACGACGGTCTCGTCCGCGGCGACGGTCTCGCCGTGGGTGTTCGGGCACTGGTCGTTCGCGGCGATCTCGGCGTTCTGCGTGTCCAGGACGCGGATGCCGGTCCGGGCTTCCTCGGTGCCCTCGGTGACGACCAGCGTGCCGTCGCTGCGCTCGACGGCGACGCCGTGGTGGGCGGACGGGGTGGTGTACTCGCGGACCTCGCCCTCCTCCACGGCGTCGTGGCCGACGTGCTCGGAGTCGAAGGACACGACGTGGCCGGTGCCGTCGTCGAAGAGGGTCGTCTTCCCGGCGTGGCGCACGACGTGGCCTGGCTTCTCAGCCTCGTACACGACGTCGGTGTCGTGCGGCTCGCCGGTGTAGTAGTGGGCGTGGTCGCCGTGCGGCTCGCTCCAGGCGCCGGCGTCCACGACGTGGAAGCCGCCGGCGGCGGACACCACCACGTGACGGCCGTCGCCGGCGGGGTTGAGGCGGGCGAAGCCGTCGAAGGGCAGGTCGGCCAGCACCTCGAAGGTCGCGGCGTCGAGGACCTGGACGCCGCCGTCGTAGGTGACGGCCACGCGGGCCTTGGCGGCGCCGACCTCGGTGGCCTCGGTCTCGGCGGTGTGCCCGTCCCCGGAGGTGGCGGCCGGGGCGGCGGGGGTCTCCGCCGAGCTGCCGCCGCAGGCGGCGAGCAGGGTCAGGGAGAGGGGCAGGGCGGTCAGGACGAGCAGCGGGCTGCGGCGCACGGAGAAGGTCCAACCTGGTCGGGAGCTGTGAACGAGGCGTACCGTAACACGATTGAGAACCGTTACCAGTAGCATCGTGGTGAGCGCCGCGCAGGCCGCTGATCGGCTCCGGATGAGAAGCGGGCCGGACTGTGGTGGGGTGAGGTCCGTGGACGAGACCGACGTGACCGCCGAGACCGCTGAGCGGGTCGAGCACGAGCCGAGCGAGATCACCTACGACGAGCAGCGGTACCCGGCCAGGCCCCGTTCGCTGCGCCGCCCGCGCCCGCAGGCCCGGCTGCGCGGCACCGACGCCCCGCCCCGCCCGGCGCCGGGCGAGGGGGCGGCCGACGGCTCCAACCCCGAGTACGTCCGGTGGTTGATGGCCCAGTCCATGCTGGCCGACGCCCAGAAGATCAGCCGGCAGTTCTCCGGCAAGTCGAGCATGTGGCAGAACCCCTACGCCAAGCCCGACCCCCGCCGCGCCGTCGACACCGCGGCCGTCTGGTTCACCGCCTACCCCATCTCGCTGGTCACCCGGTCCGGGCGCTCGTTCCTGGGGTCCCTGGGCGACCCCGAGCTGTGGCAGGCGTTCCAGCGCATCGGGATCGACGCCGTCCACACCGGCCCGGTCAAGGCCGCCGGCGGTCTCGACGGGTGGCGCCAGACGCCCAGCGTCGACGGCCACTTCGACCGCATCTCCACCGAGATCGACCCCATGTTCGGCACCGAGGGCGAGTTCCGGCACCTGTGCGAGGTCGCCGCCGAGCACGACGGCAGCGTCATCGACGACATCGTCCCCGGCCACACCGGCAAGGGCGCCGACTTCCGCCTCGCCGAGATGGCGTTCCAGGACTACCCGGGCATCTACCACATGGTCGAGATCCCCCCGGACTGCTGGGAGCTGCTGCCCGAGGTCCCGCCCGGGCACGACGCGGCGAACCTCGACGCGGCCGCCGAGGCCGCCCTGTCCGAGCGCGGCTACATCATCGGCCAGCTCCAGCGCGTCATCTTCTACGCCCCCGGCATCAAGGAGACGAACTGGTCGGCCACCCGCGAGGTCGAGGGCGTCGACGGGGTCACCCGCCGCTGGGTCTACCTGCACTACTTCAAGCAGGGGCAGCCGTCGGTGAACTGGCTCGACCCCTCCTTCGCCGGGATGAAGCTCGTCATCGGCGACGCCCTGCACTCCCTGGGCGACCTGGGCACGACGGCGCTGCGCCTGGACGCCAACGGTTTCCTGGGCGTGGAGAAGACCGTCGAGGGGCCCGCGTGGTCCGAGGGCCACCCGCTGTCCGAGGCCGCCAACCACCTCATCGCGGGCATGGTCCGCAAGGTCGGCGGTTTCACCTTCCAGGAGCTGAACCTCACGATCGAGGACATCCGCGACACCTCCGAGGTCGGCGCGGACCTGTCCTACGACTTCATCACCCGCCCCGGGGTCCAGCACTCCATCGCCACCGGCGACACCGAGTTCCTGCGGCTGTGCCTGCGCCAGGCCCTCGAGCTCGGCGTCGACCCCGCCTCCCTCGTGCACGCCCTGCAGAACCACGACGAGCTCACCTACGAGCTCGTCCACTGGGCGACCCGGCACGCCGAGGACGAGTACGAGTTCCGCGGCGGCAAGGTGACCGGCGGGGCCCTGGCCGAGACCATCCGCGCCGACCTCGTCGAGCGGCTGACGGGGGAGAACGGTCCCTACAACCTGGTCTTCACGACCAACGGGATCGCCTGCACGAGCGCCAGCGTCATCGCCGCCAGCCGCGGGAACCGCGACCTCGACGCGCTGACCGACGACGAGGTCGAGCAGATCAAGCGCGCCCACCTGCTCATGGCGATGTTCAACGCCTGGCAGCCCGGCGTCTTCGCGCTGTCCGGCTGGGACCTCATGGGGATGCTGCCGCTGCCGGTCGAGAGCGTGAAGCCCCTGCTGAGCTCCGGGGACACCCGCTGGATCGAACGCGGTGCGCACGACCTCATGGGCGTGGCCCCCGAGGCCACGATGTCGGCCTCGGGCATCCCCGTCGGCCGCTCCCTCTACGGCAACGTCCCGGAGCAGCTGAAGGACGAGAACTCCTTCGCCCACAAGCTGCGCGAGGTGCTGCAGGTCCGCCGCGAGCACCGCATCGCCACGGCCCGGCAGATCGACATCCCGGCCGTCGCGCACCCGAGCATGCTCGTCATGGTCCACGAGCTCGACCCCGCCGACCAGGGCGGGCGCACGGCCCTGCAGGTGACGGTCCTGAACTTCGGGTCCGAGACCATCGAGGGGTCGGTGCGCTCGGAGTTCTTCACCCCCCGGGTGCCCGTCGTCGACCTGTCGAACGGCGGCGAGATCGGCTGGGTGGACGACCTCAAGAGCTTCGGGGTCTGGCTGGCGCCCTACGCCGGGATGTCGTTGCTGCTCAAGGCGAACGAACCCGAGGACGAGGACGTCAGGCGTCCGGAGGGACGTTGAACGGCGTGAGGATCTGGATGGCCGAGGCCGTCCCGGGCAGCTCGGAGCGGGTGTAGGGGGCCTGCAGCAGCATCCGGCAGGCGTGGCGGCAGTCGCTGCGCAGGTCGTGGTGCAGGACGGCTGACAGGTCCCCGCGCCGCAGCAGGTCGGCGTTCTCGCCGTCCAGGTCGTGGGCGACGAACGCGACGGGCCGCGTCCGGGCCCGCTCGAAACCCCGGACGACGGCCCCGTTGCCGCCCGCGCCCGCGCACATCGAGTAGACGGCGCGCAGCCCCGGCAGGTCGGCCAGCGCACCGGCGACGGCCTCCTCCAGCAGGAGCGGGTCCCGGTCGTCGTCCAGGACGTCGCGCACCGGGCGCACCGACCCCTCCAACTGGGCCAGCGCGGCCTCGAAACCGCGCCACCGCTCGCGCTCGGAGTCCTGGGGCTGGCGGCTGCGCACGACCAGGACGGGCTCGGCGGGGTCGGGCACCCACTGCGTCAGCAGGTACGCCGCCGTGGCCCCCGCCCCCTGGTTGTCGGCGCCCACGTACCCCCGCCGGCGGCTGCCGGGCAGGTCGCTGGCGAGGGTCACGACGGGGACCTGCGCGTCGCTGAGGCGCCGCACGGCGGCCCGGACCTCCGGCAGGTCCGGGGACTGCAGGACGACGCCGTTGGACCCCGTGCGCAGCACCCGGTCCAGCTCCGCGGCGACCCAGTCGCCGCCGGCGCCCGCGCAGGTGTGGAACCGCGCGCGCACCGTGGCCGGGTGCAGGGCGGGCAGTTCCACCTCCAGCGCCGCGCGGACGGCGTCGGCGAACCGGCGGGGGGCCGCCATGACGACGTCGAACATGACGGTGCGCCCGGTCAGCCGCACCTGCGACTGCTGACGCTCCAGGTCGGCCACGGCGCGGCGCACCTGCTCGACCGTGGCGGCCCGCACGCCGGGGCGCTCGTGCAGCACGCGGTCGACCGTCGCCTCGGACAGGCCGGACTGGACGGCGATGTCCCGGACGCTGAACTTGCGGCGCACGCTCACCCCGCCACCGAGGACAGCAGCAGGCTCGTCTCGGAGTCCACGACCCCCTCGACCTGCCGGATGCGGCCCAGCACGCGGTCGAACTCCGTCAGGGAGGTCGTGCGGATCTCGGCCACCAGGTCCCACCCGCCGTTCGTGGTGTGCAGGGAGACGACCTCGGGCAGCCCCCGCAGGTGCTCCACGACCCGGTCGGTGGCGCGCCCCTCCAGCTCGATGAACGAGATGGCCCGCACGTCGCCGTCGGCGCCGTCGCGCACGCGCGTCGTGAAACCCAGGATCGTCCCGTTCGCCTGCAGCCGCTCGATGCGGTGGGTGACGGTGGCCCGGGTGACCCCCAGGCGCCGCGCGAGGGCCGCAGCCGGTTCGCGGGCGTCGGCCCGCAGGGCGGCGAGCAGGCGCCGGTCCAGGTCGTCGAGGTCGGGCACGGGATGAACCTAGGCGATCTGCGCAGCGGACGGCAGCGGAACGCGCGGTGACGGGGCCGGACCGCCCGGCCCGGCGCGAGCCGGCCCGCGGCCCGCCCGGGCCTCACCCGGGGTCGTCGGCACGAACGGTTCGTGCGTGAACGGGTAGCCTGGGACGGTGACCGCGACCGAGACGACCGACCCGCTGGCCCTCGAGCGCCAGGTGTGCTTCGCGCTCGTCGTCGCGGCCCGCACCGTCCTGTCCGTCTACCGCCCCGTGCTCGAACCCCTGGGGCTGACCCACCCCCAGTACCTCGTGATGCTCGCGCTGTGGGGCCGCGAGCCCCTGTCGGTCAAGGAGCTCAGCGAGGCCCTGCAGCTGGACCCGCCCACGCTGTCCCCGCTGCTCAAGCGCCTGGAGGCCAACGGGCTCCTGGAGCGCAAGCGGCTGCCCGAGGACCAGCGCAGCCTGGCCGTGACCCTCACCGACGCCGGGTGGGCGCTGCGCGAGCAGGCCCTGCAGGTGCCGCCGCAGATCGTCGCCCGGCTCGGCGTGGACCTGCCCGAGCTGGAGCGGCTGCGCGACGGGCTGACCCGCGTCATCGACGCCGCGGTGCGCGCCGGCGAGGGCTGAGCGCGCTCAGTCCAGGTCGCCCACCCGCTGCCCCAGCAGGGACAGGGCCAGCTCGCAGAACGTCGAGTCCGCCCAGGAGAACCACTCGCGCGTCCAGCGCGAGGGGTCGTCGACGTCGAAACCCTCGTGCACGTGCAGCGTGCCGTCGTCGGTGTCGGCGATCAGTTGCAGCGTCCGCACCGCCTCCTCCTCGCTGCCCGACGTCAGCGCCTGCACGCACAGCGCGAGGGGCCACACGTAGCGGCCGGGGGTGTGCGGGCTGCCGATCCCCGCCGCGGCCCGGCCGCGGTGGAACCACGGGTTCTCCTCCGACAGCACCAGGCGGCGCGTGGCCAGGTACACCGGGTCGTCGGCCGCGCAGGCCCCCAGCAGCGGCAGGGACAGCAGGCTCGGCACGTTCGCGTCGTCGGCCAGCAGCACCCCGCCGAGGCCGTCGACCTCGTACGCCCAGACCCGCCCGTGCACCGGGTGGTCCACGACGCCGTGCTCGGCCACCCCGGCCCGCAGCTCCCCGGCCAGGGCCCCGGCGTCCCGCGCGAGGTCCGCGTCGGCGAACACCTCCCGGGCGAAGGTCCCCACGTGGTCCAGGGCGCGGGCGGCGAACAGGTTCGCCGGGACGTTGTAGCCGTGCTCGCACGCGTCGTCGCTGGGGCGGAACCCCGACCAGGTCATCCCGGTGCGGGCCACCGGCGTGCCCAGGCCGTCGCGGTCGAGCGTCTCGCTGCGCAGGTCGGTGGGGCGGACGAAGCGGTAGGGGGAGCGTTCCTCGTGGTCCTGCTCCAGCCGCCACAGGTCCACGACGCGGCGCATCGCCGGGTGCGCGTCCGCCCCGAGCAGGTCGTCGCGCCCCGTCGCGCGGCGCAGCCGGTGGGCCAGCAGCACCGGGAAGGCCAGGGAGTCGACCTCGTACTTGCGCTCCCACAGCCACGGGTCGTCGCTGGTGTCGCCCGGTTCGTGGCAGCGGCCGGTGGGGCCGTCGTTGAAGGCGTTGGCGTAGGGGTCGTGCCGGATGGAGGCGAACTGCGTGCGCAGGACCCCCGCGACGACGTCGGTCAGCGCCGGGGCGCGGTCCAGCAGCAGCAGGTACGTCTGCCACTGGGCGGTGGAGTCGCGCAGCCACATGGCGGGGATGTCCCCGGTGACGACGAACACCGACCCGTCCGGGCGCACGGTGGGGGTCCGCTCGACCGTCTCGCGCAGCGCGCGGGAGAACAGCGCCCCCACCCGCCGGCCCGCGCGTCGCGCCACCCGGTCCGTCAGGTCGTCCACCAGCGTCTTCGGCAGCAGCTCGTCCACCCGCGTCACTGTAGGGCCCTCTGGGAACGATCTCAGGCGAACGGCCGGATCGAAGTGTTCGCGCGTCGTTCAGTCGGCCTCCGCCCGTCGGGGGTGGGGCGCGGCGCCCCCGCCCGCGACCCTGGTGGGGTGCGAGTAGCGATCGTCACCGAGTCCTTCCTGCCCCAGGTGAACGGCGTCACCGGTTCCGTCCTGAAGGTCTGCGAGCACCTCCTGTCCGAGGGCCACCGGGTGCTCGTCGTGGCCCCCGGACCCGGCCCCTCCCGCCACGAACTGCCCGGCGGCGCGTCCGTGCCCGTCGTCCGCGTCGCCTCGGCCCCGCTCCTCGGCTACGCCGAGCAGCGCCTCGCCGTCCCCGGTCCCCGCCTCGCGCAGGCGCTGCGCGGTTTCCGGCCCGACGTCGTCCACCTGGCCGCCCCCGCCGTGCTCGGGGCCCAGGCCGCGACCCTCGCCCAGCGGACCGGTGTCCCGGCCGTGGCCGTCTACCAGACCGACCTGCCCGGCTACGCCCGGCGCTACGGCTGGCGCGGCGCCTCCGAGGCCGTCTGGCGCTGGCTGCGGCGCGTCCACGAGATGGCCGCCCGGACCCTGGCCCCCAGTCGGCCCGTGTGCGCCGAACTCGTCGGCCGGGGTTTCCCCGACGTCTCCCGCTGGCCCCGCGGGGTCGACGTCGAGCGGTTCCACCCGCAGTTCCGCGACGACGCCCTCCGGGCCCGGGTCGCCCCGCGCGGTGAACTCGTCGTGGGTTACGTGGGACGGCTGGCCAGGGAGAAGGAACTCGACCTGCTGAAGTCCGTCCACGCCCTGCCGGGCGTCCGCCTCGTCGTGGCCGGTGACGGGCCGCAACGCGCTCACCTGCAACGGGTCCTGCCCCGCGCGGAGTTCCTCGGCATGGTCCACGGCCGGGAACTGTCGCACGTCTTCGCCTCCCTCGACGTCTTCGTCCACACCGGGCGGCACGAGACGTTCTGCCAGACCGCGCAGGAGGCGCTGGCCAGCGGGGTCCCCGTCGTGGCCCCCGCCGCGGGGGGCCTGCTCGACATCGTCGACCCGGGCGTCAACGGCACGTTCTTCACCCCCGGTGACGCGCGCGGCCTGGCCGACGTCGTCGCGGGGCTGTCCCAGGACCCGGGGGCGCGGCGGGAACTGGCCGGGCGGGCGCGGGCGTCGGTCGCCGGGCGCGACTGGGCCTCGGTCGGGCGGGACCTGGTGGAGAACTACCGGGCGGTGGTGCCGGCCTGAGGCGCTCCCGGCCCGGTCACCGCCCGGCGACCTCGGCGGCCGCGAGCAGGCACTCCGCCGCCGGCCGCCCCGCGCGGGACTGGGACGCGACCTGCCGCAGTTCCAGCAGCCGGTCCCGGGCCGCGGTCAGCTCGGCGATCCGCTGCTCGAGCCGGTCCTGCTCCTCGTCCAGGTGGCCGATCATCCCCGCCGTGGCGACGCCGGTGTCCAGGAACGGCAGGATCTCCACGATCCTGCGGCTGGGCAGCCCCGCGGAGTACAGCAGCTGCACGAACCGGACCCGCGGGACGTCGGACTCGGCGTACTCGCGCTGCCCGCTGCCGCTGCGCCCCGCCGGGACCAGACCCTGCTGCTCGTAGTAGCGCAACGACCGGACGCTGACGCCGGCCCGTTCCGCGAGTTCGCCGATGCGCACCGGCCGAGCGTAACGGCCGGGCGTGACGGCCGGGCGTGACGGCGGCCCCGGCCCGGGCGGTGCCCCGCCCTTGCCCCTGACACCGGTGTCAGGTCCTAGCGTCCCGGTCGTGCAGATCAACGGAGCCACCGCGCTCGTCACCGGGACCAACCGCGGCATCGGCCGCCACCTCGCCGCCCAGCTCGTCGAACGCGGCGCGAAGGTCTACGCGACCGCCCGCCGCCCCGACCTCGTCGACCTCGACGGCGTCGAACGCCTCGCCCTCGACATCACCGACCCGGTGTCCGTCGCCGCGGCGGCCCGCGTCGCCACCGACGTGGACCTCCTCGTCAACAACGCGGGCATCGCGACCGGCGCCACCCTGCTGGGGGACCTGACCGCCGCCCACGCCGAGATGGACACCAACCTCTGGGGCACCCTCGCCGTGGTCCGCGCGTTCGCGCCCGTCCTGGCGCGCAACGGCGGGGGCACCGTCGTGAACGTCGCCTCCAGCGCCTCCTGGCTGGCGGTCCCCGGCGCCACGGCCTACGCCGTCACGAAGGCCGCCGTCTGGAACATGAGCAACGCCCTGCGGCACGAGCTCGCCGGGCAGGGGACCTCCGTCGTCTCCGTCCACCTCGGCGTCGCCGACACCGACATGGGCGCGGGCTTCGCGTTCGACAAGACCGACCCCGCCGACGTGGCCCGGGCCACCCTGGACGGGGTCGAGCGCGACGCCTACGAGGTCCTCGCCGACGAGCAGACCGCGCTGGTCAAGAAGATGCTCGCCGGGGAACCGGAGGAGCTGTACGCGCTCCTGCGGCAGCTGCTGGCGTCCTGAGCGCCCGCCTCCACCTTTCGACGCAAACCCGCGGGTTCCACCTTCGGCACGTCGCGGCGGGCCGGTCCGCGTTCCTAGCGTTCCCAGCGTGAACCGACTCCTGGAGAAGGACCCCGCGCAGGACCCCGCACGCGTCGGGCGGGGGCGGTTGCGCGCCCTCGTCGCCCGCCACCCGCTCGTCGCGTTCTTCGTGATCGCCCTGGGCGCCAGCTGGGCCGCCTGGACCCCCTACGTCCTGTCCGCCCACGGCCTCGGCGTGTGGGACCTGCGCTTCCCCGAACTCCTCGGCACCGCCCAGTTCTCCGGCGTCCTGCCCGGCGCCCTCCTCGGCCCGCTCGGCGCGGGTTTCCTCGTCACGGCCCTCGTCGACGGCCGCGCCGGGCTGCGCCGCTGGTTCGGCCGGTTGTGGCGCTGGCGGGTCCCCGGCCGCTGGTACGCCCTGGCCCTGCTCGGCGTCCCGCTGCTGGTCCTGGCCTCGGGCCTGCCGCTGTCCGGCGGCGTCGTCCAGGCGCCCGCGCCGCTGGTGCTGGCCGCCCTCGTCCCCGGGCTCGTCGTGCAGGTCTTCACGACGGGGCTGGCCGAGGAACCGGGCTGGCGGGACTTCGCCCTGCCCCGGCTGCAGGAGCGGTTCGGGCCCACGGGCGCCGTGGCCGTCCTGGGGCCGCTGTGGGCGCTGTGGCACCTGCCGCTGTTCCTCAGCGACTGGGGCGGGTACCCGGGTTCGCCGTGGACGCAGGTGCTCTGGTTCACCGGGTTCTGCGTCACCTTCAACGTCGTCGTCGCCTGGGTCTTCAACCGCACCGGCGAGAGCCTGCCCGTCGTGACGCTGCTGCACGTCGGGGTGAACAACACCGTCTCGACGCTGTGGACCGAGGTCTACCCGGCGATGTCCGCCGACCGCGTCGTCCCCGGCCTGTTCGCCGTCTCGGCCGTGGCCGCCGCGGCGCTGCTCGTCGCCACCCGCGGACGGCTCGGGTACCGCCCCGCCCCGGCTCGTACACTCCGCTGATGGGTTCCGGGCCGGTCCGCGTGCGCTCCCGGGACGTCCTCGTCGCCGGCGCGACGGCCGCCGTCGGCCTGGCCCTGCTCGTGGCCGCCCCCGCCCTGCTCGCCGACGAGGGCCCCGCGGTGACCGGGGACCTGCCGGCCCCCCTCGCCCCCGCCTGGTGGGCCCTCGCCGCCGCGCTGGTCGCCCAGGCCGCCGCGCTCGTCGTGGTCCGGTCCCTGCCGCGGACCACCGTCGCGGTCGTCGCGGCGCTCGCCGCGGCCTCCGCCGCGCTCCTGCCGCCCGGCCTGCACGGCCTGGGGAGCCTGCCCGTCGTCGTCGCGGTCGTCGTCGCGGTGGCCGGCGCCACCTCCCGCGCGTGGCCGGTGCTGCTCGCGGCCGCAGTGGCCGTGGCGGTGGGGGAGACCGCCGGCGGGCGGCCCGTCCTGGAGGGAGCGGTGCAGGCCGCGGCCCTCGTGGGGCTGCCGGCCGTGGGCGGTCTGGTCCTGCGCTCCCGGCGGGACCTGCGGGTGGCGCGCTCGCGCGAGCAGGAGGCCCTGGTGCAGGCGGCCCTGGCGCGCGAGCGCACCGCGATGGCCCGCGAGCTGCACGACGTCGCCGCGCACCACCTGTCGGGCATCGCCCTCGTGGCCGCGGTCGTGGACCGGCAGATCGACACCGACCCCGCCGGGGCCCACGAGGGGGCCCGGCAGATCCGCGCCCAGAGCACGAGCGTCCTGGACGACCTGCGCCGGCTGGTGGGGCTGCTGCGCGAGGACGGCGCCGCCGACCGGACGGTGGAGTCGGTCGCCACGATCGCCGACCTCGTGGGCCGCAGCCCCCACCCCGTGACCCTGCGCACCCACCCGCGCGAGGGGGTCGCGCTGGGGTCGGGGGTCGGCCCGCTGGCCCAGCTCGCCGCGTACCGGGCGGTGCAGGAGGCCCTGTCGAACGCGGCCGTGCACGCCCCGGGGGCCGACTGCCGCGTCGAGGTCGACGACCGGGACCCCGCGCGGCTGCGGGTGCAGGTCCGCAACAGCGCCCCGGCGGCGCCCGCGCCGCGCCGGACGGCGGGCGGTTTCGGCCTGCGCGGCATGCGCGAGCGCGCCGACCTCGTCGGGGCGACGGTGCGGTACGGGCCCACGCCCGACGGCGGGTGGTGCGTGGAGTTCTCGGTCGAGCGCCCGGCCGGGCCCGGGGGCGGCGCGTGATCCGGGTCCTCGTGGCCGACGACCAGCCGCTCGTGCGGGCCGGGCTCTCGGCCCTGCTGGAGGCCGAACCCGACCTGACCGTCGTCGCGGTGGCCGCCGACGGCGGGCAGGCGCTGGAACTGGCCCGCTCGACCGCCCCGGACGTGGCGTGCCTGGACGTGCGGATGCCCGTGCGCGACGGCATCGAGGTCGCGCGCGCGTTGTGCGGCCCCGACGCCGACCCGGCGGTCCCGGTGCTGGTGCTGACGACGTTCGACCTGGACGACTACGTGTTCGGGGCGCTGGAGGCGGGCGCGTCGGGTTTCCTGCTCAAGGACGCCGACCCGGACACGATCGTGGCCGCGGTGCGCCAGGTCGCGGCGGGCGGCGGCACGATCGACCAGGCGCTGACCCGCCGGGTCCTGCGCGAGTTCGTCACCCGCCGCCGCCTGCAGCCGGTCCGGGCGCGCGCGGGCGGCGACCTCCTCACCGCGCGCGAGCGCGACGTGCTGCTGCTGCTCGCGCAGGGCATGTCGAACGAGGAGATCGCCGCCGAGCTGGTGGTGGAGGTGTCGACCGTGAAGTCGCACCTGGCGCGGATGCTGCCCAAGCTGGGGGTCCGATCCCGGTTGCAGGCCGTCGTGTGGGCCTACCAGAACCGGGTCGTGACCGTCCCCGACGACTGAGCGGTCCCCGCGGGGCCGCCGGGGTCGGACCGGTCAGGCCGGTGCGGCGGCCGCGCCGATCGCGGCGACGGGACGGCCGGGCGGCAGCAGCGCCAGGCGCTCGTCCAGCGCCAGGCCGCGCAGGAACGCCGACCCGGCCGCCTGCCGGCGCAGGGCCCCGGCCACGCTGCGGCGCAGCGGTTCCCCGACGGCGGCGACCCCGCCGGCCAGGACGACGACGGACGGGTCGAACGTCAGCCCCAGGGTGCGGACGGCCAGCGCCACGCCCGCCGACCAGCGGTCCAGGACCGCGACCGCGGCCGGGTCGCCCGCCGCGACCGCGGCGAACAGGTGGTCCGCCGACCGGCCCTCGCCGCCGTGCGGCCAGTCGCGCCGCAACGCCGAACCCGCCGCCACGGTCTCCAGGCAGCCGCGCTGACCGCAGTTGCACCGGTGGCCCTGCGGGTCGAGGGCGAGGTGGCCGATCTCCCCGGCGGCCGCCCCCGCCCCCCGCAGGAGCTCGCCGTTCACGACCAGCCCGGCCGCGAGGCCCGTGCCCAGGGACAGCAGGGCGAGGTCCCCGGCGGGGGCGAGCAGCGTGTGCGCGCCCCACGTCGTGGCCTTCACGTCGTTCTCGACGACGACGGGCACCCCGCCCACGGCGACGCTCAGCATCCCCGCCAGGTCCACCGGTCCCGGCCCGAAACCCAGGTTCACGGCGCTGCGGACGGTGCCGTCCGCCGGGTCCACCAGACCGGGGACGCCGATGCCCACGCCCTCCAGCCGCACGGGTCCGGCGAGGCCGCCCGCGAGGCCGCCGGCGAGGTCGTCGAGGAGCCCGGTGACGAGGGCCGTCGCGCACGCCACGACGTCCACGACCCCGTGCGGGGTGGGGCTGCGGCGGGTGGCCAGCACCTCCTCGCCCGGCCCCAGCGCCACCCCGTCGATCTTCGTCCCGCCGATGTCCAGACCGACGCGCACGGTCCCGGTGGACGTCAGCACGGCCACGGCTCAGCCCACCGCGCGCAGCAGGGCGTGCCGCAACCGGCTGAACTCCGCGAGGCTGTCGGCCAGCCCGCCCGGCCGCGACCGCAGCAGCCAGCACGCCCGCTGCTCCTCCAGCAGGGCCTCGAGCTCGGTGAGCAGCCGCGGGGCGGCCGCCGCGTCGAAGGAACCGTCGTCGGCGCGGGCCTGGAACAGCCGGACCGCGAGGTCGCTCAGCCGCAGGGCCTGCGTCAGCTCGCGGACCACGACGTCCCCGTCGGCCGCCGCGGGGTCGGCCGCGGCCAGGTCGGCCAGGCAGCCGGTCAGGGTCTCGTGCACGGCGGCCAGCGCCTGCGGGGACGGGACGGCCCACGGCTTCAGCTGGTCCGGTTCGCGCAGCACCAGGCACAGCGGGGACGCGTTCAGCAGCGGCGCCCCCAGCGCCTGGCACACCCCGCCCGCGCGGACCAGCACGTCACCGGTCAGGCCCGTGGGGTCCAGGAGGACGGCCTCGGACAGGACCGCGGCGACGTCCACGTCCCGGTTGGCCTCCAGCGACCAGGACACCGCCCCGCCGAACAGCGCCGGGCCGAACGCGACCGACGGCGGGTCCCAGTGCCCGTGGTCGCCCCAGGACGTGTTGAGGTACCCCTGCGCGGAGTTCTCCAGCCCCACCTCGGCGGCGTCGACCATGTTCGCCACGGCGTTGTCCCAGCGGCCCAGCAGGGAGTTCCAGTTGCTGGCCCCAGGAGCCACCCAGAACGGGACCCCGGCCTCCAGCAGGAGCTTGGCCCGGTCGCGGAAGCCCTCGCGCAGCGCGGTGACGTCGACGCCCAGGGACCGCCACTCCTGCACCTGGCCCGGGGAGGCGGCGTCGACGACGTCGGCCAGCAGCGCGGGGGAGTCGTACTGCCACACGACGGGCACCGCGCCGGCGGGCACCTCGTCCATGAGCTCGGGGTGGTCGCCGAAGACGTCGGCCCAGAACTCCACGGTGTACCCGCGGTCCAGCCACGGCCGCATGACCTGCGTGACGTACTCGAAGTACACCGTGCCCAGGCCGACCTCCTCGGCGCGCTGGGCGCTCTTGCCGGTGCCCAGCTCCCACGGCTCGTCGGCGCCGATGTTCAGCCGCTTCGTCCGGAAGTGGGGGACGACGTCCTCCAGCAGGCCCTGGACGAACGCCGCGTTCTCCGCGCTCGGCTCGACGGTGCTGGGCGGGCGGTGCTGCCCCCGCATCGTGAACCCGTCCTCGTTCTCGGCCCGCTCGGCGTGCTCGGGCACCTTCAGGAAGCGCTCCATGTGGCCCAGGGTGTTCTGGTTGCAGACCAGCTCGATCCCGCGCGAGGCGCACAGCGCGTCCAGCCACCGCACGTCGGCGGCGGTCAGGGGGGAGGCGTCCTGCCACACGGCCTGCTCACCCGTGAACGCGAACGTGTGCTCGGTGTACAGCTCGAAGGAGTTGACCCGGGCCAGCGCCAGCACGTCGACCCAGCGGGCCAGCGTGCGCCGGGTGGGGACGCGGTCGCGGCTGATGTCCAGCATGAACCCGCGGACGCCGAAGTCGGGGTGGTCGCTGATGTCGTAGGACGTGGTGGTGAAGTCCCGGTCGGCGCGCAGCTGGTCCAGCGTCGCCAGGGCGTACCGCAGCCCGGCCGCGTCGGCGTGGGTGACGGTGACCCCGTCGGCCGAGGTCTGCAGGCGGAAGCCCTGGGCGGGGGTCGAGGCGTCGAGCACGACCCGCACGGGCGCGTCGGCGGCGGGTCCGCCGCCGCTCGTGGTCGTCATCGACTTCGGGCGGGGGAACGGGGTGACAGGCACGGGGGAGCTCCAGGTCGGTGGTGGGGGTCAGCCCTTGACGGCGCCGGCGACCATGCCCTTGGTCATGGCGTTCTGGACGAGGATGAAGACGACGAGGACGGGGACGGCGATGAGCGTGGAGCCGGCCATGACGCCGGCCCAGTCGGTCTCCTGCAGGTTCGAGGAGAACGTCTTGAGCCAGACCGGCAGGGTCATCCGGTCGCCGGAGGCCAGCACGATGAACGCGAGGGTGTACTCGTTCCACGCGACGAGGAAGCCGAACACGCCGGTGGCGACCAGGCCCGGCCCCAGCAGCGGCAGGGTCACCCGGGTGAAGGCGGTGAACCGCGAGCACCCGTCGACCATCGCGGCCTCCTCCAGCTCGGCCGGGACGCCGTCGACGAAACCCTTGAGCATCCACAGGGTGAACGGGACGATCATGCCCATGTAGAGCAGCGACAGGCCGGGCACCGAGTTCAGCAGCCCCCACCCGTCGAGCATGCGGTACTGGGAGATGAACAGCGCCTCGGCCGGGACCATCTGCACGACGAGCACGGCGATGAGCACCCCGCGCCGGCCGATGAAGGAGAAGCGGCTGAGGGCCACGGCCCCGAACAGCGCCGCGACGACGCACACGGCGACGGACAGCAGCGTGACGCTCAGGCTGAAGCCCATGGCCGTCCAGAACTGCTGGGAGTGCACCACCTGGTCGAACGCGCGCAGCGTCGGGTGGATCGGCGCCAGCAGGGGAGGGGAGGACCGCAGCCGGTCCTCGGGCATGAGCGCGGAGTTGACCATCCAGTAGATGGGGAACACCCACACCAGCGCGAACAGCACGGCCACGACGTTCCACAGCGGCCGTCGCCGGTTGGCCGCCGAGCGCGTCTTCGTGTCGAACAGCGGGGTCGTCCCCGCGGTGGTCGCGGCCATCAGATGTCCCCCTGCTTCATGAGCGTGCGCATGTACCGCCAGGTCATCAGCAGCACGATGAGGAGCATCACGGTGGCCAGCGCCGACGCCGTCCCGTACTCCCCGCCGCCGATCCCCGTCTGGTAGACGTAGGTGCCCAGCAGGTTCGTCGCGTCGTTGTTGCCCGCGACGCCCTGCAGGACGTTGATCTGGGTGAAGACCTTCAGGTCCCAGATGATCTCCAGCATCGCCACGAGCAGCACCACCGGCCGGATCATCGGCAGCGTCACGTGCCGCAGGCGGGCGAACCCGCCGGCGCCGTCGAGCTCGGAGGCCTCCAGCACCTCGGTGTCCAGCTGCGTCAGGGCCGCGTACGTCATGAGGGTCACCAGCGGCACCGACGTCCAGATCACCGTCGTGGCCGCGACCCCGAAGAACGTCCACTGGTTGTCGGCCAGCCAGGAGAACCCCGCGAAGCCCTCCAGACCGATCGAGGTGAGGAACCAGTTGACGACGCCGTAGCGCGGCTCGGTCAGCCAGATGTAGGAGGTCAGGGCCGACACCGGCGGCATCGCCCAGGCCAGGACGAGCGCGACCTGCAACGCCACGCGCGGGCCGGTGGACAGCTTCTGCAGCAGCAGCGCGAACCCGATGCCGATGCCCATGGTGATGGCCGCGCAGGCCGCGCAGAAGGCGATCGAGCGGGCGGTCACGACCCAGAAGTAGGGGTCGCTCAGGACGTCGGTGTAGTTCTGCAGGCCGACCCACTCCGGTGGCTGCCCGAACTGCTGGGCCAGCCCGAACTCCTGGAACGACATGACGAACTGCCGCACCAGCGGGTACCCCATGGCCAGGCAGACCAGGCCGACGGGCAGGACGAGCAGCAGGTAGGGGACGGCCAGCGAGCTGCGGCGCCGGCGCGGGCCCGTGCGCGCCGTGGGCCCCCGCCGGGGGCGGGCGGTGCCCGCCGGTGCGGTCGTGAGCTGGTCGGACACCATGCTCAGCCCTTGTTGAGCGCGTCGGCGACGGTCTTGTCGACCTCGGCGGCGACGGTCTTCGGGTCCTCGCCGCGGGCCAGCCGGACCCAGAAGTCGCGCGGCACGTTGTTGCCGTCCAGGACGCCCCACTGCGGGGAGTTCGGGGTGAGCACGGAGTTCTCGATGATCTCCTGCGCGATCGAGCCCGTGGGGCCCGTCAGGTTCGAGGCGAACGAGGTGCGGCCGGGGATCCAGCCGCCGACCTTCGCCATGTCGGTCATGAACTCGTCGGAGTAGACGAGCTCCAGCACGGCGCGGGACAGGTCGGCGTTGTGGTTGTTCGCGGAGATGCCGATGCTGGAACCGCCGGAGAAGGTGTGGCCGATGCTGCCCGGGGTCAGGCCCGGCAGGGCCAGGACGCCGACCTTGTCGGCGTCCCACATCGCCTGGTCGATCTTGGCGGCCGCGACGTTGAGGGCGCTGTAGATGCCGAGCTTGCCGGCGTTGAACAGCTGGTGGGCGGCCTGCACGTTGTCATTGGAGTCCAGCGCGTACTTCGTCGCGTTCTCCATGAGGTCCTGCACCTGCACCAGGGCGGCCTGCGACTCCGGCGTCGACAGCGTGCCCTTCCAGGTGTCGCCGTCCTGCTCGGCGTACTGGCCGCCGTGGGTGAACAGCCAGCCCTCGTTGGTGTGCGGGTCGGCGCCGGGCATGTAGATCCCGGAGAACTCCGGGGTGCCCTCGGGGTTGGCCGCGTGCAGGGTCTTGGCCGCCGCGACGAGCTCGTCGAGGCTGGTAGGGACGGCGATGCCGGCCTGGGCGAACAGGTCCTTGCGGTAGTAGTAGACGCGCGCGCCGGCGTACAGCGGCGTGGCGTAGAGCTTGCCCTCCCACGACCCGGCGTCGATGAAGCTCTGGATGAGGTCGCTGCCGCCGAGGGTCTCCTCGGCGTCGGAGATGTCCAGCAGCGCGCCGACGGAGGAGAACAGCGCCACCTGGGTGTTGCCGAACTCCACGACGTCGGGGCTGGAGTCCTTGCTGGCCAGGCTGGTCTGCAGCTTGGAGACGATGCCGTCCCACTGCTGGACCTCGATGGTCAGGGTGCTGCCGGCGTTCTGCTCCTCGAAGGTCTGCTTCAGCCAGGTGCGGGTCTGCTCGGGGATGGAGTCCTCCATGAACCACACGCGCAGGTCCTTGCTGCCGCCTCCCCCCGAGCCGCCGCTGCCGCCGGAGGAGGTGTCGTTCCCGCACGCGGCGAGACCGCCGAGGACGGCGGCGCTCGTGGCGCCGGCGAGGAGGGAACGTCGGGTCAGGGTCATGGGAGGCAGCCTCTCGGTCCGGGGCGGGGGTGCGGTGGCACGTGCGGGTGGTGCGGGGTGCCGGGCGGTGGGGGACTCGGCGATGAGTCTTCGCACTGCCGGCGGCGCGTGACAAGTGTTAGGACGCCTGCTTAACAGGAATGTAACCCTTCCTGCCCATCTCGTGAAGGGGTGCTTGCCGGAAGTTCGTACGTGGTGGAAACTAATCCGTGTGACCAGCCCGCCCGTCGCCACCGTGCGGCCGCACCCCACCCCCTGGCGCACGTCGACCCGGGGCCTGCGGCCCAGCGCCAAGGTGCTCCCGACCCAGGCGCGGGCCCACAACCGCGCGGTCGTGCTCGGGCTCCTCTTCCACTCCGGTCCGGTCTCGCGCGCCGACCTGGCCCGCGCCACCGGGCTCACCCGCGTCACCGTCTCCGAGATCGTGGGGGAGCTGCTCGCCGACGGCCTCGTCGCCGAGCTGGGCCTGCGGCCCGAGGGGCGGGTCGGCAAGCCGGCCATGATGGTCGGGCTGCGCTCGACCGAGCACCACGTCGTCGCCGTCGACCTGCAACGCCTGCCGCTGGCCCGCGTCGCCGTGCTGGACCTCACGGGCACCGTCGTCACCGAGCGCACCGAGGACTTCTCCGGCCTGCGGGGCGAGGACGCGCTCGCGGCGCTGGAACGGCTCTGCCGCGACGCCGTCGACTCCTCCCCGCAGCGCGTCGTCGGGGTCGGGATCGGGACCCCCGGCATCGTCGACGCGGCCGGCGGCATCGTCGAGTCCGTCCGGCTCAGCTGGAAGGACCTGCCGCTGGCCGAGGCGCTGACCACCGCCCTCGGGATCGGGGTGCACGTCGCCAACGACGCCGACACCGCCGCCCTGGCGGAGTTCACCTACGGCGAGGCGTCCTCCTCGGGGTTCATGGCCGTCGTCGTCGGCCAGGGGGTCGGGGCCGGGATCGTCCTGGACGGCCACCTCGTGCGCGGGCACCGGCTGGCCGCCGGGGAGATCGGCCACCTCACCGTCGACCCCCGGGGGGAGCCGTGCGAGTGCGGCCGCCGCGGCTGCCTGGAGACGATCGTCGCCCCCGCCTACCTGGAGCGGACCCTCGCGGGCCGGACCCCGGCCCGCCGCCGCGCCGCGCTGCGCGACGCCGGCCGGCGCCTCGGGACGGTCCTGGCCCCCGTCGTGGCCGCCCTGGACCTCGAGGAGGTCCTGCTCACCGGCCCCGCCGACCTGCTCGACGGCCCGCTGCTGGAAGCCGCCGCCGAGACCGTGGAGGGGACGCTGCTGCCCACCACCGGCCCCGCCGTCCGGGTCCGGATGGGCGCCCTGCGCGAGAACGGCGTGCTCCAGGGCGCCGCCGCCCTCGTGCTGGCCGGTGAGTTCGGCTTCAGCTGACCCCTCCCCGCTCGACCCCTCCCCGGTGATCAAGCACTGCGGTGATCAAGCACTGCGGTGATCAAGCACTTGTGGACAACTCCCGGGGCTGCCCACCCGGGTCGGGCACGCTTCCGCCGTGTCCCCACCGCCCCGGACCGCTGACCTCGCGCACCGGCTCGTCGACCTCTCGCTCGACGACGCCGACCGGATCGCCGCCCTGGCCCAGGCCCTGCCCGCGGGAGCGGCGATCTCGCGCCGGACCGCCGCCGCCCTGCACGGTTTCCACGTGTTCAGCCACCGCGAGCGCCACGAGCGGCTGCCCCTGGAGTGCACCGTCCCCCGCGGTGCCGAACGCGTCCGCCGCCCGGGGGTCCTGAGCTGCACGTCCACCCTCCGCGGTGACGTCACCTCCCTCGGCGGCCTGCCCGTCACCACCGTGCAGCGCACGGTCCTCGACATCGCCCGGTACTGCGTGCCCGACGTGGCGATCGCGATGCTGGACCGTGCTCTGCGCCAGGGGCTCCGGGACCGCGACGACCTCCTCGACCGGCTCGAGGAGGTCCGGGGCGACCGCGGTGTCGGGCAGGCCCGGCACCTCCTGCGAGCCGCCGACGCGGGGTCGGAGTCCCCGGGGGAGAGCGCGTGCCGGCTCCGCCTGGTCGACGCCGGGTTCGACCGCCCGCAGACGCAGATCCGCGTCGAGCGCCCGAACGGCCGGCACTACCGGCTCGACACCGGCTGGGAGGAACGGCGCCTCGCGGTCGAGTACGACGGTTTCGAGCCGCACGCCGGCCCCGTGGCCTTCGCCCGGGACACCCGGCGGCGTGCCTGGCTCGCCGGTCAGGGGTGGACGGTCCTCGTGGCGCACTCCGGGCACGTCTTCGGGCGGGCGATGGACCTGGAACTGGCCGTCGGCGAGATCCTCGGGGTGGCGCCCCGGAACCGTCGCCGCACGTGGTGACCCCGGAAGTGCTTGACCCCGGAAGTGCTTGACCCCGGAAGTGCTTGATCACCGAAGTGCTTGATCACCGTTGGGGTCGATGACGGGGGCCGGTTCCGGAGCGGGGGCTGCCCGGTCAGGGGAGGGCGCGGGCGAGGGAGTCGATGGACCGCAGCGGGTCGCCGACGGGGAACAGCACGACCTCGTCCAGCCCGGCCGCCCGCAGCTCGGCGATCCGCGACCGCACGCGGTCGGGCGTGCCGGCCAGCGTGAGGTCGTCGACCCACGCGTCGGGCATGCGGCGGGTGAACTCGTCCGCGTCCGCGCAGGAGGCGCGCAGGGCGAGCAGTTCCTCGGCGTAGGGGGAGGTGGCGGTGTGGACGGCCGCGTCGGGCGTCCCGACCCACAGCAGCCCCGGGCGGACGGCGGCGCGGGCCGCGGCGGGGTCGTCGTCCACGACGGCGAGCTCGTACCCGGTGAGCCGGTGCCCGGGGCCGGCGCCGATCTGCTCGCGGGCGGCGCGCGCGTACTCGGGGGTCACGGGCTCGGCGAGCAGGGTGCCGTCGGCGACCCGGCCCGACAGCGCGAGCGACTTCGGCCCGCGCACCCCGGCGACCACGGCGGGCGGGACCTCGGGGGCGAACTCCAGCCGGACCCCGTCGAGGTGCACGCGGTCGCCGTCCACCGTCACGGTCTCGCCGTGCAGGAGCCGGCGCACGGCGTCGAGGTGCTCCGACAGCGACGTCAGGGGGCTCCTGCTCCAGGCGCCGACCTGCCGCATCCAGGTCGGGACCCCGTGCCCCAGGCCGAGGGTGAAGCGGCCGGGGAACTGCTCGGCCAGGGTCGAGGCCTCCATGGCGGTGAAGACGGGGTTGCGCGCGGCGGCGGGGGCGATGCCCAGCCCCACGCCGATCCGCTCGGTCACCGCGAGCGCCGCGGCGGCCTGGGCGAAACCGCCGCGGAAACCGAGGTCCTCGATGACCCAGAGGCTGGAGAAACCCAGCGCCTCGGCGCGGCGGGCGAAGGGGAGGAGGTCCGCGGCGGGCAGGTCGCGGGGGACGGTCACTCCGGTGCTCATGCGGTCACGCTGCCTCTCGGGCGGGGTGGACGGGTGGTTCGGCGACGGCCCGTGCGAAGGCGCCGGACACGGCGACCACGACGAGCACGAGCAGGATGGCGCCGCGCAGTCCCACGTGCTCGCCCACGAACCCCAGGACGGGTGGGCCGACGAGGAACGCGAGGTAGCCCATGGTGGCGACCGCGCTGACCCGTCGGGCCGCGCCGACCGGGTCGTCGCCCGCGGCGGACAGCGCGACGGGGAAACCCAGGGCGGCGCCGAGGCCCCACAGCAGGACACCGGCCACGGCGACCTCGATGCCGGGGGCGAAGGAGACCAGGGCGATGCCGACGACGGCCGCCGCGGCCGAGGCGACCACGACGGGGGTCCGGCCGTGGCGGTCGAGGAAGTGACCGCCGCCGAAGCGGCCCGCGGCCATGGCGGCGCCGAAGAACGCGTAGACCAGCGCTCCCGTCGTGGCGGTGAGGGAGAAGCCGTCGACGACGATGAGGGGCAGCCAGTCCCCGGCCGAACCCTCCGCGAGGGCCATGCCGAGCACGATGACGCCGATGGCCAGGGTGCGCGTCTCCCGCCACACCGACAGGAACCCGCCGACGGTCTCGCGCAGGGGCACGTTCGAGGCTCGCCGTTCCTCCCGGCCCGTGCCGGGCGCCAGGTTCCGCACCAGCCACCCCGTGGCCGCGGCGGTGAGGACGGCGACGGCCAGCAGGTGGGCGGGGACGGGCAGGCGGGTGGCGTTGGCGGCCAGCCCGAGCAGGGCCCCGACGCACAGGCCGCTGCTGTAGGCGCCGTGCAGGCTGGGCACGACCGTGCGCCGGACCGCGGCCTCCAGGGCGACGCCCTCGACGTTGAGCGCGATCTCGCCCGAGCCCATCCCGAACCCGAGCAGGGCCAGGCCGAGCGCGACGAGCGGGGCGTGCCCCAGTCCGGCCCCGGCGGCGACGACGACCGACCCCGCGGCGATGGCGAGCATCCCGGTGCGCACGACCGAGCGCGCACCGGCGCGGGCCACGTACGTCCCGCCGACGGCGATGCCGACGAGGGACCCGGCGGACAGCCCGGCGATGACCAGACCCATCTGCCCGGTGCTGGAGTGGGTCACGTCGCGGATCGCGGGGGTTCGCGAGACCCACGTCGCCATGGTCAGGCCGGTGCAGGCGAACGCCGTCGTCAGCGCGGCGCGCACGCGGGTGGGGGAGACGGTCACGGGAAACCTTCCAGCGGGCCGGTGAGGCGCCGGACGGCGGCCCGGACGCGGTCGAGGTCGAAACCCTCCACGGAGATCCAGCTGTGCAGGACCAGGCCTTCGAGCAGGGCGTCGATGACGGGAGTCAGGTCGGGGGGGAAGTACCGGGCCAGGGAGGCGCGGGAGCGGGACATCCACTGCTGGACGAGTTCGCGGTACCGCTCGTCCCGGACGGCGAGGGTCCACAACTCGGTCTGCAGCACCATGTCCCGCCGGTGCTCGACGCCCTCGCCGGCGATGATCCGCACGACGCCCTCGCGGGGGTCCGACCCCGGGGGGAGTTCGGCCAGGACGCGGTCGAACCGGGCGTGCATGGTGTCGGCCAGGTGCGTGAAGGCCGCCAGCAGCATGCCGTCGCGGGTGGGGAAGTGGTACGTCATCGAGCCCAGGGGGACGTCGGCGGCCGCGGAGACGGTCCGGTAGGTGGCGCCCGCGGTGCCGTGCTCGGCGATGACGTCGAGGACGGTCTCGACGATGCGGTCCCGGCGGTCGGGATCGGTGCGGCGGGCCACGGACGGAAAGCTATCAGAACGTCCGTACGACTGGAAGCCGTCGTGCGGCGCGGTGCGCCCGCGCGCAGGATGGACCGGTGACCACGGCACCGCAGGAGTTCCACCACCCCGCCCCGCACGACCACCGCGACGTCGAGGACGACGTCGCCGCCGAACGGCAGGCGCGCAGCGCCGGTGAGCCCGGGGTCCCGCACGTCCCCGAGGGCTACCCCGAGGAGTTCGACCCGGCGCAGGGCCCGCTGGAGGGCCGCGACCCCGGGCTGCTCGGCGACCTGCGCCACCCCGGCGCCCCGCACCACGACGACGCGCAGCACGACGCCCACCCCGACGCGCACCCCGACGCGCACCCCGACGCGGACCGGTGAACCCGGCCGCGCTGTTCGACGTCACCGGCCGGGTCGCGCTCGTCACCGGCTCCACCCGCGGGATCGGCCTGGCCCTGGCCACCGGCCTCGTGCGGGCCGGGGCCACCGTCGTCGTCAACGGCCGCGACCCCGTCGTGGCCGGGGAGGTGGCCGCGCGGCTGAGCGACCACGGCCCCGGTCGGGCCGTCGGCCGCGCCTTCGACGTCACCGACCCGGTGGCCGTCGAGGAGGCCGTGGCGGGCCTGGAGGCCGACGGGTTCGCCCTCGAGGTCCTGGTGAACAACACCGGGATGCAGCAGCGGGCCCCGTTCACCGAGTTCAGCGACGCCGACTGGTCCCGGATGCTGGAGGTGAACCTGTCCAGCGCGTTCTACGTGGCGCGCTCGGTGGCGCGGCGGATGCAGGACCGCGGCCGGGGCAAGATCGTCAACGTCCTGTCCGTCCAGAGCGAGGTCGTCCGCCCCGGGATCGCGCCGTACTCGGCCACCAAGGGCGGGCTGAAGATGCTCACCAAGGGCATGTGCGCCGACCTCGCCGGTTCCGGCATCCAGGTCAACGCCATCGGGCCGGGGTACTTCGCCACCGAGCTGACCGCCGCGCTGGTGGCCGACGAGGAGTTCAGCCGGTGGGTGGAGTCCCGCACGCCGGCGGGGCGGTGGGGGCAGGTCGAGGACCTGGTGGGGGCGCTGCTGTTCTTCTCCTCCGACGCCTCGGCCTTCGTCAACGGCCAGGTGCTGCACGTCGACGGCGGGATGCTGGCGGTCCTCTAGCGCTGTGCCCGACCACCGGAGCGCTCGATCACCGGGGGGTCAGGGGAGGTCGGGGTCCGGGCCCAGCTGCACGACCGTCTTGGACGACGCCGCCGAGTCCGCGGCCCGCGCGAACGCCGCGACGGCGTCCTCGACCCCGAACACGTCCGTCACCACCGCCGCCAGCGACTCGTCCGCCGCCAGCAGCGCCACCGCCGCGTCCAGCTCGGTGTCGAAGCGCTGCGTCCCGAACAGCGCCACCTCCCGGGCGACGACGTCGGAGACCGGGACCGGCAGGTCGCCGGCGGGCAGGATCCCCAGCTGCAGGACCGCCCCGCCGGGCCGCACCGCGCGGATCGCCGTCCGCAGCGAGGGCAGGACCCCCGCCGCCTCCACGGCGACGTCGAAGGCCTCCTCCGGAACGGTGCCCCCGGCCGAGAGGTCCACCAGCGCGTCGGCGCCGACCCGCCCGGCCACCGCCAGCGGCAGCGCCTGCAGGTCGGCGGCCGTGACGTGCGCGGCCCCCGCGTGCTTGAGCGCGGCCACCGCCAGCGCCCCGATCGGACCCGCCCCGCTGACCAGCGCCCGGGCCCCCGCCACCCGCGACCCCAGCCGCCCCACCCCGTGCAGCGCCACGGCCAGCGGCTCGGCCAGCACCGCCCGCCGCAGCGGCAGGCCGTCCGGCAGCGGCCGCAGCTGAGCGGCCCGCACGGCCAGCAGCTCCGTCAGGCCGCCCTGGGTGTGCGGCTGCGTCGAGGCGCTGCCCAGGTACGCCCCGCCCCGGCGCAGGTGCAGGCCGGTCGGCTCCACCGCCCCCGCCGGGGCCGACGGGGTCGCCGGGTGGACCGCCACCCGCGTCCCCACGGCCGGCGCCACCACCCCCGCCCCCAGCCGCTCGACGACCCCCACGACCTCGTGGCCCAGGGTCAGCGGCTCGGTCACGGCGTACGGGCCGTTGCGGCCGTCGCGGGCGTAGTGCAGGTCCGACCCGCAGATGCCGCCGTAGACGACCCGGACCAGCGCCCCGCCCTCGGGCACCTCCGGTGCGGGGACGTCCTCGACCCGCAGGTCGGCGGCGGCGTGGACGACGACGGCTCTCACGGTGCTCTCCTCCGGTGGGGTCCGTCCCGAAGGCTAGGGGGCAGCGCCCCCGGCGCCGCGGCGCGGTGCCCCCGACGGACGCGGCGGACGGGACCTGACCGCCGCGCCGTTCGGCTACATTCCCCGGGGTGACCCCCTCCACGCGGCAGGCGTCGAAGCCCACGGCCGGGATCCGCCGTCCCGCCGACCGTTCCCGCGACCTCGCCCTCGTCGCCGTGTTCGCCGCCCTGGTGTGCGCCCTGGCCCTGACCCCCGGCATCGCCGTGGGCGGGCTCGGCGTCCCGATCACCCTGCAGACGCTGGGGATCATGCTGTGCGGGGCGGTGCTGGGGCCCTGGCGCGGGGCCGCCGCGGCGGCGCTGTACGTCCTGGTGGGGCTGGTGGGCGTCCCGGTGTTCGCCAACGGCGGCGCCGGCGTCGGCGTCCTGGCCGGGGCGAGCGCCGGGTTCATCCTGTCCTGGCCCTTCGCGGCGTTCGTCGTCGGCTGGATCACCCGCGCCGGCGCGCGCCGCGGCCGCACCGTCCTGGGCACCGCCCTGGGCGCCCTCCTGGGCGGCATCGGCGTCGTCTACGCCGGCGGCATCCCCGGCATGGCGGTCGCCGGCCACCTGGACCTGGTCACCGCCGCCGGGTTCTGCGCGCCCTACCTGCCCGGCGACCTCGTCAAGGTCGTCCTCACCGTGCTCGTCGCCGCCCCCGTGCACCGCGCGTTCCCCCGCCTGACCCGCTGAGGACCCCCCGCGCGTGATCCGGCTCGAAGCCGTGCGGGTCGACGCCGAGGACCGCGTCGTCCTGCACCCGCTGGACCTGGAGCTGACGGACCGCTTCACCGTCCTCGTCGGCCCCAACGGCTCGGGCAAGTCCACCCTCCTGCGGCTGCTCGACGGCCTCGTCCTGCCCTCGGCCGGACGGGTCCTCGTCGACGGCCTCGACCCCGAGGAACGGCTCAAGGAGCTGCGCCGCCACGTGGGGTTCGTCTTCACCGACCCCGACGCCCAGCTCGTCATGCCCACCCCCGTCGAGGACGTCGCGCTGTCGTTGCGCCGCACCGGGGTCCGCGACCGGACGGCGCGGGCGCGCGAACTGCTCGCGGCGGCCGGGCTGGGCGCGCTGGCCGACCGCTCCGTGCGCGAGACCTCCTCCGGGCAGCGGCAGCTGCTCGCCCTGACGACCGTCCTGGCCACCGAACCGCGCGTCCTGCTGGCCGACGAGCCCACCACGCTGCTGGACCTGCGGACCGCCCGGCGGGTGGGTGACGTCCTGCGGGACCCGCCCGCCCACGTCGCTCAGGTCGTCGTCGCCACCCACGACCTCGACCTGGCCGCGCGCGCCGACCGCGCGCTGTGGGTCGAGGACGGACGCGTCCGGGCCGACGGGACCGCCGCCGAGGTCGTCGCCGCCTACCGGGCCTCGGCGTGAGGCGGGGGCCCGGTGTGCGGCGCGGGCTCGGCGCGCCGCGCGGGCTCACCGCGCCGCCGCCGCTGCTGGGCACCGCCGAACCCGGCACGTCCCGGCTGCACCGCGCCCGCCCCGGCACCAAGCTCGGCGCCCTCGCCCTGGTGGGGGCGGCCGTCGGGGCCGTCCGCGCGCTCGTGCCCGGCGTGCCCGCGGCCCTGGCCCTCGGCGCGTTCCTCGTCGTCCTCGCCGTGCTCGCCCACCGCGCCCGGCTGCGCCGCGGGCTGCTGCGCGCCCAGGTCCGCCGCACCTGGTGGGTCCTGGCGGCGCTCGCCGTCGTCCAGACGTGGGCCGAGGGTCCCTGGGTCGCGGCCACCGTCGTGGCCGGGCTGCTGAGCTGCCTGTGGTCCGCGACCCTGCTGACCGCCACCACGCCCGTCCCCGAGCTCCTGGAGGCGGTCGTCCGGGCGCTGGGCCCCCTGCGCCGGGTCGGGGTGGAGCCCGAACGGGTGGCTTTCGCGTTCACCCTCACCCTGACGAGCGTCCCCGTCGTGGGGCGGCTGCTCGCCGAGTCCCGGGAGGCCGCCGCCGCCCGGGGCCTGTCCGGGGACCCCCGCGCCCTGCTCGTGCCGACGGTGGTGCGGACCGTCGCGCACGCCGAGCAGCTCGGCGAGGCGCTGGCCGCCCGCGGCCTGGACTGAACCGGCCGCCCTCACCCGCCCCAGCGCAGCTGGACCGTCTCGGCGGGTGCGGGGGCCCCGCAGTGGAAACCCTGCAGGTAGCGGCACCCGGCGGACAGCACGGCCCGGGCCTGGTCGGCGGTCTCGACGCCCTCGGCGACGACGTCCAGGCCCAGGCCGCCGGCGACGGTCACGACGGCGTCGACCAGGGCGCGCCGGCGCGGGTCGCCGCCGACGCCGGCGACGAGCGAGCGGTCGATCTTGGCCCGGGTGACGGGCAGCTCGACCAGCCGCGACAGGGAGGAGTACCCGGTCCCGAAGTCGTCGACGGACAGCGGGTGGCCCCGCAGGTGGTGGGCGTGCAGTGCGGCCACGACGCGCGCGTCGGCGAAGTCGCCCTCCAGCAGTTCGAGCCCCACGTCGGCCGGCTCGATCCCGTGCTCCTGCACGGCGGTGCCGAGCGCGCCGGCGAAACCGGGGTCGGCCAGCTCGCGGGCGCTGACGTTGACCCAGACGGTGCGGGGGGCCGCCGCGCCGTGCACCCGCCGCCACCGGGCCACCTGCGCGCAGGCCTGGTCCACGACCCAGCGGCCCATGCCGACGACCAGCCCGGTGCGGCCGGCCAGGTCGATGAACTCCGCGGCGGGCAGCAGCCCGCGCGTCGGGTGCTGCCAGCGCAGCAGGGCCTCCACGGTCTCGACGGCGCCGGTGCCGTCGGTGATGGGCTGGTAGTGCAGGCGCAGCCGCCCGTCGGGCAGGGCGCGCGCCAGCTGGTGCTCGAGCTGGTGGGCGACGGCGGCCCGGGCCGCGCGGGAGGGGCCGGGGGAGTGGTGCTTGTCGGCGTACATCACCCGGTCGGCCTCGGCGAGCAGCTCGTCGGCGGTGGAGGTGCCGGTGCTGTGCGCGACGCCGATGCTGGCCGAGACGACGAGGTCGACGTCGTCGACGCGCAGGGGCTGGGACAGCGCCCGGCGCAACCGCCCCAGGAGGGCGCCGATCTCGGGCAGGTCCTCGCAGACGAGGACGAACTCGTCGCCCGCCAGGCGCGCCAGCGTGTCGGTGTCGCGCAGCTGCGCGCTCAGCCGCGCGGCCACGGTGGTCAGGACCTGGTCCCCGGCGGCGTGGCCGAACGTGTCGTTGATGGCCTTGAAGCGGTCGAGGTCGATGAACAGGACCGCGACGGACCGGCCGTGGCGCCGGGCGGAGCTCAGGGCGTGCTCCAGGCGGTCGAACAGCAGCACCCGGTTGGCCAGCCCGGTGAGCGCGTCGTGGGTGCTGGCGTGCTGCAGCTCGCGCTGGGCCCGCCGGGCACGGTCCCGGTCGGCGGCGATGACGAGGTAGGAGGCGGCCAGGTGCGCCACGACCCGCACCCACTGCAGCTCCGACTCCTGCCAGGTGCCGGGCCGGCGGCGGTAGACGTCCAGGACGCCCTGCACCCGCCCGCGGTCGACGAGCGGGACCGCCACGACGGACCGGTACCCCAGGACCAGCGCCCGCTCGACGTACTCGGGCCAGGCGGTCTGCACCGGGTCGCTCAGGTCGTCGACGACGACCTCCACCTCGAAGACGGCGGCGTCGTGGCAGGGCCCGGTCCCGGTGGCCGCCTGCACCAGCTCGGGCTGGTCGACGTCGGCGCCGGTGACGTGGACGAGCCGCAGCCCGTCGTCGCCGGCGAGGACGACGCCGGCGCCGTCGACGCCGTCGAGGTGCTCGGCGACGACCTCGACGAGCCGGCGCAGGAGGTCCTCGGGGGTCGCGTCCCCGGCGGCGGACCCGGCGAGCGCGGCCACGGCGGCCAGCAGCGAGGAGTCGCTCACGGCGTCGTCCGGTGGTCCACGCGCACCTCGCTCGAGGGGGCCTGGGCGCCCGGGTTGGACGCGGTGGTCCCGTGGGGACTGGGGTCACCATACGCGGGACGGGCGGTCGCCGACGGTGCCCGTGAATACCTTCCAGTGGAAGGTTCGGGTGTAGGCTCGTCCGCGGTCGACCGCCCACCGCGCCCGCGCGGTGGCGCGCCGGCCGACGTCCGTCCCGGAACGAAGGAGTCTCGTGGTGTCCCGGAAACCCTCCGTCCAGCTGTACTCGGTGCGCGACGCCGTGCAGCAGGACCTGTCCGCCGCGGTGGCCCGCCTGGCCGAGATCGGCCTGACCCAGGTGGAGCCGTACGCGTTCCACACCCGCACCGCCGAGTACAAGGCCGCGTTCGCCGCCGCGGGGGTCAGCGCCCCCTCCGGTCACGCCGCCGTCATCGACGCGGAGAACCCGCGGCAGGTCTTCGAGGCCGCCAACGACCTCGGCATCACCACGGTCATCGACCCGTTCGTCCCCGCCGAGCGCTGGCGGACCGCCGACGACGTCGCCCGGATCGCCGACCGCGTCAACGAGCTCAGCGCCCTGGCGCACGAGTACGTCCTCGAGTTCGGGTACCACAACCACCACTGGGAGCTGGAGAACACCGTCGACGGCCGCCCCGTCCTGGAGCTGTTCGCCGAGAAGCTCGCCCCGGGGGTCGTCCTGGAGGTCGACACGTTCTGGGCCAGCGTCGGCGGCGCCGACACCCCCGCGCTGCTGAGGACCCTCGGGGACCGGGTGAAGCTCATCCACGTTAAGGACGGTGCGCGCAGCACCGACACCTCCCAGCAGCAGCCCGCCGGGCAGGGCGAGATCGACGTCCCCGGCATCCTGGCCGCCGCCCCGCAGGCGCTGCGGGTCATCGAGTTCGACGCGTACTCCGGCGACGTCTTCGACGGCATCGCCTCCTCCCTCCAGTGGCTGCAGGAGAACGACGAGTGACGCGCGTGGGCATCGGCCTCATCGGGGCCGGGAACATCTCGACCCAGTACCTGGAGAACCTCACCAAGTTCCCCGACGTCGAGGTCCGCTTCGTCGCCGACATCGCCCTGGACCGCGCGAAGGCGCAGGCCGAGGCGTTCGGCGTGCCGGCCTCGGGGTCGGTCGAGGACCTCCTGGCCCGCGACGACGTCGAGATCGTCGTCAACCTCACGATCCCCGCCGCGCACGCCGAGGTCGGCCGTCAGGTCCTGGCCGCCGGCAAGCACGTGTGGAGCGAGAAGCCCCTCGCGCTGGACGCCGAGTCGGCCCTGGCGCTGCTGGCCGACGCCGACCGGCTCGGCCTGCGCGTCGCGTGCGCCCCCGACACCGTCCTGGGCGCCGGGATCCAGACCGCGCTGCGCGCCATCGCCCGCGGCGACATCGGGCAGCCGCTGTCGGCGACGACGATGTTCCACGTCCCCGGTCCGGAGGCGTGGCACCCGAACCCGGACTTCCTGTTCGCCCACGGCGCCGGCCCGCTGTTCGACATGGGGCCGTACTACGTGACGACCCTCGTCCACGCGTTCGGCTCGGCCCGCCGCGTGCAGGCGGTCTCCTCCAAGTCCGTCGAGCGCCGCACCATCGCCTCGGGTCCGCGGGCGGGGGAGACCTTCCCGGTCGAGGTGCCCACGCACCACGCCGCGCTCATCGAGTTCGACGGCGGGCAGTCGGCGCAGTCGACGTTCTCGTTCCAGCACGCCCTGCCGCGGAACGGCTTCGTCGAGATCAACGGGACCGAGGGCACGATCGTCCTGCCGGACCCGAACACCTTCGACGGCGACTCGACGCTGTGGCGCTACGGCCAGGCCGAGCCGACGACGGTCCCGGCCGTCGGGTCGACCTTCGGGCGCGGTTCCGGCGTGCTGGACCTGGCCCGCGCGATCCGCACGGGCGGCACCGAGCGCGCCTCGGGGGCCGTGGCCGCGCACGTCCTGGACGTGCTGCTGGCCGTCCGGGACGCCGCCGCGCAGGGGGCGGGCGTGGACGTGACCTCGACGGTCGACCCCGTCGCGCCGCTGCCCGAGGACTGGGACCCCTCGGCGGCCACCCTCGGCTGACCCGCACGGACCGACCCCCTCGTCGCGCACCCTGCGACGAGGGGGTTGTCACGTGGGGACCCGACGCGCGACGCTCCCGGTGCCACCCCCGAGCGGAGAGGTTCTCCCCCGGTCACCCCCGGCGTGCGCGGGTCCCGCTCCCGCTGCGTCGGCACCGAGGGCAGCTCCGAGCAGCTCGCCACGGTCGGCCCCTGGCGGTGGGGGGTCCCCCGCGGTGGGAGCGTCTACAGTCCTGCCGTGACCGTCACGCGGGCCGACGTCGCCCGGTACGCCGGGGTGAGCCCCGCCGTCGTCAGCTACGTCGTCAACGACGGCCCGCGCCCGGTGGCCGCGGCGACCGCGGCGAAGGTCCGAGAAGCCATCGAGGTCCTCGGCTACCGGCCCAACACCACGGCGCAGGCGTTGCGGCGCGGGTCGTCCCGGCTGATCGGCCACGTCGTGCCGGACCTGTCCAACCCGCTGTGGGCGCAGTTCGCGCTGGCCGTCGACGACGTCGCCGCCCAGCGCGGGTACGACGTCCTGCTCGCCAGCACCGACGGCGGAGCCGAGGCCGAGCACCGGCGCATCGACACCCTCGCCGCCCGCGGGGTGGACGCCCTCATCCTCACCAGCGTCCTGGCCCGGCCCGACCTCGTGGACCACACCCGGCCCGGCGTCCCGCTCGTCCTGCTCAACACCTTCTTCGAGGTGCCGGGCCTGCCGAGCCTGGGGGTCGACGCGTTCGGCGGGGCCCGCACCGGCACCGCCCACCTGCTGGCCCACGGCCACGGCCCGGTGGGGCTCGTGATCGGCGGCGAGGCCGGGGAACTGCGGGAACAGGGCTGGCGGGCCGCGGCCCGGGACGCCGGGGTGGCCGCCGGGCCGATCGCGCGGGGGGAGTTCTCCCGGCACGGCGGTCTCGAGGCGGGGTCGCGGCTGCTCGGCGGACCGGACCGCCCGCGGTCGGTGTTCGTCTCCTCGGACCTGCAGGCCGTGGGGGTCCTGCGGGCCGCGGCCGAACTGGGCCTGCGGGTCCCGCAGGACCTCGCCGTCGTCAGCTTCGACGGGACCGTCGAGACCGAGTTCACGAACCCGCAGCTGACGACGGTGCGCCAGCCGGTGGCGGCCATGGCCCGGGCCGCCGTGGCGCGGGTGCTGGACCCCGGCACGGGCGAGGAACGGCAGGTGCTGCCGGCCGAACTCGTCGTCCGCGCCTCCTGCGGCTGCTGACCTAGCCGCCGCCCTCCCCGTCACCGCTGGGCAGCAACCGCTCCAGCAGTTCCAGCGAGCGCCGCACGTCGACGGCGCCCGGTTCCAGCAGCCACTGCACCTGCAGGCCGTCGGAGGCGGCGATGACCAGCGACGCGGCGTCGGCGGCGTCGACGTCGGCGGCGATGCGGCCGGCCCGCTGCCCCTCGGCGATCTTCGCGGCGAGCTCGTCGCGCACCCGGGCGAAACGTTCCCGGATGAACTCCCGCGTCAGCGGGTGCCGGTCCTGCAGGGCGTCGGAGGTCAGGGTCGAGTACAGCTGCACCAGACCGGGCACGACGCGGTTGCGGTCGGCGGAGCGGGCCATCCCCTCCACCGCGCCCCGGTCCGGCGGCACCTCCCCGTCCTGCGTGCGCTGCTCGTGCTCGCGGTACACCTCCACGAGCAGTTCGTCGCGCGAGCTGAAGTAGTGCCGCAGGGCCGCGTGGGAAACACCGATGCTGTCGCCCACCGAACGCAGCGACGCGCCGTCGACCCCGCGTTCGGCGAACAGGCCGATGGCGTGGTCGAGGATCTGCTGGCGGCGCTCGACCCCCTTGCGGTAGGAGCGGCGCTGCTCGGTTCCCTCTGGCACCCGGTCATGCTATGACCTCAGGGTGACCCCGCTCCCGCACCTGCTCGTCACCGGTTCCGCAGGCGGACTCGGCCGTGAACTCGTCCCCCGGCTGCTGGCCGCGGGGTACCGCGTGCGGTCGATGGACCTCGCCCACCCCGACGGCCTCGACGGCGACCTCGTCACGGGCTCCGTCACCGACACCGCCGTCGTGGAGCGGGCCCTGGAGGGCGTCGACGCCGTCGTCCACCTGGCCGGGCAGAGCCGCGAGGCCCCCTGGGAGCAGGTCCTGGACGCCAACGTGCACGGCACCTGGACGCTGCTCGACGCGTGCGCCCGGCTCGGGGTGCGCAAGGTCGTGCTCGCCTCCAGCAACCACGCCGTCGGGATGGTGGCGCGCCGGGAGGGGGTCGTCGTCCCGGCCGACGAGCCGTTCCGCCCCGACACCTACTACGGGTGGAGCAAGACGGCGGGGGAGTCCCTGGGGCGGTTGTTCGTCGAGCGCGCCGGCCTCGACGTCGTGGCCGTGCGCATCGGCTCCTGCTTCGAGCGACCGCAGAACGTCCGGGCGCTGGCCACGTGGATGTCGTACGAGGACTGCGTGCGGCTCGTCGCGGCGGCCGTGGACCCCGCGGTGACGGGCTGGCGCAGCGTGTGGGGGATCTCCCGGAACACCCGCCGCTGGTGGTCGCTGGCCGAGGGCGAGGCCATCGGTTACGACCCGCGGGACGACTCCGAGGAGTTCGCCGAGCAGGTCCTGGCCGCGGCCGACCCCGACGAGGTGGTCGACCTCGTCGGGGGCGGGTTCACGGCGACCCCGCTGGGTCAGCCGAACTGAGGCCCGCGGACCGGCCGGCCCCGGCGGGTCAGCTGCCCGCCGGGACGGCCGGACCCCGCGCGGCCCCCGTCCCGCGGGCGTTGTAGACGACCGCCGAGGTCGCCGCCACGTGCTCGGCGTAGTCGCGGAAGACCGCCAGGGCCTCCTCGCGCAGCACGTCCTGCACGACCCCGATCCCGCGGGCCTCGAACTGCTCGGCCCAGTCCTCGCGCACCGGGCCCTCGTCGAAACCGGTGATCTCCTCCAGCTCCGGCCCCTGCCCCGCGACGACCAGCGTCCGCACCCCCGACCACAGGGTCGCCCCGTAGCACTGCGCGCACGGCCGCCAGTTCACGACGAGCTCGCGCCGCGGCGCCCCGGGGGCGCCCAGGTCCCAGTCGCCGACGCCGGCCTGGGCCAGCCCCAGCGCCACGACCTCGGCGTGCCCGGAGGAGATGCGGCTCGACAGGACGACGTTGACGCCGACGCTGACGAGCGCCCCGGTGTCGGACTCCACGACGACCGCGGCGAAGGGCCCGCCGCCGCCCTCGCGGAAGTTGCGCGCCGCGAGGCGGTGCACCAGGCGCATCCGGTCCTCGCGGGTGGGCAGGACGGTGGGGACGCCGGTCAGCTCGTCGTCGATCCAGCCGGGCAGTCTGAGGGTGAACTCGCGTTCCACGGTGTGGCCTCCGCGTCGGTGGTCGCGCGGTCGGCGCGTGGGGACCGCCCGATCGTCCCCCCACCCTGTTTCGGCCTCGTTACGGCTGCGAAACGATCCGTCGCGCCCGGTCCCCGCGGGTCCGGGCCCCGGCCGGGCCTGCCCTACGCTCCACGGACCGCAACCGGTCGTCGACGTGAGGTGCACTCGTGGGCAAGGAACTGATCCTGGGCGCGTTCGAGGAGTTCACCCCGAACTTCATCGCGAACACCTGGCACCACCCGCGGGGCGACACGAGCGGTTTCGCCACGCTGGGTTTCTGGCAGGACCTCGCGCGCCGGCTCGACGAGGCCGGGTTCGACTTCCTCTTCCTCGCCGAGGCCATCGGTTACCCCATGGACGACGCCGGTGACGTCCCCGAGGCCGTCATCCGGGAGGCCGTCCAGTTCCCGGTGCACGACCCGCTGGCCCTCGTCGCCGGGCTGGTGTCGGCCGCACCGCGCATCGGTTTCGTCGCGACCGCCTCCACGACGGCCCAGCAGCCGCTGCTGAACGCCCGCACCTTCACCACCCTGGACCACCTCACCGACGGCCGCGTCGGGTGGAACATCGTCACCAGCGACAACCAGCAGGCCCTCGTGCGCCTCCTGGGCCGCCGCGACGTGACGCCCCACGACGAGCGGTACCGGCGCGCCGCGGAGTTCGTCGACCTGAACCTGCGGCTGTGGCAGGAGGCGTGGGAGGACGGGGCCGTCCGGGCCGACAAGGCCGCGCGCGTCTTCGCCGACCCCGCCAAGGTCCACCGCATCACCCACGAGGGGGAGTACTTCAGCTTCGACGGCTACTTCCCGGCCACCCCGTCCCCGCAGCGGACGCCGACGCTGTTCCAGGCCGGGACCTCCGCCGCCGGGACCGCGTTCGCCGCGCGGTACGCCGAGTGCGTCTTCACCCAGGACCGCGAACCGGCCCGGCTGGCCGCCACCGTCGCCCGGCTGCGCGCGCGGGCCGCCGAGGCCGGCCGGCCGGCGGACTCGATCAAGGTGGTCAACGGCGCCAGCTTCGTCATCGCCCCCACCCGCGAGGAGGCCGCGCGGCGGCGCGCCGAGCTCGACGCCACCCCCACGCGGGAGGCGACGGCCGCGCTGTTCCTCGGCTGGTCGGGGGTGGACCTGACCGCCCTGGACCCCCGGGCCGGCCTCGACGACGTCTCGACCGAGGTGGGGCACACCATGCTCTCCCTGTGGCGCAACGCCGACGGGACGAGCCCCACCGTGGGGGAGGTCCTCGACTCCCTGCCCTCCACGTTCGGCGGGGTGCGCTTCACCGGCACCGCGGAGTCGGTCGCCGACGACGTGCAGGCGCTCGTCGAGCAGACCGACGTCGACGGTTTCCTCGTCGAGAACTGGTACGGCGGCTACGAGGGGTACCGGGAGTTCGTCGAGGACCTCGCACCCGTCCTGCGCGCCCGGGGGCTGCTGCCGGCCCGGCCCCGCAGCGGCACCCTGCGGCAGATGCTCACCGGCGAGGACTCCCTGCCCGGCTGGCACCCCGGCGCCGCGCGCCCCGTCGTCCCGGTGCCCTGAGCGCCCCGGCCCGGGAGGACACCGTGGACCAGCCCCTCGACGACGCCACCGAGGCCGTGCTGCTGGCGCTGCCGAAGGTCTCGCTGCACAACCACCTCATCGGCGCCGTGCCGGCGCGCACCGTGCTCGACCTCGCCCGCAAGCACGGCGTCGTCGTCGAGGGCGGCCGGACCGAGCGCACGCTGTACGACCACAGCTCCTACGAGGACCTCGACGAGTTCCTGCGCGTGCTGGACGTCGCCGGGTCGGTGGTGCGCGACGTCGAGGACTTCCACCGCGTCACCTACGAGACCCTCACCGCGGGCGGTGCGGCCCTCGGCGTGCTGCACCGGGAGATCTTCCTCAGCCCGCCCGGTCACCCCGGGGTGCCGTACCGCACGATCCTGGACGGGGTGCTGGCCGGGGCCCGCGACGCCGAGACCGACACCGGGATCACCAGCCGCCTGGTGGTGGGGCTGAACCGCAACGACACCCCGTCGGCCGCCCGCGAACTCGTCGAGCAGGTCGTCGAGCACCGGGTGGAGGAGGTCGTGGGGATCGGGCTGGACTACTCCGAGCTCATCGGCCCACCGGCGCGGTTCGTCGAGGCGTTCCGGCTCGCCGGGCGGGCGGGGCTGCACCGCACGGCCCACTCCGAGAGCGGCCCGCCGCACCACGTCGAGGTGATCCTCGACGTGCTCGGCGGCGAGCGCGTCGACCACGGCTACCACGTCGTCGACGACGAGCGGATCACCGCCCGGTGCGTCGCCGAGCGGGTGCCGTTCACCTGCACCCCCGTCTCCAGCGACATCGGCCGGTACTCCGGCAGCGGTGACGGTTCCCACCGGCGCATCGCGCAGATGGTCGACGCGGGGCTGCTCGTCACGATCGACTCCGACGACCCGCCGATGTTCGGCACCGACGCGGTGAACGACTTCCGCGCGCTCGTGCGAGCCCTCGGCTACGGCACCGAGCAGCTCGCCCGGTTCACCCGCAACGCCGTCGAGGCCGCCTGGCTCGACGACACCGAGCGCGCCGACCTCACGCGCCGGGTGGCCGACCGGCTGGCGAGCCTGCCGGCCGGTCCGCCCGCGACCCGCTGAGACCCGCGGGCGCCGCGGCGGCCGACCGGGCCGCGGCCGCCGCCACGAGCAGCGCGGCGTGGGCGTCGGGGTCGTCGAGGGGGTGGCCCAGGAGCTCCTCGGCGCGGCGCAGCCGCTGGTAGGTGGTCTGCCGCCCGATGCGCAGCGCGGCGGCCGTGCGACCGGGGGAGCAGCCCAGCCGCAGGTGCGTCTCCACCGTACGGACCAGGTCGCTGCCGTGCCGTTCGTCCCAGCGCTGCAACGGGTCCAGGACCGCGGCGGTCAGGTCGTGCACGGCCGGGCCGGCGTCGCGCAGCAGCAGGTCCAGGACCCACACCCGGCTCGTGGTCACCGGCGTCGCGGTCCCCGGCGCGGTCGTCCCCGGCACCGGCGCCGGGGTGGTCCCGGCCACGGCCAGGGTCGCCCGGGCCCGCCCCAGGGACCACCGCCAGCCCACCGCGGGGCGCCCGGTGCGCACCGGTTCGCCCACCGCGACGCGCAGCGGGGGACGCCCGGCGCGCTGCCACGCCCGCTCCACGGCGGCGGCCACCACCCGCACCGGGTCGCCGTCGTCGGCCAGGGCGAACAACCCGAGCACCTCGGCCCCGACGCGGCCGCGCAGCAGCACCCCGCCGGTGCTGCGGGCCGCGGAGTCCAGCACCGCCGAAGCGGCCCGGCTCTCGGGGGCCTCGACGGCCACGGCGACCACGACGTCCCCGCCGCCGGGGTGGAAACCGGCGGCGCCGGCGCGCACGAGGACGTCGGTGTCGGCCGGTGGGGAGCCGTCGGCGAGCTCGGCCAGCAGCCCCTCGGCGAGCTGGTCGGAGCGGCTGGGGGCGCGCTGGGCGCGCATCACCTCCACCGCCAGGGCGGGCACGAGCCGGCGCAGGGCCGTCACCAGGTCCTCCTCGTCGACGACCCCGCCCACCCCCGGGTCCTCGTCCGCCGGCGGGGCGCCGACGGCCACCACGCCCCACTCCCGCCCGCGGACCACGACCGGCGCGCGGTGGCCGCCACCCTCCACGACGCGCCAGGCCTCGCGGTCGGTGGCCGTCCCGGCGGCCGCGACGAGGGCACCGGCGGCCGAGACGAGCACGAGCGGTCGGTGCACCAGGTCGCCCACCGCCGACAGCAGCCCCGACAGCCCGCGCTCCTCGACCTGGGCGCCCTCGACGGCCGCGGTGACCCGTTCGGCGAACCGCAGCCGCAGCGTCGCGTCGCCGATGATGACCGTGTTCAGCGTCTCGGAGATGCGCGTGAAGGGCACCACCTCCCGCAGCGCCACCAGCGGGAAACCCCGGCGGGCGGCCTCGTCGGCCATCTCCGGCGGCACCTGCGGCAGCGACCGGCCCACCTCCACGGCCAGGGCGGCGACCCCCCGGTCGGCCAGGTCGCGCACGTAGTGCCGGCGCGCGCCCGCGTCGACCGTCGCCACCCCCAGGCCCGTCGTCAGCAGCAGCTCCCCACCGCGCAGCAGCGGCCCGATCTCGTAGATCTCGCTGGAGTGCACCCACCGGACCGGTGCCCCCAGACCCTCCCCGCCGCTGAGCAGCTCCGGCTGGGCGTCGACGACCACGGGGTGGTGCAGGGCGTCGCGCACGCTCAGGACCATGCCCGCACCGTACGCGGTGTCCGTGATCGTCGGTGCGGTCACGTGCACCATGCACCTGGGCGGCGGACGGTCGCCACGGTGCACTGGGCCCGTGACCACCTCCCTCGCGCTCCCCCCGGACCTCGACGTCGGCGTGCTGCTCGACGTGGCCCTCGACCAGGCCCGCACGGGGGCCGCCGAGGGCGGCGTCCCCATCGGCGCCGCGCTGTTCACCCTCGACGGCGCGCTCCTCGGCGCCGGCCGCAACCGCCGCGTGCAGCACGACGACCCCTCCGTGCACGGCGAGACCGACGCGTTCCGCGCCGCCGGCCGCCGGCCCTCCTACCGGGACACCGTCATGGTGACCACGCTGTCGCCGTGCTGGTACTGCAGCGGCCTGGTGCGGCAGTTCGGCATCGGGCACCTCCTGGTGGGGGAGAGCCGGACGTTCACTGGCGGCCACGACTGGCTCGCCGACCACGGCGTGTCGGTGACCGTCCTGGACGACGAGCGGTGCCGGGACCTCATGGCCGGTTTCATCGAGCGGCGCCCCGACGTGTGGTTCGAGGACATCGGGCAGGAGGTCCCGTGACCGCTCAGCCCACCACCGCCGCCCCGGCCACCCGGGTGCGCCCCGAGACCGTCGAGAAGCGCAGCACCGAGACCATCCCCCTCGCCGAGCGCCGGGGCCGTCCCGCGCACCTGGCCTGGACGTGGAGCTCGCCGAACCTGGAGTTCGCGACGGTCTTCGTGGGCGTCCTGGCCACGCAGGCCTTCGGCCTGACGTTCACCCAGGCCGCCGCCGCCCTGCTGCTGGGCAACGGCCTGGCCGCGCTCAGCCACGCGGTGCTGTCCGCCCGCGGCCCCGCGACCGGTGTCCCGCAGATGGTGCTGGGACGCGTCGCGTTCGGCCACCGCGGGAACCTCCTGCCCTCGGCCCTCATGGCGGTCATGGCCGGGTTCGGCTGGTTCGCCGTCAACAGCGTCAGCGCAGCGTTCGCCCTGTCCGCCCTGACCACGCTGCCCGCGCTGGTCTGCCTGGTGGCCGTCGTGCTGGTCCAGATCGCCGTCGCCGCGCTCGGCCACGACCTCGTGCACCTGTTCGAGCGGTACGCGGCGGTCGCGCTGGCCGTCGTCTTCGCGGTCGTCGCGGTGCTGACGTTCGCCAAGGCCGACTACTCCGTGGTCCCGGCCACGCCCGGGGGGACCGGGGGTTTCCTCCTCGCCGTCGCGACGGCCTGGGGCTACACGGCCGGCTGGAACCCGTACGCCACCGACTACACCCGTTACCTGCGGCCGGGGACCGGTCCCGCCGCGGGCCGGGCGGCGGGTCTGGGCCTGTTCGCCTCGACGTCGGTGCTCATGCTCGCCGGGGCCGCCTCGGCCCTCATCCCCGGCGCGGTCAGCGACAACCCCACCGAGGCGTTCACCTCGCACCTGCCCGGGCCGCTGGCGGACGTGACGCTGCTGGCCATCGCCCTCGGCGCGGTGTGCGCGAACATCCTCAACGTCTACTCCGGCTCGATGTCGTTCCTGGCCATGGGTTTCACGTCCCTGACCCGCCGGCGCGCGGTCGTCCCGGTCGCCTTCGGGGTCGTCGGGTTCCTGCTCGCCTGGGCCGGGTTGTCCGACGCGGGCCACGCCTACGAGCAGTTCCTGCTCGTCATCGCCTACTGGATCGCCCCGTGGCTCGGGGTGGTCCTCGTCGACCAGTTCGCCCGCCGCGGGCAGGACCTGCAGCCCCTGCTGCACGACCGGGGTTTCCGCAACCCCTCCGGCCTCGTCGCGATGCTCGCCGGGCTCGTCGTCTCGGTCGTGCTGTTCGCCAACCAGGAGGCCTACGTCGGCCCGGTCGCGGCCGCGGTGCCGGGGATCGGCGACCTCACGGCGCTGGTCGGTTTCCTCCTCGCCGCGGGCCTCTACGCGGTGCTGCCCCGGCGCGGCGCCCGACCCTGAGACGGGACCGGCGCGTCAGCGGAGCCCGGCGCAGCTGGCACCCACCGGGTGACCCCGTCGAGCGCGCCGCGGCCGGGTGGGAGGTGCGGGTCACCCGGCCCGGCCTCAGGCCCACGTCGTGCCGGCCGGGTCGTCTCAGCTCGCCCGACCTCCGCTCGCGACGTCCCCTGCGCCGCCGAGTCGGTCGCACGGCTAGCACACCCGGCGCCGGCCCGTGGGTCGATGGTGTGCGGTACGCAGTTGTGCGTAACCGGAACCCCGCGCCACCGCGGCGAGTGTTCACTGAGCGTCATCAGTCCACGCTCACTGACCGGAGGTCGATGATGATCCGCAAGATGCTCACCCGGGCGACAGTCACCGCGGCGGCCGCCGCCCTGTTGGTCACCGGCGCGGGCGTGGGGGCCGCGCAGGCCCACACGGCCTCTGAAGCCATCCAAGCCGGTTGCGGCAGCGGGTACTCGGTCGTCAGGGACGGCACCCGCAACCTGGTGACGACCCGCGGGGAGATCTGGGGTCAGGTGTACCTAACGTACAACTCCTCGACGGGCTACAGCTGCGTGGTGACCCGCAAGACCGCCTTCCACGGGACCTCCACCAAGACCCTCGCCCGCCTGTCGGTGCAGGGTTCGACGGTGCGCGAGGACTGGGCCTACTACTCCCACTGGGCCGCGGTGAAGAGCTACGCCAGGGGCCGCTGCGTGGCGTACTGGGGCGACGTGCGCAACCCCACCGGGACGGACAACGCCGGTGGTGGCCGGTGGACCTGGGGGAACTGCGGCTGAGTTCGCACCGGCGTCCCGCGACGCCCGTCCCCGCGGGGACGGGCGTCGTCGCCGTCTGTGGTGGGCGGTCGGGACCTCAACCACCGACGTGAGTGGTCCCTTCTAGCTGGCCGCAGCCGCCGACGACCGGCAGCAGACCCAGACCACGTCCCCGGGAGACGGCCGCCAGCCGGTCGGTGACGGACAGGGTGCGGTACAGGTGCTGGAGGTGCTTGTGCACGGTGCGTTCGCTGATGCCGAGGTACCGGCCGATGGCGGCGGCGGTCAGGCCGTTGGACAGGTGGCACAGGATGGCGTACTGGCGGTTGGTCAGAGCTGCCGCCACGGCCGCGGCCGCTCGTGGTTCGTCCACCACGACGGCGCTGGCACCGGGCAGCGCCGGACGCCAGCGCAGACGCAGGGCTCCGTGCCGGGTGGGCAGGCCTGCGACGGGGTTGGCTGAGGTGAGCACCGTGCGGCTCAGGGCGACCACGGTCGTCGCGGGCACCCGGTGCTTCTCCAGCAGGGCGGCGGCTTCGTCGTTGAGGTAGGTGACGTGCTCGCCGTGGGCCAGCAGCAGGCCGGCGCCGGAGGCGACGGAGTGCTCGAGGTCGAGGACCAGGTGGTGGCGGCGCCTGTCGGCGGCGGCGCGACGCAGGAAACCCTCGAAGGCCCGCAGGACGTCGAGGTCGTCGTCGGTGAAGGGGCGGCTGCGGTTGACGCCCCAGCCGTGCACCTCGCCGTCCGCGGTGAGGTCCCCCGTCAGCAGCGCGTGCGGCACGCGGTTGGGTTCGAGCAGTTCTCGACGCATCGGGTTGTCCGCCCAGGCCGCCGGTCCGCACAGGTCCTCCACCCGGCTGGCCGACAGGTGGCGGTGCTCGGCGAGGTGGACCACGGCGGGATTGGTGCGGAAGAGCTCGCGCACGTCGGCGTGCTGCACGGGTCTCAGCAGTTCGGGGATCTCGGTGACCCGGGGGACGTCACCGGGTCGGACTTCGACCTCACCCGCCACGTCGCCGGGGACGAGGCGGAGCAGCGTGCTCAAGCCGTGCAGCACCTGGGTGGTGGGTTCGGCGATCTCCAGGAGCTCCATGCCAGAGCTGTGCACCAGCCGCCAGCGCTTGGCTCTGAGCACGTCCCCGTCTTACCACCCTCAACCACCGCGTGCACTGCGGGGACTGCGGAGCGTCACCCGAGCAGAAGCGCCCTTCAGCGCGACCAGCGCCCCGCCTACCGGGCGCTGACGACCGTCCCGACCCCGAACGCGGTGAGCACCGCCGCGCTGACCCGGTCCAGGGCCCTGGTCACCCGCGGCCGCCGGATCCAGTCCACGGCCCGGGCCCCCACCTGCGACAGCACGCTGAGGTACACCAGCGCGACACCGGCCTCCACCGCCCCCAGCAGCAGCGTCGCGCCCACCCCGGACCCGGCCGGGACGAACTGCGGGACCACCGCGAGGAAGAACAACCCCACCTTCGGGTTCAGCACGCACGAGACCAGCCCGGCGCCGAACGCCCCGCGCAGCGAGGCGGCAGCCGCCGCCGCGCCGGGCGCAGAGCCGCCCCCGCGCCGGCGGTGGGCCCAGAACGTGCGGACCCCCAGGAACACCAGGTACAGGCCACCGGCGACCTTCACCGCCTGGTACGCCTGCGCCGACCGTTCCAGCAGCGCCGCCAGGCCCACGGCCACGGCACCGGCCCAGACGAGGGCACCCAGGGCCGACCCCAGCGCCGTCACCACGCCCGTGCGGGCCCCGTGCAGGCTGTGCCGCAGCACGAGGAACGTGTTGGGGCCCGGGGTGACCTCCAGCAGCAGGCACAGCGCGCAGAAGGCGAGGACGGCGTCGAGGCTCACCCCGGGAGGCTAGTCCGCGACGGGTTCGCCGGGGCAGCCCCGCAGCACCCGCTCGATCGCGTCCCGCTCCGCGGGGGTCACCCACAACCCGTACTCCGCCTTGACCGCCACCTGCCGCGCGACGTACTCGCAGCGGAACGCGGTGTTCGGCGGCAGCCACGTCGCGGCGTCACCGTCGCCCTTGGACGCGTTCAGCGGCCCGTCCACGGCCAGCAGTTCCAGGGGGTCGTTCGCGAACTCCTCGCGCTCGTCGGCGTCCCACTGCTGCGCCCCCGTCTGCCACGCGTTCGACAGGGCGACGACGTGGTCGATCTGGACGTCGTCGCTCGTCCCCTGGCCCCGGGTGAAGGCGATGGTGTCCCCGCTGTAGGGGTCGTCCAGGGAACCCCTCGAGACCACGCAGTCCGAACCGCGCTTGAACGTGACGTCCTCCAGGTCCCGGGCCAGGACGTCGTTGCGCGTGTCGCAGCCGTTGCGGTCGGTGTCCTCCCACCCGTCGCCGAACCGGTCGCGGGAGTACCCCGTCTTCGGTGCCCGGCCCTTCACCGGCAGGGTCCCCAGCTGGGCCAGCGCCGTCCCGGCGGGGGCGTCGTCCTCACCGCCGGGGGTGCAGCCCGCCAGCAGCGACCCCGCCAGCAGCGTCCCCGCCAGCAGCGACCCCCCGGCGGCGACCGCCGCCCTCACCTTCCGCACGCCCACCGCACGCCACCTCCCGATCAGCGCACCATCGTGCACCGGCCGAGCGCCCGGCGCGGCCCCGGTCCGCGCGTGCGACACTCGACTACCCGCTGAGGCAGCCCGGCGTCGCTCGTCGCGTTCCCCCGACCACGCCAGGAGACCGCCCGATGGACAGCGAACGCCCCGCCGCTGCGCCCGCGTTCGCCGACGACGCCGACCGCGTCCGATCGGCCCGACGTCTCGTGACCACCACGCCCAACCCGGCCCTGGACCGGCTGGCCGACCTCGCCCGCCGCCTGCTGGGCACCCCCGCGGCGCAGGTGTCGCTGCTCACCGACGTCCAGACCGTCACCGCCGTCGCCGGCCCGGGGCTCTCCGGCGCCGCGGGCACCCCCCTGGCCGACGCCCTGTGCACCGTCACGGCCGTCTCCGGGACCCCCCTCGTCGTGCCCGACACCGACCGGGACGAGCGGGTCCGGCACCTGCCGCCGGTCACCTCCGGAGCCGTCGGCAGCTACCTCGGGGTGCCGCTGCGCGGGCAGGACGGCCACGTCATCGGCGCCCTGTGCGTCTTCGGCCCCGCGACCCGCGACTGGTCCGGCGCGGACGTGTCCCTGCTGACCGACCTCGCCGCCGCCGCCGTCACCGAGCTGGAGCTGTCCGCGCTCGCGGTCGACCTGGAGGCCGCCCGCGTCCGCTGGCAGCTCGCCGTCAGCGCCGGCGGCGTCGGCACCTTCGACTGGGACCTGCTCACCGGGGTGCTGGAGTGGGACGAGAACCTGCTGGAGATGTTCGGGTACCTCCCCGGGGAGTTCGGCCGCACCATCGAGGACTTCGACGCGCGCCTGCACCCCGACGACCGGGGACGGGTGGCGCGTGCCCTGGACCGCTCGATCGTCGAGGCCGGCGCGTACGAGGCGGAGTACCGCGTCGTGCACCCCGACGGCACGACCCGCTGGGTGCGGGCCCGCGGGCAGGCGCTGGCCGACGAGTCGGGCCGCAGCGTGCGCGTCCTGGGGGCCGCCTACGACACGACCGCGGCCCGGGACGAGGACGCCCGGGTGGCCCGCGTCCTGGAGTCGATGTCGTCGGCGTTCTTCTCCCTGGACCGCGACTGGCGCTTCAGCTACGTGAACTCCGAGGCCGAGCGGGTCCTGGGCCGCCCCCGCGGCGAACTGCTCGGCGGGGACGTGTGGGAGCTGTTCCCCGACGCGGTCGGCTCGCCGTTCGAGGAGAACTACCGGGGCGTGGCCCGCACCGGGCGACCGGCGACGTTCGAGGCGTACTACCCGGCCCCGCTGGACGCCTGGTTCGAGGTGCGGGCGTGGCCCGACCCCGACGGGGTGTCGGTGTACTTCTCGGACATCAGCGAGCGCCGTCGCGCCCAGCAGGCCCTGGAGACCGCGCACGCGGCGGCGGCCGCCGCGGCCGAGCGGCTCCGCCTGATCGTGCGGATCAGCGAGGACCTGTCCTCCACGCTGGACGTGGAGGAGGCGTACGCGCGGCTGGCCCAGCACCTCGTGCCCGCGCTCGGCGACTGGTGCCTGGTGACGCTGGTGGACGAGGAGGGGCAGCTGCGCGACCTCGGCTGCCACCACGCCGACCCCGCCGCGCTGGACCTGGTGCGGGCCTACCGGGAGGCGCGGGTGACGGCGCTGACCCCGCAGTCCTACCTGTTCCGGGTCTGGCGCACCGGCCGGCCGGTGACCGTCCCCGAGGACGCCACCGGGGCCCTGGTGGCGCAGCTGGCTCCCGGCAGCACCGCGCGCGAGCTCATCACCCGCCTCGCGCCGGGGGCCCTGGAGTGCCTGCCCGTCCGCGCGCGGGGCCGCACGGTCGGGCTCATCACCCTCTTCCACGACGCCGCCGCGGACCGCCTGTCGCCCGAGGACCTGCTGCTGGCGACGGAGGTGGGGGACCGCGCGGGCCTGGCGCTGGACAACGCGCGGCTGTTCTCCGCGCAGCACCGGGTGGCCGAGGGCCTGCAGCGCAGCCTGCTGACCGCGCCGGTGCAGCCCGAGCACGTCCAGGTCGCCGTGCGGTACCGGCCCGCGGCGCGCGCCGCGCGCGTCGGCGGCGACTGGTACGACGCGTTCCTCACCCCCGACGGGGCGACGGTCCTCGTCATCGGCGACGTCATGGGCCACGACATCGACGCGGCGGCGGCCATGAGCCAGGTCCGCTCCCTGCTGCGCGGCATCGCCTACATCACCGGCAGCAGCCCCGCGAAGGTGCTCTCGGGGCTGGACGCGGCCATGCAGGGCCTGGACGTGGCCACGACCGCGACGGCCGTCGTGGCGCGGCTGGAGGACGACGGGGACCGGACCCGCCTGCGCTGGTCGAACGCGGGCCACCTGAACCCCGTCGTCGTCGGCCCGGACGGGACGCTGCGGACGCTGGGCACGGGGTCGGCCGAGCTGCTGCTGGGCATCGACCCCGGCGCGCGCCGGTCCGACGCGGTGGTGGACCTGGAGCGCGGCTCGACGGTGCTGGCGTTCACCGACGGGCTCATCGAGCGGCGCGACGGCTCCCTCGAGGAGCGGTTGCGGCTGCTGGGTTCGGTCGTGACCGAGCTCGCCGCCCAGCCTCTGGAGGACCTTCTCGACGGCGTCCTGCGCCTCATGGTGCCGGGTGAGCACGAGGACGACGTCGCGCTGCTGGCGTTCCGGCTGCACCCGCGGGAGGGGGACCGGCCCGCCGAGGCCGGGCCGGAGCGGGTCCCCGAGCAGCTCCCGCCCAGCCCGTGAGCTAGGCGCTGCCCCGCAACCGCTCCAGGCCCGTGAGCAGGCTCTCCAGCCCCAGCAGGAACGCCCGCTCGGAGCGGTCGCCCGGCTGCGCCCTCGTCGCCCGGATCGCCCGCGACAACCGGGAGTCCTCCCGCCCGGAGTCGGCCCACACCTGCACGGGCGCGCCCGCGTCGAGGGCGGACCCCAGGACGAAGCAGTCCAGGACGGTCACGGCGTGCAGGAGTTCCTCGTCGCCGAACCCGGCGTCGTGCAGCACGTCGGCGAGGGCCTCGTAGGAGGCCAGCGTCGCGGGGTGGCTCACCGTCTGCGCCGTCAGGAGCGGCACGGCCGCGGGGTGGGCGGCGAAGGCGGCCCGGTACTGGCGGGCCCAGCGTCGGGTGAACTCCCGCCAGTCCTCACCGGGCAGCACGCTGACGGGCATCCCGTCGGCCGACAGCAGCCCGCGGATGCCCTCGACGACCTCCTCACGCCCACCCTTGAAGTGGTGGTACAGCGAGGAGGTGCTCACGTCGAGTTCCCGCGCGAGCCGGGGCAGCCCCAGTTCGCCCGTGCGGTCGAGCAGGTCCAGCGCGGTGCGCAGGACCAGTTCGCGGGACAGCAGGGGGGTGGTGGGGCGGGCCATGCTGGGGACTCCCGTGGGTCAGACCGGCTGTTGCTGGGTGATGCAGTGGATGCCGCCGCCGAAGGCGAAGACGTCGCGCGCGTCGACCGTCACCACGGTACGTCCCGGGTAGGCGGTCCCCAGCACGGCCGCGGCCTCCGCGTCGCGCTCGTCGTCGAAGGCGCACGCCACGACCACCGAGTTCGCGACGTAGTGGTTGACGTAGGAGAAGTCGACGAGTTCGCCGTCGACCTCCGCGGTGCGGGGCGCGGGGATCTCCAGGACTCCCAGCTGCTCACCCCGCGCGTCGGTCGCCGAGCGCAGGACGTCGAGGACCTCCCGGCTGACGGCGTGGTCGGGGTGGCCGGGGTCGGGCTGGCTGTGCACCAGCACCTTCCCCGAACTGGTGAACGCCGCGACGATGTCGACGTGCCCGCGGGTGCCGAACTCGCCGTAGTCGGCGGTCAGCCCGCGCGGCAGCCAGATCGCCGTCGTCGTCCCGAGCTGCGCGTGCACCTCGGCCTCGACGCGCTCGCGGGTCCACCCGGGGTTGCGGTGCGGGTCGAGCTGCACGGTCTCGGTGAGCAGGACGGTGCCGCGGCCGTCGACGTGGAAACCCCCGCCCTCCTGGGTGAGATCGGAGGAGCTGACGGGGGTCCCGGTGAGCCCGGCGACGGCGCGCGCGGCGAGCGCGTCGTTCTCCCACCGCGCCCACGACTGCGCGCCCCAGCCGTTGAACACCCAGTCGACCGCGACCGGGGAACCCCCGCGGCGGGCGAAGGTGGGGCCGGAGTCGCGCAACCAGGCGTCGTCGACGGCGACGTCGGCCAGGTCGACGCGGGGGTCGAGGAGTTCGCGGGCCGCGGCCCGGTCCGCGGGGTTCACCAGGACGGTGACCGGTTCGTACCGGCTGACGGTGTTCGCGACCGCGCTCCACGCGCGGCGCGCGCGGGTCAGGTCCGGGCCGCCGTCCTCCCCGAACGTCGGGTTGGGGGTGGGGAACGCCATCCAGGTGCGCTGGTGCGGTTCCCACTCGGCGGGCATGTGCTGTCCGGTCACGTTCTTCTCCTGCTCAGGCGCGGTGGACGACGGTTCCGTCGACGACCGTGAGGGGGACGGGGGACTGGGCGAACTCGTCGGGGTCGGCGGTGAGCGGGTCGAGGGTGAAGGCCGACAGGTCGGCCCGGGCGCCGGGGCGCACGGTCCCGGCCACGGCGGCCAGCCCGGCGGCGCGGGCGGCCTCGGTCGTGTACCCCTCCAGCGCCATGCGCGCGGTGAGCGCCTGCCCGGGCAGCACCGGTTCCTCCCCGGGGCGCCCGGCGGTGCGCCGCAGGCGGGCGTCGGCGATCGTGGCGCGCGGGTCGTAGGGGGCGATGGGCCAGTCCGACCCCAGGGCCAGCCGGGCCCCGGCGTCGCGCAGGTCGCGGGTCCGGAAACCCCGGTCGGCGCGTGCTTTGCCCAGCCGCCGGGACCAGTTGTCGCTGTGGTCGGCCCGCGTGTAGTGCGTGCAGTGGGTCGGCTGCATGCTGGCGGTGACGTCGAGGCGCGCGAACTGCCCGACGAGGTCGTCGGGCAGGGTCTCGACGTGCTCGACGCGGTGCGGCACGCGCGGGGCGCGGGGGAGCGCGGCGACGGTGCGCAGGACGTGCCGGATGCCGGCGTCGCCGATGGCGTGCGTCACGGTCGGGACGTCGTGGGCGGCCAGGAACCCGACGGCCTCGGTGTACTCGGCCGGGTCGGGCCAGAACGGCGCCGTGGACTCCCCGTGGGTGTCGGCCTCCTCCAGCCAGGCCGTGCCGCCGTCGATCGTCCCGTCGATCATGAACTTGGCGCCGTCGACGGACCAGCGGGGCCCGCCGAGGCGTTGCAGGTCGACGACGTGGTCGAGGTACCCGCGGCCGTGGACGGGCATGACGAACGGCGCGAACCGCAACCGCAGCGGCAGCCCGTGCTCGTCGGCCACGGCCCCCACGAGGTCGGCGGAGTCGCCCTCGAAGTCCATGGCGTTGGCGGCCGTGAGCCCGGTGGCGGCCATGTCCCGCAGCAGCTGCAGGAACCGTCGCCGGCGCCGGGCCGGGTCCTCGGCGGGCAGGTGCGCCGAAACGAGGTCCATGGCCTCCATCTCCAGCAGGTGCCCGGTCGGGACGCCGTCGGCCGCGACGACCTGCGCGCCGGAGCGGAACGGCCGGGGCCCCTCGACCCCGGCGATCTCCAGGGCCCGCGGCGAGGCCAACGCCGAGTGCGCGTCGAACAGGACCAGGTAGGCGGGGACGTCGGGGCCGAGGGCCTCGACGAGCGGGGCGTGGGTGAGGGGACGGCCCTCGAAGGCGTTGGGGTCCAGGCCCCAGCCCTGGACCCACCCGCCGCGGGCGACGTCGACCGTGCGCAGGACCGCCACGAGGTCGGCGACGGACCGCACGGCGGTGAGGTCGACGCCCGCGGTGAGGTTCAGGCCCATGACGGGGTGGACGTGCCCGTCGACGAGGCCGGGGGTGAGGGTGGCCGCCCCGAGGTCGACGACCTCGGTGTCCCGCCCGCGCCAGCCGGCGACGTCGGCGCGGCCGCCGACGGCGGTGATGGTGCCGTCGGTGACGGCGACGGCCTGCGCGAGGGGCTGGGCCGGGTCCAGGGTGTGGACGGTGTCGGCGACGACGATCAGGGACGGGTTCACGAGTTCCCTCCGATGCGGGCGTGGAGGTCGGGGCGGCGCGAGCGCAGCGCGCGGGCGGTGAGGGCGCCGACGGCGAAGACGACGGGGACCACGGCGACGAGGACGACGTTCGTGCCCGTGGGGGCCGCGGTCAGCAGGGCGACGTTCTCGACCAGCACGACGAGCGCGGCGGTGAGCAGGACGGTCGCGACGACCGCCACGCGCAGCACGACGGGTCTCACGGACCCGTGGCGGTGCAGCCAGACCACGACGGCGACGGAGGTCACGGCCTGCAGCACCAGCACCCCGATGGCGCCGGGGGTGTTCACCAGGAGCACCAGCTGCGTGTACGGGTCGAGGCCGGCGAGGGCGAAGACCGCGACGACGAGGAGCGCGAGCAGGCTCTGCGCGGCGCCGGCGCGCGCGGGGGAGCCGAAGCGCGGGTGGGCGCGGGCCAGGGCGGGGGGCAGCAGCCCGTCCTCGGCGAGGGTGAAGGCGTAGCGGTTGACCGCGTTGTGGAAGGCGATCTGCGAGGCGAGCACGCTGGTCAGCACGAGCACGTCCATGACGTGGCTGGCCCAGGTCCCGACGTAGGTCTCGATGACGGTGAAGAACAGCCCGACGGGGTCGGCCCCGGCGGCGGCGACGGCGCCGGCGTCCCCGACGCCCTGCACGACGGCCCACACGACGAGGGCGTAGAACACCCCGAGGAAGACCACGGCGGCGTAGGTCGCGCGGGGGACGGAGCGGTCGGGGTCGCGGGCCTCGCGCCGGTACAGGGCGGTGGACTCGAAACCGGCGAAGGCCGCGAAGCAGAACCCCAGGATGCCCAGCATGCCGGGCTGGGACAGGGCGGAGGAGGAGAACGTCGTCAGGTGCAGGCCGTCGTGGCCGCCGCGCGCGACGACACCGACGACGAGCACGGCGAGGATCGCGGTCTCGGCGGCGAGCAGGACGCCGAGGAGCCGGGCGCCGACGTCGATGCCGCGCCGGCCCAGGGCCCACACGACGGCGACGGCGGCCACGGCGTAGAGCCACCAGGGCAGGTCGAGGCCGAGCAGGCGGACGCCGGCGGCCTGGAACTGGGTGCCGAGGAGGCCGTAGACGCCGATCTGCAGCGCGTTGTAGGAGACGACGGCCAGCAGCCCCGCCCCGGCGCCGGCGCTGCGGCCCAGGCCGAGGGTGATGTACGAGTAGAAGGCCCCGGCGCCGCCGGTGAGGCGGGTCATCGTGGTGAACCCGACGGCGAACAGGGCCAGGACGACGCCGGCGGCCAGGTACCCGGCGGGGGCGCCGATGCCGCCGACGGAGATCGCCAGGGGGGCGATGCCGGCCATGACGGTCAGCGGGGCGGCGGCCGCCACGACCATCGCGGTGATGCCGGTGGCGCCCAGGGCACCGGTCTTGAGGTGGTCCTCGGGGGCGGGGTGCGGGGGCGCCGACACGGCGGGCTCCGTCGCGGGGTCCATCACGGGGGCCTCCAGGGGGTGGGTGCGCCGCTGCACGGACGACACAATAACCGAAACCGTGTCGGTTAGAGTGCTCGTCGTGTGTTTCGACGACGTTTCCACCGCGTCAAACCCCGGTACCGGGGTCGTGACGGCCGTCGGCCCGTCCCCGGCGGGCTACCCTCCGCGCCATGCGCCTGACGCCCAGTGAACGAGACCGGCTGCTGATCTTCACGGTGGCCGAGCTCGCCCGCGCCCGCCGCGCCCGGGGACTGCGGCTCAACGTGCCCGAGGCCACCGCCCTGGTCGCCGACGCGGTCTGCGAGGCCGCTCGCGACGGGGCCCGGCTGGCCGACGCCCTGCGGGCCGGCCGCTCCGTCCTCGGGCCCGGCGACGTCCTGCCCGGGGTCCCCGACGTCGTCGGCCAGGTCGAGGTCGAGGCCGTCTTCGACGACGGGACCCGCCTGGTCGTCGTCACCGACCCGTTCGGCGGCGGCTCGCTCGGCGACGACGCCCCCGGCGCGGTCCTGCCCGGGCCCGAGCACCCCCTGGAGTTCCCCGACGCCGTCAGCGTCACGGTGACCAACACCGCCACCGTGCCGATCAGCGTCACCTCGCACTTCCACTTCTTCGAGGTGAACCCCCGGCTCGGGTTCGACCGCGCGGCCGCCTACGGCCGCCGCCTCGCGGTCGACGCCGGCGCCACGGTGCGCTGGGACCCCGGCCAGACGCAGGACGTGACCCTCACCCCCATCGGCGGGGCCCGGGTCGCCATCGGTTTCGCCGGGCTCGTCGACGGGCCGCTGGACGCGCCCGGCGCGTTCGAGCAGGCACTGGAACGCGCCCGCGCGTGCGGGTACCTCGACCACGCCGACCACGGACACGACGCAGGGGGTTCACGGTGAGCCTGACGGGCAGGGACTACGCCGCCACCTACGGACCCCGGGCGGGGGACCGCCTCCGGCTGGGCGACACCGGCCTCGTCGTGCAGGTCGAGCACGACGCCCAGGCCCCCGGGGAGGAGTTCCTCGCCGGTTTCGCCAAGACCGCCCGCGACGGGCTGCACCTCAAGGCCGCCCGGGTCCGCGAGACGTGCGACGTCGTCATCTCCAACGTCGTCGTGGTCGACGCCGTCCAGGGGGTCCGCAAGCTCTCGATCGGCATCCGCGAGGGCCGGATCTCCGGCGTCGGCCGCGCGGGGAACCCCGACACCCTCGACGACGTGGACGTCGTCGTCGGGACGGGGACGACCATCGTGTCCGGTGAGGGGCTCATCGCCACCGCCGGCGCCATCGACACCCACGTGCACCTTTTGTCCCCCAGGGTGATGGAGGCCTCCCTCGCCTCCGGGGTGACCACGATCATCGGCCAGGAGTTCGGGCCCGTGTGGGGTGTCGGGGTGAACTCGCCGTGGGCGCTGCGGCACGCGTTCAACGCCTTCGACGCCTGGCCGGTGAACATCGGGTTCCTGGGCCGGGGTTCGGCCAGCGACCCGGGGTCGTCGGTGGAGGCCCTCGTCGAGGGCGGTGCCTGCGGTTTCAAGGTGCACGAGGACATGGGTGCGCACTCCCGCGCGCTCGACACCGCGCTCACGGTGGCCGAGGAGCACGACGTGCAGGTCGCCCTGCACACCGACGGCATCAACGAGGCGCTGTCGGTCGAGGACACCCTCGCGGTCCTGGACGGCCGGACCATCCACGCGTTCCACATCGAGGGCTGCGGCGGTGGGCACGTCCCCAACGTCCTGCGGATGGCCGGCGAACCCAACGTCATCGGTTCCTCCACGAACCCGACCCTGCCCTTCGGCCGCGACGCCGTCGCCGAGCACTACCACATGATCATGTCGGTCCACGGCCTCAAGGAGGACCTGCCCGGTGACGCGGCCCTGGCCCGCGACCGCATCCGGGCCGGGACCATGGGCGCCGAGGACGTCCTGCACGACCTCGGCGTCATCCCCATCACCTCCTCCGACGCCCAGGGCATGGGCCGGGCGGGGGAGACCGTCCGGCGCACGTTCGCGATGGCCGGGAAGATGAAGCACGAGCTCGGCGCCGAGCACCCCGACCACGACAACGAGCGCGCCCTGCGGTACGTCGCCAAGCTCACGGTGAACCCCGCCATCGCCCACGGGCTGTCCCACGAGGTCGGGAGCCTGGAGGTCGGCAAGCTCGCCGACGTGGTCCTGTGGCGGCCGGAGTTCTTCGGCGCCAAACCCGAGCTCGTCCTCAAGGCCGGTTTCCCCGCCTACGGCGTGACGGGCGACCCGAACGCGGCCATCGACCGGGCCCAGCCCCTCGTCCTCGGACCGCAGTTCGGGGCGCACGGGGCGACGGCGGCGGACCTGTCGGTGGCGTTCACCTCCGCGGCGGCCGCGGCCGACGGCAACGACGCGATGACCACGCGCCGCCGCCGGGTCGGGGTCCGGGGCACCCGCGGCATCGGGCTGGGCTCGATGGTGCGCAACTCCCGCCTGGCCCGGGTGCGCGTCGCCCCGACCGGGCTGGTCACGGTCGACGGGGAACCGGTCAGCTCGGAGGCGGCGGAGCGGACGAGCCTGACGCGGCTGTACCTCCTGTAGCGGTGGCCCGGGTGGGTGGTGACCGCAGGTGGGAAAGCGGTTACCATCGCCGGGTCCGAAGCGCGGCGACCGCCGCACCACCACGCGGAGGGGCCACCGATGACCACACGCACCCCGCTGCGGCCGGCCCGCTCCGACCGGGTGCCGAGCGTCGCGCTCGCCGGCGTCCACGGGTTCGGCCGCACCTACGTGGACCGGCTCGGGGCCCGCGCGGCCGCCGGCCGCCTGCGCTGGACCGGGGTCGCCGAACCGCGCCGCCAGGACGGTGTCGTCCCCGCGCAGGTCCCCTGGTTCGACGCGCTGCCGGACCTGCTGGCCGCCGGGGCCCCCGACGCCGTCGCGATCGCCACGCCCCTGCCCACGCACGCCGACCTGGCGATCGCGGCCCTGCGCGCGGGGTCCCACGTCGTCCTGGAGAAACCCCCGACGACCGGCCTGGCCGAGTTCGCCGAGGTCCTGGCCGTCGCCCGCGAGTGCGGCCGGCTCGTCCAGGTCGGCTTCCAGAGCCTGGGCTCGGCCGCTCTCGACCACGTCCGCGACCGCGTCGCCCGGGGCGGCGTCGGGGACGTCACCGGGTACGCGGCCGCCGGCTGCTGGGTGCGGCCCCGCTCCTACTTCACCCGCGCGGCCTGGTCCGGGCGCCGCCACCTCGACGGGCGCGTCGTCGCCGACGGCGTCGTGACGAACCCGCTCGCGCACGCCCTCGCCACGGCCCTGGCCGTGGCCGGCCGCACGCGCGTCGAGGACGTCACCGCCGTGCAGGTCGACCCCTACCGCGTCAACGACATCGAGACCGACGACACGACCTCCCTGGTCGTGTCGCTGCGCGAGGCCCCCGACCTGGTGGTGGCCGTGACGCTGGCCGCCGCCGAACCGGGCGAGCCGTTCGTCGTCGTCGAGGGCACCCGGGGCCGGCTGACGCTGCACTACACCCTCGACGTCGTCGTCGAGGAGGTGCCGGGACGGCCGCCGCTGGTGACGCGGCACGACCGGTTCGACCTGCTCGACGACCTCCTCGGCCGCGCCGCCGACGGCGGGCCGCTGCGGGCCCCGCTCGTGGCCGCCGGTGCGTTCACCCGCGTCCTGGACGCCGTCGTCACCGGACCCGCCCCCCGGGCGGTCGCCGACGCCCACCTGCGGCGCACCCCGCTGCCCGGCGGGGACGAGGCGGTCCGGCTCGTCGGCGTCGAGGAGGCCGTCGCCACCGTGCTGCGCGAACGGCGGACCTTCGCCGGGTGCGGGGTCGCCTGGACCCGGTGAGGGGTCAGGCGCCCGGCAGCGCCTCCCGCAGGGCCCGCACCGCCGCGGCGGCGTCGGGGGCCCCGGTGAGCGCCCGGACGACGACGACGCGGCGCGCGCCCGCGGCGACGACCTGCGGGACCGTCCCGCGGTCCACGCCGCCGATGGCGAACCACGGTTTCGCGGTCCCCGCCGCCGCGGCGTGCCGCACCAGGTCCAGACCCGTCGCGGCGCGGCCGGGTTTCGTCGGCGTCGCCCACACCGGCCCGGTGCAGGCGTAGTCGACGTCGTCGTCGGCCAGCGCCGCGTCGAACTGCTCCCGGTCGTGCGTCGAGCGCCCGATCGCGACGTCGGGGCCCACGACCCGCCGGGCCAGGGCCGGCGGCAGGTCCCGCTGCCCCAGGTGCAGGACGTCGGCCCCCACGGCGGCCGCGAGGTCGGCGCGGTCGTTGACGGCCACCAGCCGTCCGTGCCGGTGGGCCACGTCGGCCGTCAGGTGCAGCAGCTCCAGTTCCTCCACCGCGTCGAGCGTCCTGTCCCGCAACTGCACGACGTCCACCCCCGCCGCGAGCACCACGTCGAGGAACCCGGCCAGGTCGCCCCGCTCCCGGCGGGCGTCGGTGCACAGGTAGAGCCGGGCGTCGCGCAGATCGGGTTTCGGCACCCTGGAGAGTCTGCCACCGGTGGGGGTATGGTCCTCCCACCACGGGAGCCCGGCAGGCGGGCTGAGAGGGCGAGCGATCTCGCCGACCGTCCGAACCTGCACCGGTTAGCACCGGCGAAGGGAGAGTGGTGGCAGTGCCGCACGACGTCGTCGTGCTCGGGGGTGGCGTCGTCGGCGCCACCTGCGCGTGGCGGCTGGCCGAACAGGGCCTGCACGTCCTGCTCGTCGACCCCGAACCCGGTGCCGGGGCCTCGCACGCCGCGGCCGGGATGCTCGCCCCCGTCAGCGAGATGCACGGTTCCGAACCCGCGCTGCTGCGGCTGGGCCTGCACGCCGCCGGTGGTTTCGCCGACCACGCGGCCCGCGTCCAGGAGGCCTCCGGCCTGGGGGTCGGCTACCGGCCCACCGGGACCCTCCTCGTCGCGCTCGACGCGGGTGACCGGGCCCGGCTGGCCGACGTCCGCCGCCGCCAGGAGCAGTGGGGCCTGCAGGTCGAGCGCCTCAGCGCGGCGCAGTGCCGGCAGCGCGAACCGCTGCTCGACCCGGCCGTCGTGGCCGGGACCCTCGTGCCCGGTGACCACCAGGTCGACCCCCGGCGGCTCGTCACCGCGGTGCTGCGCGCCGCGCGCGAACGCGGCGTGGAGTTCCGGCGCACCACCGGCGAACCGGCGGTGACCGCCGGGCGCGTCACCGGCGTCCGGACGCCGCAGGGGGAGGTCGCGGCCGGCCGCGTGGTCCTCGCGACCGGGGCCCGCGCCACCGCGCACGCCCCCGTGCGCCCGGTCAAGGGCCAGGTGCTCCGGTTGCGCGGCAACGGTTCCCCCGTCCCGCACCACGTCGTGCGCGGAACCGTGCGGGACCGGGCGGTGTACGTCGTGCCGCGCGAGGACGGCGAGGTCGTCGTCGGCGCCACGACCGAGGACCTCGGCTACGACACCACCGTCACGGCCGGGGCCGTGCGGGACCTGCTCCAGGACGCCTGCGCGCTCGTGCCCGCCCTGGCCGAGCTGGAACTCGCCGAAGCCGTCGCGCGCTCGCGGCCGGGCTCGCCCGACAACCTGCCGCTCATCGGCGCCGGCGACGTCGAGGGGCTCGTGCTGGCCGTCGGGCACGGGCGCAACGGGGTGCTGCTGTCGGCGGTGACGGCCCAGGCCGTCACCGCGCTGGTCACCGGGCAGGACGTGCCGCCGCCGGTCGCGGCGTGCGCACCGGGCAGGTTCGAGGAACTCGTGAGGTGGAGGGGCTGATGGAGATCGTCCTGAACGGTGAGGTGTTCGCCTGCGCCGCGGGGGACACCGTCGCCGACGTCGTGGCGTCGGTCGGGTCGTGCCCGCCCGACGGGCGCGGGGTCGCCGTGGCGGTCGGCGACGAGGTCGTCCCGCGCGGGCGGTGGGCGGCGACGCACCTGCGCGCCGGGGACCGCGTGGAACTGCTCGGGGCGGTGGCCGGAGGGTGAACGACCCGCTCGTCATCGCCGGCCGGGAGTTCTCCTCCCGGCTCATCACCGGCACCGGGGGAGCCGCCAACCACGACGTCCTGGAACGGGCGCTGCGCGCCTCGGGCACCCAGCTCACGACCGTGGCCATGCGCCGCGTCGACCCGGGCGCCCGGGGTTCGCTGCTCGACGTCCTCGACCGCGTGGGCGTCGACGTCCTGCCGAACACCGCCGGGTGCCGCACGGCCCACGAGGCCGTGCTCACGGCCCGGATGGGCCGCGAGGCGCTGGGCACCGACTGGGTGAAGCTGGAGGTCGTCGCCGACGAGGAGACGCTGCTGCCCGACGCCACCGAACTCCTCGACGCGGCGGACCGGCTCGTCGAGGACGGTTTCACCGTCCTGGCCTACACCAACGACGACCCCGCCCTCGCGCTGCGCCTGGAACGGCTCGGCTGCGCGGCCGTCATGCCGCTGGGCGCCCCCATCGGCACCGGGCTGGGGATCCTCAACCCCCACAACATCGCCCTCGTCGCCGAACGCGCCTCGGTCCCCGTCGTCCTCGACGCGGGCGTCGGGACGGCCTCGGACGCCGCGCTGGCGATGGAACTGGGCTGCGACGCCGTCCTGCTGGCCACCGCCGTGACCCGCGCCCACGACCCCGAGCTCATGGGCTCGGCCATGCGGCACGCCGTCCTGGCCGGCCGGCAGGCCCACCTCGCCGGGCGCATCCCGCGCCGCCCGCTGGCGCAGGCGTCCTCCCCGCTGCGGGGCATGGCCGACTTCGGGGCCGACTTCGGGGCCGCGTCGTGACCGCGCTGGTGGAACCGGCGGCCGGGCTCACCCCGGCCGAACGGCGGCGCTACGCCCGCCAGCTGCAGCTGCCGGGTTTCGGCGAGCAGGCGCAGCTGCGGCTGAAGAACTCCCGCGTGCTCGTGGTCGGCGCCGGCGGCCTCGGTTCACCCGTGCTGCTGTACCTCGCGGCCGCCGGGGTCGGGACGCTGGGGGTCGTCGACGACGACGTCGTCGAGGAGTCCAACCTGCACCGGCAGGTCCTGCACCCCACCGCCAGCACGGGCCGGTCCAAGGCCGAGAGCGCCCGCGAGGAGCTCGCGCGCGCGAACCCGCACGTGCGCGTCGTGGCCCACGCCGAACGCCTCACGGCCGCCAACGCGCTCGACCTCGTCGCCGGGTACGACCTCGTCGTGGACGGGTCGGACAACTTCACGACACGCTACCTCGTCAACGACGCCTGCGTCCTGGCCGGCAGGCCCTGGGTGTGGGGGGCGGTGCTGCGGTTCGAGGGGCAGGTGGCGGTGTTCCGGCACGGCCACGGCCCCACCTACCGCGACCTGTTCCCCGACCCGCCGGCCCCCGGCACCGTCCCGAACTGCGCCGAGGCCGGGGTGATCGGCTCGGTGTGCGCCGCGGTCGGGGCCGCCATGGTCACCGAGACGGTGAAGCTGCTCACCGGCACCGGGCGCAGCCTGCTGGGACGGGTGAGCGTCCACGACGCCTTCGCGGGCACCTGGCGCTCGTTCGCCCTGACCCCCGACCCCGACCGCGAACCCGTGACCGCGCTCGCCGAGCCCGCGCACGAGATCAGCGCGGCCGACCTGGCCGCGCGCCTCGCGGCGCGCGAGGCCGGGCGCGACGACTTCGTCCTCGTCGACGTCCGGGAGCCCGCCGAGCACGCCGCCCGGTCGATCCCCGGCGCCGTGCTGGTCCCGCTGGCGCGGCTGCTCGTGGACCCCGACGCCCTGCCGGACGGCGAACTCGTCCTGCACTGCGCCGGCGGCACCCGCTCGGCCCTCGCCGTGCAGACCCTCCTGGGCCGGGGCCGGACCGACGTCTGCCACCTGCGCGGCGGGATCGCGGCGTGGACGGGGCGGACGGCGTGACCCCGCTGCGGGACCAGGTCGTCCTCGTCACCGGCGGGGCGCGCGGGCTGGGGCGCAGCCTCACCGAGGCGTTCCTGCGCGAGGGCGCGCGCGTCGTCGTCGACCACCTCACGAGCGCCGACGCGGCGCAGGCGATCGCTGAGCGGCACCCCGGGCGCGCGGTCGCCGTGCGGGCCGACGTCCGCGACCGCGACCAGGTCGACGCGCTGTTCGCCGCGGCCCGCCGGGAGTTCGGCGCACCCGTGGCGACCGTCGTGAACAACGCCCTGTCGGGGTTCTCCTTCGACGGCGACGCCCGCGCCAAGGCCGACGAGATCGGGTACGAGGCGTTCTCCGCGCAGTTCGCCGGGACGGTCCAGGGAGCCGTCAACGTCGTCCAGGCCGCGCTGGGGGGTTTCGCCGAGCTCGGTTCCGGCCGCGTCGTCAACGTCGGCACGAACCTGTTCCAGCACCCCGTCGTGCCCTACCACGACTACACCGCGGCCAAGGCGGCCCTGCTGTCGGTCACGCGCACCTTCGCGGCCGACCTCGGTCCCCGCGGGATCACGGTGAACATGGTCAGCGGCGGCCTGCTGCGGACGACGGACGCGAGCTCGGCGACACCGGAGGCCGTGTTCGACCTCATCGCCGGCAGCACCCCGCTGCGCTCGGTGACCACCCCCGAGCAGTTCGCCGACGCCGTCCTGTTCTTCGCCTCCCCGTGGGCGCGGGCGGTCACGGGCCAGAACCTCGTCGTCGACGGGGGACTGGTGATGGACTGACGCGCCGGCCCGGCGCCCGGGACGGGGACGGGACCCGTCCCGGGCGGTCGGGGCCTCAGTCCTGCAGCGCGGCGCGCAGGAACGAGACCGCCTGCGCCACGGCGCCCTTGGCGGCGTTGGTGCCGTGCAGGGAGTTGACCATGACGAAGTCGTGCACGATGCCCTGGTAGCGCACCGCCGTGACGGGGACCCCGGCCTCGCGCAGCTTGGCCGCGTACGCCTCGCCCTCGTCGCGCAGCACGTCGGCCTCGGCGGTGACGACCAGCGCCGGGGGCAGCCCGGTGAGCTGCTCGGTGGTCGCCCGCAGCGGGGAGACGGTGATCTGCGTGCGGTCGGTCTCGGGGGTCGTGTACTGGTCCCAGAACCACTTCATGCCCTCGCGGGCCAGGAAGTACCCCTCGGCGAACTCGTGGTACGAGGCGGTGTCGAAGCTCGCGTCGGTGACCGGGTAGAACAGCACCTGCTGGCGGAAGGAGAACTCACCGCGCTCCTTGGCCAGCAGCGTCAGCGCGATGGCCATGTTGCCGCCGACGGAGTCACCGGCCACGGCCAGGCGCGAGCCGTCCAGGCCGTGCTCGCCGCCGTGCTCGACGACCCACTTCACGGCCGCGTACGCCTGCTCGTTGGCGACGGGGTACTTGGCCTCGGGGGAGCGGTCGTACTCGGGGAAGACGACGGCCGCGCCGGTGCCGACGGCCAGGTCGCGCACGAGGCGGTCGTGGGTGTGGGCGTCGCCGAAGACCCAGCCGGCGCCGTGGGTGTAGACCACGACGGGCAGGGACCCGGTCGCGCCGAGCGGTTTGACGATCCGGACCGGGACGCTGCCGGTGGGGCCGCCGGTGACGGTGATCCACTGCTCGTCGACGTCGGGCTTGTCGATGGGTTCGTCCTGGACGGAGTCGACGGCCTTGCGGCCGTCCTCGGGGGCGAGCTGGTAGAGGAACGGCGGTTCGCTGGTGGCGTCGACGAAGGCCTGGGCGGCCGGTTCGAGGCTGACGTTCTTCGGGTTGCCGGGCACGGTGGCTCCTGGGGTCGGCGCCGGGGGGCGACGGGTCGGTCGGGTCCTGCCCATCGTGGCCGCGGACGGGCCCGCGGCGGGGCCGCGGGCCTGACCCTGTCAGGACCTGGCTGCCGGTGCGGGGGCCACCTAGCGTCGCCGGGGTGAGTGACCTCCTCGGGGACCTGGTGCGGGCGGTCGGTGAACTCCCCGTCCTGCTGCGCAACGGGTACCTGGACGTCGTGGTCGCCAACGACCTGGCCCAGCGGCTCACCGCGGCGTTCACCCCCGGGACCAACATCGCCCGCTCCGCGTTCCTCGACCCCGGGGCGTCCCGGGCGACCACCCCGTGGGAGGCGACCGCCCGCGACGTCGCGGGGCTGCTGCGGGAACGCTCCGCCGAGCACCTGGACGACCCCCGGTTCCGCGGCCTGGTCGGGGAGCTGGCCGCCCGCAGCGACGACTTCAACCGCGCCTGGCAGGCCGGCGTCCCGCCCCGCCCGGGCACGGGGTCGTTCGCCGTGGAGCACCCCGTGGTGGGGCGGCTGGCCCTGACCTGGGTCGACCTGCTGGCCCCGGCCCAGCCCCCCGGCCTCACCCTGACCGTCGTGCGTCCCGACGACGCCACGACCGCGCAGCGGCTGCAGTCGCTGCGCACCCGTCCCTGACCGACAGACCGATCGAGAGGTGGCCCCCGTGTCCCGCACCGACAGCCCCGACGGCAAGCCCGTCGCCGTCCTCGTCCACGGCGCCTTCGCCGAGTCCGCCAGCTGGGCGGACGTCGCCCGCACCCTGCACGACCGCGGCGTGGAGACCGTCGCCGTCGCCAACCCGCTGCGCGCCGTGGACACCGACGCGGCCTACCTCGTCGACGTGGTCCGGGGCCTGGGCCGCCCCGTCGTCCTCGTCGGGCACTCCTACGGCGGCATGGTCGTCACCGAGGCCGCCGCCGCCCTGGGCGACGTCGTCACCGGCCTCGTCTACGTCGCCGCGTTCGTCCCCGAGCGCGGCGAGAGCGCCCTGGAGCTGTCCGGCCGGTTCGAGGGCAGCACCCTGGGCGAGACGCTGCTGGCCTACCCGCTGGCCGCCGGCGGGCAGGAGTTCCGCATCGACCCGGCCCGCTTCGCGGCGCAGTTCGCCGCCGACGTGCCCGCCGACACCGCGCAGGTCATGGCCCTCACCCAGCGCCCCGTCACCGAGGCCGCCCTCGCGCAGCCGCTGTCGGTCGAGCCGGCGTGGAAGGAGCTGCCCGTGTGGTCCGTCTACGGTGACGACGACCGCAACGTCCCGGCCGCCGCGCAGGCCTTCATGGCCGACCGCGCGGGCTCCCGGGGCACCACCGTCGTGGCCGGCGGGTCCCACGCCGTCGCCGTCTCCCACCCCGACGCGGTCGCCTCCGCCGTCCTGGAGGCCGTGGGCGAGCACGTGGCCTTCGCGCCGGCCCTGTGACCCCGTGACCCGACCCGCGCGGCGGACCACCGCCCGGGCCCGCACCCGCGCAGGTGCAGTCAACTGACGGAGGACGGGTGGACCCCCGCTCGGGCACGATCGCCGTGTCCGAGAGGAGGACCCGCATGACCGCACGGCCCGCGTCCCGCCCCCACCGCGTCGGGGACTTCCTGCGCGCCCGCCGCGACGCCCTGCGACCCGAGGACGTCGGGTTGCCGCGCGAACCCGGCCGCCGGGTGCCGGGGCTGCGGCGCGAGGAGGTCGCCCAGCTCGCCGGCATCAGCCCCGAGTACTACCTGCGCCTGGAGCAGGGCCGCGACCACCAGCCCTCCGGGCAGGTCCTCGCCGCGCTGGCCCGCGCGCTGCAGCTCGACGTCGCCGGTGCGCAGTACCTGCACCGGCTCGTGCACCCGTTCCAGCGGCGGGCCGTGCCCGCCCCGCGCCGCGGCCCGGCCCGCGAGCGCGACCTCGTCGCCGTCGTCGCGGGGTTCCGCAACCCCGCCGTCGCCCTGGACCGCGCCAAGGACGTCGTCGCGGTCAACGAGCTGGCCGGGGCGATGGCGCCCGAGCACCACCGCCCCGGCCGCAACGTCGTCCTGGACACCTTCGACCCGCAGGTCAAGGCCACCACGCCCGGCTGGGCCGAGCACGCCCGCCGGGTCGTCGCCTCGCTGCGGCTGACCGCCGACCTGGACGACCCGCGGCTGCAGGAGGTCGTGGGGCGGCTGTCCCTGCAGGACGACGACTTCCACCGGTGGTGGACCAGCCACGAGGTGTCCGCCCGGACCCGCGGGACCCTGCCGCTGACCCTGCCCGGCCTCGGCGTCGTCGACATGGGCTGGCAGGACCTGGAACTGGCCGACCACCCCGGCTGCGTCGTCACGATGTTCACCCCCGTCGACCAGGCCGGTGAGGACGGGCTGGACGCCCTCCGGGCCCGGGCCGGGCGGGCCCGGGGACGGGCGGCCGGGGTCCCCGTCGGCTGACGCCGGGAGCCGTCCACCCGGAGGCGGAGTACACGTCCTGTGAACTTCGGCGGTTCTTTCCGCCCGGCGGGGGTCCCCGCGGGCCGGTGCGTCGCGCATCGTCGGTCCCACGACAGCGACGACGGGGGACGACGATGACGACCGACGCACGGACCGTGCTCGCGTCCCCACCCGCAGGCGACGACGTCCTGCCGGGGGTCACCCCCGTCCCGACCACCGCCACCCCGGCCGTCCGAGGAGACCACCCGTGCCCGAAACCGTGCCCACCTCGCCGCAGCACCCCGCCCCCGACGACCTGGGGTGGTCCCTCAAGCTCGGCCTGGCCGAGGCGATGGTGCCGTTGATCGGGCGGCTGCACCGCGACCACGGCGTGACCGTGACCGTCCACGGCCGCAGCCTCGTGGGCAAGTCCGTCGTCGGCCTCGTCAAGGCGCACCGCTTCGCCCGCCGCGTCGACGACGAGGAGCTGTCCCTGGAGGTCAGCCTGGACCTGCTGCAGGTGCTGTGCCGCCTGCCGCTGTCCCCGGCCGTCGTGGACCTGGCCCGGCTCAACGCCGGGGGCACCACCGGGGAGGCCGCCGTGCGCGAGCTCCTCGCGCCGCTGCAGCACGCCCCGGCCGGCCGGGACCGGCTGCAGGCCCGGCGCGACGTCGTCCTGTACGGCTTCGGCCGGATCGGCCGGCTGCTGGCCCGCATCCTGGTCGAGAACGGCGACGACCCGTGGGGCCTGCGGCTGCGGGCCGTCGTGGTGCGTCGCGGCGGGCCCAACGACCTGGTCAAGCGCGCGAGCCTGCTGCGGCGCGACTCGGTGCACGGCGCGTTCGCCGGCACGATCACCGTCGACGAGGAGAACGACCGGATCCACGCCAACGGCACCACGATCCAGGTGATCTACTCCGACGACCCCGGCACGGTGGACTACGCCGCGCACGGCCTGACCGACGCCCTGGTCATCGACAACACCGGCCGGTGGCGCGACGAGGCCGGCCTGGCCCGGCACCTGGACAGCACCGGGGTCGGGCGGGTGCTGCTGACGGCCCCGGGGAAGGGGGCGGTGAAGAACGTCGTCCACGGCCTGAACCACGGGACCCTCACCGCGGCCGACCGCGTCGCCTCGGCGGCCTCGTGCACGACGAACGCCATCGCGCCCGTCCTGAAGGCCGTGCACGAGAGGTTCGGGATCGTGCGCGGGCACGTCGAGACGGTGCACTCCTTCACCAACGACCAGAACCTCATCGACAACTTCCACAAGGGCGACCGCCGGGGACGCTCGGCCGTGCTGAACATGGTCCTCACCGAGACGGGTGCGGCGAAGGCGGTGGCCAAGGCGCTGCCGGAGCTGGAGGGCAGGCTCACCGGGAACTCGATCCGCGTGCCCACCCCCGACGTCTCCCTCGCGGTGCTGCACCTGACCCTGGAGCACCCGGTCGACAAGGCCGGGATCAACGAGTACCTGCGGCAGGTGTCGCTGGACTCCCCGCTGCAGGACCAGATCGACTACACCGATTCCCCCGAGGTCGTCTCCACCGACTTCATCGGCACCCGCAAGACCGGGGTGGTGGACGCGCTGGCGACGATCGCCGCGGGCGACACGGTGGTCCTGTACGTCTGGTACGACAACGAGCGCGGGTACTGCGAGCAGGTGCTGCGGGTGGCGCAGACGTTCCAGGGCCTGGACCGGCCCGTGTTCCCGGCCGTGCACAGCACCGCGCAGGCGCGGGTCACCGCCGGCTGACCGCGCCCCGGGCGGGGCGGGTGGGGTAGCGTCCCGACGTGCAGGTCCACCCTCCCCGCGACGTCCCCCTCGGCGGCCCGCGCGCCATGACGGTGCGCCGGACCCTGCCCCAGCGGGGTCTGACGCTCGTCGGTTCCTGGTGCTTCCTCGACCACTTCGGCCCCGACCGGGTCGAGGCCAGCGGGGGGATGCGGGTGCCGAGGCACCCGCACACGGGCCTGGCGACGGTGACCTGGCTGTTCACCGGCAGCGTCGCGCACCTCGACTCCGCCGGGTACCGGGCCGTCGTCGCCCCCGGGCAGGTGAACCTCATGGTGGCCGGGCGCGGGATCTCCCACCAGGAGTTCTCCACCCCGGGCACCGGGGTGCTGCACGGCACGCAGCTGTGGTTCGCGCTGCCCGACGCCACCCGCCACCGGGAGCCGACGTTCGAGCACCACGAACCCGCACCGTTCCGCCGCGGCGACGCCGAGCTGCGCGTCTTCATCGGGTCCCTGGCCGGGGTCACCTCCCCGGTGCGGACGTACACCGCGCCGCTGCTGGGCGCCGAGGTCCTGCTGCCGCCGCGCGGCGTCGTGGACCTCGACCTCGACGCCCGGTCCGAGCACGCCGTGCTGCTCGACTCCGGCGCGGTCGCGGTCGACGGCGAGGACCTGCCCGCCGCCCACCTGGCGCACCTGCCGACGGGCCGCACCGCGCTGACGCTGCGCGCGGGCGACGACCCCACCCGCCTGCTGCTCATCGGCGGGGTCCCGCTGGGGGAGCGGATCGTCATGTGGTGGAACTTCATCGGCCGCGACCACGACGAGGTCGTGGCGTACCGCGAGCGGTGGCAGGCCGAGATCGCCGGCACGGCCGAGGGACCGCTGCGGTTCGGGGAGTTCCCGCCCGGTGAACCCGATCCGCTGCCCGCCCCGGTGCTGCCGGGCGTGCGGTTGCAGCCGCGCGGGTAGGCACCCGGTCACGGAACCCGGGAGATTTGACGCCGCCGTAACCGCGGGAAACACCGGCGTAACGTTCGGCTGCAAGTGTGATCACACATCACGGAGGTCAGCATCGTGGACGTCAGCGCCATCACCGTTCCCACGCTCGCGGAGGAGGTGTACGACCGTGTCCGGTCCGGCATCACGACCGGCACGCTGCCACCGGGCAGCCGGGTGTCCATCCGGGCCCTGGCCGAGCAGCTCTCGGTGAGCACCATGCCGGTCCGCGAGGCGCTCAAGCGGTTGCAGGCCGAGGGTTTCGTCGTCTTCGGACGCCGCAGCGTCAGCGTGGTCTCGCTGACCGCCGAGGAACTGCACCAGGTCTTCGCCGTCCGCCTGCACCTGGAACAGCTGGCGACCGAGTGGGCCCTGCCCCGGCTGACCCCCGCGGACGTCGACGACCTCCGGGCGGTCCTGGCGGAGATGGCCGACGACCACCTGGAGACCGGGCGCTGGCGAGCCCTGAACCGCCGTTTTCACCAGCGCTTCTACGAGTGCGCCGCCAGCCCCTACCTCCTGGACCTGATCCGGGGGGTCTGGGACCGGGTCGAGCCGTACATGGCCATCTACGCCTCGACCGTGGAGGACTTCAGCGAAGCGCACCGCCAGCACCTGCGGATGCTGGAACTCATCGAGTCCGGGGACCTGCCGGGCCTGCTGGCCGAGAACGACTGGCACTTGGAGCACACCCGCCGCACGGTCGCCGAGGCGCTGTCCGAGGCGCGCCGACCACCCACCTGACACCACGACCCCATCCCCGGCACCCGGGGACGACCGGAGGACGCAGCATGGACGAACCGCGCGACCCCCGCCGCTTCGCCGAACTCACCATCGCCCGCTTCCACGACCTGCTCCGCCGGGGTGAAGCGACCAGCGCGGAACTGACCGCCTGGTACCTGCGGCGCATCGAGGACCTGGACCGGAACGGCCCGCGCCTCGGGTCCCTGGTCACCCTCAACTCCGCCGCCCTGGACCAGGCCCGGGCCGCCGACGACCACTTCGCCCGCACCGGGCAGCTCCTGGGGCCCCTGCACGGAGTCCCGATCGTCGTCAAGGACCAGGCCGAGACGGCCGGGATCCCCACCGCCTTCGGGTGCTCCCTGTTCGCCGACTACGTGCCCGAGCGCGACGCCACCGTCATCACCCGGTTGCGGGCCGCGGGTGCGGTCCTGCTGGGCAAGACGGCGATGTGCGACTTCGCCGCCGGGTGGTTCTCCTTCTCCTCGCGCACCGGGTTCACCCGCAACCCCTACGACCTCGACCGCGAGACCGGCGGGTCCAGCGCCGGCACGGCCGCCGCGGTCGCCGCCGACCTGGCGCTCGTCGGGCTGGGGGAGGACACCGGCGGGTCGATCCGCCTGCCCGCGTCCTTCACCAACCTCTTCGGCCTGCGCCCCACCACGGGTCTGGTCAGCCGCACCGGTTTCTCCCCTCTGGTGCACTTCCAGGACACCCCCGGGCCGATCACCCGCACGGTGACCGACGCGGCCGTCGTGCTCGACGTCATCGCCGGGTGGGACCCGCAGGACGAGTTCACCGCCCTGGCCGCCGGCCACGAGCACGTCGGCGCCTTCGCCGAGGAACTGGACTCCCGCGACCTGTCCTCGTTCCGGGTGGGCGTGCTCGAGGACGCGTTCGGCCCCGGCCCGGAGTCCGCGGGCACGAACTCCGTCGTGCGCGCCGCCGTCGACCGCCTGCGCGCCGAGGGGGTCGGTGTCGTCGACGGGCTGGAACTGGGCGACCTGCGCGAGTGGGTCACCGGCACCTCGCTGTACACGACGCAGTCCAAGGAGGACCTCGCCGCGTTCCTGGCCGCCCGCCCCGGCGCGCCGGCCGCGAGCTGGGACGAGATCGTGGCGGCGGGCGCCTTCCACCCCCTGACCGACCTCGTCGTCGACATCGCCGCCGGGCCGCAGGACCCCCGGGACGACCCGGAGCACCTGCCGCGGCGGCTGCGCCAGGAGGACCTGCGCCGGCGGCTGACGGCGCTCATGGCGGCGGCGGGCGTCGACGTCCTCGTCTACCCCACCGTCCAGGTGCCCGCCCCCACCCGGGAGGAACTGGCCGCCAAGCGCTGGACGGCGCTGACGTTCCCCACGAACACCGTCCTCGCCTCGCAGTCCTCGCTGCCGGCCGCCAGCGTCCCGGTGGGTTTCACCGACGACGGCCTGCCGGTCGGCTTGGAGGTGGTCGGGCCGGTGATGAGCGAACGGCGGCTGCTGCGCTTCGCCCGGGCCTGGGAACGCGTGGCCTCCCCGCGGCGGGCCCCCGACCTGTCCGCCGGGGACCTCGCCGAACCGGCCCGTCCCGTCGCCTCGGCCGCGCGGTGAGCGGACCGGGCGTCCGCACCCTGGACCTGAACTGCGACTTGGGGGAGAGCTTCGGCGTCTACCGCTACGGCGCCGACACCGAGGTGATGCCGCTCATCACCTCGGCCAACATCGCCTGCGGCGCGCACGCGGGGGACCCGCGGACGATGCGCGAGAGCGTCGACCTGGCCGTCCGCCACGGCGTCGCGATCGGGGCCCACGTCGGCCTGGCCGACCGGGAGGGTTTCGGCCGGCGCGCGATCGCCGTCGGGGCGCAGGACGTCCACGACCTGTGCCTGGCCCAGATCGGGGCCCTGGACGCCTTCGTGCGCGCCGCCGGGCAGCGGATGGCGCACGTCAAACCCCACGGCGCGCTGTACGTCATGGTCAACGACCAGCCCGAGCTGGCGCAGGCGGTCTGCGCCGCGGTGCGGGCCTTCGACCCGCGCCTCGCGCTGTACGCGCTGCCCGGGTCGGCGCTGGCGGCGGCGGCCCGCGACGCGGGGCTGGGGGTGGTCGAGGAGTTCTTCGCCGACCGTCCCTACCAGGCGGGTCGCGTGCGCATGTTCGGCTGGACCCCCGAGGAACTCGGGACCCCTGACGTCGCGGCCGAACGCGCCGTGCAGCACCTGCGGACTCCCGCCCTGGCGGGCGTCGGCACCGTCTGCGTGCACAGCGACAGCCCCGCCGCAGCCGCACGCCTGCGCGCCCTGCGGGCCCACCTCGACCGCGCGGGTTGGACCGTGGCGCCCCCGCGACCGTCCCGGAACCCCACCGGCCCGGCGACCACCCCGCTGTCCCCCCGGCACGTCGACGAGGCGCTCCAGCCCGCCCCTTCTTCCTGACCCCCGCTCCCGCACCCCGAGAGGAACCGACCGTGAGCACCAGCACCCGCGACGGCGTCGCCGTCGAGCACCACGGCCTCGAGTCCGAGTTCGAGCACGAACCCGTTCCCGCGTCCCGCCGACGATCCCTGGGGTCGGTCTCGGCCGTCTGGTTCGGCTTCCCCATGATCATCACCAACGCCATCTTCGGCGGGACCATCGTCTACGGCCTGGGTTTCTGGCGCGGCATGGCCGCGATCGTCGCCGGCAACGTGGTGCTGTTCGCCTACGTCGGCGCGCTCAGCCACATCGCCGGGCGCACGGGCAAGAACTTCGCCCTCACCGCCGCCGAGACGTTCGGGCGCAAGGGGGCCCCGATCGCCGCCGGGTTCCTGTCCACGGTGGTCATCGGCTGGTTCGCCTTCCAGACCGGCCTGACCGGCGCCACGCTGAACGGTTCCCTGGGCTGGAACGAACCCCTGATGATCGCGATCGCCGGGGTGCTCTACATCGCCATCACCTTCGTCGGCATCCGGGCCCTGACGATCATCGGCCTGGTGGCCGCGCCGCTGTTCGTCGTCCTGGCCGTCGTCGCGCTCGTCTTCGCCGCCCGCGACGGCGGGCTGTCCGGCATCACGTCCTACCAGGGTGGCGCCCCCGACGCGGGCGTGCTCAGCGTGGGTGCGGCCATCACGATCGTTGTGGCCGGGTTCGCCGACTCGGGGACCATGACCGCCGACTTCACCCGCTGGTCGCGCACCGGCCGCGAGGCCGTCCTGGCCACCTTCACCGCCTTCCCGCTGGCGAACGTCATCTCCCTGCTGGTCGGGGGCCTGATCGTGGCCGCCGGTGCGGCCGCCGCCCCCGCCGCCAACGGCGGTGACTTCCTGCCGATCCTCACCTCCCACGGCTGGGTCCTGTCGGCCCTCGCGGTGGTGTTCGTCTTCATCAACCTGGGTTCGGTCTGCACGCACTGCCTCTACAACGGCGCCGTGGGCTGGAGCCAGCTGACCGGTGGCCGGATGCGGGTGCTGACCCTCGTCCTGGGCGGCATCGGGCTGGTGGCGGCCCTGGCCGGGGTGTGGAGCCACTTCGCGGCCTGGCTGAACCTGCTGGGCATCTTCGTGCCCCCGATCGGCGCGGTGCTCATCCTCGACCAGCTCGTCCTGCGGCGTTCCGCCCGCCGCCCGCTGACCGCCTTCCGGGCCCGGCCCTTCATCGCCTGGGCGATCGGTGCGCTCGGCGCGGCGCTGGTCCACTACCGGGCCCCGCAGCTGTCCGAGGCCCTCGCGGGCATCGTCGTCGGTGCCCTGGCCTACCTGCTGCTGGACCTGCTCACCGGGCAGCGGGAACTGCGCGGCGCTCCCGAGGGCGCCCAGCTCGTCAGCCCCCGCACCCCGGACACCACGGTGGGCACCACGGCGAAGGACCCCTCGTGAGCGGGCCCACCACCGCCCTCGATGACCTCACCCGGCTGCCCGCCACCGAGCTGGCCCGCCTGGTCCGCGACCGCGACGTCTCCGCCGCCGAGGTCACCGAGGCCGCGCTGAGCCGGGTCGAGGCGCTGGACGGCACGCTGCACGCCTTCGTGGAGCTGACCGCCGACGCCGCACGGGCCCGGGCCGCGGCCCTCGACGCCCTCCTCGCCCGCGGCGAGGAGGTCGGCCCGCTGGCCGGGGTCCCGCTGGCCGTCAAGGACCTCATCGCCACCAAGGGGGTCCGCAACCGCAACGGTTCACCGGCCTACCTCGACTTCGTCCCCGACGAGGACGACATCGTCGTCGAGCGGGCCCGGGCGGCCGGTGCCGTCCTGCTGGGGCAGACCACCGTCCCGGAGTTCGGCTACAGCGCCGTCGGGCACAGCCCCGTCAGCCCCACCGCGCGCAACCCGTGGAACCCCGACCTGACCCCCGGGGGTTCCAGCGCCGGCTCGGCCGTCGCGGTCGCCACCGGGATGGCGCCGCTGGCGTTCGGCAGCGACGGCGGCGGTTCCATCCGCATCCCCGCCGCCCACTGCGGGATCTACGGGGTCAAGGCCTCGATGGGGCGGGTGCCGCTCTACCCGGGGACCCGCGACGAGCGCTACCCGGGCATCTCCAGCTGGGAGAACCTCGAGCACGTCGGGCCGCTGACGCGCACCGTCGCCGACGCCGCCCTGCTGCTGTCGGTCGTCGCCGGCCCCGACCCCCGCGACCGGCACTCCATCCCCTGCCTCGACGTGGACTGGACGGCGGCCGCCGCCGCCGGTGCCGCCGGGGACCTGGCGGGCCTGCGGGTGGCCTACAGCCCCGACCTGGGGCACCTGGCCGTCGACCCCCGGGTGCGGGAGGTCGTCGAGCGCGCCGTGGGCGTCTTCACCGACCTGGGCGCCCACGTCGAGGAGGCCGACCCCGGTCTCGGCGACCTCGGCGAGGCGTTCTGGACGATGGTCGCCGCCGAGACCGACCTGCGCGGCATGCGCGCCCTGGCGCAGCGGCACCCCGACACGTCCCCGCACCTGCGGGACCTGCTGGACCGCCCGTGGACGGCGGAGGACTTCACCGACGCCCTGGTCACGCGCAAACGGGTCGTCAACCGGATGTGGCGGTTCATGGCCGGCTACGACCTGCTGATCACCCCGACCCTGGCCGTGCCTCCCTTCGGGCTGGGCGTGCAGGGACCCACGGAGATCGACGGGCGCGCGGTCGCCGACAACGCCTGGCTGGGTTTCGTGAACCCGATGAACATGACCGGGCAACCCGCCGCCAGCGTCCCCGCGGGGTTCACCGCCGACGGGCTGCCCGTCGGCCTCCAGGTCGTCGGCCCGCACCTGGGCGACGCGGCCGTGCTGCGCGCCTCGGCGGCCTTCGAGGCCGCGGCCCCGTGGGCGCAGCACTGGCCCGCCCTCGCCGCGCGCGCCGCCGAACCGACGGGAGCGACGGCGTGACGGGCCTCGACGGGCTGAACCCCTCGCCCGGGGCCCTCGTGGTGGGGATGGTGCAGGCCCGCATCCCCGTCATCGCCCGACCCGCCGACCTGCAGGCCCAGGCCGACCGCCTGGCCGACCTGCTGCGGCGGGCCAAGCGGGGGATGCCCACGCTGGACCTCGTCGTCTTCCCCGAGTACAGCCTCAACGGCCTGGACCCGCAGACCTTCCTCGACGACACCCTGCTGGTCGACCGGGACGGTCCCGAGGTGACGACCCTGCTCACGGCGTGCGCCGAGGCGGGGGTGTGGGGGTGCTTCTCCCTCATGGAGCGCAACCCCGGTGGTGCGCCCTGGAACTCCGGCGTCGTCGTCGACGACACCGGCACCGTGCAGCTGTACTACCGCAAGCTGCACCCCTGGGTCCCGATGGAACCCTGGCAGCCGGGCGACCTGGGGATCCCCGTCTGCGACGGGCCCGCCGGGTCGAAGCTGGCCCTGATCATCTGCCACGACGGGATGCTGCCCGAGGTGGCCCGCGAGGCCGCCTACCGCGGGGCCAACGTCATCCTGCGCACCGCCGGGTACACCCACCCCATCGCGCAGTCGTGGCGGATCACCAACCAGTCCAACGCCTTCCACAACCTCGCCTACACCGTCTCGGTCTGCATGGCCGGGCCGGACCCGAACGGGGTGTGGTCCCAGGGGGCGGCGATGGTCTGCGACGTCGACGGCACGGTCCTGGTCGAGGGGGACGCGACCCCCGACCGGCTGGTCACCGCCGAGGTGGTGCCCTCCCGCGCCGACGACGCCCGCCGCGGCTGGGGGGTGGAGAACAACGTCTACCAGCTCGGTCACCGCGGGTACGTCGCCGTCGAGGGCGGCGCCCGCGACAACCCCTACACCTGGGTCGCCGACCTGGCGGCCGGCTCCTACCGGGTGCCGTGGGAGGACGAGGTCGTGCACGTCGACGGCACCCGCGCCGGCTGGCCCGCCCCCGAGCAGGTCCGCGCCCGCGCCCAGCCCGGCGGGAGCGCCGCACCGGCTCCCACGGGGCCCAGCGGCGGCTGACCGCCCACCAGACCGCCCACCACCCCGCCGCGTCGGCGGTCAGCCGACGCGGCGCACCAGGCTCCCGGGGCCCTCCAGCTGGAGCGCCCCGGGGGCCTCGACGCGTTCCCCCAGCACCAGCAGCGTCTCCACGCGCCGGTGGCCGCCGAGGACGGCGGGGGAGCGGCGCACCCGCCGGTCGCGCAGGTCCAGGTCCTCGGCCAGCAGGGGCCGCCCGTCCCGGCGCGCGCGGGTGCGCAGCACGACGGCGCCGCCGGTCTCGCCGCTGCGACCCAGCACGAGCGTCTCGCGGAGCCGGGCGACCGCGCCGGGGGCGAGGTCGACGTGGGTGTCGCGCTCGACGTGGGCGCCGTCGGCGACGACGAGGGGTTCGGCGTCCCAGCGCACCCGGGCCCCGGCGCCCAGGTGCAGGCGAGTGGTCCAGCGCGCGGGCGGTCCGCCGCGACCGTCGTAGGCGACGGTGGCGGCGACCTCCACGAGGTCGAGGGTGCAGCCGGGCCCGACGTGCACCTCCACCGCGACCCGGTCTCCGGCCAGCAGCAGCGCCCGGGCCCCGACCAGCGCGACGCGCACGGCGCGCCCGTCGGGGCTGCGGGTGAGCAGCTTCGGTGCGAACGCCCCGGTCCGCAGGTCCAGCCCGTCGGCGCCGACGCCGACGCGGGTGACGTCGTCCGCCCCCGGGGGCGCGGCGGTGCGGCGGGGGGTGGTGAGGTTCACGCGTGGCTGTGCACGGTCCCGTCGGCGTGGGAGTGCGGGGCCATCGGCCCCGGGTCGACCGGTTCGTGGCCGCCGGCGCGGAACTGCTCCAGCACCCCCAGCAGCCAGCCGGTGAGGTGGTCGATCGAGTGCCGGTCGGTGCGGGACAGGGCGATGACGGGACGGCCGTCGCGGGCGGCGGAGGCGTCGGCGTGCATCCGCTCCACGTCGACCCCCACGTGCGGGGCGAGGTCGGTCTTGTTGACCACCAGCAGGTCGGCGCGCGCGATCCCGGGGCCGCCCTTGCGGGCCACGTCCCCGCCACCGGCGACGTCGAGGACGAAGATCTGCGCGTCGACCAGGGCGGGGGAGAACGTCGCGGTGAGGTTGTCCCCGCCGGACTCCACGAGCACCACGTCCAGCGGCGCGAAGTCGGCTTCGAGGTCCTCCACGGCCAGCAGGTTCGCGGTGACGTCGTCGCGGATGGCGGTGTGCGGGCAGGCGCCGGTCTCCACCGCGCGGATCCGCTCGGGGTCCAGGACCCCGGCCGAGCGCAGGAACCGGGCGTCCTCGTCGGTGTAGATGTCGTTGGTGACGACCCCCAGGCGCAGCCGGCCGGACAGTTCCCGGCAGAGCAGCGCGATGAGGGAGCTCTTGCCGGTGCCGACGGGCCCGGCGACGCCGAGGCGGAACGAGCGGGTGGTCGGGGCGTTCTGGGGGTCCAGCGGTTTCTCAGGCATGGAACAACCTCATCGGGGTGGTGGTGTGCAGGAGGGAGAACTCTTCGGTCAGGGGCGCCCCGGGGGCGGGGACGTCGTCGGGGTCGGTCAGGTGGGCCAGGTCGGCGACCAGCCCCTCACCGGCCCGGTGGGCGGCCACCGTCCAGGCGACGGTGTCCACGGGGTCGGTGGGCAGCAGCTTCAGGGCGGCGGCGCCCACGGTGGCGGCGTCGTCGTGGACGCACAACCGGACCAGGCGGGCGGCGTCCAGCCCGGCGACGGCGGCCAGCGCCCCCAGCACCAGGGGGCGCGGTGGCGTGCGCCCCAGCGCGGCCCACACCGGGTGCGGCCAGACCCGCCCGGCCATCCGCAGGTACCCCCGGCCCAGGGTGCGCGACGCCGCGCGCAGCGGCGGGCTGGGGGTGCGTGCGGCCCAGGCGTCCTCGACCGGTCCCGGGGGCAGGCCGGCCAGGACGTGGTGGCGGGCCACGACGGCGGTGCCGGCCTCGACGGCCACCACGGTGCGCAGCCGCCCGTGCAGGAACTCCGGCACGTCGGCCAGGGCCAGGCCGCCGTGGGCGACGGCCGGTTCCAGACCGGCGGACTGCGTGTGCGCGCCCACCGGCAGCCGGGCGTCGGCCAGCAGCGCCAGCAGCAGGTCCGGGTCGGGTGCCGGGTCGGGGGTGGGTCCGGGTCCGGTCATCAGAACAGCTGGTAGCGCTGGGCCAGCGGCAGTTCGGTGGCCGGGGCGGGGACGACGAGGTCGCCGTCGATCGTGATGGCGAAGGTCTCGGGGTCGACCTCGATGCGGGGCAGGGCGTCGTTGTGGACCATCTGCGCCTTCCCGACGCCGCGGGTGTCGCGCACCGGTTCCAGCCGGCGCCGCAGCCCGAGCCGGTCCGCCAGGCCGTCGGCGATCGCGGCGGGGGAGACGAAGGAGACCGAGACGTCCGCGCCGACGGGGTGCGTGAGCGCCGGGCGCAGCAGCACCGGCTGCGGGGTGGGGATGGAGGCGTTGGGGTCCCCCAGCGCGCCGAGGACGAGGGCACCGCCCTTGAGCACCACCGACGGCCGCACGCCGAAGAACGCCGGTTCCCACAGCACCAGGTCGGCCATCTTGCCGACCTCGACCGAACCCAGCAGGTGGTCGACGCCGTGGGCGACCGCCGGGTTGATCGTGTACTTGGCGACGTACCGCTTGGCGCGCTCGTTGTCGGCCGGACCGGACCCCAGCGCCCCGCGGCGGGCCTTCATGACGTGCGCGACCTGCCAGGTGCGGGTGATGACCTCCCCGATCCGGCCCATGGCCTGCGCGTCCGAGCTCGTGATGGACAGCGCCCCCAGGTCGTGCAGGACGTCCTCGGCGGCGATCGTCGTGGCCCGGATGCGGGACTCGGCGAAGGCGAGGTCCTCGGGGACCGCCGGGTTGAGGTGGTGGCAGACGATGAGCATGTCGAGGTGCTCGGGGACGGTGTTCACCGTGTGCGGCAGCGTCGGGTTCGTCGAGCCGGGGACGACGTTGGGGTGCGAGGCGAGGGTGATGATGTCGGGGGCGTGGCCGCCGCCGGCGCCCTCGGTGTGGAAGGCGTGGATCGAGCGCCCGGCGATGGCGGCGATCGTGGAGTCGACGTACCCGGCCTCGTTGAGGGAGTCGGAGTGCAGCGCGACCTGCAGGCCGAACTCCTCCGCCGCGCGCAGCGCCGCGTCGATCGCGGCGGGCGTGGACCCCCAGTCCTCGTGGACCTTGTACCCGGCCGCACCGGCCAGCGCCTGCTCGGCCAGGCCCTGCGCGCTGACGGTGTTGCCCTTGCCCAGCAGCAGGACGTTGACGGGCAGGTCGTCCAGGGCGCGGTGGACGTGGGCCAGGTGCCAGGCGCCGGGGGTGACGGTCGTGGCCTTCGTGCCCTCGCTGGGGCCGGTGCCGCCCCCGGCGATCGTGGTGATCCCGGCGGCGAGGGCCTCGTGGACCTGCGAGGGGGAGATGAGGTGGACGTGGGTGTCGATGCCGCCGGCGGTGAGGATGCGGCCCTCGCCGGAGACGACGTCGGTGGACGGGCCGATGCGCAGGGCGGGGTGGACGCCGTCGGCGACGTCGGGGTTCCCGGCGCGGCCGATGCCGCACACCACGCCGTCGCGCAGGCCGACGTCGGCGCGGTAGATCCCGGTGTGGTCCAGCACGACCGCGTTGGTGATGACGGTGTCGGGCGCGCCCTGGGCCCGGGTCGTGGTGCCCTGGGCCATGGACTCGCGGATGGACTTCCCGCCGCCGAAGACGGCCTCCTCCCCGCCGGCGGTGAGGTCGGCCTCGACCTCGATCCACAGGTCGGTGTCGCCCAGGCGGACCTGGTCGCCCGTGGTGGGCCCGTAGAGCGCGGCGTAGGCGGCGCGGTCGAGCTCAGCCATCGAGGGCACCTCCTTCCCCGAGGTGGGAGCGGTCGGTCCGCAGGCCCGGGACGCGGCGCTCCCCGCGCAGGGCGACGGCCGCCACGGTGCGGGCCACGCCGGGTTCGAAGCGCACGGAGGTGCCCGAGGGCACGTCGAGGCGGAAGCCGTGGGCGGCGGCCCGGTCGAAGCGCAGGGCGGGGTTGGCGTCGGGCAGGTGCAGGTGGGACCCGATCTGCACGGGGCGGTCGCCGGTGTTCTCCACGTGCAGCTCCAGGCGCTCGGCCGCGGTGCGGTCGGCGTTCAGGACGATCGTGCCGGGGCGGACGCGGACCGCTCCGGGACCCTCCTCGTGCCCGGGCCCCGTGGGGCCCTGGACGGGGTGGTGCAGGGTGACGAGCTTGCGGCCGTCGGGGAACGTGGCCTCGACCTGCACGTCGTGCAGCATCTCCGCCACGCCGGGCATGACCTGGTCGCGGGTCAGGACGTGCCGGCCGGCCTCCATGAGGTCGGTGACGAGGGCGCCCTCGCGGGCGCGCTCGACCACCCAGGTGGACAGCAGGGCGACGGCTTCGGGGTGGTTGAGGCGCACGCCGCGCTGCAGGCGGTCGCGGGCGACCATGCCCGCGACCGCCAGGAGCAGCTTCTCGGTGTCGGCCGGACTGATGTTCACGGAGCGGACGGTAACCCTTCGGGAGCGGTGCCGGGTACGGGGTGCGTGCGCTCAGCGGGGAGCGGGGACGGTCCCCGCGGGGGCGGGGGGCAGGACGTGGTCGCCGAGCTTGTCGGTGCTCAGGCACAGCGAGCAGACGACGTCGTCGTGGGTGAGGCAGGCGGTGACGTCGGGGCGCTCGTAGTCCTGCCGGCACACGTGGCAGGTGAGGACCGTCCCCGAGGGGTTGCCGTCGGCGTCGTACATCGGCTCGGTGAGGCCGTCGTCGGTGCGGCGCAGGTAGTAGCGGCCCCGGGTGGCCAGCGCGAGGACCGGCGGGCAGACGACCGCCAGGACGATGGCGACCACGGGGGAGTAGGGCTGCAGGCCGTCGCCGAGACCGCCGAAGAACACGACGATGGACAGGCCCGCCGACAGCAGCACCGAGACGAACCCGACGGGGTTCACCGGGTACAGCATGCCGCGGCGGAACTCCGCCACCGTCGGGGAGATCTTCAGGACCCCCTTGTTGACGACGATGTCGGTGGCCACGGTGATGACCCAGGCCATGGCGCAGTTGGCGTAGAACCCCAGGATGGTGTTGAGGAAGTCGAACATGTTGGCCTCCATCAGCGTCAGCGCGATGACGAGGTTCACGACGACGAAGACGATGCGGCCGGGGTAGCGCTTGGTGACGCGGGTGAAGGAGTTCGTCCAGGCCAGGGAGCCGGAGTAGGCGTTGGTGACGTTGATCTTGATCTGGCTGATGACGACGAGGACGACGGCGAGGGTCATGGCCAGCCAGCCCGGCACCATCTCCTCGTACACCCCGAGGAACTGGTGCACCGGCTCGTTCGCGGTGGCGGCGGCCTGCGGGTCCAGGGAGGCGATGAGGTAGACGGCCAGGAACAGCCCGACGGCCTGCTTGAGGGCGCCGAACACGACCCAGCCCGGCCCGGCCAGGACGACCGCGGTCCACCAGCGCCGGGAGTTCTCCGCGGTGCGCGGGGGCATGAACCGCAGGTAGTCGATCTGCTCGGCGATCTGGGCCATGAGCGACAGGCACACCCCGGCGGCCAGCAGCACCGACGCGGTGCTCACCGAGGCCCCCGAGCCGTCGGCGCCGGTGTAGGAGAAGAACTCCCCGACCGAGTCGGGGTGGGTGGCGACGAGGTAGACGAAGGGGATGACCATGAGGACCAGCCACAGCGGGGTGGTCCAGACCTGCAGCTTGGACAGGGCCTTCATCCCGAAGACGACCAGCGGGATGACGATGAGGGTGGACACGGCGTAGCCGATCCAGCGCGGGACGCCCAGGCCCAGTTCCAGGCCCTGGGCCATGATGGACCCCTCGAGGGCGAAGAAGATGAAGGTGAACGTCGCGAAGATGACGTTCGTCAGCACCGACCCGTAGTACCCGAACCCCGAACCGCGGGTGATGAGGTCGAGGTCGATGTTGTAGCGGGCGGCGTAGTAGGCCAGCGGGAAACCGCTGACGAAGATGACGACCGCGGCCACCGCGATGCCCAGCAGGGCGTTGGTGGTGCCGTGGGCGATGCCGATGTTGGCGCCGATGGAGAAGTCGGCGAGGTAGGCGATGCCGCCGAGCGCGGAGGTGGCGACCACGGCGGGGGTCCAGCGGCGGTAGCTGCGGGGGGCGAACCGCAGCGTGTAGTCCTCCAGCGTCTCGGAGGTGGCGGTGTTGACGTGGTGGGTCCCCGCCGCGGTGGGTGGGGCGCCCTCGGTGTTGTGGGTCATCACGGGCCTCCGGCGGCCGGGGTCGGATCGCTTCCAGGTGGAAGCGATCCGACGCTAGGGGGCCGTTCGGGTCACGGTCAATCACCGAGCGCTTCGAGATCCGTTGCGGTGCAGTTGGTCCGGAAAGTTGACCTGGTGGAAAAGCCGGTGAAACACCGGTGTAACACGGTGGGGCGCGGCCTCAGCGCCGGCCGGAGACCTCGGCGAGCACCTCGAACTCCAGCCCGACGGCCGCGGCCACGTGCACCCGGTGCCCGGCCCGGCCGCGGCGCAACCGCACCGCGCCGTGCGGGGTGTCCCACGTCCAGCCCGCGCGGGCGCGGCCCAGGTCCGCGGGCGACGGGGGGACGCGGCGGCCCAGGTCGGCCAGCAGCGTCAGCGCGAGGTAGGTGCTCTCGGCCATCGTGCCCGGGGACGGGGTGGCCAGCCCCGGCGCGTCGTCCACGACCCGGTCGAAGCTGCGCGCGAAGCCCGCGCTGAACTCCAGCGCCGACGCCGAGCCCAGCGTGGCGAACCAGCCCGCGGAGGCGAACAACCCGCGGGTGGCCTCCGGCCCGCTGGCCAGCAGCATGGTCTCGTCCATGAACGGGCTGAACCGCACCAGTCCCTCGTCCAGGCCCGCGGCGGCGAACTCGCGGTTGAAGCGCACCCCGTCGGCCCCCGCGAGCAGCATGAGGACGCCGTCGACCCCGCCGGCCCCGCCCGGACCGCCCCGACCGTCCGCCACGGCCCCCACCTGCTCCAGCAGCCGCGCCCACGCGTCCTCGTCCTGGCAGCCCAGCGGCACCCAGTGCTGCCCGACGAGCTCGATCCCGTCGCGGCGCAGCGCGCGGTGCGCACCGGCCGCGGTGGCCCGGGGCCAGACGTAGTCGTCGCCCACGACGACCCACCGCCGCCAGCCGAACTGCTCGCGCAGGAAACCCAGCGCCGCCACGACCTGCTCACCGGGCAGTTCCCCGGTGCACAGCACCCCGTCGTGCTCCTCGCCGCCCTCGTAGGCCGTGGCGTAGACGTAGGGGACCCGGCCGGCCAGGACCGGGGCGACGGCGGTGCGCACGCTGGACAGGTGCCAGCCCACGACCGCGTCGACCTCCCCGCGCCGCACCGCCTGGTCCAGGACCCGGGCCACCCGGGCGGGTTCGTCCCCGGCGTCGACGTCGACCAGTTCCAGGGGCCGGCCCGCGACCCCGCCGCGGTCGTTGACCTCCTCGGCCCCCAGGTGGGCGGCCGCGCGGCAGGCCGGCCCGAACATCCCGGCCGGCCCGCGGCGGGGGACCGCCAGGGCGACGCGGAAACCTTCTGGCATGCTCGCCAGGGTCCCACGAACCAGGAGGTCCGCGTGTCTGCTCCCGTCCCGGCGGTTCCGGCGGCCCCGGCCCCCGGGGTGAGCGTCGGGCTGCTCGACCGCCTGCGGGCCGCGGCCCTGCTGCAGAGCGCCGTGGCCGAGGCCCTGCGGGACGGCGACCTCACCCCCGACCGCTGGCGCTGCCTGGCCCAGGTGGCCCGGCAGCCGGGGGCGTCGATGAGCGACCTGGTCGAGACCCTGGTGATGGCACCGGCGACGGCGAGCCGGGCCGTGGACGGCCTCGTGGACCAGGGGCTGGTGTACCGCGGCCTGGACCCCGCCGACCGGCGCCGGGTGGTCCTGCGCGCCTCCGCGGAGGGGCGGCGGCTGCTGGCCGCCCTGGAGGAGCGCCTCGCGGGCCTGTGACGCCGGCGGGCCGGTAGGCGGCCCGGGGCGCCGCTAGAGCGTCTCGCCGAGGTCCGTCAGCACCTGCGCCGCGATGCGGAACGCGTTGTTCGCGTCCGGCACCCCGCAGTACACGGCCGACTGCAGGATCGTCTCCTTGATCTCCTCCACGGTGACGCCGTTGGTCCGCGCCGCGCGCACGTGCATCGCGAACTCCTCGTGGTGCCCGCGCGCGATGAGCGCCGTCAGGGTGATCAGGGAGCGGGACCGGCGGTCCAGACCCGGCCGGGTCCAGACCGCGCCCCACGCGTTCTCGGTGATGTACCGCTGGAAGTCGGCGGTGAACCCCGTCGTGGCCGCGACCGCGCGGTCCACGTGGGCGTCCCCGAGGACCTCCCGGCGCACGGCCATCCCGTCCTCGTACTCGCTCACGCGACCTCCCGTGCCAGTTCCCGGATGATGCGGGCCACCTCGTGCGGGTCCTCGGCCGGCGCCTGGTGGGCGACGTCCGGCAGGACCTCCAGCCGTCCGTGCCGGACGCCGTCGGCGATCTCGCGCAGCGACTCCGGCGGGCAGACGGGGTCGTGGGCGCCGGCGACGGCCACCACGGGGCGGGTGACCTCCCCGAGCCGGTCCCGGACGTCGAACGCCGCCAGCGCTCCGCAGACCGCCGTGTACCCCTCGGTGCCGGTGTCGCGCAGGGCGTGCAGGAGCGCGGCGCCGCGCTCGGGTTCGCGCTCGAGGAAGCCGGGGGCGAACCAGCGGGTCGCGGTGGCCGCGACGAGGGAGGCGGTGCCCGAGCGGCGGACCTGCTCGGTGCGCTCGGCCCACGACTGCGCGGTGCCGATGCGGGCACCGGTGCAGCACAGGACGGCGCCGAGGACGCGCTCGGGGTGGTCCAGCAGGAGCTGCAGGCCGACCTGGCCGCCGACGGAGTCCCCGGCGTAGAGGAAGAGCCCCTCGACGGCGTCGGCGACGCGCCGCGCGAGGTCGGCCACGGTGAGGCCGGCGGGGACGGGGCCCCGGTCGCCGCCGTGGCCGGGCAGTTCCCAGGTGACGACGTCGAACTCGCCCTCCAGGAGCCGGGCGACCGGCCCCCAGCAGGTGGTGGCCGTGGTGCCCAGGGACGGGCCCAGGACGAGGGTGGTCACGCGTCTCCTCCTCGGAGTCGTTCGGCGGCGGCCAGGTTGGCGGCGACGCGGTCGGGGTGCACGCGCAGGCCGGCGAGCAGGTCCGCGGTCTGCGCGGTGGCCACGACGGTGCGCCGGGCCAGCAGCCGCAGGGTGTCCCACTCGGCGTGCCAGGCCCCGTCGGCGCGTTCGTCGACCTGGTCGGCCGCCGCGGAGTGCAGGGCCGCGCCCAGGTGCGGGGTGACGATCGCCGCGGACCGCACGAGCGTCGACAGCGCCGGGTTCGCCTTGTGCGGCATCGACGACGACCCGCCGCCGGACCCCTCGGACAGTTCCCCGACCTCCGGGCGCGACAGCGTCAGCACGTCGCGGGCCACGTGCCCGCAGGCGTCGACGGCCGCGACGAGGGCGTCGCCGGCGCGCGTGACGGGCCGGCGGTGGGTGTGCCAGGACGGGCCGTCGGCCAGGTCCAGCCGCGCGGCGAGGTCCCGGCGGTCCGACCGGGTGCCCACGGGCCCGCCGCACTGCACGGGGAAGGTGAGCGCGCCCAGTTCGGCCGACGCGGTCCCCAGGCCGGTGCGCCAGCTGCCGAACCGGTGCGCGAGGGTCACGGGCAGGGCCCACTGGGTGAGCGTGCGGGCGATCGCGGGCCGCTGCCCGTGGGCGGCGGTGAGCGCGTCCGCGGCGGCCACCGCGCGGTCCAGGTGCCCGCGCACCTGCCGCACCGCCTCGCGCAGCAGCAGCACCAGGGCCGTGTCGAGCACGTCCTGGCTCGTCAGGCCCGTGTGCACGTCGACGCCCGGGTTGGCGCGCGCCAGCGCCCAGACCAGGGGGATGACGGGGTTCCCCCCGGCCTCGACGTCCAGGGCGTCGCCGGGGTCGGTGAGGTCGGTGCCCGCCCAGGCGGACTCGACGGCCACCAGGGCCGCCCGCAGGGCGCTCCCGCTGAACGTCGCACCCGCCCGGTGGTCCCCGGGGCGGAACAGCTCGCTCACGACGCCCGGTCGCCGGGGACGGTCTCGCCGGGGACGGTGAGGAACACCGTCTCGTCGGGGCCCTGCAGGTGCACGTCGAACCGGTAGCCGTCGGGGTCGGCGGCGGCGACGAGGGTCGCGCGGCGCTCGCCGGCCGCGCGCAGCAGGGCGTCGCCGTCCTGCCCGTCCGGCAGGGGCAGGTAGGCGCGCGTGGTGAGCCGGTGCAGCAGCCCGCGCGCGAACACGGCGAGGGCGAAGAACGGCAGGCCGCCGTCCACGCCGCCGGGGGTCAGCGTCGTGAACGAGTAGCGGCCCGTGCGGTCGGTGGCGCAGCGGCCGAAACCGGTGAACGTGTACCCGTCGCGGTGCAGCGACCCGGCCGCCTGCACGACGCGCCCGGCGGGGTCGGCCTGCCAGACCTCCACGACCGCGTCGGGGACGGGGACGCCGAGCCCGTCGAGGACGGTGCCGTGCAACCGGACCGCGCCGGCCGTGCCGTGGGGGACGAGGGCGCTGTCGCCGTCGTAGGGCAGGGCGTAGTGGAAGAACGGGCCGACGGTCTGGCCCGGGGTGGGGGCCAGGCGCTGGTCGGTGCTCACAGGTCCCCCTCCGTGTCGTCCTCGGTGGGGGTGCGGTGGGAACCGGTCAGGACGATGTCCCAGCGGTACCCCGTGGCCCACTCGTGGGTGGTGAGGTCGTGGTCGTAGGTCGCGACGAGCCGTTCGCGGGCGGCCGGGTCGACGATCGACTGGTAGATCGGGTCGAGGGCGAACAGCGGGTCGCCCGGGAAGTACATCTGGGTGACCAGTCGCTGGGTGAACTCGGTGCCGAACACCGAGAAGTGGATGTGCGCCGGCCGCCAGGCGGTGTGGTGGTTCCGCCACGGGTAGGGCCCGGGTTTGATGGTCGTGAACCGGTAGACGCCGTCGGCGTCGGTGAGGGTCCGGCCCATGCCGGTGAAGTTCGGGTCCAGGGGCGCGGGGTGCTGGTCGCGCTGGTGGACGTAGCGGCCCCCGGCGTTGGCCTGCCAGATCTCGACGAGCTGGTGGCGCACGGGCCGCCCCTCGCCGTCCAGGACGCGGCCGGTGACGACCATCCGCTCGCCGAGGGGTTCCCCGCCGCGCTGGATGGTGAGGTCGGACTCCAGCGGGTCGACGTCGCGCTGGCCGAACGCGGGGGCCCACAGCTCGACGCCCTCGGGGTCGACCTGCTGCGGGTCCTTGGTGGGGTGGCGCAGCAGGGTCGAGCGGTACGGCGGGTAGTCGCGGCGCGGCTGGTGCTCCGGTTCGCCGGTGACGGCCCACTTCCGGGAGATCTCGTCCATCTCGCCGGACAGGACGCTCTGGAGCTCCAGACCGGTGTCCGGGTGGCGGTCCGCGCCCGTGGTCGTGGTCGCGGGCGTCATCGTGTCGGCCATCCCGTGTAGCCCTCCGCGAGGTAGGTGGACCCGGCCTCGGAGGAGACCAGGGAGTTCAGCTCGCCGAGCTGCCGCAGCTCGTCGAAGTCGCCGCCCGGCGCCCCCGGGGCGCGGTGCAGCAGCGTCGTCAGCCAGTACGAGAAGTGCTGGGCCTTCCAGACGCGCGCCAGGGCGCGGTCGGCGTACTCGTCGAGGAGGTCGAGGTCCTCCTTCCGCAGGGCGCGTTCGAGGACCTCGGCCAGGACCCGCACGTCGGCCAGGGCCAGGTTCAGGCCCTTGGCGCCGGTGGGGGGCACGGTGTGCGCGGCGTCGCCGGCCAGCACGAGGCGGCCGTGGCGCACCGGGGTCTGGACGAAGCTGCGGAACGGCAGGACCGAGCGGTCCAGGACCGGGCCCTCGGCGAGGGAGAAACCGTCCTCGCCGGCGACCCGGGACTGCAGCTCGTCCCAGATGCGGTCGTCGGACCAGTCGTCGGGGTTCTCGGCCGGGTCGCACTGGAAGTACATGCGCTGCACCGAGTCGGTGCGCTGGCTGATGAGGGCGAAACCCCGGTCGGACCGGGTGTAGACGAGTTCGGGAGCGCTCTTGGGGGCCTCGCAGAGGATGCCGAACCAGGCGAAGGGGTACTCGCGGGTGTACCGGGTGTTCCCGGCCACGAGGTTCCGGCACGCGCTGCGGGACCCGTCGGCCCCCACGACGACCTCGGCGGTGACCTCGTGCGGGGAACCGTCGGCGTCGGTGTACGTCACGCGCGGCGACGTCTCGACGTCGTGCACCTGCACGTCCGCGACCCCGTACCGCAGGTCCCCGCCGTCGCGGGTCCGGGCCCGGTGCAGGTCGGTGAACACCTCGGTCTGCGGGTACAGCCACACCGAGGCGCCCACGAGGCGCTCGAAGTCGACGTGGTGGGAGCGGCCGCCGAAGCGCAGGAAGATCCCGCCGTGCCGGTCGCCCTCGGTGAGGACCCGCTGGCCGCCGCCGTCGTAGACGCCGGTCTCGGTGAGCAGCCGGACGCTGTCGGGTTCGAGGATGCCCGCGCGGTGCGTCGTCTCGATCTCGTGGACCGTGCGGCGGTCCAGCACCACGGTGTCGATGCCCGCGCGGTGCAGCAGGTGGGAGGTCAGGAGCCCGGCGGGGCCACCACCGACCACGACGACGCGCGTGCGGTGGGTCGCCGGTGGCGGGGACGTCGTCGTCATGGTCCGACCGTAGGAGCCGCGGCCGCGGCCGGGCCAGCCGGGCGTGCCACTCAGTGGCATACGCTGAGCGGCGTGGCCGGCCGATCCGCCCCGGGCGCCTCGCTCGTGGACCGCACCGTCGACGTGCTGGGCGCCTTCGACGGCGAGCACCGCGCGCTGCGGCTGGGGGAACTGGCCGCCCGCGCCGGGCTGACCCCGTCGACGACGCTGCGGATCGCGCGGCGGCTCGTCGCCGGGGGCCTGCTCCAGCGGCGGCCCGACGGCGCGTACGTCGTGGGCCGGCGGCTGTGGGACCTCGGGCTGCTCGCCCCCGTGCAGACCGACCTGCGCGACGTCGCCTCGCCCTTCCTGCAGGACCTGCAGGCCGCGACCCGCGCGACGGTCCACCTCGCCCAGCGCGACGGCGACCGGGTCCTCTACCTGGACCGGCTGCAGGGCTCCACGTCGGTGCCGGTGGTCAGCCGGGTCGGGGGGCGGCTGCCCCTGCACACCACGGGCGTCGGGAAGGTCCTGCTCGCCCACGCCCCCGAGGACGTGCAGCGGCGGGTGCTGCGGGAGCTGACGCGCGTGACGCCGTACAGCATCACCTCGCCCGCGCTGCTGGACCGGCAGCTGGCGCAGGTCCGGCGCGACGGGTTCGCCAGCACCGCGGGGGAGATGGACGTCGGCAACGCCTCCGTCGCGGTGCCGGTCCGCGGCCCGGACGGGCAGGTCGTCGCCGCCCTGGGCCTGGTCGTCCCCGCCCTGGGCCGGGACCGGCCCCGGCTCGTGGCCGCCCTGACGGTCGCCGCCGCGGGGGTCTCGCGGGCGTTGCGCGGCGCGGCGCGCTGAGCGCGCCCGCGGGTCAGGGCGTCCGGCTGCCGGTGTCGCCGACCAGTTCCGCGAAGTGGGCCAGCACCCGGCCGGCGTCGGGTTCGGCGCCGGTGAACAGCCGGAAGGCGTCGACGGCCTGGAACACCGCCATCCCGCCGCCGTCGAGCACCCGGTGCCCCGCGGCCCGCGCGCGGCGCACGAGCTCGGTCTCCAGGGGGCGGTAGACGACGTCCGCCACCCAGGCCCGCGGCGGCAGCAGGTCCACGTCGAAGGGGGCGCCGGGGTGGGCGGCCATCCCGACGGGCGTGCTGTTCACGACGCCGTCCGCGCCGGCCAGCAGCCCCGGCAGGTCGGCCAGGGCCGCGGGGCGCGTCGAGCCCGCCCCGGTGCCGGCCCGGGCGGCGGCCAGGTCCCGCGCGCGGGCGGGGTCGGCGTCGACGACGACGAGGTCGCGGACCCCCAGGGTGAGCAGGGCGTGGGCGACGGCGGAACCGGCCCCGCCGGCGCCGACGAGGACGACCCGGCCGAGGTCGGCGTCGGGCAGCCCGCGGTCGAAGGAGCGGGCGAACCCCGACCAGTCGGTGTTGTGCCCGACGGCCCGCCCGTCGCGCAGGACGACGGTGTTGACCGCGCCGAGCGCCCGGGCGTCGGGGCTGAGGGCGTCCAGGTGCGGCAGGACGAGCTGCTTGCAGGGGTGGGTGACGTTGAGGCCGTCGAAACCGGCGAGCCGGGCGGCGTGCAGCACCTCGCCGACCTGGTCCGCGCGCAGGCCCAGGGCGTCGAGGTCGAGGCGGCGGTAGAGGTAGCGCAGGCCGAGGGCGTCGGCCTCGCGCTCGTGCATCGCGGGGCTCAGCGACGGGCCGATGCCCGTGCCGACCAGACCCACGAGCCAGGACCGGGAAGAGGGGGCCACGGCGCTCTCCAGCTCATCGTCAGCTCAGCTTTGTACCAACCGGTTACCACGCCAGGAGAACACACGACCGCGTCGTCCGCCAAGGTCCGCGCGCTGGTTAGGGTGGGGCCGGGCGACGGTGGGCGGGAGGGGGACGACGATGACGGTGGTCCGCACGCGCGACCCCGAGGGGACCCGCGCCGAGATCCTCGACGTGGCCACCGCGGAGTTCTCCGAGCAGGGTTTCGCCGGCGCCCGCGTCGACGAGATCGCGGCCGGGACGCGCACCACGAAGCGGATGATCTACTACTACTTCGGCGGCAAGGAGGGGCTGTACGTCGCGGTCCTCGAACGCGCCTACAGCCGCATCCGCGACCTGGAGCGGGAGCTCGACGTCGAGCACCTGCCGCCGGTGGAGGCGTTGCGGCGCCTGGCGGAACTGACCTTCGACCACCACGAGGCGCACCCGGAGTTCATCCGCCTGGTGAGCATCGAGAACATCCACCGCGCGCAGTTCCTGCGGCGCTCCAACCTGCCCGGCCTGGCCGGCAACCGCCTCGAGGTGCTGGAGACCATCCTGTCGCGCGGGCGCGCCGAGGGGTTGTTCCGCGAGGACGTCTCGGCCCTGGACGTCCACCAGGCCATCAGCGCCCAGTGCGTGTTCCGCACGGCCAACCAGCACACCTTCGGGGCGCTGTTCGGCCGGGACACCCTGGACCCGGCCCGGCGCGAGCACGACCGCCGGCTGCTCGGCGACATGGTCGTGGCCCTGCTCACCCACCGCTGACCCGGTGGCGCTTGACACGCGGCGGCGCACGTCCCACCCTCAGTACGTACTGGTTCGTACATAGCGGTCCGTCCCCAGTGGTCGTGAACAGAGGTCCGTACACAGAGGTCCGCCCCGCAGCCTGCGACGGTGCACGCGAAGGAGCACACGTGAACCCCCACCCCCACCCCCCGGCCGGGAACCTCCGGGCCAACCCGCGCAAGGCGGCGCTGGCCGGCTGGATCGGCTCGGCGCTGGAGTACTACGACTTCTTCATCTACGGCACCGCCGCGGCGCTCGTGTTCGGGAAGGTGTTCTTCCCCGCCTCCAACCCCGCCGCCGGCACCCTGCTGGCCCTCACGACGTTCGGCGTCGGGTACCTGGCGCGACCCGTCGGCGCCCTCGTCCTCGGCCACGTCGGGGACCGGTGGGGCCGCAAGAAGGTCCTCGTGGCGACCGTGCTGCTCATGGGCGCGGCGACGTTCCTCGTCGGGTGCCTGCCCTCCTACGCCAGCGCCGGCGTCCTCGCCCCCGTCCTGCTCGTCGTGCTGCGGCTGGCGCAGGGGTTCTCCGCCGGCGGTGAGCAGGCCGGCGCCAACGCCATGACCCTCGAGCACGCCCCGGACGACCGGCGGGCGTTCTTCACCAGCTTCACCCTGGGCGGCACCCAGGCCGGTCAGATCCTCGCGACGGCGGTCTTCCTGCCCGTCGCCGCGATGCCCGAGGAGCAGCTCCTGAACTGGGGGTGGCGGCTGCCGTTCTGGCTCAGCGCGATCGTCGTCGTGGCGGCCTTCTTCATCCGCCGCACGCTCGAGGAGACCCCGGTGTTCGAGCGCGAGGTGGCCGACGACACCGTCGTCCGGCTGCCGCTGGCCGAACTCCTCGCCGGGCACTGGCGCTCGGTCCTGCGCGTCGTCCTGGCCGCGGTCATCGCCTCGGTCAGCACGATCTTCACGGTCTACGCGCTGTCCTACGCGGTGAACACCGTGGGGCTGGAACGGGCCCCGATGCTGTGGGTCGGCGTCCTGTCCAACGTCCTCGCGGTCGCCTCGATCCCCCTGTGGGGCAAGCTGTCGGACCGCATCGGCCGCAAACCCGTCTTCGTGGGCGGCAGCCTGGGGTGCGCCGTCCTCATGCCCCTGTACCTGTGGTCCATCTCCACCGGGCAGTGGGCGCTCATCTTCGGCGTGGGCCTGGTGATGTTCGGCGTCGTGCACAGCGCCACCAGCGGCACCTGGCCGGCGTTCTACGGCGAGATGTTCCCGGCCCGCGTCCGGCTGTCCGGCACGGCGGTGGGGACCCAGATCGGTTTCGCCGTGGCCGGTTTCGCCCCCAGCATCGCCGGGGCCGTCGCCGGCGACGGGATCGACGCCTGGCGCGGGACGGCGCTGGTGGTGGCCGGTTTCTGCCTCGTGAACGTCGTGGCCGTGCTCAGCGGCCGGGAGACCCACCGCGTGCCCACGGCGGAACTGGGGGAGGCGCGGCGCGCCCGGGCCGAGGGGTCCGGGAGCCGGGTGTGATCCCGGCCGCGCTGCGCCCGCGCGCCGTGGGGACGTGGACGGTGAGCCTGGTCCACTACGCCGACCGCGACGGCGTGCGCGGTCAGCACTTCGCCGACCACGACGAGCACGCCGGTGAACCGCACCCCACCGCGTACTTCTGCTGGCTGCTCGTGGGCGCCGCGGAGGTCGTGCTCGTCGACGCCGGGATCTCCCCGGGACGGGCGGCCGCCGCGCCGGGCCTGCGCTACCGGGGCTCCCCCGTGGCGCTGCTGGCCGACGCCGGGGTGGGCGCGGACGACGTCGACCGCTGCGTCCTGACCCACCTGCACTACGACCACACCGGCTGCGTCCGGGAACTGCCGCGGGCCCGGCTCGTCGTCCAGCGGGCCGAGCTGGACTACTGGACCGGACCGGTGGCGCAGCGCATCCGCCGCGAGCACTGGCTGCGCACACCCGCCGACGTCGAGCACGTCGCGCGGGCCGTCGCGGCCGGCCGGGGGACCGCCCTCGACGGCGACGCCGACCTCGCCGCGGGCCTGAGCGTCCACCTCGTCGGCGGCCACACCGCCGGGACGCAGGTCGTGCGGGTCGTGACCGCCGCCGGGCCCCTCGTCGTCGCCTCCGACGCCAGCCACTTCTACGAGAACCTCGAAGCCGACCGGCCCGGCCCGCTGCTGCACACGACGGGTCTGGTCCACGCCGCCTACGACCGGGTGCGGGAGCTGTCCGCCGGGGGGCCGGGTTTCCTGCCCGGGCACGACCCCGGGGTGCTGCACCGGTTCCCCGCGCTGCCGGGCTCGGCCGGGGCCGTCGTCCGCGTCGCCTGACCGGCCCCGGGCGCGGACCCGGCGTCCTGCGGGACCGGGCGGCGGCCACCGGGAGGCGCAGAGCCCCAGGCCGGAGTCGAACCGGCGACCATCCGCTTACAAGGCGGGCGCTCTGGCCTCTGAGCTACTGGGGCGTGGCCCCGCAGTCTGCCACAGCGCCCCTGCGGCGAACCCCGGATCGCGACGCCACCGGCGGGCGGTCCCCGCCGCCCGGCAGCGGGGACCGCGGGGCCGGTTCAGCCCCGCCGGACCGGCCGCTGCCCGCGGGGAGCGTGCAGCGCCTCGTAGGCGTCCCAGTCGACGGCCGGGTGCGCCAGGCCGCGCCGCTGCAGGTACCGGTCCGCCGTCCCCCGCGCCCGCCGGGCGAAGGCGAGCACGCCCAGGGGCGAGGTGGGGAACTTCGGGGCCAGCCGCCGCGGCGTGAACCGCCACCCGTCCGCGGTGGGCTGCACCGCACCCCACGCCCCGGTGACGCGCTGGTTCCACAGCTGCTCGTCGTGGGAGTGCGCCAGCAGCGTCGCCGGACCCGCCACGACGGCCTCCCGCTCGGGGACGTCGAGCAGGAACCCCTCCCCGGAGCCGGGCCCGTCGAGCAGGCCGACGCGCGCCGAGCGCGGGGACCCGTCCGCCGCGGCCCAGGACAGCACCGCGGTGCGGTGGCGCTCGCGGGCCAGGACGCGCTGCAGCCGCTCGTCGACCGTGCCGCCCCGCCGCCGGCGCGGCACCTCCAGCAGCGACCCCAGCGGCGACCCGTCACCGCCCGGGGCCGGTCGCAGCTCGACGTCCTCGGGGACCACCGTGATGACCAGGCGCAGGTAGTACCAGCCCATCAGGGCGCGCGTGGCGCGGCGGCTGCCGCCGGCCCCGGCGGGCTGGCGCTCGAACAGGCGCCGCCAGTAGTCCTCCAGACCGCGCGGGTCGGCGTGGACGACGTCGGGGCAGGTCGCCCGGCCCCGCACGAGGACCTGCGGGGCGTCGGGACGCGCCGAGCCGGTGGGGTCGGAGAACAGCAGGCTGACCCGCGCGTCGCGCCGGACGTTGAAGGCCTTGACGGGCAGGCCGATCGAGGTCGTGACGGTCAGGTGCCCGGTGACGGGGTCGGGGAACGCCACCACGGGCCACGCGACAGGGGTCCCGTCCCGGCCGAGGGTGGCCATCTCGGCGGTGAGGAAGGCGTCCGCCGCCGCGAAGGACCCCGGCGTCCACGGCGCGGGCAGACCGGCGCCGGAGGTGGTGCCGGACACGGCGCTGGAGGCGGTGCTGGACACGGCGCTGGAGGCGGTGCGCGCGGGGGTCCCGGCGGGGGTGACCGGGTGGGCGGTGACGACCGCGGCGCCGGCGTCGTAGCGCTCCTTCAGCTGCTGCAACCGTTCCCACGCCTGCGGCGTGAACGCCCGGGACGTCTCGCCCGGCTCCTCGGTGAAGTTGGGGTAGGTGGCGCCGTCGGACCACGGCGCGACCGCCTCCAGCAGGCGGGTGGCGCTGTCCCAGCCGGCCCGGTGCCCGTCCTCGTCGAGCGCGAGCGACCCGCCGAAGACGAGGAAGGCGCCCTTCAGGTGCGACAGGGCCGCCGTCGGGGACGGTTCGGCCAGCCGGCCGCCGAGCTGGCGCACCTCCGCGCCCAGCAGCGCGGTGCCCGAGCCCGGCCCGGCGGCGTCCAGGAACGCGCGCGCCGCCTCGGCGGGGAACTCCCGGACCAGCACCGAGCGGCTCACGACGGGCGTGGGGCCCTCGGGGTCCATGTGCAGCCGGGTCAGGGAGGCCACCGGGACGTCGGCGAAGGTGTCCATCTCCGGGCCGAGGGCGCGCAGCGGGGCCAGGACCTGCTCCGCGTGCCCGGCCCCGCCGAGCACGGCGCCGTCGACGAGCACGAGGTGCCGGCCGCGGAACACCTCCGGCACCGAGGGCAGCGGCGGCATCCGCAGCAGCCGGAAGGAGGTGGTGACCTCCACGGGGGCGTCGGCGGCCCACGCGGCCCACGCCGGCAGCACCTCCTCCACCCGGGCGGCGTCCCACACGAGCATCCCCGCGCACGCGGTGCTGAAGCGGTGGGCGCGCAGGGTCAGGCGGGTGACGATGCCGAAGCCGCCACCGCCGCGCAGCGCCCACAGCAGGTCCGCGTCCTCGCCCGGGCCCTCCCCGGCGCGCACCACCGACCCGTCGGGCAGGACCACCTCGGCCGACAGCACGCTGTGCGCGGCCATGCCCAGCGCCCGGGCGTACCAGCCGATGCCACCGCCCAGGCAGTAGCCGACCACCCCCACGTCGGGGGAGGAGCCGTGCAGCACGGCCAGGCCGTGCGCGGCGGCCGCGGTGACGGCCTCGTCCCACAGCGTCCCGGCGCCCACGGTGACGGTCAGCCCGTCGGGGTCGACCTCCACGCCGGTCAGCGCGGAGGTGCGCAGCAGCACGGCGTCGCCGAGGTCCTGCACCGCCGCGGCGCAGTGCCCGGTGCCCTGCGGCGCGACCCGCAGGCCCAGGGCGGTGGCTGCCCGCACCACCGCGGCGACCTCGGCGGTCGAGGCGGGGTGGACGACGGCGGCGGGCCGCTGGTCGACGGCGCTGTTCCAGGGGCGGCGCGCGTCGTCGTAGCTGGCGTCCCCGGGCAGGTGCACGGCCCCGGCGCACAGCTCGCGCAGGCTCTCCAGCCCCGGCCGGGCGGGCGGGACGGGGACGGCGGGGATCCCGGTGGTGGTCTCGGGGGTGGTCCCGGTGGTGCTCTCGACGGTGGTGGTCGTGGTGGTCACGGCGGGGCTCCTGGGTGAGTGGTCCGGTGGGTGACCACCACGCTGTCGCCGGGTCGTTGCAGGTTGCTTGTGGATCCGTTGCAGCCGCCCGCCGTGCGCCCGCCGCGCGCCCGGGCCGCTCAGGGCAGGGCGGCGGCCAGGTCCTCGTCGTCCTGCACCTGCAGGGTGCTCTTGACCTGTTGCAGCAGACCGTGCACGGCCACCGGGGTGAGGAACAGGGCCGCCGCGATGCCGTGGACGTCCGTGCCCTGGGCCAGCAGCCGCGCGGCGCGGTCCTCGGTGGCGCACAGGCGGCGGTGCCGGCGGGCGCGGACCGCCTGCGCCGCGTCGGCGTCCCCGCCGCGCACCAGGTCGGTCAGCTCCCGGTGCAGGCTCTCGGCGCCGCAGTCCTCGGCCAGCTCCAGCGCCGAGCGCCGCAGGGCCGCGGCCTCCCGCGGGTCGCCCGCCTCCACCACGGCGGCCAGGGCCGCCTGCGCGCGGGCCAGTTCCAGGCGCGCGGTGCTCGCGGTCAGCACCGCCACCGCCTCGCGCAGCAGCGCCTCGGCGCCGTCCACCGCGACCTCGGCCAGCAACCGCAGCGCCTGGCCGGTGCAGCGCGCCGACCCGCCGGCGCGGGCGAGCGCGAGCTCCTCGCGCAGCACGGCCGCGGCCTCCCCGGGGTGCCCCAGGGCCGCCAGGGCGCGGGCGCGCAGCGGTCGCCAGCCGTACCAGGCCGGGACGGTGACCGGGGGCCGGCGGGTCAGCGGGTCGAGCAGGTCCAGCGCCTCGCGGGGGCGTCCCTCGGCCAGCGCCAGGGCCGCCGCGGCCTCGACGCCGAAGTGGGCGCCGTCACCCGCCCGGGCACCGCGCCGCGCGGCCTCGACCAGCTCCCGGGCCCGGGGGAGGTGCCCCCGGTCCAGCGCGACGCCCGCGAGGAAGGCCCGGGCGTACGTGATGCCGATGGCGTGCGGGGCCCAGCGCGCCCCGATGTCGTCGTGCGCGCCGAGCAGGTGCTCGGCCTCCCGCAGGTCCCCCGCCGACCAGCGGGCGCGGCCGCGCCACAGCAGCACGCCCATCGCGGAGATGACCGACCCCTGCGCCTGCGCCCGCTGGAGCGCGTCGTCCCAGGTGGCCTCGACGTCCTGGCCCAGCAGCTCCAGCGTCATGACGGCGATCACCCAGAACAGCCCCGGGTCGGCGGCCACGAGCACCTCGCCCTCCAGCGCCCACCGGCACAGCCGGGCGCAGCGCTGCAGGTCGCCGGCGGTGACGTGCAGCTCCCACGCCACGGCCACCGCCAGCATCCGGGCCCCGGGCCCGTCGCCGGTCGGTTCGGGCAGGTCGTCGCCGGCCCACATCGCCTCGTACCCGTGCATGAAGGAGGCGATCCGGGCCAGGGCGTCGAGGGCCTGCCGGTGGTCGTCCAGCTCCGCGTCCCCCGCTCCGTCCGGGCCGACCGGCAGCGCGGCGCGCTCGGCGCGGGCCAGGTCGACGGCCTCACCGCGCGGACCGGCCATGACGAGGGTGAAGACCAGCCGCACCGCGGTGCGGGCGCGCTCGGGGGCGCTGCGGGCCCGCGCGAGGGCCTCGCGCAGGTGCCCGATGGCGGCGGCGCCGTCGGTGAGCTGCTCCAGCTCGCCGACCTCCAGCAGCGCCCCGGTGCGGTCGGGTTCCTCGGGCACCTCCTCCAGGGCGCGCACCAGGTACAGCACCGCGCTCTCGGGGGCACCGCGGCCGGCCGCCACGCGCGCCGCCTGCCGCAAGGTGGCGGCCGCCTGCGGGCGGCCCCGCGGTGGCGCGTGCAGCAGGTGCGCCGCCACCTGCTCGGCGCTCGCGCCGTGGGCGCCGAGCACGTCGGCGGCCGCCTCGTGGGCCAGGGCGCGCTCGCCGGCGGGCACGCCCCGGTAGACGGCTTCGCGGACCAGCGGGTGCACGAACGCCAGGGGGTGGCCCTCGCGGAAGATCTCGGCGGCGGCCAGGACGTCGGCGGCCAGCGCCGCCGCCGGGACGTCCAGCCCGGCCATCGCGGCCGCGGCCACCAGGGGCTGCTCGTCGCCGAGCACCGCGACCGCCCGGGCCAGCCGGTCGCACCCGGGGGCCAGGCGCGACAGGCGCAGCAGGACGACGCCGGCCACCGCCCGGGAGCCGATGGCGATCACCCGGTCGGTGTGGGCGGAGTCGGGCCGGGCGCCGTCGGCCTGCAGCGCCCGCAGCACCTGGCGCAGCAGCAGGGGGTTGCCGCCGGTGCTGCGGTGGCAGGCCGCGGTGAACAGGGGGTCGGGTTCACCGAGCCGTTCGCGCACCACACCGGCCACCGCCGCACCGCTCAGCGGGGCCGGGCGCAGCACGCGGGTGCCGGGGTGCGCGGCGATCTCGGCGATGACGGGTGCGTCCAGGCCCTGCTCCCCGGTGCGCACCGCCGTCACCAGCAGCACGGGCAGCCCGTCGAGCCGGTGCGCCAGGTAGGCCAGGAAGCGCAGGGAGGACGTGTCGGCCCACTGCAGGTCGTCGACCACGAGCACCAGCGGCGCCTGCGACGACAACCCGACCACCAGCCAGTACAGGGCGTGCAGCGCCCCGAACGCCCCCTGGGCGGGGGCGCCGGGACGCCCGTCGGGCTGCTCGTCCTGCCGGCCCGCCCGGTCACCGGGTGCGGTGGCGGCGTCGAAGACGGCGGCCGCGGGGGCGGCCGGTCCCCGCAGCAGTCCCTCGCGCTGCCGGGGGTCGACGAGCAGCGGCTCGAACAGCTGGCGCACCACCCCGAAGGCGAAGGCGGCCTCCAGGGCGCTGGCGCGCGCGGTGAGCACCTGCGCCCGCTCGCCGCGGGCGAGGTGGCCCGCTTCCTGCAGCAGCCGGGACTTGCCGATGCCCGCGGGCCCCTCGACGAGCACCGTCGCCCCGCTGGACGACAGCGCCTCGCCCAGCGCGAGGCGCAGCTGCCCGACCTCGCCGTCGCGCTCGGCCAGCGCGCTCGCGGGCGGCCCGGCCGCGGGTCCCGGCGGCCCGGGCGGCCCCTCCGGCCCGGCGGCCCGGACCGGGGGGCGGGGCGCCGGCAGGAGCCGGGGGTCCTGGTCCAGCACGGCCGCCTCGAGCTCGCGCAGGGCCGGGCCGGGGTCGACGCCCAGTTCCTCGCGCAGCACCCGCCGCGCCCGGCGCAGCGCCAGCAGGGCGTCGCTCTGGCGCGCGCCGCGGTACAGCGCCAGGGCCAGCAACCGCCAGCGTTCCTCGCGCAGCGGTTCCTGCGCCACCAGCGACTCCAGCTCGGGCACGAGCACGCCGGCCTGGTCGGCGACCGAGAGTTCCAGCCGCCCCGCCACGAGGCGTTCGGCGGCGACCGCGCGCAGCTCGCCGACCCGTGAGGCCTCCTGGTCGGCCCAGCGGCTGCCCGCCCACTCCTGCAGCGCCGGGGCCCGGTGCAGCGCCAGGGCCTGCTCGAGCAGCGGGAGGGCCTGTTCCAGCGGTGACGCGGTGGCGTGGTCGACGAGCCGCTCGAAGCGCCACAGGTCCACGGCGTCCTCGGGCAGCTGCAGCGCGTACCCGACGGGTGTCCGGACGAGGGCGGCGGTGCTGTCCGGGCCGCGCTGGGGGTCCAGCGCGCGGCGCAGGCGCGAGAGGTAGGCCTGCAGGGCGCTGGTGCTGCTGGGCGGGGGGTCGCCGTCCCAGACGTCGTCGGCCAGCCGGGCGGGGGTCAGCGCCGCCCCCCGGGCCACCAGCAGCCGGGCCAGCACGGAGCGCTGCCGGGGACCGCCCAGGTCCAGTTCGCGGCCGGCGCGCCGGGCGACCAGCCCGCCGAAGACGGTGAGCTGCAGCCCACCCGGTCCAGCCCCGGTGCCGTCCACGGCAGCAGGGTGCCCCCCGGGGGCCCGGCGGGGCAACGCCTCGACTCCGGGGGACCCGGGGCCGGACGCGGCCGGGGTGGGGCGGGGTGTCAGTGCAGGAGGGGCACTCCGCTGTCGCGCAACGCCTTCAGCGCGGGGGCGTCCAGCGCGGTGTCGTCGGTGACGATGCCGGCGACGTCCGTCAGCGGCAGGACGGTGAACGGGGAGGCGGCGCCGATCTTCTCGGCGCTGGCCAGGACGTAGGTGTCGGCGGCCCGGCGGGCCAGCGCGCGCTTCATGGCGGCCTCGTCGGAGTCCCCGGTCGTCAGGCCCGCGCTGGGGTGGACGCCGGTGACCCCCAGCAGGAACAGGTCGGCGTTGACGCCGGCGGCGGCCTCGACCGCGGCGGCCCCGCAGGCCACGCCGGAGTGCTTGAAGACCCGGCCGCCGAGGACGTGCAGGTCGACGCCGGGGTGCTCGACGAGGGCGGCGGCCACGGTGGGGCTGTGGGTGACGATCGTGACCTGCAGGTCCGCCGGCAGGGCGCGGGCCAGGGCCAGGGCGGTGGTGCCGCCGTCGAGGATGGCGGTGCAGCCGGGGGTCAGGAGCCGGGCGGCGCGTTCGGCGACGCGGCGCTTGCTGTCGACGGCCACGCCGCTGCGGGTCGCGAGGTCGGCGACGGCGGGGGAGACCGGCAGGGCCCCGCCGTAGACGCGCTGGCACAGCCCGGCGGCGGCCAGTTCCCGCAGGTCCCGGCGGATGCTGTCCTCCGACAGGCCCAGCTCGGCGGCCAGGTCCTTGGCGACGAGGCGGCCGTCGGTGCGCAGACGGGTCAGCAGCAGCTCCTGCCGTTGGGCTCCCAGCACGTCGGGTTCCTCTCGTTTCTGCAAATTGCTTCACGTTCTTGCACGTTCTCGTCTACTGTACCGGCATGCCGACCACCACAGTCGAAGCACCGCCCACGAAACCCCTGCTCATCCTCATCGCCGGTCCGTACCGGTCCGGGACCGGCGACGACCCCGCGCTCCTGGAGGCCAACCGCCGGCGGCTGGAGGAGGCGGCCTGGCCGATCTTCCACCGCGGTCACGTGCCGATGATCGGTGAGTGGGTCGCCCTGCCCGTGCTGCGCGGCGGCGGTGGGGACGGACCGGCCCACCCGCTGGCCGAGCAGGTGATGTACCCGACGGCGCAGCGCCTGCTGCAGCACTGCGACGGCGTGCTGCGCCTGCCCGGCGCCTCCCGCGGGGCGGACCAGGACGTCGCCCTCGCCGAGGGGCTGGGGCTGCCCGTCTACCGCGACGTGGAGCAGATCCCGTTCGCGGTCCCGCCGGCCCCCTGACGCCCGGTGGAGGTGGCCGCTCGGGACGCACGGGGCCGGGAGGGGGTTCCCGGCCCGCGGAGGGGAACGTCCCGCCCGGCCACCTGCCTCACGGCCGGTGCGTGAGGTCGACGACGCGTCCGGGGTCGCCGTGGGGGGAGTCCACGACCACCGTGCCGCCGAGGTGGAGGCGCTCGTCCTCGCGGTGGCGGGCCCGCAGCAGCGTCTCGTCGCCGTGCAGGTGCGCCACCTCGAAGAACACCTCGTCGCGCACGAAACCCTCCCCGGAGAACTCCGAGCCGGGGAAGACGCCGTGCCGGCGACTTCGCCGGGAATCGCAGGAGCTGGAGGATCGGGCAGAGGACGAAACGGTTCGGACCGTGGCTGCGGGTCCTCGGGGTCCGTGCGATCAGGTGGCTTGGGACACGATCCTCGATCCACCTCTACGCCAATCGTGGTTCATCGGTGACTGGGGCTCGCTCGTCGCCGAGCTGCCGTCACCGGGGTGGGGCGGTGCCGACGCTGACCGACGCGGGCCCCTGGCTGTGACTGCTCGCAGATCGACGAGACCGTGAGGTCGTCGAGCACGCGCAGCGCGGGATGACCGTGAGGTCGCTGACTTCAGACGCCGTGCCGTGAAGACACCGGTCCGAGGGGCCCACCTGGCGAGGAACCCTCAGTCCAGGGAGGGGCGGGTGACCTCACCGACGAGCAGGGCCAAGGTGGTGCCGTCGTCGGCTTCCCAGTGCTGCAGGGTGCCCTCGGGCTCCTCGAAGCGGACGAAGCCGGCTGTGGCCAGTCGACGACGTGCCTTCTCGCTGGCGATGACCTTCGAGCCGCAGTGACCGGTGCCGGGGCAGCAGCCCATCGAGTTGAGCACGACGACGTCAGCGGTGGACAGCAGCACGCCCTGACGCTTGGCGACGTCGTGGATGAGGTGGTGCAGGCGGGTGCCGTCCCAGAAGCGGTCGTCGTCGGTGTACTCCGGCTCCCCGCGACGCAAGGGGTAGCCGCTGTGGTCCAGCACCATGCCTCCAGTGTGCAGGCAGCGGTCAGCAACCTGATGACCGTGGGGAAAGATCACCTCGCCGGGCCAGCCGAGGACCTGGGGACACGCCAACCTCGCACCGTGACCGTGAGGCCGCCCGCAGGGCGCCTACTTGTTCACTGGACCACGACCGTGACGTCACACGGGGGCCGGCGCATCCGGTGTCGAGGTCAGGACTGCTCGTCGCCTCGGGAGCTGCTGGGTCCAGGGGTGAGGGGGGAGGTGGGTGCGGCTTTGGCGACCAGTTCAGCGAGCTGGTCCCACGCCTCATCGGTCGCCTCCTGCGTCAACGCGTAGGAGGTGGGCCACAGGCCTGCGGCTTGGTCCAGCCCCGCCTCGGGGCTGAACCCGAAGGTGGAGTACCGCAGCTTGTCCACCTGCCCGCTCCTGAAGAAGCACACGACCTTCCCTCCTCGGGCGTAGCCGGGTTGGCCGTAGTAGAGCCTCGGCGCCAGGTCCGGCGCCGCCCGGGTGATGACCTGGTGGACGTGCTCGGCCAAGGCGCGGTCGCCGGCCGGCATCTGCGCGATCTTGGCGAGGACGTCGGCCTCGTCAGCGGCGGCCTTGTCGGCCGCGTGAGCGCGCCGGGATCGGGTTTTCAGCTCGGCGGCCCGTTGCCTGACGGCGGCGCGTTCCTGCGGGGACAGACCGGCGTCCTGGTCGGCTCGGGGCATCTTCGGCGTCGACGTCATCACCGCTCCTGTCGCTCGTGCGACCGCTGCGTGAACGGCCGATCTCCCAGCACGCTAGGGCCGGAGCAGCGGGACGTGCTTCTCGCATCCTGACCACTCGGCCATCGACAGGTGCGTGAAGTCGGGTCAGGTGCCGGAGGCCATGTGGACGGCGAGGATGTAGTCGGGGTGGCGGCCCAGCGTGGTGCGGGCTCGGTCATGGCGCATGGTCGTTCGGGGGTCGGCGTGGCGGGCGGCGAGCTGCACGTCCCGCAGGTCCACCCCGGCGTCGAGCATGGTGGTGACGTGGGTGTGCCGCAGCACGTGTGGGTGCATCCGCGGCAGACTGCTGCCGCTGGTCGACGCCTTCCCGACCGTCCGCGGTGTCCGCGGCAGGCCTCGCCTGCGTCCGGACTACGTCTACGCCGACCGCGGCTACGACTTCGACGTCTACCGCCGCGCTCTGCGGGCCCGCGGCATCGTGCCCCGCATCGCCCGCCGCGGCATCGCCCACGGCTCCGGCCTCGGCGCCCGACGCTGGGTCGTCGAGCGCACCTTCGCATGGCTGCACCAGTTCAAGCGCCTCCGAATCCGCTACGGAGTCCGCGCCGACCTGCACCTCGTTCTTCTCCAACTGGCCTGCGCCCTCATCTGCTACCGCAAACTCCCGCAGTCATAGTGAAACAAGCTGTCAGCCGGGCGGGGCCGCGCCCAAGATGGCGGCCCACACGGTCAGCTGCTGGTCCAGCGGTTGCGCAGGCCGACCTCGAAGTAGTGCAGGGACTCGTAGAAGGCGGCGCTGATCTGTACGTTGAGGGTGTAGAGGGTGAGCGCGTCGGTCAGGTCGCCGCCGGTGGCCTGGTGGTAGGGGGCCAGGCGGGGAGCAGGCAGCAGCTCCTGCATGTCGGTGATCGCGTCCGGTGTGACGTCGTGCCAGTCCATGCTGCCTGTGCTCCTCACCTGCAGGCAGCCGGTCGCTTGCCTCCTCCGGCCGCCGATCTTGGACTTGGACGTACGAGAGCCCCGGGATTCACGGCGTACCAGCTTCGGCTAGGGAAACCCCCCGGGGCCTTGTCATGTCCTGCCTGCTCCGGCTCCCACCTGAGGCGTCGGACGTCGGTGGCGACGTTCTCTCGGTGCCCTCGCGGCGAGGGCGTTGACGTCTGACCGTCCAGGAGCAGGACCGCACTACGCGCCAGCCCGCCCGGAGGGCGGGATGACCGTGAGATCGCCACTGCCGGGTGGTCACCTGAGGCAGGCGGCCCCCGGGGTGGTCCGAGTGGTGGAGAAGCTGGCCGGTCTGCCACGCCGATGCCACGCGGCTGGCACGGTGAGCCTGTGCCCACGACACCTCGCCGTCCCTCATCGCTTCGCGATCCCCTCTTGCTGGCGTTGGTCGGTCTGCCGGTGGTGGGGGCGGTGACGACGCTGGTGGTGTCGGCGCACCTGACGAGCTGGGACCTCGTCACCGAGGATGTGGGGGCGGTCCTTTTCACGGTGCTGTTCATCGGGTGGGCGCTGCTGCCGTTCGCCGCCGCCGTCGCTGTGGCGGTCTCGGTGTACCGGCACTGGCGTGGTGGTGCTGCGGTGGCGATCGTGGGGGGCCTGGTGCTGGTGGCCCTCACCGTGGGGCTGCTGTGGAGTGTTCTCACCTCGGAGTCCTCCACCGCGGTGCTGGGGCTGCTTTTTGCGCCGTTCCTGCAGGCTGCTGTCGCGGGGGTGACCATGGTGGCTGCCGTGTGCTTGGCGCGGTGGCGACGCCGGCGGCAGTCGCGGCTGGCGTAGGTGGCTTTGCGCCCGCTGAGGCGGGGACGGCAGGTCGATCGTCAGGCGCGGGGGCGGTCCTCGACGTCCTGGACAGCGGGATGACCGTGAACTCGCAGATCAGTCGTGACCTCGGGCAGTCCTGTGCTGCTTCAGCATCAGGCGGAGGGGTGCTCCTCATTGCTCTGGTCGTCGCGAGCTGGGGTCCTGGCGGGGCCAATGAGGAAGACGACGTCGCGCAGCGTGCTCAAGGCGAAGGGCAGCAGCATGGCCGAGCTCCAGATTGAGGTGAAGGCGTCTACAGCCAGAAGGCGCGACGAAAGGAGCAGCGCCGTACTCAGCACCAGCAAGGCCGCCAGTTCAAGGCACACGAAGGGCAGGCTGAGGGCGGGCGAGGGGGTCCACCAGCGACGCCACCCTTGGGTCAGCCAGACGCGCCAACCGAGCTGACGAGCTTTGCGTGTGCGACGGGCCTGCCGCCGCTGCGCGGCACTGCCGCGACCAGCGTGGCGCCCCTGGATCGGGTGGTCCTCATCGTTGTGCTCCTGCTGATCCTTCCTGGTCTGCTGCTGAGGTGTGGCCACCCGCGCGAGGCCCCACATGGCGGTCCTCGTTCTGATGCTCGCATCCGCTGCATCGCCGAAGGGGTGCTTCGGTCGAGCGCCCGCGCACCGCGGATGACCGTGCGTTCAGCTCAGCAGCTGGTACATCAGGAAGTCCTGCCACCTGCCGGCGATCTTCAGCTACTCCGGGGCCAGCCCGTAGCGGGTGAAGCCGACCCTTTTTAGCACCCGCTGGGATCGGACGTTGTCCACCAGCGTCTCTGCTTGTACCCGGTGCAGCGCCAGCTCCTTGAAGGCCAGCTGGGTCATCCGTGTCACCGCGGCGGTGCCCGCGCCGCCCGCCGGCAGCTTGGGCGATCCAGTAGCCGACGCCGCACGACTGCAGCGCTCCGCGGACGATGCCGCTGAGGGTGATGTGGCCGATGACCGCGCCGATGTCATCGAGGATGACGTGCGGCAAGTTGGCCGCCTGCTGGTGGGCGTTCAGGGCGGCGTCGATGTCTGCTCGTTGGCCGTCCGGGGTGAAGTAGGACTCCTCGCGCAGTGGTTCGTAGGGTGCGAGGCAGTCGCGGTTCTCTGTGAGCAGGCGGGTCGGCGAGTTCGGAGAGCCCGATGCGCGATGTGGACTTGGTGCTCGAGCAGGGCGCTTCGTCGTGGACCTTGGGTACGGCTGATGCAGCCGGTCGCGGTGAGGGCTACGCCATCGCCTGGTAGGTCGATCTGCCTCCAAAGGTCGGGCTGGATCAGGCGGTGGTGAGCGCTGCCGGCGCCGAGATACCTGTCGAGATGAGCGGGTGATGCCGCGACGACGCTCCGTTGGTCGCGCACAACCTCACGGGGTGCGTGATCCGACCCACGCGTTGTGTGAGCGGCATATAGCTCATGACGAGGAGTTGCTCACCGGTCCCCGGTTGCCGCCAGCGTCAGCTCGACGTGCTTCACCATTTCGTCCAGGGCGCGCTGCATGTAACGCTTCCACAAGGGAGCGAAGGGTCCCGCGAGGATCGGACGTCGGCCCGCCTTGGGCAAGAACTCGTAGGTCCAGCGGATCATGGTGCCGTTGGCGTCAGGCAGGAAGGACCACTCGCCTCGGACACCCTCGGCGAGCTGCCCTAGGACGTTGGTGAAGTCCGTCAGCTCATAGGCAAACCCGTAGCCCTCGACGTACTCGGTGAGCGTCTCGGTGGCCTGAGATCCGTCGTCGAACTGCGGGTAGCGCGAAAGGCCGGGGCGGTCCCACTCCGGCAGGTTGTTGTGGATGGAGCTCACGCCCGGGAAGGGCCAGACGGGATTGAAGACCTGAGTGAGATCGATGGGGGCGATGATCTCGAAGGTACGACCCGTGGGGGCGCTCGTGCGAGCGAACACTGTGATCGGGACGGTGTGGTCGCCGGCGGAGATGAGGGTCTGCTGGGTCTGCTCCTGTGTGGTCATGGTTTAAGAATGGATTGGTCAGTGAACACGAACAAGGACACTGCTCGACCATAGGACCACCAGGACCACCCTCCAATGCTGCGGCTTAGACCTGAACACGTCTGCGGGGCGCATTGCGCTGATCCGGGCGTTGCGGGAGTCGGATGACCGTTTGGGTCTCTTCACGGCGAAGGACCTGGTCGATCGCGCCTTGTGAGTCGATCATTGTGCGGAGCGCGGCTCGCGCCATGACCGTAAGGTCATGGCGCACCGCCTCAGCGAGGCGAGGGTGTGCCGGCGGGTGCGGTATCGGCGTAGGCGGTGAAGCGTCGATGCGGTAGCAACCGGCGCACCAGCGGCAGCTGCCAGGCACCGCCTTCCACGAGACCTGCGACGGTGTGGATGCGCACGGCGCTGGCCTTCGTGAAGCCGGTCTCCTGCAGGTGGCCGGCGAAGACTGCTTCGGCCAGCTGCCGTAGCCAGGTCAGGGGCTCGTCGAGGCCGTCGACTTCCAGCCAGGTGTGGGCGACGGTGATGGTGAAGGCGACGTCGGTGCCGGTGGCGTCCGAAGGGCTTTCGACGCCGACGGACAGGGGCGCGGCGCTGGGGCGGTGGGGGGTGACGGCAGTGACCCACAGCCGGGTGTGGGGGACCAGGTGAAGGCTGACCTCGGCGGGGGAGCCGTAGGGGCGCAGTGCGCTGAGGAGCAGGTCGTGCACGGCGTGGTCGAGCGGCCCTGGTGCTGGATCGTGGTCACTCATGCCCACATGATCGCGCCGCTTCGCGCCATGACCGTGCGCAGCGCGGCTCGCGCCATGCACCTGGGCATCTCCGCCGGACGCTGGCGTGCAGGGTGGGGATCGAGCTGCGCTTCCGGATGATCAGATCGTGTAGCCGACCGCCGCAGTGGCGCTGCGGACCAGGTCGTTGGTCGAAGGCCAGCTCACGCCACTGAGGTTGACCAGCAGGCTCATCGACGCCTTCCGCGGCTCAGTCCAGTCGATGTCGTCCTCCTGGGGCAAGGGGTCTCCTTCCGGCACCGGCTCTCCCACGAGGAGGTCCGCGTCAAGGTCGACGCCGTTCAGCTCATTGTCGGCACCGTCGTCGGCGCGGAAGAGTGGGTCGAAGTCGCGGCCCAGTTCGCCGTCCACCAGGTAGCGAAAGCGCATGACGGCGTTGATGTTCCAGTACACGCTGATGTAGCGACTCGGAACGGGCGTCGATGTGCTGGGCTCAAAGTTCGACCCGGCGAAGCCGTTGGGCTCGAACACCCAGGTCCAGCCCTCATGCGTCCCGGCGAAGGCGATCTCGGGGTACTCAACCTGCTCGTCAAGACCCCAGGGCGCATCCAGCCAGTGCTCGACCTCCCGAGCGGGGGCGATGTCAGTGACCGCATCGGGCACTAGCACTTGCAGAGCCTGGACGGGTGTCAACCCCTGCACGATCGTGAAGCACCGCTCCGAGTCGTCATCCCACTCCAGCTCACGCTCCGACTGCTCCAGCATGAGGACGATCATGACAGGACCACCCGACAGAACACCTGAATCCATTGCTCGCTCATCGGCATGACCGTGAAGTCGCCATGACCGTGAAGTCGGGGCGACACGGGTGAGCCGTTGACGGCCCTCAGGGCGCTGCTCGCCCTGGCCGCACCCGTCCGCCGGGCCACGCGCTCACCGCGCGTCGCCCGGTGCCGCACGAGGTCCTCGCGCTGCGCCGTGACCGGGGAGCGCCAGTGCGGGGCCAGGGTGAGGAGTGTCACCACCGAGACGACGGGGAGCGTCACCGGTGTCCTGGTGCGGAACCGTCACCGATGTTCTGCGACGCGGCAGGCGGCGATGCGCTCCGTCAGGACCAGGACCCGGTGTCGTCCGTGCTGCGCCTGCAGTCGGGGCGGTCGCCGGTCCCGGTCGGTGACCCGGCCGCGCCAGGACCCCGAGCGGCACGAGCACGGCATCTCGGAGTCCGGGGCGTCGGTGATCGTCCCGTGGTCGAGGGTCGATTCCTCGCCGTGGTCGACGTCGCGCCGTGCGACGACGGTGCACGGGTCGACCCACCACGTGTTCGGGTCGCAGCTGTGGTTGCCCGGGTACCGGGCGTCCCGGGCGGCAGGACGAGGTGGAGGTCGTGGCCGAGGGACAGGGTGTTCACGTGGGCGCCGGCGGCACCCGCGTCGGCGAGCGACCGGCGCAGTCCCGCGTCGGTGACGAGCCGTTCTCCGAAGCGGCTGATCGTCGTCCCGGGCGGGCACCCCGACCGCCGTGCCCCGCCCGACCCGTGGCGAGATCCTTGCGACCGGCGGCGCTCCGGCCACTGGCCGGGGCGCGCACCCGGCGGCCACCGTGGTGGTCCCGGCGCGGGCACCTGCGACGGGACCACCAGGAGGAGGCGTGAGTTCCATGACCGACCCACGACGGGTGGGGGACCCGGCGGCGCCACGCCGCGCCGACGGCAGCGCCGGGGACGCCGACTACGGCGGCATCGGCACGGGGTACAGCACCTACCGCCGCCCCGAACCGGTCGTCGCGGCCGCGATCGAGGCCGCGCTGGGGCCGGCGGTGACCGTGCTGAACGTGGGGGCGGGGGCGGGGTCCTACGAACCGGCCGACCGCCGGGTGACCGCGGTCGAGCCCAGCGCCACGATGCGCCGGCAGCGCCCGCCGCACCTGAGCGTCGCCGTCGACGCGACCGCGGAGCACCTGCCGTTCGACGACGGCGCCTTCGACGCGGCGATGGCCACGTTCACCGTGCACCAGTGGCCCGACCTGGCCGCGGGCCTGGCCGAGGTGCGGCGCGTCACCCGCGGGCCCGTGCTCGTCCTGACCTGCGACCCCGCCGCGCTGGAGGCGTCGTGGCTGACCCGGTACGCGCCGGAGGTCATCGCCACCGAGGCGCGCCGCTACCCGGCGATCGCCGCCGTGGAGCGGGCGCTCACCGCCCCTGGCGGCGGGTGGGTGCGGGTGCAGCCGGTGGACGTCCCGCTGGGGTGCGTCGACGGTTTCTCCGAGGCGTACTACGGGCGGCCGGAACTGCTGCTGGACCCCGGGGCGCGCCGGGCGAACTCGGCGTGGAGCTTCGTCGGCCCGGACGTCGAGCGGCGCTTCGAGCGGACCCTGCGCGCGGACCTGGCGTCGGGGGCGTGGGACCGGGAGTTCGGGCACCTGCGCCGGCAACCCTCCTTCGCGGGCTCGCTGCGGCTCGTCACCGGTCACCGGTCCCCGAACCCCTGAGGGGCCCGGGGCGGTGGGCCGGCGGGGCCCTCAGCGCGAGGCGAACTGGTCGCCCGCCCCGGGGACGGGTTCGGCCGGGTCGGTGCCGAGCGCGACGACCCGGTTGCCGGCGTCCACGTGGACCACCCGGGGGCGGTGCGCGGCGAGCTCGGCCTCGTCCAGCCCCACGTACGACATGACGATGACGAGGTCGCCGGGGGAGACGAGGTGCGCCGCGGCGCCGTTGACGCACACCTGCCCCGACCCTGCGGCCCCCGCGATGGCGTAGGTCTCCAGCCGGGCGCCGTTGGTGACGTCGACGACCGAGACCCGTTCGCCCTCGACGACGTCGGCGGCGGCCAGCAGGTCCGCGTCCACGGTGATGGACCCCACGTAGTGCAGGTCGGCTCCGGTGACGGTGGCGCGGTGGATCTTGCCGCCGAGGACGGTGCGGATCACGGGGTCTCCACTCTCGAAGGGGGTGTTGCCGCCCGACAGTGAAGCAGACCCGGCGGGAGTGGGCAGATTGTCCGGATGACTTCGGACAACTGGGCAATGTGTCCAAGTGGCGCACCGTCCCTGGACAACCTGTCCCCGGTGCGGCGGGATGGACCCATGAGCGTCCCCGCCCCCACCGTCACCGTCGGCCAGTACCTCGCCCGCCGCCTCCTCGAACTCGGCGGGAACCACCTCTTCGGCCTGCCCGGCGACTTCAACCTCGCCCTGCTCGACGAGATGCTCGACACCTCCGGCCTCACCTGGGTCGGCAGCACCAACGAGCTCAACGCCGCCTACGCCGCCGACGCCTACGCCCGCACCACCCGCGGCGTCGCCGCCCTCGTCACCACCTACGGCGTCGGGGAGCTGTCCGCCGTCAACGGCATCGCCGGCAGCTTCGCCGAGGACGTCCCCGTCGTGCAGATCACCGGCATGCCCGACAGCGGCGCCCGCGCCCGCGGCGCCCTGCTGCACCACTCCCTCGCCGACGGCGACCACGACCACTTCGCCCGCGCCTACCGCGAGGTCACCGCCACCGGCGTCGTCCTGCGCGCCGCCGACGCCGCCCTGGAGATCGACCGCGTCCTGCGCGTCGCCCTCGAACGCTCCAAACCCGTCTACCTCGGCGTCCCCGCCGACGTCGCCGTCGCCCGCGTCAGCTCCGCCCCGCTGCGCCGGCCGCTGCGGCCCGCCCCCAGCGACCCCGTGGCCCTGGCCGACCTGCGCACCGCCCTCGCCGACGCCCTCGCCGACGTCGGCTCCCTCACCGTCCTGGCCGGCACCCAGGTCCACCGCCGCCGCGCCGAGGCCGGGCTCGCGGCGCTCGCCGACCACGACGGCTTGCGCGTCGCCTCCCTGGTGGGGGCCAAGGCGATGCTGCCCGAGGAGCACCCCGCCAGCCTGGGGACCTACCAGGGGGCCCTGACGATCGCCGACGAGACCCGGGACGCCGTCGACGGCGCCGAGCTGCTCGTCCTGGCCGGGACCGTCCTGTCCGACGTCATGACGGGCCTGTTCAGCCACGGGTTCGACCCCGAGCGCGCCGTGCAGCTCGGGGTCCGGCACGCCGTGGTCGACGGCGTGACGTTCCACGACGTGCGGCTGGAGGACACCGTGGGCGTCCTGGCCGACGTCGTCCGCGAGCGCCGCTTCGCGCCGCTGCCCCCCGTCGTGGGCGCGTGGCCGCACGTCGCCGCACCGGCCTGCTCGCCCGACGAGCCGCTGACGCAGAACGCGCTGTGGTCCACGGTGCAGAGCAGGGTCCCCGAGCACGCGATCGTCGTCGCGGACGCGGGCACGTCGCTGTACGGCAGCCTGGAGCTGCGGCTGCCCGCCGGGGCCGAGCTGCTCGTGCAGCCCATCTGGTCCTCGATCGGGTTCACGCTGCCCGCGGTGCTGGGCACGTGCCTGGCCGCCCCGCAGCGCCGCTCGGTCCTGTTCATCGGCGACGGCGCCGCCCAGCTCACGGTGCAGGAGATCGCCACGGTCCTGCAGCGGGGGCTCAACCCGGTCGTGGTGGTCGTGGACAACGGCGGGTACACCATCGAGCGGGTGCTGCAGAGCCCCAAGGCCGTCTACCAGGACGTCACCGCGTGGGACTGGCTGGCCGCCCCGGCGCTGTTCGCCCCGGGCCGGGACGTGCTGACCGCCGCGGTGCGGACCCCCGCGGAGCTGGCCCGCGCGCTGGACGAGGCGCTGGGGGACCCCTCGCGGGCGGCGGTCCTGCACGTGCACGTCGGCGCCGACGACGTGCCGCCGCTGCTGGCCCGGCTCGGGGACGCGGTGCACGCCGGGACGGCCGGCGCGCGGCATCCTTGAGGCGTGCGCTGGCTCGTCGTGGACAACCACGACTCCTACACCCACAACCTCGTCCAGCTCCTGGCGGTCGCCACGGGCACCGACCCGGTCGTCGTCAGCGACGACGACGTGGCCCCCGGGGAGCTGGACCTGGACGGGTTCGCCGGGATCGTGGTCTCACCCGGGCCGGGGCACCCGGCGAACGCGCGCGACTTCGCGCTGTCGGCCGACGTGCTGGCCCGCGCGCAGGTGCCGGTGCTGGGGGTGTGCCTGGGGATGCAGGGCATCGCGCTGGCGGCGGGGGCCGTCGTCGACGCGGCCCCGCAGCCGCGGCACGGGTTCGTGGACCGCGTGCGGCACACGGGGACGTCGGTGCTGGCGGGTCTGCCGCAGGACTTCCCCGCGACGCGCTACCACTCCTTCCGGGTCGCCGAGCCGCTGCCGGCCGACCTGGAACCGCTGGCGTGGGCGGCCGACGGGGTGCTCATGGCGGTGCGGCACCGCACCCGCCCGCAGGTCGGGGTCCAGTTCCACCCCGAGTCGGTCGCCAGCGGCAGCGGCGCCCGGCTGGTGGAGAACTTCGTGCGCTGGTGCCGGCGGTCCGCGCGCGCCGCCGGGCGCGGTGGGCCGGCCCCGGCGCGGTACCGGCTGCACGCGCGCCGGCTGCCGGGGGCCGTCGACGCCGAGCGCGCCTTCGCGGGCCTGTTCGGGGGCCGTGAGGGCCGCGGGGGCCCGGAGGGGGGTGAGGCGTTCTGGCTGGACTCGGCGTCGCGGGGGTCGGGGTCGGGGCGGTTCTCCTTCCTGGGTCCGCTGACGGGCCCGGCGGTGTCGTCGCTGGCGGGGCTGGAGGCCGCGCTGGGGGCGCTGGAGGTCGAGGTCGGGCGGGCCGGGGACGGGGAGGCCGGGGGCGGGGAGCAGGTCCCCTTCGAGTTCCACGGCGGCTACGTCGGCTGGGCGGGGTACGAGGCCCGGGCCGAGTGCGGGTTCCCGACCGCGCGCGAGGACGGCACCCCGCCGGTGCACTGGGTGTTCGTGGACCGCTTCGTCGCCGTGGACCACGACGAGGACGCGACGTGGGTCGTCGCGCTGGGCGGCGACGACGAACCGGCGTGGGTGGGGCGGACGGTGGAGGCGCTCGGGTCGCTGCCCGCGCTGCCGCCCGTGCCGGGGCCGGGGGACCTGCCGGTCGCGCTCGACACGCCGCCGCAGCGGTACCGCCGCGACGTCCTGGCCGCGCAGGAGCAGCTGCGGGCGGGGGAGAGCTACGAGATCTGCCTCACGACCCGCGCCCGGGTGCCGGTCGGGGAGGGTGACGACGCGTTCGGCGTCCACCGGCGGCTGCGCCGGGCCAACCCCGCGCCCTACGCGGCGCTGCTGCGCACCGCCGGGGTCGACGTCGTGAGCAGTTCCCCCGAGCGCTTCCTGCACGTCGACGCCGCCGGTGCGGTGGAGACCCGGCCGATCAAGGGGACCGCCCCCGTCGAGACGGACCCGCGGGCGCTGGCCGAGGACCCCAAGACGCGCGCGGAGAACCTCATGGTGGTGGACCTGCTGCGCAACGACCTGGGGCGGGTGTGCGCGCCGGGGTCGGTGACCGTGCCGCACCTGATGGAGGTCCAGTCCCTGGCGACCGTCCACCAGCTGGTGACGACCGTGCGGGGCCGGCTGCGGCCGGGGGTCGGCGCGGTGGAGTGCCTGCGGGCGTGCTTCCCGCCGGGGTCGATGACGGGCGCGCCGAAGCTGCGCACCACCGAGATCATCGACGCCCTGGAGCAGCGGGCGCGGGGGGTGTACTCGGGCACCCTCGGGTGGTTCTCCGCCTCGGGCGCGGCGGACCTGGCCGTCGTCATCCGCACCGCCGTCCGCGTGGGGCGGGAGTGGCGGGTCGGGGCCGGCGGCGCGGTCGTGCTCGACTCCGACCCCGACGCCGAGGTCGCCGAGGTGCTGCTGAAGCTGCGGGCGCCGCTGGCCGCCCTCACCCGTCGGGAGCTGCCGGGCTGAGCGGTGCCGGGCTGGGGGCCGCGCGGCGGTGGTAGCGTGCGCGCACGGTCAGCGGTCGCGGTCCGTTTCTCGACGTGGAGGAGACAGGCTCAGCACCGATCCGCACACCCGCCGCGAGGTGAGGTCCCCGCACGCACAGGGCACGGACGCCCGTGCCGCGCGGAGGACAGGTCCCGCCGGGTGGGGGTCAGCTGGTCGTCGGCAACGCCTTCAGGCGCGGGCGCCGGGTCGGGGCGGGCCCGATGGACTCGCGCGGCAGGATCGTGTGCAGGGACCGGGCGTCCGGCGCCGGGGGTTCCTGGCCGCGGGCCAGCGCCACGAGGCGTTCCATGGCCTCCCGGCCCTGGCGCTCGACGTCGATGGCGACGGTGGACAGGGTCGGGGTGCAGAACCGCCCGAAGTCCAGGCCGTCCCAGCCGAACAGGCTCACGTCGCGCGGGACCCGCCAGCCGCGCTGCGTCAGGGCCCGCAGGGCCCCCACGGCGACGTGGTCGTTGGCCGCGAGGACGGCCGTGACGGGGGTGTCCCGGGGCAGCGCGGCGATGCCGTCGAACCCGGACTGCGCGTGCCAGTCGCCCTCGACGACCGTCGCCGACAACCCCAGGTCGGCCGTGGCCTCCAGGAACGTCCGCTGCCGGTTGCGGGCCGAGGCCCACCCGGGTGGGCCGGCCAGGTGCAGGAAGTGCTCGTGCCCGAGGTCGGCGAGCGCGCGCACGATCTGGACGCCGGCGGCGCTGTCGGCCAGGGCGCCGGTGCCGCGCAGCTCGTCGTCGTAGTTGGCGATGGTGACCACGGGGGTCCCCGAGGACGGCTCCGGGCCCTGGGCCCGGGTGCCCAGCGACAGGATGCCCTCGTACTCGCCGGAGTCGGCGATCTCGGCGACGCGGGTGGCGCGGTCGGCCGCGGGGCCCTCCAGGCCGATGAGGTCGATGGCGTAGCCGGCGCCGTGCCCGACGGTGACGGCCTCGGAGACCAGGCGCAGGGGCAGGACGTTGAGCTTGGTGGCCGGCACGAGGAACGCCAGCCGCCCGGAGCGCCGGGTGCGCATCGAGCGCGCGGCGAGGTTGGGCCGGTAGTTCAGCTCCGCGATGGCCGCCTGCACCTTGGCCGTCGTGGCCGGTTTCAGCCCGCCGTTCTGGCGCAGGTAGCGCGAGACCGTCTGGTGCGAGACACCCGCCAGGGACGCCACCTCGTAGATCGTCGCGCGCTTGTGCGGCATGCCCGGTCCTCCCGGAACTGGTCTGGTCCCCATCGTTGACACTCCGAGTGATCGATAACTACAGTACCGGCAGTCAACGAAGATTATCGATCACTTTCTGAGTGGTCCGCACCGCTTCCAACGAGGGGAACAACGGTGGGAACGTCTCCTGGACAACGACCCGTGCGCTTCGCGGCGGTCGGTCTCGACCACGCCCACGCGTTCGGCCAGATCGCCGGCCTGCTCGGCCAGGGGTGCGAACTGGTCGGCCTGGCCACGGACGACCGCGACGCCGCGGTGGCCCGGGCCGTCGCGCAGCGGTGGCCGGACGTCCCCTGGTCCGACGACCCCGACGAGCTGCTCACCGACCCCTCGGTCGACCTCGTCGTCACGGCCGCCGTCCCGGACCGGCGCGGACCCATCGCGGTCCGCGCCCTGCGCCACGGCAAGGACGTCGTCGCCGACAAACCCGGCTGCGTCAGCCTGGAGCAGCTGGAGGAGGTCGAGAAGGCCGTCGCCGAGTCCGGCCGCTTCTGGTCGGTCACGTTCTCCGAGCGCTTCGAGGTCCGCAGCGCCGTCAAGGCCGGCGAACTCGTCCAGGCCGGCCGCATCGGCCGCGTCGTGCAGACCATCGGCCTGGGCCCGCACCGCGAGGGGGACCGCGCCCACCTGGCCGGCGGCGAGGGACGCCCCGACTGGTTCTACGACCGCGACCGCACCGGCGGCATCCTCACCGACATCGCCAGCCACCAGATCGACCAGTTCCTCTTCTACACCGGGTCCACGACGGCCGACGTCGTCTCCAGCTCGGTCGCGAACTACACCCACCCCGAGTCCCCGCGCATGCAGGACTTCGGGGACCTGACGCTGATGTCCGACCGCGCGCACGGGTACGTCCGGGTGGACTGGTACACCCCGCGCGGGCTGCCCACCTGGGGCGACGGGCGCACGACGATCCTCGGCACCGAGGGTTTCATCGAACTGCGCAAGTACGTCGACCTCGCCGGCCGCGAGGGCGGCGACCACCTGTTCGTCGTCGACCAGGAGACCACCGAGCACGTCGACTGCTCCGACGTGGAGCTGCCGTACTACCCGGCGCTCGTCCACGACGTGCGCCACCGCACCCAGACCGCCTGCCCGCAGAGCCACACCTTCGAGGTGATGCGGCTGGCGATCACCGCCCAGCAGAACGCCACGATGAGAGGTTCCGCCGCGTGAGCACCTCCACCAGCACCTCCGGTACCGGACAGGAACTGCGGGTCGGCGTCGTCGGCTGCGGGGGCATCGCCCGCTCCCACGGCCGCGCCTACGCCGCCAACCCCCGGGCGCGGATCGTCGCCGCCCTCGACGTCGACCCCGCCGCGGCGAAGGGCTTCGCCGAGGAGTTCGACACGACCGCCTGCGACAGCCTCGCCGACCTCGCCGCGCGCGACGTCCAGCTCGCCTCGGTCTGCACGCCCCCGGGAACCCATACCGCCACCACCGTGGCGCTGCTCGAGCTCGGCATCTCGGTGCTGCTGGAGAAGCCCCCGGCGATCACCCTGGCCGAGCTGGACCTCATCGCCGAGGCGGAGGCCGCCAGCGCGGGGTCGGTGCACGTGGTGTTCCAGCACCGGCACGGCTCGGGGGCCAAGCGCGCCCACCGGCTGCTGGCCGAGGGCGCCCTGGGCGCCCCGCAGTTCGCCGTGTGCGAGACCCTCTGGTACCGCCCGGAGAGCTACTTCGCCCCGCAGTGGCGCGGGAACTGGGCCGGGGAGGGCGGCGGGCCGACCCTCGGGCACGCCATCCACCAGATCGACCTCCTGCTGCACCTGCTGGGCGACTGGGCGACCGTGGACGCCAAGGCGGCCCGCATCGCCCGCCCCGTCGAGTTCGAGGACGTCGCCAGCGCCTCGGTGGCCCTGGAGAACGGTGCCCTCGCCTCGGTCGTGACGAGCCTGCTCTCGCCGCGCGAGGTGAGCCGCCTGCGCGTCGACACCACCGGCGGGACGCTGGAGGTGAACCACCTGTACGGCTACTCCGACGCCGACTGGTCCTGGTTCCCGCTGCCGGACGCCCGCACGCTGGCCGCCAACGGCGTGGACCCGGGTGTGGCCCGGGACGCGGCGGGGGAGGGGGCGGGGACCGACGTGTGGCGGGCCTCGGCCGGGACCGACCTGCCCTCCAGCCACACCGCCCAGATCGACGAGCTCGTCGACGACGTCCTCGCCGGCCGGCCGCACGCCACGACCCTGGCCAGCACGCGCCCGACGATGGAACTGGTCACCGGTCTGTACGCCTCGGCGATCGAGGGCACGACCGTCGCCCGCCGGGACCTCACCCCCGGCAGCGCCTTCTACGGCCGCCTCGACGGCGGGACTCCCGCCGAACGGGTCTCGGCCCGCTTCACCCTCAGGTAGCCGGTCCCGCACAGCAACACCCCCGAGTCGACGACGAAACGGAGAGGTGGATCCGATGATCGACCCGCAGCACGACGGGAGGTCGCGGCGGTGAGCGCCATCAGCGAGCTCTCCAGCATCCGCACCGGCCGCTCGGGCCGGCCGCGGACGCCGGAGGAGAAGGCGGCCCGCCGCCGGGAGAACGGGCGCGACAACAAGGCCGCGTACCTGTTCCTGGCCCCCTGGTTCATCGGCCTCGTGGTCATCACGATCGGCCCGATGCTGGCCAGCCTGTACCTGTCGTTCACGAAGTACAGCCTGCTGCAGCCGCCGGAGTGGATCGGCGTCCAGAACTACCTGGACATGCTGGGCGACGCGCGGCTGCACCACTCCCTGAAGGTCACGTTCACGTACGTGGTCGTCGGCGTCCCGCTGCAGCTGGCCTTCGCGCTGGCCGTGGCGATGGTGCTGGACCGCGGGATGCGCGGTCTGCCGCTGTACCGGTCGATCTTCTACCTGCCCTCCATGCTGGGCGGCTCGGTGGCCATCGCGCTGCTGTGGCGGCAGATCTTCGGGACGCAGGGGCTGGTGAACCAGCTCCTGGGCGCGGTCGGCGTGGAGTCGACGACCGGCTGGGTGTCGGACCCGGAGTACGCGCTGTGGACGATCATCGTGCTGCACGTCTGGACCTTCGGTTCCCCCATGGTGATCTTCCTGGCCGGGCTGCGGCAGATCCCGGCGATGTACCACGAGGCCGCCGCCGTCGACGGGGCGACCCGCTGGACCCGGTTCACCCGCATCACCCTCCCGCTGCTGTCGCCCATCATCTTCTTCAACCTGGTGCTGCAGCTCATCAACGCCTTCCAGTCCTTCACGCAGGCCTTCGTGGTCTCCGGGGGGACCGGCGGGCCGGCGGACTCGACGATGTTCTACTCGCTGTACCTGTACCAGAAGGGTTTCGGGCAGTTCGAGATGGGTTACGCGGCCGCGATGGCGTGGCTGCTCGTGCTCATCGTCGGCGTCCTGACGGCCGTCAACTTCCTCCTGTCGAAGTACTGGGTGTTCTACGATGACTGATCTCCGGGAAAGCGCCCCCGCCACCTCCGCACGCACGTCCGTGAAACCTTCCACGGGCTCCCCGGCCGCCGCGGCCGGCCGGTCGGTGCTCAAGCACGCCGTGCTCATCGCGGTGAGCATCGTCATGGTCTACCCGCTGCTGTGGCTGCTGGTGTCCTCGTTCCGGCCCACCGAGGTCATCTTCCGCACCCCCGGGCTGTGGATCAACGACCTGGTGACGTCCAACTACACCGGCGGCTGGACGGCGCTGGCGCAGCCGTTCGGGCACTACATCGTCAACTCCGCGATCGTCGTCGTCGGCGCCGTGGCCGGCAACCTGTTCGCCTGCTCCCTGGCGGCGTACGCCTTCGCGCGGTGCCGCTTCCGCGGCCGGAATCTGTGGTTCGCCGTCATGCTCATCACGGTGATGGTCCCCATCCACGTCGTGCTGGTGCCGCAGTACATCCTGTTCAACAACCTCGGCTGGGTGAACACGTTCGTCCCGCTGATCCTGCCGAAGTTTCTGGCGACGGACTCGTTCTTCATCTTCCTCATGGTGCAGTTCATCCGCGGCATCCCGCGCGAGCTGGACGAGGCCGCGCGCATCGACGGCTGCGGGCACGGCCGCATCTTCCTGCGGGTGATGCTGCCGCTCATGGGCCCGGCCCTGGCCACCACGGCGATCTTCACGTTCATCTGGACCTGGTCGGACTTCTTCACCCCGCTGATCTACCTGACCGACCCGAACTCCTACACGGTCCCCGTCGCGCTCAAGAGCTTCCTCGACGCGACCAGCGGCAGCAACTGGGGGGCGATGTTCGCGATGTCCATCGTCACGCTCGTCCCCCTGTTCCTGGTCTTCCTCTTCGGTCAGCGCTTCCTCGTCAAGGGAATCGCCACGACCGGCGGCAAGTGACCGCACCCCAGCCCACCCACCGCGCACCCTCGACGAGAACGGCCTCTGACATGGACGCTGACACGACCACCGCGCACCTGCCCACCACCTCCACCCCCGCCCGCCGGGGCCCGTCCCGGCGGCAGGCCGTGGCGGCCCTGGCCGCGACCGGCGGCGTCGCCGCCCTCGCGGCCTGCGCCCCGGGCAGCTCCGGCGGCTCGTCGGCCTCCGGCGCCGGCGGCACCCTGCGGGTGTCCACCTGGGGGAACGACTCGCGCCTGAAGCTGACGCAGCAGGCGGCCGCCGAGTTCGAGAAGGCCAACCCCGGCATCAAGGTCACCGTCGAGAACTCCGAGTGGACCAACTACTGGGACAAGCTCGCGACCAGCACCGCGGCCAACGACTCGCCCGACGTCATCCAGATGGACGAGGCCTACATCGCCGCCTACGGCAGCCGCGGCGCCCTGCTCGACCTCGGCACGGTCTCCAGCCAGCTCGACCTGTCCGAGATGGACGCGAAGATGCTGGACACGGGCGAGGTGGACGGCACGCTCGTGGGGGCGCCCATCGGCGTCGGCAACTTCTCCGTCGGCGTCAACCCCGCGGTCCTGGAGCAGGCCGGCATCGCGATGCCCGACGACACGACGTGGACGTGGGAGGAGTTCGCCGACACCGCCGCCCAGGTCTCCGCCAAGCTCGGCGCCCAGGGCATCGTCGGCTTCGACGGCTTCGGGACGGGGACCGCCGAGGTCGGGGCGTGGGTGCGCCAGTTCGAGCAGGAGATCTTCCCGAAGGACGGGCAGGACGCCGCCGACGAGGCCACGGTGACGAGCTACTTCGAGTACGCGAACCAGCTCATGACCTCCGGGGCGACGCCGCCGGCCTCGGTCCAGAGCGAGAACAGCACGGCCGCGCTGGACGCGTCGCTGTTCGCGACGAACAAGGCGGCGTTCCACCTGCAGTTCCACACCCAGATCTCGGCCTTCGCCGCCGCCAGCGGCACCGAGCTGAAGCTGCTGCGGTTGCCGGCCCAGAAGTCCGGCGAGTCCCCGCGCATGGTGAACAAGGCCTCCATGTACTGGTCGATCTCGGCGCGCACGAAGCAGAGCGAGAACGCGGCGAAGTTCGTCGACTTCATGCTCACCGACCCGGCCGCCACCAAGATCCTCACCACCGAGCGCGGCATCCCCGCGATCCCGTCGGTGCAGGCGGACATCGAGCCGGTGCTGACGCCCCAGTCGAAGATCGCCCTCGCCTTCTCCCAGGCGATCGCCTCCGAGGTCGTCGACCCGCCCCAGGTGACGCCCGCCGGGGCCTCGGCCTGGAACACCGAGTTCACCACGATCGGCACCGAGCAGCTGTTCGGGCGGACGAAGCCGGCCGACGCGGCGAAGAGCGCCCTGACCACCGCGCAGGGCATGGTCTGACGGTCCCCCCCACCGGCCGCCCCGCCGCACCCCCCGAGGTGCGGCGGGGCGGTCGGGCGCCACCCCCGCCCGCCAGCGGCCCCGGAGATCGGCAGATCTGCCACTACCGGCCCGCCCGGGACCCCGCTGCAATGAGCGGGAGCCCGCGGGACCGAGCGGGAGGCGACGGCAGGGGAGACGACATGAAGGCAGTGGTCTACGAGGGCCCGCGGCAGGTCAGCGTCAAGGACGTCCCGGACGCCCGCATCGAGCGACCCACCGACGTCGTGGTGCGGATCACCTCGACGAACATCTGCGGCTCGGACCTGCACATGTACGAGGGCCGCACCGACTTCGAGCCGGGTCGCTGGTTCGGTCACGAGAACATGGGCCAGGTCGTCGAGGTCGGCGACGGCGTGGACAAGGTGCGCGTCGGCGACTGGGTCGTCCTGCCGTTCAACATCGCCTGCGGGCACTGCAAGAACTGCGAGCGCCAGCTCACCAACTACTGCCTGACCGCGCAGCCGGAACCGAGCATGGCCGGCGCCGCGTACGGCTTCGCCGACATGGGCCCCTACGCCGGCGGGCAGGCCGAGTTCCTGCGCGTGCCCTGGGGGGACTTCAACTGCCTGCGGCTGGGCGAGGACGCCGAGCAGCGCCAGACCGACTACGTGATGCTCGCCGACATCTTCCCGACCGGCTACCACGCCACCGAGCTCGCCGGGGTGGAGCCCGGGGACCAGACCGTCATCTACGGCGCCGGCCCGGTCGGGCTCATGGCCGCCCTGTCGGCGACCATCCGCGGGGCCGGGAAGGTGATGATCGTCGACCGGCAGCCGGACCGGCTGCGGCTGGCCGAGTCGATCGGCGCCATCGCCATCGACGACTCGAAGGTCGACCCGGTGCAGGCCGTCCTGGAGGAGACCCTGGGGCTGGGCGCGGACAACGGCTGCGAGTGCGTCGGCTACCAGGCCCACGAGCCCGACGGGCAGGAGCGGGCCAACCTGACGATGAACCGGCTGGTCGCCTCGGTGCGCTTCACGGGGGCGATCGGCACCGTCGGCGTCTTCGTGCCCCAGGACCCCGGTGCGGCCGACGAGCTGGCCAAGCAGGGCAAGCTCGCCTTCGACTACGGGATGTCCTGGTTCAAGGGCCAGCACCTCGGCACCGGCCAGGCGCCGGTGAAGAAGTACAACCGGCAGCTGCGCGACCTCATCGCGGGGGGCAAGGCCGAACCGTCGTTCATCGTGAGCCACGAGCTGCCCCTCGACCAGGCGCCGGAGGCCTACGAGAAGTTCGACGCCCGCGAGGACGGCTGGACGAAGGTCGTCCTGCACCCGGCGGGGGCCTGACGTGGCCGGCGCGCTGGACGGGCGCCGGGTCGCGATCCTCGCGGCGGACGGCGTGGAGCGGGTCGAGCTGGAGCAGCCGCGGCAGGCGCTGGACGACGCCGGTGCGCGCACCGTCGTCGTCTCGATCAGCAGCGGCGAGATCCAGGCGCGCGACCACGACCTGGAGGCGGCGGGCACCTTCGCGGTCGACGAGACGGTCGATCGGGTGTCGGTGGACGACTTCGAGGCGCTGCTCCTGCCGGGCGGGACGGTGAACCCGGACAAGCTGCGGATGGAGCCCACCGCGGTGCGGTTCGTCCGGGACTTCGTGCAGTCGGGCAAGCCGGTCGCCTCGATCTGCCACGGCCCGTGGAACTTCGTCGAGGCCGACGTCGCTCGCGGCCGCCGGCTGACCTCGTGGCCCAGCGTGCGCACCGACCTGCGCAACGCCGGCGCGGAGGTGGTCGACGAGGAGGTCGTGACCGACGGCAACATCACCACGAGCCGGTCACCGGACGACCTGCCCGCGTTCTGCGCGCGCATCGTGCGGGAGTTCGCCGGGACCGGGACGGGAGCGGGCTCGTGACCTCGAACCAGCACGGCACGGCGTCCCTGGCCGCCCGCGCGGGCGGCGCGGTCGTCCACGGGATCCGCTCGGTGCTCGACCACGCCGGGTCCGGTCCCGGGTCGGGCGCCCCGGCGTCCGGGTGGCTCGCCGTCACCGTCCTGGGGGAACCCTCGGACGTGGACGCCGCGCCGCTGCCCGCGCCGCTGGCCGAGTACGGCGACCGCATCGAGGTCCGCACCCGGCAGGCCCCGGGCGGCAAGGGGACCGAACTGGCCGCCCGGCTCCGCGACCGGTCCTCCGGGGGTTCCGGGAGCACCGCGCGCCACCTGAGCGGCAGCGACCCGCAGGCCGACCTGCGGTCCGCGCTGCGCCGGGCCAAGCAGCTCCTGGAGGTCGGTGAGGTGCTGGCGGTGGACCCCGCGCCGCACGGTGAGCGGACGGCGACCCCGGGAGGCCTCCTCCTGGAGGCCTGGACCCGCGTGGCCCCGAAGGGAGGTGTGCGGTGAAGGCGGTGACCTGGCGGGGGATCAACGAGATCGGCGTGGAGGACGTCCCCGAACCCCGGATCCTCAACGGCGGCGACATCGTCCTGGAGGTGGGGCTGAGCGCCACCTGCGGTTCGGACCTGCACCTCGTGGGCGGTTACGTCCCCGCCATGCGGGCCGGTGACGTGCTCGGGCACGAGTTCATGGGCACGGTCGCCGAGGTCGGCCCGGACGTGACCAAGCACCGCGTCGGCGACCGCGTGGTGGTCGTCTCCTTCATCAGCTGCGGGAAGTGCTGGTACTGCCTGCAGGGGCTGTACTCCCTGTGCGACAACGGCAACCCCAACCCCGGGATCACCGAGGCGCTGTGGGGTCAGGCCATCGGCGGCTGCTTCGGGTACTCCCACGCCCTCGGCGGCTGGGCCGGCAGCCACGCGCGCTACGTCCGCGTCCCGTACGCCGACCAGGGGGCCTTCACCGTCCCCGACGACGTCTCCGACGAGCGGGCCCTGTTCGCCTCCGACGCAGCCCCCACCGGCTGGACGGGAGCGCACCAGGCCGGGGTGCGGCCGGGGGACGTGGTCGCGGTGTGGGGCGCCGGCGGGGTGGGCCAGATGGCCGCCCGCGCGGCGATGCTCATGGGTGCCGAGCGGGTCGTCGTCGTCGACCGGTACGCCAACCGGCTCGAGCAGGTCCGCACGCACGTCGGGGCCGAGACCCTCGACTACGAGCAGGTCGACGTCGCGGCGGAACTGCGCGAGGCGACCGGCGGCCGCGGACCGGACGTCTGCATCGAGGCCGTCGGCATGGAGGCGCACACCCCCGGCGCCCAGCACGTCTACGACCAGGTCAAGCAGCAGCTGCGGTTGCAGACCGACCGGCTCGCCGCGGTGCGGGACGCCGTCCACGCCTGCCGCAAGGGCGGCACCGTGTTCACCCTCGGCGTCTTCGGCGGGCTCGTGGACAAGTTCCCCCTGGGGGCGGTGATGAACAAGGGGCTGACCCTGCGCGGCGCCCAGCAGCACGGGCACCGCTACGTCCCGGAGATCCTCGAGCGCATGAGCCGCGGGGAGGTGCGCACCGAGCACCTCGCCACCCACGTCATGTCCCTGGACGACGGGCCGGAGGGCTACCGGATGTTCAAGGAGAAGGAGGACGGGTGCGTGCGAGCCGTGTTCCGACCGGGCGCCTGAGGCCCGCGCCGGGACCCGCGGCAGCGGGGGAGGAGGGGCCGTGACGGGCCCGGGGCGGGCGACCGGGGGGCGCGGCCGGTTGCTGTCGGCGCGCCGGGCGCTCACCAGCCTGGCCGTCGGCGTGGTCGCGGGGGTGGTGGTCGGCCTCCTGGTCACCCCGCGGCTGCTGCCGCTGGTCGGCTGGACCGTCACCGTCGCCGTCCTGCTCACCTGGGTCTGGCGCAGGAGCTGGCCGCAGGACGCCGAGGGGACCGACCGGCTGGCGGACGAGGAGAGGTCGACCCGGTCGACGGACGTGTGGCGGATCTCGGCGGCCGTCGCGAGCCTGGCCGTGGTGGTGGTGGCGCTGGTGCAGTCGAGCGGCGGGCAGGACCCCGTCGCCGTCGCCTCCGTCCTGCTGAGCGTGGTCAGCGTCGCGCTGTCGTGGGCGCTGGTGAACACCGTCTACGCCTTCAAGTACGCACGCCTGTACTACCTCGACGAGCCCGGCACGGGAGGTCCGGCGAAGGGTTTCGACTTCAAGCAGGACGACGAGCCGAGGTACAGCGACTTCGCGTACCTGGCCTTCACCATCGGGATGTCCTACTCCGTCTCCGAGACCGAACCCACGGCCACCCGGACCCGCAGGGTCGCCCTGGGCCACGCCCTGCTGTCGTACGCCTTCGGCACGGGGGTCCTCGCGGTGGCGATCAACCTGGTGACGAACCTCGGGCAGTGACCGGTCGGCGCGGCGGGAGGGTCTCGACGCGCGGGCCCGCCCGCGCAGGCGCACACTGTGGCCTGCGCCGGGTCGTGGCGGCCCCCTCGGGCTCGCCGGCCGAGCGGCGCGCCTCCAACCACGGGGCGGACACCAGCAGCGTCCCCCGCGCCGTGCCGCGGTCCCCGTCCGACGCCCGCCGTGCCCCGGCGGTCGCCACCGGGACCGCGGCGGCACCAGGGGACGTGCTGCCCGTCGGTCGCCCGACGACCGGCGCGCCCCGAACCGGAGGTCCAGTGACCGGGAACCCCACGGCGGCTCTGGCGGTGCTGGCCGAGTCGTCCGGACCGCCGTCCGAGCGGGCGGGCGCGATGCTCGCCCACCTGCGGCGCGCGGTGCCCTTCGACGCCGCGTGGCTCGCGCTCACCGACCCGCTCGACGGCACCTACACCTCCTTGACCAGCGTCGACCTGGACGACCGGGTCGTCGGCTACCTCGAGGGACCGGCGATGGCGCGCGACATCGAGGCCACCGGGACCGACCGCGCCCGCCCGCCGCTGAGCCCCTCCGAGCTGCCGTACCCCGCCGAGGACCTGTCGACCTGGGGGGAGTGCCTCCTCCCGGCCGGCATCCACGAGGCCCTCGCCGTCGCCCTCTTCGGCCCCGGTGCCCGCCACGTCGGCTTCCTGTGCCTGCTGTCGGGCGACAGGACACCCCCGGCGCGGCGGCCCGCGAGCACCTGGCGGCAGCCGCCCCCGTCCTGGCCCACGGCGTGGACCCGGTGCGCTCCCTCCTCACCGTCGCCCGCCTGGTCCGGGGCGCCAGCGCCGGGGCGGTCCTGCGCGAGGACGGGCGGACCGAACCGGTGCTCGGCCTGGGCGAGGACCGGCTGCTCGCGCCCGGTTCCCCGGTCCTGGTCGCGGCGCGCTCGCGCCTGGGCGCGGGGCAGGTGTGCTCGTCCTTCCTGTGGCCCGCGGGAGGGCGGCGCACCCCCGGCGGCCACGTGCGCGTCACGGTCCTCACCGCCCCCGACGAGGCGCCGACGGCGCGCGCGGTGGTGCTGCTGTCCCCGCCGCCCGAGCTGCACGGGCTGACGCCCCGGGAGCTGGAGGTGCTCGGGCTCGTGGTGGACGGCTGCTCGAACCCCGAGATCGCCCGCACGCTGACCGTGACGCCCCGGACGGTCGCCGCGCACGTCGAGCACGTGCTCGTGAAGCTCGGCGCCCCGACCCGGACGCTCGCCGCGGTGCGCGCCGAGCGGGAGGGGCTGTACGTCCCCCCGCTGGCCCTCACCCCGACCGGTCCGCGGGCCGGGTCCGCGGCGCCCGCGTAGGCCGGCCGGGCAGGACATAGGCTGGCGGCGGTGTCGAGTCCAGGCCCCCCGCGCGCCGCCCTGCCCGCGGGGACCCCGGCTCCCGGAGGCGGACGTGACGGAACACGCGGCGGCCACGGACGTGGCCGCCATCACGGGCGACGCCCCCGCCGCGGTCCTGCTCGTCCACCTGCCCTCGCGCGCCGTGGTGCACGTCAACCCCGTCGCCCGCCAGCTCGCCCCGGACGCGGTGCTGCCCATGACCGTCGACGCCTGGTCGGACGCGGCGCAGCTGCGCGACCTCGACGGTGCGGAGCTGTCCGAGACCGAGCACCCCCTCTCGAAGGTCGCCCGCTCCGAACCCGTCGTGGGGCAGGCCGTCTCGGCCGCCGCCGGCAGCGACCTCGGCGGCCAGCGCGAACCCCTGTGGGTCGTCGCCCTGCCCATGGCCGGCGCACCCCTGCTCGACGACCACGCCCTCGTCGTGTTCCTGCCCCTGCGCGACACCCGCGCCGCGCGGGCCGCCATGGACGCCGCCACCGAGCAGGCCGCCCTGCGCGACCGCGCCGTCCTGGCCACCGGCCTGTCCTTCACCGTCGCCGACGCCCGCACCGACGACTTCCCCCTCGTGTGGGTGAACCCCGCCTTCACCGCCACCACCGGCTACGCGTTCGAGGAGGCCGTCGGCCGCAACTGCCGCTTCCTGCAGGGACCCGGCACCGACCCCGCGGCCCCCGAGCGGATGCGCGCGGCCCTGGAGTCCGGGCAGGGCACCACGGTGACGGTGCTGAACTACCGCAAGGACGGCCTGGCCTTCTGGAACCAGGTCGCCCTCAGCCCGATCTTCGGCCCCGACGGCGAGCTGACCCACTTCGTCGCCATCCAGACCGACGTCAGCGGCCGGGTCGCGGCCGACCGGGCCCGCGACGACGCCCTCGCCGCCGAGCGCGCCGCCCGCCGCGACGCCGAGGAGGCCCACCGGCAGGCCGAGGAGCACCGCGCGCGCCTGGACCTGCTGGCCGAGGCGACGCACCGGCTCTCGGGGACCCTCGACAGCGCCGAGTGCCGCCGCCGGCTGCTGGAGCTCGTCGTCCCCGGCCTGGCCGACTGGGCCGTGGTCCTCAGCCCCGACGGCCAGGGGCAGATCGCCGACGCCGCCGCCGTCCACCGCGACCCCGCCCTCGCGCCGCGCGTCGCGGAGTACGTCGCGGCCGTGCGGCGCACCGCGCTGCGCGGGCCGCTGCACGAGCTGCTGCTGGGCGACCGCCCCGCGCGGCGCATCACCGGCTACGGGAGCCGGGCCGTGCAGGCCGAACGGCGGCGCTGGACCGGCGACGAGGGGGTCCTCGCGCTGTCCGACGCCCTGGGCGTCGACTCGCTGCTCGTCGTGCCGCTGCCCGGCCGCCGCCGCCAGGGCGACGACGTCATGGTGCTCGTGCGCGCGCCCGGGTCCCTCGAGCACACCGACGACGACCTGCGCATCGCCGTCGACCTCGGCCGCCGCGCCGGCCTGCTCCTGGACAACGCCCGGCTGTACGAGCAGCAGCACCTCATCGCCACGGCGCTGCAGCGCAGCCTGCTGCCGGACCTGCCCGAGGTGCCCGGCCTGACCGTGGCCGCCCGCTACCACGCCGGCCAGGCCGGCAGCGACGTCGGCGGCGACTTCTACGAGCTCATCGACGTCCCCGGCGACGGCACCGCCCTGGCCATCGGCGACGTCGCCGGCCACGACGTGTACGCCGCCGCCGCGATGGGCCACCTCAAGGGGCTGCTGCGGGCCTGCGCGTGGGACCGGACGCTCGACACCCCCGCCGCGGTGCTGCACCGCGTCGACGAGCTCACCGCCGCCCTCGGCATGACCACCATGGCGACCGTCACGTACGCCCAGCTGACCCGCGACGGGTCCGGCACGTGGTCCCTGGAGCACTCCACGGCCGGGCACCCGCCGCTGCTGGTCCGCCACCCCGACGGGGCCGTGGAGTTCCTGCCCGGCACGGGCGGCATCCCCCTGGGGGTGGACCCCGTGCTGCCCCGGGAGTCCCTCACGCACCGGCTGCCCGCCGGGTCCATCGTCCTGGGCTACACCGACGGCCTCGTCGAACGCCGCGGCGAGGTGCTCTCCGAGGGCCTGGACCGGCTCGCGCGCACCGCCGCTGCCGCCCCGCACGACGTGCACGCCCTGTGCGACGCGCTGCTGGCCGAGCTGGGCGACAGCCACGACGACATCGCGCTGCTGGCCGTCCAGCTCGGCGCGTGAGCCCGCTCCCGGTCGCGCCGGGGCCCGTTCCGGGAGACGGTTCCACCACCATGTGTTCCCAGACCCCCGCCGCCGCGCTCGACCTGGTCATGGACGCCACGGCCAGCCGGCGTGCGCGCAGGTTCCTCGATGAGCACTGGTGCACCGTCCACGCCGCCTCCGCCCGCCCCCAGGCCGACCTCGTCGTCACCGAGCTCGTCAGCAACGCCGTCCGGCACGGGGCGCCGCCGGCCACCCTGACCCTGGACTGCGCCGGGGCCGCCGGGGTGACCGTCGGCGTCAGCGACGCCGACCCCCACGCCCCCACCCTGCGGCACGTGACCCCCGACGCCCTCGGCGGCCGCGGCATCGCGCTCGTCGACGTCCTCAGCGAGGACTGGGGCGTCGACCCGCACCCGGGGGGCAAGACGGTGTGGAGCCGGATCCTCGGCGACGTCCCCGGCGACGTCCCCGGCGGCGAGGAGCTCCCGGCGCGCTGAAGGCCGCCGCCGCGGTTACGTTGGGTCCACCTTCCCGGAGGCGCTCGTCCCGCTCGCGAACCAGCAGGTGCAGACACCGCCTGCTCGGACACCGGAGTACCGCATGGCCAACCCCCACCTCCCCACCCGGCGCCGGCTCCTCACCGCCGGTGCCGCCGCGGCCGCGACCGGCGCGCTGAGCGCCTGCGGCGGCTTCTCCACCGGAGGCCCGGACGACTCGCAGTCGTCCGACGACGGCTCCCTGACGATGATCACCTGGGCCTCCGACACCGAGGCCCCCGCCTTCCAGGCGCTCGCGGACGCGTTCCGCGAGCAGACCGGGACGAGGGTGGAGCTGCAGGTCGTCCCGTACTCGGAGGTCCTCACGGCCGTCGACACCGGGCTGCGCACCGACAGCCCGCCGGACCTGTTCCGGGTCAGCTACACCGACGTCGCGGCGTACCGGGCCCAGGGCGTCCTGGCCGACCTGCCCGACGCGGCGGACCTCGAACCGGCGTTCCTGCCCGCGTTCTGGTCGGCCGTCACCGACGACGACGGCACCTTCGGCGTGCCCCACCACACCGACACCTCGATGGTCGTGCTGAACACCGCGGCCGTCGCCTCCGCGGGCCTGGGACCGCTGCCGGCGACCGTGGCCGACGCGTGGACCTGGGAGGAGTTCGCCGACGCCCTGGGGCGCATCCGGCCCAGCCGCGCCGACAGCTACGCGTTCGCCGCGAACTGGCAGAACGCCGGCGCCTACCGCTGGCTGAACTTCGTCGACCAGGCCGGCGGCCGGCTGCTGTCGCAGGACCTGACGTCCGTCGCCACCGACGACCCCGGGGCGCTGGCGGCCGTGACGTTCACGCGCGACCTGTTCCGCCGCCAGCTCACCCCGCAGAACGCCTCCGCGCGCGGGCAGGCGGCCAGCGACCTGTTCCTCAACCAGACGGTCGCCACCGCCTTCGCCGGTGACTTCCTCCTGGCCGAGCTCGACGGCGGCGGTTTCGAGTACACCGCGACGTTCCTGCCGCGCGACGTCAACGCCTCCGCGGACCTGGGCGGCAACGCCCTCGTCGCGGTCGAGGCGAGCGCGAGGAAGGAGCAGGCGCTGGAGTTCATCTCGTTCTGCGCGCAGGCCGAGCAGATGGGCGCCTTCTGCGCCGCCGCGACGGTCCTGCCCACCCGCCGGGACGTCGACCCCGCCTCGCTGCGGTACGCCGTGCGGCCCGACCTGATGCCCCTGTACGTCGAGCAGGCCACCGCGATCCGCGAACCCCTCGTGCAGCAGGTCGTCGTGCCGAGCTTCAGCGCGGTCAACGCGCAGCTGCGCGACCGGCTCGACGAGGTGTTCCTCGGCGACGACGACGACGCGACGGCGCTGCGGCGCCTCACCGACGGCGTCGCGTCGGTGCTGACGACCCCGTGAGGGTGCGGCGGTGGGCCACGTCGTACGCGATGCTGGCCCCGGCGCTGCTGCTGTTCGGCGTGTTCGTGCTGTACCCGCTCGTCGGGGCCGTGCGGATCTCGCTGACGGACTCCACGGGCATCGGCCGCGCGCGGTTCGTGGGGCTCGCCAACTACACCGCCATGGCCTCCGACCCCACCTTCTGGCGGGCGGCGGGGAACACGGTGCTGCTGGCGGCCGTGTCGGTGCCCGTCAGCCTGGTCCTGGGGCTGGGCGTCGCGCTGCTGCTGCGCGACCGGATCCCCGGCGGCGGGCTCTTCCGGGCCGTGTTCCTCGCGCCGTACGTGATCTCCGGGGTCGTCGTGGCGATGGCCGGCCGCTGGGTCTTCGACCAGAACGTCGGCATCGTCGACCGCGTGCTCGCCGCGGTCGGCGCCCCGCAGCCGGACTGGCAGTCCGACGGCACCGCGGCCGCCGTCTCCGTCGTGCTGGTGCTGCTGTGGGCCAGGACGGGACTGGCGGTGGTCCTGTACCTGTCGGCGCTGCAGGGCGTCGACGGCGACGTCCTGGAGGCCGCCGAGCTCGACGGGGCCTCGCCCTGGCAGCGGCTGCGCGACGTCGTGTGGCCGCTGCTGCGGCCCACGACGTTCTTCCTCACGGTGATGCTCGTCATCGAGACGTTCCAGGTCTTCGACATCGTCTGGGTCATGACCAAGGGCGGACCGGCCGGGGCCACCGAGCTCCTCGTCACCTACGCCTACAACCAGGGGTTCGCGGCCCGCCGGGAGGGCTACGGGTCGGCCATCGGCGTCGTCGTCTTCGTGGTGGTGCTGGCCGCGACCGCCCTGTGGTGGCGGGCCCAGCGCGCCAGCGAGGACGAGCTGTGAGCCGGGTCGAGAGCGCGGTGCGCCCGCGCGACGGCCTCGCCGTGCAGCACGGCCGCCGGGCGCGCGCCGGGTCCCGGCGCGGCCGGGTCGCCGTGCTCGTCGCGCTGAGCCTGGTCTGGCTGTTCCCGCTGTACTGGATGCTCGTCACCGCGGTGTCCCCGCGCGACGACCTGGCCTCCGGCCGCGTCGGGGTCCTGCCGACGTCGCTGGACCCGGGCGGCTTCTCCCGGGCCCTCACGCAGTTCCCGGTGCTGCAGTGGGCGCAGAACTCCCTGGCCATCGCGGTCGTCGCGGTGGCCATCACGGTCGTCGTGGACGTCACGGCGGGCTACGTCCTGGCCAAGCACCGGTTCCCGGGGCGCTCGGTCGTCTTCCTGCTCATCGTCGCCACCCTCATGATCCCCGTGCAGGTGCTGCTCGTCCCGCAGTTCGACCTCGTCAACTCCCTGGGCTGGGTCAACTCGTACTGGGCGGTCATCGTCCCGCGCTCGGCGGAGGCGTTCGGGGTGTTCCTGGCCCGGCAGTACTTCCTGTCGCTGCCCGACGAGCTCCTCGAGGCCGCCCAGCTCGACGGTGCCGGGCAGCTGCGGACCCTGTGGTCGGTCGTGCTGCCGCTGTCTCGGCCGCTCGTCGCGGTGCTGCTCGTCATGACCTTCACGTACCGCTGGAACGAGTTCGCCTGGCCGCTGGTCGCGCTGCGCGACCCCGACCTCTACACCCTGCCGGTGGGGCTGTCGTTCCTGCAGAGCCAGTACACGACGGACTACCCGGCGCTCATGGCCGGGGCGCTCGTGTCGATCCTGCCGGTCCTGGTGCTCTTCGGCCTCGCCCAGCGCCAGTTCGTCGCCGGGATCGCCCGCAGCGGCCTGAAGTGAGCCCCGGACGTCGACCGTCCGGGTGAACGGGGCGACAGTCCGGGCCCGGACGTGGCGATGACAGCGGAGTGAGCACCTCCCTGTCCGGCGTCCGCGTCCACGTGGTCGTCGGCGTCCTGCTGTCCGTGCTGTGCGTGTGCCTGCCGGTGGGGCCGGGGCGCGACGGCCTGTACACGCTCATCAGCTTCGGCTGCGTGGCCCTCACGGCCTTCGGCGTGCGCCGGAACCGGCCCCGCGCGGCCGGCGGGTGGCGCTTCATCACGGCCGGCATCGCCGCGTGGGCCTGCGCCGACCTGCTGTGGGCGGTCTACACGTGGGTCCTGGACACCTCGCCGTTCCCCTCGCCGGCCGACGCCCTGTACCTGACCAGCTACGTCCTCATCGCCTGCGGGTTCTGGCGCTTCGTCCGCGCGCGGCGGGGGCAGGGCGACCCCGAGGGGGTCATCGACTCGCTGATCTTCACGGTGGGCTTCGTCCTCGTCAGCTGGGTGCTGCTCATGCGCCCGGGGCTGGAGGCGGCGGGGGAGTCGACCGCGGCGCGCCTGCTGGCGGCGGCCTACCCGCTGGGCGACGTGCTGCTGCTGGCCTTCCTGGTGCGCCTGCTGACCACCAGCGGGGGACGCACCGCGGCGTTCCGCTGGCTGGTCGTCGCCAACGCGCTGCTGCTGGTCGCCGACTGCGCCTACCAGTACTCGCAGATGTCGGAGTGGTACTCCGGCGGCCTCATCACGCTGCCGTGGCTGCTGGGGTACGTCTCCTTCGCCGCGGCCGCCCTGCACCCGTCGATGCGGGGGCTGACGGACGACGCGGTCCGGGCGCCGCACGCGCGCTTCACGCGCGGGCGGCTGGTCGCGCTCACGCTGGCCGGCCTGGTGGCCCCCGGGACCCTCCTGGTCCAGCTGGCGCTGGGCTCGCGGCTGGAGGCCTGGGCGGTGGCGCTGTCGTCGGTGGTCCTGTTCGTGCTGGTGATCCTGCGGATGTCGGGGCTGCTGCGCCGGCTGGACCAGCAGACGTCGCGCCTGGCCGAGATCGCCCGCACCGACGCGCTGACGGGCCTGCCGAACCGCCGCACCGGCGACGCCGAGCTGGCCCGGGACGTGGCGCGGGCGCGGGAGGAGGGGCTGCCGCTGTGCGTGGCGGTGCTCGACCTCGACCGCTTCAAGCTGTTCAACGACACCTACGGCCACCAGGCCGGTGACCAGCTGCTGGTGCAGGCCGCCGCGGCCTGGCGCGCGCGCCTGGAGCACGACGGGGTCGGCGGCGGCGCGGGCCGGTCGGTGATGCTCGGCCGGTGGGGCGGGGAGGAGTTCCTGCTGATCCTGCTCGGGTACGACCTCGCCGCGGCGGCCGCGGTGCTGGAGCCGCTGCGCGGGGTCACCCCGGCGGGGCAGACGTTCTCGGCCGGGGTCGCGCAGTGGGACGGGACCGAGAGCACCGCGGAGGTCTTCGCCCGGGCCGACGCCGCGCTGTACGCGGCGAAGGAGGGCGGGCGCGACGCGGTCGTGCGGGCCCCGCACCCGGCCGCGGTGGGCTGACCCGCCCGACGCCTCAGCCGACCCGGCGCAGGACCGTGTTCGACGTCCACAGCCGCACCCCGGCGGCCACGACGGCGCGGTCGGCGGGGTGCGCGGGGTCGTGGTCGGTGCCGCCCAGCCACGCCCACGCGGCCGGGACGCGGCCGATGACCTCGGTGAGCCGGCGCAGGGGCCCGGTGACCTCGGCCTCGACCGCGGCGGCCCCGCGCACCCCGGCCGCCGCGGCGTGCGTGGCGGTGTGCCCGCACACCTCGTGGCGCGCCGACAGGGCCGCCAGCTCGTCCCACGTCATGGCCAGCGGCCCCTCGGGCTCGTCCAGCACGCCGTACCCGTGCGCGCGGGCGAACTCCCGCTGCCGGCCGGCGGGGACGTCGAGGAAGTCCGTGGGCGGGTAGAACCAGCCGACGAGGCCCACCTCCTCCAGCGCGGGCAGCGCGACGTGGACGGCGCTGGCGAACCCGTCGTAGAAGGCGGGGACGACCCCGGGCCGGGACGCGTCGGGCCAGCGGCCGGTGTCGAGGAAGGCGTGGACGTCGGCGGCGGTGACGGGGGCGAAGCGCTCGGCGTACCAGGCCAGGTCGGCGCGGAACGCGTCGGCGCGCGAGGCCGGGGTGTCGTGGTGGTTCACCACGCGCAGCAGCCGCCCGCCGACGAAGGCGTCGTGCACGGCGGCCGTCGCGGCGTCGCGCTCGGCGCGCGGGGCGACGGGGGTCCCGGGGGGCCGCCACGCCGCGAGCCGGGCCGGGACCCGGTCGGGGACCGGGGCGGGATCGCGGCGCAGGTCCAGGTCGCCGAGGGCGGCCAGCACGTCCTGGACGCCGACGTCGGGGTCGGCGGCGGTCAGGACCTCCCACGCCGCGCGCACCCGCGCGGCGAGCAGCGCCCCCGCCCGGTCCCGGGCCGGGGCAGCGGCGGGAGCCGGTTCCAGGGCGAGGTAGGTCGCGACCCCGGCGCGTTCCTCGTCCTCGGCGGCGACGGCCGCGGCGGCGCGAAGGAACGTCTCGCGGTCGGTGGGGGAGGGCGCCACGGGCCCTTCCTAGCGCGGGTGGGCCGGTTCCGCGTCCCCGGCGTGGACGACCCGGTCCCGGCCGGTGGCCTTGGCCTCGTACAGGGCGCCGTCGGCGCGGGCCAGGACGACCGCGAAGGCCGCCGCGGGGTCGGTGGTGACGGCGGTGCCGACGGACACCGTGGGGCTCAGCACGTCCCCGGCGGGGGTGGTCACGCGGACCGCGGCGCAGGCGCGGTGGAAGTCCCCGGCGCGCCGGGCCAGGGCCGCGGGGTCGGCCCCGGGCAGGACGAGGACGAACTCCTCCCCGCCGGTGCGGGCCACGAGGTCCCCCGTGCGGGCGGTCGCGGCCAGGGCGTGGGCGACGGCGACGAGGACGTCGTCGCCGGTGGCGTGCCCGTGCGCGTCGTTGACGGCCTTGAAGTGGTCGACGTCGACGGCCAGGACCGCCAGGGGCCGGTCCGGGCCCGCCCCGCGGACCAGCCCGGCGGCCACCGGGTCGAGGTGGCGGCGGTTGTGCAGCCCCGTGAGCGGGTCCCGGACGGCCTCCTCGGCCAGCTGGGCCCGCAGCTCCTCCAGCCGCCGGCGGGTCTGCACGAGGTCGGTGACGTCGCGGCCGACGACCCGCCCCAGGGGGCGGCCGCGGCGGTCGGTGATGGCGGTGACCTTCACGTCCAGGTGCACCCCCGGCCGGTACTCCAGCGCGTAGTGCACCTGCCCGCCGGGCAGGTCGCCGAGGGCCCGGGGGCCGAGGAACTCCGAGGCGGGCAGCCCGACGGGGTCGCGCGGCAGGTGGGGGCGGACCAGGCGCAGGTGGGCGCGGCCGGCGGGGTTGACGTCGACGACGGTGCCGCCGACGTCGACGACGACGATGTGGTCGCCGATGGTGTCCACGACAGCTCCACGGGCGACGGGGACGACCCGCAGCAACCCGCCGCGCAGGACGGCCCGGGCCGCGAGGACACCGGTGGCGGTGAAGAACAGCGGGGTGAGGTCCTGCCCGGAGAACGCGTGGGTGGCGGTGAGGACGACGTTGCCCGCCAGCGGGACGGCTCCGGCCAGCAGCAGGGTCCCGGCCTGGGCGCGCAGGACGCTCGTCCCGGTCAGCCACGCCCGGGCCAGCCGCACGTCGGCGGCCAGCAGCAGCAGGTAGCACCAGCCGGCGTGGGCCCAGAACAGCGGGCCGAAGCGGCTGTCGTACCAGGGCGGCCCGGGCAGCGGGCTGATCGCCGCGAACACCAGGTGGTGCCAGGGGTCGGTGGCGACGGCCAGCAGGATCGCGGTCGGCACCAGGACCAGGTGGGCGCGGTGGGCCCGGCCGGGCTGGAAGTGCGGGTCGGCGACGAGGCGGAAGAGCAGGTGCAGGCCCACGACGGACCCCAGGATCCCCGCGAACGAGGCGTGGGCCAGGACCGCGTGCACGGCCGGGGGCAGCCGCACGAGCTGTGGTGCGGTCAGCGCCGACCACAGGGCCAGGCTGCCGGTGGCCGCGGCCAGCGCCCGCGCGGCGGGGGTGCGGGCGCGCTGGCGCCAGGCCAGCGCGGCGGTGGCGGCGTTGAGGACGGTGGCCAGGGTGAAGGCGGCGACGAGGGCTGCGGGCACGGCCGGCCTCAGCCGGCCCGGGTGCCGGCGGGCGCGGGCCGGGCCAGCAGCTCGGCGACGGGGGCGGGCCGGGCGTACAGGTAGCCCTGGGCCAGCGGGCAGCCCAGCGCGCCCAGCAGCGCGTCCTGCTCCTCGTCCTCGACCCCCTCGGCGATGACCTGCATGCCCAGGGCCCGCGACAGCGACAGCAGCGCCTGCAGCACGCCGGCGCGGCGGTCGGAGGTGGTGATCTGGGCGGTGAAGCCGTGGTCGAGCTTGAGGTAGTCGGCGGGCAGCGTGTCCAGCCGGCTGAACGCCGAGTACCCGGTGCCGAAGTCGTCGATGGCCACCCGCGCCCCGGCCGCGCGCAGCCGGTGCAGGGTCTCCAGGGCGGGGCCGGAGGAGGCGTCCAGCAGGCTCTCGGTGACCTCGACCACGAGCCGCTCCACGGGCCAGCCCGAGGCCCGCACGAGGGCCAGGGCGCGCTCGGCGTACCCCTCGGAGACGAGTTCGCGGCCGGAGACGTTGACGGTCAGCAGCAGCCCGTCGCCGTGCACGCGGGCGAGCTCGACGGCGCCGCGGCAGGCGTCGGCGAGCACGGCCGCGCCCAGCTCGCCGATGAGCCCGGTGGTCTCGGCGACGGCGATGAACTCGTCGGGCCGCACGCAGCCGCGCTCGGGGTGCCGCCAGCGGGCCAGGGCCTCCACGCCGACGACCTCGCCGGTGGTGGGCCGCACGACGGGCTGGAACCAGGCGCGCACCTGCCCGGCGGACAGCGCCTGGGCCAGGTCGTGGGCCAGCTCGGCGCTGTCGAGGTCGTCGAGGCGGCAGCGGCCCCGGCCGGACAGCTTCGCGGCGTACAGCGCGGTGTCGGCGCGGCGGACCAGGTCGGCCCCGGACTCGCCCGGCAGGTGCCCGGCCACCCCGGCCGAGCAGCCGGCCGACGTCAGGCCCCGGCGCAGGTCCTCCACGAGCTCCAGGGTCTGGGCGCCGGTGCGCCCGGGCAGCAGCACGGCGAACTCGTCCCCGCCGTAGCGGGCCAGCACGGCCTCCTGCGGCAGGCCCTCCAGCAGCTCACCGGACAGCTGCTGCAGGAGCCGGTCGCCCGCGGCGTGCCCGTGGCCGTCGTTGACGGTCTTGAAGTGGTCGACGTCGATGAGCGCGGCCGCCAGCGGCGCCCCGTGCCGGGCCGCGGCGACGGCCGCGTCCAGCGCCGCGTCGAACCCGCGCCGGTTGCGCAGGCCGGTGAGGCTGTCGTGGTGGGCGTCGGAGGCGCGGCGCACGAGCGCCCCGACGACGACGGTGATGACCAGGCACACCAGGGCGAGCGCGATCGCGACCCCGGCGGTGACGCCGGACCGGTCGTGCAGGGCCCAGACCGCCGCGCCGAACAGGGCGACGAGGTGGACCAGGGCGGAGGCCCACCCGAAGAAGAACATGACGTCGATCGCCACGAGGGAGTACACGGTGGTGATGGCCAGGGCCGTGGCCGTCGTGGGGCACAGCGGGACGGCGAAGGTGATGAGCACCGTGCCGGCCCCCACGACGACGTGGAACGCCCCGCGGGGCAGGTGCCCGCCCCAGCGGAACAGGGCGAGGCTGGACAGCAGGGCCGTGGTGGCCAGGGCCAGCAGGACGTGCCGATCGCCGGGGTCGTGGAAGGTGGCGCTGAGGATGACGGCGAGCGCGGCGGCCCCGCCCGCGGCGTAGAAGGCCCCCGCGGTCAGACCCATCACCCGGGTCGTCGCGAAGAGGGGGGTCGGGGACGAGCGCGCCACCCCCGGGTGATCGGCCGTCCGGGGCGGTTTCTAGAGGTCGGCCACCCGACCGGCTCAGCGGTGCGGGTCCCTCGCCGGGTCCGTCAGCGGGCGGGCGGGCCGGGCAGGCGGCACCACACGTGGGCGCCGCCGTCGACGGGGCGCCACCCCCAGGCCGTGGACAGGTGGGTGAGCAGGTCGCGGGTCCGGGCGGAGACGGCGGGCCGGTCCGCGCCGTGCCCGTCGTCACCCACGAAGCGGACGTCGACCCCGACCTGGAGGGCGCCGTCGACCTCGCTGACGCGCACGGCGACGGGCCGGGTCCCGGTGCCCAGGTCGCCGAGCAGCTCGGCGGTGACCTGCACGGCGTCGTCGCCCTGCTCCTCGCGGCCGAGCTGCTCGGCCTGGACGCGGACGAAGCGCCGGGCGGCGCGCAAGGGCTCGGCGTCACCGAGCAGGTCCAGCCCGAGGCTGGCGGGTGCGGTGTCCACGGGCGACCTCCGGGGCGGGGCGTCGCCGCGACGGGTTGCACGGTCACCGCCAGTCTCGCCCGTGGTCCCCGGTGCGCGCACCCCGGGCGCAGCGGCCCGACCGGCGCTCATTTGTCAGGACATCCGTACCTGCCTCTATCCTCCTGCCAGGCGAGGGCGCCCCCTCGCCCGGAACCCCACGACACGGAGGCCTCCCGGCATGGTGACGATCGCCCTGGACCCCACCCCCTTCCACCCCGACCACGAGCTGCTGGAGCTGCCCGACCTCGTGGCCCGCGCCGGGTACGAGCACTTCCAGCTCGCCCCGCACCCCGACGTGGCCCCCTTCTTCCGCCACCCCAAGGCCGACGACGCCCTCGTCGCGGCGCTGCGCAGGAAGGCCGCCGACGCCGGGGTCACCATCACCTCCCTGCTGCCCGTGCAGCGCATCTCCTGGCCGCACGAGGAGCAGCGGCTGGCCGCGGTGAGGAACCTGCGGCGCGTGCTGCAGATCGCCGTGGACCTCGGCGTGAGCGTCGTGAACACCGAGTTCAGCGGCCGCCCCGAGCTGTCCGAGGACTCCGAGGCGGCGTTCTACCGGTCGATGGAGGAGATCGTCCCCGTCCTGGAGCGCGAGGGCCTGCGGCTGAACGTCGACCCGCACCCGGACGACTTCGTCGAGGACGCCCTGGAGGCGTGGCGCGTCGTGCGGGGCCTGAACACCGACCACGTCGGCGTGGTCTACGTCGCCTCGCACACCTTCCACTACGGGGACCGGGCCACGACGCTCCTGCCGCAGCTCGGCGACCGCCTCGGCGCCGTCTACGCCGCCGACACCTTCGACCACCGCCGCTCCCACGGCCTGCGCTACATCTCCAACCCGCCCGGGAACGCCGCCCGCGTCCACCAGCACCTGCGCGTCGGCGACGGGGACGTGGACTGGGCGGAACTGTTCTCGGCGTTGCGCCGCAGCGGTTTCCTCGACCGCGAGGACGCGCTCGTCGTGTCGAACGTCTTCGCCGAGGACGAGACCGCGATGGAGACCTCGGCCTACCAGCTCGCCACGCTGCGCGAGCTCGTCGCCCGCGCCTGACCGCCCCGGTGCCCTGCGCCGGCCCGCGCCCGCGGGGCGGTGCGCGGGGACGTCCCGGCGGGGTACGGTCGCTGCACCGGCTCGAGCACAGGGCGGGCGACCACCTGACCGAGCAGCACCGCGACAGCACGCCGGGTCACCACGCCGCGGTGGCAGGAAGGAGCAGCGTGTCCACGCCGTTCCGCGCACCCGACCCCCAGCAGGGCACCCCCGACGGGCGCGTCCGGCTCGAACCGGCCGCCGGCCGACTCCTCGTCCGCCTCACCGGTGAGATCGACGACGAGCTGCGGTTCGACCTCGACGACGCCGCCGCGCAGGTCGCGCGCAGCCGGGAGGCCGGTCGCACCGCCGTCGCCGTCGACGCCCGCGAGGTGACGTTCATGGACTCGGCCGGGGCCGCGTTCCTGGCCCGGCTCGCCGTCGCCGTCCGCCCCGACCGGATCACCGTCCACCCCAGCGAGCCGGTGGCCTTCCTCCTCGACGTCACCCGCCTGTCCGACGTCGTGGACGTCGTCGCGGACGCGGCCGGGGACGTCGCCGCGAGCACCGGGGACGGCACCGGCGGGGACGGTCCCGCACCGTCCTGACGAGCGCGCCGGGCGATCGTCGGCGACGATCGACCTCCATGTGCGAGTGGTACCCGGCAGCCGAGTCGGCCGTCGTGGTGGACCGGTCCGCGGCCCGCCACGCGCGGCGCTTCCTCGACGACCACTGGTGCGTCGAGCACGCCTCCCTGCTGCGCCCGCACGCCGAGCTGGTCGTCAGCGAACTGGTGACCGAGGCGGTCACCCACGGCGCCCCGCCGGTGCTGCTGCGCGTGGAGTGCGAGGGCGCCGACGGGGTGACGATCTCGGTGAGCGACCGCGACCCCAACGGCCCGCGCTTCCGCACCGTCGGTCCCGACGGCGTCCCCGGCACGAACCTCGTCGCGGTCCTCAGCGACGAGTGGGGGGTCCGCACCCGGCCCGGCGGCAAGACCGTCTGGAGCAGGCTCGTGGTCTGACGCGGTCCCGGCGCGGTCCTGGCGCGGTCTCGGCGCGGTTCCGGCGTGCCGACCCCCGCCGGCCCGGTTAGCGTGCGCACGTCAGCCCGTGGAAATCGCCGCGGGCGCGCCGTCGTGCTCGGAGGTCCCGTGCCCACCGCCGTCCCCCCAGCGGTCGACGGCGCGCTCGCCCTGGCCCGGTACCTGACCCGCGAGGTCCCCCTCCCCGGCTCCGGCGGCACCCGGCGCCGCTGGCAGGTGCTGGCCACCCTCGCCGAGCGCGACCTCACCACCGCCCGCGTCGTCGAGGCCCACCTGGACGCCGTGGCGATCCTCGCCGAGGCCGGTCGCGCGGTGCCCGAGGGGTCGACGTGGGGCGTGTTCGCCGCCGAGGACCCCGGCACCCGCCTCGACCTCACCGCCGGCCGCCTCACCGGCCGCAAACCCTGGTGCTCCCTGGCCGGCCGCCTGTCCCACGCCCTCGTCACCGCCCGCACCCCGCAGGGCCGCCGGCTCGTCGCCGTCGACCTGCGCCGGCCCGGCGTGACGGTCGTGGACGGCGCCTGGCACAGCCGCGGGCTCGTCGACGTGCCCAGCGGCCCTGTCGACTTCGACGACGTGCCCGCCGACCCCGTCGGCGAGCCCGGCTGGTACCTGCGGCGGCCCGGTTTCGCCCACGGCGGCATCGGCGTGGCCGCCTGCTGGTTCGGCGGCGCCGCCGGCGTCGCCCGCCCCCTGCTCGACAGCCCCCGCGACGACCTGCTCACCGAGCGGTCCCGCGGCGCAGTGGACCTGCACCTGCGGACGGCGCGGCTGGCCCTGGACGCCGCGGCCGCCGACGTCGACGCCGGCCGCGCCGCCGGGCCCGCCGGGGAGCTCCTCGCCGCCCGCACCCGCTCGATCGTCGCCGCGGCCGCCGAGGCGGTCCTGACCGAGGTGGGTCACGCCCTCGGCCCGGCCCCCCTGACCTTCGACGCCGCGCACGCGGCCCGGGTCGCCGACCTCACCGTCTACCTGCGCCAGCACCACGCCGACCGCGACGTGGCCGCCGTCGGGCAGCTGCTGCGCGACGCCGCCCCCGACGGTGGTGCCGACCGCGAGGAGGGCCGGTGGCCGTGGTGAGCGACGTCGAGTTCACGCACGACGGGGCCGGGACCGCCGAGGCGGAGTGGGCCGGCTGGCCCGGCCTGCGCGACGTCCCCGCCCTGGACTGGACCGGCGTCGAGCACGTCCTCGTCGTCGCCGCCCACCCCGACGACGAGACCCTCGGCGCCGGCGGGCTCATCGCCACGGCCGCCGGGCGCGGCCTGCCCGTCGACGTGGTCGTCGCCACCGACGGCGAGGCCTCCCACCCGGACTCCCCGACGACCACCCCCGCCGCGCTCGCCACCCGCCGCGGGACCGAGGTCGCGCGGGCCGTCGCGCGGCTGGCCCCCCGCGCGCACGTCCACCGGCTGCGGGTCCCCGACGGTGGCGTCACCGCCGGGGCGGCCACCCTGGCCGCCCTCCTCACCCGGCTGACCGGCCCCGGGACCCTCCTCGTGGCGCCCTGGACCGGGGACGGCCACCCCGACCACGACGCGGCCGGGGCCGTGGCCGCGCGCGTCGCCGCCGAGCAGGGCGCCCGCTGCCTGCACTACCCGGTGTGGGTGTGGCACTGGTCCCACCCCGGCGACGCCCGCGTCCCCTGGCACCGCGGAACGCGGCTCGACCTCGACGCCGCCGCGCGCCGCCGCAAGGACGAGGCCATGGCCGAGCACGTCTCCCAGACGAGCCCCCTCTCACCGGCCCCCGGCGACGAGGTCCTGCTGACCGCCGGGGTCCTGCGCCACTTCGAGCGCGACCACGAGTTCCTCCTCCTCGCCGACGGGGCCACCGACGGGGCCACCGACGGGGCCACGGGCCCGTCGAGCCTGGGCGCGGAGTTCTTCGAGACGTTCTACGCCGAGAACGGCGACGACCCCTGGGGTTTCGAGGACCGCTGGTACGAGCAGCGCAAACGGGCCCTCACCCTCGCCGCGCTGCCCCGGCCGCGGTTCCGCTCCGCCCTGGAGATCGGCTGCAGCGCAGGCGTCTTCACCGCCGAACTCGCCCCCCGCTGCGACGACCTGCTGGCCGTCGACATCTCCGCCTCCGCCCTGGCGCGCGCCCGCGCCCGCGTCGGCGGGCTCGGCAACGTGCGGACCGCCGTCGCTCGCGTCCCGCAGGAGTTCCCCGACGGGCGGTTCGACCTCGTCGTCCTCGCCGAGGTCGCCTACTACTGCGACCGGCCCGACCTCGACGTCCTCGTCGAGCGGCTGCGCTCCCACCTCAGCGCCGACGGGGTGCTCGTGGCCTGCCACTGGCGCCACCTCGTCGAGGAGTACCCCCTCACCGGTGACGAGGTGCACCGGACCCTGCGCGCGGCGAGCGGCCTGGAGGTCCTGGCCCACCACGAGGAGGAGGACTTCCTGCTCGACGTCCTCGTGCCCGCCCCCGCCGTCTCCGTCGCCCGGGCCGGTGGGCTCCTCCCGTGAGCCCGCGCGGCGAGGTGGAGGACGGGGTGGAGGACGGGGTGGAGGACGGGGTGGAACGGGTCGTGGTCGTCGTGCCCGCCCGCGACGAGGAGAGCACCGTCGCCCGCTGCGTCGCGTCCCTGCGCGCGGCCGCCGCGCGCTGCCCCGTCCCGGTCGACGTGGTCGTCGTCGCCGACCGCTGCACCGACGGCACCGCCGACGTGGCCCGGGCCGCGGGGGCGCACGTCCTGGTCCGCGACGCCGGCAGCGTGGGCCTCGCCCGCGGCCTCGGGGTCCGGGCGGCGCTGGGGGGCGTGCCCGCCGACCGACTGGCCCGCTGGTGGGTCGCGAGCACCGACGCCGACTCCGCCGTCCCCGCGGGCTGGCTGCGCCACCACGTGCTCACCGCGGCGTCCGGGGTGGACCTGCTGCTCGGCACCGTCCGCCTCGACGCGCCACCGACCCGGCACGCGACGTGGCGGCGGGAGTACGCCGCCGGGCAGTGGGCCGGCGGGCACCGGCACGTCCACGGGGCGAACCTGGGGGTCCGGGCCTCGACCTACCTGGCCGCCGGCGGGTTCCCCCCGCTGCCCGCGCACGAGGACCGGGTGCTCGCCGCCCGCGTCCGGGACCTGCCCGGCGCGCGGGTCCTGGCCTCGACGCGGTTCCCCGTCCTCACCAGCGCGCGGCTGACCGGCCGCGCGCCGCGGGGTGTGGCGCACGACCTGAGCGCCTGAGGATCAGCGGAACCGGCCCGGTTCGCGCGCGGGTGGACGGGGTAGCGGCTGGACGGACCGCTGACCGTGGTCGCCGGGAGGAAGTGGTCGCGGGAGGACGGGAGGGATCGTGCCGGAGTGGTTGCAGGCCGGGGGCTGGGGGCTCCTGGGCGGGGCGGCACTGGTGGTGGGCGCGGCCGTCGCCTGGTTCGTGCCCGTGCCGGCGAAGGTGGTCGCCACCGTCATGGCCTTCGGGTCCGGCGTCCTGATCTCCGCCCTCGCCTTCGACCTGGCGCAGGAGGCGGCCGACACCGGGGGACTGGTGCCCACCGTGGGCGCCTTCCTGGCCGGGGCGGTGGTGTACCTGGCCGCCAACCTCGTGCTGGCCCGGCGCGGGGCCCGGTACCGCAAGCGGTCCGGTGACCAGCAGCCGTCGGAGGCCGAGCAGGGCGGCAGCGGGGCGGCGATCGCGATCGGCGCCCTGCTCGACGGCGTCCCCGAGTCGGTCGTCCTGGGGGTCGGGCTGCTGGGCGGCCGCGGGGTCAGCACCGCCGTCGTCGCCGCGGTCGTCATCTCCAACGTCCCCGAGGGGCTGTCCAGCGTCGCGGGCATGAAGCGGGCCGGCCGCAGCGCCGGGTACGTGTTCGGCGTGTGGGGCGCCATCGCGGTCCTCAGCGCCGCGGCCGCCGCCGTGGGCTACCTGGCGCTGGGCTCGGCCTCCCCGCAGGTCGTCGCGGCGATCACCGCGCTGGCCGCCGGGGCGATCCTCACGATGATCGCGGACACCATGATCCCGGAGGCCTTCGAGCGCACCCAGCTCTACACCGGGCTGGTGACGACGCTGGGGTTCCTCGTCGCCTTCACCGTGAGCCGCCTCGGGGGGTGAGCGCCCCGGCGGGGGCCGCGGCCCCCGCCGGGGCCGCGGGGCCTCAGCGGGCCAGGGTGAAGGAGGCGACCAGCTCGTTCAGCTGCACCGCCGCCCGCGACACCTCACCGGCGGTGGCGGCCGTGCGGGAGGCCCCCGACGTGGTCCGGTCGGTCGCCGCGGCGATGCCGGAGATGTTCGCGGCGATCTCCTGCGAACCGGTGGAGACCTCGGTGACGTTGCGGACCATCTCGGCCGTGGTGGCCGACTGCTCCTCCACCGCCGCGGCGATGGTGGCCTGCAACCCGTCGATGCGGGCGATGACCTCGGCGATCTGCCCGATGACCACGGTGGCGGCCTCGGCGTCGGCCTGGGTGGCGGCCACCCGCCCCACGATCTCCTCCGTGGCCCGGGCGGTCTGCTGAGCCAGCTCCTTGACCTCCCCGGCCACGACGGCGAAGCCCTTGCCCATCTCCCCGGCCCGGGCCGCTTCGATGGTGGCGTTCAAGGCCAGCAGGTTGGTCTGCTCGGCGATGGAGGTGATGAGCTTGACCACGTCGCCGATCTCGCGGGAGGAGGCGCCCAGGCGCTGGATGGTGGCGCTGGCCTGGTCGGCGGAGGCGACGGCGGTGCTGGCGGTGGAGGAGGCCTCGGCGGTGGCGGTGGCGATCTCGCGGATCGCCGAGCTCATCTCATCGCCGGCGGCGGCGACGGTGCCGATGTTGGCGCTGATCTCCTCGGTGGCCGCGGAGACGACCTGGGCCTGGGAGGCGGACTCGTCGGCCCCGGTGGACAGCTCGGCGGCCACGGCGCTCAGCCCCTCGCTGGAGGCGGCCAGCGTGGTGGCCTCGGAGGCGATGCGGTGCACCGTGCCGCCCAGGGAGTCCACCGCCTGCTGCAGGGCCCGGGCCATCCCGGCGACCTCGTCGCGGCCGTGCGCGGGGACGGCGGTGGCCAGGTCGCCCTGCGCCAGCAGCACCAGGCGGTCGCGCACCGCGGTCACCGGCCCGGTCACCGAGCGCGTCACCAGCACCGCCAGCAGCACCGAGACGAGGGAACCCGCGACACCCAGCGTCCACATGAGGACCGCGCCGCGGCGCTGCGCGGCCTCCGCGTCGGTCCGGGCCAGCGCGAAGGCGCGCTCGGCGTCGCCCGAGACCTCGTCCAGCAGCTCGCCCATGGCCGTGTACAGCTCGATCTCCCGGCCCATGACCAGCTCGGTGGCGGCCGCGGCGTCGCCACCGCGGTACCCGGCCGCGATCTGCGCGTCGGTGGCGGCGAACTGCTCGTACAGGGCACCGAGCTGTGCGATGTCGTCGTCGGTCTCGGCGGCGGTGCTGCGGTCGGCCAGGACCCGCAGGGCCTGCTCGAACCGGCCGGCGGAGTCCAGGTAGGCCCCGCGCGAGCCGGTGCCGTCGTCGAGCGCCCCGGGAGCGCGGACGGCGTCGAAGGCGTAGGCGGTCTGCCAGCCGTTGAGGTCGGCCGCGGCGTACTTGGCGGTCAGCGCGGCGGCGGAGAACCGCTGCTGCGCCTGCAGACGATCGGTCGCGGCGCCCTGGGAGGCGCCGGCGGACAGACCGGCGGCCAGCACCGCCAGCAGCAGCACGACGACCACGGAGAACGCCGCGGCCAGGCGCGGACCCAGGCGCCACCGGCGCAGAGCAGACATGGGGGAGTCATCGGCGGCGACGGTGCCGGGCTCAACCACTCGGCCCGACCCGGTCCCGCGACCCCGCCGTCACCTCAAGGCGGCCGGTGGCGGGACCGATGCACCGGGGAGGTCGTCCGCGGTCGTCGCGTCGACCCGGCCGACGGGAGGTGCACGGGACCGTGGAGGTCGTCGAGCCACCCCCCGCGACGCCGCCGGGCACCGCTGGTGCGCGCTCGCGCCCCGCGCTGCGGACGGCGGCGCTGGTGCTGGCCTACGCCGCCGCGATGCTGCTGGGCCGCGCGTCCCAGCTGCCGGGCATGCCGTTGGCGGTCGTCTGGCCCGCGGCCGGGGTGGGTTTCCTCTGGCTGGCCCGCTCCTGGCGCTCCGGCGGCCCCCGGGCGGTGCGGCGCGACGCCGCGCTCGTGGCGGGCACCGGGGTCGCGGTGCAGCTGCTCAGCGGGCAGCCCCCGCTGCCGGCCCTCGTCTTCGCCGTGGCCGGCCTGCTGCAGGCGCTGGTGGCGTGCTGGGTGCACCGGCGGCTGCAGCCGGCCGGGTTGCGGCTGCGCCAGCCGCGGGACCTGTGGGCGCTGGTCGTGGCCGCCACCGCGGGTGCGGGCGCGGGCGCGGCCCTCGGCGCCAGCGCCGCGGTCGTGCTGCTGCACGCGCCGCCGGCCACCGCCCACCTGGCCTGGGTGGTGCGCCACGCCGCCAGCACCGTCGTGCTGGCGCTGGTGTGGCTGCGCACGGGGGACCGGGAGGTGCCGACCCTGGCCCCGGTGGCCTCCCGGGTCGAGCACGTCGTGGTGCTCACGGCGTCCGTGGCGTTCTTCGTCCTGATGGGCCACCTGGACCACGAGCCGCTGGTGTTCCTGACGGTGCCGTGGGCGGTGTGGCTGGGTCTGCGCGCCGACCGCCGGGTCGCGGTGGTCGTCACGGTCGTCGACGCCACCGCGCTGGTCCTCCTGACCCGCGCCGGTGGTGGTCCCTTCCGCTCCGACGAGCCGCTGCTGCGGCTCGTCGACGTCCAGCTCCTCGTGCTGGTGCTGAGCGTGCTCACGCTGATGCTGGTGCTGCACCGGGAGGAGCGGCACCGCCTGGAACTGGGGCTGCGCCGCGCCCACCGGGCCGCGCAGGAGCAGGCGCGCCTGCTGGGGACCGTCTTCGACACCACCGGCGACGGGCTGTCCGTCTACGACGCCGACGGTCGCGCGATCCTGCGCAACCGGGCCGCCCACCGGCTCTTCCCCGACCTGCCCGTGGGCCTGGAGCGCAGCCGCTGGGCTGAGCACTTCGAGCTGCTGCGCCCCGACGGCACCCCCTGGCCCGCCGAGGACCTGCCGGTCGCGCGGGCGCTGCGCGGGCACGGCGTGCCCGGCACCGACGTGCTCGTGCGCACCCCCGCCGTCCCGGACGGCCGGCTGCTGCACGTGACCGCCCAGCCCCTGCCGGGCACGCCCGCCGGCGACGGCGAGGACGGGCGGGACGGCGGGGGGAGCGCCGGCGCGGTCGTGGGCGTGCGCGACGTCACCGCCGAACGGGCCGCGCAGGCGCGCCTGGTCGCCTCCGAGCGGCGCTTCCGCACCGCCTTTGACACCGCCCCCGTCGGGATGATGATCGTCGGGCTGGGGGAGGCCGACGCCGCCCGGATCCTGCAGGTCAACAGCACGATGTGCGCCTTCACCGGGCTCAGCGCGGCCGAGCTGCTGGCCCGCGACTTCCACGACCTGACCCACCCCGACGACCGGGCCGAGTGCATCGTCTCCTTCGCCCCGTTCCTGCTGGGCGAGGTCACCCGCGCGGAGGTGGAGAAGCGCTACGAGCGCGCCGACGGCACGACCCGCTGGGGGATGCTGTCGGCCACCGTCATGGCCACCAGCGAGGACGGCGAACCGCACCTGCTGTGCCTCATCGAGGACGTCACGGCCCGCAAGGCCGCCGAGGAGGCCCGGACGGCGGCGGAGGAGGCGCTGCGCCACCAGGCGCTGCACGACGCCCTGACCGGCCTGCCCAACCGCGTGCTCCTGCGCGACCGCCTCGCCCACGCCCTGGCCGCCGCGGAGCGGACCCGCTCGCGGGTGGGGGTCGTCTACGTCGACCTCGACGGCTTCAAGGCCGTCAACGACACCGCCGGGCACGGCGCCGGTGACGAGCTGCTGCGGGAGGTCGCCGCCCGGTTCAGCGCGTGCCTGCGCCCCGGCGACACCCTGGCCCGCCTGGGCGGGGACGAGTTCGCCGTCGTCTGCCCCGACGTGGGCACCGGGACGGGCACCGGGAGGGACGTCGGGGCGGTCGCCGCGCGCCTGCTGGCCGCCGTGCGCGAGCCGGTGCTGCTGGCGGCGGGCTCCTTCACCGTCGGGGCCAGCACCGGTACCGCCGTCGCGGACCCCGGCACCGACCCCGAGACGGTGCTGGGCCAGGCCGACGCCGCCATGTACCGGGCCAAGCGGGCCGGTGGGAACCGCACCCGCGCCCACGCGGGCGCCCCGGACGGGCAGCGGCCCGCCGTCGCGGCGCGCTGACCGCCACGAGGTCACCGGGTGCGCGCTCAGCCCCTGCGCCCGAGCCCGCGCCACCTCACCCCGCGCAGTCGGACCCCGCGCAGTCGCACCCCGCGCAGCGGCAGCCCGCGCCGCGGTGCCACCGGCAGGTCCGGGTCGGGACGGGCCCACGGCGTCGGGGCCAGCGCCTCGTCGTCGCTGGCGTCGAGGTCGAGGGCGCCCAGGCAGCGCCGCAGCGCGGTGACGACCGCGCCCGCCGTCTGCCGGTCGCGGGCCAGGGTGAACCGGGCGCCGGACTCCACCGCCGACAGGTGCTGCAGGTGCTCGCGCACCGCCTGCCGGCGCTCGGGGCCACCGTCGGAGGGGTGCTCGCGCAGCAGCCGGGCCAGGGCGTCGAGCACGGCCGCCGTGGGCCACCGCAGCTCCGCCCCCAGCGCCACGGCCCGGTCCACGGGGGCCTGGACCTCCACGAGCAGCTCGCTGAGCTCCTCGACCCGCACCGCCAGGTTCTCCAGCGCGACCCCGCTGAGGTGCTGGTGCCGGGCCTCCTCCAGGTGGGGACGGGCACGCAGGTTGCCCCGCAGCGACTCCTCGGTCTCCTCCCGGCTGGCGCGCACCGACTCCCGGACCGGGGCCACCGCGCGCAGCCGCTGCGCCCACTCCCGCGCCGGGGGCGGGTCGTCGTGGCGCAGGCCGGCGGCGAGGTCGTCGAGCTGGTCGGCCAGGACCGTCGCCAGCTCGTGCAGCGCCTGCGCCGAGCGGGCCAGCGGCACCGACGGCAGGGCGGCGTTCACGGCCACCGCGACGCACCCGCCCAGCAGGGTCAGCCCGCAGTACCCCAGCGCGTACTCGACGGGGTGCTGCGCCCCGGCCACCAGCACGAACAGGGAGACCGTCAGGACCCAGCTGCCCTGCCCGGCGAAGACCCGCCAGCCCGCCAGCAGGGTCGCGCAGAACACGACGAGAGGGATGACGAGCAGGTCCCGGCCCAGCACCTGCGCCAGCGCGAGCGCCAGCAGCGCCCCGCACAGGATCGCCGCGACCGCCCGCGCGGAGTTGCGCACCGAGCTGCGCACCGTCGACCAGGACCCCACGACGGCCCCCAGCGGGGCGAAGTAGGGGTAGGTGCCGGCGACGTCACCGGGCAGGTTCAGCGCCAGCAGCCAGGCCAGGGTGGCGGCGAGCGCGGTGCGCGCCGCCAGCCCCAGCCGCGGCCACCGGCCGAGGAACTGCTTCACGCGCGCGGTCAGGGTTTCAGGACCACCTTGATGCAGCCGTCCCGCTTGGCCTGGAACATCTCGTAGGCCTCGGGGGCGTCCTCCAGGGGGACCCGGTGGGTCGTGAGGTCGTCGATCCCCAGCGGGTCGGAGGGGTCCTCCACGAACGGCATGAGGTCGTCGACCCAGGTCTTGACGTTGCACTGCCCCATGCGCAGCTGGATCTGCTTGTCGAACATCGTCATCATCGGCATCGGGTCGGCCTCCCCGCCGTAGACCCCGGACAGCGAGACCGTCCCGCCGCGCCGGACGGCGTCGACGGCGGTCCGCACGGCCCACAGCCGGTCGATCCCGCCGGTCTCCATCACCTTCTGCGCCACGGCGTCCGGCAGCAGCCCGACGGCGGTCTGCGCGGCCTTGGCCACGACCCCCTCGGCCCCGCCGTGGGCCTCCATGCCGACGGCGTCCAGCACGGCGTCCGGTCCGCGGCCGTCGGTGCGCTCGCGCAGCCGGGTCGGGACGTCGGCGCCGGAGGGGTCGGTCAGGTCGATCGCGGTGACGCCGTTGCGGATCGCCATCTCCCGCCGCTCGGGCACGGGGTCCACCGCGATGACCTGGTACCCGCGCTGGCGGCCGATGCGGGCGGCGAACTGCCCCACCGGTCCCAGGCCCAGGACCGCGAGGGTCCCGCCCTCGGGGACGTCGGCGTACTGCACCCCCTGCCAGGCGGTCGGCAGGATGTCGGACAGGAACAGGTACCGCTCGTCCGGCGCCCCGCCGTCGCCCTCGCGGCCGACCTTGATGGGGTTGAAGTCGGCGTGCGGGACGCGCAGCAGCTCGGCCTGGCCGCCGGGCACCGACCCGTACAGCGAGGTGTACCCGAACAGGGCCGCACCGCTGCCCTTCTCGCGCACCTGCGTGGTCTCGCACTGCGTCGTCAGGCCGCGCTCGCACATCCAGCAGTGCCCGCAGGAGATCGTGAACGGGATGACGACGCGGTCGCCGGGGGCGAGGTTCGTGACCGCCGACCCGACCTCCTCGACGATCCCCATGGGTTCGTGCCCCAGCACGTCGCCCTCGGCCAGGTACGGGGCCAGCACCTCGTACAGGTGCAGGTCCGAACCGCAGATCGCCGTGGAGGTGATGCGGACCACCGCGTCGGTGGGTTCGACGATCCGGGGGTCGGGGACGTCCTGCACCGCCACGGACCGCTTGCCTTGCCACGTCAGGGCTCTCACGGGCGCGTCCTGCCTCTCGCCGGTCGGGGGGAACTCACGAGGGAACCCGCAGCGGGGCTCACGGGGGAACTCACAGCGGCGGCCCGACGACGCGGGCCAGGACGCGGCCCGCGGAGACCTTCGTCTCCACGGTGGGCTGCGGGGCGGTGGCCGGGCCGTCGAGCACGTCGCCGTCGGCGAACCGGAACTCGCTGCCGTGCCAGGGGCAGGTGATGGTCGTGCGCGGTCCCGTCCCCTTCACCTCGCCCTCGTGCAGCGAGGCCCCCAGGTGCGTGCAGGTGTCCGTCAAGGCCATGACCTCCCCGCCGCGGCGCAGCACACACAGCGGGGCGTCGCCGATCCACCGCTGCTGGGGGCGGCCCTCGGCGAGGTCGTCCAGCGGGCCGAGGTCACTGAACTCCTGGCCGTCGCCGGCGAGGTGGACGAGGTGCTCGGCGTGGTTGGCGCCGGCCGCCCAGCGGTAGGCCAGGTGCCCGCCCAGGGCGCCGGCCGCGCCCGCCACGGACGTGCCCGCGGTCCGCAGCAGCCGGCCGTGGCGGCGGGAGAACAGCGACGCCGTCCACAGCGCCGCCGCGACCGCGTTGCCCGCCGCGTGGACGATGGCGGTGCGCTGCTGGTCGGGGTGCAGGTCGACGTAGTCGGCCCAGCCGGCCAGGGCCGTCGGGGCGACGGAGGCCACGCTGACGGCGGCCAGGCCGCGGGCGGGCAGGTCCAGGGCCCGGCCGCCGGGCAGGAGGACCGACGCGGCGTCCAGCAGCAGCGCCGAGACGGACGTCCCGATGGGCAGCTGGGCCATGGCCGGGTGCAGGGGGTGCCCGGCGGGGCGGCCGTGGAGCAGGCCGCGCACGGCACCTCCGGGCAGCAGCCGGTCCGCGACGTCCTTGGCGAACCCGGCGACCGGGTCCAGGGCCGCCCACCGCGAGGGGGCGTCGAAGAGCGAGCTCAGCAGGGGCATGGGTCCGTGCTACGCCGGTCCGCCGCCTCGCGCGCGCCGAAACCGCGTGTGAGGACCGCCACGCTTGAGCACCGCGCTGCGGGGTTTCGTCGTCCGGGGGCGGGGTAGTGCGGAACTCGTGCGACCCGAACTGGTGTTCAGCCTGCTGCTGCGGGGCTTCGACGGGCTGCCCCGGCTGCGGCCCGCGCCGCTGCCGGCGCGGCTGCTGGGCCGGCGCGCGGTGCTGCTGCGCGGCCCGGAGGGGGTCCGCACGTTCTACGACTCCTCCCGCACGTCCCGCACCGGTGCGGTGCCGGCGGTCCTGAGCGACGTCCTGTTCGGCCGCGGCGCCGTCCACGGCCTCGACGACGCCGAGCACCGGGTGCGCAAGGAGCTGTTCACGACCGTGCTGGCCCCCGAGCGGGTCGACGGGCTCGTGACCGCCGCCGCGCAGGAGTGGGACCGCGCCGCGGCGCGCTGGCGCTCGGGGCCGCCCGTGGTGCTCTTCGACGAGGCCGTGGGCGTGCTGGGCCGGGCCGTGCTGCGCTGGTCCGGCGTGCGCGGTGACCACGATCACCACGGGGAGCGTGACGAGCGCACCACGACCCGCCGCGCCCACGACCTGGCGACGATCGTCGACGGGTTCGGCTCGGCCGGGCCCCGCCACCTGCGTGCCCGCGCCGCCCGCCACCGCTGCGAGCGGTGGGCCCGCGCCGCGGTCCGCGACACCCGCGCCGGCCGGCTCACCCCGCCCGCGGGCTCGGCGCTGGAGGAGGTCAGCCGGTACCGCGGCCCCGGCGGCGACGTCCTCGACGAGCGCCTGGCCGCCGTGGAGCTGCTCAACGTGCTGCGCCCCACGGTCGCTGTGGCGTGGCTGGTCACCCAAGCCGCCGTCGCCCTGCACGACGACCCCGGCTGGCGCGACCTGGTGCGCGACGCCCCGCCGGAGCGGGCGCAGGAGCTGGCCGTCGCCGTCGCCCACGAGGTGCGCCGCCGCCACCCGTTCGTCCCGGCCCTCGCGGCCCGCGCGCGCCGGGGCACGGAGGTGGGCGGCGTGCGGCTGCGCGCCGGGGACCGCCTCGTGCTGGACGTCGTCGGGACCCACCGCGACCCCGCGCAGTGGCCCGACCCCGAGCTGTTCGACCCGGGGCGGTTCGCGGGGCAGGGCGAGTGCCCGGTCTCGCACGCCTTCGCCCCGCAGGGCGCCGGTGACGCGCGCACGGGGCACCGCTGCCCCGGCGAGCCGGCGACGGTGCGGTTGCTCGCGCAGGCCGTGCGGGTGCTGTGCCACGAGGACCTCCGGTTCCCCCCGCAGGACCTGCGCGCGCCGGCCCGTCCGGTGCCGTCGCGCCCGGCGAGCGGAGTGGTGCTGGACGTCGGCCCACGGACGGGGCCGACGAGGACGCGGACGGACGAGCGCAGGAGGGTGCGGGCATGAAGGTCGCCATCACGGGGGCGTCGGGCAACGTGGGGACGGCGCTGCTGCGCCGCCTCGCCGCCGACGGGGTCGAGGTCGTCGGGATCTGCCGGCGGCTGCCCGAACCGGTCGGGGTCTACGCCGACGTGCGGTGGGAGTCGCTCGACGTCGCGGGACCGGGGGCGGTGGACCGGCTGGCGCAGGTCTTCGCCGGGGTCGACGCCGTCGTGCACACCGCGTGGCTGATCCAGCCGGCCCGGGACCCGCAGGAGCTGACCCGGGTGAACGTCAGCGGCACCCGCAACGTCGTGCAGGCCGCGCTGCGGGCCGGGGTGCCGCACCTGGTGCACCTGTCCTCGGTGGGGGCGTACGCGACGCACCCGATCGGCGGCGGGCGGGTCGACGAGAGCTGGCCCGCGGCGGGCATCACCCCCTCGCAGTACTCCCGGGAGAAGGCCACCGTCGAGGCCCGCCTCGACGAGGTCGAGCGCGACCACCCCGAGCTCGTCGTCACGCGGGTCCGCCCGGCGCTGGTCTTCCAGCGCGACTCCGGCAGCGAGATCGCCCGGTACTTCCTGGGGGCCCTGGTGCCCACGCGGCTGCTGCGGCGCGTGCCGCTGCCCGTGCTGCCGGTGCCGCAGCGCCTGCGGTTCCAGGTCGTCCACGCCGACGACCTGGCCGACGCCCTGGCGCGGATCCTGGACGTGGTGCCCGGCGGGGCGTTCAACGTCGCCGACGAGCCGCTGCTGACGGGGCGGGACCTGGCGCTGGCGCTGAACGCCGCGCGGTTCCGCGGGGTGGACCGCCGGCTCGTGCGCGCGCTCGCGGCCCTGACGTACCACGCGCGCCTGCACCCCGTGCAGCCCGGCTGGCTGGACCTGGGGTACGGGGTGCCGGTCATGGACACCACCCGCGCCCGCGAGGTGCTGGGCTGGCGCCCGGCTCACGCGGCGCGCGACGTCCTGGTGGAGCTGGTCGAGGGGATGCGCGACCACGCGGGGACGCCCTCGGCGGCCTTGCGGCGGCGGACGGGGCTGGTGACGTCCCGCACGGGGACGTGAACGCCGAGCTCGGCGCGCAGCCGGGTCATGATCCCCGCCAGCAGGCGGGAGACCTGCATCTGGCTGATGCCGAGATCACCGGCGATCTCGGCCTGCGTGGCCTCGGCGTAGAACCTCAGGTGCAGGATGCGGCGCTCGCGGTCGCTGAGCCGGGCCACGGCCCCGCGCAGCGACAGGAGGTCGTCGATGCGGGCCCCGGTGTCCTCGTCGGTGGCGACGTCGTGGCGGGGGACGTCCAGGGACAGCGCGGAGTAGGCGTGGGTGGCGCGGTGGGCCTCGCGCAGCTCGGCGACCGTCGCGTCGAGCCGGGCGGCGAGCTCCTCCTCCGACAGCCCGGTGGTGTCCTCGTGGATCATCCGGGTGCGCAGTTCCTGCAGACGGCGCGGCGGCCGCACGCACCACCCGTGGTCCCGGAACCAGCGGCGCAGCTCGCCGGTGATGGTGGGGGTGGCGAAGGCGCCGAACTCGTGCCCGGCCTCGGGGTCGAACCGTTCGGCGGCCTTCACCAGGCCGAGGCGGGCGACCTGCTCGAGGTCCTCGTCGGGGATCCCGCGGTGGCGGTAGCGCCAGGCCAGCCCGCGGGCCAGGTCCAGGTGCTCGTGGATCAGCTGTTCCCGGGTGTCGAACATGCAGGGTCTCCTCGAGAGTGCGTCGGGTCCTCCCGGGCGACGCTGCTGCACCCGTCGGGCCTCACTCCAACACCGACCCGGGGGGTCGGCAACCGGGAGGTCAGCGCGAGTAGTCGCGTGCCGTGGACGTGCGCTGGGCCTCCTCCAGCGCCGCGAAACGGGCCTCGGCGTGCGGGGGCAGGACGCGCCGTTCCCGCACGAGCCAGGGCAGCCCGGCGACCGCGTCGAGCACCCCGAGGGCGCTGGTGCGGTCGCGCGGCAGCGACGTCAGCAGGTCCCGCGTGCGCCGGGCCGCGGCCGGTAGTGGACGGCGCAACCACGTGAACCACAGGGTGTTGCGGATGCCGTTGCGGCGCCGGCGCGTCGACTCGCGCAGCACCGACGCCTGGTGGTGGACCTGCAGGTCCTCCACGTAGCACAGCTCCCACCCCCGCGCGGCCAGGTCGGCGGCCAGCAGTTCCTCCTCCCCGCCCAGCCACAGCCGCTTGGAGAAACCCCCGACCTCCAGGAAGGCGCTGCGGCGCACCACGGACGCGCCGGCGAGGAAACTGCCGAGCGCGGGGCCGGGCAGGCCGGGTGCGCCGCGCACGGGGGAGTCGCGCAGCTCGGCGACGATGTCGTCCTCGACCCCGCCGGGTTCGACGAGGATCCGGGCGGTGAGCACGGCGACCCGGTCGTCGGCGTCGAGGAGGTCGGCCGCGCGGGCCAGCGAGCCGGGGTCCCACCAGGTGTCGTCGTCGCAGAACGCCACGTAGGGCGTGCGGGCCGAGGCGACGCCGGTGTTGCGGGCGACCGCCCCCTGGTTCTCCGGCAGGACGACGACGTCGAGCCGGTCCCCGCGGGCGGTGCCGCGGGGGTGCTCGGCGCGCAGCGCGTCGGCCGTGCCGTCCGTCGAGGCGTTGTCGAGGACGATGACGCGCGGCCGCTCGGGCAGTTCCAGCAGGCGGCGCACCGCGAGCAGGGCCTCCTCGCGCCGCTGCCAGGTGATGAGGACGACGCTCACCCGGTCGTCCTCGCGCGCCTGCTCGTGCTGCTGCTCGTGCTGCTGCTCAGCCACGGACGGCCAGCCTCTCCTCGACGACGGGGGAGGTCCCGCGGCGCTGGCGCAGCGCCGCCGGGACCCGGGGGACCGCGGCCAGCGCGCCGCGCCGCGCCTCGCCCCCGGCCAGGAACGAGCCGACGGTGCTGCGCGCCGCGACCCGCAACGGCCGGCGCATCCAGGCCGTCAGCAGGGCGTTGCGCTGCAGCAGTTCCCGCCGCTGCTGCGCGGTGCCGCGGCTGGGGGAGGGGTGGTGGTGGGCCACGACGTCGTCGACGTAGGCCAGCCCCCAGCCGGCGGCGAGCAGGTCGTAGGTGACGCGCTCCTCCTCCCCGCCGAAGTGCACGACGCGGTCGAAACCCCCGGTGGCCAGGAAGGCGTCGCGGCGCACGACGGTCGCGCACGCCACGAAACCCGTGACGTGCGGGCCGGGCAGGTCCGGGGCGCGGCCCCACGGCGCCGAGGCCATGTCCAGGCACACCGGGTCCAGCTCCTCGGCCGGTCCCACCAGGGTCCGCGCGGCCAGCACCGCCAGCCGCGGGTGCTCGGCGAACAGCTGCTCGGCCCGCTGCAGGGAACCGGGGGCCCACCAGGAGTCGTCGTCGGCGAAGGCGACGACCTCGGTGCGGGCCGCCGCGACCCCGAGGTTGCGGGCGGTCGCCCCCAGGTTCTGCCCCGGCCGCAGCGTGCGCAGCCCCGGTTCGCCCGCGGCCCGCCGCCGGGCGGCCTCGGCGGCCAGCACCGCGGGGGTGTCGTCGGTCGAGCCGTTGTCCACGACGACGACCTCCGCGGCGTGCCGGGGGAGGGTGACCCGCAGGTCGGCCGCCCGGTCTCGGGTCGCCACGACGACGGTGGCGCCGGGGGCGCGCTCGGGAGCAGGCATGGGCGCGACCGTACCGACGCGCGGGAGCACCCGCTCGGTGGTTCCATCGGGGACGTGCCCCACATCCCCTTCCGCCGCGCCGTGGTGACCGGCGGTGCCGGGTTCCTCGGATCCCACCTCTGCGAGGCCCTCCTCGACGCCGGTGTCGAGGTCGTCTGCCTGGACAACTTCCTCACCGGCACCCCCGCGAACGTCGCGCACCTCATGGAGCACCCGGGTTTCCACCTGCGGCGCTGCGACATCACCGAGTACGTGCACGTGCCCGGGCCGGTGGACCTCGTCCTGCACTTCGCCTCCCCGGCCTCCCCCGTGGACTACCTCAAGCTGCCGCTGGAGACGCTGAAGGTCGGGTCGACGGGCACCTGGCACGCCCTGGGGCTGGCCAAGGAGAAGCAGGCCCGGTTCGTGCTGGCCTCCACGTCGGAGACCTACGGCGACCCGCAGGTCCACCCGCAGCCGGAGAGCTACTGGGGCCACGTCAACCCGGTGGGCCCGCGCGGGGTGTACGACGAGTCCAAGCGCTACGCCGAGGCGCTGACGACGGCGTACCGCACGACGCACGGCGTCGACACCGCCATCGTCCGCATCTTCAACACCTACGGCCCGCGGATGCGTGCCGCCGACGGCCGCGCCATCCCCACCTTCATCCGCCAAGCGCTGGCGGGGGAGCCGGTGACGGTGGCCGGTGACGGGCAGCAGACGCGGTCGATCTGCTACGTCTCCGACCTGGTCACCGGGATCCTGGCCCTGGCCGCGAGCGGGCACGCCGGGCCGATGAACATCGGCAACCCCGAGGAGCTCAGCGTCCGGGCCATCGCCGAGGACGTCATCGCCGGCGCGGGGTCGAGCTCGACCCTGGAGTTCGTCGGCCGTCCCGTCGACGACCCCCAGGTCCGCCGGCCCGACACGACGCTGGCGCGGACCGTCCTGGGCTGGGAACCGCGGGTGAGCTGGGCCGAGGGGCTGGCCCGGACCGTGAGCTGGTTCCGGGAGGAGCTGGCGGCGGCGCAGCAGGAGCAGGCCCACGCCGCGCAGGTGGTGGACCTGCGCGGGCAGGCCGCGACCCTCCCGCCGGTGCGCACCGGCGGCTAGGGTTGGGCCCGGCGCCCGAGGTCGAATCCCCGGCCCGTGGGCCGGACGAGACGAGGTCCCGTGGCGAGCACCGAGTCGAGCACCCGGCCGGGGGAACCGCTGACGGCGTCCCTGGCGGAGATGGCGCGCCGGCTCCAGGGTGAGACGCGCGCCAGCGACGTCATGCAGGAGGTCCTGACCAGCGCCTCCGCGCTCGTCGGCGGGGTCGAGCACGCCTCGCTCAGCGTCGTGCGCGGGCGGCGGCAGGTGTGGTCCGCCGCGGTCACCTCCGACCTCGCGCGGCGGTTCGACCGCACGCAGGAGGAGCTCGGCGAGGGCCCCTGCCTCGACGCGATGTTCACCGAGCCCGTGGTCCGCACCGACGACCTGCTCACCGACCCCCGCTGGCCCCGGCTCGCGGCGCGGTCGGCCGACCTCGGGGTGCGGAGCATGCTCTGCTTCCAGCTGTTCGTGCACCGCGGCACCCTCGGCGGCCTGAACCTGCTGTCCTCGCGGGAGGGGGCCTTCGACGACGACGCCGCGGTCGTCGGCTCGATGATCGCGGCCCACGCCGCGGTGGCCCTCGCGGACGCGCAGCAGCTCGAGGACCTGTCCACGGCGCTGCGGCACCGCGACGTCATCGGCCAGGCCAAGGGCATCCTCATGGAGCGGTTCAAGGTCGACGCCGACCAGGCCTTCGCGCTGCTGGCCCGCGTCAGCCAGGAGCGCAACGTCAAGCTCCACGCGCTCGCCGAGGAGCTCACCCGCTCCGGTGCGCTGGAGCGCTGACGGGCTCGACGGGCACGAGGGTGGCCGGCCCCCTAGCGTCGGGGCGGTGAGCCGACCGCTCACCACCCGAGCGAACGGAGGAAGACCGTGACCACCCCTTCCGAGGAACCCGGCACCGAGGCCGCGGCGGAGTCGCCGACCGAACCCGGCTACGGCAACGACACGGGGTTCGCGCAGGAGGCCGAGGAGGCCGACCCGCAGGTGCAGGACGACGCGCAGGACGGGGACGGCGCCGGTCCGGCCTGACCCGCCGCCCGCGGTGCCGGGAGGGGGCGCGCGTCGTGTAGCTTCGGAGGCCGGTTGAACCGCCAGCCCCACTGCACGTCCGCTCCACCCCCGGTCCCGCCCGGGTGGCCGTGGCCGTCGGGAGGAACGTCCACCGAGCCCTCGACCCCCTGCCCCCCTGCGCCGTCGCCGGGCACGGGCAGGGAAGGAAGAACGATGCCGCTGGCCCTCGAGGCCGCGCTCCTCGAGCTGGGTCGCCTCCTGCTCGACCAGCCGCTGCCGGCCGTCCTGCGCCGCGTCGCCGACCTCGCGGTCGAGTCCGTCCCAGGGGCCGACGACGTCTCGATCACCTTGCTGCGCAAGGGCGAGCCGCAGACCGTCGTCTTCCACGGGGCGCTCGCGGCCGAGCTCGACGAGCGGCAGTACGGCCTGGGGTACGGTCCGTGCGTGGCCGCCGCCCAGGCCGGTGCGACCGTGCGGATCGACGACACCGCCGGGGACGACGCCTTCCCCCACTTCTCCGCGGTCGCGGCCCGGCGCGGTGTGCGCAGCGTCGTGGCCGTGGGGCTGCCGGACCCGGACCGGTGCCAGGGGGCGATCAACGCCTACTGCCTCGCCGCCACGGGCCGGCAGGCGGTCCCGGAGGAGGCGCAGCGGGCGCTGGAGCTCTTCGCGCAGTACGCCGCGGTGGCGCTGGGCAACGCCGCGGCCCTGGCCCGGGCCGGGGAACGGGCCCAGAACCTGCAGGTCGCCATGCAGTCCCGCGCGGTCATCGAGCAGGCCAAGGGCGTCCTCATCGCCCGGCACGGCCTCGACGCCGAGGCCGCGTTCGAGCACCTGGCGCTGCTGTCCCAGCGCGCCAACCGCAAGCTGCGGGACATCGCCGCGGAGATCGTCGACGGCGCGCGCAGCGCCGCCGGCCGGTGAGGAGGAGGACGATGGACGGACGAGCGCTGGGGGCGCGCCTGCGGAGGGCGCTGGGGGACCGGGTGGTCCCCGGGACGGACGCCGGGGTGGCCGCGGGGGTGGCCGCGGAGGACGGGGCCGAGGACCGCGTGGAGGACGCCCTCGACGCGCTGGAGGCCCTGCTGGACCTGGACTGGGTCGAGCCCCACCGGGTCGAGGCCCTGCTCGCCGCCGAGGAGGTCGCCGGGGGTCCCGGCGTGCGCTCCCTGGCCGAGGACCTCGCCGTCGCGCGGCTGCGCGCCCGGACCGCGGGCCTGGCCAGCCGGGAGGCCGTCGCCCGCGCGCGCACCGTCGTCGCCCGCTCCCAGCAGCTCGCCGACGCCGCCGCGCGCCGCCGCGCGGCCGCCGGCCGGGCCGTCCCGGACGACCCCGACCACGTCGCGGCGCTGGAACGGGAGGTGGAGCAGCTGCGCACGGCGCTGAGCAACCGCCCCGGCATCGAGCACGCCGTCGGCGTGGTCATGGTCACCGTCGGCTGCGACGCCGAGAAGGCCTGGGACCTGATGAGCCGGCTGTCCCAGCACACCAACGTCAAGCTGCGGGTGATGGCGGCGGCCCTCACCGAGGCCGTGGCCGGCGGCCGGGGCGTGCCGCCGGAGGTCGCGGCCGCGCTGCGGCTGCTGGCCGCCGGGGGACGGCTCGGCGCGGCGCTCGGCGAGCGCTGAGCAAGAGGGGTTGCGCCTGCACGACGCCGTGACAGGATGCAGTCACCATCGAACTCACGGTGCCACCACGATCTGCGAGGGGCCCTGCGATGTCCGTTGAGCGCACTACGCTCCCCGTAGACGACCCGCTAACCCTCCAGCTCAGCGTCGTCACCCACGAGCTCGCCGTCGCCGACGACGAGCTGGCCGCCCAGCAGCGCGAGATCGACGACCTCGTCGCCCGCGAGTCCGACGCGCGCCGCACGGTCAGCGCCCTCACGCACAGCGTCCCCGTGCCCGTCCTGGTCACCGACCCGGTGGGCGGTGTCGTCGAGGCCAACCTCGCCGCGGCGACCCTGCTCGGGGTCCCCCTGGCCCGGCTGGTGCGCAAACCCGTGCAGGCCTTCGTCGCCCCCGAGGCCCGCGGGGCCGTCCGCGGCCTGGTCTCCCGCGCCGCGAGCACCGGGTCGGCCACCGGCACCGTGACCCTGGTGCCGCGCCACGCGCCCACCCGCGCGGCCCGCGTGGTGCTGACCGCCGGCGGCCGTCGCCCGGACGGCCGGGCGAGCTTGTCCTGGGTGTTCGTGGACGGACCGCCGGCCGACGACGCCGCCCTGAAGGCCCTCGCCGGGCTCACGGCGCTCAGCGTCGGGGACACCACGGTGCACGACCTGCTGACCCGCATCTCGACCCTCGCCACCGGCGCCGTCCCCGGGGGGTCCTGGTGCAGCGTCGTGCTCGGCGACCCCGCCGACCCCGACGAGCTCGCCGCCGACTCCGAGCAGGCCCAGCGGATGGACGGCGCCCAGTGGCGCACCGGGCAGGGCCCGGCGCTCACCGCCTACGCCGACGGCACCCCCGTCGTCGCCCCCCGGTTGGAGGAGGACCCGCGCTGGCCCGCCCTGGCGGCCCTCGCCGGGACCCTGCCCGCCCGCGGCGCCCTCGCCGTGCCGATCCGCGCGCAGGACACCGTCCGCGGGGTGCTGACCGTCTACGGCCAGGAGGAGGGCACCCTCGACTCCGACACCCAGCTCGACCGGGCCCTGGTGTTCGCCCACGCCGCCGCGGCCGTGCTGCAGGACGTCCTGCGCGTGGAGGAGCTGCGCTCGACGGCCGAGAACCTCAAGATCGCCATGAGTTCCCGCGCCACCATCGAGCAGGCCAAGGGCCTCATCGCCGGGTGGCTGGGCTGCACCGTCGAGGACGCCTTCGCCACCCTCAGCCGCGTCTCCATGGACCGCAACGTCAAGCTGCGCGACATCGCCGCGCTCGCGGTCGCCGACCCGTCCCGGCACGACCTGCAGCCCCTCCTGGCCGAGGCCTGGCACCGGTTGCGGCAGGAGCGTCAGCGCTCGTCGAGCTGATCCATGACGACCAGGGCCCCCGAGCGGCCGGGGGTCCCGGCCAGCGAGCTCACCGTGACCTGCACGCGGATGGACCGGCCCCGGCGGTTCACGGCCGCCAGCTCGAACGTGGCGTCGGTCCCGGGGAGCTGCTCCCCGGCGAGCACGGCCCGCACGGCGGGCCCGACCTCGTGCAGCGGCAGGCCGATGTCGAGGTTGAGCAGGTGCTGGCCGGCGGCCTCGTCGGCCCGCACCCCCCACAGGTCCGCCGCCCAGGCGTTCCACACGGTGACGCGCATGTCGGGGTCCACCACCGCGACCCCCACGCGCAGGCTCGCGAAGACGCCCTCCATGTAGCCGTTGAGGGCGCTGACCTCGTCGGTGCGCAGCCGCAGCTCGTGGTTGGAGGTCTGCAGCTCGTCGTTCATCGACTGCAGCTCCTCGTTCATCGTCTCGAGCTCCTCGTTGGTCGAGTGCAGCTCCTCGTTGGTGGTCTCCAGCTCTTCGACCGTCGACTGCAGCTCCTCGTTGGTGGTCTCCAGCTCCTCGTTGGTCGACTGCAGCTCCTCGTAGGCCGTCTCCAGCTGCCGGTGGGCGTCCTCCAGCTCGTCCTGCAGCTGCCGGGACCGGCTGACGTCGATGAACACCACGGTCGTGCCGAGCGTCTGCCCCTGCGGGGTGCGCAGCGGGACGACCTGCACGTCGAACCACTGCCGCTCCCCGCGCGTCCGGTGGAACTCCACGTCCCGGATCCACACCGTGCGGCGCTGGGTGTGGGCCTGCTCGACGGCCGAGCGCAGTTCCACGGGGCGGTAGCTGACCTCCAGGTCCTGGAACGGGCGGCCGGTGTCGGCGGCCGTCAGCCCGAACAGCGCCTCGGCGCGGTGGTTGGACAGCACGACCTCGCCGTCGGCGCCCAGCACGATCTGCGCGACCGGGCTCGCGGCCAGCGCCTCGGCGCGCAGCGTCACCGCGTCGTCGGTCCCGGGCGGGAACACGCTGGGGGTCAGGACGGGGGAGACCCGGCCCTGGGTCCGGCTCCCCCCGACCCGGCGGAAGAACCGGTTCTTGAGGTCGACGGGGGTGAACAGCGCCGCCTGGCTGAGCAGCATCTCGGCCTTGCCGAGGAACAGCAGCCCGTCGGGGCGCAGCGAGTAGTGCAACCGCTCGGCGATGCGGGCCTGCGTCTCGGCCGTCAGGTACATCAGGGTGTTGCGGCAGGTCAGCAGGTCCACGTGGGAGATGGGCGCGTCCTGGACGAGGTCGGCCCGTCCGAAGATCACCGACCGGCGCAGGTCCTGGCGGAAGGTGAACCGGCTGCCGTTGGGCTCGAAGTACCTCGCGAGCAGGTCCGGCGGCAGGCTCTTGACCTCCCGCTCGCTGTAGGTGGCCGTGCGCGCGTGGGTGAGGGCCTCCTCGTCGGCGTCGGTCGCGTAGATCTTGACCCGCTCGCGGAACTCCTCGGGGCCCAGCAGCTCGGCCAGGCAGATCGCGACGGTGTAGGCCTCCTGCCCCGAGGCGCACCCCGCGCTCCAGGCGCGCAGGGGGCCCGTCGGGCGCTGGGACAGCAACTGCGGCAACAGGTCCGAGCGCAGCCGGTCCCAGGCCTCGGCGTCGCGGAAGAACGAGGTGACGTTGATGAGGATCGTGTTGAACAGGGCCCCGAACTCGTCGGCGTCGACCTCCAGGAGGTCGCGGTACTCCTCGTACCCCGGCACGCCCACGTCGTCCATGCGGCGGTGGACGCGGCGCAGCAGGCTCGCGCGCTTGTACCCCGTGAAGTCGAAACCCCGGGCCCCCTTGAGGTGCTGCAGCAGCGCCTCGAACTGCTCGGGGGTCCCGCGCGGCGGGTCGCCGTCGTGCTCGCTCACGTCCTCAGCCGTCCTTCTCGTCGGTGCGCTCTTCGGTGCGCTCGCCGGTGCGCTCGTCGGTGCCCACCGCGGTGCGCACCGCGCGGGAGGTCAGCAGGCCCCGGATGGCGCGCGCCGCCTCGCTCGTCTCGGTGGCCCGTTCCAGGAACCGGCTGGCGGTCAGCCGGTGACCGTGCTCGGCCGCGCGCTGGCCCATCTCGCGCGACAGCGCGGCGCGTTCCTCCAGGCTGCGCAACGCGATCCACAGCGCGCTGTCCAGTTCGGACGTCTGCTGCTCGTGCAGGCTCTCCGGGCTCCAGGCGTGCCCGACCCGGCAGCGGAACCGCAGCGCACCGTGGTCCTCGATGCGCCACAGGACCCCCGAGCAGTCGGGGCAGGAGTACCCCGACGGCGTGCCGGGGTGGTCGTCGGACTCCAGCGGTGTCAGGTCGAACTCGGCCACGGCCACCTCCTCCTCGAGCGGTTCGGGCACCTCGGGCTGCTGCGGCGCCGGCTGCCCGACCAGGCGCACCAGCAGCCCGGCCAGCCCGGCGAGCGGGACGACGTGCTCGGGGGCGGCGGTCTCCAGGGCTGCGCGGGGCATGCCGTCGTAGAGGGCGTCGGCGGGGTCCTGCACGACGCCCAGGCCGCCCTGGGCGCGCAGGGCGACCAGCCCGGCCGCCCCGTCGTCGAGCGTGCCGGACAGCACGACGCCGATGGCGCGCGGCCCGACGGCGCGCGCCGCGGACCGGAACATCGCGTCCACGGCCGGCCGGTGGCCGTTCTCCCGCGGTCCGGCGCCCAGCACGACGTGGCCGTCGCGCAGCAGCAGGTGGTGGTCGGGGACCGCGACGAGGACCTCGCCGTGCCGCAGCGGTTCCCCGTCCCGCGCGGGGCGGGCCGGCAGCGGGCCGGAGCGGTCCAGGATGGCGGCGAGCGCGTTGGCCCCCGTGGGCGGCACGTGCAGGACGACCAGGACGGTGGCCGGCAGGTCCACCGGCAGGCCCGCCACGAGGGTCCGCAGGGCCTCGACCCCACCGGCGCTCGCCCCGACGAGGACGACGTCGCGGGTGGGGCCGTGCGGTGAGGTGGGGGGCACGTCCGTCACCCTAGTGTCCCGGGCTCCCACCGGCCCCGGCCCGCTGCCCGCGGGAGGCGCTTCCCATCGGCCGCCGACGTGGCTAGCGTGGGACCAGGTTGCACAGCCAGCCTCGGCGACGACGCCCCGGCCGGGCGTCGGCCACACGAAGGGGGCGTCCCGTGACGACCACCACGATGAGCACCGAGATCCCGGGCCCCGCCCTGCGGGTGCGGGTCCTGTCCACCCCTTCCCGGCGCACCGTCCTGCTGGACGGTGAGTTCGAGGCCGGGTCCGCCGACCTCGTCCGCACCACCGTCGGCCACCTGCTGCACCCGGGCCGGGAGGTCGTGCTCGACCTGGGGCACGTGACCTTCTGCGACGTCCCGGCGTGCAACGCGCTCTTCGCCTGCGCGCACGACGCCCGGGACGTCGGCGCGCGGCTCGAGCTGGTGCACGTCGGGGACTTCCACCGGCGCGTGTTCGCGCTGGTGGGGCTGGACGCCGTGCTGCCCGTCGACGGTCACCGGCGCGGGGTCTGCGCGGCCGGCTCGCTGGAGGCCGCCGGGTAGGCGGCCGGGACGGCCAGCGCCGGTGGGCCCCGGCGGACCGCGGGCCGGTGACGGCCGAGGGTCCCCTCAGGGACCCTCGATCGTCACCACCTCGTCCACGCGCAGCATCGTCAGGAGCCGGCGCTGGAACGGGCGCGGGTTCGCCACCGCGACCGTGCGGCGCGCGGCAGCCGCCTGGTGCGCGCAGGCCAGCAGGGCCCGCGCGGCGGAGGCGTCGCAGAACTCCACCGCGCCGAGGTCGACGACGACGTCCCGGCCCGAGCGCAGGACGTGGTCGACCGCGGCGCAGACCAGGTCGACCGAACCGGCGTCGAACTCCCCGTGCAGCCGGATCCGCCGGCGGCCGCTGTCGTCCGGTTCGGGGTCCACCCGCAGGCGCAGCGGCGGTTCCTGGATGGTCGGCCAGCCGGTGGTGCGGGGCAGCACGGCGAGCGGGGTCTCGTCGAGGGTGGGTCGTCGCACCGGGTGCCTCTCTGCCGCGAGGGACGACGTGACGCGGAGCCGGTCACGGAGGCTGGCTGCACAACCTCTCGGCACCGTACATCCGGGACCCGGTCCCCTCAACAGATCACCGGCCGGTGGCGTCGCTCCCGTGCCAGTCCAGGCACAGGACCGTGGCGTCGTCGGCCGCCGACGCCCCGCCGGGGTGCCGTTCGGCGGCCTCGGCCACGGCCGCGCTGAGGATCTGGATGAGCTGCCGGGGGTGCTCGTCCCGGTGCTCGCGCAGCAGGCCCGGCAGGTCCACGTCGCGGGCGTTGCGTTCCAGCATCCCGTCGGTGAGCAGCAGCAACCGGTCCCCGGGTTCGAGCTGGAAACCCTGGACGGCGTACCGCTCGTCGGGCAGCACCCCCAGCGGCAGGTCGGGTTTCAGGTGCACCTTCTCCACCCGCTCGTCCCGGACGAGCAGCGGCAGCGGGTGGCCCGCGTCGACGGCCTGCACGCTCCCGTCGGCGAGGCGGACGTCCAGCAGCAGGCCTGTGACGAAACCCAGGCCGCTGCGGTGCTCGGCGATCGCCCCGGAGGCCGCGGCGGCCATCGCGGCGACGTCGTCACCGGCGCGCCGGCTGTTGCGCAGGCTGCCCACGGTCAGGGTGGCCAGCAGCGCCGCGTCCACGTCGTGGCCCATGGCGTCGGTCATCGAGACGAACAGCCGGTCCTCGTCCAGGGCGTAGTCGAAGGTGTCGCCGCCGACGGTGCTGGCCGGTTCCAGCCAGCCCGCGAGCGTGAACTGCCCCGCCTCGCAGGTGAACGCGTCGGGGAGCAGCCGGCGCTGGATCTCCCCGGCCAGCGACACGGGCCGGGTCCGCTGGCCCCACTCGTACAGGTCGGTGTGCCGGCGCTCGGTGGTGACGACGTAGGCCAGGGCGCGCGCGGCGTCCACGAGGCGGTCCAGCGCGTCCTCGCCGGGGGCGCTGGGCAGGGTGAGTTCCAGCAGCCCCATGGCGTCCCCGCGCGCCGTCACCGGCACCAGGACGTGCACGCCGGAGCGGTGCTCGACGACGCGCGGCTCCTGCCGCACGAGGGTGCTGGCGTAGGGCAGGTCGCCGTCGGCCAGGGGCACCTGCTCGCCCGTCCCGCCGCTGATCCGGATGAGGTTCTTGCCGACGAAGTCGGTGATGAGGAAGCTCACCCGCCGGGCGCCGAACTCCTGCGCGAGCCGGTCGGCGAACACCGCCACGGCGGCCGTCGGCGGCGCCGACTCGACGGCGTCCAGGGGCAGGGGGAACCCCGAGGTACCGGAGGACGTCACCGCCTCATCGTGCCAGCAGGTGCGCCGCCGCGCAGATCACCTCCTCGACGGTGGTGCGCGCCAGCGTCGGGTCGACCCCGGTCCCGTGCGGGTCGCCGACGTAGTCCCGCGCGCCGGGGTCGCCGTGCCACAGCACGGTGTGCCGGTCGGCGTCGATCGCCGGCCCCCACCACGCGGGGGGCGTGGGGCCGAACAGCACGACCGAGGGGGTGGCGAACGCCGTGGCCAGGTGGGCCGTGCCGGTGTCCCCGGACAGCATCAGCCGCGCCGAGGCCACCAGACTGGCCAGCTCGTCGAGGGTGGAGGCCCCGCAGCGGTCCCGCGCCCCGGCGGCGGCCAGCGCCGCCCCCAGGTCCCGCTCGTCGGCGGTGCCGGTGACGACGACGTCCAGGCCCTGCCCGACGAGGTGGGCGACCACCTCGCGCCAGCGGTCCACGGGCCAGCGCCGGGCCGGGAACGCCGCCCCCGGGTGCACCACGACGGGACCGTCGGGGACCGCGGTGCGGTCGCGCAGCCGCAGGTCCTCGGGTCCGCACCGCGCGCCCCACGCCGCCACCAGACGGCACCAGCGGTCCACCTCGTGCTCGTGGCGGACCCACTCGGGACCCTCGAAACCGTCCGTGCCGAACCCCAGGAGCCGGGCGGGGCCGGTGGCGGCCAGCACCCGCCGGCTCTCGGGGCCCCTGCCGTGCAGGTCCACCGCGAGGTGCCCGGACCCGGCGGCGTCCAGGGGGTCCAGGTCGCGCGTCACCAGCACCTCGTCGACGACGCCCCGGGCCCGCAGGAACCCCCCGATCCCGGCGGGGCAGGCGAGGACCAGCCGGTGGCCGGGGAACGCCCGGCGCAGGCCCCGCAGCGCCGGGACCCCGGCGAGCAGGTCGCCCAGGCCCAGGGACCGCAGGACGAGCAGGTCGGACCGGTCGAGCGCGAAGGTCACCCGATCCGTCCGAGGATGCCCGTCGTGGACCGGCCGTCCAGGTACGGCAGGAGCACCACGCCCCCGCCCCAGCTGCGCACGAGGTCGCCCTCGGGCAGCTCGGCGTAGTCACCGCCCTTGACCCACACGTCGGGCCGCAGGTCCGCCAGCGCCGCCTGCGGGTCGTCCTCCTCGAACACCACGACGGCGTCGACGCTGGCCAGGGCCCGCAGCACGCGCTCGCGGTCGCCCTGCTCCACGACGGGACGGTCCGGGCCCTTGAGCCGGCGCACCGAGGCGTCGGAGTTCAGGAGCACCACCAGCGCGTCGCCGAGCCCGCGGGCCGCCTCCAGGCAGCCGACGTGCCCGGCGTGCAGGACGTCGAAGCACCCGCCGGTCGCCACGACCGTGCCGCCGGCCGCGCGGACGCGGGCCACGACCCCGGCCGCCGACTCCCCACCCGCCCGGGCCGCGCCCGTCCGGGCCGCGGGGGCCGGGGGGGCCGGGACGGGGGAGTCGGCGAAGAACCCGGTGGTGCCGCCCCCCGCGACCCACGCCGAGGCGTCCCGCACCGCCCGGTCCAGCGCCTGCGACAGCGAGGAACCCCGCGCCACCTCCACGGCGCACGTCGCCGCGAACCGGTCACCGGCCCCGCACGGGTCGCCCGCGGCCGGGACGGCCGGCAGGTGCAGCACCTCCCCGCCGGAGGCGCAGTACGCCCCGTCGGCCCCCGCGGTGACGCACACCGACCGCACGTCCCACCGCTCGCGCAACCGCGTCGCCGTGACCCCGGGGTCTCCGCCCCCGTCCGCGCCCCCGTTCGCGCCGCCCAGGGCCGCGCGGGCCTCGGCGAGGTTCGGCGTCACCAGCGCCGTCCCCGGCACCGGGGCGCCCCCGCGCGGGTGCGGGTCCCACACGACCGGCACCCGCCCGGCCACCGCGGCCAGGGCCGCCCGGACCCGCGGGTCCCGCGTCGTGCCCGCGCCGTAGTCCGAGACCAGCACCACGTCGGCGCCGTCCAGCACCCCGTCCAGCACCCCGGGGTCGAAACCCCCCGGGGTCCCCGGCCCGCCCTCGTCGAGGCGGGCCAGGACGTGGCCGTTGGTGCGCACGCGCGACTTCGTGCGGGTCGGGCCCTCGTGCGGCAGGGCGTGCACCTCGATGCCCGGCAGCAGGTCCCGCAGCCGCCGGCCCGCGGCGTCGTCGGCCAGCGGCGCCACCAGCGCGACCGTCACCGACGGGTCCAGGGCCGCCAGCAGCGCCGTCAGCGCCGCCCCGCCGGGGGACTCGCGGACCCCCTCGACGTCGACCACGGGCACGGGCGCGTCCGGGGCCAGCCGCGAGGAGGACCCCACGACCTCCCGGTCCAGCAGCGCGTCCCCGACCACCACGACGCGCTTCACGCCAGCACCTCGCGCTCCACGGCCGTCAGGTCCACCGTGCGCCGCGCGGGCAGGTGCGCCTCGACCGCCACGCACAGGGCGTGCACCGCCATGAGGTGCCCCTCCTGGACCGCGGACGTGCTGGGCCCGGGGAAGCCCAGGGTGTCGTCGGCCAGCGCCCGCAGCGGGTTGTGCGCCGACGACGTCAGCGCCCACACCGTCAGCCCCAGCTCGCGGGCCCGCTCGGCCGCGCGCAGCAGGTTCGGGCTGCGCCCGCTCGTGGAGACCAGCAGCAGCACGTCGCCGGGGCGGCCGTGCGCCTCGACCTGGCGGGCGAACACCTCCTCCACGCCGTAGTCGTTGGCGATGGCCGTCACCGCCGACGTCTCGGCGTGCAGCGCGATCGCCGACAGCGGCCGGCGCTCGCCCACGAACCGGCCCACGAGCTCGGCCGTCAGGTGCTGCGCCTCCGCCGCGCTGCCGCCGTTGCCGGCCACCAGCAGCCGCCCGCCGTGGTCGACGACGCCGACCAGCTCGCGGCCCCAGCGGTCGATGCGGTCGGTCTCGGCCTCCAGCGCCTTCAGCACCCCGGCCAGTTCCCCGACGTGACCGCGGACGTACTCGCGCGTCGTGGGGACGACCGGGCCGTCGTCCAGCAGGAGCTGGTACGCCGACTCCGTCGCCGCCGCCACCCGCGCCCAGTCGTAGCGCTCGCGGGCCGCCCGCCGTCCCGCGGCGCCCATGGCGTGCGCGACCCGCGGGTCGTCCAGGACGCCGGCGACGGCGTCGGCGAGGTCCTCGGGGTCGACCCGGCCCCGGGCGTCGACCGGCACCAGCCGCCCCGTGCGCTGGTCGCGGACGGTGTCGAGCATCCCGCCGACGGCCGTCGCCACGACCGGCAGCCCCGCGGCCATGGCCTCCAGGACGGCGATGCCGAACGGCTCGTACCAGGGGGTGGCCAGCAGGACGTCGGCGCTGGCCAGCAGCGCGGGCAGGTCGTCGGGGGAGACCCGCCCCACCAGCCGGACCCGGTCGGCGATGCCCAGCTCCACGGCGACCTTCTGCAGCCGGACGGCCTCGTGGTCGCCGTCCAGGTCGTGCGCGGCCGGGCCCCCGGCGATGACGAGCTCGGCGTCGGGCAGGAACTCCATCGCCCGCACGGCCGCCTCGAACCCCTTGCGCGGCACCAGGCGGCCCACGCTCAGCAGCCGGGTGCGGCACCCGGGGCGGCGCGGGCCCACCACGTCGTCGGCGCGGTCGGGACCGGTGGCGCCGGTGAACCGGGCGGCCTCCACCCCGCACGGCACGACCTGCACCCGGCGCGGCGGGGCACCCGCCGCGCGCAGCTCGGCCACCTCGTCGCGGCAGGTGGCGATGACGAGGTCGACGTCGCGGGCCAGGGCGCGCTCGGCGTCCAGACGCTGCGGCGGGGAGGTGTCCTCGGCGCCCTGGTAGCGGCGCTTGACGCTGCCCAGGGCGTGGAACGTCTGCACGACGGGGATGCGCAGGGCCCGGGCCGCGGGCAGCGCCGCGGTGCCGGACATCCAGAAGTGCGCGTGCACGACGTCGGGTCGCTCCCGCTGCCAGCTCTGCCGCAGGACCTCCGAGAACCGCGGCATGTGCGGCGGCAGGTCGTCCTTGGGCACCGGCGCCGCGGGGCCCGCGTCGACGTGCACGACCTCCACCCCCGGACGCAGCCAGACCCGCTCGGGCAGGTCGGGGTCGTCGCGGCGCGTGTGCACCACGACGTCGTGGCCCCGGTCGGCCAGGGCCCCGGCCAGGGCCGCGACGTGGACGTTCTGGCCACCCGCGTCGACCCCGCCGAGCACGGCCAGGGGGCTCGCGTGCTCGCTCACCATGGCGATGCGCATCAGCCGACCACCTCCTCCAGCAGTTCGTCGACGTCGGCGAGGAACCGGCCGATGCCGAACCTCGTCAGGGCGTGCTCGCGCGCGGCCAGGCCGCGCTCCCGCGCCTCGGCGGGGTCGGCCAGCCAGCGGCGGGCCGTGGCCAGCAGCACGTCCGGGTCGCTGGACAGGACCCCCGCGGCGGCCGGGACCGCCTCGGGCGCCGCCGTCGCGGGCAGCCCCAGGACCGGCATCCCCAGCATCATCGCCTCGATGAGGGACAACCCCAGGCTCGTCCACCGGTAGGGGTGGAAGTACGCGCGGTGGGCCGCCAGCAGCTCGTGCATGCGGGCCTGCGGCAGGTCCTCGTACAGGCTGAGGTTCTTGCCCGGCAACGACTCCACGCCCATGCCGTACACGGCGACGGGCAGTTCCTCGGCCAGGCCCAGCACCAGGTCGGTCCCCGCCACCCGGTGCCGGCGCACGGGTTCGTTGACGACGACGGCCAGCGACTCGGAGTCCCCGGTGTACCGGTACCCGGGGTCCAGGACGCCGTGGTCCAGGACGCGCGTGCGGGCGCGGCCGTTGTCCCAGTACGTCCGGTTGAACTGCGTGACGTGCACCAGCGGGATCTCCGTCTGGTCCCCCAGCGGGTGGACGCTGTCGACGGCGCCCTGCCGCGGCGCGTCGTGCTCGACGTACAGGGCCGGGACGTCGCGGCCCGGGCGGCGCCCGGTCCACTCCTCCACCAGGGCCAGCTCCTCGGGGCGCTGCAGCACCACCACGTCGAACGCGGTGTCGCGCAGCGCGGTGCTGGGGACCTCCTGGGCGTTCGCGGGCCAGTCCCACGTGCGGGCCCGGCCGCGGCCGTCGGGGCCGCGGTCCGGGACGACGGGCAGCAGGTAGGTGTGCTCGCCCTGGACGAACGCCGTCGCCCAGGAACCATGGACGTGCCAGACGAGGATCCTCACGGGGTGGCCTCCAGGAGCTCGGGGGTCAGGGCGTCCACGGCGGCGACCACGCGGTCGGCCGCCACGGACGTCAGGCAGGGGTGCCCCGGGACGGGGCAGTCGCGGGCCCGGGAACCCGCGCACGGCGCCTCCTGGTCGCCGAGCAGCACGTGCGGGACGCCGTGCGGCGCCCAGCGGGACGCCGGGACGACGGGGGAGAACAGCGAGACGACGGCGGTGCCGACCGCGGCGGCCAGGTGCGCGGGACCGGTGTTGCCGACGACGACCGCGTCGGCCCCGGCCAGGACCGCGGCCAGCCCGGCCAGGTCGGTGCGCCCGCCCAGGTCCAGGACGCCGGGGTCGGGGGCGCCGGCGACCGCGGCCGTCAGGTCCCGCTCCCGGGGGGAACCGGTGACCACGACGTCGCGGCCGCTGCGCCGCAACGCCTCCACGACGTCGGCGGCCTGCGCCGGCGAGGGCGCGCGGGCCGGGACGGAGGCCCCCGGGTGCACCACGACGTACCGCGCGGGCAGGTCCACGCCGGGCGGCGGCAGGTCCCGCAGCCGCAACCGGCCGTCGTCACCGAGGGGCAGGTCGTGCCCCGCGGCGCGCGCCAGGGCCAGCGCGGCCTCGACCTCGTGCCGCTCGGGTCCCTCCTCGCGGCGGAACCGGACGTCGAGGAGGGACCCGGGGTAGTCCTCGCTGGCCGCCGCGGTGCGCGGCACCCCCGCCATCCGCAGCAGCAGCGCCAGCGGCAGCGGGCTCTGGTGGAAGGACGTGAAGACCACGGCCTCGTCGTAGCCGCCGTCGTGGACCTGCGCCACGAGCCGCCCCACCGCCGCGGGGTCCACCGCGGCGGGGGAGAACCCCGACCACGGCGGGTCGAAGACCAGGACGTCCTCCACGCCGGGCAGCAACCGGGCCGCGGCGCGCCCGGCCGGGGAGGCCAGGAGGTCGACGGTCCCCGACGCCGCGAGGGCGCGGACGGCCGGTCCGGTCAGGAGCACGTCCCCGTCGTTGTCCAGGCGGCAGGCGAGGATCCTCACGGGACGACCACCTCGCCCAACGAGCCCACCACGACCGGCGCCGCCTCGACCTCCTCGGCCCGGGTCACGTCGGTCGGGACGAGCACGGCGCGCGCCCCGGCGGACAGGGCCGCCTCGACGTCGGCGCCGATGTCGCCGACGACGAGGCACTGCGCGGGCAGCACGCCGAGGGCGCGGGCGGCGTCCAGGACCATCCCGGGTTCGGGCTTGCGGGTCCGCGACGGCGCGTCCGGGCCGTCCACGGACACCTGGACGGTGTCGAAGGGGCCGAGCAGCTCGGCGACGCGGGCGTTGACGGCGTCGACCTGCGCGCGGGTCAGCAGCCCACGCGCCACCCCGGACTGGTTGGTGACCAGGCCGATCCGCAAGCCCCTGGCGCGCAGGCCGTCCAGCAGCTCGCGGGCCCCGTCGACGGGTTTCACCAGGTCGGGGTCGCCGTTGTAGGGGACGTCGTGCACGAGCGTGCCGTCGCGGTCGAACAGGACGGCCGCGACCGGCGGCGGCCACGCGGGCGGCGGGGTGCGCCGGACGGCGAGCTCGCCGCGCAGCCGGTGGTACACCGCGGCGGGCGGGATCGCCGCGCTCGTCACGAGCATCCGGCGCACCTCGGCGCCGTCGCGGGGGCCGGGGGCGATGCGGCGCCAGGCGAACTCCGCGGTCAGGCCCAGCCAGGCCAGGCCCGCGGCGGCCGCGACCCGGCGGCGGCCGGTCAGCAGGGAACCCGCGGCCAGCGCGGCCGCGGCGGTCGTGGCGACGTGCCCGGGCAGGCGGCCCACGGCCGAGGCCGCCCGCTGCCGCCAGTCCCGGCCGTGCAGGGCCGTCATGAGGACGTCGTCGGCGTTGCCGCGCTGCTGCTTCAGGCTGGCCAGGTCCGCGGCCGGGCGGACGGGGTGCACGGCGAGGTGCTCCCCGCGCTCGATGCGCCACCCGGCGGCCACGACGCGCAGGGCGAGGTCGGCGTCCTCCCGGAAGGCGCGGGGGAACCGCTCGTCGAAACCGGCGACCTGCTCCAGGGCGGTGCGGCGGTACGCCATGTCGGCGGTGATCCACTGCGCGTCGGCGAGCCCGGCGGTGCCGCGTTCCCAGTCGGTGGGGCGCCGGTCGGCCGGCAGCGGCACGTGGATGCGGCCCTGCACGGCACCGACCCCCGGCGCGGCGGCGGCCAGGTCGTCGGCCAGTTCCCGGGCCCACGACGCCGGCAGTTCCACGTCGTCGTCGACGAACGCGACCCACTCCGAGCGGACCCGGCGCCACCCGGCGTTGCGGGCCGCGGCCGGTCCCCGCCCGCCCGAGCGCACCAGCCGCACGTCCAGGCCGGCCGCGCGGGCGGTGGCGCAAGCCCGTTCGCACGGGTCCTCGCCGGTGTCGCGGCCCGGGCGGTCGTCGACGACCACCACGAGGTCGGGCCGCGGGCCGTCCTGCGCCGCGAGGGTTCCCAGCAGGACGTCCAGGCTGGGTCGGCCGACCGTGGGGATGACGACGGAGAAACCCGTCACGGCTTCGTGAACTCGTTGCGGCGCACCAGGTGCGGCCCGAGCACGAGGACGTCGACGGGGGCGGAGCCGAACAGTTCCATGGCGTCGCGCGGGTCGTCGACCATGGGCCGGCCCGCGGTGTTGAGGCTGGTGTTCACCACGACGGGCAGCCCGGTGCGCTTCTCGAACGCCCGCAGCAGCGCGGCGACGTGCGGGGTGCGGTCCTCGTGGATGGTCTGGATCCGCGCGGTGCCGTCGACGTGCACGACGGCCGGGATGCGCTCGCGCCACTCGTCGGCCACGTCGTGCACGAAGAGCATGTAGGGGCTGGGGATCGGGCCCCCGGAGAAGATCTCCTCGGCCCGCTCGGCGAGCACCATGGGCGCCACGGGGCGGAATTGCTCGCGGCCCTTGACGTCGTTGAGGCGCTCGAGGTTCTCCTTCTTCCCCGGGTGGGCCATGAGGGAGCGGTGGCCCAGGGCGCGGGGGCCGAACTCGGCGCGGCCGTCGAACCAGGCCACGACGCCGTCGTTCGCCAGGACGTCGGCGACCTCACCGGCGAGGTCGTCGGGGGTGGTGAAGTTCAGCCGCGCCGTGGTCAGCCACTGCGCCAGTTCTTCGTCGGTCCAGGAGCGGCCCAGGGCCGCCGAGGTCATGGGCGCGACGAGTTCGCCGGCGTCGGCGGACAGCTGGAGCGCGGCGCCCAGCGCGGTGCCGGAGTCCCCGGCCGCGGGCTGGACGTACACCTGCTCGAACGGCGTCTCGCGCCAGATGCGGGAGTTCGCGACGCAGTTCAGCGCGGTGCCACCGGCCATCGCGAGGACCTTGTCGCCGGTCCGCCCGTGCAGCCACGTGGCGACGTCGACGAGGGTGCGCTCCAGGACCTCCTGGACGCTGGCGGCCAGGTCGGCCTGCCCGGTGTCCTGGCGCGGGTCCCAGGACTCCCCGTCGGCCAGCGGCGGGGCCCAGCGGGAGAAGTCGGGGACCTTCGCGACGAACCCGCCGTCGCCGGTGGCGTGCACGAACTCGGCGATCTCGTCGGCGAAGCGCGGCTTGCCGTAGGAGGCCAGCGCCATGACCTTGTACTCGTCGGAGGAGTGCGTGAAGCCCAGGTGGCGGGTCAGGTCCTCGTAGACGAAGCCCAGCGACTGCGGCAGGCCCGTCTCGTGCAGGACCTCCAGCGCACCGCCGCGGTACCGGCCGGCCAGGGAGGAGATCCGCTCACCGCGGCCGTCGACCGTCAGGACGCTGCAGCCGCCCTCGCGGGCGGCCTCGGGGGAGGCCAGGGCCGCGGACGCGGCGTGCGCGACGTGGTGGGGGACGAACCGCACCTTCGCGGGGTCCAGCCCGGGCAGGGCGGTGGCGATGGCCTCGGGGGCCCGCTCGGCGTAGCGGGTGCGGATCGCGTCGTCGGGGTCGCCCAGGTCCAGCTCGGAGCTGGGCAGGACCAGCCGGGGGTCGTAGGAGTAGCCCACGAGGTCGAGGTCGGCGGGCGTCAGCCCGGCCGCCGCCAGCGCGTGCTTGATCGCGAGGTCGGGCAGCTCCCACGTGGCGTAGGGGACGGGCCGCTTGCCGTGCTTGCGCCGGCTGAAGCGTTCCTCCTCGGCGGCGAAGACGATCCGCCCGTCGACGACGAGGGCGGCCGCGGTGTCGTGGAAGACCGCGTTGATCCCGAGGATGCGCATGCGTGGTGACCTCTCGTCCCAGGGGTGGGGACGCCCGCTGCTCGAGCGCCGTGCTCCGGCCGGGCCGCGTCGAAGCACGGCTCGCGGGGGTCACGGTGCCAGATCACCGTGACCCCCGCCCGTCGAAGTCACCGGAGGTGGGTCCGCCTCACTTGGGCGGGGTGACGTCCCCGCGCCAGGCGCCCGTCTCGGTGCCGCGGGACTCGATGAACGACTTGAACCGGTCCAGGTCCTTCTTGATCTGCCGGTCGTCGGCACCGATGGCGGCCCCGACCTTCTCCACGAGCCCGTCGGTGTCCCAGTCCAGCTGGACCGTGACGCGGGTCTCGTCGTCGGAGAGGCGGTGGAACGTCACGACCCCGGCGTGCGACTTGCCGTCGACGCTCTTCCACGCGACGCGCTCGTCGGGGTGCTGCTCGGTGATCTCGGCGTCGAACTCGCGCTCCACGCCGGCGATCTTCGTCTTCCAGTGCGTGTGGGTGGCGTCGGTCTGCGTGATGGACTCCACGCCGCCCATGAACTCCGGGAACGTCTCGAACTGGGTCCACTGGTTGTAGGCGGTGTGGACGGGGACGTTGACGTCGATGCTCTCGGTCACAGTGCTCATGCCCTCGTCTTACCCCACCCGTGCCGTCTCAACCCACCTGTGACGGGTTTCACCGGACGTTCACCTCACGGCTCACTTCAGGGGGTCGTGACCCCAGTTCATGAGCGAGTACCGCCACCGGGTGCCGGTGACGTCCCCGTCGGGGCGCTGCGCCAGGTGCCGCGAGACGTACCCGGCGACCTTGCGCATGTGCTCGTGGTCGTCCTCGCTGCGGTCGGCCTTCTTCTCCCGCAGGATCTCCACGATGCGCCGGCCCGAGCGGTGCCCCACCGACTCGCCCTCACCCACGCCGACGGACTGCGACTCCTCCGTCCCCAGCCAGTCCTCCAGCTCCTTCGGCGTCATGTTCACGGCCTCGTGGAAACGCGCCTCCACGTCCTTCGCGTCCTTCGCGTCGTCGTGCTCGACGTCCTCGCTGCTCATGCCCACGGGGTTACCCACGGTCCCGGCTGGCGAACCCCCCTGGGCGCTGGTGAGGTGAGCCGGTGCCCCACCCCCGTCCCCGCGACGCCGACGGCTACGCCGACCTGCGCTCCTACGCCGCCATCGGCGACGGCCGGACCGTGGCCCTGGTCGCCGACGACGGCGGCATCGACTGGCTGCCGCTGCCGGACCTGGACTCCCTGCCCGTGTTCGCGCGGCTGCTCGACGGCGAGGACGGCGGGCACCTCTCGCTGGCGCCGGTCGGGCCGTGGACGGTGGACCGGGCCTACGTCGAGGGCACGAACGTGCTGCAGAGCCTCTACACCACCCCGACCGGGCGGGTGCGGGTCACCGACTCCATGAACCTGGGCGCGACGGGGCGGCTGCCGTGGGGGGAGCTGTGCCGACTGGTCGAGGGGCTCGACGGGGAGGTCGAGATGGCCTGGTGCGTGTCCCCCGGGTCGGGGCTGAACGCCTTCTCCTCGTGGGCCGAGGACACCGGCAACGGGGCCGTGCTGCGGGTCGACGCGATCACGATGGCCGTGCGGACCGTCGACGTGGGGGACACCTCGTTCGAGGACCGCGAGGTCTCGGGGCGCTTCCGCACCGCGCCCGGCTCCGAGCACCTGCTCGCGCTGCTGTCGAGCCAGGGGGAACCGCTGCGGATGCCGAAGACGCGCTGGATCCGGCGCAACCTCGAGCACACGGTGCAGCACTGGCGGGACTGGAGCGAGCAGTTCACGTACGAGGGTCGCTGGCGGGAGCAGACGCTGCGCAGCGCCCTGGTCCTGAAGCTGCTCGCCCACGAGCCGTCGGGGGCGGTCGCGGCCGCGGCGACGACGTCCCTGCCGGAGAGCGCGGCGGGGGGCAAGAACTGGGACTACCGGATGGCGTGGCTGCGTGACGCCACCTACAGCCTGCACTGCCTGATCCAGCTGGGGGAGTTCGAGGGCGTCCACGCCCACGTCTCGTGGCTGCTGCGCGTCGCGCGCCGTCAGCAGCCGGACCTGCCCGTGCTGTCGCGGCTGAACGGCCACCAGCCGGACGGGCTCGTGCACCACGACGTCCCCGGGTGGCGGGGGATCGGGCCGGTGGTCTCCGGCAACGCCGCCGCCGAGCAGCTGCAGCTCGGGGTCTACGGCGACATCTTCGACCTCGTCCACCAGTACGTCCTCGACGGCAACGTCCTGGACATCGAGACGGCCCGGTTCCTGGCCGGGGTCGCCGACCGCACGTGCGACCTGTGGCGCCAGCGCGACGCGGGCATGTGGGAACTGCCGGAACGCCGGCACTACACGAGTTCGAAGATGGCCTGCTGGCAGGCGCTGGAGTGCGCGGTGCAGCTGGCCGAGGGCGGTCACATCCCCGGGCAGCTGGACCGCTGGCGCCGCGAGGCGGACCGCATCCGCACCTGGATCGACGAGCACTGCTGGTCGCCGGAGCGGCAGGCCTACGTCTGGTACCCCGGCACCGACCAGCTCGACGCGTCGGTGCTGCTGCACGCCGCCTCGGGGTTCGACTCCGGGGAGCGCATGTCCTCGACGATCGACGCGATCCTCGCCGAGCTGTCCGACGGTCCGCTGCTGTTCCGGTACTCCGGTGCGGCCGAGGAGGAGAAGGCGTTCCTGGCGTGCTCGTTCTGGGCGGCGAACGCCCTCGGCGCCGTGGGGCGGGGCGACGAGGGTGTCGACCTGCTCGAACGCACCCTGGCCCTGGCCAACGACGTGGGGGTGTGGACGGAGATGGTGGACCCGGCCGACGGCTCGTTCTGGGGGAACCTGCCCCAGGCGCTGAGCCACCTGGCGTTCATGACGGCCGTCCTGACGCTTCAGAACGCGTAGCGCACGTCCAGGTACGGGGCCCGCTCGGCGATGAGCTCCAGCAGCTGCTGCACGTAGCGCGCCTTGTCGCCGCTGCGGTACCGCACGTTCAGCCCACCGGACTGCGAGCGCTTCGTCTCCTGCATCGCCGGCCGCCACAGCAGGTCCTCGGCCTTGGGGTGCCAGCCGAGGTTCACCCGGTGCAGGTTCTCCTCGTGGGTGAGGAAGATGACCTCGGCCTGCAGCTGCGCCTTCGTCGCCGCGCTCGTGGCGTCCCCGAGCTGGTCGAGCAGTTCGGCCCACAGCGGCAGCCAACCCTCGTGCACGACGACGGGGGACAGGTTCACGTGGACCTCGTACCCGGCGGCGACGAAGTCGTCGATCGCCGCGAGCCGGTCCGGCACCGGGGAGGTGCGGATGTCCAGCAGCTTCGCGACCCGTGCCGGCATGAGGGAGAACCGCACGCGCGTGCGCCCCTGCGGGTCCAGCGTCAGCAGCCGGCGGTTGACGTGCTTGGTGGCGAACGACGCCTTCGCCGTGGGCAGCCCCCGGAACAGGGCGACGAGGTCGTCGACGTTGCCGGAGACCTCCGCGTCCACCGAGCAGTCGCTGTTCTCCCCGACGTCGTACACCCAGCTCCGCGGGTCGCACTGGTTCGGCTCGGGTTTCACGCCCTGCTTGGCGACGTGCCGCTGCACGTGGGCCAGGATCTTCTCGATGTTCGCGAACACCGTGATGGGGTTGCTGTACCCCTTGCGGCGCGGGACGTAGCAGTACGCGCAGGCCATCGCGCAACCGTTCGCGGTCGAGGGTGCGATGAAGTCCGCCGACCGGCCGTTGACCCTCGTCGTGAGCGACTTCTTCACGCCCAGGACGAGGGCCTCCCGCTTGATGCGCACCCAGCGGTCCACGTTGGTCTCGTCCCCGTGCAGCTCGGGGATGCGCCAGTGGCTCTCGACGGGCACGAGGGTCGCGTCCGGCCACCGGTCCAGGACCTGGCGACCGCGGGGGAGTTCCGCGGCCGCCGGTTCGTAGTAGATCCGGGTGATCTCGACGAGGTCGCTCAGGCGCCGCGCCCCGTCTGCTGCTGCAACTCGTCGATGAGTTCCGACGCGCTCGCCTTCGTCAGGCCCTCGGGGACCTCGCGCCCGGCCTCGCGCGCCAGCGTCTGCAGGTAGCTGAGCTGGGGGCCCGTCACGGGTTCGTCCCCGGTCGTCCAGTCCTGCGGGTCCTTCTCGGCGTTCTGGGGGGTCTGAGGGGTTTCGCTCACGCGGACCTCACTTCTCGTAGGTGCTCAGGGCCAGGCCCACGCCGAAGAACGTGGGCGCCCAGTGGCCGACGAAGATGCCCCAGCGGTCGGCGCGGTCGATGCCGGCGTCCTCGGTCTGCCGGGAGATCGTCCAGGCCAGGAAGGACAGGCCGATGCTGGCGAAGCCGGCGGTGTAGGCCCACTCCGACTTCACGCCTGCTTCGTGCAGTGCCTTGATCATGGTCTCTCCCTCGTGACAGGTGTCGGCGGTTGCTCCGTGGAGCACAGTCGACCCCGGATGCGGGTCCCCCGCCACCCGAAGGGGTCCCCGGCTGGGCGCGCGGTCCGGCGGGGCGCTGCCTACCGTGAACGGGTGACCGACCAGTTCACCTTCACCAACCCCGTGACCCTCCACCACCAGGGCGGTTTCGACCCCCAGCCCCAGGACGGCCCCGGCCTGGCCTCGCGGCAGTCCCCCGCCCCCGACCACGGTGAGGGCACCTACCGCGGCACCGGGCGGCTCACCGGCCGCAAGGCGCTCGTGACCGGCGCCGACTCCGGCATCGGCCGCGCCGCGACGATCGCCTTCGCCCGCGAGGGCGCCGACGTCGTCCTGAACTACCTGCCCGCCGAGGAGGAGGACGCCCGCCAGGTCGCCGCGCTCGTCGAGCAGGCCGGCCGCAAGGCCGTCCTGGCCCCCGGTGACCTCACCGACGAGCGGTTCGCCCGCAGCCTCGTGACGACGACCGTCCGCGAGCTCGGCGGCATCGACCTCATCGCCAACGTGGCCGGCAAGCAGCAGCACGTCGAGGACCTCGCCGACCTGACCTCCGAGCAGTTCGACGAGACGATGCGCACCAACGTCCACGCCCTGTTCTGGATCGTGCAGGAGGCCGTCCCGCACCTGCCGCCGGGGTCGACGATCGTCAACACCTCCTCCATCCAGGGCTACCAGCCCTCGCCGAACCTCGTCGACTACGCCACGACGAAGTCGGCCATCATCGCCATCTCCCAGGCGCTGGCCCAGCAGCTCGCGCCCAAGGGGATCCGCGTCAACGTCGTCGCGCCCGGACCGGTGTGGACGCCGCTGCAGGTCGCCGGCGGGCAGCCCGACGACGCCATGCCGGAGTTCGGCACCTCCACGCCGCTGGGGCGGGCCGGTCAGCCCGCCGAGCTGGCCCCCGCCTACGTGTTCCTGTCCTCCCCGGAGTCCAGCTACGTCGTCGGCGAGGTCCTCAACGTCAACGGGGGCATGCCCACACCGTGAGGGACCTGCTGGGCGTCGCCCGCGAGGACTTCGGGTACGAGGAGCTGCGGCCGGGCCAGGAGGAGGCCATGCGGGCCGTCCTGGCCGGCCGCGACGTCCTGGCCGTCATGCCCACGGGCGCGGGCAAGTCGGCCGTCTACCAGGTGCCCGCGCTGCTGCTGGACGGCCCGGTCGTCGTGGTCTCCCCGCTCATCGCGCTCCAGCGCGACCAGGTCGACGCCCTCCTGGAGGACGTCGGCGGGGCGGTCATGCTGAACTCGGCGATGCCGGCCGCGGCGTGGCGGGAGGCGCGCGCGCAGCTGCGCTGCGGCTCGGCCCGGTTCGTCTTCCTCGCCCCCGAGCAGCTGGCCCGCGACGAGGTCGTCGACGAGCTCGCGGCGCTGTCCCCGCGGCTGCTCGTCGTCGACGAGGCGCACTGCGTCAGCTCCTGGGGCCACGACTTCCGGCCCCACTACCTGCGGCTGGGCGGGGCCCGGGCCCGGCTCGGGGACCCGCCCGTCGTCGCCCTCACCGCCACCGCCAGCCCGCAGGTGCGGGCCGAGGTGCTCGAACGGCTGCGGATGCGCGACCCGCTCGTCCTCGTGGAGGGTTTCGACCGGCCCGAGATCGACCTGCGGGTCGTGCACTGCACCGACGCCGGGACCCAGCGGGCCGGGGTGCTGCGGGCCGTGGCCGAGGCGGGGGGACCGGTGCTCGTGTACGTCGCGACCCGGGCCGACGCCGAGGAGATCGCCGCGCAGGTCCCCGGCGCGGACTTCTACCACGCCGGGCGCAAGCGGACCGACCGCGACGACGTGCAGCGCCGGTTCGTCGACGGCCACCTCGACGTCGTCGTGGCGACCACGGCGTTCGGCATGGGCATCGACAAACCCGACGTGCGGGCCGTCGTCCACGCCACCGTCCCCGACTCCCCGGACAGCTACTACCAGGAGATCGGGCGGGCGGCCCGCGACGGCCGGCCCGCGGTCGCCACGCTGTTCTACCGCCCCGAGGACCTGGGCCTGCGGACGTTCTTCTCCGCCGGCGTCGCCAAGGAGGAACCGCTGCGCCGGACGGCCGCGGCGGTCCGCGCCCACGACGGTCCCGTCCCGGTGACCGAGCTGCGCCGCGAACTGGGCCTCACCTCCTCCCGGCTGGCCGGTGCGGTGAACCTGCTCACCGGCGTGGGTGCGCTGGCCGAGGACCCCGAGGGCCGGCTCGTCGTCCCGCCCGGCGCGCCGGGGCCCGCCCCCGCGGCGGCCGCGGCCGTGGAGGTCTCCGAGCGGCAGCGCTCGGTGGAGCGGTCGCGGCTGGAGATGATGCGCTCGCTGTGCGAGACGACGGCGTGCCGCCGGCAGTTCCTCCTGGGGTACTTCGGGGAGGAGGTGCCGCGACCCTGCGGGAACTGCGACACCTGCCGGGCCGGGACCGCGCAGGCGCACACCGCCACCGTCGAGCCGTTCCCCGTCGGCTCGGCCGTCGAGCACGGCCAGTGGGGCGCGGGGCAGGTCATGCACTACGAGGACGACCGGGTGACGGTGCTGTTCGAGGACGTCGGCTACCGGACCCTGGCCCTGGAGCTCATGCACGACCGCGACCTCCTCCGTAGCCTCTCAGCGTGATCACGTTCGTGGGGGTGCTGCGGTGAGGGTCGCGCTGGTGGGCTGGTCCAGCGTGCTGCACGGGGAGGCCACGGCCGGGGACGTCCTGGCCGTGCAGGCCGTCGCCGAGCACCTGCGCCGCGGCGGCCACGACGTCGTGAGCACGTGGAGCCCGGCGATGTCGCTGGCCCACGCCACCGCCGCCGACGCGCGCTACGACGACGTCGACCCCGCCGCGTTCGACGTCGCCGTGTGGGTGTGCGGGCCGCTGGCGGGGGTCCCGGTCCAGGAGTTCCACGCGCGGTTCGCGACCGTCCGGCGGGTGGCGGTGGGGGTCTCGGTGCTCGACCCCGCCGACCCGGCCGTCACCGGTTTCGACGCCGTCGTGCCGCGCGACCGCGCGGGGGAGGCGCCGCAGCGCGACCTCGCGGCCCGGCCCGTCGCCGACGCCGTCGACGTCGTGGGGGTGTTCCTCACCCACGGGCAGGGCGAGTACGGCGCGCGCCGCCGCCACGAGGAGGTGACCGCCGTCCTGGGCGGGTGGCTGGGGGCGCTGGACGTGGCCCGGCTGGACCTGGAGACCCGCCTGGACCCGCGCGACTGGCGGCTGCCGGCGCGGCCCGGGCAGGTGCTCGCGGTCGTCTCCCGGCTCGACGTGGTCGTCACCACGCGCCTGCACGGCCTCGTGCTGGCCCTGCGCTGCGGCGTCCCCGCCCTCGCCGTCGACCCCGTCTCCGGCGGCGGCAAGGTCGCTGCGCAGGCCGCGGCGTGGGGGTGGCCGTGCGTGCTGCCCGCCGACGGCCTCGACGCGCAGTCCCTCGACGAGCAGTTCGCCTGGTGCCGCTCCGGCAGCGGGCGCGCCGCCGCCCGGGCCGCGCAGCGGGCCGCCGGGTCCGCGGGCCGGGAGCAGCTGGCCGCGCTGGACGGCCTGCTCACCTGACCCCGGCCGGCCCACCCCCGCGGTGATCGAGCGCTCCTGTCCACAAGTGCTTGATCACCGAAGTGCTTGATCACGGAAGTGCTGAGCGTCGAGGTCCTGAGCACCGCTCCGCCCCTCCCGTGATCGAGCACTCCGGTGATCAAGCACTCTCGTGGTCACGTGCCCGGGCGGGGTGGGGCGGGGGCGCGGCTGTTCAGGCGTGCCGCCTGCTTGACGAGGTGGTCCCGCTCGGCCGCGCTCGTCGCCCGGTGGGCGGCCTCGGCGTACAGCTGCGCGGCCGCGGCGGTCCGGCCCGCCCTCTCGTGCAGGTGCGCCGACACCGCCGCGTACCGCGGCAGGCCCGGGTCCACCCCCGTGAGGGCCGCGAGCCCGGCCTGCCCACCGTCGGCCTCGCCCACGGCGACGGCCCGGTTCAGGCGCACCACCGGGCTGCCCGTCAGGCGCAGCAGCTCGTCGTACCACTCCACGACCTGCACCCAGTCGGTCTCGGCCGCCGTCGGGGCGTCGGCGTGCAGGGCGGCGACGGCGGCCTGCGCCTGGAACTCGCCCAGCCGGTCCCGCGCCAGCGCGCCCTGCAGGACCGCCACCCCCTCGGTGATCAGGGCGGTGTCCCACCGCGAGCGGTCCTGCTCGGCCAGCGGCACCAGGGCGCCCGAGCCGTCGGTGCGGGCGGCCCGCCGGGCGTGGTGCAGCAGCATCAGCGCGAGCAGTCCCGCGACCTCCGGGTGGTCGACGGCGGCCGCGAGCTGCCGGGTCAGGCGGATGGCCTCGGCGGCCAGGTCCACGTCCCCGGAGTACCCCTCGTTGAACACCAGGTACAGGACCCGCAGCACCGTCCCGACGTCGCCGGGTTCGGTGAGCCGCACGCCCGCGAGGGCCCGCTTGGCGCGGCTGATGCGTTGCGCCACGGTGGCTTCGGGGACGAGGTACGCCTGGGCGATCTGACGCGTCGTGAGGCCGCCCACGGCGCGCAGCGTCAGCGCGACGGCCGCGGACGGCGACAGCGAGGGGTGCGCGCACAGGAAGTGCAGCCGCAGGCTGTCGTCGCCGGGCGCGACGGGCCCCGGCTCCGGTTCGGCGTCGACGAGCCCCTCCCGCCGCCGGCGGGCGGTCTCGGCGCGGGTGGCGTCCAGGTACCGCCGCCAGGCGACCGTGACGAGCCAGCCCCGCGGGTCCCGGGGGACCTGCCGGTCCCAGGTCCGCAGCGCCTCCACGAGGGCGTCCTGCACGGCGTCCTCGGCCGCCGCGAAGTCGGCTCCGCGGCGGACGAGGACGGCCAGCACGCCCGGCACGAGGCACCGGACGAGGTCGTCGTCCATCACTCGGTGACGGTGGGGGGTTCCGTGAGGAAGGGCCGCAGCTCCAGCCACTCGTGGATCGGGCGCCCCCCGGCGCCCGGGGCCGCGGACAGCTCGCCCGCGAGCTCGACGGCCCGCTCGTAGCTGTCGACGTCGATCACCATCCAGCCCGCGACGAGGTCCTTCGTCTCGGCGAACGGGCCGTCGGTGACGGGCGGGCGGCCCTCGCCGTCGTAGCGCACGAACGTGCCCTCGGGGGCCAGGGCCTGCCCGTCGACGAACTCCCCGGTGCCCTCCAGCTTCGTCGCGAAGTCGCGCATGTACGCCAGGTGGGCCGTCACCTCCTCGGGCGTCCACCGGTCCATCGGGACGTCGTTCACGGGCGCCGGGGCGCCGCGGTAGTGCTTCAGGAGCAGGTACTTGGCCATCGTCGTCTCCTCCGCTCGCGCGAGCGCCGGTCGCTCTCGCACCCCGGGGACGGAGCCGGCCGGCCGTTCTCGACATCCTGGAGCAGGGTCGCGCCCCGCGGGGCGCCGCGGGGCCTCAGAGGCGGGCGGGGGCGCCCGTGCGGGCCCGCAGCCAGTCGAGGAACTCCCCGGCCGGGACGGGCCGGCTGTGCAGGTACCCCTGCGACTCGTCGCAGCCCATCCGGCGCAACAGGCCCAGCGTCGCGGGGTCCTCCACGCCCTCGGCGACGACCCGCAGACCGAGGTGGTGGGCCAGTTCCACGGTGCCGGCCACGATGGCGGCGATGCGCTCGTCGGCCAGGGCCCGGGAGGTGAACGTGCGGTCCACCTTCAGCTCCGTGGCGGGCAGGTTCGCCAGGTAGGCCAGCGAGGAGTACCCCGTCCCGAAGTCGTCGATGCTCAGCGCGAAACCCCGGGCGGTGATCTCCCGGCACGTGGCCAGGGCGCGGTCGGGGTCGTTCATGAGCGAGGTCTCGGTGACCTCGACCACGAGGTGGCGGGGGTCGACGCCGCCGCGGACCAGTTCGTCGAGCAGCGGCAGCAGCTCCGGGTCGGACAGGTACGTGCTGGAGGTGTTGATCGACAGCCGCAGCTCGTGGCCCTCCGCGCGCCAGCCGGCGAGGTCGCCGACCGCGCGGCGGGCCACGACCCCCGTCAGGGCCGGCAGCAGGCCGCGCTCCTCCGCGACGTCCAGGAAGGCCGCCGGGGACAGCAGCCCGCGCCGGGGGTGCCGCCAGCGCACGAGCGCCTCCACCCCCACGACCTCGTCGCCGGCGCCGACCTGCGGCTGGTAGTGGACCTCGAACTGGTCCGTCGTCCCGGCCGGGGCGGCGGGGTCCAGGGCCGCCTGCAGCTCGTCGGACAGCGCCACCCGCTCCCGCCAGGCGCGGTCGGCCTCGTCGTCGTGCACGGCGACGCGGGAACCGCCGCCCTTCGCCGCGTACATGGCGGTGTCGGCGCGGCGCAGCAGCTCGGTCCCGGACAGGCCGTCGTGGCCGGTGGACGTCGCGACCCCCACGCTGGCGCTGACGTCGATGGCGGCGACGGCCCCCAGCAGGGTCCGGGCCGAGTCGACGGCCCCGTCGGCCTGCACCCCCGGCAGGATGGCCGCGAACTCGTCCCCGCCCAGGCGCGCCAGCAGCGCGGTGCCGGGCAGCGCCTGCTCCAGCCGGACGGCGGTCGCGGCCAGCAGCTCGTCGCCGACGGCGTGGCCGTGCTGGTCGTTGACCTCCTTGAAGCGGTCCAGGTCCAGCAGCAGGACGGAGAACGGGCCGCGCCGGACGGTCTGCGCGGACAGGCGCCGCAGGAACTCGCGGCGGTTCGCCAGCCCCGTCAGGTCGTCGGTGCTGGCCTGCCGGCGCGCCCGGTCGTGGTCGGCGAGGTCGCGCACGAGCCGGACCAGGCGCACCGACGAGCCGGCGACGGCGGCCGTGCCGTACCCCAGCGCCCAGTGCCGGGTCTCCACGTGCAGACCGGCGCCGACGACCGCGGCCAGCCCCAGCACCAGGCCCACCGAGCTGGTCGCCGGGACCGGGAACGTCGAGGGGTGCCGGCGCGGGGTGGCGACGGGGCGCAGCAGCGACAGCCAGCCGAACCCCACCGCCAGCAGGGTCCAGGCGCACCACGCCGCCACGACGATCCCCGTGACGGGGCCGGCCAGGACGAAGAGCACCTGGGTGACGAGGACGCCCAGCACGCACCCGGCGATGCCCCGGGCCCGGCCGGCGATGGCCCGCGGCATCGCCCAGGCCCCCACGACGAGCGCCGACAGCAGCACCGCGATGGAGCTGACGTGCAGCCAGCGCAGCTGCGTGGCCAGCCCGGCGACCCCGGGCGGGACGTCGGCGACGACGTTGACGACACCGGCCACGCCGAGGATGCAGCTGACCCCCACGAGCCAGTCGACGCGGCCGGCGGGACGGGTCTTCTCCCGCAGCCGGAACCAGGTCGCGACGCCGTGGTAGAGGAAGAAGCTGGAGGCGGTGCTGGCCAGCCGCAGCGGCACCGTCAGGACCAGGCCGGCCGTCCCGACGGGCGTCCCGGTGAGCACCACGACGGTCTCGACGACGCTGGCGGCGGTGAGCAGCACGAAGGCCGTCAGGTAGGCCCGCCACGCGGGGCGGGCGACGGTCTCGCGCCGCATCCGGCGTGCCATCAGCACCGTCGCCGCGGCGACCGCGAGGGTGCGCACGACCACGAGCGCCATCAGCACGGTGCGCTCCTTCCTGCGACGGGTCCGGCGGGCCCTGTGTGGGTCGGCACGGCGCGCGGGCACCGGGATCGCCCGAACGGGGGTTCGACGGGCGGGAAGGCCCCGCGTCCAGCACAGTGCCGGGGTGGAGCAGCACGCGACGGACGCACAGCACGACGAGCAGCAGGAGCAGCAGGAGCAGCAGCACGAGCAGCACGGCGGGGCCTGGGGCGGCACCGGCTACGTGCGCAGGGAACCGGACCCCGAGGTGGTGGCCTGGTGGTGGCGGCTGCCCGAGCCCACCCGCGCCGAGCTGGCCGGGCTGCGGCCGGGGCAGGTGCTGCCGCCGGCGGCGGCGCGGGCCCTGCACGACGTCGGGGTGGCCACGCCGGAGGTGGTCGTCGTGGAGGACGGCCGCCGGGTGCGGCGCGCGGTCGCCTCGCGCGACGTCATCTCCACCGTCCTCATGGTGCGGCTGACGCACTCGGAGCGCCGGCTCGTGTGATGGCCGGTCCGCTGGTCGTCACGGGCGCCGCGGGCCGGCTGGGCCGGCGCGTGGTCGCCCGCGCCGTGCGCGCCGGCTGGGAGGTGCGGGAGGTCGACGTCACCGGCGTCGCCGGCGGCGCGGTCGACGTCACCTCGCCGGGGGCCCTGGCCGGGGTCCTGGACGGCGCCGCCGCCCTCGTGCACCTGGCCGCCCGCCCCAGCCCCGTGGGCGTCGACGCCCACGAGGTCCTGTCGGTGAACCTCGGGGGGACCCTGGCGGCGCTGCTGGCCGCCGAGGCGACCGGGACGACGCGCGTCGTCCTGGCCTCCAGCGTCAACGCGACGGGCGCGGCCTACAGCCGCGCGCCCCGCTACGACGCCTTCCCCGTCACCGAGGCGCACGCCAGCTACGCGGAGGACCCGTACGCCCTCTCGAAGTTCCTCGGCGAGCAGGCCGCCGACGCCTTCGCCCGCCGCCGCCCCGCCGCCGTCCTGACCAGCCTGCGGTTCCACGCGCTGCGCGAGGGGTTCGCGTTCGGCGACCGCGACGAGGACGGCCCGAAGGACCTGTGGGGGTGGGTGTCGTTCGAGGCGGCCGCCGCCGCGTGCCTGCGGGCCGTGGGCCGGGCCGGGGCCGGGCACGTCGTCGCCAACGTCGTCGCGGTGCGCACCACCAGCCGCACCCCGACGGCGGAGCTGTCGGCCCGGTTCCACCCGGGGGTGCCGTGGACGGCCGAGCCGCGGGGTCACCGCTCCTTCTACGCCACCGACGTGGCCCGCGACGTCCTGGGCTGGGACGCCGCCGACGACGACCCCGCGGTCACCGACGCCGAGCGCCCCTGGAGCGCCCCCTAAGCGCCCCTGGAGCGCCCCTGGGGGTGCCCGCCCGGGGGCGGCGGGCGTACCGTGGGAACGCGCTCGACGGTGAGCGCCGCCACGCGGAGGTGGGACGGATGGGCACGGTCGTCGTCGGTCTGAACACCCTGGAGAACTGCCGCGCCGCCGTGGAGTGGGCCGCGGACGCCGCGGACCGCGCGGGCGCGGACCTGGACATCGTGTGCGGGGTGCAGCCGCCGCCCGTCGTGGACACCTGGTCGGTCGGCTACGGCCGCGAGGTCCTGGACCAGCTCGACGCCGCGGCCCGCGAGGAGCTGGCCCGGGCCCGGGACCTGGTGCGCGACCGGGTCCGCGGCGAGGTGGGGGTCCGCCTCGTGCACGACCACCCGCGCCCGGCGCTGCTGGCCGCCGCGCGCGGCGCCGACCTCCTGGTCACCGGTGCCCGCCCGCACCACCGCCTGCGCAGCGGCGTCCTGGGCGGTCTCCAACTGGGCTCGACGAGCCTGTACGCCGCCGGCCACGCCCCGTGCCCCGTCGTCGTGGTGCGCGGCGCGCCGGCCGAGGGGGCCCGGGACCTCGTCGTCGGCTTCGACGGGTCCCCGGCCGCGGTCGCGGCGGCGCGGTGGGCGGCCGGGCACGCGGCCGCGACGGGCGGGCGGGTGCGGGTCCTGCTCGTGCAGGACCCGCACCGGGACGGGCACCGCGCCGGGTCGCTCACCGCGCCGGTGCTGGAGGGTTTCCTCGACGCGCTGCGGGTGCGGGTGCCGGGGGCGCGGGTCAGCGCGTCGGTCGTCCGGCACCACCACCCCGAGGACGTCCTGCTGGAGGCGTCGGGGACGTGCGCGCTGCTGGTGGTGGGGGCCCGCGGCCACTCGGCCCTGGCCTCGGCCCTGGGCGGTTGCACGAGCCACGCGGTGCTGCACCAGGCGGCGACCCCGGTGGCGGTGGTGCCCCGCCCGGCGCCCGTGTGATGGTTCGATGCCCCGGTGGAACCGGAGATCGTGCGTTTCCCCGCGGTGGCGCGGCTGGAGCTGGACCAGCTGCTGGAGCAGCTCATCGAACGCGCCCAGGACGTGCTCGGGACCCAGGGCCGGCTGCGCGGTCTGCTCGCGGCCACGCGCGCCATCAGCTCCGACCTCGACCTGCCGGTGCTGCTGCGGCGCATCACCCAGGCCGCCTGCGACCTCCTCGGCGCGCGGTACGGCGCGCTGGGCGTCATCGGCTCGGACGGGACGCTGAGCGAGTTCATCACCGTCGGGGTCGACGAGGCGACGGCCGCGGGCACCGGCCCGCTGCCGCAGGGGGCGGGGATCCTCGGCCAGCTCATCCGGCACCCCGAACCGCTGCGCCTGGCCGACCTCGGCGCGCACCCGGCGGCGGTGGGGCTGCCGCCGGGGCACCCGCCGATGGGGACGTTCCTCGGGGTGCCGGTCCGGGTGCGCGACCAGGTGTTCGGGAACCTGTACCTGACGGAGAAGTCCGCGGCGGGGCGGCCCGTGGAGTTCTCCGCCGAGGACGAGGAGCTGCTCGTCGCCCTCGCCTCGGCCGCGGGCGTGGCGATCGACAACGCCCGCCTGTTCGACGTCGCCGAGCGGCGCCAGCGGTGGTTGCGCGCCTCGGCGGACATCGTGCGCGACCTGCTGGCCGAGGACGCCCCGGCGCTGTCGCTGGTGGCGCGCCGGGCGCTGGTGGCCGCCGGGGCCGACCTCGCCGCCGTCCTGGCCCCCGACCCCCGCGCCCCGGAGCGGGTGCAGGTCGTGGCGGCCGACGGGGAGGGGGCGGACGCGCTGCTGGGCACGACCTGGCCGCGGGAGCGGTTCCCCGAGGGCGGGGTCCCCGACCCGGCCGCGGGCCCGCGGGGCCCGGCGATGCTCGTGCGCATCCCCGCGCCGGAGTCGGAACCGCCGGGGCTGGTGTGGCTGGCCCGCCGGGCCCCGGGGCGGGACTTCGAGGAGGAGGACCGCGTCATGGCCGCCGACTTCGCCGGGCACGTCAGCCTGGCGATGGAACTGGGCCGCGCGCAGCAGAACCGGCGCACCATCGCGCTGCTCGACGAGCGGGACCGCATCGCGCGGGACCTGCACGACCACGTCATCCAGCAGTTGTTCGCCAGCGGCCTGCGGATGTCGGCGCTGGCCGCGCGCAGCCCGGACCCCGCGACGGGTGAGGCGCTGCGCGGTCTCATCGCCTCCGGTGACGAGACGATCCGCACGATCCGCGCCACGATCTTCCAGCTGCGCAGCCCGGTCCCGGAGGAGGACGTCGCGCAGGAGCTGCGGGACCTGACCGAGGAGTTCGCCGACCTGCTGGGATTCACCCCCTCGCTGCTGGTGAGCGGGACGGGGACCGCGGCGGTGGCCGGTGAGCTGGCCCACCACGTGCGGGCCGCGGTCCGGGAGGCCCTGACGAACTGCGCCCGGCACGCGCACGCGTCCTCGGTCGTGGTGCGGCTGGAGGTGGGCGGCGGGGAACTGGTGCTGACCGTCACCGACGACGGGGTGGGCCTGGGCGGGTCCACGCGCCGCAGCGGGCTGGCGAACCTGCGGGCCCGGGCCCGCGACCTCGGCGGGGACTGCCTCGTCGAGTCACCGGTGGACCCGGCCTCGGGGGGCGGGACGCGGGTGCGGTGGCGGGTGCCCCTGCGGGGGACGCGTCCCGCGCCGACCCCGGCCGGCTGAACCCCGCCGGGGGTCGCGGGGGCGCCGGCTCAGTGGCTGGTGGTGCCGCGCCGCGACTCCAGCACCGGCTCGACGAGGCGTTCGACGACCGCCCCGGTGGCGACCGCGGCGACCGCGGCGTGCAGGACCTCCACGACGCCCTCGCCCTGGCGCCAGGTGCGCGGCGGGGCCCCGGCGCCGGTGGCGTTCTCGAGCGTCTGGTCCACGATGATCCGCAGCACCGTCTGCGCCACGTCGGCGCGGACCCGCAGCAGCCCGCTGGCCCGCCACACCCCGCGCACCGCGCCCAGCGCCGCGCTCGTCGCCACCACCATCGTCAGGGTCGCCGCACCGGGCCGGTCGCCCTCGGACGGGGAACGCCCGGCCAGGAGCAGCAGCGTCCGCCCCGGGACGTGGGAGGCGGGACGGCCGGTGACGGCGCGCTCGAGGCGCTGGCTGGCGGTCATCGCCGCCGCCCCCGCCAGCCCACCCAGGAGACCGCGGGCCGCGGCCCCGGCGAGCACCGACCGCCGGCCGCGCCGCACCGTGTTCGCACTCGTGATCGCCGCAGGCACGAGGTCACCCTGCACCGGCCGGGCGCGGACCGCCAGCCACGGGTGGACGGCCGGTGCCCCTCAGCCGGGCACGAGGAGCACCGGCCGGTCCTGCCGGCCCAGCAGGTCCTCGGCGCCGTCCCCGCGGTGGGCGAGCACGACGAGGCAGGCCCCGTCGTCGGCGGCGGTGCCGGGGGCCCCGGGCCGGGCGGGGGTCCGCGGCCCGGTCCGCAGCGCGTGCACCACGTGCAGCCGGGAACCGCGGCGCACGGCCCAGTCCCGTCCCTCGGCCAGGACGGGCACGTCGGAGGCGTCACCGGCCAGCGGCACCAGGACGTCCTCGGCGCTGCTGCGGGCACCGGCGACCGGGACGAGGGCCAGCGGGACGGGGCAGGCGGCCAGCAGGTCCCGCACGACCGGACCCGGGCGGGCCCCGCGGCCCACGACGAGCACCCGCGACCCCGCGGCGGCCTCCAGCAGCCCGCGGGCCACGGGCCCGCACCGCACCTGGGCCCGGGCGTCGAGGGTGCCGGACGCGCGCAGCAGGCGGTCGGCCGCGGCCAGGGCCCGCTCGGCGGCCGTCAGCGACGACGGGCCGTCGGCCAGGTCCCGCGCGACGGCGACCACGCGCAGCGGGGCGCGCACCGCGACGGCGTGCCGCGCCGCGAAGCGCAGCGCCGCGCGCGCGGGCGCCGAACCGTCGAAACCCACGACGACCGGCCGGTCGTCGGGCCGCTCACCGGGTCGGGGGAGGTCCACGACGTCCAGTGCAGCGGCCCGCCCCGCCCGGCGACAGGGCCGTTGGTCCCGCTCAGCCCGCCGCCGGGCAGCGGTCGAACTCGTACCCGGGCACGCCCCGCGGCAGCAGGTCCCGGTCCCGGTAGACCACCGAGACCTCCGCGCCGCGGGCCGCGCAGGCGTCGGCGAAGTTCTGCGGCCCGTCGTCGGCGTACTCGACCTCGATGACGTGGTCGCCGTGGACCTCGCGGTACGCCGAGCACTCGTCGTACACCTGGCAGCTCTCGGCCACGGCGAAGTCGAAACCCGCGGCGCGCGCCTGCGCGGCGGTCGTGCCCGGCGCGTTCTTCTGCGCCACGGCCAGCCCGCGCGCGTGGGCCCGTGCGGACAGCGCGCTCGCGTAGGCGTACGCGTCGTCCATCGTCAGCGCCCCGCCCGAGCGCGTCGCCGAGTCCAGGTCGTCCGGTTCGACGGCCTGGAAACCGGCGTCGGCGCAGCCGTCGACCCAGGCCCCGACGACCTCGGCCAGGGCCGCCCGCTTCTGCGGCGTGGAGGTGTCCAGCAGGTACTCCCCGGGCCAGTCCGCGTCCTCGACGAGCGACCCGTCGCCGTCGCGCAGCAGCAGGTCCGGGTACCGGGTGAACCAGAGGTCCTCCTCCCCGGGCTGGGTCTGGAACGCGTTGACGTAGCAGATCGAGTACAGGCCCGGGACGGGGTCGGCGGTGCGGTCGCGCGTGACGACCCGCACGCCCGCGGCCGGGGGGTAGGGGCCGCCGAGCTGGTAGTCGGCGACGGCGCCCGGGGGAGGGGGTGCGACGGCCACCGGCCCGGGCGTGGTCACCGGGGACGGGCCCGGCGCCCCGGTGGACGGGCCGGTCGCGGTGGGCGGGCCGGCCCCGGGGGAGGGGTCGGGGCCGCCCGCGCACGCGGCGAGCAGCAGCAGGCTCGACCAGCCCGCGAGGACGGCACGCACGGGGGCATCTTCTCCGGCCCCGTCGCCGCTGGCACGCTGGCCCGGTGCCCGACCTGTTCACCGCCCACGCCGACGCGTGGGCCGTCCTCAGCGGCGGCCGCCCCGGCGGTGCCGTCGCCCGGTTCCCCGGCGTCCGCGCCGCCTGCAGCGGAACCCCTGCGCCGCAGGACAACGGCGCCGACGTCGTCGACCCCGCGCTGGCCGACCCGCAGGAGGTCGCGGCGTGGTTCGCCCGGCGCGGCACGCCGTGGGCGTGGCGCGTGCGGGAGGGCAGCGGGTGGGGCGGGGAGCTGATCGTGGCGCAGCGGCTCGCGCAGGTCGACGCCGCGGCGTTCCGGCCGGCCGGTCTGCCCCCGGGGTGCACCGCGCGCGTGGCCGGGCCCGCCGACGTGGAGGACCTGGCCGCCGTCGACGTCGCCGCCTTCGGCGGGGACCGGGCCGCGGTGCGCGACCGGTTCGCGGAGCTGGTGCGGACGCCGGGCGTGGAGCTCGTCCTCGTGACCGGGGCCGCCGGTCCGCTGGCGGCGGCCTACACCGTCGCCTCCGACCTGGACGCGGGCCCGGCGGTGCTGCTCGGCGGGGTCGGGGTCGTGCCCGCGGCCCGGCGCCGGGGGCTGGGGGCGGGGCTGTCGTCGTGGGCGCTGTCGCGGGCGTTCGCGGCCGGGGCGCGGTTCGCGCACCTGCAACCCGTCGACGACGCCGCCGCCCGGGTGTACGCGCGGCTGGGTTTCACGCCCGGGCCGGGTCTGGAGGTCCGCGCTCCCGGGGGGACCGGTGCGAGGCCCAGGCCCTAGGGTCGGACGGTGCCCAAAAAGAAGAAGTCCCGCGGTCACCCGGCCCGGCACGCCGAGGCGCTGTCGCAGATGTCGCCGCTGCGTGCGGGGGGCCGGGTCCTCGGCGACCTGCAGATCCCCTTCCGCCGGTTCCTGGAGGCCGAGTTCGACCAGGACGCGCAGGAGGCCGGCCAGGAGCAGGACGCCCCCATGCCCGTCGAGGACGTCGAGGCGCGGCTCATGGAGTCCCTGGGGTGGTTCGCGCTGAGCTTCGGGTTCGACCTCGTCCCGGCCACCGCCACGCGCTTCGCCGCGGCCGACCTCGCGGAGCTGTTCACCGAGGTCGTCCCCGCCGTGGCGCAGGACAACGGCCTCGACCCGCAGGAACTCGTCGACGAGACCCGGCTGGCGTGGACGTCGTACCTGATGTTCCTGGGGGAGTCCGAGCAGTGGGCCGGGGAACCCGAGGAACTCGCCGACTGCCTCGACGTCGCCTCCGGCGGGGTCGGCGGTTCGGCCTCGGGTCAGGCGGGGGTGCTGGACGCGCTGGCGGCCGTGGAGGCGCGGGTGCCGCTGGCCGACCGGCTGGCGGACCTGGAGGGCCTGCCCGTCGTCGCGGCGTTCTGGCGCGCGTTCGACGCGCTGGCCGCCGGGGTGGACCTGCAGGGCCGGGAACCGGCCGACAGCCCCGCGGTGGACGTGCTGCGCGAGGAGTTCTCCGCCGTCCCCGAGGTCGACCCCGTCGCGGTCCTGCTGGACCTGGCCGGCGACGGCGTCCTGACGTTCGAGGGCGGGCGCACGGCCGTCGTCGACGCGCAGGACCCCGAGCGGCGCTACCAGGTGGCGACGTTCGCGCTCGCCACGGTCGTCACCGGGGTGCTGGCGACGACCACGTCGCCGGCGGCGGTCGTGGGTGCGCTGACGGTCGTGACGTCCTCGGTGCTGCAGCCCATGACGTCGGCGGAGCTGCGCGCGTCGCTGGAGGCGTCGGGGGACGCGGAGGAGTTCGAGGCGACCCGCGAACGCCTGGCCCGTCTCGTGGAGCTGGGCGTGCTGTCGCCGGTGGAGCCGTGGACGGCGCGGCCGGGGCTGGCCGGGGCCGTGCTCGACGTCGTCGACGGTTTCTTCCGGCCCACCGACGAGGACGAGGACGAGGACGGGGCCGCCGGACCCGTTCAGGGCTGAGGCAGGTCGCGGCGGTACTCGCTGGGAGCCATCCCCAGCACCTGCCGGAACTCGCGCGTCAGGTGCGCGTGGTCGGCGTACCCCAGGTCCGCGGCGATCTCGGCGAGGTCCGCCGTGCGGTCGGTGCGGACGCGTTCGGCGGCCTCCTGCAGGCGCCGGCGGCGGATCAGCGCCGCCGGCGGCAGCCCCACGTACCGGCGGGCCAGCCGCTGCAGGGTGCGCGGGGAGCACCCCACCCGCCGGGCGGCGTCCTCCAGCCGCACGATCGAGGGGTCGGCGTCGACGACGGCGACGAGCGCGTTCGCGGTGCGGCCCTCGTCGCCGACCGGCCCGACCCGGTCGGCGATCCACCGCCCCAGCACACCCGCGGCGGCCTCCAGGCGGCCGGCGTCGACCTGCGCCGCGACCGCGGCGTGCAGACCGGGGGCGTCCAGGCGGCGGTAGCGGTCGCGGTCGGCGGCCGGGTCGGGGGACAGCGCCGGGACCGCCGCGGGTTGCAGGTGCGCGCCGACGGCCCAGCCGCGGCCCGTCAGGTCCTGGTGGGAACGGCGCGTCGTGGGCCCGGCGAACCCGACGAGACCGCCGTCGCGCGACTCGACGACGAGGTTGCTGCCCGGGTACCCCACGACGTGCTGGCGCGAGACGCGGCCCGGTTCGACGTCCCACTGCGGCACCCAGAACCAGCGCACGACGTCGGCGACCGGCCCGGTGGCGGGGAACCGCGTGAACCGCGACAGCCGCGCCGGGTAGAGGACGCCGCGCGTGGGGAGGTCCACGCCCCGACGGTAGTGGCGCGAAGGTTCAAGCGCGGGGGGTGGGCCCGGCGGCACGGTGGTGCCCATGACCACTGGTGAGCACACGACCGACGGCGTCCCGCGCGGCGCGACCAGCCTCACGCCCTTCGTGGCGGTCCCCCGCGCGCGGGAGGCCGTCGAGTTCTACCGCGACGTCTTCGGCGCCCGCGTCGTCGACGTCACCGAGGTGGGCGGTGTCGTCGTCCACGCCGACCTCGACTTCGGCCACGGGCACCTGCAGCTGGGCGAGCCGAACCCGGCGTACCACCTCGTCGCCGGGCCCGGCGGCGACGACGACTGCTTCTCGCTGGGGCTGTACTGCGCCGACGTCGACGCCGTCGTCGCGCGCGCCGAGGCGGCCGGGGCGACCGTCCGCGAACCCGTCGCGGACTTCGTCTCCGGCGACCGGTTCGCCAGCGTGCGCGACCCCTTCGGGGTCCGCTGGTCGATCGTGACGCGCGTCGTGGACCTGTCCGAGGCCGAGAGCGCCGCGCGCGTGCGGGAGTGGGCCGCCTCGTTCGCCTGACCCTGACGAACCCTCCCGTGGTCGAGCACCGCGGTGGTCGAGCACTCCCGCCCCCGACACGCGCTGGTCCCTCACCGCGGGCCCTGCGGTGCTGCACTGGAAGTCCACAGGGTGGTGGTGCGGAAGCGGGAGGGCGACGTGGTGCAACGGGTGCGAGGACGGTCCCGGCGGCTGCTGGGCGGATCGGTGGCGGTGGCGTGCCTGACGGCGACGGTCCTGGCCGCGCCGGCCCGGGCCGCCGGGCCACCCGCGGTGGGCCCGGCGGCGGGGGAGGCGGCGGGGGAGGCGCTGGACCGGGCGTCGTTCGTCGACCCCACGGTGCAGGTGCGGTACCCGCCGTCGGTGGAGCTGGGCGAGCGCGTCTACGTCGGTCCCTTCGCCCAGCTGTTCTCCGGCCGGCGCGCGGGCATCGCCATCGGGCCGGAGTCCAACGTGCAGGACTCCGTGCGCGTGGAGGCGCTGCTGCCGCGCAGCGCCGCGCAGGAACGGGCGATGGCCGCCGCGGGGCTGCGCCCCACCGACGGGGTGCGGACCGGTGAGCGGGTCATCCTGGCCCACGGGTCGGCCGTGCGGGGACCGGCGCGCCTGGGCGTGGGGGCCGCCGACCCGGCCGACTCGGGCGTCTTCGTCAGCTTCGGCGCGCTCGTCGACGGGGCCGTGCTGGAACGCGACACCGGCCTGTCCGCCCTCAGCCGGGTCGGGCCGGGGGTCGTGCTGCGCAGCGGGACCCTCGTCCTGCCGGGCAAGGACGTGCGCACGCAGGCCGAGGCCGACGACCCGGCGCTGGGCAAGGTCCGCCCGCTCGTCGAGGCCGACCGGTTGTTCAACGCCGCCGTCGTGGAGGTCAACGTCGGCCTGGCCCGCGAGTACACCCGCCTGGCCTCGGAGGAACCCGACGCGGTCCGCGGCCTCAACGTCGACCCCGGCGGCAACGAGTTCGACCGGTCCCGGGACGCCCCCGCGGTGGAGTCGGCGCTGTGCACGGGCCCGGAGGTGCGCGACCCCGGGTTCCGCAACCGGGTCATCGGCGACGTGTGCTTCGAGGACGACCTGCGGACCCTGTCGCAGCGCATGGGCTCGCGCATCTCGCTGCGCGCCGACGAGGGCGGGCCCTTCTCGGTCGGCACGGTGCGCAGGATGGGCGACGGCACGATCTTCCACGCCCTGGAGGGGTCCGACCTGTCGGTGGGGAACCGCGTGACCTACGGCGAGCGCGTCGTCGTCCACGGCGGCGGGCGCCCGGCCGTGGACCCCACCACCGGGGTCGCCGCGCCCACCACGATCGGCAACGACGTCCGCCTCGGCGACGGTGCGGTGGTCTTCCGCTCCCTGGTGCGCAACGGGGCGGTGGTCGGCGAGCGCAGCGTCGTGGTCGGCAGCGAACTGGCCGTGGGGCAGGTCGTGCCCGACCGGACGGTGTACGCCAACGGCGAGGTCTTCGGGCCGGTCGAGTGGTGAGACCGGCCCGGGCGGGTGCCGCGCTGGCGGTGCTCCTGGCGGTCGCGGGTTGCTCGGCGGCCGGGTCCCGGCCGCCGTCCCCACCGCCTTCCTCACCGCCCTCCCCACCCGCCCCGCGCGTGTCCGCGGCCCCCGGCGACCTGCGCGTCGCCACCGTGGAGGAGCGGCGGGACGGCACCGGCCCCGACGGGGCGCCGGTGGTGCGGTGGAGCGTCGACTGGGAGCTGCGCTGGGCGCCGGTGCCGGGAGCCGTGTCCTACGCCGTCCGCTACGCCAGCGCCGAGGGGGTCCCCGCCGGGGCCGCGGCGGACGACACCGTCGAGGGGACCTCGCTGGTCGTCACGGCGGCCGCGGGGACCTCCCCGCCCGCGCGGTACGAGGTCGAGCGGGACGCGGGGCTGCTGCTGACCTCCTCGCAGCTGCTGGTGTCGGTGGGCGCCGTCGGCGCCGACGGCACCGAGGGGCCGGCCACCGGCTGGGTCCCCGTCGGCGACGTGCCGGCGGACGGCCGCCCGCTGACCACCCTCGCGCACGGGCACTGACCCCTGACCGCGCCCGACCACCGCAGTGCCCGACCACGGCGGGTCCTCCGCGTTGACCGGGTGCGGACGGCTGGTTAGCTTCGGGACCGTGCGCAAACCCGCCGGGACCTCCTTCGAGGACTGGATCGAGCGCCAGGTCCGCGAGGCCCAGGAGCGCGGGGCCTTCGACGGCCTGTGCGGGGCGGGTGAGCCCCTGCGCGGGCTGGACCGGGGGTTCTCCGCCGACCAGTGGGCCGCCGACAAGGCCCGCCGCGAGGGGTTCGACGTCACGGGGATGCTGCCGCCGGCCCTGGCGCTGCGCCGCGAGCGCGAGGTCCTGCAGCGCGACGTGCACGAGCTCGTCTCCGAGGCCGCGGTCCGCGCGGTCGTGGACGACTTCAACGACCGGGTCCGCGAGCAGTACCGCCGCCCGGCCGACGGTCCTCCCGTCGTCACCGCCCTGCTCGACGTCGAGGCGCTCGTGCAGGAGTGGCACCGGCGCCGGCCGCCCGTCCCGGCGCCGCCGGTCGTCGAACCCGCTCCCGGTGGCCGGCTGGCCCGCTGGTGGTCGCGCCGACGGGGCCGGGGCGGCGCGCACTAGCCTCGCCGGGTGGACCTGTCCTGCGTCGTCCTGAACGACCTGCACCCCGCCGACTTCACCGCCACCGCCCGCACGGCTGAGGAGGCCGGGGTGCGGACGGTGTTCAGCTACGACCACCTGTCCTGGCGGGACCTGCGCGACGGGCCCTGGTACGCCGCGGTCCCGCTGCTGGCCGCGGCCGCCACCGGCACCGAGCGCGTCCGCCTGGGGACCCTCGTGGCGACCCCCAACTACCGCCACCCCGTGACGTTCGCGCACGAGGTCATGACGCTGGACCAGCTCTCCGGCGGCCGGGTCGAGCTGGGGGTGGGGGCGGGCACGTCCGCCGAGGACGCCGCCGTCCTGGGACTGCCCGCGCTGACCCCGCGGCAGCGCCAAGACCGGTTCGAGGAGTGGGCGGGTCTGCTGCGGACCCTGCTGAGCCGGCGCGCCACCGACGCCCGCGGTGAGCACTACGCGGCCGTCGACGCCCGCAACGTCCCCGGCCCCGTCCACGGCACCGTCCCCCTGACCGTCGCCGCCGCCGGGCCCCGGGGCATGCGCTTCGCCGCCCGCACGGGCCAGGGCTGGGTCACCTACGGCGACGCCCACGGGGACCCCGTCGAGCGGTTCACCGCCCCGCTGGCCCGGTTCGGGCAGGTCGAGGGGTCCGCCGGGGTCCGCCGCACCGCGTTGCTGAGCCTGGACGAGCGCGACGCCTACGCCGACTACCCCCGCTTCGCCGCGGCCCTGGCCGACGCCGGTTTCGACGAGGTCTGCGTGCACTGGCCCCGCTCCGACGGGCGGGGGCTGCCCGCGGACCGGCTGGACGAGGTGCTCGCCGCCCACGGGAGTGCTTGATCACGGGAGTGCTTGATCACGGGAGTGCTTGATCACCGCAGTGCTTGATCACCGTGGGGTGGGACCTCCGCGTGGGAGCACCCGGGCGCGACCTGTGCGGCCGCGCCCGGGCGCGTTCGGGGGTCCCGCCCCGGCGGGCTCAGCCGAGGGTCAGCTCGACCGTGGCGAAGGAGTGGGCGGGCAGGTCCACCACGAGGCTCGTGCCGTCGCGGCGGGCCCCGTCGAACGCGGCGGGGGCCACGGTCCCCGGCGCCTCGACGGTGTTGTGGGCCTGCACGGTCGGCGCCGACAGCACCCGGGCCGCCGAGACCTGCCAGTCGCGGCCGCGCAGGTCCAGGCGCACGGTGGCGGGGGCGTCGACGTCGAGGTTGGTCAGGGAGACCAGGGCGGTGCCGTCCTTGGAGCTCACCGACGTCGTCAGGGTCGGGTAGGCCCCCTGCTCGCCCTCGAACCGCGCGTCGCTCGACGTCACCTGCACGGCGTGGTGGGTGGCGTCCTGGTGCCCGGCGTTCATCGCGAACACGTGGTACGTCGGGGTGAGCACCATCCGCGCCCCGTCGGTCAGCACCATGGCCTGCAGCACGTTGACCGTCTGGGCGATGTTCGCCATGACGAGCCGGCGCGCGTTGGCGTGGAACACGTCGAAGTGCAGGCCGGCGACGAGGGCGTCGCGCAGGGTGTTCTGCTGGAAGAGGAACCCGGGGTTGGTGCCGGGTTCGACGTCCCACCAGGTGCCCCACTCGTCGCACACGAGCCCGACCGTGGCCTCGGGGTCGTAGACGTCCATGACGCGGGCGTGGCCGCGGACGATCTCGTCGATGCGCCAGGCGTTGACCATCGTCGCGTGGTACTCGGCGGCGCTGAACTCCGTCGCCGAGCCCTTGTGCTTCCAGTCGTCGGTGGCGTGCGTGTAGTAGTGGAACGACAGCGCCTGCCAGCGCTGGTGGTGCCGCTCCTCGACGGGGCCGCCGAGGGTGCTGATCGACTTCATCAGCGTCTCGGTCCAGGCGTAGTCGTCCCGGTGGGGGCCGGCCGCGATGCGGTAGAGCTCGTTGCCGTCGTGGTTGCGGCAGTACGTGGAGAACTGCGAGGCGAGCTGGGCGTACTGCTCGGCGGTCATGTTGCCGCCACAGCCCCACGACTCGTTGCCGATGCCCCAGAACGGCACCTTCCACGGCTCGGTGCGGCCGTGCTCGCGGCGCAGCCGGGACATCGGGGCGTCGCCGGAGCGGGTGAGGTACTCCACCCAGTCGGCCATCTCCGCGACCGTCCCGGACCCCACGTTGCCCGAGACGTAGGGCTCGGCGCCCAGCAGCTCGCACAGCCGCATGAACTCGTGGGTGCCGAAGGAGTTGTCCTCCACGACGTCGCCCCAGTGGGTGTTGACCATCGAGGGGCGTTCCTCGCGGGGGCCGACGCCGTTCATCCAGTGGTACTCGTCGGCGAAGCAGCCCCCGGGCCAGCGCAGGTTGGGGATGCTGATGTCCTTCAGCGCCTGGACGACGTCGTCCCGGATCCCGGCGGAGTTCTGGATGTCGGAGTCCTCCCCGACCCAGAACCCCTCGTAGATGCAGCGGCCCAGGTGCTCGGCGAAGTGGCCGTAGAGGTGCCGGCTGATGGTCGCGCCGGCCACGTCGAGGTCGACGACCCCGTGGAGGTTGCTCACAGGTGGTTCAGCCCTTCAGGCCGGTCCCGGCCACACCTTCGACGATGCGGCGCTGGAAGATGACGAACAGGATGACGAGCGGCAGGGCACCGAGGACCGTGGAGGCCTGGATGTCGGAGAAGCGCTGACCGTAGGAGCCCTGCACCGTCGCCAGCCCCACCGGGATGGTCATGAGGTCGGGGTTGGACAGGACGAACAGCGGCAGGATGAGGTTGTTCCACACCCCGACGAAGGTCACGATCGCCATGGCCGCCAGGACGGGCCGCGACAGCGGCATGATGACCGACCAGTAGATCCGCCAGCTGCCGGCGCCGTCGAGGCGGGCGGCCTCCTCCAGCTCGTTGGGCAGCCCGTCGAAGAACTGCTTGAAGACGAACAGGGCGATGACGCTGGAGACCTGCGGGAAGATCACGGCCCAGTAGGTGTTGAGCAGGCCGACGGAGTTGAGCATCTGGAAGATCGGGATGATCAGGACGTCGGCGGGAACCATGATCCCGGCGATGACGAGCAGGAACACGACCTGGCGCCCGCGGAAGCGCATCCGGGACAGGGCGAAGGCGGCCATCGAGGCGAAGAGGACGACCAGCACCGCCGACAGCGTCGAGGTGATGAAGCTGGCCAGGTACCAGTTCCACAGGTCCCCGCCGCCGAGCAGCGTGGAGTACGAGGCCAGCGTCGGGTTGATGTCCTCCAGGATGGCCTGGGTGCCCAGCGCCGAGACGGAGTTCGCGGTGAACGACGTCTTGATCGCCCACAGGCTCGGGACGAGCCACAGGACGGCGAAGACGCTCAGCACGACGACGGCGATGCGGTTGAACGTCTTGCCGCCGTTGGCCGCGACGCGCGCGACGCGGGGCGGCGGGGCGGCGGCGGAGATGCCGGCCCGGCGGGAGGTGCTCGCGGCACCGGTGGTGGCCATCTCAGGCTCCCTTCTGCTGGGCGCGCTCGACGATCTGGCGGACGAGGGCGATCACGACGATGACGACGAACAGGAGGAACGAGGCGGCGGCCGCCGCGCCGATGCGGTAGTCGGTGAAACCGGTCTTGGTGATGAACACCAGCGCCGTCTCCGTGCTCGTGCCCGGACCGCCGTTGGTCATGAGGTACACCTGGTCGAAGATCTTGAGGCTGGCGATGATCTGCAGCAGCAGGACCAGCGTGGTCGTGCGGCTGAGCAGCGGGATGGTCAGGTGGCGGATCTGCTGCCACGGCGTCGCCCCGTCGATGGCCGCCGCCTCGTACAGTTCGCGGGGGATGTCCTGCAGGCCGGCCAGGTAGAGGATGAAGTTGAAGCCGATGGTCCACCAGACGGTCGCGACGGCGATGCCGACCATGGCCAGGCTCGGGGTGGCCAGCACCGGGGTGGGGGCGTCGCTGCCGAACCACTTCTGCACGGTGGCCCACAGGCCGGTGTCGGCGGTGAAGATGAACACCCAGATCAGCGAGATGGCCGCCGACGGCAGGATGAACGGGGTGAAGAACGCCATCCGCCAGAACACCTGGCCGCGCTGCATCCGGTTCGCCAGCACGGCGAAGACGAACGACAGGACCACCAGCGGGGGGACGGTGTAGAGGGTGAACTGCAGCGTGTGCCACATCGAGGCCCAGAAGTCCGACGACGACAGCAGCGTCGTGTAGTTCTCCAGGCCGATGAAGTTGCCCAGCCCCGTCTTGACGATGCTCGTGTCGAAGAAGCTCGCGACGAACATGTACAGCGACGGGCCGAGCAGGAAGGCGAGGTAGAAGAGGCCGAAGGGGGCGATGAACAGCCACGCCTTGCCGCTGCGGCGCAGGCGGTCGGAGTCGGTGCCTCGCGCGACGGTGCGCGTCACCGTCGGCGCGCCGAGGGTCTGGGCGCTCATCGGGGTCCTCCAGCGGGGCTCGGGGTCGTGGGGTGCGCGGTCACAGCGGGTTCGCCGTCCGCGCGTAGGTCTCCAGCTGGGACCGGATGCGGGCCACGGCCGCCTCCGGGGTCGACAGCCCCTGCATGACGAGGCCGATCTGCGAGCCGGTGACCGTCTCGAAGTTCGAGCCCGAGCCGGAGTACCAGGCCGCCGGGTCGTACGAGGCGTACGTCGCGGTCTCGGCGTAGTCGGCCTGCGGTTCCAGCGTCTTGTACTCCTCGCTGTCGAAGATCGGCAGGTAGGTGGGGACGTGGCCGCCCTCGGCCCACGTCATGCCCTGCTCGAGCATCGAGTGCACGAAGCCCATGGCCCGTTCCAGCTGGTCGGCGTCGCGGTCCATCTTCGGCAGCACGAACGCGTGCGAGTCGGCGTGCGCGGCCGGCTTCTCGTACAGCTGGGGGAAGGCGGCCATGCTGAAGTCCAGGCCCTCGATGCTCTGCAGCGTCGTGATCTCCCACTCGCCGTTCATGAAGAACGCCGTCTCGCCCTGCGAGAGCATGAGCTCGGCGCCGGGGACGTCGACGACCTTCGGCATGAGCCCGGTGTCGGTCCAGCGCTGGATCGCCCCGAGGGTGTCGACCATGAGGTCGTCGTCCATGGTGATCTCCTGGCCCTCCTCGCTCATGAGCGGCGCGGCACCCTCGCGCTGGCTGTAGAGGGTGTTCACGAAGCGCCAGCAGTTGGAGTCGTCGCCGACGGACGCGGTCGCGGCCCCGTAGCGGCCGGTCGTCTCCTTCGCGGCCGTCAGCGCCGCCTCCCAGGCCTCCAGGCCCTGGATCCTCGCGAGCTTGCCGTCCGCACCGAGGAGCCCGGCCTGCTGGCAGACCTCGGTGCCGTAGAACAGCACCCAGGGGTGGGTGTCCATGGGGATCGCGTAGGACTGCCCCTCGAACGAGGCGGCCTCCCACGCCGCGGGGGTGAAGTCCTCGACCTCGAGGCCCACCAGCGCCAGCGTCTCGTCCGTGATCGGTTCCAGCAGGCCCGCGGCGGCCAGGTTGGAGGCCCGGGTGAGGTGGGCGACCGCGACGTCCGGCGGCTTGTTCCCCAGCGTCGCCAGCGACACCTTGGTGTAGTACGGGTTGCCCCAGGCGAAGGTGGCCGCGACCAGCGAGTCCGGGCTGCCCTGCTGCTTGCGGTACTCGTCCAGCATGAGCAGCAGGCGGGCGCCGTCGCCGCCGCCGAAGAGGTTCCAGAAGGTGACCGTCCCGGGGTTGAGCGGCGTGCCGGCCAGGCCGGCGGCCAGCGGGGAGCCGCACCCGGCGGTCGCGGCGACCAGGCCGAGCCCGCCCGCGGCGGCACCGCCGCGCAGCAGGTTGCGCCGGCTGAGGGCACCCCGGGGGGAGGGGTTGGGGGGATGGCTGTTCACTCGATGTCCGTCCCTGCCGTCGTTGGCGGTCGTGGTCACGATTCGTGCTCACGACTGACCAGGAACAGCACTGTCCCGGTCAGTGGTGCGGAACCTAGCACGGGCTTTGCAACGCTGCATAGATGTTGCGGAACCGCTGCGGGGAGGTCGCGGGAGGGTTGCTTGCAACGATGTACTTCGCCCGGCAGACTGGACCGGCACGCCCATCGACGACGAGGAGCAGCACGTGCCCACCACCCCGCGCCCCGAGTACCCCCGACCCTCGATGGTCCGCACCGACTGGGTGAACCTCAACGGCACCTGGGGCTTCGAGGTCGACCGCGGCGACTCCGGCCTGGAGCGGGGGCTGCGCGAGCGGGACCTGACCGGCACGATCACCGTCCCCTTCGCCCCCGAGTCCGAGCTGTCCGGCGTCGGGGACACCGACTTCCTGGCCGCCGTCTGGTACCGGCGGGAGCTGACGATCCCCGCGGCGTGGGCCGGTCGGCGCACGCTGCTGCACTTCGGCGCCGTCGACCACGACGCCACCGTCTGGGTCGACGGCGAGGAGGTCGTGCGCCATCGCGGCGGCTTCACCCCCTTCACGGCCGACCTCGGCCACCGCACGGGCACCGTCACGGTCGTCGTGCGCGCCCGCGACGACCGGTACGGCCCCCAGGCCCGCGGCAAGCAGTCGACCCGGTACGGCAACTACGAGTGCCTCTACACGCGCACCACGGGCATCTGGCAGACCGTGTGGGCCGAGCCGGTGCCCGACGTCAGCCTGGGCCGGCCCCGGATCACCCCCGACGTCGCCGGCTCCACGTTCCACCTGGAGCAGCCGCTGCGGCGCGGCGGCGGCCCGGCGGGCACCGGCGCGGCGGGGGACCGGGCGGGCTGGACGCTCACGGCCTCGGTCCGCGACGACGCCGGGCAGGTCGCGAGCGCCACCGTCCGCGCCGACCTGGACCTGTCCCCGCGCCTGGTGCTGCCCGTGCCCGCCGACCGGGTCCGGTTGTGGGGCCCGGAGGACCCCCACCTGTACGACGTGACCGTGACGCTGACCGACGCCGACGGCGCCGTCGTCGACACCGTGGAGACCTACGCGGGGTTGCGCTCGGTGAGCATCGACGGCAAGGCCGTCCTGCTCAACGGCCGCCCCGTGTTCCAGCGGCTCGTGCTCGACCAGGGGTACTACCCCGACGGGCTCATGACGGCCCCCACCGACGAGGCGCTGCGCCGCGACGTCGAGCTGGGCCTGGCGGCCGGTTTCAACGGCGCCCGCCTGCACCAGAAGGTCTTCGAGGAGCGGTTCCTGTTCCACGCCGACCGGCTCGGGTACCTCGTGTGGGGCGAGTTCGGCGACTGGGGCGCGGCCGAGGAGGGCAGCAGCCACCGCGGGGAGTACCAGCAGCCGACGCCGAACTTCGTCGCGCAGTGGCTCGAGGCGCTCGAACGGGACTACTCCCACCCCTCGATCGTCGGCTGGTGCGGGCTCAACGAGACCCACCAGCCGCTCACCGACCGCGGGCAGGTCCTCGACGACGTCACGCGCGCGATGTTCCTGGCCGCCAAGGCGATGGACACCTCCCGCCCCGTCCTGGACGCCTCGGGCTACTCCCACCGCGTCCTGGAGTCGGACGTGTGGGACTCGCACAACTACACCCAGGACCCGGCGCAGTTCGCCCGCGAGATGGCCGGCCTGGCGAAGGGGGAACCGGACACCAACTTCGTGCACGGCACCAGCACCGTCATCTCCCTGCCGTACCAGGGGCAGCCGTGGTTCTGCAGCGAGTTCGGCGGGATCTGGTGGCGGCCGGACACCGCCGCCAGCGACTCCTCGGTCGACCGCGGCGCGGAGTCGTCGTGGGGTTACGGCGAGGCCCCGCGCAGCGAGGAGGAGTTCCACCACCGCTTCGAGGGCCTGACCGGCGTCCTGCTGGGCGACCCGCTGATGTTCGGGTACTGCTACACCCAGCTCACCGACGTGTTCCAGGAGCAGAACGGCGTCTACTCCTTCGACCGGTCGCAGAAGCTGGACGTGGCGCGGGTGCGCGCGGCCCAGCTGCGGCCGGCGGCGATCGAGGAGGCCTAGCGCGCCGGCGCGGCGGGGCCGGTCACCCAGCGTCACCCGGCTGCGGCCGGACGGGGCCATCCGCGCGGGCGCTGCCGTGAGGCGCCCGGCGCGACGATGCCTCCCGGGTGACCCGTTCCTGCTTCCTCGCCCCCGTGCTGGCCGCGCTCGTGGCGCTTCCGTGCGCCGGGGGCCTCGAGCTGGCGTCCGCCGCACCCGCGGCGGCCGCCGCGCAGGTCCTGCAGCCCGTCGTGCCCGCCGCGACCCAGCAGCAGCAGGTCCTCGACGGGTTCAACCGCGAGCGCGCCGCCGCCGGCGTGCCCGCGGTGACCCTCGACCCCCTGCTGGAGACGGTCGCGCAGGACTGGGCCGACGTCCTGGGCCAGGGCGACGGCATGCGGCACAATCCGGCCCTGGGCACGCTGCTGTCGGGTTTCCCGGCCTGGGGCGAGATCGTCGCCACCGCCGACACGGGCAGCCCCGACACCCACGGCCTCCTGAACGGCGACCTGGCCGTCCGGACGTGGGTGGCCTCGCCCGCGCACCGGGCCGTGCTGCTGGACCCCGAGCACACCGCCGTGGGTATCGGGCTCGTCCACACGACGCTGTGGTCGGGGGGCCGGACCGTGTGGCGCTCCTACTGGGTCGCCGACTTCGGGGCCGCCCGCCGCACCCCGCCGGTCGCCGACGGTGCGCGCAGCTACGCCGGCGTCCCCGTCGAGGGCGCGATCCTGGGCACCTACGGGGCCACGGGCGCGGACGCCGGGTACCTGGGGCGCCCGGCCGCCGCCGAGTTCGGGCCGCTGCGCGCCGGCGGGTTCGGGCAGCACTTCGCGGGCGGCTCGATCTACTGGAGCCCGGCCACGGGCGGGGCCGTGGTGCGCGGGGCCATCCGCGACCGCTGGGCCGCCCTCGGCTGGGAGGGCGGGGCGCTGGGCTACCCCCTGGGCGCCGAGTTCGCGGTCCGCGGCGGTGCGGTGCAACGGTTCCAGGGCGGCCTGGCCTACTGGTCCCCGGCCACCGGCGCGCAGGTGCTGAGCGGGCCCGTCCTCGACGCCTACGGCGCGACCGGGTGGGAGAACGGGTCCCTGGGGTTCCCCACGACGTCGCTGACGCGGCTGCCCGGCGGTGCGTTCGCGCACTTCCAGCACGGGTCGATCTACACCGCCGCCGCCGGGACCCACGTCGTGCCGCCCGCGGTCCGCGACGCGTGGGCGGCGCGGGGCTGGGAGACCGGCCCGCTCGGCTACCCCGTCTCCGGGGCCCGGACCGTGGCCGGCGCGCTCGTGCAGGACTTCCAGGGTGGCACCGTCACGGTCGGCGGCGGGAAGGCCGTCGTGCGGACCGTGGACCTGGCGCGGGCCGCGCGGGCGGCACGGGGGTAGCGTCCGGACCATGGAGTACCGACGACTGGGAAGGTCGGGGCTGCGGGTCTCGACGATCACCATGGGGACGATGACGTTCGGCGGGAAGGGGGGTTTCGCCGCCGTCGGGAACACCGACGTCGACGCCGCCCGCCGCCAGGTGGGCCTGGCCCTGGACGCCGGCGTGAACCTCCTCGACACCGCGGACATGTACTCCGACGGTCTCAGCGAGGAGATCACCGGCGAGGTCCTGCAGGGGCTGGACGCCGGCCGCCGCGAGGACGTCCTGGTCGCCACCAAGGCCCGCATGGTCGTGGGCCCCGGCCCCAACGACGGCGGCGCGTCTCGCTACCACCTCGTCCGCTCGGCCGAGCGGAGCCTGAAGCGGCTGCGGACCGACCACATCGACCTCTACCAGATCCACGAGTGGGACGGGCAGACCCCGCTGGAGGAGACCCTCGAGGCCCTCGACACCCTCGTCCGCTCCGGCAAGGTCCGCTACGTCGGCGTCTCCAACCACACCGGCTGGCAGCTCATGAAGGCCCTGGCGACCTCCGACGCACACGGCTACCAGCGCTACGTCTCCCAGCAGATCCACTACACGCTGCAGGCCCGCGACGCCGAGGACGAGCTCGTTCCGCTCAGCCTCGACCAGGACCTGGGGATCCTCGTGTGGAGCCCGCTGGCCGGGGGCCTGCTGTCCGGCAAGTACCGCCGCGACGCCAGCGCGCCCGAGGGGTCGCGGCACCTGGGGGAGTGGAGCGAACCGCCCGTCCACGACGAGGGCAAGCTCCACGACATCGTCGACGCCCTCGTCGAGGTGGGTTCCGCGCACGGCGTCTCGGCCGCGCAGGTCGCCCTCGCGTGGCTGCTGGGCCGACCCGGCGTGACGTCGCTGGTCGTCGGGGCCCGCACCGAGGAGCAGCTGGCCGACAACCTGGCCGCGGCCGACCTCGTCCTGGCCGACGACGAGCGGGCCCGGCTCGACGCCGTCAGCGCCGTCCCGCTGCGCTACCCGCACTGGCACCAGCTGGCCACGGCGAAGGAACGCCTCTCGGAGGCTGACCTCAGTCTGCTCGGACCGCACCTGTCGTCGTAGGATCCTCGTCGGCTTCGCACCGCCCAGACCTCGCTGCGCGAACCGCCTCCCGCCGACCGGCGGGGGGTCGGCTGCACCGGAGGACGCACGAGGATGCTCAACGGTTCGCGCCGCCTCGACGGCGCGCACGAGGACGGCGTGCACGTGGACGGTGTGCACGTCGACGGCGTGCACCAGGACGTCGACGTGGAGGCCCTGCAGGCCGAGGTGGAGCAGCTGCGGACGGCGCTGACGCGCCGCCCCGTCATCGACATGGCCAAGGGCGCGATCATGGCGCTGCTGCGCTGCGACGAGGACACCGCCTTCCGGCAGCTGTCCGAGGTCTCCCAGCGGCACAACGTCAAGCTCTACGACCTGGCCTCGGCCCTGCTGGGCGACCTGCGCAGCGCCGAACCGGGGACCGGGCCGGTCGACCGCCTCGTCCAGCGGAACTGGACGAGGCGGTGAACCCCTACGCCTGCCCCGCCGGGACCTCTCCGAGCTGGGCGACGACCTCGCTCGCCACGTCCCGCAACCGCCGCCGCTGAGCCCGGGCCCGGGTGCGCAGCTGCGTGAAGGCGTCGTCCGGGTGGACCCGGTGACGTTCGGCCAGCACGCCCTTCGCCTGCTCCAGCACGACCCGGCTGTCGAGGGCCTCCTGCAGCTGGTCGCGCAGCCGGTCGCCCTCGGCGCCGGCCACCAGCTGGCCGATGCCCACGGCGCCGAACGAGGCCATGGCGTGCGCCACGTCCGTCTCCACCGCCGAGAACGGGCCCTCGCGGTCCCGGAACAGGTTCAGGGCACCGACCGTGCGGCCCAGCACCTGCACGGGCAGGGTGTGCACGGAGACGATGCCCTGCGAGATCGCCTTCGCGGCGAACCGCGGCCACCGCGCGGTCAGCTCCGCCGCGGTCGAGGCCGCCGTCGGGGTGGCGTCGCGGTAGCAGTCCAGGCACGGGCCCTCGTCGTTCTGCAGCTGGAACAGCTCCACGACGACCGCCTCGCTGGAACTGGCCGCCAGCAGGCTCAACCGTCCCGCGGCGTCCTCCACCAGGAACCCGACCGCGCTCGCGGACACCAGGTCCGCCGTGTGGTGCACCAGCCGGTGCGCCAGGTCCAGGGGCTCACCGCGCTGGGCCAGCACCCCCGCCACGTCGGCCACCGCCGCCGCGACCGCGTCCGCACGAACGTCCACCGAACCCCTCCCGCCGACCGACTCCCCCCGAGGGTGCCAGGCCGCGCGCGCGGGCGCGTGCCGGACGGCCCGGTCGGGGCGCGACGGCCGGCCCGGGACTGGTCAGCCCAGGAACGTGGAGGGGTCCGGGCCCGTGCTGCGGGGCAGCGCGCGCGCCGGCGGGCGGCACCGGCGCTCCAGGTCGTTGATCTCGCGGGCGCTGCGGGCCAGCTCCTCCTCGGCCGGGTGCTGCGCCGTGGTGCCGGCGACGAGCCGCCAGCGGTCGGCGTACGCCTCGCGCAGCTCCTCCAGGGGGCGGTCTCGCAGGTCCAGCGCCGCGAGCGCCCCGCGCTCCAGCGACGTCTCCAGCGGTCTCTCCAGCGGCGTCGTGGCCATCGGGCACCTCACCGTCTCGGGGTCCGCGGCTCGTCCCTGGACCACGGAGGATGCCGTTGAGCGAACCACCCGCGGCACGGCCCGGCAACCCGGAGCGTGTCCGGCCCGCCGCAGCGGGTTAGCGTCGAACCGGACCCGGTGCCGCACCGGCACCCACGAGGAGGAACGTTGCCCCAGACGCCCGCGCCCCGGCGTGACCCGGACGGTGCGCTCGCGCGGTTGCGCGCGGCGACGGCCCGGGCCCACCACGACCTCGACGCCTCCCTCGCCGTCGTGGACCGTCCCTGGGACCGGACCCGGCACCGCCGCTGGCTGGAGCTGACGTGGGGGCTGCTGGCCCCCCTCGAACGGGCGCTGGCCGCCCAGGCCGCGCACGACCCGGGGGCGCTGGAGGCCACCTCGCGGGCGCGCGCGGACCTGGCCCTGGCCGACCTGCGCGTCCTGGGCGCCACCGGCGCCGAGCTCGCCGCGCTGCGCGAGTGCCCGGCCGTGCCCGCCGTCGCCGACCGCCCCGCCGCGCTCGGGGTCCGCTACGTCCTGGACGGCTCGACGCTGGGCGGCAAGCTCATCGCCGCGGCCGCGGTGACCGCCGGCGTGCCCGCGGCCGCCACGACGTCGCTGACGGGGCGGGCCGGGACCGGTCGCCGCTGGCGGGAGACGGTGGCGGCGCTCGAGGGCACCGGGCCCGGTGCCCTCCCGGCGGTCGTCGAGGCCGCGCGCGCCACGTTCGCGGCCTACCGGTCGTGGCTGGCGCCGCTGGCGGAGCCGGTGCCGTGAGCGAGGTCAGCCCGTACGTCCCGGTCTACGGCGAGGTCGACCTCACCAACTGCGACCGCGAGCCCATCCACGTGCCGGGGGCGGTCCAGCCGCACGGGTTCCTGCTGGCCGTCGACCGCGGGGACGAGAGGGTCGTCGTGGCCTCCGGGACCACCGCGGACTTCCTGGGCCGCAGCGCGCAGGAGGTCGTGGGCCGGCCGCTGGCGCAGGTGCTGGGGGACCGGCTGGCGGCCGACGTCCTGGGCGTGGAGGCCTCCGACGTCCTGTCCGAACCGCTGCGCGCCCGGCTGGAGCCGGCCCCGGGCGCCGGGTCCGACGCCGGGTCCGACGCCGGGACCGAGGTGGACGTCGTCGTGCACCTGTCGGGGGAGCGGCTCGTCGTCGAGGTCGAGCCCGTCGACACCTCCCCGGCGGGCGCCCCCGTCTCCTACCGCACCGCGCGGGCCGCGGTCTCCCGGCTGTCCGAGACCTCCTCGGTCGACCAGCTGTGCCGGCGGCTGGCCCACGAGGTCCGCCGGCTCACCGGGTTCGACCGCGTCATGGTCTACCGGTTCGACGCCCAGTGGAACGGCGAGGTCGTCGCCGAGGACCGCCGCGAGGACCTCAACGCGTTCCTGGGCCTGCACTACCCGGCCGGCGACATCCCCGCCCAGGCCCGGCGGCTCTACACGGTGAACTGGACCCGGCTCATCGCCGACGTGTCCTACGTCCCCTCGCGGCTGCACCCCGTGCTGGACCCCGCGACGCGGGCGCCCCTGGACCTGTCGTTCTCGGTGCTGCGCAGCGTCTCGCCCATCCACGTGGAGTACCTGCGCAACATGGGCGTCACGGCGTCGATGTCGGTCTCCCTCGTCCAGGACGGGCAGCTGTGGGGCCTCGTCGCCTGCCACCACTACTCCGGCCCGCACCGCCCGTCCCACGACGTGCGCTCGGCGGCGGAGTTCCTGGGGCAGACCGCCTCCCAGCTCATCCTCAGCCGCCAGCGCGCCGACGACCGGGAGGACGTCCTGCGCGCCCGGGAGCTGCTGGCCGCCGTGGTCGCCGACGTCGCCGGGTCCGGTCGCGAACCGCTGAGCGGTCTGGCCGGCGACGAGCGGCTCCTGGAGCTCGTCGGCGCCGGCGGGGCGGCGCTGTGGGACGGCAGCCGGCTCCTGACCCTGGGCCGCGTCCCGGGACGGGCCGCGCTGCAGCGCACCGCGGCCGTGCTGGCGCGCGCGGACGGGGCGCCCACGTTCACCGACCACCTCGCCTCCCTCGCGCCGGGCCTGGCCGAGGTCGAGCGCGAGGCGGCGGGGGCGCTGCGCGTGGGGCTGGGCGCGGACCGGTGGCTGCTGTGGGTGCGCCCGGAGCAGGAGGAGGTCGTCGACTGGGGCGGGGACCCGCGCAACAAGGAGATCGCCGCCGCCGAGGGGCCCGACGTCCGGCTCAGCCCCCGCAAGAGCTTCGAGAAGTGGCGCGAGACCGTCCGCGGCCGCAGCACCCCCTGGCAGCGCTGGCACGCCGAGACGGCCGAGCAGCTGCGCAACCAGCTGACCTCCCTCGTCCTGGGCCGGGCCCGGGACCAGATCGCCATCGCCGAGTCGCTGCAGCGCGCCGTGGTGCTCGACGAGGCGCCGGCGTTCGACGGGCTGCAGGTCCTGGCCCGGTACCGGCCGGCGGAGGGCTCGCAGCTCGGCGGGGACTGGTGGGACGCCCTGGGGCTGCCCGACGGCCGGGTCGCCGTCGTGGTCGGGGACGTCGCCGGGCACGGGGTGCACGCGGCGGCCGCCATGGCGCAGCTGCGCACCGCCCTGCGCGCCTACCTGCTGGAGGGCCACGGCCCGGCCGGCTGCCTGGACCGCCTCGACGAGCTCGTGGGGACGCTGTCCGGCCCGCGCACGGCCACGGCCGTCGTCGCCGTCGTCGCCCCCGACCGGGCCACGGTGCGCTTCGCCAGCGCCGGTCACCCCCCGCCCCTGCTGGCCGCCGGCGGGACGTGCCGGCCGCTGGACGTGCCGTCGCGGCCGCTGCTGGGCGTCGGGGCCGGCCGGGCCACCGACGTCGACGTCGACCTGCCGCCGGGCGGTTGCGTCCTGCTGCACAGCGACGGCCTCGTCGAACGCCGCGGCCGGTCCCTGCGGGAGACGACCGGGCTGCTGCGCGCGGCCGCGGCCCCCGGCCCGGTGGGGGAGGACCTCGGTGCGTTCGTGGAGCACCTCATGACGGTCGTGCCGGGGGCCGAGGGCGACGACACCACCCTCGTCGCGCTGCGGCGGCGGCCGTGAACGGCGCCGGGCTCGCGCGGGCCTTCCACGTCGAGGTCGTCGCCCCGCTGGTGCGGGAGCGGTTCGGGGACGTGCCGCTCGTGGCCGGGCGCTTCGGCGGCGGCTCCGACGTCCTCGGCCTCGACGACGACGTCTCCACCGACCACGACTGGGGGCTGCGGACGACCCTGCTCGTCCCCGCCGGGACCGCCGGTGTCGACGAGCACCTGGAGCGCGCCCTGCCGCGGGAGTTCGCCGGGCACCCGGTGCGCTTCGCCACGACGTGGGACCCCGCGGTGCGGCACCGGGTGGAGGTCGGGACCGTCGAGGGGTTCGTGCGGTCCCGGCTCGGCGTCGGCCCGCGGGAGCGGTGGTCGGTGCCGGACTGGCTGTCGTTCACCGGCCAGGCCGTCCTCGAGCTCGTCGCCGGTCCCGTCTTCGCCGACGACGAGGGGCGGTGGGCGGCCCTGCGCGACCGGCTGGCCTGGTACCCCGACGACGTCTGGCGCCACCTCGTGGCCAGCGCGTGGCGGCAGCTGGAGCAGGAGCTGCCGTTCGTCGGCCGCACCGGCTCGCGCGGCGACGACCTGGGCTCGCGGCTGGTGACCGCCCGGCTGGCCGGGGTGGCGGTGCAGCTGGGCCTGCTGCTGGACCGCCGCTGGGCCCCGTACGCCAAGTGGGCCGGGACGGTCTTCGCCGCCTCCCCCAGCGGGCGCGTCCTGCCGGACCTGGCGCGGGCGCTGGGCGCGCAGGACTGGCCCGCGCGCGAGGCCGGGCTGTGCGCCGCGCTGGAAGGGCTCCTCGCGCGGCAGCGGGAGGTGCTCGGCGGACCGGCCGCCGCGACGCGCCCGTTCCACGACCGGCCGTCCCGGGGGGTCGCGCAGGACGTGGCCGAGGCCGTCCTCGTCGGGGTCGGCGACCCGGCCGTGCGCGCGCTGCCGCGGGGGGTGGGCGCGCTGGAGCAGTGGTCCGGCGCCGTCGACGTGCTCGTGCGCCCGGACCTGCGGCGGGTCCTGGCGGCGGGGGTGTGCCGGTGAGCGCGGCCGAGGACGCCCTGCTGGGGGCCGTGACGCGGGCGGGGGAGACCGTGCTGGTCTCGCTGCCGCTGACCGGCGGGGTGCTCGGCGGCGGGGGCGCGCTGGCGGTCTCGGCGCTCAGCGTGTGGCTGGCGCAGCCGCAGCTGCTGGGCGGGGCCTCGACGGCCTCGGTCCCGCGCACCGAGCTGCGCGCGGCGAGCGCGCGGCGGACCCGGTTCGGCGGGCACGTCCTCGAGCTGGAGCTGGGCGGGGGGCGGATCCGGCTCGGCACGCGCGCCGACGCGGCGGACGTCGAGGAGCTGCTGCGAGTCCTCGACGTGCCCCGCGGGTGATCAGCGCAGGACGTCGTAGACGAGCTTGACCACGCCGTTGGGGTAGGTCTGCGACTCCACGACCCGCAGCCGCTCCTTGTCCTTGTCGGTCTCGCTCCACAGCCGCAGACCCGCGCCGAGCAGCACGGGGAAGACCAGCAGGTGGTAGCGGTCGACCAGCCCGGCGTCGGCCAGGGCCTTGCCCAGGGTGGCGCTGCCGTGCACGGCGATGGGGCCGCCCTCGGTCTCCTTCAGGGCCGCGACCTCGTCGAGGGAGCGCAGGAGGGTGGCCGGCCAGCGGTCGTCCTGCTGCTGCAGCGTCGTGGAGACGACGTAGCGGGGCATGGCGTTGTACCCGGCGAAGTCGTCCATCGTCGGCCACACCGGCGCGAACGCCTCGTAGCTGGTGCGCCCGAGCAGCAGGGCGGTGGTCTCGCGCTGCTCGCGGTCCTTGATCTCGTAGACCGCGGGGTCGAACTCGACGTCCTGGAACGTCCAGCCCGCGTTGCGGTACCCCGGTTCACCGCCGGGGGCCTGCACGACGCCGTCGAGGGAGGTGAAGGCGGTCACGACGAGGGTGCGCACCCGCCGAACGTACTACCGCGGGGGTGCCGTGGACTCCCGGACGACCAGTTCGGTCGCCAGCTCCACGTGGTGGGAGTCCAGCCGCTCCCCGCCGGCCATCCGCAGGACCGTGCGCAGCGCCACCCGCCCCATCTCCCGCAGCGGCTGGCGGACCGTCGTCAGCGGGGGAGCGGCCATCGGGGCCAGCTCGGTGTCGTCGAAGCCGGTGACGGACAGGTCGTCGGGCACGCGCAGCCCCAGGGTGCGGGCGGCCTCCATGATGCCCAGGGCGATCGAGTCGCAGCCGCCGACGACGGCCGTCGGGCGGTCGGGCCCGGCCAGGATCCGGGCCCCGAGGCGGCGGCCGGCGTCGTAGCGGAAGTCCTCGTTGACGATGTGCTCGGGGGCCGGGGCCAGCCCCGCGGACTCCATGGCCGCCCGGTAGCCGTGCAGCCGCGCCTGGTTGCACTGCGATCCCGGCGGCCCGCCCACCCACGCGATCCTCCGGTGCCCCTGGGCCAGGAGGTGGTTGGTGGCGCTCATGCCGCCGGTGAAGTTGGTGGACCCGACGCTGGCCACCTCCCGGCGCGGCATGTTCAGCGGGTCGATGACGACCAGCGGCACGTTGACGGCCGCGAGGGCGTCGACGTGCGCCCCGGTCAGCTCGCCCGTGACGACGATGACGCCCGTGCGGCCGGTCTGGGCCAGCGAGCGCGCCCACGAGCGCGGCGGCACGGGGTAGCGGCCCATCCGCTGGTCGCGCATGAGGCCGACGACCACGGCCGTCCCGGCCTCCCGGGCGGCCTCCACCACGCCGTCGACGACCGTCGTGGCGTAGGAGGAGAAGTCGCCGTCGATGAGGAACTCGACGGTGGCGTTCACGGTGTTGGGCCGGCGGGCCGACGGCGGGGAGTAGTCGTGCGCGGCGAGCAGGCCCTCGACGAGCGCGCGGGTCTCCGGCGAGACGTCCTCACGGCCGTTGACGACCTTCGAGACGGTCGCGACCGAGACCCCGGCGCTCGCGGCGATGGTCGCCAGGGTCGTCTTGTGGCTTGCTCGTGGACTGTCCAGCACGGGTCCTCCTCGACTCACGTTGGCGTGACTGTACGGCTACCGGGCCCCTGCTGGCTACGGGTTCTCGAAAGTTTTCGAGACACGATCGTGACTCCTGGCCGTTGTCCCGCAGCACATCACGAGGCGGTCTCGGTCGAGTTGGTCGAAAGCTTGACCGAAACGCTGCGGGCAACTTATGGTCCCTTCAGACGACGCGGTCGAAATGTTTTCGACCGCGATCGCCGCGGCCCCACCCGGGGTCGTGGACGAGGGCAGCCGCAGGGAAGCGGCTCGGCACAAACGGAGATCACTGTGGATCACAACCGCGCTTCGCGTCGGTCCTTCCTCGCCCTGGCGACCGCCACGCCGCTGGTCGCCACGGTCCTGGCCTCCTGCGGTGACTCGGGCCCCGCCGGGTCGGGCTCCGCCGACACCGCCACGGACTGGATCCTCACGGGCCAGCCCAAGGAGGGCATCCGCCAGACGGCCGTCGACGACTGGAACGAGGCGCACGAGGACCAGCAGATCAAGACGAGCGCCTTCCAGAACGACGCCTACAAGGCCAAGATCAAGACGGCCATCGGCGCCGGTCAGGCCCCCACCATCATCTTCGGCTGGGGCGGCGGCACGCTGCGCGACTACGCCCAGCAGAACCTCGTCGACGACCTGACCCCGTGGCTGCAGGAGAACCCCGACGTCAAGGACCGCCTGTTCGACGCCGCGTTCGCCGCCGGCACCGTCGAGGGCAAGGTCTACGGCCTGCCCACCGAGACGGTGCAGCCGCTGGTGCTCTTCTACAACAAGAAGCTCTTCGGGCAGGTCAACGCCGAGCCGCCCACCACGTGGGACGAGCTGATGGCCCTGGTGCCGAAGTTCAACGCCGCGGGCATCGCGCCGATCTCCCTGGGCGGGCAGTCGCGCTGGACCAACATGATGTGGCTGGAGCTGCTGTTCGACCGCATCGGCGGCCCGGAGCTGTTCGAGTCCATCTACAACGGGCAGCCCAACTGGACCGACCCGGCCGCCATCGACGCCCTCACCAAGGTGCAGGACCTCGTCAAGGCCGACGGCTTCATCAAGGGCTTCGCGTCCATCACGGCCGACTCCAACGCCGACCAGGCCCTGCTGTACACCGGCAAGGCCGCCATGATGCTGCACGGCACCTGGACCTACGGCGGCATGAAGACCGACGGCGGCGACTTCGTCTCCGGCGGCGACCTCGGGTACATGAACTTCCCGGCCGTCACCGGCGGCAAGGGCGACCCGGCCAACACCTTCGGCAACCCGGCGCAGTACGTGTCGATCTCCTCCAAGGCCACCCAGGCCCAGAAGGACATCGCGCTGGCCTTCTTCAAGGGTGGCCTGCTGCAGGAGAAGGAGGCCGAGGCGTACGTCACCGAGGCCGGTGAGGTCCCCATCCTCAAGGGCATCGACTCCTCGTTCTCCGGCTCCGACGACGCCGACTGGCTCAAGTTCGTCTACGACCTCGCCACGAACGCGCCGTCGTTCGCGCAGTCGTGGGACCAGGCCCTGTCGCCGACCGAGGCCGAGACCCTGCTGGACAACATCGAGAAGCTCTTCGGCCTGGCCATCACGCCGCAGGAGTTCGCCGACAACATGAACGCGGCGATCGGCTCGTGAGCGCCCCCGTGAGCGCGGCACCTCCTGCGGTCGCGGCCAAGGTCCCCTCGGCGAAGCACACGTCGACGGGTCGGCTGGGATGGCTCGTGCTGCCTGCGCTGCTCATCTTCGTGGCCTTCGCCGTCGTCCCCCTCATCGGCGTGTTCGTGCTGAGCTTCACGTCCTGGGACGGGATCGGGTCCATCAGCTTCGCCGGCTTCGACAGCTGGAAGTCCGTGCTCACGGACCCGGGTCTCCCGCACGCGCTGTGGATCACCTTCCTCATCATCGTGCTGTCGTGGATCGCCCAGACGCCGCTGTCGATCCTGCTCGGGGTCTTCATCTCCGGCAGCCAGAAGTACCGCGCGGTCCTGGCCGTGCTGTTCTTCCTGCCGCTGCTGCTGTCGGCCGCGGCCGTCTCCATCGCCTACAAGGCGCTGCTGGACCCGAACTTCGGCCTCGGGCCGGGGCTGAACCTGAGCTTCCTCACGCAGGACTGGCTGGGCCGGCCCGCGCTGGCCATGGGCGTCGTGATCTTCATCATCGCCTGGCAGTGGATCCCCTTCCACTCCCTGATCTTCCAGGGGGCGGTGCGGCAGATCCCGGCCTCGATGTACGAGGCGGCGCAGATCGACGGCGCCGGCCGCATGCGGCAGTTCTTCTCCATCACGCTGCCGCAGCTGAAGAACACCCTCATCACGTCCTCCACGCTGCAGGTCGTGGGGTCGCTGACCACGTTCGACCTCATCTTCGTCCTCACCGGCGGCGGGCCGAACGACGGCACCCGGGCCCTGGCCCTGGACATGTACCTCACCGGTTTCCGCGCCAACCAGATGGGTCTGGCCTCGGCCATCGCCGTGATCCTGGTCGTCGTCGGCCTCGTCCTGGCCCAGCTCCTGCAGCGCCTCGGCGGCCGTGAGCGCAACTCGCAACTCGAAGGAGCCTGACGATGGCGACGCAGACCGCGAGCGCGCGGACCGGGTCCTCCTCGGCCGGTGCCCCCCGCAACGGCACCACGCACCGCAAGAACTGGGCGGGCGGCGCCTTCGGGTGGCTGTGGCTGCTCATCGTGCTGATCCCGATCTACTGGATCGTCATCACGAGCTTCAAGACCTCGGCGAACTACTTCGGCACCAACCCGCTGGTCCCGCCGTCGTCGCCGACGCTGGACAACTACAAGCTCGTGCTCGAGAACGACTTCGCCCGGTACTTCATGAACTCGGTCATCGTGACCGTGGGCGCGACGATCCCGGCCGTGCTCGTCTCCTTCATGGCGGCGTTCGCGATCGTCCGCGGCGCCGGCCGGTGGCTGAAGGCGGCCAACTCGCTGTTCCTCATGGGGCTGGCGATCCCGCTGCAGGCGACGATCATCCCGATCTACCTGATCATGATCAAGCTGGGGATGTACAACTCGTTCGGTGCGCTGATCCTGCCCTCGATCGCGTTCGCCATCCCGCTGACCGTCCTCATCCTGAGCAACTTCGTGCGCGACGTCCCCAACGAGCTGTTCGAGGCCATGCGCATGGACGGCTCGACCGAGTGGGGCACCATGTGGCGGCTGGCGTTCCCGCTGACCCGCCCCGCCCTGGTGACGGTGACGATCTACCAGGGTCTGCAGATCTGGAACGGCTTCCTCCTGCCCCTGATCCTCACCGACCGGGCCGAGATGCGCGTCCTGCCGCTGGCGCTGTGGACCTTCCAGGGGCAGTACTCGGTGAACATCCCGGCCGTGCTCGCCTCGGTCGTCCTCACGACGCTGCCGATCCTCGTGCTGTACGTCGTCGGCCGTCGTCAGCTCCTCTCCGGCCTCACCGCCGGCTTCTCCAAGTGACAGGGGTTCCCTCGTGACTCGCCAGGCTCTCGTCGTCCGCGGCGGCTGGGACGGGCACTCGCCCGTCGAGGCCACCGAGCTGTTCATCCCGCACCTGGAGGCGAACGGCTTCACCGTCCGCGTCGAGGACCTCGGCACCGAGTTCGGCTCGTCCTCCACGGCGACGCCGAAGATCTACACCGACGCCGAGTACCTCGCGACGGTGGACCTCATCGTCCAGTGCAACACCATGAACACCATCGAGAAGGAGGAGTTCGAGGGGCTGCGCGCCGCCATCGAGGCCGGTACCGGCTTCGCCGGCTGGCACGGCGGCATCGCCGACTCCTACCGCTCCAACTCCGACTACCTCACGCTGGTCGGCGGGCAGTTCGGGTGCCACCCGGGCAAGCACCCCGACGAGCGCGAGGGGGGCCCGCAGGACAACTACGTGCCCTACACGGTCAACGTGCTGCCCGAGGCGGCCTCGCACCCGATCACCGAGGGCATCGAGGACTTCGACCTCGTCACCGAGCAGTACTGGGTCCTGTCCGACGACTACGTCGACGTCCTGGCGACGACGACGCAGGCCGTGCGGGAGTGGGACCCGTGGAACCGCCCGGTGACCTCCCCGGCGGTCTGGACGCGCCAGTGGGGGAAGGGCCGCATCTTCGTGGCCACCCCCGGGCACGACCCGCAGACGCTGAAGAACGAGAACGTCAAGACGATCATCGAGAGGGGCCTGTTGTGGGCAGCCCGTTGAAGGTAGGCGTCGTCGGGGCCGGGGTCATCTCCGCCCAGTACTCGGCGTCCTTGAAGCGGCTGCCGCAGCTGCAGATCACCGCGGTCAGCGACTTCGTCCCCGAACGGGCCCAGGCCCTGGCCGACGAGCACGGCGCGCAGGTCCTGTCCCTGGACGAGCTGCTCGCCTCGCCCGAGGTGGACGTGGTCCTGAACCTCACCCTGCCGCGCACCCACGCCGAGGTGGCGCTGGCCGCCATCGCGGCCGGCAAGCACGTCTACGGCGAGAAGCCGCTGGCCATGGACGTGGCGGAGGGGCGCGACGTCGTCAAGGCCGCGGCCGCCGCGGGCGTCCGCGTCGGCTGCGCGCCCGACACCGTGCTGGGCACCGGCATCCAGACCGCCCGCGCCCTGGTGGACGCCGGCAGGATCGGCACCCCGCACTCGGCGACGGCGTTCATGACCACCCCCGGTCACGAGCGCTGGCACCCCCAGCCGGACTTCTACTACCAGCCCGGCGGCGGCCCGCTGCTGGACATGGGCCCGTACTACCTGACCTCGCTGGTGCACCTGCTCGGCCCGGTCACCCGCGTCGTGGGTGCCTCCTCGCGGCCCTCGCAGTCGCGGACCATCGGCTCGGGCCCGCGCGCCGGGGAGTCCTTCGGGGTCACCATCGACACCCACATCACCGGCATCCTCGAGCACGCCTCCGGCGCGCTGTCGACGCTCATCATGAGCTTCGACACCTGGGCCGCGCGGCTGCCGCGCATCGAGGTCCACGGCACCGGCGGCTCGCTGTCCGTGCCGGACCCGAACATGTTCTCGGGGGCCGTGGAGCTGTTCGCCGCCGAGACCGCGCCGGCGCCGGGTCCCGACGTCGACCCCGCGGCGAACTGGGTGGACGTCGGCGCGACGGCCGGGTTCGTCGACGCCGGCCGCGGCTACGGCCTGGCCGACCTGGCCCTCTCGCTCGACGAGGGCCGCCGCCACCGCGCCAACGACGAGGTCGCCCTGCACGTCCTGGAGATCATGGAGTCGGTGCAGCGGGCCGCGGACGCGCACTCCTCGGTGACGCTGACCACCACGTGCGAGCGCCCCGAGGCCATCGGCACCCCGGTGGACCTCACCGCCTGACCCGCCGCAACCGCCCGAACCCCGCGCCCGCGGCCGTCCCCCCGGACGGTCGCGGGCGCGGTCGCGTTCCCCGCCGGTGGCGGGGCCGGTGCCGGGGCGGGGTCAGGCCGAGTCCAGGCACAGGCAGAACAGGTGCCCGGCCGGGTCGGCGTACACGCGCCACGACGGGTGCTCCGCCTCGTCCTGCACGAGCCGGCCACCGAGCTCGAGCACCCGCGGCTGCGTGCTGTCCCAGTCGGCGACGTGGAAGTCGAGGTGCACCTGCTGCGGCACGTCCCCGGCCGGCCACGTGGGCGGGACGTGGTCGGGGGCGAGCTGGAAGGCCAGGTGCAGCCCGGGGACGTCCCCGCGCACGTTCACCCACTCGTCGCCGGAGGTGTCCTCGTCGACCCGCCAGCCCAGCAGGGCCGCGTAGAAGGCGGCGAGGCCGCGGGGGTCGGGGGTGTCCAGGGCGACGGTGGTGAACCGGACGCCGGTCTGCTCAGCCATGGCCCGAGCCTTCCCCTCCGCGTGCCACGCTGTCCAGGTCCTCCCGGCGGGCGACCTCACACCCGGGCCGTCCCGGGCGTTGGCAGGGTGTGAGAGCACCGGTGGAACCCTTCGAGCGGGTCGTGGACCAGCACGGCGCGGTCGTGCTGCGGGTCTGCCGCGCCCTGGTGGGGGCCGACGCCGCGCAGGACGCCTGGTCGGAGACCTTCCTGGCCGCGCTCGTCGCCTACCCCCGGCTGCGGCCGGACAGCGACGTGCGCGCCTGGCTGGTGACCATCGCCCACCGCAAGGCCGTCGACGTCCTGCGGGCCCAGGCCCGGCGCGCGGTGCCGGTGGCCGACCCGCCCGAGCCGCCCTCGTCGGGGGAGCACCCCGGCGACGGGCGCGCGGACGTGTGGGCCGCGGTCGCGGCCCTGCCCCCCAAGCAACGGCGGTGCGTGGCCTACCACCACGTCGCCGGCCTGCCCTACGACGAGGTCGCCGCCCTCGTCGGGGGCACCCCCGCTGCCGCCCGGCGCGCCGCCGCCGACGGCATCGCCACCCTGCGGCGCACCTGGGAGGAGGCATCGTGACCGGCCCTGCGAGGAGCACCGCGAGGAGCACCGTGGACGTCGTAGCCCTGGACGTCGTGGCCCTGGACGGGACCGGCCTGGAGGTCGAGGTCGAGGACCTGCACCACCGGCTGGTGCTGCGCGCCGCGGCCCAGGGGGTGCTCGACGTCGCCTACCGGACCCTCGACTCCCCGGTCGGGTCGCTGCTGCTGGCGGCCACCGGGGCCGGGGTGGTGCGCGTCGCCTTCGAGCGCCAGGGGCACGACGCGGCCCTGGACGAGCTGGCCCGGCGGGTCAGCCCCCGGGTCCTGCGGGCACCGGCCCGCCTGGACGCGCTGGCCCGCCAGCTGGAGGAGTACTTCGCGGGCCGGCGGACCGGTTTCGACGTGCCCCTGGACCTGACGCTGGCCTCGGGGTTCCGGCGCCGGGTGCTGGACGTGCTCGGGGGCATCCCCTTCGGCACGACCCTCAGCTACGCGGGCGTCGCCGGTGGGGCGGGCAGCCCGCGGGCGGTGCGGGCCGTGGGGACGGCGTGCGCGCGCAACCCGCTGCCGCTCGTCGTGCCCTGCCACCGGGTCGTGCGCAGCGACGGCAGCCCCGGCGAGTACGCCGGGGGAGCCGCGGCCAAGGGGCGGTTGCTGGAGCTGGAGCGAGCCGCCAGAGTGGGTGCGTGAACCGGCTGGACGTCCTCACCCTCGCCGTCCCCGACGTCGACGTGGCGCGGCGGTTCTACCTCGACGGCCTGGGGCTGCGACCGGTGTTCGACCTGCCCGGCGAGATCGTCTTCCTGCAGCTGAACCACGGGCTGACCGTGGCCCTGTGGAGCGCCGACGCGCTCGCCGCCGACCTGGGGCAGGAGCCGGGGTCGGTCGTGCCGGGGCAGGGTTTCACCCTGGCGCAGGTCGTCGACAGCGAGGCGGAGGTCGACGCGGTGACCGCCCGGGCGCGGGCCGCGGGCGCCGACGTCCTGAAACCCCCGCAGCGCGCGGCGTTCGGCGGGTACCACTCCTACGTGCGCGACCCCGCGGGAGTGCGCTGGGAGATCGCGCACAACCCCGGCCTGACCGTGGACGTCGACGGCACGGTGCACCTGCGGGCGGTCCCGTGAGGTGGGTCGTCCTGCTGCGCGGGGTGAACGTCAACGGGGTGACGGTCAAGGCGGCCCCGTTGTCGGCCTGCCTGCAGCAGGCGGGGTTCACCGGTGTCCGGTCGGTGCTGGCCAGCGGGAACGTGACGTTCGAGGCCGAGGACGGCGTCGGCGCCGAGGACGTGCGGGCCCGGGTGGAGCAGGCGCTGCGGGAGGGTTTCGGCTACGACGCGCGGGTCGTGGTGCTGACCCCGCAGCGGCTCGCCGAGGTCGCCGCGGCCTACCCCTTCGCGCGCGAGGACGAGGTCCGGCACCCGTACGTGGTGTTCGCCTCCGACCCCGACCGGCTGGCCAAGCTGTTCGGCCGGCACGTGCCGAACGACGTCGAGCAGGTCGAACTGAGCGGCGACGTCGTGTACTGGGGCTGCCCCAGGGGTTCCAGCACGGACACGCCCTTCGCGAAGCTGTCGTCCGCGGCGCGCTGGAAACCGGTCGTCACGACGCGGAACCTGCGCACCGTCGAGAAGCTGGTCACCGTCGCGGGTGCGGCGTGAGCGGCGCGAGCGGCGTGGAGGACCCCGAGGGCCCCTACCGGGCGCTGCGGAACGAGACGCCGACCGAGCGGCTGGACCGGAACTGGGCCGAGCTGCTGCAGGAACTGCGGGTCGTGCAGACGGGCGTCCAGCTGCTCACGGGTTTCCTGCTGACCCTGCCGTTCCAGTCCCGCTTCGAGCAGCTCGACCGGTACCAGGTGCGGGTCTACGTCGCGGTCCTGCTCCTGGCGGTGACCGCCGTCGTGCTGTTCGTCGCGCCCGTGGGGTACCACCGGGCGTTGTTCCAGCAGCGGTCCAAGGCCCGGCTGGTGGCGGCGGGGTCGGCGTTCGCCAAGGCGGGGCTCGTGACCGTCGGGCTCACCGTCTCCGGCGGCGTGCTGCTCGTGATCGACGTGGTCGGCGGGCGCACCGCCGGCTGGACGGCCGGCGGCGCGGTCGCGGCGCTGATCCTCGTGTGCTGGTACGTCCTGCCCCGCCGGGCGCGGCGGCTGGCGGTGCGGGCCCGCCAGGAGGGTCAGGCCAGCGCCGCCGAGAGGTCCGGCACGAGCCGGGAGACCCCGTAGGGGACCGGGAGCACGCTGCCGCAGGTCATCGCCCCGCGCACGTCCAGGTCGGGCAGGACCGTCCCGCGGGCGTCCTGCGGGGAGGACACCCCGTACCCGTCGTGGGGGAGCGGCCGACCACGCCGGTCCTGTCCCGCGGACCCGGGGTGGTCGGCGACCGCGTCGGCCAGGGTGCCGGCGGTGCGTCCCACCGGTGCCGGTCTCAGCGGTCCCGGACGTGCCGCCGCACGGCCCGGGCGGCGGCGCCCACGGTCTCGCGCACCCCCTCCACGACGATGCCCCGCGCCGCCGGGTCGCCCTTGAGCTGCGACTTCACCGTCGAGACGACCTGGTCGAGGCTGACGTGCGGCGGGATCATCGGCACGTCGGGGTCGACGACCGCGTCGAGGACGAAGGGGCGGGTCGCCGCCATCGCCTCGGTGAGGACCTCGTCGAGGTCCTCCGGGCCCTCCACGCGGCGGCCCGCCAGCCCCAGCAGCCCGGCCCACCCGGCGTACGGCACGTCGGGCACGTCCATGGCCGGGCCGAACGGCACCTCCGCCTGCATGGCCCGCGCCTCCCACGCCACGAAGGAGAGCTGGCGGTTGTTCAGGACGAGGACGACGAACCGGGGGTCCGCCCACGTCCGCCACCGCTGGGCGACCGTCACCAGCTCGGACAGGCCGTTCATCTGCATGGCCCCGTCCCCCAGCAGCGCCAGGACCGGCCGGTCGGGGTGGGCCTCCTTGGCCGCGAGCGCGTACGGCAGGCCGCCGCCCATCGACAGCAGCGTGCCGGACAGCGACGCCGTCATGGTCGGGCGCAGGTCCAGGTCGCGGGCGAACCAGCTCGTGGCGGTGCCGCAGTCGACGGCGATCTGGTGGTCGTCCTCCAGGCGCGCCGACAGCCCCCGCACCACGAGCTCGGGGTTCAGCGGCTCCGCCTCCGCGCGGGCCCGCTCGGCGCTCCACTCCTCCCACGCCGTGTTCCAGCGCGCGATGTCGGCGCGCCACGACGGGTCGGGGTCGGCGCCGGCGAGCAGCGGCAGCAGGGCCGCCAGGGTGAGCCCCGCGTCCCCGACGAGGTTCACCTCGGTGGGGTAGCGCAACCCGCACCGGGTGCCGTCGACGTCGATCTGCACGGCCCGGGCCTGGCCGGGGGCGGGGTAGTACTCGGTGTACGGCATGGTCGTGCCGACCAGGAGCAGCGTGTCGCACTGCCGCATGAGGTCGTAGCTGGGCCGGGTGCCCAGCAGGCCGATGGCCCCGGTGACCCACTCGACCCGGTCGTCCAGGACGGCCTTGCCCAGCAGCGCCTTGGCGACCCCGGCGCCGAGGGCGTCGGCGACGGCCGTCAGCTCCGCGGTGGCGCCCAGGGCGCCGGCCCCGGCGAGGATCGCGACCTTGCGGCCCGAGCGCAGGACCTCGGCGGCCTGCTCCAGGGCCTCCTGGCGCGGGGTGCCCGGCAGCGACCCCGGGACGGCGGAGGTGTGGGTGAAGCCGTGGCCGTCGGGGACCTCGGGGACCGCGTCGGCGTCCTGCACGTCGCTGGGCAGCACGATCGCGGTGACGGTGCGCCGTTCCCGGGCGATCCGCGCGGCGCGGTCCACGGCGTGCTGCACCTGCGAGGGGGAGGTCACCTGGAAGACGAACTCCCCGGCCACGTCGCCGTACAGCCGGACGAGGTCGAGCTCCTGGTAGTAACCGGTGCCCAGCGCGTTCGTCGCGGTCTGCCCCAGCAGCGCGACCACCGGGACGTGGTCCAGCTTGGCATCGTAGAGGCCGTTGAGGACGTGCACGGCCCCGGGGCCGGAGGTCACCGCGACGACCCCCAGCGGTGAGCCGCCGAACTTCACGTCGGCGGTGGCGGCGAAACCCGCCGTCTCCTCGTGCCGCACCTGGACGAACTCGGCGTCCCCGGCCTCCACGGCCCGGCCGACGGCGGAGATGACACCGCCGATGCCGTCGCCGGGGTACCCGTAGAAGCGCCGGGCGCCCCAGCGGCCCAGACGCGAGACGACGTGGTCACCGACGGTCGGGGAGCTCATGCCCCCAGCGTCGGTGCCACGTCGCCGGTCCGCACCCGGGACGTCAGTCCGTGGGCATGCGGGTGTGGTGCTGGTCGCCCAGCGGCTGGTCGCCCGGCGACTGGTCGCCGCCCAGCTTGCTCTTGACGGTGCCCGCGACCGAACCGGCCGCGGCGCCGACCTTCTCCTGGGCGACCGAGCCGGCCTGCTTGGCGAGGTCCCCGGCGCGGTCCTCGAGGTCGACGACGCGCTGCTGCACCTTGGGGTTGCCCCACAGCCTGCCGACCGCCGAGGAGATCTGGTCGTACCGTTCCCGGCCCGCCCGCGCGCCGAGCACGTAGCCCGCGGCACCCGCGATGAGGAAGATGGCCTTGCCCTTCACGTCGAACCTCCCGTGAGTTCTCCTGGTTGATCGTCCTGCGTCAACTGTGGCAGCGAGCGCCGCCGTCCGCGCGTCAGGAGCGGCGCAGCAGGGCCGCGGCCATGGCGTCGACGTCCTCGGCGGTGGTGTCGAGGTGGCCGCTGACGCGCAGCGCGGGCCCGTCCATCTCCAGGGGGGCGCGCTCGGGGCCCAGGTGGGTCGTGACGACGCCGTCGTCGGCGATGAGCGCTGCCCGCAGCGCCGCGACGTCCACGGGGCGCAGCGGGCGCAGCGTGACGGTCGCGCTGGGTTCGTCGAGGTCCTCCACGACCTCCCACGTCCCCTCCAGGGCGGCGGCCAGCCGGTGGCGGGTGGCCGTCCCGACCTGCGCCAGGCCGGCGTGGACGGCCGTGGGGCCGAGCTCGACGTGCTGGGTCAGGGCCGCGGCGAACCCCAGCCGGCCGGCGACGTTCGCCTCGGTCTGCTCCAGCGGGCCGGTCCGGTCCGCCAGGTCCCCGCGGACGGCGACGAACCCGACGCCGCGCGGCCCGGCCAGCCACTTGCGGGACGTGCCGTAGACGACGTCGGCCGCGGCGGCCCCCGTGGTGCCCACGTGCCCGAAGGCCTGCGCGGCGTCGACGACGACGGGCAGACCCGCTGCGCGGCAAGCCGTCACGACGTCGGCGAGGGGCTGGACGGTGCCGCGGTGCGAGCCGACCCAGGTCAGGTGCACCAGGTCCGGCCGCTGCCGGGCGAAGGAGGCCGTGAACGCCTCGGGGTCCCACCGGTGCGGGGTGTCCACGACGCTCGTGCCGACGCCCAGCTGGGCCAGCACCGCCAGGTTCGGGCCGTACTCCCCGCGCGGGTGCGCGACGGTGACCGGCAGGTCCCCGGGCCAGCGCAGCAGGACCTGCCGCAGCGCGTCCTCGGCGCTGTGCACGAAGGCGACGACGCCCTCGTCGGGGGCCCAGCCCAGCAGGGTCCGCACGGTGGCGCGGGCGGTGTCGAGGACGGGGGAGGCCTCCAGCGCCGCCACGTACCCGCCGCGCTCGGCCTCGCGCCGCAGGTGCGCGCCGACGGCGTCCAGCACGGCCCAGCTGCTGCGGCCGGCCGCCGCGGAGTCCAGGTGCAGCAGGGTGCGCGGGGGGCGGGTGCGCCGCCACGCGGCGGACAGGGCGGTCAGCCCGGTCGGCTCGGTGGTGGGGTCGGTGGGCGTTCCAGGGGTCGGCACGGGGCCGATCCTGGCACCGGCGCGCGGGTCGGGGCGGGAGGGCTCAGCCCGTGGTGGCGGGGGCCGGGGCGCTCGCCGCGGCGCGCACGGCCCGGCGGTGGCGCCACGCGACGGCCCCGGCCCAGGCCAGCGCCAGGACGACCGCGAGCGCGCTCTGCCCCCAGCGGGACTCCACGGCGCTGCCGACGGCCACGACGAGCAGGGCCAGGCTCAGCAGCAGGTCGGCCGCGTCCAGCCAGGCGCGGCGTCCGGTGGTGTGCACGGCGAACCCCCTTCGTCGGGCCGGATCGTCCCGGTCGGACCACTGTAACCACGGTTTCGGTGCTCCGAAAAGTGGGAGTGCGGGATGGGGGTGGCAAGCTGGGCGCCGTGCCCCGCACCTCGACGCCCTCCTCGACGACGGCCGGGGTCACCCCGGCCGCGGAGGACTGCCTGAAGACCGTCTACGCCGCCGGCGAGTGGTCCGACGCCAAGATCACCCTCTCGATGCTCGCGCAGAGCATGGGGGTCTCGGCCTCGACCGCCTCCGAGGCCGTCCGCAAGCTCACCGACGCCGGGCTGCTGCGCCACGAGCGCTACGGCGGCGTGGAGCTGACCGACGAGGGACGGTCCCGCGCGCTGGCCGTCGTGCGCCGCCACCGCCTCCTGGAGACCTTCCTCGTCGCCGACCTCGGGTACTCCTGGGACGAGGTCCACGAGGAGGCCGAGGTCCTCGAGCACGTCGTGTCCGACCGGATGCTCGACCGCCTCGACGCCCGGCTCGGGCACCCCGAGCGCGACCCCCACGGGGACCCCATCCCGCGCGCCGACGGCACCGTCCCCCAGCCCGGCGCCCACAACCTGTCCGACGTGCCCGAGGGCGGAGTGGGGGTCGTGGCCCGCATCTCCGACGCCGACCCCGACGTGCTGCGGTACTTCGCCGAGCTCGGCATCGGCCTGGACCTGCGACTGGAGGTGCTGCAGCGCAGGGAGTTCGCCGGGACCACCGTGGTGCGGCTGGGCGCGGGGCGCGAGGTCGACCTCGGGGACCCGGCCGTGGCGGCCATCTGGGTGCTGCCCGGGCGCGGGGACGTCCCGGAGCAGGGGGGTGCGGCGTGAGCCTCACCCACGACAGCCACGGCCGCCCGCAGGCCGAGAAGACCCACGACGTGACGGTCGTCGGCAGCGTCAACGCCGACCTGGCCATCCGCCTCGAGGACCTGCCGCCGGCCGGGCAGACCGTCCGCGGCTCCGACGCCGAGCGGGGCCTGGGCGGCAAGGGCGCCAACCAGGCCGTGGCCGCCGCCCGCCTGGGCCGCAGCGTCACCATGGTCGGGGCCGTCGGCGACGACGACGAGGGGCGGGGGCTGCGCCGGCGCCTGGCCGAGGAGGGCGTCGACGTCGAGCACGTCAGCGCCCTGGACACCCCCACGGGCGTGGCCGTCGTGCTCGTCCACCGCGGGGAGTCGACCATCGTCATCAGCCCCGGCGCCAACGACCGGGTCGACGGCGCGCGCGTGCAGGACGCCGCGGCGGCCGTCAGCTCCGCGCGCGTGGTGCTGCTGCAGTGCGAGGTCCCGGACGAGGCGCTGCTCGCCGCCGCCCGGCTGTGCACGGGCCTGCTCGTGCTCAACCCCGCCCCGGCGCGGCCGCTGCCGCCGGAGCTGCTGACGCGGGCGGACCTGCTGGTCCCCAACGCCGGTGAGCTGGCCGTCCTGGCCGGCGGGGACGTCGCCGCGGACGTGGAGGGGCTGGTCGCCCAGGCCCGCGCCGTCCGCCCGAACGGCACGACGATCGTCACGCGCGGCGAGCGGGGGTCGCTGGTGGTGACCCCCGGCGGGCACGCCGAGGTCGGGGCCGTCCCCGCCCAGCTCGTCGACGCGACCGCCGCGGGGGACAGCTTCGTCGCGGCGCTCGCCGACGGGCTGCTCGACGGCCTGGGGCTGGTGGAGGCCGCGCAGTGGGCCGCGCGGGTCGCCGCGGTCACGGTGAGCCGTCCCGGTGCGTCGCAGTCGCTGCCGCGCAAGGCTGAGGTGCTCTGACACGAGGAGGCGGACGTGAGCGTCGGGTGGGGTTTCGTCGGCACGGGGGGCATCGCGGCGACCGTCGCGCAGGCCCTGGAGCTCGTCCCGGGCGGGAGGCTGGTCGCGGTCGCCTCCCGCCAGGCCGAGCGCGCCGCCCGCTTCGCCGCCGACCACGGTCCGGGCGTGCACCCCTACGGCGACGTCGGCGCGATGCTGGCCGACCCCGCGGTGGACGCGGTCTACGTCGCGACGACGCACCCGCAGCACCACGCCCCGGCGAAGGCCGCGCTGCTGGCCGGCAAGGCGGTCCTGGTCGAGAAGCCGATGACGGTGAGCCTGGCCGCGACCCGGGACCTGCTGGAGACGGCGGCGCAGCGCTCGGTCTTCTGCATGGAGGCGTACTGGACGCGGTTCCTGCCCGGGACGCTGGCGCTGCTGGAGCTGCTCGACCGCGGCGACGTGGGGCAGCCGCACGGGCTGCACGCCGACTTCGGCTTCCCGGCGCCGCCGTCCCTGGCGCGCTTCCACGACCCCGCGATCGGCGGGGGCTCCCTGTTCGACCTGGGCCCCTACCCGGTGGGGCTGGCCCTGACGCTGTTCGGGACCCCGCGCACGGTGCGGGCCACGGGGTCGCTGGCCGACTCCGGCGTCGACCGGCAGGTGGGGCTGGCCCTGGACTGGCCCGGCGGCCAGGTGGCGGCGCTGTCGACGACGATGGTCGCCCGGACGCCGTCGCGGGCGTGGATCGAGGCCGGCGAGGGCTGGGTGGAGGTGGCCTCCCCGCTGCCGGCGGCGCCGGGCTTCACCGTCCACGCGCAGGGCCCCGACGGCACCGAGCACGTCCGGGTGCACGACCACGCCGTGGCGCACGGGCACCGGTTCATGCTCGAGCACGTCCACGAGTGCCTGGCGGCGGGCCGGACGAGCAGCCCGCTGGTCACGCCGCGGTTCTCCCTGGACCTGGCGGCGGTGTTCGAGGCGGCCGTCGAGCAGCTCGGGATCACCCGCGCGCTGGAAGATCGCGGGGCACGTTAGCGTCGGGCCATGCCGTTGACCGGAGAGTACGAGCCCAGCCCCGAGGCGTGGGTCCGCGAGCAGGTGGAGCAGTACGAGTCGTCGGGCGGGACGGAGGGCACCACGCTGCGCGGGATGCCCGTCGTCGTCCTGACGACCAAGGGGGCGAAGTCGGGGAAGCTGCGCAAGCAGGCGCTCATGCGCGTCGAGCACGACGGGTCCTACGCGGCCGTCGCCTCCATGGGCGGGTCCCCGAAGAACCCCGTCTGGTACTACAACCTCAAGGCCCACCCGCACGTGGAGCTGCAGGACGGGCCGCAGAAGAAGGACTACACCGCCCGCGAGGTGACGGGTGAGGAGAAGGCGGCGTGGTGGGAGCGGGCCGTGGCGGCCTACCCGGACTACGCCGACTACCAGACCAAGACCGACCGCGAGATCCCGGTCTTCGTGCTGGACCCCCTCTGACCTGCAGCTCCACCAGTCAGACGTCGGTCACCCGGACGGTCGTTACGCCGTCCGGGTGACTTCAGCTCAGATCATGGACGAGCCTGCCTAACACTGGGAGTCACACAGAGAACACTCTGGGCAACTATCCTCAAGGCAAGAGCAGGAGATGACGATGCGACTCGGAACGGTGACCTCGGCCCCCGCGGTGCGCACGACCTCCCGCGTCGACGGCCTCAGCGGCAGCGAGTCGATCACCCCCGTCCGGGAGATCACCCCCGACTGGGTCGACGAGGACCCGCTGGACGAACTGACCCGGGCCGACCGCGACCTGCTCGGCCACCTCTACGGCACCGGCGAGGACGGCTCCGTCGACGTCAGCGCCGCCCCCGTGGCCTCCCTGGCGCGCGAGATCAACCGCGAGCGCGCCGCCGGCATGGTCTCCGGCCAGCGCGACCTGACCGCCGAGGACCTGCGCCGCATGATCGGCCGGATGACCTTCACGGCCAAGGAGCCGGTGCCCGTCGAGGTGCAGCTGCGGATCATGACCATGCTCAACGGCGCCCAGCAGGGACGGCTCGACGTCGTCCTCTGAGCCCGGCCCGGTGTCCTGACCCGGGTCCCCGGTCGCGCGGAGGGGTTCGGATCGTTGTGACAGCGCTGCCGATCATCGGCAGCGTTGTCACAACGATCCGAACCCGCGACCCCGCGACGCTCAGCGCTCGCCGTCGACCATCCTGAGCAGGACGTCGTTCAGGGCGCTCACCTCGGCCGCGCTCATGCCGAGCCGCTCGGGCCGGTTGGCCTCGCGCACCGCCGGCCACACCGCGGCGAGCAGGTCGCGGCCCGCGGCGGTCAGGGCCAGCGGGTTGCGCCGGCCCTTGGACCGCTCGGCGTCCCGGGTGACCAGCCCGCGCGCCACCATGCCGTCCAGGACCCCGCTGATCGACTGCGGGCGCACCAGCACGGCCCGGGCCAGCTGGGCCTGGGTGAACTCGGTGCCGGTGGCCAGGTGAGACAGCACCCCGAACTGCACGGGGGACAGCCCGTGGGCGGCGAACAGCGCCGTGAGCTCCCGCTCGGCGCGGTGCGCGGCGCGGATGAGCGACCACGTCACGAGGGCGTCGATGTCGGCGTCGGTCAGGTCCACGGTCGGGTTGCCACCTCCTGGGGGAGCGGGCAGTCTCTCACCAACAGGTTCCTGCTACTCAGGGAGGTCGCCGTGCCCGCACCCACCCGTCCCGAACCCACCACCCCCTCGCGGGTGCTGGTCACCGGAGCCACCGGCGACGTCGGCACCCACCTCGTCACCGAGCTCACCACCCGCGGCACCCCCTTCCGGGTGCTGTGCCGCCGCCCCGACCAGGTCCGCGCCTTCACCGACCGCGGCGTCGAGGCCGTCCTGGGCAGCTTCGAGGACGGCGCCAGCCTGCGGGAGGCGATGCGCGGGTGCGACCAGGTGTTCCTCAACACCCCACCGGGGCTGGAGCAGTTCCGCCAGAACCGCGACGCGGTCGACGCCGCCGTCGCCGCCGGGGTCCGTCACGTCGTGAAGGTCTCCGCCTCCGACGCCAACCCCCGCTCGGCCATCCCCTGGGCGCGCGACCACGCCCTGGCCGACGAGCACCTGCGGCGCAGCGGCCTGGCGTGGACGCGCCTGCTGCCGGGCGCCTTCACCAAGAACCTGCTCGTGGAGGCGTCGGCGATCCGCCGCGGCTGGCTGCCCCAGACCAGCGGGCACGGCGCGACCGCGTGGATCGACGTGGCCGACGTCGCCGCCGTCGGCGCCCGCGTCCTCACCGACCCCGCCGTGCAGGGCGGGACCGGCGAGGACGGCCGGACCTACCGGCTCACCGGCGACCGCCCGCTGTCCTACCCGGAGGTCGCCGGCGTCCTCACGACGGTGCTCGGGCGCCGCGTGCGCTACGTCCACGTGCCCGCGCCCGCCTTCTACGGCGTCCTGCGCCTCAGCGGGACCCCGGCGTGGCAGGCGAAGGGCCTCGTCCACCAGTTCGTGGACGTGGTGCGCCGCGGCCAGGACGACGGGCGGCTGTGCAGCAGCGACGTCCCCGACCTGCTGGGCCGCCCGGCCGTGACCGTCGCCGAGTTCGCCGCCGCGCACCGCGCCGAGCTCAGCGCCGCCTGAACGGCGCCGCACCGCGCGGGGCCGGGTGGAGGGGGCGCCCGCGGCCTGGTTGGGTGGCGTCCGTGCGCCTCTTCCTCGTCCGCCACGGCCAGACGCAGTCCAACGTCGACCACCTCCTCGACACCGCCGTCCCCGGCGCCGACCTGAGCCCCCTGGGCCGCGAGCAGGCCGGCGCCCTCGTGGGCGCGCTGGGGGAGCGCGGCATCGGCGCGGTCACCGCCTCGACGCTGGTGCGCACCCAGCAGACCGCCGCGCCGCTGGCCGCCCACCTCGGCCTCGACGTCGCCGTCGCCGACGGGCTGCGCGAGATCGAGGCCGGGGACCTGGAGATGCGCGGGGACGAGGAGTCCGTCCGGCGCTACCTGGAGGTCGTGGCCGCCTGGCTGCACGGGGACCTGACCGTCGCCGAACCCGGCGCCGAGGACGGCCACGCCTTCTTCGCCCGCTACGACGCCGCCGTCGCCGACGCCCTCGCCGCAGCCCGCGCCGCCGGCGTCGACACCCTGGCCCTGGTCAGCCACGGCGCGGCGATCCGCACCTGGTCCGGGGTGCGCGCCCGGAACCTGACGGCCGCGTTCGTCATCGCCACCGGCCTGGAGAACACCGGCGTCGTCGAGCTCCAGGGCGGACCCGGGGAGGGGTGGACCTGCGTGCGCTGGACCGGCGCCGTCCTCGGCCCCGAGCAGGCCGAGGTCGCCGGGGCGGGCCCCGCCGCCGAACCCGCCCCCGTCGAACCGGGCCCGGTCTTCTGATGGCCTACCCCGAGCTGCTGGAGCGCGCCCGCGCGCTCGCCTCCGGCCCCCGGCGCGTCCTCGGGCTCGTCGGGGCGCCCGGGGCGGGCAAGTCGACGCTCGCGGCGCGGCTGGCCGCCGACCTCGGCCCGCAGCTCGCCGTCGTCGTCCCCCTGGACGGCTTCCACTACGCCGACGTCGTCCTGGGCGCCCTGGGTCGGCGCGAGCGCAAGGGCGCCCCGGACACCTTCGACGTCGGCGGCTACGTCGCGCTGCTGCGGCGGCTGCGCTCGGGGGAGGAGGACGTCGTCCACGCCCCCGAGTTCCGCCGCGACCTCGAGGAACCCGTCGGCTCGGCCCTGCCCGTCCCCCGCGAGGTGCCCCTGGTCATCACCGAGGGCAACTACCTCCTCCTGCGCGAGGGCCCCTGGGCCGCGCTGGAGGGGCTCCTCGACGAGACCTGGTACCTGCGGCCCGCCGAGGACGTGCGGCGCGAGCGGCTCGTCGCCCGGCACGAGGCGTACGGCAAGGACCCCGCCGCGGCCCGGGCCTGGGCGCTCGGCAGCGACGAGGCCAACGCCGCCGTCGTCGCCGCCGCCGCCCACCGCGCCGACCGGGTCGTCGACCCCGGCTGAACGCGGTCCCCGCAAGACCCGCGCGAACCGGGCGCAACCGCCCGGGCCGCCGGCGCGTCCACCTCCTGACGCACCCGCACGAGATGGAGGTCGGACCGACATGCACCGCCGCACCACGCTCACCCTCACGGCCGTGGCCGCTCCCGCCCTCGCCCTGGCCCTGTCCGCCTCCACCGCGAGCGCGGACCCGGCCCCCCAGCAGGCCCCTCAGCAGGTCCTCGCGCAGGACGTCGCGCGGGCCGTGACGACCAGCCCCGCCACGGCCGGGGTGCCCGCCTCGGCCTACGCCGTGACCGGCGTGCGCGCCGCGGGCGAGTGGGCCGCGGCCGACCTGGCCCCCACCGACCCCGCCGCGCTCGACCCGGCCACCGCCGTCCTGCGCCTGACCGGCGGCACCTGGACCGTCGTGGACCTCGGCACCGCGCAGGTCGGCTGCGGCCTCGTCGGCGACGACGTCCTGCGCGGGCTCGCCCTGAGCTGCTGACCGGCACCCGTCGGGTAGCTTCCGGGGCGTGTTCGCGCTCCGAGGTACCGGTCGCTGGCGTCTCCGGCTCGCGGAGGTCATCGCCGGCGACGCCCCCGCCACCGAGCCGCCCGTCGAGGCGGCCCTGGCGCGGGCGGCGGTCCTGGAGGCCCTGGACGCCATGGCCCGGATGGCCGAGGCGCTGCTGTCCGCGGGCGCCTCGGCCTCCGACGTCACCGCCCTGACCCTGCGGGCCGCGGCCGGGGCGGGCCTGACGGGCACCCAGATCGACATCAACTACACCGCCGTCATCGTCTACACCACCGGCGCCGACGGCGAGCCCCTGACGGCCGTGCGCGTCGTCAAGGTGCGCGCCAGCGACTACTCGCGGCTGTCGGCGCTGTACGACCTGGCCCACGCCGCCGCCGACGGCCTGGGCCCGGCCGAGGTCGACGCCCGCCTGCGGCGCCTGCTGTCCCGGCGCCGCCCCTACCGCCCGTGGATCGCCGCCGGCGGCTCGGTGGGGCTGGCGGCCTCCGTCGCCGTCACCCTCGGCGGGACGTGGGCCGTCGCGGTCGCCGCGGCGGTCGTGACGTGCGCGCTGCAGCTCCTGCTGAGCGCCCTGAACCGCCGGGGCCTGCCCGCCTTCTTCCAGCAGGTCGCCGGCGCGGGCCTGGCCACCGGCTTCGCGCTGGCCCTGCTGCTGGCCCAGCCGCACCTGCCCGCCTGGGTGGGGGACCTGCCGCCCTCCCTCGTCGTCGGCTCCGGCATCGTCGTCCTGCTCGCCGGCCTGTCCCTCGTGGGCTCCGCCGAGGACGCGATCTCCGGCTTCTACGTCACCGCCGGGGCCCGCGCTTTCGAGACCGTCCTGCTGACCACCGGCCTCGTCCTGGGCATCGCCGGGGTCCTGGACCTGGGCCAGCGCGCAGGCATCACCCTGAGCCTCAGCTTCTCCGCGGGCCAGCCCTACCCCCTGGTCGTGCAGGTCCTCGCCGGGGCCGTCGCCGCCTTCACCTGGGCCGTCTACGGGTACGCCGACGGGCGCGCCGTGCTCCTCGCGGCGCTCGCCGGGGCCACCGCCACGCTCACGTCGGCGCTGTGCGTGCTCGTGGGCATGGGGCCCGTGGCCGCCGCGGGCGTCGCGGCCCTGCTCGTCGGCTTCCTCGCCGAGGGCACCGCCTGGCGCTGGGGCGTGCCGGGCCTGGTCGTCTCCGTCTGCGGCATCGTCCCGCTGCTGCCGGGCCTGGCGATCTACCGGGCGATCTTCTCCATCGTCGGCGGCGGCACCTCGGCGGGGCTGGCCCAGCTCGTCACCGCCTCCGGCACCGCGCTGGCCCTGGCGGCCGGCGTCACGCTGGGGGAGTTCTGCTCCACCCCGCTGCGCCGGGAGTTCGACCGCATCGAGCGCCGGGTCCGGCGCCGCTCGCTCAGCCGCCAGTTCTGAGCCCGGCCACCAGCCGCGCCACCCGGGCGTCGTTGCCGGCCTCGACCTCCTCGGCGTACGGGGTGGCGCTCACCAGCAGCTCCGCCGCCCCCGTGCGCCGCACCAGGTCGGTGAGGCGGGCGGTGACCGTCGCCTCGTCGCCGTGCACCGTCGCGGCCAGCGCGCGGTCGACGTCGGCGCGCTCGCGGTCGGTGAGGACGGCCGCGGCGGCCTCGGCGGGCGTCGGCAGCGGGCCGAAGACCCCGCGGCTGCGGGCCCGGGCCAGGGCCACCGCCTGCGGCAGCAGCTCACGGCGGGCCGCGTCCCGGTCGTCGGCGACCAGCACGTCCAGGGCCAGCGCGACGTGCGCGCGCGGCGTCCGCTCCCGGTAGCGCCGCAGCGGCCCCGGGTCGCGCAGCAGCGGGCCGCCCACGACGACCGGCAGCCCGAAGCGCTCCGCCGTCACCAGCCCCTCGCCCGTGGCCAGCAGCCACACCGGCGGCGCGGGCACCTGCGGCCGGACGGTCACCGCGCCCCGGCCGTGCAGCTGGTCCAGCAGCTCGGCGAGCCGGTCCTCGAAACCGGCCGCGCTCGTCGCGCCCAGGACCGCGCGCACCGGGGCCGTGAACCCCAGCGACCGGCCGACCCCCACGTCGAGGCGGCCCGGGTGCAGCGCGGCCAGCGTCGCGACCTGCTCGGCCACCACGAACGGCGTGTGGTTGGGCAGCATCACCCCGGCCGTGCCGACGCGGACCCGCGACGTCGCGGCCGCCACGGCCGCCGTCGTCACCGTCGGCGCCGACCCCACCGCCCCCGGCACCCCGTGGTGCTCGGCGACCCAGAACCGGTGGAACCCCAGCTCCTCGGCCCGGGCGGCGCGGCGCACGGTGGCCCGCAGGGCCTCGGCGTCCGACTGCCCGCTGCGGGTGCGCGAGCGGTCGAGCAGCGACAGCAGCACCGGGCCAGCGGACACCGGGCCAGCAGACCACGGCCGCGGGCGTGTCGGCGCGGTCGGGTAGACAGTCCCCGTGCTCCACGTCCACCGCTCCGCCTCCGCCGCGGCCCTCGTCGACGGCCTGGCCGGGGTCCTGGGCGAACCCGCCCGCGGCGCCGACCCGTTCACCCCCGACGTCCTGGCGGTGGGCGCGCGCGGCACCGAGCGCTGGATCGCCCAGCGCCTGTCCCACCACCTCGGCGCCGGGCCCGGCGGGGACGACGGCGTCTGCGCCCGCGTCGAGTTCCCCTCCCCGGCCCAGCTGCTGGACACCGTCGTGACCGACGTCCTGGGACGCACCCGCCCGCAGGCCGCCGCGGCCGTGCAGCGGTGGGCGCCCGACGCCCTGACCTGGGACGTGCTGGAGGTCCTGGAGGCCATCGCCCCCGCCGACGGCGCCGACCCGGACCGACGACCGGAGTTCGCCGTCCTGCGCCACCACCTGCGCACCCCGGCGGGCGAGGACGTCCCCCGGGTGCGGCGCACGGCCGCCGCCTCCCGCCTCGCGCACCTGTTCACCCGCTACGGCGCCGCCCGCCCCGACCTGCTGACCGCGTGGGCCGCGGGCGGTTCCGACGTCCCCGAGGACCTGCGCTGGCAGCCGGAGGTGTTCCGCGCCGTCCGCGACCACGTCGGCCTGCCCGCCCCCGCCGAGCTGCTCGACGACGTCTGCGCGGCCCTGCGCGCCGACCCCTCCCTGACGGGCGTGGGGTCGCGGCTGACGGTCTTCGCCGTCACGCGCCTGGCGCAGGCCCGGCTGCGGGTGCTGGCTGCGCTCGCCGCGCACCGCGAGGTCCACCTCTTCCTCCAGCACCCCAGCCCCGCGCTGTGGTCGCGGACCGCGCCGCCCGCCGGCCCGCGCCGGGCCGACCACGAGCGCGCCGCCCAGGAGGTCGTGCGGCACCCGCTGCTGCTGTCGCTGTCGCGCGACGTGCGCGAGCTGCAGGCCCGTCTGCTGCAGGCCGCCCCCGGGTTCGTCGACGTCGCCCACCCCGCGCCGGAACCGCCGCCGACCCTCCTGGGCCGGCTCCAGCGGGCCCTGGCCGACGACGAGGTCCCCGCCCCGGCGCCGGACCCGGGGGACACCTCCGTGCAGGTGCACGCCTGCCACGGCCGCGCCCGGCAGGTCGAGGTGCTGCGCGAGGTCGTCCTGGGCCTGCTGGACGACGACCCGAGCCTGCAGCCGCGCGACGTCCTCGTGGTGTGCCCCGACGTCGAGGCGTTCGCCCCGCTCGTCCAGGCCGTCTTCTCCACCGACTCCCACCCCGGCGGGACGCTGCGCGTCTCCGTCGCCGACCGCTCCGCGCTCCAGACGAACCCGCTGCTCGGGCTCGCGGCCCGGCTGCTGGACCTGGCCCGGAGCCGGCTGACCGCCACCGAGGTCCTCGACCTGGCCGGGGCCGCCGCCGTCCGGCAGCGCTTCGCCCTCACCGACGAGGACCTCGAGCAGCTCCGCGAGTGGACCGTCGACGCCGGGGTGCACTGGGGCCTGTCCGCCGAGCACCGCCGCACCTGGGCGCTGGGGGCCGTCGGCCAGGGCTCCTGGCGGGCCGGGCTCGACCGGCTGCTCGTCGGCGTCGCCGTCGGCGGCGGGCACGCCGAGGACCTCGTGGGCCCCCCGGGCGCCGAGGTCGTGCCGCTGGCCGACGTGGAGTCCTCCCGCGTCGACCTCGCCGGCCGCTTCGCCGAGCTCCTGGACCGGCTGGAGGCGGCCGTGACCCGCCTGTCCGGGCGGCGCAGCGTCTCGGCGTGGTGCGAGGCGCTGCTGGAGGGCGTGCTCGACCTCGCCGACGTCACCCCCGACACCGCCTGGCAGGTCACCCAGCTGCGCCGCGAGCTGGGTGACGTCGCCACCGACGCCGCCCGCGCGGGCACGGCCGCCGTCGGCCTCGCCGACGTCGCCGCCCTGGTGTCCGAGCGGTTCGCCGGCCGTCCCCAGCGGGCCAGCTTCCGCACCGGCGCGCTGACGGTGAGCACCCTGACGCCCATGCGCTCGGTCCCGCACCGCGTGGTGTGCCTGCTGGGCATGGACGACGGCGCGTTCCCGCGGGTCACCAACCCCGACGCCGACGACGTGCTCTCCCGCGACCCGCACCTGGGCGACCGGGACCCGCGCAGCGAGGACCGGCAGGTGCTGCTCGACGCCGTCGAGTGCGCGCGCGACGCCCTCGTCGTCACCTACTCCGGCCGCGACGTCCGCACGGGCGCCGAGCTGCCCCCGGCCGTGCCGGTCGGGGAGCTGCTGGACAGCCTGGAGGCCGCGCACCCGGGGGTGCGGGCCCGCATCGAGGTGCGGCACCCGCTGCAGCCCACCGACCCGCGCAACTTCACCCCCGGGGCGCTGGGCCGCGCCGGGGCGTTCAGCTACGACCGCAGCGCCTTCGCCGGGGCCGCCACCGGCGCCGCCGAGCCCGCCGCGCCGCCGCCGTTCCTGCCCGCGGGGCTGCCCCCGGCCCCCGTGGCCGACCTCGACCTCGACCAGCTCGTGCAGTTCTTCCAGCACCCCGCCCGGGGCTTCCTGCGCCAGCGGCTCGACGTCGCCACCACCACGCGCGAGGAGGAACCCGCCGACGCCCTGCCGGTGGAGCTGGACGCCCTGGCCACCTGGGCCGTCGGCGACCGCGCCCTGAGCGCCCGGCTGCGGGGGGCCGGCCCGGCCGACGTCGTCCGCCTCGAGACCGCGCGCGGCACCCTGCCGCCGGGGCCCCTGGGCCTCGCCGTGCTGCGCGAGGTCGGGCCCACCGTCGACCGCATCGCCGCCGTCGCCGCCGAGTTCGACCGCGGCGCCGACGGGTCGCCGGCCCGCAGCGTCGACCTCGAGCTCGACCTCGACGTGCCCGGCCACGGCCAGGTCCGGCTCACCGGGAACGTGCGCGGCGTGCGGCCCGTGCGCCCGGGGGGCCTGGCCACCGGCGACGTCGCCGTGACGACCACCTACTCGCGGGTCAAGGCCAAGCAGACCGTGCGGGCGTGGGTCGAGCTGCTCGCCCTGTCCGCCGCGCACCCCGGCACCGAGTTCCGCACCGCCGTCGTCGGGCGCGGGTCGCGGGGCAGCGTGGCGCTGCTCCAGCTCGGCCCCGTGCCCGCCCCCGTGGCCCGCGGCCTGCTCACCGACCTGCTCGCCCTGCGCGCCCACGGCCTGCGGGCCCCGCTGCCGCTGCCGGTGGAGACCGCGATGGCCTACGCCGTCGCCGCCTGGAACCAGCGGCCCGCCCCCGCCTGCCGCCGCGCCGCCGAGCAGTCGTGGGTGTCGGGGTACTCCTTCCCCAAGGAGGACGCCGACGAGGAGAACGTCACCGCCTGGGGCGCGGGCGCGGGCGTCGACGTGCTCCTGGACTGGTCCCCACCACCGGGCTGGCCCGCCACCGCCCCGCAGACCTTCCCCGACGCGGTGCGGCGCTTCTGGGAACCGCTGCTGCGCGCCCAGCGGCTGGAGGAGCGGTGAGCGCGCACGACTTCGACGTCACCGGGCCGCTGCCGGTGGGCACCACCGTCCTGGAGGCCAGCGCCGGCACCGGCAAGACGTGGACCATCGCGGGCCTCGTCGCGCGGTACGTCGCCGAGGGCGTCGCGACCGTCGACCAGCTCCTCGTCGTGACCTTCGGCCGGGCCGCCACCGCCGAGCTGCGCGACCGCGTCCGCGAGCGGCTCGTGCGCACCCGCGACGCCCTCGCCGACCCCGTCGCGGCGCTGGGCTCGCCCGACCCCGTCGTGCGCCACCTCGCCGCCGGCGACGTCGGGCCGCGCCGCGCCCGGCTCACCGCGGCCCTGGCGGGTTTCGACGCCGCCACCGTCGCGACCATCCACGAGTTCTGCCAGCAGGTCCTGACCAGCCTGGGGACGGCCGCCGACGTCGACCCCACGGCCACCCTCGTCGAGGACGTCGACGACCTCGTCGAGGAGGTCTGCGACGACCTGTACGTCCGGTTCGCCGTGCGGCCCGGCGCGGGCGCGCCGCCGTTCCCGCGGGGCGTGGCGCTGCGGATCGCCCGCGAGGCCGTGGCCCGCCCCGACGCCCGGCTCGAACCGCGCGGCACCGCCCCCGACACCCCCGAGGACCTGCGGGTGCGGTTCGCCGAGGGCGTGCGCCGCGAGGTCGCCGCCCGCAAGCGCTCCCGCCGGGTCGTGGGCTTCGACGACCTGCTCACCCGGCTGCGGGACGCCCTGGCCGACGACGTCGCCGGCCCCACGGCCTGCGGCCGCCTGCGCCGCAGGTACTCCGTCGTGCTCGTCGACGAGTTCCAGGACACCGACGCGGTGCAGTGGCAGATCCTGCGGACCGCCTTCCACGGGCACCGCCCGCTCGTCCTCATCGGCGACCCCAAGCAGGCGATCTACGCCTTCCGCGGCGCCGACGTCAACGCCTACCTCGACGCCGTGCGCGTCGCCACGACCACCGCGACGCTGGGCACGAACCACCGCAGCGACCCCGCGGTCCTGGCGGGGACGGCGGCGCTGCTGCGCGGCGCGGCGCTGGGGGACCCGCAGATCGTCGTGCACCCCGTCGAGGGCAGCCACCCGCGGGCCGCCCTCGTCGACGCCGCCGGCGCGCAGGACCCCGCGCCCGTGCGGCTGCGGGTGCTGCGCCGCGACGGCCTGCCCGTCACCGCCCGCACAGCGGTGCCCGCCGTCACCGACGTGCGGGCCGCCGTGGCCCGCGACACCGCCGCCCAGGTCGTCGCCGTCCTCGCCGAGGGGCTGACCGTGCGGCCCCACCGCGGCGGCCCCGAGCGGCCCCTGGCCGCCGGTGACGTCGCCGTGCTCGTGCGCACCGGCGCGCAGGCCGTCGCCGTGCAGGAGGAGCTGCGCCGCCGCGGCGTGCCGTGCGTCCTGTCCCGCGGGCCCAGCGTCTTCGCGACGCCGGCGGCGCGGGAGTGGCTGTGGCTGCTGGAGGCCGTCGAGCAGCCGCACCGCGCGCCGCGCGTGCGGCGCACGGCGCTGTCCAGCTTCGTGGGCCGCACCGCCGCCGAGCTGGACGCCGCCGGGGACCGCGCCACCGACGAGCTGTCGGTCCAGCTGCGCGAGTGGGGGACCGTCCTGGCCGAGCGCGGCGTCTCGGGCGTGTTCGCCACCGTCGCCGAGACCCACCGGCTGGCCCACCGCCTGCTGGGCGTCGACGGCGGCGAGCGGCGCCTGACCGACCTGCGGCACATCGCCGAGGTCCTGCACGCCGAGTCGGCGCGCAACCCCGGCGGCGGGGTCTCCAGCCTGCTGTCGTGGCTGCGGGGGCGCGTCGAGGACGCCGCCGGCGACGTGGACCGGGAACGGTCGCGGCGCCTGGACACCGACCGGGCCGCCGTGCAGGTCGCGACGGTCCACACCAGCAAGGGCCTGGAGTTCGAGGTCGTCTGCGTGCCCTTCTGCTGGGACTCCAGCGGCGGCGGGTCCCAGGACCGGCTGCCCGTCGCGCACGCCCCCGACGGCCCGCGCGCCCTGCACGTCGGGGGGCCCGCGGCGCCCGGCTACGACGCGGCCTGCCGGGCCGCCGACACCGAGGACCTCGGCGAGGACCTGCGGCTGCTCTACGTGGCGCTGACCCGCGCGGTGTCCCGGCTCCTGGTGTGGTGGGCGCCCAGCACACCCACGCAGCGCGGTGCGCTGCACCGCCTCCTGCTGGCCGAGGACCCCCGGCGGATCCCCGAGCGGATCGCGCTGCCCACCGACGACGAGCTCGCGGCCCGGCTCGCCGGCCTCTTCCCCGCGGGCTCGCCCGTGGTGGTCGAGGACGTGCCCCTGGACGCGCCGGTCGTCCGCCGCGCGGCGCAGCCCGCCGCGGTGACCGCGCTGGAGGTGGCGCGGTTCGGGGCCGTCGTGGACACCGGCTGGCGCCGCACGTCGTACTCCGGCCTGACCCGCGGCGTCCACGAGGCCCACGGCGCCGGCCCGGCCGTGCTGTCCGAGCCGGAGGCCGGGGTGACCACCGACGAGCCGGACCTGGATCCGGCCGAGCCCGGCGCCGACGCCGACCCGCTGGGCTGGCGCGAGGTCGTCTCCCCGCTGACCGGCCTGCCCGCCGGCACCGGCTTCGGCACCCTCGTGCACGCCGTGCTGGAGGGTTTCGACCCCGCGGTCGCGGACCGTCCCGCGCACCTGGCCGCCCTGGCCCGCGAGCAGTTCGCCCCGCAGCTGGCCGAGCCGCTGGCCGCCGCGCTGGACCCCGTGCTGCGCACCGGGCTCGGGCCGCTGGCCGCGGACCGGGCGCTGGCGGACTTCCCCGTCGCCGACCGGCTGGCCGAGCTGGACTTCGAGCTGCCGCTGGCCGGCGGGGACGGCGCCCCCGCGGACCCGGCGGCCGGTTCGACGCTGGGCGCCGTCGCGGGGCTGCTGCGCCGCCACCTGCCGGTGACGGACCCGGTGCACCGCTACGCCGACGCGCTGGAGGACCCCGTGCTGGCGGCCGAGGGGCTGCGCGGGTACCTCACCGGCTCCATCGACGCCGTCCTGCGCGACGGTGAGCGGTTCCTCGTCGTGGACTACAAGACGAACCGGCTCGCCGGGCCGGGGGAGACCCTCACGGCGTGGCACTACCGGCGCGAGGCCCTCGACGAGGCCGTCCTGGCGGCCCACTACCCGCTGCAGGCGCTGCTGTACTGCGTCGCGCTGCACCGGTTCCTGCGCTGGCGCCTGCCCGGCTACGACCCGGCCCGGCACCTGGGCGGCACGCTGTACCTGTTCCTGCGCGGGATGTGCGGCCCCGGCGCCGCCCCCGGCCCCGACGGCGTCCCGCCGGGGGTGTGGTCCTGGCGACCGCCCGCCGGGCTCGTCGTCGACCTGTCCGAACTGCTCGCCGGGAGGCTGCCGTGACCGCACCGACCGACCTGGACGTCGACCGCTCGCCCGCGGTGGCCCGCGCCGCGACGGGTCTGCTGCGGGTCGTCAACGACGCCGGCCTGCTGAACGCCGCCGACGTGCACGTGGCCCGCCGGCTCGGGGCGGTGGCGGGGGAGCAGGACGAGACGGTCCTGCTGGCGGTGGCACTGGCCGTGCGCGCGGTCCGGCACGGGTCGGTGGTGTTCCGGCTGTCCCAGGTCGACCAGCTCGTGCCCGAGGACGTCGACGACTCCGGGGAGGTGACCGCCGTCGCCGTGCCCTGGCCCGCGCCGGAGGCGTGGCGGGAGGCGCTGCGGCGCAGCCCGCTGACGGTCGAGCACGGTCCCGGCCCGGTCGAGGAGGCCCTGTCCGCCCCCGTGCACCTGGTGGGGGACGGGTTGTGGCTGGACCGGTACTGGCGCCAGGAGCTGGCCGTGGCGCGGGACCTGCGCGAGCGCAGCGGGTCGGTGGCCGCCTTCGACCCCGTCGCGGTCGCCGCCGTCCTGGACCGGCTGTGGCCGGGCGACCCCGCCGACGACCAGCGGGCGGCGGCCGCGGTGTGCCTGACCCATGGGGTGTCGGTGCTGGCCGGGGGGCCGGGGACGGGCAAGACGACGACGGTCGCGCGGCTGCTGGCCGCGGTGCACGCCCTGTCCGGCGGGGTCCCGCGCGTCGCGCTGGCCGCCCCCACCGGCAAGGCCGCCGCCCGGCTGACCGAGGCCGTGGTCTCGGCGGCCGGCGGCGACGTCTTCACCGACGCCGAGCGCGGGTTCCTCGCCGGGGCGGGCGCCTCGACGCTGCACCGGCTGCTGGGGATCCGGCCGGGGTCGGTGCGGGCCCGGTTCGACGCCGAGCACCGGCTCCCGCACGACGTCGTCATCGTCGACGAGGCCTCGATGGTGGGGCTGGGGGTCATGGCGCGGCTGCTGGCGGCCCTGCGGCCGGGGGCCCGGCTGATCCTGGTGGGGGACCCGCAGCAGCTGGCGTCGGTGGAGGTCGGGGCGGTGCTGGCCGACCTCGTCGCCCCCGCCGACTCCGCCCCGCACGGCGTCTCCCGGCTCCAGCGCACCCACCGGTTCGCCTCCGGGGGGCGCATCGCCGCCCTGGCCCAGGCCGTGCGCGAGGAACGCGCCGACGACGTCGTGGACCTGCTGCGCGCCGGGGGCCCGGACGTGGAGTTCCTGGAGGTCCCCGACGCCGAGCTCGTCGAGGGGCCGGTCCTGGACGTCGTGCGCGCCGACGTCGTGGAACGCTCCCGCGCGGTCGTCGAGGCCGCGCGCGCCGGGGACGCCGACACGGCGCTGGCCGCCCTGGACACCCACCGCCTGCTGTGCGCGCACCGGCGCGGCACCCGCGGGGTCTCGCACTGGTCGCACCTGGCGCAGCGCTGGGCCGTGGAGGAGCTGGGGGTGGTGCCGCGCAGCGACGGCCGGTACGTCGGGCTGCCCGTCATCGTCACCGCCAACGACGCCGGCCTGGGGGTGTTCAACGGGGACACGGGCGTGGTGCTGGAGGAGGACGGCGTCCTGGTGGCCGCCATCGGGCGGGGCACCGGCCCCCTGCGGGTGCCGCTGGCGCGGCTGGCGGCGTTCGAGCCGGTGCACGCCATGACCGTCCACCGCAGCCAGGGGTCGCAGTTCGAGACGGTGACGGTGCTCGCCGCGCCGCAGACGTCCCCGCTGGCGACGCGGGAGATGTTCTACACGGCCCTGACGCGGGCCCGCAGCCGCGTCCGGGTCGTCGGCTCGGCCCAGGCGGTGGCCGCGGCCGTCGCCCGCCCGGTGGCGCGGGCGACGGGCCTGGCCGACCGCCTCCGCGCCTGACTCCCGTGATCAAGCACTCCCGTGATCGAGCACTTCGGTGATCAAGCACGAGAGGGTGGGCGGGAGGTCGGCGCGCGAGGCGGCGCGGGCGGCCGCGGCGTAGCGGGCGGGGTCCTTGTCCAGCGCCCCGCCGTCGCGGTGCAGGGCGTGCAGGAAGGAGGCCCAGCCGGCCAGCGACACCTCCAGGTCCCCGGGCAGGACGTGGAGGCGGACGGGAGCGGCGGCCAGCGCCGCCTGGACGCGCCGGCTGCCGTGGTGCGCGCGGTGGTCGCCGGCGTCGGAGTCGAGGACGACGTCGACGTCGGCCCCGTGCGCGCGGGCCACGGCGACGGCCAGCGGGAAGACGTGCTTGCCGCCGACGGCGACGACCGGGACGGCCAGCAGCGCGCCGAGCACGGCCGCGTCGGTCGCCCCTTCGACGAGCACGACGCGCGGGACCGTCACCGCACGCGCGAAACCCGCCGGCAGCGCGGTGTGCGCCAGCCGGCGGGCCCGGTTCGTGCTGGTCCCGAGGCAGGCGGCGACGTGCGCCACCGCCTCCTCGGAGATCACCTCGGGGGAGGGGTCAGCCGACCTTCGGCTTCTCCTCGGCCTTGGGGTAGATGTCCGTGTTCTGCGCCGGGGTGATGAGCGCGTCCTCCGGACGGGTCTGGTTCAGCGCGACGGCCTGCGGGGGCAGGACGACGTGCAGCGCCCAGTCGGTGAGCACGCGGATGCGGTTGCTCATGGCCGGCAGCGCGTACAGGTGGTACCCGCGGGCGACGATCTTGGCCGGCAGACCGGTCATCTCGATGCCCAGCGGCTTGGCGACGGCGGTGCCGCCCCCGAGGTCGGCCACGAGGCCGAGGTCCTTGTGCACGTAGTCGGCGGCCTGGCCGATGCCGAAGGACGCGGCGATGTTCTTGCCGGCCTGGGTGCCCTGGCGCTGGGCGTGCTGCGCGGTGGGCGGGGTGATCGGCTGCGGGCCGTCGGCCGGCTTCGGCTTGGCCAGGTCCGGCACGGCGGCGGCGTCCCCGGCGGCCCAGACGTCGTCGGCGCCGGCGACGCGGAACTTGGCGTCGACGACGAGGCGGCCGCGGTCCAGCGGCAGGCCCAGGGTGCCCATGAGCGGGTTCGCCATGATGCCCGCGCCCCAGATGAGGGTGCGCGAGGGCACCGGGGTGCCGTCGGTGAGGTTGACGACGTTGCCCTCGACGCTGGCCACGGAGACCCCGAGGCGCACGTCGATGCCGCGGGCCTTCAGGGCCGACAGGGCGTACTGGCCCAGGCGCGGCCCGAGCTCGGGCAGGACGGCCGGGGCCACGTCGATGAGCAGCCACTTCACGTCGCGCACGTCGATGTTCGACCAGCGGTCGGCGACGCGGGACAGCCAGCGGTGGGTCTGGGCGACGATCTCGGTGCCGGTGTAGCCGGCGCCGACGGCCACGACCGTCATGCGCTCGGCGCGCTCGGCGTCGAAGCGCGGGTCGTCGGGCAGGCTGTCGGCCTCGTCGAGCTGGGACAGCAGGTGGTCGCGGACGAACGCGGCCTCGGTGATGGTCTTGACGCCGCGGGCGTTCTCGGAGACGCCCGGGATCGGGAAGCGGCGGGTGACCGCACCGGGGGCCAGCAGGAGCTTGTCGTAGGACAGCACCTGGGTGCCCTCGCCGACGACGCCGCGCTCGCTCTTGGAGATGGTGATGGTCTTGGCCTCGGGGTCGACCGAGGTGGTGTGCCCGATGACCAGCTTGTGGCGGGGCAGGACCTGCCGCAGCGACACCGCGACGTGGCGGGGCTCGATGACGGACGCGGTGACGTCCGGCAGGAGCGGGCTGTAGGTGAGGTGGTCCGTCGGGGAGACGATCACCAGCTCCGCCGTGGAGGCCGGAAGGAGCTTCTCGAGCTTCTTGCCGGCGTACAGGCCGGTGAAGCCACCCCCGACGATGACGACTCGCTGTCGATCGACCATGTGAACACCTCTTGTTCTTCGGCTCGCCGGGACGTGGCTCCCGCTCGGTCCACGATTCTCGCACTCGCGACCGCGTTCCTTCACGCGGGTGCGTCCCACGGCGGTCACAGCACCTTCACACGCCGTCAACGGCTGCCGCCGGTCGGGCGGTGTCGGACCGCCGCGTCCCGGGCACCGCTGTCGTCGCCCGTTGCGCGCGTTCGGGATCGGGGGGCGGGTGGGCGCACCGCTCAGGCGCGGCCCGCCTCCCGCTCGACGGCCGCCCGGACCGGGCAGTGCCGCAGGTGGTCGTCGACCAGCCCGCAGGCCTGCATGCCCGCGTACGCCGTCGTCGGCCCGACGAAGCGGAACCCGGCGGCCTTCAGCGCCTTCGCCAGGGCCGTCGACCCCGGGGTCAGGGCCGGCACGTCGGCGGCCGACTCCGGGGCGGGCGGGCGCGGGTCGGGGGCGAAGGACCAGAAGAGGTCGGTCAGGCTCCCGCCGGCCTCGCGCAGCGCCAGCACGGCCCGCGCGTTGGCGATCGTCGCCTCGACCTTGAGCCGGTTGCGGATGATCCCGGGGTCGGCCAGCAGCCGCGCCACGTCGTCCGGCCCGTAGGCGGCGACGGCCGCGGGGTCGAACCCGTCGAAGGCGGCCCGGAACGCCTCGCGGCGGCGCAGGACGGTGATCCAGCTCAGCCCGGACTGGAACGCCTCCAGGCTGATCCGCTCGAACAGCTCGCGGTCCCCGCGCACGGGGCGCCCCCACTCGGTGTCGTGGTAGGCGGCGTACAGGGCGTCGCCGGTGCCGAAGCAGCGGAAGGGCTCAGCGGGGGTGCTCACGGCCCGGAGCGTGGCACCGACCCCCGACACGGCCCCGGGCTACTGTCCCCGCGTGACGATCCTCGTGCTCAACGGACCCAACCTCGGCCGTCTCGGCAAGCGCCAGCCGGAGGTCTACGGCACCACGACGCTGGCCGACGTCGACGCCCGGTTGCAGGTGCTCGCCGCGGAGCTGGGGGTGGCGGTGGAGCTGCGCCAGACCGACGCCGAGCACGAGATGCTCGGCTGGGTCCACGACGCGGCCGACGCGGGCGACCCGGTCGTCCTCAACCCCGGCGGCTGGACCCACACGTCGGTCGCGCTGCGCGACGCCTGCGCCGAGCTGCGCGCGGGGCTGGTGGAGCTGCACGTGTCCAACGTGCACGCGCGCGAGGACTTCCGCCGGCACTCGTACCTCACCCCCGTCGCGACGGGCGTCATCGCCGGGCTGGGCGTGCAGGGCTACGAGCTCGCGGTGCGCTTCCTGGCCTCCCGTGTCGCAGGGGACGCGTAGGCTCGCGCCCGACAAGCGGGGCGAACAGCGGGGAGCAGTTGTGGTCGAGCACATGAAGTGGTGGGGCTGGGGCCAGGAGGGCGTCGCCTTCCACCACGAGGACAAGCCGAACCTGGCGCCGTTCGTCATGAAGGTGGCGGGCATCGACTTCGACGCCCCGCCCGTGCGGGTCCCGGAGCTGTCCGAGCTCGACGTCCCCGCCTCCCGGGCCCCCGAGGAGCTGCGCGCGGCCTTCGTCGAGGCGCTGGGCGCCGAGCACGTCCACGACGACGACCTCGACCGCGTCGTGCACACCTACGGCAAGTCGATGCGCGACCTGGTCCGCATCCGCCGCGGCGACTTCGGTCGCCTGCCGGACCTCGTGGTCTACCCCGGCACCGAGGCCGAGACCGAGGCCGCGCTGCGGATCGCCCTGGAGGCCGACGCCGTCCTGATCCCCTTCGGCGGCGGTTCCAACATCGTGGGGTCCCTGGAGGCCCCGCGCGAGGAGACCCGCCCGGTCGTGTCCCTGGACGTGGGCCGGATGCGCGCGGTCCTGTCCCTGGACGAGACGGCGAAGACCGCCCGCATCCAGGCCGGTGCGCTCGGACCGGACCTGGAGGAGCAGCTCAACGCCCGCGGCTGGACCATCGGGCACTTCCCGGACAGCTTCAAGCACTCCACCCTCGGCGGCTGGATCGCGACCCGTTCCTCGGGCATGCAGTCCGACCGCTTCGGCGACATCGCCGACATCACCCGCGCCGTGCGGGTCGTGACCCCCAAGGGCCTCGTCGCCACCGCGGAGGTGCCGGTGCAGTCCACCGGCCCCAGCGTCCGGGAGATGGTCCTGGGCAGCGAGGGCCGGCTGGGGATCATCACCGAGGCCACCGTCCAGGTGCACCGCCTGGCCGAGGAGCGCGTCATCCAGGCCTACTTCTTCCCCGACTACGCCAGCGGGCTGAAGGCCATGCACGCCATCGCCGCCTCCGACGCCAGCCCCAGCATCACCCGCGTCTCGGACGCCAACGAGACGCAGTTCACCCTCGCCACGTCCAAGAAGGGCAGCACGCTGGGGCAGCTGCTCAACAAGGGCGTGCAGCTCTACGCGAGCAAGCGCAAGGGCATGGACCTGTCGCAGATGTGCCTGTCGTTCATCGGCTTCGAGGGCTCGGCGACCAGCGTGCGGCGCGACAAGACCCTCGTGGGCGAGATCGTCAAGAAGCACGGCGGGTTCGGCGTCGGCTCGGGGCCGGGGACCCTGTACGACCAGAAGAAGTTCGACACCCCCTACATCCGCGACTTCATCCTCGACCGCGGCGCCTACGGCGACGTGTCGGAGACGTCGTCGTCGTGGACGACGCTGAAGTCGGTGCACGACAACGTGGTCGCCGCGGCGGAGAAGGCGTTCGCCGAGGTGGGCGTGAAGGGGTTCATCTTCTGCCACCTGTCGCACAGCTACCACTCCGGGGCGTGCCAGTACTTCACCTTCGCGTTCCAGGCCCCGACCGACCGCGACGGGCTGGAGGTCTACGACACCGTCAAGGGCGCCATCCAGCAGGCGTTCATCGACAACGGCGGGACGCTGTCGCACCACCACGCCGTGGGGCGCGAGCACAAGCGCTGGATCGAGCAGGACATCTCCCCGGCCGGGGCCGGGATCGTCGGCGCGCTGTTCGCCGGGGTGGACCCGGGGCGCAACCTCAACCCCGGCGCGATCGTCGACTGAGGCACCCCGGCCACCCCGCCCGGGTGGGGTGGCCGGTCAGGCTGGCCGGTCAGGCTGGCCGGTCAGGCGACGAGCAGGTCGGCCCAGACGGTCTTGCCGTCGCCGGTCGGCGCCACCCACCACCGGTGCGCCAGCAGCTGCACGATGTGCATGCCGCGGCCGCCGGTGGCGTCCTCGTCGCTGTCGCGCGGCTGCGGGTGCCGGGTGGAGCCGTCCTCGACCCCGACGCACAGCAGCCGGTCCTCGCGGTCGTGCCGCAGCGTCAGGGCGGCCGGCGACCCCGAGTGCAGCACGGCGTTGGTCACCAGCTCGGACACCACGAGCTCGGCCTCGTCGGCCGCGCTGGACAGGTCCCACGCGGCCAGCGTCGTGCGCAGGTGGTCGCGGGCGGCCCGCACGGCGCGGGTGTCGGTGGGCAGGACGATGCGAGTCTCGCGCAGGCCCGGGTCGGGGCCGGAGTAGTCCAGGACGAGCAGGGCGGCGTCGTCGTCGCGCTCGTGCTGCACGGGGGCCAGCACCCGGTCGGCGACCGTCTCGGCGGGCGCGGACGCGTGGGCGGTCAGGGCCACCTCCAGGGTCCCCTCCCCGGTGCCGGCCTCGCGCGGCCACTCCACGACCCCGTCGGTGTAGAGCAGCACCCGGCTGCGGCCCGTGAGCCGGTGTCGGGTCCGGGGGAACTCCGCGTCGTGCTCCACGCCCAGCGGCGGGCCGGGGTCGACGCTCAGGGGGCGGACCGGCCCGGGGGCGAACAGCAGGGGGGCGGGGTGCCCGGCGCTGGCGACCTCGACCTCGCCGGTGGCCTGGTCGAGGGCGATGAGGCAGCAGGTGGCGAACAGCTCGCCCTCGAAGGACTGCATGAGCTGGTTGGTGCGCTCCAGCACGGCCGACAGGTCGTGGCCCTCGCTGACGTAGGCGCGCACGGCCGTGCGCACCCGGCCCATGAGCGCGGCGGCCGAGGCGTTGTGCCCCTGCACGTCGCCCATGGCGACGACGAAGGTGTTCCCGGCCTCGATGGCGTCGTAGAAGTCGCCGCCGACCTCGGCGCCGTCGGTGCCGGGCAGGTAGCGGGCGGTGAGCCGGACGTGGTCGGTGCTCGGCAGCGCGTGCGGCAGCAGCGCCGCCTGCAGGGCCCGGGCGGTGTCGGCGTCGCTGCGGGCCACGGCGAGCGCCTCCTCCTGGGCGTGCACCAGGCGGGCGCGGCGCTCGCGGTCGAAGATGGAGACGACCAGGTCGGCCAGGTCGGCGAGGTCGGTGCGCTGGCTCTCGGTCAGCTCCTGCGGCCGGGTGTCGTCGAAGACGCACAGGGTGCCGAGCGCGTGGTGGTCGGGGGTCAGCAGGGGCGCGGCGGCGTAGCTGCGCACGTGGCCCAGCCTGCCGTCCACCCAGGGGTTCCCGGCCCAGCGGGCGTCCTCGCGGGCATCGGGGGAGTGCACCGGGGCGCCCTCGCCGAGGGTGTAGTAGCACATGGAGTCGGTGCGGGCGCTGATGCCGCGGTCGAAGCCCTCGGCGGCGAGCTGGCGCTGGTACTGCTCGTCGATGATGTTGACGACGGCGTGGGGGAGCCCGGTCAGGCGGGTGGCGAGCCGGACGACGGCCTGCAGCTGCGCCGGCGGTGGAGCGGTGACGTCGACGTAGTCGCGCAGGGCCTCCAGCCGTGCGCGCTCGTCGCGGTCACCGGTGTCCACCTCGGCGGTCCGGTCCGAGGGCACAGCATTCACGTGCTCTAAGTTACCCCTCGACTACCCTCCGTGTTCTAGAACGGGGAAGTCAGTGCCGGCCCGTGGGGTGCCGGCGCTTGGCGCCGGACGGCATCCGGTTCCACACCGAGCTGACCAGGCCGCGCGGCAGGACGTCGAGCACCGTCGAGACGGCCTTCCACCGCTTGGTGGGGACGCTGACCGACCGGCCCGCGAACAGGTCGTCCAGCGAGGCGTCCACGACGTCGTCGATGTCCAGCCAGATCCGGCTCGACAGCGTCGAGCTGCCCCCCGAGGACATCCCCGAGCGGGCGTGGAACTCCGTCCGCACGTAGCCCGGCTCCACGACCGTCGCCGTCACGCCCGTCCCGCGCAGCTCCCCGGCCAGCGTCTCGGTCAGCACGATCACGTACGCCTTGGCCGCGGAGTAGTGCCCCCCGCCGGGCACCAGGCCCGCGACCGAGCCCACGTTGAGGATCCGCCCGCGCCCGCGCGGCACCATCGCCCCCGTCGCGGCCCGCGACAGCACCATGACGGCCCGGCACAGCACGTCGAACATGCGCTCGTGGTCGGCCACCACGCCGTCGAAGAAGCGCTGACGCAGGCCGAAGCCGGCGTTGTTGACCAGCACGTCCACGGGGCGCTCGGTGCTGGCGACCCGCGCCGCCACCCGCTCCAGGGCCGCCCGGTCGGACAGGTCGGCGGCCAGCACCTCCACCTCCACGCCGAAGTCCGCGCGCAGCTGCGCCGCCGTCGCCTCTAGGCGGGGCACGTCGCGGGCCACGACCACCAGGTCGTGGCCGCGGCCGGCCAGCGACCGCGCGTAGGCGGCCCCCAGCCCGGCGGTGGCCCCCGTGACGAGGGCGGTGGGACGGGAGGACGGTGCGCTGCTCACGACGCGCGAGCCTAGTGAACCCGGCCCGGGGGGACGGTCGCGGCCACCGGCCGCTGCGCGGCCCACGTGCGCTGGGCCGCCGCGCACACCACGGCCCCCGCCAGCACCGCCGAGGCCGCGACCGTCAGCGCCGTGCGCGCCCCGGCGGCGTCCAGCAGCACCCCGGCCACCGCGTTGCCGACCGCCGCGCCCGCGGTGATCGCCGTCGACAGCCACGCCTGGGCCTCCCCGAGCCGGTGCGCCGGGGCCAGCAGGTCGACCAGCCCCTGCGCGGCGATGAGGTTGGGGGAGATGGTCAGCCCCGTCAGGAACAGCACCACCACCAGCACCGCGAACGGGACGTCGTCACCGGCGCCGGCCACGACGGAGAACAGCAGCACGCCGAACGCCGTCAGCGTCACCAGCAGCCGCCGCCGGTCCGGGCTGCGCCAGTCCCGGCTGCCGTACAGCAGGCCGCCCACGGCCGACCCGCTCGCGATGGGCGCGAACAGCACCCCCAGCCGGTCCGCCGAGCCCAGCAGGTGCTCGGCCAGCCCCGCCATCGACACGTCGAGGATCCCAAACCCGACGCTCATGACGGCCATCACCGCCAGCAGCAGCACGAACCCCGGGCTGTGCAGCAGCACCGCCCCGCCGCCGTGGGCGTGCGCGGCCCCGGGGTGGGGCACGGTGCGCCGCACCCCCGGGGAGCGGCTGTAGACCAGGGTCCCGCCCACGAGCAGCACGGTCGTCACCAGCAGCGGCAGCGGCGCGAAGCCCAGCAGCAGCAGCAGGCTCAGCAGCAGCGGCCCGCCCACGAAGATCGTCTCCACCGCCGCGGCGTCCAGGGCGTAGCCGCGCCGCCGGCTGCGCTCCTCGGCGACCACCACGCGCCACGTCGAGCGCATCGCCGGCGACAGCGGCGGGAACGTCGCGCCGGCCAGCAGCGCCAGGACGGGCAGCACGACGGCCGGCACCGCCGGCCACACCGTCGCCCCCGTCAGCAGCAGGAGCAGCAGCCCGCTCAGGGTCGCCGAGGGGACCAGCACCCGGGGCTGCCCGAGCCGGTCCATCGCCCGGCCCCACAGCGGGGAGCCCACGGCCAGGCCCACGGCGAACAGCCCCGTGACGATCCCGGCCAGGGTGTAGTTGTCCCGGGCCGTCCGCACGAGCAGCACCAGCCCCAGCGGCGCGGTCGCGATCGGCAGCCGCGCCACCACCGAGGCCACGAAGGGCCGTGCCACCACCGGATCGCGCAGCAGCGCGAAGTACCCCGACATGCCCACCCGTTCCTCGTCGGCGACCGCCGCTGTGCGATCGTTCCCAGCCCCGGGTGATCAGCTTGTCAGACGGGCCAGATCCGCGCGCAGTGGCCTCCGGCACCACGTGCCGAATCCAGGGCCTGGACCGCCTGCCGGTGCGCCTCGCCCGCCGTCGCCGCCCGGGTCGGCGCCAGGCTCGCCCCGATGCTCACCGACAGCGAGGGGTGGACGTCCACCGCCAGCTCGACGGCCAGCAGCAGCGCGTCGGCCACGCGCTCGACGACGCCCTCGCTGCCCGCGCGGGGCAACCCCGTCAGCAGCACCGCGAAGTGCGTGGGCCCCAGCGGGACCCACCGGTCCACCGAGCGCACCGCCCGGCGCATCCGGCGCACCAGGTCCTCCCGGCCCCCGCGCCCGCACGTGCCGTCCACGCCCACCAGCAGCAGGCCCGTGCCCGTGCCCGTGCGCCGGTCGCCCTCCAGCGCCTCGGTGACCAGGTCGGTCAGCGCCACCGCGCGCGCCGGCGCCGCGACCTCGGGGCGGGCGGGCCCGCGGTCGCGGGTCAGGACCTGCTCGACGAGGTCGGCCACCAGCTCCGGGTCGTGGCTCACGGCGAGCCCGCGCTCACCCGCGCCGCGGGCCGGGCCCGACAGCACGACCGTCGCGGTGTGCGGGCCCAGCACCGCCAGGCCGTGCCCGTCGAGGTCGGCGTGCGCCGAGAAGGCCACCGGGCCCAGCGCGGACGCGGCCCGCCGCGCGGCGCCGCCGCCGAGGGAGACGACCACGACCGGGTCCGGCCCGCGCCGGGCGCGCAGCCGCAGCTGCTCCAGGACGCGCTCCACGACGTCGGCCCCCGCCGGGCGCGCCGCGGCGCCCAGGCGGGCCAGGGCGTCGGCCGGCGCCGGGCGCGGCGCGGGCAGCGCCACCGGTCCCGGCTCCCCGGCCGGGGTGCGCGTCACGTGCGCCACCCCCCAGCCCTGCACCAGGTCGGCTCCCAGGGCCCGTGCGGTCGCCAGGTCCGCGGCGTCCTCGACCGACTCGGCCAGCACCAGCGCCCCGTGCCGCGCGGCGAAGGCGCCCACCGCGCCGGCGAGCACGGCCACCTCCTCGGCCGTGCGCCGGGCCAGCAGCCGCAGGTCCAGCTTCACGACGTCCGGGCGCAGCACGGGCAGCAGCGCCAGGACGCCGGGATCGGCGCCCAGGTCGTCCAGCGCCACGGACCAGCCGCGCTCGCGGGCCCGCCGCGCCAGCCGCAGGGCGGCGCCGGGACGGGACCGCAGCGTGCGGGCGGGGACGTCGAGGACCACCGGCCCCGTCGGCCCGGGCGGGGTGGGCAGGTCGTCGCCGACACCGTCGGGGGAGGAGTTCACGAACACCGGCCACGCGCCGGGCAGCGCGGCCGCACCGGCCAGCACCACCTCCTGCGCCGCCCGGTCCAGGTCGCCGACGCGCCCGGCGGCCGAGGCCGCGCGGAACAGCTGCGCGGGGGAGGACAGCGCGCCGTCCTGCGGCCCGCGGACGAAGCCCTCCACCGCGACGGCGCGGCCGGTGCGCAGGTCGTGGACGGGCTGGAACAGCGCGTGCAGGGCCCCGGCCCGCAGGACCCGGTCGAGCTCACCGCTCCCGGGGTGCGCGGGGTGCGCGGGGTACGCGGGGTGCGCGGGGTGGCGCACCGGCGCGGAGACGCCGAGCGCGAGGTCCGGGGGCGCGTCCACGGCCGGGTCCAGCGTCGTCATGGTCGCGTCATCGGCAGCCTCGACCGGCGACTTGAGCCGTTCGGGTGAACGACCACGGAGAGTCACCGCCCTGGCTCACGGTGACCAGCCCCTCACGACCGGGCGATCGTTCGACATCGTCGAACGCGCGGCGTTGACGCGCTCCCACGGCCCTCCTACCTTCACGACCACGGCACCACGCCGCACCTTCCGCCGTGAACACGACTCAACGTGGAGTTCGCCATGTCCCACACCAGTTCCGCGGCCGCGCCGCCCCGGCGGGTCGCGCCCCGCACCCCCACCCTCACCGGCGAACTGCTCGCCGAGTTCGCCGGCACCGCCGTCCTCATCCTCTTCGGCGTCGGTGTCGTCGCCCAGGTCGTCGCCGGCCAGAACGGCGGTGCCGACTCGATCCACTGGGCCTGGGGCCTGGGGGTCACCTTCGGCATCTACGTCGCCGGCCGCACCACCGGCGCCCACCTCAACCCGGCCGTCACCATCGCGCTCGCCGTCTTCCAGGGCTTCTCCTGGAAGAAGGTCCTGCCCTACTCGGTCGCGCAGTTCCTCGGCGCGTTCGTCGCCGCCCTCATCGTGCGCTGGGTGTACAACGACGCGATCATGACCGTCGACCCCGGCACGACGTCCGAGACGCAGGGCATCTTCGCCACCCTGCCGGGTACCGGCGTCAGCATCGGCACGGCCTTCCTGGACCAGGTCGTCGGTACCGCCATCCTCGTCTTCCTCATCTTCGCCATCTCGCAGGCCAAGGCCATGCCGCCGGCCGCGAACCTGGCCCCCTTCATCATCGGCCTCGTCGTCGTCGGGATCGGCATGGCCTGGGGCTCGAACGCCGGCTACGCCATCAACCCCGCCCGCGACTTCGGCCCCCGCGTGGCGGAGTTCCTCACCGGCTACTCCGACGCCATGAAGACCCCCGGCGGGCAGCTGTACTTCTGGGTGCCCATCGTGGCCCCGGTCATCGGTGCCCTCATCGGGGGCGGCCTGTACCGGGTGCTCGTCGAACGCCACCTGCCCGACCCCGAGGCCGCCGAGCCCGAGGGCCGCGTCCACACCGACGACTGACCGACCACTCAACGCAGAGACGGGACCACAGCATGTCTGACCAGACCCCCCAGTACGTCGGCGCCGTCGACCAGGGCACCACCTCCACCCGGTTCATGGTCTTCGACCACGGCGGCAACGAGATCGCGAAGTACCAGCTCGAGCACACCCAGATCATGACCCAGCCGGGCTGGGTCGAGCACGACCCGATCGAGATCTGGGAGCGCACCAGCTCGGTCATCCAGAGCGGGCTGCGCCAGGCCAACCTGACGTACAAGGACCTCGCGGCCCTGGGCATCACCAACCAGCGCGAGACGGCCGTCGTGTGGAACAAGCGGACCGGCCGGCCGTACTACAACGCCATCGTCTGGCAGGACACCCGCACCGACCGGATCGCCTCGGCGCTGGACCGCGACGAACGCGGCCAGAAGATCCGGCAGAAGACCGGCCTGCCCCCCGCCACGTACTTCTCCGGCGGCAAGATCCAGTGGATCCTCGAGAACGTCGACGGGGTGCGCGAGGCCGCCGAGGCCGGGGACGCCGTCTTCGGCAACACCGACTCCTGGCTGATCTGGAACCTCACCGGCGGAACGCGCGGCGGCTCCCACGTCACCGACGTGACGAACGCCAGCCGCACCATGCTCATGGACCTCGAGACCCTCGACTGGGACGACGAGCTCCTGGAGATCTTCGGCATCCCCCGCGCGATGCTCCCCGAGATCAAGCCGTCCTCGTGCAGCGAGGGCTACGGCGAGACCCTGGAGACCGGTCCGCTGGGCGGCAAGGTCAAGCTGACCGGCATCCTCGGCGACCAGCAGGCCGCCATGGTCGGCCAGGTCTGCTTCGACCCCGGCATGGCCAAGAACACCTACGGCACCGGCAACTTCATGCTGCTGAACACCGGTGAGGAACTCGTCCGCTCGAAGGCGGGTCTGCTGACCACGGTCTGCTACCAGTTCAACGACGAGAAGCCCGTCTACGCCCTCGAGGGTTCCATCGCCGTGACCGGTTCGGCCGTGCAGTGGCTGCGCGACCAGCTCGGCATCATCTCCGGGGCGGGGGAGTCCGAATCCCTGGCCCGGCAGGTGCAGGACTCCGGCGGCTGCTACTTCGTGCCGGCGTTCTCGGGCCTGTTCGCCCCGTACTGGCGCTCGGACGCCCGCGGCGCCATCGTCGGGCTCTCGCGCTACAACACCAACGCGCACATCGCCCGCGCCACCCTGGAGTCCATCTGCTACCAGAGCCGCGACGTCACCGAGGCCATGACCGCCGACTCCGGCGTCGAGGTCGAGGTGCTCAAGGTCGACGGCGGCATCACCGCCAACCAGCTCTGCATGCAGCTGCAGGCCGACATCCTCGGCGTCCCGGTCTCCAAGCCCGTCGTCGCCGAGACGACGGCGCTGGGCGCGGCCTACGCGGCCGGCCTGGCCGTCGGGTTCTGGAAGAACCTCGACGAGCTGCGCGAGAACTGGAACGAGGGCGCCCGCTGGGAACCCACCTGGGACGACCAGCAGCGCAAGGACGGGTACGCCGGCTGGAAGAAGGCCGTCGAGCGGACGTTGAACTGGGTGGACGTCGACTGACGCCCCCCTCCCTGAACGCGCCGGGCGCGCGGACCGCGCGCCCGGCGCACACCATGGAGCAACACCAGAAGCACGACCGGTACGGAAGACGCTGAGGAGCAGGACGTGGAGATCAAGGCACTGTCGCCGCAGGCACGCGCGGACGCGCTGCGGGAGATGGCAGAAGGTGAGCTCGACGTCCTCGTCATCGGTGGCGGGGTCGTCGGGACCGGTGCGGCGCTGGACGCCGTGACCCGGGGGCTGCGGACCGCGCTGGTGGAGGCGCGCGACTGGGCCTCGGGCACCTCCAGCCGTTCGTCCAAGCTCATCCACGGCGGCCTGCGCTACCTGGAGATGCTCGACTTCGCCCTCGTCCACGAGGCGCTGTCCGAGCGCGGCCTGCTGCGCAACAAGCTGGCCCCGCACCTGGTCAAGCCGGTGCCGTTCCTGTACCCGCTGTCCAAGCGGCTCACCGAGCGGCCCTACGTCGGCTCCGGGGTCGCCCTCTACGACGGCATGGCGCTGAGCTCGGGGAACAACAAGGGTTTCCCGCTGCACCGCCACCTGACCCGCAAGGGCGTGCAGAAGGAGGCCCCCGGCATCCGCAAGGACGCCATGGTCGGGGCCATCCAGTACTACGACGGCCAGGTCGACGACGCCCGCCACACCATGACGATCGCCCGCACCGCGGCGACGTACGGCGCGCTCATCGCCAACCGCACGCGCGTCAAGGAGTTCGTCCGCGAGGGCGAGCGCGTCGTCGGCGCCGTCCTGGTCGACCTGGAGTCCGGCACCGAGATCCGCGTCAAGGCCAAGCAGGTCATCAACGCCACCGGCGTGTGGACCGACGAGACGCAGGAACTGGTCAAGGCCCGCGGGCAGTTCAAGGTCCGCGCCTCCAAGGGCATCCACCTCGTCGTGCCGCGCGACCGGATCCAGTCCCGCACGGGCCTGATCCTGCGCACCGAGAAGTCCGTGCTGTTCATCATCCCGTGGGGCCGGCACTGGATCATCGGGACCACCGACACCGACTGGACGATGGACAAGGCGCACCCGGCGGCCACCAGCGCCGACATCGACTACGTCCTCCAGCACGCCAACTCCGTGCTGAAGTCCCCGCTGACCCGTGAGGACGTCGAGGGCGTCTACGCGGGCCTGCGGCCGCTGCTGTCGGGGGAGAGCGAGTCCACCTCGAAGCTGTCGCGCGAGCACGTCGTCGGCCACCCCGTCCCGGGTCTGGTCGTCGTCGCCGGCGGCAAGTACACGACGTACCGCGTCATGGCCAAGGACGCGGTCGACGTCGCGGTCGACGGCCTGGACGGCAAGGTCCCCGCCTCGACCACCGAGAACGTCCCGATGGTGGGGGCCGAGGGGTACCACGCGCTGTGGAACCAGCGGCACGCGCTGGCGGCGAAGGCGGGCATCCACGTCGACCACGTGGAGCACCTGCTGAACCGCTACGGCTCGGCCGTCGACGAGGTCCTCGCGCTCATCGCCGAGGACCCCTCGCTCGGGGAGGTCGTCCCGCACGCCGACGACTACCTCAAGGCCGAGTTCGTCTACGCGGCCACCCACGAGGGTGCCCTGCACCTCGACGACGTCCTGGCCCGCCGCACGCGCATCTCCATCGAGACGTACGACCGGGGCACGGAGTCGGCCGAACTGGCCGCCGACCTGGTCGCCGGCCCGCTGGGCTGGGACGCCGAGCGCAAGGCGAAGGAGGTCGCGACGTACCTGCAGCGGGTCGCCGCCGAGCGAGCCTCCCAGGAGCAGCCCGACGACGCCTCGGCCGACGCGGTGCGCCTGCAGGCCCCCGAGATCGTCCCGCTGGGGAGCTGAGCGGGTAGTCCTCCCGGATCGGTCGAAACTCACCCGTTCGGGCTAGTCGAGGGGCTAGCGTGTGCTGTGCGCGATGGGGGTCGCGCACAGCACGGTGCCGCTCGGCACCGTTCCGCACGGGATTCACGAGGGCGACGACGTCCTGGGGGGACGAGATGAAGCACGTCAAGGCTGCCCGCGCACTGGCAGCAGCAGGTGTCGTGGTGGGTTCGATCGCCGGCGCGGGCGCGGTCAGCGCCGCCGCACCCGCTCCGGACCTGGTGGTCACGGCCGTGACCGTGGCGCCGGGCACGGTGGCCGGCCAGCAGGTCCGGTTCGCGGCCACCATCAAGAACACCGGGACCGCGGCCACGCCCGCGGGCACCATCGCCGGGGTCGGGTTCCAGGTCGACGGCAAGCTCGTCACCTGGGCCGACCAGTACACCGCCTCCTTGGAGCCTGGGCGGTCGACCACGGTCACGGCCGTGGGCGGCCCGGCGGGCTCGGCCACGTGGACGGCCACGGTCGGCACCCACACGCTCCGCGCGTTCGTCGACGACACGGGCCGCATCAAGGAGTCCAACGAGGGCAACAACACCCGCGACGTGCGGCTCACCGCAGCGGCCGGGATGACCCACCGGGTGCAGGGCGACACGGTTGTGACGAAGCTGGCGCCGCTGAACCAGCCCACGTCCATCGCGACCTCGATCACCGGCGACGCCTACGCGGGCTGCTTCACGGCCGACGGGGTGCTCGTCGGCGGCAGCGAGCGGTTCCTGCAGACCCGCTCGGTCGGCAACGACATGGTCGACGTGACCTGGAAGTGGCAGGACGGCCTGGCTGAGGTCCCGGCCGGGGCGGCGCAGGTCCGCACCCACGCGAGTTTCACCCAGTTGCTGTACGCCTACCAGGAGCGCTACCCGTTCGAGTGCGCCGCCGGGCAGACGCCGGGCTTCACCCGGTTCCAGGCCACGTCGCTGCGCACGACCCGCTGGATGGGGTCCTTCAGTGGCGTCGGCGCGCAGATCGCCTCGGTCAGCACCCCCGTCGACGTGGACTTCGACGTCCAGCCCTGACGGGCTCCCCGGCCCGCGCCGGGACTAGGGTGCGCGGGTGAAACCGTTCCTCCTGCTCGCCACCCGCGTCGACGACGCGGTCGCCGAGGCCGAGTTCGCCGCGTTCGTGCGGTACGGCGGCCTCGGCCCCGGCGAGCTGGAACGGGTTCGGCTGGAACGGGACCCCATGCCCGCGCTCGACGTCGGGGCGTACTCCGGGATCGTCCTGGGCGGCAGCCCGTACTGCACGTCCGACCCCGAGGGGGCCAAGTCCGCCGCCCAGCGCCGCGTCGAGGTGGAGCTGCACGCGCTGCTGGAGGTGGTCGTCGCCCGCGACGTCCCGTTCCTGGGCGCCTGCTACGGCATCGGGACCCTCGGCGTCCACCAGGGCGGCACCGTGGACCGCGCGCACGGCGAACCCGTCGGCACGGTCCCGGTGACGCTGACCGCCGCCGGCCGCGCCGACCCGGTGTTCGGCGGGCTGCCGGGGACGTTCGACGCCTACGTCGGGCACAAGGAGGCGCTGCGCGCGGCGCCGCCGGGGGCGGTGCTGCTGGCGGGGTCCGCGCCGTGCCCGGTGCAGGCGTTCCGGGTGGGGGAGAACGTGTACGCGACGCAGTTCCACCCCGAGCTGGACGCGGAGGGTTTCATCCAGCGCTGCGCCGCGTACCGGGACGAGGGGTACTTCGACCCGGCCGAGTTCGACGTCCTCGCCGCGCGGTTGCGGACGACGTCGGCTCCCTCCGCGCCGCTGGTGTGGCGGCGCTTCGTCGAGCGCTACGCGCGGGACTGACGCCCCGGGGGCTGCCCACGCGTCCCCTCCTGGTCGCCGGGCCGCACCGCCACGTACCAGGGCCGGAGGCTGTCGGCGATCCCCGCGGCCCCCGGCCCCAGCACGAGGTCGTCGAGGCCGTCGGCGACGGTCCGCCCGGGCACCCGGTCCCGCACGCCCAGGTCCGGCAGGTCACCGGCGAGCCGGTGGAAGGCGGCGACGTGCAGGGCGAGGTCCTCGACGGGGGCGGACGGGCCCGAGGCCGCGTCGGTGATGCGGCGCAGCAGGTCGGGCAGCGCGACCCCGCGCAGCGTGAGGGCCGTGGCGGGTTCGGCGTCGAGCTGCTCGGCGAGGGCGTACACGACGGCGGCGGCGTGCTTGCACGGTTCGGAGGCGTCGGGGCAGCTGCAGTCGTAGGTGACCTCGGGGTCGGCGGGCAGCAGGTCGACCCCGATGCCGGTCAGCAGGTCCACCAGGCCGGGGGGCACGTCACCGCCGAACAGCGGGGCGAGCAGCAGCGGGTTCTCCACGACGGTGGCGACGACGGCCTCGACCTCCGAGGCCGTCCAGGCCCGCACGGTCACCTCGACGAGGTAGGGGCGGGGCCGCGACCCCTGGACCCGGGCGCCGGCGGCGCCGGGGCGGACCCGCAGTTCCACGACCTGCCCGGCGCGGGCGTAGGTGCGGCCGCGTTGCAGCCGCCCCCGGTCCCCGCTGCGTTCGAGGGTGTCGACGAACCGCTGGGACCACCAGTTCTGCGCGATCCGCCCGCGCCGGGACCGCAGCGGGGCGCCGCCGCCCGGCCGCCGCTTCCCGTACCGCTCGAACGCCATCACTCACCCACCGCGTCGTCGCCGAGCCGGACCAGGTCGTGCAGCGCGTCCGCGTCGAGCTCGGTGATCCAGCCCTCGCCGCTGCCGACGACGGACTCGGCGAGGCCGCGCTTGCGGGTGATGACGTCGTCCACGCGTTCCTCCACCGTCCCGGCGCTGACGAACTTGCGGACCTGCACCTGCCGGTGCTGGCCGATGCGGAACGCGCGGTCGGTCGCCTGGTCCTCGACGGCGGGGTTCCACCACCGGTCCAGGTGCACGACGTGGTTGGCCGCGGTGAGGTTCAGCCCGGTGCCGCCGGCCCTGAGCGAGAGCAGCAGGACCCCGGGCCCGTCGTCCTCGGCGAACCCGGCGACCATCGCGTCGCGCGCGCGCCGGGGCACCCCGCCGTGCAGGAACGGGACCGGTTCGCCGGTCAGGTCCGACAGGTGGGGGACCAGGAGGTGGCCGAACTCGGCGAACTGCGTGAAGCACAGCACCTTCTCGCCGTCCTGGCGGGCGGCGGCGACGACGTCGTCGAGCAGTTCCAGCTTCCCCGAGCGGTGCCGGCCGCGGTGCAGGACGCCGGAGGAGTCCCCGAGGAAGTGCGCGGGGTGGTTGCAGATCTGCTTCAGGCGGGTGAGGGCGGCCAGGACCAGCCCGCGCCGGGACATCCCGCCGGGGTCCTCCCCGGTGCGCGCGAGGCGTTCGGTGAGGTCGTCCACGGTCCGCCGGTACAGCGCGGCCTGCTCGGGGGTGAGGTTGGCCCGGACGGTCATCTCGATCTTCTCCGGCAGGTCCCCGGCGACGGCCGGGTCGGTCTTGACCCGGCGCAGCACGAAGGGCCGGGTGACGACGGCGAGCCGCCGGGCCGGTTCCTCCTGCCCCAGCTTCTCGATGGGCACCGCGAAGGCGTCGCGGAAGCTCGCGGCGCTGCCCAGCAGGCCCGGGTTCGTCGTGTCGAGGATCGCGCGCAGGTCCTCCAGCCGGTTCTCCACGGGGGTGCCCGTCAGCGCCACCCGGTGCGCGGCGCCGATCGCGCGGACGGCGCGGGCCTGGCGGGTCCCGGCGTTCTTGACGTGCTGCGCCTCGTCGAGGGCCACCCGGTGCCAGGCGACGGCGGCGAGGTCGGTGACGTCGCGCACGACGAGCCCGTACGTCGTGAGGACGAGGTCGCACCCGGCGGCGAGCGCCACGAGGTCCTCGCCGCGGGCGCGGCCGGGCCCGTGGTGGACGTGGACGCGCAGGCCCGGCACGAACCTCGCGGCCTCGGCGGCCCAGTTCCCGACGACGGACATGGGGCACACCAGCAGCGTCGGGCCGGGCTCCTGGTCGCGCTCGTGGGCCAGCAGCGCGAGCAGCTGCAGCGTCTTGCCCAGCCCCATGTCGTCGGCCAGCACGGCGCCCAGCCGCCACCGCGACATCGTCGCCAGCCACGTCAGGCCCCGGCGCTGGTAGGGGCGCAGCTGCGCGCGCAGGCCGGGCGGGTCGGGCAGTTCGGGCAGGCGCTGCGCGGCGTCGCCGGACAGCAGGTCGCCCAGGACGCCGCGGGCGTCGACGGAGGTGACGGGGCCGGGCAGGTCCCGCCCGGCACCGAGCGCGGCGAGGACGTCGACGAGGGTGGCCCGGCCGTTCCCGCGCCGGCGCAGGAAGGCGGCGCTGCGCCGCAGCGCCTCGGCGTCGACCTGGACCCACTCGCCGCGGAACCGCACGAGGGAGGACTTCGAGGCGGCCAGGGCCAGCAGCTCGGCCTCGGTGACGGGGGAGTCCCCGAGCGCGGCCTGCCAGCGGAAGTCCAGCAGGTCGGCCTGGCGGGTGCGGGGGTCGGTGATCGCGCCGGGCTGGGCCGCCGAGGCGGTCAGGGAGAACGACAGCGCCTTGCGCGTCCAGTGCCGGGGCAGCTGCAGCGCGATCCCGGCCGCGGCCAGCCGCGGCCCGCCGTCCTCGACGAGGTCGAGCAGCTCCTCGATCGACAGGTCCACCCCGGCGCCGGCGGCGGCGTCGGTGCGGCCGCCGAGGAGGCGCTTGAGCGGGGGGTGGGCGCTGCCGGCGCGGGCGGTGCCGGTGAGCAGGACGAGCAGCGGGTCCTCCGCGTCGGCGCGGGAGGCGGCCCCGGCGTCGGCGCGGGCCTCGTCGAGGGTGAGCACGAGGCTGGGGTCGTCGCGGGGGCGCAGCCGCGCCTGCAACCGCCAGGTCAGGTCGGCCGGGTCGTCCTCGGCGGTGGTGTCGAGGTGGCCGTCGGCCAGCTCGGCGGGCACGTCCTCGCGCGGATCGGGTTCGACGACGCGCAGCAGGACGTCGTACCCGGCGTCGTCGCCGCTGCGCTGCCACTCGCGGACCCGGCGGGCCAGGGCCGGCAGGTTCCCGGCGCCGCCGGTGCCGGGCAGCGGCTCGCCGGTGCGCAGCCCGAGCAGCCAGTCCCGCAGCGCCGCCCCCTCGGGCAGGTCGTGCGGGACGACGTCGCGCGTGCGGTCGGCGACGAGGACGTCGACGACGACGGCGCAGACGTCGTCGAGCAGGTCGAGGGCCTGGGCGGGACCGCCGGGTGAGCGCTCGGCGCGCAGCACGGGCGGGCAGGCCGCGGCCACGGCGGTGCGCCAGCGGCCGAAGGACCGGTCCGGCAGGGGGACCCACCGGGCGGTGAAGCGGTCCCCGCCGCCGTGCAGGTCCGGCACGACGTGCCCGGCGTCGACGGCGCGGCGGGCCCCGGCGGCGACGTGCGCCAGCCAGCGCAGCCCGTCGGACACCGGTGCCGGCCCGGCGGCGACCTCGGTGAGCACCTCCACCGCCCGGGCGCCGCGCAGCTCCACGACGGCGAGGTCGACGGGCAGCAGCCGCAGGTCCGCGCGCGGGCGCCCCGCCGAGGCCGCGGGCCGGCCCGCGGGGGTGCAGGGCAGCAGCACGGGCAGCGTCGCGGTGGCGGGGGAACCCAGCGCCCGGGCCAGGGCGTCGGCGCGGGGGGCGGTGCGGGCCAGCTCGGCGAGGTCGGCGGCGCGGGCGGGTCCGGGCCGTCGCCGCGGCGCCTCGACCCACAGGGCGAGGCGCTGCCCGCGGGTCCAGAGGCCGTGGACGAGGAGCACCGGCGCAGCCTACGACCCGCCGCCGACACGACGGCCGGGCCGCCGGCGCACCCGGGGACTCCGCCGAACCCCTCCCGGCGCGCCGGGGTCTCTGGCACGCTGGACGCGGGGCACCCGGCGGGGGAGTGCCCGGGGAGAGGGCCGGTCCGAGGGGGACACCGATGTCTCGCAAGCTGCTGCTCGTCTACGGCGCCGTCCTGCTGGCGGTGGTGCGCCCGGCGCGGCGCTGAGGGCCCGCCCGGCGGCCCGTCAAGCCCGCGTCAAGACCCGTCAGGGCGGCGTCAAGGACGCGTCAGGACCGCCGGTGGTGCGCTGCGGCGGTGGTGTGGTGAACCCGCAAAGAGTCCACCTCACCCAGGAGTCCTCGTGCTCGACGTCGGGTTCACCGCCCTGACCCTCCTCCTCGCCGTGGTCGGCGCCCTGCTGGTCCGCGCCCTGGAGCGCCGGTGAGCGCCACGGCGGCGGTGGGCCTCGTGCTCGCCGTCGTGACCGCCGGTTACCTGCTGTACGCCCTGCTGCGCCCGGAGAAGTTCTGATGAGCGACGCGACCGCCGGGCTCCTGCAGATCGGTCTGCTCGTCGTCGTCCTGGCGGCGGTCCACGTCCCGCTGGGCGACCACATGGCCCGGACCCTCACCGGTGCCCGCCACCTGCGCGTCGAACGGGGCCTCTACCGGGTGCTGCGGGTCGACGGGGACGCCGACGTCCGCTGGCCCACCTACGCCCTCGGCGTGCTGGGCTTCTCGACCGTCTCGATCCTGTTCCTGTACGCGTTCCTGCGCCTGCAGCGCTTCCTGCCGCTGTCGCTGGGCATGGCGGGCATGGAACCCACCCAGGCCTGGAACACGGCCGTCTCCTTCGTCGCGAACACCAACTGGCAGTCCTACTCCGGGGAGTCCGCCGTCGGGCACCTCGTGCAGATGGCCGGGCTGGCCGTCCAGAACTTCCTGTCCGCCGCCGTGGGCCTGGCGGTCGCGGTCGCGCTCGTGCGCGGTCTGGTCTCGCGGGGCGCCGGCACGATCGGCAACTTCTGGGTCGACCTGACCCGGGCGACGCTGCGGATCATGCTGCCGCTGTCCGTCGTCGGTGCGGTCGTGCTGCTGCTGACCGGGGTGGTGCAGAACTTCTCCGGCGGCACCACGTACACGACGCTGGCGGGTGGGTCGCAGACGATCGTCGGCGGTCCGATCGCCTCCCAGGAGGCCATCAAGGAGCTGGGGACGAACGGCGGCGGGTTCTTCAACGCGAACTCCGCACACCCCTTCGAGAACCCGACCCCCTTCTCGAACCTCTTCGAGATCCTGCTCATCCTCGTCATCCCGTTCAGCCTGCCCCGCACGTTCGGGACCGTGGTGGGCGACCGCCGCCAGGGCAACGCCGTCCTGGCCGTCATGGGCGCCGTGTTCGGGATCTCCCTCGCCGTCACGACCTGGTCGGAGACGCACGGCTTCGGCACCGTCCCGCAGGCCGTCGGCTCGGCGATGGAGGGCAAGGAGACGCGGTTCGGCGAGTGGGCCTCGACGTTGTTCGCCACGGCGACGACGTCCACCTCGACCGGTGCCGTGAACTCCTTCCACGACAGCTACACCGCGCTCGGCGGCGGCATGGTGATGCTCAACATGATGATGGGCGAGGTCACCCCCGGCGGCGTCGGCTCGGGTCTGTACGGGATGCTCGTCCTGGCGATCATCACGGTGTTCGTCGCCGGGCTGATGGTCGGGCGCACCCCGGAGTACCTCGGCAAGAGCATCCGGCAGAAGGAGATCACCTGCGCCGCGCTCTACATCCTGGTGACCCCCGCGGCGCTGCTCGTCGGGACCGCCGTCGCGCTGTCGAGCGCCGACACGCGGTCGGCGCTGCTGAACGACGGACCGCACGGGCTGACGGAGGTGCTCTACGCGTTCGCCTCGGCCGCCAACAACAACGGGTCCGCGTTCGCGGGCCTGGCCGCCAACACGCCGTTCTACAACGTCGCGCTCGGCCTGGCGATCTACGTCGGCCGGTTCCTGCCGATGGTGTTCGTCCTCGCGCTGGCCGGCGCGTTCGCGGCGCAGAGACCCGCGGCCGCCACCGCCGGGACCCTGCCGACCCGCACCCCCACGTTCGCCGGCATGCACCTGGCCGTCGTGGTCGTCGTGACCGCCCTGACGTTCTTCCCCGCCCTGGCCCTCGGCCCCATCGCCGAGGCCGTCTCTGGAGCCCAGTCGTGACCACCCTCACCGAGAAACCCGGCACGCAGCGGCCGGTGACGCCCCACCGCGTCTCCAGCGGGGCGTTCAGCCCCCGCCAGCTCGTCCAGTCGCTGCCGGACGCGGTCCGCAAGCTCGACCCCCGGCACCTGGTCAAGACCCCCGTCATGTTCGTCGTCGGGCTCGGCGCCGTCCTCACGACGGTCCTGGCCGTCACCGACCCGTCGGTGTTCGCCTGGGTCATCGTCGCCTGGCTCTGGATCACCGTGCTGTTCGCCAACCTCGCCGAGGCCGTCGCCGAGGGGCGCGGCCGGGCGCAGGCCGCGTCGCTGCGCAAGGTCAGCTCCGAGACCGTCGCCCGCCGGCTGCAGGACGGCCGGGAGACCCGCGTCCCGTCCTCCCAGCTGCGCGTCGGCGACCTCGTGGTCGTCGAGGCCGGTGAGACGGTCCCCGGGGACGGCGACGTCGTCGAGGGCGTCGCCAGCGTCGACGAGTCGGCCATCACCGGGGAGTCGGCGCCCGTCATCCGCGAGTCCGGCGGTGACCGCAGCGCCGTCACCGGCGGCACGACCGTCCTGTCCGACCGGGTCGTGGTCCGGGTCTCGGCCCGGCCCGGGGAGAGCTTCGTCGACCGGATGATCGCCCTCGTCGAGGGGTCGGCCCGGCAGCGGACGCCCAACGAGATCGCCCTGAACATCCTGCTGGCCAGCCTCACCCTGGTGTTCCTGCTGGCCGTGGTGACCCTGCAGCCCATGGCGATCTACTCCGGCAGGCCCCAGAGCCTGGTCGTGCTGGTGGCGCTGCTGGTCTGCCTCATCCCCACCACCATCGGCGCGCTCCTGTCGGCCATCGGCATCGCGGGGATGGACCGGCTCGTCCAGCGCAACGTCCTGGCCGTGTCGGGCCGCGCGGTCGAGGCCGCCGGGGACGTCGGGACCCTGCTGCTGGACAAGACCGGGACCATCACCCTCGGGAACCGGCAGGCGCACGAGCTCGTCGCCGCCCCCGGGGTGACCCTGGCCGAGCTCGCCGACGCCGCGCAGCTGTCCAGCCTCGCCGACGCCACCCCCGAGGGGCGGTCCGTCGTCGTGCTCGTCAAGGAGCGGTTCGGGCTGCGGGCCCGCGAGGACGGCGAGCTGGCCGGCGCCGAGTTCGTGCCCTTCACCGCCCAGACCCGCATGTCCGGCGTCGACCTGGTGACCGGGCAGGGCACCCGGCAGGTCCGCAAGGGCGCCGCGGCCGCCGCGACCCACTGGGTGCGCACCCTCGGCGGCGAGGTGCCCGCCGAGGTCGGCCAGGTCGTCGAGGACGTCTCCACCGCCGGCGGGACCCCCCTGGTCGTCGCGGAGAACTCCCGCGGGACGGCCCGGGTGCTGGGCGTCGTCCACCTCAAGGACGTCGTTAAGGAGGGCATGCGCGAGCGGTTCGAGCAGCTGCGCGCCATGGGCATCCGCACCGTCATGGTGACCGGCGACAACGAGCGCACCGCCCGGGCCATCGCGGCCGAGGCCGGCGTCGACGACGTCCTGGCCGAGGCGACCCCGGAGGACAAGCTGGACCTCATCCGCCGCGAGCAGTCCGGCGGCCGGCTGGTGGCCATGATGGGCGACGGCACCAACGACGCCCCCGCGCTGGCCCAGGCCGACGTCGGCGTGGCCATGAACACCGGGACGACCGCGGCCAAGGAGGCCGGGAACATGGTCGACCTGGACTCCAACCCGACGAAGCTCATCGAGATCGTCGAGATCGGCAAGCAGCTGCTCATCACCCGCGGCGCGCTGACGACGTTCTCCATCGCCAACGACATCGCGAAGTACTTCGCGATCATCCCGGCGATGTTCGTCACGACGTTCCCGGGCCTGCAGGCGCTGAACGTCATGCGCCTGGCGACCCCCGAGTCGGCCATCGTCTCGGCCGTCGTGTTCAACGCGCTCGTCATCGTCGCCCTCATCCCGCTGGCCCTGCGCGGGGTGCGGTACCGCCCCTCCAGCGCCGCGGCCCTGCTGCGCCGCAACCTGTGGGTCTACGGCCTCGGCGGCGTCGTCGTGCCGTTCCTCGGCATCAAGCTCATCGACCTCCTCGTCTCCCAGATCCCCGGAATCGGTTGATCCCCGTGTCCCTCACCGTCACCAACCTCCTGCGCCAGGCCCGCACGGGCCTGCTGCTCCTCCTCGCCGCCACCCTCGTCCTCGGCGTCGCCTACCCGCTCGCGGTGTTCGCGGTGGGCCGGCTCACCCCCGGCCGCGCCGACGGGCAGCTCGTCAGCGCCGGCGGCGCCCCGGTCGGGTCGCGCCTCCTCGGGCAGGCCTTCACCGGCGACGAGTGGTTCCACCCCCGCCCCTCCGCGGCCGGGGACGGGTACGACCCGACGGCCTCCGGCGCCTCGAACCTCGGCCCGGAGAGCACCGACCTGCTGGCGACCGTCGAGGAGCGGCGCGCGGCGGTCGCCGCGGCCGACGGCACCGACCCGGCCGCCGTCGCCCCCGACGCCCTCACCGCCTCGGGGTCCGGGCTCGACCCGGACATCTCCCCGGAGTACGCCCGCCAGCAGGTGGCGCGCGTCGCGCAGGCCCGCGGGCTGAGCACCGCGCAGGTGGACGGGCTCGTGGCGCAGCACACCGCCGGCCGGCAGCTGGGGTTCCTGGGCGAGCCCACGGTCAACGTCCTCGCCCTCAACCTGGCGCTGCGGGACCTCGCCGCGCGTGGGTGACACTGGACGGGTGAGCCCCGCCCCCGCCGCTCCCGCCGCCGACGTGGTGCGCCGGGGGCGGCTGCGGGTGTTCCTGGGCGCCGCCCCCGGCGTCGGGAAGACGTTCGCCGCGCTCGACGAGGCGCACCGCCGCCTCGACCGCGGCACCGACGTCGTCGTCGGGCTCGTGGAGTGCCACCGCCGCGAACGGACCGAGGCGCTGCTGGCGGGCCTGGAGGTCCTGCCGCGCCGCACCACCCACCACCGCGGCCTCGAGGTGGGCGAGCTCGACGTCGAGGCCGTCCTGCGCCGCCGGCCCGAGGTGGTCGTCGTCGACGAGCTCGCCCACACCAACGCGCCCGGCGTCGTGGAGGCCGGCGGCCACGCCAAGCGCTGGCAGGACGTCGAGCAGATCCTCGACGCCGGCATCGACGTCGTCTCCACGGTGAACATCCAGCACCTGGAGTCCCTCAACGACGTCGTCGAGCACATCACCGGCATCGAGCAGCGCGAGACGATCCCCGACGCCGTGCTCCGGGCGGCCGACCAGGTGCAGCTCGTCGACATGACCCCCGAAGCGCTGCAGCGCAGGCTCTCCCACGGCAACGTCTACGGCGCCGACCGGGTCGACGCGGCGCTGTCGAACTACTTCCGCACCGGCAACCTCACGGCGCTGCGCGAACTGGCGCTGCTGTGGCTGGCCGACCGCGTCGACGAGGGGCTGGAGCGGTACCGGGCCCAGCAGGGCATCGAGGCGACGTGGCCCGCGCGCGAGCGCGTCGTCGTCGCCCTCACCGGGGGAGCGGAGGGCGCCACGCTGGTGCGCCGGGCCGCCCGGCTGGCCGGCCGCGGCGCCGGCGGGGAGCTGCACGCCGTCCACGTCGCCCGCGGCGACGGCCTGGTGCGCAGCTCACCGGCCCGGCTGGCCGAGCAGCGCGAGCTCGTCGAGGCGCTCGGCGGCACCTACCACCAGGTCGTCGGCGAGGACGTCGCCACGTCGCTGCTGGAGTTCGCCCGCGGCGTCAACGCCTCCCAGATCGTCGTGGGCGCCAGCCGGCACCGTCCCCTGGCGTCCCTGTTCCGGCGCAGCGTCGGCGACGGCGTCGTCCGGGGGGCCGGGGCGATCGACGTCCTCGTCGTCACCCACGACCAGCAGGCCCGGCCCTTCGGGCTGCCCCGGCGCGCCGGGGCGGCGCTGCCGGGGTCGCGCCGGGTCCTGGGCTGGGTCGTCGCGCTGCTGGGCCCGCTGGCCGTCACGGGCCTGCTGGTCCTGCTGCCCCACCAGGACCTGTCGACCGACCTCATGGCCTTCCTCGTCGTGGTCGTGGCCGCCGCCCTCGTCGGCGGTGTCCTGCCCGCGCTGGCGGCGGCCCTCGTCGCGGGGCTGGCCGTGAACTGGTTCTTCACCGAGCCCGTGCACCAGTTCACGATCGCCCAGCCCGCCAACGCCATCGCCCTCGCGGTGTTCCTGCTCGTCGCGCTCGCGGTCTCCAGCACGGTCGACACCGCGGCCCGCCGCACCCGCGACGCCCAGCGCTCCCGCGCCGAGTCCGAGGCGCTGTCGGTGCTGACCCGCACGGCGCTGCTGGCCGCCGACCCGCTGACCGAGGCGATGCGGCACACCCGCCAGACCTTCGCGGTCGACTCCGTGACCCTGCTCGAACGCGCCGACGCGCGGTCGCCGTGGACGGTCGCCGCGGCGACGGGGGACCCCGTGTGCACCCAGCCCGGGGACGCCGACGCCGAGGTGGTCGTCGACGACCTGACCTGCCTGGTCCTGCGGGGCCGGTTGCTGGTGGCCGACGACCGGCGCGTGCTGGAGGTGTTCGCGGCGCAGATCGCGGCGGTCCGGCAGAAGCAGCGGTTGCGGGCCGAGGCCGCGCAGGTGCGCCGGCTGGAGGAGGGCGACGCGGTGCGCGGGGCCCTGCTGACGGCCGTCTCGCACGACCTGCGGACCCCGCTGGCGACGCTGAAGGCGTCGCTGGACAGCCTGCGCGCCAAGGACATCGACCTGCCCGAGGACGTCCGCGACGAGCTGCTCGCCGAGGTGGGGCACTCCGCCGACCGGTTGCAGGGGCTCATCGACGACCTGCTCGACCTGACGCGCGTGCGCAGCGGCGTCGTCGAACCGCACCTCGTCGTCGTCGACCTCGACGAGGTCGTCCACGCGGCCGTGCGCGACCTGCCCGGCGTCGAGGTGCGCGTCCCGGCCGACCTCCCGCCGGTCTCGACCGACCCGGGCCTGCTGCAGCGGGTCGTGGCCAACCTCGTGCAGAACGCCGTCCGGCACGGCGGGAACGGCGTGCAGGTCGACGCGGCCGTCTCCACCGAGGACGGGCACCGGGCGGTCCGGCTGCTCGTCGTCGACCACGGCCCGGGCCTGCCGGGCGCGGCCAAGGAGCGCGCGTTCACCCCCTTCCAGCGCCTGGGGGACCGGTCGACGGCCGGGCTCGGGCTCGGGCTGGCCGTCGCGCGCGGCCTCGCCGAGGCCGTCGGGGGCCGGCTGGACGCCGCCGACACCCCCGGTGGGGGGCTGACGATGGTGCTGGACCTACCGTTGGCCGGTCACGTCCACGAACTCGCGGAGGTCCGGCCCGGATGAGCCGAGTGCTCGTCGTCGACGACGAACCGGGGCTGCGGCGGGCGTTGTCGATCAACCTCTCCGCCCGCGGCTGGGACGTCACCGTGGCCGCCGACGGCGCGTCGGCGCTGGAGGCCGCCGCCGCCACCCACCCCGACGTGGTGCTGCTCGACCTGGGCCTGCCCGACCTCGACGGGCTGGAGGTCATCGCGGGCATCCGGGGCTGGAGCCCGGTCCCCATCATCGTGCTCACGGCGCGCACGGCCTCCGCCGACGCCGTGGAGGCCCTCGACGCCGGCGCCGACGACTACGTCACGAAGCCCTTCGCCATGGACGTGCTGCTCGCCCGGCTGCGCGCCGCGGCCCGCCGCGGCGCGGTGCAGGAGGCGGCGCCGGAGGTCCTCGACGTCGGCGACCTGCACATCGACCTCGCCCGCCGCACCGTCACCCGGGACGGCGAGCCCGTGAAGCTGACCCCCACCGAGTGGCACCTGCTGCAGGTGCTGGTGACCAACGCGGGCCGCCTGGTGAGCCAGACCCAGCTGCTGCAGGAGGTCTGGGGACCGGCGTACGGGCGCGAGACGAACTACCTGCGCGTGTACGTGGGGCAGCTGCGCCGCAAGCTGGAGAAGGTGCCGGGCTCGCCCGTGCACCTCATCACCGAACCGGGCATGGGGTACCGCTTCGAGCTGTGAACCGCCGGCCGCGGCGGCGGGCCGGCGTCAAGGTGGCGTCAAGACCGGCGGGTCGGGTTGCCGGGTGCGGGGTGCCGTGCGTCGATGACGGCCGTGACACCCCGTGAGTCGGCCCGTTCCTGGTTGCTGGAGGGCCTCGCCGACCGCGCGGCCCACCAGCCCGGCCCCCACCGGCGGCCCCCGCAGGAGCACGCCGGCCACCCGTGGTGGAAGGTCGTGTGCCTCACCGGCGTCGACTACTTCTCGACCCTGGGCTACCAGCCGGCCATCGCCTTCCTCGCCGCCGGCGTCATCTCGCCGCTGGCGACCCTCGTGCTCGTGCTCGTGACGCTGTTCGGGGCGCTGCCGGTCTACCGGCGGGTGGCGCAGGAGAGCCCGCACGGCGAGGGGTCCATCGCCATGCTGGAGAAGGTCCTGCCCTGGTGGGGCGGGAAGCTGTTCGTCCTGGCGCTGCTGGGGTTCGCCGCGACCGACTTCCTCATCACCATGACGCTGTCGGCCGCCGACGCCACCAAGCACGCGCTGGAGAACCCCTACGTCCCGCAGCTCCTCCAGGGCCACCAGCTCGGGATCACCCTGTTCCTGCTCGCCCTGCTCGGCGCCGTGTTCCTGCGGGGTTTCTCCGAGGCCATCGGCGTCGCCGTCGTGCTCGTCGTGGCGTTCCTGGGCCTCAACGCCGTGGTCGTCGCCGACGCCGTGCTCCACGTCGCGGGGCAGCCCGTCTCGGTGCAGCGGTGGTGGGAAGCCGTGCTGGCGCAGGGCAGCTCGCCCCTCGCCGTCGTCGGGGCCGCCCTCATCGTCTTCCCGCAGCTGGCGCTGGGGTTGTCGGGCTTCGAGACCGGTGTCCTCGTCATGCCGCAGATCAGGGGCGGCTCGGCCGGGCCGGGCCTGGTGCGGCGCGTCGCGGGGGCGCGGACCCTGCTCACGGTCGCGGCGCTGGTCATGAGCACGTTCCTGCTGGCCTCCAGCTTCGCCACCAGCGTCCTCATCCCCGCGCAGGAGTTCCAGCCGGGCGGGTCGGCGAACGGCCGCGCCCTGGCCTACCTCGCGCACGAGTACCTCGGCAACGGTTTCGGCACGCTCTACGACGTCTCCACCATCGCGATCCTGTGGTTCGCCGGTGCCTCGGCCATGGCGGGCCTGCTGAACCTCGTCCCGCGGTACCTGCCCCGGTACGGCATGGCCCCGCAGTGGGCCCGGGCCGTGCGGCCGCTCGTCCTGGTGTTCACCGCGGTGGCCTTCCTCGTCACCTGGCTCTTCGACGCCGACGTCGACGCGCAAGGCGGGGCGTACGCCACCGGCGTCCTGGTCCTCATCACCTCCGCGACCGTCGCGGTGACGCTGTCCGCGCACCGCCACGGGCAGCGGCGGGCGCGCACGTTCTTCGCCGTCGTCGCCGTCGTGTTCGCCTACACCACGGTCGCCAACGTCGTCGAGCGCCCCGAGGGCGTCCAGATCGCGGCCTGCTTCATCACCGCGATCGTCGCGGTGTCGCTGGTCTCCCGCGCCCTGCGCGCCTTCGAGCTGCGCGCCGACGGGGTGCGCTTCGACGACACGGCGCGGCGGTTCCTCGACGACGCCGCCGCCCGCGGGGCGCTGAACGTCATCGCCAACGAACCCGACGAGCGGGACGCGGAGGAGTACGACCGCAAGATGTACGACGAACGCCGCGACCAGCACATCCCCGCCGACGAACCCGCGGTGTTCCTTGAGGTCACCGTGACCGACGCCTCCGACTTCGAGACCGAACTGGTCGTCCACGGGGAGGAACGCTTCGGCCACCGCGTCCTGACGGTCCGCAGCTCGGCCGTCGCGAACTCCGTGGCCGCCGTGGCGCTCGCCGTGCGCGACGAGACGGGGGTCCTGCCCGACGTGTGGTTCGAGTGGTCGGAGGGGAACCCGCTGGTGAACATCGTCCGGTTCCTCCTCCTGGGCGTGGGCGAGGTCGCGCCCGTCACCCGCGAGGTGGTCCGGCGCGCCGTTCCCGACCCCGCGCAGCGGCCCCGCGTGCACGCGGGCTGAACCGGCCCCGCGTGCCCGCCCGGCCGCGCGACCCCGTGGTGCGGCCCGGGCCGGGGGTGCGCGAGAGTGGCGGGGTGGCGAGCCAGGAGGTGGACGGTCCCGCGGGGCGCCCCCCGGCCGCCCCGCTGCGCTGGGTGGGGCTGGGCGCGGCCACGGCCGGGGCCCTGTGCGTCGTCGACGTCGCCGGCCGGGCCTTCGAGGGGTCGTACGCGAACATCGCCGCCACCCTCGCCCTCGCCCCGGCCCTGACGGCGGTCGGCGGCACCCGGCGCCACACGGCGTGGGTGGGCGTCCTGGCGCTGGCCTGCACGGTCGCCCTCGTGCTCGCCGACGGCCTCCCGCTGGCCGCCAGCGTCGTCCGCTGCACCGTCGTGGGGGTGGCCGCGGTCGTGGCGGCCGTCGTCGCCGGCCGCCGCACCGCGCAGGTGGCGCAGCTGAAGGACCGCCGCGAGACGGCCCGGGCGCTGCAGGAGGCGATGCTGAGCGACCTGCCGGTCCTGGGCTCGCTGGACCTGACCGCCCGCTACCTGCCGGCCCGCACGGGCGACCAGGTGGGCGGTGACTGGTACGACGCCGTCGTCGGCGCCGACGGGGTGACGACCCTCGTCATCGGGGACGTCACGGGGCACGACGTGCACGCCGCGGCCCGCATGGGTCAGGTCCGGGCCATGCTGCGGGCCTACGCCGTCGAGGGCGGGCAGGGGCCCGCCGCGCTGCTGGCCCGTCTCGACGCCGCCGTGGACCTGCTGCGCCTGGACGTGCTCGCCACGGTCGCCGTCGTGCGGTTCGGTCCCGGGCAGGACCTGCGCTGGGTCAACGCCGGTCACCCGCCCCCGGCGCTGCTGCGGGCCGACGGCCGCGTCGAGCTGCTCGCCGACGACCTGCAGGACGTGCTCGTGGGGGTGCTGGGCGACCCCGTCCGCACCGAGCGCACCGTGCCGTTCGGCGTCGGGGACACGCTGCTGCTCTACACCGACGGCCTCGTCGAGCGCCGCGGGGAGGACCTGCGGGACGGCAACCGCCGGCTGCTCACGGCGCTGGCGGCGCACCGGTCCGCGGCTCCGGCCGGGCTCCTCGACGGGGTCCTGCGCGACGTGCTCGGCCCCGACCACCTCGACGACGTGGCGGTGCTGGCGGCGCGCCTGCTGCGGTGAGCCGGGCCGGGGGTCGGGCCGGTGGGCCGCCGGGTCAGTGGCGGATCCAGCCGAACGTCCGCTGCACGGCCTGCTGCCAGTCCTCCCAGCCGCGCTCGCGCACCTCCGGTTCCATGGCGGGCCGCCATTCCCCCGCGCGGTGCCAGCGCCGGCGCAGCGCGTCGGTGTCGGGCCAGAAACCCACCGCGAGCCCCGCCGCGTACGCCGCGCCCAGCGACACGGTCTCGCTGACCATGGGCCGCACGACGGGGGCGTCGAGGACGTCGGCGACGGTCTGCATGAGCAGGTTGTTGCTCGTCATGCCGCCGTCGACGCGCAGCGACGTCAGCCGCAGCCCCGAGTCGGCGTCCATCGCCTCGACGACCTCGCGGGTCTGCCAGGCCGTGGACTCCAGCGCGGCGCGGGCGATGTGGCCCTTCGTGACGTACGACGTCAGGCCGATGAGCAGACCGCGCGCCTCCGCCCGCCAGTGCGGGGCGAACAGGCCCGAGAACGCCGGCACGAAGTAGCAGCCGCCGTTGTCCGGGACGGTGCGCGCGAGGGTCTCGACCTCGGGGGCGGTGGAGATGAGCCCCAGGTTGTCCCGCAACCACTGCACGAGCGCGCCCGTCACGGCGATGGACCCCTCCAGCGCGTACGCGGGCGGTTCGTCCCCGATGCGGTGGGCGACCGTCGTCAGCAGGCCGTGCGAGGACCGGGTGATCTCCGAGCCGGTGTTCATCAGCAGGAAGCTGCCCGTGCCGTACGTGCACTTGGCCTCCCCGGGGGAGAAGCACGTCTGGCCGAACAGGGCGGCCTGCTGGTCGCCGAGGGCGGCCCCGATGCGCGCGCCGGGCACCACCGAGCGGGCCAGGCCGTACACCTGCGAGCTGGGGACGATCTCCGGCAGCGCCCGGCGCGGGATCCCGAACACCTCCAGCATCCCGGGGGAGTAGTCGAGGGTCCGCAGGTCCATGAGCATCGTGCGGCTGGCGTTGGTGACGTCGGTGACGTGCCGGCCGCCGTCCGGGCCGCCCGTCAGGTTCCACACCAGCCAGGAGTCGATGGTGCCGAACAGGACGTCGCCGTTCTCGGCGCGCCGGCGCAGCGCGGCGTCCTGGCGCAGCACCCACGCGATGCGGGGACCGGAGAAGTACGTCGCCAGCGGCAGCCCGCACACCTCGGTGAACCGGTCCGCGCCGCCGTCGGTGGCGAGCTCCTCGACGAGGTCGGCGGTGCGGGTGTCCTGCCAGACGATCGCGGGCCCCACGGGGTCGCCCGTGCGCCGGTCCCACGCGACGACGGTCTCGCGCTGGTTGGCGATGCCGATCGCGACGACGTCGGCCGGGGTCGCCTCCACCTGGGCCATGGCCTGCGGGACGAGCCGGGCGACGTTGCGCCAGATCTCGGCGGCGTCGTGCTCGACCCAGCCGGGGCGGGGGTAGTGCTGGCGGTGCTCGCGCTGGGCGACGGCGACGAGGCGGCCGGCGTGGTCGAAGAGGATGCACCGGGTGGAGGTGGTGCCCTGGTCGACGGCGACGACGTAGCCGCGGTGCTCGTCCCTCACGGGCGCCATCCTGCCCGACGCGCCCCCCGCCCCCCGCCCGGTCACCGAAGTGCCCGATCACCACTGTGCTTGATCACCGCGGGAGGGGAACCCCCACCGTGATCAAGCACTCTCGTGATCAAGCACTCAGCCGTCGCGGGCCCCGAGGCCGCGGGAGATGGACCGCGCGGCCTGCCTCACGGCGGGGACCAGGCCGGCGCGGGGGCGGCCGCGGGCGTCGACGAGGCGCTCGCTGTCCCCGTCGATGCCGATGGCGCCCACGACGAGCCCGCCGAGGTCGCGCACGGGGGCGGCGATCCCGGCGACACCGGCCTCCAGCTCCTCGACCTCCAGGGCCCAGCCCTGCTCCCGCACGGCGGCCAGGGTCCGGCGCAGCGCCGCGGGGTCGACGACCGTGCGGGCCGTCATGGCGACCAGCCGCCCGCGCGGGCGGACGGGGGCCGAGGCCAGCAGCACCTTCCCCAGCGCGCAGGCGTGCGCGGGCAGCGACAGGCCGGTGCGCAGCTCCTGGGCGCTGTCGTCGGGGCGGAACACGTGGTGCACGACGAGCGCGCGGCCCTCGGCCAGCGTCGCGAGCCGGACCGACTCCCCGGTGCGGCTGGCCAGGGAGTCCGCCCAGTTCACGGCCCGGGCGCGCAGGTCGTTGGCGTCGATGCGGGGGCGTCCCAGGTCGGCCAGGTCGGGGGCGGCCCGGTAGTCGCCGTCGGGGTCCTGGACGACGAACCCCACGTCGACGAGGGTGCGGACGATGCCGTGCGCGGTCGTCTTGGGCAGCCCGAGGGCGTTGCCGATGTCGACGACGCCGAGCCCCTGACCGGCCCCGGCGAGCAGCCGCAGGACGGCCGCGGCGCGCTCGATGGACTGGATGGGCCCGGGCACGGGGCCCATCCTGGCGCAGCGGGCGCGCCGGGGGTCAGCGCAGCACCGCGTCCCACACCAGTTCGGCGGCCCCCACGACCGGACCGTCGGCGCCGAGCGCGGCGGGCAGCACGGGTGGGGGGTCGGCCCGGCGCACGTCCATGAGCCCGCGGGCGAACTCCGCCGCGAACCCGGGCCGGCCCACGAGCGCCCCGGCCCGCCCGCCGAGGGTGACCAGGTCGGGGTCGAGGGAGTTCACCAGGCCCGCCGTCCCGCGGGCGAGGGCGGTGACGACCGGGTCGCCGTCCCCGCCCAGCGCGGTGCCCCAGCAGCCGGTGGCGCCGCAGCCGCAGCGCACGGCGGGGTCGCCGAGGGGCAGGTGCCCGAACTCGCCCGTGGCGGTGTGCCGGCCCTCCAGCAGCAGGCCCTCGCGCACGACCGCGCCGCCGAGGCCCTCGGCCAGGTGCAGGTGCAGGTGCAGGCCCGCGCCGGTGGCCGGGCCCCGCACGGACTCGGCCAGCCCGGCGCAGCGGGCGTCGTTGGCGTGCCGCACGACCCGGGTCGCCAGCCGGCCGGGCCAGGCGGCGCGCAGGTCGACGTCGGTCCAGCCCAGCAGCGGCGCGTCGAGCCGGGACCCCTCGCGCACGGGGCCGGGGACGGCGAGCGCCGCGCCGCGCAGCCGGTCGCCGAAGCGGCGGGAGGCGCGGCGGGCGGCGGCGCGCACGGCGTCCAGGACGGGGGCGGGGGCCGACCCGTCGTGGGTGCCGGACTCCTCGGTCACGGTGGTGCCGCCGAGCTCGACGACGCGCACGCGCCAGTCGCGGTGGTCGACCTGCCCGGCGAGCACCAGCGGGCCCTCGGGGTGGGGCAGCAGGGGGCGGGTGGGCCGTCCGCGGCGGCCGTCGGAGCGGGGTTCGCCCTCTAGGAGACGGCGTTCGGCGACGAGGGTGGCGACGGCGTCGGTGGCTGCGCCGGAACTGGTCCCGAGGGTGCGGGCGGCCTCGGCGCGGGTCAGCCCGGGGGTGCGGTGGACGAGCCGCAGGAGGTCGGCCCTGGTTTTGCTCACGTCACGAGGATAAGCTGCCGCGGTGCCGCGACGAAGGACCCTGCCCGCCACCGCCCTGCTGGCCGCGACGATGTTCGCCGCGGTCACCACCGAGGTCCTGCCCGTCGGCCTGCTGCCGCAGCTGTCCGCCGCGTTCGGCGTCGGCGAGGCCGGGATCGGCTGGTGGGTCACCGCCTACGCGCTCGTCGTCGCCGTCGGGGCCGTGCCGCTGACCTCCGCGCTGGCGCGGGTGCGGCGGCGCCCCGCGCTGGTCGCCCTGCTGCTGGCGTACGCCCTGAGCAACGCCGTCGTCGTCGCCGCCCCCGGCTACGCCGTCGCCGTCGCGGCCCGCCTGCTGGGCGGCCTGGCCCACGCGGGCGTCTTCAGCGTCGCCGTCGCCACGGCCGTCGCCCTCGTCCCGCGCGAGGAGGCCGGGCGGGCCCTGGCCCTGGTCAACGGCGGCATCGCCCTGGCCCTCAGCCTCGGGGTCCCGCTCGGGACGGCCGTGGGCGAGGCCGTCGGCTGGCGCTGGGCCTTCGGGGCGACCTCGGTGCTGCTGCTCGTCCTGGCCGCGGCCGCGCTGCGGCTGGTGCCCGCCACGCTGGCCGCCCACGAGGACGTGCCGCCGGTCCTGCCGGCGCTGCGGCGCCCCGGGCTGCCCGGGCTCGCCCTCGCCACGGTCGCCCTGACCCTGGGCCACTACGGCGTCTACACGTACGTGACCCCGGTCGTCCTGGCGGCCGGGGTGCGTCTGGACCACGTGAGCCTGGTCCTGTTCGGTTACGGCGCAGCCGGTGTCGTCGGCGTGCTGGTGGCCGGTGTGGTCGCCGACCGGCACCCGCTGGCGGCGCTGCGCGCGAGCGTCGCGGTGCTGCTGGGCTGCGTCGTGGCCGTCGTCCTGGCCGGGTCGGCCGCGCCGACGACCGCCGTGGTCGCCGTGTGGGGCGCGGCCTTCGGGGCGCTGCCGACGCTGCTGCAGACCGTCGCCCTGCGCGTCACGGACGGCAGCGACGCGGCCCCCGCGGTGGTCAACGCGAGCTTCAACGTCGGCATCGGCGGCGGGGCCGTGCTCGGGGGGTCCCTGCTGGGCGCCGGGCCCGGCTGGCAGGCCGGGGTGGCGGGCGCGCTCGTCGCGTGCGGGCTGCTGCTGACGAGGGGCGCCCGCCCGGCCCGGCTCCCGCAGCCGGTCCCCGGCGCCGTCAGCCCCGGGGTGCGTCCTCGGCGGTGACGTCGGCGCCCACGACCATCTCGATGGCCCCGGTCCGCACGTCGTAGACGCCGCCCGCGACGGGCATCGTCGGCGGCAGGAACGGCCAGGACCGGATGCGCTGCACGTCGTGCACGAGCGTGGCGCGCTGGTCGGAGATGGTGCGGAAGTCGATGCTGCGCGTGTCGACCCCCTCGGCCAGGACCTTGGCGTGCACGGCCGCGTCGGTGTTCTTCGTCATGCCGCAGTCGGTGTGCGCCAGCAGCAGCACGCGGTCCACCCCCAGCAGGTAGTGGGCCAGGACGAGGGTGCGCAGGGTGTCCTCGGTGACGCGCGCGCCGGCGTTGCGCAGGATCTTCGCGTCGCCCTTGGCCAGACCCAGCATCTCCAGCGGCGAGATGCGGGAGTCCATGCAGGTGATCACGGCGAGGCCGACCCCGGCGAGGCCGGGGCGGCCGTCGTCGACGAAGGTCTCGGCGTACGCGGCGTTGGCGGTCAGGACGTCGGCGAAGGGATCCACGGGGGACATCTCACCACCTCCGCTCACCACGACACGCGAGGGACCTCGCCGTCCAGGGACGTTCGGCCCTGGACACCGTCGGCGAAGGTGGCCGTGACCCGGCCGCCCTCGACCTCCACGACGGGGGCCGGGCCCGGGTCGGCCGCCGTCAGGGCGGCGAGGACGACCGCCGGTCCCGGGCCGGTGGCCCCCCGCAGCCGGGGCACCAGGGCCCACGCGCCGTACGCGGTGCCGGCGGGGGCGCGCACCAGGTCGGCCCGGTCGAACCCCGCGACCGCCCTCAGGTGCGACCGCAGCTCACCGTCGCCCAGGGTGATCGAGGTCCCCTCCACGGCCTGCTCCAGGCCGGCCGGTCCCGCCGCGGCCAGCGCCCAGCCGGTGACGGTCAGGGGGGTACCCACCGGCAGGGCCCCACCGCCGAACACCCGGACCTCCCACGCGCCGCGGGCCAGGACCAGGGACAGCACCCGGGCCTGCGGCAGCTCGGTCGCGGCGAACCGCGGGTGGTGCCGGCTGGCCGCCCAGCCCGGCCCGGTCCCGGCGTTCTCGAAGGAGACCCGCACCCCCTCCTGCCCGCGGTGGGTGAGGGTGACGGTGTTCTCCGCGACGTTGCGCGCCGACGTGGGGCCCGTGCGCGTGGAGTAGGCCAGCCGCGCGTACAGCGGGTCCGGTTCCGCCGGGTGGCCGGGCCGGTGGTGGTCCGAGCCGTGGTTGTGCACCCGGACCAGGCCGTCGGGGGTGGTCTGCACCAGCCACCCCGCGGGGGCGACCGGGACCGTCGCGGCCGGGCCCGCCGCCGGGACGGGTTCCTCCGTGGCCGTCCACAGCGGGTGGTCGGGACCGGCGAGCAGGGCCGAGAACGCCTTGGAGCACCAGTACGGCGAGGCGGGCCCGGAGTAGGGCTGCACGGTCGCCGGGTGCGGGCCGTGCCAGCCGCGGGTGTGGACGCCGTCGCGCGCGGCGCCGCGGTCGGTGAAGTACTTCACGGCCCCCGACAGGATCGACCGGCTCACCCCCGGCGACCACGGCGTCGCCCCCGTCACCGCGCCCACCGCGACCGAGCTGACGGCCGCGAACCGGTAGGTCAGGGACCGGCCCTGGTGCAGCGGGGCGCCGTTGCCGTCGAAGGTCAGGGCGAACGTCCCGAGGAACTCCCGCAGGCGCACGCCGAACCGCTTGCCGAGTTCGGGGTCCGCGCCCTCGCCGCGCAGGTGGGTGAACAGCACGGGGTACAGGTGCATGGCCCAGCCGACGTAGTGGTCGAACATCCGCCCGTCGCCGTCGGTGTACCAGCCCTCGCCGCGGTACCAGCCCTCCAGCAGTTCCAGGGCCCGGTCGACCGCCCGTTCCGTCTCGGCGTCCCCGCGGCCGGCCCCGGTGAGGAACGAGGCCACCGCCATGGGGAACAGGTACCAGTTGTTCGGGGCGGGTTCGTGGCGCAGCGCCTCGCGCAACCACGCCTCCACCTGGTCCTGCTCGTCACCGGACAGGCTGTCCCACAACCACTCCCGGGTCAGGTCCAGGCCCAGGGCGATGGAGGCCGACTCGACGATGGGTTGCCCGCCCTCGCGGAAACCGCGGATCACCGGCCAGGACTCGGCGTCGTCGGCGCCGGGCGTCGCGGTCCCGGCGAGCAGACCGCGGCGGTAGTTCCCCAGGTGGTCGTGGGGGTCGTCGCCGCCGCACCCGGCGACCCGGAACGCGGCCGTGAGGAACGTGCGGGCGAAACCCTCCAGGCCGTCGCAGACCCAGCCGGCCCGCGCCGGTTCCCCCGGCAGGTCGATGCGCCCGAAACCGGGGGTGGCCCAGGGGCGCACGGCCAGCAGCAGGTCGTCGGCGGCCGCGACCCAGTGGTCGCGGGTCCAGCCGGTGACGGGGGAGAGCCGGCGGTCCTCGGGCACGGCGGACAGCGACGACACGGGGTCCCCCTCTCAGGCGGTGCGGGACAGGGCGGGCCGGGTGACGGGGTGGGCCAGCGGCAGGCCGGCGGCGAAGCGCTCGACCTCCTCGGCGGCCGAGGTCGTCAGCCGGCGCAGCTCGTTGCCCAGCGACCCCGCCACGTGCGGGGTCAGCAGGACGTTGCGGCACTCCCACAGCGGCGAGTCCGGCGGCAGGGGTTCGGGGTCGGTGACGTCCAGGACGGCGTTGAGCCGGCCCGAGACCAGTTCGGCCGCGAGGGCGTCGGCGTCCACGACGGCGCCGCGCGCGGTGTTCACCACCGTCGCGCCGTCGCGCAGGGCGGCCAGCACCCGGGCGTCCACCAGGCCGCGGGTCTCGGGCAGCAGCGGGGTGTGGATGCTGAACACGTCGCTGCGGGCCGCCAGTTCCAGCAGGCCGACGGGTTCGGCGCCCAGGGCCCGCAGCTCCTCCTCGGGCACGTGCGGGTCGTGGACGAGGACGTGCAGGTCGAAGGGGCGCAGCAGTTCCACGACCCGGCGCCCCACGAGGGAGGCCGACAGGACCCCCACGGTCGCCCCGAGGTTCCCCCCGCGCTCGCTGACGGCCGTCGCGGCGCGGGTCCGGACCCGCCGGTAGGCCTCGGCGGCGGCCAGGACCCCCTTGCCGGTGAGCAGGACGACGGCGAGGGTGTACTCGGCGACGGGCACCGCGTTGGCGGCGGCGGCCGAGGAGACGACGACGCCGCGGTCCCACACGGCGTCGCGCACGTGCCCGCGCACCGTCCCGGCGGTGTGCACGACGGCCCGCAGCCGGGGGGCGGCCGCGACGGCCGCGGCGTCCAGGGGGGCGCACCCCCAGCCCGTGACGAGCACCTCGACGTCGGCCAGGACGGCCCGGGCGGCCGGGCTGGTGAACTCCGTCAGCGGGGCGGGGGCCAGGTCGACGGTGCGGCGCAGCCGGTCGAGGAACGACGCGTCGACGACCCGGTCGTAGCTCGGGCGGCTCATCGCGAGCGCGGCGCGGATCATGGGACTCCTCGTCGAGTCTGGGGCGGCGAGCGGCTCGCCGGGGGGTGGCCCCACCGTCGCGGGCGCCCCGCGGACCGGTCAAGATCGATCGATCAGCGCGGGTCGATCGATCGGACGCTGTGCCGCTCCACCAGGTGCGGGGCGATCTCCAGGTGCCGGCAGGGGGCTCCCGGTGCCGTCGCCCGCCAGGCCAGCAGGTCCACCGCGGCCCGCCCCACCTCGCGCTTGGGCGGGGCCACCGCCGACAGCCGCACGTCCCCCAGACCCGCCACGACGTCGTCGTAGGCGACGACGCTGACGTCGTCGGGCACCCGCAGCCCCGCCCCCACCAGCCGCGGCACCAGGGACAGCGCGTCGGTGTCGGAGTGCACCAGGACGGCGGTGGCCCCCAGCCGCCGCACGGCCTCGGCCGGGTCGGGGGCCTGCAGCCGCCGGGCGGCGTCGGCGCGGTCGGAGCTCAGCAGTGGCTCGCTCAGCACCGCCAGCCCCAGCGAGCGCATCGCGTCGGCGAAGCAGCCGCGCAGCGTGCGGGCGGTGGGGGAGTCGTCGCGGCAGAACGCCACGACGCGCCGGTGGCCGTGGGCGCGCAGGTGCGACAGCGCCTGGTGGACCCCCGTCGCGTGGTCGCTGCGGACCGCGTCGCGCTGGGCCAGCAGCGACCCGCGCGGGGCGAACCGCTCGACCAGCACGAGCGGCACGTGCGGGGGGCAGGCGCGCGCGACGACGTCGGCGGCGAGGTCGTCGGGGGAGCTCCAGCGCGGGGCGTAGAGGATCCCCGACACGTCCGGGGCCTGCGCGGCCCGCTCGACGGCCGCGCGCGTGGCGGCGTGGTCGCGCGCGACCTCCAGCACGTACCGCCCGCCGTGGGCCGCGACGGCCGCGTCGGCCCCGCGCAGGATCTCCGCGAGGTAGCCGTTCGGTTCCCCCACGGCCACGACCCGGCCCAGCGCCGTGGCGCCGGGGCGGGCGGCGCTGACCACCCCGTGCCGCCGGTGCAGCCGCCCGGCCAGGGCGAGGGCCTCGACGTCGCGGCGCACGGTGACGGGGGCCGCGCCCAGCTCGGCGGCGAGGTCGGCCACCCGGGCCGTGCCGCGCGCCGCGACGAGGGCGGCGATCCGCTCCCGCCGGGCCAGCGGCCCGTCCGGGCGCGCTCCGGTCGTCTCGCTCATCTGAGGGGCTCCCGCGGGGTCGAGCGGCACTGGTCGAACGGTCGAACGGTAGCCTCACGGCGTGTCGATCCTCGTCGTCCGTCACGGCCAGACCGCCTGGAGCCTGTCGGGCCAGCACACCGGCAGCACCGACGTCCCGCTCACGGCCGCGGGCGAGGACCAGGCGCGCCGCCTGGCCCCCGTCTTCGCCGGCCGCCGGATCGGGGCCGTCCTGGTCAGCCCCCGCCAGCGCGCCCGCCGCACGGCCGAGCTGGCCGGTCTGGCCGACCTCGCCGAGGACGGCCCGCAGGTCGACGAGGACCTCGTGGAGTGGGACTACGGCGGGTACGAGGGGCGGACCACCGAGGAGATCTCCGCCGAGCTCGGCCGCCCCTGGTCGGTCTGGCACGACGGCGTCGTGCCGGGGGACACCCCGGGGGAGACGGTGCACCAGGTCGCCAACCGCGCCCGGGGGGTCCTGCGCCGCGCCGCGGCCCTGGACGGGGACCGCGACGTCGTCCTGGTGGCCCACGGCCACTTCCTGCGCGTCCTGCTCGCCACCTGGCTGGGGCTGTCCCCGACGGCGGGGGCGTTGTTCGCCCTGGAGGCCGGGACGTGGGGCGAGCTGGGGCACGAGCACGAGCGCCAGGCGCTGCTGCGCTGGAGCGTTCCGCCGATCGGCTGACCGGGGCGGCTCAACTCCTCACGCTCCGTGTCGATGGGGCGGTGTGAGCGCCGCCACCACCGCTGCCTGGGCCGCCGCCGTCCTGGTCGCGGTGGCCTCCGCCGTGGCCCTGGCCGTCCTCCTGCGCCAGCGCGACCGGGCGCGGGCCGAGCTCACCCGCACCGACGCCCTCACCGGGCTCGGCAACCGGCGCGCCCTGCACGAGACCGCCACCGCGCTCCTGGACCACGACGGGGACCTGGGGCTGCTGCTGCTGGACCTCGACGGCTTCAAGGACGTCAACGACGCCCTGGGCCACGCGGCCGGCGACGAGGTGCTCGTCCAGGTGGCGCGGGTGCTCACCGCGACCCTGGGCGACCGGGGCACCCTCACCCGCCTCGGTGGTGACGAGTTCGCCGTCCTGGTGCCGGACCCGGGCCCCGACGCCGACCTGGAGGTCCTCGCCAAGCGGCTGCTGGCGGCGCTGGCCGTCGGCGGCTTCCACGCCGGGGTCGTGCCGCTGGACCTGCAGGGCAGCATCGGGATCGCCGTCGCCGGCCCCGACGGCCGCTCGTCCGGGGAGCTGCTGCAGCACGCCGACGTCGCCATGTACGTCGCCAAGCGCTCCCGCGCGGGCGTGCTGCGCTACGACGCCGCGAGCGACCCGCACTCGGCCGGTGGCCTGGAGCTGATGGGGCAGCTGCGCACCGCGATGGAGGAGGACCAGCTCGCCCTGCACTACCAGCCGAAGGTCTCCGGGGACGGGGCGCGGCTGCTGGGCTTCGAGGCGCTCGTGCGCTGGGACCACCCCACCCGCGGGCTGCTGCAGCCGGCCGACTTCCTGCCCCTCGTCGAGCGCACCCACCTCATCCACGCCCTGACGCGCTGGGTCATGCTCACCGCGCTGCGGCAGGCCGCGACGTGGCGGGCGCAGGGCGTGCACACGACGATGGCCGTCAACGTGTCCGCGGTGAGCCTGGACGCCGGGCTGCTGGGGGTCGTGGAGGAGGCGCTCGCGCTGACCCGCTGGTCGCCGCAGGACCTGGTGCTGGAGATCACCGAGACGGCCATCATCCAGGACCCGGCCCGGGCGCGGGCCACGGTCGCCCTGCTGCGCGAGCGCGGTGTGCGCGTCGCGGTCGACGACTTCGGGGCGGGCTCGACGAGCCTGGTCCACCTGCGCGGCCTGGCCGTGCACGAGCTGAAGATCGACCGGCAGTTCGTCAGCGACCTGGTCGCCCACCCCGAGGACGACGTCATCGTCTCCTCGGTCATCGCCCTGGCCCACCGGCTGGGCCTGGTCGTCGTCGCCGAGGGCGTGGAGACGCTCGCGGCGGCCGACCGGCTCTCCGCGCTGGGCTGCGACGAGCTGCAGGGGTTCTTCTTCGCCCGGCCGCTGCCGGCCGCGCAGGCCCTGGCGTGGGCGCGGGCCGAGGGCCTGACCGGCGCCGTCGTCGAGGTCCGCTGACCAAGCTGCGCTGACCGTGCGCCGCTGACCGCCCTGCACCGGTCCGGCCTCACCGGTCCGGCGAGGTCCCCCACAGCACCGCCGCGGTGGCGAGGCAGGCGAGCAGGCGCACGGTGTTCCAGCGACCCCAGGCCGCCGCCCAGCGCGCGAAGTCGGTCACGCGCCCGCGCGCCAGCGCGTCGTTGAGCGGGACGTTGCCCGCGACCGTCACCCCCAGGCAGCCCACGAGGTAGACCGCGCACCCCGCGGCCGGCCCGGGGCGCCCGCTGACCAGGGCCAGGACGGCCAGCGCCAGGCAGCACGCCCCCGTCCCGAACAGGGCGGTCATCAGCGGGGCGCGGACCGCGACCACGTTGACGGCCTGCATGACGGGCGCCGCCGCGCCGGGACCCGTGCGCGCGAACGCGGGCAGCACGAGCCAGGTGAAGGCGGCGAAGACCCCGGCCACCAGGAGGGCGCCGGCGCCCGAGAGCACGGTGAGGATCTGCACGGCCCGGACCACGGCGACCAGTCCACACCGCCGCGCCCGGCTCAGTCCAGGACGGCCAGCGCGTCGATCTCCACGAGCATCTCCTCGCGCGGCAGCCCCGTCACGACGGTGGTGCGCGCGGGCAGGACGCCCGAGGGGCAGTTGCGGGTGACGAACTCGCCGTAGGCCTCGTTCATCGCGGCGAAGTCGTCGCGCGTGGTGAGGTACACGCGCAGCATCACGACGTCGTCGAGGGTGGCGCCGCCGGCGCGCAGGACGGCCTCGACGTTGCGCAGCGTCCGCAGGGTCTGGGCCCGCACGTCGCCGGGGTGCAGGTACTCGTTCGTCACGGGGTCGACCGGACCCTGGCCCGAGACCTGCAGCAGCGGCCCCTTGCGGACCCCCTGGGAGAAGGTGTGCGCGGGTGCGGGGGCGTCGGTGGTGGTGACGGCGGTGCGGGTGGTCATGTCCGGGGGGCTCCTTCGGGGCGATCGGTGGTCCGGTACCCGCAGGCGCGGGAGACGTCGGCGGTGGCGGCCAGCAGGTCGGGCACGAGGGCCAGCACGCCCTCGTGGGGGAGCAGGACGTCGGGCACGGACAGCGACACCGCGGCCAGGACCCGTCCGTCGGGGCCCCGCACCGGGGCGGCGACGCAGTTGACGAACGTCTCGTTCTCGCCGTGGTCCTGGGCCCAGCCGCGCTCGCGCACGGCACCGACCTCGGCGAGCAGGTCGGCCGCGGTGACCAGCGTGCGGGGGGTGCGGCGCACCAGGTCCAGGCTCGCGGCGAGGTCGGCGGCCTCGTCGGCGGGCAGGCCCGCCAGGAAGACCTTCCCCACGGCGGTGCAGTGCAGCGGGGCGTCGTGCCCGACGCGCGAGGCCATCCGCACCGCGGCCTCGCGCGGTTCGAGCTTGTCGACGTACAGGGCCCGGCGGCCGTCGAGCACGGCGAGGTGGACGGTCTGCCCGACGGCGTCGCGCAGGGACCGCAGCCGCGGTGCCGCGACGCCGCGGACGTCGAAGTCCTCCAGCGCCCGGGCCGCGAGCCGGAACAGGTGCGGGCCCAGCCGGTACCGGTGCTCGGCGTCGTGGTGGACCAGCCCGTTGTCCTCCAGGTCCCGCAGCAGGCGCAGCACGGTGCTCTTGTGGTTGCCGGTGGCCTCGGCGAGCCCGGTGAGGGTGGTCGTGCCGTCGGCCACGAGGTCCAGCAGCCGCAGCGCGCGGGCGAGGCTCTGGCTCACGCGCGCCGCGGGGGTGGCGGGACCTTTGACCGGGGCACGCCGCGATGCTAGAACGGGCCCACGCGGACGCGCAACAACCGTTGCGTACAGTGCAACGAAGGAGTCCCGTGGTCCTCGACGCCCACGACCTCGGCCCGCTCGACGCCCGGTTCAAGGCCGTCCCCGTCGGCGCCTGGGGCCGCGACGCCGCCGAGTTCACCGCCACCCGGCCCGGCCTGGCCGACCTGCCCACCCCGCTGGTCACCCTCGACGCCCGCGCCCTGGCGACCAACGTCGCCACCCTGCGGGCGTGGGCCCGCGACGTCGGCGTCGACCTCGCCCCCCACGGCAAGACGACCATGGCCCCCGCCGTGTGGCGCGCCCAGCTCGACGCCGGCGCCTTGGGCCTGACCGTCGCCACCGGCTGGCAGCTGACGGTCGCGCTGCGCGAGGGCCTGGACTGGGTCATGGCGGCCTACCCCGTCCTGGACCCCGGGGTGCTGCGGTGGCTCGCGCAGCCGCGCACCTCCCGCGTCCTGGTGTGGGCCGACGACGTCGCCACCGTCGCCGCGATGGCCCCCCACGTGCGCGGGGCCGCCCAGCCCCTCGACGTCCTGGTCGAGCTCGGCGGCCTCGGCGGCCGCACCGGGGCCCGCTCGACCGCCGCCGCCGTGGAGGTGGCCCGTGCCGTGCGCGCGACGCCCGGGCTGCGGCTCGCCGGCGTCGCCGGGTACGAGGGCGCCTTCGCCCACGACGCCTCCCCGGCCTCCCTGACCGTCGTGCGGACCTACCTGCACGACCTCGCCGGGCTGCACCGCCGGCTGCTGGCCGAGGACCTGTACCCGCCCGTGCCCGGCGGGGTCGTCGTGACCGCCGGCGGCAGCGCCTACTTCGACGCCGTCGCCGACGTCCTCGCCGGCCTGCACGACCCCGCCGGCGGCGTGCGCGTCGTCGTGCGCGCGGGCGCCTACGTCGCCCACGACGACGGGTTCTACCGCGGCATCACGCCCGTGGACCGCCTCGACGACGCCGGGCCCCTGCGGGCCGCGGCGCACGGCTGGGCGCGCGTCGTCTCCCGCCCCGAACCGGGGCTGGCGCTCGCCGACGCCGGCAAGCGCGACCTGCCCTTCGACGAGGGGCTGCCCGAGGTGCAGGCCGTCCGCCGCGGCGGTCACGCGGACACGACCCCCCTCGAGGGGGCCGAGGTCACCGCGCTCAACGACCAGCACGCGTTCGTCCGCTTCCCCCCGGAGCTGGACCTGCGCGTCGGCGACGTGCTGCGGCTGGGGTTGTCGCACCCGTGCACGACGTTCGACAAGTGGGGGCTGCTGCCCGTCGTGGACGACGCCCTGGCGCCCCAGCCGGTGCTCGTGGACTGGGTGCGGACGGTCTTCGGGTGAACCTGCTGATCCGCGGCGCGACGCTCGTCGACGGGACCGGCGGTCCCGCCCGCCGGGGGGACGCCCTCGTGGTGGACGGCCGGATCGCCGGGCTCGGGAGGGTCGAGACGGCGGGGGCGCGGGTGCTCGACGCGTCCGGGCTCGTGCTCGCGCCGGGGTTCATCGACCTGCACGCCCACTCCGACCTCGCCGTCCTCACCGACCCCGAGCACCTGTCCCGCACGACGCAGGGCGTGACGACCGAGGTCGTCGGGCAGGACGGCCTCAGCTACGCCCCCGTCGACGACGCCGCCCTGGACGTGCTGCGCGAGCAGCTCGCGGGGTGGAACGGGGTCCCCGACCTCGACTGGGACTGGCGCAGCGTGGGGGAGTACCTCGACCGAGTCGACCGGGGCGCGGCCGTGAACGTCGCCTACCTCGTGCCGCAGGGCACGGTGCGGATGGTCGTGGTGGGCACGCAGGACCGCCCCGCGACCGCCGAGGAGGTGCGGCGCATGCGCGGGCTCGTCGCGGACGGTCTGCGCGACGGTGCGTTCGGGATGTCCAGCGGCCTGACCTACACCCCGGGGGCGTACGCCGACACCGACGAGCTCGTCGCGCTGTGCGAGGTCGTCGCCGCCGCCGGGGGTTTCTACGCCCCCCACCAGCGTTCCTACGGCCGGGGGGCGCTGGAGGCGTACGCCGAGGTGGTGGAGGTGGCGCGCCGCTCGGGGGTCGCGCTGCACCTGACGCACGCGACGATGAACTTCGCCGTCAACGCCGGCCGCGCGGGCGAGTTCCTGGCCCTGGTCGACCGAGCGCTGGCCGACGGCGTCGACCTGACCCTCGACACCTACCCCTACCTGCCGGGGTCGACGACGCTGGCGGCCGTGCTGCCCGGCTGGGCCACCGCCGGCGGCCCGGCGGAGACGCTGCGCCGGTTGCAGGACCCCGACGTCCTGCCCCGCCTGCGGCACGCGCTGGAGGTGGAGGGTTCCGACGGGTGCCACGGCGTCGTCGTGGACTGGGCGACGCTGCAGGTGTCGGGGGTGCGCGAGCAGGCCCTCGCGGGCGTCGTCGGTTCCACGGTCGAAGGGGTCGCCGCCGCCCGCGGCGCCGACCCCTTCGACGTGTTCGTGGACCTGCTCGTCGCCGACCGGCTGGGCACGACGATCCTGCAGCACGTCGGGCACGAGGAGAACGTGCGCGCCATCATGCGCCACCCCCGGCACACCGGCGGCAGCGACGGTCTGCTCGTCGGCGCCAGGCCCCACCCCCGGGCGTGGGGGACGTTCGCGCACTACCTCGGCCACTACGTGCGCGAGGAGGGGGTCCTGGGTCTGGAGGAGTGCGTCGCCCACCTCACCTCCGCCCCCGCGCGCCGGCTCGGGCTGACCGACCGCGGGGTGCTGCGACCGGGCGCGGTCGCCGACCTGGTGCTCTTCGACCCCGCCACCGTGGCCGCCGGGGCGACGTTCGCCGAACCCCGCCGGCCCGCCGTGGGGATCCCGCACGTGCTCGTCGGGGGTGTCCCCGTCGTCGCGGACGGCGTGCGGACCGGGCACGTGCCGGGGCGGTCGCTGCGGCGCGGGGCCGCAGGTCGGTGAGGGAACTCCTCCGCTGAACCCTCACTCCCGCAGCGACATCGCCGCCTCGGGCCGGTGCACGCCCCGCGGCCGGTACCCCAGCACGTCGGCGAACCCGCACAGGTCGGCCAGCAACCACAGGACCGCCAGCCACATCTCCGTGCCCTGCAGCCCGGGTTCGCGCCCGACGGCGAAGGCGAAACCCTGCCCGTCCCGCCAGGTGCGCAACGCGTCGGCCAGGAGACCGCGCGCGGCCTCGACGACCTCGGCGCGGCGGTGGGACGTCTGCTTGCCGGCCAGCCACAGCGGGTGCGCCACGTCGAGGACGTTGCACGCGTTGCGCCGGTCCGCGGCGAACACCTGCTCGTCGCGCAGGTGCGCGAGCACGGTGTCGACGAGCCGTTCGGGGTGCGGCAGGGGGACCCCGAACTGCGCGAACGTCCCGCGCGAGGCCCGGTAGAAGCCGTTGACGACCTGCAGCGCCCCCTCGCCGGGCGCCGCCGAACCCCAGGCGCCCGTGCGCGGGTCGGCGTTCAGGGTGAGCCAGCCGAACAGCGTCTCCAGGGTGCCGGGGACACCGGGTTCACCGCGGTCGAGGTTCCACCGGAAACCCGTCCCGACCGCGTCGACCCAGGCGCCCGCGCCCCAGGCCCGCGTCGTCCACGGCAGGGCGCGCAGTTCCCGCAGGAGCTGCGCGGGGTCCATCCGCGCGACGTGCCGGACGGGGTGGTCGAACCGCCGGCCGTGCAGGTCGAGCGCGTAGCCGACGCACAGCAGGTGGTAGAGGACGTCGCCGTCGCGGGGGTCGGGGGTCCCGGGGAGCGGGGCGCCGTCGGGGTCGAAGCGGCGCACCATCCCGTTCGCGGGGTCCTGCAGCGACTGCAACCGGCCCAGCTGCTCCTCCAGCGGCAGCTGCGGCGGGGGCCCGTCGAGCAGGTACGCGGCGACCTCCAGGGCGTCGCACTGGGCGCGCACGGTCGGCCCGGCGCCGGGCCGGTCCAGGAACTGCCCGCCGGGCAGCGACGGGTCCCAGCAGCGGCCCAGCACGTCGGCGGCCTGGGAGCGGGCGCGGTCGGCGAAGGCGGCCAGGGCGGCGGCGAGGTCGTCGGTGGCCCCCGCCGGCGGGACCCGCCAGCGCAGGCGCCGCGCGGGGTTCCCCCCGACGACCGCCCCGGCCGGGACGTCCCGGGTCACGACGGCTCCCGCGGCGAGCACGGCGTGGTCGCCGACGGTCACGCCGTCCAGCACGACGACGTGCGAGCCGATCCACACGTCGTCGCCGACGACGATGCCGCGGGAAGTCAGCGGCTGCCGGAACACCTCGACACCGGGTGCGGTGCCGTGGTTGAACCCCAGCAGCGAGGTGTGCGCGCCGATGCGCACCCCGTCGCCGCCGCGGACGTCCCCCCGCACGACCGAGTTGACGTTGACCGTGCAGTCGGCGCCCAGCCGCACGGAACCGCTGACGTAGGCGTGGGCGGCGACGTAGCTGCGGTCGCCCAGGGTGAGGTCCTCGGTCTCGACGGCGGCCAGCGGGCTGACGAAGCAGTCCTCGCCCAGCGTCCAGCCGTGCCCGCGCACGTGGGCGGCCTGGGCCGCTCGCTCGTCCTCGGTCGCCTCGCGGCGGAAGCGCCACGGTTCGACGTCGAAGCCGTGGGCGCCGCGCACGTCGGGGGTCAGGTCGATGGTCACCGGGATCCTCCACCGTCGGAGTCTGGTAAGCGCTTGCCGCCACGCTAGCACCGGCGGGTCCCCAGGAGGAGGCCCCATCGCGCCCACCTCTTCACTTCTGACCGCTACCGATATATCGTCGAGGCATCGCGACGCACTCGGTGTCGCGTCGACACGGAGGTGCGGTCATGAGAGGCGACAAGTTCGCGGGCCCCTGGGGGGGCCACTTCGAGCACGCGCGGGGACACCGCCCCGGCGGTGGCGGCCCGTTCGGCGGCTTCGGCCCGGGTTTCCCGTTCGACCTGGGCGGCTTCGGTCCCGGGGGCCGGGGGCGGGGCGGGTTCGGCGGCGGGTTCGGGCGGGGCGGCCGCCGCCCGCGCGGTGACGTGCGGGCCGCGGTACTGGTCCTGCTCGCCGAGGGGCCGAGCAACGGCTACCGCATCATCGGCGAGGTCACCCGGCGCAGCGAGGGGGAGTGGAAGCCCAGCCCCGGCTCGGTGTACCCGACCCTGCAGCAGCTGCAGGACGAGGGGCTCGTCGCGGCGGACCCGGACGACCCCAAGCAGTTCACGCTGACCGACGAGGGCCGGGCCCACGTCGAGCAGGAGTACGGCGACGCCCCGCCGCCGTGGGAGACCCTCGACGGCGGCCCCGACCGGGAACGGGCGCACGAGTTCCGCCGCCAGATCGGCGCCCTGGCCATGACCTACCGGCAGATCGAGCTGTCGGGCCGCCCCGGCGACGTCCGGCGCGCCGGGGACGTGCTGGAGAAGGCCCGCCGGGAGCTGCTGGCGATCCTGGCCGAGGACCTCAGGGGAACGCCGGAAGGGTGACCCGCAGGGTCGAGACCGCCGGGGTGAGGGCGTGGACCAGCGGGGGGTACCCCGGGCCGTCCGACCCCACGCCGTCCGACCCCGAGCCGTTCGAGCCCGGGCCGTCCATGTCCAGGGGGACCAGCTCCAGCAGGTCCGCGCGCAGCGCCAGGTTGGCCGTGGTCGCGTGCGGGCCCGGGAGCCCGGCGACCGGGCCGGTGCTCGCGCGGGCGCCCTGCCGGTGGTGGCGCACGTGCTCGGCGATCCAGTCCGGTCCGACCCCCACGTCGCACGTGGTCGTCAGCACCACGGTGGAGGCGGGGTCCGGCAGGGCGGCCGGCAGCTCCCGCGCGGTGCGGCGCCGCAGGTCCTCGCGGTCGCGGGCGCCGGGGTGGGCCGCGACGGTGAGCTCGACGTCGTCGAGGAGCCCGACCAGCGGGATCCAGCTGTCCAGGACCGGCCGCAGGGCGGCGGGTCCCACCGACACCGCCAGGACGAGCACGGTGGGGACCCCCGCGGCGGCGCACTCGTCGGCCGCGGCCACGAGGTGCTCCAGGCAGGCGTCCAGCACCGGCAGGTCGGCGGGCAGCACGGGCAGCACGGCACAGGCCCGGGTCACCGGCACGAGGCACCGCCCTTCCGTTCGACGTCGACGTTGATCCCTGGTTGATCCCCGTCAGCGTCGATGTCGGCGGCGGGGGGCGGGAGCTTGAACCCGGCGGCGGTGTTCGCGCAGCGTGCGCACGACCGACACCCCGTCGTCACCGCACGAGGGGGCCCGTGTCGGACGCCGGTGCCACGGTGGGGGGATGAGCGAGACGGCACCGGGTGCGGGACTGCAGCTGGGCACCGGCGTGGAGGTCAGCCGCGCCGGGACCCCCGACCTGTCGGGGCGCGCGGGGTACGACCCGCGCTTCCTGGCCCCCGGGCCCTACGTCCCGCTGCCCGTGCCCCTGGACGGGGCCGAGGTCGTCGTCCTGCCCTACACGCACTTCTCGATCGTCCACCGCCCCGACCGCCGGCTGGCGGCCGCCACCGTCGTGGCCGTCGACGGCGCGTCCCTGGTGGACGTGCCCCGCAGCGGGGACGCGTGGTTCCTGGACCCCCGGCTGGGCCCGGACGAGCAGGCCGGTGCGGCGCTCTACGACCGCAACGACTTCGACCGCGGCCACCTGGTCCGGCGACGCGACCCGGGCTGGGGCGCCGAGGCCGCCCGGGCGGACGCCGACACGTTCTCCTACGCCAACGCCGCCCCGCAGGCCTCGACGTTCAACCAGTCGCCGGAGCTGTGGCTGGGGCTGGAGGACCACGTCCTGGCCCACGCCCGGCAGTGGGACACCCGCCTCGTCGTCGTCACCGGCCCCGTGTTCGCCGACGACGACCCCGAGTACCGCGGGGTCCGGGTCCCGCGCCGGTTCTACAAGATCGCGGCCTACCTGCTGCCGCAGCCGGCCGACCTCGACCCCGACCAGGAGGTCTCGGTCCTGGCCAGCGCCGGTTTCGTGCTCGACCAGACGCCGCTGGTCGAGCAGGTGCTGGACGCGCCCAGCGCGCAGCAGGTCCCCGAGCTCGGCGGCTTCCGCACCTTCCAGGTGCCCGTCGAGGACATCGGCGACCTCACCCGGCTCGACCTCGGCCCGCTCGTGGCGGCCGACCGGCTGCCCTCGCTGGTGCCGGCCGCCGCCGGCGAGGAGGTCCCGGCCTGGCGCCCGCTCGCCGGTGCGGCGGACCTGCTGCTCTAGGGGCGCCCGAGGGGGCACGATGCCGTCGTGACGGCGGAGTGGTGGGAGCGCTCGCGGGCGGCCGAGACGGCGCGGGCCCGGGAGCTGCTGCGCGGGTTCGCGGCCGACCTCCTGCGGCGCGGGCGCGTGCCGGGGCCGCTGCGGGCCCGGGCCGGGGCGGCGCGCTACCGCACCGACGTCGTCGGCTGGTACCTGCGGGCCGACGGCTCGCTGGGGGTCGGGCCCGCGGGGGAGTACTACGTCCTCGACGTCGCCCCCAGCCTGGCCGGCCGGTTCCGCGGGGTCCACGTGGACCCCGCGGAACCTCCGCTGCAGATCGGCCGCGGCGCCCGCGACGGCGAGTCGGTCGAGCTGGTCGAACTGCTGCGCCGCCGGCGCGAGGAGCTGTGACTCAGCCCTTGCGGAACTGGACGACGGCCCAGCTCAGCGGCGGCAGCACGACGGTGGCCAGGCCCTCGGTGACGGTGACGTCCTGGAGGGGGCGCAGCCCGACGGCGGAGTGGTCGCCCTCGAGGTTCGTGGTGTGCCGGTCCTGGCCCTCGGCGGCGGCGAGGTACTTGGCGTTCGAGACCCGGTCGACGCCGAAACCGCGCAGCGGGACCTCGACGGAGGCGGAGTCCTCCTGGTCGCGGTTGGCCAGGAACACCGTCAGGGTCTCGTCGTCGTAGGTCGCCGAGGCGTCCACGACGTCGACGGCGTCGAACCTCGCGGTCTCGTACTTGTCCGACGTGGTGACGACCTGGAGCACGTTCCCGGTGGCCAGGCGGCGGACCTGCTCGAAGGGGTGGGCGATGGTCTGCTTCCACGCCTCCCCGCCGGGTTCGCTGCGCAGCAGGCCGATGACGTTCACGAGCTGGGCCTGGGCGCCGATGTGCACGCGGTCGGCGTGGCGCAGCAGCGAGTTCAGCAGGGTGCCGACGACGACGGCGTCGGTGACGGAGTACTCGTCCTCGATGACGCGCGGCGCAACGTCCCACGGCTGGACACCGGGGGCGTGGTGCGGCCTGGTCTGGTACCAGACGTTCCACTCGTCGAAGCTGAGGTTGATCTTCTTGGTGTGCTTGCCCTTGGCGCGCACGGCGTCGGCGGTCGCGACGACCTGGTCGATGAACAGGTCCATGTCGACGGCGGAGGCGAGGAAGCTCGCGGCGTCGCCGTCGTGCTCCTGGTAGTAGGCGTGCAGCGAGACGTAGTCGACCGCGTGGTACGACAGTTCCAGGACGGTCTGCTCCCACTCCCCGAACGTCGGCATGGCCCGGCTGGAGGAACCGACGGCGACGAGTTCGATGTCGGGGTCGATCGAGCGCATGGCCATGCCCGTCTCGGCGGCCAGGCGGCCGTACTCGGCGGCGGTCTTGTGCCCGGTCTGCCAGGGACCGTCGAGCTCGTTCCCCAGGCACCACAGCCGGATGTCGAACGGGTCCTTGGAACCGTGCGCCTTGCGCAGGTCGGCGAACTTCGTGCCCGAGTCGAGGTTGGCGTACTCCAGCAGGTCGCAGGCCTCCTGCAGGCCGCGGGTGCCGAGGTTCACGGCCATCATCGTCTCGGTGCCGACCTTGCGGGCCCAGGTGTCGAACTCGGCGAGGCCGAACTGGTTGGTCTCCACCGAGCGCCACGCGCGGTCGATGCGGCGGGGGCGGTCCTCGCGCGGACCGACGGAGTCCTCCCACTCGAAACCGGAGACGAAGTTCCCGCCGGGGTAGCGCACGACGGTGGGGCCGAGTTCGCGGGTGAGTTCGAGGACGTCGGTCCGCAGACCGTCCTCGTCGGCGCTGGGGTGGTCGGGCTCGAAGATCCCGGTGTAGACGCAGCGGCCCATGTGCTCGACGAACGAGCCGAACAGCCGGCGGGGGACCGGACCCACGGTGAAGGCGGGGTCGAGGGCGAGGCGGGCGGTGCGCACGGTGGCTCTCCTGGGGGGCGTCACGTCGGTGTGAGGTCTTGCAACGTTGGAAGGCAGTCAACGCGAAAGCCGCGTCGTCGTCAAGACACCCGGTGGCACAATGCGGCGGTGCCCCCACCCCCGCTGTCGACGCCCGGCCGGCGACCCACGACCCTGCGGGACGTGGCCGAGGCCGCGGGGGTCTCCATCAAGACGGTCTCCAACGTGGTCAACGACCACCCCCACGTGCGCCCCGAGATGCGCGCCAAGGTCAAGGCCTTCATCGCCGAGCTCGACTACCGCCCCAACGGGATCGGCCGCCAGCTGCGCCAGGGGCGGACCGGCCTGGTCGCCCTGGCCCTGCCCGACCTCACCAGCCCCTACTACGGCGAGCTCGCCGCGGTGCTGGTCGACGCCGCCCGCGAGCGCGGCCTCACGGTGCTGGTCGAGCAGACCGACGGCGACCCCGACCGCGAGCGCGAGGTCGCCACGGGTTTCCCCGTCCGCCTCGTCGACGGCCTCGTCTTCGCCCCCCAGAGCCTGCCCGTGGAGGAGCTGCAGCAGCGCCGCGACAGCACCCCGGCCGTCCTCATCGGCGAGTACGGCGAGGGCTCCGGCTTCGACCGCGTCACCATCGACTCCGTCGACCTCGGCGACACCGCCGTCCAGCACCTGCTGGGGCTGGGGCGCTCGGTGGTGGCCTTCCTGGGCGACAAGGCCGAGGCCAGCACCCGCCCGCCGGTGGTCGCCCAGCGGGTCGAGGGCTACCGCCGGGCGCTGCGCCGCGCGAAGGTGAGGTTCGACCCGACGCTGCTGCGCCCCCTGCCGGAGTGGACCCGCGCGCACGGCTTCGACGGGACGATGGCGCTCGTGGCGGCCCGCCCCGACGTCGACGCCATCTTCGCCGCCAACGACCTCGTGGCCTTCGGCGCGCTGCACGCGCTGCGGCGGCTGGGGTTGCGGGTGCCCCAGGACGTCGCCGTCCTCGGGGTGGACGACGTCGACGAGGCCCGCTTCGCGGCGCCCACGCTCACCTCGGTCGCGCTGGACCGGGCCCGGATGGCCGACCTCGCGCTGGGGCTGCTGGCCGACCGGCTCGCCGGCCACCACGGGCCGCCGCGGCTGCTGACCGTCTCCGGCGACCTCGTCGTCCGCGAGAGCACCGCGGGCTGAGGGGCCCGCCGCCCTAGCGCGGCTCGGCCAGCACGCAGAACTCGTTGCCCTCGGGGTCCAGCAGCGTCGACCAGCTCGCGCCCGGGACGGGCGGGGCGTACCGCGCGCCGGCCTCGACCGCCCGGGCCAGGACCTGCCGCCGCCCGGCGCCCGAGCGCGTCGGGCGCACGTCCAGGTGCACCCGGTTCTTCACCGTGTGCGGGGTGGGGGAGGCCACGAACTCCAGGAACGGGCCGCCGTCCCCGCGCAGCGCCGCCACCCGCGCCGAGCTGCGGGCCGGGGACATGCCCACCAGCGGCGCGTAGAAGGCGGCCAGCGCGCCGGGGTCGCGGGCCAGCTGGACCACGGCCGCCAGCCGGCCGGTGCCGTCGTACTCCGGCCGCGGGTCCAGCACGCAGAACTCGTTGCCCTCGGGGTCGGCCAGCACGACCCACGGCGCGTCGCCCTGCCCGACGTCGACCCGGCGGGCCCCCAGGTCCAGCAGGTACGCGACCGTCTCGCGCTGCTCGGCGGGGGAGGAGGAGTCCAGGTCCAGGTGGACGCGGTTGGGGCCCGTCTTGGGGTCGGCCACCGGCACGAACACCAGGTCCAGGCCCGGCTCGCCCTCGGGCGGCACGACGTCGACCTCGTGGTCGTCCTGGTACCCCAGGCGCCACTCCAGGGCCTGCCGCCACCAGTGGGCCAGCCGCAGCGGGTCCGCGGCGTCGACGACGACGTTCTCGAGGCGCGAGTCCACGCCCCGACCGTAGCCCCTGGACCCGTCCCGGCGGGTCCCCCGCCGGCTGTCCCGCGGCGGGAGGCCCTGCCGCTAGCGTGTGCGCGGTCATCCGGTCCGGAGGGGGGAACGGCTGTGGCGGACGACGCTGTGGCGGAACGGGTCCAGGCGCCGGTCGAGGGGCGGGGGCCCTCCGTGGTGCGCGCCCGGCTGTCGTGGCCGGACGCCGCGAAGGCGGTCTGCATCCTGCTCGTCGTCGTGGGGCACGTGTCCTACCTGCTGCTGGACGTGGCGGAGCCGCGCTGGTTCGTCCGGGCCGGCTCGCCGCCGGTGTGGAACTGGGTGGACGTCCTGCTGCGCCCGGTGCGGATGCCGCTGTTCTTCGCGGTCTCGGGCTTCTTCGCCGCCTCGGCGCTGCGCCGGCCGTGGGCGGCGACGCTGCGGGCCCGGGTGGGGCAGAACCTCTACCTGCACGCGCTGTGGATCCTGCTCGCCGCCGGGGTCTCGGCGGCCGTCGGCGTGGAGACCTACATGGCCCCGCCGCGGGCCGCCGAGCTGCCCGAGGCGCTGCTGACGGCCTCCTACGGGCTGTGGTACCTGTACGCCCTCGCCCTCTACTTCGTCCTGGCCCGCCTGACGCGCGCGTGGCCGGCGGCCGTGCCGGTGGCCCTGGCCGCGGTGCTCGCCGTCGTCTCCTTCGCCGGGCTGCTGCCCGGTTCCGGCGACACGCACTCGGTGGTGGAGAACCTCGTCTGGTTCCTGGCCGGCGCCCGCTTCCCGGCGGCGCTGCGGGCGCTGTCGTCCCGGCCGCGCCCGGTCCTGCTCGTCGTCCTCGGCGCGCTGCTGGCGCTCGTGCTGGGCGCCGTGCGGGTGGTCCCGCTGCCGCTGGCCGCCGACGCCGTGCTGGAGGTCCCGACGCGCGCCGCGGCCGTCGTCGTGGGTGTCCTGCTGGCGGTCGTGGCCACCGCGCGCCTGCCGCGGCTGACCGCCCCGCTGCTGCGGCTGGGCCGGCGCACGCTGCCCGTCTACGCCGTCCACGGGGTCCTGCTGGTGGTGCTGCAGCGCCCGCTGGCCGACGTCACCGAGCCGGTGTTCGCGCGGCTGCCCCGCGCCGTCCTGTGGGGCGTGGTGCTGCTCTACCCGCTCGCGCTGACGGCGGCGTTCACCTGGCTGTGCCTGGCGTTCCAGACGCTGTGCCGGCGGGTCGGGGCCGGGTTCCTGTTCGCCCTGCCCGGCCGCCGGGCGACCCGGGCCGGGGCGGCCCAATAGACTCCGCGGCATGACCCACGTCCTCTCCGCGGTGGCCTGGCCCTACGCCAACGGCCCGCGCCACATCGGCCACGTCGCCGGCTTCGGCGTCCCCTCCGACGTGTTCAGCCGGTACATGCGGATGGCGGGTCACGACGTCCTCATGGTCTCCGGCACCGACGAGCACGGCACCCCGATCCTCGTCCAGGCCGAGCAGGAGGGCCTGAGCCCGCAGGGCCTGGCCGACCGGTACAACCGCGTCATCGCCGAGGACCTGCAGGCCCTGGGCCTGTCCTACGACCTGTTCACCCGCACCACCACCGCCAACCACTACGCCGTGGTGCAGGAGATGTTCCGCACCGTGCACCGCAACGGCTACATGGTGGCCAAGAAGGGCATGGGCGCGATCTCGCCGTCCACCGGGCGCACCCTGCCCGACCGCTACGTCGAGGGCACCTGCCCCATCTGCGGCTACGACGGCGCCCGCGGGGACCAGTGCGACAACTGCGGCAACCAGCTCGACGCCATCGAGCTGAAGAACCCGCGCAGCCGCATCAACGGCGAGACGCCCGTCTTCGTGGAGACCGAGCACTTCTACCTCGACCTGCCCGCCCTCTCGGAGGCGCTGGGGTCGTGGCTGCAGACGCGCGCGGCGACGGGCCGCTGGCGGCCCAACGTCCTGAACTTCTCGCAGAACCTGCTGGAGGACCTCAAGCCGCGGGCCATGACCCGCGACATCGACTGGGGCATCCCCGTGCCGCTGCCCGGCTGGGAGGACAACCCCGCCAAGCGGCTGTACGTCTGGTTCGACGCCGTCATCGGGTACCTGTCGGCCTCGGTGGAGTGGGCCCGCCGCTCCGGCGACGACGACGCCTGGCGCTCCTGGTGGACCGACCCGTCCGCGGAGTCGTACTACTTCATGGGCAAGGACAACATCACCTTCCACTCGCAGATCTGGCCGGCCGAGCTGCTGGCCTACGACGGCCGCGGCGCGCGCGGCGGGGAGCCGGGGGTGTTCGGGAACCTCAACCTGCCCACCGAGGTCGTCGCCAGCGAGTTCCTCACCATGGAGGGCAGGCAGTTCTCCTCCAGCCGCGGCGTCGTCATCTACGTGCGCGACGTCCTGGCCCGCTACCAGCCGGACGCGCTGCGGTACTTCATCTCCGCGGCCGGGCCGGAGAACAACGACTCCGACTTCACCTGGCAGGAGTTCGCCACCCGCGCCACCTCCGAGCTCGTCGCCGGCTGGGGCAACCTCGTCAACCGGACGGCCTCGCTCATCGCCAAGAACGTCGGGCAGATCCCGGCCGCGGGTGAGCTGACCGACGCCGACCGCACCCTGCTGGGCACCACCCGCGCCGGGTTCGGCGCGGTGGGCGACCTCATCGAGCACCACCGCCAGCGGGCGGGGCTGGGGGAGGCCATGCGCGTGGTCGGCGAGGTGAACAAGTACCTCACCGAGCAGGAGCCCTGGAAGCTGAAGAACTCCGACCCCGAGCGGATGCGGACCGTCCTGCACGTCACCGCCCAGGCCGTCTCGGACTGCCGCACGCTGCTGTCGCCGTACCTGCCGCACTCGGCGCAGAAGGTGCACGAGGCGTTCGGGGGGACGGGCACGGTCTCGCCGCTGCCGGAGCTGCGCGAGGTCACCGACCTCGACGACGGCCGCCCCTACCCGGTCCTCACGGGCGACTACCGGCGCGGGGAGTCGCTGCCCGCGTGGGGGTCGCAGCCGGTCGTGCCGGGCACGCCGGTGGCCGCGCCGACGCCGATCTTCACCAAGCTCGACGTCGCCGCCGTCGTCGAGGAGGAACTGGGCCGGCTGCAGTCGTGAGCCCGGACCGCTCCGCCCGGCCCCCGGCCCCCGAGCCGCTGGCCGTGCCGGTCGTCGACAACCACACGCACCTGGACTCCGAGACCCCCGGGGACGTGGAGGCGCTGCTGGCCGCGGCCACGGCGGCCGGGGTGCCGCGCAGCGTCCAGATCGGCTGCGACCTGGCGGCCGCGCGCTGGACGGTCGGTGCCTTGGACCGCTACCCGCAGCTGCTGGGCGGGGTCGCGCTGCACCCCAACGAGGTCCCCGACCTCGTGGCGGCGGGGGAGTACGAGGCCGCGTTCGCCGAGATCGCCGAGCTGGCCCGGCACCCGCGCGTGCGGGTCGTCGGGGAGACGGGCCTGGACTACTTCCGCACCGGCCCCGACGGGGTCGGGGTGCAGCAGGAGGCGTTCCGCGCCCACGTGCAGCTGGCCAAGGACCTCGGGCTGGCCCTGCAGATCCACGACCGGGACGCCCACGAGGACGTCCTGGCGGTCCTGCGCGAGGTCGGGGCGCCGGAGCGGACGGTCTTCCACTGCTTCTCCGGCGACGCGGCCATGGCCCGCGAGTGCGCCGACGCGGGCTACTACCTGTCCTTCGCCGGGACGGTGACGTTCAAGAACGCCGAACCGCTGCGCGAGGCGCTGCGGGCCGTCCCGCGGGACCGGGTCATGGTGGAGACCGACGCGCCGTACCTGACGCCGACGCCGCACCGGGGCCGGCCCAACGCCGGGTACCTGGTGCCGCTGACGGTGCGGTCCATGGCGGCCACGCTGGGCGCCGACCTGGACGAGCTGTGCGCCACCCTCACCGCCACGACGGAGGCCGTGTACGGGCCCTGGTGAGCCGCCCGCACCGGCCCGTACCCGCTTCAAGCGATCACGGCAACTTGTCGAAGAGGTCTCGGAGCGGTTACGGTCCGCTCCTGTCGGCCGGATCGAGGTGGCCGGACCGAACGGCGTCACCTGGGGACGGGGGTCCCTCCACGGTGGGGCCCGTGTCCGGACTCGTGCCCGGGCACATCGTCGAAGGATCCCTCGTGCCGTTCCCGCTCGCCCACGCCGTCCGCCGCACCTCCAAGACCGTCCGCCTCGTCGCCGGGGGCACCTGCCTGGCCGCCGTCGTCGGCGGGACCGTCGCCTTCACGGCCCTCGACAAGGACGTCACCGTCGACGCCGACGGGCAGCGGACGCAGGCCAGCGCCTTCGGCGGCACCGTCGCCGACGTCCTGGAGAACCAGGGCATCAGCGTCGGGGAGCACGACATCGTCGCCCCCGCCGCCGACACCGAGATCACCGACGGCCAGACCATCGTGGTCCGCTACGGCCGCCAGCTCACCCTCACCGTCGACGGTGAGACGAAGACCTACTGGACCACCGCCCAGACCGTCGACGCGGCCCTGGCCGACCTCGACGTGCGCGCCGACGGCGCGAAGCTGTCGGCCTCGCGCTCGGAGCCGCTGGGCCGCCAGGGCCTCGCCCTGGACGTCACCACCCCCAAGGCCGTGACCCTCGTCGCCGACGGCCAGACCCGGCAGGTCACGAGCACCGCCGCTGACGTGAACGCCCTGCTCGCCGAGAACGGCGTCACGGTGCGCGAGGGCGACGAGCTGTCCCACGCCGGCGCCGACCGGCTCGTCGCCGGCGCGACCGTGACCGTCGTGCGCGTCGACCGCTCCACCAGCACCGAGCAGGTGCCGCTGGCCCACGGCTCGCGCACCGAGCGGACCGACGCCCTGTTCCAGGGCGAGAAGAAGGTCGTCACCGCCGGCGTCGACGGGTCCAAGACCGTCACCTACGCCGACGTCTTCCGCGACGGCGTCCGCGCCGAGCACACCGCCACCGGTGAGGTCGTCGACGTCGCGCCCGTCGAGGAGGTCGTCCAGGTCGGCACCAAGGCCAAGCCGAAGCCCGTCGTGGCGGCCGCGCCCGCCGCGCCCGTCGCGAGCGGTGGCGGCGGCGGGGGCTCGGTGGGCGGGGGCGCCGACGGCCTGAACTGGTCGGCCCTGGCCGCCTGCGAGTCCGGTGGCAACCCCTCCATCGTGTCCGCCAGCGGCAAGTACCACGGCCTGTACCAGTTCTCGGTGCAGACGTGGCGGGCCGTCGGCGGCAGCGGCCTGCCGAGCCAGGCCTCGGCCGGGGAGCAGACCTACCGCGCCAAGCTGCTCTACCAGCGCGCCGGTGCCGGACAATGGCCCGTGTGCGGCAAGAAGCTCTGAGCTCCCTCCTGTCGGCCCGGGACGTCCGTGACCTGGCCGAGCGCCTCGGCGTGCGACCGACGAAGACCCTCGGGCAGAACTTCGTCGTCGACGGCAACACCGTGCGGCGCATCGTCCGGGTCGCCGACCTCACCGCCGACGACGTCGTCGTGGAGGTCGGCCCCGGGCTGGGCTCGCTGACGCTGGCGCTGCTCGAGGTCGCCGACCGGGTCGTGGCCGTGGAGATCGACCCCGTGCTGGCCGCCGAGCTGCCCACGACGGTCGCCGCGCGGGCCCGCTCGGGCACGTCCTTCGAGGTCGTGCTCTCCGACGCCCTCGACGTCACCGAGCTGCCCGGCCCCGCGCCGACGGCGTTCGTGGCGAACCTGCCCTACAACGTCGCCGTCCCGGTCCTGCTGACCATGTTCGCCCGGTTCGGCTCCCTGCGCGGCGGGGTCGTCATGGTGCAGTCCGAGGTCGCCGACCGCCTCGTGGCCGGCCCCGGCAGCCGCACCTACGGCGTGCCCAGCGTCAAGACGGCCTGGTACGCCCACGCGCGGCGGGCCGGGTCGGTGCCGCCGCCGGTCTTCTGGCCGGTCCCGCGGGTCGACTCCGGGCTCGTGGCCTTCACCCGCCGCCCGGCGCCGGAGACGTCCGCGACGCGCGAGGAGGTCTTCGCGGTCGTCGACGCCGCCTTCGCCCAGCGGCGCAAGACGCTGCGCGCGGCGCTGGCGGGGTGGGCCGGTTCGCCCGCGCGCGCCGAGGAGGTCCTGCGGGCCGCGGGCGTGGAACCGTCGGCGCGCGGGGAGCAGCTGACGGTCGAGGACTTCGCCCGCGTCGCGGCCGCGGCGAAGGAGTCCTGAGGGTGGTCGCCGTCACCGCGCAGGCCCCCGCGAAGGTCAACCTGCTGCTGCAGGTGGGCCCGGTCCGCCCCGACGGGTACCACGACCTCGTGACCGTCTTCCAGGCCGTGTCGCTGCACGAGGAGGTCACCGTCACCCCCGCGCGGGAGTGGGGCGTCTCGGTGGAGCCGGCCGACGGCACCGACGTCTCGGGCGTCCCGCTGGACTCCTCCAACCTCGCCCTGCGCGCGGCGCGGCTGCTGGCCGAACGCGCCGGGGTCGACGAGCCGGTGCACGTGCACGTGCGCAAGGGCGTGCCGGTGGCGGGGGGCATGGCGGGCGGCTCGGCCGACGCGGCCGCGGCCCTCGTCGCCTGCGACGCGCTGTGGCAGCTGCGCTCGGGGCTGGACGGGCTGGCCGAGCTGGGGGCCGAGCTGGGCTCGGACGTCCCCTTCGGCCTGCACGGGCGCACGGCGGTGGGCACCGGCCGCGGCGAGCAGCTGGTCCCGGTCCTGACGACGGCGTCCTTCGCGTGGGTGTTCGTGCTGGGCTCGGCGGGGTTGTCCACCCCGGCGGTCTTCGCCGAGTGCGACCGGCTGCGCGCGCTGGACGGGCGGGCCGACGCGCTCGGCGACGGGCGGCTGGAGGCCGTCGAGCTCGCGCTGCGCGGCGGTGACCCCGAGGAGCTGGGGGCGGCCCTGTCCAACGACCTGGCCGAGGCGGCCTGCTCGCTGGCCCCCGAGCTGGTCGCGACCCTGGCCGCGGGCCGGGAGGCGGGCGCGCTGGCGGGGGTGGTGTCGGGGTCGGGCCCGACGGTGGCGCTGCTGGCGGGGTCGGTGCCCGCGGCGCGCCGGCTGGCCCGTGAGCTGGCCCCCGTGGTGGGTGCCGGCCGGGTGCGGACGGCCACGGGCCCGGTGCCCGGGGCGCGGGTGCTCGAACCCCTCGTCTGAGTCCGAGTCCGAGGCCGGGCCGGGGGCGAGCGGGCCGGCGCGTCAGGGCGCGTCAGGGGGCGTCGAGCAGGCGCAGCTCGTTCTCGGCCTCGTCGCGGTGCCGCACGGCCAGCGCCAGGCGCTCCTCGGCGAGGGCGTGCTCGCGCTCGGCGCGCTCCCGGGCGGCGTGCAGCCGCCGCAGCCGCGCCCGCTGGTCCCGGCGCAGCCGGCGGCCCGCGAGCCAGCCCTCGGCACGCTCGTGCAGCTGGCGCTGCTCCTCCACCCAGACCGCGATCTCCTGCTCGGCCAGGGACCCGTGCGCGGTGCGGGCGGTCTCGTCGGCCACGGCGAGCTCCTGCCCGGCCGTGACGAAGCGCCGCCACACCGCGTCCCGCTGCCTCAGCCGGTCCTCCGACGGGGGCTGCTGCGCGCTCACCCCGTGGAGTATGCCCCAGACCCTCCCCTCCGGTGAGGGCTGCGCGGGTGTCTCAGGCGACGACCTCGGACAGCTCCAGCCAGCGCTCCTCCAGCGCCGAGACCTCGCCCTCCAGCGCCTTGAGGTCGTCCGCGAGCTTCATCGTGCCCTCGTAGTCGTTCGGGTCGTGCTCGGCCATCCGGCGGTGCAGCGCGTCGATCTCGCCCGTCAGCCGGCCCAGGCGCCGCTCGGCCGCCGACATCTCCTTCTGCGCCGCCCGCAGCTCGGCGCCGCTGAGCCCCGGTCCCGCCTGCTCCTGCGACGCGGCGGCGGGTGCGGGGGAGGGGGCACCGGCGCGGGAGGCGTCGCGCAGCCGCAGGTACTCCTCGAAGCCGCCGGGCAGGTGCCGCAGCGTGCCGTCCAGGACGGCGTACTGCTGGTCGGTGACGCGGTCGACGAAGTACCGGTCGTGGGAGACGACGATCAGCGTGCCCGGCCAGGTGTCCAGGACGTCCTCCATGGCGGCGAGCATGTCGACGTCGAGGTCGTTGGTGGGCTCGTCGAGGATGAGGACGTTCGGCTCGGACAGCAGCACCAGCAGCAGGTGCAGCCGGCGCGCCTGCCCGCCGGACAGGTCCGCGACGCGGGCCGAGAGGTGCTCGCGGGCGAAGCCGAGCCGCTCCAGCAGCTGCGCGGGCGTCATCTCCTTGCCGTCGACCTGGAAGGTCGTCCTCGTGCGGGCCAGCACCTCCCGGACGCGGTCGCCGGCGATGTCGGCCAGCTCCCGGAACTGCTGGTCGAGGATCCCGACCCGCACGGTCGTGCCGGTCTTCACGCGGCCCGACGTCGGCTCGAGCGTCCCGGCGACCAGGGACAGCAGCGTGGACTTGCCCGACCCGTTGGGGCCGAGGATCCCGGTGCGCTCGCCGGGGGCGATGCGCCACTCGACGCCGCGCAGGACGTGCTTGTCGCCGTAGTCGACGGACACGTCGAGCAGGTCCACGACGTCCTTGCCCAGGCGGGCGGTGGCCAGGCGGGACAGCTCGACGCGGTCGCGCGGCGGGGGGACGTCGGCGATGAGGACGTTGGCGGCCTCGATGCGGAACTTCGGCTTGGACGTGCGGGCGGGGGCCCCGCGCCGCAGCCAGGCCAGCTCCTTCTTCATGAGGTTCTGCCGCTTGGCCTCCACGGAGGCGGCCTGCCGGTCGCGCTCGACGCGCTGCAGGACGTACGCCGCGTACCCGCCCTCGAAGGGCTCCACGACGCGGTCGTGCACCTCCCAGGTGGTGGTGCAGACCTCGTCGAGGAACCAGCGGTCGTGGGTGACCACGAGCAGGGCGCCGCCGCCGGCGGGCCAGCGCGACTTCAGGTGCGCGGCGAGCCAGGCGATGCCCTCGACGTCGAGGTGGTTGGTGGGCTCGTCGAGGACGAGCACGTCCCAGTCGCCCACGAGCACCCGGGCCAGGGCGACGCGGCGGCGCTGGCCGCCGGACAGCTCGCCGACGCGGGCGTCCCAGCCGACGTCGGCCACCAGGCCGGCGATGACGTCGCGGACCCGGGGGTCGCCGGCCCACACGTGCTCGTCGGCGTCGCCGACGACGCTGTGCCCGACGGTGGCGGCGGGGTCGAGGTCGTCGGTCTGGTCCAGCACGCCGACGCGGACGCCGCCGCGCCGGGTCACGCGCCCGGCGTCGGGTTCGGTCCGTCCCGACAGCAACCCCAGCAGGGAGGACTTCCCGTCGCCGTTGCGCCCGACGACGCCGATGCGGTCGCCCTCGTCGACGCCGAGGGTGATGGACTCGAAGACGACGCGGGTCGGGTGTTCCAGGCGGAGAGCCTCGCCGCCGAGCAGGTGTGCCACGGCACCAGGGTAGGCGCCCACGCGCATTGATCACTCTCCGTCGCCAAGGGTGACCATTGCGTCGAACGGGTGAGCCCAACCGGTCGATTCGTGCTCGGCGGGCGCGCACGCGGCTGTCACCACTTGCGTCGTTCGGGTGGCCCTCTACTACTGTCTGCCACGCACCGGTGGTCACTGCGTGGGGGCGTCCGGCCCCGGTGCCGCCCGTGGTGACCACGGGCGAGGGACCAGGTCCAGGGGGGACTTTGAGCATCAGCGACGTGCCCGGCGCCAGGACGGCGCCGGGGGAGATCGACGACCAGCTCCTCGGCACATCCCCGGCGGACGAGGCCGCTGACGCAGCGCGCCGCGAGCGCCTGCTCGTGCCCCGCCAGCGCACCGCCCTCGGCGTGGCCGAGCGCGCACCCGCCTGGCAGCGCACCTACGTGCAGAAGATCGTCGCCGTCGACGCCCTGTCGGCCGCGCTCGCCGCGTTCGTCGGCTTCTTCGCCCGCTTCAACGGCTCGCCCGCCGACCTGGCCTCGACCTCCGGCCGGGCCGTCGTCGCGTGCGCGGTCCTGCTGCCGGTCCTGTGGGTCGTCGCGATGGGCGCCCTGCGCACCTACGAGCCCCGCTTCCTCGGCGTCGGTTCCGAGGAGTTCCACCGCGTCCTGACCGCCGGCCTGGCCGTCGTGGCCCTCGTCGGCACCAGCTCCTGGGCCTTCGGGCTCGAGATCGCCCGCGGGTACGTCGTCGTGGCCTTCCCCATCGCGATCCTGCTGACCCTCGTGGGCCGCTACTCCCTGCGCCAGCAGCTGCACGCCCGCCGCTCCCGCGGCGAGGCCGGCCAGACCGTCGTCGCCGTCGGCCACCGCGCCGCCGTGGCGGGCATGGCCCGGCAGCTGCACCGCGCCAGCTACCACGGCATGCGCATCGTCGGCGCCTGCGTCCCCGGCGGCCCGGGCAGCGCCGCCGACGACGCCGAGCTGCGCGAGCTGGGCATCCCCGTCATCGGCAGCCTCGACGACGTCCGGCACGCCGTCACCACCGTCGACGCCGACGTCGTCGCCGTCACGGCCTGCCCCGAGCTCGACGGCCCGGGCCTGCGCCGCCTGGGCTGGGAGCTGGAGGCCACCCGCGCCGACCTCGTCGTCGCCCCGGCCCTGACCGAGGTCATCGGGCCCCGCGTCGCGATCCGCCCCGTCTGCGGGCTGCCGCTGCTGCACGTCGAGCGCCCCGAGCTCGAAGGAGTCCGCCGCCTGGCCAAGACGACCGTCGACCGCGTCAGCGCCGGCCTGGCCCTGGTGGTCCTCAGCCCGCTGTTCCTCGTCCTGGCCCTCGCCATCAAGCTCGACAGCAGGGGCCCGGTCTTCTTCCAGCAGCAGCGCGTCGGCAAGGACGGCAAGTCCTTCCCGATGATGAAGTTCCGCTCGATGGTCACCGACGCCGAGAAGCTGCTCATCGACCTGCGCGAGTCCACCGACGGCAACGGCGTCCTGTTCAAGATGAAGGTCGACCCGCGCATCACCCGGATCGGCCGCTTCCTGCGCCGCTACTCGATCGACGAGCTGCCCCAGCTCATCAACGTCGTCCGCGGCGAGATGTCCCTGGTCGGCCCCCGCCCGCCGCTGCAGAAGGAGGTCGACGAGTACGGCTACGACATGCGTCGGCGCCTGCTGGTCAAGCCGGGCCTGACGGGGCTGTGGCAGATCAACGGCCGCTCCGACCTCGACTGGGACGAGTCGGTGCGCCTCGACGTCCGCTACGTCGAGAACTGGTCCTTCACGTTCGACTTCATGATCCTGTGGAAGACCGCCGGGGCCGTGCTCCGCGGTCGCGGGGCGTACTGACCCCCGCTCACCGCTCGAAGGGCGCCGAGACCCGCCGCAGCAACGTGGCGAGGGCTCGGCGCTCTTCGCGTCCCAGGACGTCGAGCATGCGGTGCTCGGCCTCGACGAGGTCGGCCAGCGCGGCGTCCACGACGGCCGACCCGGCCGCGGTGAGCCGCACCCGCACGCTGCGCCGGTCGGCGGGGTCCGGGCGGCGCTCCACGAGGCCGCGGCCGGCGAGGCGGTCCACCCGGTTGGTCATCGTCCCGCTCGCCACGAGGGTCTCCACCAGCAGCTGACCGGGCGACAGCTCGTGCGGGGAGCCCGCGCGGCGCAGCGCGGCCAGCACGTCGAACTCCCACGTCTCCAGCTCGTGCGCGGCGAAGGCGTCGCGCCGCAACCGGTCCAGGTGCCGGGCCAGGCGCGCCACCCGGGACAGCACCTCCAGGGGCTCGACGTCCAGCTGCGGGGCCTCGCGCCGCCACGCGGCGACGATGAGGTCGACCTCGTCGCCGCCCGCCGCCCCACCCGGCGCCGCGTCCGGTGCTCCGCCCGGTGCCGGGTGCGGGGACCCCGTCGTCACAGCGCCCGGTCCTCGGGGTCGGCGAGCCGCGCCCGCGGCGACAGGCGCGGTTCGGGCTCCAGGGCGCTCAGCCCGTTCCAGGCCAGGTTCACCAGGTGCGCGGCGACCTCCTCCTTCGCCGGCTCGCGCGTGTCCAGCCACCACTGGCCCGTCATCGCGACCATCCCCACGAGCATCTGGGCGTACATGCCCGAGCGCTCGGGGGCGTAGCCGCGGGCCGCGAAGGCGTCGACGAGCAGGTGCTCGACCTGCCGGGCGATGTCGGAGATGAGGCTGGCGAAGGTGCCCGTCGCCTGGTGGGCCGGGGAGTCGCGCACCAGGATGCGGAACCCGTCGGTGGACCCCTCGATGTAGTCCAGCAGGGCGATCGTGGCCCGCTCCAGCAGCGTGCGGGGGGCCCCGCGGCCCGACAGCGAGCGCGTGATGGCCCCCAGCAGCGCGGCGATCTCGCGGTCCACGACGACCGCGTACAGCCCCTCCTTGCCGCCGAAGTGCTCGTAGACGACCGGTTTGGAGACACCGGCCGCGGCCGCGATCTCCTCCACCGTGGTGCCCTCGACGCCCTTGCCGGCGAACAGCGAACGGCCCACCCCGATGAGCTGCTCACGGCGCTCCCCACCCGTCATCCGGGCGCGGGGACGGGGCGGGGTCACGGGGTCATCCTGCCGGACGGGCGTCCGGGCCCCGGCGGCGAGCCTGGCAGGATGGGGGCGCATCGACCGTCCCGGGTGGTGTAACGGCAGCACGGCGGGTTTTGGTCCCGTCCAGTAGGGGTTCGAATCCTCTCCCGGGAGCTCACCCCGAGCGGGTGTCCGGACGGGCCCCCCGGGGCCGTTATCCTCGGCGTGTCCGTCGACGCCACCGGCCGGTCCGACCCCGCACCCGGGCGGACCGACCGGACGAGCCGCGAGGAGCGCGCCCCGCGTGACCACCGCCCAGCCCACCGCCGCACCCGCCACCGCACCCGCCGCCGCACCCGCCGCCCCCGTCGCCGTCGTCGTGCTGGCCGCGGGCGAGGGCACCCGGATGAAGTCCGCCACCCCCAAGGTGCTGCACCCGCTCGGGGGACGCCCCCTCGTGGGGCACGCGCTGCGCGCCGCGCGCGCCGCCGGTCCCGAGCACCTCGTCGTGGTGCTGCGGCACCAGGCCGACCGGGTGCGGGAGGCGGTGCAGGCCCAGGACCCCGCCGTCCTGGTCGCCCTGCAGGACGACGTCCCGGGCACCGGGCGCGCCGTCCAGTGCGGTCTGGGGGCCCTGCCGGCGGACCTGACGGGCACGGTGCTGGTCACCTACGGCGACGTCCCGCTGCTGTCGGGCCCGACCCTGACGCAGCTGGCGCGGGCCCACGCCGACGGCGGCAACGCCGCGACCGTCCTGACGGCCGAGCTGGACGACCCCACCGGCTACGGCCGCGTCCTGCGCGACGAGCGCGGCGTCGCCGGCGTCGTCGAGCACAAGGACGCCACCGCCGAGCAGCGCGCCGTGCGCGAGGTGAACTCTGGCATCTACGCCTTCGACGTCGCCGCGCTGCGCCCGGCGCTGGAGCGCGTCGGCCGGGACAACGCCGCCGGCGAGGTCTACCTCACCGACGTCCTGGCGATCCTGCGCGCCGACGGGGCCCGCGTGGAGGGCCTGGCGCTGGAGGACGAGTGGGAGATCCGCGGCGTCAACGACCGCGCCCAGCTCGCCGACCTCGCCGCCGAGGCCAACCGCCGCACCCTGCGCCGCTGGATGCTGGCGGGCGTCACCGTCGTGGACCCCGCGACCACGTGGGTCGACGACGACGTCGAGCTCGCCGCCGACGTCACGCTCCGGCCCGGGGTGCAGCTGCACGGCACCACCCGCGTGGCCACCGGCGCCGTCGTCGGTCCCGACTGCACCCTCACCGACGTCGAGGTCGGCGCCGGGGCGGTCGTCGAACGCACCCACGGGTCCTCCGCCGTCGTCGGCGCCGGGGCCCAGGTCGGTCCCTTCGCCTTCCTGCGCCCGGGCACCCGCCTGGGCGAGGACGGCAAGATCGGGACGTTCGTGGAGACGAAGAACGCCACCATCGGCCGGGGCTCGAAGGTCCCGCACCTGTCCTACGTCGGGGACGCCACCATCGGTGAGCACTCCAACATCGGGGCGGCGTCGGTCTTCGTGAACTACGACGGCGTCCGCAAGGCGCGCACCACCGTCGGCAGCCACGTGCGGATGGGGTCGGACAACATGTACGTCGCGCCGGTGACCGTCGGCGACGGCGCCTACTCCGGGGCCGGCACCGTGATCCGCAAGGACGTCCCCGCCGGGGCGCTCGCGATCAACGTGGCCCCGCAGCGCAACCTCGAGGGCTGGACCCTGGAGAAGCGCGCAGGAACCCCCGCGGCCGAGGCGGCGCAGCGGGCGCAGGACAACAGCTCCGACGGGGCAAGGGCCGAAGGGCAGGAGACCGACTGATGACCGGAATCACCACCACGGGCGAGAAGCGGATGGTGCTCATCTCCGGGCGCGCGCACCCGGAGCTGGCGGAGGAGGTCTCCCGCGCCCTGGGCGCCGAGCTCGTCCCGACCAGCGCCTACGACTTCGCGAACTCGGAGATCTACGTCCGCTTCGAGGAGAGCGTGCGCGGTTCGGACGCGTTCGTCATCCAGAGCCACACGGCGAACGTCAACCAGTGGATCATGGAACACCTGATCATGGTCGACGCGCTGAAGCGGGCCTCGGCCAAGCGCATCACCGTCGTCGCGCCGTTCTACGGGTACGCCCGGCAGGACAAGAAGGGACGCGGCCGCGAGCCGATCTCGGCCCGCCTCATCGCGGACATGTTCAAGACCGCCGGCGCCGACCGCCTCATGTCGGTCGACCTGCACACCGCGCAGATCCAGGGGTTCTTCGACGGTCCCGTCGACCACCTGTGGGCGCTGCCGATCCTGGCCGACCACGTCGGCAAGCGCGTCGACCGCTCCAACATCACCATCGTGTCCCCCGACGCGGGCCGGGTCCGGGTGGCGGACCTGTGGTCGGACCGCCTCGGCGCGCCGCTGGCGATCATCCACAAGCGCCGCGACCCGAACGTGCCGAACCAGGTCAAGGTGCACGAGGTCGTCGGGGACGTCGAGGGCCGCACCTGCGTGCTCGTCGACGACCTCATCGACACCGCCGGCACGATCGTGCAGGCCGCCGAGGCCCTCAAGGCCAACGGCGCCGCCGACGTCATCGCGACCGCCACCCACGCGGTGCTGTCGGGCCCGGCGGTGGACCGGCTGAAGAACTCCCCGATCTCCGAGCTCGTCGTGACGAACACGCTGCCGATCACGCAGTCGCAGCAGTTCCCGCAGCTGACGGTGCTGTCCATCGCGCCGCTGCTGGCCCGCGCGATCCGCGAGGTCTTCGACGACGGGTCGGTGACGAGCCTGTTCGACGGGCACAGCTGAGGTCCGCCCGCTCCTCCGGCGCGCTCGGCGCGCCGGAGGAGCGGGTAGACTCGTCCCCGGTTGCCTCGGCGAGGGCGGACGCGTGAGCGTCGCCGTGATCGACGCGGTGGATGGGTCGCTTCCTCTCCCGGGGCCTTCGCACGTCGTCACACCCCGAGACCAGGAGACCACCATGGCTGAGACCAAGCTCACCGCCACCAAGCGCACCAGCTTCGGCAAGGGCGCCGCACGCGCCATCCGCCGCAGCTCCCAGATCCCCGCCGTCGTCTACGGCCACGGCGAGGCGCCCCTGCACGTGACGCTGCCCGGCCACGAGACGCTGCTGGCCCTGCGCAACTCCAACGCCCTGCTGAACATCGACCTCGAGGGCCAGTCGCACCTGACCATCCCCAAGGACGTCCAGCGCGACGCCATCAAGGGCTTCATCGAGCACGTCGACCTGCTGGTCGTGCGTCGCGGCGAGAAGGTCACCGTCGACGTCCCGGTGCACCTGGAGGGCGAGGCCGGCCCGGAGACCGTCGTGCAGCAGGAGCTGACGACCCTGTCCGTCGAGGCCGAGGCCACCCACATCCCCGACGCCGTCACCGTCTCGATCGAGGGCCTGGAGGCCGGTTCGCACGTCGCCGCCTCGCAGGTCACCCTGCCCGAGGGTTCCTCCCTGGCCGGTGACCCCGAGCAGCTCGTGGTCGTCGTGACCGCCGCCGCCACCGCGGCCCAGGCCGAGGCCGAGCTGGAGGCCGCCGAGGCCGAGGCCGGCATCGTCAAGGAGGAGCACACCGAGGTCGAGGGCGAGAACGCCTGAGACCGGTCGCTGGAGGACTGACCGCGTGAGCGACGTCTGGCTCGTCGTCGGCCTGGGCAACCCCGGCGCCGAGTACGAACGCACCCGGCACAACGTCGGGCAGGTCGTGCTGGACGAGCTGGCGTCGCGCACGCGGGGTTCCTTCAAGCGGCACCGGTCCGGGGCCAGGGTCGCCGAGGTCCGCCTCGGCGTCCTGCCCGGCGGTGCCCCCGGGCCGCGGGTGGTGCTGGCCGCCCCCACGTCCTGGATGAACCTCTCCGGCGGCCAGGTCGCGGGACTGGTGAAGTACTTCGACGCCGACGTCGAGCACCTCGTCGTCGTGCACGACGAGCTGGACGTCGACTTCGGCTCGGTGCGGCTCAAGCGCGGCGGCGGCGAAGGCGGCCACAACGGTCTGCGCTCGATCTCGAAGTCGCTGGGCGACAAGGACTACGCCCGCGTCCGGGTCGGCATCGGGCGGCCCCCGGGCCGGCAGGACCCAGCCGACTTCGTGCTCAAGGAGTTCTCCAGCACGGAGAAGAAGGACCTGCCGTTCCTGGTGATGGACGCCGCGGACGCGGTCGAGAAGCTCGTCGTCGAGGGCCTCGAGGCGGCGCAGCAGAAGTTCCACGCCCCCGCCTGAGCGGTTTCAGCCGTGCCCGGCCAGGACCTTCCCCGTCCGGCGCAGCATCGACTCCACGACGGGGCCGTGCGCGAGGGCCACGGGCCGGAAGTAGAACCGCCCGCGCCGGTTCTTCAGGCGCACCGCCGTCGTGCACCGCACCCGCCCGGCCTCGACGTCGACGCCGAGCGCGCAGCGGAAGTCCAGGTGGACGTCGTCGACCGCGACGAGCGCCTCGTCGCCGGCGACCCGCACGACGCCGAACGCCTCGTGCCCGGCGCGGGGCACACCCACCAGCGGCGCCAGCGCCTGGCGGACCGCGAGGGCCGCGGCCACCCAGGGCGGGGCCGCCCGCGGGGAGAACATCGTCCGGGCCCAGACCGCGGGGTCGGCCGGGGCTCCCGCGGGCAGCGCGATCGCGTGCAGGTCGCAGTAGTCGGGCCGGGCCATGTCGTCGAACACGCAGGACGTGAACGTCATCGTCGCTCCTCGGGTGCCGCGGGGGACCGCACCGTAGCGCGCGCCCCGTCCACCCCCGCCCGCCCCCCGGTCAGCCCCCGGTCAGCGCCCGCCGGTCACGGCGCGAAGGTGCGCGCCAGGGCCCGCGCAAGGACGGGGTCGCGGTTGACCGTCACGTCGTTGAACCAGAACACGTGGCTCAGCCCCAGCGCCTTGGCCCGCTGCTGGCACAGCCGCAGCGCGGCCAGGTCCTCGGCGGAGTCGGAGGAGTTCTCCCCGCCCACGGACAGCTTCAGCGGTGCCGCGAGCCGGGCCAGGTAGGCGACGGGGGACAGGTCGCCGTCGGCGGTGCCGAACTGCGGGCCGTCCAGCCACGTCGAGTACACGACGGCCCGCACCCGGTACGTCGCCAGCCGGGCGACGAGCCGGGCGACGTCGAGGCCCTGGACGAGCTCGGAGTAGCGGACCGCCCCGCGCGACAGCGCCGCCGCGACGGCCCCGGCGACGTCACCGGGGCGCACCGCGTACGAGGGGTACAGCACGAGCAGGTCGCCGCTGAACGCCGCCGCCGTCGCCCCCACGAGGAAGTCCTGGTAGGCGGCGAGGGAGGACAGGTAGTGCTCCAGGAACCGGGCGTCCTTGGCCCGGTCGCGCGGGCAGACGCCGGGCTTGTAGCCGGGCACGGGGGAGGAGGCCTGGGCGTAGCGGCTGAACGACCACCACGAGCCGGTCCCGGTGGTGGCCTCGATCGCGCCGTGGGCGTCGCGGGGCAGCCGCAGCTCCCCCGTGAGCAGGCCGCCGACGCGGACCGCGGAGAACGTCCCGCGGCCCAGCGCCGCGCCCAGCGCCGACAGGTACGCCGCCTGGGCCGAGCGGACCTTCGGGTTCCACACGGCGTCGGGGACGTTCTCCCCGGACTCGGTGGTCGCGGTGTGCCGGGCGCCGAACTGGTCGACGAACCGCGCGTCGGGCAGGTCCAGCACCCACTGCGGCGGGTACTGCAGCCCGGTGTCCAGGACGACAGACAGGCCCTGCGCGCGGTAGGCGGCGGTGCGGGCCCTCAGCCGCGCGACGTAGCCGGCGGCCAGGGCCGCCCCCGCGACGGGCTGGGCCGCGTCCCAGGCGACCTGCAGGGTGACCGAGGTCAGGCCGGCGGCGGACAGGTCCGGTGCGGTGCGCGCGTCGGAGCCCAGGACCCCCACGACCGGCGCGGTCCGCACCGGCACGCCGGCCGCCGCGGCACCGCTCACCGTGCGCCGTCCGCCCGGGACGGCGCACGCCGCGGGTGCGCCCGTCGCCGCCAGGGCGCCGAGGACGGCGCTGGACAGACCGGTGGCCAGGAAGCGGCGCCGGTCGACGGGGATCCCTGCGAACACCCCCTGGTCCTCGGCACCGGGGGGCCGGTCTGTAGCCCCCGTCCCCCGGGCGGACCCGTGCAGGGCCGCCGTTCCCGGCCCCGTCCTCGCGCAGCGTGACGTCAGGGGACGGCCGGCAGCTCCAGGTCGTTCACCCGTCCGCTCCCACCGGTCACCGACCGCACGTCCCACAGCTGCAGACGGCCCAACGACTGACCCGTCGAGGTGAAGACCAGCGTCCCGCGCCGCTGCAGCGCCTCCAGCAGCTCCGGCGACGCCGTCCCGTACCCGCGCGAGACCAGTTCGGTGGACAGCAGCACGAAGTCGACGTGCTCGGAGGTCAGCGCCGCCGTCGTGTGCGCGCCGGACAGGTCGTGGTCGCCGAAGAGGAACTGCCCGGTCTCCTCGGTCGCCGCGATCCGCGCGTCCAGCGGCACCCGGGCGTCCAGGAAGCGCTTCAGCTGCACGTACGAGTCGTCGTGACGGCTGTGCACCGTCGCCCAGGACGTCAGCTGCACCCCCACCAGAACCCCCACGACGAGCCCGGTCGCCACCACCCGCACCCGGCTCGGGCGGGTCAGCACCAGCCCCACGAGCACCCCGAAACCCGTCGCCGACGGCGCCAGCAGCATCGAGACGTTCTGCTCCTCGAAGGTGCCGAAGCAGAAGGCGTACCCGACGTAGGCGAAGGCGCAGCCCGTCCACAGCGACGTGACGGCGCGGCCGGCGCGCACGGGGTCGTCCAGGAGCCGCCGCGTGCGCCACAGCCGCGGGAGCAGGGGCAGCAGGACCAGCGCGCAGGACACCGCACCCACCAGGGCCAGCACGACGCTGGGGGCGAACGTGCCCAGGTGCTCGGTCATGCTCGACGACGCCGACTGGGCCCCCGGCGCGTTGTACCCGGTGTGCTGGTCGAGCCCCACCAGCCGCCGCAGCCCGCTGCCCTGCTCGGTCCACCAGTCGCCCAGCTCCCCGGCCGCGGCCAGCGCCGCGAGCAGCCCCAGGTTGGCGGCGACCGCGACCCCCAGCACCGTGCCGGTGTCCCGGCGGCGGGCCAGCCGCCCGGTCACGAACAGGGCCGTCGACGGCAGGACGGACAGGAACGCGTACGGCTCCTTGCACAGCGTGCAGGCCGCGACGGCCAGCCCGGTCCCGACCAGCAGCCGCCCGCGGGGCCGTTCGCGCTGCACCACCGCGACGAGGCAGCTGGCCGCCGCGACGCTGAACAGCGTCGCGGGCGCCTCCAGGAAGACCCGGGTGTCCCAGCGGTTGGCGAAGGGGTCCAGGGCCAGCACGAGCCCGGCCAGCACCGCGGGGGTCCAGCCGGCCAGGCGGGCCACGAGCAGCGTCACCAGCGCGCACGTCACCGACCCCAGCACGGCCCCCACGGGCCGCAGGTGCAGCACCTGCGCGAACCGGTCCGGCTCGGTGATCCCGACCACGGCGAGGACCTTCTCCACGAGCGCCAGCAGCACGAAGTAGCCCGGCGGGTGCAGGTGGAAGGGGACGCCGAACATCGTCAGGCCCCCGCCGTCCGCGACGGCGGTCGCGGTGTCGGCGTAGGACACCTCGTCGATGTGGATCTCGTAGGAGGTGTCGATGCGGTGCAGCCGCGCGGCCAGCGCCACGAGGAGGACGGCGAGGGCCGGCCCGTGGGCCCGCAGCCGGGCCCAGCCGGCCGCTCGTGCCGCGGCGGCGGTGGCGCGGTGCGACCCGGGTGCGGGTCGGGACGCGCCGGCGCGCAGGGCGAGGGCCATCGGGGGTTCTCCAGCGGTGGTCGGGGCTCGGGTGTCCCGGTTCTGATCGGCCACCGGGGCGGTCTTCTCCAGCGTTCCGGGCCCGCACCCGTCCGGCGCGCGCCGGTGCCCGGACCGGCGCTGCGCCGGACGGGTGAGGGCCCCCGCGCGACCGGGTGAGGCCGGCCGCGGCGCGTGACCCGGCGCCACCCGTTCGCCACCGGCCCCGGCGCCGCTGCCGACCCGCTGGGCCGCAACGGGTCCGGTCGCACCGGCCGGCCCGCTGGCCCGGTCGGGGGAAACCGGGGCCCGAAACGCGGCCGGGACCCCTCCGGCGTTCACGGTCCGCCACCCGGCGGCCGATCCACCAGGACGTACCGGGTGCCACCGGCACCCCGCCGACCACGAAGCGAGTCCTCCCGTGATGCCCGACGTGCCCCGCGACCAGACCGGTCCACGCGCCGACGTCCTCGACGTGCCCGGGACGCCGGGCCGTCCCGCGCCCGCGGCGGTCGCCCGGGAACTGGCGGCCTTCGAGGCGCTCGCCCGCGCCAACGCCGCCATCGACACCCCCGTCGACGGGTTCGACGCCGGGGTCGACGTCGCGTCCCGCCACGGCGGGCTGCAGGACGGCCTCAGCGCCACCGACCGCCCCGCCGTCGACCTCGAGGTCGTCATCCCCGCCTACGACGAGGAGGAGCGGCTGCCCGCCACCTTGGCCGCTGCCGTCGAGCACCTGGCCGGGCTCCCGCTGACCAGCGCCGTGGTCGTCGTCGACAACGGGTCGGTCGACCGCACCTCGGACCTGGCGACCGCCGCGCGCGGTGAGGTCCCCGTCTACCTGCTGGGCTGCCGCCAGCGCGGCAAGGGCAGCGCCGTGCGCCGGGGTTTCGCCACCAGCTGCGCCCGCTGGGTCGGGTTCATGGACGCCGACCTCGCCACCCCGATGGACACCCTGGACCGGGTGCTGCCGCTGCTGGCGGACGGCGCGCCCGTCGTCATCGCCTCCCGCAACGCCGGCGAGGCCGACCGCGTCGTCAAGCAGAGCTCCTTCCGCCGCCTCGGCGGGTCGGTGTTCCGCCTCGCGGCCCGCTCCCTCCTGCCCGACGTCGCCGACAGCCAGTGCGGGTTCAAGTTCTTCGACGGCCGCGCCGTGCGCGCCGTCCTCGACGACTGCACCATCGACGGCTTCAGCTTCGACGTCGAGCTCCTCGCCCGCATGCGCCGCGCCGGCCACCCCATCGTGGAGGTCCCCGTGCTGTGGACCGACGTCCCCGGCTCCACGTTCTCGCCCCTGCGGGACGGCCTGCGCTCCTTCTCCGACACCGTCCGCATCCACCGGGCCGCGAACCGCTGGCCCACCCCCGCCGGGAGCGCCGCATGACCGTCGAGACCCGCACGCCCGCCGAGGAGGCGCTCTTCCCGTTGCAGGGCAGGCGGGTACTGCTGCTGAACTGGCGCGACCGCACCCACCCGCTGGCCGGTGGCGCCGAGGTCTACACCTGGAACACCGGTGAACGGCTCGTCGCCGGCGGCAGCGACGTGACGCTGTTCACCGCCCGGCACGAGGGCTCGGCGCGCACCGACGTCGACCGCGGCATGCGGGTCGTCCGCGGCGGCGGCACCTTCGGCGTGTACCTCGCCGCCGCCTGGTTCCTGCTCCGGCACCGCCGCGAGTTCGACGCCGTCGTCGACTTCCAGAACGGCATCCCGTTCTTCGCGCCCCTGTTCGCCGGCCGCCGGCGGGCCGTCGTGCTCGTCGTCCACCACGTCCACACCGAGCAGTTCGCCCTGCACTTCTCCTGGCCGTTCAGCCGCATCGGGCAGTTCCTCGAGGGCCCCGCCTCCCGGCGCGTCTACGGCGCCCGGCCCGTCGTCGCGGTCTCACCCTCCACCCGCCGCGACGTGCGCCGCCGGCTGCGGCTGCGCGGCCCCATCCACGTCGTCCCCAACGGCACCGCCCACGCCCCCGCCGTCCCCGCGGGGACCCGCTCGGCGACCCCGCACGTCGTCGTCGTCAGCCGCCTCGTCAGCCACAAGCGGTTCGACCTGCTCCTGGAGGCCGTGCCCGAGCTGCTCGCCGCGCACCCGGACCTGCGCGTCGACATCGCCGGCGACGGCCCCGAGCGCGCCGCGCTGCAGGCCCGCTCCCGCGAACTGGGCCTCGAGGACGTGGTGACCTTCCACGGTTTCGTCTCCGCCGCCGAGCGCGAGGCGCTGCTGGCCGCCGGCTGGGTCACCGCCGCCCCCTCCCAGGCCGAGGGCTGGGGCCTGACCGTCATCGAGGCCAACGCCGCCGGCGTCCCCGCCGTCGCCTACGACGTCCCCGGGCTGCGCGACTCCGTCGTCCCCGGCCGCACCGGCTGGATCATCCCCACCGGCAGCTCCCTGGCCGCGGGCCTGGACACCGCCCTGCGCGACCTCGCCGACCCGCGCGCCGCCGCCGCGATGGCCGACCGCTGCCGCGAGTGGGCCGGGTCGTTCTCCTGGGAGACCAGCGCCGAACGCCTCGCCGGGGTCGTCGCCGGTGAGGTCGACGCCCGGCGCGCCCGCTCGCGCCGCGAGTCCAGCGACCTGTCCGTCCTCGTCGAGGCCGACCTGCGCGGCTTCGGCGGTGACCGCGAGGCGCTGCTGACCCGGCTGCCGCAGGTCCTGCGCCGCTCCGACGAGTGGGTCGTCAAGGACGGCACCCTGCACGTCCTGCTGCACGGGTGCGACCAGGCCGTCGCCTCCGAGGTCATGGACCGGCTCGGTCTGGCGCTGTGCTCGCGGATGCGCCTGGCCACCAGCGCCGACCTGCTGACGGGGGCCCGGTGAGCACCACCGCGACCGCCCGGGGCGCCCGCGTCCTGACGATCGCCTCCCTCGTCGTGGGGGTCGTGAACTACGCCTTCTCCCTGGTCCTGACGCACGTCCTGCCCATCGCGCAGTTCGCGGTCGTCGGTGCGGGGCAGGCGCTGCTGCTGACCGCCGGGACCGTCGCCAGCACGTCCGTGTCGTGGGTCCTGGCCCAGGCGCTGCTGGAGGCGCGCTCGCGCGCCGACCGCCGCGCGGCGCTGTGGTTCTCCGTGTGCACCAACCTCGTCCTGGGGGCCGCCGGCGGCCTCGTCACGTACCTGCTGGGCACGCGCTTCGCCTCCGGCCCGGCCTGCCTGGTGCTGGCCGCCGGGGTGTTCCTGGTGTTCTGCTCCGCCACCGGCGTCGGGCTGCTGCAGGGCGAGGAACGCCTCGGTCTCCTGGGCGCCGGGCGCATCGGGGAGGTGCTGGCCAAGGTCGTCGTCGGCCTCGTGCTCGTCGTCGCCGGGGCCGGCGCCGCCGGTGCCCTGGGCGGTTTCCTCGCCGGGTCCCTGCTGCTCGTGGCCGTCGGCGTCGTCGTCGCCCGCGGCGACCTGCGCCCCGTGCGGGGCGTCCTGCGGCTGCGCCGCCTGTGGGCGCCGGCCGTCGGCGTCGTCGGGGTGCAGGGCCTCGTGGCCGTGCTCACCTCCACCGACCTCGTCCTCGTCGCCGTCCTGGCCGACGACGCCGCCCAGGCCTCGACGTACCAGGCGGCCGTGATCGTCTCCCGCGTGCCGCTGTTCGTGGCGACCGCCCTGAGCGCGTCCGTGTTCGCCGTCGTCGTCCGCGACCCCGCCGGGTCCGCGCGCGTCCTGCGCCGCACCTCGGTGGCCTACGCCCTGCTGTGCGCGCCCTACGCGGCCGCGCTGACGGTCGCGCCGTCGTCCCTGCTGGGCGTCGTCCTCCCCGCCGGCTACGCGCTGTCGGGCGTGCTGCCGTGGACGTCCGCGGCCGGGCTCGTGCTGGGCTGGGTCGTGCTGCTCGCCACCCACGTGCAGGCCCGGGCCCTGTACCGGCGGTCCGTCCTGGCCCAGACCGCGGCCCTGGCCGGGCACGTCGTGGCCCTCGTCGCCGGGTACCTCCTCGGCGGGGTCCCCGGGCTGGCCGCGGGCGCGCTCGCCGGGTTCGTCCTCACGGCCCTGGCCCTGTTCCTGGCCGTCCCCCGCACGTGGCGGCCCGCGTTCGCGCTGCCGCTGCCCGTCCTGGCCGGCTCGGTCCTGCTCGCCGCCGCCCTGCTGCCCCTGCGCCCGCACCCGGTGGCCTGGGTGCTGCTGGCCCTCGTCGTCGGGGCCGGGCTGGCGCTGCTGGGCCTGCGGGCCGTGGGCGCCCCCACGGCGGCCCCCGACGTCACCGACCCCGCGCGCCGGCTGCGGATCCTGCACCTGGGGTTCGAGGACCCCCGCAAACCCGGCTCGGGCGGGGGAGCGGTCCGCACCCGCGAGATCGACGAGCGCCTCGCCCGCGACCACGACGTCACCGTCCTGGTGTCCAGCTACCCCGGCGCCGTCGAACGCGTCGAGAACGGCGTCCGCTGGGTCCCCGTCGGGCTGCCGCTGGGCTACTTCGGCGGCATCGTCAGCTACTTCCTCGCCGTGCCGTTCGCGCTGCGCCGCTACGAGGCCGACCTGGTGGTCGAGGACTTCGGCGCCCCCGTCGGCAGCTTCCTGCCGCAGCTGTGGACGACCACCCCCGTCGTGGCCGTCGTGCAGTGGCTCGGCGCCGAGGAGAAGGCCCGGCAGTACCACCTGCCGTTCCACTGGGTGCAGAACCTCGGCGTCCGCCGGCACCGCACCCTCATCGCCATGTCCGAGGACCTCGGGGACCGGCTGCGGGACATGAACCCCGCCGCCGAGGTCGTCGTCCTGCCCAACGGCGTCGTCCGCGACGCCTTCGACGCCCGCGGGGTCCGCGGCGACGACGTCGTCTTCCTCGGCCGCCTGGAGGTGGAGCAGAAGGGGCTGGACCTGCTGCTGCCCGCCTTCGCCGCCGTCGCCGACCGGCTGCCCGGCCGCCTCGTCGTCGCCGGGGACGGCGCCGGCCGCCCCGCCGTCGCCGCGCTCGCCGCCTCCCTCGGCATCGCCGACCGCGTCGTGTTCGCCGGCCGCGTCGAGGGTGAGGCCAAGTACGCGCTGCTGGCCACCGCCCTGCTCGTGGCGATGCCCTCGCGGCAGGAGACGTTCGGGATCGTCGCGGCCGAGTCCCTCGCCTGCGGCACCCCCGTCGTGGCGTTCGAGATCCCGTCCCTGCGCGAGGTCGTCGTCCCCGGCACCGGCGTCCTCGTGCCCGCCTTCGACGTCGACGCCTACGGAGAGGCGCTGGCGGCCCTGGCCGGCGACCCCGCGACCGTCGAGGCGATGGGCCGCGCCGGGCGCGACCACGCCCGCGGCTACGACTGGGACGACGTGGCGCGCCGCCAGGACGACCTGTACCGGCGCCTCGCGACCGTGCGGGCGGGAGCGTGAGCGACGTGCACGACGACCTGCCCCCCTTCGACCTCGACGCCCACGGGCCCTCCCGGTGGATCGTCCTGTCGCCGCACCTCGACGACGGCGTCCTGTCCTGCGGGAACCTGCTGCAGGCGCTCGCCGAGCGGGGGTGGCCCGCGACCGTCGCGACGTTCTTCACCGAGTGCTCCGCGCCGCTGACGCTGTCCGCGCGGGCGTTCCTGCGCCAGTGCGGCGCCACCTCGGCGCCGCGGTTGTTCGCGGAGCGGCGGGCCGAGGACACCGACGCCGTCGCGGCGTGCGGCGCCCGCGCCCTGCACGCCGGGCTGCCCGACGCCCTGTTCCGCCGCCACCCCCGCGTCCCCGCCCTCGTCCCCGAGCTCGCCCACGTCTACCCCACGTGGAAGTTCCACCTGTCCCGCGGCGTCGTGTCCCGCCGCGACCCCGCCGTCCCCGCCGTCGACCGGCTCCTCGCCGAACTGCTCGCCGAACCCTCCGGACTGCCCACCGTGCTCGTCGCCCCCCTCGGGATCGGCGGGCACGTCGACCACGTCCTCGTGGGGGAGGCGGCCGTGCGGGCCGGCCGGCGGACGGGGCAGCGGGTCGTGCGGTACGCCGACGTGCCCTACGTGCTGGAGGCGGGGGTGCCCGCGGGGGCGACGCGGTTCGCCGTCCCGGCGGGGAAGGCCGGGGTCATCGGGCGGTACCGGAACCAGGTGGGGGCGTTGTTCCCGCGGGGCGTTCCGGAGGGGTTGCCGGACCTGCTGGTGCAACCCCTCACTCGTAGAGGCTGACCCGGTCCACGAGCATGGACGCGGTGGTGGGGGTCGTGTCGTCGGGGTACCCCGGCAACCGCCCCCCGACGGCCACGTTGAGCAGCACGTACTGCGCCGCGTCGAAGGGCCACTTCTCGTCCCCGCCCAGGTCGCTGCGGCGCACCTGACCGGTCGTCCGGCCGTCGACGGAGAAGACGACCGCGTCGGGGGTCCAGTCCGCGGCGTAGACGTGGAAGTCCTCCGACAACGGTGCGGAGACCGGTTCGGTGAGGGTCCGGTACCAGCGTTCGCCGTCGGCCCTGCGGCCGTGCACGGTCTGCAGGACCTCGGTCGCGTCGTCGATGCTCTCGACGACGTCGATCTCACCGCACGCGGGCCAGCCGACGTCCTGGATGTTCTGGCCGAGGGTCCAGGCGGCCGGCCAGATCCCCTGCCCCCGGGGAACCTTCGCGCGGACCTCGACCCGTCCGTTCGTGACGGTCCGCTTCCCGAAGGTCGTGATGCGGGCCGAGGTCCACGACGTGCCCGCGCCCGTCGTCAGCGCACGAGCCGTGATCACGAGGTTCCCCGCACCGTCGACGGCGAGGTTGGCGATGTCGTCGGTGTAGGTCTGCAGTTCCCCGTTGCCCCAGCCACCCCCGCCGTGCTCGGGCGTCCAGTTGGAGGGGTCCGGCGCAGCGCCGGCCGGCCCGTCGAAGTCGTCCTCCCACACGAGCTTCCGCGCAGGGGTCGCCGGGGGCCTCGCGCCGTCCGTGTTCCCTCCTGAGCCGCTGGTGCAGCCGCCTCCGAACAGCACGGTCGTCCCGACCAGGGCCGCCACCGCGGTGCGACGCGTCGTCGTCCTCGGGGCCACGTCGACGAGTTCGTGGGGCGGGGGACGGTGAGGGGCGGGCACGTACTCAGAGTAGGCGACTGCTGCGGAGACGGACGCGTTCGACGTCCCGAGGTGACGCTGTGCAGGTGAATACTCGCCCGCCGTTGGGCCGAGTGGGTCCGCGCCGAGTGCCGTTCGGGTCACGGCGCTTGTCGCGCGCATGCCCCGTACCTAACTTCCTGACAGCGAGGCGGTCGCCTCGAGGTTCGCTGTCGCACCGACACCGCCCCGTGGGCACGTCCCAGCGCACCCGTGCTGACCGGCAGCCTGCGCCCCGAACCGATGGAAGGCACTTCGTGAACACCACCTGCGCACGCGAGGTTCCGGCATGACCCGTCGGGGACGCCGCCTGTGGACCGCGTCGATCGTCTTCGGCGCCTCCTCCCTCCTGTTCTTCGCCACGTACTGGTTCAACCCCGACCGGCTCGTCAGCACGGGCCTGCCGCGCGGCCGCTGGCTGGAGATCACGCTCTTCGTGCTGTTGTCCGCGGTGATCTGGCACCGCATCGTCATGGACGCGCTGAGCCACGTCCTGGCGGCGACCGTCCGTCCCGAGGTGGTCCGGCCGGCGCTGGAACCCGGTCGCCGGGTCGCCTTCATCACGACCTTCGTCCCCGGCAGCGAGCCGATCAGCATGCTGGAGAACACCCTGCGGGCCATGCAGGCCGCGGACTACGAGCACGACACCTGGGTCCTGGACGAAGGTGACGACGACTCGGTCAAGGCCCTGTGCCGGGAACTGGGCGTCCACTACTTCACGCGGTCCGGTCACCCGGAGTGGAACACAGACGGCGGGGTCTTCGCGGCCCGGACCAAGGGCGGGAACCACAACGCCTGGTACGCCGCCCACGGCAGTCGGTACGACTTCGTCGCCCAGATCGACACGGACTTCACCGTCCGCACGGACTTCCTCACCACCACGCTGGCCGAGTTCCACGACCCCGACGTGGCCTGGGTCGTGACCCCCCAGATCTACGGGAACACCGGTTCCTTCGTGGCCAGGGCCGCGGCGCAGCAGTTGTACTCCTTCTACGGCTCGGTGCTGCGGGGTCTGAGCGGGCAGCGTCGTGCGCTCATGCTCGGCGCCAACCACGTGGTGCGGGTCGCCGCGCTGCAGGCCGAGGGGTTCTACGAGGGGCACCTGACGGAGGACCTCGCCACCGGGATCAAGCTGCACGCGGCCGGCTGGAAGAGCACGTACGTCCCGCAGCCGCTGGCCATCGGTGAGGGACCCACCACCTGGCTGGCCTACGTCAACCAGCAGATGCGCTGGGCCTTCGGCTGCTTCGACATCCTCGCCCGCATCACCCCCGGACGACTGCGGAGCCTGGACTGGCCGGGCCGGATCCTCTACCTCTGGTTGCAGCAGAACTACTTCAGCGGTGTGGCCTTCGTGGTCGGTGCGGCGCTGCTGCTGTTCTACTTCGTCTCCGGCATCGCCTCGGCGGACATCGAGCTCCTGCCGCTCGTCGTCGCGTACGGTCCGTACCTGGTGTGGCGCAACGTCCACAACTGGTTCATGAACCGCCTCAACGTCCGGCCGGGGATCGAGCGCGGGGTCATGCTGCCCGGACGGCTGATCGGCATCTTCGTCCAGCCGGTCTACTTCCTCGCGTTCGTCGGGGTCGTCCGCGGCAAGCGGCTGTCGTTCAAGGTGACGCCGAAGGGCGGCCGGGGTGGAGCCGGGAGTTCCCTCGCCGTGTTCCGGCCGCAGGTGGCGCTGGCCACCGTGATGGCCCTCGGGATCGGGGTCGGGGTGACGCTCGGGAACGTGGCGTGGGCCCTGCTCGGCTGGGCGGTCGTCATCGTCGTGTCCATGCTCGCCGTGCCGTTGATGGAGACCGTCCCGGCCGCGCTGCGTGCGCTCGCCCGGCTGCAGGTGCCTGGGATCACCGTGGCCGTCCCCCGGCCCCGCGTGGTCGACGTGGCCGACGTCCCCGCCCCGCGTCCCGCGGCCGCTCCGGTGGTCATCGACCTGACCGCCGTCGAGGTCGCCGAGGCGCGTCCGTGACACCAGGGGCGAGGGGGGCGACGCTCACCGTGGCGCCCCGCGGCACGGAGGTCCAGGGGTACCTCCCGTCGCCCCCGGACGACGCGGAGAAGCAGTGGTACATGGGCCGGCAGCACCGGTGGCTCCTCGTGGTGCAGGCGCTGTCGTTCACGATGATCGCCTACTCGCTCGTCGCCTTCGCCACCTCCCGGGTGTGGACGTCGATCCTGCTCGTCCCCGTGGTGCTGTACGCGCTGACCCAGGTGGTGTCGCTGAGCTCGTCGCTGCGGGGCAAGCGCACCAGCCGGTCGGACCACGCAGCGAGGGTCGCCGCGTACCGTCCGGACGCCCACCCGTCGGTGGACGTCTTCCTCCCCTCGGCCGGGGAACCGGTCGAGCTCATCGCCAACACCTTCCGCCACGTGGCCGCGCTCCAGTGGCCGGGACGGCTCACGGTGGTGGTCCTGGACGACAGCGACCGGTCCCACGTCGCGGCCCTGGCGCAGGCCCACGGTTTCCGCTATGAGGTGCGACCGGACAGGGGGCACCTCAAGAAGGCCGGGAACCTCGGCCACGGGTACCGGGTGACCGACGGTGACCTGATCGCGGTCTTCGACGCCGACTTCGTCCCGCGTCCGGACTACCTCCACGAGCTGGTGCCGTACTTCGAGGAACCCTCGGTGGGCATCGTGCAGAGCCCGCAGTTCTTCGACACCCACACGTCGCTGGGGTGGTTGCAGCGGTGCGCCGGCGCGACCCAGGAACTCTTCTACCGCTGGATCCAGCCCGCCCGGGACCGCTCGAACGCGGCGATCTGCGTGGGGACGTGTGCCGTCTACCGCAGGGCCGCCCTCGAGCGCTCGGGCGGGTTCGCCCAGATCGGTCACTCCGAGGACGTGCACACCGGTGTCAACCTGCTGCGCGTCGGGTTCCACGTGCGTTACGTGCCGATCCTGGTGAGCAAGGGCGTCTGCCCGGACAGCCTGTCCGGCTTCCTGAACCAGCAGTACCGGTGGTGCACGGGGTCGATGTCCTTGTTGATGGACCGCAGCTTCCACCGCGAACCGCACATCACCTTCCGGCAGCGCCTGTGCTTCTGGTCCGGGTTCCTCTACTACGTCAGCACGGGCGTCAACGCCACGTTCGCCCTCGTGCCGGCCATCGCGATGGTCCTCCTGTTCCCGTCGATGGTCCACCCGGTCAACAGCGTCTGGCTCCTGGGGAGCCTGGTCCTGTGGCTGGTGCTCCTCCCGGTCGTCTTCAGGAGCAGGTGGCGCCTGGAGGTCCTGAGGGTCCAGCTCCTCTACTCCTTCGCCCACGCGGTGGCGATCTTCCACGTCGTCCGCGGCCGCACGCGCGAGTGGGTGCCCACCGGTGCAGCGGGCAGGGGAGCGGCGCCGCTGGCCTCGCAGATCCTCCGTCTTGCCAAGGTGTGGATCACCGTCAGCCAGCTGCTGCTGTGGACGGGGCTGATCCACGGTGCGCTGACCCACGGTCTCGGGGAGTGGTGGGCCGTCCTGACGCTGAACCTCGTCACCGCGTACGTGCAGCTCCCCGTCCTGTGGCAGCGGACGTCGCCCCCGGTCCCGGTGGACCGTGCGCACCTGCCCCGTCCCCGCCGTCCCGAGGCCCGCACCATCGACCTGCGGGCGTCCTGACGACGAGTTCGACGTCGCACCGCGACGCCCTCGAACTCCCGCGCCGCGCCGGTGCTCCGGCGTGGTCCGTCCATCCCAGCCCCACCCCGGTGGGTCCTCGAGAAGGGTGCGTGCGCACCGTGCGACCAACCGACCCGTCGGGCTCCCGGACGTCCCCGGGCACACCGCCTCCCCCCAGGTCCGTGCGACGCGGCGGTGACGAGTGAGCGGCCCCACCGCGGCAGCCGTCACCCGGCCGACGGCTCCCGTGAGCCCCGCCACCTCGCGCAACCCCGTCATCGACCTCCTGCGCAGCCTCGGGCTGCTGCGGGTCGTCGCCTGGCACGCGGTCGCCGCACCGTGGATCACGTGGTTGCTGCCCGCGGTCCCGCTGCTGTTCTTCTGCTCCGGTTACCTCCTGGGAGCGCGGCAGACGCCCGGCGCCTCCGTCCTGCTCGACCGCCTGCGCCGCATCCTCGTCCCGCTGTGGTTCTTCGGGGCGTCGCTCGGGATCGCGGCGGTGCTGTTCGCCACCTGGTCCGACGTCGAGGTGCCGTTCCCCGGCTGGCGCCAGGTGCTGCCCTGGATCCTCCCGCTGGCCGACCCCCTGAGTCCCGGCGTGGACGGCGGGTGGCTGTCGTCCCACCTGTGGTACGTCCGGGCGCACGTGTGGTTCCTCCTGACCAGCCCGCTGCTCCGCCGCCTCGCCGCGCGACCGGCCGTCGGCTGCGCGGTCCTGGCCGCGGCCGCCGTCGGGCTGGAGCTGTTCGAGCACTTCCAGCCCGTCCACCGCTCCGGTCTGACGTCGGGGCTGGGCGACTACTGCTGCTACGGCGTGTTCGTCGTCCTCGGGATCGCCGCGGGCCGGCGAGGTGACTGGCCGACGCCGAACCCGGCGCGCAGGCACTCCCTGCTCCTCGCCGTGTGCGGCGCGGTGCTCATGGGCGGCGCCCTGCTGTGGAGCAGGACGTCCTGGTGGCAGGGGCAGCCGGTCACCGCGTCCTGGATCACGCTCGTGCTGACCGGTGGAGCGTGGCTCGCGCTGCTGACGAGCTGCTCCCCGCTGGTGCTCCGGTGCGCTCGGGCGGCGGCGGTCCGACGGGCCACGACCCTCGTCAGCGGTCGGGCCATGACCATCTACCTCTGGCACCCCGTCGCGATCCTGCTCGTCGGCACCCTCCTGGGGATCAGCACCGGACACCGCTCGGGAGCCCTCCTGCTGGGCGGGACGGTGGTCCTGACCGCCGTCGCCGTCCTCGCCTTCGGGTGGGTCGAGGACGTGGCCGCGGTCCGGTCGGTCCGGGTCGTGCCCCTCCCGGGTCGCCCGCGAGCGGCCGGCGCCGCGGCGTTGCGCGCGGTGGTGGGCGCCAGCGTGCCCCTCGCCGTCGTGTGCGTGCTGCTCACGCAGGTGTTCAGCGCCCGTGCCCTGGCCGCGCTCCCGCCGCCGTCGGGTCGCGTCGTCGTCGGCACCCCCGACGACGACACCTCCGGCCGGCTCGCGCCCCGGTCGGCCCCGCTGGCGGACCTGCCGTCGGGAGACCTCCGAACCGCTCTGCAGGAGTGGGGCGCCGCGTCCCCGATGGTCGACCGGGCCGAGGTCACCGTCCGCTCCGGGCAGAGCACGTGGTCGGGCACGTACGTCCGCGGGGGGCAGGTCGGCCCCGCCGACGGCGCCCGCCAGGACTGGCTGTCGGTGAGCAAGACCGTCACCGCGGCCGTCGTGCTGGAGCAGGTCGCAGCCGGGCGCCTGCAGCTGGACGAGCCGGTCCCGGACGTCCCGGGGATCGACGCGACGCGCTTCGGCGCGCGTCCCACCGTCCGGCAGCTGCTGAGCCACACGAGCGGTCTGGGAGGGCCGCAGGACTCCCCGGCCTGGAACGCCCTGACGAGCTACACCCCGCAGTCGTACCTGCAGCTGTCCCTGGACCAGCCGCGGGTCGACGGGTACCGCTACAGCACGGCGAACTACCTCTGGCTGTCGCTGGCCGCGCAGGAGGTCACCGGGGAGAGCTGGCCGGCCCTGGTGGACCGGATCTCGGCGCGCGCCGGGACGCCGTCCCTCCACGCCGACAAACCGGCCGTGCCGGGCTGGGTCGGGCAGGGCTCCGGGGACGTCACCGGGACGGCGTCGGACCTGACGAGGTTCTACGACGCCCTGCTGGTGCAGCGGACCCTGCTGCCGGCGGACCTCGTGGACCGGATGACGACGCTCGACGCCCAGGACGGCGGGCTCGGGGTGTGGGCCTACTGCCCCTGCTGGACGGGTGCCGACGGTGTTCGTCACGCCGAGGGGTACGGCCACTTCTCGGCCATCGCCCAGGTCGTGGCCTACCCGGAGCAGGAGCTGACGGTGTCCGTCCGGTTGGAGCTGTCGTACGAGGACCCCAACAACATCGCCCCCCTGGCCTCACGAGCACTCGTCGAGGCGCTGGCGGGACGCTGAGCCGCCCCGGCCACCGGCTCCACCACCGGGGACCGGCGTGAACGACGAAGGGCCGCCGGGAGATCCCGGCGGCCCTTCGTGGTGGTCGGTCAGCTCAGTGCGAGCGCCCCGGCTTGCGACGGCTCGCGACGACCATCCCCGCGCCCCCCAGCACGAGGACGGTGCCGGCCGCGGCCCAGGGCAGGACGTCGGCGCCGGTGTAGGCCAGCTCGTCGCCGGTGTCGGCGACGGCGGCCGGCGTGGTGGAGCGCGAGGTGGTCGGGCTGGCCGACGGGGTGACGACGTCGGAGACGCTCGGCGTCGGCGTGGCCGGCGCGTAGTTGCTCGCGAAGGCCGCCCCGGAGGTGGCGCCGAGAGCGGCAACGGTCAGGGCCCCGGCAGCTGCCAGGCGGGCGGTGGTCTTGCGCACGGTGGTTCCCCCCACTATCGGTGCCTCGGCGAACCCTGTGATCGCGAGGCGCCCCCCAGGATGACGGAACGTCACCCCGGCAGTCCAGTTGATCGCCCCTGTTCGTGTGACGTGTTGCGATCGGAGTGACGACATCCACACGGACGGGCGAACGCTCATGGAGTACAGCTACCCGCTGTGACCTCGGGTGTGCTCGCCGTCGTCGGGCCGGTGACGGTGCGCGGGAGGGCGGCGGCGGAGCCGCTGAACGACCACCGCACGACGACGGGGGTCCCGGGCGGCAGGTCCACCGTGAGCCGGACCAGCCGCCAGCCCTCCTCGGAGTCCACCGCGGTCCCCACCGCCTCGCCGTCCACGGTGGCCCCCTCCAGCCCGACCCACGGCGCCACCCACAGCGACACCGTCTCCTGCGCGGTCCGCCGGTCCGCCGCGCGGCGGGCCGTCGCGTTGGCCACGTAGTCGGGGACGTCCTCGGGCACGGTGTTCGTCAGGGTCAGCGTCAGCGAGCTGCGCCCCTGGCCCGCCGCGGTGCACGGGGCCGACACCTCGAAGGCCGGCTGCACCCAGTAGTCCAGCTTCGACGGCTCGGTGTTCGTCAGGCCCACCCGCGCCACGGGACCGGCCTGCGCGGGGTCGCCCAGGACCCCGGCGACCCCGGCCGCCACGAGGGCCTCCTGCTCGGCCGGGGTGGAGGACCACACCGCCAGGTGACCGGAGTCGACGGCCGCGCGGGCGCCGTCGAGCGCGGCGGTGGACAGGCCGTCGGAGAGCACCGCCTCGAAGGCGGCGGCCGACGTCGCGGCCAGGAACGCCTTGCGCGCGTCCTGGTCGGCCCCGTAGGTCACGTAGGCGTCGTACATGAGGACCCTCGCCAGGTCCGACGTCTCCACCTCACCGAAGGGGCCCAGCTGCAGCGGCGCGTGGTCCTCGCCCAGCAGCTGGGCCAGCCCCACGGGGTCGACGAAGACGACGACGTCCGGGGTGGGCAGCCCGGCGTCGGTGACCAGGGACGCGGTGAGGGCCCCGGCCTCGTCGGCGCTGCCGCCGGCCGTGACGTTCTGCACGATGGAGGTGTCCTGGCCGTACAGGGCCGCGAACTCCGCGCTCACCGCGGAGGTGTCCGCCCGGGCGGCGTACAGGTCGTTGTCGGTGCCCGTCGCCGTCAGCGAGATCGCCCCCCGGTCGATCGTCAGGTAGGCGTAGGCGCCCACGATGCCCTGCACGGGCCGGATCTCGGCGGGGTTGGTGAACGCCACCAGGTAGGTGCGCGGCCCGTCGGCGCCCAGCAGGGGCGGCAGCTGCGGCAGCACCCGCACCGCGGTGTCCAGCGGCGCGGCGACCTCGTCGAGCTGCTCGGCCACCGGGGCCAGGCGGCTGCTGATCGCCGGCAGCACGCGGGGGCTGTCCCCCTCGCGCAGCGCGGAGCGGGCCGCCTCCACGCGGCCCCGGTAGTCGGTGAGGACCGGCGCGAGCTCCTGCAGGCCCTCGACGTCGACGCGCTGGTCGGCCGAGACGAGGCCGTCCGCGACGACGTTCCCGGCCGTCTGCAGGGCGCCGGGCAGCGGGCCGGCCAGCAGCGCCGCCGCGTGCGCGCCGCCGCGGACCGCGGCCAGCTGGTCACCCACCCAGGGGACGTGCTGGGCCCACCGGTACGGGAACTGCCCGGTGGCCCGGTCGGCGGCCGCCGCGTCCCGCGCGACCGCGGCCGCGGTGCCCGTCGCCGCCGCGAAGTCCTGCGCGCGCACCTGCTGCTCCAGCGTCGGCACCCGGTCGGCGACCCGCTGCAGCGCCCGGCCCGCCTGGTACCCCGACACGGCGACCGCCACGACCCACGCCAGCAGCACGAGGAGGACCACGCCCAGCGCGACCAGGACCCGCCGGCGTCCCGCGCGGCGCCGGCGGGTCCGGTGGGTCCGGCGGGTCCGGCGGGTCGGGAGCGGCTCGTCGGGGGAGTGCACGGCGTGGTCGGACACGCCGCGACAGTAGCGACCGGGGTGCCGGGGCCCACCGCTCCAACGCCGCGGGGCCCGTGTCGGCGGTCGGTCGTAGGCTGGTCGCACCCCCTCGATGCCCCTCCCGACACCGGAGTGTTCGTGAGCCTCACCGGCCTGCTCGACGTCCTGCGCACCGACCCCGCCGTCCGCGCGGCCGTCGAGACCGCCCACGACGGTGGCAGCAGCGCCCTCGACGTCGTCGCCCCCGTCGGGGTGCGCCCCGCGCTCCTGGCCGCCTTCGCCGCCGAGCGGCCGCTGCTGGTCGTCACCGCCACCGGCCGCGAGTGCGAGGACACGGCCACCTGGCTGCGCTGCTACCTCCCGCACGACACCGTCGCGGAGTTCCCCGCCTGGGAGACGCTGCCCCACGAGCGCCTCTCGCCCCGCAGCGACACCGTCGCCCAGCGCCTGGCCGTGCTGCGCCGCCTGGCCCACCCGTCCCCGGACGACCCGACGACGGGGGAGGTCCGCGTCGTCGTCGCGCCCGTGCGGGCCGTGCTGCAGCCCTTGGTGAAGGGGCTGGCCGACCTGGAGCCGGTGCGGCTGCGCGCCGGGGACGAGGTCGGGCTGGACGCCACCGTGGAGGCGCTCGCGGCCGCGGCGTACACGCGCGTCGACATGGTGGAGCGCCGCGGCGAGTTCGCCGTGCGCGGCGGCATCCTCGACGTCTTCCCGCCCACCCGACCGCACCCGCTGCGCGTGGAGTTCTTCGGCGACGAGGTCGAGGAGGTCCGCTCCTTCTCCGTGGCCGACCAGCGCACCCTGGAGGTCGAGCCCGACGGGGTCTGGGCCCCGCCGTGCCGGGAGCTGCTGCTGACCGACGCCGTCCGCGAGCGCGCCCGGGAGCTGGCGGAGACGCTGCCCGGCGCCGCGGACGTGCTGGCCAAGCTCGCCGAGGGCATCGCCGTGGAGGGCATGGAGTCGCTGGCCCCGGCCCTCGTGGACGGCATGGAGCCGCTGCTGGACGTCCTGCCCGCGGGCACCCACGTGGTGCTGGCCGACCCCGAGAAGGTCCGGGCCCGCGCCCACGACCTCGTCGCCACCGGCGCGGAGTTCCTCGACGCGGCGTGGGTGAACGCCGCCTCGGGCGGGCAGACGCCGGTGGACCTGGGGGCGTCCTCGTTCGCGACCCTCGCCGAGGTCCGCGCGCACGCCGAGGCCACCGGCCGCCCCTGGTGGTCCATCACCTCCCTGGTGGAGGACGAGGAGCTGCGCGACCTGGAGGACGTGCGGATCCTGCGGGTCGGGGCGCGCGACGTCACCGGCTACCGCGGTGAGACGGAGAAGGCGCTGCGCGAGCTGCGCGACCTCGCCTCGGCCGGCTGGCGCATCGTCGTGACCACCGAGGGCCACGGCCCGGCCAAGCGCCTCGTGGAGATGCTCTCCGGGGAGGACGTCCCGGCGCGGCTGGTCGACGACCTCGTCGAGGAACCCGCCCCGTCGGTCGTCACCGTCACGACCGCCAGCGTCGAGCACGGCTTCGTCGCCGAGGGGCTCAAGGCGGCCCTGGTGACCGAGTCCGACATCACCGGTGTCGGCGGGCAGTCGACGAAGGACATGCGCCGCATGGCGCCGCGGCGCCGGCGCAACGCCGTGGACCCGCTGTCGCTGCGGCCCGGCGACTTCGTCGTCCACGAGCAGCACGGCATCGGCCGGTTCGTGGAGATGGTGCAGCGCACGATCTCCGGCGCGACCCGCGAGTACCTCGTGCTGGAGTACGCCCCCAGCAAGCGCGGGCAGCCCGGCGACCGGCTCTTCGTACCCTCCGACACCCTCGACCAGGTCACCCGGTACACCGGCGGTGAGGCCCCCACGCTGTCGAAGATGGGCGGCTCGGACTGGACCGCGACGAAGAACAAGGCGCGGCGGGCCGTCAAGGAGATCGCCGGCGACCTCATCCGGCTGTACTCGGCGCGCATGGCCACCAAGGGCCACCAGTTCGGCGCCGACACCCCCTGGCAGCGCGAGCTGGAGGACGCCTTCCCGTACGTCGAGACGCCCGACCAGCTCGCCAGCATCGACGAGGTCAAGGCCGACATGATGAAACCGGTCCCCATGGACCGGCTCATCTGCGGTGACGTCGGGTACGGCAAGACCGAGATCGCGCTGCGCGCGGCGTTCAAGGCCGTGCAGGACGGCAAGCAGGTCGCGGTCCTGGTGCCGACGACGCTGCTCGTGCAGCAGCACTACAAGACGTTCGCCGAGCGGTACGCGCAGTTCCCCGTCGTGGTCAAACCCCTGTCCCGGTTCACCCCGGGCGGGGACGCGAAGGAGACGATCAAGGGGCTGGGCGACGGGTCGGTCGACGTCGTCATCGGCACGCACCGCCTCATCAGCGGCGAGGTGAAGTTCAAGGACCTCGGCCTGGTGATCGTCGACGAGGAGCAGCGGTTCGGCGTCGAGCACAAGGAGGCGCTGAAGACGCTGCGCACCAACGTCGACGTGCTCGCCATGAGCGCCACCCCGATCCCGCGGACCCTGGAGATGGCCGTCACGGGCATCCGGGAGATGTCGACCCTGGCGACCCCGCCGGAGGAGCGGCACCCCGTCCTGACCTACGTCGGCGGGCACGAGGAGAAGCAGATCACCGCGGCCATCCGCCGTGAGCTGCTGCGCGAGGGGCAGGTCTTCTACGTCCACAACCGGGTCTCCTCCATCGAGCGGACCGCGGCGCGGCTGAAGGAACTCGTCCCCGAGGCGCGCATCGCGACCGCGCACGGGCAGATGGGCGAGCACCGCCTCGAGCAGGTCGTCGTCGACTTCTGGGAGAAGCGGTTCGACGTCCTCGTCTGCACGACGATCGTCGAGACCGGCCTGGACATCTCCAACGCCAACACCCTCATCGTGGAACGCGCCGACACCATGGGCCTGTCCCAGCTGCACCAGCTGCGCGGGCGCGTCGGCCGCGGCCGGGAACGGGCCTACGCCTACTTCCTGTTCCCGCCGGAGAAACCCCTCACCGAGACCGCCCACGACCGGCTCGCCACCATCGCCCAGCACACCGACCTCGGCTCCGGCATGGCCGTCGCCATGAAGGACCTGGAGATCCGCGGCGCGGGGAACATGCTCGGCGGGGAGCAGTCCGGGCACATCGCCGGGGTCGGGTTCGACCTCTACATGCGGATGGTCGCCGACGCCGTCGCCGACGTCCGCAACAAGGTGCCGGGGGCGGAGAACGAGGACGCCGAACCCGAACCCACCGAGGTGAAGATCGAGCTGCCGGTCGACGCGCACCTGCCGCACGACTACGTGCCGTCCGAGCGGCTGCGCCTGGAGGCCTACCGGCGGCTGGCCGCGGCCGACTCCGCCGACGACCTCGTCGAGCTGCACGCCGAGCTCGTCGACCGCTACGGCACCCCGCCGCAGCCGGTGCTGAACCTGCTGGAGGTCGCGAAGTTCCGCATCGCCGCCCGCCAGGGCGGCCTGCGCGAGGTGGCGCTCATGGGCAAGCAGGTCCGGTTCGCGCCGATCAGCCTGCCCGAGTCCAAGGAGCTGCGCCTCAAGCGGCTCTACCCGGGGACGATCCTCAAACCCGCCCTCGACGTCGCGCTCGTGCCGGCGCCCATGACGGCGCGCATCGGCGGCAAACCGCTGCAGAACGCCGAGATGCTCGCCTGGGCGACGGAGTTCGTCAACGCGGTGCTGCTCGACCAGCCCGCGGCGGTCGCGGCGGGCGGCGCGCGGTAGGGCCTACGGCAGCAGGGCGCCGAGGTCCAGGGCCAGGGTCGCCGGGCCGACGTCGAGCGGGACGGTGGGGTCGCCGTCCCGCAGGACGCGGTCGGCGCGGAACACGCCCGAGTCGTCGAGGACGTGGACGGACAGGGTGCGCTCGCGGGGGTCGACGATCCAGTAGCGGGGCAGGCCCGCCGCGGCGTACTTGGCCATCTTCAGCAGCAGGTCGTCGCTGCGGTTGGTGGACAGGACCTCGATGACGAGGGACGGGGTGCCGGTGAAGCGCTTCGTCCCGGTCTCATCGGCCCGGGCCCACACCATGACGTCGGGGATGAACTCGTCCTTCCCCGGCTTCCACGCCCAGGCGAAGGTCGCTCGGTGGGTCGGCGGGAGAACGGTGCGCAACGACGCGACCAGGGCGAACGAGATGTCCTGGTGGTGCAGGTCCGGGCTCGGCGTCACGACAGCCAGGCCATCGATGTACTCACGGCGGTGGTCCTCCGGCAGGGCCTCGTACTGCTCCCAGGTCATGGGCTCGCCAGCGGGCAGCGGTGCGGTCACCGACATCGTGCTCGCCTCCTCCGGGTCGTCCTCACGAGTCTAGGCACTTGTACCGTGCCCACCGTGAGCGATCCCCGGCCCGGCAGCAAGCTCCTCGACCTCGTCGCCGTCATGGACCGCCTGCGCTCACCCGGCGGCTGCCCGTGGGACGCGCAGCAGACCCACACCTCCCTCCTGAAGTACCTGGTGGAGGAGAGCTACGAGGTCGTCGACGCCGTCGAGAACGGCACCCGCGCCGAGCTGCGCGACGAGCTGGGGGACCTGCTGCTGCAGGTCGTCTTCCACGCCCGCGTCGCCCAGGAGGACGGCGCCGAGCCGTTCGGCATCGACGACGTCGCCGAGGCGATCGTCACCAAGCTGGAGCGGCGGCACCCGCACGTCTTCGCGGGGGAGGCCGTGGCGGAGGACCTGCAGGCCGGGTGGGACGCCATCAAGGCCACCGAGAAGCCGCGCGAGAGCGTCCTGGACGGGATCCCGCTGCAGCTGCCCGCGCTGGCCCGGGCCGACAAGGTGCTGGGGCGGTTGCAGCGCAACGGGCTCGACGAGCCGGTCGAGGCCGAGGCGACACCGGAGGAGGTCGGGGAGGAGCTGCTGCGCGTCGTGCGGAGGGCCCACGCGGCCGGTGTCGACCCCGAAGCCGCCCTGCGCACCGTCACGCGGCGCCTGGAGAGCGCGGCGCGGGAGCGCGAGCGCCCGGCTGGGTAGGGTCGCCGACCGTGACCCACGTGCTGGCCATCGACATCGGTGGCACGAAGATCGCCGCGGGGCTCGTCGCCGACGACGGGACCGTCCGCCACGACCGCGAGGTGCCCACCGACGCCCACGACGGCGACGCGGTCGGACGGGCCCTGGCCGCTCTGGTCCAGGACGTCGTCGCCGCCGGGCGCGAGGAGGGGCTGGAGGTCGCCGACGTCGTCGGCATCGGCTCGGCCGGGCCGGTGGACACCACGACGGGCACCGTGCACCCGGTCAACATCGTCTCGCTGCGGGGGTTCCCCCTCGTCGAGCACGTCGGCGCGCAGGCCACGCAGGCCCTGGGGCGCGGGGTGTCGGCCGTGCTCGCCCAGGACGGGCAGTGCTTCGCCGCCGCCGAGCAGTGGGTCGGGGCGGCGGCGGGGGCGCCGTCGGTGATGGGCGTGGTCGTCTCCACCGGCATCGGCGGTGGCATCGTCCTGGACGGCCGGATCCTGGCCGGCAAGACCGGCAACGCGGGCTTCATCAGCCACGTCGGCGTCGTGCTGGACGGGGAGCTGCTGCCGGGGTCGGGGGCCTCCGGCGTCGTCGAGGCCTACGCCAGCGGGCCGGCCATGGTCCGCGCCGCCCACGCGCAGGGCTGGCGCGTCGGGGAGGCGGCCGACGCCCGGCAGCTGACCGCCGACGCCCGGGACGGCGACCTCGTCGCGACGGCCGTCATCGCCGCGGGCACGCGCGCGCTGGCCTCGGCGTTCCTGTCGACCGCGGCGCTGTTCGACCTCACGGACATCGTCGTGGGCGGGGGAGTGGCCTCGGCCGGGGACGTGCTCATGGACCCGCTGCGCCGCGCCTACGCGGAGCTGGCGGTCTACCCGCACCTGGCCGACGTGCGCATCAGCACCTCGGCGCTGCCCCGCCGCTCCGGGCTGGTCGGCGCGGGGCGGCTGGGGTGGACGACCCTGGCCGGTTAGCGGCGCGGACCCCGACCACCACCGGCGGACCCGGCGGGGCTCGGGTGGTCGACCGGCCGGCGGGCCGGGCGACTAGGCTCGGGCCGCAACACCACCAGACGACGTCGACAAGCACGAGGAGTGCGCGTGGCCACCATCGAGGCCGTCGGAGCTCGCGAGATCCTTGACTCGCGCGGCAACCCCACCGTCGAGGTCGAGGTCCTCCTCGACGACGGGACCTTCGCGCGGGCGGCGGTGCCCTCGGGTGCCTCCACCGGTGCCTACGAGGCCAACGAGCGCCGCGACGGCGACAAGGGCCGCTACCTCGGCAAGGGCGTTGAGCAGGCCGTCGAAGCCGTCATCGAGGAGGTCGGCCCCTCGCTCGTGGGCCACGACGCCCACGAGCAGCGGATCATCGACCAGGTCATGCTCGACCTGGACGGCACCCCGAACAAGAACCGCCTGGGCGCCAACGCGATCCTCGGCGTCTCGCTGGCCGTCGCCAAGGCCGCCGCGTCGTCGGCGGACCTGCCGCTGTTCCGCTACCTCGGTGGCCCGAACGCGCACGTCCTGCCCGTGCCGATGATGAACATCGTCAACGGCGGCGCCCACGCCGACACCGGCGTGGCGATCCAGGAGTTCATGATCGCTCCCGTCGGGGCGGCCTCCTTCCGCGAGGCCCTGCGCTGGGGCGCCGAGACGTACCACTCGCTGAAGTCCGTGCTCAAGGCCCGCGGCCTGTCCACCGGCCTGGGCGACGAGGGCGGCTTCGCCCCCGACCTGCCCAGCAACAAGGACGCCCTCGACCTCATCCTCGAGGCCGTCGGCAAGGCCGGGTTCGAGCCGGGCAAGGACATCGCCCTGGCCCTCGACGTCGCGGCGACCGAGTTCTTCGGCGAGGGCGGCTACGACTTCGAGGGCTCGAAGCGCTCGGCGGAGTGGATGACGGGCTACTACGAGGGCCTGGTCTCGGAGTACCCGCTGGTCTCCATCGAGGACCCGCTGTCCGAGGACGACTGGGACGGCTGGGTGCACATCACCGACGCCCTGGGCGACAAGCTGCAGCTCGTCGGCGACGACCTGTTCGTCACCAACCCCGAGCGCCTGCAGAAGGGCATCGACCTCGGTGCGGGCAACTCGATGCTGGTGAAGGTCAACCAGATCGGGTCCCTCACCGAGACCCTGGACGCCGTGGACCTGGCCCACCGCAGCGGTTTCACCACGATGATGAGCCACCGCTCGGGCGAGACCGAGGACACCACCATCGCCGACCTCGCCGTCGCGGTGGGCTCGGGCCAGATCAAGACCGGCGCCCCGGCCCGCTCCGAGCGCGTCGCGAAGTACAACCAGCTGCTGCGCATCGAGGAGGAGCTGGACGACGCCGCGCGCTACGCCGGCGCCAAGGCCTTCCCGCGCTCGGCCGGTTTCACCGGGCGCGCCTGACCGGCTGACGCAGGCGTCCGGGGGAAGCTGGAGCCCATGGCGACGCGACGTCCGACTGCGCCCCGCACCTCCCGCCAGGCGGGAGGTGCGGGGCGCAGCGCCACCCCGCGCCCGGCGCAGCGCCAGGGGGCCGGTCGCGGTCCCGGCGGGGCCCGCCCGGCGCAGGCGAGCTCGCGGCCCGCGCCCGCGGCCCGCGGCCGCAGCGCCGCCACCCTCAGCGCCGCCGAGCGGCGCCGCACGCGGGGGCCGCGGGTCCTCGTGCTGTCCGCCGTCGTGCTGCTGCTGGCGATCTTCCTGCTGCCCAGCCTGCAGAAGTGGCTGGAGCAGCGTTCCCAGATCGGGCAGCTGAACGCGCAGATCACCCAGCAGCAGCAGGACCTCGCCGCGGCGCAGGCCCAGGCGGACCGCTGGGACGACGACGCGTACGTCGTCGCCCAGGCGCGCGAGCGGCTGCGGTACGTCCAGCCCGGCGAGGTGCCCTACGTCGTCGACGGCGAGTCCGACGCCGACGAGGTGTCCCCGCAGCAGGCCGCGACGACCGTCCCGAAGCCCTCGGCGGCCTGGTACGAGAACATCTGGGAGTCCCTGCGGCTCGCGGGCAACGACACCGTCGCCCCGGTCCAGACGCCCGGGCTCGGCGCCACGAGTTCGAGCACCACCACGAAGTAGAAGGCAGGCCGTGAGCACGACCCCCGCCACCCAGGCCGACCTCGACAGCATCGCCGGCCGGCTCGGCCGGGTGCCGCGCGGTGTCCTCGGCATCGCCCACCGCTGCTCCTGCGGCCGCCCCGACGTCGTCGAGACGGCCCCGCGGCTGCCCGACGGCACCCCGTTCCCCACGACGTACTACCTCGTCGACCCCATCGCCGCAGGGGCCGTCTCGACGCTGGAGGCCTCGGGGCTGATGCGGGAGATGACCGACCGCCTCGGCGACGACGAGGAGCTCACGGCGCGGTACGCCGCCGCCCACGAGGACTTCCTGCGCCGGCGCGCCGCCCTCGGCGACGCCGACGTCCCCGAGATCGCGGGCATCTCCTGCGGCGGGATGCCCACGCGCGTGAAGTGCCTGCACGCCCTCGTGGGGCACGCGCTGGCCGCCGGGCCCGGGGTCAACCCCTTCGGCGACGAGACCCTCGCGCTGCTGGCCGCCGACGGCGGCTGGCCCGCCGTGTGCCCCCACACCGGGTCCGACGCGTGAGCACCCTCCGCGTCGCCGCCGTCGACTGCGGCACCAACTCCCTGCGCCTGCTCCTGGCCGACGTCGACCCGGTCACCGGGCGGACCACCGAGCTGGAGCGGACCATGGAGGTCGTCCGGCTGGGGCAGGGCGTCGACCGGACGGGCGCCTTCGCGCCGGAAGCGCTGCAGCGCACCTTCTCCGCCGTCGACCGCGTGGCCGAGCTGGTGGCCCGCCACCAGCCGGGGGCCGTGCGCTTCGTCGCGACGTCGGCCTCGCGGGACGTCTCCAACCGCGACGAGTTCGCCACCGGCGTCCGCGCCCGGCTGGGCGTGGACCCCGACGTCGTCACGGGCGACGAGGAGGCCGCGCTGAGCTTCTCCGGCGCGACCGCCGAGCTCGGCCCGGAGCAGGCGCCCTTCCTCGTCGTCGACCTCGGCGGCGGGTCCACCGAGCTGGTCCTCGGGGGGCGGCAGGTCGAGTCCGCCCGCTCGCTGGACGTGGGGTCGGTCCGCATGACCGAACGGCACCTGCACGACGACCCGCCCACCGAGGCGCAGGTCGCCGCGGCGCGCGCGGACGTCGAGGCGGCCCTGGACAGCAGCGACGTCCCCCTGGAGCGGACGCGGACCCTCGTCGGCGTCGCCGGGTCCATCACCACGATCACGGCCGCCGCCCTGGACCTGGCCGAGTACACCCCCGGCTGCCTGCACGGGGTCCGGCTGCCCGTCGGGGAGGTCCTCGCGGCCTGCGACCGGCTGCTGCGCGCCACGCGCGCGCAGAAGGCCGCCATGCCGTTCGTGCACCCGGGCCGCGTCGACGTCATCGGCGCCGGGGCCCTGGTGTGGGCGACCGTCCTGGAGCGGGTCGCCGCGCGCGCCGGGACCACCGAGGTCGTCACGAGCGAGCACGACGTCCTCGACGGGATCGCCGTCGCCCTCGCCCGCTCCCTCTGACCGCCCGCGGGCCCCGCCCGGCGTCAGCGCCGCGGCAGCAGGGCGCGCAGGTCGTCGGGCAGGGCGAGCTGCAGGCGCTTCGGCGCGGTCCGGCGCCAGGCCTCCAGCACGACCGAGCGCAGCTCGACGGGGTCGGCGGTGGCCAGCCGGGCCCGCACCCAGCCGAACCGGCCCACGTGGGAGGCGATGCCGTACGTCTGCCCGTCGCCGGCCACCAGCTCGGCCTGGTCGGCCCTGGACGCCTTGATGGAGGCCTCGCCGTCGTCCTCGCGCAGGATGACGAAGATCTTCGCCCCCACGCGGAACGTCGCCGCGCCCCACGTCTCCTCCTCGTGGGTCCCCGGCAGTTCCAGGGCCCACCCGCGCACCGTGCCGCTCGTCACCACGGGCAGCACCTCACCGCACATCTGGCAGGGTGGGAAGCATGAGCACCGTGACCGCCACGACCACTCGACGCATCGACGCGCCCGCTGACCGCGTCCTCGCCGCACTGGCCGACTACCGCGGCACGCGGCCGGGGCTGCTGCCCCAGCAGTTCACCGACTACGAGGTGATCGAGGGCGGCCACGGGCCCGGCACCCAGGTCCGCTGGAAGCTGCACGCCACCAAGAAGCGCGTCCGCGACGTGCGCGCCGTCGTGACCTCCACCGACCGGCACGCCCTCGTCGAGAGCGACGAGAACTCCACGCTCGTCACGACGTGGCGGGTGGAGTCCGACGGCCCCGACGCCGCCGAGGTCGTCGTCACCAGCGAGTGGAGCGGCGCCTCGGGCATCGGCGGGTTCTTCGAGCGCACCTTCGCCCCCCGCGGACTGGACCGCATCTACGGTGAACTCCTCGACAACCTCGCCGACACCGTCGCCCGCTGAGCACCCGGCGACGGGGCAGCCGTTCGCCTCACCGGTCCCGCCGGGCACCGGCTGGCCGGGGGACCCCTCGACCGCGCAGACCCCCGTCGCCCGCTCGGCCGCGGACGTGCATCGGCTCGCCACCGGGGACCTGCTCGCCCGCAGCTGCGTGTGCCGGGCCTGCCCGCGCCTGGTGGCCTGGCGCGAGGACGTGGCGCGCACCAAGCGCCGCGCCTTCCGCGCCCAGCCCTACTGGGGACGGCCCGTGCCCAGCCTCGGGGTGGCGGACCCGCGCGTCCTGGTCGTCGGGCTGGCCCCCGCCGCGCACGGCGGGAACCGCACGGGCCGGATGTTCACCGGGGACCGCTCGGGGGACTGGATCGTCCGCGCCCTGCACCGGGCCGGGCTCGCCAGCCGGCCCACGTCCGTGCACGCCGCGGACGGGCTGACGCTGCGGCGGACCCGGATCGTGGCGCCCGTGCGGTGCGCGCCGCCGGACAACAAGCCCACCCCCGCCGAGCGGGAGACCTGCGCCGGCTGGTTCGACGCCGAGCTCACCGAGGTCGGCGGCGACGTCCGGGTGGTCCTGGCCCTGGGCGCGATCGCCTGGGCCGCGGCGCTGGGTGCGGCCCGCCGGGCGGGCTGGGCGGTGCCGCGCCCGCAGCCGCGCTTCGGGCACGGGGCCGAGGCGGTGCTCGGCGCCCCGCACGGGCCCGTCGTGCTGCTCGGCAGCTACCACGTCAGCCAGCAGAACACCTCCACGGGCCGGCTGACCGAGGCCATGCTCGACGGGGTCGTCTCCCGGGCGGCCGCGCTGGCGGACTAGGGCGCGGGCGTGCCCGTGTGCGAGGCCCTCCGCGTCCGCCGGGTTCGAGCGGGCCGTGCCCTCCTGACAAGATGTCCCCGCGCAGGCCCGGGTGGCGTAACTGGTAGGCGCACGGGGCTTAAACCCCCGGGCCGTTCGCGGCGTGCGGGTTCGATCCCCGTCCCGGGTACTCCATCGTGATGAGGCTGTGACCCCGGCGGGGAACGAGGACGGGTCCCCGGCCGTTCCACGAGCAACGACACCTGCTCCGGAGGGGAGCCATGGAGAGCAAGAACCCGGTCTTCGCCCGCAGCGGCGAGTGGAAGCGGGGTGGCTACGCGACGTTCGACGCCCCGAGCTCGGCGCAGCCCCCGCGCCCCGCCGACGCGTCCGCCCGCACGCTCGAGGACTGGTACGCCAAGCCGTCCGCCACCCCGTCCCAGTCGCGCCGCATGACCCTGGACGACGTCGTCGTCCGCACGGCCTCGCTGTTCGTCGTGCTGCTCGCCGGTGCCGCCGGGGGCTACCTCGGGGTCACCCGCGGCGGGATGGGGTTCGGCATCGTCCTCGTCCCCGCCCTCGTGGCGATGGTCCTGGGCCTGTGGGCGCAGATGTCCCGCAAGGTCCGCCCCGGCGTGATGTTCGCCTACGCGGCCCTCGAGGGCGTGTTCGTCGGCGGCATCTCGGCGTTCTACGCCTCGCTGTACGACGGCATCATCGGGCAGGCCGTCCTCGGCACGCTCGCCGCCTTCACCGGCATGCTGCTCGCCTACAAGACCGGCGTGATCCGCAACAGCCCCCGCTTCACCAAGGTGCTGCTCATCGCGGGCATCGGGTACGGCGTGTTCGCCCTCGCCAACCTCGTCGCCTCGCTCGCGGGCTGGGGCAACGTCTACGCCGGCAACGGCTTCCTGGCCGTCGTCGTCAGCGCCTTCGGCGTCGTCCTGGCCTCGCTGTTCCTGGTCCTGGACTTCGACCACATCGAGCAGGGCATCCGCAACGGCCTGCCGGTCCGGGAGAGCTGGCGCGCCGGCTTCGGCCTCATGGTGACGCTGGTCTGGCTGTACCTGGAGATCCTGCGCCTGGTCGCCATCCTGCGCGGCAACGACTGACCTCCTTGCCCGACCCCGACGAGCTCGGCGCGCTGGAACGTCAGCGCGCCGAGCTCTCGCGCGTCCTGGGCCTGCAGGCCGACCGGGTCCGCGGTCTGCCGCTGAGCCGCCTGGACCGATCCCGCGACGGCGCGCCCTCGGCCGCGGACGTGGTCCGGCAGGCCGCCCAGGAGCTGGCCGACCTCGCCGCCGACGCCGAGGGGCGTGAGCGGCGGCCCCTGCCGGTCCTGGCCACCCACGGCCTCGGCGACCAGCTCGCCGTCGTGGGCCGCGACGTGGTCCGTTCCGGCGCGGCCACCCACCTCGCGGCCGCGCACGACGTCCTCGCGCGGGTGCGGGGAGCGCTGTGACCCGTGCTCGACCACCGCGGTGGTCGACCGCCGGGGCGCGGGCGTGACCGGCGGCCCGGCGGGGTGCGGGATGATGGGGGCATGCGCTACGCCGAGACCGTCGTCGACCTCGTGGGCGGAACCCCGCTGGTCAAGCTCAACCGGGTCACCGAGGGCCTGTCCTGCACCGTCCTGGCCAAGGTCGAGTACCTGAACCCGGGCGGGTCGGTGAAGGACCGCATCGCGACCCGCATGATCGAGGCCGCCGAGGCCGAGGGGCTGCTCAAGCCGGGCGGGACCATCGTCGAGCCCACGTCGGGCAACACCGGGGTCGGCCTCGCGCTCGTGGCCCAGCAGCGCGGCTACCGCTGCGTGTTCGTGTGCCCCGACAAGGTCGGCGTCGACAAGCGCAACGTCCTCAAGGCCTACGGCGCCGAGGTCGTCGTCTGCCCGACGGCCGTGCCGCCGGAGGACCCGCAGTCGTACTACTCCGTCTCCGACCGCCTCGTGCGCGAGATCGAGGGCGCCTGGAAGCCGAACCAGTACGCCAACGTCCACGGGCCCCGCAGCCACTACGAGACGACCGGCCCGGAGATCTGGGCCGACACCGAGGGCAGGGTCACGCACTTCGTGACCGGCGTCGGGACCGGCGGCACGATCACCGGGACGGGCCGCTACCTCAAGGAGCAGGGCCCCGTCCGCGTCATCGGCGCCGACCCGGAGGGGTCGGTGTACTCCGGCGGGACCGGCCGCCCGTACCTCGTCGAGGGCGTGGGGGAGGACTTCTGGCCCAGCGCCTACGACCCGTCGGTCCCCGACGAGATCATCGCCGTCTCCGACGCCGACTCCTTCGCCATGACGCGGCGCCTGGCCCGCGAGGAGGGGCTGCTCGTGGGCGGCTCGTGCGGCATGGCCGTCGTCGCCGCCCTGCGCGCGGCGAAGGACCTCGGCCCCGACGACGTCGTGGTCGTGCTGCTGCCCGACGGCGGCCGCGGCTACCTCGGCAAGATCTTCAACGACGACTGGATGTCCTCCTACGGGTTCCTGGACTCCGGCGAGGGCGGTACGGCCGGTGACGTGCTGCGCCACAAGACCGCCGGGCTGCCCGCGCTGGTGCACACGCACCCGACCGAGACCGTCCACGACGTCATCGAGATCATGCGCGAGTACGGCGTCTCGCAGCTGCCCGTCGTGGGCGCCGAGCCGCCCGTCATGGCCGGTGAGATCGCCGGGGCCGTCAACGAGCGGGCCATCCTCGACGCCCTGTTCACTGGCCGGGCGAAGATGTCGGACGCGGTGAGCGCGCACATGGGCCCGCCGCTGCCGCTGGTCGGCTCCGGGCAGACCGTCGCGGACGCCCGCGAGGTGTTCTCCCGCGCCGACGCGGCCGTCGTGGTCGAGGACGGCAAGCCCGTCGGGGTCATCACCCGCCACGACCTGCTGGCCTGGTTGGCGCTGTCCCACTGACCCGCTGACCCACCGCGTGGCCGGGCCCCCGGGCGGGGGCCCGGCCACGCGTGGTCTCAGTAGCGGATCGCGTCGATGACCTTCGCGCGCACCGCCATCGTCGCCGGCACGACACCGGCGAGGGCACCGACGGCCGTGGCCGCCAGCAGCCCCTCGACGGCCGCGGCCACCGGGAACGGCGGGACGTCCTCCAGGGTCAGCCCCACCGGCAGCACCGCCTCCAGCGGGAAGTTGGAGACGAGGACGATCGAGAGCACCACCGCGAGGAAGCCCGCGACGAACGTCGCCGCGACGCTCTCGAGCAGGACGGCGAAGAACACCCGCCCACCCGTGGCCCCGAAGCTGCGCCGCACCCCGATCTCGCGGATGCGCTGGCGCACCGTGACCAGGCCGACGTTCAGCACGCCGATGCCGCCCAGCAGCAGCGCGAACACCCCCACCCCGCGCACGCCGTAGGCCAGGACGGCGTCGACGATCCCCAGCTCGGCCCCGGCGTCGGCGCGGGAGACGTACACCGAGAACCCCGGCAGGCTCGACTGCACCTCCGTCTGCAGGGCCTGCGTCAGCGCGTCGACGTCGGTGTCGGGGACCCACACCTCCAGGCTCGGGGTCGACCCGTACAGCGGGTCGGTGAGGTTCCAGCGGGACACGGCCGAGTTCAGCACCCACGCCTGCGGGGACGTCGGGTCGCTGCCGGTGGGGTTCGCCACGCCGACGACGGTCGCCGTGACGGGGGTGTCGCCCCCCAGGACCACCGTGGGCGGGTTCGCCGCGTCGAAGGCGCCGACCTGGGCCAGGAAGCCGTCGTTGACGACGAGCCGGGGCGAGAAGGCGGCGTCGTCGGCCGCGGTGAACCAGCGGCCGTCGGCGACGACCACGCGGTGCATCGTGCCGTAGCTGGGGTCGACGGCGGTGGCCGGGACCAGTTGCGTCCCGGCCGGGAACCGGGCCGTGAGCTGGGTGTACGCCGTCTGGCCCCACCAGCCGATCTCGTGGCGGTCGGCGGCGGCCGCGAAGGCCCGCGCGGCCTCCTGCGCGGTCTGCGGGGTGGACGGGGAGACGGGGGAGGCGTCGACGCGCAGCGTGGCGGGGCGGCCGCCGGCGCGTTCGGAGCTCTCGCCGATGATCTGGCGGCCCATGTCCCCGACGGCCGTGATGGTCGTCATCGCGAACACCGCGAGGAACACCCCGACGAGGGACAGCACCACGCGGACGCGGTTGACGCGGATCTCGCTCCACGCCTCCGTGACCGCCGCGAGCAGGCCGATCACAGGGTCTCCCGGTGGGCGGTGGCGCTGGCCACGGCGTCGGCCGTGATCTCGGTGAGGACGCCGTGGTCGAGGCGGAACCGCCGGTCGGCGCGCGCGGCGACCGACAGGTCGTGGGTGATGGTCACCAGGGTCGTGCCCTCGTCGCGCACGAGTTCCTCCAGGACGTCCATGACCGCCGACCCGGTGTCGACGTCGAGGGCGCCGGTGGGTTCGTCGGCCAGCAGGACGCGGGGGCGGCGGACGAGGCTGCGGGCCAGCGCGACGCGCTGCTGCTCACCGCCGGACAGCTTCTCGGGCATGGTGTCCAGGCGGTGCCCCAGGCCGACGCGTTCCAGCATGTCCCGGGCGATCCGTCTGCGGTGCAAGAACTCCCGGCTGGAGCCGTAGAGCAGCGGGTTGGCGACGTTCTCGGTCGCGGTGCGGCCGGGGAGCAGGTTGAACTGCTGGAACACGAAGCCGAAGGTCTGCCCGCGCAGCTTCGCCGTGCGCCGGTTCGAGCGCGCCGCGACGGGGCGGCCGTCGAGCAGGTACTCCCCGGAGGTGGGCGCGTCGAGGAGGCCGACGATGTTCAGCAGCGTCGACTTGCCCGACCCGGACCGGCCGACGACGGCGACGTGCTCGCCGCGCGCCACGTGCAGGTCGACGCCGGTGAGGATGTGCAGGTCCTCCCCGTCGGGCAGCCGCACGCTGCGGCTGACCCGCGTGAGGGAGACCACCGGGTCCATCAGGACCCCGCCCCGTACGCCCCGCCGGGCCCGGCGGGGGTGTCGGTGCCCGGGACGAACTGCAGGATCCGCTGGCCCTCGGTGAGGCCGCCGGTGACCTCGACGTCCTCGCCGTCGGTCAGGCCCAGGGTGACCTCGGTCTCGGTCCGCGTGCCGTCCTCGGCGACGGTCCAGACCGTGCCGGTGCCGACGCTGCCCTGCACGGCGGTGACGGGGACCAGCAGGACGCCGGTGGCGGTCCCGGCGGTCACGTCGAGGGTCGCGGACAACCCCGGGAACACCTGGACGTCCGGTGGCACGGCGCAGCTGACGTTCGCGCCGGTCATCGAGGACGAGGGGTCGGCGTAGGGGTCGGCGTAGGGGTCGGCGCACCCCTGGTCGGGGGTGGGGGACTGCCGGGTCGCGGCCGGGTTCCCGGTGCGCAACCCGGTGCACGCGAAGGTGCCCGGGCCGCCGGGGACGGTGACCTGCGCCGTCGTGGGCGGGGCGAGGAGCCGGTACTGCTGGGCCTGCGTCAGCGGGGCGGAGACCGTGAGGGTGCCCGGGCTGACGGTCGCGACGTCGTCGCCGACGCTCACGGCCTGACCCGGCAGGACGTCGAGGGTGGCCAGTTCCCCGGCCACGGGCGAGGTCACCGCCACGGTCCTCGTCGTGGGCTGCGCGGGCGGGGCGGCCGGGTCGGTGGGGGCGGGGGGTTCGACGGTGACCGTCACCGTGAACAGGGGGGTGCCCTCCTGGACGGCGTCGCCCACCGCGGCGCGGACCCTGGCGACCTCGCCGGTGGCCGTGGACCTCACGGTCGCGGCGGGGTCGGCCGCGATGGTGCCCTGCAGGGTGACGGTGTTCGTGACGTCCCCGCGCGTGACGACGGCGGCCGGCGGTTCCACGACGGCGGACGGGCTCGCGGCGGCGCCGGTGTCCCGGTCGGGGCGCGCGAAGGCGATCCACAGCAGGGCGATCGCGATGAGCGTCCAGACGACCAGCCTGAGCGCGGGGAAGACGACGGTGCGGACGACACCCACGGCGACACCTCCGGTCGGGCGTCCGGGTGTCGTCGGTGCACGGTGCGGGCCGCCGTTCCCCCGAGCGGCTGGGCCGGAACCTAGCAGTGCCGCAGCGGCCCCCGGGGGAGGTCCCGGGAACCTCCACGAACCGCGTCGGCGGTCACGGGTTCAACCACCGGCGCAGGGTGGAGGCCTCCCGCGCGAGCACCGCCGGGTCGTCCCCGGGGACGAACTCGACCAGGACGTCGTGGTCGCGGCCGTGGTCGTGGCCGTCGTCGCGCAGGAGGGCGATCGCGTGCCGCCACAACGACTCCCGCGAGGCCAGCGGGTTCCGCGTCGTGCCGGGGGCCCAGGAGAACGCGTGCACGGTGCTGGTGCGGGGGAGCAGCACCGCCAGCTCGGTCAGGGCGTCGTCGTCGGGGGCGTCGACCGTGGGCTGCCAGTAGGTGGTCAGGGCCGGCGCCCCCACGAGGTCGTCGACCTCCTCGAGCAGGAGCAGGGTCGAGGCGGTGGTGTCGGTGAGGGTCCCGCCGTGGGACTCGGTGCCGACCTCGACCCCGGCGTCGGCGGCCCGGCGCACGGCGTCGGCCAGCGCGGTGACGACGGGTACGCGGTCGGCGCCCGCCGAGCCGCGGTCCCCGGCCCAGACCCGGATCCGCGGGGCGCCCAGGGCCACGGCCGTGGCCAGGACGTCGGCGAAGCCGTCGTGCACGCCGGCGCGGAAGTAGGAACCGTAGGAGGCCACGGTCAGCCCGGCGCCGGCGGTGCGGGCCGCGACGGAGCGGGCGGTGGCGAGGTCGCCGGCGGGGACGTGGACGTCGGCGCCCCACTCCACCGCGGCGAGCCCGGCGCGCGCGGCGAGGTCCAGGACACCGTCGGCGTCGAGCTGCCGGTAGGTGATCGAGCACAGCCCCGGAGTCAGCACGCGGGGGATCCTTGCACGGCGCGCCCCTGCTGGCCTAGCCTTTTGGAAAGCGCATTCCCGACACGAGCCAGGAGGAGGCCGCGATGGTGCAACGCCTCGGGGTGGTCATGAACGGTGTCACCGGACGGATGGGGTACCGCCAGCACCTGCTGCGGTCGGTCCTGGCCATCCGCGAGCAGGGCGGCGTGGAACTGCCCGACGGCTCGCGCGTCCAGCTCGAACCGCTGCTCGTCGGCCGGTCGGAGGACAAGCTGCGCGACATCGCCCAGCGGCACGGCCTCGACCGCTGGACCACCGACCTCGACGCGGCCCTGGCCGACGACGACTACCCGCTGTACTTCGACGCGCAGCTCACCTCCGCGCGCGAGCGCTCCGTCCTGGCGGCCGTCGCCGCCGGCCGGCACGTCTACACCGAGAAACCCACCGCGGAGACCCTCGAGGGCGCGGTCGGCCTGGCCCGCGCCGCCACCCGCGCCGGCGTCAAGAACGGCGTCGTGCACGACAAGCTCTTCCTGCCGGGCCTGGTGAAGCTGAAGCGGCTCGTGGACTCGGGGTTCTTCGGCGAGATCCTCTCCGTGCGCGGGGAGTTCGGGTACTGGGTCTTCGAGGGCGACTGGCAGCCCGCGCAGCGCCCCAGCTGGAACTACCGCGCCGAGGACGGCGGCGGCATCGTCGCCGACATGTTCTGCCACTGGAACTACGTCCTGGAGCAGACCGTCGCCCCCGTCGAGGCCGTCACCGCCAAGGCCGTCACGCACGTCCCCGTCCGCCACGACGAGAACGGCGAGGCCTACAAGGCCACGGCCGACGACGCCGCCTACGCCATCTTCGAGCTGGAGGGCGGGATCGTCGCCCAGCTGAACTCCTCCTGGGCCGTGCGCGTCGACCGCGACGAGCTCGTCGAGTTCCAGGTCGACGGGACCCTCGGCAGCGCCGTCGCCGGGTTGTGGGGCTGCCGCGTGCAGCCGCGGTCGGCGACGCCGAGGGCCGTGTGGAACCCCGACCTGCCCGAGCAGCACCGCTACCGCGACGATTGGCTCACCGTCCCGGACAACACCGTGTTCGACAACGGGTTCAAGGCGCAGTGGGAGCAGTTCGTCCGGCACGTCGTGGCCGACACCCCGCACCCGTACGACTTCCTCTCCGGCGCCCGGGGCGTGCGGCTGGCGCAGGCCGGCCTGCAGTCCTCCGCGCAGGGCCGGCGCGTGGAGCTGCAGGAGATCTCGCTGTGACCGTCCTGACGGGACGGGCCCCGACCGGCGAGGTCCTGCGGCTGCCCACGGCCGACGGCGTCGTCGAGCACGCCGTCCGCGAACCCGTCGCGTGGGAGGTCCCGGCCGGGCCCGCGAGCAGCCGCACCGCGTTCGCCGCCGCTCACGTCGTCCCGCGCGCCGGCGCCGAGAACGTCCCCGGCGCCCCGGCCGACCTCGACTGGGACGCCACCCTGGCGTTCCGGCACCGGCTGTGGTCGCTGGGGCTGGGGGTCGCCGAGGCCATGGACACCGCCCAGCGCGGCATGGGGCTGGACCCCGCCGCGACCACCGAGCTCGTGCGGCGCAGCGCCCGCGAGGCCGCCGCCGTCGGCGGGCGCATCGCCGCCGGGGTCGGGACCGACCAGCTCGCCCCCGGGACCCACCCGCTGCCGGTGGTCCGCGCCGCCTACGAGGAGCAGCTGGCGACCGTCGAGGACACCGGCGCCCAGCCGATCCTCATGGCCTCCCGGCACCTGGCCGCGTCCGCCACCGGGCCGGACGACTACCTCGCGCTGTACGCGGACCTGCTGTCCCAGGTGCGCCGGCCGGCCGTGCTGCACTGGCTGGGCGACGTCTTCGACCCCGCGCTGGCCGGGTACTGGGGGTCGCGCGACGTGGCCGCCGCCACCGACGTCTTCGTCGACCTCGTCCGCGCGAACGCCGCCCACGTCGACGGCGTGAAGGTGTCGCTGCTCGACGCCGACCACGAGAGGGGGCTGCGCCGGCGGCTGCCCGCGGGCGTCCGCCTCTACACCGGCGACGACTTCAACTACCCCGAGCTCATCGAGGGCGACGGGCAGTTCCACTCCGACGCCCTGCTCGGCATCTTCGCGGGCATCGCGAACGTCGCCGCGGCCGGCCTGGCCCGGCTCGACGCCGGGGACACCGCCGGGTTCCGGGCCGCCCTGGACCCCACGGTCCCGCTGGCCCGGCACGTGTTCGGGGCCCCGACCCCGTACTACAAGGCGGGCATCGCGTTCCTCAACTGGCTCGACGGGCGGCAGCCCGGCTACGCCATGGTGGGCGGGCTGCACTCGGCGCGCAGCGCCGTGCACCAGGCCACGACGTTCCGGCTGGCCGACGAGGCGGGCGTCCTGACCGACCCCGTCGGGGCCACCGCCCGGATGCGGCAGTACCTGGCCGTCCACGGGTTCTGAGCAGCGGCCCGCCCCCGCGTTCCCGTCCGGCCCCGTCCGGCCCCGGGCGGGGCCTCAGGCGGGACGGAGCTCGGCCCACAGCGAGCCGGCTCCGTCCCCCACCTGCAGGTCGGAGGCGACCGCGAGCTGCACGCCGCGCAGGTGGGCCATCCGCAGCGCCGCGGCCACCGCGTCGGCCTCGGCGGCCGAGCCGTCCACCGACAGCGTCGCCCACCCCCCGCCCGGCGGCAGGCGCAGCGTGACCTGCGCCGTGCCGCAGGCGTCCAGGACGGGCGCGAGGACCGTGCGCAGCTGGGCCGCGAACCCCGGCGGGCCGGCCGCCGCGGGCCCCCGGTCGTCGACGACGTCCACCGCGCAGCCCCGGTCCCGGGCCGTGCGCAGGGCCGCCCGGACCTTGTCGTCGAGCAGCTCCCGGGCGCGCAGGTCGTCGCGCAACCGGCGTTCCAGCGTCAGCGCCGCCCGCGACAGCAGCGGCCAGGCCGAGGCCTCCGGTCCCGAGGTGGTCACCCGGCGCAGCAGCGGGACGACGCTGTGCTCCAGGTCCTCGCGGCGCTGGCGGGCGCTGACCTCACGGGCCTCCGTCACCGCCCGGGCCGCGACCGCGCGGCCGGCGTCCGCCTCGAACCGGGCCACGTCCCGCGCCGTGCGGTCGAACAGCCACCGCACGCCCAGCGCCGCGCTGAACCACACCAGGGCGGGCTGGTTCAGGGCCGCGAAGGCGACCGCCCGGTTCGGCAGGTCCGAGGCCAGCAGGCACCCGCCGAGCACCGCGGCCGAGGCCAGCTCGGCGGCCAGGGCGGGAAGCCGGTGCCGGCGCATCACCAGCGCCGCGACGGCGATCTGCGTCAGCCCCGGCCAGTAGTCCGCGTACGTGCGCCACAGCGACTCGTCCAGGAACGGGGTGACCGCCAGCCCGCTCAGCGGCACGACCGCCGCCACCGCCACCGCGGCCGGCGTCGGCAGGTGCAGCGGGCGGCCCGTCAGGGGGCTCACCGCGTATGCGCTGACCACCAGCACCACGGCCAGCGCCGTCAGCGACAGCCACGGCGCCCGGTGCGCGTCCAGCGACAGCAGCGCCGACAGCGGGCCGTGCGAGAACAGCCACAGGACCGCGCCCACCAGGCACGCGCGCTGCACACCGCTCACGCCGCGCCGCCCGCGAACGGGACGCTGAGCAGCACCACGGTCCCCACCCCGGGCGCCGAGCGCACCAGGGCCCGGCCCCCCACCAGGTCGGCGCGGCGGCGCACCGAGACCACCAGGCCCAGCCGGGGGGTGGCCGAGGCGGGGTCGAAGCCGCGGCCGTCGTCGCGCACCTCCACCAGCAGCCGGTCCCCGGTGGCGCGCACCCGCACCCGCACCGCCGGGGGCACCCCGCCGGTGCCGCCGTGGCGCACCGCGTTCCGGCACGCCTCGGCGGTGGCGGCCACGAGCGCGTCCGCCGCGTCGGGGTCCACCCGCACCTGCTGCGGGGCCGGCAGCGTCAGGACCGCCGCCGGGTGCTGCTCCAGGACCGCGTCGGTCAGCCGCGAGACCACGTCCGCCAGCGGCAGCGGTCCCCGCTCGGCGCCCGGGTCGCGCTCGACGCTGGCCAGCGCCCGCACCGCCGCGGCCCGCGCCCGGACCCGGTCGCCGTCGTCGCGGGCGTGCGCGGTCAGCGACAGGGACGCCAGCACGTCGTCGTGGACGATGCCGTCCCACCGGGAGTTCTCCAGCTCCACCGCCCGGGCCGCGGCGGCCTCCGCGGTCGCCCGCTCCGCCCCGCCGCGGGCCGTCTCCACCTGCCGCGCCGCCCCCCGCACCGCCAGCACCGCGACCGAGGCCGCGGTCGTGATGACCAGCAGCCCGATGGCCTCCTGCACGGCGACGTCCGCCGGTACCGTCCACACCCCCGACAGCTGCAGCGCCAGCCGCAGGCCCAGGTGCACCAGGGCCAGGGCCAGGGCGCCCAGCAGCGTGGGGGTCGCCACCGCCCCGGCCCCCACGGTGATGGGCGACAGGGCCAGCACCCACGGCACGTCGTCGTCGGGCCGGTGCCCCACCGCGGCCGGGTACGTCGCCAGCGCCACGTCGCCGACGACCACCAGCGCCCACGACAGGACCCACCAGCGGGAGCCCCGCACGGCCTGGACCAGCAGGAGGACGGCGACCGCGGCGTAGGCGACCAGGACCGTCGCCGACCACCACCCCGGCGCCTCGCCCCGACCGCCCGCCAGGTTGGCCGCCACGGTCGGGACGATCGAGACGATGGCCAGCAGCAGGACGAGGGCCAGCAGCCGCTGGACCCCGCCGCGCGTCACCGGCCCGCCCGGTCAGCGGGCACGGCCGTCCGGGGTCGGCGGGGCCGACGGCATCGGGGCCAGCACCCCGTCCTCGACGGCGCGCCGGTACAGCTCCATGCGCGTGTAGGCGGGCCGGTCGACGGCGGCGTACTTGGCCCGGATCCGCTTGAGGTAGCTCTTGGCCGTCTCCAGCGTCACCCCCAGCCGCAGCGCGACCGACCGCGCGGGCATCCCGCCGGCGTACAGCTCCAGCACCCGGCGCTCCTGCGGGGACAGGTGGGAGGTGAGTGTCTCGTCGACCTGCAGGGCCGCGGCGGTCTCGGCCGAGGAGACGGTGTCGCCGTCGGCGACCGCGTGCAGCGCCTCGGCGACCGTGGCCACGGGGCGGTCCTTCAGCAGCACCCCCTGGGCACCGGCCTGCATGGCGGCCAGCGCCTCGGCGTGCTGGCGGCCCTCGGTGTAGACGAGCACCCGGGTGCCCGCCGCCAGCAGGTCGCCGACGTTCTGGGCCGGGGTGGACCCGTCGCCCAGGCGCAGGTCGAGCAGGACGACGTCGGGCGGGGTGGTCCCGGCGATCCGGCGCAGCAGGTCCGGCACGGTGGGGGCGGTGGCGACGAAGACGGTGGACGGGTCCAGGCGGGACAGCTCCAGCTCCAGCCCCGACAGCAGCGCAGGGTGGTCGTCGACCGCCGCGATGCGCAGCGTCCCCGGCTCCGGTGCCGCGCCGGGCCCGGTGTTGGCAACCACGTGAAGACCCCCTCCTCGGGGGGACAGTACCGGGACCGGGACCCGCGAGAAGGCCGAACCGGCGAAGTCGTACCCCCTAAAGGGGGGCGGCGCGGCGGTGTCGGTGCGCCCGGACCTCTGACAGGATCGTCGCAGGCACCCCGCCGGGGGGACGGGTTGCCACGCGAACGCCGGGGGGCGAACGCAGCAGGGAGGGGGCGGAGCCAGGTGGCTCCGCCCCCTCCCTGCGTCGAGGCTCAGTCCTTCGCGACCAGACCGATCTGGCAGGTCAGGCCGTTGGGGCCGTGGTTGCAGTACCCGTTGGGGACCTTCTGCAGGTACTGCTGGTGGTAGTCCTCGGCGTACCAGAACCGGCCGGCCTCGCTCGCGGGACGGATCTCCGTCGTGATGCGGCCGTGGCCGTGCTCGGTCAGCTCGCGCTGGAACGTCTCGCGCGTGCGCTGGGCCGCCTCGAACTGCTCGTCGGTCGTCGTGTAGACCGCCGAGCGGTACTCGGTGCCGCGGTCGTTGCCCTGCCGGTAGCCCTGCGTCGGGTCGTGGTTCTCCCAGAAGACCTTCAGCAGCTGCTCCGCGCTGGTCACGGACGGGTCGTACGCCACCAGCACCGTCTCGGCGTGGCCCGTGCGGCCCGTCACCGACTCCTCGTACGTCGGGTTCGGGGTGAACCCGCCCTGGTAGCCGGCCGCCGTCGTCACGACCCCCGGCTGCTGCCAGAAGATGCGCTCAGCGCCCCAGAAGCAGCCCATGCCGAAGGAGATGACCTCGGTGCCCTCGGGCCAGGGGCCCTCCAGCGGGGTGCCGAGCACGGTGTGCGTCGCCGGGACCTCGAAGCGGCGCTCCTGCGAGCCCCGCAGCGCGTCCTCCGCGGTGACCATGGTCGTCTTGAACGGGTTGCCGAACAGCATCCATCGCTCCCTTCAGCGGTGTCGTGGAGAACAACAGCGCAGCGGTGTCTAGCCTTCCCGTGTGACTTCCGACCAGATCCCCGGCTTCTCGACCCGCGCGATCCACGCCGGCCAGGAGGCGGACCCCGCCACCGGCGCCGTCGTGACCCCGATCTACCAGGTCTCCACCTACAAGCAGGACGGCGTCGGCGCGCTGCGGACGGGGCTGGGCACCGGCTACGAGTACTCCCGCTCGGGCAACCCCACCCGCACGTCCCTGGAGACCCAGCTCGCGGCCCTGGAGCAGGGCGCGGCCGGGTTCGCGTTCGCCTCCGGCCTGGCCGCCGAGGACGGGATCCTGCGGGCGCTGTGCCGCCCCGGCGACCACGTCGTCATCCCGAACGACGCCTACGGCGGGACCTACCGGCTGGTGAAGAAGGTCGCCGAGCCGTGGGGCGTCGAGCACAGCCCCGTGGACCTGGCCGACCTGGACGCCGTGCGCGACGCGGTCCAGCCCGGCCGCACCCGGCTGGTGTGGCTGGAGACCCCCACCAACCCGCTGCTGACGGTGGGCGACATCGCGGCCATCGCCGAGATCGCGCACGCCGCCGGCGCGCTGCTCGTCGTCGACAACACCTTCGCCACGCCGTACCTGCAGACCCCGCTGACCCTGGGCGCGGACCTCGTCGTGCACTCCACGACGAAGTACGCCGGCGGGCACTCCGACGTCGTCGGCGGCGCCGTCGTCGTGCGCGACGGCGACGACGGCCGCGGGAACTCCCTGGCCGAGCGGATCGCGTTCCACCAGAACGCGATGGGCGCGGTCCCCGGGCCGTTCGACTCCTGGCTGGTCCAGCGCGGCCTGAAGACCCTCGCGGTGCGGATGGAACGGCACTGCGACAACGCCGAGCGCGTCGTGGAGTTCCTCCAGTCGCACCCGCGCGTGACGAGGATCCTCTACCCGGGCCTGCCCGAGCACCGCAACCACGACGTCGCCGCGAAGCAGATGAAGCGCTTCGGGGGGATGATCTCGTTCCGCACGGCCTCGGTCGAGGACGCGCTCGCGGTCTGCGGGGCGACCGAGCTGTTCACCCTGGGGGAGTCCCTCGGCGGGGTGGAGTCCCTCGTCGAGCACCCCGGGAAGATGACGCACGCCTCCGTCGCGGGGTCGCTGCTGGAGGTCCCCGACGACCTCGTCCGGCTGTCGGTCGGCATCGAGGACGCCGACGACCTCGTCGCCGACCTCGCGCAGGCGCTGGGCTGAGACCGCCGGGAGCGCTCGGCCACCGTCGTGCTCGGTCACCGGGGGAGGCCCTCGGTGATCGAGCACTCCGGTGATCGAGCACTCCGGTGATCGAGCACTGCCGCGCCTCCTCACGACCGCCCCGCCGGGCGCCGCGGAACCACGTGGCGGGGACGGGCCCGGGCGTGCCAGCGTGCCCGGGTGAGCAGCGCCGCCCGGGTCGTCGAGGTCGTCCTGCCCCGGCGGCTGGGCCCGGGGTTCCGCTGGCTCATCGCCTCCAGCTGGGCGGCCAACCTCGGTGACGGCCTGGCCCTGGCCGCCGGGCCGCTGCTGGTCACCTCCCTGACGCGCGAGGCGTTCCCCGTCGCGCTGGCCGCGCTGGCGGCGTGGCTGCCGCCGCTGCTGTTCGGGCTCAGCGCCGGCGTGGTCTCCGACCGGCTGGACCGACGCCTCGTCGTCGTCACCGTCGACGTCGTGCGGGCCGTCCTGCTGCTGGCGCTGGCGGGGCTGGTCGCGGGCGGGCGCGCGACGGTGCCCCTCGTCCTGGGCGCGCTGTTCCTGCTGGCCACAGCGGAGGTCTTCGCCGACAACACCGCGAGCACGCTGCTGCCGGCGCTGGTGGCCCGCGACGACCTGGCCGTGGCCAACGCGCGCGTCCAGACGGGGTTCGTGACGGTGAACCAGCTGGCCGGCCCCCCGCTGGGCGCGGCGCTGTTCACGGCCGGGGCGGCGACGCCGTTCGCGGCGCAGGCCGGGTTGTGCGCGCTGGCGGCCGTGTTCGTCGGCCGGTTGCGGCTGCCGCCCCGGGCGGCGCGCCCGGCCACCCACCCGTGGCACGACGTCGTCGAGGGGGTCCGCTGGACGGCGCACCACCCGGCCGTCCGGACCCTCGTCGTGACGATCTTCACCTTCAACGTCACGTTCGGCGCGGCCTGGTCGGTGCTGGTCCTGTACTCCACGCAGCGGCTCGGCCTGGGCCCGGTCGGCTACGGCCTGGTGACGACGGCCGGCGCGGTCGGCGGGGTGGCGGGGACGCTGTCGTACGGGTGGATCGTCCGGCGCGTCTCCCTCGGCGACCTCATGCGCGTCGGGCTGGTCGTGGAGACCCTCACCCACCTCGCGCTGGCGCTGGCCCGGTCGGCGTGGGTGGCCCTGCCGGTGTTCGTCGTGTTCGGCGCGCACGCGTTCGTGTGGGGCACGACGTCGCTCACCGTCCGCCAGCGCGCCGTTCCCGAGGGCCTGCAGGGCCGGGTGACGGCGGTGAACACCGTGGGGACGTTCGGCGGCCTCGCGCTGGGCAGCGGGGTCGGGGGTGCCCTGGCGCAGCACCTGGGCGTGACGGCGCCGTTCTGGTTCGCCTTCGCGGGTTCGGCGGTGCTGGTCGTGCTGCTGTGGCGGGCGCTGCGCCACGTCGCGCACGCCGACGAGAACCCCGACGCGGAAGTGCTCGATCACGGAAGTGCTTGATCACCGCGGGGGGCGGTGATCAAGCACTTCGGTGATCGAGCAGGGCAGAGATCGAGTCGCGACGGGTCAGGAGGCGCGGCGGTTCGCGCGGCGGCCGGCGCGGGCCTTGAGGTAGTCGTCGACGACGTACTGCCCCAGCCGGTCGGGGCTGGGGGACAGCACCCGGCCGCCGTTGCGGCGGGCGACGGCGTCGACGAAGCGGCGCAGACCGGGGTCCTCGCCGAGCATGAACAGGTTGATGGTCGCCCCGAACCGCGTGAGCAGGTCGACCTCGTGGACGGTGGCGCGGATCGTCTCGGCCGTCGGCGGCCACTGGAAGACCGCCTGCGGGGTGCCGTACGAGTCGTCGAGGTGCGCCGTGGGCTCGCCGTCGGTGATGACCAGGACGACGGGTTCGGCGTCGGGGTGCCGGCGCACGTGGCGGCGCGCGATGCTCAGCGCGTGCTGCAGGTTGGTGCCCTGCACGAAGTCGGGTTCGACCTCGGCCAGTTCCCCGACGGTCATGGGCTGGGCGTGCAGGCCGAAGCCGATGATCTGCAGCTCGTCGTAGGGGAACTTCGTGGAGATGAGGTGGGACAGGGCCAGGGCCGTCTCCTTCATGGGCCCCCAGCGGCCCTCGGCGGCCATCGAGAACGACAGGTCGACGCACAGCGCGACGGCCGCCCCGGCGCGCCGCTCGGTCTCGACGACCTCGAAGTCCTCCCACGACAGCTTCACCGCCCCGCCCGAGGCCGTCCCCCGCTTCAGGGCGTTCGAGACGGTCCGCACGACGTCCAGGGGCTGCTCGTCGCCGAACCGCCAGCGCCGGGTGGCGCCGGTGGGCTCGCCGCCGGACCCGGCGTCGGTGTTCTCGTGGTCGCCGCGCCCGCCGGTGTCCAGCCGGCCCAGCACCTCCTGCAGGGCGGTCTGGCCCAGACGCCGCAACGCCTTGGGGGACAACGTGAGGCCGTCGGCGGAGCGGGACAGCCAGCCCTGCCGCTGCAGTTCGCGCTCCAGCTCGCGCAGCCGCTGCAGGTCGTCCGCGGCGCCCCGGCCGAGCTGACGCTCTAGGGCCTCGACGTCGACGTCGTCCAGGGTCGCGCCGGGGTGCTCCTGGCCGAGCTGGTCGAGCAGGTCGTCGAGCTCGGAGATGTCCTGCAGGGCGTCGGCGGCCTCGCCGTAGTCCAGGGGCTGGTCCCCGCGGCCGCGCACGCGCTCGCCGCGGGAGAAGTCCAGGTCCGGGCGCAGCGCGCGCAGGTTGTCGTTGAGCTGGGCCATCTGCGCCTGCAGGTCGACGTCGGAACCCATCGCCTGCTGCATGAGCGAGGACAGCTCCTCGCGCTGCTGCGGGGACAGCGAGCGCATCAGCCGTGAGGCGGCCGCGGCGCGGCGGGCGAGGGCGTCGACGAGGTCGTCGAGGTCCTCCACGCCCTCCTCGCCGAGGGTGTCCCCGTGCTTGGCCATGAACTCGGCGAAGTCCTCGGGGGTGTCCTCGCCGCGGGCCTTCTTGGCGAGCAGGTCGTTGAGGTCGCTCATCATGTCCTTGAGTGCCTGCATCGTCTCGGGGCTGCCGTTCTGCAGGGCTTCCTTCATGCCGCGGAACTGCTGGCCCACGACGTCCTCGCGCAGCCGGTCGAGGATCTGCTGGTACTGCTGCCGCGCCTGCTCCGAGGCCCACGGGTAGTCCTCCAGGTCGCGCACGGCCTGGGCGGTGGAGCGGGGGAGGGCGTCGAGGCGGGCCTCGGCGAACCGGGCGTCGTCGCCGTCGCGGCCGGCCAGTTCCTCGCGCTCGGCGGCCAGCGCCTGGTCCAGCTGGGCGCGCGCGGTGGTCAGGGCCCCGTCGAGGTCCCCGCGGCGGGCGGCCTCGCGGCGCATCCGGGCCGCGCGGGCCCGCAGGTCCTCCAGCCCGGACCGGCCGTCGGGGCCCCGGCGCAGCAGGTCGCGCAGGGCCTCGCGCAGGGAGCCGCCGTTCAGCACCTCCTGGCCGACCCGGTCCAGGGCGGCGCGCACGTCGTAGGGCGGGGCCAGCGGGTCGGGGCCGCCGGCCCACTCCCCGTACCGGTACCGACCGCCGCGCCGCCTGCTCCACGCATCCCGAGCCACGCCCGAACGCTACGTCCGCTGCCGCGGGGACGCCACGGGTCGGGCCGACGGGCCGTCGCACCCACCCCGAGATCAATGACAGTTTGTCTGGACAAACAGGGCGCCGCTGGTGGCATGATGGGGCCCGTTCGACTCCCCGGCGGGAGCCGTCCCGCCGATGACGTCCGAGGAGGGCACCCGTGACGACCACCACCGCCAGCACCACCGCAGACGCTGGTGCTCCTGGTTCCACCCCCGACCTGCCGCACGTCCTGCACTGGATCGCCGGGGCCGAGGCGGCCGGGTCCGGTGACCGGGCGGCGGACGTGTACGACCCCGCGACCGGCAAGCGCACCAAGACCCTCGCGCTGGCCGCCCCCGCCGACGTCGAGGCCGCCGTCGCCGCCGCCAAGGCCGCCTTCCCCGCCTGGCGCGACACCTCCCTGGCCCGCCGCACCACGATCCTGTTCGCCTTCCGCGAGCTGCTCAACGCCCGCAAGGGCGAGCTGGCCGAGATCATCACCGCCGAGCACGGCAAGGTCCTGTCCGACGCCCTGGGGGAGGTCTCGCGCGGTCAGGAGATCGTCGAGCTGGCCTGCGGCGTCAACCACCTGCTCAAGGGCGCCTTCACCGAGAACGCCTCGACCAAGGTCGACGTCTTCTCGATCCGTCAGCCGCTGGGCGTGGTCTCGATCATCTCCCCGTTCAACTTCCCGGCGATGGTCCCCATGTGGTTCTTCCCCCTGGCCATCGCCACCGGCAACACCGTCGTCCTCAAGCCCAGCGAGAAGGACCCGTCCGCGGCGAACTTCATCGCCGCGCTGTGGAAGGAGGCGGGCCTGCCCGACGGCGTCTTCAACGTCCTGCACGGCGACAAGGTCGCCGTCGACGGCCTGCTGACCCACCCCGACGTCGCCTCGGTCTCCTTCGTGGGCTCGACCCCCATCGCCCGGTACGTGTACGAGACCGCCACCGCGCACGGCAAGCGCGTGCAGGCCCTGGGCGGGGCGAAGAACCACATGCTGGTCCTGCCCGACGCCGACCTGGACCTGGCCGCCGACGCGGCCGTCAACGGCGGGTTCGGCTCCGCCGGGGAACGCTGCATGGCCGTCTCGGCCCTCGTCGCGGTCGACTCGGTCGCCGACGAGCTCATCGCCAAGATCGGGGAGCGGGTCGCGACGCTGCGCACCGGTGACGGCCGCCGCGGCTGCGACATGGGCCCGCTGGTCACCGGCCCGCACCGCGACAAGGTCACCGGCTACGTCGAGGCCGGGGTCGCCGAGGGCGCCGAGCTCGTGATCGACGGCCGCGAGGTCGTCCCCGACGGCGACGCCGACGGCTTCTGGCTCGGGCCGACCCTGTTCGACAAGGTCACCCCCGAGCAGTCCATCTACACCGACGAGATCTTCGGCCCCGTCCTGTCCGTGGTCCGCGTTGCCGGCTACGACGAGGGACTGGAGCTCATCAACGCCAACCGCTACGGCAACGGCGTGGCGATCTTCACCAACGACGGCGGGGCGGCGCGCAAGTTCCGCAACGAGGTCCAGGTCGGCATGATCGGCATCAACGTGCCCGTCCCGGTGCCCGTCGGGTACTTCTCCTTCGGCGGCTGGAAGCAGTCGCTGTTCGGCGACACCCACGCCCACGGCACCGAGGGCGTGCACTTCTTCACCCGCGGCAAGGTCGTCACCGAGCGCTGGCTGGACCCCTCCCACGGCGGCCTGAACCTGGGCTTCCCCCAGAACGACTGACGCCCGGCTCCCTCCCAGGGGGCGCACCGACACTGGGCCGGTGCGCCTCCTGCGTCGCGCCGGCCGCGGTGCCGGCCTCGGCCTGCTCCACGCCGCCGTCGTCCTCGCGGTCTACACCGCCCTGCGCTTCCAGACCGGGGCCGGGCGCGCCGGGTTCGTGCAGGACTCCAGCACGAACCTGGACAACCTGCGGCGGTTCCCGTTCCGGGTCCTGCTGCTGTCCGCGGTCGTCGTGCCGGACACCGCGGGGCTGCTCGTCCTGGTGCCCCTCGTCGTCGCCCTCACCGCGAGCGCCCGGTGGCTGGGGCGGTTACCCACGCTCGTCGCGTTCGCCTTCGGGCACGTCGGCGCGACGCTGGTCGTCGCCGTCGTGCTCGTCGCGGGGCTGACCCACGGCCGCCTGGACCCCGCCGTCGCGCACGCGCCCGACGTCGGGGTCAGCTACGGCCTGGCCTGCGTCGTCGGGCTGCTCGCCGCGCGGGTCCCGCGCCGGCTGCGCGTCCCCTACGTCCTGCTGCCGTCGGCCGTCCTGGCGGCGGTCCTGGCCGCCGCACCCGACCCCACCGCCCTGGGGCACCTCGTGGCGCTGCTCACCGGGTTCTGCCTCGCGGTGCTCGTGCGCCGGGGCGCGCGGGCTCAGCTGCCGTAGACGGTCCGGCCGTCGTCCAGGACGAGCTTGTCCAGCCGCCGCGTCAGGTGCAGGGCCTCCAGGACGAACTCCACCCCGGCCGCCGCCCGCCCGGGCGTCACCTCGCTCAGCCCGAGCCGCTCGAGCACCTGCGCCAGCCCGGCGACCGTCCCGACCTGCTCCAGCAGCCGCTCGGCCGGCACCAGGTCGCCCGTCTCGATGGTGCGGCCGTCGGTGACCAGCTCGGAGAACCCCGACAGCTCCGCCCCGCCCAGCAGCGAGCGGTACGTCTCGGCGATGGCCGTGCGCAGCAGGTGCTCCAGGACCTCGACCTCCCGGCCCTCCTCACCCTGCTCGAACTCGACCTTGCCGCCCAGGACGCTGACGACGGTGTGCAGGTCGCCCACGCGCGCCACCGGCGGGGTCACCTCCCCGGACAGCGCGTGCCGGCGCAGGGCCGCCGCCGAGACGGTCTCGGCGGCCGCGATGGAGAACCGCGCCGAGACGCCCGAGGCCGGGTCGACGGCGGGGGACTCGCGCACGGCCCGGGTGAACCGCGCGACGACCTCCAGCAGGTGCTCGGGGACCTCGGCGACCGTGGCGGCCTCCTGCCGGACGAGGTCGACCTCCAGGGACAGCTCCAGCGGGTAGTGCGTGCGGACCTCGGCGCCGAACCGGTCCTTCAGCGGGGTGATGATCCGCCCGCGGTTGGTGTAGTCCTCGGGGTTGGCGCTGGCCACGAGCAGCAGGTCCAGCGGCAGCCGCAGCTGGTACCCGCGGACCTGGATGTCGCGCTCCTCCAGCACGTTGAGCAGCGAGACCTGGATGCGCTCGGCCAGGTCGGGCAGCTCGTTGATCGCGAAGACGCCGCGGTTGGTGCGGGGCACGAGCCCGAAGTGGATGGTCTCGGGGTCGCCCAGCGCGCGGCCCTCGGCGACCTTGACGGGGTCGACGTCGCCGATGAGGTCGCCCACGGAGGTGTCGGGCGTGGCGAGCTTCTCGCCGTAGCGCAGCGACCGGTGCAACCACGCCACGGGCAGGTCCTCGCCCTCCTCGCGGACGCGGCGGCGGGAGGCGGGGGTCAGCGGGGTGTAGGGGTGCTCGTTGAGCTCCGACCCCTCGATGACGGGGGTCCACTCGTCGAGCAGGCCGACGAGCGAGCGCAGCAGGCGCGTCTTGCCCTGCCCGCGCTCGCCGAGCAGGACGACGTCGTGGCCGGCCAGCAGGGCACGCTCCAGCTCGGGGGCCACGGTGTCCTCGTAGCCGACGACACCGGGGAAGCGGTCCTCGCCGGCCTTCATGCGGGCGACGAGGTTGGTGCGCAGCTCCTCCTTCACCGGCACGTGCCGGTGACCGGAGGCGCGCAGCGCACCCAGGGTGCGCGGGAGGTCGGCGGGCGGTTCGAGGGGCAGCGTGGTGGTGTCGCTGATGCTCACACGGGCGAACCTACGTCCGCTCCGGTCAGATGGCGACGGGTCGCGCCCCGCGAGCCGGGTGACCGGCGGCGCGGGAGGATGACCCGCATGGCCCAGCCCCAGCCCCCGCACCGGCCCTACGTCAGCCCGGCGCTGCGGACGGCCGCGGACTGGTCGTGGCGGTTCGTCGTGGTCGCGGTGGCCGTCGTGGTGCTCGCCTACGGCCTCAGCTTCGTCAGCGAGATCTTCATCCCGGTCCTCGTGGCGATGCTCATCGCGGCGCTGCTCGCACCCGTGGTGAACCTGCTGGACGTGCGCCTGCACGTCCCGCGGGCCGTGGCGGCCCTGGTGACGCTGCTCGTCGCCGCCGGCGTGGTGGCCGGGCTCGTGACGATCGTCGGGTCGCAGGCCTCCAGCCAGTGGTCGGACCTGGCGTCCTCGGCCACCCAGGGCGTCGGCGAGGTCGAGCGGTGGCTCTCGACCGGCCCCCTGCACCTGACGTCCACGGCCATCTCCGACTACGTCGCCGAGCTCCAGCAGGCGGCCACGGACAACCAGGACGCGCTCATCGCGGGCGCGACCGGGGTCGTGTCCACGGCCGGGCACCTCGTGGCCGGGTTCTTCATCTGCCTGTTCACCTCGTTCTTCTTCCTGCTGGAGGGCCGGCGGATCTGGTCCTGGCTCGTGCACCTGCTGCCGCGGCCGGCGCAGGACCCGCTGGACGACGCGGCCCGGCAGTCCTGGGTGACCCTGACCCACTACATGCGGGCCACGATCGTCGTCGCCCTCGTCGACGGCGTCGGCGTGGCGATCGGGGCGGCGGTCCTGCGCGTCCCGCTCGCCACGTCGCTGGGGCTGCTCGTCTTCCTCGGCGCCTTCATCCCCATCGTGGGGGCGCTGCTGTCGGGGACCGTCGCCGTCCTCGTCGCCCTCGTGGCCCACGACTTCGTGACGGCGCTGATCATGCTGGGCGTGGTGATCCTCGTCCAGCAGGTCGAGTCGCACCTGCTGCAGCCGTTCCTCATGGGACGCGCCGTGGCCGTGCACCCGCTGGCCGTCATCCTCGCCGTGGCCGGCGGTGCGACGGTCTTCGGGATCGTCGGGGCGCTGTTCGCGGTGCCGCTGGTCGCGGTGCTCAAGACGGGCGTCGGTGCCCTGGCCCGGGGCGGGCGGCCCACCGAGGAGGTCGAGGAGATCACCGACTCGGACGCGCCCCTGGCGCCGGAGGCACCCCCACCGCACGACGAGGCCGAGCCCGTCGACGGCGACGAGGGGGCGGCGCGGGTCAAGCGGTAGCGCGGCCGGCCCGGTGCGCGCCGGCCCCGGCGCGCGCGGTGACCCCGCGCTCGACCGTCGGGCGCGAGGTCACCGCGCGCCCGGAGGGGGTGGGGCGCTCAGCCGGTGTAGGGCTCCGTGCTCACGACCTTGACGGGGAACACCTTGCCGTTGGGGGCCGTGTACTGGACCTCGTCGCCGGGCTTGCGGCCCAGGATGGCCGCGCCCAGCGGGGACTTCTCGGAGTAGACGTCCAGCCCCGCGGCGTCCCCCACCTCGCGGCTGCCGAGCAGGAACTTCACCTCGTCGCCGGCCAGCTCGACGGTCACGACGTGCCCCAGGGAGACCTCCCCGGACGCCGAGGCGGGCGCCTCGCCGACCTGCGCGGTCTCCAGGAGGTGGCGCAGCTGGCGGATGCGCAGCTCCTGCTTGCCCTGCTCCTCCTTGGCCGCGTGGTAGCCCGCGTTCTCCTTGAGGTCGCCCTCCTCGCGCGCCTGCTCGATGCGCTTGGCGAGCTCCGTGCGGCCTTCACCGGCGAGGTGCTCGTACTCGGCCTTGAGGCGGTCGTAGGCGTCCTGCGTCAGCCAGGTCGTGCTGCCGGTGGTCGTGTCGCTCACGGTGTGCTCCCTGTCACGTACCTCCCGGGCGGCCTCCTGCCTCCCGGCGCAAAAACCGAGTCGCCCGGCCCCGCGGCGCGGGAGCGGGCGACTCGAAGCGACAAGCCTAGCTCCAACGGCTCAGGACGACACCGCCGAACAGGACTCCACCCCGACCGTCACGGCCCGCGACGTCGTCCTGACCTGCACCGTCTGCTGGACGTCGGTCTCCGGGGAGGCCGGGACGTCCACCTGCAGCAGCCCCACCTCCGCGGAGCTCTCGTCCAGGGCGTGCACCTGGCAGCGCACGGCCGTGCCCGCCGGCCGCGTGACGCTGAACCGGATCTCCGCGATCCGGTCGTCCAGGACGCGGTGGCTGATCTCGGTGTAGGACGGCCCCCGGGACTGGTCCACCGACAGCCACACCCCGTAGGCGAGCAGCAGCGCGGCGCCCAGGACCGCCGCCGCGAGCCGGACCGGGCGCCGGTACCAGGGCCGGCCGGTGCGCGGCGGGCGCCGGCCGTACCGCGCGGCGAGGACGTCTGCGGGGACTTCCCCGGGCCTGTGGGGACTGGTCACGACGGCGGTGCTCCTGCGTGGTCGAGGGCGGTGCTCCGGCGGCACCGCGGATCGGCGAGGATGGACCCCGATGGTCGCACCTCGCCGCTCGGGGTGCCGACGACAACGCGTGTGAGAGGAGCCACGGTGGCGGAGACGTTGCGGCTCATGGCCGTGCACGCCCACCCGGACGACGAGTCCAGCAAGGGTGCGGCGTCGATGGCCAAGTACGTGGCCGAGGGCGTCGAGGTGCTCGTCGTGTCGTGCACCGGGGGCGAGCGCGGGGACGTGCTCAACCCCCGCCTGAAGCAGGACGCGACCCTGCTGCGCGACATGGGGGAGTACCGCCGGCACGAGATGGCCGAGGCGGCCCGGATCCTGGGGGTGCAGCACCGCTGGCTCGGCTACGTGGACTCCGGGCTGCCCGAGGGTGACCCGCTGCCGCCGCTGCCGAAGGGCTGCTTCGCCCTGACGCCGGAGCAGTTCACCGTGGACGCCCTCGTGCACGTGGTGCGCGAGTTCCGCCCGCACGTCATGACGACCTACGACGAGTCCGGTGGGTACCCGCACCCGGACCACATCATGACCCACACGGTGTCCCTGGCCGCCTTCCACGCCGCCGCCGACCCCGAGCGGTTCCCGCAGGCGGGGCCGGCGTGGACGACGTCGAAGCTCTACTACCACGCCAGCTTCTCCCGGGACCGCATGCGCACCTTCCACGAGGCGTTCCTGGCCCGGGGCGAGGAGTCCCCGTTCGCGGAGTGGATGAAGCGCATCGCCGAGGAGGAACCCGGCGCGCGCAAGGAGCTGGAGATCACCACGCGCGTGGAGTGCGGGGAGTTCTTCGAGACCCGCGACCGGGCGCTGCTGGCGCACGCGACGCAGATCGACCCCGACGGCTGGTTCTTCGGGGTGCCGCTGGAGCTGCAGCGCGAGCTGTGGCCCACCGAGGACTTCCACCTCGCGATCAGCCACGTGCCGACGACCACGCCCGAGGACGACCTGTTCGCGGGGCTGCGCCCGTGATCGCGCAGTTCCCGCTGGCGACCCCCTCGCCCACCACGTCCAGCACCGCCACGAGCACGAGCACAGCGGGCACGACCACCCCGGACGTGGACGCCGACCTCGTGACCCCCGGGCTGCGGGGGTTCGTGGTGCTGTTCGTCCTCGCCGTGGCCGTGTACTTCCTGGGCCGCAGCATGGCGCGCCGCATCCAGCGCGTGCGGCACTCGGAGCAGCCCGGGGCCGACGCCGGACCGGAGGCCGAGCCGGAGGAGGGGACCGGGGCGCCCGGGCCCGACGCGCAGGACCCCGCCCGCGGGCCTCAGGGCTGAGGGACGGCCGTGGCCCGGTCCGGCCGCGCGAGGTGCTCCTCGACCGCGGCCAGGACCGCGACCGCGGCGGCGGCCCGGCGCACGTCCAGGGCGTCCGGCTCACCCGTCGCCGCGGCCCGGCGCAACCGGTCCACGGCCCGGGCGAAACCCTCCTGCGGGGTGCCGGTGAAGCGCGGCAGGTCGTGCCGGCCGCCGGGGCCCCAGACCGTCGCGAACGACCCGCCCGCCCCCTGCGGCGCCGTCAGCGTCAGCGACAGCGACGTCCCCGCGCCGCCGGCGTGCTCCAGCGCCACGGTCACCGCGTCCCGCGGCCCCCGCCCCGCGCTGACCCGCTCGACGGGGCCGAACAGCTCCAGGGCGATCGACAGCGCGTGCGGGCCGGTGTCCCACAGGCCCCCGCGCTCCCGGCGCCACGCCGACGCCCCGTAGGGGCTGCCCGGGGCGTCGATCGACCCCGCCCAGCGGAACACCCCGCCCTCCCACGGGCCGTGCTCGGCCGCGAGCGCCCGCATCCGCTCCAGCCACGTCGTGATGTCCGGCTGGAACAGGTACGTCAGGTACTCCACCGAGGCGACACCGTTGCGCCGCACCGCCTCCACCACGGCCCGCGCACCCGGCAGGGTCGTCGCGAGGGGCTTGTCCAGCAGCAGGTGCCGGCCCCGGTCCGCGGCGCGCACCGCGACCTGCGCCTGCACGTCCGGGGGCAGGGCCACCGTCACGGCGTCCACCCGCCCCAGGAGGTCGTCGAGGTCCCCGAACGCCGTCGTCCCGTGCTGCGCCGCGGCGTCCCGCGCGTGCGCGGGGTCGCGGCCCCAGAACCCGACGAGCTCGACGTCGGGGTGCGCGCGCAGCGCGGCGGCGTGGGTGGTGCGGGCCCAGTGGCCGGTGCCGAGGATCCCGAACCGCGTGGGGGTGCTCACGGGCCGGACGCTACCGCGCCGGGTGTCGCCCGCCCGGTCCGCGTGCCACGGTGGTCCGGTGCCCAACCGCCTGTCCCGGTCCACCAGCCCCTACCTCCTGCAGCACGCCGACAACCCCGTCGACTGGCAGGAGTGGGGCGCCGAGGCGTTCGCCGAGGCCCGCCGCCGGGACGTGCCCGTCCTCGTCTCCACGGGGTACGCGGCCTGCCACTGGTGCCACGTCATGGCCCACGAGTCGTTCGAGGACCCGGCCACCGCGGCGGAGATGAACGCGTGGTTCGTCAACGTCAAGGTCGACCGGGAGGAGCGGCCCGACGTCGACGCCGTGCACATGGCCGCCACGACGGCCATGACCGGTCAGGGCGGCTGGCCCATGACGACGTTCTGCACCCCGGACGGGCAGATCTTCTACGCCGGCACCTACTTCCCACCCCGCCCGCACCCGCAGCTGCCGTCCTTCCGCCAGCTCCTGGCCGCGGTGAGCGAAGCGTGGCGGGACCGGCGCGGGGAGGTGCTGGCCTCCAGCGGCCGCATCGCCGCGGCCCTGGGGGCGATGGTGCCCACCGCCGGGGACGTGCCCGGCCCGGACGAGCTGGCCGCCGCGGTGGACGCCCTGGCCGCCGAGGAGGACGTCGTGCACGGCGGGTTCGGCGGGGCGCCGAAGTTCCCGCCGTCCATGGTGTGCGAGTTCCTCCTGCGGCACGCCGCCCGGACCGGCTCGGACCAGGCGGCGGGCCTGGTGCGGCGGACGCTGACGGCCATGGCCCGCAGCGGCACCGCCGACCAGGTCGGCGGCGGCTTCGCCCGGTACGCCGTCGACGCCGGCTGGGTCGTCCCCCACTTCGAGAAGATGCTCTACGACAACGCGCTGCTGGCCCGCGTCTACCTGCACTCCTGGCGCGCCACGGGGGACGCCGAGCACCGCCGCGTCGCCGAGCACACGTGCGAGTTCCTGCTGCGGGACCTGCGCACCCCGCAGGGCGCGTTCGCGGCCTCGCTGGACGCCGACACCCCCGTCCCGGACGCGCAGGGGAACCCGCACGCCGTCGAGGGCGCCACGTACGTGTGGACGCCCGGCGACCTCGTGGAGGTCCTCGGCCTCGACGACGGGCCGTGGGCGGCCGAGCTGCTCGGCGTCACCGAGGCGGGCACCTTCGAGCACGGCACCTCCACGGCCCGGCTGACGCGCGACCCCGGCGAGGAGCTCGACCGCTGGGAACGGGTCCGCGAGCGGCTGGCCGCCGCCCGCGCCGACCGCCCGCAGCCGGCCCGCGACGACAAGGTGGTGCTGGCCTGGAACGGGCTGGCCGTCGCGGCGCTGGCCGAGGCGGGGGCGCTGCTGGAGCGCCCCGACCTGCTGCTCGCCGCGCGCGGGGCCGCGGAGTTCCTGCTGGACGTCCACCGGGTCGACGGCCGGTGGCGGCGGGTCTCGCGCGACGGGGTGGTGGGGACACCGGCCGCGGTCCTGGAGGACCTGTCCGACCTCGCCGAGGGCCTGCTGGCCCTGCACGCGGCGACGGGGGAGCGGCGCTTCTTCGACGTGGCCCTGGAGCTGGGCCGGGAGGTCCTGGACCGCTTCGACGGCCCCGACGGCCTCGTCGACGTCGCCGACGTCGACCCGGCGCTGTCGGCGGCCCGGGCCGGGGCCGGGTCACCCGCGGACCCCACCGACGGCGCGACGCCCTCGGGCGGGTCCGCGGCGGCGGGGGTCCTGCTGTCGCTGGGGGCGCTGACCGGCTCGGCGGAGTTCGGCGACGCCGCGCGGCGGGCGCTGGGGGTCGCCGGGGCCGTCGCGGCGGCCTCACCGCGGTTCGCCGGCTGGGGCCTGGCCGTCGCCGAGGCGCTGGCGGACGGGCCGCGGGAGGTGGCCGTGGTCGGGGCGGCCGGGGACGCGGGGACGGCCGCGCTGCACCGGGTCGCCCTCGCCGGGACGGCCCCCGGGCTCGTCGTGGCGCGCGGGGTCCCGGGGGAGTCGGTGCCCGAGCTGCTGGCGCACCGCGACCTCGTGGGCGGGCGCGCCGCGGCGTACGTGTGCCGCGGTCAGGTGTGCCAGGCCCCGACGACGGAGGTGGCCGAGCTGGCCGCGGCCGTGGGGGCGCGCCGGGGCTGACCGGGTGCGGGCCCGGCCGGGTGGGCCCGCTCAGGCGGCGTGCCCGTAGGTGGCCAGGGAGATCCCCACGTAGTGCGCGGTGAACGCCACGACGGTGAAGGCGTGGAACACCTCGTGGAAGCCGAACCAGCGCGGGCTGGGGTTGGGGCGCTTGGTCCCGTAGGCGAGCGCGCCCAGGGAGTACAGCAGGCCCCCCACGACGACGAGCACCGCCACCGCGACCCCGCCGCCGCGGGCGAAGTCCCCCAGGTAGCCCACCGCGACCCAGCCCAGGGCCAGGTAGACGGGCGTGTACAGCCACCGGGGGGCGCCGATCCACAGGACCCGGAACGCCACCCCCGCCAGCGCCCCCGCCCACACGACCGTCAGCAGGGTCCGCGCCTTCCCCGCCGGCAGCGTCGTCACCGCCAGCGGGGTGTAGGTGCCGGCGATGATGAGGAAGATGTTGCTGTGGTCCAGCCGGCGCAGCACCGCCGCCCACCGCGGGGACCAGTCGCCGCGGTGGTACAGCGCGCTCGTGCCGAACAGCAGGGCCGCGGTGACGGCGAAGACCACCGCGGCCCAGCGGGCCCCCGGCGTCGGGGCCAGGCAGACCAGCGCCGTCCCCGCGACGAGCACCGCGGGGAACGTGCCGGCGTGCAGCCAGCCCCTCAGCTTCGGCTTCACCGCGGCGACGAGCGCGGCGGTGTCGTGGTGGGCGTCGGCCGTCATGGGGCGACGGTAGCCGTTGCACGCGTGCCCGGGAGCCGCCGGCGGGCTACCCGGCCAGGGTCGCGTTCATGTTCGCCGCGAACTCCTCGGGCGTGATGGCCAGCCCGAACAGCTTGGAGATGTTGTCCAGCAGCGCCTCGGCCTGCGTCGGCGACAGGGCCTGGTCCCAGGACTGCTGGAAGACCTTCGCCTGCGAGGCGGTGTCGTAGACGAACTGCAGCCACTCGGCGTCCTCGGAACCGGTGAACAGGCTGTCGGAGCCGTTGATGATCGGGACCGAGCCGGACTCCACCCACGCCTTCGTGGTCGCGTCGGTGATCAGGCCCTCGGCGAAGTACTTCTTCGCCGCCGTCTTCGCCTCGTCGCTGGCCTGGGAGGACAGCGCGTAGTAGGAGGACGGGTTGCCGACGCTGTCGCTGGGGTCGCCCTTGCCGCCGGTCACCTCCGGGAACGTCGACCAGGCCAGGTGGCCGCCGGTGACGAAGTCGCCGCCGTCGGTCTTCATCGCCCCGTACGTCCACGCCCCGTGCAGCATCATCGCGGCCTTGTCCGTGTACAGCAGCGCCTGGTCGGCGTTGGAGTCGGCCGTGATGGAGGCGAACCCGTTGATGAAGCCGTTGGCGCGCACCAGGTCCTGCACCTTGGTGAGGGCGTCGATCGAGTCCGGGTGCGACCAGGCGTCCGGGGTGCCCTCGTAGATGGAGGTGAACAGCTCCGACCCGCCGATGCGGTCGTACAGGAACTCCAGCCACATCATGTTCGTCCACCGCGACTGCCCGCCCAGGGAGAACGGGGCGATGCCGGCGGCGTTGAACGTCGGGACCAGCGCCATGACGTCGTCCCACGTCTTCGGCAGCTGCGCGCCGACCTTCTCGAACAGCCGCATGTTGTAGAACATGACGATCGGGGAGACGTTCTCGCACGGGACGGCGTAGATCTTGTCGTCGACCGTGGCCGCGCCGAAGGCGCTGGCGAACAGCTTGTCCTTCAGCTCGGCGTTCTCGGCGAAGAACGACGTGAGGTCCTCCACCTGGCCGTTCTTCACGTAGTCGCGCAGGCCACCGCCACCCCACGTCCAGATGACCGTCGGGCTCTGGTTCGCGCCGATGGCGGTGCGGATCTTCGCCTTGAAGGCGTCGTTCTGGTAGGAGGACAGGACCAGCTCGGAGTCGGGGTTCGCCTCGTTGAAGGCGTTCACCGAGTCCGTGCGGATGCCCTCACCGGGCTGGCCGGTGAGGATCCAGATGGTGGCACCCGCGGACGAGCCACCGGCCGGGCCGGAGTCGCCGCAGGCGGCCAGGACGGTGCCGACCAGCGGCGCGGACAGGGCCAGGGTGAGCAGTGACCGGCGGGAGGTCGTGGCGGACATGCGGTTCCTCCGGGACGAGCCGCGTCGTCGCGGCAGCGCGGGCCCCGGACGCGTCCGGGGCCACCGACGGCGTCGTCGGTGCTCAGACCGTAGGTAACCACTGTCAACCGGTCAAGGAGAACGCCCGATCGGCGTCCGGACGGGCGCACCGGCGGGTATACGGTGAGCGCCGATGGGCCTCCGCGATCTCCTCTACGGCGCGTACGGGCGGCGGCTGGAACGGTCGCTGGACCCGGCCGTGCTGCCCCGCCACGTCGGCATCATCCTCGACGGCAACCGGCGCTGGGCCAAGGCCTTCGGGGCGCCCAGCTCCCATGGGCACCGCGCCGGCGCCGACAAGGTCGTCGAGGTCATGGGCTGGTGCGCCGACGAGGGCATCGAGATCGTGACCCTCTACCTGCTGTCCACCGACAACCTCAACCGGTCCGCCGACGAGCTGGAGCCCCTCATCCGGATCGTCGAGGACGCCGTGGCCCGGGTCGCGGCCACCGGGCACTGGAAGGTCCACCCCGTCGGGGCCCTGGACCTGCTGCCCGAGCCCAGCGCCGCGCGGCTGCGCGAGCTCGCCGACCGGACCGCCGGGATCACCTCCGGCGTCGTCAACGTCGCCATCGGCTACGGCGGCCGCCAGGAGATCGCCGCGGCCGTCCGCTCGCTGCTGCGCGAGCACGCCGCCAAGGGCACCCCCATGGAGGCCCTGGCCGAGGTCCTCGACGTCGAGCACATCGCCGACCACCTCTACACCAAGGGCCAGCCCGACCCCGACCTCGTCATCCGCACGTCGGGGGAGCAGCGGCTGTCCGGGTTCCTGCTGTGGCAGAGCGCGCACTCGGAGTTCTTCTTCACCGAGGTGCTCTGGCCGGACTTCCGCAAGGTGGACTTCCTGCGCGCGCTGCGGTCGTACGCGGCGCGGGAGCGGCGCTTCGGCGCCTGAGCCCGCGCCCGCACCGGGCCGCGTCGGCGGCACGTCACCGGGATGTCACCCACTCGTCACAGCCGTGCGCGTGTTCCTCGCCCCTCCCGGCGGCCCGGGGGCTAACGTCGGACCCACACGGGGGGCACCCGCTCCCCGCTCGGGAGGTCGCCGTGCACGCTGCCCAGCGCAGCAGGGAGGCCCGGTCCCGGGTCGCCCGCGCGGTGACCTGAGTCCCGGTCCGCCGCTGCTGAGGGGACCCGGGCGTGGATGCGCACCGGGCTCCTCGAGAACGGGAGACGTTCGTGGTCACCACCTCCAGCCCCGCTGCGCCGAACACCCCCGCCCGCCGGACCTTCGTCCTGGACACCTCCGTCCTGCTGTCCGATCCCGGTGCCCTCTTCCGCTTCGACGAGCACGACGTCGTCCTGCCGCTGGTCGTCGTCAGCGAGCTGGAGGGCAAGCGCCACCACCCCGAGCTGGGCTACTTCGCCCGCGAGTCCCTGCGCCGCCTCGACGACCTGCGCGTCGAGTTCGGCCGCCTCGACCAGCCGATGCCGGTGGGGGAGCTGGGCGGGACGCTGCGGGTGGAGCTGAACCACTCCGAGGTCTCCACGCTGCCGTCGGCGCTGCGCAACGGCCCGCTGGCCACGGCCGGGGACACCCGGATCCTGGCCGTGGCCCGCAACCTGGCCGACGAGGGCCACGACGTGACCGTCGTCTCCAAGGACGTGCCGCTGCGCGTCAAGGCGTCCGCGGTCGGGCTCGCCGCCGACGAGTACCGCGCCGAGCTGGCCCCCGACTCCGGCTGGACGGGGGTCGTGGAGCTCGACGCCAGCGCCGAGGACGTCGCGACCCTCTACGACGACGGGACGCTGGACACCCCCGACATCCGGGAGCTGCCCGCCAACACCGGTGTCGTCCTGTCCTCCCCGCGCGGGCACGCCCTGGGCCGGGTCACCGCCGACAAGCACCTGCGCGTGATCAAGGGTGACCGGGAGGCGTTCGGCGTCCGGGGCCGCTCGGCCGAGCAGCGCATCGCCCTCGACGCCCTGCTGGACTCCACCGTCAGCATCGTCTCCCTCGGCGGCCGGGCCGGGACGGGCAAGTCGGCGCTCGCGCTCGCGGCGGGCCTGGAGGCCGTCATGGAGCGCCGCGAGCACCGCAAGGTCGTCGTCTTCCGGCCGTTGTACGCCGTCGGCGGGCAGGACCTGGGGTACCTGCCGGGCACGGAGGCCGAGAAGATGGGGCCCTGGGGGCAGGCCGTCTTCGACACCCTCGAGGCCGTCGTGGACCCGCGCGTGGTCGAGGAGGTCTTCGCCCGCGGGATGCTGGAGGTCCTGCCGCTGACCCACATCCGGGGCCGGTCCCTGCACGACTCCTTCGTGGTCGTCGACGAGGCGCAGTCCCTGGAGCGCAACGTCCTGCTGACGGTGCTGTCGCGCATCGGGCAGAACTCCAAGGTCGTGCTGACCCACGACGTGGCCCAGCGCGACAACCTGCGCGTGGGCCGGCACGACGGCGTCGCGGCCGTCGTGGAGGCGCTCAAGGGCCACCCGCTGTTCGCGCACGTGACCCTCACGCGGTCCGAGCGCTCGCCCGTGGCGGCGCTGGTGACGGAGCTGCTGGCCGACTTCGGGGCCTGAGCCGGGCGCGCGGTTCCGGGCACGGGACGTTCCCTCCCCGGAACCGCGCGCGGCTCGGCTGCGTCAAACCTCCGAGACTGGTCCGTTCGGTGTGAGATGTTCCACAAAAGTCGACGCACTGTCGCTCACTTGTGACCTCACCGTGACGAAACGACGCGCCAGGGTTTGCTCAGGTCCGGGTCCGCGAGGCAGCGTGCCTGTCCGACAGCACCTCCAAGCGCCTCGGCCGGCGGGTTCCCCCGCGGCCGCGGACGTCGGCCGCGGGACGACCCCGCCGGCTGACCGGGTCCCACGGTGCCGCCCCCCGATAGGGGGTCGCGACGACCCGGCTGGGGGTGGACAGCTCGACCGGGCGTGGGCCGGGAGAACGTCGGAAGGCCCGGCTTGCCGCCCCAGCGCACGCACGCAGTCCCGCACCAGCAGTCCCGCACCACCCGCCGCCGGCGGTCGCGCCGTTCCGCCTGGATCGCCGCCCCGGGCGTCGTCGCCGTCTCGGCGTCCGTCCTGGCCGGTGCCGCCCTGACCTCCGGGCCGGCCCCCGAGGCCGAGGCCGCCGTCCCCGACCGCCTCCTGGTGGCCGCCTCCGCCCAGCGCCAGGCCACCACGTCCGACCACTGGTTCGAGCAGGTCCAGGTCCGCGCCGCCAGCGACGAGCGCGTGGCCGCCGAGAAGGCCGCCGCCGAGGCCGCCGCCGCCGCCGAGGCCGCGCGGCTGGCCGAGGAGGCCCGCCGGGCCGCCGCCGCCGAGGCCACCCGCGACGCCCAGCGCGACCCGCGGGGCGTCGCCCGGCTCCTGGCCGCCGACCGCGGCTGGGACGGCGCGCAGTTCAGCTGCCTGGACTCGCTGTGGACGAAGGAGAGCGGCTGGGACTACGCGGCCGACAACCCGTCCTCCAGCGCGTACGGCATCCCGCAGGCGCTGCCGGGCAGCAAGATGGCCTCGGTCGCCGGGGACTGGGAGACGAACCCGGTCACGCAGATCACCTGGGGCCTGAACTACATCGCCAGCCGCTACGGGACCCCGTGCGCCGCCTGGTCGCACTCCAAGGCCAGCAACTGGTACTGACCGGCCCGCGCAGCGCGTGACCCCCGCCGGTCACGCGCTCGCGTGCGTGGACCCCGTCCCGCGGCAGGGGCACCCGAACAGCCCGCAGAGCGCGCGGGCGACGTCCCGCCCGTCCCGGACCGGGGCGGCGAAGGCGGCGCGCAGCGTCGTCGTGCCGCCGCCGACGGTCACCAGCACGTCGAGGCCGTACCGGTCGGCGCCCACGACCGCCACCTCCCGCGCCTCGTGCGCCTGCCCGGCCGGCAGCGCGTCCAGGACCCACCCGACGAGGGCGTCGCGGTGGTGCGTCTCCAGGTGGGCGACGATGCCGTCCTCGTCGTCGTAGAGCGGGTCCGGGGCGGCGGCGGTGAACTCCTCGTCCTCCAGCAGGTGCACCCCGGTGGCCGTCGTGACGCGCACGTCGGCGACCTCCAGGCGCCACACGGACCGCGTCGTGCCGACGTCGAGCAGCGCGCCCAGCGGGCGGACGGCGGCCGCGGTCTGGGCGACGCGGCGCTGGTCGGCCGGCAGGATCGACTCGACCCAGCCCGTCACGCACAGCCGGGCCCGGGGGAGGGCGGCCTGGCCCGGGGGGACGTCCAGGACGTCCAGGACGACGGGGACCCCGTTCCAGCGGGCGTCGTCCCCGAGCTCCAGGAGCCTGCGGTGCACCGGCGACCCGTCCTCCAGCAGGAGCAGCAACCCGCCCCAGGCGTCGGTCAGGTGCTGCACGGCGAAGGCTTCCGTGCGCGGGGTGGCGGCCCGGCCGCGACGCGCCGGTGCCGCCTGGGCGAAGACCTCCCCGGCCCCGTCGTGGACGGTCCCCTCGCCGTGGTGCGCGCAGGGCCGCGGCACGCGGGGCAGGTGCAGCGTGCCGGGGACGGTGCCGACGGCGAGCGTGCGGGCCCACTCGGCCGGCGTGGGGGCGGTGGTCAGTCGCACCCCTGCGGAGGCCGTAGAGTTGGGGTCGGTGCGCTCCGAGCCCCCAGTCCGATGGGGATCCGGTGCCGTGGCCCGCTCGATCCCCTGGATCCGGTGGTTCACAGTGCCTCCTCGGTGCGCGATCGTCCTGGCCAGGCGAGGTCTCCTCGACTTTGGCTAGGCTCACCTTACGATCAGGAGAGTGGAATGAACAACGCACGTCCCAAGGTGCGCATCAGCCGCGCGCTCGGGGTGGCCCTCACGCCGAAGGCCGCCCGCTTCATGGACCGTCGCCCGTACCCCCCGGGCATGCACGGCCGCAAGCAGAAGAAGGCGTCGGACTACGCGACGCAGCTGCGTGAGAAGCAGCGTCTGCGCTACCAGTACGACGTGAGCGAGACGCAGCTGCGTCGCGCCTACGACCTCGCCAAGCGCAAGCCCGGCAAGACCGGTCAGAACCTGGTGCAGCTGCTCGAGACCCGTCTGGACGCCGTCGTCTGGCGTGCCGGCTTCGCCCGCACCATCTACCAGGCTCGCCAGATGGTCGTGCACCGCCACATCGTCGTCGACGGCCGTCGTGTCGACCGTCCCTCCTTCCGCGTCGTCCCCGGCCAGACCGTCGAGGTCGCGCCGCGGTCGAAGGCCAAGACGCCGTTCATCGTCGCGGCCGAGGGCGGCTGGAGCGACAACGAGATCCCCGGCTGGCTGTCCGTGGAGCGCCAGGACCTCACCGCCAAGGTGAACGCCCTGCCGGTCCGCGAGCAGATCCCGGTGACCTGCGACGAGCAGCTCGTCGTCGAGTACTACTCGCGCTGAGCCTGCCGCACCCGCACCCAGGGCGCCGATCCCCGCGAGGGGGTCGGCGCCCTGCGTCGTCCCCGGGGCCTCACAGGCGCGGCGAACCCCGGTGCGCCAGCGACGCCTCCTCCAGGTCCAGCTGCTCCAGCGCCTCGCGCACCGCGTCCTCGCCCACCTCGCCGGACTCCTCCGCGGCCAGCAGCGCCCGACGCTGGGCGACGAGCGTGCGCCGTCGCAGCTGGACCCCCCGCAGCGCCGTGGGGGACGTGCCCTCGTTCTCCTCCTGCTCGGCCAGGCGGACCCGCGACAACCGGTCGGCGCGTTCGAGCAGGGCGTCGACGAGGTGGCGCTCCGCGGGGTCGGTGGCCTCCTCGCGGGCCGCGCGCAGGACCTCGAACACGCTGGCCCGGGACAGGTCCTGCGCCTTGCGGCGCTCGGCCCGGCGCCAGGCGCGCTCGGCGGACGTGTCCAGGTCGAGCCGGCGGATCAGCGGCGGCAGGGTCGCCCCCTGCAGCAGCAGGGTGCCGACCGCGACGACGAACGCCAGCACCTGCAGGTCGGCGCGGTGCGGGAAGTCCTCGGGGATGCCGGCGGCCGCCGCGAGCGTCACGACGCCCCGCATCCCGGTCCAGGCCAGCACGACGTCCTCGGCCGCCGTGAAGTGCCTGCCCCCCGGGGACAGCCTGCCCCGCAGCACGTCCCGCATGAGCACCCCGCCGCCGAGGACCCACGCGACCCGCACCAGCACGACGGCGGCCAGGACGACCAGGCCGGCGCCCAGCAGCGACCAGGTGCGCGAGCCGCCCGCCGCGGCGTCGGCCAGCAGGGAGTGGAACTGCAACCCCAGGTAGGCGAACACGAACGCCTCCAGCAGCACGTCGACGGCGTTCCACACCTCGCGCTCGGCCAGCCGCGTCGCGTACGCCGCCGACAGCGAGTGCCGCGACAGCACGAAACCGGCCGTCACGACGGCGAGCACCCCCGACCCCTCCACGACCTCGGCCAGGGCGTACGCGGCGAAGGGCAGCAGCACGGCGAACGCGGTCATCAGCGAGGCGTCGGTGAGCTTCGCGCGGACCGCCGCGGCGAGGTGGCCCAGGGCGAAGCCCACCGCGACCCCGATGGCCGAGGTCAGCAGGAAGAAGAGGACGGGGTTCGCCGGCAGCGGCCCCTCGCCCCCGTCGCGGGTCGCCGAGGCGATCGTCACGGAGAACAGCGTCAGGGCCGCCGCGTCGTTGACCAGGCTCTCGCCCTTGAGCGTGTTCAGCACCCGCGACGGCAACCCGAGCCGGCCGCCGATCGCGACGGCCGTCACCGCGTCCGGCGGTGAGACGACGGCGGCCAGGACCAGCGCCATCGACAGCGTGACCCACGGGACCACCAGGCTCGCGACCAGCCCCACGACGGCGGTCGTCACGACGACCAGCAGCACCCCGAGGTTGGTGATCGAGCGCCAGCGCCGCGCGAACCCGCTGAGGGGGAAGTCCTGCGTCGTGGAGAACAGCAGGGGCGGCAGGACGACCGACAGGATCGCCTCGGGGGACAGCTCGACGTCGGGCACGCCGGGGACGAAGGAGACGGCCGCCCCGGCGACGGCCAGCAGCAGCGGCGGCTGCCAGCCCCGCCGGGCCGCGACGATGGTCAGGGCGAGGGCGGCGAAGACGACGACGAGCAGCTGGGCGAACACCCGGCCCATCCAACCCGAGCCCGCCGGGGGACCGCGCGGCCTCGCGCGGCCCCCGGCGGGCTCACCGCGGGGTCACCGGCGGGGGGACGTCACGGGTGGGTCATGGACATGACGTCGAGGGCCCGGTCGAGCTGCTCCTCGCTGACTTCGCCGCGCTCGACGAAGCCGAGGGACACGACGGCCTCGCGCACCGTCGAGCCCGTCGCGACGGCGTGCTTGGCGACCTTGGCGGCCGCCTCGTAGCCGATGACCCGGTTCAGCGGGGTCACGATCGAGGGGGAGGACTCGGCGAACCGGCGGCACGCCTCCACGTCGGCCTCCAGCCCCTCGACCGTGCGGTCGGCCAGCAGCTTCGCGGCGTTGCCCAGCAGGCGCGCCGACTCCAGCACGTTGCGGGCCATGACGGGGATCTGGACGTTCAGCTCGAAGGAGCCGCTGGCCCCGGCCCAGGCCACGGTGGCGTCGTTGCCGACGACCTGCGCGCACACCATGAGCGTCGCCTCGGGCACGACCGGGTTGACCTTGCCCGGCATGATCGAGGACCCGGGTTGCAGGTCGGGCAGGCGCAGCTCGCCCAGGCCGGTGCGCGGGCCCGAGCCCATCCAGCGCAGGTCGTTGCAGATCTTGGTGAGGCTGACGGCCACGACCTTCAGCGCCCCGGACAGCTCCACGAGCGCGTCGCGCGCGCCCTGCGCCTCGAAGTGGTCCGCGGCCTCGGTCAGCGGCAGGCCCGTGTCGGCGGCCAGCAGCTCGATGACGCGCTGGGGGAAGCCGGGCGGGGTGTTGATGCCCGTGCCGGTGGCGGTCCCGCCCAGCGGCACCTCCGCGACGCGCACGACGGTGGCCTCGACGCGCTCGACGCCGCGCGTGAGCTGCTGGGCGTACCCGGCGAACTCCTGGCCCAGGGTCACGGGGGTGGCGTCCATGAGGTGGGTGCGCCCCGACTTCACCACGTCGGCCCACAGGTCCGCCTTGGCGCGCAGCGCCGCCTCCAGGTGCCTCAGCGCCGGGACCAGCTCGTTGACGACGGCGCTGGTCGCGGCCACGTGCACCGACGTCGGGAAGACGTCGTTGGAGGACTGCGAGGCGTTGACGTGGTCGTTGGGGTGGACGGGGGAGCCGAGCCGCTCCGTGGCCAGCGTCGCGATGACCTCGTTGGCGTTCATGTTCGAGCTCGTGCCCGACCCGGTCTGGAAGATGTCGACGGGGAACTCGGCGTCCCAGCGGCCCGTGGCGACCTCCTCGGCGGCGTCGGCGACGGCCTGGGCGAGGTCGCGCTCCAGCACGCCCAGCTCGGCGTTGGCCAGGGCGGCGGCCTTCTTGATGCGGGCGAGGGCCTCGATGTGGGCGCGCTCCAGCGGGGTCCCGGAGATCGGGAAGTTCTCCACGGCCCGCTGCGTCTGCGCGCGGTACTTCGCGGCGGCGGGGACCCGGACCTCCCCCATGGTGTCGTGCTCGATGCGGAAGTCTGCTGCTGCGGGGGCTTCACTGGCCATGGCGCCCATCCTGCCAAGCGGGGCCCCCGCGCGGTGCACCCGGTGGCGCGCATCACGACCAGCTCACGATCCGTTCCCGTGCCTTTCCCCAGGGTGCGCTGTGAGAACGACGGGTGTAGGCATGGCGGACAGCAGCACACGACCTAGTCCAAGGAGGGGCTGTGGCTGGCCGATGGCGAACCCGGCTGGGGATCCTGAGCGCAGCGACGGTGCTCGCCGGGGGTCTCACCGCCTGCGGGGGTTCGAGCACCGCGTCGGGGACCCCGACGCTCAACTGGTACGTGAACCCCGACAACGGGGGACAGCAGGAGATCGCCGAGAAGTGCAGCGCCGCCTCGGGCGGCGCGTACGCCATCGACGTCTCCATCCTGCCCAGCGACGCCGCTGCGCAGCGCGAGCAGCTGATGCGTCGGCTCGCGGGCAACGACACCTCGATCGACCTCATGAGCCTGGACCCGGTGTTCGTCCCCGAGACCTCCGAGGCCGGGTTCCTGGCCCCGGTCCCGGCCGACCTGCAGCAGCAGTGGTCCGAGGGCGTCGTCGACGGCGCCGTGCAGGGGGCCACCTGGAAGGACGAGCTCGTGGCGGCCCCGTTCTGGGCCAACACCCAGCTGCTCTGGTACCGCAAGTCGGTCGCCGAGGCGGCCGGGCTCGACGTCACGAAGCCCGTCACCTGGGAGCAGCTCGTCGAGGCCGCGAAGAGCCAGGGCACCGCGATCGGCGTCCAGGGCCAGCGGGCGGAGTCCATGACGGTCTGGGTCAACGCGATGATCGCCTCCGCCGGCGGTGAGGTCATCGAGAACCCCGACGCCAAGGGCCCCGACATCCGGCTCGGGCTCGACTCCGACGCCGGGCGGGCCGCGGCGCAGGTCATGCGGGACATCACCGCCGCCGGCGTCGGGGGCCCGGGCATCGACAACCGCGACGAGGCCGCGACCGCGAACCTGTTCCAGCAGGGCGGGGCCGCGTTCATGGTCAACTGGCCGTTCGTCTACGCCCAGGGCAAGTCCGCGGCCGAGGAGGGCACGATGGACCGGGCCGTCTTCGACGACTACGGCTGGTCGACCTACCCGGCGATGAGCGAGGGGCAGGAGGCCAAACCCCCGCTGGGCGGCATCGACATCGGGGTCAGCGCCTTCAGCGAGCACCGCGACCTGGCGTTCCAGGCCGTCTCGTGCATCGTCTCGGCGGAGAACCAGGCCGCCTACATGATCTCCGACGGCAACCCCGCCGCGGCCGAAGCGGTCTACGACGACCCGCAGGTCCAGGAGGCGTACCCCATGTACGACACCATCCGGGCCTCCCTGCAGGCCGCCTCGCCGCGGCCGCAGACGGCCTACTACAACGAGGTCAGCCAGGGCATCGCCGACCAGTGGCAGCCCGTCTCCAGCGTCGGCGAGCAGACGCCGGCCACGTCGCAGGAGTACATCGGCGACGTCCTGCGAGGGGAGAAGCTGTTGTGAGCCAGCAGACGCAGACCCGCACGGCGGGGGACGTGTCGGTCTCCCGCCCGGTGCGCGGACGGGCCCGGGGCTCGGACAAGGCCCGGGCCGAGGCCCGCCTCGGCTGGTACTTGGCCGGGCCCGCGTTCGTCATCCTCGTGGCCGTCACGGGATACCCCATCCTGCAGGCCCTCTACGAGTCGCTGTTCAGCTACCGGCTCACCGCGCCGGCCGACCGCGCGTTCGTGGGCCTGAAGAACTACGGCGTGATCCTCACCGACAGCCTGTGGTGGAGCGCCCTGCTCAACACCGCGATGATCACCGTGGTGACCGTCGCGGTGGAGCTGGTCATCGGCTTCGCGCTGGCCATGGTGATGCACAAGGTCCTGGGGTGGCTGCGGCCGATCGTGCGCACCGCCATCCTCATCCCCTACGCGGTCATCACCGTCGTCTCGGCCTACGCCTGGCAGTACGCGTTCGGCCTGACGACGGGTTTCATGAACGCGGTCCTCGGCCTGGACGACTTCGACGTCTTCGCGAACAAGTGGAGCGCGCTCGCGGTCATCTGCCTGTCCGAGATCTGGAAGACGACGCCGTTCATCTCCCTGCTGCTGCTCGCGGGTCTGGCGCAGGTCCCCTCGGACATGACCGAGGCGGCCAAGGTCGACGGCGCGACGGCGTGGGAGCGGCTGTGGCGGGTGACGCTGCCGAACATGAAGGCCTCCATCATGGTGGCCCTGCTGTTCCGCGCGCTCGACGCGTTCCGCATCTTCGACAACGTCTACATCATGACCAACGGGGCCGCCGGGACCGAGACGGTCTCCTCGCTGGCCTACAACCAGACCATCTCCCGGCTGGAGATCGGGCTGGGGTCGGCGGTGTCGGTGCTGCTGTTCGTGTGCGTCCTGGCGATCTGCTTCATCGCCATCAAGGTGTTCAAGGTCGACCTGGCCCGGGCGAGAGGTGAAGGCTGATGGGTGCGATGTCCACCAAGGAGAAGGCCGCCTGGTACGTCGGGGCGCTCGTCATCGTCCTGTACGCGATCGTGCCGGTCGTCTACATCGTCTCGATGAGCTTCAAGTCCGAGGGGGCGCTGGCCGAGAAGACGTTCTTCCCGACCACCGCGACGGGGGCGAACTACTCGGGGATCTTCGCCGGGAACGGCTCGGACCTCTTCCTGCCCGCGCTGCGGAACTCCATCATCACCTGCCTCATCGCGACGTTCATCGCGGTGGTCCTGGCGATGTTCGCCGCGTACGCCATCGCCCGGCTGGACTTCCCGGGCAAGCGCCTGGTGCTCACCTCGGCCCTGGCCGTCGCGGTGTTCCCGGTGATCACCATGGTCACGCCGCTGTTCAACCTGTGGCGGCAGGTCGGCCTCTACGACACCATCCCCGGCCTGATCATCCCGTACCTGGCCCTGACGCTGCCGATCTCCATCTGGACGATGTCGGCGTTCTTCCGCGGCATCCCCTGGGACATGGAGCAGGCCGCGCAGGTCGACGGCGCCACGAGCTGGCAGGCGTTCCGCAAGGTCATCGTCCCGCTCGCCGCGCCCGGGGTGTTCACGACGGCGATCATCGCGTTCTTCATCGCCTGGAACGACTTCGTGTTCGGCATCTCGCTGACCTCGACGTCGCGGGCCCAGCCCGTGCCGGCGGCGCTGTCCAGCTTCACCGGGTCCAGCTACTTCGTCCAGCCGACGGGGGCGATCTCGGCGGCCGCCGTCATCGTCACGATCCCCGTCGTGGTCCTGGCGCTGGTGTTCCAGCGCCGCATCGTCGCAGGCCTCACCAACGGCGCCGTGAAGGGTTGATCTCGCAATGGCTCGCATCGAACTGAAGAACATCGTCAAGCAGTACGGCGACGGGTTCCCCGCGGTGAACGACGTCAGCCTGGACATCGCCGACGGCGAGTTCGTCATCCTCGTGGGCCCCTCGGGCTGCGGGAAGTCGACGCTGCTGCGCATGATCGTCGGGCTGGAGGACATCACCTCCGGGGACCTGCTCATCGACGGCAAGCGCGTCAACGACCTCGCCCCGCGCGACCGCGACCTGGCGATGGTCTTCCAGAACTACGCCCTCTACCCGCACCTGACGGTGGGGGAGAACATCGCCTTCCCGCTGCGCCTGAACCACTCCAAGGTCCCCGAGAAGGAGGTGCGCGAACGGGTCCAGCGCGCCGCGGACATGCTGGAGCTCAACGAGCACCTCGACCGCAAACCGGCGAACCTGTCCGGCGGGCAGCGCCAGCGCGTGGCGATGGGGCGGGCCATCGTCCGGGACGCGAAGGCGTTCCTGTTCGACGAGCCGCTGTCGAACCTCGACGCCAAGCTGCGCGGTCAGATGCGCACCGAGATCGCCCGCATGCAGCGCTCCCTGGGCACCACCACGGTGTACGTCACGCACGACCAGACCGAGGCGATGACCCTGGGTGACCGCGTGGCCGTCCTGCGCAAGGGCGTGCTGCAGCAGGTCGCCAGCCCCCGCGAGCTGTACGAGCAGCCCGTCAACCTCTTCGTGGCCGGGTTCATCGGCGCGCCGCCGATGAACTTCCTCCCGGCGCGGGTCGCGGGGACGACGCTGCAGCTGCCGTTCTGCGAGGTGCCGCGGCCCGAGCAGGTCGACGGGTCCTACGAGGGCAAGCTGCTCATCGTCGGCGTGCGCCCGGAGCACTTCGACGACGCCGACGTCACCGACGCCCCGGCCGGGGCCGTCACCTTCTCGGCGCAGGTCGACGTCACGGAGTGGCTGGGCAACGAGCTGTACGCCTACATCCCGTTCGAGGCCGCCGACGAGACCCGCGAGCAGCTGGCGGAGCTGGACCGGGAGCTGGACGGGGAGAGCCTGCGGTCCCAGCTCGTCGTCACGCTGGACGCCATGAGCGGGGTGCGCGACGGGGACACCGCCAAGCTGTGGTTCGACCCCCGGCGCATGCACGTCTTCGACCCGACGACGGGGGTGAACCTCACGCGCGACGACGCCAAGGCCGCCAAGATCGGCGAGCAGTCCGAGGCGCTGCGCAAGCGGTCGCTGGAGCGGGCGCAGTCGGCGGCGGCCCGCACCCCGGCGCACGCCTGACCCCTCCCCGTCCCGCGCTCGCCGAGGGCCCGACCGTCGCGGTCGGGCCCTCGGTCGTGCGGCACCGGCGCCTGTCGGTCATCGACCGTGACCGGTCGACGACGCTGCGTCGATAGTCCGGCGACGCGGGGGGAGGTTCCGCGTCCGTGTCGGACCCCGCGGCTAAGGTGCGCGCACGGGTCCTCCACACGGGGGGACCCCCGGTGCGGCGAAGGCGGTGGGTGGTGACGGACCTCGCGCTCCCGCCCCGTCCGACCTCCTCCGGCACCGGCCTGGAACTGGTCCGCGACCCCGCGCACGGGCTGTCCGTGACGGTGCGCCGCCACCTCGACAGCGCCCCCGTCCCCGAGTGGCGCGCGCTCGCCGCCCGCGCCGGGCAGTCGCCGTTCACGGGCCCGGACTGGCTGCGCGCCGTGCACGCCCACCTCGGCGCGGGCGAACCGCTGCTGGTCAGCGTCCGCCGCGACGGCCGGCTGCTCGCCTTCGGGGCCTTCGCCCTGCACGGCGGGCCGCGCCCCGTGCTGACGTTCCTGGGCGCCGGCGGCAGCGACTACGCCGCCGTGCTGGCCGACCCGGACACCGGGATCCCCACCGGCCGCCTCGTCGCCGCCGTCCTCGACGGGGCGCTGCGCGAGGCCCCCGGCGCCCTGTTCGACCTGGAGCAGGTGCCCCTGGCCGACGGGCAGGTCGAGCTCGTGAGCGACTGGGCGGCCCACCGCGGGTACGCGGTCCGCACCCTGCCGCAGGCCACCGTCCACGCCGTGCCGCTGCCGGCCACGGTCGCCGAGCACGACGCCGCCCTGGGCCGCCACGTGCGGCACGAGGAGCGCCGCCAGTGGCGCCGCCTCGCCGAGCTCGGGGAGCTCGTCGTCGCCGACGACCTGCTCGAGGGCCTGGCCGAGCTGCGCGCCCGCGACCCCGAGGCCGCCGCGGACCGCCTCGAGGAGCTGGTCACCGAGCTCGCCGAGGTCGACGACGCCCACCCGCACGCCACGCACCGCCGCCGGCCCTGGCGGGGCGCCTCCGGTCGCACGCTCACCGAGGTCCTGTGGTCCGCCCCGGCCGGGACCGTCCAGCTGTCGGGGCTGCGCGTCGACGGCGAGCTCGTCGCCTACGCCCTGTGCCTGGCCGGCCCGCGCGCCCTGCACGGCTACGTCCAGTCCTACCGCGCCCGGTACTCCTCCACCGGCCCCGGGACGCTCCTGCTGCTGCGCCTGCGCCGGCGCGCCGTCGTCAGCGGCTACCGGGAGCTGGACCTCCTGCGCGGGGACGAGGCCTACAAGAAGCGCCTCGAACCCGTGGCCCGCCGCACGGTGCGGCTCGTGCTGTTCCCCACCGGCCAGGACCTGCTGCCCGCGGTCGTCGACCGCCTCAGCCTGCTGCGGCGCACCTACCGCGACGAGCTGCGCCGCCACGAGCGCCTGGGCCGCTCCTACGACGCCGTGGCCGGGGCCGCCGAGCGCCTGCGCGAGCGGGCCGCCCGCCGCCGGGCCGCCCTGCCCGCGCCGCGGCTACCGCGCCTGCGCCGTCGCTGACCCGCCCCCCACGGCCGCCGGCACCCGCCGGTGCGCCTGGTGCACGAAGACGAACAGCACGACCAGGCCCACGGCCGCGACGACGACGTGCACGCCCTCGCTGCGCGACCCGTCCCACGTGGCGTGCAGCGCCACCGCCGCGACGTAGGTCAGCACGAACAGCGCCACGGCGCGGCCCCGGTGCCGCGCCGTCGGCACGCGCCACAGCACCGCGACCGTCATGCCCGTCCAGGCGATGTGGCAGGCCGGCGACAGCAGCCCGCGCAGCAGCAGCTCCTGGTGCACCGCGGCGATGCTCCCGGCCTGCAGCAGCGCCTGGAAGCCGTACCCCATGGTCTCCAGCACGGCGAAGCCCATGCCCGCCGCGACGCCCACGACCACCCCGCCGCGCGGGTCCCGCGGGCGCCGCACGGCGAACACCACCAGCGGGACGATGAGCTTGGCGAACTCCTCGATGATCCCCACGAAGAGCATGGGGACCACGCCGAGCGTGCGCAGCGTGTCGAACTCCAGCGTGCCCGCGGTGGCCGTCCCCACGACGCCGCCGGCGATGGCGACCGTCGCGACCAGCCAGCCGCGCACGGCCGTCCCGCCCCGCCCGACCTCGGCGAAGGCCAGGACCGTCACCGGCACCGTGATGGCGCCGATGAGCAGCAGCGTCGGGAAGAAGTTGAGGTTCTGGGTGCGCACCATGACGCGCAGCACCACGACGTAGGCGACCACGCCGGCGAGCAGCACGGTCAGCCAGGAGAACCTGGCCAGCCGGCCCGGGGGCCGCGTGCGGGGCGCTCGGGTCAGCGTGTCGTCCACACCCGACAGCGTGGGGGCCTCAGCCGCCGGCCGCGAGTTCAGCGCGCGTGGGCGGGTTGGCCCCCGCCCGTGAGCACGTGATGGACGCCGACCGGACCGCCGTGGTCACCAGGTCCTCGCACGTGCGCAGGTCCAGGTGCCGCAGCCGCGGCAGCGCCGCGCCGCCGAGGAGGCCGTGCTCGGCCAGGGCGTGCAGCAGGCCGGACATGAAGGCGTCGCCCGCCCCGACGGTGTCGACGACGTCGACCGCCGGGGCCGGCACGTGCAGGGTCGCCGCGCCGCAGACCGCCACCGCGCCCGCGCTGCCGCGGGTCACCACGACCAGCGCCGGCCCGCGCGCCTGCCAGCGGCGGGCCACGGCCTCGACGTCCTCACCGGGCAGCAGCCAGTCCAGGTCCTCGTCGGAGGCCTTGACGACGTCGGCGGCCTCGACGAACTCCTCCACCCGGGCCAGGGCCTGCGCGGGGGAGTCGAAGAACGCCGGGCGCACGTTCGGGTCGTAGCTCGTCGTGGCCCGCCCGCGCACCGAGCGCAGCAGCTCCAGCGCCGAGTCCGCACCGGGGGCCACCGCCGCCCCGATCGACCCCGTGTGCACCAGCGCGACCCCCTCGGGCAGCGGCGTGTCCGGCAGCCGCCACACCAGGTCGAACTCGTACGTGGCCTTCCCCTCGGCGTCGACCTCGGCGCGGGCCGTCGACGTCGCCTCGCCGTCCACGGCCCCCGGCAGCAGGCGCACCGAGCCGGCGGCCAGGTGCTCGCGCAGCAGCCGCCCGTGCGCGTCGTCCCCCAGCCGGGTCAGCAGCGCCACGTCGTGCCCGAGCCGGCCCAGGCCGTAGGCGACGTTGAGCGGCGACCCGCCGGGGTGCTCGGCGCTCGCGTCCTCGCCGGCGCGGTGGACGACGTCGACGAGGGCCTCGCCGACGACGACGCTCGAGGGGGCCCCCATCAGCGCGGCCCGGTGAAGTCGATGGCCGAGTACGCCTGCAGCTTCGAGAGGCGGTGCTCGCTCTCGACCTTGCGGATCGTGCCGGACTTGGAGCGCATGACGATGCTGGAGGTGGTGATGGTGTCCCCCCGGTAGCGGACGCCGGAGACCAGCTCGCCGTCGGTGATGCCCGTCACGACGAAGTAGACGTTGTCGCTGGCGACGAGGGTCTGGGTGTCCAGCACCGCGTCCAGGTCGTGGCCGGCGTCGAGCGCCTTCTGCTTCTCCTCGTCGTCGCGCGGGGCCAGCCGGCCCTGGATCGCCCCGCCCAGGCAGTGCATGGCGCAGGCGCTGATGATCCCCTCGGGCGTGCCGCCGATGCCCAGCAGCAGGTCCACCCCGGTGCCCTCCCGGGCGGCCATCACGGCGCCGGCGACGTCGCCGTCGGAGATGAACTTGATGCGGGCGCCCGCGTCGCGGACCTCCTGGGCCAGCTGCGCGTGCCGGGGCCGGTCCAGGATGCAGACGGTGACGTCCTCGACCCAGCGCTTCTTGGCCCGGGCCAGGCGGCGGACGTTCTCGCGCACGGGCAGGCGGATGTCGACGACGTCGGCGGCCTCGGGCCCCACGGCGAGCTTGTCCATGTAGAACACCGCCGACGGGTCGTACATGGTGCCCCGCTCGGCGACGGCCAGGACGGCGACGGCGTTGGGCATGCCCCGCGCGGTCAGCGTGGTGCCGTCGATGGGGTCCACGGCCACGTCGCACTCGGCCCCGGAGCCGTCCCCGACGCGCTCGCCGTTGTAGAGCATGGGGGCGTTGTCCTTCTCGCCCTCGCCGATGACGACGGTGCCGTTCATGGAGACGGTGCCGATGAGGGTGCGCATGGCGTTGACGGCGGCGCCGTCGGCCTTGTTCTTGTCCCCGCGCCCGACCCAGCGGCCGCCGGCCATGGCGGCGGCCTCGGTCACGCGGACCAGCTCCATCGCCAGGTTGCGGTCGGGGGCCTCGTCGCGGACGGCCAGGGCGGGGGGGAGCGCGGTGTGCTGGGACATGGGCTGGGACCTCCTGGGGCGGTCGCCGTGCGCACGGCGGGCTTGCGGGATCCGGTGCCCCCGGGCGGGCCTCCGGCGACGGTCGTCGTCGGCTGCCGACTCTATCCGTCACCATGGGGGCGTGAGCACGACCGGTAGCCCCTCCGACCCCTCGCCCGCGCCCGCCGCCGCGACCGCGCCGGGGGAGGACGCCCGCGGCGTCCCCCGCCAGCGCCGCTCGGAGGGGAACGTGCAGTCGATGGTCATCTCGATGCTCGTGATCCTGGCGATGGTCGCCGTGGTCGTGTGGCTGCTGCCGCGGCCCAACGCCATCGAGCAGCCGGCCGTCGACGTCGCCAACGCGGCCTCCGGCGCGGTCTCCGAGCTGCCGTTCAACCCCGTCGTGCCCGACGGCCCGCAGGGCTGGACGGCGACCTCGGCGAACGTCAACCGCTCCACCGACGGCGTCACCACCTGGCACGTCGGCTACCGCACCGACGACGGGGACTACCTGGCGCTGGAGACGGCCCGCGACACCACGCGGACGTGGCTGCGGGCGCAGACGCAGAGCGGGGAGGCCGACGGTGAGCAGACCATCGGCGGCGAGGTCTGGCAGCGGTACCTGCAGGAGGACCGGGCCCGCTACTCCCTCGTGCGCACCCAGGACGGGCAGACGCTGCTCGTGACCGGGGAGGGCGGCTACGACGTGCTGGCCGAGCTGGTGACGGCGGCCGAGGCGGGGTGGGCCGCGGCGGGCACGCCCTGGGGCGTCAAGCCCGCCTGACCACCACCGTGCTCGATCACCGCTGTGCTTGATCACCGCGGTTAGCCTTTCGGTGATCAAGCACTCCTGTGATCGAGCACTCCCGGGGGCGGGTGCTGTCCGGGGCGCTCAGTCCTCGGCGGCCGGGTCCTCGCCGCGGGCGGCGTCCAGGCGCTCGCGGGCCCCGTCGAGCCACTGCTGGCAGCGGTCGGCGAGGGCTTCGCCGCGTTCCCACAGCGCCAGCGCCTCCTCCAGCCCCGTGCCCCCGGTCTCGAGCCGGCGCACCACGTCGGCGAGCTCGTCGCGGGCCTGCTCGTAGCTGAGTTCGGAGGGGGCGGTCGCTTCGTCGGGCACCCGGCGAGGCTACCCAGCCTCCCCGGCCGTCGCGGCCACCTCCCCGTCGGGCAGCCGGATCCGCAGCCGGGTCCCCTCGGGGGCGTCCTGCGGGGTGCGCACCAGGGAGCCGTCGGGGCGCTGGACGACGGCGTAGCCGCGCAGCAGCGTCGAGCGCGGGGACAGCGCCCGCACGCTGGCCCGCAGGTGGTCGACGTCGACGCGCGCCCGGTCCAGCCGGTGCCCCAGCCCCCGCCGGGCCCGTTCCCGCAGCGCGTCGACCTCGTCCCGGCGCGCGTCGAGCAGGACGTGCGGGGCGGCCAGCACGGGCCGCGACCGCAGCGCGGCCAGGGCGTGCTCCTCCTGCTCCAGGCGGCCGGTGACCGCGCGGCGGGCCCGCGCCCGCAGCTGGCGCACTCCGGCGAGCTCCTCGGCCACGTCGGGCACGACGAGCCGGGCCGCGTCGGTGGGGGTGGAGGCGCGCACGTCGGCGACGAGGTCCAGCAGCGGGGAGTCGACCTCGTGCCCGATGGCGGACACGACCGGGGTGCGGGTGCCCGCCACGGCCCGCACGAGCGCCTCGTTGCTGAAGGGCAGCAGGTCCTCGACGCTGCCGCCGCCGCGGGCGATGACGACGACGTCGACGTCGGGGTCGGCGTCGAGCTCGGCGAGCGCCGCGACGACCTCGGTGACGGCGTGCGGGCCCTGGACGGCGACCTCGCGGACCTCGAAGCGCACTGCGGGCCAGCGCAGCCGGGCGTTCTCCACGACGTCGCGCTCGGCGGCCGAGGCCCGCCCGCAGACCAGCCCGACGGTGCGCGGCAGGAACGGCAGCTCCTGCTTGCGCGAGGCGTCGAAGAGGCCCTCGCTGCGCAGGACGCGCTTGAGGTGCTCCAGCCGGGCCAGCAGCTCCCCGACGCCGACGGGGCGGACGTCGTCGGCGGCCAGGCTCAGCGACCCCCGCTTGGCGAAGAACTCCGGCTTGGCGTGCACGACGACGCGGGTGCCGTGGGCCAGGCCGTCGGGCAGGGTCTCGCGCAGCCGGCCCAGCACGCGGCGGGTGATGGTGACGGGCAGCGACATGTCGGTGTCGGCGTCGCGCAGCGTGACGAAGACGACGGAGGCGCCGGGCCGGTCGTTGACCTGCACGACCTGCCCCTCGACCCACGTCCAGGGCATCCTGGCGATGTAGGCGTCCATCTTGGCCGCGAGCAGCCGCACGGGCCACGGGTTCTCCGCCGTCGTCTCCCCGGCGGAGGTCGGTCGGCGCACGGGCGGGTCAGCGGCGGGCACCGGCCCATCCTCCCAGCCGCCGGCCCGCTCCGGAGGCGCCCCGGCCCGGCGCCGGGGCCGACTTACCATGGGGGCGTGACCCGGACCGTGACGGACCCCGTGGCCCCCGCGGCCGACGACTGCAACGACACCGCGCTGCTGGGCGCCCCCGCGGCGCGGGCGGCCTGGGACGGCGGCAAGCGCGTCCTGCTCGCGGCGCCCCGGGGGTACTGCGCCGGGGTGGACCGCGCGGTCGTCGCGGTGGAGAAGGCGCTCGACCTCTACGGCGCGCCCGTCTACGTGCGCAAGGAGATCGTCCACAACAAGCACGTCGTCAGGACGCTGCAGGCCCGCGGGGCGGTCTTCGTCGACGAGACCGACGCGGTCCCCGAGGGCGCCCACCTCGTCTTCTCCGCCCACGGCGTGAGCCCGGCCGTGCGCGAGGCCGCGAAGGCCCGTTCGCTGCAGACCATCGACGCCACCTGCCCGCTGGTCACCAAGGTGCACAAGGAGGCCGTCCGCTTCGCCCGGCAGGACGCCGAGATCCTCCTCATCGGCCACACCGGCCACGAGGAGGTCGAGGGCACGGCGGGGGAGGCGCCCGACCACATCACGATCGTCGACAACCCCGACGTCGCCGACCGCATCGAGGTCAAGGACCCCGACAACCTCGTGTGGCTGTCGCAGACGACGCTGAGCGTGGACGAGACGATGGAGACCGTGCGCCGGCTGCGGCAGCGGTTCCCGAACCTGCAGGACCCGCCCAGCGACGACATCTGCTACGCCACGTCGAACCGGCAGGTCGCGGTCAAGAAGATCGCCCCCGAGGCGGAGCTGGTCATCGTCGTGGGCAGCGCGAACTCCTCGAACTCGGTGCGGCTGGCCGAGGTCGCCCTCGACGCCGGTGCCCGGGCCGCGCACCGCGTCGACGACGCCGGGGAGATCGACGACGCGTGGTTCGAGGGCGTGACGACCGTCGGGCTGACCTCGGGCGCCTCGGTGCCGGAGGTCCTGGTCCAGGAGGTGCTCGCGCACCTGCGCGAGCGCGGCTACGGCGCGGTCGAGGAGGTCACGACGGCGATGGAGGACCTGCAGTTCGCGCTGCCGACGGACCTGCGCCGCGACCTCAAGGCGGGGGGCCGCCGCTCCCTGCCGGTCACCCCCGTCTGACCGGCCCGGCCGCCGCCCCGGCGGCCGCCGAAGCCTCTGCCGGGACGGGCGCGACGACGACGTCGAGAGCCCGTGCACGCCCCGGTCGCCGGCCGCGGCCGGTCCGACGACGCCCCGCACGGTCGCGGAGCGTCGTCGACTGCTCCGGACGGGTGGAACCGCCCGGGGTTCCCCGGTGTCCGCCGTGGCCCCGTGATCGACCCCTTCCTCACGCTGAGTGATGATTCAGGACGCTTAGTCACCAAGTTGAGGGTTCGAGTTCTCCCCCTGCGCGCCAACGCTTCCCGCCCCTCGACGCCCACGGCGGGAGGGTGTTCGCTGGTGTCGCACGGACGGCGCGCCGTCGGTGGGGGGCGGCGGGGCCGGGTCCGGTCCCGGCTACAGTGACGCCACGTGAGAGTTGACGCGGGGCGATGACGGGGGGCGACGTGGGGCACGACAGTCGAGGCGGTCTGCGGCACGGCGTGGGAGCGGCGGAGGCGGCCAGCACGGCACCGCTGCGCACGCTGCTGCGCGAGGACTTCGAACGCCACTCCCGGTCCCTGGTGCACCCGGGCCTGCACGCCCTCGTCGTCCACCGCATCGGGTTCTGGGGCCTGTCCCAGCCCGCGCCCGTGCGCCGGGCGGTCAAGGTGGCGCACCGGCTCGTCAACCGGCTCGTCATCCAGAACCTCTACGGCACCGAGATCGCCGACGAGGCGATCATCGGCCGGCGGGTCGCCATCGGCCACCACCAGGCCGTGCAGATCCCCGCGTTCGCCGTGATCGGCGACGACTCGACCCTGCGGTCGGGCATCACCATCGGGTTCACCGACGGCGCCGAGACCCGGCGCGAAGCCGTCCCGCACATCGGCCGCGACGTCTCCATCGGGCCCGGTGCGGTCCTCGTCGGGGCCATCACCGTCGGCGACGGCGCCCAGATCGGGCCCAACGCCAACGTCAGCACGGACGTGCCGGCCGGGGCCACGGCCTTCGCCCCGCCCGCCCGCATCCTGCGACCGCAGGCGCGCGCCCAGGGAGCGCAGCGCGCCGAACCGGACCACACGCGCACCGCCTGAGCCCTGACCGCGTCAGGGCGCACGGCCACGAGGGGGGACCAACGATGACGCGCGACGCGATCCGGGACGCGCTGGCCGCCGTGGGGACCACACCGGTCCCGGCGGCCCGCGCGTGCCTGGACCTGGCCAGGGCCTTCGCCGACGCCGGCGAGCCGCGCCGCGCGGCGCAGTGGGCGTTCGCGGCCACCGACGCCGCCGTGACGGGGGCCGGTTCCGACTTCGCCACCTGGCTCGGCGCGAACCGGGTCTGGCGGTCGGTGCGCGCCGACCTCCCACCGGCCCCGCGCCGGGCGAAGGTCGCCGTGCTCGGCAGCTACACCACGACCCAGCTCACCCAGCTGCTGCCGCTGGCCTGCGCCCGCGCCGGGGTCGAGGTGGAGGTCCACGAGTGCGGGTACGGGCAGTTCCGCACCGAGCTCCTCGACCCCACCAGCGCGCTGCACGCGTTCGACCCCGACGTCGTCGTCCTCGCCGTCGACGCCGCCGCGGTCGACCTGCCGGCGACGAGCGAGGACCCCGAGGCCGCCGTCGAGGCCGAGCTGGCGAACTGGACGAGGCTGTGGGACCTGGCCACCGCGCGCTTCGGCGCCCGCGTCGTCCAGCACGGCGTCGTCCTGCCCGCCGACGTCGCCCTCGGGCACCTGGCCGTCAGGACCCCCGGTTCGCGCTACGCCGTGCTCCAGCGCTTCGCCCGGCGCCTCGGTGAGGAAGCCGGGGCCCGGGCGGCGCAGGGGATCGGCGTCGTCGACTGCGAGCGCCTGGCGGCCACGGTCGGCAAGCGGAACTGGACCGACCCGCGGTACGTGCACGCCGCCAAGCAGTCCGTGGCCCTCGGGGCGGTCCCGCTGCTGGCCCAGCACACCGCCGCCGTCATCGGCGCGCAGCTCGGCCGGTCCCGCAAGTGCCTCGTCCTCGACCTCGACGGCACGCTGTGGGGCGGGGTCCTCGGTGAGGTCGGGCCGCACGGCATCGAGGTCGGCCACGGCGCCCGCGGGGAGGCGTTCAGCGCCTTCCAGCGCTACGTCCTCGACCTCAAGGCCAAGGGCGTCGTCCTCGCCGTCAGCTCCAAGAACGACGAGGCCCACGTGCGGGAGGCGTTCGAGCGCAACCCCGACGTGCTCGTGCGCCTCGACGACATCGCCGTCCTGAAGGCGAACTGGGACGACAAACCCACCGCAGTGCGCGAGATCGCCGCGACCCTGGGCATCGGCGAGGACGCGCTCGTGTTCGTCGACGACAACCCCGCCGAGCGCGAGGCCGTGCGCGACCTGGTGCCCGGCGTCGACGTCGTCGCCCTGCCCGCCGAACCCTCCGGGTACGTCGCGGCGCTCGCGGCGTACCCGTTCTTCGAGACCGACGCCCTGACCGCGGAGGACACCGCCCGCACGGCGCAGTACCGGGCACGGGCCCGGGCCGTGCAGGCCCGGGAGCAGGCCGGGACCCTGGAGGAGTACCTGGCCTCCCTCGACATGCACGCCGAGGTCAGCGCGCTCGGCCCGGAGAACCTCGCCCGGGTCGTCCAGCTGCTCGGCAAGACCAACCAGTTCAACCTCACGACGCGCCGGCACTCGCACGCCGACGTCGAGGCGGTGGCCGCCGACCCCGCGTGGACCACGTTCGTCGTGCGCGTGCGCGACCGCTTCGCCGACCACGGGATCGTCGCGGTGCTGCTCGCGCGCCGGGAGGGCGACGTGCTCGACGTCGACTCCTGGCTCATGAGCTGCCGCGTCATCGGGCGCACGCTCGAGGACGAGGTCTTCGCGGTCCTCGTCGGGGCCGCGGAGGCGTCGGGGGCGAGGACCGTGCGGGGGACGTACGTCCCGACCGCGAAGAACGCGCAGGTCGCCGGGCTCTACGAACGGCTCGGCTGCCGGCTCGTGGGACGGGACGAGGACGGGACGACGCACTGGGAGCTGGCGCTGCCGGCCACGGTCGCGACGCCCGGCCTGGTCGCCGTCGAACGGGTCGTCGACCTGCACGGACCGGCCGTGCCGACCGCACGGGACCAGCAGGGCGAGACGGTGAGGAGCGCACGGTGAACGACGTCGACGACCGCATGCTGCAGGTGTTCCGGGAGGTGCTCGGCCGCGACGAGGTCGAGCTCACCGACTCCACGACCGCCGCGGACGTGCCGGGCTGGGACTCCCTGGCCCACATCAACATCATGTACTCCCTGGAGGCGGAGTTCGGGGTGCGGTTCTCCGACGAGCAGCTCACCTCGTTCCAGGACGTGGGGCAGCTGCGGCGCTTCCTCGTCGCCGAGGCCGGGTGAGCGCAGACGGTAGGCTCCTGTTCCCGTGGCTCTCACCATCGGCATCGTCGGACTGCCCAACGTCGGCAAGTCCACGCTCTTCAACGCCCTGACCAAGAACGACGTGCTCGCGGCGAACTACCCGTTCGCCACCATCGAGCCCAACGTCGGGGTCGTGGCGCTGCCCGACCCGCGGCTGGACAGGCTCGCGGAGGTCTTCTCCAGCGAGAAGACCGTGCCCGCGACGGTGTCCTTCGTCGACATCGCCGGGATCGTCAAGGGCGCCAGCGAGGGTGAGGGGCTGGGCAACAAGTTCCTCGCCAACATCCGCGAGGCCGACGCGATCTGCCAGGTGACGCGCGCGTTCGCCGACCCCGACGTCGTGCACGTCGCCAACCGGGTGGACCCGGCCGACGACATCGCCACGATCCACACCGAGCTGGTGCTGGCCGACCTGCAGACCCTCGAGCGCGCCGTCCCGCGCCTGGAGAAGGAGGTCAAGGGCAAGAAGACCGACGCGGCCGTGCTCAAGGCCGCCGAGGCCGCGTCCAAGGTCCTGGACTCCGGCCGTCCCCTGTCGGCCGCGACGAAGGCCGACGACGTCGACGTGGCGCTCCTGAAGGAGCTGGGGCTGCTGACCACCAAGCCGTTCATCTACGTCTTCAACGTCGACGAGACCGTCCTGGGCGACGAGGCCCGCAAGCAGGAGCTGCGCGACCTGGTGGCCCCGGCCGAGGCCGTGTTCCTCGACGCCAAGCTGGAGTCCGAGCTCGTGGAGCTGTCCGCCGAGGAGGCCGCCGAGCTGCTGGAGTCGGTGGGGCAGAACGAGTCCGGCCTGGACCAGCTCGCCCGCGTCGGCTTCGCCACGCTGGGTCTGCAGACCTACCTGACGGCCGGCCCGAAGGAGTCGCGGGCCTGGACCATCCGCAAGGGGTGGACCGCCCCGCAGGCCGCGGGCGTCATCCACACCGACTTCCAGCGCGGGTTCATCAAGGCCGAGGTCGTCTCCTTCGACGACCTGGTCGCCGCGGGGTCGATGGCCGAGGCCAAGGCCGCCGGCAAGGTGCGCATCGAGGGCAAGGAGTACGTCATGGCGGACGGGGACGTCGTGGAGTTCCGCTTCAACGTCTGACTGAGGGCCTCCGTGGGCTTCTGACCTGCAGCGATGCTTGTCAGGCGCTCGCGGAGGCCGTCCCCAGGCCGTCGAGCACCTCAGACCAGGCGTCGTCGACCGCTTTCCGGGTCCTTGCTTCGCTGTTGGGCATGAGGTGACCGTAGGTCGTCATGACCAGGGTCGCGTTCTCGTGCCCCAAGCGTTCCGCGACGGCGACCAGGCTCTCTCCGCGCTCGATGAGCACGGAGGCGTAGTGGTGGCGGAGGTCGTGGGACGTCGTCCCCTTCGGCAGCCCCGCCTTGTGGACGGCCTTCTTGAAGATCGTCGTTCCGTAGTAATCCCGGCGGTAGAACTGACCGAACCGCGTGTGGAACAGCGTGCCGTCCTCCGCGGGAGGAAAGGTGGCGATGTGCCGGCTCAGCGCTTCCGCGACCACACGGGGGAGCGGGATCGTTCGGTGCGACGTCGGGGTCTTCACGTCCACCAGCGATCGCGTCTCGTCGTCCGTCTGCCAGTCGATGCGTACGGTCTGGTGGAGGAAGTCGACGTCCTCGAGGCGCAGGGCCAGCAGTTCCCCGATCCGGAGACCAAGACCCGCCTGCACCAGCACCATGGCCTCGTTGCGGGGCGGCATGGCGCTGGCGAGACCGACCACCTGCTGCACGGTCAAGGGCACGACCCGTTCAGGACGGGACGCGGGCAGAGTCAGCTTGATCGCAGGCGACGTCCCGATGAGCCGGTCCTGCGCCGCTGCGGTGAACACGCTGCGGATGAGGCTGACGAGGTTGTCCAAGGTGGACGGGGCGAGCCTGGCGGCCCGGTCGCTGACCCACGCCTGCACGTCGGAGGGTAGGACGGAGGCCAGCCGGCGTTCCCCGAGGGCCGTTCCGGCGATGTGGTTGTTGATGTTGCTCGCCGTCCGTCGTGCGCTGGTCGGACGGTGAGGTCTGCCTTCCGCCCACTGCCGCGCGTACTCCAGCACCGTGGTCTTGTCGTGCGGATCGACGTACTGTCCGCGGAGCTGGTCGGCGTCGACCGTCGCGAGGAACTTGACCGCGTCCGTCTTCCGCTCGAAGGTCTTGGACCGTTCCCGTCCACCCGGCTCGTTCCAGCGCGCGCGGTAGCGCCCGGGTCCGCGCTTCTCGATGTGCGACATCAGCTCTCCCTCTCGGTCAGGCGTACGAGTTCCTCCTGGAGTCCCGCCAGGGCGCGGTGAGCCGCCTTGAGGCGGTTCTTCACGGACGTGCTCTCCATGCGGATGACGAGGTGGTCCGGCAGCACCGTGTTCTTCCACAGCACACGGGTGAGGGAGAGGATCTGCTCCTGCAGCGAGGTGAACCACTGCATCAGCGGTTCGCGGTCCAGTGCCCGCCACCACACGGGACGCTCGGCGTCGAAGTCGAGCCGGGACCGGACGATCTCCGTCTCGCCCCGCGCCTCGGCAGGAGTCCGCAGCGGTTCCACGCCCGTGGCCCACTGCCAGGCGGACCACGCCCAGACCTCGCACGCCGGGGTGACGGCGAACAGCTCGGACTCGTCGTCGGCGTCGGGCACCATCAGCCGCGCCGGGGACACGTTGAGCGCGACGGCGAAGGCGGCGAAGTCGTCGACGTCCACGCGACGGTCGCCGTTCTCCACCTTGGCGATGGCCGACGCGGCGAGGGGGCGTCCCAGCTCGGCCAGGCGGCCGGCGAGCTGCTGCTGCGACCATCCCCGGCGCTCGCGGACGGCTCGAATGTTCGTCGCGACCGTCGTGGCGACGGCCCCTTTCTCCACTGGCCTTGTACCCATGTTGGAAACATGCCATTCCTTCTTGACATGAGTCAACACCTGCGATCGACTGTGGTCATCTTCGGAGCACCGCACACCAACTTGGAGATTCCGTGGCTGACGACGTCCTCATGAGCCCGCAGCAGGTGGCCAGCTACCTGCAGATCCCCGTGACCACGCTGTACCAGTGGCGCCACCGTGGCGACGGTCCGCCCGCCGCGCGGGTCGGTCGCTACCTGCGCTACCGGGAGACCGACGTCCGCCGGTGGCTGGAGCAGCGGGTCCAGGCGTCGAACACCAGGTGAGCACGGACACCGCCGTCTACCGCGCCTCGTCCGCCAGTCCCACTGACAGAAGGCAGCTCTCCCCAGCATCCGGGGTAGCGCTCGACACGGTCACGGTCGTCGGAGCGACCACCACCAAGTTGGTCAGGGAGCTGGAGAACCACGGCCGGTCCCGGCTCGGGCACGAGTGGGGCAGCGAGTACGTGCTGATCGGTGACGGCCGTGCGCACCTCTCAGCGACGACCAGGGGCGAGACCCCCACCGTCCGGTTGGAGTGGTCCGTCGCGGAGATGCTCGACGGGCACAACATCTACCCGATGGAGGCCGCGCTCCTCCCCGATGCCGTCGACGCAGCTCTGACCGACCTCGGTCGGCGGTTCCCGGACGTCCCGGTCATCGACGACGTCGAGCTGTACCGGATCGACATCTCCAAGAACTACGTCGTGGAGTCCACGTCGACCACCATGGCCAACATCGCCCGCGTCCCCCTCGTGTTCGCCAAGTACGACAGCCGCCACTACCGCGACGGATGCCTGCAGTCCATGAGCAGGGGCAGCAAGACCCAGTGGATCGCCCGCACGTACAACAAGGGCGTGCAGATGCGTGAGAAGGCGGCGATCACCCAGGACAAGACGCAGGCCGCCGTCCTGTTGGCGCTCGCGGACGTCATGGACGAGGTCCTGCGCGTGGAGCTGCAGGCGCGGCGCGGTGTCTTGCTGCGACGCCGCATCCAACGGATCATGGATGCGACACCGCAGGCGCTGGACGCGCTGGCGCGAGAGCTGTTCACCAACGGCAGGCTGGACGTCACGACGGGGGGCAAGCTCGTGCTCGCGCAGAGGCTGCTGGAAATCGGCCCGGAGCTGACGGACGCGCAGATGCGAGCCGTGCAGCTCTACCTCTTCCACCGCACGACCGGGACCCCGTTCCCCGGCTGCCGGCACAGCTACGAGGACGGGCGTCGCTTCGCGAACAAGTACAACCTGCTCGCCCTGTCCATGATCGAGGACATCGAGCCTCACCGACTCGTCTGGGACGATGGGGTCGAGCTGGTCGGGAGTGCCGCACTCGCCTGACCCCCCCGTTTACCGGGGTGCCGCTCCTGGTCGGAGGGGGCTCCTACGGCTGGTGCTCTCTCGCGATGCCGCCGCTCGAAAAAAGTGCCGCGTTAACGCCCGTTGCCGCGGTACGCGGCATCTCGGGCCTTCGTCCGGTTGGTGCTGCCGCCCCGCAGCACGACAGGTCAGGATGGCGGGGTGTGGGACACGTGGCAGGAGGAGATGGAGCACTGGAGTCAGCAGCGGTGGGGGCAATGGTTCGACGAGCACGAGCAGCAGAGGGTGGCGGAGCGGGAGCGGTCACGACGCGAGGCTGTCGAGCGGAGGTTGCGGATCGAGCAGCGGTGGACGCCGTCGGGCGATCCGGAGCGCGACGCCCAACAGCGCTCGGAGCTGTATCACCAGGACCGGCTGGAACACCCCCACAGCATTCGGCGTGAGTGGGAGGAGCAGCAGGCGCTGCGCCGGCAAGAGGTGCTCACCTACCCCACGCTTCCTCTGCGCCACCACACCGACCTGCAACGCCCCGAGGGCGTCCCCGAGCAGCAGGACCCTCGGACGGTCGGCTTCGGCCCCAGCGGAGAGGCCCTAGCCCTGTGGGGGGAGACCAGCGAAAGGGCAACGCACCTCAGCCGGTACGACTGCGACGGTCAGCTCAGCGCGAGCATGCCGTTGGAGACGGTGCCCTGGGCCTTCCACGTGCAGCCGCTGCCGCACGGGCAGGTGCTGGTCGTCGAAGCCGGTGGTCCCCGCGCCGCTGTCCACGACGGGGTGGGCCGTCTGGTGCGGACCATCGATGTCGGTCGCGGCGTGACCCGCGTGCTCAGCACCGTCGAGGGCCAGGTGTGGATCGGCTACGACAAGGAGTCCCCGCGCGATCACTACTTCAGCCAACACGGCTTGGTCCGCTTCGGCGCCGACCTGACTCCCCACTGGCGCTATCCCCTGAGCACTGCGCTGCCGGACATCTACGACTGCCTCGTCCTCAATGTCGACGGCGAGGCGGCGTGGACGTACAGCTGGACCTCCTTCCACCTCGTTGGTGTCCACGCTGGGCAGGCTCAGGATCATGGCCGTGTCCCGGTCGACCACGCCCGTGCGGTGCTCGTTGCCGATGACCAGGCTGCGACGATCAGCGGCTACGGCGGTGAGGACGACGTCCTCACCCCGCTCCGGCTCGCCACGGATTCCATCTGGTTGGCGGGGTCACCGGCGCGGCTGGTGCTGCCAGGTGGCGCGGACCTGCCCCGGGCGCGGTACACCAGCCGCGGCCCCGACCTGCACGCCGTGATCGGCACTGCTTGGTACCGCCTGAGCCTGGATGACGTCGGGAGCAGGTGGGTGATCTGACGACGCCAGGCCGTCGCCAGGCCGTCGCCAGGCCGTGAGACGCACCTAAGCCGTGGCAGACGTCGACAAGCGCTGCGCAACGTTCTTGCAGGTCAGGCGGTAGGTCAGAGGATCACCGCAGGTGAGGCCGGCCGAGCCCCGTGTTCCGCTTCAACGTCTGACCGGGGTCCCCGCGGGCCTGCGGCGTGCCGGCGGGTCGCGGCACCGCCCAGCTCCGGCGCGCGGGCACACGGAGCGCCGCTCGAAGGTGACAGACTGTGGCAGTGGGGAGCGTGACCAGTGGCGGCGCAGGGCGGCCGTGCAGCCACCGGCTGACGCTGGAACCCGACCCGGGTGCGGCCCGCCGGGCCCGCCGCTTCGTCCGGGAGTCCCTGGCCGCGGCCGGGCGGCCGGAGTGGGTCGACGCCGGGGAGCTGGCGGTCAGCGAGCTGGTGACCAACGCGGCCCTGCACGCCCGCACGACCGTCGAGGTCGGCGTCGAGGTGCACCCCGACCACGCGCGGGTCGAGGTCCGCGACTTCAACCTCACCCAGCCGTCGCAGCGCCACTACGGGCAGCAGGCCACCACCGGGCGCGGCATGGCGCTGGTGGCCTCGGTGAGCAGCGGGTGCGGCACCACCAGCCTGCCCGACGGCAAGGTGGTCTGGTTCGAACTGCGCACCCCGGACCACGAGCCGTCCGAGGAGGACCTGCTCGCGGCCTGGGACGAGGAGCAGTGGGACGTCGCCGACGGGTTCACGGCCCGCGCCGCCGACGGGGACCGGCCCGAACCCGACGCGTCGCCGCGGCGGGTCCAGCTGGTGGGGATCCCGCCCACGCTGTGGCTGGCCGCCCGCGAGCACCACGACGCGCTGCTGCGGGAGCTGACGCTCTACCTGGCCACCCACGCCGAACCCGTCGTCGACCTGGCCGCGGTGGAGGGGGCCCGCCAGTCCTTCTCCAACGCGGTGCTCGCCGCCGCCGAGCAGGCCCGGCGCACCGCGCCGGACCCCGTGCGGCTCAGCGGGCTGCCCGTCGCGCTGGAGGCCGTCGACCTGGACCTGCAGCTGCCGCCGTGGACGGGCCCGGCCGCCGCGGCCCTGCAGGACGCCCTGGACGCCGCCGAGGAGCTGGCCCGGCAGGGGCTGCTGCTGGCCCTGCCCGGCCAGGCCGAGGTCGTCGCCGTGCGGGACTGGGTGTGCGAGCAGGTGCAGAGCCAGTTGCAGGGCGCTCCCGCCCGCGCCTGGCAGGGGGCCCGGCACGAGCGGTTCGAGATCCCCGGGCACGAGCTGGCCCCGGAGGCCGCCGCGGCACTGGAGGAGGCCCTCACCGCCGTGCGCGAGGCCGCCGTGCGCAGCGGCCGGGGGTTCGTCGCCATCGACGCCGGCAGCCGCGTCCTGGCCGTCGACGACGCCCTGGCCGCCGCACTGGGCTGGGAGGTGGCCGAACTCGTGGGGCGCCGCGTGGTGGCGATCATCCCCCCGGCCCTGCGCGAGGCCCACGTCGCCGGGTTCAGCCGGCACCTGGGCACGGGGGAGTCCCGCGTCCTGGGCGCACCGCTGGTGCTCCCGGTCCTGCACGCCGACGGCCGCGAGATCCCCTGCGGGTTCCTCATCGAGCGCCGGCCGACGGCCGCGGGGCACTGGCTCTACCTGGCCTGGATCGAGCCCGTCGGCGCCTGAGGGGAGCGCCCGCCGTCGTGACCGGCGGGCGCTCCGGGTCGCGGCCGGCGTGGGGGAGGGGCAGGGTCGGGACTGCTGAACCGCAGCGCCGCGCACGTCCGACGTCGAGGAGGCCCCCGTGTACCTGCACGTCCAGAAGCTCATCCACGAGATCGCCGAGGACGAGCCGGACCCCGCGGCCGCCAACGCCCTGCAGGAGGGGCTCGGCGGTCAGTTCGGCGAGATGCGCACGATGATGCAGTACCTGTTCCAGTCGATGAACTTCCGCGGCCCGCAGGCCAAGCCGTACAAGGACCTGCTGCAGGGCATCGGCACCGAGGAGATCAGCCACGTCGAGCTGATCGGCACCACCATCGCGCGCCTGCTGGACGGGTCCCCCCGCTACCAGGGCAAGGACACCGACCCGCTGGACACCCCCGGCGCCGGTGGGGCGACCCCGCTGCAGAACGCGTTGAGCGACAGCAACATCCACCACTACCTCGTGGGTGCGCAGGGGGCGCTGCCGGTCGACGCGGCGGGCAACCCGTGGAGCGGCAGCTACGTGTACAACTCCGGCAACCTCGTGCTGGACCTGCTGTACAACCTGATGCTGGAGTCCACCGGCCGGCTGCAGAAGTGCCGCATCTACGAGATGAGCGCGAACAAGACGCTGCGCTCGACGGTGTCCTACCTCATCGTGCGCGACCAGGCGCACGAGAACGGCTACGCCAAGGCCCTGGAGACCCTGGGGGTGGACTGGCGCAAGCTGCTGCCGATCCCCAAGACCAACGCCGAGCGCTTCCCCGAGGTCAAGCAGATGGTGGACCTGGGCTGGCAGTCCAAGCAGTACACCTTCGACCTGACCGGGGCCTCGGAGGCGGCGAAGATCTACCGGGGCGCGTCGCCGTCGAAGGACGGCACCGAGCTGGACGGGACCGAGCAGGCCCCCGAGGGGGCTCCGCTGACCATCGCGCCCGAGCGGTACGAGGAGTTCGCCCCCGGGCTGGACCCCGAGCTCATCGAGCTGATCCAGGCCACGGCGGACCTGGAGATGGCCGAGCCGGTCATGACGTACGGACCGCTGGAGCAGGGGGCCTGACCCCCGCCGCGGGCGCGGCCGCGCCGTCGTGGCCGGCCGCGTCCCGCCCCAGCCCGACCCGTGGACCCCGCGGGCTCCGGGCCCGTTCCCACACCCGACCCGGTCCGGCCCGGCCCGTTCGGGTCCGTCGCGGAAACGATCAGGTCTCGATCCGGTGTCCGGTGGGGTGCGGTGGTGGGCCGGAGGGGTGGGGTGCGGGATGCTGCGCGGGCGGTGGGGTCGACGGGGATCCCACCGCTCCAGCCGTCCCGGCACCCCACCGGGTACCGTCGTGGGGGGTCGACGCGGCCCGTGACGATCCGCGAGGATCCACGACGACACGCGACGACGTTGCAACGACATCGTTACCTGCGGCCCCCAGCGGGCCGTCCGGGGCGCTGACCTGCGACGTCACCCTCCCGGCCCGTCGCAGAGCGTGATCCTTCGTGCGCGGAGAGCCTCCGGGTGGGGGGACACTGGGGGAGGGTGCGCTGCGCGGGCGGGGATCGCCGTTCACGTGCGTCAGGATTCGGGTTGACCGGGTGTTAACGTGCTGCCCGACCTGTAGCGGTGGACATCCTGCTCGTCAGGAGTCGCCTCAGATGGGCATCGTGCCCACCCAGTCACGCGTGCGAGGAGGAGTTCCACCTTGAGCAGCTTCGAGAAGGACGACCAGCCGGGCCAGCGCATCGGCGTCGTCACGGGGTCCGCGTTCAGCCGGCGCAACGGCCTGAAGGGCGTCCTGGGCATCGCGGCCCTGGCGACCCTGGCGGCGTGCGGCGGCAACGACGAGGACCAGGGTGGCTCCGGCGGTGGCGGCGGGACCGGCGGGACCGGTGGCGACGTCGTCGTCAACGGCGGTGAGCCGCAGAACAAGCTCATCCCCACCAACACCAACGAGGTCAACGGCGGCCGCCTGCTCGACTCGCTGTGGGCCGGTCTCGTCTACTACAAGGCCGACGGCACCCCCGAGAACGACATCGCCGAGTCGATCTCCTCCACCGACGCGCAGACCTACACCATCAAGATCAAGTCCGGCACGAAGTTCTCCGACGGCACCCCCGTGGCCGCCAAGAACTTCGTCGACGCCTGGAACTACGGCGCGCTGGGCACCAACACGCAGCTCTCCAGCTACTTCTTCCAGCCCATCGAGGGCTTCGACGCGGTCCAGTCCGACCCGCCCACCGCGCAGACGCTGTCGGGGCTGGCCGTCGTCGACGACACGACCTTCACGGTCAAGCTGGTCCAGCCGCAGTCCGACTTCCCGCTGCGCCTGGGCTACTCGGCCTTCTACCCGCTGCCGGACAACGCCTACGACGACATCGAGGCCTACGGCGAGAACCCCGTCGGCAACGGGCCGTACAAGCTCAAGGCCGAGGGCGCCTGGCAGCACAACGTCCGCATCGACTTCGTGCCGAACGAGAACTACGACGGCCCGCGCAAGGCGCAGAACGATTCCCTCGCCTTCGTCTTCTACGAGACCTACGACGCGGCCTACGCGGCGCTGCAGTCCGGCGACCTCGACGTCCTCGACAACATCCCGCCGTCGGCGCTGGCGACCTTCCAGGACGAGCTCGGCGACCGGGCCGTCAACCAGCCCTCCGCCGTCTTCCAGTCCTTCACCATCCCGCAGAAGCTCGCGCACTTCGAGGGCGAGGAGGGCAAGCTGCGCCGCCAGGCGATCAGCTACGCCATCGACCGCGCCGCCATCTGCAAGAGCGTCTTCAGCGACACCCGCACCCCGGCCAAGGACTTCACGTCCCCCGTCATCGCGGGGTACTCCGAGACGGTCCCCGGCAACGAGGTCCTGACGGCCGACGCGGCCAAGGCCAAGCAGCTGTGGCAGCAGGCCGACGCCATCTCCCCGTACACCGACACCTTCACCATCGGCTACAACGCCGACGGTGGTCACCAGGAGTGGGTCGACGCGGTGACGGCGCTGCTGCGCCAGACCCTGGGCATCAAGGCCGAGGGCGCGCCTTACCCGACGTTCGCCGCGCTGCGCACCGACGTCACCGACCGCACCATCAAGGGCGCCTTCCGCAGCGGCTGGCAGGCCGACTACCCGGGTCTGTTCAACTTCATCGGGCCCCTGTACGCCACGGGCGCGGACTCCAACGACGGGGACTACTCCAACCCCGAGGTCGACGCCAAGCTCAGCCAGGCCGAGTCGACCACCGACCAGGACGCGGCGAACAAGATCCTGCAGGAGGTCCAGACCATCCTGTTCGCGGACCTGCCGGCGATCCCGCTGTGGTACTCCAACGCCAGCGGCGGGTACGCCGAGAGCGCCTCGAACGTCGAGTTCGGCTGGAACAGCGTCCCGCTGTACTACCAGGTCACCAAGTCCTGACGTGAGGTCCGGGGGTGGGTCGGAGGTCCGGCCCACCCCCGTTCGCGCGTGCAGGTCCGGGCGCGACACTGAACACCGACGTTGACCGCCGGGCCGGCCCAGGGAGGCCGGTCCCCCGAGGAGGCTCGTGATGGGTTGGTACATCGGGCGCCGTCTGCTGCAGATGGTGCCCGTCTTCTTCGGAGCGACGCTCCTCATCTACGCCCTGGTGTTCGCCCTCCCCGGCGACCCCATCCGGGCCCTGTTCGGCGACAAGCCCGTCAGTCCCACGGCGCTGACGCTGCTGCGCGAGCAGTACCACCTGGACCAGCCGTTCTTCGTCCAGTACCTGTACTTCCTCAAGGGCGTCTTCACCCTCGACTTCGGGACCTCCTTCTCAGGCCAGCCCGTCATCAGCCAGATCGCCCGGGCGTTCCCGGTCACGATCAAGCTGGCCGTCGTCGCCCTCGCCATCGAGGCGGTGTTCGGGATCGTCTTCGGCTTCCTCGCCGGCCTGCGCCGCGGTGGGGTCTTCGACTCCACCGTGCTGTTCCTGTCCCTCGTCGTCATCGGCATCCCCGTCTTCGTGCTCGGCTTCGTCGGGCAGTACTTCATCGGGATCAAGTGGGGGATCGCCCGGGCCACCGTGGGCGGTGACCCGGCCTGGGCCGACCTGATCCTGCCCGGGGCCGTGCTCGGGGCGTTGTCGTTCGCGTACGTGCTGCGCCTGACCCGCAACTCCGTGGCCGAGGGCCTGTCGGCCGACCACGTGCGCACCGCGACGGCCAAGGGGCTCTCCCGGCCGCGGGTCATGACCGTGCACGTCCTGCGCAACTCCCTCATCCCCGTCGTCACCTTCCTCGGGACCGACCTCGGCGCGCTCATGGGCGGGGCCGTCGTCACCGAGGGCATCTTCAACGTCCCCGGGGTGGGGAACCTGCTGTACCAGTCCGTCATCCGGCAGGAAGGCCCGACGGTCGTGTCGGTCGTGACGATCCTGGTGCTCGTGTACCTGGTCGCCAACCTCGTCGTCGACCTGCTCTACGCCGTCCTGGACCCGAGGATCCGTTATGTCTGAGAACACCGTGGGCAGGTCCGGCGGCACCGCCGTCCGTCCCGGCCAGGAGCACTTCGTCGCCCCGCTGGAGGAGACCCCGCTCGCCGCGGTCGACGCGGTCGACGAGTCCGCGCCCAGCGGGGGCCTGTTCACCGAGGCCTGGCGCCAGCTGCGCAAGCGGCCGCTGTTCATCGTCCCGAGCCTGATCATCCTCGCGCTCGTCGTCGTCTCGGTCTTCCCGTCGTGGTTCACCTCCACCGACCCCCGGTTCGTGGACCTGGCCTCCTCGCTGGCCGGTCCCTCCGACGCCCACCCCCTGGGGGTCACCAAGGCCGGGACCGACGTCTACGCCCGGCTCGTCTACGGGGCCCGCGCCTCGGTGAGCGTCGGGATCCTCACGACGCTGCTGGTCGTGGTCATCGGCGGGGTCGTCGGGGCCCTGGCCGGCTTCTTCGGGGGCTGGCTCGACGCGGTCCTGTCCCGCGTCGGGGACATCTTCTTCGCCCTGCCGCTCATCCTGGGCGCGATCGTCCTGCTGCAGATGCTCGACAGCCGCAACGTGCTGACCGTCGCGCTCACCCTGGCCCTGTTCGGCTGGCCGCAGGTGGCCCGCATCATGCGCGGGGCCGTGCTGCAGGTGCGCTCGGCCGAGTACGTGACCGCCGCGAAGTCCCTGGGCCTGTCGCGGATGGCGACCCTCGTCAAGCACGTCGTGCCGAACGCCCTGGGCCCGGTCATCGTCGTCGCCACGATCTCGCTGGGGACGTTCATCGCGGCCGAGGCGACGCTGTCGTTCCTGTCCGTCGGGCTCCCGCCGAACATCGTGTCCTGGGGCGGTGACATCTCGCTGGCCCGCACGACCCTGCGCACCGACCCGTCGATCCTGCTGTGGCCCTCGCTCGGGCTGTCCCTGACGGTCCTGTCGTTCCTCATGCTCGGCGACGCCCTGCGCGACGCCCTCGACCCGAAGGGCCGCACCCGATGAGCCCGCTCACGCCGACCGTCGACCGGACCAAGCCGCTCCTGCAGGTGCGCGACCTCGAGGTCGACTTCACCTCCGGCGGCCGGGCCGTCCACGCCGTCCGCAAGGCGAACTTCACGGTCTACCCCGGTCAGACCGTCGCCATCGTGGGGGAGTCCGGGTCGGGCAAGTCCACCTCGGCGATGGCCGTCATCGGCCTGCTGCCGGGCACCGGCAAGGTCGTCGGCGGGCAGGTCCTGTTCGACGGCCAGGACATCGCCCACGCCTCCACGCGCGAGTACGTCAACCTGCGCGGCAAGCACATCGGCCTCGTCCCCCAGGACCCGATGTCGAACCTGAACCCCGTGTGGAACATCGGGTTCCAGGTCAAGGAGGCCATCGAGGCCAACGGCATCGCCCGCGGGGCGGCGGCCAAGCGGCGCGCCATCGAGGTCCTCGGGGAGGCCGGGCTCGGCGACGCCGCCCGCCGGTACAAGCAGTACCCGCACGAGTTCTCCGGCGGCATGCGCCAGCGCGCCCTCATCGGCATCGGGCTGGCCTCCCGCCCCCGGCTGCTCATCGCCGACGAGCCGACCTCGGCGCTGGACGTGACCGTCCAGCGGGGCATCCTGGACCACCTCGACTCCCTGACCTCCGACCTGGGCACCGCGGTCCTGCTCATCACCCACGACCTGGGGCTGGCCGCCGAGCGCGCCGAGCACCTCGTGGTCATGTACAAGGGGCAGGTCGTGGAGTCGGGACCGGCGCTGCAGATCCTCCAGGCGCCGCAGCACCCCTACACGCAGCGGCTCGTCTCGGCCGCCCCGTCCCTGGCCTCGCGGCGCATGCAGTCGCAGCACCGCGCCCAGATCGTCGAGCAGGCCGAGGCGAAGGCCGAGGCCGTCCACGCGCTCGTCGCGTCCGAGACCCCCGTCGCGGTCCCGGACGAGGCCACGGCCGACGTCATCGAGGTCCGGAACCTCACCAAGGAGTTCGTCATCCGCGGGGCCGGCCCGCGCGGGGAGAAGCTCCTGGCCGTCGACGACGTCAGCTTCTCGGTGCGCCGCGGCACGACCCTGGCCGTCGTCGGGGAGTCCGGGTCGGGCAAGTCCACCGTCGCGCAGATGGTGCTGAACCTGCTGCCGGCCACCAAGGGGGAGGTGCTGTTCGACGGGGTCGACATCACGACCCTGGACCGCAGGCAGCAGTTCGCCTTCCGGCGCCGCGTCCAGCCGATCTTCCAGAACCCCTACGGGTCGCTGGACCCCAGCTGGAGCATCTTCTCCTCGATCGAGGAGCCCCTGCGGGTGCACCGGGTCGGGGACGCCAAGAGCCGCGAGGCCCGCGTGCGGGACCTGCTCGACAAGGTGTCCCTGCCGCAGAGCTCGCTGCGGCGCTACCCCAACGAGCTGTCCGGCGGTCAGCGCCAGCGCGTCGCCATCGCCCGCGCCCTGGCCCTGCAGCCGGAGGTCGTCGTGTGCGACGAGGCCGTCTCGGCGCTCGACGTCCTGGTGCAGGGGCAGATCCTGCACCTGCTCAACGACCTGCAGGCCGAGCTGGGGCTGACGTACCTGTTCATCACGCACGACCTGGCCGTCGTCCGGGAGATCGCCGACGACGTCGTGGTCATGCAGCGGGGGCGCCTCGTCGAGCACGCCAGCGTCGACGAGGTCTTCACCAGCCCGCAGCAGGACTACACGCGGGCCCTGCTCGAGGCGATCCCCGGCGGCAGCATCCAGCTCGGCGCCTGAGACGCCCCCGGGCGGCTCCCGGGACACCCGTGGGCCGCCCGGAAGGGCTGCACGGCAGGGGGTCGGAGGACTACGGTGTTCCGGTGACGTTCATCGCAGTGGTCGTCCTCGCCGTCGCCGCCGGGATCGCCGTCGTCTTCTGGCGGACCAGCCCGCGCCACCGCGTCGCCGCCGTCGCGCGCGCGGACCACGGGGACCGGGCCCGCCGGGCCCGGGAGGCAGCGCGCCGCCAGGACGTGTGAGGGGACTCACCCCCGGCGGGGTGGTCGCGGGTGAACCACCTCCGCGCCCGTACCGTTGCCCAGCAGGAGAGATCGCCACACCCGCCGTGGCGGCGTCACCACGACGGGAGTCAGCACGTGCCTGAGAACAACGACCCGCGCCCCGCGCGCCAGGACCGCGCCGCGCGGGTCCAGGCCATGAAGCAGGCCGAGAGGGCCCGCGCCCGGCGCCGGCGCGCGCTCGTCGTGGCGATCCCCACGGTCGTCGTGCTCGCCGTGGCCGCGGGCGTCACCGCGGTCTTCCTCAACCGCCCGGAGCCGCCGTCGCTGGACGCGGTCCGCACGTTCTCCTACACCAGCGGCGCGCACAGCACCGAGCCGCAGACGTACACCGAGAACCCGCCGGTCGGCGGCACGCACGACCCCGTGTGGCTCAACTGCGGTGTCTACGACGCGCCGGTGCGCAGCGAGAACGCCGTGCACAGCATGGAGCACGGGGCCGTGTGGATCACCTACCGGCCCGACCTCCCCCAGGAGCAGGTCGAGCAGCTGGAGCAGGACGTGGCGGGGGAGACCTACACCGTCCTCTCGCCCTACGAGGGGCTGCCCTCGCCCGTCGTCCTGTCGGCCTGGAACAACCAGCTGGCGGTCGAGGACGCCGACGACCCGCGGGTCGAGGCCTTCCTGGCGAAGTTCGTCCAGGGCGCCCAGACGCCCGAACCGGGCGCGCTGTGCTCCAACGGCACGGGGACGCCGACGGGCTGATGCGGGCGCTGACGGGCCGGGGGGCCCTGCTGGCGGCGGTGGGGCTGCTGCTGGCGCTGGTGCTCGGCGTCCTCGCCGGGCGGGCGCTGCCCACGGCCCCCGGGGCGAACTCCGTCGACGTCGGGTTCGCCCGCGACATGGCCACCCACCACGCCCAGGCCGTCGCGATGGCCTACACGGCCGTCCAGACCGCCCCGAGCGCCGAGGTGCGGCAGCTGGCCGTCGACATCGCCTCCACCCAGGGCAACCAGGCCGGGCGCATGCAGCAGCTGCTGCTGTCGTGGGGGCAGCCCCTGTCCCGGGCCGGCACCCCCGTCATGGCGTGGATGGCCGGCACCGACCTGCACGCCCGGCACGAGGTCGAGCAGGCGCAGGGCCGGCCCATGCCGGGCATGGCCACGGCGGCCGAGGTGGCGCGGCTGGGCACCGAGACGGGACGGACCTTCGAGGTCGACTTCCTGCAGCTGATGCTGCGACACCACGAGGGGGGCGTCGAGATGGCGCAGTACGGCGCCGAGCACGCCACGACGCAGGAGGTCCGCGACCTGGCGCGGGCCATCGCGGCGAGCCAGCGGGCGGAGTCGGAGGTGCTCACCGGCTACCTCGCCGCGCGCGGCGCCCAGCCCCTGCCGCAGGGGGCCTGACGTGCGGCTGGTGGTGGGGGCGGCGATCGTCGACGACCTGCGCGCGCCGACGCGGCTGCTCGCCGCGCGGCGCAGCGCCCCGCCGGCGCTGGCCGGCCGCTGGGAGCTGCCCGGGGGGAAGGTCGAGCCGGGGGAGTCCCCGCAGGAGGGCCTGCACCGGGAGCTGCGGGAGGAGCTGGGGGTCACGGCGCGGCTGGGGGCCGAGGTGGTGCACCCCGACGGGGCGTGGCCGCTGACGCCGCAGCTGCGGATGCGCGTGTGGTGGGCCGTCGTGGACGGGGAGCCGCAGCCGCTGGAGGACCACGACGAGCTGCGGTGGCTGCCGCGCGGGCAGTGGTCCTCGGTCGACTGGCTGCCCGGCGACGTCGCGCTCATCGCGCAGCTGGAGCGCTCCTGAGGCACCCCGGGGGCCCACCCGCGAGCTGGCGGGCGGGCCCCCGGGGGGCGGGTCAGCGGTCGGCGCCCGGGACGGGGCTGTGCCAGTCGTGGTCGACCGCGGTGACGCGGGGGTCCCGGCGGTCGCCGCTGCGCCGCTTCGGCATCGTCATCTTGGGGTCGCGCGCGAGGTCCTTGACCAGGGCCGCCGCCATCAGCACCATGATCACCAGGAAGGGCGCGGCGGCGATGATCGTGACGTCCTGCAGCGCCTCCAGGCCGCCGGCGAAGAACAGCACGATCGCCACGAGCCCCATGAGCGCCCCCCACAGCGCGGTCAGCCACCTCCGCGGCTCGTCCACGCCGTAGGAGCTGAGGGACCCCATGACGATGCTGGAGGCGTCGGCCCCGGAGACGAAGAAGATCGCCACGAGGACCACGACGAGGACCGAGGTGAACCCGGACCAGGGGAACTGGGCCAGGAACGTGAACATCTGCGACTCCTGGTCGGCGATCCCGGCGATGTCGGCGCCGCCGGTGCCCTCGATGAACCTGCGCTGCAGGTCGATCGCGGCGCCGCCGAGGACGGCGAACCAGACCAGGCTCACGGTGGTCGGGACGAGCATGACGCCCACGACGAACTCGCGGATCGTGCGCCCCTTGGAGATCTTGGCCAGGAAGGCGCCGACGAAGGGCGTCCAGGACACCCACCACGCCCAGTAGAAGAGCGTCCACGCGCTGAGCCAGTCGGTGCCGCCGAAGGCGCCCGTGCGGAAGGCCATGTGCGGCAGCGCGGACAGGTAGTTGCCGGCCGAGGCGGGGATGAGGTCGAGCACGAAGACCGTCGGGCCCACGACGAAGAGGAAGAGCAGCAGGACCAGGGCCAGCACCATGTTCGTGTTGGACAGCCACTTGATGCCGCGGTCGATGCCGCTGACCGCGGAGAGGATGAAGCACACGGTCAGGACGGCGATGATGACCGCCTTGACGGTCGTCGAGCTGGCGACCCCGAAGACCTCGGTGAGCCCGCCGTTCATCTGCGCCGCCCCCAGGCCCAGGCTGACGGCCGAGCCGAAGAGGGTCGCGAAGATCGCGAAGACGTCGATGACGCGGGCCGCGCCCCGGCCCCGGCGGCCGCGCAGCAGGGGCGCGAAGGCGGCCGAGAAGCCCCCCGCGCGCTCCTTGCGGTAGCTGGAGTACGCCAGCGCCAGCCCGACGACGGCGTAGATCGCCCACGGGTGCAGGCCCCAGTGGAACAGCGAGTAGTTCATCGCCTCGCGCGCCGCGGCCTGCGACCCCGGTGCGGCGTCGTTCTGCGGGACCGTCACGAGGTGGGCGACGGGCTCGGCGACGCCGTAGAACATCAGGCCGATGCCCATGCCGGCGGAGAACATCATCGCGACCCAGGACGCCCGGGAGTGCTCGGGACGGTCCTCGTCGCGGCCGAGGCGGATGCGGCCGAACCTGCTGAAGGCCAGGACGAGGGCGAGGACCACGAAGCCGGTCGCGCCGAGCACGAAGGCCCAGCCGAAGTCAGCGACGACGACGTCGAGGACGGCGTCCGCGCCGGCCTTCAGCCGGGTGGGCCACAGGGCCCCGACGAGGAGGAAGAGGACGACCAGCCCGGCGGCGACCACGAGGGTCGTGCGGTCGACGGGGGGCCGGGCCGGCACGCTCCCGGAGGGGCCCGGCGAGGGCGTGCCGGAGGGTCGTGACGGGGGTGTCGGGGACGTGCCGGGCCGGTGCTCAGGTGGTGCGGACATGGCCCCGAGGGTGGCACGAAGTGACTAGTCCAAGCCAACCGGCGATGATCACAAAGGACCACCTCGGCGGCGTTCGCGCAGGTCAGCGCGGTGGTTCCCCGTTCAAGGACCGCGGGGCCGACAGGGTCGGCCCGGGCGCGGATAGACTGGGGTGTCAACCCTCCTGACCCGGCTCCCGCACCCGTGCGCGCGGTGGCCCGGACACGTCGAGACTTCGAAGAGCGGATCGAGAACCTGATGCCCTTGAGCACCCGCGAGGACTTGCGCAACGTCGCGATCGTCGCCCACGTCGACCACGGCAAGACCACCCTCGTCGACGCGATGCTCTGGCAGTCCGGCGCCTTCCGCGCCAACGCCGACGTCGCCGACCGCGTCATGGACTCCGGTGACCTCGAGCGCGAGAAGGGCATCACCATCCTCGCCAAGAACACCTCGGTCCGGTACTCCGGCCCCGGTGCTCCCGAGGGCGGCATGACCATCAACATCATCGACACCCCCGGCCACGCCGACTTCGGCGGCGAGGTCGAGCGCGGGCTGTCCATGGTCGACGGCGTCGTCCTGCTCGTCGACGCCTCCGAGGGGCCGCTGCCGCAGACCCGCTTCGTGCTGCGCAAGGCGCTCGCGGCGGGCATGCCCGTCGTCATCCTCGTCAACAAGGTCGACCGCCCCGACGCGCGCATCTCCGCCGTCGTGGAGGAGACCTACGACCTGCTGCTGGACCTGGCCGCCGACATCGAGGGCATGGACGCCGACAAGCTCCTCGAGGTCCCCGTCGTCTACGCCTCGGCCAAGAACGGCCGCGCGTCGGTGAACCAGCCCGAGGACGGCGGCCTGCCGGACTCCGAGGACCTCGTCCCGCTGTTCCAGACGATCCTGGACACCATCCCGGCGCCGACCTACGACCCCGAGACCCCGCTGCAGGCGCACGTCACCAACCTCGACGCCTCCCCGTTCCTGGGGCGCCTGGCGCTGCTGCGCGTCTTCTCCGGCGAGCTCGTCAAGGGCCAGCAGGTCGCCTGGTGCAAGCACGACGGCACCATCCAGCGCGTCAAGATCACCGAACTCCTCGTCACCGAGGCCGTCACCCGCGTCCCCGGCGAGAAGGCCGGCCCCGGCGACATCGTCGCCGTCGCCGGCATCGAGGACATCACCATCGGCGAGACGCTGGCCGACCCCGAGGACCCGCGCCCGCTGCCGCTGATCACCGTCGACGAGCCCGCCATCTCGATGGTCATCGGGACCAACACCTCCCCGATGGCCGGGCGCGTCAAGGGCTCGAAGGTCACCGCCCGGCTGGTCAAGGACCGCCTGGAGTCCGAGCTGGTCGGCAACGTGTCGCTGCGCGTCCTGCCCACCGAGCGCCCCGACGCCTGGGAGGTGCAGGGCCGCGGTGAGCTGGCGCTGGCCATCCTCGTCGAGCAGATGCGCCGCGAGGGCTACGAGCTGACCGTCGGCAAGCCGCAGGTGGTCACCAAGAAGGACGAGAACGGCAAGCTCCTGGAGCCCTTCGAGAGCCTGACCATCGACTCCCCCGAGGAGTACCTCGGCGCGATCACGCAGCTGCTGGCCGCCCGCAAGGGCCGCATGGAGACCATGACCAACCACGGCACCGGCTGGGTGCGCATGGAGTTCTACGTCCCCTCCCGCGGCCTCATCGGCTTCCGCACCGAGTTCCTCACCGAGACCCGCGGCACCGGCATCGCGCACGCGATCTTCAACCAGTACGACCACTGGGCCGGGGAGATCCGCACGCGCGCCTCCGGCTCGCTCGTCGCCGACCGCTCCGGCGCGGCGACCGGCTTCGCCATCGCCAACATCCAGGAGCGCGGTTCGCTGTTCATCGAGCCCACCACCGAGGTGTACGAGGGCATGATCGTGGGCGAGAACTCCCGCGCCGACGACATGGACGTCAACATCACCAAGGAGAAGAAGCTCACCAACATGCGCTCCTCCACCGGTGACGAGCTGGAGCGGCTCGTGCCGGCGCGCAAGCTGTCCCTGGAGCAGGCGCTGGAGTTCTGCCGCGAGGACGAGTGCGTCGAGGTGACCCCCGAGGCCGTGCGCATCCGCAAGGTGGAGCTGGACCAGACCCAGCGCGCCCGCGCCGCCTCCCGGGCCAAGAAGGGCTGACCCCCCGCACCGCCGCCGGAGCACCCCCGACCCACCGCGGGCGGGGGTGCTCCGTGCGTGCGGGACGACGGGGGGCTTGGATGGGGGCATGACGACGCAGCCCCCGCAGACCCCCGACGAACCCGGTGCCGCCGTGGCGGGCCGGGACCCCCTGGAGATCGCCCAGGACGTCGTGGACGACGTCGCGGGCGAGCTGGACCCCGCGGAGCTGGCCGCCCTGGAGGCGCTGGACCAGCCGCGGCGGGTGCTGTTCGTGCACGCCCACCCCGACGACGAGACCATCGGGACCGGGGCGACCATGGCCCGCTACGCCGAGGCCGGGGCCAGCGTGGTGCTGCTCACCCTGACCCGCGGCGAGCTGGGGGAGGTCATCCCCGCCGACCTGGCCCACCTGGACCCGCAGGGCCTGGCCGAGCACCGCGTCCACGAGCTCGCCACCGCCATGGAGGCGCTGGGCGTGGAGGACCACCGCTTCCTGACCCGGCCCGACGGCTCGGCCTACCGGGACTCGGGCATGGTGTGGCTGGAGCCGGGCCGGGCCGCGGCGGGGGACGACGTGCACCCGCAGGCGCTCGCGGCCGCCGACCCCGAGGAGGTCGCGGCCCAGGTGGCGGCGGTCGTCCGCGAGGTCCGCCCCCAGGTCGTCGTGACCTACGAGCCCGGTGGGGGCTACGGGCACCCCGACCACGTGCGGGCCCAGGAGGCGACGGCGCGCGCGCTGGTGCTGGCCGCGGGGGACGGGACGGGCGTGCCGTGGCAGGTGGCGAAGGTCTACGAGATCGTCCAGCCCGAGTCGGCCGTCCGCGAGGCCCTGCGCGCGATCGCGGCCTCGGGGGCGCAGGGGGCCGCCGACCCCGAGGGGCCGCTGCCGAGCGTCGTGGTCCCCGACGAGGCCGTGACGACGGTCGTCGACGGGACGGGGCAGCTGCCCGCCAAGCTCGCCGCGCTGCGCGCCCACGCCACCCAGATCAGCCTCGACCTCGACGCCGCGCCGCCCCTCATGCGGCTGTCCAACGGCGTGCCGCAGCCGGTCTGGCCGGTCGAGCACTTCCGGCTCGTGCACGGGGTGGCCTCGGGGCCCTTCGACGCCGACGGCCGCGAGACCGACCTGTTCGCGGGGGTGGCGCCCTCGGCCTGAGCCGCGGGCGGGGCGCCGCGGACCGGCTCGGTGATGACCCGATCACGGTCCGTTGCGCCGCTCGGGTGAACGCCATCGTCCGAACGCGTCACAGAGGGTGGCCCTGCGTGAACGGGCGGGGTTGGGTGGACGCACGTCCGGAACCGCCGGGCGGACCGAGAGGAGCCGCTCGTGGCCCACGACCAGCGCACGCCCGCGCCCCCCGCGCCCGTGGCGCGCCCCGCCCGCGACAGCGCCGACGTCGGCCGGGCGCGCGAGCGCAACCGCCGCCGCCGCACCCGGGCGCTGCTCCTGGCCGTCCTGGCCGCCGTGCTCCTCGTCGACGTGCGGCTGGCCCTCGGCGGCTCCCTCGTCCCCTCGCTGCCCGCCGTCGACCCGATCTACGTCATGGTCGGCGTCTTCTTCGCGCTGATGATCGCGCTGCTGCTGGGGCAGACGCTCGTCTCGGGCCGGTCCCCGCACGTCGTGTACCGGCCCGAGCAGATCGACGTCTCCCTCGACGACGTCGTGGGCCTGGACCCCGTCAAGGAGGACGTCGAGCGCAGCCTCGACCTGTTCCTGTCCGCCCGCACCTTCCGCACCCGCATGGGCGGCCGGCCCCGCCGCGGCCTGCTGTTCGAGGGCTCGCCCGGCACGGGCAAGACCCACATGGCCAAGGCCATGGCCCGCGAGGCCGGGGTCCCGTTCCTCTTCGTCTCCGCGACCAGCTTCCAGTCCATGTGGTACGGCGCGACGGCCCGCAAGCTGCGCTCCTACTTCAAGGCGCTGCGCAAGGCCGCCCGCCGCGAGGGCGGGGCCATCGGGTTCATCGAGGAGATCGACGCGATCGCCGCCGCGCGCGGCGGGATGAGCGCCGCGACCGCGACGGTCCCGCCCGCCAGCTCCGTCGTGGGCTGCGGCGGGCTGACGAACCTGCCGATGGCCGGGCCCGCGGCGCAGACCCCCGCGCTGCACGTCGAGCGCCTCGCCTCCAGCGAGGGCGCCAGCGGCGTCGTCAACGAGCTCCTCGTGCAGATGCAGTCCTTCGACGAGCCCACCACCTCCGAGCGGGTCGTCGGCTGGTTCGTCGACACCGCCAACCGGTTCCTGCCCGCCCACCGCCGGCTGACGCGGCCCGTGAGCGAACCCGTCGAGGTCCTGCTCATCGCCGCGACCAACCGAGCCGACGCCCTCGACCCGGCCCTGCTGCGCCCGGGCCGCTTCGACCGCCGGATGAGCTTCGGCCTGCCGGACAAGAACGGCCGCCGCCAGCTCGTCGACCACTTCCTGGCCCGCAAGGCCCACGAACCGGCCCTCGACGACGCCGAGCGGCGCGACGCCCTGGCCGGGATCACCAACGGCTACTCGCCCGTGATGATCGAGAACCTGCTCGACGAGGCCCTCGTCAACGCCGTCCGCCGCGACGGCGAGGGGATGAGCTGGGCCGACCTGGAGCACGCCCGCCTGGTCACCGAGGTGGGCCTGGGGCAGCCCGTCGCCTACACCGACCACGAGGCCCGGCTCATCGCCACCCACGAGGCCGGGCACGCGACCGTGGCCTGGCTCGTCGCCCCGCAGCGCCGGCTGGAGATCCTCACGATCGTCAAGCGCGCCGGCTCCCTCGGGCTGCTCGCCCACGGCGACGCCGAGGACGTCTACACCCGCTCGCGCACCGAGCTCGCCGGGATGATCAAGATCGCCTTCGGAGGGCAGGTGGCCGAGGAGCTGTTCTTCGGCGACGTGTCCACCGGCCCCGCCGGGGACCTGCAGTCCGCGACGTCGGTCGCCGCGCAGATGGTCGGCTCGGCCGGCATGGCCGGCACGCTGGTGTCCTTCGCCGCCGTCCAGCAGGGCGCCTTCGCCGACGGCAACCTCGTCTCCCGCGTCCTGGGCGACGGCGAGGGCCGCCGCCTCGTGGAGAACCTGCTGAGCGAGCAGAAGGAGTCCGTCCGCGAGCTCCTCGAGCGCAACCGGCACCTCGTGGCGGCCCTGCGCGACGCGCTGCTGGAGCGTCACGAGCTCGTCGGGCACGAGATCACCGACGTCCTGGAGGCGGCGCGGGCCGCGCACGCGGCCCCGGCCGTCATCGACCTGCGCGACCCGGCCCCGGTCCACCGGGACCTGTGAGACCCGTCGCGCCCGGGGCCCGGAGGGGAGCCCCGGCCGCGACGTCAGCACCCGGCCACCCCGCGCGTCGCGGGGTGGCTGGACCCGCGCGGGGGGCGTGTGGTTCGCTGGCGCCAGGTCATGAGCGCCAGCGCCAAGCCCCGGCTCGCTGGCCGGCAACCCTCCTCGTCGTGGGGTGCCCCGGGTGAAGACCTGACCCTGGTGCCCCGGGCACGGGTAAGGACGAGCCGGTGCACGCCCTCCCGCCTCCGGGCGCCGACGCGTCCGCGACCGAGGAGGACCCTTGAGCACGACCACCCTGGCCCCGACCACCCCGACCCCGAGCACCCGACCCGTGCGCGAGCGCTTCGCCCCGCTGCTGCAGCGCATCGCCGAGGGCGCGGTGGCCCGCGAGCAGGACCACGAGCTGCCGCGCGCCGCGGTCCGCGAGCTGCTCGACGCCGGGTTCGGCCGGCTGCGGCTGCCCGTGGCCGAGGGCGGTGAGGGGCTCGACCTCGTCGAGCTCGCCGAGCTCCTCGTCGACCTGGCCACGGCCGACTCCAACCTGCCGCAGGTCTTCCGCGGGCACGTCGCGTGGGTCGAGCAGGTCCTGAGCCTGCCGCCGGGGGAGCACCGGGACCGCTGGGTGGAGCGCATCGTCGCCGGTGAGCTCGTGGGCAACTCCTGGAGCGAGGTCGGCGACGGCGTCACCGGCGAGCAGCAGACCGTCGTGACGACCCGCGAGGGGCGCACGAGCGTCACCGGCCGCAAGTACTACACGACGGGCACGATCTTCGCGGACTGGACCGACGCCACGGCCCGCCGGCTCCTGCCCGACGGCTCCTTCGAGGTCGTCACCGTCCTGGTCCCCGTGCGCGCGCCGGGCGTGGAGGTCTCCGACGACTGGGACGGCTTCGGCCAGCAGCTGACCGGCACGGGCACCCTGGTCCTGGACGACGTCGAGGTCGACCCCGCCGACGTCGCACCCTTCACCGACCGGTTCCGCTACCAGACAGCCCTGTACCAGCTGGTCCTGCTGGCGGTGCACGCCGGGATCGCGGCCGCCGTCGAGCGCGACACCGCCCAGCAGGTGCGCGCGCGCACCCGCACCTACACCCACGGCCTGGCCCCGCTGGTGCGCCACGACGCGCAGGTGCTCTCGGTGGCCGGGGAGATCTCCGCGACCGCCTTCACCGCCCGCGCCCTCGTGCGCGCGGCCGCCCAGGCCGTCCAGGCCGCGGCCGACACCGCCGGCGAACCGGGCACCGACCGGGACCGGGCCGCCAACGTGGAGGCGGAGATCCGCACCGCCCAGGCGCAGGTCGTGCTCTCCGAGGCCGTGCCGCGGGCCGCGACGCTGCTGTTCAACACCCTGGGCGCCTCCGGCACCTCCCGGGCCCGGGACCTGGACCGGCACTGGCGCAACGCCCGCACGGTCGCCTCGCACAACCCGGTGATCTACAAGCAGCGCATCGTGGGGGACTGGTCGGTCAACGGCACCGAGCCGCCGTTCGTGTGGGACATCGGCACCCACGCCTCGGTGGCCCGCGGCGCTCAGGCGGAGGGCGCCACCCGGTAGTGGTACGCGTGGTGCACGGCGAAGCCCTGCCCCGCGTACAGCGCCCGCGCGCCGGTGTTGTCGGCCTGCACCTGCAGGTACGTCGACGCCGCGCCGCGCGCGCGGGCCCAGTCGGCGACCTCGGCCAGCACCCGCCGGCCCAGCCCGCGCCGGCGGTGGGTGGGGGCCGTCTCCACGGCCGTCACCCCCGCCCAGCCGGGGGACAGCGAACCCCGCGCGATCGCCACCGTCCGCCCGTCGTCCACCACGCGGACGAACACCTGCTCGTCGGCGGAGACGAGGATCCGCCGGCCGGCCGCGGGCACGGTCGGGGAGCCCTGGTAGTGGTACTGCTCCAGCCACGCCCCGTCGGGGACGGCGGTGGTCACCACGTGCAGGCCGGCCGGCAGCGGGACGTCGTCGCGGCCCGGCAGGTCGTCGGTGGCCGCGGTCATGACCACCGTCGGGGTCCGCACCGCCCAGCCCGCGGCGGCCAGCGCGTCGGCGGTGCCGGTGCCCTCGCCCAGGCCGCCGGCTCCGTGCGGGACGGCGACCAGCGCGGGCAGCCCGCGCTCGGCGTAGAACCGCTGCACGGCCGCGAGGGCCTGCGGCAGCGGCACACCGGGGTCGCCGACGGCCAGCGCCGAGTTGGCGCGGCCGGTGAAGCCGCCGCCCGCGCGCAGCCGCCAGCCGCCGAGGTCCACGCGCTCCAGGGGCCGCCAGTGCTCGGCCATGACGCGTTCGAGGTCGTCGACACCGACGGCCGTGTGCGGGGCGCCCCGGCGGGCCGGCGGCGGGGGGACGGGCTTGGCGGCCAGGACGTCGGCGCGGGCCACGACGACCTCGCCGCGGCGCGTCGCGACCGTCAGCGTCGCGGCGTCGGCGGCCACCAGGTCGCCCAGCGCGTCGGAGGCGGACCCGTCCGCCAGCCGGTGCCGCACCACCACGCGCGCACCGACGGGGAGCTCGTGGACCACGTGCGTCGGGCGGGGGTCGGTCACGGGGATCCCTCCAGGGGTGGTGCGTGTGCCGTCTCCGGCGGGCGTCGGCGATACTAGGGAGGGCGTCCGGCCGCCCGTCCGCCGGAGGAGGAGGACAACCGTGACCTACGTCATCGCGCAGCCCTGCGTCGACGTCAAGGACAAGGCCTGCATCGAGGAGTGCCCTGTCGACTGCATCTACGAGGGCAAGAGGTCCCTCTACATCCAGCCCGACGAGTGCGTCGACTGCGGGGCCTGCGAACCCGTGTGCCCGGTGGAGGCCATCTACTACGAGGACGACGTCCCCGAGCAGTGGTCGGCGTTCACGGCGGCCAACGTCGTGTTCTTCGACACCATCGGCTCCCCGGGCGGTGCCGCCAAGCTGGGGCGGATCGACGCCGACGCCGAGCTGGTCCGGGCCCTGCCGCCCCAGGGCGAGGGCCACTGAGGTGAGCGCGCCGACCCAGCAGCCGGCCCGGCACCCAGGACGGCGCCGGGTCGGCGCGTCGCTGCCCGACTTCCCGTGGGACTCCCTCGCGGCCGCCAAGGCCCGCGCGGCGGCGCACCCGGGCGGCATCGTGGACCTGTCGGTCGGGACGCCCGTCGACCCCACGCCGCAGGTCGTGGCCGACGCGCTGCGCTCGGCCGCCGACGCCCCCGGGTACCCGCAGACGTACGGCACCGCGCCGCTGCGCGAGGCCGTCGCGGCCTGGTTCGCGCGCCGGCGCGGCGTGCCGTCGCTTGACCCCGACGGGGTCCTGCCGACCGTGGGGTCCAAGGAGCTCGTGGCCTGGCTGCCGTTCCTGCTGGGACTGGGCGAGGGCGACGTCGTCGCCCACCCGTCCGTGGCGTACCCGACGTACGACGTCGGGGCCCGGCTGGCGCGGGCGACGCCGCTGGGGGCCGACACCGTCGAGGAGCTGGAGGCCGCGTGGGCCGCCGGGGCCCGCGTCCGGCTGCTGTGGCTGAACTCGCCCGCCAACCCCACCGGCGCGGTCCGCTCGGCCGCCGAGCTGGCGGCCCTGGTCGCCTGGGCCCGCGCCCACGACGTCGTCGTGGCCTCCGACGAGTGCTACGCCGAGCTGGGCTGGGGTCCCCGGCACGACACCACGGCCGGCGGCCTCGTCGCGTCCGTGCTCGACCCCAGGGTGTGTGGTGACGATCACACGGGTCTGCTCGTGGCGTACTCGACGTCCAAGCAGTCCAACCTGGCCGGCTACCGCGCGGCGTTCCTGGCCGGTGACGTGGCCCTGGTGCGCGAGCTGCTGGAACTGCGCAAGCACGCCGGGATGATCGTGCCCTGGCCCGTGCAGGTCGCGCTGCGGGCCGCCCTCAGCGACGACGAGCACGTCGCGGTCCAGCGCGAGCGGTACCGCGCGCGCCGCGACACGCTGCGAGAGGCGTTGCAGCGCGCCGGTTTCCGCATCGACGCCTCCGAGGCGGGCCTGTACCTGTGGAGCACCCGCGACGAGCCGGCGCGCACGACCGTGGACCTGCTGGCCGACCGCGGGGTCCTCGTGGCCCCCGGCGACTTCTACGGCCCGCCCGGCGCGCGGCACGTCCGGGTCGCCCTGACCGGCAGCGACGAGCGCGTCGCCCAGGTGCCCGGGCGGCTGGCCGACCTCGCGTGAGCGCGCGGCGGACCGGTGTTGGGCCCGGTCCACGGTGCCGGGTACGGTCGCGACATGGCTGACTCCGTGACGCTGAAGCACGCAGGTGGCGACCTCGACCTCCCCGTGACCCCTGCCACCGAGGGTGCTGCCGGCTTCGGCATCGGCAGCCTCCTCAAGGAGACCGGGCTCGTGACGCTCGACTCCGGGTTCACCAACACCGCGTCCTGCACGTCGGCGATCACGTACATCGACGGCGACGCCGGGGTCCTGCGCTACCGCGGGTACCCCATCGAGCAGCTCGCCGAGAAGTCCACGTTCGTCGAGACCAGCTTCCTGCTCATCCACGGGCACCTGCCCTCCGAGCAGGAGCTGACCGACTTCACCGAGCGCATCAAGCGCCACACCCTGCTGCACGAGGACCTCAAGCGGTTCTTCGACGGGTTCCCCCGCGACGCGCACCCGATGCCCGTGCTGTCCAGCGCCGTCAGCGCGCTGTCGACGTTCTACCCGAACTCCCTGAACCCCTTCGACGACGAGCAGGTGGAGCTGTCCACCATCCGGCTGCTCGCCAAGCTGCCGACCATCGCGGCGTACGCCCACCGCAAGTCCCTGGGGCAGCCGCTGCTGTACCCCGACAACCGCCTGGGCCTGGTGGAGAACTTCACCCGGCTCGCCTTCGGCAACCCCGCCGAGGACTACGAGCTCGACCCGGTCCTGGTCAAGGCGCTGGACCAGCTGCTGATCCTGCACGCCGACCACGAGCAGAACTGCTCCACCTCCACCGTCCGCCTCGTCGGGTCCGGCCAGGCCAACCTCTTCGCCTCCGTCTCGGCCGGCATCCACGCCCTGTCCGGGCCGCTGCACGGCGGGGCGAACTCCGCCGTCCTCGACATGCTCGAGACGATCCGCAACTCCGACGACGACGTCGACACCTTCATGACGAAGGTGAAGAACAAGGAGAAGGGCGTGCGCCTGATGGGCTTCGGCCACCGGGTGTACAAGAACTACGACCCGCGCGCGGCCATCGTGAAGAAGACCGCCGACCAGGTCCTGTCCCAGCTCGGCAAGCGCGACGAGCTGCTCGACATCGCCATGCGGCTCGAGGAGATCGCGCTGCACGACGACTACTTCATCGAGCGCAAGCTGTACCCGAACGTCGACTTCTACACGGGCATCATCTACAAGGCGATGGGCTTCCCGACGAAGATGTTCACGGTGCTGTTCGCCCTGGGCCGCCTGCCCGGCTGGATCGCGCAGTGGCGCGAGATGATCAACGACCCGGCCACCAAGATCGGCCGCCCCCGCCAGGTGTACGTCGGTGAGGGCGCGCGCGACTACGTCGACGTCGCCGGCCGCTAACCGCCCAGCCGGATCTGGACCCCGCCCCGGGGCACCCCGGTGGCGGTGGTCACCCAGCCCCGCCCCGAGGACGAGCGCGTCCAGCGCGACCCCTCGACGCTGACCTCGGTGATGTCGTACGTCCCGGCGCTGGCCACGGCCCAGCCGCCCACGGCCCACGCCAGGCGCGAGGCGTCCTCGCCGTCGAGGGTGAACTCCAGCGCGCGCCCGCTCGTGCCCGCCACGACCGACGGGCGCGCCGTCGTGACCTGCGTCGCGGCCGCGTCGGCCACGCGCTGGGCCGTGGGGGTCAGCTGCTCGTCGCCGCCGGCCTCCTGGGGCGTCGTGACGTCGCGCAAGTGGCAGCTGAAACCGCCGGGGGTGAACCCGGTCAGCGCCGAGGCCACGAGCCGGGCCTCGGCCTCGTGGTCGCCGTAGGCCAGCGGGAACCCGCTGCGCTGCACCCGCTGCGCCGCGTCGGTGACCGGCAGGTCGCGGTAGCCGTCCACCTCCACCAGGGCGTCGTAGAAGGCGTTCGTGGCGAAGACCGGGTCCTGGACCTGCTCGGGCGTGCCCCAGCCCTGCGACGGGCGCTGCTGGAACAGGCCCAGGGAGTCGCGGTCGCCGTGGTCGAGGTTGCGCAGCCCCGACTCCTGCACGACCGTCGCGACCGCGATGGTCGCCGCGCGCGCGGGCAGCCCGCGGCGCACCGACAGCCCCACGACCGTGGCCGCGTTCGCGGCCTGCTCGGGGGACATCGACGTCGACTCGCCGTCGACGGTGGCCGAGCAGCGCTCGACGACGACCGGGGCGTCGGGGGAGCGGGTGACCCACACGACGCCGCCGGTCACGACGACACCCGCGGCGAGCAGCGTCGTGAGCAGCCGCAGGCGGCGGGTGCGCCGGACGCCGGGGGGCGTGCGTCGCGTCCGGGGGCGGGTGGGCACCTCAGTTGGCGTGCAGCGCCGCGTTGAGCTCGACCTTGACGCCCCTGCGCGGCAGCGCCTCGACCTGCCCGGTGAGGGAGTTGCGGCGGAACAGCAGCCCGTCCGAGCCCGACAGCGCGCGCGCGGACACGACCCGCTGCACGGTGCCGTCCTCGCCCAGCAGCGTCACCTTCGTGCCGGCCGTGACGTACGTGCCGGCCTCCACGACGCAGTCGTCGCCCAGGCTGATGCCGGTGCCCGAGTTCGCGCCCAGCAGCGTGCGCTCACCGATGCGCACGACCTCCTTGCCGCCGCCGGACAGCGTGCCCATGATCGAGGCGCCGCCGCCGACGTCGGAGCCGTCCCCCACGACGACGCCCGCGGAGACGCGGCCCTCGACCATGGAGACGCCGACCGTGCCGGCGTTGAAGTTCACGAACCCCTCGTGCATCACGGTGGTGCCCTCGGCCAGGTGCGCGCCCAGGCGGACGCGGTCGGCGTCGGCGATCCGGACGCCCGTGGGCGCCACGTAGTCGGTCATCCGCGGGAACTTGTCGATCCCGAACACCGTCACCGGGCCCACGTTGGCCCGCAGGGCCAGCCGGGTCCGCTCGAAGTCGGCGACCGCGCACGGGCCGTGGTTGGTCCACACGACGTTGGCCAGCACCCCGAACAGCCCGTCGAGGTTCGCCCCGTGCGGGGCGACGAGCCGGTGCGAGAGCAGGTGCAGGCGCAGGTAGGCGTCCGCGGTGTCGGCCGGGGGCGCGTCGAGGTCGATCTCGACGGTCACGACGCGCTGGCGGGTGCGGCGGTGGACGTCGTCGTCCTCCAGGGCCGCCAGCTCGGCCGGCACGCCGTAGGAGCTCGTGGAGGCCGGGTCGCCCAGGGCGGGGAAGGGGAACCAGACGTCGAGCACCGTGCCGTCCGCGGCGTACGTCGCCAGGCCGTGGCCCCAGGCGCGGCGGCCGCGGGCGGTGTGCGTCTGTCCGGTGCTCTGCTCGCTCACCCGCCCGACCCTACAAGCGGACGGCCCGCGGGCCCGACCGTCCACGAGGGGGTGCGCGCCCGCCCGTGGCTAGGGTGAGCGGCGTGAGCGTGCCGACCCCCTCCCTGGACCTCGCCGACCCGGCGATCGACGTCGTGGAGCTGACCCGACGGCTGTGCGACATCCCCTCGGTCAGCGGTGACGAGCAGGCCCTGGCCGACGCCGTCGAGGCCGCGCTGCGGGCGCTGCCGGGCCTGGAGGTCACCCGCGACGGCGACGCCGTCGTGGCCCGCACCACCCTGGGCCGGCCCGAGCGGGTCCTGCTCGCCGGGCACCTGGACACCGTCCCGCTCACCGACCCGCCGAACCTGCCCGTGCGCCGCGAGCAGCACCCCGTCGACGGCGACGTGCTGGTGGGGCGCGGGACGTGCGACATGAAGGGCGGCGTCGGCGTGGCCCTGGCCCTGGCCCGCCGCGTCAGCGCCGCCGGGGCCGACGCCCGGCGCGACGTGACCTTCGTGTTCTACGACCACGAGGAGGTCGAGGCGGCCCGCAACGGCCTGGGGCGCCTGGCGCGCAACGCCCCCCACCTCCTCGCGGCGGACTTCGCGGTCCTGCTCGAGCCGTCGTCGGCGATCGTGGAGGGCGGCTGCAACGGCACCCTGCGCGCCGAGGTCACCACCACGGGCAAGGCCGCGCACTCGGCCCGCCCGTGGCGCGGGCGCAACGCGATCCACGACGCCGCCCCCGTGCTGGCCCGGCTCGCGGCGTACACCCCCCGCGAGGTCGAGGTCGAGGGGCTGGTGTTCCGCGAGGCCCTCAACGCCGTGCTGGTCTCCGGCGGCGTGGCGACCAACGTCATCCCCGACCGCTGCGTCGTCACCGTCAACTACCGCTTCGCCCCCGCCGTCGACGCCGCCGGGGCCGAGGCGCACGTGCGGGAGGTGCTCGACGGCTTCGACGTGCGGGTCGTCGACGCCGCCGACGGCGCCCGGCCCGGGCTGCACCTGCCCGCGGCCGCCGACTTCGTGGCCCGCACCGGGGCCGCGCCGCTGCCGAAGTACGGCTGGACCGACGTGGCGCGGTTCTCCGCCCTGGGGGTCCCGGCCGTCAACTACGGCCCCGGCGACAACGCCACGGCCCACGCCGACGACGAGCGGTGCCGCACCGCGGAGATCGAGCAGTGCCTGCAGGTGCTCTCCGACTGGCTGGCGGGGGGTGTCGCGTGAGCACGATCTGCCTGTACGGCAGCGCCTCCGGCGGCATCGACCCCGCGCACGTGGAGCTGGCCGCCACGGTGGGCCGGCTCATCGGCGAACGCGGCCACGACCTCGTCTACGGCGGGGGCGGGACGTCGGTCATGGGTGCGGCCGAGGCCGCCGCCCGCGCCGCCGGGGCGCGCACCACCGGCGTCATGCCCCAGGCCCTCATGGACCTGGAGCTGCCCCCGGCCGGGCTCGGCGAGCTCGTCGTCACCGCCGACATGCGCCAGCGCAAGGCCGAGATGGACGCCCGCGCCGACGCCTTCGTCGTCCTGCCCGGCGGGCTGGGGACCCTGGAGGAGCTGTTCGAGATCTGGGTGGCCCGCACCATCGGCCTGCACACCAAGCCGATGGCCGTCCTCGACTGCGACGGCCACTACGCCGGGCTGCGCACCTGGCTGGAGGGCCTGGTCGAGCGCGGCTTCGCCCGGCCGCTGGTCTTCGACGTCGTCCTGTGGACCGACGACCCCGCCCAGGCGCTGGACTTCCTGGAGCGGGCCCCGCGCGAGCGCGTGACGCTGCCCAGCTCCGAGATCGTCGGCTCCTTCGCCGAGTACCCCACCGACGGGCCGGGCGGGCCGGGAGGGGGCGCGTCGTGACGCTCGTGCTGCTGGTCCTCGTGCTGCTGGTCGTCGGGGCCGTGGCCGCCGTCGTCACCGGCCGCGTCAGCGGCGGCCTGGGGCCCGCCACCTCCACGCGCCCCTACCGGGGCCTGCCCGAGGGGCCCGTCGTGGCCGCCGACGTCGACGCCGTGCGCTTCTCCCTGGGGCTGCGCGGCTACCGGATGGACGAGGTCGACGCCGTCCTGGACCGGCTGCGCGAGGAGATCCGCGAACGCGACGACGAGCTCGCTGCCTGGCGCAGCGCGGAGGACTGACCCGTGGCGCGCACCGTCGACTTCACCGCCTCCGCCGTCGTCACCGGCCGCGTGCGGCACGTCTTCGACGTCCTGACCGACTGGCCCCGCCAGACCGCGTGGGTGCCGGCCACCGTCGTCGTCCGCGTCCCCGGCACGCCCGTGCGCGCCGTGGGGGAGCGGTTCGTCGCCACCACGGCGCTGGGCCCCCTCGCGCTCGTCGACTCCATGGAGGTGCGCCGCCTCGTCGTCCCCGACGGGTCCACCGGCGAACCCGGCCGGGTCGGGATCGTCAAGACCGGTGACGTCCTGGGCGGCACCGTCGAGCTCGTCGTGCGCCCCCTGGAGGACGGACGGGTCGGGATCGAGTGGACCGAGCACGTCCTCGTCCGCCCCCGCGGGCTGGCCCGGCTGGCCGCCCTGGGGGGCCCGCTGCCGGGCCTGGTGGGCAAGGTCGCGTTCGAGGCGGTCCTGCGGCGGGCGGCCGACGACCTGCGCTCGCCGTCGTGACGGCGCTGGCCACGGGCTCCCGGCCGTCGTGGCCGGCCCGGGCCCACCTGCGCTGGCTGCGCACCCCCGCCACCGTGCGGGTGCTCGTCGTCTACGCCCTCGCCCGGCTGTTCACCGCCGCCGTGCTGGCCGAGGTGGCCCGCTTCCAGCCCGCCAGCACCTGGACGACCGAGGACCCCGGCTACGGCGGGATGCTCGGCATGTGGGACGCGGACTGGTACGGCCGCATCGCCGAGGAGGGGTACCCGCGCTCGGTCCCGCTGGGCCCGGCCGGCGACGTGCAGCAGTCGCAGCTGGCCTTCTACCCGCTGGCCCCGCTGCTGGCCCGGCTGCTCATGACCACGGGGCTGCCGTTCACCGCGGCCGGCGCGGTCGTGTCGCTGGTCGCCGGGGCCGCCGCGGCGTGCGGCGTGCACGCCCTGCTGCTGCGGGTGCTGGCCCGCCGCGCGGGGCCCGCGGTCGCGCGGCGCGGCGCGTGGGCGGCCGCGGTCCTGTTCTGCGTCTCCCCGCCGTCGCTGGTCTTCCAGGTCCCCTACACCGAGGGCCCGGCCCTGGCCCTGCTCGTGGCGTTCCTGCTGTGCCTGCACGCGGGCCGCTACGGCCCGGCGGCGCTGGTGGCGGTCCTGCTGGGCCTGACCCGGCCCGTCGCCGTGCCGCTGTCCGTCGTCGTGGTCGTCCACCTGGGGCTGCGGGCGCTGGCCGGGTACCGCGCGGGGGCCCGCCTGGGCGGGCGCGAGGCCGTGCGCTGCCTGGGGCTGCTGGCCGCCTCCGGGGCCGCGGGGCTGCTGTGGCCCCTGCTGGCCTGGCAGCTGACGGGGCAGCGCGACGCCTACACCGCCACCATGGGCGCCTGGCGCGCCGGCGGGCGGGTCGTGCCCCTGGAGCCGTGGTGGGGCATCTCGCAGTACGTCCTGGGCCCGCTGGGGCCGCTGCTGCTGGCCGTGGCCCTGGGGCTGTACGCCTGGGGGGTGCTGTCGCGGCGCGCGCGGGTGCTCGGGCCCGAGCTGCGCGCGTGGTGCCTGGCCTACGTCGGGTACCTGCTGCTGGTCCTGGACCCCTTCACGAGCCTGTTCCGGTACCTGATCTTCCTCTTCCCCCTGGGGGCGCTCGTCGCCACGCGCCCGGGCCGCCGGTCGCCGCTGACGGCGTGGGTCGTGTGTTCGCTTGCGCTGCAGGTCGTCTGGATCGCCTGGCTGTGGCGCTTCTCCCCGCCGGCCGACTGGCCGCCGTGACCGGTGCGTGATCGTCGGCGTGCCCCTGAGCCCGATCGGGGTCGGCGGTGGGGGATGATGGACCCAACACGTCGGCCCTCCGGGTGCTCAGGCACCCGGTGGCGGGGTCCGGCGCGCACGAGACGACGAGAGGGAGCACGCCGATGGCGGCCATGAAGCCGAGGACCGGGGACGGTCCGCTGGAGGTCACCAAGGAAGGGCGCGGCATCGTCCTTCGGATGCCGCTGGAAGGCGGGGGCCGGCTCGTGGTGGAGATGACTCCGGACGAGGCCAAGGCGCTCGGAGAGGCCATCACCTCGGTGGTGGGCTGAGGGACCTCAGCGGGGCGGGCACCGGGTCGGTGCCCGCCCCGAGCCGTCTGCACGCACCACCCCCAGGACAGGCCACCAGAGTCAGGACGCACCGTGAGCACCTCTCCCGACACCCCGCCCGTGGCCGCGGCGGCGCCAGAGCTGCGCCGCCGGCCCGCCCCGACCGTCGAGGTGCGCCGCGCCGGCGCGGCCGCCGCCGACCTCACCGGCTTCGACGTGCTCGCGGTCCCGGTGGCCGCCGGGGAGGGCGAGGACGCACCCCTGCAGCCGCGCCCGGGCGCGGCCGACGCGGCGGTCCGCTACGGCGTCGACCTGGGCGCGGTGTGCGCGGCCGAGGAGGTCACCGGCGCCGCCGCGACCGTGACGCGGCTGCCCGTGCCCGCCCCCGACGGCAGCCCCCGCCGGCTGCTCGTCGTGGGCGTGGGGGACTCCTCGGTCACGGCCCTGCGCCGCAGCGGCGCGGCCCTGGCCCGCGCCACCGGCAGCGCCGACGTGGCCACGACCCTCGCCGACGGCGTCGGGCCGGCCGGCACGCGCGCCTTCGTCGAGGGCTTCCTGCTGGCCTCGCACGCCCCGCCCGTCAGCGGCCGCCGGGCCGCGGCGGAGGTGGCCCCGCGCCGCCTCGCCCTGCTCGGCGACGTCGACGCCGCCGACGTGCGGCACGCGGAGGTGACCGCGGGCGCGACGGTCCTGACCCGCGACCTCGCGGCGACCCCCTCCAACCTCAAGGACCCGCAGTGGCTCACCGCGCAGGTCCACGAGCTCGCCGCGGGCCTGCGCCTGAAGGTCGACGTGCGCGACGAGGCCCGGCTGCGCCGGGAGGGCTTCGGCGGCCTGCTGGCCGTGGGGGCCGGCTCGGCCTCCTCCCCGGCGCTGGTCCAGGTCGGCTGGACCCCGCGCGCGACCCCGGGCGCCCCGCACGTGGTGCTGGTCGGCAAGGGCATCACCTACGACACCGGTGGCCTGGGCATCAAGCCGCGCGAGTCGATGGTCGCCATGAAGACCGACATGGCGGGGGCGGCGGCCGTCCTGGCCGTGGTCCTGGCGGCCGCGCGCCTGAAGCTGCCCGTGAAGGTGACGGGGCTGCTGGCGCTGGCCGAGAACGCCTTCGGCGCCTCGTCCTACCGCCCCGGTGACGTCGTGACCCACTACGGCGGCCGGACCACCGAGGTCAACAACACCGACGCCGAGGGCCGGCTGGTGCTGGGCGACGCCCTCGCCTACGCCGACGCCGCGCTCGACCCCGACGTCCTCGTCGACGTCGCGACCCTCACCGGCGCGGCCACCCTCGGCCTGGGCAAGCGGCACGCGCCGCTGTACTCGGCCGACCCGGCCCTGGTCCAGGAGCTGCTGGCCGCCTCGGCCGCCACGGGGGAGCGGCTGTGGCACATGCCGCTGGTCGAGGACTACGCCGCCTCGATCGACTCCGACGTCGCCGACGCCCGGCAGGTCACCACGACCCCCGGGCACGGGGCCGGTTCCATCGTCGCGGCCCTGTTCCTGCGGCCCTTCGCCGGCGCCCGCCGCTGGGCGCACCTGGACATCGCCGGCACCGGGCGCGCCGACGCCCCCGAGCACGAGGTCACCCGCGGCGCCACCGGCTTCGGCGCGCGGCTGCTGCTGGAGTGGCTGGAGACGTCGGTCGCCCGCTGAGGGGGCGCGACCGGTGCGCTCCCGGCGGTGACCGTCAGCTGTTCTTGACCGCCAGGAGCAGGCCGTCCCCGGTGGGCAGGAGGGTGGGGAACCAGTTGCCGTCCTCCAGCACGACGCGGGCGACCTCGCGCAGCGCCGCGGTCGAGGTGTCGCGGACCGCGGGGTCGGTGACCCGGCCCTTCCACAGGGCGTCGTCGACGACGAGCAGCCCGCCGGGGCGCAGCAGCCGGTGGGCCTGCTCGAGGTAGGCGCCGTACTCGCGCTCGTCGCCGTCGAGCAGCACGAGGTCGTAGGCGCCGTCGGTGAGCCGGGGCAGCACCTCCAGGGCCCGGCCGTTGATGAACCGGGCGCGGTTGGGGCGGATGCCGTCGGCGGCGACGGCCTCGCGGGCCGCGCGCTGGGCCTCGCCGTCGGCGTCGATGGTGGTCACGACGCCGTCGTCGGCCATGCCGCGCAGCAGGCTGAGGGTGGACACCCCGGTGCCGGTCCCGACCTCGACGACGGTGCGGGCCCCGCCGGCCGCGGCGAGCACGGTGAGGGTCGCGGCGACACCGGTCGAGACGGGTTCGACGCCGAGGTCGGCCGCCCGGGCCCGGGCCCGTTCCAGGACGTCGTCCTCGGGCACGAACTGCTCGGCGTAGGCCCAGCTCGCGGGCTGCTTGCTGGTCGGGCGAGACGAAGACGTCGGCACGTCCGCAATCTAGTGCACGCCCCGATCTCACCCGACGTGCCGAGACGATCGCGCACCGTGCTGAAGCTCCGGGTCGGCTGCGCGGGAGCTGTGAACTCCCCGCGCGTCGCCCGACCGGGGAACCGTCGGGGTCAGACCTCCGTTGGACCCTGCGACGACGACCGGCTGGTTCTGCCGGCGCAGGCTGGCCGAGACGAGGGGAGTGGGAGACCATGGGAGCAGTGGCGGTGCCGTGCGCGGCCCCCTTCCCCGCCCGTTCCAGGAGGAACACCGTGAGCGACGACACCGGCGACACCGCCGGTCGTTCTGCCGTCCCCACCGTGGACCCGGCGACCCTGTCGCCGGCCGCGGCGGCCTCGACGTGGGTGCCCCCCACCTGGGAGGACGTGGTCCGCGACCACTCCGCGCGCGTCTACCGGCTCGCCTACCGCCTCACCGGCAACCGCCACGACGCCGAGGACCTCACCCAGGAGGTCTTCGTCCGGGTCTTCCGATCCCTGTCGAACTACCAGCCGGGCACCTTCGAGGGCTGGCTGCACCGCATCACCACCAACCTCTTCCTCGACCAGGTCCGCCGCAAGCAGCGCATCCGCTTCGACGCCCTCGCCGAGGACGCGGGCGACAAGCTCGCCAGCACCGACGTCGGGCCCGAGCGCGCCTACGAGCACCGCAACCTCGACGACGACGTGCAGCGCGCGCTCGACGCCCTGCCGCCGGACTTCCGCGCCGTCGTCGTGCTGTGCGACATCGAGGGCCTGTCCTACGAGGAGATCGCCGCGACGCTGGGCGTCAAGCTCGGCACCGTGCGCTCGCGCATCCACCGCGGCCGCGCCCAGCTGCGCGCTGCGCTGGCCCACCGCGCCCCCCGCCCGCAGGCCCCGACCCAGCTGGCCTACGGCGAGGACAACCGGTGAGCGGTCCGCACCTGGGACCGCGGGTGACGCCGCTGGTCGACGGGCGCCTGGCGGCCGACGCCGAGGCTCGCGCCGGGGAGCACCTGAGCGAGTGCGCCGAGTGCGCCGGGGCCGTGGAGTCCGAACGCCTCGTCCGGGCCCGCCTGCAGGCCATGGCGACGCCGGAGCCGTCCGGCGACCTGCTCGTGCGGCTGCTGGAGATCGGCGGCCCCAGCGGCCCGCTGCGCCCGCGGGACCTGCCGATCGCCAACCCCGCCCGGCCCGTCGTCGGTGTCGCCCCGCCCTCGCGGACCGACCCCGCCCACGGTCGCCGCGGCCCGGCCGGGCGCGCCGCGCGCCGGGTCCACCGCCGCCCCGTCTCGGCCGCGCTCGCCGGCACCTTCTCCCTCCTGGGGGCGGGGATCGTCGGCGTCCTCGTCCTGGGTGGCGTGCCGCACCTGGGCGACGCCCCCGTGGCCGAGCTGCGCACGACCCCGTCGGCCGCACCCTCCTCGGCTCCCGCCTCGACGCCCGTGTCGACCCGCGTGACGACGCCCGTGTCGACCACCTCGCCCACCGGCAGCGCCGTGACGAGCGGCCCGGTCGGCGCCACGCCCACCGCGACCCCGTGAGCACGCCCCCGCCGCCCGGCGACGGGTGGTCGCGTCCCCGCCACGACGGGCCCGACCAGCCGGGCGGGTGGGCCGACCCGGCCGCCCCCGCCGACCCCTGGGCACCGCAGCGGCCCCAGCAGCCGCCGGCCGACGCGTGGTGGCAGCCGCAGCACCCGGCCGGTCACGACGCCTTCCCGCCGCCGGCCCCGCACGACCCGCACCCGCCGGCGCCCGCTCCCGCGCGCCGCGGCTCGCCCGCGCGCTGGATCGGCGCCGGGTCGCTGGCGCTCGTGCTGGGCGTCGCGGGCGGGTTCGCTGGCGGGCTGCTGCAGGACGAGCTCGCCGACCGCGGGACCAACCCCTCGGTCTCGCTGCCCTCGCCGTCGGCGGGGTCGACGCAGCGCCCGGCCGGCACGGTCGCCGCCATCGCCGCCGCGGCGCTGCCCAGCGTCGTGGCGCTGCAGGTGCAGGGCCAGGAGGGGTCCGGGACGGGCTCGGGGTTCGTCCTGGACGCCACCGGCGACGGCGGCACTTTCGTCCTCACCAACGACCACGTGGTCGCCGGGGCCTACCGCGACGGCGTGGTCGTCGTCTTCCAGGACGGCCGGCAGGCCCCCGGCACTGTCGTGGGGGCGGACACCTCCTACGACCTCGCCGTCGTCCGCGTCGAGCGCACGGACCTGACGGCCCTGCCGTTCGGGGACTCCGACGCCGTCGTCGTGGGTGACCCCGTCGTGGCGGTCGGCGCGCCCCTGGGGCTGCAGGGCACCGTCACCGAGGGCATCGTCTCGGCGCTGAACCGGCCCGTGACGGCCGGGGAGTCCGCCTCCGACGCCAGCTACATCCAGGCCATCCAGACCGACGCGGCCATCAACCCCGGCAACTCCGGCGGCCCGCTGCTGAACTCCGCGGGCCAGGTCATCGGGATCAACTCCGCCATCGCCGCGCTGCCCGGGGCCGACGGGCAGGCGGCCAGCGGCAGCATCGGGCTCGGCTTCTCGATCCCCTCGGAGCAGGCGCGCCGGACGGCTGAGCAGCTCATCCGCACCGGCCGCGCGGTGCACCCGGTCATCAAGGTGTCCCTGGACCGCACCTACGAGGGCCAGGGCGTGCGGATCGTCGACGAGGCCGAGGCCGTGGAGCCCGGGGGTCCGGGGGACCGGGCGGGGCTGCGGCCCGGTGACGTCGTGCTGTCCATCGACGGGCGGCCGGTCACCGAACCGGCCGAGCTCATCGTCGACATCCGGGCCCGCGAACCCGGTGACGTGGTGACCCTGTCGGTCCGTCGGGGTGGAGAGACCGTGGACGTGCCCGTCACCCTCGAAGCCGACGGTTAGGATCGCCCCGTGTTCGGCATCAACGGGGGCGAGTTCCTCGTCCTCCTCGTCGTGGCGCTGGTGGTCCTCGGTCCCGAGCGGCTGCCGCACTACGCCGAGCAACTGGCAGGCCTGGTCAAGTCCGCGCGGCGCTTCGCCAAGGGCGCCCAGGCGCAGATGCGCGAGGAGCTCGGCCCGGAGTTCGACGACATCGACTGGCAGAAGCTCGACCCGCGCCAGTACGACCCCCGGCGCATCGTGCGGGAAGCCCTCACCGAGGCGTGGAACGACGACGACGAGCCCACCGCGAAGAAGGGCGCCCCGACCGCGGTCGGCGGCGGTCTCGACCTGGGCAAGAAGTCCTCCGAGCCGGCGGCCAAGCCCGCCGCGGTCCCGTACGACGAGGACGCGACCTGAGCCCCGGGCCGTCCCCGGGGTGACCCCCGGCCGACGGCCCGAGCGGCGGGTCAGGCGACGCTGACCCCCAGCCGGCGCCCGGCCAGCCCGCGCGGGCGGTGGGCCAGGGTGCGCGCCAGGTCGCGCAGGACGACCGCGGCGGGGGAGTCGGGGTGCGAGAGCACCACGGGCCGGCCCGCGTCGCCGCCCTCGCGCAGCGCGACGTCCATGGGCACCTGCGCCAGCAGCGGCACGTCGGTCCCCAGCTTCTGCGACAGCGACGTCGCGACGACCTGCCCGCCGCCGGAGCCGAACACCTCCATCCGCTGCCCGTCGGGCAGCTCCAGCCAGCTCATGTTCTCCACGACGCCCACGACCCGCTGCTCGGTCTGGGCGGCGACCGACCCGGCGCGCTCGGCGACCTCGGAGGCGGCGACCTGCGGGGTCGTCACGACGACGATCTCGGCGCGCGGCAGCAGCTGACCGACGCTGATCGCGACGTCCCCGGTCCCCGGCGGCAGGTCCAGCAGCAGGACGTCCAGGTCGCCCCAGAACACCTCGGAGGCGAACTGCTGCAGCGCCCGGTGCAGCATCGGCCCGCGCCAGGCGACGGGCTGGTTGCCGGGGACGAACATGCCGATGGAGATGACCCGGACCCCGTTCGCGACGGGCGGGATGATCATGTCCTCGACCTTGGTGGGCTTGCCCTGGACGTCCAGGAGCCGGGGGATGGAGAAGCCGTGCACGTCGGCGTCCAGCAGCCCGACGCGCAGGCCGTCGGCGGCCATGGCGGCGGCGAGGTTGGCCGTCACGCTGGACTTGCCGACGCCGCCCTTGCCGGAGGCCACGGCGTAGACGCGCGTCAGGTTGCCGGGGTCGTTGAACGGGATGGTCGGCGCGGCGCCGGTCGTGCCGCGGACCTTGGCGGTCAGCTCGCGGCGCTGCTCGGGCGTCATCTCCCCGAGGTGGACGCGGACCGAGCGCGCGCCCTCGACGGTGCGGACGGCGGCGGTGACGTCCCGGGTCAGGGTGTCGCGCATGGGGCAGCCGGCCGTCGTGAGCAGGACCTTGACGTCCACGTGGCCCGCGTCGTCGACGTCGACACCGTCGACCATGCCCAGGTCGGTGATCGGGCGGTGCAGTTCGGGGTCGTCCACGGACGCCAGAGCCTGCAGGACTCCGGTACGCACGCTCTCGGGTCCAGGCATGGCCCCAGCGTACGGGGCGGTGGTTGACCGTCCCGAACGGCGGTGACAGGGTAGGACGGAAAGCGCTTCCCTGCCGTTCGCCGCCCTTCGCCGTGGAGGAACCTTGTCCGCTCGTCGCTACGCGCTCGTCGGGACCGGGTCCCGGGCGAGCATGTACCTCGACGCCCTCGCCGGGGCCCACGCCGGCGACGGCGACCTCGTCGCCCTGGGGGACACCAACCCCGGTCGGGCGCAGGTCCACCAGCGGCGCGTCGTCGCCGCCGGCCTGGCCGCCCCGGAGCTGTTCGACCCGGCCGACCTCGCGGACGTCGTGCGGCGCCTGGGGATCGACCGCGTCATCGTCACGACCCCCGACCGCTTCCACGCCGACTACGTCGTGGCCGCCCTCGACGCCGGCGCCGATGCCGTCGTGGAGAAGCCCCTGACCACCACCGAGGACGGCGTGCGCCGCATCGCCGAGGCGGTCGAGCGCACCGGGCGCGAGGTCCTGGTGACCTTCAACTACCGGTACGCCCCGCGCAACAGCGCCCTCAAGCGCGTCATCGCCGGAGGCGAGATCGGCGACGTCACCTCCGTCCACTTCGAGTGGGTCCTCGACACTGCCCACGGCGCGGACTACTTCCGCCGCTGGCACCGGCAGAAGGAGAACTCCGGCGGCCTGCTGGTCCACAAGAGCTCCCACCACTTCGACCTCGTGAACTGGTGGATCGCCGGGACGCCCACCCGGGTCTACGCCAGCGGCGGCCTGCGCTTCTACGGCGCCGAGAACGCCGCAGCCCGCGGCCTGGGGCCCCGGCCGCCGCGCGGGACGTCGGAGGCCGGGCGCGGCGACGCGTTCTCCCTCGACCTGGCCGCGAACGCGACGTACCGGGAGCTGTACCTGGAGAACGAGGGGTACGACGGGTACCTGCGCGACCGCGACGTCTTCGACGCCGGCATCACCATCGAGGACAACCTCGCCCTCGTCGTCGACCACGCCGTGGCGCGCGGGACGGCGACCATGTCCTACGCGCTCAACGCCCACTCGCCGTGGGAGGGGTACGTCGTCAACGTCAACGGGACCCGCGGTCGCGCCGAGCTGACCGTGGTCGAGCGCGGGTCGGTGCCGCTGGCCGAGGGGGTCGTCGACCCGAGCATGCACCCCGAGGGCGTGGGGCAGGACGGGACCCGGCCGGTGTCCGAGCGGCTCGTCGTGCAGCAGCACTTCGCGCCCGCCCGGGAGGTCGAGATCCCCGCCGGCGAGGGCGGTCACGGCGGCGGGGACGCGCTGCTGCTGCGCGACGTCTTCGTCGGGCCGGGCCCGGACCCGCTGGGCCGCACCGCGTCCTGGCGCGACGGGGTGCGGTCGGTCGTCGTCGGGATCGCGGGGAACGCCTCGCTGGCCTCGGGGCAGGCGGTCCGCACGGCCGACCTCGACCTGGGCCCCGGCGCGCTCGCCCTCGGCGGCGAGCTCACCGGCTCCTGACCCGGCCTCCCCGCGTCCACCACCCCGCCTTCCCGCTCGAAGCACACGTCGAGCCCTCCGGGAACGCTCCCGGAGGGCTCGAGGTGTGCTTCGAGCGGGGGACGGGGGGTCAGAGCGAGGGGACGACCACGGCGCGGCCGGTCAGGGTCCCGGCGTGCAGGCGCTCGTAGGCCGCCGGGGCGTCGGCCATCGCGAACGTCTCGGTGTGCACGTCGAACACGCCCCGGTGGGCCAGTTCGACGAGCTCGATGAGCTCACCGCGCGTGCCCCAGTACGGGACCGTCACGGACGCCTCGTAGGCCTGCCGGAAGAACCCGACCTGCGCCGCGGCGGAGGTGCCGGTGATGCCCACGATCGTCACGTCCGACTCCACGCCGGCGACGGCCATCGCCGTGTCGATCGTCGGCTGCGCCCCCACGAAGTCCAGGACCAGCTGGGCCCCGCGCCCGCCCAGCAGCTGCTGGACGTTCGCGGCCGCGTCGGCGTCGGACAGGACGACGTCGTGCGCGCCGACGGCCGTCGCGAGCGCGAGCTTCTCCTCGGTCACGTCGAGGGCGACCACGCGGGCCGGTGACAGGGCGCGCAGGATCTGGATCGCCAGGTGCCCCAGGCCGCCCGTGCCGATGACGACGGCCGTCGAGCCCGCCCGCAGCTTGCCCAGCGACCGCTTGACCGCGTGGTACGGCGTGAGGCCCGCGTCGGTCAGCGGGACGGTCTTCACCGGGTCGAGGTCGCCGATGGGCACGAGGTGGCGCGGGGAGTCGACGACCATGAACTCCGCCAGCGCGCCGGGGGCGCCGAGCCCGGGCGGGTGGATGCCCAGCTCCGCCGCGCGCGGGCAGTAGTTCTCCTTGCCCTGCGCGCACGCGTGGCAGACGCCGCAGCCCCACGGGCCGTAGACGACGACGTTCGTGCCGACCTCGACGCCCTCGGCCCCGGGCCCGAGCTCGACGACGCGACCGGCGCCCTCGTGCCCCAGGGTCAGCGGCAGCCCGTAGGTGTACTGCTCGGCCGGCAGGCTCATGACGAAGTCGTCGGAGTGGCAGATCCCGGCGGCCGTCACCTCCAGCAGGACCTGTCCCGGCCCCGGTGTCGGCCGGTCGATCTCCACGACCTCCGGGGCGCCCCCGATGGTCCGGTACTGGACTGCGCGCACGGCAGCCTCCTCTCCTCGGCGAGTGGTGCGACGAGGAGCCTACGCCTGCTAGTTCGACACCTGTCGGTCAGCCCGCGGTGACGCGGATGACCTCCTCGAAGGTCGTCTCCCCGCGCATGGCCTTCGCCAGCGCCGACTGCCGCAGCGTCTTCATCCCGATCCGCTCGGCCTCGGCCAGCAGCGCCGACTCCGTCGCGTCGTGCATGAGGACCTTGCGCATGCTCGGCGTCACGTCGAGGACCTCGTACACCGCCGTGCGGCCCCGGTAGCCGGTGCCGCCGCACTCCGGGCAGCCCGCGCCCTTCAGCGGCGTCGCGTCGAGGATGTCCTCGATCGTCAGGTCCAGCAGCGCCAGCGTGTCGTCGTCGGGGATGTACCCGTCCGCGCACGAGTCGCAGGGCTTGCGGACCAGGCGCTGGGCGATCGCGGCCGTCAGCGACGACGCGACGAGGAACGGCGCGGCCCCCATGTCCACCAGGCGCGTCAGGGCGCCGACGGCCGAGTTGGTGTGCAGGGTCGTCAGCACCAGGTGACCGGTCATCGACGCCTTGAGGGCCAGCTCGGCGGTCTCGGAGTCGCGGACCTCACCGATGAGGACGATGTCGGGGTCCTGGCGCAGCACCGAGCGCAGCCCCGCCGAGAACGTCATCCCCACCTTGGCGTGCACCTGCACCTGGGTGATGCCGGGCAGCTGGACCTCGACGGGGTCCTCGAGGGTGATGATGTTCTTCTCCGGCGACATCGTCGCGTGGATGGCCGCGTACAGCGTGTTCGTCTTGCCCGAACCCGTCGGCCCCGTGATGAGCACCAGGCCCTGCGGCACCGACAGCGCCTTCTCGAAGATCTCCAGCTGCTCGGGCTCGAAACCCAGCGACGGCAGCGACGGGACGTCGTCGCCGCGCGTCAGCAGGCGGATGACGACCTTCTCCCCGTGCAGGGCCGGCAGCGTCGAGACGCGGCAGTCGATGGCGGCGCCGTCGACCACCACGCGGGTGCGGCCGTCCTGGGGGATGCGGCGCTCGGAGATGTCCAGCCCGGAGATGATCTTGATGCGGCTGATGACGCTCGGCGCGACCCGCTTGGGCGCGGACATGACGTCGCGCAGCAGGCCGTCGACGCGGAAGCGGACCCGCAGCTGGTCGCGCTGGGACTCCAGGTGGATGTCCGAGCAGCGCAGCCGCACCGCGTCGGACAGGATCCGGTTGACGAGCTTGACGATGGGGGCGTCGTCGTCGACCGAGCCGTTCAGCGCGGCGAGCGGGTCCTCCTCGTCGTCGTCGGAGGCCTCCTCGACCATGCGCGAGACCTGCGAGGTGTCCTCGGTGAGGGACCACGCGCGCGCGAGCTGGTCGCGGATCTGGGAGTCCATCGCGACGACGACGTGCAGCTCGGGGGTGCGCGTGTACAGCTTCACGTCGTCCAGGGCCAGGACGTTCGTCGGGTCCGCGGCGGCGACCAGCAGGTACTCCGGCGTCTTGTCCAGCACCAGCACCCGGCAGCGCTCGGCCACGGCGCGCGGCAGGAGCCGCACGACGTCGGGCGCCAGGTTGATGCGCGAGAGGTCGACGTGCTCCAGGTTCAGCAGCTCGGCCAGGCACTGGGCCAGCTCGGCCTCGGTGACCATCCCCAGCTCGACGAGGATCTGGCCCAGGCGGCGGCGCGGCCCCTCGACGTCGCGCTGCTCGGCCAGGGCGACGTCGAGGTCCTCGGGGACCAGCAGCCCCTTCTCGACGAGGACGTCACCCAGGCGCTTGCGCGTCTGCGTCCCCGGCTGCGGCGACGAGGCGGGGGTGCCGGGGGCCACGGGGGCGTCGTCGAGGGTCGTCACCCTGCAGGTGTCGGCAAGTCACCGTCCGGACCTGAGTCCGCGCCCCCCGGTCGCGCGGCGCCCGGCTCGTCCACCCGCTTGCGCTTCTTGCCGCTGCTCTTGCGCTTGGCGTCGCGGGAGCGGCTGGCCGGGACGGTGACGCCCTCCTCGGCCAGCTCCTCCAGGACCGAGCGCAGCTCCGAGCGGACGAAGTCGCGGGTCGCGACCTCGCGCAGCGCGATGCGCAGGGCCGCGACCTCCCGCGTGAGGTACTCGGTGTCGGCCAGGGCCCGCTCGTCGCGGGAGCGGTCCTGCTCGTTGAGGACGCGGTCGCGGTCGTCCTGGCGGTTCTGCGCCAGCAGGATCAGCGGCGCCGCGTAGGAGGCCTGCAGCGACAGCACGAGGGTCAGGAAGGTGAAGGAGTACGGGTCGAAGCGCCACCGCTCGGGGGCCGCCACGTTCCACCCGATCCAGGCGAGGACGAACGCCGTCATCCAGACGAGGAACTTCCCCGTCCCCATGAACCGGGCGAACTTCTCCGAGGCCCGGCCGAACGCGTCCGGGTCGAACTCCGGACGGGCCAGCAGCGGGCGCCGCACCTCGCGCGGGGTGTCCAGGGGGACCGGCCCCCGGCGCTGGTCCCGTCGACTCGGCCGCAGCTCAGGCACCGGCCGCCTCCTTCCCGCTGGTCCCTTCGAGGTCGTCGTCCTCGTCGGCGTCGCGCCAGTCCTCCGGCAGCAGGTGGTCCAGGACGTCGTCGGCCGTGACGGCCCCCAGCAGGTGGCCGTCCTCGTCGACCACCGGCAGCGAGACGAGGTTGTACGCCGCGAGCTGGCGGGTGACCGCCTGCAGCGTCTCGTCCGGGGCCAGCGGGTCGATGTCGTTGTCCAGGAGCTGACCCAGGGCCGTCTGCGGGGGCTCGCGCAGCAGCCGCTGCAGGTGCGCGGTGCCCAGGTAGCGGCCCGTGGGCGTCTCCAGCGGCGGCCGGCACACGTACACGGCGGTGGCCAGCGGGACGTTCAGCTCCGAGCGCCGCACGTGCGCCAGCGCCTCGGCGACCGTGGCGTCGGGGGCCAGGACCACCGGGTCGGTCGTCATGAGGCCGCCGGCGGTGTAGTCGTCGTAGGCCAGCAGCCGGCGGACCGGCTCGGCCTCCTCGGGGTCCATGAGCGCCATGAGCCGCTCGGCCTGCTCGGCGGGCAGCTCCGAGATGAGGTCGGCGGCGTCGTCGGGCTGCATCTCCTCCAGGACGTGCGCGGCCCGCCCGCCCTCCAGGGCCGACAGGATCTCGATCTGGTCGTCCTCGGGCAGCTCCTCCAGGACGTCGGCCAGCCGCTCGTCGTCCAGGGCGGCGGCCACCTCCCGGCGCCGCTTGGGCGTCAGCTCGTGGATGACCTCGGCCAGGTCGGTCGGCTTGAGCTCCTCGAACGCGGCCAGCAGGTTCGTCGCGCCCTGGTCGGCGTCGGGGGAGGCCAGCCCCAGCACCCCGCCGACGACGGCGTCGACGTCGATGGTCAGGGTGTCCCCGCGACGGCGCAGCCGGCCCGCCAGCCCCCGCGGCGCCGTGCCCCGGCGCACGAACAGGCGGGTCAGCTGCCAGTCCCGGGACCGGACCGCGTCGAGGCCGAGGTCCTCGATCGTCGCGGGCCCGCTGCCGTCGGCCAGCTCGACCGTGCGGTCCAGCAGCTCGGCCAGCAGCAGCGTCTCGGTGCCGCGCTGCTCGAAGCGGCGCATGTTCACCAGGCCCGTGGTGATGACCTGGCCGGTGTCGATGGACGTCACGCGCGTCATGGGCACGAAGACGCGGCGGCGGCCGGGGACCTCCACGACCAGGCCGATGACGCGCACCGGTCCCCGCGCCCGGATCATGCCCACCACGTCGCGGACGCGGCCGACCTGGTCGCCCTGCGGGTCGAACACCGAGGTCCCCGCCAGGCGGGCGGCGAACAGGCGGGTGGTGGAACCGGTCACACGTTCCAATCTAGGGGCTTCCGGCTCGCGGGGCGGCGAGGGCGCTCCTACCGTGATCGCATGGCCAAGGAGAGCAAGAAGCTGACGTCCGAGGGGACCCCCTCCTACACGATCCCCGGCCTGACGACGGAGCAGGGCGCGCAGGTGGCCCGGCTCCTCCAGGACCGGCTCAACGCGCTGACCGACCTGCACCTGACGCTCAAGCACGTCCACTGGAACGTCGTCGGGCCGCACTTCATCTCGGTCCACGAGATGCTCGACCCGCAGGTCGACGCCGTCCGCGAGATGGCCGACGCGACGGCCGAGCGCATCGCGACCCTGGGCCTGTCGCCCGTGGGCACCCCCGGCGCCCTCGTCGCCGACCGCGGCTGGGACGACTACTCGATCGGGCGGGCCGGGGCCATCGAGCACCTGGGCGCGCTGGACCTCGTGTACACCGGCGTCATCCAGGACCACCGCGCCGCGATCGAGGCCACCGACGACCTCGACCTCGTCACCCAGGACCTGCTCATCGGGCAGGCCGGGCAGCTGGAGCAGTTCCACTGGTTCGTCCGGGCCCACCTGGAGACCTCCGGCGGCCAGCTGACGACCGCCGGCGCGACGACCGAGGTGGCGGCCAAGGCCGCCGCCGGTCGGGCCGGGGCCAAGCGCAAGGCCTGACCCTCCAGCAGCGGCCGGCCGCGGACGTGCGGGCACGTTCGCGGCCGCCGTCGCGTTGGGCAGGATGTCGGTGATCTCCTCCGGGAGGTCGCCGACCCCGATCCCGTGCCGACGTCGCGGGACGGACGGCCACCGGTGAGGAAGCCCCATGTCGAACCTCGGACCGATGGGTCCGCAGCGGATGAGCACCCCGACGCCCCCGCAGGGGGAGGCGATCGGCCGCTACGCGACGTACTCCGAGGCGCAGCGGGCCGTCGACTTCCTCTCCGACGAGCACTTCCCGGTGCAGAACGTCACGATCGTCGGCACGGGCCTGCAGATGGTCGAGCGCGTCACCGGTCGCCTCACCTACGGCCGCGCCGCCGGCGCCGGGGCCGCCTCGGGGGCCTGGTTCGGTCTGCTCATCGGCCTGATGCTCAGCGTCTTCGGCCCCGGCGGCACCGGAGCCCTCGTGACCGGCATCCTCGTCGGCGCGGGCTTCGGGATGCTCTTCGGCGTCATCTCGTACGCGCTGACCGGGGGGCGGCGCGACTTCACGTCCAGCTCCCAGATCGTCGCCTCCCAGTACACCGTCCTGTGCCTGCCGCAGCTGGCCGGCCAGGCGCGCGAGGTGCTGTCCCGGCTGCCCAACGGCCTGGGCCGCGGCACCGGACCGGCCGACGGCGCGGCGCCCTGGGGCGCCCCCGACCAGCCGTCGCGGTCCTGGGGCCCGCCCCCGGGGGGCACCCAGCCGTACATGCCCCCGCCGCCGCCCGGTTCCGGCCCCGCCGACCAGCCGCCCCCGCCGCCGTCGTTCGAGAAGGCGCCCGAGCGCGAGCCCGAGCTGGACCTGTCGGGCCCGACCTACGCCGAGAAGATGGAGGAGGCCCGGCGCGCGCGCCGCGCCGCCGAGGCCAAGGCGCGCGAGGAGCAGGACGGCTCGCAGTAGCCCCGCAGGTCCCGGCCCGTCGACCCCACGCCCCTCACCGGGGGCCGTGGGGTCGACGTGCGCCCGGGCGCGTCAGCGCAGCGAGGCCATCCACGCCTCGACGGCCTCGGGGGTGCGGGGGAGCGCGGCGGACAGGTTCTCCACCCCGTCGGCCGTCACGAGGACGTCGTCCTCGATGCGCACCCCGATGCCGCGCAGCTCCTGCGGGGCCAGCTCGTCCTCGGTCTTGACGTAGATGCCCGGCTCGATCGTGAAGACCATGCCCTCGCGCAGCTCGGCGTCGAGGTACATCTCCTTGCGGGCCTGGGCGCAGTCGTGCACGTCCAGCCCGAGGTGGTGGCTGGTGCCGTGCGGCATCCAGCGGCGGTGGAACTGCCCGTCCTGCTCCAGCGACGTCGCCGCGTCCACCGGCAGCATCCCCCACGCCGCGAGCCGGTCGGCCACGACCGCCATGGCCGCCTCGTGCACCTCGCGGAACTTCACCCCGGGCCGGGCGACGGCGAACGCGGCCTCGGCGGCGTCCAGCACGGCCTGGTAGACGCGGCGCTGGGGTTCGGTGAACGTGCCGTCCACGGGCAGGGTGCGGGTGATGTCGGCGGTGTAGAGGGAGTCGACCTCCACCCCGGCGTCGACGAGGAGCAGCTGCCCGGGGGTGACCGCGCCGTCGTTGCGGATCCAGTGCAGCGTGCACGCGTGGTCGCCCGCCGCGGAGATCGTCTCGTAGCCGACGGCGTTGCCCTCCACGCGCGCGGTGCCGTCGAAGACGGCCTCCACGACGCGCTCACCGCGGGGGTGGCCCACCGCGCGGGGCAGGGCCCGCACGATCTCCTCGAAGCCGCGGGCGCTGGCCGCGACGGCCTGCCGCAGCTGCTCGACCTCCCAGGTGTCCTTGACCAGCCGCAGCTCCGACAGCGCCGTCACGAACTCGTCGTCGGCCCCCTCGGCGACCTCACCGCGCAACGGGGTCACCGCCGCGGTGACGGCCGGGTCGGCGTCGGGGACCAGCCGCAGGCCCTTGGCGTCGCCCAGCCCGGCGGTGACCTCCCCGGCCAGGTCGGCCACGTCGTGGCAGACGAGGCCCGTCTGCGCCGCGAGCGCGGCGAGGGACTCGCGGGGACCGACCCACAGCTCCCCGTAGCGGGCGTCGGCGTAGAACTCCTCGGTGTCCCGGCCGGCCTGCGGGCGCACGTACAGCACGGCCTCGTGGCCCTCGTCGCGCGGGTGCAGCACGAGGACCGCGTCGGCCTCGCGGTCGGTGCCCAGCCCGGTGAGGTGGGCGAAGGCCGAGTGCGGGCGGAACCGGTAGTCGGTGTCGTTCGAGCGCCGCACCAGGGGGCCGGCGGGCACGACGAGGACCTCGCCGGGGAACAGCGCCGACAGGGCCTGCCGGCGGCGGGCGGCGAAGGGGGCCACCTCGGCGGGTCGCAGGTCCTCGGCCGGCCGGGGACCCCAGCCGGAGGCGATGAACGCGCGGAAGGCCTCCGAGCGGGGGGTCGTGCGGTGGTCGCTCCCGCCGCCGGCCGCGACCGCCTCCCCGGCCGCCTCGGGGGCGTGGGCGTCCAGGACCTCCCCGATCGTCCCGGGGGCGTCCGTCGCGGCGGTGGTCGTCTGGGAGGTGCTCACCGCCTCATCATCGCCCCCGCCGCCCAGGGTTGTCCCCCCACCCGGTGCCCGGGACCGTCCGTGGTGCGCGGTTGACGATCCGCAGCAGTTGGCGCGACCGTGGGGTATGGGCGGTACACCGCAGTGCCCCCGCTGCGACGGCGCGGTGAGGGCACCCAGCATCTGGCACTCCGGACACACCTGCGCGGTGCACGGGGAGGTGGTCCCCCTGCAGCCGCCGCACCCCGGCGACGCCGAGCACCTGGCGTGGGTGTCGCGGCACTCCGACGTCCCGGTGTGGCTGCCGTGGCCCCTGCCCGACGGCTGGCTCGTGACGGGCACCCGGTGCGTGCGCGACGACCGGCACGAGTCCCAGGCCGTCGTCGTCGCCGTCAGCGGCCCGCACCACGGCCCCGCCCCGGGCCCGCGCGTCGCCGACCTCCTCCTGGTCTCCGAGCAGCCGGGCACCGGCCTGGGGGCCCACCTGGCCGGCCGCGACGACCTCGACCCGGGGGAGGGGCTCACCACGGGCCGGCCCGCCGTCCGCCTGCACGCCGCGGGGGCCTCGACGCCGCTGTGGAGCGTGCCCGCCGACGGCGACCGCTGCGTGCTCGTCGGGGAGGCCGGCGGGGTGTGGCTGTGGGCCCTGCTGTGGCCCGCGGCCGCCGGGGCCACCCTCCTGGACGACCTGCAGCTGGTCGACCTGCGCGACCCCGCGCACGAGCTGGACGTGCCCTGCGGGGCGATGTCCCCGCGGCTGCGGTGGACGGCGGTGGCCGCCCCGGCCCGCGCGTGAGCGGGACCGGGCGCCCCGGCGCGTAAAGTGGAGCGCGTGCGCATCGACCTGCACACGCACTCCACGGCGTCCGACGGGACACAACCCCCCGCCGCCGTGATCGCCTCCGCAGCGCAGGCCGGGCTCGACGTCGTGGCTCTCACCGACCACGACACGAGCACGGGCTGGGCGGAGGCCGCGGCGGCGGCCGATCGAGAAGGGCTCCGGTTCGTCCCGGGCGTCGAGATCAGCTGCCTGCTCCGTGGGGTGTCCGTGCACCTGCTGTCCTACTTCCACGACCCCGAGGACCCCGCCCTCGTCGCCATGCTGGCCGAGTCCCGCGCCTCCCGGGTCGGACGGGCCCGGCAGATGGTCGACCTCCTCGCCCCCGACACGGGCCTGCGCTGGGAGGACGTCCTGGAGCACGTCCACGGTGCGGCGACCATCGGGCGGCCCCACCTCGCCGACGCCCTCGTGGCGCGCGGGGTCGTGGCCGACCGCGACGAGGCCTTCGCGACCCTGCTGTCCGGCCGCAGCAAGTACTTCGTCCCGCAGGTCGCCCCCGACCCCGTCGAGGCCGTGAAGCGCGTGCGGACCGCCGGCGGCGTCCCCGTCATCGCGCACCCGGCCGCGTCCAAGCGGGGCTGCTGCATCGACGACGACCAGATCGAGGCGATGGTCGACGCCGGGATGGCCGGCCTCGAGGTCGACCACCGGGACCACTCCGACGCCGAGCGGGCCCACCTGCGCGACGTCGCCCGCTCGCTGGGGCTGTTCGTGACGGGCTCCAGCGACTACCACGGCGCCGGGAAGCAGAACCGGCTGGCCGAGAACACCACCCACCCCGAGGCGCTGGAGCGCCTCGACGCCCTGGCGGCTGAGCGGGTCGTGCACCCGGCGTGAACTGGCAGCTCTTCGGCGAGTCCTTCGTCACCCTCTTCGTCATCATGGACCCGCTGGGGACCGTGCCCATCTTCCTGGGGCTGACCGCCAGCTTCAGCCCCGCCCAGCGCTCGCGCGCGGCCCGGCAGGCCGTGATCGTCGCGTTCGGCGTCATCGTCGCCTTCGCGGTCTTCGGGCAGCGCATCCTGGACTACCTGCACATCAGCCTGCCCTCGCTGCAGGCCGCCGGCGGGCTGCTCCTCCTGCTCATCGCCCTGGAGCTGCTGACGGGCAAGGGCGACGAGCCGACGAGCACCGTCGGCGTCAACGTCGCGATGGTCCCGCTGGGCACACCGCTGCTGGCCGGGCCGGGCGCGATCGTCGCCACCATGGTCTTCGTGCAGCAGTCCGAGGGCGTGCGCGACTGGGCCGCCATCGCCCTCGGCGTCGTCACCGTCCACATCACGCTGTGGCTGGCGATGCGCTTCGCGGGCGTGGTGCACCGGCTGCTGGGCGACTCGGGGGTCCTGCTCGTGACCCGGGTCGCGGGTCTGCTGCTGTCGGCCATCGCCGTCCAGCTGGTCGCCGACGCCGTCCGCGCCTTCGTCGTCGGGACGGCCTGACCCTCCCGCCGGTCCCCGGGTTGCCCCGGGGACCGGTGGGCCGGGCGTCAGTCGGTGACGGTGACCGGCTCCGCGTCCGCGCTCGTCCCGGTGGCCGGTTCGGCCGTCTTCGCGGTGCGGGTGCGCCGGCGGCGGGGCGCGGGGGCGGTGTCCGCGTCCGCCGGTGCGTCCGCCGTCGGCTCGGCACCCGGTTCCGTGGTCGGCTCGGCCGTCTTGGCGGTGCGGGTGCGCCGGCGGCGGGGGGCCGGAGCCTCCTCGGGGGTCGCCTCCGTGGTCGCCTCGGGGGTCGCCTCAGGAGTCGCCTCAGGAGTCGCCTCGGCCGTCTTGGCGGTCCGGGTGCGCCGGCGGCGGGGCGCGGGGGTGTCGTCCCCGGCCGCCGGGGTCGGGTCGGCCTGCGCGGTGGTCACCGGCTCGGCCGCCTCGGCCGCCTCGGGAGCCGCCTCGGCAGCCGCCGCGGGGGTGGTGCGACGACGACGGCGAGGGGCCGGCGCGGTGTCGGGCGTGACGTCCGGCGTGACGTCGGCCGCGGTCTCGGGCTCGACGGTCGCCTCGACGGTTCCCTCGGTGGTCCCGGGGGCCGCCGCGGTGCCGGTGGCCTCGACCTCGACGCCGTTGCGCGTGCGGCGACGGTTGCGGGTGCGCCGGGGACGCTCCTCGCGCGGCTCCTCCACGGCCTCCTCGCGGGCGGGGCCACGGGCCGACCCGCGGTCGGACGCGCGGTCGGAGCCGCGGTCGGACCCCTTGCGCGGGCGGCGGCCCTTGGCGGCGCCGACCTCGCCGAGGTCCTCGACCTGCTCGGCCTCCAGCCCGGCGCGCGTGCGCTGGGTGCGCGGCAGCCGGCCCGTCGTGCCCTGCGGGATGTTGAGGTCCTCGAACAGGTGCGCGGAGGTGGAGTACGTCTCGACGGGCTCGCCGAAGCCGAGGCCCAGCGCCTTGTCGATGAGGCTCCAGCGGGGCAGCTCGTCCCAGTCCACGAAGGTCACCGCGACCCCGGTGTTCCCGGCCCGGCCCGTGCGGCCGATGCGGTGCAGGTACGTCTTCTCGTCCTCGGGGCACTGGTAGTTCACGACGTGCGTGACGTCCTCGACGTCGATGCCGCGGGCCGCGACGTCGGTGGCGACGAGCACGTCGACCTTGCCGTGCCGGAACGCGCGCAGCGCCTGCTCGCGCGCGCCCTGGCCGAGGTCGCCGTGGATGGCGGCCGCCGCGAAACCGCGCTCGGTGAGCTGCTCGGCGACCGAGGCTGCCGTCCGCTTGGTGCGGCTGAAGACGATTGTGAGGCCGCGGCCGGTGGCCTGCAGCATCTTGGCCAGCACCTCGACCTTGTCGAGCGCGTGGGTGCGGTACGCGAACTGGGTGATGGCCGCGACGGTGGCGCCGTCGTCGGTCGGGTCGACGGCGCGGATGTGCGTCGGCTGGCGCATGTACGAGCGCGCCATCGCCACGACCGGACCGGGCATCGTCGCGGAGAAGAGCATCGTCTGGCGGGCCGGGTTCGTCTGCGCCAGCAGGCGCTCGACGTCGGGCAGGAAGCCCAGGTCGAGCATCTCGTCGGCCTCGTCGAGGACGACGCACATGACGTTCGACAGGTCCAGGTGACGCTGCTGGGCCAGGTCGAGCAGACGGCCCGGGGTCCCCACGACGACGTCGACGCCCTTGACGAGGGCGTCGATCTGCGGTTCGTAGGCGCGGCCGCCGTAGACGGTGAGGATGCGCGCGGGGTAGTTCCGGCTGGCGGTGGTGAGGTCACCGGCGACCTGCACCGCGAGCTCGCGGGTGGGGACGATCACGAGGGCCTGCGGCTTGCCGGGGTGCACCAGCGCGTCGTACGCCGCGTCGCCCTGCACGGCGGTGCGCTGCAGCAGCGGCACGCCGAAGCCGAGGGTCTTGCCGGTGCCGGTCTTGGCCTGGCCGATGATGTCGTGCCCGCTCAGCGCCACCGGCAGCGTCATCGACTGGATGGGGAACGGGGTGGTGATGCCGGCACCGGCCAGGGACTGCGCGATGCGCGCGTCGACGCCGTGCTCGGCGAAGGTGCCGATGTGGTGGGCGGTGCCCTCGGTGGTGCTGTCGGTGGTGCTCTGGTCGGTCATGCGTCTCCCGTGCGAGGGGCGACGGCGGCTGCGTCCGCGCGGAACCCGCTGCAGGGGCTCGCGGGGAACCGGAGCGAGCGGCGGGGAACGTCGTCAGGCGGGGCGTGCAGCCGCGTCGCGGCAGTCGGCAGCCGATCGTGACTGGCGACCGGGCAACCCTGAACACGACCATGGTAACCGGGTGCGGCCCCGGCGTGACGCGGCGCCGCCGGCCGGGCGCGCCGGAGGGTGACGGGACCCGTCACCGCCCCTGCGCGCCCGGCCGGCTCCCCGGGTGGCTCCGGGGCCGGTTCAGGACAGGCCGAAACCGACCTTGCGCTGCTCCTGCGCGCCGATGTCGACGTACCCGAGCGTCGCCGCCGGGACGACGACCTTGCGCCCCTTCTCGTCCGCCAGCTCGAGCACCGTGCCGCCGGACAGCGCCTTGGTGACGGCAGCGGTGATCTCCTCGCTGGTCTGGGCCGACTCGAACACCAGCTCGCGTGCGACGTTCTGCACGCCGATCCGAACCTCCACCGCAGTCCCCTCCAGGGTTTCGCCGATCTCGTCTCGTGCACGGCCGCACGGGCGGCCGCCGCTCCACGCTAGTCGTCGCCGGTCCCCGTCGCCGCAGCGCGGCGCTCCGGTTCGCTCCCGGCGGACGGGTGGCATGCTGCGCCCGTGGCCGCCCCGCACCGCTTCCCCGCCCGCCGCGCCCTGCTGCTGGGCGGGGTGGGCCTCGCGCTGGCCGGCTGCACGGGCACCCCGACGGCGGCGAGCACGCCCGGTGCTCCCACCACCACGACCCCCCGCGCCACCACCCCGGCGGGGGCGACCAGCGCGGCGGCTGCCGCCCCCACCTCCCCGGCCGCCCCGACGACCAGCGCCCTGCCGCCCGGGCTCACGCAGGCCGACGTCGACGCCGGTGTCCTGCGCCGGGAGGTCCCGCGGTCCGGCGGCGGGGCGCTCGTCGTCGTCCCCGGCTCCAGCCCGGCCCCGCCCTCGGCGCGCGTGCGCACCGTGCGCGTGGAGGTGGAGCGGGACCTCCTCGACGCGGGCCTGCTGGACGCCACCGCGTTCGCCGACTTCGCCCTCGGGGTGCTCAACGACCCCCGCAGCTGGGGCGCCGGGGGCACGACGAGCTTCGCGCGCACCGACGGCGAGGCGCAGGTGAGGCTGGTCCTGGCCACCCCGGACACCTCCGCGGCGCTGTGCCGGCCGCTGCGGACGATGGGGACGCTGTCGTGCCGTTCCGGCGACGCGGCCGTCCTCACCTGGTACCGGTGGGTCGAGGCGATCCCCGACTACGGCGAGGACCGCACCGGCTACCGGCAGTACGTCGTCAACCACGAGATCGGGCACGTCCTGGGTCACGGCCACGAGCCGAACCCCGGGCCCGGCCGGCTGGCGCCGGTGATGGCGCAGCAGACCAAGGGGCTGCGCGGCGCCCTGCCCAACCCTTGGCCCAACCCCTGACGCGCTCAGCGGGTCAGCGGGTCACCGTGCGCAGCGCCTGACCCGGCCGCAGGCTGCGGATGCGCAGCACGTCCCCGTCGACCTCCGTCAGCACCACCGACGTCAGCTCCAGGCGGAACAGGACGAACGGCGGCGGTGGCTGCCGCTCGGCCGTGAAGTCGGCCAGGACGGCCGCGTCGGTGACCTCCACGGCCCGGGCGGCGAGCTTGGCGTCACCGCCGGTCATCGAGCCGTCGCCGGGGTTGGCGTGCAGCGCGCACCGCGGGTCCCGGCGCAGGTCGTCCACCTTGCGCGCCGGCACCATCGACCCCAGCAGCAGGTCCCCCCGCCACAGGTCGACCTCGGTGCCCCACACCCGGGGTGAGCCGTCGCGCGCCAGCGAGGCGAGCACGTGGTGCTTGCTGGCCGTGAAGCGCGCCAGCACCGCGGCGGCGAACCCCGCCCCGGCGGTCTCGACATCGGCCCAGCGCATCGAGGAGGTCACGACGGCACCGTGCACCACGGGTCCGACACGACCCCGGCCCGCCGCACCGTGGCAGGCTCCAGGCGTGGAACCGCACCTGCCCGAGCGCGCCGAGGAGGTCCTGGAGGTCGTGCACGCCATCCCGAGCGGCCGCGTCCTCACCTACGGCGACGTGGGCGCCCGGGTCGGCGACCGCGGGCCCCGGTTCGTCGGCAACGTCCTGCGCCGCTTCGGCTCCGACGCCCCCTGGTGGCGCGTCCTGCGCGCCGACGGCAGCGCCCCGCCGCCCCTGGCCGGTGAGGCGCTGCGGCGCTGGCGGTCCGAGGGGACCCCGCTGCGGCGGCTGGCCCACGACGCCGCCGACGTGCGCGTCGACCTCGGCCGGGCCCGCTGGGACGCGGGGGAGTGGGCGGCCCCCTGGGAGGGACCGGCCGGGGAGGGGCGGCGGTGACGCTCGTCGAGGACCTGCGCGCGGCCCGGCGGCGCTTCTCCGTGGAGTTCTCCCCGGCCCACGACGAGGCGACGGCCGCCCGGCAGTGGCGCGCCGTGGAGCGCCTCGGCGCGCTCGGTCCCGTCTTCGCCTCGGTCACCTACGGCGCCGGCGGCGGCGACCGGGCCGGCACGGTCGAGCTGGCCTCCCGCACCGCGCGCGAGACCCCGCTGCGGCCCGTGGCGCACCTGACGGCCGTGGGGCAGTCGGCCGCCCAGCTCGCCGCCGTCGTGGACGAGCTGGTCGAGGGCGGGGTGCGCGACGTCCTGGCCCTGCGCGGTGACCCGCACGGGGACCCCCGCGCGCCCTGGGAACCGCACCCGGAGGGGCTCGCGCACGCCGACCAGCTCGTGCGGCTGGCCCTCGCCCGGGGCGTGGAGGGCGTCGGCGTCGCGGCCTTCCCCCTGGGCCACCCCGAGTCGCCCGACGCCGACACCGACCTGCGGCACCTGCTGGGCAAGTTCGCCGCCGGGGCCGGTTTCGCGATCGCGCAGCTGACGTACGACGTCGAGGACTTCCTGCGGCTGCGGGACCGGCTCGCCGCGGCCGGCTGCGACGCGCCGCTCGTGCCGGGGCTGCTGCCCGTCACCAGCCCGCGGGTGCTGGAGGTGACCCGGCGGCTCACCGACGGGCACGAGCCGTCCTGGCTGAACCAGCGGCTGGCCCCCCTCCTCGACGACCGGGGCGCGTTCCGCGAGGAGGGCATGCGGGTGGCCGTCGAGGACGGCCGGCGGCTGCTCGCCGAGGGGGTCGAGGTGCTGCACCTGTACTCGCTCAACGCGGCCTCCAACGTCGAGGCCCTGGTGGGCGAGCTGGGCCTGGCCGACGCGCGGGAGGGGACGTGTCGGACCCCTGTGGTTCCGTGACACCCGTGCTTCGAGAGCAGCAGGACGCCCCCGCTGGCGGGGCGGGTGAACCGCCGCGCCGCCTCCCGGTGCCGCGCCTGCGTCGCGCGGGGGAGTCCGCGCGCCCGGCCCCGCACCCGGACCCGCGGCAGGACGACGTCCTCGCCACGCGCCCCGGCAGCGGCCCGCTGGTCGTCCTCGGCGCCCCCGGCAGCGGCCGGACGCACACCCTGCGCGAGCTGGTCGCCACCCGCGTCGAGCGCGACGGCCTGGCCCCCGACCGCGTCCTCGTGCTGGCCCCCACCCGCCGGGCGGCCGACCTGCTGCGCGACGAGCTGTCCGACCGCCTGCGCCGCACGACGGGTCAGCCGGCGGCGCGGACGCCGCAGTCGTACGCCTTCGGCGTGCTGCGCCGCGTCCACGTCCTGGAGGGGGCCCCGCCGCCCCGGCTGATCTCCGGCGCCGAGCAGGACACCATCCTCGCCGAGCTGCTGCGCGGCCACCTGGACGCGGCCGCGGAGGCCGACGACCTGCCGCCCCTCGACCCCGCGGACGGTCCCGAGGACGACCCCGAGGACGACCCCGAGGACGACCCCGCGTCCGCCGGTGCGCTGCTCGCCCCGGTCTGGCCCGCCGGCGTCCCCCGCGACTCCTGGACCCTGCGCAGCTTCCGCAACGAGCTGCGCGACCTGCTGATGCGCGCCGTCGAGCGGGGCCTGCGCCCCGACGACCTGCTCGCCCTGGGGCGCCGGGAGGACCGCCCCGAGTGGGTGACCGCCGCCGCGGTGCTGGAGGAGTACCTGCAGGTCAACGCCCTGGGCCGGGCCGGGGCCTACGACCCGGCGGCCGTCGTCGACGAGGCCGTCAACGCGCTGTCGGTGGCCCCCGAGCTGCTGCGGGAGGAGCGCGACCGCTGGGACCTCGTCGCCGTCGACGACGCCCACGACCTCTCCGAGGCCGCGTTCCGGCTGCTGGAGGCCGTCGCGGGCGGGCGCGACCTCGTCCTGACCGCCGACCCCGACTCCGTCACCCAGGGGTTCCGCGGCGCCGACGCCCGCACGGCCGCCGGCCTGGCCGACCGGTTCGCGGTGCGGGGCACCCCCGCGCGCACCGTCGTCCTCGGCACCGACCACCGCCAGCGCCGCGCGCTGCACCGGGTCACCCGCGCCGTCTCGACCCGCGTGGGCGCCCTGGGGGGTGCCGCCCAGCGCGCGGCCGGTCCCCGCCGCGAGGAGGACGGGCTCGTGGAGGTCGCCGTGCTCGGGTCGCCGACCCAGGAGGCCGCCTGGGTCGCCCAGCGGCTGCGCCGCCGCCACCTGCTCGACGGGGTGCCCTGGTCGCGGATGGCCGTCGTCGTCCGTTCCGCCGGGCACACCGCCGCCCTGCGCCGCGGGCTCACCCAGGCCGGTGTCCCGCTGGCCGTCCCGCTGGCCGAGGTCCCGGTGCGCGACGAGCCCGCCGTCCGGCCCCTGCTCGCCGCCCTCGGGGTCGTGCTCGACCCCTCCGGCCTCACCGACGCCGTCGCCCACGACCTCGTGACATCCCCCGTGGGGGGTGCCGACGTTGTCGCCGTCCGCCGGCTGCGGCAGTCGCTGCGCCGCCGCGAGCTGCTGGCCGGCGGCGGCCGCAGCAGCGACGTCGTCCTCACCGGCGCCCTCGCGCAGGTGCTGGCCGACCCCGACGCCCACCCCGGCGCCGGCGGCGACCTGGCCCTGCTGGACGACCCCGACGGCGCGGACCCGGCCCTGGCGCCCGCCCTCCGGGTCGCCGACGTCCTGCGCGCCGGCCGTCGCGCCGCGCGCGACCCCGACGCGAGCGCCGAGACCGTCCTGTGGGCGGTGTGGGACGCCACCGGGCTGGCCGAGCGCTGGCAGCGCTCGGCCCTCGCGGGCCCCTCCCAGGAGGGCGTCGACGCCGCGCGCGCCGACCGCGACCTCGACGCGGTCCTGGCCCTGTTCGAGGCCGCCGGCCGCTTCGTCGACCGCTTCCCCGGCAGCGGCAGCGCCGAGCGCTTCCTGCAGGAGCTGCTCGCCGCCGAGGTGCCCTCGGACACCCTCGCCGACCGCGCCCCCGACGCCGGGGCGGTCACGCTGACCACGCCGCAGGGCGCCGTCGGGCGCGAGTGGGACCTCGTCGTGGTCGCCGGGGTCCAGGAGGGCGTCTGGCCCGACCTGCGGCTGCGCGGTTCGCTGCTGGGCGCCCAGGACCTCGTCGACGTCGCGGAGGGCCGCGGCACCCTGGGGGCCGGCGCCCGCCGCGCCGTCCTCGAGGACGAGCTGCGCCTGTTCCACGTCGGGGTGTCCCGCGCCCGCGACGAGCTCGTGGTCACCGCCGTCCGCACCGAGGACGAGCGCCCGTCGGTGTTCGTCGGCCTCGTCGCCGACGCCGCCGGGCTCGCCGACGCGGACGACGACGAGCGTCCCGTCGCCACCGTGCCCCGCGCCGTGTCGCTGACGGCCCTCGTGGCGCGGCTGCGGCAGGTCGTGTGCGCCCCCGAGGCGGCCGAGACCCCCGAGCGCCGGGCCTCGGCCGCGGCGCGGCTGGCGGAGCTGGCCCGCGCCGGGGTCCCCGGGGCGGACCCGGCCGACTGGTACGGCGTGGACGACGTCACCGACCCCGGCCCCCTGCGCGCACCCCACGACGAGGTCCCCGTCTCCCCCTCGCGGGTGGAGGGCTTCGAGCGCTGCGGGTTGCGCTGGCTGATGGACACCTCCGGGGCCCGGACCGCGGACTCGACGAGCCAGTCCATCGGCAACCTGGTGCACCGCATCGCCTCCGAGGCCCCCGACGCGGACGCCGCCGAGCTGCGGCGGCGCCTGGACCAGCTGTGGCCCACCCTCGGGCTGCCCGAGGGCTGGGTCGGCGCGACCGCCCGGGCGCGCGCGGAGCGGATGCTCGACAAGCTCGCCGACTACTACCGCGAGGCCCGCCGCGAGGGCCGGACCCTGCAGGGCGTGGAGCTCGACGTCGACGTGCTCGTCGGCCGGGCCCGCATCCGCGGCCGCGTGGACCGGCTCGAGCGCGACGCCGAGGGCCGGGCCGTCGTCGTCGACCTCAAGACGGGCGGGACCCAGCCGACGAAGGCCGAGGTCGCCCGCCTGCCGCAGCTCGGCGTCTACCAGCTCGCGGCCGAGGAGGGCGCCTTCGGCCCCGCCGGCTCCGGCGGCGCGGCCCTCGTCCAGCTCGGCGGGACGCAGAAGAAGGCGCCCCAGCAGCGCCAGCCGGCGCTCGCCGAGGACGAGGACCCGCACTGGGCGCGCGACCTCGTCGAACGCACCGCCGAGGGGATGGCCGCGGGCACCTTCGAAGCCGTCGTGGGGCCGCACTGCGCCCACTGCCCGGTCCTCAGCTCCTGCCCGGCCCACGACGCCGGGCGCAGTGTCGTGCAGGAGGAGGGCCGCTGATGCCGTCCGCGCTGGAGATCGCCGCCCGGCTGGGGCGCCCGGCCCCCACCCCCGAGCAGGTCGCCGTCATCGAGGCCCCCGTCGAGACGCTGCTCGTCGTCGCCGGCGCCGGGTCGGGCAAGACCGAGACCATGTCCTCGCGCGTGGTGTGGCTCGTCGCCAACGGCCTCGTCGTGCCCGAGGACGTGCTGGGCCTGACCTTCACCCGCAAGGCCGCCGGTGAGCTGGCCGAGCGCGTCCGCCGCCGGCTGCGGTCGCTGCGCGCGCACGGGCTCGGCCCGGCCGCCGACGACGGGCCCGGCGGGGACCTCGGCGAGGGCGAACCCGTCGTCTCGACCTACCACGCCTACGCGGCCTCGCTCGTGGCCGACCACGGCCTGCGGCTGGGGATCGAGCCGCAGTCGGCCGTGCTGTCCGACGCCGGGGCCTGGCAGCTGGCCGCCGACGTCGTCGAGACCTGGCGGGGGGACCTGCCCGGCGTCGACGCGGCCCCCGCCACGCTGGCCGCGGCGCTCCTGCAGCTCGCGGGCGAGTGCGCCGAGCACCTCGTCGACGCCGACGAGCTCGTCGCCTTCGTCGACGCCGTCGAGGCCCACGTGCGCAGGCTGCCCAAGGACGACCGGAGCGTCGCGAAGCTCGGGGCGGGGGTGCCGGGGGAGCCCTTCGCCAAGGTCGCCGCCTTCCTGGGCGTCCAGCGGGCCCGCGAGCAGGTGGTCCCGCTGCTGCGGGAGTACCAGCGCCGCAAGCGCGACGCCGCCCAGCTCGACTTCGGCGACCAGGTGATGCTCGCGGCCCGGCTGGCCCGGGAGGTGCCCGCCGTCGCGGCCACCGAGCGGGCCCGGCACCGGGTCGTGCTGCTCGACGAGTACCAGGACACCAGCTACGCGCAGCTGGCGCTGCTGCGCGCCCTCTTCGGCGAGGGCCACCCGGTGACCGCCGTCGGCGACCCGCACCAGTCGATCTACGGCTGGCGCGGGGCCAGCGCCGGCAACCTCGCGCGCTTCCCGGCGCACTTCCGCCGCACCGACGGCACCCCGGCCCGGCAGCTGCCGCTGGCGACGAGCTGGCGCAACGACGAAGCGGTCCTCGCGGCCGCCAACGTCGTCGCCGCCCCCCTCAACGAGCCCCTGGACCCCGGCACCGTCGCGGTCCTGCGCGCCCGGCCGGGCGCGGGCACCGGCCGGGTCCGGACGGCCTTCGCCTCCACCGTGGAGGAGGAGGCCGCTGAGGTCGCCGCGCGGCTGGCGGAGGTGTGGCGCGCCGACTCCGAGCGCCTCGCCGTCCAGCGCCGGGTCCCCGGCGCCGACCCCCGCCCCCGCCGGACGGCGGCCGTGCTGTGCCGCAAGCGCTCGCAGTTCGTCGTCCTGCAGCGGGCGCTGCGCGACGCCGGGCTGCCCGTGGAGGTCGTGGGCCTGGGGGGCCTGCTGTCCACCCCCGAGGTCGCCGACGTCGTCGCGACCCTGCACGTCCTGCACGACCCCGCCCGCGGGAACCACCTCGCGCGGCTGGTCACGGGAGCCCGCTGGCGCCTGGGCGCCCGCGACCTCGCGGCGCTGGGGGCGTGGGCCCGGCAGCTGCAGCGTCAGCGCGCCCACCGGTCCGGGTCCGAGGTCGACCCGGTCGACGTCGTCGTCCTGCTCGACGAGGTCGAGGCCGTCAGCCTCGTCGAGGCGCTCGACGAGCTGCCCCCGCCGTCGTGGCGCGGCCCGGACGGCCGGGGCCTGTCCCCGCAGGCCCACCGCCGGCTGTCCCGGCTGGCGGCGACGCTGCGGCGGCTGCGCACCCGCACCCACCTGCCCGTCGCCGACCTCGTCGGGGAGGTCGAGCGCGCGCTGCTGCTCGACGTCGAGGTCGCGGCCCGCCCGGGCAGCTCCCCGTCGTTCGAGCGAGGCAACCTCGACGCGCTCGCCGACGCCGCGGCGTCGTTCTCGGCCAGCTCGCAGCGCCCCGGCCTCGGGGGGTTCCTGGCGTGGCTGGAGGCCGCCGAGGTGCGTGAGCGCGGGCTGGAGCAGGGGGCGGCCGACGTCTCCCGCGACGCCGTGCAGCTGCTGACCGTCCACGCCAGCAAGGGCCTGGAGTGGGACGTCGTCGCGGTGCCCGGCCTGGTGGAGGGGAACTTCCCGTCGGCCGGGGACACCGCGCCGGGGTGGCTGGGCGGCACGAGCTCCCTGGGGGTGCTGCCGTACCCGCTGCGCGGGGACCGCGCCGGCCTGCCCGAGTTCGCCCTCTTCTCCGCCGCGACGCAGAAGGAGCTCGACGTCGCGCGCGAGGCGTTCCTCGCCGCCTGCGGGGACCACCAGCTCGCCGAGGAGCGCCGCCTGGCCTACGTCGCCTTCACGCGCGCCAAGGAGGAGCTGCTGCTGTCGGGGGCCCACTGGGACGCCGGGACCAAGCCCCGTGAGCCGTCGCGGTTCCTGCGGGAGGTGCTGGAGGCCCCCGCGGGGTCGGTCCCGGGGCTGGTGTCCCTGCCGCCGGCCGCCCCGCCCGCGCCCGACGCGGTGAACCCGCGCACGGCGGACCCGCAGCGCGTCGTGTGGCCCGTGGACCCGCTGGCGGCGCGCCGCGCCGAGGTCGAGACCGGGGCCGCGCTGGTCCGCGCCGCGCTGGCGGGGCGGGTGAGCGCCACCGACCCGGACGAGGAGACCCGCGCCTGGGCCGAGCAGACGGAGCTGCTGCTCGCCGAGCGCGCCGCGGCCCACCAGGTGCCCGGGGTCCTGCTGCCGGCGCACCTGTCGGCCTCGCGCCTGGTGGCCCTGGCCCAGGACCCCGACGCCCTGGCCCTGCAGCTGCGCCGGCCGGTGCCGCTGGAGCCGCGCCCGGCGACCCGGCGCGGCACGGCGTTCCACGCCTGGCTGGAGCAGCGGTTCACGGCCACGTCGTTGCTGGACCTGGTGGACCTGCCCGGCTCGGCGGACGAGGACGCGGCCGACGACGCCGAGCTGGCGGCCCTGCAGCGCGCGTACCTGGCCTCGGAGTGGGCCCCGCGCGACCCGGCCTTCGTGGAGGTGTCCGTGGAGACGCCCGTCGCGGGCCTGGTGGTGCGCGGGCGCATCGACGCCGTGTTCGCCACCCGCGAGCCCGACGGCCGGACCCGCTGGGACGTCGTGGACTGGAAGACGGGCCGCCCGCCGCGGGGCGAGGAGGCCCGGGCCCGCGACGTGCAGCTGGCGGTGTACCGGCTGGCGTGGTCGCGCTGGCACGGGGTCCCGCTGGAGGACGTCAGCGCGGCGTTCTTCTACGCCTCGACGGGGGAGACGGTGCGCCCCGTCGACCTGCTCGGGGTGGAGGACCTCGAGCGGCTGGTGCGGTCGGTGCCCGTGTCCTGACGGCACGGTCCCCCGGGACACCAGGACTCCCTACAGCGTCAGGTCCACCACGACGGCCCGGTGGTCGCTGCCGCCGACCTGCTCGATCCGCCCTTCGACGCGGGCCCCGGCGGGCAGCCCGTCGGCCAGCGCGTGGTCCAGCTGCAGCTTGGGCGAGGGGGCGGGGAACGTCGGCCCCGTGACCAGGGGCCGCCACGGCAGCAGCCGGCCCACCACGCCGGGGGGCAGGTTCAGGTCGCCGAGCAGCACCAGCGGGCGGGGCAGGGTGCGGGCGAACCCGCGCACCGAGCGCAGCTGCCGGCCCGCGTGCCAGGGGCTGAACGACAGGTGGGTGCCCAGGACGCTGAGGGGCCCGGCGGCCGTGGTCAGGACGACGGAGACGACGGCGCGCGGTTCGTCGGGGACGAGCCGGGGGCCGGTGGTGGGGTCCAGCACGGGCAGCCGGCCGCGACCGGCGGGCATCCGCAGCTCCCGGAAGCCCAGCCCCCGGTCGAAGGCGCCGCGCACGAGCAGGGCGATGCCGTACGACGGCTCCTCCGGCAGCGTCCGGTGCGCCTCGCGCACGCCCTGCGGCGTGCCGGGGGTGCCGTGGACGGTGGCGGCGAACCAGCCGTGGGCGCGCAGCCCGGCGGCCAGCTCCGCCGTCTGGTCGACCCCGCCGCTGCGCGGCAGCAGGTGGTCGACCTCCTGGACGGCGACGACGTCGGCGTCCAGCGCCGCGACGGCCGCGACCAGGGCGGGGGTGTCGACCCGGCCCGAGCGCAGGTCGCGGCCGGAGGCGGCGTTGACCGAGGCCAGGCGCAGCCGCACGGTCACGGCCCGAGGGGGTGGGCGTCGGCGTGGGTGGCCAGCTCGTCGAGCATCCGCCGGGCGTCCTCGACGATCTCGGGGTCCTCGATGCGCAGGCCCAGCAGCAGCCACCGCGCCAGCGCGAGCTCACCGGCCAGGCGGGCGCGCAGCAGCAGGTCCGGGTCGGGGGGTTCGGGCAGCGCGTGCGCGTAGGCCTCCAGCACGGACTCCAGCGCGTCGGGGTCGGCGCCCACGGCGAGCCAGGCGAAGTCGTCGGCGGGGTCGGCGATCTTGGCGTCCACCCAGCCCGTGATGCCGGTCAGCCGGGACCCGTCGGTCCGCACGTGCTCACCGACCAGGTCCCCGTGGACGGGGGTCGCCGCGAACCGCCAGTGCGCGACGTCCTCCATGAGCGCCTCCCAGCGGGTCAGCAGCCGGGGCGGGACGTGACCGGTGCCGGCGGCGCGGTCCAGCTCCGACAGCCGCCGCCGCCGGTACTGCTCGGCGTCGTAGACGGGGACCCCGGCCTCGCTGAAGACGGTGCCGTCGATGCGGTGCAGCGCCGCCAGCCCGGCGCCCAGGGAGGCGGCCAGTCCCGGGCCCGGGCGCAGCGCGCCGGGGTCCAGGGGGTGCCCGGGCAGCTCGGGGTGGACCACGCAGCGGCCGCCGTCGGGCAGGGGCGTGGTGCCCACGACCTCGGGCACGGCGAACGGCAGCGGCTCCACGAGCCCCTTGAGCAGCTCGACCTCGGCGTCGAGCGCGGCGGCCGCCGCGGCCCGGCGGGGGGCCCGCACGACGTACCGCTGCCCGTCGCCGGCGGCGACCAGCGCGACGTCGAAGTCGGCGCCGTCGGACTCGGCGGGCCCGGCCGCGACGACGTCCAGCCCCCGCACGGCGGCGGTGGCGAGGGCGGCGAGGACACGGGGGGAGCGGGCTGGCACGCCCCCACGGTATTGCGAACGGCGCTGCGTAGGGTGCAGGAGTGACCCCTGTGCCGCTCCCGAGCCCTCCGCTGCGCGACCTCGCGCTGTCCCGCCAGCACGTCGACCGGGCGGGTGCGCACCGGACGTCGCCGACGTGGCTGGAGCAGCTGTGGCGGTCCGCGGGCACGCGCGTCCTGCAGGTCCACGCCGGCCGCGCCCCCGTCGTGAGCACCCCCGAGGGGCCGCGGCTGGTGCTGCGGGCCCCGGCCGAGGTCCCCGCGCCCGGCCCCGAGGACCTGCAGCTGTACCTGGGCGTGGAGGACGGCGTCCACCACGTCGCGGTCGTCTCCACCGAGGCCGAGCCGGAGGTCACCGACGGCGCGGCCGGCGGCGAGGAGTGGCGGGGGCTGCGCGAGGTCGGCGAGCAGCTGTCGGCGCGCGACGCGGGGTTGTTCACCGAGGCGCTGGCGATGGGCAACTGGCACGCCGTCACGCGGTTCTCCCCGCGCACCGGCGAGCCCCTGACGGCGGCCTCCTCGGGCTGGGTCAAGACCGAGCCCGGCGGCCGCGAGCACTTCCCGCGCTCCGACGCCGCCGTCATCATGGCGGTGATCTCCCCGGACGACCGGCTGCTGCTGGGCCACCAGCCGGTGTGGCCCGCCAACCGCTACTCGGTCCTGGCGGGGTTCGTCGAGCCGGGGGAGTGCTTCGAGGACACCGTGCGCCGCGAGGCGTTCGAGGAGGCCGGCGTCGTCGTCGGCTCCGACCCCGAGGACGTCCGGTACCTGGGCAGCCAGCCGTGGCCGTTCCCGGCGAGCCTCATGGTGGGTTTCGCCGCCCGCGCGGTGACGACGGAGATCAAGGTCGACGGCGACGAGATCGCCCTGGCCCGCTGGTTCAGCCGCGAGGAGCTGGCCGAGGCGCTGGGGACCGGCGCGGTCCTGCCGCCGCCGGGGGTCTCCATCGCCCGCCGCCTCATCGAGGCCTGGTACGGCGGCCCGCTGCCCGTCGAGGACCGTCCCTGGGTCTGAGGACTCACTCCCGCAGCAGTTCCGCCGGGTGCCGGGGGTCCTCGCAGCGCAGCACCGCCGTCGCGGTGCCGGCGGGGTCGTCCTCGGCCACGTACCGCTCCCAGGCGCCGACGACCCGGTCGGCGTCGTGGGCGGGCACGCGCCGGCGGATGGCGGCCGGGGACGTGGACAGGTGCACGACGGCGTCCAGGCCCCACCGCACGTCGTCCTTGAGCAGGAACGACCCGGCGAGGACGAGGACCGCGTCGTCGGGCGCCTCCTGCCGGGGCGCGCGCGAGGACCGGTCGGTACCCGGGTCGTACAGCGAGGGGACCCACCGGCGCCCGGACGGCTCCCCGAGCGGGCCGAGGAGCTCGCGCCACACGCCGGGCACGTCGAGCCAGCCGTCGTAGTAGGCGTCGGGGTCGTCGCGGCCGAACTCGTACCGCAGCGACCGCGGCCGCCAGAAGCCGCGCCAGTCCGCCACCAGCACCGGCCGGGCCAGCGCGCGCAGCGCCTCGGCCAGGTGGCCGGCGTACCAGAGGGTGTCGGCGTCGACGGCGCCGTCGACGCCGACGCGCGCGCCGGGCGGGCACGACGCGGCCCACCGGTCCGCGAACTCGCGCGGTCCGGTGGGCCGGTAGGAGCTGCTCAGGACAGCTTGGCCTTCACCTCGGCCACCGACGGGTTGGTCGCCGCGGAGCCGTCGGGGAAGAGCAGGGTGGGGACGGTCTGGTTGCCGCCGTTGACCTGCATCACGTACTGGGCCGCGTCGGGGACCTCCTCGATGTTGACCTCGGAGTACGTGATGCCCTCGCGGTCCATCTGCGACTTCAGACGGCGGCAGTAGCCGCACCACGTCGTCGTGAACATCGTGACGCTGCCCGGCGCCGGGGCCTCGATCGTGGACACGTCTGCTCCTCCTGGGTCCTGCCGCGGATGGTGACGCCCCGTGCAACCGCGGGAGCCGCGGGCATCTTCCCGCCCCGTCGTCCACACGGGGCCCCGCCTGGCCCCGGTCAGCGCCGCGGTGAGAGAAGATGCCGGGGCCATGACGACGACAGACCTCTCCCGCCCCGACGCGGACTCCGTCCTGGACGGCCTCGACCCCGAGCAGCGCCAGGTCGCCACGACGCTGGACGGCCCCGTCTGCGTGCTCGCCGGCGCCGGGACGGGCAAGACCCGCGCCATCACCCACCGCATCGCCTACGGCGTGCACTCGGGGGCCTACGTGCCCAACCGCGTCCTGGCCGTGACGTTCACGGCCCGCGCGGCGGGGGAGATGCGCACGCGCCTGCGCGACCTCGGCGTCGCCGGCGTCCAGGCCCGCACCTTCCACGCCGCGGCCCTGCGGCAGCTGCAGTTCTTCTGGCCGCAGTCCATCGGCGGGACCCTGCCGAACCTGGTGGAGCACAAGGCCCCGCTGGTCGCCGACGCCTGCAACCGGCTGCGGATCCAGGCCGACCGCGCCCGCATCCGGGACCTGTCGGCCGAGGTCGAGTGGACCAAGGTCATGCTCGTCGACCCCGACGACTACGTGCGGGTCGCCACGGCCGCCGGTCGCGGGGAGCCCGGCGGCCTGGACCTGCCCACCGTGGCCCGCCTCGTGCGGACCTACGAGGACGTCAAGACCGACCGCGCCGTCATCGACTTCGAGGACGTCCTGCTGCTGACCGCGGGCATCCTCGACGAGCGCCCGGACGTGGCGGCGACCGTCCGCGAGCAGTACCGGCACTTCGTCGTCGACGAGTACCAGGACGTCTCCCCGCTGCAGCAGCGGCTGCTGGACCTGTGGCTGGGCGGCCGGCAGGACCTGTGCGTCGTGGGCGACGCCAGCCAGACGATCTACTCCTTCGCGGGGGCGACCCCCGAGCACCTGCTCGACTTCCCCCGCCGCCACCCGGGGGCCACCGTCGTGCGGCTGGTGCGCGACTACCGCTCCACCCCGGAGGTCGTCGGCCTGGCCAACTCGGTGCTGTCGCTGGCGACGGGCCTGCACGCCCGGGCCCGGCTGGAGCTCATCGCCCAGCGGCCCTCGGGCCCGCCGCCGTCCTTCACCGCCTACGACGACGACGTGGCCGAGGCCACCGGCGTCGCGGCGCGCATCGCCGCGGAGGTCCGCGCCGGCCGCAGCGCCAAGGACATCGCGGTCCTGTTCCGCACCAACGGGCAGTCCCAGGCCCTGGAGTCGGCGCTGGCCGACGCCGGCGTGGGCTACGTCGTGCGGGGCGGGGAGCGCTTCTTCTCCCGCAAGGAGGTCCGCGACGCGATCGTGCTGCTGCGCGGGCAGGCCCGGTCGGCCCTGCCGGGGCACGACCTGGGCACCGAGACCCGCGCCGTCCTCAGCGCGGCCGGGTGGGGCGAGAAGGCGCCCACCGCGGGCGGGGCGACCCGCGAGCGCTGGGAGTCCCTGCAGGCCCTGGTCGTCCTGGCCGACGAGTTGGCGCAGAAGCGGCCCGGTTCCACCCTGGCGGACCTCGTCGAGGAGCTCGTCGAGCGCAGCCAGGCCCAGCACGCCCCCACGGTCGACGGGGTCACGCTGGCCTCGTTCCACGCCGCGAAGGGGCTGGAGTGGGACGTGGTGTTCCTCGTCGGGGTCAGCGAGGGGCTGCTGCCCATCTCCTTCGCCGAGACCCCCGAGGACGTGGAGGAGGAGCGCCGGCTGCTGTACGTCGGCATCACGCGGGCCCGGGAGGGGATCCACCTGTCGTGGGCGAACTCCCGCACCCCCGGCGGGCGGGCCACGCGCAAGCCGTCGCGGTTCCTGGACCCGATCCGCCCGCAGGCGGCGCCCGCGGGCCGGCGCGGCGGCGCGGCGGCGCCGAAGCCGGCGAAGTCGACCGGCCCGATGACGTGCCGGGTGTGCGGGGCGCCGTTGACCGCGGCGGTGGACCGCAAGCTGCGCCGGCACGCCGACTGCCCGGCCAGCTACGACGAGGCCGTGTTCGAGCGGTTGCGGGAGTGGCGCAGCGCGACGTGCCGGGCCGCCGAGGTGCCCGCGTACGTGGTGTTCACCGACGCGACCCTCGTGGCGATCTGCGAGGCGATGCCCACGAGCACGGCGGCGTTGTCGCGCATCACCGGGGTCGGCCCGGCCAAGCTGGAGAAGTACGGCGCGGAGGTCCTCGAGGTCCTCGCCGGCTGAAACCCCTGATCCGTTGCGCGGCAACGGGTCAGGGGTTGATTGAGAACGTCACCAGAACACCGGGGCACGAATCGCGGAAAAAGGCGTTGTCCTCGCTCCGCGAGTACCCCTACAGTCGAACCACCACACAGCGCGGGATCAGGTACCGCGCGGACGCGCAGGGGAGGAGGGCCGAACGATGGACAGCACCACGACCGCGACCTTCGCGACCACCGGCGTCGTCGCCGGTGCCCTCGTCGCCGCCGCCCGCGTCCGGAACTCCGCGCCGACGTCCCCGTGCGTCTCGTGGGAGCGCAGCCACGCGTCCACCCGCCCCATGACCACGGGTGGAGTGCGTCTGCTCCCGGCCGCCACCGCCGGGCTGCGCCACGACAAGGGTGCCTACGGCGCCACCTCCATCCCGTCCTCGGGACCCTCGACTTCGAGCCCACCGCTCTAGCTCGCTAGAACGGCAGCCTCCAGGCCGCGGATCCCGACACCTCGGGTCCGCGGCCTTCTTGCGTTCGTGGGCTCTTCGACGCCGAACCACCACCGCCGGAGAAACAGTTGACCACCCAGCCCACGCTCGCCAGGACCGGACCGAGCCACCCGAACCGCACCACGAGGAACACCCGCACCACCGGACGAGACGAGGAGGTGAGCGGCGTGACCCGCCGCCACACGCCGGAACCGCTGCCCTGCCGACGCTTCGACTCCGAGCTCTGGTTCGCCGAGAAACCCGACGACGTCGAGCTCGCCAAGTCGCTGTGCCAGGACTGCCCGCTCGCGAGCGCCTGCCTCGCAGGCGCTCTCGAACGCGCCGAACCGTGGGGCGTCTGGGGCGGGCAGCTCGTGCTCGCCGGGGTCGTCGTCCCCCGCAAGCGTCCGCGCGGTCGTCCGCGCAAGCACCCCGTCGCCGCCTGAGCCGGCGGCGGTACCCACTCGTGAGGAGCACTGGAGCCACCATGTCGTACGTCGAGGAACAACTGCTGCGGGAACGGGCGCTCTCCCTGCACCGGGACGCCGCCCGCGTCCGCGCCGCCCGCGCCCTGCGGGCCCGGCGGCGGGCCGAGGTCGCGGCCCGCCGCGCGCTCGTCCTGGCCGCCCGCGCCGAGCGGGCCGAGCAGGTCGTCGAGCGCGAACTGCTCGGGGTCTGAGCGGCCGCCCTCAGGGGACCGGCAGGTCCACGCACCCGCAGGACGGGTGCGGCCGCCACCAGCGCTGCCGCACCCGCCCCTCGGGCAGCAGCAGCTCCAGGGTCGCCCCGACCGTGGAGGGCCGGGCCCCGTCGACCAGGGCCAGGACCTGCAGCGCGGCCAGCCCCGCCACGACCCGCGCGGTCGCGGCGTCCACGGGCCGCGCCGCGGCGCGGGCCAGCGCCTCCCGCGCCTCGGGCCAGTGCGGGTCGGCGTCGCAGGTCCAGCGGTCCAGGCACCGCAGGCACGCCGAGCGGCCCGGCAGCACCAGCGGCCCCACGAGGGCGTCGGTGTCGCGCAGCACCACCGCCAGGTGCGGCACGCCGTCGGCCTGGGCGCCGTCGGCGCGCACGGGGTGGGCCACGTGGCCCTGGACGAGCACCAGCACGTCGGCCGGGCGCGGGGAACGGGTCGTGCCGGGCACGTCCCGGTCGCACGACAGCTCACCGACCCCGGCGTCGGCGAGCACCGCCAGGAGCGCGTCGGCGACGGCGGGGGAGCCGGCGACCGCCACGCCCGCGCGGGCCCGCCGCCGGGCGCGGGTCGCGGGGTCGGCTCCGTCGGGGTCGTAGGCGCTCCAGGCCCACACCTCCGCGGTGGCCCGGCCGGTCAGGGCGGGCGGGGCCGTCTCGTGCAGGGCCGCGGTGCGCGGGCTGGACCCGACCTGGACCAGGCCGTCGGACCGGTGCCGCACGGGCACGCCAGGGGGGACGGGGCGGGTCGGGGGGCGGGGCACGCGGTCACTGTGCCGCAGGTGCCGCCGGCGTGGACCTCGTCGTCCACAGCCGTCCCGCCCGGTGGTGACCCCGCCACGTGGGGTCACCGACCGGGTGCGGGTGACCGGTCAGCTCGCCTTGCCGAGGATCCGGTTGAGGTTCGTGCCGCAGACCGGGCACGTCCCCTTGGCCATGCGGCGGCCGTTCGTCTCGACGACCTGCCCCTCCGCCTCGCGCTTCTCCTTGCACTTCACGCAGTAGAACTCGCCGCTCCAGGTGTCGGCCATGGTGCCCTCCTCGTTCCCGTCGTCCGGTAGGACCGCCCCGGCCCGTCGCTGGGCCGTCGTCCCGCTCCGCATCGTGCCCTGATCCGCCCCGGCGGGCGCGTCGGCGCGCTCCAGGGGAGCCGATCCGCACCGTTCCCACCCACCGGACCCGTCCCCGGACCACCCCGCGACGCGACGCGTGGGGCCGTGATCACCGGTTCCCCGCCCCCGTGGGGGCCGCAGGGTAACCTGCCGGAGGTGAGGGCCCACGAGGAGGGTGCAGCGGCGCTGGAGGCTGCCCCCGACGGCGCCCCGCCCCTGGACGGTGCGCCCCTCGACGGACGGTCCCCGGCCGTCGACGTCCGCCGCAGCCGGCGCCGCACCCGCACGGTCTCGGCCTACCGCGACGGCGACCGCACGGTCGTGCTCATCCCGGCGCGGTTCACCCCGGCCGAGGAGCGGGAGTGGGTGGACCGCATGGTCACCCGCCTCGAGGCGGCCGACCGGCGGCGCAACCCGCACGAGAGCGACCTGCTGGAACGGTCGCGGGAGCTGTCCCGCCGCCACCTCGACGGCCTGGCGCGGCCGCAGTCGGTGACGTGGGTCGACAACCAGCTGCACCGCTGGGGGTCGTGCACCCCCGCCGACGGCAGCATCCGGCTGTCCAGCCGCCTGCAGGGCATGCCGAGCTGGGTCCTGGACTACGTGATCCTGCACGAGCTGGCGCACCTGCTGGTGCCCACCCACTCGCGGCAGTTCTGGGGCCTGCTGGAGTCCTACCCCAGGACCGAGCGGGCCCGCGGCTTCCTGGCCGGCTTCGACCACGCCACGGGCCACGAGGGCCCCGGCCACCACGACCGGGACGACGACGACGACCTGCCCGAGGACCGCGCCCCCGAGCACGGGCCCGCCGACGCGGGCCCGCCGGCCGTCGAGGTCATCGCGACGACCGGCTGAGCCCGACCGGGTCAGCCCCGCCCGGGCCCGTCCCCGCCGTTGCCCTCACCGTCGCCGCTCCCGCCGTCCGTGCCGCCGTCGAGCAGCTCGCGCAGCGCCGCGTCCATGTCGTCGGGGACCTGCGCGCTGCGCTCCCCGCCGCCCAGACGGCGCTCGACGAACGCCGCGGCGTCGTCGAGGTCCTCGGCCACCGGCAGCAGGTCCGGGTGGTCCCACACCGCGTCGCGGGCCGAGCGCCCGCCGCGAGTCAGCAGCAGCTCCCACAGCGCGCTCGCCTCGCGCGCCCGGCGCGGGCGCAGCTCCAGGCCGACGAGCACCGCGAAGGCGTGCTCGGCCGGGCCGCCCGTCGCGCGGCGGCGGCGCATCGTCTCGCGCAGCGCGTTGGCGTGCGGCAGGACGTTCTTGGCGGCCTCGTCGGTGACGTGGTCGACCCAGCCCTCGACCAGGGCCAGGGCCGTCTCCAGCCGCGCCAGGGCGGCCTTCTGGGCCGGGGTGCTCTCCGGCTCGAAGATCCCCGACTGCAGGGCCTCCTGCAGCGACTCCGGGTTGGACGGGTCGACCTGCCGGGCCGCCTCGGCGATCCGGTCGGAGTCCACCGAGATGCCGCGCGCGAACGACTCCACCGAACCCAGCAGGTGCGCCCGCAGCCACGGCACGTGCGCGAAGAGGCGCTGGTGGGCGGCCTCGCGCAGCGCCAGGTAGCGGCGGACCTCGTCGATCGGCACCTCCAGGCCGTCGGCGAAGGACCGGACGTTCTCCGGCAGCAGGGCCGCGCGGCCGGTCGGGGCCAGCGGGAGCCCGACGTCGGTGGTTGAGAGGACCTCGCCGGCGAGCTGGCCGATGGCCTGGCCGACCTGCATGCCGAAGACACCGCCGCCGACCTGGCGCAGCATCGCCCCGGCCTGGCCGATCATCGCGGCCAGCTCCGGCGGGGCCTGGGCGGCCATGGCGTCCCCCATGGCGGCGGCGACGTTGCCGGCGACGGGCTCGACGAGCTGGCGCCACACGGGCATCGTCTTCTCGACCCACTCCGCCCGGCTCCACGCCTCCAGGGAGGTCGCGGCCTGCGCGAGGTCGGTGACCCCGTCGAGCCACAGGTCGGCCACGCGCAGCGCGTCGTCGACCTCGCGGCGGTCCACGGCGTGCGGGGTCGGGTCACCCTGCCCGGCCGCGGCCTGGCGGGCCAGGTCGTGGGCCACGTCCCAGTTCACGGGCGCGTCCGAGGGCGTGGACAGGAACTTCTGCAGCTGCGCCAGGACCTGGCCCATGACGGCCGGGTCGAAACCGGCCTCGCCGAAACCGGGGATCCCCTGCGGCAGCCCACCGGGGAAGCCCGGGAGCTGCCCGCCGCCGGGGAACTGCCCGCCGAACAGCGGCCCGAGGAGGTCCTCCAGCGGGTTGCCCGACCCGGTGCCGCCCGAGGACGGCTCGGGGCGCTTGCCCGGGGTGCCCGAGGGGCGGAACCCCGGCTGGCCCCCGGCCTCCTCGCCCTGCCGGCCGGTGCCCTCGTCGTCGCCGTCGGGACGCTCGCGTCCGTCCTCGGGTTCCTGCTCGTCTCGCTGGCCCACCGTGTCCTCCGCTCGCCTCGACCTGCGGGTCGTCGCTCCATCATGACGCCCCGCTGCCCACCCGACGAGCGGCGGGTGGGCGGCGTTCCGCGGCGCGCGCCGACTTCACCGTGGGCGAACGGCCCGCCGGGCGACCGTAGAGTGCCGGACGTGTCGAGCCTCCCGCCCACCGGTCCGGCCCCCGAACCCCCCGGTGGACCGGTCGACGGGCTCGCCGCGGTGCCCGGTGCGCGGCGCCCGCCGGGGTCCCCGGGCGCGCGGGGGGTCCTGCTGTCGGCCTCGGCGTTCTGCGCCGTGGCGCTGACCGGGGTCTTCGGCGTCGTGCACGTGCCGTACGTGGCGCTGAGCCCGGGACCGGTCACGGACGTCCTGCCCCCGTCCGGCGGGCAGGGCGCGGAGGGCCTCATCACGGTCTCGGGCCGCGAGACGTACCCCACCGAGGGACGGCTGGACCTCACGACGGTGTCGCTGCGCGGCGGCCCGGGCCGCGGGATGACGCTGGGGGAGCTGCTGGTGGACTGGGCCGACCCGGCGGTCAACGTCGTGCCGCGCTCGCTGTACTTCCCCGCCGAGCAGACCCGGCAGGAGGCCGACGACCAGAGCGCGGCCGAGATGACGAGCTCGCAGACCAACGCCAAGGTCGCGGCGCTGACCGAGCTGGGCATCGAGGTCCCGGCCACGACGACCACGCGGGTCGAGCAGGTCGCCGCCGACGCCCCGGCCGCCTCCGTGCTGCGGGCCGGGGACGAGGTGACCGCGGTGGACGGGCGGCCGGTCGCGGACTTCGCGGCGCTGCAGGGCGCGGTCCGCGCCCTGCCCGGCGGCGCCGAGGTGACCCTGGGCATCACCCGCGGGGGGCAGCCGCGCACGGTGACGACCCGGACGGTGTCGGCGGGCGGCACGACGCTGCTGGGCATCACCCCGCACGTCGACTACGACTTCCCCTTCGAGGTCGACATCGCCATCGACGACGTCGGCGGGCCCAGCGCGGGCACGATGTTCGCCCTGGGCGTCGTGGACCTGCTGACGCCGGGGGCGATGACCGGCGGGCAGCACGTGGCCGGCACCGGCGCCATCGACGCCGACGGGACGGTCGAGCAGATCGGGGGGCTGCGGCAGAAGGTGCTCGGGGCGCGGGCCGCGGGGGCGCGGTGGTTCCTGGCCCCGGCGGCCGAGTGCGACCAGGTCGCCGGCGCCACGCCCGAGGGCATCACGGTGGTGCCGATCACGACCCTGCACGACGCCCGGGAGGCCGTCGAGGCCATCGGGCGGGGCCGGGGGGACTCGCTGGCGACCTGCGAGGCCCCCCGGGAGGCCCCCCGGGAGGCCCCCCGGGAGGCCCCCCGGGAGGCCCCCCGGGAGGCCCCCCGGGAGGCCCCCTGACCCGTCCGCGGGCTCAGTCCTGCAGCGTGGCCTGCAGGGCGCTGACCAGGCCGGGCACGAGGTCGGCCCCCGTGGCGACCTCCCCGTCGGAGTCCTTCGACCGGGAGCGGACGGCGCACTCGTGCCGCCCGTCGCGCAGCACGCCGACGGCGATGCGGACGTCCTCGGCCAGGGGGTGCGCGGCCAGCGCGCGGGCCCGGCCGGCCTCGTCGTCGGCGGACGTGGCGGCGCGGACCTCGGCCTCGGCGTCCGGCGGGACGAGGATCCGCTCCACGACCAGCGCGGCGCCGTCGACGCCGTCGGGCCAGGCGAGCTGGCCGAGCAGCTCGTCGAGGTCGTCGACCTCGGGGACACCGTCCTGCTCGACGGACGTGAGGTGGTCGGCGTCGGCGCGCGCCTCGTCGACGACGTGGGCGGGCAGGCGGAGGGCCAGGCCGGGGTCGCGGTCCAGGGCGTCGGCCGTGCGGACCAGGGCGAACAGGCGCAGCGGCGCGCCCCAGCCGTCGGACGCCACGTAGCGCTCGATCTCGGCGACGGTGCGCCACAGGCCGGAGGTGTTCGGGGGTGCGACCGAGGGGGGACTGGCGTCGGGACTCACGGTCCCGATGGTGGCACGGACGGCGCCCCGGCCGCCGCCGCGTTCCCCGCGCTCCCAGGCGGTGCCCAGCGCGCTCACGACATCCTCACGCCGCGTCCACGGGCGGGGACCGGCCGGGGACGGGACGGCCCCCGGCAGGCAACGAAGTGGTCACGATGCGGCGGACGCGCACCGCGTGGGGCACCCGGGCGGCGGCTTGTAAGTTGCCTGACCGTGAGCTTCCCCCCTCGCCGTCCCTCGCGGCCGGTGCTGCGGCGTCGTCGCCGCGGCGCCGCCCTGCCCACCGTCCTGGCCCTGGTGGCCCTCCTGATCGCGGTGCTCGTCGGCGCCCGCGTCCTGGCCGACGTGTGGTGGTTCGACGAGCTGGGCTTCCTGCCGACGTTCTCGCGCAAGCTGTGGCTGCAGCTGGGGCTCTTCGTCGTCGGCGGCGCGCTGCTGGCCGCGGCGGTGGCCGTCTCGCTGACCGTGGGGTACCGGTCGCGGCCGGTGTACGCGCCGCTGTCGACGGAGCAGGCGGGGCTGGACCGCTACCGGGAGTCCCTGGAGCCGCTGCGGCGCGTCGTCGTGGTCGTCGTCTCGGTCGCCGCGGGCCTGTTCGGCGGGTCGGTGGCCATGAGCCGGTGGGAGACGCTGCTGCTGTGGCTGAACCGGACGAGCTTCGGCACGCGCGACGCGCAGTTCCAGCTCGACCAGGGCTTCTACGTCTTCACGCTGCCGTGGCTGACGTTCCTGGTCAGCTTCCTGACCGCCGCGGTCGTCCTGGCCGGCGTGGCGGGGCTGGCGGCGCACTACCTGTACGGCGGCCTGCGGCTGTCCGGCGGCGGGCAGCGCACGACGCGCGCCGCGCGCGTCCACCTCGCCGTGCTCGCCACGCTGTTCCTGCTGCTGCGCGCGGTCGGGTACTGGCTGGACCGCTACGAGCTGCTCACCAGCGCCTCCGGGCACGTGCGGGGGGTCGTCGGGCCCACGTACACCGACGTCAACGCCGTCCTGCCCGCCAAGGCGATCCTCACGATCGTCGCGGTCGTCGTGGCGCTGCTGTTCCTCGCCGCGGCGTTCGGGCTGTCCTGGCGGCTGCCGGCCATCGGCACGGGGCTGCTCGTGGTGAGCGCGGTCGCCATCGGCGGGATCTACCCGTGGGCCGTGCAGAAGTTCCAGGTGACGCCGAACCGGGCCAGCGCCGAGTCGGAGTACGTGAAGAAGAACATCGACGCCACGCGCGAGGCCTACGACCTGTCCGACGTGGAGGTCACCACCTACGAGGCCGACACGACGACCTCCTCGGGCCAGCTGACGCAGGACGCCCAGACCATCCCCAGCGTCCGCCTGCTGGACCCCTCGGTCGTCTCCACGGCCTTCCAGCAGACCCAGGGCCAGCGCGGGTACTACAAGTTCCCCGAGACCCTCGACGTGGACCGCTACACGACCGCGGACGGCACCACGCAGGACGCCGTCGTGGCGGCCCGCGAGCTGAACCTGGCCGGGCTCTCGCCCAACCAGCGGACCTGGGTCAACGAGCACACCATCTACACCCACGGGTACGGGGTCGTCGTGGCGCGCGGGAACGACCGCAACGCCAACGGCAGCCCCAGCTACCTGGAGGCCAACGTCCCGACGTCGGGCGAGGTCGACATCGAGCAGCCGCGGATCTACTTCGGCGAGGGCACGACGGACTACTCCGTCGTCGGCGGCCGCGACAACGAGATCGACTACCCGGACGGGTCGGCGGCCGGTTTCGCCACGACCCGCTACGACGGCTCCGGCGGCGTCGACGTGGGCGGCACGCTGGAGAAGCTGGTCTACGCGCTGAAGTTCGGCGACCAGAACATCCTGCTGTCCAGCTCGGTGAACGCGCAGTCGAAGATCCTCTACGACCGCACGCCGCGCGAGCGCGTCGAGAAGGTCGCGCCCTGGCTGACGATGGACGGCGACGCCTACCCCTCGGTCGTCGACGGCCGCGTCGTGTGGATCCTCGACGGGTACACGACCTCGGCGTCCTACCCGTACTCGGCGCAGACCGAGCTCGGCGAGGCCACGACCGACACCCTGACGACGACCCAGGGCAGCAGCGTCCAGGCGCTGCAGGACCGCACCGTGAACTACGTCCGGAACTCGGTCAAGGCCACGGTCGACGCCTACACCGGCAAGGTGACGCTCTACGCCTGGGACGAGACGGACCCGGTGCTCAAGGCGTGGCGCAAGGCGTTCCCGGGGACGGTGCAGCCGACCTCGGAGATCGACGCCTCGCTCATGCAGCACCTGCGCTACCCGCAGGACATGTTCAAGGTGCAGCGCGAGGTCCTCGCGAGCTACCACGTGACCGACCCGGGCTCGTTCCTGACCGGGCAGGACTTCTGGGACATCCCGGAGGACCCGACCACGGGGGCCGACGCCGCCAAGGCCAAGCAGCCGCCCTACTACCTGACGCTGCGGATGCCGGACCAGGACGAGGCCCGGTACAGCCTGACGACGACCTACGTGCCGAGCTCGACGGCCAACAACTCCGGCACGCAGGTGCTGCGGGGGTTCGCCGCGGTCGACTCCGACGCCGGCACGGCCGACGGGGAGAGGAGCCCCGACTACGGCAAGATCCGGCTGCTGGAGCTGCCCCAGTCGACGACGGTCAACGGCCCGGTCCAGATCCAGAACAACATCCGCTCCGACACGGCCGTGGCCGACCAGGTCCGCCTGCTCAGCGTCGGGGGCAGTTCCGAGGTCATCTACGGCAACCTGCTCTCGCTGCCCGTCGGCGGCGGGATGCTCTACGTCGAGCCGATCTACGCGCAGAGCACGGGGAACAACTCCTACCCCCAGCTGCGCAAGGTCGTGGCCGTCTTCGGCAACAGCATCGCCATCGACGACACCCTGGACGGGGCGCTGAACAAGGTGTTCGGCGGGGACTCGGGGGCCGACGCCGGCGACCAGGGCGCCCCGCCCACCGGCGGGCAGGGGACCACCCCGACCCAGGCGCCCACCCAGGGCCCGACCCCGGCGCCGACCGGCGGGGCCACCTCCGGCGACCCCCAGGCCGACCTGCAGGCGGCGCTGGCCGCCGCCAAGCAGGCGATCACCGACTCCTCGGCGGCGCTGGCCCTCGGCGACTTCGCGGCCTACGGCGAGGCGCAGCAGCGGCTGTCGACGGCCGTCGACGCCGCCTCGGCGGCCGAGGGGCGGCTGGAGGGGACCCCGGCGCCGGCCCCCACGGCCAGCCCGTCCGCCAGCGGCGCCCCGCCGCAGGGCGGCACGCCCAGCGGGACCCCGACGCCCTGACGACGCCCTGACGACGCCCCGACGACGGCCGCGCGGGAGGCGATTTGGTCTCCCGTCCACCCTGGCGTAAGGTTGTGCTCACGACGCGGGGTGGAGCAGCTCGGTAGCTCGCTGGGCTCATAACCCAGAGGTCGCAGGTTCAAATCCTGTCCCCGCTACTGACGACGGAGGCCCGGACCACACGGTCCGGGCCTTCGTCGTTCCCGCCTGCGCCGCAGGCGATTTGCTTCGGCGCGAGGATCCACGTAACGTGGGGTTCACCGACGCGGGGTGGAGCAGCTCGGTAGCTCGCTGGGCTCATAACCCAGAGGTCGCAGGTTCAAATCCTGTCCCCGCTACGCCGATCGAAGGCCCGGACCACACGGTCCGGGCCTTCGTGTTTTCCGGTGCGTCGCCGCCGCCCTCCGTGGTCTGCTGCAGGGGTGATCCTCACCCTGAGCGCGCAGCGGCCCGCTCCCGAGGTCCCCGCCGGGGACCTCGGCTTCCTGCTGCACAAGCACCCCGACCGGGTCCTGACCAGCGAGCACGGCGCCGTGACCACGCACGTCCTCTACCCGCGGAACACGCCGGAGGAGTGCGAGGTCGCGGTGCTGCTCGACGTCGACCCCGTGGCGCTCGTGCGCACCGGCGGGGACACCGGCGTGCTCGGCCAGCACGTCAACGACCGGCCCTACGCCGCGTCCAGCCTGCTGGCCGTCGCCCTGGGCCGGGTGTTCTCCACCGCGCTCGCCGGCCGCTGCACCGCCCGCCCCGACCTGGTCGACGTGAGGTGGCCCCTGCGGCTGCGGCTGCCGTCCCTGCCCTGCTCGGGCGGCCCGGCCCTCGTGCACCGCCTCTTCGAGCCCCTCGGCTGGCGGGTGCGGACCACGGTGCTGCCGCTGGACGAGACGGTGCCCGCCTGGGGGGAGTCCCGGTACGTCGACGCCGAGCTGGAGGGCACGTGCCGGGTCGCCGACGCGCTGGCGCAGCTGTACGTCCTGCTGCCCGTCCTGGACGACGCCAAGCACTACTGGGTGGGGGAGTCCGAGATCGACAAGCTGCTGCGCCGCGGCGGCGACTGGCTCGCGACCCACCCCGAGCGCGAGCTGATCACGCGCCGGTACCTGCTGCACGCCCGGCCGCTGGTCCTGGACGCCCTGGACCGCCTCGCCGAGCTCGACGACCGGCCCGCCGACCCCGTCGAGGAGCCCCCCGCCCGGCTCGCGGACCACCGCCGCGCCGCGCTCCTGGCCGTCCTGGCCGAGCTCGGCGCGGCCCGGGTCGTGGACCTCGGGTGCGGTCAGGGGGAGCTGCTGCGGGCCCTGGCCGCCGACGCGCGGTACACCGCCGTCGTGGGGACCGACGTGTCCGTCCGCGCGCTGCGCACGGCCTCGCGCCGGCTGCGCCTGGACCGGCAGCCCGACGACCGGGTGCGCGTCTTCCAGAGCTCCCTGACCTACCGCGACGAGCGGATCGCCGGCTTCGACGCCGCCGTGCTGTCCGAGGTGGTCGAGCACGTCGACCCGCCCCGGCTGGGGGCGCTCGAACGCGTCGTCTTCGGCGAGGCCGCCCCCACCCACGTCCTCGTCACCACCCCGAACGCGGAGCACAACGTGAACTACCCCGGCCTGCGCGGGAACGGCCTGCGGCACCCCGACCACCGGTTCGAGTGGACCCGCCCGCAGTTCGCGCGGTGGGCCGCGGACGTCGGCTCCCGCTTCGGGTACACCGTCCGGCACCTGGGCGTGGGCGAGGCCGTGGGCAGCACGGGAGCCCCCACCCAGCTGGCCGTCTTCACCAAGGAGGTGGCGGCGTGAGGGAGCTCACCGTGCCGCGCACGAGCCTGGTGGTGCTCGTCGGCGCCTCCGGGTCGGGCAAGTCGACGTTCGCCCGGGCCCGCTTCGCCCCCACCGAGGTGCTCTCCAGCGACGCCTGCCGGGGGATGGTCTCCGACGACGAGAACGACCAGGCCGCCACCGCCGACGCGTTCGAGGTCCTGCACCTCATCGCCGCCAAGCGGCTCGCGGCGGGCCGGCTGACCGTCGTGGACGCGACGAACGTCCAGCCGTCGGCGCGCCGGTCCCTGGTGGACCTGGCCCGCGCGCACGACGTCCTGCCCGTCGCGGTCGTCCTGGACCTGCCCGTGGAGGTGTGCGTGGCCCGCAACGCCGCCCGGCCCGACCGCACCTTCGGCGCCCACGTCGTGCGCCGGCAGCAGGCCGACCTGCGCCGCAGCCTGGGCCGCCTGCAGCGCGAGGGCTTCCGCGTCGTCCACGTGCTGCGCAGCGCCGAGGAGGTCGCCGACGCCACGGTCGTCCGCACCAGGCTGCACGTCGACCTGCGCGAGGAGACCGGGCCCTTCGACGTCGTCGGCGACGTCCACGGCTGCCGGGAGGAGCTCACCGACCTGCTGACCCGTCTCGGCTACGGGCTCGTCACCGACGAGCGGGGCCGGCCCGTCGACGCCGTGCCCCCGCCGGGCCGGCGGGCGGTGTTCGTCGGCGACCTCGTCGACCGGGGACCGGACACCCCCGGCGTCCTGCGGCTGGTCATGGGGATGGTCGCCGCCGGGCACGCGCTGTGCGTGGCGGGCAACCACGAGAACAAGCTGCTGCGGGCGCTGCGCGGCCGCGACGTGCAGGTCACCCACGGCCTGGCCGAGTCCCTGGAGCAGCTGGGCGCCGAGCCGGAGGAGTTCCGCGCGCAGGTCACCGCGTTCCTGGACTCCCTGCTGTCGCACTACGTCCTGGACGGCGGGAACCTCGCCGTCGCCCACGCCGGGGTCCTGGAGCGCTACCAGGGCCGCGCCTCGGGCCGGGTGCGCGACTTCTGCCTGTACGGGCAGACGACGGGGGAGACCGACGAGTTCGGCCTGCCCGTCCGGTACCCGTGGGCGCAGGACTACCGGGGCCGGGCCACCGTCGTCTACGGCCACACGCCCGTGCCCGAGCCGGAGTGGGTCAACGGGACGATCTGCGTCGACACCGGCTGCGTCTTCGGCGGCCACCTCACGGCGCTGCGGTACCCGGAGAAGGAGCTGGTCTCCGTCCCGGCCCGGGCCGTGCACCACGACCCGGTGCGGCCCTTCCCCGCGGCGGCGCCGGCCGCTCCCGGGCGCACCGTCGTGCGCGACCCCGACGTCCTCGACGTCACCGACGTCCTGGGCAAGCGCGTCGTCGAGACCGCCGACCACGGCCGCGTCACCGTCCGGGAGGAGAACGCCGCCGCGGCCCTGGAGGTGGTGTCCCGCTTCGCCGTCGACCCCCGCTGGCTGGTGCACCTGCCCCCGACGACGGCCCCCGTCGCGACGTCGTCGCGCGAGGGCCACCTCGAGCACCCCGACGAGGCCTTCTCGGCGTACGCCGCCGACGGCGTCGCGACCGTGGTCTGCGAGGAGAAGCACATGGGCTCGCGCGCCGTGGCGCTCGTGTGCCGCGACGAGCGCGTCGCCCGGGAGCGCTTCGGCGCCCCCGGCGGGGCGCTGGGCGCGGTGTGGACGCGCACGGGCCGCAGCTTCTTCGACCCCGCGCTGACGCAGGAGCTGGTCGGGGAGCTGCGCGCCGCGCTGACCGCGGCGGGGGTCTTCGACGAGCTCGGCGACTGGGTCGTGCTCGACGGGGAGCTGCTGCCGTGGAGCGCCAAGGCCGGGGAGCTGCTGCGGACCCAGTACGCGGCCGTCGGCGCCGCGGGCCGCTCGGCGCTGCCCGTCGCCGTCGACGCCCTGGAGCGGGCGTCGGGGCGGGGGCTGGACGTCGGCGCGCTGCTGGCCCGGACCGCGGCCCGCAGCGCGAACGTCGCGGCGTTCACCGACGCCTACCGGCGGTACTGCTGGCCGACCGAGGGCCTCGACGGCGTCCGGTTCGCGCCGTTCGCCGTGCCGGCCGCCGCGGGGGCGACGTTCGCCGACCGCCCCCACGACTGGCACCTGTCCGTCGCCGACCGGCTCGTCGCCGTCTCGGACCGCTTCACCGCCACCCGCCGGCTCGTCGTGGACACCGCCGCCCCCGCCGAGGGGGTCGCCTGGTGGGAGGAGCTGACCGGCGCCGGGGGCGAGGGGGTGGTCGTCAAACCGCTGGCGAACCGGGTCCGGACCCGGCGCGGCCTCGTCCAGCCCGCCCTGAAGGTCCGCGGCCGGGAGTACCTGCGGATCGTCTACGGGCCCGACTACCTCGAACCGGCGAACCTGGCGCGGCTGCGCCAGCGCAACCTGGGGCGCAAGCGGTCCCTGGCGCTGCGCGAGTACGCCCTCGGCCTCGAGGGCCTGGAGCGGGCCGCGCGCGGGGAACCGCTGTGGCGGGTGCACGAGTGCGCCTTCGCCGTCCTGGCGCTGGAGTCCGAACCGGTGGACCCCCGGCTGTGACCCCCCACCGGGGCCGCCGGACCCCTACCCCGGTGCTACGCCGGGACGGTCCCGCCGGGTGACGCCCCGCGGCGGGCCCGTGCGGTGCACTGGGCGGGCGGTCGCGGGACCGCGCCGGACCGGAGGACGGGGTGGTGGGGGTGGACGTGCTGGGGGACGGCCCGTACGGGGTGCTGGCCCCGGCCCTGGTCGTCGAGGGGCCGGTGGCGACCTTCGTCGGCGGCACCCTCGTCGGGGCCGGGCACGCGGCGCTGGTGGTGGTGTGGCTGCTGGCGTTCGCGACGGACCTCGTCCTGGACAGCGCGCTGTTCGCGCTGGGGCGCCTGACCGCCCGCGCGGGCCGCTCCCCGCGCGCCGAGGCCCTCGCCGCGCGCCTGGGGTTCACCGCCGACCGCCGCGACGCCCTGTCCCGCACCGCCCGCGAGCACCTGCCGACCCTCGTGGCCGGCGCCAAGCTCGTCGACGTGGGCGCCGTCCCGGCGTTCTGCGCCGCGGGCTGGTCCGGGGTGGCCTACCGCCGCTTCGCCGGGTGGGTGGCGCTGTGCACCGCGGTGCGGGTCAGCGTGCTCGTCGGGCTGGGGGTGCTCACCGGTGAGCACCTGGCCGCGCGGGTGGAGGGGGTCCTGGACCGGCCCTGGCTGGCCGTCCTGGGCGGGCTGGCGGCGGGTGCGACCCTGCTGGGGGTCAAGGCCGTCGTCGGGGCCGCGCTGCGGGCCGTGCGCGAGGGGGGTGTGCTGCTTGCGACGTCGTTCTCGCCCCGCCCCTGGCCGGCTCCGGCGGCCTGAGGGGGCCCGTGCCCGTGCCCGGGCGCTGCTCGCGCCGCTGGCCCTGCTGCGCCACCCCCGGGTCCTGCTCGTCCTGCTCGCCCTGACCCTGTACGCCGTCGGCGTGCCCGTCTCGGTGGGCGTGCACCACGTCCCCACCGGGCTGGCCCTGGCGGCCGTCCTGGCCCAGTGCGCGGCCCTGCTCGTGGCGCTGTTCCGGGCCCGCTCGGCCGTCGTCCTGGGCCTGGCCGGGGTGCTGCTCGTGGCGGGCACGGCCGACCCGCGCAGCGGCCCGTGGCCCTGGACGGTGCCCTCGCTGCTGACCTTCGGGTCGCTGCTGCTCGTGCTGGGCTGCGTGCGCCGGTGGCGGGTCGCGGTCTGGGCCTGGGCGCTGAGCCTGCTGCTGACCACCGCGCTGGTGACCGTCCCGGACGTGTCCGCCGCCGGCCCCACGCCCGACTGGGTCGAGAGCGCCTGGACCGACCTCGTCGTCTACGGGCCCAACTCGGCGCTGCTGCTCGCGATCGGCGGGGTCGTCGGGGCGCGGCGGCGGGTCCGGGAGGAGCTGGCGCGCTCGCGGCGCGACGCCGAGCAGGAGCAGGCCCGCCGCGTCGTGGTGGAGGAGCGCAACCGGATCGCCCGGGAGCTGCACGACGTCGTCGCGCACAGCATGTCCGTCATCGGCGTGCAGGCCACCACGGCCCCCTACCGCCTGCCCGGGCTGCCGCCGGAGGTGCGGGCCGAGTTCGACGACATCGCCGCCCAGTCCCGCACGGCGCTGGCCGAGATGCGCACCCTGCTGGGGGTCCTGCGCAGCTCCGGCGACGGCGGTGAGCTGGCCCCGCGGGCCGGGCTGGACGGTCTGGAGGAGCTCGGCGAGGGCGCCCGGCGGGCCGGGTCGGTCGTCCACCTGCGCGTCGACGAGCCGCTGCGGCGGACCGCGCTGCCCAGCTCGGTCGGCATCGTCGTGCACCGCATCGTGCAGGAGGGGCTGGCCAACGTCGTCCGGCACGCCACCGGCGCCGCCGTCACCGTCGACGTGCTGCGCGCCGGTCCCGGGATCGTCGTGGAGGTCCGCAACGGTCCCGCGCCGCAGGGCCCGGCCCCGGCCGCCGACGCCGGCGGGCACGGGCTGGTGGGGGTGCGCGAGCGCGCCGCCCTGCTGGGCGGCGCGGTCGAGGCCGGCCCGACGCCCGACGGCGGGTTCGCCCTGCGGGTGGAGCTGCCGTGGGAGGGTGCAGCGTGACCCCCGCCGTGCGCGCCGTCGTCGTCGACGACCAGGCCATGATCCGCGCGGGGTTCTCCGCGCTGCTGTCCGCCCAGGACGGCGTCGAGGTCGTCGGGCAGGCCGCCGACGGCGCCGAGGCCGTGCGCGTGGTGACCGACGTCAAGCCCGACGTGGTGCTCATGGACGTCCGGATGCCCGTCCTGGACGGGCTGGAGGCCACCCGGCGCATCCTCGCCGCGGACCTGGACCCCCCGCCCCGGGTCCTGGTGCTCACGACCTTCGACGTCGACGACTACGTGTTCTCCGCGCTGCAGGCCGGCGCCAGCGGGTTCCTGCTCAAGGACGCCACCCCCGAGGCGCTCGTCGACGCCGTCCGCGCCGTCGCCGCCGGCGACCAGCTCCTCTCGCCCGTCATCACGCGCCGGCTCATCGAGCACTTCGTCGCGACGCGGCAGCGGGCGGTCCAGGTGCCCGCCGCCGTCGCGGACCTGACCCCGCGCGAGCGGGAGGTCCTCGTCTGCGTCGCCCGCGGGCTGTCCAACACCGAGATCGCCGCGGAGCTGTTCATCGCCGAGCAGACGACCAAGACGCACGTCAGCCGCATCCTCACCAAGCTGGGGCTGCGCGACCGCGTCCAGGCCGTCGTGCTCGGCTACGAGATCGGCCTCGTCAGCCCCGGTCGCTGAGCAGCGGCTCCACCAGGGAGCGCAGGACGGCGGGCCCCTCGAGCGTCAGCACGGACTCGGGGTGGAACTGGATGCCCGCGAACCCCGGCCCGCGCACGGCCACGACCTCCTCGGCCGGTCCCGTCGCCACCTGCACGCCCTCCCCGGCGAGCCGGTCGAGCGCGGCGGCGTCGACGCGGGCCGTGAACGAGTTGTAGAAGCCGACGGTCGCCGCGGTGCCGAACAGGTCGACCTGCAGCTGCGTGCCCTGGTGCGGGGCGTCCTTGCGGCGCAGCGGCAGGCCCAGCGTCCCGGACAGCAGCTGGTGGCCCAGGCACACGCCGAGCAGCGGGTTGCCCCCGGCGCGGGCCGCGGCCGCCAGGCCGGCCGCCAGCTGCTGCAGGCGGGCGATGCGCGGGTCGGAGGCGTCCTCGGGGTCGCCCGGGCCCGGGCCCAGCAGGACCAGGCCGGTGTGGGCGGCGAGCTCGGCCTCCAGCGCCGGGTCGTCGTAGCGCAGCACCCGGGCGCGCAACCCGGCCGCGGCCAGCAGGTGCACGAGCATCGCGGTGAACGTGTCCTCGGCGTCCACGACGAGCGCCTCGCCGAGGGGGGAGCCCGTCGGCTGCTTCTGCGGTTCGAGCCAGAAGGGGGCCAGGCGGTCGCGGCGGGAGGCCAGCAGGTTCGCGACCCGCGCGTCGGAGGCCAGCGGCACCCGGCGCACCGGGGCCCCGTCCGGGCCGGTGCGCGGGGGCAGCGGCGGCAGCGCGCCCAGGGCGCGCAGGACGCCGGCGGACTTGGCGTGCGTCTCGGCCACCTCGCCCTCGGGCGTCGAGCCGCGCACCAGCGTGGCGCCCACCGAGACGCGCACGGTCGCGCTCGCGCCGGCGGCCCGCACGTCGGCGGTGCGGATGAGGATGGGGGAGTCCAGGGTCTGCGCGCCCTCGGCGTCGTGGCCCAGCAGCGCCAGCGCGCCGGCGTAGTAGCCGCGGCCCGACGGCTCGAAGCGCTTGATGACGCGGCACGCGCTCTGCAGCGGCGAACCCGTCACGGTGGCCGCGAACATGGTCTGCCGCAGCACCTCGCGGGCGTCCAGGGTCGACTGGCCGCGCAGCTCGAACTCGGTGTGGGCGAGGTTGGCCATCTCCCGCAGGTAGGGCCCGTGCACGACCCCGCCCAGGTCGCCGACCGAGCACATCATCTTCAGCTCCTCGTCGACCACCATGAACAGCTCCTCGACCTCCTTGGGGTCGGTGAGGAACTCCACGAGGCCGTCGGCGTCCGGGCCCGCCGCGGGGTAGCGGTACGTGCCGGAGATGGGGTTCATGACGACCTCGCCGCGCGCCATCCGCACGTGCACCTCCGGGGAGGCGCCGACCAGCGTCCGCGACGTCCCGTCGGGGCCGGGGACGTGCACGACGAACGTCCAGTACGCGCCGTGCTCGGCCACCAGCAGCCGGCGGAACAGGCTCAGCGCGGTGGTCGCGGTGAAGCCGTCGACGACACCGTCGACGTCGCGGCGGATGACGAAGTTCGCGCCGCTGCCCTGGGCGATCTCGTCGGCGATGATCCGGCGCACCACGGCGGCGTAGTCGTCGTCGGACAGGTCCGGGGCGACGTCGCGCAGCGGGACCTCGGCGTCGGGCAGGACCCGCAGGGCGTCCTCGAGGGTCAGGTCCACGGCGGAGGCGATGCGCAGCACCTGCAGCGGGGTGCCGTCGTCGTGGACCTCGAAACCGCGTTCGCGCAGCTGCCGGAACGGGACCAGGGCCAGGGCGTCGCGCGCCGTGGTCCCCAGGGGGATGTCCGCCAGGTGCTCGACGACCTCCACGGGGCCGCGCAGGACCTCCACGGGACCGGGCTGACCCGTGCGCGGGTCCAGGCGGCGCAGCAGCGCGAACGGGCCCGCGCCGGGCTCCAGCAGGGCCGCGACGGTGTTCTCGGGGGTCATCGGTTTCTCCTCGGGGGGCTTCAGGGCGAGCCGTCCGTCGAGGGGGACGTCCAGTGGTCGGCCTCCTCGACGAGGCGGCCACGGGACGTCAGGAGCGTCAGGCGACCGCCGACACCCACCACCACGCACCGCGGCGCGAGGCGCTGGCGGTTCCCGTCGGGAGAGCGGTGGTCACGGGGACACCATAGCCCGCACGGGGTGGACGGAGGCAATACGGTGCAGCCGTGACCTCCGCACCGCAGACACCGCCGTCCTCGACCTCGGACGCGCCGACGATCTTCATCATGTACGGGGCGACCGGCGACCTCTCGCGCCGGCTCGTGTCCCCGGCCTTCTTCGAGCTCGCCCGCCTGGGCCGGCTGCCGCGCCGGTGGCGGCTCATCGGCAGCGGCCGCGGCGAGAAGACGCACGAGGAGTTCCGCGGGTTCATCCGCGAGGCCCTGGAGGAGTTCGGCCCGCAGCCGTCCGACGGGCCCTGGGACGAGTTCGCCGCCAACCTCCTGTTCGCCGGCGGCGGCTTCACCGCCGACGACCCGGGCGAGCTGCTCGACGTGCTCGCCCAGGCCCGGGGCGACGTCGGGGAGGACGCCGAGGTCGTCCACTACCTCGCGATCCCGCCGGGGGCCTTCCTCGACACCACCCGGGCCTTCGCCGCGCACGGCCTCGTCGAGGGCTCGCGCGTCGTCTACGAGAAGCCCTACGGCACCTCGCTGGCGAGCTTCGAGGAGCTCGACGCCGAGGTGCAGCGCGTCTTCGACGAGTCCCAGGTGTTCCGCATCGACCACTTCCTGGCCTTCGAGGCGCAGCAGGACGTCATCCACGCCCGGTTCGCGAACCCGTGGCTGGCCTCGATCTGGAACCGCGAGTTCATCGCCCAGGTGCAGGTCGACGTCGCCGAGACGCTCGACGTCGCCCAGCGCGCGAGCTTCTACGACGCCACCGGCGCCTTCCTCGACATGATCGTCACGCACCTGTTCCAGATGGCCGCCACGGTCGCCATGGAACCGCCGGCCGACCTCGGCCCGGGGGCCCTGCAGGCGGCCCGGGACGCTGCGCTGCAGGACTTCCGCGAACTCGACCCGGCCGAGGTCGTGCTCGGGCAGTTCGAGGGGTACACCGCGATCGACGGCGTCCCGGACGACTCCCGGACCGACACCCTCGCCGCGTGCCGGGTCTGGATCGACAACGACCGCTGGCGCGGGGTGCCGTTCCTGCTGCGGTCGGGCAAGAAGATGACGGCCGACGAGCAGCGCGTCACCCTCGTGCTGAAGTCGCCCACTGGGCTGCACGCCGACGCCGAACCGGCGACGATCAGCTTCTCGCTGCTCGAGGGCGGTGCGCTGGACCTGGCCACCACCGTGCGCCGGCCCGGGGTCGAGGGCGGACTGGTGCAGGGCACCGCGACGCTGGCGCTGGACGAGTTCGAGGGCGTGGCGGCCCGGCCCGCGCTGCCCTACGTGCACCTCATCGAGCACGTGCTGACCGGGGACCGGTCGCTGTTCACCGGCGTCGAGGGCCTGCGGGCCGCGTGGACGGCCATCGAGCGGTTCTCCCAGGACCGGCCCGAGGTGCTGCCCTACGCGCCGGGCACGTGGGGGCCGGAGGCGGCCGACGCGCTCGCGGAACCGGGGCAGTGGTTCCTGCGCTGAGCGTGCCGTGCTGATCGAGCGCGCGCTGGACGGTGACGCGGGGGAACTGCTCACCGTCCAGCGGGCCGCGTTCGTCGGCGAGGCGCAGCGCTACGGCGACCCGTTCCTGCCGCCGCTGCGGGAGGACCTCGACGCCGTCCGCGCGGCCGTCGCGGCGCAGGTCGTGCTGGTGGCCCGGGAGGGGACCCGGCTCGTCGGGTCGGTCCGGGTGCGGGTGCAGGACCGGGTGGGTCACGTCGGCCGGCTCGCCGTCGCCCCCGACCGGCAGCGCCGGGGGATCGGCACGGCGCTGCTCACGGCGCTCGAAGACGCTGTGCCGCAGGGGGTCCGTGAGCTGCGGCTGTTCACCGGCGGGGACTCGGCCGAGAACATCGCCCGCTACGAGCGGGCGGGGTACGCCCGGTGCGGGGAGAGCGCGGACGACCGCGGCGTGCGGCTCGTCCACCTGGTGAAGGTGCTCAGGCCGCCAGCGTGAGGGTGGCGCGCCGCGCCAGGACCAGGGGGCGGACCAGCAGGCGGCCCGGGACCCCGAAGCGGCCGTCGTGCAGGGCGCGGGCCACCGCCAGCGGCGGGCAGCGGCGCGCCAGCACCACACCGGCCAGGACCACCGTGACGACCGAGCACACGACCACGGACCACTGGCCCGTGGCCGCGCCGTAGACCGCCCACAGGCCGCCGGAGACCTGGGTCAGCACGAACGTCGCCGGGGCCAGGCCGTGCAGCGGCTCGCGGCGCACGACGGTGCGGATCTGCGGCAGCATCTTCACCAGCGACACCACGGTGCCCAGGGCGCCGACCAGGCCGACGCCCCCGACGGCGAGGGCCCCCGCCAGGAGCGGGGCCCACGCGACCAGGGCCACGACCGCCGGCGCCAGCCGCAGGCCCAGCCGGCGCGCGGCGAGGACGACCGTCACGACGGCGCACAGGAAGCCGGGCACGTTGGCGACCAGCTGCGCGGGGTCGCGCAGGACGGCGCCGTAGCTGAGCCAGGTGCCCGAGGCGAGGGCGCCCAGGACGGCGGAGGAGTAGGACAGGCCGGTGGCGTCGGGGTCGCGCACGAGGCGGACGACCTGGGGCACCCCGGTGAGGATGCCGAGAGCGGCGGCGAGGAGACCGAGCGAAGGGATCAAGGCGGAGACAGGCACGTGCCTGTTCTTCGACCCGCGCTCGGACCCCCCTTGAGGCGGCTGTCAACTCAAAGTGGTGAGACCTGGCTCACAACCGCGAGCTCTGCTGGGGCAGGTTCAGGGCGCGCGGGGTTTCCAGGCGCACCTTGGGCAGCGCCTCGGGGTGCTCGCTGCGGATGCGGCCGACGACCTCCTCGCGCACCGCGCAGCGCAGGTCGTACAGCTCGGCCGCCGAGTCGGCGCTGACGAGGACCCGGAACGTCACCAGCGAGTTCTTCGCGTCGGTCACCTGCAGCACGTACGTCTGCCCGTTCCACAGCGGGTGCTCGCGGACGAAGACCTCGGTGCTGGAACGCAGCTCGTCGAACGGGACGGTCCAGTCCGTCTCGAACTCCACGGTCCCGACCAGGTCGGAGGAGTTCCGCGTCCAGTTCGTGAAGGGGGTCGTCGTGAAGTACGTCGAGGGCAGGATCATCCGCCGCTGGTCCCACAACCGGACCACGACGTACGTCAGCGTGATGTCCTCGACGTTGCCGAACTCGCCCTCCACCACGACGACGTCGTCGACGCGCAGACCGTCGGTGAACGCGATCTGCAACCCCGCGAAGACGTTCGCCAGCGACGTCTGGGCCGCCAGCCCGGCCACCACCGACAGCAGCCCCGCCGAGGCCAGGACGCTCGTCCCCACCCCCCGGGCCCCGGGGATCGTCAGCAGCATCGAGGCCACGGCCACGACGACGATCAGCGCCACGACGACCCGCTTGAGCAGCGAGACCTGCGTCCGCCGCTGCCGCTGCCGCCGGTTGTCGGCCACGTCGATGCGGTAGCGCAGCATCAGGACGTCCTGCACGACGTTCGCGGCGACCACCGCCAGCCCCGCCCCGAACGCGACGGTGAGCAGCCGCAGCACGAGGAAGGTCGGCTCGCGCCAGTCCGCGGCCTGCGTGTAGACGCCCAGGGAGGCGTACGCGGCGACGGTGGCGAGCAGACCCGCCAGCGGCCGGCGGCCCCGCTGGGCCAGGGTGGCGAGGATCTCGTGCTTGCGGCCCAGGCGCCGCACGACGAGCGCGACGAGCTCGCCGACACCGGCGGCCAGGACGGCGGCCACCAGGGCCACGGCGATCGTGAGCCAGACGGAGGTGCTGATGTTCACGGAAGCGGTAGCTCCTCAGGGATCGAGTACGGACATCGACGTCCTGCGGACCCTCGCCACGGTAGGCGACGTGACCGGGCCCGTGCAGCCCGGGCGGGCGGACCCCCGCACGACCTGCACGAGACCTCCCGCACGGCGATCACCGCCGCGGCCGCCCCGCGGGCCCCGTCGCGGGCCTCAGCCGGGCAGCCAGCTCACCTTCCCCACGAGCGCGGCGTAGCCGACGAAGGCGACGACGTCGATGGCCGTGTGCGCGACGACCAGCGGCGCCGTGCGGCCCCAGCGCTGGTAGACGTACCCGAACACCAGCCCCATCGCGACGTTCCCGACGAACCCCCCGACCCCCTGGTACAGGTGGTACGACCCGCGCAGCAGCGCGCTGACCAGCAGCGCCGGGAACCACCGGAACCCCAGCTGCGAGAGCCGGTGCAGCAGGTAGCCCGCGACGAGGACCTCCTCCAGGACCCCGTTCTCGGCCGCGGCCAGCACCGAGACCGGCACCGCCCACCACACGTCCGGCAGCGTCGAGGCGGCGACGTTCGTGTTCACCCCGGCCGAGCGCGCCCCCAGGTACAGCACCAGGCCGCAGCCGCCGATCACCGCGGCCAGGCCCAGCCCCGCGAGCACGTCGCGCCGCCACCGCCGCCCGTCCAGGCCGAGCGTCCGCAGCGACTCCCCGCCGCGCGCCATCAGGTACGCCACGAGGAACACCGGCGCCAGGCCGGACGCGACCGCCACCAGCTGCAGGGACAGGTCCAGCCACGGCCGGTCCGGGGCGTAGCTGCCCAGGACCGTCGACGTCTGCGCGTTGACGGCCACCGGCGCGGTGAGGATCCCGATGAACCGCACGAGGGCCCGGACGCCGCTCATCCCCAGCGACACGGTGAAGACCGCGACGACCTCCCACACCAGCAGACGGCGCTCCCGCGGGTCGGTGACCACGCCGGGGCGCGGGGCGGAGTTCCCGGGGGCGCTCACGGCCGGCCCAGGAACTCCAGGGCCGCCTCGTGCAGCAGGCCGTTCGTCACGACGGCGTCCCCGCCGTGCGGCCCGTCGACGCCGGCGCGGGAGGTGAAGCGGCCCCCGGCCTCGGTGACGATGGGGACGAGGGCGGCCATGTCGTGCAGCGCCAGCTCCGGCTCGGCGGCGATGTCGACCGCGCCCTCGGCCAGCAGCATGTACGACCAGAAGTCGCCGAAGCCGCGCGTGCGCCACACGGTGCGTGTGAGCCCGAGGAAGCCCTCCAGCGACCCCGAGGCCTCCCAGCCGTCCAGGGAGGAGTAGGCGAACGAGGCGTCGGACAGCTGCGAGACCGAGCTGACCGAGATCCGCGTCGCCGACGACAGGCTGCGGCCCGTCCAGGCCCCCGACCCCGTCGCGGCCCACCAGCGCCGCCCCAGCGCGGGGGCCGAGACGACGCCCAGGACGGGCTCGCCGTCCTCCACCAGCGCGATGAGGGTGGCCCACACCGGCACGCCCCGCACGAAGTTCTTCGTCCCGTCGATGGGGTCGACGACCCACTGCCGCGACCCGTGCCCCACGAGCCCGAACTCCTCGCCCAGCACGGCGTCGCGCGGGCGGGTCCGCTTGAGCTGGCCGCGGATCAGCTCCTCGGCCGTGCGGTCGGCGTCGCTGACCGGCGTCAGGTCCGGCTTGGTCTCCACCGTCAGGTCCAGGGCCTTGAACCGGTCCGTCGTCAGCCCGTCGACCTGGTCGGCGATGACGTGCGCCAGGCGCAGGTCGTCGTCGTAGCGCGGGCGGGCGGGGGACGGGCTGGGCGTCGGCACGTCGCGAACCTACCGCCCGCGGTGCGCCGCACCGGGGAGCCGGGACCGCGACGCAGGACCACGGACCCGTTCAGCTGACGCCCAGCGCCGTCGAGGATGCTGGGACCAGCACCGCCACGAGGGAGGGACACCGATGGCCGGCACGACGGACCGGGTCGCGCGCGAGGACTCCGCCGGGGGCTCCACCGAGGACCTGCCCGACGGTCCGCCCGAGGGGCACCTGTCGGCGATCCCGGTGTCCCCGCGCACCCGCGGGCTGCTGCTGTTCCTCGGCGGCCTCCTCGGCTTCGTCGCCGCCTTCACGCTGACCGTCGAGCGGATCAGGCTGGCCGAGGACCCCGGCTACGTCCCCAGCTGCAGCATCAACCCGGTCATCTCCTGCGGCAACGTCATGCAGACCCACCAGGCGGCCCTCTTCGGCTTCCCCAACCCCCTCATCGGCATCGCGGCCTTCGCGGTCTCGACGTTCCTGGGGGTGCTGGTCCTCTCGCGCGTGGTGCTGCCGCGCTGGGTCGAGCGCGGCTACCTCGTGGGCATCACCCTCGGGGTGGTGTTCATCGGCTGGCTGATCGGCCAGAGCCTGTACCGGATCCACGCCCTGTGCCCGTACTGCGTGGTCGTGTGGGCCGTGGTGGTCCCGACCTTCTGGACGCACCTGGCCGACGGCCTCGACCGCGGGCTGGTCCCGGTGCCGCGGGCGCTGCGGGGCGCGGCGCGCGTCGTCGTGGACTACCGCGCGCTGCTGGTCGTCCTGAGCTTCCTCGCGGTGGTCGCCATGGTCGCCACCAGGTTCTGGGCCTACTGGAGCACGCTGCTGTGAGGGGTCAGGGCGCGGCGACGACGACGTCGCGACCCGCCGCCTTGGCGCGGTAGAGCGCCGCGTCGGCGCGGGCCAGCACGTCGGGCAGGTGCTCGCCGTCGCGCCGCAGCGCGACCCCCACGCTGACGGTGACCCGCAGCCGCGCGCCGCGCACCGGCACGGGGCTGCTGCGCACGGCGGCCCGCAGCCGCTCGGCCACCTCCAGCGGGTCGAACGGCTCCGCACCGGCCCCCGGGCCGGTCAGGACGAGCGCGAACTCCTCCCCGCCGTACCGGCCCAGGACGTCGGACCCCCGCGTCTGCTCCTGCAGCCGGCGCGCCACGGCCGCCAGGACCTCGTCGCCGGCCGCGTGGCCGTGGGTGTCGTTGACGGACTTGAAGTGGTCGACGTCCACCATGACGGCCGCGGCGGGACCCTCGGGATCGGCCCGCAGGCGCTGCTCGCCCACCCGCAGCAGGTGACCGCGCGTGGCGACGCCCGTCAGGGAGTCGGTGCGGGCCAGGTGCTCGACCCGGGCGAAGAGGCGGGCGTTCTCCAGGCCGATCGCGGCGGGCGCGGCCAGGGCCTCGGCGACGTGGGCGCGCGAGGCGGGACCGTCGGCGTCCCCCGACAGCACGAGCACCTCGGCGACCAGGCCCGTCCGGTCCTTCAGGGGGACCACCAGCCACGACCCCCCGTCGGTGCCGTGGGCGCCGTCGGAACCGGTGGCGCCGGCGGCGGGGGTGGCCCCGCCGGGCCCGGGGGCCAGGTCCAGCAGCCCGGCCAGGCGCGGTGGCAGCGCGGTCCCGCCCCCGGTGGTGCCGCCCGTGGTGCCGCGGGTGGCGCCGGCGCTCTCCAGCAGCCGCGCGCAGTCCGGTTCGGCCCGCCAGTCCCGGCCCCAGGCGACCTCCCGCACCGGCCCGTCCGCGGCGGTGACCAGCGCGGGCACCGGTGCGGTCGGCCCCCCGTCGGGCCCCGCGCCGGTGCGCACCGGCACGAGGGCGCCGCGGCGGGCGCCCAGCTCGGTCACGGCCGAGCGCAGCAGCCGGCGGCGCACCGTGGGCAGCTCCAGGCTGCCGGAGACCTCCTCGGTCACCCGGCGCACCGCCTCGGCCAGGTCCCGCTCGCGCTGGGCCCCGTGCACCTCGATCTCCAGCCGCGCCGCGCGGGCCGTCTCCAGCGCCGCCGCGACCTGCCCGGCGATGAGCTGCAGCAGCTCCACGTCGCCGCGGCCGAAGGCGCCCGGGGTCAGCGTGCTGATCGCCGAGAGCACCCCCGTGCGGCGCCCGCGCACCAGCAGCGGCACGGCCACGACGCTGCGGGCCCCGTCGGCCCCGTCAGCCCCGCCGACCCCGTCGGACGCACCGTGCGCCGGGACCCGCGCCGGGACCGGCTCCAGCCCACCGCGCACCACCGGCCGGCCCGTGCGGGCGGCGCGCGCGGCCGCGGGGTCGACGGGCTCGGCCGGGGACAGGTCGGTGCCCGAGCGGGTGCGGCCGGCGAGGACCGTCAGCTCGTCCCGGCCGTCCAGGACCGCCAGCACGGCCCGGTCGGCCCCCAGCACCTCGCACGCCTGGTCCAGCGCCAGCCGCACCACGTCCTGCGGGTCCAGCACCTGGGCCGCGTGCCCCACGTCGCGCATGGCCGACAGCAGCCGCCGCCGTCGCCCCGGCGCCGGGGTCCACGGACCGCGGGCGGTGCCCGCGGCCGGGCCCGCGACGGCCTCGGGCCGTCCCCGCCGGGCGAGGGTGACCCAGCCGTGCTTCTCGGCCAGCGCCGTGGCCAGCCACCGCAGGCGGTCCGCGTCCGGCTGCGCACCCGCGGCCTCGGCGACCTCGGCCCGCAGCCGCAGCACCAGGTGGTCCACGAGGGGGGCGTCCAGGTGCCGGGCCCGGGCCTCGGCCGAGCCCAGCAGGCGCGACGCCGGGCCGCGGCGGCCCAGCCGGAACAGGGCGGCGGCGCGGACCACCTCGACGTGGGCGTCCTGGACGGCGCTGCCGCGGCCGCGGCGCAGCCCGCGCAGGGCGTCGGCGACCTGCCGCTCGCGCTCGCGCGCGCCGGCCCGGTCCCCGGCCTGCACGGCGGCGCGCAGCTGCGCCACCCGGCCCTGCAGCACCAGCACCCGCGTCCAGCGGACCTCCGGCGCACCGGGCAGCGGCGTGCTGCGGACCAGCCGCTCGGCGCGGGCGGCGGCCTCGTCGAAGCGCTCGCCGACGTCGGCCTGCTCCAGCAGCCACCGGGTGGTCGCCAGCTGCAGCTGCAACCCGCTCAGCGGGTCCGTGCCGCCCGGGTCGTCCCCGGTGCCGCGCTCCAGCCGCAGGCGCACGGCGTCCAGCACGTCCCCGGCCTCCCCGGGGCGGCCGCGGGCGCTCAGCAGCGCGGCCCGCAGCAGCTCCAGCTCCACGGGCGCGGGCGCTCCCGCGGGGACCCGCCGCGCGGCCCGGGCGTGCCAGGCCGCGGCGGTGCCGACGTGCCCGGCGGCGAGCCGCTCGCCCGCCACGGCGCAGGTCCCCAGGACGTACAGCGGCAGGTCCAGCCACTGGCCGTCCGCCTCCAGCACGTCGGCCACGGCCCGCCACGTGCCGCCCGACCACAGCCGGCGCAGGCCCGCGGCCAGCCGCACCGAGGCCAGGACGGTCGGCTCGGTCTCCCCGGGCCGGTGGTCCGGGGCGGTCAGCGGTTCCCCCACGAGACCGGCGCCGCCGGGCAACCGGACCGGCAGGACGCTCGCGCGGCCGGTGCGGGCCTGCTCCAGCGCGGCGCGCAGGGACCAGCGCGCGTCGCGGGCCAGGTCCCGGCGGCGGGCGCGCACGGCGCGCGCCCAGGCCGCCAGCGCGGTCGGCACGGCCGCCGCGGTCCGGCCCGCCTGCAGGTCCGCCGCGGCGGCCTCGCGCAGCAGCACCGCGTGCGCGCCCTCGACGGTGGCCCGGCGCACCTCGCGGGCGGAGTCCCGCCGGTGCCGGCCGTCCCGGCGCCGCCCCGGGTGCAGGACGGTGCCGGCCAGCAGGAGCAGGGCGGCCAGCGCGGCCGCCCACCGGCCCGGCGCGCTCACCGGGCGGGCGGCCCGCAGCTGCGCCAGCCCCCGCGCGGCCGCGCCGGTCGTGCGGCCGGGGGCGTGCGGGGTGCGCTCGTGGCGGTGCAGGAGCGCGACCTCGCCCAGGACGACCGCCCGGGTCAGGGCGTCGTCCGCCGCCGGGGCCAGCAGGTGCTCCAGGTGCGCGTGCGCCTCGGCGTGCCGGTCCTGCCGGGCCAGGCACGCCGCCAGGAGCCGGCGCAGCCGCGGGTCGAGGTCCAGGCCCGCGGCGTCGGCGGTCCGCACGGCCTGCCCCAGGAGGGTGACGGCCGTCTCGGGGGCGAAGCGGCGGGCGGCCTCGACCCCCGCGGCGGCGCAGGCCCGGACGACGTCGGCGGGGGCCATGGCGTCCCCGGCGCGCAGGTGCTGGTGGGCGCAGGCGAACAGCGCGTCGCGGTCGGCGCCGTCCGCACCGGTCCGGGTGTCGGCGCGCAGGACCCGCGCCAGCCGCGCGTGCAGGGCCCGCCGCCCGGCCTCGCCGACCCCGTCGAGGACGGCGTCGACGACCTGCTGGTGCAGGAACTCGTGCCGGCCGCCGGGCAGCGCGCGCAGCAGCCTGGCCGCGACCCCGGCGGCCAGGCCGGCGTGCACGGCGTCGGCGTCCAGCCCCGGGACCGCGGCCCGCAGCACGAGGTGGTCGTCGACGGAGCGCCCGCACGCCGCGGCCAGCCGCAGCGCGTCCCGCTGGCCCGCCGGCAGCTCCTCCAGGCGCCGCAGGAGGGCGGTCAGCAGCCGGGGGGCGACGGGGACCGCCTCCAGCGCGTCGTGCTCCAGGCGCCAGCGGCCCCACTCCGGCACCAGGCCGCCCTGGTCCAGCAGGGTCGTCAGCAGGGCCAGCAGGGCCCCGGGGTTGCCCGCGGCCCGCGAGACCAGCGCCGCGGCGACCGGGTCGGTGACCACCGCGCCGGGCAGCCTGCGCCGCACGACGGCGCGGGCCGCGGCGTCGGACAGCGGCGGCACCTCCAGCACCACCGCGCCGGGTCCGGGCAGGCCGTCCTCGACGTCGCCGGGCTCCCCGGGGGCGGCGGGGGTCCCGGGGGTGCGGGCCCGGTCGACGAGCACCACGAGCAGCGGCAGGTCGGCGCACTCCGCGGCCAGCCACCGCAGCACGGCCAGCGTCGAGGCGTCGGCGTGCTCGGTGTCGTCGAGCACGACGAGCAGCGGCCCGGTCCGGGCGGCGTGCTGCAGCAGCTCCTCGGCCAGCGCCCCCGGTCGCGGGTCCTCCGCGCCCGGGCCGCCGGGGTCGGCCGGCGCGGGGCCCGCCGGGTTCAGCCCCCCGGCCGGGACCGCCCGCCGCAGGGCGCTCAGCGGAGCCCCCGGCGACGTCGTGGTGTCCAGGACGACGGTCGTCGCGCCCTGCGCCGAGGCCTTGCGGCGCAGGGCCTCGACCAGGACCGAGCGGCCCGACCCGGCGGCCCCGCGCACGACGACGACACCGCCGGACCCGGCGCGGGCGCTGTCCCAGGCGGCCTCCAGCGCCGCGGTCTGCCGGCTGCGCTCGAGCAGCGGGGCGTCGGCCGGGGCGTGCCAGCGGCGGCGGCCCAGCGCGATGTCGGGGGCGGTGTCGGCGGCCAGGCGCGCCAGCTCGTCGGCGACGGCCGTGGCGTCGGCGGGGCGGTCGCGGGCCTCGGGGGCCAGCAGCCGCCGCAGCAGCGGCCCCAGGGCCGGCGGCACGCCGGGGCCCAGCGGGCCGGGGGCCGCGTCTGGGCCGCCGGGGGTGCGCCCGGTCAGGCACTGCAGCAGCACGGCCCCCACCGAGTACAGGTCGCTGCGGTGGTCGACGGGGCCGCGCACCGCCCCGGTCTGCTCGGGGGAGCGGTGCGGTGGGGCCGCGGCGGTCCGCGGCCGCGCCAGGTCGGGGTCGACGAGGACCGCGCGGCCCGCGGCGGTCACCAGCACGTTGGACGGCTCCACGTCGCCGTGGACGAGGCCGCTGCGGTGCAGCGCGTGCAGGGCGTCGCACACGTCCACGACGAGCCGCAGGGTCGTGACCACCGGCAGCGTCGCGGTCCGGGCCCCGCCGGGGTGCCCGGCGGGACCGGCCGGGGCGGGGGCCAGCAGGTCCGCCAGCGTGGTGCCGTCGTGGGCGTCCACGACGACGCCGAGGCGGCCCTCGACCTCGGTGACGGCGTGGACGCGGGGGAGCCCGGGGTGGTGGACGCTGGCCAGCAGCGCGGCCTCGCGGCGCAGGGCGCGCTCGTCCTCGGCGGGTCCGGCGGGTCCGGCGGGGTCCGCGCCGGGCAGGTCGGTGCGCCGGCGCTTGACGGCGTACTCGCGGTCGCCGCGCACGGCCAGGTGCACCACGGACCCGGCGCCGCGGCCGAGCTCGCGCAGCACCGTCCACGGCGGGTCGGTGACCTGCGGGGGCCCGGGGCGGGCGGCGGGGGCCGCGGGGGAGGGGGTCAGGACCAGGCTCAGGCCGGGGGCGGTCAGCGTCGCGCCGGGCCCGCCGGGACGGGTGGCTGGCACATCCCCCATGGCGCGCCGTTCCCCCGTCTCCGACCGGTCGTCGTCGTCACCCTATGGCATCACCGGTGACGGCGAGTGCGTGCCGGGGACGTGACGGGTCACCGGGGCGCCGGCCCGCCCCCCGGTGCGCTCCCCGGTGCGCCGCCGTCGCGGCCGGTGTCCTCCCGCGTGCTGCGGCGGGCCGCCAGCAGCCGCCGGAACGACTCCAGCCGCACCGGGCCCGCGGCCCCCGCGTGCCCGGTCGCGACCCACGCGTCCAGCGCGCAGTCCGGCTCGTCGTGGGTGCAGCCGCGCGGGCAGTCCCGCTCCCCGGGCAGCAGGTCCGGGAACGCCCGCAGCACCGACTCCGGCGCGACGTGGGCCAGCCCGAACGAGCGCACCCCCGGGGTGTCGACGACCCAGCCGCCGCCGGGCAGGGCCAGCGCCGAGGACGCCGACGACGTGTGCCGCCCGCGGCCCGTCACGGCGTTGACGTGGCCGGTGGCCCGCTCGGCGTCCGGGACCAGGGCGTTGACCAGGGTCGACTTGCCCACGCCGGAGTGACCCACCAGCACGCTCGTGCGGCCGGCCAGCCGCTCCCGGACCGCGTCCAGGCCCACCAGCCCCTCGGGCCCGCGCGAGGTCACGACGGCCTCCAGCCCCAGCGGCGCCCAGGTGGTCAGCACCTCCTCGGCGGGCCGCAGGTCGCCCTTCGTCAGGCACAGCAGCGGGGTCATGCCCGCGTCGTACGCCGCCACGAGGCAGCGGTCGACCAGCCGCGAGCGCGGCTCGGGGTTCGCCACGGCCGCCACCACCACGAGCAGGTCGGCGTTGGCCACCACGACGCGCTCCACCGGGTCGCTGTCGTCGGCGGACCGGCGCAGCGTCGTGCGCCGCTCGTCGATGCGGACGATGCGCGCCAGGGTGTCCGTCGTCCCCGACACGTCCCCGACCAGGCCCACCCGGTCGCCCACGACGACGCCCGTGCGCCCCAGCTCCCGGGCCCGCATGGCCGTCACCACGCGCTGCTCCGCCGTGCCCTCACCGACCAGGCACGTCGAGCGGCCGCGGTCGACGGCGACCACGAACGCGTCGACGGCGTCGGCGTGCGCGGGGCGGTCCTTGGTCCGCGGTCGCGACCCGCGCCGGTTCGGCCGGACCCGGACGTCGTCCTCGTCGAACCGGCCGAGCGGACCGCGCTGGCGGGGGCTCAGGCGCCCACCCCGGCCAGCATCGAGGCCCACATGCCGGGGAAGTCGGGCAGCGTCTTGCCGGTCGTGGCGATGTCCTCCACGAGGACCCCCTCGACCCGCAGCCCGATGACGGCCCCCGCGGTGGCCATCCGGTGGTCGGCGTACGTGCGGAACACCCCGCCGTGCAGCGGCGCCGGGTGCAGCAGCAGCCCGTCCAGCGTCTCCTCGGCGCGCCCGCCCAGGCTGTTCACCTCGGTGACCAGGGCCTTGAGCCGGTCGGTCTCGTGCCCGCGCAGGTGCGCGATGCCGCGCAGCCGGCTCGGGGAGGACGCCAGCGCCGCCAGCGCGGTCACGACCGGCGCCAGCTCCCCGGCCTCGTGCAGGTCCAGGTCCACGCCGTACAGCTCCCCGGTGCCCTCCACGAGCAGCCCGTCGCGGTCCAGCGTCACGTCCGCGCCCATCTGGTCCAGCACGTCGCGCAGCACGTCGCCGGCCTGCGTCGTCGACTGCGGCCACCCCGGCACCCGCACCCGGCCCCCGGCCACGGCCGCCGCGGCCAGGAACGGCCCGGCGTTGGACAGGTCCGGCTCGACCTGGACGTCGAGGGGGTTGATCTCCCCGGCCTCGACGAACCAGCGCCCCGGCGTGGAGTCGTCGACCAGGACCCCGGCGTCGCGCAGCACCTCCACCGTCATCCGGATGTGCGGCAGGCTCGGGATGGGCGGGCCCTCGTGGACGACCTCCAGGCCCTCGCGGGTGCGGGCCCCGACCAGCAGCAGCGCCGAGACGAACTGGCTGGAGGCCGAGGCGTCGATGCGGACGGTGCCGCCGCGCAGCCCGCCGGCCGGGCCCTGGACGCTGAACGGCAGCAGCCCGCGCCCGCCGTCCTCCACGAGCGCGCCGAGCTGGCGCACGGCCTCGACGACGGCACCCATGGGGCGCTCGCGGGCCCGGGTGTCGCCGTCGAACTCGACGGGGGAGTCGGCCAGGGCCGCGACGGGCGGCAGGAAGCGCATGACCGTCCCGGCCAGCCCGCAGTCGATGCGGGAGCCGCCGGTGACCGGGCCCGGGCGCACCACCCAGTCCTCCGGGCCGACGCCCTCGGCGGCGTGACCGCCCTCGACCACGTCCGCGCCGAGCTGGCGCAGCGCGTCGGCCATGAGCAGCGTGTCCCGCGAGACCAGCGGGTCGCGCAGCAGGGAGGGGCGCTCGGCCAGCGCCGCCACCACGAGGTAGCGGTTCGTCAGCGACTTCGAGCCCGGCACTGCCACCACGGCGTCGAGGGGGCCGGCCGCGGTCGGCGCGGCCCACAGCTCACCGGCGTCGGCGACCGGGCTCGGGGGTCTGCTGGACGGATCGTTCGGGGTCACGGGGGCATCCTCCCAGCCGCCCGCGACGGGGCGCGACCGTCGCCGCGCGACCCGCCGGGAGAGCTCAGCCGAGCTTGGCCGCGGCCAGCTGGACGTCCTTCTTGCCGATCTCGGCGGCGTGCAGGGCCTCGCGGGCCGCCAGCCGGGCCAGGCGCTGGGCGTCGCGGCCCGCGCGCTTGCCGCGCCACAGCGCGCCGGGCTTGCCGGCGGTGTCGGCGGCGGCCAGCAGGGCCGCGCCCAGCAGGCCGACGTCGGTGAGGAAGTCGGTGAGGACCTCGGCGCGCACCGTGGAGTCCTTCTCGGACCAGAACGGGTGGTTGACCGCGGCGGTCGGGGCCGCGGTCGCGGCCAGCACCGTCGCGGCCAGCCGGGGCGCGCGGCCGAGGGCGAACAGCACGCCCGCGCCCGCCATCGCGGCTCCGTTCAGGCGGACCAGCAGCACCGGGTCGTCGGGCAGCCGCAGGGTCCCGGCCGCCCGGTGCACGAGCGGTTCGGCCGAGGGCGCGAGGTCGGCGGCGTGCCGGACCTGGTCGATGCCGTTCTTGATGAAGATCGCCGCGAGCATCGGGCGGGCCACTCGTCGCACCACAGTCATGGGAGTTGCCTACCGCACCGCGGTGCCCACCGCGAACGCGGGCCTCGTGCCGGTCGTGTCCGGGGCGGGTGGCAAGGTCTGCCGGGTGTGCGGTCGCTACGCCCTGCGTCGGGAGCTCGAGGACCTCGTGGAGGAGTTCGAGGTCGACGACAACACCCTCACCGGCCCCGCCGCCGATCCCGCGGCGGTCACCCGGTCCACGAACGTCGCCCCCACGACGACGCCCCCGGTGGTGCTGGAGCGCTTCCGCAAGGGCGAACCGGACGCCCCGCCCACCCGCTCGCTGCGCGCGCTGCGGTGGGGCCTGGTGCCCAGCTGGTCGAAGGACGCCTCCGGCGCGGCCCGGATGGTCAACGCGCGGTCCGAGACGCTGCTGGACAAGCCCGCCTTCGCCGCGGCCGCGCTCGCGCGCCGCTGCCTGGTGCCCGTCGACGCCTGGTACGAGTGGCAGACCACCGCGGTCACCGGGCCCGGCGGCAAGCCGCTCAAGCAGCCCTTCGCGGTGTCCGCCGCCGACGGGTCGGTGCTGTCGCTGGCCGGGGTCTACGAGTTCTGGCAGGACCCCGCCAGGGCCCCCGAGGACCCCGCCCGCTGGGTGGTGTCCTTCGCCGTCGTCACGCGGGCGGCCGAGGCGGGGCTGGACCGGCTGCACGAGCGGATGCCCCTCGTCGTCCCGCGGGACCTGCGCGACGCCTGGCTGGACCCCTCCCTCGACGACGCCGACGACGTGCGGTCCCTGCTGGGGGCCGTCCCGCACGACCTCTTCCTCGGCGGTGCGCTGCGGGCCCACCCCGTCTCCCGGCGCGTCGGCGACGTCCGCGACACCGGCGAGGACCTGCTGGACCCCGTCCCCCTCGCCGACCTGGCGGGCGTGGTGGACCTGCGCACCGGCGAACCGATCGGTGGGTGACGGAATGGTGACGGCGGGCCCCGCGTTGTCCCGGTCATGCCGCTCGCCCCACCCCTCGAACCCGTCCGGGAGGCCCGGCGCCCGTCCGCGCGCCGGGTCGAGCCGCGCACCCCGTCCCGCGGGACGGCCGGACCGCCCCGCCGCCAGGACCACCGTGCCCCGCGCGTGGGCGCCGTCCCCGCGCAGGGCCTAGGCTCGATCCCGATGACCGAGCAGACCGAGCAGGTCCCGGCGACCACCGTCGCCGAGGAGACCGCTGACGAGCGGGCCGCGCGCTTCGAGCGCGACGCCCTGCCCTTCCTGGACCAGCTGTACTCCGCGGCCCTGCGCATGACGCGCAACCCCGCCGACGCCGAGGACCTCGTCCAGGACGCCTTCGCGAAGGCCTACGGCGCGTTCCACCAGTTCACGCCCGGGACGAACCTCAAGGCGTGGCTGTACCGGATCCTCACGAACACGTACATCAACACGTACCGCAAGAAGCAGCGCGAGCCCCAGCAGTCGCACTCGGACGAGATCGAGGACTGGCAGCTGGCCCGGGCCGAGTCGCACTCCTCGACCGGTCTGCGCTCGGCCGAGACCGAGGCGCTGGACCACCTGCCTGACTCCGACGTCAAGCGGGCGCTGCAGCAGGTCCCCGAGGACTTCCGGCTGGCCGTCTACCTGGCCGACGTCGAGGGCTTCGCGTACAAGGAGATCGCCGAGATCATGGGCACTCCCATCGGGACGGTGATGTCCCGGTTGCACCGCGGCCGTCGTCAGCTGCGCGAGCTGCTGCGCGACTACGCCGTGGACCGCGGCGTGTCCGGTGCGACCCAGAAGGAGAGTGCGTCGTGAGCGGGTCCAAGCACTGCCACGAGGTCCTGGACCGGGCCTTCGAGTACCTCGACGGCGAGATGCCGGACCTGGACTGCGAGCAGCTGCGCGCGCACCTGGAGGAGTGCGCCAGCTGCCTGGCCCAGCTCGCCGAGGACGAGAAGCTCAAGCGCGTCATCCGCGACGGCTGCCCCTGCGAGGAGGCCCCGCAGACCCTGCGGGCACGCATCCTCGTCTCGATCACGCAGGTCACCACCACCGCCGGCTGACCCCCGCACGCACGAGGCCCCGGACCCGTCAGGGTCCGGGGCCTCCGTCGTGTCTGCGAGCAGACTCAGGCGTTGGGGCGCTTGCCGTGGTTCGCGCCGTTGCCCTTGCGCGAACGGCGCTTGCGGCCTCGCTTGCTCATGGTGGTCCTCCTCCGTGCTGGTCGGGTGCTTCTCCGCCGTCCATCGTCCCACGGGGCGAGGGGTGCTCAAGGTCGCCCGCGCCCGCGCCGATGCCGCTGGGGTGACGACCACGCAGGGGACCGAGCAGCCGAGCGCCGGGCACCGGGCCGTCCCGGTCGAACCGCTCATCACGCCGTACCTGCGGGCCCTGGTCGAGCTGCGCGGCTCGGACCTGCACTGCAAGGCGGGCTCGCCGCCGCGCCTGCGCATCGACGGCCGGCTGCGGGCGCTGCAGGCCCCCGCGCTGACGGCGGAGGTCACCGAGCGGATGCTCGAGGAGATCATGCGCGACGACCTCGTCGAGGAGTTCGCCCGCACCCACGAGGCCGACTTCGCCTACAGCCTGCCCGGCGGGGCGGGCCGCTTCCGCGTCAACGCCTTCCGCCAGCGCGGGGCCGTGGGGCTGGTGCTGCGCCGCGTCGCCGCCCAGGCCGTGCCGCTGTCCGGGCTCGGCGTGCCGCCGGTCATCGAGCAGCTCGCCCTGGAGCACCGCGGGCTGCTGCTGGTCACCGGCCCCACCGGGTCGGGCAAGACCACGACGCTGGCCGGGATGATCGACCACATCAACACCGTGCGCGAGTCGCACATCGTCACCATCGAGGACCCCATCGAGGTCCTGCACACCGACAACCGCTCGATCGTCAGCCAGCGCGAGGTCCGCCTCGACACCGCCGACTTCACCACGGCGCTGCGCGCGGCGATGCGCCAGGACCCCGACGTCATCCTCGTCGGGGAGATGCGCGACCAGGAGACCGTCAAGGCCGCCCTGTCGGCCGCCGAGACCGGGCACTTCGTCATGTCGACGCTGCACACCATCGACGCGGCCGAGACGATCTCGCGCATCGTCGACTTCTTCCCCCCGCACGAGCAGAAGCAGGTGCGGCTGGCGCTGGCCGGGTCGCTGCGCGGGATCGTCTGCCAGCGGCTGGTGCCCCGCGCCGACGGCGCGGGGCGCTGCGTGGTCATGGAGATCTGCGTCAACACCGGCCGCATCGCCGACGCCATCGCGGACCCGGACAAGACGAACCTCATCACCGACCTCATCCGCGAGGGGCAGTACTACCAGATGCAGACGTTCGACCAGCACCTCGTCACGCTGGTCCGCGACGGCGTCGTGACGCTGGAGGACGCCCAGGACGCCGCGTCCAGCCCGCACGACCTGGCCGTGGAGCTGCGCCGCCTGGGCCTGGTGACCTGACCTCCCGCACCCCGCGGGGCGGGGCTCAGGCCCCGGCGCGGGGGTCGTCCAGCACGTCGCGCCAGGAGTGCTGCGGGGAGAACCCGAGCAGCTCGCGGGCCTTGTCGATGCTGTAGAGGGTCTCGTCCCGCCCCATCTCCCGGCGCACCTCGACCCCGGCGTAGAACCTCTCGAGGACCTCCTGCGTGGTCGCGGCGACCGACATGTCCGCGTTGGCGACGTTGAACACCTGGAAGCCGAGGCCGTCGGTCTCCAGGGCCCGTTCGGTCGCCAGCCCCAGGTCGCGGACGTCGATGTAGGCGAAGACGTTGCGCCGCCGCAGCGACGGGTCGGCCAGGAACGCCGGGAACTTCTCGGCGTACTCGTGCGGCTCGATGACGTTGTTGATCCGGAACCCGTAGACGTCGGCGCCGGTGCGGGCCTGGAACGACCGCGACACGACCTCCCCGGCCACCTTCGAGATGGCGTAGGCGTCCTCCGGCACGACGGGGTGCTCCTCGTCGACGGGCACGTACAGGGGTTTGCGCTCCCCGCGGGCGAAGCAGATCCCGTAGGTGGTCTCGGAGGAGGCGAAGACGACCTTGCGGATCCCGAGCCGGGTCGCGGCCTCCAGCACGTTGTAGTGGGCCGCGACGTTGGTCTGGAACGTCGTGGCCTCGGGGGCCTGGAACATGCTGGGGATCGCGGCGAAGTGGACGACGGCGTCGTACGCCGAGCCGCCACCCGTGTCGGGGCCGGGGGTGTCGAGGTCGTCCGCGGGGGTGCCCGCCAGCGCGGAGTAGACCTGGCCGGCGTCGGTCAGGTCGACCCGCAGGTCGGCGACGTCGGGGTGGCGCAGCGGGGTGAGGTCGGCGTTGGTGACCCGGTGGCCCCGGGAGGCCAGGTACGGGGCGACGTGGTGACCGGCCTTGCCGCTGCCGCCGGTGAAGAAGATGCGCATGACCCCAGCCAAGCACTGACGGGCCGTCGCGCCAGGGGGAGCGGGCGGGCGCGGGTCCTCAGGCGTCCAGGTCCACGTGGTGCACGCGGTTCTTGCCGGCCGCCTTCGCCGCGTACATCGCGTCATCGGCCGCGCGCACGAGGTCCTCCCCGGTGCGGCCGGCCGCCGTCGCCAGGGCCAGCCCGACGCTGGCGCCGACGCGGACGCTGCCGGCGCTCAGGGCGAACGGCCGGGACAGGGCCTCGACCAGCCGCCCGGCCACGGCCAGCGCCTGCGCGTCGGTGCCGGGGTCGGCCGTGGCCGTGAGGAACTCGTCGCCGCCGAGGCGGCCCACGAGGTCCGCGGAGCGGCAGCCGGTCCGCAGCCGGCCGGCGGCCGCGGTGATGAGCTCGTCCCCGGCGGCGTGGCCGTACCGGTCGTTGACGGCCTTGAACCCGTCGAGGTCGACGAAGCACACCGCCACCCGGGTCCCCCGCGCGGTGGCGCGCTCCAGCAGCCGGTCCAGCCCGTCGAGCAGCCCGGCCCGGTTCGCCAGCCCGGTCATGCCGTCCAGCAGGGCGCGCGAGCGCAGCTCCTCGTGCAGCCCGGTCATCTCCTCGGCGGAGATCCGCATGGCCCGTTCCAGCACGTACCGGGAGCGGTCGTGCTCGGTGTAGACGTCGGAGACGCCGGTGAGCAGCCGCTGCCAGCGCTCGGGGTCCGGGACGGTGGCCGCGTCCAGGCCCAGGCGGCGCAGCTGCCGGGCCAGGACGCGGTGCACGGCGCCGTCGGGGGAGGGGTCGGTCACGGGCGCTCGCCCAGGACGGCGACGGTGAGCGTCTCGTTGTGCAGGTCGCACGAGCGCGCCGCCGTCGGCGCCAGCTCGCCGTAGGTGTAGAAGCCCAGCACGGGGGTCCCGGCGGGCAGGCCGGCCACGACCGACTCCAGCTCGTCCTCGGTGCGCGAGCCCAGCGCCAGCCGGCGTCCCAGGCAGGTGACGACCAGGGCCAGGCCGACGGGGACGTCCGCGGCGGCGACGGCCCGGCGCGCGGCCTGCTCGGCGGCGTCGGCCAGCGCCTCGGAGTCCTGGTGCAGCAGCTGGGCGGTGCAGCCCTGGGGCACGTCGCCGGTGAGCAGGATGGTGTCGGTGGCGTCGTCGACGTCGAGGACCGAGCGCACCACGGCGGTGCCGTGCTCGCCGGGGCGGCGGATGGCCAGCGGGAAGCGCAGCCCGGCCACCGGCAGGCCGCGGGCCTCCTCGCCGAGGTAGCGCTTGTAGAGCGCGAGCGCGGGCTGCCCGTCCAGCTCGTGCAGGGTGGCGCCGTCCGCGCGGGTCACCCGCCGCTGCGGGCCCAGGTCGGCCCAGCCGCTGCCGGTGCCCACGCTCAGCCCGACGCGCTCGCCGTAGAGCCCGACGGCGGTCACGACCCCGGTCCGCGGCCGGCCGTCGACCAGCACCCAGCACGGCGGCAGCAGGCCGCCGGGCGCGGGCAGCCCGGCGCTCATGCCGCCGAAGACGGGGACGGTGCCGCCGGTCCCGCGGGACAGGCCCTCGGCCAGGGCGTTGCCGACGACGTCGCGGCCGTGGGCCAGGACGAGGACGGCGGCCAGGTCCTCGCCGGGGCCCGAGCCGTGGGCGCGCAGGCGGCCGCCGAGGGCGGCGCCGGCCTCCTCGGAGGTGCCCGCGGTCAGCGGGACGTGGTCGAGGACGACCCGGGTGCGCTCGAAGGTGACGACGGTGACGAGCACCTCCTCGTCCAGCAGCGCGTCGCCCAGGACGAGGCCGGCGGTGGAGGCGCCCAGGACGCTGGAGCGGGGGTAGGCGGCCAGCAGGTCGGCGACGGGGACGTCGGGTCCCGGCACGGCGGGGCCGCTGAGCACCAGGACCAGGGTGCGGGGTCCGTCCACGGCCGGCAGCGGGGTGGACCACCCCTGCGCGCGGTCCCAGCGCGCGTGGTGCACTCGCACGGCGGTTCCTCCTCGGACGGGTCGTCGGGGTGTTGTCGACGGGTCCGGGGGCGGACTTGACGGCTGCGGCGCCCCTACCGGCGCTGCACGGGGTAGGGGAGGGGGTCGGCGTCGGACCACGCGCGGGAGGTGCGGGTGTCGGCGCCGAAGCGGGGTGCGGCCAGGGCCAGCACCACGAGGACGAGGAGCACGAGGAGGGCGGGGAGGTCGGTGGGCACGCCTTCAGCCTCCGCCGCCGCGCCGCACCGGACGAGTGGCAGTTCTGCCGACGTTCGGCCACATCCTGCCAAGCGCTCGGGGCCCGCCCGGACGCCCCGGTTCAGGGGGTGAGGGCGTCGCCCAGGACCTCCCGCGCGCGCCGGGCGTCGCCCCGGACGACCAGCCGCGGGTCCCCGCACGTCGTGCGCCGCCACAGCAGGCGCACCAGGTCGGCGTCCGCCCCGGACACCGACGCCACGACCGGCCCGGTGCCCAGCACCCGGCGCCGCGACCCCAGCAGCTCGACCGCCACCGCGGGCGCCGCCACCCGGCCCAGCCGGACCTGCCGCGGCAGCACCGTGTCCAGGACCTCCTCGACGGCGTCCGCGACGACGTCCGGGGCGCCCTCGCGCGGCCGCCCCGCGGCGTCGGCCAGGTCCCACGTGTGCACGAGGGTCTCGTGCAGCTGCCGGCGCCCCCAGTCGGCGACCACGCCGTGCCCGGCGAAGGTCGGGCAGGGCCGGGCCGGGTCCTCGCCGAGCGCGGTGAGCAGGTCCCGCGCGGCGGCCGCGTACGCCGCGCACGGCGCGGGGTCCGGGGCCGGGTCGGCGTCGTCGGGCACGGTGCCGCCGACGGGGGTGCGGGTCACGGCCGCGGCCCAGCGGTGGACCCCCGTCAGGTGCGTCACGAGGTCCAGGGCCCGCCAGCCCGGGCAGCCCGGGACGGCGGCGTCGGGTCCCACCTCGCGGGCCAGGGCCAGGAACGCGCGCTGCTGGGCCTCGAGCGCGGTCCGGACGTCGAGGGCGGGCGGAGCGGGGTGCGGGGAGCCGGTGGTCACCTCCGCAGCGTCCTCGTGGTCGCGCCCCCGGGCCAGTGGCAGCCCCGCCGAGGTCCGGCCACATCCTGCCAACCGGCCCGGGCGCTGGCACACTGCCGGTCATGGGGACCAGCGGTGACCTGCACGACGTCGCGGTCGTCGTCGAGGAGGGCTTCTCGGCGTTCGAGTTCTCCGTGGCCTGCGAGGTCTTCGGCATCGACCGCGCCGACGACGGCGTGCCGCCGTTCCGCTTCGCCGTCTGCACCGAGCAGGAGGGCCCCGTGCCCTCCCGGCAGGGCTTCTCCCTCACGGCCGACCACCGCCTCGACCGCCTCGACGACGCCGACCTCGTGATCGTGACCCCCACCAAGCGCGGGTTCGAGCCGCCCGGCGACCAGCTCACCGAGCGCCTGCACGCCGCGGCGGCGCGCGGGGCCACCGTCGCCAGCTTCTGCAGCGGCGCCTTCACCCTCGCCCACACCGGGCTGCTCGACGGCCGCCGCGCCACGACCCACTACATGTACGCGACCGAGCTGGCCCGCCGCTTCCCCCTCGTCGAGGTCGTCCCCGACGTCCTCTACGTCGAGGACGGCCCCATCGCCTCCAGCGCGGGCACGTCGGCGGGCATCGACCTGTCCCTGCACCTGGTCCGCCGGCACCACGGCACCGCCGTCGCCACGGCCATCGCCCGCCGCATGGTCGTGCCCCCGCACCGCGACGGCGGGCAGGCGCAGTACGTCGAGGCCCCCGTCCGCCCGTGCGCCGACGAGTCCCTGGCCGCCGCCCTGGACTGGGCCGCGGCGAACCTGCACACCGAGATCGACGTCGCCGCCTGGGCCCGCGCGGCCACCATGTCCCCGCGCACCTTCGCCCGCCGGTTCCGCGCCGAGACCGGCGTCACCCCCCACCGCTGGCTGCTGGAGCGCCGCGTCACCGCGGCCCGGCTGCTGCTGGAGGAGGGCGACGAGAGCGTCGACGAGGTGGCCCGCTGCTGCGGCTTCGGCTCCGCGGCGATGCTGCGCCAGCACTTCCTGCGGCTCGTCGGGACCACCCCCACCGCCTACCGCCGCACCTTCCGCGGCACCCGGTCACCCGACCCGGTCCGCCTCGTGCCGGCAGGCGCATGAGGTTCCTGCGCAGGCTCTTCGCGGACGTCCACGCCCGCCTGCACGGTCACGACCTCTTCCTCGTCTCGGCGGGGGTCACCTTCTACGCCGCCATCGCCCTCGTGCCCTCGCTCATCGTCGTGGTCCGGCTGCTGGCCGCCGTCATCGGGCCCGGGCAGGTGCTGGAGCTGGCCGACGCCGTCGGCCGCGCCCTGCCCAGCGCCCAGGGCGCCGGGGACGTCGTGCGGGAGCTGGCGGCGCGCGCCGTCGACGTCGGCTGGGTCGCCGTCGTCGTGGCCTTGGTGCCCGCGACCGTCTACGGGGAGGGCCTGCGGCGCGGGTTCGCGCGCGTCAGCGTGCGCCACCCCGAACCGCCCCCCGCCGCCGTGCGGGGCCGGGTGGGGGCCTGGAAGGTGCGGCTGCAGGCGCTGCCGCTGCTGCTGCTCGCCCCGGCGGGCTTCCTCGCCGTCCTGGAGGTCGCGCCCTGGCTCGTGCGGCTGTTCGGCTCCGGGACCCCCGGGTCCGTGCTGGCGGTGTACATCGCGCTCAACGTCGACTGGCTCGTCGTCTCGCCGGTGCTCGTCTACGTCTACAAGGTCCTCGGACCGGTCCGCCCGGGGTGGTGGGCCGCCCTGTGGGGCGGCTACGCCACGGGCGCGTTCGTCTCCGGCTTCCTGCAGGGCTTCGTGCTCTTCCTGGCCATCCCCGTCGACCTGGGCGCCCCCTTCGGCGGGTTCACCCAGGTCGGGGGGGCCGTCGCCGTCTGCCTGTGGCTGTGGGTGTTCACGGCGCTGAGCGTGTACGGCTACGCCGTCACCCTGGAGCTGCAGCGGCTGCGGGACCGGCGCCACCGGCACGAGGTCAGCGCAGCGTGAACTGGCGCACCTGCTCGTCCAGGTGCCGGGCGACCGCCGACAGCTCACCCACCGAACCGCGCACCGCCCGCACCTCCGCCGTCGTCCCCTGCACCGCACCGACCGTGCCCTCCAGGGCCGAGGTGATGCCCGCCGAGCGGTCCGCCGCGGTGTGCAGCGTGCCGCTGACGGACGTCGTGGTCGCCAGCTGCTGCGCGACGGCGGCCGCGATGGCCGCCTGCAGCTCGTCGATGTGCGCGATGGTCTCGGTGATCCGGGCGATGTCGGCCCGCACCGCGGCGGCCTCCGACTGCACGGCCGTCAGCGTCGGCGCGATCTCCTCGGTCGCCTGCGCGGTCTGCCGGGACAGCTCCTTGACCTCCTCGGCCACGACCGCGAACCCCGCCCCCGCCTCCCCGGCGCGGGCGGCCTCGATGGTGGCGTTGAGGGCCAGCAGGTTCGTCTGCGCCGCGATCGCGGTGATGGTGCGCAGCACGTCGGCGATCTGCTGGGAGCTGGCCCCCAGCCGCTCCACCGTGCCGTTGGCGGCGTGCGCCAGCTGGACGGCGTCGGCGGCGACCAGGGTGACGTTGCTCGTCGTGGCCGACACCTCGTCGGCGGCCGCGCGCAGCTGCTCGACGGCGTCGGAGACCTCGTGCACCCCGCCGGAGACGGTCGCGGCGTCACCGGAGACCTGCACGATCTCGGCGGCCGTGGACTCGGCGGTGCCCGCGAGCCGGTCGCTGGCCCCGTCCAGGGCCCCGGCGGCCTCGGTGACCCGGCCCGCGCCGGCGCTGACCGCGGTCAGCGCCTCCCGCACCGCCGCGGTGGCCTCGTCCAGGGCCTGGCCCATCGCGCCCAGCTCGTCGTCGCCGTGGCGCTCGCCGTCGGCCAGGACGCGGGCGGACAGGTCCCGCGCGGCGACGCGGCGCAGGACGTCGGTGAGCCGGCCGATGCGGCCGACCAGGCTGCGGGCCAGCAGGGCGATGACCCCGGCCATGAGCAGCGCGACGCCCGCGCCGAGCAGCACGGTGTTGCGGACCAGGCTGGCGCCGCCGGCGGCGACGCGGTCGGTGACGGCGGCGGTCTCGGCGTCGGGCAGCCAGCTCGTGACGACCCAGTTGTAGGCGGGGTAGCGCGAGACGCCCACCGTGTAGCTGCCCGAGCTCAGGTGCACGCGGGTGGTGGTGAACCCGCCCTCGGGCAGCGCCTTCGCGGTCGCCAGCAGCTCCTGCACGTAGGGGCGGCCGTCGGCGTCGGCGGCGTCGGCCATGGCTTCGCCGTCCGCGGTCCCGTCGGGGGCCACGACGGCCGTGCCGGCCGTGGCGGCGGCGTCGGAGAACACGGCGTAGTAGCCGCTGCGGCCCACGGTGGAGGAGGTCAGCGCCGAGCGCAGGGCGTCGGTGACGTCGGCCTGGGGCAGGCCGACGAAGACGGCGCCCACGACCTCGCCGCCCACGGTGAGCGGGGCGTAGACCGTCACGTACGGCTTGTCGACGACCGTCGCGGTGCCGTGGTACGTCTCCCCGGCCAGCAGCGACTTCACGACGGCGTTGGGCGAGCCGTCGGCGCCGACGGCGGGGATGTACGTGCCGATGGCCCGCGAGCCGCTGGCCCCCACGACGGTGGTGGCGACCCGCAGCATGTCCCCGGTGGCGTTCACCTTCTGGAAGACCGTGACGGCCGCCCCGGTGAGCCGGGCCGCCTCGTCGATGGCGGGCACGACGGCGGCCGGGTCGCCCTGCTGGCCCAGCCACGTGCCGCCGAACTCCAGCCGGGGCAGGGTGACGGTGCTCTTGTCCTTGGTGACCTGGTTGGTGGCCGTCCAGGTGGCGCTCTCCCCGGCGTCCAGCGCGGCGGGGCCGAACTGGTCCAGCCGGTCGGTGGCGACCCGCAGGTCGGAGTCCAGCTGGTCCTGCACGGCCGCGGCCTGCGCGGACACCGTCGTCTGCACCTGCGTGCCGGCGTCGTGCAGCGACTGCTCCGACACGGCCCGCACGTCGGCGGAGATGTCCTGGGCCAGCCCCTCCACCTGCACGGCGGACAGCGCGCTCAGCAGGCCCGCGGTGACGACGACGGCACCCACGCCCGGCAGCAGCAGCTGGGAGCGCAGGGAACGGGGACGCAGCGAGAACGGCACGGGGGACCCATCGGCCACCCCGCGCCGGAACTCAAGCGGTCACGGCGTGTCGCCGGGTTCCGGGTGGTCCCCGGTGCGGCCGTCGATGAGCTCGCGCAGCACGTCGACGTGCCCGGCGTGCCGCGCGGTCTCCTCGACCATGTGCAGCAGGACCCAGCGCAGCGTCACGGTCTCCCCGTGCCACGCCGTGCCGCGCTCGGTGACCTTCAGCTCCCGGATCGCCGCGTCGGCCGCGGCGCGGGCCCGCTGGTAGTAGGCCAGGACGCCCTCGGTGGTCTCCCACGGGTGGATGCGCCAGTCGGCCTGCGGGTCCTCGTCCAGCACGGCCGAGGGGACCTCGTCGCTGGGCCGCCCGAACGTGGAGCAGAACCAGCCGTACTCGACGCTGGCCAGGTGCTTCACGGTGCCGAGCAGGGTGATCTCCGAGCCCACGACGCGGCGGCGCAGCTGCTCGTCGTCGAGGCCCTCGAGCTTCCACAGCACCGCCTCGCGGTGACGCTGCAGGCTGGCCACCAGGCTCGGCTTCTCACCGGCGGTGTACGGGACGAGCGTCATGCCCCCGGAATCTACGGGGGAGCACCACCGCGGGCCACCCCGGGGGGCGGGCCCCTACGATCACCGCGTGACCCCGCACGTCGACGGCCTGTTCGTCTACCCGGTCAAGGGCATGACACCGCAACCCCTCGACCGCGTGCGGCTGACCCCCGGCCGCGGCGTCCCCCACGACCGCACCCTGGCCCTGGCCCGGCCGGACGGGGAGTACGTGCCCGGCATGCGCCACGGCGTCTCCAAGCGCCACTACTACGTCCTGGTCGCCGAGGAACGCCTCGCCGGCCTGACGACCCACCTCGACACCGCGACCGGCGTCTTCACCGTCGACGTCCGCGGGCACCGCGTCCTGACCGCGGACCTGGGGACCGCCGGGGGGCTGGCCGACCTGCGCGCCTTCTACGCCCGCGTCCTGGACCTGCCGCCGGGGGTCGAACCCGTCGTCGCCCGCGACGAGGGGCGCCGGTTCACCGACACCGCGCACGCCTCCGACGAGGCCATGGAGCACGTCTCGGTCGTCAACCTCGCCTCCGTGCGCGACCTCGCCGAGCGCACCGGCACCGAGGTCGACCCGCTGCGCTTCCGCGCCAACGTCCACCTCGAGGGCCTGGAACCGTGGGCCGAGTTCGACCTCGTCGGCCGGGAGTTCTCCCTCGGCGACGTCCGCGTGCGCGGCACGAAGGTCACGGTCCGCTGCGCCGCCACCGAGGTCCGCCCCGGCACCGGGCGCCGGGACCTGCCCGTCCCGCAGCTGCTGGCCCGCACCTACGGGCACGAGGTCGTGGGCTGCTACGTGCAGGTCCTCAGCGCCGGCGAGGTCGCGGTGGGGGCACCCGTTGGCTGAGCGGCTGCACCTGGTCGTGGCGCACCGCTCCGACCCGACCCCCTCGGTCGCCCGGTTCGTCCTGCGCGACCCCGCCGGCGCGGCCCTGCCCGCCTACCGCGGCGGGGCGCACGTCACCGTCACCACCCCCGCGGGGCAGCGGCGCAGCTACAGCCTCGTCGAGCCCGGCGGCCGGGCCCCGCGCGAGTACGTGATCTGCGTGCGCCGGGACGCGAGCGGCCGCGGCGGGTCGGTCAGCCTGCACGACGACGTCCGCGAGGGCGACGTCCTGGAGGTCACCTGGCCGGCCAACAACTTCGCCCTGCGGCCCGCGAAGCGGTACCTGTTCATCGCCGGCGGCATCGGCATCACGCCCGTCCGCGCGATGGTCGGGGAGCTGCGCGCCCGCCCCGGCGCGCAGGTCCAGGTCCTCTACCTCACCCGGACGCCGGAGGAGACGGTGTTCCTCGACGAGTTCTCCGCCGACGGGTCCCTGCTGCACCACAGCGCGACGCACGGCCGCCTGGACCTGTGGCCCCACCTGGAGCACCCCGACGACGACGCGCGCGTCTACTGCTGCGGCCCCACGGCGCTCGTCGAGGAGGTCCTGGCCCTCACCGCGCACTGGCGCCCCAGCCGCGTCCACGTCGAGGACTTCGCCGGCGTCGACGCCCTCGGTGGCCGGCGCGCGCCGTTCACGGCCGTGTGGGCCCCCACCGGGGCGCGGGTCCCGGTGCCCGCCGACCGGACCCTGCTGAACGCGCTGCGCGCGCGGGGGGTCGACGTCGAGGCCTCCTGCGAGTCCGGCACCTGCGGCACCTGCCGGTTGCGGCTGGTCGCCGGGGAGGCCGACCACCGCGACCTCGTCCTGACCGCCGACGAGCGGGCCGGGTACGTCATGCCGTGCGTGTCCCGCGCGCTGGGCGACGAGGTCACCGTCGCCCCCCTGTGAGGTCCGTCCGGCGGCCCGGGTCCGGGCGGCCGCGCCCGGCCGGGGTGGACGCCCTCGCGCCGGTCCTCCCGCACGCCCGGCGGGTCGTGGGGGAGGGCCGGCGGCAGGTCGCGGTGGCGCTGCGGGCGTCCTACTCCGGCTGACCGGCGAGCATGCGGGCCAGGAACGTCCGGGTGCGTTCCTCGCGCGGGGCGCCGATGACGTCGGCGGGTGCCCCGCGCTCGACGACGACCCCGCCGTCCATGAAGACGACCTCGTCGGCCACGTCCCGCGCGAAGGCCACCTCGTGCGTGACGACGACCATCGTCGTCCCGTCGGCGGCGAGCTCGCGCATGACGGCGAGCACCTCACCCACGAGCTCGGGGTCCAGCGCGGAGGTCGGCTCGTCGAACAGCATGAGCTTGGGCTGCATGGCCAGCGCCCGCGCGATCGCGACGCGCTGCTGCTGCCCGCCGGACAGCTGCGCCGGGTAGTTCTGCGCGCGGTCGGCGAGCCCGACCCGTTCCAGCAGCTCCAGGGCGCGCCGTCGCGCCTCCGCCTTGGGGACCCCACGCACCCGCACGGGGGCCTCCACGACGTTCTCCAGCGCGCTCATGTGCGGGAAGAGGTTAAACCGCTGGAACACCATGCCGATGTCCCGCCGCTGCCGCGCGATCTCCTTGTCGGTCAGCCGGTGCAGCCGGCCCCCGCGCTCGGCCAGGCCCACCAGTTCCCCGTCGACCCACAGGCGGCCGGCGTCGATGCGCTCCAGGGAGTTGATGCACCGCAGGAACGTCGTCTTGCCCGAACCCGACGGGCCGAGCAGGCACACGACCTGCCCGGCGTGGACGTCGAGGTCGATGCCCTTGAGGACCTCGACGTGGCCGAAGTTCTTGTGGACGTTGAGCGCCTTGACCAGCGGCTCGCTCACTTCGCACCCCCCGGGCCCATCGAGACCCCGGCCGCGGCCGGGCGCTGCGGCGCGGTCCCCCCGTAGCCGCGGCTGAACCGCTTCTCGAGGAAGTACTGGCCGACCATGAGGATCGACGTCGCGATGAGGTAGTACAGGACCGCGGCCATGTTCCCCGCCATCACCTCGAACGTCCGGTTCTTGATCTGGCTGACCCGGAAGAACAGCTCGGTGGACACGGGGATCGCGGCCAGCAGCGAGGTGTCCTTGAGCATGGCGATCACCTCGTTGCCGGTGGGCGGGACGATGACCCGCATCGCCTGCGGCAGCACGATCCGGCGCATCGCCAGCCGCTTCGACATGCCGAGGGCCTCGGCGGCCTCGTGCTGCCCGCGGTCGACGCTGAGCAGCCCGGCGCGGGCGATCTCGGCCATGTACGCCGCCTCGGACACCCCCAGCCCGACGATGCCGCCGAAGACCCCGCCGAACAGGGCGAACAGCGTGGTCTGGGACACCGTGAGCAGCCGCAGGTCCGGGGTCCCGAACCACTGCGCGAGCAGGAAGTCGAACGGCACGCCGATCGACAGGCCCGTGGCGAACAGCGCGCCCAGACCGCCGGTGACCGACAGCAGGACGTAGCGGGGGACGGCGCGGAAGAACCACGTGAACGTCCACGCGAACCAGGCGAGCGCCTTGTTGTCGGACAGCCGCAGGACGGCCAGCAGCACGCCGCCGACGATCCCGATGACCATGGCGCACACCGTGGTGAACAGGGTGCCGACGAGGAAACCGCGGATGACGATCGTCTGGTTCATCACCTCGAGGGTGAACGGCCAGTCGAAGTTCTCGTTGGTCACCAGCAGGTGGGCGAGCATGAGGGTGAGCACCGCGATGACGGCGAGCGCCACCCACCGCCAGGGGTGGCGCACCTCGACGGCGTCGATGCGGCCGGGACGGTCCCCGTCCCGGCCCGGGGCCGGCGTGCTCACGACGCGGGGTTGACCGGGAACTCGGTCACGGCGCCGCTCTGACCGCCCCAGGGCGCCAGGGCGGCCTCGTAGGAGCCGTCCTGCGCCATCGCCTGCAGCGCCTTGGAGATGGCGTCCGCGGCGCCGGTCTCGGCCTTGGGGACGACGATGCCGTAGGGGGCGGAGTCGTAGACGTCCCCAGCCAGCTCCAGCTTGTCGCCGGTCTGCTCGACGGCGTACGCGGCGATGGGGGAGTCGGCCAGCATCGCGGCGGCGCGGCCCTGGACGAGCGCGGTCGTGGCGTCCTCCTGGGAGTCGAAGGACAGCACCTGGATCTCGGGCTTGCCGGCGCTGGTGCAGGCCTGCTGGCGGGCGGGCAGGTCCTGGTCGGACTGCGTCGTGCCGGTCTGGACGGACACGATCTTGCCGCAGGCGTTGTCGGGGTCGATGCCGTCGGGGTTGCCCTTCGCCACGACCCACTGGGTCCCGGCGTTGTAGTACTGGACCATGTTGACCTGCGCGACGCGCTCGGCGGTGATGGTGAACGAGGAGATCGCCGCGTCGTAGCGGTTGCTCGCGACGCCGGTCAGCAGGCTGTCGAAGCTGGCGTCGGAGAACTCCACCTTGACGCCGAGCTTGGCCCCGACGGCGTTCATGACGTCGATGTCCATGCCCTTGACGGTGGTGCCGTCGAGGAACTCGTTGGGGGCGTACTCGGCGTTGGTGCCGACGCGCAGCGTGCCGGAGTCCTGGACCGACTGGGGCAGCATCGCCTTCAGCGCGGGGTCGGCGGCCGGCGCGGAGGCGGCCGTCGTGGTCGAGGAGCTGCTGGCGTCCCCCGACAGGGTGTTCGAGCCGCAGCCGGCGGCGGTGAGGCCGGCGACGGCGACGGCGCCCAGGACACCGAGGAACGGGCGACGGGCGGTGGGGCGAGCAGGCACGGGAACCTCCGGGGACGGGACTGGAGCCTGCACAGTGTGGACCAGGTGAACAGCCTCCCGTGCACGCCGCCCGCTCAGACGGCCGTTCGTAACGCACTCGTCACACGCGGGCGCAGCCGGCGGGCCAGCGTGCGCCGCAGCCGCGGCCGGTCCCGGCTGCGGCCGGCGTGGTCGACCTCCACGTCGGCGGCGCCGTCGGGGTCCAGGACCACGGTCATCACGCCGTTGTCGAACCACGGGCCGTGTTCGACCCGCCACGCCATGTCGGGGTCGCGGACCCCGGCGAGCAGCGACAGGCCGCGCAGCAGGTTCCGCACGGGCGGCCGGTCCAGGAGCCGGTTGGCGATCTTCATGCCGCGCTCGAGGGGGTTGCGGAAGGGCGACATGACGAGCTGGTGCACCACCGTCCCGGCGGGGTCGACCCCCGGCAGCCGGACCTGCGCGGTGTAGCTGCAGTGCACGTCCCCGGACAGCAGCAGCACGCTCGCGGGCGCCTGCGGCCCGCGGGCGACGTCGGTGAGCAGCTCCACCAGTTGCCGGAACGAGCGGTGGAAGGCCGCCCAGTGCTCCAGGTCCGCGGCCTGCCGCAGCGCCTCGGCCCAGCGCGCCGCGCGGGCCCCGAAGCGGCCGTCGGCCACCGCCTCGTCGAACGCCTCGGCGTGGTGGATCCCGTGCAGCAGGAACGCCGGCAGCGTGGTCGCCAGCAGCAGGTGCCGGGCCCCCGGCTCCAGGGCGCGCTCGCGCACCCACTCCCACTCGGCGGCGTCGGTCATGTACCGCTCGCCGGGCGTCAGCCGCCGCGAGCAGCGCGAGTCGACCGCCACCAGCCGCGTCGCGCCCAGGTCGCGCGTGAAGCTCCACCGCGCCGAGGAGGGCTCGGCGTCGGCGCGCAGGGCGAACGCGTCGAGCAGGCCGTCGCGGGTGGCGTCGTCGCCGGTGCCGCGCAGCACCCGGTACAGCTCGTCGCGCTCCAGCTCGGCGGGGGAGAGGTTGCCCAGGTGCTGGTAGACCCAGTAGCTGGCGAACGCCCCCGCCACCCGGTCGCGCCACCACGGCGCCGCCGCGACCTGCGCGCGCCACGCCTGCGAGGTGTTCCAGTCGTCGCGCAGGTCGTGGTCGTCCAGGAGCATGCACGTCGGCACGCTCGAGAGCAGCCAGCGGACCGCGTCCGGCCCCCACGTCTCGTGGTAGAGCCAGGTGTACTCCTCGAAGTCGCCGATCTCGTCGCGGACCTCCTCCGCCCCCTGGGCCCGGCCGGCGTTGCGCTCCCGCAGCCGCTCGACGATGCCGGGGTTGGGGTCGTCGGCGTACACCTGGTCCCCGACGAGCAGCAGCACGTCCGGGGGCACCGCGCCCGGCTCGCCCACGAGCCGGTGCGCCAGGGCCGACAGCGCGTCCACCCCCACCAGCCGCGTCGACTCCTCCCCGTCGTCACCGGCGCGCCGGCAGGAGCCGAACGACAACCGCACCGCGGCCCCGGGCCGCGGCGTGCGCACCGCGCTGGCCGGCCAGTCCCAGCGGGGCGGCCACACCCGGTCCCCGCCCACGGACACCGTGTAGGGCAGCGTCTCGCCGGCCGGCAGCCCGTCGACGACGACGAGCGCGAAGTGGTGGCCGTGCAGGGTCAGGGTCGGCTCGGAGCCGCGGCGCACCGAGCCGTCGGGCAGCTCCACGTCCACGTGGACGACGCCGCGGACGTCCACCTCCACCCACACCGTGGCGCTGGTGCCGTCGACGTGGCGCAGGAGGGGACCGAGGAGGGCGGTGGGCACCGGGTCATCCTGACCCCCCGGTCCCACCCCCGCCCGTCGTCGCGCCCGATCGGCCCAGCGCCCGTCACCCGCTGCTCGATCACCGCAGTGCTCGGTCACCGTGATCGAGCACTCCCGTGATCGAGCCCTGAGGTGACGGGGCCCGGCCCCGGCGCCTCAGGGCTGGGGGACGCCCAGCCAGTCGTACCAGCCGCTGTGCAGCACCAGCCACGCCAGCAGCCCGTACCCGGCCTGGCCGGGGTGGACGCCGTCGGAGGCGGCGAGGTCGGCGTACCAGTCCTCGTGCTCCAGCAGCGGGGAGAAGGTGTCGACGTAGGCGATCCGGCGGCGCGCGCAGACGTCGGCGAAGGCGTCGGCGAGGTCGCCGATGCGGTCGTTGCGCTCGGTGTCGGAGACGGGGGTGGGGCCCACGACGAGCGTGGGCAGGCCGCGGGCCTCGCACTCGTCGAGGACGTTGGCGAGGTTGAGGCGGCTGCGCGCCAGCGTCGTCCCGGCGTCGAGGTCGGCGTGGCCCAGGCCCACGACGAGGCGGTGCTCGTCGCCGCCGACGAACCGGCGCGAGGTCTCCTCGCGCCAGCGGTTGTTCAGCTCCGTCGTCGTCTCCCCCGGGACGCCGAGGGGGAAGAACGTGATGTCGCGGTCCTCGCGGGGCGTGCGGGCCGACACGCGGCCCACCCAGCCCAGGGCCCGCGGGTCGCCGACGCCGGTCAGGAACTCATCGCCGATCAGGCACACCCGCACGTCGTAGCGGCCGTTCACTGCTGGTCCTCGCTCACGCGGGTGGTGCTCCTCGTCGAAGGGGGTGGTGGTCCGGGGCGAGGATAGTCGCTCCGGGCCCCGCCGCGGCCACCGCTGGAGGACCCGCCGGGTGCCGCCGGACGCGCAGGACCCCGCCCCCCGCGGCGGGGGGACGGGGTCCTGGGCGCAGCGGGTCTCAGCGCGTGAACGCCTCCTGGACGAGCTGGCGCTGCTCGGCCTGGTGGCGCTTGGCCGACCCGGCGGCGGGGGAGGCCGACGCCGGGCGGGAGACCAGCCGCAGCTTGGCCGCCAGCGAGGGGAACAGGCCCATCGCGACGTGCCACCAGCCGCCCTGGTTCGCCGGCTCCTCCTGCACCCAGACCACCTCCGCGCCGGGGTACTGCGACAGCACCGCGAGGACCTGCTGCACCGGCAGCGGGGCCAGCTGCTCCAGGCGGACGACCGCGGTGGAGGTGTCCTGGCGGGCGGTCCGCTCGGCGACGAGGTCCCAGTAGACCTTGCCCGAGCACAGCAGGACGCGGTCGACCTTCGCGGCGTCGAGGCCGCCCTGGTCGCCGATGACCTCCTGGAAGGTCCCCGAGGTGAAGTCCTCCACGGCCGACTGCGCGGCCTTGAGGCGCAGCATCGACTTCGGGGTGAAGACGATGAGCGGGCGGCGCGGGCGCGCGTAGGCCTGGCGGCGCAGCAGGTGGAAGTAGCTGGCCGGCGTCGAGGGGACCGCGACGGTCATGTTGTCCTCGGCGCACAGCTGCAGGAACCGCTCGATGCGGCCCGAGGAGTGGTCCGGGCCCTGGCCCTCGTAGCCGTGCGGCAGCAGCAGCACCACCGAGGAGCGCTGGCCCCACTTCTGCTCACCGGCGGCGATGAACTCGTCGATGACGGTCTGCGCCCCGTTGAAGAAGTCGCCGAACTGCGCCTCCCACAGCACCAGGGCGTCGGGGCGCTCGACGGAGTAGCCGTACTCGAAACCCATGGCGGCGTACTCGGACAGCAGCGAGTCGTAGATCCAGAACTTCGCCTGCTCGGCGCCCTCGCGGCCCAGGTACAGCAGCGGGGTCCACTCCTCGCCGGTGACGCGGTCGGTGAGGACGGCGTGCCGGGAGACGAACGTGCCGCGGCGGGAGTCCTGCCCGGCCAGCCGGACCGGGGTGCCCTCCATGAGCAGCGAGCCGAAGGCCAGCAGCTCGCCCCAGCCCCAGTCGACGCCGCCCTCGGTGGACATCTGCTCGCGCTTGTCGAGCAGCTGCCGCAGCTTGGGGTGGACGGTGAAACCCGCCGGCGGGTTCGCCTGGACCTGGCCGATGTGCTTGAGGACCGCGGCGTCGACGGCGGTCTCGCGCGCCTGCGCGGGGGCCTGCTCGTCGGCCTCCTGCGCGGACGGCTTGCCCAGCCCGCCGCGGCTGTCGCCGTCGGCGGGGCCGTCCTTGGACTCCTTGGTCTCGGCGAAGGCCCGCTCCAGCTGGGCGGAGTAGTCGCGCAGCGCCTCCTCGGCCTCCTCGACCGAGATGTCGCCGCGGCCGATGAGGCCCTCGGTGTAGCTCTTGCGCACCGAGCGCTTCTTCTCGATGAGGTTGTACATCAGCGGCTGCGTCATCGAGGGGTCGTCGCCCTCGTTGTGACCGCGGCGGCGGTAGCAGACCATGTCGATGATGACGTCCTTGTCGAACGCCTGGCGGAACTCGAACGCCAGCTGCGCCACGCGGACGCACGCCTCGGGGTCGTCGCCGTTCACGTGGAAGATCGGCGCCTGGATCATGCGGCCGACGTCGGTGCAGTAGAACGAGCTGCGCGAGGACGTCGGGGCCGTGGTGAAGCCGACCTGGTTGTTGATGACGACGTGGACCGTGCCACCCGTGCGGTACCCGCGCAGCTGGGACAGGTTCAGCGTCTCGGCCACCACGCCCTGGCCGGCGAACGCGGCGTCGCCGTGGATGAGGACCGGCAGCACCGGGAACGAGGCGCCACCGAGGTTGATGCGGTCCTGCTTGGCGCGGGCCACGCCCTCCAGCACCGGGTCGACGGCCTCCAGGTGGGAGGGGTTGGCGGCGACGTAGACCTTCGTCTGCTCCCCGTCCTCGCCCGTGAACGTGCCCTCGGTGCCCAGGTGGTACTTCACGTCCCCCGAACCCTGCACGGTGCGCGGGTCCTGCATGCCCTCGAACTCGCGGAACACCTGCGAGTAGCTCTTGCCGGCGACGTTCGTCAGCACGTTGAGGCGGCCGCGGTGGGCCATGCCGAGGCAGACCTCGTCGAGGCCGGCCGAGGCGGCGCGCGAGAGCAGGCCGTCCAGCAGGGCGATGACGGACTCGCCGCCCTCGAGGCTGAACCGCTTCTGCCCCACGTACTTCGTCTGCAGGAAGGTCTCGAAGGCCTCCGCGGCGTTGAGCCGGCGCAGGATGCGCAGCTGCTCGGCGGCGGTGGGCTTGGCGTAGGGCCGCTCGACGCGGTCCTGGATCCACTTGCGCTGCTCGGGTTCCTGGATGTGCATGTACTCGATGCCGACGGTGCGGCAGTACGAGTCGCGCAGCACCCCGAGGATGTCGCGCAGCTTCATGTGCGCCTTGCCGCCGAAGCCCCCGGTGGGGAACTCGCGGTCGAGGTCCCACAGCGTCAGGCCGTGGGTCTCGATCTCCAGGTCGGGGTGGATGCGCTGGCGGTACTCCAGCGGGTCGGTGTCGGCCATGAGGTGGCCGCGCACGCGGAAGGCGTGGATGAGCTCGACCAGGCGCGCGGTCTTGTTCAGCTGGTCGTCGTGGCTGATCGAGATGTCCGGGGTCCAGCGGATCGGCTGGTAGGGGATGTGCAGCGCCTGGAAGACGCGGTCGTAGAACCCGTCCTCGCCCAGCAGCTTGGTGTGCACGATCCGCAGGAACTCGCCCGAGCCGGCGCCCTGGATGATGCGGTGGTCGTAGGTGGAGGTCAGCGTGATGACCTTGCTGACCGCCAGCCGCGTCAGGGTGTCCTCGCTGGCGCCCTGGTACTCGGCGGGGTACTCCATGGCGCCGACGCCGATGATCGCGCCCTGGCCCTTGACCAGCCGCGGCACCGAGTGGACGGTCCCGATGGTGCCCGGGTTCGTCAGGCTGATCGTCGTGCCGGCGAAGTCGTCGGTGGTGAGCTTGCCGGCGCGGGCGCGGCGCACGACGTCCTCGTAGGCGCCCCAGAAGTCGGCGAAGTCCTTGGCCTCGCACCCCTTGATCGAGGGCACCATGAGCTGGCGGGTGCCGTCGGGCTTGGGCAGGTCGATCGCGATGCCCAGGTTCACGTGCGCCGGCTGCAGCACGGCGGGCTTGCCCTTGGCGTCGGTCGTGTAGGCGGCGTTCATCGACGGCATCGCCGCGAGCGCCTCGACGACGGCGTACCCGATGAGGTGCGTGAAGGAGACCTTCCCGCCGCGGGCGCGCTTGAGGTGGTTGTTGATGACGATGCGGTTGTCGACCAGCAGCTTCGCCGGGACCGCGCGCACGCTCGTCGCGGTGGGGACCTCGAGGGACTCCTCCATGTTCGTCACCACGCGCGCGGCGGGGCCGCGCAGCGGGGAGACGGTGTCGGTGGGGGCCTCGACGGGAGCCTGGGCGGGCTCGGGGCGGGCGGGCGCGGCGGCCGGGGTCCGGGGGGGCTGCGCCGCGGTCGTCGGGGCGGTCGCCGGGGTGGTCGCGGGAGCGGGGGTCGGCGCCGGTGCCGGGGGCTGCGTGGTGGGCTTGGCGGCCGGCTGGGCCGTCTGCCCGGTGGCCGTCCGCTGGGCCGTCTGCTGGGCGGTCGGGGCGGCGGGCGCCCCCGCGGCGGCGGTGCCGTTGCCGTTCCCCGCGCCTGCGCCGTGGCCGTTGCTGCGGGTGGTGCCCGCGGGGTTCTCGGCGGGCGCGTAGTCCTCGAAGAAGTCCCACCAGGCCTGGTCGACGGAGTTCCTGTCGGTCTTGTACTGCTCGTACAGCTCGTCGACGAGCCACTCGTTCGGGCCGAAGGTGGCTGCGATCTTGTCCTCGTGGTGCGAGGGCTGTTGAGGCACGGCGGTGTCGCCTTCTTCCTCGTTCGTTTTTTCTTCCGACTGCGGGCGCCCGTCCACCCTATCCCCGTGTGGTATGCGGGCGCCCGCCGCCCTACGGCGCCGTCGCGCCCGGTCCTGCGGTGTTCGTCACACCCAGTGCATCGTCCGTCACAGCCGGCAGGTGGACGTCGATGCGGCACCCGCCCTCCGGCGGCGTCGGCGCCACCCGGATCGTCCCGCCGTGCAGCTGCACGGCCCAGCGCGCGATGGCCAGCCCCAGCCCCGTGCCGCCGTCGGTGCGGGCGCTGCCGCGCTGGAAGCGCTCGAAGACCCGCTCCCGGTCGGCGTCGGCGATGCCCGGGCCCTGGTCCTGCACCGTGATCCGCACGACCTGGCCCACGGCCGCGGCCGACACGAAGACCTTCCCGCCCGGCGGGGAGTGCCGCGAGGCGTTGTCCAGCAGGTTCGCCACCACCTGGTGCAGCCGCGCGGAGTCCACGAGCACCTCCAGGTCCGGCGGCTGCACGTCCAGGACGAACCGCACGTCGCGGCCCGTCATCGACATCGCCCGCGTCGCCTGGCCCAGGAACGGCTCCAGCGCCAGGTACTCCCGGTCCAGCTCCACGGCCCCGGCGTCCAGCCGCGACAGGTCCAGCAGCTGCTCCACCAGCCGGCCCAGCCGCTCGGTCTGGGCCAGGGCCGTGCTCAGCGTCTCCTGGTCCGGCTCGGTCACCCCGTCGACGAGGTTCTCCATCACCGCGTGCAGCGCCGAGACGGGCGTGCGCAGCTCGTGGCTGACGTTGGCGACCAGCTCCCGCCGCTCCCGGTCGACCGCCTCCAGGTCCTCGGCCATCCGGTTGAAGGCGTCGGCCAGCTCCCCGACCTCGTCGTTGGAGGTCGAGCGCACGCGGCGGGAGTAGTCGCCCGTGGCCATCGCGCGCGCCGCGGCCGTCATCTCCCGCAGCGGCGAGGTCATGCCCCGGGCCAGCAGCTGGGTGAAGACCAGGGTCACCGCGATCGAGGCCGGCAGCGTGTACCGGGGCCCGATGTGGATCTCCGCCAGCCGCAGGCCGGCCCACACCAGCAGCGAGGCCACCGTCACCGACGCCCCCACGAGCAGGGCCAGCTTCGTCTTGATCGAGTGCACCGGGTCCAGCGGCCGCACGTCCGGCCACGGGCGCCGGGTCGCCGTCCGCGCCGTGGTCGCCGCCCGCACCCGGGCGTCGTGCGCGGCGCCGCTGATCGGGATGGGGCCCGTCAGGCCCGTCCCGACCGGCTCCGGGGCGTGCGGGGAGGTCACGGCGCCTCCTGACCGCCGGCCGGCTCGAAGGCGTACCCGACCCCGTGGACGGTGCGGACCAGGTCCGCCCCCAGCTTGCGGCGCAACGCCTTCACGTGGCTGTCGACCGTGCGGGTGCCCGAGGCGTCCACCCAGTCCCACACCTCCTCCAGCAGCTTCTCGCGCGTCAGGACGGTGCGCGGGGACTCCGCCAGGCACACCAGCAGGTCGAACTCCGTCGGCGTCAGGTGCACCTCCGCACCCGCGCGGCGCACCCGGCGCTGGGCGCGGTCGATCTCCAGCTCCCCGTCCGAGACCGGGAACCGCAGCGCCTCGGTGGACGGCTGCGGGGCCCCCACCAGGGCCCGGGCGCGCTCGACGCGGCGCACCAGCCCGTTGACGCGGGCGACCAGCTCGCGCATCGAGAACGGCTTGGTCATGTAGTCGTCGGCCCCCACGCCCAGGCCCACGAGCTTGTCCGTCTCGTCGTCGCGGGCGGTGAGCATGAGGACCGGCACCGGCCGCGAGGCCTGCACGCGCCGGCACACCTCCAGGCCGTCGAAGCCGGGGAGCATGACGTCCAGGACGACGACGTCGGGGGAGACGCGCTCGCACAGCTCCACCCCGCCGGGCCCGTCCCCGGCCGTCTCGACCGTGTACCCCTCCGCGCGCAACCGCCGCGCGACGGCGTCGGCGATCGTGGGTTCGTCCTCGACGACGACGGCCGTGCGCGGCGGCTGACCGTTCTGGCCCGCCCCGCCCCGGGGCGCCGACGTGGTTCCGGTGCTCATGGCGGCCAGCGTAGGACGGCCCGGCCCCGCCGGACCCCGGTCGCCGCCCGGTGGTGGCCGTGTGCACGAGCCCTGCACACGCTCTCCCCCCGCCGCACCGGCCTAGGCTGGTGCCGTGCGCTTCCTCGACGGTCAGCAGCCCGGGCACGACCTCACCTACAACGACGTGTTCCTCGCGCCGTCGCGGTCGGCGGTCACCTCCCGCCTCGACGTGGACCTGTCCACCGGTGACGGCACCGGCACCACGATCCCCGTCGTCGTGGCCAACATGACGGCCGTCTCCGGGCGGCGCATGGCCGAGACCGTCGCCCGCCGCGGGGGCGTGGCCGTGCTGCCGCAGGACCTGCCCCTCGACGTCGTCGCCGAGGTCGTCGACTGGGTCAAGGACCGCCACCCCGTCTTCGAGACGCCCGTCGTCCTGCACGAGCACGCCACCGTCGCCGAGGCCCTCGCCCTCATCCCCAAGCGCTCCCACGGCGCGGCCGTCGTCCTCGACGAGGCCCGGCACGTCCTGGGCGTCGTCACCCCCGCCGACTGCGCCGACGTCGACCGCTTCACCCAGGTCGGGGCCGTCATGAGCCGGCAGCCGGTGTCCCTGGACGCCGCCACCGTCGAGTCCGACCTCGAGGCCGCCTTCGCGGTGCTGCACGAGTCCCGCCGCCGGTTCGCCCCCGTCGTGCGCGACGAGGGCGACGGCCCCGTCCTCGTGGGCGCGCTGACCCGCACCGGCGCCCTGCGCTCCACCGTCTACGCCCCCGCCCTCGACGCGCGCGGCCGGCTGCGCGTCGCGGCCGCCGTCGGCATCAACGGCGACGTCGCGGCCACCGCGAAGGCGCTGCTGGACACCGGCGTCGACACCCTCGTCGTCGACACCGCGCACGGGCACCAGGAGAAGATGCTCGACGCGCTGCGCGCCGTGCGCTCCCTGGACCCGCAGGTGCCCGTCGTGGCCGGCAACGTCGTCACCGCCGAGGGCGTGCGCGACCTCGTGGCGGCCGGGGCCGACATCGTCAAGGTCGGCGTCGGGCCCGGCGCCATGTGCACCACCCGGATGATGACCGGCGTCGGGCGCCCGCAGTTCTCCGCCGTCCTGGAGTGCGCCGCGGCCGCCCGCGAGCTCGGCGCGCACGTCTGGGCCGACGGCGGCGTGCGCCACCCCCGCGACGTCGCCCTCGCCCTGGCCGCCGGCGCCTCCCAGGTCATGGTCGGGTCCTGGTTCGCCGGCACCCACGAGAGCCCCGGCGACCTCGCCGTCGACGCGGGCGGGCGCGAGTACAAGGAGAGCTTCGGGATGGCCTCCGCGCGCGCCGTGGCCGCCCGCACCCGCGCCGACTCCCCGTTCCAGCGCGCCCGCAAGGGCCTGTTCGAGGAGGGCATCTCCTCCTCCCGCATGCACCTGGACCCCGCCCGCCCCGGCGTGGAGGACCTGCTGGACCAGATCACCTCCGGGGTGCGCTCCTCCTTCACCTACGTCGGGGCCCGCACCGTCCCCGAGTTCGCCGACCGCGCCGTCGTCGGCCTGCAGTCCTCGGCCGGCTACGACGAGGGCCGCCCCCTGCCCGCGGGGTGGTGAGCCGTTGATCCTGGAGGGGGTGCGGCGCGCCGACGGTTCCCCCGTCGACGTCACCACCACCGGCACCGGCCCGGGCCTGGTGCTGGTCCACGGCGCGCGGGCCGCGGCCGACTACGGCAAGCTCGCCGACCGCCTCTCCGGGCGCTTCACCGTCCACCGCTACGACCGCGAGCACCGCGGCCGCGACGGGGGCCGCTACGCCGTGGCCGACGACGTCGCCCTCCTCGGCGCCGTCCTGACCCGCACCGGCGCCCGGCTCGTGCTGGGGCACGGCCTCGGCGGCCTCGTGGCGCTGCTGGCCACCGCTGGCCTGCTCGACCGCCTCGTCGACCGCGTCGCCGTCTACGACGCCGTCCTGCCCATCGACGGCTCCGTGCCCGAGGAGGCCCTGGAGCAGGCCGTCCGGGCCCTGGCCACCGGCTCCCCGGACCTGGCCCTGGCCCACCTGGACCGGCACCTGCGCACGTCCTCCCTCCAGGCCGTCGCCCGCTCCGAGCGCGTGCAGCGGGTGCTCGGCGGGGTCCTGGCCCGCACCGAGTGGGGCCGCTCCACGGCGGCCCGGCTGCCCCAGGTGCTCGCCGAGACCCGCGCGGGCCTGCAGTTCGACGGCCCCGCCGACGTCTACGCCGACCTGCCGGCCCGCGCGCTGCTGCTGACGGGGGAGCGGTCCCCGGCCTACTTCGCCGAGGCGGCGCTCGCGATGGCCGCCGCCGCCCCGGCCGCCACGGCCCTCGTGGCCGGCGGGTGCGGGCACGACTCGCTGCTGCGGGCCGCGAGGCGGTGCGTCACCCCCCTCGAGACGTTCCTCGCGGGCGACACCCTGTTCTGAGCCCGGGCGCCCGGCCACCCGCGTCCTTCCGGACGGCGGCGGGAGCGGGTCACCGACTAGCATCGGCCTCGCCATGAGCTCAGATGCCCGGTCCGACCAGGACCCCCCCAGCACCTGCCCGGCGGGAACCCTCCCGTGCTGACCGAGTGGCTCCTGCTGCTCGTCGGCGTCGTCCTGACCCTGGGGACGGCCGTCTTCGTCGCCGCCGAGTTCGCCTTCGTCACCCTCGACCGGTTCACCGTCGAGAAGGCCGTCGAGGACGGCGACCGGCGCGCGGCCGGCGTCCTGCCCGCGCTGCGGACCCTGTCCACCCAGCTGTCCGGCGCGCAGGTCGGCATCACCCTGACCACCCTGCTCGTGGGCTACCTCACCGAGCCGTCGCTGGCCCGGCTGCTGCACGGGCCGCTCACCGGCCTGGGCCTGGGCGACGCGCTCGCCGACTCCGTCGCGGGCGTCGTCAGCGTCGTCGTCGCGGCGGTCTTCTCCATGGTCGTCGGCGAGCTCATCCCCAAGAACCTGGCGCTGTCGGTGCCGCTGCGCACCGCCGGGGTCGTCGCCCCGCTGCAGCGCGGCTTCACCTGGCTGACCGGCCCGCTCATCACCGTCCTCAACGGCAGCGCCAACTGGTTCCTGCGCCGCATCGGCGTCGAACCGCAGGAGGAGCTGTCCGGGGCCCGCTCGGCGCGCGAGCTGGCCGCCCTGGTCCGCCGCTCGGCCGACCTCGGCACCCTCGACGAGGGCACCGCGAACCTCATCAGCCGCTCGCTGCTCTTCGGCGACCAGACCGCCGCCGACGTCATGACGCCCCGCGTGCGGATGGAGGTCGTGCGGCTGGAGGAGACCGCCGCCGACGTCGTCGCGCGCGCCCGCTCCACGGGGCACTCCCGCTTCCCCGTCACCGGTGACGACGACGACGACGTGCGCGGCGTCGTGCACGTCAAGGCCGCCGTCGCGGTCCCGCCCGAGCGCCGCCACGACGTCCCCGCCGCCGCGCTCATGTCCGCGGTGCGCCGCGTCCCCGACTCCCTGACCCTGGAGCCGCTGCTGCTGCAGCTGCGGCAGAAGGGCCTGCAGCTGGCCGTCGTCGTCGACGAGTACGGCGGCACGGCCGGGGTCGTGACGCTGGAGGACCTCGTCGAGGAGATCGTCGGCGACGTCTCCGACGAGCACGACCGCGACCGCGGCGGCCTGCGCCAGCACCGCGACGCCTCCTGGACCGTCCCGGGCCTGGCCCGCCCCGACGAGGTCCGCGACGCCACCGGCGTCGAGGTCCCCGACGACCCGGCCTACGAGACCGTGGGCGGTTTCGTCATGGCCCGCCTGGGCCGCATCCCCGCCGTCGGCGACGAGGTCGAGGTGAGCGGCGCCGTGCTGCGCGTGGTCCGCATGGAGGGGCGGCGCGTGGAGCGGCTGCGCCTGCGGCCCCGCCCCGTCACCCTGCCGTCCCCCGTCCCCAGCTCGGAAGGTGCCGCGTGAGCAACGAGGCCTCGCTGGTCCTGGCGGTGTTCCTGATCCTGGGGAACGCCTTCTTCGTCGGCGCCGAGTTCGCCGTGCTGTCGGCCCGCCGCAGCCAGATCGAGCCCCTGGCCCAGACCAGCGCCCGCGCGCGCTCGGCCCTGGCCGCCATGGAGCACGTCTCGCTCATGCTGGCGGCGTGCCAGCTCGGGGTGACGCTGTGCTCGCTGGGGCTGGGCGCGGTCGCCGAGCCCGCCATCGCGCACCTGCTCGAACCGCTCTTCCACGCCGTGCACCTGCCCGAGGTCCTGATCCACCCCGTGTCGCTGGTCATCGCCCTGTCGATCGTGACGTACCTGCACGTCGTCGCCGGGGAGATGATCCCCAAGAACCTCTCGATCGCCGGCCCGGACCGTGCGGTGCTGCTGCTCGCCCCGCCGCTGGTCGCCATCGGCCGCGTCACCGGGCCGGTCATCCGCGCCCTCAACGCCCTGACGAACGCGGCCCTGCGGCTGCTGGGCGTCGAGCCCAAGGACGAGGTGTCCAGCGCCTTCACGGTCGAGGAGGTGCAGTCGATCGTCGCCGAGTCCCGCCGCGAGGGCACCCTGGACGACTCCGGCGGGCTCGTCACCGGCGCCCTGGAGTTCTCCGACCGCACCGTCGGGGACATCGCCGTCCCGCTGGCCGGCCTGCGCACGCTGCCGGCGGGGTCCACCCCCGCCGACGTCGAGGCGCTCGTGGCCCGCACGGGGTACAGCCGGTTCCCCGTCGTCGACGGCAACGGCGACCTGGAGGGGTACCTGCACCTGAAGGACATCCTCTACGCCGACCCCGCCGAGCACCCCGACCGCTACGGCCAGCCCGTGCCGGACAAGCGGGTCCGCGCCCTGGGCACCCTGGGGGCGGGGGAGGAGGTCGAGGACGCGCTGGCCACCATGCGCCGCACGGGCGCCCACCTGGCCCGCGTCGTGGACGCCTCGGGCCGGGTGAGCGGCGTGGTGTTCCTCGAGGACGTCCTGGAGGAGCTGGTCGGCGAGGTCAGCGACGCCATGCAGCGCGCCCGGGGCTGATCAGCGGCGGGCCAGGCGCCGTCCGCTGGGCGTGGCGGCGGGGGTGTACTCCATCGCGTACGCCGCGTAGACGCGCGGCTCGTCGTCGGGCCCGAGCTCGTCGTCGGTCCCGAACGCGGGGGAGGCCTTCACGGTGTCCTTGCCGAACGCCACCCGGATGTCGTGGCGCCCCACGGCCGCGCCCTCCAGGGGGACCAGCACGACCTTCTTGAAGCCCACGACCCCGGTCTCCACGGCGCCGAACAGCCACTCGTCGGTGGCGGCGTCGACGTAGACGGCCGCCAGCGTGCCGAGCTTCGCGTCGCTCACGTCGAGGACGGGGGCGCCCTTCCACTGGTTCAGGTCCTGCACGAGGATCGTCATGACGATCACTGTCGCGCAGGGCCCGCCGGTGCGCACGCGGGCTCCTTCACAGGACCTTCCCGCCCGGCGGTCAGGACCGCCCCGGGCCGGGTGACACCATGGGGAGCGGCATGAGCGAGCAGACACCCCAGCGGACCACCCTGACCATCAACTGGCTGCAGATCGCCGGCGGAGCGGGCGCGGCGGTGACGTCCGCGGTGCTGCTGGCCGGTCTCAAGACCTTCGGCGCGTACGGCACCCTCGTGGGGGCCGCCCTCGGCAGCGTCATCGCCTCGACGGCCGCGGCGGTCTACGGCTACACGCTGAACCGCAGCCGGGAGCACCTGGCCGACGTGGCCCGGCGGGCCCGCGAGCGCCGCACGGGCACGGTGCCGCCGGCGCAGGACGAGCACCCCGACCGCGCCGACCCGCCCGTCACCGACCCGGACGACCCGACCCCGGCGCCGGACCCGACGCCGGGCCCGACGCCGGACCCCGGGCGCGGCCCGTCGCCGCGCCGGCGGTTCCGCGCCCGGCACGCCGTGCTGCTGGGGGTCGTGGCGTTCCTGCTCAGCGTGGGCGGGATCTTCGCGTGGGAGAACCTCACCGGCACGAGCGTGGCCGCCGAGCGGCAGGGCACCACGGAGACGACGAGCAGCACCATCCTCGGCACCACGGTCACCGAGGCGCCCTCGACGCCGACCGGCACCCCGACCGCCACCCCGACGGCCACGGGGACCGCCACGAGCACGGCCACCGGCACGGCGACGGGGACCGCGACGCAGGAGCCGACGACCTCGCCCACGGCCACCGGCGACGCCACGGCCACGAGCACGGCCACGAGCACGGCGACGAGCTCGGCCACCGCCACCTCGAGCAGCCGGTCGACGCCGACCCCGACCGCCACGTCGACGGTCGAGCCGAAGAGCGCGCCGTCCGCCGCGGACGACGCCGCGGTGGAGGGCGCCGCGGTGGAGGGCGCCGCCGTGGACGACGCCGCCGCGACGACGGCCCCCTGACCGGCCCGACCGGCCCGGGGCGCCGCCCTAGCGGCGCTGGGTGGTCTCGCTGCGGCGCAGCTCCCGGGGGACCAGCTCCAGCATCTCCTCGGGCAGCAGCGGCAGGTCCAGGAGGCTGAGCTTGACCCGCGAGCGCCGGCCGTGGTCGGCGGCGTCGAGCCGGATGACGTGCCCGGCGTCGCGCTCGGCGTGCACCTCCACGACCGACCCCGGCGCCAGCTCCCCGGACGCGATGCCGTCGACCTCGACGACGGGCGGGCCGGAGCCCTCCAGCAGCTCGATGCGCACCGGCTCGTCGACGCCGAGCACGATGGTGCGGGCGATGCCGGACATGGGGGCCACGGGCGTCACGAGCAGCGCGTCGGCGCCGGGGGAGACGACGGGACCGCCCGCGGCGTAGCTGTAGGCCGTCGAGCCGGTCGGGGTCGCCAGGACGATGCCGTCGCAGCGCAGGTAGCCGATGCGCTGGTCGGCGACCGACAGCGCCGCCGTCACCGTCCCGCGCCCGGGCGTGCGGGCCAGCGCGATGTCGTTGAAGGCCACCGCCCCCCGGCGCTCGGTGCCGGTGCGCAGCTCGGTCCGCAGGGACAGGTGCGGCTCGACGGTGAAGTCGCCCGCGGAGATCCGTTCCAGGGCCCCGGGCAGCTCGCTGGGCTCCAGCTCGACGAGGAAGCCCAGGTGCCCCAGGTTCACGCCCAGCACGGGCACCTTGCGGCCCACGAGCAGCCGCAGGGCACCGAGCATGGTGCCGTCCCCGCCCAGGCTCACGACGGCGTCGACGGTCGCGGCGAACTCCTCCACGCCGACGAGCCGCACGTCGTCGGGCAGGCGGGTGGCGTCGGTGCGCAGCCCGACGACCTCCTTGCCGTGCTCGTGCGCCCAGCGCTGCACGACGCGGGCCTGCTCGACCGTGTCGCGCACGGGGTGCACGACGAGGCCGAGGCGTCCGACGCTTCCGGGTTGCACCTGCGACACGCTAAACGGCCCCGCCGCGGGCGGTCCTGGCGGGGTCAGGCCCGGCGGTGGGCGGCGGCGGGGCCCGCGTCCGCGCCCAGCCGGCTCCTGCGGGCCCGGGGCACCACGAGCGGGGTCCCCGTCTCGGGGTCGGGGACGACGACGCACGGCAGCCCGAAGACCTCCTCGACGAGCTCGGCCGTCACGACCTCGGAGGGGTCGCCCTGCGCGACGACCGTGCCGGCCTTGAGGGCCACGAGGTGGGTGGCGTACCGGGTGGCGTGGTTGAGGTCGTGCAGCACCGCGACCATCGTGCGGTCCTGCTCCTCGTGCAGCTGGGCGCACAGGTCGAGGACCTCGATCTGGTGGGCGATGTCGAGGTACGTCGTGGGCTCGTCGAGCAGCAGGATGGGCGTCTCCTGCGCCAGCGCCATGGCGATCCACACGCGCTGGCGCTGACCGCCGGACAGCTCGTCGACGGTGCGGTCGGCCAGCTCGGAGACCTGCGTGGCGGCCATCGCCGCGTCGACGGCCCGCTCGTCCTCGGCCGACCACTGCCGCAGCAGCTTCTGGTGCGGGAAGCGGCCGCGGGCGACCAGGTCGGCGACCGTGATGCCGTCGGGGGCGGTGGCCGTCTGCGGCAGCAGCCCCAGGCGGCGCGCGACCTCCTTGGAGGGCAGGGAGTGGATCTGCTCGCCGTCGAGGTACACGTGGCCCGCCGTCGGCTTGACCATGCGGGCCAGGGCCCGCAGCAGCGTCGACTTCCCGCAGGCGTTGGGGCCGATGACGACGGTGAACGAGCCGTCGGGGATCTCCAGGCCGAGGTCGCGGGCGATGGTGCGCTCGTCGTAGGCCAGCGTGAGGGCCTCGGCACGCAGCCGGTTCGGGGGAGTCATCGTCGGGTCCTCTCAGCCGCGGCCGCGGCGCCACTGGGTGACCAGCAGGTAGGCGAGGTAGAGGCCGCCGACGGCACCGGTCACGACGCCGACGGGCAGCTGGGTGGGGGCGAACAGGCGCTGGGCGGCGAAGTCGCTGACCAGCAGGAGCAGGGCGCCGGTGAGGCCGGCGGCGACGAGGCCGGCCCCGACGGCGCCGGTGAGGCGGCGGGCGACCTGCGGGGCGGCCAGGGCCACGAAGGCGATCGGGCCGGCGGCCATGGCGGCCAGCGCGGTGAGCGCGGTGGCGGCGACCAGGACGACGAGCCGGGTGCGGGCGACGTCGACGCCGAGGGCGCGGGCCGCGTCGTCGCCGAGGTCGAGCAGGGTCAGGGAGCGCCCCGAGAGCAGCAGCACCGGCAGCAGCACCGCCAGCCCGACGCCCAGCGGGGTGGCCTGCTCCCAGCCCCGGCCGTTGAGGGAGCCCGTGATCCACAGCTGGGCCTGCTGGGCGTCCTCGACGCGGGAGCGGGTGAGCAGGTAGTCGTTCGCGGCCTGCAGGACGGCCGAGACGCCGATGCCGACGAGGATGAGCCGGTAGCCCTGGACGCCGCCGCGCGTGGACAGCAGGTAGACGAGGACCGCGGTGCCCCCTCCGCCGGCGAGCGCGCCGAAGGAGGTCTGCCAGCCGCCGCCGTGCAGGACGAGCAGCACGACGAGCGCGCCGGTGACCGCGCCGGAGGTGAACCCGATGACGTCGGGGGAGCCGAGCGGGTTGCGGGTGACGAGCTGGAACACGGCGCCGGCGACGCCGAGGGCGCAGCCGACGAGCAGGCCGACGACGACGCGCGGCAGCCGCAGGCCCAGGACGATGAACTCGTCGGCCCGCTGCCCCTGCCCCACGAGGGTGCGCAGGACGTCGGGGACGGAGATCGGGTAGTCGCCGGTGGTGAGGCTGACCGCGACGACGGCCCCCAGGGCCAGCAGCAGGCCGAGGCAGACGGTGAGGGTGCGGCCCTCGACCCGCACGGACAGCCCGCGGCCGGCGCGGACGGTGCGGCCGCGCCGGGCCCGGTCGGCGACGCCGCGGCGGGGCAGCGGCACGGCCCGGCCCGCGGTGGGGGCGCTCACAGCTGGGCCAGTCGGCGCCGGCGGACGAGGGCGACCAGGACGGGGGCCCCGAGCAGCGCGGTCACGATGCCGACCTCCAGCTCCCCGGGCCGCACGACGACCCGGCCCAGGACGTCGCCGAACAGCAGCAGCGCCGGGGACAGGACGCAGGAGAACGGCAGGACCCAGCGCTGGTCGGGCCCGGTGAGGGCGCGCACGAGGTGCGGGACGGCCAGGCCGACGAAGGCGATCGGCCCGGCGGTGGCGGTCGCGGCCCCGCACAGCAGGGTGACGGCCAGGGCGGTCAGCACGCGGGTGCGGGTGACGTGGGCGCCCAGCGCCCGGCCGGAGTCGTCGCCCAGGGCCAGGGCGTTCAGGGGGCGGGCCTGCGCCAGGGCCAGGGCCGTCCCGACGGCGAAGAACGGCAGCATCTGCCAGAAGACGGTCGTGTCGTGCCCGGCCAGGGAGCCGACCTGCCAGAAGCGGAACCGGTCGAAGGTCGTGGTGTCCAGCAGGACCTGCGCGCTGGTGTAGGCGTAGAGCGCGGCCGAGACGGCCGTCCCGGCCAGGGCCAGCCGCACGGGGGTCGCCCCGCCGCGGCCGGTGGCGCCCAGCACGTAGACGGCGACGGAGACGACCGCGGCGCCGGCCATCGCGGCCCACACCAGCTGCAGCCGGGACGTGACGCCGAGGAAGGCCAGCGCGGTGACCATGGCGGCCGCGGCCCCGGCGTTGACGCCCAGCAGCCCGGGGTCGGCCAGCGGGTTGCGGGTCAGGGCCTGCATGAGGGCCCCGGACAGCCCCAGGGCCACGCCGACCACGATGCCGACGAGGGTGCGGGGCACGCGCAGCTCGCGCACGACGAGGGCGTCCTGGGAGGTGCCGCCCAGCCCGCGCAGGGCGTCCAGGACGGTCCCGAGCGGGACCTCCCGCGAGCCGACGGCCAGGCTCGCCAGGACCGCCAGGACCAGCAGGGCGAGGGCGGTGACGAGGGCCGCGGGCCGGCTGACGCGGCGCCGGGCGGCGGGCCGGCGCCGTGCGGGGGCGGCCGCCGGGGGCGGCGCGCTCGTCGAGGTGGACACGTGAGTGAGGTTAGCCTCTCCACTGCCCGGCGGAGCAAGCCGCGTCCGCACCCCGCCTCCCCCCGCCTCCCCCGCCACCGCGGGGCGGGGGAGTGCCGAGGGGGAGTGGGATCGGTCACGAACCGTCGTGCGCGCCCCCCCGCCTGCCGATGGAGTGCCGTGACGGCGACTAGGGTGGTCGTCGGCGGTCGTCCACCGGGGCGGCCGCGGTCGAGTGTTCAGTCCGGTCAGTCCGCGGGCACCACGGCCGATCCCCGTCGTGTCCGATCACCGGAAGGCTCCACGTGAACTCGTCCGCGTCCCGCGGCCCCCGCACGTCCACCACCCCCTCGAACGACTCCTCGGTGCCGCGCCCGCGCCGCCGTCGCCGCTCCGGCGGTGGCGGTGCCGGTACCGGTGCCGGCGCGCAGGCCGTGCCCGCGCAGCGCACCGAGGCCCCGCGCCCGCAGGTCGTCCCCGACACCGCGACCGAGGTCGTCGCCGACGACCGCTCCTTCGCCGAGCTCGGGGTGCCGCAGGCCCTCGTCGACGTCCTCGCCGGGCGCGGCGTGAGCAGCCCGTTCCCCATCCAGAGCGCCACGCTGCCGGACTCCCTGGCCGGCCGCGACGTCCTGGGCCGCGGCCGCACGGGCAGCGGCAAGACCATCGCGTTCGCCCTGCCGCTGGTGGCGCGCGTGGCGGCCTCGGGCCGGCCCCGGCGCAGCACCCGCCCGCGCTCCCTCGTCCTGGTCCCCACCCGCGAGCTGGCCAACCAGGTCGCCGAGACCGTCAAGCCCCTGGCCGCCGCGGCCGGGCTGCGCACCGCCGTCGTCTTCGGCGGCGTGGGCCAGAACCCGCAGGTCACCGCCCTGCGCGAGGGCGTCGACGTCCTCATCGCCTGCCCCGGCCGGCTCGAGGACCTCATCGGGCAGGGCCACTGCCGGCTCGACGCCGTCGAGGTCACCGTCCTGGACGAGGCCGACCACATGGCCGACCTGGGCTTCCTGCCCGGCGTCAAGCGCCTCATGGACGCCACCCCCGTCGTCGGCCAGCGGCTGCTGTTCTCGGCCACCCTCGACAACGGCATCGACGTCCTGGTCAAGCGCTACCTGTCCGAGCCGGTCGTGCACTCGGTCGACCCGGCCGTCGCACCCGTCTCGACGATGGAGCACCACGTCCTCGAGGTGGCCGCCGACACCAAGAACGCCCTCGTGCGCGAGCTGGCCGCCGGCCAGGGCCGCACGGTGCTGTTCACCCGCACCAAGCACGGCGCGAAGAAGCTCGCCAAGCAGCTGACGGCCGCGGGCGTCCCGGCCGTGGACCTGCACGGCAACCTCAGCCAGAACGCCCGCGAGCGCAACCTCGGGGCCTTCTCCGACGGCTCGGTCCGCGTCCTGGTCGCCACCGACATCGCCGCGCGCGGCATCCACGTCGACGAGGTCGGCCTCGTCGTGCACGTCGACCCGCCGACCGAGCACAAGGCGTACCTGCACCGCTCGGGCCGCACGGCCCGCGCCGGGGCCGGCGGCCTCGTCGTGACGGTCGCGACGCCGGACCAGCGCGCCGACGTGCGGACCCTGGCCCGGCAGGCGGGGATCTCCCCGCAGTGGACCCCGGTGGGGACCGGTCACGAGCTGACCGCGCGCCTCGTCGGCCCGGCGGCGGCCTGGGTCGACCCGGCGAGCTCGCCCGTGCCGACCGCCCCGCAGCGCACCGCGCAGCGCACGCCCGCCGGGCCCGCCGCCGGGTCCGCCGGGTCCGGGGGCGCTCCCCGCCGTCGCCGCCGCGGCGGTCGCGGCACCGGCGCCGGGACGAACTGAGCGTCCCGGCCTAGATTGGCCGGGGTGGGGCGGCGCCGGCGTCAGTGGTGGGGGTACAGCCACCCGCACAGCCGCGCCGCCGTCCACCTCTTCTTCTGGCTGCTCGTCGCCGGTGTCCTCGGCGCCGCCTACTGGTGGCTGCGGGGCCGGCACGCCCCCGTCCGGCGCGCGCCCGTGCGGGTCGCCCAGGGCGTCGTGGCGGGCCTGGCCGTGGGGCTGATCCTCGTCGGCACCACCTGGCGCAGCCTCACCGACCTCGGGGACGCGCCCGTGTGCGCCGCCCCGCCCGGGGAGGACTGGGGCTCGACGGACGAGGTCGCCCCGCTCACCGCGTCGGTGGCGGCGCAGAAGGTCGCGACGTGGCCCGAGACGGGGCTGGCGATGCTGTACGCCGACGCCCGGGGCCTGACGGTCTGCCGGTACGCGGCCGCGGACTACTACGTCGGCGTCGTCGCCGAGGCCGTGGCGGGCAAGCGGACCGTCAACTTCGGCGACATGGTCGTCTCCCCGCGCTTCCCGACGCTGCCCGCCGACGCCGCGGCCCTGGCCGCGCACGAGTCCCGGCACCGGCCGCAGTGGGCCGTCGCCACCCTCCTGGGGGGCCCGGCCGCCTTCCCGGTCGCCTACGGCGTCGACGACTTCTTCTTCCCCGGAGCCCGCAACCACTTCGAGCGCCTCGCGGGGCTGAGCTCGGGCGGGTACGCGTGGGAGGGGGCCGGGCCGGTGCTGGGCGCGCGCCAGGTCCTCGCCCTCGTCCTGGTCGCCGGTGGCGCCACCGGGCTCGTCGTCCGCCACCGGTACCGGCGGCGGGAGCGCGTCCGGGCAGGATGAGCCCGTGCTCGCCGACGGACTGCTCGACTCCCTGCCGGTCGGCGTCGCCGTCCCCGGCCTGCTGGCCGCCCTGGACGCCGCGGGCACGGCCGTCCTGCAGGCCCCGCCGGGCACGGGCAAGACGACCCTCGTCCCGCTGGCCCTGGCCGACCACGTCCCCGGCCGGGTCGTCGTCGCCGAACCCCGCCGGGTCGCCGCGCGCGCCGCCGCGGCCCGGATGGCGGCCCTGCTGGGGCAGGAGGTGGGCGGCACCGTCGGCTACGCCGTGCGCGGGGAGCGCCGGGCCGGCCCGGGCACCCGCGTCGAGGTCGTCACGACGGGGCTGCTGCTGCGGCGGCTGCTGCGCGACCCCGAGCTGCCCGGCGTGGGGGCGCTGCTGCTCGACGAGGTCCACGAGCGCCAGCTCGACGCCGACCTCGTCCTCGCCTTCGCCCTGCAGTCGCGGCAGCTGCTGCGCGAGGACCTGCGCCTGGTCGCGGCCTCGGCGACCCTGGACGTGCCCCGGCTGGCGCAGCTGCTGGGCGGCCCGGTCGTGACGGCCACCGCGCCCGTCCACCCGCTGCAGGTGCTGTGGTGCCCGCCGCCGCGCCCCGTGCGGCCCCCCGACGGCCTGCGCGTCGACCCCGCGCTGCTGGACCACGTCGCGGCCCTGGTGCGCCGGGCGCTGGCCGAGCACCCCGGGGACGTGCTCGCCTTCCTGCCCGGCACGGGGGAGATCCGGTCCGTCGAGGGCCGGTTGCGGGGCGTGGACGCCGACGTGGTCCCGTTGCACGGCAGGCGTTCCGGTGCCGAGCAGGACGCTGCTCTGCGGCCGGGGACCCGGCGCCGGGTCGTGCTGTCCACGGCCGTGGCCGAGTCCAGCCTCACGGTGCCCGGCGTCCGCGTCGTCGTCGACGCGGGCCTGTCCCGGGTCCCGCGCGTGGACCACGCCCGCGGTTTCGGGGGCCTGGACACCGTCCGCGTCTCCCGCGCCTCGGCCGACCAGCGGGCCGGTCGCGCCGCCCGCGAGGCCCCCGGCGCGGTGCTGCGGGCCTGGTCGGCCGCCGACCACGCGCTGCTGCCGGCGCACTCGGCGCCGGAGATCCTCACCGCCGACCTCACGGGCTTCGCGCTGCTGACGGCCGGCTGGGGCGACCTGGAGGACCTGGCCCTGCTCGACCCGCCCCCCGCGGGCCCCCTGAGCGCCGCCCGCGAGGCGCTGCACCGGCTCGGCGCGCTGGAGGGCGGGACGATCACCGCGCTGGGGCGCGCGATGGCCGACGTGGGCCTGCACCCCCGGCTGGCCCGGGCCCTGCTCCAGGGCGCCGGGCGGGTCGGGTCGACGGCGGCCGCCGAGGTCGTCGCCCTGCTGTCGGAGGACGGCGGCCGGTCCGGGGACGACCTCGTCGCCGCCTGGCGGGCCGCCGAGCGCGACGGCGACCCCGGCTGGCGGCGGGAGGTGCGGCGGCTGCGGGCGCTGGCCCCCGAGCACCCCGGCACGGGGGTGCCCCGGGACCTGGCCGCCGGCACGGTCGTCGCCCTGGCCCACCCCGAGCGCGTGGCCCGGCAGCGCGCGCCCGGCGGTGCCGCGTACGCGACGGCCGGCGGGACGGGCGTCGAGCTCGCCGACGGCAGCGGGCTGCGGTCCTCGCCGTGGCTCGCGGTGGCCGTCGCCGACCGCGTCCCCGGCCGGGCCGCGGCCCGCGTGCGCGCGGCGGCGCCCCTGGACGAGGGTACCGCCCGCGACGTCGTGGGCGTGGAGGTCGTCGAGGAGGTCCGCTGGGACGGCGACGTCCGCGCGCGCCGGGTCGAGCGCCTGGGCGCGCTGGAGCTGTCGGCCCGGCCGCTGCCGCACCCGCCCGCCGCCGCGGTCGCCGACGCCGTCGCCGAGGGCGTGCGCCGCGAGGGGCTGGGCCTGCTGACGTTCGGGCCGGCCGCCGCGTCCCTGCGGGCCCGCGTGGCGTGCTGCCGCGCGGCCCAGGGCGAGCCGTGGCCCGACCTGGGCGACGAGCACCTGCTCGCGACCCTGCCCGAGTGGCTCGGGACGCAGCTGGCCGGGGTGCGCTCGCGCCGGGACCTGGCCCGCCTCGACGTCGCCGCCGCCCTGCGCGCCCGGCTGCCGTGGCCGCAGGCCGGCCGCCTCGACGAGCTGGCCCCCGTGGACCTGCCCGTCCCGACGGGGCGCCGCGTCCGCGTCGACTACGCCGACCCCGCGCGGCCGGTCGTCGCGCTGAAGCTGCAGGAGGCCTTCGGCTGGACCGCCACCCCGCGGCTCGTCGACGGCCGGGTGCCGGTGGTCCTGCACCTGCTCTCACCCGCGGGCCGGCCGCTGGCGGTCACCGCCGACCTGGGGTCGTTCTGGCGCGACGTGTACCCGTCGGTGCGCGCGGAGGTGCGGGGACGCTACCCCCGGCACCCGTGGCCGCAGGACCCGCTGACGGCGACCCCGACCGCGCGCACCGCCCGCCGCTCAGGCTGAGGCCGCGCCGCCACCGAGCTCGGGCACGGGCCCCTGCGCGGACCAGGGGAACTCGATCCAGCGGTCGGTCTCGCGCCAGGCGTACTCCGGCGCGAGCGTCGTCGTGGGCTTGCGGTAGACCACGGCCGAGCGCACCCGCACGCCCGCCTCGGCGCACATGCGCACCACGACGCCCAGCGTGCGGCCGGTGTCGGCGACGTCGTCGACGACCAGCACGTCGCGGCCGGCGAGCTCGGACAGGTCCACCGACGGCGGCAGGACGACGGGCTCGGGCAGCCGGGAGTCGACGCCGGTGTAGAACTCGACGTTGATCGTCGCGGTCTCCTTGACGTCCAGGGCGTAGGCCAGGCCCGCCGCCAGCGGCAGCCCGCCGCGGGCGATGCCCAGCAGCACCTCGGGCCGGTACCCGTCGCGGGCGATGCGGGAGGCGAGGTCGCGGACGGCCTCCCCGAAGGTCGACCAGGTCAGGACTTCGCGCTCGGGGGTGGGCTCCACCCGGTGAGGGTAGCGGCGGGGCCGGCGGCTTCCCCGACGCGCGGAGCCCCGGACGATTACGATCACTCTTCGTGACGACCCGTTCGCGGACCAGGCCGGCCGCGGGGCAGCCGTGAGCCCCGCGCTCAGCACGGTCGACGTCGTCGTCGTGGGCGCGGGCCAGGGCGGGCTGTCCGCCGCCCACTTCCTCGACCGCGCCGGGCTGGCGCCCGGGCGCGGCTACGTCGTCCTCGACGCCGACGACGCCCCCGGCGGCGCCTGGCGCCACCGCTGGCCCGGCCTCGTCATGGCGCGCGTCAACGGCGTCCACGACCTGCCCGGGTACCCGCTGGGCGCCGTGGACCCGCGGGCCCCCGTCCGCGAGGTCGTGCCCGCCTACTTCGCCGAGTACGAACGGCGCCTGGGGCACCCCGTCCGCCGGCCCGTCGCCGTCCACGCCGTCCACGCCGCGGGGGCCCGGCTGCTCGTCGAGTCCACGGCCGGGTCCTTCGCCGCCCGCGCCGTCGTCAACGCCACCGGCACCTGGACCCGGCCCTTCTGGCCGTCCTACCCCGGGGCCGGCACCTTCGGCGGCCGGCAGCTGCACACCGCCGACTACGCCGGGCCGCAGGAGTTCACCGGCCAGCACGTCGTCGTGGTCGGCGGCGGCATCTCCGCCGTTCAGCACCTCGCCGAGCTCGCCGGGGCCGGGGTGGGCACCACCTGGGTCACCCGCCGCGAACCGGAGTTCCGCGAGGAGTTCGACGTCGAGGCCCGCCGCGCCGCCGTCGAGGTCGTCGCCCGGCGCGTCGCGCGCGGCGAACCGCCCGGCAGCGTCGTCTCGGCCACCGGCCTGGCCCTGACCCCCGAGGTCGCCGCGCTGCGCGACCGCGGCGTCCTCAAGCGGCACCCGCCCTTCGCGCGCCTGACCCCCGACGGGGTGCAGTGGGCCGACGGGTCCACCCAGCGCGCCGACGCGGTCCTGTGGGCCACGGGGTTCCGCCCCGCCCTGGACCACCTGCGCCCGCTGCGGCTGCGCGAGCCCGGCGGCGGCATCCTCGTCGACGGCACCCGCGTCGTGCGCGAGCCCCGGCTGCACCTCGTCGGCTACGGCCCCTCGGCCAGCACCGTCGGGGCCTCCCGCGCGGCCCGCGAGGCCGTCCGCGAGGTGCTCGCCGGGCGCTGACCGGGCCGCGGGGGACCCGGTGTACGTTCCGCCCGTGACGTCCCCCCTCGACACCCCCCTCACCGCGCTCACCGGCGGCCCGCTGGACACCGCGGCCCTGGCCGGCAAGGCCGTCCTCGTCGTCAACGTCGCCTCCCGCTGCGGCTTCACGCCGCAGTACGAGGGCCTGGAGGAGCTGCAGCGGGAGTACGGCGACCGCGGGTTCACCGTCCTGGGCGTGCCCTGCAACCAGTTCGCGGGCCAGGAACCGGGCACGGAGGAGGAGATCGCCGAGTACTGCTCGGCCACCTGGGGCACCACCTTCCCCATGACGGCCAAGGCCGACGTCAACGGCGCCGGCCGGCACCCGCTGTACGCCACCCTCACGCAGGCCCCCGACGCCGACGGCGCGGCCGGTGACGTGGCCTGGAACTTCGAGAAGTTCCTCCTCGCCCCCGACGGGCGGGTCGTGGGCCGCTGGCGCTCGCGGACGACCCCGCAGGACCCGGCGCTGCGCGCGGCGGTCGAGGCGCAGTTGCCCGCCTGAGCCCGGCTCAGCCCACCGGGCCCGGGGAGGGGCCGGTGCGGGGGCCGGGGAGGGGGTCGGCGAGGGCGAAGGGGACGGTGAGCACCCCGCCGCGCGTGCGGACCCGGTAGCGGCTGCGCCCGAGCGCCACGACCTGCCCCGTGCTGCCCGCGTGCGGGCCGCCGCCGCCCACGCGGACCCACGAGCCCACGGGCAGCCGCGGGCCCGGCCCGGCCGCCCCGCCCGTCCCCGCCGTCCCGGTGCGCAGCAGCTCCACGTCGGCGCGGTAGCTCGCGGGCATCGCCGCCGCCGGGACCGGCTCGCCCCCGAAGGTCCACCGCACGACGTTCCCCGGGTCGAACCCGGGCCCGCAGCGCCCGCACGAGAGCACGCGCGCCGGCCGCCGGTGCCGCGTCGTGACGTGCCCCGCCGGGCAGGTGCCCACCCAGGGACCGGCCACCCGCGGCCCGCTCGACGTGCGCTCGCCCGAGCAGCCGATGTGGCGGGCGGTGGCCCGCCACACCGCGTCGTGGCCGTGGCCGGGCCCCACGAGGGCGTGGGCGATCTCGTGCAGCACCGTGTCGCGGACCTCGGCCTCGGCGTGCAGCGCCGTCAGCGGCCCGCTCAGCCCGATCTGGCGCCGGTCGGCCCGGCACACCCCGGCGCGCGTGCGCGCCCGGTCCAGCACGACCGTCCAGCCGTCCAGCCCGTGCTGCGCCACCAGTCCCCGCGCCATCGCCAGCGCGTCCTGCACGTCCACCCGCGGACCCCCTCGCCGGCCCCGCGCGCGGGGCGGACACGGCGAAGGGCGCCGCACGGTGTGCGGCGCCCTTCGTGGAAGTGCCCCCGGCAGGACTCGAACCTGCGCACACGGCTCCGGAGGCCGATGCTCTATCCGCTGAGCTACGGGGGCCCTGCGGTGCGTCGCCGACACTACCAGCGATGCGCCGCGTCCCCGACCACCCCCGCCCGGTCCGCCCGCGCGGTCACCCGGACGGCGCGGGGACGGCGCGGGGACGGCGGGACGACGGCGGGACGACGGTGGGGGACGGGGGTACCGACGTGCGCCGGTAGGCTTGTCGCTCGTGACTCCCGCCGAGCTCTCAGCTGCCCTGAGGGACGCCCTGACCGCCGCCGTCGCCGCCGGAGAGCTGTCCCTGGACCCCGCCGACGTGCCGGCCGAGGTCCGCGTGGAGCGCCCCAAGAACCGCGACCACGGCGACTGGGCGACCAGCGTGGCCCTCCAGCTGGCCAAGAAGGCCGGCGCGGCGCCCCGCGACGTGGCGACGGTCCTGCAGCGGCGCCTGGCCCAGGTCCCCGGCGTGAAGGCCGTCGACATCGCCGGGCCCGGGTTCCTCAACGTCACCCTCGACGCCGCCGCGGCGGGGGAGCTGGCGCACGCGATCGTCACCGCCGGCGCGGCCTACGGCACGGCCGCCGAGCTGAGCCGCGAGAAGGTCAACCTCGAGTTCGTCTCCGCGAACCCGACCGGCCCGATCCACCTCGGCGGCACCCGCTGGGCCGCCGTGGGCGACTCCCTGGCCCGCATCCTGCAGGCCTCCGGCGCCTCGGTCACCCGCGAGTACTACTTCAACGACCACGGCGGCCAGATCGACCGGTTCGCCCGGTCGCTGATGGCCCGCGCGAACGGCGAGCCCGCCCCCGAGGACGGGTACGGCGGGGACTACGTCACCGACATCGCCGAGCAGGTCGAGGCCCGCGTGCCCGACGTCCTGCAGCAGCCGCGCGAGGAGCAGCAGGAGACGTTCCGGCGCGAGGGCGTCGACCTGATGTTCGCCGAGATCAAGCAGAGCCTGTCCGAGTTCGGCGTCGAGTTCGACGTCTACTTCCACGAGGACTCCCTGCACGCCTCCGGCGCCGTCGAGCGCGCCGTGCAGAAGCTGCGCGACCTCGGCCGGATGTACACCGCCGACGGCGCGGAGTGGCTGCGCACGAGCGACTTCGGCGACGACAAGGACCGCGTCGTCCTCAAGAGCGACGGCACCGCGGCCTACATCTCCGGCGACATCGCCTACTACCTCGACAAGCGCGAGCGCGGTTTCGACCGCTGCGTCTACATGCTGGGCGCCGACCACCACGGGTACGTCGGCCGGATGATGGCGCTGTGCGCCGCCTTCGGCGACACCCCCGGGGTGAACCTGGAGATCCTCATCGGCCAGATGGTCAACCTCGTCAAGGACGGCGTCCCGGTCCGCATGAGCAAGCGGGCCGGCACGGTCGTGACGATGGAGGACCTGGTGGGCGCCGTCGGCGTCGACGCGGCGCGGTACTCCCTGGTGCGCTCCAGCGTCGACTCCAGCATCGACGTCGACCTGGACCTGCTGACCCGGCGCAGCAACGACAACCCCGTCTTCTACGTGCAGTACGCCCACGCCCGCACGGCCAACGTCGGCGTCAACGCCGCCGCGGCCGGGGTGCGCCGCGAGGACGCCTTCGACCCGGCGCTGCTGACCGACGAGACCGAGTCGCTGCTGCTGGCCGCGCTCGCCGAGTTCCCCGGCGTCGTCAAGCGCGCCGGGGAGCTGCGCGAACCGCACCGGGTCGCGCGGTACCTGGAGGAGCTGGCGGGGCGGTTCCACAAGTTCTACGACGCCTGCCGGGTGACCCCCCGCGCCGGCGAGGAGGTCACCGACGTCCACCGGACGCGGTTGTGGCTCAACGACGCCACGCGGCAGGTGCTGGCCAACGGCCTGGGCCTGCTCGGCGTCTCGGCTCCGGAGCGGATGTAAGTGGCGGACATCGCGGTCGTGCCGGCGTGGCTCAAGCCCCCGGCCGACGTCAACGAGCTGCTGCCGCAGCTGTGGGCCCGCACCGTCCGGCGCGGGGACGGCGGGGCCCTGCAGGTCGGCGGGGTCGACGTCGCCGACCTCGCGCGCACCCACGGCACCCCGCTGTTCGTCGTCGACGAGCTGGACTTCCGCTCGCGCGCGGTGGCGTTCCGCAACGCCTTCGCCGACGCCTTCGCCGACCTGTGCGGCGGGGCGGACGTCTACTACGCGTCCAAGGCGTTCCTGGCCACGGGCGTGGCCCGCTGGATCGCCGAGGACGGCCTGCACCTGGACACCGCCTCCGGCGGTGAGCTGGAGCTGGGTCTGCGCGGCGGGGTGCTGCCGGGCCGGATCGCGCTGCACGGCAACAACAAGTCGCGCCGGGAGATCTCCACGGCCCTGGAGGCCGGCGTCGGCCGGATCGTCGTGGACTCCCTGGAGGAGATCGACGTCGTCGCCGACCTGGCCCGCGAGCGCGGGCTGGTCGCGCCCGTCATGCTGCGCGTCACCGTCGGCGTCGAGGCGCACACCCACCAGTACATCGCCACGGCCCACGAGGACCAGAAGTTCGGGTTGTCGCTGACGAGCGGAGCCGCCGAGACCGCCGTGGCGCGGGTCCTGTCGCGCCCGGAGCTGCACCTGCTGGGCCTGCACAGCCACATCGGCTCGCAGATCTTCGACCTCGGCGGTTTCGAGGTCTCGGCCCGCCGGCTGCTGGAGCTGCACCGCAAGGTCGAGCGCGAGCACGGCGTCGAGCTGCCCGAGATCGACCTCGGCGGCGGGTACGGCGTGGCCTACACCTCCGAGGACACCCCGCTGGCCCCGGTCGAGATCGCCGGCCGGCTCGCCGAGATCGTGGCCCGCGAGTGCCTCGTGCAGGGCATCGCGGTCCCGCGGGTCTCGGTCGAGCCGGGGCGCGCGATCGCGGCCCCGAGCACCTTCACGCTCTACGAGGTCGGCACCACCAAGGTCGTCGACCTCGACGGCGGCGCGAACCGGCGCTACGTCTCGGTCGACGGCGGGATGAGCGACAACATCCGCACCGCCCTGTACGGCGCGGACTACTCCGCCACCATCGCCTCGCGCGCCTCCACCGCGCCGGGCGTGCTGTCCCGGGTCGTCGGCAAGCACTGCGAGAGCGGCGACGTGGTCGTGCGCGACGAGTTCCTGCCCGCCGACGCCGCGGCGGGGGACCTGCTCGCCGTCCCCGGCACGGGTGCCTACTGCCGCAGCATGGCCAGCAACTACAACCAGGTCCCGCGCCCGGCGGTGGTCTCGGTGCGCGACGGTGCCGCCCGGGTCCTCGTGCGCCGGGAGACGCCCGAGGACCTGCTGGCGCTGGACGCCGGCTGAGGACGCCCGGTGGTCGGGGCGACCTGACGCGGGGTGAGAGGGTGGGGCGGATCGTGCAGGACGAACTGAGGGAGCGCAAGCGGTGGAGCCGGTGAAGGTCGCGCTGCTCGGGTGCGGTGTGGTGGGCGCCGAGGTCGCGCGCCTGCTGACGACGCAGGCCGACGACTTCGCGGCGCGCGTGGGCGCGCCGCTCGAGCTCGTCGGGATCGCGGTGCGCCGTCTGGGCCGCGACCGCGGGGCGGGCATCGACGCGTCGCTGTTCACGACCGACGCCGAGGAGCTGGTGACGCGCGCCGACGTCGTCATCGAGGTCATCGGCGGCATCGAGCCGGCCCGGTCCCTCGTCCTGCGCGCCGTCGAGCACGGCGCCTCGGTCGTCACCGCGAACAAGGCGCTGCTGGCCGCCGACGGCCCGGCGCTGTACGAGGCCGCGGCCAAGAACGGCGTCGACCTGTACTACGAGGCGTCCGTGGCCGGGGCCATCCCGCTGCTGCGCCCGCTGCGCGAGTCCCTCGTCGGCGACCGCGTCACGCGCGTGCTGGGCATCGTCAACGGGACGACGAACTACGTCCTGGACCAGATGCACACGACGGGCATGGGGTTCGCCGAGGCCGTCGAGCAGGCGCAGGCCCTCGGGTACGCCGAGGCCGACCCGACGGCGGACGTGGAGGGTTTCGACGCCGCCGCCAAGGCCGCGATCCTCGCCTCCCTCGCCTTCCACACCCGCGTCAGCCTCGACGACGTCCACCGCGAGGGCATCACCGAGGTCAGCGCGGCCGACGTGCGCGCCGCCGAGCTGCAGGGCTGCGTCGTGAAGCTGCTGGCGATCTGCGAGCGCGGCACCGACGCCGACGGCAACGAGGCCGTCTCGGTGCGGGTGCACCCGGCGATGCTGCCGCGCGAGCACCAGCTCGGCGGGGTCCGCGGGGCGTTCAACGCCGTGTACGTCGAGGCGGAGGCGGCCGGGCAGCTCATGTTCTACGGCCCCGGCGCGGGCGGGCGGCCCACGGCCAGCGCCGTGATGGGCGACGTCGTCGCCGTCGCGCGGCACAAGGTCGTCGGGGGCCGCGGGCCCGGGGAGTCGGCCTACGCGCAGCTGGCCGTGCAGCCCATGGCCGAGACGGTCACGCGGTACCACGTGCGCCTGGACGTGGCCGACAGGCCCGGCGTGCTGGCCCAGGTGGCCGGTGTCTTCGCCGCGCACGGCGTCTCCATCGAGGCCGTGCAGCAGCGTCAGGACGACGCGGGCCGCGCGGTCCTGGTCGTCGTGACCCACAGCGCCACCGACGCGGCGCTGTCGACCACGGTCGACGAACTCGAACAGCTGGACATCGTGGACTCCGTGGCGGGCGTGCTGCGGGTCGAGGGGGGAGACGCCTGATGGCGCACGTGTGGCGGGGTCTCATCGAGGAGTACCGGGACCGGCTGCCCGTGACCGAGGCGACTCCGGTCGTCACCCTGGGCGAGGGCGGGACGCCGCTGGTCCCGGCGCGGCACCTGTCCGAGCTGGTGCGGGGCCGCGTCCTGATCAAGGTCGAGGGCTGCAACCCGACCGCGTCCTTCAAGGACCGCGGCATGACGATGGCCATGAGCAAGGCCAAGGAGCACGGCGCCGAGGTCGTCATCTGCGCCTCGACGGGCAACACGTCCGCCTCGGCCGCGGCCTACGCCACGGCCGCCGGCATCCGCTGCGCCGTCCTCGTGCCCGACGGCAAGATCGCCATGGGCAAGCTGTCCCAGGCCGTCGCCCACGGCGCGACGATCCTGCAGGTCGACGGCAACTTCGACGACTGCCTGAACCAGGCGCGCAAGCTCGCCGAGGCCTACCCCGTCGAGCTGGTCAACTCGGTCAACCCGTTCCGCATCGAGGGCCAGAAGACCGGCGCCTTCGAGGTCGTGGACGTCCTCGGGGACGCCCCGGACATCCACGCGCTGCCCGTCGGCAACGCCGGCAACATCACGGCGTACTGGAAGGGCTACACCGAGTACGCGAAGGACGGGGTCGCCTCCCGCACGCCGAAGATGTGGGGCTTCCAGGCCGCCGGCGCGGCCCCCATCGTCAAGGGGCACCCCGTCGACCACCCCGAGACGATCGCCACGGCGATCCGCATCGGCCACCCCGCCTCGTGGACCGGGGCCACCACGGCCCGCGACGACTCCGGCGGCCGCATCGACGCCGTCACCGACGAGCAGATCCTCGCCGCGCACCGCTGGCTGTCGGCCCGCGAGGGCGTCTTCGTCGAGCCCGCCTCCGCCGCGGGGGTGGCCGGTCTGCTCGCCGCCGCGGAGGCCGGTGAGGTCGAGCCGGGTCAGACCATCGTCATCACGGTCACCGGGCACGGGCTCAAGGACCCGCAGTGGGCCCTGGAGCTGGCCGGGGGCTCCGGCGCGGTCGAGCCGGTGCGCGTGCAGCCGGACGCGGTGACCATCGCCCGGGCCATCGGCCTGGACGTCTGAGTCGCGTGTCCGACTCCGCACGGCCCGTGGTCAGCGTCCCCACCCGGCCCCGGGTCCTCGCGCCGCTGCCGGTGGGGACGGCCGTGACCGTCCGCGTCCCGGCGACCAGCGCGAACCTCGGCCCGGGGTTCGACGCCTTCGGGCTGGCGCTGGACCTGTGCGACGAGGTCCGCGCCGAGGTGAGCGCCGGGGGGCTGGCCGTGCGCGTGCGGGGGCAGGGCGAGGGGGCCGTGCCGACCGACGAGCGGCACCTCGTCGTGCGGGTCCTGCGCGAGGAGCTGGCCGCGGCCGGGTACACCTCGGCCGGGCTGGACCTGCTGTGCCGCAACGTCATCCCGCACGGCCGGGGTCTGGGGTCGTCCGCCTCGGCGATCGTGGCGGGCCTGGCCGCGGCCCGGGCCCTGCTGCTGGCGGCCGGGGTCGTGACCGAGACCGAGCAGGACACCCGGGCCCGCGTCCTGCTCGAGGCCTCCCGGCGCGAGGGGCACCCGGACAACGCCGCGCCCGCCGTGCACGGCGGGTTCACCATCGCCTGGACGCGCGGTGAGGACCCCACGCACCCCGACGCCGTGCGGTCCGTCCGCCTCGACGTGCACCCCGACGTCCGCGCCGTGGTGTGCGTGCCGGCCGAGGAGCTCGCGACGTCGCGGGCCCGGGCCCTGCTGCCCGCGACGGTGCCGCACGGGGACGCCGCGCTGACCGCAGGCCGCGCCGGGCTGCTCGTGCACGCCCTGACCGCGGACCCGTCGCTGCTGCTGGACGCCACCGAGGAACGGCTGCACCAGGCCCAGCGCGCACCGGCCATGCCGCGGTCGGCGCAGCTGCTCGAGGCGCTGCGCGAGGCCGGGCTGGCGGCCGTCGTCTCCGGGGCCGGGCCCAGCGTGCTCGTGCTGACCGGGGCGGCCGGGGTGCCGCGGGTCCGCTCGGTCGCCGGGGCGCACGGGGCGTGGGACGTCCACGACCTGCCCGTGCACCCGAGCGGCGTCTCCTGGCGGGTCGGGTAGCCCTCCCGGTGGTGGGCCGCGGCGCGACGCGCCGCGCGTCCGAACGGGGGACGGGGAAGGACAGCGGGCCCCCGGGTGTTAGCATCGTCATCAGCACTCACGGCGGGACCGTTTTCGGCGGACGCTGGTCGGAGAACAACTGCTCGCAGGACCGTCTTCCTGCAGCGCCCGTCCCCCCGCTCCCGGGTGCGTGTCCACGTTCTCGCCGCGTCTCTGCGCGCGGCCGTGGATTCCCGATTCCTGCCCGATCGGGCAGTCAACGCGACACCCCCGGACCCGACGAAGCGCCGGGTCCGCCGGTCCGTCGCTCCGACGAGGGGGAAGGACCTTCGTGACCGACACCACCGACATCGCTGCCACCGACGCTGCGACCGCCGAGGCGCCCGCGCGCCGGACGGGGAGCCTGTCCGCGCTGCGCCTGCCGCAGCTGCAGGCGCTCGCGACCGAGCTCGGCATCTCCGGCACCGGCCGCATGCGCAAGGTGGACCTGCTCGCCGCCATCCGCGAGCACCAGTCCGGCGCGCCGCAGCGCAGCGCGCGCCCCGAGCCCGCCGCCGACGGCGCGGCCGCGGCTCCCGCCCAGACCCCGGCTCAGGCCCCGAGCCCCGTCGCCGAGCAGGCCCCGGTGCAGGAGCCGGTGCAGGAGCAGGCCCCCGCCCAGGCGGCGCCCGCGACCCGCACCCGGTCGCGCCGCGCCGGCGCCCCCGCCGGTGCCCCGCCGGTCACCGAGCAGGCCCCCACCCTCGAGGTCCCGGTCGTGGAGCCGGTGCGCACCCCGCAGCAGCGTCCCGAGCCGACGCTCGACGACTTCACCGGCGGCCGGGCCGACCGTCCCGAGCGCTCGGAGCGCCAGGAACGTCAGGAGCGCTCGGAGGACGGCTCCCCGCGCCTGTCGCGCCGCGAGCGCGCCCGTCGCGACCGCGTCCGCGAGCCCGACCAGCAGGTCGAGCTGCCCAACATGCCGCGCCGGGACCGCACCGACGGTGCCGCCGACGGTGAGCAGCGGACCGAGGCCCGCGGCGAGGGCCGTGGCGAGGCCCGCGGTGAGAACCGTGGCGAGGCTCGCGGTGAGGGTCGTGGCGAGGGCCGCCGGCAGGAGCAGCGCTCCGAGGAGCGCCCGCAGGCCGCCCAGCACACCGGCCCGTCCGACGACTTCGACGGCGAGGGCCGCCGCGGGCGGCGCAACCGCTACCGCGACCGCAAGGGCCGTCGCGGCGGCCGCGAGGGCGGCGGCGCCCCCGAGGTCGACGAGCAGATCAACGAGGACGACGTCCTGCTGCCCGTCGCGGGCATCCTCGACGTCCTCGACAACTACGCCTTCATCCGGACCTCGGGCTACCTCGCCGGCGCCAACGACGTGTACGTCTCCCTGGGCCAGGTGAAGAAGAACAACCTGCGCCCCGGCGACGCCGTCACCGGCGCCGTCCGCCAGCCGCGCGAGGGCGAGCAGACCGGTCAGCGCGCGAAGTTCAACGCGCTGGTCCGCGTCGACACCGTCAACGGCGCCGCGCCCGAGCAGGCCCGGCACCGGCCGGAGTTCACCAAGCTCACGCCGCTGTACCCGCAGGAGCGCCTGCGGCTGGAGACCGAGCCCAACGTCCTGACCACGCGCATCATCGACCTGATGTCGCCGCTGGGGAAGGGGCAGCGCGGGCTCATCGTCGCCCCGCCGAAGGCCGGCAAGACGATGGTCATGCAGGCCATCGCCAACGCCATCACGACGAACAACCCCGAGTGCCACCTCATGGTCGTGCTCGTGGACGAGCGTCCCGAAGAGGTCACCGACATGCAGCGGACGATCAAGGGTGAGGTCATCGCCTCCACCTTCGACCGTCCCGCCTCCGACCACACCGCGGTCGCCGAGCTCGCCATCGAACGGGCCAAGCGCCTCGTGGAGCTCGGCAACGACGTCGTCGTGCTGCTGGACTCCCTGACCCGCCTGTCGCGCGCCTACAACATCTCGGCGCCGGCCAGCGGCCGCATCCTGTCCGGTGGTGTCGACGCCTCGGCGCTGTACCCGCCGAAGCGCTTCTTCGGCGCGGCCCGCAACGTGGAGAACGGCGGCTCGCTGACGATCCTGGCCTCGGCCCTCGTCGAGACCGGCTCCAAGGCCGACGAGGTCATCTTCGAGGAGTTCAAGGGCACCGGGAACATGGAGGTCCGCCTGTCGCGCCAGCTGGCCGACAAGCGCATCTTCCCCGCCGTCGACGTCCCGGCCTCCGGCACGCGGCGCGAGGAGATCCTCATGTCCCGCGAGGAGCTGCAGACGGTCTGGAAGCTGCGCCGCGTGGTCACCGCGCTCGACGCGCAGGCCTCCATCGAGCTGCTGCTGGACCGCCTCAAGAAGACCCGCAGCAACCTCGAGTTCCTGCACCAGGTGCAGACCTCGACGCCGCTGGTCCAGAAGGACTGACGGGAATCCCCCGCGGGGTCGCCGGGTTCCACCACCCGGCGGCTCCTGTGGGAGACTGCTTCGACCGCAGGTACCGGCTCACGCCCGCTCGCAGGCGACCCGGTGCCGACTGAGCGCTATGAGGAGATCACCATGAAGGCCGGAATCCACCCGGAGTACGTCGAGACCCAGGTCGTCTGCACCTGCGGCAACACGTTCACCACCCGCAGCACCGAGACGTCGGGCGAGATGCGCGCCGACGTGTGCAGCGCCTGCCACCCGTTCTACACGGGCAAGCAGAAGATCCTGGACACCGGTGGCCGCGTCGCCCGCTTCCAGCAGCGCTACGGCAAGAAGACCGCCAAGTAGTCGCCCCGCAGCGCCGGTCCCGCCACCCCCGAAGGGGTGGCGGGGCCGGCGCTGTCGCGTTCTGAGCCCTGCGTCCCCGGGAGTCCACCGTGTTCGAAGCCGTCCAGCCGCTGCTCGACGAGCACGCCGAGCTCGAGCGCCGGCTGGGTGACCCCGCCGTCCACGCCGACCAGGGCCTGGCCCGCAGCCTGGGCCGGCGGTACGCCGAGCTGGGGCAGGTCGTCGAGGCGTACTCCGCCTGGCGCGCGGCCACCGACGACGCCGGGGCGGCCCGCGAGCTGGCGGCCGAGGACGCCGGGTTCGCCGCCGAGCTGCCCGCGCTGGAGCAGGCCGTCACCGAGGCCGGCGAGCGCCTGCGCCGCGTCCTGCTGCCGCGCGACCCCGACGACTCCCGCGACGTGATCCTGGAGATCAAGGCGGGGGAGGGCGGGGAGGAGTCCGCGCTGTTCGCCGGGGACCTGCTGCGCATGTACCTGCGGTACGCCGAGCGCCACGGCTGGGCCACCGAGCTGATCGACTCCACCCCCAGCGACCTGGGCGGCTACAAGGACGTCTCGGTGGCGGTCAAGACGCGCGGCAGCACCGCCGACGGCGTCTGGCACCGGCTGAAGTACGAGGGGGGCGTGCACCGCGTGCAGCGCGTCCCCGTCACCGAGTCCCAGGGGCGCGTGCACACCTCCGCCGTCGGGGTGCTCGTCATGCCCGAGGCCGAGGAGGTCGAGGTCGCGATCGACCCGAACGACCTGCGCATCGACGTCTTCCGCTCCTCCGGCCCCGGGGGCCAGAGCGTCAACACGACCGACTCGGCCGTGCGCATCACCCACCTGCCCACGGGCATCGTCGCCAGCTGCCAGAACGAGAAGTCGCAGCTGCAGAACAAGGAGCAGGCGCTGCGGATCCTGCGGGCCCGGCTGCACGCCGTGGCCCAGGAGGCCGCCGACGCCCAGGCCTCCGCCGCGCGCCGCTCCCAGGTGCGCACGGTCGACCGGTCCGAGCGCATCCGCACCTACAACTACGGCGAGAACCGCATCGCCGACCACCGCACGGGCTTCAAGGCGTACAACCTCGACACCGTCCTGGACGGCGACCTCGACCCCGTCATCCAGTCGGCGATCGACGCCGACGAGGCGGCGCAGCTCGCGGCGTCCTGACCCCCGGCTCCCCGGGTCCACCGGAGGGCGGGCACCCGGACCGTGGCCTGCCGGCCGCTGGGCCTAGCCTCGTGAGGTGATCGACGCCCGCCAGCTGCTGCTCGAGGCCGAGGAGCGGCTCGCGGCCGCCGGCGTACCCACCCCCCGCACCGACGCCGAGCTGCTGCTCGCCCACGCCCTGGGGGTGGAGCGCTCGCGGGTCGGGGTGCTCGTCGCGCTGGGGGAGCGGGTCGACCCGGGCCGGTTCGACGACCTGCTGGAGCTGCGGGCCGACCGCGTCCCGCTGCAGCACCTGACCGGCCGCGCGGGGTTCCGCGCCCTGGACCTGCACGTCGGCCCGGGGGTGTTCGTGCCCCGGCCCGAGACCGAGACCGTCGCCGAGCTGGCGGTCGTCGCGGCGTGCGCGGTGCCGTCCCCCGTCGTCGTGGACCTGTGCACGGGGTCGGGGGCCATCGCGCTCGCGGTCGCGACCGAGGTGCCGGGTGCGCGGGTGCACGCCGTCGAGCTGGACCCCATGGCCCACGAGTGGGCCCGCCGCAACGTGCAGGAGATCGCCCCGGACGTGGACCTGCGCCGGGGGGACGCGGCCACGGCCTTCCCCGACCTCGACGGCGCGGTCGACGTCGTCGTCAGCAACCCGCCCTACGTGCCGCCGGGCGCCGTCCCCGTCGACGCCGAGGTCGCCCGGCACGACCCCGAGGTGGCGCTGTACGGGCTCGGGGACGACGGGCTGCTGGTGCCGCGGCGCGTCGTGGCCTCGGCCGCCCGGCTGCTCAAGCCCGGCGGGTACGCCGTCGTCGAGCACGCCGAGGTCCAGGAGGCCGCGGCCCGGGCCATGTTCGGCGGGCGGGACTGGACCGACGTGCGCAGCCACCGCGACCTCACGGGCCGTCCCCGCTCGACCTCCGCGCGCCGCCGCTGACGCGCCGCGGGGCAGGCCGTCCTCACGACACGCCGGGACGGTGCCAGACTCTCCCCCGTGAGGCCCCCGTTCGATTGCGCTGACCCGATCATCCGAGAGCGCGGCCTGTCGGCCGCGCACAACGCCGTCAAGCGCGGCGAGGTCGTCGTGCTGCCGACCGACACCGTGTACGGCATCGGCGCCGACGCGTTCAACCCCGCCGCCGTCAAGCGGCTACTCGAGGCCAAGGGCCGCGGCCGGGACATGCCGCCGCCGGTCCTGGTGCCCGAGACCCGCACCATCGACGGGCTCGCGAGCTCCATCCCCTTCGCGGTGCGCGAGCTCATCGACGCCTTCTGGCCCGGTGCGCTGACGATCATCTGCCGCGCCCAGCCGTCCCTGACGTGGGACCTGGGGGAGACGGGCGGCACGGTCGCCCTGCGGATGCCGCTGCACCCGGTGGCCCTGGAGCTGCTCAAGCGCACGGGCCCGATGGCCGTCTCGAGCGCCAACAAGTCCGGGCAGCCGGCCGCGACGCTCGTGCAGGAGGCCGTCGACCAGCTCGGCGAGTCCGTGCGGGTGTACCTGGACGGCGGGCCCAGCCCGAAGGGGGCGCCCTCGACCATCGTCGACGCCTCCGACGGGCCGTTGCGCGTCGTGCGCGTCGGCGCGATCAGCGAGGCGGAGCTGCGGGCCGCGGTGCCGAAGGGCTGGGTCGAGCCGGAGGAGCCGCAGACCGCCGCGGGAGCCCCCGCCGAGGTCCCCCCCGCGGGCGAGCCCACCGAGCCCACCGGGGGCGCGGAGCGGTCAGGGGCCGCGAGCGGATGAGGGCCTACCTGCTCGTCATCGTCGTGGCCGCGGCCGTGACGTACCTGACGACGCCCCTGGTGCGGCGCCTGGCCCAGCGCGTCGGCGCGGTCACCCCCCTGCGCGACCGGGACGTGCACACCGTGCCGATCCCGCGCCTGGGGGGGCTGGCCATGCTGCTGGGGACCGGCGCCGCGCTCCTGGTCTCCAGCCGCATCCCGTTCCTGTCCCGCGTGTTCGACACCGACCCCGGCCCGTTGTGGGTCCTGGTCGGCGCCGCGGTGGTCGTTGCCGTCGGGGTCGCCGACGACATCGTCCAGCTCGACGCCGTCACCAAGCTGGCCGGTCAGGTGCTCGCCGCGGGGATCATGGGCTGGCAGGGCGTGAGCCTGCTGCAGCTGCCCATCGGCGGGGTGACGCTGCTGTCGGGGCGGACGATGATGGTCATCACCATCCTCGTCGTGGTGGTCTCGGTGAACGCCGTGAACTTCGTCGACGGTCTCGACGGCCTCGCGGCGGGCATCGTCGGCATCGGCGCGATCGCCTTCTTCGGCTACTCCTACGCGCTGCAGCGCGGCAGCGTCCCCGACGACTTCTCCTCCCTGGCCACGCTCATCGCCGCGATCACCGTCGGGGTGTGCCTGGGCTTCCTGCCGCACAACGCCCACCCGGCGCGCATCTTCATGGGCGACTCCGGCTCGATGCTGCTGGGCCTGCTCCTGGCGAGCTCGACCATCGCCGCGACGAGCACGGTCGACCCCGGGACGGTCGCGGCCGAGAAGATCGCCCCGGCCTTCTTCCCGCTGCTGCTGCCCATCGCGGTGCTGCTCGTGCCGTTCAGCGACATGCTGCTGGCCGTCGTGCGCCGCACCCGGGCCGGCAAGGCGTTCTGGCACCCCGACAAGAAGCACCTGCACCACCGGCTGCTGCAGATGGGGCACTCGCACCGGGTGGCGGTGCTCGTCATGTACTCCTGGGCCGCGTTCCTGAGCTTCGGGGCGGCCACGTCGGCCTTCCTGCCGCTGACCCAGGCGCTCGCCGTGGCCTTCGCCGCGGGCTGCCTCGTGCTCGCGCTGACGTTCCTGCCCTTGTACTGGCGCCGCGGACGGCCCACCGTGGAGCCCGTGAGCGACCAGACCGGCGCGGACCGTGAACCCGCACCCCCCGAAGCGTCGCGCACGTGAGCCCGGACGGCGAACGACGCGGCGTAGGAGACCCTGCGGCTCGTGATAGCTTTCACGAAGTCTCCCCGGTTCCACCCGAGTCCGGGGCTGCCGCCGATAGGCCTGTCCCACCGGACGACCCACCGACGACGAAAGAGAATCCCGTGAGCACGAGCACCGACGCAGGGGTCCAGGCCGCCGAGGCCTTCGGCCTCCTGCTGCGCCGCGCGTCGCGGGTGACGGCTGTCGTCGCGCTCGCCTGCGTCGCGGTCGCGGCGGTCTGGAAGGGCCTCCCGGCGGGTCTGTCGTCGCTGATCGGCGGGGCGATCGTCATCGCGTTCTTCGGGGCGCGGCTGGTCGTCATGCGCAAGGTCACCGCGAGGAACCCGCACATGATCATGCTGACGGCGATGGTCGTCTACTCGGTGAAGATCGTGCTGCTGGGGGTCGCGATGCTGCTGCTGACGCGCGTCGACGGCATCTCCGGCCCGGCGCTGGGCTTCACCGTCATCATCACCGCCGTGGTCTGGCTGGCCGCGGAGCTGCGCGCCTTCACGAAGCTGCGCATCCCGGTCTTCATGGTGGACGGGGACCGCAGGTGAGCGCCGTCGAGCCCGCCGCCCCCCGCGAGGTGCCGACCGACGCCGGCAACGGCATCACCGAGAAGGTCGCCTGGAGCGTGACGTCGTACCTCATCTCCGGCGCGCTCCTGGGGGCGCTGGCCGGCTGGGGCGTCGACCACCTGCTCGGGACCCACTTCGTCGTGGGCATCGGCCTGGTCGTCGGCAAGGCGCTGACTTTGTACTACGTGTGGCTCCGGTACGGTACGCACTGACCGCGGGACGCTCGACCACTTGTTCGCAGGGCCACGCGGCCGGCCGCCGGCCCCGTACCCACGATGAAGTTCGCACGGAGGAGTTGACGTGAGCCTGCCCCTGCTGGCTGCCGCGGAGAGCGCGTACGAAGCGCCCGACCAGAGCATCTTCTGGCAGCCGCTGATCGGGAGCGGTCCGTTCGCCATCACGCGTCCGGCCATCGTCTTCGCGCTGTCGGCGGTGCTCATCACCTGGCTGCTGCTGGCCGGCACCAAGCGCCTGTCGGTGGTGCCGGGCAAGAAGCAGATGGTCGTCGAGGCCGCCTACGGCTTCGTCCGCAACTCCATCGGCCGGGACATCATCGGTTCCAAGGAGTTCCTGAAGTTCGTCCCGCTGCTGTTCACGTTCTTCTCGATCATCCTCGTGAACAACCTGTTCGGCGTCATCCCGCCGATCCAGTACCCCACGATGGGGCGCATCGCCTTCCCGCTGGCGCTGACGATCTTCCTGTACCTGACCTACCACTTCGTCGGGATCCGGAAGAAGGGCTTCGCGGCCTACTTCGCCGGTGTCGTGCCGCACGGCCTGCCCAAGCCGATCGTCCCGCTGGTCTTCCTGCTCGAGGTCCTCTCGATCGTCGTCATCCAGCCGGTGACGATCACCCTGCGGCTGTTCGGCAACATGTTCGCCGGCCACCTCATCCTCGTGCTGTTCATCACCGGCGCGGAGCACATGTTCCTCGAAGGTGGCCTGGGCCTGAAGCTCGTGGGCATCCCGACGATCGCCATGGCCTTCGCGCTCACCCTCTTCGAGCTCTTCGTCGAGTTCCTCCAGGCGTACGTCTACACGATGCTCGCCGCCACGTTCATCGCCAGCGCCCTCGCTGACGACCACTGACCCGCCCCACCCAGAACCCGGGGCGCGGACCTGCGCTTCGGCTACGAAAGGAATGACAGAGGACCATGTACGGCTCCCTCGCCATCGTCGGTTACGGTCTCTCCGCCATCGGCCCGGGCATCGGCATCGGCCTGATCTTCGCGGCCTACATCAACGGCGCGGCTCGTCAGCCCGAGGCCCGCGGCATGCTCCAGAGCATCGCCATCCTGGGCTTCGTCCTCGCCGAGGCGCTCGCCATCTTCGGCATCGCGCTCGCCTTCGTCTTCTCGGGCACCAACCCCAACGGCTGATCAGTCCGGCTGATCCGACCGCCGTCGCCCTAGCCCGAAGGAGGAAACGTGCTCGCAGCAGTCTTCGCCGCCGCCGGTGAAGAGACCGTCGAGGGCGACCCGATCTACCCGATCCTTCCCCACCTGGGGGAGCTGATCGTCGGGATCATCTTCGCGATCATCATCTGGATCGTCGTCGCCAAGAAGGTCGTCCCGCGCCTCGAAGCCATGTACGAGGAACGGCGCGCGGCCATCGAGGGCAACGTCGAGAAGGCCGAGAGGGCCCAGGCCGAGGCCCAGGCCGCCCTCGAGGAGTACAAGGCCCAGCTCTCGGACGCCCGCGCCGAGGGCAACCGCATCCGCGAGGAGGCGCGCCAGCAGGGTGCGCAGATCCTCGCCGAGATGCGCGAGCAGGCGCAGGCCGAGTCCGAGCGCATCACGACCGCGGCGCGCACGACCATCGAGGCCGAGCGCGCCCAGGCCACCGCGCAGCTGCGCGCCGAGGTGGGTCGCCTGGCGACCGACCTGGCATCGCGCATCGTGGGTGAGTCGCTGCAGGACCCCGCTCGCCAGAGCGGTGTCGTGGACCGGTTCCTGGCCGAGCTCGAGCGGTCCGAGGCCGGGGCGAGGCGCTGATGAGCGAGCTCGACTCCGGCGTCGCGAAGGCGAGCCTCGCCGCCGCGCAGCAGGTGCTCGAGGCGCAGCTGGCCGCCGAGGGGGCCGACGCGGGCCGGACCGGTGAGGACCTCTTCGCCGTCACCAGCCTGCTCGACTCCTCGGTCGGCCTGCGCCGCGCGCTGACCGACCCGTCCCGCGAGGGCACGGCCAAGGCCGCCTTCATCCACGCCACGTTCACCGGGAAGATCAGCCCGGCCGCGGTCGGGACGCTGGTCGCCCTGGCGTCCGCGCGGTGGACGGCCGGGCGCGACCTGTCCGACGCCACGGAGCGGCTCGCCGTCGTGGCGGTCGTGATGCAGGCCGAGCGGTCGGGGCACCTGGACGCGCTGGAGGACGAGCTCTTCCGGTTCTCCCGGACGATCGCCGGCAACCCCGCCCTGCGCGACGCGCTCGCCGACCGCACCGCCCCCGACGCCAACCGCGCCTCGCTGGTCTCCCGGCTGCTGCTCGACCGAGCGGTGCCCGAGACGGTCCAGCTGGTCCGTCGCGCGGCCGTGGCCCCCCGCGGGCTGCGCGCCGAACGCGTGCTGGAGGACTGGGTCGAGGTCGTGGCCGCGCGCCGGTCCCAGCTCGTCGCCCACGTCGTGAGCGCCGCGCCGCTGACCGAGGTCCAGCGCGACCGCCTGGCGGCCTCGCTCTCGCGCCAGTACGACCGGCCGATCCGCCTCAACGTCGACGTCGACCCGCACCTCGTGGGTGGGCTGCGCATCAGCGTCGGGGACGACGTCATCGACGGGTCGATCCTGACCCGCCTCGAGGACGCCCGCCGCCGCCTCGCCGGCTGACGCCGACTCAACACCGCCCCCCGCGCCGCGCGGGGGGACAATGGACTTCGAGAACCGCAGGACCCGAGAAGGAGAGCAGGGCTTCCATGGCCGAGCTGACCATCCGCCCGGAGGAGATCCGGGACGCTCTCGACGCCTTCGTGGCGTCGTACGACCCCGGTACCGCCGCGCGTGAGGAAGTCGGCCGCGTGACCGACGCGGGCGACGGGATCGCCCACGTCGAGGGCCTGCCCTCGGTCATGGCGAACGAGCTGCTGCGCTTCGAGGACGGGACCCTCGGCCTCGCGCAGAACCTCGATGTCCGGGACATCGGTGTCGTCGTCCTGGGCGACTACGCCGGCATCGAGGAGGGCCAGGAGGTCCACCGCACGGGTGAGGTCCTCTCCGTCCCCGTCGGTGACAACTTCCTGGGCCGCGTCGTCGACCCGCTGGGTGCGCCGATCGACGGCCTCGGGCCGATCGAGGCCGAGACCCGCCGCGCCCTGGAGCTGCAGGCCCCCACGGTCGTGCAGCGCCAGGAGGTCCGCGAGCCGCTCCAGACCGGCATCAAGGCCATCGACGCCATGATCCCGGTCGGCCGCGGCCAGCGTCAGCTGATCATCGGCGACCGCCAGACCGGCAAGACCGCCATCGCGATCGACACGATCATCAACCAGAAGGCCAACTGGGCCTCGGGCGACCCCAAGCAGCAGGTCCGCTGCATCTACGTCGCCATCGGCCAGAAGGGCTCCACGATCGCTTCGGTGAAGCGCTCGCTGGAGGAGGCCGGCGCGATGGAGTACACGACCATCGTCGCGGCCCCCGCCTCCGACCCGGCCGGCTTCAAGTACCTCGCCCCGTACACCGGCTCGGCCATCGGCCAGCACTGGATGTACGCCGGCAAGCACGTCCTCATCGTCTTCGACGACCTGTCCAAGCAGGCCGAGGCCTACCGCGCCGTGTCGCTGCTGCTGCGCCGCCCGCCGGGCCGCGAGGCCTACCCCGGTGACGTCTTCTACCTGCACTCCCGCCTGCTGGAGCGTTGCGCGAAGCTGTCCGACGAGCTCGGTGCCGGCTCGATGACGGGTCTGCCGTTCATCGAGACCAAGGGCAACGACGTCTCGGCGTACATCCCGACCAACGTCATCTCCATCACCGACGGCCAGATCTTCCTGCAGTCGGACCTGTTCAACGCGAACCAGCGTCCGGCCATCGACGTCGGCATCTCGGTGTCCCGCGTCGGTGGTGCCGCCCAGACGAAGGCCATCAAGGGCATCTCGGGCACGCTGAAGCTGGACCTGGCCCAGTACCGGTCGATGCAGGCGTTCGCGATGTTCGCCTCGGACCTCGACCAGGCCTCGCGCAACCAGCTCGCCCGGGGCGCGCGCCTCGTCGAGCTGCTCAAGCAGCCGCAGTACACGCCCTTCTCCCTCGAGGAGCAGGTCGTCTCGATCTGGGCCGGCACGACGGGTCAGCTCGACTCCGTCGAGGTCGAGGACGTCTCCCGCTTCGAGCGCGAGTTCCTCGAGCACGTCAAGCGCAACCACGCCGACCTGATGCGGGGCATCCGCGAGACGAAGCAGTTCTCGGACGGCGCCAAGGACGAGCTGAAGAAGGCCATCGACGCCTTCAAGCCGCAGTTCACCTCGGGCGCCACCGAGTCCGCGGTGCCGGCCGACGAGGACCTCGGCGCGACCGACGCGGACGACATCACGCAGGAGCAGATCACCACGCGCAAGGGCGGGGCCACGGCCGCTCGCGGCTGAGGCGCTCCACCCGGCAGTCACGAAGGACCGAGCGGAGCAAGGAAGAGGAGCAGGACATGGCAGGCCAGCTGAGGGCCTACCGGCGGCAGATCCGCTCGGTCCAGGCGACCAAGAAGATCACTCGTGCGATGGAGCTCATCGCGGCGTCGCGCATCATCAAGGCGCAGGCGAACGTGCGCGCGTCGACTCCGTACGCGCGGGCGCTGACCCGCGCGGTGTCGGCGGCGGCGTCGAACTCCTCGCTCGACCACCCGTTGATCACCGAGAAGACCCAGGTCAAGCGCGCGGCCCTGCTGCTGCTGTCGTCCGACCGCGGGCTGGCGGGGGCGTACTCCTCCTCCGTGCTGCGCGAGGGCGAGCGGCTCACCGCGGCCCTGCGCTCGGAGGGCAAGGAGGTCGCCCCGTACCTGGTCGGCCGCAAGGCGGCGGCGTTCTACAACTTCCGCCGCCGCACCGTGGTCGACTCCTGGGCCGGGTTCACCGACTCGCCGTCCTACGCGGACGCCAAGGAGATCGGTGACCGCCTGATCGCCGACTTCGCGGCCGACGCCGACCAGGGCGGCATCGACGAGATCCACGTCGTGTACACGCACTTCGTGAGCATGGTGACGCAGGAGCCCCGGGTCATCCGGCTCCTGCCGCTGGAGGTCGTCGAGGGCGTCGAGGCGCCTGCCGGCGGGGACCTGCAGCCGCTCTACGAGTTCGAGCCGAGCGCCGACGCCGTGCTGGACGCGCTGCTGCCGCAGTACGTCAACAGCCGGATCTACAACTGCCTCCTGCAGGCCGCGGCCTCCGAGCTCGCCGCCCGTCAGCGGGCCATGAAGAGCGCGACCGACAACGCGGACGAGCTCATCAAGAAGCTGACCCGGCTGGCGAACAACGCCCGCCAGGCGGACATCACCCAGGAGATCAGCGAGATCGTCGGCGGCGCCGACGCGCTGGCCTCCTCCGGCTCGCGCGCCTGACGCGCGGCCCCCACCACCTCACGAAGAACTCACTCGACGAAGGAAGCCCGAGGAGCGACATGACCGCCACCGTCAACGAAGCGCCCACCAGCACCAGCAAGGGTGCGACCGGCCGCATCGCCCGAGTCATCGGGCCCGTCGTCGACGTCGAGTTCTCGGCCGACGCGATGCCGGACCAGAACAACGCCCTGACGACCGAGGTGACCATGGGTGGCGAGACCACCACCGTCACCCTCGAGGTGGCCTCCCACCTGGGCGACAACATGGTCCGCGCCATCTCCCTGAAGCCGACCGACGGCATGGTCCGCGGGGCGGCCGTCGTCGACACCGGCGCGCCGATCTCGGTGCCCGTCGGCAACGTCACCCTGGGCAAGGTGTTCAACGCCATCGGCGAGGCGCTGAACCTGGAGGAGGGCGAGAAGCTCGAGGTCACCGAGCGCTGGCCGATCCACCGCAAGGCCCCGGCCTTCGACCAGCTGGAGTCGAAGACCCAGATGTTCGAGACCGGCATCAAGGTCATCGACCTGCTCACCCCGTACGTCCAGGGCGGCAAGATCGGCCTGTTCGGCGGTGCGGGCGTCGGCAAGACCGTCCTCATCCAGGAGATGATCCAGCGCGTCGCGCAGGACCACGGTGGTGTGTCGGTGTTCGCCGGGGTCGGTGAGCGCACGCGTGAGGGCAACGACCTGATCGCCGAGATGGCCGAGGCCGGCGTCTTCGACAAGACCGCTCTGGTCTTCGGTCAGATGGACGAGCCGCCGGGCACCCGCCTGCGGGTGGCGCTGTCGGCGCTGACGATGGCGGAGTACTTCCGCGACGTGCAGAAGCAGGACGTGCTGCTGTTCATCGACAACATCTTCCGGTTCACCCAGGCCGGTTCGGAGGTCTCCACGCTGCTGGGCCGCATGCCCTCGGCCGTGGGGTACCAGCCCACGCTGGCCGACGAGATGGGTGTGCTCCAGGAGCGCATCACCTCGACCCGCGGTCACTCGATCACCTCGCTGCAGGCGATCTACGTCCCCGCCGACGACTACACCGACCCGGCGCCGGCCACGACGTTCGCGCACCTGGACGCCACGACCGAGCTGTCGCGCGAGATCGCCTCGCGCGGTCTGTACCCGGCCGTGGACCCGCTGACCTCGACGTCGCGGATCCTGGACCCGCTGTACATCTCGGCCGACCACTACAACACCGCGGTGCGCGTCAAGCAGATCCTGCAGAAGAACAAGGAGCTGCAGGACATCATCGCGATCCTGGGTGTCGACGAGCTGTCGGAGGAGGACAAGCTGACGGTGAGCCGTGCTCGCCGCATCCAGCAGTTCCTCTCGCAGAACACCTACATGGCCGAGAAGTTCACCGGCGTCTCCGGCTCGACCGTGCCGCTGAAGGACACGATCGAGGGCTTCTCCAAGATCGCCGACGGCGAGCTGGACCACGTCGCCGAGCAGGCCTTCTTCAACGTCGGTGGCCTCGAGGACGTCGAGCGCAACTGGGCGCGCATCCAGAAGGAAACCGCCTGATGGCTCTGCAGGTAGAACTCGTCGCGGCGGACCGCTCCGTGTGGTCCGGCGAGGCGACGCTCGTGCGGGCGCGCACCGCCGAGGGCGACATCGGCATCATGGCCGGCCACGAGCCGATCCTGGCCATCCTCGCCCCCGGTGACGTGGCCATCTCCGGCTCCGGCTCGGAGGGTGTCACGGCCACCGTCACCGGTGGGTTCTTCTCGGTGGACCACGACAAGGTGACGATCGTCGCCGAGCAGGTCGAGGTCACCGCGGGTTCCGGCGCGCGCTGAGGACGGCTGAGCGACGGTGCACGAGGTCCTGCTCTCCCTGGAGATCGCAGGCGCGTGCGCCGTCGCTCTGCTCGTGCTGCTGGTGGCCGTCGTGGCGCGCCGGCGGCGCCTGACGTCGCGGCTGGGCACCTTCGACTGCTCGATCCGGCAGGTGCGGGGCGCTCGTCGCCGCTGGGCCCTGGGGGTCGCGCGCTACGAGACCGACCGCCTCGACTGGTACCGCACCTTCTCGCTGTCCCCGCGCCCGTCGTGCACCTATGCGCGGCGGGCGCTGACGGTCTCGCTGTTCCGCGAGGCCGAGGGCAGCGAACTGGCCGCAGTGCAGCCCGGAGCGATGATCGTGGAGTGCCGCCTGGAGGTCGACGGGCTGGGCGAGGAGATCGAGTTCGCCATGGGCCGCGACGCCTACACGGGGTTCGCGAGCTGGCTGGAGTCCGCCCCGCCGGGGCAGGGCGTCAACGTCGCCTAGCTCTTCCCGCGGCCCTGGGCCAGGATCTGCCGGGCCAGGCCGGCCTCGGTGGGGAAGACCATGACGCGGGGTCCCTCGGTCGTGGGGGCCAGCGTGGCGCGGATGCCCGCGTCGACGAGGGTGCGCCGCTGCACCTCGGCCTCGACGAACGTCGGGGGAGCCGCGACCACCTCCAGCAGCCCGTAGTCCTGCTCGCCGCCGCGCTCGGGCCGGCGTTCGACGACGGACTTGCCGCGCGCGTACGTCCAGCGCAGGAGCAGCACGAGCAGGCCGACGGCCACGAACGCGACGACGGGTCCGAACGCGTACGAGAAGCTGCCCCAGTCCTGCATCCCCGCATTGTCCTCCCCGCAGGTCACCTTTCGGCAACGGCGCCTCAAGTGACCACGCAGCGGTACCGCTTGGTGGCAGAGTGTGCTCACAGGCGATCGGCCGCCCCAGCACCCCCAGCCGTCACGCGCACCTCGTGACCACCGGGGTGCAACCGGGAGCAGGTCCTCTGCGTCCTACCGGTGACGATCACACGATCACGACCGGCGTCCTCGGGGGAGGAACAGATGACGATCGACAGCGCGCCCAGCGCAGCCGACGACGTCGCGGCCCGCCGGGCCGCGCGCTCGGCACCCGGGCGACCGGCCCACGTCGACGAGGAGGTCCGCGGGCAGGTCGTGCACGTCGCGGGCCGGCTCGACGTGCACACCGTGCCCGACGTCCGGGCAGCCCTGCACGCGGCCGTGGACCGCGGGACCGGCGACCTCGTCGTCCACGTCGACGAGATCGTCGTCGCGGACGCCACGGGCCTGGGGGTCTTCGTCGGGGCCCACCGGCGCGCCCAGCGCACCGGGCGCCGCCTGGTCCTGCGCGACGTCCCGCCGCCCGCGCTGCGGCTGCTGCGGGTCACGCGGCTGCACCGGGTGCTGCTCCTCGACGAGGCCACCGGCCCGGCGGCGGCCACCGACGCCGAGCGCCAGGTCCTGCGCCGGGCCCGGGCCGAGGCGATCCTGCGCCCGCGGGAGAGCGCTCAGAACAGGCGCGACTCGACGTCGTCGATGCCCCGCAAGGCGTCGTAGTCCAGCACCACGCACCGGATGCCCCGGTCGGTCGCCAGCGTCCGGGCCTGGGGCTTGATCTCCTGGGCGGCCAGGACGCCGGTCACGGGGGCCAGCAGCGGGTCCCGGTTCATCAGCTCCAGGTAGCGCGTGAGCTGCTCGACGCCGTCGATCTCCGCGCGCCGCTTGATCTCGACGGCCACGGACCGGCCCTGCGGGTCGCGGGCGAGGATGTCCACGGGCCCGATGGCCGTCATGTGCTCCCGGCGCACGAACGTCCAGCCCTGCCCGAGGGTGGTGATGTTCTCGGCCAGCAGCTTCTGCAGGTGCGCCTCGACGCCGTCCTTGACCAGGCCCGGGTCGACCCCCAGCTCGTGCTCGCTGTCGTGCAGGACCTCGTGGATGGACACGACGAGCCGGTCGTCGGTCTTGGTGTGCTGGACCGTCCACGTCTCCACGACGCCGGCCTCCCGCTGCTCCTCCTCGGGCACCGCGATGGTCAGCCGGGCGGGCGGGCTCATCCAGTTCAGCGGCTTGTACGAGCCCCCGTCGGAGTGCACGAGGACGCTGCCGTCGGCCTTCGCGATGAGCAGCCGCGTCGCCAGCGGCAGGTGGGCGGTGAGCCGGCCCGCGTAGTCGACGGAGCAGCGGGCGATGACGAGACGCACGAGGGGCGAGCTTACGCACCCGCGGCGCGCGCCCCGAGCGACCGGCCGCAGCTGCCCGGAGCAGCGGTGTAACGAATCGCGCGGCCACGACGACTACCGGTCGAACCGGGCGTGGCCACGGTGGTGTGGAGGGGACACCACCGCGGCACCGCCCGGCAGTGCGTCCGGCCCGTCTCTGCGAGCATGGCGCCGTGCCCCGCTCCAACCGCCGCCGCCCCGACCCGCCGCCGCGGGCGCCGCTGGGCGCGGGCGTGGACCGCACGGTGTCCGGTCCCGACGGCGACTGGGTCGTCCGGGAGCTGCGCGGCACGTCCTCGACCAAGACGTACACGTGCCCGGGCTGCTTCCAGGACATCCTCCCCGGCACGCCCCACCTCGTCGTGTGGCCCGCCCGGGGCACGTTCAGCCCCGCCGACGGGGCCAGCGAGCGCCGGCACTGGCACCGCTCCTGCTTCTCCGCCCGGGGGCGGCGGCGGTAGGGGCGCCGGGTAGCGTGCCCGGGTGAGCACCCTCCACGACCCCGAGGTCCGCGGGTTCGCCAGCGACAACGCCGCCGGGATGCACCCGGAGGTCCTCGCCGCCGTCGTCGCGGCCAACGGCGGGCACGTGCCCAGCTACGGCGGCGACCCGTACACCCGGGCCCTCGCGCAGTCCCTGCGCACCCGCTTCGGCCCCGGCACCGACAGCGCCGTCGTCCTCACCGGGACCGGCGCGAACGTCGTGGCCCTGCAGGCCCTGACCCGGCGCTGGGAGTCGGTGCTGGCCTCCGACCAGGCCCACGTCGTGCACGACGAGGCCGGCGGCCTGGAGCACGTCGCGGGCGCGAAGGTGACCGCGCTGCCCACCGTCGACGGCCTCGTCGACCCCGCCGACGTCGAGCGGGCCGTCAAGGCCGCCGACAACCCCATGCGCGCCCCCGTCGGTGCCCTGACGCTGACCCAGAGCACCGAGCTGGGCACCACGTACTCCCTGGACCAGCTGCGCGACCTGGTGCGCGTCAGCCACGACCTGGGGGTGCGGGTCCACGTCGACGGCGCCCGGCTGGCCAACGCGGCCGTCTCCCTGGGCACCGGGCCCGGCGAGCTGACCACGCACCTGGGCGTCGACGCCGTCTCGCTCGGCGGCACCAAGAACGGCGGGGGCTTCGCCGAGGCCGTCGTCGTGCGCGAGGCGTTCGGGCTGGCGCTGCACCGGCTCGTCAAGCCCTCGATGCAGCAGTCGTCGAAGACGCGCTTCGTCTCCGCCCAGCTGCTGGCCCTGTTCGGCGGCGACCTGTGGTGGCGCACGGCCTCGGCGGCCAACGGGGCGGCCCGGGCCCTGGCCGAGGCCGTGAGCGCCGCCGGCGCGCGGGTGACCCGGCCCGTCCAGGCCAACGCCGTCTTCGCCGAGCTCGCCCCGCAGGTCGCCGAGCGCGCCGCCGCGCGCGTGCCGTTCCACGTGTGGGACCCGCACTTCTCGGCCGGGTTCGTCGAGGTGCGCCTCGTCGCGAGCTTCGACACCACCGCCGAGGACGTCGAGGCGTTCGGCAAGGTCCTGGCCGAGGAGATCGCCGGTGCCTGAGATCACCTCGGGCACGGTGCTGCCCGCGCGCCGGGAGGAGGTGGAGCTGCACACCGCCGACGGGCTGACCCTCGTCGGCGAGCTCGCCCTGCCCGCCGAGCGGGACCCCGTCGCGACCCTGGTGACGCTGCACCCGCTGCCCACCGCCGGCGGGTTCATGGACAGCCACGTGCTGCGCAAGGCCGCCAACCGGCTGCCGGCCCTGGCCGATCTGGCCGTCCTGCGCTTCAACACCCGCGGGACGCAGTCGCCGCGCGGCCGCAGCGGCGGCAGCTTCGACGAAGGCCGCGGCGAGCGGTTCGACGTCGCCGCGGCCCTGGAGTTCGCCGAGTTCCGCGACCTGCCGCACGTGTGGCTGCTGGGCTGGTCCTTCGGCACCGACCTCGCCCTCGTCCACGGCCGCGACCCGCTCGTGGAGGGGCTGATCCTGCTCTCGCCGCCGCTGCGCTGGTCCACCCCGCAGGACTTGGAGGCCTGGGCCGGGACCGGGCGGCCCGTCACCGCGCTCGTGCCCGAGCTCGACGACTTCCTGCGCCCGGCCGAGGCGGTGGAGCGGTTCGCCCCGCTGACCCAGGCCGAGGTCGTGCCCGTCGCCGGCGCCAAGCACCTGTGGGTGGGGGAGGCCTCCGTGCGCCGCGTCCTCGACGAGGTGGTCGCGCGGGTCAACCCCGCGCGCTCACCCCTGCCGACGGAGTACTGACTAGCCGGCCTGCTCGACCGGCTGGCCCTCGCGCACGTCGAGGACCTCCTCCACCGGGCGGGCCGGCAGCTTCGGCGCCAGGCCCAGCAGCCCGCGCAGGTCGTCGAGCTGGTCGGTGATCTGGTCGCGCTGCGACATCAGCTCGTCGACCTCGGACTGGGCACCGGCCCGCGAGCGCTCGGCCTGCTCGCGCGCGGTCTCCACCATGGCCTGCGCGCGGGCCCGGGCGTCGGACAGCAGCTCGTCGGACTCCCGGCGCGCGGTCTCGGCCCGCAGCGCGGCCTGGGCGATGGCGTCGGCGCGGATGGCCTCCGCGGCCTCCACGGCCTCCCGGGCGCGTTCCTCGGCCTCGGCGGCGCGCTGCTCGGCCTCGGCGATGCGGGCCGCCGTGCGGGCCGCGGCGACCTCCAGGCGCTGCCGGTCCTCCTCGGCGGCCTGCTCGCGGGCGGCGGCCAGGGCCAGCTCCTGCTCGCGGACGCGGGCGTCGGTGGACGAGCGCAGCTCGATGACCTCGCGCTCGGCCTGCGTGCGCAGCGCCGCCACCTGCCGCTCGGTCGCGGCGATCGACTCGGCGCTCTCGTGCTGGGCGGAGGCCAGGAGCTGGTCGGCCTGCCGGTGGGCGGCGGCGGTCAGCTCGGCCGCGGTCCGCTGGGCGGCGTCGACCATCCCGTCGGCCTGGTGCTTGGCCCGCGAGACGATCTCCTCGGCGTCGCGGCTGGCCTCGCCCGTGCGGCGGCGGGCGTCCTCGTCGGCCTGGGCGCGGGTCGCCGAGGCCTCCGCGCGGGCCTCCTCGCGCAGCCGGTCGGCGTCGCGGCGGGCCGAGCGCAGGATCTCCGAGGACTGGTCCTCGGCCAGGCGCAGCAGCTTCTCCATGCGGGCCCCGAGGCCGGCGTAGGAGGGCTTCTCGTGCTCGCGCAGCTCCTTGTGCGCGTCGGCGAGCTTCTCCTCGGCCTGGCGCAGCTCGTGGTCGCGCTGGGCGACGCGGGCGCGGGCCTCGGCGACGGCCTCCTCGAGGTGCTTGAGGCGCGCGTCGACCTGGCTGCGTTCGTAGCCGCGGACGACGATGCTGAACGCGTCGTGGGAGTCGGTGGACACCGGCGGACCTCCGGCGGGTACGAGGGGGCGGGAAGGGACTGAGCGCAGCGTAACCGCGCCGGACCCCCGGGCCCGGCGGGGACACGGGACCGGACCGGGACCGGAGTAGCGTCGGGCCGTGATCGTCGCCTTCTCCGTCGCCCCGTCCGGTGGTCCCGCCCCCGTCGGCGGCGAGCCCGACTCCGTCAGCGCCGCCGTCGCCGACGCCGTCCTCGTCGTGCGCTCCTCGGGGCTGCCGCACCGCACCGACTCGATGTTCACCACCATCGAGGGCGAGTGGGACGAGTGCATGGACGTCGTCCGGCGCGCCACCGAGGCCGCCGGCCGGCACGGCACGCGCGTCTCCCTGGTCCTCAAGGCCGACGTCCGGCCCGGTCGCACGGGGGAGATGACGGGCAAGCTGGACCGCCTCGAGGCCGCCGTCGAGCGGGCGCAGGGGGAGGCCGGCCGGGGTCAGTGACCCCGGCCCGCCCACCCGCTCCGGTCAGCGGCGGCGGGTCAGCAGCCCGTCGAGGCTGACGCGGCCCGCGCCGGTGAAAGCCAGGGCCAGGCCGAGCGCGGCGAACAGCAGGGCGTTCTCCCCGTTGACCTGACCCTGGACGAGGAAGCCGTCGGGGGCGTGGGCCAGCAGCCAGATGCCGGCCATCTGCACGAGCAGCAGCGTGCCGGCCACCCGGGTGGCCAGGCCCAGCAGGAGCAGCCCGCCGAGCCCGACCTCGCCGAGGATCGAGAGCCAGCCGAGGACCGTGGGGGCGGGCACGCCGAGGGAGGCGGCCATCCCGGTCGCCGTGGCGGGCTCGAGCAGCTTCGGGACGCCGTGCACCAGCAGCAGGGCGCCGGCGGCCAGGCGCAGCAGGAGCAGCCCCACCGAGGCGGCCGGGCTGGTGCGCGCGACGCGGGGGCGGTCGGTGCGGGCGGTGGTCGTCGTGGTGGTCACGGTGTTCTCCTCTGCGTCGGGAGGGAGCGCCGGGGGTCCGGGCTCTTCGGGCGGGCACGAGGTGCACCCCCACCACGGAGGTGCCCCGGGCGCCGGTTCACCCGGACGGCGTGTCCTGCGCCACACCCGCGACACCCGGTCCCGGGCCGGTCACGGGCCGTGCGCGGGCGGGGAGCCCGCGACGGGCACCCCCTAGGGTGTGCCCCCGTACCCCACCCCCGACGCGGAGGACCCCGACGTGAGACGCCTGGTCGCCCGGCTCCTCCTCGTGGTGGGCCTGGGGTGCGGTCTGACCGGTGCGGCGCTGCTGACCGTCCTGGCCCCCGCCGACCGCATCGAGGTCACCGCCCGCGCGGCCGACCCCGGCGTCGCCGTCGTCAGCGCCCCCGGCCTGCTCGAGCTGTCCGGGCCCGACGTCCGGCTGGGCGCCACCGCCGCCCCCGGCACCGGCGTCTTCCTCGCCGTCGCCCGCGCCGACGACGTCACGGCCTGGCTGGGCGACGCCGGGCGCACCACCCTCACCTCCGTCGGGGGCGACCTCGACGAGCCGACCGCGGCGACGACGCGCACCGGGACCGGCGCGGCCGCCGACCCCCGCACCGCCGACCTCTGGCTCGCCAGCGCCACCGGCGACGGGTCCGCCGCCCTCACCTGGCCCACCGCCTCCGACGGCGACTTCGCCGACGCCGGTGGCCTCGTCCTGCTCGCCGCCACCGACGGCACCGCGCCCGCCCCCTCCGAGGTGCGGCTGAGCTGGCACGCCGCGGGTCCGGCCGCCACCCACCCCGGCGGGGTGCCGCTGCTCGTCGCCGGCTGCGTCCTGGCGCTGCTGGGCGCCGTGGGCGCCGTCCTGGACCGCCGCACCCCGACCGCCCGGAGGCGCGCGTGACCCGCCGGACCCCCTTCGCCCGGGCCCGCTCCGCCCGGGTCACGACCCGGTCCCTGGCGCTGGCCCTGACCGGGACCGTCCTGCTCGCCGGGTGCGCCCGGCTGCCCACCACCACGGCCCCGGCCCCCACCGACCGGCAGCCGCTGGCCGTCGAGCCGGTCCAGGCCACCCGCGTCGTGGCCGCCGCCACCGCCGTCCTGCAGGCCGGCGCCGACCCGGCCACCGCGGACCCCGCCGCCCTGGCCGCCCGTGTCAGCGGACCCGAGCTGGCCCTGCGCACCGCCGCGCACGCGGTCGCCGCCGCCGGGGCGCAGGCGCCGACCACCAACGGCGCCGACGACTTCACGCCGCTGACCTCGATCCTGCCCCGCACGCGGGACTTCCCGCGCTGGTTCGCGACCGTCACCGCCCCCGGCGCCGACCGCTCGCCCTCGCTCGTGGTCCTCCGCTCGGCCTCGGCCCGCGAGCCCTACACCGCGTGGGCCACGCCCTCGCTGCTGCCGGGGGCCTCCCTGCCCACGCTCGCCGCACCCGCCGACGGCGTCGCCGTCGTCGCCGACGACGAGGGCACCAACCTGCCCCTGAGCCCCCGCGCCGTCGCCGAGCACTACGCCGACGTGCTGACCGCCGGCGACGACAGCCCCCACGCCGGCGAGTTCGGCCCCGACGGCTACCGCGACGGCGTCCGGTCCGCCGTGGCCGCCGACACCGCCGCCGTCCAGGGCGCCGGCGGCACCTTCACCCAGGAGCGCTCGGTGCTGCCCGACGGCGTCCTGGCCGTGCGCACCCGCGAGGGCGGCGCGCTCGTCGTCGCCGGGTACACCTGGACCACGACGCTGACCATCCCGCCGGGCGCGACCAGCGGCACCCTCGAACCGGCCTTCGCGGCGCTCGCGGGCCGGGCGCAGGGCCGCACGACCGCCGTGGAGCGCCAGAGCGTCGTCGTCTTCGCCGTCCCGCCGGGGCAGGGAACGGTGCAGGCCGTCGCCGTCGAGAGCGGCCTGGTGCGCGTCACGGCGAGCTGACGGGCTCGTGAGAGGGTGTCCGCCATGACTTCCCAGCCCACTCCTCCCGGCGGCAAGCTCAACCTGCGCGGAGCGGTGGACCTCGGGGCGCTCGCGGCGCGCAACACCCGCCGCGAGGAGGTCGCCCGCCGCGCGGCGGCCGACCCCGACGCCGCGGCCCCGTCGTCGCCGTTCGTCGTCGACGTCACCGAGGAGACCTTCGCCGAGCTGGTCCAGGGGTCGGTGCAGGTCCCGCTCGTCCTGGACCTGTGGGCCGAGGGCTACGACCAGGGCGCCGAGGCCCTGCAGGTGCTGGCCGAGGAGTACGCGGGCGCGTTCCTGCTCGGGCGCGTCGACGCGCAGGCCGAGCCGGGCCTGGCCCAGTCGCTCGTGCAGTCCCTGCAGGCCCGCGCGATCCCGCTGGTGGCGGCCATCGTCAAGGGCCAGCCGATCCCGCTGTTCACCGGTTCCTACCCCACCGCCGAGGAGATCCGCCCGGTGCTGGAGGAGGTCCTGCGGGTGGCCGAGGCCAACGGCGTCACGGGCCGGGTCGAGGCCGCGGTGAGCGCCGCCGAGGAGCCCGCCGCCCCGGCCCTGCCGCCGCTGCACGCCGAGGCGCTGGCCGCGGTCGAGGCCGGCGACTTCGACGGGGCCGCCGCGGCCTGGGGCAGGGCCCTGGCCCAGGACCCCCGCGACAGCGCCGCCACCGAGGGCCTGGCCCGGGTCGCGGTCCTGCGGCGGGTGGCCGGTGTCGACCTGCAGCAGGCGCGCGCCGCGGCGGCCGCGGCCCCCGACGACGTGGCCGCCCAGATCGTCGTGGCCGACCTCGACCTCGTCGGCGGGCACGTCGAGGACGCCTTCAACCGGCTGCTGCAGATCGTGCAGCGCACCGCCGGGGAGGACCGCGACGCCGCCCGCACCCACCTGCTGGACCAGTTCGCCGTCGTCGGCGCCACCGACCCGCGCGTGGTCAAGGCCCGCCAGGCGCTCACCCGCGCCCTGTTCTGAGGCCGGGCCGGCTCCTCAGGCCCCGGCTCCCCAGGCCCCCAGCTCCAGCACGTCGCCGCGGAAGGTCCGCCGGAAGCGGCGGTCGTGGCTGACGACGACGACCGCGCCGGCGAAGGCGTCGATAGCGGCCTCCAGCTCCTCGACCAGCTGCGGGGCCAGGTGGTTCGTCGGCTCGTCCAGCAGCAGGACGTCGTGCCGGTCGGCCAGCAGGCGGGCCAGGTCCAGCCGCCGCCGGCCGCCCGTGGACAGCTTGCCGACGGCCACCCCGAGGCGTTCGCGGTCGAACAGCCCCGTGCGCAGGAGCGTCCGGGCGTGCTCCTCGGCGCTCCCGGCGCGCCCGGACGCGAAGGTGGCCAGCACCGTCCGCCCGCCGTGGTCGGTCGCCGGGTCCTGGCGCAGCAGCCCGACGCGTCCGCGGCGGCGGACCGTCCCGGTGCCCGGGGCCAGCGTCCCGGCGAGGACCTCCAGCAGCGTCGACTTGCCCGCGCCGTTCGGGCCCGTCACGAGCAGCCGGTCGGTGGGGCCGAGGTGGACGTCGACCGGGGCCAGCCGGCCGGTGACGCCGACGCCCTCGGCGCGCAGCCCGCCGCGCCGCCCCGACGCCCCGGGCGGAGCGGTGAAACGCAACGGCTCCGGCGGCCGGGGGACCTCGGCCTCCTGCAGCCGCCGCAGCTTCTCGGCGTTGGCCCGCACGCGCGCCGCGATCGACTCCTGGACCCGCTCGCCCCTGTAGTCGTGCTGCATCTTGTCGTTGTCCTTGCGGGCTCGGGCGTGGTTGACGTCGCGCGCCTGCACGTCGCCCGTCGTGCGCAGCCGCTCGACCTCGGCCTCCCACCCGGCGCGGGCCTGCTCCCAGCGGCGGCGCTCGGCGGCCTTGGCCAGCAGGTAGTCCGCGTAGGGGCCGGGGTAGCGGGCGACCCCGTGCTCGTGGTGCGGGTCGACCTCGACGAGCTCGCGGGCGACGGCGTCGAGGAAGTCCCGGTCGTGCGAGACGACGACGGTCGTCCCGGTGCGCGAGCGCAGGTGGTCCTCCAGCCACCGCACGGCGGCGGCGTCGAGGTGGTTGGTGGGTTCGTCGAGCAGCAGCACCTCGGGCCCGGCGGCCAGCAGCGCGGCCAGGTGCAGCCGGGACCGCTGCCCGCCCGACAGCGTCCCGACCTCGCGGTCGCGGTCGAGCCGGGGGAGCCCCAGACCGGCGAGGGACTGCTCCAGGCGGGTGTCGGCCTCGTACCCGCCGCGCAGCTCGAAGGCGGTCTGCAGGTCCCCGTACTCGGCGAGCACGGACGCGGCGTCCGGGCCGGTCATGAGCGCTTCGAGGTCCCGCATCCGGGTCCGCAGCGCCGTGAGGTCGGCGAGGGCGGCGTCCAGGACGGCGCCCACGGCGGTGCGCGAGGGGGCGCCGGCGTCCTGCGGCAGGTGGCCGAGGCCGCCGTCGGCGGTGGCCACGACGCGCCCGGCGTCGACGGGTTCGACACCGGCGAGGACGCGCAGCAGCGTCGACTTGCCGCAGCCGTTCTCGCCGACGACGCCGGTCACGACGCCCGGGGTGAGGGTGAGGGTGAGGCCCTCCAGGACCGACACGTGGTCGTAGCCCTTGGAGACGCCCCGCAGGGAGAGGGAGGTGGTGGTCCTGGCCGTGGTGGGCACGTGGGTTCCTTCGCGTGACGTACGCCGAGCGGACCCGGGCTCGGGACGAGCGGGGGTCCAGGGGTTCGGGGCACGTCAGCTGAGCACCGCAGCGGCTCCTCGGTCGGGGACGGGACCCCCCGAGCGTGCGTCCGCCCGCTGCGGACCCGCAACCCCTTTTCGCGGGGCCGGGTCCTAGAGTCGCTGGCGTGAGCACCGAGGCCACCACCGCAGAAGTCCCCCTGCACCGCAGCGCGCCGTCCTCCCGGGGCGTCGACGCGCGCGGCATCGCGTCCTTCGTGGACGCCCTGGAGAACATCCCCGGGGTCGAACCCCACAGCCTGGTCGTCGTGCGCCACGGCGACGTCGTGGCCGAGGGCTGGTGGGCGCCGTTCCGGCCCGACCGGCCGCACCTGCTGTACTCGCTGTCGAAGAGCTTCACCTCCACGGCGCTGGGGTTCGCCGTCGCCGAGGGTCTGGTGGACCTCGACGCGACGGTCCTGTCGTACTTCCCCGAGTTCGACGCCGAGGTCACCGACGACCGGTCGCGCCGCATCCTCGTCCGGCACGTCGCGAACATGGCCAGCGGGCACCGCGAGGAGACCCTGGACCGGGCCGCGCAGGACCCCGACGGGGACCTCGTGAGGGGTTTCCTGAAGATCCGCCCGGACGCCGAACCCGGGACCCTGTTCTGCTACAACCAGCCGTGCACGTTCGCGGTGTCGGCGATCGTGCAGCGCGCGTCGGGGCAGGGGCTCCTGGAGTTCCTGCGGCCGCGGCTGCTCGAACCCCTCGGGGTCGACCCGTCGACCCTGGGCTGGCTGCGCGACGGGCAGGGGCGCGAACTGGGCTGGTCGGGTTTCCACGCCCCCACCGAGCTCATCGCCAAGCTCGGGAAGCTGTACGTGCAGAACGGTTCCTGGGAGGGGCGGCAGCTCCTGCCCGGGAGCTGGGTGTCCGAGGCGACCCGGTCGCACATCGACAACGCCAGTTTCAACGACAACCCGGACTGGCAGCAGGGCTACGGTTTCCAGTTCTGGGTCGCGCGGCACGGTTACCGCGGGGACGGCGCGTACGGGCAGTTCTGCGTCGTGCTGCCCGAGCAGGACACCGTCGTGGCCATCACCTCCCAGAGCCCGGACATGCAGGCCGTGCTGGACGCGGCCTGGGAGCACCTGCTGCCGGCGCTGGGGGCGCAGCTGCCCGAGGACGCGGCCGCGCACGACGAGGCCCTGGCCCGCAGGTTGTCGGCGCTGGCGCTGCCCCCGGTGGACGGTCCCGCCGTGGCCGACGGGGAGTTCACCGCGGCCCCCGGCAGCGAACCGGCCTCGCTGACCCGGGTGGTGCTCTCGGGCGGGGAACTGGCGCTGCACGACTCCGGTGAGGTCCTCACCGCGCGCGTCGGCCACGGCGCCTGGGAGGACTCCGGGCCGCTGTCGGTCTCCGGTGGCGGTTCCCGCGTCGACGTCCGGTTCGCCGAGACCCCGCACCTGCTGCACCTGGAACTGGACGGGGAGCGGTTCCGGGCCCGGTGGGAGACCTCCCCGCTGCACGGGCCGGCCCTGTCGGTCCTGCGCCGGCCCGCGTGATCGTCCACCGGGGCGCCGACCTCGACCGGGCCGCGGTCCTGGAGGTCGCGGCCGGTGCCCCGGTGGGACTGGCTCCCGCGCTGCTGGCGGCCGTCCGCGACCGCCGGTCGGCGGTGCTGGCCGCCCTGGAGGAGGGCGGGCCGGTGTACGGCGTGACGACCGGCACGGGCGCGATGGCGGGCGTCGCCCTCGACGCCCGCGCCCGCGCCGCCCACCAGGGCAACCTCGTGGTGGGCCGGGCCGTGGGCTCGGCGCCCTGGCTGACGGTGGAGCAGTCGCGCGCGGTCCTCGCCGTGCGGCTGCGCACGTTCCTGCACCCCGAGGCGGGGGTGTCGGCGGAGCTGTGCGCCCGGCTGGCGTCCCTGCTGGACGAGCGCGTCCACCCCTGCGTGCCGCGGCGCGGCAACGGGGCGGCGGGGGAGATCATCCCGCTGGCTCACGTCGGGGCGGTCCTGCTGGGCGCCGGCGCCACCCTCGACGGCCGCCGCGCCGGCCCGTTCGCGTTCGGGGCCAAGGAGGGCATCGCGGTCCTGGAGGGGGTCCCGGTCGCGACCGCCCTGGCGACCGTCGCCGTGCGCGACGCCGCGCGGCTGCTGGACCGCTGCGAGGTGGTGCTCGCGGCGAGCGCGGAGGTGCTGCGCGCCAGCCCCGACCCGTTCGTCCCCGGGCTCGCGCGCGGCGACGACGACCTGGGCGCCGTCCACGACCGGCTGCGGGAGCTGCGCCCGGCCCCCGCGGTGCACGGGTTGCAGGCCCCGGTCTCGGTGCGGGTGGCCCCGGTCGCGCTGGCCGTGGCCCGCCGCCGGGTGCGGGCCCTGGCCGCGGCCGCCGACCGGGCGCTGGAGGGGGTCACCGACTCCCCGGCGTTCCTGGGCGGGGGGTTCACCGGGACGGCGGGGTTCGCCGGCACCGAGCTGGCCGCGGACTCCGACGCGCTGGCCGCCGCGCTGCTGCACGTGGCCGACACGTCCGTGGCCCGCACCCACCGGGCCCTGGACCCGCGCTGCACGGGGCTGCCCGCGCAGCTGTCGCCCGAACCCGGCGCGCAGGCCGGTCTGGTGGCGGTGCACAAGCGGGCCGTCGGGGTGGCCCACCGGTTGCGGCGCTTCGCCGTCCCGGCGCTGCCGGGGGCGGTGGAGACGTCCCTGGGCCAGGAGGACGTGCAGAGCTTCGGGCTGGAGGCGGCCGAGTGCCTGGCGGAGGTGACGGACGGGCTGCGCGAGGTGCTGGCCGTGGAGCTCCTCGCGGTCCACCGGGCGCGGTTGCTGCGCGGGGGCCCGGGCGGTGTGGGTGGGGAGGCCGCCGAGCTCCTCGACGCGGTGGCCGCGGCGCTGGGCGACGACGTGGCCGACCGTCCCTACGGCCGGGACGTGGAGGTGCTCACCGACCTGCTCGCGCGGCCCTGAGGGGCGCGCCCGTGGAGCCCCGCACGACGAGGTGGGGGCGGAAGACGACGGGCTCGGGGGCCGGGTCGGGGGCCGGGCCGGTGCCCCGGCCGGTGCTCTCGAGGGCCAGGAACTGCTGGACGGCCGCGGCGACGATGGCGTCCTCGTCCCAGGAGACCGTCGTGAGGGCGGGGGCCACGAGCGCGGCGAGCTGGTGGTCGTCGAAACCGACGACGGACACGTCGTCGGGCACGCGCAGGCCGAGGTCCGCGGCGGCGCGGTAGACGCCGAAGGCGAGGGAGTCGGACAGGCAGAACACGGCGGTGGGCCGGTCGGTGGCGGTGAGGACCCCGGCGGCGGCCTCGGCGGCGGCCACGGGGGAGGCGGGGGACGGGACGACCAGCAGGTCGATCCCGCGCGGTGCGGCCAGTTCCACCGCGAGCCGTTCGGCCGGGCGCCCGGGCGTGGTGGGCAGCGACGGGGTGAGCAGGGCCACGCGCCGGTGCCCCAGGCCGCGCAGGTGGTCCAGGACCTGGCCGATGCCGAACCGGTTGTCGAACAGGACGGCGCCGCTGCCGGGGCGGGCGGTGAGGGCGTCGCCGAGGGAGACGACGGCCGTGGCGGGGTCGAGCAGCCGCCAGTACTCCGCGGAGGGGTCGACGGGGGAGACGAGGGCGCCGTCGACGCGCTGGGCGGCGAACCGCTCCACGACGCGCTGCTCGGTGCGGGGGTCGGCGTCGGCGTCGGCGATGGTGGCGTCCTTGTCCAGGGTCCGCAGGGCGCGGGTGAGCTGGACGGACAGGTCCTGCTGCCACAGGTCGCGCAGCGAGCCGCTGATCCCGACGGTGCCGGTGCGGCCGCTGGCCAGGGCGCGGGCGATGGGGTCGACGCGGTAGCCGAGCTCGAGGGCCAGGGCCTGGACGCGCTCGATGGTGGCCGCCGAGCCGCGCGTGCCGCGCAGGGCGTACGACGTGGCCGCCAGGGACAGCCCCGCCGCGTCCGCGACGTCCTGCAGCGTCCTGCGCGAGTCCCTCGGCACGGCTGAACAGTAGCCGCCGGGGTGGTGCGGACCGCCCCGCCCGACTTGACGCGTCGATCGTGAAGCGCTTCACTCGAGACTGTGTGAAGCGCTTCACGCCGAGACGGGGGAGGGACGCGGTGCGGACGGACTGCCACCAGCACCTGTGGCCCCCCGCGCTCCTGGACGCCCTGCGCGCCCGCCGCGACCCGCCCCGCCTGCGCCCCGGGACCGGCGGCTGGACGCTGGACCTGCCCGGCGAACCGCCCTGCCTCCTCGACCCCGCCGCCCACGACGTCGCCGCCCGCGCCGCCGCCGAGCGCGCCGACGGGACCGCCCGCGCCCTCGTCTCCCTCTCGGCCCCCCTGGGCCTGGAGCACCTGCCGGGGGAGGAGGCCGAACCCCTGCTGCGCGCCTGGCACGAGGGGGCCACGGCCTTCGGCGACCCCTTCGCGGTCTGGGCCGCCGCCGGCGTCACCGACCTCGACCCCGGCGCCCTCGCACGCACCCTGCGGCACGAGCGCGTCGTCGGGCTCCAGCTGCCGGCCACCGCGCTGGCCACCCCGCGGGCCGTCGAGCGCCTGGGCCCCCTGCTGGCCGAGTGCGAACGCGCCGGCCGGCCCGTCCTGGTCCACCCCGGCCCCGCCGCCGCGACCGCCGGGGCCGGGTCCGACGTCCCGTCCTGGTGGCCCGCCCTCGTCCCCTACGTCCAGCAGCTGCACGCCGCCTGGCTGGCCTGGCACGTCGCCGGCCGCGCCCAGCACCCCCGCCTGCGCACCGTCTTCGCGGCCCTGGCCGGCCTGGCCCCGCTGCACCACGAACGGCTCGCCGCCCGCGGCGGGGCCCTGGGCCGGCTCGACCCGAACGTGCACTACGAGACGAGCTCCTACGGCCCGCGCGCGGTCGACGCCGTGGTCCGCGTCGTCGGCGTCGACCCCCTCGTCCTGGGCAGCGACCGGCCCTACGCCCAGCCCTTCGACCCGGCCGGGCTGCCCGGCTTCGGCGAGGCCTTCGCCCACGCCCTGACCACCGCCAACCCCGCCCGCCTGCTCGAAGGGGACCGACCGTGACGACCACCCCCCACACCCCCCACACCCCGCGCACCCCCCGCGTCCCCGGGCTGCCCGCGGCCCCCGGGCGCACGCTGAGCCCCCGCGAGCTGCAGGACTGGGTCGACGAGGCCGCCCGGCACCCCCGGGCCTGGGAGCACCTGGTCCGCCACGACACCGGCGGCCGGCACTTCGCCGGCCTGCACCGCGACGGCGACCTCGACGTGTGGCTGCTGTGCTGGAACACCGTCGACGACACCGGCTGGCACGACCACGACACCTCCTCCGGGGCCGTGGCCGTCACCCGCGGCGCCGTCGTCGAGGCCACCCCCCGCATGGGCGGCGACCCCGTCCGGCGCACCGTCGCCGCGGGCCGGTCCTTCGGCTTCGGCCCCGACCACATCCACCGCATGAGCGGTGGCGTGGACGGGTCGGTGTCGATCCACGCCTACTCCCCGCCGCTGTGGCGGATGGGGCAGTACTCGATCTCCCCCTCGGGGGTCCTGCGCCGCACGTCGGTCAGCTACGCCGACGAGCTACGACCCCTCCAGACGGAGGAGTAGCGCCAGGTCCGCCACCCGGGCCACCACCCGCTCCACGTCCGGGCCGATGGGGGCGTCGCGCGCGTCGCGGTCCAGGACCTCGTCGAACACCCCGAACAGCGCCGCCGCGCCGGGGCTGAGCCGGTCGGGGGCCGCGCGCAGCGCCCGCACCGCGGCCAGCGCCTCCACCGCCAGGACCACCGGGGCCAGCTCCGCGGTCTGCCGCAGCGCGCGCGCCCCCTGGGTGGCGAAGCTGGCGTGCTCCTCCAGGCCCAGCGAGATCGACACCGTCCCGGCCGTCATGGGCGCCGTCGCCGGGCGCAGCTCGGCCAGGACGTCCTGCACGACGTACTCACCGATCATCAGCCCCGAGCTGCCGCGCGGGCCGGCCGCCAGGAACGCCCGCAACCCCGTGTGCTCGGGCCGCAGCAGCAGCGCCAGCCGCGCCGCCGACAACGTCAGCACCCCGTAGGTGGTGGCGCGCAGCGTGTCCAGCGCCGTCGCGAGCGAGGCCGCGTGGAACTGCCCGTGGTGGAAGACGCCCTCGGCGGAGACGAGCGGGTTCTCCCCGGGCGTCGAGGCCTCCAGGACCAGCACGTCGGCCAGGGCGTCGGCCGCGGCGAAGGCCGGGGCCAGCACCTGCGGGACGGTCCGCAGCGCGAACGGGTCCTGCAGCCGCGCCGGGGCCGGGCCGCCCCCGACCAGCCCCGACAGGGCCGCCGCGACCTGCGGCTGGCGCGCGTGCGGGCGGGCGGCGTGCACCCGCGGGTCCCACGCCTGCGGGTTGCCCCGCAGCGCCAGGAAGGACAGCGCCGAGATCCCCAGCCCCGCCAGCAGCTGCTGCCGCAACCGGACCAGGGCCAGCGAGGCGGTCGCCAGCGTCAGGGCGTGCGAGGAGATCAGCGGCAGCGCGTCCGCCGGGCCCAGGGGGACCGGCGGCACCGACCCCGCCCGCCACGGCCGCTCCCCGACGAGGGTCAGCCCCAGCTCGGCCAGCGGCGCCAGGTCGGAGGTGCCGATGCCGCCGAACCGGTGCAGCGTCGGCTGGGCGTCGGTCTCCACCGCCTCGGCCAGCGCCCCCAGCACCGGGGCGCTGAGGCCGGCCCCCAGCCCGGCGTGGGCCCCGGCCAGCAGCTGGTTCAGCCGCACCGCCAGCGCGGCCCGCGTCGTCGGGGCGTCCTCCACCGGGCCCAGCGACGCCGCGTGCGAGCGCAGCAGCCGCAACCCGTGCGCGCGGGGGTGCTCGCCCTGCTCCTCGTCGACCTCGACGTCCTTGTTGGCCCCGACCCCCGTCGTCGCCCCGTAGACCGCCCCGGCCCCGCGCGCGGCGTCCATGGCCGCGCTCACCGCGCCCAGCGCGCCCAGCGCGTGCCGGTCCACGACCGGCCGGGCCCGCCCGTGCGCCAGGTCGTCCAGGTCGCCCAGGTCCACGGGCCGCCCCGACAGCACCAGGGCCCGCAGGACCCCCGGGGTCGCCGCGGGGACGTGCTGGTGGTCCACTTGTCCTCCATCCGCCGCTGGTGGGTCCCCGGGGGAGGTCACGATCAGGTGACGGCTGATCGTGCCTCGTTGACCGGTCCCCGAGCCGTGCCCAGCATGGACCAGCCGACCGGCCCAACCAGGGAGCCGCCCCAGTGATCACCTTCGAGGCCGTCCGCAAGCAGTTCCCGGACGGGACCGTCGCGGTCGACGACCTCGACCTCGAGCTCCCGACCGGGCGGATCACGGTCTTCGTCGGGCCCTCCGGCTGCGGCAAGACGACGTCGCTGCGCATGATCAACCGGATGCTCGAACCCACCGGCGGCACCGTCGCCATCGACGGCCGCGACGTCCGCAGCCAGGACCCGGCCACCCTGCGCCGCGGCATCGGGTACGTCATCCAGCACGCCGGGCTCTTCCCGCACAAGACCGTCCTGGACAACGTCCTCACCGTGCCCCGGCTCGTCGGCCGGGGCCGGGAGCGGCACCGGGCCCTGGAGCTGCTCGAACGGGTCGGCCTGCCCGCGGCCCTGGCCGACCGGTACCCCGCCCAGCTGTCCGGCGGGCAGCAGCAGCGCGTCGGCGTCGCCCGCGCGCTGGCCGCCGACCCGCCCGTCATGCTCATGGACGAACCCTTCAGCGCCGTCGACCCCGTCGTCCGCGGCCAGCTGCAGGAGGAGTTCCTGCGGCTGCAGGCCGAGCTGGGCAAGACCATCGCCATCGTGACCCACGACATCGACGAGGCCGTCGTCCTGGGCGACCGCATCGCCGTCTTCCGCCAGGGCGGCCACCTCGCCCAGGTCGGCACCCCCGAGGAACTGCTGACGAAACCCGCCGACGCGTTCGTCCGCGACTTCGTCGGCCGCGACCGCGGGTACCGGGGCCTGAGCTTCCAGGGCAGCGAGGGTCTGGTCCTGCGCCCCCTCGACGGGGTCGCCCTCGACGAGCAGGGCCGGCCCGTGGGGGTCGACGGCACGTTCCGCGCCGGCGACTCGCTGCGCGTCGTCGTCGACCTCACCCTCACCTCGCCCACGGGCACGGCCGTCCAGGTCGACGACCAGGGGCGGGCCACCGGCCTCGTGCACCACCACGACGTCGTCGACCTGCTGGAGAAGCGCCGGTGAACTCGGTCCTGGACTACCTGCGGCAGAACCAGTCCACCGTCCTGGACGCCCTGGGTCAGCACGTCGTCCTGGCGGTCGTGCCGCTGCTCGTCGGCGTCCTCGTCGCCCTGCCCATCGGCTACCTCGGGGTGCGCTTCGGCTGGCTGTACCACCCCATCCTCAACGTCTCGGGGATCGTCTACTCCATCCCCTCGCTGGCGGTGTTCGTCGCACTGCCCTACGTGCTGGGCACGAAGATCCTCTCGCCCGTCAACATCGTCGTGGCCCTGGCGATGTACACGGTCGCGCTCATGGCCCGCACGGTCGCCGACGGGTTGCGCTCGGTCGACCCCGCGCTGACGGAGGCGGCCACGGCCATGGGCTACAAGCGGACCCGCCGCCTGCTGGAGGTGGAGCTGCCGCTGGCCGCCCCCGTCATCCTCGCCGGGGTCCGGGTCGCGGCCGTGTCGAACATCTCCCTGGTCAGCGTCGGCGCCCTGCTGGGGATCGGCGGCCTGGGGGCGCTGTTCACCCGGGGTTTCCAGTTGTTCTACACCGCACCGATCATCGTGGGCATCGTGCTGTCGATCGCCCTGGCCGCGGCGGCGGACCTGCTCATCGTCGTGTTCCAGCGCGCGGTGACGCCGTGGACGCGCGCCGTGATGGGGGCCTGACGTGGACGACACGCCGTACCTGCTCGACGGCGCGCACTGGGCGTGGTCGACCTCCGGGTCGATCCCGCACCTGCTGCTGGCGCACCTGCAGTACACCGCGCTGGCGGTGCTCGTGGGTTTCGTCATCGCCTTCCCGCTGGGCCTGCTCATCGGGCACACGGGCCGGGGCGCGTTCTGGGCCATCAACGCCGGGAACGCGGGGCGTTCGCTGCCCACCCTGGGACTGCTGAGCCTGCTCGTCGTCTACATGAGCAGCCAGGGTTTCCTGCCGGTGCTCATCGCCCTGGTCGTCCTCGTCGTCCCGCCGATCCTCACGTCCACCTACGCGGGATTGCGCTCGGTGGACCCGAACGCCGTCGACGCGGCCCGGGGGATGGGCATGAGCTCGGCGCAGGTGCTGTTCCGCGTCGAACTGCCCATGGCCCTGCCGGTCGTCTTCGGCGGTGTGCGCGCCGCGGTGCTGCAGGTCGTCGCCACAGCGACCGTCGCGGCCTACGTCGGGTTGTCCGGCCTGGGCCGGCTGCTCGTGGACGGCCTGGCGCTCAACGACTACGGGCGCATGGTCGCCGGCGCGGTGGTGGTGGCCGTCCTCGCCGTCGTCCTGGACCTGCTGCTGGGGCTCGTGCAGCGGTACGCCGTCTCACCCGGCATCACCGGCCGCGGACTGCGGCGCGCACGGGGCACCCGATCCGTGGCAGAGTCCGGGGCGCAATCGTCAGAACTGATGTCCGCAACACCAGGAGGCACGTCATGAACCGCAGGAACCTGCTCGGCCTGGCCCTCGTGGGCACCGTGACCGCGGGCCTGGCCGCCTGCGGTGGCGGTGACGACCCGCTGGCCGCCGACCCCGGCTCCAGCTCCAGCTCGTCGGCCGACGCCTCGACCGTCATCGTCGGCTCGGCCAACTTCCCCGAGAGCGAGCTGCTCGCCGAGATGTACGCCCAGGTCCTGGAGGGCGAGGGCGTCACGGTGCAGCGCAAGTTCAACATCGGGGCCCGGGAGCTGTACCTCAAGGCCCTCGACGACGGCTCGATCGACCTGCTGCCGGAGTACAACGGCGCGCTGCTGGCGTACTACCTCAAGGGTGACGCGCCGGAGGGCGTGTCCAGCCCCGAGACGGTGCTGGCCGCCCTGAAGGAGCAGCTGCCCGACGGCCTGGAGGTCCTGGACCAGTCGGCCGCGGAGGACAAGGACTCCCTGACCGTCAGCGCCGAGACGAAGGCGAAGTACGACCTGACCTCCATCGCGGACCTGGCCCCGGTGGCCGGGGACCTCGTCATGGGGGCCGGCCCGGAGTTCCAGGAGCGCTACCAGGGCCTGGTCGGGCTCAAGGAGCTGTACGGCGTCGAGTTCAAGGAGTTCAAGCCCCTCGACGTCGGCGGCCCGCTGACCGTCGCGGGCCTGAAGGACGGCTCGATCCAGGTGGGCAACCTCTTCACGACGGACTCGGCCATCACGACCAACCGGTTCGTGGTCCTGGAGGACCCGAAGAACCTGTTCCTGGCCCAGAACGTGCTGCCGCTCATCCGGTCCTCGAAGAACACCGACGCCATCACGACGGCCCTCAACGCGTTCTCCGCCAAGCTCACGACGGACAACCTCACGACCTACCTCGCCAAGGTGTCGGTCGACAAGCAGGACTCCGCGACCGTCGCCAAGGCGTTCCTCACGGACAACGGCCTGGCCTGACGGGAAGCGCAGCGGATCCGCTGCCGGTGGAACACGACACCCCTCGTCCGACCGTGTGGTCGGGCGAGGGGTGTCGTGTTCAGTCGAGCACGCGGGTCCTCCGGCGCTCCCTTCAGGCGGGGACGAGCCAGGTGACGCCCAGCGGCGGCACCCGCAGGCTCACGGAGAACTGCTGGCCGTTCCAGGCGATGTCCTCGGCCTGCAGGGTGCCGGTGTTGACGACACCGGACCCGGCGAACTCCGCGGCGTCGGTGTTGAGGACCTCGCGCCAGACCCCCGGCTGCGGCACGCCGACGCGGAAGTCCTCGTACGGCCCGCCGGAGAAGTTGCAGACCGCCACCAGCGGTTTGCGGTCGGTGCTCCACCGGGCGAAGGACAGGACGTTGCGCGCGCTGTCGCCGCCGTCGATCCACTGGAAGCCCTCGGACGTGAAGTCGTCGGACCACAGCTCCGGCCGGGCCTTGTAGACGGCGTTCAGCTCCGAGACGAGGCGGTGCAGCCCCTGGTGCCACGGGGTGTCCAGCAGCCACCAGTCCAGCGACCGCGCCTCGGACCACTCGGCCTCCTGGCCCAGCTCGGCGCCCATGAACAGCAGCTGCTTGCCCGGGTGGGACCACATGTACGCCAGGTAGGCGCGGACGTTGGCGAGCTGCTGCCAGCGGTCCCCGGGCATCTTGCGCAGCAGGGACCCCTTGCCGTGCACGACCTCGTCGTGCGAGATGGGCAGGCAGAAGTTCTCGCTGAACGCGTAGACGAGGCTGAAGGTCAGCTCACCGTGGTGGTACTGCCGGTTGACCGGGTCCTGGCTGGCGTACTGCAGCGAGTCGTGCATCCAGCCCATGTTCCACTTCAGCCCGAAGCCCAGACCGCCCCCGCTCGTGGGGGCCGTGACGCCCGGGTAGGCCGTGGACTCCTCGGCGATCATCATGATGCCGGGCGTGCGCTTGTAGGCGGTGGCGTTCGCCTCCTGGAGGAAGCTGATCGCCTCCAGGTTCTCCCGGCCGCCGTACCGGTTCGGCACCCACTCGCCCTCGTTGCGGGAGTAGTCCAGGTACAGCATCGAGGCCACGGCGTCGACGCGCAGACCGTCGGCGTGGAACTCCTCCAGCCAGTACAGCCCCGACGCGACGAGGAAGTTGCGCACCTCGCTGCGGCCGAAGTTGGGGATGTAGGTGCCCCAGTCCATGTGCTCGCCCAAGCGCGGGTCCGGGTGCTCGTACAGCGCGGTCCCGTCGAAGCGGGCCAGCGCGAACTCGTCCTTGGGGAAGTGGCCCGGGACCCAGTCGATGATGACGCCGATGCCGGCGCGGTGCAGGGAGTCGATGAGGAACCGCAGCTCGTCGGGGGAGCCGAACCGCGACGTCGGCGCGAAGTACCCCGTGACCTGGTACCCCCACGAGCCCCCGAACGGGTGCTCCATGACGGGCAGGAACTCCACGTGCGTGAAGCCCGTGGTCTTCACGTACTCCACCAGCTCGGTCGCCAGCTCGGTGTAGGACAGCCCCTGCTTCCACGAACCCAGGTGCACCTCGTAGATGGACACCGGGCCGTCCTGCGCGGAGCGCGCGGCGCGCTGCTCCATCCAGTCCTCGTCGCCCCACCGGTAGCTGCTCGCGGTGACGACCGACGCCGTCGCCGGGGGCACCTCGGTGGCCTGGGCCATCGGGTCGGCCTTCTGCCGCCAGTGCCCGTCGGCCCCGAGGATCTCGTACTTGTACCGCGACCCCACGCCGACGCCGGGCAGGAACAGCTCCCACACCCCCGACGAGCCCAGCGAGCGCATCGACTCCCCGCGGCCGCTCCAGTGGTTGTGGTCGCCCACCACGCGGACCGCGCGGGCGTTCGGCGCCCACACGGCGAACGCCGTGCCGTCGACCGGTCCCAGCGGGCCCTCCCAGTGCTTCACGTGCGCACCCAGGACGTTCCACAGCTCCTCGTGCCGGCCCTCGCCGATGAGGTGCAGGTCGACCTCGCCGACGCTGGGCAGGAAGCGGTACGGGTCGTCCAGCACCACCGGCTCGGCGTCGGGGTAGGTCACCTCCACGCGGTAGTCGCCCACCGCGGCGTCGGGGCGGACACCGACCCAGACGCCGTCGTACTCGTGGACGAGCCCGACGCGCGCGCCGTCCTCGGTGACGACCGTGACGGCCGAGGCGAACGGCTTCAGGACGCGGTAGGTGACGGCGCCGTCGTGGGCGTGCGCCCCCAGCACCGAGTGCGGGGACCAGTGCGCCCCGGCGGCGGCCCGGGCCAGTTCGTCGGCGTCGACGGGGCGAGGTGCAGCGGCGTGACCGGTCATGCGTGTGAGTCTCCCGTGATCGTGGGGGACCCGCCTCTCAGGACGGGTCGGACAGCAGCCGGTGGACGGCGTCCAGCGGGATGCGCAGCCAGTCGGGCCGGTTGCGCGCTTCGTACACGACCTCGTAGAGGGCCTTGTCGAGCTCCAGCGCCGCCAGCAGCACGGACTGACCACCCGCGCGCGGGTCGGTCCCCGCCACGGCCGCGTACCCGTCGAGGAACGCCTCGCGGCACTGCGCGCCCCAGGTCCCGGCGTCGGGGACCGTGGAGGCGGCGTAGTCGAAGGAGCGGAGCATCCCCGCGACGTCGCGCAGGGCCAGGTCGGGCAGGCTGCGCTCGGCCAGCGGTCGCAGCGGTTCGCCCTCGAAGTCCAGCAGCACCCAGCCGCGGGCGCTGGAGTGCAGCACCTGCCCCAGGTGGTAGTCACCGTGGACCCGTTGCAGCGCAGGCGCTCCCGTGACGTGCCGGACGGCGTCGACACGGGCGCGGGCCGCGGCGGCGACCTCGTGCAGCTGCGGGACGGCGGTGCACGCCCACGCGACGCGTTCCAGCAGCCCGTCGGCCAGGGCGGCCAGCCGTTCCGGCGTCGCCGGCTCGGTGGGCAGCTCGGCGGCCAGGACCGCGTGCACCTCGGCGGTGGCCCCACCCAGCTCCCGGGCCTCGGTGGTGAACCCGCGGCCCTCGGCCACGGCGGCCGTCGCGACGCGCCAGGCGTCCTGCGACCCGGCGAGGAACTCGGTCACGTGGGCCAGCTGACCGACGGCCAGCTGCCCGTCCGGACCCGTCCACTGCCCGTCGACCCAGCCCGCGGGGCGCGGGACCCGCCCGCAGCCGGCGTCGGCCAGCGCCGTCTGGACGACGACGTCGGGGTTGTCCCCGGCGGACAGCACCCGGAACACCTTGGCGATGAGCGGGGTCTCGCCCTCGTCGGCCGACACCACGACGGAGGTGTTCGACTGCTCGCCCGAGAGGACCTTCGTGCGCGCCCCGGCGGGGACCGGCAGGCCCCCCTCGGCGCTGTGGCCGTGGACGCCGAAGGTCGTCGACCCCGCTCCCTCCTCGCTGGCCACGAGGGTCAGCAGCGCACGGGTCCAGGTCGGGTCGTGCGGGCCGTCGTAGATCCACGCCGGTGCGCCGTCGACGTCGGGCAGTTCCCCGACCAGGGCGTGCGCCAGGTCGGGGTCCGGGGCCGGGCGCACCGAGATCGGCACCGAGTAGACGGTGTGCGCCGCGTCGTGGCCCTCGCCCGAGCGGACGGTCAGGGCGACCAGCTGCGCGACCCCGCCCTCGTCGAGGGGGGTGCGCTCGAGGCGCTCGACGTGCGCGAGGACCCCCTTGTGCGCGAACCACCGCTGCCGGGGGGCCCACCCGCGCAGGAGCTCGGCGATGGCCTCGTCGGAGGCCTTGGACGTCACGACCGGGACTCCCACCGCTCAGCCCTCGACGCGGAAGACGTGGGCCGGCTCGACGTACGGGTCGAGGCGGACGTAGTTGTTCTCGCCCCACTGGTACTGCGCACCGGTGATCTCGTCGACGACCGTGAACGTCTCCCACCACTGCCGGCCCAGGGCCGCCATGTCCAGGTGCACCGTCGTCTCGCGCGCCGCGTGCGGGTCGAGGTTCACGACGACGACCACCAGGTCCTCGGTGCCGTCGAGCTCCACCCGGCGGCGCGTGAACGCGAGGACGTTCTCGTCGTCGGTGGCGTGGAACGTGGTTCCCCGCAGCTGCTGCAGCGCGGGGTGGTGGTTGCGGACCCGGTTCAGCTTCCCCAGGTACGGGGCCAGCGACCAGCCCTCGCGCTCGGCCCGGGCGAAGTCCCGGGGCCGGTACTGGTACTTCTCGTTGTCGAGCTGCTCCTCGGCGCCGGGCCGGGCGGCGTGCTCGACGAGCTCGTACCCCGTGTAGATGCCCCACGAGGGGGACAGCAGGGCCGCGAGCACCGCGCGCAGCTTGAACACCGGCGGCCCGCCGTACTGCATGGTCGGCGTGAGGATGTCGTGCGTGGTGGGCCAGAAGTTCGGGATCATGTAGTGCGCCGACTCGGTCGTCAGCTGCGTCAGGTACTCGCGCAGCTCCCAGGCCTGGTTGCGCCAGGCGAAGTACGTGTACGACTGCTGGAAACCCACCTTGGCCAGCGTGTGCATCATCGCGGGCTTGGTGAACGCCTCGGCCAGCCAGACGACCTCGGGGTGCTCGGCGTTGACCTCCGCGATGAGCCACTCCCAGAACTCCACGGGCTTGGTGTGCGGGTTGTCGACGCGGAACAGCGTCACGCCGTGCTCGACCCACAGCAGGACCACGCGCTTGACCTCGGCGTAGATCCCGGCGGGGTCGTTGTCGAAGTTCAGCGGGTAGATGTCCTGGTACTTCTTCGGCGGGTTCTCCGCGTAGGCGATCGACCCGTCGGCGCGCGTGGTGAACCACTCGGGGTGCTCGGTCACCCACGGGTGGTCCGGGGCGCACTGCAGCGCGATGTCCAGGGCGACCTCGAGGCCGAGCTCCTTGGCGCGGGCGACGAAGAAGTCGAAGTCCTCGAACGTCCCCAGGTCGGGGTGGACGGCGTCGTGGCCGCCCTCGGCGGCGCCGATGGCGTACGGCGAGCCCGGGTCCAGCGGCCCGGCCGTCAGGGTGTTGTTCGGTCCCTTGCGGTTGACGCGGCCGATGGGGTGGATCGGCGTCAGGTAGGCGATGTCGAAACCCATGTCCTTGATCGCCGGCAGGCGCTCGGCCGCGGTGCGGAACGTCCCGGAGACCCAGCGCTGCTCCTGCTCGTCCCAGTGCGCGCCCTCCGAGCGCGGGAAGAACTCGTACCAGGCGCTGAAGGCGGCGAGCTTGCGCTCCACGCGCAGCGGGTACGTCGCCGAGGGGCTGACCAGCTCGCGCACGGGCAGCCGGTCCAGGACCGCGCGCACGGCCTCGCTGCGGCCGGCGTCCAGGCGCTCGTGGTCGCCCCGGGAGGTGTCGCGCAGGGCCGTCGCGGCCTCCCGCAGCACCTGCGCGTCCTCGCCCGTGCGGCCCGGCGTCGTGGCGGCTCCCTGGAGGAGGCGGGCGCCCTCCTCCAGCATGAGCGCCACGTCGACGCCGGCCTCGACCTTGATCGTCGCGTCGTGGTCCCAGGTGCCGTAGGGGTCCGACCAGCCCTCGACCCGCAGGCCCCACAGCCCCTCGGCGTCGGGGGACAGGGTCGCGGTCCAGGTGCTGAGCCCGGCGTTGTCCAGGGTCATCCGCGCGCTCGGGCCGTCGGTGCCGTCCGGCCGCACCAGGACGGCGGTGGCGGCGACGGCGTCGTGGCCCTCGCGGAAGACGGTGGCGCGCACGGGGACGAGTTCGCCGGGGACCGCCTGCGACGGCCACCGGCCGCCGTCGACGACGGGTTGGACGTCGAGCACGGGGATGCGGCCCACCACCGGGGTGCTGGTGGCGCCCTGCTGCACGGTCAGCGTGTCGTCGGTGAGGTCTCGGTCGATCGTCACGGTGCGAACCTACCGAGGGTGGGCCCGCTCGTCGCGCGGGAGTGCGAGTGCGGTGGCGCGGGGGTGCGGGTGCGGTCGCGCGGGAGCGGGCACGGCCGCGGCGAAAGCGTCGCGCAGCGGTGATCACCGGTCTAGGGTCGGCGCCGTGAGAGCAATCAGGCGCTTCACCGTCCGCACCGTGCTCCCCGCGCCGCTGGCGCCCCTGGGGGAGCTGGCGAGCAACCTCCGCTGGTCGTGGCACAAACCCACGCGGGACCTCTTCGAGTCCATGGACCCCCGGGCGTGGGTCGCGGTGCACCGCGAGCCCGGGGCGCTGCTGGGTGCCCTGAGCACCGAGCGCCTCGACGCGCTGGCCGCCGACCCGGAGTTCGTCGCGCGGGTGCGGGCCACCGCCGCGGACCTGGAGGCCTACCTGTCCCGGCCCGGCTGGTACGCCGGGCTGGGTGCGGACGCCCCGGCCAGCGTGGCGTACTTCTCCATGGAGTTCGGCATCACCGGGGCCCTGCCCCAGTACTCCGGCGGGCTGGGGATCCTGGCCGGCGACCACCTGAAGTCGGCCAGCGACCTGGCCGTCCCGATCGTGGGGGTCGGCCTCTTCTACGCCACCGGGTACTTCAAGCAGTCCCTCTCGCGCGACGGCTGGCAGCAGGAGACCTACCCCGTCCTGGACCCCGACGGGCTGCCGCTGTCGCTGCTGCGCGAGGCCGACGGCACCCCGGCCAAGGTCGGCGTCGACCTGCCCGGCGGCCGCCGCCTGCACGCGCAGGTCTGGAAGGCGCAGGTCGGCCGGGTGCCGCTGCTGCTGCTCGACTCCGACGTGGAGGAGAACGACGACGCCGCCCGCGGCGTCACCGACCGGCTCTACGGCGGCGGCGGGGAGCACCGGCTGCAGCAGGAACTGCTGTGCGGCATCGGCGGGGTCCGTGCGCTGCGGCTGTGGTCGCGGCTGACCGGGGCGCCGGAGCCGGAGGTCTACCACACCAACGAGGGGCACGCGGGGTTCCTGTCCGTGGAGCGCATCCGGGAGCAGGTCGAGCGCGGGCTGACGTTCGAGGAGGCCCTGGAGGCCGTGCGCGCCGCCACGGTGTTCACGACCCACACGCCCGTCCCGGCGGGCATCGACCGCTTCGGGCGGGACCAGATCGAGCTGTACTTCGGCGGCGACAACCCGCTGCCCGGCGTCCCCGTCGAGCGCATCCTGGCCCTGGGCGCCGAGGACTACCCCGGCGGGGACCCCGGCGTCTTCAACATGGCCGTCATGGGCCTGCGGCTGGCCCAGCGCGCCAACGGCGTCTCCCGGCTGCACGGGGCGGTCAGCCGCGGCATGTTCGACGGCCTCTGGCCCGGCTTCGACGCCCCCGAGGTGCCCATCACCTCCATCACCAACGGCGTGCACGCCCCGACGTGGGTGGCGCCGGAGGTCATCTCGATGGGCAAGCAGTACATCGGCCCCGAGCTGCCCCGCGAGGGGCAGGGCTTCGAGAAGGTCGGCCAGGTGCCCGACGAGGAGATCTGGCGCACCCGGCGGGTCCTGCGCGGGCGCCTCGTGGACGACGCCCGGCGCCGGCTGAAGCTGTCCTGGTTGCAGCGGGGCGCCTCGGAGGCCGAGCTGGCCTGGACCAAGGAGGTCCTCGACCCCGACGTCCTGACGATCGGCTTCGCCCGCCGCGTGCCCACCTACAAGCGGCTCACCCTCATGCTGCGCGACCCCGAGCGGCTGAAGTCCCTGCTGCTGCACCCCCAGCGGCCCGTGCAGCTCGTCATCGCCGGCAAGTCCCACCCGGCCGACGAGACCGGCAAGCGGCTCATCCAGCAGATGGTGCGCTTCGCCGACGACCCCGCGGTGCGGCACCGCATCGTGTTCCTGCCGAACTACGACATCACCATGGCCCTGCAGCTGTACCCCGGCTGCGACGTGTGGCTGAACAACCCGCTGCGGCCCTTCGAGGCGTGCGGCACCTCCGGCATGAAGGCCGCGCTGAACGGCGGGCTGAACCTGTCGATCCTCGACGGCTGGTGGGACGAGTGGTACGACGGCGGCAACGGCTGGGCGATCCCCACCGCCGACGGCGTCGACGACCCCGACCACCGCGACGACCTGGAGGCCGCGGCGCTGTACGACCTCGTGGAGAACTCCGTCGCGGCCCGCTTCTACGACCGCGACGAGCGCGGCCTGCCCGCGCGGTGGCTGGAGATGGTCCGGCACACCCTGGCCTCCCTGGGCCCGAAGGTGCTCGCGAGCCGCATGGTGACCGACTACGTCGAGCAGCTGTACGTCCCCGCGGCCCGCGCCGGGCGGGCGGCGCTGGCGTCCTCGGCCGCCGGGGCCCGGGACCTGGCGCGCTGGAAGGCGGAGGTGCGCGGCGCCTGGCCGGACGTGCGCGTCGACCACGTGGAGTCCTCCGGCGTCGGCGACTCCGCCCAGATCGGCGACGTCGTCCACGTGCGCGCCTTCGTCTCGCTGGGGGAGCTGCCCGTCGACGACGTCGAGGTGCAGGTCGTCCACGGCCGCGTGAGCGACTCCGACGAGCTGCGCCCCTCCGGCACGGTCCCGCTGCACCCGGCGGAGTCGTTCGGCGACGGCCGGCACCGGTTCGAGGGGGAGTTCGCGCTGCGCCAGACCGGCCCCTTCGGGTACACGGTGCGGGTCCTGCCCCGGCACGCCGGCCTGGCCACGGCCGCCGAGCTGGGGCTGGTCGCCAACGCCTGACCACGGGAGGTCCCGCGCGGCTAGGCTCGGCGCGTGGTGACGCGGCGGACCGGCACGCTCGTGACGCTCGTGCTCGCCCTCGCCGCGGGCCTCGTGCTCGCGGCGGGGGACGCCGTGTGGCGGCACGTCCCGGGGTCCGACTCCGGGCCCGTGCTGGCCCTGCTCCTGGGCTGGCTGCTGTGGCTGACCGCGGCGACCGGCGCGGCGGTGCTGGTGACCGTGCGGGTGACCGGGCCGGCGCGGCGCCCGGCGGCGCCGGACCTGGCGCTGCTCGCGGTGGTCGTCGCCGTGGTCGTCGCCGTCGCCGTCGCGCACCTGCCGTGGGGCAGCGGCTCAGCCGCGGGGTAGCGCACCGTCCAGGAACGCCCGCAGCGCGCCGAGCACCGCAGCGGGTTCGGTCAGGTGCGGCCAGTGCCCGGCGGCCAGCGCGTGCAGGTCGGCCCCGCGGACCCGCGGGTTCAGCGCGTGCAGCGCGGCCAGGTCGACCTCCCGACTGGGGCGCACGTACAGCGCCGGGACCTGCAGGGCCGCCAGCAGCGGGGCGGGGTCCAGGGCCAGCACGTCGTGCCACAGCCGCCGCACCGCCGCCCCGGGGGTCGCGAGGACTCCTGCGACGACCTCCTCGCGCAGCTCCGGCTCCCGCGGCCCCCACGACGTGCGCATCGAGTCCTCCAAGACCTCCCGCCACCCCGGCGCCAGGACCTCCCGGGACCGGGCGACCTTGCGCGCCAGCGCGTCCGGGGTCACGGGCAGGTTGGCGTCGAGCAGCACCAGCCCCGACAGCAGCCCCGGGTGCCGGGCGGCGACGACCAGGCCGACGACCCCGCCCGTGCTGTGCCCCACGAGCACCGCGCCCCCCGGGACCCGCCCGGCCACCTGCTCGGCGACCTGCCCGGCGACCCGCTCGGCGACCGCGTCCAGCGTCGCCGCGGGCAGCGCGGGGGTGCCGTGGTGCCCGGGCAGGTCCAGGGGGTGGACGTCGAACCCGCCCAGCCCCGGCAGCAGCCGCCCGAACTGCGTCGTGTCGCACCCGATCCCGGGCACCAGGACCAGCGCCGTCACCCGCCACCCCTGCGCTCGACCACGGGGGACACCTCAGGCGGTGGCCAGCACCCGCACCGACCACGGCGCGACCCGCAGGCACCGGCCCGCCCCCGTGGCCCGGCGGCGCCGGTCCGGCGTCGAGGCCCAGCGGGGCAGGAACCGGGGCAGGCCCTCCACCGTCGGCAGGCGCACGTCGAGCTGGCGCGGGCCGCCGTTGACGACGACGAGCACGGAGTCCAGCCCGCGGTCGCGGCCGTCGACGAGGACCTGCAGGATCCGCCGGTCCGGTTCGTGCCACCTCTCCACCGTCATCTGCTCCCCGTCCTCGGAGAACCACAGCAGGTCCTGCCGCTGCTCGCGCACGGGGGAGCCGCGGCGCACCCCGGCCTCCCGCAGCACCGGGTAGCGGCGGCGCAGGGCCAGCAGCTCCCGGACGTCCTCCAGCAGCTCGCCCTGCCAGTCCTGCAGGTCCCAGTCCAGCCAGCTGACCTCGTTGTCCTGGCAGTAGGCGTTGTTGTTGCCGCCCTGGCTGCGCCCGAACTCGTCCCCGGCGGTGATCATCGGGACGCCCGAGGACAGCACGAGGGTCGCGAAGAGGTTGCGGACGCTGCGGCGGCGGAACTCCAGGACCGCGGGGTCGGTGGTGTCCCCCTCGACGCCGTGGTTCCAGCTGGTGTCGCCGTCGGACCCGTCGCGGTTGCCCTCGCCGTTGGCCTCGTTGTGCTTGCGGTCGTAGGCCACCAGGTCGCCCAGGCAGAAACCGTCGTGCGCGGTCACGAAGTTCACGCTGGTCAGCCGGCCGCGCTGGACGTCGAACGTGTCGGCCGACCCCGCGAAGCGCGTGGCGAACTCCCGCAGCCCGCGGCCCCCGCCGGAGGGCGCGGGGTGGCCCAGGGCGGCCTCGCGCGCGTCGGTCAGCCAGAACCGCCGCACCCCGTCGCGGAAGCGGTCGTTCCACTCGTGCAGCGGCGGCGGGAACTGCCCGGTGCGCCAGCCGAACGGGCCCACGTCCCACGGTTCGGCCACGAGCTTCGTCCCGGCCAGGACGGGGTCGGCGCCCAGGGCCACCAGGAACGGGTGGTCGGGGGAGTAGCCGTCCCGGCCGCGGGCCAGGGTCGTCATGAGGTCGAAGCGGAACCCGTCGACGCCGTACTCGCTCACCCAGTGGCGCAGGGAGTCCAGCGCGAACTGCACGACGCGGCGCTCGGAGAAGTCCAGGGAGTTGCCGCAGCCGGTGACGTCGAACGGCCGCCCCCCGGCGTCGCGCAGGTAGTAGGTGGCGTCGTCCAGGCCGCGCAGCGACAGGTGCGGGCCGTCCGGGCCCTCCTCGCACGTGTGGTTGTAGACGACGTCGAGCAGCACCTCGACGCCCGCGCCGTGCAGGGCCTGCACGGCGCGGCGGAACTCCTCGCGCACCGCCTCCGGCCCCGCGGCGCGCGCGGCCGCCGTCGCGTAGCCGGGGTGCGGGGCGTTGAAGGCCAGGGTGTTGTACCCCCAGTAGTTCGACAGCCCCCGCCGGCGCAGCGCGATCTCGGAGGTGCTGGCGTGGATCGGCAGCAGCTCCAGCGCCGTCACGCCCAGGGAGCGCAGGTGCTCCAGCACGGCCGGGTGCGCCAGCGCGGCGTACGTCCCGCGCTCCTCCTCGGGGACGCCGGGGAAGCGCTGCGTCAGGCCGCGCACGTGCGCCTCGTAGACGACGGTGTCCGCCCACGGCACCCGCGGGCGCTCGTCCTCGCGCACCCGCAGGTGCTCCGGCAGCGGCCCCAGGACGACGCCGCGCGGGACGAACGGGGCGCTGTCGCGCTCGTCGGCCACCCGCAGGTCACCCACCAGGTCCTCGTCCACGGCGTGCCCGAAGATCTCCGGGGCCAGGGCCACCTCGCCCTCCACGCCCCGCGCGTACGGGTCGAGCAGCAGCTTGGCCGGGTTGTGGCGCAGCCCCCGCTCGGGGTCCCACCGCCCGTGCACCCGCAGCCCGTAGCGGGACCCGGCGACCAGGCCGGGGACGTGGCCGTGCCAGACGCCGAGCTCGACGTCGCTCAGGGCCGTGCGGGTCTCGGTGCCGTCGTCGGCGAAGACGCACACCTCCACGGCGTCGGCGTGCACGGCCAGGACCGCCACGTCGGCCCCGTCACCGCTCAGCGTCACCCCCAGCGGGTGGCTGCGGGTCAGGGCGGGCGTCGGGACGGGCACCGCCGCAGTCTGCCAGTTCCTTAGAATCGGCTCGTGACGGCGGCCTACCTGGACCACGCCTCGACGACCGCGCTGCGGCCCGAGGCGCTCGACGCCTACGTCGCCGAGACGGCGCGCGGGGCCGGCAACCCCTCCTCGCTGCACTCCGCGGGCCGGCGCGCGCGGGTCGCGGTCGAGGAGAGCCGCGAGGCCCTGGCCGCGGCCCTGGGCGCCCGGCCGGGGGAGGTCGTGTGGACCTCGGGGGGCACCGAGAGCGACAACCTGGCCCTCACCGGCCTGTACCGCGCCCGCCGCGACGCCGACCCGGCGCGCCGGCGCGTGCTGCTGACCGCGACCGAGCACCACGCCGTCCTGGACTGCGTCGAGTCCCTCGCCGCCCGCGAGGGCGCCGAGGTCACCTGGCTGCCCGTCGACGCCACCGGCCTGGTCGACCTGGACGCCCTGGCGGCCGAGCTGCGCCCCGACCGGGCCGGCGACGTCGCCCTCGTCTCACTCATGTGGGCCAACAACGAGGTCGGGACGGTCCAGCCCGTCGCCGCGGCCGCCGAGCTGGCCCACGCCGCCGGGGTGCCCCTGCACACCGACGCCGTGCAGGCCGTCGGGCAGCTGCCGGTGGACTTCGCCGCCTCCGGCGCGGACCTGCTGTCGCTGTCGGCGCACAAGTTCGGCGGCCCGGTCGGCACCGGGGCGCTGCTCGTGAAGCGGGGGACGGCGCTCGTGCCGCTGCTGCACGGCGGCGGCCAGGAGCTGGGCGTCCGCTCCGGCACGCTCGACGCGGCCGGGGCGCGCGCGAGCGCCGCGGCCCTGACCGCCGCCACCGGTGACCTGCCGGGGCAGGCGCAGCGGCTCGCGCAGCTGCGGGACCGGCTGCTGGCGGGCCTGACGCAGGTGCCCGGCGCCGTGGTGCGCGGCGCCCCGCCCGGCCCCGGGCGGCTGCCCGGGAACGCGCACGTGACGTTCGCCGGGTGCGAGGGCGACTCGCTGACGTACTTGCTCGACGCCGCCGGGGTGGAGTGCTCCACGGGCTCGGCCTGCCGGGCCGGGGTCCCGCAGCCCAGCCACGTGCTGCTCGCGATGGGCCTGGAGGCCGCCGAGGCCGCCGGTGCGCTGCGCTTCTCCCTGGGCTGGGACTCCACCGCCGCCGACGTCGAGGCCGCCGTCGCGGCCATCGGGCCGGCCGTGGAGCGGGCCCGCCGGGCGCGCAGCTCGCGCGGGGGCCGGGCGCACCGCCGGTCCCGGACCCTCGCCGGCGGGGTGTCCTGATGCGCGTCCTGGCCGCCATGAGCGGCGGGGTGGACTCCGCGGTCGCCGCCGCCCGCGCCGTCGACGCCGGCCACGAGGTCGTCGGCGTCCACATGGCGCTGAACCGCAACCCCGGGACCCTGCGCACGGGCTCGCGGGGCTGCTGCACCATCGAGGACGCCCTCGACGCCCGCCGCGCCGCCGACCTGCTCGGCATCCCCTTCTACGTGTGGGACCTGTCCGACGACTTCGTCGAGGACGTCGTGGAGGACTTCGTCGCCGAGTACGCCGCGGGGCGCACCCCGAACCCGTGCGTGCGCTGCAACGAGCGCATCAAGTTCGCGGCCCTGCTGGACAAGGGGATCGCCCTGGGCTTCGACGCCGTCGCGACGGGGCACTACGCCCGGGTCGTCCGCGGCGAGGACGGCACCGCGCAGCTGCACCGGGCCGCCGACGCCGCCAAGGACCAGTCGTACGTGCTGGCCGTCCTGGACGCCGACCAGGTCGCCCACGCCCTGTTCCCCCTCGGCGACGCGCCCACCAAGGCCGAGGTGCGGGCCGAGGCCGTGCGCCGCGGGCTGCCGGTGGCCGACAAGCCCGACAGCCACGACATCTGCTTCATCCCCGACGGCGACACCCGCGGGTTCCTGGCCGACAAGCTCGGCGAGGCCCCCGGCGAGGTCGTCGACGAGGACGGGCGGGTCCTGGGGACCCACGCGGGCACGTACGGCTTCACCGTGGGCCAGCGCAAGGGCCTGGGCATCTCCCGGCCCGCCGCCGACGGCCGCCCCCGGTACGTGCTGAGCATCGAGCCGGTGCGCCGCACCGTGACCGTGGGCCCGGCCGAGCGGCTGTCCGTGGGCGCTCTGCGGGCCGTGGACCCCGTCTGGAACGGCCCGGTGCCGCAGGGCCCGGCGGAGGTCCACGTCCAGGTCCGCGCCCACGGCGAGCCCGTCCCCGCCGTCGCGCGGCTGCGCGACGGCGAGCTGCACGTGGACCTGCGCACCCCGCTGACCGGCGTGGCCCCCGGCCAGACGGTCGCGGTCTACCGCGGGACGCGGGTGCTGGGCTCGGCCACCATCGCCGGGACCACGCCCGCCGGGACCGCGCCCGCCGGGACCGCGTCCGACGGGACCGCGTCCGACGGGACCGCGTCCGACGGGACCGCGTCCGACGGGACCGCGTCCGCGGGGGCCGGTGCCACGACGTCCTGAGCCGCCTGCGGTCGGGCGTAGAGGTACCCCTGCGCGTAGGTGCAGCTGAGGTCGCGCAGGACCTGCGCCTGCTGCTCGGTCTCGACGCCCTCGGCGACGACGTCCAGGCCCAGGCTGCGGGCCAGTTCGATGATGGTCGCCACCAGCGTCGTCGCCGACCCGCCGTGGGCCAGGTCGCCGACGAACGACCGGTCGATCTTCACGGTGTCCACGGGCAGCCGCCGCAGGTACGACAGGCTGGAGTAGCCCGTCCCGAAGTCGTCGATCGCCACCTGCACGCCCGTCGCGCGCAACCGGGCCAGCCGGCCCGAGACCGCGTCCAGGTCGCCGACCAGGACGCTCTCGGTGACCTCCAGGGTGAGCTGGTGCGGGCGCAGGCCGCTGTCGCGCAGGGCCTCGCGCACCACGGTGAGGACCTCGTCGTCGCCCAGCTGCACCGCGGACAGGTTCACCGCGATCCCCACCGGGGTGCCGCGCTCGGCCGTCCACGCCGCGGCCTGCGCCGTGGCGGTGCGCAGCACCCACGCCCCGATGGCGCGGATGTCGCCGCTGGCCTCGGCCAGCGGCACGAACTCCAGCGGGGAGACCGTCCCGCGCTCGGGGTGCCGCCAGCGCAGCAGCGCCTCGTACCCCTTGGCCCGCGGCACGGGGCCGCTGTCCCGGAAGTCGACCGTGGCCTGGTAGTGCACCTCGAACTGCCCCAGCTCCAGGGCGTGGGCGAGGTCGTCGCGCAGCGCCGCCTTGTCCTGGGCCTCCTTGGACATGCCCTCGGCGTAGGTCACGAGGCGGTTCTTCCCGCTCGCCTTGGCCCAGTACATCGCCAGGTCGGCGTTGCGCAGCAGCTCGTCGGCGCCGTCCAGCTCGCTGACGCGCGCGCACGTCGTGGAGGTGTCCGCGGTGCCCAGGCTGGCGTGGACGTGCAGCTGCTGCCCCTCGACGTCGACGGGCTGGGCCAGGCCCGCCAGGAAGCGCTCCCCGACCCGGCGCGCGGGGACCCCGCCACCGTGGACGACGACGGCGAACTCGTCCCCGCCCAGGCGGGCCACGAGGTCACCGGTGCGCACGCACGCGCGCAGCCGCTCGGCGACGGCCAGCAGCAGCTGGTCGCCCGCGGCGTGCCCGCGCGAGTCGTTGACGTTCTTGAAGTCGTCGAGGTCGACGAACACCACCGCGACGTCCTCGCGCCGCGACAGCGTCCGGGCCAGGAACTCGCGCAGCAGCGTGCGGTTGGCCAGCCCGGTCAGCGGGTCCCGCAGGCCCTGCTGCTCGTTGAGGCGCCAGGACGCCAGGTGGGTCGCGCTGGCCGCCAGCACGAAGGCCGCGTGCACGACCATCCAGCGCCACGGGTGCGCCATGGCCGCGTGGTGGCTGAAGACGACCCCCGGTTCCAGGGTGCCCAGGACCCCGTGGTGGAGCACCACGACGCCCAGGCCGATCCCGAACGGCACCCAGTCCTGGTAGAGCGCGACGAGCCCCACCATGACGAAGAAGTGGAAGTGCGCCTCGATCTGCCCGCCCCAGAACTGCACCAGGACCGCGGAGGCCAGGAACAGGCTCGCCGAGGCGCCCGCCGAGCGCACCTTGCGCGAGTACCCCGCCGGCAGCGAGACGACCAGCGGCGCGGCCACGAGGAGCCCGCCGGCGAGGCAGACGAGCGGGTCGTGCCCGGAGAAGGCGCCGAACAGGACCAGCGCGAGGGCCTGCAGGCCCGCGACGCGCACGATCGCCCGGTGCCTCCGGTGCCACACCTCGTCGGGCAGCAGCCGCCCCCGCGGCAGCAGCGAGGTGACGGCGGCGGTGCGGCGGCGCACGGCGTCGGGGAGGGGGCTCACACGGCCCCATCGGCACCCGCGGGCGCTCACCGGACCCGCCTCGCCCGTTCGGCCGAGCACGTTCACCCCAGCAGCACGGTGACGGCGTGGATCAGCAGACCCACGAGCCCGCCCACGACCGTCCCGTTGATCCGGATGAACTGCAGGTCCCGCCCGACGTGCAGCTCGATGCGCTGGGCCGCGTCCTGCCCGTCCCAGCGCGCGACGGTGTCGGAGATGACGGTCGCCAGCTCGGGGGCGAAGCGGCGCACCACGTGCCCGGCCGCGTCGGTGAGGTGCCCCTCGACGCGCAGCGCGAACGCCTCGTCGGTCACGAGCCGGTGCCCGACGTCGACGAGCGCCTCCTCGCTGCGGACGCGCAGCGAGGACCGCGGGTCGGCCAGCGCCTCCAGCAGGAACCCCCGCACGCTGGACCACAGGCCCGCGACGGTGTCGGCCAGGCCGGGGGAGCCCAGCAGCCGCTGCTGGAACTCGTCGGCCTTGGCCCGGGTGTCCGGGTCGTGCTGCAGGGCGTCGGCGTAGCGGGCCAGGAGGTCGTCGATGGCCTTGCGGCCGGCGTGCCCGCGGTCGGCCACGACGTCGTCCACCCACGTCTGGGCCTCGGTGTAGACGCGCTTGCCGAGCCGGTCGTTGAGCCAGTCCGGCGCCCACAGCGGGGCCCGGTCGGTGACCATGCGGCGCACGAGGTGCTCGTTGCCGCGCAGCCACGTCTGGACCTCGGTGAGGGTGAGGTCCACGACGGGGTGGTGGGTGCCGTCGCGGACGACCTCCTCCAGCAGCCGGCCCAGCGTCGGGCTCCACGACTGCGCGGCCAGCCGCCGCACGAGGACCTGGTCGATGACGGCGGTGACCTCCTCGTCGCGCAGGATCCCCAGCGCGCCCGTCAGGACCGTCGCGGCCTCCTCCACCACGCGGGCCGACCCGCCGCGGTCGGTCAGCCACGACCCCACCCGGCGGGGGATCCCGGCCCGCGCGACCTTGTCCCGCACGACGTCCTCGGCGAGGAAGTTCTCGGCGACGAACTGCTCCAGGCTCTTGCCCAGGGCGTCCTTGCGGCGCGGGATGAGCGCCGTGTGCGGGATCGGCAGCCGCAGCGGGTGCCGGAAGATCGCGGTCACGGCGAACCAGTCGGCGACGGCCCCGACCATGGCGGCCTCGGCCGCCGCGTTGACGAACCCCCACCCGCCCCCGCGCCCGACCGTCACGGCGTACACGACGGCGGCCAGCGCGAGGAGCCCGGTGGCCAGCAGCCGCATCCGGCGAAGGCTCGCGCGGCGCTCGGCGTCGGAGACCCCGTCGGTGAGACCGCCGGGGACGGCGTGACCGAGCGCGGGGGCGGGGTGGGGGCTGCTCACCGGGTCATCCTCACCCACCCGTCCGCGCGGCGCGCAGCACCTGCGCCAGCACGCCCTCCCCGGCGCCGCCGCCGACGGGGGGCAGGCCGGTGCCGGCGCAGGACAGGTCGCCGGCGGGGACGGTGCCGTCGGTGAGGAACGCCCCCACGACGTCGTCGACGCACGCGTTGCCGCCCACGCCGTAGAGGCCGTGGTCGCCCTCGTCCTCGACGGTGACCAGCACCGACGAGCCGAGCGCCTCGTGCGTCTGCAGCGCGCCCTCGTAGGCGGTGGCGGGGTCGTGGCGGGACTGCACGATGAGCAGCGGCGGCAGGTCCGCGCCGTCGACGGTCGGCAGGTCGACGGGCGTGCGGTCCCACGCCGCGCAGACCTGGGCGCTCTGGGCGTACCCGACGAGCGGGTACCGGCGGCCCTGCTCGGTCCCGTAGGCGTCCCAGAAGGCCTGGTCGGTGGTCCACGGGCTGTCGTTGCACGTCGTCGCCGCGAACGTGGCCGTCATCGTCCGGGTGGCTCCGGGGGGACCGCTGAGCCGCTCGAGCAGGTCCGTCACGAGCCGCTGGAGGGCGGCGGGGACGGGCAGGTCGGCGTCGCCGCGCAGCGCCAGCACGGTCCGCAGACCGCTCAAGGTCTGCGCCAGGACGGGGAACTGCGCCTTGCCGTACATCGCCTGGGCCACGACGGTGTCGAGGCCGTTGCCGTCCAGGGTCGTCGTCGGCGTGGGCAGCGGGTGGGCGACGAGGGCGGCGCGCAGCCCCTCGTAGGTCGCCGTGACCTCCTGCGGGGTCGCGCCCAGCCCGTACGTGCCGTTCCCGGCCGCGGCCCACGGCGTGAAGTCCTCGTCGAACCGGCGCTGGAACGCCATGGGCTGGTAGGAGAAGACCTCCTGGTAGCCGGCCGTCGCGTCGACCGTGGAGTCCAGGACGAACCGGCCGACCCGGGCGGGCAGGTGGGTCGCGAACTGCGTGCCCAGCCACGTCCCGCCGGAGTACCCGACCCAGTCGATCGTGTCCCGGTCCAGGGCGTCGCGGACCAGGTCGACGTCGTGGACGGTCTGCTGCGTGTTGACGACCGGGGCCAGCGGGTCCGCCGAGCACTCCTGCGCCACGGCCCGCACGGCCCGCGCCGTCGCGGCGAGCGCCTCGGGGGAGCGGTCGCGGACGTCGGGGAGCCGGTCGGTCGCGCCGGTCCCGCACGTGAACGCCGAGCTGGCGCCCGTGCCCCGCACGTCGAGGCCGACGACCTCGGTCCCGGCCAGCGCCGGCACCTGCGTCCCGAGGGCGGCCAGCGACAGCCCCGCGCCGCCGGGCCCGCCGGGGTTGGTGACGATCGTGCGCTCGGGGCGCGGGCCCGTGCGCGGCGCGCGGCTGATCGTGACGTGCAGCGGCTCACCCGCCTCCGGGTCGTCCCAGTCGCGCGGGACGGCCACCCGCGCGCACTCCAGCCCCGACGTCAGCCCGGCGAGGAGGCCGAGCTGGTCGGTGGTGCAGGGCGCCCAGGCGAGCTGCTGGTCGCGGAACCGCTCGGGGGTGCGCTGCTCGAACTCGCGCTGGGCCTGCACGAGGGGGTCGGGTGCGGGCGTGGCCGAGGCCGGTGGGGCGGCGGCCAGGAGCGAACCGGTCAGGGCCAGGACGCCCACGACGGCTGGACGGCGGAGGTGCACGGGGGAGCCTTCCCAGGAGTCTGCTGTGACGCTCCCATCCACCCGCACCCGCCCCGCCGGTGCCAACGGACCTCCGGTGCACCCCGGGTCCTCCCTTCGACGGACCCCGCGCGCGCCCCCGGTACCGTCGCCCTCGTGCCAGGAACCGCCGCCGCCGTCGGCCCGATGCCCGGTGAGGACCCCCGCGAGGCCGCGCGGACCGTCTTCGGGGAGCTCGGCGACCCGCCCCACGTCCCGCACCTGGCCCCGCTGCCCGCCCGGGGCCCGGGCGCGGACCCGCTGGGCCGCACCGCGGCCCTGCTGGTGGACCTGCCCGTGGACCGCCAGCCCGCCGGCTGGCGCTTCGTCGACGCCCCCGGCCGGGACGCGGCCCGGGCCGCGTCCTTCCTGCGCGCCGACCTCGACGAGCTCGCCGAGGCCGCCGACGGGTGGACCGGGGCGCTCGCGCTGCCCGTCGTCGGTCCCTGGACGCTGCTGGCCGCCGTCGAGCTGAACCGCGGCGAGCGCAGCGTCGCCGACCCCGGCGCCCGCCGCGACGTCGTCGCCTCCCTCGCCGAGGGCCTGAGCCGCCACGTCGCCGACGTGCGGCGGCTCGTGCCCGGCGCCCGCGTCGTCGTCCACGTCGAGGAGCCCTCGCTCGCCGCCGTGCTCGCCGGCCGACTGCCCACCCAGTCCGGCTACGGGACGCTGCGCGCCGTGGACCGCGCCGAGGTCCGCGACGGGCTGCGCGACGTCCTGGCCGCGGTCCGCGCCGCCGACGCCGAGCCCGTCGTCCGGCTCACCCCCGAGGAGGCGCCCTGGGCGCTGGTCCGCGAGACCGGGGCAGCCGGGGTCGCCCTCGACGTGCGCTCCCTGGGCCCGGCCGGCTGGGAGTCGGTCGCGGCCTGCGTCGAGGACGGCCTGCGGTTGTGGGCCGGTGCCCTGCCCGTGCGGGGGGACCTGCCCGCGGTCGGCTCCCTCGTCGACGCGGTGCGCCTGCCCTGGCGGCGCGTCGGGCTGCCCGCGACGGCGCTCGCGGACGTCGTCCTGACCCCCGCGACCGGGCTGGCCGACACCGACCCGGCCGCCGTGCGGGGCCTGCTGACCCGGCTGCGCGAGGCGGCCGCCGCCCTGGAGGAGGCTTCCGGTGACTGACCCGACGTTCCGCGAGGCGACCGCGGCCGACGTGCCCGCCGTGGTGGCGCTCGTGGAGTCCGCCTACCGGGGGGAGTCCAGCCGCGCGGGCTGGACGACGGAGGCGGACCTGCTGGCGGGGCAGCGCACCGACGCCGGGGGGATCGGCGCCGTCGTCGACGCCCCGGGGTCGGTGCTGCTGCTGGCCGAGCGCGACGGCGCGCTCGTCGGCTGCTGCGAGCTGCGGCAGGTCGGGCAGGTGGCCTACTTCGGCACGTTCGCGGTGGACCCGGCCGCGCAGGGCGGCGGCATCGGCCGCCGGCTGCTCACCCGCGCCGACGCCGAGGCCGTCCGGCGCTGGGGCGCGAGCGCCCTGGAGATGACGGTCATCGTCCAGCGCGCCGACCTCATCGCCTGGTACGAGCGGCTCGGTTTCACCGCGACCGGCGAGCGGCGCCCGTTCCCCTACGGGGACGAGCGGTTCGGCCGGCCGTTGCGCGACGACCTGGAGTTCGTGGTCCTGCGCCGGCCGACCGCCCCCACGACGTGAGACGCGCCTGTCGGAGCCTCGCGGCAGGATGTTCCCCGTGAGCGACGACAGTGCGATCCCCCCGTCGGCCCGGCACCGCTGGGAGGAGCTCGTGGCCCGGATCGAGGCCGCGCGGTTCGCGTACTACGTGCGCAACTCCTCCCCGCTGAGCGACGGGCAGTACGACGAGCTGGAGCGGGAACTGCGCGCGCTCGAGGAGGAGCACCCGCAGCTGCGCACGCCGGACTCGCCCACCCAGACCGTCGGCGGCACGTTCTCCACCGAGTTCGCCGCCGTCGACCACCCCGAGCGCATGCTCAGCCTCGACAACGCCTTCTCCCTCGACGAGCTGTCGCAGTGGGCCGCACGCGTCGAGAAGGAGGTCGGCGAGGGCGCCCGGTACCTGTGCGAACCGAAGATCGACGGCCTGGCGATCGACCTGGTGTACGAGGGCGGCCGCCTCGTGCGCGGCGTCACGCGCGGCGACGGCCGGACGGGCGAGGACGTCACCTACAACGTCCGCACCATCGGCGACGTCCCGCACGAGCTCACGGGCGAGGGCGTGCCGGAGTTCCTCGAGGTGCGCGGGGAGGTGTTCTTCCACCTCGACGGTTTCGCCGCCATCAACGCCGGGCTCGTCGAGGCGGGGAAACCACCGTTCGCCAACCCCCGCAACGCCGCGGCGGGTTCGTTGCGGCAGAAGGACCCCCGCATCACCGCGACCCGCCCCCTGCGGATGCTCGTGCACGGCATCGGGGCCCGCCGGGGCATGGAGAACGCCTCCCAGTTCGAGGCGTACGCCAAGCTCGCGGCGTGGGGGCTGCCGACGTCCCCGCGCGTGAAGGTGGTCGACACCCTGCCCGAGGTCGCGGACTACGTCCGGTTCTACGGCGAGCACCGGCACGACGTCGAGCACGAGATCGACGGGGTCGTCGTGAAGGTCGACCAGGTGCCGTTGCAGCGCAGGCTGGGGACGACCTCGCGCGCGCCCCGGTGGGCCATCGCGTTCAAGTACCCGCCCGAGGAGGTCACGACGGTCCTGCACGACATCCAGGTCAACGTCGGCCGCACCGGGCGGGTCACCCCCTTCGCCGTCCTCGAACCCGTCCTGGTCGCCGGGTCCACCGTGAAGATGGCGACGCTGCACAACGCCGACGAGGTCAGGCGCAAGGGCGTCCTCATCGGCGACACCGTCGTCGTCCGCAAGGCCGGTGACGTCATCCCCGAGGTCCTCGGCCCCGTCGTGGACTCCCGCACCGGCGACGAGCGCGAGTTCGTCATGCCCACCGTCTGCCCCGAGTGCGGCACGCCGCTGGCCCGGCAGAAGGCCGACGACGTCGACATCCGCTGCCCCAACACCCGCAGCTGCCCCGCGCAGCTGCGCGAGCGCGTGTTCCACCTCGCCGGACGCGGTTCCTTCGACGTCGAGGCCCTCGGCTACGAGGCCGCCACCGCGCTGCTGCAGGCCGGGGTCATCGAGGACGAGGGCGACGTGTTCACGCTGTCCGAGGAGGACCTGGCGCGGGTCCCGCTGTTCCTGACCAAGGCCGGCACGGTCTCGGCCAACGGCCGCAAGCTCCTGAAGAACCTCGACGCCGCCAAGGACCGCCCGCTGTGGCGGGTCCTGGTGGGCCTGTCGATCCGGCACGTCGGTCCCACCGCGGCCCGCGCCCTGGCCTCGACGTTCGGGTCGATGGAGGCGATCGAGGCCGCCACGGCCGAGGAGATCGCCGCCGCCGAGGGGGTGGGTCCCACCATCGCCGAGGCCGTCGTGGAGTGGCTCGCCGTCGACTGGCACCGCGAGGTCGTGCGCAAGTGGCGCGAGGCCGGCGTCCGGATGGCCGACGAGCGCGACGAGTCGACCCCGCGCACCCTGGAGGGCCTGACGGTCGTCGTCACCGGCTCCCTGGCCGGGTACTCCCGCGACGAGGCCAAGGAGGCGATCCTGTCCCGCGGCGGCAAGGCGTCGGGCTCGGTGTCGAAGAAGACCGACTTCGTCGTCGTCGGCGAGGCGGCCGGGTCCAAGGCCGACAAGGCCGAGCAGCTCGGGGTGCGGGTCCTCGACGAGGCGGGGTTCACGGCGCTGCTGGCCGGTGGCCCGGACGCCGTGCCCGCCGCCGAACCCGCTCCCGAACCCGTTCCCGACCCCGTTCCCGCGGCCGCCCCCGAGTGACGCCGCCGGGGAGGGGGCCGGCGGGGGGCCACGGGCCGCTCCGCCACCCCCCGCCGCGGGCCGCTGCGACGGTCCCGGCACCGTCCTCGCGACCGCCGCCGCGCCCCGCGCCGCGGCGCCGCGACCGGTGGACCGCAGCCCGCCCCGGCCGGGCCGAATAGACTCACCGTTCGTGTCCGCCATCACCCGTCCCGAGGTCGAGCACCTCGCGCGCCTGGCGCGCATCGACATGACCGACGAGGAGCTGGACCGCATGGCCGGCCAGCTCGACGCGGTCCTCGATGCCGTCGCGGCCGTCGCGAAGGTCGCCACCGACGACGTCCCCGCCACCTCCCACCCCGTGCCGCTGACCAACGTCACGCGCCCCGACGTCGTCCGCCCGGGGCTGACCGCCGAGGAGGCGCTCGCCGGCGCCCCCGCGGCGGAGGACGGCCGGTTCCGGGTCCCGATGATCCTGGGGGAGGAGGCGTGAGCGTCAACGAGCTCGTCCACTGGGACGCCACCCGGCTCGCCGAGGGCCTGCGCGCCAAGGTCGTCTCGGCCGAGGAGGTCGTCCAGGCCCACCTGGACCGCATCGACGCCGTCGACGGCCCCACCTCCGGCCCCAACCCCGACGGCGTGCACGCCTTCCTGCACGTCGACCACGACGGCGCCCTGGCCCGCGCCCGGCAGATCGACGCCGACCGCGCCGCCGGCGCCGACCTCGGGCCCCTCGCCGGGGTCCCGATCGGCGTCAAGGACGTCCTGACCACCCGCGGTCTGCCCACCACGGCCGGGTCGCGCATGCTCGAGGGCTGGGTCCCGCCGTACGACGCCACCGTCGTGCGCGAGCTGCACGCCGCCGGTCTCGTCGTCCTCGGCAAGACCAACATGGACGAGTTCGCGATGGGCTCGACCACCGAGCACTCCGCCTTCGGCGAGACCCGCAACCCGTGGGACCCCACCCGCATCCCCGGCGGCTCCGGCGGCGGGTCCGCGGCGGCGCTCGCGGCCTTCGAGGCTCCGCTGACCGTCGGGTCGGACACCGGCGGCTCGATCCGCCAGCCGGCCGCGGTCACCGGCACCGTCGGCGTCAAGCCGACCTACGGCGCGGTCTCGCGGTACGGCCTCATCGCCCTGGCCAGCTCCCTGGACCAGGCCGGACCGTGCGCGCGGACCGTCATGGACACGGCGCTGCTGCACGCGGTCATCGCCGGCCACGACCCGTACGACTCCACCTCCCTGCCGTCCGCGGTCCCCGACGTCGTGGGGGCCGCGCGCCTCGGCGCGTCCGGGGACCTGACCGGCGTGCGGGTCGGCGCCGTGAAGGAGCTGTCCGGCGAGGGGTACGAACCCGGGGTCGTCGCGCGCTTCGAGGAGGCCCTCGAGCAGTTCCGCGCCGCCGGCGCCGAGGTCGTCGAGCTGAGCCTGCCGAACATCGTGCACGCCCTCGCCGCGTACTACCTCATCCTGCCGAGCGAGGCCTCCAGCAACCTCGCCAAGTTCGACGGCATGCGGTACGGCCTGCGCGTCGTGCCCGAGGGGGAGGGCGTGACGGCCGAGACCGTCATGCGCGCCACCCGCGCCGCCGGGTTCGGCGACGAGGCCAAGCGCCGCATCATCCTCGGCACCTACGCCCTGTCCGCGGGGTACTACGACGCCTACTACGGCAGCGCGCAGAAGGTCCGCACCCTGGTGCAGCGCGACTTCGACGCCGCGTTCGGGCAGGTCGACGTGCTCGTGTCCCCGACCGCCCCGACGGTCGCCTACAAGCTGGGGGAGAAGCTCGACGACCCGCTGGCGATGTACGCCGGGGACGTCGCGACGATCCCGGCGAACCTGGCCGGCATCCCCGGCATGTCCCTGCCCGCCGGCCTGTCCGAGGGCCTGCCGGTGGGGTTGCAGATCCTGGCCCCCCAGCAGGCCGACGACCGGCTGTACCGGGTCGGGGCGGCGCTGGAGACGCGGCTGAACGACTCGTGGGGCGGGCCGTTGCTCGCGAAGATCCCGACCTGGCAGGGGGTTTCGGCGTGACCGTGGAACTGGTCGACTACGACGAGGCGGTGGCGAGCTTCGACCCCGTCCTCGGGCTCGAGGTGCACGTCGAGCTGAACACCGCGACGAAGATGTTCTCCGGGGCCCCCACGGAGTTCGGCGCCGAGCCGAACACCCAGGTGGACCCGACGTCGCTGGGCCTGCCCGGGTCCATGCCGGTGCTGAACGCCAAGGCCCTGGAGTCGGCGATCCGCATCGGCCTGGCGCTGAACTGCTCCATCGCGCAGTCCTGCCGGTTCGCCCGGAAGAACTACTTCTACCCGGACATGCCGAAGAACTTCCAGACGTCGCAGTACGACGAGCCGATCGCCTACGACGGCTACCTCGACGTCGACGTCCCGGCGTCGGAGGACGGCACGAAGCCCGCCTTCACCTACCGCGTCCTCGTCGAGCGCGCGCACATGGAGGAGGACACCGGCAAGTCCCTGCACGTCGGCGGGTCGACGGGGCGCATCCACGGCGCGGAGTACTCCCTGGTGGACTACAACCGCGCGGGCATCCCGCTCATCGAGATCGTCACCAAGCCCCTGGAGGGCACCGGTGACCGCGCCCCCGACGTGGCCCGCGCCTACGTGGCGGCCCTGCGGGACCTGCTGCGCGCGCTCGACGTCTCGGACGTGAAGATGGAGCAGGGCTCGCTGCGCTGCGACGTGAACCTGTCGCTGCGCCCGACCCCGCAGTCCCCGCTGGGCACCCGCTCGGAGACGAAGAACGTCAACTCGCTGCGCTCGGTCGAGCGGGCCGTGCGCTACGAGGTGTCCCGGCACGCCGCGGTCCTGCGCTCGGGCGCGAAGGTCGTGCAGGAGACCCGGCACTGGCACGAGGACACCGGCCTGACGACCTCGGGCCGGGAGAAGTCCGACGCCGAGGACTACCGGTACTTCCCCGAACCCGACCTCGTGCCGATCGTCCCGGACCGGGCGTGGGTGGAGGAGCTGCGCGCCTCGCTGCCCGAGCCGCCGGCGCAGCGCCGCAAGCGGCTGCACGCCGAGTGGGGCTTCTCCGACCTGGAGTTCCGCGACCTCGTCAACGCCGGGGCCCTCGACGTCGTCGAGGCCACCGTCGCGGCGGGGGCCTCGCCCGCCGCGGCTCGCAAGTGGTGGTCCGGGGAACTGGCCCGCCGCGCCAACGCCGACGGCGTGGACCTGGCGGACCTGCCCGTCACCCCCGCCGACGTGGCCGAGCTGGCCGGGCTCGTCGAGGCCGGCAAGCTCACCGACCGCCTCGCCCGGGAGGCCCTCGACGGCGTGCTGGCCGGGGAGGGGTCGGTCGCGCAGGTCGTGGAGGCGCGCGGCCTCGTCGTCGTCCAGGACGACGGCGCGCTGGCCGCGGCCGTGGACAAGGTGCTGGCGGCCAACCCCGACGTGGTCGAGAAGATCCGCGGCGGGAAGGCGCAGGCCGCCGGGGCGCTCATCGGCCAGGTCATGAAGGAGATGCAGGGCAAGGCGGACGCGGCGAAGATCCGCGGGCTGATCGCCGAACGCGTCAGCTGAGCCGCTGGACGACGAGCCCGGCCGCGCGCGCCACGAGCGCGGGGTCGGGCTCGTCGTCGGTCCCGGGCCGGTCGGAGAAGACGGCCAGGACCCAGGGGGCGGCCCCGCCGGGGGGCCGGAGCACGGCGAGGTCGTTGAGGCCGGCGTGGACGCCGGTGCGCCCGGTCTTGTCGCCCGCGTCCCAGCCGGCGGGGACCCCGGCCCGCACGAGGTCGGGCCCGGTGGTGCTGGCCCGCAGCCACGTCGCGAGGAGCTCGCGGTCGGCGGGGTCGAGGGCGTCGCCGAGGGCGTAGGCCCGCAGGTCGGTGCCGAAGGCGCGCGGTGAGGTGGTGTCGCGCGCGTCCCCGGGCGCGGTGTCGTTGAGGCCGGGTTCGGTGCGGTCGGACCGCGTGACGGTGTCGCCGAGGGCCCGCAGCCGCGCCTGGAACCCGGCGGGGCCGCCGAGGGCGTCGAGCAGCAGGTTCCCGGCGGTGTTGTCGCTGACGGTGACGGCCGCCTCGGCGGCCCGGCCCAGGGTGAGGCCGTCCGCGACGTGCTGCGCGGTGACCGGGGAGTGGCTCACGAGGTCGGCCTCCTCGACCGCGACCCGGCGGTCGAGGTCGGTGCCGTCGGCCAGCAGCGCGGCCGCGGCCAGCGCCTTGTACGTGGAGGCGAACGCGAACCGCTCGTCGGCCCGGTGCTCCACCGTCCGCCCCGTGCCGGTGTCGACGGCCCACACGCCCAGCCGGGCCCCGAACTCCTGCTCCAGCGCGCCGAGGCCGGGGTCGAGGGCCGGCGGGGACGGGGCCGTGGACGGGGCTGAGGACGTGGACGGGGACGAGGACGGGGACGGGGCTGAGGACGTGGACGGGAACGGGGTCGGGGTCGGGGCGGTGGGGTCCCCGGCCGTCCCCGAGCAGGCCGCCAGGAGCAGGGCGCACCCCAGCAGCGCGGTGCCGCGCCGCCTCACCGGGCCCCTCCCCGGGCGTGGACGAACCGGTTGAGCAGAAGGTCGACGACGAACCCGAGCGCCAGGGCGACGACGATCCCCAGCACGGCCCCCACCAGCGGGGTGGACTCCACCCAGTGCCCGGCCAGCGACCCGATCGCGATCGAGTACGCCGCCCACGTGAGCGCCGCGAGCGCGCTGAGCCCCACGAACCGGGTCCGCGGGAACTGCACCGCCCCGGCCGTGAGGTTCACCGCGACCCGCCCGATCGGCACGTAGCGGGCCGCGAGGATCGCGAAGGGGCCCCGCCGGTCCAGCTCCAGGGCGGCGCGGCTGAAGGCCCGTTCCAGCCGGGGGTGCCCGGCGACCCAGCGGCGCAGCGGGGAGTGCCGGCCCAGGGCGTAGGTGAGGTTGTCCCCCAGGAACGCCCCGACCGCCGCGCAGCCGAACAGCGCCCACCGGTCGGGGTGCCCGGTGTCGGCGGCGACGGCCGAGAGCCCGATGACGATCGACTCGCTGGGCAGCGGCGGGACGAAACCGTCGAGCGCGGCCAGGGCGAGCACCGCGGCCAGCACCCAGGGGGCTCCCGCGTGCTCGGTGACGAGCGCGTTGAGCTGGTCGAACACCCGGCCAGCCTGCCACGCCCGGCGTCGGCCCGGGGGGCGGGCGTATCCTCCCGCGGGTGAAGGTGCTCTCCATCCAGTCCGCCGTCGCCCACGGTCACGTCGGCAACTCCGCCGCGGTCTTCCCCCTGCAGCGCATCGGGGTCGAGGTCGTGCCCGTCTACACGGTGAACTTCTCCAACCACACCGGGTACGGCGCCTGGCGGGGTCCGCTCATCTCCCCGGCGGACGTGGCCGACGTCCTCACCGGCGTCGAGGAGCGCGGGGTGTTCCCGCAGGTCGACGTCGTCCTGTCGGGGTACCAGGGCGGGGTCGGGATCGGTGACGTGATCGTGGACGCCGTGCGGCGGGTGAAGGCCGCGAACCCGTCCGCGATCTACGCGTGCGACCCGGTCATGGGCAACGCGAAGTCGGGCTGCTTCGTCGCCCCGGAGATCCCCGACCTGCTGCGCGACCGCGTCGTGCCCGTCGCCGACGTCATCACGCCCAACCAGTTCGAGCTGGGGTACCTCACCGGCACCGAGCCCTCGACCCTGGAGTCCACCCTCGCCTCGGTCGACGCGGCCCGGGCCATGGGCCCTTCGACCGTCCTGGTGACCAGCGTGGAGCGCCCCGACCGCGAGGAGGGCACCGTCGAGGTCCTCGTCGCCGACGACTCCGGCGCCTGGGTCGTCCAGACGCCCATGCTGCCGTTCAAGGCCAACGGCTCCGGCGACGTGACGGCCGCGCTGTTCACCGCCCACCTGCGCTCCACTGGGGACGCGAAGGTGGCGCTGGAGCGCACCGTCTCCAGCGTCTTCGACCTCATCGAGCTGACGTACCGGTCGGGGCAGCGGGAGCTGCAGCTCGTCGAGGCGCAGGAGGCGTACGCGCACCCGCGCCTGCAGTTCACCGCCCGGCGCGTGCGCTGACCCCGCCGCTCCCGCCGCCGGTCACTCCGCCGGTCACTCCGCCGGTCACGTCAGCGGGACCGTCACGAGCCGGTCGTCGCCCTGCCTGGGGGTGCCGCGGAACGTGTTGGAGGTGAGGACCCACAACGACCCGTCCGGTCCCACCTCCACGGTCCGCAGCCGGCCCAGGGTGCCGTCGAGGTAGGCGTCGGGGGTCCCGGTGGGGCCGTCGGGGTTCAGCGGGACCCGCCACAGCCGCTGGCCCCGCAGGGCCGCGACGTACACGGCGTCGGGGGTGACGGCGACGCCGGAGGGGGAGGAGTCGGCCGTCGCCCACGTCTGCAGGGGCGCGACGTACTCCCCGCCGCCGTCCCCGGGGCCCTCCACCTCGGGCCAGCCGTAGTTCCCGCCGGGCCTGATGACGTTGAGCTCGTCCCAGGTGTCCTGCCCGAACTCCGAGGCGATCATCCGGCCCGTGGCGTCCCAGCCGAAACCCTGCACGTTGCGGTGGCCGTAGGACCACGTGCGCGAGCCCTGGAAGGGGTTGTCGGAGGGGATCGACCCGTCGGCCTCGACCCGCAGGACCTTCCCGCCGAGGGAGCCCACGTCCTGGGCGCTGGGCCGGTCCTGCGCGTCCCCGGTCCCGACGTACAGCTTGCCGTCGGGCCCGAACGCCAGCCGCCCCCCGTTGTGGGTGGTGTTCTTCGGGATCCCCGTCACGATCGGCGTGGCCTGCGTGAGGCGGTTCTGCACCAGCGTGTAGCGCACGACGCGGTTGTCGTCCCGCGCGGTCTGGTAGAGGAACACGTGCTGGTCGGTGGTGAACGCGGGCGAGACCGCGACGCCCAGCAGGCCGCCCTCGCCGGCGGGGGCGACGTCGGGGACCTCCCCGTCCGGGCCGTCGGTGCCCAGCACGTCGCGCACGCCCGGCCCCAGCCGCACGACGCGGGCCTGGTCCCGCAGCGTCACCAGCGCCGTCCCGTCCGGCAGCACCGCCAGCCCCCACGGGACGTCGAGGCCCGTCGCGATGTCCACCGGGGTGCCGGGTTTGCCGATGGCGGCGGCCCGCGGGTCGGGCACGGGGGCCGCCGCACCGCCGGTGGGGGCCGGCTCCGCGGACGAGGTCGCCGACGTGGGGGAGGGGGAGGACGCCCCGGGGGCGCTGTTCGAGCAGCCCACCAGGAGCACCCCGGTCAGGGCCACGGGGACGAGCGCGCGCGGTCCTCGGCTCACGGACCCATCCTCACCCGGCTCGGTACCGTGCGCGACGTGAGCCTCCTCGTCAGCGTCCCGTCCTGTTCCTGGGCCAGCGCCCTCGGTCCCGTCGAGGGCGCCGACGTCGTCGTCTGGGACGGGGCCGGCCCCCTGCCCGGGCCGGCCCCCGACCTCGTCGTGCCGCCGTACGTCGCCACCCCGGACCTGTCCCACCTGCCGGCCGGCACGCGCGCCGTGCAGCTGCTGACCATCGGGTACGACGGGGTCCCCGAGCAGCTGCCCGCGGGGGTGCGGCTGTGCAACGCCACCGGCGTCCACGAGACGTCCACCGCCGAGCTGGCCGTCGGCCTGGCGATCGCCGCGCTGCGCGGGATCGGCGACGACGCGCGCGCCATGGCGGCGGGGGAGTGGAACCCCTCCCGGCGCACGTCCCTGGCCGACCGCCGCGTCCTCGTCGTCGGCTGGGGCGGGGTGGGCCGGGCGACCGCGGCCCGGCTCGCGCCGTTCGAGTGCTCCGTGACCGCCGTCGGCACCCGCGCGCGCGTGCAGGACGGGGTGCCGGTGCACGCCGTGGAGGAGCTGCCCGACCTGCTGCCGCAGCACGACGTCGTCGTCCTGGCCTGCCCCCTGACGGAACGGACCCGGGGGCTGGTCGACCGGGGGTTCCTCGCCGCGCTGCCGGACGGGGCGCTGGTCGTCAACGTGGCCCGCGGGCCCGTCGTGGACACCGCGGCGCTGCTGGCCGAGCTGCGCGCGGGCCGGCTGCGCGCCGCCCTCGACGTCACCGACCCCGAGCCGCTGCCCGCCGACCACCCGCTGTGGACCGCCCCCGGGGTCCTCGTCACCCCCCACGTCGGGGGGAACTCCACGGCCTTCCGGCCGCGGATGCTCACCCTGCTGCGTGACCAGATCGCCCGGCTGGCAGCGGGTCGGGAGTTGCGGAACGTCGTCCGGTAGCCGTGTCGTAGCGGTCCAGCACGAGCTCGACCAGCGCCGGGTGCACGCCCAGGGGAGCGGTCACGAGGTCCGCCCCCACGGCGTCCAGCCGGGCCGAGAACACCCCCGGCGCCAGCAGGTAGCTGACGACGGCCACCGGGCCGGGGCCCGCGGCCGCCACGGCGTCGGCGACGGACGGTTCCTGCGCGGAGAGGAACCCCGTGGTCACGGGACGGCCCACGCGCTGCGCCAGCAGCTGCGCGGCCCGGGCCACGTCGGCCTGCGCCTGCGCGTCGGAGGACCCCGCCGCCGCCAGGACCACCGCCCCGCCGAAGCCGCCGAGGCGCTCGGCGAGGATGCCCGTGATGACCTCGTCGGGGCCCAGGGCGGCCGCGGCGAAGGCCCGGCCGTGGCCACGCTCCAGGGCCTGCGCGATGTCGACGCGCACGTGGTAGCCGCTGGACAGCAGCAGGGGCACGACCACGGCGTCCCGGCCGGGCCCCCCCTCGTCCCCGCCGGTGCACACGCGCTCGACCACGTCGGCCAGGAAGGGGCCGTGGACGTCGACGTGGGCGGCCTCGACCTCCAGCCCCGGCCGGGCCGCGCGGACGGCCGCGCGCAGCCCCTCGACGACCTCCCGGCCCGCGGCCGAGCGCGTCCCGTGCGAGCAGGCGATGAGCACCGGGGGCCGCGACGCGGACTGCGGCGCGGGGGTCACGCGACCACGTCCAGCCGGTAGCCGCGCTTGACGACGGTCCGCACCAGCCCGGCGTCGGGCAGCGCCGCCCGCAGGCGCCCGACGGTCACCTCGACGGCGTGCTCGTCGGCCGCGCCCGGCAGGACCGGCAGCAGGTCCTCCCGGCTGAGCACGGTCCCGCCGGCCCGGGCCAGCCGGCGCAGGACCGCCAGCGGCCCCGGGGCCAGCTCCAGCACCGTCCCGTCCAGGACGGCCGTCTGCGCGCGCAGCACCAGCCGCCCGCAGCCGGTCGTGACGTCGGCCACGGGGTGCGCGGCCAGGTGGGCCGTCAGGGTCCGCAGCAGCGCGCCCAGGCGCCACCGGTCGGGGATCAGCGGGTCGATCCCCTCCAGGCGCAGCGGCTCGGCGGTGACGTCGCCCACGGCGCAGGCGATGACGCCGTCGCGGAACCCGGCGACGAGGTCGTCGAACGAGCCGCGCTGGCGGGCGGCCTCCAGCAGCGCCACGGCGCCGGGGGCGCTGGTGAACGTCACGGCGTCCAGCGAGCGGGCCGCGACGAGGTCGACGAGCCGGTCCACGGCCCCGGGGTCGGCCGGCGGCAGCCAGCGGTACACCGACACCCCGCGCACCCGCGCCCCCGCCGCGACGAGGGGTTCGAGCTGCTGGACGTCGGCGGCCCCGTGCAGCTGCACGACGACCGACCGGCCCGCGACGCCCTCGGCGACGAGCCGCTCGACGGCCTCGGCCGTCTGCTCCGAGGCCGCCGACCACGTCTCGCGCAGGCCGTTGGCGCGGATGACGCCGGTGGCCTTCGGGCCGCGCGCCACGACCCGCGCCCGGCCGAGGGTCTCCAGCAGCGGGGTGGCCAGCCCGGCCGCGTCGGCGGCCTCGACCCACCCCCGCAACCCGATCCCCGTCGTGATGAGCACGTCGTCGGGCGGGTCGGCGATGACGTCGCGCGTCTCGGCCAGCAGCTGGTCGTCCTCGGTCAGCGGGACGATGCGCATCGTCGGCGCGTGGACGACGCGGGCGCCCTTGCGCTCGAACGTCGCGATCATGTCGCCCGAGCGGCGGTCGCTGGTGATGCCGATCGTCACGCCCAGGAGTTCGCTCACGAGTGCGGACGGTAGGGGAACGCGGCCCCCGACGCCATCTCCGCCCCCAGCGCCGCCACGGCGCCGACGACGATGACCGCGGGGTTGCGCACCCCCCGCTCGGCGGCCAGGTCCGCGATGTCCGCGAGCGTCCCGCGCGTCGTGCGCTGCCCTGCGCGCCAGCCGTTCTCGACGACCGCGACGGGGGTGGTGGCGGGTTTGCCGCCGGCCAGCAGCGCCGCGGCGATCCGGGGCAGCATCGTGACGCCCATGAGGAACACCAGCGTCCCCTCGACGCGGGCCAGCGCGTCGCCGTCGACCTCCTCGTGGCCGCTGACCACCGTGACCGAGCGGGCCAGCCCGCGGTGGGTCACGGGGATCCCGGCCGCCGCGGGGACGGCCAGGGCGCTCGTGACGCCCGGGACGACCTCGACGTCCACGCCCGCCGCGCGGCAGGCCAGGACCTCCTCCCCGCCGCGGCCCAGCACGTACGGGTCGCCGCCCTTGAGCCGCACGACGCGGCGGCCGGCGAGGGCGTGCCCGACGACGATCCGGTTGATCTCCTCCTGCGGCACGGGGTGGTGGTCGGGCGTCTTGCCGACGTCGACGACCTCGACGGCGGGGTCCAGCTCGTCCAGGACGTCCGTGGGGGCCAGGCGGTCGACGACGACGACGTCCGCCTCGGCCAGCCGCCGCCGCCCGCGCAGCGTCAGCAGGTCCACCTCCCCGGGGCCACCGCCGACGAGGGTGACCCGGCCCGGGCCCGGGCGGGTCCGGCGCAGCGGGGCCGCGCCGGAGTCCAGCCAGCGCGACAGCGCCTCGCGCAGGGCCGTGGCCCGGCGCGGGTCGCCCCCGGCCGTGGCCGAGACCGTCACCTCCTCGCGGCGCACGACGACGGGCGTCCACGCCGAGGACGCCGCCGCGTCGTCGGCCCGCACGCACCACACGTGCAGGGCCTCGGCCGCGGCGGCCACCGCGGCGTCCGCGGCGGGGTCGCCGGTGGCGGTGTGCGCGAGCCAGGCACCGGCGACGTCGGCGGGCTCGACCTCGCGGGCCTCCCAGCGCACGCGGGGCAGCAGGTCCCGCAGGTCCTCGCACAGCGCGGGGGCGACGACCAGGACGTCGGCGCCGGCGTCGGCCAGGTCGCGGGCGCGGCGGGCCGCGACGGGCCCCCCGCCGGCGACCAGGACCCGGCGGCCGGACACGTCGAGGTGCAGCGGGTACGTCACAGCGACACCTCCACGAGCCCGTCTGTGGTGACCCGACAAGGATGCACCGCGATCGGCCCCTCCCCGCCCGCGGACTCACCCGTGGTGAGGTCGAACGTGGCCAGGTGCAGCGGGCACACCACGACCCGCTCGTCGACCTGTCCGTCGGCCAGCGGCCCGCCCGCGTGCGGGCAGGCGGCCTGCACGGCGCTGACCCGGCCGCTGCGGTGCCGGAACAGCGCGACCTGCTCGCCGTCGACGACGTACGTCCGGCCCTCCCCGACGGGCAGGTCCTCGACCCGGCACACCGCCGTGGGGCTGGCGGTGGGGCTGGTGGTGCCGTTCACGAGCGCACCACCGGCATCCCCAGGGGCAGGGCGGGACGGAACTGTCCGGTCGTCACGGGTTCGGCTCCTTCCAGCCACGGGTCCCGGTAGTTGTCGACGGTGGCCTGCACGCGCTCGTCCAAACCCGCCGCCAGGCCGTCGGAGTCGTCCACCAGGACGTTGCGCACCCGCTCGATCCCCAGGCGGGGCACGAACTCGTAGGTGCGCTCCAGCCAGTTGCCCCACTCCCGGTAGAACTGGATGAACCGGCCCGTGAGGGTCAGGACCTCCTGCGCCGAGCCGACGGTGGCCAGCAGGTCGCCCTTGCGGACGGTGGCGCCCGCGGCCCCGCCCACGTAGACCTCCCACTTCCCGGCGCCGACGGCGACCACGCCGATGTCCTTGACGTACGCCTCGGCGCAGTTGCGGGGGCAGCCCACGACGCCCAGCTTGAGCTTGGCGGGGGTCTCGATGCCCTGGTAGCGGGTCTCCAGGTCGATCCCCAGCTGGGTGGAGTCGTCCAGGCCGAAGCGGCAGAAGTCGGACCCCACGCACGTCTTCACGGTCCGGAAGCTCTTGCCGTAGGCGTAGCCCGACGGCATCCCCAGGTCCTTCCAGACCTTCGGCAGGTCCTCCTTCGCCACGCCCAGCAGGTCGATGCGCTGACCGCCGGTGACCTTGACCATCCCCACGTCGTACTTGTCGGCGACGTCGGCGATCTTGCGCAGCTGCTCGGGGGTGGTGACCCCGCCCTTCATCTGCGGGACGACGGAGAACGTGCCGTCGCGCTGGATGTTCGCGTGGACGCGGTCGTTGATGTACCGGCCGTCGCGCTCCTCCTCGATCCCCTCGGGCCACATCATCCGCAGCAGCGACGTCAGGCCCATCTTCGACTTGGCGTCCTCGACGCCGCCGGGGGCCAGCTCGCGGAACACCGCCGAGACCGACTTCAGCCCGCGCTCGCGGATGGCGGCCATGAGCTCGGGCTTGGCCAGCGGGACGCCCGGCACGTACCAGTTGACGCTCTCGTCGACCGTCAGCTCGCCGCCGGCGGCCCACTCGGTGATCTGCTCGACGAGGCTCTTGCAGGACCCGCAGCCCTTGGCCGCCTTCGTCTTGCCCATCACCGCGGTCAGGGAGGTGCAGCCGCCGGCGACCGCGTCGACGATCTTCCCCTTCGTCACGCCGTTGCAGTTGCAGACCTGGACGTCGTCGGACAGCTCCGCCACCGAGGTGGCCTCGTCGGGGGCCCCCAGGTCGAACAGCAGGCTCATGCGCTCCTCCGGCAGCGGCAGGGCCTGGTCGAACGCCTGGGTGAGGAACGCCGTCTTGCGGACGTCGCCCAGGAGGGTGGCCCCCACGAGGCGGCCGTCGCGGACCACGACGTTGAGGTAGACGCCGCGGTGCGGTTCGGAGAACACGACGAACTCGTCGTCGTCGCGCTCGGGGCCCGGCAGGCCCATGGCCACGACGTCGACGCCGGCGACCTTCAGCTTCGTCGACGTGCGGGTCCCGTGGTACTGCGCGTCCGGCCGGGTCCCGGTGAGGTGGTCGGCCAGGACGCCGGCCTGGTCCCACAGCGGGGCCACGAGGCCGTACGTCTGGCCGCGGTGCTGCACGCACTCCCCGACGGCGTACACGTCGGGGTGGCTGGTGCGCAGGCGGTCGTCGACGACGACCCCGCGCTCGACCGCCAGGCCGGAGCGCAGCGCCACGTCCACGTTCGGGCGGATCCCGGCGGCGATGACGACGAAGTCCGCCTCCAGCACCGTGCCGTCGGGCAGCTCCACCCCGCTCACCCGGTCGGTGCCCAGCAGCGCCCGGGTGCGGACGCCGGTGTGCACCCGGATGCCCAGCTCCTCGATCTTGCGGCGCAGCACCCGCCCGGCCTCGGGCCCCAGCTGCTGGTTCATGAGGTGCTGGGGGGAGTGCACGAGGTCGACCTGCAGGCCGTGCGTGGCCAGGCCGTGCGCGGCCTCCAGCCCGAGCAGGCCGCCGCCGATGACGACGGCGCGCCGGTGGGTCCGGGCCGAGGCCAGCAGGGAACGGGCGTCGTCGAGGGTGCGGAACGTGAACACGCCGTCGAGGTGCAGCCCGTCCATCGAGGGGAAGAACGGCGTGGACCCCGTCGCCAGCAGCAGCGTGTCGTAGGGCGTCTGGCCGCCGTCGGCGTCGTGCACGACCTTGGCGAACCGGTCGACGCGGTCGACGCGCACCCCGGCGCGCAGGTCGATGGAGTTCTCCTCGTACCAGGACAGGGAGTTGAGGAAGATGCCCTCCTCGGTCTCCTCCCCGGACAGCACGTGCGAGAGCAGGATGCGGTTGTAGTTGCCGTACGGCTCGTCGCCGAACACGGTGATGTCGAACTGCTCGGCCCCGCCGCGTTCGAGGAGCTCCTCGACGGCGCGGATCCCGGCCATGCCGTTGCCGACGACCACGAGGCGGCGGCGGTGGTCGCGCTGGCGCGGGATGGCCGCTTCCACGGTCCCGGTCTCTTCGATGGTCACCTCAGACCTCCACGACGCCGAGGTCGACGACGACGGACCCGCTCAGGCCCTCGGGCGCCATGACCCGCAGCTCCAGGGTGGAGGGCGCCTCGACGTCCTCCACGATGCTCAGCGGGACGTGCACGGCGTCCTTGGCCCCGATGGGGAAGAGCCGCATGACGACCCCGTCGCGCAGCAGGGCCACCACCACGAGCTCCTCGGTGGGGTTGCCGCCGCGGAAGTAGACGGTCTGCGCGCGGTGGCCGTCGGGGACCTGCAGGCCCGCCAGGCCCTCGAGGGGGACGGTCTTCTCCAGGCCGGCGCCGGTGAAGGCGTACGTGCCCTGCAGGAAGCGGGGGGTCGAGCTCACGGTGTTCTCCTCAGATCTCGGCGCCGGCGAAGCGCTGGGCGCGGCCGACCTTGTAGACGGCGAAGGTCACGACGGCGCACACCGCGTAGAAGGCGATGAACCCGACGAGCGCGGGCTGCAGGGATCCGGTGCTCTTGATCGAGGCGGCGAACACGCGGGGGATGACGAACCCGCCGTACGCGCCGATCCCGGCGGCGATCCCGATGCAGGCCGCGGCCTTCCGCTTGGCCAGGACCATGTCCTCGGGGGCGACCCCGGCGCGGAAGATGGCCGGGATCATCCGGTACACCGCTCCGTTGCCGACGCCGCTGGCGATGAACAGGACGAGGAAGCTGGTGAAGAACCCGGCGAACGTCCCCGCGCTGAGGCTGGCGATGACGCCCAGCGCGCCGAGGGCCATGACGCCGTAGGCGACGATGCTCATGGTGGCCCCCGAGAACCGGTCGGCCAGCTTCCCGCCGCTGGGGCGCGCCATCGACCCGACGAGCGCGCCGAGGAAGGCCAGGGTCAGCGGGACCTGCGGCAGCCCCAGGAAGCCCCAGTTGAACGTGACCTGCGGGAACTCCCGGGTGATGAGGGTGGGGAACACCCCGGCGTACCCGATGAAGGACCCGAACGTCCCGATGTAGAGGAACGAGATGATCCACGTGTGCTTGTTGCGCACGGCGGCGGCGTACCCGGCGAAGTCGGCCTTGGCCGTCGACAGGTTGTCCATGTACCGCCACGCCAGCACCGCCGCGAGCACCGCGAGCGGGATGACGACCAGGCCCGCGCGGTCCAGGGCCAGCCCGCCGCCGATGACCACGATGATCGGGACGACCAGCTGCACGACGGCCACGCCGAGGTTGCCGCCGGCCGCGTTGAGGCCCAGGGCCGCGCCCTTCTCCCGCTCGGGGTAGAAGAACGAGATGTTCGCCATGCTGGAGGCGAAGTTCCCGCCCCCGACGCCGGCGGTCGCGGCGACCAGGACCATGAGCCAGAACGGGGTGTCGGGGTTCTGCACGACGACCGCGAGCCCGGCGCACGGGACGATGAGCAGCAGGGCCGAGACGATCGTCCAGTTGCGGCCGCCGAAGCGCGGCACCGCGAAGGTGTAGGGGAAGCGCAGGGTGGCCCCCACCAGGTTCGGCACGGCGATGAGCCAGAACATCTGGTCCTCGGACAGCGAGAAGCCGGACTTGTTCAGCGACGGCGTGACGATGGTCCACAGCTGCCAGACGGAGAAGCCGAGGAACTCGGCGAAGATGGACAGCCACAGGTTGCGCTGGGCGACGCGGCGTCCGGTCGACTCCCACTGCGCGACGTCCTCGGGGTCGTGGTCGTCGACCCAGCGGCCGGACCGGGGGACCGGGGTGGTGCGGGTGTCGAGGGTCATGGCGGCAACGTAGGCACGCTGCGTTACGGGCGGTGGCGTCCGCCGTTGCGGTCGCGTCACGTTGTCCTCACGGCTGCGGGGCGGGGCTGTGAGGAGAGCGCACCACGGGCGCAACACGGGGGAAACGGCGGTGCAACGGCGCCCTTGTGTACTGCCGACGTGAGCGGCCCCGAGGTGACGACCAGCGTGCGCAGTGCCTGCTCCTACTGCGGGGTCGGGTGCGGTGTGGTCCTCGACGTCGCCACCGACCCCGAGACGGGCCGGCGCACCCTCGCCCGGGTCTCTGGGGACCGCGAGCACCCCGTGAACCGGGGCCGGCTGTGCACCAAGGGGGCGACGAGCGCCGCCCTGGTCACCGCGCCCGGGCGGCTGGAGACCGCGCAGGTGCGCGACGAGCGGGGCGGCCCGGCCCGGCCGGTGCCGCTGGAGGAGGCCGTCCGCCGGGTGGCCGACCGCTTCGCCGCGACGATCGCCGAGCACGGGCCGGACTCGGTGGCGATCTACGTCTCGGGGCAGATGTCCCTGGAGGCGCAGTACCTGTCCAACAAGCTCGCCAAGGGCTTCTGGCGCACCAACCAGATCGAGTCCAACTCCCGGCTGTGCATGGCCAGCGCCGGGACCGGCTACAAGCAGTCCCTCGGCGCCGACGGCCCGCCGGGCTCCTACGACGACTTCGACCACGCCGACGTCTTCCTCGTCGTCGGCTCCAACATGGCCGACTGCCACCCCATCCTCTTCCTGCGGATGATGGACCGGGTCCGGCAGGCCGGCGCGAAGGTGATCGTCGTGGACCCGCGGCGCACCGCGACGGCCGAGGCGGCGGACGTCTTCCTGCCCGTCCGGCCGGGCACCGACCTGGCGCTGCTCAACGGCCTGCTGCACCTGCTGGTCGAGCTGGGGGCCGTCGACGAGGACTTCGTGGCCTCCTCCACGACGGGCTGGGAGGCGATGGCGCCGCTGCTGGCCGACTTCCCCCCGGCCCGGGTGGCCGAGCTGACGGGCGTCCCCGAGGCGGACCTGCGCCGGGCCGCCGAGCTCATCGCCGGGGCCGGGAACTGGGTCAGCTGCTGGACGATGGGGCTCAACCAGAGCGTCCACGGGACCTGGAACACCAACGCCCTGGTCAACCTGCACCTGGCGACCGGGGCGATCGGCCGTCGCGGCAGCGGCCCGTTCTCCCTGACGGGCCAGCCCAACGCCATGGGCGGCCGGGAGATGGGGTACATGGGCCCGGGCCTGCCGGGGCAGCGGTCGGTGCTCGTCGAGGCCGACCGGGACTTCACCGAGAGCGTGTGGGGCCTGGAGCCGGGGACGCTGCGCACCGAGGTCGGCACCGGGACGATCGACCTGTTCCGGCGCATGGCCGACGGGGAGGTCAAGGCCTGCTGGATCGTCTGCACCAACCCCGTCGCCTCCGTCGCGAACCGGTCCACCGTCGTCGAGGCGCTGGGGCGCTGCGACTTCGTCGTCGTGCAGGACGCCTTCGCGGACAACGAGACGACCCCCCACGCCGACGTCCTGCTGCCCGCGGCGCTGTGGGCCGAGTCCGACCAGGTCGCCGTGAACTCCGAGCGCACCATGACCCTGCTGCCGCAGGCGGTCGACCCCGTGGGCGAGGCGAGGCCGGACTGGGAGGTCATCGCCCGCGTCGCGCAGGCCATGGGCTTCGGGGACCAGTTCGCGTACGGGTGCGCCGCCGACGTCTTCGAGGAGATCCGGCGGTTCTCCAACCCGCACACCGGCTACGACCTGCGGGGGGTGGACCACGACCGGTTGCGCGAGGGGCCGGTGCAGTGGCCCGTGGCCCCCGACGGCCCGGCCCGCAACCCCGTGCGCTACCTCACGGGCGACGGTTCCCTGCGCTTCCCGACCGCCAGCGGCCGGGCCGTGTTCTGGCCGCGGCCGTTCGTGCCGGCCGCGGAGCTGCCCGACGACGAGTTCCCCTTCGTCCTGAACACCGGGCGCCTGCAGCACCAGTGGCACACGCTGACCAAGACGGGCAAGATCGCCAAGCTCAACAAGCTGAACCCCGGCCCGTTCGTCGAGGTGCACCCGCAGGACGCCGAGCGCCTCGGCGTGGCCGACGGGGACCGCGTCGAGGTCGCCTCGCGGCGCGGCCGGGCGGTGCTGCCCGCGGTCGTCACCGACCGGGTGCTGCCGGGGTGCTGCTTCGCCCCCTTCCACTGGAGCGACGCGTTCGGGCAGGACCTGGCGGTGAACGCCGTCACGAACGACGCCGTCGACCCCGACAGCTTCCAGCCCGAGCTCAAGGTGTGCGCCGTGCAGCTGACCCGCGTCCCCGCCGAGGTCCCCGCCGAGGTCCCCGTGCAGGTCCCCGTGCAGGCGCCCGCGCGGGTCCCCGCCGCGTCCGGCCCGCCGGTCCTCGACGACCGGCAGGAGCGGTACCTCGCGGGGTTCCTGCACGCCCTGGGCGAGGCGCCCGGCTTCACCCCGGTGCTGCCGGACTCGGCCCCGTTCCCCGCGGCCGAGCGGGCGTGGGTCGACGGGTTCCTCGCCGGGACGTTCGCCGCCCGCCCCGCCCCCGGCACCGCCCTCGCACCCGCCTCTGCACCCGGTACCGCGGTCGCCGAGCCCGAGGTGCTCGTGCTCTACGCGTCCCAGACGGGCTCGGCCGAGGAGCACGCGCGCTCGGCGGCCGCGGTCCTGGAGGCCTCCGGGGTGCGGGTGGGCGTGCGCGGGATGGACCAGGCCGACCCCGCGCGGCTGGCGCCCACGACGCTCGTCGTCTCCAGCACCTTCGGCGACGGCGGGCCGCCGGACAACGGGGAGTCGTTCTGGGACAGCCTGTCCGCCCCCGACGCCCCGCGGCTGGACGGCAGCCGGTTCGCCGTCCTGGCCTTCGGGGACTCCAGCTACGCCGACTTCTGCGGCCACGGCCGGCGCCTCGACGAGCGGTTCGCCGAGCTCGGCGCGCAGCGGCTGCTGGACCGCGTGGACTGCGAGCCGGGGGAGGACGAGCGGGCCGCGAGCTGGAGCGCGACGATCGCCGGCCTGCTGGGCCCGTCGGCCACGTCGGCCACGTCGGCGCCGGCGGCGGCCCCGGCGATCCCCGCCCAGCGGTCCGCGGCCCCCGCGGCCCCCGCGCGCCCGACCCGCAAGGACCCCTACGTCTCCCGCCTGGTGCGCAACGTGCGGCTCAACGCCGAGGGCTCCTCCAAGGAGGTCCGGCTCTTCGGGTTCGCCCGCGACGCCGGCCTGGAGCACGAGGTGGGGGACTCCCTGGGGGTCTGGCCCGTCAACGACCCCGCCGTCGTGGAGGAGGTCGCCTCGCTGACCGGGCTCGACGCCGGTGAGCTGCGCGACCTGGACGTCACCCGCCCGTCCCCGGACCTGCTGCGGTTCGTCGCCCGGCACTCCCGGCAGGAGGGGCTGACCCCGCAGTGGTGCCGGGGCCGCCAGACCGCCGACGTCCTGCGGCACTTCCCCGTCGGGGCCGAGCCCGCCGAGTGGCGCAACCTGCTCAAACCCCTGCAGCCGCGGCAGTACTCCATCTCCTCGGCGCCGGAGGTGAACCCCGACGAGGTGCAGCTGACGGTGTCCGTGGTGCGCTACGGCGACCCCGTGCGGCACGGGGTCTGCTCCACGTTCCTGGCCGACCGCGCCGACGGCCGGGACCTGCGGGTCTTCGTCCAGCCCTCCCCGGCGTTCCGCCCGCCCGCCGACCCGTCCGTGCCGATGGTCATGATCGGGCCCGGGACGGGGGTCGCGCCCTTCCGGGGTTTCCTGCAGCACCGCCGCGCCCACGGGGCCACCGGCCCGAACTGGCTGTTCTTCGGCGAGCGCAGTTCCCGCACCGACTGGTACTACCGCGAGGAGTTCGAGGGCTGGCGCGAGGACGGTCTGCTCACGCGCCTGTCGCTGGCCTTCTCCCGCGACCAGCCCGAGAAGGTCTACGTGCAGGACCGGGTGCGCCGGCACGGCGAGGAGCTGTGGCGCTGGATCGCCGACGGCGCCCACGTGTACGTCTGCGGCGACGCGGCGCGCATGGCCCGGGACGTCGACGCGGCGCTGCGCGAGGTGGTGGCCGAGCACGGCGGGATGGGCGCCGAGGACGCCGCCGCGTACGTGCGGGCGATGGCCAGCGGCAAGCGGTACGTGCGCGACGTCTACTGAGGTCCCCCGGGTCCCGCGGGGCCGCGGGAGCCGGTGGCAGGCTGGGCCCGTGCAGATCGACCTCCTGGGCCCCCTGCGCGTCCGCACCGCGGACGGCGCCGAGGTCCCCGTGCCCGGGACGCGGCTGCGCCGGCTGCTCGCCGAGCTCGCCCTGCGCGCCGGTCACCCGGTGTCCACGGACCGGCTGGAGGAGCTGCTGTGGGCCGGGGAGGGACCCGGCGGTCCCGGTGCGCTGCAGTCGCTCGTGTCCCGGCTGCGCCGCACGCTGGGGACCGGGGCCGGGACCGGGGCCGGTGTCGTCGCCGGGCCGGCCGGGTACGCCCTGCACGGGGTCGCGGTGGACGTGCCGGAGGTCGAGGCGGCCCTGGCCCGGGGGCGGTCCCTGCTGCGCGCCGGGGCCTGCGAGGAGGCCGACGCGGTCCTCACCGCCGCCCTCGCGCGCTGGCGCGGCCCGCTGGTGGACCTCACCGACACCCCCGACGCGGTGCGCCTGGAGGAGGCGCGCCTGGACGGGCTCGCCGACCGGGCCGAGGCGCGCCTGGTGACCGGGGCCCTGGACGGCCTGGCCGCCGAGCTGGAGGAGCTGGTGCGGGCGCACCCGCTGCGGGAGCGGTTCGCCGAGCTGCGGGTCCGGGTGCTCACGGCCTCGGGCCGGGCGGGGGAGGCGCTGGCCGCCTACGAGCAGACCCGGCGGCTGCTGGCCGAGGAGCTGGGGGCCGACCCCTCGGCCCCGCTGCGCGAGGCCCACCGGCAGGCGCTGGCGGGCGGTGGTGCCCCGGCGCGGCCGGCGCCCCCGGTGGCGGTGCCCGGCGCCCTGACCTCCTTCGTGGGCCGGGCCGCCGACGTCGCGCGCGTCCGCGAGCTGCTCGCCGCGGCCCGCTGCGTCACCGTCGTCGGTCCCGGGGGCGCGGGCAAGACCCGCCTGGCCGGTGAGGTCGGCGCCCTCGCCGGCGGGACCGTGCACGTCGTGCCCCTGGCCCCGGTCGCCGAGGGCGGTGACGTGCTGGGCGCCGTCGCGGCCGTCGTGGGGGCCCGGGACACCGGCCGCGGGCTGCGTCCGCTGCGCGGCGACACCGACCCCTGGACGCGCGTCGTCTCCGCGCTGGCCGCGCCCGGGAACCTGCTGGTGCTGGACAACTGCGAGCACGTCGTCGACGCCGCCGCCCACCTCGTCGAGAACCTGCTGCGCTCGTGCGCGGGGCTGCGGGTCCTGACCACCTCCCGGGAGGGCCTGGGCGTGGAGGGGGAGGTCCTGCACCCGCTGGGGCCGCTGCCGCCAGAGGCCGGCGTCGAGCTGTTCACCGACCGCGCCCGGGCCGTCTCCCCGGGTTTCACCGCCGACGGGCCGCACCGGGAGGTCGTCGAGCAGGTCGTCACCCGGCTCGACGGCCTGCCGCTGGCCCTGGAGCTGGCCGCGGCCCGGTTGCGGTCCATGAGCCCGGCCGACCTGCTGGACCGGCTCTCGGACCGGTTCCGCGTCCTGACCGGCGGCCGCCGCACGGCGGTGGCCCGGCACCGCACGCTGCGCGCCGTCGTCGACTGGAGCTGGGAACTGCTGGCTCCCGACGAGCAGGCCCTGCTGCAGCGGCTGTCGGTGTTCCACGCCCCCGTCCCGGTGGAGGCCGCCGCGGCCCTCGCCCCGGACCTGGGGGACGAGCTGACCGTGGCCGACCTGCTGGGCTCGCTCGTGGAGAAGTCGCTGCTGCAGCTGCGGCCGGGCCCGACCGCGCGGTACGGGCTGCTGGAGACCATCCGGGAGTACGGCGCGGAGCGGCTCGCCGCCTCCGGGGACGCGGAGAAGGTGCTGGAGGCGCGGACGCAGTGGGCGCTGGGCGTCAGCGAGCGCGCTTCGGCGGGGCTGCGGGGCGGCGACCAGGTGCAGTGGTCGACCCGGCTGGACGCCGAGTCCGAGGACCTCCTCGCCGCGCTGCGCCACCTCGTGACCACCGGCCGCTCGCAGCCGGCCCTGCGGCTGGCGCTGCCGGTGGCCGTGTGGTGGACCGCGCTGGGACGGCACGCCCAGGTGCGCGAGTGGCTCGCGGTGGCGCGCTCGGGCGCGCCGACCGGGGGACCGGCCGCCCTGGCCGCCGAGGGGCTCGAACTGGTCAACGGCGTCATGGACGGTGCGGGGGAGTGGGGACCGACGCGGGCGCGGATGCGGGAGCTGCGCGCCGAGCTCGCGCAGCTCGGCCCGGGCGAGCGGGACGTGCTGACCCTGCTGCTGGTGGTGTTCCTCGAGCGGTTCACCGACGAGACCGCCGCACCCGCCCCCGCCGAGCTGCGCGACGACCCGCGCGTGGCGGAGTTCCTCCGCGCGGCCGGTTCGGACCCGTGGGCCGAGGCGCTCGTGCAGCTGATGTTCGCCGCGGCCGCCGAGAACGTGGGCGACACCGCGGCCATGTCGCAGTCCGCCGCCCGCGCGGCGGCGGGGTTCGCCGCCGTGGGGGAGAGCTGGGGGAAGGCCGGGGCCCTGCGGCTGCTGGCCCAGGGGCGCCTGTACGACGGTGACCTGGACGCCGCCGAGGACCTGTACCGGCAGGCCGGTGACCTGGTCACCCCGTTCGGCAACGCCGACGACGAGGTGCAGCTGCGCATGCGGCTCGTCGACGTCCTGCAACGGCGCGGCCGGCTGGAGGAGGCCGTCGCCCAGCTGCAGCGGATGGAGGCCGCCGCCGGGACCGCGTCGGCCACCACCCGCACGTGGCTGGTCATGACGCAGGTCGGGCTGCTGCGGGCGACGGGCCGAGCCGAGCGGGCGCGGGAGGTCGTCGACGAGCGGCTGGCCGCCCGCCCGGCCCGCACCTCCGGCGGGGTGTGGGGTCACGAGCGCGCCGGGCTCCTGACGGTGCTGGCCCACCTGCAGCTCGACGCGGGGCAGGTGCCGCAGGCCGGGACCACCCTCGTCGAGGCCCTGGAGTTCGCGCTGGGGACCTTCGACATGCCCATCGCGGCCATGACGGCCGTGGCGGTCGCCCGCTGGGTCCTGGCCACGGGCGACCCGCGGGGCGCGGCGCGGCTGCTGGGCGTGGCCGCCGGCCTGCGCGGGGCCGACGACCGCACCGAGCCGGAGATCGCCCGGGTCCGCACCGACCTCGACCGCGTCCTGCCCCCCGGGGAGTTCGAGGCGGCCTACCGGGGCGGCCGCGACCTGGCGCGGGAGGAGGCGCTGGCCGGTCTGCGCGCGGTGCTCGCCCCCGCCGGCCCCGGGGCCCGTCCTCAGGCGCGGCGGGAGTAGGCGCGCAGCGCCAGCGGGACGAACACGGCGAGGAACACCGCGATCCAGCCGCCGGTCCAGGCCAGGTCACCGGCCACCGGACCGCCCAGCAGCAACCCGCGCACCACCCCCACGAGGTGGGTGACCGGGTTCACGTGCACGAAGGACTGCAGCCACCCGGGCATCGTCGCGGTGTCCACGAACACGTTGCTGCCGAAGCTGAGCGGCATGACGAGCAGGAACATCAGCCCCTGCACCGCGCCCGGGGTGCGCACCAGGAGGCCGACGTACACCGAGATCCAGCAGAACGACAGCGCGAACGCCATCGAGACCCCCAGGGCGGCCAGGGTCGGGACGAGGCCGGTCTGCACCCGGAAACCCAGCAGGCACGCCGCGCCCGTGGTGACCGCGAAGAGGATCAGGTACCGCACGACGTCGGCCAGCACGGCCCCCACGAGCGGGGCCGACCGCGCGATGGGCAGCGACCGGAACCGGTCGAAGACGCCCTTCTGGATGTCGGAGTTCAGGTTCTGCCCCAGCGAGACACCGGCCAGGGCGATCGACTGCGCCAGCAGCCCCGGCAGCAGGTACTGCAGGTAGCTGCCGCGGTCCCCGCCGCCGAGGGCGCCGCCGAAGATGTACGTGAACAGCAGCAGGAAGATGACCGGCTGGACGGTCACGTCGATGAGCGCCTCGGGGGTCCGGGCGGTCTTGACGAGGTTGCGGACCGCGAGCGCGCCGGCGTGCCGCAGGGCGCGCAGCGGGCGGGGTGCGGCGGGGCTGGGGGTCGTGGGGGTGGGGTGTTCCAGGACGGCGCTCACGCGGCGACCTCCTTCTCGTTGCGGTCTCGGGTGCGGTCCTCGTGCTGGGTGAGGGTGGAGAAGACCTCGTCGAGCGTGGGCAGGTGCAGCGACAGCTCGCTGAGGGCCACGCCGCGCCCGGCCAGCGCCGACACCGTCGTCCCCACCACGGCCTCGTCCAGGACGGGCACGGAGAACCCGCCGGCGGGCAGGGCGGTGGGTTCCTCGGAGGAGACCGCCGCGAGCAGGGACCGGACGACGGGGGCGTGGGCGGCGTCGGCGGGCACCACGGTCAGGGTGCGGTTGCCGGCCTGGCGCTTCAGGCCCAGCGGGGTGTCGTGGGCGATGACGCGGCCGTGGTCGATGACGGTGATCTCGTCGGCCAGCTGGTCGGCCTCCTCCAGGTACTGCGTCGTCAGCAGGATCGTCGACCCCTCCGCGACCAGGGTGCGCACGACGTCCCACATGGCGTCCCGCTTGGCCGGGTCCAGACCGGTCGTGGGCTCGTCGAGGAACACCACGGCCGGGCGCCCGACGAGGGAGGCGGCCAGGTCCAGGCGGCGGCGCATCCCGCCGGAGTAGGTGCCGGCCGGGCGCGACGCGGCGCCGGTGAGGTCGAACCACTCCAGGAGCTCGTCGGCGCGCCGCCGGGCGTCGCGGCGGGACAGGTCCAGCAGCGCCCCGATGAGCAGGAGGTTCTGCCGGCCGGTGAGGTCCTCGTCGACGGAGGCGTACTGGCCGGTGAGGCCGATGGTGCGGCGGACGGCGGCGGCCTCGCGGACGACGTCGTGACCGCCGATGCGGGCGGTGCCGGAGTCGGGGCGCAGCAGCGTGGCCAGGACCCGCACCGCGGTCGTCTTGCCCGCCCCGTTGGGGCCGAGCACGCCCAGGACCTTGCCCTCGGCCACGGCGAGGGAGACGCCGTCGAGGGCCCGGGTGTCACCGAATCGTTTGCGCAGGCCGTCGGCCTCGATCGCGTAGGTCATGGCAGGACCGTCGCCGGGGCCGCTGGCGCGGCGCTGTCACCCCGCTGGCGCGCGCTGGCGCTTCCTGGCACGGGCCGGCACCGGGTACCATCGGGCCGTTTGGGCTCTTCGCCCCGCGGGTGCTCCTCGCCCCGTCCCCGCCTCACCTCGAGAATCGGATCCGATGGACAAGCTCACCCTGCTCCAGGTCAGCCACCGCTACGACGTCGACGTCGCGACGCTGCACTCCCTGGTCGGCCGCGGGGCCCTGCCCGCCCCGACGTGGTCGGACGGCCGGCTGGGCTGGGAGGCCGCCGACGTGCGCGCTTCGCTGCGCAAGCTGGGGCTGCAGCGCTCCTGAGGGCCCCGCTGCCCCGGCTGCCCGCCTTCGCGGGGCGGCTTCGAGGCGGGCTCGGCGGTGAGTGCCGCGGTGGTCCGTGGCCGGACCGGTGACGACAGGTCGGAGAGGGCACCGTGGCAGCCGAAGTGCACGAGTCCGCTCACGGGGTCCCGAACCTCGTGCTCATCGACCGTGACCACCCGCCGGCGGTCGACCGGTCCGGTCAGCACCGGGACGGTCCGGTCGCGCTCCTCGTCGAGGTGCTCTCGCCGTCGCACGAGGCGACGGACCGGGTCCGCGACCTCCACGACCACGCGGCGGCCGGGTGCCCGGAGCACTGGGTCTGGAGCCGGCGCCCTGCGCCGGAGTCGCCGTGGGGTCGGGCTGTTCACGTCTTCACCCTGGTCGGGGACGCCTCCGTCCTCGACCAGGTGATCACCGGCACCGCTGAGCTGGACCGGTGGGGGATCACCGTGGACGTCGAGGCGCTCCTGGCGGGCTGAGCCTCAGGTCGAGTCCCGCGCCACGAACCGGTGCGGCACGACCCGCACCGGGTCCCCGGCGCGCCGCTCGCTGAGCTCCACGACGAGGTCGAGGGCGGCGCGGGCCACCTCGGCCAGGTCGATCGCGAGCGTCGACAACCGCGGGGTGACGAACTCCCCGACGGCCAGGCCGTCGACCCCGACCACCTTCACCCGCTCCGGGACGCCCACGCCGTCGCGGGCCAGGTCCCGCAGCAGCCGGAACCCGTCGAGGTCGTTGAACGCGACGAGGGCGTCGGGGTCCAGGTCGCGCAGGTCCGCCCAGCCGGCCTCGCGCGGGGCCGCGACGGGTTCGACCCCCGCGGCGCGGAACGCCGCGGTGAACGCCCGTCCCCGCGAGGTGGAACCGGGCAGGTCCATCACCACCGGGCGCCGGACACCGCGGCCGAGCAGGTGCCGCACGGCGTCGCCGGTCGCGGTGGCCCGTTCCAGCTCGACCCGCCCGTGCCCGGGCTGGACGCGCGGCGGGTCGATCTCCACGACGGGCAGGTTCGGGGCGCCGGGACCGGGCCGGTCCAGCGCCAGCCCGGTGAACCCGACGACCGCGTCGGCGCCCCCGACCAGGTCCGCCACCGACCCCGGTTCGGCCATGACGACGTTCCAGCCGCGGTCGGCGGCCAGCCGCAGGACCGTGGAGGCCAGGTCGGCGTAGTACGGGTTGGTCAGGTCCCCGACGAGCAGCCCGAGGGTGCGGGCCGAGGGTTTCACCAGGCCCCGGCCGAACCGCGAGGGGTGGTAGTTCAGCTCCCGGGCCGCGGCCAGCACCCGCTCGCGGGTGGCGGCGCTGATGCCGGCCATGTCGTTCACGGCCCGGGTCACGGTCTGCCGGGAGACCCCGGCGGCGCGCGCCACGTCCACGATGGTCGCGGCGCGCGCCGGCCCGGGGGTCCCGGTGGGTCCGCTCACCCTTCGCGCAGGTCCAGCCACGCCACCTGCTGCTCGGTCAGCTCGACCCCCAGCCCGGTCATCGACGAGCGCGCCTCGGCGATCGTGCGCGGGCCGAACAGCGCGAACACCTCGAACGGCTGGGCCAGCACGAACGCCAGGGCGATCGCGGTGGCGGGGACGCCGAGTTCCCGGCCGAGCTGCTCCGCGCGCGCCTTGCGCTCGAAGTTCGCCTCGGAGTAGTAGCAGCGGACCAGTTCGGCGTCGCTGGTGTCGTCGGCGTCGGCCCGGGCGAAGAACCCGCGGGCCTGCGAGCTCCACGGCAGGAGCGCGATGTTCCGCTCGGACAGCCACTTCTTGGACCCGGGGTCGGTCACGTGCCGGCACCCGGCCCACGGCACGTCGTAGGCCTCGGCGAGCCCGAAGTGGTTGGACAGCACCGAGAACGGGCGCTTGCCGTTCTTGGCGGCGTACTCGTTGGCCTCGTCGACGCGGGCGGTCGACCAGTTCGACCCGCCGTAGACCGTGATGCGCCCGGCGGAGGCGTGCTCGTCGAGGACGTCGACGAACTCGCCGACGGGGATGTCCTCGTTGTCGCGGTGCATCATGTAGATGTCGGCGTGGTCGTTGCCCTGCCGCTCGAAGGACTCGAACAGCTGGCGGGTCAGCGACTCGGGGTCGCAGTGCGGCGTGTGGCAGCCCTTGACGATGACGTTGACGTCGGCGCGGATCCCGCGGTTGGCGATCCAGCGGCCCAGCAGCCGTTCGTACTTGCCCATGCCGTACACCCACGCCGTGTCGAACGTGTTCCCGCCGGCCTCGACGAACGCGTCGAACACGGCCGAGGCGTGCGCGAGGTCGGGCTGGTTGTCGCAGCCCATGACCAGGCGGGAGACCTCGCGGTCCAGGCCGGGGATGCGCCCGTACCTCATGGCCGTCGGCTCGGTGCGCCGCAGCGGCAGGCCCGAGACGGTGGGGATGTCGGCGGTGTCGGTCTCGAACGGGTAGCGCAGGCCGATCGCGTCGCGCCAGCGGTTGAGCAGCGCGTTGACGGCCAGGGTGTCGTCGAGGGTGAACGCCGGGGTGGCGTCGGAGACCAGCGCCTTCGCCTCCAGGGCGTAGGCCTTGTTCGCGGGCAGTTCGGGGTCGAAGGCGAAGGTCTCCGGCTCGGCGCCGGGGCGGGTCAGCACGACGCGGGGGTCCCCGAGGATCGTCCACGGGTCGGGCAGGTGGACGGTGCCGGCCGAGCCGTACACGGTGACCGACTGCGGTTCGGCCAGCCCGACGCCGGTGCGCGCCGAGGCCGTGATCCCGCCGGCGAAGGTGAGGGAGGCCACGGCCCACTCGTCGACGCCGGTCTCCCCGACGGTGCCCTGCGCGGAGAACCGCTCGACCGCGGCCGGGTGGCCGAGCGCGGCCCCGGCCACGAGGTGCGCGGCCGAGACGGGGTAGCCGCCGACGTCGAGGATCCCGCCGCCGGCGAGGTCGGCGTCGTACAGGCGCCCCTCCTTCTTCCCGGTGGCGAAGGAGAAGCTGGCGTCGACGTGCTGCACGGTGCCGATCGCCCCGCTGCGGACGAGGTCGAGGGTCTTCTGGAACTGCGGGTGGTGGGCGTACATGTACGCCTCGAGCACGTGGACGCCGGACCGGCGCGCGGCGTCGACCATCGCCATGACGGTGCCGTGGTTGGGCGCGAAGGGCTTCTCGACGAGGACGTGCTTGCCGGCGCGCAGCGCCGCGAGCGCGAGCTTGGCGTGGGTCACGTGGACGGTGCTGACGTAGACGGCGTCGACGTCGTCGCGGGCCAGGACCGCGTCGTAGTCGCCGACGAAGGCGTCGGGGGCGAACTCGGCCGCGAATGCGCGGGCGCGCTCGGTCCCCGCGGGGGTGGGCGAGCTGCCGACGGCGACGAGCTCGGCGTCGGCGTGGGGGAGCTGGGAGGCGAACCGGTGGGCGATGCCACCGGGGCCGAGCACGGCCCAGCGGGTGGGGGTGGGCATGAGGCGCTCCTTCGGGCCGGGGGAGGGCCGTGAACGTTCACGGCCCGGTGAACGCTAATCGCCGCTCCCCGTCCGGTCAACGGGCTGAGCCCGGCGGGCGCGATCTAGACTCCCGCCGTGAGCGTCGACATCAAACCGCGCAGCCGCCAGGTCACCGACGGGCTGGAGGCCACCGCCTCGCGGGGCATGCTGCGAGCCGTCGGCATGGGGGACGACGACTGGGAGAAGCCCCAGATCGGGGTCGCGTCCAGCTGGAACGAGATCACCCCGTGCAACCTGCCGCTGGACCGCCTGGCCAAGGCCGTCAAGGACGGCGTCCACGCCGGCGGCGGCTACCCCCTGGAGTTCGGCACGATCTCCGTCTCGGACGGGATCTCGATGGGGCACCAGGGGATGCACTTCTCCCTCGTCTCCCGCGAGGTCATCGCCGACTCCGTCGAGACCGTCATGAGCGCCGAGCGCCTCGACGGCTCGGTGCTGCTGGCCGGCTGCGACAAGTCGCTGCCGGGCATGCTCATGGCCGCCGCCCGCCTGGACCTGGCCAGCGTCTTCCTCTACGCCGGCACGATCCTGCCCGGCCGGGCCAAGCTGTCCGACGGCAGCGAGCACGAGGTCACCCTCATCGACGCCTTCGAGGCCGTCGGGGCCTGCGCGCGCGGGCTGATGTCGCGCGAGGACGTCGACACCATCGAGCGCGCCATCTGCCCCGGCGAGGGCGCCTGCGGCGGCATGTACACCGCCAACACCATGGCCGCCGCGGCCGAGGCGCTGGGCATGTCGCTGCCCGGCAGCGCCGCCCCGCCGGCCACCGACCGTCGTCGCGACGGGTTCGCCCGCAAGTCCGGCGAGGCCGTGGTGAACCTGCTGCGCCGGGGGATCACCGCCCGGCAGATCCTCACCAAGGAGGCGTTCGAGAACGCCATCGCCGTCGTCATGGCCCTGGGCGGGTCCACCAACGCCGTCCTGCACCTGCTGGCCATCGCCTACGAGGCCGAGGTCGACCTGACCCTGGCCGACTTCGACCGCATCGCCGGCAAGGTCCCGCACCTGGGCGACCTCAAGCCCTTCGGCCGGCACGTCATGGTCGACGTCGACCGCATCGGCGGCATCCCCGTCGTCATGCGCGCCCTGCTCGACGCCGGGCTGCTGCACGGGGACGTGCTGACGGTCACGGGCAAGACCATGGCCGAGAACCTCGCCGACATCGCCCCGCCGGACGTCGACGGCGTCGTGCTGCGGGCCCTGGACGACCCGATCCACAAGACTGGCGGCATCACGATCCTCACCGGCAACCTCGCCCCCGGTGGCGCGGTGGTCAAGAGCGCCGGCTTCGACTCGGAGGTCTTCGAGGGCACCGCCCGCGTCTTCGAGCGCGAGCGCGCCGCCCTCGACGCGCTGGAGGACGGCACGATCTCGGCCGGCGACGTCGTCGTCATCCGCTACGAGGGCCCCAAGGGCGGCCCGGGGATGCGCGAGATGCTCGCCATCACCGGCGCGATCAAGGGCGCCGGGCTGGGCAAGGACGTGCTGCTCATGACCGACGGCCGCTTCTCCGGCGGGACGACGGGCCTGTGCGTGGGGCACGTGGCCCCCGAGGCCGTCGACGGCGGGCCGATCGCCTTCGTGCGCGACGGGGACACCATCCGCCTCGACGTCGCGAACAAGACGCTCGAGGTCCTCGTCGACGACGAGGAGCTGGCCGCCCGCCGCGAGGGCTGGCAGCCGCTGCCCCCGGTCTTCACGCGCGGGGTGCTGGCCAAGTACGCCAAGCAGGTCCAGTCCGCCTCCGTCGGGGCCGTCTGCCTCTGACGCACCGCGCGCCGCGCGCCGGGCGGGGCGGGGTGGGGTGGGGTGGGATCGTTGTGACAACGCTCGCGATGACCGCGAGCGTTGTCGCAACGATGGCCCCCCACCCGCCCCGCGCCGTCCAGCGGGTGGACAGGGTGTCCACGATGTGAGACGCGACACGCCCTCGGCTGACAGCGCGCCGCAGGGGGGCTACCTTTCCACCCATGCGGTTCCTCGTAGCCATCGGACAGCGCGCCGGCTGAGTCAGTTCGGCCGAGCGCGCGACCCCTCACACGCCATCCCTGGCTGAGGGGTCTTTTTGCGTCCGGCGGACCGAACACGCCGGACGTCCGGAGCACGACACCGTGGACGGCACCGCCCGAGGAGGACACCCAGATGCCAGAGCAACTGCCCCTGGACCCCAAGCTCCCCGTCGCCGAGCTCACCGGCGCGCAGAGCCTCGTCCGCTCCCTCGAGGCGGTAGGGGTCGAGGTCGTCTTCGGCTACCCGGGCGGCACCATCCTCCCCAGCTACGACCCGCTCATGGACTCCCCGACGGTGCGGCACATCCTCGTCCGCCACGAGCAGGGCGCCGGGCACGCGGCCGAGGGCTACGCCCAGGCCACCGGCAGGGTCGGCGTCTGCATGGCGACGTCCGGCCCGGGCGCGACGAACCTCGTCACCCCCATCGCCGACGCCTACATGGACTCCGTGCCGCTGGTCGCGATCACCGGCCAGGTCGGCACGAAGGCCATCGGCACCGACGCGTTCCAGGAAGCCGACATCACCGGGATCACCATCCCGATCACCAAGCACAACTACCTGGTGACCGACCCGGCCGACATCCCGCGCACCATCGCCGAGGCCTTCCACCTGGCCTCCACCGGGCGCCCGGGGCCGGTCCTGGTCGACATCCCCAAGTCGGTGCAGACGGCGAAGACGTCCTTCGCCTGGCCCGAGAGCGTCGACATGCCCGGCTACCGGCCCGTCGTGCGCCCGCACAGCAAGCAGATCCGCGAGGCGGCCCGGCTCATCGCCGCCGCCGAGCGCCCCGTGCTGTACGTCGGGGGCGGCGTCATCAAGGCCGACGCCTCCGCCGAGCTGATCGCCCTGGCCGACCTGACCGGCATCCCGGCCGTGACGACCCTCATGGCCCGCGGCGCGCTGCCGGACTCGCACCCCAACCACCTGGGCATGCCCGGCATGCACGGGACGGTCGCGGCCGTCACGGCCCTGCAGAAGTCCGACCTGCTCATCACCCTCGGCGCGCGCTTCGACGACCGGGTGACCGGTGAGCTGTCCAGCTTCGCCCCCGAGGCCAAGGTCATCCACGCCGACATCGACCCGGCCGAGATCGGCAAGAACCGCGCCGTCGACGTGCCCATCGTCGGCGACGCCAAGCTCGTCATCGCCGAGCTCACCGCGGCCGTGGCCGCCGAGTTCGAGAACGGGCGCGCCGACCTGAGCGCCTGGCGCGACCTGACGCAGTCCTGGAAGGCGACGTACCCGCTGGGCTACGCCGACTCCGAGGACGGCACCCTCGCCCCCCAGTACGTCCTGGAGCGCATCAGCGCGCTCACCGGGCCCGAGGCCGTGTACGTCGCGGGCGTCGGGCAGCACCAGATGTGGTCCGCGCAGTTCATCGACTACGAGAACCCGCGCACGTGGATCAACTCCGGCGGCCTGGGCACCATGGGCTTCTCCGTCCCGGCCGCCATGGGCGCCAAGGTGGGCCGGCCCGACACCGTGGTGTGGGCCATCGACGGCGACGGCTGCTTCCAGATGACCAACCAGGAACTGGCCACGTGCACCCTCAACGGCATCCCGCTGAAGGTCGCGATCATCAACAACTCGTCGCTGGGCATGGTGCGGCAGTGGCAGACGCTCTTCTACTCCGAGCGGTACTCCAACACCGACCTGCACTCCGGTGACCACCACGGCGAGCACGCCGCGCCCGTCCCCGACTTCGTCAAGCTCGCCGACGCCTACGGGTGCGTGGGCCTGCGCTGCGACAAGCCCGAGGACGTCGACGCGACCATCGAGAAGGCCCTGGCGATCAACGACGTGCCCGTCGTCATCGACTTCCGCGTCCACCGCGACGCCATGGTCTGGCCCATGGTCGAGGCCGGCGTGAGCAACGACGCCATCCAGTACGCCCGCGGGGTCTCGCCCCAGTGGGACCGCGAGGAGTCCGGCGACACCGTGTCCGGGCCGGAGAAGGTGATCTCCTGATGTCCGTCCACACCCTGAGCGTCCTGGTCGAGAACCGACCGGGTGTCCTGATGCGCGTCACCTCGCTGTTCGCGCGCAGGAACTTCAACATCCACTCCCTCACGGTCGGACCGACCGAACGGGCCGAGATCTCCCGGATGACCATCGTCGTCGACGTGGAGCGGCAGCCCCTGGAGCAGGTGACGAAGCAGCTGAACAAGCTGATCAACGTCCTGAAGATCGTCGAGCTGGAGGACGACGCCTCGGTCCAGCGCGAGCTGCTGCTCGTGAAGGTCCGGGCCGACGCCTCGGCGCGCGGGGAGGTGCTCGACACCGTGCAGCTGTTCCGCGCGCACGTCGTCGACGTGTCTCCCGACGCGGTGACGGTGGAGGCCACGGGCAGCCCCGACAAGCTGGCCGCCCTGCTGCGCGTGCTGGAACCGTTCGGCATCCGCGAGCTGGTGCAGTCCGGGTCGGTGGCCCTCGCCCGCGGTGGCCGCGCGATCTCCGACCGCGCGCTGCGCTCCGCCTGATCCCCGCACGAAACCCCCAGAAGAAACCGAGGAGAGAACCCCACGTGGCCGAGATGTTCTACGACGACGACGCCGACCTGTCCAAGATCACCGGCAAGAAGGTTGCCGTCATCGGCTTCGGCAGCCAGGGTCACGCCCACGCGCTGTCGCTGCGCGACTCCGGTGTCGACGTGGTCGTCGGCCTCAAGGAGGGCTCGAAGTCCAAGGCCAAGGCCGAGGAGCAGGGCCTGACCGTCGCCACGCCGTTCGAGGCCGCCAAGGCCGCCGACGTGATCATGGTCCTCGTCCCGGACCACCTGCAGCGCGGCCTGTACGCCGAGGCGATCGAGCCGAACCTGACCGCCGGCAAGGCGCTGTTCTTCAGCCACGGCTTCAACATCCGCTTCGGCTACATCAAGCCCCCGGCCGACGTCGACGTCGTCATGGTCGCCCCCAAGGGCCCGGGCCACCTCGTGCGCCGCGAGTACGTCGACGGCCGCGGCGTCCCCGTGATCGTCGCCGTGGAGCAGGACGCGACCGGCGACGCCTGGGGCCTGGCCCTGGCCTACGCCAAGGCCATCGGCGGCCTGCGCGCCGGCGGCATCAAGACCACCTTCACCGAGGAGACCGAGACCGACCTGTTCGGTGAGCAGGCCGTCCTGTGCGGTGGCGCCTCCGCCCTCGTGCAGACCGGTTTCGAGGTCCTCACCGAGGCCGGCTACCAGCCCGAGGTCGCCTACTTCGAGTGCCTGCACGAGCTGAAGCTCATCGTCGACCTCATGTACGAGGGCGGCATCGCCAAGCAGCGCTGGTCGGTCTCCGACACCGCCGAGTGGGGCGACTACGTCTCCGGCCCGCGCGTCATCGACGCCTCGGTCAAGGAGCGCATGAAGGACGTCCTCAAGGACATCCAGGACGGCACCTTCGCCCGCAACTTCATCGAGGACCAGGACGCCGGTGCGCCGAAGTTCAAGGAGCTGCGCGCCAAGGCCGAGCAGCACCCGATCGAGGCCACCGGCCGTGAGCTGCGCAAGCTCATGGCGTGGGTGAAGTCCGACGACAGCGACTACGTCGAGGGTTCCGCCGCGCGCTGAACCCCGTGACCGACCAGGCCCCCGCACCGCGTGACGGTGCGGGGGCCTCGTCGTCGGACGGGGTGCCTCAGGCGCTGAGCTTGCCGGCGATGCCGATGACGCGCGTGACCAGGTGGTCCAGGGCGGTGAACTCGACGTCGCCCAGGGGGATGTCGTTGCCGCCGCCGGTGACGTGGCTGACGCCGTAGGGGTTGCCGTCGACGAACTTCGAGCCGTCGGTGTAACCGGGGGGCACGATGATCCCGCCGAAGTGGTAGATCGAGTTGTAGAGGGCCAGGAGGGTGGTCTCCTGCCCGCCGTGGGCGGTCTGGGAGGAGGTGAACCCCGCGTACACCTTGTCGGCCAGCAGGCCCTGCGCCCACTGCGCGCCGAGGGAGTCGATGAAGATCTTCAGCTGGCCGGCGATGTTGCCGTAGCGGGTGGGGGAGCCGAACAGGACGGCGTCGGCCCAGACGACGTCGTCGGCGGTGACGCCGGGAGCGCCCTTCGCCGCTTCGGCCTCGGCGGTCTGCTCGTCGGTGGCCGCCTTCTCGCCGCCCGTGGGCTGGCGCTCGACCTGGCGCAGCCGCACCTGGGCCCCGGCCGCCTCGGCCGTGGCGGCCAGGCGCTCGGCCATGGCGCGCACGGTGCCGGTGGCGGAGTAGTAGACGATGGCGAGCTTGACGTCGCTCACGGCGACCTCCTCTTTCGTTGAACCTGCAAGTTGTCGGGTCCAACCTAGCGCGCTCCCGTCGCGTCCGCACGGGAGGCGTGGCATGTTGGCGAGCGGACCGGAGGCGGAGCAGCCAGCGAGGGGGAGTGATGTGCGCACACGCCGTACCCGAGAGGCGCTGACGGGCCTCGCGCTGCTGGCCCCCAGCCTGCTGGGGACGGCCGTCTTCCTGCTGGTCCCCGTCGCGGTCGCGCTGTGGCTGAGCCTGCACCGCTGGGACCTGGTGTCCCCGGCCCGCTGGGCGGGCCTGGACAACTACGCCGCCGTCCTGTCCGACGCCGGCACCCGGCACTCCTTCGCCGTGACCGCGCTGTTCACCGCCCTCGTCATCCCCGTGCAGACCGGGCTGGGGCTGCTCGTGGCGGTCCTGCTCGCGCGCCGGCTGCCCGGGTCGGGGTTCTTCCGCGTCCTGTACGTCGTGCCCTGGATCTGCGCGCCGCTGGTCGTCGGGCTGGTCTGGCGGTGGGTGTTCGACCCCTCGACGGGCGCGCTCAACGCGCTGATCGGGACCCGGGTCGAGTGGCTCACCAGCCACGCCCTGGCCCTGCCCGCCGTCGCGTTCGTCACGGTCTGGACGCAGGTGGGCTACGTCGCGCTGTTCTTCCTCGCGGGGCTGGCCGGCATCCCGCCGCAGCTGGCCGACGCCGCGCGCGTCGACGGGGCCGGGCCCTGGCGGGTCTTCCGCAGCATCACGCTGCCGCTGCTGCGGCCCACGACGTCCTTCGTGCTCATCACGGGCGTCATCTCCAGCTTCCAGGTGTTCGACACCGTCTACGCCATGACCGGCGGCGGGCCGGGCGGGGACACGTCCGTCGTGGCCTACCAGATCTACTCCGAGGCGTTCACGGCGCTGCGCATGGGCCGGGCCGCCGCCATCTCGGTCGTCCTCATGGTGGTCCTCGTGGTGCTCACCGTGGCGCAGCGGCTGTGGTTCGGCCGCCGCACGACGTACGAGCTGTCCGCGTGAGCCGCCGCGCCGCGGGCGTCGCCCTGACCTACCTCGTGCTGCTCGCCGGGGCGGTGCTCGCCCTCGGGCCCTACCTGCTCAGCCTGCTGACGTCGCTGAAGGAGCCGGCGCAACTGGCCCGGCGGGCCACGCTCACCTGGCCGGCGCCGTGGACGGGGCAGAACTACGCCGACGTCCTCGGCGGGCAGTACACGCTGGTCCCGGCCCTGGTCGTGACGGTGCAGGTGGTCGTGGTGCTGCTCGTCGGGCAGCTCGTCTGCTCGGTGTTCGCGGCCTACGCGTTCGCGCGGCTGCGGTTCCCCGGGCGCAGCCTGCTGTTCGGCGGCTACCTGGCGACCATGATGGTCCCGCAGGTCGTCACGGTCGTCCCGCTGTACGTGATGTTCGCCCAGGCCGGGCTGCGGAACACCTTCTGGGGCATCGTGCTGCCCACCCTGTTCGGTTCCCCGTTCGCCGTCTACCTCCTGCGCGAGCACTTCCGCGCCGTCCCGCAGGACCTGGAGGACGCCGCCCGCCTCGACGGGTGCGGGACCCTGCGCATCCTGCGGCACGTCGTCGTCCCGCTGTCGCGGCCGGTGCTGGCGACCCTGGCGGTCATCACCGTCGTCAGCCAGTGGAACAACTTCCTGTGGCCCCTGATCATCACCACGGGCCCGAAGTGGCAGACTCTCACGGTGGCGACTGCGAACCTGCAGAGTCAGTACAACGGGAACTGGACGCTGGTCACCGCTGCGACGACGCTCGCCATGGCCCCCCTGGTGGTGCTCTTCCTGCTCGTGAACAAGCACGTCACCGAGTCGATCTCCCTCACCGGTTTCCGCTGACGTCCCAGGAGTCCAGATGACCAGCGCACGCACGACGTCCCGGCTCAGCCGCCGCTCCCTGCTCGCCGGGGGCCTGGCCACCGCGGGCCTGGCCGGCTGCTCCATCGCCGACGACGGCTCGTCCTCGGGGTCGTCCTCCGGCGGGGGGACGACGGTGACGGTGCGGTTGTGGGACGACACCGTGCAGCCCGCCTACGAGAAGAGCTTCGCGGCTTTCCGGGAGCAGAACCCCGGCATCACGCCGAAGATCGAGATGGTCCCGTGGGCCAGCTACTGGGACAAGCTGCCCGCCGACGTGGCCGGGGGGACCCTGCCGGACGTCCTGTGGGTCAACAGCTCCAACTTCGGCGTCTACGTCGACTCCGGCACGTTCCTGAACATCTCCGAGGAACTGCCCGACGCCGTCGCGGGCTGGCAGCGGACGGTCGTCGACCAGTACACCCGCTCCGGGTCCCTGTGGGGCGTCCCGCAGCTGTCCGACGCCATCGGCCTCTTCCACAACACCGACCTCGTCCGGGCCGCCGGCGTGGACCCGGCCGGCCTCACGTGGAACCCGTCGGGGACCGGGGACACGTTCCTGCCCGCGGCCGAGGCGCTGACGGACACCTCCGGGGCCCGCACGCGGTACGGGTTCAACGCCGCCTACGACCTGCAGGCGATCTTCTTCAACTTCGTCGGGTCCAACGGCGGCGCCTGGCAGGCCGACGACGACAGCTACGTCTTCGGCGACGACCCGAAGTCCGTCGAGGCCATGCAGTACGTCGTCGACCTGATCAACCGCGACGAGGTGTCGCCCTCGGCGGCCGACACCAACGACAACGGCGACTTCTCCCGCGACCAGTTCACCCAGGGGAACATGGCGCTGTTCCAGTCCGGCACCTACAACCTCAAGAACGTCGCCGACGCGGCGCAGTTCTCCTGGGGCATCGCGCCGGGCCTGACGGGGCCGGCCGGCCGGGTCCTGGTCACCAACGGGATCGTCGCCGTCGGCAACGCCAAGACCAAGGACAAGGAGGCGACGCTGAAGGTCCTGGAGTGGCTGGGCAGCGAGGAGGGCGCCGCGCCCATCGGGGCCGAGGGCGCCGCGTTCCCCGCCGTCACGGCCGCGCAGCAGGCCTACCTGGACTACTGGAAGGGCCAGGACGTCGACGTCCAGCCCTTCCTGGACGCGGCCGCGGCCACCGACACGATGCCCGCCCCGCACGGCGCCCGCGCCCAGACCGGCCAGGCGGCCGCCGACGAGGTCCTCAAGGAGGTGTTCCTGGGGCGCATCCCCGTGCCCGAGGGCATGAAGCGGGCCCAGGACGCCGCGAACGCGGCGATCGCGGGGTGAGGCGGCGGTGAGTCGTGGAGCGGGCCAGGGCGCACGTCGCGGTGCCCCGCCGCCGGCCAAGGACTGCGCCGTCTGCGGGCGGACCATCACCTGGCGCAAGAAGTGGGAACGCGACTGGGACCAGGTCCGGTACTGCTCCGACGCCTGCCGCCGGCGGGCCAAGGCGGCCGCCGGCGTCGACGGCGCGCTCCAGGCGGCCCTGAGCCGGCTGCTGGACGAACGCGGCCCCGCGGGCACCGTGGACCCCGAGGAGGTCGCGCGCGCCGTCGGCGGCGCGGACTGGCAGGAGCTGCGGGAACCGGCCCGCTCGGCCGCCCGCCGGCTCGTCGCGGCGGGGGAGGCCGAGATCACCCAGGGCGGGCGGGTCGTGGACCCCTCCACGGCCCGGGGACCGATCCGGGTGCGGCGTGGCGGGGGGCGGGCGTAGGTTCGCCCCGGACCACCGGCACCGAACGAGGGAGCACCCCGTGCGCATCGGCCTGCACGTCTCGGACTTCACCAACCCCGGCGGCCCCGCCGCCCTGCGCGAGGACCTCCTGCGGGTCGTCGGCGAGGCGGAGGAGTCCGGTTTCCGCAGCGTCAGCGTCATGGACCACCTGTGGCAGATCCCGCCCATCGGCGACGCCGAGCGGGCCATGCTGGAGGCGTACACGACGCTGGGCTTCCTGGCCGCCCGCACCGAGCGCGTCGAGCTGCTCGCCTGGGTGACCGCGGTGACGTACCGGGAACCGGGGCTCCTGGCCAAGCTCGTCACCACCCTCGACGTGCTCTCCGGCGGCCGGGCGTGGCTGGGGATCGGGGCGGCCTGGTTCGAGCAGGAGGCGACGGGCCTGGGCCTGCCCTTCCCGGGCACCGCCGAGCGCTTCGAGCGGCTGGAGGAGACGCTGCGGATCTGCCGGCAGATGTGGTCCGACTCCGAGGAACCCTTCACCGGCCGGCACTACGCGCTCGGCCGGACCCTCAACAGCCCGCAGCCGCTGCGCCGCCCGCACCCGCCGATCCTCATCGGCGGCGGCGGGGAGAAGAAGACGCTGCGCCTGGTCGCGCAGTACGCCGACGCCTGCAACCTGTTCGGGGGCGACGACATCGCCCGCAAGCTCGACGTCCTGCGGGCCCACTGCGAGGACCTCGGCCGCGACTACGACGAGATCGAGAAGACCGTCATGGCCGTCGCCGACCCCGACGACGTCGAGGGGTTCCTCGAGCAGGCCCGCGGGTGGGCCGCGCTCGGCGTCACCCACGTCCACGGCGGGTTCCGGGGCTACTTCGAACCCGGCAGCGTCAAGCGGTTCGGCGACGCCGTGGTCCCGCGGCTGGCCGAGCTGGGCGCCTGAACGGCCCCCCGGCTCACCGGTAGCGGCTCACCGGTAGCGGCTCACCGGTAGCGGCTCACCGGTAGCGGCTGGGCGGCACGGGCAGGCCGAGGTTCTCCCGCAGGGTCGCCGCGGGCAGTTCCGGGGCCAGCACCCCGCGTCGCACCAGCAGCGGCACCACCTGCTCGGCGAACTCCTCCAGCCCGGTGGGCAGGGAGGAGAACGCCAGGGTGAAACCGTCCGCCGCGCCGCCGGTGAACCGCTCGGTCATCCAGTCCGCCACCTGCTCGGGGGTGCCGGGCAGGAACCGGCGGCGCAGCATCGCCCGGTACAGCTCCCGCAGCGTGAACCGCTCGCGGTCCACGAGCTTGCGGACCCCCTCGAACACCGTCTGCACCTGGTTCGACCCGCTGCTGAAGTCGAACTCGAACCGCTCGTCCAGCGGCCGGTCGGACAGGTCGACCCCCAGGTGGTGCGAGAGCCAGTCCAGGCTGAGCCGGTCCGGGGTCAGCGCCTCGATCTCCTCCAGCCGCTCCAGGGCGCGCGCGGGGGTCTCGCCCAGCACGGGGGACAGGGCCGGCAGCACGAGCAGGTGCGAGCGGTCCCGGCCGTTCTCCACGGCGCGCCGCTTGTAGTCCTCGTAGAGGCTGCGCGCGCCCGGCAGCGGGGCCGAGCCCGGCACGAACACGGCCTCGGCGTGCCGGCCCGCGAGCCGCCGGCCGTCCTCGGAGGACCCGGCCTGGAACAGCACGGGACGGCCCTGCGGCGGGCGGGGCAGGTTCAGCGGGCCCCGCACCCGGAAGAACTCCCCCTCGTGGTCCAGCACGTGCATCCCGGCCGGGTCGGCGTAGCGGCCCGAGGCGACGTCGGGGCGGATCGCGCCGTCGTCCCAGCTGTCCCACAGGCCGTGCACGACCTCGACGAACTCGGCGCCGCGGCGGTAGCGCGCGGCGTGGTCCAGGTTGCGCTCCAGCCCGAAGTTGCGGGCCTCCTCGTCGCTGGCCGACGTCACGAGGTTCCACCCGGCCCGCCCGGAGCTGAGGAAGTCCAGGGTGCCGACCTGCCGGGCGGTGTGGAACGGCTCGTTGTACGTCGTGGAGACGGTCGCGACCAGGCCGATCCGCTCGGTGCTGCGGGTCAGCGCCCCCAGCAGGCCGAACGGCTCGGGCCGCACGTTCGCGACGTGCTCGACGCCGGAGCCGAACCGGTCCCACACGTACAGCTCGTCGGCGTAGAACACGGCCGCGAACCCCGCCCGCTCGGCGGTGCGCGCGAAGTGCTCGTAGTACCCGAAGCTCACGTACTCGTCCGGCCGCCCACCCGGCAGCCGCCAGCTCGTGAGGTGCTCGCCGCCGGGGTAGAAGACCATCGCCGTGAGGATCACGACCGCGCACGCTACCCCGCGCCCGATCCGGTGAAGCGCTTGACACGGGTCGGGGCCGTGCCGTCCACTGGGAGAGCCATCCAGAGCGGCCGAGAGACCTGGCTCGTCGACGCCGCAGCAACCGCCCCGCCGGGGTAGGTGCTCCCGCCAGGACCGATGGGGAGGGACCCGCAGTGCCGATCGAACCGCTCACGCGACGCCTCGTCGTCGACCTCCTGCGCAGCGCCGGGACGACGTGTCGGGCCTGACCGCCCGATCCGCCCCCACCCCGCTCCGCCCCAGGAAGGTCCCGCGATGACGCACGCCCCGTACGGCTTCACCACCCAGCAGGTCCACGCCGGCGCCGAACCGGACCCGGTCACCGGCTCCCGGGTCACGCCCGTCCACCTCACCGCCGGGTTCGTCTTCGACGACTTCGAGCACGCCCGCGCCCGCTTCGCCGGCGAGGACGACGGCTACGTCTACACCCGCATGGGCAACCCGACGACGGCCGCCGTCGAACGCCGCCTGGCGGTCCTGGAGGGCGGCACCGACGCGATCCTGCTCGGCACCGGCCAGGCCGCGATCACCGTCGCCCTGCTGGGGATCCTCGGCGCCGGCGACCACGTGGTGGCCGCCGCCGACCTCTACGAGGGCTCGCGCGGGCTGCTGCTGGACAACTTCGCCCGCCTGGGCATCGCCGTCGACTTCGCCGCCGGGCCGGGGGACTGGGAGCGGCTCGTGCGCCCGACGACCCGGGCGTTCTTCGCCGAGTCGGTCGCCAACCCCAAGAACAGCGTCCTGGACGTCCCGGCCGTGGCCGCCGTCGCGCACCGCCACGGCGTCCCGCTCGTCGTGGACAACACCTTCGCCACGCCCTACCTGCTGCGGCCGCTGGAGCACGGCGCCGACGTCGTCGTGCACTCGGCGAGCAAGTTCCTCGCCGGGCACGGCTCGGCGCTGGGCGGCGCGGTCGTCACCGGCACCGGTTTCGACTGGAGCGGTTTCGCCCACCTCACCGACCCCGCGAACGTCCTGGCCGGGATGAGCTGGGTGGAGCGCCACGGCCCGCAGCGCGCCTACGTCGAGCACACCCGCTCCGTCGTCGCCTCCCGGCTGGGCCCGGCGATCTCGCCGTTCAACGCCTTCCTGGTCCAGCAGGGGCTGGAGACCCTCTCGCTGCGGGTGGGCCGCCAGAGCGCGACCGCCGAGACCGTCGCGCGCTGGCTGCAGGCCCGGCCCGAGGTCGTCGGCGTCGACCACGCCGGGCTGCCCGGGCACCCCTCCCACGACGTCGCCCGCCGCCTGCTGCCGCGCGGCACCGGGGCGGTCCTGTCCGTGACGCTGGAGGGTGGACGCGCTGCGGCCCAACGGTTCGTCGACGCCGTGCAGCTGTTCACCCGGATGACCCACGTCGGGGACGTCCGCTCCCTGGTCATCCACCCCGCCAGCACCACGCACGCCCACCGCAGCGAGGACGAACGGCTCGCCGCCGGGATCTGGCCCGGCCTGGTGCGGCTGTCCATCGGGCTGGAGGAACCCGAGGACCTGCTCGGGGACCTGGAGCAGGCCCTCGTGGCCTCCCGCGAGCGCGAGGGGGCGGCGGCCTGATGGGACGCCTGCAGCACTTCGGCTACTTCTTCTCCCGGGGTTTCGGCCCGCAGGGCTGGGGACGGGACTACCAGGCGTGGAACGACGACTGGACGCGCCCGGACCTGTACGCCCACGCCGTCCGCGACCTCGAACGGGCCGGGTTCGACCTCGTCGTGGTCGAGGACGCGATCTCGCTGGGGAACCCGCAGACCCTGGACCTGCGGGTGCGCGCCGCCTACGGCGGCCCCAAGCACGACCCGCTGCTGCTGGCGCCGTACCTGTTCGCCGCCACGACCCACCTCGGGGTCGTCCCGACGGTCAACGCGGGGATCACCCCGCCGTACCTCGCCGCCCGGCAGGCCGCGACGCTGCAGCACCTGTCCGGCAGCCGGTTCGGGATCAACCTCGTCACCGACACCGGCAGCGCCCGGCACGTCGGGCTCGACCCCGTCCCGCACGACGTCGCCTACGACCGCGCCGAGGAGTGGATCGACGTGGTCCGCCGGCTGTGGCACAGCTGGGACCCCGAGGCGCTCGTCGCCGACCCCGTCACGGGCCGGTTCGCCGACGGCACCCGCATCGACGCCTTCGCCCACCGCGGGGAGCACTTCCGCCTCGACGGCCCGCTGAACGCCCTGCCGTTCTCCTCGGGCGACCCCGTCCTGGTCTCCCCGGGCGGGTCGCCCCGGGGCCTGGGGTTCGCGGGGTCGCGCTCGGACGTGCAGCTGGCCCTCGCGCCCCTGCGGGTCGACCGGGTCCGCGAGTACCGGCGCAGGGTCCTCGACGCGGCCGCGCTGGCGGGCCGCAAGGCCTCCGACGTGCGCGTCCTGCTCGTCGTCAAACCCGAGCTCGTCGCGAGCGCCGCCGAGGCCGACCGCGTCGTCGAGGCCTCCGCGCACCCGGGCGAGGACGTCCTGCGCGAGGTCGCGCTGCACTGGTCCAGCGACCTGGAGACCGACCTGACCGCCCTGCCGCTGGACCGCCCGCTGGACCCGGCGGTGTTCGGCGACCACGTCTCCCTCGGGACGATCTCCGCGCTGCGCGGGGACACCCCCGACGCCCCGCTGCGGGAACTGCTGACCCGCAAGGCCCGCAAGGGCCGGCTGGCCGACCGGTCCGGCCTGGTCGGGACGGCGGAGGAGTTCGCCGACCTCGTCGAGGAGTTCGGCGAGGACGCGGGCAACGACGGGTTCCTGCTCTCGGGCGACCTGCACCCCGTGACGCTGCACCGCTTCCTCGACGACCTCGTGCCCGTGCTGCGCCGCCGCGGCGTCCTGCGGTCCGGGTACGGCGGCGGGGGGCTGCGGGGCAACCTGTTCGAGTTCTGAGCCGGGAGCCGGCCCCGCCCTCAGGCGGGACCGGCGCCCAGCACGACCTCGAACTCCAGCAGCGAGGCGCCCGTCGCGACCGGCCGCTGCCGCTCCCCGGCGTGGGCGTCGCGGGCGCCGCCGCCCGCCCACGCCTGGTACGCCTCCTCGGTCTCCCACCGGGTGTAGACGAAGTAGCGGGTCTCACCCGCCACCGGACGCAGCAGCTCGAACCCGAGGAACCCCGGGCTGCCCTCCACGGCACCCAGCCGGTGCGCGAACCGGCGTTCCAGCTCCGGGCCGGACCCGTCCGGCACCTCGATCGCGTTGATCTTCACGACAGCCATGCCGACAGCCTCGCAGACCCTCAGTCGGCGATCGCGGCGACCGGCGGGGTGTTCGCGGCCCGCCGGGCCGGCAGCACCGAGGCCAGCACCCCGGCCGCCGCGGCCACCACGACGATCCCGGCGACCTGGGCCCACGGCACGCTCAGCCGCACCGGCGTCTCCCGCACGAGCACCGACGCCGTCCCGGCCAGGCCGTAACCGGTGCCCAGCACGACCCCGAGCACCGCCGCGACCCCCGCCACCAGCAGCGCCTCCCACGCCAGCACCGCCCGCAGCTGCCCGCGGGTCAGCCCCAGCGCCCGCAGCAGCCCCGACTCCTGCCGGCGCTCCACCACCGACAGCGCCAGCGTGTTCCCCACCCCCAGCAGCGCGATGACCACCGCCACGGCCAGCAGCCCCGTGACCACGAGCAGCATCGTCGTCAGGACCCGGTCCAGGGCACCGCGCACCGAGGCGATCCCGGCCACCTCGGCGGCCGGCAGCGTCCGGGTCACGGCCTCGGTGACGTCGTCGGTCGCGGCGGCCTGGGCGTCCGGGTCGCCGTCGGCCAGCCGGACCCACATCCCCGTCGCCACGGCGCCGGGGGCCAGCCGGCGCGCGTCGGCCGCGGTGACGCCCGCCCCGGCCGAGGACCGCGCGGCGACCCGCACGGTGAGCTCGACCCCCGGGCCCGCGGCGGCCCCCGTCGCCTCGTCCTGGCGGTGCAGGGTCAGGCGCGCGCCGTCGGTGAGGCCGGCGTCCTGCGCGGTGGTGCGCGCCAGGACGACCTCCCCGTCGCGCGGCAGCGGGGTCCGCTCCTGCGAGCGCACGACGCCCGCGGCCTCGGCGGGGTCGACACCGGCCACCGACAGGCTCAGCGACCCGTCGGAGGTGACCACCGCGAGGTCCTGCACGAGCGCCACGGCCGCGACCCGCCCGGTGCCGCGCACCGCCGCGACGGCCTGCGGCGTCACCGGCCCGGAGGCCCGCACGACGACGTCGGTGGGGTAGGAGGCCTCCAGCCCGGCCGAGGCGGACGAGCGCGTCGAGGCCGTGCCGACGACCATCGCGGTGGTCAGGGTGACCCCGATGACCAGGGCCGTCGCGGTGGCCGCGGTGCGGCGGGGGTTGCGCACCGAGTTCCCGGCGGCCAGCTGCGCCGGGACCCCGCCGAGCCGGGCGAACGGGCGGCCGGCCAGCTCCACGAGGGCGGGCACGAGCCGCTGGGCCAGCAGCAGGAACCCCAGGAAGCTCAGCGCACCGGCCGCCACGGCCGGTTCCAGGGCGCCGACGGCGGCGCACAGCGCCATCGCGGCCGTGGCCGGGACGGTGAGCACCAGCCCCAGGACCAGCCGCACCAGACCCCCGCGCGAGCGCAGCGGGGCGTGGTCGAGCGGGCGCAGCGCGGCCAGCGGCGCGACCCGGGTGGCGGCCCGGGCCGGGGCCGCGGCGGCCAGGACCGTGACGACCGTGCCCAGGACCAGCCCGGTCGCGACCGCCGACCCGGGCAGCACGACGTGCGTCAGCGGGACGGGGGAGTCGGCCCGGCCGGCGACGGCGGCCACGGCGTGCGCCAGCCCGGACCCGGCCAGCACCCCCGCCGCCGAGGCCAGCAGGCCCACGGCGGCCGCCTCGCCCAGGACGCTGCGACCGACCTGGGCGCGGGCCGCGCCCACGCACCGCAGCAGCGCCAGTTCCCGCGTCCGCTGGGCCAGCAGCACCGCGAACGTGTTCGCGATGACGAGCCCGGCGACCAGGACGGCGATCGCCCCGAAGACCAGCAGCACCGACGTCAGGCTGGAGGCGTCGCCCGTGAAGGAGTCCGCGACCCGCTGCGCCACGGCCGGGCCGGTGGAGACGGTCACGGCCCGCCCGGCGGTGGCGGCCCGCACGGCCGCCGTCGGGTCCTGGCCGGGCACGGCCGCGACGCGCAGCTGCTCCACCGCGTCCGCGCCCCACGCCACGAGCGCCTGCTCGGTGCCGAAGAGGCGGGGGACCAGCCCCGCGCGCGGGTCGCCGGACAGGTCGACGGCGCCGACGACGGTGACGTCCCGGGTCACCGGCTCCGGTGCGGCGCCCTCCCCGGGGTCCCCGTCCGCGGGGACGGGGTAGCCGGTCAGCGCGATCCGCGTCCCCGGCCGGACGCCGACGCGGTCGGAGACGGCGACCTCGTCGGGGGCCGCCGGCAGCCGGCCCGCGCTCAGGCGCTGCCAGCGCAGCTGCGGGGCCGTGCCGACGCCCTCGGCCAGCGCCGTGGTCGAGCCCGAGCGGCCCGGCAGCCGGACCTCCACGGTCGTCGAGCGGTCCGCGGCGACGGCCGCCACGCCCGGCAGCGCCGCCAGGACCGGCTGCAGGTCCGTGAGCGGTTCCCCCGGGGAGGACCCGTCGGGTTCGACGACGAGGGCGCTGGCGGTGAACTCCGCGCCGACGGCGTCCAGCACACCGGCCTTCGCGGTCGCGTTCAGGGACAGGGTCGCCACCACGAAACCCACCGCGATGACGATCGCGAGGCAGGAGGCGACGACGCGCGCGCCGTGGGCGCGCAGCTGGGCCAGGGTCACCCGCAGCACGGTTCAGGCCCCCAGGGTGCGCAGCGCGTCGAGGACGTCGTCGGGCGTGGGCCGGGTCAGCCCGCCCGCCAGCCGCCCGTCGGCCAGGAGGACGACGCGGTCGGCGTAGCTGGCCGCGACCGGGTCGTGGGTGACCATGACGACGGTCTGCCCGATCTCGCGGACGCTGTCGCGCAGCAGGCTCAGCACCTCCGCGCCCGCGCGGGAGTCCAGGTTGCCCGTGGGCTCGTCGGCGAAGACCACGTCCGGGCGCGGCAGCAGCGCGCGGGCGACGGCGACGCGCTGCTGCTGCCCGCCGGACAGCTCGTGGGGCCGGTGGTGCAGGCGCCGGGTCAGGCCCAGGCGGCGCACGACGTCCTCGTACCAGGCCCGGTCCGGGGTCCGCCCGGCCAGTCGCAGCGGCAGCAGCACGTTCTCGGCCGCGTCCAGGACGGGCAGCAGGTTGAAGCTCTGGAAGACGAACCCCACGCGCTCGCGCCGCAACCGGGTCAGGTCGCGGTCCCTCAGCGCCGTCAGCTCGGTGTCGCCGAGGAACACCTGCCCGGCGGTGGCCGTGTCCAGCCCGGCCAGGCAGTGCATGAGCGTGGACTTGCCCGAGCCCGACGGGCCCATGATGGCGGTGAACTCCCCGCGGGCGAACTCCACGTCGACACCGGCGAGGGCGTGCACCGCGGCGTCACCGCGCCCGTACGTCCTGCGCAGGCCGACGGCCCGGACCGCCGGGCGGGCGGCCTCCAGGACGGCGGCGGCGCGGGGTTCCCGGCCGGGTTCGGACACGACGTTGGGTTCGGACACGACGTTCTCCCGTGCTCGCAGACGATCTCGACGTCGGCGACGCTACGGACGGACCGGTTGCGGGACATCGGTTCCCGAGCGGATCCGCGGGGTCGTCCCGGCGGGGGACGGTGGGCGTGCCCGTCATCCCCCGGGGGGACGCCGGTTCACAGCAGGTAGCGGTACAGCGGCTCGGCCGCGGAGATCCGCTCGAACGAGGGCGGAGCGGCGTCCATCCGCGCCAGCAGCCCCGGCAGGTCCTCCTTGGTCGGGATCTCGATGCCGACCAGGGCCGGGCCGAACTCCCGGTTGCTGCGCTTGACGTACTCGAAGAGGGTGACGTCGTCGTCCGGGCCGAGGACCTCGTCGAGGAAGCGGCGCAGGGCGCCGGGTTCCTGGGGGAACTCGACGAGGAAGTAGTGCTTGCGCCCCTCGTGGACCAGGGCCCGCTCGATGATCTCGGCGTACCGGGAGACGTCGTTGTTGCCGCCGGAGACGACCGCCACGACGCTCTGGCCCGGTTCGACCTTGACGTACCCGGCCAGGGCGGCCGTGGCGAGCGCCCCGGCGGGTTCGGCGATGATCCCGTCGGTCTGGTACATCGCGAGCATCTCGACGCAGATGGCGCCCTCGGGCACGGTGACGAGCTCGACGGGGTGGCGGGCCACGACGGCGTGGGTGACCCCGCCGACGCGGCGCACCGAGGCGCCGTCGACGAACGTGTCGAGGTCGTCCAGCTCGACCGGCCGGCCCGCGGCCAGGGCGGCGGCCATCGACGCGGCCCCCTCGGGCTCGACGCCGACGACCCGCACCTGCGGGTGCCGTTCGCGCACCCAGGTCAGGACCCCGGCGAGCAGACCACCGCCGCCGACGGGGACGACGAGGACGTCCGGCGGGGCCTCGCCGAGCGCGGCGAGCTGCTCCACGACCTCGACGGCGACGGTGCCCTGGCCGGTGAGGGTCCGGGCGTCGTCGAAGGCGGGGACGAGGGTGGCGCCGGTGCGCGCGGCGTCGGTGGCCGCGGCGGCGGCGGAGTCGTCGTAGGTGTCGCCCAGGACGATGGTCTCGACGAACTCCTGGCCCAGGGCGGCGATGCGGTCGCGCTTCTGGCGCGGTGTCGTGCGCGGGACGTAGATGCGTCCCTGCACGCGCAGGGCGGCGCACGCGTAGGCCAGGCCCTGGGCGTGGTTGCCGGCGCTGGCGGTGACGACGCCGCGGGCGCGCTGGTCGGCGTCGAGCTGGGCGACGAGGTTGTAGGCGCCGCGCAGCTTGTAGGAGCGGACGGCCTGCAGGTCCTCGCGCTTGACGCGGACGTGGGCGTCGAGCTCGGCCGACCAGCGGACGCTGGTGGCCAGCGGGGTGCGGACCACCACCGGCCCCAGGCGGGTCGCGGCGGCCTCGACGTCGTCGGCGGTCGGCAGGGGTGGGGCGGGCGGCGCGGCGTCCAGCGACATGGGGAGATCCTGCCCGCTCCGGCGGCCGGTGACGAACACGGGTGCGGCCCCACCGCGGGACCGGGTACCGAGTTCCGCGCTCCGAGGTGAGCTGCGTCACACCGCCGGCGCGGGAGTCGAGGGGTCGGTGAGGTGCACCTATCATCGGCGAGGCTCACCTCACCTCGGTGGGCCGTCGCCGACCAGAGGAGCTGCCCGTGCTCGCCACGTTCGTCATCGGACTGCGCGAAGGGCTCGAGGCCTCCCTCATCGTCGGGATCGTCTCGGCCTTCCTCGTCCAGCGCGGTGAGCGCCGGGCGCTGCGCTCGGTCTGGGCCGGCGTCCTGCTGGCCGTCGCGCTGTGCCTGGGCGCCGCCGCGGCCCTGCAGGCGGCCACCCGGTCCCTGCCCCAGCGCCAGCAGGAGCAGCTGGAGACCGTGCTCGCCCTCGTCGCGGTGGCCATGGTCACCTGGATGGTCGTGTGGACGACCCGGCACGCCCGCACCCTGCGCGCCGAGCTCGAGGCGTCCACCTCCTCCGCGCTGGCCAAGGGGTCCGCGTGGGCGCTGGTCGCCATGGCGTTCCTGGCCGTCCTGCGCGAGGGGCTGGAGACCTCGGTGTTCCTGCTCGCGACCTACCAGGCCTCGGGCAGCAACGCCGGCGGCGCGCTCGGCGCCTCCCTCGGCGTCCTGCTCGCCGCCGCCCTCGGCTACGCCGTGTACCGCGGCGGGGTCCGCCTCGACCTCGGCCGGCTGTTCCGCGTGACCGGCGTCGTGCTCGTCCTCGTCGCCGCCGGGCTGGTCATGTCGGCCGCCCACACCGCCTACGAGGCCGGCTGGCTGCTCGCCGGGCAGGGCACCGCCGTGGACCTGTCCACGCTCGTGACCCCCGGCACGGTCCGCTCGGCCCTGTTCACCGGTGTCCTGGGCTGGCAGCCCCGCCCGACCGTCGCCGAGGTCACCGGCTGGCTCCTCTACCTCCTGCCCATGCTCGTCGTCGTGCTCCGGCCCCGCGCCGGCCGGCCCGCGCCGCAGCGCGTCCCCGCCTGACCCGTCCCCGGAGGACCCCGAAGTGACCCCGCACCCCCGTCTCGCCCTGGCGCTCGCCGCGGGCCCCCTGCTCCTGCTCGCCGCCTGCGGCGGAGGGGCCGACGGCGCCCCCGCCGACGTCGCCGGCGGCTCGGGCCACGTCAAGATCACCATCACCGACGACGGCTGCAGCGCCGAGCCGGCGACCGTCCCCGCGGGCGCGGCGACCTTCGACGTCGTCAACGAGGGCGCCACCGCCGTCACCGAGGCCGAGCTGGTGAACTCCGGCGGTCGCATCGTCGGCGAGCGGGAGAACCTCACCCCGGGCCTGACGGGCACCTTCTCCCTGCAGCTGGAGGCCGGCGACTACACCGTCCAGTGCCCCAACGCCGCGACCGAGTCCTCGGCGTTCACCGTCAGCGGCGCGGCGCCCGCCAGCACCGAGGACCCGCTGTTCGCCGCCGCGACCCGGGGCTACCAGGACTACGTCAAGGCCCAGGTCGCCGACCTCGTCACCGCCACGGGCGCCTTCGCCGCCGCCGTCGAGGCCGGGGACGTCGAGCGGGCCAAGGCCCTGTACGGCCCCGCCCGCACCCCCTACGAGCGCGTCGAGCCCGTCGCCGAGAGCTTCGGCGACCTCGACCCGCGCATCGACGCCCGCGTCGCCGACGTCGCCGACCCGGCCACCTGGACCGGCTTCCACCGCCTCGAGCAGGCCCTGTGGGTCACCGGCTCCACCGAGGGCATGGCCCCCGTCGCGCAGCAGCTCGTCGCCGACGTCGCCGAGCTGAACACGCTCGTGCAGACCACGACCTACCAGCCGGCCGACCTCGCCAACGGCGCCTCCGCCCTGCTCGACGAGGTCGCCAGCTCCAAGGTCACCGGCGAGGAGGAGGCGTACTCCCACGTCGACCTGCTCGACTTCGGCGCCAACGTCGAGGGCTCGCGCGAGGCCTTCGACCTGCTGACCCCGGCCCTGCAGGTCACCGACCCCGACCTGGTCACGACCATCTCGGCCCGCTTCGACGACGTCACCACCGCCCTGGCGCCCTTCCGGCAGGGCGAGGGCTACGTCCTCTACACCCAGCTGACCCAGGACCAGGTCCGCGACCTCGCCTCCGCCGTCGACGCCCTCGCCGAACCGCTCTCGCAGGTCTCCGGCAAGGTCGTCGGCGCCGCGAACGCCTGAGTCCCCGGAGGTGATCGTCCCGTGAGCGCTCCCCGCCCCTCCCGCCGCGGCGTCCTGACCGGCGCCGCGGTCGCCGGCGCCGCCGGCGTGGGCGCCGGTGTCGCGGCCCTGGCCGCCCGGCCCGGCCACGCCGCGGCCGCCCCCGGCACCGTGCCCTTCCACGGGGCCCGCCAGGCCGGCATCACCACCGCCCAGCAGGACTCCCTCGTCTTCGCGGCGCTGGACGTCACGACGTCGCGGGCCGGGGAGCTCGCCGACGTCCTGCAGCGCTGGAGCGCGGACGCCGCCACCATGGCCGCGGGCACCCCCGTGGGGGGCTCCGGCGGGCTGGGCGGGGCCGCCGACGAGCCCCCGCAGGACACCGGCGAGGCCCACGAGCTGCCCGCGGCCAACCTCACGGTGACCCTGGGGTACGGGCCCTCCCTGTTCGACGAGCGCTTCGGGCTGGCCGACCGCCGGCCCGCCGCGCTGGAGGAGCTGCCCCCGCTGCCCGGCGAGCAGCTGGACCCCACCAAGGTCGGCGGCGACCTGTGCCTGCAGGCCTGCGCCGACGACCCGCAGGTCGCCTTCCACGCCGTGCGCAACCTCGTCCGCACCGGCCGCGGCGTCGTGCGCGTGCGGTGGATGCAGCTGGGGTTCGGGCGCACCTCCACGACCTCCGCGGCCCAGTCCACCCCGCGCAACCTCATGGGCTTCAAGGACGGCACCGCTAACCTCAAGGCCGAGGACACCACGGACCTGGACCGCCACGTCTGGGTCGGCGGGCAGGGCGCGCCGGCGGTCGACCAGGAGTGGATGCGCGGGGGGACCTACCTGGTGGCCCGCCGCATCCGGATGCTCGTCGAGGCCTGGGACCGCGCCTCGCTCGGGGAGCAGGAGCGCGTCATCGGCCGCGCCAAGGCGTCCGGCGCGCCCCTGTCGGGCAGGGCGGAGTTCGACGCCCTCGACCTGGCGAAGACGGGTGCGGACGGCACGCCGGCCATCGACGTCGCCGCGCACGTGCGGCTGGCCGCCCCCGAGACCAACGGCGGCGTCAAGCTGCTGCGCCGCGGCTACTCCTATACCGACGGCCTGGACGTGGCGACCGGTCAGCTCGACGCGGGCCTGTTCTTCATCGTCTTCGGCAACGACCCGCACCGGCAGTTCGTCCCGCTGCAGCGCAAGCTCGGGGCGCAGGACGCGCTGACGGAGTACCTCAAGCACACCGGGTCCGGCGTCTTCGCCTGCCCGCCGGGGATCGGCACCGGTGGCGCCTGGGGCGAGGGCCTGTTCACGTGAGGGTGCGCCGGACCGGGAAGCGCCTCACGGCGCACGGCCGCTCGTAGCGGCTTTCATTGGGACCCGGGGCTACCGCGGCCCGACGCCCTCCCATTGTAACGCCGGTGCCGCCGGCCGGGTCAGCCCAGCTCGCCGGCGCGCCAGCGGTGCGCGACGTGCTCGAGCTGCTCGGCGGTGCGCACCAGCCGGGCCGCCGACCGGGTCAGCTCGGAGGCCGCGTCGTCCTCGGCGGGCGCGTCGGCGTGGTGGGCCCGGCCGATGGCCAGGACCCGGCAGAAGGCGGCCGCCCGCTCCAGCGTCACGGCGAAGTCGCCCTCGGCGACCCCGGTGAGCACGGCGTCGACCACCGTCGCGACCTCCTGCGGGCCCGGCGGGTCCGCCACCCCCGCCACGACCTCCAGCACGGGGGCGTGCCGGCGTCCCTCGGCGAACTGGCGCGAGACGGCCACCGGCTGGCGCTGGACCCACGTGCGCAGCACGTACAGCCGCCACAGGGCCCCGGCCAGGGAGTCGGCGGGGGCGTCGGCCCACAGGTCGGCGATGACCTCCAGGCCCTCGTCCTGGGCCAGGCGCACGACGCGCCGGGTCACCTCGGCGTCGCGGGCGCTGCGGGCCCCGTGGACGAGGGCGCTGGCCGCGGCGTGCGCGGCCTCCTGGACGGCCGAGGGGTCCACGCCCCCGGCGAGGGCGACGATGGCCTCGTCGCCGGGCAGCGCGGGGCGGTGGTGGCGACGGGCGGGTGGGACGGCATCGGGCACGGACCCGATGGTGTCACCCGCGGAACGGTGCCGGGGGAGCGGCGAGGGTCGCGCGCGGGCAGTCCTGCAGGCGCAGGCCGCCGTGACCCAGGGCCTCGTCGCACAGGGACTCCACGCTCCACCCCAGCTGGCTGCCGAAGAGGGTGACGGTCACGCGGTAGATCGTGATCTCGTACTTCGTCGGGGTGCCGTAGGCGACGTGGATGCGGCCGATGAGCTCGGCGCCGGCGGCGTTGTCCGCACCCAGCCAGGGGCGGTCGTAGCGGCTCCACAGCGACGGCCCGGCCTGCCAGACGCCGCCGTTCTGCACGTCGCGCAGGGCGAGCTCGACCAGGACCGAGCGCGCGGCCTCCTCGGGGACGATCGCGGCGGGCCGGATGACCTCGGAGATCTCCCCGGCGGTGCGCTGCGCGGGCGGGGTGGGCTGGTCGTCCACGCGGGGCGTCCCCTCGTCGGTGGTGGTCGTTCGGGTCGTCCGTTCCATCGGCGCGGGGGGCCCCGGACTTGAGCCCGCGTGTGGAGGTCCTGCGGACGGCTGGTCGTCACCTTGATCCGTGGTGCATGATGGGCCCGGCAAGGAGCTGCACACCGTGTAGTCGACGTACGACGGTCGGTCGTTCTGCGTGTCGTGAGGTCGTTGGGGAAGACGTCCCTCACACCGACGCAGAAGGAGACAGGCATGTCCGGTGCGACGACCCGCGGCGTGCTCTTCGTGCACTCCGCACCGCGAGCGCTCGTCCCGCACATCGAGTGGGCAGCCGGCGGTGTCCTCGGCGTGCGTGCGTCCTTCGACTGGACGAGCCAGCCGGTCGCTCCGGGCTGCCTGCGGGCGGAGTACTCCTGGCAGGCGCCGCAGGGCAGCGGTGCGCTCCTGGCGTCCGCGCTGCGCGGCTGGGCCCACCTGCGCTTCGAGGTGACCGAGGAACCCTCCCAGGGCTGCGACGGCGGCCGCTGGAGCCACACCCCGGCGCTGGGCATCTTCCACGCCGTGACCGACGTCCACGGCAACACCCACGTCCCCGAGGACCGCATCCACGCCGCCATGGAGCTGCTGACGGTCGGCGACGCCGCCGGCGCCCGCCGCGCCCTCGCCCTGGCCGTCGGGGAGGCCTGGGACTGCGAGCTCGAGGCCTTCCGCCACGCCGGGGACGACACCCCCGTGCGCTGGCTGCACCAGGTCGGCTGACCCCGCCCAGCCCGCACCGCCCACCCCGCACGCGGCAGCGCGGGGTGCGCGGCCCCCGGATCGTCGTCCGGGAGGCCCCGCACCCCGCGCGGGGGACCCGCGTCAGCGGGCGGCGAACACCGCGCTGACGTTGTGGCCGCCGAAGCCGAAGGCGTTGTTCAGGCCCACGAGCGTCCCCGTCGCCGGCAGCGGGCGCGACTCCTTGCGGACCACGTCGAGCGTGACCTCCGGGTCGAGGTCGTCGACGTTGATCGTCGGGGGGGCCATCCGGTCGCGCAGCGCCAGGATCGTGAAGATGCTCTCCACGGCCCCGGCCGCCCCCAGCAGGTGGCCCGTCATCGACTTCGTCGCCGAGACCGCGATGCCGTCCACGGCGTCGCCCAGGGCCAGGCGCAGGCCCTTGTCCTCGGCCACGTCCCCGACGGGGGTCGAGGTGGCGTGGGCGTTGACGTGGACGATGTCGCGCGGGGACAGCCCGGCCTGGCTCAGCGCGTCGCGGATCGCGCGGCTCACACCGGCGCCCTCGGGCTCGGGGGCCGCGACGTGGTAGGCGTCCGCCGACAGCCCGGCGCCCAGGAGCTCGGCGTGGATGCGCGCCCCGCGGGCCGTGGCGTGCTCCTCCGACTCCAGGACCAGGATCCCGGCGCCCTCGCCCAGGACGAACCCGTCGCGGGCGGTGTCGAAGGGCCGCGAGGCGCGCTCGGGGTCCTCGTTGCGCCGGGACATGGCGTGCATGGAGGTGAAGGAGGCGATCGGCAGCGGGTGGATCGCCGCCTCCGTGCCGCCGCACAGGACGATGTCGGCGCGCCCGGAGCGGATCATGTCCGCCCCGTACGCGATGGCCTCGGCCCCGGACGCGCACGCGCTGACGGGGGTGTGGGCCCCGGCGCGGGCGGTGAACTCGATGCTGATGGCCGCCGTCGGGCCGTTGGCCATGAGCATCGGCACGGTCAGGGGCAGGACGCGGCGGGCGCCCTTCTCCTTGAGCGTGTCGTAGGCGGTCAGCAGGGTCCAGATGCCGCCGATCCCGGTCGCGACGACCGAGCCCAGCCGCAGCGGGTCCACCTCGGGGGAGCCGGCGTCGGCCCACGCCTCGCGGGCGGCGATGACCGCGAACTGCTGGGAGGGGTCCAGGCGCTTGATCTCCCGGCGCTCCAGCACGCTGTCGGCGCGCACGGCGGCCTGGGCGGCGAACGTCACGGGCAGCTCGAACTCGTCGATCCACGCGTCGGTGATCGGTCGCGCACCGGAGCGGCCGGCCAGCGCGGCCTCCCAGCTGGTGCGGACGTCGCCGCCGAGCGGTGTCGTGGCCCCCAGCCCGGTGACGACGACGCGACGCGACGAACTCGTGGAGGTCGACGGGGTCGTGGTCATGGTCATGGTCGGTCAGCTCCTCCTGGAACTCAGACGGCGTGGGTGGTGCAGGGGGGCCGGCCCGCGGGTGCGGGCCGGCCGGGGGTGCTCGTCAGCCCTGGGCCTGGGAGATGTAGGCGACGGCGTCGCCCACGGTGCGCAGGTTCTTGACGTCCTCGTCGGGGATGCGGACGCCGAACTTCTCCTCGGCGTTCACGACGATCGTCATCATCGACAGCGAGTCGATGTCGAGGTCGTCGGTGAAGGACTTGTCCGACTCGACGCTGTCGGTGGGCAGGCCCGTCTCCTCGTTCACGATCTCGGCGAGACCGCTGAGGATCTCCTGCTCGCTGGCCATGCGTGGCTCCATCCGTGTGGACGGTGACCCGGACGGGTCACCGGAACGACCTGACCGCGGGGATCGCGGCCAGGAGAACAACAGCCGGCTACGGGAGCCGGACCACCTGGGCGGCGTAGGACAGGCCCGCGCCGTAACCGATCAGCAGCGCCAGGCCGCCGGAGGGGGCGTCCCCATCGGCCATGGCGCGTTCCACCGCCAGCGGGATCGAGGCCGCCGACGTGTTGCCCATGTCGACGATGTCGCGGGCCACGTGGACGGTCTCGGGCAGCTTGAGCTGCTTGACCATCGCGTCGATGATCCGCGCGTTGGCCTGGTGGGGGACGAAGACGTCGATCTGGTCGGCCGTGACGCCCGCGGCGTCGAGCGCGGCCTGGGCGACGGGAGCCATCTGCCACACCGCCCAGCGGAAGACCGACTGGCCCTGCTGCTCCAGGTAGGGCCAGCCGGGGGCCTGCCCGGGCTCCGACGCGGGCCCGGTCGCGGGCTCCGGCGTCAGCTCGGAGGCGGGCTCGGCCGCGGTCGCCGTGGCGATCGGGTCCGGGGAGGACGCCGCGGTGCCGTCGATGACGCCGCGCAGCTCGATCCAGGAGAACTTGCTCTTGATCAGCTCCGACTGGCCGCCGTCCGAGCCCCACACCGTCGGCCCGACGCCGACCTCGTCGGAGACCCCGACGACCGCGGCGCCGGCGCCGTCGGCGAACAGGAACGCCGTGGAACGGTCGTGCTTGTCGGTGAAGTCGGACAGCTTCTCGGCGCCCACGACCAGGACGTTGCGGGCCGTGCCGCCGCGCACGAGGTCGGTGGCCAGCGCGATGCCGTGGCAGAACCCGGCGCAGCCGGCGGAGATGTCGAAGGCGGCCGCGGGCGTCGCGCCGAGGCGGTGCGCGACGACCGCCGCGGCGGCGGGGGTCTGGTACGGGTAGGAGACCGTCGCCAGGATCACGGCGTCGACGTCGGACCCGGTCAGGCCGGCGGCGGCCAGCGCCTTGGCCCCGGCGTCCTCGCTCATGTCGACCACGGAGACGTCCGGGGCCGCCCAGCGGCGGGCCTTGATCCCGGTGCGCTGCTGGATCCACTCGTCGGAGCTGTCGATCCAGGTGCACACCTCCTCGTTGTCGATGACCCGCGGCGGGCGGTGCGCACCGATGCCGAGGATGCGGGCCTCGCGCGTGGGGGCGTTGGTCAGAGCGGTCACAGGGCGGCCTCCGTCGTGAGCGTGGCGGCCACGCCACCGTGGTCGGAGATCATGGCGCGGGCCTTGTCCAGGTCGTCCGGCGTCTTCAGCGCCAGCACGTCCACACCCTTCAGTGTGCGCTTGGCCAGGTTGGTCAACGTCCCCGCGGGGGGCACCTCGATCAGGCCGGTCACCCCCAGCCGGGCGAACGTCCCGGTCACGAGGTCCCAGCGCACGGGGCGGGAGACCTGCGCGACGAGCCGGCGCAGGAACTGCGCGCCGTCGGTGACGAGCTCGCCGTCGGCGTTCGCGGCGACGGGCACGGCCGCGGTGCCGGGGTCGATGCCGGCGGCGAGCTGCTCCAGGGCGCCGACCGCGGGGGCCATGTGCTCGGTGTGGAAGGCGCCGGCCACCTGCAGGGGGATCACGCGGGCCTTCGCCGGGGGGTTCTCCGCCAGCGCCGCGAGGGCCTCCACGGTGCCCGCGGCGACGGTCTGCCCGCCGCCGTTGGCGTTGGCCGGGGTCAGCTGCAGCTCGGCCAGCCGCGCGGCGACCTCGTCGGGGTCGCCGCCCAGGACCGCGCTCATGCCCGTGGGCCGCGCGGCCGCGGCGGCCGCCATCCCGCGGCCCCGCTCGCGCACCAGCACGAGGGCCTGCTCGGGGGTCAGGGCGCCGGTGGCGGCGGCCGCGGTCAGCTCCCCGACGGAGTGCCCCGCAACGGCGGTGGCGGCGGCGGCCAGCTCGGCGGGGCCGGCGAACAGCTCGCGCAGGCCCAGCAGCCCCGCCGCCACGATGAGCGGCTGGGCGACGGCCGTGTCACGCAGGGTGTCGGCGTCCGACAGGGTGCCGTGCGCCACGAGGTCGTCGCCCACGACGGCCGAGGCCCACCGCAACCGGTCCGCCACACCCGGCAGTTCGAGCCAGGGGGCGAGGAAGCCGGGCGACTGGGAGCCCTGGCCGGGGAAGACGAAGACGAGCACCCGCTCACCCTGCCTGCCGGGACCCCCCGGAGGCGGTGACGACGCTCACCGAGTTCACCCCCCAGACTTGTAGGGTTCCTCCAAGCGCGTGCTCCGGACGGGTGCGGTGGTCTGCGACAGCCGGCCCAGCGCCAGGGCGGTCTGCAGCACGAAGCGCTCCCGCGGTGCCGACGGCGTCCAGCCCGAGACCTCCGCGACCCGGCGCAGCCGGTAACGCACCGTGTTGGCGTGCACGTACAGCGACCGCGCGCACGCCTCCAGCGACCCGCCGTGGGCCAGGTAGGCCGTCAGCGTCTCCAGCAGCGCCCCGCCGGCCTCCACGAGCGGGGCGTAGGCGCGGTCGACCAGCGCCCGCCGGGCCGTCGCGTCCCCGGACAGCGCCCGCTCGGGCAGCAGGTCGTCGGCCAGCACGGGCCGGGGGGCCTCCGGCCACGCCCGCGCCGCGACCACGCCCGCCTGCGCCGCGCGGGCCGAGCGGGCCGCGACCGGCAGGCTGGCGACCGTGGGCCCCACCACCACGGGGCCGGGCCCGAACTCCGTGAGCGCCAGCCGCTCGGCGCTGGCGTGCGCGTCGGGCGTGCCCGAGAGCACCACCACGAGCCGATCGCCCTGGACGCCGACCAGGGCCTCCCCGCCGTCCTCGCGGGCCAGGGAGCGGATGCGGGCCACGGCCCCGGCGGACTCCTGCCCGGCGGCCTGGCCGATGACGACCGTCGTCGGGGCCACCGCCGTCCAGCCCAGGGCGGCGGCGCGGGAGGCGATGGTGTCCTCGCCGTCGCCGCGCAGGACGGCGTCGACGACGAGCGCCTCCAGGCGCGCGTCCCAGGCGCCGCGGGCCTCGGCGGCTCGGGCGTAGACGGCGGCCGCGGCGAAGGCGACCTCGCGGGAGTAGCGCAGCAGCGCCTCGCGGGCCAGGACCTGCTCGTGGGGTTCGCCGTCGCCCACGACGGCGTCCAGGCCCTCCTCCACGGCCGTGATGGCGGTGCGCACCAGCTCCACGGTCTGCTGCAGGGTCACCGACCGCATCAGCTCGCGCGGGGCCGCCCCGAAGACGGCCGTCCCGGCCAGCACGTCGGGGTCCGGTTCGGACAGCCAGCGCAGGAAGTCGCCGAACCCGGCCTGGGCGACCAGCCCCACCCAGGAGCGCTCGTCGGCGGGCAGGTCGCCGTACCAGGGGTGCGCCTGGTCGATGCGGGCGGTGATCGCCGACGCGAAGGACCCCTGCGCGGCCTCCAGGCGTCGGACCGTCTCGGGGGACAGCTCGGTCCTGTCGGCGGGCACCCTGCGAGCGTAGGGGTTACCAGTCGGGCAGCAGGTACGGGGCGAGGCACCACCGGACGGTCCGCAGCGCCGTGGCCGCGGTCAGCGCCACGGCGGCCACCACGGCCGCCAGGGCCAGGTCCGGCGGCAGCGCGGACCCGACGGCCAGGACCAGGGACCCCGACCCCAGGACCGGGGGCAGCAGCGCGGTGCGCAGCACCGTGTCCCACTGCACGCGCCGGTGCACCAGGTGCACGACCAGCGCCGTCACGGCCTGCGTCAGGACGCCGGCCACCAGCCCGACGAGGACGCCGGCGTAGACCGGCACGGCGTCCCAGCGGTCCAGCGGCAGGCCCGAGCCGAGGACGGCGCCGGTGGCGCCGCCCACCAGGCCGCCGCCGACGGCGCCGACCAGCAGCAACCGCCCGAGGACGGTGATCCCCACCTCCTCGGGCAGCAGCTGCCGGGCCCTCACCGGCCGCTCACCTCAGCTCTCGCCGCCGGCGTTGCCGCTGCGCCCCGCGCGGACGTCGTGCAGCTGGTACTTCTCGATGGCCTGGCCGGGGGCGCGCCAGTCGACCTCGCCGCGCTTGGCGAGCATCTCCAGGGCGCGGACCGCCACGGACGGGCCGTCGATGTGGAAGTACCGGCGGGCCGCCGCGCGGGTGTCGGACAGGCCGAACCCGTCGGCGCCCAGGGAGGCGAAGTCGCCCGGGACCCACTGCGCGATCTGGTCGGGCACCTGGCGCATCCAGTCGCTGACGGCGACCACCGGGCCGGGGGCGTCCTGCAGCTTGCGCGTCACGTACGGCACGCGCTCCTCGTCGCCGGGGTTGAGGAACCGGTGCTCGTCGCTGGCGAGGCCGTCGCGGCGCAGCTCGTTCCAGCTCGTCACCGACCAGACGTCGGCGACGACCCCGAAGTCCTCCTTGAGCAGCTTCTGGGCCTCGAAGGCCCACGCCACCCCGACGCCGGAGGCCAGCAGCTGCACGCGCGGGCCGTCCCCCTCGCCGGTCGCGACGCGGTGCATGCCGCGCAGGATCCCCTCGACGTCCACGCCCTCGGGCTCGGCCGGCTGGACGGCCGGCTCGTTGTAGACCGTCAGGTAGTAGATGAGGTTCTCGGGGGACTCCCCGTACATGCGGCGCAGACCGTCCTTGACGATGTGCCCGATCTCGTAGGCGTACGCCGGGTCGTAGGACACGACCGCCGGGTTGGTCGCCGCGAGCAGCAGCGAGTGGCCGTCGGCGTGCTGCAGGCCCTCACCGGTCAGGGTGGTCCGGCCCGCCGTGGCGCCGATCATGAACCCGCGGGCCATGGTGTCGGCCGCAGCCCAGATGGCGTCGCCGGTGCGCTGGAACCCGAACATCGAGTAGAAGACGTAGATCGGGACCATCGGCTGGCCGTGCGTGGCGTACGAGGACCCCGCCGCGGTGAAGGCCGCGAGCGAGCCGCCCTCGTTGATGCCGACGTGCAGGATCTGGCCCTGCTCGGACTCCTTGTAGGCGAGCATCAGCTCGCGGTCCACGGAGGTGTAGTTCTGCCCGTGCGGGTTGTAGATCTTCAGGGTCGGGAAGAGCGAGTCCATCCCGAAGGTGCGGGCCTCGTCGGGGATGACGGGCACGACGCGGGCGCCGAACTCCTTGTCCCGCATGAGGTCCTTGAGCAGCCGGACGAAGGCCATGGTGGTGGCGATCTCCTGCTTGCCCGAGCCCTTGGCGGCGATCTTGTAGGACTCGTCGCCGGGCAGGTGCAGCGGGGCGTGCTGGACGCGGCGCTGCGGGACGGGCCCGCCGAGGTCGGCGCGGCGCTTGCGCAGGTACTGGATCGCCTCGTCGCCGTCACCGGGGTGGTAGTAGGGCGGGCGGTAGGGGTCCTTCTCCAGCTGCTCGTCGCTGATCGGGATGCGCAGCGAGTCGCGCAGGAGCTTGAGGTCCTCCAGCGTCAGCTTCTTCATCTGGTGCGTGGCGTTGCGCCCGGCGAAGTGCGGGCCCAGGCCGTAGCCCTTGATGGTCTTGGCGAGGATCACCGTCGGCTGCCCGGTGTGGTTCACCGCCGCCTGGTACGCCGCGTACACCTTGCGGTAGTCGTGGCCGCCGCGCTTGAGGTTCCACACCTCGTCGTCGGACATGCCCTCGACGAGCTTGGCCGTGCGCGGGTCGCGGCCGAAGAAGTTCTCCTTGACGAACGCGCCGTTCTCGGCCTTGAACGTCTGGTAGTCCCCGTCGGGGGTGGCGTTCATGAGGTTGACCAGCGCGCCCTGGTGGTCGGCGGCCAGCAGGGAGTCCCACTCCCGGCCCCACAGGACCTTGACGACGTTCCAGCCCGCGCCGCGGAAGAACGCCTCCAGCTCCTGGACGATCTTGCCGTTGCCGCGCACCGGGCCGTCGAGGCGCTGCAGGTTGCAGTTGACGACGAACGTGAGGTTGTCGAGCTCCTCGTAGGCCGCGAGCTGGGCGAAGCCGCGCGACTCCGGCTCGTCCATCTCGCCGTCGCCCAGGTAGGCCCAGACGTGCTGCTGCGAGGTGTCCTTGAACCCGCGGTTGTGCAGGTACTTGTTGAACTGCGCCTGGTAGATCGCGTTCGCCGGGCCCAGGCCCATCGAGACCGTCGGGAACTCCCAGAAGTCCGGCATGAGCCGGGGGTGGGGGTAGGACGACAGGCCGTTCGGGGCCTTGGAGACCTCCTGGCGGAAGCCGTCGAGCTGCTCCTCGCTGAGGCGGCCCTCGAGGAAGGCGCGGGCGTAGACGCCGGGGGAGGCGTGGCCCTGGATGAAGACCTGGTCCCCGCCGCCGGCGTGGTCCTTGCCGCGGAAGAAGTGGTTGAAGCCGACCTCGTACAGCGTCGCCGACGACGCGTACGTCGAGATGTGGCCGCCGACGCCGATGCCGGGCTGCTGGGCGCGGTGCACCATGACCGCGGCGTTCCAGCGGATCCACGCGCGGTAGCGGCGCTCGACCTCCTCGTCACCCGGGAACCAGGGCTCGGACTCGGGGCCGATGGTGTTGATGTAGTCGGTCGCGGTGAGGCTGGGGACGCCGACCTGGCGCTCGCGGGCCCGCTGCAGCAGCTGCAGCATGAGGTAGCGGGCCCGGTTCTGGCCGCGCTCGTCGACGACCCCGTCGAGCGAGGCCAGCCACTCGGCGGTCTCCTCGGGGTCGATGTCCGGCAACTGCGACGGCAGGCCGTTGAGGATGGGGCCCTTGCCGGCGGGTGCTCCCGCTTCATCGCGTCTGGCCACGGTGGTGGTCCTCCCGCATTCGTCGAGGGTCCCCCGCGGCCGGGTGGGGGCGCGTCGGACCCATTTGGTGGGTTCAGGTTAGGACGGACGTCGGACGCGGACCCACCCCGGTCCCCGCCGGGCGCGCGACCCGGTGCTCACCGGCGTAGACGTTCGCCCGCGGGGGCCGCACGAAGCCGAGCAGCGTCATGCCCGCCTCCCGGGCCAGGGACACCGCCAGCGACGACGGCGCGGACACCGCGGCGAGCACCGGCACCCCGGCCATCGCCGCCTTCTGCACGAGCTCGAACGAGGCGCGGCCGGAGACGACGAGCACGGTGGCGCGCAGCGGCAGCCGCCCCTCGCGCAGGCCCCAGCCCACGACCTTGTCGACGGCGTTGTGCCGCCCCACGTCCTCGCGCAGGCACAGCAGCTCGCCGTCGGCGGTGAACAGGCCGGCGGCGTGCAGGCCGCCGGTGCGCTCGAAGGTGGCCTGCGCGGCCCGCAGCGCGGCCGGCAGCCCGGCGAGGACGTCCGGGCCCACCTCGACGCGGTCGTCGTGCAGCGGGGCGGGCACCCGGGCCAGGACGTCGCCGACGCTGAGGGAGCCGCACACCCCGCAGGCCGAGGTCGTCGTGAACGGGCGCGCCACGCGCTCGCCGGCCAGGCGGCTGCCGGCGCGCGCGGTGACGCGCAGCAGGTTGTGCGTCGGCTCCCCGTCCGGCCCGGTGCCCGCGCAGTGCCGCATGGCCACCACGTCGCCCGCGTCGTGCAGCAGGCCCTCGGCGTGCAGGAAGCCCAGCGCCAGCTCCACGTCGTGGCCCGGCGTGCGCATCGTGACCGTCAGCTCGCGGCCGTCGACCTCCAGCTGCAGCGGCTCCTCCACGGCGAGGGTGTCGGGACGTTCGGACGCCGACCCCGCGTCGAGGTCCAGCCGGACCGTGCGCGTGCGGACCGAGGAGATCGCCACCGCTCCACTGTCTCACCGGTGCCCCCGCGGGGCCCGCGAGAGGGGTCGTGGTCGCGCCGACCGCGCTCCGTCTTGCGCCGAGCACCGTTCCTCCGCTCCACTAGGAGGTCAAGAGCGTCAGCGTCGGCTCCCGGGGCAGCGCCCCCGGGGGGCATCGAGGAAGGTAGGACATCAGTGGGTGCGACCGCGGACCCTGCGGCGGATGTGGCCGCAGCGGCCAAGCTCGGCTTCAAGCCTGGGCAACTGGTCCAGGAGTTCGGCTGGGACGAGCAGGTCGACGAGGACTTCCGGGCGGCCGTCGAGGAGATCGTCGGCAGCGAGCTGCTCGACGAGGACGCCGACGACGTCGCCGACGTGGTCCTTTGCTGGTACCGCGAGGGGGACGGCGACCTGGTCGACGCCCTGGTGGACTCCATCACCAACCTCGCCGACGGCGGCATCGTCTGGCTCCTGACCCCCAAGAAGGGACGCCCGGGCAGCGTCAACGCCTCCGAGATCGACGAGGCGGCGCCCACGGCGGGCCTGCACGCGACCTCCAGCGTGAGCGCGAGCGCGAACTGGGCGGGGACCCGGATGACCACGCCGAAGAGCGGGCGCCGCTGAACGTGGCGGTCGGGGACGCCTTCCCCGTCCCCGACACCGTCCTGGCCGACCAGCACGGCGACCGGCTCGCGCTGCGCGAGCTGTGGGAGCAGGGTCCCGCGCTGCTGGTCTGCGTGCCCGCGGCCTTCTCCACCCACTGCACGGCCGAGCTGGGCGCCCTCGCCTTCGAGGTCGACCGGTTCGACGAGGCCGGGGTGCAGCTGGCCGCGCTGTCGTGCGACCCCGTGCCCGCGCTGCGGGCCTGGGGCGAGGACCGCGTCTACCCGTTCCCGCTGCTCAGCGACTTCTGGCCGCACGGTCAGGTGTGCCGGGCGCTGGGGGCCTTCGACGCCGAGCTCGGGGTGGCGCGCCGGCTGTCGCTGCTGGTGGTGGACGGGCGGGTGCGCTGGGTCCTGCGCGGCGAGCACGGGGCGCCGCGGCCGCTGAAGGCGCACCTGGCGGCCCTGGAGGCGCTGGGGGCGGAGCCGGGGGTGGGCCCGGCCGGTCTCGAACCGACGACACCCGCGGTGTAAACGCGGTGCTCTACCAACTGAGCTACAGGCCCCTGCGGGACCACGGTAGCCGTTAGTGTCGTGACCCGTGATCCCCGACCCACCGGCCGCTCCCACGTTGCAGCAGGTCGTCGACGCGCTCGAGGCCATGCACCCCCTGGAGTGGGCGCAGCCCTGGGACGCGGTGGGCCTGGTCTGCGGTGACCCCGCCGCGCCCGTGCGCCGCGTCCACTTCGCCGTCGACCCGGTCGCCGAGGTCGTCGAGGAGGCCGTCGCGGCCGGCGCGGACCTGCTCGTCACCCACCACCCGCTGCTGCTGCGCGCCGTGCACTCGGTCGCCGCGACGACCCCCAAGGGCGCGGTGGTGCACCGCGCGGTCCGCGCCGGGCTGGCGATCTACGTGGCGCACACCAACGCCGACGCGGGGGCGCCGGGGGTCTCCGACGCCCTGGCGCGGGTCCTCGACCTCGACCACCTCGTGCCGCTGGAACCCCTGCCGGGGCGCCCGGACCTGGGCATCGGCCGGGTGGGCGACCTCGCGGCCCCCGAGCGCCTGGGCGACTTCGCCGACCGGGTGGCCGCCGCGCTGCCCGGCACCGAGCAGGGCGTCCGGCTCGCCGGCGACCCCGACGCGCTCGTGCAGCGCGTCGCGGTGTGCGGCGGGTCCGGGGACAGCCTGTTCGACCGGGTGCGCGCCAGCGGCGCCGACGTCTACGTCACGGCCGACCTGCGCCACCACCCGGCCTCGGAGGCCCGCGAGCGCGCCGCCTTCGAGGACGGCCGCCCGCACCTCGTCGACGTGGCGCACTGGGCGAGCGAGTGGCCCTGGCTGGCCGGCTGCGCCGACCGCCTGGTGGTGGCCCTGGCCGCCGGCGGCCGTACCGTGGCTGCCCACGTGTCCACCACGCGCACCGACCCCTGGTCGCTGCGCGTCCCCAGCCGAGGAGAGTGAGCGGGGCGATGCCCAAGGCTCCCGCCATCGACCAGCAGCGTCTGCTGGACCTGCAGACCGTCGACACCCGTCTGGCCCAGCTCGCGCACCGCCGGAACACCCTGCCCGAGCAGGCCGAGCTCGACGGGCTGGTCAAGGAGCGGCAGCGGTCCGCGGACATGCTCGTCGCCGCCCGCACCCTCGTCGGCGACGTCGAGCGCCAGGTCGCCAAGGCCGAGGCCGACGTCGCGCAGGTGCGCGAGCGCGCCGACCGCAACCGCAAGCGCCTGGAGACCGGGACCGGCTCGGCCAAGGACCTGCAGGGGCTGCAGCACGAGCTGGAGTCCCTGGGCCGCCGCCAGGGCGTCCTGGAGGACGAGGAGCTCGTGGTCCTCGAGCGCCTGGAGCAGGTGCAGTTCGCCGCGGCCGAGCTGACGACGACCGACGGCGAGCTGGCCGACCAGATCGCCGAGGTCACCGCCCGCCGCGACGGCGCCCTGGCCGAGATCGCCGCGGAGGAGACCGCCGTCCTGGCCCGCCGGCAGGCGATCGTCATGGGCGTCGACGACGCCCTCGTCGCCCTCTACGAGAAGGTCCGCGCCCCGCGCGGCGGGGTCGGCGCGGCGCTGCTGCGCTCGCGCCGGTGCGGCGGCTGCCAGCTGGAGCTGAACGCCTCCGACCTGGCCGAGATCCGCAAGGCGGCCTCCGACGACGTCGTGTTCTGCGAGGAGTGCGGGCGGATCCTCGTCCGGACGGAGGAGTCGGGTCTTTGAGCGCGGTCCTTCGGGTCGAGGCCGACGGCGGCTCACGGGGCAACCCCGGCCCGGCGGGTTTCGGGGCCGTCGTCAAGGACGCCGCCACGGGTGAGGTCCTGGCCGAGGTCGCCGAGTCGATCGGCCGGGCGACGAACAACGTCGCCGAGTACCGCGGGCTCATCGCGGGCCTGAAGGCGGCCCGGGCGATCGACCCCGGCGCGCGCGTGGAGGTCCGGATGGACTCCAAGCTCGTCGTGGAGCAGATGTCCGGCCGCTGGCAGGTCAAGCACGCCGACATGCGCGTCCTGGCCCAGGAGGCGCGGGCGCTGGCCGGCGGGGACGTCGACTTCGGCTGGATCCCGCGCGCGCAGAACTCCCACGCCGACCGGCTGGCGAACGAGGCCATGGACGCCGCGGCCGCCGGCAAGCAGTGGCAGCGGACCGCGGCCCCGACCGGCAGGCCCGCGGCGCCGGCGAACCCCGACGCGCCGCCGACGACGATCGTCCTGGTCCGGCACGGGTCCACGGCGCTGACCGAGCAGCGCCGGGTCTCCGGCCGCTACGGCGAGGACCCCGCGCTGTCGGAGCGGGGGCGGGCCGAGGCGGTCGCCGCCGCCGCCTGCCCGGACGTCGTCGGGGCCGACGTCGTGCTGTCCTCGACACTGCGCCGCTCGCGGGAGACCGCGCGGGCCATCGCTGACCGCCTCGGGCTGGAGGTGACGGTCGACCCGCTGTGGGACGAGACGGACTTCGGCGACTGGGACGGCCTGACGGCCGGGGAGGTCGTCAAGCGCTGGCCCGCGGAGTTCGCCGCGTGGAACGAGTCCGGGTCCGCGGCCCCGCCCGGCGGGGAGTCGCTGCTCACCGTGGAGCGGCGCGTCCTTCAGGCCCGGGACGCGCTGCTGCGGCGGTGGGCGGGCCAGCGGGTCGTCCTGGTCACCCACGGCGACCCGCTGCGCGTGCTGCTGCGCTCGGTGCTGGGGGTCGGGCCGCAGATGCAGCGCCGCATCCACGTCGACCCCGGGTCCCGCACGCTGCTGCGCTACCGCGCCGACGGCACGTCGGAGGTGCTGGCGGTCAACCGGCTCTGACGGTGCGCCCCGCCGGGGGAGTCGAGGCGGCTGGGCCACCACACCCGGTGGCCCAGCAGCGCGAACAGCGCCGGGACGAGGACGGTGCGGACCAGCAGGGTGTCCAGCAGCACCCCGATGCCGACGACGACGCCGATCTGGGTGAGCACGATGAGCGGCAGGACGCCGAGGACGGCGAACACCGCGGCCAGCAGGACCCCCGCGCTAGTGATGACGCCCCCGGTGACGGCCACCGCCACGCGCACCGCCTCCCGGGTGCCCAGCTGCGGGGTCTCCTCCCGGACGCGGGTGACGAGGAAGATGTTGTAGTCCACCCCCAGCGCGACGAGGAACAGCAGCGACAGCAGCGGCACCTGGGTGTCGAGGGCGGGCATCCCGGCCAGCTGCGTGAACACCAGGTTCGCCGCACCGAGGGCCGCCAGGTACGTCGCCAGGACCGTGGCGACGAGCAGCAGCGGCGCCACGAGGGAGCGCAGCAGCACGACGAGGACGACCAGGACCACGAGGACGACGAGCGGGGTCACCACGCGCAGGTCCCGCACGGTCGCGGTCCGCACGTCGAGGGCCTGCGCCTCGGTGCCGCCGACCAGCGCGCCGTCGGGCAGGGCGTCCCGCAGCGCCTGGACGGTGGCGCGGCTGGCCGCGGTGCCCGGGTCGGCGGCCAGCCGGGCCAGGAGCTCGGTGGTGCCCGCGGCGCTGCGGCCCACGGTGACCGAGGTGACGCCCTCGACCGCCGCGGCGGCGGTCCGGACGGCCTCCACGCCACCGGGCACGTCGCTCGTGACGTCGCTGGTGAGGAGGACCTGCGCGGGTTCGGCGGCTGCACCGGGGAAGTGCTCGGACAGCGTGCGCGAACCGTCGACGGAGTCGGCGCTGACCCGGAACTGCTCCGTCTGGGACAGCCCGAGCGTCGCCCCGCTCAGCCCGGCGCCGAGCACCGCCAGCAGCGCGACCGAGCCGACCACGACCCGCACGGGCCGGGCCAGGACCGCGCCGGCGATGCGGGCCCACACGCCCGTGCGGGTCGTGTCCTTCGAGCCCACGGTCGGCACGAACGGCCAGAACAGCCGGCGCCCGCAGACGACGAGGGCGCTGGGCAGGACGAGCAGCCCGAAGACGAGCGCGACGACGATGCCGATGGCGGCGTCCCGGCCGATGGTCCGGTCGCTGGGCAGGACGGCGGCCTGGAGGGTCAGCAGCGCGAGGACCACCGTGACGGCGCTCGCGGCGATGGCGGGCCCGGCGCCCCGCAGGGCCGCGCGCATGGCGGCCCGCCGGTCGGGTTCGCGGCGCAGCTCCTCGCGGTAGCGGGCGATGAGCAGCAGCGCGTAGTCGGTGCCGGCGCCGAAGACGAGGACGCTGGTGATGCCCGTCGCGGAGGGGTCGACGGGGGTGTCGGTGAGGCGGCCGACGAGTTCGAGCAGCTGGGTCGTGACCTGGTCGGCGGTGCCGACGACGACCAGCGGGACCAGCCACAGGACGGGGGAGCGGTACGTCACGAGCAGCAGCAGCGCGACGACGCCGGCGGTGACGAGCAGCAGGCGGGTGTTGGCCCCGGAGAAGGAGTCGGCGATGTCGACGCTGAAGGCCGGGCCGCCGGTGACCTGGACGTCCAGGCCGGCGGGCAGGTCCCGGCCGGCGCGCTCGCGCACGTCGGCCACGGTCTGCGCGAGCTGCTCGCGGGGGACGTCGACGGGCACGGTGAGGGTGACGACGGCGGCTTCGCCGTCCTGGCTGGGCACAGGGGTGCCCAGCGCCGCGGCGGCCCGCAGGTCCTGGGGGGTGAGGGCGCCGTCGCGGGAGTAGACGACGAGCAGGGCGCCCCGGCCGTCGTCGGGCAGCTGCCCGGCCAGGGCGGCCGCGCGCACCGACTCGCTGGAGGCGGGGGGTCCGCCGGTGGCGGCGGAGGTGCCGTCGGGGGCCTGGCCGCTGACGGCGTTGACGACGCCGGTCAGGACCAGGGCGGCGAGCAGGACGAGCCAGGCCGTCAGCCGGCCGGTCAGGGTGCGCACGGGAACCTCTTTCGCTGAACTTCTCAGTCACTGAGATTTCTAGCGCGGAAGCGGTAGGGTGGCAACCCGATGAGCAGCATGTACCGACCGCGCGACACCCCGCGGGCCCGCCGCGAGCAGGAGATCGTCGACGACCTGCGCGACCTCGTCGGCACGTCCGAACGCATCGCGCACGCCTTCGCCCACCGCCACGGCCTGCACCCCACCGACCTGCAGGCGCTGATCCACGTCATGCGCCGCGAGGCCGCCGACGACCCCCTGACGGCCGGTGAGCTCGCCGGGCTGCTCGACGTGACGACCGGGGCGGCCACCGGCGTCGTGGACCGGCTGGAGAAGCACGGCCACCTGCGCCGCGACCGCTCCGACACCGACCGCCGCAAGGTGTTCCTGCGCTACGCCGAACCCGGCCAGGAACTCGCCACGCGCTTCTTCGGGCCCCTGGGCCGGCGCAGCGACGCCGTCATGGAGCGCTTCGACGACGCCGAGCTGGAGGTCGTGCACCGCTTCCTGGCCGGCATGCGGCAGGCCTTCGAGGAGCACCACCGGGACCTGTGAACCCCGGCCCGCGGACCGGCCCGCGGGTCAGGACCGGCGACGTCGTGGACCTGGCCAGCCCCGGCGCGGGGCGGGGCCGTCGGTGGCGGGGCCGTCAGCGGACGAGCTGGAGCGCGGCCGTCGCCGCGGGCACGCACACGAGGGCGCCGACCAGCCCCAGCAGGGCGAACCGCGGCAGCGACACCCGCACCCCGCGGGCCCGGCAGCGGTCCAGCCACAGCAGCGTCGCCAGCGAGGCCCACGGGGTGACCAGCGGGCCGAGGTTCACCCCGACGAGCACCGCCACGAGCCGGGCGGCGCTGCCGGCCAGCGGTTCGACGGCCAGGTAGGCGGGCAGGTTGTCGGCCACGTTCGCGGTCAGGGCCGCCGTCCCGGCCAGCCGCAGGTGGTCCCCGAACGACTCACCCGTCCCGGCCAGCGGGCGCAGCAGGTCCTCCAGGCCGTGCACCTGGGCGGCCTCGACGACGAGGAACAACCCGCTGACCAGGACGACCGTGCGCCACGGCAGCAGCCCGAACCGCAGGGCCTCCCGGCGGCGCACTGCGAACACCGCGACGAGGACGGCGGCGGCCACGGCGGCCGGGACCGCCGGGGTGATCCCGCTGACGAACGCCGGCGCGAGCAGCGCGCACACGACCGCCGAGGTCCTGAACAGCACCGGGTCCCGCGGCGGCGCAGCGGGGGGCGGGTCGTAGCGGCCGCGCAGCCGCCGCCGGTACGCCAGCCCCAGGACCAGCACCGCCCCGGCGAGGCCGGCCAGGAACGGCGCCCACGTCAGCCCCGCGAAACCCACCGTGCCGCGCACGCCGAAACCCTCCAGCGTGCGCAGGCCGATGAGGTTGGTCAGGTTGGAGACGGGCAGCAGCAGCGAGGTGGTGTTCGCCAGCCACACCGTCGTCACCGCGAACGGCAGCGGGTCCAGGCGCAGCTGCGCGGCGAGCGCCAGGACCACGGGCGTCAGCAGGACGGCCGTCGTGTCCAGGGACAGCACGACCGTCGCGAGGGTCCCCAGGGCGACGACCAGCAGCCACAGCAGCCACGTCCGGCCCCGGCCGACCCGGGCCGCCAGCCGGGCGGCGGCGTCGAAGACCCCCGCTTCGTCGGCCAGTTCCGCCACGACGGTGACGGCCAGGAGGAAGGCCAGGACGGGCCCGGCCCGCCCCGCGACCTCGGACAGGCCGTCACCGCCCAGCAGGCCGGTGACGACGACGACGACCCCGGCGATCCCGCTCACCCACCACACGTCAGGGCGCCTCGACCTCGAGCGTCCACGACCCGCCGCGCCGGGACGGTTCGAGCAGCTTCGCCCCGAACGCCTCGACGACCGCGTCGTGCAGGGCGGCGGGTGTGCGCGGCGGCCGGCCCGGGCGCGTGAGCAGGTGGCGGGCGACGAGCCCGCGCGTGTGCTTGGCGGCGTGGGAGACGACCTTGCCGCCGGAGAGGACGCGCACGCCCACCGTGCGCCGGGCCGTGTCCGCGTCCGGCGCCCACGCGGCCGCGTACGCCGCGGACCGGCAGTCCACGACGACGCCCCGGGGCGCCAGGACCTCGGCGAGCCGCGGTCTCCAGAACGCGGCCAGCGGCCCGACGCCGGGCAGCGAGGTGCCCATCGACAGCCGGTAGCCCGGGACCCGGTCGCGCGGCCGCAGCACGCCCCACAGGGCGGACACGACCAGCACCCGCTCCGCCGCCGCGGCGGGCAGCGTCGGCAGGTCCAGGGCGTCGTACAGGACGCCGGTGTAGACCTGCGACACCTTCGCCGCCGGCCGGGTCCGCAGCGTCGTGTTGGCGGCGACGACGTCGGCCAGGCTCGCCCCGGCCCCCAGCAGGTCCGCGGCGTCCGGGCGGGCGGACACCTCGACGAGCGCGTCGAGGACCTGCTCGCGGGCGGCCGTCAGGGCGGGGTGGGACAGGGCGTCGAGACGCGCGGGGGCACCGCGCTGCGGCCCCGCCCACTTGGTCTCCGACGGCGGGAGCAGCACGAGCACGAGGCGGGAGCCTACGGGACGCCCCTGTGACCTGCGCTTCCCCTTCGAGGACGCCCCGGCGGGCCCGTGCGGGGCGGGGGCGGGCCTCAGGGGTGGGCCGGCGGGGCGGCGTCCACGGGCGGTCCCAGGTGGACCCCCTGGCCGTAGGCGACGCCGAGGTCGCGCAGGAACCGCAGCTCCTCCTCGCTCTCGACGCCCTCGGCGATCAGGTGGGTGCAGGTGCGCTCGGCGAAGGCGACCAGGGAGGCGGCCAGCGCCTGGCGGGTCGTGTCGGTGGCGATGCCGTGCACGAGGCTGATGTCGAGCTTGACGAACTCCGGGTGCAGCGCCAGGACGTGGCGCATGCTGGCGAAGCCCGCCCCGGCGTCGTCGACGGCCAGGCGCAGGCCGTCGCGGCGCAGCGGTTCGAGGTGGCGCAGGAGCGCGGGGTAGTCCTGGACCTGCTCGTGCTCGGTGATCTCGACCACGATCCCCGACAGGTCCCGTCCGGTGCCGTGGTCGGCCCGGGGGAGCAGGTGCTCCTCCAGCGTCCGCGCCAGGGCCGGTGAACCGGCCAGCGCGGGACCAACGTTGAGGAACAGCGCCTCCCCGGGGTGGGCGGGGCGTCGACGCAGCGCGGCCCGCAGCGCGTCGAGCTCCAGGTCGGGGCCGACGCCGGCCGCCGCGGCCCGGGCGAACCAGGCCTCGGGGCCGTCGTGCGGGAAGCGGCTGAGCGCCTCGTGGCCCAGGACCCGGCCGGTGCGCAGCTCGACCACGGGCTGGTAGACCGGGCGCGGCCCCCCGGCGCGGGCGAGGGCGTCCAGCGCCGCGAGGGTGTCGCGGCGTCGGCGGGCCCGCTGCAGGTGGGCGGTGAGGGGGACGCTCAAGGCGTCGGCCAGCAGTTCCAGGACACCGACGTCGCGGGGCCGCAGGTCGGGCTCGGCGGTGCGGGACAGCGCGCACACCGTGCCGTAGAGGGTCCCGTCGGCCAGGTGCACCGGGGCGGCGAGGTAGGCGCCGACGTCCAGGGCCCGGGTCAGCGGCAGCCCGGCGGTGACCGGGTCGGCGCGGGTGTCGGGGACCACCGCGTCCAGGTGGCCCTCGAGCAGCCGCTGGCAGTAGGTCTCGCGGCGGGGGCAGGCGAAACCGCGGTGGTCGGGCACGCCGGGGGCGGTGGCGGTGTGGTGCAGCCGCCAGCTCTGCCCGTCGAAGCGGGCCAGGACGGTCGTCTCCAGGCCCAGCTGACGCCGGGCGGCCTCCAGCAGCTGCTCGATGCGGGCGGTCAGGACCGCGTCGTCCAGGCTCGCCAGGCCCTGCACCGTCCCGTCCGTGCCGGGCACCGGGGCGCCGGTGGCCGCGGCGACGAGGCCGCCGGGGCCGCCGGGGCCGCTCGCGCCCGGTGCCCGCTCGGCCGCGGTCCCCGGCGGTGACGTGGTGCCCGCCGGGACCGGTGGCACGCGGCGGCCGGCGCGCGCGGTCTTGACCAGGTACATCGCGGCGTCGGCCTGCCGCCAGGCCGCTCCCAGCCCGGTCGCGGCCCGGCGGGTGGCCGCGCCCACCGAGACGCTGACGTGCGCGGCCTGCAGCGCCGCCTGCAACCGGGTCCGCCACTGCGCGGCGGTCGGTTCGTCGACGTCGGGCAGCAGGACGGCGAACTCGTCACCCCCCAGGCGCGCGAGCAGGTCGGCCTCGCGCAGGTGCTCCCCGATGACCCGCGCCGTCTGGACCAGCAGCGCGTCCCCGGCCTCGTGGCCGTGGGTGTCGTTGGTCTCCTTCAGCGCGTCCAGGTCCAGGACCAGGACGGAGGCCGTGCCGCCCAGGGCGCGGGCGCGGGCCTCCTCGGCGGCCAGCGCCCCGTCCCAGGCGCGCCGGTTGCCCACCCCGGTCAGGGCGTCCCGTTCGGCGGCGGCCTCGGCGCGCTCGGCGCGGCGGGCCTCCTGCTGCAGGCGGACCTCGTAGGCCAGCAGCGTCCCGAGCAGGCTCGCGGCCAGCTCCACCTCGGCCATGGCCTCGCTCGCGGCGTGCTCCAGGGCCCGCGTCCGCGCGGGGTCGCTGGGGTGGGCCCCGGCGCACAGGCTGCCCAGCACGGTGCCGTCCGGTCCGGTGAGGGGGACCGACAGGTAGGACGTCCACGGGAAACCCGTGGCCCGGCGGGCGTGGTCCCAGGCGGGGGTGTCGTGGACCCGGGTGCTGAAGACCGGGGCCCGCCCGGCGAGGACGGCGGCGCAGAAGGTGTCGCACCAGGCCATGACGCCGCCGGCGACCGGGCCGACGCCGTCGGGGGCCACCGCGGCCAGGACGACGTAGTCGTCCCCGTCGCGGCGGGCGAGGGCCCAGCTGTCCATGCCGATGCGCTGCTGCAGGTGGCGCAGCGTGGTGGCGGCGGCGGCGGCGAAGTCGACCAGGGGCGGGGGGGTCGCGGGCCCGGGCGGCCCGGGCGGCTCGGCGGTGACCGGCCGGTCGGGCACGGGCCCGCCGGCCCCCTCCTCACCGCCCCGGTGCGAGTGCTCCCCGGAGGGCTCCGGAGCGGACTCGCGGGGGCGGGCGCCGTCGGCCATCCCTGGATCATCCACGCTCCCGCCCGCCACCGCAGGACGACCGCCGGGGCGGGACCGGCCGGAGTGGTCGGCCGGCTGCGGCGGTGGTCTGCTGACGGGGTGGATCCCCGCGACAAGGTCTTCCTCATCACCGGCGCCTCCTCCGGCATCGGAGCCGCCACCGCCCGCGCCGCCTCGGCCGCCGGGGCGAAGGTCGTGCTGGCCGCGCGCCGGGCCGACCGCCTCGAGGCGCTGGCCGCGGAGCTGCCGCACGCGGTGGCCGTGCGCACCGACGTGACCGACCCCGCGCAGGTGCAGGCCGCGGTCGACACCGCGGTGGAGGCGTTCGGGCGCCTCGACGTCCTGGTCAACAACGCCGGCCAGGGGCTCCACGCACCGCTGGAGGACGTCGACGTCGACGACTTCCGCGCCGTCCTGGAGCTCAACGTCGTGGCCCCGCTCGTGGCGCTGCAGGCGGTGCTGCCGGTGATGCGCGCCCAGGGCGCCGGCGCCGTCGTCGACGTCAGCTCAGGGACCTCCCGGATGGTGCTGCCCGGGGCGGGGGCGTACGCGGCCACCAAGTCCGCCCTCAACATGCTCTCGGCGGTGGCCCGGCGCGAGCTCGCCGGTGACGGCGTCGTGGTCTCCACGGTCTACCCGTTCATCACCGACACCGAGTTCCACCGGGTGCTGCGCGCCGGGCGGTTGCAGCAGCGCCCCGGTGGACCGGCCCCGCACACCGCCGAGCACGTCGCCGAGGCGATCCTCGACCTCGTCCGGTCCGGGGAACCCGAGAAGGTGCTGGTCCCGGAGGGTTTCGCGCGCTGACCGAGATGGCGCCGCGGGCCCGGCGCGTCCTGGCCCGCGGCGCACGGGGATCACCCCAGACGGCTGCGCGCAGCGGACTCCAGGGACCGCAGCAGGCTGTGCTGGCGCCGCACCTGCTCCAGGGAACGGTAGGGCGAGCGCACGCCCTCGTACTCGCTGGACAGCCAGCCGGTGTAGCCGTGCTCGACCAGGGTGTCCACGACGTCGGCCCAGGGGATCTGCTGGTCGACGAGGTCGTCACCGATGTCGAAGAACTTGGCCTGGATGAACACCACGTGCGGCAGGACGTCGACGAGGTCGGCCATGGGCACGGCCAGGGGCCGGCGCCACCCCTCCTCGTTGGCCTCCTCGCTCAGGCCGGCGTGCAGGCCCAGGAACGAGCGGGTCTGGAAGATGCCGGTGTCGATGAGCAGGCCGAAGTTCTTCGTGCCGGTGCGCTCGATGAACTGCACGTACCCGTCGACGACCTCGTGCCGGATCGGGGTGGGCGCGTGGATCTCGGGGCAGATGACGATCCCGAGGTCCGCGGCCAGGTCCAGGTTCCGTTCCACGACGCCCTCCCAGATGGGGTGGGGCCGCAGGTCCGTCGAGACGACGCCGATCTTGGGGCGCACCGTGCTGAACCCCAGCGTGTGGGCCAGGCGCAGGTCGCGGGCGAGGATCGCGGTGCCCTCCTCGACGGTGAGGTCGCGGTGGCGCCACATGCTGGAGTCGATCCACGAGCCGTAGTTCGTGGGCGTCAGCCCGTGGGTCTGCAGCAGGCGGTGCCAGCCGTCGATCCACGCGGTGCTGGGCTCGGGGTACCCGGGTACGTTGCCCTCGCCGAGGATCTCGATGCCGGTGGCCCCCAGGTCGGCGATCTCGGCGGCGGCGTCCTCCAGGGTGAGGACCGTGCCGAGGTCGTCGGTGTAGCTGTAGAGCGAGACGCCGTACTGGAACCCGGGGGTGCTGGGGGTGTTCATGCGACGATCGTGACCTTCCGCTGGGCGGGGAACAGGGACGGCTGGAACTGCGCCGGGATGTAGGGCGCGCGGATCGCGATGCTGACCCGCACGTCGTGGACGCCCGGCTCCAGGCCCCCGGGTTTTGGGACGGTGATGGTGGCCGCCTCGTCCAGCTGCCAGCGGACGTCGGTCGACGTGCGCAGTTCGTCGATGCTGAAGTCCCTGCCCTGCAACGTCCAGCGTGGGACCTCCCGGTCCCACGTCTCGCCGTCGACCTCGACCTCGACGCCGTCGACGAGGCTGCCCGCCACGCCGCGGTAGTTCGGCATCCGCAGCCGCAGCTGGAAGCCGGTGGTGGTGCCGTCGTCGTCGACGACGTTGCGGAAACCTCGGTTCTGGATGAGTTCTCGGTCCAGCACGGTGTCGTCCTTCCGGTGGGTGGGGTCTCAGGCGCCGGCGTGCGCGGGGGAGTGCTGCAGGGCGCGGGCGATGCTGCGCGCGCCGGCGACCGCCAGCGCGACCGAGGTCAGGGTGGGGTTGCAGGCCGTGGCGGTGGGGATGACCCCGTTGCCGGCCACGTGCAGGCCCGCGACGCCCCACACCCGGCTGTCCCGGTCGCAGACCGACGTGCCGTCGTCCTGCGCCCCCATGCGCACGCTGCCCTGGTAGTGCAGGGAAGCGCCGTTGGGGAAGGTGAGGGGTTCGTCGTCCAGGGGGTCCCCGAGGGCCAGCGCGGCGCGGCGGACGGCGGCGCGGGCCTCCTCCAGGGTGCGGTGGTCGCGGGCGGTCAGCGTGTAGTGCAGGCGCGGGGCGGGCATGCCGTTCTCGTCGACCTCGGTCTCGCTGAAGGCGACGCGGTCGCCGGCCTGGACGTCCTTGGCACAGAACCAGCCGAGCCCGACGACGGAACCGGGCACGGGGTCGTCGCCGGCGGGCAGGGGAACGGGGGAGGCGTCGAGCTGCATGACCTGCCCGTGGAAGGGGTGCTCGTCGGTGAAGGGCACCCAGCTGACCCCGCTCTGGGCGGTGATGCCGGGGGTGGTGCGCGGGTCCACGCCGAGGGTCTCCGGTTCCCCGGCGCTCTGCGGGACGTCGCGCAGGCGGACGGCGAAGACGACCTGGGGCTGGTCGTTGAGGTAGCGGCCCAGGGCCGGCGGCCGCACGCCGGAGGCCCACAGCAGCTGCGGGGTGCGCAGGGCGTCGGCGGCGACCACGACGTGCGCGGCGGACACCTCGTGCTCGGGTCCGTCGGGACCGTCACCGGCGGACAGGTCGCGCACGCGCACCCCCGTCACGCGGCGGCCCTCGGGGCCGTCGGTGGTGAGCACCCGCGTCACGAGCGCCTCGGGCACGAGGGTGAAGCGCGGGTTCTCGCGGGTGACCGCGCCGAAGACGACGTCGGAGCCGGACCAGACGAGCCGCCCGGTCCCGTCGGGGCCGGTCTCGCGGCGCACGGCCAGCGGCATGGGCTGCACGCGGCGGCCCGGGGCCCGCCCGGCGTCGAGGGCGTCCGCGAGGCGCCGGCGGACCTCCCCGGCCAGGGGCGCCCCGGCCAGGGCGGTGCTCGAAACCCCCAGGAGGCGCTCGCCCTCGGTGAGCAAGTCGTCGAGGTCGGGCAGGAAGGGGATGCGCTCGCTGTCACCGGGGCGGGGGCACGCGCCGGTCCAGTGCGCGGCCATCCCGCCGACGTTGGTCGACACCGCCGCGGCGGGCATCCCGTCCTCGCCCGGTTGCCGCCACCCGGTCGGCAGCAGGGACGTGCCGGGGCGCACGAGGCGGTGGGCGCCGTCGGCGTACCCGTCGAGGGTGTCGGTGGGGGTGTCCGCGGCGGCCGGCCGGCGCCCCTCGGAGGCGCGCTGGGCGGCGGCGCGGGCGGCGGGGTCGGCGATGTTCTTGACGTGCGCGCCGGGCGGGTCGCTGATGAGCGGGCCGGCCTCGAACAGCACGATCGTGGCGTGCGGGGCCTGCTCGCTGAGGACGCGCGCGTAGGCGGCCCCCGCCGGGCCGCTGCCCACGATGACGACGTCGACGTGGTCGGGCAGGTGATCGGGCAGGTGGTCGGGCCGGCGGGGGGCCGGGGCGGTGGGGGACATCGGTCCTCCTGGGCGGGGTGGCACGGGCACGCCGGCGCCGGGCGACCGGGTCGCGTCGGCGGGCGGAGGACGGGATCGTCCTCGACCACGCAGGCAACTTATGTGCTCGCAGAGCAAAAGACAACTATGTCGACCGGATGGCGCAACGGGGTGATCGCCGCGGCATCAGCGCACTGGATGACCCCCATTGGTGAGGGACCGCCTCCGGGAGAAGGCAACTGCCTTGACTTTTGTTCCTTGTGAACACAACCTGCTCCCACGCCACCGTCGGCGCCCTCTACACGAAGGACTCAACGATGAGCGCGAGGCAAGACTCCACCCCCGCCGTCCGGCCCACCTCGCCCGCCACCCCACCCGGCACCCCGCCCGCACCGCTGCGCCTGCGCGAACGGAGCGCGTTCGTGCTGGGCGACGTGGCCGCGAACCTGGTGTGGACCACCATCTCCAGCTACCTGCTGTTCTTCTACACCGACGTCGCCCTCATCGGGGCCGCCGCCGCCGGCACCCTGATGCTGCTCGCGCGCCTGCTCGACGCCGTGTTCGACCCCATGGTGGGCGCCCTGCTCGACCGCACCAGCACCCGCTGGGGACGCGCCCGGCCCTACCTGCTCTTCGGCGCCCCGCTGCTCGGCGGGCTGACCGTCCTGACGTTCCTGGCCCCCGCCGGCGGCGGCGCCGGCACCGTGGCCTACGCCTACGTCACGTTCATCCTCGTCGGCCTGGCCTACTCCCTGGTCAACGTCCCCTACGGGGCGCTGCTGTCCATGGCCACCACCGACTCCGACGTGCGCATGAAGCTCAGCGGGTACCGCGCCCTCGGCATCGGCCTGGGCCTGATCGTCGTCTCCACCGCCACCCAGCCGCTCATCGTGGCCGTCGGCGGCTCGCCCACCTCCCGCTCCGGGTTCGCCTGGGTGATCTCCGGGTACGCGCTGGTCAGCACCCTGCTGCTGTGGGTGGTCTTCGCCCAGGTCCGCGAACGCGTCCCCCACGCCCCGGTGAGCCGGGAGCGCGGGCAGCTCGGGGCGTCGCTGAAGGCGCTGCTGCGCAACAGGTCCTGGCTGTCGGTGTTCGCGTTCTCGGTGCTGTCCTTCACCCGCCTGGGCATCACCACCGCCGGCACCGTGTTCTTCGCCCTGCACGTCCTGCACGACCCGGCCGCCATCGCGGTCGTCCTCACCGCCTTCTCCCTGTCCGCCCTCGTCGGCGCCCCCCTGACGCCCTGGGTCCTGCAGCGGCTGGGGCACCGCCGCGGCATCGTCCTGGGCCTGGTGGCCGCCGCCGTCCTGACCGCGGCCCTCGTCCCGCTGACGGGGAACCTGGTCGCCTTCACCGCCGTGTTCTTCGTCGCCAACGTCGTCGGCGGCTTCGGCTTCGTCGCCGCCCCCGCGCTCACCGCCGACATCGTCGAGGAGCAGGAGTGGCGCAGCGGGCGGCGCGACGAGGGCCTGCTGTTCGCCGGGTACAGCATGAGCACCAAGATCGGGGCGGCGCTGGGTCGGCCCTGCTGGCCTGGGGCCTGGCCGCCGTCGGGTACGACCCGGCCGCCGTCACCGACGCCGTGGCCGACGGCATCACCTGGCTCTACCTCGGGCTGCCCATCGCGCTGGCCCTGCTGCAGATCGTCGCGATCGCCCCCTACGACCTGCAGCGACGCCTGCCTGCCCTCCGGGCCGAACTGGCCGCCCGGCGCGCCGCGGGCGTGTGATAGGACGAGCCGTCCCGACGCACCGCGCACCGACCACTCGTAGCTGGGTTGCCATGACCGACGCACCGACCGCCCCGCGCGCCCGCGCCGTCGGCGCACCGACGCCCCTCCTGGCCCCGGTGCCCGACCCCGACGCGGCGACCCTGGCCGGTGTCGTGGACCTGGTGCGCGCGGGGCGGGCCACCACCCGCCCCGCGCTGGTCGACGCCAGCCGGCTCAGCCGCAAGGTCGTGACCCAGCGGGTCGAGCAGGCGATCGGGCTGGGCCTGCTGGAGCACGGTGAGCTGGCGCCGTCCAGCGGGGGGCGTCCCTCGCGCACCCTGCGCTTCCGCGCCGGCAGCGGTCACGTCTACGCCGCCCTCATCGGCGCCGCCGAGATCACCGCCGCCGTGCTCGACCTCGGCGGCACCCTCGTCGGGACCGCCCACGAGGACTGGCCCGTCGCCGAGGGCCCGGAACCGACGCTGCAGCGGGTGCACGACCTGTTCACCACGCTGGCCCGCCGCACCGGCGTCACCGTCCCCTGGGGCATCGGCGTCGGGGTCCCCGGGCCGGTGGAGTACGCCACCGGCCGGCTCGTCGCACCGCCGATCATGCCGGGCTGGAACGGGTTCAGCGTCCGCTCCTGGCTGCGCGACCACTACGACGCCCCCGTGTGGGTCGACAACGACGTCAACCTCATGGCCCTGGGGGAGTGGACGCGGGCCACCCCCCACGACGGCCGCGACATGCTCTTCGTCAAGGTCGGCAGCGGCATCGGCGCCGGCCTCGTCGTGCGCGGCCGGGTGCTGCGCGGCGACCGCGGCGCGGCCGGGGAGATCGGGCACGTCCACGTCTCCGACGACCCGCGCCTGTCCTGCCGGTGCGGCCGCACCGGGTGCCTGGAGGCCATCGCCGGGGGCTGGGCCCTCGAACGCGACGCGACCGAGCGCGCCCGGGCCGGCGACAGCCCGGCCCTGGCCGCCGCGCTGCAGCGCCGGGGCCACCTGACGTCCCAGGACGTCGGCCGCGCGGCCCTCGCCGGGGACCCGGTCGCCGCCGGGCTCATCGACGCCTCGGCGCGCGCCGTCGCCGAGGTCACCGCGCACCTGGTGAACTTCTCCAACCCCGGCACCCTCGTCCTGGGCGGCGGGGTGCTGCGCACCGGGACGCGCTTCCTGGACGTCATGGCCGACACGGTCCGGCAGCGATGCACCGACCTGGCCGTGCGCGACCTCGTGATCCGCGCGGCCTCCCTGGACCACCTGGAGGGGGTCGTCGGCGCCGGGCTGCTGGCCGCGGAGAACCTGCTGAACCCCGTGGCGCTGGGGCACTGGGTGGAGGACGGTCAGCCCCTGGGGCACGCCGCGACCCTCCAGCGGCTCTCGGCGGGGGTGGTCGCCTGACCCCCGCGGCCCCGGCGCCACGACCCGCGGGAGCCGGCGTGAACCTGCGCAACCTCGACCTGAACCTCCTCGTGGCCCTCGACGCCCTCCTGCAGGAGCGCAGCGTCACCCGCGCCGCCACCCGCATGGGCCTGAGCCAGCCCGCCCTGTCGGCCTCCCTGGCCCGCCTGCGCCGGCACTTCGACGACCCCCTGCTGACCCGGGTGGGCAACGACCACCAGCTCACCCCGCTGGCCGTGCGGCTGCGCGAGCAGGTCCGGGTCGCGCTGGCCGGGGTGGAGCGCGTCTTCAGCGCCGAACCGGACTTCGACCCGGCCTCCTCCGTCCGCGACGTCCGCATCGTCAGCAGCGACTACGCCGAGACCGTCCTGGGGGGCCCGCTGGCCGCCCTGCTGGCGGCCGAGGCCCCCGGGATGCGGCTGCGGTTCTCGGTGAACACCCCGCCCGTCGTCGAGGACGCCGAACGCGTCCTCGTCGACGCCGACCTGCTGCTGCTGCCGCACGGCTTCCTCACCGACCTGCCCCACCAGGACCTGCACCGCGACCGCTGGGTCTGCCTGGTGGCCGAGGACAACCCCGACGTGGGGCCGGAGCTGACCGTCGGGCAGCTGCGCTCCATGCCGTGGGTGGTGACCTACCACGGGCCGGTCGCCTCCACCCCGGCCGCGCTGCAGATGCGGCTGCTGGGCGTCGAGCCGCACGTCCAGGTGGTCACCGAGCACTTCCTGGCCGTCCCGGCCCTCGTCGCCGGCAGCGGCCGGATCGCGCTGCTGCAGGAACGCCTCGCCGCGCGGCTGCCCCCCGGCTCCGGGGTGCGGGTGCTGCGCCCGCCGGTCGAGGTCGGCCTGCTGCTGGAGGCCATGTGGTGGCACCCGGTCTACACCGCCGACCCCGAGCACACCTGGCTGCGCGACCTCGTCCGGCGGGCCGCGGCCACGCTGCCCGACGTGGGGTCCTGACGGCGCCGCCCACCGCGCCATCCACGGCGCTGATGACCGACCTCAGCAGATCGCTCTGCCCAACGGTCCCGCCCCTCCCCGACACTCCTGGCACCGCCTGCGACGGAGCAGGCGCACCCAGGAGGTCCGCGTGCCCACTGCCCAGCCCCCCTCGCCCTGGACGACCGCCGCTCCCGCCCACCGCCGGGCCGGCCCGACCGGTGCCCGTGCCCCGCAAGGGGTCCTGCTCGTCGCCCTGAGCACCCTGGCGGTGCTGGGGGCCGTGCTCATCGCCCCGGTCCAGCCCAGCATCGCCCGAGCGTTCGCCGGGCAGCCCGGCGTCGACGTGCTCGTACCGCTGTCCCTCACCGTCCCCGCCGTCGCCATCGCGCTGCTCGCGCCCGTCGCCGGCCGCACCGTCGACCGGGTCGGCCGGCTGCGCGTCCTCACCGCGTCCCTGGTCCTGTACTCGGTGTTCGGGACCGCACCGCTGTGGCTGGACTCGCTGCCCGCCGTCGTGGTCAGCCGAGCCCTCGTCGGCGTCGCCGAGGCCGGCGTCATGACGTGCTGCACCACGCTCCTCGGCGACCTGTTCGAGGGCGCCCGCCGCAACCGCTACTTCGGCCTGCAGACCGTGGCGACGAGCCTGTCGGCGGTCGTGTTCATCGCCGCCGGCGGTGCCCTGGCCGCCGGGGACTGGCGCACCCCCTTCTGGCTGTACGCGGTCGGGGTCGTCGGCGCCGTGGCCGTGCGCGTGCTGCTGCGCGAACCCGCACCGCGCCGGACCGGTGCGCTGCCGCCGCTGGACGCGCGCGCCCTGCGCCTGCCGCTGCTCGTCACGCTCGGGGGCGGCCTGGTGTTCTACACCCCGATCGTGGAGCTGTCCTACGCGCTGGACGCCCTCGGCGTGGGGTCGAGCGCCACCATCGGCGCCGTCAGCGCCGCCGCCGCCGTCGCCACCTGCGTCGGGGCGGCCTCCTTCGCGCGGCTCGCGCCCCGCGGGTCCGGTGTCCTGCTGCCGGTGGCCTTCACCCTGGCCGGCGCGGGGCTGGTGGGCGTCGCCCTGGCCGGGTCCGTGCCGGTCGTGCTCCTGGGGGCCGCCGTCGCCTCGGCCGGCACCGGCCTGCTCCTGCCGTCGCTGCTGACGTGGGCGCTCGGGGGCCTGGACCTGGACCAGCGCGGGCGGGCGACCGGCTGGTGGACCGCCGCCCTGTTCGCCGGCGAGTTCGCCTGCCCGCTGCTGGTGCTGGCCCTGACCGCCGCGCTGGGGAGCCTGTCCCCGGCCCTGGGCGGGGTCGCGCTGCTGGCCGTGCTGCTGGCCGCCGTCACGTGGCGCACCGCCGAGGGGCATCGACGTCGTGGATGACGGGCATCGCGAAAACGTTCTTCCCTGATGACCGCGGGATGCCGCACAGTCGTGACAGGCCGCGGCGCAGCGCCTCCCGCGCCTCCGGCGCCGCCCACGAAGACCCCGAGAGGACCCGTTCGATGACGAACCTGCTGGCTCACCTGGCCCACCTCGAGATCGCCTCCCCCGACGTGGAGGCCTCCGTGCGCTTCTTCGAGCGGGGCTTCGGCCTGCGCGAGGTGCAGCGCGACGAGGACGGCAGCGTCTACCTGCGCTGCTGGGGCGACTACTACCCCTACAGCCTGGTGGTCTCGCCCGGCGCCCAGCCCGCGCTGGTGAACATGGCCTGGCGCACCACCAGCGAGCAGGCCCTCGAGGAGGCCGCCCGCCGCGTCCAGGGCAAGGGCGTCGAGGGGCAGTGGTCCGACAAGCGCCAGGGGCACGGCCGCTCGTTCAGGTTCACCGGCCCCTACGGCCACACCATGGAGCTGTACTGGGACGTCCCCAAGCACTCCGCCCCGGCCGAGCTGACGTCGATCTTCCCCGACCGCCCCGAGAAGCGGTCCTCGCACGCCGCCGCGCCCCGGTTCCTCGACCACGTCACGGTCGCCGCGACCGACGTCAAGGGTTTCGCCGCCTGGTACTCCGAGGTCCTCGGGTTCCGCACCATGGCCTTCACCGAGCTCGACCACGCCCCCGTCACGGTGTTCGGGGTCCTGACGACCAACGAGAAGTCCCACGACCTGGGCTGCGTCCTGGACTCCTCCCAGCTCGGCGGCCGCGTCAACCACATCGCCTTCTGGACCGACAGCCACCAGGAACTCCTCGTGGCGGCCGACGTCCTCATGGAGAACGGCGTCGACATCGAGTACGGCCCCTCGATCCACGGCGTCGGGGAGCAGACCTTCCTGTACTTCCGCGAACCCGGCGGCATGCGCGTCGAGCTGAACACCGGCGGCTACCGCAACTACGTGCCGGACTGGGAACCGAACGCCTGGAAGCCGTCGCTGGGCTCGAACAGCATCTACCGCAACGGCGCCATGCCGATGTCGATGACCGAGTCGTTCCCGCCGGACCCGGGCCGTCCCACCGCCACCGAGGAGGGTGTCCTGCCGGGCACCGAGGACGCGCTGCTCAACCCGTACGCCCAGCAGGGCCAGGGCTGAAGGATGTTCCAGTACTTCCCCGGCAACTACGTCTGGAACCTCTCCGTCAACCTCGCGATGGAGATGGGCGCCCGCATCGGCGAGGTCGACGCCATCTGCCGGCCGCTGCTGGAGGCCGCGACCCGCGGTGAGGACGCCGGCACCGAGGACCTCATGGCGGCGTGGGAACGGCAGGGCGACACCCTCGTCGAGCTCGCCGCCGAGGACGAGGCGGCCGGGCGGCTGCTGTCGGCCGGCGAGAAGCTCGGCCGTGCCGCGACGTACTTCCTCACGGGTGAGCGCATGCAGGCCGCCGGGCACGCCCCCCGCGTCGCCCTGTACGCGAAGTTCCGCCGCACCTTCGACCGCGGGGTCGAGCTCGCGGGCGAGAACGCCGAGCGCGTCGAGATCCCCTACGAGGGGACGGTGCTGACGGGCATCCTGACGAAGGCCCCCGGTGACGGGCCGAAACCGCTGCTCGTCGAGGTCAACGGCCTGGACTCCACCAAGGAGATGCTGCACCGCACCGGGCCCGGCGCGAAGCTGGCCGCCCGGGGGGTCTCCTCGCTGTGCCTGGACCAGCCGGGCACCGGGGAGGCGCTGCGGCTGCAGGACCTGCACGCGACACCGGAGTCCGAGCGCTGGGCCACCCCGGTCTACGAGTTCCTCGCCGCCCGCGAGGACGTCGACGCCGACCGGATCGGCCTGCTCGGGGTCTCCCTCGGCGGGTACTACGCCCCCCGCGCCGTCGCGTTCGAGCCGCGGTTCGCCCTCGGCGTGGCGTGGGGCGCCAACCACGACTGGCGCGCCGTGCAGAAGGCGCGGCGCGACCGCGAGGGCGAACGTCCCGTCCCGCACTACTGGGACCACGTGCAGTGGGTCTTCGGCACGAAGGACCTCGACGACTTCTTCGAGGTCGCCGAGCGGATGCACCTCGACGGCGTCGTGGAGAAGATCCAGGTGCCCTTCCTGGTCACCCACGGCGAGCACGACCGGCAGATCCCGCTGCAGTACGCCCACCGCACGTTCGAGCAGCTCGTGAACTCCCCCGACCGCGAACTGGTCGTGTTCACCGACCGCACGGGCGGGACGGCGCACTCCAGCGTCGACAACGGGTCGGTCGCCACCGACCTCATCGCCGACTGGGTCGCCGAACGGCTGGGCGGGACCACCCGGTGACCGTCGAACCGGCCACCCTGGACCGCACCGACCCCGAGGCGGCCATCGCGGCCACCGTCGCGCGCGTGTCCAACTGGGGACGGTGGGGCGAGGACGACGTCAAGGGCACGCTGAACCTCATCACCGACGAGCACCGCCGCGCCGCGGCGGGGCTCGTCCGGCGGGGCCGCAGCTTCTCCCTGGCGCAGCAGTTCTCGATGGACGGGCCGCAGAAGGGGTGGCGCCGGCGGACGAACCCCGTCCACACCATGCTCGACACCGGGACCGACGCCGAGGCCGGGGTGCAGGGTTTCCCGCACGGCCTCGGCGGGGCCGACGACGTCGTCGCGATGCCCCTGCAGTGCTCGACCCAGTGGGACGGCCTGGGGCACATCTTCGACCACGGCCGCACCTGGAACGGGCGGCGGGCCGGGGAGGTCGTGACCTCGCTCGGCGACTCCCGCACCGGGATCGAGACGGTGGCCTCCGACTTCACGGGGCGCGGGGTCCTCCTCGACGTGGGCCGGGTGCTCGGCGACGGGTTCGGCGAGCTGCCCGACGGCTTCGCCATCACCCCCGAGCACCTCGACGCCACCATCGCCGCCCAGGGGGACACCTCCCGGGTGGGCACCGGGGACCTGCTGCTGGTGCGCACCGGCCAGTACGGCCGGACCCGGCGCGAGGGCTGGGGCGAGTACGCCGGCGGCCCGGCCCCCGGGCTGTCGTTCACGTCGGCGGAGTGGCTGCACGAGCGCGACGTCGCCGCCGTCGCCACCGACACCTGGGGTTTCGAGGTCCGGCCGAACGAGTTCGACGTCGCGTTCCAGCCGCTGCACCAGGTGGTCATCCCCAACATGGGGTTGTTCGTCGGGGAGATGTGGGCGCTGGAGGAGCTGGCCGACGACTGCGCGGCCGACTCCCGCTACGATTTCCTGCTCGTGGCCGCGCCGCTGCCGGTGACCGGGGCCGTCGGGGCGCCGCTGAACCCGATCGCCGTCAAGTAGTTCCGTCGTGTGGAGAGGTGGGGCGACGATGCCCGCAGTCCGTTCAGTCCTGGTCGTCGGCGGGGGTGCCGCCGGGTGCGCCGCGGCGATCCTGCTCGCCCGGTCCGGGGTCGAGGTGGAGGTCGTCGAGGCGCGGCCGGGGACCTCCGACGCCGGCTCGGGGATCACGCTGCAGGGCAACGCGCTGCGCGTCCTGCGCGACCTCGGCGTCTGGCCCGCCGTACAGGCGCGCGGCTACGCCTTCGACTCCCTGGGGCTGCGGGCCCCCGACCCGGCCGGGACCGTCGTCGCCGAGATCCCGGACGTCCGCACGGGGGGCCCGGACCTGCCGGCGACCCTGGGGATGCCGCGCCCGGTTCTGGCGGGGATCCTGCTGGACGCGGCCGCCGAGGTCGGCGCCAAGGTGCGCTTCGGCGTGTCGGCCACGGGCCTGGACCAGGACGCCGACGGCGTCGACGTCCGGTTCTCCGACGGCGGCTCGGGCCGGTACGACCTCGTGGTCGGCGCCGACGGCATCCGCTCCTGGACGCGCCGGGCCGTCGGCGTCGACGTCGAGCCGCAGGGCACCGGCATGGGCATCTGGCGCGTCCACGTGCCCCGCCCCGCCGACGTCGTCCGCACCGACCTGACCTACGGCGGCCCCTGCCACATCGCGGGGTACTGCCCCACGGGTGAGGACTCCGTCTACGCCTACCTCGTCGAGGACGTCCAGGACCGCTCCGGCCTCACCCCGACCGAGCAGGTGGAGGTCGTCCGGGACCTGGCGCGGGCCTACCACGGCCCCTGGGACGAGATCCGCGAGAGCCTGACCCCCGACACCCACGTCAACTACACCCGCTTCGAGACGCACCTCGTCGACGGCGCCTGGCACCGCGGCCGCGTCGTGCTCGCCGGGGACGCGGTGCACTCCTGCCCGCCGACCATCGCCCAGGGCGCCGCGCAGGCGCTGGAGGACGCCGCCGTGCTCGCCGAGCTGCTCGTAGAGGCGGAGGGGTTCTCCGAGGACCTGCTCGTCACCTACGCCGACCGCCGCCGCGACCGGGCCCGCCAGGTCGTCGACGCCTCGGTGCAGCTGGGCCGCTGGCTGCTGGAGCGCACCCCGCGCGAGGAGACCGACGTCCCGGGCCTCATGCGCCGCATCTCCGCGCTCGTGGCGGTGCCGGCATGAGGTTCGCCCGCGCCCGCCACGCCGGGACCGAGTTCACCGCGGCCGTCGCCGGCGACCCGGGGCAGGAGGTCCTGCACGCGCTCAAGGGCACCACCTCGGTGCTGGACCTGGCCGCCGCGCCGGGGTCGGCCGCCGAGGCCACCGCCTGGGCGCTGCGTTCCAGCGCGGCCGTCCCCGTCGCCGACGCCCAGCTCCTGCCGCCGGTCCAGCCGCCGTCGGTGCGGGACTTCGTGACCTTCGAGGAGCACGTCGAGGGGGTCGTGCGCAGCGTCGACGGCTCCACGGCCGTCGTCCCGGAGTGGTACGAGGCGCCGACGTTCTACTTCACCAACCCGCACGGGCTCGTGGGCGCCCACGACGACGTGCCGGTCCCGCCGGGCAGTTCCGTCCTCGACTTCGAACTCGAGGTCGCGGTCGTCGTCGGGAGGGCCGGGCAGGACGTCGACCCGGCCCGCGCGGGCGAGCACGTGTTCGGGTACACGGTCTTCAACGACTGGTCGGCCCGCGACCTGCAGCGCCGGGAGATGCGGGTGAACCTGGGCCCGGCCAAGGGCAAGGACTCCGCGACGACCCTCGGGCCGTGGATCGTCACCCCCGACGAGCTGGAGGGTTTCCGCGACGACGAGGGTTTCCTGGCCCTGGAGCTGCAGGCCTTCGTCGACGGTGAGCGCGTCGGCCACGACCTGCTCTCCAACGCCGGGTGGACGTTCGAGGAGATGATCGCCTACGCCTCGCGCGGCACCTGGGTGCGGCCCGGTGACGTGCTGGGCTCGGGCACGTGCGGCAACGGCGGCTGCCTGGCCGAGCTGTGGGGCCGGCGGGGCCGGCAGGACCCGCCGCCGCTGCGGCCGGGCAACGTCGTGCGGCTGGAGGTCGAGGGGATCGGCGCGGTGCAGAACCGGGTCGTCCCGGGGGCGGACCTGGCGGCGCTGCCCGTCGTCCCGCCCGCGCGCACCCGGTCCCGGCGCCGCGAGCGCGCCGTCCCCGACGTGGTGGGGGGTGCGCGGTGAGCAAGGTCCGCAGCAGCGCCGCGGAGGCGCTGGGTGACGTCCTGCGGGACGGCATGACGATCGCGGTCGGGGGTTTCGGGTTGTGCGGGGTGCCGTTCTCCCTGATCGAGGCCGTCCGCGACGCCGGGGTCCGGGACCTGACGGTCGTGTCGAACAACATGGGCGTCGACGGGCAGGGCCTGGGTCTGCTGCTGGAGAGCGACCAGGTCTCCCGGGTCCTGGCCTCCTACGTCGGGGAGAACAAGCTGTTCGCGCAGCGCTACCTCGACGGCGACCTGGACGTGGAGTTCGTCCCGCAGGGCACGCTGGCCGAGCGGCTGCGGGCCGGGGGCGCGGGCATCCCGGCGTTCTGGACCGCGACCGGGGTGGGGACCCCCGTCGCCGAGGGCAAACCCACGACGGAGTTCGACGGGCGGACCTACCTGCAGGAGCGGGCGATCGTGGCCGACCTGGCCCTGGTGCACGCCCGCACCGCCGACGGGGCGGGGAACCTGCGGTACCGGCTGACGGCCCGCAACTTCAACCCCGTCGTGGCCACGGCCGCCCCGGTCACCGTCGTCGACGCCGAGCACGTCCTGGACGAGGGGGAGTTCCTGGACCCCGACGACGTGCACACCCCCGGGGTGTTCGTGACGTCGGTGGTCCGCACCGACCACGACCGGCCCATCGAGCAGCGCACGACGAGAGCGAGGGGTGCTTCGTGACCTGGACGCGGGAGGAGATGGCGGCGCGGGCGGCCTCGGAGCTGCGCGACGGTGACCACGTGAACCTGGGCATCGGGATCCCGACGCTGGTGGCCAACCACCTGCCGCCGGGGGTGCGGGTGACGTTGCAGAGCGAGAACGGGCTGCTGGGCCTGGGCCCGTTCCCCCTCGAGGGCGAGGAGGACGCCGACCTGGTCAACGCCGGGAAGCAGACGGTCACGATCCTGCCCGGGGGCAGCGTGTTCGACTCCGCGACGTCGTTCGCGATGATCCGCGGCGGGCACGTGGCGGTGGCGGTGCTGGGGGCGTTGCAGGTCTCGGCGCGGGGGGACCTGGCGAACTGGCAGATCCCGGGGAAGATGGTCAAGGGCATGGGCGGGGCGATGGACCTGGTCGCGGGCACCCCCCGGGTCGTGGTCGTCATGGAGCACGTGGCCCGGGACGGGTCGCCGAAGCTGGTGGCCGAGTGCGACCTGCCGTTGACGGGTCAGGGCGTGGTGGACCGGGTCATCACCGACCGCGCGGTCTTCGACGTGACCGCCGAGGGGCTGGTGCTGGTGGAGGTCGCCGCGGGCCAGGACGTCGAGGAGCTGCGCGCCCTGACCGGTGCCCCGTTCTCGGTGGCGGTCCCGGCGTGAACAGCGTGGTCGCGGGCTGCGCCCGGACTCCCTTCGTCCGCTGGAACGGGGCGTTCGCGGCGGTCCCCGCGACGACGCTGGGCGCGGTGGCGGTCCGTGCCGCGCTGGGGCGGTCCGGGATCGACGCGGCCGCCGTCGAAGCCGTCGTGGGGGGCCAGGCGCTGCAGGCCGCGGCGGGGCAGAACCCCGCCCGGCAGTCCGCGGCCGGGGCGGGCGTCGGGTTGCAGGCCCCGGCCTGGACCGTCAACGCCGTGTGCCTGTCGGGGCTGGAGGCCGTCGTCCAGGCCGACCGCCTGCTGCGCACGGGCGAGTTCGACGTCGTCGTGGCGCTGGGCCAGGAGTCGATGTCGCTGGCCCCGCACGCCCTGACCCGCTCCCGGCAGGGTCTGGGGTACGGGGCGGCCGAGCTCGTCGACACCCTGCAGCGCGACGGGTTGTCCGACGCCTTCGACGGCCGCGCGATGGGGGAGGGCACCGACGCGGAGAACGCCGCGCTGGGTCTGGACCGGGCCGCGCAGGACGCCTGGGCGGCCCGTTCCCACCGGCGCGCCCACGAGGCCCGCGCGCGGCTGGCCGAGGAGGTCGTCCCCGTCGAGGTCCCCGGCCGCCGGGGCGCCACCACCGTCACCGAGGACGACGGGATCCGCCCCGACAGCTCCCCGGAGGTCCTGGCCCGGCTGCGGCCGGCGTTCTCCGCCGACGGCACGGTGACCGCGGGGAACTCCTCACAGCTGACCGACGGCGCGGCCGCGCTCGTCCTGGTCAGCGCCCGCTACGCCGAGCGGCACGCGGTCACCGGCCTGGCCGAGGTCGTCGCGCACGCCACCGTCGCCGGTCCGGGCACGACCCTGCACGCCCAGCCGGCGAACGCGCTGCGCCGGGCCGTGGACCGGGCCGGCGTCGACCCGGCCGACCTCGCGCACGTGGAGGTCAACGAGGCCTTCGCGGCCGTGGCGGTGCACTCGACGCGGCTGCTCGGGCTGGACGAGGCGGTCGTGAACCCGCACGGCGGCGCCATCGCCCTGGGGCACCCGCTGGGGGCGTCGGGAGCACGGATCGCGGGGTCGGTGGCGCTGCACCTGGCCCCGGGGGCGCTGGGCGCGGCCACGCTGTGCGGGGGCGGTGGTCAGGGGACCGCGGTGCTCCTGCGCGGGCGCTGACCGGGCCGGGCCACCCGTCCGGCCCGATGCCCTAGGCTGTCCCGCGGACGAGTCGGCCGGGCGACCGCGTCGGCCGGGGCGACCCGGCCGCCGAGGAAAGTCCGGACTCCACAGGGCAGGGTGGTGGCTAACAGCCACCCGGCGTGAGCCGCGGGACAGTGCCACAGAAAGGAAACCGCCACGCCGAGCGATCGGCGCGGTAAGGGTGAAACGGTGGTGCAAGAGACCACCAGCGTGCTGGGTGACCAGTGCGGCTAGGTAAACCCCACCCGGAGCAAGACCAGACAGGCAGCGTTCGAGGGCGGCCCGCCCGAGCTGCCGGGTAGGTCGCTTGAGGCGTGCGGCGACGCACGTCCTAGAGGGATGGTCGCCACCGCTCCCCGGAGCGGTACAGGATCCGGCTTACAGGCCGACTCGTCCCCCCATCGGGGGTCGCGCGGAACTCACCCGCACGGCCCTACGCTGCGCACCGGGCACAACGGCTGTGCCCGGCGCTCACATGGGGGGAACCATGCGCATCCACCGCTCCACCACGCTCGCCGCCGCAGCAGCGGTCGCGGCCGGCCTGCTGGGGGCAGGCACCGCACAGGCCGCGCCGGCCAGACCGGACCTCGTCGTCACGAAGGTCACCTGGGCCCCGCAGTCGGTCGCCGCCGGGCAGCAGCTCGCCTTCTCCGCGACCATCAAGAACCAGGGCACCGCTGCCACCCCTGCCGATGTCATCCACGGCGTCGGCTTCCAGGTCGACGGCAAGCTCCGCACCTGGTCCGACTACGTCACCTGGTCCCTCGCGCCGGGGGAGTCAACCACGGTCGTCGCCAGCGGCGGCCCCACCGGCTCCTCGACCTGGACCGCGACCACCGGCACGCACGAGATCCTGGCCTACGTCGACGACGCCGGCCGCATCGCGGAATCCAACGAGTCGAACAACCGCACCAAGACCACCTTCACGGTCGCCGCCAAACCGACCATGACGACGAGCCTGCGTGGCCTCACGAGCTACTCGACCTTCCCCGCCGTGCCCGGCAAGACCGGCATCGCCAGCTACCTCAGCGGCACCGGCTACGGGGCCTGCTTCGTGGGCGGGCGGGTGGTCCCCGGCACGGAGAAGTCCTTCGGGACGTACGGGGCGGGGAACACCGACTACTACTACAGCGGGCCGTTCAGCCAGTCCGGCAAGGTGGAGGTCCCGGCGCGGGCGACCAGCGCCACCAGCGCGGAGATCAACCTCGGCGAGATCTACAAGTGGCACTACGGCGACCCCGAGTACCTGCTCGACTGCGCCGCCGGCCAGACCCCGGACTTCACGCGCTGGCACGTCACGAAGCTGACCACCAACCGGTGGACCGTCAGCGACACGACGTGGGGCGGGAACCTCCTCGCCACCGCGACGGCGACCCTCGACGTGGACCTGCCGCTCTGACGCCCGCCCCTCCAGGCTGAAGGCCCCCGGCACCTCGAGGTGCCGGGGGCCGTCCCGTGCCACGTCGGGAAAGGGGGCGGGCCGGCGCTTCCCCACACCGACCCGCCACTCCGAACGCTACCAGGAGTCGAACGGGTGTTCGAGTCGAGCGGTTCCCACCGAGGTGTGTCACGTCGTAGGGCGTCGGTGACGGACATGGACGTCGCGGCCGTGCCGATGACCGGGGTGGGGCGGGTGCGGCGACCACTCCACCTCGATCCTGCCGGGAGGTCGGTCACGGGGTGGTCCGAGGACGGGCCGGTGGAGTACCACTGACGGGTGGAGGAGCAGAGGGGATCGCCGGCGGACCGGCGGACCGAGTCGGAGCGGCAACAGCTGCTGGAAGAGCAGTGGAAGGTGTTCACCACCCGCTGGCAGGCGCTGGACGAGCAGTGGCAGACGTCGGCGGACGGGCCTGACCTCGCGCAGACGCGGGGGCGCATCCTGGCCGACTTCGACCGACTGGCTGGAGACCGAGACACCTCAGCCGTCGATCGGGACCTCGCCGCCGGCGACCGCAACCACCGGGCCGAGCAGCGTGACGCCGCCGCCCAGGACCGCGACACCGCCGCCTTCGAACGCGACACGAGCGCCGACGACCGCGACGCCGCCGACGAGCGGGCCGACGCCGACCGCGGGGCGCAGGGGCAGGACACCAGCGCCTCGCAGGCCAGCCGGGAACAGGCCCGCGCCGACCGGCGGGCCGCCGCGCAGGACCGGCGCACGGCGTTCGCCGACCGCGAAGCCGCCGACCGGGACCGCCGCAGTGCCCGCAGTGACCGGAACTACTCCGCCGACGAACGCTTCTACTCCCGCGACGCTCGTCACCGCTCGGCGCGGCTGCGCGAGCAGCAGGACGCCCAGCAGGCAGCAGGCCGGGACCGGGAGCAGGAGATGGCCACCGCCGCGATCGCGGCGTGCGAGCAGCTGGCCTTGACGCTGGAGCACTGCAGCACGCTGTACGAGCAACTGGCCGTGCGCGAGGACGATGCGGAGCGCGCGGCCCAGTTGCAGGTCATGGCCGAACGTCAGCGGTCCCGCGCCGGGCAGGTCTCGGCCCGGGCGCACCAGCTGGCAGCACGTGCGGGCACCGGCTCCTGAACGACCCACGGATCCACGAGTTTGGGACTTCGACCGGGCGCAACCGCCTGCGTGGGTCGTGCTGGTCGAGCGTCCAACCGGGGCGAGAGCGCCGGCCACCGGAGCGGTGATGAGCACTGTCGAAGACCCCGCCTTCGAGGTCCGGGTCGCTGCGTACGCCGCCAGACGGGCAGCGTGGATCCGCGACGTCCTGCCCGCCCACCTGTTCGGCGCGCCGCTGTGGATCGACGTGCCGTGACCCTCTGCGCCGGGCACGACGTCACGGTCACGGCGCGGGCCGCGTCGCGCACGGTCGTGGCGCGTGACGCGCACCCAGCGGTCTCGGCGCTCCTCACCTGCCCGTGCGGGTTCCCCGACGACACTCGGCCACCACCTCCTCGCCACGGTCGAGCACTGCTCGGCCCGGGGAGGCGGTGCCTGCCACCGACTACCGCTGTCCGACGGGAGTCCCGCCCTCGACGTCCGGCGGGTCGGGCGGGTCGGGCGGGTCGGGCAACGTGCTCATGGCTGCACCCTCCTGTGAGATCACCACGCCGAGGAGTTCGACACCCCGTCGCCCACGACGAGCCGACTGCCTCTGTCCGAGAGGTCCAGGGGCAAGGGCCCGGTGCTGCGTGCAGCTGCAGTCCACGGTGGCCGTCCACACGGTCTCAGCGCATCGGGGAGAACCCTGAGGCGTTCCTGAGACGCCGCGCGCGAAGTGCTCCACCGTCTCCCGCGACACCGCGACCCGGACGCCCTGCGGGCGGCGTCACGGTCGTGACGCGTTCGAGCCCGGTCGTGCTCCTCCCTCGCCGAGGCGGAGGCCGTGCTCGTGGTCGGCCAGCCACTGCGGCAGGGCCGTCGCCTCCTCAGCGGCCGGTGGGCTCACCGGCACGCCGGCCGCGGAGGTGGAGCCGGGAGCCGCCGCGCGACACGGTCGAGCGGGAGCGTCGGGGTCCTCGTGCCCGATGGGCGCGCCGGCGATCGCGCCGCCGCCGGAGGTGGCTGAACACCGGGCCACTGCGTCAGAGCCGTGGAGCGGTCCTCAGCCGACGATGTCGCGCGTGACGGCGAACTGCTCGGTCAGCACGCCGCCGATGATCGACTGCGTCTGGTTGATCTCCTCCACCGCGGCGTGGATCTGCACCAGCGAGGCGGTGACCGCACCCACCCGCGCCTGGATCGTGGCGACCTTGCTGCTCACGCTCGACGTCGCCTGCTCGGTCTGACCCGACAGCTCCTTGACCTCCTCGGCCACGATCGCGAAACCCCGTCCGGCGTCCCCGGCCCGGGCCGCCTCGATGGTGGCGTTCAGGGCCAGCAGCTTGGTCTGGGCCGCGATGGCCTGGATGGCGCGCACGACGTCGTTGATCTCCGCGCTGGCCCGTTCCAGGGCGGCCACCTCGGCGTTGGCCTCCACCGCCAGGGTCTCCCCGTGCGCGGCGACCCCGGTGGCGGCGACCACGTTGCGCTCCACCTCCCCGATGGACGCCAGCAGGTCCCCGCCGGCCCGGGTGAGGCGGTCGGCGGCGGCGAACCGCTCCATCGCCTGGCCGATGAGGAAAGCCGTGTTGCGCAGGGCGCTCTCGCGGCTGGCCGACATGATGAGGGTGCGGGTGGCGAAGAAGTCCATGGTCCCCACCACGCGCCCGGCCACCACCACCGGCAGGCACACCCCCGACTTCACCCCCGCCCGCTGGGCCGCCGGGGCCCGCACGCAGTCGGTCATCTCGCCCAGGTCCTCCACGAACACGAAGTCCTGCTTGGCCCACGTCCGCCCCGACAACCCGACGCCCTTGGCGAAGGACGCGTTCAAGGTCACCTGCCGGAACTCCGCCCCGGCGTCCCCGGACTCCAGCCCGAAGCGCAGCACGTGCTTCGACGCCGGCCCGGACTCGTCCAGGCGCCAGAAGGAGCCGTACTGCCAGTCGAACTCGGCGCGGATCGTGTCCAGCGCCGTGCGCAGCGCCTGCTCCTCGCTGGTCGCCGACGTCAGCGCGTGGATCAGGGTGGAGACCGCCTCGACGTCCTGAGCGGCCTTCTCCTGCCGCACGGCCTCCTCGAGCCGGGCCACCGTCGCCGAGATCAGCCGGGCGACCGTGCGCAGCACCGACAGCCGGCCGGCGGAGGGGGTGATCTGCTCGGTGGTGAAGAAGTCCAGCGTCCCGGCCACCTGCCCGCCCTGCAGCACCGGGAAGCAGATCCCCGAGCGGATCCCGGCCCGCTGCGCCACGGGTGCCCGCACGCAGTCGCTCAGCTCGCTCAGGTCCGCCACGAACACCAGGTCGCGCTGGCGCCAGGCCCGGCCCGACAGCCCGACGCCCTCGGCGAAGGTGGCCGCCAGGGTCACCCGGCGGAACTCCTCGCCGGCCGTCCCGCTCTCCTGCTCGAAGCGCAGGACGCGGGCGGCGCGGTCCAGCCGCCAGAACGAGGCGTAGGCCCAGCCGAAGCGGGTCCGGACGGTCTCCAGCGCGATCCCGACGGCCTCGGCCGGCGTCCGGGCCGTCTCCAGCGCCTGCACGAGGTCGGTCACGGCCTCGACGTCGGCGCGCCCCTCGGCGAGCTCGCGCGCCACGGCGGCGGTTCCAGCGGTCCGTCGACCGAGCATCGTCCATCTCCTGTCACTGGGCGCGGTGACGACCCGGGTCGTCACCGCGCCGGACTCCTTCAGCGCTGAAGTTCTCCAGCACTGGAGTGATCGACTGCCCGGTGGGACGGCTTGACTACTGCATCCGGAGGATCGTGGCCCCCGACCACCTCCCGGGCCCTGCCCGCCCCCTCCGCCGGCCCCCGGTCAAGCACCGGAGGTCCTCGACCGATGAAGGACCGTGCTGACCACCCCGAGCGCCCACCCGACCGACGCAGCCGGTGTCGACCCGGACCAGGGCTCCGCCGAGCTCCACCCGGTTCCCGTGGACCGGCTGCCGGGGGTGCGGGAGGAACTGGACGTGATCGCCCGGTCGCCGTTCTCCGGCTCCGAACTCGGTCACCTGACCCTGCAGGCGGGGCTGGGGGTCCTCGGCATCCTGGACAGCGCCGCCGACCGGGTCGGGCTCCTGGCCAGCGACCTGCGCGCCATGTACCTGCTGCAGGTCCTCGGGGACCAGAGCGCCGGCTCGCTGGCCCGCCACATGCTGGTGCCCCAGTCCTGCGTGACCCTCATCGCCAAGAGGCTCCAGGAGGAGGGGCTGGTCACCCGGGCCAAGGACCCGCACGACGGGCGCAAGGTCATCCTCGGCATCACCGGCGCCGGCCGGTGCCGTCTCGACGAGGCCTCCGTCCTGGTCCGCGCCGAGCTCAGGACGTTCTTCGCCCCCCTGTCACCGGCCAGCGCGGTCGCGCTGGCGGCGCTGCTCGCCGACGTCGTCGAACCCGGTACCTCCGGGGCAGGGCAGGGGCGCTGACCGCAGCGCACCCCGGCACCGCGGCCGCGCACCGCCCGTGCCCCGTCAGGTGGTCGACACGTCGGTGGAACGGGCGACCCCCTCGCCGGCCTCGACCTCCTCGCGGCGGGCGTCCAGCGCGCCGAGCGCGAGGGAGAACGAGTCCGAGCCCAGCAGGTGGCGCAACCGGCCGCCGTTGCCGGACACCCCGAGGTCGACGAGGGCCGCGGCGGCCTTGACCGGGTCACCCAGCTGGGTCCCCGGCATCCGCAGGTGCGCCTGCGTCATCTCGCGCAGGGCGGGGTAGGCGTCGGTGGTCCTCTCGGGCAGCACCAGGGAGTCCGGGGTCAGGAAGTCGGTGCGGAAGTAGCCGGGCTCGACGAGGCTGACCTGGATCCCGAGGTCGGCGACCTCCGCGGCGAGGGACTCGGTGAGCCCCTCGAGGGCGAACTTGCCCGCGCAGTACAGGCCCCAGCCGGGGAAGGACGTCATCCCCAGGATGGAGGAGACGTTGACGACGTGACCTGACCGCTGGGCCCGCAGGATCGGCAGCGCCGCGCGCAGGACGTTCCACACCCCGACGACCTGCACGTCGAGCATGGCGCGGACCTCGGCGTCGGAGGTCTCCTCGACGGCGCCGAGGAAGCCGTAACCGGCGTTGTTGACGACGACGTCGAGGGTGCCGAACCGCTCGCGGGTCCGCTGCACCGCCCGCGTGACGGCGGCTCCGTCGGTCAGGTCGAGTTCCAGCGCCAGCAGCCGGGAGGTGTCGACGTCACCGCCGAGGGCAGCGGTCAACCGCTGCGTCGAGCGGGTGGTGGCCGCGACGTCCTCGCCGCGGTCCAGCAGTCGGGTGACGAGCTCGCGGCCCAGGCCGCGGGAGGTGCCGGTGACGAACCAGGTGGACACGAGGTCTCCTTCGGTCGGAGGAGGTGGGGACAGCACCAGCCTGGGCCGTCAGCAGGGGCCGGGGAGGCCGCTGCCCCGCCCACTCCTGCCTGGGTACGGCGTACCCCCCTTCGACCTGTCCGTGCCCCGTCCGGACCGGCACACTGGTCGGGTGACCTCCCACGGCGAGCACCGCAGGGACCTGGGTGACTTCCTCCGCAGCCGGCGCGCGGCGACGTCCCCGGAGGCGGTGGGGCTGCCGGTGGCGCCGGGGCGCCGGGTCGCCGGGCTGCGCCGGGAGGAGGTCGCCCGGCTCGCCGGGGTGAGCGTGGACTACTACACGCGCCTGGAGCAGGGCCGCCACGCCAGCCCGTCGGGCGCTGTGCTGGACGCGCTGGCCCGCGCGCTGGGCCTGGACCCGGCGGGTCGCGCGCACCTGCACGACCTGGCGGGGCCGTCCACGGCGAGGCACGAACGCCCGGTGGTGCAGCGGGTGCGGCCCGCGGTCCACCAGTTGCTGGACTCCCTGCGTGACCACCCGGCGTTCGTGGTCGGCCGGCGCACCGACGTGCTGGCCTCCAACGCGCTGGCCCGGGCGCTGCTGACCGACTGGGACGCGCTGCCGCCTCGCCGGCGCAACTACGTCCGCTGGCTCCTGCTGGACCCGGGTGCGCGTGCGCTGTTCCCCGACTGGCCGGTGCTGGCGGCCGAGGCGGTCGGCACGTTGCGCCTGGACGCCGGCCGCCACCCCGACGACCCGCTGCTCAACGCCCTCGTCGGGGAGCTGACGATCGGCTGCCCGGAGTTCGCCCGGTGGTGGTCCGACCGCCGCGTGCACGAACGCACCCACGGGACCAAGCGCCTGCACCACCGCGTGGTGGGGGACGTCACGATCCACTTCGAGGCGCTGGTGCTGGCCGGGGAGGACGACCAGACGCTGTTCACGTACTCGGCCGAGCCGGGGAGCGCTTCGGCGGACAACCTGCGGCTGCTGTCGTCGTGGGCCACGGACCCCGGTCCTGCCGGGTCCCGCCGGCCGCGCGATCCGGCGACGCCCTGACGTCTCGGCCGTCGCGGGGTCCCCGGGGCACCGCGGGGCTCACCAGAGCTTGCCGCGCCAGCTCAGCCCCTTCAGCAGGCGGACGCTCACGCGCCCCGTGGAGGACACCGTCGCGCGCCCGATCCGCTTCGTGACGCTCACCCCGGAGCGCCCGGCGTTCACGCGCACGCCCTTGCCGAGGTCCTTGGCCCAGCGGAACGAGAACGGCACCTGCACTCCTGACGTCGGACGGTCACGGGACTCGCCCGCGCAACGCGCGGACCGGCCCGCGGGGTTCCCGCCGCACCGCCGCGTCCCCCTCGGGGCAGCGGGCCCACCCGCACGGCACCACGGTGCCCGGAGGGGAGGGGGTCAGCCCTTCAGGGCGCCGCCGAAGTTGAACGCCCCGCCTAGCCGGCGGGACAGCAGCACGTACAGGACGACGACGGGCAGCGTGTACAGGACCGAGTACGCCGCCAGCTGACCCCACTGGACCGACCCGTACTGCCCGAAGAAGGTGAAGATGCTCACCGAGGCGGGCAGCCGGTCGGGGGACAGCAGCAGGACGAAGGGGATGAAGAAGTTCCCCCACATCCCGATGAACGTGAAGATCGTCACGACGGACAGCCCGGGCCACATGAGGGGCAGGACGATGTGGCGCAGCGTCTGCATGGAGCTGGCCCCGTCGGTCCAGGCCGCCTCCTCCAGCGTCAGCGGCACGCCGTCCATGAAGTTCTTGCACAGGAAGATCGACATGGGCAGCGCGGTCGTCGCCATGAACGCGACCGTCCCGCCGATGGTGTCGACGAGGTTGAGCTGCACGAACAGCCCGTACACCGGGACCATGATCGCCGTGATGGGCAGGCCGGTCGAGAAGAGGATGGTCAGCAGGAACGGCCGCTTGTAGCGCGTCTCGAAGCGGGACAGCGGGTAGGCGGCCAGCGTCGCCACGACGATGGCGATGAACGTCGAGCCCACGCACAGGACCAGGCCGTTCCACATCGGCCGGTACGTGGTCTCCGGGGTCAGGACGGCCCGGAAGTTGTCGAAGCTGAAGCCCGTGCCGGGCCACTCCAGCTTCAGCCCCGCGCGGGCGTCGAAGGCCGCGAAGACGACCCACAGCAGCGGGACGAGGAACATCACGCCGAGCACGGCGGTGACGACGTTCACGACGGCCGTGGCGACCCAGGTGCGGGGTCCCACGGGGCGGTGCGAGGTGACCGCGAGGGGGGTGGCGGTCGGCGTGGTGGAGGTCTCGGTGGTCATCGCGTCAGTCCTCGCGCAGCAGGCGCATGTAGACGATGGAGAAGACGCCGCCGACCGCGAGCAGGACGAGCGCGATGGCGGTGCCGTAGCCGATCTGGCTGAACGAGAAGGCCTGCTCGTACATGTACAGCGGCAGGGTCTGGCTCTTGGTCCCCGGGCCGCCCTTGGTCATGGTGTAGATCAGGCCGAAGACCGACAGGGTCTGCAGGGTGATGAGCATGAGGTTCGTCGTCACGGTCCGCTTGATCATGGGGATCGTGACGTGCCGCAGCCGGGCCCAGCCCGTCGCGCCGTCCATCTCCGCTGCCTCCTCGATCTCGGCCGGGATCTCCGAGAGCGCCGCGTTGTAGACGAGCATCGAGAAGGCCGTCCCGCGCCAGACGTTCGCCAGCGAGACCGCGATGATCGGCAGGGTGTAGAGCCAGTTCTGGCCCAGCCCCAGCACGCCGATGACCTCGTTGAGCGTGCCGTCCTTGGCCAGGAAGGCGTACCAGAGGTACCCGGCGACGACCTCGGGGATGACCCAGGCGCCGATGACGGTGATGCCGACGAGGGTGCGGACCACCTTGGCGGCCCGCTTCTGCAGCAGGGCCAGGGCCAGCCCCAGGACGTTCTGCCCGACGACGGCGGACAGGATGGTGAACACCAGCGTCAGGACCACGGAGTTCCCGAACGCCTCGCTGCCGAAGGCGGCCCGGAAGTTGTCCAGGCCGACGAACTGCGTGTCGCCCGACCCCGCACCGGTCAGCGCCGTGTTCGTGAACGCGGCGTAGACGCACCACAGGATCGGGCCGGCCAGGAACACCAGCAGCAGCACGACCGCCGGGGTCAGCGGCAGCGCCCTGGCGATGTCGACCCGGACCGGGTGCGTCCTGCGCCGCAGCTGGGGGCCGGACGGTGCCCCCGGTCGTGTCAGCGTGGCCACCGGAACTCCTCCCTGCGACTCACAGCGTCGCGGTCTTGTCCTCGCCGACGATGCCCTTGACGGCCTCGTCGTAGGCCTTCGCGGCCTCGTCGGGGCTGGCCTGACCGGTGACGACGGCCTCCATCGCGACCTGGATCTCGTTGGACACCCGCGGGTAGTCGGTGTTCTGCGGGCGGTACTGGGTCACCGGGACGAGGCTGGAGAAGAACTCCAGCGTCGGGTTGGAGCCGGTGTACGTCGGGTCGGCGGCGACGTCCTTGCGGACGGCGACGGCGGCGGAGTTGATGTTGTAGCGCAGGTTGTTGTCGAAGGACGTCAGGGTCGAGATGACCTTCCAGGCGTCGTCGGCGTTGGAGGCGTTCTTCGTCATGGCCCACGTCCAGCCGCCGGACATCGAGATCTTCCCGTCGCCGGAGCCGTCCTTCGTCGGCATGGGGGCCTGGCCCATGACGTCGTTCCACTGGGGCCAGGGGGCGCCGCCGGTGTCCAGCCAGGTGCTGGAGACCCAGGAACCGTCCAGGTCGATGGCCAGGGTGCCGCCGGGCAGGAACTCCTCCTGCACCCGGGTGCCCACCTGCGCGTCGAGCGCGACCGAGGGGTCCGGGGCGAGCTTCTCGTCGAAGATCGTCTTGATGAACCGCAGGGAGTCGACGAACTCGGGGCTGCCGACGTTCCACTTGTCCTGGCCGGGGTCGTACAGCGTGGAGCCGGTGCCGTAGAACAGCATCTCGAACCCCTGCATGGACGCCGCCTCACCGGCGGCCTTGCCGGCGAACACGTTGATCGGCGTGACGCCCGGCACCTTGCCCTTGATCTCGCGGCAGGCCGCGAGGATGTCGTCCCACGAGGTGGGCGCCCAGTCCGCGGCCAGGCCCGCCTTGGTGAGCAGGTCCTTGTTGAACCACAGGGCGCGGGTGTCGGTGCCGTCGGGGACCCCGTACGTCTTGCCGTCGGCGGCCTTGGCGGCGCCCTTGGCGACGTCCTGGAACTGGTCCCACTCGTCCCACTGGCCCAGCCAGCTGTCCAGGGGCTGCAGGTACCCGGCGGTGATGTCGGAGTTGATGAGGAACGTGTCCTCGTACACCACGTCCGGGGAGGTGCGCGGCGAGCGCATCATGAGCTGGAGCTTGGTGTAGTAGTCGTTCTCGGAGGCGACGATCGGGACGAGCTCCACGGTCTTGCCGGAGTTCGCCTTCTCGTAGGCGCTCTTGACCGTGGTGAGGTAGTCCTTCATCACGGTGCCCGAGCCCCACTGCTGGTAGGCGACCTTGATCGCCCCGGACGAGTCATCGCCGCCCTGGGACCCGCCGCCGCAGGCTGCGGTTCCGAGCACGGTTCCGGCACCCAGGCCGGCATAGGTCAGGAAGCTACGACGACGCACAACCCACTCCCTCGTGGCGGTGTCCGATCTCTGGCCGGCCGGCCGGGCGGTCCGGGGATCGTCCGGCCGGCCGTTGCGAGGAGACTAAATCCAGTGGATTGACGGTGTCAACGGATGGGCCGCATCATTCTGGGAACGATCCCAACGTCGCTCCCCGAGCGGGGCGGCGAGCGCGAGGAGGCGCGGGTGCGACGAGGCACGAACCTGCCCTGGGTGGGCGACTACAACCAGGCCGTCGTCCTCGACGGCGTCCGCCGCCACCCCGGCACGTCCCGGACCGACCTGGCCGCGGCCACCGGCCTGACCCTGCAGACGGTGTCCAACATCGTCCGGCGGCTCATCGAGCGCGGCCTCGTCCAGGAGGGGGAGCCGCTGCTGCGCCCGGGCGCCCGCGCCGGCGGCAAGCCGCGGACCGCCCTGGCGGTCCGGCCCGGCGCGGCGCTGGCCGTCGGCCTGCAGTTCGAGCGCGAGCACGTCGACGCGGTCCTGCTCGACCTGACCGGGGACGTGCTGGCCGTCGACCGCGAACCGCTGCCGGACCCCCCGGACGCGACCGGCGGGGCGACCGGCGGGGCGGCCGAGGCCGCGGTGGCCCGCGCGACGGCCGTGGTGCGGCGGCTGGTCCGCACCCGCGGGTCCGCCGACGCCGTGCTCGGCGTCGGGGTGGCCGTCCCCGGGCCGCTCGACTTCGCCGGGCCCGTGCGCAGCTCGGCGATCAACCTGCCCGGCTGGCGCGGGGTCGCCGTCGCCGACATGCTCACGGCCTCGACCGGGCTGCCGGTCCTGGTGGAGAACGACGCGACCGCCGCCGCCGTCGGCGACCTGTGGCGCTCGCGGCGGGTCGGGCGCAGCTTCCTCTACGTCCACGTCGGCGCCGGGATCGGTGGCGGGGTGGTCGTGCGCGACGAGGTCCTGCGGGGGGAGTCGGGCAACGCGGGGGAGATCGGGCACGTCGTCGTCGAACCCGCCGGGCCGCCCTGCTCCTGCGGTGCCGTCGGGTGCCTGGAGGCCGTGGCCGCCCCCGCGGCGGTCGTGCGCCGCTACGCCGAACGGGTCGGGCGCGAGGCCGCCCGCGCCGCGGGCCTGCGGCTGGCCGAGCGCAGCGTCCTGGACGACCACGACCGCCTCGGCGTGCGCGCCGCCGCGGGGGACGAGGTCGCCGCCGCGGAGCTGCGGACCGCGGCGCTGGCCGTCGCCCGCGTCGTGCTGGGCGTGGTCAACGTCGTCGACGTCAGCGAGGTCGTGCTCGGCGGTGCGGGCCTGCGCCACGCGGGGGAACGGGTCCGCGACGCCGTGCGGGCGGGGCTGGGCCTGGCCATGACCCGCGAGGTGCACCCCGTCGAGGTCCGCTTCAGCGACGCCGGCGAGCAGGCCGGTGCGCTGGGGGCGGCCAGCGCCGTCCTGCACGAGGCGCTGTCCTCGACGTGGGTGGGTGTGCACGTGCCCGCGCGCGAGATCGTGATCTCCCCGGTGGCACCCGTGCACTGAGCCGGGCCCCGGCGTTCTGGCAGGATGCCGCTCGGCTCCGAGGGCGTGGCCGCACACGACGTTCGACCGATCACCGAGGTTCCGATGGCCGTCACCGCCCCCCCGTCCGCGATCGACCGCTGGTTCGAGGTCAGCGCCCGCGGGTCCACCGTGGGCCGGGAGGTCCGCGGCGGCCTCGCGACCTTCTTCACGATGGCCTACATCGTGGTGCTCAACCCGCTGATCATCGGCACGCACGCCGACGCCACCGGGAAGTACCTCGGCGGTGGGGACAGCCCGAACCTGGCCGCGGTCGCCGCCGGCACCGCCCTGGTGGCCGGGGTCGTGACGCTGCTCATGGGGTTCGTCGCCAACTACCCCCTCGCCCTGGCGACCGGGCTGGGCCTGAACGCCTTCCTCGCCTTCGGGGTGGCCAGCCTGCCGGACATGACGTGGGCCGACGCCATGGGGCTGGTCGTCATCGAGGGGCTCGTCATCCTCGTGCTCGTCCTCACCGGGCTGCGCGAGGCCGTCTTCCGGGCCGTGCCGGCACCGCTGAAGACGGCCATCAGCGTGGGCATCGGCCTGTTCATCACCATCGTCGGGCTCGTCGACGCCGGGTTCGTCCGGGCCGGCAGCGGCACGCCCCTCGAACTGGGCATCGGCGGCTTCCTCGCCGGCTGGCCCACGCTCGTCTTCGTCGTCGGCCTCGTGCTGATGATCGTCCTCATGGCCCGCGGCGTGCGCGGCGCCATCCTCGGCGGGATCGTCGCGGCGACCGTCCTCGCGGTGGTCGTCGAGGCCGTGGCCCACCTCGGGCCGCGCACCGGGGCCGACGGGTCGGTCGTCAACCCCCGCGCCTGGGGCCTGAACGTCCCCGCGCTGCCGGACTCGTGGGTCTCCGCCCCCGACTTCGCCACGCTGGGGCACTTCTCCCTGCTGGGCTCGTTCGAGGCCGTCGGCTGGGTCACGGTCGTCCTGCTGGTCTTCACCCTGCTGCTGGCCGACTTCTTCGACACCATGGGCACGGTCGTCGCGATCGGCGCCGAGGGCGACCTGCTCGACGCGGAGGGCAACCCCCCGCGCATGCGCCGGATCCTCGTCGTCGACTCCATCGCCGCCGCCGCCGGGGGCGCCGGCGGCGTCTCGAGCAACACGAGCTTCATCGAGTCCGCCACGGGTGTGGGCGAGGGGGCCCGCACCGGGCTGGCCAGCGTCGTGACGGGCGTCGCGTTCCTGCTCACGACGTTCCTGGCCCCCGTCGTGGCGATCGTGCCCTACGAGGCGGCGACCCCCGCCCTGGTCGTCGTCGGGTTCCTCATGATGACCCAGGTCAAGGGCATCGACTGGACCGACCTGGAGATCGCCGTCCCGGCGTTCCTGACGATCGTGCTCATGCCGTTCACGTACTCCATCAGCGCCGGCATCGGGGCGGGGTTCGTCGCGTTCGTCGTGGTCAAGCTCGCCCGCGGCAAGGCCCGCGCGGTCCACCCCGTGATGTGGGTGGTGGCGGCCCTGTTCGTCGTCTACTTCGCCATCGACCCGATCAAGCAGCTGCTCGGGGTCTCCTGACCCGGGCGCCGGGGGAGCACCCGGGGCACCCGCGGCGGCTCAGGCGTCGGGCCAGACGATGCCGACCTTGCCGTGGGTGCCGCTGTCGGCGATCCGGTACGCCTCGCCGGCCTCGGCGAGGGGCCGGGTGTCGGTCACGACGACCTGCGGGTGCAGGCCCGTGCGGTCCAGCAGCTCCAGCAGCTCGGCCATGTGCACCGTCGAGGTGACCCACGACCCGTGGATCGTCAGCTGCTGGTGGATGACGTGCTCGCTGACGTCGACCGACAGGTGACCGCCCTCGCCGACGAGGGCCACCCGCCCCCAGCGCCGGGTGTGCTGCAGGGCGAACAGCTGCCCCGCACCGGACCCGCTGCAGTCCACGGCCGTCTCGGCCCCGCCGGGCAGCACCGCCTCGAACGCCTCGCGGGTGGGTTCGGCGGCCCCGCTCACCGCGCCCAGGCGCAGGGCCAGGTCCCGGCGCTCGGCCGAGGGGTCCACCCCGACGACGGTGCGGACGCCCAGCGCCTGGGCCAGCAGCCCAGCGGCCAGGCCGACCGGGCCCAGCCCGACGACGAGCAGGCGGTCGGCGCCGTTGACGTCCAGGCGGCGCAGCGCCTCGTAGGCGGTGCCGAACCCGCACGCCACGCACGCGCCGTCGAGGTAGGTGAGGCTGTCGGGCAGGACGAGCAGGTCGCGCTCCTCGGCGAGCAGGTAGTCGGCGTGGCCGCCGTCGCGCTGCCAGCCGTAGGCCGCGCGCCGCGGCGACGTGCAGCTGATCTGGTACCCGCGGCGGCAGTCGTCGCACTGCCCGCAGCCGGAGATGTGGTAGACGACGACGCGGTCGCCGGGGCGCACGCGGTCCACGCCCGTCCCGACGCCCACGACCCGGCCCGCCGGTTCGTGACCGCCCACGACGCCCTGGTAGGCCTCGGGCCCCTCGCCCAGGTGCTCGCGGTAGATGGCCCGCAGGTCGCTGCCGCAGATCGTCGAGGCCCGCACCGCGAGGAGGACCTGCCCGTGCCCGGGCGCGGGGACGGGGACCTCCTGCAGGTCCACCACCCGCCCACCGGGCAGGAAGGCCGCGTTCATCGTGGGCGGGATCGTCATCGTGGACCTCCGGTCGTGGGCCCCCGACGGTGGGGGCACGGGTGCAGCGGACGTTAGCGCCTGCCCCGGGGGCCCGGGCGCCCGCCCGGAGGCATGCCGTGCCGCCCACAGGGGCGGTACACGCTTTCCCGGAGGGCGCGGGACGCCCCGGCGCGGGAAGTGGGCGCTGAACGCTTGACGAGCGGTGCGGCACGTCCCCAAACTCGGGGCTACCGCTTTGAATCGTGTCAGGCGGTGCAAGAACCGGCGCAGCCGCCGGTCCGTGGTCTCGAAGAGGAGACGAACCGTGACACGCAAGAACCCCCGACCCGCCCGGCTCGCCCTCGCCCTCGCGGTCGCCCTGACGCTGACCCCCCTCACGGCCTGCAGCGCCGGGAGCCTCGGCTCGTCCTCGGAGTCCTCCGACGGCGGGACGACCATCACGTGGCTCACCGGCTCCGACGAGACGGCCCAGACGACCGCCAGGACCATCGTCGCGGCGTTCGAGAAGGCCAACCCCGACATCACCGTCGAGCTCGACGGCCGCCCGGCCGGGGCCGAGGGGGACAACCTCGTCAAGACCCGGTTGCAGACCGGCAGCATGCCGGACGTCTTCGACTACAACTCCGGCTCGCTGTTCCAGCAGATCGCCCCCGAGAAGAACCTCACCGACCTCACCGGGGACGCCGCCGTCGCCGCCGTCGACGAGGCGTTCAGCCCGCAGGTCTCGGTCGGCGACGACGTCTACGGCGTTCCCTACGGCACCGCCTTCGGCGGCGGCGTCATGTACAACAAGAAGGTCTACGAGGAGCTGGGCCTGGAGGTCCCGACGACGTGGGCGGAGTTCCTCGCCAACGCCGACGCGATCAAGGCCGCCGGCAAGACCGCCGTCATCCAGACCTACGGCGAGACGTGGACCGCGCAGCTGCCCATCCTCGGCGACTTCCACAACGTGGCCGCCGCGGACCCGGACTGGGCGCAGGAGTACACGGCCAACCGGAGGAAGTACGCCACCGACCCCGTGGCCCTCGCCGGGTTCCAGCACCTGCAGGAGATCCACGACCGCGGCTACGCGAACGCCGACTTCGCCTCGGCCAAGGTCCCCGACGGCATGCGCCTGCTCGCCGCCGGCGACGGCGTCATGTACCCGATCCTGTCGGGGAACATCACGACGCTGGCGGCGGCCGCCCCCGACAAGGTGAACGACGTCGGGTTCTTCGCCCTGCCGGGCACCGACGCGGCGTCCAACGGCCTGACGGCGTGGTTCCCCAACGCGGTCTACATCCCCAACACGACCGAGGACGCCCAGCTGACGGCGGCCAAGAAGCTGCTCGCCTTCATCGCCAGCCCCGCCGGCTGCGAGGCCCAGAGCCAGGCCAGCCCGCCCACCGGTCCGTACCTGGTCGAGGGCTGCACCCTGCCGGCCGACGTCCCGCAGGTCACCAAGGACGTCCAGGCCTACTTCGACGCCGACAAGCAGTCGCCCGCCCTGGAGTTCCTGTCCCCGGTCAAGGGCCCGAACCTCGAGCAGCTGTGCGTCGAGGTCGGCTCGGGCATCACTCCGGCCGCCGACGCGGCGAAGCTCTACGACCAGGACGTCGAGAAGCAGGCCCAGCAGCTCGGCCTCGAGGGCTGGTGAGCTGAGGTGTCGGCGACGATCAGCACCCCACCACCCGCCACGCGCACCGGTGCGGGCGGGCGCGCGCGAGGGGACGGGCGGCAGCGTCGCCGGCGCAGCCCCTACCCCCACTGGTTCTACCTGCCCGCCGCGGTCGTCTACGCGGTCCTCTTCCTGGTCCCCACCCTGCTGTCGTTCTACTTCAGCCTCACGCGCTGGACGATCTTCGACAGCGAGTTCATCGGGCTGGGCAACTTCGCCCAGTTCTTCTCCGAACCGGCCCTGACGAAGGGCTTCGTCAACACCTTCGTCTACGCCGTCGTCACCTCCGGGGCCAAGGTCGTCCTGGGGATGGCCCTGGGCCTGCTGCTGACCTCCCGGATCGTCGGCCGGGGGTACCTGCGGTCGGTGGTGTTCTTCCCCGTCCTGGTCTCCACGGTCGGGGTCGGGATCACCTTCCAGGTGCTCATGAACCCCGAGAAGGGCGTCATCAACCACGCTCTCGCGGTCTTCGGGATCGACCAGGTCGGCTGGCTCACCAACCCCTCCCTCGCCCTCTTCTCGGTGGCCCTGGTCGACGTCTGGAAGGGCGTCGGCCTGGCCACCGTCATCTACATGGCCGGGATCGTCTCGATCCCGAACGAGTACCGCGAAGCGGCCAAGGTCGACGGGGCCGGTGCGTGGAGCACGTTCCGCAACATCGTCCTGCCGCTGTCCTGGCCCGCGACGTCGACCGTCGTGACGCTCTCGCTCATCGGGGGCCTGCGGTCGTTCGACCTCATCTGGGCCATGACCCGGGGCGGGCCCGGCTTCACCTCCGACGTCATCGCCTCGGTGATCTACAAGCAGTACCAGGCCGGGTTCTACGGCCTGTCGACGGCCGGCAACGTCATCCTCTTCCTCGCCGTCACCGCCATCGTCGTCCCGCTGACGCGGTACCTGTCCCGCAAGGAGGTGGAGATGTGAGCACCCTCGCCGACGCCCCCGTCAAGAGGCCCCTCGCCCCCGCGCGGAACACCCGCACGGCCTCCGCGCTCACCCGGTGGGGACTGGGGGGCCTGGCGATCGTGGCCAGCGTCGTCGTGTTCCTCGTGCCGTTCGCGTTCATCGTCACCACCGCCGTCATGGACGCCCAGCAGGCCGGGGAGTTCGCCCTGGCCTGGCCGCGGAACCTGCAGTTCGTGGAGAACTTCACCACCGTCCTGCAGGCGCGGGACTACCTGCTGGTCATCGCCTTCATCAACTCCACCATCCTCACCGTGGTGTCGGTGACGGCACTGGTCGTGCTCGGGGCGATGGTCGCCTTCGTGCTGCAGCGCCGCCGGTCCCGCCTCACCGGGCTGGTGAACTTCCTCGTGCTGGCCGGGCTCATCATGCCCCCGGCCGTCGTCCCGACGATCTGGGTCCTGCAGCGGCTGGGCCTGTTCGGGGGGATGCCCGGGCTCATCCTCGTCGAGATCGCCTACGGCCTCTCGTTCACGGTCCTGCTGTTCCGCGCCTTCCTGGGCACCGTCCCGCGGGAACTGGACGAGGCGGCCGTCCTCGACGGCGCCGGCCCGTTCCGGCTGTTCTTCCGGGTGATCCTGCCGCTGCTGCGGCCGGTCACGGTGACGATCATCGTGGTGCAGTCGGTGACCATCTTCAACGACTTCACCAACCCGCTGTACTTCGCCCCCGGCGACCAGAACGCGACGGTGCAGCTGACGCTGTTCAACTTCCAGAGCCAGAACCTCACGTCCTACAACCTGCTGTTCATGGACATCCTGCTCATCACGATCCCGCCGCTGGTCATGTACCTGTTCTTCAACCGTCAGATCGTCGCCGGCATGACGTCCGGCGCCGTCAAGGGCTAGACCGCTCCCAGGAGGAGACCACCCGATGTCCCCACGCTGGCAGGCCGCGATGATCGCGGCCGACGACGTGACCCAGGCCCCACTGCTGCGCACCGCGTTCACCCTCGACCCCGGCCACGGGGAGGTGACGTCGGCCGTCCTGCACCTGTCCGCCCTCGGTGTCGTCGAACCCCACCTCGACGGCGAACCCGTCGGGGAGGACGTCCTCACCCCCGGCTGGAGCTCCTACGAGTGGCGGCTGCGGTACGTCAGCCACGACGTGACCGCGCGGCTGGCGGCGGGGGACACGGCGGGGGACACGGCGGGGGGCACGGGGGAGGACCACGTGCTCGGCCTGGCCCTCGGCAACGGCTGGGCCGTGGGCCGGCTGGCCTGGAGCGGCCACCGCGGCCTGTACGCGCCCGAGCCCAGCGCCATCGCCCAGCTCGAGGTCACCTTCGCCGACGGCCACCGGCAGACCGTCGCCACGGGCCCGGACTGGCAGGCGCGCGCCTCGGCCGTCACGGCCGACGAGATCTACGACGGCCAGGACGTCGACGCCCGGCTCCTCGTCCCCCGCTGGGCCGCGGTGGACGGGCCCGCCGACGGGTGGTCCGGCGTGCACGTCGTCGACTTCGACACCGCCCGGCTCACCGAGCACCTCGGGCCGCCCGTGCGGCGGCAGGAGGTCGTCCGCCCCGTCGCGGTCACGACCTCCCCGAGCGGGAAGACGCTCGTCGACTTCGGGCAGAACCTCGTCGGCTGGCTGCGGTTCACCGTGGCCGGCGGAGCAGGCTCGACCATCACGGTCCGGCACGCCGAGGTCCTCGAGCACGGCGAGCTCGGCACCCGTCCGCTGCGCACCGCGAAGGCCACCGACCGCTTCACGCTCTCGGGCGGCACCGACACCTTCGAGCCGACGTTCACGTTCCACGGGTTCCGGTACGCCGAGGTCACCGGCTGGCCCGGCGAGCTCACCGTCGACGACCTCGAAGCCGTCGTCGTGCACTCCGAACTGCGCCGCACGGGCGAGTTCGAGTGCTCCCACGAGCTCGTCAACCAGCTGCACCGCAACGTCGTGTGGGGGCAGAAGGGCAACTTCCTCGACGTGCCCACCGACTGCCCGCAGCGCGACGAGCGCCTCGGCTGGACCGGTGACCTCGCCGTGTTCGGCCCCACCGCCGCGTACCTGTTCGACGTCTCGGCGTTCCTGCGGGACTGGCTGCGCGACCTGGACGCCGAGCAGGCCCACGACGACGGCATCACCCCGTACGTCGTCCCGGACGTCCTGAAGTTCTCCCCGCCCAAGGAGCTGCGCGGCAAACCCGACTCCACGTGCTTCTGGTCCGACGTCGCGGTGTGGCTGCCGTGGACGCTGTACCAGGCCTACGGGGACCGCGAGGCGCTGGCCGAGGCCTACCCGGCCGCGGCCGCGCACGTCCGCCACGTCGCCACGCTCCTGTCGCCGACCGACCTGTGGGACCAGGGGTTCCAGTTCGCCGACTGGCTCGACCCCGACGCGCCGCCGGACGACCCGGCCGCGGCCAAGGCGGACAAGGGCGTCGTGGCGACGGCGGCGATCTTCCGCTCCGCCCGCACGGCCGCGGACACCGCCCGCGTGCTCGGGAAGGAGGAGGACGCCGCCGAGTTCGACGCCCTCGCCGCCCGGCTGCGCACCGCCTTCGGCCGGCACTACGTCTCCGACGACGGCACCGTGCTCTCGGACTGCGCCACCGTCTACGCCCTGGCCATCGAGTTCGGGCTGCTCGACGGTGACCTGGAGGTGAAGGCGGGCGACCGGCTCGCCGAGGTCGTCGAGAAGGCGGGCTACCGCGTCTCGACCGGTTTCGCGGGGACCCCCTACGTCACCGACGCGCTCACCTCGACCGGCCACCTGGACGAGGCGTACAGGCTGCTGCTGGAGGAGGGCTGCCCGTCCTGGCTGTACCCCGTGACCATGGGGGCCACGACGATCTGGGAGCGCTGGGACTCGATGCTGCCCGACGGGACCATCAACCCCGGCCAGATGACGAGCTTCAACCACTACGCCCTCGGCGCGGTGGCGGACTGGGTGCACCGCGTCGTCGCGGGCCTGTCCCCGCTGGAGCCCGGGTACGCGAAGTCGCTCGTCGCCCCGCGGCCCGGCGGCGGGATCACCTGGGCCAGGGGGTCGCTGGACACCCCCCACGGCCGGCTCGCCGTGAGCTGGCGGCAGGAGGACGGCGGGCTCAGCGTGGACGTCACGGTGCCGCCCGGCACGAGCGCGGTCCTGCGGCTGCCCGACGGCCGCGAGCACGAGCTGGCCGCCGGCGACCACCGCGTCACGGCCTGAGACCCGGCCCGGGCGTCCCGGCGCGGCGCGTGCCCCGCGCGCGCCGCGCTGGGACACTGCCCGCATGACCCCCGCCCCGGTGCGACCGTCCCCGTTCGCGCCCCAGGTGCGGCCCGACGGGTCGCGCCGGTTCAGCCACGACGCCGTCGTCGCGCGGCGCACGCTGCTGGCCGGGCTCGTCGTCGCGGGAGCCAGCGGCGGCGTCCTGCTCACCCAGCTGCGGTCCCCGCACGAGACCGCCTCGGCGGCCGACCCGGCCGTGCACGACCCCGTCGCGCTCACCGCCCCCGAACCGGCCCCCGGCACCGCCCCCGCGACGGCCCCGCCACCGGGCCCGTCGACGACGGACGCGGCCAGCCCGTGGGTCGTCGTCAACAAGCAGCACCCGCTGAACCCCCTGGAGTACGCCCCCGAGCTGGCCGTCGTGGGCGGCAAGGAGGTCGCCGCCTCCATCGCCGGGGACCTGCGGGCCCTGCTGGACGCGGCCCGCGCCGAGGGGGTCTCGCTGAGCATCACCAGCGGGTACCGCTCCTTCAGCCGGCAGCGGTCCGTGCACGACAGCTCGGTCGCCCGCAACGGGCTGGAGAGCGCCGAGAGCCTGTCGGCCCGCCCCGGCTACAGCGAGCACCAGACCGGCCTGGCCGTCGACTTCGGCGGCAGCTCCGCGCCGGGCTGCCTGCTGGAGAACTGCTTCGGCCAGACACCGGAGTCGGCCTGGCTGCGGGCCCGCGCCGGCGCGTTCGGGTTCCTGCTGCGCTACCCCGAGGGCGCGACCCCCGTCACCGGGTACGAGCCGGAGCCGTGGCACTGGCGCTGGGTCGGCACCGACCTGCTGGCGCGCATGGCCGAGCGGGGCGTCACCACGCTGGAGGAGTTCTTCGGGATCAGCGGCGGGACGGCGTACGCCTGAGCCGCTCCGGTGCGGCAGGCTGATCGCGTGGAACGACTCACCGCACTCGTCACCGGCCGCGTCCAGGGCGTCGGCTTCCGGTGGTGGACCAAGGCCCAGGCCGACGAGCTCGGCCTCGCGGGCAGCGCCACCAACACCTCCGACGGCCACGTCGAGGTGGTCGCCGAGGGGGAGCGCGAGCCGCTGCGCCAGCTGCTGTCCCGCCTGCGCGCGGACCCCTCCGCCCACGGGCGCCCCGGTCGGGTCACCCGGGTCACCGACCACTGGGGACCCGCCGAGGGCGCCCGGGGGTTCGAGACGACCTAGCCCTTGGCCGGGGCCTCGACCGCGGCGAGCCGGGCCGCGGTGGCCGGGCGCGCCACGGTGAACAGCACCAGCGCCGCCGCCGCCGTGCAGCCCAGCATCACCGTCACCATCGGCACCGCCGAGTGCTCACCGGCCAGCCCGACCAGCGGGGACACCAGCGCCCCCACGGTGAACTGCAGCGCCCCCTGCAGGGCCGAGCCCGTCCCGGAGGCGAAGCGCACCTCGTCGGCGGCCAGCGCCGTGGCGTTGCCGAAGATGAGGCCGCAGCTGAAGACGTTGAACCACAGCAGGACCAGGACGGCGGGCGTCCAGGCGTCGAGGGCGACGACGGCCGTGAACAGCCCGGCGGCGCAGACGAGCTGGAGGAGCACCCCGGCCGTCAGGACCTGCACGGGGGAGCGGCGGCGCAGGGCGCGGGTCGAGACCGCGCCCCCGGCGGCGATGCCCACCGCGTTGGCCGCGAAGACGAGGGAGAAGGTCCCCTGCGACAGCCCCACGACGTTCTGCAGCACGAACGGCGACGCGGACACGTAGGAGAAGACCGTCGCGAAGACCAGGACGAGGGTGCCGACGTAGCCGACGTACCCGCGGCGCGAGAGCACCGCCCGGCACGTCACCAGCACGTCGCGCACCCCGCCGGAGTGCCGGCGCTCGCGCGGCAGCGTCTCGGGCACGGCGAACCAGGCCGCGACCGCCATGACCAGGGCGGCCAGGGCCGTGACGCCGAAGATCCCGCGCCAGCCGCCGTGGCCGGCGACGAGACCGCCCAGCAGCGGGGCGACGACGGGGGCGACGCCACCGATGACGCCCAGGGTGGAGAACGCCCGCGCCGCGGCGCGCCCGGTGGCCAGGTCCGCGACGACGGCGCGGCCGATGACGACCCCCGCGGCCCCCGCGAAGCCCTGCACGAGCCGTGCCACGACGAGCACGGCGATGGAGGGGCTCAGCGCGCACACGACCCCGGCGGCGAACGTCACGAGCGTCCCGGCCAGCAGCAGCCGGCGCCGGCCGAGGCGGTCCGACAGCGGCCCCAGGACGAGCTGGCCGGTGGCCATGCCCAGCATGAACGTCGTCAGCGTCAGCTGGACGTGCGCCGCGCTCGTCGACAGGTCCGAGGCCAGGCCGGGGAAGGTCGGCAGGTACATGTCGACGGCGAACGGCCCGATCGCGACGAGCAGCGCGAGCGTCACCAGCAGGCGCACCGGGACGTCCTGGCCGGCCGGGCCGGGCAGCGGGCCCGCGGGCGAGCCGGGGACGGTCCGCGGCTGCGGGAGGAACCGGCGGCTGCGGGCGGGGCGGGCGGGGCGGGAACGACCGGCGGGGCGGGTCGGCACGGAGGTCCTTCCGGGTGGGACGGCCGGGACGGCGAGGTGTTCCACCGTCGTGGCGAGGTGTTCCACCGTTGTACAGCGCCGGGGCGTCGCGGGCCGAGCGCATCGCGTGTCGTCCCGGGCGTCATTCCACCTCGTGATGGGAGCGGCCCACCGCCCGGCCTCACCGGATCACGGGCCGTTCCTCGTTAGGCTTCCCGACCGTGCACCTGAAGACCCTCACCCTCAAGGGGTTCAAGTCGTTCGCCTCCGCGACGACGCTGCGGCTGCAGCCGGGGATCACGTGCGTCGTCGGCCCCAACGGCTCGGGCAAGTCCAACGTCCTGGACGCCCTCACCTGGGTGATGGGGGAGAGCAGCGCCAAGAGCCTGCGCGGCGGGAAGATGGAGGACGTCATCTTCGCCGGCACCACCGGCGCGGAGGGCCGCGCGGCCCTGGGCCGGGCCGAGGTGTCCCTGACGATCGACAACTCCGACGGGGCCCTGCCCATCGAGTTCGCCGAGGTGACGATCACCCGGACGATGTTCCGCACGGGCGGCTCGGAGTACCGGATCAACGGCCAGACGTGCCGGCTGCTGGACGTGCAGGAACTGCTGTCCGACTCCGGCATCGGCCGCGAGATGCACGTCGTCGTCGGCCAGGGGCAGATCGACGCCGTCCTGCACGCCTCCCCCGAGGAGCGCCGCGCGTTCGTCGAGGAGGCCGCGGGCGTCCTGAAGCACCGGCGCCGCAAGGAGAAGGCGCTGCGCAAGCTCGACGCGATGGAGGCCAACCTCACGCGCGTGGCGGACCTGATCACCGAGATCCGCCGGCAGCTGCGGCCCCTGGGCCGGCAGGCCGAGGCCGCCCGCCGGGCCCAGGTCGTCCAGGCCGACCTGCGCGACGCCCGGCTGCGCCTGCTGGCCGACGACCTCGTGCAGGCCAGCAGCTCCCTGCGCCGCGACGAGGCCGACGAGGCCGCGCTGAAGACCCGGCAGGCCCAGGTCGAGGCCGACCTCGCCGAGGCCGCGACCCGCCTGGCCGCCGCCGAGCGGGCCGCCGCGGCCGCCGCCCCGGACCTGGCCCGCGCCGTCGAGACCCACCACCGGCTCGACGCCCTGGCCGAGCGCCTGCGGGGCGTCCAGGCGCTCGCCGCCGAACGGCTGCGGCTGCTGGCGGCCGAACCGGAGGAGCAGACCGGCCGCCGCGACCCCGAGGAGCTGGCCGCCCAGGCCGACCGCGTCCGCGCCGAGGAGGCCGAGCTCGCCGGGCAGGTCGCCGCCCACCGCGCGGCCCTCGACGACGTGCTCGCCGCGCGCGCCGAGGCCGACCGGGCCGCCCGCGCCGAGGACCAGCGCGTGGCCGCCGCCCTGCGCGCCGCCGCCGACCGCCGCGAGGGCCTGGCCCGCCTCGGCGGGCAGGTCGCCGCCCGCACCTCGCGCGTGGAGGCCGCCGAGGCCGAGCTCGAACGGCTCTCGGCGACGCTGGCCGACGCCGAGGCGCGCCGGGCGAAGGCGCAGTCGCAGTTCACGGCGCTGGAGACGCAGGTCGCCGGGGTCGAGGAGGGCGAGGAGAGCCTCGACGCCGAGCACGAGGCCGCCGCCGAGCAGCTCCAGCTCGCCGAGGCCGCCCACGAGGACGCCCGCACCGAGCTGCAGGCCGCCGAGCGCGACCGCGCCGCGTGGGCCGCGCGCAAGGAGGCCCTCGAGATCGGCCTGACCCGCGGCGACGGCGCCGGGGCCCTGCTGGCCGCCGGACCCGCCGTCTCCGGGGTGCTGGGGTCGGTCGCCGCGCTGCTGGACGTCGAACCCGGCTACGAGCAGGCCGTCGCGGCCGCCCTCGGCTCGGCCGCGGACGCCGTCGCGGTCGCCACCCCCGGCGACGCCGTGCGCGCCATCGAGCACCTCAAGGCCGGCGACGCCGGCCGGGCCGGGCTGGTCGTGGCCACCGCCGGTGACACCGGCGCGGTGGCCGGCGCGCCCGCGGGCTCGCGCGCCGCGCTGGACCTCGTGCGGGTGCCGGAGGACCTGCGCCCGGCGCTGACCCGGCTGCTGGGCGACGTCGTGGTCGTCGACGGGCTCGAGCAGGCCCAGCACCTCGTGCAGACCTCCCCGGGGCTGGTCGCCGTCACCCGCGACGGGGACCTGCTCGGTGCCCACGTCGCCGCGGGAGGCTCCTCCTCCGCCCCGAGCCTGCTGCAGGTCCAGGCCGCCGTCGACGAGGCCGCCGACGCCCTGGCCGCCGCCTCGCACCGCGCCCAGCGCGCGCAGTTCGCCCTCCAGCAGACCCAGACCGCCCGCGCCGCCGCCACCGAGCGCGTCGAGGCCGCCCTGGACCGGCTGCACGACTCCGACGCCCGCATGAACGCCGTCGCCGAGCAGCTCGGGCAGCTCGGCTCGGCCGTGCGCGGCGCCGCGGCCGAGGCCGACCGCGTCCGCACCGCGCGCGAGCAGGTCACCGCCCGGCTGGAGGCCGACCGCGCCGAGCTGGCCGAGCTGACCGAGCGGTTCGAGGCCGCCTCGGCCGCCCCGGCCGACGACGGCGACGTGTCCACCGACGAGCGCGACCGCCTCGCCGAGGCGGCCCGCGGGTTCGGCCGGGCCGAGACCGAGGCCCGGCTGGCGCTGCGCACGACCGAGGAGCGGGCCCGCGCCCTCGCCGGTCGCGCCGACTCCCTGCAGCGGCAGGCCCGTGAGGAGCTGGCCGCCCGCGAGCGCGCCGCCGCCCGCCGGGAGCGGCGCGCCGAGCAGTCCCGCGTGGCCACGGCCGTGCGGGACGGGGCCCAGCGGGCGCTGGCGGCGTGGGAGTCGTCCCACGCCCAGGCCGCGCGCCTGCGCGAAGCGGCCGAGGCGGCCCGCGCGCGGTTCGAGGAGGAGCTCACCGGCGCGCGGCGCACGGTGGAGTCGCTGAAGGCCGAGCAGCAGCGCCTGGGCGACACCCGACACGCCGACGAGGTCGCCCGCGCCCAGCAGCGCTGGAAGATCGACCAGCTGCGGCAGCGGGCGCTGGACGAGCTGGGCACCGACCCCGACGTCCTCGTCGAGGAGTTCGGCCCCGACCAGCTCGTCCCGCCCTCCCCGCCGGCCCCCGGCGAGACCGCCGCCGCGACGGAGCCGCGGCCCTACGTGCGCGCCGAGCAGGACAAGCGCCGCCGCGCGGCCGAGCGCGCCCTGTCCCAGCTCGGTCAGGTCAACCCGCTGGCGCTGGAGGAGTACGCGGCGATGGAGGAGCGGCACCAGTTCCTCGTTACCCAGTCCGACGACCTCAAGACCTCCCGCAAGGACCTCCTCGACATCGTCAAGGAGGTCGACGAGCGCGTCGAGCGGGTCTTCACCGAGGCGTTCGCGGAGGTCGCCCAGCAGTACGAGGAGGTGTTCCCGCGGCTGTTCCCCGGCGGGGAGGGCCGGCTCGTGCTGACCGACCCCGCCGACATGCTGACCACGGGCATCGAGGTGGAGGCGCGACCGGCGGGCAAGAAGGTCAAGCGGCTGTCGCTGCTGTCCGGCGGGGAGCGGTCGCTGGCCGCCGTCGCGATGCTCGTCGCGATCTTCCGCGCCCGCCCCAGCCCGTTCTACGTCATGGACGAGGTGGAGGCCGCGCTCGACGACGCGAACCTGTCCCGGCTGATCACCCTGTTCGAGGAGCTGCGCGCCACCAGCCAGCTGATCATCATCACGCACCAGAAGCGCACCATGCAGATCGCCGACGCCCTCTACGGCGTGACGATGCGCGGGGACGGGATCAGCACCGTCGTCAGCCAGCGGCTGCGTGAGGGGCAGCCCACCTGACGGTGACGCCCCGATGAGCATCCGGTCACGGACCAGCAACGACGGCGTGGGCGGAGTGGTGCGGGCGTGACCCCCGGGGCAAGGTGGACCTCGTGGTGAGGACATGGTGACGACCCTGCTGGTGACGTTCGCCCTCACGGTGGGCCTGGCGCTCGTCGTGCTGCTGTCGGTCGCGGCCCCCACGCTGCGCCGCCGCGGCAGCCGGACCATGGCCCGGATCGACGCCGCGGCCGAACGGGCCCTGCCAGTCCTGCGGCACCACCGCGACCGCGCCGCCGCCCAGCTCGCCGACCGGCTCGAGGCCCAGCGCCGCGCCGCCCGGTCCCCGCGCGACGACCACGGGGCCGCGCGCGCCCGCTGACGCGCCCCGCTCGAAGCACGGTTCGCGCCCTCCCGGACCCGTTCCCGGGGGCGCGAACCGTGCTCGGAGCGGTGACCGGCGAGCCGCGGGGCAGCGGCCGACCCGCAGGGGGCCGGCGGTCTGGGAAGATCGGGGCTCGTGGAGACCCTCGAGATCGTCATCGGCCTCATCGCGGTCATCGCCCTGGCGGCGGTGGGCGCGGTGGTCGGCTTCGTCCGGCCCCGTCGGCGCCGCTCGCTGCCGCCGCGACCGGCCCGGCGGCCCGGCACCGCGGACGCGGAGCACCTGCCGGGCGTCGGTGACGACGCGGAGGTGCCGCGGGACAGCCCCACCCGCACCGTCGAGGACGTCACCCTGCCCGAGGGCCCGGTCCTGGAGCGCCCGGCCCCCGTGCTGGGCCGCCTGGTGCGCCTGCGGGGGCGCCTGGCCCGCTCCAACTCCGCCCTGGGCCAGGGCCTGCTCGCCCTGCTCTCGCGCGACACCCTCGACGAGGCCACGTGGGAGGAGGTCGAGGAGACCCTGCTGCTGGCCGACGTCGGGTTCGAGCCGACCACCCGCATCGTCGACGCCCTGCGCGAGCGCGTGAAGGTCCTCGGCACCCGCGACCCCGAGCACCTGCGCGGCATGCTCCGCGAGGAGCTGCTGTCCGTCATCGGCCCCGACCTCGACCGCTCCCTGACGGTCGAGCGCCAGGGCTCGCGCCCGGCCGTCGTCATGGTCGTCGGCGTCAACGGCACGGGGAAGACGACGACCGTCGGCAAGATCGCCCGCATGCTCGTCGCGCAGGACAAGGACGTCGTCCTCGGCGCGGCCGACACCTTCCGCGCCGCCGCCGCCGACCAGCTCGCGACGTGGGGCGACCGCGTGGGCGTGCCCACGGTCCGCTCCGACCGCGACGGCGCCGACCCCGCCGCCGTCGCCTTCGACGCCGTCAAGCAGGGCATCGAGGCCGAGGTCGACGTCGTGCTCATCGACACCGCCGGCCGGCTGCAGAACAAGGTCGGGCTGATGGACGAGCTCGGCAAGGTCAAGCGCGTCGTCGAGCGGCACGGGCCGGTCGACGAGGTGCTCCTGGTCCTGGACGCGACCACCGGCCAGAACGGGCTGCGGCAGGCGGCCGTCTTCTCCGAGGTCGTCGACGTCACCGGCATCGTCCTGACCAAGCTCGACGGGACCGCCAAGGGCGGCATCGTCGTGGCCGTGCAGCGGTCCCTGGGGGTCCCGGTCAAGCTCGTGGGGCTGGGCGAGGGCGCCGACGACCTCGCGCCGTTCGAGCCGGAGGCCTTCGTCGACGCCCTGCTCGGCTGAGGCGCGCGGGGCGCGGCGTAACGCGAAGTTCACACGGACGGCGGCTCCGTCACACGGGTGAAACACGACGTGCGAGGGCCTGTAACGAGGTCACGTCACCTTTGACCTCGCTCACCCCCGACGTCCCGCCGGTTCTGCCGGCCCTGCGGAAGGCCCGTTGCCCATGGATACCGGTGACACCGCCTGGGTGCTCGCCAGCGCCTCGCTCGTGCTGCTGATGACCCCCGGTCTCGCGCTCTTCTACGGCGGCATGGTCCGCGCCAAGAGCGTCCTGAACATGATGATGATGAGCTTCGGCGCGATGGCCCTCATCGGGGTCCTCTGGGTCCTGTACGGCTTCTCGGTCGCCTTCGGCAACGACGTCGGCGGCGGCTGGCTGGGTGACCCGTTCGAGTACTTCGGCCTCAAGGGGCTGCTGGGCGCGGACCACCTGGTCGGGACGCTGCCGGCCATGGCGTTCGTCGGCTTCCAGTCCGCGTTCGCGATCATCGCCGTCGCCCTGATCTCCGGGGCCATCGCCGACCGCGCCAAGTTCGGCGCGTGGATGGTCTTCGCCGGCGTGTGGGCCACGCTCGTCTACTTCCCCGTCGCCCACTGGGTGTTCTCCTTCGACGGCGTCGTCTCCGAGGTCGGCGGGGTCATCGCCGGCTGGGGCGTCATCGACTTCGCCGGTGGGACCGCCATCCACATCAACGCCGGTGCCGCCGGCCTGGCCCTGGCGATCGTCCTGGGCAAGCGCCGCGGGTTCGGCCGCGAGCCCATGCGCCCGCACAACCTGCCGCTGGTCATGCTCGGCGCCGGGATCCTGTGGTTCGGCTGGTTCGGCTTCAACGCCGGCTCGGCCACCGCGGCCAACGGCACCGCCGCGGTCGCCTGGGTCAACACCCTCGCCGCGACCTCCGCCGCCGTCCTCGGCTGGCTGGTCACCGAGAAGGTCCGCGACGGCCACGCCACCTCCCTCGGCGGCGCCTCCGGTGCCGTCGCCGGCCTCGTCGCCATCACCCCCGCCTGCTCGGCCCTCACCCCGGTCACCTCGATCGTCGTCGGGATCCTCGCCGGGGTGCTGTGCGCGCTGGCCGTGGGCCTGAAGTACAAGCTCGGCTACGACGACTCCCTCGACGTCGTCGGCGTCCACCTCGTCGGCGGCCTGTGGGGCACCATCTCCATCGGCCTGTTCGCCACCGCCGACGCCCCCGCGGCCACCGACGGCCTCTTCTACGGCGGCGGCGCCGGCCTCCTGGGCAAGCAGGTCGTGGCCGGGGTCGGCGTCATGCTCTTCTCCTTCGTCGTGACCTGGGTCATCGGCACGGTCATCCAGAAGACGATGGGCTTCCGCATCGACGAGGAGGACGAGGTGGCCGGCATCGACCAGGTCGTCCACGCCGAGTCCGGCTACGACTGGGGCACCCTCACCGGTGGCGGCGGCCGCGTCGCCGGCTCCCCGGCCCGCCCGACCGACGCCCGTCACACGTCCGGCACCTCGGAGGTCTCCGCATGAAGCTCGTCACCGCGATCATCAAGCCCCACAAGCTCGACGACGTGAAGTCGGCCCTGGAGGCCTACGGCATCCAGGGGCTGACGATCTCGGAGTCGTCCGGCTACGGCCGCCAGCGCGGCCACACCGAGGTCTACCGGGGCGCGGAGTACACCGTCGACCTGGTCCCCAAGGTCCGCGTGGAGGTGCTCGTCGACGACGTGGACGTCCACGACGTCGTCGAGGTCGTCGTCAAGAGCGCCCAGACGGGCCGCATCGGCGACGGGAAGGTCTGGACGCAGCCGGTCGACGACGTCGTGCGGGTCCGCACCGGCGAGCACGGCCCCGACGCGCTCTGACCCACCCCGGCAGGAGGAAGCACCTGATGGACGCTCCCGTGGCAGGCCGGCGCTGAGCGCCGACCTGCGCACCGAGCGACTCGCGCTGGCGGTGCGGGCCGGGCGACCCGGCCCGCACCGCCGCGCCGAGCTGGTCCAGCTCGTCGAGTCCCGGTTGCGCGACGTGTGGGACGAGGCCGTGGAGCCGTTCGGCGACCTGCCCGACGGGGTGGCCCTGGCCTGCGTGGGGTCCCTGGCCCGCCGCGACGCCGGACCGGCCAGCGACGTCGACCTCGTCCTGCTGCACGACGGCCGCCGGCTGTCCCGCGACGACGTCGCGGTGCTCGCCGACCGCGTCTGGTACCCGCTGTGGGACAACGGGCTGCGGCTGGACCACTCGGTGCGCACCGCCAAGGAGTGCCGGGAGGTCGCGGCCACCGACCTCGCCGCGGCCACCGGGCTGCTGGACCTGCGGGTCGTCGCCGGCGACGGCGGCCTCGTCGCCCGCACCCGCGGGCACCTGCTCGACGACTGGCGCGCCGGGGCCCGCCGCCGGCTGCCGCAGGTCCTCGACGCCCTCGCCGAGCGCGCCGCGCGCTTCGGGGAGCTGGCCTACCTGCTCGAACCGGACCTGAAGGAGGCCCGCGGCGGGCTGCGCGACGCCATCACGCTGCGCGCCCTCGCCGCGAGCTGGCTGACCGACCGGCCGCACGGCGCGGTCGACGAGGCCCACGCGGTCCTGCTCGACGTCCGCGACGGGCTGCAGACCTCCTCGGGCCGCCCCGGTGACCGGCTCGTCCTGCCCGAGCAGGACGCCACCGCCGTCGTCTGCGGCTACGCCGACGCCGACCTCATGCTCGCCGCCGTCGCCCAGGCCGCCCGCACGATCTCCGCGGCCGTCGACCTCACCGCGCGCCGCGCCCGCCAGTCCATGCCCTCGCGCCGGTTCCGCGCCCAGGGCCGGCGCCCCCGGCTGCGCTCGCTGGGGCACGGCCTCGTCGAGCACGACGGCGAGGTGGTCCTCGGCGCCGGTGCCGCCCCGGCGCAGGACCCCGCGCTGCCGCTGCGGGCCGCCGCGACCGCGGTCCGGGTGGGGCTGCCGCTGTCGCCGGTGACCCTGGAGCACTTCGTCGCCACCTGCCCGCCGCTGCCCACCCCGTGGCCGGCCCCGGCCCGCGAGGCGCTGCTGGAGCTGCTGGCCGCCGGGCCCGCGCAGGTGCCCGTCTGGGAGTCCCTCGACATGGTCGGGCTCGTCGAGCGGTGGGTGCCGCAGTGGACGGCGATCCGCAACCGGCCCCAGCGCAACGCCGTGCACCGCTGGACCGTCGACCGCCACCTCATCGAGACCGCCGTGGCCGCGCAGCCGTTCCTGCGCGAGGTCGAACGCCCCGACCTGCTGCTGCTGGCCGCCCTGACGCACGACCTGGGCAAGCTGCCCGGCGCGCAGGACCACGCCCGCACCGGGGCGCCCCTGGCCCGGGCCGTCGCGCAGCGCCTGGGGTTCGAGGCCGAGGACGTGGAGGTCGTGGGCCGGCTCGTCGCCGAGCACCTGACCCTCGTCGACCTCGCCACCCGGCGCGACCCCGACGACCCGCAGACCGTCGCCGCCCTCGTCGAGGCCGTCGGCGGCCGGCTGGAGACGCTGCAGCTGCTGCGCGCCCTCACCGAGGCCGACGCCCGCGCCGCGGGTCCCACGGCGTGGTCGCCGTGGCGGGCCCGGCTCGTCGACGACCTCGTCGCGCGCGCCACCCGGTCCCTGGCAGGGGAGCAGGCTCCCGGCCCGGCGCCCTTCGACGCCGCCGAGCAGGCCCTGGCCACGGCCGCGGCCGCCGACGGGCGCACGCGCGTCGACGTGCGCGAGGTCGACGGCTTCTTCGTGGTCACCGTCGTGACCCCCGACCGGACGGGGCTGTTCGCCGACCTCGCCGGGCTGCTGGCCGGGCACCGCTTCCTCGTCCGCTCGGCCCTGGTCCGCACGCTCGACGGCGTGGCCGTCGACTCCTGGTGGGTGGAGTCGCCGACGGGGGACCCGCCGTCGCCGGACCTGCTGCGCCAGAGCCTGGACCGCATCGTCGGGGGCGACGTCACCCTGCTGGACCGGCTCTCGGCCCGCGACGCCCAGGCCCGCCGGCCCGCCGGCGGGGGACGCTCGCTCGTGGCGCACCCGCGGGTGGTCATCCTGCCCGGGGCCTCCGAGCGCGCCACCGTGCTGGAGGTGCGCTGCGGCGACCGCCCCGGCCTGCTGCACGCCCTGGGGCGCGCGCTGGCCGCCGAGGGCGTCGACATCCGGTCCGCGCACGTCGCGACGTACGCCGCGCAGGCCGTCGACGTGCTCTACCTGGCCGAGCCGTCGGGGGACCGGCTGAGCCCGCCGCGGGTGGCCCGGGCGATCCAGGTGCTGTCCGACGCGGCCGAGGTCCCCGGTTAGTTAAGGTGGGGGTCGTGTTCGCCACGCTCTCCGACCGTCTCACCGCCACGTTCAAGTCGCTGCGCGGCAAGGGGCGGTTGACCGAAGCCGACGTCGACGCGACCGTCCGGGAGATCCGGCGGGCGCTGCTCGACGCCGACGTCGCGCTGCCCGTCGTCCGGGACTTCACCGCCCGCGTGCGCGAGCGCGCCACCGGCACGGAGGTCGTGGGGCACCTCAACCCGGCCCAGCAGATCGTCAAGATCGTCAACGAGGAGCTCGTCGGCATCCTCGGCGGCGAGACCCGCCGGCTGCGGTTCGCCAAGAACCCCCCGACCGTGATCATGCTCGCCGGTCTGCAGGGGGCCGGGAAGACGACGCTGGCCGGCAAGCTGGGCCGCTGGCTGAAGGGCAACGGCAACCGCCCGCTGCTCGTGGCTTGCGACCTGCAGCGCCCCAACGCCGTCAACCAGCTGCAGATCACCGGTGAGCGCGCCGGGGTCGACGTCTTCGCCCCCGAGCCGGGCAACGGCGTGGGGGACCCGGTCTCGGTCGCGCAGCGCGGCATCGAGCACGCCCGGCACCACCACTACGACGTCGTCGTCGTCGACACCGCCGGCCGCACCGGCGTGGACGCCAAGATGATGCAGCAGGCCATCGACATCCGGGCCGCCGTCCAGCCCGACGAGGTCCTCTTCGTCCTCGACGCCATGATCGGCCAGGACGCCGTCGCCACCGCCGAGGCGTTCCGCGACGGCGTCGGCTTCGACGGCGTCGTGCTCACCAAGCTCGACGGCGACGCCCGCGGTGGCGCGGCCCTGTCGGTGCGCCACGTCACGGGCCAGCCCGTCATGTTCGCCTCCACGGGCGAGAAGCTCGACGACTTCGAGCTCTTCCACCCCGACCGGATGGCCTCGCGCATCCTCGACATGGGTGACGTGATGTCGCTCATCGAGCAGGCCGAGAAGGCCTTCGACGCCGACCAGGCCCAGGCCATGGCGGCCAAGTTCGCCGGCGACGAGGACTTCACCCTCGACGACTTCCTGCAGCAGCTGCAGGCCGTCCGGAACATGGGCTCGCTGAAGAAGATGCTCGGGATGCTGCCGGGCATGGCCCAGATGCGCCAGCAGCTCGACGCCTTCGACGAGCGCGAGTTCGACCGCATCGAGGCCATGGTGCGGTCCATGACGCCGCTGGAGCGCCGCCAGCCGAAGATCATGAACGGCTCGCGCCGGGCCCGCGTCGCCGCCGGCTGCGGGCAGAGCGTCTCGTCCGTCAACGACATGCTCGAACGCTTCGGGCAGGCGCAGAAGATGATGCGCTCGCTGAAGAACGGCCTCGGCGGCGGCGGGCTGCCCGGCATCCCGGGGATGCCCGGGGTCGGCGGCGGGGCGTCGAAGAAGCAGAAGGCGCGCATCGCCGCCTCCAAGGGCAAGAAGAGCAAGAGCGGCAACCCCGCCAAGCGCGCCCAGCAGGAAGCCGCCGCCGCCGAGAGGGCGACGTCCCAGCCGGGCTCGGCCTTCGGGCTGCCCGACCCCTCCAAGGGCTTCGACCCCGCCGACCTCAACCTGCCCAAGGGGTTCGACAAGTACCTGGGCCAGTGAGCCTGCACCTCTCCGGGCCGGTCCTCGTCGGCCCGGACGAGGTGGTCGCCCAGGCGTGGGTCGTCGGCGGTCGCCTGACGTTCTCCCGCCCGGCCTCGGTGAGCGCCACCCTGCCCGGCTGGGTCGTGCCCGGGCTGGTCGACGCGCACTGCCACGTGGGGATCGGGCCGCACGGGCAGGTCCCCGACGACGTCTCCGAAGCCCAGGCGCTCGCCGACCGCGACGCCGGGGCGCTCCTGCTGCGTGACGCCGGGTCGGCGTCGCGGACGCGCTGGATCGACGACCGCGAGGACCTGCCGCGCATCGTCCGCGCGGGCCGGCACCTGGCGCGGACCAGGCGGTACCTGCGGGGGCTGGCCCACGAGATCGAACCCGAGGACCTCGTCGAGCACGTCCGCGTCGAGGCCCGCCGCGGCGACGGCTGGGTCAAGCTCGTCGGCGACTGGATCGACCGCACCACCGGGGACCTGGCCCCGTGCTGGCCCGCCGACGTGCTCGCCGCGGGGGTGGCCGCGGCGCACGAGCTCGGCGCGCGCGTCACCGTGCACCAGTTCGGCGAGGACGGCGTCGAGGACCTCCTCGCCGCGGGGGTCGACGGGATCGAGCACGGGACGGGGCTGTCCGCCGACGTCCTGCCCCGGCTGGCCGCCGCCGGGGTCGCCGTCGTGCCGACGCTGGTGAACATCGCGACGTTCCCCGGCATCGCCGACCGGGGCGAGCCGAAGTTCCCGGCGTACGCCGCGCACATGAGGGCGCTGCACGCGCGGCGGTACGCCAACGTCGCCGCCCTGCACGAGGCGGGCGTGCCGCTGTTCGCCGGGACCGACGCCGGCAGCGTCCTGCCGCACGGGCTGGTCGTCGACGAGCTGCACGAGCTCGTCGCCGCGGGGTTGTCCCCGACCGCCGCGCTGGACGCCGCGACGTGGTCGGCCCGGCGCTGGCTGGGGCACCCCGGGCTGGAGGAGGGGGCCAGCGCGGACCTGCTCGTCCTCGACGGCGACCCGCGCGCCGACCCGGGCGTGCTGCGCCGGCCGCGGGTCGTGCTGCGCGGCCGGCTCCTCACCGGCTGAGGCCCGCCACGACCGGGAGGTCGACCGGGTGCTCCACCGCGGCGTCGGGACGGTGCCGGGCGGACGTGTCGAGAGGCCTGCGCGACCTCTGGCATGATGGACGCGCACTCGTTCGTCCAGGGACCCTCTCACCCGGGACGCGCGCGTCCATGGACAGTCCGGCCCGGCGTCCCCACACCGGGTCCGTGCCGTCCGCCACTCCAGAACCGGGAGACACCCCACACCGTGGCTGTCAAGATTCGCCTCAAGCGCATGGGCCAGATCCGCGCGCCGTTCTACCGCGTCGTCGTCGCCGACTCGCGCAGCAAGCGCGACGGTCGCGCGATCGAGGAGATCGGGCTCTACAACCCGATGACCGACCCCTCGACCATCGAGATCAAGTCCGACCGCGCGCAGTACTGGCTCGGTGTCGGCGCGCAGCCGACCGAGCAGGTCGCCGCGCTGCTGAAGGTCACCGGTGACTGGCAGAAGTTCAAGAACCTGCCCGGCACCGAGGGCACCTACCGCGTCCCGGCCGCCAACACCAAGCCCCCGCGCATCCCCGCCGGTGGCGTCGTGAAGACCGCCGAGACCCCGGCCGAGGCGCCCGCCGCCGACGCCGAGACCCCGGCCGAAGAGTCCTGACCCGGTGCTCGCGGACGCCCTCGAGCACCTCGTGCGCGGCATCGTCGGTCACCCCGACGACGTGCAGGTGACGTCGAAGACGTTGCGGCGCGGCGCGTTGCTCGAAGTTCGCGTGCACCCGGACGACCTGGGCCGGGTCATCGGCCGCTCGGGTCGGACGGCCAAGGCGCTGCGCACCGTCGTCGGTGCCCTCGCCGGCGGCAAGCAGGTGCGGGTCGACCTCGTCGACGTCGACCGCCGCTGAGGACCAGCACTTCCCGGGACGCCGGGGCCGCATGAGCGGCCCCGGCGTTCCGCCGTTCCCGACTTGGAGTTCGTGACGTGGAGTACGTCGTCGCCCGCATCGGGCGCCCGCACGGGGTGCGCGGTGAGGTCACCGTCGAGGTCCGCACCGACGACCCCGACGAGCGGTTCGTCCCCGGCGCGGTCCTGCGCACCGACCCCGACCGGGGCCGGCTCACCGTCGCCTCGGCGCGCTGGCACAACGGCACCCTGCTGCTGACGTTCAGCGAGGTGACCGACCGCACGGCCGTGGAGGCGCTGCGGGACACGCTCCTGCTCGTCGACATCGACGACGAGGCCGACGAGACCGACGACGCCTGGTACCCGCACCAGCTGCGCGGTCTGGCCGCCGTCACGGTGACCGGCACCCCGCTGGGGGTCGTCGCGGACCTGCTGACCGGCACCGCCCAGGACGTCCTCGTCGTCACCGGCACCGACGGCCGCGAGGTCCTCGTGCCGTTCGTGCGCTCCATCGTCCCGACCGTCGACGTGCGCCGGCGCAAGGTCGTGCTCAACCCGCCGGGCGGGCTGTTCGTCGAGCTGCCCGGGGACGCCGACTAGTGCGCCTGGACGTCGTCACGATCTTCGCCGACTACCTGGCCCCGCTGCAGCTCTCGCTCATCGGCAAGGCCCAGCAGCAGGGCCTGCTGGACGTGCGGGTCCACGACCTGCGCGAGCACACCCACGACCGGCACCGCACGGTCGACGACACCCCCTACGGCGGGGGCGCCGGGCTGCTCATGAAGCCCGAGCCGTGGGGCGAGGCGCTGGACGCCCTGCTGGCCGACCCACCCGCCGGCGCGCGCGAGGAGGGCCCCGTGCTGGTCGTGCCCTCGCCGGTGGGGGAGGTCTTCAGCCAGCGCGCCGCGGTGGAGCTGGCCGCCGAGCCGTGGCTCGTCTTCGCCTGCGGCCGCTACGAGGGCATCGACGCGCGCGTCGTGGAGCACTACCGGACGCGGATCCGCGTCCGCGAGGTCTCGCTGGGCGACTACGTCCTCAACGGCGGTGAGGTCGCGGTGCTGGCCATCACCGAGGCCGTCGTCCGGCTGGTGCCCGGCGTCATCGGCAACGCCGCGTCGCTGACGGAGGAGAGCCACGCCCCCGAGCACGACGGCCTGCTGGAGCACCCGGCCTACACCAAGCCCGCCTCCTGGCGGGGGCTGGACGTGCCGGCGGTCCTGGCGGGCGGCAACCACGGGGCCGTGGAGCGCTGGCGCCGGGACGAGGCGTTGCGCCGCACCGCTTCCCGGCGTCCCGACGTGCTGCGGCGGCTGGACCCGGCGCGCTGCGACCGCCACGACCTCGCCGTCCTGGCCGACCTCGGCTGGGTCCCCGGTGATCACGGATTCTCGCTCGGGTCCCCGCCTGTGGCAGACTCGTCAGCTGACAACACCACGCCGTGACGACCGGTGACCGCTGCCCCCGGGCAGCGGGGGTGCGCCCGCCACAGGGGGCCAGCCCGCCGGACCTCCCGCCACGGGACCGATCCCTGCGCCGATGACCTGTGGCGTCCTGCAGGAGGAAAGAGCAGAGCCGTGAACGTGCTCGACAGCATCGACGCAGCCTCGCTGCGCTCGGACGTCCCCGAGTTCCGCGCCGGGGACACCCTGAAGGTCCACGTCAAGGTCATCGAGGGCAGCCGCTCCCGTGTCCAGGTCTTCCAGGGCGTCGTCATCCGCCGCACCGGCGGTGGCGTCCGCGAGGCCTTCACCGTCCGCAAGGTCAGCTTCGGCGTCGGCGTGGAGCGCACCTTCCCGCTGCACACCCCGGTCATCGAGAAGATCGAGGTCGTGACCCGCGGTGACGTCAAGCGCGCCAAGCTGTACTACCTGCGCGACCTGCGCGGCAAGGCCGCCAAGATCAAGGAGCGTCGCGACGCGGTGAACCCGCGCGGCTGACACCAGCGCACACCCACGAGCCGGGTCCCCTCCAGGGGGCCCGGCTCGTGTCGTCCCCAGGCCGTGGAGACGTTCTGACTAGACTCGCCGGGCCGCGCCGCTCGCGGCGCGCAGTCCCCGCGAGGCAGGAGTTCCGTGACGACCACCCCACCGCGGCCGTCGGCCCCGGCGAGGCGCAGTTCCCGCGGCGGGCGGGCCGTGCTCGTCCTCGCGATCGCGCTGCTGCTGGTCCTGCTCGTGCGGACCTTCGTCGTGCAGTCCTTCTCGATCCCCTCCGACTCGATGCAGCCCACCCTCGACCCCGGCGAACGGGTCCTGGTCTGGCGCGTCGACGCGACCGACGTCCGCCGGGGCGACGTGATCGTCTTCGACGGCACGGGGACCTTCGCCGACACCCCCGCCGCGCCCCGGGGGCTGGCCCGGCTCGGTGCCGGGATCGGCGAGCTGCTCGGGTTCCGGCCCGGGGAGTCCGACTACGTCAAGCGCGTCGTCGGGCTGCCGGGGGACCGCATCACCTGCTGCGACGCCCAGGGGCGCCTGCTCGTCGACGGGCAGCCGCTGGAGGAGCCGTACGTCCACCCCGGTGACGCCGCCAGCGACGTCGAGTTCGACATCGCCGTGCCGGAAGGGAGACTGTGGGTGATGGGCGACCACCGCAGCGACTCCGTCGACTCCCGCTCCCACCTCGGTTCGCCCGGGGGCGGCACGATCGCGCTCGAGGACGTCATCGGGCGCGTGGTCGCCATCACCTGGCCGCTCGGCGCGGCCGGCACCGTCGAACGGGGGAACGGTTCGTGAGCACCGAGCACGACGCGCACCAGGGCGCGGCCGCACCCGAGCCGCCCCCGGCCCGGCGCAGCCCGGCCGGCGGTGTCCTCGCCGCCGTCAAGGAGACCGTCCTCGTCGTGGCGGTGGCCCTGGTCGTCTCCCTGGTCGTCAAGACGTTCCTGCTGCAGGCGTTCTTCATCCCCTCGCAGTCCATGGAGCGGACCCTGGACATCGGCGACCGCGTCATCGTCAGCAAGCTGACGCCGGGACCGTTCGAGCTGCACCGCGGCGACGTCGTGGTCTTCTCCGACCCCGGCGGCTGGCTGGGCGAGACCGCGCCGACGCAGCGGGGCGCCGTGGGGACGGTCGTGGCCGAGGCGCTGACCTTCGTCGGGCTCCTGCCGGAGGACTCCGACGACCACCTCATCAAGCGCGTCGTCGGCCTGCCCGGCGACCACGTCGTGTGCGCCCCCGACGGGAGCGTCACCGTGAACGACACCCCGATCGGCGAGCCGTACGTCTCCTCCGACTCCCCGAACCAGCTGACGTGCGACGTCACCGTGCCCGAGGGCTCGCTGTGGGTCATGGGCGACAACCGCGCCGAGTCGGCCGACTCGCGCTACAACACCGACAAGCCGCACCAGGGGTTCGTGCCGATCGACCTCGTCGTGGGCCGGGCCTACGCCGTCGTGTGGCCCGTGGGGCACTGGACCTGGCTGAGCACCCCGCACGACTTCGACTCCGTCAGCGGCGCCTCGGGCGCGGAGTGAGCGCCCGTCCCACCGGCCGGTCCGCGTCGGTCCCGCCGTCCCTGCGCCTGGAGCGGCAGTTCCTGCGCGAGGGCCACACCCTGGTCGCGGGGATCGACGAGGTGGGCCGCGGGGCGCTGGCCGGTCCCGTCAGCGTCGGCGTCCTCGTCGTCGACGCCGCCACCAGGACGGCGCCGGCGGGGCTGCGCGACTCCAAGCTGCTGACGCCCGCGGCCCGCGACGCCCTGACCCCCAAGGTGCAGCGCTGGGCCGTGGCCTGGGCCGTCGGGCACACCGAACCGGCCGAGATCGACGCCGTGGGGATCACCGCGGCCCTGCGGCTGGCCGGCCGGCGCGCCCTCGCGCAGCTGCCCGTCGCCCCGGACGTCGTCATCCTCGACGGCAACCACGACTACCTCAGCGACCCGCGCGAACCGTCCCTGCTCGACGACCTCGGCGGTCCGGCGTGGGACGCCCCGCTCGTCACGACGCGCATCAAGGCCGACGTGACCTGCGCCGCCGTCGCCGGGGCCAGCGTGCTGGCCAAGACGACCCGTGACGCGCTGATGGCGCAGCGGCACGAGCTGTTCCCGCACTACGGCTGGGCGGGGAACAAGGGCTACAGCGCCCCCGACCACCTCCAGGCCCTGGCGCTGCACGGTGCCTGCGAGCAGCACCGGCGCAGCTGGCGGCTGCCCGGGGTCGCCGTCCCGGCGCCCCGCACCGTCCAGCCGTCGGCCCGGACCCTCGACCTCGGGCCGGCCGCCGGCGACGCGCTGGGGGACCCGGCCCCCGGTGGCGTCCACCACTGACCGGGCCGCGGAAGGCATGATGGGCACGTGAGCGCAGAGGACCTCGAGAACTACGAGACCGAGATGGAGCTGCAGCTCTACCGCGAGTACCGGGACGTCGTGTCGCTCTTCTCCTACGTGGTGGAGACCGAACGGCGCTTCTACCTCGCCAACTCGGTGGACCTGCAGGTGCGGACGGCCGACGGCGAGACCTACTTCGAGGTGACGCTGCACGACGCCTGGGTCTGGGACGTGTACCGGCCGGCGCGGTTCGTGCGCGACGTGCGGGTCGTGACCTTCAAGGACGTCAACGTCGAGGAGCTGCAGAAGCGCGACATCGAGGTGCCCGACACCCCGGAGCTGCGCGACCGCTGACGCCGGCGCCCCGGCGTCGTCCCGGGACGATCCGCACCTCGCGCGCGGAGATCGGTAACGCTCCCGCGTCCGCTGCCGATGGACCGTCGGGACGCGCCCCACTGCCGGGGGGTCGTTGGGGCGCGTTCCCTCCAGCACCGGTCGACGTGTCGACGGGCCGCGGCACCGGCGCCCCGGTGTCCACAGGCCCCCACCGTCCACAGCGGGCACCGCACCGCCCCGGCCACCACCGCAGGACGCCGCAGTCTTGGCGGCGGAGGTGGTGCACGTGCGTGCGAAGGACGCCGTCGGGCGGTACGGGGAGCGGGTCGCCGCTCGGTGGCTGAGCGAAGCCGGGATGACCGTCGTGGAGCGCAACTGGCGGTGCCGGCGGGGGGAGATCGACATCCTCGCCCGCGACGGGGACGTCCTCGTCGTCTGCGAGGTCAAGACCCGGCGCAGCGGCCGCGCCGGGACCGCGGCCGAGGCCGTCACCCCCGACAAGCTGCGGCGCCTGCGCGACCTGACGCAGGAGTGGCTGCGGGCCCGCCCCGACGTGCGGTACGGCGCCATCCGCTTCGACGTGGTCGCCGTGACCCCCGCCGACCGCGGCCCGGCCCACGTCGAGCACCTGCGCGCGGTGCTCTGATGGCCCTGGCGCGCTGCCTCGCGGTCGGGCTCATCGGGCTCGACGGGCACCTCGTGGAGGTGGAGGCCGACATCTCCGCCGGCATCCCCGCCTTCGTCCTCGTCGGACTGCCCGACGCCTCGCTCAACGAGGCCAAGGACCGGGTCCGGGCCGCGGCCGCCAACTCCGGCTTCCCCCTGCCCTCCCAGCGCATCACCGTCAACCTGTCCCCGGCCACGCTGCCCAAGAACGGGTCCGCGTTCGACCTCAGCGTCGCCGTCGCCACGCTCACCGCCGCGGGCGTCCTGCCCCCCGAGGCGTCGGCCGAGACCGTCCACCTCGGCGAACTGGGCCTGGACGGCAGCGTCCGGGCCGTCGACGGCGTCCTGCCGGCCGTCCTGGCCGCGGCCCGGGCCGGTGTGCGGCGCGTCGTCGTGCCCGAGGCCACGGCCGGTGAGGCCGCCCTCGTGCCCGGCATCACCGTGCGCGGCGCGCGCTGGCTGGCCGAGCTCGTCGCCGAGTACCGCGGGGACCCGCCCCTGGAGCTGCCCGACCCGCCGCGGGCCTTCGTCCCGCCCGCCCGGCCCGTGACCGCCCGCCCACTCGACCTCGCCGACGTCGTCGGCCAGACCGAGGCCCGGTTCGCGCTGGAGGTGGCCGCCGCCGGTGGCCACCACCTGCTCATGAACGGCCCACCCGGGGCCGGCAAGACCATGCTCGCCGCGCGCCTGCCCGGCCTGCTGCCCGACCTCGACGAGGACGCGGCCCTGGAGGTCACCGCCGTCCACTCCGTGGCCGGCACCCTGCGCGGGCGCCCCGGGACCGCCCTCATCACGCGCCCGCCCTACGAGGACCCCCACCACACCGCGTCGGTGGCCTCCCTCGTCGGCGGCGGCAGCGGCGTACCGCGCCCCGGTGCCGTCTCCCGCGCCCACCGCGGCGTGCTGTTCCTCGACGAGGCGCCCGAGTTCGAGGCGCGGGTGCTCGACGCGCTGCGCCAGCCGCTGGAGCACGGCGAGCTGGTGCTGCACCGCGCCCGGGGCACCGCCCGCTACCCGGCCCGCTTCCAGCTCGTCCTCGCGGCCAACCCCTGCCCGTGCGGCCGGGCCGTGGGCAAGGGCGTCGACTGCACCTGCACCCCGCAGGCCCGCCGCCGCTACGCCACGAAGCTGTCCGGGCCGCTGCTGGACCGCGTCGACGTCCAGCTGCAGGTGCACGCCGTGACCCGCGCCGACGTCGCCGACCCCGTCGCGGGGGAGAGCACCGCCGTCGTGGCCGCCCGCGTCGCCGCCGCCCGCGCCGTGCAGCGCGAGCGCCTGGCCCGCCACGGCGTGCTCACCAACGGCGAGCTGCGGGGGCCGCTGCTGCGCGGGCCCCTGCGGCTGCCCGCCGAGACCACCCGCGACCTCGACCGCGCGCTGGACCGGGGCCTGCTGACCCTGCGCGGCGTCGACCGCGTCCTGCGGCTGGCGTGGACGGTCGCCGACCTGCGCGGCGCCCCCGCTCCGGACCGCGACGACGTCGGGCGGGCCCTGGCCCTGCGCGGCGCCCTCACCTCGGCGGTGGCCGCGTGAGCGCCACCCCCGCGCGGGGCACCCCGGCCCCGCGCCCCGTGCCGCCCGCGCTGAGGCCCGCCCTGGCCGACGACCGGCTCGCCCGCGCCGCCTGGAGCCGGCTCGCCGAACCGGGCGACGCCGCCGCGGCCCGGCTCGTCGCCGAGGTGGGCGCCCCGCTGGCGCTCGAAGCCGTCGTCTCCGGTCGCGGCCCCGACCGCTGGCGGACCCGGCTGCACGAGACGGACCCCGCCTCCGACGTCGCCGCCGTCCGTGCCGCCGGCGGGCGGCTCGTCGTGCCCGGCGACGAGGAGTGGCCCACCACCCTGTCCGACCTCGACGTCGACGCCACCGGCGACCGGTCCCTGGGAGCGCCGTTCTGCCTGTGGGTCCGCGGGCCCGCCCGGCTCGCCGGCGTCACCGCCCGCAGCGCCGCCCTCGTGGGGTCGCGGGCGGCCACCGGCTACGGCCAGCACGTCGCCTCCGAGCTCTCCGCCGGCCTCGCCGAGCGGGGGTTCGCCGTCGTCAGCGGCGGCGCGTTCGGCATCGACGCGGCCGCGCACCGCGCGGCGCTCGCGGTCGGCGGCGTGAGCGTCGCCGTGCTGGCCTGCGGGGTGGACCGCACGTACCCGGCCGGCAACGCGGCCCTGCTGGCGACGCTGGGGCGCACCGGCGCGCTGGTCTCGGAGGTGCCGCCGGGGTCCACGCCCACCCGGTGGCGCTTCCTGGAGCGCAACCGCCTCATCGCGGCGCTGACGCGGGGGACCGTGGTCGTCGAGGCGGCCTGGCGCTCGGGTGCGCTGTCCACGGCCGACCGGGCCGAGCGGCTGATGCGCCCGGTCGGGGCCGTCCCCGGGCCGGTGACGTCGGCGGCCTCGGCGGGCTGCCACCGGCTGCTGCGCGAGCGGGGGGCCGTCTGCGTCACGAGCGCCGAGGAGGTCGCCGAGCTCCTCGGCGACCTCGGCCGCGAGGCCGTCACGGCCCGGCAGGCCGAACGCCGGCCCTTCGACGGGCTGGAGCGGGACGAGCTGCGGGTCGCCGAGTGCCTGCCGCGACGGGGCGGGGCGGACCTGGACCGGCTGGCGCGGGACGCCGGCCTGGACGTCGCCGCGGTGCAGGCCGTGCTGGGCCGGCTGGAGCTGTCGGCCCACGCGGCGCGGGCCGGCGACGGCTGGTGCCGGGGGCCGGCGGCGTGAAAACCGGTGGGCGGCCGGCGGGGGCGGTGCGTATCGTCGATCCCCGGCCTGGCGCGGGAACCGTTGCCGCGCAGGCCTGTCGAGAGAGGTGGAACGGTGGAGCGGCTCGCGGACAAGCTGGTGAACTGGGCGTCGATCCTGGAGGAGAAGACCCGCCGTCAGGCGGAGACCGCCGCGACGATGCCCTTCATCCACCCGCACATCGCGCTGATGCCCGACGCCCACCTCGGCAAGGGGGCGACCGTCGGGTCGGTCATCCCGACCGACGGCGCCATCATCCCGGCGGCCGTCGGGGTCGACATCGGCTGCGGCATGATCGCGGTGCGGACGCAGTTCTCGGCCGCGGACCTGGCCGGCCGGGACCTGTCGGTCCTGCGGGTGGCGATCGAGCGGTCGGTGCCGCTGTCGGCGGGTGCGGCGAACCGGGTCGTGGAGCCGACGGCCGTCCCGCGCGTGGCCGAGCTCGAGCAGCTCGAACCGCACCGGGCCGGGTTCCGCGAGGCGCTGGCCCCGGCGTGGCGCACGGCGCTGGGGACGCTGGGGTCGGGCAACCACTTCATCGAGGTGTCCCTCGACGAGACGGGCGCGGTGTGGCTGTTCCTGCACTCGGGGTCCCGGGGGCCGGGCAACAAGCTCGCGACCCACCACATCGCCGTCGCCCAGCGGCTGTGCGCGCAGTGGTTCGTGCCGCTGCCCGACCGCGACCTGGCCTACCTGGTCGAGGGCACGGCCGAGTTCGACGACTACGTCAGCGACCTGCGGTGGGCGCAGCAGTTCGCGCTGCTGAACCGCGAGGAGATGGTGGACCGGGTCGCGGCCCGGCTCGGGGAGTTCCTGGGGGTCGAGGTCCAGGAGCAGGAGCGGATCAACTGCCACCACAACTACACCTCGCGCGAGAGGCACTTCGGCCGGGAGGTGTGGTTGTCGCGCAAGGGGGCGATCCGCGCCGACGAGGGGCGCCCCGGTCTGGTCCCGGGGTCGATGGGCACCGCCAGCTACGTCGTGGTGGGCAAGGGGAACCGGATGGCGCTGGACTCCTCGCCGCACGGCGCGGGCCGGGAGTACAGCCGGTCCGCCGCGCGGCGGAGGTTCACCCGCGAGCAGCTGCGGGAGGCCATGGCGGGCATCGAGTACCGCGACACCGACGCGTTCCTCGACGAGATCCCCGCCGCCTACAAGGACATCGACCGGGTCATGGCCGACGCCGCCGACCTCGTGGAGGTGCGCCACACGCTGCGGCAGGTCGTGAACGTGAAGGGCGACTGACGGGCGCGGCGGCGGGCCGGCGGTCCGGGACTCTCCCGGCCGCGGTCCGCCGTCGGCCGTCCTGCCGCGGATCGGGCACAGGGCGAGGGTGGGGGAGGGGTGCGCCCGGCCCGGCTGCACCCTCCCGTCGGCCCCGGCCTCGGCAGGAGCCCGGCCCACGTGGGGCCGTGGCCACGTGCAGCCGGTGCCCTGGCCGCCGTGGTGCCCTCGTCGCGACCCGCCGCGACGGTCTGCTCCACCCGGGTCGTCGGGGGACCGGCCGCTGCGTGCGCCGCGGGGTGGTCCGGGCGCTGCTGGTCGGCCCGTGGGGCTCGAGGGTCGGTGGGCACCGCCCGGGGTGCGGCTGCGTCGCCGGGGGAGGATCGTGGTGCCGGCCTGCCGCGGGTTGCGGCGGCGCCGCCGGCCGATCCGCGGCGGTGAGGCCCCCCGGCGGGACGGACCGACGGACGAGCTGACCTTCGTAGCGTACAGGAGTTGCCTGGTCACGCTACGCTGTCAACGACGCAGATCGACACGCACGTCTGCGTGCAACGTCTGCGGAGTTTCGCACCGTCAGGCCCATCCCGGGGCGTGGCGGTCGGGGGGAGGACCACGGTGGAACCAGGAGCGGGGCGCAACCGTGCCTCCACCGCGCAGTCGGAACGCGAGTCCGGCCTGCGAGTGGTCGACGACGGTAAGGAGCGCGGCATCGACACCACCGGCACGACCGAGCAGCAGTCCGCCGACAGCGCGCAGCCCCCCGTCGAGGAGGTCCAGCCGGCCGGTCGGCCCCAGGCGAACGCCCGGTTCAGCAGCCGCAAGGGCAAGGGACCCCTCACACCGGAGCAGGAGGCGGCCGAGGCCGCCCTGCGGGCCATGTGGGAGGAGTTCAAGGCCTCCGCGGACCCCTACGTCCGCGAGAAGCTGATCATGCACTACTCGCCGCTGGTCAAGTACGTCGCCGGGCGCGTGGGTGTGGGCCTGCCGCCGAACATCGAGCAGGCCGACCTGGTCTCCTACGGGATCTTCGGCCTCATCGACGCCATCGAGAAGTTCGACATCGAGCGCGCCATCAAGTTCGAGACGTACGCCATCTCCCGCATCCGCGGCGCCATCATCGACGAGCTGCGCGCCATCGACTGGATCCCGCGGTCGGTGCGCAGCAAGGCCCGCGAGGTCGAGCGGACCTACGCGACCCTGGAGGGGGAGCTGCACCGCACCCCCACCGAGGCCGAGGTCGCCGAGCGGATGGGCATCCCGCTCTCGGACCTGCACCACATCTTCAGCCAGGTCTCCTACGTCAACGTCGTCGCGCTCGACGAGCTGCTGAGCGTGTCCGGTGAGAAGGGCGACAAGCTCTCCCTCGTCGACACCCTGGAGGACACCAAGGCCGAGGACCCCGTCGCGGCCTTCGAGAGCGAGGAGACGAAGTTCCTCCTGTCGCGGGCCATCAACCAGCTGCCCGAGCGGGAGAAGATCGTCGTCACCCTCTACTACTACGAGGGCCTGACGCTGGCCGAGATCGGCCGCGTCCTCGGCGTCACCGAGTCGCGGATCTGCCAGATGCACACCAAGGCGGTCCTGCAGCTGCGCGGGAAGCTCTCCGACGCCAGCTGAGCCTCACGCCTGGCCCAGCGGCAGCAGCACGGGAGCGGCCGGGCGCAGGCGCAGGGCCGGGTCGAGGTAGACCTCGCCGGCGCGGGCGCCCAGGTGCAGGCACGGCACCGCGCAGTGCGCCGGTGTCGCCGCCACGACCCCCAGCGGCTGGCCGCCGGCGACCGTCGAGCCGGCGGTGACGAGGGGGGCGACCGGTTCGTACGTCGTCCGAACACCGTCGGCGTGCAGCACCACGACGACGGACCGGCCGGCCACGGGACCGGCGAACGTGACCGACCCGGCCGCGACGGCGACGACCGGCCGGCCGGGGGAGACGGCCAGGTCCAGCCCACGGTGCCCGGCGGCGTACCGCCCGACGTCGTCGAAACCGCGCAGGACCCGGTGCGGCGTCACGGGCCACCCCCACGCCGCGACCGGGGTGCGCGCGGGCCCGGGCGCGGCGGGAGGACCGCTCAGCGCGGCCACGGCCAGCCCGGCCGCCGCCAGCGGGACCAGGACCGGGGGGACGGAGGAGCTCAGCACCGGCCCACCCTCACCCGCCCCGGCGCGGTGCGGCGGGCCGGGACCGGCCCGCTGTGGACGGTCGGCCCCTGTGCACGCGGACCCCGCACCCGCGGGCGGTGCCCCGGCCGGGTCAGCGCGCGGCGCACCCCACGCACGTCGTGGCCCACGGCCGCGCCGCCAGCCGGTCCGCCGCGATGGGCCGCCCGCACCGGGTGCACACCCCGAAACCGGGGTCGTCGAACCGGGCCAGCGCGTCGTCCAGGGCGACCAGCCGCCCGCGCACCTGCTCCAGGACGGCCGCCACCTGCGCCCGCTCGAAGGCCGTGGTCGAGCCCTCCGGGTCGTGCTCGTCGTCGGCGGTGCCCTCGGCCGCGGCCTCCAGCGCGCTGGCCAGCTCGCGCTCCAGGCCCGCCACGCGCACCAGCGCCTCGGCCCGCTCGGCCTCCAGCGCGGCCCGCAGCTCCGGCCCCGGTCGCGGCTGCGGGTGCGGCTGCGGGGACGGCATCAGCGCGACTGCAGCACCTGCAGCCGCTCGACCGCGGAGTGCAGGACGGCGTCGGACTTGCAGAAGGTGAACCGCACCAGCGGTGCGCAGGCCTGCGCCGCGGCGGAGCCGGGGTCGCAGAACGCCGAGACGGGCACCCCCACCACCCCGGCCAGCTCGGGCAGCCGGCGGCACAGGTCGGTGCCGTCGGCGAAGCCCAGCGGCCGCGGGTCGGCCACCGCGAAGTACGTCCCGGCCGGGACGGCCACGGCGAAGCCCGCCGCGCGCAGGCCCTCCACGAGCAGGTCCCGGCGGCGCTGCAGGTCGGCCGCCAGGCCGGTGTAGAACTCGTCGGGCAGGGCCAGCGCGCTCGCCACGGCCGGCTGGAACGGCCCGGCGTTGACGTAGGTGAGGAACTGCTTGACGGTCCGCACCGCCGCGACCAGCGGCGCCGGGCCGCTGACCCAGCCGACCTTCCAGCCGGTCACCGAGAACGTCTTGCCCGCCGAGGAGACCGTCAGGGTGCGCTCGGCCATCCCCGGCAGCGTCGCCACCGGGGTGTGCGCGCGGCCGTCGAAGACGAGGTGCTCGTAGACCTCGTCGGTGACGACCACGGCGTCGAACTCCACGGCCAGCGCGGCGACGGCGGCCAGGTCGTCGGCGCCCAGGACCGTCCCGGTGGGGTTGTGCGGGGTGTTCAGCAGCACGAGCCGGGTGCGCTCGGAGAACGCCGCCCGCAGGGCCTGCCGGTCCAGGGCGAACCCGTCGGGACCCGGCAGCAGGGGCACCGACCGCTGCACGGCCCCGGCGAGGGCGATGACCGCCGGGTAGGAGTCGTAGGCCGGTTCGAGGACGACGACCTCGTCGCCGGCCTCGCACAGCGCCAGGACGCCCGCGGCGACCGCCTCGGTGGCCCCGGCGGTCACGAGCACCTGGGAGCCGGGGTCCAGGTCGAGGCCGTAGAAGCGCCGCTGGTGCTCGGCGACGGCGTCGAGGAGGGCGGGCACCCCCACGCCGGGCGGGTACTGGTTGTGCCCCGAGCGGATCGCCGCGACGGCGTCGTCCAGCAGCGTCGCCGGCCCGTCCGCGTCGGGGAAGCCCTGGCCCAGGTTGACCGCCCCCGTGCGCTGGGCCAGGGCCGACATCTCCGCGAAGACGGTGGGCCCGAAGCGCCGCAGCCGGGACACCGGTCCCGGTGCCGGGCGGGCGGGGGACGCGGTGCGGTCGAGACCAGTGCTCACGCGTCGTAGACTAGGCGGGCACCCGTGCGTGTCCCTCACCCGAGGGACCCTCCCGGGTGACATCGCGTCCCCCTTCCCTGCCGCCGCGCAGGGGGGAGCACCCTCTCGGTCCACCGGGTCACCCCGGCGGTCGGGTGCGCTCGGGGGGCCAGGCGCGGCGGTCCGACCGGGACGCCGCGGACGAACCGATCGGCCCCGCCGCAGGGGCCGGCACGAGGAGGACCACCCATGGCCGTCGTGACGATGCGCCAGCTGCTCGAGTCCGGTGTGCACTTCGGCCACCAGACCCGCCGCTGGAACCCGAAGATGAAGCGCTTCCTGTTCACCGAGCGCAACGGCATCTACATCATCGACCTGCAGCAGTCGCTGTCGTTCATCGACCGCGCCTACGACTTCGTCAAGGAGACCGTCGCCCACGGCGGCACCATCCTGTTCATCGGGACGAAGAAGCAGGCTCAGGAGTCCATCGCCGAGCAGGCCCGCCGCGTGGGCATGCCCTACGTCAACCAGCGCTGGCTCGGCGGCATGCTGACCAACTTCTCCACCGTCTCCAAGCGGATCTCGCGCCTGCGCGAGCTCGAGGAGGTCGACTTCGACGACGTGGCCGGTTCCGGCCTCACGAAGAAGGAGCTCCTCGTCCTGCGCCGCGAGAAGGAGAAGCTGGAGAAGACCCTCGGTGGTCTGCGCGACATGGCGAAGGTCCCCTCCGCCGTGTGGATCGTGGACACCAACAAGGAGCACCTGGCCGTCGACGAGGCCAAGAAGCTGAACATCCCCGTCGTCGCGATCCTCGACTCCAACTGCGACCCGGACGACGTCGACTACCGGATCCCCGGCAACGACGACGCGATCCGCTCCGTCACGCTGCTGACGCGGGTCATCGCCGACGCCGTCGCCGACGGCCTGCAGGTCCGCCACGGCGGCAAGTCGGGCACCGACGCCGAGCCCCTGGCCGCCTGGGAGCAGGACCTGCTCGCCGGCAACGAGGGTGAGCAGACCGGTGGCTCCGAGTCCGTCGCGACCGCCGAGGGCTCCACCGCCCCCGAGGTCGCCGCGGCCGAGGCCGCCGAGGGTCAGCCGGCCGAGGTCGCCGCCGAGGGCGAGCCGGCCGAAGCCGCCGCCCAGGCCTGACCTCCCTCAGGTACGGACACAGGACGCCTGTGGTGACGCCCCGGGCCCTCCCAGGCCCGGGGCGTCCGCGCGTCCACCCCCAGACACACCCAGATGCTCACGGACACCACCAGTTCGGACACGACGAGAGGAACGACCGTGGCTGCGTACACCGCCGCTGACGTCAAGGCGCTGCGCGAGAAGACCGGCGCCGGCATGCTCGACTGCAAGAACGCGCTCGTGGAGACCGAGGGCGACGTCGAGAAGGCCATCGAGCTGCTCCGCATCAAGGGTCAGAAGGGCGTCGCCAAGCGCGCCGACCGCGACGCGTCCAACGGCCTCGTGGCCGTGCACGTCGACGGTGGCCTCGGTGTCATGGTCCAGGTCAACTGCGAGACCGACTTCGTCGCCAAGTCCGAGGGCTTCGTCACCCTGGCCCAGCAGGTCCTCGACCAGGCCGTGGCCGTCGGCGCCACCGACTCCGCCTCGCTGCTCGCCTCCGAGATCGACGGCAAGACCGTGCAGGCCGTCCTCGACGAGGCCAACGCCACCATGGGCGAGAAGATCCTCGTCCCCAACGTCGCGCGCATCGAGGGCAAGCACGTCTCGGCGTACCTGCACCGCACCGCCACCGACCTGCCGCCGACCATCGGCGTCCTCGTGGCCCTGGACGTCGACAACGACGCCCTCGGCAAGGACATCGCGATGCACACCGCGGCGATGAGCCCGACCTACCTCACCCGCGACGAGGTGCCGGCCGAGAAGGTCGAGTCCGAGCGCCGCATCGCCGAGGAGACCGCGCGCGAGGAGAAGAAGCCCGAGGCCGCGCTGCCCAAGATCATCGAGGGTCGCGTCAACTCCTTCTTCAAGGACAACGTGCTGCTCGAGCAGCCGTTCGCCAAGGACCAGAAGGTGACCATCACCAAGCTGCTGGCCGACGCCGGCGCGCAGGTCACCGCCTTCGCCCGCTTCCGGGCCGGCGTCTGATCACCGCTCGCACGACGACGTGACGGGGTGGGGGGACCACGGTCCCCCCACCCCGTTCGCACGTCCGGACCAGTCGCGCCTCACTCAGCGTGACCTCCCCAGCCCCACTGGGGCAGACTGCCCCAGACCCCGCCCCAGACCCAGTGCGACCACCCGAGGAGCCCCCGCGTGAGCGAGCCCAGCCTGACCGTCGACCTCGAGGCCGGGACCGTCCACCCGCGGCCCGCCTACCAGCGCGTGCTGCTCAAGCTCTCGGGGGAGTTCTTCGGCAACGGCCAGGTCGGCGTCGACCCCGACGTCATCGCCCAGGTGGCCCGGGAGATCGCCGGTCCGGTCAAGCAGGGCGTCCAGGTCGCCATCGTCGTCGGCGGCGGCAACTTCTTCCGCGGGGCCGAGCTGTCCCAGCGGGGCATGGAGCGCAGCCGCGCCGACTACATGGGCATGCTCGGCACGGTCATGAACGCCCTGGCCCTGCAGGACTTCCTGGAGCAGCAGGACATCGCGACCCGCGTGCAGACCGCCATCACCATGGGGCAGGTCGCCGAGCCGTACATCCCCCGCCGCGCCATCCGGCACATGGAGAAGGGTCGCGTCGTCATCTTCGGCGCCGGGGCGGGCATGCCGTACTTCTCCACCGACACCGTCGCGGCGCAGCGGGCCCTGGAGGTGCGCGCCGACGCCGTCCTGATGGCCAAGAACGGGGTCGACGGCGTCTACACGGGCGACCCCCGCAAGGACCCGACCGCGACCAAGATCGAGACGATCACCTACTCCGAGGCCCTGCAGAAGAACCTGCGCGTCGTCGACACGACGGCCTTCAGCCTCTGCATGGACAACCGGCTGCCGATGATCGTCTTCGGCATGGAGGGCCAGGGCGTGGCGCGCGCGCTGCGGGGTGAGAGGATCGGCACGCAGGTGATCGCGGGCTGACGCTTCGTCAGCCCGTGTCGGGGCCTGCGGCGACAGGACGAAGGACGAAGGGACCACCGTGATCGACGACACCCTCCTCGAGGCCGAGGAGAAGATGGAAAAGGCCGTCGAGGTCGCCAAGGAGGACTTCGGGGCGATCCGCACCGGCCGCGCCAACGCCGCGATGTTCTTCAAGATCATGGTGGACTACTACGGCGCACCCACGCCGCTGCAGCAGCTCGCGAGCTTCCAGATCCCCGAAGCCCGCTCGGTCCTCATCACCCCCTTCGACCGGGGCGCGATGGGCGAGATCGAGAAGGCGCTGCGCAACTCCGACCTCGGCGTCAACCCGGGCAACGACGGCAACGTCATCCGCATCGTGCTGCCGCAGCTGACCGAGGAGCGCCGCAAGGACTACATCAAGCTCGCCCGGTCCAAGGCCGAGGACGCCCGCGTCTCGCTGCGCAACGTCCGCCGCCGGGCCAAGGAGGAGCTCGACCGCATCGTCAAGGACGGCGAGGCCGGCGAGGACGAGGTCACCCGCGCCGAGAAGGAGCTGGAGTCGGTGACCAAGAGGCACGTCGACGCCGTCGACGAGCTGCTCAAGAACAAGGAAGCCGAGCTCCTCGCCGTCTGAGGACCACCGGCGACGACGAACCGTGACCAGCGAGACCACGCGGAGGCCGCCGCGGCGAGCCGGACGCAACCTGCCCGCCGCGATCGGCATGGGACTGGCGATGGGCGGTGTCCTGGTCGCGAGCCTATTCGTCCGCCGCGAGGCCTTCCTCGTGCTGGCCAGCGCGGCGGTGCTCTACGGCACCGTGGAGATGGTCCGCGCCTTCCGCGCGCGGCACCTGCGCATCCCCGTCCTGCCGCCCGTCGCGGGCACGCTCGCGATGCTGCCCGGCGCCTACCTCGGCGGGGGCGAGACGCTGTTCGTGGCGTACGCCCTGACGGTGTTCGCGGTGCTCGTGCACCGGCTCGTCGCCGGCGGTGACGAGGACCACGGCTCGCCCGTGCCGGTGCCCCCGGTCCGCGACGTCGTCGGCGGCATCTTCATCGTCACCTACGGGCCGCTGCTGGCCGGCTTCGCCATGCTCATGCTGGCCGCGACGCAGGGCGCGTGGCGGGTCCTGATCTTCGTGCTGGTCGTCGTCGGCAGCGACGTCGGCGGGTACGCGGCCGGCGTCCTGTTCGGCAAGCACCCCATGGCCCCCTCGATCAGCCCGAAGAAGTCCTGGGAGGGCACGGCCGGCTCGCTCGTCGTCGGGGCCCTGGCCGGGGGGCTGGCCGTGCCGCTGGCCCTGGGCGGGCACTGGTGGCAGGGCGTCGTCCTGGGCCTGGTGACGGTGGTCGTGGCCATCGGCGGGGACCTGTCGGAGTCGATGCTCAAGCGGGACCTCGGCATCAAGGACATGGGCACGCTGCTGCCCGGTCACGGCGGGGTCATGGACCGGCTGGACTCCCTGCTGCCCGCGGCGCCGGTGGTGCACCTGCTGCTGGTGTGGTTCGTCGGCCCCTGACCCGCCGAACCGCCCTTACCATGGAGTCACGATGTCGACTCCCGCAGACCTCACCTCCCCGCCGCGCGAGCCCCTGCCGCTGGCCCCGGCCGGCCCCGGCAAGCTCGTCATGTCGGCCCCGCGCCGCGGCAAGCCGCCGCGGCACTTCGTCGACCTCGAACCCGCCGAGCGCGGCGAGGCGATGGTCGCGCTGGGGGAGAAGGCCTTCCGCGGCAAGCAGCTCGCCACGCAGTGGTTCGAGCGGCTCGAGGACGATCCGGAGAAGATGACCGACCTGCCGGCGGCCAGCCGCGCCAGGATCTCCGAGGCGCTGCTGCCGACGCTGCTGACGAAGGTCCGCACGCTCACGGCCGACAAGGGCACCACGGTCAAGACGCTGTACCGCCTGCACGACGGCGCCCTCGTCGAGTCGGTCCTCATGCGCTACAAGAACCGCGACACGATCTGCATCTCCAGCCAGGCCGGCTGCGGCATGAACTGCCCGTTCTGCGCGACCGGCCAGGCGGGACTGACGCGCAACCTGTCGACGGCCGAGATCGTCGAGCAGGTCACGGCCGCCTCCCGGGCCCTGGCCCGCGGGGAGGTCCCCGGCGGGCCGGGCCGCGTCAACAACGTCGTCTTCATGGGCATGGGGGAGGCGCTGGCCAACTACAAGTCGGCCGTCGCCGCCGTCCGCCGGCTCACCCAGCCCGCCCCCGACGGCCTGGGCATCTCCGCGCGCGGCATCACGATGTCGACCGTCGGGCTCGTCCCGGCCATCGACAAGTTCGCCGCCGAGGGCATCGCGGCCACGCTGGCGCTGAGCCTGCACGCCCCCGACGACGAGCTGCGCGACGACCTCGTGCCGATCAACCAGCGGTGGAAGGTCGGGGAGGCACTGGACGCGGCCCGCCGCTACTTCGAGGCCACCGGGCGCCGCGTCAGCATCGAGTACGCGCTGATCCGGGACATCAACGACCAGGCCTGGCGCGCCGACCGCCTCGGCAAGCTGCTCAACGCCCGCGGCCGCGGCTGGGTCCACGTCAACCCCATCCCGCTGAACCCGACGCCGGGGTCGAAGTGGACGGCCTCGGACCCGGCCGTGGAGAAGGCGTTCGTCGCCGCGCTGGAGGCCCGCGGCATCCCCACGACCGTCCGCGACACCCGCGGCAGCGAGATCGACGGCGCGTGCGGCCAGCTCGCCGCCATCGGTCCGGAGCAGCCGACCGCATGACCACCGACCTCGAGGGTGCACCGCTGTCGCAGCTGCTCCTCGAACGCCCCCGCCGGGCGGGGGGTCTGCGCCGGGGCTACCGGGTCGCCGACGTCGACCTGTTCCTGGACCACCTGTCCCGGGCGGTGCCCACGGGGAAGGTGTCCTCGGCCCAGGTGCGCACGGTCGGGTTCGGGTCCCAGCTGCGCGGCTACGACGTCGAGGAGACCGACGACCTGCTGGCCGACCTCGAGGACGCCCTGGCCCGGCGCGAGCGCGCCCACGCGCTGGCCCGCAGCGACCAGCGGCAGTTCACCGAGCGCCGCGCGGCCCTCGCGGCGGCCGTCTCGGGACGGCTGGGGGAGGCCCCCGGCGACCGGTTCCCCCGCGCGCGCGGGCTGCGCCGCGGGTACCGCCCGCGCGACGTCGACGACCTGTGCGACCTGCTCGCCGACCACTTCCAGGGCACGGCGCGGCTGTCCGCCGACGACGTCCGCGGGGCGCTGTTCCGCCCGCGCCGCGGCGGCCGCGGGTACCGCGAGGCGCCCGTCGACGCCTTCCTGGACCGCGTCGTCGAGCTCATGGTGACGTTCGAGCGCTAGTCCCAGGGCGGGACCGACCCCAGCACCCGGTCGACGGTGAAGACCACGACGACGCGGGCGGGGTTGGGTCGCGGGGTGCGGTACCGCGCGGCGTAGCGCTCCTCGGCCTCGCGCACGTCCCCGGCGCCGGTGAGCACGCGCCCGGCCCCCTCCAGCGACAGCCACCGCCGGCCGTCGACCTGCGCCACGACGCAGCGCGATCCCCGGGCGGCGTGCACGGCCTTGCGGCTGGTCCCCGAGGTGATGACCCTGGCCTCGCGCGTGGCCGGGTCGAAGGTGAACCCGACGGGCACGACGTGCGGGGACCCGTCGGCCCGCAGGGTCGTCAGGGTCGCCAGGTGGCGTTCGGCGAGGAACTCCAGCGCGGCGGCGGGCAGGTCGGCGGGGTCGAGGGCCACGGCGGCAGTGTGTCAGCCGCCGGTGGCGCCGAGGGCCAGCCACAGCTCCGCCCGCTCGGTCGGGTCCTCCAGCGACGCGCCCAGCACCGTCTCGGCGCGCGCCAGCCGCTGCCTCAGGGTGTTGCGGTGCACGCCGAGGGCCTCGGCGGTGGGCTGCCGGGCGCCGTGGTGGGCCAGGAACGCGCGGACCGTGGCGCGCAGCTGGGGGTCCAGGCCCGCCAGCCGGTCCCGGGCCCACCCCGCCAGGGCGTCGGGGGCCACCAGCTCCGGCAGCGACCGGCCGTCGGCGTGCGCGACGGGTCGGGCGGGACCGGTCCGGGCGAAGGCCAGGTCGGCGCTGCGGCGGCCCTCGGCGGCCTGCTCCAGCGGCACCGGGCGGCCCACGCCCGCGCGCCCGGGCAGGTCGGGCAGGTCGGGCAGGTCGGGCAGGTCGGTGGTGCCGCACAGGGCGTACGCGTCGCCCACCAGGGGCCCCGCGGGGGGCCGGCCGGCCCAGCGCACGACCACGAGGGGGTCGGGCAGGGGGACCGGGACGGTGGCGGCCAGCCGGCGGGCCAGGTCCGTGCGCCCGTCCAGGACGAGGTTGACGAGCACCGGCGTGACGCCGCCGGGGTCGCCGGGGCGGGCCGAGAGCAGGCCCAGCAGCGCGGCCGCCGTCCCGAGCGTGGCGTGCACCGCCCGCGGGACCTCGCGGGGACCGGTCACCAGCAGCCAGCGCGACGTCCCGCTGGCGCGCAGCGTCGTCGACCCGGCGGCCCCGACGTCGCTCCAGGCGGCCCGCGCGCCCTGCCCCCGGACCCGGCGCAGCCCGTCGAGCGCGGCGGGCGGCGGCGGGTCGGTGCTGCTGGCGGCCACGACGGCCCCCGAGGCGTCCAGCAGCCAGGCCCGCCCACCGGCCGCGCGGGCCGCGCGGTGCAGGACGGCCCGCGTCCCGTCCGGGCCCGCGGCGAGCGCCGCGAGGTCGCGCTGCACGCGCGCGGCGGCGGCCTCGGCCTCGTTCTCGCTGCGCCGCAGCAGGTCGGCCAGGCGGCGGGAGACGGCGATGAAGGGGGTGGGGACCGGCACCTCGACGAGGGCCAGGCCGGTCGCGGCCGCCGCGGCGGTGAGGGTGCGGGGCACGGTGCGGTGGCTGAGCCCGACGCCGAAGCCCACCCCGGACACCCCGGCGGCCACCAGGCGCCCCACCCACGCCGCCCAGCCGGCGCGCGGGACGCGCAGCCCGGTGGTCAGCAGCAGCTCGCCGCCCTCCAGGAACGCGGTGGGGTCGTCCAGCTCGCTCGTGGCGACCCAGCGGACGGCGACCCGCGGGTCGCCGCCGATGAGCCGCAGGGCGAGGGACTCCGTCGCCAGGAGGTCGCTGAGCTGCACCACGAGGGACAGGATGCACCGTCAGCGACGTCCAGACGGTGCATCCCGGGCACTGACGGGGACGCGCTGCGGACGTACCGTCGGGTCATGACGACGCTCAGCCCCCAGGCCCAGCAGACCGGTGGCCCCGCGCTGCCGCAGGAGATCCGGCTCGTCACCGAGGTCCCCGGACCCCGGTCGCGCGAGCTGGCCGCCCGCCGCACCGCCGCGGTCTCGGCCGCCGTCGGTTCCTCGATGCCCTTCTACGCCGCCGCCGCCGGCGGGGGCGTCGTCGTGGACGTCGACGGCAACTCCTTCGCCGACCTCGGCTCCGGCATCGCCGTGACCACCGTCGGCAACTCCGCCCCCGCGGTCGTGGCCGCCGTGGGCGAGCAGGTCGAGCGGTTCACCCACACCTGCTTCATGATCACGCCGTACGAGTCCTACGTGGAGCTCGCCGAGCGTCTCGCCGAGCTCACCCCCGGCGACTTCGCCAAGAAGAGCGCCTTCTTCACCTCCGGCGCCGAGGCCGTCGAGAACGCCGTGAAGATCGCCCGCGCGCACACCGGCCGGCAGGCCGTCGTCGTCTTCGACCACGCCTACCACGGCCGCACGAACCTCACGATGGCCATGACGGCCAAGAACATGCCGTACAAGAACGGGTTCGGCCCCTTCGCCCCCGAGGTCTACCGCGCCCCGCTGAGCTACCCGTTCCGCGACGGCCTCGACGGCCCGGCCGCCGCCGCGCGCGCCATCGACCTCATCGAGAAGCAGGTCGGCGCCGCCAACCTCGCCGCCATCGTCGTCGAGCCCATCCAGGGCGAGGGCGGCTTCATCGTCCCGGCGCCGGGCTTCCTGCCCGCCGTCGCCGCCTGGGCCAAGGAGAACGGCGTCGTGTTCGTCGCCGACGAGGTGCAGACCGGCGTCGCCCGCACGGGCGCCTGGTTCGCCAGCCACCTCGAGGGCATCGAGCCCGACCTCGTCACCATCGCCAAGGGCGTCGCCGGCGGCCTGCCGCTGTCGGCGGTCACCGGCCGCGCCGAGATCGTCGACGCCCCCGTCACCGGTGGCCTCGGCGGCACCTACGGCGGCAACCCGCTGGCCACCGCGGCCGCCCTCGCGACGCTGCGCACCGTCGAGGACGAGGACCTCCTCGCCCGCGCCCGGCAGGTCGAGGAGATCCTGTTCCGCCGCCTGCACGCCCTGGCCGGGCGCGACCCGCGCGTCGGCGACGTCCGCGGCCGCGGCGCCATGGTCGCGGTGGAACTGGTGAAGCCCGGTACCACCGAACCCGACGCCGCCCTGGCCAAGCAGGTCGCGACCGAGGCCGCCCAGCAGGGCGTCATCGTCCTGACCTGCGGCACCGACGGCAACGTCCTGCGGTTCCTGCCCCCGCTGAGCATCGGCGACGACCTGCTGGAGCAGGCCTTCGACGTCCTCGACCGCGTCTTCGCGGCCACCCGCTGAGCCCGAGAGGATCGACCCCGTGACCACCAGCCTGCGTGAGAAGGAACTGCTCGCCGCCGTCCCCACCGGCCTGTTCGTCGGGGGGAGCTGGCGCGAGGCGGCCGACGGCGCGCGCGTCGCCGTCGAGGACCCGTCCACCGGCCAGACCCTCGTCGAGATCGCCGACGCCTCCGTCGAGGACGGCGCCGCGGCCCTGGACGCCGCCGTGGCCGCCGCACCGGCGTGGGCCAGGACCCCGACCCGGGTGCGCGCGGAGGTCCTGCGCAGGGCGTTCGAGCTCATCGCCGCGCGCGCCGACGACTTCGCCCTGCTCATGACCCTGGAGATGGGCAAGCCGCTGGCCGAGGCCAGGGGTGAGGTCGCCTACGGCAACGAGTTCTTCCGCTGGTTCTCCGAGGAGGCCCCGCGCATCTCCGGCCGCTACTCGCAGAACCCCGCCGGCGGGTCCCGGCTGCTGACCATGAAGCAGCCCGTCGGCCCCGTCCTGGCGATCCTGCCGTGGAACTTCCCGCTGGCCATGGGCACCCGCAAGATCGCCCCGGCCCTGGCGGCGGGTTGCACCGTCGTGGTCAAGCCGGCCACCCAGACCCCGCTGACGACGCTGCTGCTGGCCCAGACCCTGGCCGAGGCCGGGGTCCCCGACGGGGTCGTGAACGTCGTCACGACCTCGCGCACCAGCGAGGTCGTCGCGCCGCTCATCGCCGACCCGCGCCTGCGCAAGCTGACGTTCACCGGCTCCACCCCGGTGGGCAAGAAGCTCGTCGAGCAGTCCGCGCAGCAGCTGCTGCGCATCTCCATGGAGCTCGGCGGCAACGCCCCGTTCCTGGTGTTCGACGACGCCGACGTGGACGCGGCCGTCGACGGCGCGGTGCTGGCCAAGATGCGCAACCAGGGCGAGGCCTGCACGGCCGCGAACCGGTTCTACGTCCAGCGCCCCGTCGCCGAGGAGTTCTCCCGCAAGCTCGCCGAGCGCATGGGGTCCCTCGTCGTCGGCCGCGGCACCGAGGACGACACGCAGGTCGGCCCGCTCATCGACGCCCGCGCCCGCGACGACGTCGCCCGGCGCGTCACCGAGGCCGTCGACGCCGGCGCCCGGGTCGTCGTCGGCGGCGGGCCGGTGGGGGACCAGGGGTACTTCTACGCCCCGACCGTCGTCACCGACGTCCCGGCCGGTGCGCGCCTGCTGACCGAGGAGACCTTCGGCCCGGTCGCCCCCGTCGTCGTCTTCGACACCGAGGAGGAGGGCGTCGCCCTGGCCAACGACACCGAGTACGGCCTCGTCGCCTACGCCTTCACCCGGGGCCTGGACCGCGCGATGCGCGTCGCGGAGGCCCTGGAGACCGGCATGGTCGGCCTGAACGCCGGGATCGTGTCCAACGCCGCCGCGCCCTTCGGCGGGGTCAAGGCCTCCGGGTTCGGCCGCGAGGGCGGCTTCGAGGGCATCGAGGAGTACCTGGAGACGAAGTACGTGAACTTCCCGCTCTGACCCCCGGGACGCTCCGACCCCGCACGACGAAGGGCCCCGCCGGTGACGGCGGGGCCCTTCGTCGTCCCGGGGAGCCGAGGCCTCAGGACGCGGCGACGGCCTCGTCGTAGACGTCCCGCACCACGTCCCCGAACCGCGGTCCGTACAGGACCCCGGACCCGTTGCCGTAGCTGAAGCTCACGACCGAGGTGATCGTGCCGGTGCGCTGGGCGGGGTCGAAGTCGCGCAGCCACGGCCCGCCGCTGGACCCGCCGCCGAGGTCGCACAGCGTCGCGTGGTCGGACGTGGCGTCGGCGCCGTTGTCGGTGAACTGCACGCCCGCGCAGTACTGCAGCGTGTCCCCGTCCGCCGTGGTGCTGCGGGCGGGGTAGCCCAGGACCGTCACGCGGCCCACCGACTCGGAGAAGTCGATGCCGTACGCCCCGACGGTGCTCGCCAGCGACCTGCCCGTCGGCGAGCCCGCGACGACGGCGAACCCGACGTCGTAGTTCAGGGCCGCCGCCGACGTCTGATCCTCCTGCGCCCACTGCCTCGTCGTGAACAGCTTGGTCACCGAGAACCGGCCGTGCGGTTCCGCCGTGGCCGTCAGGCCGGGCACGAACAGGACGTTGGTGGACGGCACGCCGTCCTCGGTGAGGCAGTGCCCGGCGGTCACGAGGACGTTGCCCCGGGGGGAGTCGACGCTGCTGGCGCTGCACTCGTACTTGCCGGCGCCCTGCGTGAAGTACAGCCGGCCCACGGTGGGCACGGCCGGGCCCGTCCACGTCGTGGCCCGCGCGACGGCCGCGCCGGTGACGACGTCGGCCGTGGCCCGGGCCCGCGGGGTCAGGACCGGGGCGTCGCCCGCGGCGAGCGTCGACCGGTCCGGGGCCGCCGTGCCCGGCGCGGCCGGGGCGGGTTCGGCGGGGACGGCAGGCTCGGCGGGGACGGTGGTGGTGGCGTCGGCGCCCCGCACCACGACCCGGTCGGCCGGCTCGGCCTGCGCCATCCGCTCCGGCGTCCAGTAGTCCAGCGCGGCCTGCTGCCCGTCCGCGTCGACCGTCGACAGCAGGGTCGCGGCGGAACCGGCCGGTGTCACGGGGACGGCCGAGGCGCTCCCCGCGCCCGTGGTCGTGAAGGCGGCGCAGGCCAGCGCGAACGCGCCGGCCGAGGCCGCGGAGACGAGCCTTCGCATGACGGATGTCCTCCCGGTTCCGGTGGTGCCGTGGGTCATCCTCGCCGATCCCGTGCAGATCCGCCGCAGCGACGTGGTGACGGGGCGTGGCGGTCGCGGGGCACGACATGATGGCCCGCGTGAGCTCTCCCGTCCCCTCCGCCGTCCGCGAGGTGGTGCTGATCGGCAGCACCGGGTCGATCGGCACCCAGGCCCTGGACGTCGTCGCGCACGCGGCGGGCGCCTTCCGCGTCGTCGCGCTGGCCGCCGGCGGGGCCGACGTCGGCACCCTGGCCCGGCAGGCCCTCGACCACGGCGTCGCCCTGGTCGGGGTGGCGCGCGCCGACGCCGAGCAGCCGCTGCGGGAGGCGCTGCGCGCGCACGCCGCGGGCCGCCCGCTCCCGCGCGTCGTCGCCGGCCCCGAGGCGGCCACCGAGGTCGCCGAGCACCCCTGCGACGTCGTCCTGAACGGCACGACCGGCTCGGTGGGCCTGCGCCCGACGCTCGCGGCGCTGCGCGCGGGCCGCACCCTGGCCCTGGCCAACAAGGAGTCCCTCGTCGCCGGCGGCCCGCTCGTGACGCGGGCCGCGGCACCCGGCCAGATCGTCCCCGTCGACTCCGAGCACTCCGCCCTGGCCCAGTGCCTGCGCGCCGGGACGGACCGGGAGGTCGCCCGGCTCGTCCTGACGGCCAGCGGCGGGCCGTTCCGCGGCCGCACGCGCGCGCAGCTGGCCGACGTCACCCCCCAGCAGGCCCTGGCCCACCCCACGTGGTCCATGGGGCCGGTGGTGACGACGAACTCGGCCACCCTGGTCAACAAGGGGCTGGAGGTCATCGAGGCGTCGCTGCTGTTCGGCATCGGCTACGACCGCATCGACGTCGTCGTGCACCCGCAGTCGGTCGTGCACTCGATGGTCGAGTTCACCGACGGCTCCACCCTGGCCCAATGCTCCCCGCCGGACATGCGGCTGCCCATCGCGCTGGGGATGGCCTGGCCGGCGCGGGTGCCCGGCGCCGCGGCCGCCGTCGACTGGACGCGCGCGGCGCAGTGGACGTTCGAGCCGGTCGACGCGCAGGCGTTCCCGGCCCTGGACCTGGCCCGGGAGGCGGGCCGGCGCGGGTCGACCGTCCCGGCCGTCCTCAACGCCGCCAACGAGGAGGCCGTCGCGGCCTTCCACGCCGGCCGGCTGCCCTTCCTGGGCATCGTCGACACCGTCGCCCGGGTCGTCGGCGAGCACGAACCCGGCGGGGACCCCCGCGACGTGGAGGACGTGCTCGCCGCCGAGGAGTGGGCCCGCGCCCGGGCGAACGAGCTCGCCGCGTGAGCACCGTGCTGCTGTGGGTCGCCGGCGTGCTCGCCGCGGCCGTCGGGGTGGCCGTGTCCATCGCGCTGCACGAGCTGGGGCACCTGCTGCCCGCCAAGCGGTTCGGCGTGAAGGTCACCCAGTACATGGTCGGCTTCGGCCCGACGCTGTGGTCGCGGCGGCGGGGGGAGACCGAGTACGGCGTCAAGGCCGTCCCGCTCGGCGGCTACATCCGCATGATCGGCATGTTCCCGCCCGGCCCCGACGGGCGGCTGCGCGCCAGCTCCACCGGCCGCTGGGCGCTCATGGCCGAGGAGGCCCGGCAGGCCAGCTTCGTCGAGATCGGCCCCGGTGAGGAGCAGCGCGCCTTCTACCGCCAGCCGGTGTGGAAGCGCATCGTCATCATGGCCGGCGGGCCCCTCGTCAACCTCGTCCTCGGCTTCGTCCTCACGGGTGTGGCGCTGTCGGCCATCGGGCTGCCCACGGGGGCCTCCACCACGGTCGGCGTCGTCCAGCGGTGCGTGCTGCCGGCCGACACGACCGCGACGACCTGCCCCGCCGACGTCGACCCCACCCCCGGCGCCGCCGCGGGGCTGCGGCCCGGTGACGTCTTCGTCTCCTTCGACGGGCAGCCGGTCACCGGCTGGGTGCAGCTGTCCCGCCTCATCCGCGAGGCCGGGGGCCGCCAGGTGTCCTTCGTCGTCGAGCGCGACGGGCAGCCGGTCACCCTGACCACCACGCCGCTGCTGACCCAGCGCCCCGCCCTGGACGCCGACGGGCGGGCCACCGGCGGGACCGTCGAGGCCGGCTTCCTCGGCGTCTCGCCCACGGCCACGCTGGAGCGGGTCCCCGTCGGGCAGGTGCCCGGCATCGTCCTGGACCAGCTCGCGGGCACCGCCGGCATCGTGCTGAACCTGCCGCAGCGCCTCTACGGCGTCGCGCAGGCCGCCTTCGGCACCCAGGCCCGCGACCCGGAGGGCCCCATCGGGATCGTCGGCATCGGCCGGCTCGCCGGGGAGCTGAACGCCGAGGACTCCCTGTCGGGGAACGCGTTCGCCGAGCGGGCCGGGCGCCTCGTCTCGCTGCTGGCGGGCCTGAACGTCGCGCTGTTCGTCTTCAACGTGGTGCCGCTGCTGCCCTTCGACGGCGGGCACATCGCCGGGGCGCTGTGGGAGGTCGTCAAGAAGGCGGTCTTCCGGCTGCGCCGTCGCCCGGACCCCGGCCCCGTCGACGTCGCCAAGGCCATGCCGCTGGCGTACGGCGTCTCGATCCTGCTCGTGGGCATGAGCGTGCTGCTGCTCTACGCCGACATCGTCCGCCCCGTCACCCTGAACCAGTGACCGGACCGGTGAACTCCCCGTGAAGAGCCCCGCCCCTGGTCGTGAGCCGGGGGCGGGGGGTTGATACTTGACCCCGTGAGCGTCAGCCTCGGTCTCCCCGCCCTGCCCCCGCCCGTCCTGGCCCCGCGCCGCAAGACCCGGCAGATCCAGGTCGGCAAGGTCGGTGTCGGCAGCGACCACCCCGTCTCGGTGCAGTCGATGACGACCACCCCGACGACGAACATCAACGCCACGCTGCAGCAGATCGCCGAGCTGACGGCCACCGGCTGCGACATCGTCCGCGTCGCCTGCCCCAGCGCCGACGACGCCGAGGCGCTGCCGATCATCGCGCGCAAGTCGCAGATCCCCGTCATCGCCGACATCCACTTCCAGCCCAAGTACGTCTTCGCGGCCATCGAGGCCGGCTGCGGGGCCGTCCGCGTCAACCCGGGCAACATCCGCAAGTTCGACGACCAGGTCAAGGCCATCGCCCAGGCCGCCAAGGACCACGGCACGTCGATCCGCATCGGGGTCAACGCCGGCTCCCTGGACCCGCGCCTGATGCAGAAGTACGGCAAGGCCACCCCCGAGGCCCTCGTCGAGTCCGCCGTGTGGGAGGCCTCGCTGTTCGAGGAGCACGACTTCCACGACTTCAAGATCTCGGTCAAGCACAACGACCCGGTGATCATGGTCCGCGCCTACGAGCTGCTCGCCGAGCGCGGCGACTGGCCGCTGCACCTGGGCGTCACCGAGGCCGGACCGGCCTTCCAGGGCACCATCAAGTCCGCCACCGCGTTCGGGGCCCTGCTGGCCAAGGGCATCGGCGACACCATCCGCGTGTCGCTGTCGGCCCCGCCGGCCGAGGAGGTCAAGGTCGGCCTGCAGATCCTGCAGTCCCTCAACCTGCGCCCCCGCAAGCTGGAGATCGTCTCCTGCCCCTCCTGCGGCCGCGCCCAGGTCGACGTCTACTCCCTGGCCGACGCCGTCACCGAGGGCCTGGAGGGCATGAAGGTGCCGCTGCGCGTGGCCGTCATGGGCTGCGTCGTCAACGGCCCGGGGGAGGCCCGCGAGGCCGACCTGGGCGTCGCCAGCGGCAACGGCAAGGGCCAGATCTTCGTCAAGGGCGAGGTCATCAAGACCGTCCCCGAGCACGCCATCGTCGAGACCCTCATCGAGGAGGCCAACCGCCTGGCCGCCGAGATGGGCGAACCCGTCGACGACGACGCCGCCGGCACCCCCACCGTCACCGTCGGCTGAGGGGGCGCCGGGGTGTCCGCCTCGACCGCCGGCGGTTCAGCGGGCAGGATGCCGGGGTGTCCCTGACCAACTCCGCCGCGCGGGGCTCCACCGCGGGGACCCTGCGCGTGCTCGGCGGGCCGGACGCCCCCGCCCTCCTGCGCCTGTGCGAGCGCGACCCCGTCGCCAACCTCTTCGTCTCCGCGCGGCTGCTCGGGCTCGTCGCCCGCCCCGGCACCGACCTCGGGGGGCAGGTCTGGGGCTGGTTCGAGGACGGCGAGCTCGTCTCGGCCTGCTGGGCCGGCGCCAACCTCGTCCCCGTCGAGGCCACGCCCGCCGCGCTGGACGCCTTCGCCGCGCAGGCGCGCGCCGAGGGCCGGCGCTGCTCCTCCCTCGTCGGCCCGGCCGAACCGGTCCTGGCCCTGTGGCAGCGGCTCGAACCGCACTGGCGCGGGGTGCGCGAGGTCCGCGCCCACCAGCCGCTCATGGTCTGCGACACCGAGCCGTCCGTGCGGCCCGACCCCGCCGTGCGGCGCGCCACGCTGCGCGAGCTCGACCTCGTCGTGCCCGCGTGCGTGGCCATGTTCACCGAGGAGATCGGGTACGCCCCGGCCCCGCCCGACGGCGGCGGCGCCTACCGCGCCCGGATCGCCGAGCTCGTCTCCACCGGCCGCTCCTTCGTGCGCGTCGACCCCGGGCCGGCGGGCCCCGAGGTCGTCTTCAAGGCCGAGCTGGGCGCCGTCTCGCCCAAGGTGGTCCAGGTCCAGGGCGTGTGGGTCCCCCCGCACCGGCGCGGGCAGGGGCTGTCCGAACCGGGCATGGCCGCGGTCGTGGAGGCCGCCCGCGCCGACGGCGTCCAGCACGTCTCGCTCTACGTCAACGACTACAACGCCCGCGCGCTCGCGGCCTACCGCCGGGTCGGGTTCCGCGAGGTCGGCGCGTTCGCGACGGTGCTGTTCTAGGGGCCTGTCCCGCGCGTCCCGGACGGTCGTGGTCGTGCTCGGGGGCGGAACACCACGACCTCGGCGGCGACGTGACCGGGGTTCCCCGACGACGTCGTGACCACGACGTGGTGGGGCGGTCCCGGGTTCACGCCCTCGCGCGACACCCTGCTCGCCGTCCGCGGCGTCCGGGCGCCCGTGGCGGCGTCCCCGGTCCCCGCCCTCCCCGCACCCTCAGCGCGTGGAACCGCCCGCAGCGGGTAGGGCGAGAGCGGTGCCGGCCTCACGTCCGGGGCCGACGACAGCGGCGCGACGAGCGGCGCGGACAGAGACGGCGAGGAGCGGACATGGCGATCGCGACGATCGACCCGACGACCGGTGAGACGGTGCGCGAGTTCGAAGCGCTGGACGAGGAGGCCGTGGACGAGCGCATCGCGCGCGCCTCGGCGGCCTTCACGACCTACCGGCTGACGACACCCGAGCAGCGGGTGGGCTGGTTGCGCGCGGCGGCCGACGTGCTGGACGCGGACACCGACGACGTCGCCGCGCTGATGACGCTGGAGATGGGCAAGACGCTGGCCGCGGCGAAGGCCGAGGTGGCCAAGTGCGCCGCGGCGTTGCGCTACTACGCCGAGCAGGGTCCGGCCTTCCTGCGGCCGCGCCCGGCCGACGCCGACGCCGTCGGCGCGCGCGAGGCGTACGTGACGTACCAGCCGCTGGGCGTGGTGCTGGCGGTGATGCCGTGGAACTTCCCCCTGTGGCAGGCGATGCGCTTCGCCGCCCCGGCGCTGATGGCCGGGAACGTGGGGCTGCTCAAGCACGCCAGCAACGTGCCGCAGACCGCGCTCTACCTGGAGGAGCTGTTCCGGAAGGCGGGCTTCCCCGCCGACGTGTTCCAGACGCTGCTCATCGGCTCCGGCGCCATCGAGGCGGTGCTGCGCGACGACCGCGTGGTCGCCGCGACGCTGACCGGCAGCGCACCGGCCGGGCGGTCGGTGGCCTCCGTCGCCGGGGACGTGCTCAAGCCCACCGTGCTGGAACTGGGCGGCAGCGACCCCTTCGTCGTGATGCCCTCCGCCGACCTGGAGACCGCTGCGGGCGTGGCGGTCACCGCCCGCTGCCAGAACAACGGGCAGAGCTGCATCGCGGCCAAGCGCTTCTTCGTGCACGCCGACGTCGCCGAGGAGTTCACCCGGCTGTTCGCCCAGAAGCTGGCCGCGCTGCGGGTGGGGGACCCGATGGCTGACGACACCCAGGTCGGCCCGCTGGCCACGGAGTCGGGCCGTCAGGACGTGGAGGAGTACGTCCGCGACGCCGTCGAGCAGGGGGCGACCGTCGTCACGGGCGGGCAGCGGCCGCAGGGCCCGGGCTGGTTCTACCCGCCGACGCTGCTGACCGGCATCACCCCGCGGATGCGGGTCTACGACGAGGAGGTCTTCGGACCGGTGGCGGTGCTGTTCACCGTCTCCAGCCTCCAGGAGGCGATCGACATCGCCAACAGCCACCCCTACGGGTTGGGGTCGAACATCTGGACGGAGGACGAGGAGGAGCGGGCCCGGTTCGTCCGGGACGTGCAGTCGGGGATGGTCTTCGTCAACGGCATGGTCACCAGCTACCCGGAACTGCCGTTCGGCGGGGTGAAGCAGAGCGGCTACGGCCGCGAACTCACCGACCTGGGCATGCACGCCTTCATGAACGCCAAGACGGTCTGGGTGGGGCCGCCCAGCGGCGAGCAGCGTCAGGGCGACGCCTCCAGCGCGTCCGAGTGAGGCGGGTCCGTGCCTGGGACCGAGCCCGGTGACGGCCTGCAGGACCGCGTGCGCATCGTCCTGCGCCCGGTGGGCAGCGGCCTGCCTCTGGGGTTCTTCGCCTTCGGTGTGGGGATGGCGCTGCTGGGGGGCCTGGACCTGGAGATCGTCCCCGTCGGGCAGTCCCCTCAGCTGGGCTGGATGCTCATCACGTTCGTCGCGCCGGCCGAGCTCGTGGCGGCGGTCATCGCCTTCGCCTCCCGCGACGGTGCCGCCGGCACGGGTCTGGGTCTGTTCGCCGCCGCGTGGTCGGGGATCGGGGGTCAGCTGGTGCTGGGGCCTCCTGGTGGGTCCAGCGCGGTGCTGGGGGTGTACCTGCTCGTGTTCAGCACCGCGGTCGCGCTGCTGGCCCTCGCCGCGCGGCGCGGGCAGCCGTTGATGGCCGCCGTCCTGACGCTGTCGGCGGTGCGCGGGTACTTCGACGGCGTCCACGAGTTCACCGGGACGGGCTGGGCGCAGACCACCGCGGGGGTCCTGGCCTGGGTGATCACCGTGGCGGCCCTCTACGGCGGTCTGGCGTTCGTGCTGGAGGACGGTGCGCACCGCACGGTCCTGCCGCTGGGCCGGCGGGGCGACTCGGCCACGGCGCTGGGCGGGGGCGGCCTGGACGGTCAGCTGAGCGACCTGGACGCCGAGGCCGGGGTGCGCCGGCGGTTGTGAGGTCCGGCTGTGCGGCCACCCGGCCGGCGCGGGGCGTCGGGCAGCACCCGCTGGACGCGGACGCCTCGGTCCGCGGACCCGCTCACCGCGCCGTGCAGCACCTCACCATCCTCACGAGGGGCCCGCGGGGTCCGTCTCCAGGAACACCAGCCCGTTCCCGTCGGGGTCGCTGAAGTGGAACATCGGCGGGACCCCCTCCCACCGCAGCACCTCGTCGTTGTGCAGGACGACCCCCGCCGTGGCGGCCAGCCGGGCGTGGGCGGCGCCGGCGTCGGTCGTGCCCAGCCGCACGGCCAGGGGCAGCGGGCTGTCCGGGGGCAGCAGGACGATCCCGACGTCCGAGCCCGGCGGCACCACCTCCACCACCCGGGCCCCGGGCCACACCTCCACGTCGTGGCGCACCTCGCACCCCAGCACGCCGGTGTAGAAGGCCAGGGCCGCGTCCTGGTCGGCCACCGGCACCGTCACGCTCAGCACCCTCGTCGTCATCGCCATGCCGACAGGACCGTGCGACGGGCCCGGACTCATCGGAGCCGCCGCGGGGGGACCACGCGGCTCTCCCGCCGCTCCGGGGTGCGCCGGGGCGCCGCGCGGGAGACGGTGCCGGGGGCACCGCGGGTCGACGGGTCGACGATCCGCCCGCGGGCCGGACGCGGAGGCGGACGTGGCGAGCGGTGTGGCGACGGTGTGGGTCCCGGTGGCCGACATGGACCGGGCGGTGGAGTTCTACGGACGGACGCTGGGGCTGGAGGTGACGTCGACCTCGCCCGACTGGAGCGAGATCGACGCGAACGGGCTGATGATCGGGCTGAACGCCCGGGAGGAGACCTCGCGCGGGGCCGGCGGGGGCGCCGTCGTGACGTTCCAGCCCGACGGCGGCATCGAGGACGAGGTGGCCCGGTTGCGGGAGGCCGGGGTGGAGTTCACCGGCGACGTCAGCGAGCACCCGTGGGGCCGGATCGCGCCCTTCCGGGACAGCGAGGGCAACGACCTGCAGCTGTACGCCCCGCCGGCCTGAGGGTCTGCCCGGGGGTCTGCCGGGGCGGTGGACGGGTCGGGTGCCGACCCGTCCACGCCCGCGCTCAGGGCAGGCGCAGCGGCTGCAGCTCCGCGAAGCGGTCACCGGGGCCGGGGTTGCCGGGGGCGCTGGCCCCGCCGAGCTGGTGCACCACGCCCCACACGGCGTTCAGGCCCGTCGTGACCGCCCCCTCGGCCCAGCCGGGGGTGAAGGAGATGTCGTCCCCGGCCAGGAAGACCCCGCGCTGGTGCGCCGGCAGGTCGTCCTGGACGAAGTGGGAGAACAGCCGCTGCTGGTAGCGGTAGTGCCCGGGCAGGTTCCCCCGGAAGGCGCCCATGAAGTGCGGTTCGCGCTCCCACGACACGGTGATGGGCTCACCGAGCACGTGCGAGGCGATGTCGACGTCGGGGTAGATCTGCCTGAGGTTGTGCAGCATGAGCCGCACGCGCTCGTCGGTGTCCAGCGCCAGCCACTTCAGGGCGTCGTCGTTCCACGTGTAGCTCAGGCAGATGACGGCGGGGGAGTCCACGGCCGCGGGGTCGTCCAGGCCCTCGCCGCCGTCGAGCAGGTACGTCCCGCGGGTCATGCGGTCGGTGAGGGTCGTGCTCATGACCCGCCGCCCCGTGGCCAGGTCCACGTCGCGCCAGAACGGGCGGTCCACCAGGACGAACGTCTTGGAGGACTGCATGTAGTGCGAGCGCTCCATCGCCATCCACAGGTCGTGGCTGAACAGCGACTCCTCGGTGTCGATGCCCGCCGACAGCAGCCAGGACTGGCACGTGACGACGACGGCCTCGTAGGGACGCTCGGTGCCCCAGCGGTCCAGCACGCGCAGACGGCCGTCCTCGCCGCGGCGCACGCGCGTGACGGCCGAGCGGGGGGACCCGCCGTGAAGGGACCGCAGGCTGGTGCCCGCCGGCCAGTGCACGAGGTCGTCCGGGGCGTGCTCCCACAGGCCCAGCGGGACGCCCTGCGCGCCGCCGGTGATGCGGTGGTGCTGGTCGTCGGCGTCGGTGTGCACGACGCGCAGGATCTCCAGGACGGAGTTGGGGAAGTCGGTGTCCCAGCCGCCGGTGCCGAAACCGACCTGTCCGAACGTCTCCCGGTAGGAGTACGGCAGCGCCGAGAACGCCGGCGACTTCGCGACGAACCCGTAGAACGTCTCCTCGTCCAGGCGGGGGACCGTCCGGTTCCAGATCTCCTTGATCGTGCCCAGGTCCCGGCGTCGGATCGCGTCCTGCATGGCCTCCAGCTCCGCGCCCTCCACCAGCGCGCGCCGCCACGCGGCGGCGACCTCGCCGAACTCGGCGGGCAGGTCGGCGGCGGTCTCGGCGTAGTGGGCCTGGTTGCGCAGCTCGATGACGGTGCTGGGGGTCTGCGGGGCCAGCGGGTTGGGGAACGGGCTGGTGCGCAGGCCGAGGGTGTCGACGTAGTGGAAGAACGCCCGCCCGGAGGCGGGGAAGCGCATGCCGCCCAGGTCGGCGACGGCGCCGGGGACCCCGGGGAAGGCCGCCGAGCGCAGCCGGCCGCCGATCTCGCCGGCCTCGTAGACGACGGGGCGCAGGCCCAGCTTCATCAGCTCGTACGCCGCGACCAGCCCGGACATGCCTGCCCCCACGACGGCGACCTCCGTGCCGAGGCGGTCCTGCGGCACCGAGCCCAGGCCCGCGGGGTGGGCCAGGTAGTCGTCGTAGGGGAAGGGGAAGTCCGGGACGAGCATCGTCAGCGGCCCGGGGCCGCCGGCGGGTGCCTCGGGCAGCTCGTCCTCGGTGCTGGTGCCGGTGGGCAGCGTCACGTCAGCGCCCCTTCCGGGTCGCGGCGAGCACGGACAGCAGCTCGTAGGTGACGTGGGCCGCGGCGATGCCGGTGATCTCGGCGTGGTCGTAGGCGGGGGCGACCTCGACGACGTCGGCGCCGACGACGTTCAGGCCGGTCAGCCCGCGCAGGGTGTTGAGCAGCTCCCGGCTGGTGAGGCCACCGGCCTCGGGGGTGCCGGTGCCGGGGGCCGCGGCGGGGTCGAGGACGTCGATGTCGACGGAGACGTAGACCGGCCCGTCGCCCAGGCGGCGGCGCACGCGGTCCACGGCGCCGGCCACGCCGTCGACCTCGTAGTCGTCGGCGCGCACGACCTGGAAGCCCAGGACGGCGTCGTCCTCGAGGTCCTGCTCGCTGTAGAGGGGACCGCGGGTGCCCACGTGCAGGCAGCGCTCCAGGTCCAGCAGGCCCTCCTCGCTGGCGCGGCGGAACGGGGTGCCGTGGGTGTAGGGGGCGCCGAAGTAGGTGTCCCAGGTGTCGAGGTGGGCGTCGAAGTGCAGGACGGCGAGCTTGCCGTGCTGCCTGGCCAGGGCGCGCAGCGCGGGCAGGGCCAGGGTGTGGTCGCCGCCGAGGGCCATGACGGTCGCGCCGTCCTCGGTCAGCCGGGTCAGCGCGGTCTCCGTCTCGCGCAGCGCCTCGCCGATGTCGAAGGGGTTCAGCCCCAGGTCGCCGGCGTCGGCGACCTGCTGGGCGGCGAAGGGGGAGACGCCCAGGGCCGGGTTGTAGGGCCGCAGCAGCTTGGAGGAGGCGCGGATGTGCCCGGGGCCGAAGCGGGCCCCGGGCCGGTAGCTGACGCCGGAGTCGAAGGGCAGGCCGACGACGGCGACGTCGGCGCGCGAGACCTCGTCCAGGCGCGGCAGGCGCGCGAAGGTGGTGGGGCCGCCGTAGCGGGGGACGCGGGTGGCGTCGACCGGACCCTGCGGCGGAGGGGAGCTGGGGGACGGCATGGTGCCCACAGTGGCGCGTCGCCCCCCGACGGTCAACCCTTGTTTACCGGTGGAGCCAGGGGGTTTCCAGATCGCCCCCGTCGGTGCCACACTGCGGCGACGCGACGGCGGGACGACCAGGGGGCACGGTGCAGGCAGCGGCGACGGGGCCGGACCCGGACGGACCGGGGACCCGCGGCGACCCCGGCGGCTCGGCCCTCGTCGGGGCCCGGCTGCGCGCCGCGCGCCTGGCCCAGCGCCGCACCGTCGCCGAGGTCGCCGAGGCCAGCGGGCTGACCAAGGGCTTCCTGTCCCGCCTGGAGCGCGACCGCGCCACGGCCTCCGTCGCCGCCCTGGTCCGCCTCTGCGGCACCCTCGACCTGGCCGTGGGCAGCCTCTTCACCCCCGCCCCGGCCGGGGAGGTCGTCCGCGCCGGCCACTACCCGCCCATCACCTTCGGCGGGCACGGCCTGCACGAGTCCCTGCTCACCCCGCTGGGGGAACGGCGCGTGGCCGTCATCGTCAGCGAGCTCGCCCCCCGCGGCGGCTCCGGCGACGAGCCCTACGCCCTCGACGCCGACGTCGAGTTCGCCCTCGTCCTGGCCGGCGAGGTCGAGCTGCGCTTCGCCGGCCCCGCACCCGCCGAGACCGTCCTGCTGGGCACCGGGGACGCCTTCACCTTCGACCCCGCCCGCCCCCACAGCTTCCAGGCCGCCGGCGACGGCCCCGCCCGGGTGCTGTGGGTCGTCAGCCCCGCCCTGTCCGACCCGCCGCGCCGCCCCGCGTGAGCGCACCGCACACCCCGCACGAGCACCCGCACGCTCGCGGACGAAGGAGTCCCGTGGACCGCACCACCCCCCGGCCGGGCCTGCGCGCCCAGCTGCTGCGCACCAAACCCGTCGACCAGATCGTCTCCGAGGCCGGCCACGGCACCGGCGGCCCGGCGAGCATGCGCCGCTCCCTGGGCCTGTGGCAGCTGACCGCCCTGAGCATCGGCGCCAGCCTGGGCACCGGCATCTTCGTCGTGCTCGGCGAGTCCGTGCCGCTGGCCGGGCCCGCCGTCGTCGTCAGCTTCGTCCTGGCCGGGTTCACCGCCCTGCTCTCGGCCCTGTCCTACGCCGAGATGGCCGGCGCCGTGCCCGTCGCCGGGTCCAGCTACTCCTACGTCTACGCCACCGTCGGGGAGTTCGCCGGGTGGCTGTGCGGCTGGTGCCTGCTGCTGGAGTACGGCGTCTCGGTCGCCGCCGTCGCCGTCGGCTGGGGGCAGTACGTCGCCGACGTCGTGCACGCCGTCAGCGGTCTCACCCTGCCCGCCTGGACCGTCCAGCCGCCCGGCTCCGGCGGGGTCGTCAACCTGCCCGCCGCCCTCGTCGTCGTCGGCGCCGTGCTCCTGCTGGTGCGCGGCGCGCAGGAGAGCGCCGCCGTCAACGCCGCCATGGTCGTCGTCAAGCTCGTCGTGCTCGCCCTGTTCTGCGCCGTGGCGTTCACCGCCTTCCGGGCCGGCAACCTCACCCCGTTCGCGCCGCTGGGCGCGGCCGGGGCCACCGCCGCCGCCTCCCGGCTCTTCTTCTCCTACATCGGTTTCGACGCCGCCAGCACCGCCGGGGAGGAGGCCCGCGACCCCCGCCGCGACCTGCCGCGCGCCATCGTGCTGTCCCTCGTCGTCATCACCGCCATCTACTGCCTGGTGGCGCTCGCGGCCGTCGGGGCGCGGCGGTGGACGTGGTTCGACGGCGTCGAGGTCGCCCTCGTCGACATCCTGCGCGAGGTCACCGGGCAGACCTGGGTCGGCGTGGTCTTCTCCGCGGGTGCCCTCGTCTCCATCGCCAGCGTCGTGCTGACCGTCCTGTACGGGCAGACGCGCATCCTGTTCAGCATGGCCCGCGACGGGCTGGCCCCGGCGCTGTTCGGCCGCCTGGACCGCCGCGGCGTGCCCGTCCTGAACACCGTCGTCGTCGGCGGGGCCGTCGCCGTCCTGGCCGCCCTCGTGCCGCTGGGCGCGCTCGCCGACGCCACGAGCATCGGCTCGCTGGCCGCCTTCGCCCTCGTCAACGTCTCCGTCGTCGTCCTGCGCCGCACCCGCCCGGACCTGCCCCGCACCTTCCGCGTCCCGCTGTTCCCCCTCACGCCGCTGCTGGGGGCCGCCATGTGCGTGCTGCTGGCCCTCAACCTCGGCACCGGCACCTGGATCGCCTTCGGCGCCTGGACCCTCGTCGGCGTGGCCGTCCACCTCGGCTACGGCCGGCACCGCTCCCGGCTGGCCGTCCCGGCACCCGTCCCGGCGCGGGAGCCGCGGTGAGGATCGCCGTCACCCAGGAGGCCGCGAGCGCCGACGTCGCGGGCAACCTCGCGACCCTGGAGCGGGCGGCCACCGCGGCCGCCCGCGCCGGGGCCGACCTGCTCGTCACCCCGGAGCTGTTCACCAGCGGCTACGACCCCGGCCGGGTGCACCCGGACCCGACCGTGCTGCCGCGGGTGCAGGACGTGGCCCGGCGCACCGGCGTCGCCCTGGTGGTCAGCGAACCGCACGAGGACGCGGGCGTTCCACGGATCACCGCCGTCGTCGTCGACCGCGACGGCACCGTCCGGGGCCGCTACGTCAAGACGCACCTGTACGGCCCCGCCGAGCGCGCCGCGTTCGCTCCCGGCGACGGGACCCCGCTGGTCGTCGACGTCGCGGGGCTGCGCGTCGGCGTCCTCGTCTGCTTCGACGTCGAGTTCCCCGAGACCGTGCGGGGCCTGGCCCTGGCCGGCGCCGACGTCGTCGTGGTGCCCACGGCCGTCTGCGACGCGAGCGTGGCCCGGGTGCTGCTGCCCGCCCGCGCCTACGAGAACCGCGTCGCGCTCGCCTACGCCAACCACCACGGCCCCGCCCCCGACGGGGAGACGTTCAGCGGCGGGTCGGTCCTCGTCGGGCCGGACGGGCGCGTCCTGGCGCTCGCCGGCGCCGACGCACCCGCGCTGCTGGTCGCCGACGTCGACGCCGACGACGTGCGGCGCGCCCGCGACGTCGTGGACCACCTCGCCGAGCGGCGTCCCGGGACGTACCGGCTGGGGTGAGGGGCCGCCGGTACCCTGGCTCCCGTGCTGATGCGGATGTCGACCCTGTTCCTGCGAACCCTGCGGGAGGACCCGGTCGAGGCCGAGGTCGCCAGCCACAAGCTGCTGGTGCGGGCCGGGTACGTCCGGCGCGCCGCCCCCGGGATCTACACCTGGCTGCCGCTGGGCCTGAAGGTGCTGCGCAAGATCGAGGGCATCGTCCGCGAGGAGATGGACGCCGCCGGCGCCCAGGAGGTCCACTTCCCGGCGCTGCTGCCCCGGGAGCCCTACGAGGCCACGAACCGGTGGAGCGACTACGGCGACGGCATCTTCAAGCTCAAGGACCGCAAGGGCGCCGACTACCTCCTCGCGCCCACGCACGAGGAGATGTTCACCCTCCTGGTCAAGGACCTGTACTCCTCGTACAAGGACCTGCCGCTGTCGATCTACCAGATCCAGACGAAGTACCGCGACGAGGCCCGCCCCCGCGCCGGGATCCTGCGCGGGCGCGAGTTCACCATGAAGGACTCCTACAGCTTCGACGTCGACGACGCGGGCCTGGAGAAGTCCTACGAGCTGCACCGCGAGGCGTACGTCCGGATCTTCGCCCGGCTGGGGCTGGACTTCGTCATCGTCTCGGCGATGTCCGGGGCCATGGGCGGCTCGCGCAGCGAGGAGTTCCTGCACCCCACCGCGATCGGGGAGGACACCTTCGTGCGCTCGCCCGGCGGGTACGCCGCGAACGTCGAGGCCGTCACGACCCTGGCGCCCGCGCCCATCCCCTTCGAGGGCCTGCCCGCCGCGCACGTCGAGGACACCCCCGACACCCCGACCATCGAGACCCTCGTCGCCGTCTCGAACGAGCGCCACCCGCGCGCCGACCGGCCGTGGACGGCCGCGGACACCCTGAAGAACGTCATCGTGGTCCTCAAGCACCCGGACGGGACGCGCGAACCGCTGGCGATCGGGGTCCCCGGTGACCGCGAGGTCGACGCCAAGCGGCTGGAGGCGGCGCTGTCCCCGGCCGAGGTCGAACCCTTCGAGGCCGCCGACTTCGCCAAGCACCCCGCGCTGGTCAAGGGGTACATCGGGCCCGGCGTGCTGGGCTCGGAGAACGCCTCCGGCATCCGCTACCTCGTCGACCCCCGCGTCGTCGACGGCACCGCGTGGGTGACGGGCGCCGACGCCCCCGGCCGGCACGTCTACGACCTGGTCGCGGGCCGCGACTTCACCCCCGACGGGTTCGTCGAGGCCGCCGAGGTCAAGGAGGGCGACCCCGCCCCCGACGGCTCCGGCCCGCTGGAACTGGCCCGCGGCATCGAGATCGGGCACATCTTCGCCCTCGGCCGCCGCTTCGCGCAGGCCCTGGACCTGAAGGTGCTCGACGAGAACGGCAAGCAGGTCGTCGTGACGATGGGCTCCTACGGCATCGGCGTCACGCGCGCCATGGCGTGCGTGGCCGAGGGCAACCACGACGACAAGGGGCTGGTCTGGCCCCGCGCGCTGGCCCCCGCCGACGTCCACGTCGTCGCCACGGGCAAGGACGCCGCCGTCTTCGAGACCGCCGAGCGGATCGCCGCCGAACTGCAGGCCCAGGGCGTCGAGGTCCTCTACGACGACCGCCCGAAGGTCTCCCCGGGCGTGAAGTTCAAGGACGCCGAGCTCATCGGCGTCCCGACCGTCCTCGTCGTCGGCAAGGGCCTGGCCGAGGGCACCGTGGAGCTGAAGGACCGCCGCAGCGGCGACTCCGAGCAGGTGCCGGTCGCCGAGGCCGTCAACCGGGTCACCGCCGTCGTGCGCGGCTGAGGACGCGCACCGCCACGGTGGTCCCCGCGACCACCGTGGCGGCCACCCCCGCCGCGACGGCCACGGTCGTCGAGGTGTTCTGCTCGGCCCCCGCGCGCCCCGCCGCGACCCAGCCGAGCCCCCAGGCCAGGCCCGCGCCGAACGCCAGGCGCCCGCGCGAGCGCACCGCGGTGAACGCGCCCACCGCGGTCGCGACCCCGAGGACGCCCACGGCCCAGCCGGTCTCACCGCTCGTCAGGCCCGCCGCCCGCAGCGCCGCCGCCGTGTTCGCCACCGTCGCGATCGACACCCACCCCAGGTACAGCCCCACGGTCCCGTCGACGAGGGCCGCCTCGGCCCGCGACGTCGGCCGCTCGCGCAGCAGCAGCGTGAAGGTCCGCACGAGGACGACGAGCAGCACGGCGATGACGAGCACGGACACCCCCAGCCAGCCGGCCTGGACGGTCCCGATCCACACCGCGTTCAGCAGCAGCGACGCCGCCGTCCACCACCCCGTCGCGCGCTGGCGGAAGTCCTCCCGGTGCGCCGGCAGCGCCTGCCAGGCGGACAGCCCGACGAGCCCGGTGTAGACGACCGACCAGATGCCGAACGCGGGTCCGGCGGGAGCCACGAGCGTCGCGTCCGCCGACAGGGCACCCCCGGCGGCCGAGGCGATCGGGGTGCCCCCGAACGCCCCCGAACCCACGGCGGCGCCGGCGATGCCGAGCACGGCGCTGGCCACGACGACCACCTGCCGCACGCCGTCGCGGGACCCGGTGCGGGAGATCGCGTCGCTGCTCACGCGGTCATCGTCCCCTCGCCCGTCCCGGCCCGCACGCGGGCCCGCTCAGCCGGCGCGGTCCTCGAACAGCCACAGGGGCCGGTTCAGGTAGTCGCCCACCACGCGCGCCGTCCCGGGCACCTGCGCGGCCCACACCGCCGGCGGCAGGGCGTCCTGCCGGTGCGTCGTGGTCCAGCCCAGCATCTGCAGCCGGCGCACGACGGACAGGGCCGCCGCCACCTCGAGGTCCTCCTCGGACAGCGGGCGGACCGTCCGGTAACCGGCCAGCCACGCCGAGGCGAGGGCGGGGGTGAATTCCTCGTGCTCGATGAAGCTCAGGGCGGCGGCGAAGTCCCACAGCAGCCGCGCCTCGCCGCAGTCGTCGAAGTCGATGACGGTGAGCCGCCCCGCCCGGTCGACCATGAGGTTCGAGGGGCGCAGGTCGGCGTGGACGAGCCCGGTCGGGGTCGCGGTCGCCAGGACGTCGCGCGCGGCGAGCTCCCCCCGCTCGCACACGTCCCGCTGCTCCGGGCTCAGGGCGGCCCCGCGCCAATCGCCCCAGCGGCTGCCCGCCCCCAGCGCGTCGTCGAGGTCCCAGCCGAACCGGGTGAAACCCTGCGGCGGGGTCCAGGCGGCGACGTGGTCGTGCAGCGCGGCGGTCGTCGCGCCGATCTCGGCGTACCGGGTGCGCACGACGTCCAGGTCGACGCCGCCGACGGCCAGGACGTCCTCGAGGACCTCGCCGTCGACGAACCCGAACTGCACGGCGAACCAGGCGGACCCGGCGTCGTCGGTGAAGGAGTGCACGAGGGAGCCGTCCCGCACCGGCAGCACCTCGGGCACCCGCACCTCGGTGTCCTCGGCGATGGCCCGCACCCAGTGCAGTTCCGCCTCGATCTGCGCGGCGTCGGCGACGTACCCGGGCCGGTGGACCCGCAGCACCCCGACGGGCGAACCGCCGGTCGCGACCCGGAACGTCGCGTTCTCCGAGACGGCGATGAGCGTGAGCGAGGTGGTGGCGGGCAGGCCCCACGCGTCGACGACCGTGCGGTGCAGCCAGCCGGGGGCCGGGTCCCCGCGGCGCAGGGCACCGAACTGCGCGAACGGTGGGGCGGAGGCTGGGGCGGCGGTGGGTGCGGTCACGGGAACTCCCGGGGGCGGGGAGGGCTGGGCGCCGCGACGATCCTGGCACGGGGGCGCCCGCGCGACGGGGTCCGTAACGAACAGTTCACACGCGCGGTGACGAGTTGACGTGCCCGAAACACCGGGCGAACCTCCGGGTCACCCGCGGCCGCCAGGATCGCCGCGTCAGCCACCGCCGTGAGGGTTCGGGCGCCACCACGTCGAGCGCAGCGCGAGGAGACCCATGACCAGCCCCACCCGGTCCACCATCATGGACACCAACAGCTTCCGGGCCGAGCACGCCGCGGAGCTCGACCCGGCGACGCGGGGCCTGACGCAGCACCGCGACCGGGTCCTGGGCGGCTCCTACCGGTTGTTCTACCGCCGGCCGGTCCACCTGGTGCGGGGCGAGGGGCAGTACCTGTTCGACGCCGACGGCCGCCGGTACCTGGACCTGTACAACAACGTCGCCAGCATCGGGCACTGCCACCCGGCCGTCGTCGAGGCCGTCACGGCGCAGGTGCAGCAGTTGAACACGCACACGCGCTACCTGCACGAGACGATCCTCGACTACACCGACGAGATCCTCGCGACGCTCCCCGCGCCGGGGTCCCCGGGAGCAGCGTGGAAGGCGATGTACCAGTGCACGGGGTCGGAGGCCAACGACCTCGCGGTCCGCGTCGCGCGCGAGTTCTCCGGGAACCTCGGCGTCATCGCCACGAGCGAGGCGTACCACGGGACGAGCGACCTGACGTCGGGGTTCTCCCCGGCGCTGGGGTCGGGTCAGCCCCTGGCCCCCACCACCCGGCTCGTCCCGGCGCCCGACGCCTACCGGCAGGGCCTGTCGCCCGCCGAGCTCGGTCCCTGGTTCGCCGACCGCGTGCGCGAGGCCGTCGCGTCCCTGCAGGCCGACGGGTTCGGCGTCGCGGCGTTCATCGCGGACTCCGCCTTCTCCTCCGACGGGGTCCTGCCGGGGCAGCGCGGGTTCCTCGCCGAGGCCGTCGAGGTGGTGCGCGCCGCCGGTGGCGTGTTCATCGCCGACGAGGTGCAGCCGGGGTTCGCCCGGACCGGGGAGGAGTTCTGGGGGTTCGCCCGGCACGGGCTGGTCCCCGAACTGGTGACCACGGGCAAACCCATGGGCAACGGGATCCCGGTCTCGGGCCTGTTCGCGCGCGAGGACGTGCTGAGGGCCTTCAGCGACCGCATCCCGTACTTCAACACCTTCGGCGGCAACCCCGTCTCGATGGCCGCCGCCCGGGCCGTCCTGCGGGTCCTGCGGGAGGAGGGTCTGCAGGAGCACGCGCTCGAGGTCGGTGCCCTGTTCCGGGACGCGCTGGGCTCGCTGGCCACCACCCACGAGGCCGTGGGCGACGTCCGCGGGGTGGGGTTGTTCACCGGTCTCGAACTCGTGACGGACCGTTCGACGCGCGAACCGGACCGCGACCTGGCCCTGGCGGTCCTGGAGGAGCTGCGCGAGCGCGGTGTCCTCACCTCGGTCGCCGGGCCCCACGGCAACGTCCTCAAGCTCCGCCCGCCGCTGGTCTTCGCGGCCGGCGACGTGGACACGGTGGTGCAGGCCCTCGACGAGTCCCTCACCGCCCTCGGGGCGTGATCCCGGGCGTGATCGCGGGCGGGCCCGCCGCGGTGCGGCGGCGCCCCGCCGGGGTCACGGGGCGTCGGGGTGGTCCTGCGCGAAGCGCGGCCCGGCCACCTCACGGCGCAGGACGTCGTCATCGACGGCGGCTGCACCGCGGTCCGAGGACCGTCCTCAGGGTTCGAGGTCGACCACGACGGCCGCGTGGTCGCTGGCCCACACCCCGTCGACGGGCTCGGTCGCCACGAGGCGCACGTCGCGCACCGAGCCCTCGCCGCTGAACGGGGCCAGCCCCACGAGGACGTGGTCGATGCGCGCGCTGGGCTGGTGGACGCGGGCCACGAACGGGTTGGCCCGGTCCCAGGTGAAGCCGGGGTCGGCGGGGTCGGCGAACCGCCAGCTGTCGACGAGGACGAAACCGGGGACCGGTCCGGCCGTGAGGTAGCCCTGGCACAGCCGCAGCTCGTCGGACTCCGCCACGGCGTTGAAGTCGCCGGTCAGCACGGGCGGGTAGCGATCGCCCCGCACCCTGCCCGCGGCGACGAACGGCACGAGCGCGCGCACCTGGTCGACGCGGACGGCGGACTCGGCGGGGGAGGAGTTCAGGTGCGTCGTGGTGAACGGCAGCGGCCGGCGCGGGGTGTCGACGAGCACCTGCAGGGCCGTGCGGCCCTCGTCCTCGTGACCGCCGCCGGGCAGGTCGACGGACTCCTGCTCCAGGAACGGCCAGCGGCTCAGGACCGCGTTGCCGAACTGCAGGGTCTCCACGACGGCCGGGTCCTCGCCGTTGAACAGCAGCCGGCGGCGCCAGCGCTCGGGGGCGGGCGAGGGCGACCACGCGACGTGCATCCCGAGCTCCGCGCCCAGCCAGTGCGCGAGGTTCTCGTCGGCGTCGGCCCAGACCTCCTGCAGGCCGACGACGTCGGGGTCCTCGGCGCGCAGGACGGCCAGCAGCGCCTCGCGCCGGGCCCGCCAGTCCCCGAACCGCCACCAGACGTTCCAGGTCATGACGCGCAGGGGCGCGTCGTCGCGGCGGGGGTGCGGGTCGCTGCTCATCTCCCGGGCAGTCTCGCAGTCCGCCCGGTGACCGGGGTCAGGGGGTGGCCGTCGCGCTGGCGCTGGCGGTGGAGCTCGCGGTGGGGCTCGCGGTGGAGGTGGGGGGGCCGTCCGCGCCGAGCTCGGGCAGCCCGGGGAACGAGCGCGCCGTCGACCCCCAGCGGCGGGCGTCGCGCGCGCACGCCGGCACCGCCCGGGCGCCGAGCGCGCGGTCGGGGGCCGAGACCGCCACGACGTCGGCGTACAGGCGCGCCAGCCGGTCGAGCACGCTGGCCGCGAGCGCGGTGGCGGCCTCGGGGGTGGGGGCCGCGGCGTCGTAGCCGGGGGCGGCCTGCACGGGCGTCGCCCCGCGCGCCGTCAGCAGGTCGACGAGGTCGTCGCGGGCGACCCGGCGGGCGGCGAGGTCGGCCACGGCCTCGGCGCGGCGCGGGGCGGTGAGGCGGCCCGCGACGAGCGCGAAGCCGTGGACGGCGGCGTGCTCCCCGGCCAGGGCCGCCTGCAGGGCCGCCGTGGCGGGGTCGTCCCCGTCCGGCGACGGGGTCCTCGCGGAGGTGCTCGCAGGGCTGCTCGCGGGCGCGGCGGTGGGGCCCGGTTCGGCCGTCGGGGGGATCGCGCCGGCCGGGGTCCCCGTCGTCGCGGCCACCGCGTCGGCCAGCACCGCGCGCGAGGCGGCGATCGCGGTCAGCAGCCGCGCCATCCCCCCGCTCACGGCGGGCGCGGTCGAGGTGGCGGCCGCGCACGCGGTCCCGGCCGCGGCCAGGAGCCCGTCCACCAGCGCCCGGGCGTCGGGGGCGGGAGCGCCGGAGGGTGCGTCGGTGGGGGTGGGGGAGCCGGTCGCGGTGGGGATCCGGTCGTCCTCCCCGAGCGCCACCAGGTGGGCCCGGCAGGCCTGGACCGCCTGCCCCGCAACGGTCCGCAGCGGCTCGGGCCCGGCCGCGGCCGGGCCCAGGAGCGTCAGCAGGGCGCGGGTGCCGGCGACCGCCGCCTCCCGCGCGTCGTCGTCGGGGCCGCGGTCGGGGGCCGGGGTCGGCTCGGGACCGCCCACCCACCGCACGCCGCACCCGCTCACCGCCAGCGCGGCCACCGCGAGGGTGCCCAGCAGGGCGCGTCGGGTCGGCGGGGCGCAGCGGGGCCGGGGCACGGGCACCGATCGTGCCAGGGCGGGCGGCGTGGCCGGACCCCGCCCGCGAAGCCCTAGGATGAGCGGTCGTGCCCGCCCCGGTCCGTCCGGGTCCGCGGGCACCTCTGGACAACTCGAGAACAGGGAGGAGCGGTCGTGTCGACGCTCGAGGAGACCGTCACCGCGGTGCTGACCCCCGTGTTCGCCCCCGGGACCGACCTCGGCGCCTCGCTCGTCCTCGACGGCGTGGACGTCAGCGCCGCCGGTCGCCGCCGCGTGGTCCGGGTGGTCGTCGACGGGGCCGGCGACGAACCGGGCGAGATCGACCTGGACGCCGTGGCCGCCGCCTCCACCGCCGTCTCCCAGGCCCTGGACGAGTCGGACGTGCTGGGCGACGCGCCGTACACCCTGGAGGTCACCTCCCCGGGGGTGGAGCGCCCGCTGACGACGCCGCGGCACTGGTCGCGGGCCCGGGGCCGCCTCGTGCGCGCCGTGCTGGCCGACGGCGGCGCGCTGTTCCTGCGCGTGGTGTCGGTCGACGAGGACGGCGTGCACGGCACGGGCGAGCCGCAGTCGGTCAAGGGCCGGCCGCCGCGGGCCAGGGACGTGGGCGCCCCGCACGACCTCGCCTGGGCGGACCTGGTCCGCGGCGAGGTGCAGGTCGAGTTCCGCCGCGCCGACGGCGACACGGTCGAGGACGTGGAGGACCTGGTCGCTGACGAGAGCGGACCGGACGACGAGGACGAGGACGAGCAGTGAACATCGACATGTCGGCCCTGCGGGTGCTCGAGCGCGAGAAGGAGATCCCCTTCGAGACGCTCGTGCGCGCCATCGAGCAGGCGGTGCTCGTGGCCTACCACCGCACCGAGCACACCGACCACAAGGCGCACCCCGACGCCCGCATCGAGCTGGACCGCAGCAGCGGCGAGGTGCGCGTGTGGGCCAAGGAGCGCGACGACTCCGGCGGCGTCGTCGGCGAGTTCGACGACACCCCCGGCGGCTTCGGCCGGATCGCGGCGGCCACGGCCCGCCAGGTGATCCTGCAGCGCCTGCGCGACGCCGAGGACGACGCCGTGCTCGGCGAGTACGCCGACACCGAGGGCGAGATCGTCTCCGGGATCGTGCAGCAGGGCCGCGACCCGCGCATCGTGCAGGTCGACCTGGGGACCCTCGAGGGGGTCCTGCCGCCGGCCGAGCAGGTGCCGGGGGAGAAGTACGAGCACGGCGCGCGCATCCGCTGCTTCGTCGTGAGCGTCAAGAAGGGCCCCAAGGGGCCGCAGGTCGTGCTGTCCCGCTCGCACCCGCAGCTGGTCCGCAAGCTGTTCGCCCTGGAGGTGCCCGAGATCGCCGACGGCACGGTGCAGATCACCGCGCTGTCCCGCGAGGCCGGGCACCGCTCGAAGATGGCGGTGCGGGCCACCCGGCCCGGCGTCAACGCCAAAGGCGCCTGCATCGGGCCGATGGGTCAGCGCGTGCGGGCGGTCATGGCCGAGCTGCGCGGCGAGAAGATCGACATCGTCGACTTCCACGAGGACCCGGCGACCTTCGTCGGCAACGCGCTGTCCCCGGCCCGCGTCAGCTCCGTGGAGGTCGTCGACCTCGCGGCGCGCTCGGCGCGGGTGGTCGTGCCGGACTACCAGCTGTCCCTGGCGATCGGCAAGGAGGGGCAGAACGCCCGCCTGGCCGCCAAGCTCACCGGCTGGCGCATCGACATCCGGCCGGACACCCAGCCGGAGCAGTAGGGCGGGGAGCGGGCGGGAAGGCTAGACTGTCCCTCATCGTTACACTGCCTGCGACCGGTCCTACCGACCGGCGGTCCGTCGAGCCTGCGCCGCACCCTCAGCGCACGTGCGTCGGCTGCCGTCGCCGGGGTGACCGGTCGTCGCTGCTGAGGGTCGTCGTCGCACCGGACGCGGAGGGTCTCCTCCTCGTCGACGTGCGGCGCCGGCTCCCGGGCAGGGGCGCGTGGCTGCACCAGAGCACCGCGTGCTTGGAGCTGGCGGACAAGCGCAGGGCCTGGCCCCGCGCGTTGCGCCGCGCAGCTCCCCTCGACCCCTCGGGCGTACGGTCCTTCCTGGACCGGCGCTCGCCCGAGGTCGTCGTGTCCACCACCACCGATGAGAGCGGGTCGAACAGCTGATGAGCACCCGATGAGTCTCCAGCGATGAATCCCCCCGACTGACGACGGTCCGCGCCCGGTAGAGACGAGCCCGGACCGAGACAGGAGAGATGTGGCAAAGGTCCGGGTCTACGAGCTCGCCAAGGAGTTCGGAGTCGAGAGCAAGGTCGTGCTGGCCACGCTCAAGGAGATGGGCGAGTTCGTGCGTTCCGCGAGCTCGACCGTCGAACCGCCGGTCATCCGGCGGCTGAAGGACAAGTTCCCGAACGGGGGCGGCTCCGCGCCGTCGGCCCGTCCGGCCCCGGCGGCGAAGCCGGGTCCGCGTCTGCCGCAGGGTGCCCGCCCGGGTCCGGCTCCGGCCGCCCGCCCGGCTGCGCCCGCCCCCGCGGCCCCGGCGCCCGCGGCTCCGGCCGCTGCACCGGCCCCGGCTCCGGCCCCCGCGCCGACGCCGGTCGCGCAGGCCCCGCAGGCCCCCGCGGCGGCCAACCCCGCCGCCAACCCCGCGTTCCGCGCGCCCGCCCCGGCGGACCGCCCGGCTCCGCAGCGCCCGGCGGCCCCGGGCCAGCGCCCCACCCCGGGTGCGCGCCCGTCCACGCCGCCCACCTCCGGTGGTCCCGGTCAGGGTCCGCGCCCCGGCGCGCGTCCCGGTGCCGGTGGTCCCGGCGCCCGGCCGGGTGCCCCCGTCCCGGGTGGCGCCGGTGGTCCCGCTGGTCGCGGTCCGCGTCCGGGCGGCGACCGTCCCGACCGCGGTGAGCGGCCCGGTGGCGACCGTCCCCGCGGCGACCGTCCGCAGGGCGACCGCCAGGGCCGTCCCGGCGGTGCCGGTGCGCCCGGTGGCGCTCCCCGTCCGGGTGCTCCCCGCCCGGGCAACAACCCCTTCGCGACGAGCCAGGGCATGCCCCGGCCGCAGCGCGAGGGCGGTGCCCCGCGTCCGGGCAACAACCCGTTCGCGGCCAACCAGGGCATGCCCCGCCCGCAGGGCCCGCGTCCCGGTGGCGCGCCCGGCCCGGGTGGTCCCCGTCCGGGTGGCCCGCGCCCGAACCCGGGCATGATGCCCGCGCGCCCGACGGTCGGCCGTCCGGGTGCCGGTGCCGGCCGTCCGGGTGCCCCGGGCCGCGGTGGCCCCGGTGGCGGTCGCGGTGGTTTCGGCGGTCGTCCCGGCGGTGCCGGTGGCGGCACCGGGACCGGTGGCGGCTTCGCCGGCCGTCCCGGTGGCGGTGGCGGTGGTCCGCGCGGTGGTCGCGGCGGCACCCAGGGCGCGTTCGGTCGCGCCGGGGGCAAGCCGGCGCGCGGCCGCAAGTCGAAGCGGGCCAAGCGCCAGGAGTTCGAGTCGATGGCGGCCCCGACGCCCGGTGGCGTCTCGGTCCGTCGCGGTGACGGCACGACCGTCGTCCGCATCCGCCGCGGCGCGTCGCTGAGCGACTTCGCCGAGCGCATCGACGTCGACCCCGCGGCGCTGGTCACGGTCCTGTTCCACCTCGGTGAGATGGCGACCGCGACCCAGTCCCTCGACGAGGACACGTTCCAGGTGCTCGGCAACGAGCTCGGGTACGTCATCGAGGTCGTCTCGCCCGAGGACGAGGAGCGCGAGCTGCTCGCGGGCTTCTCCATCGACCTCGACGCCGAGCTGGAGGCCGAGGGCGACGACGAGCTGGAGGCCCGTCCGCCGGTCGTGACCGTCATGGGTCACGTCGACCACGGGAAGACCAAGCTCCTCGACGCGATCCGGTCCTCCGACGTCGTGGCGAAGGAGGCCGGTGGCATCACCCAGCACATCGGTGCCTACCAGGTCGTCAAGGAGCACGAGGGGGTCGAGCGTCCGATCACCTTCATCGACACCCCCGGTCACGAGGCCTTCACGGCCATGCGTGCCCGTGGTGCGAAGGTCACGGACATCGCGATCCTCGTGGTCGCGGCGGACGACGGCGTGATGCCCCAGACCGTCGAGGCGCTCAACCACGCCCAGGCGGCGGACGTCCCGATCGTCGTGGCGGTCAACAAGGTCGACAAGGAGGGCGCGAACCCGGACAAGGTCCGGCAGCAGCTCACCGAGTACAACCTGGTGGCCGAGGAGTACGGCGGCGACACGATGTTCGTCAACGTCTCGGCGAAGCAGGGCATGGGCCTGGACGACCTCCTCGAGGCCGTCCTGCTCACGGCCGACGCCTCCCTGGACCTGCGGGCGAACCCCGACAAGGACGCTCGCGGTGTGGCGATCGAGGGCAACCTCGACAAGGGCCGCGGCCCCGTCGCCACCGTCCTGGTCCAGTCCGGCACCCTGCGCGTCGGTGACGCGATCGTCGCCGGCACCGGCTACGGCCGCGTCCGCGCGATGCTCGACGAGAACGGCGACAACGTCGAGGCGGCCACCCCGTCGCGTCCGGTCCAGGTCCTGGGTCTGACGTCGGTGCCGGGTGCCGGTGACACGTTCCTGGCGGCCCCGGACGACCGGACCGCCCGGCAGATCGCGGAGAAGCGCGAGGCGCAGGAGCGCAACGCGGCTCTGGCGAAGGCGCGCAAGCGCATCTCGCTGGAGGACTTCACCAAGGCGCTGGAGCAGGGCAAGGTCGAGACCCTCAACCTCATCCTCAAGGGTGACGGTGCGGGCTCGGTCGAGGCCCTGGAGGACGCCCTCTACAAGATCGACGTCGGCGACGAGGTCGAGCTGCGGGTGATCGACCGCGGTGTCGGTGCGGTGACGAAGAACAACGTCAACCTCGCCGTCGCCTCGAACGCGATCATCATCGGGTTCAACGTGCGCCCGGAGCAGCAGACCAAGGAGTACGCCGACCGCGAGGGCGTCGACATCCGCTTCTACTCGGTCATCTACGCGGCCATCGAGGACGTCGAGGCGTCCCTGAAGGGCCTGCTGAAGCCCGAGTTCGAAGAGGTCCAGCTCGGCACGGCGGAGGTCCGCGAGATCTTCCGCTCGTCGAAGTTCGGCAACATCGCCGGCTGCCTCGTCCGGTCGGGTCTCATCCGCCGCAACACCAAGGCGCGCGTCCTGCGCCGCGGTGTCGTGCACGGGGACAACCTCACCATCGAGTCGTTGCGCCGCTTCAAGGACGACGCCACCGAGGTCCGCGAGGGCTACGAGTGCGGTATCGGCCTGGGCTCGTACAACGACCTTCAGGTCGACGACGTCATCGAGACGTACGAGATGCAGGAGAAGGCGCGCAGCTGACCGGCTGACGCCTGCGACCCGGTGACCGGGGCGGGACCTCGCGGTCCCGCCCCGGTCGCCTCCCCGCTGGGAACCAGCGCACACCCATGTTCACCGGAACCCTGACCGTCGACCTGCTCCTCGGCGACGTCCACTCCCTCAAGGGCAAGCGCAGCCTCGTCCGGCCCCTGGTCGCCGAGCTGCGCCGTTCCTTCGAGGTCGCGGCCGCCGAGACCGGCCACCTGGACCTGCACCGCCGGGCCGAGGTCGCCGTCGCCGTCGTGGCCACCGACGCCGCCCGCTGCGCCGACGTGCTCGACCGCTGCGAACGGCTCGTCGCGGCCCACCCGGAGTTCCAGATCCTCTCCGCCCGGCGGCAGTACCTGTCGTCGGACGACTAGAACGCAGGAGTTTCCCGTGGTCGACCCGACCCGCGCCCGCAAGCTCGCCGACCGCATCAAGGTCGTCGTCGCCGACGCGCTGGAGAAGCGCGTCAAGGACCCCCGCCTGGGGTTCGTCACGATCACCGACGCCCGCGTCACGAACGACCTCCAGCACGCCACGCTGTACTACACGGTCTTCGGCAGCGACGAGGAGAAGCAGGGGACCAAGGCCGCCCTGGAGTCGGCCAAGGGCGTCCTGCGCTCGGAGGTCGGCAAGCGCACCGGCATCCGGCTGACCCCCACGCTGACGTTCACCGCCGACGAGGTCCCCGAGACCGCGCAGCAGATCACCGACCTGCTCTCCAAGGCCGCCGAGCAGGACGCCCGCGTCGCCGCCCTGGCCGCCGGGGCCACCCCCGCCGGGGACCCGGACCCGTACAAGAAGCCCGCCGACCCCGACGACGAGTGGGACGACGACGAGGCGGACGAGGACGAGACGGACGACGAGGTCGGGGAGGACCCCCACCGCGCCTGAGGCGGCGCGGCAGGCCGGGGCGGTGGATCACGATCTGCCCGGCCTGGACACCGGTCCCGGTGTGCCGGCGCTCCTCGTGGTGGTGTTCGTCCTGATCGCCCTGTCCGGCGTGGCCGTCGTCGTCGGCGGCCTGCTCTCGGCCCCTGGGCGCCGAGAGCGTCACGACGACGGGCACGGTCGTGGACGACCGGATCACGAACCACCACGAGCACCGGACGACCTCCCCGCCGATCGTGCGCTTCGAGGCCGGTGGCCGGGAGGTCGTCGTGGTGGGTGAGCAGGCCTGGAACCGCTCCTGCGTCACCGGTCGTTCCGCGCAGGTCGTCCACGACCCCTCCGCCCCCGACCCGCGCACGTGCGGGTCGGGGGCGGCAGCGTCGTCGGCGACGGTGTCACCGGGGTGGTCGTAGCCGCCTGCGGGGTCGTCCTCCTCGTGGTGGTGGCGACCGTGGCCCGGCTGGCCCTGTCGGTCTCCCGAGCCGTCGCGCGGACCTACGCCTTGCGCGGCAGGGCCAGCGCGGTCAGCGCCCCGACGAGGGTGACGGCGGCCCCGACGAGGACCGCGTCCGGCGTCCCGGCCGAGAACCCGTCCGGCGTGAGGTCACCGCCGGCGTGCTGGAAGACCAGCGTGAGGACCGAGACGCCGAGGGCGACGCCGATCTCGCGCAGCGTGTTGTTGGTCGAGCTGGCGGTGGCGTGGTCGTGCTCGTCGAGACCGGCCAGCACGGCCGTCGAGGCGGGGGCGAAGACCAGTCCGGTGCCGACGCCGGCCAGCGTCAGGGCCGGGACCAGGGCGCCGTACCCGGCGCCCTGACCGATCTCGACGGCCATCCACGCCAGCCCCGCCGCGGTCGCGGTCAGGCCGGCCACCAGCAGCGGCCGGGACCCCGTGCGTCCGCCGAGGATCCCGGCGACCGGGGCGACGACCATGGGGGCCGCCGTCCAGGGCAGGGTGCGCAGGCCGGCCTCGAACGGCGTGAACCCGCCGGAGACCTGCAGGTACTGGGTCAGCAGGAACACCGACCCCATGGCGCCGAGGGTGAAGGCGAAGATCACGACGTTGGCGACGCTGAAGCTGCGGGAGCGGAACAGCCGCAGGGGCAGCAGGGGCGCGGCCGCGGTGGCCTGGCGGGCGACGAACCCGGCGAGGAGGGCCAGCCCGGCGAGCAGGGGCACGAGCACGGCCGCCGACCCCCAGCCGTGGGCGTCGGCGTGCTGGACCGCCCAGACGACCCCGAAGACCGCGGCGCCCCCGAGCCCGAGCCCGGCGACGTCGACGCGGCCGGTGCGTCCGTGCTGCTCGGGCAGGGCCAGCAGGATCAGCGGCAGGGCCACGACGGCGACGGGCACGTTGAGCCAGAAGATCCAGTGCCAGCTCAGGCCGTCGATGACGGCTCCGCCGATGACGGGCCCGAGGGCGACCCCGAGGCCGTTGACCCCGCCCCAGATGCCGATGGCCGCGGCCCGGCGCTGCGGCGGGACGGACCCGGCCAGCAGCGCCAGGGACAGCGGGGTGATGGCGGCCGCCCCGGCGCCCTGCACGGCTCGGGCGGCGATGAGCAGCTCCGGGCTGGTGGCCAGGGCCGCGGCGGCCGAGGCGAGGGTGAAGACGACGACGCCGCCCACGAAGACTCGGCGGCGCCCGAACCGGTCACCCACGGAGGCCGCGGCCAGCATGAGCGTGGCGAAGGTGAGGCTGAAGGCGTTGACGACCCACTGCAGCTGGTCGAGGGAGGCGCCGAGGTCGCGGTGCAGGACCGGCAGCGCGCCGGTGACGACGAGGTTGTCGAGGGTGGCCATGAAGACGGGCAGCGCGGCGGCGACGATCGCGAGCGCCGGGTGCACCCGGCGGCGGGCCCGGGTGGGCCCGGTGGGACCGGGTTCGAGGGTGGTGGTGGACACGGGGACCCCCAGAGGAAGGCATCGGATGATTACCTCGGACGTTAGGCATCGACTGATACCTTGTCAACCGTGAACACCGAACCCGTCAGACGGATGTCGAAGGAGGACCGGCGCGAGCAGATCCTCACCGCCGCCGGGCGCGTGGTCGCCCAGGTGGGGCTGACCGGGGCCAGCACCGACGTCATCGCCCGCGAGGCAGGGGTGTCCCAGCCCTACGTGGTGCGGACGTTCGGCGGCAAGCAACCCCTCCTGGACGCCCTCTTCGCCCGCGTCGCCGACCGCATCGTCGCGGCCTTCGCCGACGCCCCGACCGACGGGCCGCCCGAGGTGTGCCTGGGCCGGGCGTACATGCGCCTGGTGGAGGACCGCGACGTCCTGCTCGTGCTCATGCACGGGTTCACCGCCAGCGCCGAGCCGGGCATCGGCGAGGCCACCCGGCGCTGCATGGACACGGTGTACCGCATCACCCGCGAACGCCTCGGCGACGACGTGGTGGCGACCCGGTTCATCGCGCACGGCATGCTGCTCAACGTGCTGCTGGCCATGGACTCCTGGAACCACCCCGAGCTCGACGCGCTCACGGCGCTCGCGAACATGACCGCCACGGCCGCCGAGCTGCAGGCGAAGCTCGCGTGAGGGGCGCCGGTGACCGGGCGGGGACCGGGGTGGGGGACGGGATCCTCGTCGTCGACAAGCCCGCCGGCTGGACCAGCCACGACGTCGTCGGCCGCTGCCGCCGGTTGCTCTCGACCCGGCGCGTCGGGCACGCCGGCACCCTCGACCCGGCCGCCACGGGCGTCCTGGTCCTCGGCGCCAACCGCGGGACGAAGTTCCTGACGCACCTCGTGGCCCACGACAAGGAGTACACGGCCACCGTCCGGCTGGGGGTCGCGACCCTCACCGACGACGCCGAGGGCGAACCCCTCACCGACCCCGTCGACGCCACCGGGGTGGACCCGGACGCGCTGGCCCGGGCCGTCGCGGCCCTGACGGGCCCGATCCAGCAGGTCCCCAGCTCGGTCAGCGCCATCAAGGTCGACGGCCGCCGCAGCTACGCGCGCGTGCGCGGGGGCCAGGAGGTCGACCTGCCCGCCCGGCCCGTCACGGTCTCCCGCTTCGACGTCCTGGCCCGCCGGCCCGAGGGGCCGTACCTCGACCTCGACGTCGTCGTCGCCGTCTCCAGCGGCACCTACGTGCGGGCGCTGGCCCGCGACCTCGGCCGGGCCCTGCACGTCGGCGGGCACCTCACGGCGCTGCGGCGCACCCGGTCCGGGCCCTTCACCCTCGCCGAGGCGCTCACCCTCGAGGAGGTCGAGGCGCAGCCGCGCGTCGAGCCCCTCGCGGCCGTGGCGCGACGGCTGTTCCCGGTGCGCGACGTCGACGACCGGGAGGCGGACAACCTCGCCCACGGCGGGTTCCTCACCGCCACCGGGGTCGACGGTCCCGTCGGGGCCTTCGCGCCGGACGGGACGCTGCTGGCCCTGGTCCAGGACACCCCCCGCGGGGCCAAGCCCCTCCTGGTGCTCGCCCCGGCCGGGTGAACCCCGCCCCGCCGCTCAGGTGGGGACGGGGGTGGGCGGCGCGGGCCGCACCCGCGGGCGCCCGGTCAGCGCCACGGCCAGCGGCAGCCGGCTCAGCAGCTGGACGAGCGCGACGGAGCCCAGCAGCGTGCCCACCCAGGTCAGCACGAACACCACGGGCAGCGGCCACGCCGAGCCGCCGTGCGCCCAGCCCGAGGCCCCCAGCAGCACCGACAGCACGAGGGGGTGCACGAGGTACACCCCGAACGAGACCCGCGCGCCCTCCCGGGCCAGCGCGGTGACCATCGCGGTGACCGGCGCGGTGACCGGCGTCGGTCCCCGCCGCAGGCGCGCGCCGAGGGCGAGCAGCCCCAGGGCCGCCGCCGGCCCCCACACCACCGAGACCGGCTGCAGCGGCTCGGAGGCCCGGACGGGGTCGGCGCCGGCCAGCACCTGGGCGGCGAAGGTCCCCAGGTCCAGCGCGAGCGCGGCCCCCACGACCGCGGGCACCGCCGCCCGGTGCCGGCCGACCCACGCCAGGACCGCCTCGTGGTGGCAGGCGGCGACCGCCCCCACCAGCAGCGGGAACACGTACGTCAGGACGAGCTGGTTGGGTGACAGCCACAGGTTCTGCGCCCACCCGCCGGGGGCGGGCACCCACCGCAGGACCGCCAGGTACGTCGCCTGCACCGCCCCCGCGACCCCGAGCAGGGCGGCGTGGTGCCGGCGCGTGCGCAGGACGAGCAGCAGCAGCAGCGGGAAGAGCAGGTACGCCTGCAGCGCCACCTGCAGGAAGTACAGGTGGTACATGCCGGTGCCCATCACCAGGCTGTGCCTCAGGCCGCGCAGGGCGTCGGCGCTCCACGGGTCCCGGCCCTCCAGCCGGGTCAGCCAGTACAGGACCGTCCACACCGTGTAGGGCAGCCCCACCAGCGCGAACCGCCGGCGCCAGAAGCGCAGCAACCCGGCCCCCGGGGCCGGGGGCCGGGTCGCGGCCGAGCGGGTCAGGACGAACGCCGTGAGGATGAAGAACGTCTCCCGGCCGAAGTGCAGCAGCTGCAGCCCCAGCCCGGTGCCCAGCTCACCGGTGCCCACCGAGCCCAGGGTGTGCAGGCCGACGACGGCGGCGAAGCCGGTCGTCCGCACGACGTCGATCTCGGGCAGGTGCCGGGTGCGCTGAGCCATCGCGGGTCATCCTCGCGGCAGCCGTGGACGCGTGTCACCCCGGCGCACCGGCGCCGGGGCGGCACGTCGTCCGAGGAGCGCCCTCAGGCGTCGACGGTCTCGCGGGCGGTGTGCCGGTCGCGGAACCGGGCCAGGTCCAGGATGCCCTCGCGCTTGGCCACCAGGGCCGGGACGAGGGCCTGCCCCGTCACGTTGACGGCCGTGCGGCCCATGTCGAGGATCGGGTCGATCGCCAGCAGCAGCCCGACACCGGCCAGCGGCAGCCCCAGCGTCGAGAGGGTGAGCGTCAGCATCACCGTCGCGCCCGTGAGCCCGGCGGTGGCCGCGGACCCCACGACCGAGACGAAGGCGATGAGCAGGTAGTCGGTGATCGACAGGTGGACCCCGAAGAAGCCCGCGACGAAGATCGCGGCCAGCGCCGGGTAGATCGCCGCGCAGCCGTCCATCTTGGTCGTCGCGCCCAGCGGGACGGCGAAGGAGGCGTACGAGCGCGGGACGCCGAGGTCCTCGGTGACGCGCTGGGTCACCGGCAGCGTGCCGATGGAGGAGCGCGAGACGAACGCCAGCTGGGTGGCCGGCCAGACCTTGGCGAAGAAGCCGCGCACGCTCAGGCCGTGGGCGCGCAGCAGCACCGGGTAGACCCCGAAGACGACCAGGGCCAGGCCGACGTAGACGTCGACGACGAACACGCCCAGCGGGCTCAGCGCGTCCCAGCCGTAGGTGGCGACCGCCTTGCCCAGCAGGCCGACGGTGCCGATCGGGGCGAGCTTGATGACCCACCACAGGACGGTCTGCACGATCGCCAGACCCGAACGCGCCACGTTGAGGACCGGGTCGGCCTTCTCGCCGACCTTCAGGACCGCGACGCCGAGCACGACGGCGATGACGAGCAGCTGCAGGACGTTGAAGCTCAGCGAGACGCTGCCGTCGTCGCCGCCGGAGGCCTGCAGGCCGAGGTAGTTGCCCGGGACGACGCCCTGGAGGAAGTCGAGCCAGGAACCGGTGGAGGACGGGGCCTCCGCGGCGGCCGCGTCCACCGACGACCGGGCGCCGGGATCGGTCGCGACGCCCAGCCCGATGCCGATGGCCACGGCGATCAGCGCCGTGATCGCGAACCACAGCAGCGTCTGCCAGGCCAGGCGGGCCGCGTTCGTGACCTCGCGCAGGTTGGCGATGGAGGTGATGACGGCGAGCACGACGAGCGGCGGCACGAGCGCGCGCAGCATCGTGACGAAGATCGAGCCGACGGTCGTGAGGGTGGTCGTCAGCCAGTTCGGGTCCTCGGTGGTGCCGCCCATCGAGCGGGCGAGGGCGCCGAGCAGGACGCCGAGGACGAGACCGACGAGGACCTGCACGCCGAAGGGCGTGCGGCGCAGGCGGGTGAGCAAGGGGGGCTCCAGGGGTGGGGTGGGTGGCGGGACGAGCACGTGCTCGTCCCGCTACCTCGCGCTCGCCGTCCGCTGCAGGTCGATGTGCAGGCGTTCGGTGAGGTCCCATCCGGTGTCCATCGCGGCACCTGCAACGGTTTCACCAGAGCACTTGTTCCCGGGGGCCCCGGCGGAGCCGGGTCAGCGGCTCCGCCGGGGCAGCGGGTCAGAACAGCGTGTACCCGCCGTCGGTGACGACGACGGCCCCGGTCGAGAAGCTCGACGCCTCCGAGGCCAGGTAGACGACGGTCGCGGCGACCTCCTCGGGCGTGGAGTACCGCTGCATGGGGGCGTCCTCGATCCACATGCGCCGGAACTCCGGCCGGTCCACCGGCGCCATCTCCGTCTTGACGTACCCGGGGGCGATGGCGTTGACCCGGATGCCCAGCGGCGCCCACTCCGCGGCGAGGGACTTCGTCAGCTGGTGCACCGCGGCCTTGGAGGCGTTGTAGACGGGCTGCAGCTGCGGCCGGTTGACGATCTGCGCGCTGATGGAGCCGATGTTGACGATGTTCCCGCCGCCGTGCTCGGCCATCCACGCCGCCGCGACGACGCTGGGCAGCCAGACGCCCTTGAGGTTGGTGGTGATGACGTCGTCGTACTCCTCGTCGGTCACCTCCAGGGCCGGGCGGTGCACGCACGTGCCGGCGTTGTTGACCAGGACGTCGAGGCGGCCCAGCTCCCCGGTGACGCGCGCCACGGCCGCCTCCACCTCGGGGCGGGAGGTGACGTCCAGGCGCAGGCCCAGGGTCTTGCGGCCGGTGGAGGCCGCGATCTCCGCAGCCGCCTCCACCGAGCGCGCCTCGTCGCGCGCGGCGACGACGACGTCGGCGCCGGCCTCGGCCAGGGCCTGGGCGAACGCGCGGCCCAGCCCGCGGTAGCCGCCGGTGACCAGGGCGACCTTGCCCTCGAGGGAGAACTTGTCCAGCACGGTCACGGGGGGCTCCTCAGTTGCTCTCGGGGGGAGTGACGACGACGACGGCCTTCATGCTCAGCGGGTCGGCGTCGGCGTTGAGCGCCTCCTCGACCTGCTCCAGCGGGTACCGGGCGGTCACCATGTCGTCGAGGTGGACGGCGCCGGAGGTGGTCAGCGCGATCCCGCGGGGCCAGGTGTCGACGTAGCGGAACACCCCGGTGACGTTGATCTCGCGGGTGGCGATGAGCTGGACGGGCAGCGGCATCTCCTCCGCGCCCAGGCCCACGAGCACGACGGTGCCGCCGCCGCGGGTCGAGGCGATGCCCGAGAGCACCGCCGGGGTGGCCCCGGAGCAGTCGATGAAGGCGTCGGCCCGCAGCGCGGCGATCTCCTCGGCGTCGGCCACCGGGTGCAGCGCGCGGGTGGCGCCGAAGGAGGTGATGCGCTCGCGGCGGGAGTCGACGAAGTCGGTGACGACGACGTCGGTGGCGCCCCGGGCCCGCACGGCCTGCGCGCACATGGCGCCGATGGGCCCGGCCCCGGCGATGAGGACCTGGTCGCCGGGGCCGACGTCGGCCTTGTGGGCGGCCCACAGCCCGACCGACAGCGGTTCGAGCAGCGCGGCGGACTCGTCGGACAGGCTGTCGGGCACCGTGTACGCCTGGTCGGCGGGCGCGGTGACGTAGTCGCAGAACGTGCCGTCGAAGGGCGGGGTCGCGTAGAACTCCATGAACGGGCACAGGTTCGACCGGCCCGTCTTGCACTGCCGGCACTGCCGGCACGGGACCTGCGGGTCGATGGCGACCCGGTCCCCGACGCGGTCCTCGCTGACGCCGCGGCCGACGCCGACGACGGTGCCGGAGACCTCGTGGCCCAGCACGATCGGCGCCGTGACGACCATGTCGCCGATCCGCCCGTGCTTGTAGTAGTGGACGTCGGAGCCGCAGACGCCGACCGACCCGACCCGCACGAGCACCTCCCCCTCACCCGGGGTCGGCACGGGCCGTTCCTGCATCTCGATGACGCCCTGCTTCAGCAGGACGCTGGCTCGCATGGTCGTCGGGATCGTTCCGGTGGTCATCTGCGGCTCTCCTCGGGGTGCTGGTGCTGCGGGGTGGTGCGCGGTGGTGCGGGGACGAGCGTGCCCGCCCGGTGCGGCCGGCGGGAGGGGGTCAGCGGACGGTGTACCCGCCGTCGACGACGAGGTCGTGGCCGGTGACCATCGCCGCGGCGGGGCTGGCCAGGTACAGCACGGCGGCGGCGACCTCCTCGGGTTCGGCGAACCGGCCGACGGGGATCTGCGCCCGCAGCGCCTCGCCCCTGGGGTTGTCCCAGTTCGGCCGGGCCAGGGGGGTGAGCACGACGGTGGGGGAGACGGTGTTCACGGTGATGCCCAGCGGTCCCCACTCCAGCGCCAGGGTCCGCGTCATGCCCAGCAGCCCGGCCTTGGAGGCCGCGTAGGCGACGTGCCCCTCCAGCCCGACGGTCGCGGCCTGCGAGGCGATCGTCACGACGCGGCCCCCGCCGTGCGCGGCGAGGTGCCGCGCGACGGCCCGGGTGACGATGAAGCTGCCGGTGAGGTTCACCGCCAGGGTGCTGGACCAGCCGGCGAGGTCGATGTCCAGCGCCGGGGCGATCGTGGCGGTCCCGGCGCAGTTCACGAGCACGTCCAGCCGGCCGGCCCGCTCGACGACCCGGTCGACGGCCGAGGCCACCGACGCGGGGTCGGTGACGTCGGCCGCGACGTGGAACCGGCCGCCGGCTCCGGCCAGGGCCCGCTCGTCGCGGTCCAGGACGGCGACGGCCGTGCCCTCGGCCTCGAACGCCGCCACGACGGCCGCGCCGATGCCGCCGGCGCCCCCGGTGACGAGGGCGACGCGGGCGGGCGGGTCCACGGCCGGGTCCACGGCCGGGCTCGTCACTGCCCCGGGATCCCCTCGTCGGCGATGTCGCCGGAAGCCAGGTTCTTCTCGGTCAGTTCCGGCAGCTGCGCCAGGAACGCGGCCCGGTCGGTGACGACGTGCTGGATGGCGACGTCGACGTTCTCCTTGGTGATCTTCGGCATGTTGTAGACGGGCTCGGTGTTCACGTCCGTCCCGGCCGCGATGGCCGCCGCGACCGCCAGGCCCGCGGACAGCTCGACGGTGCCGTTCTGCAGCATCGTCCCGATGAACTCCCCGCTCTTGACGGCGTTCAGGCCGTCCTCGATGCCGTCGATCCCGACGATGGGGATCGTCTTGCCGGCCTCCTTGAGCGCCTGCAGGGCGCCGAGCCCCATGTCGTCGTTCTCCGACACGACCCCGTCGAGGTCGTCGCCGAACGCGGAGATCCAGTTCTTGACCTTGTTGACGGCCTCGTCGCGCTTCCAGTTCGCGGTGTCCATGGCGAGCACCTTGATGTCCGGGTAGTTCGCCAGGACCTGCTTGATGCCCTTGGTGCGGTTCAGCTCCCCGGACTGCCCCAGCGGGCCCTGCAGGACGACGATGTTCCCCTTGCCGCCGAGGGTGTCGGCCATCATCTGCATCTCGGCGGCACCGGCGGCGACGTCGTCGGGCTGGACGTTGCCGGCGATGTCGGTGGAGTTCAGCTCGGCGTTGACCGGCACGATGGGGATCCCGGCGGCCTTGGCCGCGGCGACCTGCGGCTGCAGGGAGTCCGCCTGGACGGGGACGACGATGATGGCGTCGACGCCGGCGTTGACGTACTGGTCGACCTGGGAGGCCTGGGTGTTGACGTCCAGGTTCGCCGAGTTCCAGAGCAGTTCGATGCCCTTGGCCTCGGCGTAGGCGTCCATGCCCTCCTTGCCGGCGGTGATGAACGAGCTCATGTCGTACACGCTGACGCCGATGCGCAGCTGCTGCGCCCCGCCGGACTCCCCGTCGCCGGAGCCGGAGCCCTTGTTCGCGGTGGGGTCGCCGGCGCCGCAGGCGGCCAGGGCCAGGGACAGGGCGCCGACCCCGAAGGAGGCGCTGAGCAGCGTGCGGCGGTTCAGGGTGCGGTCTGCGGACATCGTGGGGCTCCTCGGGTTCGGGTGGAGGGTGCGGGCCTGGGCGCGGTGGTGCGTCAGGCCCGGCGCTTGGTGGACCACACGTCGACGGCGACGGCGGCGACGATGAGGACGCCCTTGATGACGTCCTGCCAGTAGGCGGGGACCAGCAGCAGGTCCAGGCCGTTGTTGAGGGTCTGGATGAGCAGCAGCCCCAGGGCGGTGCCCCACACGGTGCCGCGCCCGCCCATGAGGGAGGCGCCGCCGATGACGACGGCGGCGATGGCGTCCAGCTCGTAGCCCTGCCCCAGGTTCGGGGGGCCGGAGATGACGCGGGAGGCGAGCATGACGCCGGACAGCCCGGCCAGCACGCCCGACAGGGCGTACACGCTGAACAGGGTGCGGCGGGCGTTGACGCCGGCGATCTCGGCGGCGACGCGGTTGCCGCCGACGGCGTAGACGCGCATGCCGTAGGAGGTGCGGCGCATGACGATCCCGAGCAGCACGATCCCGACGATCATGACGATGACGGGGATCTGCAGGCCCAGCACCTTGGTGTTGGCGATGGATCCGAACTCGGCCGGCAGGCCGTTGATCGGGGCGCCGCCGCCGATGACGTAGGCGATCCCCGACCCGGCGGTCAGCATGCCGAGGGTGGCGATGAACGGTGGCACGTCGACCCGGGAGACGAGGATCCCGTTGACGGTCCCGGCCAGCAGGCCGACCGCCATCGCGGACAGCACCGTCAGCCACACCTGCCCGGGGTTGGCCTTGGCCACGGCCGCGGACGTCATGGCGGCCACGGCGATGACCGAGCCCACGGACAGGTCGATGCCGCCGGTGAGGATGACCAGCGTCTGCCCCAGGGCGATGAGGGCGAACGGGGCGGCGGCGATGAGGATGTTCTGCAGGTTCTCGGGGGAGGAGAACCGCAGGGAGCGGTAGGAGAAGAACGCGATGACCAGCAGCATCACGATGAGCATCGCGCGGCGGATGAGCTGGGCGACGATCCACTCGCGGGAGAACCGCCTCCGCTGCGCGGGGACCGCCGTCGTGTCGATCTGGGTGGTGGCCATCACGCCTCCTTCGTGTCGGTGCGGGGGGACAGGCCCGAGCTGAGCCGGAAGATGAGTTCCTGGACCCCGGGGTCGTCGAGCTCGGTGCGGTCCAGTTCGCCGACGACGCCGCCGTCGCGCAGGACCAGGGCCCGGTGCGACAGGCCCAGGACCTCGGTCATGTCCGAGGAGGCCATGACGACGGCCATCCCGGCCGCGGCCAGGTCGGCGATGATGCGGTAGATCTCCGAGCGGGCGCCGACGTCGACGCCGCGGGTGGGTTCGTCCAGCAGCAGCACGTCGACGTGCTCGGTGAGCCAGCGGGCCAGGACGACCTTCTGCTGGTTCCCGCCCGAGAGGGTGCCGACGTCCTGGGACAGCCCCCGCGAGCGCAGCCGCACCGAGTCCATCGCCTCGCCCACGGCGCGGCTGCGGGAGGCGCCCTTGAGCCAGCCGGCGACGGAGAACTTCCCCAGCCGCGGCAGGGTCCCGTTGTCCAGCACGGACAACCCCATGACGGCCCCGGCGTGCTTGCGGTCCTCGGGGACCAGGGCCATCCCGGCGGTGATGGCGGCGGCGGGGTCCTTGCGGCGCACGTCGCGGCCGGCGACGGTGATCCGTCCCGCGGTGCTGGGCCGGACCCCGAAGATCCCCTCCAGGAGTTCGGTGCGCCCGGCCCCGACGAGCCCGGCCAGGCCGAGGATCTCCCCGCGGCGCACCTGCAGGCTCACCGCGCCGGGCTGGCCGGCGACGGCGAGGTCCTGCACGGTGAGGACGGGTTCGGCGTCGGCGGGGACCGTCCGCACGGGCGGGAACAGGTCCTCCAGCTCCCGGCCGATCATGGCGGTGACGATGTCGTCGTCGGACACGTCGGTCATGGCCTCGTCCAGCACGAGGCCGCCGTCGCGCAGGACGACGACCCGGTCGGCCAGGTCGCGGATCTCGGCCATCTTGTGGGTGGTGAACATGAGCGCCACCCCGGAGTCGCGCAGCTGCCGCACGACCCGGTAGAGGCCCTCGACCTCGCGCTCGGAGATGGCCGAGGACGGTTCGTCCAGCAGCACCACCTTCGCGCCGCGGCTGGAGTTCTTGACGATCTCGACGATCTGCTGCAACCCGACCGGCAGGGTGCCCATCCGGGCGCCGGGGTCGATGGCGACGCCGAACACCTCCAGCATCCGCGTGGCCTCCGAGGCCATCCGGCGCCGGTCCAGGGTGCCGAGCCGGGTCTTCAGCTCGCGCCCGACGAACAGGTTCTCGTAGACCGTCATGTGCGCGATGGAGGCCAGTTCCTGCGGCACGATCGCGACGCCGAGGCGGTGGGAGTCGCGGATGCTGCCCGCGGCCAGTTCCTCGCCGCGCACCAGCACCGACCCCTCGTCGGCGCGGTACTGCCCGGCGGCGATCTTCATCATCGTGGACTTGCCGGCGCCGTTCTCCCCGGCCAGCGCGGTGACGGTCCCCAGTTCCAGGCGCAGGGAGACGCCCTTGAGGACGGGGACGCCGCCGAAGGACTTGCGCAGGTCGCGGCACTCCAGGACGGCGGTCCCGGTCTGGGTGCTCACGCGGCCTCACCGGCCGGGTCGGGGGAGGGGCGGGTGTCGAACCGCGGGTCGCCGGGGTTGTCCGCGGCGACCCGCCGGACCGCACGGGTCATGGGGGGTGCTCCAGTCGAGAGCGGAGGACGTGGGGTGGACCGTGCTGCCGTGCACGGGAGCGGCCAGGGTTTCCGGGACCGCGCTCAGGTGTCAATCGGGCTGCTCACGTGAGCAGGGACCCGCCGGGGTCAGCGGATCGTGTACCCGCCGTCGACGACGAGGTCGGCGCCGTTGACCATGTCCGAGGCGCCGGAGGCCAGGAACAGCGCGGCACCGGCGATCTCGCGGGGCAGGGCGAAGCGCCCCGTGGGGATCTGCGCCTTGGCGGCCTCGCCCTTGGGCCCCTCCCAGGCCTTGCGGCCCAGGTCGGTCAGGACGACGGTGGGGGAGATGGAGTTCGCGGTCACCCCGCGCCCGGCCCACTCCGTCGCCAGGACCTTCGTGAGGCCGACGACCCCGGCCTTGGACGCGCAGTAGGCGGCGTGCCCCTCGAGGGCCACCGTCGCGGCCTGGGAGGCCATCGTGATGACCTTCCCGCGACCGCGCTCGAGCATTCCGCGCCCGACGGCCTGGGCGGTGAGGAACGTCCCGGTGAGGTTGATGGACAGCGTGCGGGTGAACACCGCGGGGTCCAGCTCCTCGGCCGGGGCGAGGTCGACGATGCCCGCGCAGGTGACGAGCACGTCGACGGGCCCGGCGGCCGCGGCGAACTCGGCGACCGACCCGGGGTCGGCGACGTTCCCGGCCAGGGCCAGGTGCTCACCGGCGGCCGAGCGGGGCAGCGCGTCGGCCCGGGCCCGGGCGGCCTCGGCGTTCAGGTCGACGACGACGACCCGCGCGCCGGCCTCGGCGAACGCGCCGGCGATGGCGCTGCCGATGCCGGAGGCGCCGCCGGTGATGAGGGCGGTCCGGCCCTCGAGGCGGAAGGACAGGTCGACGGCCTCGTCGGTGGGTTCGGTGCTCATGGCGTCCTCCGGGTCCAGGGGTGCGTGGCGGGCCCGCCCCCGGCGTCCTCGCCCGGCGGTGGGGGTCCCGGCCCTGGAACCCCGTGTCCGCCGTCCCACCCCGGTGGGGTGGACCCGGCGGCGCGAACCCGGCGGGAATGCTGTCCGCCGCTGCTCACCGGGTCAACACGGCTGCTCACGTGAGCAGCCGGTGTGCGCACGTGAGCCGTCGTCTGCTCCCATGAGCGGATGGGCCCGGAAGAACTCACCGAGCTGGTCGCCATCGCCCGCCGGCACCACGTCGACGGCGTCTCCCGCATCGACATCGCCGCCGAGCGCGGGCTGTCGCGGTTCAAGGTCGGGCGCATCCTGCAGGCCGCGCGCGAGGCGGGGATCGTGCGCGTCGAGGTCCGCGCCCCGGCGGGCATCGACTACGAGCTGTCCGAGGAGCTGCGCACCCGGTACGGGCTGCGCCGCGCGCTGGCCGTCCAGACCGCCGACGAGACGCACGTGCGCGAACCGCTCGGCCAGGTCGCCGGGGACCTGCTGCGCGAGATCGTCACCGCCGACGACGTCCTGGGCATCGACTGCGGCCGCACGCTGCGGGCGATGACCGGCCACCTCGGCGGCATCGCCGGCTGCGACGTCGTCCAGATCACCGGAATGGGCGGCCAGCTGGGCGACACGGCCACCGACATCACCCGGGTCGTCAGCGAGGCCAGCGGCGGGCGCGTGTTCTCCCTCTTCGCGCCCCTGGTCGTCGCCGACGCGCGCACCGCCGAGGCCATGCGCGCCCACCGCGCCTTCCGGGCCACCTTCGCCGCGTACGCGCGGGTCACCAAGGCCGTCGTCGCGATCGGCGCGTGGTCCCCGGAGCTGTCGCAGATCCCGGGGCTGCTGGCCGAGGACGAGTTCGCCCGGTTCGCCGCCGCGGGCGTGGTCGCCGAGACCGGGGCCCTGCTCGTCGACGCCGAGGGCCGGCGCGTCCTGGGCCTGGACGCCCGCCGGGTGGCGATCACCGAGTCCCAGCTGCGCGCCGTGCCGGACGTCATCGGGGTCGGGGGCGGGCGCGGCAAGACCACCGCCGTGCACGCCCTGCTGCGCGCCGGCCTGCTGAACTCCCTGGTCACCGACGTGCACCTGGCGCGCCGGCTCGTGCGCCGCACGGCGTGAGGGACGCGGGCGGGCCTCAGCCCAGGACCTGCCCCACGACGCGCACGGCCTCGCCGAACCGGTCGGCGTCCGGGCCGGAGTAGTTCAGCCGCACGAACGGCCCCGACGGCTCGGCCGGGAACCAGTCCGCCCCGTCGGCGATGACGACCCCGCGCGCCTCGCAGCGCCGGACCAGGTCGGCCGGGTCCGCCCCGTCGGGCAACCGGACCCACAGGTTCAGCCCCCCGGCCGGGACGTGCTCCAACCGCGCCGGGGGCAGGTGCTCGCGCACGGCCTCGACCAGCAGGTCCCGGCGCACCCGCAGCTGCTGGCGCGTGCGGCGCAGGTGCTGGCGCCAGGCGGGCTGGGTGACCACGTCGAGCGCGGCGGCCTGCAGCAGACCGCTGACGTACATCGTCTCCGCGCCCCGGTCGGCGCCGATGCGCTCGCGGACCGGGCCGCGGGCGATGACGGCGGCCACCCGCAGGGCGGGGGAGACGCTCTTGGTCAGCGAGCGCAGGTACACGACGTGACCGGCGTCGTCGTGCGCGGCCAGCGGCCGGGGTTCGGTGTCGATGGCCAGGTCGTGCGCCCAGTCGTCCTCGACGAGGAACGCGCGGTGCGCGCGGACGACGTCCAGCACGGCCCGGCCGCGCTGCGGCGTCCACTGCGCCCCCGTGGGGTTGGCGTACGTCGGCTGGGCGTAGAAGGCGCGCGCCCCCGTCCGGCCGAACGCCTGGTCCAGGGCGGCCGGGTCGGGGCCCTCGGGCCCGACGGGCACCGGCACGAGCTCCACGCCCGCCTGCGTCGCGGCCAGGATCGCGCCCCAGTACGTCGGGGACTCCACGAGCATCGGGTGCCCGGGGCCCACGACGGCGCGGAAGATCGAGCTGAGCCCGCTCTGGCTGCCGGGCAGCACCAGCACGTCGCGCGGGTTCGGCGGCTGCACCCCCGGCGGGCTGTGCCGGGCCAGCTCGCCGGCGAACCACGCCTGCAGCGCGGGGTCCCCGCCGACGGGGGCGCGCGTCACGGCGGCGTCGGTGCGCGCGGCCCGGGCCAGCGCGGCGCGCACGAGGCGCCCGGGCAGCAGGTCGGCCACCGGGTACCCCGAGTGCAGCTGGACCGCGCCGGGGGCCACCGCGCGCTGGGCGGAGGCGCCGGCGGGCAGCAGGGGGCGTGCGCCCAGCGCCGCGCTCTGCCACCCGTGGTCGACGGGCCGGTGGGTGGGCGCGGCGCGCACGAAGGTCCCGACCCCCGGCCGGCTCTCCACCAGCCCCAGGCCGGTGAGGGTGCGCACGGCCCGCTGGACGGTCACCGGGCTGGCGCCGTGGGTGCGGCACAGGGCCCGGTTCGAGGGGACCTGCGTGCCCGCCGGCACGGTGGCGACCCACTCGCGCAGGCTCGCGACGATCCGCTCTGCGCTACCCTGATCCATGACGGTGCAGAGTAGCGTTACTCCCCGGACGCCCACGGTGTTATCAGGCGAGGTGTCACCGCGCGCGGTGTTGCCGCCCGGTCCCGCCGGCCTGGCCTGGGGTTCCCTCGGCGTCCTCGCGTTCTCGTTCACGGTGGTCCTCACCCGCGTCGCCGTCGGCGGCTTCCCCCCGCTGCTCATCGGCGCCGGCCGGGCCGTGGTCGCCGCGGCGCTCGCGGCCCTCGCGCTGCGCCTGACCCGCCAGCGCCGGCCCTCGCGGCGGCAGGTCCTGCGCCTGGGCGTGGTCGCCGCCGGGATCGTCCTGGGGTTCCCGCTGCTCACCTCCTACGCCCTGACCACCGTCCCGGCCGCGCACGGCGCCGTGGTCATCGCCGTCCTGCCCGCCGCCACCGCGCTCGCCGCGGTGCTGCGCACCGGGGAACGGCCCGGCCGCCGGTTCTGGGTCTGCGCCCTCGCCGGGGCGCTGGCCGCCGTGGCCTTCGCCGCGGCCGGGTCCGGCGGCCTCGGCGGCGGCCTGCGCGGGGCGGACCTGCTGCTGCTGGGGGCCGTCGCGGCCGCCGCCGTCGGCTACGCCGAGGGCGGTCTGCTGGCGCGGGAGCTGGGCCCGTGGCAGACGGTGTCGTGGGCGCTGGTCCTCAGCTCACCCGTCGTGCTCGCCCTGACCGCCGCCTCCCTCGCGGCGGCCCCGCCGCACGCCACGGCCGGGCAGTGGGCCGCCTTCGGGTACCTCGCCGTCGTCAGCATGTACCTGGGGTTCTTCGCCTGGTACCGCGGCCTCGCGATCGGCCCCATGGCCCGCGTCAGCCAGGTCCAGCTCCTGCAGCCGGTCCTCACCATCGCCTGGGCCGTGCTGCTCCTGGGCGAGCCCCTCACCGCGGCCACCGTCGCCGGCGGCCTGGCCGTCGTCGGCTGCGCCGCCCTCGCCGTCCGCACCCGGCTGTCCCGCCCCGCCCCCGCGACCGACCCCGTCCCGACCCGTCCCGAGGAGACCGACTGATGCTGCGCAGCGCGCACTACCGCGTGGAGGACCCCGCGCAGGTGCGGCGGCTGATCGCCGCCCACCCCTGGGCCACGATCGTCTCGCCCACGACCACCGGCCTCGTCGCCTCGCACTACCCCGTCCTGCTGGAGGAGGCGGGGCAGGAGGAGATCGTGCTGCTCAGCCACGTCGGGCGCCCCGACGACGAGCACCACGAGCTCGGCCGGCACGAGGTCCTCGTCGTCGTCGCCGGCCCCCACGGCTACGTCTCGCCCAGCTGGTACGCCCCCGGCGACCTGGTCCCCACCTGGAACCACCTCACCGCGCACCTGTGGGGGGTCCCCGAGGTCCTCGGCGAGGAGGAGAACTACGAGGTGCTGTGCCGGCTCACCGAGCACTTCGAGCGCGGCCGCCCCGGCGGCCGGGACCTGCGCGAGGACGAGGCCGCCACCCGCCGCGCCGCGCGCGGGACCCGCGGCCTGCGGCTGCGGGTCACCCGGTTCGAGGCGCGCTGGAAGCTCAGCCAGACCAAGACCCCCGAGGTCGCGGAGAACGTCGCCCGGCAGCTGGAAGCGGTCCACCCCGAGCTGGCCGCCGAGGTGCGCGCCGTGCGCGCGGGGGGCGGGTGCCCCGGGCACCGGTGAGCCCGGCGGGCGGGGCAGGATGTCCGGGTGACTCCCCGTGCCCGTGTCCGCGCCCCGCAGCTGACCGGTCGCCGCTGGCTCAACACCGCCGGTGACCTCTCCCTGGCCGACCTGCGCGGCAAGGTGGTCCTGCTCGACTTCTGGACCAGCTGCTGCGTGAACTGCCTGCACGTCCTGGACGAGCTGCGCCCCCTGGAGGAGAAGTTCGCCGACGTCCTGGTGACCGTCGGGGTGCACTCGCCGAAGTTCGCGCACGAGGCCGAACCCGCCACCCTGGACGCCGCCGTCGACCGCTACGGCGTGCACCACCCCGTCCTCGACGACCCCGAGCTGGCGACCTGGCAGGCGTACGCCGCGCGGGCGTGGCCGACCCTCGTCGTCGTCGACCCCCAGGGGTACGTCGTGGCGTCGATGTCGGGGGAGGGGCACGCCCACGGCCTCGACGTCCTGGTCGGCGAGCTCGTGGCCGAGCACGAGGCGAAGGGGACCCTGCACCGCGGCACCGGCCCCTACGTGCCCGCGCCCGCGGCCGGGTCCGCGCTGCGGTTCCCGGCCCGGGCGGTCCGGCTGCCCGACGGGGCGGTGCTCGTCGCGGACACCGCCCACCACCAGCTCGTCGAGCTCGAACCCGACCTGGAGACCGAGCGGCGCCGGTTCGGCACGGGGCGGCGGGGCCTGTCCGACGGCCCGGGCGCGACGTTCGCCGAACCGCAGGGGGCCGCGCTCCTGCCGCCGGAGGTCGCCGCCCGGGTCGGGTACGACGTCGTGGTGGCCGACAGCGTCAACCACGCCCTGCGCGGGCTCTCGCTGGCCGACGGCACCGTCCGCACCGTCGCCGGGACGGGGAACCAGCTGCGCCGCAGGGAAGGCGGCGGCCCGGCGCTGGAGCAGGACCTGTCCACGCCGTGGGACGTGGCGTGGTTCGACGGGCAGGTCGTCGTCGCCATGGCCGGGGTCCACCAGCTGTGGGCCTTCGACCCCGTCGAGGGCGTCGTCCGGGTCCTGGCCGGGACCACCGCCGAGGGCGTCAAGGACGGGCCGGCCGAGCAGGCGTGGTTCGCCCAGACGTCCGGGTTCGCCGTGCAGGCGACGGCCGACGGCGAGGTGCTGTGGTTCGTCGACGCCGAGACCTCCGCGCTGCGTTCGCTGCGCCGCACCGGGGACCCCGACCGGTCGGTGCCCGTCGTCACCGACGACCGGCTCGCCAACGTGCAGTCCGTGGCGGGCGCCGGGTACGAGGTGCGCACCCACGTCGGGCAGGGGTTGTTCGACTTCGGGTTCCGCGACGGTCCCGCCGCGCAGGCGCTGCTGCAGCACCCGCTGGGCGTGGCGGTCGCCGCCGACGGCTCGATCCTCGTCGCCGACACCTACAACGGCGCCGTGCGCCGCTACGACCCCGCCACGGGGGAGGTCACCACCGTCCTGCGCGACCTCGCCGAACCGTCCGACGTGCTCGTCGACGGGGACACGCTGGTCGTCGTCGAGAGCGCCGCGCACCGGCTGACCCGCGAGCTGACCCCGCCGGCCCTGCGGGTCGACGCCGGGGCCCACCGCGTGCAGCGTCCCCCGACGGACCTCGCGCCCGGGACCGTGGAACTCACCGTGGGTTTCACCCCGCCCTCGGGCCAGAAGCTCGACGACCGCTGGGGCGACCCCACGCGCCTCGTCGTGGCCTCCACCCCGCCGGACCTGCTCACCGAGGGGGCGGGGTCGGCCGAGGGGCTGCGCCGGACCCTGCGGTTCGCCGAGGGCGCCGAGGGCGGTGTGCTGCACGTCAGCGTGCAGGCCGCCGCGTGCGACGGGGACCCCGAGACCGGTGAGGTGCCCGAGTTCGCCGCCTGCCACCTCTACCAGCAGGACTGGGGCATCCCCGTCCGCCTCGTCGACGGCGCCGCCGCGGAACTGCCGCTGGACCTGCGCGGCGTCTAGGCCCGCGCCGCGGTCCGGCGGGGCCCCGTGCCCCCGCCGGGCCGCGGCCGACCCGCGCCCTAAGCTCCGCGTCACGCCGACGATCGGAGCTGACGTGTCGAACCCCGCCGCCGGGGCACCCCTGTTCGACTTCTTCGCCCAGCCCTCCCTGCCCGCCCCGGACGTGCCCGCCGACGAGCTCACCCGGCTGGTCGCCCGCGAGTTCGGCCTCGACGTGCGGTTGCGGTCCCTGGGCAGCCAGCAGGACCAGAACTTCATGGCGCACGCCGTCGCCGACGACGAGCCCGTCGCCGTCCTGAAGATCAGCAACCCGGCCTTCAGCGCCGCCGAGGTCGACCTGCAGGACCGGGTGGCCGCACTGCTGGCGCGCGAGCTGCCCGACCTGCGCGTCGCGCACGTCCTCCAGCGCGACGGGCGGGACCTGGCGGGCTGGTTCGACACCTCCCGCGGCCGCCTGCACCTGCGCCTGCTCACCGTGGTCCACGGCCGGACCCTCAACGGCTCCCGGTACCTGGCCCCGGCCGTCGTGGAGCGGATGGGGGCGCTGGCCGCGGCCGTCAGCCGCGGCCTGGAGCACGTCGAGCACCCCGCCCAGGACCGCGTCCTGCAGTGGGACCTGCAGCACGCCCGCCGGGTCGTCGAGCTGCTGGCCCCCGGCGAACCCGACACCGCCGTGCGCGAGCGCGTCGTGGCCGCCGCCACCGCGGCGCTCGCGGTCCTCGAACCCCTCGCGGACCGGCTGCCGGCGCAGCTGGGGCACTTCGACCTCACCGACGACAACGTCGTCGTCCCTCCCGGCGGCCGCCTGCCCGACGGGATCGTCGACTTCGGCGACGTGCTGCGCTCCTGGCGGGTGGGGGAGCTGGCCGTGACCATCTCCTCGGTCCTGCACCACGCCGGGGCCGACGCGCGCACCACCCTGCCCGCCGTCCGGGCCTTCGACGCCGTGCGGTCGCTGACCGACGACGAGGTCGAGGCGCTGTGGCCGCTGGTCGTGCTGCGCGGGGCCGTCCTCGTCCTGTCCGGCCGCGACCAGGCCGTCCTGGACCCCGGCAACGCCTACGCCCAGGACGGGCTGGACCGGGAGTGGCGCATCCTGGAGGTGGCCACCGAACTGCCCGTGCCGGTCGTCACCGCCCTGGTCCGCCACGCCCTGGGGCGCCCGCGCACCACCCCCGCCCCCCGCCCCGCCCCCCGCCTCGCCCCGCTGCTGCCGGCCGGCACGACGGTCGACGTCCTGGACGCCGGGACCCGCTCGGAGGTCAACGACCTCGGCGCCTGGACCGACGCGGGGACGCTGCAGCGCGAGGCCGAGCGGCGGCTGGGGGCCGCCGACGTCGTGGTCCTGCCGCACGCCGCGCCCGTCCTGACCGGCTCACCGGCCCTCAGCGCCGAGGAGCCCGCCACGGTCCCCACCGGCGCCACCTTCTGGTCCAGGCGGGGCTTCAGCGCCCTCGCGCCCTTCGCGGGCGAGGTCCGCCCCGTCGACGGCGGCGTGGAGCTCACCGGCGCCGAGGCCGTCCTGCGCCTGTCCGCGCCCGGGCCCGGTGCGGTCCCGGGGGCGACCCGCGTCGAGCCCGGCCAGCCGTTCGCCGCGGTCCCCGCCGGCCGCGCCGTCCACGCGCAGCTGGTGCGCGACCCCGCCCTGGACGTCCCGGCCCGGGTGCGGGCCGCGCACGCCCCCGGCTGGCTCGCGCAGGTGCACGACCCCGCCCCGCTGTTCGGGCTGGCCCCGGTGGTGCCCACGTCCGCCGGGGAGGTGCTGCGCCGGCGCGAGCGGGTCCTGGCCGAGGTCCAGGAGCACTACTACGCCGAGCCCCCGCAGGTCGAGCGCGGCTGGCGCGAGCACCTCGCCGACGTCGACGGCCGGGTGTACCTGGACATGGTCAACAACGTCACCTCGATCGGGCACGCGCACCCGCGCGTGGAGCAGGCCGCGCACCGGCAGCTGCGGCTGCTGAACACCAACTCCCGGTTCCACTACGCGGCCGTCGCCGAGTTCGCCGAGAAGGTCGCCGCGACCCTGCCCGACGAGCTGGACACGGTGTTCCTCGTGAACTCCGGCTCCGAGGCCGTCGACCTCGCGCTGCGCATCGCGATGGCCGCGACCGGGCGACGGCACGTCGTGGCGATGCGCGAGGCGTACCACGGCTGGACGTTCGCCACCGACGCCGTCTCGACGTCGATCGCCGACAACCCGAACGCCCTGGAGACCCGCCCCGACTGGGTGCACACGGTCGAGGCGGCGAACTCCTACCGGGGCCGGCACCGCGGGCAGGAGGCGCACCGCTACGCCCCCGAGGCCGTCGCGACGATCCGCGAGCTGGCCTCCCGCGTGGACCTCGCGGGTTTCGTCGCCGAGACGTACTTCGGCAACGCCGGGGGCGTCGCGCTGCCGCCGGGGTACCTGCGGGCCGTCTACGCGGCGGTGCGCGAGGCCGGGGGCCTGGCCGTGGCCGACGAGGTGCAGGTCGGCTACGGCCGGCTCGGGCACTGGTTCTGGGGCTTCGAGCAGCAGGGCGTCGTGCCCGACGTCGTGGCCGTGGCGAAGTCGGTGGGCAACGGCTTCCCCGTCGGCGCCGTCGTCACCCGCCGCGAGGTCGCCGACCGGTACCGCACCCAGGGGTACTTCTTCTCCTCCACCGGGGGCAGCCCGCTGTCCAGCGTCGTCGGGTCGGCCGTCCTGGACGTCATCGTCTCCGAACGGCTGCAGGAGAACGCCGCCGTCGTCGGGGACCACCTGAGGGAGCGGCTGACCGGGCTCGCCGGCCGGCACGAGCTCATCGGCGCCGTGCACGGCGACGGGCTGTACCTGGGTGTGGAGTTCGTCCGGGACCGCACCACGCTGGAACCGGCCACCTCCGAGACCGCCGCGATCTGCGACCGGCTGCTGGAGCTGGGGGTCGTCGTGCAGCCCACGGGCGACCACCAGAACGTGCTGAAGGTCAAACCCCCGTTGTGCATCGCCCGGGAGTCGGTCGACTTCTTCGTCGACGCGCTCGAACGGGTGCTCGTCGAGGGCTGGTGAACGGGCCCGGGCCGGGGACCGCGAGGGTCCCCGGCCCGGTGCGCGTCAGTTCGCGCGGTGCTCCAGGTAGTACCGGATGAGCGACCCCGTGGAGGGGTCCTGCGCCTCGAGCGCCGCGGTGTCCCCGGTGAGGGCCGGGGCGATCTCCAGCGCCAGCTTCTTGCCCAGCTCCACGCCCCACTGGTCGAAGCTGTCGATGCCCCAGACCGCACCTTCGACGAAGGTGATGTGCTCGTACAGGGCGATGAGCTGCCCGAGCACGGACGGCGTCAGCGACGGCGCGAGGATCGACGTCGTCGGCCGGTTGCCGGAGAACACGCGCGCGGGCACGACGTCCTCGGCCGTGCCCTCGGCGCGGACCTCCTCGGCGGACTTGCCGAAGGCCAGCGCCTTGGTCTGGGCGAAGAAGTTCGCCATGAACAGGGCGTGCACGTCGGCCTCCCCGTCCACCAGGGGGTGGGTCGGGGTGGCGAAGGCGATGAAGTCGGCCGGGATGACCCGGGTGCCCTGGTGGATCAGCTGGTAGAAGGCGTGCTGGCCGTTGGTGCCCGGCTCGCCCCAGAACACCTCGCCGGTGTCGGTCGTGACCGGCTCGCCGTCGTAGCGCACCGACTTGCCGTTCGACTCCATGGTCAGCTGCTGCAGGTAGGCGGCGAACCGGTGCAGGTACTGCGAGTACGGCAGCACCGCGTGGGTGTGGGCGCCGAGGAAGTTGACGTTCCACACGTTGAGCAGGCCCATGAGCAGCGGGACGTTGCGCGCGGGGTCGGTCGTGCGGAAGTGCTCGTCGACGGCGTGGAAGCCGGCGAGGAACTCGCGGAAGGCGTCCGGGCCGATCGCGACGGCCAGCGAGGTGCCGATCGCGGAGTCGACCGAGTAGCGGCCCCCCACCCAGTCCCAGAAGCCGAAGGCGTTGGCCGGGTCGATGCCGAAGGCGGCGACCTTCTCCAGCGCCGTGGACACCGCGACGAAGTGCTTGGCGACGGCGTCCTTGCGGGCCTCGTCGTCGTCGGCCAGGACGCCCGCCGCGGACAGCCCCGCCCACAGCCACGCGCGCGCCAGGCGGGCGTTGGTCAGCGTCTCCAGCGTCCCGAACGTCTTGGAGGCGACGATGAACAGCGTCGTCTCCGGGTCGAGGTCCTTCGTCGTCTCGGCCACGTCGGTCGGGTCGATGTTGGAGACGAACCGGCACTCCAGCCCGGCCTGCGCGTACGGCTTGAGCGCCTCGTAGGCCATGACCGGCCCGAGGTCGGACCCGCCGATGCCGATGTTCACGACGTGCGTGATGCGCTTGCCCGTCACGCCCACCCACTGCCCGCTGCGCACGGCGTCGGCGAACGCGAAGACCTTGGTCAGCTCGGCCTGCACGTCGGCGTCGACGTCCTGCCCGTCGACGACGAGCGCGGAGGAGGCCCCCGGGGGGCGGCGCAGCGCGGTGTGCAGGACGGCGCGGTCCTCGGTGACGTTGATGTGCTCACCGGCGAACATGGCGTCCCGGCGGGCCAGGACGCCCGTCTGCTCGGCCAGCTGCAGCAGCAGGCCCACCGTCTCGGGGGTCACGAGGTTCTTCGACAGGTCGACGAACAGGTCGGCGGCCGTGAAGCTCAGCTGCTCGGCGCGCTCGGGGTCGGCGGCGAACCAGCCGGCCAGGTCGGGCGTGGTCGCGGCCTGGTGCGCGCTCAACGACGCCCACGCGGGGGTGGTGGTGGGATCGACGGGTCCAGTGCTCATGCACCGAACGCTAGTCAGCCCGCGTGCGGGGCGCGCCACCGGCTGCTGGCACAGTGTCTGCGTGCAGCGGTGGGATGACCTGTCAGACGTCGGACCCGGGTTCGGCCCCTCGGTCGTCACCATCGGCAACTTCGACGGCGTCCACCGCGGCCACGCGGCGGTGCTCGGCGAGGTCGTCGGCCTGGCCCGCGACCGCGGCCTGGCCGCGGTCGCCGTCACCTTCGACCCGCACCCGCTGCAGGTCCTGCACCCCGAGCGCGCCCCGGGCCTGCTGACGGGGCTGGAGCACCGCCTGGACCTGCTGGCCGGGGCCGGCCTGGACGCCGTGCTCGTCATGCCGTTCACGCGGGAGCTGGCGGCCTGGAGCCCCGAGCGGTTCGTCCGGGACGTGTTCGTGGACGCGCTGCGCGCCCGGGTCGTCGTCGTGGGCCACGACGTGCGCTTCGGGGAGGGCAACTCCGGGGACCTGGCGACCATGCAGGAGCTGGGCGCCCGGTGGGGGTTCGAGGTGCGGGTGCTGCAGGACCTCGGCGACCGCGACGACGCCCCCCGGTGGAGCTCCACGGCCGTGCGCGCGGCCCTGGCGGCCGGTGAGGTGGACCGGGCGGCGCGGATGCTGGGGCACCCGCACCGGGTGACCTCGACCGTCGTGCACGGCGACCACCGCGGGCGCGAGCTGGGCTACCCCACGGCGAACCTGGACACCGACGGCGCCGAGGGCCTCGTCCCGGCCGACGGCGTCTACGCGGGCTGGCTGACCCGGCCCGGCGGGGAGCGGCTGGCCGCCGCGGTCTCCATCGGCACCAACCCCACGTTCGACGGCGTGCGCCGGCAGGTCGAGGCGTTCTGCCTGGACCAGGAGGGGCGCCCGGGCGGGCTGGACCTGTACGGCGAGCGGGTCGACCTCGACCTCGTCGCCCGCCTGCGCCCCACGCTGCGCTTCGACGGCGTCGAGGCGCTCGTGGAGCAGATGGAGCGCGACGTCGCCCGCTGCCGCGAGCTGCTGCTCGGCCCGTCCGCGGAGGGCCCGGCCCCCCGGTGATCACCCCGGTCGGGGGCGTGGGGGAGCGCTGGTAGTCTGGTGGCTGCCGTTCGATCGGCCGCGGACCCAGAGCGCCCGGGTGAACCAGCCCCGAGGCACCGCGCAACGAGTGATCAGGAGAGTCGAGTGCCCCTCACCAACGACGTCAAGAGCAAGATCATCGCCGAGTACGGCACCTCCGAAGGTGACACCGGCTCGCCCGAGGTCCAGGTCGCGATGCTGACCCAGCGCATCCGCGACCTCACGGAGCACCTGAAGCAGCACCAGCACGACCACCACAGCCGTCGTGGTCTGCTCCTGCTGGTCGGTCAGCGCCGCAACCTGCTGAAGTACATGGCCAAGAAGGACATCAACCGCTACCGCTCGATCATCGAGCGGCTCGGCATCCGCCGCTGACCGAGTCAGGGGCCTGACGCGACAGGGGTGGTCCCGACACACGGGACCACCCCTGTTGCGCATCCACGCCGCACTCGCGGCAGACTCACCCGTGACGAGACGCGGCACCGCGCAGCGCTGCACCGGTCCTCGGTAGTGGCCTCCGGGAGCTCCCAGCTCCCGTGGGCCTCGATCGAAGGCCGGGGCGCGCGGGTGCCGCGCACCGCACCTACCCGGAGGAGGAACCCCTTGGAGGGTCCTGAGATCACCGCCGCCGAAGCCGTCCTCGACAACGGCTCGTTCGGCACCCGCACCGTGCGCTTCGAGACCGGCCGCCTCGCCAAGCAGGCCGCCGGTTCCGCGAGCGTCTACCTCGACGGCGAGACGTTCCTGCTGAGCGCCACGACCGCCGGCAAGTCCCCGAAGGACCAGTTCGACTTCTTCCCCCTCACGGTGGACGTCGAGGAGCGGTCCTACGCCGCCGGCAAGATCCCCGGCTCGTTCTTCCGCCGCGAGGGCCGTCCCTCGACCGAGGCGATCCTGGCCTGCCGCCTCATCGACCGCCCGCTGCGCCCCAGCTTCGTCAAGGGCCTGCGCAACGAGATCCAGGTCGTCGTGTCGGTCATGGCGATCCACCCCGACGACGCCTACGACGTCGTGGCCATCAACGCCGCCTCGATGTCGACCCAGCTCGCCGGCCTGCCGTTCTCCGGCCCGATCGGCGGCGTGCGCGTCGCCCTCATCGACGGCCAGTGGGTCGCGTTCCCGCGCTACTCCGAGATCGAGCGCGCCGTCTTCGACATGGTCGTCGCCGGCCGCGTCGTGACCGCCGCGGACGGCACCGAGGACGTCGCGATCATGATGGTCGAGGCCGAGGCGACCGAGGGCTCCTGGAACCTCATCAAGGAGCAGGGCGCCACCGCCCCCACCGAGGAGGTCGTGGCCCAGGGCCTGGAGGCCGCCAAGCCGCACATCGCCAAGCTGGTCAAGGCGCAGGCCGAGGTCGCCGCCAAGGCCGCCAAGCCGACCGGTGAGTTCCCGCTGTTCCCCGACTACGCCGACGACGCCTACCAGGCCGTCCTCGACGCCTCGGCGACCGAGCTGGCCGCCGCGCTGACCATCGCCGGCAAGCAGGAGCGCGAGGCGCGGATCGACGAGATCAAGGACCGCGTCAAGGGCGAGCTGGCCGAGGCCTTCGCCGGTCGCGACAAGGAGATCTCCGCCGCGTACCGCTCGGTGCAGAAGTCGCTGATCCGTCAGCGCGTCCTGAAGGACAAGGTCCGCATCGACGGCCGCGGCCTGGCCGACATCCGGACCCTGTCCGCCGAGGTCGAGGTCCTGCCCCGCGTGCACGGCTCGGCGCTGTTCGAGCGCGGCGAGACCCAGATCCTGGGCGTCACCACGCTGAACATGCTCCGCATGGAGCAGCAGCTCGACACGCTGTCCCCGGTGACGCGCAAGCGCTACATGCACAACTACAACTTCCCGCCCTACTCGACCGGTGAGACCGGCCGCGTGGGCTCGCCCAAGCGTCGCGAGATCGGGCACGGCGCCCTCGCCGAGCGCGCCCTCGTCCCCGTCCTGCCGGCCCGCGAGGAGTTCCCCTACGCGATCCGCCAGGTCTCCGAGGCGCTGGGCTCCAACGGCTCCACCTCGATGGGCTCGGTCTGCGCCTCGACGCTGTCCCTGCTCAACGCCGGTGTCCCGCTGCGCGCGCCCGTCGCCGGCATCGCCATGGGCCTGATCTCCGACACCGTGGACGGCCAGACGCAGTACGCGGCGCTGACCGACATCCTCGGCGCCGAGGACGCCTTCGGCGACATGGACTTCAAGGTCGCCGGCACCAAGGAGTTCGTCACCGCGATCCAGCTCGACACCAAGCTCGACGGGATCCCGGCCTCGGTCCTGGCCGGTGCGCTGACCCAGGCCCGCGACGCGCGCCTGTACATCCTGGACGTCATGGCCGAGGCCATCGACACCCCGGACGAGATGTCGCCGACCGCGCCGCGCATCATCACCGTCAAGGTCCCCGTGGACAAGATCGGCGAGGTCATCGGGCCCAAGGGCAAGATGATCAACCAGATCCAGGAGGACACCGGCGCCGACATCTCCATCGAGGACGACGGCACGGTGTTCATCGGGGCCGTCGACGGTCCCTCGGCGGAGGCGGCCCGCGCTGCGGTCAACGCCATCGCCAACCCGACGATGCCCGAGGTCGGCGAGCGCTACCTCGGCACCGTCGTCAAGACGACCACCTTCGGCGCGTTCGTCTCGCTGCTGCCCGGCAAGGACGGCCTGCTGCACATCTCGCAGCTGCGCAAGCTGTCCGGCGGCAAGCGCGTCGACAACGTCGAGGACGTCGTCTCGGTGGGCCAGAAGGTCCAGGTGGAGATCGCCGAGATCGACCCGCGCGGCAAGCTGTCGCTGGTCCCCGTGGTCGCGGAGGAAGCCGCCGAGGCCGACGCCGCCGCCGTGGAACCGACCGACGCCTGACGTGACGCCCAACCCCACCGGGAACCCCGTCGAGCTGCCCACCGAGGCGGCCGGCGGGGTTCCCGCTACCACCGTCCTGTCCGAGCTCGACGGGGCCGTCGTCAAGCGCACGGTGCTGCCGTGCGGCGCGCGGGTGCTGACCGAGGCCATGCCCGGTCAGCGCTCGGCCAGCATCGGCTGCTGGGTCGGCGTCGGCTCCCGCGACGAGACCCGGGGCCACTTCGGCTCCACGCACTTCCTCGAGCACCTGCTGTTCAAGGGCACCGAGCGCCGCGACGCGATGGACATCGCCTCGGCCTTCGACGCCGTCGGCGGTGAGGCCAACGCCGCCACCGGCAAGGAGCACACGACGTACTACGCGCGCGTGCTCGACTCCGACCTGCCGATGGCGATCGACGTCGTCACCGACATGGTCACCTCGGCCGTCCTCGACGACGACGACTTCACCAGCGAGCGCGAGGTCATCCTCGAGGAGCTGGCGATGAACGACGACGACCCGGGCGACGTGGCGCACGAGAAGTTCGCCGAGCTGGTCCTGGGGCAGCACCCGCTGGCCCGGCCCATCGGCGGCACCCCCGACACCATCCGCGCCGTCGGCCGCGACGACGTCTGGGCGCACTACCGCGAGCACTACCAGCCCTCCTCGCTGGTCTTCACCGCGGCCGGGGGCCTGGACCACGACGAGGTCGTGGCGACCGTGCAGCGCGAGCTGGACCGCGCCGCGGGCGACCTGGGCCAGGCCGCACCGCGCCCGCGCCGCGTCAGCGGTCAGGTCGCCGGGGGCCTGGAGGCGGGCCGCGCACTGGTCGTGGACCGCCAGACCGAGCAGGCGCACGTCCTGCTGGGGATGCTGGGCCTGACCGCGACCGACGAGCGCCGCTTCACGCTGTCGGTGCTCAACGCGGTCCTCGGCGGCGGCATGAGCTCCCGGCTGTTCCAGGAGGTCCGCGAGAAGCGGGGCCTGGCGTACTCGGTGTACTCCTTCAACGCCAACTACGCCGACTCCGGCTACGTGGGCCTGTACGCGGGCTGCTCGCCGGCCAAGGCGCCGCAGGTCGCCGACCTCATGCTGGCCGAGCTGGTGAAGCTGGGCGAGACCCCGCTGGAGGCCGAGGAGCTCGGCCGCGGGATCGGGCAGCTCACCGGCGGGCTGGTGCTGGGGCTGGAGGACTCGGGGTCGCGGATGAACCGGCTCGGCAAGTCCGAGCTGACCCACGGGCAGTTCCTCGACGTCGACGCCGTCCTGGCCCGGATCCGCGCGGTCACGGCCGGGCAGGTCCAGGACCTGGCGCGCGAGCTCCTCGACCGGCCGCGGTCGGTGACCGTCGTGGGGCCCTTCGACGACGACAGCGCCTTCGCCGGGGTCGTGCGGTGAAGGTGTCCGTCGCCGGTGCGCGGGGCCGGATGGGCTCGCAGGCCGTCGCCGCCGTCGAGGCGGCCGCGGACCTGCAGCTCGTCGCGGCCCTGGGCCGCGGCGACGACCTCGCCGCGGCGCAGGGCTCGGACGTGCTCGTCGACCTGACGGTGCCCGACCAGGTCATGGGCAACGTCGAGCAGGCCCTGGCCCGGGGCATGCACGTCGTCACCGGCACCACGGGGTTCACCCCCGAGCGGGTCGCCCAGGTCGAGCGGTGGGCCGCGGCCGCGCAGCGCAACGTGCTCATCGCCACGAACTTCGGCATCGGCGCGGTGCTGGTGATGCAGCTGGCCGCCAAGGCGGCGCGGTTCTTCGAGTCCGTCGAGGTCGTCGAGCTGCACCACCCCGGCAAGGTCGACGCGCCCAGCGGGTCGGCGATCCGGACCGCGCAGCTCATCGCCCGCGCCCGCGAGGCCGCGGGGCTGGGGCCCTCGCCGGACGCCACGGAGACGTCGCTGCCGGGGGCCCGCGGGGCCGTCGTCGACGGGATCCACGTCCACGCCGTCCGGATGCGGGGCATGACCGCGCACCAGGAGGTCGTCCTCGGCGGGCCGGGGGAGACCCTGACCATCCGCGACGACACCTACGACCGCGCCGCGTACATGCCGGGCCTGCTCGTCGGGATCCGCCAGGTCGCGTCCCGGCCCGGGGTCACGGTCGGGCTCGAGCACTACCTCGACCTGGACTGAGCGCCGTGCGCACGAAGGTCGTCATCGCCGTCAGCGTCGCCGCGCTGCTGTTCTACTTCGTGTTCCTCGGCCGCCTCGGGGCGGCGCTCGTCGGCACCGGGAACTGGGCCGGCATCGCCCTCGGGATCGCGCTGTTCCTGCTGCCGCTCGTGGGGCTGTGGGCCGTGGTGCGCGAGCTGATGTTCGGCGTGGCGACCGAGAAGCTGGGCCGTGAGCTGGCCGGGCGCGGTGAGCTGCCCGTCGACGACCTCGACCGCACGGCCGCCGGGCGCGTCGACCGCGCCGCCGGCGCCGCGGCGTGGGAGCGGGCCAAGGCCGAGGTCGACGCCGCCCCGGGCGACGCCGGGGCCTGGTACCGGCTGGCGCTGGCCTACGACGCCGCCGGGGACCGCCGCCGCGGCCGCGCGGCCGCCCGGCACGCCGTCCGGCTGCACCGCGGGCGCTGACGCGCGACGGCGCCGGTCAGTGGTCGCCGATCAGTGGTCGCCGGTCAGTGGTCGCCGCCGCGGTGCAGCGGGGCCCTGCCGGGCGGCTGCACGGGCCGCGGCAGCAACGGCTCCGGCACCGACACCGGGCGGGTGACCGACTGCCCCGCGCGCAGGTGGAGCGTCTCGTCGCCGTGCTTGAACTCCACCGCCGTGTCGTGGTCGCGCACCGAGTACTCCACCTGCTCCGGTCGCACGTCCACGGTCAGCTTCGTCCCGCGCCAGCGCACCGAGAACCGCAGCCGGGAGATCCCCGACGGCAGCCGCGGCCGGAAGACCAGCGACCCCCCGACGTCCCGCATGCCGCCGAAGCCGTTGACCAGCGCCAGCCACGTCCCGGCCAGGGACGCGATGTGCAGCCCGTCGCCGGTGTTGTGGTGCAGGTCGCGCAGGTCGACGCTCGCCGCCTCGTAGACGTAGTCGTGCGCCAGCTCCAGGTGCCCCACCTCGGCGGCCGTGACCGCCTGGACGGCCGCGGACAGCGAGGAGTCCCGCACCGTGCGCCGCTCGTAGTAGTCGACGGCCCGGGCCTTGTCCTCGTCGCTGAACCGGTCGGCGAACCAGAACAGCGCCATCTGCAGGTCGGCCTGCTTGACGACCTGCTTGCGGTAGAGGTCGAAGTAGGGCGAGTGCAGCAGCAGCGGGTACTGCGGGTTCGCCTCGAAGTCCCACTCCGGGCGCCGGGTGAAGCCCTCGCACTGCTGGTGCACCCGCAGGTCCTCGTCGTAGGGGACGTGCACGGCGTCGGCCGCGTCGCGCCAGGCGGCCGTCTCCTCCAGGTCCACGCCCAGGGACCGCGCAAGGTCGGGGTGCCGGTGGCAGGCCTCGGCGGCCACCCGCAGGTTCTGCGCCGCGACCAGGTTGGTGAACACGTTGTCGGCGACGACGGCGGTGTACTCGTCGGGCCCGGTGACGCCGGCCACGTGCCAGCGCCCGGCGGTGTCGTGGTGCCCCAGGGACCGCCACATCCGGGCGGTCTCCACCAGGACGGCCAGCCCGCCGTCGGTCTCCAGGGTCGTCTCCCCGGTGGCGATCCGGTAGCGCTCCACGGCGGCGGCGATGTCGCCGTTGACGTGGAAGGCGGCCGTCCCGGCCGGCCAGTACCCCGAGGACTCCTCCCCGCGGATCGTGCGCCACGGGAAGGCGGCCCCGGCCAGGCGCAGCTCCGCCGCGCGCGAGCGCGCCTGGTCCAGGGTGCTGGCCCGCCAGCGCAGCGCGTCGGCCGCGGCCTCCGGTGCCGTGTACGTCAGGACCGGCAGCACGTACGCCTCGGTGTCCCAGAAGATGTGCCCGTCGTAGCCGGGACCGGTCAGGCCCTTGGCCGGGATGCCCCGCTGCTCGGCGCGGGCCCCGGCCTGCAGCACGTGGAACAGGCCGAACCGGACGGCCTGCTGGACCTCGGCGTCGCCGTCGACCTGCACGTCGGCGGCGTCCCAGAACTCCTCCAGGTACTCCCGCTGCTCGCGCAGCAGGCCCTCGAACCCCGTGAAGCGGGCGCCGCTGAGGGCGCCGGCGACCTGGTCGCGCAGCGCGGGGTGCGAGCGCAGCCCCGACCAGCCGTAGGCCAGGTACTTCTGCAGCCGCACCTGCTCCCCGGCGCCCAGGACGCACACCACCGTGGTGCGGGCCCAGTCGTCGGCGTCGTGCGTCTCCACGTCGACGCGGCCGGGGGCCTCGACGTGGTTCTCCATGCCGGCGGCCATCTGCAGGCCGCTGGCGCGCGTGCGGTGCACGAGGGTGGCCCCGGCGCGCCCGCAGTCGTGGTCGACCGAGACCAGCGGGGCCTTGAGCACCGCCGAGACGCGCGGGTCGGCCGACTGCTGCGGCAGGGCCTCGTTGGCGACCAGCTCGGACTGCAGGGTGACGCGGACCTCGTCGTCCACGGCCTCGACGGTGAACTCCACGGCGGCCACGGCCCGCTGGACGAAGGACACCAGCCGGGTGGAGCGCACCCGGACGCGCTTGCCGGCGGGGGAGACCCAGTCGGCGGTCCGCACGAGGGTGCCGGCGCGCAGGTCGAGCACGCGCTCGTGGGCCAGCAGCCGCCCGTACCGGACGTCGAAGGGCTCGTCGTCGACGAACAGGCGCACGATCTTGCCGTCGGTGACGTTGACGACGGTCTGCCCCACCTCCGGGTAGCCGTACCCGGCTTCGGCGTAGGGCAGCGGCCGCTCCTCGTAGAAGGAGTTCAGGTAGGTGCCGGGCAGCCCGTGCGGCTCGCCCTCGTCGAGGTTGCCGCGGAAGCCGATGTGCCCGTTGGACAGGGCGAACAGGGACTCGGCGGGAGCGAGCAGGCTCAGGTCCAGGGCGGCCTCGCGCACCGTCCACGGTTCGACGGGGAACGCGTGCTGGGCGATCACCGGTCCTCACCCAGCAGCTGGGACAGGTCGGTGACGACCACGGAGGCGCCGTGCTCGCGCAGGGCGGCGCCGTGGCCGACGCGGTCGACGCCGACGACCGCGCCGAACCCCCCGGCCCGGCCGGCCTGCACGCCCGACAGGGCGTCCTCGAAGACGGCCGCCTGCTCCGGCGCCACCCCCAGCGCCCGGGCCCCGGCCAGGAAGCTGTCGGGCGCCGGTTTGCCGGCCAGGTGCTCCTCCTGGAGGGTCACCCCGTCCACGCGCGCCTCGACGAGCTCGGCGAGGCCGGTGACCTCCAGGACCTGGCGGGTGTTCGCGCTGGAGGAGACGACCGCGCGCCGCAGCCCGGCGTCGCGGGCGGCCCGCAGGTACCGGCGCGACCCCTCGTAGACCTCGACCCCGTCGGCGTCGATGCGACGCAGCAGGTCCGCGTTCTTGCGGTTGCCCAGCCCGGCGACCGTCGTGTCCTCGTACGGCTGGTCGGCGGGGTCGTCGGGGCCCCCCTCGGGCAGGTGGATGCCGCGGGAGGCCAGGAAGTCGCGGACGCCGTCGGCGCGGGGCTTGCCGTCGACGTGGGTGCTGTAGTCCGCGTCGGGGTCGAACTCGCGGAACGGTTCCCCGGTGCGCTCGACGTGGGCCCGCAGGAAGCCGTCGAACGTGGCCTTCCAGGCCTTGTCGTGCACCGCGGCCGTGTTCGTCAGGACCCCGTCGAGGTCGAACAAGCAGGCGGTCACCCCGTCGGGCAGTCCCAGCACCTCTGCACTCCCGTCCTCGTCCACGTCCCGGTGCCTCGTCTCGGCACGACCGACCGTAGAGGGGCGGTGGGGGCGCCGCACGGTGGGGTTCGGCCGGTGCCTGGCGGGGTAGGCGGCGGGCACGGGGCGGCCGCGTCCCGCCAGGCACCCAGGGGGAGGCAGCATGACCAGGACAGCTCGCGGGACCGGTGGCGCCGGGGGTCCGTCGTGAGCCCCGGCGTGGAGCACCGGCCGAGCCCCGTGCGGGCGGCCGGTGGGCCGAAGGGGGCGTGGCTCACCCTGCTCGACAAGGGCGCCGACGTGCTGCAGCCGGCGGCGCCGCTGAAGGCGTTCGACGTCTACGTCGCGGGGTTGCACTGCGGCCGGGACGACCCGGCGATGCAGATGGAGGCGCACCACTACGCCAAGGTCGTCAACGGCGACCTGCTGCAGTGCGTCATCTTCGACGGCAACACCGCGGACGCCAACCTCATCGGCATCGAGTACATCGTCTCGGGGGAGCTGTTCGACGGGCTGCCCGAGGAGGAGAAGGGGTACTGGCACCCGCACAACTACGAGGTGCTCTCGGGTCAGCTGTCGGCGCCGGGGCTGCCGCAGGCGGTGGAGACGTCGCTCATGCGGCAGCTGCTGAACAGCTACGGCAAGACCTGGCACACCTGGCACACCGGCACGCACGCCGCTCCGGGGCACGACCTGCCGCTGGGCGGGGCGAACCTCATGTGGTCGTTCAACCGCGACGGCGAGGCCGACGAGGGGCTGCGGACCGACTTCGAGTCCTCGCTGGGCCTGGACTCGGCCGCCAAGCGCGAGACCCGCGCGCAGCTGCGGTCCGCGGCGCGCCCGCAGCGCGGCGTCGACCTGCTCGAGGACGCCTTCACCGGGACCACCCCCGTCCCGGGGGTGCAGGACGCGGGCTGACCGGGCCGCGAGGGCACCCCGGGCAGGTGCCCGGGGTGCCCTCGCGGCAGCGGGTCAGGGGTGCAGCAGGACCTTCGTCCAGCCCTCGACGCGGTCGTCGAAATTCCGGTACCCCTCGGGTGCCTGGTCCAGCGGCAGCTCGTGGGACACGATGAACCCCGGCGTCGCCCGGCCCGCGACGATGAGGTCGCGCAGCTGCCGGTTGTACCGCATGACCGGGGCCTGGCCGGTGCCCATCGACTGGCCCTTGGTGAAGAACGTGCCGTAGTCCCAGCCGATGCGCCCCTGCTTCGCGCCCTCGGTCACGGCGCCCGGGTCCTGGGGCACGTAGACCCCCACGACGCCGATCCCACCGGTGGAGCGGACGACCTTCACGAGGTTGTCGAGGACGAGTTCGGGGTGCTCGTCGCCGGCGGGGTCGTGCGCCTGGTAGCCGACGGCCTCCACGCCGCGGTCCACGCCGCGCCCGCGGGTCTGCTCGGTGATCTGCTCGACGGGGTCACCGGCGGAGAAGTCGACGGGGATCGCGCCGATGCTCTCGGCCAGCCGCAACCGGTCGGCCTCCTTGTCGACGACGAACACCCGCGCGGCGCCCTTGAGCAGCGCGCTGTGCGCGGCCATCAACCCCACCGGACCGGCGCCGAACACCGCGACGTCGTCACCGGGGACCATGCCGGACAGTTCCACGCCGTGCCAGCCGGTGGGGAAGATGTCCGAGAGCATGGTGAAGTCGTTCTCGTGCTCGCGGCCCTCGGGCAGTTCGAGCAGGTTGAAGTCGGCGTGCGGGACGCGCAGGAACTCGGCCTGCCCGCCGTCGTAGGGGCCCATGTTGGCGTAGCCGTAGGCCGCGCCGTCCATGCCCTCGATCGGGTTCATCCGCGTGCAGAACGACGTCCAGCCGTGCACGCAGTTCCGGCAGGTGCCGCAGCCGATGTTGAAGGGCACCGAGACGCGGTCGCCGACCTTCAGGCGCGAGACGCCCGCGCCAACGGCCTCGACGACCCCCATGTTCTCGTGGCCGAGGACCTTGCCCTCCTCGACGCTGGTGCGTCCCTCGTACATGTGCAGGTCGGAACCGCAGATGTTGGTCGTGGTGATGCGGACGACGGCGTCGGTGGGGTTCTCGACGCGGGCGTCGGGGACCTCCTTCACCGCGACGTCCTCCGGACCCTGGTAGACGACGGCCTTCACGGTCGAACCTCCCTGGTGGCGATGTGTTCTCTCGTGGTCGTTCCGATGGTCACCCCGCGGCGAGGTGGTCGCGCGTTCAACCGGGAACCCCCGCGTGGTCGGCCGGCGATCGTCCGGCGCTGCGGCCCGGTGGGCACCGGCCCGATGTGCGCGTTCCCCGGGCCGCGCGTAGCGTCCGCTGCGGCGACGGCTCCCCGGCCGGTGGCGCGGCCTGCGACCACCAGGGCCCGGCGGTTCCCGGGGACGCTCCCGCCGGCCGTGCCGAGCGGTCCGGGCGGACGCGGCCCCAGACGACCCGTGGGAGGAACACGATGAGCGAACACACCAACCGGACAGCGGGCGAACTCGTCGACGAGCTCACCGCCGACACCGCCGCGCTCGTGCGCGCCGAGGTGCGGCGCGGCCAGCAGGAACTGCTGGCCAAGGCCAAGCAGGCCTCCAAGGCCGCCTCGCTCCTCGGCGGGGGCGCCGTGCTGGGCGCGCTGGCCGCCGGGACGTCGGCCGCGTTCACGGTCCGGCTGCTCGGCAAGGTGCTGCCGCCGACCACGGCCGCGTTCGCGGGGACCCTCGCCTACGGCGGTGGCGCGGCGCTGCTGGTCTCGGCCGGGCTGGCCGAACTGCGCCGCGTCGGCCCGCTGTGGCCGGAGGAAACCCTCGCCAGCCTCCGCGACGACGTGCGGGCCGCTCGTCCCGCCGCGGGCTGAAACGTCCCCCACGGCCGCGCGTGGACACCGGGGCGAGCGGGTAGGTCCCCACCATGGCCCGTGACCACCGCACCGACCGTCCCGCCCGCCCCGACCCGCGCGCCGACCCCGGCCAGCCGCGCGGCCGGACCGGCGACGAGGCCCGCACGGCCCGGTCGCCGCTGCGGCTGCGCCTCGTCCTGGCCCTGTTCGGCCTGGTGGTCTGCACCGTCCTGGCCGTGGCGTGGTTCGCGGTGGACGAGCCGCCGGGGGACAGCCGGGCCCCGGGCTGGGTCCTGGCCGTCCTCGCCGCGCTGGCCGCGGTCGACCTCGTGGTCGTCAGCCGGCGGTTGCGCCGCCGGCGCTGAGCCCGCGCAGCACGGGCAGCAGGTCGGAGGCGGCGAACTCCAGGAACCCGTCCGGGTCCGGGCCGGCGTTCTGGGTCACCAGGTGGTCGAAACCCGCGTCGACGAACTGCTGGGCCACCGGCACGTACGCCGACACGTCCGGCCCGAGGGCGAACTGCGCGCGCACGTGGTCGGCCGTGACGGTCCGGGAGGCGGCGTCGAAGTTCACCGGGTTCGGCAGCTCGGCCATGACCTTCCAGCCGGTCACCGCCCACCGGCTCTTCTCCAGCACCGCGTCGATCGCGGACTGCTCGTCGGGCGCCCACGCCATCGGCACCTCGGCGTACGCCGGACCCGATCCGCCGAACTGCTTCCAGGCCGCGACCATCTCGCCCTTCGGCTCGGTGGCGAACAGGCCGTCGCCGAGGTCGGCGGCGATCCGCGCCGACGCCTTGCCGCTGGCCGCGACGGCGATGACCGGCAGTTCCGCGGGCAAGTCGAACACGCGGGCGTCCTCCAGCCGCAGGTGCTTGCCCTCGTAGCTGCGGTAGCCGCCCCGCCACAGCAGCCGGATGATCTCCAGGGCCTCGCGGAACCGTTCGTGCCGTTCGGCGACGCCGGGGAAACCCCGGCCCACGACGTGCTCGTTGAGGCGTTCCCCCGCGCCGACGCCGAGCGTGAACCGGCCGTCGGACAGGATGGCCAGGGTCGCGGCGGCCTGGGCGATGATCGCCGGGTGGTACCGCACCGACGGGCAGGTGACCCCGGTGACCAGGCCGATCCGCTCGGTGCGGGCCGCGATGTACGACAGCACGTCCCAGGTGAAGGCCGAGTGCCCCTGGACGTCCAGCCACGGGTGGTAGTGGTCGCTGATCTCGACGAAGTCGTACCCGGCCCGCTCGGCCGCGACGGCCTGCCGGACGATCTCCTTCGGGTCGAACGCCTCGGTCGCGAGCTTGTAGCCGATCTGCACGGTGGCCTCCTCGGGTGGGTGCGCGGGTCGTGCGCGCCGTGCCCCTACCCGAGTCCGGTGCCGGTCAACCGGGTGACGGGTGGGCCGGGCGGTCCCCGGCGGGCACCGGGGAGGAGGCCGGTGGGGGATACTGACCGGGCCCGATCGCCGGGCCGGCCGCCGTGCGGCCACCGACGGGAGCGGAGCGGGTTTCGTGGTGCAGCCGACCGGCCAGGGGCAGTTGTCGGCGATGGCCGCCCAGTTCGACTCGCTGCTCGCGGGAGCACCGCTGGGGATCGGGGTCTTCGACCGGGACCTGCGGCACGTGCGGGTCAACGCGGTGCTGGCCGAGATGAACGGCCGCCCCGCGCACGAGCTCGTCGGCCGCACCCCCAGCGAGGTCAACCCGGTCGTGGGGGCGCAGGCCGAGGCGCTCTACCGGCAGGTCATGGACAGCGGTGTGCCCATGCGCGACGTCCGGCTCACCGGTGAGGTCAGCGCCCGGCCGGGGCAGGTGCGGCACTGGAGCACGACGTTCCACCCGGTCCGCCAGGACGGGGAGGTCGTCGGGCTGTGCGTCGTCGTCGCCGACGTGACCAGCGAGACCGAGCTGGCGCGGACCCTGGCCGAGTCGGCCCGCCGCATCGAGCAGATCACCGAGAACATGGCCGTCGGGTACCTGGCCCTGGACGCCGACTGGCGCATCACCTTCGCCAACCGGCACGCTGCCGAGGCCCTCGGCCGGCCGGGCGGGGAACTCGTGGGCGGGGTCATCTGGGAGCTGTTCCCCGCGACGGTGGGCACGGCCTTCGAGGCCGGGTACCGGCGGGCGGCCGAGACGGGGGAGGCGGTCGTCTTCGACGCGTACTACCCGCCGCCGCTGGACGCCTGGTTCGAGGTCCGCGCCGTGCCCGACCCGCCCGGGGTGGCGCTGTACTTCCTCGACGTCACCGAGCGGGTGCAGGCCCGCCGCGACGCCGAGACGGTCGCCCGCCGCGCCCAGCTGCTGGCCCGGCTCAGCGGTGAGCTCGCCGGCCACCGCGACCTGGACCAGGCCCTGCAGGCGCTGCCCCGGCTGCTCGCGCCCGGGGTCGCCGACTGGTGCGTCGTGACGCTGCTGGAGGAGTCCGAGCGCGCCGAGGCCGCCGTCCGCCACCTCACGGCCCGCTCCCGGTCCGGTGACCTCGCCGAGGCCGAACCCGCCGTCGTCGCCGACGTGCTGGCGCACCTGCGCGACGTCGCCGCCCACCACGCCGACCCGGCCGCGGGGGCGTGGGTGCAGGAGTACGCCCGCACGCGGCTGGACTCCTACCGCGACCGCGCCCGGACCGCGCCGGGACCGGTGCCCCCGCCCTTCCTCGTGCGCGCGCTCGTCGCCGCCGAGGCCACCGTGGTCGGCGGGGACGCGACGCCGGAGGTCCAGGCGACCCTGGCGCCCGGGCGGGCGGCACGGGCCCTGGCCGTCCTGGACCCCCGCGCGGCCGTCGCGGTCGCGGTGCGGGCCCGCGGCCGGGTGCTGGGCGTCCTGACGCTGTGCTGGGACCGGCGGCCCCCCGGTGCCCCGCCGCACGCCTCGGCGAGCGCCAGCCCGGCCTCGGAGCTGGGCGCGGACCCGGTGGCCACCCCGACCGCGCGGGCGGCCGCCACCCCCGACGCGGACGTGCTGGCGTTCGTGCAGACCGTCGCCGACCGGATCGGCGCGGCCCTGGACGAGGCGCAGCTGGTGCGTCAGCAGCTGCGGGCGGCCGAGCAGCTGCAGCGCTCGCTGCTGACGGACCCGCCCGAACCGGACCACGCGCACGTGGTGGCGCGCTACACCCCCGCCACCGACGTCGTGCAGGTCGGCGGCGACTGGTACGACGCCTTCCTGCAGGACGACGGCGCGACCGTGCTGGTCATCGGCGACGTGCTCGGGCACGACACGACCGCCGCCGCGGCCATGGGGCAGGTCCGCACGCTGGTGCGCGCCGCCGCGGTGATGCCCGCCCGGGGGCCGGCCGCGACGCTGTCGGCGGTGGACGGCGCGATGCGCACCCTGTCGGTCGGCACGACGGCCACCTGCGTGGTGGCGCGCCTGGAGCAGGAACCGGAGCAGGTCGCCCGCGGCACGACCACCCTGCGCTGGTCGAACGCCGGTCACCCGCCGCCCGTGCTGGTGCTGCCCGACGGGCGGGTGCGGCTGCTGGACGAGCACCGGCCCGACCTCCTGCTGGGCATCGAACCCTCGCTGCCCCGGGACGAGCACGTGCTGGAGGTCCCCCGGGGGTCGACCGTCGTGCTCTACACCGACGGCCTGGTGGAGCGGCGCACCGAGTCCCTGGACACCGGGCTGGACCGGTTGCGGGCCGCGGCCCGCGCCGCCGCGGCCGGCGAGGAACGGGACGCCGACGGCTTCGGGCAGGACCTCGACGCCTTCTGCGACGACCTCGTCGCCCGGGTCCTGCCGGGGCAGCCGGTCGACGACGTCGCGCTCATCGCCGTCCGGCTGCACCGCCAGGACCGGCCGCGCCCCGTCGCGGCCGGTCCCCGCCGGCTCCCGCCGGGGATCCCGGACGAGCCGGAGGTCCTGCGGGGCTGAGCCCGGGTCAGTCCCGGGGGTTGAGCTGCTCGGGGTCGGCGTCGGGGTCGCCGTCGGAGCCGTCGGCGGCGGCGCCGTCGCCGGTGGGCTCGCCCCGGGTGTCGCGGGGGTTCAGCTGACCGGGGTCGGCGTCGGGGTCGGTGGTCTCGTCGACGGGTTCGTTCGGTGCGGTGTCGCTCACACCCCCAGCCTGGCCCCGCACCGCGGGCGGTGCGCGGTGGAACGCCGGCCGCTGCCCGCCCCCACGCCCGGTGCCCGCACGACGACGCACCGTCCGCCCGGGGTGCGGTCGGAGGAGGCCGTCGGTCCGGGCCACCCGCGCGGCACAACCCGGCACCGCGCACGGTTGCCTCGACCCCGGGTTCCCGACAGGCTGCCCGCGTGAACAGAGCGGTGCGCTTCGAGCGCTGGGGCGGACCCGACGTGCTGCAGGTCGTGGAGGTCCCCGCCCGCGCACCCGGCCGCGGCGAGGTGGCCGTGACGGTGCGCGCGGCGGGCATCACCGCGGGGGAGTCCGCCGCCCGCGAGGGCGCGCTCGCCCAGCTGTACCCCACGGCCTTCCCCGCCGCCACGGGCTCGGAGTTCGCCGGCGTCGTCACCGCCACCGGGCCCGGGTCGCGCTTCGCGGTCGGGGAGGAGGTGCTGGGCTGGAGCCCCGAGCACGCCGGTCACGCCGACGTCGTCGTCGTGCCCGACACCGCGCTGGTCCTCAAACCGGCCGTCGTGTCCTGGGAGGTCGCCGGCGCCCTGTACGTGGCGGGCGTGACGGCGTGGACCTGCGTGACGGACACCGGCGTGGGCGACGGTGACGTCGTCCTCGTCGTGGGCGCGGCCTCGGACGCCGGGACGCTCGCGGTGCAGCTGGCCCGGCTGTGCGGCGCCGAGGTCGTCGGCGTGGCCGACGCCGTGCACCACGACTGGCTGCACGCCCACGGGGCCGACGCCGTGCTGCCGGCCGACGCGGGGGCGCTGGCCCGGGTCGTGCACGACCGCCGCGGCCGCGTCGACGTCATCGTCGACACCACGGGCGCCGACGTGGAGCACCTCGCCGAGGCGCTGGGCGTCCCCGTGGCGCGCTGCGTGGCGACCCTGCCGCTGGAGGCGGACCTGGAGTTCGGGCCGGTCGCGGAGCGGCGGGCCGAGGTGCTGGCCGAGCTCGTCGAGCTCGTCGCCGACGACCGGCTGCACGTGCCCATCGCCGGGTCCTTCCCGCTCAGCGACGTCGTCGAGGCGTTCGCCACGGCCGAGCGACCGCACCGGCAGGGCCGGATCGTCCTGCTGCCCTGAGCGGACCGGCGCCCGGCCCAGTCAGCCCGCCCGGTCAGCCCGCCGGGTGCTCCCGCTGCGCCGCCAGCCGCACGGCCGTGCCGGCGGAGCCGAACCCGCGGTACCCGCCCCGGCGCTGGAGGACCTCGACGAAGAACTCCCGGCTCACGGCCCGGGTGAAGAAGTGCAGCAGCTCGCCGCCGGAGTCGTCCCGGTCGTAGAAGAGGCCGTGCTCGCGCAGCGCGTCGCAGAACGCCTCCTCCAGCCCGAACCGCGCGGCGAGGTCGTCGTGGTAGTTGGCGGGGACCGCCAGCACGTGCCCGCCGGCCGCGGCGAAGCGGCGCGCGGTGGCGAACACGTCGTCCGTGGCGAAGGCCACGTGGCCCGCCGCCAGCGGCCGCCCGCGCAGGGTCGCCGACGTGGGCCCGACGTTCAGGGCGATCCGGACCGTGTCGTCGCCGGAGCGGTAGGCCCGCGAGCGCAGCAGGCCGTCCGGGGCCCCGACCTCCACCAGCTCACCGGGCTCCATGCCCAGCACCGTGGTGAGGAACAGGCCCGCGGAGTCGAACCCCGCGAACGGCTGCGGGAGGGCGACGTGGTCGACGGCCAGCAGCGACGGCTCCCCGGCCGGTCCCAGCCCCGTCGGGACGAAGTCGTCGCGCCAGTCCGGGGCCGGCCCGCAGAACTGCACCCACGTCCCGTCGGGGGCGACGAGGGAGGGGATCTCCGCCTCGCCCGGCCCCACGGGCCGGTGCACGACCGGCGCCAGCAGCTCGCGGGCGCGCTCGGCCAGCAGGTGCGGGCGGGGGGCGCGCAGGCCCAGCGACGACAGCCGGGCCCGCTCGGACGTCGCGCGGTGGTTGACGACCACCTGCACGTCCTCGCCGGCGCTCCACAGGTCGACGTCGCCGCGGCGGTGCGTCCCGGTCCGCACCAGCCCCAGCGCCCCGAGCAGGTCGGCGACCGCCGGCGCCCCCGGACCGGAGGCGGCCACCTCGACGAAGGCCCAGCCCGCCGGCGCGGGCGCGGCGGGCAGCGTCCCGGGGACGGTGAGGTCGGCCAGGTGCCGCAGCGAGCGCATCGCGTCGACGGCCGCGCGACGGGGGTCGCTCTGCCGGTACAGGTCGTTGAAGACCTCCAGGGACACGGGCCCGTCGTAGCCGGCCGCGGTGACGGCGCGCTGGAACCGGGCCAGGTCGAAGCCGCCCTGGCCCGGGAAGAGCCGGTGGTGGCGCGACCACGGCAGCACGTCCATGCCCAGCAGCGGCGCGTCGGCGACCTGGCAGAAGAACAGCTTGTCCAGGGTCGCGATGGCGTCGGGGTCGTCGCCGCGGGACAGGACGTGGAAGGAGTCCACGCACGTCCCCAGCCCCGGGTGGTCGGCCAGGGCCACGACCCGGGCGCCGTGCCGGTAGTCGGCCACGTGCGCGCCCCAGGCCAGCGCCTCGTACGCCAGCCGCACGCCGTGCCCGGCCGCCACGTCGGCCAGCGCCGCCAGCTGCGCGGCCAGCTCGTCGTCGTCGCGCACCGCGCCGGCGTGCACGGCCGAGCAGACGAGCACCAGGTCGCAGCCCAGCTCGGCCGTCAGCGCGGCCTTGCGGCGCAACCGCTCCCGCGTCCTGGCCACGACGGCGGCGTCGACGTCGTCGGGGTCGCGGAAGGGCTGGAACAGGGCGATGCCCAGCCCCAGGTCCTCGGCCAGCGCCCGCACCTGCGCCGGGCGCAGCGGGCACGCCAGCAGGTCCGGCTCGAACACCTCCACGGCGTCGAAGCCCGCGGCGGCCGCCGCGCGCAGCTTCTCCGGCAGCGTCCCCGCCAGGCTCACGGTGGCGATCGAGGTGCGCACGGTCCCCACCCTGTCACGCGCCGTCCCCGACGTAGGGTGCGGTCGTGACGCACCCCGTGCTCGACCGCCCGTTCGCCGCCGTCCTGTTCGACATGGACGGCACGCTCGTCGACTCCACCGCGGCCATCGCCCGCAGCTGGACGACGTGGGCGCTCGAGCACGGCGTCACCGCCGAGCAGCTCGCCGCCGCCGCCGGTCACGGGCGGCCCGCCCCCGAGATCGTCGCCGACCTCCTCGGGCCCGGGCGGTCGGTGGCGGCCGCCGCCCGCATCCTGGAGCTGGAGGTCGCCGACGTCGACGACGTCGTGCAGCTGCCCGGCGTGCCGGAGCTGCTGGCCGCCCTGCCCGCCGGGTCGTGGGCCGTCGTCACGTCCTGCTCGGCCCCGCTGGCCGACGCCCGCCGGCACGCCGCGGGCCTGCCCGAACCCGCCGTCCTCGTGACCTTCGACGACGTCGAGCGCGGCAAGCCCGCCCCCGACTGCTTCCTGCTGGCCGCCGAGCGCCTGGGGGTCGACCCCGCCGACTGCCTCGTCGTCGAGGACGCCCCCGCGGGCCTGGCCGCGGCCCGCGCGGCGGGCTGCGCGACCCTGGCCGTGCGCACGACCCACCCCGAGGGCCCCCTGGACGCGGACCTGGTGGTGCCGCTGCTGTCGGGGGTGCGGGTCAGCGCCGGTCCCGAGGGTCTGCGGGTGCTCCCGGCCGACGCCGCGGTGGCCGTGTAACGCCGGGTCGGCCGGCGCCGATGTGCTCCCGGGACCCGGTCGCTGCCCGGACCCCCGAGCGGGCAGCGACCGGGCTCCTCCACGTCGGGGGTCTGGTGGGCCGGTGCGGGGCCCCCGCGCGGTAACCTCCCCCCATGCCCACCGCCACCACCGCAGTGCCCCCGCGTCCCTTCGGGACGGTGCTGAGCGCGATGGTGACCCCCTTCACCCCCGACGGGTCGCTGGACCTGACCGCGGCGGCGTCGCTGGCCGAGCACCTCGTCGCCGACGGCCACGACGGCCTCGTCGTCAGCGGCACGACGGGGGAGTCGCCCACCACGAGCGACGAGGAGAAGGACGCGCTGCTGCGCGCGGTGCTCGAGGCCGTCGGGGACCGCGCCACCGTGGTGGCCGGGGTCGGCACCAACGACACGCGGCACACCGTGGAGCTGGCGCGCGCCGCCGAGAAGGCCGGCGCGCACGGGCTGCTCGTCGTCACGCCGTACTACAACAAGCCCCCGCAGGCCGCGCTGCTGGCGCACTTCACGACCGTCGCCGACGCGACCGGCCTGCCCGTCATGCTCTACGACATCCCCGGCCGGTCCGGGGTGCCGATCGAGACCGAGACCCTCGTGCGCGCCGCCGAGCACGACCGCATCCTGGCCGTCAAGGACGCCAAGAGCGACCTGTTCGCCTCCGCGCAGGTCCTGGCCCGCACCGACCTGGCCTACTACTCCGGCGAGGACGCGCTGAACCTCCCGCTGCTGTCGCTGGGCGGCTCGGGCATCGTCTCGGTCGTCAGCCACGTCGCCGGGCGCGCCTACGCCGAGCTCATCGCCGCCCTCGACGCCGGCGACCTGCCCACCGCGCGCGCGGTCAACGCCCGGCTGCTGCCCGCGGTCCGGGGGATCATGACCCGCACCCAGGGCGCCGTGGCCGTCAAGGCCGCCCTCGAGCTGACCGGGGTGCTGCCCGGTCGCACGGTCCGGCAGCCGCTGCTGCCGGCCACCGCCGACGAGGTCGAGGCCATCGCCGCCGACCTCGCCCTGGCCGGTCTGGCACCGGCCACCCACGACGCCTGATCCACCCCTTCCCACGGTCGCGGCCACCACGGCCGCAGGAGGAGCCGCATGAGCCACCCCCACCCCGAACTCACGGCGCCGCCGAAGCTGCCGAAGGGCGCCCTGCGCGTCTTCGGCCTCGGCGGTCTCGGCGAGGTCGGACGCAACATGACCGTCTTCGAGTACGACGGCAAGCTGCTCGTCGTCGACTGCGGGGTCCTGTTCCCCGAGGACCACCAGCCCGGGGTCGACCTGATCCTGCCGGACTTCGGCCCCATCGCCGACCGGCTCGACGACATCGTCGCCCTCGTCCTGACCCACGGGCACGAGGACCACATCGGGGCCGTCCCGTACCTGCTCAAGCTCCGGTCCGACATCCCCCTGCTGGGGTCGCAGCTGACGCTGGCGCTCATCGAGGCCAAGCTCAAGGAGCACCGGATCCGGCCCTACACGCACGCGGTGCGCGAGGGTCAGAAGGAGCAGCTCGGGCCGTTCGACTGCGAGTTCATCGCCGTCAACCACTCCATCCCGGACGCGCTCGCCGTGGCGATCCGCACCGGCGCGGGCCTGGCCCTGCACACCGGTGACTTCAAGATGGACCAGCTCCCGCTGGACAACCGCATCACCGACCTCAACGCGTTCGCGCGGCTGGGGGACGAGGGCGTGGACCTGTTCTGCGTCGACTCCACCAACGCCGAGGTCCCCGGGTTCACCGCTCCCGAGCGCGACATCGGCCCGGTGCTGGAGCAGCTGTTCGGCCGCGCCGAGCACCGCATCATCGTGGCCTCGTTCGCCTCCCACGTGCACCGCGTGCAGCAGGTGCTCAACGCCGCCGACGCGCACGGCCGCAAGGTCGCGCTCGTGGGCCGCTCGATGGTCCGGAACATGGGCATCGCCGCGGACCTGGGGTACCTGCAGGTCCCGAAGAACATCCTCATCGACCTCAAGCAGGTCGACGACCTGCCCGACGACCGCGTCGTGCTGATGTGCACCGGCTCGCAGGGCGAGCCGATGGCGGCGCTGTCGCGCATGGCCAACCGCGACCACCGCATCTCCATCGACCGCGGTGACACGGTGATCCTGGCCAGCTCGCTCATCCCGGGCAACGAGAACGCGGTGTTCCGCGTCGTCAACGGGCTGGCCCGGCTCGGCGCGACCGTCGTGCACCAGCAGAGCGCGAAGATCCACGTCTCCGGCCACGCCAGCGCCGGGGAACTGCTGTACTGCTACAACATCCTCAAGCCCCGCAACGTCATGCCGGTCCACGGGGAGATCCGCCACCTGCTGGCCAACGGTGACCTCGCCGTCAAGACCGGGGTGCCGCGCGAGCGCGTGGTCATCGCCGAGGACGGCGTCGTCGTCGACCTCGTCGACGGGAAGGCCAGCATCGTCGGGTCCGTGCCCGTCGGGTACGTCTACGTCGACGGCTCCAGCGTCGGGGAGATCACCGAGGCCGACCTGAAGGACCGGCGGATCCTGGGCGAGGAGGGGTTCATCTCCATCTTCGTCGCCGTCGACTCCGTCACCGGCAAGGTCGTCTCCGGGCCGGAGTTCAACGCGCGCGGGTTCATCGGCGACGGCGACGACCGGTTCAACACGATCCGCAAGCGGGTCGAGAACGCGCTCAACGAGGCCTCGACGGGCCCCGTCGACACGTACCAGCTGCAGCAGATCGTGCGCCGGACCGTGGGGACCTGGGTGTCCCAGACGCACCGCCGCCGGCCGATGATCGTGCCGGTGGTCGTCACCGCCTGACCCGCGGGGCGCGGCCCCGTCCGGTCCTCACCGGACGGGGCCGCGCCTACGCTGGGCGGGGTGAGCCCCGCACCGCACCCCGGACCGTTCTTCCACGGCACCCGGGCCGACCTGCGGGCCGGTGACCTCCTCACCGCCGGCCGCCGGTCCAACTACCGGCCCGAGGTCGTCATGAACCACGTCTACTTCACCGCGCTCGTCGACGGGGCGGGGCTGGCGGCCGAGCTGGCCGTGGCGCTGGCCCGGCAGGCCGACCCGGCGGCCGACCCCGGCGCGCCGCGGGTCTACCGCGTCGAGCCGACCGGTCCCTTCGAGGAAGACCCGAACGTGACGGACGAGAAGTACCCGGGCAACCCCACCCTGTCCTACCGCAGCACCGCCCCGCTGCGGGTCCTCGGCGAGGTCGCCGACTGGCCCCGGCTCACCCCGCAAGCGCTGCGGGCCTGGCAGGAACGCCTGGCGGCGCTGCTCGCGGACGAGCGGGCCGAGATCGTCAACTGACCCGCCCGGCGCGCTGCGGGACCGCGCGCCCGGCCGCCGCCGCGACCTGCCCCACGAGGGCCTCCAGCGGTCCGCGGCCCACCAGCAGCCGCCAGGCGGTGGCCAGCAGCACACCCCCCAGCACGTGCAGGCCCAGCAGGGTGAGGGAGTCGTCGTCGGTGCGCGACAGCGCCAGGACGTGCGCGGTGTAGACCGTGAGCGGCAGGGCGCCCAGCGCCGCCACGGGCACCAGGAACCGCGTCACCGCGGCCGGCAGCAGGCACGCCGCCCCGATGACGGCCACCGCCGTCCCGGCGGTGTGCAGCAGGTCGAACGGCGTCCCCGAGTGCGGTGCCGCGACGGCGAGCCACCACGGGTCGTCGGTGGGCACGGTGCCGTAGAGGTCCACCGACCCCAGCGGCCCGGCCAGCGGTTCCAGCGCCGCCCGCCCGCCGCCCGGGCCCAGCAGCAGCGCGCTGACCACCCACGCCCCGGCCGCGACGAGGGCACCGGCGAGGCCCACGCGCAGCGCCACCGCGGGCCGGCGCAGGTCCAGCGTCGAGACGGCCAGCCCGAGCAGCAGGTACCCGGCCCACCCGACCACGGGGTAGTAGCCGGTCAGGAGCAGGGCCTGCGCCAGGTCCGCGGGCCGGGCCAGCCAGTCCAGGGTCGGCTGCTCGTACTGCGCGGGCAGCCCCAGGTCCTCGCGCAGCGCGAAGGACAGGACGGGCGCCAGCGCCAGCCACGCCCCGGCCAGCACCGCCAGCCGCCGCAGCGGCCACCACAGGAACGGCAGCACGACGGCGAAGGCCACGCCGTAGTACGGCAGGATGATCGCGATCCGGCTGCCCGCGTCGACCAGCAGCAGGCCGAGCAGCGCGATGACCAGCCCGCGGACCACGACGCTCGTCCGGGCCGCCGCCCGGGCGGCGCCGGCGCGGCGGGTGGCCAGGCCCAGGGAGAGACCGGCCAGCACCGCGAACAGCCCCGAGGCCCGGCCGTGCGCGACGGCGTACAGGGCACCGGCGAGGCCGGGGGCGTCCTCGCCGGGCAGCACGTGCACGGCCATCATGCCCACGACCGCCACGGCCCGGGCCAGGTCCACGCCCACGACGCGTCGGGGGTCGGGTCGGGGGCGCACGGGGCCAGTCTGTCGGGCCGGACCCGGCGTGTCTGCGGTGGTCCCGCGCAGCCCCGGGAGACGCTGGGGACCGGCTGGGCGCTCGCCCGGTCGGAGCACTCGCGCCCGGGTACCGTGATCGCATGGCCACCCCGACGAACGCGCGCACGACCAGCGGTAGGGGAGGGTCCACCAAGGTGGCGACCGGTTCGCGGGGTGGCACGAAGTCCGGGGCGAAGGCGCCGGCCCGTTCGACGGCGTCGCGGGGCGGGTCCCGCCCGGCGGCCGGCCGCGCCCCCGCCAAGCGCACCGCCCAGCGCACGCCCGCGCGGCCCGCCCGCAGCGGTCCCCCCTGGCCCCTGCGCGCCCTGTCGGCGGTCTGGATGGGCTGCGCGCACCTCGTCGGCGGCGCCGCCCGCCGCGTGGGCGACGGCGCCCGCGACCTCGACCCCGAGCTGCGCCGCGACGGCGCGGGGTTCGCGCTGCTGGCCCTCGCCATCGTCGTGGCCGCCCGCGAGTGGTGGGGCCTGCCCGGCCGCGGCGGTGCGGTGGTCCACACCGTCGTCGCGGGCACCTTCGGCGAGGTCGCGCTGGCGCTGCCCGTCGTCCTGGTCGGGCTGTCGGTGCACCTGCTGCGCCACCCCGACCACACCCAGACGACGACCCGCGCGGTCGTCGGCTCCCTCGCGCTGACCCTGTCCGCCGCGGGCCTGGTCCACCTGGCCACCGGTGCCCCCTCGCCGACCGGCCCGCAGGGCGCGAGCGTCGTCACCGACGCCGGCGGCATGCTCGGGTTCCTCGTCGCGGGCCCGCTGACCACGGCGCTCACCGCCTGGGTGGTGGTGCCGATCCTCGTGCTGCTCGGGTTCTTCGGGGTCCTCGTGCTCACGGCGACCCCCGTGCACGCCATCCCCTCCCGGCTGCAGGAGGCCTACGAGCGGCTGACCCACCACCCGCACCGCCCGGCGCCGGCCGAGCGCGGGGACCTGCCGGCGCGCGCGCTGGCCCGGCAGCGCGCCGCGCGCGCCCTGGAGGCCGGCGACGCCGACGACGCCGGGGAGGTGCCGGACAAGCCCCGCCGCCGCCGCGCCGCGGTGGAGCCCGTGACCGGGGACCGCGTCGGGGACGAGGCGTTCGAGCAGGCGGCCCTGACCGACGGGCCCGCCGAGGCCGGTCCGCGGCCGCGGCCGGGGCAGCGCCGGCCCGTGGCCTCCGACGTGCCCTCCGTGCGCGAGCAGCTCGAGGACGCCCCGCGCGCGGACACCCCGCGCGTCGGCACCCCCCGCGTCGACGCCGCCTCGGTGCCGGCGAGCAAGCCCAAGGACCTGCAGCCGCCGGCCTCGACGCCGCTGCCGCCGCGCATCGAGCAGCTCACGCTGGCCCCCGACGTCACCTACGCCCTGCCGGAGCCGGCCGCCCTGACCCCGGGCACCCCGCCCAAGGAGCGCAGCGCCGCCAACGACCGCGTGGTCGAGGCGCTGTCGGGGGTCCTGGACCAGTTCGACATCGACGCGCGCGTCACCGGCTTCTCCCGCGGACCGACGGTCACCCGCTACGAGGTGGAGCTGGGCCCGGGGACCAAGGTCGAGCGCGTCACGCAGCTGTCCAAGAACATCGCCTACGCGGTGGCCAGCGCCGACGTCCGCATCCTGTCGCCCATCCCGGGCAAGTCGGCCATCGGCATCGAGATCCCGAACTCCGACCGCGAGACGGTCTCCCTGGGCGACGTGCTGCGCTCGCACGTGGCGACCTCCACCGAGCACCCCATGGTCATGGGCGTCGGCAAGGACGTCGAGGGCGGCTTCGTCGTGGCCAACCTCGCGAAGATGCCGCACCTGCTGGTGGCCGGGGCCACGGGCGCCGGGAAGTCGAGCTTCGTCAACTCGATGATCACCTCGATCCTCATGCGGGCCACGCCCGACGAGGTGCGCATGGTGCTGGTCGACCCCAAGCGCGTGGAGCTGACGATCTACGAGGGCATCCCGCACCTCATCACGCCCATCATCACGAACCCGAAGAAGGCCGCCGAGGCCCTGGAGTGGGTCGTGCGCGAGATGGACATCCGCTACGACGACCTGGCCGCCTTCGGCTTCAAGCACGTGGACGACTTCAACAAGGCCGTCCGGGCGGGGAAGGTGCACCCGCCGGAGGGTTCCCAGCGGGTCCTGCACCCCTACCCGTACCTGCTGGTGATCGTCGACGAGCTGGCCGACCTCATGATGGTCGCCCCCCGCGACGTCGAGGCCTCGATCCAGCGCATCACCCAGCTGGCGCGCGCGGCGGGCATCCACCTCGTGCTGGCCACCCAGCGCCCCTCGGTGGACGTCGTCACGGGGCTGATCAAGGCGAACGTGCCGTCCCGGCTGGCGTTCGCGACGAGCTCGCTGGCCGACTCCCGCGTCGTCCTGGACCAGCCGGGCGCGGAGAAGCTCGTCGGGCAGGGTGACGCGCTGTTCCTGCCGATGGGTGCGTCCAAGCCCATGCGCGTGCAGGGGGCGTGGGTCACCGAGAGCGAGATCGAGGCCGTCGTCTCGCACGTGAAGTCGCAGCTGCAGCCGGTCTACCGCGACGACGTGGTGGTGGCGGCGCAGAAGAAGCAGGTCGACGAGGAGATCGGGGACGACCTCGACGTCCTGCTGCAGGCGGCCGAGCTGGTCGTCACGACCCAGTTCGGGTCGACGTCGATGCTGCAGCGCAAGCTGCGGGTGGGGTTCGCCAAGGCGGGCCGGCTGATGGACCTGCTGGAGTCGCGCGGTGTGGTGGGCCCGAGCGAGGGCTCGAAGGCGCGCGACGTGCTGGTCCGCCCCGAGGACCTGCCGGCGACGCTGGCGCTGATGCGCGGTGAGGAACCGCCGACGGCGTTGGAGCCGACGGGTGACCCCGAGGTCGTCGAGGTCGAGGGCGGCGAGGACGCCTGGGAGCTGCTCGACCAGCGCTGAGCGGGCGACACGACGCGTCACGGAGAGCGAGCAGTCTGTCGCGTAACGGTGACTCTCCGTGTAACTTTGAGTCATGGACGTGCCCCGACCCCACGAGCCGGCCCGCCCGTCCAGCGAACGGCCCGGCGAGCGGCGCGACCTGGACCTGCTCGTGTGGGACGCGCCCAACATCGACATGACCCTGTCGTCCATCCTGGGCTCGCGCCCGGCCTCCTCCGACCGCCCCCGCTTCGACGCCATCGCGCGGTGGTTCCTGTCCGAGGCGGCCGACCACGAGGTCGAGGGCTGCGTCTTCACCAACGTCCACCCCACCAGCGCGGTGTCCCTGCGCGGCTGGATCGAGGCCCTGCGCAACTTCGGCTACGCCGTCTTCGCCCGGCCCAAGGTCCACCCCGAGGACGACGTCGACGACGCCATGCTGCAGCACATCGCCGCCCGGCAGGCCTCCCACCGGCTGCGCCGGGTCGTGGTCGCCAGCGGTGACGGCCGCAACTTCCTGGCCCCCCTGGAGGAGCTGCACCGGGCCGGGGTCCGCGTCGTCGTGCTGTCCTTCGCCGAGGTCGCCGGGTACGCGCAGGAGTCACCGCTCATCGAGTTCGTGGACCTGGAGGACGTGCCCGGCGCGTTCCAGGTCTCCCTCGGCCGCACCCGGCTCACGGCGCTGCCCCCCGGCGGCGGGTGGTTCCGCCCGACCCGTCCCATGCGGGCCCTGCTGGAGGACGGCGGCCCGCTGGAGCACCCGCCCGTGCCCGCCGAGCCGCTGCGCACCGCACCGGGCGCCGACCAGCAGCCCGAGCGGACGCCCGACCCCGCACCGGTCGCCGCACCCGCCGCCGCACCCGTCGCGGAACCGCCCGGCACCGGTGCCCCCGAGGTCGGCGAGGTCGGCCGGGTCCACGGCGCCCACCCCCAGCGGGTGCGCAGCGCCTGATCCCGGCGGGCCCCGCCCGGCCCGTACCCTGGGAGGGTGCCTCCCCTCCCCGGACCCCCGCGTTCCGTCGCGCTCGTGACGCTGGGCTGCGCCCGCAACGACGTCGACTCCGAAGAGCTCGCGGGGCGGCTCGCCGACGCCGGGTGGACCCTCGTCGACGACGCCGACGGCGCCGACGTCGCCGTGGTGAACACCTGCGGGTTCGTGGAGCAGGCCAAGAAGGACTCCATCGACACTGTCCTGGCCGCCGCCGACCTCAAGGAGGCCGGCCGGACGAAGGCCGTCGTCGCCGTCGGGTGCATGGCCGAGCGCTACGGCAAGGACCTCGCCGAGTCGCTGCCCGAGGCCGACGCAGTCCTCGGCTTCGACTCCTACGGCGACCTGTCCGCCCACCTCGAGGCGGTCCTGCACGGGGAGAAGCCGCAGGCTCACGTGCCCCGCGACCGCCGGTCGCTGCTGCCGCTGGCCCCCGTGGACCGGCAGGCCGCGCGCGCCGCCGCCCTCGCCGCCGCACCGGACCTGCCCGAGGGGCTGGCCCCGGCCAGCGGGCCGCGCGTCGTGCGCCGCCGCCTGGGCTCCGGCCCCTGGGCGCCCGTCAAGATCGCCGCCGGCTGCGACCGCCGCTGCTCGTTCTGCGCCATCCCCGCCTTCCGCGGCTCCTTCGTCTCCCGTCCCGGCGACGAGGTCGTCGCCGAGACGCAGTGGCTGGCCGAGCAGGGCGTCAAGGAGGTGTTCCTCGTCTCGGAGAACACCACCTCCTACGGCAAGGACCTGGGGGACCTGCGGGCCCTGGAGGCGCTGCTGCCGCGCGTCGCGGCCGTCGAGGGCGTCGAACGGGTCCGGGTCTCCTACCTGCAGCCCGCCGAGGTGCGCCCGGGCCTGCTGGACGCCCTGACGCGGACCCCGGGCGTGGTCCCGTACTTCGACCTGTCCTTCCAGCACTCCGCGCCGAACGTCCTGCGCCGCATGCGCCGCTTCGGCAGCACCGAGTCCTTCCTCGCCCTGCTGCAGCAGGTCCGCGACCGGTTCCCCACGGCCGGCGTCCGCTCCAACGTCATCGTCGGCTTCCCCGGCGAGACCGAGGCCGACCTCGACGAGCTGTGCTCGTTCCTGGAGCAGGCCCGCCTCGACGTCGTCGGCGTCTTCGGCTACTCCGACGAGGACGGCACCGAGGCCGAGACGCTCGACGGCAAGCTGCCCGCCGACGTCGTCGCGGCCCGGGTCGACCGCGTCAGCCGCCTCGTGGAGGAGCTCGTGGCCCAGCGCGCCGAGGAGCGCCTCGGCGAGGTCGTCGAGGTGCTCGTGGAGTCCGTGGTCGACGAGGACGGCGACCCGCACGTCGTGGGCCGCGCCGCGCACCAGGGGCCCGACGTCGACGGCGAGACCGAGCTCGACCTCCCGGCCGGCTGGACCGTCGCCGTGGGCGACCTCGTGCGGGCCCGCGTGACGGGCGTGGCGGGCGCTGACCTGCTCGCCGAACCGGTCGGGACTACGGTCTGAGCATGAGCACCAGGACGGGGTCGGAGCGGCTGGGCGTGCACCGGGGGCACGTCCCCAACGCGCTGACGGTCCTGCGGCTGGTCTTCGTCCCCGTCTTCGTGTGGTTCCTGGCCGCCGACGGGGGCACGGACTGGAAGTGGCGCACGGCGGCCGCGGCCGTGTTCATCGCCGCGAGCATCACCGACCGCTACGACGGGCACCTGGCCCGGCGCTGGGAGGTCGTCAGCGACTTCGGCAAGATCGCCGACCCCATCGCCGACAAGGCGCTCATCGGGGCCGGGCTGGTCGTCCTGTCGCTGCAGGGGCGGCTGTGGTGGTGGATGACGATCGTCATCCTCGCCCGCGAGCTGCTCGTGACGCTGCTGCGCTTCCTCGTCATCCGGCGCGGGGTCATCCCGGCCGCCAAGGGCGGCAAGGTCAAGACGGTCGTGCAGACCGTCGCCGTCGGGCTGTTCACGCTGCCGCTGCCCGCGGCCCTGGACCCGCTGTGCCTGGCGGTCATGGGCGTCGCGGTCGTGCTGACGATCTGGAGCGCCTGGGCGTACTTCGTGGCCGGGGCGAAGCTGCTGCGCCGGTGACCGACCCGCGCGAGGTCGTGGGCGGGCTGACCGCCGCCGGCCTCACCGTCGCCACGGCGGAGTCGCTGACCGGGGGGCTGCTCTGCGCGACCCTCGTGGACGTGCCGGGGGCCTCGGCCGTCGTGCGCGGCGGGGTCGTGGCCTACGCCACCGAGCTCAAGGCGTCCGTGCTGGGGGTGCCCGCCGACGCCCTGGCCCGCACCGGGCCGGTCGACGGGTTCGTGGCCGAGCAGATGGCGCGCGGCGCGCGGGCGGTGCTGGGCGCGGACGTGGGGGTCGCCACCACGGGCGTCGCCGGCCCGGGCCCGGCGGACGGCTTCCCCGCCGGGACGGTGTTCCTCGGGCTGGCCGCGGACTGGCTGCCGGGCGGGGCCCGGCACGTGCGGCTCGCGCTGGAGGGGGACCGGCCGGCGATCCGCCGCGACAGCGTCGAGCGGGCGCTGGCCGAGGTCTCCCGGCTCCTGCGCGGCCGGGACGCGGAACAGGATGCCGCGCCCGGGAGTTGAGCCAGTCGTGCGCAACTCTGCTCCCACCACCACCTCCGCGGCCCGGCCGGGGTACGGTGGTGGTTCCACCACTGGCAGCGACCGAGCAGTCCAGGACGGACGTCCCGCTCTGCGAAGCCTGCCACCTCGACTCCCTGAGGGAGGCCGCCGCATGGTCGTGCTCCGCCGGACGATCGGTGACGTGCTGCGCGATGAACGGCGCGGGCAGCAGCGGACCCTGCGCGAGGTGTCCTCCACCGCCCGGGTCTCGCTCGGGTACCTCAGCGAGGTCGAACGGGGCCAGAAGGAGGCTTCCAGCGAGCTCCTGGCCTCCATCTGCACCGCCCTCGACGTCCCGCTGTCCCAGGTCCTGGGCGAGGTGACGCGCCGCATCGCCGACGAGGAGGGTGTCGGCCGCCGCCGCTACGCCGCCGAGGGCATCGTCCCCACCCCCGTCCCGTCCCCGGTCCCCGCCCCGGCTCCGGCCGTCGCCCCGGTCCCCGCCGACGACGACCTCGATACCCTCGTCGAGCAGGCCGTCGACTCCGTCGTCGACCAGGCCATCGACTCGGCCCTGCACGAGGTCCCCACCGGCGGCCGGGAGTTCGCCGTGCAGCTCGAGGGCCTGCCCGACGAGCTGGAGCTCATCCTGCGCCGCCGGCTCGTCTCGGCCGCCTGAGGTCTACCGGCGGGTCCGGTAGGACCGCGCCGGGACCGCCCGGCCCGACGGCCGTCCGGAGCTGCCCAGCGGGCGCTGCGGGCGGCCGTCGTCCGTCGGGGCCGGGCCGCGCTGGCACCCCGGGCAGTAGAACGCCGTGCGGTCTTTCGGCGGGGTGCCGATGGGTGCCACCCGCACCGTCGCTGCGCACCGCAGGCACGGCAGCCCCGACCGCGCGTGCGCGAAGTTCTGCCGGCCCCGCCGCAGGTCACCCGTCGTCACCTGGTCGACGCGCTCCTTGTTGACGTCGAGCAGCCGGTGCACGAGGGCGACGAACGCCGTCGGGTCCTCCACGTCCGCGACGGGGGACCACGGCGTGAGGCGGGCCAGGAAGCACGCCTCGGCCATGTAGAACGTGCCCACCCCCGCCAGGACCCGCTGGTCCAGCAGCGCCGCCCCCAGCTCGCGGCCGGGATCCTCGGTGAGCCGCCGCTCGGCCTCGGCGGGGTCCCAGCCGGGCCCCAGCAGGTCCGGGCCGAGGTGGCCGACGAGCTCGTGCTCGCGGTCGGTGGGCACCACGTCGAGCATCCCCAGCTTGTGCCCGACCGCCGTCCAGTCCCGCGTCACCAGGACCGCCCGGGTGCCCGACGCCGACCGCCGGTGGCCCCGCTCACCGGTCCGCTCGACGTACCAGGACCCCTCCATTCGCAGGTGGCTGTGCAGCGTCAGCGCCGGGTCCTCGCCGTGCGCCGCGAGCCGCGTCAGCAGGTGCTTGCCGGCGCTGACGGTCCCCAGGACCGGCCGCCCGGACAGGTCCACGGTGGCCAGGCTCGGCCAGCGCAGGTCGCTGGTCAGCAGCTCCCGGCCCGACAGCGCCTTGTCCAGCCGCTGCGCGGTGCGCCACACGACGTCGCCCTCGGGCACCCCTCAGCCCCGGATCCGCAGGCCCCGCGGGGTCGCGTGGAACCCCGCGGCCTCCAGCGCGGTGCCCAGCGCCGACCCCGCCGACAGCACCCCGCTGCCGTCGGCCTTCTCTACGGTGAGCTTGCCCAGCACCCCCTCGCGGACCGCCAGCGCGAGCACGTCGGCCGCCGGCTGCAGCACGTCCTCGTCCACCGTCCACGACAGCACCGACCGGCCGCCGCGCTCGACGTACAGGGCGAGGTCGCCGTCCACGAGGACGACGAGGGCCCCCGCCTTGCGGCCGGGCCGGTGCCCGGTGGCCCCCGTGCTCGCCTCCGGCCGCTCGGGCCACGGCAGGGCCGCCCCGTACGGGTTCGCGGGGTCGGTGGCCGCCAGGACCAGGGCTCCCGGACCGGTGTCGCGGGCCGCGCCCCGCTGCTGCGACGGGCTCGCCCCGCCCACCGGCCGGGCCGTGTCCCGCAGGCGGTCCACCGCTCCGGCCGTGGCGAACTGCGAGGCGCCCAGCCCCTCGACGAAGTACCCCCGCCGCGCCCGGCCGGCCTCCTCGAAGGCCGACAGCACCTTGTAGACCGCGGCGAAGCCCCCCGGGACGCGCTCGCTGCCGACCGCCCCGCGGGTCAGGACCCCGTACCGGTCCAGCAGCACCTCGGCGCTGGCGTGGGCGCGCACCGTGGCGTCCGTCTCCACCTCCGGCAGCAGCGACCAGCGGCCCGCCGCCGACGGCGGGCCGCTGCGCGCGGGCAGCTCCACCCGCCGCACGCCCCGCGAGGGCCGGGCGTACCGCGTCCGCGGGGCGGCGGCGCGCGGCTTGTGGGCGCCGCGGCCCCCGAGGCGGTTGCGCAGCGGGGCCAGGGTGTCGTTGGTGACCCGACCGGCCCACACCAGGTCCCACAGCGCGCCCGTCAGGCCGGTGTCGTCCGTCGAGCCCACCGCGTCGGACAGCGCCCGGAAGAAGTACGCGCCCCCGCCCGCGAGCGCGTCGAGGACCGCCCGGTGCAGCTCGGTGCCGGTCTCCACCTCCGACTCGGCCGGGTCCGGCATCGTCAGCGGGGCGAGGTCGGCCGGGTGCAGCGAGACCCAGCCGTCGTCGCCGGGCAGGCTGCCGTGCCCGGACCACACGACCTCCCCGGCCGCGGTCAGCTCGTCGAGCATCGAGGGGCGGTAGTCCTCCACGCGGGAGGCCAGCACGAGCGGTTCGAGGGCGCTGGCGGGCACGACGGCCCCGGCGAGCTGCTCCACGGCCCGCAGCACGCCGTCGACGCCGCGCAGCCGCCGCTGCAGCCCGGTGCTGACGCCCTGCCAGGCGGGCAGGAAGCGCGCGAGGTCCCGTGGCGGGACCGGTTCGACGTCGGCGCGCAGGGCCGCCAGCGAGCGCCGGCGCAGGATGCGCAGGACGTCGGCGTCGCACAGCTCCAATCCCGTGCCGCCGGGCCGCAGCTCACCCTCGACCAGGCGGCCCCTGGCCTGCAGGCGGCGCAGCGCGTCGTGGGCCACGGCGCGCCCCACGCCGAACCGGGCCGCCGCGTCGGCGACCGTGAACGGCCCGCGCGTGCGCGCGTACCGGCCGAGCAGCTCCGCCAGCGGGTCGGCGACCGGTTCGGTGAACGCCTCGGGGATCCCCACCGGCAGCGGGGTGCCCAGCCCGTCGCGCAGCCGGCCGGCGTCCTCGATGACGGCCCAGTGCTCCTCCCCGGCGATGCGCACCCGGATGAGCCGGCGGGCCCCCTCCAGGTCCGCCAGCCAGCGGGAGGGCTCGCCCTGGCTGCGCGCCGCGACCTCGGCCGTCGTCAGCGGGCCCAGGACCCGCAGCAGGTCCGCGACGTCCTCGGCGTCGGCCGACCGGCGCTCGGGGACCAGGCGCTGCAGCTCGTCCTCGGTGCGCTGCACCGCCTCGGGGTCCAGCAGGTCCCGCAGGGCCGCGCCCTCGCCGCGGCCCAGGAGCTCGGCCAGCAGGCTGGGGTCCAGGGCCAGCGCGGCGGCCCGCCGCTCGGCCAGCGGGGAGTCCCCCTCGTAGAGGAACTGCGCGACGTACCCGAACATCAGCCCCCGCGCGAACGGCGACGGCTGCGGGGACTCGACCTCGACGACGCGGACCCGGCGCGCCGCGAGGTCCTTCATGAGCTGCTCCAGCCCGGTCACGTCGAAGACGTCGGACAGGCACTCGCGCACGGTCTCCAGCACGATCGGGAAGGTCGCGTACCGGCTCGCGACCTGCAGCAGCGACGCGGCCCGCTGCCGCTGCTGCCACAGCGGCTGGCGGCGCCCGGGCTGGCGGCGGGGCAGCAGCAGGGCCCGCGCCGCGCACTCGCGGAACCGGGACGCGAACAGCGCCGACCCGCCGATCTCGGCCGTCACGAGCTCGGCGACCTCGTTCGCCTCCAGGGCCACGAGGTCGGCCACGTCGGGGGCCTGCCCCTCGGGCAGGTCCAGGTCCGGCAGCCGCAGCACGATGCCGTCGTCGGCCGGCATGGCCTGCACGTCCACGCCGAACCGCTCGCGCATGCGCGCGCCCAGCGCCAGGGCCCAGGGGGAGTGGACCTGGCCGCCGAAGGGGGAGTGGATGCACACCCGCCAGTCGCCCAGCTCGTCGCGGAACCGCTCGACGACGACCGTGCGGTCGTCGGGCACGTGCCGCGTGGCCTCCTGCTGCTCGCGCAGGTGGGCGAGCAGGTTCTGCGCGGCCCACTCGTCCAGGCCCGCGGCGAGCACGCGCCCCCGCGCGGCCTCGCCGGTGAAACCGCCGGCGAGGGACCCCAGCTCGCGCACGAACTCGCCCAGGGCGCGGCCCAGCTCGGCCGGGCGGCCCAGCGCCTCCCCGTGCCAGAACGGCAGCCGGCCCGGCTGGCCGGGGGCGGGCGTCACCAGGACCCGGTCGTGGGTGATGTCCTCCACGCGCCAGGCCGAGGACCCCAGCGTGATGACGTCGCCGACGCGGGACTCGTAGACCATCTCCTCGTCGAGCTCCCCGACCCGCCGGCCGGGTCCCTCCCCGGAGGCCAGGAACACGCCGAACAGGCCCCGGTCGGGGATCGTGCCGCCGCTGGTCACCGCGAGACGCTGCGCCCCGGGCCGTCCCGTGAGGGTGTCGGTGACGCGGTCCCACACCAGGCGCGGGCGCAGCTCGGCGAACTCGTCGCTGGGGTAGCGGCCCGAGAGCATGTCGAGGACGGCCTCCAGCACCGGCCGCGACAGCGTGGCGAACGGCGCGGCGCGCTGCGCCAGCGCCAGCAGGTCCGGCACGGTCCACTCGTCCATGGCGACCATCGCGACGACCTGCTGGGCGAGGACGTCGAGGGGGTTGGCGGGGACCTTCAGCTCCTCGATGCGCCCGTCGCGCATGCGCTCGACGACCACGGCCGTCTGCAGCAGGTCGCCGCGGAACTTGGGGAACAGCACCCCGCGCGAGACGGCGCCGACCTGGTGGCCGGCGCGGCCGACGCGCTGCAGGCCGCTGGCCACGCTGGGCGGGGACTCCACCTGCACGACGAGGTCGACGGCCCCCATGTCGATGCCCAGCTCCAGGCTGGACGTCGCGACGACCGCGGGCAGCCGGCCGGCCTTGAGGTCCTCCTCGATGAGCGAGCGCTGCTCCTTGGAGACCGACCCGTGGTGGGCGCGGGCCAGCACCGGGGGCGCACTCCCGGCGGCCCCGGCCTGGCCCATCAGCTCGGCGGGCGGGCGGGGCGGGGCCTCCTCGTCGGTGCCCGGGTGCAGCCGCTCGTCCCAGACCTCGTTGAGGCGGGCCGTGAGCCGCTCGGACAGCCGGCGGGAGTTGGCGAAGACCAGCGTCGAGCGGTGCTCGGCGACGAGGTCGACGATGCGTTCCTCCACGTGCGGCCAGATGCTCGCCCGGCGCGGGTTCCCGGCCGCCTGCCCGGACAGGTCGTCGGGGTCCTCCCCGCCGCGGCCGGAGGCGTCGAGGTCGCTCATGTCCTCGACCGGGACGACGACCCGCAGGTCGAACTCCTTGGTCGACGGCGGCTGGACGACGGTGACCGGGCGGCCGCCGGAGACCCACTCGGCGACGGTCTGCACGGGCCGGACGGTGGCCGAGAGCCCGACCCGCTGGGTGGGCTCGCCGCCGGCGGCGGCGACGAGGGCGTCCAGCCGTTCGAGGGAGACCGCCAGGTGGGCCCCGCGCTTGGACCCGGCCATGGCGTGGACCTCGTCGAGGACGACGGTGCGCACCCCGCGCAGCTGCTCGCGGGCCTTGGACGTCAGCAGCAGGAAGAGGGACTCCGGGGTCGTGATGAGGACGTCCGGCGGGGTGCGGGTGAACCCCCGGCGCTCCTCCGCGGAGGTGTCCCCCGAGCGCACCCCGACGCGGACGTCGGGCACGGGCAGCCCCAGCCGCTGGGCGGCCTGGCGGATGCCGGTCAGCGGCGAACGCAGGTTCCGCTCGACGTCGACGGCCAGCGCCTTGAGCGGGGAGACGTACAGCACCCGGCAGCGGTGGTCCTTGTCCTCGGGCACCGGTTCGCCGGCCAGCCGGTCCAGGGCCCACAGGAAGGCCGACAGGGTCTTGCCCGACCCCGTGGGGGCCACGACGAGGGCGTGCTGACCGCGGCTGACGGCGTCCCACGCGCCGAGCTGGGCGGGCGTGGGGGCCGCGAAGGCGCCCGTGAACCAGGCCCGGGTGGCCTCGGAGAACCGTCCCAGGACGTCCTCGGGGGTCGGTCCGCTCGTGCGCTCCGGGCTCATCCCGTCATGAGACCACCCGCCTCCGACACGTGCCCGGCGTGGCCGGGGGCCGTGGCACCCTGGGGCCCATGCGCGTCAGCGAGTTCTGGACCCTGGTCACCGACGAGTTCGGGGACGCCTACGGGCGCTCGCTGGCCGCCGACCAGCACCTGCTGGCGCTGGAGGACCGGACGGCCCGCGAGGCCCTCGACGCCGGGGTGGAGCCCAAGGCGATTTGGCTGGCCCTGTGCGACGCGATGGACGTGCCGGAGTCCCGGCGCCTGGGCCGGGACCGGCGGCCCGGGAGGCGCTGAGTCACTCGCCCGTCGCGCCGTCGATCCGCTCGCGCAGCAGGTCGGCGTGCCCGTTGTGCCGGGCGTACTCCTCCAGCAGGTGCGCCAGCACCCAGCGGACGCTGGTCGTGCCCTGCCGGTGGTGCTCGAAGGTGTCGTCGAGGGAGTGCGCCGCCAGGACCGCGCGGGCGAGGTCCTGCTGGGTCGCCAGCTCGGCCAGGTCGGCCGCCGGGTCGGCCTCGTCGACGCGGTCGAACTCCCCGTCGGGGTCCTGCGCCGACCAGTAGCGGGGCCCGACGTCCTCGCCGGCGACCCCCGCCCGCCACCAGAGCCGCTCGACGTCGGCCAGGTGCCGGGCCAGTCCCAGCAGCGACATCGACGACGGCTCGACCGAGCGCAGGCGCAGCTGCTGCGCGCTGAGCCCCTCGACCTTGCGGGCGAAGGTGAGCCGCTGGTAGTCCAGGAAGCCCGCGAGCGTCTCGCGCTCACCGGCGACCAGGGGCGGCTCGTCGCGCGGCGGGGCCGGCGGGACGCGGAAGCTCACCGCCACTTCAGGTCCGCCCCGACGGCCGTGGTGCGCAGCCGGTACAGGCTGGTGGAGGCCGCGACGAACAGGTCGGTCCCGTCCGCGCCGCCGAAGCACACGTTGGCGACGACCTCGCCGACGACCACCTCGAGCAGCCGCGTGCCGTCGGGGGCGAACACCGTCACGGCGTCGCCGTTGGAGGTCCACACGTTGCCGCCGGTGTCCACCCGGAACCCGTCGGCCAGCCCGCGGTCGACCTCGACGAAGACCCGGCCGTTCTTCACGACGGGGCCGGACGGCACGGCCTGCGGGCCGCGCCCGCCCCGGACACCGGTCAGCACGTCGTAGACGCGGATGAGCCGGTGCGTGCCGTTGCCGGGGGTGGGCGCCGCGGAGGTGTCGGCGACGTACAGCAGCGACTCGTCGGGGGAGAAGGCCAGCCCGTTGGGCTCCTCCACGTCGGTCACGACGACGCGCAGCTCACCGGTCGCCGGGTCGAGGCGGAAGACGAAGTTGTCCCCGTACTCGCGGGAGCCCTCGTGGCCCTCGACCTCGACGCTGATGCCGTAGGGCGGGTCGGTGAACCAGACGGCTCCGTCGGAGGCGACGACCACGTCGTTGGGGGAGTTGAACCGCTTGTCGCCGAAGCGGTCCACGAGCACGTGCGTGGTTCCGTCCGCCTCGGTGCGCTCGATGGCGCGCCGGCCGTGGGAGCACGCGACGACGCGGCCCCGGTGGTCCAGGGTCCGGCCGTTGGTGAACTCCACGCCGTCGCGGTGGACGGTCAGCCCGCCCCCGGCGCCGGAGCTCTCGTCCCAGCGCAGGACCCGGTCGCCGGGGATGTCGCTGAAGACCACGGCGCGTTCGGCGGGCAGCCAGACCGGGCCCTCGGCCCAGGTGCTGCCCGAGCCCAGGTGCTCCAGGACGGCCCCGGCGGGCAGCAGGGCTGCGCCGCGGGGGTCGAGGACCTCGGGGACGGGCTCACGGCCGGACGTCGACGTCATGGCGCGAACCCTAGTGACCCGGACACGCCGGGTCGCGGAGGGCTTGGGGTCGAACACGTGTACGGATACCATCGGGGTGTCCACAGGGCGGTCGTCACGGCGTGTCGTCCACACGGGCCCGTCGCCGGCGGGGTCGTGTCGGAGGTCCGTCCTAACGTTCCCCCCAGTCAGTCGAACAGACACCGGATCCAGACCACGAGGTGGAGACATGCCCGCTCCTGCGGACCGCGAGAAGGCCCTCGACGCCGCGCTCGCCGCGATCGACAAGAACTTCGGCAAGGGCTCGGTCATGCGGCTGGGCGACGACGTCCGCCCGCCCATCGAGGTGATCCCCACGGGGGCCATCGCCCTGGACGTCGCCCTCGGCATCGGCGGGCTGCCCCGCGGCCGGGTCGTCGAGGTGTACGGCCCCGAGTCCTCGGGGAAGACGACCGTCGCCCTGCACGCCGTCGCCAACGCCCAGCGCAAGGGCGGCATCGCCGCCTTCATCGACGCCGAGCACGCCCTCGACCCCGACTACGCGGCCAAGCTGGGCGTCGACACCGACGCGCTGCTCGTCTCGCAGCCGGACACCGGTGAGCAGGCCCTCGAGATCGCCGACATGCTGATCCGTTCCGGCGCGCTCGACATCATCGTCATCGACTCGGTCGCGGCCCTGGTGCCCAAGGCCGAGATCGAGGGCGAGATGGGCGACAGCCACGTCGGCCTGCAGGCCCGCCTCATGTCGCAGGCGCTGCGCAAGATCACCGGTGCGCTGAACCACTCCGGCACCACCGCGATCTTCATCAACCAGCTGCGCGAGAAGATCGGCGTCATGTTCGGTTCGCCGGAGACGACGACGGGCGGCAAGGCGCTGAAGTTCTACGCCTCGGTGCGCCTGGACGTCCGGCGCATCGAGACGCTCAAGGACGGCACCAACGCGGTCGGCAACCGCACCCGCGTCAAGGTCGTCAAGAACAAGGTCTCCCCGCCGTTCAAGCAGGCCGAGTTCGACATCATCTACGGTCAGGGCATCTCCCGCGAGGGTGGGCTCATCGACCTCGGCGTCGAGCACGGCTTCGTCCGCAAGTCCGGCGCCTGGTACACCTACGAGGGCGACCAGCTCGGCCAGGGCAAGGAGAACGCCCGCGCCTTCCTGCGCGACAACCCCGACCTCGGCGACGAGATCGAGAAGCGCATCAAGGAGAAGCTCGGCATCGGCGCCCGCCTGGACGCCCCGGCCGAGGCCGACGAGAAGGTCGACTTCTGAGCCGACGGGACCAGCGTCCTCCCGGTCCGGACGAGAACCCGGACCGGGAGGCCGACCCCCGCGAGGTCGCCCGCGCGATCGCCCTGCGGCAGCTGACGATGGCTCCCCGCACCCGCGCCCAGCTGGCCGAGAAGATGGCCGCGCGCGACGTGCCCGAGGACGTCGTCGTGGAGGTGCTCGACCGGTTCGAGGAGGTCGGGCTCGTCGACGACCGCGCGTTCGCCGACGGCTTCGTGCGCTCGCGCAGCGCGGGCCGGGGCCGGCGGGCCCTGGTCCAGGAGCTGCGGCGCAAGGGGGTCGACGACGAGACGGCCGAGCAGGCCCTCGAGGTCGTCGACCACGACAGCCAGACCGACGCCGCCCGTGACCTCGTGCGCCGCAAGCTGCGCTCGACCGCCGGGCTGGAGCGCGCGGTCCGCGAGCGCCGTCTGTTCGGGATGCTCGCCCGGCGCGGGTTCCCCACGGACGTCGTCCTGCGGGTCGTGCGCGAGGAGCTCGACGACGAGGCGTAGGTTCCGGGTGTGACCGTCATCGCGATCCTCGAACTGACCCTGAAGGCCGACGCCCTCGAGCAGGCCCCGGCCATCATCACCGAGACCCTGCAGGCCACGCGCGCCTTCGCCGGCAACCTCGGCTGCGAGGTGACGTTCGACGTCACCGACCCGACGCACGTGGCGATCGTGGAGCGGTGGGAGTCGCTCGAAGCGGACGACGCCTACCGCGCCTTCCGCGCCACTCCCGAGGGTGCGAACCGGCTCGGGTCGGTCACCGCGGACCGCGAGCTCACCCGCTACACGGTCCACGACGACCTCTGAGGGCCCTGCGGGTCAGACGGCCGACCCGGCCGCGCTGGAGGCGCCGACCTGGGCGGTGTTGACACCGACCGACGTCGTGCCGGACGTCTTGCCCCGCATCCGCCGCTCCACGACCTTCGCGATCCCGGCGATGACCATGTTCGTGCCGACGTACACGACGGCGATCACGATCATCGCCGGGATGAGGTTGAAGTACTGCGAGCCCAGCTGGGTGCCCCAGCGCAGCAGCTCGGTGAAGCCCACGATGTAGATCAGCGCGGTGTCCTTGAGGATGACCACGACCTGCGAGACCAGCGAGGGCAGCATGGAGCGCACGGCCTGCGGCAGCTGGATCGCCCACAGGGTCTGGCCCTGGGTGAGCCCGATGGCCAGGCCCGCCTCCTTCTGCCCCCTGGGCAGCGCCTCGACGCCGGCGCGCAGGATCTCGGCGATGAACGCGCCGTTGTAGACGGTCAGGCCCAGCACCCCGCACCAGTAGATGGGGATGTTGCCGGACCCGCCGTACAAGAACCAGAACATCAGCAGCAGCACCGGCGGGGCCCGGAACAGCTGGATGAGCCCGTAGGCGACCCAGCGGGGGCCGGCGGCCGGTGACAGCCGCAGGCTGGCCAGGACCGCCCCCAGCACGATCGACAGGGCGATCGCCATGAGCGCGACCGTCATGGTGCGCCACCACGCCCCCAGCAGGGCGCGCTGGATGTCGGTGTAGCTGAACGGGCTCCACTTCGAGGGCGCGAACTGCCCGGCGCCGTTCAGCCGCCACACGACCACGGCCGCCACGGCGGCGAACAGGGCGACGCCGACGACGGTCAGGACGCGGTTGAGGCGCCGGGCCCGAGGGCCGGGGGCGTCGTAGAGGACCTGGCTCACGCGCGCGCTCCCGTCCGCGACAGCGACCGTTCCAGCAGGCCGACCCCGGCGAACAGCACCGCGGCCAGCGCCATGTACGCCACCGTGATGCCGATCAGGACGGTGATGACGGCGTTGCCGTTCTGCTCGACGAGGTTGCGCATGCCGGAGATCAGTTCGAAGTTGCTGGCCGCCGAGGCGACCGAGGTGTTCTTCAGCAGCGCGTTGAGCACGCTGCCCAGCGGGGGCACCACCGCGCGGAAGGCCTGCGGCAGCACCACCAGCCGCAGCACGCCGGTGAAGGGCAGCCCGATGGCGCGGGCGGCCTCGGCCTGCCCGACCGGCACGGTGTTGATGCCCGAGCGGACGGCCTCGCACACGAACGTGGACGTGTAGGCCACCAGGGCCAGGACCGCGTAGAGCCGGTACTGCGTGGCGGTGCCGACCCCGAAGGTGATGCCCAGGGTCGGCAGGCACAGCACGCAGAACACGATGATCAGCGTCAGCGGGGTGTTGCGGAAGACGTTGACGTAGGTGGTGCCGAAGGCCCGCAGCGCGGCGCTGGGGGCGATGCGGAACACCGCCAGGACGGTGCCGAGGACCAGGGAACCCAGGGTCGCCCAGAAGAACAGGGTGACCGTGCCCCAGATCCCGCGGCCGAACACGTCGAGGTTGTCGACGATGACCTGCACGTCAGCTCCTTGCGGGTGAGGGGTGACGGGCTGCCCGGGTCCGCGCCGTCGCGGAACCCGGGCAGCGGTGCGTCAGTAGCGGTCGACCGTGGGCGGCTCGGGGTCGGTGCCGCTGCCCCCGAGGGTGTAGTCGTACGCCTTCTTCCAGTCCCCGTCGGTGACGGCAGCCTCGATGGCGTCGTTCAGCGTGTTGCGCAGGGCGGTGTCGCCCTTCGGCAGCCCCACGCCGTACGGCTCCTCGCTGAACGGCTCGCCGACGACCTTCAGCGCGTCGGGCTGCTGGGCGGCGTACCCGCGCAGGATGGCGTCGTCGGTGGTGACGGCGTCGACGGCGTTCGAGGTCAGCTGCTCGACGCACTTGGAGTAGGCGTCGAAGGTCACCAGGTCGGCGTCGGGGTGCTCGTCGCGGATGCGGGTGGCCGGGGTGGAGCCCTCCACCGAGCAGACCTTCTTGCCGGCCAGGCTGTCGGGGCCGGTGATGCCCTCCTCGTCGGCCCGCACCAGCAGGTCCTGGCCGGCGACGTAGTACGGCCCCGCGAAGTCGACGACCTGCTTGCGCTTGTCGTTGATCGTGTAGGAGGCGATGACCATGTCGACGGTGCCCTGCTGCAGGAACGGCTCGCGGTTGGCCGAGACGGTCTCGACGAACTCGATCTCGTCCGGCGTCAGCCCCAGCTTCGCAGCCATGAGCTTGGCCATCTCGATGTCGAACCCGGCGTACTGCCCCGAGCCGGCGTCCTTCTGCCCGATCCCGGGCTGGTCGGCCTTGACGCCGATCTTGACCTTGCCCGCGGCCTTGATCTTGTCGTAGGTGGGGCTGCCGGTGAGGGCGACGTCGGTGGCCACCGCGTAGGTGGGGGCCGCCGCGGGGGTGCCGCCGGAGGTGGCGCCGCCGGCGCCGCCGGCGGTCTCGGGGGAGCCCTCGTTGCCGCAGGCGGTCAACGCCAGTACGGCGGTGGCCGCTCCGGCCAGCACGGCGTTGCGGATGCTTCTCATGGGTGGTGCCTCCTGTTGCTTCCTCGTCGTGCGTCCCGGTCGCTTCCGCGTCGCGGGGTCGTCAGTGGGTGAGGATCTTCGAGAGGAAGTCCTTGGCGCGTTCGTGGGTCGGTGCGGTGAAGAACGTCTCGGGGTCGGTGTCCTCGAGGATCCGCCCGTCGGCCATGAAGACCACGCGGTCGGCGGCGCGGCGGGCGAAGCCCATCTCGTGCGTCACCACGACCATGGTCATGCCCTCGCGGGCCAGACCGGTCATGACGTCGAGGACCTCGTTGATCATCTCCGGGTCCAGCGCCGAGGTCGGCTCGTCGAAGAGCATGACCTTGGGGTCCATGGCCAGCGCCCGGGCGATCGCGACGCGCTGCTGCTGACCGCCGGACAGCTGCGCGGGGTACTTGCCGGCCTGGGAGGCGACCCCGACGCGCTCCAGCAGCGCGTCCGCGCGCCGGCCCGCCTCGGCCGCCGACACCCCGCGGACCTTGACCGGGCCGAGGGTGACGTTCTCCTTGACGGTCTTGTGGGCGAAGAGGTTGAAGGACTGGAAGACCATGCCCACGTCGGCGCGCAGCCGGGCCAGGTCCTTGCCCTCGGCGGGCAGGTCCGCCCCGTCGATGGTGATGCGCCCGGCGTCGATGGTCTCCAGCCGGTTGATCGTGCGGCACAGCGTCGACTTGCCCGACCCCGACGGGCCGATGACGACGACGACCTCCCCGGCGGCGATCGCGAGGTCCACGTCCTTCAGGACGTGCAGGGCGCCGAAGTGCTTCTGCACGCCCTCGAGCCGGACGAGGGGACGACCAGCGGTGCGGGGTGGCGACTGAGGGGCCTGCACGTGGTCACTCATGCCGCTGGACCGTACAGCAGGGGCGCAGGATGTCCACAGAGCCGCGCGGTCGCTGGCACTTTCGTGATCCGAAAGTGATCCCGGGGGGCCGCCGCCCGGTCGCCTAGACTGGCCCGTGATGAGCACGACGACCGGTTCCCCGCAGCGCACCTACCAGGTGCGCACCTTCGGCTGCCAGATGAACGTCCACGACTCCGAGCGGCTGTCGGGCCTGCTGGAGGACGCCGGGTACGTCCGCTTCGACGAGGCGGGCGGCGGCGCCCCCGTCGAACCCGACGTCGTCGTCTTCAACACGTGCGCCGTGCGGGAGAACGCCGACAACAAGCTCTACGGCAACCTGGGTCACCTCGCGCCCGTCAAGGAGCGCCGGCCGGGCATGCAGATCGCCGTCGGCGGCTGCCTGGCGCAGAAGGACCGCGGCGAGATCGTCCGCAAGGCGCCGTGGGTCGACGTCGTCTTCGGCACCCACAACGTCGGGTCGCTGCCCGTCCTGCTCGAACGGGCTCGGCACAACGCCGAGGCGCAGGTCGAGATCCTGGAGTCCCTCGAGACGTTCCCCTCCACGCTGCCGACGCGGCGGGAGTCGCCCTACGCGGCCTGGGTCAGCATCTCGGTGGGCTGCAACAACACCTGCACCTTCTGCATCGTCCCGGCGCTGCGCGGCAAGGAGAAGGACCGCCGTCCCGGTGACGTCCTGGCGGAGGTGCAGGCCCTCGTCGCCGAGGGCGTCCTGGAGGTGACGCTGCTGGGGCAGAACGTCAACACCTACGGGGTCGAGTTCGGCGACCGGCTGGCCTTCGGCAAGCTCCTGCGGGCCACCGGCGGTGTCGAGGGTCTGGAACGGGTCCGGTTCACCAGCCCCCACCCGTCCAGCTTCACCGACGACGTCATCGACGCCATGGCCGAGACGCCCAACGTCATGCCGAGCCTGCACATGCCGCTGCAGTCCGGTTCCGACCGCGTCCTGAAGGCCATGCGCCGGTCCTACCGGCAGTCCCGCTTCCTGGGGATCATCGACGGCGTCCGCTCGCGCATCCCCGACGCCGCCATCACCACCGACATCATCGTCGGGTTCCCCGGTGAGACCGACGCCGACTTCGAGGACACGCTGCACGTCGTCGAGCAGGCCCGGTTCTCCAGCGCCTTCACCTTCCAGTACTCCCCGCGGCCGGGGACGCCCGCCGCCACGATGGGCGACCAGGTGCCCAAGCACGTCGTCCAGGAGCGGTACGAGCGGCTGACCGCGCTGCAGGACCGCATCACCTACGAGGAGAACCAGGCCCAGGTCGGCCGCGTCCTGGAGGTCCTCGTCGCCGAGGGGGAGGGGCGCAAGGACGCCGCGACCCAGCGGCTGTCCGGCCGTGCCCCCGACAACCGGCTCGTCCACTTCGCCGTGCCCGCGGGCACCGACCTGCGTCCCGGCGACGTCGCGACCGTGCAGGTCACCCGTGGGGCGCCGCACTACCTCGAAGCCGACGACCTGTCGGCCTTCGCGCTGCGCCGCACCCGCGCGGGCGACGCGTGGGAGGCCCGGCAGGCCCGCCCCGAGCCGGAGACCGACGGTCCCCGGCCCGTGGGGCTGGGCATGCCGTCCCTGCGCCGCCGGGTCTGACCTACGACGCGCCGCCGGGCCCGACCTGCATCGCCGGCGGGGTCGCCGGGTCGGGAACGGGGTCGGGTCCCGGCGTGGGGCCGGGGTCGGGCAGCGGCGGTTCCCCGGGCTGGCCCGGGGTCGGCACCGGGCTCGGCGGCACCGGCGTGGGCGGGGGCGTGGGGATGGTCACCGGCGCACCGGCCCCGTCATCGGCGTGCCGTCCCAGGCCCGGCCGCCGCGCATCGACGTCCCGCCGTCCGGGGTCGTCGACGCGGGTGCCTGCTCGGCGGCCAGGTCGACGCCCTTGCGGGCCAGGTCGCTGACCCGCGTGACCGGGCCGGCGAACTTGCCGCCCGTGCGCGAGTTCACGAACTCCCCGGCCTTGCCGATCGCGCCGTCCGCCGTGCCGGAGTGCTCGGCCGCGAACGTCCCGGCCTTGGCCAGGGCCTCGTCGGCGATCCCCCTGGCCTGGCCCGCCGCCTCGCCCAGCTTGCCCTTGAGGTAGTCGATGGTCCCCACGGTCGCTCCCTTCCCAGTGCTCGAGAGGGTCCCCATGATCTGCCACGATGACGCCGTGGGCCAGCCGAACACCGCCGACGCGCTCCCGGGCACCCTCCCGGTGATCGCCGTCACGGGGCCGACCGCGTCGGGCAAGTCCGACGTCGGCGTGGCCCTGGCCCACCGGCTGGCCGACCTCGGCACCCCCGGGGAGGTCGTCAACGCCGACGCGCTGCAGTTCTACCGGGGCATGGACATCGGCACGGCCAAGATCGGCCAGGCCGAGCGGCAGGGCGTGCCGCACCACCTCCTGGACGTGCTCGACGTCACCCAGACCGCCGAGGTCGCCCAGTTCCAGGGCTGGGCCCGCGCGGCCTTCGACGCGATCACCGCCCGCGGCCACGTGCCGATCCTCGTCGGCGGCTCGGGGCTGTACGTCCGCGCCGCCCTCGACGACCTGCGCTTCCCCGGCAAGGACCCGCGGGTGCGGGCCCGCTGGGAGGCCGAGCTGGACCGCGTGGGGCCCCGGGCCCTGCACGAGCGCCTGACCCGCACCGACCCCGAGGCCGCCGCGAGGATCCTGCCCACCAACGGCCGCCGCATCGTCCGCGCGCTGGAGGTGGGGGAGATCACCGGGCAGCCGTTCGCGGCCGCGCTGCCCGAGCCGGCCTACCTGCGCCCCACGGTCCAGGTGGCGCTCGCCGTGCCCCGCGAGCAGCTCGTCGCCCGCATCGACGCGCGGGTGGACCGGATGTGGGCGGCCGGGCTGGTCGAGGAGGTGCGCCACCTGGCCTCGCGCGGGCTGCGCGAGGGCCTGACCGCCGGCCGCGCCCTCGGCTACGCCCAGGTGCTCGACGTCCTCGACGGCACGAGCACCGAGGACGAGGCCCGCGAGCTCACCGCGCGCCTCACCCGGCGCTTCGCCCGCAAGCAGGAGTCCTGGTTCCGCCGCGACCCCCGCGTGCACTGGCTGCCGGCCCCGGACGGCACCACGGCCGACGAGCTGGCCCGCCGGGTGCTGCCCCTGCTGCCCGTAGCATCGGCCGCGTGACCAGCGAGATCTCCTTCACCAAGGGCCACGGCACCGAGAACGACTTCGTGCTGGTCGCCGACCCCGACGGGTCGTGGAACCCCGACGCGGCCCTCGTCGCCGCGATCTGCGACCGCCGCGCCGGCCTCGGCGGCGACGGGCTGATCCGCGCCGTCCGCACGGCCGCCGCCCCCGACGCCGCGGCCCTGGCCGGGCAGGCCGAGTGGTTCATGGACTACCGCAACGCCGACGGCTCGATCGCCGAGATGTGCGGCAACGGCGTCCGCGTCTTCGCCGAGTTCCTGCTGCGCGGCGGGTTCCTGCCCGCCGGCGCCGGGGACGGCGACTGGTTCCCCGTGGCGACCCGGGCCGGGCTGAAGCGGCTGCGGCGCGAGGCCGACGGTTCCTGGACCGCCGACATGGGCCCCTGGTCCCTCACCGGCGGGCGGCGGGCGCTCGCCGACGGCTCTGACGCCCTCGTGCAGGTCCACGGCCTGGACGGCGTGGCCCGCCCCGCGCTGTCGGTCGACCTGGGCAACCCGCACACCGTCGTCGCCCTGCCCCACGCCGCCGAGCTGGAGGCCGCCGACCTCACGCGCGCCCCCGAGGTCCAGCCCGTCCCGCCGCACGGCACCAACGTCGAGCTCGTGGTGCCCGTCGACGTCCTCGACGTCGACGGGGACGGCGACCCCGACGTCGGCGACATCGCCATGCGCGTGCACGAGCGCGGGTCGGGGGAGACCCGCTCCTGCGGCACGGGGGCCTGCGCGGCGGCGCTGGCGACCCGCGCCTGGGCCGGTGAGGGCGCGCCCGACGTCTGGCGGGTGCGCGTGCCCGGCGGGCGGCTCGTCGTCACCGTCGGGGCCGGGTCGTCGCTGGCGGAGGGCACGGTCTGGCTCTCCGGGCCCGCCCGGCTCGTCGCGACGGGCACCTTCAGGCTCCCCGCCTGACCGACAGGACCCGGAACCCCTTCGACGTCGTCGTGCGCGTCGTCGTGGTGCCCGGCAGCACGCCGGAGCCCAGCCACGCCTGCAGCGAGTCCGCGCCGAGGTTCTTCTGCACCACCAAGTGCGCGACCCCGCCCGGGGCCAGGCGGGGCAGCCAGCGCAGCAGCAGCCCGTGCAGGGCGTCCTTGCCGATGCGGATGGGCGGGTTGGACCAGATCTCCCGGAAGCGCAGCGCGGGGTCGACGTCGTCGGGCAGCGCCGCCCGCACCGTCAGGCCCAGCCGGGCGGCGTTGAGCCGCACGAGGTCCAGGGCGCGCTCGTTGACGTCGACGGCGTGCACGACCTGGCGGGGGCGCAGCAGGGCGAGGGTCAGCGCGATCGGGCCCCAGCCGCACCCCAGGTCCAGCACGTCGCCCCCGGCCTCGTCGGCCTCGACGAGCGGCAGCAGGACGGCGGTCCCCTTGTCGAGGCGGTCGCCGCTGAAGACGCCGCGGGCCGTGGTGACGTCGACCGCGCGACCGGCCAGCTCCACGGTCAGCTCGCGGCGCTCGTCGGCCGTGGCGGGCCGGGCGGAGAAGTAGTGCTCGGGCTCGGGCTGCGACACGGCGGTCAAGCCTAGGGCGTGAAATGAACTGGCTGCCCCGGTGGTTGCAGTGGAACGCTAGGCGCACCGAGAGAACGACCGAGGAGGTCCATGAACCAGCGCCACCTCTCCGCGACGGAGCAGTCCGCGGAGCTCACGACCGACGAGCGCGACCAGGAGTTCGACCGGGCCATCGCCCGCATCCTGCGCGGTCACGGGGAGAACGCGGCGCAGGAGGTGGACGGAGACGACCCGGACGGGCACACCAGCTACGACGGTGACCAGCTCGACCTCGCCGACCGTCGTGCCCTGCGCCGGGCCGCGGGCCTGTCGACGGAACTGTCCGACGTCACCGAGGTCGAGTACCGGCAGCTGCGCCTCGAGCGCGTCGTCCTGGCCGGGGTCTGGTCCAGCGCCGACTCCAACCGGGCCGAGGCCGAGGTGTCCCTGCAGGAACTGTCCGCCCTGGCCGCCACGGCCGGCTCCGACGTCCTGGCCGGGGTCCTGCAGCGGCGCAGCACGCCCGACGTCGCGACCTACCTGGGCTCCGGCAAGGCCCAGGCCCTGGCCGACCTGGTCGCCGCCGAGGGCGCCGACACCGTGGTCTGCGACGGGGAGCTGTCCGCGTCCCAGCGCCGCGGCCTGGAGGACATCGTCAAGGTCAAGGTCGTCGACCGGACCGCCGTGATCCTCGACATCTTCGCCCAGCACGCCAAGAGCCGGGAGGGCAAGGCCCAGGTCGAGCTCGCTCAGCTGGAGTACCTGCTCCCGCGCCTGCGCGGGTGGGGTGAGTCGATGTCCCGGCAGGCCGGTGGCCGGGTCGCCGGTGGTGCGGGGATCGGTTCCCGCGGTCCCGGTGAGACGAAGATCGAGCTGGACCGCCGCCGCATCCGCAGCCGGATGGCCAAGCTGCGCCGCGAGATCAAGGGCATGGGCACCACCCGCGTGGAGAAGCGCTCCCTGCGGCACGCCCGCGCCGTCCCGGCCGTCTCCATCGCCGGGTACACCAACGCGGGCAAGAGCTCGCTGCTGAACCGGCTCACGGGCGCCGGGGTGCTCGTGGAGAACGCCCTGTTCGCGACCCTGGACCCGACCGTGCGCCGGGCCCAGACCCCCGAGGGCCGGCCGTACACGCTGGCCGACACCGTGGGGTTCGTCCGCTCGCTGCCGCACCAGCTCGTCGAGGCCTTCCGCTCGACGCTGGAGGAGGTCGCCGAGTCCGACGTCGTCCTGCACGTGGTCGACGGGTCGCACGCCGACCCCGAGGGTCAGCTCGCGGCCGTGCGCGCCGTCCTGGCCGACGTCGACGCGCAGGGCGTGCCCGAGCTCGTCGCGATCAACAAGGCCGACATCGCCGACCCCGAGGTCCTCGACCGTCTGCTGCGCAAGGAGAAGAACGCCGTCGCCGTCTCGGCCCGCACGGGCCAGGGCGTCGAGGAGCTCCTGGCCCGCATCGCCGAGATGCTCCCCGTGCCCGACGTCGAGCTCGAGGTGGTCGTGCCCTACGACCGCGGCGAGCTGGTCCACCGCGTCCACACGACCGGTCAGGTCCTGGACGAGGAGCACACGGCGCAGGGCACGCGCCTGCTGGCCCGGGTGCGCCCGCGGCTGGCGGCCGAGCTGGCGCAGTTCCGGCTCACGCGCACGGCCTGAGGACCCACGCGTCCACGGGCCGGGCGCCGCGCCCGGCCTGTGGACGGTGACCCGCCGTGTCGGTGGGGCGGGGGAGGATGACCCGGTGAGCACGTCCACCGAGTCACCCGCCCCCGCCGAGGAGGTCGAGCACGACGTCGAGGGCCCCGAGGCCGCCGACCTCCTCGACTCCGTCGTCGACGCCCTCGGCGGCCAGCGCCGCGAGGGCCAGGCCCGGATGGCGCAGGCCGTCACCGACGCCATCCGCACCCGCCGGCACCTGCTCGTCCAGGCCGGCACGGGCACGGGCAAGTCGATGGCCTACCTCGTGCCCGCGGTCGCGCACGCCGTCCACACCGGCCACCGGGTGGTCGTGACCACCGCGACGCTGGCCCTGCAGGCCCAGGTCGTCGAGCGGGACCTGCCGCGGCTGGCCGCGGCCATCGCGCCGGCGCTGCACCGGGAACCGACCTGGGAGCTGCTCAAGGGGCGTGCCAACTACCTGTGCCGCAACAAGCTCGACGGCGGCTTCCCCGGCGACGACGGTGCCCTGTTCGACCTGCCGGCACCGGCCGGCGGGGCCGCGGAGGACACCGGCCGCCTCGGCCGGGAGGTCGTGCGCCTGCGGGAGTGGGCGGCCACGACCGACACCGGGGACCGCGACGACCTCGACCCCGGCGTCAGCGACCGCGCCTGGCGGCAGGTGTCGGTCTCGGCGCGCGAGTGCCTGGGCTCCCAGCGCTGCCCGGTCGCCGCCGAGTGCTTCTCCGAACGGGTCCGGGCCCGGGCCCGCGAGGTCGACGTCGTGGTCACCAACCACGCCATGACGGCCATCGACGCCATGGAGAGCAGCGGCCTGCTGCTGCCCGAGCACGACGTCCTCGTCGTCGACGAGGCCCACGAGCTGGCCGACCGCGTCACCGCCGTCGCCACCGCCGAGCTGTCCGCCGCGGTCCTGCACACGGCCTCGCGCCGGCTGCGGCGCTCGGCGGGGATCGTCTCCGACGCCCTGGACGACGCGGCCGTCGCGCTGGAGGCCGCCCTCGACGAGGCGCCCCCGGGCCGGCTGGACCGCTGGCCCGACGCCCTGGCCGACGCCGTGGTGGCCGTCCGCGACGCCTCCCGGCAGGCCCTGACCGACCTCAAGGACGCGGGGGAGTCCGCCGGCAAGGAGGAGGACCCCGAGTCGCGGGGCGCGCGCCACCTGGCGCGCGCGGCCGTCCAGGAGGTCTTCGCCGTCGCCGAGCGGCTCGCCGAGGACGTCGGCCGCGGCGCGCGGGACGGTTTCGACGTCGCGTGGGTGACGGCCGGCTCCGGCCCCGCGGCGCGTCCGCCCTCCCTGCACATCGCCCCCCTGTCGGTCGCGGGTCTGCTGCGCGAGAAGCTCTTCAGCGAGCGGACCGTCGTGGCCACCTCGGCCACGCTGACCCTGGGCGGCTCCTTCGACCCCGTGGCGGGGGCGTTCGGGCTCCGGGGGGAGAAGGGGGCGGGGACGCCCTGGACCGGGGTCGACGTCGGCAGCCCCTTCGACTACCCCCGCCAGGGCATCCTGTACGTCGCCCGGCACCTGCCGCCGCCGGGGCGCGGCGCGTCGAGCGAGGCGACGATGGACGAGCTCGCCGCGCTGGTCGAGGCCGCCGGGGGCAGGACCCTGGGGCTGTTCTCGTCCCGGCGGGCCGCCGAGGAGGCCGCCGAGGCCATGCGCCGCCGCCTGGGCACGACGGTCCTGTGCCAGGGCGACGACCGGCTGCCGAGGCTCGTGCGCGCCTTCACCGACGACCCCTCGACGTCGCTCTTCGGGACGATGTCGCTGTGGCAGGGGGTCGACGTGCCGGGGGACAGCTGCTCCCTGGTGGTCATCGACCGCATCCCCTTCCCCCGCCCGGACGACCCGCTGATGTCGGCCCGGTCCCGGGCGGTCGACGCCGCCGGCGGCAACGGGTTCCTCACGGTCTCGGTCGCGCACGCGGCCGTCCGGCTGGCCCAGGGAGCGGGGCGCCTCATCCGCGCCACCGGGGACCGGGGTGTCGTCGCGGTGCTCGACCCGCGGCTGGCCACGGCCCGCTACGGCGGGTTCCTGCGCGGGTCGCTGCCGGACTTCTGGCCCACGACGTCGACGGAGACGGTGCTGGCGGCCTTGCGTCGGCTGAGCGGGTGACGTTCGCGGTCCCGGTTCACCGGCCGGGGGCGGCGTGGCATGCTCGCTCCGTGGCCACCGTCGGCTTCCTGCACACCGCGCACGCCCACGTGCGCACCTTCAGCGACCTCCTGCGCGAACGGGACGCCACCGTCGCCGAGCGGCACCTGGTGGACACCGGCTTGCTGGCCGCCGCCCGCGAGCACGGCGCGGACGCGGTCCGGGGGGCCGTCGGGGACCGGTTGCGCCGGCTCGTCGCCGAGGGCGCCGACGTCGTGGTGTGCACCTGCTCGACCCTGGCTCCCGTCGCCAAGGCCGTGGGGGCCGAGCAGGGGCTGCGCGTCGTGCGCGTGGACCGGCCGATGGCCGAGGCCGCCGTGCTCGCCGGCCGGCGCATCGCCGTGGTGGCCTCCCTGGACGAGGCGGCCGCGACCCTGATGCCCCTGCTGCACGAGTGCGCCCGGACCACGGGGCGCGCGGTGGAGTTCGTGGAGGTCCGCTGCACCGACACCTGGTCGGCGTTCGAGTCCGGGGACCTGCTGACCTACGCCGCGGGGGTCGCCGCGGCGGTGCGGCGGGCCGTGCTGCCGCTGGACCCGCCCGTGGACGTCGTGGTGCTCGCGCAGGCGAGCATGGCCGAGGTCGCGCCGCTGCTGCGCGACCTCAGCGTGCCCGTCCTGACGTCGCCGCGGCTGGCGGTCGAGGCCGCGGTCGAGCTGGTCGAGCCCGTGGGCGTCAGAGGGAGCGCAGGACGGCGGTGACCCGCCCCAGGATGGTGGCCTCGTCACCGTCGATCGGGTCGAACAGCGGGTTGCGGGGCAGCAGCTTGACGTGGCCGTCCCTGCGCTGCAGCACCTTCACGGTGGCCTCGCCGTCGATCATGGCCGCGACCACGTCACCGTTCTCGGCCGTCGGCTGACGCCGCACCACGACCCAGTCGCCGTCGCAGATCGCCGCGTCGAGCATCGACTCCCCGACGACGCGGAGCATGAAGTGCTCACCGGCGCCGATGAGCTGGGAGGGCAGCGGGAAGACCTCCTCCACGAGCTCCTCGGCCAGGATCGGGCCACCGGCGGCGATGCGGCCCACCAGGGGCACGTAGGTGGCGGCCGGCCTGCCGTCGCGGGGGGTGCCGTCGACACCGGCGATGACGCCCCAGCCGGACTGCTGGGCGGGGGCCACGACCTCCAGGGTGCGCGGGCGGCGGGGGTCCTTGCGCAGGAACCCCAGCTTCTCGAGGGTCTTGACCTGGTGGGCGACGCTGCTGGGGCTGGTCAGGCCGACGGCCTGGCCGATCTCGCGCATGCTCGGCGGGTAGCCGCGCTGCTCGACGCACTCGCGGATGGCCTCCAGGACGCGGCGCTGCCGGTTGGTCAGGCCGTCGCGCACCAGGGGCGGGTCGGGGAACTCGTGGACCGTCCCGAGCCGTTCCGCCGCGGGTCCGCCGTCGTCGGTTCCGTCCAGCACGTCGGCCACGTCCTTCTCCCGTCCCAGGTCCTGCGGGCCCTGCGACGGACCCGGTACCGCCACGGTAGCCAGCGGACCCGCGATGCTCAAACACGTGTTCGAACGCGGCGTGTCGGCGTGTCCGTCGGACCCGCTGCCTAGGGTCGCCGCATGTGCCGGAACATCCGCCAGCTGCACAACTTCGAACCGCCCGCCACCGCCGACGAGGTCCACGCCGCGGCGCTGCAGTACGTCCGGAAGGTGGCCGGGACGACGAGGCCGTCGGCCCGCAACGCCGAGGCGTTCGAGCGCGCGGTGGCCGAGGTGGCCCACGCCACCCGGCACCTGCTCGCCGAGCTCGTGACGACGGCCCCGCCCAAGGACCGGGAGGTCGAGGCGTCCCGGGCCCGCGAGCGGGCGGCCCGGCGGTACGGGGCCGGCTGAGGCGCCCGCCCGCGCACCCGCCCCGGCACCGGTGCCGGGCGTCCGCGCAGGTCGGGCCACGTGTCGGTGGTCGGTGGCAGCGTCGACCGGCGTCGGCCCCCGCTCCCGGGGGTTGCGTCCCGCCGTTCGAGCGGTGGTAGAACAGACGCGCCGCCTCGAACACCCGTTCGATCGCGGTGCCGCCGAGATGGAGGTCCGCGCTCGTGAGCACCACCGCCCTCGCCCCCCAGCTGCCCCTGCCCCGCCGCGCCACCTCGCCCCGCGACCTGACCCCGGTCCTCACCACGGCGCTGACCCCCGCGCCGCCGCGGGCGTGCCGCGGCGCGCGCCGCCGGGGCACCGTCCGCGCCCACCGCACCGCCGCGCTCCGCCCGGCCGCCCCGCTGCGCCTGACCCGCCGCGGTCGCTTCCTCCTGACGTGCACGGCCGCCACCGCGCTGACCGGCGCCGTCCTCGCGGTCACCGGCGCGCTGACGGGGGCCTCCGCCGGTGCCGAGCGCGCGCCGGTCCCCGCCGTCCACACCGTCCTGCCCGGCCAGACCCTGTCGGGGATCGCGGCGCAGTGGGCGCCCGCGCAGGACTGGCGCGAGGTCGCCGACGAGATCGTCGAGCTCAACGCCCTGCCCTCGATGACGGTGCAGGCCGGTCAGCGGCTGGTCCTGCCGGCGCGAGGCTGAACCGTGCCCGCCCCCGCCCGCCGGACCCCGCCGGTTGCCCGGTGCACCGTGCTCGACGTACGGTCGAGGCTGGACCAGAGCTGTCGTCCGGTCGCGGGGGAGGAAGTCGGGGTGCACTGCCCGTTCTGTCGGCACGAGGATTCCCGTGTCGTGGATTCGCGGACGACCGACGACGGGACGTCCATCCGTCGCCGGCGCCAGTGCCCGAACTGCTCCAAGCGGTTCAGCACCGTCGAGACGGCGAGCCTGACCGTCGTCAAGCGCTCGGGGGCTCCTGAACCGTTCAGCCGCGCCAAGATCGCCTCCGGAGTGCGCAAGGCCTGCCAGGGCCGCCCCGTCAGCGAGGACGACATCGCCCTGCTGGCCCACCGCGTCGAGGAGGCCGTGCGCGCCCAGGGCGCCGCGGAGATCGACGCCCACCAGATCGGGCTGGCCACGCTGCCGTTCCTGCAGGAGCTCGACGAGGTCGCCTACCTGCGCTTCGCCTCGGTCTACCAGGCCTTCGACTCCCTGGCCGACTTCGAGAAGGCCATCGACCGGTTGCGCACCGAGCGCCAGGCCGGGTTGCAGGCGGCAGTCACCCCCTGATCCCGCGCCGGCCCCGCGCGGACCCCGCGTCCGTCCGGCACCGGGCGGGGGCGATGATGGCCGGATGCTGGATCCCGCCTCCCTGTACTCCTACGAGGGTGAGCGCCCGTCCCTGGTCGAACCCCCTCTCGTCGTGGCGCTGTCCGGTTTCATCGACGCCGGCAACGCCGTGCGGCAGACCGTGGACCACCTCCTCGAGACCTGCCGCCACGAGGTCGTTGCCACCTTCGACGTCGACCAGCTCCACGACTACCGCGCCCGGCGCCCCACCATGACCTTCGGCGGCCAGAACTGGCTGGAGGTCGAACCGCCGCGCCTGCGCGTGCTGCGGGTCTTCGACGAGGAGGGCTCCTCGCTGCTGCTGCTGACCGGTCCCGAGCCCGACGTGCAGTGGGAGCGCTTCACCGCCGCCGTCTGGAACCTCGCCGACGAGCTGGGGGTCGGGCTGACGATGGTCCTGTCGGCCGCGCCCACCGCGGTGCCGCACACGCGGCCCAGCGGCGTCACCGCCAGCGCCAGCCGCCCCGAGCTGCTGGACGGCTACCGCACGTGGGACGTCGAGGCCCAGGTGCCCGGTCACGCCGCGGCGCTGCTGCACCTGCGCGGCTCCCAGGCCGGCCGCGACGTGGTCTCGGTCCTGGCGCACGTGCCGCACTACCTCGGCGGCAGCGACTACCCCGACGCCGCCGCCGTCCTGGTGCGCACGCTGTCGGGGGCCACCGGGGTGGGGGTCCCGGTGCAGTCGCTGCTGGAGGCGGCCTCCCAGACCCGCGTCGAGGTGGACCGGCAGGTCGCGGAGTCCCCCGAGGCCGCGGCCGTCGTGACGGCCCTGGAGGAGCAGTACGACGCCTTCGGCGACGAGGGCCGCGGCACGAGCGCCGCCAGCGCCTTCCTGCCCACGGCCGACGAGCTGGGCGAGGAGTTCGAGCGGTTCCTGGCCAAGCACGAGGAGGACACCGACGAGGGGTGAGGCCCGGCGGGGGACCGCCGGGCCGGCGGCGTCTCAGGCCGGCAGCGTCGCGCCGTCGGTCCCCACGCTGCCGCCGTCGGCGCCCGACAGGTGGTGCAGCAGCGCCAGCGCGTAGGCGTCGGAGGCGTCGGCGGCTTCGAAGGCGTCCGCGCCCGCCTCGTCGAGCAGCAGCACCCGGTGCACCGTGCCGTCGCCGACGTCCCGCCGCTCCAGGCGCGTGAAGCGGTCCCCGAGCAGCTCCCGCAGCTGGTGCTCGGCGGGCAGCCAGCACGCCTCGGGCTGGTCCACGGAGTCCAGCGCCCACTCGGTCGTGCCGTTGAAGCCGATGACCTGGCCGCCGGGGTGGTCGTGGACCTCGATGGTCATGTCCGACAGCGTGAACACGTCCGAGTCCATGTCCCGGTTCGGGATCACGAACCGGTCGCCCGAGGCGGGTCGCCACGGCAGGCCGGCGTGCTTGAGGCGCAGGGCGAGATCGACGGAGATCACCCGCCCAGCATGGACCCACGGGGCACCCCCGTCGTGCTGGAACGGCCGCGGCACGGTAGGAACGTCCTTCATGGACGACAGCTCCCTCGACCTCGACGCCGCCCGCGAGCGGCTGCTCACCATGCAGCGCGACCTGCGGGCCAGCATCGACGACCTCACCGCACGGCTGGAGTCCGGGAGCACCCCCGACGCCGCCGAGGGCGGCCAGGACGCCGGGGACATGGGTTCCCACGAGCAGCAGGCCGCCGAGAACGAGGGCCTGCTGGAAGGCGCGCGCCGCCGCCTCGACAGCGTCGAGGACGCCCTCAAGCGGCTGGACGAGGGCACCTACGGCCTGTCCGTCGTCTCCGGCCGCCCCATCCCCCCCGAGCGCCTCGAGGCGCTGCCCGACGCCGCGACGCTGGTGGACGAGCAGGTCTGAGCCGGCGCCCGCCCGTGCGGGTGCGGCCGGCCGCACCCGTGCCTACGGTCGGGCGGTGCGCATCGTCATCGCCGGAGGACACGGGAAGATCGCCCTGCTGCTGGGGGCGCTGGCCGCCGGGCGCGGTGACGAGGTCGTGGGCCTCGTCCGCGACCCCGGCCACCTGGAGGACCTGCGCGCCGCGGGCGTGCGGGGGGTCGTGCGCGACCTGGAGTCGGCCACGGGCCCGGAGGTGGCCGACGACCTCGCCGGCGCCGACGCCGTCGTCTTCGCCGCCGGGGCCGGCCCGGGCAGCGGCGCCGCCCGCAAGGACAGCGTCGACCACCGGGCCGCGGTGCTGCTGGCCGACGCCGCCGAGCGGGCCGGGGTGGGCGCCTACCTGCTGATCTCCTCGATCGGGGTCGACCGGGTGCGCGACGGTGCGGTCCCGGACGGCGTCGAGGAGGTGTTCGTGGCGTACCTGCGCGCCAAGCTGGCCGCCGAGGAGGACCTGCTGGCCCGCCGGGGCCTGCGGGTCGGGGTGCTGCGGCCGGCCTCGCTGACCGACGACCCGCCCTCGGGGTCGGTGCTCCTGGACCCGGCGGTCGACACCGGCCGCGTGGCGCGCGCCGACGTCGCCGCGGTGTGCCTGGGGCTCCTGGACCGGCTGGTGGCCGGCCCGGCCCCCGCGCCGGTGCTGGGGCTGGCCGCTGGGGACGTGCCCGTCGAGGAGGCCGTCGCCCGGGTGTGAGGCGTTGGCGCGCAACCCGAAGCGCCCACGGGGTCGACCGCGGCGCGAACCCGGTCCCGCCGGGGGGTCCTCGTGCGCGAGACTGGGGGCCCACCTGAGTCGCTGAGCTGGAGGAACACGCGTGTCCGCCCCCGACCTGACGCCCGCCCGCACGGGGCGCGCGCTGCTGCTGGAGAACATCCACGCCGACGCCCGGACGCTGCTGTCCGAGGCCGGGTGGGAGGTCGAGACCGCGTCCGGGGCCCTCGACGAGTCCGAGCTGCTCGAGCGCCTCCCGGGCGTGTCCCTGCTGGGCATCCGCTCGCAGACCCAGGTCACCGCGAAGGTCCTGGAGAACGCCCCCGACCTGCGCGCCGTCGGGGCCTTCTGCATCGGCACCAACCAGATCGACCTGTTCGCCGCCGCCGCCCACGGCGTCGCGGTCTTCAACGCGCCGTACAGCAACACCCGCAGCGTCGTCGAGCTCGCCCTCGCCGAGATCATCGCGCTGACCCGCCGGCTGACCGTCAAGGACCAGGCCATGCACGCCGGGGTGTGGGACAAGTCCGCCGCGGGTTCGCACGAGGTCCGCGGCCGGCGTCTGGGCATCATCGGCTACGGCAACATCGGCTCGCAGCTGTCCGTGGTCGCCGAGGCCCTCGGCATGAGCGTGTTCTTCTACGACCGCACCGACAAGCTCGCCCTGGGCAACGCGCGCCGCTGCGGCAGCCTGCACGAGGTCCTCGAGATCGCCGACGTCGTGACGCTGCACGTCGACGGCCGGCAGTCCAACTCCGGGTTCTTCGGCGAGGAGGAGTTCGCCCGCATGCGGCCGGGCTCGATCTTCCTCAACCTCTCGCGCGGGTTCGTCGTCGACCACGAGGCGCTGGCCCGGCACGTCAGGAGCGGGCACATCGCCGGGGCGGCGATCGACGTGTTCCCCACCGAGCCCAAGGGGTCCGGGCACGGCTTCGACTCCCAGCTGCGGGGCCTGCCCAACGTCATCCTGACCCCGCACGTCGGCGGTTCGACGGAGGAGGCCCAGGAGGACATCGGCCGCTTCGTGGCCGCCAAGCTGCGTGACTACGCCCTCTACGGCGCCACGACCCTGTCGGTGAACCTGCCCACGCTGGGCACCGAGACGACCCCCGGCACGGTCCGGCTGGCCCACCTGCACCGCAACGTCCCTGGAGTGCTGGCGGCGATCAACTCGGTCCTGGCCGAGGCCGGGGTGAACATCGAGGGGCAGCAGCTGGCGACCCGCGGGGACCTCGGCTACGTGGTGACCGACATCGCCGCGCCCGCCGCCGACGAGGTCGGCCGCCGGCTGCGCGAGCTGCCCGAGACCGTCCGGGTGCGTCAGCTCGGCTGATGAGCAGGGTCGTGGTGGTCTCCGACACCCACCTCCCGGCGCGGGCGAAGGACCTGCCCGCGCCGGTGTGGGCGGCGGTCGAGGCGGCCGACGTCGTCGTGCACGCGGGGGACTGGTGCGACGCGGCGACCGTGCTGGCCCTGCGGGAGCGCTCGGGGCGGCTCGTGGGCGTCGCCGGCAACAACGACGGCGCCGACGTCCGGGCGCACCTGGACGAGTTCGCGACGTTCACCCTCGACGGGGTCCGGTTCGGGGTCGTCCACGAGACCGGGGACAAGGCCGGCCGGGAACGGCGCTGCGACAGCGCCTACGCGCAGGACCTCGACGTGCTCCTGTTCGGCCACAGCCACATCCCCTGGGACACGACGACACCGCGCGGCCTGCGGCTGCTCAACCCCGGCTCACCCACCGACCGGCGGCGCCAGCCGACCGGGACGTGGATGGAGTTCACCGTTCGTGACGGGACCCTGTCGCCGGTTGAGCTGCACCGCGTCCCGCCTCGGCCGGTGTCCCGGGGCCGGGCGGCGCGTCAGAGGTAGATGTCCACCCGGCCGGCCGGGTGCAGGTCGTCGGCGGGCCCGACCTCCACGGCGTCGCGCGCCGTGGGGCGGCGGATCACCAGGGCGGGACGACGCCGGCGCTCGCGGTCGGCGGGGGCGTGGGCGGAGGCGGGCGCAGGCGTGGTGACGGCCTGCGAGCCCCAGGTGGCGCTCTCGAGGCTGATCATGTCCTCCCATCGGCGCTCACGCTGGGTGCCTGAGTGGGCCGGCGGCGGTTCACCCGTCCGGCGCATCAAGCCACCGCGCGCAGCGACCACTCCCGGGCGAGCAGCTCGTACGACAGGGCCCGCTCGGCCGGGTCGTGCACCTGGGTGAGCACCATGAGCTCGTCGGCCCCGCTGCGGTCGACGAGGTCGGCCAGCACCGGGACGACCTGGCCGGCGGTGCCCACGACGGGACGCGGCTCCAGCCGGCCGGCCGCGTTGCGCTCGGCCAGGGTCCACCGGTGGGCCGCGGCCTCCTCCGGGGTCGGCAGCGGACCCGCGGCCCCCAGCCGCAGCCGCACGGTCGCCAGCGTCGCGGCGTGGGCGAGCTCGGCGGCCCGCTGCGCGGTGGGCGCCACGACGACCGACACGGCCAGGACGGCGTGCGGCTGCGACCGCCACCGCGACGGCGCGAAACCGGCCCGGTAGGCCCGCAGGAGCGGCACCGGGTCCAGGGTCCCGAAGTGGCCCGCGTAGGCGTACCCGGTCCCCAGCGCGGCGGCGACCCGCGCGCCGTGGTCGCTGGACCCCAGCAGCCACACCGGCGGCAGCGGCACGTCGGTGGGCTGGGCGACGACGCCCGCGAAGGGGTGCCCCGGCTCGAAGCCGTCGACGTGGCCGCGCAGCTCGGCGAGCCGGTCCTCGAAGTCGTCGCGCACGAGGGCCTCGCGCGAGCCCCGCAGGGCCAGCGCGGTGCGCCCGTCGGTGCCGGGCGCGCGGCCGATCCCCAGGTCGACCCGCCCGGGGTGCAGCGCCTCCAGCGACCGGAACGTCTCGGCCACCTGCAGCGGGGAGTGGTTGGGCAGCATGACCCCGCCGGCGCCGACCCGCAGCGTCGTGGTCGCCGCGGCGATCGTCGCGACGAGGACGGCGGGGGCCGAGACGACCGCGGGGGAGTTGTGGTGCTCGGCGACCCAGTAGCGGTGGTAGCCGGCGCGCTCGGCGGCGCGGGCCAGGTCGACGCTGGCCCGCAGCGCCGCCGACGGCGGCCGCCCCGAGAGCACGGGCGAGAGGTCGAGGACGGACAGGGGCACGGGACTCACGGGGGCATGTGTCGCAGCTCGCGGTTAGTGTCGTCAACCGTGCCCTCGTCACGTCCCCAGGCCCCCGTCCCGGCCGGGGGGTGGCTGCGCCGGCTCGCCGGTCACTGCGCACGGCACCCCCGGGACCTCGTCCTGTCCTTCGGCGCCGCCGTCGTCGCCTACGTCGTCACCGCCCTCCTGCCGCTGGTCGTCCGGCACGTCGTCGACGACGTCATCGGCACGCCCGGCGCGTCCCTGTGGCCGTGGGCCGCGCTGCTGGTCGCGGCGGGCCTGCTCGTCTACGCCCTCGGCTTCGTCCGCCGGTTCACCGCCGGGAGGCTGTCCCTCGACGTCCAGTTCGACCTGCGCAACGAGGTCCACGCCGCCGTCCAGCGCATGGACGGCCGCCAGCTCGACGGCCTGTCCACCGGCCAGGTCGTCAGCCGCTCCATCAGCGACGTCCAGCTCGTCCAGGGCCTGCTGGCCTGGCTGCCCAACGTCACCGGCAGCGCCGTCCTGTTCGTGGTCTCCCTCGTCGTCATGGCCGTGCTGTCGCCGCCGCTGACGCTGGTGGCGCTGGCGATCGGCCCGGCGCTGTTCTGGATCGCCTGGCGCAGCCGGCGGGACCTGTTCCCCGCGAACTTCGCCGCGCAGGCGCGCGCGGCCGAGGTCGCCGCGCACGTCGAGGCCGCCGTCACCGGCGTCCGGGTGGTCAAGGGGTTCGGCCAGGAGGCCGCCGAGCTGCGCCGCCTCGAGGGCGTCGTGCAGGACCTGTTCACCGAGCGGATGCGCGTGGTGCGGTACAACGCCCGCTACGGGCCCGCGCTGCAGGCCGTCCCGGCGCTGGGGCAGGTGGGGGTCCTGCTGTTCGGCGGGTGGCTGGCGCTGACCGGGCACCTGACGGTCGGCACCTTCCTGGCCTTCTCCACCTACCTGGGCAGCCTCGTGGCGCCCGTCCGGCAGCTGGCCGGTCTGCTGACGATGGGTCAGCAGGCCCGGGCCGGGGTCGAGCGGGTCCTGCAGGTGGTCGACACCGCCCCGCGGATCCTGGCCCCGGACCGCCGCCCGAGCGCCCACCTGCCGCAGGGGCCGCTGTCGGTCGAGTTCGCCGGGGTGGGTTTCGGGTTCGCCCCGGACCGGCCGGTGCTCGACGGCGTCGACCTGTCGATCCCCGCCGGCGGCACCCTGGCCCTGGTCGGCACGGCCGGGTCGGGCAAGTCGACGCTGACGGGGCTGCTGGCCCGCTTCCACGACGTCGGCACCGGCGCGGTGCGCGTGGGGGGCGTCGACGTGCGCGACCTGGACCCCGAGGAGCTGCGCCGCGCCGTCGGGATGGTCTTCGAGGAGACGTTCCTGTTCTCCGACACCGTGCGCGCCAATGTCGCCTACTCGGTCCCCACGGCCACCGACGAGCAGGTCCGCGCGGCGCTGCGCACGGCGGCCGCCGAGGGGTTCGTCGACGCCCTCGACGACGGCTGGGACTCCCTGGTCGGTGAGCAGGGCCTGACGCTGTCCGGCGGGCAGCGCCAGCGCATCGGCCTGGCCCGGGCGCTGCTGGCGCGCCCGCGCGTCCTCGTCCTGGACGACGCCACCTCGGCGGTCGACCCGACGGTGGAGCAGCGGATCCTCACCGCCCTGGCCGACGAGCGCGAGCCCGGGCAGACGGTCCTGCTCGTCGCCCACCGGCGCTCCACGCTGCGGCTGGCCGACCGCGTCGTCGTGCTCGACGAGGGCCGTGTCGTCGACGCCGGGACGGAGGCCGAGCTCAGCGAGCGCTGCGCGGTGTTCCGCCGGCTGTTCGACCCGGACGCGGCGGGCGCCGCGCCCGTCCCCGAGCGCGTCCCGCACGCCACCCGCCCCGTCCCGGCCCCGCGCCGGGGCGGGCGGACCGCGGCCGCGGCCGCCGTGGACGCGGGGCTGCCCGTCTCGGCCGACCTGCTGCGTCGCATCGAGGCGCTGCCGGCCACCGGCGACGTGCCCGACGTGGACGTCGCGGCGGCCGAGCGGCCCGACCCGTCCTTCGGGCTCGGGTCGCTGCTGCGCCCGTTCCGCTGGGCGCTGGCGGCGGGGATGCTGCTGGTCGCCGGGGACGCCCTGGCCCAGCTGTTCCTGCCGCAGCTGGTCCGCGACGGCCTCGACGACGGCGTCGCGCGCGAGGACCTGCACGCCCTGGGCGTGGCCTCGGCGGTCGCCGCCGCCGTCGTGGTCCTGGACTGGCTCGTGACCCGGGGGCAGGGCCGCGTCACCGGCCGCACCGGGGAGCGGCTGCTGTTCAGCCTGCGCCTGAAGACGTTCGCGCAGCTGCAGCGCCTCGGGCTGGACTACTACGAGCGTGAGCAGGCCGGCCGGATCATGACCCGGATGACGACCGACGTCGACGCGCTGTCGCAGTTCCTGCAGAGCGGGGTGGCCCAGAGCCTCGTCAGCCTGCTCTCCCTCGTGGGCGTGTTCGTCGCGATGTTCGTGCTGGAACCGGAGCTGGCGCTGGTGGTGGTGGGCGTCCTGCCGGTCCTGGTGGTGGCGACGCTGCTGTTCCGGTCCCGTTCCCGCCCGGCGTACACCGAGGCCCGCGAGCGCGTCAGCGCCGTCAACGTGCAGTTCCAGGAGTCCGTCGCCGGCGTCCGGGTGACGCAGGCGTTCGTGCGCACGCGCGAGGACACCGAGCGGTTCCGGGCCAGGGGGTGGGCCTACCGGCAGGCCCGGCTGCGCGCCCAGCGGTACATCGCGACGTACTTCCCGTTCGTGCAGTTCCTCAACGAGGCCACGGCCGCCCTGGTCCTGGTGACCGGCGGCCTCATGGTCCGCGACGGGCGCATCTCGGTGGGGGTGCTCGTGGCGTTCCTGCTGTACGTCGACCTGTTCTTCACCCCGGTGCAGCAGCTGTCGCAGGTCTTCGACGGCTACCAGCAGGCCGCGGTCGGGTTGCGCCGCCTGCGCGACCTGCTGCGCACCCCGACGACCGTGCCGGCCGCGGCGCACCCCGCGCCGGTGGACCGGCTGGCCGGTGACCTGCGGTTCGAGGGCGTCGACTTCCACTACGGGGGCAGCGCGCGCCCGGCGCTGTCCGGGCTGGACCTGCACGTGCGGGCGGGGGAGACGGTGGCGCTGGTGGGGGAGACCGGCGCGGGGAAGTCGACGGTGGTCAAGCTCGTCGCGCGGTTCTACGACCCGACCGGCGGGCGGGTGCTCGTCGACGGCCGGGACCTGCGGGACCTGGACCTGGAGGGGTTCCGGCAGCGGCTGGGCGTCGTCCCGCAGGAGGCGTACCTGTTCGACGGGACGGTGGCGCAGGCCATCGCCTACGCCCGCCCGGGCGCGAGCCCGGAGCAGGTGCGGGCCGCGGCCGTCGCGGTCGGGGCGGACGCGGCCATCGCCGCGCTGCCGGGCGGGTACGGGTTCGTCGTCGGCGAGCGCGGCCGGAACCTGTCCACGGGTCAGCGCCAGCTCGTCGCCCTGGCCCGCGCCGAGCTCGTCGACCCCGACGTGCTGCTGCTCGACGAGGCGACCGCGGCTCTCGACCCGGCCGCCGAGGCGGCGATCGCCGCGGCCAGCGACGCCGCCGCGAGCCGGCGCACGACGATCGTCGTGGCGCACCGGCTGTCCACCGCGGCCCGCGCCGACCGGATCGTCGTCCTGGACCGCGGCCGGGTCGTGGAGGAGGGCACCCACGCCGAGCTGCTGGACCGGGGCGGGTACTACGCCCGGTTGTGGGCCTCCTTCGTGGCGGGCCGGGCCTCGGCGGCCTGAGCGGCTCCGGACCCCCCGCCGGCGCCTCGCCGTGCGCATCGGCGCAGGTCGGAGCATCGTGGGGGGTGTGAGCAGAACGACTCGCCGAGACGACCTGTCCGTCCACCACCACGGTGAGGAGGCCGAGTCCCCCCAGCAGATCCCCGCCCGCGGCTGGCTGGCCGTCACCAAGCGCGCCTGGGCCGAGGCGAAGGAGGACCAGGTCCCCCTGCTGGCCGCCGGCGTCGCCTTCAAGGCGTTCCTGGCCATCTTCCCGGCGCTGACCGCCGCGTTCCTCGTCTGGGGGATCTTCGGGGACACCCGGAGCATCGTCGACCAGATCAACGGCGTCGAGGCGATCCCGCAGGCGGCGCGGGACCTGGTGACCAGCCAGGTGACGAACGTCGCGAACGGCAAGTCCGCGGCCGGCATCACGGCCGTCGTCGCGATCGTCCTGGCCCTGTGGAGCGCCTCCAGCGGCGTGCAGAACCTCATGGCCGCCACCAACACCGCCTACGACGAGAAGGAGACCCGCGGGTTCGTCAAGCTCAAGGGCACCGCCCTGCTGCTGACGGTCGGCGCGATCGTCTTCATGCTGCTGGCCATCGCCTTCATCGGGGTCGTCCCGGTGGCGGTCAAGGCGCTGGGGGCGGGCACCGTCGTGGGGCTCGTCGTCAACGTGCTGCGCTGGGTGCTGCTGCTGGCCCTCGTCGTCGTCGCCCTGGGCGTGGTGTACCGGGTCGCGCCCGACCGCGACGCGCCGCGGCTGAAGTGGCTGTCGGTGGGCGCCGGGGTCGCGACCGTCCTGTGGCTCCTGGTCTCGATCGGCTTCTCGGTGTACGTCTCGGTCGCCGGGAGCACGTCGTACGCCAAGAACTACGGCTCGATGGCCGGGGTCGTCGTCCTGCTCATGTGGCTGTGGCTGACCAGCTACGCCATCCTGCTGGGGGCCGAGGTGAACGCGGAGTCGGAGAAGCAGACGAACCGCGACACGACCGTGGGTCCCTCGGAGCCGATGGGGCAGCGCGAAGCTGTGGCCGCCGACCGGAAGCCGCACGAGAGGTGAGGGAGCAGAACGTGCCCGCAGCAGAGGAACGTCCCGCGGACGAGCAGGTCCACGACGCGGCGCCGGACAGCGCCGCCGAGCACCTGCGCAGGTCCCGGGAGCTGTCGCAGGAGGCCCGCGAGGGCTGGGAGGAACTGCCCGCGATCAACGAGGCCGACGACGCCCGCCACCCCGGTTCCCAGGGGCAGCAGGCGCCGGCGGACTGACCGGAACGGGTCTCAGCGGCCCCCGGTGAGCTTCCGGGACCGCTGGGTCGACCCCGGCCCGCCGTAGGGGTAGTCGGCGGGTTCGGGGTCGCTGGCCTCGTCGAGAGCGGCGAGCTCGGCGGCCTCGAGCTCCAGGTCGGCCGCCCCGAGGTTCTCCACCAGCTGGGCGGTGGTGCGGGCGCCGAGGATGACCGAGCTCACGGCCGGTTGCGCGGCCAGCCAAGCCAGCGCGACCTGCGCCATCGGCACCCCGCGGGCCTGGGCGACGTCCTGGACGGCCGCCACGACGGCCCAGGTGCGCTGCTGGGCGTTCCGCCGCGCGTAGGCCTCGACGCCGCGCTCGGGGTTCTCGCCCAGCCGGGTCGCCCCCGTCGGGGCCTGGTCCCGGGTGTACTTGCCCGACAGCCAGCCCCCGCCCAGCGGGGACCACGGCAGCAGGCCCAGGCCGTTCTCCTCCGCGGCCGGCACGATCTCCCACTCGATCTCGCGGACCAGCAGGTTGTACTGCGGCTGCAGCGTCACCGGCGGGGAGAAACCTCCCGCGTCGGCCACGTCGACGGCCTTCTGCAACTGCCACCCCGTGAAGTTGGACAGGCCGACGTGGTGGACCTTGCCGGCGCGGACGAAGGAGTCCAGCGTCGCGAGGGTCTCCTCGATCGGCGTCCACGGGTCCCAGGCGTGCACCTGGTACAGGTCGACGGCGTCCACCCCCAGCCGGCGCAGCGACGCGTCGAGCGCGCGCGTGAGGTGGCGGCGGGACAGGCCCACCCCGTTCGGTTCGGGCGAGGTGGGGAAACGGCCCTTGGTGGCCAGGACGACGCGTTCGGTGACGTCGGTGGGCCGGTCGGCCAGCCAGGCGCCGATGATCTCCTCCGAGACGCCGCCGGAGTAGACGTCGGCGGTGTCCACGAGGGTGCCGCCGGCGGCCAGGAAGGTGTCGAGCTGCTCGAAGGCGACGTCGCGGTCGCTCTCGCTGCCGAAGGTCATGGTGCCGAGCGCGAGGTTCGACACCGACGTCCCGCTGTTGCCCAGGGTTCTGTGCTCCATGCCCGCATCCTGACCCCTGCTGCCACCGGGCGCCCGGCCTGACAGCATCGGGGGGTGCTGACGCAGCCGCCCCTGTTCGACGTCCACGTCCGAGGCACGGTGTTCCTCGACATCGTCCTCACCGGCCTCGACTCCGAACCCCGCCTCGGCACCGAGGTGTGGACGTCGGGGATGGGCTCGTGCCCCGGCGGCATCGCGAACATGGCGGTCGCGGCGTCCCGGCTGGGGCTGTCGACGTCGCTGTCGGCGGCGTTCAGCACCGACGCCTACGGGCAGTTCTGCTGGCAGACGCTGGGGGAGCAGGAGGGCGTCGACCTGTCCACGTCCTACCGCGTCGACGACTGGCACTCGCCCGTGACGGTCTCGCTGGCCTACGGCGGGGACCGGGCGATGGTCACCCACGAGCACCCGGCCCCGGTGGACGAGCCGGAGGCGGTTCCCGCCGCCCGCAGCGTCCTGGTCCACCTCGCCGCCGTGCCGCAGCCGTGGGTGTTGCGGGCCCGCGAGCAGGGGTCGCTGGTGTTCGCCGACGTCGGCTGGGACTCCTCCACGCAGTGGAACCCCGACGTGCTGGCCGGTCTGGAGCACTGCCACGCGTTCCTGCCCAACCACGTCGAGGCCATGCGCTACACCCGCACCGACTCGGCCGTCGCGGCCGTGGGGGCCCTGGCCGAGCGCGTGCAGGTGGCGGTGGTGACGTGCGGGCCCGACGGGGCCGTCGGCGTGGACGGCGGGACCGGTGAGCGCGCCGAGGTGCCCGGGCTGCGCCTGGAGGCGCTGGACGCCACGGGCGCCGGGGACGTGTTCGGGGCGGGTTTCCTCACCGCGACCCTGGAGGGGTGGGCCCTGGCCGAGCGGCTCTCGTTCGCCAACCTGTGCGCGGGGCTGTCGGTGCAGCAGTTCGGCGGGTCGCTGTCGGCGCCGGGCTGGGGGGACATCGCCGACTGGTGGTCGCACCTGCGCCGGGGACCGCGCACGTCGGCGACGTCGCAGCTGGTGCGCCAGTACGGGTTCCTCGACGACGTCCTCAAGCGGCACCCCAGCACCCGGGGCGCGCTGCGGCGCGCCAGCGCCACCCTGGCCGTGCGCAACGACCTGCCCACCGGTGGCAGCGCGTCCTTCTGAGGCGCGCACCGGCCTGCGGGCGGTCATGATCGGGGGGTGAGCACCGAACGTCCCGGCGCGGCCGGGTTCGTCCCCGAGGGCGCCGACCTGGAGCAGCTGCGGCAGGCCGCCCCGGCGTGCCGCGGCTGCGAGCTGTGGGAACCGGCGACGCAGGTCGTGTTCTCCGCCGGGGCTCCCGACGGCCGGCTGGCGCTGGTGGGGGAGCAGCCGGGGGACCAGGAGGACCGGCGCGGGGTGCCCTTCGTGGGCCCGGCGGGCCGGTTGCTGCAGAAGGCCGTGGCCGAGGCCGGGATCGACGTGGCGACCACGTACGTGACGAACGCCGTCAAGCACTTCCGGTTCACGCAGAAGGACCCCGGCAGCCGCCGCATCCACGCCTCGCCGGACGTCGGCCACGTCAACGCCTGCCGGCCGTGGCTGGCCGCCGAGCTGGCGGTGGTCAACCCCGACGTCATCGTGTGCCTCGGGGCGACGGCCGCCAAGGCGCTGCTGCCCAAGGACTTCCGGGTGACCAAGCACCGCGGTCAGCTGATCGTGCAGACCACGTCCCGGGGGGAGAAGACCTTCATGGGCACGATCCACCCCTCGGCGGTGCTGCGGGTGCCCGAGGCCGACCGCGACGCGGCGTACGCCGGCCTGGTCGCCGACCTGCGGACGGCGGCGGCCGCCCTGGGCTGACCCGCGGCGGGCTTGTGCTGACAAACGGCTAGCATGGATACACCATGGACACTGCGCTCCCCGCTGCTGAGCGGGTCTACGCCCACGTCAAGCACGCCATCCTCGACCGCACCCTGCCCGGCGGGCAGCTGCTGACCGAGGGCGACATCGCCGAACGCGTCGGCGTCTCGCGCACCCCCGTGCGCGAGGGCCTGCTCAAGCTGCAGTCCGAGGGGCTCGTGCAGCTCATCCCCAAGCGCGGCGCCCTCGTCGTCCCCGTCTCCCCGCAGGAGGTCGAGGACGTGCTGGAGGCCCGCGAGCTCGTCGAGGTCCACACCGCCCGCCGCGCCTGGCCCGCGCGCCGCGAACTCACCCACCGGCTCACCCCGCACCTGCTCGCCATGCGCCGCGCCGCCGCGGCCGGTGACGCCTGGGCCTTCTCGGCGGCCGACCGCGCCTTCCACGCCGAGGTCGTCCGCGCCGCCGGCAACGACGTCCTGTCCGCCCTGCACGACTCCCTGCGCGACCGGCAGATGCGCATGGGCGTGGCCGGCGTGGCCGGGTCCCCCGAGCGGACCGCGGCCGCGCTCGCCGAGCACGAGGAGCTGCGCGCCGCGCTGGGCCGCGACGACGAGGACGGCTGGGTCGACCTCGTGCGCCGGCACGTTCGCCGCGCCGGTGAGCGGCTGCGGGCGGTGCGCGCGTGAGCGCCCGCTCCGTCAAGGGCGCCTGGGTCGTCTTCGCCGTCGGGGCGCTCGCCTACGTCGTCACCGTCGCCAACCGCACGTCGCTGGCCGCGGCCGGGCTCGACGCCCAGCACCGCTACGGCATCGCCGCCGGCACCCTGTCCAGCTTCGCCGTCCTGCAGTTCCTCGTCTACGCCGTCCTGCAGGTGCCCATCGGCGTCCTCATCGACCGGTGGGGCCCGCGCCGCCTCGTCGTCCTGGGCGCCACCACGATGGGCGCCGGCCAGGTCGTGCTCGCCCTGAGCACCGACACCTGGCAGGCGGTCCTGGCCCGCGTCCTCGTCGGCGCGGGGGACGCGGCCACCTTCGTCAGCGTCCTGCGGGTGGTCACCAACTGGTTCCCCCCGCACCGGGTGCCGGTGATGACCCAGCTCGTCGGCCTCTTCGGCCAGCTCGGGCAGGTGTTCAGCTTCGTCCCGCTCGTCGCCCTCCTGCACGGGCCGGGCTGGGGACCGGCCTACACCGGGATGGGGGCGTTCACGCTGCTGGCCGCCGCGCTGTCGGTGATCGTGCTGCGCGACGTGCCGCCGGGCCGGGACAACCCCCGCGCCACCAAGACGCTGCGCGAGGTCGGCGGGGACCTGCGGGCCGCCCTGCGCCACCCCGGCACCCGCCTGGGGCTGTGGTCGCACTGGGCCACGCCGTTCTCCGGCAACGCCTTCGCCACGCTGTGGGGCTACCCGTTCCTCGTCTCCGGCCAGGGCCTGAGCACCGGGACCGCGAGCGCGGTGCTCACCCTGTACACCGTCACCGCGGCCGGCACCGGACCGCTGTTCGGCGCGTTCGTGGCCCGGCACCCGCTGCGCCGCTCGTGGCTGGTCCTGGCGATCGTCGGGTCCCAGGCCCTCGTGTGGGCCCTCGTGCTGCTGTGGCCCGGACCGGCCCCGCTGGTGCTGCTCGGGCTGCTCGTCGTCGTCGCCGCGACCGGGGTGCCCGGGTCGATGATCGGGTTCGACTACGCCCGGACCTCCAACCCGGCCCACCGCCTCGGCGGCGCCACGGGCATGACCAACGTCATGGGGTTCACCGCCTCCGTCGTCCTCATCCTGCTCGTGGGGGTCCTGCTGGACGCCCAGGGGGCCGGGACCCCGGGCACCTACTCCCTGGACGCCTTCAAGGTGGCCTTCGCCGTGCAGTTCCCGCTGTGGGCCGTCGGCGTGGCCGGCATCCTCGTCAGCCGCCGCCAGACGCGCGCCCTCATGGCCCGCGACGGCGTCGTCGTCCCGCGGCTGCGCGACGTGCTGCGAGGTCGTGGTTCCCGTGCGGGGGCGGGCACGGCATGATGCGGCGGGTGAGCGATGAGACGACGCAGAAGGCGCAGATCGGCGTGACCGGCCTGGCGGTGATGGGGCGCAACCTGGCCCGCAACATCGCCCGGCACGGGTACGTGACCGCGGTGCACAACCGCACCGACGCCAAGACGAAGGCGCTGGTCGAGGAGTTCGGCCACGAGGGCACGTTCGTCCCGGGCTACACCGCCCAGGAGTTCGTCGACTCCCTGGAATCGCCCCGGACCATCGTCATCATGGTCAAGGCCGGCGCCCCCACCGACGCGGTCATCGACGAGCTGGCCCCGCTGCTGAGCGAGGGCGACATCCTCGTCGACGGCGGCAACGCCCACTTCCTCGACACCCGCCGCCGCGAGGCCGCGCTGCGCGAGAAGGGCATCCACTTCGCCGGCGTCGGCGTCTCCGGCGGTGAGGAGGGCGCGCTGCTGGGCCCCTCGATCATGCCCGGCGGCTCCGAGCACGCCTACGCCAAGCTCGGCCCGATCCTCGCCGACATCGCCGTGTCCGTCGACGGCACCCCGTGCTCCACGCACGTCGGTCCCGACGGCGCGGGCCACTTCGTGAAGATGGTCCACAACGGCATCGAGTACGCCGACATGCAGCTCATCGCCGAGGCCTACGACCTGCTGCGCCACGGCCTGGGCCGCACCCCGAAGCAGCTCGCCGAGGTCTTCACCTCCTGGAACTCCGGGGACCTGGAGTCCTTCCTCATCGAGATCACCGCCCGGGTGCTGGAGAAGGACGACCCGACCCAGGAGGGCGTCGCCCTCGTCGACGTCATCCTCGACGAGGCCGAGCAGAAGGGCACCGGCCGCTGGACGGTGCAGACCGCCCTGGACCTGGGCACGCCCGTCTCGGGCATCGCCGAGGCCGTCTTCGCCCGCGCCCTGTCCGGGCACGCCGAGCAGCGCGGGGCCGCCCAGGGCGTGCTGCCCGGCCCGGGCGCCGGCGCCGAGGGCACCGGCGGGTTCGTCGCCGAGGCCGACGCCGACGCGTTCGTCGACGACGTGCGCGCGGCCCTGTACGCCTCCAAGGTCGTCGCCTACGCCCAGGGCTTCGACATGATCCGCGCCGGGTCCCTCGAGTACGGCTGGGGCGTCGACCCCGGCGCCATGGCGACGATCTGGCGCGGGGGCTGCATCATCCGCGCCAAGTTCCTCGACCGCATCAAGGACGCGTACGCCAAGAACCCCGAGCTGCCCTCGCTGCTGCTCGACCCGTACTTCGCCGACGCCGTGACCAGGGGGCAGGAGGCCTGGCGCCGCGTCGTGGTGCACTCGGTGACCGCCGGCATCCCCGCCCCCGGGTTCGCCTCGGCGCTGGCCTACTACGACGGCCTGCGCCGCGAGCGGTCCTCGGCCGCGCTGGTGCAGGGACTGCGCGACCTGTTCGGCGCCCACACCTACAAGCGCACCGACCGCGAGGGCTCCTTCCACGTCCAGTGGTCCAGCGACGGCACCGAGGTCCGGTCCTGACCGGTCCCTGACCCGCTCCGGACCCCTCGCGGCTCCCGGAGCGCGCGACGACGGCGGTGGTCCCGGCCCGGGACCACCGCCGTCGTCGCGCCTCAGCCGACCCGCTCGGCGCGGCGGCGGCGCACCCGGCGCGCCACCGCCCACACCAGCACCCCGGCGATCGCGGCGTAGAAGGCGTAGTCGAGGAAGTGCCCGTACCGCTCGACGAGCTCGTACTGGGTGCCCAGGGCCATGCCCAGGCCGATGAGCAGCCCGTTCCACAGCCCGCTGCCGGCCACCGTGAAGAGCGAGAACTTCACCAGGTTCATCCCCGCCGCCCCCGCCGGCAGCGAGATGAGGCTGCGCACGCCCGGCACGAACCGGCCGGTGAACACCGCGGCCCCCTCGTGGCGGTGGAACCAGTCGGCCGACCTCGTGACGTCCGAGGCGTCCATCAGGGGGATGCGGTCGGCGACGCGGGCCGCCCGCTCCAGGCCCACCGCCCGCCCCAGCCAGTACAGCAGCAGCGACCCCACGTACGAGCCCAGCGTCGACAGCAGCAGCACCGCCGTCAGCCCGATCGCGCCGGTCTGGACGAGGAACCCCGCCAGCGGCAGGACCACCTCGCTGGGGATCGGGGGGAACACCACCTCCGCCAGGCTCAGCAGCCCCACCCCCGGGGCGCCGAGGGCCTCGACGGTGCCGAGGACGAACCCGGTCAGGCCCCCCGTGTCGGTGCTGACGGTCTCGGCCGTGGTGCTCATGCGGGGGAGTCCTCCTGGGGATCGGGCTCGGGCTCGGGCACGGTCTCGTCCCGCAGAACGCCCGACCCCGCGCAGAAGTGCCGGGCGTCGTCGTCCAGCAGCAGCCGCGCTGGCGCCGCACCCCCCGACAGGGCCCGCACGAGGGCCTGCTCCGGCAGCGGCACCTGCGAGGCCACCACCAGGGCGTTGCCGTAGCGCCGGCCCCGGAACACGCCCGGCTCGGCCAGCACCCCCGCGTGCGCGAAGACCTCCAGCGCGCTCGCCAGCTCCGCCCGCGAGTTCGGCATCGGCGGCCGGTCGGCCAGGTTCGCGACCCACAGCCCGCCCGGGGCCAGCACCCGGTCCACCTCCCGCAGGAACTCCACCGTCCGCAGGTGCGCCGGCACCTGGTCGCCGGCGAACGCGTCGCGCACCACGACGTCCTGCGTCCCGGCGGGCACCGCCGCCAGCCCGGCGCGGGCGTCGGCGACCTTCAGCTTGAACCCCGCCGCGCCGGCGGCGCCGAAGCTGCGGCGCACCACGTCGACGAGCTGGGCGTCCACCTCCAGGACCAGCTGCCGCGAGGACGGCCGCGTCGCCGCGAGGTAGCGGGGGAAGGCGCACCCGGCCCCACCCAGGTGCACCGCCCGCAGCGGCCCGGGCGGGTGCACCGCGTCGATCACCGCCGCCGTCCACTGCTGGTACTCGAAGACCAGCCGCGTCGGGTCGCCCACGTCGACGTAGGAGCTGGGGACGCCGTTGACCAGCACCGTCCAGCCGTCGGGGTCGTCGCGGTCCTGCTCGAAGCGGACGGTGCCCGTCGCGATGGGCTCCTCGCCCTCGACGGGCTGGACGGGCTGGGGGGACCGGGGGGCCCGCTGGCGGCGGGGGGAGGGGCGGTCGGGCACCCCGCGATCCAACCAGGCGCGGGGGGCGCTTGAGTCCGGCGAGCGTCCTGCCGAGGTACTGAGCATGTCCACCTTCCTGGAGATGTGCCTGCTCGCCCTGTTCGTCGTGCCCTTCGTCCGCGACCGCCGGGCGATGCGCCGCCGCCTCGACGCCTCGCGCTTCCCGCAGCTGGACCGCCCGCCGGTCGCCGCCGCGCAGCGCCTGCCCCGCGGGTGGGCCCGCCGCCGCTACGTCGACGCCGGCGTCGCCGAGGTCGCGGCCTACCTCAACGAGCAGGACCCCGCGCGCTGACCCCGGCCCCGCCCGGTCCGCTCCGCTCCTGTGCTTGCGGGCGGCGGGCCAGCGGTTAGCGTCGGAGTCGTGAGCCCCGACGTTCCCCGTGACGAACCCACCCCCGCCGCAGCCCCCGACGCCCAGGCCTCCGGCCTGGACCGGCGCGCCGCCGACCTCGTCCAGCGCCTGCTGGCCGTCGGCATCGACGGCCTCGGCCCCTTCGACGGGGCCGCGGAGGTCGCCCGCGCCGCGCGCGAGGCCCACCCCACCACCGAGTCGGCCGTGCACGCCGTCGTGCGCCAGCACTCCCGCCTCATCGCCGGCAACGGGTTCGTCACCGGCCTCGGCGGGCTGCTGACCCTGCCGGTCGCGCTCCCGGCCAACGTCTTCGCCTTCCACGTCCTGGCCGTGCGCGCCGTCGCCGCCGTCGCCGAGCTGCGCGGTCACGACACCAGCCGCCCCGAGGTGCGCTCGACGGTCCTGCTGACCCTGGTCGGCGCCGACGCCACCGACGTCCTCAAGAGCGCGGGCCTGCCCACCGGCGGCCGCCTCACCGGGCTCCTCACCTCCCGCGTGCCCCGGCCCGTCCTCATGCTCGTCAACAAGGGCGTGGGGTTCCGGATCATCGCCCGGTTCGGCACCCAGGGGCTGCTGCGGCTGCCGCAGCGCGCGCTGCCCGTGGTCGGCGGCGTCGTGGGGGCCGGCGTCGACACCGTCATGTTCCGGCGCATCGCCAAGGCCGCCGAGCACGCGCTGCCCCCGCGCACCCCCGAGCAGCTCGCGTGAGGGCACCCCTGCGGGCGGTGCCCGTCGTCGACGTCCGCACCGCGGGCCGGCTGCGCCTCCTGCCGGCCATGGCCCGCGACGCCGTCACCGGCCGCTGGACCGGGCCCGGGCGCCGTCGGCTGGCGGCCGCCGCCGCGGGGACGCTCTACCTGATCGCCCCGGTCGACGCCGTGCCCGAGCTGTGGCTGCCGTTCGTCGGCTGGCTCGACGACGGCCTCGTGGCCACCGCCGTGGCCGCCTCGGTCCGTGCCGCGACGGAGCAGTACGTACAGGACCGCGTGCGCCGGCCCGCGGGGGACCACCCGCGGGTGCACAGGGGGCCGCGGGGCTGAACCGGGCCCCCGCCTGTGGACGGCGGGCCGGGCCGGGGGACCACGCCGCCCAGGCTGGCGGCATGACCCCCGCACCTCCTCCCGCACTCCCTCCCGCTCTCCCGGAGCCACCCGGCCCGGTCGTCGCCCGCGACGCGGGCGAGCTCGTGGCGCTGGTGCCCTTCGCCCTGGGGTTCCACCCCGCCGACAGCCTCGTCGTCCTGGCGCTGGGCCCACCCGGAGCCGGTGGCCGGCAGCCGCTGCTCCTCCTGGGCCGGGCCGACCTGCCGTCCACGACCCGTGCCCAGGACGTCGCCGCGGCGGTCGCCCCGCTGCTCGACCTCGCCCACCGGCACCGGGAACCCGGCACGCACCTGCGGGTGCTGCTGCACGACCCCGACGCCGCCGAGCGCGCCGGGAGCCTGGACCCGGGTCCCCGCGCGGCCGCCGCCCTCGCGCACCTGCGGGCGTCCCTGACCGGCGGCGAGCTGCACGAGGTGCTGCTCGTGACGGGCGAGCGGTGGCGGTCGCTGAGCTGCGACCGGCCCTGCTGCCCGCCCGCCGGCCGCCCGCGCACCGACGCCGGTGCGGCGCGGGTGGCCGCCGAGGCCGTCTGGCGGGGGATGACCGCCGCCCCCGACCGCGACGCGACCCTGCCCCCGACCCGGCCCGTCGGCACCACCCGGCGGGAGGCCGCCGCCCGAGCCGCCCGGACCGCCCGCACCGGGGCGCGTCCGCGCCGCGAGGTCGTCGACGCCTTCGCGACCGCCGTCGGGGAACGGCTGGAGAGCCCACACCCCGGACCGCCCCCCGCCGCCTGGTGCGGCCGCGTCCTGGAGGGGCTGCAGGACGTCGGCGTGCGCGACGCCGTCCTGCTGACCTGCGGGCACGGTCCGGCCACCGGCGCGGCCCAGGACGCCGCGCTCGCGGGGCGGCCCGGTGCCGGCGAACTGCTCGAGCAGGCCCTGGCGCGGGAGTTCGACCCGCTCCGGGCGGCCGTCGCCGCGGCGCTCGCGGTCGACGTCGCCCGGCACGCCGCGGGCCCGCGGGCGGCCGCCGCGTGGGCCGCCGCGGCCTGGCTGGAGTGGCAGGGGGGCCGGTCGGCCCGCGCCGGGGCGTGCGTGGAGCAGGCGCTGCGGCTGGACCCGCGGCACCGCCTCGCGGGGCTGGTCGCGCAGGCCGTGCACCGGGCCGTGGCGCCGCACCGGTGACGCCGCCCCCGCGGCGGCGTAGTACGGTCACCCATCGTCTACGACGTTGGAGGGCGCGGCATGGGGATCGTCGTCGGGTACGTGGCCAACCCCGAGGGCCGTGCGGCCCTCGAGCGCGCCGGGGCGGCCGCCGTGCGGCTGTCGGCGCCGTTGGTCGTCGTGCACAGCCAGCGGCCCGGCCGCGAGGTCGACGCCGAGGAGGCCGAGGCGTTGAAGGCCGTGCACGAGCGCGTGCGCGAGCAGGTCACGGCGGCCGGGCTGGGCGTCGAGCTGCGCGACGTCCCCGACTCCGACGACCCGGCGGACGACCTGATCACGGCAGCCGAGGAGACCGGCGCCTCCCTCATCGTCATCGGTCTGCGCCGCCGGACCCCCGTCGGCAAGCTCATCCTGGGGGCCAGCGCGCAGCGCATCCTGCTCGACGCCCCCTGCCCGGTCCTGGCGGTCAAGCCCGAGGACTGAGCCGCCCGCCGTGCGCCCCGGCTGGGGCGCACGGGTGGTGTCGTGCGCCCCCCGGCGCCGATCCGTGCAAGAATCGGGGTTTGTCTCCCACGTGGGCATAAGCACTCGCCCGCCGGTGTTGACGTTGTCGGCTGCTGCCCGCGCAGCCTCGTTCCGCCCACGACGAAAGGCAGTCCGTGTCGTCGGTACCGACCTCCCGGCCGCTCCCGCCAGAGTTCGCCTCCGCTCCCTTCCAGGAGCTCCTCGCGCACGGCACCGCCCACGGCTACGTCGACGCGATGGCTGTTCGTGTGGCCTGCGAGGACGCCCAGCTGCCCGTGCAGCGCATGAAGGCCGTCCTGCGCGCCCTCGACGACAACGGGATCACCGTCAAGGTGCCCGAGGCCGCGCCCAAGCGCGCGGTCGCCGCCGCCGGCGCCCGCCGCGCCACCTCCACCGCCACGGCCACCAAGACGGCCCGCCCGGCCGCCAAGCGCGCCGCCGCGCCGGTCGACGGGGAGGACGGGGCCGCCCCGGCCCGTCCCGCCGCCAAGGCCGCGGCCAAGGGCCCGGCGAAGTCCGCCGCCAAGACGGCGACGAAGGCTGCGGCCAAGACCGCCACCAAGGCCACGTCGAAGGTCACGGCCAAGACGGCCAAGGACGACGACCCCGCCGCCGAAGAGGCCGACGAGCCCCTCGAGGACCTCACCGAGGACCTTAAGGACGACGAGGTCGTGGTGGAGGAGGAGACCACCACCGAGGCCGCCGACGCGCCCGAGGAGGAGGGCACCGCCAAGAAGACCGGCGGCGCGTTCGTCCTGCGCGACGACGACGAGGACGACGCCCCGGCCCAGCAGGTCTCGACCGCCGGCGCCACGGCCGACCCCGTCAAGGACTACCTCAAGCAGATCGGCAAGGTCGCCCTCCTCAACGCCGAGCAGGAGGTCGAGCTCGCCAAGCGCATCGAGGCCGGTCTGTTCGCCGAGGAGAAGCTCCACTCCGGCGACGACATCGACCCGATCTTCAAGCGCGAGCTGTGGTGGATCAGCGAGGACGGCCGCCGCGCCAAGAACCACCTCCTGGAGGCCAACCTCCGCCTGGTCGTCTCCCTCGCCAAGCGCTACACGGGCCGCGGCATGCTCTTCCTGGACCTCATCCAGGAGGGCAACCTCGGGCTCATCCGCGCGGTGGAGAAGTTCGACTACACCAAGGGCTACAAGTTCTCGACGTACGCGACGTGGTGGATCCGCCAGGCCATCACCCGCGCCATGGCCGACCAGGCCCGCACCATCCGCATCCCGGTGCACATGGTCGAGGTCATCAACAAGCTCGCCCGCGTCCAGCGGCAGATGCTGCAGGACCTGGGCCGCGAACCCACTCCGGAGGAGCTCGCCAAGGAGCTCGACATGACTCCGGAGAAGGTCGTCGAGGTCCAGAAGTACGGCCGCGAGCCCATCTCGCTGCACACCCCCCTGGGCGAGGACGGCGACTCCGAGTTCGGTGACCTCATCGAGGACTCCGAGGCGGTCGTCCCGGCCGACGCGGTGAGCTTCACGCTGCTGCAGGAGCAGCTGCACTCGGTCCTGGACACGCTGTCCGAGCGCGAGGCCGGTGTGGTCTCCATGCGCTTCGGGCTGACCGACGGCCAGCCCAAGACGCTCGACGAGATCGGCAAGGTCTACGGCGTGACCCGCGAGCGGATCCGCCAGATCGAGTCCAAGACGATGTCGAAGCTGCGCCACCCCTCGCGCTCGCAGGTGCTGCGCGACTACCTGGACTGATCGCCCGGGACACGCACGGCCCGGTCGGGTTCCCCGGCCGGGCCGTCGTGCGTCCGCCCCGGTCGCACCGGGCCCCCGACGGCGGAGAACCGGTCCGCCAGCGTCGCGAACGCGGCCCGCAGCGCTGCGGGGGAGGCCTGCTCGACCGGCGCGTCGAACCGCCCGACGGCGGCCGCCAGCGCGATCCACGACCAGGACCCCAGGGCGACCCGGCAGCGGTCCGCGTCGAGCGCCTCGACCGTCGCGTCGCCGGGGAGGGCGGCGACCTCCGCGGCGGGCCGGCGCAGCACGACCTGCCCCGAGCACGGCCACGCGTCACGGACCGCGGACCCCTTGAACCGCGCCTCGAGGAAGGCGGCCGGGTCGTCACCGGGGAGCCGTCGTGGCGTGAACCGGGGACCGGTGGGCAGCTTCGGGGTGATGCGGTCGACCCGGAACGTGCGCCAGTCGTCGCGGTCGAGGTCCCAGGCCAGCAGGTACCAGCGGCCGCGGCGGTGCAGCAGGTGGTGCGGTTCGACCCGGCGCGGCTCCCCGCGCAGGTCCAGCCGCAGCAGGTCGCGCGCCTGCACGGCACGCCCGAGGGCCAGCAGCACCCCGGGGTCCGCCCCGGCGCCCGGGTCGTCGACGACGGTGGCCTCGGCGAGGACGTCGACGCGGTGCCGCAGGCGCGACGGCAGGACCTGCCGCACGGTGGTCAGCGCCCGGGCCGCCCCCTCGCCGGTCCCGGAGCCGGCCGCGGCGGCGGTCCGCAGCGCGAGGGTCAGCGCGACGGCCTGCTCGTCGTCGAACAGCAGGGGCGGCAGGTCCTCACCGGCGTCGAGGCGGTACCCGCCGTCGGGTCCCTTAGTGGCCCGCACCGGGTAGCCGAGGCCGCGCAGCCGTTCGACGTCGCGCCGCAGCGTCCGCGGGCTGACCTCCAGCCGGTCGGCCAGCACCGGGCCGGGCCAGTCGCGGCGTGCCTGCAGCAGCGACAGCAGCGACAGCAGACGTCCCGGGGTCCCGCTCACGGTTCCATCATGGCCGCAGAAGAGGCCAGGACCTGACCGCCACCCCCGGCAGAGTTCCTCCTGACCCCGGGACAGACCCGGCGGCCGAACCGGAGGAGCCCACCGTGAGCACCGTCACCACCACCCACCTGAACTTCCGCGGCGAGGCCGGCGAGGCCCTGGCGTTCTACGGCGACGTCTTCGGCGCGGAGCCGACGCTCGTCACCTACGGGCAGGCGCACGACCCGCAGGGGGAACCGGGGCACGTCCTGTGGGGCGAGGTGCGCAGCCCGGGCGGCTTCCACGTCATGGCCTACGACGTCCAGACCGACCGGGACTTCGACCCGGGCGTGCACGCGGTCTACGTCTCGCTGCGCTGCGGGAGCGCCGAGGAGGTCGAGGCGGCCTACACGGGGCTCGCCCGCGGGGCCCGGCACGTCCGGACCCCGCTGGGGCCGTCGCCGTTCTCCCCGCTGTACGGCATGCTCACCGACCGGTTCGGGGTGACCTGGGTGATCGACCAGGCCGTGGCCTTCAGCGCAGGCTGAGCGCCCCGACGGCCCAGACGATCGCGGCGAGCGTCCCGGCGCCCGCCTCGATCGCCACGCCGAGCCCGACGTTCTTCAGGGCCACGACGGTCGAGCGCTAGGCCGAGCGCGCCCGGTGCGGGCCCCGGCCGGTCCCGGCCAGCTCGCCGAGGAAGACGCCGAGCACGAAGCCCAGCGGCAGTCCCACGACGGGGACGGCGAAGAACCCCACGACGCCGAGGACCGCGCCGAGCAGGAGGGGCAAGCGTCTTGGGCTGACCGACGGCCCGCCCAAGATGTTCGACGAGATCGGCATGGTCTATGGCGCGACCCGCGAGCGGATCCGCCAGATCGAGTCCAGGACGATGTTGAGGCGACGCCACCCGTCGCGCTCGCAAGTCCTGCGGGACTACCTGGACTGACCGCCCGCAGCCCCGCACTACTCGGTCGGATCCTTCTGATCGAGTAGTGCGGGCTAGCTCGTTCAACCTCAGCTGGGACCCGTACCTGCTACTCGAGCCGGGGCGACGGCCACCAACGTCTCAGGTGCACATCGCGCGTCAGGACGGCGTGGGCTGCGACGATCGAGCGTTTGCCGATCGTCACCTCCCGAGGACCGCGGCCTTTGACCTCATCCAGAAGTGATCATCGCTGCAGCTCGTCTCGGACCCGGTGGCTTACGTCGTCCTGCACGGTCACCCGTCCCCCGACCGCGACGTCGCGATCCACCGGTGGGACGACAGTCGCAGTGCATCGTCGGCGAAACCGCTGCCGAGCGCAGGATGTCCTCCCCGTGCACGCAGACGTGGATGTCCGTGTAGACCGACACGTCCTTCTCGACTTCGAAGCAACCCCCCGTCAGGACGACCAATGGCGATCGGGGTAAGCCGGCTGTCACCCTCGGGCAGGCTCTAGGTCGAACTGACCGCGGACTGGACCACCCCACGGGCCGCGGTCAGTCCGCCGCCGCAGTCAAGCCACACACGTGCACACGGCATCACCCTCCGCAACAGCCCACGCGCCCTGCCACCGAGAATGCAAGTGGTGGAGCGGGGGACGGGGAACGTCACGCTCCGACGTCTCGGGGGCGCAGAGTCACGGGCAGTTCCAGGGCCACCACCCGCGCCGGCCGCCCCTGGTCGCTGCCGTGGACGGTGAACGGGACGAGGGAAGGTTCGTCGAGCATGTCGCTGTACGGGGTGCCCAGCCACAACCCCAAGGTGTGCTCACCCACGTTCAGCACCGGCGGAATCAGCATCCTCAGCCGGTACCGGCCCGGCAGCCGCCGGGCGACCTGGTCACGATCCAAGGCCTCATCGAGCAGGCGCACCCCGGATGCCGTGGTCACGATGACCGCCGCGTCCAGGTCGCGCACCTCCTCCGACAGTGTCAGGTCCACTTCGACCGTGGTGCTGGTGTCCCGCAGCACCGGGTCCCCGGCAACCCCGCCCTCCGGAGTCAGTCGCACGGCCTCCACCCGCACCGGACCGCGCTCGAGCAGTCCCGTTCCACCCTCGGCGCTCGCCAGCCCTGAGGCGAGGTACCGGCGCACGATCTGTCGGGTGGGACCCTCCTCGCGCACCTGCCCGGCATCCAGCCACAACGACCGCTCGCACAACCGGCTGAGCGCTTCCAGGTCGTGGCTGACGAACACCACGGTGCGGCCCTCGGCCTCGGCCTCGGCCATCCGGCCCAGGCAGCGGCGCTGGAACTCCGCATCCCCGACGGCCAGGATCTCGTCGACGACGAGGATGTCCGGTTCGAGGTGCGCGGCGACTGCGAAGGCCAGGCGTAAGTACATGCCGCTGGAGTAGCGCTTGACCGGGGTGTCCAGGAAGCGCTCCACCCCGGCGAACTCCACGATGGAGTCGAACCGCCGGATGATGTCGCGCCGGCCCATCCCCAGGATCGCCCCGTTGAGCAGGACGTTCTCGCGTCCGCTGAGTTCGGGGTGGAAGCCGGTGCCGACCTCCAGCAGGGCTGCCACCCGTCCGCGCGTGCGGGAGACCCCCAGGGTGGGGGAGGTGATGCGGGCCAGGATCTTCAAGATCGTGCTCTTGCCGGCCCCGTTGCGACCCACGATTCCCAAGGACTGGCCGCTGGACAGCTCGAAGTCGACGTCCCGCAGCGACCACAGCTCCCGCGTGGTGGGGGCGGGCACTCCGCGCAAGCGGCCTGCGGCGGCCGAGATCGCCTCCCGAGCCGTCGTCCCACTGCGCCCCAGCACGTACCGCTTGCTGACTCCGCGGAACTCGACGCGGTCGGCCATCAGACCACATCCGCGAAGGATCGCTCGGCGCGCTGGAAGTACCAGCTGCCGCTGAGGAAGAGCGCCAGGGCGACCGGGACGGAGACGGCCAGCTGCCAGCCCGGCCAGGGGGTCCCCAGCAAGGACCAGCGGCCGAGCTCGACGACCCCTGCCACGGGGTTGACCACGTAGACCCAACGGACTCCCTCGGGCAGGGAGCCCGAGGAGTACGCCACCGGGCTGGCGAAGAGCCACAGCTGCATGACCGGGCCCAGGGCGTGCTTGACGTCGCGGTAGCGCACGTTGAGGGCCGACAGCCACAGGCACACCCCCAGGGCCGTCACCACCAGCAGCAGCAGCCACGCCGGCAGCGCCAGCAGGTTCCACGTCGGGGGTTGCCGGTACACGACGGCCAACACTGCGAGCAGTGCCAGGCCAACGCCGAGGTCGACCAGCGGGGGCAGCAAGGCGGACGCGGGAGCCGCGAGCCGGGGGAAGTGCACCTTCGTGATGAGCGAGGCGTTGTCGACGAGGACGAGGCTGCCCTGGCTGACGACGGCGGCGAAGTACGTCCAGGTGACGAGACCAGCCATCGCGAAGACGGGGTAGGGGATGCCATCGGTCGCGGTGCGGGCGACGTGGTGGAAGACGAGCGTGAAGACGAGCACGGCGGCCGCGGGTTGCGCTGCAGCCCACACGACTCCCAGGACGGCCTGCTTGTAGCGCACCCGCAGGTCGCGCAACGCGAAGAAGCCGATGAGTTCGCGCGCCGACCAGAGCTCCCGCAGCGGGCGGAACGAGCGCTTGAGGTCCGGCGAGTTCTCCGTCCACTCGACACCGGGGGCTGCAGTGGGCACCTCAGCACCCTAGCCGCGCCGGCCCGGACCGCTCGTCCAGGCGGCTGAGTTGCTGCCAGGGCTCCAGTCGGCGTCCCGGGGCGCCGAGGTTCTCAGCATGCGCCGTGCCTGCCTGGTCACCATCCTGGTCCTCGTGGGCCTGATCTCGAGCGTCCCGGCGGCCGCCGCCACCGCAGCCGCCCCAGTGGCCGCCTCCAGCGCGACCCCGACGACCGGCACGGCTGCACGCACGCTCTCGCCGTTGACCTTCGGTGCCCGCGGTGACGGTGTCACCGACGACACGGCGGCCCTGCAGCACGCCCTCGACGCCCTGCGGGCCGGAGACACGCTCGCGCTGCCGGCCGGGCGCACCTTCCGCCACACCGATGTCCTGCGCATCGGCGTGGCCGGGGTGCGAGTGACCGGTCCGGGCGTGCTGCTGGCCACCGCGGAGTCCCGCTCGGCCGTCCTCGTGGCCGCCGACCGGGTCGTCCTGGACGGGGGGCTGGTCCTGCGCGCAGGCCCCACCACTCGGCGCTGGGACGCCTTTGAGCAGATGAAGCTGCGCATCGCCGCCAACGGGGTCGTCGTGCGCCGGGTCACCGTGGAGGGCGCCGCCGCTGCTGGCGTCTACGTCGGCACCGGCGCCCACGACTTCCTCCTGGAGGACGTCGTGGTCCGCGGCACCCGTGCCGACGGCATCCACATCACCGGTGGAGCTCACGACGGCGTCGTGCGCCGGCCCGTCGTGCAGCGCAGCGGGGACGACGGCGTGGCGGTCGTGTCCTACCAGGGCGACGGCGTCCCGGTGCGCCGGGTGCTGGTGGACTCCCCCAACGTCTCCGACACCACCTGGGGGCGAGGGGTGACCGTGGTGGGCGGCGAGGACATCACCTACCGCGACGTCACCGTCCGCCGTTCCAACGCCGCCGCCGTCTACATCGCCTCCGAAGGGGCTCCCTACTTCACGTTCGCCCCGCGCCGGGTGACCGTGGAGGGAGCCTTGCTGGAAGGCGCGAACATCAACGCATCGGTCGGCCACGGCGCCGTCCTGGTGTACGCGGGGCGTCCCAACCACTCGCCGTCCCAGATCTCCCTGTCCTCGGTCACCGTCCGCAGCACCCGCACCACGGCCCCTTGGCAGGTCGGGGTCGTCGGCGAGCGGGGGAGCTCGGTGCAGGACCTCCGTTTCGCCCGGTTCGACGTCCACGGAGCCCCCGCGCCCTTCAGCAGCAACCTCGGGACGGCCGCGTGCTCGCTCGTCGGCTGGACGGTCAACGGCAGCGCGGTCGCCGACACGCTGTCGGCCACCACCCCGGCCGTGCCCGCTGCCGCGACCGTCCGGGGCGGCAGTCGCACCCTGCGCAGCGCCCCTCTCACGCGCTGAGGCCGACGACCCGCCGGTAGAGCCCGTCGTAGCGCCTCGCCATGGCGGTGACCGAGAACAGCTCGTCCGCTCGAACCCTGGCTCGGGTCGCCAGCCGGGCCCGCAGACCGGGGTCGTCCAGCAGCGTGCGGCACGCTCCGGCCAGGGCGACGGCGTCGCCGGCGGGGACCAGCAGACCGGTCTGCCCGTCCAGGACCGCCTCCGGGATGCCGCCGACCCGGCTGGCCACCACGGGGACACCGCCGTGCATCGCCTCCAGCACGACCAGCGGCAGGGCCTCGAACCGGGAGGGAACTACCAGGACGTCGACGTCGCTGAGCAGGTCCGCCGCGTCAGGCACACGGCCGCGGAAGCGCACCCGGTCGGTCAACCCCAGCGCCGCGGCCTGCTGCTGCAGGTCCGCGCAGCCAGACCCTTCGCCGGCCACGTGCAGTTCCACTCCCGGCAGGGCGGTCAGTGCCTCGAGCAGGACGTCGACCCCCTTCTGCGGCTCCAGTCGGGCCAGCACGCCCAGCGCGGGCCGCCGCACCTGCGGCGCGGGCCGCACGCGAGGAACCGGGACGCCATTGGGGATGGCCAGCACGGATCCCGGACGCAACCCGCCCAGCTGCTCGACCGCCCGGGCGGAGGAGGCGCTGACCGAGACCCGGGCTGCCGCCCACGTCGTCACCAGGCGTTGCAGGCTCCGGCCGCGCCACGTCAGGCCGGGGGTGGGCAGGTGGTCGACCAGGACGCTGGGCACTCGTGCCGCGGCTGCGGCAAGCAGCACCGGACGGCAGCTGGTGAAGGCGGTGAGGTTGACGTGCAGGACGTCGGGACGCTGCGCGTGCAACACCCGCAACGTCCCGGCCGGACCCGGGGCGGGCACGGCCCAGCGGACCGGGGTGCCGGCGCACACGGCGCGCAGCACGGACGGGGAGCTGCCCAAGACGGAGACCTCGACGTCGTCGGGCAGTCCTCGCAGCAGGTGCTGCAGGAAGACCTCCGCGCCCCCCAGCACTTGCGCGTCGGTCGCCACCGACAACCGGTAGGCGGGCCGGTTCCCCCGAGGTCGCACCGTCGCAGGCTACTGTCGACAGGGTGCTGAAGCAGGAGTTGCGTCGTGCCAAGTCAGCCCTGGGCCGCCGTTCGGTCGCCCGGTCCGCGCTCGCCCGGCGGGTGACCCTGCTGCTGCGCTCGGTGGACCTGCGGCGCGCCGACCCGCTCAGCGAGTGGGGGTTCGAGCGCGGGACGCCCGTCGACCGCTTCTACATCGAACGGTTCCTCCAGGAACAACGGGAGCACGTCCACGGCCGCGTCCTGGAGGTCAAGGAGGACCAGTACGCGACCGCGTCGGGAGCCTCGGCCGTGGACGTCCTGGACATCGACCCCGCCAACCCGCTGGCCACGGTCGTCGGAGACCTCTGCGACGAGGTGACCTTGGCCGCGGGCACCTACGACGCAGCAGTGGTGACCCAGACGCTGCAGTACGTCCCCGACCCGCGCGCCGCCCTGCGCAACCTGTTGGTGGCCCTGCGGCCGCAGGGCCGGCTGCTCGTCACCGTCCCCTGCTTGAGCCGGCTGGCCGGGGAGGGCGACCGCTGGCGCTGGACGGCGCGGGGGTTCAGCGACCTGGTCGCGGCGGCGGGCGGGGCCGGGGACGTCCGGGCCGTCGGCAACGGCGCGGCCGCGCGGGCTTTCTTGCTGGGGGCCGCGGCCGAGGAGCTGCCGCGCGCGACGCTGCTGACCGACGACCCCGAGGTGCCGCTGCTGGTCACCGCGGTCCTGCACCGCGCCTGAGCATCTGCCACCGGTCCGTCAGTCACTGCCAGCGCTGCGTGCTCCCCGGCAGGACGCGGCCGAGGAGCCCCTCCACGCGGCCGACCGAGCGGGCGATGGCCAGCCGCAGCGACAGTCGCAGGTCGGGGTCGTGCGAGGCCGGGTGCAGCCAGGGCCCGGCCACCGTCCGCCAGCGCACCAGCGAAGAGTAGGGGTGCGAGCGGTAGACGTGCCCCGTTCCCCGGGCGTAGGCGCGGTGCTTGCGCACCAGGGCGTCGGGGGCCAGGGAGCGACGCTCTCCGGGGCCGTCCACCTCCAGGTCCGGCCGGCTCAGAACGCGCCCGCCCGCCGACATCAGGCGCAGCAGCAGGTCCGTGCCTTCCCCGGACTGCCAGGGCGTGGGGGCCCCCGTGCCGAGGTCGGCCCGGAACCCGCCGACGGCGTCGAAGGCCGCGGCCCGGATGAACATGGACGGTTCGATCGCCCGCCAGACCGACCGGTCGTCCAGGGCCGTGCCCGCGGGGGGCAGCTGGAAGCGGGGGGTGCCCTGCTCCACCAGGGTGCACGCCACGGCGACCACGTCAGGTGCTCGGAACGCCGCAGCCACGGCCCCCAGGGTGCCGGCGGGCAGGCTGCTGTCGTCATTGGGGAAGCCCAGGACCTCGGCGCGCCCGAGCAGCGCGCGGACGGCGTCGTTGCGCCCCGCCGAGGCACCGCCCTCGCTGGGCACCACGCGCAGCTCGTACGGCGGGTCGACCGGACCAGTCGGCAGCTTCGTCCCGGGCGGTGACTGGTCGGCCACCGCGACGGCCACCGGGGGCACGAGCGACTCCGCCGCCGACCGCAGCAACCCGGCCAGCGCCGGGCGGCCGATGGTGGTGATCGCCAGGCCGACGGTCGGCAGTTCCGCGCCGCTCACGTGGCCCTGCGCAGCAGTACGACGTAGGTCACGGCCAGCAGCACCTCGGCGGCGGCCAGACCGGCCACTGCACCGTCGAGCCCATCCACCAGACCCCCCACGACCAGCATCGACAGTGCGAGCCCCGCAGCGATCACGTCCAGCACGCCGATGCGGTGTGCCGACAGCAGCGGGATGAGGAGCATAGCTCCGATGGAACTGACGGCCAGGGCTGCGCGCTGCGTGGTCATCAGGGGCAGGATCTCCAGGACGAGGGGGGTGACCGGTCCCAGGAAGACGCGGAGGAGCCCCTCGGGCGCGAGGGCCAGCACCAGCCCGTTGAGCCCGGCGACCGCGGCACCGAGCGCCGCCCCGCGCGAGTACGCGCGGCGGGGGGCGCTGCTGCCCTGCGTGAGCAGGGTCTGAGAGGCCACTCCGATGAGAAGGTTCGTGCCGCCGAACGCCAGTTCCCCTGCGCGGTAGACGCTCGTGGCGGTGTAGCCCGCTGTCGCCGAGAGCACGACCGGGATGCTCTGCACGAGGGCGACCCCGGCGCTCACCCCGACGACGTAGGGCCACCAGGAGCCGCGGCGGGGGCCCCACCACTCCCGGGCGCCGGACCAGGACAGTTTTCGGTCACGCATCAGCAGCAACCCCGTGAGGGCGACGAGCAGCAGCGCGGCGAACGGGGCGAGCACCACCCAACGGCTCGGCAACCAGGGAGCCGCGGCGGCCACCAGGACGGCCTGGCCGGCGTACGCCACTGCCAGGTGCACCCCCGCCGGACGGGCCCCGTCGAGGAAGACACGTCGCCAGTAGGAGCTTTCCACCAGCATGACGGCTGGTAAGCCCAGGGCCGCACCCGTGAGGGCGAGCTGCGTCAGCCCGCTGGTGATCGAGGCCGCTGCCGCAACCACCACCGCCAGCAGCAGCGTGGCCAACAGGGCCGCGGACTGCGCCAGTGGGGCGGCGCGTCGGCGCCCGTCCTCGTCGGTCAGCGCTGCCATCGGCTTGCCGATCATGGCAGGTGCCAGCGCAGCAGGGGCCGAGCACACGGCGGTCGCGAGGGCGAGCGCTCCCAGTTCCGACGCGCTGCACCGGTTGGCGGCGACAGCGAAGACACCTACGGAGACGAGGCGTGAGGTGGCTTGAGGGAGGAGAACCCACGCGCCAGCGCGCACACGCACTCCTCCCCGTTGGCACGGTCGGACGATTAGAACCAGGATGATCGCAGACCAGTATGGCGGTGTGCATGCATTGTGCGCGTCCACGACTTCCGGTCATGGACGGCGACCGGACCGCCTACGCTGGTGAGTGCTGTCGCCGGTTCCGCCGGCCGGATCGACACCCGAAGGGACCACGGTGACGCAGACACCTCCGGAGGCGGGGCTCGACGGGCAGCGAGGGGCGACCGGGGTGGGTACTCCTCGGCGGGGGCCGGCGCGCTGGGCACTCCCCGTTCTCGTGCTGGCCGTCCTCGGCGCCCTCGTCGGTGTCGTCGTGGGCGCTGTGCGTGTCCCAAACCCGCAAGCCGTGGCTCGAGTCCTTCTAGCATCCGACCCGACCCTGCCGGGGGAGCAGGAGGCCGCCGCCGAACCCGACCGCTTCATCCAGACGCAACTGCTGCTCATCGCTAGCCCGGACGTCCTGACCGCTGTGCGCGACCGCGTCGGGGACGACACCGTCCACGACCTCGGCGCGACCCAGGTCGGGGTCACCGACGTCATCGAGGTCAGCGCGTCCGCGCCGACGGCGGCAACCGCCCGCGATGCGGTGACCGCGGCCCTGGCCGTCTACGACGAGCGCCGCGCGGCCGAACTCACGGTCCGCGCAGACGCGATCTCCGGCGTCCTGGACGACCAGCTGGCCGCCCTCGCCGCGGCCTCCGGCGGCACCGACCCGGCTGGGACGGAAGCCAGCAGGCTGCTGGCCGAGCGCAACGAGCTGGCGCTGGCTGCGGATTCGGCGACCGTCGGTTCCACCGTGGTGCAGGCCCCGGTGGTGGTCGAGACCAGCCGGTGGGGTGGGGCCGCACGCGCCGGGGTCACCGGCTTGGTGCTCGGCGCGCTGCTGGGACTCCTGTTCGCGCTCGCGCGGGCCCGGTCCGGCGGTGCGGCACGCGAGGGGTGAGCGCCGCGGACGGGCGGGCGGGCGTGTGGTGGCTCTCCCCGGCGGGCGCGGTCCTCTTGGTCGTACCGGCCACGCTGGTTCTCGCCGTCTTCTTCGACGACGCGTACTTCCGGCAGAGCTGGGGCACGCCGAAGGTGCTGACGCCGGCGACGGCGTGGCTGTTCGCCCTGGGGGCGGCACTGTTCTGCCTCGGGGCGCTGTGGCCGCTCCTGCGAAGCCCGGCCTCCGCAGCTGGCGGCTGGCCACAGCTCACCGCAGCGCAGCGGTCCCGGCTCCGCCGCGCCGCGACGGTCGTGTTCCGGCTGACGGTGGTGGGGTATCTGGCCATGGCGGCGGCCGGGGTGGCACGAGGGGCCCGGCCGGCTCAGCTGCTGACGGTGCTGACCGACCAGGACGCCTTCGACTCGACCCTGCGGTTGCAGTTCGCCCCCGTCACGGGGGTGACGACGTTGACCCAGCTCGGCATCGCCTACGTCGTCCTGGCTGCTGTTCTGCTGTCCAGCGGCCGTGACCGGGGCTTGGAGCTCCGGTTGGCCCTGGTCCTCTTCCTGGCGCTGCTGCGCACCTACTTCCTCACCGAGCGGCTGGCCGTCCTCGAACTGCTCATCCCGCTGGTCGCCGTGGCTGCCCTGGCGATCTCGTACCGGGCCGGACGGATTCCAGCGCGACTGGTCCAGTTGGCCCCCTTCCTGCTGGTCCCGGCGGTCGTGGCCGTCTTCAGCGCCTTCGAGTACTCCCGCAGCTGGGTGTTCTACTCCCAGCACCGCGGCGGGTCGTTCGTGCAGTTCGCCTTGGACCGGCTGGCTGGTTACTACGGCACGGCCTACAACAACGGGCAGCTGGCCCTGCTGCATGACGAGGGCGGGAGCGTCCCCTACGGCAGCATCGAAGGCTTCTGGACGGCGCCGGGGATCGCTCAGCTGCACCTGTACACCCTGCTGACCGGACGCTCCGAACCCGACGACTTCTCCACCCTGCTGCAGCAGTACGGAAACCCGGAGTTCAACAGCCCGGGCGGGGTCGCGATCCCCTTCCTGGACTACGGGACCGTCGGGGGTCTGGCCTTCTTCCTGGTGGTGGGCAGCCTGCTGGGCCTGGCCTACCGTGCCTGCTGCGACGGACACCTCCTGGCCGTCCTGCTGTACCCCGTGCTCGCGACGGGGTTGTTCGAGATGCCGCGGTACCTGTACTGGGGTCAGGGTCGCGTCCTGCCGACGCTCCTGGCGCTGCTCCTGACCTGGTGGTACGTCAGCCGGGCCCGGCCGCCCCGTCCCACGTCCCCGCGACCGACCCTGAGGAGCACGACGTGAACCGCCCGCTGACCTGGTTGATGCTCGCGACCCACGTCCCGGCGTCCGGTGCGGGCGGCGGCATCGTGCGGTACACGGTCGGGCTGGCGCGTGCGCTGGACGCCCGGCCCGACGTCGAGGTGTCGGTGCTGGCCGAACCGGCGGCGCGGCCCTTCTTCACCGACCTCCTGGGCGATCCGCGGCGGGTGCACGTCGTGCCCGCGGCTCCCACGCCGGTGCGGTCGCTGGCCGAGCGGGCCGGGGTGTTGCCGGCCTTCCACCGCGACGTCGACGTCGTGCACGGCACCAAGCACCTGCTGCCGCGCTGGGGCCGCGGCCGGCGGGTGCTGACCGTCCACGACATGCTGCCCCTGGACCGGCCGCACGAGTTCGGCACGCTGAAGCGGCGCCTCCTGACCGGTCCGTACCTGGCTTCGGTGCGCCAGGCCGAGACCGTCGTCTGCGTCAGCGCGGCCACCCGGGAACGGCTGGTGCACCACGTCCCCTCGGTCGCGGACCGGACCGCCGTCGTCCCGCTGGCGGCCTCACCGGCACTGCTGTCGGCCGACCCCGTCCCGGTCCCCGCCCTGGTGGGTCGGGAGTTCGCGGTGGTCGTCGGGGACCCGTCGCCGCGCAAGAACCTGGGTTTCCTCGTCGACCTGTGGCCCGAGGTGGTCCGCCGGCGGCCCGGTGCGGTCCTGGCGGTGGTGGGGCCGCCCAGCTGGGGCCCCACCCGGACGGGGCAGGAGCACAGTCGGCTGGTCGCCCGTGGGGACCTGGCGGCGCTGGGGTTCCTCTCCGACGCCGAGCTGCGCTGGTGCTACGAGAACGCCACCGTCGTCCTGTGCCCCAGCCTGGCCGAGGGGTTCGGGTTGCCCGCCGCTGAGGCGCTCGCGCTGGGGGCGCCACTGATCACCTCCGAGGACCCCGCGCTGCGGGAGGTCGCCGGGCCGGGGGCGGTCCACGTGCCCGGGACCGACGCCGCGGGGTGGGCGGAGGCCGTGGTCACCGCCTTCGCCGCCCCCCGGGTACCGCGACGCGCACCCGAGCGGGTGCGCAGCTGGGACGACGTGGCTTTGGAGACCCTGCGGACCGTCGTGCCGACTGCCCGCTGAGGAGCCTGCCGGGTGGTCAGGTCCCGGTGCTCCCGGCGGGCGGGCCGGTGTCCTCGGTCGGCAGACCCAAGTGCCGGCGGGCGACGCGCTGCACGGCAGCGCGCGCGACCTCCGGGCGGTAGCGCTGCTCGTGCAAGCGCTGCGCGGCCTCGGCCAGCCGGGTGCCCAGCCCTTCCTCCTGCAGGACGCGACGGCAGGCTTCGGCCATCTCCCCGGGCGTGTTCCCGTGCAGCAGGTGCACCCCGTCCAGCGCGTCGAGCCCCTCGCTGCCCAGGCGCGTGCTCACCACGGGGACCCCGTGGGCGAACGCCTCGAGGACCTTGACGCGGGTCCCTCCCCCGTAGCGGACGGGGACGAGCGCCACGTCGGCCCCGGCCAGTTCCGCGTCGATGTCCTCGACGTCCCCGACGACCTCCACCCCCGGCAGCCCGTTCAGGTCGGCCAGCAGGTCCACACCGCCCCGGCCCACCAGCCGCAGCCGGGTGCCGGGCACGAGCTCGCGCACCAGGGGCAGGACGCGGGTGGCGGCGTGCACGGCCGCGTCCACGTTCGGGGGGTAGTGGTACGTGCCGACGACGAGCAGGACGGGCCGCTCGGGGAGCGGCCGGGCTGGTCGCGGCTGCGCGGGTGGGGGGTAGGAGTTGGGCACCACCTCGGTGCGGGGCCCGGCGACGCGGGTCCTGTCGAGGTCGCTGCAGACGACCACGGTGTCGGCGATCCGCCGGACGCGCTCCTCCACGGCGGCCCACAGCGGCCGCTCGACGCGACGCTGCCAGCGCACGGCCCGGCGGGTGGTGGGGGAGTCCGCGGGCAGCGCCAGGAACGAGCGCAGCTTGGCGGTCTCCACGTCGTCCATGTCGACGACGGTGCGGCACCCGCGCAGGGTCCGGCCCAGGCTGACCGCGTGGTCGGAGTAGCCGAACCACACCAGGTCGTAGCGCTGGTCGCGCAGCGGTCGCAGGGCGCGTCGAGCCACGCCCCAGCGCACGACGGCGATCTGCCACGGAACCACCCGCACCGCGGAGGCGAGCATCCCCGGCAGCCGGCGCCGCGGCCCGGCGTCGACCTGGAGCACCGTGGCGACGCGCACCCCGGGCGGCAGCGGTCGCGGCACGGGGGGCCCGGCGAACAGGACGGCGACGTCGAGGTCGACGCCGGGCAGGTCCGCCAGGGCCCGCAGCGTCGTGGAGCAACGCAGGCGCTTGCCGCCGTCAGCGGGCCAGGGTCGGTCGGGCAGGGTGAGCAGGACCCTGGGCCGCCGCGGGGCGGGTGCGGCGGCCGGTGGCTCAGGAGCGGTTGTGCGCGGCAGCCTCACGTCGCCGGGACCGATCCAGGTGCGGGTGTCGCGGTGCGACTGCACGCGGCCGACGAGCCCGGGGGCGACGCCGGCCAGGCCCGCGATCGCCCGGGACCGGACCGGTTGCCCGGTGTCGGTGAGCACCCGCCAAGCGGCCGCGCGCGTCGCGGGGCCCTGGGTGGCGAGCCGGGACTTCAGCCGGTACCGGGCGGCCTGCCGGTCCTGCTCGCGAGCAGTGCCCTCGGCCGTGACCCGCTCCGCCGCGGTGAGAGGGAGCTCGTGCAGCCGCCGACGCAGAAACGTTGCGATCGACGAGGCCATGGCACCGCGGTCCGAGCTCAAGCTGCCCTCGTGCAGGTGGTAGCGGGCCAGTGGCTCAGGGACCAGGCCGAGCCGGGCACCGGCGAAGGCCATCCGGATCCAGCAGTCCCAGTCGGTGGCGTGCCGGACGGCCGGGTCGAAGCCGCCGACGGCCAGGAAAGCCTCCCGGCGCACCACCACGTGCCCGAAGACGAAGTTGCGCTCCAGCAGCTTCCGCCGCTGGTCCTCCCACGCGAAGGGGTAGTGCGGTCCGTACCAGCGGCCCAGCACGCGGCCGTCGTGAACGAGCTGGGCGTCGGTGGTGACCAGGTCCAGCTCGGGTCGTCTCGTCAGCAGGTCCCGCACGGCCTGCAGCCGGCCGGGCAGCCACTCGTCGTCGGCGTCCAGGACGGCCACCCACGGGGAGGTCGCGGTGCGGACCGCGGTGTTCTTGGCCGCGGCCTCGCCCTGGTTGGTCCGGTGCCGCACGAGCCGCACGGCCGGGCCGAAGGAAGCGGCCACCGTCGCGCTGGCGTCCTTGGAGCCGTCGTCGCAGACGACCACCTCCGCGGGCGGCGGGTCTTGGGCCAAAGCCGATCGGATCGCCCGGGCCAGGTGTTGTTCCGCGTCGTGGCAGGCGATGACGACTGAGATCGCGAGAGGGTCTTGGCCCGCGGTGGCCGGTGCGGCCGCCCCGTCGTTAGTGTGGGCGGTCTTCGACACGCAGTGATCCTAAGCGCCGCCGACCCCGGGAGCCCCCTGTGACGCCGAGCTTGCCGGGCCTGTCCGCTGTGCTCGCACGGCGGCCGCGCTGGCCCCAGCGGTTCCGCGCGCGGGGCGCCAACGTCGTGGTGCTCTACCACCGCATCGCCGACGACCCGCAAGACGCGGCCGGCATGACGGTCCCTCCTGAGCTGTTCGCGCGGCAGGTCGCCGCGCTGGCGGAGCGCTTCGACATCGTCCCGGCGGCGCAGGTGCACCGGGTGGGCCCGCGGCCCGCTGCCGCGATCACCTTCGACGACGGGTACGCCGACAACGACGAGGTCGCGCTGCCGCTGCTGCGGCGCCTGGGGCTGCCGGCCACGCTTTTCGTGGTCAGCGGTGTACTGGACGACCCTCAGGAGTTCTGGTGGGATCGGCTCGAGCATCTGGTCCTGGAGCGCCTGCCGGCGCACGGGGTGCGGGTGGTGGTGGGGCGCCGCCCGTTCGCGCTGCCGTTGTCGGGCGGGTCGGAGCGCACCCGGTCCCTGCAGCGGCTGAGCACTGCGCTGATGACGCGGCACCGCTCGGAGATCGAGCGGGTGCTGGCCGAGCTGGAGCGTCGGGCCGGTCCTCCCGATCCTGGTCCCTGCCGCCGGCACGCGAGGGTGCCGGCTCACCGGCTCGCCGCGCTCGCAGCGGAGCCCCTCCTGGAGATCGGCTCGCACACCTGCACCCACGCCGCGCTGGGTCGGCTGTCGCGGGCGGCCAGCGGCCGGGAGCTGCGGGACAGCCGCGAGCGGTTGCACGAGGTCCTGGGGCACCGGCCCCGGCTGCTGGCCTACCCCTTCGGAGCGCCCGGCACGGTGCGCCGGCGTGAAGCGGCCGAGGCTCGCCGGGCCGGGTACGAGCGGGCGTTCGTCAACGTCACGGGGCCGGCGGAGGGGGCTGACCCGTTCGCTGTGCCGCGGGTGAGCGTGGGCCGCTGGGAACCGCAGCAGTTCCTCGCGGCGCTGACCAGGTGGTCGCGGTGACAGGGGGAGTCGCGGTGGGCGGACGCTGGCCCTACCTGGCTCCCGCCGGGGTGGAAGTGACCCGTCCTGACCGGCTCACCGTGGGCGTCCTCGTCACGGCGTGCAACGTGGCCGAGCACCTGCCGCAGGCGCTGGCCTCGATCGCCGCGCAGACCCGCGCTCCCGAGCAGGTGGTCGTGTGCGACGACGCTTCCGACGACGACGTGGCGGCGGCTGTGGCCCCCTTCGCCGACCGTGTGGAGCTGGTGCGGCGTGCGGTGCGTGGCGGTGAGGGGGCGGCCAAGAACACCGCGCTGGCGGCGTTGGTGACCGACCTGGTCGTGGTGCTCGACGGCGACGACACCATGAGCCCGCACCGGCTGGAGGCCGTGGCCCAGGTGGCCGAGGTGCGGCCGGACCTGGCGATCGTCACGACGGCCTGGGAGGAATTCGGTCCGGCCGCCGACGGGTCCTGGTCGCTGGCCGACCACTTCCCGGTGCAGGATCAGCGGACGCAGATCCTGCGCTGGAACTTCCTGCCGGCCCCAGCCCTGCGCCGGCGCGAGCTGCTGGCGGCCGGTGGTTTCGCCGAGGACTTGCGGTACGGCCCGGACTGGGAGTGCTACGCGCGGATGTTCCTGCGCGGGGCGCGTGCGGGGCTGGTGCCCTCCCCGCTGTACGGGTACCGCCGGTGGAACGGGCAGCAGACCGCTGACCGCGACCGTGTGCTGCGTGGCCGGGTCGAGGTGGTTCGGCGCATCGCGGCGCAGGACCTGCTGACGGACGCCGACCGCCGCACTCTGCGCGGCACGCTGGCCGGTGCCCGGTACGACCGCTGGGTGGCGCGTCTGCCCCAGGCGGACCGGCGTGAGGCGGCCGCGCTGCTGACCGGGGCCGGAACGAGCGTGCGTCGGCGGGTCCTGGCCGGTGCAGGCTTGATCCACCCCCCGCTGGCCGCGGTCCTGGCCCAACGGGTCGCGCCGGGGCGCCGCGTGGGCGCCCGGTGATCGTCGAGTCACGAGGAGGAAGCCGTGCGGGTGCTGCACGTGACCCAGCCGACCGTCGCCGGGGTCCCGGTCGTGGTGCGGCAGCTGGTGGCTGACCAGCTCGCGCACGGGTTGCAGGTCGTGGTGGCCTCCCCGCAGGAGGGGGATCTGCCGGGTTGGCTGGCCCACGACGGGGTGGAGTACCGGCCTTGGGCGGCGACGCGGTCCCCCGGCCCGGCGGTGGTGGGGGAGGTGGCCCGGTTGCGGGCTCTCGTCGCGGACGTCGACCCGGATCTGGTCCACCTGCACAGCGCGAAGGCGGGGCTGGCCGGACGGCTCGCCGTCCGTGGGCGGCGGCCCACGGTCTTCCAGCCGCACGCGTGGTCGTTCGAGGCCGTCGAGGGGCTGGTGGGGGCGGCGAGCCTGCGCTGGGAGCGTTTCGCCGTCCGTTGGACCTCGCTGACGGTGTGCGTGAGCGAGGACGAGCGGCGCCGTGGGGAGGCGGTAGGGGTGCGTGGTGCGACCGTGGTGGTGCCCAACGGGATCGACGTCCGGGCGCTCGTGCCGGCCGGGGAGACCGAGCGTGCCGCGGCCCGCGCCGAGCTGGGGTTGCCGGCCGGGCCGCTGATCGTCTGCGTGGGGCGGCTGGCGCGGCAGAAGGGCCAGGACCTGCTGCTGCGGGCTCTGCCCGCCGTTCGCTCAGTGGTGCCGGGGTCCCGTCTGGTCCTCGTCGGGGACGGTCCGGACGCCGACGTGCTGCGGGTTGCAGCGCCGGAGGACGTCGTGTTCGCCGGTCACCGCCATGACGTGCGGCGCTGGCTGGTCGCGGCCGACGTCGTCGCGCTGCCCAGTCGGTGGGAGGCCGGGCTGCCGCTGGTGGCGATGGAGGCGATGGCCTTGGCGCGCTCCGTGGTCTCCACGCGGGTGGCCGGTGTCGCCGAGCTGCTGCCGGGAGCCGGGGCGGTGGTGGAGCTGGAGGACGTCACGGGTTTGGCGGAGGCCATCGCCGCCCGGCTCGCCAACCCGACCGTCGCCGCGGCGGAAGGCGCTCACGGCCGCCGCACGGTCGAGGAGCAGCGTGACGTCGTGCGCACGGCAAGACGCGTCCGGCAGGCGTACCAGCAGGCCGTGAGCGTGTCGGCCACAAGCGCCCAGTGACGGTCTGTTGATAGATCCTTGCGCTCAGTGAATGTGAGCAAGTCGTGCAGCTGGATGTGGGGGTTTCGGCCTGCTCGGTGAGGACCTTGTGCCTACAGTTGTTGAACGGCGCAGGATCCACCAGGGACCCGGGCACGGACTGCCGGCTCGGGGCGCCGAATCACTCCAGCTTCAGGGGGCGATGGATGGCCGACGGTGAGACGAGGTCCGTGGGAACCGGGGTCAGCGAGCAGGAGGTCCCGGTGGGAGAACCGGTTCCGGCGGCCCGAACGTTCGATCCGCGGGCTTTGCGCCCTCGCTTCCTCAAGGGACCGGTCGGGCCTTACCTGCTGTTGGGGGACCTGGCCGCCTTCGCCGTCTCAGCGTTGGCCAGCGGGGTGTTCGCCCCCGTCCAAGCGGTTGCCCTGGTCGCAGTGGTCGTGTGCTTCTGGGTGTTCGGGCTGTACCGCTCACGCCTGTCGTTGTCGCTGCTGGACGACCTGCCCTACTTGCTGGCTGGCGCCGTCCTGTGCCTGACCACTGAGCTCTCGCTGTCGGCGCTGCTCCTGGAACCGCGTCCCCGCTTGGACGCCGTCGAGCAGTCCCTGGTCTTGCTGCTGGGGGTCCTGGTGCTCCGGCGGCTGGCCTACACCGTGGTCAAGACGGCCCGCCAGATGGGGCTGGTCCGCCACGCTGCCCTCGTCCTGGGGGCTGGCAACGTGGGTGAGCGGCTCGTCGCCGACCTGCAGGCGCACCGGGAGTACGGCGTCGACCCGGTGGGTTTCGTCGACTCGCTGCCCCGGCGCGACCCCGAGCTCCTGCCGGCCCCCCTGCTGGGCGGGTATGCAGAACTGGCTGAACTCATCGAGGACTTCGCGGTCCGGGTCGTCGTGGTCGCCTTCGGCAACCGGCGCGAGGCCGACCTGGTCGACATCCTTCGCACCTGCGACCGCTTGGACTGCGAGATCTTCGTAGTACCCCGCCTGTTCGAGGTGCATACGACCACCCGTGACACCGACCAGGTCTGGGGTCTGCCTCTCGTCCGGGTTCGGCGGGCGCCGTTCCGCACCTTCAGCTGGCAGATCAAGCGGGCCGTCGACGTCGCGCTCTCCGGTGCCGCTCTGCTGGCGCTGTCGCCTGTGATGCTGGCGTGCGCGCTGGCCGTGCGGTTCGAAGGGGGCCCTGGGATCATCTTCCGGCAGGTCCGGGTCGGTCTGGACGGGTCCCCGTTCGAGGTGCTGAAGTTCCGCTCGCTGAAACCGGTGGACGACACCGAGTCGGCGACGAACTGGAACATCAAGCACGACGACCGCCTCGGCCCGGTCGGCCGTTTCCTGCGCAAGTCCTCCCTCGACGAGCTCCCGCAACTGTGGAACATCCTGCGCGGCGACATGAGCTTGGTCGGACCCCGGCCCGAACGACCGCACTTCGTCGACGAGTTCACTGCCCGCGTCCCGCGCTACATGGCTCGGCACCGGGTGCCAGCCGGTCTGACCGGCTGGGCGCAGGTCCACGGTCTGCGGGGGGACACCTCGATCGAGGACCGGGCCAGCTTCGACAACTACTACATCGAGAACTGGTCGCTCTGGGGCGATCTGAAGATCATGGCCCGTACGATCAGCCAGGTCGTGGGGGCTCGCGGCGGCTGAGCGCGCTCAGCGCAGGCTGAGCGCCCCGACGGCCCAGACGATCGCGGCGAGCGTCCCGGCGCCCGCCTCGATCGCCACGCCGAGCCCGACGTTCTTCAGGGCCACGACGGTCGAGCGCCAAGCCGAGCGCCCCCGGTCCGGGCCCCGGCCGGTCCCGGCCAGCTCGCCGAGGAAGACGCCGAGCACGAAGCCCAGCGGCAGCCCCACGACGGGGACGGCGAAGAACCCCACGACGCCCAGGACCGCGCCGAGCAGGAGGGTGGTGCGGCGGATGCCGGCGCGGGTCATGCGCCGGCCGGGCAGCAGGTACATCGCGACCTGGCCGGCGGCCAGGACCAGCGCGGACCCGGCGAAGAACCACCACGCGGCGCCGCCCTCGACGAGCGCCCACGCGAGGGTCGCCACGGCGATCAGGACGGTGCCGGGCAGCACCGGGACGACGACGCCGACGAGCCCGACGGCGATCGCCAGCGCGACGACGACGAGCCCGGCGTCACCCACGGTGACGCCGGGCTCGCCGGTGGAACGGGTCGATCTCGATCAGCGCTCGTCGGGCGCCGCGGTCGACGACGTGGCCGCGAGCTTCTGCGACTCGTCGTGGACGTGGGCGCCCGCGGCGCGCAGGGCCTGGCCGTGCTCGCGGCCGTGGTGAGCGCAGAAGAGGAGCTCACCACCGGCGGAGAGCACGACCCGCACGTAGGCCTGGGCACCGCACCGGTCGCACCGGTCCGAGGCGGTCATGGGGGCGTTGCTGAGGGTGGTCGTGGCGGTGGTCATCCGCGCGGCTCCTTCCGGGTCGTGCACGCTGGCGGGCAGCTGCTGCTCCCACCGGACACTCTTCCCCAACCCGCGGCGCCCCGCGCGCGTTCCCACGCCGTCGGAGCAACGCGTTCGCTCGTAGCGGAGGTGGTCTCGGTCACACGGCCCGCGTCGCGGGCCCCGCCGCGCGCCGCCGGCCCGGTGCCGCCGCCGTGCCCCGTAGGCTTCCGGGGTGACTCCGCCCCGTTCGCCGTCCGCCGGTCCCGCCGGTGCCGAGGACAAGTACACCGCCGCCAACCTGCTCGTCCTCGAGGGGCTCGAGGCGGTCCGCAAGCGCCCCGGCATGTACATCGGCTCGACCGACTCGCGCGGTCTCATGCACTGCCTGTGGGAGATCATCGACAACTCCGTCGACGAGGCGCTGGGCGGTCACTGCTCCTCCATCACCGTGGTCCTGCACGCCGACGGCTCCGTGGAGGTCCACGACGACGGTCGCGGCATCCCCGTCGACGTCGAGCGGCGCACGGGCCTGTCGGGCGTGGAGGTCGTCTTCACCCACCTGCACGCCGGCGGCAAGTTCGGCGGCGGGTCGTACTCGGCCTCGGGGGGCCTGCACGGCGTGGGGGCCAGCGTCGTCAACGCGCTGAGCTCGCGGCTGGACGTCCAGGTCGACCGCGGCGGCAAGACGTACGCCACGAGCTTCCGGCGCGGGGCTCCCGGCCGCTACGCCGGCGAGGGCCCGGACGCGCCGTTCACCCCGGCCACGGGCCTGGAGGTCGTGGGCCGCGCCAAGCGCGGGGTCACGGGCACCCGGGTGCGGTACTGGGCCGACACGCAGGTCTTCCTCAAGGACGCGAAGTTCTCCTACGAGGACCTCACGGCCCGCGCCCGCCAGACGTCCTTCCTCGTCCCGGGGCTGCGGATCGTGCTGCGCGACGAGCGGTCGGGGGAGGCGGTCGAGGAGGTCTTCCAGCACGACGGCGGGATCGGCGAGTACGCCGACTTCCTCACCCCCGACGCACCGGTCACGAGCGTGTGGCGCCTGCAGGGCGAGGACGTCTTCACCGAGACGGTCCCCGTCCTGGACGACTCCGGGCACATGGACATGCAGGACGTCGAGCGCCGCTGCGCCGTCGACGTCGCGCTGCGCTGGGGCACCGGCTACGACCAGACGGTCCGCTCGTTCGTCAACATCATCGCCACGCCCAAGGGCGGCTCGCACCTGTCCGGCTTCGAGCAGGGCCTGTTCGCGGCCGTGAAGAAGCAGGTTGACGCCCAGGCGCGCCGGCTGAAGGTGGGCAAGGACGAGAAGCTGGAGAAGGACGACATCCTCGCCGGCATGACGGCCGTGGTGACCGTCCGGCTGGCCGAGCCGCAGTTCGAGGGGCAGACCAAGGAGGTCCTGGGGACCGCGGCCGTGCGGGCCATCGTCCGCAAGGTGGTGGAGAACCAGCTGGGGGAGATCCTCACCAGCCCCGGGCGGGACCAGAAGGCGCAGGCCACGGCGGTGCTGGACAAGGTCGTCACGGAGATGAAGTCGCGCATCTCGGCGCGGCTGCACAAGGAGACCCAGCGCCGCAAGAACGCGCTGGAGAGCTCCTCGCTGCCGCCGAAGCTGAAGGACTGCCGCTCCGACGACGTCACCAACACCGAGCTGTTCCTCGTCGAGGGCGACTCGGCGCTGGGCACGGCCATGGGGGCGCGCGACTCGGAGTACCAGGCGCTGCTGCCGTTGCGGGGCAAGATCCTCAACGTCCAGAAGGCGTCCGTGACGGACATGCTGAAGAACGCCGAGTGCGCCTCGATCATCCAGGTGGTGGGCGGGGGGTCGGGCCGCAGCTTCGACCTCGACGCGGTGCGCTACGGCAAGGTCGTGCTCATGACGGACGCGGACGTGGACGGCGCGCACATCCGCACGCTGCTGCTGACGCTGTTCTTCCGGTACATGCGCCCGCTCATCGACGCGGGCCGGGTCTTCGCGGCCGTCCCGCCGCTGCACCGGCTCGAGGTGACGCAGGCCGGGAAGAAGGGCAAGGAGGTGGTCTACACGTACTCCGACGCCGAGCTGCGCCGCGTCACGGCCGACCTGGCCCGGCGCGGCCGCACCTACCGGGAGCCGCAGCGCTACAAGGGGCTGGGGGAGATGGACGAGGACCAGCTGGCCGAGACGACGATGGAGCGTCAGCACCGCACCCTGCGCCGGGTGACGGTGTCGGACGGCGCGGCGGCCGAGCGGGTCTTCGAGCTGCTCATGGGCAACGACGTCGCCCCGCGCAAGGACTTCATCATCGCCGGCGCCGAGGGCATCGACCGGGACCGCATCGACGCCTGAGCCGCTGCGGCACCGCACGAGACCCCGGCCCGGGTGACGGGGCCGGGGTTTTTGTTTGCCTCCGGACCCCGTGTCCGTTCCCTTCCGAACGTGTTGACTTCATGTCCGGGGAGGGCGTAGAACTGTCCTCGCACGACCGATCGGTCGACGAAGACGTCAGCGCGGGAGCCAGCCCATGTACGCACCGGAGCGCCACCAGGCCATCCTCCGGGTGGCGCGCGAGGCCGGCCGCGCCGAGGTCGCCGCGCTGGCCGACCTGCTCGACGTGACGCCCGAGACGATCCGCCGCGACCTGACCGTCCTGGAGCGCCGGGGGGTCCTGCGCCGCGTCCACGGCGGGGCCATCCCCGTCGAGCGCCTCGGCGCGGAGCTGGCCGTGCCCGAGCGTCAGGACGTCGCCGGCGCCGAGAAGGACCGCATCGCCAAGACCGCCCTGGCCGAGCTGCCCGACGGCGGGACCCTGCTCGTCGACGCCGGCACGACGACCGCGCGCTTCGCCGAGCTCCTGCCGACCGACCGGGAGCTGGTCGTCGTGACCCACGCCCTGCCGATCGCGCTGGTCGTGGCCAGCCGCCCGAACCTCACGCTGCACCTGGTCGGGGGGACCGTCCGCGGCCGCACCCTGGCGGCCGTCGGCGGCTGGGCCGAGCGGGCCCTGGCCGAGGTGTTCGCCGATGTCGCCTTCCTCGGCACCAACGCCCTGACCGTCGAGCACGGCCTCACCACGCCCGACCTGGCCGAGGCGGCCGTCAAGCGCGCCCTCATCTCCTCCGCCCGGCGCACCGTCGTCCTGGCCGACCACACCAAGTTCGGCCGCGACGACTTCGCCCACGTCGCAGACCTGGAGGCTGTCGACACCGTGATCACCGACACCACGACCGATCCCGACCTCGTCTCCGACATCGAGGCCGCCGGCCCCCGGGTCGTGCGCGCATGAGGTTCCTGACCGTCACCCCCAACCCCAGCGTCGACCACACGGTCGAGCTGCACGCCCTGACCCGCGGCGAGGTGCACCGCGCCCTCGCGGGGTCGGTCGAGGCCGGCGGCAAGGGCGTCAACGTCGCCCGGGTCCTGGCCCGCCACGGGCACGCCGCCGGCGCCGTCCTGCCCTCGGGCGGGGTCGACGGCACCCGGCTGGAGACCCTGCTGGCCCCGCAGGACGTGCGCGCCGTCACCGTCCCCATCGCCGGTTCCGTGCGGACGAACACCACGATCGTCGAGCACGACGGCACGACGACCAAGCTCAACGAACCCGGCCCGGAACTGCGCGCCGCCGACGTGGAAGCGCTGCAGGACACCGTGTCCCGCGAGCTCGCCGCGAACCCCGACTGGCTGGTGAGCAGCGGCTCGCTGCCCCCGGGGGCCCCGGCCGACCTGCACGCGCGGTTCGTGCGCGCCGCCCGCCGGCTCGGCGTCCGCTCCGCCGTCGACACCAGCGGCGCGGCCCTGGCCGCCGCCGTCGAGGCGGGCCCGGACGTCCTGAAGCCGAACGAGGACGAGCTCGCCGAGCTCCTGGGCCGGGAGCTGCACACCGTCGGCGACGTCGTCGCGGCGGCCGCCGAACTGCGCACCCGTGGCGTCGGCGAGGTCCTCGTGAGCCTCGGCGGCGCCGGTGCCCTCCTCGTCGGCGACGAGGGCACCGCGTGGGCCGGCGGGCCGGCCCTCGTGCCGCTGAGCACCGTCGGCGCCGGGGACTGCACCCTCGCCGGTTTCCTGCACGCGCGCGGGACCGCGACGCAGCGCCTGGCGACGGCCGTGGCCTGGGGACGGGCCGCCGTGCTGCTGCCGGGCAGCACCGTCCCCGGACCCGCCGGGACCTCCGCCGCGGCCGCCGCCGTCCGAACCCTCGACGACCCCCACCCCGACACCCTCGTGAAGGACCTCCAGCGATGACCGACCTGACCGCGCCCGAACTCGTCCTCGTCGACCTGCGGGCCACCGACCGCGTCGACGCGACCCGCCAGCTCGCCCGGACCCTCGCCGAGGCCGGCCGCGTCACCGACCTCGAGCAGTTCCTCGCCGACGTCGCCGCCCGCGAGCAGCAGATGGCCACGGGCATTCCCGGGGGCATCGGCCTGCCGCACGCCCGCTCCGCGGCCGTCACCGTCCCCAGCCTGGCCATCGGCCGCGTCGTGGACGGCGCGGGCATCGACTGGGGCGCCGAGGACGGCCCGGCGAACCTCGTCTTCCTCATCGCCGCCCCCGCCGAGGGCGAGGCCGACCACCTGCAGATCCTCGCCCAGCTCGCCCGCAAGCTCGTGCACGTCTCCTTCCGCCAGTCCCTCCTCGAGGCCCCCGACGCCGCCGCCGTCGCCTCGACCGTCATGAAAGAGGTGTACGGACGATGAAGTTCGTCGCGATCACCAGCTGCCCCACGGGCATCGCGCACACGTACATGGCCGCCGAGGCCCTGGAGCAGGCCGGCAAGGCCGCCGGGCACGACGTCCAGGTCGAGACCCAGGGGTCGGCCGGTTCGGCCCCCTTCGACCCGGCCGTCATCGCCGCCGCCGACGGCGTCATCTTCGCCGCCGACCTGGAGGTCCGCGACAAGGACCGCTTCACGGGCCTGCCGTCCGTCGACGTCGGGGTGAAGAAGGCCGTCGCCGACGCCCCCGGGGTCCTCGCCGCCGCGGTCGCCGCGGTCGAGGCCGCGCCCAAGGGCGCCCCCGCCCCGGCCGCCGGTCCCGCGCTGGCCACGAAGGTCACCTCCGGCGCCGGGGTCGGGACCCGCGTGCGCCAGTGGCTCATGACCGGGGTCAGCTACATGATCCCGTTCGTCGCCGCCGGCGGGATCATGATCGCCCTCGCCTTCCTCATCGGCGGGTACCAGATCACCGACGTCACGGCCACCGACCTCATCTCGGGGTTCGACCCGCTGTCCAGCCGCGACTGGGCCGGGCTGCTGTTCGTCCTGGGCGCCGCGGCCTTCGGGTTCCTCGTCCCCGTCCTGGCCGGGTTCATCGCCTTCGGCATCGCCGACCGCCCGGGCATCGCGCCCGGTTTCGTCGGCGGCACCATCGCCGTGACGGTCGGCAGCGGGTTCCTCGGCGGCCTCGTCGCCGGGTTCCTCGGCGGTTTCGTGGCCCTGGCCCTCGCGCGGCTGAAGGTCCCGAACGCGGTGCGCGGCATCATGCCCGTCGTCGTCATCCCGCTGGTCGCGACGTTCATCACCGCCGGCGCCATGCTCGTCGTCCTCGGCCGGCCCATCGCCTGGCTCATGGACGAGCTCACCGCGGGCCTGAACTCGCTGTCCGGCAGCGGCATCGTCCTGCTCGGCGTCATCCTCGGCGTCATGATGGCCGCCGACCTCGGCGGCCCGATCAACAAGGTCGCCTACACGTTCGCCACGACGGGCCTGGCCACCGTCGCCACCGCCTCCGGCAGCCCCGTCGAGCTGAAGGTCATGGCCGCGGTCATGGCGGCCGGCATGACCCCGCCGCTGGGCATCGCGCTGGCGACGTTCGTCCGCCGCAACCTGTTCACCGAGGCCGAGCGGCAGAACGGCAAGGCCGCGGTCCTGCTGGGGGCGTTCTTCATCACCGAGGGCGCCATCCCGTTCGCGGCCGCCGCCCCGCTGCGCATCATCCCCGCCGCGATGATCGGTTCCGGTCTCACCGGCGGTCTGACGATGGCTTTCGGCAACACGCTGCGCGCCCCCCACGGCGGCGTCGTCGTCTTCGGCCTCGTCGGCCAGCCCCTGCTGTACCTGGTGGCGATCCTCGTCGGCACCGCCGTGACCGCCGTGGCCGTCATCGTCCTCAAGGGCCTGCACCGCAAGGCCCCCGAGGCCCAGGCCACCCCCGCCGCCGCCCAGCCCGCGACCGTCTGAGGAGAACACCCGAGATGAGCACCCCCACCGCCACCCGCACCGCTGTGGTCGCCTCCCGCGTCGGCCTGCACGCCCGCCCCGCCTCGCTGTTCGTCCAGGCCGCCGCGGCCACCGGGCTGCCCGTGACCATCGCCGTCGGCGACGGCGACGCGGTCGACGCGCGCAGCATCCTCATGGTCATGGGCCTGGGCGCCAAGCACGGCGACCAGGTCACCCTGTCCGCCGAGGGCGAGGGGGCCGAGGCCGCCCTGGAGTCGCTCGCGACGCTGGTCGAGACCGACCACGATGCCTGAGCTGACCGGTGTCGGGGTGGGGACGGGGGCCGCGGTCGGCGTGGCCGTCGTCCTGGCCCCCGCCGCCCGGCCCCCGGCCGACGAACCCGCCGACCCCGGCGCCGGGCCCCGCGTCCGGGAGGCCTTCGAGGCCGTCGCCGCCTCGCTGCGCGACCGCGCGCAGCGCGCCGGCGGCACGACGGCCGACGTCCTGCAGGCCACGGCGCTGATGGCCGCCGACCCCGGCCTGCTCGCCGTCGTCGACCAGCGGCTGGCCGCCGGGGCCGGCCCGGCCACCGCCGTCGACCAGGCCGTCGAGCAGTTCTGCGAGGTGCTGGCCGCCTCCGGCCCGTACCTGGCCGAGCGGGTCACCGACCTGCGCGACGTCCGCGACCGCGTCGTCGCCCGGGTCCTGGGCCTGCCCGAACCCGGTGTCCCGCAGCTGAGCGGGCCGTCGGTCGTCGTCGCCCGCGACCTCGCCCCGGCCGACACCGCCGCGCTGGACCTGTCCCTCGTCGTGGGCATCGTCACCGAGCTCGGCGGCCCGACGAGCCACACCGCGATCATCGCGGCGCAGTTCGACATCCCCTGCCTCGTGCGCGTCGCCGGGGCCCTGGACCTGCCGGCCGGCACCGAGCTCGCCCTCGACGCCCGCGCCGGCACCGTGACCCCCGACCCCTCGCCGGCGCTGCGCGAGCAGGTCGCCGCCCGGGCCGCGGCCCGGGCGGCGCTGGCCGCGGCCGCCGGTGGGCCCGGCCGCACCGCCGACGGCACCGCGGTGCAGCTGCTGGCCAACGTCGGGACCCTCGAGGACGCCGAACGCGCTGCCGCGCAGGACGTCGAGGGCGTCGGCCTGTTCCGCACCGAGGTCCTCTTCCTGGACCGCAGCAGCGCCCCCACGCTGCAGGAGCAGACCGAGGCCTACGCCCGGGTGTTCACGGCGTTCGGGGACCGCAAGGTCGTCGTCCGCACGCTGGACGCCGGGGCGGACAAACCGCTGGCCTTCGTGGACGTCGCCGCCGAGGAGAACCCCGCCCTGGGCGTGCGCGGGTTGCGGACGGCCCGCCGGCACCCCGAGCTGCTGCAGACGCAGCTCGCGGCCCTGGCCGCGGCGGCCAAGCAGACCGGGACCACCCCGTGGGTGATGGCCCCCATGGTCTCGACCCCGGCCGAGGCCGCCGAGTTCGCCCTCACGGCCCGCGCCGCCGGGCTGGAGACGGTCGGCGCGATGGTCGAGGTCCCCGCCGCGGCGCTGCGCGCGCACCGGCTCGTCGCCGCGGGCCTGGACTTCGTGAGCCTGGGCACCAACGACCTGACGCAGTACGCGATGGCCGCCGACCGCCTCGAGGGTGATCTGGCCGACCTGCTGGACCCGTGGCAACCCGCTGTCCTGCAACTGGTCGCGGCCACCGGCTCGGTGGACGTGCCGGTGGGGGTGTGCGGGGAGGCCGCGCGCGACCCGCTGCTGGCCCTGGTCCTGGTGGGCCTGGGCGTGCGGAGCCTGTCGATGGCCCCGGCCGCGGTGCCCGCCGTCCGGTTCGCGCTGTCGCGCACGTCCCTGGCGACGTGCCGCGCGATGGCGGAGGCGGCCCTGTCGGCGGACTCCCCGCAGGAGGCGCGCGACCTCGCGGCGCGTTCGGCGGACCCGGACGTCCTGGCGCTGTAGCCTCGGGCCAGGATCCCTCGGCGGGACGTCCCCCCGGCCTCGCCGAGGGATCCGCAGCAACGGTGTGCCACCGGTGGAGGTGCGGGGTTTGCCCAGGGTCGTCGTGACGACCGCAGGTGGGGTGCGTGGGACGGCCGCCCGGCGCGGTGTCGTGAGTTTCCGCGGGATCCCCTACGCCGCCGCTCCCGTGGGGCCGCTGCGCTTCGCCGCCCCCGCCCCGCCGCGCAGCTGGCAGGGCGTCCGCGAGGCCCGCGACCCCTCGCCGGTGGCGCCGCAGGACCCCCGCTCGGGCTACGGCTGGACGCACGCGGCGGGCGAGGACCACCTCACGGTCGACGTGCACGTGCCGGCCGACTTCCCGCGCGACCTGCCGGTCCTGGTCTGGATCCACGGCGGCGGCTGGGTCTCGGGGTCCGGCTCGGCGCCGGGGTACCACCCCGGGGCGTGGGTGCGGCGGGGTTTCGTCGTGGTGTCGATGAACTACCGGCTCGGTTTCGAGGGTTTCGGCGCGGTGCCCGGGGCCCCGCACAACCGGGGGCTGCTGGACCAGGTCGCCGCCCTGCGCTGGGTCGCGGAGAACGTCCGCGCCTTCGGCGGCGACCCCGGCCGGGTCACGATCGCCGGGCAGTCGGCGGGAGCGAGTTCGGTGGCCGCCCTGATGTGCGCCCCGGCGGCGCGGGGGCTGTTCTCCCGGGCCATCGCGGCGAGCATCACGGGGGAGACGTACTCCGTGGCCCAGGCCGAGCGCGTGGCCGAGCGCGTCGCGCGCGCCGCCCGCGTCCCGAACTCCCGCGAGGGTTTCGCGGGGCTGCCGCCCGTGCGCCTGCTCGCGGCCTCCGACGCCGTCGCGCAGGACCTCGCGGCCGAGCCGGGCGCGGGCCCGCGCGGGGCGGTGCCCCTGATCTACCACCCCGTCGTCGACGGCGACGTCGTCGCCGGGCCCTTCGTGGAGGGTCCCCACGCCGGCGGGGACCCGGCCGTGCAGCTCCTCGTCCAGACCGTCGCCGACGAGTGGACCCTGTTCTCCCGCAGCGGGTTCGCCCCCGTGGCGCAGGACTTCGGGCAGGTCGAGGCGTTCGCGGCGGCCGTGGGCTTGCCCGCCTCGGCCGTCGCCGGGTACCGCGCCCTCATGCCCGGCGCCGACCCCGGCGCGGTGGGTGACGCCCTGCTGTCGGACGGCCTGTTCGCCGAGCCCTCGCGCCGGTTCGCCCGCGCCCACACCGCCCGCGGGGGCCGGACCCACCTGGCGCGCTTCACGTGGCGCTCGCCGTTCATGGGCGGCAGGTTCGGCGCGACCCACGCCCTCGACGTCCCCTTCGCCCTCGGGAACCCGCAGGCCATGGAACCGTTCCTGCACGCCGTGCCCGTCCTGCCGCTGGCGCGTCGGGTGCCGGGGGTGTCCGGGCACCTGCGGGGCCTGTTCCCGACCCCGTCGGCGGCGGCGCTGTCGCAGCGCCTGGTGCGGGCCTGGACGGGTTTCGCCGCCGACGGGGACCCCGGGTGGCCCGAGATCTCCCCGGCCGGGGTCCCCGTCCGCGTCTGGGGCGCCACCGACTCCCTGGAGCAGGTCCCCGACCCGCGCGAGCGGATCTGGGCCGGGGTGGAGTTCCGGCCCTACGACGAGGTCCTGGTCCGCGCGGGTGCGCCGTCGGCGGGGCCGGCGGGAGCGGCGTAGCGGCCCGGCCTGGCCCGCCACCCCGCCGGCGTCGTAGCTTCGCGGGATGACCGACACCGGCAACGACGTGGAACTGGGCCCCGTGCTGGCCCGCCGGCTCTCCTCCGAGCCCGCGGAGGTGCGCCGCGCCGTCGCGGTCCTGGGCGAGCTGCTGTCCGGCGGCAGCCGCAGCGCCACGACCGCCAACGGCTTCGTCGAGACCCACCTCGGCCTGGCGCACACCTCCCTCGTCTCCGAGCGCGTCGACCTCACGAACACCCGGGCGGTCTCGGTGGGGGCGGCGCTGGCCGACCTCGTGGACCTGCACGGCGCCGCCCTGGGCCCGGTGGAGGACGACGAACCGCCCACGTGGCAGCGCATCGACCTGCTCGACGAGCACGTCTCGGTGCCCACCTCGGCGGCGGCGTTCTTCCCCGCCGGCACGGCCACCACCGCCGACGTCGTCGTCCAGCTCGCCGAGCACGAGTACGAACCCCAGCCCGCCTCGCTGCGGGTGCTGTCCCGGCCCGGTGACCACGCCGCGGCCCGTTCCGTCGCCGACTCGCTGCTGGCCACCGCCCGCCGCGACAAGGGGTTCTACCGCGGTCGCGTCCTGCACGCCGACGCCCATCTGCCGCTGAAGCTGAAACCCACCGCGCTGGGCCCGGGGGGCCGGGAGGACCTGGTGCTGCCGGCGCACGTGTGGGCCGAGGTCGACGCCAACGTCGCGGCGCTGACGACCCGGGCCGGACTGCTGCGGGACCTGGGCCTGGGCACCAACCGCGGGGTGCTGCTGGCCGGTCCGCCCGGCGTCGGCAAGAGCGCGCTGAGCCGCGTCGTGGCGCGTGAGCTGGTGGGGGAGTTCACCGTCATCATCGTCGACGCGGCCGCGGCGTCGACGGTGCTGCGCCAGGTGTTCCGGGAGACCACGGACCTGGGGCCCTGCGTCGTCGTGCTGGAGGACGTCGACCTGTACCTGGGGGACCGCAAGGCCGGGGCCCGCGGCACCGCCCTGGCCGACTTCCTCGCCGTCCTGGACGGGACCGAGGAGTACCGCGACGTGCTGACCATCGCCAGCACCAACGACCCCGCCGCGCTGGACGCCGCCGCCACCCGCTCGGCCCGCTTCGACGCCGTCATCCACCTCGACACCCCCGACCAGGAGGCCTGCGAGGCCATCCTGCGCCGGCTGCTGGGCCGCTTCGGGCGCTCGGCGGTGGACTGCGCCGCCGTGGCGGCCGCGCTGCCGCCGGGGGTCACGGGGGCCGACCTGCGCGAGGTCGTGCGCCGCACGGTCCTCAGCCACGGCGCGGACCTGACGACCGGGGCCGTCCTGCAGGTCGTGCGGGACGGCCGCTGGCAGCCGGCGCCGCTGACGGGCAACTACCTGTGACCCCCCTCCCCGCTCGAAGCACGCTTCGGGCCCGGAGGGACGCCTCACGAGGGCGCGCAGCACGCTCCGGGCCCGGAGGGACGCCTCACGAGGGCGCTGACCGTGCTTCGAGCGGGGAGGGCGGGCTCCGGATCGCGGCACCCGCCGAGAACCCTCAGCCGAGGAACGCCTCGACGTCCAGCACCCCGCCGGCCGCCTCGAACTCCGCCCGCACGGCCGCCAGGAGACCGGGGTCGGCCAGCACGTCGAGCGCCGTCAGCGCCAGCCCCACGGCCCCGTCGAGCACGCCCGCGTCCCCGGTGGGCGAGCCCGCCGCCGCCGCGAACTCCGCGGTGTGCAGCGACACCTCCGGGGCGCTGATGCCCAGCATGGGGTGGATGGAGGGGACCCGGACGCTCACGTTCCCCAGGTCCGTGGACCCCGCGAGGGACTCGGGGACCACCCCCGGCGGCAGCGCGGTGCGCCCGCGACGGGCCTGGTGGGTGGTCCAGCGGGCGGCCAGCTCCCGGTTCGCCCGGATCGGCAGGTACGCCGGCTGCCGGTCCCACTCCAGCTCCACGCCCGTGCCCGTCATGGCCGCCGCGGCCCGCAGCACCAGTTCCACGCGCGAGCACAGGTCGGCCAGCGTCGCCGGCTCGGCCGAGCGGACGTAGTACTCCGCGCTCGCCGTCGCGGGCACCACGTTGGGCCGCTGCCCGCCGTCCACGACGATGCCGTGGACGCGGTCGCTGGGCGTGATGTGCTGGCGCAGCATCGCGATGCCGTTGTACCCGGCGACCACGGCGTCGAGGGCGTTGCGGCCCATGAACGGCTGCGCCGAGGCGTGGGCGGGCACCCCGCGGTACGTGGCGCGCACCTGGCGACGGCCCAGGAACGGCTGCACGGCCACGTCGTAGGAGAACGGGTGCAGCATGACGACGGCGTCCACGCCCTCGAACGCGCCGTCGCGGGCCAGGAACTCCTTGCCGCCGCCGCCCTCCTCGGCGGGCGTCCCCAGCAGGACCGCGGTGCCGGTGACCGCCCCGGAGCGCAGCGCCCCCGCGACCCCCAGGAACCCGCCGACGGCGGTGGAGCAGATGACGTTGTGCCCGCAGCCGTGACCGATGCCCGGCAGGGCGTCGTACTCGGCCAGGAAGGCGACCGTGGGCCCGGGCCCGTTCGCCACGACGGCCCGTAGCGCCGTGCCCAGCCCGTGCACCCCCACCTCGGCCTCGACCCCGTGCCGGACCAGGACGGCGGCGACGGCCCCCGCCGACCGGTGCTCGGCGAAGGCCTCCTCGGGGTGGGCGTGCAGGTCGTGGCTCAGCGCCAGCAGCTCCGGTCCCAGGTCCTGCACCGCGGCCTCGACCGCGGCCAGCGCCTCCTCCGGCGCGCCCTCGTGGTCGCTGGACAGCGGCGTCGCGGTGGCCGCGGCCCGTTCGATCGCGGCCCGCACCCCGTCCAGGTACGTCGGGTCCGGACGGGTGGGCAGGGACTCGTCACGGGTCGGTGCGGCCATGGGGCACAGGCCTACCGCGCTACGACCGGGCGGGGCCAGCCGCCACGCCCGGCGCCGGCCCGCGCGGGGGCCCTCAGGACGTCGAGGGCGTCCCGCCCAGCGCCGCGACCGGCTTGTCCAGGGCCGTCCCGGACCCGTCGCGCCGCCCCTGCGCACCCGGCAGCGCCACCGCCGCACCCGTCGACGTCGCCGCCTCGGGGTTCGACCCCGCCCACGCCAGCAGCAGGGTGTCCTCCCCGCGGGCGAACCGGTGGCAGCGCACCCCGCCCGTCGCCCGCCCCTTGGACGGGTACTCCGACAGCGGCGTCACCTTCGCCGACCCCACCTGCGAGACCCCGCCGCCGGACTCCCCGGCGACCGTCACGACCACCGGGTCAACCGCGTCGGGGCCGACCGCCGACATCGACACCACGCGCGCACCGGGCGACAGCTTGATCCCCGCCATGCCCGCCGCGCCCCGGCCCTGCGGGCGCACCAGCGAGGCCGGGAACCGCAGCAGCTGCGCGTCGGTGGTGATGAAGACCAGGTCCTCCTGGCCCGAGGTCAGGCTCACCGCCGCGACGACCTCGTCCTTCTGCCGGGCGCTGAGGTCCTTCAGGGCGATGACGTCCACCTCGGGCCTGGTCAGCGGCTCCGGCAGGAGGCGCTTGACGACGCCGGAGGCCGTCGCGAGGGCGAAACCGGGGTCGTCGGGATCCTCCACGCCCGGCACCGGCAGCGGCACGATCGTCAGGGCCCGCTCGCCCTTGGCGAACGTCACGAACTCCTTCACGCCGGTCCCGCCGGACACGTTGGGCCGGCCCGCCACCGGCGGCAGCGTCGGCAGCTCCAGCACCGACACCTTCACCAGGCGCCCGGCGGAGGTGATGACCCCGACGTCCCCGCGGGCCGTGGCGGGGGCCACCGCCACGACGAGGTCGTGCCGCGACCGGCGCCCCTCGGTGCCCAGGGGCTCGATGGAGCTGGTCCGGGCCAGCAGGCCCGTCGAGCTCATGAGGACCCAGCACGGGTCGTCCTCGATCTCCAGCTGCGTCGCGCCCGCCGCGGGCGAGGGGCCGGAGGAGGTCAGCAGCACCGTCCGGCGCGGGGTCCCGTGCTCGGCGGCGACCTGGCCGAGCTCCTCGCCGACCAGCGTCCGCAGCTTCTGCTCGTCGGCCAGGATCGACTCCAGGTCGGCGATGAGCGCCTGCAGCTCCGCCTGCTCGCGCTCCAGCTCGATCCGGGAGAACCGCGTCAGCCGGCGCAGCTGCATGTCGAGGATGTACCGGCCCTGGTTCTCCGACAGCGAGAACCGCTCCACCAGCCGCGCCAGCGCCGCCGCGGCGTCGTCGGAGGACCGCACGATGGCGATGACCTCGTCGATGTCGACGATCGCCAGGAGCAGCCCGTCGACCAGGTGCAGCCGGTCCTGGGCCTTGCGCAGCCGGAACGCCGTCCGGCGCCGCACCACGTCCAGGCGGTGCCCGATGAACACCTCGAGCAGTTCCTTCAGCCCCAGCGTGCGGGGCTGGCCCTCGACGAGGGCGACGTTGTTGATGCCGAAGGACTCCTCCATCGGCGTCAGCCGGTACAGGTGCTCCAGCACGGCCTCGGGGACGAAACCGTTCTTGACCTCGATGACCAGCCGCAGGCCCTTGTGCCGGTCGGACAGGTCGGTGACGTCCGCGATGCCCTGCAGGCGCTTGTTCTTGACGTTGTCGGCGATCTTCTCGACGAGGCGCTCGGGCCCGACGCCGTAGGGCAGCTCGGTGACGACGATGCCCTGGCGGCGCCCGATCTTCTCGATCCGCACCGTCGCGCGGGTGCGGAACGTGCCGCGGCCGGTGGCGTAGGCGTCCTTGATGCCCTCCAGGCCCACGATGCGGCCCCCGGTGGGGAAGTCCGGGCCCGGGACGTGCCGCATGAGCGCCGGGAGGTCGGCCTCGGGGTGCTTGAGCAGGTGCCGGGCGGCGCCCACGACCTCGACGAGGTTGTGCGGCGGCATGTTCGTCGCCATGCCGACCGCGATGCCGCTGGCCCCGTTGACGAGCAGGTTCGGGAACGCCGCGGGCAGGACCCCCGGCTCCTTGAGCCGGTCGTCGTAGTTGGGGACGAAGTCGACGACGTCCTCGTCCAGGCCGGTCGTCATGAGCAGCGCCGCGGGCGCCATGCGCGCCTCGGTGTACCGCTGGGCGGCCGGGCCGGCGTCCAGGGAGCCGAAGTTGCCGTGCCCGTCGACCAGGGGCAGGCGCATCGTGAACGGCTGGGCCTGGCGCACCAGCGCGTCGTAGATGGCGACGTCGCCGTGCGGGTGCAGCTTGCCCATGACCTCGCCGACCACCCGGGCCGACTTCACGTGCGCCCGGACGGGGACCAGCCCCATGTCCTGCATCATGAACAGGATGCGGCGCTGGACGGGTTTGAGGCCGTCGCGGGCGTCGGGCAGGGCCCGGGAGTAGATGACCGAGTAGGCGTACTCCAGGAACGCGCCCTGCATCTCCTGCTCGACGTCGATGTCGACGATCCGTTCGCGGACGTCGTTCGGCGGAGGTGCGGATCGGCTGGGCATGCACGGCATTCTGCCGCCCCGCGCGGGGTCAGCCGCCCCAGGGCGCGCCGAACCGGCCGTCGTGCAGCGTGTCCGCGACCGTCCGCCGGTGCCGGCGCGAGGGCCGGGAGGCGTCGTCGGCCGCGGGGTGGCCCACGGTCAGCGCCGCCACCAGGCGGCGGTCGGCCGGGACGCCGAACGCCGCGAGCACCGCCTCCCGCGCCGCCGACGGCACCCCGAACAGGCAGGCCCCCAGCCCCGCGTCGACCGCCGCGAGCAGCACCAGCAGACCCGACATCGCCGTGTCGACGTCCGGCCAGGACACCTCCCAGCCGGCCGCGTCGCGGTCCGGCCCCGGCTTGTCCGCCGCGGCGTACCGGCGCGCGTACGCGCCCGGGTCGGCCAGCAGCAGCACCACCACCGGGGCCGTGCGCATCCCCGTCAGCCAGCGGTCGGCCGGGCCGGGCGCCGTCAGCGACCAGAAGCGCTCGCGGTCGGCCCCCGTGCGCAGCACCAGCAGGTCCCGGCCCTGGCTGTTGCCGGCGCTGGGGGCCCGCAGCGCCGCGCCCAGCACCGCCGTCAGGACCTCCTCGCCGACCGGTGAGCCGTCGTAGCGCCGGACCATGCGCCGTCCCCGCAGGACCTCCAGGAATTCCACCCCCGCATCCTCGTAGGATCGGGACCATGCCGCTGCCGCCCGTGGGTTACCCGACCCGGTGGGAGGCCGACGTGGCCCTGCGCGACGGGGGCACCGCCCACGTGCGGCCCATCCGGCCCGAGGACGCCGACGCCGTGGCCCAGTTCCACGACCGGCAGTCCGAGGAGTCGCGCTACTTCCGCTTCTTCGCCCCCATGCCGCGCCTGTCCCGGCGCGACCTGGCCCGCTTCACCCAGGTCGACCACGTCGACCGCGTCGCGCTGGTGGCCACCGTCGGGGACGACATCGTCGGCATCGCCCGCTTCGACGCCGCCCCCGTGCGCCCCGGCCGCCCCCGCTCGGCCGAGGTCGCCTTCAACATCTCCGACGCCCACCAGGGGCGCGGGCTGGGGTCGGTGCTCCTGGAGCACCTGGCCGCCGCGGCCCGCGAGCGCGGCATCCGCCGCTTCACCGCCGACGTCCTGCCCACCAACGCCAAGATGATCGGCGTCTTCCGCGAGGCCGGGTTCGAGGTCCGCCAGGGGTACTCCGACGGGGTGCTGGAGGTGTCCTTCGACATCCACCCCACCGAGCGCTCCGTCGACGTCATGCGCGCCCGCGAGCAGCGCGCCGAGGCCCGCAGCCTCAACGCCCTGCTGACCCCGGCGTCCGTGGTCGTGGTGGGGGCCCGGCGCACGCCGGGGACCGTCGGGCACCGGCTGCTGGCCGACCTGGTGGCCGGCGGCTTCGCCGGCACCGTGCACGCCGTCAACCCCGCCGGGGCGGGGGAGGAGCTGCTGGGGGTGCGGCTGCTGGCCTCGGTCCGCGACATCGGCCGGCCCGTCGACCTGGCCGTCGTCGCCGTCTCGCCCCCCTCCGTGCTGGCGGCCGTGGAGGACTGCGCCGCAGCGGGTGTGCGCGGCCTGGTGGTGGTCTCCAGCGGTTTCGCCGAGACCGGTCCCGAGGGCGTGGAGCTGCAGCGCCGGCTCGTGCGGATCGCCCGCGCCAACGGCATGCGGGTCATCGGCCCGAACTCCTTCGGCGTCCTGAACACCGCCCCCGACGTGCGGCTGAACGCGACGCTGGCCGAGGACGTCCCCCCGCCGGGGCGCTTCGGGCTGTTCAGCCAGTCCGGGGCGCTGGCCGTCACGGTGCTCAGCTCGGCGCACCGGCGCGGGCTGGGGCTGTCGACGTTCGTCTCGGCCGGCAACCGCGCCGACGTCTCCGGCAACGACCTCATGCAGTTCTGGCACGACGACGAGGCCACCGCCGCCGTCGGGCTGTACCTGGAGAGCGTGGGCAACCCCCGCAAGTTCAGCCGGGTCGCCCGCGGCCTGGCCCGGCGCAAACCCGTCATCGTCGTCAAGTCCGGCGCGTCCGGGTTCGGCGTGCCGCCCGGGCACACCGTGCGCCGCTCGCAGGTGCCGTTCGAGGTCGTCGACTCGATGCTGCGCCAGGCCGGCGTCATCCGCGTCGAGAACGTCCACCAGCTCTTCGACGTCGCGCAGGTGACCGTCGAGCAGCCGCTGCCGGCGGGGGCCCGCATCGCCATCGTCGGCAACTCCGACGCCCTGGGGACGCTGGCCGCCGACGCCTGCGTCAGCTGGGGCCTGCAGGTCGTCCACGGCCCCACCTCGGTGCACCCCCAGGCCGGTGTCGAGGTGTTCACCGACGCGCTGCGCCGGGCGTTCGCCGACCCCGGGGTCGACGCCGTCGTGGCCAGCTGGGTGCCCCCGACGGCCACCGTCGACGCGGCCGTGGCCACCGCCGTGGCCCGGACCGCGGCCGAGGGCGGCAAGACGTGCGTGACGTGCTTCCTGGGCACCCGGTCGGTCTCCGCGGCGCGCGTGGGGTCCCTGGGGGCCGAGGGGGCCGACGAGGACGACTGCCCCACCGTGCCCAGCTTCCCCACCCCCGAGGACGCCGTGCGGGCCCTGGCCGCCGTCGTGCGGTACGCCCAGTGGCGGCGCAAGGACCGCGGGCACCCCGTGGCCCCCGAGGGCGTCGACCTGGCCCTGGCCCGCACCGTCGTGGAGCACGCCCTGGCCGAGCACCCGGACGGCACCACCCTGGCCGGGGAGGCCCGCGACGCCCTCCTGGAGGCCGTGGGCATCCCCCTGCTGCCGCGCGCGGAGGTGCGCGGGGTGGAGGAGGCCCTGGAGGCCGCCGAGCGGTTCGGCTGGCCCGTGGCGCTGAAGACGGTGGGGGAGGCCCTGTCGGGGCGCCAGGACCTGCGCGGGGTCCGGCTGGGGCTGTCCTCGCCGGAGGCGCTGCGGCTGGCCGTGGAGGAGATGCACGGCGTCTTCGGGGCCGAGGCGCGCACCCTGGCCGTCCAGCCCATGGCCCCCCTGGGCGTGCCGTGCCTGGTCCGCAGCACCGAGGACCCCCTCTTCGGGCCGGTCCTGGCCTTCGGCGTCGAGGGCGACCCCATCGACCTCATGGGCGACGTGGCCTACCGGATCCCGCCGCTGACCGACGTCGACGTCGCCGACCTCGTCCGCTCGGTCAAGGCCGCCCCCAAGCTGTTCGGGCACCGCGGGTCCCCGGCCCTGGACGTGCCCGCCCTGCAGGACGTCGTGGCGCGCGTCGCGGTCCTGGCCGACGCCCTGCCCGAGATCGCCGAGCTGCGGCTGAGCCCCGTCCTGGTCGCCGAGCGGGGCGTGACGTGCCTGGACGCGGTGGTCCGCGTCGCCGCGCCGCAGGGCCGGGCCGACCCCGACCGGCGCACCCTGCCCCTGTGAACGGCCCCCTGGCGCCGCTGCGCGGGGGGCCGCGCCGGGTACGGGATGATGAGCGGATGCGCGAGCGCACCGACACCCGTGCCGGGTCCGACCTCCCCGTCGCCCTGCTCACCGACCTCGAACGGGCCGGGTACTACCCCGACCTCGTCGCCGACTGCCTGCGCACCGCCGTGGCGGGCGAACCCGTCGACGCGCACCTCGTGCACCCCGAGACGACCTTCGACGCCAACGAGGTCCGCCGGCACGTCACCGTGCTGGCCACCACCCCCACCCGCCTCGTCGTCGCCCACGCCGACGACCACGGCCCCGACGAGACCGCGAGCGAGCCCTACGCGGTCTGCTCGACCGAGTCGGTCGCCCTGTCCCGCGTGCACTCCGTCGTGGTGTCCCAGGTCGTGACCCGGCCCGCCGACCACCGGACCGGCCGGACCCCCGCCGAGGTCAGCCTCACCCTGGGGTGGGGCGCGGTGCACCGGGTCGACCTCGAACCGGCGTCCTGCCCCGACCCGGACTGCGAGGCCGACCACGGGTACACCGGCTCCCTGACCGGCGACGACCTGACCGTCCGCATCGCCAGCGCCGCCGAGGGCGCCGACGCGGTGTCCGCCGCGCTCGCCTTCGCCCGCGCCCTGTCGGCCGTCACGGCCCGCTGACCCGTGCTCCTGCCCGCCCCGGCGTACGGCCGCGACACCCTGGCCGACCTGCTGCCCGCGGTGGGCCGCGCCCTGGGGGTCCCCGACCTCGCCGGCGCGTCGCCGGAGCTGGTGCTGCCCGCGGCGCAGCGGGTCTGCTTCGTCCTCGTCGACGGCCTGGGGGAGCTGCTGCTGGCCGCGCGGTCGGGGCACACCGGCACCCTGCGGCGCTGGCGCGCCGACGGCCTGCACCGCGTCCTGACCGCCGGGTTCCCCACGACGACGGCCACCAGCATGGGGCTGATCGGCACCGGCCTGCCGCCCGGCGGCCACGGGCTGGTGGGCTACGAGGTGCTCGACCCCGACCGCGACGAGCTGCTCAACGAGCTGCAGTGGGACGCGGCCGTCGACCCGCGCCGCTGGCAGCCGCACACCACCGTCTTCCAGCGCGTCGCCGCCGCCGGGGTCGACGTCGTGCGCGTCGCCCCGCCGCACTTCGACGGTTCCGGGCTCACCGAGGCCGCGCTGCGCGGCGGCCGGTTCGTCGGCACCCCCGACCGGCTGCCGGCGCGCGTCGACGCCGCCGTCACCGCCGTGCGGTCCGCGCCGCGCCAGCTGACCTACCTGTACTGGGGCGGGCTCGACCACACCGGCCACGGCCACGGCGTGGACTCGGCGCAGTGGACGGCCGAGCTCGAACGCGTCGACGAGGCGCTCGCCGAGCTCGCCCGGCGCCTGCCGCGCGGGACGCTGCTCGTCGTCACGGCCGACCACGGGATGGTCGACGTCCACCCCCCGCAGCGGCTGGACCTGGCCGGCGAACCGGACCTGCGCAAGGGTGTCCGGCACGTCGGGGGAGAACCCCGGACCGTCCAGCTGTACACCGAACCCGGTGCGGCCGAACAGGTCGCGGCGACCTGGCGGTCGCGGCTGGGCACCTCGGCGGCGGTGCTGCTGCGATCGGAGGCCGTGGCCGCCGGCTGGTTCGGCCCCGTCGAGGACCGCGTCCGGGCCCGCATCGGCGACGTCCTGGCCGTCATGCGCGAGGACACCGCCGTGGTGGACTCGGACCGGATGCGACCGCAGACGCTGCGCCTCATCGGCCAGCACGGCGCGCTGTCGGACGCCGAGCGGCTCGTGCCCCTGTTCGTCGTCCCCTGCTGAGGGGCCGCCGGGGGCCTGGCCGCTGCGCCCCTCAGTCCTTCTTCGCGCCGAACATGATGTCGTCCCAGCTCGGGACGCTGGGGCGCTTGGCGCCCGAGGAGGCCCGGCGCGCCGACCGGTTGCGCCGGCGCGGGCCCCCGTTCTCCGCGGCGGGCTCGGCGGCGGGTTCGGCGGCCGGTCCTTCGGCGGGTTCGGCGGCCTGCTCGGCGGCCGGGGGCTCGGCGGGTGCGGTGGACTCGGCGGCGTCGGAGGGTTCCGCGGCGTCGTCCAGTTCCGCGGCGTCGTCCGGTTCCAGACCGTCCCCGGGCAGCACGGTCCGGTCCGGCAGGTCGTCGGGGGCGGAGTCGGCCGGGTGCGCCGGCGGCGGGTCCGCCGTCAGCGCGTCGACCCGGGGAGCAGCGCCGGCCGCCGACGACGGGGACGGCGAGGCGCCCTGACCGGGCCGGACACCGCGCACGGAGTCCAGCGCGTCCAGCAGCTCGTCGGTCTGGTTGGTCCGCACCCCGCCGTCGGCCTCGACGTCGTACACGCGCTCGGCGCCCGGCCGCGGGCTCTCCCCGGGGACGGACACCAGCCGGCGCGCCGGCAGCGGGCCGGGCTCGGTCGGCTCCTCCTCCGACAGCCACCGGGCCTCGTCGTCGTGGGCCGACAGCACCCGCGCGGCCGGGTCGAAGCCCCAGCGGGCGACGCGGCCGCGGCCACCGGCGACGAACTCGCACTGCACGACCCAGTCGCCCTCCTCGGTGCGCCAGGCGTCCCAGCGGGCCCCCTCGGGGTCCACCGCCCGCGCCGACAGGCGGGCCACGACGACCTCGTCGAGGCTGCCCCCGCCCGCACCGCGGCCGTACGGGGTGCGCCGCGCCAGGCCCGCCACGTGCGCGCGCTCGGCCAGCACGGGCCCCTCGTAGCGGCGCACGTGCTCCACCGTCAGCCCACCGGCCGCCGCGACGTCCTCGGCGGACTCCCCGGCGCGGATGCGCGCCTGGATGTCGCGGGGGCGCAGCTGCGCCTCCATCTGGATCTGCAGCTGCCCCAGCCGGGCGCGGTCGCGGCGCACCGCGGCCCGCAGCGCCTCGTCGACCCGCAGCCGGTAGCGGCTGCCGTCGGTGGCGACGAGCACGACGTGCTCTCCGTCGTCGTGAACCCCGACGAGCCTCAGGTCCTGCATGGGGGGCGCCCTCCCGGAAACGTGATGCGGGCCATCATCGCGGATGCACTCTGCCACCTCGCGCGCCGCCCCGCGTGGCCCCGGGCGCGTCCACCGCCGCGGGACGGGGATGATGGGCCCGTGAGCGACGCGAGCCCGTACGACGCCCTCCTCCTGCTGTCCTTCGGTGGTCCCGAGGGTCCCGACGACGTGATGCCCTTCCTGGAGAACGTGACGCGCGGGCGCGGCATCCCCCGCGAACGGCTCGAGGCGGTGGCCGAGCACTACCTGCACTTCGGCGGCAAGAGCCCGATCAACGACCAGAACAAGGAGCTGCTCGCCGCGCTGCGCCGCGAGCTGGACGCCCGCGGCCTGGGCGGACTGCCCCTGTTGTGGGGCAACCGGAACTGGGAGCCCTACGTCACCGACGTGCTGCGCGAGGCGCACGAGGGTGGGGCGCGCCGGGTGCTGACCGTCTTCACCAGCGCGTACTCGTCGTACTCCAGCTGCCGGCAGTACCGCGAGGACCTCGGCCGGACCCTGCAGACCCTGGCCGAGGAGGGGCGCCGCCTCGACGTCGACAAGGTCCGGCACTACTTCAACCACCCGGCGTTCACCGACGTCAACGCCGCGGCCGTCGCCGACGCCCTCGGGCAGCTGCCGGAGCAGGCCCGTGCGGGCGCCCGTGTGGTGTTCGTCACGCACAGCGTCCCGGACGCCATGAACGACGTCTCCGGGCCGCCCGCGGCCGGTGGCGGGGCCTACGTGCGCCAGCACCTCGACGTGGCCGGCGAGGTCGCCCGCCGCGCTTCCGAGCGGGCCGGGCGGACGCTGGAGTGGGACCTGGCGTACTGCTCGCGCAGCGGCCCGCCCACCCAGCAGTGGCTGGAGCCGGACGTCAACGACCACCTGCGCGCGCTGCACGCCGACGGGGTCCCCGGGGTCGTGGTGGCCCCGATCGGGTTCGTCAGCGACCACATGGAGGTCAAGTTCGACCTCGACACCGAGGCCGCCGAGACCGCCGAGGAGATCGGGCTGCCCTTCGCCCGCGCCGCGACGGTCGGGGCGCACGCGGAGTTCGTGGCCGGGCTCGTCGACCTCGTCGAGGAGCGCGCCGCGCAGGCCCGCGGTGAGGCGCCGGCCCGACCGGCCACGGGCGCCCTGGGGCCCTCGCACACGGTGTGCCCGGTGGACTGCTGCCGCAACCTGCGCGCCGACCTGCCGGCCGCCACGGGCGAGGACTACCGCAGCCCGGCTGTGGCGGGGGCCTGAGGCCGTGACGGTCCCAGACGCCCGGCAGGCCCCCGGCGCGGACGCCGACCCGGGGCGGCTGCGGGCCCTGGCCGTGGAGGTGGCCACCGCCGCCGGCGCGCTCGTCCACGACGGGCGCCCGGACCGGGTGGAGGTCGCGGCCACCAAGTCGAGCCCGACGGACGTGGTGACGGCCATGGACACCGCCTCGGAGCAGCTCGTGCGCCGGCTGCTGCGCGCGGCCCGCCCCCAGGACGGGTTCCTGGGGGAGGAGGAGGGCCACGAGCCGGGCACCAGCGGCCTGACGTGGGTCGTCGACCCCATCGACGGCACCGTCAACTACCTCTACGGCCTGCGGTCCTACGCCGTGAGCGTCGCCGTCGTGCGCTCGCAGGGGCGCCCCGACCCCGCGACCTGGACGGTCCTGGCGGGGGCGGTGGTGGACCCCTCGGCGGGGGAGACGTGGTCGGCGGCCCGGGGCGCGGGGGCCACGCTCACCGACGCGCGCGGCTCCCGGCCGCTGCGGGTGGGCCCGGGCCCGGACCTGGGCCAGGCCCTGCTGGCCACCGGTTTCGGCTACGACGCCGGGCGGCGCGCCGAGCAGGCCGCCGTCGTGGCCCGGCTGCTGCCCCGCGTGCGGGACCTGCGGCGGATCGGGACGGCCTCCCTGGACCTGTGCTCGGTGGCCGCCGGCCGCGTGGACGCCTACTACGAGCGGGGGCTGAACCCCTGGGACTTCGCCGCCGGGTGGCTGGTGGCGCACGAGGCCGGGGCCGTGGTCACCGACTTCGCCGGCGGCCCGGCCGGCGGCCACGGCCTCGTCGCGGCCGGTCCGGACCTGCAGCCGGTGCTGCGGGAGGCCCTGGACCTGGGCTGAGGCCGGTCCGGGGCCCCGCACCCGCCCGGACGTGCGCGGAGCCCGGCCCTCGGGTGAGGACCGGGCTCCGCGGGGACCGGGGTCAGGCGCGGGCGCACCCGGCCGGCGTCCGGACGCCGGTGAGGTCGATGAGCGTCCCGGGGCGGCGGTCGGCCAGGTAGGCGACCGTGTCGGGCAGCGCCACGTCCTGGGTGGCGGCGAGGTCCACGAGGGCCTCGAGGTCGTCCAGGAGGGCCTGGGCGAGGTCGTCGTCGCCGGCGGCGGCGGCGGAGTCGATCGTGGCGCGGGTGCGCTGGACGCGATCGGACAGTTCGGCCACGAACGTGGGCGAAGTCCCGGTCGACGGCGTGGTCAGGACGGTCACGTCGACGGGCGTGCGGTCTTCCTGCACGGGCACGGCACCTCCCTTGCGGGTGTCGGGAGCTCTTCTCGGCGGCGTTCCCCGGCGGGCGGGGACGAGCGGCCGGATCGGCGGGGACGCGAGCACACTACGTCGCCGGCGGCCGCGGGCCAACTCCCGCGGTGTCGGGGTGCGCAGCGCCAAACGCGTTGCGTGAGCAGCGATGTGCCGTGTGAGACGGGAGTGCGTCCCTGAGGGTGACGGCGGCCCGCACCGGCGCGCGACCCGCCCCGGTTCGAAGGACGCCCGGCGGTAGGCCATGATGCGTGCTCGCTCGTGGACCGCGCGGGCGAGGCAATGGGTGGGGAACGGGCGGACACCGGGCATGGAACGGCGTCGCGGGGCGTTGACCCCGCGGCACCGGGGCACCGGTGGAGGCACGACGAGATGGCATGGAGTGTGAGGCGAGGTCATGGCGACCGACTACGACGCACCGCGCAAGAACGACGACGAGCTGAACGAGGACTCCATCGAGGAGCTCAAGGCGCGTCGCACGGACAAGAGCTCGGGTGCCGTCGACGAGGACGAGACGGAGGCGGCCGAGGGGTTCGAGCTCCCCGGCGCGGACCTGTCGAACGAGGAGCTGTCGGTGCGGGTCCTCCCGCGTCAGCAGGACGAGTTCACGTGCACCAGCTGCTTCCTGGTGGTGCACCGCAGCCAGCTGCACGACTCCGGCGACGGCCGCATCATCTGCAACGACTGCGCCGCCTGATCTCGGCGGCCAGCCGCTGCGGGCGACGGGTCGAGACCACCCAGTAGGGGGTCGGGTCGGCCGGGTCGTCCAGGTGGATGCGCACCGCGGTGCCGATCCACGACCGGATCGCCAGGTGGGCCCGGGCGTCCAGCCCGGGCCCCAGCGCGGCCCGGCGCTCCTGCCGGGTCACGACGTCGACGCCGCTGACCACGTCCAGGGGCAGTCGCGCCCGGCCGACGCGGAACTCGGTGTCGGTCAGCCGCGTCGTCCACGCCAGGCTGAGCAGGACCCCCACGGCCGCGAGGGCGCCGACCGCGGCGCCCACGGCCGCCCCGCCGGGACCCCAGATGGGCAGCGCGACCAGCGCACCGCCCACGGGGGCCGGCAACCACGACAACCACGACGTCGCGGCGGGCCACCACCGCTCCCGCCCGTCCCACACCTGCTCTGTCCCGGGTCCGGGACGAGGGGCCCGCGTCACGCTCTGCACCCGCTCAGGGTCGCACGCGCGGGGGCGGGGGTAGGGTCGAGCCCCGTGACGCCCCAGCCACTCCTGCCCGTGGAGACGGTGCTCTCGGTCCCCGAGGCCCTGCCCACCTACGCCCACCCCGGCGACGCCGGAGCGGACCTGACCACGCGGGTCGACGTCGTCGTCGGCCCGGGGGAGCGCGTCAACGTCCCGACCGGCGTGTCCATCGCCCTGCCCGAGGGGTACGCGGCCTTCGTCGTGCCGCGCTCGGGCCTGGCCGCCAAGCGCGGTCTGACGACCCTGAACGCCCCCGGGACCGTCGACGCCGGCTACCGCGGTGAGATCCGCGTCACCCTGCACAACACCGACCTGCGCGAGGCCGTCGAGCTGCGGGCCGGCGACCGGATCGCCCAGCTCGTGGTCCAGCGGGTCGAGCGGGTGCGCTTCGTGCCCGTGCAGCAGCTGCCCGAGTCCGTCCGCGGCGCCGGGGGCCACGGGTCCACGGGGGGCAGCGACGCGCTCAGCCAGGCCCTCCAGAGCCAGGTTCTCCAGAGCCAGACCCCCGCCCAGCCCTCCGAGGAGCGACCGTGAGCCTGTTCCGCCGCCGCAAGGTCGCCGAGACCGTCGAGCCCGGGCCCGGCGCCGACGCGCCCGACGTCACCGGGTCGGCCACCACCGCCGAGTCCGGCGCCGAGCCCGCCACGCCCGCCTACGGGGTCGTCGACGACCCCGAGGCCCGCGCGGCCGCCGACGCGGCCTCGGACCTCCCCGGCGGTGCCGGGGGACCGGAGGGTGCCGCCGTCCCCGCGGGCGAGCCCTTCGACCGCTCGCAGGGCCCGTGGGACGTCTCCGAGGTCCCCGAGGACGACGGCCGGCTCGCCCTGGGCGGGCTGCGCCTGCTCGGCCGCGAGGGCATGGAGCTGCGCTTCGAGGTCGAGGAGGCCAGCGGCCGCGTCATCGCCGTCACGGTCGGGGTGAACGGGTCGACCGTGCAGCTGCAGGCGTTCGCCGCCCCCCGCAGCTCCGGCGTCTGGGACGAGATCCGGCACGAGATCGCCCAGGCCGTCGTCGCCCAGGGCGGGGCCGTCGACGAGCAGGACGGCGCCCTGGGGCGCGAGCTGCTGTGCCGGTTGCCGGTGCGCACCGAGGACGGCCGCACGGCCCACCAGCCCACCCGCTTCGCCGGGGTGGACGGCCCGCGCTGGTTCCTGCGCGCCGTCTTCGCCGGCCCCGCCGCGCACGACCCGGCGGCCGCCGCCGAGCTGGAGTCCGTGGTGCGCGAGACCGTCGTCGTCCGCGGCGCCGAGGCCATGGCCCCCCGCGAGCTCATCGCCCTGGAGCTGCCGCAGCAGCCCGACCAGGCGCGGCCGCAGCAGGCCCCGGAGGCCGGCGCGCGCGAGGAGCTCAAGCCGTTCGAGCGCGGACCCGAGATCACCGAGGTGCGCTGAGGTCCGCCCCGCCGCACCGCGGCGGGGCGGAACAGCAGCGCTTCGAGTGACGTTGACTGGTCATCACCTCCGGAGGGCCTACTGTGGGAGCCGTGTCGAAGTCCTCAGTGCTGAGCGCGCCGCTGTGGCGCCGTGCGCTCGCCCGTTTCACCGCCTCGGAATCGGACCTGGCGGCCGAGGAGGCCCAGGAGGACGCCGTGCGCAACGGCGGCACCCCCTGCGGCCAGATCCCCGACCGCACCCGGGCCTGTGTCTGCGGCACCCTGCGCTCGGTGACGCTCCGCCCGCGCGGCGGGGTCCCGGCGCTGGAGGCCGAGCTGTTCGACGGGTCGGGGTCCGTCCAGCTCGTGTGGCTGGGCCGGCGCAAGATCGCCGGTGTCGAGCCCGGTCGCCGCGTGAAGGCCAAGGGCCTGGTGGCCTGCGACGACGGCCAGCGGGTGATCTTCAACCCGGTCTACGAGCTCGTGTGCCCCGAGAAGGTCTGAGGGTCGCGTGAGCGGTCCGCGGACCGTCGAGGAACTCGTCCGGCAGCGCCTGTCGACCGCCCTCGGCGGGTGGCGCGGCCTGGTCGACTCGGCCGTGGCGCCGCTGGCGTTCCTCGTGGGCTGGCTGACGACGAAGGACCTCGCCATCTCCGTCGGGGCCTCGATCGCCGTGATGCTCGTCGCCCTCGTGGTGCGCGTCGCCCGGCGCGAGACGCTCCAGTTCGCCGTGGGCGGCATCGTCGTGACGGCCGTCGCGGCCTTCATCGCCTCCCGCACCGGCCGGTCGCAGGACGTCTTCCTGCCCGGGATCCTGCTCAACCTGGCCCTGGCGGTCGTCTTCGCCGTCTCCATGGTCACCCGCTGGCCCGTCGTGGGCTTCCTCGTGGGCGCCGTCACCGAGGAGCCCACCGCCTGGCGGCGGGACCGGGGCGTCGTCTCGCTGTGCCAGAAGCTGACCGGTCTGCTGCTCGCCGGGTACCTCGTGCGGGTCGCGGTGCAGCTGCCGCTCTACCTCGCCGGGAACACCACGGCCCTGGCCGTCGCCAAGCTCGCCCTGGGCTGGCCGTTGCTGCTGCTCGGCATCGTCGTCGCCGGCCTGGTGCTGCTCAAGGGCCGTACGCCGCTGCAGGCCGACCACGGCCCGGCCGGGGGACCCGCCGGTGGACCCGCCGGGGAGCCGGCGCAGCGCTGACCCCCGGTCCCGCACCGGAGCGCCCCGTCGGGCGCGGAGAGCCACCACGGGCACGGTGAGGCTCACCTACCTCGGCCTGTTACCGTCCTGCGGTGCCGAAGAAGCAGAAGGTCCTCTGGCCCAAGTCGAAGTGCTGCGAGTCGAAGGACAAGTGCAAGCGCTGCCCCCTGCGCATGCTCAAGGAAGGCACCATGCCCGAGGGCTGGACCGTCAAGCGCCGCCGCCTCGTCAAGGTCGAGGGGTAGCGGTCCTGCGGGCCAGCACGTCGTTGACGACGTGCCCCAGGGCCAGGCCGCGCCGCTCGAACCGCGTCAGGGGCCGCCACGCGGGCCGGGACCGGTCCGGGTCCAGCGTGAACGCCGGGTTCGCCGCGACGACCTCGACCATCTGCTCGGCGTAGGGCTCCCAGTCCGTCGCGCAGTGCAGCAGCCCGCCCGGCGCGAGGCGGTCGGCCACCAGCGCCACGAAGTCCGGGCCCACCAGGCGCCGCTTGTGGTGCCGGGCCTTGGGCCAGGGGTCGGGGAAGTAGACGCGGACCCCGGCCAGGCTCCCCGGGGCCACCCGCTCGGTGAGGAAGGTCCGGCCGTCGGCCTCCAGGAGGCGGACGTTGGTGACCCCGTGCTCCACGACCCCCTGCAGCAGCGCCCCGATCCCGGGGGTGTGCACCTCGGCGGCGACGACGTTGACCTCCGGCGCGGCCAGCGCCATCGCCAGCGTCGCGTCACCCATGCCCGACCCGATCTCCAGGACCACGGGGTGGTCGTTCCCGAACAGGGCGACGGGGTCCAGGTCGGTGTCGGCGCGGACCTCGTACCGGCCCAGGTGCTCGGCCAGCGCCTCCTGCCGCACCACCCCCATCCGCCCCCGGCGGAGCTTGAACGACTGCACGGGGGCCACGGGCGGTACGGGGGACGGACTCACCCCGCCATTGTCGCCTCCGCCCCGGCGTGCTCCCCGACGTGCTCCCCGACGTAGCGGGCCAGGTGCTCGCCGGTCAGCGTCGAGCGGGCCGCGACGAGGTCGGCGGGGGTGCCCTCGAAGACGACCCGCCCCCCGTCGTGCCCGGCGCCCGGACCCAGGTCGACGACCCAGTCGGCGTGGGCCACGACGGCCTGGTGGTGCTCCACGACGACCACGGACTTGCCGGAGTCGACGATCCGGTCCAGCAGGCCCAGCAGCTGCCGCACGTCGGCCAGGTGCAGACCGGCCGTGGGCTCGTCCAGGACGAGGACCCCGCCGGGGGTGCCCAGGTGCGTGGCGAGCTTGAGGCGCTGGCGCTCGCCGCCGGACAGGGTGGTCAGCGGCTGGCCGAGGGTCAGGTACCCGAGGCCGACGTCGGCCAGGCGGCTCAGCACCGCGTGCGCGGCGGGGGTCCTGGCCTCCCCGGCGGCGAAGAACGCCAGCGCCTCGGTGACGGGCAGGGCCAGGACCTCGGAGATGTCCTTGCCCGCCAGCCGGTGCTCCAGCACCGAGGCCTGGAAGCGCCGGCCCTCGCAGTCCTCGCAGGTCGTGGCGACGCCGGCCGCGATCGCGAGGTCGGAGTACACGACGCCGTTGCCGCCGCACGTGGGGCAGGCGCCCTCGGAGTTGGGGCTGAACAGCGCCGGCTTCACGCCGTTGACCTTCGCGAACTGCTTGCGGACCGGCTCCAGCAGCCCCGTCCACGTCGCCGGGTTGCTGCGCCGCGACCCCCGGATCGGTGACTGGTCGACGGTCACCACGCCCTCCAGCGGGGAGACCGACCCGCGGACCAGGGAGCTCTTGCCCGACCCCGCGACGCCCGTCACGACGACCAGGACACCCAGGGGCAGGTCGACGGACACGTCGCGCAGGTTGTTGCGGCGGGCACCGCGGACCGGCAGGGTCCCCGTCGGGGTGCGCACGGCCGGTTTCAGTCCCACCCGGTCCCCGAGGTGGCGTCCCGTGACGGTCCCGCTGGTGCGCAGACCCTCGACGGTGCCCTCGTAGCAGATCCGGCCGCCCGCGGGCCCGGCGCCGGGCCCGAGGTCCACGACGTGGTCGGCGATGGCGACGACCTCGGGTTCGTGCTCGACGACGAGGATGGTGTTCCCCTTGTCCCGCAGACGGATCAGCAGGTCGTTCGTGCGCTGCACGTCGTGCGGGTGCAGCCCCGTGGTGGGCTCGTCGAAGACGTACGTGGTGTCCGTCAGCGACGACCCCAGGTGTCGGACCACCTTGACCCGCTGCGCCTCGCCGCCGGACAGGGTCCCGGCCGCGCGTTCCAGCGACAGGTACCCCAGCCCGATCTGGACGAAGGAGTCCAGCACCCCGCGCAGGTTCTCCAGCAGCGGGGCGACCGAGGGCTCGTCCAGCGTCGCGACCCACGCGGCGAGGTCGGAGACCTGCATCCGGCAGGCGTCGGCGATGCTGACCCCGGCGATCCGGCAGTTCCTGGCGCCCTCGGCCAGCCGGGTCCCGTCGCAGTCCGGGCACGCCCGGAACGTCGCGACCCGCTCGACGAAGGCCCGCACGTGCGGTTGCAGGGAGTCGACGTCCTTGGACAGCATCGACCGGCGCACCTTGGGGACCAGCCCCTCGTACGTGACGTTGATGCCGTCGACCTTCAGGCGCACGGGCTCGGAGTGCAGGAACGCCTCCAGCTGCCCGGGCGTGAAGTCCGCGACGGGGACGTCGCAGGGGAAGAGCCCGCAGCCGCGCAGGATGCGGCCGTACCAGCCGTCCACCGTGTGACCGGGGACCTTGATCGCCCCCTCGTCGACGCTGCGGGAGGCGTCGTACAGCTCGCTCAGGTCCAGGTCGTCGACCTGGCCGCGGCCCTCGCAGCGCGGGCACATGCCCCCCGCGCGCGACCAGTCCGCGAGCACCTTCGTCTGCGCGGTGCCCTTGGCCACCGTCAGCGAGCCCTTGGCCGAGACGGGGGGGACGTTGAAGGAGAAGGCGCCCGGCCCGCCGACGTGCGGCTGCCCCAGCCGGCTGAACAGGATGCGCAGCAGCGGGTGGGCGTCGGTGGCGGTGCCGACCGTGGAGCGGGGGTCCCCGCCCATGCGCTGCTGGTCGACGACGATGGCCGTGGTGAGGCCGTCGAGGACGTCGACGTCGGGCCGGGCCAGGGACGGCATGAACCCCTGCAGGAAAGCCGAGTACGTCTCGTTGACCATCCGCTGCGACTCCGCGGCGATCGTCGCGAAGACCAGCGAGCTCTTGCCCGACCCGGACACGCCCGTGAAGACCGTCAGCCGCCGCTTGGGCAGCTCGACGGTGACGTCCCGGAGGTTGTTCTCCCGGGCGCCGTGGACGCGGATGAGGTCGTGGCCGTCGGCGGGGTGGCGCGCCGGCGCGGGCGGGGGCTCGGGCGGGGTCGTCGGCGCGGCCATGCCCCGATCCTGCCAGCGCACCGCGCCGCCGTCAGGGGGCTCCGAGGATCGTCCTCAGCTCCGACTCCGCGTCCGGCACCGACAGGAACAGCAGGTGGTCGCCGGCCTCGAGGACGTCGTCGCCGCTGGGCGGCAGCGGCCGCTCGCTGCGCACGATCGCCACCAGGACGGTGTCCTCGGGCAGGCGCACCTCCCCGACGGTGCGGCCCAGCACGGGGCTGTCCTCCTCGAGGGTGTACTCCGACATCGACGCCTGGCCCTGCTGGAACGTGAACAGCCGCACCAGCTCCCCGACGCTGACGGCCTCCTCGACGAGGGCGGTCATGAGCCGCGGCGTCGAGACCGCCACGTCGACGCCCCACGCCTCGTCGAACAGCCACTCGTTCTTCGGGTTGTTCACCCGGGCGACCGTGCGCGGCACGCCGTACTCGGTCTTGGCCAGCAGGGACACGACGAGGTTGGCCTTGTCGTCGCCCGTGGCGGCCACCACGACGTCGCAGTCGGCCAGCTCGGCCTCGTCCAGGCTGGAGATCTCGCACGCGTCGGCCAGCAGCCACTGGGCGTCCGGCACGCTGGTGATCTTCATGGCGGCGGGGCTGCGGTCGATGAGCAGGACCCGGTGGCCGTTGCCGAGCAGCTCCCGGGCGATCGAGCGCCCCACGATGCCGGCGCCGGCGATGACGACGCGCATCAGGCCCCCTCCTCCGGTGCGGCGGCCAGCACGGCCGCGGCCGCGGCGACCCGCTCGTCGGCCACGACCACGTGCACGATGTCGTCCTCCTGGTAGGCCATGCCCCGCACGGGCACGACACCCTGCCCCAGCCGCGTCACGTAGGCGACGCGGACCCCCGCGGCGGCCTCCAGCGCCGACAGCGGCCGACCCACCCAGGCGTCGTGGACGGGCGTCTCGACGAGGACGACGCGCCCGGAGGCGTCGCGGAACTCGCTGACGGCCCCCTCGGGCACCAGCCGCCGCAGCACCTGGTCGGCCGTCCAGCGGACCGTGGCGATGGTGGGGATGCCCAGGCGCTCGTAGACCTCGGCGCGGCCCGGGTCGTAGATGCGGGCCACGACGTTCTCGACGTCGAACTTCTCCCGCGCCACCCGCGCGGCGAGGATGTTGGAGTTGTCGCCGGAGGAGACCGCGGCGAAGGCGCCGGCCTCGTGGATGCCGGCCTCGACGAGGGTGTCGTGGTCGAAGCCGACCCCGGTCACCCGGCGCCCGGCGAAGGTGGGCCCCAGCCGGCGGAAGGCGTCGGCGTTCTGGTCCACGACCGCCACGCTGTGCCCGCGCTGCTCGACGGTGAGCGCGAGGCTCGAACCGACCCGGCCGCAGCCCATGATCACGAAGTGCACTCCTGAACGCTACCGCCTGCTCCTGCACCGGGCACCCGCCCGCCCCCGCGTTCGGCACGCGGACCCGGCCGGTGCACCTACCATCGTGAGACGTGCCCTCTGTGACCGAAGCGGTCAAACGCGTCCTGGTCGGACGGCCGTTCCGCAGCGAACGGCTCTCCGAGACGCTGCTGCCGAAGCGCATCGCGCTGCCCGTGTTCGCCTCCGACGCCCTCAGCTCGGTCGCCTACGCCCCCGACGAGATCTTCCTGACCCTGTCGATCGCCGGCATCGCGGCCTACGCCTTCTCGCCGTGGATCGTCGCCGCGGTCGTGCTGGTGATGTTCGTCGTGGTCGCCTCCTACCGGCAGAACGTGCACGCCTACCCCTCCGGCGGCGGGGACTACGAGGTCGCGACGGTCAACCTGGGCCCCAACGCCGGCCTGACGGTCGGCAGCGCGCTGCTCGTGGACTACGTCCTGACGGTGGCCGTCTCGATCTCCTCGGGCGCGCAGTACGCGGCGGCCGCGATCCCGGTCCTGCGCGGGCACGAGGCCCTGTTCGCGGTCGGGCTCGTCCTGCTGCTCATGACGGCCAACCTGCGCGGGCTGCGCGAGAGCGGCGCGGCCTTCGCCGTGCCCACCTACATCTTCATGGCCTCCATCCTGGGGATGGCGCTCTACGGCTTCGGGCGCCTGCTGTTCGGGGACCTGCCGCAAGCGCCGAGCGGTGACCTCACCCTGGCCGCCGAGCACGACATCTCCGGCGGCCTGACCAGCCTGGCGGGGGCCTTCCTGGTCCTGCGGGCCTTCTCCTCCGGCGCCGCGGCCCTGACCGGGGTGGAGGCCATCAGCAACGGCGTGCCGGCCTTCCGCAAGCCCAAGAGCAGGAACGCCGCCACGACGCTGCTGCTGCTGGGCCTGACGAGCGTCACCATGCTCGTGAGCATCGTGACCCTGGCCCGGGCCACCCACGTCCGCTTCGCCGAGGACCCCGCGACGCAGCTGCTGCGCGACGGGGTGCCCGTGGGCGACTCCTACGTCCAGGACCCGATCATCGGCCAGCTCGCCGCGACGGTCTTCGACCACCTCCCGGTGGCCTTCTACGTCGTCACCGCGGCCACCGGCGTCATCCTCGTCCTGGCCGCCAACACCGCCTTCAACGGCTTCCCCGTGCTCGGCTCGATCCTGGCCCGCGACGGCTTCCTGCCCAAGCAGCTGCACACCCGCGGGGACCGGCTGGCCTTCTCCAACGGCATCATCGCGCTGGCGGTGGCGGCCATCGTCCTCATCGTCGCCTACGACGCCGAGGTCACCCGGCTCATCCAGCTCTACATCGTCGGCGTCTTCGTGTCCTTCACCATGAGCCAGACCGGCATGATCCGGCACTGGACGCGGCACCTGCGCACCGAGACCGACCCGGGCAAGCGCGCGGCCATGCGGCGCTCGCGGGTCATCAACAGCATCGGCCTGGGGCTGACCGGCCTGGTCCTGGTCATCGTCCTGCTGACGAAGTTCACCCAGGGCGCCTACATCGCGATCCTGGCCATGGTCTTCGTCTTCGCGAACATGAAGCTCATCCGCCGGCACTACACCAACGTCGCCCGCGAGATCGAGATCCCCGCCGAGCGGCAGGCCAAGGCGCTGCCCACCGGCGTGCGCGGCATCGTCCTCGTCTCCAAGATCCACAAGCCGACGATGCGGGCCCTGGCCTACGCGCGGGCGGCCAAGCCCACCGACCTGCAGGCCGTGACGGTCGCCGTCGAGCCCGAGGAGTCCGCGGCGCTGCAGCAGCGCTGGGAGGCCCTGGGGGTCCCCGTCCCGCTGACCGTCCTGGACTCCCCGTACCGGGACGTGACCAAGCCGGTCCTGGAGTTCGTGCGCTCGATGCGCCAGCGCCACCCCCGCGACCTCGTCATCGTCTACGTGCCCGAGTACGTCGTCGGCCACTGGTGGGAGACCTTCCTGCACAACCAGTCCGCGCTGCGGCTGCGGGCCCGACTGCGGTACCAGCCGGGGGTCATGGTCGCCAGCGTCCCGTGGCAGCTGAGCAGTTCCGTCGGGCTGGAGGACCGCGTCGAGCGCGCCGCCCCCGGTACCGTCCGCCGGGGCGCCTTCGGCCCCGGCCCCGTCGAGCAGCAGCACCAGGAGAACCCGTGAGCGCCCCGTCCCGCAGTCGCCGCACCCGAGCCGCCGCACCCGCCGGGCCCGACGCGCGCGGCACCGAGATCGAGGTCGAGGTCGGCCCCGTCGCCCACGGCGGGCACTGCGTGGCCCGCCACGAGGGCCGCGTCGTCTTCGTGCGGCACGCCCTGCCCGGGGAGCGCGTGATCGCCCGCGTCACCGAGGGCGCCGAGGGCGCGAAGTTCTGGCGGGCCGACGCCGTCCGCGTCCTGGAGGCCGACGCCGACCGCGTCGAGCCGCCGTGCCCGGTCGCCCGTCCGGGCCGGTGCGGGGGGTGCGACTTCCAGCACGTCACCCTCGCCCGGCAGCGGGAGCTGAAGGCGGCCGTCGTGGCCGAGCAGTTCCGCCGGCTGGCCTCGCTGGACGTGGACGTCACCGTCGAGGAGGCGCCCGGCAGCCCCGACGGCCTGCGCTGGCGCACCCGCACGCAGTTCGCCGTGGACGCCGAGGGCCGTCCCGGGCTGCGCGTGCACCGCTCGCACGCGGTGGTGCCGCTGGACGACTGCCCCATCAGCACCGCCGCGGTCGTCGGCAGCGGCGTCCTGGGCCAGCGGTACGGCAACGTCGAGACCCTGGAGGTGGCGGCCGGTTCCGACGGCGCCGCCCCCCTCGTCGTGGCCACCCCCGCGCCGGGCACCCGCGCCCACCTGCCGAAGCTGCCCGAAGCCTCCGTCGCCCTCCGCACCCCCGAGGGCCTGCACCGCGTCTCGGGGCGCACGTGGGTGGGGGAGCGCATCGCGGTGCGGGGGCGCGAGCACGCCTTCCGCGTCGGCGGGGCCGGTTTCTGGCAGGTGCACCCCGCTGCGCCGGAGCTGCTGGGGGAGGCCGTGCTGGCCGCCCTCGAGCCCCGCGCCGGCGAGCGCGCGCTGGACCTGTACTCCGGCGTCGGGCTGTTCACCGCCCTGCTGGCCGACGCCGTCGGGGCCGAGGGGTCGGTGCTGGCCGTCGAGGGGTCCGAGCGCGCCGTGCGCGACGCCCGCAAGTCCCTGCACGAGCTGGGGCAGGTGGAGCTGTGGGCCGGGGCCGTCGAGGACGCGCTGGCCGACCCCGAGCTGCCGGCCCGCGGCACCGACCTGGTGGTCCTGGACCCGCCGCGCTCGGGGGCGGGCCGCGCGGTCGTCGCGGGGATCGCGGACCTGGCCCCCCGGGCGATCGCCTACGTGGCGTGCGACCCGGCCGCGCTGGCCCGCGACACCGCGTTCCTGGCCGAGCGCGGGTACGCCCTCGACGGGCTGCGGGCGTTCGACCTGTTCCCCATGACCCACCACGTGGAGTGCGTGGCGCGCTTCGTGCGGGCCGCCTGAGGCCGGTTCCGCCCGGTCGCCCGCTGGTCCCGCCGGCTCAGGCGGCGGGGTCAGCGGGTGGGGTCGGCCCCGGGGCGGTCGAGGGTGCCCAGGCCCGTCAGCAGGGACTCCAGGACGTGGGCCGGGGTGGCGCCGGGGGTGGTCCCGGCGATCCCCTGCCCGTCCCAGGCGCGGAACGGTTCGCGGGTGGAGTGGCGCGGGACGTAGCGCCGGCTGCGCCCGGGCAGCGGGGGGAGCGTGGACACGGTCACCCCCGGCTCAGCCGAGCCGGCCGGAGTCGGCCAGCCACAGCGCGAGGAGCACCGTCAGGGCGAGCGAGGCGAGGACGCCGGCGCGCACGACGAGCAGCAGGACCGGGACGTCGAGCCGTTCCCCCGCGGTGCGCAGCGCCTCGCGCACCCGGGTGCGGTGGTCGACGGCGGGCCGGTCGGGCAGGGCGCGCAGGCCCTCGAGCACCGAGGCGAGCACCGCACCGGACCCGGCGTCGCCCAGCTCGACCGGGCGCGGGGCGCGCCGGGCCGTGAGGGGCCGGCCGGGGGCGCGGTGCTGCGCACCGCGGGCGGTGGGGACCGGGGTCCGGCCCAGGTCCACGGCCGGGGCCGGAGCGGACTCCGGTACGGACTCCGGTGCGGTGGTGGGGGCGGTGCTGAGGGTGCGGTTCAGGGTGGGGTTCATCCGGCGCTCTCCAGGGCGTCGTGCGGGGTGCTGCTGCCACTGTGCTGACTGAGCGTGATCCAACTCAAGCCGTCCGTAGTGCAACCGAGTGCACCCGTCCGGGTGGAGCGTCGCGCTGCGAGACGGGCGGCGCGCCGGGAGCCCTGCGCGCCTCCCTCGTCGTCGAGGGGGCCGCGGTGGTATCTTGACGTCGAGATAAATGGTCGCGGGGGTCCCACCACCCCCCGAGCGGTCCCGCCCCGGCCGGTGGGACCATCGACGTCGGCACGACGACCGTGACGACGGTGACGATGACGCACGACGGACGCACGACGGACGCACGACGACGGACACGACGGAAGACGAGTGAGGAGCTCCCGGTGAGCAGCCACAACAGCTTCGAAGCCAAGGCTACCCTAACAGTTGGGGGGACGGACTACACGATCTTCCGCCTCGACAAGGTGGAGGGTTCGGCCCGGCTGCCGTTCAGCCTCAAGGTCCTCCTCGAGAACCTGCTGCGCACCGAGGACGGCGCCAACATCACGGCCGACCACATCCGCGCCCTCGGCGGCTGGGACCCGAGCGCCCAGCCGGACACCGAGATCCAGTTCACCCCCGCCCGCGTGATCATGCAGGACTTCACCGGCGTGCCCTGCATCGTCGACCTGGCCACCATGCGCGAGGCCGTCGCCGACCTCGGCGGCGACCCGACCAAGGTCAACCCGCTGTCGCCGGCCGAGCTGGTCATCGACCACTCCGTCATCTCCGACGTCTTCGGCCGCCCCGACGCCTTCGAGCAGAACGTCGACCTGGAGTACGGCCGCAACCGCGAGCGCTACCAGTTCCTGCGCTGGGGCCAGACCGCCTTCGACGACTTCAAGGTCGTCCCCCCGGGCACCGGGATCGTGCACCAGGTGAACATCGAGCACCTGGCCCGCGTCGTGTTCCCGCGCCAGGTGGGCTCGGAGCTGCAGGCCTACCCCGACACCCTCGTCGGCACCGACTCGCACACCACGATGGTCAACGGCCTGGGTGTCCTGGGCTGGGGTGTCGGCGGCATCGAGGCCGAGGCGGCCATGCTCGGCCAGCCCGTCTCGATGCTCATCCCGCGCGTCGTCGGGTTCAAGCTCTCCGGGGCGATCCCCGCCGGGGCCACCGCCACCGACGTCGTGCTGACCATCACCGAACTGCTGCGCAAGCACGGCGTCGTCGGCAAGTTCGTGGAGTTCTACGGCGAGGGCGTCGCCTCGGTGCCGCTGGCCAACCGCGCCACCATCGGCAACATGAGCCCCGAGTTCGGGTCCACCGCGGCGATCTTCCCCATCGACGACGTGACCCTGGACTACCTGCGCCTGACCGGCCGCAGCGAGGAGCAGGTCGCCCTCGTCGAGGCCTACACCAAGGAACAGGGCCTGTGGCACGACCCCTCGGTCGAGGCCGCCTACTCCGAGTACCTCGAGCTGGACCTGTCGACGGTCGTGCCGAGCATCGCCGGCCCGAAGCGCCCGCAGGACCGCATCGTGCTGACGGAGGCCAAGGAGGCGTTCCGCGCCGCCCTGGGCGACTACGTCACCGACGAGGTCCCCGCCACCGGGAACGTCGCCTCCAGCGCCCACAGCGACGCGGTCGACGCCGTCGCCGGCTCCTCCCAGGACGAGGCCAGCGCCGAGAGCTTCCCGGCCTCCGACGCCCCCTCGGCCTCCAGCACCGACGAGCGCGACGAACCCGCCGCCCCCGGTCACGCCCAGGGCCGGCCCTCGAAGAAGGTCGCGGTCACGATGGCCGACGGCACGCGGACCGAGATCGACCACGGCGCCGTCGCGATCGCCTCGATCACCAGCTGCACCAACACCTCCAACCCCTCGGTCATGGTCGCCGCCGCGCTGCTGGCCAAGAACGCCGTGGAGCGGGGCCTGACCCGCAAGCCCTGGGTCAAGACCTCCCTCGCGCCGGGCTCGAAGGTCGTCACCGACTACTACGACAAGGCCGGCCTCACGCCGTACCTGGAGAAGCTCGGGTTCCACCTCGTCGGCTACGGCTGCGTCACCTGCATCGGGAACTCCGGGCCGCTGCCCGAGGAGGTCTCCGCGGCGGTCCAGGAGAACGACCTCGCCGTCACCGCGGTCCTGTCGGGCAACCGCAACTTCGAGGGCCGCATCAACCCCGACGTCAAGATGAACTACCTGGCCTCCCCGCCGCTGGTCATCGCCTACGCCCTCGCCGGCACGATGGACTGGGACGTCGAGAACGACCCCATCGGCCAGGACGAGTCCGGCCAGGACGTGTACCTGAAGGACATCTGGCCCGACGCGGCCGAGGTCGAGCGGGTCATCGGCGAGGCCATCAGCAAGGACATGTTCGTCAAGGACTACGCCGACGTGTTCGCCGGCGACGAGCGCTGGCAGGGCCTGCCGACCCCCGAGGGCAACACCTTCGACTGGGACGCCGAGTCCACCTACGTCCGCAAGCCCCCGTACTTCGAGGGCATGCAGGCCGAGCCCGCGCCGGTCACCGACATCTCCGGTGCGCGCGTGCTGCTGCTGCTGGGCGACTCGGTCACCACCGACCACATCTCCCCGGCCGGTTCCATCAAGCCGGACTCCCCGGCGGGGGTGTACCTGACCGAGCACGGCGTCGACCGCAAGGACTTCAACTCCTACGGCTCGCGCCGCGGGAACCACGAGGTCATGATCCGCGGCACGTTCGCCAACATCCGGCTGCGCAACCAGCTGCTGGACAACGTCTCCGGCGGCTACACCCGCGACTTCACCCGCGACGGGGAGCAGACGTCGATCTACGACGCCGCGCAGAACTACGCCGCGGCCGGCACCCCGCTGGTCGTCCTGGGCGGCAAGGAGTACGGGTCGGGCTCCTCGCGCGACTGGGCCGCCAAGGGCACCGCGCTGCTGGGCGTCAAGGCCGTCATCACCGAGAGCTTCGAGCGCATCCACCGCTCGAACCTCATCGGCATGGGCGTCGTCCCGCTGCAGTTCCCGCAGGGGGAGTCGGCGGCCTCCCTCGGCCTCGACGGCACCGAGACCTTCGACATCGCCGGCATCACCGAGCTCAACGAGGGCCGCACCCCGCGGACCGTCAAGGTGACCGCCACGAAGACCGACGGCGGCGTCGTGGAGTTCGACGCGGTCGTGCGCATCGACACCCCCGGCGAGGCGGACTACTACCGCAACGGCGGCATCCTGCAGTACGTGCTGCGGTCGCTGACGAACGCCTGACCCACCCGCACCACGACGACGGCGGCCACCCCCGGGCAGGGGGTGGCCGCCGTCGCCGCGTCCGGGGCGGTGCCGGGCCGCGACCGCTCCCCGCGCCGGGTCAGGGCGCCGGGCGCTCGTCCGCGTCGACCAGGGTGATCGCCCGCGCGTACCCGGCGGGCGTCTTGGTCACCTCGATGACGCGCTGCATGAGCGGCTCGATCGCGGGGACCTTGTCCAGCGGCGCGGCGATGATCAGCTGGAAACCCAGCCCGCGCCACGCGTTGACGCCGCGGGCGGTGAACTCCCCGTCGGACTTCACGAAACCCTCGTCGAGGAACACCGGGGCGAACACCGGCAGCGCGTTGCGGCTGGTGCCCAGCTGGTAGCGCAGGGCCGCGCCGACGATGAAGGCGATGAGTTCCTGCACCTCACCGCCGGACTTCCCGCCGAGGTGGTCGTAGATGCTCAGCGTGCGCCCCGTCGCGGAGTCCACCCGCAGCGCCCGCACCGAGGTGTGCTTGCGGACGTCGAGGAGCAGTTCGCGCTCGGAGGCGTTCTGCGGGCCCGGTCGCAGCCGGTCGATGAAGGCCCGCAGGGCCAGGAACCGGGCCTCCACCGCGGCGGGGTCGTCGGCCCGGGTCGTCCCGGCCGTCAGCTCCCGCAGCTCCTTCTGGAACGCCGTCACCTCGGGGATGACCTGCGGCTGGACCTCGATGTGCAGGCGGTCCCCGCCGGGGCCGAAGGGCAGGCCGGCGAGGATCTCGTTGACCGGGGCGAGGCGGTTGACGATGTCGGCCCCGGCCTGGCGCAGCTTGGCCTGCAGGGTCAGCAGGTCGTCCCCGGACCAGCTGACGACCTGGTGGCGGAACTCCTCGGCCCGCTCGGCCAGACCCTGCCGGGTCAGGTCGTCGAGGATCTCCCGGTACCCCTCGTAGGAGGAGACGCCCGGGCCGAGGTTGGGCTGCGGCCAGCGGCTCTGGAAGGCCTTGAAGGCCCGTTCGAGGCGCCCGACGGCCTCGGCCTCGCGGGCCAGGGCGGCCTGCCGCCCCTCGGCGGTGGCCTGGCGGATCTTCGGCTGCACCTTCCGGAAGCTCTCCACGGTGTCGTCGACGCCGTACCGGCGGTGCAGCTCGCCCAGGTGCCGGGCCTGGTCGGCGGTGACCTCCACGCCTAGCCGGTGCAGCTCGCCCAGGCGGTCGTCGACCTCGTCCTGCAGGGACACCAGGTCCCCCCAGACCTGCTCGGCGGCGGTCAGCTCGACCTGCGCCTTCGCCTCCTCCTGCCGGGCCAGGTCGGCGGCGGCGTCCAGCCGGTCCCGTTCGGCGCGCAGCAGCGCGATCTGGTCGTTGGCGCCCAGCAGCGCGTCGATCTCACCCTGCCGGGCCGTGACCGCCGCCGCCGTCGTCGCGGTGTCCACGTCGGCCCAGCGCAGCTCGGCCCGGCGCTGGTGCGCCTTCTCCTGCCGCAGCAGACCGTCCCGGGTCGCGGTCAGCTCGTCCTGCCGCCGCTGGTGACCGGCCAGGCGCGCGTCGACGGCCGCGACCTCCTCGTCGATGCGCCGCAGCAGGGCCGCGGGGGAGAACCCCAGGATCGCGCGCAGCCCCTCCTGGCCGCCGTGCGCGCCGCGGTCGCCGTTCTGCACCTGCCCGGCCAGCGTGATCCGGCGGACGCGGTCGTCGCGGAACGCGTCGGGACCGGCGACGGCCAGGTGCGGGAAGTCCTCGGCCAGCACGGCGCTCAGCCAGCCCCGGTACGGGGAGTCCTCCCGCACGCGCAGCTTGCCCACGAGGGTCGCCGGGTCCGGCTCCGACAGCGGCACGTCGGCGTCGGCGAACCGGAACCTCACCCGCCGCGGCAGGGTGAGCTGGTCCACGCGCTGCCGGAACGCCGAGCGCAGCGAGCGGTCGACGACCAGCGTCCGGGCGAAGCTGCCCAGCAGCAGCTCGGCGGCCGTGCGCCACCGCTCGTCCTCGCGGCGCACGTCGAGCAGCTCGGCGACGAACGGCAGCTCGTGCGGCGCCAGGCCCAGCTGCGCGGCGATCGCCGTGCGCGTGGCGTCCAGGTCGCGCGGGATGAGGTCCGAGCGCTGCGCGAACCAGCGCTTCTCGGCCCACAGCCGCTGGCGGTCGGCCAGGTCCGGGCCGGCCGACTCGGCCAGCGCCCGGCCCTGCTCCTCCAGGTCCGCCAGCGCCGCGGGCAGGTCGCGCAGGAACTGCCGCGACGCGCGCTGCTGCTGCGCGAAACCCTCCGGGTCGGTGGCCAGGTCGCCCAGTTCCCGGGTCTGCTCCGCGGCCCGCCGCCGGGCGCCCTCGGTGTCGGCGTGCTGCTGCTCGGCCGCCTTCAGGCCCAGGGCCAGCGCCTCCAGCGCCCCGCCGCCGTGGGTGTCCAGCAACCGGCGGTTCTCGTCGACCCGCACCTCGGCCGCCAGGCGCTCGGCGCGCTTGCGGCGCACCAGTTCGGAGGCCTCGGCGCGGCGGGACTTGGCGGCCTGCTCCTGCGCGGCGACCAGGCGGGCCTCGATGCGCGCCGCCCACAGGGCGAACCCGCTGTTCTCCGAGGACCCCAGCGCGTCGGCCAGGGCGATCTCGGTGCGCGCCTCGTCCAGGTCGGCGTGCAGCCGGGGGATCTCGCCGAGGACGGTGATCTGCTCCTCGGCCGTCCGCATCGTCGCGTGCGTCGCCTCCAGGTCGGCGAAGTGCGCCACGGCCCGGTCGGCGGCCTCGAACGTCCGCGGGCGCTCCAGCACCATCGACCGGTACAGCTGGTCGACGGAGGCGACCTCCCGGCCGGCCTGGATGCGGCTGAGGAGCTTCACGGCCGCCGTCCCGTCGCCGTCGGCGCCGATGCCCAGGACGGGGTGCACGAGCGCGGCGAACTTCGCGTACGAGTCGAAGAAGTCCAGCCCCTCGAACTCGCGGCGCATGGCCTTGTGGTCGAACCGCCGCTCGGCGAACGGCTCGACGAGCTTGAGGTCGAAGTCGCCGCGGAACACCGCGAGGTGGTCCTTGACGTCGCGCGGGTCCCGGGCCGAGGCGGGGGCGAAGTACAGCCGCAGCGCCGTCAGGGTCTGCCCGTCGGTGTGCCGGAACGTGAACGCCAGCCCCGACCACGCGTTGGCGGGGTTCCCGTCGCGGTCGCGGCCGCGCAGGGTCGCGTCGCGGTTCTTGCCGGTGTCCTCGTCGAGGACCTCGTCGAGCTTGCCCCGCACGTAGGACAGCGGGTTGCGCTGCGTCGCCGACCGGGCCCGGCCGGTGACGGCGTCGTTGGAGGCGCCGTTGAACGCCGTGGCGGTGCTCATCATGACGGCGATGTACGCGTCGAGGGTCGTCGACTTCCCGGTGCCCGAGGCGCCCGTGACGAGGTTGGCGCGCGGGTCGAAGTCGACGCGGTGGTACCCGTCGAAACCGCCCCAGTTCACGAGCTGGGCGTGCGCGACGTGCCACTGCTGGCGGCCGGCGCCGGCCAGGGCCAGACCGGGGAGGGTGGGGCCGTCGTTCACGCGTTCTCCTCGACGGGGGCCGGGTGGGTGGAGTTGTGGGCGGTGAGCTCGGCCACCAGCCGCTGCACGACGTCGACCGGCAGCAGCACCTCCAGGATCGGGGAGACGCGGTAGCGGTTCTCCGTCCCGGTGCGCAGCAGCACCTCCTGCCGCAGCAGGCTGTCGACCCCGAGGGCGGCCTGCTGCTCGTCGCGGGCCTGGTTGGTGCTCGACAGCGGCCGGAAGTGCCCGACCTCGTCGATCAGCTCGGCGCGGTCGACGAACACCTCGGTGTCCCCGGCCGCCGACCGCGAGCGCGCCAGCCGGCGCAGGCAGATGAGCAGCACCGTCTCCTCCCGGCTCCACGGCTGGTCGAACAGCAGCGTCGGGAACCGGTCGCCGGTGGGGGAGGCGGCCTGCTGCTTGTACGCGACCTGGTAGTCGTGGTTCACCACGAGGTCGAGGAACACGTCGTTGAGCCGGCTGCGCAGCGACCGCTGGTTCTCCACCAGCACCCGCCACGACTGCGGGTGCTGGGCCGCGGAGACGTAGCGGCGCTTGAGCAGCTGGACCAGGACCGTCCGCACGGGCTCGGCCAGGGTCCCGGCGTCGCCGGGGAACAGGCCGTCCTCCTCCAGCCCCGCGTCCGGCCCCGGGGCCGCCTCGGGTGCGGTGGTGTCGTCGATCACGCGGTCGCCTCGTCCTGCTCGGGGTCCAGGGACAGGTCCGGCCCCAGGAACCGGTGGACGGTCCCGTCGGGTCGGCTGGTCGTGTAGACGGCCTGCCGGCTCGTCGTGGCCGGGTCCGCCCCGCCCGCGGCGACGGCCAGGTGCAGCAACCCCATGAGGTCCGCCGGCCGGCGCAGGTCGTCGGGCAGGTCGTCGAACACCGCCGCCGTCCCCGCCCCGGCGGTGCCGGCGGCCGCGGTGACCGCGGTGCGCAGGCGCTCGAAGTCGGGACCGCCGAACCGCCGCAGCTCCTCCAGCGACGAACCCTCCGCGGTCTCGTCGTGGTCGCGCAGCGGCGGGGGGCTGGTGTCGTCGGCCGGGTCGTGCAGCCGGGTCCGCATCGTCGTGACGGCGATGCGGGCCGAGGGGATGGGGGAGTCCAGGTCGATCGCGGCGCGGGGACCGGTCGTCGCGATCCAGTGCGTCAGCTGCTCGGCGGCCGCGCGCAGGGCCTCGTCCAGCTCGCGGTCGCGCAGCGGGTCGTGCCGCAGGATGTGCGAGCGCAGGGACGCCGACAGGCGCCGGCGCTGCTCCAGGACGAGCTCGATGCCGTCGCCGATGGTCTCCGGGGTGGTCCGCAGGGCGGTGCGCTGCTCGGGGGTCAGGCCGGCGGCGAACCCGTGCTCCAGGATCGTGGCCAGGTCCTCCTGCAGCGCGCGCAGCGTGTCCTCGTCGCGGGCCAGCTCCACCGCGCCGGCGAAGGCGCGCCCGGAGACGGACCCGGTGAGCAGCTCCTCGGCCCGGCGCAGGTAGTCCTCCAGCACCTCCCCCGTGGGGCGCTGCTCGGCGCGGAAGTCCCCGACGACCTCGCGGTGGATGCGGCGCACCTCCTCCGAGACCCGCAGGAAGTCCCCCGGCAGCGCCGACAGCAGGTCCGCCAGGTCCAGGTACTGCCCGAGCATCCGCTCGTCGCTGGCCCGCGGCACGTCCTCACCGGCCAGCAGGCGGTCGCGCTCGGCGCTCAGGGCCGCGATCTGCTCCTCCAGCCGCTGCACCCGCCGGTCCCGGTCCGGGGTGGCCTCCAGGGCGCAGCGGCGCGCGGTGTCCAGGACGGTGCGGATCCGGGACTCCCCCAGCAGCACGCGCTCGCCCGAAACGCGCGCCACGTGGTCCATGGCGTCCTGGGCGTGGGAGGTCAGGGCGTACTCCTCCCCGTCGCCCTCGTCCTGCTCCTCGCCCCGGTCGTCCGCGCGCCCGTCCGGGGCCGCGACCGGCGTCAGCGACAGCCACTGCTCGCGCACCCAGCCGCGGACCAGGTCGCGCGCGGGGGTGTCGGGGACCTCGTGGCCGTGCAGGCTCAGCTCGCCCAGCAGGCCCGCGACCTGGGCGTGGAAGCGCTCGACGGGGATGCGGTGCCGCTGACCGCCGAAGGCGCAGGTCAGCACGGCCACGACCAGCGGCCCGGAGGGGCGGCGCAGGAGGCTGAGCGCCGGCCGCGTGAACGCCTGGTGGGCGCGCGCCAGGTCGTCGCGGATGCTGCTCAAGGGGTCCTCCGGTGTGCCGTCGTGCTCCCAGAACGGTAGGGGACGCCGGCGGTCCCCGGAGCCACGCCCGCCGCGCGGAGGGGGACCGCGGTCCGCCGGGGGCCCTCGTAGAGTGCGGGTCACGCGGCGGGTCCCGCCGCGGGGAGCCCACCGGCTCCCGCCGCGCACCGCACCCGGGAGGCACGATGACCCACCCCACGACGGGCACCGGACCGGACGCCGCCGACGCGGCCCGGGAGGACGACCGGACGGTCGACCTGGTGCTGCGCGCGGGGCGCGCCGTCGTCGACGGCGCGGTGCGGCCGGTGTCGGTGGGTGTGCGCGGGGGGCGCGTCGTGGCCGTCGAGGCCCTCGACCACCCCTGGGCCCTCGCGCCGGGCGGGTCCGGCGAGGTGGTGCTGGCCGACGACGAGGTGCTGCTGCCCGGGCTCGTGGACACCCACGTCCACGTCAACGAACCCGGCCGCACCGAGTGGGAGGGTTTCGCCTCCGCGACCCGCGCCGCGGCCGCCGGCGGCATCACGACGATCCTGGACATGCCGCTCAACAGCGTCCCGGCCACCCTCGACCCCGCGGCGCTGGAGGTGAAGCGGGCTGCGGCGCGCGGGCAGTGCGCCGTCGACGTCGGGTTCTGGGGCGGTGCGGTGCCCGGCAACGCCGACCAGCTCGCGCCGCTGCACGAGGCGGGCGTGTTCGGCGTGAAGTGCTTCCTGCTGGACTCCGGCGTCGAGGAGTTCCCGCCGCTGGACCCCGCGGGCCTGGCGGCGGCGCTGAGCGAGCTGGCGCGCTTCGACGGCCTGCTGCTCGTCCACGCCGAGGACGCCGACGAGATCGAGGCCCACGCCCACGCCGGCGGTCCCCGGTTCGCCGACTTCCTCGGCTCCCGCCCGCCGGCGGCCGAGGCCCTCGCGGTGCGCGCGGTCGCCGCGGCCGTCGCGGACGCCGGCGCCCGCGCGCACGTCGTCCACCTGTCCTCGGCGGCCGGGCTGGCCGAGGTCCGCGCCGCCAAGGCGGCCGGCACGCGGCTGAGCACCGAGACGTGCCCGCACTACCTCACGCTGGACGCCGGGTCGGTCCCCGACGGGGACACCACGTTCAAGTGCTGCCCCCCGATCCGCGACCGCGCCGAGCAGGACGCGCTGTGGGCCGGGCTGCTCGACGGCACGATCGACTGCGTCGTCTCCGACCACTCCCCGTGCACCGCGGAGCTGAAGCGGCTGGAGGAGGGCGACTTCGGGACGGCCTGGGGCGGCATCGCCTCGGTGCAGCTGGGCCTGCCCGCGGTGTGGACCGCGGCCCGCGGGCGCGGGGTCCCGCTGGAGACCGTCGTGGGGTGGATGTCCTCGGCCACGGCCGACCTGGCGGGGCTGGCCGACCGCGGCCGCATCGCGGCCGGGAACGTCGCCGACTTCGCCGTCTTCGCCCCCGAGCAGGAGTGGGTCGTCGACGCGGAGTCGTTGCAGCACAAGAACAAGGTCACCCCGTACGCCGGGCGGCGGTTCACCGGCGCCGTGCGGTCCACCTGGCGGCGGGGGGAACCGGTCGACCTGGGCGGGGAACCGCGCGGGGAACTGCTGACCCGCCCCTAGCGCCCGGGCCGGCGGTCCGCGCCGACGAGCCCGCACTCGTACGCCGCGATGACCGCCTGCACGCGGTCGCGCAGCCCCAGCTTGGCCAGGACGTTGCCCACGTGCGTCTTGACCGTGGTCAGGGACAGGACGAGCCGCTCGGCGATCTCGGCGTTGGAGGACCCCCCGGCGAGGCACCGCAGGACGTCCAGCTCGCGCGGGGTCAGGACCCGCAGCCGGGGGTCCAGCCCGCCCTCGCGCGCGTCCGCCGACGCGGTGGGCAGGTGCGCGGCGAACAGGTCGAGCATCCGCCGCACGAGGCGCGGCGCCACGACGGAACTGCCCGAGGCGACGACGCGGATCGCCTCGACGAGCTCGGCGGGTTCGGCGCTCTTGACGAGGAAACCGCTGGCTCCCGACCGCAGCGCCGCGAACGCGTACTCGTCGACGTCGAACGTCGTCAGCACCAGCACCCGCGAGGACGGGTGCTCGGCCGCGATGCGCCGGGTCGCCTCGATGCCGTCCACCCCGGGCATCCGGACGTCCATGAGCACCACGTCCGGGGCCAGCGCCCGGACCTGGTCCAGCGCGACGGCACCGTCGGAGGCCTCACCGACCACCTCCAGGTCGGGCTCGGACTCGATGACGAGCCGGAACCCCGTGCGCACCAGGGCCTGGTCGTCCACGAGCAGCACGGTCGTCACGGGCGGTCCCTCCCGCCCGGCGCGCCGGCCGGCAGGACGACGCGGACCCGCCAGCCGCCCGTGCCGGCGGGACCGGCCTCGACCGACCCGCCGAGGAGGGCGGCCCGTTCCCGCATGCCGACGAGGCCGCGCCGGGTCCCGCCGCCGTCCCCCGCGCGGGTGCCGCCCGCGTCGACGACCTCGACCTCGACGGCGTCCTCGCCGCGCCGCAGCGCCACCGCGACCGAGGGGGTCCCCGGTGCGTGCCGCAGCACGTTCGTCAGCCCCTCGGTCACGATGCGGACCACGGCCAGGCGCACGGCGGTGTCCGGCAGCGCGACCTCCAGCCCGCTGGCCGTCAGGGGCAGGCCCGCGGACCGGAACCGCTCCACGACCGCGCGCAGGTCCGTCTCCGTCGGCGCCGTCGGCACCGGCGGCCCGGCCGCACCCCCCTCGTCGTCGGGCTGCAGCGAACCCAGGACGCCGCGCATGTCGGCCAGGGCCTCCCGGCCCGTCCTCGACAGCTCGGCCAGCGCCTGCCGGGAGGCCCCCGGGGCGCGGTCGAGGGCGGCGGCCGCCCCGTCGGACAGGGCCACCATCACCGAGACGCTGTGGGCGACGACGTCGTGCACCTCCCGTGCGATCCGGGCGCGCTCGGCCGAGCGCGCCAGCGCCGCGCTGGCGTCGCGCTCGCGGGCCAGCGCCGCGTACCGCTCGGCGAGGTCGCGGGCGTGGACGCGGCGGGCCTGGACGCCGGCGCCGGTCAGGCCGCCCAGCAGCAGCAGCACCAGCAGCAGCACCACCGTCCAGGACCGGCGCCCCGAGGAGAACCCGGGACCGGTCAGCTGCTGGACCGGCGGGCGGTCGCCCACCGGGATCTCGTCGCTCCACAGCAGGACCTCGGCCAGGCCGACGTCCTGCCACCACCACGCGCCGACCGCCACGACGGCCAGCGCCGACGCGCCGGCGACCCACGCGGTGCGGGCGCTGTGCCGTGCGGCGACGGCGCGCAGCGCCCACGCCAGGCACAGCCCCAGCACCCCCAGGACCCCACCCACCCCCAGCGACAGCACGGCCAGGCCCGTCAGCACCGCGGTGACGGCCAGCGGCCACCGGTTCCGGGCGGGCAGCACGAGCGCCCCCAGCAGCGCCCCGGCCAGCCACGCGCGCACGACGCGGTCGTGGACGGGGGAGCCGGGCAGGAACAACCCCAGGGCCGTGGCGCCCCGGACCGTCTCGGAGGCCAGGGCCGCGGTGACCGCCCCGACGAGCAGGACGAGCGCGACGAGGGCGACGTGGGCGGTCCACGGGTGGGCGGCGAGCAGCCGGCCGGCGGTCGTCTGCCGCTGCACCTGCGACGCGGTGAGGGCCGGCGGGCCGCCGGGCGTCCCGTGCGCCTCGGGGGACCCGGCGCGTGGTGTCGTCACCCCGGCACTCTGCCACCGGGTGGGGGCGGTCCCCGTCGCCGCCGGCCGGTCAGAGGACGTCACGGCGCACCAGCCGGTGGCCGGCGAGGACGGCCAGCACGGTGCACCAGGCGCCCAGCACCAGCCCGCCGCCGCCCGCGCCCAGGTCCGGGCCGCCGCCGGCGGCCAGGGCGGCCAGCCGTTCCCCGTCGGCGAACAGCCGGGTGCCGCTGCTCGGCAGCAGCGCGCGCACCGTGCCGGTGACGTGCCCGGGGTTCGCGGCCAGCACCTGGTCCAGGAGCACGAACAGCACCACCGCGGTCGCCAGCGCCGCCAGGGGCCGGCGCAGCAGGGACCCCAGCAGCACCCCGCACACCGCGGCGCCGGTCAGGAACAGCACGTACCCCACCGCGACGCGCAGGTCCACGGGGGCCGGGAGCGCCGACGCCGGGCCCGCGGCGCGCCGGGCGCCCGCGGTCGCCAGGACCGACGCGGCGAGGGCGAGCGTCCCGGTGCCCAGCGCCACGGCCGCGGTCACGAGCACCTGCGCCGCGAGGACGGGGACGCGGCGCGGCACCGCGGCGTACGTCGTCAGGGACGTCCCGGTGGCGAAGTCCGCGCTGCCCACCAGCACCCCGAGGACCAGCACGCCGAGCTGGGCCAGCAGGTGCCCGGAGGTGACCGGGGTCGTGCCGCTCACCGCGTCCCCCGGCCCGGTGAACAGGCCCAGGACGAACACCAGGGACCCCGCCGCGACGACCGTGCCGGCGACGAGCCAGGCCGTCGAGGTCAGGCCCGCGACCTTCGTCCACTCCCCGGCGAGCACGCGCAGGGGCGTCACCGCCCCGCCGCGCGCCCCGTCGACGGGCGGCGCCTCAGCCGAGGTCACGACGACGCAACCGGTGGGCGGCGGCGGCCAGCGGGAGGGCGACCCACGCGGCCAGGACGAGCGCGCCCCCGGCCAGACCGAGCTCCGGGGCGCCGTCGAGGCCGCCGCCGCCCGGGCTCAGCAGTGCCGTGCCGACCCCGACGGGGGTGAAGGTCTCCACCGTGTTCACCGCCGCCGTCGCGGCCGGCACATGCTGCGGGTCGTACACCGCCGTCGGGTCGGTGCCGGCCTCGGCCGCGAAGGACAGGACGACGGGCAGGACCAGCAGCGCGACGACGGCGACCACCAGGGCGGGGACCGGGCGCCGCAGCAGCGCCCCGAGCGCCAGGCCCAGCAGCGCCGCACCCACGAGGTAGCAGACCGAGCCGAGCAGGAGCGAGGGGACCTGCGCCCCGGCGAGGTCGGGCGTCACGTCCCGCGACGCGGCCGCGGGCAGGACGCCCAGCACCGCCGCGCCGACGGTCAGCACCCCCACCCCCAGCCCGAGCGCGGCCGTGACGGCGGCCTGCCCGAGCAGGACGGGGACCCGTCGCGGCACCGCGGCGAACGTCGAGCGGAACGTCCCCGTGCTGAACTCCCCGGTGCCGACGAGGATCCCCAGGACGAGCGGGCCGAAGAACGCCAGCGGCAGGGCGGCCGTCAGGTCCCGCGTCGGCACGAACCCCGGGTCGCCGGAGGAGGCGCTGGTGAACAGGTGCGTCAGGAGCCCCGTCAGCGCCACCGTGGCCACGCAGACGACGGCCGTGGAGCGCAGGCCGAGCAGTTTCGCCCACTCCGCGCGGACGACGCGGGCGAAGGACGGACCCGGGACCGGCGCGGCCGGGGTGGGTGGGGTCGAGGTGGCGCTCACCGGGCACCCGCCCGGTACTCCACGGAACCACCGGTCAGTTCCAGGTAGGCGGCCTCCAGGGAACCGGTCTCGGCCGCGAGTTCCAGGACGGTCACACCCACCCGGCCCGCCACGGCCCCGACCTGCTCGGCGGAGGTCCCCCGCACGTGCAGCGCGCCGTCGGGCTGGGCGGTGACCTCGGCCCCCGACCGCCGCAGCGCCTGCGCCAGCGCGTCCGGTCCCGTGGTCCGCACGCGCACCAGACCGGCGCCCCGGGAGCGTTCGAGGAGTTCGGGGACCGAGGCGTCGGCCAGCAGCCGGCCGCGGCCGACGACCACCACCCGGTCCGCGCACAGCGCCAGTTCGTGCATGAGGTGGGAGGACAGGAACACCGTGCGGCCCTGGCCGGCCAGGTCCCGCACCAGCTGCCGGACCCACAGCACCCCGTCGGGGTCCAGGCCGTTGACCGGTTCGTCGAGCACCACCGTCGCCGGGTCGCCCAGCAGTGCGGCCGCGATCCCGAGCCGTTGCGCCATCCCGAGGGAGAACCCCTTGACCCGCCTGCCCGCCACCGCCTCCAGGCCGGTCAGCCCGATGACCTCCTCCACCCGCGACCGGGGGATCGCGTGGGTGCGGGCCAGGGCCAGCAGGTGGCGGTGGGCCGTGCGCCCCGGGTGCACCGACCGGGCGTCGAGCATCGCCCCGACCGAGCGCAGCGGCGCGCGCAGGTCGGCGTACCGCTGCCCGTCCACCGTGACCGTCCCGGCCGTCGGGCGTTCCAGCCCCAGGACCATGCGCATCGTGGTGGACTTCCCCGCCCCGTTGGGACCCAGGAAACCCGTCACCACCCCCGGCCGTGCCGTGAACGACAACCCGTCCACGGCCGTCGTCGTCCCGTAGCGCTTCGTCAGTCCCCGAGCCGTGATCATGCGTCCTCCCTCGTCCCCGACCGCACCGGCGCTCACCGGCCGGCCGACCGCGACGCTAGGAGCGCTCGCGCCGGGTGGGGACCTGCTCGGGGACGAGGTCGCGGCACGTCCTCCTCCTCCGGGAGGAGGAGGACGGTCAGTCCCCGGGAACCCCGCCCCGCCCCGTCAGCTCGGCCAGGTCGGCCTTGCGGATCAGGCCGTGCACGCCGCTGACCCGGTCGACGACCTGGGAGACGGCGAAGTCGCCGGCGGCCGACAGGTACGCCAGGGCGTGGGCGGGGTCCATGCCCAGGTCGACGAGCAGGGCGATGGCGGTGCGGACCGCCCGGCGCAGGGCCTCGTCGAGGTCGGCGTCGAGGCCGATGGGGACGAGCAGCTCGGGGGTCTCGCCCCACAACGCGTCGCGGACCCGGACGGCGTCGGCGGGGACGAGGTCGAGGCGGACCCGCGCGCGCAGCGGTGCCTCGAAGGCGGTGAGCGCGACCTCCCCGTCGCCCTGGGCGTAGTGCGGGTCGCCGCAGTGGAAGAGGGCGCCGTCGACCTGCACGGGCAGGTGCAGGGTGGAACCGGCTCCGAGGACCGAGACGTCGAGGTTCCCGCCGTGCAGCCCCGGCGGGACCGAGTGCAGGTGCTCCGGGCCGGGGGTGCCGACGCCGACCAGGCCGAGGAAGGGTCTGAGGGGGAACCTGACCCGGGCGTCGGTGTGCGGGCCGGCGGGCAGCCAGCCGTGGCGCTCGCCGGTCACCGGGTCGGTCTCCACCCGCGCCAGGACCGAGACGACGTCGGCCCCGGCGAGGGGGAACTCCGCGGGCAGGGCGCCGCGGCCGTGGCGGTTGCTGACGACGCCGTAGTCGGCGCGCAGCTCGAGGTCCTCGACGGTCACCGACAGCACGTCGCCGGGGCGCGCGCCGCGCACCCGCACGGGGCCGGTCACGACGTGCGGGCCCTGGACGGCGGGGTTGTGGGCGACGGTGCGGGCGATCTCGACGGCGTCGGGCAGGACGGCGGCGGCCTCGACGCCGCGGGCGGTGAAGAACGCCAGCGGGTCCCGGCCCTGGTCCTCCAGGATCCCCTCGTGGCTGACGGTGTCCACGACGACGACGTCGCCGGGGTCGACCTCCAGGACGGGGCGGTCCCCGGCCACGGGCAGGTCGCCCCAGCGGACGGTGGCGGGGGTCGAGGGCAGCAGGTGGACCGTCAACGCGGGGCTCCCGGGGGTCGGTGGGGGATCGACGCTGGAACGTCTGTTGCCTAGTATGGCTTTCGTGGAACAGTTGATCCAGACCTCGGGCGGCTCGTCGGTGGACCCGTCGGTGGACCCGGCCCTGCTGCGGACCGCCGTCGGCGCCCCGGTCGCCCCGCCGCCGCGCCTGCTCATGGGCCCGGGGCCGATCACCGTCGACCCCCGCGTCCTGCGCGCCATGTCCGCCCAGCTCGTGGGGCAGTACGACCCCGCGATGACGGCCTACATGAACGAGACGCAGGCCCTGTACCGCGCGGTGTTCCGCACCGCCAACGAGGCCACCGTCCTCGTCGACGGCACCAGCCGGGCCGGCATCGAGGCCGCCCTGGTCTCCCTCGTCAGCCCCGGCGACCGCGTGCTCGTCCCCGTCTTCGGCCGGTTCGGCCACCTGCTGCGCGAGATCGCCGAACGCTGCGGCGCCGAGGTCCACGTCCGGGAGGTGCCGTGGGGGGAGGTCTTCACCCTCGAGGCCCTGGAGGAGGCCGTCCGCGACGTCCGCCCGCACCTGGTGGCCCTCGTGCAGGGCGACACCTCCACGACGATGAACCAGCCGCTGGAGGGCGTCGGGGCGCTGTGCCACCGGTACGGCGCCCTGCTGTACGTCGACTGCACCGCCTCCCTGGGCGGCAACCCCTTCGAGATGGACGCCTGGGAGGTCGACGCCGCCACGGCCGGTCTGCAGAAGTGCCTCGGCGGCCCCTCCGGCAGCGCGCCGCTGTCGCTGTCCCCCCGCGCCGTCGAGGTCGTGCGGGCCCGCCGCAGCGTCGAGGCCGGGCTGCGCGCCGACCCCGCCTCGGCCGAGGGCACCGCCCCGGCGGGCGTGCGGATCCGCTCCAACTACTTCGACCTCGGGATGATCCTCGACTACTGGGGCGAGGAACGGCTCAACCACCACACCGAGGCCACCACGATGCTCTACGGCGCGCGCGAGTGCGCCCGGCTGCTGCTGGAGGAGGGGATCGACGCGGCGGTCGCGCGGCACCGGCTGCACGGGGACGCGATGCTCGCCGGGGTCCGTGGGCTGGGGCTGTCCGTGTTCGGCGACGTCGCGCACAAGATGCACAACGTCGTGGCCGTGGAGATCCCCGCGGGCCTCGACGGCGACGCGGTGCGCGCCGAGCTGCTGCACGACTACGGCATCGAGATCGGCACGAGCTTCGGCCCGCTGGCCGGGCGGGTCTGGCGCCTCGGGACGATGGGCTACAACGCCCGCAAGGACGCCGTCCTGGTCACCCTCGCCGCACTGGAGCAGGTGCTGCGCCGCCACGGCGCACCCGTCGACCCCGGCGCGGGAACCGCTGCCGCGCAGGAGGTCTACGCGTGAGCGACGCGCAGCGGGTGCTGGAGCGGTGCGACGAGCTCGCCGCGGTGTCGGCCATCGCGCACGGCATCGAACGCGTCCACCTCTCGCCCGAGCACGCGAAGGTCAACGAGCTGGCCGCCGCGTGGATGACCGGGACCGGCATGCGGACCTGGCGCGACCAGGCCGGGAACCAGTGGGGCCGGCTGGAGGGCCGCGAACCCGGCCTGCCCGCCCTCGTCCTCGGGTCGCACCTGGACACCGTCACCGACGCCGGCCGCTACGACGGCATGCTCGGGGTCCTGTCCGCCATCGAGGTCGCCCGCCGCCTCGCGCCGCGAGCCGCCGGACTCCCGTTCGCGCTGGAGGTCGTCGCGTTCTCCGACGAGGAGGGCACCCGCTTCTCCACCGCCCTGACGGGCAGTTCCGCCGTCGCCGGGAACTGGCACGAGGAGTGGTGGGACCGCGCCGACCGCGACGGGGTCACGGTGCGGCAGGCGGCCGAGGCGTTCGGGCTGGACCCGGCCCGCATCGGGGAGGCGGCCCGCCGGCCCGACGACCTCGTCGGCTACCTCGAACTGCACATCGAGCAGGGACCGCAGCTGGAGGCCGCCGGGCGCGCGCTCGGCGTCGTCACCTCCATCGCCGGTGCCCGCCGGTTCACCGGCCGCGTCGTGGGGGAGGCCCGGCACGCCGGCGGCACCCCCTACCCGCGCCGCCGCGACGCCCTCGTGGGGGCCGCCGAGGTCGTCCTGGCCGTCGAGCGGTTCGCCGTCGAGCTCGGCGGCATCGCCACCGTGGGCCGGCTGCAGGCCCACCCCGGGGGCGTCAACGTCGTGCCCGGTCTCGTGGAGTTCTCCCTCGACGTCCGCGCCGAGCACGACGAGGACCGCGACGCCCTCGTCGAGCGCATCCACCGCCACGCCGAGAGCACCTGCGCCGCACGGGGTCTGGGTTTCGAGCTCACCGAGACCCACAACGCCGCCGGGGTGACCTGCGACGCCGGGCTCGCCGCCTGCGTCACCGCGGGGATCGCCGCCACCGGCGACACCGCCCCGCCGCGGCTGTGGAGCCGCGCCGGGCACGACGCGATGGCCGTCGCGGCCGTCACCCCCGTCGCCATGCTCTTCGTGCGCTGCGAGGACGGCGTCAGCCACGCCCCCGGCGAGCGCGTGACCCTCGAGGACGTCGCCGCCGGCCTGGACGCCTTCGAGGCCGCCGTGCTCGACGTCGCCGCCCGGCGGTCCTGACCGTGCCCGGTGCGGGGTCCCCGCCGGGGCTGCGGCAGCGCATCGACGCGGCCTGGCCCGGGCTCACCCCCGCCGAGCGGCAGGTGGCGCAGTTCGCCGCCGAGCACGCCGACGACCTCGCCGGGTTCAGCGGCGCCGAGGTCGCCGAGCTCGCCGGGGCGTCCAAGGCGACCGTCAGCCGGTTCTTCCGCCGGCTCGGCTACGCCTCCTACGCCCAGGCCCGCGCCCAGGCCCGCACCGACGCCCGCGCGCTGCGGGCCCGCGGCGTCCCCACCGGGGGGCTGCCCGCCGGCGGCACCGGACCGGTCGACGTCCACGTCGCCCACGACGTCGACAACCTCACCCGCACCGCGGCGCACCTGGCCGCGGAGGACCTGCCGGCCGTGGTCGACCTGCTGGCCGGGGCCCGGCGGGTCCTCGTGCTGGGCTGGCGCAACAGCCACCCCGTCGCGCTGCACCTGCGCGAGCAGCTCCTGCAGGCCCGGGCCGACGTGTCCGTCGGCCCCGCCCCGGGGCAGACCGTCGCCGAGGAGCTCACCGGCCTCGACGGCCGCGACGCGCTGGTCGTCGTCGCCTTCCGCCGCCGCACCCCCGACGCGGCGGCCGTCCTGCGGGTGGCCGCCGACCTCGGCGTGCCCTGCCTGCTGCTCACCGACCCCGCCGCCGGGCCCCCGCCGGTCCCGGTGGCGCACCGCCTCGTGGTCCCCGTCGAGGGACCCGGCGCCTTCGACAGCTACGCGGCGGTCATGACGACCGTCGCCGTGCTGGCCGAGGGCGTCCTCGCCCGCCGGGGCCGGGCCGGCCGGGACCGGGTCCGCGACGTGGCCCGGGCGCACCGCACGCTGGGAGAGCTGGAGGAGCTGTGAACGGGTTCGACACCGCCGGGCTGCTGGCCGCCGCGGCCCGCTACGAGGACGCGCTGCGCCGCGACGACGTCAGCGCGCTGGACGACCTGTTCGCGCCCGGCGCGCAGACCCTGCGCGCCGAGGGCGGGTCCGCGCTCGTGGGCAGCACGCACGTCGCCGCCTTCCGCCGCCGCCGGGGCGGGGCCCCGCCGCGCTGGCTGCGCCGCGTGCACCTGCGCGTGGTGTCCCCCGACGACGCCCTCACCGTCTCCGAGACCGAGCGCCTCGACGGCGGCAGCGGGCTGCAGACCCAGCTGTGGCACCGCGGGCCCGACGGCTGGCAGGTCACCGCCGCGCACGTCTCCGGCGCCGGCCCCGCGCAGGGCACCCCCGGCGCCGCCGCTGCGGACCCCGCCGCGGACCCGTTCGAGGACACCGCCACCTGGCGCCGGCCCACCGAACCGGCCCCCCTGCCCGCGGGCTCGGGCGACGGACCGCTGCGCGGGGTCCGCGTCGCGGTCAAGGACCTCGTCGCCGTCGCCGGGCAGCGCACCGGCGGCGGCGTCCCGCGGTGGCTGCAGCAGGCCCGGGTCAACCCCGCGAACGCCCCCGCCCTGCAGGCCCTGCTGGACGCCGGGGCCGCGGTCGCGGGCATCGCGCAGACCGACGAGCTGGCCTTCTCCCTCATGGGCGTCAACGCCCACCACGGCACCCCGCCCAACGCCGCCGCCCCCGGCCGCGTCCCCGGCGGTTCCTCCTCCGGGTCGGCCGCCGCCGTCGCCGCCGGGACCGCCGACCTCGGGCTGGGCACCGACACCGCCGGGTCGCTGCGCGTGCCCGGCTCCTTCTGCGGGCTCTACGCCTGGCGGCCCACCCACGGCGCCGTCGACACCACCGGGGTGCTGCCCCTGGCCCCCTCCTTCGACACCGTCGGCCTGCTGGCCCGGCGCGCGGCGGTGCTGGCGGCCGCGGCGTCGGTGCTGCTGCCCGCGCCCGACGGCGGCCCCGCCCGCCGACCCGGGGCGCTGCTGCGCAGCCGCACCCTGACGGCCCTGGCCGAACCCGCCACGGCGCTCGCGGTCGACGCGGCGCTGACGGCGCTGGCCGTGCAGACGGGCCTGCCCCTGCTCGACGTCGAGGACGACGTCACCACCGAGGAGGTCCGGGCCTGGACGGAGGCCTTCCGCACCGTGCAGGCCGCGCAGGCGTGGGCCGCCCACGGCGGTTTCCTCACCGCCCACCCCGACGCCCTGTCCCCGGCCGTGGCGGCACGGTTCCGGGCCGGCGCCGACGTCGGCGCGCAGGACCTCGCGGCGGCGCGGGCGACGATCGAGCGCACCCGCGAGCGGCTGGACGGGTTCCTCGCCCGGGGCTGGCTGTGCCTGCCCAGCACCGCGACCCCGGCACCCCCGGTGGACTCCACCCCGCAGGAGTTCGAGGCCGCCCGCGCCGGGACGCTGCAGCTGTCCACCCTCGCCTCCCAGACCGGGGTCCCCGCCCTGGGGTTGCCGTGGGGACGCGTCGGGGAACTGCCCGTGGGCCTGTGCGTCCTGGCACCGCGCGGGGCGGACCGCTCGCTGCTGGCGCTGCTGGACGAGGTGGCCCCCCGCGAACCCTGAACGCGCGGACCCCGGAAGTACGAAGCCTGGGCGGCCGTCAGATATATCCGTGAGGTTACAGGGGTGAAACCTGGGCTCACTAGCGTTCGAGAGGCGCCGGTCCCGATCCCGGCGCTCCCCGCACGGGGAGGACCGAGCTCAGGAGCGGCCATGACCGAGGTGACGCGGGCCGAGGTGGAACTCTCCGGCCCCTCGCACGCAGCAGGGGACGGGCTGGTCAAGCAGGGGTACCACCCCCGGCTGACGAACTCCGACCTGGCGCCGCTGAAGCGGCAGAACTGGTCGTCGTACAACTTCTTCGCCTTCTGGATGTCCGACGTGCACAGCGTCGGCGGGTACGTCACGGCGGGCAGCCTGTTCGCCCTCGGCCTGGCCGCGTGGCAGGTCCTCGTCGCGCTGCTCGTCGGCATCGTCATCGTCTACTTCCTCTGCAACCTCGTGGCCCGCCCCAGCCAGGCGACGGGCGTGCCCTACCCGGTCGCCTCGCGGGTCGCCTTCGGCGTCGTGGGGGCCAACGTCCCGGCCGTCGTGCGCGGGCTCATCGCGGTGGCCTGGTACGGCATCCAGACCTACCTGGCCTCCAACGCGCTCGTCCTGTTCGCGCTGAAGGTCAACCCCGCGTGGGGTCCGTACGCCGAGGTGGCCCAGCACGGTTTCCTGGGGCTGAGCACCCTGGGCTGGATCGCCTTCGGCGTCATGTGGGTCCTGCAGGCCCTGGTGTTCTGGCGGGGCATGGAGGCCATCCGGAAGTTCATCGACTTCTGCGGCCCGGCCGTCTACGTCGTGATGTTCGCCCTGGCGGCCTACCTGGTGACCGAGGCGGGCGGGTTCTCGAACGTCTCGCTGAACCTGGGGTCGGTCGACCACACCGGCCTCGGTGCGCTCGGGGTGATGGTCTCGGCCGTGGCGCTCGTCGTGTCCTACTTCTCCGGCCCGATGCTGAACTACGGCGACTTCGCCCGGTACGGCCGGACGATGGCCGCGGTGCGCAAGGGGAACTTCCTCGGCCTGCCCGTCAACTTCCTGGTGTTCGCCGTGCTGTGCGTCGTCACGGCCTCGGCCACCGTCCCGGTCTACGGGGAGCTGGTCACCGACCCGGTCGACACGGTCTACCGCCTCGACAACACGACGATCGCCGTGCTCGGCTGCCTCACCTTCATGATCGCCACCATCGGCATCAACATCGTGGCGAACTTCGTCTCCCCGGCGTTCGACTTCTCCCACGTCGCCCCGCAACGCATCAGCTGGCGCATGGGCGGGATGATCGCCGCGGTCGGGTCCGTGCTCATCACCCCGTGGAACCTGTACAACTCCCCGGAGACCATCCACTACACCCTCGACACGCTGGGCGCGTTCATCGGGCCGCTGTACGGCGTCCTCATCGCCGACTACTACGTCGTGAAGAAGCAGCTGGTCCGGGTCGACGACCTGTTCACCATGGACCCCGCCGGCGCCTACCACTACCGCAAGGGCTGGAACCCGGTCGCCGTGGGCGTCACCGCGGTCGCCGCCCTGGTCGGCATCTGCATCGTGTTCTTCACCAACGCCACCGCGGCCAGCTTCAGCTGGTTCATCGGCGCCGGTCTGGCCTTCGGCCTGTACGTCGCCCTGAAGAACTCGATCCCCGCGTCGGTGCGCGCCTGATGCCCACGGTCCTGGTCGTCAACGTCAACACCTCCCCGGCGGTGACCGACGTCATCGCCGCCGCCGCCCGGGCGGCGGTGTCGGCGGCGACCAGGGTCGTGGCCCTCACCCCGCGGTTCGGCCCGGCCTCGGTGGAGTCGAACTACGAGAGCCACCTGTCCGCCGTCGGCGTCCTGGACGCGGTCCAGCACCACCAGGGGGAGTTCGACGCCGTCGTGCACGCCGGGTTCGGGGAGGTGGGCCGGGAGGCGCTGCAGGACGTGCTGAGCGTGCCCGTCGTCGACATCACCGAGGCCGCCGCGCACACGGCCTGCCTGCTGGGCCGCAGCTTCGGGGTCGTCACCTCGCTGGACCGCACCGCACCGGCCATCCACGACCGGCTGCTGCTGGCCGGGCTGGCGGGGCGCTGCGCCGGGATCGGCAGCGTCGACCTGCCGGTCCTGGACCTCGAGACCGACCCCGGCGTCACCGCGAAGGCGTTCGTCGAGCAGGGCCGGCGGCTCGTCGAGGCCGGCGCCGAGGTCGTCGTCCTCGGCTGCGCGGGGCTGTCCGGCCTGCACGGGGCCGTCGCCGCCGAGCTGGAGGTCCCCGTCGTCGACGGCGTCGCCGCGGCCGCCCGCACCGCCGAGTCCCTCGTGGCGCTGGGCCTGTCGACGTCCAAGGTCCGCAGCTACGCCCCGCCGAGGCCGAAACCGGTCCGGGGCTGGCCCTTCCCGAACCTGGGATGATCCCCGGGTGAGTCCCCCCGGCCGCCCGGTCCTCGACGCGATCCGCAGCGACATCGTCGAGGGGGTCGTGCCCCCGGGGTCGTTCCTGGAGGTCGACGCGCTGGCCGCCAGCCACGACGTCAGCCGCATCCCGGTCCGCGAGGCGCTCATGACCCTCGTGGGGGAGGGGCTCGTCGAGCACCGGCCCCGGCGGGGCTACTCGGTGGCGATGCTGGCCGAGGGGGAGCTGGCCGAGCTGTTCGAGGTGCGCGGGACGCTGGAACTGGCGGCCCTGCGGGTGGCGGTCCGCCTCGGCGGGCCGGACGACGTCGAGGCCGCCCGCACCGCCCACGAGGCGCTGGGCGAGGCCGCCCGGCGCGGGGACGAGCGCGAGTACCACCACCACAGCCGCGCCTTCCACCAGGCGCTGACCCGGCCCTCGGCGATGCCCCGGCTGCTGGGGGTCTTCGAGCGGGTCTGGGACCTCACCGAGCCCTACCGGCCGATGGGGGACCTGGCCCCCCGCGAGGCCGAGCAGCTGCAGGACGACCACGGCCGGATGCTCGACGCCTTCGCCGCCGCCGACGCCGCCGCGCTGCTGGCCGCGGCCCGCGACCACCAGGAGCACCTGGCCGCCCGGGTCCGCGCCCGTCCCGTCGCGGGGCCGCCGGCCCCGGTCAGGCCAGCCAGGCGTCGACCGCGGCCACCTGCTCCCTGACGAACGCCGCCGGGGCGCCGGACCCCTCCAGCGACGCCTTCGCCACGGCGGCCAGCTGCTCGTCGGACAGCCCCAGGGAGGTGCGGGCGGTCTCGTACTCCTCCAGCAGCCCCGGGCCGAACAGCAGCGGGTCGTCGCCGTTGATCGAGCAGCGGACCCCCGCCTCCAGCAGCGCCGGCAGCGGGTGGGCGCCGATCTCGGGGACCACCCACAGGGCCACGTTCGAGGTCGGGCACACGTCCAGCACCGTGCCCTCGGCCGCGAGCCGGCGCACGAGCTCGGGGTCCTCCACGGCGCGGACGCCGTGCTGGACCCGCCGCGCCCCCAGCAGGTCCAGGGCGTCGACGACGCTCTCGGGGCCCAGCAGCTCCCCGGCGTGCGGGGCGGACACCAGCCCGGCCTCGCGCGCGATCGCGAACGCCTTCTCGAAGGGCGCCGGGGGGAACAGCGCCTCGTCGGCGGCCAGGCCGAAGGAGACGACGCCGCGGCCGGCGAACCCCGCCGCCAGGACGGCCAGCTCCTCCGCCTGTGCGGGCGGCAGGTTGCGGATCGCCACCAGCATCAGCCCGAAGCCGATCCCGAGCCGGTCGGCCTCGGCGCGGCCGGTCTCGAGCAGGAACGTCGTGACCTCCTCGGGGGTCCCGAACTGCGGGACGTAGAACATCGGGTTGGCCTGGGCCTCCAGCCAGACCGCGCCGGAGGCGGCGGCGTCCTGCACGACCTCGCGCACGACCCGGGCCAGCTGGTCGCGGGTCCGGACGAGGCCGACGGCGCCGTCGTACATCTCCACGAACTGGGGGAAGCTGGTGTACCCCCGCACCGGCGGCACGACCTCCCCGGCGTGCGCCGCGAACTCGGCCAGGGTCTGCGGGCGCATCGCGCCCTCCAGGTGCAGGTGCAGGTGCGCCTTGGGCAGGGCGGCGAGGTCACGCACGGGTCTTCTCCTCTGGCTAGGCTGGAACGGTGAGCGAACGGGAACGGCTGCTGCGGCTGGTGGCCGGCCACCTGCTCGACCACGGTGTCACGTCCTCGACCCTGCGCGGTCTGGCCCGCGCCGCGGGGTCGAACAACCGCATGCTGCTGTACTACTTCGGCAGCCGCGAGCAGCTGGTCGGGGAAGCCCTGCGGACCGTCGCCCGGGACCTGTTCCCCGGGTTCGAGAACGCCTGGTCGGAGCTGGAGCACGGCACGGGGACGCTGCAGGAGGACCTGCAGCGCGTGTGGGACCACATCGCCGACCCCGTCAACCTGCCGTTCCTGCGGCTGTTCTTCGAGGTGTTCGGGCAGGCGACGCGGCAGCCGGGGTACGCCGACCTCATGGGTGACATCGCCAACTGGCACCGGCCGGCCGTGGGCCGGCTGCGGCGCGAGGGCTGGCCGGCCGAGCGGGCCGAGGCCTTCGCGCACGAGCTCACCGCGTCGTGGCGCGGGCTGCAGATGACGCTCATCCTCACCGGCGACGCCGCCGCCGTGGGGCGGGTGCAGGCGCAGGCGCTGGAGGCGTTCTGCGCCCGCGCCGGGGTTCACGCCGGGGCGGGCGCCGGCACGTAGCGGGAGCCGGGGTGGTCGGCCGCCAGCCGGGGCGAGGGAGCGCCCAGGCGCTCGCGCAGCGTCCCGGTGCCCGGGGCGCGGGCGGGGTCGGCGGGCAGCCGGCCGCGGCGGCGCAGCTCGGGGACGACGAGCTCGCAGAACAGCGCGTGGTCGCCGGGGGAGAAGAGGGCCTCGAGCAGGAAGCCGTCGACGTCGGTGGCCTCGACGATCTCCTCGAGCTGGTCGGCCACCTCGACGGGGTCGCCGACGACGGTGAAACCGCGGGTCCCGCGCCCGCGCAGCTCCCGCAGGACCTCGCGCACCAGCGGCCAGCTGCCGTCGGGGCGGCGGAACCGGTCGATGTTGCTCTGGCCCATCTGCCCGACCCGGGACTCGCCCGTGCCCTCCAGGACCTGCGACAGGGGCCGGTCGGGGTCCAGGGCCGACAGGTCGATGCCGGTGTTGCCCGCGTAGATGACGGCGGCGACCTCGTCGGTCTGCATGGCCTCGAACTCCGTGCGCCGGGCCAGGGCCTCCGCGTGCGTCGCGGCGACCGTGACGCTGACCCCCACGAGGACCTTGACCGACCGGGGGTCCCGGCCGTGCGCGGCGGCCCGGGCCCGGATGTCGGCGACGTTGGCCGCCGCGTGCGGCAGCGTGGTGCCCTGCAGGAAGACGCACTCGGCGCGGCCGGCGGCGAACTCCCGGCCCGCGGTGGAGGTCCCGGCCTGGAACAGCACGGGCGTGCGCTGCGCCGAGGGCGGCACGGTGAAGAACCCCGAGGAGCGGAAGTGCTTGCCCACGTGCTCGACCCGGTGCAGCTTGTCGCGGTCGGCGAAGACCCCCGAGGCCTTGTCCTCCACGAGCGCGCCGTCCTCCCAGCAGCCCTCCCACAGCTGCAGGCACAGGTCGACGTACTCCTGCGCGATCTCGTACCGGGTGTCGTGACCGGTCATGCGGGGGTGGCCGAACAGCGCCGCGACGGTGTCCTGCGACGCGCCCGTCACGACGTTCCAGCCGACGCGGCCACCCGTGAGGTGGTCCAGGGTCGCGAACCGGCGGGCCATCGCCACGGGGTGGTCGATGCCGGTGGAACTGGTGACGACGAAACCCAGCCGGGACGTGTGGTGGGCCAGGGTGGGGATGAGCAGCATGGGGTCCAGGCCGGAGAAGTTCAGCCCCCCGCGCGCCGCCGCCGCCGGCAGGTCGCCGCCCACGCTGGGGTAGCCGTACCCGTCGGCGAAGAAGAGGAAGTCGAAGCCCGCGGCCTCCAGCAGCTGGGCCACGTCGACCCAGTGCTGCTGCTCGCGGTGGTGGACGGAGTCGCTGTACGGGTGGGACCACGACAGCGTCCCCCCGACCTGCGGTGAGGCGACCTCGAAGACTCCCAGGTGCATCGTGCGCACGGGGCCGAACTCCTCTCGTTGAACCAGGTGGTTCACAGGAGACCACGCCGGTGTTTCCGCCGTGTAAAGATCGGCGCGCGAAACACGAACGTCACACGCCGCGGCCCGTGTAACACGGGGTTCACACCGCTGTGACGAGCGCGCCGCGAGCGGGTGCTTCAGTACTGCGCAGACCGACGCCACGGCGTGTCCGGTCCGTCCCCCCTCGACCGTCCGCCCCGACCACCCGGCGGCCGGCGGGGCCTCACCCCTCACGGAGCAGCGCATGAACCTCCCCCGTAGCCCGCGTCCCGCCGGCCAGGCCGCCCTCCAGCGCCGCACCCTCCTGCGGGGGGCCGGGCTCGGCCTGCTGGGAGCCGCCGGGCTCAGCGGCCTCGCGGCCTGCGGCGGCGACGCCGACTCCAGCGCCGGGTCGTCCTCGGACGGTTCCTCGGGCCTGGGGGAGCTGACGGTGCAGCTGTCCTGGATCAAGAACATCGAGTTCGCCGGTGAGTACTTCGCCGACAGCAAGGGCTACTACACCCAGGCCGGCTTCTCCAAGGTGAACCTGCTGGCCGGGGGCAGCGCCGGCACCGCCGCCGAGGCGATGGTCCTCTCGCGCAAGGCGCACGTCGGGCTGTCCTCCCCGACGCTCACGGGGCCGGCCATCGTCAACGAGCAGGCGCCGCTGAAGATCATCGGCACCACCTTCCAGAAGAACCCGTTCTGCCTGGTGTCGATGGAGCAGGGCAAGCCCGTCCGCTCGATCGCGGACCTGGCCGGGAAGAAGATCGGCATCCAGACCGGCGGCAACGAGACGATCTTCGACGGGTTCTGCAAGGCCAACGGCATCGACAAGTCGAGCTTCGAGATCGTCCCCGTGCAGTACGACCCCTCCGTCGTGGTCTCCCGCGAGGTGGACGCGTTCATGGCCTACCTGACCAACGAGCCCATCCTGCTCGCGGCCCGGCAGGTCGACGGCCAGCCGATCGTGCCGGTCACCCTCGGCTTCGCCGACAACGGCCTGCCCGTCGTCGCCGAGACGTTCACCGTCCTGCAGACCACGATCGACGACCAGCGGGACTTCCTCAAGGCGTTCCTCAAGGCCGAGGTCCAGGGCTGGAACGACGCCGTCGCCGACCCGCAGGGTTCCGCGGACCTGGCCGTCAACACCTACGGCAAGGACCAGGACCTCGACCTGGCCGAGCAGGTCGCCGAGGCGCAGGCGCAGAACGAGCTCATCGTCTCCGACGACACCAAGGCCAACGGGCTGTTCACCATGACCGACGCCCTGATCGCCGAGAACATCGAGGCGCTGGCCCAGATGGGGACCACCATCACCGCCGAGCAGCTGTTCGACCTGTCCCTCCTGGCCGAGGTGTACGACGAGAACCCCGACCTCATCACCGGCTGAGCCCCGCGAGAAAGGTCACCCCCCGTGTCGCACGAAACCCCCGCCCTGTCCGCCACCGCGCCGGCCCAGCTCGCGGCGACGACCACCCCGCAGCACCACCCCGAGGCGGCCACGGGGTTCAACCTGCAGGGCCTGACCAAGCGCTTCGACCTGGGGCGCAAGAGCGTCCTGGCCCTGGAGCAGACCGACCTGGGCACCCGCAAGGACACCTTCCTGTCCCTGCTGGGGCCCTCGGGGTGCGGCAAGTCGACGATCCTGCGGATCCTGGCCGGGCTCGAACGCCCCACGGGCGGGCAGGCGCTGGTCAACGGCCTGACCACCCGTGAGCTGCAGCGCGGCCACGCGCTGGGGGTCGCGTTCCAGGACGCCGCCCTGCTGCCGTGGCGGACGGTGACGCAGAACGTCCGCCTCCCGCTGGAGGTCGCCGGGGTCACCCCGGACAAGGGCCTGGTCGAGGACCTCATCGACCTGGTCGGGCTGAAGGGCTTCGAGAAGGCCAAGCCCGCCCAGCTGTCCGGGGGCATGCGCCAGCGCGTGTCCATCGCCCGCTGCCTCGTCGTGCAGCCCAGCGTCATGCTGCTCGACGAGCCGTTCGGCGCCCTGGACGACATGACGCGGCAGCGGCTGAACGTCGAGCTGCTGCGCATCTGGACCGAGCGGCCCGCCACGACGCTCATGGTCACCCACGGCATCAGCGAGGCGGTCTTCCTGTCCGACGTGGTGGCCGTCATGAGCCCGCGCCCCGGACGCGTCGTGGAGGTCGTGGAGATCGACCTGCCCCGGCCGCGGACCCCGGAGATGATGCGGACCCCGGAGTTCCACGCCTACCACGACCGCCTCTCGGAGATCCTCTTCGGCGGGGGCCGCTGATGGCGAGCACCACCGGCCCGGCCCGCGTCCGCCGGGACCTGCCACCGTGGGCCGGCGGGGCCATCGGCATCACCGCGGTGCTGGTGGCCTGGAGCCTGGTCAGCACGCTCTTCTTCGGCTCCGGCGGGATCGTCCCGGCCCCGTGGGCGGTGCTGGAGCAGCTGGGCGCCACCGGTTTCAGCACCTACTGGGGCAACCTGTCGGTGACGACGGCCTCGGCGGCGCAGGGCTGGCTGTGGGGCAACCTCGTCGCGCTGGCCATCGCGGTCGTCGTGCTCCTGGTCCCGCCGCTGGAGGGCGCCGCCAACCAGGTCGCCGTCATCTCCTACTGCATCCCGATGACCGCCATCGGACCCATCGTCCTCATCGTCTCCCCGCCGGGCTCGCGGACCACGTCGGTGTTCCTGGCCTCGATGAGCGTCGTGTTCACCTCCGTCGTGGGCTGCCTGCTGGGCCTGCGGGCCGCCGACCGCACCGCGCTGGACGTCGTGCAGGCCTACGGCGGGTCCCGCTGGACGGCCCTGGTCAAGGTCCGGCTGACCGCGGCGCTGCCCAACGTCCTGGCCGCCCTGAAGCTGGCGGCCCCCGCGGCCTTCCTCGGCGCGGTGCTGGGGGAGTACTTCGGCGGCGTCGACTCCGGGCTGGGGATCATGGTGGTCGCCGCGCAGACGAACCTGCAGTACGCCCAGATCTGGGCGCTGGCCCTGCTCAGCGGAGCCGTCGCCGGCGCCGGGTACCTGCTCATCGGCCTGCTCGCCCGGCTGCTGACCCCGTGGTCCTCGACCGGCGTGCGGACGGGGGAGCTGTGATGGCCACCACCGCCCCCGCCACCACCGGCTCGCCGTCCCCCGTCCACGAGAACCGCAGCGGCGCCTCGCTGGCCGCCGCCGTCGGCCGGCGCGTCGGGCTCTCGCTGCTCACGCTCGTCGTGTCCACCGTCGTGCTCGTCGCGGCCTGGTACGCCCTGCTGCGCCTGTTCGACGTGGACGCCTTCGTCGGCAAGCGGCCCCTGGACGTCTACGCCTACCTCGTCACCGCCCCCGAGGCCCCCGCCCACCGGGACGCGATCGCGGCGGCGCTGCGGATCACCCTGACCGACTCGGTGACGGGGTTCGCCGCCGGCGTCGTCGGCGGCATCGTCGTGGCCTCGCTGTTCACCCTCGTGCGGCCCCTGGAGTTCGCCTTCATGCCGCTGGCGATGCTGCTGCGCTCGGTGCCGCTGGTCGCGATGGCCCCGCTCATCGGCATCCTCTTCGGCCGCGGCCTCGGCGGCCAGGCCGCGATCGGCGGGGTGGTGGTGTTCTTCCCCGTGCTCGTCAACACCACCATCGGGCTGCGCTCGGCCTCCCCGCAGGCCGTCGACGTCATCCGCGTCAACGGCGGCACCCGGTGGACCGCGCTGCGCCGGGTAGCGATCCCCAGCGCCCTGCCGAACCTGTTCGCCGCCGTCCGCATCTCGGTGCCCGGTGCGGTCATCGGCGCGATGCTCTACGAGTGGCTGTTCTCCGGGACGGGCATGGGCGCGGAGATCTTCCGGGCCAACGCGCAGGTCCAGTACAACCAGGTGTGGGCGATCGTCGTGGTCGTCACGTTCACCTCGATCCTGCTCTACACCCTCGTCACCGTCCTCGAGACCGTCGTGCTGGCCGCCCGCGGGCAGCAGCCCGGGCGGGGGTGACCCCCGTGCGTGACGTGCTGGACGTCGTGGCGGGCTGGGTCGGCGCGGGGCGCCGCGTCGCCGTCGCCACCGTCGTCCGGACCTGGGAGTCCGCGCCGCGCCCGGCCGGGGCCGCCCTCGCGGTCGCCGAGGGCGGGGAGGTCGCCGGCAGCGTGTCCGGCGGCTGCGTGGAGGCCGCCGTGCACGAGCTGGCCTGCGCCGTGCTGGCCGACGGGGAACCGCGGCGGGCGCGCTACGGCGTCAGCGACGACGACGCCCTCGCCGCCGGCCTGACCTGCGGCGGGGTGCTGGAGGTGTTCGTCGCCCTGGCCGCGGCGCCGGTCGTCGAGCAGCTCTCAGCCGCGGTCGACGAGCGCCGGCACGTGGCGCTGGTGACGGCCCTGACCGGGCCCGGCACCCGGCAGCTCCTCGTGGACCCGGTGCACCGCAGCGGGTCCCTGGGGTCGGCGCGCCTGGACGACGCCGTGACCGACGACGTGCGGGGCCTGCTGGCCGCGGGCACGTCGGGGGTCCTGCGGGTCGGCGCCGACGGCGGGCGCCGCCCCGACGACCTGGAGGTGTTCGTCGAGGTCCTCGCCCCCGCACCGCGCCTGGTCGTCTTCGGGGCCATCGACTTCGCCGCCGCCGTCGCCCGCATCGGGGGTTTCCTCGGGTTCCACGTCACCGTCTGCGACGCCCGCCCGGTGTTCACGACGCGGCTGCGCTTCCCCGACGTCGACGAGCTCGTCGTGGACTGGCCGCACCGCTACCTGGCCCGCACGAGCGTCGACGCGGACACCGCCCTGTGCGTCCTGACCCACGACCCCAAGTTCGACGTCCCCCTGCTGGAGGTCGCGCTGCGCGGGCCGGCCGGCTACGTCGGGGTGATGGGCTCGCGCCGCACCCACGCCGACCGGCTGGAGCGGTTGCGGGCCGCGGGGCTGACCGAGCAGGAGCTGTCGCGCCTGCGCTCACCCGTCGGGCTGGACCTGGGGGCCCGCACCCCGGAGGAGACGGCCGTCTCCATCGCGGCGGAGATCGTCGCGGCCCGCTGGGGCGGCACGGGCCGGCCGCTGCGGACGCTGCGCGGGCGGATCCACCACGACCCGTTCACCACCGTCGTCTCCGGCGTCGGCGACCTCGCCCCCGCGGCGGGTCCCCGGTGACAGGGTCAGCGCGTCCCCGCCGGCAGGTCACCGGGCCGGTCGACGTCGTCGGCGGCCCCCTCCACCTGGACCCGCAGCACGTCCGGGCCCTCGAACAGCGCCCGCAGCCCCGCCCCCGAGGCCGCCAGCTCCACGGCCCGCGGCAGGTGCCGCCGGCCCAGCAGCACCGGGTGCCCGGGGCGGCCGGCGTCGACGGCGCGCACGAGCGCGCCGGGCGCGGCGTGGGCGAGCACCGCGCGGACCCCGTCCACCGTCACGCGCGGCAGGTCGGCCAGCACGACGAGCACGGCCTCGCACCCGGCCAGCGCCGGCTCGCGCAGGGTCCGCACCAGCCCGGCACCCGGGCCGCGGTCCCAGTCCGGGACGTCCACGGCCACGGTCCCCGGCGCCAGCCCCGCCCGGACCTCGTCCCCGCGCGCGCCGACGGTCACCAGCACGGGGCGGCACCCCGCGCCCGTCAGCAGGGCGGCGGCCGCCGCCGCGAACGTCGTCCCGTCGGGCCGGCGCAGCAGCCCCTTGGGCCGGCCCATCCGTCGCCCGGCCCCGGCGGCCAGCACGATCCCCGCGGTGCTCACGCACCCAGCACACCACGGTCCGGGCCACGCCCCGGACCCCCACCGGCAGGAGGCCGCGTCGTGCACGTCGAGGAACTGGACCGGCTGGACCCGGCGCGGTGCGAGGAGGTCCTGCGGACCTGCTGCGACGCCCCGCGCTGGGCCGCGCGCGTCGCGGCGGCCCGCCCGTTCGGGACGCCCGAGGCGCTGCGGGCCGCCGCGGCGGCCGAACTGGTCACCACCCCCGAGGCCGACGTCGACACCGCCCTGGCCGCGCACCCGCGCATCGGGGAGCGGCCCGCGGGGGAGAGCTCCCGGCTCGAGCAGGCGGCCGTGCTGGCCGGCGACCCGCAGGTGCTGGAGGAGCTGGCGGCGGGGAACCGGCGCTACGAGGAGCGGTTCGGGCACGTCTACCTCGTCTGCGCCTCCGGCCGCAGCGCCCCCGAGCTGCTCTCGGTCCTGCGGGCGCGGCTGGGCAACGACCCCGCCACCGAGCGCGCCGTCGTGCGCCGCGAGCTCGCGGCCATCACCGACCTGCGGCTGGCCCGGCTGGTGGCGTCGTGACGAGCCTGTCCACCCACGTCCTGGACACCGTCACCGGCACCCCCGCCGTGGGCGTCGGCCTCGTGCTGGCCACGGTCGACGGGACACCCGTGGCCAGCGGCGGCACCGACGCCGGGGGCCGGGCGCGCCTGGCCGAGGACCTGGGACCGGGCACGTACCGGCTGCTGTTCGAGACCGGCGCGTGGTGGGCCGCGGCCGGCCACGAGGCGTTCCACCCCGAGGTCGTCGTCTCGTTCACCGTGCGCGACGAACCCCACCTGCACGTGCCGCTCGTGCTGTCCCCGTTCGCCTACTCCACCTACCGAGGGAGCTGAAGCACATGGCCGTCGTCCTGGCGGGTCACTCGTACGGCAAGGCGGAGAACCGGGTCGTCCGGTTCCAGCGCGACACCCCGCGCCACGAGATCGTCGACCTCAACGTCACCTCGACGTTGCGCGGCGACTTCGCCGACGCCTACCTCACCGGGGACCAGTCCAAGGTCCTGCCCACCGACTCGCAGAAGAACACGATCTACTCCTACGCCAAGGAGAAGGGCATCGCGAGCGTCGAGGGGTACGCCCTCGACCTGGCCCGGCACTTCGTCGACGACGTCGAGCCCGTCACCGGCGCGCGCCTGGACGTCGACTCCTACCGGTGGACCCGCGCCGTCGTCGACGGCGCCGAGCACGACCACACCTGGACCCGCAGCGGCGGCGAGGTCCGCACGGCCGCCGTCACCGTGTCCGGGAAGGGCGCCGCGCAGGAGGCGTTCGTGGTGGCGGGGCTGAAGGACCTCACCGTCCTGAAGTCGACCGGGTCGGCGTTCAAGGGTTTCCTCACCGACGGGTACACGACGCTGGAACCCACCGACGACCGCGTCATGGCGACGTCGCTGGTGGCGCAGTGGCGCTACGACGAGCAGGCGCTGGCGGACGGTTTCGCCTTCGACGCCGCCTACGACGCGGTGCGCGCGGCGTTCGTCGGGCAGTTCGCGACGCTGGACTCCCTGGCCCTGCAGCAGACGCTGTGGCACATGGGGACCGCGGCGATCGAGGCCGTGCCGGCCGTCGTGGAGGTCCGGCTCGCGGCGCCGAACAAGCACCACTTCCTCTACGACACCGCGCGCTTCGGGGTCGAGAACGCCGGTGAGGTGTTCCACGCCGACGACCGGCCGTACGGGCTCATCACGGCCGTCGTGGCGCGCGACGACGTGCCGGCCGCCCCGCTGGCGTGGGAGCGGTGAGCCCCGTGGAGCAGGGTTTCCTCGACCTGGCCGTCCGGCTGGCGGTGGAGAACGTCGCCGCCGGCGGCGGGCCGTTCGGCGCCGTCGTCGTGCGCGACGGGGAGGTCGTGGCGACCGGGGTGAACCGGGTCACGGCCCAGAACGACCCCACCGCCCACGCCGAGGTCCAGGCGATCCGCGCGGCCTGCACGGCCCTGGGCAGCTTCAGCCTGGCCGGGGCGACGCTGTACTCCAGCTGCGAGCCGTGCCCCATGTGCCTGGCGTCCTCGTTGTGGGCGCGGGTGGACCGGGTGCTGTTCGCCGCCGACCGCGACGACGCCGCCCGCGGGGGTTTCGACGACCGCGCCTTCTACGAGTTGTTCGACACCCCCCGCGACCGGTGGTCGGTGCCCGTCCGGCAGCGCCGCGACGAGAACTCCCCGGCCCCGTTCGACGCCTGGCTGGCCAGCGCGGCGCGGGTCGACTACTGACGGCCGGGACGGCGCGTGGACCCGAGGCGGACCCGAGGTGGACCTGACGTGGAGCTGACGTGGACCTGAACACCGTCGAGGACTGGGTCGCGGCCGTCGACGCCGAGCAGCTGCGCCGCGTCCACGACGGGGACCCGGCCGTGGCGGTGGTGGCGGGCGGCACGTGGCTGTTCTCCACCCCGCAGCCGCACCTGCGCACCCTGGTCGACCTCACGACGCTGGAGTGGGAACCGTTCACCGTCACCGACGGCGGCCTGGAACTGGCCGCGACGTGCCCGATCGGCGTCCTGGACCGGATCCCGCTGCCGGCCGGCTGGGCGGCGCGGCCGCTGTTCCGGCAGTGCGTGCGCGCGCTGCTGGCCTCGCCCAAGGTGCGTTCGGTCGCCACCGTCGGCGGGAACCTGTGCACCGCCCTGCCCGCGGGGGCGGTGACCGCGCTGACGGCCGCCCTCGACGGGGTGGCCGAGCTGTGGGCCGCCGACGGCGGGGTGCGCCACGTCCCGGTGGAGAAGTTCGTGACCGGGAACCGGAGCACCGTGCTCGGCCCGGGGGAGGTGCTGCGGTCGGTGCGGCTGCCCGCGGCCGCGCTGCGCTCGACCACGGCCTCCCGCCGCTCCTCCCTGACGCGCGGGGGCCGCTCGGCCGCGCTCGTCGTCGGCCGGCGCGACCCCGACGGGGGTTTCGTCCTCACCGTCACCGCCTCCACCGCCCGTCCCGAGGTGTTCCGCCTGCCCACCACCCCGCGCCCGGACGAGCTGGCCGCCGCCGTCGAGCGGCGGGTGGCGGGGGCCTGGTGGGACGACGTGCACGGCGCGCCGGACTGGCGGCGCGCCACGACCCTGCGGTTCGCCGCCGAGATCGCGGAGGAACTGGCGTGAAGCTCACCGTCAACGGCACGACGCACGAGTGCTCCCCCCGCGCGGGGCAGTGCCTGCGCACGCTGCTGCGCCAGACCTCCCACGTGGAGGTCAAGAAGGGCTGCGACACCGGCGACTGCGGCGCCTGCACCGTCCTGCTCGACGGCCAGCCGGTGCACTCCTGCCTCGTCCCGGCGCCGCGGGCCGCCGGGCGGGAGGTCACCACCGTCGCGGGGCTGGGTTCACCCGGCGACCTCAGCGAGGTGCAGCAGCGCTTCGTCGACGCCGCGGGGTTCCAGTGCGGTTTCTGCACCCCCGGCATGGTCGTCACGGCCTCCACGTTCACCGACGAGCAGCGCGCCGACCTCGACGAGCACCTCAAGGGGAACCTGTGCCGCTGCACGGGGTACCGGGCGATCCGCGACGCCGTCACCGGGCCGGCGCCGGCCCCGCTGCCGGCCAGCGGCCCCCTCGGCGCGGCGGTCGCCGCCCCCGCCGCCCACCGCGTCGTCACGGGCCGGGAGGCCTACACCCTCGACGACGTCCCGGCCGGGGCCCTGCACCTGGCGGTCCTGCGCAGCCCGCACGCCCACGCCCGCGTCACCCGCACCGACGCCACCGCCGCGCGGGCCCTGCCCGGGGTGCACCTGGTGCTGACGCACGAGGACGTCCCCCGCACGCTGTTCTCCACCGGCCGCCACCAGGACCGCCTCGACGACCCCGACGACACCCTCGTCCTGGACCCCGTGCTGCGCCACCACGGCCAGCGCGTCGCCGTGGCCGTGGCCGACGACCTCGCCACGGCCGAGGAGGCGCTGCGGCGCCTCGTCGTGGAGTACGAGGTCCTGCCGGCCGTCCTGGACCCCGAGGAGGCGCTCGCCCCCGGCGCCCCGGCCGTGCACGGCGACAAGGACGCGGCGACCTCGCGCATCGCCGACCCGCAGCGCAACCTCGTCGCGCAGCTGCACGGCGGCGTGGGCGACGTCGAGGCCGCGCTGGCCGCCGCCGACGTCACCGTCAGCGGCACCTGGCGCACCCAGCGGGTCTCCCACGTCGCCCTCGAGACGCACGCCGCGGTCTCCTGGCTGGACGACGGGGGCCGCCTGGTGGTGCGCACGAGCTCGCAGGTGCCGTTCCTCGTGCGCGACGAGCTGGCCCGGTTGCTGGACCTGGACCGCGACCGGGTGCGGGTGTTCTCCGCCCGCGTCGGCGGGGGTTTCGGGGGCAAGCAGGAGATGCTCGTGGAGGACCTCGTCGCCCTCGCGACGCTGCGGACGGGCCGCGCCGTGGTGCACGAGACGACCCGCGAGGACACGTTGCGGCACCTGCCGACCCGGCACCCGTTCCGGGTGTCGGTGCGGCTGGGCGCGCGCCGGGACGGGACGCTGACGGCTCTGGCCCTGGACGTCCTGGCCGACGCCGGGGCGTACGGCAACCACTCCCCGGGGGTGCTGTTCCACTCCTGCCACGAGACGGTGGCGACCTACCGCTGCGAGAACAAGCGCGTCGACGCCCGCTCCGCGTACACCCACACCGTCCCCTCGGGGGCCTTCCGCGGGTACGGGCTGGGGCAGGTCGCCTTCGCCCTGGAGTCCGCGCTGGACGACCTGGCCCGGGAGCTGGGGGTGGACCCCTTCGAGCTGCGCCGGCGCAACGTCGTCGTCCCCGGCGACCCGTTCGTCGTGACGTCGCACCCCGCCGACGGGGTCGAGGCCGACGACGGCCTGCGCTACGGCAGCTACGGCCTGGACCAGTGCCTGGACCTGGTGCAGGAGGCGCTGACCCGCGGCGGCGACCCCGTCCCGCCCGGACCGGGCTGGCGCACGGGGCAGGGGATGGCGCTGGCGACCATCGCGACGACGCCGCCGCGCGGGCACTTCGCCGACACCGCCGTCCGGCTGCTGCCGGACGGGCGCTGGGAGCTGAGCGTCGGCACCGCGGAGTTCGGCAACGGCACCACGACCGTCCACCACCAGATCGCCGTCAGCGCGCTGGGCACCACGGGTGAGCTGCTCGTGCTGCGCCAGAGCGACACCGACGTCGTGGGCCACGACACGGGGGCGTTCGGCTCGGCGGGTTCCGTCGTGGCCGGCAAGGCGCTGCTGCAGGCCTGCGAGCGGGTCGCCGGCCAGGTCCGGGAGGTCGCCGGCGCCCTGCTGGGGGTCGCGCCCGGGCGGGTCGAGCTGCGCCCGGGGGCGGCGGCGTGCGGAGCGGCGTCCGTGACGCTGGCGCAGGTCCACGCCGAGGCCGTGCGCCGCCACGGGACCGCCCCGGCCGCGCAGGGCTTCGAGGACGCCGCGGTCCGCTCGGTCGCGTTCACCGTCCAGGGTTTCCGCGTCGCCGTCGACACCGCCTCCGGGGAGGTGCGCGTCCTGCGGTCGGTGCAGGCCGTCGACGCCGGCACCGTCCTGAACCCCGTCCAGCTGCGCGGGCAGGTCGAGGGCGGGGTCGCGCAGGCCCTCGGCTCGGCGCTGCACGAGGAGGTGCGGATCGACCCGGACGGGTCCAGCCCCACCGGTTCGCTGCGCGAGTACCTCGTGCCCCGCTCCGCCGACGTGCCCGAGACCGAGGTGCTGTTCGCCGCCACCAGCGACAGCATCGGCCCCCGGGGGGCGAAGTCGATGAGCGAGGCGCCGTACAACCCCGTCGCGCCGGCGCTGGCCAACGCGGTCCGCGACGCGATCGGCGTGCGGCTGCACGAGCTGCCGATGTCGGCCGACCGCGTCTGGCGCGCGGCGCGGTGCGGCGCGGGGGACCGCCCCCACCGGTGAGGCCCTCCCCTCACCGGGCCGCCCCCCACCGGCCGGCCCGGCCGCGGGCGAGCAGCACCGGCACCGCCACCACCGCCGGGACGGCCACCAGCGCCGCCGCCGCGAGCGCCGCCGCGGCGCCCGCGCCCAGGGCGTCCACCCCGCGCCCGGCCAGCGCCGCGCCCGCGGCCGACCCGGCCGCCGAGACCGAGGCCAGCCACGCGAAGGCGCTCGTGAGGTGCTGCGGCGCGACGTCCCGGCGGGCCCGCACCGAGGCCGCGACGACCACCGGCGGGAGCGCCGCCCCCACCGCGCACAGCACCACCCCGGCCGGCACCGCCCGGCCCCCGGCCACTGCGCCACCACCGGCAGCAGCGCCCCGGCGCCCGCCGCCACCCACGCCGCCCGGTGCAGCCCCGACGCGCCCGCGCGCGTCAGCAGCGCCCCGGCTACCAGCCCCCCGGCGCTGGAGGCCGCGAACAGCGCCGGGGCCGCGGCCGGCCACGCCGCCACCACGGCCACCGGCAGGGCCCCGAAGTGCGCTCCCACGCACCCGTTCACGGCCGCCGGCACACCCAGCCCGCGGGGGAACCCCGACCGGCGGCCGGGCCCGCGCCCGGCCGGCGGCGGCGCCGCCCCCCGCGCCGCCGCCAGCAGCCCGGTGCCGGACCCCACGAGCGCGCAGGCCACCACGACGGCCGACGACGGCCGCCCCGCCGCGCCCAGCGCGGAGACCAGGACGGGCCCGAGCAGGAACGCCGTCGCGTTCACCACGGCCTCCCACCCCAGGGCCCGGGACAGCTGCGGCGGCTCCAGGCGGTGCGACCAGCGGGCCGCCGAGAACGCCCCCAGCTGCGGCAGGCAGGCCCCGACCAGCGCCCCCCACAGGAACGGGGGAGCGCCGGGGACGAGACCCGCGGCCAGCGCGAGGGGCTGCGCGGCGGCCAGGGGCACCAGCACCCGGGTCTGCCCGAAGCGGTCGGCCAGGCGGGCCGTCTGCGGGCCGCAGACGGCCTCGGCGAGGGCGAGCCCGGCGGCGGCCAGCCCGGCGGCGGCCCACGAACCGGTGCGGTGGTGCACGAGCTGCAGCAGCGCCAGAGGGGTCATGGCCAGACCGACCCGCCCCCACGCGGCCGCGGCGGAGAACGCCGTCAGCACGGCGCGTCCTCCCTGCAGGGGCGGCCCGGCCTGGGGGCCGGGCGTTTGCCCCGACGCTAGCGCTTCGTCGCTCTGCGTGCGTCTGGACCCGTCCAGGCGAACACCGCACCACCCGTGGAGATCAGTTCGTGGCCGAACGTGCCGATGTACCCCTCGACGCGGTCCCACGGACGGGACGGCCCGACCCGATGGACGGAACCTGTGCTGAACGAGGCGTGGCGCAACCACCACCCCGGGGCGAGCGACGTCCCCGCCGGGGTCGACGCCGCCCTCCTGCACTACGCGACCGCCGCCGACCAGCCCGTCCTCGTCGTGTCCCGCCCCAAGGACCCCGCCGGGCGGGAGATCGCCCGCGTCCGCTGGGCCAACGGCGCGGCCGCCGACCTCTTCGGCGTCGACGCCGACCACCTCGTCGACCTCGCCGTGACGCGGCTGCTGCGCGCGCAGGACACCTCCGAGCGGCTCGTGCGCGAGCGCCGGGTGCGCTACGGCGTCGACGCCGTGACCTCCAGCGGGGACGTGCGCCGCGTCGAGGTCACCGCCTGGCCGGCCCCCGAGCGCGACCCGCTGGAGCACTTCTGGGTCATCGCGGTCGTGCTGCCGCAGGACGAGCGGGCCCAGGCGGCGCTGCGCGCGGCCGAGGAGCGGTTCGCGACGCTGGCCCACGGGTCCCCGGTGCCGACGATCGTCTCGGACGTGGGGGCCCGCCTGTCCCGCGTCAACGACGCGTTCGCCGAGCTCCTCGGCCTGCCCGCCGAGGAGCTGTGCGGCACGGGGTGGCTGACCCACGTCGTCGACGACGAGCGCGCCGGGGTCGTGGAGGCCATCGCCGCGGTGCTGGCCGGTGAGCGCGTCGTGTTCGACACGCGGCTGCGCAACGCCGCCGGCCAGGTGCGCTGGGTCACGGTGCGGCTCAACCCCAGCCGCACCCCCGGCTACGGGGCGGGGTTCATCGGCACCGTCGAGGACGTCACCGACCGGCTGGCCCGCGAGCACCGGCTGGCCTACCAGGCCCAGCACGACCTGCTGACGGGGCTGCCGAACCGGCTGGCCCTGCTGGAGCGGCTGGCCGACCTCATCGGCCGCAGCAGCGACGTCGGCGTCCTCATGGTCGACCTCGACGACTTCAAGACGGTCAACGACGGCCTGGGCCCCGAGGCGGGCGACGCGGTCCTCGTGGAGGTCGCGCGCCGGCTGGCGCGCGCGGTCCGCAGCGGGGACATGGTGGCGCGCCCGGGCGGGGACGAGTTCGTCCTGGTGTGCGCCGACGTCGGCGACCTCGACGCCGTGCGGGCCACCGCGCGCCGGGTCCTGGACGCGGTGCTGGCCCCGGTGGAGGTCAACGGGCTGCGGCTGCGGCTGGTGGCCAGCATCGGCGTCGTCCTGCTCGACGGGCTGACGTGCAGCGCCGAGGAGGTCGTGCGCGACGCCGGCATCGCCGTGCACGAGGCCAAGGCCGCCGGCGGCGGCCGCTGGACGCTGCTCGACGAGGAGGTCCGCACCCGGGCCCGCCGGGCGCTGCGGCTCGTCGCGGACCTGCGCGAGGCCATCGCCCGCGGCGGCGTGGACGTGCACTACCAGCCGATCGTGCGGCCGGGGAACCCCGCGCGGCTGCTCGGCCTGGAGGCGCTGTGCCGCTGGACGCACCCCGAGCTGGGGCCCGTCTCGCCGCAGACGTTCGTGGAGCTGGCCGAGCGGGCCAACCTCGTGCCCGCCCTGGACGCCCACGTCCTGGCCGTCGTCTGCCGGGACCTGGCGTCCTGGCGCGCCGCCCACGCCGCGGGGGAGCTGCCCACGAGCCCCGACCACGTCGCCGTCAACGTCTCGGCCGTCAGCCTGGCCGCCGAGGGGTTCGCCGACGGGGTGCGCCGGGTCGTGGCCGCCGCCGGGCTGCAGCTGCACGACCTGTGCCTGGAGGTCACCGAGACCGCCCTGGCCAGCGACCTGCGGGCCTGCCGCCGGGTCCTGGAGGAGCTGCGCGCCGACGGGGCCCGGGTGGCCATCGACGACTTCGGGACGGGCTACTCCTCCCTGGCCTACCTCAAGGACCTGCCCGTCGACCACCTGAAGGTGGACCGCTCGTTCGTGCGCGACCTGCGCTCGGCCGGCGACGGGGTGGCCGGGGGACCGGCGCGCGCGGTCGCCGCGGCGGTGGTGTCCCTGGCCCGCACGCTGGGGCTGGGCGTCGTCGCCGAGGGCGTGGAGACGTTCGAGCAGGACGAGGTCGTCACGGACCTGGGCTGCGAGGCCGTCCAGGGGTACCTGTACTCGCGGCCGCTGGTGCGCGAGGACCTGGTGGAGCTGCTGCGCGGCGGCGGCGAGCTGGTCCCGCGCCCGAGCCTGCCGACCCCGCGGGAGGTGCCGGCGTGAGCGCGCAGCCGCACGCCCGGGTGGACGCCGCGGTCAGCGGGGTCACGACGTCCGCCGCGCCGGGGGCGGTGGAGGTGCTGGGCCGGATCTCCGCGGCCCTGGACGACCTGCCGGCGCACCGGCCGGTGGCGGCCAAGGTCATCGCCGAGGCCGACGACCACCGCTCCGACGCCCGGTCGCTGGGCCGGACCCTCAGCGCCGACCCCGCGCTCGTCGCGAAGGTGCTGCGGCTGGCCAACTCCGCCTACTTCGGACTGTCCGGCCGGGTGTCGGCGCCCGCCTTCGCGGTGACGGTGGTGGGTTTCTCCACGGTGCGCAGCCTGGCGGTCTCGGCGATGGCCGGGCTCGACGAGGTCCCCGAGGCCCTGGAGGGTTTCTGGGAGCGCAGCGTCCTGACGGCCGTGGCGGCGGCCGAGTTCGCGCCGCGGCTGGGGGCCAAGGCCCCGGACGCGTTCTCGGTGGGCCTGCTGGCCCGCCTGGGCCAGGCGCTGCTGGTGCGCTGCGACCCGGTGGAGTACCCGCGCCTGGTGGCCGGCGCCGCCGACCGCGAGGAACTGCTGGCGGCGGAGAACCGCCGGTACGGCGCGCACCACACGCGGGTGTCGGCCGAGGCGCTGGCCGCGTGGGCCTTCCCCGACGACCTCGCCCAGGCCCTGGCGCAGGTCGACCGGGCCGGCTGGGCGACGCCGCTGGCCACGTCGGTGCGGCTGGGCCTGGAGCTGTCCGAGCGGATCCTCGACCCCGCGCGCCGGCCCGCCCCGGCCGACCTGCTGTCGGCCGGTCACGTCCGCGACGCCGAGCTGGACGCCGTGCGGGCCCCGGTGACGCGCACGGCCGCGGAACTGGTGCAGCTGCTCACGTCCTGACCGGGGCGCGCGGGTGCGGCGGGGCCGGGTGAGGAGCGGCCCGGCATGGTGTTGGATGGGACCGTGTGCGAGGCGACCCCGGCGGCGGAGATCACCCTGCCCGACGAGGAGCACTCCGCCCGGCGTGCGCGGGCCTTCCTGTCCGAGGCGTACTGCGCCGCGCACCACGCGCGCGTCCTGGACGAGGCGCAGCTGCTCGTCTCCGAGCTCGTGACGAACGCCGTCCGCCACGGCGGCCCGCCGGTCCTGGTGCGGGTGTCCTGCGACGGTGAGGGGCCCGCGCTGCACGTCGCGGTCCGCGACGGCAACCCGCAGCCACCCGTGCGGCGCGACGCCGCCCCCGAGGCCGAGGGCGGTCGCGGCGTGGCGCTGGTCGACATCATCTCCGACCGCTGGGGCGTCGAGCACGACGAGAACGGCAAGACCGTGTGGTTCGTGATCTCGTGACCGGGACGGCGCTGCGGCTGGCCACGCCCGGCGACGCCGCGGCCGTCGCGGCGCTGCTGCGCGAGAACTGGCCGTTCCTGGAGCCCTACGAGCCGGAGCGGGACGAGTCCCACTTCACCACCGAGGGCCAGGCCGTGCTGCTGACGCAGGCCCTGGCCGAGCACGCCGCGGGCCGCGCCGTGCCCTACGTCATCGAGTTCGAGGGTGAGCTGGTCGGCCGGCTCACGCTGTCGGGGATCGTGCGGGGCCCGTTCCAGTCCGCCGACGTGGGGTACTTCGTCGCCGAGGCCGTCAACGGCCGGGGCGTCGCCACGGCGGCCGTGGCCGCGCTGGCCGAGGTGGCCTTCGACCCGGCCGGCCTGGGCCTGCACCGGTTGCAGGCCGGCACCCTGCTGTCGAACTCCGCCTCGCAGGCCGTGCTGCAGCGCAACGGCTTCGAGCGGATCGGCGTGGCGCGCCGGTACCTGCGGATCGCGGGGCGCTGGCAGGACCACGTGCTGTACCAGCGCGTCGCCCCGGCCTGAGCCTCAGACCCCGCGGTCGGGGGCCGACATGTCCCCCGTGGCCGGGACCCCCTCCGCCAGGCCGTAGCGCAGGAACACCGAACCCCTCGGGGAGGCCACCGGCGGCTCGAGCAGGGTGAGGTTGGAGGGCACCGCGCCGCCGTCGAACACCTTCTTGCCGGTGCCGAGCACGACGGGGTGCACCCACAGGTCGAGGCGGTCGAACAGCTTCTCGCGCAGCAGGGTCTGGACGAGGTTCAGGCTGCCGACGACCTTGACGTCCTCGTGGCGGTCGCGGACCTCCCGCACGGCCGCCACCAGGTCCGGGCCCAGTTGCGTCGACCCCGCCCAGGACAGGTCGGGGGTGCCGCGGGAGGCCACGTACTTGGGGACGCGGTTGAACAGGGTGGCGATGTCGTCGTCCTGCCCGCCCTCCTGGTGGGGCCAGTACGCGGCGAAGACGTCGTACGTGCGCCGGCCCAGCAGCAGCGCGTCGGTCCCCTCGTAGGCGGCCTGCACCTGCGCCCCGGCGACCTCGTCCAGCAGGGGCGCCTGCCAGCCGCCGAAGGCGAAGCCGATCGGGTCCTCCTCGGGGCCGCCGGGGGCCTGGGCGACGAGGTCGAGGGTGGCGAACAGTTCCAGGTGGATGAGTCCCATGCCCTACCGACTCGCGGGGGCCCGCGAACTCACCGCGTTCCCGCGACCCGGTGCACCAGGTCGGTCCAGCCCGCGGCGAGCCGCTCGGGGGAGACGTGCGGGACGCCGTCGGCGTGCCCCTCGACGTAGAAGGCCAGCGGCGCCTCCAGGGCCGCGTGCAGCTGGAACGCCAGCACGTCGACGTCGCCGCCGACCTGCGCGGACCGCAGCAGGACGCGCAGGTGCAGGCGGCTGAAACCGGCCGGTGCGGCCCCGGCGGCGGGGCGGCCGTTGGCCTCGCGGATGAGGTGCCCGCGCTCGGAGGTGAACCGCAGCCGGTCGTGCCCGAAGGCCACGAGCCGTTCGACGGGGTCGGCGCCGGGGCCCAGCGGCGGGGGGCCGGTGAGGCAGGCGGTCTGGAACTCGCGCTCGTACTCGTCCAGCAGCGCGGCGAAGAGCCCGGCGCGGGAGCCGAAGCGCCGGAAGACGGTGCCCTTGCCCAGCCCGGCCGCGGCGGCCAGGGCGTCCATGCTCAGGCCCGCGACGCCGACCTCCTCGACGAGCCGGCGGGCGGTGCACAGCAGCAGCTCGCGGTTGCGGGAGGCGTCCGCGCGCCCGGGGACGCCCGGGGCGCCCAGCCGGGCCAGCATCCGTGCCACGCCCGCAGACTAAGCCCCCGACCGGGCGAGGGGTGCTTGAAGGTCGCAGCAGAAACGGACTACAGTCCGCATCGAGGGTGAGCGCCGCGCCGCCCCGACCCGCTTCCCGAGGAGTTCCCGATGACCGACGTCCTGGTCCTGGTCGGCAGCCTGCGCGCCGCCTCCACCAACCGCCAGATCGCCGAGACCGCCGTGGCCCACGCCCCCGAGGGCGCCCAGCTGCGCATCTACGAGGGCCTGGCCGACCTGCCCTTCTACAACGAGGACGTCGACGTCGAGGGCAGCGTCCCGCAGGCCGCCGTCGACTTCCGCGCCGCGATCACCGCCGCCGACGCCATCCTCGTCGTGACCCCCGAGCACAACGGCACCGTCCCGGCCGTGCTGAAGAACGCCATCGACTGGGCCTCGCGCCCGTACGGGGCCAGCCCCCTGACCGGCAAGCCGCTCGTCGTCGTCGGGTCCGCGTTCGGCCAGTACGGCGGCGTGTGGGCCCAGGACGACGCCCGCAAGGCCCTCGGCATCGCCGGCGCCCACGTCCTGACCGAGGTCACCTTCGCCATCCCCGGTTCGGTCGTGCGCTTCGCCGACGTCCACCCCAAGGACGACGCCGAGGTCGTGGAGAAGGTCCAGGTCGTCCTCGGCGGGCTCGTGGCCGCCGCCCAGGCCAAGGCCGCCTGAGACCCGTCCCGTCCGCCCGTCACCCCGCCGGGGTGGCGGGCGGTTCCGGTGCCACCGGCACCATCGCCGAGACGCTCTTGTCCCAGATCCGCGGGTTCCGGTCGGCGAACCGCGAGGCCAGCTCGCGGCGGACGTCGAGGAAGCTGCGGCCGGGTTCGGCGACCCGGTGCTCACCCCGTTCCTCGAACCGGTCGTCGTCGAGGCAGTAGGCCACCTCCTCCAGCGCGTTCAGCTGCCGGATCGTGATCAGCTCCTCGACGAGCACGTCCCCCGGGTTCGCCGCCCCCGGGTGCAGTTCCGCTGCGGCGGTGAGGAACTCCCGCCCGTACCCGGAATCGGTGAAGGCCCAGTCCACCGGCCCGCCCAGGCCGTGGTCGGTGGCCAGGCCGAAACCCTGGCCGTAGCGCAGCAGGTTCACCGACCACGCGACCGCCCCTGAGGGCAGGTCGGTCTCCTGGTAGCCGCTGACGCTGTACCGCTGGTGGGGGTGGCTGATCGGCAGGGGCACCCGCCCGAGGTTACGCGCCGCTCAGCCGCGCCAGTTCCAGCCGGTTGCGCGCCGACTCCAGCACGACCCGCTCGGCCACCGTGGCCGGGGACAGGGTCTCCAGCACGCCGAGCAGCCGCGCGCACAGCGCACCGTCCTCGGCGACGAAGGCCGCGTGCACGAAGGCCAGGTCCATGACGAACGCCGCGTGCCGGCGCGCCTCGATGGCCCGCAGGTCGGTGGCCGTCAGCGCGAGCCCGAGCACCCGGCGCACGCACGCCGGACCGTAGTGGCGCAGGACCCCGTCGGCGTCCCGGACCAGGGCGGCACCTTCCTGCAGCGGGTGCCGGCAACCGGGGGCCTGGCACCAGCCGCCTTCGCGGGTGAACCCGACGACGCGGGCCGCGGTGAGGACGGGGGAGAACACGGGATGAGCGTCGGGTGCCCGGCCCGCGCGCTGGATGCGCCGCTCGGGCGACGCGCCCGGCCGGGGGAGGGCCCCTGCGGTGGAGGCCGGGACCCCCGAGCTACCCGTCCCCGGCCCGGCGGCGGGTGAGGCTGAGGAGGGTGTGGTCGTCGACGCGGGCCGCGAAGTCGCCGTGCCGCACGGCCGCGGCCTCCACGGCGTCGACCACCCGGCCCGAGCGCTGGCGGTGGCTGTCCCGCACCGCCCGCAGCACCCCCTCCGGGCCGAACTCCCGTCCCTGCCGGTCGCGGGTCTCCAGCACCCCGTCGGTGAACAGCAGCAGCTGCTGCCCGGGCGGGAACGGCAGGACCACCTCCGACCACTGCGCGTCGGGGAGCACCGGCGACAGGATGGGCCCGGTGGCCGGCAGCTCCCGCCACCACCCGGTGCCGCCGGGTCCGTCCCCGGCGCCGGGCTGCTCCAGGAGGACGTGCCGCTCCTGCCCGGGCCTCGCGCCCGGCGCCACGACCGGCGCCACGACCGGCGCCGCGACCGGCGCCGCGACCGCCGGGTCGGCCGCCGTGAGCAGACCCGCGGGGTGCCCGGCGTTGACGCAGGTCAGCTGCCCGGCCGCGCGGTCCACGACGGCCACGACCAGCGTCGCGAACAGCTCGGCGTCCACCCCCGACAGCCGGCGCGCCACGGCCCCCAGCGCCTCACCGGGGGAGGGCACCAGCGTCAGCGCCGTCCGCAGGACGTGCTTGAGGCGGTAGGCGAACACGGCGCTGACCGGACCGTGACCGGCGACGTCGCCGACGACCACCGCCACGCGCGTGGCGCCGACCTCGAACACGTCGCACCAGTCACCGGCCAGGACGCCCTCGGCGGGTTCGACCCGGACCTGCACGTCCAGGTCCGGCCACCGCAGCGGCAGCGCGGGGCCGGCGCCCGACGGCGCCCACGACTCCCCCTGCCCGGGGCCCAGCAGGTCCCGCTGCAGCGCGTCGAGCGCGGGATCGCCCTGGGCCAGCGCCTCCAGCGCGCGGCGGGTGCGCCACAGGTCGGCGGTCAGCCGGTCGCGCATCGCGGCGACCCCGCCGGCCAGCGCCTGCACCTCCGTCGTCCCCCCGGCGGGCAGCTCCGCGGCGAGGTCCCCGTCGGCCACGGCCCGGCTGGCGCGCGCCAGCCGCGCCAGCGGGGTGGTCACCCCGCGCCACAGGACGAGGAACCCCGCGACCAGCGCGACGGCCAGCGCAGCCACCGCCACCACGAGGACGACCTGCAGCCGCCGCTGGAGGGCGCGCACGCGGTGCTGCTCCTGCGCCTCCTCCCGGGCCAGCCAGCCGTCCAGCGCCGCCGACCCGGCCCGCACCCGGTCGAAGAGCCCCTTGCCGCGCAGGGTCTCGGACAGCTCGGTGGCCCCGGCGCGGTCGCCGTCGAGGACGCGCTGCCGCTGCACCGCCGCGTACCGCGCCCACACGTCGTGGGCGGCCATCGGCGCGTCCACCAGCCCCGCGCGGGCGCCCAGCGCCGCGGCGCTCCGGCGCACCTCCCGCTCCAGGCGGGGCAGGGTCGTCTGAGCGGTGTTGAGCGGTTCCAGCAGCCGGGGGTCGCCGTTGACGAGGTAACCGCGCAGGCCGGTCTCCTGGTCGACGTAGCTCGTCGTCAGCTGCGCCAGGGACTGCCGGGCGTCCTGGGCCGCGCTCTGGCGCGACCGCGCCACCGACACCCCCTGCGTGCTCGACAGCAGCAGCGCGCCGGTGGCCAGGACCACCACCAGGGCCACGGCGCTGGCGACCAGGACGAGCCGGGTCAGGGACCAGCGCGCCAGGGACCAGCGGGTCGGCAGCAGCCGGAGCGGACCGGTGGGCCGCGGGCGCGCGTGCGGCGCCCCCCGCCGCGCGACGCTCATCGCCGGGCGCGCGCGGGCAGCGGGCGCACCACGACCCGCGGCCCGCCGGCGCGGCGCCGCGGGAGCCGCCCGCGCCCGGCGACGTCGGAACTCACGTTCCATCCATCGTCCACCGGGGGCCCGGCGTCAAGTCCTCGCGCGTCGGGACCGGGATCGGGACCGGTGCCGGTTCAAGTCCCGGTGCCGCGAGCCGATGGGGAACCGTCCAACCGGGGCCCTCAGGTCACCCGGCGACCCAGCGACCGGGAGGTCCACCATGACGACCACGACCCACGGGTCACGGGCGAAGGTCCGGCCCACCGGGCAGGAGCGGACCTTCTCCGCCGACGAGCTGATCGTCTCCAAGACCGACCCGCGCGGGCTCATCACCTACGCCAACGACGTCTTCCTGCGCGTGGGCGCCTTCGAGCGCCACGAGGTGATCGGGCAGCCGCACAACCTCATCCGCCACCCGGACATGCCCAAGGCGGTCTTCAAGCTGCTGTGGGACACCGTCTCCAGCGGCCACGAGCTGTTCGCCTACGTCAACAACCTCGCCGCGGACGGCGCGAACTACTGGGTCCTGGCCCACGTCACCGCCAGCAAGGACGCCTCCGGGCGGATCACCGGCTACCACTCCAACCGCCGCCGCCCCGCCCCGGAGGGGGTGCGCGCGGCCAGCGGCCTGTACGACGTGCTGCTGGCCGAGGAGCGCCGCCACGGCACCGGCAAGGCCGCCGTCGAGGCCTCCTCGGCGCTGCTGACGCGGATGCTGGCCGAGCGCGGCACCACCTACGAGGAGTTCGTGTGGTCCATCGTCCCCGAGGAGGCCCGTCCGTGAACCCGTTCCGCCGCACCGCCCGCTCGGCCACCGACGAGGCGGCCCTGTACCGCCGGGTCGTCCAGGAGGTCGCCGCGGTCTGCGAGAAGGCCGCCGCCGGTGACCTCGAGGCCCGCGTCGGGGAGGTCCCGGGGTCGGCGGCCGTCCCGGAGCTGGGCCGGCTCGCCGACGCGGTCAACCGGTCCCTCGACGTCTCCGACGCCTTCGTGCGCGAAGCCGGGGAGGTCCTGACCGCGGCCGCCGAGGGGCGCTTCCACCGGCGCCTGCTGACCGGGGGCCTGGGCGGTGCCTTCCGCCACGCCGCCGCCGCCATCAACGCCGGCCGCGCGACCGTGCAGGCGGGCAGCCGTGCCGCCGAGGACGCCCGCACCAGCCGCCTCGCGCTGGCCGACGAGTTCGAGGCCGGGGTGCTGGGGGTCTCCGAGCAGCTGGCGACCGCCTCCACGGAGCTGAGCGCCTCGGCGCAGGGCCTGGCCTCGGCCGCCGGCGCCGCCAGCGTCGAGGCCGACCAGGCGACCCTGACGATGCAGGCCCTCACCGAGGCCTCCCGGGAGATCCAGCAGGTCGTCTCCGTCATCAACGCGATCGCCGACCAGACGCGCCTGCTGGCGCTCAACGCCACCATCGAGGCCGCGCGCGCCGGGGAGGCCGGCAAGGGCTTCGCCGTCGTGGCGGCCGAGGTCAAGGAGCTGGCCGACCAGTCCGGCCGCGCGACCGAGCAGGTCAGCCAGCGCGTCGACTCCATCCGCCAGAACGCCCAGGACGCCGTCCGGGCGATCACGGGCATCGGCACGACCATCGGGGAGATGAACACCCTCGTGGAGGGGGTGCGCACCGCCGTCGACGGGTCCTCGGACTGGAGCTCGGCGCAGGACACCAGCGGGCTGTCGCAGCTGGCCGAGGAGCTGCGCTCGCAGATCAGCGGCTTCCTCACCGGCATGCGGAGCTGACGCCGGGCGGGCCCCGCCCGCCGCCGTCGCGTACCGTCGAACGCGTGTTCGACAGGGGGCGGCGGCGGCACGGCCCGCCGGGGTGGCCGCAGGAGGTGCCGCCCCCCGACGCCGAGGACGTGGAGGACTGGCGGGCCGACGCGGTCGCGTGGCTGCTCGACCAGGCCCCGCCGGAGTTCCGCGGCTACCGGGTCGTGCGGCACCACCCGGTGCTGCTGGCCTGGCTGGTGGCCCACCACGTCGCCGCCCAGCACGAGGCCGTGCGGCGGGCCACCGGCACCGCCCGCCGCGACCTGGCCCACCGGCTGCCCCCGGAGGTGGCCCCGGCCGTCTTCGACGTCCTGGAGCGCGAGGACCTGCGCCTGCGCCGCGTCGCCCGCGCCGTCGACCTGCTCCAGCAGGCCCTCGACGGCACGCGCTTCGTGCCCCGTCTGTGAACTGCTCGTGCACGGTTGCGCCGCGCGGGCGGGTTCAGGACGCCGCTGCCGGGGCGGCCTCCTACACTCGCCGAGTCAGACCGCTCGACCCCGCGACTCAGGAGGCCACCCCGCATGGGGCTGCTCGACACGATCCAGGGGCCGCAGGACCTCGCAGCTCTCACCGCCGAGCAGCTGCCCGAGCTGGCCGCGGAGATCCGCGACTTCCTCGTGGCCGCCGTCAGCCGCACCGGGGGGCACCTGGGCCCCAACCTCGGTGTGGTGGAGCTGACCATCGGTCTGCACCGCGTCTTCGACTCCCCGCGCGACCGGATCGTCTTCGACACCGGCCACCAGAGCTACGTCCACAAGCTGCTCACCGGGCGGCAGGACTTCAGCCGGCTGCGCGAGGCCGGCGGCCTGTCGGGGTACCCCTCGCGCGCCGAGAGCGAGCACGACGTGGTGGAGAACTCCCACGCCTCGACGTCGCTGTCGTGGGCCGACGGGCTGGCCAAGGCCTTCGAGCTGCGCGGTGAGGTCGACCGGCGCGTCGTGGCGGTCATCGGCGACGGCGCCCTGACCGGCGGCATGGCCTGGGAGGCGCTGAACAACATCGCCGCGGCCAACCGGCCCGTCATCGTCGTCGTCAACGACAACGAGCGCTCCTACGCCCCGACCATCGGCGGGATGGCCTCGCACCTGGCGACGCTGCGCACCACCCGCGAGTACGAGAAGCTCCTGGACTGGGGCAAGCAGTCCCTCAAGCGCGGGGGCGTCCCGGGCCGGCTGGCCTACGAGACGCTGCACGGCATGAAGCGCGGCATCAAGGACATCGTCGCGCCCCAGGGGCTGTTCGAGGACCTGGGCCTGAAGTACGTCGGCCCCGTCGACGGCCACGACACCGAGGCCGTCGAGCACGCCCTGCGCCGGGCGCGGTCCTTCGGCGGGCCCGTCATCGTCCACGTCATCACCCAGAAGGGCCGCGGCTACCAGCCGGCCCTGGCCGACGACGCCGACCACTTCCACGCCGTCGGCGTCATCGACCCCGAGACCGGCGAGGCCCAGGCCACCTCCGGCTCGTCGTGGACCAGCGTCTTCTCCGACGAGATGGTCCAGATCGCCGCCACCCGCCGCGACGTGGTCGGCATCACCGCCGCCATGCGCATCCCGGTGGGCCTGGAGGCCTTCGCCCAGGCCCACCCCGAGCGCGTCTTCGACGTCGGCATCGCCGAGCAGCACGCCGTCACCTCCGCCGCCGGCATGGCCGCCGGCGGCCTGCACCCCGTCGTGGCCGTCTACGCCACCTTCCTCAACCGCGCCTTCGACCAGCTGCTGCTGGACGTCGCGCTGCACGCCGCCGGGGTCACCTTCGTCCTGGACCGCGCGGGGGTCACCGGCCCCGACGGGCCCAGCCACCACGGCATGTGGGACCTGGCGATGTGCCGCCTCGTGCCGGGCCTGCGCCTGGCCGCCCCCCGCGACGCGCAGACCCTGCGCGAGGAGCTCGGCGAGGCCGTCGCCGTCGCCGACGCCCCCACGGTGGTGCGCTACAGCAAGGGCAAGGTCCCCGCGGCGATCCCCGCCCTGGCCCGCACCGGCCACGCCGACGTCCTGGAGGGCGAGCGCTGGGCCACCGGCGACGACGTCCTGCTGGTCGCGGTCGGCTCCCTGGTCCCGCGGGCCCTGGAGGTCGCCCGGCGCCTGCGCGCCCACGGCGTCGGCGTCACCGTCGTCGACCCCCGCTGGGTCGTGCCCGTCGACGAGGCCCTGGTGCAGCTGGCCCGCACCCACCGGCACGTGGCGGTCCTGGAGGACGGCTGCGAGGTCGGCGGGCTGGGCTGGGCGCTGGCCGCGGCCCTGCGCGAGCGCCACGACGCCACCCCCGTGCACGGCTTCGCCCTGCCCCAGCGGTTCCTCGACGTCGGCGACCGCGAGAGCCTGCTCGACGCCGCCGGCCTGGCCCCCCAGGACGTCGCCCGCGCCCTCGTCGAGGCCGTCGCCCAGGAGGCGGGCCAGGGACCGGGGCAGGCGGGCGAGCCCGGGCCCGCCGGGGAACCGGACGGCGTGGCGCCGCGCGCGGAGGAGTTCCCCTCGCGGTAGGCCCGGCGGGGTCAGACCCGCAGGTCCACCGGCCCCCGGTGCACGCCGAACCCCGCGGCCACCCACGCCTCGACGCCCCCGACGAGGTCGGTGGCCCGGTGCAGCCCGACCGCCCGCAGCGAGGCGGCCGCCAGCGACGAGCTGAACCCGTGCCGGCACACCACGACCACCCGCAGGTCCGGCCCGGTGGCCTCCGGGATGCGCCACGGGCAGGTGGGGTCCAGCCGCCACTCCAGGACGGTGCGGTCGATGACCAGCGCCCCCGGGAACTCGCCCTGCTCGGCCCGGTGCGCCGGGGTGCGGGTGTCCACGACGAGGGCGCCCGCGCGCTGCTCGACGGCCAGCTCGGCCGGGGTCAGCCGGTCCAGCCCGGCGCGCACCCGCGCGAGGTGGTCCTCGACGCTCACCCGGGCAGGACCTGCACGGGCAAGCCCCCGCGCACCGCGGCCAGGACCGTCGAGCCCGCCAGCGCCGTCCGCACCAGCTCCGCCAGGCCCTGAGCGCCGTCCCCGACGCCCTCGAAGCGCACCCGCGCCCCCGTCACCCGGCCCTCCTCGACGTCGACGTCGACGTGCACCCGCACGGCGTCGAGCCGGGGGTCGAGCGGGTCGGGCGCGGCGTACCGGAGGTCGTTCGCCAGGCACCCCGCCAGCGCCAGGGCCAGCAGCTGGCCGCCGTTGAACCCCAGACCGGCGCCGCCGGCCACCCCCTCGGGCCGGTCCACGACGACCGAGCGGCCCCCGCTGGTGCCGACCGAGGCCCCCGTGCCCGGCAGGGGACGGGTCACCGCGCTGATCGTCGTCACCGTCGCCACCACCGTCGCCTCCGGCGTCAGGCCGCCTCGCGCTCGCGGGCCGCGTGCTCGAGCATGTCCGCCAGCCGCCACGCCTCGGCGCGGCTGAGGTGGAAGCCCAGCTCCCGGTGGGTGCCCAGACCGGAGTAGATCGCGATGCCGGACAGGTTCGGCTCGTGGCCGTCGTCCTCGATCACGCTCAGGCAGATCCACGGCTTGATGCCCGGGCGGAAGTGCGCCATCCGCATGGGCGGCACGTGCTTCTCCCCCAGGAGGTAGGGCACGAGCATCCGCGCGTACGCCAGGTCGTAGACCTCGGTGCGCCCCTCGGCGCGCAGGAAGACGTCGTTGCCGACGATCGAGACGGACTCCGCCGCTGTGGCTCCGAGCTGCACGCCCCCATTGGACCGGACGAACCACCTCCGTGTCACTTTCGTGACCCGGCTCGCGGTCCGGCCGCGCCGCCCGCCGCCGGCTACTGCCTGCCCGCCAGCACCTCCTCCACCAGCCGCGGGTTCGTCGGCGCCAGCGCCACCTCCTCGCGCGTCACCAGCACCGGCCGGCGCAGGCCCCGCTCGGCCGGGTCGGTCGCCACCCACGCGGCGCCGACGTACGCGGGGTCGATGCGGGTCAGATCGAACCAGCCGCGGGTGCGGTCGGGGACGGCGACCGCCCGCAGCAGGTTCCCCGGGGACCGGTCCGGACCGGCGACGAGGTGCTCGCGCAGGGTCCGCGACGCCAGCAGCGTCGGCACGTCGCACCCGCCCACCGGGCGCAGGACGCCGTCGCCGGAACCACCGGCGTCGCGCACCAGCCGCTCCACGACCAGCGCGCCGAACCCCTCCAGCCGCGCCAGGTCCGCCTCGCCCGGCAGGACCGGGCGCCCCGTGGCCCGGGCCGAGACCTCCGGCAGCGGCAGCAGCCGCTCGCTGCGCCCGCGGGGCACGACGACGCCCAGCCCCAGGTCCAGCGCCCCGCCCAGGAGCCCGCGGTGGGCCCAGCCGGCGGCGGGGTGCCGGTCGGCGCCCACCGGGACGGCCAGCGGGACGACGCGGGCGTCGTCGCGGTGCAGCTCGGCGTGGGCGTGCAGCAGGGCGGCCACCCGCAGCCGGGCGGTCTCCTCCGGGGCCTCACCGGCCGCGCGCGCCAGGTCGTCCCAGGCCAGGTCGGCGGTCCCGGGCAGGCGCACGCCCTCGTCGTCGAGCTCCAGGTCCAGGTCGTCGACGACGCTGGTGGCGAGCACGCAGCGCCGCAGGAGAGCCCGGACGGGGGACGGCTGATCGGTGCTCACCCCACCGACCGTAGGCGAGGGCGGCCGCCGGACCCCGTCGGCGTCGCCCGGACGGGTCAGCGTGTCGCCAGGTGGAACCACACCGTCTTGCTTGGCGCGCCGCCCTCCCACGGCTGGGGCCAGCCCTGCCCGTCCTGCTCGCCGCCGTCGCTGCTGTAGACGCCCCACGTCGTGGCCAGCGCGTCGACCAGCGCGATGCCCCGGCCCCCGACGGCCTGCGGGGTCTGCGGCATCAGCCGCGGCCCGCGGCCCTCGGCGTCGGTGATGCCGACGAGGATCCCCTCGTCGTCGTGGCTCAGCGTCAGCACGACCGGCCCGCGGCCGTGGTCCAGGGCGTTCTGCACCAGCTCGCTGGTCAGCAGCTCGGCGATCCACCGCCGTGCGGACGGCAGGTGCTCGTCCGGGCAGTGGTCGCACACCCAGTGCCGCGCCATCGCCGCGGCGGACAGGTGCTCGTCCAGGGTGAGACGTTCCACGTCCACCTCCGTCAGCGTCGGCCGTCGTCACCGCGTCGTGACCACCCGACCATGACGCACGGACGGGGACCCGGCAAGGCGGGAGGTGTCAGCGTGCTCAGCCGGCGGTGGTCCCGCCGCCCGGCCCCTGCGGCGGCACGGTCTCGACGGGGGTCTCGACGGGGGCCTCGACCCTGGCCTCGACCAGGGCCCGGGTGACCGGCTCGACGACCAGGTCCAGCTGCCAGTCCCGGGCGCCGCGCGCCGCCAGCGCCGCCCGCACCCCCGCCGCGTCCAGCGGCGCGGGCGGCGACCACACCACGCGGCGCAGCGCGTCCGGCTGCAGGAGGTTCTCCACCGGCAGGTCCAGCTCCCCGGCCAGCGCCGTGACGACCGCGCGCGCCGCGGTCAGCCGCGCGGCCGCCAGCGGGTCCTTGGCCGCCCACGCCCGCGGCGGCGGGGGACCGTCGCTGCGGGGGGTGTGCGCGGGCAGGTCGGCCTCCGGCAGGGCGCTGCCGCGGGCCACGGCGTCGAACCACAGCGGCAGCCGCGACCGCGAGGCGCGGCCGGTGAACCCCGGCGTGGAGGCCAGGGCCTGCGCGGTGCGCGGCACGGCGCGCGCGGCCGCGACGATCGCGGAGTCGGGCAGCAGCCGGCCGGGGGAGGTGTCCTTCTCCCGGGCCTCGCCGTCGCGGGCCAGCCACAGCTCCCGCACGACCGCCAGCTGGCGGCGCGAGCGCACCGCGTGCAACCCCGAGACCCGCCGCCACGGCTCGGCCGGCGGCGCCGGCGGGGGAGTGGCCGCGACGTGCGCGAACTCCTGCCGCGCCCACTCCAGCTTCCCCTGCGCGGCCAGGCGCGCGGCCAGGGCCTCGCGCAGCGGCACGAGCACCTCCACGTCGAGGGCCGCGTAGTTCAGCCACGGCGCGGGCAGCGGCCGCGTCGACCAGTCCACGGCGGAGTGCTCCTTGGCCAGCCGCAGCCCCAGCAGCTCCTCCACGACGGCGCCCAGCCCCACCCGCGGCAGTCCCGCCAGCCGGGAACCCAGCTCGGTGTCGAACAGCGTCGTGGGCCGCATCCCCAGGTCCACCAGGCACGGCAGGTCCTGGTTGGCCGCGTGCAGCACCCACTCCACGCCGGTCAGGGCCTCGCCCAGGGCCGACAGGTCCGGCAGCGCCGCCGGGTCGATCAGCGCCGTCCCGGCGCCCTCCCGGCGCAGCTGCACGAGGAAGGCGCGCTGCCCGTACCGGTACCCCGAGGCGCGCTCGGCGTCCACCGCCACCGGCCCGGTGCCGGCCGCGAACGCCGCGACGACCTGCGCCAGCGCGGCCTCGTCGGCCACGACCGGCGGCAGGCCGTCGGAGGGTGCCGACAGGAGCGGGAGCTCAGGCTCTTCGACCTGGTCCGGCTCGGTCGGCGTGGAAGTCACCGCCCCACCGTACGTGACCCCTCAGGTCAGGCGGCGCAGGACCAGCGGTGTCGCCCCCCGGCTGTCGTAGCTGACCACCTCGACCCGCAGACCCTCGTAGTAGCTGCCGAGGAACGTGCGCTGGTCGACCCGCGCCCCCGCGGCGTCCAGGTAGACGTCGGTGGCCGGGTCCAGCCACAGCCGGAAGGTCGTCGAGGACCCGCTCGTCTCGCCCGGTACGGCCTCCTCCCGCACCACGCCGACGTCGACCCGGTCCACGTGGTCGGGCGGGCTGCCCCCGGCGAACCGCAGGTACCCCTCGACCTCCTGCAGCCCGAAGGGGTTGCCGAAGGCGAACTCGCCGCTCGGCATCCGGGTGGCCGTCAGGACGTCGCCCACCTGCAACCGGTCGGTGAAGATCGTCCGGTCGCCGTCGTCGACGAAGGTCGGTTGCGGGACGCCGTCGGGGTAGGTCCACCCCGGGCAGTCCACCGAGTAGCAGACCGGCCAGAGGTTGAACCGCACCTCACGTCCGTCGACCACCCCCGTCACCGAACCCGGCCACCGTCCGGCGGTCTGCCCGGTGTAGATCAGCACCGCCGTCTGCCCCACGGCGCCGTCCCACGCGTCCGGCCAGCGGCCGGACTCGGCGGCCAGCGACGGCGCGTCGGCGCGCATCCGCTCCAAGACGGAGCTGCTGACCGCGTCCCAGCCGCCGACGAGTTCGGCCGTCCGCAAGGAGGCGGCGTGCGTCCTGGCGAACGACTGCGCGGCGCCGGGAGCGTCCGGTCCGGCCACCAGGAGCACGCTGGCCCCCCGTTCCCCGGCGACCGGCCCGGCGGCCAGCGCGTCCACCCGGTACCCGTTGGCCACGAGCACCTCGGCCGGGGCCGGCGGGCCGTACGCGTCCGCGATCGCCGCAGCCGTCCCGGTCCGGTCCGCGCCGGCCAGGCGTCGCACCCCGCTCAGGCGGGCGGCGCGCGCGGCGGCCGCGGCGGTCGCGGTGCTCACCGCCGACTCCGCCCCCAGGACGGTCACGGTGGTGACCGACGGGCTGGCCGCCAGCGCCGCGGCGCTCACCGGGGGCAACCGGTCGCGGGCGGTCAGCACGACGGGCACACCCGCGCGGTAGGCGACCGGGGCGGCCGCCAGCGCGTCCGCGGCCACGTCCCCGGCCGCCACGTCGGCGCGGGCCACGAACACCTCCGCCGGGGCCGGCGCACCCGACGCGGCCGCCGCCCGCCACACCGCCACCGACGTGGCGTACCGGTCCTCGCCGGCGATCCGCGAGAGCGCGTAGCCGTCGTCGTCGAGGACCTCCAGGCTCTCGTCCGAGACCGACGGCGCCCCGCCCACGACCACGACCTGCTCGGGGTCGATGGCCTCGATCGCCCGCACCGTCACGTCGGGCAGCTCATCGGCGGTGCTCAGCAGGACCGGGGCGTGCAGGACACCCGCCAGGTAGGACGCGCTGAGGGCGTCGATCCCCCCGTTGACCCCGTTGGCCAGGACGACGGTGTCGGCCCGGGAGAACGTGCGCAGCGCCAGCAGCGCCGCCGTCTCGAACCGGTCCGAGCCGGCCGTCCGCGGAGAGCCCGCGGGCCACCCGGGATCCTCGGCCGCCGCAGCGTGCGGAGCGGACAGCACCAGGACGGGCACGAGGACGGGGACGACGAACGCCGCCCACCGGAGGCGGGCGGCGCGTCGGGCGGCGAGGGTCACGGTGCTACTGGATCACACCCGCGCGCAGCGTGATGGCCACCATCTCGGCGCGGTCGCCGGTCCCGAGCTTGCGGGCGATGCGCGCCAGGTGGCTCTTCACCGTCAGCGCCGACAGGCCCAGCAGCGCGCCGGTGTCCTTGTTGGAGCGGCCGTCGGCGACGTGCTGGAGCACCTCCACCTCGCGCTCGGACAGCGAGTCCACGCCGGACTCCCCGCCGCGACCCTCGAAGCCCACGCCCTCGGGGCGGGTCGTCACCAGGTAGCAGCGCACCCCGGCCGCCACCGCGCCGCGCACGGCGAACGGGTCGGCGTTCGAGGACAGCACGACGCAGCGGTTCCAGCCGGCCGCGCGCAGCTCCGAGACCAGCTGGGCGCCCGAGCCGTCCGGCAGGCCGGCGTCGGCGATGAACAGGGCCCGCGGGCCGGTGCGGGCCATCGCGCGGGCCTGGGCCACGCTCGTGGCGTGCTCGACGTTCACGGCGCCGAGCATGCGCAGCGTGCGCGTGACCGATTCGCGCACCGCGGGGTCCGCGACGGCGACGAGGGCCGCGAAGCGGCCGAGACGGGAAGGAACGGCCATCCCGGGGCGTTCGACGAGCGCAGTCACCGTCGTCCTCCTGCAGCGGAAACGGCGCACCCCTCGCGGGCACGCCTCTGGTTGCTGAGGAGGTGATCGGCCACCCGGGGGGTGGCCTTGAACGTTTGGTGCAGGTCGGCCTCAGCGGCTGCGGCGTCCGAGGGACATGACGCCCTCGGGCAGCGGCGGCAGACCCGCCACCGTGCACACCAGCACGCCCCACGCCCGCAGGTGCGCGTCCAGCTGGTCGGGGTCCTGCGGCGTCCACGACGCCCGCAGCTCCACGTCCACCGACGCCTCCCGGTCCGCCAGCGCCCCGTAGCCCTCCGACAGCACCCGCGTCACCGTGCCCCCGACGCCGCCGGCCAGCGCGCCGGCGCTGGCCAGCCCGTCCTCCAGCCACGACCAGCCGACCGCGCCCAGCACCGGGTCGGACCCCAGCTCGGCCTCCAGGTCGGCCCGCACGTACGTCACGACGCGGAACGTCCCGCCCCACTCCTGCGGGGCGGAGGGGTCGTGCAGCAGGATGAACCGCCCGGTCGCCAGCTCCTCGCCGTCGACGACGACGTCACCGGCCACGGCCCAGGCGTGCGGCGCGATCCGGGCCGGCGCGGGCACCTCGGTGAGCACCACCTCCGAGCGCAGGCGGACCTCGCGCACCGCGGCCACCGCGGCCTCGAAGGCCGCCGGGGCGACGGGCGCACCCGGGGGTCGACGCACGCTCACGCCACGGAGCGTAGGCACCGCACCCCGGCGGGGGGTGCTGCCACGCCGTGGGAGCATCGCCCCCGTGAACTCGCCCTACCTGCACGCCGCCCGCGGCGGGACCAGCCCCTCCCGCACCCCCGTGTGGTTCATGCGCCAGGCCGGGCGGTCCCTGCCGGAGTACCGCGAGGTCCGCGCCGGGACGACCATGCTGGAGTCCTGCCACCGCCCCGAGCTGGTCGCCGAGATCACCCTGCAGCCGGTGCGCCGGTACGACGTCGACGCGGCCGTCTTCTACTCCGACATCGTCGTGCCGCTGGAGGCCGCCGGCGTCGGCGTCGAGATCGTGGCCGGCACCGGTCCCGTCATCGCCGAGCCGTTCCGCACCCGCGCCGACCTGGACCGCCTGCCCGAGCTGTCCCTGGACGCCCTCGCGCACGTCACCGACGCGGTGCGGCTGACGACCGGGGAGCTCGGGGACGTGCCGCTCATCGGCTTCGCCGGCGCCCCCTTCACCCTGGCCAGCTACCTCGTCGAGGGGGGCCCCTCGCGGGACCTGCTGCGCACCAAGGCGCTCATGCACGCCGACCCGGGGCTGTGGCACGACCTCGCCGCCCGCCTGGCCCAGATCACCGGCACCTTCCTGCGGGCCCAGGTGCTCGCCGGCGCCTCCGCGGTCCAGCTGTTCGACTCCTGGGTGGGCTCGGTGCCGCTGGCCACCTACACCGAGCTCGTCGCCCCGCACTCGGCCGCCGCCCTCGCCCACGTGGGGGACCTGGGCGTGCCCCGCACCCACTTCGGCACCGGCACCGGTGAGCTGCTGGGCGCCATGGCCGCCGTCGACGGCGGCGTCGACGTCCTCGGCGTCGACTTCCGCGTCCCCCTGCACGTGGGGGCCGCCCGCGGCCGCGAGGGGGCCGGCCGGCCCGTCGCGGTCCAGGGCAACCTCGACCCGGCCCTGCTGTTCGCCCCGTGGGAGGTGCTGCGCGCCGACCTGCACCGCATCCTGCGCGAGGGCGAGCTCGCCGGTGCCGGGCACGTCGTCAACCTCGGCCACGGCGTCCCCCCGACCGCCGACCCCGCCGTCCTGGAGCGCGTCGTCGACGAGGTCCACGCGTGGCGCGCGTAGTCGTCGTGGGGGCCGGGGTCTCCGGCCTCACCGCCGCCTGGCAGCTCGCGCAGGACCTGCCGGCCGGGGACGAGGTGGAGGTCCTGGAGGCCGCCGCCCACGTCGGGGGCGTCCTGCAGCGGCGCGACGTCGGCGGGCTCACCGTCGACGTCGGCGCCGAGTCGGTGCTGGCGCGCCGGCCCGAGGCGACCGGCCTGGCCGCCGAGCTCGGCCTGGACCTGGTCCACCCCGCCACGACCCGCGCGTCGCTGGCCACCGAGGACGGTCTGCGGCCCCTGCCGGCGGGCACCGTCATGGGCGTGCCCCGCACGGCCGACTCCGTGCGGGGCCTGCTCGCCGCCGCCGACGTCGACCGGGTCCGCGACGAGCCGTCGCACCCGGCCGCCCCGCTGGAGCACGACGTGAGCGTGGCGCGGTACGTCGCCGACCGCGTCGGCCCCGCCGTGGTGGACCGCCTCGTCGAGCCCCTGCTCGGTGGCGTCTACGCCGGCCACGCCGCGCAGCTGTCCCTGCGGGCGACCGTCCCGGCCCTGTGGGCCCACGCCCGCCGCGGCGGTTCGCTGCTCGCCGGACTGGGCCCGGCCCCGGCCCCGAGCACGGCCCCGGTCTTCGCCGGTCTGGCCGGCGGCCTGGCCCGGCTGCCCCTCGTCCTGGCCGAGCGCCTGCGGGCCCGGGGCGTCGCGGTCCGCACGGGCACCCCGGTGACGCGCCTGGAGCGCACCCCGACCGGCTGGCTCGTCGACGGGACCCCCGCCGACGCCGTCGTCCTGGCCGTGCCCGCCCCCGTCGCCGCCCGCCTGCTGGCCGCCGCCGTCCCCGCCGCCGCGGCCGAGCTGCGCGAGGTCGTCACGGCGGGCGTGGTCATCGCGGCGCTGGCCGTCCCGGCGGGGCAGCTGGCCGGCCTGGCCGGCTCGGGGGTCCTGGTGCCCCCCGTCGTGGGCGCGGCGCAGGGGCTGCGCGCCAAGGCGCTGACGCTGTCGGGGAACAAGTGGGACTGGGTGGGGCGGCAGAGCCGCGACCTGGCCGTCCTGCGCGTCTCCCTGGGCCGGGCGGGGGAGGGCGAGGCCCTGGAGGCCGACGACGCCGACGTCGTGCGCTGGGCCGCCGAGGACGCCGGGCGGCTGCTGGGGCGCCCGCTGCGCCCCGTCGACCACGCCGTCGTCCGCTGGGCCGACGGGCTGCCGCAGTACGCGGTGGGGCACGTGGACCGGGTCGCGCGGCTGCGCGCGGCCGTCGCCGCGACGGGCCGGCTGGCGGTCTGCGGGTCGGTGCTCGACGGCGTCGGGGTCCCGGCGTGCGTCGCCGCCGCCCGCCGGGCCGCGGCCGAGGTCACCGCGCAGCTCGCGGGTCGGCCCGGGGCGGAGGCCGGCGCGGTGACCGCGAGGGGCTGAGGGAGAATCGGGGCATGTCCGAGCACGCAGCCCCCACCGCCGACCAGATCAACGACACGATCGCCTACACCATGTGGTCGGTCTTCGCCGTCGAGACGACCCTCGGCGAGGCCGATCGGGCCGCGTACGCCCAGGAGGTCCAGGACCTGCTCGACGAGCTCACCGGCAAGGGGCTGGTCGTCCGCGGCCTGTACGACGTCGCGGGCCTGCGCGCCGACGCCGACCTCATGTTCTGGTGGTACGCCCCGACCGTCGAACTGGTCCAGGAGGCCTACCGCCGCTTCCGGACCACCCGCCTGGGCCGGCACCTGACGCCCGTGTGGTCCGTCGTCGGGCTGCACCGCCCGGCCGAGTTCAACCGCGGCCACGTCCCGGCCTTCATGTCCGGGGAGCGGGCCCGCGACTACATGAGCGTCTACCCGTTCGTGCGGTCCTACGACTGGTACCTGCTGCCCGAGGACGAGCGCCGCAAGATGCTGCGCGACCACGGGCTGGCGGCGCGCCCCTACGAGGACGTGCGGGCCAACACGGTCTCCGCGTTCGCGCTGGGGGACTACGAGTGGATCCTCGCCTTCGAGGCCGACGAGCTGCACCGCATCGTCGACCTCATGCGCGAGCTGCGGAACACCGAGGCCCGCCGCCACGTCCGCGAGGAGGTGCCGTTCTTCACCGGGCCCCGGGTCGAGCTGGGGGAGCTGGTCTCCACCCTGCCCTGACCCCGGCCCGGTCGCGCCGGCTCAGACCTGGCGGTAGTCCTGGTCGGAGTCGGACGCCGCGGCCGAGGAGGGGTCCACGTCGGGCTCCTCCTGGGCCAGGCGCGTCTCCAGCGTCTCGTCGTCCCGGTCGCCGTCGGCGATGAGCTCGGCGGTGAAGCCGCTCAGCCGGTACTCCGGCTCCCACCCCTGGTCGTCCTGGTCGTCGCGCATGAGCGTGTCGGTCGACAGGACCTCGGGGTCGTCGGCGGAGGGGGAGGCGTCCGGGTCGACCTGCTGGAGGTCGGGGTCCGCCAGCGGGTCGACGTCGGGGTCGCGCGGTTCGTAGGGCTGCTCGCTCATGCAGCCCAGCCTGCCTCAGGCCTGCGTGGGCCGCAGGGTGAGGCTGATGGAGTTGATGCAGTACCGCTGGTCGGTGGGGGTCGGGAAACCCTCGCCCTCGAACACGTGGCCCAGGTGCGAACCGCAGGTGGCGCAGCGCACCTCGACGCGGCGCATGCCCAGGGAGTCGTCCTCGAGCAGCTCGACGGCCGAGGAGTCCTTCGGGTCGTAGAACGCCGGCCACCCGCAGTGGGCGTTGAACTTCTCGTCGCTGGTGAACAGCTCGGCCCCGCACGCGCGGCACGCGTAGACGCCCTCGGTCTCCTCGTCCTCGTACTCACCGGTGAACGGGCGCTCGGTCCCCGCCTGCCGCAGCACGTGGTACTCCATCGGGTCCAGCTGGGCGCGCCACTGCTCGTCGGACTTGGTGACGCTGTAGGTCTTGCCGCTGGTCTCGGGGGTGTGCGCAGTCATGTCCCGTCCAACCCTCCCGGGCGTGGTGGTGTTCCGTCAGCCCAGCCGCGTGGTGCCGGCGTAGACGTGCAGGACCGGCACCCCCAGGCTGTCGCGGGCCTGGGAGGCCCAGTCGGCGTGGAAGGTGTCCTCGACGGCGTGCGGGCGCGTCACGACGACGAGCTCGCGCGCGTCGGGCTCCTCCGCCAGCGCCCGGCGCACCGCCGGCAGCGGGTCGTCGTCCGTCGTGCGGCCCTCCACGGTCAGCCCCTCGGCGCGCAGCGCCTCCACGGTGGCGCGCAGCGCGGTCTCGGCGTCGGCGCGCGCCGCGTCGGGGGCCGGCTGCCCCGCGCGCAGGTCCGCCAGCGCCTGGCGCAGCTCCCCGAGGCTGAGGCGGTCCAGGACGTCGGCGAGCAGGTTGCGGTGGGTGTCGGCGGGCACCAGGACGAGGTGGCGCACGTCCTGGCCCTCGGCGCGCTCGGCGGCGTGCAGCCCGGCGACGTTGCGGGCGTCGACGTCACCGAACGCCTCCTCGGTGAGGACGACGACGGTCCAGGGCTGGGTGTCTGCGGTCGGCACGGCCACGACCCTAACGGCGGCCCGGGGCGGGGGTGCGTGCGCCCGGGACCGCCGCGTCCGGCAGGATCGGGCCGTGATCAGCTCCGGACGGCTGCGCCGGGCCGCCCCCGCGGCGCTCTTCGGGGTGGCCGGGGTGGCCCACCTGCTGCGGCCGGAGGGCTTCGACGCCATCGTGCCCCGGGTCCTGCCGGGCCGCCCGCGGTGGTGGACGACCGGTTCCGGGTGGGCCGAGCTGGCGCTGGCGGCCGGTCTGGCGCTGCCGGCCACGCGCCGGCCCGCCAGCCGGGCCGGGGTCGTCCTCCTGCTGGCCGTCTGGCCCGCCAACGCGCAGATGGCCCTGGACGCCTGGCGCTCGGGGTCGGTGGCCCGGCGCGCGGTGACGACCGCCCGGCTGCCGCTGCAGGTGCCGCTCATCCGCCTGGTCGCGGCGGCCGGCCGGTGAACGGGCGCCGGGCCGCGGCCGTCGGGGCCCTCGCCACGACCGCCGCCGCGACGGTGACGGGGGTGGCGCTGACCGGGGCGGCCGTGTCCTTCGCGCGGGCCGTCGTCACGCCGCGCCGGCACAAGCCCGACGACCTGGAGGTCCTGCAGGTGGGGCCGCGGCGCGTGGTCCTGTCGGCCACGGCGGACACCGTCGTGCCCGGCCGGTACGGGGTGTGGACCGACGGCGGGCGGGGCCACTTCCGGGTCGGGGACGTCCTGGAGGCCGGCCCCGGGCGCGTCACCCGGGAACTGCTCGGCGTCGACGCCGGGACCCCGGTCCCCGGGCACGCCCGCTGGAACCAGTACTACTACGCGGGGGACCCCACGACGGCCCTGGGCCTGGAGCACCGGGACCTCACGGTCCGCAGCGCGGTCGGCGACCTGCCCTGCTGGTTCGTCCCGGGGGACTCCCCGACGTGGGCGGTCCTCGTGCACGGCCGCGGGGCGACCCGCGAGGAGGCGCTGCGCGCGGTGCCCGCCCTGCACGCCCTGGGCCTGCCGTGCCTGGTCCCCAGCTACCGCAACGACGCCGACGCCCCGCAGGCGGAGCCGGGCCTGTACGGGCTCGGGGACACCGAGTGGCACGACGTGGAGGCCGTCGCCCGGTACGCCCTGGACCACGGCGCGCAGCGCCTGCTCCTCGTGGGCTGGTCCATGGGCGGGGCGATCCTGCTGCAGCTCGTGGCCCGCTCGGACCTGGCCGCCGAGGTCGTCGGGCTGGTCCTGGACGGCCCGGTCGTCGACTGGTTCGACGTGCTGGACCACCAGGCGCGCCAGCGCGGCGTGCCGGTCCGCCTGGGCCGCTACGGGGTGCAGCTGCTGGGGCACCCGCTGGGCCGCCGGCTGGTGGGGCTGGAGGGCCCGGTGGACCTGCGGACCATGGACTGGGTCACGCGCGCCGAGGAGCTCTCGCTGCCCGTGCTGCTGCTGCACTCCGACGCCGACGACTACGTCCCGTCCGGCCCCTCGCAGCGGCTGGCGCGGGCCCGCCCGGACCTGGTGACGTACGTCGGCAGCTCCACCGCCCGGCACACCAAGGAGTGGAACGTCGACCCCGCGGGGTGGGAGTCGGCCGTCACCGAGTTCGTCACGTCGAAGCTGGAGGTCGGAGGGTGAGCGTCGCGCACGCGTTGTGGACCACCGGGCCCGGGACGGTGGAACTGCGTGAGGAGTTCCTGCCCGTCCTCGGGACCGCGGACGTGCAGGTACGGGCGGAGTTCTCCGCCGTCAGCCGCGGGACCGAGTCGCTGGTCCTGGCCGGGGGCGTGCCGCCCAGCCAGCACGACGTCATGCGCGCCCCCTTCCAGGCCGGTGAGTTCCCCTACCCCGTGAAGTACGGCTACCTGTCGGTCGGCACGGTCGAGCAGGCCGGTCCCCGGGCGCTGGACCTGGTGGGGCGCAGGGTCTTCTGCCTGCACCCCCACCAGGACCGGTACGTCGTGCCGGCCGCGGCCGTCCTGCCCGTCCCGGCCGGTGTCCCGGCGGGGCGGGCCGTGCTGGCCGGGATGCTGGAGACCGCCGTCAACGGCGTCTGGGACGCGGGGGTGGGCATCGGCGACCGCGTCAGCGTCGTGGGCGCGGGCGTGCTCGGCCTGCTCGTGGCGGCCCTGGCCGCCCGGGTCCCCGGCACCGACGTCGAGGCCGTCGACGTGCGCACCGACCGCGCCGCCGCCGCCGAGCGGCTCGGGTTCGCCCTGGTCGCCCCCGACGACGCCCGCCGCGGCCGCGACGTCGTGCTGCACACCAGCGGCACCGGCGCGGGCCTGACCACCGGCCTGCAGCTGCTCGGCGACGAGGGGCTGCTGGCCGAGCTGAGCTGGTACGGCGACCGCAGCGTCCAGGTCGGGCTGGGGGAGGGCTTCCACTCCCGCCGGCTGACGATCCGCGCCTCGCAGGTCGGGAAGGTGCCCCCGGCGCGGGCCCCGCGCTGGACGACCCGCCGGCGCCTGGCCCTGGCGCTGGACCTGCTGGCCGACGAGCGCTTCGACGCCCTGCTGGACGGCGTGACGCCGTTCGCGACGGGCGCCGAGGTGCTGCCGCGCGTGGCGGCCGCCGACGGCGGCGCGCTGTGCCACCGGTTCAGCTACTGAGGGGACCGGCCCGAGCGCGGGGGCACCGTTCCGGGCCGGGGGCGGCGCCGTGACGACTCCTCCCGCCGCCACCGTCGCCGAGGTCCTCCCTCGTGGCGGCCTGCCAGCCGCGTCGCAGGGGGCTCCCAGCCCGCCGCGGCAGGTTCGGTCCCGCCCCCGCGTCGTCGCGGGCGGCCGGAGCAGGAGGGGGCGCGGTGACGAGGCAGCGCACGGGACGGGGACCGCTGGCGGTGAGCCTGCACGACTCCGGCGCCGGGCACCCGCGGCTGTCCGTCGGCGACGGCCACGGGCTCGTCGTGGTGCTGCCCGTGCCGGTGGGAGCGCTGCCGCGGGTCCGCCACCACCTCGCCGACCCCGGGACCGGGGGCGCGTGCGACGTGGAGCTCCTCGACGACCGCGGCGAGGTGGCCTCGCGGTGGGGGAGCGTGGCGCGGCCGGGGGAGGCGGCGGCCCTGGCCCTCGCGCTGGTGGCCGCGGACCGCACCCTCGCCCGGGCCCGGGTGGTGCCCGTGGGCGGCGGCGGCTGAGCGCACCGGCGGGTCCCCGTCTCCCCGCCGGTCCCAGTGGCAGACCGCGCGCGGCGTCGAAGCGCTGCGGCCAGCCGGGGAGTTCCCCCACGTCTCGTGCACGTCGGTGCCCCGGCGCAGGTGGCTGGTGGGCGGGCGCTACGCCCGCGCCGTCCCGACCCGCGCCGGCGCCGGGGCCCAGCGGTGGAGCCGGGCGGTGGGGATCAGACGGGGACGTAGTCCATGGTGTCGGGGTGCCCGCCGATGCGGCCGGCGTCGCCCTGGTCCAGGGCGGTGATGAGGGCCAGGTCCTCCTCGGTCAGCTCCACGTCGAAGAGGTCGAAGTTCTCCTCCACGCGCGAGCGCGTCACCGACTTGGGGAAGACGATGTCGCCGCGCTCGATGTGCCAGCGCAGCACGACCTGGGCCGGGCTCTTGCCCAGCCGCTGGGCGACCTCGGTGATCGTCGGGTTGTCCAGGACCTTGCCCTGGGCGATGGGCGACCAGGCCTCGACGCCGATCTGGTGTTCACCGCAGTAGGTGCGCACCGCCTCGTTGCCGAAGTACGGGTGCACCTCGATCTGGTTGACCGCGGGCACGACGGTGGTCTCCTGGGCCAGCCGCTGCAGGTGCGGGACCTGGAAGTTCGACACGCCGATGGAGCGCAGGCGGCCGTCGGCGCGGGCCTCCTCCAGCACCTTCCACGTCGAGACGAAGTCGCCGCCGTACAGGGTCGGCAGCGGCCAGTGGATGAGGTACAGGTCGATGGGGCCGCCGAGCTTGTCGACCGAGGAGTCGATCGCGGCGCGGGCGGCGTCGGGTTCGTGGGCGGCGTTGCTGAGCTTGCTGGTGATCCAGACGTCCTCGCGCGGCACACCGGAGTCCAGGACGCCCTGGAGCGTCTCGGCCTCGTTGCCGTACATCTGCGCGGTGTCGAGGTGGCGGTAGCCGACCTCCAGGGCGGTCCGCACGGCGGCGGCGGTCTCGGCCGGCGGGATCTGGAAGACCCCGAAGCCCAGCTGGGGGATCTCACGGCCGTCGTTGAGCAGGATGGTGGGAACGGTCACGGCCCCGATCCTGGTGCGGGCGGGTCGGGCGCGCACGCGGGGAGTTCCGGGAGTACGTTCTGCGACGTGGGCCTGAAGACGTTCCTCGAGGGGTGGCCGGTCTACCGGCAGCTGACCGGCGACGACCCGCTGGGTCGTGGCGCGGCGACGCAGTCGGCGCGCTCGAAGTCGCTGACGCCCCGCACCGCCACCGCCGACCGCGTCGCGAAGTCGGTCTGCCCGTACTGCGCCGTGGGCTGCGGCCAGCGCGTGTACGTCAAGGACGAGAAGGTCGTGCAGATCGAGGGCGACCCGGACTCCCCGCACTCGCGCGGGCGGCTGTGCCCCAAGGGCTCGGCCAGCGAGCAGCTGGTCAACGGCGACTCGCGCGCCACGAGGATCCGCTACCGCGCGCCGTACGCGACGGAGTGGTCCGACCTCGACCTCGACACCGCCATGGACATGATCACCGACCGGGTGCTGGACGCCCGGCGGCGCGGCTGGCAGGACGCCGACGCCCAGGGCCGGCGGCTGAACCGGACGATGGGGATCGCCAGCCTCGGTGGTGCGACGCTGGACAACGAGGAGAACTACCTCATCAAGAAGCTGTTCACCGCCATGGGCGCGATCCAGGTGGAGAACCAGGCGCGCATTTGACACTCCGCCACGGTGCCCGGTCTGGGTGCCTCGTTCGGTCGTGGTGGAGCCACCGGTGACCTGCAGGACCTGAGCAACGCCGACGTCATCGTCATCCAGGGCTCGAACATGGCCGAGTGCCACCCGGTCGGGTTCCAGTGGGTGATGGAGGCCAAGGCGCGCGGCGCGAAGGTCTTCCACATCGACCCGCGCTTCACCCGCACCAGTGCGCTGGCGGACACGTACGTCCCGATCCGCACCGGCACGGACATCGTCCTGCTGGGGGCGGTCATCAACCGCGTCCTGACCCAGGAGCGGGACTTCCGCGAGTACGTCGTGGCGTACACCAACGCCTCGCACCTGGTGAGCGAGGACTTCCAGGACACCGAGGACCTCGACGGCCTCTTCTCCGGGTTCGACCATGAGACGCGGTCCTACGACACGTCCTCGTGGCAGTACGCCGGCGCGGAGGAGCACGGCGACGAGGAGGAGGAGACCGCCGAGTCCAGCGACAGCGAGTCCGGCCACGCCCTCGGCTCCGGGGGCGCCGCGGTGGACCACCGGTCCATCCAGCGGGACGAGACCCTGCAGGACCCGCGCTGCGTCTACCAGGTGCTCAAGCGGCACTTCGCCCGCTACACCCCGGAGATGGTCGCCGACGTGTGCGGCATCCCGGTCGACGTGTTCGAGGAGCTCGCCGAGGCCTGGATCTCCAACTCGGGCCGGGAGAAGACCGCGGCGCTGGTCTACAGCGTCGGCTGGACCCAGCGCGGCACGGGCGTGCAGTACATCCGCGCCGGTGCGATCCTGCAGCTGCTGCTGGGGAACATGGGCCGGCCCGGCGGCGGGGTCATGGCGCTGCGCGGGCACGCCTCCATCCAGGGCTCGACCGACATCCCGACGCTGTACAACCTGCTGCCGGGGTACCTGCAGATGCCGCACGCCGAGCGGCACCCGGACCTCGCGGGGTACGTCGACGCGATCCGTGGCACGAACCAGAAGGGGTTCTGGGCCAACGCCGACGCCTACACCGTCAGCCTCCTGAAGGCGTACTTCGGTGAGAACGCCACGGCGGAGAACGACTACCTGTTCGACGACCTGCCGAAGATCAGCGGTGACCACGGCACCTACAGCCAGGTCATGGACATGATCGAGGGCGGGAAGATCTTCGGGTACTTTCTGCTGGGGCAGAACCCGGCCGTCGGCTCGGCCAACGGCCGCGCGCAGCGCCTGGGCATGGCGAACCTGGACTGGCTCGTCGTGCGGGACCTCGTGATGATCGAGAGCGCGACGTTCTGGAAGGACGCACCGGAGGTCGAGACCGGCGAGATCGTCACCGAGCAGTGCCGCACCGAGGTGTTCTTCCTGCCCGCCGCCTCCCACGTGGAGAAGGAGGGCACGTTCACCCAGACCCAGCGGCTGCTGCAGTGGCGCGAGAAGGCGGTCAACCCGCCGGGTGACGCCACCAGCGAGCTGTGGTTCTTCTACCACCTGGGCCGGCGCATGCGGGAGAAGCTGGCCGCGTCCACCGACCCGCGCGACCAGCTGCTGCTGAAGCTGGCGTGGGACTACCCGCTGCACGGCGAGGAGCAGGAACCCAGCTCCGAGGACGTGCTCCGGGAGATCAACGGCTACGACCGCACGACCGGGGAGCTGCTGCCCGGGTACACGGCGCTGAAGGCGGACGGGTCCACCTCCAGCGGGTGCTGGATCTACTCCGGGGTCTACGCCGACGACGTGAACCAGGCCGCGCGCCGCAAGCCCGGCCGTGAGCAGTCGCTGCACGCCCCCGAGTGGGGCTGGGCGTGGCCCATGAACCGCCGCATGCTCTACAACCGGGCCTCGGCCGACCCCGACGGGAAGCCGTGGAGCGAGCGCAAGGCGCTCGTGTGGTGGGACGAGGACGCGCAGCGGTGGGTGGGCGACGACGTCGCCGACTTCGAGGCGACCAAACCCCCCTCGTACCGTCCCCCGGAGGGGGCGACGGGCGTGGCGGCCATCGCCGGTGACGACCCGTTCATCATGCAGAGCGACGGCAAGGGCTGGCTCTACGCGCCCAAGGGCGTCGTCGACGGCCCGCTGCCGGCGCACTACGAACCGGCCGAGTCCCCGTTCCGCAACGCCGTCTACACCCAGCAGGCCAACCCGGCCCGGGAGATCTACACCAACCACCTCAACGAGGTGCACCCCTCGCCGCCGGAACTGGGCAGCCAGGTGTTCCCCTTCGTGTGGCTGACCTCCCGGCTCACCGAACACCACACGGCCGGCGGCATGAGCCGCTACCTGCCCTACCTCGCCGAGCTCCAGCCGGCCCTGTTCATGGAGGTCTCCCCGGAGCTGGCGCGGCTGCGGGGGCTGGAGCACCTCGGCTGGGCGCACGTGGTCACGGCCCGCGCGGTCGTGGAGGCGCGCGTGCTGGTCACCGACCGGCTCACGCCGCTGAAGGTCCAGGACCAGCTGGTGCACCAGATCTGGCTGCCCTACCACTGGGGACAGGGCGGCCTGACCACCGGTGACGTCGTCAACGACCTCATGCACCTGACGCTGGACCCGAACGTCCACATCCAGGAGTTCAAGGCCGGGACGTGCGACGTGCTGCCGGGCCGCCGGCCCCGGGGCGGCGCGGTGCTGGAGCTGATCGACGAGTACCGGGTCCGGGGCGGGGTCACGATGGCCTCCGGGGCCGTGGCCGTCACCGCCGACCTCATCGCCCGCGGCGGCCGGGGCGTCGCCGACCTCGCCGAGGGCGGCGCGACGCAGGTGGGGGCCGGGCACACCAGCGACCTGCTCGAGAAGGTCGTCGGGGTCCGCCACGACACCCGCTCCCGCCCGGGGGACCCGCAGCAGAACGGTGTCGACCCGGCGGTGCTCGACGCGCACCCCGCAGAGGGCCTGGACGAAGGAGGGGACCGCTAGTGGTCTCGCTGGACAACCTGTCGAGCAGCCTGTACGGCCGGCTCGACGACCCCGCGCGCGACGCGGGGTACGCCGACCCGCCGCCGCGCAAGGGGTTCTTCACCGACACGTCGGTGTGCATCGGCTGCAAGGCCTGCGAGGTGGCCTGCAAGGAGTGGAACGCCGTCCCCGAGGACGGCATCGACCTGCTGGGCCTGTCCTACGACAACACCGGTGGGCTCGGCGCGGACTCCTGGCGGGCGGTGGCGTTCATCGAGCAGTCCCGCCCGGTGGGGAACCAGACCTCCCCGTTCGCCGGCACGGCGACGGGCCCGTCCTCCGAGCAGCTCCAGCAGGACGCCGTGGCGGCCGGGTTCGACGTCTTCGCCGAGGCCGAGCGCCTGGGCACCGGTGTCGCCGGCGGTCACCCGCTGGCCGAGCGGGCCCACGAGAACCGCGGCGGCGGGTGCGGCGGCAGCTGCGGCGGCGGCGCGGCGGCCACGTCGGCCACGGCCCCGGCGGCGCCCGCGGCCCGGGAGTCCGGCGGCCAGTTCCTCGGGATGCCCGGGATGCTGGCCCCCGCGCCGCTGCCCGACCGCGACGGCCGCTCGGACGTGCGCTGGCTGATGATGTCCAACGTCTGCAAGCACTGCACGCACGCCGCCTGCCTCGACGTGTGCCCCACGGGGGCGCTGTTCCGCACCGAGTTCGGCACCGTCGTGGTCCAGCAGGACGTCTGCAACGGCTGCGGGTACTGCGTCTCGGCCTGCCCCTACGGCGTCATCGACAAGCGCGAGGGCGACGGCCGGGCCTGGAAGTGCACGCTGTGCTACGACCGCCTCGGGGACGACGAGACCCCCGCGTGCGCCAAGGCCTGCCCGACGGAGTCCATCCAGTTCGGCGACCTCGACGAGCTGCGCGAACGCGCCGAGCGCCGCCGCCAGCAGCTGCACGACGTCGGCGTCACCGAGGCGCGGCTGTACGGGGAGGACCCCGACGACGGTGTCGGCGGGGACGGGGCGTTCTTCCTGCTGCTCGACGAGCCGGAGGTGTACGGCCTGCCGCCGGACCCTGTCGTCACCACGCGCGACCTGCCCTCGATGTACAAGCACATGATCGCCGCGGCGGGTTTCATGGTCCTCGGGGTCGCCGCGGCCGCGCTGGGGAAGCGATGAACCCGGCGCCGTCGCAGCGCACCCCGCACCAGCCCGGTCAGCCCGGGTCCGAGCACGTGCCCGGCACGGACCCGATCGGGGGTCAGGCGGCCCGCATGTGGGACGCCGGGATGGGCCGGCGCAAGGGCGGGGGCAGGAAGCGGCGCGGCGACGTCAACGCCGTCGTCCCCGACGCGGAGTTCCGGTCCTACTACGGCCGGGCCGTGCTCAAACCCCCCGTGTGGACCCACGAGATCGCCTACTACCTGTTCGCCGGCGGCCTCGCGGCGGGGTCCTCGATGCTCGCCGCGGTGGCCGACGCCCACGGGCACGTCGCCGCGCGCCGGGTCCTGCGGACCACGTCGCTGGGCGCGGTGGGCGCCAGCGCCTACTTCCTCATCGCCGACCTGGGCCGGCCCGAGCGGTTCTACAACATGCTGCGGGTGGCGAAGGTGACGTCGCCCATGTCGGTGGGGACGTACATCCTGTCGGTGTTCGGCCCGCTGTCCGGCGTCGCGGCCGCCTCCGAGCTGGCGGCGCTGCTGCCCGAGCGCGGCCCGCTGGGGCTCGTGCGCCGACTGGCCCGGCCCGCCGGGTCGGTGGCCGGGGTGGGCGCCGCCCTCACCGGCCCGCTGCTGGCCACCTACACCGCGGTGCTGTTCGCCGACACCGCCGTGCCGAGCTGGCACGAGCCGTACCGCGAACTGCCGTTCGTCTTCGGCGGCAGCGCCCTGGCCGCCGGGGCCGGGACGGCGCTGCTGCTGGCGCCCACGGCCCAGACCGGTTCCGCCGCGCGCGTCGCGGCGATCGGTGCCACCGTGGAACTCGCTGCCGCGCACCGGATGGAGACCTCGCACGGGCTGGTCAGCGAACCCTTCCACCTCGGGCGCCCGGGGAAGTTCCTCACCGCTGCCCGGACGCTCACCGCGTCCGGTGCCGCCGGTGCGGTGCTCAGCCGCGCGCTGCCCACCCGGGTGGCCCGGGTGGTGTCCGCCGTCGCGGGGGCGAGCCTGCTCGCCGGGTCGTTCCTGACCCGCATGGCGGTCTTCGAGGCCGGGGTCGCCTCCACCAAGGACCCCAAGTACGTCGTCGTCCCGCAACGGGAACGGCTGGAGGCGCGTCGGCGCGCCTCCTGAGCCGCCCGTCGTCCCCAGGAGGTCCCATGGCGTACAAGACGCCCGACCAGATCGCCGTCGCCGCCGCCGCCAGCGGTGAGAAGAAGGCGCACCTGCCCGTCTCGAAGATGGTCGTCGGCGGTTTCCTCGCCGGGGCGTACATCGCCTTCGCCGGGTTGCTCGCCGTCGACGTCACGGCCGGGCTGGACCCGGCGATCTGGGGCGGGGTGACGACCCTGCTCACCGGGGCCGTCTTCAGCCTCGGCCTGGTGCTCGTCATCATCGCCGGGTCCGAGCTGCTCACCGGGAACATGGCCCTGGTGCCCATCGCACTGCTCACCCGGCGGACCACCCTGGGCCGGCTCGGCCTGAACTGGGGGGTCGTCCTCGTCGCGAACCTGCTCGGGGCGCTGTTCGTGGCGTACTTCCTGGCCGTGCAGACCCACGTCATCGGCGCCGAGGGCTCGGCCACCTTCACCCGGCTGGCCGCCATCGCCACCGGCAAGGCCGTCACCGAGGACGAGACGACGATCTTCCTGCGCGCCATCGGGTGCAACTGGCTGGTGTGCCTGGGGGTGTGGATGGCCATGGCCGCCGAGGACGTCGCCGGCAAGGTGCTGGCGATCTTCTTCCCCATCACCGCGTTCGTGGCGCTCGGGTTCGACCACGTCGTGGCGAACATGTTCTTCCTGCCCGCCGCGCACTGGGCCGGGGTGCCCGGGTTCGGCTGGGGCGACATCGTGCGCAACTGGGTGTTCGCCGGCCTGGGCAACGTCGTCGGCGGCGGGGTGTTCGTCGGGCTCGCCTACTGGTTCCTGTACCTGCGCGGGCGCGGGGCCGACGCGACGTCGGCCCCGGCGGCCACCTCGGACGGGGCCGGGACCGCCGGGGCCCCGCACCGCTGAGGACCCGCTGAGGGCGGGGGGTCAGCGCACCACCAGCGTCGTGTCCCCCCGCCGCGGCACCAGTTCCCCCACGACCGGGTAGCCGGGGACCTCCCCGGCCACCAGCAGGCCGCCGGAGGTCTGCGCGTCGGCCAGCAGCACCAGCTCGTCCTCGCCCACCGCCCCGGCGTCCAGGTGCGGGCGGACCCACTCCAGGTTGCGGCGGCTGCCGCCGGGCACGAAACCCTCGGCCAGGGACCGGCGTGCGCCCTCGACGTAGGGGACGGCCGCGGCGTCCACGACGGCCGTCACCCCGCTGGCGCGCGCGACCTCGTGCAGGTGGCCCAGCAGACCGAACCCCGTGACGTCGGTGGCGCAGCGGGCCCCGGCGGCCAGGGCCGCGCGGGAGGCGTCGGCGTTCAGGGTCGTCATGACGGCGACCGCTTCGGCGAACACCTCCCCGGTGGCCTTGTGGCGGTTGTTCAGGACCCCCAGGCCGAGCGGTTTGGTGAGGGTCAGCGGCAGACCGGGCTGCGCGGCGTCGCCCCGCAGCAACCGCTCGGGGTCGCCGAGGCCGGTGACGGCCATCCCGTACTTGGGTTCGGGGTCGTCGATGCTGTGCCCGCCGCCGAGGTGGCAGCCGGCCGCGGCGGCCGCGTCGGCGCCGCCGCGCAGGACCTCCCGGGCCAGCTCGGGGGGCAGGACGTCGCGCGGCCAGCCCAGCAGGTTCACCGCCACCAGCGGTTCCCCGCCCATGGCGTACACGTCCGACAGCGCGTTCGTCGCCGCGATGCGGCCGAAGGTGTAGGCGTCGTCGACGACGGGGGTGAAGAAGTCGGCGGTCGCGATGACGGCCCGGCCGCCCTCGACCCGCACCACGGCCGCGTCGTCGCCGACCCCCACGAGCAGGTCCCCACCGGCCGGGCCGGTCAGGCCCGCGACCATCTCCTCCAGCTCACCGGGCGGGATCTTGCACGCGCATCCGCCGCCGTGGGCGTACTGGGTGAGTCTCACGCGCGTCACCGTATGGCACCCTGGGCGCACGTGCGAGGAGGCGTACGGGTGCCTGGTGGCCCCCGCGGTCTTCAACACCGACGTGACCGAGCACCTCGGTCAGGTGGGTTCGATTCCCATCCGCCTCCGCCACGTACGGTGGGCCCCGTGACCCAGGACGCGACCCAGGACCACCGGCGGACCGTCCCGCGCACCGACGCGCTGCTCGCCGACGAGCGCCTGGTCAGCGCCGTGCGCGACCGGGGCCGCGACGTCGTGAAGGCCGCGGTGCGCCGGGCCCAGCAGCAGGTCCGCGACGGCGCCCTGGACCCCGGCCGCGTCGTCGAGGCGGTCCTGGCCGCGCTGCCCCCGGCGGGGACGACGCTGCGCCCGGTCCTCAACGCGACCGGCGCGGTCCTGCACACCAACCTCGGGCGCGCGCAGCTGTCCGCGGCCGCGGTCGAGGCCGTCGTCGCGGCGGCCGGGGCGACCGACGTCGAGATGGACCTGACGACGGGGCGCCGGGCCCGGCGGGGCCGGGGGACGCTGGACGCGCTGCGCGGGGCCGTGCCCGCCGCCGGGGACGTGCACGTCGTGAACAACGGCGCCGCCGCCCTCGTCCTGGCCGCCACCGCCCTCGCCGCCGACCGCGAGATCGTCGTCAGCCGCGGTGAGCTCGTGGAGATCGGCGACGGGTTCCGGCTGACGGACCTGCTGGAGTCGACCGGGGCCCGGCTGCGGGAGGTCGGGACCACCAACCGCACCTCGGTCGCGGACTACCGCGACGCCGTCGGGGAGCGGACGGGGTTCGTCCTGAAGGTGCACCCGTCGAACTTCGTCGTCAGCGGGTTCACCGCGGCCGTCGGGCCGGAGCAGCTGCGCGGCCTGGGGGTCCCCGTCGTGGTGGACATCGGCTCCGGCCTGCTCGCCCCGGACCCGCTGCTGCCGGCCGAACCGGACGCGGCCTCGGCCCTGGCGGCGGGCGCCGACCTGGTGACCGCCTCGGGGGACAAGCTCCTCGGCGGCCCCCAGGCCGGGCTGCTGCTGGGCGAGGCCGGGCTCGTGGAGCGGTTGCGGCGGCACCCGCTGGCCCGGGCCCTGCGCGTCGACAAGCTGACCCTGGCCGCGCTGGAGGCGACGCTGCGGGCCGCGCCGAACCCCACGCGCGACGCCGTGCACGCCGACCCCGGCGAGCTGCGGGACCGCAGCGAGCGGGTGGTGCGGGCGCTGGCCGGCGCCGGGGTCGCGGCGGGCGTGGAGCCGTCCGTCGCCGTCGTGGGCGGCGGCGGCGCCCCCGGGGTCGAGCTGCCGTCGTGGGTGGTGGTGCTGCCCGCCGAGCTGGCCGTCCCGCTGCGGACCGGCGCGCGCCCGGTCGCCGGGCGCGTGGAGGGCGGGCGGCTGCTGCTGGACCTGCGCACCGTCCCCGCCGGCGCCGACGACCTGCTCGTCGAGGCCGTCACCACCACCGCCGCCACCACCGCCGCCACCACCGCTGAGGTGCTCCGCTGATGCACGTCGTCGCCACCGCCGGGCACGTCGACCACGGCAAGTCCTCGCTGGTGCGCGCGCTCACCGGCCGCGACCCCGACCGCTACGCCGAGGAGAAGCGCCGGGGGCTGACCCTGGACCTCGGGTACGCCTGGACGGACCTGCCCGGCGCGGGGCAGGTCGCGTTCGTCGACGTCCCCGGCCACGAGCGGTTCGTGCCGACCATGCTCGCCGGGGTCGGGCCGGTGCCCGTCGCGCTGTTCGTCGTGGCCGCCGACGGCGGCTGGATGCCGCAGTCGGCCGAGCACCTCGCGGCCCTGGACGCCCTCGGGGTCCGGCACGGCCTGCTGGTCGTGACCCGCGCCGACCTCGCCGACCCCGCCGACGCCACCGCCGAGGCGCTGGCCGAACTGCGCGGCGGGTCCCTGCGCGACGTGCCCGCCGTGGCGTGCAGCGTCGTCACCGGCGCTGGGCTGGACGACGTCCGCGCCGCCCTGGCCGCCGTGCTGGCGCGGGTCCCGTCCCCCGACCCGGCCGCACCCGTGCGGTTCTGGGTGGACCGCAGCTTCTCGGTGACCGGTGCCGGGACCGTCGTCACGGGCACGCTGCCGGCGGGGGCGGTCGCGGTGGGCGACGAGCTGCGGCTGGGCGAGCGCACGGTCCACGTGCGGGGCGTGCAGTCCCTCGAGCACCCCGTGCCGCGGGCGCAGGGCGTGGCGCGGGTCGCGCTGAACCTGCGCGGGGTCGACCGGCGCGACGTGCGCCGCGGCGACGCGCTGCTGACGCCGGGCACCCACGTGCGCACCGACGTCGTCGACCTGCGGGTCGGGGCCACGGCCGACGACGCGGCCGACGACACAGCCGGCGACGTGGCGGCCGCCGACCTGCCCCCCGAGCTCGTCGTGCACGTCGGGTCGGCCGCGGTCCCGGCGCACGTGCGGCCGCTGGGCGCCGACCTCGTGCGGCTGCGGCTGGGCTCGGCGCTGCCGCTGGTGGTGGGCGACCGGCTGCTGCTGCGGGACCCGGCCCGGCACGAGGTCCTCGGCCCCGGCACCGTCCTCGACGTCGACCCGCCCCCGCTGCGCCGGCGGGGGGCCGCGGCGGCGCGCGCGGCGGAGCTGGCCGACGTGCGCGGCCCCGACGCCGCCTCCGAGTTGCGGCGGCGGAAGGTGTTGCGCGGCAGCAGGTTGCGGGAGATGGGGGTCCCGGTCGCCGGGACGCCGGTGGTGGGCGACTGGTACGCCGACCCGGGGTTCTGGGCGCAGTGCCGGGCCCGGCTGCGCCCGCTCGTCGCCGCGTTCGCCGCCGCCGACCCCCTGCAGCCGGGGCCGACCCTGGAGCAGGTCCGCCGCGACCTCGCCCTGCCCGACCTGGACCTGGTCACCGCCCTGGTCGCCGAGCCCCTGCGGGTGCGCGGGGGCCGGGTCGTCGAGCGCACCGACGACCTGCCCCCGGCCGTCGAGCGGTCGGTGGCGGCCGTCCTGGCGGACCTGGCCGGCGCCCCGTTCACGGCCCCCGACGTCGAGCGGCTGCGGGAGCTGCGGCTGGGCCGGGCCGAGCTGGCCGCCGCCGTGCGCGCGGGCCGGCTGGCGAAGGTGGCCGAGGGGATCGTGCTGGCCCCCGGCTGGGCCGACCGGGCCGTCGAGGCGCTGCGCGCCGTCCCGCAGCCGTTCTCGGCCAGCGACGCCAAACGGGCGCTGTCGACGTCGCGCCGCGTCGCGGTGCCGCTGCTGGAGGCGCTGGACGCCGCGGGCCGCACCGCGCGCGGGGCCGACGACCGCCGCCGGCTCACGGGGCGCTGACCCGTGCGGGTGCTGGGGATGCTGTCGGGGACCTCCCACGACGGCATCGACCTCGCGGTCGTGGACTTCTCCGTCCACCCGGGGGAGCACGGCGACGTCCTGCGGGCCCGGCTGGGCGAGCACCGCACCGTGCCGTACTCCGACGACCTGCGCGCCGACCTCGTCGCCGCCCTGCCCCCGGGCCGGGTCGACCTGGCGCAGGTGTGCGCCCTGGACGTGCGGATCGGGCAGGAGTTCGCCGCCGCGGCCGCCTCGGTGGGCGAGGGGTTCGACCTGGTCTGCTCGCACGGGCAGACGGTGTTCCACTGGGTGCAGGACGGCACCGTGCGCGGCACGCTGCAACTGGGGCAGCCGGCGTGGATCGCGGAGGCGACCGGCGTCCCCGTGGTCTCCGACCTGCGGACCGCCGACGTCGCCGCCGGCGGTCAGGGTGCGCCGCTGGTCCCCGTCCTGGACCGCCTGCTGCTCGCGCCGTTCCTCGCGCGGGGTGCGAGCGCCGCGGCCCTGAACCTCGGCGGCATCGCGAACGTGACGGTCTGCGCGCCCGGCCGGCCGCCGCGGGCCTGGGACACCGGCCCGGCCAACGCCCTCCTGGACGCCGCGGCCGGCGGCGTGGACCTCGACGGGCGGCTCGCGGCCGCGGGGACGGTGGACCGGGCCGTCCTGGCCGAACTGCTCGCCGAGCCCTACTACGCGCTGGCCCCGCCGAAGACGACGGGCAAGGAACTGTTCCACCCCGGGTACCTGCGGCGGTTCTCCCACCTCGCCACCGCCGACCTGGTCGCGACGCTGACCGAGCTCACCGTGCGGACCGTGGCGGACGCGCTGGACGGTGTCGACGTCGTCGTCGCCTCCGGCGGCGGGGTGCGCAACCCGGTCCTGCTGTCCGGGCTGCGGGCCCGGCTGCCCGGGCTGGTCGTCTCCGACGAGCTCGGCTGCCCGGCCGACGCCAAGGAGGCCGTCGCCTTCGCCCTGCTCGGCTACGCCGGCGCGCGGGGCTGGCCGGGCAACGTCCCCTCGTGCACGGGCGCCCGCGGGGAACGTCTGCTGGGGCGGCTGACCCCGGGGAGGTCCCCGGGGAACCCCTCGTGGAGCCCCCCGGGGACCTCCCGGTGGCCCGTCTCGCTGGACCTCAGCCCAGCGGGATGACGCCCGTGGCGAGCGCCGCGAGGAGCATCACCAGCGACAGCACCACGGCCCGCCAGATGACCTTGCGGTGGTGGTCGGCGAGCTCGACCTTGGCCAGCGACACGAGCAGCAGCATCGCCGGGACCAGCGGGGAGGTGAAGTGCACGGGCTGGCCGACGATCGAGGCGCGCGCCATCTCCACCCCGGAGATGCCGTACTCGGCCGCGGCCTGCGACAGGATCGGCAGCACCCCGAAGTAGAAGCCGTCGTTGGACAGGAAGAACGTCAGCGGCATGCTCAGGACGCCGGTGATGACGGCCAGGTGCGGGCCCCACGCGTCGGGGACGACGTCGACGAGCCAGTTCGCCATCGCGGTGTCCATCCCGGTCTGCGACAGCACCGCGGTCAGCACGGCCGCCGCGAACACCATGGAGACGACCGAGACGATGCTCGAGGAGTGCTCCTTGATCCGCTCGACCTGCTCGGCGGGGCGGGGGAAGTTCACCAGCAGGGCGACCGCGGTGGCCACCATGAACAGGAAGGGCAGCGGCAGGACGTCCATCCCGAGCAGCACGAGCAGCGCCACCGTCAGGGCGCCGTTGAACCAGATCAGCCTGGGGCGCAACGTGGGGCGGCCGGGGTCGAGGGCGCCGCGGTCGGCGTCCCCACCGGCCGGCCCGCCGTCACCGGCGGAACCCGCGGCGGGGGAGGACCCGCCGGTGCGGGAGCGGGGGCCGCCGCCGGACAGCGCCAGTTCGCGGGACTCGACGACCTCGACGGTCTGCACCGTCCCGAGGGACATCTCCAGGCCCTGCCGCTGCAGCCGCCGCTTCTCCGAGACGCCCAGCGCCCAGGCCATGAGGACGACCGCGACCATGCCGGCGAGCATGCTGGGGATCATCGGGTTGAACAGTTCCGAGGGGGACACGCCCAGCGCGGTGGCGGCCCGGACCGTGGGCCCGCCCCAGGGGATGACGTTCATGACCCCGGCGGACAGGTTCGCCACGACGGTCAGGACCACGGGGGACAGCTTCAGGCGCAGGTACAGCGGCAGCATGGCCGAGACGGTGATGATGAACGTCGTCGACCCGTCGCCGTCGAGGGACACGAGCGCGGCGAGCACCGCGGAGCCGACGACCACGCGCACGGGGGAGTTCCCGCACAGCCGCAGGATCAGCCGGATGAGGGGGTCGAACAACCCGACGTCGATCATCAGCCCGAAGTAGACGATCGCGAAGAACAGCAGCGCGGCCGTGGGGGCGAACTCCCCGACCTGGTCCATGACGGCGTCCCCGACGCCGGCCCCGGCGCCGGCGATCACCGCGAAGCACAGCGGGACGAGGATGAGGGCGACGACCGGGGTGAGCCGCTTGGTCATGATGAGGACCATGAACAGGGCGACCATGGTGAAACCGAGGGTGACGAGCATCGTGGCTCCGACTCCGAGTTCTCCGTCGAACGGGACGCGGGGAACGCTAGGGGTGCCCACCGGCCGGTGAGGGGTTGCGCGCACTGAGCGCGGGCGGACCCGATCCGTGCGTTGTGCGCGTTCTGCTCACGGCCGCCGGGAGGACTACCGTTCCCGCGTGGACCCCCGACGATGGCCGTTCAGCCGGCAGGTGCTGGCCGTCCTGCTGCTCCTGGTCGCCGTGGTCCTCGCCGTCGGGTGCGGGGGGTCGGTCTACCTGCTGCACCAGCAGGCCGTCGTGGAGTCGCGCAACCGCAGCCTCGACGTCGCCCGCACCCTGGCCGAGGACGACACCGTCCGCGCGGCGGTGGCCGCCGCCGGCGACGCCCCGCCGGCGAGCGCGGCGCAGCTGGCCGACGGGGAGGTGCAGCGGGAGGCCGAGGCGGTGCGGGCCCGGACCGGAGCCCTGTTCGTCGTCGTGACCGACGACCGCGGGCTGCGGCTGGCCCACCCGAACCCGCAGCTGCTGGGCCGCCGCGTCAGCACCGACCCCTCCCGGGCGCTGGCCGGTCAGGAGGTCGTCACCGACGAGACCGGGACGCTGGGGGAGTCGGCGCGGGCCAAGGTGCCCGTGTACGCGCCGGCCTCGGCCCGGGTCGTGGGCGAGGTCAGCGTCGGCGTGGGGGCCGCCGCGGTCGCCGACCGGGCCCGGGACGCGCTGTGGCCGGCCCTGGCCGTGGCCGCCGGCGCGCTCGTGGTGGGCCTGGTCGGCGCCCACGTCCTGGCCCGGCGGCTGCGCCGGCTGACCCTGGGCCTGCAGCCGGACGACCTCGGCGGGATCCTGCAGGCGCACGACGCCGTGCTGCACGGCATCGCCGAGGGCGTGGTCTCGCTGGGCCCGGACGGGCGCGTCGTGCTGGCCAACGGGGAGGCGGCCCGCCTGCTCGGGCGGCCCGTCCCGGCCGGGTCGTCGCTGGCCGACCTGCCGGTCCCCGTGCGCGACGTCGTCGAGCGGCCGCGGGCGGTGCCGGCGCTGGCGGTGGTGGGGGACCGGGCGCTGCTGCTGGCCGCGCGCGCCGTCGAGCGCGACGGGCACCTGCTGGGCCACGTCGTGACGGTCGCCGACCGGACCGACGTGGAGCTGCTGACCCGCCAGCTGGACGCCGTGCACGCCGTGGGGGAGGTCCTGCGGGCGCAGCGGCACGAGTTCGCCAACCGCCTGCACCTGGTCTCCGGGCTCCTGGAGACCGGCCGCCCGCAGGAGGCCGCGGACTACGTGCGGGCGTTGCTGGCCACGGGGCCGCTGGGGTCGCGCGTCGACGGGCTGGACGCCGTCGCCGACCCGTACCTGCAGGCCTTCGTCGCGGCCAAGGCCGCCCACGCCCGCGAGAAGCAGGTCGCGCTGGGGCTGGGGGAGGTCTCGGTGGCCGGGCGCGTGGCCGACCCGGTGGACGTCACGACGGTGCTGGGCAACCTCGTCGACAACGCCCTCGCGGCGGCCGCGGGTCGGCCCGGGGCGTGGGTCGAGGTGGACCTGGTGCAGGAGGGTTCCGACCTCGTGCTGGCCGTCGCCGACTCCGGCCCGGGGGTTCCCGAGGAGTTGCGCGACACCGTGTTCGAGACGGGGGTGACGACCCGGCACGACGGGCAGGGCATCGGGCTGGGGCTGGTGCGCCAGGTCGCGCGGGCCCGCGGCGGCGACGCGTGGCTGGCCCCGTCGGCCCCCGGTGCGGGGGCGGTGTTCGTCGCCCGGCTGCCCGGCGCCCTGACGCCCGTGCACGCGGTGGAGGTGGGCTGATGCTGCGGGTCCTGGTGGTCGACGACGACTTCCGCGTCGCGTCCCTGCACGCCGGGTACGTCGAGGCCGTCGCGGGGTTCGAGGTGGCGGGCACGGCCGGCTCGGTGGGGCAGGCGCGCGCCGCGCTGGCCCGGGGCAACCCGGTGGACCTGCTGCTGGTCGACGTGTACCTGCCCGACGGTTCCGGGCTGGACCTGCTGGGCGACCGCGACGCGTTCGTCCTGACGGCGGCGGGGGAACCGGCCACGTTCCGCCGGGCCGTGCGGTCCGGGGCGCTGGGGTACCTGGTCAAACCCTTCGGCGAGGCGGCGCTGCACACCCGGTTGCGGGCCTACGCGCGGTACCGGCGGGTGCTGTCGACGGCCGAGGAGCACGGCCAGCCGCTGGACCAGGACGTGGCGGACGCGGCGCTGCGGGCGCTGCACGCCGAGTCCGGCGCGGCCCGCGGCGCCAGCGCGGCGACGAGCGCGACGCGGGAGCTGGTGCTGCGGGCGCTGGCGGAGGCGCCCGGGCCGCTGTCGGCGGCCGAGGTGGCGGCCGCCACCGGCGTCTCGCGCGCCACCGCCCAGCGCCACCTGGCGGCCCTGGACGGGGAGGGGCGGCTGGCGCTGCGGTTGCGCTACGGCGCCACCGGCCGGCCCGAGCAGCGGTACGCGCCGCTGCCGAACCCCTGAGGGGCCGCTGACCGGGGCCGCTGACCGGGGGACGCTGAGGCGTCAGTCCCCGGCCAGGACGCAGCGGTCCCGGCCGCCGGCCTTGGCGGCGTAGAGCGCCCGGTCGGCCGCGGCGAGCACGTCCGCCGCCGCCGCGTCCGCGTCCCCGGTGGCCACGCCGACGCTGCAGGTGACGCGGGGCCGGGTGCCGGCCGCCACCGCGGCCCGCAGCCGCTCGGCGACCGCGCGCGCCTCGGCCGGGCCCGTGCGCGGCAGCAGCACCGCGAACTCCTCCCCGCCGTAGCGGGCCACCAGGTCGCCCTCGCGCGCGGCGGCCACCAGGCCCGCGGCCGCCGTCCGCAGCACCTCGTCCCCCGCCTGGTGCCCGTGGGTGTCGTTGACCGCCTTGAAGTGGTCCAGGTCGACCAGCGCGATCGACCAGGGGGCCCCGGCGCGGTCCAGCCCGGCCAGGGCCCCGTCCAGGGTCCGGCGGTTCGCCACCCCGGTCAGGCCGTCGAGGGTCGCGGCCCGCCGCAGCCCGGCGACCGCCGCGGCCCGCGACAGCGCCAGGGCCGCGTGCGAGACGGCCTGCTCGGCGGTGCGCAGGACCCGCCGCTCCAGGCCGCGGTCGCGGCCGAAGTCGACGAGCAGCCACCCGCCGCCGGTGCCCGGCGGCAGCGGCAGCACCGCGACGCCGCGGGCGTCGGGCCACAGCGCCGCCAGCCACGGGTCCCGGGCGGCGTGGGGGCGGCGCAGCAGGACCGGGCGCTGCTGCGCGCTCGCCGTGACGAGGCTGGTGTCGTCGACGGCGGTGCGCAGCAGCCGGGCCCGGCGCGCCGGCAGCTGCTCGACGGCGAAGGCCGTCAGCAGGTCGGCGACCCGGTCGGCGTCGTCGACGGTCGCGAGGTCGCCCAGCAGCCCGTGCAGCGCCTCGGCGTCCAGCCGCCGCCGGCGCAGCTCCCGCTCGTTGACGGCCGCGAACGTCGCCGTGCCCAGCGTGGCGGCCCAGATGACGGCCGCCGCCGCGGTCGCGTCGCGCCCCGACGTCCCGGTGCCCGGCCCCAGGTCGAGCACGCCCGTCGCTCCGGCCTGCAGGAGCAGGAGGACCAGGACGCTCTGCACGACGGCGACCTTCACCCCGGTCCGGAACGACGTCACGAGCGTCACGGCCATCGCGTGGACGGCGAACAGCGCGACCCCGGGAGCCCCCAGGGTCGGCAGGGCCGCCGTCAGGGCCAGGCTGTCCAGGACCAGGCCCAGGTCGAGCCCGGCGCGGGCGGCGCGGCGGCCGGCCCGCACCAGCAGCGCGAGCAGGCTGGTCAGCACCAGGTGCCCGGCGGCCAGCGCGAGCAGCGCCGCGCCGTTCGCCGGGTCGCGGCCGTCGGCGGCCCACCACAGCACGGCCGCCGTGCCCGCCAGCAGCAGGCGCAGGACGACGGTCCAGCGGATGCGGTCGGCCAGCGGGACCAGGGAGCTGGTGTCCCTCGAGGGACTCACGTCGGGCCCCCTTCCGCGGGGAGTCGTGCCGGGGTCGCCTCGTCGAAGGCCAGCCGGTCGTCGGGGACGACCGGGGAGAGCGCGAGCTTGGGGTCGTCGCGGTCGATGCGGTGCTGCAGCACCAGGAACACCGCGGCGACGAGCAGCACCCCGGCGGGGTACTGGGCGTGGCGGACCATCGCCACGCCCACCGTGGCCACCGCGCGCGCCGGGTCGCGCAGGGCCTGCGGGAGGTCGGGCAGCAGGGCGTCCAGCGGGGCGCCCCACGCGCGGCCGTCCCGCTCCCGCGGCCCCGTGGTGCGGGGTCCCGGGGGCGGCGGTGCGGGCGGGGCGCCGACCGCCGGGGCGCTCGTGGGGGAGCCGGGAGCGGTCCCGGGGGCGGTCCCCGGGGTGGTTCCCGGGGTGGGCGGTGCCGTGCCGGCGTTCGCCGCGGCGGGCACGGGGAGGGGGGTGGGGGCGTCGGACGGCGTCGCCGCTGGGGCGGGGGCGGTGGTGACCGGGGTGCGCGCGCCGGGACCGGTCGGCGAGCGCGGGGTGGGTGCGGCGGCCGTCGCCGCGGGGGTGGTGGTGGGTCGTGAGGTCGGCCCCGGGAGGGGCTGCCCGGTGGGCGGGGTGGTCGGCTCGGTGGTCGGTGCCACCACCGGCTCGGTGGCGGGTGCGGTGGTCGGTGCGGTGGTGGGTGCGGTGGTGGGTCGCACCACCGGTGTCGTGGTCGGTGCGGTGGTCGGTGCGGTGGTCGGTGCGGTGGTCGGTGCGGTGGTGGGTGCGCTGGTCGGTGCGGTGGTGGGTGCGCTGGTCGGCGCGGTGGTGGGTGCGGCGCTCGGACGGGGGCGGACCGTCCCGGTCGTCGTGGTCGCGGGCCCCGCACCCTGGGCGTTGACGGCGCTGACGGAGAAGGCGTGGTCCCGGCCGGGGGCGAGGCCGTCGACGACCGCCGTCCCGACGGCGCCGACCCGGACGGTGCGCCCGGTGCTGCGCCCGGACCCGTCGAGCACCTCGACGACGTAGCCGGTGACCGGGGAACCGCCGTCCCGGGCGGGAGGAGTCCAGGTCACGGTGGCGCTCAGCTCCCCCGCCGTCGCGGAGACGTCCGACGGTGCCCCCGGCGTGGTGGGGTCGGCGAGGAGCGAGAGCGTCCGGGCCGCGCAGCCGCGGAGCTGGTAGGCGCAGGTGCGCACCGTGGCGGTGCCGGTGCCGGCCCGCGCGGGCGTCCAGCTGAGCGTGCCGGTGGCCCCGTCGAGGCTCAACCCGTCGGGGACGGCGCCGACGAGCGCCCAGCTGCCGGTGCGCTGACCCGACAGCGCGAACGAGGAGGGCGCGCCCCAGGTGGCCCGCAGCACCCCCGGGTCGTCGATGACGGCGGGGCTGCTCGGGGACCACCGCACGACGCGGTGGTTGCGCTGGTCGGCGATGAGGACGTCCGAGCCGGACGTCGACACCCCGGTCGGCTCGTCGAGGCTGAGGCCGCGCAGGTCGAGCTCACGGATGGTCCCGTCGGCGTCGATGACGTCGACGGCCTTGTTGCCGGCGTCGGCGAGGTAGAGGTTGCCGTCGGCGTCGACGGTGATGCGCTCGGGGTAGTAGAGGGGGCTGCGGGTGGCCGGCCCGACGACGATCCGCCCCACGTCGCCGTTGCCCGCGACGACCGACAGGCGCCCGCCCTGGAGCGCGTAGACGCGCTGGTGGGACTTCGAGACGATGTCCAGCACCCCGCCGGGGGTGACGGCCAGTCCCACCGCGCCGCCGAGCGCGACCTCGGTGGCCGGGCGCGACAGGTCCGACGTCCCGCCGGTCTTGCCGGCCCCCGCCACGACGTCCAGCCGCCCGTCGCTCACGGCGAGGACCTGCTCGGCGTTCTGGTCGGCGACGAAGACCGTCCCGTCGTGGACGGCGACCTCGACCGGTTGCCACAGGGGCGAGGACAGGGCGTCGCCGGCGACGGGTGCGCCGAGGGTCCCGTTGCCCGCGACGACGGTCAGGACCCCGCCCGGGGTCACCCGGACGACCCGGCCGTGGCCCATGACGGCGATGTACACGTCGTCCCGGGCGTCGACGTCGATGCCCATGGGCTGCATGAGGTCCGCCGCCGTGGCGGTGCTCGCGGGCTGCGCCGCGGCGTTCCCCCACTCACCCGTGCCGGCGAAGACCGTCCGGGTCCCGTCGGGGGCGATCCGGAAGACCCGGTTCCGGCCGGCGTCCGAGACGTAGGTGTTGCCGTGGCTGTCCACGGCGGTGTCGACGGCCGCGCCGATCTCGAGCGGGGTGCCGGTGTGGCCGGTGTTGTCGGCGATGACGGTGGCCGTGTAGCCGACGGTGTCGGCGGCCAGGGCGGGGGTGGGGACGCTCACGAGGACGCCGACGACGACCGCGACGGCCCAGCGCAGGGCGCGGGCCGTTCGGGTCGGTGTCGAGGAGGGCACGGTGGGTGTTCGGGCGTTCGGCCACCGGACGTGACGGCCGGTCCACCGGGTGGGCCAAGCCGTCAGCCGTCGATCCGCTCACGGGCTCCGCCGGGAGGGGGCCGATCGGGTGATCGGTGGGTGCCTCAGCAGGACGAGCCCGGCGAGGCGTGGTGATGTGAGCACGCTGAGTAGAAGAAGCAGGTGGCCTGAACGGGTCGAAGTAGACAGACTGCGACGAACCGGTGACCATGAGCAGTTAACGAGGGAGGAGCTGCGGATGAGCCGGTGGCCCTGGTCGGCCCGGCACCAAGCAGGCGACGACGTGCGCACCCGCGTCGTGCCCTGGGCGATCTTCTCCCCGCTCGTCGCCGTCGGCGTCTTCGCGCTGTGGCAGGTGGCCTACGACGGCGGCCCCACCCTGGGGTCCCTCGTGGCCGCGCTCATGGGCGGGGTGGTCTCCTCCGCGCTGCTGCTCCTGCTGGCCCTGCAGTCCGCCGTCCGGCTCGACGCCGACGGCCGCCACCGGCAGCTCGAGCTCGACGCCGCGCTGCGCCAGGCCCTGCACGACCCCCTCACCGACCTCGGCAACCGGCAGCTGTTCACCGACCGCCTCCAGCACGCCCTGGCCCGCCGCGGGTCCAAGGCGTGCGCGGTCCTCTACCTCGACCTCGACGGGTTCAAGGGCGTCAACGACACCCACGGGCACGCCGTCGGCGACGTCGTGCTCGTCGAGGTCGCCAACCGGCTGCGCGCCGCCGTGCGCCCCGAGGACACCGTCGCCCGCTTCGGCGGCGACGAGTTCGCCGTGCTGTGCGAGGACCTGTCCGACGAGCTGAACGCCTCCCGCATCGCCGACCGCGTCGTGAACTCGATCGCCGACCGCCCCATCGAGTTCGGCGAGGGCCGCCAGCTCGTCATCACCCCCAGCGTGGGCATCGCGCTGGCCCGCGACGAGGCCGACGCCTCCAAGCTGCTGCGCCGGGCCGACGCCGCCCTGTACCGCGCCAAGGAGGGCGGCAAGGCCCGCTCGGAGCTGTTCGACGAGCGCATGCAGGCCCAGGCCGTCGACACCCTGCAGACCGAGGACGACCTCGCCCTCGCCGTCGCCGAGGGCCAGCTGCGCCTGCACTACCAGCCGATCGTCGACCTGCGCGACGGGCACGTGCAGGGCGTCGAGGCGCTGCTGCGCTGGCAGCACCCCCGCCGCGGCCTGCTCCAGCCGGCGGAGTTCGTGCCGCTGGCCGAGCGCAGCGGCCTCATCGTCGACATCGGCAAGTGGGTCATCGACGAGGCCTGGCGGACGCTGGAGCACTGGTACGCCACCATCGAGGACTGCCGGCTGACGATCGCCGTCAACGTCTCGCGCCGCCAGCTCGCCAACGCCCAGCTCCTGGACGCCGTCGCCACCAACCAGCCCACCGGGCCGGCCGGGAACGCGCTGCTCGTCGAGGTCAGCGAGGACCTGCTCGTGGCCGACGCCAACGCCGGGTTCTCCACCCTGCACGCCCTGCGGATGATGGGCGTGCGCGTCGCCGTCGACGACTTCGGCGCCGGCGTCTCCTCCCTGGCGCACCTGCAGACCATGCCCATCGACCACGTCAAGGTCGACCGGCACTTCGTGGCCGGCCTGGGCCGGCACCGGCAGGACGAGGCCGTCGTCGCGGGCATCATCGGGCTGGCCAAGAACATGGGGGTGGGGGTCGTCGCCGAGGGCGTGGAGTCCTCCGACCAGCTCGAGGCCCTCAAGCGGCTCGGCTGCGACTCCGCCCAGGGGTTCCTGCTCGGTCGCCCCAGCGCCGACGTCCGCGACGTCATCGACCTGCCCGCGGTGGAGCGGGCGCAGGACGCGGTGGAGCGGGCGGTCGTGACGCGGTGAGCACCGCGAGCGCTGCGCCGGACGACGCGGTACCGCCGACCCTCGTCGACCTCCCGGGCGTGCAGGACGGGACCGACGTCGAGTTCGAACCGGTGCCCCTGGGGCTGACCGCACGGACCCCCGACCTCCGGGGCGCTCCCCACCCCGAACCCGGGGACGACGCCCTGGGATAACGTGCGCCCGTGCCGACGATCGACCTGCAGGACCTCCACGACCCGGCGCACGCCAGCTTCCTGCGCGACTACACCTCCCTGCGCGACGTGCAGCTGCGCACCCGCCGGGAACCGGCCGAGGGGTTGTTCCTGGCCGAGAGCGCCGAGGTCATCCGCCGGGCCCTGGAGGCCGGGTACGTCCCGCGCTCGTTCCTCCTCTCCCCGCACCGCCACGCCGAGCTCGCCGACGTCCTGCCCGCCGACGTGCCCGTGTTCGTCGCCCCGCCCGCGGCCGTGGAGGAGCTGACCGGCGTCGACCTGCACCGCGGGGCGCTGGGCTCGTTCGTGCGCCCGGCCCCCCGCACCGTCGAGGACCTGCTCGCGGCCCTGCCGCCCGGGCCGGCGCGCCTGGTGGTGCTGGAGGACGTCGCCGACGCCACGAACGTCGGCGCCGTCGTGCGCTCGGTCGCCGCGTTCGGCGTCGACGGGGTCGTCGTGTCCCCGCGCTGCGCCGACCCCCTCTACCGGCGCGCCGTGCGGGTGTCCATGGGCACCGTCCTGCACCTGCCGTGGGCCCGCGCCCGGTCCTGGCCCGGCGACCTGGACCTGCTGCGGGGCGCGGGGTTCACCGTCGCGGCCCTGGCGCTGTCGGACGACTCCGTGGCGCTGGGGGAGTTCGAGGTGCCCGAACGGCTCGCGTTCCTGCTGGGCACCGAGGGCGACGGGCTGAGCCGGCGCGCGCTCGCGGCCGCCGACGTCGTCGTGCGGATCCCGATGGACCCGCGGGTGGACAGCCTCAACGTGGCGGCCGCCGGCGCCGTCGCGCTGTGGGAGACGAGGCGGGCGTAGCGTGGCGGACGTGCACGTCGCCGTCCTGGGAGCCGGGTCGTGGGGCACGGCCGTGGCCGGGGTCCTGGCCCACCGCGCCGACAGCGTGGGGTTGTGGTGCCGGCGGGAGGAACTGGCCGCGCAGGTCCGCGCGACGGGTTCCAACGAGGCCTACCTGCCGGGCGTCCCGCTCTCACCGCGCATCGCGGCCGGTTCGGAGTTCGCGGCCGTGGTGGCCGGTGCCTCCTTCGTCGTCCTGGCGGTCCCGTTGCAGCAGTTGCGGTCCCGGCTCTCGCAGTGGGCCGGGGAGTTCCCCGCGGTGCCCGTCGTGAACCTCGCCAAGGGCGTCGAGGCGGCCACGGGCGAGTTCGGCACCGAGATCGTGCGGGAGGTCCTCGACGTCCCGCACGTGCTGGCCCTGTCGGGGCCGAACCTGGCCGCCGAGATCGCCCGCGGGCAGCCCGCGGCGACCGTCGTGGCGGGGACCGACCTCGCGGTGGCGCAGGAGGTGGCCGAGGCCTTCACGACCCCGGTGTTCCACGCGCACGCGGTGACCGACGTCGTCGGGGTGGACGTCGCGGGGGCGTTCAAGAACGTCGTGGCGCTGGCCGTCGGGATGGTCGAGGGGGCGGGGCTGGGCGCGAACGCGCGCGCCGCGGTCCTGACGCTGGGCCTGAGCGAGATGGCCGCGCTGGGGTGCCGGCTGGGAGCCTCGACCTCGACGTTCCTCGGGCTGGCCGGGGCTGGGGACCTCGTCGCGACGAGCACGTCGTCGCTCTCGCGCAACCACCGGGTCGGGGTGGCGCTGGGGGAGGGGCTGCCGCTGCCGGCGGCGGTCCAGCGGGCCGGCGGCACCGCCGAGGGGGTCGCGACGGCTCCGGCGCTGCTGCGGCGCGACGCCGACCTGCCGTTCGTGCGCGACGTCGTGGCCGTGCTGGAGGGGGACGTCTCACCCGTGCAGGCGGTCTCCCGGCTCCTGTCGGCGTCCTGAGACCAGCCGCCGCAGCGCCGGCCACGCGAACGGCAGGTAGGGCAGCGGGCCCTCGAAGGTCGTGAGGCACCCGCCGGGGGTGGCCCGGACGGCGTGTTGCAGGTCGATCCCGGCGACGCGCCACGACCAGGTCATGGCCGCCTCGTCGACGGCGGTCACCGTGAAGGGGACGAAGTTCACCGTCCCGGTGACGCCGGGGGCGATCCGCTCCGCCGAGGCCCGCACGCGCCGGACCTGCGGGGACCAGGACGGCCAGCGGGCGGGGCGGGCGTAGTCCTCCCACGCCTGCCCCGCCGGCCGGGTCCCGCGGGCGTGGATCACCCGGCGGCCAGCGCGATGTCGACGACCTCGGCGTTCGGCAGCGCCGCGAGGTCCGCGCCGCGCACGACGAGCTTGGAGCGGCGCACGCCGGAGCCGACGAGCACCCAGTCGGTGGCCGCGACCCGGGTGTCGACGAGCACGCGCCAGTGCGCCGGCAGCCCGACGGGGGTGATGCCGCCGAACTCCATGCCGGACTCGGTCACGGCCCGCTCCACCGGCAGGAACGAGGCCTTGCGGACCTCCAGCAGCTTCTTCACCGCCCCGTTGACGTCGGCGCGGGTGCCGGCCAGGACCACGCAGGCCGCGACCCGTTCGGCGCCCTCGCGCTTGCCGGCCACGACGACGCAGTTCGCCGAGGCGTCCAGCGGCACGCCGGCCGCCTCGACGAGGGCGGCGGTGTCGGCCACACCGGGGTCGATGGCGGTGACCCACGCGCCGTCGGGCAGCGCGGCCCGCACGACCTCCGGCAGCAGTTCGGGGTGAGCGGCGGCGGGGGACAGGTCCAGCGTGCCCGCGGCGCGCTGGGCCGCGGGCGGGACGACGGGGTGGGCGTCCGTCACCGGGAGTAGACGGGGCTCAGGGTGGCCCGGGCGAGGACGTGACCCAGCGACATGAAGGCCGCGACCGTCGGCGTCGCCCCCGCGGGCAGGCCGAGGGACTCCACGTCGAGGGCGTGGACGGCGAAGACGTACCGGTGCGGGCGGTCCCCGGGCGGCGGGGCCGCGCCCGTGAAGTCGGGCGAGCCCATGTCGTTGTCCAGCGCCAGCGCGCCCTGCGGCGCCGCCGCGCCCCGCTCCAGGCTCGTCACCGAGACCGGGACGTCGACGAGGGTCCAGTGCCAGAACCCCGCGGGCGTCGGTGCGTCGGGGTCGAAGCAGTTGACCAGGAAGCTCCTGGTGCCCTCGGGGAAGCCGTCCCAGCTCAGCTGGGGGGAGACGTTCCCGCCGGCGTGCCGCTCGTCCATCTGCTCACCCGAGGTGACGTCGGAGGAGTGCAGGGCGAAGGCGGGGACCGCCGGCAGCAGGGAGTAGGGGTCGGGGGCCACGGGGCGTTCGAGGTTCACGGGACGAACCTAACGAACGGGTGCCGGACCGGCCCGGCGGGCCGAGCCGGCACCCGGGTGAAGGTGACTAGTTCCCCTTGGGCGGCAGCGGGGCGTCCAGCGGGTGGTCCTCGCCGTAGAGCATGGCCTGGACGGCGCGGTGGGCCTTGGGGTTGACCACGATGGGGGCGAAGAGGTTCATGGTCGCCTTCTCCATGCCCTCGGCGAGGTTGACGATGGCCAGGACGGCCCCGTCCTCCTCCTTCTCGATCTGGAGGGCCTTGGCCGTGTCGGGGTCGATCACGGCGTCGTAGTCGGGGTAGAACGGCTGCGGGTCGGCCAGGACCAGGCGCAGGTCCGGGTCGGACGTCGACCGCATGGTGAGGAAGAGTCCGTCCTCGTCGAGGGGCTCGAGCTCGAAGCGGGTGTGCTCGTCGAAGCCCATGAGCGGAGTGACGAACTCGATCTTCGGGGTGGTTTCGGAGGCGATGCTCACGTCGTCGATCCCTTCGTCTGCAGTTCCCCGGGCTTCCTGTGCCCGGGCATCGGGCTTCCCACCACCGGGCTCGGCACGTTGGCCCGGCGGTCGCTCGACTGATACAGACAGTAGCCGAAAAGTGGCTCAGCGTCGCGGTGTTGACCGGAACGCGGGAAACGCCGGACGCCCCGTCGCGCGCGGCGACGGGGCGTCCGGGGGGAGGTGCCGGTGGGGCGGGGGCGAAGCTGCTCAGGCCACCAGCAGCGGCGCCCGCAGCGGCAGCTCGGTGCCCGCCAGGACGACCTGGGCCGCCCGCAGCGTGCGCTGGTTCACCACGATCGGGGCCAGCAGGTTCACCGTCGCCGTGGCCGGGTCGTCCCCGATGTTCACGACGTTGAGCACCACGGCCTCGGAGGCGTCCTGCAGGTCCAGGGCGTGGACGACCTCGTCGTCGACCCGCGGGGCGTAGTCGGGGAAGAAGCGGCCCGGGGCCACCACCACCAGCCGCACCCCGCTGCCGTCGGCCGCCCGCAGCGACGACAGCGTCCCCTCCTCGTCCAGCGGGAGGAGGTGGAACGTCGTCTGCTCGGCGAAGCCCATGAGGGGGGCGACGAACTCGATCGCGCGGGTGGTCACGGACAGGTCGGTCATGGGGGTCACTCCAGGAGCTCCGGGTCGGGGCGGCTGACGGCGGCCGTCAGCGCAGGAAGTCCAGCAGCGTCGGCTGGATCGTCTTGGCCGTCGCCTGCAGGGCCGCCTGGTAGGCGACGTTCTGCATGTTGAACTCGACGTAGGTCTTGGCCATGTCGACGCCCTCGACGTCGTCCAGCTGCGTCCGCAGGTACTGCAGCTGGTTGGCGTTGACCTCCTCGGCGTGGTCGAGCTGGTTGTCGCGCGCGCCGATCGTCGCCAGCGCGGTGGCGTTCTTGCTGATCCGCGAGTCCAGCCCCACCAGGCTGGCGCCGATCGCCGTGCCGTTGTTCGCCGTGACGGCCGCGGCCAGGTCGGTCAGCTCGTCGAACAGCGAGTTCGGGGCGGTGCCGAAGACCGCGCCGCCGTTGACGTTGACGGTCATGTCCACGCCGGGGGAGATCGTCCGGGTCACCGCGGCGCCGTTGTCGGCGGACGCGTACGTCACCGGGTCGTAGGCCTGGGTGGTGTCCCTCGTCCCGGCGAAGACGGCGCGCCCCTGGTACTGGGCGTTGGCCGAGCCCAGGATGGACGCCTTCGCCTCGTTGATCTCCGCGACGATCGCCGCGCGGCCCTTGTCGTCCAGGGTCGCGTTGCCGGCGCGCACCGCGAGGTCGCGCACGTAGCTGAGCCGGTCGGCGACGCTCGTGAGCGCCTCCTCCTGCGTCGTGTTCCACGCCCGCGCGTCGGCGATGTTGCGGGTGTTGGCGTCGTTGCCGGCGATCTGGTCGTTCAGGCGCAGCGCGGCCGCGGCCCGCACCGAGTCGTCGGAGCCCTTGGACAGGGACTTGCCGCTGGACAGCTGCTCCTGCAGCTTCGCGGTGCGCGACTGCGCGTTCTGCAGGTTGGTCAGGGAGTTGAGCGCGATGCTGCGCTGGGTCACTCGGCCGATCATCGTCGGGAGCTCCTCTCAGGGGGTGGTGGGGGTCAGCGGACCATGTTCAGCAGCGCGTCGAGCGCCTGGTCCATGGTGGTGAGGACCTTGGCCGCCGCGGAGTACGCGTGCTGGTAGGCGACGAGGTTGGTCATCTCCTCGTCCAGGTTGACGCCCGAGACGCCGTCGCGGACGGCGCTGGACTTCAGCGACACCTGCGAGGCCAGCTCGGCGCGGTTGTTCGCCGACTGGGTCGAGGCCGCCAGCTTGGTCACGTTCGCCTGCCAGGTCGCCTTGGTGCCCGCGCTGCCGCCGAAGGTCGCCAGGACGTCCTTGGCGACGCTGCGGTCGGACAGGCCGGCCGGGCTGTCGACCAGCGCGGTGGGGGAGGCCACGAGGCTCGCCTCCACCTGCAGGCTGTGGGCGGTGATCGTGGTGTCCCCGCCGGCGGGGGTGAAGAACTTCCGCGTCCCCGTGGAGTCGTACTTGGCGTTGACGTCGGCGGCGAACTTCTGGGTGAACGTGTTCAGCCCGTCCCACTGCTTGGCCAGCGTGGTGTTGGCCCCGTCGATCGTGGCCTTCAGCGAGCCCGAGACCGGCGCCGTGGTCTGGTTGCCGACGGTGACGACGAGCTGGTCGCCCCTGCGCAGCTGCGGGTTGCCCGGCGTCGTGCCGTCGCTCGCCCGGTAGCCGACCGTCATGTCGTGGGCGAAGTCCCCGTTCACGACGAAGGTGTTGCCCACCAGGACGTCGACGGTGCCGTTCTCGCGGGCGACGGTGCGGGCGCCGGTCAGGTCGGCCAGCTGGTTGAGGTACTGGTCGCGCTGGTCCAGCAGCTCGTTCGCCGAGGCGCCGGAGGCCAGCGTCTCGCGGATCGAGGTGTTCAGCCGGGCGATGTTGGCGCTCGCGGTGTTGGCCTGCGTGACCAGGGTCTCCGCCTGCAGGCCCAGCTGGGCGTACTGGCCCTGGAGCTGCTGGTCCATCCCGCTGATCGTCGCGGCGACGCTCTGGCTGGTCGTCACGACCAGGGACTTCGCGCCCTCCAGACCCGTGGTGCCGGCGTTGACCAGCGAGTTCCACGCCGAGGTGAGGTCGGCGAGGTCCTTGCTCAGGCCCGTGGTGCCGGTGTCGCCGATCGCGGCCTCGGCCGCGGACAGGACGGTCGCCGCGGTGGCCTGCTCCTGGGCGTTGGCCGAGTCCTGGCGGGCGGTCGCGGTCGCCAGCGCGTCGTTGACGCGGGTCAGGCCGTTGACCACGACGCCGTCGCCCGGGACGTGCTTCTGGGTGAACTGGCCCGTCTGGTTCAGGACGCTCGCGGACTGCTCGACCCGCTGGCGGGAGTAGCCCGGGGTGTTCACGTTGGCGATGTTCTGCCCCGTCGTCTCCATGCCGCGCTGGGCGGCGCCGAGGGCGCGGGAAGCGTTGTTGATGCCGGAGAAGGTGCTCATCGTCCAGGTCCTTTCAGAGGGCTTCGTCGACGAAGTGGGCGCGGGACCCGCCGGTCGACGCAGTCGTGTTCTTGCCCCGGGCGGTGTAGGTGTCCAGGGGCTGGTCCAGCCCCAGGAGGGTCTCGCGCAGGGCGCGGGACCCGGCCTTGAGCAGGTCCCGGTTGGCGTCGGCCAGGTCCTGGATCTCCGAGGTCAGGGTCAGGAAGGCGTCGCGGTGCGACGTGAACAGCTGCCCCCACGGTTCGGGGGCGGCCTCGGCGATCGCGTTCAGGCTCGGCCCGGGCTCCAGCCCGAGGTCGGCGGCGATGGCGTCGACCTCGACGGCCCGCAGGAGCTCCGTGGAGCGGATCTGCTCCATGACGAACTCGACCTCCCGGGTCGCGTGCGCCAACCAGCGCGTGCGGCCGCTGGCCAGCACGAGCTGCTCCTCCTCGAGCTTGAACAGGAGCAGCTCCAGCAGCTCCCGCTCCTTCCAGAGGATGCCGGAGACCTCGGCGAGTCCCATGCGTGTCCTTCCACGATGCCGTCGTGCCGTCGTCAGTGGTGCTCGAGCCCTCCATCGACGCCGACCGGCGTGAGCTGAGGCGCCGGGCTGGTCAGGAGCCGGTCCTGCGGATGAACTGCGCGTTCTTGGTCGGCTTGCGCAGGTAGTACGGCCGGCCGTCCTCGCGGGCGTTGCGCATCTCCTGGTTCAGCACGCGCGCCTCCTCCTCCATGGCGCGGTTGACGGCGTTCTGGTCCACGCTCATCTCCCGCTCGCGGGCGAGGTGGTCGTTGCGGCCGATCTCGTGCTCGACGTCGAGGTAGTTCTTGGCGCACAGCGCGTAGAGGGCGCTGATGCGCTCACCGTGCTTGACGGCGTAGTCGTCCAGGAAGGACGGGGTGAGCCGCCCCTTCTTGTACGCGAACTCCAGGTCGCGGACGACCTCCCACAGCGGCTTCACGTCTTCCCTCCAGAAACACGAACCTCAAGCGCCACACCCGCCACGTGGTTTCGCGGCGTGGGCGCACCCGCCCACCATCGGCCGGTCCGGGCCCGCGACTGAAGGGACCCGCGCCGTCCGGGGGAGGGTCCACCCGGGTGGCGGTGCCGACCACGACCGGTGACGGTGCGCGACCTGTTCGGCGCAGCGGCCGGCGCGCAGCCGTCACCCGTTCGGCGCTCAAGTCGGCGGGGGCGGCGTGCCGAGAAGGGGTGTGTGACCGCAGACACCGCCTCCGCCACCCGGGAGCTCCCCGTGATCGAGCTCTCCGCCGCTGAGCGCCACGCGCTCGTGGAGAAGCACCTGCCCCTCGTCGGCTACATCACCAGCGAGTTCATCGGTCGTCTGCCGTCGCACGTCAGCCGCGACGACCTCACCTCGGCCGGGCTGATGGCGCTGTTCCAGGCGTCGCGGGCCTACGACCCCACCACCGGCGTCCCCTTCAACCGCTACGCCAACACCCGCATCCGCGGCGCCATCCTCGACGACCTGCGGGGAGCGGACTGGGCCTCGCGCGGCGTCCGCAGCCGGCAGCGCAAGCTGAACCGGACCGAGGACGAGCTGACCGCGGAGCTCGGCCGCACCCCCACCGCCGCCGAGCTGGCCGCCACCCTCGGCGTCTCGGAGAAGGAGCTGGCCGAGACCCGCGACGAGGCGCAGCGCTCGATGGTGCTGTCGATGCAGGGCTTCACGGCCGAGGGCGCGTCCCTGGACGACCACCTGCCCACCCAGATCCCCAGCCCCGAGCAGGAGCTGCTGCACCGCGAGCGGCTGGGCTACCTGCGCTCGGCCGTCGCCGTGCTGCCCGAGCGCCTGCGGCACGTCGTCGAGGGCTACTTCGTCCAGGAGCGGCCCATGGCCGAGCTCGCCGAGGAGCTCGGGGTCTCCGAGTCGCGCATCTCCCAGATGCGCGCCGAGGCGCTGACGCTGCTGCGCGACGGCATGAACACCCACCTGTCCCCGGAGATGGTGGCCGCCCGCGGCGGCGCGTCCTCCGCGGCGGTCAAGCGCAAGGAGTCCTACTTCGCCGCCGTCGGCGCCCACTCCGACTTCAAGGCGCGGCTGGCGCTGTCCGCCTTCGCCTCGGCCGGCGTCGTCGCGCCGCTGCACCGCTCCGCCTGAGCCCGCGCGGACGGCCGCGCCCGCAGGTCACCGTCGAGAGCCCCGCACCGTTCCGGTGCGGGGCTCTCGGCGTTCCCGAGACAGGTGAGCACTCTCTGTGGTTGACTGGTTACAGAAGGACCGGGGTGTGGGTTGTCCCGGTCCCGTCGGTGCAGAGCCGGCACGCGAGTGGCTGGAGGGACTCCAGCGAGTGCCGGTGCTGGAGCGTCACCCGTTCGCCCTGAGGTTCCTGTTCAGGTCGAGGCGGTGGCTGCCGATGAAGGGAGTGCCAGGCCACGGACGGCCACGCACGGGTAGACCGTCAGACCCCACATCACGGAGGAAGTCACCATGGGTCTTCGCATCAACACCAACACCGCGGCGCTGAACAGCTACCGCAACCTGCAGGCGACCGACAAGGCGCTGAACTCCTCCCTGGAGAAGCTGTCCTCGGGTCTGCGCATCAACCGCGCCGCCGACGACGCGGCCGGCCTGGTGGTCTCCGAGGGTCTGCGTGCGCAGATCGGTGGCCTGAGCACCGCGGCGCGCAACGCGCAGGACGGTGTCAACTACGTGCAGATCGCCGACGGCGCGCTGTCGACCGTGGGTGACATGCTGACCCGCATGCGCGACCTGGCCGTGCAGGCCTCCAACGTCACCGCCGACACCGACGCCCGCACCGCCGCGAACAAGGAGTTCGAGGCGCTGCGCACCCAGATCGACAACATCGGCTCGCAGACGAAGTTCGGCGGCACGGGGATCTTCAACGGTGCGGCCGGGGCGACCTTCCAGGTCGGCGCGAACCAGGGCGAGACCATCGTCATCAGCTCGATCACCCTGAGCAACACCGCGGGCGGCATCGCCGGCGGCACCCTGAGCTCCAGCAGCCTGACCACCATGGCGCTGGCCTCTGCCGCGATCGGGGAGATCAACGACGCGATCACGAAGGTCGCCTCCTCCCGCGCGGACCTGGGTGCGGTGCAGAACCGGTTCCAGCACGTCATCAACAACCTGAACGTGTCGATCGAGAACCTGTCGGCGTCGCAGTCGGCGATCCGCGACACCGACATGGCGCAGGAGATGACGAAGTTCACCCGCAGCCAGATCCTGTCCCAGGCCGGGACGAGCATGCTGGCCCAGGCCAACTCCGCCTCGCAGAACGTCCTCTCGCTCCTGCGCGGCTGATCGAGCCCTCACCGCGGGACCGTCCTGACCGGCGGTCCCGCGGTCCCTCACGACGCTCGCCGGGGACCGGTGGAGCGCACACCACGGCACGGACGTCGCCAGCCACGGACGGCTCACGACGAGAGCACCCCACATCACGGAGGAAGTCACCATGGGTCTTCGCATCAACACCAACACCGCGGCGCTGAACAGCTACCGCAACTTGCAGGCGACCGACAAGGCGCTGAACTCCTCCCTGGAGAAGCTGTCCTCGGGTCTGCGCATCAACCGCGCCGCCGACGACGCGGCCGGCCTGGTGGTCTCCGAGGGTCTGCGTGCGCAGATCGGTGGTCTGTCGACCGCGGCGCGCAACGCGCAGGACGGTGTCAACTACGTGCAGATCGCCGACGGCGCGCTGTCGACCGTGGGTGACATGCTGACCCGCATGCGCGACCTGGCCGTGCAGGCCTCCAACGTCACCACCGACGACACCGCCCGCACCGCGGTGCAGAAGGAGTTCACCGCCCTGCAGGACCAGATCACCGCGATCGGTTCGCAGACGAAGTTCGGTGGTACCCCTCTCTTCAACAACGGTGCGGCCGGGGCGACCTTCCAGGTCGGCGCGAACCAGGGCGAGACCATCGTCGTCAGCGCGATCACCCTCAACGGCGGCAGCAACGACGGCGTCGCGGGCGGCAGCATCGCCGGCCTCGACCTCAGCAGCATGGCCGGTGCGTCGCTGGCCATCGGCAAGATCAACGACGCGATCACGAAGGTCGCCTCCTCCCGCGCGGACCTGGGTGCGGTGCAGAACCGGTTCCAGCACGTCATCAACAACCTGAACGTGTCGATCGAGAACCTGTCGGCGTCGCAGTCGGCGATCCGCGACACCGACATGGCGCAGGAGATGACGAAGTTCACCCGCAGCCAGATCCTGTCCCAGGCCGGGACGAGCATGCTGGCCCAGGCCAACTCCGCCTCGCAGAACGTCCTCTCGCTCCTGCGCGGCTGATCGAGCTCTCACCGCGCCGGTGACCCCGGCTCGTCGACTTGAAGGGGACCGTCCATCGGGCGGTCCCCTTCCTCGTTCCCGCACGTCCACCACACGTTCGGAACCGGCAACGCACTCGGAGCTCAAGTCGGGCGCGAGACTGCCGATGAAGAGAACGTCGGCCACGGATGGCCACGCACGGGTACACCGTCAGACCCCACATCACGGAGGAAGTCACCATGGGTCTTCGCATCAACACCAACACCGCGGCGCTGAACAGCTACCGCAACCTGCAGGCGACCGACAAGGCGCTGAACTCCTCCCTGGAGAAGCTGTCCTCGGGTCTGCGCATCAACCGCGCCGCCGACGACGCGGCCGGCCTGGTGGTCTCCGAGGGTCTGCGTGCGCAGATCGGTGGCCTGAGCACCGCGGCGCGCAACGCGCAGGACGGTGTCAACTACGTGCAGATCGCCGACGGCGCGCTGTCGACCGTGGGTGACATGCTGACCCGCATGCGCGACCTGGCCGTGCAGGCCTCCAACGTCACCACCGACGACACCGCCCGCACCGCCGCGAACAAGGAGTTCAAGGCGCTGGCCCAGCAGATCAACGACATCGGGTCGCAGACGAAGTTCGGCACGACGGCCCTGTTCAACGGCACCGCGGGTTCCACCTTCCAGGTGGGAGCCAACGGTGGTGAGACCCTCGTCGTCGCCGCCATCGCGCTGACTTCCGCCGATGTCGCCGGGACGAACGTCAACGGTGGCGACCTGACGAGCATGGCCAACGCGTCCACCGCGATCGGCACCATCAACACCGCGATCACGAACATCGCCGCGAAGCGTGCGGACCTGGGTGCGGCGCAGAACCGGTTCCAGCACATCATCAACAACCTGAACGTGTCGATCGAGAACCTGTCGGCGTCGCAGTCGGCGATCCGCGACACCGACATGGCGCAGGAGATGACGAAGTTCACCCGCAGCCAGATCCTGTCCCAGGCCGGGACGAGCATGCTGGCCCAGGCCAACTCCGCCTCGCAGAACGTCCTCTCGCTCCTGCGCGGCTGAGACCGTTCCTTCGAGGCCGGCTGAAACCAGCAGGACCTCGCCGCGGGGGTCACCGGAGACCCGGTGACCCCCGTCGTCGTCTGCGTTCCAACTACTCACCGAAGGGAAAGGAGGAAGAGCGATGCCCTCCGTCGACGGCCTCTCCAGCGGCCTGGACACCACCAGCATCATCAACTCGCTCATCTCCGTGGACGCGGCGCCGCAGACCCGGTTGAAGAGCAGCGTCAGCGCTGCTCAGCAGAAGGTCACGGCGTTCCAGTCCATCAACACCAAGCTCACCGCCCTGCAGACCGCGGCGGACAACCTCAAGAAGGCGGCCGGGTGGTCGCCCAGCACCGCCACCACCTCCGACACCTCGGTGGCGGTCACTGCCGCGGCAACGGCCCCTGCCGGTGCTCTGAGCTTCCAGGTCAAGGAACTGGCCGCCGGGCGGTCCGTCATCAGCCAGGACGAGGCCGGCATGGCCCTCACGGACAACGCCGCGAACGCGCTCGGCGGCTACCCCCTGGACGTCGTTCGTGACGGCAAGATCGTCGGGACGGTCAGTCCCAGCACCGGCAGCCTGTCCGACGTGGTGGACGCCATCAACAAGGCGACCAACCTCGGCATCACCGCCGTCGCGGTCCGCGTCAGCGACGGCAAGTACCGCCTCCAGATCACCTCCACCACGACGGGCGAGAAGAAGGGGGACTTCGGCTTCGTACCGTCCAACGGCTCGCCCAACGAGCGCAAGGTCGGCGACCCCTACAGCGCCCCCGTGCCCTTCTCGTCTGACTTCACCACCGTGTCGAGCCCCAAGGACGCCCAGATCGTCCTGCCCGGCAACGTGCCGGACCCCAACGATGCGACCAAGACCCTGGCGGTCAAGGTCACGTCGGCGACCAACACGTTCTCCGACATCATGCCCGGAGTCACCCTGACGGTGTCCGCCAAGACCGCCGCCGACAAGCCGGTGTCGGTCTCCGTGGCCAGCGACCCCAAGGCCGTCGCGGCCTCGATGCAGGCCCTCGTCGACGCGGCCAACACCGCGCTGAGCGAGCTCACGACGCAGTCCAAGGCCGGGACCGTGGGGGCGGACGGCAAGCTCACCGGTGCCGGCCCCCTGCGCGGGGACGGCGCGCTGCGCACCCTGCGCACGGACCTGCTCAACACGGTGACGAGCGCGCTCGGCAACGGTGCGTCGCCCGCCACCCTGGGGATCCAGTCGACGTCGACCGGCACGCTCACCTTCGACAAGGACAAGTTCCTCACCGCCTTCGCGAAGGACCCGGCGGGCGTGCAGAAGCTGCTGGCGCCCACGTCGGCCGATCCCAAGAGCAACGCGGTCGGGCTCGTCGAGCGGCTCAGCACGCTGGCCAAGGACGCCGTCGCACCCTTCAAGACGTCGATCTCCTCCCAGGAGACGTCCATCAGGACCATGCAGGGCCGGATCTCCGACTGGGACACCCGGCTGGCCCAGAAGCGGGAGGCGTACGCGAAGTACTACGCCAACCTCGAGTCCTCCCTGAGCAAGCTCAAGACCCAGGGCTCCTGGCTGTCCGGCCAGCTGGCCAGCCTCGGCTGACCCGGTCCTGACCGTGGTACCGGCGAGGGCCGGGTGGACGTCCGCGTCCACCCGGCCCTCCGTCGTTCGCGGCGCGTCCGTGCCGGCAACCCCTACGGTTCGCCCGGTCGGTGCCGATAGGGCGGTGCAAGCACACCCCACTCACGGAGGACGATGGCATGCCCGCGATGACCTTCGGTCGCGTCCCGAACAAGAACCGCTACTTCGAGAACAGCCTCGAGACCGCCAGCCCGTCGGCGCTGCTCGTCATGCTGTACGACCGCCTGGTGCTGGACCTCAAGCGGGCCGAGGAAGCCCTGGGAGCGCAGGACCGGACGAGCGCGCACACCAACCTCGTCCACGCCCAGGACATCGTCCGTGAACTCCTGTCCAGCCTGAACACCGACGCGTGGGAGGGGGCGCAGGGGCTGGGCTCCCTCTACACCTGGCTCTACCAGGAGTTCGTCGCCGCCAACGTCGAGGGCGACGCCGAGCGCGTGCGCAGTGCCCGCACCGAGGTCGTCGAACCGCTGGCCGAGGCCTGGCGCCAGGCCGCTCTGGAGGTCCTCGGCGCGACGCCCCCTCCGACGAGCGCATGACGGCCACTCCCGGAGCCGTCGAGGTGGCGACGCGGGAGGACCGCCGCTGGCGGGAGGCCTGGACCGAGGCCCTCGACGCCCTGGAACTGGACGTCCGGGCCGCGGAGGAGCTCTTGGAGCACCTGCACGACGGCAGCGTCGAGCAGCTGGAGGACGTCCCCCTCCCCGTGGCCCAGGACTGGGTGGCCGACACCGCACTGGGCCCGATGCCCGGGGACTTCGCCGATCGGGCGCGCCGCCTGCTCCAGCGCCAGCTCAGCCTGGGGGAGCGGCTCGCCGAGGCCATGGTCCAGGTGCGCGCGCAACGGCGCGTTCTGGGCAAGATGGACCGTGCGGAAGCCCGGCCGGTCTTCGTCGACCGCTCGGCCTGAACACGGCCCGTCCCGAACACCGAACCAGGAGACGCGCATGTCGAACCAGCAGGTGCTGGTCAGCGGTTGCTACATCGTCAAGGACGAGGAGGACGTGCTGGCGGCCTCGCTGCAGGCGCTGGGCCCCTTCGTGGACGAGGTCGTGGTCTACGACACCGGGAGCTCGGACCGCACGCGTGAGATCGCGCGGGAGTTCGGTGCGGTGGTGGTGGAGGGTTTCTGGGACGACGACTTCGGGGCGGCGCGCAACCGGGCGCTGGAGCACTGCCGGGGTCGGTGGGTCTTCGCCGTCGACGCCGACGAGGTCGCCACGGGTGACCCCCGCGCCTTCCGGCGCTGCCTCCAGCGCTCGGACGCCACGGCCCTCAGCGTGCCGCTGACCTCCGACACGTGGGACGGCGTGACGGGGACGCTCAGCTTCCCCCTGGTCCGGGTCTTCCTGCGGCGGCTGTGCCACTGGGAGGGTGCGCTGCACGAACAGCTGATGACGACCCAGGGCGCTCCCGCTGCCCAGCCCACCACCGGTGTCGGGCTTCAGCACAGCGGGTACACCACCGTCCGCCAGCACCAGCGGGGCAAGGGCGAGCGCAACCTGCGGCTGGCCCGGCGCAGCGTCGAGGAGTCCCGCCCGCACGGGTCTCCCCGCCTCGACACCCACCTCATCGACCTGGGTCGGTCAGCGCTCATGGCCGGGGCCCTGGAGGAGGCCGCCGCGGCCTTCGCCGAGGTCGACCGCCGGGTCCTGACCTCCGCTCAGGGCGTGGTGGCTGCGCACAACGCCATCGCGGCCGCCACGGGGACCGGGGACCTGGAGGCGGCTCGCGAGTGGCTGACCGCCGCTGCCGGTTGGGGCGAGACCCAGCCGGTGCTGGCGGGCCTGGAGGCCCGGATCGCCCTGGCCGCCGGTGACGCGGCTCGGGCCGTGGAGCTGCTGCAGGACCAGGAGCACCTTCCCCAGGTCGACGGGGTCGTGTTCCGGGGACTGACGTTCGCCGAAGTGCACGTCAACGCCCTCCTCAAGCAGGAACGTCTGGAGGAGGCGGTCAGCCTGCTCTTGCGGCACGTGGCCGGGGGGCGCCTGAGCACCAGCTACGCGGGTTCCCTGCTCGTGCTGTCCCAGCTCGACGGCGGGGTGCGCCGGTTCGCCGAGGCTCTCCCGGCCGAGCTCGTCGTGCCCTGCCTGGGGCAGCTGGAGGTCAGCGACCCGCGCCTCGTGGACGAGCTCCTCGAAGCGCTCTGGGTCCGCGGTGGGTCCACGGCAGCTGTCCTGGCCAGCGCCAGCCGCCGGTGGCTCCAGCTCCCCTTCGAGCGCGCCCTCGTGTGGTCGTTGCGCCTGAGGGAAGCCGGCTTCCCCGACGAGTGCCCGCTGCGGCGCATCGTCGCATCCCCGGAACGGGACGCCCGCACGCGCGTGCTCAGCGGCGCTGTCCTCGTCGAGATCGGCGAGGGCGAGGTCCTGGCTGTCCTGGAGCCGCTCCTGGAGCAGCTCGACGAGAGTGAGGTCCCGGCACTGCTGGCCGAGCTGCGGGCCGTCGCACCCGCCTTCGCCGCCGCCCTCGTCCCGGCCTGATCCGGGGTCGCCGTGCTGGTCAGCGGTTGCTACATCGTCAAGGACGAGGAGGACGTGCTGGCGGCTTCGCTGCAGGCGCTGGGCCCCTTCGTGGACGAGATCGTGGTCTACGACACCGGGAGCTCGGACCGCACGCGTGAGATCGCGCGGGAGTTCGGTGCGGTGGTGGTGGAGGGTCTCTGGGACGACGACTTCGGGGCGGCGCGCAACCGGGCGCTGGAGCACTGCCGGGGTCGGTGGGTCTTCGCCGTCGACGCCGACGAGCTGGTCCGCGGTGACGCAGGGGCCTTCCGCGACGCGTTGCGCGCGAGCACGGTGGACTGGCTCCACGTCGCGCAGGTGTCGGAGGTCATCGCCGGCACCGGCCGGTCCGTGGAGTGCTTCGTCCCCCGTCTCCTGCGGCCGGCCACGTGCCGCTGGGAGGGTGCGATCCACGAGCAGATCGTGGCGATCGGCGCTCCCGTCCGTGGAGCGGGGACGACCGAGCTCCTGCTGGAGCACAGCGGTCTGGATCCCGCGCGCCGCCGCGCGCAGGGGAAGGACGACCGCAACCTGCGGGTGGCCGAGCAGGCCCTGGCCCGCGCGCGCCGCGACGGGGAGGACACCGGTCCGCACCTGGTCGAGGTCACCCGCGCGGCGTGGGCGGCGGGGCAGCCGTCGCGGGCTGCGGTGGCTCTGGCGGAGGCCGACCCCGGATCGCTGTCCGGGCACCTGGGTCTGCGGGCCGCGCACGTCGCCGTCGACGTCGCCGTGGCCGTGGGGGAGCCGAGCCTCGCCGCGCCCTGGCTCGGCCGACTGCGGGAGTGGGGCGAGACCGACGCCGTGCGCGACGGCCTCGCCGCCCGGCTCGCGCTGAGCACCGGGGACGCTGCCAGCGCAGTGGCGCTGCTGGCGAGGCAGGCGCGGACCGTGCGGGTGGACAGCGCCATCGCCGCGGGTCTCACCTTCGCCGACACCCTGATCGACGCCCTCACCCGGCTCGCCCGCTTCGACGAGGCGGTCGACCTGCTGGTCGAGCACGTGGCGGCCAGCACCTTCGTGGTGTCCCCGGTCCGGGCGGTCCTACTGGCCGGTCGCGCGCCCGGCGGCCCGGGCCGGCTGGCGCGTGCCGTGCCCGAAGCCCTGCTCGTGCCGTGGATCGGTGAGCTCGCCCCGCACGGAGCGGAGGTCACCTGCGCGTTCTTCGAGGGGCTGTGGGCGGCTGATCGCTGCCGTCCCGCGGTGCTGGCTGCGGCGGCTGGCCAGTGGGCCACGTTGCCCTTCGACGAGGCGCTCACCTGGTCGCTGCGGTTGCGGGAGGCCGGCCTGGCCGGGCACTGCCCGCTGCGGCGCGTCCTCACGGGTGGGGAGCGCGACCTCGTCACGCGCGTGCTCAGCGGCGCGGTGCTCGTGGAGATCGGGGAGCACGCGGCGCTGCGGCACCTCGAGCCGCTGCTGGCGGCCATCGACGAGGAGACCGCGGCCCGGCTGCTGCCCCGGCTCCGCCGAGTGGCACCGCGGTTCACCGCAGCTCTCCTACCCGCTTCGACTGAACGTGTGTGACGTGTGACATAGAGTGATACCCATGAGGTTCCAGCCCGGCCCGCGGACCGCTCCCCCTTCCTCGTCGCCGGAAGGTGGCCGGTGATCGCCTTCGGTGTCTGCATCGGCACCGAGCAGAAGTTCCGGGACTTCGCCGCCGCCGGGATCGCCCGCCACGGCGAACCGGACGCACCGATCGCCGAGTCCCGCGACAACGACTCCATCTTCACGGCCTACAACGAGATCCTCGACGCCTTCGGCGATGCTGAGGGCCTCGAAGCGCTCGTCCTGCTGCACGAGGACACCGAGATCCGCGACCCGGACTTCTGCGTCAAGGTGCGTACCGCGCTGGCCGACCCCGAGGTCGCCGTGGTCGGGACCGTCGGAGCCCGGGGGGTGACGTCGCTCGCCTGGTGGCAGGCCGAAGGGCTCGGCCGGTGCACCGAGACCCGGGGAACCGTCGACTTCGGCGGCGGCGAGCACGACGCCGACAGCGTGGACGGGTTGCTCATGGTGCTCTCACCCTGGGCAGTGCGGAACCTGCGCTTCGACGCCGACCGCTACACCGGCTTCCACGGCTACGACGTGGACTTCTGCTTCGCCGCGCGTGCGGCCGGCAAGCGTGTCCGGGTAGTGGAGTTCGACCTCTTCCACCACACCAAGGGAGGTCTGGGGGACGAGGACAACTACCATCGCTGCGACGCGGAGTTCCGGGCGAAGTGGTTCCCGGCGTCCCCCGTCCGCGAGGCGGCCTGCCCTTGCTGCACCAACCCGGTCCGCGCCACTGCCGACGGCGCGCCCGAGCTCGTGACGTGCACCGAGTGCGGCACGGCGGTCACCTTCCCCGTCCCCGGAGGGACAGAGGGTCGCGAAGGCGCGTGGATGAGTCCCGCCGGGCGTGAGCAACGACGACGTGAGGCGCGCATCCGGGTCGATTGGCTGGAGACGCACCGCCCCCAGGGCGCCCTGCTGGAAGTGGGGGCCGGCACGGGGGAGTTCGCCCGCGCCGCGCAGGACGACGGGTACACCGTCGTCGCTCTGGAGTCCGACGCGCGGGCCGCGCGCGAGTGCGAGCAGCTGGGTCTGGCGACCCTGGCCGGTTCGATCGCCGACCTGCGCGTCTCGTTGCGCGACAACACCCTCGACGCCGTCGCGGCCTGGCACGTCCTGCCCCGGCTACCGGAGCCGGCGGAGTTCCTCCGGCACGTCCGCGCCCTGCTCAAGACCGGGGGGCACCTCCTCCTGGAGGTCCCCAACGGCGAGGCGTGGACAGCCCGACGTGACCCGGCTCGTTGGCTCGCTGAGCACCCCGGCCACCTCCACCACTTCTCCGAGCGCGGCCTGCGTGCGCTGCTGGAGCAGGAGGGTTTCCGCGTCGTCACCTCCCTGCCCTTCACGACGCGCGTCTACGACGCAGCGTCCACCTGGGACCTGCGGACGCGGGAGTGGCGGCGGGCCGGCGGGGAACCGCCGCTGGAACTCCTGCGCGTGGTCGCCGTCGTCGTCTGAGCAGCCCTGGCATCCGGTCGGTGCCGTTCTTCACTCGGCGTAGCGGCCGAACGTCTGGCCCGCCGCCATCCCTAGGCTGCGCTGGGTGGGGGAGCAGGGGGTCTTGCGCAGTACGACTCGTGCGGCGGGAGGCGAGCCGGCTGGAGTCCCCGGGGTGGCTGGTACTGCCGAAGCGTGCATCAGGGCGAGCAGGTGCCTCGGGTCCTCGTGAAGCCACAGCTCCTGCAGAGCGGATTCCAGGACCTCCACCGGTGCGCCGCCGGGCCACACCAAGGACACCGCCCCGTTCTCCGCGAGCAGGTGCAGCGCCCAGCGCAGCACGGCGTCCAGTCGTACCGGGTGCGGGTCGACCTCGCCGAGCTCCACCACGTCGGCCTCGCCGCCCACGACACCGACCGGACCCCACCGCTCGGTGGCGACGGTGAGCTCGCCGCGGTCGCTGAATGCGGGCAGCAGCCAGTCGGGGCGTCGTTCGGGGCGGGTGCTCACGTTGACCCAGCCGGGGCGGTACCCCTCGGGTGCGTCGAGGACCACGCGGACCGGTGAGCCGTCGCGCGCGGCGGCCTCACGCAGTGACGGCACCGGCATGGTCGGCACCGGGGAGACCTTCGCCCAGCTCGCCAGTTCGTCGTACACCCCAGCCGCGGGAGCGGGTGTCCGGGCGAACTCCTCCAACATGGCGTGCGAGCGCGCTGCGAACTCGGGTGAGCGGAAGAACTCCAGGAACGCCTCCGGCGCCTCCGGGTCGAACCAGTGCACCGTCGAGGTGTAGACGCCGACGTCGTCACCGGGTGGGCGCACCTCGCTGACGAGAGGGGTTCCGCACGAGAGCACCACCGAGGCGCGGACCTGCTCGAACCGGCCGCTGCCGTAGTGACCGACGTTGACCACGGCCTTCGCCTGGCGCACGAGATCGTCCCGGTCGGCCCCGTAGACGCCGAAGGGTGCGGTGAAGACGTTCGCCCCTGCCCGCTGGAGGCGTTCGAGGACGGTCTTGCGGCGCTCGTTGAAGCTTCCGAAGAACAGCAGGTCGAGCGGGCGTTCCTCGATCGGCACCGGGTCGGCAGGTGCCAGGTAGGGGGCGTAACCGAACGAGAGCAGGGGTGCCGCGGCGTGAGCGGGCCCGAGGTGCTCACGGTGCGCGGGGTCGTAGTCCACGACGCGGTTCTCCCGCAGCAGCTGCAGGTACCGGTTCGAGAGGGCTGCCCCGGAGGGGCCCAGCTGCTCGAGGTTCACGAAGACGCAGTCGAACTGCTCGCACCAACGGCGGTCGAAGCCCAGGTGGGCTCCGAAGACGAAGTTGACCTCCCCGGCGGTGAGCCGGTTCTTCACGACCTGCACGCGGACCCCGCGTCGGCGCAACTGCTCCTGCAGGTACAAGGCCGGGTCCAGCAGGACGAGGGAGTGCACGTACCCGCGCGGCTGCACGATGGAGATCGTGGCCCGCCGGGTCGTCGACGCGGTCACCTCACCCACTGCGTCGCGGACAGGTGCTTCACCTCCTGCTGCGACACCAGGTCGAAGACCTGCTGGTTCAGCACCGTCGGCCCGGCGTCCGCCTCCAGCCTGGCGAAGGTGCACCCGCGGCTGGACAGGTACTGCTGCGCCTGGGAGTCCGCGGCGAGGTGCGTGAAGACGGTCCCGTGCACCAGGGGCACCAACCCGGGCCCCAACCCCTGGTCCTGTGCCGCGCGCTCCAGGTCCGCGGGGAAGTCGAGGACCTCCACCCACCAGATCGCTACCACGCAGAGCCTGATGTCCAGAACGGCCAGCACGTCTTCGTTGCGCACGAGGACGAGCGCGTCCGGTGCGTCGGGGAAGTCGGTGACGGTGCTGGACGCTGACGCCGCCTCGCACGTGGCGCCGTCTACCGCCGAGTGGACGACGGCGGCCTCGTAAGCCAGGGCGGCGGCGGACTCGACCACGCGGTGCACTTGTTGCGCTCCGGCGAGATCCTCCTGACCGGGGCAGAGGGCGAACAACCGCATGGCAGCACCCTATGCGCTCATCGTTGCGGAAGGGAAGCGAGTGACTACTGAGCGCAATGGCCGGTCGTCCGCCAGAATGGTGTGGTGACCGCTCGACCGGCTCGTGCGCCCTTCCTCAGCGCGGTGCTCATCGTCCGCGACGAGGTGCACCGGGTCGGTGAGTGCCTCGACGCTCTGCCCGGCTTGGCCGACGAGATCGTCGTGCACGACACCGGTTCCACTGACGGCACGCTCGAGGAGCTGCACCGGCGGGACGTCGTCCTGGTCGAGGGGGCCTGGCGAGACGACTTCGCCGCCGCGCGCAACACCGCGCTCGCCGCTGCTCGGGGCGAATGGGTCCTCAGCCTGGACGCCGACGAAGTCGTGAGCGCCGATCCTCGCGCCCTGCGGGCTCACCTGGACAGCGGTGGTCCTCCGCGACGGCTCGTCACCATTCTCAACGAGGAAGTCCCACCCGCCGGGGGTTACTCCTTCACCGCGGTGCGCCTCTTCAGGAGGGATGGAGCCAGGTGGAACGGGCGGCTCCACGAGCGGATCCTGCACGAGCGTGACCCGGAGGCTGAACCCGCACTCGTGCCCCCTGCCGTGCTCAGTCTCCACCACTCGGGTTACTCGACCCCGGAGGCGCTTCGACGCAAAGGAGAGCGCAACGCCGTCCTGGCTCGACGGGCCCTCGACGAACTGCTCGTCACGCCGGGAGTCGATCCTCGTGCGGTAGCTGACGTGGCCCTCGACCTGGGACGTGCGCACATGGGGGCGGGGCAGTTGCAACGAGCGGTCGAGGTGTTCGAAGCAGTGCGCGACGCCGAGGCCGACGGACGCTCCTGGCAGCGGGCCACCGACTACCTGGCCCGGCTTCTGCTCGGTGCAGGGCAGCCGGATCTCGCGCTCGGCCTCGCGGAGCAACTGCGAGCGCGGGGAGCGGGAACGAAGCACTGCGACTGGCTGCGTGCGCAGGCGCTGGCGCAGCTGCGACGCCCTGGTGAGGCGCTGGAGGCTTTGGCCCACGTCGACCAGCTCGTCGATCTGGACGGCCGGATTCGCGGGACCGAGGCGGTCCGTGAACTGCGTTCACTCTGTCGTGAGATGCAGCTGGCTCTGCAGCGTGCGGCGGGCGCTCCGGTCACCCATCGAGTGAGTCCTCCCGTTCAAGAACCTTAGGAGTGCAGTCGTGAACTTCTCCCCGCGCGACACCGGTCCCGGCCTCCGGCTCCCAGGCGGCTTCCCGGCTCTGGCCGAACGCGCCGCCCGTCGCAGGCGGCGTCTGGAGTCTCAGGCTGGTGCCGCCATTGCAGCCGGTGACGTCGAGGCTGGCTTGGGGTTGTTGACCGCGGCCGCCGAAGTCGGGTGGTTGGACCACAGCGGGGACTTCGTCAGCGCCGAGATGGAGGAGCTGCTCACCGTAGCCGGGGAGGCTGCTGGTGCCTGGCCTGCTGGTCGCCCGGTCCCTGGTGCCCCTCGTCGTGTGCTGCACGTTCTCACGGAGGCGTACGCGGTCGGCGGTCACACGCGGTTGACCTGGCGCTGGATCGAGCAGCAGGCCGGGATCCGTCACGACGTCGTCCTCACCCAGCACGCAGGTGCGGTGCCGGCGCAGCTTGTGGCAGCCGTCGAGGCCTGCGGCGGCGAGGTCGTCCGTCTGAACGGCACACGCCTCGGGCGCCTGCGCGCTCTCCGGGCTGCTGCGGCCCGTGCCGACACGGTGGTCCTCAACGTCCACCCCTTCGACGTCCTGTCGATCTCAGCGGTCGCGCACCCGCACCGCACCGTGCCGGTCCTTCTCCTGAACCACGCCGACCACGTCTTCTGGCCCGGGGTCACCGCTGCGGACAAGGTGGTCTGCCTGCGGCAGAGCGGGCTCGACCTGTCCATGACCCGGCGCGGGGTCCACCCGGGGCGTCTCACGCTGCTGCCGATCCCACTGTCGCCTCAACTACCCCAACTACCCCAAGTACCCCAAGTACCCCAAGTGCCCCAAGTGCCCACGGGGCGTCGGTCCGAACCGGCCACGCGACACGTGATGACCGTCGCGAGTCCGCACAAGTTCGTCCCCTTCCAAGGTGAGACCCTGGTGTCGCTCGTCGGCATGCTGCTGGACGCGGAGCCGACGGTGACCTTCACAGCGATCGGCCCTCGGCCGCACGACCGCACCTGGGCGCCGTTGGTGAAGGCTCACGGAGCTCGGCTCCACCTCCGTGGGCACGTGGACACGGACCTGCGCACCTTCGCCGGAGCGACCGCCTACGTGGACTCCTACCCCCTCGCCAGTTACACCTCCTGGCTCGACGCTGCGTCGGCCGGAGTTCCGGTGGTTTCCTACCGCCCCGCGTGGGTGAGTGGCAGCACGCTCGCCGCCGATGACCCGGCCGAGACCCACCTCCTGGTTGCCAGCGATCCGTCGGCATGGCTGAGCGCCGTGCGAGCCCTGCTGGTCGATCCGGCCGCGGCGGCACAGCGCGGTGCCCTTCTCCGTCAGGACATCCTCGACGCGCACTGCCACCAGTGGCCCGCAGCGGTGGATCAGCTCCTCGACAGCGCCGAGGTGACGACCCCTGAGGAGCGGGCGCTCACGCAGGTGCAGACCAGTCCTGGCCTCACCGACGCAGTCGTCGCTCGAGGGCACCGGGTGAGCGGACTGGTCCGCCCGCTGATCGAGGTCCTTCGGGACCGTTCGAAGGTCGAGGTGTTCGATCCAACGCATGCGGCGAGCGCCGTCGCACCCGAGGAACTACGTCCCCCCGACCTGTCCGTCCTGCTCGTCCTCTCCGGAGGGCGTGCCGAGGTGGAACGTGGATTGAGCACGGTGGAAACCGCTTTCAAGGGGTGGGGCCGTCTCGAGGTCCACGTCGTCCTCGGTGATCTGCGTCCCGAGGGGATCGCCCACGTCGAAGAAGCTGCAGTCGACGAGCGGTGCTCCCCATCGACGTTCGGGGACCTGGCAGACGTGGGGACATCGATGCAGCTGAGCTGGGAACGAGCTCTCGGGCGAGCTGTTGCCCCTTGGCTCGTCGCTCTGTCCGACGACGTCCGGTTGACTGCAACCACAGCTGCGGCGTGCATGTCCCACCTGTTGGACCTGGGTGGAGCAAAAGCGGTGGTGCCCCGCCTCGTCGACGCCACGGGTGTGGAACGCGTCCATGGCGCGATCGGGAGCACGCACGACGTCTGCCTCTTCGCGCACCGCGAGCGTCTACTCGCAGGGGAGGTGCGTGAAGCTGCCACGGCGCCGGGCACGTCCGTGGAGGTGGACGTGCTCTGACGTCCGGCGCCGGGGAAACGGTGCGTGGACGATCTAGGTCCGGGTGCGCTCCAGCGCGCTGATGAGACCGCTGGCCACGCGTTCCACGCTGCGCCGGCTCATGTGCAGGTGCAGGGGTAGGGTCAGCAGCGCGTCAGTCGCCCAATCGGAGTTGGGGAAGTCCCCGGGAAGCTTTTCCTGGTAGTACGGGTGCTGGTTGACGCCAACGTAGTGCACCGCCGCGCCGATGTTCTGACCGCGAAGCTCATCGAGGACCTGGTCACGGCGCCCGGTGGGTCCCTCGATGATCACTTGGTAGAGGTGCAGGGCGTGACGGTGGTTCATCGTCGGCCGGCCGCGATCGACGATCCGGACGCCTGGGAGATCGCTGATGAGTTCGTCGTAGCAGTCGGCGAGGAACTCCCGGCCGGCGAGGAAGCCCTCCAGCTTGTGCAGCTGGCCGAGGGCGATGGAAGCCTGGAGGTCGGTGAAGTTGTACTTGAATCCCGGGTAGGTCGCCAGGGTGGGCTGGAAGGTTCGAGTCCGGTACCTGGCCCAGGCGTCGCCGTCGAGTCCGTGCAGTCGGAGCGACTTCAAGCGCTGTGCGGTCTCGGGATCGGCCAGTGAGATCGCCCCTCCTTCGGCAGTGGCCAGGTTCTTGTTGGGGTAGAAGCTGAAGCACGTCAAAGAACGGGGATTTTGGGCGTTGCCCACCCGCGCTCCGTCATGCACCGCACCCAGTGCGTGAGCGGCGTCTTCGACGACGACCAGGTCGTGCTCCTCCGCCAGCCGGTAGATCTCGCTGAGCCCTGCAGCGCGCCCTGCGAAGTGGACCGGCACCACGGCGCGGGTTCGGCTGGTGAGAGCGCCCTCGATCGATTCTGCCGAGATGGAGAAAGTGTCGCGGTCGATGTCCACGAGGACCGGGGTGGCGCCCGCGTGTTCGATGGCGTTGACGGTGGCGACGAAGGTGAACGGCGTGGTGATGACCTCGTCACCCGGACCAACACCCATCGCCACCAGAGCCAGGTGGAGGGAGGCGGTGCAGGAACTGGTGGCCACGACGTGTGGTGATCCCAGGTACTGGGCGAGTTCCTCTTCGAAACGCTGTACCAGGGGACCCTGGCCGATCCACCCGCTACGAAGGGTCTGCACGAGGAGTTCTTCCTCCTCGTGGTCGAACCAGGGCTGCCCGAAGATGATCGGCGAGGGGTGGTACGTCACCGCAACATCATCCCTTCGTGGAGGAAGCGCTTCATTTCTTCCCCTGAGCGCATGGCATCCCCGTCCCTCCACGTCTCGATGCGCAACAGCCCCGTGGAGGTCCACACGAGTGGCCCTTTGCCGTGGGGTAGCTCCACGCTGCCGGGCGGACGGCTGCCGAGGTCGGCCGATGGCTCCACGGACTGCACGCGTTCCAAGATCACGCGTTCGGCGCCCGCGATCACGTACGCTCCCGGGAACGGGTGGGCAAGTGCCCGGACGATGTTGCGGATCCGGTGGCTGGAATCCTTCCAGTTCAGGTGGTTCAACCGCGCGTCCGCGCGGCCGTGGTAGCTCGGTTCATGGTGCCCGACCTCCTGGTTCGGGAGGGGGCGGCCCGTGAGGAGGTCGTTCAGGAGGTCGGCTGCCATGCGGTGCACCAGGCGGGTCGCCTTGCGGTGCAGGTCGAAACCGGTGTCCTCGTGGTGGATGGGGAAGGGCTTCCGGGCGATGGGGGCACCGGTGTCGATGCCCTCGTCGATGTGGTGCGCGGTGACTCCCGCCATGGCGTCACCCGAAACGATCGCCCAGATGAGCGGAGCAGTACCTCGGTGCCGCGGCAGGAGGGCCGGGTGGAAGTTGATCTTGGGCCCTCTGATGGCAGCGAGGAAGGGTGCTTTGAAGATCTGCGTGTAGTAGACGGACAGGAGGAGATCGGCGTCGTGCTCGCGCACTGCGGCGATGGTGGACGGGTCGTTCACGTCTGCAGGTTGCAGGCACCGCACGCCGGCTGCGTGGGCCGCGTCAGCCAGAGAAGGTTGCCACTCGTGCTTCGAGCCTTCAGTGGGAGCGACCGCGAGCACGGACCCCGCGTCCAGGCGTTCCAGGAGGAGGCGCAGCACCTCGATGGCTGGGCTGTTGTTACCCGCCAGGACGACCTTACGGCCCGTAAAAGCCATGTTACGCACGGTAGCAGATTGAATCGTGGGGTGGACGTGGTGAGAGTCCGTTCCTCAGCATCAGCGGCAACGACCACTTGATCCCGAGCTACGACGCCGTCGACCACCGAAGCTAGCTCGCGCGCCAGGTGCTGCACCTCGGCGCTGCTCCAGTACCAGCGGCGCCACTCGCTCTCCTGCGCGGGACGCGTGGCGAGCGGCCGCTTACGATCGACACGTGGAATGCGCCGTCGTCCTCGTCGCGGACACGCCTATCGAAACCGTCGTGGCGTCGATCACGGCGCTAGCGGAGGCGATCGACGTCCTGGAAGAGGAGCGCCACGCAGTCACCACGGTCATCGTCGACACGTCCGCCGACCCGCGTGTCACAGGCTTCCTCGACAGGCTCGAAGGTGCGCGCGTGCTCCGGCTCCCTGGAGCCACCCGAGCCCAGGCCCTCATCGCTGGTGCGGAGGTCGCCCGAGGCGAGGTCGTCTGGTTGGGGGTGAGCGATTCAGCCCCCAGGCCCTCCGCGCTGTCGGTCCTCGTGGACGCCGTGGGGCGCGGCTTGAGCATGGCCCTGGCAGCCTCCTCGGATCCTGCCCCCTACGCCGCCCTGGCGGCGGACGCCCTCCCGCTCCTCGAGAAGCTGAGCCTCGAGGCGACGATTGACACCGACGCTGTGCCCGAGCTCGTCACGCGGTGCCTCCGAGCGGATCTCGCAGTCGCTCGAGTTGCCGGCGCGGGGTGCGTCAGTGCGCGGTCCCGAACGCCGCGGGACATCGGCGCGAGCATGCAGGTGGTGCCCGGGAAGTTCACTGCGGGGCCAGGCTCCTACAGCAGCCCCAGTACGCTGATCAAGTCCTACGCGCCGCTCGATGAGATCGAAGTGGGGGCGTACTGCTCCATCGCGGACGAAGCGCGGATCATCTTGCCCGGCGGGCGAGTCTTCGCGGCTGACGGCCGCGAGATCCCTCTCGTGCAACGGGGGGTGCACCGCATGCGGTCCGCCTCCACCTTCCCCATCGGCATCCTGGTGCCGGACGTCCCCTACGACGATCCCCCGGATGGCGCCGTGGGCGAGCGGCTGGTCGTCGGGGACGACGTCTGGATCGGGTACGGCGCCCGGATCATGGGGAACGTCGTGATCGGGACAGGGGCGGTCATCGGTGCAGGGGCGCTGGTCGTCAGGGACGTTCCCCCCTATACGGTCGTCGGAGGAGTTCCCGCCCGGGTGCTGCGACCACGGTTCGACGACGCGACGGTCCAGCGCCTCCTCGCCGTCTCGTGGTGGAACTGGCTGCAACCGTTCGTGACGGGGGCTCACCAGTGGTTCCGGCGTGACGTCGCGGACTTCTTGCGGCACTTCGACCCGGCGGGTGAGTCGTAGCTCTGCGCCAATGACCTCACCCACCGCGGAACCGGAACATCCGGTGGCTGTCCAACGGCGACCACGAAGACCCCTCGTCCCCGTCGGCGCTGTGCGGGGACAGCGGAGGCGGGCGATGGTGACCTCGGGAAGTCGTCCCCGCTCGTGCGTTCCAGGTGACTGTTGAGGCGGGTGGTCAACGCCCGTGTTCCTCGAGGACAGTGTCGGCGGGAACGAGGGAGTGGACCCTCACCCTGGTGTCGACGTCTCTCCAGTGTGTCAGGCGGATCCGACGGCAGAGTGCTGCAGAACCGCGCGGGCCGACCGATCGAGCGCGCCTCAGGGGTGAGCCCTCGACCGTGAGAGGGTGCGGTCCGCCGCAGCAGCTGCGTGCCGACCGCGTCGACGGTCACTTCGCCGGCGGCTCTCGGTCGCCTGCACGCGCCGGTCATCTTCCGCGGTCGGGATCACCGGTCTTCCAGAAGGGCCGCCTGAGGTCTTCGGCGTGAGTCCGAGCCTGGCGGCCGTCGCGCACCCGCAGGTGTGGTCAACACCGTGTTAAGAACGTGTGACGTGCGAAACACTCCGGCCCTCCCGGTCGATGGACCGTCAGGAGCGCGGACGGGGCGCTCCCCGAACGACGGGATGATCATGGCTGACGCCGCTCGCACCACCCTCGCCGCGTGCCTCGTCCTCCAGGGCACCCCCGACACCGCGACCCTCGCCCCGGCGCTGGAGCAGGACCTGCGCGGTCTGGTCGACGTCGCGGACGAGGTCGTCGTCTACGACACGGCCGACCACCTCACCCCCGGCACGGCGGCGTTCGACGCGACGCTGCACCCGGCAGTGACGGTCGTCTCGGGCTTCTGGGCCGACGACCAGGCGCGGGCCCGGGAGGCCGCGCTGGCGCACGTGGAGGCGGACTGGGCGCTGTGCGTGCTGGCGGGGGAGCGCGTCACCGCTGCTCCGGAGGAGCTGCGGGAGCTGCTGCGCGCGGCCGCGGACCTGCCGGCGTTGTCGGTGCGGGTGGACGACGTGGTGCGCGGGACGCACCGCTCGGCGCGGCTGGTGCACCAGGGGGACGGGTTCACCGGCCCGGTCGCCGAGGTGCCCAGCTCGGTGCTGACGGTGTGCCAGCCGGTGGCGACGACGGCGAGGGTCCCCTCGCAGCGGGGCGTGTTCGGCCGGGTCTGACCTCAGTCCTCGTCGCGGCCGGGCCGGGCCGGGCGGGTGCCGCTGGTCGGGGGGACCGGCAGCCGCCGCGGCTGGAACCCGCGCACGCGGCGGCGCACCCAGGCGGCGTGCCGGGCCGCGAGCAGGGCGGCGCGGCGCGCGGCCCGCTCGGTGTCCTGCCGCTCGGGGAGCCCGGGCTCGGGGAGCCCGGGCTCGGGGAGCCCTGGTTCCGGGGTCGCGCTCACGGGGCGGGGACCCCCTGCGGGACCGCCTCCTCCCGCGGGCCGGGGACGGCCGGGGGGCGCGCGGCGGTGGTGGGGCCCGGCCCGAACCAGGCCGCCTCCATCCGCAGCGCGGCGACGAAGCCCGCGACGACGAGGGCGAGGCACGACAGCACGACCAGCAACTTCGTTCGGTCCTTCCGTGGACGGTGGTGCTCCTGTGCCCGACACCGTGCCGCTGCTGCCCGCCGCCCGCACCCCGAAACGGGACCCGGCACCGGGGGGTGCGCGAGCAGGGACTCAGCGTTAACGTCAGGCCCGGTCGAGACGCGGCTGCTCTCCCGCTCGTCACCTGGAGCTGCACGTGGCCCGAGATCCGCTCGAATCCCTGACCGCCGACCTGGTGGAGCACTTGCGGGAGTGCTTCGCCGGGTACTCCGAGGTCGACGTGAGCGTCCCCACCGACGACGACCAGTTCGGGCGCTGGCTGGGCACCCCCGCCACGCGGCCCGCGGCGCTGTCGGTGGGCATCTGCTCGCGCGAGGCCCTGGACGGACCGCTGGCCCACGCGGTGGACCGGGTCCGCGAGCGCCGGGCGGTGTTGGTGGTGTGCGGGTGCGGCCGGGAGCCGCTGCCCGGCGTCCCCGACCACGTGGACCTGGTGCAGGTCGAGCGCGCCTCGCAGATCGCCGGGGCGGTCGCCGAGGCCAGCGCCGGGGACGTCCCGCTGGTCGTCGACGTCCGGCTCAGCGCGGAGGACGCCACCCGGCTGCTGCGCGGCTGAGCCCCTCAGTCGCCCGAGACGGAGAAGTGCTGGTAGTCCTTCAGGGAGCTCCAGTCCCCGCCCCAGGAGAACCCGTGCTGGGCGAAGGCCTGCACGACGGCGTCCCCCGCGAGGACGACGCCGGGGGCGGGCCTGCGGTCGGTGAACGCGCGCCCGGCCGCGGGCAGCACCGTGGTGCCCTTCACGTAGGGGTTCTCCACGGGGTTGAGGTCGATGGCGGTGCCGTAGGAGTGCTCGGAGAACCCCGACCCGCCGGTGGTGGCGCGGCAGTTGAAGGCCGAGGTGTTGTCGGCGGCCATCGACGCGTCGTCGGAGCCGCCGTAGGCCTCGACGGGGACCATCCGCGCGACCGGGAACCGCAGCGCGTACAGGCGGGCGAAGACGGCGACCACGGCGTCGGCGACGTCGGCGTGCACCACGAGGCGGCCGGTGGCGGGGTGGCCGGCGAGGTCGACGTGGGTGACCGCGACCGTCCGCAGCTGCTCGGGAGGCACGGGGCACCCCGGGCGCCAGGACGCCGACAGCTCCGCGGCGCTGACGGGGGAGACCGTGGACGTGAACGTCGGCAGCGGCGGGTCGGACACGTCGCGGGTGCGCCGGTCCAGGACCGGGGCGGCCGCCAGCAGGACGGGCAGCAACGCGAGCGCGACGGAGCGTGAGCGCCTCATGACCGCACGGTAGTCCCCCCGCGCTGCGGGAGGGGTGCAGGCACGAGCCGGCCGTCGAGCAGGTCGTACACCCGGCCCGCCCGGTCCACGCCCTCGACGCGGTGCGCCAGCAGCAGCACGGCCTGGTCCCCGCGGGCGTCGAGGAGGTCGCCCACCAGCCGGGCGCCGGTCACCTCGTCCAGCCCCTCGGAGGGCTCGTCGAGCACCAGCACCCGCACGTCGGCCAGCAGGGCCCGGGCCATCGCCAGGCGCCGCCGCTCCCCGCCGGACAGCGGCGCGCCACCGTCGCCGAGGCGGGAGTCCAGGCCGTGCGGCAGCGCCGCGAACCACTCGCCGAGGCGCACCCGGTGCAGCACCGCGACGAGGGCGTCGTCGGCGGTGCCGGGCGCGGCCAGCAGCAGGTTCTCCCGCAGCGAGGTGGCGAAGACGTGCTCGTCGTCGCCGACGCGGCCCACGACCGAGCGCACGTCGTCCCCGGCCAGGGACGTGACGGGCACCCCGTCGAGCAGGACCTGCCCGGCGGCGGGGTCCAGGAAGCGCTGCAGCAGCGCGGCCAGCGTCGACTTGCCCGCGCCGGAGGGGCCGCGGACGGCGACGACGTCCCCGGCGGCCAGGTCCAGGTCCAGGTGGCGCAGGGTGGGCCCGTCCCAGCCGGCCGTGACGTCGCGCAGCCGCAGGACCGTGCGCGTCGGCGCCGGCAGCGGCTGCGGCGCGGCCGGTTCGACCGCGGCGACCGGGGTGGCGAGCAGCGCTGAGGCCCGGGCGGCGGCCCGGCGGGCGCGCTCGCGGGCGCGGGCGGCGTCGGGCAGGGCGCGCGTGGCGTCGGCGACGGTGACCGCGGCCAGCACGGCGGCGCACACCCAGGCCAGCGGGGCGGGGGAGCCGCCGGCGGCCACGGCCGGGCCCAGGACGGCCAGGCCCGTCCCGGCGCTGGTCAGCCCCGCCGTCCACGCCGCGGCCCGGGCGCGCCGGCGCTCGGCGCGGGCCAGCGCGGCCTGCCGGCGCTGCACGGCGCGCAGGGGGTGGACCGACCGCAGGGTCTGCAGGTCCTCCACGGCGTCGAGGGTCTCCACGGTGGCGGCCGACAGGGCCCCGACGTCCTCGCGGTGGGCGTCCTCGCCCCGCTCGGCGCGCCCGGCGACGACGGGGGCCACGACGAGGGCCACGAGCAGCCCGGGCAGCGCGGCCAGGGCCAGGCGCGGGGACAGGACCGCGGCCGCGGCCAGGGCGAGCGCGACGGCGATCACCGTCACCGTCACGGGGTGGCGGTACCGCAGGGTGCCGTCGACGCGGGCGTCGACGTCGTCGACGAGCTGGACCAGCAGTTGCCCCGAGCGGCCCGACCGCTGCCGCGTCAGCCGTCCCGGCAGCCGGGGCACGAGGGCCGCGACGACGTCGGAGCGCCAGCGGGCCAGGCGGGAGAAGGCGACGTCGTGGCTGAGCAGGCGCTCGGCGTAGACGAGCAGCGGGCGGGCGGTGGCGCTGGCGCGCACGACGACGGCGGCCACCGACAGCGTCAGCACAGGTGGACGGCCGGCGGCGGTGACGAGCAGCCAGGTGGCGGCCGCGGTCAGGGTCGTGGCGGCCAGGACGGCGGCCACGCCCGTCGCGACGGCCAGCGCCCCGGCCCAGCGGCCCCGCACCCGGGGGGCTCCGAGCACGGTCCGGGCCCCCGCGACGGGGGGTTGGGGGGCCCTAACCGTGCTTCGAGCGGGAGTCGCGGCGGGTTCGGTGGGCGCGAGGGGCGCGGGGGGTTCGGGGGGAGTAGCGGGGGCGGGGCGGGTGAGGGTGGTGGTGCGGTCGGCGGCGGCCGGCAGCGCGGGGCGGTGGGCGACGGCCAGCACGGCGCAGCCCTCCTCGTGCGCGAGCCGGCGCAGCGTCGCCACGACGGCCGCCTCCCCGGCGGGGTCGAGGTGGGCGGTGGGCTCGTCCAGGACCAGCACCCGCGCGCCGAGGCGGACGGACAGGAACGTGCGGGCCAGGGCCACGCGCTGGCGCTGCCCCGCGGACAGGCCCCCGGCGTCCTCCCCGAGCGCGCCCGCGGGGTCCAGCTCACCGGCCCCGGCGTCCCGCAGGGCCCGGGCGACGAGCTCGTCGGGGACGTCTCGGCCGGCGCGGACGGCCTCGGCGACGGTGGTGGCGTGCGGGAACCCCGGCCGCTGGGGCAGGTGGGCCACGGCGCCCGGGTCGTGCTCCACGGTCCCGGCGTCGGGGACGAGGACGCCCGCGGCGACGCGGGCGGCGGTCGTCTTGCCCGCCCCGCTGGGGCCGGCCAGGACGTGCAGCCGCCCGGGCGCGACGTCGAGGTCGAACCCGGTCAGGACCGCGGACCCGTCGGGGCGGCGCACCTCGACCCCGCGCAGGCGGATCCCCTCGGTGTGCCCCCCGGCGGCCCGGACGGCCGGGGTGGCCGGGGCCGGGGCGGTGAGGACCTCGTCGACGTCGGCGACGACGGCCGCGGCGTCGGCGGAGTCGTGGAAGCGGGCGCCGACCTCGCGCAGCGGCCGGTAGGCCTCGGGGGCCAGCAGGATGACCAGGAGGGCGGTGTGCAGGTCCAGGGTGCCGCCGGCCAGCCGCATGCCCGCGGTGACCGCGACCAGGCCGACCGACAGCGTCCCGACGAGGTCGAGGGCGGTGGAGGACAGGAACGCGACCCGCAGCACCGACAGGGTGGCGCGGCGGGAGGCGTCGGTGGTGGCGGCCACGACGGCGACCTGGCGCGCGGCGCGGCGGTGGGCGCGCAGGGTCGGCAGGCCGCGGACGGTGTCGAGGAAGTGGGCGGCCAGGGCGCGCTGGGTGCGCCACTGGCGGTCGGCGCGCGCCTGGGTGGCCTTGCCGAGCAGGACCGCGAACACGGGCACCAGCGGCAGGGTCAGCGCGACCGTGAGGGCCGACTCCAGGTCGGTGAGGGCCAGCAGCAGCAGGACCGCCGGGGGGAGCAGGACGCCGGGGACCAGGGCCGGCAGGTAGCGGGTGAACCAGCCGTCCAGGGACGGCAGGCCCTGGGTGAGGACGGCGGCCAGCCGGGCCCGGCCGAACCGCTCCACCCAGGCCGGGCCCAGCTCCAGGGCCCGGGCCAGGACCCGGGTGCGCAGGTCGTCGCGGACGGCGGTGGCGGTGCGCTGGGCCAGGTGCGCGGCGGCCCAGGCGGTCACGACCCGCCCGGCGACGGTCCCGGCGAGCAGACCCAGGCCGGCGACCCGGCCCTGCCACAGGCCGGTGACGAGGTCGGCCAGGGCGAGGGCCTGCAGGACGGCGAGCGCGGCCTGGACGACCTCGACGGCCGCGGTGGCGGCGATCCCGGCGCGCGCGGGCCGGGCGTGCCGCAGCAGGCGGGGGTCGACCGGACCCCGCGGCCGGGCCGCCCGGCCGCTCACGGGACCGCTCCCCGGACCGCTCACCGGGCGACGCGGACCCGCGGCTCGCGCGCGAACCCGGTGGCGACCCGGCGGCGGAACACCCAGTACGACCACGCCTGGTAGGCCACGACGGCGGGCAGGACGACGACCCCGGCGACGGTGATGAGGTGCAGCGCCCCGTCGGAGGCCGCGGCCGCGCGCAGCGTCACGTCCCCGGCGGGGGACAGCGTGGACCGCAGCAGGACCTGCGACCCCTCGGCCAGGTGCGCGGTGAACACCGCCACGACGGTACCGGCGACGGCCGCGGTGGTGGCGGCGAAGGCCAGGGCCTCGGCCCGGCGCCAGGCGGCGACCGCGGCCAGGGCCAGCAGGGCCGCGGCGGCGGCCACGACGGCGTGCCCGGCGGCGATGAACAGGGCCAGGGCGATGACGACGAGGGCGGGGGCGGCGGCGACGGTCAGCCGGCGGGCCCGCACCCGCAGGACGCCGGTGGTGCGCAGCGACAGGAAGGTGGCGCCGTGGACGGTGGCCAGCAGGACGCCGGCGAAACCGCCCAGGACGGCCCACGGCCCGAGCACCGGGGCCAGCGAGCGGGTGAGGCCGCCGCCGTGCACCTCCCCGTCGGGCGACAGCGCCAGGCCCGAGACCAGGACGCCCAGGACCGCGCCCCAGGTCCCGGCCAGCAGCAGCGAGCTGGTGGCCAGGGCCGCGTCGCAGCCGTCGCGCCAGCGGGCGGTGTCGTGCTTGCCGCGGAACTCGATGGCCACGCCGCGCACGGCCAGCAGGAGCAGCAGGGCGATCATCGGCAGGTACAGGCCGGACAGCAGGGCGGCGTACCAGTCGGGGAAGGCGGCGAAGGTCACGCCGACCGCGGCGACGAGCCACACCTCGTTGCCGTCCCAGACGGGGCCGACGGTGCGCACGGCGGCGCCGCGCTCGGCCTCGGTGCGGCCCAGCAGCGGCCCGAGGAACCCGACGCCGAAGTCGAAGCCCTCCAGGACGAAGAACAGCACCCAGGCCAGGACGGTGACGCCGTACCAGAGGACGGGCAGGTCCACGGTCATCTCTCCAGGGGTCTCGGGGTCAGTAGCTCGGGGTGAGCTCGTCGTCGGCGGGCTCGGGCGCCGGGGCCGGAAGCTCGGGCAGCCCCCGGCGCACCAGCCGGACCGCGAGCTTGACCCAGACGAGGGCCAGCGCGCCGTAGACGAGGGTGAAGGCGACGAGGCTGGTGGCGACCTCGGCGAAGCTGAGGCCGGGGGAGACGCCCTCGGAGGTCTTGAACAGGCCGAAGACGAGCCAGGGCTGGCGGGCGGTCTCGGTGAAGATCCAGCCGAAGGAGTTGGCGAACAGCGGCAGCAGGGGCAGCAGGCCGACCGACCACAGCAGCCCCTGGGCCAGCCGGGGGTCGGGGTCGAGCGTGCGGGACCGCCGCGTGACCCACAGGTGGACGAGCGCGACGACCGCGGCGAACATCCCGACGCCGATCATGAGCCGGAAGCTCCAGAACGCCACCGGGATCGAGGGCGTGTAGTCGCCGGGGCCGAACTGCGCGGCGTAGGCGTCCTGCAGGTCCTTCAGGCCCAGGACCTGCGCGGTGAAGGACCCCTTGGCCAGGAAGGACAGGAAGCCGGGCACCTCGACGGAGAACGTCGGGTCGTCGCTGCCCAGGGGGGCGTAGGAGAAGATCGAGAACGGCGCGCCGGTCGTGGTCCGGTACAGCGCCTCGGCGGCGGCCATCTTCATCGGCTGGACCTCGGTGATGACCTTGCCCAGCAGGTCGCCGCTGATCGAGACGAGGGCGCCGCCGGCGAGGGTGGCCCAGGCGCCGAACCGCGACAGCGTGCGGAAGGCGGCGAACTCGGGGGTGCCGTGGGCGTACTGCCCGCGCAGCAGGTGCCACACGCCGACGGCCATGACCAGGGCGCCGCCGGCCATGACGGCCCCGGCGTAGGTGTGCGGGAAGGCCGCGAGGTTGAGCTCGTTGAGCAGCAGGTCCCGGAAGCTGCCGAGGCGGGCGCGGCCGGTGGCGGCGTCGACGGTGTAGGCCACGGGGTTCTGCATGAAGGAGTTGGCGGCGAGGATGACGAAGGCGCTGATGGCCGTGCCGACCGCGACGACCCAGATGGTGGCCAGGTGCACCAGCACCGGCAGCCGGTCGCGCCCGAACCACCACAGCCCCAGGAAGGTGGCCTCCAGGAAGAAGGCGAGCATGCCCTCCACGGCCAGGGTGGGGCCGAAGACGTCGCCGTAGAAGCGGGCGAAGGCGCTCCAGGACAGGCCGAACTGGAACTCCTGGACCAGGCCGGTGACGACGCCGACGGCGAAGGTGGTCATGAGCAGCTTGCCGACGAGCAGGGAGAGCCGGCCGTAGCGGTCGTCGCCGGTGCGGGCCACGTGCCGCACGTGGGCGGTCTGCAGGACGGCGGTGAACAGCGCGAGGCTGATCGACAGCGGCACGAAGAGGTAGTGGTACAGCGTCGTCACGGCGAACTGCAGACGGGTGAGCGCCTCGATGGTCACAGCGGGTCCGGTCCTTCCGGGGCTACTACGACGGTGCGTCGTACTACGACTAAGCGTAGTACGCCCATCGGTAGTACGACGGCTCGCGTTCACCGGTGTGGTTGACGTAACATCCCCGCGTGGGCCTGGGAGAACTCGAACGCGACGTCATGGACCGGCTGTGGGCGGCCCCCGGGCCGCTGACCGTGCGCGAGGTCCACGAGCAGCTGGCCGAGCACCGCAAGATCGCCTACACGACCGTCATGACGGTGCTGGACCGCCTCGCCAAGAAGCACGTCGTGCGCCAGGAGCGCGAGGGCCGCGCCTTCCGCTACACCCCGGCCGCCTCGCGCGAGCAGATGGTCGCCGAGCTCATGCTCGACGCCCTCGGCGGCGTGCCCACCGTCGACGACCGCCAGGCCGCCCTCGTCCACTTCATCGGCGGTGTCTCGCCCGCCGAGGCCGCCGCCCTGCGCGAGGCCCTCGACCAGATCGCCGCCGGCGGCCCGGGGGACGCGGCCCCCACCGCCTGACCGGACCCCGTAGGTTCTCCGGGTGACCGCCGTCTGGTTCGCAGCACTGGCGCTGCTCCTGGCCGGACCCGTCCCGGCCCTGCTGGCCCGCGCCCGCTGGACCTGGCAGGTGCCGCGCGCCGCCCTCGTGCTGTGGCAGTCCATCGCCCTGGCCGCCGTCCTGGCGACCCTCGGCGCCGGGCTGGCCTCCCTGTCTCTGCTGTTCACCGAGGAACCCGGCTTCCCCTTCCTCGAACGGCACGGCCCCGTCCAGACGACCCTCATCGGGCTCGGCTCGACCCTCGTCGCCGTCGTCACCGTCCGCTTCTGGGTCGTGGCCACCCTCGTCGGCATCCGCACCCGCCGCCGCCGCAACCGCCACCGCGAGATGGTCGACCTGCTGCACCGCAAGGAGTCCACCTCCGAGGTCGACGCCGCCCTGCTGGCCCAGACCGGTGTCCGCGTCCTGACCGGCCCCGGCCGCGTCGCCTACTGCGTCCCCGGCGTGCGCGCCCGCGTCGTCGTCTCCGACGCCATGCTCGACTCCCTGACCCCCGAGGAGGTCCGCGCCGTCCTGGCCCACGAGCGGGCCCACCTGCGCGCCCGCCACGACCTCGTGCTGGAGGGCTTCACCGCCCTGCACGCCGCCTTCCCCCGCGTCGTCTCCAGCCAGGCCGCCCTCGACTCGGTGCGGCTGCTCGTGGAGATGCTCGCCGACGACTCCGCCCGCCGGCGCACCGGCTCCCTGCCGCTGGCCCGCGCCCTGGTCGCCCTCGCGGGCCAGCCCGACGCGGGCGGCGGGGTGGAGTCGGAGATGCCCGTGGGCTCGGCGGCCCTGGCCCGCGTGCGCCGCCTGGCCGCCCGGCCCGCCCCCCGGGGGTTGTCGGTGGCCGTCTACGCCGCCGCCGCCGTCGTCCTGGGCGGGCCCACCCTGGCCGTCGCCGTGCCCTGGCTGCAGGCCAGCTACCGCGCGCTGGCGGGCTGAGGCACCCGGCGCGCACCCACCGGCGGGACCCGGTCCGGCGCCGGCCGGTCCAGGCACAGGCGCGACTCGAAGCGGCTCACCGCGAGCAGCGTCTCCGGGGCCACCCCCGTCATCCAGTCCACGACCTGCACCCCCGGGCTGGCGAAGGCGTGCTCCAGCACCGCGTGCTCCAGCAGCCGGCCGGGGGAGTACCGCGCCCAGCGCGTCACGAACCGGCCCTCGAAGATCCCGTAGCGGGGGCCCCCGGGCACGCCGACGACGTACGCGGCCAGCTCCCCGTCCAGGCGCAGCTCGGCCAGCTCCCGGCGGCCCAGCTCACCCAGCGCCTCCAGGCGCGAGCGCCACGTGCGCCGGCCCTGCGGGGTGTCCAGCGCGCACGCGATGCCGTGGACGGTGTCGCGGTCGCGGTAGGCCACCTCCAGCTCCGGCACCGCCGCTGCGAAGGCCGCCGGGTCGGTGCTGATGCGCAGCTCGACGTCCACGCCGTCGGTGCGCAGCCGGTTGGCCGTCTTGCGCAGGTTCTTGCGCATCCCGGCGCTGACCAGCGCCTCGCCCTCACCGGGGCGCACGACGACCGGCACCGGGTCCAGCGCGCGCACCCGCGCGCCCGCGCCGGCGGCCAGCGCCCGGACCAGCGGGTCGTCGGGCAGGTCCTCCAGCCGCAGCGCCGTGCCCCGGCGGTCGGCCTGCGCGGCCAGGGCGGCCCCCAGCGCGCGGGCCGCCCTCGGGGAGGCGGCCAGGACACCGGCCTCGTAGCCGTCGCCACCGGTGAGCAGCCGCGTGGAGGTCCCGTCGTCGTGGACGTCGTCGCGCAGGACGGCCAGCGCCTCCACCCGCCCGGCGCTGCGCAGCTGCACCGCCCACAGCGAGGCCGGTGGTGCCCCGGCCGAGGCCGCGCGCACCCAGGCCGGGGAGGCGGTCGCCGCGGTCGGCGAGGGGGCACCGGACGCGTGCACGGCCTCGCGCACGGCCTCGGGGCCGGTCAGGACGTGCACGTCGCGCTGGGCGGGCACGGTCGGGGTCAGGGTCCAGGTGAGGTTCACGAGAGAGGTCCAGGCGTCGCAGGGGCGGGGACGAGAGCGGGAACGGGATCGGGGACGGGAGCGGGGACGAGGGCGGGGACGGGGACGTGCTCGAGCAGCCAGCGGTCCAGCGCGTCGGCGGGCAGCGCCTTGGCGTACAGCCAGCCCTGCAGGACGTCGCAGCCGGCCGCGGCCAGCTCCCGGCTGGTCTCCTCGTCCTCGACGCCCTCGGCGACCAGGCGCAGGCCCAGGGAGTGGGCCAGCACGATCGTCGAGCGGACGATGGCCAGGGCCCGCGGGTCGCCCACGAGGTCGGTGAGGAAGGACTTGTCGAGCTTGAGGTCGTCCAGGGGGAGCTGGCGCAGGTAGGCCAGCGAGGAGTAGCCGGTCCCGTAGTCGTCCACGGCCACCCGCACTCCGCGCCGGCGCAGGCCCTCGAGGATCACCTGGGCGCGCTCGCGGTCGGCCATGAGGAAGTCCTCGGTGATCTCGATCTCGAGCAGGTGGGCGGGCAGGCCGCGGGCGGTGAGCAGGTCCTGGACGCGGTCGGGCAACCGGGCGTCGCCCAGGGAGGAGGCCGACAGGTTGACCGCGACCGCCAGCGGGCGGCCGGCGCGCCACCACCGGGCGGCCTGGTCCAGGGCCTGCTCCAGCACGGCGCGGGTGAGGTCCTCCATCAGCCCGGCGGCCTCGACGACGGGGAGGAAGGCGTCGGGGAACAGCAGGCCCCGCCGGGGGTGCTCCCAGCGCACGAGCGCCTCGACGCCGTGCACGAGGCCGGTCGCGACGTCCACCTTGGGCTGGTAGTGCAGCAGCATCCGCCGCGCGGCGATGTCGGAGCGCAGCAGCTCGGCGGTCTCCAGGCGCTCCCCGGAGGCGAACTCGTCGACGTCGGGGGAGTAGGCGAAGCTGCCCAGCTGCCGCGCCTTGGCGTGGTACATGGCCACGTCGGCCTGGCGCAGCAGCGTGGTCAGCTCCGCGGTCCCCACCGGCAGCACCGAGACGCCGATGCTGCCGCGGGTGCGGACGTGGACACCCTCGAGGTCGTAGGGCTGGTGCAGGGCCTCGTGCAGCGCCGTGGCCAGCTCCAGCGCCTCGTCCGTGCCCACGCCCGCGCGGACGACGGCGAACTCGTCGCCGCCCAGGCGCACGACGACGCTGCGCGGGCTGTGGGCGATCTCCCGCAGGCGGCGGGCGACGTCGCGCAGCAGGGCGTCCCCGGCGTGGTGCCCGAGGCTGTCGTTGACCTCCTTGAACCCGTCGAGGTCCAGCAGCAGCAGAGCCACGTGGTCGTCCCCGTCTGACCCCGCCAGCAGCTGCGGCGTGCGGCCGTACAGGGCGCGGCGGTTGCCCAGCCCCGTGAGCTCGTCGGTCTGCGCCAGCTCGCGCTGCTCGGCCAGGCGCGTGACCTCGCGCAGGGTGAACAGGAGCCGGGCCAGCGCGCTGAGCACGGTGGCCGCGGCGACCGCGATGGCGACCGGGTGCAGCGGGTAGCGGTGGTCGACGACCAGGACGCCCAGGGCGGCCGCGGTGGCCAGCACGGGGATGGACAGCAGCGCCCAGGCCGGCAGCCGCGGCCCGGTCGGCGCCGAGGTCCAGCCGGGCGTCAAGCCCATGAGCACCACCCCGGTGACCCAGACGCCGTCGGTGAGCCCGCCGGAGACGTAGGTGCCGGTGGCCGTGGAGAACAGGTACGCCACGTCGGCGACGACGAAGACGACCAGCCCGGCGGCCAGCAGCCACAGCCCCTTGGGGGGGCGCCAGCCGAACAGGGCCAGCACGGCCGCCAGGACCATGAGCAGCACCAGGTCCAGGGCCGGGTAGGCGGTGGTGGTGGCGACCGCGGCCCAGGAACCGGTCGTGGCGACGATGGGGCCGATGACCGCGGCGGCGGCGACCGCCCCGACCGCCAGCGCCCCCACGACGCCGTCGAGCCACAGGCTGCGGGCGTGGCGGGCGTCGCGGCCCTTGGCCAGCAGGATGAGGGCCACGAAGACGAGCGGGTAGAAGAGCAGGAAGCCCACGTCCGCCCCGGAGGGGTAGGGCTGGTCGGGCAGCGGCCGCACGAAGGCGGTCCAGAACACGTTGCCGGAGCCGTAGACCGCCAGCGCGGCGGTCAGCAGGTACCCGCCGCGGCGCGGGCCGTCGTGGCCCAGCGTGCGGACCAGGCACAGCGCGGCGGCGGCTTCGTAGGCGAGGTTGTTCAGCAGGCCGTCCAGCGCGAAGGAGTACCCCGCGTGCGGGCGCACGCCCGGCAGCGTCGAGAGCACGAAGGCCGCCGGGAACAGCAGCAGCAGCACGTGCGCCGCGCGCTGGGCGCGCGCGGGCAGCACCAGACGGTGCTGTGCGGTCGGTTCCACGTCCACCTCCAAGGTCACAGGAGGGATCGGTTGCGCTGAGCCAACGCTCGACCCGCCGAACGGGTGGTGGGCGTTCCTCAGAGCGCGGTCAGGACGGCGCCGACGAGCACGAGGCAGACCGCCACGACCTGCACCCGGGTCAGCCGCTCGCCGTGGAAGCGCCGCGCCAGCAGCACCGTGACGGCCGGGTACAGGGACGCCAGGACGGACACGACGCTGACCATCCCGCTCCCGGAGGCCACGGCGAACGCCGCGGTGGCGGCGAGGTCGAGGAAGCCCAGGGCCAGCAGGACCGGCAGGTCCCGGGCCTGGACGGGGCCGCTGCCGCGGCGCCCCGCGACGGCGGCGGCGACGACGAGGACCACCGACGTCAGGCGCATCGCCAGCAGCGACCCGGCGACCGAGGACTCGCTGCCGCGGGCCAGGGCGAAGATCTCCACGCCGAACAGCAGCGCGGCCAGCAGGGCCAGCCACACCGCCGACGAGGGCTGCTTCGCGGTGGGCGACAGCTCCGGGCCGGCCACCCCGACGACCCCGACCAGCGCGAGCGCGGCGCCGAGGACCGCGAGCGCGCCGGGCCGCTCGCCCAGGGCGAGCCCGGCGGCGAAGGGCACGAGCATCCCGCAGGAGGCGATGGGCGCGACCACGCCCATGGTGCCGCGGGCCAGCGCCGTGTAGAGGGCGGCCATCGCCCCGGCCCACGTCACCCCGGCGAGCACCGACCAGCCCAGCCAGCCGCCGGCCGGCAGCCGGCCCAGCTGACCGGAGCCCGCGAGGACGGCCAGCAGCACGAGGGCCGACAGCACCTGGGAGACGGCGAGGACCTGCACGGCGCGCAGGCGCCGGCTGACGCTGCCGCCGAGGAAGTCCGAGGACCCCCACAGGACGCTGGCCAGCAGGGCCAGCCCGGCGCTCACGCCCGGCTCCCGGGCGTGGCCGTGGGCACGGACGCGGGCACGGGCGGGTGGACGGGGGCGGGACCGGGGACCGGAACGAAGCAGGGGGCGCGCACGGGGTCTCCTCGACCACCGCGCGCGCCCCCTTGAGGACCTTCCGCCACCTGTGTGGATCTCGCTACTGCTGCAACAGGTACAGCTCCAGCTGCACGACCCCGGCCTGCGGGGACTGGGCGTTGACCGCGCGCCAGAAGTCGCGCTTGGCCGAGCCGGTGAAGACCCCCGGCGCCGCCACGTCGAGCTGGGCGTTGACGCGGCGGGCCAGGGCGGTCCCGCTGCCGGGGTCGCCGGAGGTCCCGAAGGTCAGGACGAACGCGGCGTGCCGGCCCTGGGCGGCCAGGTCCTGCACGGCGGCGGCGACCGAGGCGCGGATCGCCTCGTCGGAGGAGCTGTCCACGTCGACCTGCAGCACCACGGGGGCCTGCGCGACGCCCGCGGGCATCGAGGGCACCGGCGCGGGGGCGGTGACCGTCACCGTCGGGACGGGCGTGGGGCTCGGGACGGGGGCCGGGGCGGTGGGGGCCACGGTGGCCGCGACGGCCCTCTGGTCGTCGGCGCCGGCGTGCACGGCCCCGCCGGCCGCCAGCCCGATGATCGTCAGGGCCAGCAGCGCGTCGGCGAAGACCCAGCCGGCCAGGCCGACGGTGGCGTTCTCCCGGCGGCCGCCGAGCGCGCCGCGGACGCGGACCGCGGGGCGCCTCACTGGCCGACCCGGGCGTAGCGGCGGGCGGCCAGGTCCTGCAGGGTGCGGGGCGCGACGGCCACGAACTGCTCCTCGACCTCGGGTTCGGGGCGGGCCTCGGGGCGGGGCTCGGGGGCGCGGACCACGCGCCGGGCGGGTTCGGGCCGCACGTCCTGGCGCACGTCCTGGCGCACCTCGGCGCGGGCCTCGGGCCGGGGTTCGGGGCGCGGGTCGGGGCGGCGCTGGGGGGCGACGGGGGCCGTGCGCTGCTGCTGACGGGCCGAGGCGATCGCGATGCGCTCGGGCAGCGTGTCGACCTGGTGCGAGAGCTGGCCCATGACCTGGTCGACCACGGTGCCCAGCTCGTGGCCCAGGGTCTGGGTCAGGTCCTGGGTCAGGGTGCGGGAGGCGTCGCGGTAGGCCCGGTTGACCTGCCGGACGTGGTCCTCACCGGCCATGGCCAGGGTCTGCGCCACGACCGCGGAGACGTCCTCGCGCAGCGTCGAGCCGATGCTGCGCAGCGCGCGGCCGGTGGCGTCGGCGTGCTCGTGCTGGACCTTCTCCAGCCAGCGCGGCACCGAGCGCATGTCGTGCGCGGCCTCGACCAGGCGGTTCTCGATGCCCCGCCAGGAGTCCAGGACCTCGTTCTGGGTGGCCAGCAGGTCGGCCAGGCGCTCCTCGTGCCGCACGCGGCGGTCGGCGGCCTCGGCCGCGGTGGCCAGGACGTGGGTCGCGGTGCCCAGGGCGGCCTCGGCCGCCTCGGAGGTGCGGGCGACGTCGCGGCGCAGCGTCTCCATGGTCTGCGCGGCGTGCTCGGCCGAGGCCGAGACGTGCTCGCTGAACGCCTCCCCGGTCATCGTGGTGACCTGCTGGACGCTCTCGACGACGGTGGCGTGCATCGTCTCCACCGACTCCCGGGCCGTCGTCGACAGCGCCGCGACGTGACCGGTGACGGCCTCGCCGAAGTCGGCGGAGTGCCGGCTCATGGTCGCCGCCGCGGTGGACAGCTCGGTGATGGACTCGCGGGTCTGGGTGGACAGGGCCTCGACCGCCGAGGAGACGCCCTCGACGGCGGACAGGACCCGGTCGCGGCCCTGCAGGCCCTCGCGCAGCGCCTCGGCGGTGCCGGCGCGGACCTGCTCCAGGTGCTCGCTGAGGGTCGCGGTGGACTCGGCCAGGGTGCGGGTGTGCTGCTCGCGGTCGGCGGCGATGAGCGCGCCGTGGGTGCTGACGGCCTCGGTGACGGCGCCCTGCAGCTGCGTCGCGGCGCGCGCCACGTCGGCGCCGCCGGTGTTGGCCAGCTCGGCGGCGGTGATGGCGTGCTGGGCCGAGGCCCGCACGGTCGCGACGAGCTCGCTGGTGTCGGCGTGCAGCCGGATCGTCTCGGAGACCAGGCGCCCCAGCTCGGTCAGGCCGCGCTCGAAGTGCGCGCCCAGCTGCTCGGCGGCGTTGCTGCGGAAGGGCGCCAGCGCCAGCGTGGCGCGGGCGGCGAAGGCGCGCAGGACGGTCCGGTGGGACTCGTCGGCGTGCGCGGCGGCGAGGTCGTCGACGCGCTGGCGGCGGTCGGTGGCCACGGCCGCGACGATGGCCGCGGAGATCAGCAGGACCGCCAGCTCGGCGACGCGGTCCAGGGAGAAGAAGGTGCGCCCGCCGAAGCCGTCGAGCCACAGCTGCAGGAACGACTCGCCGCCGTCGGCCTCACCGGCGCGGCTCATCGCCCCGTAGGCGCGGCCGGCGAACAGCAGGCCGATCCAGGTGACCATGATCGGGGCGAAGACCAGGACGGTGCGCAGCGACCCCGAGCGCAGGAGGCTGCGGCGCTGCTCCAGCGGCGCCGTGGCGGCGTCGGTGTCCAGCAGCTGGAACAGGTCCGCGTCGGCCCACCGGCCCAGCCGCCCGTCCTCGCCGTCGGCCTCGGCCCGCACGGAGCCGGCCAGCTCGCGCAGCACGTCGGCGCGGTGCGCGCACGGTTCGCCCGCGGCGAGCCGCTCGGCCTCGGCGGCCAGCCGGGGCAGCTCGCCCGGGGTCACCGGCGTGGTCCCCGGCGTGGTCCCCGGGTCGGTGGAACGTTCGGCGTCGTCCATGGTGGCGGCGGTGTCCTTCTCGTCAGGCGTCTCGTCGGTCATCCGGTGGGACGGGTGGATCGCTGCCACCTACCTCGGCGGGACCGGCCGGGACCTTGAGGGCCTGGATGGGCCGGCCGTGGGTCACCCGTCCGGCCCAACCGGTGGACGCGCGGTGAGCGGCGCGGCCGCGGCCGCGGGCGCGCGCCGGACGCCGGCGGGGGACCGGACGGGGGAGGGGACGGTGCCGTCCCCGCCCGCGAGGGGCAGCCGGCGCTGACCCTGCGTGAGGTCCGGCCGGCCGGTACCGCCGTCCGGGTGACGGTGGTGACCGCGACGGGGGGATCGCCGCCGAACCGTGCTGCTGCGCACCGGTCGGGGCTCAAGGACCCACCCCCGTGGGCCGAAGGAGTGTCTGAGCCTCAAGGACCCCGGTCCGCACCAGCCAGCACCCAGCAGATCCCCGCCAGATCCCCTAGTTCGAAACCCCGGAGGGTGGCCTCGTGTCCGATCTCACCAGCGTCGCGCTGCACACCGCGTTGAACGGTCTGCAGGCGCGCCAGCGGGCCATCGCCGACAACATCGCCAACATCAACACCAAGGGCTACCTGGCCAACAAGGTGCAGTTCGAGGACGCCCTCGCCAGCGCCGTCGCCGGCGGTGACGCCCGGGCGGCCGCGAGCACCGGCATCGCCACGAGGAAGTCGCTGGAGCCGACCCGCGAGGACGGCAACAACGTCAACCTCGACGAGGAGACGATCTCCAACATCTCGACCAACCTCAGCTACCAGACGGTGCTGGGCGCGCTGAACTCCAAGTACTCGATGCTGCGCACCGCGATGAGCAGCCAATGACGGGGACGCACCCCTCCTGATCCCCGCCCCCTGACCTGACATCCGGAGCGAAACCCATGAGCATCTTCGACGCGATCGGCATCGCCGGCACCGGCGTCACCGTGAACCGCAAGTGGATGGACGCCGTCAGCGACAACCTGGCGAACATCAACACCGCGACCCGCACGTCCGACCCGGCCTACGAGGCCAAGTACGTCGTGGCCGCCGAGGCCGCCGACGGCAAGGGCACCCAGGTCGCCGGCATCGTCACCGGCAGCGCCGAGGGCCGGCGGGTGTACGAGCCCACCCACCCCCTCGCCGACGAGCAGGGGTACGTGAAGTACCCCGACATCGACATGAGCAGCCAGATGACGAGCCTGATGATGGCCCAGCGCGCCTACCAGGCGAACCTGCAGACCATCACCACGGCCAAGGAGGCCTACTCCTCCGCCCTGCAGCTCGGGAAGGGGTGAGCTAGGTGAGCATCGAGTCGATCGGTGGCGTCGGCGACGTCGCCAACACCCTGGGCACGCTGGCCACCGGCTACGGCCAGGGGATCGCCGACACCGACAACGCGCAGATGACCAGCGCGATCGGCGGCGGCAGCGGGGTCTCCTACACCGGCAGCGTCGCGCCCGTCACGGTCACCGGCACCGCGGGCGTCGGGGCGAGCACCCCGGTGGGCGGCAGCTCGGGCACGGACTTCGCGTCCCTGCTCTCGGGCGGCCTGGACAAGCTCCAGGGCCTGCAGTCCACCTCGGACGACCTGGCCCTCAAGGCGGCCACCGGTGACCTCACCAACGTCCACGACTACATGATCGCCAGCAACGAAGCGCAGCTGGCCACTCAGCTCACCGTCGCTGTCCGCAACAAGGCGGTCGACGCCTTCAACGAGATCATGAGGATGCAGGTCTGATGGCCAAGGCCAAGGGAAGCGCGGCGATCGTCGAGAACGCCAAGAACTTCGTCTCCGGTTTCCGGACCTTCTCGACGGGCCAGAAGGCCGTCGTCATCGCGGTGGTCGCCGCCCTCGTCGCCGGCGCGGTCGTCTTCTCCCAGTGGGCGTCCAAGCCGACGTTCGCGCCGGTGTTCACGAACCTGTCGGGCACCGACGCCAGCGCCATCACCGACAAGCTCACCGCCGACGGCGTGGAGTTCGAGCTGGCCGACGGCGGCAAGACCGTCCTCGTGCCGGCCGACCGGGTCGACGCCGAGCGCCTGGCCATGGCCGGCGCGGGCCTGCCCGCCGACACCGGCTCGGGGTACACGCTGCTGGAGGACTCCGGGGTCACCACCTCCGAGTTCATGCAGCAGAAGAAGTACCAGATCGCGCTGCAGGACGTCCTGGGCACCACGATCTCCTCGATCGACGGCGTGCAGAAGGCCGTCGTGAACCTGGCCGTCCCGCAGAAGGACGTCTTCCTCGACGAGCAGGACCCGACCACCGCGTCGGTGCTGCTCAAGCTCAAGCCGGGCACGACGCTGACCAACGACAACGTCACCGCGATCGTCAACCTCGTCGCCGGCGGCGTCGAGGGCATGGACCCGAAGAACGTCTCCGTGGTCGACGACCAGGGCAACACGCTGTCCACCGACGGCACCGGCTCCAGCGCGCAGAACGAGAAGACCAGCGACTACAACGCCTCGGCCTCCTCGGACCTGCAGACGTACCTGGAGAGCATCTACGGCAAGGGCAACGTCAAGGCGACCGTCAAGGCGACCCTGGACTTCGACGACAAGACCGTCCAGTCCAAGGAGTACACCCAGCCGAACAGGATCGACCCGCTGGCGCAGTCCAAGAGCACCGAGACCTACGAGGGCTCCGGGGCCGGTACCGCCGCCACCGGCGTCCTGGGCCCGGACAACATCGCGGTCCCCGGCACCACGGGCACCACCGGTGGCGGTGGTTACGCCAAGGACGACACGACCAGCAACAACGCGATCAACGAGACCAACACGGTCATCAAGCAGGCCCCCGGCAAGGTCACCAAGCAGACCGTCTCGGTCGTGCTGAACGCCGGCGCCAAGGGTGCCGCGGGCGCCGCGGACGTCAACCAGGTCACCCAGATCGCCACCCAGGCCGCCGGCGTGGACGCGACCCGCGGGGACCAGATCACGGTCGTCAAGACCGCGTTCGACACCACCGCCGCCGCCAGCGCCGCCGAGGAGCTGGCCGAGGCCGAGAAGGCCGACCAGCAGGCGCAGCTCATCGGGTACGGCAAGACCGCGGCCCTGGCCCTGCTCGTCCTGATCATGCTGATCGTCATCCTCGTCGCCTTCCGCCGCCGCAAGGTGGAGACGGTCGACGTCCTGGACGTCGACCCCCTCCAGCTCGGCGACATCACCGCCCCGGGCGAGGACCTCAAGGAGATCGCCCCGGCGGTCGAGAAGCCTGTGGCGCTCGAAGCAGCACCGGTGGACCCGGCCCTGGAGGCCGCGGCCGCCCGCCGCACCGAGGTCGTCGAACTCGTCTCCCGCCAGCCCGAGGAAGTCGCGGAACTGCTCCGCGGCTGGCTCGCCGATCGGAGGTCCTGACCCGTGGTGTCCACCGAGCTCGAGGTCGCTCCCCTGACGGGGGCGCAGAAGGCCGCCGTCCTGCTGCTGCAGGTCGGTCAGGAGAACGCCGCGAAGGTGCTGGGTCACCTTCGCCCCGCGGAGATCGAGGAGCTGACCGCCGAGATCCTGCGCCTGCGCTCGGTCAGCCCCGAGGTCGCCGGCGTGGTCCTGGAGGAGTTCCACTCCATGATCGCCTCGCCGCTGCGCGGCGGGCTCGGTGGGCTCGACTACGCCCAGTCCCTCCTGGAGGGGGCGCTGGGCGCGGACGGGGCCGCGGAGGTCCTGGGCCGGGTCGCCGAGGCCGCGGTCGTGCAGCCGTTCCAGTTCCTGCACCAGGCCGACCCGCAGCAGATCCTCACCTTCCTCACCGGTGAGCACCCGCAGACCATCGCCCTGGTCGTGGCGCACCTGCGCCCGGACCAGGCCTCGATGATCCTCGGCGGGCTGTCCTCGGAGATGCAGGCCGACATCGCGCTGCGCATCGCGACGATGGAGGCGACCAGCTCCGAGTACGTCCGCCTCGTCGAGGACGTCGTCCAGCGCCGCACCTCCACGGTGCTGCAGGCCAAGACGAACACCGCCGTCGGCGGCGTCCAGCCCCTGGTCGACATCATCAACCGCGCCGACCGCGGCACCGAGCGCTCCATCCTGGAGGGCCTGGCGGCCAAGGACGCGGCGCTGGCCGAGGAGATCCGCGGCCTCATGTTCGTCTTCGAGGACATCACCACCCTCGACGACCGCGCCATCCAGCTGGTGCTGCGCGGGGTGGAGACGGCCGACCTGGCCACCGCTCTCAAGGGCGTCACCGAGACGGTCCGGGACAAGATCCTCAAGAACGTCTCCGAGCGCGCCCGCGAGAACCTCCTCGACGAGATCGAGCTCATGGGCCCGGTCCGCATGTCCGCCGTCGAGGAGTCGCAGCAGAAGGTGGTCGCGATCATCCGCCAGCTCGAGGAGTCCGGCCAGATCGTGCTGACGCGCGGTGGTGACGATGACTTCGTCGCGTAGCTTCCAGCTCGCCGACTCCCGGCCCGCCACGGGCCGGGAGCCCCGGGTGTTCGTCGCGGTCCCGGCCGCGACGAGCACCTCGGCCCGCGGTTTCGTGGGCCTCGACCTCGCCCAGCGCGAGGAGACCGAGGAGCTCGCGGCGCGCCGCGAGCGGGCCCGCGCCGAGGGCTACGCCGCCGGCTGGGCCGCCGGCATGCGGCAGGCGGCGGAGAAGGCCGCCGCCGAGCTGGAGGCCCAGAAGGAGGCCGCGCACACCGCGGCCCGGCTGGACCGCGACGAGCGCCGCGCGGTCCGCACCCGGGCCGAGGAGGCCCTGCTGGCCGCCGGCGACGCCCTGCGCGCCGAGCGGGAACCGGCCGTCGGCGCCCTGGCCGACACCGTCCTGGAGCTGGCCCTGGAGCTCGCCGGGGCCGTCCTGGACCGCGAGGTCCAGCTCATGGACTCCCAGGTCGGGGAGGCCGTGCGCCGCGCCCTGAAGCCCCTGGACGGGGAGAAGCCCGTCACCGTGCGCGTCAACCCCGAGGACTTGATGGCCCTGACGGGTGACGCCCTCAAGGGGAAGCACTCGCTGTCCGACACAGAACTCGTGAGCTTCCTCCCCGACCCCACCGTCGCACCGGGTGACGCCGTCGCCCGCCAGGGTGACACCGAGGTGGACGCCGGCCTGCGGGCCAGCGTCTCCCGCGCCCTGGCTGCCCTCGTCGGAGAGGGCACGAACGGAGTCCTGGCGTGACCCAGCTGGTGTCCCACCGCCTCGCCGCCGGCGTGCGCGAGCTCCTGGCCCCCCAGGTCGCCCGCGCCGCCACGGCCGCGGCCCCGCAGATCACCGGCCGCGTCAGCGCCATCGTCGGGCTGTCCGTCGAGGTCACCGGCCTCGAAGCCGCCGTGGGGGAGACGATCCTCCTCGGCCGCGGGCAGCACGGCATCCCCGCCGAGGTCGTCGCCGCGGAGGGCCGCACCCTGCGGTGCCTGCCGCTGGGCCACCTCACCGGCCTGGCCGCCGGCGCCCCCGCCGTCGCCACCCGCCGCCCCTCCGACGTCCCCGTCGGCCCCTCGCTGCTCGGCCGCGTCGTCGACGCCCTGGGCAACCCCCTCGACGGCGGTGCGCCCTTCACCGCCGCCCCGCGCGCCGCGCTGCACAACAGCCCGCCGCCGGCCCTGAGCCGCGGCCGCGTCGACACCCCGCTGAGCCTGGGCGTGCGCGCCCTGGACACCCTCGTGCCCGCCGGGCGCGGGCAGCGCTTCGGCATCTTCGCCGGCTCCGGCGTCGGCAAGTCCTCGCTGCTGTCCATGATCGCCCGCGGCACGTCCGCCGACGTGTCCGTCCTCGCCCTCATCGGCGAGCGTGGCCGGGAGGTCCGCGAGTTCCTCGAGGACGACCTGGGCCCCGAGGGCCTGGCCCGCTCCGTCGTCGTCGTCGCCACCTCCGACGAGGCGCCCGTGCTGCGCCTGCGCGCCTCCCTGACGGCCACCGCGATCGCCGAGTCGTTCCGCGACCTCGGCGCCGACGCGGTCCTCATGATGGACTCCCTCACGCGCGTGTCCATGGCCCAGCGCGAGATCGGCCTGTCCGTCGGCGAGCCCCCCGCCACCCGCGGGTACCCGCCGAGCGTCTTCGCCCTCATGCCCCGCCTGCTCGAGCGCGCCGGGCCCGGCGTCACCGGCTCCATCACCGGGATCTACACGGTCCTGGTCGACGGGGACGACCACAACGAGCCCATCGCCGACGCCGCCCGTTCCATCCTCGACGGCCACGTCGTCCTGGACCGGCGCCTGGCCACCGCCGGGCACTTCCCGACCATCGACGTGCTCGAGTCGGTCTCCCGCGTCGCCGGCCGCGTCACCACCCCCGACCAGAAGGCCGCCGCGACGGCCCTGCGACGGGTCATGGCCGCCCACCGCGACGCCAAGGAGCTCATCGACGTCGGCGCCTACCAGCCCGGCGCCAACCCGGAGGTCGACGCGGCCGTGGCCCACCTGCCCGCCATCAACGCCTTCCTGCGCCAGGACATCCACGACATCACCCCCGCCGCCCGGGCGTGGGCCCAGCTGCAGCAGCTGGCGAGCAGCTTCGGAGGAGTGCGGTGAGCGCCACCAAGGCCATCCTGGCCCTGCTGAAGCTGCGCAAGGTGCAGGCCGACCAGATCAAGGTCGACGTCGCGGCCGCCAACGCCGTGCTGCGCAACGAGCAGCGGCGCGCCGCCCGCGTCCGCCGCGAGCTGGGCGAGGCGCACCTGACCGACGAGACCATGGCCGCCTGGACCGCGGCCGTGGCCCGCCGCTCCGCCCTCGTGGCCGACCTCGACAACGCCCGCGCCCTCGTGGCCCGCGCCGAGGCCGACCTGGGGGAGAAGCAGGCCTCCTGGGCCCGCGCCCGCCGCGCCGAGCGGTCCCTGGAGCGCATCGTCGAACGGCACGAGCTCGCCCAGGAGGAGGCGGCGCTGCGCGCCGACCAGAAGGCCCTCGACGACCGCACCGTCGCCGAGTTCGCCGCCCGCGCCCGTCGCCGGGCCCAGCAGGGAGGGGACCAGCCGTGAGCCTCGTCGAGGACGTCCAGTCCCGCATCAGCGACATCCAGTCCCGCATCGCCCAGCTCTCCGGCCAGGTCCCGGGGCAGGTCACCGGGCAGGTGCTCAGCGCCGCCTCGACCGCCTCGACCGCCGCGGCGAAGGTCGCCGGCACCTCCACCGGCTTCGCCGACGCGCTGTCCAGCGCCGGGTCCCGCGCCGCCGGCACCGTCACGCGGGGCCTGCGCACCCTGGCCGACCCCAGCACCGGCACCGGCACCGGGGCCGGCACCGGCGCCAGCACCGGGGCCAAGCTCCTGTCGGTCGCCCAGCAGTACCTGGGCACGCCGTACGAGTGGGGCGGGGCGACCCCCGGCGGCTTCGACTGCTCCGGCCTCATCCAGTACGCCGGCAAGCAGCTCGGCCTCAGCCTGCCCCGCACCGCGGCCCAGCAGGCCAAGGTCGGCACCGCGGTCCCCGGCCTCGCCCAGGCCCAGCCCGGCGACCTCGTCGTCCTGGAGAACGGCCACCACATCGGGATCTACGTCGGCGACGGGAAGATGCTCCACGCGCCGAAGACGGGTGACGTCGTGAAGATCTCGAAGGTCTGGGAGACCCCGATGACCATCCGCCGCCTGGGGACCACGGCCGCGACCGCCGCGGCCGGCACCGCCGTGGCCGCCAGCCTGCTCACGGGCCTCAGCGGCCTCACCGGCACCAGCGGCACCGGCACCGCCTCCTACGTGCGGCCCGCCGCGCTGTCCAGCACGACGTCGAAGTCCGCCCCGTACGAGGCGGCCTTCACCGCGGCCGAGCAGCAGTACGGCCTGCCGGCCGGCCTGCTCAAGGCCGTCGCCAAGCAGGAGTCGGGCTTCAACCCCGCCGCCCGCAGCCGCGCCGGGGCCGTCGGGCTCATGCAGTTCATGCCCGCCACCGCCCGCGGCCTGGGCCTCGACCCGACCGACCCCTTCGCCTCCATCGACGCCGCGGGCAAGTACCTCTCGCAGCACCTGAAGACCTTCGGGTCGGTGTCCCTGGCGCTGGCCGCCTACAACGCCGGCGCGGGCAACGTGAAGAAGTACGGCGGGGTCCCGCCGTTCCGCGAGACCCAGGACTACGTCAAGAAGATCACCGCCGACCTCGGGAGTGCCGCGTGAGCACCAACCTGTCCGTGACGACGCTGCCCTGCGCGCCGACCGCCCGCGACACCGTCCGCTCCACGTCCTCCACCGGCTCCGCCGCCGACTTCGCCGACTCCTTCGGGCAGGCCGTGCAGGAGCTGCGGACCTCCGCGCGCGAGGACCGGCCCGCCCCCCGGGACGAGACCCGCCCCGAGACCCGGCCCGAGACCCGGCCCGAGGACCGCGCCGCCGAGCGCCCGGCCGCCCCGCACGCCCACCCGCACAAGGCCACCGACCGGGTCGAGCACGGCGCCGAGGGGCCCGCGGCCCAGCGCGGCGGGCCGGGCCGCGAGGGCCCCGCCGAGGGCGGGACGGAGCCGGCCGACGGCACCGGTCCCCAGGACGCCGGAGCCGCCGCCGCGCAGCTGCCGACCGTGCCCGTCGACCCCTCCCTGCTCGGCCTGCCCGCCGCGCTGCGCGCCGCCCTGACGCCCACCGCCCCCACCGCGCCCACCGACCCGGCCGCCGGGGGTCAGGCGCCCGTCGGGGGCGTCGCCGCGACGCAGCCGGTCCCCGCGGCCGCCACCGGCACCACGGGCCCGGCCGCCGGTCCCAGCGCGGCCCCCGCCGCGACCGACCTGCCCGCCGCGTCGGCGCAGACCACCGCCCAGGGCCCCGCCCTGGCGACCGCGCCGGCCACCGCGCCGTCGTCCGCGCAGCCCACCGCGCCGACGCCCGGCCAGGCGTCCGTCGCCACCGGCCCGGCCCCGAGCGCGCAGGGCCCCCTGAGCCCCGTCGACGCGGCGCTCGCGGCCGCGACGGTCACCTCCACCCCGGCCGGCCCGGCGACGTCCGCGCCCGCCGCGGCCGTGCAGACCGTCCTGACCGGCCTGCCGCGGCACGTCGCGCAGCCGTCCGCCGAGGCCGCGCCGGCCGCCGTGCCCGGGCAGGGCCAGGTGCCCGCCGCCCCGGCCGTCGCCGGTGCGGCGCAGCAGGTCGCGGCCCAGGCCGCCCCGGTGGCCCCGACCGGCGCGGGCACCGCCCAGCCGGTCGCCGCGGCGCCGGCCGAGCCGACCACGCCCGCCGCGGCCACGCCCGTCGTGACCACCGGGCAGACGGGTCAGCAGACCGGCCAGCAGACGGGCCAGCAGACCGGGCAGCAGCCGGGCCAGAACCCGGCCGCGCCGCCGCAGCCGGCCGTCGTGGCCCCGCCGCGCGCCGCGGCGGGGGAGACCCCGGCGCAGCCGCTGCCGACCGTCCTGGCCGCCAGCCCCGCCGTCACCCAGCCGATCGCCCCGCCGGTCACGGCCGCGGCCACCGGCCGGCCCGCCGACCTCGACCCGGCCGCGGCCGTGGTGCCCGCGCTGCCCCCGACCGTCACCGGGGCCGGCACCGTCACCGCGCCCGCCGTGGCGACCGCGTCCACCCCGCCGGCCCCGCTGCCCCTGACCAACCCCGCCGCCTTCGCGCACGGGGTCGCGGGCAGGGTCGAGGAGCTGCCGGCCGGCGACGCCGTGCACCGCATGAGCGTCGAGGTCACCCCCCAGGGGCTGGGGCCGGTGCGGATCACCGCCGAGGTCACCGGGGGAGCGCTGCACGTCTCCCTCGCCGGGGCCTCCGAGGCGGCCCGGCACGCGCTGAAGGCCGCCGTCGGCGACCTGCAGCGGGAGCTGGCGACCACGAGCTTCACCCAGACCACCGTCGACGTGCGCGCCGACTCCGGGTCCTCGCAGCAGCAGCGCTCGGCCGACGCGCAGTCCGGCGCCGGTCAGCAGGGCTCGTCGGGCCGCCAGGGCTCCACCGCGCAGCAGGACGCCGGGCAGAGCGCCCGGTCGGCGTTCTCGGCCGCCGCGGCCGAGCGCCGCACGGCCCGCCAGGCCGCCGCCGCGGCCGACGGCCGGCTGGACCTGAGCGTCTGACCCGTCCCGGGCGGGACGTTCACCTGGCTGGACGCTGTGAACACCTCGTTCGGGCTACAGACCCTCACCCGTTCCGCCGAAGGAGTATGCATGACGATCGATGCGGCCAGCGGCTCGAGCAGCTACTACGCCCAGCTCAGCGCCAACTCGGACGCGCTGGCCGCGGCGAGCGCCACGAGGACCGCCAACGCGACCGACACGTCCGCGGCGGCCAGGGCGAAGACCAAGGACGACAAGGACATGTTCCTCAAGCTCCTGGTCGCCCAGCTGCGGTACCAGGACCCGTCCAAGCCGGCCGACACCACGGCCTTCATGGCCCAGACGGCGCAGTTCTCGGCGCTGGAGGCCATGCAGGACGTCGCCACGCAGTCCAGCACCATGGTGGCGGCGCAGAACAAGCTGCAGGCCAGCACGATGGTCGGCCAGACGGTCTCCTACACCGACGAGAACGGCCAGGTCGTGACCGGCGAGGTCAAGTCGGTCTCCTTCTCCCAGGGCTCGGTCGGTGGCACCAACGGTGAACCGGTCCTGAACGTGAACGGCGTCAGCGTCGTCCTGTCCAAGGTCACCGGGGTCGGCTCGATCGACGCCTCCGCGCTCAACGCGGCGGCGGCGAAGGCCGCCGCGGAGGCCACGGCGACGGCCGAGGGGGGGACCGCGGCCCCGGCGACCACCGCCCCGGCCACGACCGCCCCCGCCTCGTCCACCGCGTCCTCCGGAACCCCGGGCACCACCGGTGCCACGGGGACCTCCGGAGCCACGGGAACCCCTCAGACCACGGGAACCACCCCGGCCACCGCGTCTGACACCACCCCGAACTCCGGAACCACCGGAACCCCGGGTCCGACGGCCTCCTCGCCGTCCGCCTGACCTCCGCTCGCCCCTCCAGTTCCCCGTCAGCCCCCTCGAAAGGTCTGAAGCATGCTCCGCTCCATGTTCTCCGGTGTCAGCGGCCTCCGTTCGCACCAGACGATGATGGACGTCGTCGGCAACAACATCGCCAACGTCAACACGACCGGCTACAAGAGCTCCAGCGTCGTCTTCGCCGACACCCTGTCCCAGCTCACCAAGGCCGCCGGCGCCCCGACCAACTCCAGCGGCGGGACCAACCCGTCCCAGGTCGGTCTGGGTGTGCGTGTCAACGCGATCACGCAGAACATGACGCAGGGTTCGGCGCAGGCCACGGGCAAGTCGACCGACCTCATGCTGCAGGGCGAGGGCATGTTCGCCGTCCAGCAGGGCGAGGGCACGTTCTACTCCCGCAACGGGTCGTTCACCCTCGACGCCAACGGCTCCATCGTCACCAACGACGGCGGGTACGTCATGGGCTGGAAGGCCGACGCCCAGGGCGCCATCAACACCAACGCCCAGATCGGCAAGCTGGTCATCCCCTCCGACGCGGTCATGCCGGCCGTCGCGACGACGTCCAGCACCCTCAAGGGCAACATCGACCGCACGTTCAAGACGCCCACGGCCGTGCCGACCGCCGACCCGACCCTGCCGGGCACGGCGCCCGCCGGCACCACCAAGGTCCCCGGGACGGTCGTCACGACGGCGGTCAACGCCTACGACGCCCAGGGCATCCTGACCAAGTACACGGTGACCTTCACCAACACCGTCTTCCACACCCCGGCCAGCGGGGCCACCCCGGACAAGTACCAGCCGAGCAACGACTGGAAGATGGTCGTCACCGACGCCAACGGCACCGTCGTGCCGTCCACGACCACCGCCGGCAGTGCGGGGACCGCCACCGCGACCGACCAGGCGCTGAGCTTCGACCCCAGCGGCACCTCGGTCGACGCGGCCCACAAGAAGGTCTTCGTCGCCGCCCCGGGCAGCCCGGCCGGCCGTGAGCTGACCATCGACCTGTCGGCCCTGACCGCCTACGTCGGGTCCTCCGGCGCCAGCAACATCAACCCGAGCACCGACGGCGCCCCCATCGGCACCCTGACGAGCTACGCGTTCGGCACCGACGGCGTCATCACCGGCAACTACTCCAACGGGTACAAGCAGACCCTGGGGCAGATCGCCATCGCGTCGTTCAACAACGTCGCGGGTCTGCGCAAGGAGGGCAACTCCCTCTACAGCGTCTCGACGAACTCGGGCAACCCCGTCTACGGCATCGCCGGCCAGGCCGGCCGCGGTGGCCTGCTCGCCGGGTCGCTGGAGATGTCCAACGTCGACCTGTCGGCCGAGTTCACCAGCCTCATCCTCGCCCAGCGCGGTTTCCAGGCGAACTCGAAGGTCATCACGTCCTCGGACGAGATCCTGCAGGACCTGGTCAACCTCAAGCGCTGACCCTGAGCGGCCGGCCCCCCGGCCGCTGACCCGGGCCCGTTCAAGGGCTGGCCCGGAGCTGCCGAACACCCTCCCGGAGCACCTGCTCCGGGAGGGTGTTCTGCGTCCAGGGTGGTTGCAGAGCGTGACGGAAACCGGTGCGTTAGCACGAACGGGTGCACCCTGCAACCCCCTCTCAGGTCGAACCCCGCCGGGCCGATGGACTGGGTGGAACCACCCAGCCCACGGACGGGCGCCCCCGCCTCCACCGCCAAGGACGGACCACACGTGATCCTCGTGACTCGCCTCAACGGGTCGGTGTTCGCCGTGAACCCCGATCTGATCCAGCGCGTCGACTCGACCCCCGACACCGTCATCACCCTCGTCGACGGCGCGAAGTTCGTCGTCACCGAGCCGTTGGCGCAGATCGTCGAGCGCGTCATGGCCTTCCGCGCGCGCGTCGTCGCGACCGCGCACTCGCTGGAGGAGACGGGGACGGCCGACGTCCTCGAGCTGCCGACCCACACCGACACCCAGACCACCAGCGACACCGACGGCGACCTGCCGGCCCCGGTGCAGCTGCACCGCAGGAGGCCGTGAGCCATGGACTTCGCAACCCTCGGCGGCCTCATCATCGCCGCCGCCGCCATCCTCTGGGCGCAGAACCACGAGGGCGGTGCGGTCACCGACATCCTGCTGCCCGGCCCCCTCGTCCTCGTCTTCGTCGGCACCATCGGCGTCGGCTTCATGGGCGGGATCCTCAAGGACGGCCTCGGCTCGATCAAGCAGCTGCAGAAGGCGTTCCTGGGCAAGCCGAAGAACTCCGCGGAGACCGTCTCCGTCATCGTCAAGATGGCCGAGCGCGCCCGCCGCGAGGGCCTGCTGGCCCTGGAGGACGCCATCAAGGAGGTCGACGACCAGTTCCTGCGCGACGGCCTGCAGACCGCCATCGACGGCACCGACCCCGACGAGCTGTACGAGATCCTCACCGCCCAGATCCAGGCGAAGAAGGCCGCTGACAAGCAGGCCGCGAAGATCTTCGGCGACATGGGTGGCTACGCCCCCACCGTCGGCATCTGCGGCACCGTCATCTCCCTCACCGTCGTCCTGGCAAACCTGTCCGACGCCGCGGCCCTGGGCCCGATGATCGCCGGCGCGTTCGTCGCGACCCTGTGGGGCGTGGCCGCCGCCAACTTCTTCTTCCTGCCCGTCCAGTCCCGCCTGCAGCGCCTCTCGGGCCTGGAGACCGCGCAGATGGAGCTCGTCGTCGAGGGCATCCTCGCCATCCAGGCCGGCTCCAACCCGCGCTCGGTGGCCAAGAAGCTCGAGAGCCTGCTGCCCCCGGGCACCGCGGTCCCGGACAAGAAGGCGGCCTGATGTCCGCAGCGCACAAGCGGCGCCACAAGCACGAGGAGCACGAGGAGCACGTCAACCACGAGCGGTGGCTGGTCTCCTACGCCGACATGCTGACGGTCCTCATGGCGCTGTTCATCGTCCTGTTCGCCCTCAGCCAGATCGACCAGCTGAAGTTCGCCCAGTTCAAGGACGGTCTCAGCAAGGGGACCCCCGACAGCAACCAGGCGGTCTCCGGCGCCTCCGGCGTCATGGACGTCACCAACGGCAACTCGGTCGTCCAGGTCTCGCCGTACTCCACCGGTGAGCAGCTGAACACCTCCTCCGAGCAGGTGCAGCAGATCCTGCAGTCGGCGCAGACCGCGCAGAAGGCCAAGGACCTCAACGCCGCCAAGGAGGAGGTCCAGGACTACCGCGAGATCGAGAAGAAGATCGACGCGGCCCTGACCGAGAAGGGCCAGCAGAACCAGGTGACCTACCGGATCACCGCCGACGGCCTGGTCGTGGGCCTGGTGGCCGACAACGTCTTCTTCGCCAACGCCTCCGCCGACGTGGAGACGACGGGCCAGGAGGTCCTGGACACCATCGCGCCGATCCTGGCGCAGCTGCCCAACGACATCGCCGTGCAGGGTCACACCAACAACCTGGCCCTCAACGGCAACGCCCGGTACCGCGACAACTGGGACCTGTCCTCGGCCCGGGCCAACACCGTGGTGACGCGGTTCATCTCCCACGGCATCGCCCCGGTCCGGCTGTCCGGCACCGGCTACGCCGACTCCCGGCCGCTGTACCCGGACGAGGACCCCAAGGCCCTGACCGGCAACCGCCGCGTCGACCTGGTCGTCGCCTCGCCCAGCTCCGACGCCGTCAAGGCCCTGCTGCCGGAGGTCGCGCAGCAGACCGCCACCGGCGACGGGCCGGCGGAGCTCACCGGCACCACCGACACGCACACCGACGGCACCACCACCGGCACCGACAGCACCACCGACGGCGCCGGAGCAGCGACCAGCGACCTCTCGGCCGGCATCGCGCCGGACCTGGCGAGCAACGTCGCCCACTGACCTGACTGACCCACGAACCCGTAAGGAGGCCACCATGGCCAAGAAGGACAAGGGCGACGGCGAGGCCAAGCCCGGCGGCGCGAAGAAGCTCATCATCATCGGCGCGGCCGCGGCCGTGCTGCTGGCCGGCGGCACCGGCGGTGGCGTCTTCCTGCTCACCAAGGGCGACTCCGCCTCGGCGGCCGAGGCCGCCCCGACGCCCACCCTGACCCCCGGCACCGTCACCGCGCTGGACCCCATCAGCGTCAACCTGGCCGACGGGCACTACCTGAAGATCGGCGTGGGCCTGCAGGGCGTGGCCTCCGAGGGCGGCGGGCACGGCGGCGGCGGCGACGCCCTCGACGGCTCCAAGGCCTACGACCTGATCATCTCCGAGTTCTCCAACCTGTCGATGGCCGACCTGCAGAACGCCGAGCAGCGCGCCCACCACAAGGAGGTGCTCCAGGAGAAGATCGTCGAGGCGTACAAGACGCACGACGAGAAGGGCGAGGAGGTCGACTCCGTCATGGGGATCTACCTGACGAGTTTTGTGATGCAGTAGCAGGACCACCAGCACGCACCGAGCACCCCGGGCTGACCGCCCGGGGTGTTCGCGTTCCCGGCCCCGGGGAACCCGTTTCAAGGGATCCGGCCGTCCTGCCGACCCTCTAACCGTGAGTTCCCCCACCGCCGCGCAGGCCGCCCCCGGACGCCGCTTCCCCGTGCGGGCCGCGATCGGCGGCGGCGTCGCGGTCGCCGCCGTCGTCGTCGCCGTCGCCGTGCTGCACCGCACCTTCGGCCACCTGTCCGCCGCCGACGTCGCCGACGCCCTGCGCGCGGTCGGACCCGCGGGACTGCTGCTCGCGCTGGCCGCCACGGCCTGCTCGCACCTGGCGATGACCGGCTACGACGCCCTCGCGCTGCGGCACGTCGGGCACCGGATGCCCTTCCGCCGCTACGGGACCGCCGCCTTCGTCGCCACCGCCTTCGGCAACTCCCTGGGCGCCTCCGCCGTCGTCGGTGCCGTGCTGCGCGCGCGGTTCCACACCTCCTGGGGCGTCTCGCGCACCGACGTGGCCCGCGTCGTGGGGCTCAACCTGCTGACCCTGACGCTGGGCGCGGCGGTGCTCGTCGGCGGCGGGGCGCTGCTGGACCCCACCGGCGTCGCCGCGGCGCTGCACGTGTCGCCGGCCGCGGCCACCACCGTCGGTGCCGTCCTGGCCGCCGGTGTCCTGGGCTACCTGCTGTGGACCGCCGCCGGCCCGGCGTCGGTGGGCCTGCGCGGCCGGCGCCTGCACCGCCCCGCGTTCGGGACCGCGCTGGCGCAGGTCGTCCTGTCGAGCGTCGAGTGGCTGGCCATGGCCGCGGTCCTGTTCGTGCTGCTGCCCCCGGCCGACAGGCCGCCCTTCCTCACCTTCGCCGTCGCCTTCGCCACCGCCACCGTCGCCGGCCTGCTCAGCAGCACCCCCGGCGGCGTCGGCGTCTTCGAGTCCACGCTGCTGCTGCTCACGGGCCCGCTCACGTCACCGGCCCAGTTCGCCGCCGCCCTCGTCGGCTACCGCCTGTGCTACTTCCTCGTCCCGATGCTGCCGGCGGTGGTGCTGCTGCTGCGGCACGAGCTGCGGCGGCTGCCGGCCCTGGAGCTGCCCACGGCGCGCGCGGTCGGGCTGCCGACGTGGCTGGCCCTGGGGGTCGGGACGGCCGGTGCGGCCGTCGTGGTCGCCGGGGACGTGCCCGGTCGCGCGGTGGACACCTCGCACGTCACGACCGGCCTGATCGGCCTGGCGACCGTGCTGCTCGCGTGGGGCCTGCACCGGCGGCTGCGGGCGGCCTGGACGGCGGCGGTCGCGGCCCTGCTCGGGCTCGCCGCGGCCGCCGCCCTCCGCGACGACCTCCCGGCCGCCGCCGTGACGGCGCTGCTCGCGGCCGGGCTCCTGCCCGCGCGGCCGGCGTTCCACCGCGGCGGGTCCCTCCTGCGGCCCCTGCTGCAGCTCCTCGCGCCGCGCGCCTGGCGGGCGCAGGACCTGCTGCTGCCGTTGACCGCCGCCGCCCTCGTCGGGCCGGCGCTGTGGTGGCACGAGGTCAGCGGCCACGCCGGCGGGCCCGGCCGCGGCTGGGACGTGCTCGCCGTCGCCGCCGGTGCCGCCGGGCTCCTCGTGGGAGGCCGCTGGGTCTCGCGGGGCGTGGCCGTCGGCCCGCGCGTCGAGCCCGCGGACCTGGCCGGGGAGGAGGTGGCGCGCGCCGCCGACATCGTCACCCGCTCCGGCCGCTGCCTGTCCCACCTCGCCTTCACCGGGGACAAGCTCTTCCACTTCAACCCCGCCGGCACCGCCTTCCTCATGTACCAGGTCCAGGGCCGCAGCTGGGTCGTCATGGGCGACCCCGTCGGGGAGCCGGCCGACGTGCGCGAGCTGGTCACCGGCTTCGTCGCCGAGGTCGACCGCCGCGGGGGCCGGCCGGTGTTCTACAACGTCGCCCCCGACCACGCCGACCTCTACCGCGCGTGCGGGCTGAGCCTGGCCAAGCTGGGGGAGGAGGCCGTGGTGCCGCTGGAGGGGTTCACCCTGGCCGGCAAGGCCCGGATGGGGTTGCGCAACTGCCGCAACAAGTCCCAGAAGTCGGGGATGTCGGTGGAGTTCGTCCCCGCGCACGAGGTGGAGCCGCTGCTGCCGCACCTGCGGGAGGTCTCCGACGCGTGGCTGACCCACCGCAACGGCCGGGAGAAGCGTTTCTCCCTCGGCGCCTTCGACGAGGACTACGTCCGCCGCTTCCCGCTGGTCCTGGTCCGGCACGAGGGGCGCGTCACCGCCTTCGCGACGCTGTGGACCAGCGCCGACGGCCGCGACGTGCAGGTCGACCTCATGCGCCGGCTGCCCGAGGGCCCCCGCACCGTCATGACGTACCTGTTCGTCGAGTGCATCCTGTGGGCGCAGGAGAACGGCTACGCCACGTTCAACATGGGCATGGCCCCCCTGTCGGGGCTGCTCACCAGCGCCTCCCGCTGCCCCGGGGCCCTGGCCTGGGAGCGGCTGGGGCACCTGGTGTGGACCCACGGCGAGCGCTTCTACAACTTCCAGGGCCTGCGCACCTTCAAGCAGGGGTTCGCCCCGCAGTGGCGGTCCTGCTACGTCGCCGCGCCCGGCGGCCCGGCGCTGCCGACGGCCATGGCCGGGGTCGCCACCCTCGTCGGCGGCGGCGTGCGGGGGCTGCTGCGCGGCTGACCCGCGCCCGGTCACCCCCCACCCCGGGGCCCTCACCAGCCCCTCCACGGCTCCCTCGTCGCACGCGGCGGGGGAGCCGTCGGCGTCCGCGCCCGGGACCACCGCCGCGGTGCGGCGTTCACGCCCTCCACAGCGGCGGCACGTCGACCACGGTCCCCGCGAGGGCACCGCCGGTGATCTCCACCCGCTCCCCGCCCTGCCCCGCCGGCTCGTAGCGCCCCTCGACCAGGGTGAACGCGTACAGGCACCGGTCGCCGTGGTCGAGGATCCAGTAGTTCGCGGCGCCGTAGCGGGCGTAGTCGCGCAGGTTGCGGACCCAGTCCTTCGCGGCGTTCGACGGCGAGGTGACCTCCACGACCAGGACCGGCGGCTCCTCGGTGAAGTGCGCGTCCGGGTCGAGACCGGCCAGGAGCATGACGTCCGGCTGGTACTCGCGCGCGGCACCCGCCGGCCGCCACGCCCACTCGCTCAGCGCGACCCCCTCGAAGCCGCGCAGCAGCTCGCGGACGTTGGCGACGGCGAGCTGGTGGCGGGCCGTGCCGCGGGGGCTCACGACGAGCGCCCCGTCGACGTACTCACCGCGGACGTCCTCCGCCAGCTCACCGAACTCCTCCCAGGACATGGGTACCGCCTGGGGAGTCTCGCTCACCTCAGCTGCCACGTCCCCAGCGTACGCGGGCGCCCCGGCCCGTCCCGGGCTCTCGCCGACCTTGAGCCGCAGCGTCCAGGACCACCCGTTCGGGCTCGCGCTAAAGGGTGACGGCCGTTCGTGCCGATAGACAGCTCGTGGCAGCCGAGACCCCCAGCACCGCAGAGCGGACAGGCACCCGTCGCTCCCGGCGACGTGGCGTCCCCGTCCCGTACGACTTCCGACGGCCGACCAAGCTGTCGCGCCAGCACGCCCGCGTGCTGGAGATCACCTACGAGGGCTTCTGCCGCCAGTGGGCGACGCTGCTGTCCTCGACCCTGCGCACCACCGTGCAGGTCGAGCTGGACGGCATCCAGCAGTACAGCTACGACGAGTACGCGGCCTCCCTGCCGATGCCGACCGTCATGGCCGTGTTCGACCCCGAGCCCCTCGTGGGCGCGGCGGTCCTGCACGTCGACATCGGCTTCGTGCTCTCCAGCATCGAGCGGATGCTCGGCGGGACCGGGACCAACGCCCAGCCCAGCCGGCAGCTGACCGACATCGAGGCCGTCCTGGCCCGCGGTCTGGTCGAGCGCACCCTCGTGGAGCTGTCCTCCTCGCTGGCCACGGTCACCGACCTCAAGCCCAAGCTGACGGCGATCGACCAGAACCCCGCGTTCGCGCAGGCCGCCGCGGCCACCGACGTGATGATCGTCTCCGCGTTCCACCTGCAGATCGAGGGCGTCACGGGCACCGCGACCCTGGCCATGCCGCTGGACCCGCTGTCGGCGGCGCTGACGGCCGCCGAGCTGCGCGTGGCGAGCCCCGAGGAGCTGCGGGTCCGCCGCCTCATGCGCGACCGCCTCGACGACCACCTGGAGAACATCCCGGTCGACGTCTCGGTGCGCATGAAGGCCGCCCAGATGCGTCCCGACGAGATCCTCTCCCTCATCCCCGGAGACGTGCTGCGTCTGCCGCACCGCGCCGACGAGCCCCTCGAGGTCGTCGCCCAGGGCGCTTCCGTGGCCTCCGCCGTCGCCGGAACGCGCGGCGCCAAACTCGCCTGCCTGATCGTCCCGACCCCCGAGGAGAACGCACGATGAGCACCGCCACCCACGCCGACCTCATGTCCACGCTGCGCGAGGCCGCCCAGGCTGCGCTCGCCGTCCTGCCCCTGTCGGCGCCCGGGACCATCTCCAGCGTCCTCGCGGTCGCTCAGGCCCCCGACCTCGGCGACGAGGGCACCGCCGTGTCGGCGAACTTCGCCGGCGCCTCCAACGGCCGCGTCACCGTCATCGTAGGGGAGGAGACGCTGAACACGCTCCTCATGAGCCCCGAGGGCGCCCTGGACCCCGTCGACGCCCTGCGCCCGGCGCTGGAGACCGTCGTGCACGCCCTGGGCCAGTGCGTCCTGGAGGCCGGTGTCGAGGGCGACCCCGCCCAGGCCCTGCGCCAGCTCGACGGGGGCGCGGTCGCGGTCGTCGACGCGGCGGGGGAGACCCTGGCCCTCATCGGCCTGACCCTCACCGCGCAGACCGAGGCCCCGGCCCCGGCGCCCTCGGCGGCGGCGTTCGCCGGTGCGTCCCCGGCCGCCGCCGGCCCGCGCCGCACGATGGACCTGCTGCGCGACGTGCAGATGGACGTCACGGTCGAGCTGGGCCGCACCTCGATGACGGTGCAGGACCTGCTGGCCCTGACGCCGGGCTCGGTCGTGGAGCTGGACCGCGCGGCGGGCTCGCCCGCCGACATCCTGGTCAACGGCCAGCTCATCGCCCGCGGTGAGGTCGTCGTCGTGGACGAGGACTACGCCATCCGCATCACCGAGATCGTCACCCCGGAGGCCGGCGCCTGATGGACGCCGTCGCCGCGATCGCGCGGACGAGCATCTCGCTGGTCGCGGTGCTCGGCCTGGTGTACCTGATCTCCCGCTGGCTGCGCCGCCGTCAGGGCGCCGCGGCCGGCGGGGCTGACTTCGCCGTCCTGGCCAAGCAGAGCCTGGGTGCGAAGGCCGCCGTCGCGCTGGTCAAGGTCGGCGACAAGGCCCTGGTCGTCGGGGTCTCCGACGCCGGGGTGAGCCTGCTGGGGGAGACCGACGTCGAGGCCGTGTTCAAGCCCTCGGCCGAAGCTGTCGAAGAGGTCGGCGGCACCGCCACGGACGCGGCGGAGCGCACGAACGGCACGGACGCCGACGACGCACCGGACGTCCCGGCCCCCGCGGTGGGGGAGCGGTACGTCCGCAAGGCCGGCGAGACGATCGCCGTGAAGGCCCCCGCCCGGTACACCGCCCCCGGTGTGAGCGGTTCGGCCCTGTCCCCGGCCACCTGGTCCAAGGCAGTCGACGTTCTGCGTGAGAGGACGACCCGCAGGTGATGGAGTCCCGAGCCACCCGCCGCGCCCCCCGCCGGGCGCGGAGCCTGGCCGCCGCGCTGGTGCTCTCCGGCGGCCTGGTCGTCGGGGGCGCCCTCAGCGCCCAGGCGTCGGCCCCCGCGAGCGCCCCCGCCGTGGCCGCCGCGCCCGCCGCCATGAGCACCGCGCTGGGCGCGGGCGTGCAGGCCCCCACGGCACCGGCGGCCCCGGCCGCGCCGACCGGGCCCGTCTCGGGGTCGGTGACGATCAACGGCCTGGACGGCAAGCCCAGCCAGTCGATCACCGTCATCATCGCCCTGACCCTGCTGTCGGTGGCCCCCGCGCTGCTGCTGCTCACGACGAGCTTCACCAAGATCCTCATCGTCCTGGGCCTGACCCGCAACGCCCTGGGCCTGCAGGGGACCCCGCCGAACCAGGTCCTGGCCGGTCTGGCGCTGTTCCTGACGATGTTCGTCATGGCGCCGACGTTCAGCGCCGTCAACGACGCCGCGATCCAGCCCTACCTCAAGGGCGAGAAGACCGCGACGGTCGCCTTCACGGACGGTTCGCAGCCGATGAAGGAGTTCATGCTCAAGCAGACGCGCCCGGAGGAGCTGGCGCTGATGACCAAGGCCGCCAAGCGGGACCTGCCCGAGACCCGCGAGGAGACGCCGCTGACGACGCTCGTGCCGGCGTTCGCCCTGTCGGAGCTGCGCAGCGCGTTCATCATCGGGTTCGTCATCTTCATCCCCTTCCTGGTGATCGACATCGTCGTCTCCGGGGCGCTGATGAGCCTGGGCATGATGATGCTGCCCCCGGTCACGGTGTCCCTGCCGTTCAAGCTGCTGCTGTTCGTGATGGTCGACGGCTGGGGCCTGGTCATCAAGTCCCTCGTCGCCTCCTACGCCGGCTGACCCGCTGCGCCGCAGGCGCTGCCACCACCCGAACGCCGCGCCGCGGTCCCGACCGCCCGGGGCCGCGGCGCGGCGTCGTGCGTCCCGGCCCCTCCCACCCCCTCCCCGCGGTGATCAAGCACTTCGGTGATCAAGCACTCCTGTCCACGAGTGCTCGATCACCGAAGTGCTTGATCACCGCGGGGTGGGGAGGTGAGGGACGGGCGCCGCGGGCGCTGACCCGTTCGGGCTCAAGGGTTTCACCCGTACGGCCGAAACAGTCTGCAGAACACCCCCGCGACCGGAAGGCGAAGCTGATGACCGACGTGACCGTCATCCACCTGGGGATGACCGCTCTCGTCCTCGCCGCCAAGCTCTGCGCCCCCATGCTCCTGACGGCCCTGGCGGTCGGTTTCGGCATCTCGCTGTTCCAGAGCGTCACCCAGCTGCAGGAGCAGACGATCTCCTTCGTCCCCAAGGCCCTCGCGGTCGGTGCGGCCATCGTCATCTGCGGCAAGTGGATGCTCGGGGAGCTCACCAGCTTCACCACCGCGCTGTACGAGCAGATCCCCGCCCTGCTGACCCACGGCGGCTGAGCCGCGTGGAAGGCCTCCCGAACGTCCCCCTCGACCTGCTCGTGGCGGTCCTGCTGGCCTCGGTGCGCGCCGCCGCCTTCGTGGTGCTCGCCCCGCCGTTCGCCAACAAGGCCGTCAACGGCCGCGTCAAGGCCATGCTGTCGGTCGCCATCGCGCTGCCGCTGGCCCAGGGGCTGCGCGGCACCGTCCCCGCCGTGGAGCCGGCCGCCCTCATCACCGCCGTCGTCCAGCAGGCCCTCGTCGGCGTCGTCATGGGCGCCTTCGTCGCGCTCGTGTTCGCCGCCGTGCAGGCCGCCGGGGACATGCTCGACCTCTTCGGCGGCTTCCAGCTCGCCAGCGCCTACGACCCGCTCATGCAGACCCAGACGGCCATCTTCGGCAAGCTCTACGCGTGGACCACGACGGCGCTGCTCGTCGTCACCGGCGGCCACCTGCTCATCCTGCAGGGGTTCTTCCGCTCCTTCGACGTCCTGCCGCTGAACGCCGGCGTCGACGCCGGCACCGTCGCGAGGGTCTTCACCGAGGGCGTCGGCCAGCTCGCGCTGTCCGCCCTGCAGATCGCCGCGCCCCTCATCGCCGTCCTGTTCATCACCGACATCGGGCTGGGCCTGCTGTCGCGCGTCGCCCCGGCCCTCAACGTCTTCGCCATGAGCTTCCCCGTGAAGATCCTCATCTGCCTCACCCTGGCCGGCTTCACCTTCTCCCTGCTGCCCGGCGTCGTCTCCGACATGGCCGACACCGCCCGCGAGACCGTCGTGCGGATGGTCACCCCCGTGGTCGGGGGTGGGACCGGGTGAGCGGGGAGAAGACCGAGAAGCCGACCGCCAAGCGCCTCAAGGAGGCGCGCGACGAGGGCAACATCCCGTTCTCCCGGGACGTCGGGGCCTGGCTGTCCACCGGTGCCGGCGCCGTGGCCATCCCGCACACCATCGAGGCCGGCAAGGTCCTGGGCCAGCGCACCCTGGGCCGCATCGCCGAGGTCGCCGCCGACCCCGAACCCGGGCGGGCCCTGAGCGTGCTCACCGACACCTTCGCCGGGATCCCCGGCGTCCTGGGGCCGCTGGCCGTCGCCACCGTCCTGGCCGTCGTGGTCGCCGGCGCGGTCCAGGGCACCCTGCGGCCGGCGCCGAAGAAGCTGAAGCCGAAGTTCTCCAACCTCAACCCCGTCAACGGCTTCAAGCAGCACTGGGGCCCGCAGGCGCTGTGGGAGGGCGTCAAGTCGCTGCTGAAGACCGTCCTCATCGGCGTCGCGGTGTGGCTGGTCGTCAAGAACCTCGCCCCCGAGCTCATCGGCCAGGGCCTCATGCCGACCGGCGCGGTCCTGTCGATGACCGGCGCGGCCGTCGTGAAGATGATCGTCGTCACCATCGTCGTGGGTCTGCTCATCGCCGCCGCCGACTACGCCATGAGCCGGCGCCGCGTCATGGGCAAGCTGAAGATGAGCAAGCAGGACATCAAGCAGGAGCACAAGAACGCCGAGGGCGACCCGCTGCTCAAGGGCGCCATCCGCTCCAAGCAGATGGCCATGTCCCGCAACCGCATGATGGCCGACGTCGCCAAGGCCGACGTCGTGCTGGTCAACCCCACCCACATCGCCATCGCCCTGCGCTACGAGCCGGGCACCGGCGCGCCCAAGGTCGTGGCCCGGGGCGCCGGCGCCATCGCCTCCAAGATCCGCGAGAAGGCCAAGGAGCACGACGTGCCCCTCGTCAAGGACGTCGAGCTGGCCCGCGCCATGTACAAGGGCGTCAAGGTCGGCCAGGAGATCCCCCCGGAGTTCTTCGCCGCCGTCGCCAAGGTCCTGGCCTTCGTCATGAGCCTGCGCACGCGCGGTTCGCTCACGGCGTTCGGCGAGGCCCACACGGTCCCGGCCTGAGCCGGGCGGGCGCCCGCGGTGGGGGAGTCCCGCGGGCGAGGGGGTTCAAGGTGGCGGACCTCGGGGCCGATGGTGCACACGTGGGCCGAACGGGTGATGGTGACGACGCGCGACGCGCGCCGGGCGGGCACGCCCCGCGCCCCGCGCCCGGTGCCCGCACCACCCGCGGCGCCTCCGTCGCCGCCCGCCTGACCCGCGTCCTCGGCGGCGTCGTCGCCCTCCTGCTGCTCGTCGGCGTCACCGGCGCCGGCGGCCTGCTGCTGACCGGCGCCTCCCGCGACCGCGAGACCCAGCTGCGCGGCCTCGAAGCCGCCAACGCCACGGTGCAGCTGACCCTCGCCGACGCCGACGCCGCCGTCCGCGACTACCGCGACAGCGGCCAGCCCGCGCGCCTGCGCACCTACACCGACGCCGTGGCCGCCCTGCCCGCCCTGCGCGGCCGCGTCCAGTCCCTGCTCACCGACCCGTTGCAGCGCAGCCTGTTCACCGAGCAGTCCCGGCTCATCGACGTCTGGCTGGCCAGCACCGACCCCGACCGCGGGGCCGCCGACACCGCCGGGGCCGCCGCCGAGGTCGCCGCGTACGCCGCGGCGCGCGACGCCAACACCCGCCTGGACGCCCTGGCCCGCCACCAGCGCCGCGACGCGACGAGCACCGAGAACCTGGTCCGCTACGGCGCCCTGGCCGGCACCGGCCTGACCCTCCTCGCGGCGCTCGCCGTCGTCGCCACCGCCGGCGCCCGCACCCGCCGGGCCCTCGTGGACCCCCTGCGCGCCCTGGTGGACGTCCTCGACGCCCTCGGCCGCGGTGACCGCCGCGCCCAGGCCGACCCCGCCGGCGGGCCCGCGGAGGTCCGCACGGTCGCGCTGGCCGTCAACGACCTGGCCCGGGAGAACCGCCGGCTGCTGGAGGCCGCCGAGCGCTCCGCCCACCTGCACCGGGTGGCCGGCGACATCGGCCGCGAGGTGCGCGACCAGCTCGTCGCCCGCGACGCCCTGCAGGTCGCGGTGACCCGCCTGGGCCATGAGCTCGACGTCAGCCGCGCGTGGGTGCGCATGCTCCGCGACCCCCGGGACCCCGAGGGTCCCGTGGGTCCCGGCGGCACCGGGCTGGGGCCGGTGGCCGGGGAGTGGGCCCGCGACCCCCTGCTGCCGCTGGCCGAGGAGGTCTTCACCGACGCCCCCGGCGAGGTCCCCGGTGAGGTCCCCGGCGAGGTCCCCGGCGACGCCCGCGCCTGGCTGGCCGGGCTGCACGCCGCCGGGGACGTCCACGCCGTCGCCGACACCCGCGCCGCGCGCGGCCGCTCGGCGGTCCCCGACGCGTTCGTGCGCGGCACCGACGCCCGCGCGGTGCTGCTGGTGCCCATCGGGGTGGGGGAGAACCCGCACGGGCTGCTCACCCTGGTGTGCGGCCGCGGTCCCCGCGACTGGAGCGCCGAGGAGGTCGAGCTGGCCCGGTCGGTGGCCGTGGACCTGGCCCGCGCCCTCGTCCTGGCCGGCCTGTACCGCGCCCAGGAACGGCTGCTGGGGGAGCTGCGCGATGTCGAGTCGGTCAAGTCCGACCTCCTGGCGACCGTCTCCCACGAGCTGCGCACGCCCCTGACCTCCATCGCCGGCTACCTGGAACTGCTGCGCGACGGGGCCCTGGGACCGGTCGGCGACGACGTCGCCGCCGTGCTCGCCATCGTCGAGCGCAACACCGAGCGGCTGCGCGCCCTCATCGAGGACCTCCTGCTGCTGTCCCGCGTGGAGTCCGCGGCCCCCGGCCGGGGCACCACGGAGCTCGCCGACCTCGTCGGCAGCGTCCTGGCGACCGTCGCCGCCGGCCCGGCCCGCGGCGGCACCGTGCGCTGCACCAGCGCCCCCGACGAGCTCGCCGGGCTGAGCGTGCCCGGCGACCGCGACCACCTGCACCGGGCCCTGCTGGCCGTCGTCGACAACGCCGTGAAGTTCTCCCCGGCCGGGTCCCTCGTCCGCCTGCGCGTCGAACGCCACCCGGACGCGGTGCGGATCGTCGTGCAGGACAACGGGATGGGCATCCCCGCCGGGGAGGTCGCCGGGGTCTTCGACCGCTTCGCGCGCGGCTCGAACGCCGCCCTGCAGCAGGTCCCCGGCACCGGCCTGGGCCTGACCGTGGCCCGCGACCTGCTCCGCCTGCACGGCGGGCGGGTCGAGCTGGACTCCGTCGAGGACCGGGGGACCACCGCCGTCCTTACCCTGCCCCTGCGGTCCGGGGAGCTCACCGCGCCCCCCGGGCCCCCGCCCGCCCGCGAACCCCTCGACCTCGGCGCAGGAGGTGCCCGATGACCACCGTCCCCACGTCCCCCGCCCCCGCACCCGTGCCCGCCGGCGGCCCCCGGCCGCTGCCCCCGCACCGGGAGGCCCAGCGGGTCGCCGCGCTGCGCGGCTACGGCCTGCTCGACCGCCCCGGCGACCCCGAGCTCGACGCCGTGGTCCGCATCGCCGCCTCCCTCGCCGGGGTGCCCACCGCGACCGTCAACCTCATCGACGCCCACCGCCAGTGCCAGCTGTCGGCCGTCGGCTTCCGCGGCGCCGCCTCGGACCGCCTGGAGTCGCTGTGCGCCCGCAACCTCGGCGACCCCGACGTCGTCGTCGTCCCCGACGCCCGCGCCGACGCCCGCTACCGCGACTCCGCCTGGGTCGACGGCCGCCTCGCCGACGTCGTCTTCTACGCCTCCGCGCCCCTGGTCAGCCCCGAGGGGCACCACCTGGGCAGCCTGTGCGTCTTCGACACCGTCCGCCACGACCTGACCGGTGAGCAGGTCCAGCGGCTGCGCGACCTCGCCGGCGTCGTCGTGGCCCTGCTCGAGCGCCACCGGCGCCACCGCGAGCAGGCCGTCCTGGCCGCCGAGGTCGAGGAGCAGCGCGAGCTGGCCCAGCTGACCCTGGCCGAGCTGGAGCGCCGCGAGGAGTTCACCCTCGCCCTACTGGACTCCGTCGACGTCGCCGTCGTGGCGTGCGACGCCACGGGCCGGCTCACCGTCTTCAACCCCACCGCCCGCCGCCTGCACGGCCTCGTCCACGGCCCCGACGGCTCCTCCGGCGCCGCGCACCGGCTCCTGGCCGTCGACGGCACCCCGCTGGCCGACGGCGAGGTCCCCCTGCGCCGCGCCCTGGCCGGGGAGGCCGTGCGCGGCGTGGAGGTGCTCATCGCCCCCCGCGACGGCGACCCCGTGCGGGTGGTCTGCACCGGCCGCGCGCTGCACGACGCGGCCGGCACCGTCATCGGCGCCGTCGTGGCCATGCAGGACGTCACCGCCGACCGGGCCCACGTCGAGGCCCTCGAACGGGCCGGGGAGCAGCTGCGGCGCTCCAACGACGAGCTGGCCAACCTCGCCGCCGTCGCCAGCCACGACCTGGCCGCCCCCCTGACCGCCGTCGTCGGCTACCTCGAGCTCCTGCTGGACGTCCACACCACCACCCTGGGCCCCGAGGGCGCGCAGTGGGCCGGCACCGCCCTGCGCGCCGCGCAGCGCATGCAGGGGCTCATCGAGGCCGTCCTGGAGCACGCGCGCGCCGACTCCACCGGCCTGGTCCTGCAGCCCGTCGCGGTCCGCGACGTCCTGTCCCACGTCGTGGAGGACCTCGGCACCGCGGCCGCGCCCTCGCGCATCACCTACGCCGAGCGCGGCGCCGGTCCCGGCGGCGCGCCCGCCCACGTGCGGGCCGACCCGGTCCTGCTGCGCCAGCTGCTGCAGAACCTCGTCGGCAACGCCGTGCGCTACCGCGACCCCGCGCGCGCCAGCCACGTCGAGGTCGCCGTGCGGGACCTGCCCACCGGCGGCTGGGAGCTGACCGTGGCCGACAACGGCCGCGGCATCCCCGCCGCCCAGCGCGAGCAGGTCTTCGCCATGTTCGCCGTCGCCGGCACCGGCGGGGAGGGCACCGGCGCCCAGCGCCGCCCCGGGCACGGCATCGGGCTGGCCACCTGCCAGCGCATCGTCGAGCGCCACGGCGGGCGCATCGCCGCCGAGCCGACCCCCGGCGGCGGCGCGACGCTGCGCGCCACCTTCCCCGCCGTCGGCCAGACTGGGGACCGGGCCGGCGTCCAGCCCGGGGCCGGTGCGGTGGGCGGGACCACCGCGCCGCTCAGGTCGGCCTGAACCCGGCCGAACAGGCCGGACGAGAACCCCCACGCCCCTTCCAGGTCCAGGAGGACCCCGCCATGGCTCGAGTGCTGGTCGTCGAGGACGACCCCGACATCCGCCAGCTCGTCGAGCTGCGGCTGCGGGGGCTGGGCCACCGCGTCGTCTCGGCGGCCTCCGGCCCGGAGGCCCTGACGGTCATCGCCGAGCGCGGCACCCCCGAGGTCGTCGTCCTGGACGTCGCCATGCCCGGGATGACCGGCCTGGAGCTGCTGCACAACCTGCGCGCCCAGCCCGAGCACGCCGAGCTGCCCGCCATCTTCCTGTCCGCGCGGGTGCGCCCCGAGGACATCGCCGCCGGGGAGGCGCTGGGGGCGACCTACCTGACCAAGCCGTTCGTCGTCAGCGCGCTGGCCGCCGCCATCGACAAGGCCCTCGCCGGGGCCGGGCAGGCCGCCGCCGGCTGGTGACCACCCCGCCGACCACCCCGCCGACCACCCCGCCGGCCGTCACCCACCACCGCTGACCGGCCGCGACAGCCCCGCCCCCGACCCCGGGAGCGGGGCTGTCGTGCTCGCGGGGGGCGCGGCTCACCGCGCGAAGGCGCGGAACGGGTTGCGGACGCAGAGCTCGTCGAGGACCCCGGCCCCGACCCCCGCGGCCCGCAGCGCCGGCAGGAACGAGCCGGTCAGGTCCGTGAACGGCCGCGGGGTGCCGCCACCGGGCAGGGCCGGGTCGAACCAGCCCGCGTCGTGGGACAGCAGGACCCGGCCGGTCTGCCCCGCCGCGAGGCTGTCGAGCACCAGCTCCAGCGTCCGGGCGTCCCCGTCCCGACCGCCCTGCCCGACGTCGTCGAACTCGATCCACGCACCGCGGTCGACGATCGCCTGCCGCAGACCCGGGTCGGTGATGGTCTGCGTGTGGATCGACAGGAAGCGGTCCGGGGCCAGGCCCTCGGCCACGGCGAGGTCGATCTGCCCCAGCACCACGCGCCCGTCCGTGGTGTGGGACCCCACCAGCGCCCCGGTGCGCGCCGCGGCCCGGGCCGCCGCGCGCACGACGCGCTCCTCGACCGGCCGGATGCCGTCCTCGGCCGCCGAGATCTTGATGAACCCCGCCAGGACGCCGGAGCCCTCGACGCCCTCGGTCAGCTCCCGGTGCATCCACGCCTCGAGCTCGTCGTCGCTCGCGCCGTACACCCAGTCCGGCACCCACGGTTCCCGGTAGACCCCGGTCGCGACCACCACGGGCAGGCCCGTGCGGCGGCTGGCGTCGAGGACGAGGTCGACGCGCCGCCCGAGGCCGGGGGGCGTGCACTCGACGAGCGCGGTGACCCCGGCCGCGGCGGCCCCGGCCAGCAGCGGGTCCACGACGGAGGCGAACACGGCCGGGTCGGCCCGGGCGAAGCCGGGGGAGCCGGCGGGCCGGAAGTCGACGAGGAGGTGCTCGTGCGGCAGGACGAGGCCCACGTCCTGCGCGCCGAGGGCGCCGAGCGTCGTGTGCAGGCGTCGTCCCCGCGCGGCGGTGTCGGTCGGCTCGGTCACGTCGTCTCCCGGCGGCGGTGGGTGGACCTCGGTCCAGGGCCCGACATCCTAGGAGCGCCGTCGCCCCGCTCCGCCACCCCCGGGCCGGAGGTCACGCGGCGCGCGCCGCCCGCGGGGGCGGGTGCACCCGGACGGGTGAGGCCGGGCCGGTTAAAGGTCGCGGTGCCGCGTGCCGAAGGAGGGCGTAGCCAGGAAGGCTGAAGCGAGGCCCTGGACGGGCCGCTGGACGAGGGACACCCGAACGGGTCCCGAGATCGACAGGCGGTGCAGTGAGACTCCCCAACCTCTCGCAACTGGTGGTCCCCGCGGGGGTCGTCAGCATCGTCCTGCTGCTCGTCGTGCCCCTGCCGGCGGCGCTGCTGGACTTCCTCATCGCCCTCAACATCACGCTCTCGCTCATCGCGCTGCTGATGACGATGTTCGTCAAGCGGGTCCTGGACTTCTCGGTCTTCCCCTCGCTCATCCTGGTGCTCACGCTCTTCCGGCTGGGCCTGAACGTCGCCTCCACGCGGCTGGTCCTGTCCAACGGCTACGCCGGCAAGGTCATCGAGGCCTTCGGCCACTTCGTGATCTCCGGGTCGCTGGTCATCGGCCTGGTGATCTTCCTGATCCTCATCGTCATCCAGTTCGTCGTCATCACCAAGGGCGCCGAGCGCGTCGCCGAGGTCGGGGCCCGCTTCACCCTGGACGCCATGCCCGGCAAGCAGATGGCCATCGACGCCGACCTGAACGCCGGTCTGATCGACGAGGCCACCGCCCGCCAGCGCCGCGCCGACGTCAGCGCCGAGGCGGACTTCTACGGCGCCATGGACGGTGGCTCGAAGTTCGTCAAGGGCGACGCCATCGCCGGCATCATCATCGTGCTGATCAACCTCATCGGCGGCTTCGCCATCGGGATGGTCCAGCACGGCCTGGGCCCGGCCGAGTCGATCCAGAAGTACGCGCTGCTGAGCATCGGCGACGGCCTCGTCTCCCAGGTGCCCGCGCTGCTGCTGTCGGTGGCCACCGGCCTCATCGTCACCCGCTCCACGAGCACCGGGGACATGGGCTCGGAGGCGATCAAGCAGCTGTCCTCGCAGAAGCTGGCCTTCCAGATCGCCGGCGGTGCGCTCATCGTCCTGGCGCTCATCCCGAGCATGCCCAAGCTGCCGTTCCTCGTCATCGGCGGCGCGGCGATCTTCGCCTCCACCCGCATCGCCAAGCGGGACAAGGAGACCGCCCGCCAGGCCGCGCTGGCCGAGCTGGCCCCCGCGCCCGTCAACCCCGGCGAGGCCGCCGAGAACCTCCTCGAGGAGATGCGCGTCGACCCCCTCGAGGTGGTCCTGGCCCCCGACCTCGTCGACCTCGTCGACACCTCCGGCGGTGGCGACCTGCTCGAGCGCGTCCGCGCCCTGCGCCGCAAGATCGCCCTGGAGCTGGGCCTCGTCGTGCCCCCGGTCCGCACCCGCGACTCCCTCGACCTGCCCGTGTCCACCTACGCGGTGCGCATCTCCGGCGTCGAGGTCGCCCGCGGCATGGCCCCGCCCGGGCAGGTCCTGGCCCTGGGCGACAACCTCGACGGCCTGCCCGGCCGCACCACGGTCGAGCCCGTCTTCGGCCTGGCCGGCAAGTGGATCCCCGCCGAGCTGCGCCACCAGGCCCAGCTCACCGGCGCCACCGTCGTCGACCGCGCCAGCGTGCTCATCACCCACCTCGGTGAGCTCGTGCGGACCCACGCCCCGCGCCTGCTGTCCCGCGAGGACGTGCGCTCCCTGGTCGAGGCGCTCAAGCGCACCCACCCCGCCGTCGTCGACGAGCTCACCCCCGCGGTGCTCACCCTCGGCGAGGTCCAGCGCGTCCTGCAGGCCATGCTCGACGAGGCTGTCCCGATCCGGGACCTGGCCCGCATCTTCGAGGCGCTCTCGCTGCGCGCCAAGGCCGGCTCCGACCTCGACGGCCTCGTGGAGGCCTCCCGCCGCGCCCTGGGCCCGGCCGTGGCGGCCGTCCACGAGCAGGACGGCGTCCTGCACGTCATCACGCTGGACCCGGTGCTGGAGCAGCAGCTGGCCGAGTCCCTGCGACCCGGTGAGCACGGCGCCAGCCTCGCCCTGGACGCCCTGACCGCCGAGCACCTGGTGACCGGCTCAAGTTCCTGCCTCGAACGTGCCGAAGGGCAGGGCATCAGCGCGGTCCTGGTGTGCGCACCCCCCCTGCGGGCGCCCCTGCGACGTCTGCTGAAGGTGGCCGTGGGCCGCCTGCACGTCCTGTCCTACGACGACGTGAGCAACCACCCCCGGATCGAGACGGTTGGATCGGTGAGCGGTGTCCATGCACTTGCTTCTTGAAGGCTCTGACCTGCAGGACCTCCTGAAGGAGGTCCGCGAGCAGCACGGCCCCGCAGCCCGCGTCGTCCGCGCCGAGCGCATCCGTTCCGGAGGCGTCGCCGGCTTCTTCAGCAAGGAACGCTACGAGGTGACCGTCGAGATGGACGGCCCGGCCGACGGCAGCACAGGAGACGCCTTGACCGACCCCGCACCCCGTACCTCCGTCCCCGCCGAGGGGGAGGAGCAGCGCGAGGCCCTCGACTTCGAGGCCCTGCTGGCCGCCGCCGACGCCGCCGAGAGCACCGCCCTCAGCGCCCCGGCCGCCGCGCCCGCTGCGGCGATCGCCGTCGCCGAGGCCCCCGCGCAGGAGTTCGAGGCCGCCCGGGCGGGTCTGCTGGAGATGCTGCGCGCCAGCGGTGGCGCGGCCGGCGAGGACGTCCGGGACCAGGTGCAGGACCAGGTGCAGGACCAGGTGCAGGACGAGGCGCAGGACGAGGTGCGGGAGGCGCTCAAGGTTCCCGCCGCCGGTGCCGAGGACCACCTCGTGATCGCGCAAACGGGTGACACCGCTCCGGCGGAGTCCGACGAGGAGACCGCCGAGCAGGCCGTCGCCGCGTTCGAGGAGGAGCTGCTCGAGCAGGCGCGCGCCGAGGTCGAGCGCGCCGAAGCCGAGCGTGTGCAGGCTGAACGCGCCGAGGCCGAGCGCGTGCTGGCCGAGCGGGCCGCCGCCGAGCGCGCCGAGGCCGAGCGGGCCGCCGCCGAGCGGGCCGAGGCCGAGCGCGTCGCCCGTCAGCGTGGAGCCGCCGAACGTGCCCTGGAAGAGGAGCGGATGCAGCAGCAGATGATCGAGCGCCGGGACAGGGAGCGGGCCGAGCTGGAGCGCCAGCGCGAGCTGCGCACCGCCGAGGTCCGCCGCCGCCAGGCCGCGCGCGTCGCGGAGCGGCCCGCGCCGACCGCGCCGCGGTCCCTGGGGGAGGTGCTGGCCGCGGCCGACGCCGTGGACGGCACCGACCGCCTGGGCGCCATGTTCGCCGCCGGCCAGGGCGCCGCCGAGCGTCCCGCGCAGGCCCCCGCCCCGACCCGGGCGCAGACCCCCGTCCAGCGCCCGGTGCAGCGTCCCGCGCAGCGCCCGGTCCCGGCGCAGGCCGCGGCCGAGCGCCCGGTCCGCCCGCACCGGCCGATCTCGACCGAGAGCGACTCCTTCGCCCGCACGATGGCCGCGATGCGGTCGGGCGCCACGCGAACTCCTGCGACTGGAGTAACGGCTGATGTACGCTCCGTGACGACGTCGGAGCGTCCCGCCCGTCCCCGCGAGGGGCGCCCCGAGGCCCGTGTGCAGTCCCGCTTCGACCGTCCCGTTCGCACCCCGGAGGAACGCGTGTCCGATCAGTTCGGTGCAGCCAACGGCGCGAGCACCCGCCCGGAGGGCCGTGGCCCGGCCCGCCGCCCGGAACTGCGCCGCCCCACGGCCGTCGAGGACCAGTTCGGCGACCAGTTCGGCGACCAGTTCGGCGAGCGCTTCGAGACCGACCGCCGCGGTGAGTGGGCGCACGACTACGAGGCGCTCGAGCAGCCCTACGACCAGCCCTACGAGCAGTCCTACGACCAGTTCGGTCAGGGCTTCGAGCAGGCCTACGAGCGCCAGGACGACCGTCCGGTGCGCACCCAGCCGCAGCGTGAGCGCGCCACCGAGCGCCCCGCCGACCGCGGCGTCGAACGAGCAGGCAACCGAACCGGGGACGACAGCGAGGCGATGACCATGGATCTGACTTACCGTGAACCCGTGACCACTTACAGCGACCGCCCTGGGTCGTCGCGCATGTCCTACCGCGAACCGCAGGACACCAGCGACGTGCTGCGCCTGGCGCGCGACATCGACGTCCCCGCGCCGCTGCGCGTGGGCGCCGGTGAGCTCGTGGTCGTCATCGGCGAGGCCGACGCCGTCGTGGCCGCCGCGCTGCTGGTCGCCGACGAGGTCGGCTCCGAGGCCCCGCTCGTCCTGGGCCGCGCCGACGTGCAGAACACCGTGACCGCCGACGAGCTGCCGGCCCGCCAGGAGCAGGCCCGCCGCTGGAGCGCGCCGCTGACCGTGGCCGTCCCGGCCCGCCCGACCGGTGCCGACGCCGAGCGCGCGGCCCGCATGGCCGCCGAGATCGGTGCCGCCTCGGTCGTCGTCTGCGTCGACGCCACCCGCCGCAGCCACGCCGTCGCCAGCCTGCTGCGCGCCCTGGAGGGTGTCGGCCTGCCGGCCCGCCGCCTGGCCGTGCACCGCGCCGCCGAGAGCCCGGACCCGCTGGACGTGCTGTCCCTGGACGTGCCCGTCGGCTTCCTCGACGGCCGCCCCGCGACCTCCGGCGCCTGGGCGGGCCTGCTGCTGGACGCGGCCGGCGACCCCGGGATGCGCTGAGCGCCCGTCGCCGCGCAACCCCGGATCACGCACCCATGTCCAGACGCGCCACCGCGGGCGCACCGCCGCACCGCTCGGGTCCGGCCCACTGGCCCGGTCTGAACGACCGGGTCTGGGTCGAGGTCCAGATACCCGACGCGTTCGGCGGTGAGACCGTCCGCGTCCCCACCCGCGTGGAGGACGCCTCCGAGGGCGGCCTCGTCGTGGCGGCCCCCAGCTTCCGCGGGGACCTGCACGTCGTGGCCCCCGGGCTGGCGGTCTCGGTGCTCTGGGCCGGTCAGCGCGGGCAGAGCCGTCAGGACTTCCTGATCGCCGAGGTCACCCGCCGCCGCGTCCCGGCCTGGGACCTCGCCCCGTGCGGCGAGGTCGTGGTCGAGCAGCGCCGCCGCTTCGCCCGGGTCCCGGCCACGGGGCGGGCGCACGTCTCGCCCGTCGCCGGCGACCCCCTCCAGGACGAGGCCGGTGCTGCCGATGCCGAGGTGGAGGCCGTCGTGGCCGCCCACCTGGTGGACCTGTCCGAGGGTGGGGCGGCGCTGTCGGTCCCGGTCAGCAGCTGGGTGCGCCTGGGCCGCCTGGCCCGGCTCTCCTTCGACCTGGAGGGCCAGCCCGTCGACCAGGCCGGTCAGGTCGTGCGGTGCGTCAGCGCCCTCGACCCCGACCGCCTCGAGGCCGTCGTCGCGTTCAGCGAACCGGTCCCGGCCGCGGACCGCCTGCGGCGCTACGTCATGCAGACCCAGATCCGGCAACGCCGTGGAGGAGACCGATGACCGCGATCGTGCTGGCCGTCAGCCTGGTGCTGGCCGGGCCCTCGATCCTGGCCGTGGCCCGGGGCACCGGCCAGGTCGACACCGCCCTGTTGCACCTCGTGCTGGCCCTGGTCGTCACCTCGGTGGCCGCCCAGGTCCTGCGCGCGGTCGTGCGCGGCTACCAGGCCCAGGCCGCGCAGGCCCCGGCCGAGCCGGTCGTGGACGAGCCCACCGGCCGCCGCCGCGGGGACCGCTGACCGCCCACCGCACGTCCCGGCGCCCGTCCTCCCCCTCGGGGAGGGCGGGCGCCGCGCGTCAGCGCCCGGGCGCCGCCCGCGTCACGCGGACGCGCCATTCTTGTCACACGAACGACATGGCTGGCCACGGTTCGTCACCTACACTGGTCGCATGCTGGTCCTGACCCGCAAGGCCGGGGAGTCCGTCGTCATCGGCGACGAGGTCGTCGTGCGTGTGCTCGAGGTCCGCGGTGACGTCGTCCGGGTCGGCATCGACGCCCCGCGGGACGTCCAGGTGCACCGCCAGGAGGTCTACGAGGCCGTGCGCGAGGCGAACATCGCCGCCGCCACCGCCTCCGAGGAGGCCATCTCCGCCCTGCAGGGCATCGTGCGCCGCGCCGGCGCCCCCCAGTGACCCCGCGCTGACCCGCCGCCGACCCCCCGTCGGCCCGACGGCCGACGGGGCACCGCACCGGTCCCCGTCGAGCCCTCAAGGTCACCCCCGTCCGGTCCGAGGACATGACCAGACGTCGCGCGGTCTCCCGCGCGAGCGGCGGGACCAGCGGGGGTGAGGTGGACCATGGCGGCAGCGCCGTCGTCGAGCCGTGCCGGGGCGTTCCCGGAGTCCCGGGTGGCCTCCGCCCTCGAGCAGTCCGGCGTCGCCCTCGTCCTGCTGGACGAGACCGGGCGCGTCGCGCACGTCACCGCCGGTTTCGCCCGCACCGTCGGCCGCGACCCCGGCGAGCTCGTCGGCGAGGACCGCCTGTCCTGGTGGCTGGGGCCGACCCTGGGCCCGGCCGGCGCGGACGACCCCGGCCCGGACCGGTCCGCGGCGCCGCCGGCCCACCGCGCCCTCCTGTCCACCGCCGTGCCCGCGGGCTCGGCCGTCCTGGACGCGGTGCGCGCCGGGGACGTCGAGGTCGACGTCGACGTCGGCCGCGCCGACGGCCAGCTGCTGGTCGCGCACGTGGACGCGCGGGCCACCACCGACGGGGGAGCGGTCCTGCTCGTCCGCGACGTCACCGCCGCCCGCGCCCAGGCGCAGACCCTGCGCACCATGCTGGGCCGTCAGCAGGCCGTCATCGCCGCCAGCCCCGACACGATCTACCGCATCAACCTCGGCGCGGGCCTGGTGGAGTGGACCAACACCGGCGGGGCCTCCCTCATGGGGCTGCCCTCGGCCGACCGCAGCCTGCCGCTGGCCGTCGTCCACCCCGACGACGCCCCCGGCGTCGAGCGGGCCGTCCGCTCGCTGCGGACCGCGGGCCCCGGCGAGGTCGTCGAGTGCACCTACCGCGTCGTGGGCGACTACGGCGACGAGCGCTGGGTGCACACCCGTTCCACCGTCTCCGACCGCGGCGCCGCCGGGCAGCCCGTGCGGGCCGTGGGCATCGCCCAGGACCTCACCGAGACCATCACGACGATGGACGCCCTGGCCGGTTCCGAGCGGCGCTTCCACGAGATCTTCGCCCGCGGCCCCGTCGGCATGCTGCTGTTCGGGCTCGAGGGCTGGATCCACGAGGTCAACGAGGCCCTGTGCACCTTCCTCGAGCGCGACGCGTCCGAGCTGGTCGGGGCCCCGGCCGCCGAGCTCGTGGACCCGCCCGCCGACCCCTGCGGGGACGGCGGCGGGGACGAGCCCGCCGAGGCCCCCACCGCGCAGGCGCTGGCGGCGCTGCTGGAGGGCACCGCGGAGGTCGTGCACCGGGAGCGGCGCTACGACCTGCCCAGCGGGCGGACGGCGTGGGCGCAGGTCTCGCTGTCGCTGACGTCCTCCAGCACGGGCGAACCGGCCTTCCTCGCCTTCGTCGAGGACATCACCGCCCGCCGGAACGAGGCCGAGCGGCTCGAGCGCGCCGCGCTGCACGACCCGCTGACGGGGCTGCCGAACCGGGCCAAGGCCGAGGAGCAGCTGCGCACCGCCGTCGGGCGCACGCAGCGGCGCGGGGGCGGGTGCGCGGTGCTGTTCGTCGACCTCGACCACTTCAAGGACGTCAACGACACCCTCGGGCACGCCGCCGGGGACGAGCTGCTGCGCGACGTGGCCGACCGGCTCAGCGGGCTGGTGCGCACCGGGGACCTGGCCGCGCGCCTGGGCGGTGACGAGTTCGTGCTGGTGTGCCAGGACGTCGCCGACGCCAAGGCGCTGGCGGCCATCGCCGACCGCGTCTGCGAGCGGATCACCATCCCCGTCGACCTGGGCTCGCGCACGGTGACCGTCACCGCCAGCGTCGGCGCCGCCCGCACCGACGGCGGCCTGAGCCCCGAGGAGTTGCTGGCCGCCGCCGACCGGGCGATGTACCGGGCCAAGGCCGCCGGGCGCTCCTGCTGGCGCGCCGACTGACCCCTCGCACCCCCTCGCGCTGCGTGTCCGGCCGGCGTCCGGGCGGGTGACCAACGTCACGCCCGAACGGGTGCAGCTGGGGATTGCCTGACGACGGGCGGTCGTTAACCTTGCCAACGACCCGCCACCACCAGGTGAGGACAGCGTCGTCTGCGGTCGAAGCACCGGCACCGTCTGACCCCAGGAGGCCTGAGATGGACGAGAACACCACCACCGAGACCGTCGTCATCGACGTGCGCGAGGCCGCGGAGCTGACCTCGGTCGCCAACCCCCGCCGCACCCAGCTCTGACCGACCGCACCGCGAAGGCCCCACCCCCTGCCGGGGTGGGGCCTTCGCGCGTCCGGGGGCGGCCGCCCTCAGGGGGCCTGCAGGATCCCCGCCCGGTACCAGCGGTGCAGGATCTCGTAGCCGTCGTCCCCGGTGACCCACGGCACGGGGGAGGACTCCGGCGTCGCCGCCGAGGCCAGCGGGTGACCGCCGGCCAGCAGCTGCTCGGCGGGGGTCAGGCGGCGGATCCCGACCCCGGCGACCCGCTCGGGGGCGGCGGCGAGGAACTCGGCGTACAGGGTCGGGTCGTGCTGGCCGTCGTCGCCGACGAGCAGCCACCGCACCTGCGGCAGCTCCTGCGCCAGCCGCGCCAGGGAGCCGCGCTTGTGCGCCGAGCCGTCGCGGAACCAGCCCGTGTTCGTCGGGCCCCAGTCGGTCAGCAGCAGCGGCCCGTCGGGGTAGCCGGAGCGGCGCAGGAACCGCGTCAGCGTCGGCGCCGCGTTCCACGCCCCCGTCGACAGGTACAGCACCGGCGCGCCGGGGTTCTCGGCCACCACCTGCCGGTACAGCTCGGCCATCCCGTTGACCGGCACGCGCGCCCGCTCGTCCAGGACGAAGGAGTTCCACGCCGCCACCAGCGGCCGCGGCAGGCGGGTCACCACGACCGTGTCGTCGATGTCCGACAGCAGCCCCGTCACCGGGTCGGGCCCCACGACGACCACCGGCGCGGTCCCGCTGTGGCGGACCGCGCTGTCCTCGGGGCGCTCGGCGCCGCCCTCGGTGTCGTCCTCGACGAGCTCCACGTCCGGCGGCAGGGTGCCCGGGTCGAAGGACTCCGGGCCCACGGTCAGGACCACCTCGTGGGTGCCGGGGGGCAGGTCCACCTCGACGCGCTCGTCGACGTACCCGTCGCGGCTGGTGTGCACCACCCGTTCGTGGCCGCCGATGCGCACGGTGACCGCCGCTCCGGCCACCGGGACGGTGAGGAAGTTGCGCCAGCCCCGCACGCTGCGGGCCTCGTCGCGCTCGGTCTCCTGGAGGGTGCCCTCCCGGCCCAGCAGCACCCGCCCGAAGACCCGCACCCAGCCGGGGCCGCCGTAGCCGGGGTAGGCCAGCGCGCGGGCGTGGTAGCCGCGCCGGCGCAGCCGGGACCCCACCAGGCCCTTGACGGCGTCCTCGATGCGCGCGGCCCGGTGCAGGCCGTGCTCGCCCGGGCGCGGGGTGAGGTCCCCGGCGAGGTCGGCGAGGTCTCGGCGCGCCTCCTGGACGCGTCGCGCCCGTCGTTGCGCGGGGGTCAGGGCGGGCCCGTTGATCACCCCAGCGACCCTAACGGGCCGCGAACCCTCCGGCGAGGCGGTCGAAGCCCTCGTCCAGCGGCACCCGCGGCGACCAGCCCAGCCGCTGCCGGGTGCGGGTGGTGTCGAACCAGTGCGCGGTGGACAGCTGCTCGGCCAGGAACCGCGTCATGGGCGGCTCGTCCGGGAGCGCCAGCCGCGTCCAGACCCGCTCCACGACGCTGCCGGCGACCTTGGCCACCGCCGAGGGGACCCGGCGCGTCGGCGCGGGCACGCCCGCGGCGGCGCAGATGCGGGCGAAGACCTCCGCCACCGTGCGCGGCTCGCCGTTGGTCACCACGAACGCCTCGCCGTGCACGCCCTCGTCCGCGCAGCGGTCCAGCGCCGCCACGAGCGCGTCCACCGCGTTGTCGACGTACGTCGTGTCGATCAGCGCGGTCCCGTCGTCCAGCAGCGGCAGCCGCCCCGCGCGGGCCCGGTCGGCGATGCGCTGCACCAGCTGGGTGTCCCCGGGCCCCAGCACGATGTGCGGGCGGACCGCGCAGACCGCGAAGCCGGGGGAGTCGGCGGCCAGCGCCAGCAGCTCGGCCTGCGCCTTCGTCCGCGCGTACGACCCGTGCGCCGCGGCCGGGTCCGCCGGCGTCGTGCCCACCCCGATCAGCGCCGAGCCCGCGTGCGCCACCGAGGGGGAGGAGACCATGACGAACCGCTGCACGCCCGCGGCCCGGGCGGCCGCCAGGAGGTTGGCGGTGCCGTCGACGTTGGTGGCCACGTACTCCGGGTGGGGGCCGGTCACCGACACCTTCGCCGCCAGGTGCACCACGGCCTCGACCCCGGCCACGGCGCGCGCGCACGCGTCCGGGTCCGTCACCGAGCCCAGGACCTCCTCGAAGCCGTCCAGACCAGCCGGGCGGCGCTGCAGCAGGCGCACCCCGTCACCGCGGGCGGCCAGCGCCCGCGCGGTCTCCCGGCCCAGCATCCCGCTGGCCCCCGTCACCAGGACCTTCACGCCAGCTTCCCCGCCCTCTCGCCCGCCAGGACCCGCTCGGCCCACGCCGTGACGCGGGCCCGGTCGATCTTGGAGTTGTGCCGCACGTCGGTCGGCAGCGCCGGGACCAGCAGCACCGCCACCAGGTTGCGGCCGGTGGCCGTCCGCACCGCCTGCGACAGCACCGGGTCCGCGACGGTCGTGCGCCGCACGGCGTCGGTGGCCTCGGCCACCACGACGAGCTGGCGCGCGGCCCGCGGGCCGATCCCGACGAACGCCGCCCGGGCGATGCCCGGCACGGACTCGGCGCGCTGCTCGACCCCGACGGGGGTGACGACCTCGTCGGCCGTGGTCACCACGTGCGCCAGCCGGCCCTCGACCCAGACCCGGCCCTGCTCGTCCAGGTGCCCCACGTCACCCGTGCGGTGCCAGCGCCCGGCCCGGACCGTGCCGCGCAGGGTGGGGGAGGGCCGCACGTCGACGCTGGCGGCCTGGGTGGCCCACAGCTGGTCGTAGTGGTCCTTGACGTGCTCCCCGCCGACGACGAGCTCGCCGACGACCCCGGGGGTGCCCACCAGGTCCACCCCGGCGACGCCGTCGGCGTCCAGCGGCGCGACCGCCACCGTGACGCCCGGCACCGGCAGCCCCACGCAGATGCCCTCCCCGGCCCCGGCGGCCAGGATGTCCGACAGGCCGACGTCGGTGGCCGGCAGCACCTCGGTGGCCCCGTACGGGGTCCGCGGGTCCGCCAGCGGCATCAGCTCCTTGACCCGCTGCAGCAGCGGGGTGGGCACCGGCGCCCCCGCCGACAGCAGCGTCGTGACCGTGCCCAGCGCCCGCCGCTGCCGCTCGTCGAGGTCCCCGGCGGTGGCCAGGACGTTGACGACCGCGGCGGGGGACAGGAACACCGACGTCGCCGAGGCCGCCGCGACCGCGTCGGCCAGCGCCACCGCGGTCAGGGTCGCCGGCTTGGTCACGTCCATCGCGGGCACCACGCCCGTGGCGCCCAGCGCCGGGCCGAACAGCGCGAACGGCGCGAACGCCGACACCAGCGGCTGCCCCGGCCCGATCCGGATGACCCGGCCCATGGCCTGCGCCAGCTGCGCCAGCTGCCCGTGGGTGTAGACCACGCCCTTGGCCGGGCCCGTCGAGCCCGACGTGAACAGCACCGCGCCCTCGGCCCCGGGGCCCGGCTCGGGCGGCAGCGCCGTCCCGGCGGCCAGCGCCCGGGCACCCTCGGCGGCCACGTCGACCAGGTCCGCGACCGCGACCCGCCGCCCCGGCCAGCGCAGGACCCGCGCCGCCAGCAGCGCCCTCGGCACCCCCACGACCCAGTCCACGCCCGCGCCGGTGACGGCCCGCGACAGCCCCCGCACGCCCAGGCCGGCGTCGGCGACGACCGCGACCGCGCCCACGCGCAGCACCGCGTACAGCGCCGCGGTCAGGTCCGCGCCCGGCGGGACCAGCAGCGACACCCGCTGCCCCGGCGCCATCCCGCGCGCGGCGAAACCGGCCGCCAGCTCGTCGGTGCGCCGCGCCAGCAGCGCCCACGACACCGCCCGCGACGTGCCGTCGGGGCGCATCTCCACGACCGCCGGCGACCCGGACACCGCCGGGTCGCCCGAGCGCTCCCGCAGCGCCGCCCACAGCGGCGGCACCGGCACCGCCGGCCCGGGGTCGGGCGCCTCCTCGTGCGCCGCCGGGGCCAGCACCCGCGCGTCGAGCCACCGCAGCACCACGTCGGCGAACGCGGGGTCCTCCGGCGTCAGGTGCGAGGCCGAGGCGAACCGGTGCACGTCGGCGTGCGGCACGCGCGCCCGCCAGTCCCGCAGGAACCACTCGGTGAACACCGGGTCCCGCGGACCCCACGCCACCAGGGTCGGCACCCCCGCCGCCGCGAGCTCACCGATCCCGGCGCTCACCGCGTCCAGCGCGGGCCGGCTCGGGTGCTGCGCCCCCACGGGGACGTCCGCCACGAACGCGTCGATCCCGGCGCGCTCGGCCGGGGTGGAGTACGGCGCGCGGTAGGCGGCCTTGACCGCCGCGGGCAGCGCCGGTCGCGGCAGGGCCAGCGTCGTGCGCAGGAACGCCTCCGACCCCGACGTCACGCGCCGGCGCACCCCCGGCGCCAGGACCGCCTTGAGGACCCCCGGGGCGCCGGCGTCCGCCGGCCAGCTCGCTGCGGTGTTCGCCACCACCAGGCCCACCAGCTCCACGGGGGAGGCGGGCCGGTGGTGCAGCGACGCCGCCCACCCCGAGGCGACGATCCCGCCCCAGTCCTGCCCCACGGCCACCACCGGGCCCGACAGCCCCAGCGCCCCGACCAGGCCCGCGAGGTCCTCGACCCGGTCGGCCAGCCGGCGCTGCACCCCCGTGCGCTCGGAGAAGCCCATCTCCAGCTGGTCCACCGCCACCACGCGCCAGCCCAGCGGCACCGCCGAGGCCGCCGTGGCCAGACCGCGCCACAGGTAGGACCACGTCGGGTTGCCGTGCACGCACAGCAGCGTGCCCACGACCTCCCCGTCGCGGGCGTGCGGCGCGGTGTCCAGCACGTGCCAGGTCCGCTCCGCCCCGGTGTGGTCCGGTGCCGTCACCAGCTGCGACCAGCGCGGGTCCCAGCCCGGCAGGTCCGCCGCCGGCGTCACCGCCGGCAGCACCGCCCCCGTCGTGCCAGCGCTCACCAGGCCAGCTCGAGCATCGCGGTGTTCAGCCCCGAGCCCACGCCCATCGCGATGACCTTGTCGCCGGGGGAGAACTCCGGGGCCGAGGCCGCGAGCGTCATCGGCAGCGAGATCGGGCCCACGTTGCCCCACGTCGGGAACGTCATGGGCACCTTCGCGGGGTCCACCCCGATCCGGTTCACCAGCGTCTCGGTGTGCACGCGGGAGATCTGGTGGATGACGAACTTGCGCGCGTCGCGCCACCCCCACAGCGCGTCCCCGGCCTCGAAGGCGTCCACGACGATCTCGATGCCCTCGGTGAGCATCAGCTTGGCGTCGGTGCGCATGTGGTTCATGTCCCCGATGCACAGCTCGTGGTGCGCCGTGCCCGCCCGCGAGACCCCGCCGACGATCCGGTGCCCCTCCGGGTGCCTGTCCGCCCGGCCGATGACCGCCGCGGCCGCACCGCAGCCCAGCGTCATCGTCGCGAACTCGTTGAGGAAGTCCTTGCGCGTGATCCCCTCGCGCTGCAACCGCGCGACCGTGCCCTCGTGCATGGAGCGCACGTCCTCGGCGCCCAGCACCACGGCGTACTCGATCATCCCCGCGTCGATCATCGCCGACGCCACCTGCACGCCGTTCACCCACGCCAGGCACGCGTTGGCGATGTCGAAGTTCAGCGCCGACGTCGGCAGGTCCATGCCGTGGTGCACGCTCGTGGCCACCGCCGGCTCCAGGTGCGGGCGCGTGACGGTCGTGGAGATCACCATGCCGACCTGGGAGGCGTCCACCCCGGCCTCCGACAGGGCCTTGGCCCCGCACTCGGCCGCGACGTCGGAGGCGGCCTGGCCGGGGGCCCACCAGCGGCGCTCGCGCACCCCGGCGACCTTCTCCAGCAGGCCCGGGCGCAGGCGCAGCCGCTCCAGCGTCGGCGCCAGCACGTCGTCGAAGTGCGAGGAGGGCACCACCACCGGCGCCTCCACGTGCGAGATCGACAGGAGCGCGGCGTTCGACGGCGCGAACGTGGAGTTGCCCTGGAAGGGCGACCCCACGCGGTGCGCGGAGGCAGCGTCGGAGCTGGAAGGGTCGAACAAGGGCTTCCCCGATCTCATCGTTGGCCGCGCGGGCGGGAACTCAGGTTAACCGCCGACGAACGATCCGCTCACCGGGCCTCGCCCGCCCCACCCGCCCCTGCACCCGCCCGCAGCGCCAGCACCGCGGACGACGCAGCCTCCAACGCCGCCCGCGCCCCGTCCAGTTCCGCCCGCGGGGGCAGCTCGCGCCCGTAGCAGGCGCGTTCCACCACGGCCAGGGCGCCCGGCACCGCGTCCCACGCCCCTCCCAGCGCACCCGCCGGGCCCTGCGGGCCCGCCGCGACCAGCCGGTCCCGCCACGCCGAGACGCCCTCGGCCGCCCCGCGCCGCCACGGCACCGGCACCGCCGCGTCCCAGCGCCGCACCGCCAGCAGCAGCGCCGCGACCGCCGGGTCGGCGCGCCGCTCCGCCGCGGCCACCGGCACCGCCGCCGCGTCCCGGCCCGCCCGCCGCACCAGCCACCACGCCAGCCACCACGCCAGCGCGGCGACGACCAGCAGCGCACCGGCCAGGCCGTACCGCAGCCCCGGCCCGGCCAGCACCGCGGCTCCCGCGGACTGCACCCACGACCACAGCCGCGCCCACGCCGAGGACCCGGCCCCCGACCCGGCCGCCGCCGTGCCCGCCGTCGGGTCCGAAGACACCCATCCCGTGCCCGGCACCCACACCTCCACCCACGCGTGGGCGTCCTCGGCGCGCAGCACCCGGCTCCCGCCGCTCTCGGTGCCCCCGGCCAGACCCGTCACCAGCCGCGCGGGGAACCCCGCCGAGCGCAGCAGCACGACCTCGGCGGCCGCGAACTGCTCGCAGAAGCCCACGCGGTCGGTGAACAGGAACGCGTCCACCGCGTCCCGGCCCGGGGCCGGCACCGGCGAGTCCACCGAGTACCGCGCGTTCGCGCGCAGGTACGCCGCCACGGCCCGCGTCGCGGTCACCGCGTCGCCGCCCGCGGCCAGCCGCACCCCCAGGTCCCGCACGCGCGCCGGCACCGAGACCGGCAGCTGGGACCACCGCTGCGCGTCCACCGGGCCCACCGAGCCCACCGCCCGCAGCCCCTCGTCGTCCACCGAGGGCACCACCCGTGAGGTGATCTCGTAGGTGGTGCCCGCCGGCGTCAGGTGCGTCACGGCCGCGTCCGCCCGGACCCCGGCCGTCGTCGCGACGCCGACCGGGAGGCCCGGCGCCGCCAGCGCCGGGTAGTCGGCCAGGGGCTGCACCGCGTCGGTGCGCTCGTCGCGCGAGGCGCCGTCCGGCACGGGGGTGCTCCAGCGCGTGGCCCCCGCGCGCGCCGTCCAGGGCGTCGCCGGCGACGTCGCCGTCCACGTGCGCCCGTCGTAGGCGTCCAGGACCGCCGAGCGCCACAGCTCCGGCGAGCCCACCGGCACCGACAGCAGCGGCGTGTCCGGCAGCTCACCGCGCGCGGACGTGTCGAGCGTGCCGCCCGCGTACGCCTGCGCCGAGCGGTCGGCGGCCCCCAGGTCCCCCGGCGCCCCGTCCGCGCCCAGGGCGCGGGCCGACGCCGCCAGCTCCGCCGACCCCAGGGCCCGTCCGCCCTGGGGGGTCGGCACGAGCAGGAACAGCACCAGCGCGGCCGTCGAGGCCGCCGACACGCCGAGGACCGTGCGGCGCACCTGGACGCGGTCGGCGGGCCGGTGCGGCACCGAGGAGGCCGTGCCCGCCAGTGCCGCCACCGAGACCAGCACCGCGGGCCCCACCAGGGCGTTCGTGGGGGAGACCCCCGCGGCCGCCACCGTCACCAGGACCGCCAGCCCCAGCACCGCGCGCACCTCCCGCGCCGTGCGGGCCACCGCGAACTGGCGCACCGCCACGGCGCTCGCCAGCACCGGCCAGATCCCCAGCGCACCGCGGTCGGCCACGACCTGCGGGGACCACGCCAGCGTCGCCAGCGCCCCGAGGACGCCGACCCCCTGCAGCACCCCGCGCAGCTGCCCGTGCGAGTCCCCCCGCGAGTCCCCCCGCAGCCGCTGCAGCGCGACCGCCGCGAGCACCGCCGCGGCGGTCGTCACGACCGCCCCGCCGGGCACCCCGTCCGTCACGACGAGCCCCAGCACCGCGGCCACGACGGCCACCGCCGCGCACGCCGCGGCCAGCCCCGACGCGACGTGCGTGGCCAGCAGGTCCCCGGCCTCCCCGGTGCGCTCGGACCCGGTGCGCTCCTGCGCGCTCACGACAGGTACCTCCAGCGCTGACCGTCCCCCACCAGCACCCGGCCGTCACGACCCGCCGCCCGCACCGCGAGCTCCGGCCGCGCCACCGCACCGCGCTCGGCGGCCGCCAGCACGTCCAGCGCCGCCAGCCCCTCCGCGGCCCGCCCCCCGGCGTCCAGCACCGCCACCCGGCGGCCCGCGCCGCGCTCGGCGAGCACCAGGGCGCTCGCCGACGCCAGCAGCGCCTCGAAACCCTCCTCGCCCAGCCCGGGGACCGGGTCCAGGAGCAGGACCAGCAGCCCCCGCACCTCGGCCTCGCGCTCGACCACGACGAGCGAGGGGACGAGCGAGGGACCGGCCGGGGCCGACAACGGCCCCCGCCGCGCCGAGGCGCGCCAGTGCACGGCCGAGGCGGGGTCGCCCGCCCGGAACGGGCGCACCCCGGCGAGGTCCTCCACGCCGCGGGCGGACGGGGGGACCGGCAGCGCCGGGGGACGGGTGGGGGCGGGGTGCACCAGGACCGGCGCGGCCACGCGCGCGCTGCGCCGCTGCAGCAGCAGGCCCAGCGCGTCCGCGGCCTGCACGACGGCCAGCGGCCCGGCGCTGGCACCGCGGGCGACGGCGGTGCGCGGCACCGCCAGCTCCACGGCCTCACCGGCGCCCAGGCGCGGCAGGCCCACGTGCACGGCCGCGAACGCGTCGCCGTGCAGGTGCAGCACCACCGGGGGGCAGGACCGGGCGGAGGTGTTGCGCACCCGCACGGCGTGGACGACGGCCTCGCCGACACGGGCCCGGGAGGGCACGCCCACCGAGACGGCCAGGTGCGCGAACGGCGGCGCCGTCACCACGGCCAGCAGCACGGCCGCGACCAGGACGCAGCCGGCCAGGGTCAGCCAGGGGTTGCCGACCCCGAAGGACAGCAGCAGCAGCGCCGGGCCCGACGTCACCAGCAGGATCGGGCGGAACCGCACGCTCGCCCCGCCGGGCAGGTCGGTCACCGGGTCGGTCAGCAGGTGCTCGGCCGGCGCGGCCACCCGGCCGACCACCGGATCGACGACCGGTGCGGTCACCGGTGCGGTCACCGGCGCAGGTCCACCGGCACGGCCTGGACCAGACCGGCCGCCAGCCGCTCCTGCGTGAGGGTCCGCGCCGCCGCCCCGCCGTCCTCGGCCAGGGCGAGCCCGTCCCCGGGCACCAGGCGGTGCGCCAGCACCGGGACCACCAGGGCCTGCACGTCCTCGGGCAGCACGTGGTCGCGGCCGGCCAGCAGCGCGCGCCCCTGGGCGCACCGCACCAGCGTCAGCGCCGCGCGGGTGCCCGCACCCAGCAGGACCCGCGGGTCGGTGCGGGTCGCGCGGCAGAGCCGCAGCGCCAGGTCCAGCGTCGCGTCGGCCACGTGGACGCGCGCGGTCGCCTCCTGCACCGCGACCAGGTCGGCCAGGTCCAGCACCGGCGTCAGCCGCTCGGGGCGGTTGCCGGCCAGCTGCTCGCGCAGCACCTGCCGCTCGACGTCCTCGGCCAGCGGCCCCAGCACCAGGCGCACCGCGAACCGGTCCAGCTGACCCTCCGGCAGCGGGTACGTCCCGTGCTGCTCCACGGGGTTCTGCGTCGCGACCAGCACGAACGGGTCCGGCAGGGCGTGGCGCACGCCGTCGACCGTGACCGCTCGCTCCTCCATGGCCTCCAGGAACGCCGACTGCGTGCGCGGCGACGTCCGGTTCAGCTCGTCCACGAGCAGCACCGGCGCGAACACCGGCCCCGGCACGAACCGGAACCCGCCCGTGGCCGGGTCCCACACCCCCGAACCCGTCACGTCCGCCGGCAGCAGGTCCGCCGTCGCCTGCACGCGGGAGCACTGCGCCCCCAGCGACGCCGCGAACGCCGTCGCCAGCGTCGTCTTGCCGCTGCCGGGCACGTCCTCGACCAGCACGTGACCACGGGCCAGCACCGCCGTGACGAGCAGTTCGACGGCTTGGCGGCGACCGCGCACGACCCGCTCGATCCCCTCGACGAGGGAACGGGCCAGCAGGGACGGGTCGCGGGACGGGCGCGCTTCGAGGAGGGCGTGACTCACAGCCGGTGCATCGGCACCCGCCCCCACCGACCCGACGCGGCGTCGCCCGAGCGGAGCAGCGGTGCGCGCGCAGCGGTGGCCGGGGCGACCTCCCGTGCGTGCTAGGGTTTTCCTCGTTCGCACGGGCCGAAAGGCCTAGGTGAGCACCACTCGTCCGGGTGGCGGAATAGGCAGACGCGCTAGCTTGAGGTGCTAGTCCACGTATAGTGGGTGGGGGTTCAAGTCCCCCCTCGGACACTCGTTGAGACAGCGACGAGACAGGCTCTGATCGGCACCCGTGCCGGTCGGGGCCTTTTTCGTTCCCGGTCCCGATCCTTCCGACGCCCGTGGGGCAACTGCGGGTACGACGGCGGTCTGGGCTAGGTGGGGATCCTTGGTTGTACCCGGAACGCCCGGAGGACGACCTCGTCGAGAACCACTGTGGACGGCATCTCCTCGCCCATCAGCTACGAGTCGGACCACGACGACCCGACGGACCACACCACTTCCGAGACGGGAGCGCACGACCCTCGACCGACGCGGCGAGCGGCCGTGGACGACAACCGCACCTTCGTCGCCCCCCACCCGCCTGACTCTGGCGGACACCTGGCCACCTACCTGCAGCAGCACTCCCGGCACGAGCCGCAGACCCTGTCCGGGTATGCACGACTGGTCCGCCTGCACATCACCCCGCACCTGAGCCAGCTGTTGCTGACCGACATCACTCCCGCGCAGCTGAACCGGCTGGACCGCGTGGTCCGGAGCGCCGCCGAGCTCGCGCACTTCCTGCACGTCGTCCGCGACGACCACTACTCACCAGCTGTGGCGGGTCCTAGCGTCCACCTGAATCCGCCGCGGTGAGGCGTTCGGGCTGCACGGGGCCGGCATCGACCTCCGGCGCGGCACCCTCGCGCTGCGGCACAGCCTGGGGGAGCGCCGCCGCGGCGGACGGGGGTGCCGGTCCTGAGCAGCCTCGAGGGCGGCCGGGCCCACGTCATCGCCATCGACGACGAGACCGTGCACGCCCTGCGGCTGCAGCGGGCCACTTGTTCGCCCGTGTCCTCAGCCGGAGTGTCCGGGAAGGCTGTGCGGTGATGACGAAGCAGCGGTCCGCCGAGCTGCGAGCGCGGACGCGGGCGACAGATGCGAATGCGAGCACGGTCCTGCCCTGGTCGTCCGCGGCGAGCAGGAGTTCACCCGCCCCCCCGGGGAGGACCCCGCACCGTTCGGGTGGGTGGTCCTGGCTCCTCGACCCCGTCGACCCGATCGTCGACGTAGCCCGGCTCCGGAGGCCCCGCCTCCACACCACGGTGAGTGCCGGGGCCGAGAAGTTCCGGGCGAACAGGGCCCCGCGCCGCTGTGAGAGAAGTTGGCTCATCGGAGCAGATGTAGCCCGAGAGTGTCCCTTGAACGAGCTGGTGGTCGTCGTGGACCCGGTGAGGTGGCGGCCACCTGGCGTGCCCCGGGGCTCGACGACCTCGGTGGGCGGGTCCGTTCGATCCGGGTCACCAGCGCTCAGCCGCCGCTCTTCCCGGCTTAACCAGCGTCCGCGGTGCAGGAAGTTCTTCTTCTGCTGTGAGGGCTTCGCCGCGTCGTCATCAGCACGGTCTCGACCCTTCGCCCTCGGTGCGCGCCGAGGAGGGCCCGCTCGGACAACCCGGCACCCGACGAGTCGCTGCGACGGGAACTCCATCGGGGAGGCCACGGGCCAGTGGCCGGGGTGGTCCCGCCGGCGGCCCAGGCAGGATCCCGCGACGCCGGGGATGCGGGCTCCACCAGTCACGTCCTGGCGGAACTTCCCGGGGGAACGGCCTGCTGCGGCCTGCCCGGACATGGCGTAGCCAGGCTGGAGCGCCCGTCCGGTGGGCCGGCCAGGAGACCGGCCGTCGACTCAAGCGGACAGGACGACGCCGTCCTCGTTGGCCCACAGCCGGTCCCCGGGGAGAAGGTGCAGCCGCCGAACTCCACGGGCACGCCGCATTCACCCGCGCCGGTCTTGGTGCTCTTGCGCGGGTTGGACCCCAGCGCCTCGATGCCCAGGGGGACGCCGGCCAGCACCGCGACGTCGCGGACCGCGCCGTGGATGACGATCCCGGCCCACTCGTGGTCGACGGCGATCCGGGCGATCACGTCGCCCATCAACGCGGTGTGCAGGGAGCCGCCGCCGTCGACGACGAGGACCTGTCCACGGCCCGGCTCGCCGAGCACGGACTTCAGCAGGGCGTCGTCCTGGAAGCACCGCACCGCCACCGACGCCGACGGGCGGCCGTTGTGGGTCCCACCGGTCGAGCCGGGCTGCACCCGTGACCTGAACGCCGCGCTCGCACGCCTTGCCACTGCTCCGCGTCGCCGTCAACCGCGACGTCCCGACGCTGGCCGACGAGGCCTGCACCGGCGCCGGCGCCGGCATCCGCGTCCCTGTCCGTCACCACCCTGAGGTGGGCAGGTCCTGGATCGAAGTAGGCGGGGGTGGAACCCGTACGTGAACTTCGCGCGCGCCTTCGTCGAGCACGGCATCGCCCACCTGAAGAGCCGCTGGCAGGCGCTGCACCGCGTCAGCCTTTGCCGTGGCGCACCTCTGCCGTCATCAGGTGCTGGCTGCGCTGACCCGGCAGACACCCCTTGAGCGCCACGTCGGAGCGCCCGGTGGTGTGGCGTTCACGACCTCACCCGGCCCGGTGGGCAGCGACGACATCGGCGTGCTGAGGCGGGACCCCGACGGCTCTGCCGAGCGCTCAGCGCTTTCAGCGGACCTACCCCGTGCTGCGCCTGCTCCGGCAACTGGTGGCCCCTGGACGGGCCCCTGCAGCGTCGGCCGGCAGCCTGCCCAGGACCGAGGCCTCGTGCCGACCTGACGAGCACCACCAGCGCCACCGTGCTCGCGAGCCCCGAGACGACCGAGGCGCAGCCGCTGTCGTGCCGGGAGCGACGGGCTCCCTCGGCGTGAACGCCGGGCACTCCGGGCATTGCGACACGCCGAACCGTCACGGCAACCTGACTGGTGCCGCTGATGCGGCGTCGACGATCCGCGTGCCGACAACGGGAGTCGCGATGGACGATCGGAAAGGCGACACGGGGCGTCCGCAGGGGGCGCCGACCTCGACCAGCGGGCACATCGGGTTGCTCGTCGTCGACGACTGTTGCCTCTACCGCCAAGGGCTGGTCTCGATGCTCGGCAAGGAGCCCGACGTGGCGGGCGTCCTCGCCGCGTCGGACCAGCACGACGCCGATGCAGTGCTGGAGGGGAGGGGCGTCGACCTCGTCCTCGTCAGCATCTCGACGCCAGGGAGCCTGGAACTGGTGAGTGCCATCCGCAGGCGCGCCCCGACCACCCACACGGTGGCCATCGGCGTCGCGGACAGCGACAGCGAGATCATCGCCTGCGTCGAATCGGGCGTGGCCGGGTACGTGCTCCGCAGCCAGTCCTTCGCGCACCTCATGACAGTCGTGCGCAGCGTCCTGAACGGGGAGAGCGTCGTCTCACCGCACACGTCTGCGGCTCTCATGCGTCGGCTCGCCGCGCTGGCCGACGAGCGCGCGCCGCGGGTACCGGTCCTCACCGACCGGGAGGACCAGGTCCTTCGACTCATGGACCACGGCTTGTCGAACCAGGAGATCGCCGACCGACTCTTCATCGAGCTCCGCACGGTGAAGAACCACGTGCACAACATCCTGGCCAAGCTGGGTGTCTCCCGGCGGGGTCAGGCTGTCGCCCTGATGCGAGGCGTGGCGAGCGGGTCGTCGCGAGGCGGGCCCGGGAACGGTGGCGCAGGGGAGCGCGGGCGGGCTCCTGCCGGTCCGGTGACCGGGAGGGGGAAGGTCGGAACCGCAGCGGGAACCCTGCCGACCGGCCGCGACACGATGCCGGCCTGGTGGCTGAGCGCCGACAGGTCCTAGTCCCCCTCCCTGCGGTCGATGGATCGTCCGCTCCATTCTCCCCGAGCGGGAGTCTCGCCAGACTGGATCGGTGACCATCCGGGTTGCGCTCGTGGACATGCCCCTCCTGCTCGCCGACGTCGTGCGGGACGCGCTCTCCTGCGACGGTGACGTGTCCATCGAAGTGGTCGCGGAAAGCACCGACCTGGCCCACGTGCTCGAGGCCGACCTCGATCTCCTGGTCGTCAGCGGACCGGACCCGGAGTCGTACGACCGGACGTCGGCGCTGCTGCGCCACGGGCGGCCCCGCGGTCTGGTGGTCGTCTCGTCCGATGCCCGCAGCGCGTGGCTGCACTCCTGGTGCCCGTGCGTGCGGCCGCTCGAGCAGGTGAGCGGGGCGGGCCTGTGCGCAGCCGTGCGCCAGGCGGCCGAGGACCCGACGTGACCGGCCCGGTCCCGGACACGCCGGTCGCCGTGAGGGACGACCCGCGCGACGCCAGGGCCGTCGCACAGGGCGGCACCGACGAGGACCTCCCCCGGGTCAGCTGCATCATGCCGACCTGCGACCGGCGGCGGTTCGTCGGCCAGGCGGTGCGGTACTTCCTCCGCCAGGACTACCCCGACACCGAGTTGGTCGTCGTCGACGACGGGTACGACGCGATCGGCGACCTGCTGCCGGACGACCCACGAATCCGGTACGTGCGACTCGATGCGCGCGCGTCCCTCGGGGCCAAGCGCAACATCGCCTGCCGCGCGGCCGTGGGGCAGGTCATCGCGCACTGGGACGACGACGACTGGTCCGCCCCGCACCGCCTGCGCACTCAGGTCCGCACGATGCTCGACGCCGGCGCCGACCTGTGCGGGTTGCTGGAGGTGATCCACTACCGGCTGATGCGCGCCGACGCCTGGCTGCTGCGAGGCGACCCCGACCGGCGGGAGGTGGCCGGCTGCTCGCTGGTCTACCGGCGTGCCGTGTGGGAACGAGGGCCCTTCCCCGACGTCTCGTTGCGTGAGGACGCGGTGTTCCTCGAACGGCTGGATCCGGCTCAGGTGCTGGCCCTGGCTGACCGCACCCTCCTCGTCGCCGTCGTCCACGACCGCAACACGGCGGCCCCACGACCCTCGGCGCCACGCTGGTGCCCCGTGACGCTCGACGAGCCGAGCCGGCTGATCGCCGCGGACGCCCCCTTCTACACGGCGATCCGCACCGGTCGGCCGGTGCCGCTGGCTCCGACCGTGCCGGCACGACCTCCGGTGACCGTCGCCGCGTGCTTCGACGTCCACTCGGGGTACGGGGCGACTGGGGAGTACCTGGCGCTGTCGTTGGCGCGGACGGGAGCCGCGGTGCGGGCGATCCCGTTGGGCATCGACCGGACGGGTCTGAGTCCCGAGTTCCTCGACCTCCTCGGCGCCGCCCCGGCGGAGGGGCCGGTCGTGTACCACTCATGGGTCGGACCCCAGCTGGACCGGTTCGCCGGACGGGAGGTCTACGCCTCGACGATGTACGAGGTCGACCGGCTCCCGCCGGACTGGGTACCGCGACTCGCCGGCGCCCGAGCGGTCGTGGTGCCCTCCACGTTCGTGGCCGACGCCTTCCGGGCCAGCGGGGTGACGAGTCCGCTGGTCGTGGTACCGCTGGGCGTCGACCCGGCGGTCTACCACTGGGAGCCGCGGCCCGACCGCGAGGGGCTCACCACCCTCCTCGTCGGCCCGCACGACCAGCGCAAGCACACCGCGCTGGCCATCGAGGCGTGGAAGCGCGCCTTCGCCGACGACGCCACCGCCCGGCTCGTCCTCAAGAGCGGGTACGAGGGCCGGGACTACGTGCCGGACGACCCGCGCATCACCTACGTCGACCGGATCGAGCGCACTCGGGGCATCGCGGACTGGTACCGGTCCGCGGACATCCTGCTCGCCCTGGGCAACGAGGGGTTCGGCATGCCGCTGGTCGAGGGCCTGGCGACCGGGATGTCGGTGGTCGCGCTGAACGCCGAAGGTCAGGCGGACGTGTGCCGCGACGCGGGCGAGCTCGTGCACGCCGTCCCACCGGCCGGGCGGGTCGCCGAGCGGGACAGTCTCGGTCGGGTATACGGCCATCGAGCCGTCCCCGACGCCGGCGCGGTGGTCGAGCGACTGCGGTGGATCGCCGACCACCGCGAGGAGGCTCGGGCGCGCGGGCGGGAGGGTGCCGCCTGGGTGCAGCGCAACCGGAACGTCTGGACCGTCGGTCCCGGTGTGCTGGACGTCGTCGGCCACCACGGGGAGCCGCGCCATCGCCGGATCGGTCGTGCGCTGTGGGTCACCTCGCTGGGGACCGCGTGCGGCGTCGCCGCCTACACCTCGCGCCTGCACGACTTCGTCCCGGGGGCCGCGCTGACCCGGGACGAGCCGCCGATCGGCTCGGCCGGGGACGTGGTGCACCTCCAGCACGAGTCGTCGCTCATCGACGCCGACCGCGTGGAGCGGTACGCCGTGCGCGCCTCGCGCCACGGCGTCCGGTTCGCGGTCACCGCGCACACCGTCATGCCCTCGGCGCTGCCGTGGGAGAAGCACGTGCACGCGCTCGTGGCGGCGTCGAGCACGGGGGCGGCCCGGCTGCGGGCGCGGCACCCCCGGATGCCCGTCGCCCACATCCCGCTCGGGTGCGAGACGTGGCGCTTCCCGCGCAAGCCGCGGCGCGGTCGCACGGTCGGGTTCTTCGGGTTCCCGGGCGCGCACAAGGGCCACCGTCGCCTGGCCGACGCCCTGCGTCGCGTGCGGGGGTGCGAGGTCGTCATGTACGGCTTCGGGCACGACGCCCTGGGGAGCCTGGACGAGTGGCCGGCGGACGTCCCGGTGCGGTGGGACTCGGCGTGGCTGCCGCTGCCTGAGGTCGCCGCACGGCTCGCCGCGGAGGCCGACGTGCTGGTCTTCCACTACGACGAGATCGGGCACAGCTCGGCGAGCTCGGCGGTGCTCCTGGGCCTGTCCACCGGGGTGCCCGTGCTGACCTCGGACACCACCTGGTTCGTCGACCACGGCGACGCCGTCGTGCGTGCCGGCCGCGACGCCGACGGCCTGGCCGCCGGGCTCGAGCGCCTGCTCGCCGACGACGAGCTCCGGGCCGCGACCGTCACGGCGGCGCGTGAGCACTGCGAGGCGAACTCGTGGACCCGCACGGCCGCGCGCTACGTCGACTTCTGGAACACGCTCGAGAACTGAGGGACGGACGATGCGAACTCCCACCTACCCCGGGGTCTACGTCGAGGAGATCCCCAGCGGGGTGCACCCCATCGCGGGGGTGAGCACCTCCGACACCGCGTTCGTCGACTTCTTCCTCGAAGGTCCCGTCGGTGTCGCCACCCGCGTCGGGGGGTTCGACGAGTTCACGCGCCGGTTCGGTGCGCTCACCCCGAAGAGCTCAGCCGGCTACGGCGTCATGCAGTACTTCACCAACGGTGGGCAGGTCGCCTGGATCGTCCGGGTCGCCACGGACTCGGCGCAGCCCTCCTCCGCCACGCTCGACACCGGCGGGTCGGGACCTGGTGGGCCGACCCTGGTGGTGTCCGCCATCAGCCCGGGGGAGTGGGGCGACAGCCTCCAGGTGGGCGTGGACTACCGGGTGGACGACCGCACCACGCAGTTCAACCTCGTCGTGCGGCGCACCGCGACGGTCGGTGGACGGGTCCGCGTGGTCGCCTCGGAGGTGCACCGGAACGTGCGGATGGCCGCCAGCGGACCGCGCAACGTCCTGGCCGTCGTGACCGCCGCATCGTCGCTGATCACCGTCACCGAGGCCGACGGCGGCGTGGGCGAGCGCCCCGCCGAGACGGCCGGCGACGTGACCTCGGCCGCCGTCCTGACCAGTGCCGCCGCAACCGGCTTCATCCCCCTCGGCCAGGGGATCGACGGCGGCGCACCCGGCGCGGACCAGCTCCGGACGGGGCTCGCGGCGCTGGAGCGGATCGAGCCCGCCGTGGTCAACCTCCTGTGCATCCCGGCCGCGGCGACGCTGGACGAGGACGCCATCGGGTCGACGCCCAACCTCGCCGCCGTCGCCGGCGAGGTGGCCGAGTTCTGCGAGCGGTACCGCTGCTTCCACCTCGTGGACATCCCGCAGGGCGTGGACACGACCGAGCGGATGGTCGCGTGGCTGGACCAGAACAACGTCCGGGACCGCAACGCCGCCGTCGCGTTCCCTCGGCTGAAGATCGTCGACCCGGACCCCGATCGGGACGGTGCACTGCTCGACGTCGCCAGCAGCGGCACCCTGGCCGGGCTGATCGCCCGGACGGACACCGACCGCGGGGTGTGGAAGGCGCCCGCGGGCACGGCGACCCAGCTGCGGTCAGTCGTGACGCCGTCCGGCCCCCGGCTCAACGACGACGACAGCGCGGTCCTCAACCCGCTGGGCGTCAACGTCATCCGGACGCTGCCGGTGTACGGGATCGTGAGCTGGGGAGCTCGCACGCTGTTCGGCGCGGACGTGCAGACCAGCGAGTGGAAGTACGTGCCCGTCCGGCGCACGGCCCTGTACCTGGAGGAGAGCCTGCGGCAGGGCCTGCGGTGGGTGGTCTTCGAGCCCAACGACGAGGGGCTGTGGTCGCAGATCCGGCTCAACGTCGGCGCGTTCATGCAGTCGCTGTTCCGCCGCGGCGCGTTCCAGGGGCGCACGCCGCGGGAGGCGTACCTGGTCAAGTGCGACTCCGACACCACGACCCAGGCCGACATCGACCGCGGGATCGTCAACGTCCTCGTCGGCTTCGCGCCGCTCAAACCGGCGGAGTTCGTCTTCATCCAGCTGCAACAGCTCACCCGTCCGCCCGAGCAGTGAGCAGCGTGCGGGGCACCCAGGAGGAACCATGGCTCAGTTCAGCGTGAACGCTCAGCGCTTCGACCCGTACCGCAACTTCAAGTTCCGGGTGAAGTGGGACGGGCGGTACGTGGCGGGGGTCAGCAAGGTCAGCGGCCTCAAGCGCACCACCGAGGTGGTCAAGCACCGCGAGGGGGGCGACCCGAGCAGCAGCCGCAAGACACCCGGCCGCACCGAGTACGACGCCGTGACCCTCGAGCGGGGCCTCACCCACGACCGGGAGTTCCACGACTGGACGAACAAGGTGTGGAGCTACGGCACCGGTCTGGGCGCCGAGACGTCGTTGAAGGACTTCCGCAAGGACCTCATCATCGAGCTCTACAACGAAGCCGGCCAGGTCGTCGTCGCCTGGAAGGTCTACCGCTGCTGGGTCTCCGAGTACCAGCCGCCGGAACTCGACGCGAACGCGAACGCGGTCGCGATCGAGCGGCTCAAGATCGAGAACGAGGGCTTCGAGCGGGACACCGAGGTGGCCGAGCCGCTTGAGCCCACGCTGGCCTCGTAGCGCCGTGCACGCCTCGGCCGTGCTGGCGGCGTGGGAGCGGGCGGCGGGCACCGCCGGGCACGAGCGTGCGCTCGCGCTCCTCGACCCGGCCGACGCCGACCCCGACCGCCCGCTCGGAGCGCGCGACGCCGACCTGCTCGTCGTCCTGCGCGACGTCCGCGGGCCCGACCTCGACGCGCTCGCCACGTGCCCCGCGTGCGGCACGACGCTCGAGGTGCACCTGCCCGTCGACGACCTGCGGGCCGGGTACGTCGGGCCGGGTCCCGCCGGGGCGCTCGCCGGTGGCGGCGCTCTCGTCACGGTCGCGATCGGCGCCGTGGTGGTGCGTGTGCGACCACCGGCGACCGCCGACCTCCTCGCGGTCTCCCACCTGCCGACGGTCGCCGCCGCGCGCGCCGCCCTGCTCGCGCGGTGCGTCCTCGACGTCACGCCGGCCGGGGCGGTGCTGACCGACGACGTCGTCGCCGAGGTCGGCCGGCGCCTGGAGGAGTCCGATCCGCTGGTCGACGTCCGTGTCCGCGTCGTGTGCGCGGAGTGCGGGCACGCCTGGGCCGCGCTCCTCGACGTCCCCGAGCTCGTGTGGGCCCAGGTGAGCGGCGTCGGGCGCCGGCTGCTCCGCGAGGTGGACGTGCTGGCGCGGCGGTACGGGTGGTCCGAGGGCGACATCCTGGCGCTGAGCGAGGAGCGCCGACGTGCCTACCTGGACCTGCCGTGACGGACTTGTTCACCCGCCTCGCCGCCCGCGCCCTCGGCGTCGGTGCGCCGGTGGTCGACGCGCGGGTGCTGGAGGACCCCGGGCCGCTCCCCGACCCCGACCGCGAGCTCGGCGCCGACCCCGGCGTCGACCACGCGCCCGTGCCGCCGCCGGCCGCCCCCGTCCTCCGGCCCTCTCCCACGGCGCCGGCGGCCCGCGAGCAGCCGGCGCCCGCACCGGTGCACGCCGACACCCCCGCACCCGAGGCGCCTCGGACACCGGTCCCGACGACGCCCCACCCGCCGCACCGGACGCCACCGCCGCCCGTGCTCGCCCCCGTGCCGGTCATCGTGCCCGCCGGACGTCCGGGCCCGCTGCCGGTCTCCGTCGACGACCCGCCCGACGTGGCCCTGCTCCGGGGCGGGACCGTCCCGGACGGCGTCGTCGCCGTAGCGCAGGTGCCGCGGAGCGCGACGACGGGCGCGCTCGTGCTCACGCCGCGGCCGGCGCCCGCGGGGCCACCCGACCTCCCCGATCCGCCCGACCGGCCGGCGCCACCCACCGCTGCGCCGACCGTGCACGTGACCGTGGGCCGCATCGAGGTCCGCCTGCACCCGCCGCTGCGGGCGTCGCGCGACGGTGACCCGGCCGCGCCGCCCGCCGCCGCGCCCGCCCTGAGCCTGGAGGAGTACCTGCGCCGACGGGAGGAGCCCTCGTGACGACCTCCCTGGGGATCGCGGCCACCACTGCGGTCATCCGGAGCCTGCTGCAGAACGCTCTCCCCGAGGCGCAGCTCAACGGCGTCCTGGGCCCCATCACCGTGTCGGCCCTGCCGCCGGACCGGATCTCGGAGTCGGCGGAGACGAGCCGCCTCAACCTGTTCATGTACCAGGTGCGCCCCAACACCGGGTGGTCCACCGCCGAGCTGCCCTCCGCCGCGGCGAGCGGGCGTCGCACCGCCAACCCGCCGCTCGCCCTGGACCTCGGTTACCTGCTCAGCGCCTACGGCAAGGACAACTTCCACGGCGAAATCCTGCTCGGCTACGGGGCGCTGGTGATCCACCGGACGCGGGTCCTCACCCGGGCGGCCGTGCAGCAGACGTTCGCCGGCTCGCCCCCGGCGGACCTGACGCTGCTCGCGACCGCCGAGCTGGAGAGCCAGGAGGAGCTCGTCTCGCTGTCCATGGAACCGCTGACCACGGAGGAGATGTCGCGGTTGTGGCAGGTCTTCGGCGAGCGCTACCGCCCGTCGATCGCCTTCACCGCGCACGTCCTGCTCCTGCGGGCCGACGACCCGGTGGCACCCCCCGGACCCCCCGTCCTGATCAGCCGGCTCGGGGTCACCACGTCGATCCACCCCACCATCACCGCGGTCGAGCCGCGGGTCGCGACCGCCGGGACGACCACCCACCTGGAGCTCGTCGGGACCAGCCTGCTGACTCCGCGCACGCGGGCTCTGTTCGGCTCCGGGGAGGCCGAGGACCCGCAGCCCGGATCCACCCCGCTGCGGGTGAGGGTCCCGCTGCCCGGGACGCTGAGAGCCGGTGTCAACACGGTGCGGGTCCAGCAGCCGGCGCTCTTCGAGGGGGAGGAGCGGCCCGGGGTGGAGTCGACCGTGGCGCCGTTCGTCCTGCGACCCGCCTTCACCACCACGGGAGCGGGAATCCCGAGCATCGTGGTGAGCGGCGGCACCCCCAGCGGTCCCCGCATCTCGGCCACCGTCACCGTGCGGCTGCGCCCCGACGTCGGCCGGCGGCAGGACGTCCGCCTCCTGCTGACCCAGACGGGAGCCGCCGCCGGAGCGGTCCCGCACGCCGCCACCGTCGCGGCGCCGTCGCGGGCGGCCGCCGCCGCGGACAGCACCGACACGATCGCCTTCCGGGTCGACGACGTCCCGCGCGGTGACTACCTGGCACGCGTCCGGGTCGACGGCGTCGAGACCGAGCTCGGTCAGGTGAACGGCGTCTACGCCGAGCCGGTGGTGGACCTCAGATGAACGCCGGTCCCTCGCTCGCCGCCCGCCTGGCCGCCGTCCGGGCGGCCCTGGCCCTCGCGGTCGGCCAGCGGCTCGACCCCGTCACCGCGCCGGCGCCGACCGACGACGGGCTCGACGGCGTCGTACGAGCCGCCGGGCTGACGCCGTTCGAGCGGGACGTGCTCGTCCTGGCCGCCGGCTGCGAGCTGGACCCGGGGATCGCCGCGTTGTGCGCCGCCGCGCACGGCGACCCGGGACGGCGGTTCCCCACCCTGGGGCTCGCGTTGCGGGTCCTCGACCAGCCGCACTGGGACGCCGTCCTCCCTGACGGCCCGCTGCGCGGGCTGGCGCTGGTGGACCTCGACCCCGGCGGGTTGCTGGACGTCCGGCTGCGGGTCGAGGAGTCGGTCATGCTCGCCGTGGTCGGGCTGGACCCGGTGGACCAGCGGCTGGCTGAGTTCGCCGACCCTCGCGCTGCGGCGTCCGTGCGCGCCGTCACCGGTTCCCCGGCAGCGGACACCGACAGCACCTGGGACTCGGAGCCGGACGCGGGCCCGGGCGTGACGGCGGGCGAGCTGCTGCCCGACGCTCACCGGGAACTGCTGGAGGAGGCCGCCGTGCGGTGGTCCGGTGGGGCGCTGGCCCTGCGCGGAGCGCAGCACGCGGACCGGGTCGCGTTCGTCCGGGCGCTCGCCGCCCGGCTCGGCGCCCGCCGCTGGTGGCACCTGCGTGACCTGCCCGTCGATTCCCTGGAGCGGCAGGGGCTGGCCCGCCGCCTGGTGCGCGAGGAGCGCCTGACCGGTGCCCCCGTCGTCCTGGAGATCGACGACCTCGGTGACACGGGCCTGCGGTTCGCGGCGCGCCTGGCCGACACCGGGGCACGTGTGGTGTGGTCCAGCGCGTCCCCGCGACCGCACCTGCCGGCACCGCGGTGCGCCGTGGACCTGCCGCCGCGCACGCTCGCGGAGAACGTCGAGCTCTGGCGAGCGGCCCTGGGACCGCGCGCCGCGGGTCTGGGCAGGCAGGTGGAGCGGCTCGCCGGGCAGTTCCGGCTGCCGGTCGACGACCTCCAGGAGGCAGCCGGCCTCGTCGGCGACGCGGTCGGCGATGCGGTCGGCGGCGAGGCTGCCGGCAGCCCACGCCCGTGCGGCCAGCCGGGTGGCCGGACCACCAGGGGCAGCGTCGGCGCGGAGCTGTGGACCGAGTGCCGCCGCCGCGCGCGGACCGGTCTGGTGGGGCTGGCCGAGCGCGTGGAGCCGGCGGCGACGTGGGACGCGCTGGTGCTGCCGGACCGCGAGCGGGCTCAGGTCGCGGACGTGCTGCGGCACGCCCGGCACCGCGCGACCGTCCACGAGCGGTGGGGCGTGGGCCGCACCGGCGGGGTGAGCGCGCTGTTCGCCGGGCCGAGCGGCACCGGCAAGTCCTTCGCGGCCGAGGTGGTCGCACGGGAGCTCGGGGTGGACCTGTACCGGGTCGACCTCGGCGGCGTGCTGAGCAAGTACATCGGCGAGACGGAGCGGCACCTCAGCCGGTTGTTCGACGCCGCCGAGGCCGGCGGGGCGCTGCTGCTCATCGACGAGGCCGACGCGCTGTTCGGCAAGCGCAGCGAGGTCCGCGACAGCCACGACCGCTACGCGAACATCGAGGTCAGCCACCTGCTGCAGCTGATGGACGCCTACCGCGGTGTCGCCGTCCTGACCACCAACCTGCGCGGCAACCTCGACGACGCCTTCCTGCGCCGCCTGGGCTTCGTCATCTCCTTCCCCTTCCCGTCGGCCCGCGAGCGACGGCTGTTGTGGGAGCAGGCGTTCGGCCCGGCGGTTCCCGTGGGGGACCTGGACCCCGTGCGCATGGCGCAGCTCACGCTCAACGGCGGCAGCATCCGCAACGTCGCCGTCCACGCCTGCTTCCTCGCCGCCGAGCGGGGCGGCCCGGTGCAGATGGCCGACGTCCTGGCCGGGGCCCGGGTGGAGTACGCCAAGCTCGACCAGCCCCTCACGCCCGGCGAGCTGGCGGGGTGGGCGGCGTGAGCGCGGGCGGCGGTGACGTCCGGGTGACCGTCGAGCGCCTCGTCGTGGAGACCGACGGCGCCGTGCGCGCCGACCTCCTCGCCGCGGCGTTCGTCGACGAGCTGACCCGGCTCGCACGGCGCCGCGTCCCGCCCGGCTCCCGCACCGCCTCGGCTCGTGGCCCGCACGACGCCGTCGGTGACCCGCGGACCGAACCGGTGCGTGCCGGCCGCGCTGTGGCGGCGGCTGTGCACGCCGCGCTCCTGGCGGAGGTGGGACGTGCCTGAGCGCACCTGGTCCTCCCCCCGCACGCGTCCGGACCCGGGACGCTCCGACCGGAGCCGGGCGGACGCCGGTCGCGGTGCCCGCGGGCGCGAAGTGGCCGCACGCCAGGACCCGGGCGAGCGGGGTCGCCCCGCGCGGCCGGGTCCGCGCGAGGCCGAGCAGCGCCTCGCCCACGTCGTCCGGCTGCCCGCGCCCGCCGGCGTGCCCCTGGACCCTCGGCTCGCCGACCGGCTCGGCTCCCGCCTGGGACGCGACCTCAGCGCCGTCCGGCTGCACCACGACTGGTTCGCCGCCGAGCTGGCCGAGGCCCTGGACGCCCGAGCCGTCACGCACGGGGACGACGTGTACCTGGGCCCGGACGCGCCCGGGCCGGGCATACCGGTCGGCACGCAGCTGCTGGCGCACGAGCTCGTCCACGCCGACGGTGGGGCGACCGTGCCCGGCCGGACCCCGGCGGTCGAGGAGGCGCTGGCCGAGCGGTCCGCCCGTGCGGTCGCCGGGGACGCTGCGGAGGTCGACGGTGCGCCGACGGAGTCGGACGGTGCACCCGTCGAGCGGGTGGCGGGTGGCGCGCCCGCCGCGGACCCGCCAGGGAAGTGGACGCGGCTCGGCCGGCTCGCCACCGCCACTCTCACCCGGCGGAACAAGGTGGGAGAGCCCGGCACGGGAACCGGGGCGACGCCCGACGTCGTGACCGCGGGGGAGGCGCTCGTCCGGCTGGTCGACCGCCTGGTCGGCGCGGACCCGGACGACCGGACCGGCCGACTGGCCTCGGTGCTGGGCCGGCTCGAGCAGTCGCTGCGCGACGCCGTGGTCACGACCGTCGCCGCGCGCAGCGGTGGCCACGTCGCCGACGTGCTGAGGGCGATCGGCGACCGGCCGGCCGAGCCCACGGGGGCGGGTCGTCCCGCTCAGGGCGGTGATGACGCGGCCGGTCCGGTCGACGTGCCGGTCCCGGCGGGCGCCGACGGCGGGGTCGGCACGGCGGGGACCCAGTCTCCCGTCGGCGCGCGGGACCCGGCCCCAGCGGCGGGCGTGCCGCCTGTCCCTGGAGCCCCGCTCGCGGGTGCCGGCGAGCCGTTCGTGGTGGGCGCCGCGCCCGAGGCGGCCCCAGCAGGTGAGGCACCCCCCGTGCCCGAGGCGCCCGGCGAGACCGGTGCGGCCGCAGGGTCGCCGGCCGGCGTTGCGGAGCCGGTGGACGTCGGTGAGGAGGGCGGTGAGGAAGGCGCGCCCGCGCCCGCACCGGCGCAGCTCGAGACGCCCCCGACGGAGTCCGTCGAGGCGGCGGGCGGTGCGGTGCCGGGTGCGTCGGCGGCCCCACCGGCCGCGTCGTCCGGAGCGCCGGTGCCGGGCGGCCAGCCGGCGGCTGCGGCGCCGACCGGGGAGGCGGCGCTTCCCGCTGCCGGCGGTGCGGTGGCTCCGCCGGTGGGCGGCGAGGCGCCGGGCGCCCTCCCGACCGGGGAGTCTGCGGCGACGGCCCCTGAGGGCCCGGCCGAGCCGGCCGCGGGCGTCACCCGGTCGGCGGCGGACGGCGCGCTGGGTGGCGGCATCGCGGGTCCGCCCGCCGCGACCACCGACGAGGACACCGCCGGTGTGATCGGCCCCGTGGAGGAGGCGGGAGACACGGAGGCCGCCGCGGTGTCCGTGACCACTCCGGCCGCCACCGACCTGCCTCCGGGACCCGCGCCGGTCGACACCCCCGCGCCGGAGCCGACCGTGGCGGCGGCCGCCCTCGCGGGCACGGCGACGGCCCCCGCCGAGCCGGCCGGGACGGCCGCTCCCGGGGAAGGTCCGGCCGAGGAGATCGCACCGGGCAGCCAGCCGGCGGAGTCGGGGCCGGAGGAGCCGGGAGGCGAGCCGGGCCCGGGCGAGACCTCGGACAGCGCCGGCACACCGGTGCCCGATGACGCCGTCCCGCCGCCCGCGACCGGGGAGGCGGGCGAGGCCGGTACGGGCTCGGAGGCTGCCGACGGCGCCGCAGCCGGTCCGGTCCCCACCTCACCGGTGACCGGCGCTCCCGCGTCCGCCGGGCCGGCCGCTGACGAGTTGGTGCCTGCCGAGACCGTGCCCGCCGAGACGGCGCAGGCCGCGTCCACGACCGCCGAGCTCGTGACTCCCGAGCCGGTGTCCGCGGAGCCGGAGGCCGCCGGCGGGGTCCTCGCCGGGTCGGGACTGCCGGAACCCGTGTCGCCGCCGGACGGGGCGCCACTGCCGGGCGGGGAGCCCGGCGTCGTCGTCGGACAGGCGCTGCCCGCCGAGTCGGAGCCGACGCTGACCGATCCGCCGGCGCCCACCGGCGGAGGAGGCGGCGGTGGTGCCGCCCTGCCGGACCGCCCGACGCCCAGTGCCCCGGACGTCTCGACCATGAGCCCGCAGGCGGCGCTGGGCACGGTCGCGTCCCTGCCCGCCTCGGTGCTCGCGCGGAGCCTGCCGGGCGTGACCGCCGCTGCGCAGCGGACGGTCAGCGAGAAGCAGTCTGAGCTGGCCGCGAACCCGCCGACCATGCCGCGCCCGTCGGGCGTGCCCGCCGACCGCGACGCCTCCCTTCCGGCGGCCCCCCTGCCGCCGCTGCCCGAGCCGCCCACCCGCGAGGTGCCCGTTCCGGCCGGCGGGCCCGGCGCGCCGCCGCCTCAGGCCGCCACGCCCCCGCCGCCCGGTCCGCCGGTCGCCCTACACGTGCCCGAGCCGACGGTGGGCGGCGACAAGGAGCTCAGCGCGGAGGACGTCCGCCGGGTCGAGCGGTCCGTCGACGAGCTGCCTACCACCGACCCCGCGCTGGACGTGACCGCAGGACCGGTCCCCGCGCTGCGGCTGGTGGGCGACGAGGACCCCGCTCGCGTGGCGACGCAGGCGAAGGGGGTCGAGGAGCTGACGACCGCCACGCAGACCGAGGGTCTGGCCGACGCCCGCACTGACACGGGAGAGAACGACGTCTTCCCCCACGTCCCGGAGGAGACGCTGGTCGCGGACCTCGGGGCCCCGGCGGGGGAGGCGCCCGGGGCGGCCGGGACCGTGAGTGGCTCGGCAGCGCCGGCACCCGGACCGGCCGCTGCTGGACCTTCGGCCGGCGGACCCGCCGCGCCCGGTGGCGCAAGCCCGGCGGCCGAGCCCGGTGGCGCAGGCCCCGCGGCCGAGGCCGGTGCGGGCGACGCCACCCAGGCGGCGGTCGACGCGGTGGCCGCCGAGCGCGGGGGCGCCCAGATCGGCGCGGCGACCACCGCGCAGGGGACCGCGCTCGGTCGGGCGTCCGACGCGCACTCCGCCGAGGTCGCGACCGCGAGGGCGGAGACCGAGAAGCAGATCAACGCCGAGATCGCGGCCAACGGCGAGCAGCAGACGCAAGAGCGACGGGCCATCCGCAGCCAGGTCGGCGCGGACCGTCGCGCCTGGGTGGAGCAGCAGGACCGGGTCGCCTCGGAGTCCCGGGGGGCGTCGACCGAGGCCGTGCGTGTCGCCGACGGCTCCGTCACCGACGCCCGCTCGACCGCCGAGGGCGACTCCCGCGCCGCGATCAAGGGCGGCGACGACCAGATCCGCCGGGAGCGCGCCAAGGCCGAGCAGACCGCTCGCGAGCAGCGCGAGAAGGCCCGGGAGGAGAAGGAGGGCGGCGGCTTCTTCGGCTGGCTGGGATCGAAGCTGTCGTCCTTCTTCAGCGCGATCAAGAAGGCCATCAGTGCGGCATTCGACCTCGCCCGCAAGGCCGTCGACGCGGCGATCAGCGCGGCCCAGAAGCTCGCCGTCGCGGCCATCGAGCTCGGCCGCCGGGCGGTGGTGGCCGCCATCGAGCTCGGTGGGCGCGCGCTGAAGGCGGCGGGCGACATCGTGCTCGCGGGCTTCCCGAAGGCACGCGCGAAGTTCCGGGCGAAGATCGACGCCGGCGTCGCCGCCGCCACGAAGACCGTGAACCAGCTCGCCGACACGCTGAAGGCTGGCGTCACCAAGCTGCTCGACGCGCTCGGGGCGGCGCTCAAGGGCGCCCTCACGCTGCTGGAGAAGGCGTACACGGCGGCGGTCGACGTCGTCGCCGGCGTCGTCGACACGGTGGTCAAGGCCGCCAAGGCGTTCGTCGACGCCCTGCTCGACTTTGCCGCGATCGCCGCGGACATCGCGGGCGACCCGTTGGGCTGGCTGCGCAACCTCGGTGCCGGGCTGAAGGACGGCGTCAGCAACCACACCTGGCCGGCCCTGGTGACCGCGGTCAAGGAGTGGTTCAAGGCCAAGGTGGAGTCCGTCGTCGGCGTCGGCAGGGCGATCCTCGATGTGCTGAAGAAGGGTGGGATCACCTTCGCGAAGGTCGTCACGATGGCGTGGACGGCGATCAAGGAGGCGCTGCCCGGCATCCTCATCCAGCTCCTCATCGAGAAGCTCGTCGCCCTGCTCATCCCGGCCGCCGGCGCGCTCTCGCTGATCATCGACGGCCTCCGGGCCGCCTGGGGCGCCGCCGAGCGGATCCTGGCCGCGTTCAAGAAGTTCATCGCCTTCCTCAAGGCGGTCCGGGGCGGCGCGTCCGGACCCCTGTTCGGCCAGCTCGTCGGAGCCGCCGCCGTGGCCGTGCTGGACTTCCTGTCCAACTTCGTCCTGAGCCGGCTCAAGGGCGCCGGCCAGAAGGTCGGCGGGACGCTGCGCGCGCTCGCCGGCCGGTTCCGGGCGGTGGGGGCGGCAGCCGGGCGCGCGGCGGTGCGGGGCGCCCGTGTGGCCGTGCGCGCGGTCACCCGAGGGGCGCGGGCCGCCGTCGCGGGCGTGCGTAGGGCCGGACGAGCGGTCCTCACCGCCGGTCGGCGAGCCGGCGCGGTGGCCGCTCGCGGCGCGCGAGGCGCCGGCGCCGCGGTGCGGCATGGTGCAGCGGCGGTAGGGCGCGGCGCGGCGGCCGTGCGCTCTCGGGTGATCGGTGCCGTCCGCGGCGTCGGGCGACGGGTGACGGCGCTCAGGCGAAAGGTGTTCGGAGGGAAGGACCGCAAGCGCAGGCGCCGCAAGGAGACGAAGGAGCAGCGAGTCGCCAGGGCGATCGCCCGGACGCGAGCCGCGGTCTCCAGACTGCTCGTCAAAGGCGTGTCCTCGCTGCGGCTGCGACTCACGCTCGGCTGGTTGAAGCGTCGATGGGGCTGGAAACGACTCGAGCTGGAGGGCTCGAAGAAGAAGCAAGCCGTCATGGGTGAAATCAACCCGCGCGCGAACATCGGCCCCGCCGTCTCGACGTTGGTCATCATCCACTCGACCGATCCCGCGCTCGTGGGCACCGAGCAGCAGACGCTGGACATCAAGCCGGTCACGCTGTCCAAGGATGCGGACGATCCCACGTCGACGCTGTACGAGCACGCGATCCTCGGGCCGCAGAAGGTCGGAGACAAGTCACGACTGCGGCAGATCGCGGAGCAGGACTTCCCAGGCCGGGCAGTGAGGGTGACCGCACCGGCGTGGGGTGGACGGCGGACGAAGCAGGGCCGCTCGACGCTCAAAGAGGTGCTGGTCAACCTCCAGATGAAGTTCGGGCGAGTCCTCGCCCAGCGATTCCCGGGGCTCCGGCCGGACGCTCGGACGGCCTTGGTGCGCACGCTCGGCGGGCAGGACCAGGTGCACATCTACGAGGTCACGACCGTCACCAACTTCGTTCTCGGCGACCCGGAGAATGCCGTGCACAAACAGGTGCAGGCACTGACGACGCTCGACGAAGCGTTCAGGCGCTACCCGGGCGCCATCATCAACTACACATTCATCGCACCGGACCTCGAAGAGGACACCATCGGCGTCATCAAGAAGATCATCGCGCGATACCCCCCGCAGGACCGAGCACGACTCAACGTGCGGTGGCGCAAGATCGGGTTCGTCCGATGAGCGGCTTCCCCGGTTCCCCCCGCACGACCCGCGGCGGGCTGGTCATGCTCTCCACCGGCTCGGGCGCGATCGAGCGCGTCGTCGTGCTGCAGTACAACCCCGACCTGGTGACCCGCACCCTCCAGCCGCAAGCCGCGACCGGGGACCCGGGGGACCGGCTCGACGCGCTGCGCCTGAAGGGCGCACCGGTGGAGACGATCAAGCTCGACGTCGAGATCGACGCGGCCGACCAGCTGGAGCTCCCCGCGCAGAACCCGCGCGCGGTGCGGCAGGGCATCGGCCCGGAACTGGCCGCGCTGGAGACGACGATCTTCCCGCGTGCCGATGTCGTCCAGCGCAACATGTCCCTCGCCGCGACCGGGGCGCTGGAGATCGCCCCGGTGGAGGCGCCGCTCACGTTGTTCGTGTGGAGCGAGCACCGGATCGTCCCGGTGCGCGTCACCGACCTCAGCATCTCGGAGGAGGCGTTCGACCCCGCGCTCAACCCCGTCCGGGCCAGGGTCGGCCTCGGGTTGCGCGTGCTGACGGCCAACGACCTGCGCCTGGGGCACCGGGGTGCGGGGATCTACATGGCCTACCACCGCTCGCGCGAGCAGATGGCGGCGACCGTCCCAGGTGCGCTCACCCAGCTCGGCATCAGGAGGATCCCGTGACGCAACCGCCCACCGCCGGCTCCGTGGCCCCCGACCGGTTCCCGCCGCACAGCCGGTACGCGGGGTGCGAGGTGGTGACCACGACGCTGCCGGACGGCACCGAGCGGCGGCACCTGACCCGCCGCGTCGTCCCGGAGGACCCCGGGCCCGCGCTCGCCGAGCACATGGTGATCGCCGGCGACCGTCCGGACCTGCTCGCCCACACGTACTACGGCGACTCGCTGCTGAGCTGGCGGATCGCCGACGCCAACCGGGTGCTCGACCCCGGCGAGCTCGTCGCCGAGCCCGGCCGCGTGGTGCGCGTCCCCGCCCCGGGGGGTGCCGGGTGATCGACCGGGTGCAGCTCAACCTGCTCGCCGGCACGCTGCTCCCGCTGCCCGTGCCGTCCTCGATCGTCCAGGCGGTCAAGAGCGTGCAGGTCACCGTCGCCTCGGGGCAGCGCAGCGGTTTCCAGATCGTGCTCGCCGCCAGCAAGACGTCCCCGATCACGACGACGATGCTCCCCGCGGGCCTGCTCGACCCCGGGGTGCGCGTGGTGGTCGTCGTCACTGTGAACGGCCTGCCGCACGTGCTGATGGACGGCGTCGTCACCCGGCAGGAGGCCGGGTTCTCCGACCAGGTCGGCCAGTCCGCGGTCACCCTCACCGGTGAGGACCTCACCGTCCTGATGGACCTCGACAAGCGCCAGGGCGTGCCGTTCCCCCCGCTCCCCGCGGCGGGGCAGGTGCTGTGGCTGCTCAAGAGCTACCTGCTCCTCGGCGTCGTCCCGACCGTGGTGCCCGAGCTGTTCCCCGACGTGCCCATCCCCACCGACCGGATCAAGACGCAGGACGGCACCGACTTCGAGTTCATCCAGAAGCTCGCCAGGGACAACGGGTACGTCTTCTACCTCGACCCCGGCCCGCTGCCGGGCGCGTCCCGGGCGTACTGGGGGCCGGAGATCCGGATCGGAGTGCCGCAGCCGGCGCTGTCGGTCGACATGGACGCTTCGTCCAACGTCGACCGGCTCACCTTCAGCCTCGACGGGCTCCAGGGCACCCAGGTCACCGTGCGGGTGCAGGAGCCGACGACGAAGATCGCGGTCGAGGTCCCGGTCCCCGAGGTCAGCCTGCTGCAGCCGCCGCTCGCGCTGCGTCCCGCACCGCGCCTGAAGACCGAGCCGCTGAGCGGCACCGCGAAGGACAGCCCGGTGCTCGCCCTGGCGAAGGGCCTGGCCCGGAAGACCCAGTCCTCCGACGCCGTCACCGGCAGCGGCCAGCTCAACGTGCTGCGCTACGGCCACGTGCTGTCCCCGCGCGGCCTGGTCGGGGTGCGCGGCGCCGGCACGGCGTACGACGGCCTGTACTACGTCAAGAGCGTCACCCACGACCTCAAACCCGGCGAGTACACCCAGAGCTTCACCCTGGCCCGGGAGGGACTGGTGTCCACCACGCCGGTGGTGCCGGTATGAGCCCGGCGGCGTCCGTGGGCAGGTACCTCGGCAAGTACCGCGGCACGGTGGCCAGCAACGTCGACCCCATGCAGCAGGGCCGCATCCAGGCCACGGTGCCGGACGTCCTGGGGGCCACGCCGTCGACCTGGGCGATGGCCTGCGTGCCGTTCGCCGGCACGCAGGCGGGGATCTGGTGCGTCCCCGCGGTGGGAGCCGGTGTCTGGATGGAGTTCGAGCAGGGCGACCCCGAGCGCCCGGTGTGGTCCGGCTGCTTCTGGGGCAGCGCCGCCGACGCCCCGGCGCCCGCGCTGGCGGTCCCGCCGGCCGTCTCGCACGTGGTCATCCAGACGACGGGGCAGAACGTCATCTCCGTCAGCGACGCCCCGGGTCCGGCCGGGGGCATCATGCTCAAGGCGACCAGCGGCGCGATGGTCCTCGTCAACGAGGTCGGCATCACCATCACCAACGGCTCGGCGAGCATCCAGCTGACCGGCGCGACGGTGACCGTCAACAACGGCGCCCTGGCGGTGACGTGATGCCGGGGCCCGGCGTCGTGGTGGGCGCCTCGGTGGTGTGCCCGCACGGGGGGCAGGTCAGCGCCGTGACGGCCAACTCCCGCGTGGTGCTCGGCGGCGCCCCGGCCGTGACCCAGTCCGACACCTTCCCGGTGGTGGGCTGCGCGTTCACCGTCGGCACCAAGCCGCAGCCGTGCACGACCGCCCGCTGGACCGCCGTGGCCACGCGGGTGCAGGTCATGGGCCAGCCGCTCGTCATCCAGGGCGGGAGCGGCCTGTGCCTCAGCGCCGAGCAGGCGCCGCAGGGGCCCCCGACCGTCGTCTCCACGCAGACCAGGGTGGTGGCCCAGTGAGCGACGTGCTGCCTGCACCGGGCGCCGCCGGGGGCGGGCGCGGGCCGGTCGCCCACCCGCTCGCGGTCGACGCCCGCGGCGGTACCGCCGGAACGGACGACGACGGCCACCTGCGTGACCTGATCGAGCAAGTCCTGTTCACGGTCGCCGGTGAGCGGCTCCACCGGCCGACGCTCGGAGCCGGGGTCGGCCAGCTGCTGTTCGCCCCCACCGGCCCGGAGGTCGCCGTCACCACGCAGGTCGTCGTCCAGGGCGCGCTGCAGCAGTGGCTCGGTGACCTCCTCGACGTCGCGGAGGTCCGGGTGACCGCCGAGGAGTCCGCCCTCGTGGTGCAGGTCGTCTACGCGGCGCGACGCAGCGCCCGGCCGGGCACCGTCCGGTTCGCCCTCGACGGGGGCGCGCCGTGACCGACCGCCGGCAACTGCTGCAGCAGCACAGCACCCTCAACGGCATCGACCACGCCGAGCCGGTGCCGCCGGTGGGTGACGGGCCGGCCACCGAGGTGCGGGTCACGTTCGTCAACCCGCTCGCCGTGACGCCGACGCCCGGGCAGGTCCGGGTCGACGGCGGGGACCGGATCCCCACCCTCGGCGTCACCGCGGTCGAGCCGACGGAGGACCCCCGCACCGCCCTCGTCCGCCTCGCCCGTGCCGGGGACCGCTCGACGTACACCCTGCGCCTGGTCGCCTCGCCGCTCGACGACACCCCGCCGCCGTGGGTCGACCCCGTCCTGGCGTCGGTCTCGGTCGCGCTGCACCTGGCGTGCCTCACCGGCTGCCAGGATGCGCCCGCCTGCGTCCCGGAGCCGCCTGCCGAGCCCCGGCTGGACTACCTCGCCCGGGACTGGGAGAGCCTGCGGGCGGTGCTGCTCGACCGCCTGGCCGTCCTGCAACCGCAGTGGACCACCCGCAACCCCGCCGACGTCCGCACGACCCTCGTCGAGCTGCTGGCCGAGCTGGGTGACCGGGCCGCCTACCAGCAGGACGTCGTCGCCACCGAGGCGTACCTGGGCACCGCCCGACGCCGGATCTCGGTGCGACGGCACGCCCGCCTCGTCGGCTACCGGATGAGCGACGGGACGAACGCCCGCACCTGGGTGCGGCTGATCGTGCCGGCCGACGTCGCGCCGATCCGCGGCGGCACCGTCGAGGTGCTGCCGGCAGGTACCCGCTTCCTCACCGGCACCCCGGACGCCCCCACGTCCGTCGAGCTCGGCGCCGCTGCCGACCACCGGGCGCGCCTCGGCGGCGCGCTGGAGTTCCGCGCGATGACCGGGCTCGCGGTGGTCGCCGGCGCGCACACCGCGATGCGGTTCCACACCTGGTCGGGGTCCCGGCCGTGCCTGCCGGCCGGCTGCACCGCCGCGACGCTGACCGGGCACCTGCCCGATCTGGCGCCCGGCCAGGTGCTCGTCCTGGCCGAGCACCGCGATGCCGGCGGCCCGCGGCACACCCGCGAGGACGCCGACCCCGCGCGCCGGCAGGCCGTCCGGCTCACCGGCGTCGTCGCGTCGCGCGGCGGCGCCCCGCTCACCGACCCGCTGACCGGGGAGACCATCACTGAGATCACCTGGCACCCCGGGGACGCGCTGACCTCCCCCTTCGTCGTCGCCGGGGAGCGGCTGGCCGACGACGGCGGCGTCGAGCCCTACGACGACGGCGCCCTGGCCTTCGGCAACGTCGTCCTCGCCGACCACGGGAGCGAGCGGCGGGTGGTCCTGGGACCGGTACCCGCGCAGGGGCCGGTGCGGTTCGCCCTGCCGCCACCGGGACCGCTGACCCAGGTGGCGCGGCGAGTCGTGACCACCCCCACGGGCCGGCGCGTCGAGCAGCCCTTCGACCCGGACGGGCCGGCCGCCGACGCGCTCACCGGGGACCCTCGCCTGGCCCTGCCGGACGTCGTCGTCGACGGGGAACGGTCTCTGCCGTGGACCGTCACGTGGGACCTGCTGTCCAGCGGCACGCAGCGCCACGTCGTCGTCGAGGTCGACGACGACGGCATGGGCCGTCTGCGCTTCGGCCGCACGGACGACGGGCTGCCCCCCGGCGGGCGCCCGCCGGACCCCGGGCACCGCTTCGACGTCACCTTCCGCACCGGCAACGGGGTGGTCGGGAACGTGGGCGCCGGCGCGATCCGCACGCTCCTGGACGACGGCAGCGCCAGCGCGACCCTGCGGGCGGAGCTCGGCCGGTGCCGGGTGGAGAACCCGCTGCCGGCGGTCGGCGGCACGGAGCCGGAGACGATCGAGGAGGTCCGCCAGCGGGCGCCGTTCGCGGTGCGCGTGCAGGAGCGGGCGGTCACGGCCACCGACTACGCCGACCGGGCGGCGACGTACCGCTTGGGCGGTCACCCCGCCGTGCAGCGGGCGACCGCTACCGTCCGGTGGACCGGGAGCTGGCACGCGGTGGTGGTCGCCGTCGACCCGGCCGGCGGGACGGTGCCGGACGACGCCTTCCTGGCCGGGGTGGCCGAGCACCTCGACGTCGTCCGGATGGCCGGTCACGAGGTGCGAGTCGTCGCAGCGCAGTACGCCGCCCTGGAGGTGAGCCTCGCGCTCCACGTGGATCCCGAGCACCGACGTGACCTGGTCAGCGCAGCCGTGCTCGCCCTGGTGTCCGCTCGCCGCCTACCCGACGGCCGGCTCGGGCTGTTCCACCCCGACCGGCTCACGTTCGGGACCTCCGTCTACCTCGGACCCCTCCTCGCCGCCGTGCAGGCGGTCCCCGGTGTCGCCCGGGTCGAGGCCACGCGCTTCTCGCGCTACCGCCAACCCGGAACCGACGCGCGCGCGGCCGGGCGCATCGAGATCGGGCCGTACGAGATCGCCCGCCTGGACGACGACCCGAACCACCCCGAGCGCGGCCGGTTCGTGCTCGAGGAACCGGTGGGTGGACGATGACCTGCACCCACGACGCCGGTGCCTGCCGCTGCGGGGCGCGCCCCACGACGCCGCTGCCGGTGGCGAACGACCCGGGCCAGCCCGCCCTCCGGCGACGGGTGGCGACGCACGCCACCGCGAAGGCCGGCATGCTGCGCGGCCTGAGCAGTCCTGGACGGCCAGCCCTGCGCCGGCTCACCGCCCGCACCGACGACGACTTCGCGATCGCGCTGATCGACGCCGCCGCCGTCGTGGCCGACGTGCTCACCTTCTACACCGAGGCCTGCGCCAACGAGCACTACCTGCGGACCGCCACCGAGCACCGGTCCGCCACCGAGCTGGCGCGGCTGCTCGGCTACCAGCCCCGGCCCGCCTTGGCTCCGACCGCCGACCTCGCGTTCACGCTCGACCCCACGCCCGGAGCACCGACGCAGTCGCTCGTCCCGGCGGGCACCGCGGTGCAGAGCAGCCCCGACCCGGGGCAGGCGCCGGCGGTGTACGAGACGCTGGAGGACCTCACCGCCCGCGCCGCGTGGAGCGCGCTGCGGCCGCGCGCCCGGCGCCCGCACCCGGAGGAGCCCGGGACCACGCTGGCGCTGGCGGGCGCCGTACCGGCCGCCGTCGGCGACGGGGTGCTGCACTGCACGGCGACCGCCACCGGGACCGCCGTCGCTTTCGGGGTTGTGACCGCGGTGACCGCCGTGGCCGCCGTCCCGGACCTGCCCGGACGGCCCGGTGCGCCGGCCCGCACCGACGTGACGCTGGCGCTCGTACCGACGTCGGTGGCCGACTCGCCCGGGGACGCCGGACCGCGGCCCGCCCGACCCGGGACGGTCGGCACGTCGATGAGCTGGCTGGGCGGCAGGACCATCTCCGCTGCCGACCTGGACTCCGCGCTCCTCGCGCGCTCGCTGGCGCCGGACGACGTCGAGGGCCCCCTTGACGCCATCACCCCGACGCGCGCCACCGTGATCCTCCTGCGGGGGCGACGCGCCGTGTTCGGCAGCCAGGCGCCGTCGTCGACGTCGTTGGCGGACGCCGTCGCGACAGAGGTCGCCGCCATGACGGGGGTGCACGACGAGGTCAGGAAGTGGGCCATGTCGCGCACGCTCCCCTGGGCGACCGCCACGCTCGCGACCCCGCCCGCCGGCACCAGGGGCGACGTCTTCCTCGACGGCGCCGCGCCCGCCGTCGCCGTCGGCTCCGTCGTGGTGTTCCGCGCCGGGGACCAGTGGGGCGCCTACCCGATCACCGCGTCCGGGCAGCAGTCCGTCGCGCTGGGGGCGACCGTCGGCCGGGCGACCCGGATCCGGGTGGCCCCGACCACCGGCCTGGACGCGTTCGGCTGGCGTTCGACGACCGCGTACACCGAGCCCGAACGAGTGGCGCTGGCCGACGTGCCCGCGCCCGACGAGCTCGGGACCGCGACGATCGAGCTCGACGGTCTGCACCTGGGGCTGCGGCCGGGCCGGCGGGTGGTCGTCACCGGCCACGGGGTCGGGGACCCCGGCCGCACCCGCGCCTGGACCACCACGCTGAGCGCCGTCGTCCACGACTTCCGGTCGGCACCGACCACCACCGTGACCCTGGCCCAGGCGCTCCCGGTCGCCCTCCACCGGCCGTCGACGACGATCCACGGCAACGTCGTGACCGCGAGCATGGGCGAGACCCGCTCGGAGGTCCTCGGCAGCGGCGACGCCCGGCTGCCGTTCCAGTCCTTCCGGTTGCGCCAGCCGCCGCTGACCCACCTCAGCGCGAGCACCGCCGAGGGCCTGCTCGCCGCGCTGACCGTCCGGGTCGACGGAGTGCGGTGGGACCCGGTGGAGTCGTTCACCGGCGCCGCGCCGGACGCGCGGGTGTACGTGGTCCGCCGGCACGGCGACGAGACGGTCGTGCAGTTCGGTGACGGCGTCACAGGCGCCCGGCTGCCCACGGGCGCGGCGAACGTGCGCGCCGTGTACCGGTCCGGCAGCGGGCTGACCGGCCGGGTGCGCGCCGGTCAGCTGTCCCTGCTGGCCGCCCGGCCGGCCGGCGTCACGGCCGTCACCAACCCGGCGCCGTCCGTGGGCGGCGACGACGCCGAGTCCGTGGCGTCCGTCCGGGTCAGCGCACCCCTGCGGGTGACCACCCTCGGCCGGGTCGTGTCCCTGGCGGACTACGCCCTGTACGCCCGGGCGTTCCCCGGCGTCGCGAAGGCCCAGGGCGTGTGGGCCCGAGCCGCCCGCCACCGCGGCGTGCTGCTCACCGTCGCGGGCCGGCGGGGGGAGGTGCTGACGGCCTCCGAGGGCGTCGGCGCGAGCTTGGTGGGGGCGTTGCGGCAGGTGGCCGACCCGCTGGTCCCGTTCGCGCTGGTGCCCCACGTGCCCCAGTCCTTCCGGGTCGCCGCGGCGGTGCGCACCGACCCGGCGCGGGTGCGGGCCGACGTGCTGGACGCCGCCGCCGACCGGCTCCGCACGGCGTTCGCCTTCGAGGCCCGGGACCTGGGCCGGCCGGTGACGGCGAGCGAGGTGCTCGCGCAGATCCACGCGGTCCCCGGCGTGGTGGCCGCCACGCTCACCGCGCTGTGGGTGCCCGGCTCCCTCGACGCCACGCCGCCCGCGGGGCCACCCCCCACGGTGCTGACGGCCCGGTCCCCGCGGCCGGGCGCCGCCCTCGACACACCCCTCGGCGCCGCGCTCCTGGTCCTCGACGCCGCGCCGCCGACCTGGGAGGTCCTGCCGTGACCCAGCTGCCCGTCCCGCCGTCCGTGCCGGCGACCCCCGGCGGCCCCGTGGGGTCGGAACCGGCCCGCACCGGCGGGCGCGGCACCGCGTTCGGCCTGCTGCCCGCGGTGTATCGGGAGCGGGACGCCCAGCCCGACGGCGGCGCGGGGTTCCTGCGCGAGCTGGTCGGCCTCGTCGAGGACGAGCTCGCCCTCGTCCACGACGACATCGACCAGCTGTACGAGGACCTGTTCGTCGAGACGTGCGCGGCGTGGGTCCTGCCGTACCTCGGCGACCTCGTCGCCGTCACCCCCGGTGCGCCGCTCGACCGCGGCGTGGTCCTGACCCGGGGTGCCGTCGCGGACGCGATCCCCCTGCGACGCCGCAAGGGCACGGCGTCCGCGCTGGCCGACCTCGCGCACGACCTGACGGGCTGGCCGGCGCGCGCGGTGGAGGTGTTCGAGCACCTGGCGGTCACCCGGTCGGTCCGCCTGCCCGAACGGCCGCAGCTGACCGCGGGGCGCAAGCGCGGGCGGACGGCGGACCTGCGGTCCGCGCTCGAGGCGGAGCAGGCGCTGCGACGCGGCAGCACGCCCGAGGTGCGCCGGATCGGCTCGGGACGCGGACGGTACGGCGTCCGCAACGTCGCCGTCCTGGTCTGGCGCGACGTGCGCCTCCCACGCACTTGGGTGGACGCCGCCGCTGTCGACGACCGGCGGTTCCGGTTCAGCCCGCTCGGCGTGGACGGGCCGCTGGCGACGACGCCCCGGACCGGCGTCGGGACGGCCGGCGGCGGCCGCCTGACCCGGCGTGCGGTGGCCGCCGAGCCGGGGGTGTTCCTCGGCACCGACGTGCTCGTCCGGCCGGCCGGAGCTGTCGACCCGGTCGCCGTCGGTGACGTCGTGGTGTGCGACCTCGGCGACGCGGCGGCCGGTGGCTGGTCCAACGTCGCGCGGCTGCCCGCGACCGCCGTCGGCATCGACCCCGAGCGCGGCCGACTGGCGTTCGGCAGTGCTCAGCCGGCCCCGCCCCGGGTGACGTTCACCACCACCGCGCCGTCCGACGTCGGGGGCAGCGAGCTGGCCGACCCGCCCGACCTGGACGCGCCCCGGGTCACCACCGTTGGGCGCGCGGGGACCGGCGCGGCCGCGACCTCGGTCGCCGGTGGTCTCGCCGCCTCCGGCGGCGTCGGCGTGGTCGAGGTCGAGGACAGCGGCACCTACGACGGCGACCTCACCGTCGCCGTCCCCCCGCGGACCCTGCTCGCCGTCACCAGCGCCCGCGGGGCGCACCCGCTCGTCCGGCTGGCGTCCGGCTGGGTGCTGGACGCGGGTGAGGGCAGCGTCGTCGTCCTCGACGGGCTCACGATCGGCGGGGGGCCGGTCGTGGTCCGCGGCCGGCCGGACCGGGTGGAGATCTCGCGGTGCACCCTCGTGCCCGGGTACCGGCTGACGGCGGACGCCGAGGCCGTGCCGCCGGTCGGGCCCTCGCTGGTGCTCGCGGTCGACAGCGACTGGCAGACGGAGGTGACGGTGCGCGAATGCGTGACCGGGCCGCTGCACGTCCCGGCCGACGGCAACACGCTGACGGTCACGGACAGCGTCGTCGACGCCGTGGGACGCGACGGGGTGCCAGCGGGCACTGCACCCCCCGGCGCGCGCGTCGTCCCGGTGGTCCGCTCCTCCACGCCCCTGGGGGCGCTCCCCCTCCCGACGGGTCCGCCACGCCTCGCCGTTCGACTGGGCGGCGACGCGCCGATCGTCGTGGCGCTGCCCGGACCGCCGACCGACGCCGCCACCGCCGCTGCCGACCTGGACGCGGCCCTGACCGGCACCGGTGCCCGGGCGGTGGTCGCGCGGGGCCGGGTCGTCGTGGTCGGGGACGGGCGCCCGGTGGCGGTCGAGACCACACCGGGGGAGGACCTCGCAGCGGTGCTCGGGCTCGTCGGCCCGGGGTCGACCGCCCGCGCCGTCCTGGGGGAGCACGCCGACGTGCCGGCGGCCGCCGGGGGCGGGACGGTGACCGTGACCACCAGCTCGGGGGACAGGCGGGTGACCGTCGCTGCCGGCGCGGTGGACGCCACCGGCCTCGCCGGCCTCCTGGAGGCGGGTCTCGACGTCGTCGCCGACCTCGCCGGGACGGCCGTCGTCGCGCTCGGGGACCGGCTCCTGGTCCTCCCGACGTCACCGCAGGCGCTGACGGTCACGGTCACCGCGGACGACCGCGCCACCGCCCACGCCCTCGGCCTGGTCTCGCCGCGTCCCGCCGTGGCCGCGGACGCCGCGGGCACGCCGTCCGCGGCGCTGACCCTCGACCGGTGCACCGTCCTGGGCCAGGTCACCGCGGAGTCGCTCACCGTCATCGACTCGATCGTCACCGGGCCTCTGCGGGCCGAGCGTCGCCAGGTCGGGTGCGTGCGCCACTCGTGGGTCGCCCCGGGCAGCGCGACACCGGCCCGGGACCACTGCCGCTCGGAGGGCCCCGAGACGCCGCCGCCCCGCTTCGTCTCCCGCCGGTACGCGACCCCCGGGTACGGGCGGCTGCGACGGGCCGGCGCCACGGCTCTCGTGCGCGGGGCCTCGGACGGGTACGAGATGGGCGCTCACGCGCGGTTGGGGCAGACGCAGCGCGACGACAACCTCCGGCGGGGCATCGCGGAGTCCCTCCGGTTCGGCCTCGAGGCGGGCGTGCTCGATGCCGACTGACACGCCCCGACCGGGCACCCGCACCCCGGTGCGCGACCAGCGGCGGACGGCGGCGGGCCGCCCGCGGAGGAGGAGAGGTCATGAAGGCTGACATCTCGGCGGACACCTTCCGGCCCGAACGGCACTTCGACGCCGTCGTGATCGGTCAGGGGCAGGTGCTCCTCGACAGCGACTTCAACGAGCAGCACGCCATCGACCGCGACCGCCACCGGACCACCGTGACCGACGTCGTCGGGTCCTCCGGGGCGCCGAGGTCCGGTGGAGGGTTCGCCGTCACCGTCGCGCCCGACGGCCGCGACCTGCTGCTCGGGCGCGGGCACTTCCACGTCGACGGCGTCCTGTGCCGCAACGACCCGCCCACCGTGGGTGCCGATGTCGCCTCGACGACGTCGCTCACCGTCGAACAGGCCGCCCCGGACGGCGTGCCGTTCGCATCGGGGCAGTGGGTCCACGTGGTGGTCGCCGGAGTGGAGACGCTGGCCCAGGTCGGCGCCGTGGCGGGCCGGTCGCTCACGCTGACGTCACCGGTCGCCGCGCTCACCGGGCAGACCCGGACGGCGGTCATCCCCGTGAGGTCCTTCCGCCACCAGCCGCACCGGCTCCCGCTGGACCCGTTCGACCCCACCGCCCCGCTCACCGCCGGGGCGCACCGGGTCGAGCTCGACGTGTGGGACCGTCACGTGTCCGCCGTCGAGGACCCCTCCATCCGGGAGGTCGCGCTCGGCGACGCCGACGGCGCCACCCGTCTGCAGACGGTCTGGCAGGTGCGGCTCACGCACGCCGGCCCGGCCGGCGGGGGCAGCTGCGCCGTCCCGGCCGGACCCGCGAAGGGCCGGTTGATCGCGTCCACGGAGCCCGGCCTCCCGACCGACGACCCGTGCGAGCTCCCCGACGAGGCGGGGTTCCGCGGCCTGGAGAACCAGCTGTACCGGGTGGAGGTGCACGAGGTCGGTTCTCCCGGCGTGGTCCTCAAGTGGCAGCGCGACAACGCCAGTACGGCCAGCCGGGTGACGACGCTCGGTGCGGTCCTGCGGCTGGAGACCGTCGGGACCGACGACGTCCTGGGGTTCGCCGCGGCGACGTACGTCGAGGTCACCGACGACGCGCTCGAACTGGAGCACCGGGGCGGTGACCTGCTGGAGGTCCTCGACCCGCCGGACGCTGACCGGACCCTGCGCCTCGCGGCAGCGCCCACCCGTGCCGCCGCCGCACACAACCCCAAGGCGCGCCGGTGGGACGGGCGGCTGACCATCGACCCGACGCTCTCCGCGACAGAGCGCACTCGGGTGCTCGAGCGCGGCCTGCAGATCACCCTGGAGCCGGGTGACTTCACGCCTGGTGACTACTGGCTGATCCCGGCCCGCACCGCGGACAGCGCCGGTGGAGGCACGATCGTCTGGCCGAGCGACGCCGGGGAGTGGCTGGCGCAGGAGCCGCACGGCATCCGCCGGCACACGGCGTCCCTCGCGCTCGTCGACGCGACCGCGACCGCGTTCACCCGCTCCCGGGAGTGTCGGCTCACCTTCCCGCCGTTGAGCGCGATCACGGCGGACGACGTCTCGGTCACCTGGCCCGACGCGGGCGTCGACACCGTCCAGGACGCGCTCGACGCGCTGCGCGGACGGGCGAGCGGGACGGGGGCGTGCACCGCGGTCGCCGTGCCCGGTCCAGGGTGGGAGAGCGTTTTCGCTGCGATCCCGCCGGGGGCCGACGCCCAGGTGTGCTTCCCGGTGGGTGACTACCCGACCCCCGCGCCGGTGGTCGTCGCGGACCGGGGACACCTCGTGCTGCACGGCGCTGGGCCGGGTGCCACGCTCACCGGCGCCGCGGAGACCGTGCTCGCGTTCGAACGGTGCGCCTCGGTGACCGTGGAGCGGCTGACCGTCCGGTCGGGAGGTGCGGCCGCGTCGCACCTGCGCGGTGCGCTGGACTTCACCGGGTGCACCGCGACGGTCCGGGACGCGGTCCTGGCGAACGCGGTGGTGGACGCCCGGCAGGGGTGCTGCCTCCGGACGACGGGCGGTTCCCTGACGGTGGAGACGACGACGTTCCAGGTCGGGGACCGGCAGATCGGTGTGCTGGCCGTCGACGCCACGACCGTGACGGTGTCCTCCAACCGCTTCCACACCGGCGCGAGGTCCGCGCACGGGTCTGGTCTCGGGTCGCTCACGCCGCGCGAGCGCCTCGACGCACGGAGGCTGCTGTTCGCCGACCTGCGTCCCGTCAAGGCCACGGGGTCCCGCGTCGCCGTCGAGGTGGGCAACCAGAGCCTGTCCTTCGCGACCCCCTCCGCGGCGATGAGCACCTGGGCGAACGTCCTGGAACCTCGGTACCCCTCGATGCGCCGGTTCCAGCGGGCGGTGGACCGGATCCTGCGGGCTGTCCTCGCCGGGAACCCCGTCACCGGGACTGCCGCCCTCACCGACCTCCTCGTCCACCGGGTCGTCGACCGGCGGACGACGGTGATGTCCCAGGCCGTCGTCGTCGCCGGCGAGGAGGTGGGTGAGGTTCTGATCAGCGGGAACGACATCCAGGACGCCGTCCAGGGGATCCACGTCGCAGCCAGCCGCCGTGAACCACGGGGCGCCGGCGTGTGCAGCGTGCGCCGGGCGGCGGTGACCGGGAACCGGGTCCGGGTGGTGGTGCCGCCCGAGGGGGCCCGCGGCCGGCACGGGATCTTCGTGGGGAACGCCGACCACGTCCGCATCACGGACAACGACGTCAGCGTGCACACCCGGGTCGACGACGACCGCCTCGCCACCGAAGGCCTGCGGGTCCACGGGTACGTCGCCCGCACCCTGGTGGTGCGGGACAACGTCGTCGACTCACCCGGCGGCATCGCGCTGTTCCTGCTGCAGCGTCCGACGAAGCAGCCGGTGAGGCGCATGTACGCGGTGGAGGACAACTTCGTCACCGCTGTCGGCGCCCCGATCGTGGTACGAGGTCTGCTCAAAGACCACGTGGTGTTCCGGGGCAACCAGCCCGGCCCCAAGGACACCCCGCTCAACGTGTGACCGGACTCTTGACGTGCCGTGCCGACCGGAGGAGAGTAACTGCGCCTTCCTTCCCTAGGTGGGGTAGTGACGCAGGTTCGGTGGCCGTTCAGTTCTCGTAGTTCTGCGCGATCGTCGTGCCGAGTCGAGTCAGGGTTCGAGTCCCGGGGGTCGGCACCGAGAAGCGCCGAATCCACTTCGGCGCTTCTCGGTGAGAGTTCGCCGACGTCGTCAGTGTGCATCGCCGTTCGAAGGTTCCGTGTCGGGTTCTCGTGCGGTCACCTCTCGGGTGTTCAGGCGCAGCGTGGGCCAGGCGAGGCGGCCGACCCAGCAGAACTCCCGTCGTGTGCGCGGTCCCTGACGCCACCGGTGACGACTTCGGCCGCATATCCCACGGTGCGTGCGGAGCGGCGGGAAGTGGAAGAGCCCCCAGGCTCGCGATCGGTGCTGCGTCTGCGGGGCACGTCGCCGGCAAGCCCTTCTCACGTCCCCGGGCGAACTGACGCGCCCGGCACGCGTACGTCATCGGTACAGGCGTTCCCGGCGCGGATCCCCGCCGGCGGCGTGGCGGTCGTGTCTCGCGGTGGCGAGATCCGCTGCCGGGCCTGTCTGTTCGTGCGCGGTGGTCAGGCTGAGCCGGCAAGCCCGGTGACCGCCGGTGGTTCAGGGAAACCCGGGTGTGACGCGTCCTGAGCATCTCCAGCACGCCCCCCGCCGCAGGCCTCCTGGTGCCCCACGACGGTGCTCGGCCGTGGCTGTCGGCAGGTGGTGCGGGAGCAACGGTTCAGGACGACGTCCACGCCGGAGGAGCCAGCCGCAACTCCGAGGCACGCGCGTCGATCGGCGAACGGCACCTGCGCGAGTGACGGTCACGGTGACAAGCCCAGTGGACCGTGAAGGCAACCCCGCGAACGGCTGCCGTCACGCTCCGACTACTGCTAGTTTGCCCTGTGTCGGCAGTGAGCCTCGGGCGCGGTGAACAGCTCGGCCATCGCATTGGAACCGGGGCGCGCGCACAACGAGCACGACCGGCGTGATGAGGGGCGTCGGGCGATCGATGCGGTGATGCCGCTTCGGCACGTGGACGTCCGGGAACGCCTGGCTGCTCGCTCGGACCGCGAGTGCCCGCAGACAGCAGCGCGGTGTCAGGCAGCGAGGCCGTCTGAGTTGCGCAGTGTGAGACGCAAGCATGGAGGAGGATGTTGTGCCGCGCGCTCTGATAACGGGGATAACAGGTCAGGACGGTACTTACCTCGGAGAACTCCTGACGCGGAAGGGCTACCAGGTCTACGGCATGGTGAGGGGCCAGAACAACCCACGCGCAGCCGTCGTCAAGGAGCTCGTCCCATCGGTTCGCATGGTGAGCGGTGACCTCTGCGACTTGTCCTCGATCGTTCACGTCGTCGAGAAGGCAGCGCCGGACGAGGTCTACAACCTGGCTGCCGTCAGCTTCGTCGGGCTCTCGTGGAAGCAGCCGGCGTTGACGGTCGACGTGACAGGCACAGGAGTGCTGCGTGTACTGGAAGCGCTGCGGATGTACACCGGGGGCGAGATGTCGCGCATCCGCTTCTACCAGGCATCCAGCTCTGAGATGTTCGGCAAGGTGAACCGGGTTCCTCAGGACGAGAGCACGCCGTTCCACCCGCGGTCACCGTACGGCGTTGCGAAGGCCTTCGGGCACCACATCACCGTGAACTACAGGGAGTCTTACGGAGCCTACGCCTGCAGCGGGATCCTCTTCAATCACGAGAGCCCACGGCGCGGTTACGAGTTCGTCACGCGGAAGATCACGCGCGCGGTCGCGCGGATACGTCTCGGACTCCAGGACCACGTGGTCCTGGGCAATCTCGACGCCGAGCGGGACTGGGGCTACGCAGGCGACTACACGTGTGCGATGTGGCGGATGCTGCAGCAGGACGAGCCGGACGACTACGTCGTCGCCACGGGGGAGTCGCACTCCGTTCGAGAACTGCTCGACGTCGCCTTCGCTCGTGTGGGGATCCACGACTGGGCGGCGCGCAACTACGTGCTGCAGGATCCCAAGCACATGCGTCCTGCCGAGGTCGATCACCTGGTGGGCGATGCGTCCAAAGCCCGCGAGCGCTTGGACTGGAAGCCGACTGTCTCGTTCGCGCAGTTGATCGAGGGGATGGTCGATGTCGACCTGTCCCTGGAGCGGGCTGCTGCGGAGCGACGTGAGTAGTGCGACGACGACCAGCAGCTCGAGGCGGTAGGCGATCTCGGCTCCTTGCACCTGAGCGACGGCGGCGGTGAACGACGCCTGGTCGGCGAACACGTCGTGCGCTGGGCATTGGTCGTTGCCCCTGAGTTCCCGAGATGCTCCCCGCTGCGGTGCAGCGCGCCGTCGAGCACCTGCTCTTGGACGGCCCGCTCCTCGAGACCGCCCGCGCGCACGGTCCTGGCGGCCGACGTGATCGCTGGTGGTCCGGAGAGCACCGCCACCGCAGCGGCCCTGCAGGGGCCGTCATCGGCTCTGAAGGGCGGGCGCTACGGGTCTCACCGGTCGAGCCGGGTTGCACCCGTGACCTGACCGCATCGCGCACCCACGCTCTGTCGGCGTCGTACGCCGCTGCTCGTGACGGTGTCCCAACCCTGGCTGACGAGGCGTGCACCGATGCCGGGGCCGGCGTTCAGGTGCCTGTTCGCCGTCCTCGCGGTAGGCAGGCTCTCGACGCGTCCACTCGGGGTCTGCCCCTGGCGCACCTCAGCGATCGCCGCCACGGCCCTCGTCCTGGTCCGACTGGAGAACCGTTCCTGACAAGGGCTCAACGCCGCAGACCCCTCGTGGAACAAGGTGCTGATCGAACGCTCTCGAAGAGCTGCTGCGCTGTTCGCCGACTGCGGCCCTCAGATCAGGACGGCTGCCTCCGAGGCCAAGCGCGCCCCGCTCCAGCAGAAGACCGCTGCCAGGGCCGTGCGCGGCAGCCAGCGCAGCACGGCGCCGTCCAGGCTGCTCGCCCCCCTGTCCGAGCGGCGCAGCAGCTCACGTGCCCCCCACAGCAGGGCCAGGCCGGCCAGCAGCGGCAGCAGTGGGAAGGCGAGAACCCAGATCAGCAGGAGGGGCGCGACCCGCTGGAGCCGTGCTCGCCGGAACCAGGCGCCGGGACGGAGCCACCGTTCGGCCAGCAGGGTCAGGGTCGCGGCGTACAGGCCCGGGATGGCGATGAACAACGCGATGGACAGGGCCGCAGGTTCCAGCGCGACGAAGTCGACGCCACTGGTGTGCAGCAGCATCTCCCCGACGACGACAGCGGCGCCGGCGGACACGGAGACGACTCGAAACCAGCGTGGCCCGATCATCACACCGCGCAGGACGGTGCAGACAGCACCCCCCAGCAGTCCCAGGAGCCCACCGACGGCCAGGAGGTTCACGGTACCCGTGAAGGTCAGGCGACCGATGACGAAGCCGTCGTCGCTGACCAGGCCGTGCGCGAAGGGGTTGACGTGGGCCAGCAGCATCATGGCCAGCCGAGCGCCGACCCCGGCGATCAGGACGCCGGACGCGGCACCGGCGAGCGTGACCGCCGCCAGGTGGCGCAGTGACTCCTCCGCGTGCGTGCGCCAGCCCTGCTGCGGCTGCACATCCCCGTGGTGGTGAGTCACCGTTGACGTGGCACCTCCGCTTCCGCGGCTTCCGTGGTGCCAACGTTAGACCCCTCTCCGCGAGATCGGTGGTCTTCACGCAGGTCGGGCAGGCGATGCCGGCAGTGGTACGTCGGGCGGGGCAGGTGGGCGTGACGGTGTCGCTGCTGAGCACCCGCCGGGCGTACGGGCGAGGACCTCGTGGTCGTGGCTCCCTGGCCCCGGCGACGTGCTCGCCGCAGGCGCCCGCCCGGGCCCGCGAGAGCCGGGTGCCCGACGCAGGCGCCGGACGCCGCAGGGGAGGTGGGGGTACGCCGACTGCGCAGCGGTGCGCTGGGGCGGGAACCGCGCCGCTGCGCGCCAGGCAGTCGGGCTGCTCGCGCGCGCTGGACCGCGACGGCCGTGGCGAGGCGTGCTCGCGCTGACCGGCGCCTGGAACCGCCCGCGGTGCGGCACCGGTGGGTGCAGGACCTCGGGCCTGCTGGGCCGCGGTTCGAGCCGGTACGCGAGTCAGTCCTCGCTGCCCAGGACGGGACGGGCGAAGCGCCGGTGGAGCACGAGCAGCACCAGCACCGCCGTGGCGATCACGTAGCCCGGAGCGTCCAGGCGGGTGAGTGCCACCGCCAGCAGCGTCAAGGCGGTGGCGACCAGGACCGTCGCGGGCATGAAGAGCAGGAACCACACGCGCAGCATGTTGCGGTACAGCACCCACGCCGAGGAGCTGGGCGGTCGCCGCGGCAACCACGCGCGTGCCCGATCCCGGCCGCGGCGCGGTGGGGACTCGGCCCAGAAGCGGACCGGCATCAGCAAGCTGTCGTAGGCGTACATCGAGGTCACGAACAGCGCCAGTGCCACCAGCAGCAGGGCGAAGACGACTTGGACGGTGAGCTGGCCGCTGAAGGTGGCGGCGTCCACGCCGAACGGCGTCACCGACAAGCACCCCCGCACGTCGGGGTCGCGCTGCGGGCACCTGGCCAGCGCCTGCCACTTCGCTGCGTCGAGCAGGACACCGAGCAACGCGGTGAGCATGAGAGTGATCACTGCGCTGAGGACCTTCGCAGTCTCCATCTTCGACTCGATCTTCTTGCGCACGCTTTCCAGCGCCGCGGCATCGCCCGGGTGCAGCGTCCACAGCACGTGCCCGCTCCAGCGCCCGTCCGGTTCGTCGGGCACGCGCACCTCCAGGCAGACGACTTCCGCCTTGTCGATGGGCACCGCACCGGCGTGCCAGCGCGAGAGGCTGAAGCGTCGCGGCCGGTTGAAGGTGGCGCTGAGGTGGCTCAAGCCGGGCTGGTGACCGACCAAGGCGATCGCCGTGCTGTCGGCGCCCCGATCGGGTGATGACGACGGGAAGGACGTCGAGGGCTGGGAGGAGGGCTCACCCGACTGCTTCAGCAGTGCGTGGACGCGCTCGCGAAGCTGGTCCAGCGTCTCGTCCGAGCGCTGCTCGGCCGGATCGAGCAGCTGGCACTCCTCGACCGGGAGCCGAGGCGCGCGCGACGGGGCGGGTTCTCGACGGGTGGCGGGGTCGGCGGTGCCCCGTTGGCCGCCGGCACCACCGGGCTGCGAGTCGTGCCCGCCGTGCTCACCACCCACCGTGCCGGGCGGACGTCCGCCCTCAGCGACGGCGGGCACCGGGGCGGAGGGCTCCGTCCCGTCCGGCGTGCCCCCGGAGACCGCTGCACCGGGGTGTTCCGACTCGTACAGCGCGTCCACAAGTACTTCGGCGCTCGCGCCCGCCTCCGGCGATGGAGCGTGCAGGACGGCGTGCAGGCGGATCACTCCGTCGCTGGCGTGCAGCTCCTCGCCCAGCGCCGCGCCGACGTCCGCGGAGGGCAAGCGCGCGGCACCCGCGGGTCGCGTCAGCTCCCCGTCCAGGTGCGGGCCGTGGCGGCACAGCAAGACGTACGGCACGACTGCCCCCTCTCGTGGTGGACGACCGGGCGGGTGGTGCCGTCAGGATCGTCCCGCACACGTGCGTGCGGAAGGGGCGTGCAGCGTCGTCCCGCCCCTATCCTGGCGAGAGCCGCCTCGGCGAGCAGGTGCTGATCGCCGGCGGCACGGGCTCGGCGTCCGATGCGCCCGTGGCCCACGGCCCCGCAGGCGTGCGCCGCTGACACGGGTGCGGGTCAGCGGCAGTCGTGACGGCCGTAGCTGGAGCCCTCGCAGCAGCGGCGTGGCGGCTCTGGCGGCTGCACCTGGACGCCTTGGACGCGCGCGCCGCGGAGAACGTGAGCGTGTCGGTGGTCACCGTCATCACCCACCGCCCCCGGGGACCGAGGTGCGCGACGGGCGCGGCAGGTGCCCGTCGCGCGTGAGGACCGGGAGCGGTAGCGGGAGGACCACGGTGCCGTTCTGGACGCAGGGCCCTGTGCTACCACCTGGCTGCACCTGCGCACAGCGGCGCGGAGTCGTGCGCTGCACCGCGGCCTGGAGGCGGCGCAGCCCTCCACCGGTGCTGGTGCCGGGGCCCACCACCTCTGACGGTGCGGCCACGTCGACCCAGCTTCCTGCTGGGTCTCGACCCCAGAGTGTCTATCTGAGTCCCCTCGGACACTCGTTGAGACAGCGACGAGACAGGCTCTGATCGGCACCCGTGCCGGTCGGGGCCTTTTTCGTTCCCGCCCCCGGGCCGTTCGGCGTCCGTAGGACTACTGCGGGTGTACCCGAGGTTCGGACGACGTCGACGCGCTCGTCCCGCCGGGTCGGCGGGTCGCCCTCAGCGGTCTGCCCGTCGTCGGCGGCTGCGGGGACGGGACCCGCCAGGACGAGCCACCCCCGCCGTCCCGTGGCGCCGGTGCGCCCGCGGCACCACAGTGGTCGCCGACCCGGGAGGAGGAGCCGGTGACCGCATCCCGCAGGCTGCCGCGCCGCACCCGCCTGCCCGGCGCGTGGCTCTCGCTGGCGGCGCGGGTGCGCCCGACGCTGGCCACGACGACCCGGCTCACCACGGCCGCCGTTCTGGCCTACCTGCTGACGCTGCAGGTCACCGACGGTCCCGTCGACCTCACCGGGGCGCTGACGGCGCTGCTGGTCATCCAGGCCTCGGCCCGCGCCAGCCTGCGCATGGGCCTGGTCCGGGTGGGTGCGGTCGTCACCGGCGTCCTGGTCGCGGTGGCCCTGTCCGCCTGGAGCGGGCTGACCTGGTGGAGCCTGGGGCTGGCGATCGCCGTCTCCCTGCTGCTGGCGGCTGCGCTGCGGTTGGGGGCGCAGGCGCTGGAGACCCCCATCAGCGCGATGCTGGTGCTCGCCGTCGGCGGGCAGGAGGTCGCCGCCGAGACCCGCATCGTCACCACCCTCGTCGGCGCCGGCGTGGGGATGGCCTTCAACCTGCTGCTGCCGCCGCCGGTGCCGACGCGGGAGGCGGTCGCGGCCGTCGCCTCGGTCGCCGAGGAGCAGGCCGACTGCCTGCTGGCCGCCAGCGTCTCCATGGCCGCGCACCCCATCAGCCGCGTCGAGGTCGCCGACTGGCTGGCCCGGGCGCGCCGGGCCGACGACGCCGCCGCCGAGGCCGCCGAGCTGCTGGGCACCGTGCGGGACGTGCGGCGCCTGAACCCCCGGGCTCTGCGCGCTCCCGACCTCGAACCCAGCCTGAGCACCGGGCTGGAGGCGCTGGAGCGCAGCGCGTGGGCCGTGCGCAGCCTGTTCGCCGTGGTGCTGGACGAGGCGCCGCAGGACCGGGGCGGGCGCGAGGGCGGCCACGCGGACCCGCACGACGACGGGTACGGCGAGGAGGCCCGGCAGGCCTTCGCGGTCGCCCTGGCCGAGGTGGCGCTGTGCCTGCAGACCTTCGGCGCGCTGGTGCAGGCCGAGGCCGCCGGGACCGAGGAGGAGGTGCGCCGCACGCTCGCCGGCAGCCTCGAGGCGGCCGGTGAGGCGCGCGCGATCCTGGCCGAGCTGCTTTTCGTCGACCCGCGGGCGGAGACCTCGTTGTGGTTGCTGCGCGGGACGATCCTCACCGCGCTGCACCGGGTGCTGGCTCCCCTGGACCTGGAGGAGCGGGCCCGCGCGCGCGAGGCGCACCCCTCCACCGGGGCCCGGCTCGCCTTCGAGCCGCTGGTCCGGGCCGTCCTGCCGCCGGGGCGCCGTCGCCGCTGGCCGCGGCTGCGCCGGCGTGCCCGGTGAGGTCGGGGACGCCGGCACCGCGTCGGCGGTGAGGTGGTCAGGTCGCGGACGGTGACACCCCGCCCGCGCCCCGGACGCGGACGGCCCAGCCCCCGGCAGCCTCAAGTACGCCCCGTGAGGGGTCGAAGGGAGTGAGTCAGCGCACGGCGGCCGGAGAGCTGGACCCAGGAGGACCACCGACGTGATGAACGTTTCCTCGCCGGGGACCACCGGCGAGCTGGGCCTGGCCTCCTCGCCCCGCGACCCCCACGGGCTGGCCGTCGCGCAGACGGCGAGCGTCTCGGGTGCGGCGCTGGCCCGCGAGGCCCGGGCGCGTCAGTCGCGCATCCTGGCGTCCCTGACCGTCAGCGACCGCTCCTTCCTCGGCGTCGTGCTGGGCCCGGGGCTCGAGCTGGCCGACAGCGCCTCGCTGGAGGAGGTCGCGGCCTCGGCGCTCGCCGCGCAGGTCGCGGCCGACCGGGACAACGGCCTGCTGCCCCAGGGGTGCCCGATCGACATCGCCTACGTGCGGCTGCTGGCCGGTTTCAGCGTGCAGGACGACTCGGGGACGTTGCAGCCGCTGCTCAGCCCGCGGCAGTACGACCGGGCCCGCCGCTACTTCGACGAGCACGGCGGCCGGGCCACCATCGACTTCCGCACCTGACCGTCCGGCAGCCGGGACGCCCCACGACCCGGCCGGTGAACGGTCGGGCCGAGCCGGGCGGTGAGCCGTTCGCGCGAGGCGTCCCGCCGGAGCAGCACGTCGCCCGCGCGGCGGCGCCTGGATCCCGCGGTCGAGCGGCTCGTGCGTCAGGGCGCCGCGTACGGCGACTGCGTGAGGGTTCCCTGGTCGCACACCGGGCCGGAGGTCCACGGGACGGCGAGGTCGCTGATCTGGTCGGGGCGGGACGTCGTGGCTCGGGCCGGGTGGTCGAACCGGTGGGCCGCGAGGCGGCGGGTGGCCCCTGGACGGTGTCCAGGGGGTGGTCAGGGGGGTGGTCAGGGTTCCTCGTGGGAGGCGGACGGCGCGGGGACCCGTCGACCGGCCTGCACCGGCGATCGCGCGGCCGACCCGGAGGACCGCCGGGGGCTCGGCACCAGCTCGATCTCCGTCGCCGCGGCCTGCGTGCCGTCCTCCTCCCGCAGGGCGGCGCCGACCGTCCGGGCGCGCTCGGCGGTCTGCCCGGTCAGCACCCGGCGGAGGGCCTCGATCAGCTTCGCGGCGGTCAGCTCCCGGAACGGGAACCAGGTGCCGATGCCGAGGTCCTGCACGCGCCGTCCCCAGAACGGCTGGTCGAAGGCGACGGCGCAGACGACCGTCGGCAGCCCGGCGCCCACGGAGGCCGCCGTCGTGCCCGCGCCGCCGTGGTGGACCGCCGCCGCGCACCGTGGCAGCAGGAGCGTGTGGTCCACCGGCCCGACGACCCGGACGCGGTCGGTCGCGTCGGCCGCGGCGAGGTCGGTCCACCCGGCCCCCACCAGACCCCGGACCCCCAGTTCCCGGCACACGCCCTGCACCAGGGTGAACAGGGCGGCGGGGTCGGCGACCGGCATGCTGCCGAACCCGAAGAACACCGGCGGGTCGCCCGCCCCGAGCCACGCCTCCAGGTCCGCGTCCCACGTCGCCTCGCCCCACCGCTCCCGCTGCTCCGGCGTCGGCACGACGGGCCCGGTGAGGGGGAAGCGCGGCGACCACGAGACCAGTTCCGGCACCAGCGCCGCCCCGTAGGCCTGCAGTTCCAGCGCGCCGACCGCCGCCAGGCGCCGGGCGAGCGGGACCGAGGTGGGGGGCAGGCCCAGGGAGCGGCGGAACGCGTTGGTGCACGAGGCGGTGGCCTTCCACTCCCAGCGGGCGTACAGGGCGTGGGTCGCGCGGTTGAGCGGCCGGGGAACGCGGCGCCGGGTCAGCATGAACGACGGGAAGCGGGAGTTGGACCGTCGCGGGGCGTGGTGCAGCGCGACGACGGCGGCGCCGCCGGCCTCGGCCAGGCACGACGCCTCGTCCAGCAGCAGGGTGTTCGACACGATGACGTCCGCGTCCGCGCAGGCCCGGACCATCGCCGGGTGCATGACCCGCGCGTGGGTGGTCTTCATCGCCACGAAACCCGCCAGGTACTCGTGCACGTCGGAGTTCCGGAGGAACTCCTGGCCCTGGTCCGAGCGCAGGAAGGCGCGCATGTCGAAGCCGAACGGGACCACCGGCAACCCGACGGCCTCCCCGAAGTGCGCGAGGTCGTCCGTGGTGGCCAGCACCACGTCGTGCCCGCGGTGGACCAGTTCGGCCCCGAGCACGGCAGCCGGCTGGACGTCGCCACGGGAACCCATGGCCAGGATGGTGATGCGCACGATCGGTGCACCTCGATTCCGGTCGACGGAGGGGAACGACCCGGCGGGGTTCCCCACCCCGCCCCCGCGCGGCGACGGGAGGTGGAGCGGGCCGGTGCTCGGCACGTCGGCACCTCCTGGACGCCGGCGGACCGAGGACGAGCACCACGTCGGTGCGGGAGCCGGGGGCAGACGTCACCGGGTGCCCCCGGTGACGTCTCCCGCCCCCGTCCTCCACACGTGCGGCGACGCCCCGCGGTTCACCGGTGCTCCCCGTCCACCCGGCGGGTGCGCCGACCCCGGCAGTTTCCCCCAGGTCGCGCGGTGCGGGTGTGTCGAGTTCGACACACCGGGTTCCCGAACGGTGTCAGCGCCGTCACCACGGTGCCACACCGGATCCCTGACGTCGTGGTCGTGGCCGCAACGGCGGCCACGACCTGAGGTCCTGAGGGACCGATCCGCACGAGGAGAACCACCATGCGTGGAAAGATCACCGCCGCCGCCGCCGCCATCGTCGCCGTCGCCGGGATCACCGGTGCCGGCGCTGCGTCGGCCTCGACGTCCACCTCCGCGCCCGCCGTCCCGACGGCGACGACGATCCACTTCGCCCGCGGGGCGACCTCGGCCCACGTGGCCGGCCGCGTCGTCGCCGGCGGGGACCGGCGGTACACGTTCGCCGCCCGCGCCGGGCAGACCGCCACGTTCCACCTGGCGCGCAGCACCTCGGCGATGACCTGGACGCTGGTCGGGCCGACCGGGCCGTCGGTGCACGACGCGCACAGCCCGCGCCAGAGCGACTTCACCTACCGCCTGCCCACCACCGGCACGTACTACGTCGACATCGTCTCCACCCGCGCCGCCAGCTACGACCTGTCGGTCTCCATCCCGGCCACCACCGGTGCGCCCACGGGGACGACCACGATCCAGCAGACCGGGGACGCCACCTCCACGGCCGGGCAGGAGATCCGCTTCGCCCCCGGCAGCACGGCGGTGCGGGTCGCCGGCGGTGTGGGCACCACCGAGACGGCGCACTTCCGCTTCGACGCCGTCGCCGGTCAGCGCGCCACGGTCGGGCTGGAGGACATCACACCCGAGGGGACCTGGACGCTGGTGGCCCCGGACGGTTCTCCGCTGCACACGGCCATGACCGAGCAGCAGGGTCGGGCGACGGTCACGCTGCCGCAGACGGGGACCTACCGCCTGGACGTGCACTCGCCCTCGGGCAGCACCTTCACGCTGTCGCTGTCCATCCCGCGCCACTGACCGCACGGACCCGGCGCGCACGGGTCGCGAACGGGGGGAACGGGAGACCGTGCCGGGGCGGCCGGCGGCGGCGTCGGAACCCCCACCGCCGGTCGTCCCGGGCCCGTCGCGCCACCGTGCTGGACCTCCCCGCGGTCCAGCACGCTGGGCAGGCTCCACCACAGGGCGCAGCGCCCGTCCTCGGCGATTCCCGCGACGTCGACGAGCCGGTCCCCGCGCGGGGTGAACCGCAGCACCCACCCGTCCAGGGAGGGCCACGAACCCGGCGCCGCCACCTGCGGCCGGTGGTCGGGGTGCGGTGTCCCAGGACATCGGTGACGGTTCCGCGTCGGGACATCGGTGACCGTCGCAGAGCTGGGAAGGTGTCGGCCGTCCACGACGCACGCAGCGCCATGACCGCGACGTCGCCCGCAGGGCGCCTACTCGTTCACTGGACCATGACCGAGTGTTCTGGCACGCGACCACCCGGCGTGCAGACCGAACCGGGCCAGGACAGGCCCGGCAGGACTCCGGCCAGTTGAGCACGTTCACCAGCAGAACCAGCCGACCCGGCGGAGGCCAGCTGCACTGCTGCGGCAGACGGCTCGACACTGTGGCGACTGCACCCTCGTGGTGGCTGCACGAGCGCCTACCGGGCGAAGATGGAACCCGTGTCGACTTCCTCCCCCGCGGACCGGACCAGGGCACTGACCACGCGTGAGCGCGAGGCGATCGTCGCCCTGCTGGAACGGGGCACCAGCAGCATCAGGACCCTTCCCATCACCACCGCCGACCGCGCCCGGTGGCTGAGCCAGGTGCCCCACACCCTGGCCGGCCGCTCGTGCGGGTGCGGCATCTGCCCCTCGATCGAGCTCACCGACGCCGAGGGCCACACCCCGGCCACCGTCGATGGTCGCGTCGTGCTGCAAGCCGAAGCTCCCGGGGCACTGCTGATGCTCTTCGTCGAGGAGGACCGACTCAGCTACCTGGAACTCGCACCCCTGGCGGGCGACAGCATCAAGGTGTTCCCCGCCTCCACGGACATCAGCACGGACATCAGCACCTGGTGACTCCCGCTTGCTCATCGTCACGAGAGCCCGTTGCCGACCCCAGGCGACTGCGCATGACGCAGGATGACCGTGACGTCCGGACGCAGTCAGGCGGGGTGCTCTCGGCCTGCCTCGGCGACAGCCTTGACGTGACTCCCGCGTCGTTGCAGGAGCCGGCGCAGGTACGGCGCGAGCAGCAGGTGGGCGACGACGTCGCCGAGGGCGCCCGCGGGGGCGGTGATGCTCATGCGGTCGGTCATGCGGGTCCCTCCCGACGTGAGGTCGTCGAAGAGGTGCTCGTGGTGCAGGGCGCGGAAGGGGCCGCGGGTCTGCTCGTCGACGAAGCGGTGCGGGCGGTCGTAGGCGGTGACGCGGCTGGTCGTGCGCCAGGGCAGTCCGAGGTGGCGGGCGTGGAGGGTTACCTCGTCGTCGAGGTGGAGCCGGCGCAGGCCGGTGCTGGTGGTGGCCGTCTCACCGCTGCCGGCGAGGGAGGCGGTGTGAACGTCGACGTCCAGTTCCAGGTCGAAGACGACGGCGGGTGGGGCGTGGATGACGGTGACGACCTCGATCAGCACGGGCACCGCTGAAGGCTAGGTGTCAGCTCGCGGACCGCTGGCGGGTCGGCGTGATCGCGGCGTCATCGCCGTCCGGTAGGAGCGCGCACAACGCGGGATGACCGTGCGTTCGACCCGTCTTGCGTCCGGGGGCCTTCGCCAGGCTTGAGGTGTTGGCGCTGCACGGGTGAGTGCGGACGGTGATCGCCCGGATGCCAGGCTGAGGGTCGTCGATCAACGGTGCTGGAAGGGGTGCGAGCGTGCCGGTGGGAGCTGTCGTCTCGGCCGCGTGGGGCTTGGTGGTGCTCGCGGGGCTGCTGCTGGTCATGGCCCGGGCCGTCCACTCCAGGGGACTGGAGCGCAACGGCCTGATGGGTGTGCGTACCAAGGCGACGATGCACTGCGATGAGTGCTGGCGGCTGGCTCACCGGGCGGCGGAGCCGGGCCTGCGTCGTGCCGGCTGGGTCGCGGCGGTGGCTGTGGTGGTGTGCGTGGTGCTCGCCGTGGTCAGCTCCGGGCGTTCGTGGGGCGAGGTGGTGACCGTGACGGCTTTCGGGGTCAGCTACATCGCCGTGGTGGGAGTGCTGCTGCAGGCTGCGGTGGCGGCTGGTCGAGCCGCGCGGGCGTTGCACCCGCGTCGCTGACCGCGCGTCTCTCGACATGTCAGGACGTCGCCGGCTGCCCGTGATCGCGCCCGGGAGGGGCCATGAGCGTGAACTCGCCCGCAGGACGCCCGGACCGAGCCTTGGTCACTGCCGAGCGCGGTCACCGACCGACGTGGAGCGGAGCGGTGTAGCGCAGTGAGTAGCGCCAGAACAGGTGCCGGCGCAGGGCGGCCCCTGGCGTCTGCCGGTGCGCGACCTCGCGGACCTCGCGCAGGGTCGTGGTGGTGGGGGCGGTGGGTGCGGTCATCGCGAGGGGGCGCTGGGCGGATCGACGTTGGCGCGTCTTCGCTGTGCCCATCACGAGGTTGGCAGGGACGGCAGCAGCGCTGAGCAGGTAGTCCGAGGGAGTCTCTTCGCGGTAGACGCCCAGGACGATCAGCGTGCCGCCTGGGGTCAGGAGGTCCCGCAGTCGGACCAGTGCCGGCTCGAAGGGCACGTGGTGCAGTACCGCCAGGGCGGTGATCGCGTCGTACCCGCTGGGCAGGTCGGCGGTGAGCAGGTCCTCGCAGCGGAAGTCGACGTTGTGCTGCTCGTGGGAGAGGCGTCGTGCGGTGTCGATGCTGGCAGGGTCGGCGTCAAGACCGGTGACGTGGCTGGCGCGTCGGGAGAGGCGGCGGACCAGGTCGCCGGTGCCGCAGCCGACATCTAGGGCAGCGTTGAGGTGGGAGGGCAGGTGCCGCTCGATCCAGCCGTGGTGGTGGGCGTTGTGGTCCCAGGGGTGCGCCTGGTTCCACGCACCGCACCAGGCCAAGGCGCGCTGACCGACCGCTGCCGTCACCGTGCCGAACCTCCGCTGCCACGTCGCATCCCGGATCACCTAAGCAGTCATGAGCACCCACGAACAAGATCAGCAAGGCCGGCACAGGCAGCTTCGCCGTCACGCGGACATCGCCGTGTGAGAGCGGTCGCTGGCGTCCGCGACAGCGGGATGACCGTGAGGTTGTCTGAAGCGGAGGAGCTGTGTAGGAGGGCTTGATCGCCGGTTGACACGCGTTGCTCCTGCCACGGTGAGGACGTGCAGGTCGTGTCGAAGGGGAGGGCTGGACTGTGGAGCTGATCAATGCTGTCGGTCCGGGGCTGGTGGCTCTAGGAGTCCTGGGGCTGCCGGTGCTGGCGGTTGTTCGTTGGCGCTGCTGGAGCCTGTGGGTGGTGGGGCTGTACCTGCTCAGCGTGGTGTTGCTAGTGGTGTGGACGGCGAAGAGCGTGGTGATCGCGGACAGCAGCGACAACCACCCTCCGGCGTGGCCAGCTTTGCCGTGGATGTTGGCTGCGGTCGTTGCCGCGGGGCTCACCGTCGCGGTGCTGCAGACGAGTCGGGGACGGGAGCGGACGTCCTCATCTGCGGGATGACCGTGACGTCGCTGAACCGGCACTCATGACCTGACTGGCCGTCCTCGAGCTTCGTGAGCGCGTTCGTCCCGGTGCTACGACCGGAGGTGAGTGGTTCTCAGTGGGTAGCTCACGGCTGTCGTCCTCCCTCAGGCCTTCAGCAGTGGTGGTCACTGCCTGGCGTGCAGAGCGCGGTTGAGGGGGATGCGGCCGATGAGGGTGGGCAGGACACCCGCGGCGATGATGGCGACCGGCCCCCAGTCGGTGCGCAGCGCGGCGATGGCCAGCAGCCCGGTGACCAGGCTGATGCAGTTGAAACCAACAGCAGCGACGTAGCTGGCGGACGTGCTCTCGCCGACGGCTGGGCGGTGCTGCCAGGCGCGGACGCTGCGCCAGCTCATGACCAGGGACAGGACGAGCAGAGCCAGGAACACCACGTTCAAGACGGTCGTGTTGCCTGCCCGCCCCACCCACAGGGCCCCGGCGAGGGTGACGCCCATCAGCACGGTCCCCACCGCGTGCGTGCCGATGAGGACGGGGTACCGCAACGCGGCCAAGCCGGCGGCGAGGGCCACGGTGGCGGCGGCGGCGTGGACGGCGATCAGGACAGCGTGCATCAGGTGGCCTCCTGAGAAGCATTGCGGGGAGCAGTGCTGAGGCGAGCAGCACCCAGGCGAGCCGCGGTCAGGCGGTCGAGAGCACGACCCAGCCCGGTGACCACGGCGAGCCCGAGCCCGGCCAGCATCAGCAGGTTCGCCCCGTGCAGCAGCGCGGCAGTGGCAGGTGAGGGGTCCGGCATGGCCACCACCGGCACACCCTGGCTGACCGAGGTGTCGAAGGAGCGTTCCTGGTCGGGGTGGTGCATCCAGGTGCCGGCACGCTCGACCGCTGCGGGGCTGGTGGTGAGGTCGTGCCCGACTCCGGCCAGCACGGCGATCGCGGGGGCCGTCGACAGTTCCTGCGCCAGGATCGCCACGGCGGTGTTGATCGGCACGGTCGCGTCCTCGGCGCCGAAGATCGCCAGCACCGGCTGCCGCACCTGCGCCAGGGGCGGCGTGCAGGTGGTGTGGTCGACGACACGGCGTCCCAGCGCCAGGTGCAGCGTGAGCGGTCGGCGCACGGCGCCCAGGCCGTGCTCGTGCAGGAACCGGGCGATGGTGTGCTCCAGCTGCTGGCCGGGGGTGACGGTCGGGGCGGAGACCATCACCGCGAACGCGATCGCCGGGTCTGCGGCGGCCACCCAGCCGCCTTCACTGATGCCCCACACGCCCACGCGTGTCGGGTCGACGCCGGACCGCTGCCGCAGGACGACTGCGGCGGCGGCGGCATCGCGACCCAGCGCGGCGTGGTCGCGGGAGAAGGGCGTGTAGGCGCTCAGGTCCTTGTCGTAGGTCGGCACCGCGATGCCGCGGCGGGCGAAGGCTGTTGCGACGTGGGCCAGCGACGTGCGAGAGCCTGCACCGCTGCCGGCGATCAGGACCACGCCCGGCACCGCCCCGCTCGTCTCGGGTTGCAGCACCGTGGCCGCGAGTGCTCCTGCAGCGGTGGAGACCGTGGTCTCGGTGGAGCGGTGGGGCAGGTCCTCCCGCGCGGGGGGGTCGTGGAGCTGGCGCTGGACCGGAGGCGTGCTCGGCGTGGTCGGCGTGATCGGCGTGGCCGCCAGCACGGGTGCCGCAGGAGCGCTGAGCAGTGCGGCGCCCTGCAGGGTGAGGGCCAGCACGATGAGGACGCCGCTGGCGCGGGTGCTCCTCACGACGACACCGCAGGTGCTGCGGTTGCTGCGGGCTTCCCGATCACGCGCTCGAGTAGACCGAGCAAGGGCGAGGCGGGTCCAACAACCCCTCCCGCCATTGACAACCGGTGGTTGTCGTGCGCTTGTTCGTGGGGTGGACATCGACACCGGGCTGCTGCGTGCGCTGGTCGTCCTCGCCGAGGAGTCGCACTTCGGTCGCGCGGCCGACCGGCTGGACCTCACCCAGCAGGCGCTGTCCAAGCGCATCAAGCGGTTGGAGACCGAGGTGGGTGCGCTGCTGGTGGACCGTGACGACCGGCGCCGGATCCGCCTGACCGCGGCGGGGCAGCACGCTCTCCCCACCGCGCGCGAGGTCCTCGCCGCGGTGGACCGTCTGGACCTCGCTCGAGAGCGCGCCGGGCGTCTCCGCGTCGACGTGATGAGCGCCGACCTCGCCACGACGGCCTGGGTGCGCCGGGCCACCCGCACGCACGGCCTCCCGCTCGACGTCGTGCACCGGCCTGTGGAGACGACAGCCGAGCACCTGTTGCGTTCGGGCGGCACGGACCTCGCCTTCGGCCGTTCCGGTGCCGTGCCCACCCCGTGGCCCACCGGCATCCACCACCGGCTGGTACTGCTGGAGCCCCTCGCCGTCCTGGTGCCCGGACACCACCGGTGGGCTCAGCTCGAGGAGCTCGCGCTGGAGCAGCTGACCGGGCAGCACCTGTGGTTCCCGATGGCTGCAGCGCCGCTGGAGTGGCGCAGCTACACCAGCGAGCTGTGCCTGCTCGCCGGCATCGACCTGGACACCACCGGTTCCACCTTCGGCTTCCAGCAGTGGGCTGAGGATGTCAGCACTGGTGTCTGCGCTCCCTCGCTCATCGGCGAAGCCATGCGCACACCCGATCCGCGGATGCGCACCGTTCCCATCGTGAACCCCACCCCGGTCTTCCCGTGGTCCCTGCTGTGGCGCGATGAGCTGCCCGTCGAGACCGTCTCGGCGGTCCTGACGGGGATGGGCTTCGCCACGCCGGCCCCTTGCCCAGACCCCGACATCTGGATGCCGGCAGCTGACCGGGCGTTCCTCGAGCTGGACTGAATCCCCCGGAAGGCGGGATGACCGGATGTCCCGGGAGGACTGTCCTGGTAGGTGGCCTCACCCATCTCCACGTGAGAAGCACGTCCTCGAGCAGGGATGTCTCGCTACCGTCGTGTCCGTGACCGATGAGGAGTTCGACGCCTTGTGGAACCGGGCTTGCGAGTGGGACGCACCAGCCATCAGGACGCACCGCGGGGACGAGGCGTTGCACGTGGTCCTGACCTTCGACGGCAGCGTCCACAACGGTGGCCTGCTCAACGCGGTGGCGACCTACGGCGAGGACCCCGAGTACCCCCTGCCCCGGGTGCTGCAGGCCTACCGCTTCCTGGGTCTGGAGGACGCCGCCTCGATCATCGCGCGGGCGCGCCAGGAGTTCGAGGGCTTCAGCGCCATGGCCGACGACGCGCGCGGTGACGTCGCGGAGGAGCGCATCAACGCTTCGTACGTGCTGGACAGCGGCGCCCTCAGCGCCGCTGTCCGCGCCACCGTGCAGGCTTCCCCGCAGAGCTTCGCCCCGCTCGGCTGAGAGGGCACCAGCTCCGATCCGGCTCTTGGCGCGACCGCGCGGACGGCGGGATGACCGCGACGTCGCCCGGAGAGCGGGATGACCGTGTGGTTGTTCTGGTGCTCGCCTCGAACCGATCAGCGCCATGACCGTGACGTCGCCCTCATGGAGACTCGTCCCACCACGGACCGGACCGGTGCGGCAGCCTGGCCGGTATGAGCGGCTTCTCGGTCACGGCGTCGGTGCAGGTGCGCGGCACCGGTCCTGACCTACCGTTGCCGCGGGTGGGGCTCATCGCCGCTCCAGACCGGCCGCTGCAGCACGACCGTGACGAGAAGGACGATCTGCGGGAGTGGCCCTTCCCGGTCAGCGTGGACTTCGCCAGCTCCTCAGGCGGGGGGCGCTACGCGGTGGTCCAGACGTTGTCGCAGCGGGTGACCTCGGCCGGGGCGGCGTTGGTGCTCGACAGTGCCTCAGGAGGTGAGCCGTGGCAGCCGCGACCGAAAGCCTTGGGCTGGGATGCGGAGGACTGGGGGATGCGCTGGCCCTTCGACGGGTGGTGGGTGTGGGCGGACTTCACCAGTGGTTTCACGGGACCGGCGACGTTCACCGCCACCGCGCCGGTGCAGTGGGGACCTGGCCCGCAGCGAGCAGAGGTAGTGCTGACGCTGACGGTGACAGGGCCCTGAGCCTGGCGCTGAGGTGCTCGTCTGCCGACCGCAGGTGGCTGACCGCCCGGAGGGCGCCATGACCGCGACGTCGTAGCGGCGCCTTGCTAGGCGGTGCTTGAAGTCAGTGCAGGCGCGGGCTGCGGATCTCGCCCACCAAGAGAGCCAGCACCGCACCGTCGCTGCTCTCCCAGCGCTGCAGGCATCCCTCCGGCTCGACGAAGCGCACGGTGCCGGCGTCGATGATTCGACGGCGCTGCGACTCAGTGATCAGGTGCTTGGACCCCGGGCGGGAACTGTTGGGGGTGCAGTCGAGCAGGTTGTTGACCATGACGTCGGCTTCGTCGAGCACTCGGCTCTGCCGCTTCCGGACGTCGCCGTGGGTGAGCTGGTACACCCGGGCGCCATCCCAGAACTGGTCGTCTTCGGTGTAGTCCGGTTCCCCGGCTCTCAGCGGGTAGCCACCCCAGTCCAGCATGCGTCCAGTGTGAGGCAGCCCGCTCTGCATCGGAGCCGCTCTCTTGTGGTGTGAGCGCCCGGCCGGCGCCATGACCGGATGGGCGGGAGCGGGTGAGGAGTCGCCTTTCTGGAGTGCGCGCGTACTGGCACGGTGGGGATGTGAGTCCTGACGGCGAGCAGGCCCGGTCGCAGCCCCTCCTTGACTTGCCGCTGCCGCGGCTCGTGGCGGTGGCGCTGGAGTCGTTGATGCCGCCGCGGGGACGGCCCACCCGTGGGCCCGGAGAGCGGGGCCGGTTGGGGAACTTCAAGCCGGTGAGCGAGGGCGCGGCACGGCAATGGCTGGGGTTCGACCCGCCCACCTTGCCCAGCCTGGAAGCAGTCGGTTTCAGCCGGTACTTCGCCCGCCGGGGAGCTTGGGAGCTGATCCCGCGTACTGAGCTGGGCCGTGGGGAGAGTGCGGCGGTGTACGTGTTCTACCTTCCACCCGGTGTGGAGTGGGTCCTAGGGGACGACCTTCGTCGAAGCCCGGCGGCAGGGGCTGACGTTCTTGTGGTTGCAGGCCGGCTACGGGGTGCCCTGGCCGGGGGGCACGAGGGCGTTGGCGGGGATCGGGCGCGATCCAACCAGTGGTGACTCGATGACGGTGCTGGTGGGTTCGACCGTCGTGGGGGTGCAGCACCAGCGGGGGGTGACGCGGTTGGCGTGGTCGTACCGCTGGCCCGGGGCCGGTGAGGGTGCTGCGGACTTCAACGTGACGGTGATGAGCGCACGTCCGCCGCGGGCCTCGGTGGAGGTGCTGGTGAACGACCGCGTGGCTGTCGGCCTGGGGTAGGAGCGGCGCGACCTTACCCACATCGCGGGATGACCGTGCGCCCGCGCGCACCGCGGGATGACCGTGACGTCTCGGGCAGCCGTGATCGCGCTGGTCCTGGAACGGCCAGACGGCGAGACGTCAGGTGGGAGCAGCCACCGTCTGCGCGGGGGTGAGGCGCTGGAAGACGAACGTCGGCGGCAGCTTCACCCCGTGCACGCTGAGCAGGGCGTGGCCCAGGTCAGCGCACGCGGCGAAGCCTTCGCCGGTGCGGTGCATCCGCAGTGCGTGGTCCTCGCCTGCGACGGCAGCGGTGGTGCGGGTCCAGGTCCGCGGCCGGGCAGGACCGCCCGGAGCAGCGAGTCGAGCCCTACCCTCGCCGCACTCCGATCGCGCCCACGGCGCCGCGAAGACCGGAGCACCCGACGCACCCGACGCACCCGATGCAGTCGACGCACGCGATGCAGCCCACGCACGCGGCGCAGCCGATGTTGGCAAGACCGGCGACAACGCCGGCGCTGCCGACGACGCCGATGCTGAGTGCGACACCAGCGCTACCAATCACTGCCGCGCTGGCAACGACCCCGGCGCTCATCCCCACCCCCGTGCTCGCCGCGGTGGCCGCGCTGCCGACGACAGCGACCGATGCAGCGCTGCCAGCACTACCGACGACAGCAACGCTGTACGCAGTGGCAGCGCTGCCGACCACCGCGCTGCTGCCGATGGTCGCAAGGTTGCCTTCTGGTGCGACGTCGCTCAGCTCGTCATCGACCTGCGCTCCGGTGGGGACTTCGGAGGCCTGGTGAGGGACAGTCTTGCCCGGCATGGGGGTGCCTCCGTCGTCGCTGTGGCCATCACGGGTCCGGTTGACGGCAAGGGTGGCGACCAGGACGCCAAATGACAAGCGCCCGCTGGTCCGTCGAGTGCCGACCCTTCGCATCGACCGGTTGACTGCCTGATCGAAGAGGTCTGGGACCAGCAGCAGGGGAGGTGGCACCCTGTCAGTGGCGTTGCAGGGCGCTCGAAGACCCGCACTGCCAGGCATCGACGATCGCCGCAGATCGACTGCGCAGACTGCGCCATGACTGGAAGGACGTGGTGAGGCGGCGAAGCCCATCGATCATTCGGGTGAAGTCTCACCGGGCTCGTGCGGTCAGTGGGTGGCGTCGTTCAACCACGACCCCGTCGTTGCCGTGGTGCACCTCGATGTCAGCAGCTGCCGTTGCAGCTGCCCTTGCAGCTGCAGGGCCAGATGCAGCCCCTCCTGGCCCCGTTCCGCTTCGCTCTGCTCGGCGCGCCACTGGAAGTCGGTGATCACCAGCTGGCCGGAGGTGTCGTTCCACGTGGTCAGACGGTCCAGCAGGTCAGCACTGGCGCCCAGGTCGGTGAGGACAGAGGGATCCAGACCGCCGGTTCTGCCGGGTGAGCGGTCCCAGGGGTGAGCGTCCTCTTCGTGCTCGGCGGCGATGGAGATGGCCGTAGGCCGCTACCAGTCAGGTGGCGTGCCGTGATCCTGACACGCCCTGAGCCATCGCTCGCAGATCGGCAAGACCGCGAGGTCGGCAGTGTCCTGACTCGTGGGATCGCCGTGACGTCTGCTCGGTCCTGGCTACTACGAAGTCTGCTCCGTTCTGACTACGTCGCTTGGGACTCCGCCATCGTCAGCTCACCGTCTTGGTTCTCCGCATCCATCGGTGCTCCGTTGGCGCTCCATGATCAGCCTGTCCGACCAAGCTGTCTGTCCGACCCAGCTGCAGCCGCTGCGACCCAGGACGCCGCTACAGGTGCTGCTCTCCTCGCGGTGGGGTACCGCCGCGCTGACGGCATCTAGGCCCGTCACTGACCGGTCCGCCAGCCCAGACGGCAACGCCGCCAGCGCGCGCTGCGCATCGGGGTGGGCGGCGACCACATCGCGCAGCACCTGCAGGGGCAGCTGGTCGCCGAACACGACCATGCCCTCGGCCTTGCCGGCCAGATCGTCGATGGAGATCGCGTCGCGGGCCACCACGTTCCACGGCTCGGCCGTTGCGGTAGCGCATCGCCCCACAGGCCCGCCAAGACCACGCTGAGGGTGGGCGCACGTTGCTGCGACGAGCCGGGCATCTGCTCGTCGTAGCGGCTCACGGCCAGCGCCCGGCGGTGACAGCTGACGGGTCAGCACCGTCTGGACGGGTTGGGGCACCAGCTGCTCGCTGCCGCCACCGACCGCGCTCACGGTCGTCGCCAGCTGCCTGCGCTCATGCCGGAACGGACTGCTCCACGCTCGCGGGCGGGGCCCTCGGGGGTCTCGGGGGGAGGTGGATGCCTGCGCGCCGCCTGGGGGCGGTGCCTCCTCGGGCCGGCCCTGCGCTGAGCCGCTGTGGCTACCTCACGGTGCAGGGAGCCTTCGCCCACCGCGTGCCGACGCCGCGGCCGACTGCCCTCGATCCGGTGGGGCGCATGGACCAGGCACGGCGAAGGGTGGTTGACACTTACGGGCTTAAGCTGTCTACTGATCGCACTTGCTGGTCGCGGCGCAGCGACGAGGAGTTGAAGACGTACAGCGTGTCCTGCAACGGGATGCGTCGAACACCCCGGCTGCCATCGGCCCACCACCGGACCACGACCAGACATCGAACCGCAACGGCGAGGTTGATCGTCGAGCAGCACCTCACCACCTCGGTGAGGTGGACGAGTCGGCTTGCCCTCACGAGTGCTCCGCGTCGTCCGCCACGAGACAGAAGGTCCTCCATGACACTCGACACCTCCGCGATCTCCGTGCAGCTCTACACGGTGCGCCAGGCGTTGGCCGCCGATCCCGACGCCACGCTGGCGCGTCTGGCGGCCATCGGGTTCCGCAAGGTCGAGCCGTTCGGCTTGACCCAGAGCGCCGGTGACCTGGCTCCGCTGCTGACCAAGCACGGGTTGAGCGCCCCGAGCGCGCACGCCGGTGTCGTCGGTGCCGACCTCGACGCCGTCCTGGCTGCTGCCCAGCTCACCGGGACGAGCCTGGTCATCGACCCGCACGTCGATCGCGCACGCTGGAGGACCGTCGAGGACATCGCCGGCATCGCCGCCCAGCTCAACGCCGCCGCCGAACGCGCTGCCGATGCCGGAGTCACCATCGGCTACCACAACCACGAGTTCGAGCTGGAGATCGAAGTCGGGGGCCGGCCGGCGCTGGAAGTTCTGGCCGACCACCTGTCCGAGGGGGTCGCCCTGGAGATCGACACCTACTGGGCCGTGGTGGGTGGTGTGCAGGTGTCCGACCTGATGAGCCGGCTGGGCTCGCGGGTCAAGGCCGTGCACCTCAAGGACGGCGACGGCTCGCGCGATGACAGCAAGCAGGTCGCCTTCGGCACCGGTGACGTGGATGTCGACGCCATCCTGGCTGCCGTCGGCGGTGACGAGTCGCAGGTCGAGCTGGGGGTCATCGAGCTCGACGACACGACGGGCGACATGTGGGCCGCGGTCGAGACGAGCTACGCCAACCTCGTCAAGGCTCTGTCGTGAGTCTGCGCCGCGGGGGCGGGCAACCGCACAGACGAAGGGGCACGCATCAGCGAGCAGGCGCAGTCCGCGCCACGACCGAACACTCGGAGGAGACGCAGTGAGCACTTCGGAACACCGCACGGGACCGGTGGGAGTCGGCATCATCGGCGCCGGCGTCATCTCCGGCACCTACCTGGAGAACCTCACGTCCTTCCCCGACGTGCAGGTCCACGCCATCGGGGACCTGTTCCCCGAGGCCGCCCAAGCCCGCGCCGAGGAGTACGGCATCGCCCACCACGGCGGGATCGACGCTGTTCTGGGCCACGACGACGTCGAGCTCGTCATCAACCTGACCATCCCCGCCGCCCACGTCGACGTCTCCCTGGCCGCGATCGCTGCGGGCAAGCACGTGTGGTCGGAGAAACCGGTCGCGCTGGACCGCCAGAGCGGTCAGCAGCTCCTGCAGGCTGCCGAGGCGGCCGGTGTCCGGCTGGGCTGCGCCCCCGACACCTTCCTCGGTGCCGGGCTGCAGTCCGCGCTGAGGGCTCTGCAGCGCGGCGACATCGGGACACCGTTGACGGCGCTCACGCTCCTGCAGGGCCCCGGCCCGGAGTCTTGGCACCCCAACCCCGCCTTCTTGTTCCAAGCCGGCGCCGGCCCGCTGTTCGACGTCGGGCCGTACTACCTGACGACCCTCGTGCAGGCCTTCGGGCCCGTCAGTTCGGTCGCGGCGATCGCCTCGAAGTCCCGAGAGCAGCGCACCATCGGCTCCGGCCCCAAGGCCGGGGAGGTGTTCGACGTCACCGTCCCCACCCACGTCAGCGCCATCGCGCAGTTCGCGAGCGGGCAGAGCTCGCAGAGCATCTTCAGCTGCGACTCCCCGCTGCTGCGGCACGGGTTCGTCGAGATCACCGGGACCGAGGCCACGCTGGCGCTGCCGGACCCGAACAACTTCGACGGCGACCTGAAGATCCGCCGCCGGGGCAGCGAGGACTGGGAGGTGCTGGCCCAGACGAAGGCGCTGTCCACGCGCGGCACCGGGGCGCTGGAGATGGCGCGCTCGATCCGCGAGGGCCGTCCCCACCGCGTCCAGGGCGCCTTGGCCCACCACGTCGTGGACGTCATGCAGTCGATCATCGAGTCGGCCACGACCGGCGCCTTCGTCGCGATCGACAGCACGGTGGAGGTCGCCCCCCTGCTGCCCGAGGACTGGGACCCCACGGTCGCCACCCTCCGCTGAGGCCTCGGCACGCACACGCTCCCTGCACCTGCACACGAGACCGTGTCCAAGGCGCCCGAGGCCGGGTGATCTCGTCCCAGCGCACAGCCGCGCTGAGGGTCCTCCCACTCGATGGCCCGCCCGGGGCCGGTCCTGCACCCCTGGGCCTCGGCTGCACCCTCGGCTGGGCCCGCTGCCCGATCGCCGGCCGGGCTCGGTCTTCGGCGGTTGCTGGTGTCGTCGCCAGGTTCGAGCCGCTGAGGAGCGCTCACGGACTTGGCCGGCTCCGACCCGTCGTCTTGCCACGAGCCCGCCTCACGGCGGGGCGCGCGAGGTCGACGACAGGCTCCCCTCCGCGACCACACCGCAGAGACGATCCACCCCCAGATCACGACCCCACCACCGCTCGGAAGGAAGTCGTCTCCATGTCGAACACCGTCCCTCCCCCTGCCGGCGGCCGCTCCACGCGCCGTACGTTCCTGGCCGCCTCCAGCGTCGCCGCCGGTGGCTTCGCCCTCGCAGCCTGCGGCGGCGGGAGCGCAGGTGGCACGGGCTCGGAGGACAGCACGCTGCCCGGCATCGGCAACAACGGCAAGGTCGGCAGCGGACGCAAGGGGGAGGGCGCCGACCAGCTGTTCCTGGCCGGTTTCCAGTTCAGCCCACCGACGAACTTCAACACCTTCGCCGGTGCCCCGGCGTGGCCGGCGGCCAACAACGTCGCCCAGTACGTCTACGAGACGCTGCTGCGGTTCAACGTCTTGACCGGTGAGCTGAAGCCGGGCCTGGCCGCCGACTACAGCGTCGACGGGACGTCGTCGGTCTCGATGACGCTGCAGGAGGGCATCACGTGGTCGGACGGGACTCCCTTCACGGCTGACGACGTCCTCTACACCTTCGAGCTGGGCAAGATCGACCCGTCGCTGTCGGTGGCGGCGTTCTGGACCGAAGCGGACTCGATCACCGCCGACGGCGACACCGTCACCGTGGCCATCAACCCCGACCGCAAGAACGTCGGCATGGTCCTGCAGCAGCTCGCGGTGCAGTTCATCGTCCCCAAGGCCGTGTTCGAGAAGGTCGCCGCCCAGACCGGGAACAAGCTCGCGAGCTGGGAGACCAAGGAGCTGCTCGGTACCGGGCCCTACACGCTGGAGAAGGCTGACCAGACCCAGATCATCCTCGCCCGCAACGACAAGTACTGGGGTCAGAAGTTCTACGGGGGACTGCCGGCCCCCACGAAGATCATCCACCCGATCTTCAAGTCGAACGAGGACGGCAACCTGAAGTTCCAGAACGGTGAGCTGGACGTCATGCAGGCATTCGTGCCGCAGATCTCGAAGATGTGGGACTCCGGGAAGCCGGTCGGAACTTACCTCAAGGACGAGCCGTACTTCGTGCCCGGCTCGGTGCCGCTGCTGTTCTTCAACACCGCCAGGGGCGCCCTGGCCGATCCGCAGGTGCGCCGAGCCATCGCCTTCGCCATCGACTACGCCTCCATCGCCGAGACGGCCATGTCCGGATATTCCGGCGACGTGCAGGCCTCGCTCATCATTCCCGGCGGCGCGGAGGACAAGTGGGCCGACGCCGGCCGGGCCCAGGCCGACGGGTGGACCTTCGACGCAGCCAAGGCGGACCAGACGCTCACCGCCGCCGGCTACGCCAAGGGCTCGGACGGCGTGTACGCCAAGGGCGGACAGCGCCTGGGCCCCTGGAAGCTCATCACGCCGCAGGGCTGGACCGACTGGAACGCCGCGCTGGAGATCGTCGCGAAGAACCTGCAGGCCGTTGGCATCGACGCCGCGACGAACTTCCCCCAGCAGGCCCAGGTGACGACGCAGGTGCAGAACGGCGACTTCGACATGGCCTGCTGGTACGTGTCGGGAACCAACCCCGCCACGCCCTGGCAGCGGTTCAGCGACGTCATGAGCAACGTCGAACTCGCCCCCGCCGGCCAGACCGCCTACCGCAACTACGGCCGGTGGACCAGCGACCAGGTGAACGACCTGCTGGAGGCGGCCGCGGCCGCCCCCGACGACGGCTCGAAGAAGCAGGCGCTCACCGCGCTGGACGACCTGTACCGGCAGCAGGCGCCGGCCGTACCGCTCATGTACCGCCCCGATGAGTTCTTCGAGTTCAACGCCAGCAACTGGACGAACTTCCCGACCGAGGCGAACGCCTACGCCCCGCCCATGTTCCGCGGGGCCGGCAACGACTGGCTCTTCAAGATCAAGAAGATCGAGGGCTGAGGTCCGACCGTGAAGCTCGGACAGTACATCGCCCGCAAGTCGCTGTGGTACCTCGTCGCCCTGGTCGCGGCGGTGTCCCTCAACTTCCTGCTGCCCCGGCTCGTGCCGGGCAACCCGGTGGACGTCATCGTCTCCAACCTGGCCCGGGGCGGGTCCGTCAGCGGAGAGCAGCAGAAGCAGATCTACGAGGGCTTCGTCCAGCAGTTCGGACTGGACGCACCCCTGTGGCAGCAGTTCCTCACCTACCTGGGCAAGGTCTTCTCCGGAGACCTCGGGACGTCGTTCGCCTCCTACCCGACCTCGGTGAACAGCCTGCTCGGGGACGCGCTGCCGTGGTCCATCGCCGTGCAACTGCCGGCCATCGTCATCGGCTGGGTGCTGGGAAACGTCGTGGGGGCCATCGCCGCCTTCCGCGGGGGCAACTGGGACCGCAGCGTCTTCACCTCCTCGCTGTTCCTGTCCGCCATGCCCTACTACTGCCTGTCCATCCTGCTGCTGTACGCGCTGGCCGTCGTGGCCGGGGTCTTCCCGGTCGGTGGGGCCTACTCCCTGGGCAACAGCCCGTCGTTCTCGCTGGGCTTCCTGACCGACGCCCTGCAGTACTACTGGTTGCCGTTCCTGTCCCTGGTCATCGTCTTCATCGGTGGCCAGGCCGTGGGCATGCGCTCGATGGCGATCTACGAGCTGGGCGGTGACTACGTCAACTACGGCCGCGCCATGGGCATCGGGGACAACCGGATCACCCGGTACATCTTCCGCAACGCCATGCTCCCGCAGATCACGGGCCTGGCGCTGTCGATCGGGACGCTGGTCAGCGGGGCCCTCATCACCGAGCTGGTGTTCAACTACCCCGGCGTCGGGACGCTGCTGTTCAACGCCATCTCCCAGAACGACTACCCGGTCATCCAGGCGATCACGTTGATCATCACGCTGGCGGTGCTGGCCTCGAACTTCCTGGTCGAGATCGTCTACGGCATCGTCGACCCGCGCATCCGCGCGGCCGCCTCCGGGGAGAAGTGACATGTCCACACCCAACGTCTCCAGCGTCGCGGTCGCCGACGAGGCGGCCACGCCGCGGTCGAACCCCTTCCGCAGCCTCAACCTGTCCGCCCGCTTCTGGGTCGCGCTCGGTCTCGTCGTCCTGGTGCTCGTGCTGGGCGGCGCCGGCTACCTCTACCCCACCTCGCCCAGCGAGAAGGTCGGCTCCCTCTACGACGCGCCCGGCGGCGGCCTCGTCCTGGGGACCGACAACTTCGGCCACGACGTGCTCGCCGTCCTCATGGCCGGCACCCGCACCTCCCTCGTCATCGGACTGCTCGCCGGCGTCATCGCCACCACCATCGGCGTGACGATCGGTCTGGTCGCCGGCTACGTCGGTGGGTGGGTGGAGGAACTGCTCATGGGGTTCACGAACGTCGTCCTGGCGATCCCCTCGATCATCGTCCTCATCCTCATCTCGATCTCCCTGCCCAAGAGCAACATGTGGTCCCTGGCGGTGGTCATCGGCATCACCGCCTGGCCGTGGACCGCACGCGCCGTCCGCGCCCAGGCCAGTTCGGTCGCCACCCGCGAGCACATCGACGTGGCCCGGCTGTCCGGGGCCCGGCTGACGGGGATCCTGGTCCGCGACGTCCTGCCGTACATCCTGTCCTACGCCGTCATGGCGTTCGTGCTGCAGGTCTCGGGCGCCATCCTGGCCGAGGCGGCGTTGTCGATGCTGGGTCTGGGCCCGGCGGGCGCGGACTCCCTGGGCACCCAGCTGCACTGGGCCCTGGCCTTCCAGGCCGTCGCCAGCGGGGCGTGGTGGGCGTTCCTGCCGCCGACCATCGTCTTGACGCTCGTCTCCTTCGGGTTCCTCCTGCTGCAGGCGAGCCTGGACGAGGTGTTCAACCCGCGGTTGCGCCGCGGCAAGCGCAAGCAGATGAAGCAGACACAAGCCCGCCGTCTGGCCGAGGCGCAGGCCGCCGCCGCAGCACGCCCCACCACGCCGGCGCGAACCGGTGTCGGCGCGGGCTCCGCACGCACCGCCGACCGAGGGGGACGACCGTGAGCACCAGGGGAACACCGGGCGCACCGGGCTCGCCCACCAGGGCTTCGAAGGCACCGGCGGGCTCGACGCCCGCGACCGCCGCCGCAGCGGTCCCCGCGGCGCAGGCGCGTCGACTGCTCGCCCGGGCCGTCGAGGTCAGCGCCGTCTACGGCGGCGGTGAACGCGACTTCACCGCGGTGGACCGGGTCACCCTCGAGCTCGGCGAAGGGGAGATCCTCGGCCTGGCCGGGGAGTCGGGGTGCGGCAAGACCACCTTGGGCAACTCCCTGGCCATGATCGCCAACCCTCCGCTCTACGTCGTGGAGGGGACCCTGGAGATCGACGGGGAGCAGATCGACCTGACCACGCTGCGGGGTGAGCAGGACCTCAAGCGGCAGCGCAAGTACCGCGGCGGCGTCGTCTCGATGCTCCCGCAGGGGGCGATGAACGCGATCAGCCCGACGCTGCGGGTGCGCAACCTCGTGCACGACGTCATGCGTGCGCACGACCGGACCGTCACGCGCGACCAGGCCCTCGACCTGGCAAGGGACCGGCTGAAGATGCTCGAGATGCCGGTACGGGTGCTGGACTCCTACCCCCACCAGTTGTCCGGGGGGATGAAGCAGCGCGTCGTCACCGTCGTCTCCACGTTGCTCAACCCCCGCCTCCTCATCGCCGACGAGCCGACCTCGGCCCTGGACGTGTCGAGCCAGCGGATGCTCGTGGAGATGCTGCTGGCGATGGTCGAGCAGCGCATCATGTCCGGAGTCGTGTTCGTCACCCACGACCTGCCCGTCCTGTCGCAGGTCTCGGACAAGCTCGCCATCATGAACGCGGGCAAGATCGTCGAGACCGGACCGACCGAGCAGCTCGTCCACGACCCGCAGCACCCCTACACCAAGAAGCTGCTGTCCTCGGTGCTGGACCCGACCGCGGAGACCCGCGCGCGGGGCCGGGACCGCCGCACACGACCGGAGCCGGCCGAAGGAGACCTGCGATGACGACGAACCTGACCGGGTCACCCGCGACCACGGCGACCGACAGCGTGCTCGCCTGCCAGGACGTCGTGAAGGAGTTCCACGTCACCGGGTCCAAGGTCGTGGCCGTCGACCACGTCTCCCTCGACTTCCCCGCCGGCGACGTCCTGGCCGTCGTGGGGGAGTCCGGGTCGGGCAAGTCGACGCTGGCGCGGATGCTGCTGCGCCTGATGCCGGTCACCTCAGGGACCATCACCTTCCGCGGTGAAGACGTGACCGATCTGCGCGGCAAGCGGTTGAGGGCGTACTGGAGTCAGGTGCAAGCCGTCTTCCAGGACCCGTTCGCCTCCTTCAACCAGTTCTTCCCCGTCGGCGACCTGCTGCGGCGCAGCCTCGCCCTGTCCTCGGTCGGGCGGGAGGAGGCGGACGCGCTCATCGAGGAGTGCCTCGGGTACGTGGGCCTGACGCCGGCACAGGCGCTGCACAAGTACCCGCACCAGCTCTCCGGGGGGCAGCGCCAGCGCGTGATGCTGGCCCGGGCGCTGATGATGCGGCCCAAGGTGCTGCTGGCCGACGAGGCGACGAGCATGCTGGACGCCACCTTGCGCGTGAACGTCCTCAACGTGCTGCACGACCTGAAGGACGACCTCGGCCTGACGGTGCTGTTCATCACCCACGACATCGGCCAGGCCTGCTACCTGGCCGACCGGGTCGCGGTCATGGAGCACGGCAAGGTCGTGGAGCGCGGCAGCACCGACGAGGTCATCTTCGCTCCCCAGGCGGCCTACACCAAGCGGCTGCTGGCGGACGTCCCCGACCTCAAGGGGAGCTTGAAGAGGGCTGTGTGACCTCCGGAGGGCTCGCGCCGACCCGAGCCAGGCCTCCTCTTCGCCGGGTGGGCTCAGGACGGGTGTGCTCACCCACCTGGCGGGCGAGCACACGGGAGGCGGGAGCATCAGCAGCCGGTCCGGTCGTGCGCGTGCTGCCGCACGACCGTTCGTCGGCGCTCGGGGGCGCTGGGTGCTCCCGGCAGTGCCAGTGCCGGGCAGGGGTGGGGGACGCCCACCGGCCCACCCGCGGTGAGCCTGGATCAGATCAAGGTGGTGCGCAGATTCCCGGTGAGGCGATGATGAGATGGTGCCTCCTGTGAATCCCTCCGGGCGCCGACCTACCAGCGCTGACGTCGCCCGACTGGCCGGTGTCTCCACCGGAGCGGTGTCCTACGCCCTCAACGGCAAGGGAGGAGTCTCGGAGGCCACCCGCCAGCGCATCCTGGAGGCCGCCGAACAGCTGGGGTGGCGCCCGAACGAGGCCGCCCGGGCTCTGTCGTTCTCCCGCGCCGGCGCCATCGGCTTCATCATCGCCCGTCCGCCGCAGACGCTGGGCGATGAGTCCTTCTACATGCAGCTCATCACCGGCATGGAGACCGAGCTGTCGAAGTCCTCGACCGCGCTGCTGCTGCAGACCGTCGAGACGGTCGAGGAAAGCGTCGAGGCCTACCGCCGCTGGGCTGCTCAGGGAAGGGTCGACGGCGTCGTCGTCAGCGACCTGCGGCACGACGACCCGCGTCCGGCGGCCCTGCGGCAGCTGCGTCTGCCCGCCGTCGCGCTCGGGGGAGACGCACAGACCGGACTTCCGCGGGTCTACAGCGACGAGAGCGAGTCGGTTCGCGAGGTCATCACCTACCTCGCGGGGCTGGGTCATCAGCGCATCGGTTACGTCAGCGGTTCACCCACCTACCTGCACGTCCTCAACCGCACGAAGGTCTACACCGACGTCATGCTCACCCTCGGGCTGGAGCCGACCGTGGAGGCGACCGACTTCTCGGTCGAGAGCGGCCGCAGCGCCACCCGGCGCTTCCTGGCCTCCCAACGGCCACCGACGGCCCTGGTGTACGACTCCGATGCGATGGCGGTCGCTGGCCTCGCCGTAGCCACCGCGGCGGGGGTCCCCGTGCCCCACGACCTGTCGATCGTGGCCTGGGACGACTCGCTGCTGTGCCAAGTGGTCCACCCCGCCCTCACCGCGATCTCCCGGGACATCCGAGCACTCGGTGGCGTGGCCGCCTCACACCTGCGTGCGGTGCTGCAATCCGCGGCCCGCGGCATCCCTCAGGACCCTTCGAAGGACGCCTTGCCGGACGTTGTACAGCCCACACCGCACTTGGTGACCCGCGCAAGCACCAGCCCACCTCCTACGTCGGCGATGACGCCGGCCCCCAGGAGCGGGAGCAGACGCGCCAAGAACGGCAAGGGCCGTGTCACCGCTGGACCTTCGACTCCCCCTGACGTCAGGTGACCGTCATCGACAGGAACGGTCAGGCTGCGTGAGCGTCGGGCAGGAGTACCTCCTAGGCACGGGTGTCACAACCCGCGACCTGCTGACACCGCGCCGACCTGCCTGCCGCGCGCTGGCGCACTTCCTGGCCGATGGCTGAACGCTGGTTCGAGCGCTGCCGTCACCACGGCCCAGCCGGCGTGGGTGACCGCTCGTCCTGACCGCAGCACGGTCCTCCCCAAACACCGGCTGTGGTCGTCGAGCAGACCACCGTCCTGCGTGTCGAGCGCGACTGGGGACGGGTCTGGTCCGCGACCTGCGCCATGACCGTGACGTCGCCCGCAGGGCGGGATGACCGCGACGTAGCGGTGCGCGGTGCACGGCAGTGATCATGGATGCTGGTAGGTGGCGGTCCGTGCTCGCCGCTGGTCGAAGAAGGGTGGCTGCTGATGTGGGTCGATGCGCAAGGCGTTGCCCACACGGTGGCAGCGCCCGAGTGGCGCAGCGTGGTGCAGATCGAGGAGAAGCTGCTGCGCTGCGTGCGAGAGCTGGATTGGTTCACGGCGTGGGTCGAGGACCGGCAGGAGTCGCTGTTCGAGGAGATCGAGGCGGGGCTCTTCAGCGAGGGCGGCGTGGTAGGTGCGCTGCCGCCGCGGTCGGTCGTGCTGACCGGTGGGGACGCGGAGAGCGCCGAGCGTGCCGATGCGTGGCTGGCGCAGGTCGGTGAGTGGTGGCGCATGGACGTCCTGCTGGCACTGGAGGACGCCTTGGACGAGGACTGACCGCCGGGCGACCGTGCTGACGCACCACCCGGCCGGCGCCACGACCGTGAGGCCGCCCTCGGGGCGCCATGACCGCGCAGTTCTCGGTCTGCCCTCGGCGGCGGGAAGGGCCCGGCCTCGTGGAACCGACACGCGCTCGTACTGGCACACCGTGCGTACCTCCATCTCGCTACCGTCCGAGCCATGCCTGGACCTGCGGTGCTGCAGCCCTACGACCCTGCCTGGCCTGGACGAGCGGCGCAGATGCTCGCCGCGGTGGAGAAGGCGATGGAGCCCCTGGGAGTGGGCGAGTCCTTCGAGCACATCGGCTCCACCTCGGTGCCTGGTCTGATGGCCAAGGCCTACGTCGACTTGCAGGTCGTCGTCAGCGGGCTGCCCGAGCCCGAGCTGCTGGACCAGGCGTTGGCTCCCGTCGGTTTCGTCCCCACCACCGGCTCACGCCCCGACTCCCCGGGGGTCCACCGCGACATCCCTCGCGGCTCCGCGCACGAGAGCGGGCAGGTGCCCGAGGAGGTGTGGCGCAAGCGGCTCTTCGTGCACGACATCGACGGACCGCGGGCCGCGATCCTGCACGTCCGGCTCAGTGCCTCGCCGTGGGGCCGCTACGCCGTCTGGTTCCGCGACTGGCTGCGCGCCCATCCCGAGGCTCGTGACCGTTACGCCTCCTTCAAGGCAGGCGTGGCCGCGGAGCACGCCGGGGATGCTGACTACGACGACTACACCCGCGCCAAGACCGTCTTCTTCGATGAGGTCCAGGAGCAGTTCGAGGCTTGGGGGCGCAGCCACTGAGAATCGCGACGTCCTCGAACACCGCCCTGAGCAGCGCGTTCAGCGCGCCGTGACCGTGACGCCGCCCGCAGCGCGGGACGACCGCGAGGTCCGTCAGAGGTTCCGCGTCATCGCGATCATGTCGGACGCTTCCTGCACAGGAGCAGGCGTGAAACCCAGGGTGGCGTAGATGCGGCGCGCAGCCGGGTTGTCGGCCAGGACGCTCAAGTCGACGCGAACCGCGCCCTGCTGACGGGCTCGCTCGACCGCCGAGGCGACCAGCCGACGTCCGAGTCCTCTGCCCCGCTGGGTCGGGTCGATGAGGACGCGCCCCAGGCGTACGGCGTCGCCGCAGCGCGTCAGCTGCGCGTGGCCGACCAGGCGCTGCTCCACGTCCATCACCCAGGCGGTGGCGCCTTCAGCGGCTGCTGAGTCGTGCATCTGCTGAGCGGTGAGGGGCCAGGTGAGCCGAGGCCCGGCGAAGCGGTACAGCGCGGCGGCATCCGGGACCCAGCCGATGACGGTGTCCACGTCTGCGGTGGTGCGTTCACGCAGCTCGCTCACGGGAACACGCTACCGGCGGTCGAGCACGACCGGGGTGCCTCGTGATCTCCCGGGGATCGCCGTGATCGGGCGCCTCGCTCCTCGGCGGGACCGTGAGGTCGGCGACGTCCTGGCTCGCGCCCTGAGCGTGCGGTCGCCGCGGTCGTCCGGACGGGGTCGTCAGACGGCGACGACCTCGATGAGCTGGTCCGCGCCTTTGAGGTCCGCTGCGTTGCGGGTGTAGAGCCTGGCGTCGTGCGCGTGGGCCGTGGCGGCGATGAGCAGGTCCATCGTCCGAGCGCGTGGTTGCCGGCCCGCCGCGACGACCGCGGCGGCCAGTTGCCCGTAGCTGGCGGCGACGGCTTCGTCCAGGGGGAGGGCGTCGAACCGTCGTTGCAGCAGGGACAGGCGTCGCAACCGTTCGGCTCGGACCGCCGGGTCGCTGGTGACCAGGACGCCGAAGTGCAGTTCGGCCAGCGTCGCTGAGCTGATGGCCAGTTCTCCGGGCAGGGGACCGATGTCGCGGGCGATGACGACACTGGTGTCCATGACCGCTCTCACCGGGGTTCCCAGGGGTCGCGGACCTCGGAGTCGATGAGCTCCCGGTCCTGTTCCCACGTCGGGTCCGCCGGGCCGGAGAAGAGCTCTTCGACGTCGGGCCAGCTGCGCCAGGTCCGTGTGGTGGCAGGGACGAGCCGGGCGCTGGCCCGACCGGCCACGGTGATGGTGACCTCCTCGCCGGCTTCGACGCGGCGGACGAGGTCGGAGGCTCGTTGGCGCAGCTCGCGGAGGCCGACGACTGTCACGCCCTCAAAGTAGCACTTGTGCTACTCAGGCGTGGTGGGTGCGTCGTCCCGGGGGTCCGTCGCACGACGGCCGCCCGGCCGTCGCAGTCCTCGCCGTTCTCCTGGCCGGCGCGGGTTGCTCCCACGACGCGCCCCCGCCGGCTGAGACGCCCTCGGCCGGCTCGGCTCCCACGGCGGCGGTGCCGCAGCAGGACCGCACGGCCACCGCCGACGGCACGAGCCTGGTCGTGTGCGTGGGGGAGTCCGCCGAGCACCCACCGGGATCGACCGTGCGCGTCGACGTCGACGACGCCGGCACCGTGACGAACACGACCTACGTGGAGGTGCCGGGTCAGCTGGTCGTCCCTCTGCCCTCGTCCTCGTCCTCGGTGCAGGTGCTCGTCGATGGAGTGCCGTGGTTGTCGGGGCCGGCGGCTGACGACCCCCTGCACGCCCACGGGTCCGGGTTCCCCACAGCCAGCCCGCGAGCTCCCTGAGCGTGTCAGGCAGATCGTCGACGTACTGGCCAGCGCCACGACCGTGACCTCGCCCGCACGGCGCCACGACGGAGCACTGCCCGAGGTGCTCACGGGCGCGGGGGAACTCGCTGTCCACCGGGTGCGGCAGCTCCTACGGTGGTCGAGTGGCCGTCATCGTGAGCGTCAACGTCGGACAGCCTCGACCCGTCGCGGCGAAGTCGGGAACCAGCGGCATCGACAAGCGGCCGGTGACCGGCCCGGTGGCCGTGCGGGCGCCCGGCCCCAAGGGGGAGGGCGGCAGCGGTCTGGTCGGTGACCACATCAGCGACACCGCCAACCACGGTGGCGATCACCAGGCCGTCTACGCCTACGCCCGCGAGGACCTGGACCGGTGGGAGGGCGAACTGGGCCGTCCGCTGCCCAACGGCACCTTCGGGGAGAACCTCACCACCTCGGGGCTGGCCGTCAACGAGGCGGTCATCGGCGAGCGGTGGTCCATCGGTGAGGTGGTCCTGCAGGTCTCCTGCCCACGGATCCCGTGCGTGACCTTCGCGGTGTGGCTGGGGGAGCGGCGGTGGCTGCCGCGCTTCACCCGGGCGCGAGTTCCCGGGGCCTACCTGAGGGTGCTGACGCCGGGAACGCTCAGCGCCGGTGCGCAGGTCAGGGTGTCGGACGTGCCGGCGCACGGGGTGAGCGTGGCCACGGCCTTCGCCGCGTTCACGACACGACCGGACCTGCTGCCGCTGCTGAGCGACGTCCCGGAGCTGCCGCCGGAGGACGCCGAAGCGGTCGCCCGTCGCCTCGGTCGGCGTTGAGGGGGCGGGCCTCGGGTCAGCGGTGGTCGAGCGGGGCGGGGTGCAGGTGCCAGTCGGGGGAGTGCGCAGCCGCGCGGGGAGAACCCGGAACAGGTCGAGCAGGCGGGCTGCGGCCAGGAGGTCGTCACGTCGGCGCGGTGATCGGCTGTCCGACCGTGCGCGGGGTGGTTCTGGAAGACTGAGGCATGGACGTCCCATCGATGATCATGGGTGCCGCCATCGCCTCGGTGGTGTGGATCGCCCTCTGGCCGCGCAAGCGGACCCGCGTCAGTGACGACGCTCCACCCCGCGACTGAGCTCCACGGCGCTCGCCCCGCGCCGAGGCCGGGCACGTCGAGGTAGCGGTGCGGTGAGGGCTGGTCGGTGGCCCGGCGGGCTGCCGGGGTGATCGTCCACGTCGTCTCCCACCCCGAGGTGTTGGCGGACCCCACCGTTCCGGTGCCGCAGTGGGGTCCGGCACCGGCCGGGTACGAGCAGCTGCAGCGGTCGCTGGTGGTGCCGTGGGTGCGGTCGGCGTCGTTCGTGGCCTCCCGCGCGGAGCGCGAAGCGCTGCAGACGGCGCAGGCGGTGGCCGAGGTCAGCCGGTGCGCCGTGCACGTCGAGGAGGAACTCGGGGAGAACGACCGCAGCGCGACGGGGTTCGTCCCACCGCAGCAGTTCGAGGCGTTGGTCGATGCCTTCTTCGCCGAGCCGGAGGACAGCGTGTGCGGTGGGGAGACGGCGGCCGACGCTCAGCGGCGCATCTGTCGGGGCAGTGGACCGGGTCCTCAGGGGTGCGCGGCTCGCAGGCGTTCCGGAGGACGGTCATGTGGTGATCGCCACCCGTGGCGGTGCGCGACGTCCAGCACGGATGGCGTCGGCTGTGAGGAGCGCCTGCTCCGCGCCGGCTCGTGTCCGAGCTCGCTCGGCGTGCGTGACCACCTGGCCCGGAGTCGTCCTCCCGAAACCCTTGCCACGGCCTCGACGGGCACTTCGACCGCTCTTCGCCAGATCCGGTGAGTCGGTGCGGTTGCCTTCGTCCTGCTGACGATCGGCTGTCAGGACGCAGCACCGGCGCTCGTGGATCCAGCGGCGCAGCTCAGCGACAGGTGGTGTTCGCCAGCTGCCCTGCCCCGACCCGCGCTGCCGACGGACATCGAGCGGCACGTGTCCCATCGATGAGTTCGGGCGGCGAGGACAGTCCCACCTTCGACAGGCACCAACGACGAGGAGGACATCATGGCGACCCGTTCCATCGAGAAGGAGATCCACGTCGACGCCCCACGCGAGCGGGTGTGGGGGGTCTTGACCGGTGACGCCACGTACCGGCAGTGGACCGCGGAGTTCGCCGAGGGCTCCTACGCCGAGACCGACTGGCACGAGGGCAGCAACGTTCGGTTCCTCGGTCCCGACGGGACTGGGCTGGTCGGGCGGGTCCTGGCCAGCCGGCGCCCGGAGCTGCTCGACATCGAGTACACCGGCGTCGTGGGTGGTGGTGGTGACGACACCGAGAGCGAGCAGGCGCGCCTGTGGTCGGGGACGCACGAGACGTACCGCCTGACCGGGGCGGGCGGTGGGACGCTCCTGGCGATCTCCGCCCCGATGGAGGACGCCTACTACGACGACATGGCGGGTGCGTGGGACCGCGCGCTGGCCATCGTCAAGGAGCTGGCCGAGGTGCACTAGACCAACGCGCCGTTCGCGCCGTCACCACGACGTCGCCGCTGGTGGGAGCGGCCGTCGGAGACGGGACGTCAGTCGAGGCAGGACTCGTTCCACCCGTGGGCCAGCAGCAACCGGACCCGCACCGCGCCGAGGGCGACCAGCCGGGCGCACTCGGCCGCGAGCGCGGCGACCCGCTCGGCACCGACCAGGCCGGTGCCGACCCGTACGTCCAGGTGCAGCCGGTTCTCGGCGACCTCGCCCTCGGGGACGCGCTGGAAGGACAACCGTGGACCCGGTCCCGCCGGGTCCACGCACGCAGCCGCCGCTCCACGCCGCTGCGGCGGCAGCGTGCGCTCGAGGTCCTCCCACGCGGTGGAGCCTCCTGGTGGTGGCGGCAGGACGTGACCGAGCACCCGGCACCAGAAGCCGGCCAGACGCCGGGGGTCAGAGCAGTCGAACGTGACCTGGACCTGTCGCACCGTCGTCATGGACGCGGGCCAGGGCGCACGTGGGCTCGGCCGCACCGGCTCACCCGGCAGCGGTGAGGGCCGGTGGAGCGCTCGACCGGGCCGCTCGACGTGGTCGCCGCAGGTGGGTGACTGCTCACACGACCACTCGCTCGTCGCCACGACCGTGACGTCCGTGACCGTGGAGCCGGGGCGGTGCGGGTGAGCCGCCGACGGCTCCGCTGGTGCTCGCCGCGGGCGTGGCCGCCCGCCGGCCCCCCGCCGGCGCCCACGAGGGCCTGCGGGGGCGCCTCGCGCAGGCACGCTGGGCCGGTTCGGTTTCGGCCGCTCGCTCTCGTCGACCGGGCCCGGGGCGCGGCGGCGTGCGCGGTGGCCGACCTCACCGGTCCGGCCGGGCCGTCCCGGGCGACGGCTGACGGGGCGGGGTCGGGCGCGGGGTCAGGCCGTCGGGGGGACCCGGTCGCCGTGAGTCCCGGTGCGCCCCGCAGCGGCGGACGCCGCGGCGACCGCGGCGGGGACGTCGTCACCGGCCCGCAACGGGCGGCCGGCGAAGATCCCCTCGTGGGCCAGGACCGGACGCCGGTCACCGGCGAGCTCGGGGTGGCGCTCCTCCAGCCCCTCCCGGTGCTCGACCACCCTGCGCCAGTGGGCCACGGCGTCGGGGTGACCGCCGGCGACACCGCGCCAGCTGCGCGGCACCCGCTCCCGGGGGACACCCGCATCGGCCGCACCACCCACGTGCACGCGGCCGGGCAGGCGTCCGGCGGGCGCGCCGCACCGCGGGCAGGCCGGGTCGGGGGCGGACATCGAGGCGACACCGGCTTCGAACCGGTGCCCGCCCGGGGCGAAGGTGAGCTGCGTCTTCTGGGTCTCGTCGTGGCCGAAGACGACCTCGGCGTCCTTCTCCCGCGCGATGCGGCGCAGCTTCTCGACCGATCCCAGCCAGGCCAGGTAGCGGAACGCGGAGGCAGGTCGTGGCCACGTACGACAGGACGCACCACCGACCGCATCTTCCGCGCTGCGGTCGAGGAGTTCGCCGAGGCCGGGATCGCCGGAGCACGGGTCGACCGCATCGCCGTCAAGGCCAGGAGCAGCAAGGCGCTCATCTACAACTACTTCGGCGACTACTTCGGCGACAAGGAAACCCTGTTCGCCGCGGTCCTGCGCTCGCGGGTGAACGAGCTCGCCCAAGCGGTGGTGCTGCGGCCCGAACGGGTCGGCGACTTCGTCGGTGACCTGTTCGACTTCATGACCGCCAACCCCGACGTCCTGCGCCTGGTGTCCCACGAAGCCGCCCACTTCGCCCCCGACGCTTCCCGGAGTTCGACCGCCCCGCAGATCACGCGGATGGTCATGGACGAACCCGAGACCCGAGCTGCGCGCCCGCTACCGCGCGCACCTGGTGACCCTGGCCCGGCGCGCGCTCACCCCGGAGGGGACCACCTCCGCGGCCGGGTGAGCCGGGCGCCCGGCCCCCGCGGCACCCCACCGACCGGGGAGGTGCCTCAGGACCAGTCGCCCTCACCGGTGCCGAGGCGTTCGCGGCCGAGGTCGGTGACCGGGACGGCTGCCAGGCTGGTGAGCCCGATGTCGAGCAGCGTCGCGCGGGGGACGCCGGACCCGCCGAGGGTGGACATGCCCTCGATGACGGCGCAGAAGTACGTCCCGAGGGAGTCCGCGTCGGCGGCGGCGTCGATCTCACCGGCGGCCTGGGCCTCGGCGATGCAGGCGGCGTAGTGCCGGCTCATCGACTCGAACGCGGCCGCGACGGTCGAGGCGACCTCCGGGTCGCGCGCCGAGAGCTCGACGGCGGCCTTGGTGAACAGGGACGGGGCGGCCTGCGCCGCACCGTGCTCGACGGCGACCTTGACGAGCTGGGCGCGTATGCGCGTGATGGGGCTGTCCACCCCGTGCCGGATGGACTCGACGGCGTCGACCGCCTCGGCGGCGTCGCTGAGGAACGCCCGCATGAACAGTTCCTTCTTGCCGCCGAAGGCGTTGTAGAGGCTCTGCCGGGCCAGGCCCGTCGCCTCGAGCAGGGTGTCGAGCGACGTGCCGGCGAACCCCGTCTCCGCGAACGCCTTCCGGGCGCGGGCGATGACGTCTGCTTCGTCGAACGTGCGGGGCCTGGGCATGAGCGTCCTTCTCGTCGGGTTCTCGACCGTCCTGCCCACCATGGTGCCGGACGGTGCGGGTGGTTCAGGGGTTCTGCGGCGCGGACGCGGCGCTGGTGGGCCGGGGTGCGGCCGGGCTCGTGCCGCCGGTCGTGGGGTCGGCCGCCCTCCGGGAGCCCAGCGCGATGAACGCGACGGCTCCGGCGAGCGCGATCGCCCCGGCGAGCCGGAAGTCGGCGTCGAGGCCGGCGGAGGTGACCACCGCGCCACCGAGGACGGAACCGGCGGCGAGCGCGAGCTGGATCGTGGTGACGAACAGCGCCAGCCCGGTCTCGACGCCGGCCGGTGAGGCGGTGGACATCCAGGTCTGCATCGCCAGCGGCAGCGCCCCCCACGCGGAACCCCACACGACGAGCAGTGCGAGGACCGCGACGGTCGAGTGCGCCAGCAGTGGCAGCAGCACCACGGTCGCCGCGAGCACGACCTTCGCGGCCCCCGTCGTGGCGATCACGCTGCGGCTCAACGTCACACCGGCCGCGAAGTTGCCCGCGACGCCGGCCACGCCGAAGGCGAGGAGCCCGAGGGTGACGGTCCCGGGACCGGCGCCGGCCCGGTCCTGCAGGAAGGGGGCGACGTAGGTCGAGGCGGCGAACTGCGCGGCGAAGGCGAACGCGGCCGCGAGGAGCCCGACCCGGGCGCGCGGCACGCGGAACAGCGCGCCGAGGGTGGAGACCCGCACGCGGTGCGCGGCGGGGATGCGGGGCAGCGTCAGCAGTTGCAGCCCGAGGGCGGTCAGGCCGATCAGGCCGCCGATGACGAAGGCGACCCGCCAGCTCGTCAGCGCGGAGACCGCCGCTCCCAGCGGGAGGCTGACGACGGTGGCCACGGAGATCCCCCCGGTGATGAGGGCGGTGGCCCGGATGGTGTCCGTGGGCGGGACCAGCCGCCCGGCGATCCCGGCCCCGGTGGCCCAGAACCCGCCGAGGCTGATGCCCAGGAGCACCCGGCCCAGGAGCAGGACGCCGAAGGTGGGGGCGAGGGCGGCCAGGGCGTTGGAGGCGATGAGCAGCGCGCTGAGGCCGACGAGCACGACGCGGCGGTCCAGGCCGGAGGCGGCGACGGTGACGACGGGGGCGGCCAGCGCGGCGAACAGGCCGGTGACGACGACCATCAGGCCCGCGGTCCCGACGCGGACGTCCAGTTCGGAGGCGATGGCGGGCAGGAGCCCGACGGGCAGCAGTTCGGACAGGACGATGGCGAAGGACCCCAGGGCGACGGAGGCGACGCCGACCCAGCCCCGGCGGGGGGTCGGTCCGGGTCCGGTCCCGGGAGGGACGTGGTCGGTGGGGGTGGTCACGGCAACTCCTCGGTGGGGTTCGCGGTGCGGGACGGTGGGGTCAGGCGGTGGTGGGGTCAGGCGGTGGTGGGGTCAGGCGATGGTGGAGCCGCCGTCGACGAAGACCTCGCTGCCGGTCATGCCCGAGCTCTGGTCCGAGACCAGGAACAGCACGACGGAGGCGATCTCCTCGGGGCGCAGGACCCGGCCGAGGGGCAGGCCGGCGGCGATCTGCTGCACCAGGGCGTCGCCGTTCTCCGGGGCCAGCCCCTTGAGGCCGGGGGTCTCGGTGGGGCCGGGGACGACGGTGTTGATGCGGATGCCGCGGGGGGCCAGTTCGGCGGCCCAGGTGCGGGTGAGGGTGGCGACGGCGGCCTTGGAGGCGCCGTACAGGCCGAAGTTCGGTTCGGTGCCGGACCCGGCGGTGGAGCCGGTGACGACGACGGCGGCGCCGGGGTTGAGGTGGGGCAGGGCGCCCCGCACGGTGAGGGTGGTGCCGCGGACGTTGGTCGCGAAGGCGGTGTCGATGTCGTCGGCGCTCACCTCGCCCAGGGGCTTGAAGCCCCCGCCGCCGGCGTTGGCGTGGACGGCGTCCAGGCCGGTGCCACGGGCGGCGACCACGTCGAACAGGTCCTGGATCTGGGCGGGGTCGGCGGCGTCGGCGCGCACGGTGGTGACCGCCTCGCCCAGCTCGGCGGCGACGGCGTCGAGCTGGGCCTGGCGGCGTCCGGTGACGACGACGTGGGCGCCCTCGTGCACGAAGCGGCGGACGACGGCCAGGCCGATGCCGGAGGTGCCGCCGGTGACCAGGGCGGTCTTGCCGGCGAGGACGGCGGTGGGTGCGGCGGTGGGTGCGGTGGTGGTCATGGTCGGCTCCGTCCACGTTGTTGACTGGCTGGTCCTGAACGCTAGACGGAGCTGGACCAGTCAGTCAAGAACAATCGGTCAAAAACTTCGGGAGCCGTCGACGTCCTCCGTGCGCGCAGGTCCGGCCCCGTACCGGCCGGGCGCCCGCACCGGGGGACACCTAGCCTGGCCGGATGGATCTCGGGCTGGAGTCGCGGGTCGTGCTGGTCGCCGGTGGGCGGGGCTACGTCGGGTCGGCGGTGGCGCGGCAGCTGGGGGCCGAGGGCGCCACGGTCGTGGTGGCCTCCCGCGAGCCGGGGCCCGACGGGGTGCCGCTGGACCTGCGCGACCAGGGCTCGGTCGACGCCGCGGTGCGCCGCGTGCTCGACGAGCACGGCCGGATCGACGGGCTGGTGGTGTCCGCGGCGCCGTCGGCGCGGACCCTGGACCCGGCCCGCCACGCCGACCCCGTGCAGATCGCGCAGGCGCTGGACGCCAAGGCGCTGGGTTTCGTGCGGCTGGTCGCCGCGGTGACCCCGGCCATGCGGTCGGCCGGGTACGGGCGGGTGGTGGGCATCAGCGGCCAGAACGCCTACCTGACCGGCAACCTCACCGGGGCGCTGCGCAACGCGGCGCTGGTCATCGCGGCGAAGGGTTTCGCCGACGACCTGGCCGGGACGGGGGTGACCGTGAACACCGTGAACCCCGGTCCGGTGACCGACGAGCCGTCGGCGCAGGTCCCGGCGGGTGGCCCGGGGGAGTCGTCCCCGGAGCAGATCGCGGCGCTCGTGACGTTCCTCGTCTCGCCCCTGGCCGCGGCGGTGAGCGGGGAGGCGATCGCGGTGGGGCACCGCGTGCGCGGCGCGGTCACCTTCTGACCGGGCGGTCCCGGACCGCGCCTCAGCGCGGGGGCGCCACCAGCAGGTGCCCCAGCCCGGCGCCCACGGCCCACGCCCGCGTCCGCGCCACGTCGCGCTGCATCTGGGCCACCAGTTCCGCCGACCCGCTGAACGCCTGCTGCGGACGCAGCCGGACGTGCAGCCGCACGAGCACGGACCGGTCGTACAGGTCGCCGGTGAAGTCCAGCAGGTTCGCCTCCAGGAGCCGTTCGCCGTCCTCGCCGTAGTAGGTGGGGCGACGCCCGAGGGAGACGGCGGCGACGTGCAGCGGACCACCGCCGGAGGGGTCGACGTGCACGGTGCCGGCCCACACCCCGTCCCCGGGACCGGTCCCGGCCAGGGCGACGTTGGCGGTGGGGAAACCCAGGAGGCGGCCCCGCTGGTCGCCGTGCTCCACGACCCCCTCGACGGTCAGCACGGCCCCGCGCGGGTGGGGCGGCGCCCACCGCGGGTCGCCGGCGGGGCGGGTCGTCGTCGCTGCCTCGGCCACGGGTTCGCTCCTCGTCGTGTGCTTCGTCGTGCTGGTCCCGCCCGCTCCCGCGGACCGCCCCGGGGCCGGCGTCACGAGCCGGCCGGGACGGCGGTGGCACCGGCGGCCAGCCGCTGCAGGCTCGCCTCCAGCGACCAGACCTCGCCCATCTTGTGCGCGATGTCGAAGAGGTTCGCCCGGTGGATCTCCGCGTCGCGGTCACCGACGGCGTCGGCGACGACGATCGGCACGAAACCGTGCTGCATGGCGTCCAGGGTGCTGGCGCGCACGCACCCGGAGGTGCTCAGCCCCGCGATGAACAGGGTGTCGACCCCCAGACCGTGCAGGTGGTCGGCGAGGCCGGTGCCGAAGAACGCGCTGGGGAACTGCTTGACGACCTCGTGCTCGCCCGGCAGGGGGTGCAGCCCCTCGACGTACGCGGCGAACGGGCTGCCCGTGGTGAAGGCCGTCAGCGCGGGCACCTTGCGGAAGAACACCCCCGCGTCCGAGCCGTCCGGCCTGATGTCGACGCGGGTCACGACGACCGGCACCCCCGCGGCGCGGGCCGCGTCGAGCAGCACCCGCATCGCCGCCACCGGTTCCTCCACCCCGGCGTACAGCGAGCAGGCGGGGTCGGTGTAGGCGCGGGCGGGGTCGATGAGCAGCAGCGCCGGACGTCGGCCGGGGGCGAGGTGGTGGCCGTAGCCGGCCGCCTCGTAGTCCTGCTGCTGGGCGCCGCGCGGGTCGGTGGTCACGGGTGTGCTCCTTCGGCGGTGGGGGCGGGTCGCGCCGGTGGCGCGGGCGGTGGCTGGGCCGGTGGTTGCGCGGGTGGCTGGGCCGGTGGCTGCGTCGGTGGCTGGGCGCGGCGCCGGGGCAGGCTCCAGCAGGCCACCAGCGCGAGCAGGGCCAGGACGGCCAGGACGGTGAGGGCGGTGCGCACCCCGGTCGCGAAGGCGTCGGCGACGCCGCTGGTGCCGAGGTTCCCGGCGTAGGCGGCGGCGCGGTCCCCGGCGGCCAGCCCGCTCGTGGCGGTGCCCAGCGCCAGCGCCGTGCTGAGCAGGTACCCGACGTTCTGCAGCGCCGAGCGGACCCCGTTCGCCGCGCCCCGCGACCCCGCGGCCACGGTCAGCATGAGGGTGCTGGTGCTGGGGGTCATGAACAACCCGGTGCCGACCCCCACCGCCGCCAGGGCCGGTCCGACCAACCAGTAGGGGCTGCCCGGGCGCAGGACCACGGCCAGCCCGACCACCCCGGCCAGCACCAGCGCGCTGCCGGCGGTGGTCAGCGCCCGGGCGCTGACCCGGCCCACGAGGTGCCCCGCGGCGACGGCGGCCAGCGTCGTGCCGACCGCCACGGGACTGACCAGCAGGCCCGCGGCCAGCGCGTCCCGGCGCCCGGTGGCCTGCAGCACCAGGGAGGCGAGCACGACGACGGAGTACTGGGCGGCGGCGTTGAGCAGGACCGCCGCGTACAGCGGCGCCCGCACCCGGTGCACCACGAGGCGCAGGTCGACCAGGGGGTGCCGGCGACGGGCCTGCAGCAGGACGAAGGCCGCCCACGCGGGCACGGCGAGCGCCGCGACCGCCACGGGCCCGCCGGTGCCGGGCAGACCCGTCGCGGCCAGCGCGTCCGGGGACAGCGCCAGCAGCGTCGCGGCCAGCGCCAGCGCGGACAGGACCGCCCCGGCCAGGTCGAACGGCTGGCGCGGGCCCGGTGGGCGGCGGGCCGCCGGCAGGACCAGCAGCGACCACACCAGACCCACCACGCACAGCGGCAGCGTGAGCAGGAACGTGCCGCGCCAGCCCAGCAGCGCGGTCGCCGCGCCCCCCAGCAGCGGTCCGGCCGCCTGGCTGACGGCGGCGACGGTGGCGTTCAGCCCCAGCGCGCGCCCCAGCGAGGAGCCGGGGAAGACGTCGGTCAGCAGGGGCGTGGTGTTGGTGACGAGGGCGGCGGCCCCCACGGCCTGCACGGCGCGCGCCGCGATGAGCACCTCCGCCGAGGGGCTCAGCGCGCACGCCGTCGTCGCGGCGGTGAAGACCGCGAAACCCGTCAGGTAGAGGGGGCGGCGGCCCACGATGTCGGCCAGGCGCCCCAGGGCCAGGATCAGCGCCGTCGTCAGGAGCATGTACGACAGCAGCACCCAACTGGCCTGGCCCGCGCTCGCGCCCAGGGCCCGGGTGATGGTGGGCAGGGCGACGTTGACCCCGGAGACGTTGAGGAACACCACGACCACGCCGCAGCTGGTGGCGGAGAAGACCGTCCACGGCGAGCGCGCCCGGGAACCGGCACCCACGTCAGCGGGCCGCCGGCGCGGCGGTGGGGGGCGCGGCGAGGTGGTGGTCGGTGAGGCGCTGGAACGCCACGCCCAGCCCCAGCAGCACGGCGTCGTCGAAGGGGCGGCCCACGAGCTGCACGGCCACCGGCAGCCCGTCGCGGCCCCGCCCGGCGGGCAGCACCAGCGCCGGCGAGCCGGTCAGGTTGAAGGGGGAGGTGTTGCGCGGCAGCACTTCCTGCAGCGGCAGGCGCCGCCCGTCCACCTCGACGCTCAGGTCCTCCAGCCGGGGGGCGGTGGCCCCGACCCCCGGGGTGAGCAGCGCGTCCACGCCCGCGGCGTCCATCGCGGCCTGCACCTGCCGCTGCGCCAGGGGCCGCGCCCGCAGCGCGCGCAGGTAGTCCGCGGCGCTCGCGGCGGCGCCGCGGGCCAGCCGCTTGCGGGTTCCGGCGTCGAACAGGTCGAGCTGCGGCAGGGCGGCCTCCTGGGTGGCCAGCAGTTCGCAGGACAGCACCACCAGGGCGTCGGCGTACGCCTCGCCCGCGCCGGGCAGGTCCACGTCGACGACTTCGGCGCCGGCGCTGCGCAGCACGTCCACGGCGGCGTCGACGGCGGCCACGACGGCGGGGTCGCAGCGCTGCTCGAACCAGCCGCGCACCCGGCCCAGCCGGCGTCCCCGCAGGTGGGCGTGCGCGGCCACGTCCGCGGGGGAGCAGGCGGGCACGTCCTCGGCGGCGGCCGGGTCGGTGCCGTCGGGCCCGGCGAGCACGTGCAGCACCGCCGCGAGGTCCGCGGCGCTGCGGGCCAGCGGCCCGACGTGGTCCAGCGTCCACGACAGGGTCGCGACACCGGTGCGGGGGACGAGGCCCCGGGTGGGTTTGAGCCCCGTGAGCCCGCAGACCGAGGCCGGGACCCGGACCGACCCGCCGGTGTCGGTGCCCAGCGCCAGCGGCACCACGCGCGCGGCCACGGCCGCGGCCGAACCGGTGGAGGACCCGCCGGTCCACCGCCCGGCCTCCCAGGGGTTCTGCACCGCCGGGAAGCGCCGGCCGGTGGGCAGGCCGCACGCGAACTCGGTGGTCGCGGTCATCGCCACGGGGACCGCGCCCGCGGCCCGCAGCCGCGCGACGGCGGTGGCGTCGGCGGCCGCGACGCGCTCGCCGGTGTGCAGCGAACCGCACGTGACGGCCGTGCCGGCGACGTCGACGATCTCCTTGACCGCGAACGGCACGCCCTCCAGGGGGCGGGCGGTGCCGGTGGCCCAGCGGCGGGCGCTCTCGGCGGCGGCCGCCCGGCTGCCGGTGACGGCGGCGGTGAAGGCCGTGGGGGCCGGGCCGACGGGGCCGGTGGCGGCCACGACGGCGTCGTGCACGGCCAGCGGGTCCAGCGACCCGTCGGCGTAGGCGGCCAGCAGGTCCAGGACGCCGGGGGCCCCGGAGGCGTCCGGGCCGGGCAGCGGCAGCCGCGCCGGTGCTCCGGCCGGGGAGGCGCCCGGGGCGCGGTGCGCTCGCGCGGCCCGTCGCAGGAACGCCTCGGCCGCAGCGGGTTCGGGGCCTTCGGCGCTGGGTGAGGCGGGGTGGACGCGGGTGCGGGCGGCGGCCAGCAGGTCCTGGACCTCGGTGTCCGCGAGCGCGGCGCGGGCCAGGTCGGCGACGACGCCGGCGGTGCCCCCGGTGGTGCGCTCGGTGGTCTCCTCGGTGCCGTCCCGGGTGGTGGTGGCGCTCACGCGGGGACCCCGCCGCGGGTCAGGCGGGCCAGCAGGTCCACGACGTCGGCGCGCCGGTCGCGTCCGAGCGGGAACGACGCGCGCGTGCGCTCGACGTCGGCGAGGTCGAGGTCGACGCGCAGCACGTGCCCGGGCTGGTGGGGCGGAGCCTCGGCGAGCACGCGGCCGGTGGGGTCCACCACGCAGGAGCGGCCGAAGTAGTCGACGGAGGTCCCGTTGAGGTGCTCGGTGCCGGCGCGGTTGGCGGCGACCACGAAGGTCTGCGACTCCATGGCCCGCACCGACAGCTCGGTGGTGAACAGGGTCTCGCGGTTGCCGAGCGAGCTGACGACGGCCAGGACGACCTCGGCGCCCATGGCCCGGGCCAGCGCCCAGTGCTCGGGGAAGGAGCGGTCGTAGCAGATGACGCACGCGAACCGGGTGCCGAGCAGGTCGAGCACGACGGGGGCGGGGCCGGGGGCGAAGAAGTACTTCTCGTCCACGTCGACGCCGCCGACGTGGTTGGCGGGCAGGGCCAGCTTCCGGTACGCCGGGTGGGTGCGGCCCTCGGCGTCGCGCCAGCGCAGCAGTTCCCCGTGCGCGTCGACGGCCACCGCGGAGTTGTGCAGGACACCGGCGGGGGTGCGTTCGTACATCCCCCACACGAGGGCCACGCCGAGCTCGCGCGCGAGCGCGCCGAAGAACTCCGTGGCCGGCCCGGGCAGGGTCTGCGCCCAGCCGCCGCGGTCGACGGCGCGGGAGGTGCAGAAGTACGGGGTGGTGATGAGCTCGGGCAGCAGCACCAGGTCCGGGCGCTGGCCCGAGCCGTCGGGGCGGGCCGCTTCGCGGACCAGGCCCGCCAGGACCTCCAGGTTCGCCGCCAGGTCCTCGGTGCACCCCCCGGCCTGCACGACGCCGATCCGCAGGGGCCGCGCCGGGCCCGGGTCCGTACCGTTCACGTCCTGCTCCTCCTGCTGCGTGGTGCTGGGTGGTGCTGGTGGGTGTGCCGCCCGCCGCGCGGCGTCGGGACCGGGTCGCGACGCCGCGCGGGACCCGGGTTCAGGCGGGGACGCCGGCCTGGGCCGGGATGCGGTGGCGCGAGCGCATGAGGGGCTGGATGCGGGTGCCGAAGTCCTCCACGCCCTGGACGAAGTCGTCGAAGGTGAGCATGACGCCCTCGACGCCGGGCAGGCCGGCCAGTTCGTCGAGCATCCGCGCCACGGTCTCGTAGGACCCGACGAGGGTGCCCATGTTGAAGTTCACCGCGCCCTCGGGCAGCGAGATGGTCCGGGCGGTGGAGCTGTCGTCGGCGCTGGCGTCGGCCGACGCCTCCCCGGCCTGGTAGTCCAGGGCGCTGGTGTCGGCGTTGTCGTGGTAGTCGTGCCACTTGGCCATGGCCAGCTCGTCGGTCTCGTCGGCGATCACCATGAACAGGGCGAACGCGCCCACGTCGCGGCCGGTCCGCTCCACGGCCTGCACCAGGCGCTCACCGGTCTCGGTCAGCGCGGTGGGGGTGTTCACCCCGGTGCCCATGAGGAAGTTGTGGTCGGCGTGCTCGGCGGCGAACGCCATGCCCGACGGGCTCTGCCCGGCGGCGACGACGTCGATGTGCCCGCCCGTCGGCTGCGGCGACAGCACGCAGTCGTCCATCGTGTAGAACTCGCCCTTGAAGTCGCTGCGGCCGTTCGCCCACAGCTCGCGCATGACCTGCACGTACTCGGCGGCGCGGGCGTAGCGGTTCTTGAAGTGCTCGTCCCCCGGCCACAGGCCCATCTGCGTGTACTCGCCCGGCGCCCAGCCGGTGACGATGTTCACCCCGAACCGGCCCGGGGCGATCGAGTCGATGGTCGAGGCCATGCGCGCGACGAGGGCCGGCGGCAGCGTGAGGATCGCGGTGGAGGCGTACAGCTTGATCTTCTCGGTGACCGCGGCCAGGCCCGCCATGAGGGTGAAGGACTCCATGGCGTGGTCCCAGAACTCGGTGTCGCCGCCGAACCCGCGGAACTTCACCATCGACAGCGCGAAGTCCAGGCCGTGCTCCTCGGCCTTCTGCACGATCTGCTTGTTCAGCTCGAACGTGGGCATGTACTGCGGGGAGCTCTTGGAGATGAGCCAGCCGTTGTTCGCGATCGGGATGAACACGCCGATGTCCATGGGGTCCTCCTCAGTCCGTGCGGGTCCGTGGTCGTCCGCCGCGGGGGCGAGCGGGTGCGGTAGGTCGTGACTTCGAATGTATTGGCGAGTCGTTGCGTCCTTGTCTCCAGAGTGTGAACACCGTGTTGCGGCGCCCTGCGACGGCTCAGCCGGCGGCGGCGGCGCGGTGGCGCACGTACCGGCTCAGCCCGACGGCCACCACGAGCGCGCCGCCGTAGAACAGCTGCTGCACGAAGCTCTGGGCGCCCATCATCTGCAGCCCCACGACCCCCGAGGACAGGAAGTACACCGCCACCACCGTCCCGATCGGGTTGAACCGCCCCGGGACGATGGCTGTGGCCCCCAGGTAGGCGGCCGCGAACGCCGGCAGCAGGAACGACTGGCCCGAGGAGGGGTCGGCCCCGCCGAGGGCGCCGGCGTAGACCACCCCGGCCAGGCCCGCGATGAGCGAGGCCCCCAGGAACGCGCCGGCCCGCAGCCGGTCTACCGCGAAACCGGACAGCTCGGCCACCTTCGGGCTGCGCCCCACGAACAGCAGCCGGCGGCCCAGCGGGGTGAACTCCAGCACCAGGGCGAGCACCACCGCGGCCAGCAGGGCCGCGTAGAACTGCAGCGGCACCCCGAGGAACCGGCTGCCGACGGTCGCCGAGACCAGGGCGGGGTCGATGCCCGTGACGCTGGACTGGCCGCTGATCCACTGCACGACGCCGAGGGCGAACGTGCCCGAGCCGAGGGTGACGATGAACGAGGGGATGCCGAAGCGCACGACACCCACCGCGTTGGCCAGGCCGACCACGAGGGCCGACCCGACCCCGGCCAGGACCGCGGTCCCGATGCCCCAGCCGTGCTGGACGTTCAGCACCGCGGTCACCATGGCCGACAGCGACAGCGTGGAGGCGACCGACAGGTCGAACTCCCCGGTGGTCAGGGGCAGCAGCACGCCCAGCGAGACGATGAGCAGGACGGCCTGCGAGCCCAGGACGCTCTGCAGGTTCCCCGCGGTGGCGTACGTGTCGGGCCGCAGGACGCAGAACACCGCCAGGACCAGGGCCCAGGCCCCCAGGAGCGCGAAGCGCTCGCCGTGCGCGCGGACCCGCGGTGCGCGGGTCGCCCGGGGACCCCCCGCCCCCCGCGCCACCCGCGGGGCCGCCTGCCCCGTCGCCTGCCCGGGTGCCTGCCCGGGCGTCTGTCCGGTCGTCTGCTGGGTCATCAGCTGCTCTCCTGGGTCTGGGGGGTGCGGGCCTGCTGCCGGGGGAGGGGTGCGGTGCTGGACAGCACCCGGTCGGAGATCGTCGCCGGGTCCAGCTCGGGGCCGCTCAGCTCGGCCACGACCCGCCCCCGCGCCAGCACCAGCACGCGGTCGCAGACGGTGGCCAGCTGCTCGTAGTCGGAACTGGCCAGCACCGTCGCCGCGCCGTCCTCGGCGACCGCGCGCAGCAGCCCGAAGATGTGCGCGCGGGCCCCGACGTCGACGCCCTGGGTCGGTTCGGCCAGCAGCACGAGCCGGGGACCGACCTGCAGCCACTTGGCCAGCACGGCCTTCTGCTGGTTGCCCCCGCTGAGGGTGCCGAACACCGCCCCCGGGTCGCGCGGGCGGACGTCGAAGCGCTCGGCCAGCTCCTCGGCGCGCCGGCGCAGGGCCCGCGGCCGCAGCCGCCAGCGCGACCCCAGCTCGGTCAGGACGGGCATCGTGACGTTCCGCTCGACGCTCTCCTCCAGCACGCCGCCGTCCTGGCGCCGGTCCGCGGGCACGTAGACCACCCCGCGCCGCAGCGAGGACGCGGGCCGGGCCGAAGGGACCGGCTGCTCGCCGCCGTCGACCTCGAGCACGCCGCCGCGGGCGCGCCGGGCCCCGTACAGCAGCGGCAGGACCTCCTCCGCGCCGGAACCGGCCAGCCCGGTCAGCCCGAGCACCTCCCCGCGCCCGACGTCGAAGGAGACCCCGTGCAGCCGCGGGGCGTGCAGGTCCCGGACCCGGACGCGCGGGGAGCGCGTGGCCGGACCGACCGGACCCGCCGCATCCCCCGAGCCCGCCGCAGCGGCCCGGGACCGCGGCGCCACGGCCCCCGCCGGGCCGACGATCAGCTCGGCCAGCCGCTCCGGGGTCGTGGCGGCCGAGTCGACCGTCGCCTCCAGGCGGCCGTCGCGCAGGACGCTGACGCAGCTGGTGTGCGCCAGTACCTCGTGCAGGTCGTGGGACACCAGCAGCACCCCGGTGCGCCCGTCCGCGACGAGCTCGCGCACCAGCCCGAACAGCAGGTCGGTGCCCTCGCGCGGCAGGAACACCGTCGGCTCGTCGAGGATCAGCAGCGCGCGGGAGTCCCCGAGCTCCTCGACCGCCCGCAGGATCGCGACCAGGGCCCGCTCGGTGTCACCCAGGCTCGCCACCGGCGCGGCCGGGTCGACGTCCACCTTGTACCGCTGCAGCGTCCGCCCGGCGAGGCGGCGCTCGGCGCGCCAGGACACCACCGCCCGGCGGGCGGCGATCGCCTGCGCCACGCGCATGTTCTCGGCCACCGACAGTTCCGGCAGCAGGCCCAGGTCCTGGTGCACGACGCTGATCCCGAGGCGGCGGAACTCCCCGGGCGCCAGGGGCAGGGGCACCGGGCGCCCGTGGACCTCCAGGCGGCCGCCGGGGTCGGGGGCGTGCACGCCGGTGAGGACCTTGATGAGCGTCGACTTGCCCGACCCGTTCTCGCCCAGCAGCCCGTGCACCTGCCCGGCGCCGATCTCCAGGTCGACGCCGTCGAGCGCGCGGTGCGCACCGAACGTCTTGCTCAGCGCGCCCACCCGCAGGACGGGGGTCGTCACGGCGCACCCCACAGCGCCTCGTACCCGGCGACGTAGGCGTCGCCGTAGCCCTTGCCGGCCGCCGGCGGGGTCCCGGTGGCGTCGACGTTGTCGTCCGTGAAGACCTTCAGCGGCGTCTTCTCGTCGCCCCCCTCCACCAGCGGCGAACCCGTGAGCACCCGGCCGACCTGGTCCAGGGTGGACCACGCCAGCCAGCTGATGTTCTCCCCGACGTCCATCGCCATGACGTCGCCGTCCTGGATGAGCTTGAGGACCTCCGGGGTCCCGTTGAACGAGGCCATCTGCACCTGCCCCGTCTTGCCGGCGGCGGTGATGCCCTGCTGGGCGTACAGCGACATGGAGTCGTACACCGGCAGGACGTACCCCACGCCGGGGTCGGCCTGCAGCGCGGTCTGCACCTCCCCGGAGATCTTCGTGGCCCAGTCGGTGACCGGGACGTTGACGACCTTCACGCTGCACGCCGGGCAGTTCTGCTCGAACGTCGCGCGCATCGACGCGATCATGCCCTTGGAGGGCGGCACCTCGTCGGCCGTGAGCAGCACGGCGTTCGCCTCGCCCCCCGAGTCGGCGATCGCCCAGTTCGCAATGAGAGCCGCCGCCTCGTCGAACGGCGCGGTCACCTGGGCGGTCACGAGGTCGGCGGCCTGCGGGCTGAACGTGTCGCCCGTCTGCAGGGTGTGGGTGACGACGACGGGGATCCCGGCCGCCTTCGCCCGTTGCAGCGCAGGGACGATGAGGTCGACGTTGATGCCCTGCGCCAGGACGATGACGTCGGCGCGCCGGCTGATGGCCTGGTCGATGCCCGCGCTGTGCTCGGTGGGCGTGCCCTGGTTGGTGTACTCCACCCACGTGGCCCCGTAGCGCTCGGCGATGGCGGCGCTCTCCTCGTCGACGGCCTGCACGTACGGCACCGCCGAGGAGTTCGGGATGTTGAACACGGTCTTGCCGCGGATGCCGCTCATCGCGAAGGCCGGGGCGTCGAGCTCGAACGCCGGGTCGCCGGTGGCGGCCTGCACCGCGGCGGTGGCGGCGGCGACGCCGTCGGCGTCGACCTCGCCCCCGCCGGTGGCGGCGGTGGAACCGCCGCTGCAGGCCGTCAGGCCGACGGTCAGCGCGAGGACGGCGGCGGACGCGGCGCGCATCCGGGACGAGGGAGCACTGGGCACGGGATGCCTCCAGGACGGCGGGGCAGGCGGGGGAGGGGCACGTGGTGACGAGGACGCGCGGTGACGGGGCACGCGGTGGGACCGCACCGCGCGGGCGGTGCAGCGGCCGCGTGCCTTCGAAGTCACGAGAAAACTAGGTCGATCCCGTTACGACCCGGCTCCCCGGTGGTTAAGAGTGCGTTACGCCACCGCGGGCCCCGCCCGCACCGCCCCGCCGCGCACCGCGGCGCGTCGAACCCCGCTCCACGAGTTCGACGTCGAACACGCGGTGCACGGGAGGCAGGTCGGGGTTCGCCATCCGCGCCAGCATCGCCGATGCGGCGGCCTCGGCCATCTCCACCAGCGGTTGCCGGACGGTGGTGAGGTCGATCATCGACCACCCCGCCCAGTCCAGGTCGTTGTAACCGATGACCGCGACGTCGTCGGGCACCGACAACCCCAGGCGACCGGCGGCGTCCAGCGCGCCCAGCGCGATGTAGTCGGTCTGGCAGAAGAGGGCGTCGGGGCGCTCCCCGGCGGCGGTGTCCCCCAGCAGGCTCAGCGCTCCCTCCAGGCCGGTCCGCGGGTCGACCTGACCCCGGCGCACGCGCTGGCGGGGCAGCGGCAACCCCAGGGCCGCCAGTTCGGAACGGAAACCGCGCTCGCGGCGGGCCAGGCTGGGGTTGTCCCTCGGCCCGGCCACCATCGCCGGCCGGCGCGCGCCGATGGCGTGCAGGTGACGTGCCGCCAACCGCCCGCCCTCGACGTTGTCGGAGGTCACCCGGTCCACCCGTCCGCCCAGTTCCGCGTCGACGTCGCGGTTGAGCACCACGACCGGCATCCCCGCGTCCAGCAGGTCGGCCACCACGGGGGAGGTGGTGCGCGCCGAGATGTAGACGATGCCGTCGACGATGCCGCCGCGCAGGCCTCCCAGGCTGTGCTCGAACTCCCCGGACTCCTCCTCGTGGTCGCTCAGCAGCACCACGCGGTACCCGTGGGCGTGGAACTGCTTCTGCAGCGTCCCGATGAGCACGGGGTAGGAGGGGTTGCGCAGGTCGCCGGAGACGATCGCGACCGAGGAGGTGCGCCGGGTGATGAGGCTGCGCGCCGAGGCGTTGACGACGTACCCCATCTCGCGCGCCACCCGCAGGACCAGTTCGCGGGTCTCGGGCACGACGCGGGCGTCCCCGCGCAGGGCCCGCGACACCGTCGACTGCGACACCCCCGCCGCGCGCGCGACGTCGTACCCGGTGACGGGCTCCCGGCCGGGAGGGGTGACTGCGGAGTCGTGCATGGACGTGAGGATAGGTCGCCACCCCCCGGGCACGCCGCGCCGCCGCGCTGCCCGCCGGCGGACCGCGGTGGACACACGCCGGCAACGCCCGCGCAACACAGCTGGTCGACCATGGCCGTGCAATCGAAGTCATCCCCTCCCCGAGGACGGTCCCCTTGCCAGAGCTCACCGACTACGACGACGACCCGCGGGCGCTGTTCGCCACGTTCGCGCTCTTCCCCTCCGGCGTCGCCGCCCTGTCGGCCGTCGTGGAGGGGGAGCCGGTGGTCCTCGTCGCCTCCTCCTTCCAGGTCGGCATCTCCGCCGCGCCCCCGCTGGTCCTGGTCGCCGTGCAGCACACCTCCAGCAGCTGGCCGAAGCTGGCGGCCGCCGCCGCGGCCGGCGGCCGGATCGGCGTCTCGGTGCTGGGCGAGGCCCACGACGTCGCCGCCCGGCAGATGGCCTCCCGGGCCGGTGACCGCTTCGCGGGCATCGGCACCACGACCACGCCGTCGGGTGCCCTGTTCGTCGACGGTGCGCCCGCCTGGCTGGAGTGCAGCCTGCACTCGCAGTTCCCCGCGGGGGACCACGACGTGGTCCTGCTGCAGGTGCACGCCCTGGGCACCGAGCCGCACCTGGAGCCGCTGGTCTGGCACGGTTCGGGGTTCCGCGCGCTGCGACCGCGCGTGGACGCCTGAGGGGTCCCGGACCGCCGGCGGGGAGCGGCCCGGGGCGCGGGCCCGCCCGCCGCGCCTCGCCTCGGCCCGACCACCCGCGCCACTACGCTCGCGCCATGCCCCGACCCGTCCGCGTGGCCGCCGTGGCCGCCCACTTCGGTCGTGACCTCGACCGCGGGCTGGCCAAGGTCCTGGGCATCGTGGCGGAGGCGCGGGCCTCGGGGACCGACCTGCTGGTCCTGCCGCACGCGGCCCTCGGGGGGTACCTGGCCGACCTGGCCGACCCCGCGGCGCACGGGCTGCCCCCGGCCCTGGACGCCGCCGACGCCGTGTTCGAGCAGGTCCGCCGCGCGTGCGGCCCGGTGACGGTGTGCCTGGGTTTCACCGAGTCCGTCGACGTCCACGGCACGACCGTGCACCACCCGGCCGCGGTGTGCCTGCACGGTGACGGGGTCCTGGGGCGCCACCGCAAGGTCCACCTCCCGCCGGGGGAGGCGGCCGTCTACGCCGCCGGTGACGCGCTGGCCGCGTTCGACACCCCCGTCGGCCGGCTGGGCATGCTCATCGACTTCGACAAGACGTTCCCCGAGGCCGCGCGCACGCTCGCCGTGCAGGGCGCGCACACGATCGCGTGCCTGTCCGCCTGGCCGGCCAGCGTCACCGACCGCTCCTCCCGGCTCCCGCAGGACCGGCAGTCCCGGTTGTTCGACCTGTACGACTGCGCGCGCGCCGCCGAGAACCAGGTGGTGTGGGTGTCCTCGAACCAGACGGGGATGCACGGTTCGCTGCGCTTCCTCGGCCAGGCCAAGGTCGTCAACCCCGGCGGTGACGTGCTGGCGCGCACGGGGTCCAAGGGGGGTCTGGCCGCGGTGGAGGTCGACGTGGAGACCGAGGTCGCCCGCGCCCGGCGCACGCTGCACCACCTGGCCGAGCGCCATCGTGAGGTCTACGAAACGTAGAAGTCTTCCCGGTGTAACCACCACGAAACAGTTAGGGCATGAAATGTTTTTCGTGCCCCTCACCTTCGACGCACACCGCCACCTCGGCCGGCTGCCGGCGTACCCCTTCTACGGGGGCCCGCCGGTCAACCCCGACACGAGCGCCCGCGACCAGATCGCGGACCTGGTCGACGACCTCGACCGGGAGGGCACCGAACGGGCCCTGCTGCTGCCCAACTACGGCGTCCCGGTCGCCGCCGCCAGCTTCGCCCTCAACGAGCTCGTGCTCGAGACGGCGTCGAAGGACGACCGGTTCGTCTGCGGCCTGTGGACCTCCCCGCGGGCCGAGGACGCCGAGCTCACCGACGCCGCCCTGGCCCTGGCCGGGGAACGCAGCGTCGTCGCCCTCAAGACGAGCTTCCTGCTCGGGGGCGGCGTCGACGACCCGACGTCCCAGCCGCAGATCGAGAGGATCTTCGCCACGGCCCGGGAGCGGGACCTCGTCGTCCACGTCCACACCTCACCCGGGGCGGCCTCGGACATCGACGAGATCGGCAAGCTCGTCGACCGCTACGGCGACGACGTGCGCATCCACCTCGTCCACCTCGGCGGGGGGATGAGCGCCCACATCAAGCTCATCGGCGGCCGGTTCTTCGACTGGATCGAGGCCGGCAAGAAGGTCTACACCGACACCAGCTGGGCGATCGGTTTCGCGCCCCGCTGGCTGGCGAGCGAGATCGAGCGGCGCGGGACCGGCGCCGACCGCGTCCTGTTCGCCTCCGACGAACCGTGGGGCGACCACGCGGGCGAGCTCGCCCGCCTGCGGGCCGCCTCGCAGAACCCCGAACTCGTCCGCATGTTCCTGCAGGACAACTACACCGCCCTCTACGGCTGACCCGACGCGACAGGAGCCCACGATGACCACGACCACCGCCACCCCCGCCACCACGACCGAGATCGACGAGCTCATCAAGGCGAACATCGCCAAGTCCCTCGCCGAGGTCCCGCACCCGGTCAAGGAGAAGGGGGAGGACCTGTACGGCAAGACGAAGGTCTTCCCCGACTACCAGGCCGAGGACGGGGAGAGCTACTTCACCCTCGTGCACGGCATCGCCCACGAGTCGTCGGTGAGCTTCGTCGCGATCCTGCAGGCCACCCGCGCGCTGCGGAAGGGGTACGACTCCGCGATCTACTTCTACGGCCCCGGGTCCATGAACTGCATCGCGACCCGCGGGTTCCCCACCGTGGGCGACTCCGGGTTCCCCGGTGAGCAGAACGTCAACGGCGCGCTGGAGACGTTCATCGCCGAGGGCGGCACCGTCTACTGCTGCCGCTTCGGCCTCGCCCTGCACGGCAACCGCGAGGAGGACCTCATCGCCGGGGTCATCCCGTGCCACCCGCTCGACGTGCAGGACGCCCTCATCCACTACGCCCGCAAGGGCGCCATCATCAACTCGACCTACAACCTCTGATGACCTGCGAGGACACCGTCGGGACCCGGGTGGACGTCGCGATCCGCGGCGTCCGCCTGGCGGCCCCCGTCCGCCGCACGGGTGGTGCGGGGCCCAGCGACGACGGCCACGTCGTCCTCGACGGTTTCGCCTCGGCGATCCCGCTGCGCCCCGACAGCCCGTACCTCGTGCGCGACGGCCGACTCCTGCTCGAGAGGACCGGGGCGGTCACCGACCTCGGGGTCGCGGTCGAACCCGTCGCGCGGCCGCGGTTCTACGACCTGCGGACCGCCGACGGCGTCCCCTACGAGCAGATCGCCAAGCTGCACGGCCGGGACGTCCTGGCCACCACCGTGGTCCAGACCTGCTCGCGCTACGCCCCGGAGAACCGCTGCCGGTTCTGCGCCGTCGAGGAGTCCCTCGCCGCGGGGGCGACCATCGCGGTCAAGACCCCCGCGATGCTCGCCGAGGTCGCCCGCGCCGCCGTCGACCTCGACGGCGTCCGGCACGTCGTCATGACGACGGGCACCTCGACGGCCCCCGACCGCGGCGCCCGGCACCTGGCCCGCTGCACCCGGGCCATCCAGGAGGCCGTGCCCGGCCTGCCCGTGCAGGTGCAGTGCGAACCGCCCGCGGACCCGGCCACCCTCACCGAGCTGAAGGAGGCCGGAGCCGCCTCCATCGGCATCCACGTCGAGTCCCTCGACGACGCGGTCCGGCGCCGCTGGATGCCGGGCAAGTCCACGGTGCCGCTGGCGGAGTACTGGGCCGCGTGGACCGAGGCCGTGCGGGTCTTCGGCCGCAACCAGGTCTCGACGTACCTGCTGGTCGGGCTGGGGGAGGACCCCGACGAGCTCGTCGAGGGCGCCGCACGCCTCGTCGACCTCGGCGTCTACCCGTTCGTCGTGCCGTTCCGGCCGCTGGCCGGGACCCTCGCGGTGGACGTCGACGGCGCCCACGGTCCCGACCCCGCTGTCCTGGAGGACGTCACCCGCCGGGTCGCGCAGGTCCTGCGGGCCGGCGGGATGCGCGGGGCGGACCAGATGGCCGGCTGCGCCGCCTGCGGGGCCTGCTCGGTCCTGCAGAACCTCAGCGCCTGAACCCCGCACGCGAACCCCGCACCCGAACCCCGGAGGGGACGACCACGATGCCGCTCGACCTGCCGGTCCTGGCCGGCCTGCCGCGCCAGCGGACCGCCTTCCACGTCGAGGTCGCCGACGCCGCCGCCGAACGCGCCCACCGCCGGCTGCGCCGGGACGTCTTCGTGGCCGAGCAGCAGCTCTTCGCCGCCGACGACCACGACGACGCCGACGACGACCCGCGCCGCCGGGTCCTGGTGGCCCGCACCGCCGACGGGACGGTCGTCGGGGGTGTCCGGCTGGCCCCCTGCACGGCCGAGGACGTCGGCTGGTGGCGCGGCAGCCGGCTCGTGGTCACCCCGCGGGCCCGCACGCTGGGCGGGGTCGGCAGCGCCCTGGTCCGGGCCGCCTGCGCGCACGCCGAGGAACTGGGCGCCCTGCGCTTCGAGGCCACCGTGCAGACCCGGGGCGCGGTGCTGTTCCGCCGCCTCGGCTGGGAGCACGTGCGCGACGTCGTCGTCCAGGGCGTCCCGCACGCCCTCGTCCGCTACCCGATGGACCGTCCCCGCCGGCTGGCCGAGGCGACCAAGGCCGCGCTGGCGGGTGTCCTCGACGGTCTCGTCCAGACCCCCGCGGGTTTCCTCGGTGACGACGGGACCCCCGTGCCCGGCACGGACGTGGTCGCCGCCTGCGACGCGGTCCTGCCCTCCCTCGTCGACCGCGACCCCGAGTGGGCGGGCTGGTGCGCGGTCCTCGTGAACGTCAACGACCTCGCCGCGATGGGGGCGGCCCCCGTCGGGCTGCTGGACGCGCTGGCCGCCCCCACCGCCGACCACGCCCGCCGGGTCGTGGCCGGGCTGCGCGCCGCGAGCCGGGCCTGGGGCGTCCCCGTGCTCGGCGGCCACACGCAGTTCGGGGTGCCCGCCGCGCTGTCCGTGACGGCCCTGGGCCGCACGGCCGACCCGGTCCCCGCCGGCGGGGGACGGCCCGGGCACGCCCTGTCCCTGACCGTCGACCTCGGCGGGTCCTGGCGGCCGGGCTACACGGGCTCGCAGTGGGACTCCAGCTCCCGACGGTCCCCCGGGGACCTGCGGCAGATGGGTTCCTCCGTCGCCCGCACCCGCCCCGCCGCCGCGAAGGACGTCAGCATGGCGGGGCTGCTCGGCACCGTCGGGATGCTGGCCGAGGCCAGCGGCGTCGGCGCCGAGATCGACGTCACCTCCGTCCCGCGCCCGCCCGGCACCACCGTCGGCGACTGGTTCACCTGCTTCCCCGGTTTCGGGGTGGTGACCGCCGACCTCCCCGGCCGCGCCCCGGCACCCGCCGGACCGGCCACCACCGCGACCGTCGGCCGCCTGCACGCCGCCGCCTCCCCGGACGACCGGGGGGTGGCGCTGCGCTGGCCCGACGGTGAGGTGACCCGGGTGATCCCGGGTCCCGTCACAGGAATGGGAACCGCATGACCAGACTGGCCGCCGCCGCCGAGAACTTCGGCCGCGACCTCGACACCGCCTACGCCACCATCGAACGGCTCCTCGCCGAGTCCCGGGGAGCGCAGCTGCTGGCCCTGCCCGAGGCCTGCCTCGGCGGGTACCTGTCCTCCCTGGGCTCCAGCGAGGACCGCGGGACCACCGGTTCCCGCCGCGCCCGTCCCGGGCCGCCGCCGCTGCGCCTGGACGGCCCCGAACTGCGCCGGGTCGCCGAACTGGCCGGGGACACCGTCGTCGTCCTCGGCCTCTGCGAGGACGGCGGCGACGACCTGGGCGGTGACCTCTACAACACCGCCGTCGTGCTGACCGGGGACGGGATCCTCGGCGTCCACCGCAAGGTCCACCAGCCGCTGGGCGAGAACCTCTCCTACGCGGCGGGTTCGGTGTTCGAGGCGTTCGACACCCCGGTCGGCCGCATCGGCCTGCAGATCTGCTACGACAAGGCGTTCCCCGAGGCGGCCCGCGCGGCCGCCCTCGACGGCGCCGAGATCGTCGTGAGCATCTCCGCCTGGCCCGGGTCCCGCACCGCCTCGTCCGCCGACCTCGCGCAGGACCGCTGGAAGAAGCGGTTCGACCTGTACGACCAGGCCCGCGCGCTGGAGAACCAGGTCGTCTGGGTCGCGGCGAACCAGGCGGGGACGTTCGGTTCGCTGCGCTTCGTCGGCAGCGCGAAGGTCGTCGGCCCCGGCGGGGAGGTCCTCGCCGGCACCGGCGTCGAGGCGGGCCTGGCCGTCGCCGACGTCGACGTGGCGGCCGAGCTGGCCGCGGCCCGCCGGTCGATGTTCAACCTCCGGGACCGCCGTCCCGACACCTACGACGCCCTGGTGCGGGAGCCCGCGCGTGCCTGAGATGACGTTCACCGTCCGCTGGCCCGACGACACCGTCCAGCGCTGCTACTCCCCCTCCCTGGTGGTGCACGACCACCTCACCGCGGGCCGCGACTACCCGGTCGAGGAGTTCACCACCCGCTGCCGCACGGCCCTGACCGAGGCCAGCGACCGGGTCCGCGCCCGGTACGGGATGGCCTGCACGTCGGCCCTGGCCCAGTTGTCCGACATCGAGCGGCGCGCGGCCGGGCAGACCGGCCGCGTCCAGGTGCTCGCCCTCGAACCCCCTCTGCCGCAGGAGACCTGATGACCGAGCACCACGACGTGCTGATCGTCGGCGCCGGCCAGGCCGGCCTCGCCCTCAGCCACCACCTGACCCGCCGCGGCGTCGACCACGTCCTGCTCGAACGCGCCACGGTCGCCCACGAGTGGCGCGACGGGCGCTGGGACGCCTTCACCCTCGTCACCCCCAACTTCCAGTGCCGGCTGCCCGGGTTCTCCTACGCCGAGGAGTTCGGCGGGACCGACCCCGACGGTTTCATGCCGCGCGAGGAGGTCCACCGCTTCCTGCGCGCCTACGCCGCCAGCTTCGACCCGCCCGTCCGCGAGGGCGTCGAGGTGCACCGCCTGTGGCGCGACGCCGACGTCTTCCGCCTGGAGACGACCGCGGGCGGTTTCAGCGCCGACCAGGTGGTCATCGCCACCGGCGGGTACCACCAGCCGGTCGTCCCCGCCTTCGCGGCCCGGATCCCCGGCACGGTGACGCAGCTGCACAGCTCGTCGTACCGCAGCCCCTCGGCCCTGCCCGACGGGGACGTCCTCGTCGTCGGTTCCGGCCAGTCCGGCGCGCAGATCGCCGAGGACCTGCACCTGGCCGGTCGCCGCGTGCACCTGGCCGTCGGCAGCGCCCCCCGCTGCGCCCGCCGGTACCGCGGCCGCGACTGCATCGCCTGGCTGGAGGAGATGGGCGTCTACGACGTCACCGCCGCCGAGGTCCCCGGCGGGGCCGCAGCGCAGGAGAAGACGAACCACTACATGACCGGCCGGGACGGCGGGCGGGACATCGACCTGCGCCGGTTCGCCCTCGAGGGCATGGGGCTGTTCGGCCGGCTCGACGACGTCCGCGACGGTGTCGCGCACTTCAGCCCCACCCTGCGCGAGGCCCTCGACCACGCCGACTCCGTCGCCGAGAGCATCAAGGACTCCATCGACCGGTACGTCGCGGCGCAGGGGATCGACGTCCCCACCGAACCCCGGTACACCCCCGTCTGGACCCCGCCGCAGCAGGAGGCGACGACGCTGGACCTGGCCGCGGTCTCCGCGGTCGTGTGGAGCGTCGGCTACCGCGCCGACCACCGCTGGGTCGACCTCGGGGTGTTCGACGGCCGCGGGCGCCCGCGCCAGACCCGCGGCGTCACCGGGACCGAGGGGTTGTTCTTCCTCGGCCTGCCCTGGATGCACACGTGGGGTTCGGGGCGGTTCGCCGGTCTGGCCCGGGACGCGGAGTTCCTGGCCGACCGGATCTGCCTGCGCTCCCCGGTCCGCGCGTGAGGGTCGCCCTCACGACGTACTCGACGAAACCCCGCGGCGGGGTCGTCCACACGCTCGCCCTCGCCGAGGCCCTCGTCGACCTCGGGGTGGACGTGTCGGTGTGGACGCTCGGCCGCGGCGGGGACCAGGCGTTCTTCCGGCCCGTCGACCCCCGCGTCGACGTGCGGGTCGTGGAGTTCGCGGCCCGCGAGGACGAGGACGTGGGCGCGCGCATCCTGCGCTCGATCGACGTGCTGCGCGCGGGCTTCGACCCGGCCCGCCGCGCCGGCGCCTACGACGTGGTCCACGCCCAGGACTGCATCAGCGCCAACGCCGTCGGCCGCTGCGTGCGCACCGTCCACCACCTCGACACCTTCACCACCCCCGAGCTGGCCGCCTGCCACGAGAAGGCGATCGTCGAACCGTTCGCCCACGTCTGCGTCTCGGCCTCGGTGGCCCGCGAACTCACCGACGGGTGGGGGCTGCACCCCACGGTCATCCCCAACGGGGTCGACGCCCAGCGGTTCGCCCGCGCCGACCCGGCCCCCTGGCGCGACCGCTTCGGCCGGTACGTCCTGGCCGTCGGCGGCATCGAACCCCGCAAGGGCAGCCTCGACCTGCTGCGGGCCGTCGCGCGGCTGCGGGCCGAGCTGCCCGACGTGGAACTGGTGTTCGCCGGCGGGGAGACCCTGTTCGACTACCGCGGCTACCGGCAGGAGTTCGACCGGCTCGCCGTCGACCTCGGCGTGCACCCGCGCGTGCTGGGACCCGTCGCCGACGACGACCTGCCCGGCCTGGTCGCCGGGGCGGCCGCGATGGGGTTCGTCTCCACCAAGGAGGGGTTCGGCCTGGCGGCCATGGAGGCGCTGGCGGCGGGCGTGCCGGTGGTGACGCGCGAACTGCCCGTGTTGCGCGAGGTGTTCGACGGCGCCGCCCTGTTCGCCGACGACCCCGCCTCGATCGCCGCCGCCCTGCGCACCGCCGTCGAGGTCCCCGACCCCGGGCGCACCCGCCGCGGCCGCGACCTGGCCGCCCGGCACACCTGGACCGCCGCGGCCCGGGCGCACCTGGCCCTCTACGAGGAGCTGCGCCGGAGGTGACCACCGGCCCGCCGTGCGCCTGGCCCGGTCCCCGCGGCCGGTGGCCTGGGCCTCAGCGCGCCCCCAGCAGGGGCGCCAGGGCCCGCGCCATGTCCCGCGCCCGAGGCAGGTCCTGCGCGTTCGCCGGCCGCCGGACGGCCAGGACGCCCTCGCGCGGGCTGGGGTCGGTCACGTCGAGCACGACGGCCCGCCCGTCCAGCAGCATGGCGTCCAGCAGCCGCTCGCCGTCCGCGGCCGCCGAGACGACCCGCGTGCGCAGCAGGTGACCCACGGCGGTCGTGCGCGCCATGCGCAGCAGCAGCGACTCGTCGTCCAGGTGGTTCAGCTCCGGACGACGCAGCAGGGTCCGGGCCAGCTCGCTGATCTCGGCCGCGGTGGCCGGCGGAGCGACAGCGGGTCGCGAGTGGTGCAGCACGGTGGGTTCCTCCGGAGCCGACGGTCACCAGCCCCCCGTGGGCTGACCGTTCCCCCCTTCCGTCGGCGCCCGGCTCCGGTGACCGGATCCGCCGTTCGGGCGGTTCGCGCGGGGGAGGCCACCACCGGAGGTCCCGGGCCGCGCGCGGCGGGCCCGGGGCACCGTCGCCGCCCCCGACCCGTGAGGCGTTGCACGGCAACGGCTCGCGTCGCGTCCGGGGGTCCTTGTGGCGCGCCGACCGCCGGGTTAGGGTCCGGGTGAGCGGTTGCCGACCGTGGGGGGCGACGAGGCCGAGGAGCGCCGACGGTGAGACCACGATGACCACCGCCGCGCCGGGACCCTCCGGCGATGACGGGCGCGTGCGCCGGGCGGTCCCGGACGACCCCGCCCCCACGCCGTCGGGGCAGCTGGGCGTCCCCGACGGCCTCCTCGACGTCGTGGCCCGTTCCTGGCCCCTGTTCGGGGCCGACGAGCCCGACGCCGCCACCGTCCGCCGCCGGCTGCGCGCCGTCATCGGCGTCCCCGTGCGACCCACCGCGGCCGAGGCCGCCGTCACCGTGCACGAGCGGTGGCGGCGCGACGGCCTGGACGGCGCGGAGGTCAGCTGGGACGCCGGGTTCGGGCCGAGGGTCGCCGGCCGGGTGCTGCGCCCAGCGGGGGAGACCACCCCGCTGCCGGGGGCGTTGTTCCTGCACTGCCACGGCGGGGTGAAGCGCTTCGGGCTCGACAAGCTCGCCGACGGCGCCGACGGCCGTCCCGCGCACCCCGTGGTCTCCTCCCTCCGCGACACCCTCTACGGCGGTCGGGCCCCCGCCGAGGAGCTCGCCCGCCGCGGTCACCACGTCCTCGTCCACGACGGGTTCGGCTGGGGCAGCAGGCGCACGCCCCTGGCCGCCCTGCCCCCGCGCAGCCGCGCCGCCGCCGCCCACGAGCTCGCCGACCGCACGGCCCGCGGCGAGCGCTTCGACGAGGCCGGTGAGTACGACGTCCACGCCGGGGCCGCCGAGGACGCCGTCGCCAAGGCGCTCGGCGTCCTGGGCACCTCCTGGGCCGGGGTGCTGGCCCGGGAGGACCTGCTGGCGCTGTCGGTGCTGACGGCCGACCCCGGCGTGCGTCCCGGCGGCGCGGCGCTGCTGGGCCTGTCCGGGGGCGGGGCCCGGGCCGCCGTCGCCGCCGCCCTGGCCCGCGACGAGGCCGCGCTGGCCGGCGCCGTGCGCGCCGTGGTGGTCGCCGCGATGGTCTCCACCTTGCGCGAGGTCCTCCCGCAGCACCTGCACGCCCACACCTGGGCGCTCATGACCCCCGGCCTGGGCACCGTGGCCGACTGGCCCCAGGTCGTCGCCGCCGCGGTCCCCACCCCGCTGCTGGTGCAGTTCGCCGCGCGCGACGCGCTGTTCCCCGCCGACGGGGTCCGCCGCGCCCACGACGTCCTCACCCGGGCCTACGCGGGCGCGCCGGGCGCCTACCGCGGGACCGTCCACGACGCCCCGCACCGCTTCGACCGGGTCATGCAGGACGAGGCCTTCGACTGGCTGGCCCGCACCCCCGCCGGGGACCACGCGTGACCCCGCCCGGCCGGCCCCCGCGCCGCCGGGGTCAGAGGGCGACGTACTCCCAGTGCCACGGCTCGAAGGGGCCGGGGGAACCCTGCGCCCACGCCGGGTTGACGAACCCGAACAGCGCCGCGTTGCGGTCCAGCCACTGGTGCTGGACCGAGCCCGCGTCCTGCACGCCGCCGCCGAGGTCCACCGCCAAGCCCAGCCCGTGCCGGGAGGTGCCCGGCACCGCGGCCAGCCCGGGTTTGCGGGACTTGACGTCGACCTGCTCGGCCAGGGACCGGTAGGCGTCGGTCACCGACAGCGGCGCGCCGAACTGCGCCTCGAACGCCTGCGACATCGCCGCGAAGGCGTGCGCGGCGTCGGCCCGCAGCACCTTGTCGGCGGTCCCGTACAGCGGGCACAGGGCGTCCAGCGGGAGCTGGCCGTTCGCGAAGCCCGTCAGGGGGCCGCCGGTGCAGCTGACGTCGGTGGCCAGCGACGCCCGGGCCCGTTCGACGACCGCGGGGTCGGGCGTCAGCGCGTCCAGCCCGGCCGCGCTGCGCTGCTGCGCGGCGTAGGCGAGCAGCTGCTGCTGGACCAGCGCCTCGGCCGAGGCCTTGGCCGTCGCGGCCGCCTCGGTGGTGGCGCGGGCCTGCTCCACGGCCGCGCTCGCGGCGGCCGCCGCGGCGGCCCGCGCCCGCTGCGCCCGCTCACCCTCCTCGACGGCGCGCTCGTACTCGCCGCCGACCCGGTCCAGGGTGGCCAGGGTCCGGCTCACGTCCTGCGACGTCCCGGGGTCCAGCAGCGTCGCCACGGTCGACAGGTCGCGCATCCCGGTCGTCCCGCGGTAGGCCTGGGAGGCCCACACGCCCAGCTCGCTGCGGCTGGCCGCCAGCGCGGCGTCGGCGCTGGCGAGGTCGGCGCGGGTGGACTCGGCCGCGGCGCGGGCGGCGTCCTCGGCGTCGACGGCCTGCTGGTAGGCCTCCAGCGCCGCCGCGGCCTGCGCGGCGAGGTCGCCCAGGCCCTGCGGGGACGTCCCGGCGGCCGGCCCGGGGGTGGGCCCGGCGGTGGGCGAGGCGGTCGCGGGGGCGGGGGCGACGGCCAGCGCCTGCGGCGCGGCGAGGGTCAGCAGGAGCGCGGCCAGACCCAGCGCGGTGGTCGTGGCCCGTCGGCGGGGCGTGGACGGCAGGAGCGGGTGCACGGGCTGCGTTGGTCCTTCGTCGGCGGTCGGGAGCCCGGGCAGGCTAGTTGACGGTGCGAGCACACCGGAAACCGAGGGCCCGTCGGTTGTGGACAAAACATGAACACTCCGTAACCAGGTGGCGCCCGAACGTCACGGGTCGGGGGAGGGCCGGCGCCGGACCCGTTGCCGCCCAACGCCACCGCCCTCCCCGCGCTCCGCGCCCGCCCGGCTGAGACCTTCGTCTCCTCCGGTCCGCGCGGGAACCGCGACCGCGCCCCGCACGTCGCACGGTCACCGCCGCGCCCGCCCGAGCACCCGTGGAGCCCCGATGACCCCCGACCGCACCGACGCCGTCGCCGCCACCCGGATCACCGGCGCCATCCCCCGCCTCACCGACGCCACCGTCAGCGCCCTCGCCGAGCACCTGCGCACCAGCGAGGCGGCCGTCGCGGTCGCCGTCCGCGCCCTCCTGGACGCGGACGTCATCGCCCAGGGGCCGCCCGCCGCCACCGGCGAGGCCACCTACGTGACCCTCGACACCCTGGCCCCCGCCTGACCCGCCGCCGGCCCGCCTCGGGGCGGGCCGGCCTCGGGACGGGCCGTCTCAGAACAGGGCCGCGTACGCCTGCGCCGACCGCGGCATGCGCGTGCTGCCGGGGGTCAGCGACCAGCGGCCCCCGTCCCGGTCCACGTTGAACTGCACCTCGTACAGGACCTGCCCCGCTCCCGACCCCCCGTGCTCGACGAAGAACCGGTGCATGTTCTCCACGAACACCGGTGAGTCGCCGTTCTCGGCGTTGCCGGACCACTCGCCCACCGACAGCGGCAGGCCCACCGACCGCGCGAAGTCCAGGTGCGCGCCCAACCCCACCGGCTCACCCCCGGAGGTGTCGTCCACCGAGGCGTCCCACCGCGCCTGCGTCGCCACGTACGGGAACTGGTTGTAGTAGTCGACCCCCAGGACGTCCACCACGTCCGACCCCGGGAAGTAGTCCGTCCACGGCCGCGACGAACCCACCGACTCCCGGTTCACCGACATCACCAGCTGCGCCGCAGGCAGGACCTCCCGCTGCAACCGGCGGTACCGCGCCCACGCGGCCTTGACCACCTCCGGGTCGGTGTCGCCGAACGACCAGTCGTACCAGTCCCCGTTCGCCTCGTGCGCGAACCGCACGAACAACCTGTTCGCGCTGGCGTCCCCGTCCCGGCGGCACCGTTCCTGCAGCGCGGACCACTTGTCGCGCAGCACCGTCAGCGACCGGCGCCACACCTCGTCGTGGCCCCCGGCCGCGGCCTGCGCCCACCCCCCGGTCGAGAACGCCCCCACCGCCACGTCCAGCGAACCGCACCACGCGCCCAGCTCGGCCCCGGCGTCCAGCTGCCGCATCGACACCGCCGCCCCGTCGTCGTCGGCCCACGTCGCGGTGATCTCGGCCGCCCCGCGCACCGTGCCTGAGCGCCCCGACAACCAGTGCGGCGACCGGTCCCCGGGGGTGCCGGCGCTCGCTGCCCCGGCGGGGGAGGCCGTCAGCAGGGGCAGGCCCGCGACGAGCGCGAGGGCGCCCGCGGCGAGCGCGCGGACGGTCCGCCGGTGGTGGCGGGCGGGCGTGGTCACGGGCGTGGTCACGGGCGTGCTCACGAGGTGGTCCTCCAGGGCGTGACGGCGGGGTGTCGGGGCACTTCCTACCGGCCCGGCGGCCGTCGGTGCGCGTGTCGCGCGACGCTCGGCGTTGCGCTCTACGCAACGTGTCCTTGAGTGTGCAACCAGTCATCGGAACGGGCCCGCGGACCCTGTCCCCGCCCCCGTCTACCGTGAGCGCCGTGAAGCTCGACCGGATCTGGCTCGACGTGGGCACCGCGGTGCTCGCCGCCGTCGTCGGGGCGGCCCTCGCCCTCGACCGCGCCGGCGTGTGGGTGCCCTCGGACCCCCTCGTCGTGACCCTGGTCGTCGTGACCGCGCTGCTCGCGATCGTCCCGGCCGTGCTGCAGGCGGTCTCCACCGCCCGGGGCCGGCGCGCGGCCGCCGCGCGCGAGCTGTGGGACGACCTCCTGTCGGGGGCGCTGTGGGCCGTCGTCGACGCCTCCGCGGCCGACCCCCGCGACCTCGCCCTGGCCGGGTACCGCCTCGACGCCTCCCGCCGCCGCCCGGCCCGGCTCTCCCGCGTGCACCGCGTGCGGGCCCGCCGCCGCCCCGCGGCCTCCGGCGTGCGCTGGGCCCCCGGCAAGGGCGTCATCGGCGAGTGCGTCGCCACCGGCACCGTCGTCGCGCGCGACGTCACCGCGCTGGACGCGGCCGGGGAGCGGCAGGGGCTGACCCCCGAGGAGTTCCGCCTCGTGCGCGGCAAGTACGCGGTCGTGGTGGCCGTGCCGCTGGTCGACGACGCGGGGGCCTCCTCGGCGGTCACGGGCTGCCTGGCCCTCGACGGTCCCCCCGGGTCGCTGGAGCAGCTGACGACCCCCGAGGTGCTCGGCGTCCTCGAGGCGACCTCCCGTGCGCTGCAACGGCTCACCGGTGGCGTCCCGGTCGCCGCGCCGCTGGGTGCCGCACCGGGCGCCGACCGGTTGCGGGCGGCCCTGGAACGGCAGGCCAGCCCCGCCGACCGGGTGGCGGCCGTGGGGGGTGCCCGGTGAGGCCGCTCGTCGAACCCGGCCCGGAGCTGACCGACGCCCAGCGCGAGCGGTACTCCCGGCACCTGCTGCTGCCCGAGGTCGGCGAGACCGGGCAGCGGCGGCTCCTGGCGTCCCGGGTCCTCGTCGTCGGCGCCGGCGGGCTCGGGTCCCCGGCCCTGCTCTACCTGGCCGCGGCCGGGGTCGGGACGATCGGCGTCGTGGACGACGACGTCGTGGAGACCTCCAACCTGCAGCGGCAGGTCCTGCACGGCAGCACCGACGTCGGGCGCGCCAAGGTCGACAGCGCCGCCGACGCCGTGGCCCGCCTCGACCCCGCCATCACCGTCGTGCGCCACCACGAGCGGCTCACGCGGGACTCCGCCCCCCGGGTCGTCGCGGGGTACGACCTCGTCCTCGACGGGTCCGACACCTTCGAGACGCGCTACCTCGTCAACGACGTCCTCGTCGCCGCCGGGACCCCCTGGGTGTGGGGGGCGGTCCTGCGCTTCGACGGGCACGTCAGCGTCTTCGACCCCGCCGGCCCGACGTACCGCGACCTGTTCCCGACGGCCCCGCCGCCGGGGTCGGTCCCCAGCTGCGGGGAGGCCGGCGTCCTCGGCGGCGTCTGCGCCGCCGTCGCCTCCGTCATGGTCACCGAGGCCGTGAAGCTCATCACGGGCGCGGGACGGCCCCTGCTGGGCCGGGTGCTGGTGCACGACGCCTTGGCCATGACGTGGCGGGAGCTGCCGCTGCGCCCCGACCCGCGCCGCACCGGCCCCGAGGACCTGCCGACCGTCACGGCCGCCGAGCTGCTGGCCGCGCCGGGGCCGGTCGTCGTCGACGTCCGCGAACCGGACGAGCGCGCGGCCGGGGCCGTCCCCGGCTCCGTGCACGTGCCGCTCGCGCAGGTGCTCGCCGACCCCTCGGGGCTGCCGCCCGGGCCGGTCGTCCTGCACTGCGCGCGGGGGTCGCGGTCGGCGCAGGCGCTGCGGGCGGTCCTGTCGACCGGCCGCACCGACGTCGTCCACCTCGAGGGCGGTTTCGCGGCCTGGCGGGCGGCGGGCGGCCCGGTCGGCTGAGGTCGCCACCGCACGGGGTTATCCTGAGCGCGCTCCCGGTGGACTCCGGAACGGACCCGGGGCAGCAGGCGCCCGCCGCACCTCCGGTGGCCGCCGACGGGACGTCGTCACCGCCCGCGCACCTGCGGGTCGGGGGAGGCGTCCGCTCGCGCGGGACGCTGTCCGCGGGCCCATCGGCCGCGGTGTCCCGTGCGAGACCCAACCCTCCCTGCAGACCTGGAGCAGTCGTGCCCGCGTTGCGTTCCCGAACCTCGACCCACGGCCGGAACATGGCCGGTGCCCGCGCGTTGTGGCGCGCCACCGGGATGACCGACGGCGACTTCGGGAAACCCATCGTCGCCATCGCGAACTCCTACACCCAGTTCGTGCCCGGGCACGTGCACCTGAAGGACATGGGCGACCTCGTCGCCGGTGCGATCGCCGAGGCCGGCGGGGTCTCCAAGGAGTTCAACACCATCGCCGTCGACGACGGCATCGCGATGGGGCACTCCGGGATGCTGTACTCCCTGCCCAGCCGCGAGCTGATCGCCGATTCCGTCGAGTACATGGTGAACGCCCACCAGGCCGACGCCCTGGTCTGCATCTCCAACTGCGACAAGATCACCCCGGGCATGCTCATGGCGGCGCTGCGGCTGAACATCCCCGTGGTCTTCGTCTCCGGCGGCCCGATGGAGGCCGGCAAGGCCGTCGTCGTGGACGGTGTCGCGCACGCCCCCACCGACCTCATCACGGCGATCGCGGCGTCGGCCTCCCCGCAGGTCACCGACGCCGGTCTGGACGCGGTGGAACGCTCCGCGTGCCCGACCTGCGGTTCCTGCTCGGGCATGTTCACCGCGAACTCGATGAACTGCCTCACCGAGGCGCTCGGGCTCTCGTTGCCCGGCAACGGCTCCACGCTGGCCACCCACGCCGCCCGCCGGGACCTGTTCCTGCGCGCCGGGTCCCTCGTCGTCGAGCTCGCCAAGCAGTACTACGACGGTGACGACGAGTCGGTGCTGCCGCGCAGCATCGCGAACAAGGCCGCGTTCTCCAACGCCATGGCCCTCGACGTCGCGATGGGCGGGTCGACGAACACCGTCCTGCACATCCTCGCCGCCGCGCAGGAGGCCGAGCTCGACTTTACCCTCGACGACATCGACGCCGTCAGCCGCCGCGTCCCGTGCCTGTCGAAGGTCGCGCCGAACTCCGACTACCACATGGAGGACGTGCACCGGGCTGGCGGCATCCCGGCCATCCTGGGGGAGTTGTGGCGCGCCGGGCTGCTCGACGAGTCGGTCCGCACCATCCACAGCCCCGACCTGGCGTCCTGGTTGCAGGAGTGGGACGTGCGCGCCGAGAACCCCGGCGCGGCGGCCGTGGAGCTGTTCCACGCCGCGCCCGGCGGGGTCCGCACCACGCAGGCGTTCTCCACGACCAACCGCTGGAACTCCCTCGACGTGGACGCCGAGGGCGGCTGCGTGCGCGACCTCGCGCACGCCTACACCGCCGACGGCGGCCTGGCCGTCCTGGAGGGCAACCTCGCCCCCGAGGGCGCCATCATCAAGACGGCGGGCATCGACCCGTCGCTGTTCCACTTCGAGGGCACCGCGATCGTCTTCGAGTCCCAGGAGGACGCCGTCACGGGGATCCTGTCCGGGGCGGTCCAGCCCGGGCACGTGGTGGTCATCCGCTACGAGGGGCCCGCCGGTGGTCCCGGGATGCAGGAGATGCTGCACCCGACGTCGTTCATCAAGGGCCGCGGCCTGGGCAAGGTCTGCGCCCTGGTGACCGACGGCCGGTTCTCCGGCGGTTCCAGCGGCATCTCCATCGGTCACGTCTCCCCCGAGGCGTGGGCCGGTGGCCTCATCGGCCTCGTGGAGGACGGCGACCACGTGGAGATCGACGTGGAGACCCGGGGCCTGCACCTGCGCGTCGACGAGGCGGTGCTGGCCGAGCGCCGCGCCAAGATGGAGTCCTCCGAGCGCCCGTGGGAGCCGCGGGACCGCGACCGCCCGCTGACGGGGGCGCTGCGCGCCTACGCGGCCATGGCGACGTCGGCGTCGACGGGTGCGGTCCGCAGGGTTCCCCCGCGGTCCCACACCCGCTGACGCCTCGCTGACGTCCCGGTGACGGCGGGCTGAGCGCCGGTGCTCAGGTGGCGGCGACGACGGAGTCGCCGTCCACCCGCACCGGGACCGGGTTCAGCGGGTCGGTCGCCGGGCCCTGCAGGACCTCGCCGGTCAGCAGCGCGAAGCGCGAGCCGTGGCAGGGGCAGTCGAGTTCGTCGTCCTGCACGGCGACCGCGCAGCCCTGGTGCGTGCACAGGCCGCTGAAGGCGGCGACCTGACCGGCCTCGGGCTGGACGACCACGACGGCGGCCCCGGCGGCGTCCTGGACGACGACGCCGGAGCCGACGGGGACGTCGGACAGCTTCGCCAGCGCGCCCGCACCGGCGCCGGTGCTGCTGCCGCTGCTGGTACCGCCGCCGCTGCTGGACGCGGTCGGGGCGGTGCCGGGGGTGGTCGCGGTGTCGTCGCCGCCGCAGGCGGCCAGCACGGCGCCCGCCCCGAGCGTGCCGCCGCCGGCGGCCAGGGCGCGCCGGCGGCTCAGGACCGCGCGGGCGAGGGGGTGGGCGGTCTCGGGCCTGTGCTCCACGGGTGCTCCTGGGGTCGGCGGGACGGTCCTCTCACCGCTCCACGGTGCCCGGGCCCGTCCGGTTCACCCCGCCCGCGGCTACCGTCGAGGAGTGGAGGACCTGGTGCGCCGGCTGGCCCACGTCCGCTGGCTCGGCGGCGGGTCCGGGGCGGGCAAGTCGGCAGTCGCGCGGGAACTGGCGCGACGGTTCGGGGTGGCCGTCTACGCCACGGACGACGTCCTGGCGGACCACGCGGCGCGCTCGGGTGCGCGGGAGGCGCCGTTGCTGCACGCGTTCCTGGCCCAGTCGCCCGACGAGCGCTGGGTCCTGCGGTCGCCGCAGGAGATGCTGGCGACCTTCCCCTGGTTCGCGGGGGAGGCGTTCGGGCTGGTCGTGGAGGACCTGCTGGCGTCGCCGGGTGACCGGGTGGTGGTCGTGGAGGGGTTCCGGTTGCTGCCGGGTCTGGTCCGGCCGCTGCTGGCGGACCCGGACCACGCCGTCTGGTTGCTGCCCGTCCCGGCCTTCCGCCGCCGGGTGTTCCGCGAGCGCGGTCCGGGGTTCACGGCCCGGACGAGCGACCCCGACCGGGCGACGGCGAACCTGCTCGTGCGGGACGCGGCGTTCACGGACCGGTTGCGGACCGAGGTGGGCGACCGGGGGATCGCGGTGGACGGCCGGGAGGACCTCGCGGCCCTCACCGACCGGGTGGCGCGGCGCTTCGCTCCGGTGCGCTGAGGTACTGGTCGGCCCAGGCGCTGATGATGCGCGCCGCGCGCCGCGCCTGACCGCGGGCGGTCAGGAGGTGGTCCGAGCCCTCGAGGGAGATGAAGCTGCGGGGGTGGGGGGCGGCCTTGAAGATGGCGCTGGCGTTGTCGATGCTCACCGTGGAGTCGGTGGGGGAGTGCATGACGAGCAGCGGCACGCTGAGGCGGTGCACGAGGCTCTTGACGTCGGCGGTGCGGACGTCCTCGATGAAGGCGCGCTTGAGGGTGAGCGCCCGGCCGCCGACGAGCCACTGGGCGTGGCCGTCGGCCAGGACGCGGTCGACGAGGGCGTCGTAGTGGTGCTCGACGTGGCGGGGTTCGGAGGGGGCGCCGACGCTGACGACGGCCTGCAGGCCCGGCACGCGCCCGGCGGCGGCCAGGACGGCGGCGCCGCCGAAGGAGTGCCCCACCAGGAGGGCGACGGGTGTGCCGCGCTCGGCCATGAAGGCGGCGGCCAGGACGGTGTCGTCGACCTTGTGCGTGAAGGACCCGTCGCCCCAGTCCCCCTCGGACTGCCCGAGGCCGAGGTTGTCGAAGCGCAGCATCCCGATGCCCTCGTCGGCCAGACCCTTGCAGATGCGGGCCGCGGCGGGGGAGTCCTTGCCGAGGGTGAACCCGTGGGCGAAGATCCCCCAGCCGCGGACCGGTCCGGCGGGGACGTCGAGGAGCCCGGCCAGGCGGTGGCCGGTCGAACTGGGGAAGGACACCTGCTCGGCCATGCCTGGAGGCTAGTGGGTGTCGGTCCTCAGGTGCCGCTGGTGCCGGTGGGGCGCGGTCGGGGGCTGTTGGCGCGCGCGACGGCCACGGCGTGCCGGTACTGGTTGACGGCCGCCAGCTGGGAGAAGGCGAGGAAGCGCAGGCCCGAGGTCCGGCTGCCGGTGGCGTAGGCGAAGTCGTCGACGACGTGCATCGTCTCGCTCCAGCGCATCTTGGCGACGTTGGGGCCGGGGGAGAAGTTGACGAAGCGGTCGCCGCGGGCGATGGCCGACTGGACGAGCTCGGCCTGCAGCAGGGTGACGGCGGAGAACTCCCAGTAGTCCGGGTTCAGGCCCGAGGAGTGGACGTAGCTGGTGCCGGCGGAGTGCAGGGCGAGCTGGACGGCGACGACGTCGCCGTCGACGACGAGCTCGACGAGGCTGGCCTCCTTGGCCTGGGCCAGCTTGGGGACCAGGCGCACGAGCATGTCGCGGCGGGTCGTGTCGGCGTAGACGTCGGGGTGGCTGGAGGTGGTGCCGTCGAAGCCGGCGCGGGCGGCGTGCAGGGTGAAGAAGCGCTGCACGGCGGTCTCGTCGACCTCGGTGCCCTCCAGGGTGCGCACGTGCCAGTCGCGGCCGCTCTTGGTGAGGCGGTTCCGGCTGCGGCGCAGGCTCTCCTTGAGGTTGCGCTTGAGGCCGCCCTTCATCTCCTCCCAGGTGCCGGACAGGGGCAGCACGACGCAGGCGCGGGAGGCGCGGTGGCTGTAGTGGGGCGCCTCGGCGGTGGTGTCCTCGACCCAGCCGGGCTCGAACCAGGCCTGCTCGCGGGCGATGGGGAGCTCGGACCAGTCGGCGCCGGCGTCGCGGGTCCAGCGGACGACCGCGTGGTGGACGCCGCGCGCGTGCTGGGCGGTGGTGAGGACCTGCGGCAGTTCCAGCGCGGTCGCGGTCCCGTAGCCGACGGGCACGATGCGGCGGCCGACGGGCAGGCGGCGGGGCCCGACGGTCTGCTCGTAGAGGGCGGCGACGCCGGCGAGGGCGCCGTCGGCGTCACGGACCTGCAGCAGGTGGCGGTGGGCGGGGTCCGGGACGTACGACCGGTACCACTCGAGGACCCAGTCGGAGCTGCAGAAGGGGTTGCTGACCCCGTTCTGGCGGCCGTGGAGCCCGTCCCACTCGCTGCGCTGCGCTGCGCTGAGGCCTGTGGCCTCGACGCGCTCGACCACGTACCCGGCTGTCGCCGACATGCTCTATCCCCCCGGATGGATCAGTGACCACTCGAGGCTACGCCCTCGGGAGCCGTGGGCGTCGACCTGGGGCCCGATCGGAGCAGGGCACCGGCGTGTCGCAGCTCCGTCACCGCCCTTTCACGGCCCGTCACCGCCGTCGGTGCCGGCTCACGGGTCCCTGTCGGAGGTGGCGGGCACGCTGGGGGCATGAGCCGACAGGTCCAGGTGACGTTCGACTGCGCCGACCCGGCGCGGGTGGCCGCGTTCTGGGCGGAGGTGCTGGGCTGCGTCGTGCAGCCCCCGCCGCCGCCGTTCACGTCCTGGGAGGAGGCGCTGGCGGCCTGGGGCGTCCCGCCGGAGCAGCGGGACGCCGCCTCGGCGGTCGTGGACCCCGACGGGGTCGGCCCGCGGGTCTTCTTCCAGCGCGTGCCGGAGGGGAAGGCGGGGAAGAACCGCGTGCACCTGGACGTGCGGGCGGCGCCGGGCCTGGAGGGGGAGGCCCGGATGGCGGCGCTGGCGGCGGAGGCCGACCGGCTGGTGACCCTCGGGGCGGCGGTGCTGGCCCGGTACGAGCCGGCACCGCCGCTGGAGGCCGGGCACCTGGTGCTGGCCGACCCCGAGGGCAACGAGTTCTGCCTGGACTAGCGCCTCACTCGGCCAGCGGCGAGGGCCCGAGCTCGTCGAGCAGCTCGGCCATCTTCTTGTAGGCCTTGTTGCGGTAGTCGATGAGGGCCGCGAGCTTCTCGGGCTCCAGCTCGAGGAAGCCCGAGCCGGTCTTGGTCCCGAACTTGCCCGCCTCCACGAGGGAGGTGAGGTTGGCGGGCGCGGAGAGCCGGTCGCCGAAGTGGTTCTCCAGCACCTTGAAGCCCTTGGCGTAGACGTCGAGGCCCGCCATGTCGGCGATGGCGAACGGCCCGAAGAACGGCAGCCGGAAGCCGAAGGTCGTGGAGACGATGGTGTCGACGTCGGCGGGGGTGGCGACACCCTCCTCGACGACCGTCATGGCCTCCTTGAGCAGGACGTACTGCAGGCGGTTGAGGACGAAACCGGGCACGTCCTTGACCTGGGCGCCGCGGCGGCCGGCGCGGGTGAGCAGGTCGTCGATGAGCGGCAGGACGGCCGGGTCGGTGGCCTCGCCGGTGACGAGCTCGACACCGGGGATGAAGGGGGCCGGGTTGGAGAAGTGCACGGTGAGGAACAGGGAGGCGTCCTCGAAGGCCTCGGCGAGCACCTTCACCGGGATGGTGGAGGTGTTCGTGCCGATGATCGTGCCGGGGGTGACGGCCTTCTCGACGCGCGACAGCACGTCCTTCTTGACGGCCGGGTCCTCGAAGACGGCCTCCTCGACGAAGTGGACGTCGGCGACGGCCTCCTCGATCGAGGCGGCGGGGTGGAACTTCTCCTTGAGGACCTCGGTGCTGCCGGGCGCGAACAGGCCCTGGCCCTCGAACAGCTCGGACTCCTTCAGCAGCCGCTCGTAGTTGCGCTGCGTGGACTCCTGGTCGGCGTCGGCCAGCCAGACGTCGTTGCCGGCCAGGGCCAGCGACTGGGCGATGCCGCCGCCCATGTAGCCGGTGCCGATCTGGGCGACCTTGGTGATCTTGTCGGTGCGGGGTGCGGTGGGCACGGGATCTCCTACGAGGGGTTGTCCACCCGGTTGAGCGGGTGGGCCGCGATCTCCTGGATCACGGCCTGGAAGTTGGCGACGTCGTGGGCGAAGCGACCCAGGAACAGGCCGTCGACGCCTTCGGCGACGTCGGTGAACATGCCGGGGCCGGCGCTCCCCCCGTAGAGGATGCGGGTGACCCCGGAGCGGTGCGAGAGGGCGTCGCGCAGTCGTGTGGTGACCCCCACGACGTGCTCCGGCGGGGCCGGTTCGGTCTGCCCGATCGCCCAGTTGGGCTCGTAGCCGATGGCGACCTCGGCGTCGGCGGGGACGTCCTCGAGCGCGGCCAGCACCTGGCTGATGGTGGTGCGGGCCGCGTCGTCGACGTCGATGCGGACGTTCTCCCCGATGCACACGAGGGGGACGAGCCCGTTGCGGGCCGCCGCGGCGGCCTTGCGGGCGGTGACGATGTCGTCCTCGGCGAACATGCGGCGACGCTCGGCGTGCCCGATCTCGACGAAGCGGGCGCCGGCCTCGCGCAGGGCGGCGGGGGAGACCTCGCCGGTGAGGGCGCCGAAGTCCTCCCAGGAGGCGTCCTGGGCCCCGATGTGGATCCCCGTCCCGCGCAGCAGGTCGATGCCCGTGGTGACGGTGAGGAAGTCGGGGATGACGAAGGCGTCCACACCGGCCTCGGAGACCACTGGAGCCAGAGCCGCGACGTCGGCGAGGTAGCTGCGCGTGCGGGCCAGCGAGAAGTACATCTTGAGGCTGACCCCGACGAGCGGGCGGTGACGGGTCGTCATGGTGGCGGTGGCTCCAGCGGTCTGTAGAGGTGGCTCAGCAGGACCCGACGGTACCTGCCTGGCCCGTCAGCAGGAGGAGGCGGAGGTCTCCCCGTCGGTGGCGGCGGTCTCGTACCCGGTGATCGCGTCGACCTTGGCGGCCGAGGCGCTCGAGGTGTCGAAGACGTAGCCCAGGAACTCCTTCGCCAGCCGGCGGGCCAGCTCCTTGCCGATGACGCGCTCGCCCAGGGTCAGGACCTGGCCGTCGTTGGACAGCACCAGGCGCTCGACCGAGAAGGAGTCGTGGGCCACCGAGGCGCGGATCCCGGGGACCTTGTTGGCGGCGATGGCCACCCCCATGCCGGTGCCGCAGACGAGGATGCCGCGGTCGGCCTCACCGGCGGCGATCTTGCGGGCCGCGGCGACCGCCACGTGCGGGTAGGCGGTCTTGTCGGTGTCGCTGTTCACGCCGACGTCGAGGACCTCCTTGACGCGCGGGTCCTTGAGCAGGTCGGCCTTGATGGCCTCCTTGTAGGAGACCCCGGCCTCGTCGGCGGCCAGGACGACGCGCCACTGCAGATCGGTCACGGTTTCTTCCTCTTCTCTCAGAGCTTCTCGGCGACGGTGCGCGTCACTAGCGCGAGGGAGACCGCCCCGGCGTCGGGGTGTCCCAGGGACCGCTCGGCCAGCGGCCGGGCGCGCCCGATCTGCGGGCGCAGGTCCTTGGTCGCCTCGGCGGCCTCGGTGGCGGCCTGCGCAGCCGCGGTGAACGCCGTCTTCAGGTCGTCCCCGGCCCCGACGCGCTCGGCCAGGGTCTCGGCGAAGGGGACCTGGGCGTCCAGCATCGTCTTGTTGCCCACCCGTGCCCCGGCCAGGCGCTGGACGGCCTCGACGCTGGCGGTGGCCCCGGCGGCGACCTGGGCGGCGGTGGGCTTGCCCTCGTCGCCGAGCTGGTCGGCGAAGGCGTGCAGCAGCACGCCCCAGATGACCCCGCTGGTGCCACCGGCGCGGTCGGCCCAGGCCCCACCGGCCGCGGCCAGGGTGGCGCCCGCGCCGGCCCCGGCGTCGGCGGCGGCGCGGGCGGCGGCCGCGGCGGCGACCGAGCCGTTGACCATGCCGGTGCCGTGGTCGCCGTCACCGGCGATGGCGTCGATGCGGCCCAGTTCGGCCTCGGCGTCCTTGAGGACGTCGCGCACGGCCTCGATGAGCCCGGCGACCTGCTGGCCGGCCTCGTTGGCTTCGGCCGGGGTGCCGCTGTAGTCGGCGACCTCGTCCTCGGGCACCTCGTAGACGGGGGCGGGGGTGGTCTCGATGGTCGTCCCGACGGACAGGGCCGGGCACTGGGCCGGCGCGGTCCACAGGGTTTCCAGCTCCTCGTCCAGCCAGGTGACCGTCAGGGACGCGCCGGCCATGTCCAGGCTGGTGACCAGCTCCCCGACCTGGGGGGCGACGATCTCGTACCCGGCCTCGCGCAGGCGCTTGGCGATCGGCACGTAGAGCAGGAACAGCTCCTCGTACTTGGTCGAGCCCAGGCCGTTGACCAGGACCGCGACCTTCCCGCCGTCCGGCGTCCCCTCGGGCTTGCCGGCCAGGACCTTCTCGACCAGCAGGTCCGCGATCTCGGTGGGGGTCCCGATGGGTTCCTCGGAGATGCCCGGCTCGCCGTGGATGCCGAGCCCGACACCCATGTGGCCGGGGGTGACGGTGAACAGCGGTTCGGTCTCGCCCGGCAGGGTGCAGCCGGCGAAGGCGATGCCCATGGACCGGGTGACGTCGTTGGCGTGGCGCGAGACGCGCACGACGCCGTCGAAGTCGTAGCCCGCCTCGGCGGCGGCACCGGCGATCTTGAAGGCGACGACGTCGCCGGCGATGCCGCGGCGCTGCCCGTTGGCGCCCTGGCCCTCGGAGGCGACGTCGTCGGTCACGACGAGCAGCTCGGCCGGGATGCCCTCGGCGCGCAGGCGCTCGGCGGCCAGGCCGAAGTTGAGGATGTCCCCGGCGTAGTTCCCGAAGCCCAGCACGACGCCGCCGCCGCGGTTGGCGGCCTTGGCCACGTCGTACACCCAGCGCGTGGAGGGGGAGGCGAACACGTTGCCGCACACGGCCCCGTCGGCCAGGCCCGGCCCGACGTAACCCGCGAAAGCGGGGTAGTGCCCCGACCCGCCGCCGGCGATGACCGCGACCTTGCCCTCGGGCGTGGCGGTCGAGCGGATCACCCCGTGCGGCACCGGCTGCACGAAGTGCGAGTACAGGTCGACGAACCCCGCCACGGAGTCGTCGACGAACTCGGACGGGTCACCGAAGATCTTCGTCATGCGAACGGTCTCCTTCGATCGCTCAGTGGTTGCCGGCGCCGCTGCTGAACGGCTGGTGGTGGGTCGCCTTGGGCAGGACGCGACGGATGTACTCGCGGTTGGTCGCGCCGACGCTGATGCTGTCGCCGCCGTAGTGTTCCACGCAGAAGGCGCCGCGGAAACCGGCCTCGAGGGCCATGCCGATGGCCTTGCGGTAGTTGATGGTCCCGAACTCCAGGGGAGCCGGGTGGGTGCGCACGGAGCCGGTCGACGGCTCCTCGTCGCGGTAGTAGTTCTTCAGGTGCCAGTAGTTCGTGTAGGGGAACGTCTTGGCGGCGATCTCCTCCCACGGCTCCACCTCGCGGTGCAGGCGCAGGATGTTGCCGAAGTCGGGGTTGAGGCCGACGTTGTCGTACCCGACGTCCTGGACGAACTGCACCATGCCGTCGGCGGTGCCGAGGTAGGTGTCCTCGTACATCTCCAGGGCGATCTGGACACCGACCTCCTGGGCGTGGCGGGCCAGCTCCTTGATCTTGCCGACGGCGACCGCGCGGACGTCGTCGCTGAAGTCGTCGGAGTAGCCCGGCTCCAGCCAGAACCACAGCGCCTTGGCCTGGGCGGGGGTGAAGCCGCGCATGAAGCCGAAGTTGACGACGGGGATGCCGATCGCGGCGCACGCGTCGATCGCGCGGTGGGAGTAGGCCAGGTTCTCGTCGGCCTTCTCGTGGTCCATGACCGAGCGGCGCGAGGTGGAGAACGCGGGGATCTGCAGCCCCGCCCCGCGCACGGTCCGCGCGAACTCCTGCTGGCGGGCCGGGGACAGGTCGGCGATCCGGATCCAGGTGTCGGTCGGGTCGATGCAGGTGTAGCCCGCGTCGGTCATGACCTCGAGGGTCTTCGCCCAGCCCTCGGCGGGCTGGTCCTGCACGGTCGTGCCGTCCGGCAGCACGTGGGGGTGCGGCATCATCGGGACGGTGATCGGCCAGTTCTGGCGGGTCAGGACGTCCGGGAAGCCGTCGAACACCCGGGTCGTGCCGTTCGCGTCGTCGCTCACGTTCTCCACTCCTGTGGTCGTCGTCCTGCGGATTCTATAGAAAATCACGTCCGTTGGCGAGCGCCGTCACCCGACCGCGCGGTCGAGCACCCCCCGCAGGTGCCGGCGCATGGCCTCGGCGGCTGCGCCGGGATCGTGCTCCTCGAAGGCGAGCACGATGGCCTCGTGCTCGGTGACGCTCTCGTGGGCGTCCTGCACCCTCTCCTCCACCTGGTGCAGACGCTGCACGAAACCGCGGAAGGAGTCCAGGGTCCGGACGATGAACGGGTTGCCGGTGCCCTCGGCGAGCAGCTCGTGGAAGGACCAGTCCGCCTCGAGGTAGTGCTTGAAGCCGGTGTAGCCGGGGCCCGTGGGGGCGGTGCGCTGGGCCTCGACGGCGGCGTGCAGGCGGGCCACGAAGGCGTCGTCGGCGCGCGCGCAGGCCCGTTCGGCGTTGCCGGGCTCGACGAGCAGGCGCACGTCGACGAGCTGGGCGAGCTCCTCGGGCGAGAGCAGGGCCGCGGCGCGGTAGCCGCGGCGGGCGCTGCGCACCACCAGGCCGGAGCCCTCCAGGCGGGCCAGGGCCTCGCGGACGGGGGTCGCCGAGACGCCGAGGCGGGCGGCCAGGCTCTGGGTGCGCAGGGGGGAGCCGGGTTCGAGGCCCTGGTTCATGAGCAGCTCGAGGATGGCGTCGTGGACGGTGTCCGTCAGTCCGCGCGGTGCCGCCATCGACCAGTCGTCCATGGGACGGGGACGCTACCGGAGCGGCGGACCGGCCCGAGTACGGTTGCCCGGGTGAGCGCCGACACCAGCACCGGACAGGGATCCCACGCGGCCGAGGCCGAGGTCGTCGACCTGTGTCGCGACCTGCTGCGCATCGACACGTCGAACTACGGCGACGGCTCGGGCCCGGGGGAGCGCGTCGCGGCCGAGCACGTCGCCGAGCTGCTGCACGAGGTGGGCCTGCAGCCGGAGTACGTGGAGGGCTTCCCCCGGCGCGGCAACGTGGTCGTGCGGGTGCCCGGGGACGAGCGGGGCACGGCCGAGCGCGGTGCGCTGCTGCTGCACGGCCACCTCGACGTCGTCCCGGCGCGGGCCTCGGACTGGAAGGTCGACCCGTTCTCCGGCGAGGTCGCCGACGGCTGCCTGTGGGGCCGCGGCGCGGTCGACATGAAGGACATGGACGCCATGCTGCTGGCCGTCCTGCGCGACCTGGCCCGCACGGGCACCAGGCCGCCGCGGGACCTCGTGTTCGCGTTCCTGGCCGACGAGGAGGCCGCGGGCGTCCAGGGCGCGCAGTGGCTGGTGGACAACCGGGCCGACCTGTTCGAGGGCGTCACCGAGGCCGTCAGCGAGGTGGGGGGTTTCTCGGTCGACCTCGACGGGCAGCGGACGTACCTGCTGCAGACGGCGGAGAAGGGCCTGGCGTGGCTGCGCCTGGTGGCCCACGGCCGCGCCGGGCACGGTTCGCAGGTCGGGACCGACAACGCGGTGACGCGCCTGTGCGCGGCGGTGACGCGGATCGGCGAGCACACCTGGCCGCTGGAGTACACCGCGACGGTGCGGCAGTTCCTGGAGGGCGTCTCGGAGATCACCGGCGTCCGCTTCGACGAGGACGACCCGTCGGCGCTGCTGGCCAAGCTCGGGACGACGGCGCGGTGGGTGGGGGCGACGCTGCAGAACACCTCGAACCCGACGGCCCTGGACGCCGGGTACAAGCACAACGTGATCCCCGGGACGGCGAGCGCCCTCATCGACACGCGGTTCCTGCCGGGCCGGCAGGAGGAGCTCATGGCGACGATCCGGGAACTGGCCGGTGAGCGCGTCGACGTCGAGGTCGTCAACGAGTCGGTGGCGCTGGAGACGGAGTTCGCGGTGCCGCTGGTGGACCGGATGCGGGCGGCGCTGGAGGCCGAGGACCCGGGGGCGAAGGTGCTGCCGTACTGCCTGTCGGGGGGTACCGACAACAAGTCGTTCTCCCACCTGGGGATCCGCGGTTACGGGTTCGCGCCGCTGCGGTTGCCGGCGGGGATGGACTTCGCCGGGATGTTCCACGGGATCGACGAGCGGGTCCCGGTGGACGCCCTGGAGTTCGGGGTGCGGGTGCTGCAGCGGTTCATCGCGACCTGCTGAGGTCGCCGGGTTCGTCGGCGTCCCAGACCGGTCCGCCGGGGTGCTCGGCGAGGAACAGCCGGGACACGCCGTCGTGCCACAGACCGTCGACGATCCCGAGGTCGCGCATGCCGGCCCGGGTGGCGGTGGCGCGGCTGCGGGTGTTCTCGGGGTGCGTCAGGGCCCACACCTGCCGGTGGCCGGCGGCGAAGGCCAGGCGCACCGCCCGGCGGGCCGCGGCCGTGGCGTAGCCGTGGCCCTCGGCGTCGGGGTGCAGGTACCAGCCGACCTCCACCTCCCCGTGCAGCGCGTTCGGGGCGGGGAACAGCAGCACGCTGCCCACGGGCTCGCTGCGGTCGGGGGCCACGACGGCCCAGGTGCCGAGGGGGTCGGCGTGGGCCAGGGCCCACTGCTCGATCCGCTGGCGGGCCTGCTCGACGTCGGTCAGGGGGGTGCGCGCGGCCTCGCCGAACCAGCGGGTGACCTCCGGGCGGCGCAACAGGTCGAACAACCGCGGCGCGTCCTGCGGGCGCCACAACCGCAGGCTCACCTCGGGGGGTTCCACGCGGGCGACCCTACTGGTCGGGCCGGTGGCGGCGGCCGTACCGTGCTGCGGTGCCCCGCTACGACCGAGACGAGGTCGCCCGCCGTTCCGGCCACGCGACGTGGGAGGACGCCGTGCGCGCCACGGCGGACCTGACGCAGCAGGAGGCCGGGGCGGTCCTGGGCGTCAGCCACCCGACGGTGCGGTCGTGGCGGGCGGAGCTGGGCGTGGGGGTGGCCGCGCCGCGGACGTCGGCGCCCGAGCGCGCCGCGGCCTTCCGCGCCGACGAGCGCGACGCGCGGCACGGCAGCGCCAACGGGTACCGCAACCTGGGGTGCCGCTGCGCGCGGTGCACGGCGGCGTGGACGGACTACCAGCGCCAGCGGCGCGGCTGAGCGCGGGGTCAGTCCTCCGGCGTGGCGCCCGTGAGGGCGTTCACCGCGTCGCGGGGGCTGGTGCCGTCCGCGCGGGCGGCGACGGCGGCGTCGACGAACGTCAGCAGGACCTCCTCGACCGGTTCGCCGTCGCGGGTGTCCCAGTGCTCCGGCGTCAGGGCCTGGGCGAACTCGGCGAAGGCGTCCGCGGAGGCCGCCCGGTCGGCGAACTGCCCGTCGGTGGCCTCCTGCCAGCGCGCCCACGCCGCCGGGAAGGCCCGGCCCTGCTCGGGCGACTCGGCGTAGCGCAGCACGGTGCCGACCGTCGCGGCGTCCAGGCCGTGCGGGGGCAGCGCCAGGGCCGTCGCGGCGGCGGGGTGGTCGGCGACGATGTCGAGGGTCCCGGCCCGTTCGGCGTCGTCGAGGAAGCGTTCGAGGCTGCGGTGGTTGCCTGCGGGCCACGGCATCGTCTTGGCGCAGTGGGTGCGTCGTGTGGTGGCCATGACCGTCACGTTCCGTTCCGTCGCGGTGGTGTTCCTGCCCCCGAGTCTGGCACGTGGCCCGCGCCCGCCCGTGGCCGGGTTCAGTAGACCGTGGCCTCCACGCCCACGACGTCCAGGCCGCCGTCGGCGCTGATCCTGCTCAGGTAGGCCCGGTCGGCGACCTCCCCGGCCAGCCAGCCCAGCGGGTCGTCACCCTCACCCCGCGAGCGCGAGAGGGCCTTGGACACCGCGTACCCGCCCTTGGCCCCGACCTCGACGGTGGTGCCGTCCACCAGCGTCAGGCGGAACCGCACGTTCCTGCGACCGCCGCGCTGGCTGCGCGCGGCGCTGCGCAGGATCTCCAGCAGCCGCTGGCGGGCCCGCTCGCGCCCGGGGCCGTCGCTGCGCGGGGCGGTCACCAGGTGCTGGCGCGCGCCACCGGGCAGGTACGTCGTCTCGCTGCGGTACGCCCCGGGGCCGGCCGGCCGCCGGCGCGCGGACGGGCCGGCGGGCGGTGCGGGGACCTCCGGGGCGCCGGTGGGCTCGCTGGGGCGTCGGGTCGGCTGCCCCGCAGCGCGGGGGGCCCGGACGCGCACGAGTTCCCCGTCGCGGCCCCGGCGGCGCGGCGGCGGGGTGCGCGAGCGTCCCGTGCGCTCCAGCTCCTCCAGCGCGGCGACGTACAGCTGCCCGCTGCTCTCCCCGCGCACCACCTTGCGGATCATCCGCGGGGAACGTCCCAGCTCGCGGGCGATCTCGGTGGTGCTCAGCCCGTAGGCGCGCAGGTCGGCGATCAGGTCCGCGGCGCTGCGCCCGGACGCCTCAGGCATCGACCTGGTCCGTGGCCGCGACGTCGGCGGTGGGCTCACCCGCACCGGCGGCGACCAGCGCCTCCTCGACGCCGGCGGCCTCGGCCCGCTGGCGCAGCCGGTTGCGCTCGGCCGTGGTCGAGGGGAGCTTCGTCGAGGCCAGCCACCCCTGCAGCCGCATGCGCCCCACCTCGCCGTCGTCCCCGCCGCCGGGGACGGTCACCGGCAGGGACCACGCGGGGACCGACGTCGTGTAGATCGCGTCGCCGTTGACGCCCAGCAGGGTCGCCGGGTCGACCGACAGCGCCCCGCCCGCGTACGTCATGCCCGCGCCCGGCAGCCGCTTCGACAGCGCGGTGGGGCACTCCAGCACCCTGGCCCGCCCCCGGGACCACACCTGCGCGGCCAGTTCGGGGCGGTACAGCGCCGCCGCCTGCCCCGCGGGCCGGGCCGCACGGGTGCGGTAGGCGAACGCGTCGCCGTGGCGCACCACGGTGGCCGCCGCGTGCGCGGGGACCTCGCGCGCCGACCACACCACGTGGGTGGTCTCGCGGCCGCGGGAGGCGAACGCCCCGATGCCCTGGATGAGGACGGCGCGCACCGCGCTGACCGCCGCGGCCCGCACCGGCGCCGGCAGGTCGCGGTCCTGCGTCAGGCGCTCGCGGGCCCGGCGCAACCGGTCGGCCCAGGTGTCCAGCACGCGGGCCTTGGTGAACTCGATCCCCTCGAGGACCTCGACGTCCCAGCCGCCGTCCAGGGCGAGCTTCAGTTCCACCCCGTCCACCCACGTGCGGCCGCGGGCGCCGGGCACGTTCGGGTAGTGCCACCCGTCCTGGACGTCGTCGTGGGCCACCGGCAGCACGCCCAGGGTGTCCCACCACTCGGGGACGGTGAACTCGACGTGGAAGCGCGCCCGGGCGTACGGGCTGGTGGTGAGCAGTTCCTCGGCCTGGGCGGCGGTCAGCCGTCGCGCCGGCCCGGTGCCGAGTTCCCGGCACAGGGACGCGTACATGAAACGCCCGTCCACGTAGGAGAAACCGCCGTGGGAGGTCGCGCCCAGGTCGACCAGGGGCCGGCACCCGCCGCAGCCGCAGGCGCTGGGGCCGGTGGTGAGGTGCTCGATGCGGTGCTGACCGGCGGTGCGGTGCAGCAGCTCGGCCACGTCCTCGTCGAGGGGTTCGGGGTCCACGGTCCGCGGCAGCGACTGCGCCCACAACTGGGTGCCGGTGGCGGCGGGGGACTTCAGCAGCTCGGCGTCGCGGGCCACGGACCGGATCGCCTCCGACGTCGCGACCCAGGCCTGGCGCGCCTCGTCGGGGGTGAGGTCCCCGTCGGCGGAGGTGAACCACTCCGCGGCGGTGCGGACCTCCAGCTTGTCGCCGGTGGTGTCGTGGGTGAACCGCCCGGTGGGCGGGCTGGACAGCCAGTGCCCGCCCTCGGTCCACCCGGGGGTGGGGGTGATGAGCCAGTGGGTCTCGCCCGCGCCCGTCGTCGGGACCTTGCCGGTGAGCATGATGCGCTCGGCGCGCAGGTTGTGGGCGGTGTTCAGCAGCTCGGCCAGCGTCGGGCGCTTGCGCCGGCCCTCGATCACGGGGGTGACGCGGGCGCCGGAGTCGGTGACGCCGATGCCGGTGGTGTGGTCCAGCCAGACGGTGGGGATCGGGCGGACCTTCCACGGGACGGGTCTCATCGTGCGGCTCCGGCGGGTTGCGGTGAGGGGGTCGACGGTCCGGGGCGCGTGCGGCCCCGGCGGCGGCGCAGGAGGGGCGACCCGGTGTCCCGCGGGCGGTCGCCCCCGGCGGGCGTGGAGCGAGGCGGCATCGGGGCGTCTCCGGGGTCGGGGAGTGCGCCGAGGCTAACACCGGGCCCGCTCGACCGACGGGATCCGGCCGGTGGTGCGCCGCTGCGTGGCGCCCGCCCCCGGGAGCCGGTCCCCGCGCAGCGCGCGAGGGGGTGGGACCGGTGCGGTTCCACCCCCTCCTCAGCCGGCGCCGTCCAGGCGACGCCTCAGGTGACGTCTCAGGGGACGATCAGCCCGACGGTCTGGGTACGGGCCCGGTCGAAGCGGGACTGGGCGTCGGCCCAGTTCACCACGTTCCACCACGCCTTGACGTAGTCGGGCTTGACGTTCTTGTAGTCCAGGTAGAACGCGTGCTCCCACATGTCCAGCAGCACGATCGGGACCAGGCCCAGGGCCAGGTTGGACTGCTGGTCGTACAGCTGGACGTTGATCAGCTTCTGGCCGATGGAGTCCCAGGCCAGGATCGACCAGCCCGAGCCCTGGATGCCCAGCGCGGTGGCGGTGAAGTGGGCGCGGAAGCCGTCGAAGGAGCCGAAGTGCTCGTCGATGGCCGCGGCCAGCTCCCCGGTGGGCTTGTCGCCGCCGTCGGGGGACAGGTTGGGCCAGAACACCGAGTGGTTGACGTGCCCACCGAGGTTGAAGGCCAGGTTCTTCTCGTGCAGGTTGACCGTGGCCAGGTCGTTCTTGTCGCGGGCCTCGGCCAGCTTCTCCAGGGCCGTGTTGACGCCGGCGACGTAGGTGGCGTGGTGCTTGTCGTGGTGCAGCTCCATGATCGCCCCGGAGATGTGGGGCTCGAGCGCGGAGTAGTCGTAGGGCAGATCCGGAAGGGTGTACTCAGCCATGGACCCGACCCTGGCACCTGCAGCGCACTGCAGATCAAGGGCGCGTGACCGGGATCACCAGCCGGTGCCCGGCGTGGTGCGCCGGCCCTCGCGCACCACGCCGCACCCGGTCAGCGCGCCGCGCCGGAGACGACCGCTCCCGCGGCGGGGGTCCAGGTGATCGAACCGCCCTGGAAGTCGCTGCGCCGCCCGCCGGGCACGTCGTACTCGTCGCTGGTGGGGTACCCCAGCCGGCCGGTCTCCCAGCCCTGCCGCGCCCAGGCGTCGCGGATGGCGCCGCGGACCAGGTGCGCGCCGGTGGCCGGGGACCAGTAGACCGACCCGCCCTGGAAGTGGTTGAAGGCCCCGCCGGGCAGGGGCGCCTCGGTGGTCGTGGGATAACCCAGGACCCCGTTCTCCCAGCCGGTGGTGCCCCACGCGGCGAGGATGAGCCCGCGCACGGCCTGGGCGCCGGTGGCGGGGGACCAGTAGACGGAACCGCCCTGGAAGCGGTTGAAGGCGCCGCCGCGCAACGGGTTCTCGCCGGTGGTGGGCAGGTGCAGCCAGGAGTTCTCCCAGCCCAGGTCGGCCCAGCGGCCCTCGATGGCCCCGCGGACGTCCTGCGCACCGGTCGCCGGCGACCAGTAGACGGAGCCGTGGGTGAAACGCGTGTACCGGGCGGAACCGTCCGGAGTGGTCAACTCGCAGGTGGTCGCCGCGCCCAGCACGCCACCGGCTCCACCCAGGGCGACCCACCGGTCGCGGATGGCGCCCTGGACACCGCACGGGGCGGGCGGCGCCGGGTTGTCCGGCACCGGAGCGGTGGGGCGGTGCGGGAGGGACTCGCAGGCGAGGCCGTCCTTCGGGTTGCCGTCGAGGCCGTCGGGATCGCCGGGGTGGGCGTTCATCCACGCCTGGGCGTCCTCCTGGTAGGTGAAGTCCGAGCAGTCCACGTCCCCGATGTGGTCGGCCCAGGCCGGTGCCCCGCTCAGCGTCCCGACGCACACCGCCGCCAGCACGGCAGCAGCCCCACGCCGTGCCCACGTCCCCCTGGCCATGTCCATCCCCCCGTCCCGTGGCGGAGCTCCGGTGCTCCGCCGCCTCAAGCTAGCGGGTCGACCAGGAGTTGCGGGGCCGGTTCACGGAACCCGCGCGGAGGTGACGGACTCACGGTGCGGGCCCTCCCCGCGCGTCGCCGTCCGCCGGTGCCGCGCTGTGCTCGGCGGCGGTGGCGGTGACGTGCTGCAGCAGCAGGTCCACCCCCAGGCGGCGCGGGCGGCGTCCACCCCGCCGGCCGGCAGCAGTTCCAGGACGCGGTCGTGGAGCCGCACGGCGCGCGGGCCGTGCGGGCGCAGGACCAGCGCCGAGCGGGCCAGGCCCGGGTGGGCCAGCAGGACGTCGCGGTAGGCGGTCAGCACCTCCTCCGGGTTCGTCCGCCACCGGGCGGCGCGTGCGGCGGCGGGTGGTTCGACCACCGGGGCCAGGAGTTCGTCGAGGACGGCGGCGCGCAGTTCGGCGGTGTCGGCGACGTAGGCGTGGAGGGGGGACCGGCCGGTGTCCAGGGCCTGGGCCACCCGTCGGACCGTGGCCTTCTCCAGCCCTTCCTCCAGCCCCTCGGCGCGGACGATCGCGACCGCCTCGTTGACGATCCACTCCCGGGACAACGCCGGTGTGGCCGGCCGTTCGCGACGGCTGCGCCCGGCGGGGGGATCGGGGGACCGGGTTCGGTGGGAGGCGCGACGCAGCTCCAACGAACGTGTTCGTCGCGAACGAGGTCGTCACGAACGTGTTCGTGACGACCTCCGGTCGGGCTGGTCGGCGCCCCGGGTGCTGTGCGGGACGCCTACCGTGCGCGGTAGCGGGTGAGGGTGGTCAGCACGGCTTCCTCCACCGCACGCGCGGCCGCCTCGAAGCAGCCGCGCACCTCCTCGGAGAACGGTAGTTCGCCGAGGCTGAACTGCCGGCGCCCTCCGGGTCGGCGGGGTCGAGCGGTGCGGCCGGTCGCCCGGGCGGCGTCCACACCTGCTCGACGATCGCGTCGAACAGCGCGTCCTCGGTCGGGAACTGCTTGAACAGCGTCGCCTGGGAAACCCCGGCGGTAGTGGCGATCTGCGCCAGGGAGGTCCGGGCGAAACTCCAGGTGTCGGAGAGCGTCGCGGCGGCGGTGAGGATCGTGGCCCGCTCGTCGGCGGCGACCTGCTGGTGGGACGAGGACGTACCCGGCACGGCCCGAGGGTGGTCGACGGCGGTCCCCTCGACGCGCCTCGCGGAACTCGTCGTCCACGTGAGGTGAGTCGACCGGCTCACCTCACCGGAGGGGAACAGCGTGGAGCAGCGGTTCAGCGCGGACGTCGTCCTCGTCACCGGAGCCACCGGCGGCACGGGCGCGTCCCACGTCCGCGGCTACCACGTCGAGGGGCCCGCGTCCTGGTCGCCGGCCGTCGGGACGACACCGCGTGGGCCGTCCGCCGGCTGACCCGGACCGCTGCGCTGGAGCTGGGCCGCGACGGCGTCAGGGGGAACTCTGTGCACCGGGCGTCGTGTCCACCCCCTTCGTCCACGACCCGGTCCCCGGGTCCGACGTCGTGATCGCGCAGGCCCACTCACCGCAGGTCTGCGCCATCCTGCTGCTGGGCCCGGCGCTGGCCGCCGCGGGGACGGCCGGCGCCTGACCGCCCCACCCGACGGCCCGGGTGCGGCGGCGCGCGGACGTCGTCACGACCGCGCGCCCACCACGGGCCGTCGTTCCGCCCGGTCGCGGCCGGCGGTCTTGGCCGCGTAGACGGCCTCGTCGGCCGCCTGCACCAGGTCCTGCGGCACCAGCGCTCCGCCCGGGCGCGTGGTCGCGACGCCGATGCTGACCGTGAGCCAGGGCACCACGGGGGAGGCCCGGTGCTCGATGGCGCAGCGGCGCACCCCCTGCCGGATCCGCTCGGCCACGACCACCGCCCCGGCTGACCCCGTCCCGGGGAGCACCACGGCGAACTCCTCCCCACCGAAACGGGCCGCGAGGTCGCCGGGCGCCAGCGTCGCGGCCTCCATCGCCTGGGCCACCGCGCGCAGGGCGGTGTCACCGCGCAGGTGACCGTAGGTGTCGTTGTAGAGCTTGAAGCAGTCGACGTCGACGAACAGCAGGGACAGTTCCCCCCCGTCGCCGCGGTGGCGCGCCCACGCCCAGGCCAGGTGCTCGTCGAACGCGCTGCGGTTGGCGATGCCGGTCAGCCCGTCCCGGTGCAGGGAACGGCGCAGTTCGGCGTTGGCCGCCCGCAGGTCCGCCTCGGCGCGCTCGCGGACGCTGATCTCGCGGCGCAGCTGCTCGGTGCGCCGGGCGACGGTGGCCTCCAGCTCGCGGTGGCGGGCGATGGTGTCGAGGGCGAGGCTGACGTCCATCCGCAGCACCTCGGCGGTGTGCTGCAGCAGGGACTGCTGCTCGTACAGGACGTGGCCGAGCTCGTGGCCGCGGACCCCCAGCGGTTGCAGCAGCAGCGTGCCGTGCGCCAGCTCGTGGCGGACCCCGGGGGGCAGGAGGTCCGCGACGGGGAACCGGGGTGCCTCCGGCGCGCCCTGGGCGCCGACCACGCCCGGGTGCACGAGCGCCAGGCGGCCCCGGCGCTCCGCGGGGTGTTCCTCCGGCGCGGGGTCGTACAGGACCACGAAGCACCTCGACACCTGCAACCGCGCCAGCCGCGCCCCCAGTTCGCGCATGACGTCCTGCTCGCCGGCGCACGACATGAACGCGCGGTTGAGGTCCAGCGCCGCGTTCGTGGCGGCGGCCTGGCCGGCGGGGACCGCGTCCCGGCCGGTCTCGGCCCGCGCCGCGGGGGTGCCCGACGGCGCTGCGGGCAGGGCCCGTGCGGTGGAGGAGCGGCGCACCAGGGTGGTCTCCACGAGGACGTCGTGCGCGGGCGCCCCGTCCATCAGGTCCAGCACCAGTTCCGCGGCCCGCCGGCCCTGCTGGTGCAGCTGCTGCGAGACGGTCGTGAGGCTGCACCGGGGGTGGGGCGTCTCGTCGTCGTCGAAACCGGTGACCAGGACGTCGCCGGGCACGTCCAGGCCGTGGTCGCACAGCGCGTCCACCGCGGCCAGCGCCATCTCGTCGTTCAGGGCGACGACGGCGTCGAAGCGGTGCCCCGCCCGGACCAGCGCGGAGATCGCGTCGTAGGTCACGTCGCGGGCGAAGCCGCCCTCGACGACGAGGGACTCGTCGAGGAGCACCCCCGCCTGCGCCAGCGTCTCGCGCGCCGCCGCCTCGCGTTCCACGGAGTCCACGTGGTGGGGCACCCCGCGGACCAGCACGACGCGCTGCACACCGCCCTGGTCCACCACGTGGCGCACCAGCTCCGCCATGCCGGTGCGGTTGTCCGCGCGCACCGACGGACGCTGCCCCGAGGCGGTGCCCAGGGCCACCGCGGGCACGTCGGGGTGGGCGGCGAGCAGCCGGTCGAGGTCGTCGCGCGACTGGGCCTTCGACATCGGCAGCACGATCGCCGCGCGGGGACCGGCACCGGCGAAGACGTGGCGCAGCAGGGGCGACACGCCGGGGGTGAAGTAGTCGTGGACGTGCACCAGCAGGGGGACTCCCCGCGCCTGGAGCACCTCCCGGATGCCGGGGATCAGGCGCAGCGAGTACGCCCCGAGGAAGTCGGCGACGACGATGACGGGTCCGCGGCCTCGATCCGCCTGGCTGATCACGGGCTCACCATCGGCACCGTGTGCCGTGGAGCTGAGACGGGGGCCCCTCCCGGCCCCGTCCCCGCCCCGCACCGCGTCGACCCCGTCCTCCGCCGGGTCAGGCGGCCCGGGTCTCCTGGGCGTGGATGAGGGCGGCGGCCTCGTAGAGGGGGGCGGGGTCGAGGTCGCAGGTGTCGCACAGGTGGTGGATGTCGGTGAGCAGTTCGATGAGGGCCTGCTGCATGCCCTCGGCGTGGCTGTGGCTGACCCGGCCGTGCAGCTGCAGGGCCTGGGCGGCGTGCGCGGCGCGGTGGGCGTTGCGCTGGCGGGTGTGGGCCGGGCTGGTGGGCTGCTCGTCGGCTGCGGGAGCGGGGCCGGTGTCGGGGGTCGAGCCGGTGGGGGTCGAAGGGGCGGGCCGCAGCATGGTGGGTCCTCTCAGGCGGGCTGTCGGGCGGGGCTGGTGATCGCGCTGGTGGTGGGCAGCTGGGGGGCGGTGGGGAGGGTCCGGGCCGCACGGTCCGTTCCACGCGCGGCGTCAGCGTGGTGGGGGGCTCGCGGTCGGCGCGCGGGGGCGGTGCGGGCGGCGGGGCCGGCGGCGCGGGGTCGGGGTGTCACGACGTTGCTCGCGGCGGCGGCGGCGGCGGTGCGGGCCGGGGCGGTGGAACGGGACGGGCGGTGAGGTCCGGGCGCTGGGCGGCGGGACGGTCTGCGGGTGCCCCGGCTGGTCCTGCCGGGCAGAGGGGGCCGGGTGGGGTGGTCCCGGGGTCGGGACGCGGTCCCGGGTGCGGGCCGGCGCGGGTGGGAGCGGTGAGCACCACGTCCGCCGCCCCGGCCGGTGCGCCGACCCGCGCGGTGGCACCCGTCGTGGTGCCGACGACGACGCTCGCGGACGCCTCGGGCGCGGGGGACGCGGGTCGGTGGGCGGTGCAGCCGGCGAGCGCCCCGAAGAGGAGGGCGAAGGGGATGGCGGCCAGCAGCAGGCCGGTGCGGGGGGCCGGGGCGCCGTCGAGGGCCCAGCCGGTGGCCCAGGGCAGGAGGGTGAGGGTGGCGAACGAGGCGGCGGCGGTGCGCACGCCCACGGTGAGGGCACGGCGGGTCTCAGCGTGCATGGCCGGTGCCCTCCCTCCCCGTGCCGCACCTGGTCGGTGCCTGGTCTGGACCGCGTGGTCCTGGTCCCCGGGGTCCATCTTGCCTTGGCGGGGCCGGTGAAGCACGGCCTTCTCCCCGGCAGCTGCGGTGCCGCGGCGGTGACGGGGGTGCGGCCGGCGGGCTGCCGCGCAGCAGGGGCGGCGGAGGGGGAGGTGCACCGGCCGGGGGAGGCCCGGCGCGGGCGGCGGCGTCCGGGGGGCCGGTCCCCGGGGGTCAGCCCAGGAGGGGCGAGAGGTTCTCCACCCACACGTCGTGCCCCACCTTCACGACGAGGGCGGCGACGACGACGAGGAACACGGTGCGGATGAAGCCGGTCCCGCTGGAGATGGCCATCCGCGAGCCCAGGTAGCTGCCGCTGGTGTTCGCCAGCCCCAGCAGCAGGCCCAGGCCCCAGAGCACCGCGCCGTGGGGGGCGAAGAACAGCAGGGCGCCGAGGTTGGTGGCGAGGTTCACGATCTTGGCCTTCGCGCTGGCCTGCAGGAAGTCGTAGCCGACGACGCTGACCATCGCGATGACCAGGAACGTGCCGGTGCCCGGGCCCAGGACCCCGTCGTAGACCCCGATGACCAGGCCGACGGCGAGCGCGGCGCGGTAGTGGGCGTGCCCGGAGAAGCGCAGGGCGGTCACCGAGCCGAGGGTCGGGCGGGTCAGGGTGATCGCTGCGACGGTCACCAGGGCCACGACGATGACGGGTTTGAACACCGCCACCGGCAAGGACGCGGCGATCGAGGCTCCGCCGAAGCTGCCGGCCAGGGCGAGCGCGGCCATGGGCAGGGCCGTGCGCAGGTCGGGGCGGGCGCGGCGGTAGTAGGTCACCGCGCTGGTGGTGGTGCCGAAGATCGAGCCGAGCTTGTTGGTGGCCAGGGCCTGCAGCGGGCTGAGCCCGGGGACGAGCAGCAGGGCGGGCAGTTGCAGCAGGCCCCCACCGCCGACGACGGCGTCGACCCAGCCGGCGGCGAAGGCGGCCAGCACGAGCAGCACGAGGGTGGTCCCGGTCAGGTGCTCGGGGAACAGCGCCACCGCGTGGGCCGCGGTGGGCAGGGTGGTGGGCAGGGCGGCGGCCAGGGTCGAGGCGGTCACCGGCGCCGGTCCGGTCCCGCCCCGGGGGCGGGGCGTCGGGCGGGGGACCCACCCGGGGTGGTCGAGCGGCGGTGGCGGTGGTGGTGGAGGGGCACGCTCCGCATCGTGGCGCTCGCGGGCCCCGATCCGGAAATCGCCCGGCGCGCGCACCCGCCGCCCCGGTGGCCGCCCGGGGACGTCCTGCCGCGGGGGAGGGACCGCGACCCGGTACCCGGCCCGGCGGCGCCGGCGTGCCGGCGCCGCCGGGGGTCGGGGTGCTCAGGCCTCCTGCAACCCCGGCCGTCCCGCCTCGACGACGAAGCTCGCCCGCGTGCTGGCCGCCGAACCCGGCTGGGAGACGCGTTCGAGCACCCGGAAGTCGGCCCGCAGTTCGTGGCGGTCCAGCCGGGTCACGACGTAACCGCGCTGGTTGTTGGCCAGCTTGAGGTCCGGGTTGTCGGCCAGTTCGCTGTCGCGGGTGGCGTAGGTGTCCCCGCCGTCCCCGCCGGAGGTGATGGACGTGCACACCAGTTCGACCCCCACGGGGGCAGAACCCTGGTCGTCGGCGAAGCGGGCCAGGTCCGCGGCGTAGTGCTTGTGCACGTCACCGGACAGCACCACGGGGTTCTCGACCCCGCGCCGGGCGAAACCGTCGAGCAACCGCTGGCGGTTGGCGGTGTACCCGTCCCACGAGTCGGGGTTGAAACCCCGGTCGAGGCCCGGGACGTAGTCGTGCTCGTGGAACATGACCTGCTGGGCGATGACGTTCCAGGTCGCCGCCGAGGACTGCATCCCGTCGAGCAGCCACTTCTCCTGGGTGGCGCCCGTGATGGACCGCTGCGGTTGGTCGCGTTCGGGGCCGGTGGTGGGGAAGGTGTCCCCGCCGGGCTGGTCGTCGCGGTACTGGCGGGTGTCGAGCACGTGGAAGTCGGCCAGCGCACCCCAGGACAGACGGCGGTACAGCTGCACGTCGGCCCCGCGGGGTCGGGCCGCGGCGCGCAGCGGCATGTTCTCGTAGTAGGCCTGGTAGGCGGCCGCCCGGCGGGCGGTGAACTCCTCCGGCGTCGGGTAGGGCTCCTGGTCCTCGGCGATCAGGTCGGCGTAGTTGTTCTCCACCTCGTGGTCGTCCCAGGTCACGATCCACGGGGCCACCGCGTGCGCGGCCTGCAGGTCCGGGTCGGCCTTGTACTGCGCGTGGCGCAGGCGGTAGTCGGCCAGGGTGCGGGTCTCCGGGCCCATGTGGTCGCGCACGTTGTTGCCCGAGGGGGAGACGTAGTCGTTGGCCTCGTACTCGTAGACGTAGTCGCCCAGGAAGAGCACCACGTCCGGTTCCTCCTCGGCCAGCCGGCGGTAGGCGGTGAACCACCCGTGCTCGTACTGGGCGCAGGAGGCGAAGGCCATCGTCAGCGGCCGGCCGTAGGAGGTCGCGGCCGGGGCGGTGCGGGTCACCCCGACGGGGGAGATCTCCCCACCGGCTCCGGCGAGGCGGAAGCGGTAGAAGAACTCCCGGCCCGCGGGCAGGCCGGTCAGTTCCACGTGCACGCTGTGCCCCAGCTGCGAGACCGCGTAGGTCCGGCCGCTGCGCACGACGCGGCGGAAACCCTCGTCCTGGGCCAGTTCCCACTCCACCGGGACGTCGCGGTCCGGCATCCCCCCGCGACCGTCGACCGCGTAGGGCGAGGGGGCCAGCCGGGTCCACAGCACGACGCCGTCGGCGGTGGGCTCCCCGGAGGCGACCCCGAGGGTGAAGGGGTTCCCCAGCCGTGAGGTGGCCGACGTGAGCCGGGCCTCGGCTGCGGGTCGCTGGGCTGCGCCCGCCACGGCCGGCCAGCCGGCGGCGGTGAGCAGCCCGGCGCCGGCGGCGCCGCCGAGCAGGAGGCGGCGGCGCAGGTCGGGCGTGGTCGGGGTGCGGGGGTCGGCGGGGTGCTGCGGGGAGGTGGGCGAGGTCACGGGGACTCCTGGTGAGGGGGGGCCGGTCGCCGGGCTGCGGTGCGCGACGGGACAAGCAGGACGTTGCCCCGGGACTGCGACGGCCCGGGCCCCGCTGTGCGAAGTCCGTGTGAACGCTGGGTGCACGAACGGGCGCGTGAGGTTCGTTCAGCAGCGCCGACGGCGATCCCCGCTGCGGGGAGGAACGACGCTCGGTGACTGACCTAGCACTCTCAGGCACGAACACGGCTCCGCTCCCGGGTCCGATCCACGCAACACGCGTAAACGTTGTGTTTCACGGCCCGAGTCCGGCGGCGCAGCCACGGATCCGGTCTAGCGTGTCGGGATGGGTGCGGAGATGACGCTGGGAGCCGAAGAGGAACTGCACCTGATCGACCTGGAGAGCAGGCAACTGTCAGCCCGCGCTCCCCAGGTGCTGTCCAGGTTGGACAAGACCTCCTACTCCGCCGAGCTGCAGCGCACGACGGTCGAGACGAACACCGACGTCGTCTCGTCCCTGGCCGGGTTGCGCGAGGAACTGCTGCGCCTGCGCAAGGGACTCGTGGAGGCCGCCGCCCGCGACGGTCTGGGCGTCGCGGCCGTCGGCACCGCACCGCGCTCGACGTTCACCGACTTCGAGCTCACCGCGACCGGCCGCTACGGGCGCATGCACGAGCAGTACCGGCTGCTGGTCGACGAGCAGCTCATCTGCGGCACCCAGATCCACGTCGGCGTCGCCGACCGCGACCTCGCCGTGGAGATCATGCAGCGCATCGCCCCGACGCTGCCGGTGCTGCTGGCCCTGTCGGCCAGCTCGCCGTTCTGGAACGGCCAGGACACCGGCTACGCCAGCATCCGCACCACCATCTGGCAGCGCTGGCCCAGCGCCGGCAGCACCGGCCCCCTGGAGTCGGCGGCTCAGTACGACCGGCTGCTCGACGACCTCATCGCCTCCGGGGTCATCGCCGACAGGAAGATGGCCTACTTCGACGTCCGGCCCAGCTCCCACGCCCCGACCCTGGAGCTGCGGGTGTGCGACGCCTGCCCGCTCGTCGACGACGCCGTGCTCATCGCGGGGCTGTTCCGGGCGGCGGCGCGCGCCGCCGAGCTCGACGTGCTGGCCGGGCGCCCGCGCCCGCAGGTGCCCACGCCGCTGTACCGCGCCGGGATCTGGCAGGCGGCGCGCGGTGGCCTGTCGGGCGACCTCCTCGACGCGGCCGGTGGTGCCCCGCGCCCCGTGCCCGCGCCCCAGGCCGTCCGCGCGCTGCTGGACAGCGTCCGCCCGCAGCTGGAGGAGTTCGGCGACTGGGAGGACGTCTCCGAGCTGGCCGAGGCGGCCCTGGCCCGCGGGAACTCCGCCGACCGCCAGCGCGCGGCCTTCGTCGCCCGCGGCGAGCTCGACGACGTCGTGCGCCTGGTGGTGGAGGAGACCCACGGTTCCGCGGCCGGGGAGGCGCCCGGCACCGCCGCCCTGCGCCGGTACCGGACCCGCGCCGGCGACGAGGCGGTGGGGCTGAACGCCCAGCCGCGCGCGGCCTACCGCGACGTCATCGAGCACGTCCGGCAGCTGGGCCCCGAGGGGGTGGCGGCCGCCGAGGCCGACCGGGACGCCTGGGCCCGCGAGCGGCACCTGGCCTACGTCGTCAACGAGCCCGGCGGGTCGTCCGAGAAGCCCTTCCACGTCGACCTCGTCCCGCGGGTCGTGCTGCCCCACGAGTGGGAGCAGCTGCGCGCCGGGCTCGTCCAGCGCGCCCGGGCCATCGAGTTCTTCCTGCGCGACGTCTACGGTGCCCAGCGGATCCTGCAGGACGGGGTCCTGCCCCGGGAGGCGGTCGTCGGTGCCCCCGGGTGGCAGGAGCGGGCGACGCGGCTGCCCGCCGGTGCCGTCCGGGCCCCCGTCATGGGTTTCGACCTGGTGCGCAACGAGTACGGCCGCTGGCGGGTCCTGGAGGACAACGTCCGCAACCCCAGCGGCGTCGCCTTCGGCATCGCGGCCCGCGCGCTGATGGACGCCGTCGTGCCCGACATGCCCCGGCCCGCGGAGCTGCTCGACCCGGCCACCGCGTTCGAGCGCCTGCGCTCCACGCTGCTGTCCCGTTCCCGCCCCGGGATGCGCCCGGTGCTGCTGTCCAGCGGTCCGGCCAGCGCCGCCTGGTTCGAGCACCGCCGGCTGGCCGACGGGGCGGGTCTGCTGCTGGCCGGGGCCGACGACCTCGACGTCGTGCGGGGCCGGGTCCTGCACCGGGCGACGGGGGACCCCGTCGGTGTCCTGTACCTGCGCCTGGACGTCGAGCTCCTCGACCTGCGCGACGGCTCCGGCCGGCCGATCGGGCAGGAGGTCTTCGACGTCGCCGCCGCCGGAGGGGTCGTGCTGGCCAACGCGCCGGGCAACGGCATCGCCGACGACAAGGCGATGTACCGCTCGGTGCCGGAGTTCATCACCTACTACCTGCGCGAGCGGCCGCTGCTGGAGTCGGTCCCGACCTACCGGCTCAGCGACGAGGGCGAACGGCGCGCGGTGCTCGAACGGGTCGGGGAGCTGGTGACCAAGCCGGTGGACGGCTACGGCGGGGCGGGGGTGCTCATCGGCCCCTACGCCACCGCCGCCGAGGTCGCGGCCCGGCGGCAGGAGATCGCGTCCGCCCCCGCGAACTGGGTGGCCCAGGAGGTGGTGCGCCTGTCCTCGGTCCCCAGCTGGGACGCGCAGGCCGGGACGTTGCAGCCCCGGCGCGTCGACCTGCGCGCGTTCGTCTACGTCACCGGCACGGGGGAGGGCGAGTGCCACCTGGCCGACGTCGCCCTCACGCGGGTGGCCCCCGAGGGCAGCCTGGTCGTCAACTCCTCCCGCGGTGGCGGCGCCAAGGACACCTGGGTCCTGGCCCCGAAGGGGGAGGACCGTCCCCGGACGTGAGGGGCCGCGACCCGCTGCGCCCACCGGCCCCGGAGGCCGCCCCCGCGGGGTGACGGGCGCGGGTGCGGCAGCATGAGGGCATGAGCGGCGAGACCCCCGACCTTCCCCTGGACGCGGCCCTGGCCCTGGCCGACGACCTCGTGGAGGCGTGGGGGAGCTGGCGACCGACCATGACCCCCGACGCGCGCCGGGTCGCCTTCGTCTCCGACCGCTCCGGCGTGCCGCAGCTGTGGGTCCAGGACGTGGTCCTGGACGGCCCGGCCCCCCAGGCCCGGCGGCTGCACCTGTCCGACGACCCCGTCGTGTCGGTGTCCTGGGCCGCGGACAGCCGCTGGCTGGCGTGCTCGGTCGCCGCCGGCGGCGGGGTGCGCACGGAGGTCTGGGTCGTGCGCCCGGACGGCTCGGACGCGCGCCGCATCGCCGGTGACGCCCACGAGCACGCCGAGCTCGGGCCCTGGACCCGCAGCGGGCACCGCGTCGTCGTGACGTTCCCCGCCTCCGGCGGCCGGCCGGCCCGCTCCTTCCTCGGGGACCCGGCGACGGGACGGCTCGACCCGCTGGCCGAGGGCGAGCTCATCCACGTCCTCGACGTCTCGCAGGAGGAGCGCTTCCTCGTCATCGTCGACGGTGAGCGCGGGCAGCAGTTCGCCGTCGTCGTCGACCGCCTCATCGACGAGCACCAGCTGCTGCTGCCCCACGGGGCCACCGGTTCCACCGACGTGGCCCTGCTGCGCCCGGCGCCGGCCGGTGACACCGGCCCCGTGTACGTCTACCTCGCCTCCGACGTCGGCCTGCCCCGGCGCCAGCTCATCGGCCTGCCGTTCGGCCCCAACGGGTACCGCGGGGAGGCGCAGACGCTGGCCGCGCGCGACGACGCCGAGCTGGAGTTCGTCGACGGCGACGACGCCGGCAGCCTGCTCCTGCTGGTCTGGAACGTCGCCGGCGCCAGCGAGCTGGAGCTGTTCGACACCACGACCCGCCGGCGCACCCGGCTGCACGGCCTGCCGGGCCTGGTGGCGACCGACCCCGTGCTGTCCCGCGACGGGCGCAGCGTGGTCTTGGGCGTCGAGGGACCGACGCGCCCGCGGGAGCTGTGGCACCTGGACACCGCGACGGGGACGTGGACGCAGATCACCCACGCCCCCGAACTGCCCGACCGCGACCTCGTCGTGCCGACGCTGCAGACCTACCGCGCCCACGACGGGCTGCCCCTCACGGGCTGGCTGTACCCGGCGGCGGAGGTGCCCGGAGGTGGCGGCGCCGCGGCGCTGTGGCTGCACGGCGGTCCCGAGGCGCAGGAACGCCCCACGTTCAACCCCATGGTGCAGGCCCTCGTCGCGGCCGGGACCACGGTGTTCGCCCCGAACGTCCGCGGGTCGTCGGGCTTCGGGCGGGAGTTCGTGCACGCCGACGACCGGGAGAAGCGCTACGACGCGTTCGCCGACGTGCTCTCCAGCGCGCAGCACCTGGTGGCGCAGGGTCTGGCCGACCCCGCGCGGATCGCGGTGACGGGCCGCTCCTACGGCGGGTACCTCACCCTGGCCGCCCTGGCGTTCTCCCCGGGCGTCTTCGCCGCCGGCGTCGACATCTGCGGGATGAGCGACCTCACGACGTTCTACCGCGACACCGAGCCGTGGATCGGCGCCGCCGCGGTCAGCAAGTACGGCCACCCCGAGCACGACCGGACGCTGCTGGAGGAGATCTCCCCGCTGCGCCGGGCCGACGCCATCGACGTCCCGCTGCTCGTCGTGCACGGTGAGCTGGACACCAACGTCCCGCTCGGGGAGGCCCGTCAGATCGTCGCGGCGCTGCGCGGCCTGGACCGCGACGTCGACTACCTGGAACTGCCCCAGGAGGGTCACGACTACCGGCGGGTCGGCTCGCGCCGTGAGCTGTCCCGCCGCGTCGTCGCTTTCCTGGACGCGCACCTGGCCGCCCCGGCGCTCGCCGTCAGCGGCCCGCGATGACGTCGACCTCGACGAGCGCCCCCACGGCCAGGCCGGTGACGCCGACGGTGGTGCGGGCCGGCAGCGGCCCGGTGAACCACGTCCGGTAGGCGTCGTTGAAGGCGTCGAAGTCCTCGTCGAAGCGCCGCAGGTACACGCGGACGTGCAGCGCGTCGTCGAAGGTCAGCCCGAACTGCGCGAGGACGGCGGCGAGGTTGGCGCGGACCTGCTCGGCCTGCTCGGGCAGGCCCCCGGCCACGAGCCCGCCCGTGGCCGGGTCGGTGGGCATCTGCCCGGTCACGAACACCAGGTCGCCCAGGCGGGTGGCGTGCGCGAAGGGGCCGACCTGCGGGGGGACGCCCTCGGCGGCGGTGAAGGTGAAGGTCTCCTTGCGGCTCACGGGAGTCGTCATGGTGGGCATCGTGCCCGGTGCCCGCGCCGGGCGCCGCACCGCCAGGGCCGTCGCCGGCGGCCGCGGGACCGGAACCCCAGGAGTTACACCGGGGAAACACGCCTGAAACCCGGCTCGGTATACCGTCCTGCTCGTGCCCACACAGTTCCGCCTCGTCGGCGTCCTCCACCTGCCGCCCCTGCCGGGCGCGGTGAACTACGGCGGTACGCCCGTGCGGGAGATCGCCCGCCGGGCCGCCGAGGATGCCGTTGCCCTGCAACGAGCTGGGTTCACCCACGTGATGGTGCAGGACGCCAGCGACATGCCGCAGGCGGTCCGGGTGTCCGCCCCGACCGTCGCGGCGCTGTCGGTGATCGGCGCCGCGGTCACGAACTCGGTATACCTGCCGGTGGGTGTGGTGGTGGGCCACAACGACGGACCCAGCGCGGTCGCCATCGCCCACGCGATCGGGGCGCAGTTCGTGCGCGTCAAGGTCCTCACCGGTGTCTCGGTCGGCCCCACCGGGTGGATCGAGGGGTGCGCGCACGACGTCGCGGCCGTCAAGCGCCTCCTCGGCGCCGACGTCGAGGTGTGGGCGGACGTCCACGAGGCCACCAGCCTGGCCCTGGCCTCCACACCGGAGTGGGCCGCCCGCGAGGCCCGCGACTTCGGCCGGGCCGACGTGCTCGTCGTCACCCGCGACAGCGGGGTGCCCGACGCGCTCACCACCATCGCCACCCTGCGGCGGACCGTGCCGGGCGTGCCGTTCGTCGTCGGCGGCCGCGTCTCCCTCGACACCGTCGACGCCGCGGTCGCCGGGTCCGACGGCGCGATCCTCGGCAGCGCGATCAAGCGTTCCAGCGCCCCCGACGCCCGCGTCGACCCCGACGTCGCCGCCCGGTTCGGCGCCGCGCTGAGGGCCGGCGCCGCGCTGAGCACCCCCGACGTCCACCGAACCCGCACCCCGGAGCCCCCCGTGACCCGCACCAGCACCCCGGCCAGCCCGTTCCTCGGCCCCGGCAGCCCCCTCGACGCCCGCCAGCAGGAGGTCGTGCAGCGGGTCTCCGACGCGGAGCACGCCTCGATCGTGGCGCTGCCCAGCGACCACCCCCTCGATCCCAAGCGCCGCGCCCGGGACGAGGCCACCCACCCCGAGCTGCTCGCCCAGCCCGACCGCATCCGCGAGACCCTCGCCGTCAACGACGCGGCCCTGGACGAGCTGGCCGACCTCGTCGCCGCCACCGACCTGGACCGGGTGTTCGTGACCGGGGCGGGGGACTCCCTCGCCGTCGCGATCGCCGCCCGCCAGGTGCTGGAGGCCATGCTCGGGGTCCCGTGCGAACCCGCGCAGAGCCTGGACCTCGCCTACTACCTCGCCCCCCTGGTCACCGAGCGCACCCTCGTCATCGCCCTGTCCAGTTCCGGGGAGACGACCCGGACGGTCGAGGCGGCCCTGGTGGCCCAGCACGCCGGTGCGCTCACGGTCGCCGTCACCAACACCCCCGGCTCCACCCTGGCCGCCGAGTGCCGGCGGACCCTCCTCCTGCGCGCCACCCGGGTGGGCTGGCCCACCCAGTCCTCGACGACGGCGCTGGCCCTGCTCGTGGACCTCGCCGTCCGCGTCGGGCGGCGCACCGGACGTCCCGGGGCCGCGGAGCTGGCCGCCGAACTCGCCCGCCTGCCCGACCTCATGGAACGCGTCCTCCGCGAGGTCGAGGCACCGCTCGCAGCGATCGCCGAACGGGAGCAGGGCAGCGGCCCGTTCCTGTTCTCCGCCGCCGGCCCGACCTGGGGTTCGGCCGTCATCGGCGCGGCCAAGGTCAAGGAGTGCACCCCCGACCACGCCGAGGCGATCCAGGTCGAGGAGTTCCACCACTACAACTCCCTCAAGGCCGGCGAACCGATCTGGGTCCTCGCCCCGGCCGGGCCCTCCGTCCCCCGCGCCGTGCACACCGCGAGCGAGGCCAAGCGCTTCGGCGGCCGGGTCTACGCGGTGACCACCGAGGGCGTCGACGCCTTCGACGGGATCGCCGACGAGGTCGTCACCCTGCCGCGCGTCTCGGAACCGCTGAGCCCGCTGCTGACCGTGCTGCCCGCCCAGCTCACCGGCTACCTGCTGGCCATGGCCCAGTTCCGCACCGCCGAGGCGCAGGAGAACGCCGGTGGCTGAGACGTCGCTGCTCTGCGTCGGGAACCTCACGATCGACGACGTCGTCGTGGACGGGCGCACGACGACCGCGCTCGGCGGTGACGCCCTCTACGCCGCGCTGGCGGCCCGGCGCACCCTGACCGGCGTGCGGATGCTCGCCCCCGTCGGGAACGACCTGCCCGCGACCCTGCTGGACACCGTCCGCGACCTCGGCATCGCCGTGGAGACCGGCCGCCCGCGCGACGTCCCCACCGTCCGCAACCGCGTCGAGTACGCCCCCGACGGCTCGCGGACCTGGCACCTGCTGCACGGCGAGGAGGAGTTCGACGCCCTGTCGGCCTACCCCGAGGACGTCCCGGCGGACGTCAGCGCCCTGGACGGCGTCCTCGTCTCGGCGATGAGCCTGCGCGCCCAGCTCACCCTGGGACCGTGGCTGCGCACCGCCACCGACGCGACGGTCTACCTCGACCTGCAGGAGGACTACCTCGCCGGTCACGAGGCGGAACTGCTCGCCCTGCTCAGCACGTGCGACGTGTTCCTGCCCAGCGAGGTCGAGGCCGTCGCGCTCGCCGGCACCACCGACCTGGGACGCGCCGCCTCGCTGTTCCTGGACGCCGGCCCGGACGTCGTGGTCGTCAAGACCGCCGAGCGCGGGTGCGTCGTCGCCACCGCCGGACGCACCGAGCACGTCAGCACCGAGGCCGTCGTGCCCGTCGACTCCACCGGTGCCGGTGACGCGTTCTGCGGGGCCTTCGCCGCCGCCCACGTCGCGGGCGCGGACCCCGTGGAGGCCGCGCGCGCCGGGGCCGGCGCGGCCCGGGTCGCCATCGGCGGCTACGGCGTGGCCGGGCTGCTGGCCGACCTCGGCGTGGTGGGGAGCCTGCTGTGACGCACGTGCGGGTCCTGAACCCCAACACCAGCGCCGCGATGACGGACGCCGTGCTCGCCGCGGCCCGGGCCGTGGCCCGCCCGGGCACCACGGTGACCGCCTCGCGCTCCCGCCGCGCCCCCGCGAGCGTGGAGACCCACGTCGACGAGGTCTTCGGCGCCGCCGGGGTCCTCGAGCAGGTCGAGCGGGGTGAGCGCGACGGCGTCGACGGCTACGTCGTCGCGTGCTTCGGCGACACCGGTCTGCCCGCGGCGCGGGAACTGGCCCGCGGGCCCGTCGTGGGCATGACCGAGGCCGCCCTGCAGGCCGCCTCCCTGCTGGCGCACCGGTTCAGCGTCATCACCATGCCCCCGCGCACGATCGCGATGACCGACCGCGTCGTGCGGGAGCTGGGCCTGACCCACCGGTGCACCGTCCGGGCCGTCGACGTCTCGGTCGCCGAGATCGAGACCGGCGCCGGGCCCGCCTTCGACGCCTTCGCCCGCGAGGCCCGGCGGACCCTGGACGCCGACGGGGCCGAGGCCGTCGTCCTCGGGTGCGCCGGGCTGACCGACCTGGTGGCCGGGCTCCGCGACGCCCTCGGGGTCCCCGTGGTCGACGGGGTCGCCGCCGCCACGACGGCCCTCGAAGGCCTCCTGGCGCAGGGCCTGGCGACGTCGCGCTCGAACACCTGGGCCGAACCCGCGGGTTCCCCGACGACCGGTGAGGTGTGGGGATGAGCGTCCTGTTCACCGACGTCCTGGTCTGGGCGTCCACGCAGCCGTCCGGGATGGTCGGTCCCACCGATCTCCTCGTCACCGGTGACGTCGTCACCGCCATCGGCCCGCGGGCGCGCGAACTCGCTCCCGCCGACGCCCGCACGGTCCACGGCGCCGGGCACCACGTCCTGGTCCCCGGGCTGATCAACGCGCACTTCCACTCACCCGCGAACCACCTCAAGGGCGCGTTCCGCAGCCGTCCGCTCGAGACGTTCATGCTCTACGAGTCGCCCGCCGACCCGGCCCTGGCGCCGACCCCCCGCGAGGCGTACCTGCGGACGATGCTCGGGGCGCTGGAGATGCTGCGCACCGGGACGACGAGCGTGCAGGACGACGCGTTCCTCATGCCCACCCCGGACCCCGAGGTCGTCGACGCGGTCGTGCAGGCCTACGCCGACAGCGGGATCCGCGCCTCCGTCGCCCTGGACCAGCCGGAACTGCCCGACGCCGAGAAGCTCCCGTTCCTGGCCGGCGCCGGCGCCGGTTTCGCCGACGCCCTGAACGCCCCTGCCCCGGCGGCGGCCCCCGAACTCCTCGACGCCTACGACCACCTGATCCGGACCTGGCACGGCAGCCACGACGGCCGCATCACGGCGGCGGTGTCGATCTCCGCGCCGCAGCGCGTCAGCCCCGAGTACTTCGCCGCCCTCGACGACCTCAGCCGCCGCCACGACATCCCCCTGTTCGCGCACTTCCTGGAGACCCGCGTGCAGCGGGCGCTGTCCGTGCCCGGCACCGGGCAGGACCGGTTCGCCGGCCGCAGCCTGGTCCGCTACACCGCCGACCTGGGCCTGCTGAGCGAGCGCGTCAACGTCATCCACGCCGTCTGGGTCGACGACGACGACCTCGACCTCATCGCCGCCGCGGGCGCCGTCGTGGCCCACAACCCGGTCAGCAACCTGCGCCTGGGCAGCGGCGTCATGCCCTTCCGCGCGGTGCGCGAGCGCGGGATCCCCGTCGCGCTCGGCGTGGACGAGGCGATCTGCGACGACAGCGTCAACACCTGGGGCGTGGTCAAGGCCGCCGGCCTGGTGCACAACGTGTCCGGCCTGGACGCCGAGCAGTGGCCCACCCCCGCCGAGGTCCTCGACGCCCTCTGGGAGGGCGGCGCGGCCGCGATGCGCCAGACCGGGCGGATCGGGCGCGTGGAGGTCGGCGCGCAGGCCGACCTCGTCCTGCTCGACCTGCACGCCCCGGCCTTCACCCCCTTCAACGACCTGCGCGGTCAGCTCGTCTACTGCGAGAACGGCGGCAGCGTCGCCATGACCCTCGTCGCCGGCCGCGTGGTGGCCCAGGACGGGCGCGTGGTGTCCGTCGACGAGGCCGCGCTCCTGGCGGAGGCGCGCGAACTGCACGCCGCCCGCCGCCCAGCCCTCCAACGCACGTGGGCCGCGGCCGACGCCCTGCTCCCGGTGTACGACGCCGTGGTCCGCCGGGCCGCCCGCACCGACGTCGGCATGAACAGGTGGATCGGATGACGCACGACGCAGTTCCCGCCCCGGGGCACGCCCTGTGGGACTACCAGCCCATCACCGCGGCCCCGGGCCCGGTGTGGCCCGGCGGCCGCCGGCTCGCGGTCTACGTGGCGATCGGCCTGGAGGAGTACCGGTTCGGGGCCGGGCAGACCGAGGACATCGTCCCCGGCGTCGCCGCCCCCGACCTGGTCAACACCTCCTGGCGCGACTACGGCAACCGCGTCGGCGCCTTCCGGCTGCTGGAACGGCTGGAGCGCAACGGCATCCCGCCGACGGTGCTGCTGAACACCGCCCTGTACGACACCGCGCCCGAGCTCATCGCGACCGCCCGGCGCGCGGGCGCCGAGTTCGTCGGCCACGGCGTCTCGAACTCCGACTCCCTGGCCGCGATGTCCGCCGCCGACGAGGCCGGGTACCTGCGCGCCGTCGCGGCGCGCATCGAGGCCGAGGAGGGCAGCGCCCCGGGCGGCTGGTCCAGCCCCTGGCTCACGCACACGCCCTCGACGCTGGACAACCTCGCCGCCGCCGGGTACCGCTACCTGCTCGACCTGCGCCTGGACGACCGGCCGGTGCCGCTCGCGACCGGTTCCGGGCCGCTGCTCGCGCTGCCCTACGCCCTGGAGGTCAACGACAGCACCACCGTGGTGGGCCGCGCGGCGTCGGCGACGGAGTTCGCGGACATGGTCGTCGACGAGTTCGACGAGCTCCTCGAACGTTCCGAGGAGCAGCCGCTGGTCATGAGCGTCGTCGTGCACTCCTTCATCTCCGGGGCCCCCTTCCGCCTGCGCGCCCTCGACCGGGCGCTGCGGCACCTGAGCGCCCACCGCGACCGGGTGTGGTTCACCCAGCCGCGGGCCATCGCCGCCCACCTGGCCGCCCAGCGGACGGACCAGCGGACGGACCAGCAGGCGGGCGCGGTGGCGGTCCCGGCCCGGGGCGGGGTCGCGTGAGCGCCGCGGCGGCCCCTGCCGCCGTCCCGGCCCCCACGGCCAGCGTCCGCGACCTGCACGTGTCCCTCGAACGCGACGGGGTCCGCTCGGAGGTGCTGCGCGGCGTCGACCTCGACGTGGCCCGCGGCGAGATCGTCGGGCTCGTCGGGGAGTCGGGGTCGGGCAAGAGCATGCTCGCCCTCAGCGTCCTGGGCCTGCTGCCCGAGGCCGCCCGCCCGCACGTCACCGGCCAGGTGCGGGTGCTGGAGACCGACATGGCGCACGGCCCGGAGGCCGCCCGCCGGGCCGCCCGCCGCACGGCGCTCGGCGCGGTGTTCCAGGACCCGATGACCTCGCTGAACCCGACCATGCGCATCGGCCGCCAGATCGTCGAGGCCGGGCAGGACCGGGACGGAGCGGTCCAGCTCCTGGGGGCCATGGGCGTCCCCGACCCGCAGCTGCGGTTCCGGGTCTACCCGCACGAGCTGTCCGGGGGCCTGCGCCAGCGGGTCATGGCGGCCATCGCCATCGCCGGCCGCCCCGCCCTGGTCGTGGCCGACGAGCCCACGACCGCGCTCGACGTCACCGTGCAGGCGCAGCTGCTCGCGCTGCTGCGCGAACTGCGCGACGACCTCGGGTGCAGCGTCCTGCTCATCACCCACGACCTGGGCGTCGCGGCGCAGATCGCCGACCGCATCGCCGTCATGTACGCCGGCCGGCTCGCCGAGGTGGGCCCGACCGCGCAGGTCCTCGGCGCCCCCGCGCACCCCTACACCGCGGGCCTGCTGCGCTCACGGCTGTCCCTGACCGTCGACCGGTCCCGGCGCCTGCCCACGCTGGCCGTCGACACCCTGACGCCCGCGGACCGCGCGCACGGCTGCGCCTACCGGGCCCGCTGCCCGCTGGCCGTCGACCGCTGCGCCACCGCGACGCCGGGGCTGGAGGACTCCCGGCCGGCGCCCGGCCACGGTGCCGCCTGCTGGTTCGGCGACGAGACCGTCCGCACGGCGACCACCGCGACCACCGCGACCACCGCGACCACCGCGACCGCCGCGCCGGCCCCCGACCGCCCCGCCACCGCCGCGCCCGCCGCGGGACCGGCGGTCGTCCTCGACGACGTCGTGGTCACCTACAGCACCGGCCACGGCCGCCGGCGCCGCACCGTGGAGGCCGTCCGGGGCGTCAGCTTCGAGGTCGCCGCAGGAGAAGCCCTGGCCATCGTGGGGGAGAGCGGGTCGGGCAAGTCGACCGTGCTGCGGGCGGTCGCCGGGCTCGTCCCCGTCGCCTCCGGCCGCGTCACCGTCGCCGCCGGCGGCGCCCAGATGGTGTTCCAGGACGCCGGTTCCTCGCTGACCCCCTGGCTCACCGTGGGGGAGACCCTGCGCGAGCGGCTGGCCCCCCTGCGCCTGGGCCGCGCCGAGACCACCCGGCGGGTGGAGGAGGCCCTCGCGGGCACCGGCCTGCCCGCGTCGGTGGCCCGGCTGCGCCCGGTCGACCTGTCCGGCGGCCAGCGCCAGCGGGTCGCCCTGGCCCGTGCGACCGTCGTGCGGCCCGCGGTGCTGCTGTGCGACGAGCCGACCAGCGCCCTGGACGCCTCGCTGGCCGCCACGACCCTCAACCTCATCCGCGAGATGCGGGAGGAACTCGCCATGACCGTCCTGTTCGTCACCCACGACCTCGCCGTCGCCCGGTTCGTGGGCGACCGGATCGCCGTCGTCGAACGCGGTCGCGTCGTCGAGATCGACGACGCCGAGTCCGTCATCGGCGCCCCGCGCGAGCCCTACACCCGCGCGCTGGTCGCCTCCGTGCCCGAGATCGAGGTGGTCCGGTGAGCACCGTCGTCCTGCCCCGCCGCACCGCGCGCCCGGTGATCACCGGGCGCGGGCGCACCGGCCGGAGGGTCGCCTGGGCGCTGGTGGCCCTGCTGGTCGCGCTGACCGTCCTCGCCGTCCTCGCCCGCCTGCTGGCCCCCGAGGACCCGGTCCAGCCGGTCGGAGCCCCGCAGCTGCCCCCGGGCTCGCCCGACCACCTGCTGGGCACCGACTCCATCGGCCGCGACATCTTGTCCCGCACCCTGTTCGGCCTGCAGACCTCGTGGTTCTCGGCCCTGGCCGTGGTGGCCCTGGGCCTGCTCGTCGGGGGTGTCGTCGGCGTCGCCGCCGGGGTCGGCGGCGGCTGGGTCGACGCCGTGCTCATGCGCGTCACCGACCTGTTCCTCGCCCTGCCCTCCACCCTGGTCGCCATCGCCCTCGTCGCGGCCCTCGGCCCGGGGCTGCGCAACACCCTGCTCGGCATGTCGATCGTCTGGTGGCCCTACTACGCCCGGCTGATCCGCTCCGAGGTGCGGGCCGTCGTCGCCCGCCCGCACGTCGAGGCCGCCCGCCTCGCCGGCGTCGGCCGGGTCCGCCTCGTCCTGCGGCACGTGCTGCCCGGCGTCGTCCCGACGGCCGTGGTCACCGCCAGCCTCGACATCGGCAACGTCGTCCTGCTGCTGGCCGGGTTGTCCTTCCTCGGCCTGGGCCAGCCCGCGCCCGCCGCCGAGCTCGGCGCCGACACCGCCGCCAACACCCAGCTGCTGCTCAGCGCCTGGTGGGTGCCCGTCGTGCCCGGGGTGGCGGTGCTGCTGCTCAGCCTGGTCGCCAACCTCGCCGGTGACGGCATCCGCACCCTGCTCGGAACCCGGAGGTGAACCCCGTGCTGCGGTTCCTGCTGCGCCGCACAGGCTCCCTGGCCGTCGTGCTGCTCGTGCTGAGCGCCGTCGTCTTCCTGCTCCAGCAGATCTCCCCGGGCGACCCGGCCCGCGCCTCCCTGGGGGCCAACGCCTCCCGGAAGGCCGTGGCCGCCGAGAGGCACCGGCTGGGCCTGGACGACCCGCTGCCCGTGCAGTTCCTGCGCTTCCTCGGCCACGCCGTGCGCGGGGACTTCGGCACCTCCTACCGGACCCACCGGCCGGTGGCGACCGACCTGGCCACCGCGTTCCCGGCCACCCTCGAACTCGTCGTCGCGGCCTTCGTCCTCGCCCTGCTGCTGGCCGCGGTGTTCGCGGCCTCGTCGGCGCTGTCCTGGCCGCTGGCCGGGATCGGCCGCGGGGTGCTGCTCGTCGTCGCGACCGCCCCGCCGTTCCTGCTCGCCCTCGTCGGCATCGTCGTCTTCTACGCCCACCTCGACTGGCTGCCCGGGTCCGGTCGAGGCGACGGCGGCCTCGGGTCCGAGCTGTCGCACCTGGTCCTGCCGGCCACGGTGCTGGCCATCGCCCCGGCGCTGGCCGTCGGGCGCATCCTGCGCTCGGGGCTGGAGGCCACCCTGGCCGCCGACCACGTCCGCACCGCCCGGTCCAAGGGCCTGGGCCAGGCGAGCGTGCTGGCCCGGCACGTCGTCCGCAACTCCATCGGGCCGTCGCTGGCCATGGCCGGGCTCCAGCTGGGTTTCCTGTTCGCCGGGACGGTCGTGGTGGAACAGGTCTTCAGCTGGCCCGGGATGGGCAACTACCTCGCCAGCAGCATCCCCACCTCCGACTACCCCGCGATCGCCGCCGTGACCCTCGTCCTCGGCGCCGTCTACGTGGTCGTCAACACCCTCGCCGACGTCCTCCAGACGGCGGCCGACCCCCGCCTCGCCTGACCGCGAGCCCCACCCCACCCCCTGAGGAGAACCATGAGGTCCAGCTCGATCGGCCGGCGGACGCGCACCCTGCTCGTCGCCGCCGCCACGGTGCCGTTGTTCGTCCTCGCCGCCTGCTCCGGCGGGGGAGACGACTCCCGCGCCTCCAACGCCGCCCCCACCGACGGGACGCTGACCGTCGGTCTGCTCGGCGACATCGGCCAGCCCCCGGACCCGGACGTCTACTACGCCAACAACGGCCTGGCGATCGTCCTGAACACCTACGAGGGGCTGGTGCAGTACGCGAACGACAAGGACTCCGTCGAGATCGCCCCGCGGCTGGCGACGTCGTGGGACGTCAACCCCGACAACACCGTCTTCACGTTCCACCTGCGCGAGGGCGTGACGTTCCACGACGGCACCCCGTTCACCTCCGCGGCGGTGAAGGTCGCCTTCGACCGGCGCACGGCCGTCGAGGGCGGCGCGGCGTACATGGTCGAGGGCGTGAAGGACGTGGCGACCCCGGACGACCTCACCGCGGTCGTCACCCTGTCCAGCCCCAACTCGGCGTTCCTGGACTACCTCGCCTCGCCGTTCGGGCCGAAGATGGAGTCCCCGACCGCCCTGGCCGCCAACGCCGGGTCCGACGACGCCCAGACCTACCTGCAGACCCACGACGTCGGCACCGGCCCGTACACCATCGCCGAGTCGCAGCCGGGGACGTCCTGGACGCTCAAGCGCTACGACGGCTACTGGGGCGAGAAGTCGCCGTTCACCACGGTGGAACTGCCCATCTTCACCGACGCCTCCGCCCTGCAGCTGGCCTTCGACCAGGGCGACGTGTCGGCGGTCGTCGCCGCGCTGCCGTCCTCGAGCCTGAAGAAGTACGAGGGGTCGGACGACTACGCCAGCTACATGCTGCCGACCCTGCAGTCCGCCCTCGTCACCGTGAACCCCACCAAGGAGTTCTTCAAGAGCCAGCAGGCGCGGCTGGCCTTCCTGCAGAGCATCGACCAGGAGTCCCTGGTCCAGCAGGTCCTCGGCAGCCGGTCCGAACCGGCGACCACCCTGTACGCCAAGGGGATGATCCCCGGCGGCGCGGACAAGCAGGAACTGACCTACGACCCGTCCGTCATGGAGGCGTACGCCAAGACGCTGCCGGCGGGGACGGCCATGACCATCGGTTTCGCCAGCGGGAACACCAACGCCGAGCAGATGGCCAACATCCAGGCGGCGAAGCTGCAGGCCCTGGGCATCAAGGCGACGGCGGCGTCGTACCCCACGTCGCAGGTGTTCGGCTGGATCAACGACCCCACCCAGGGACCCGACGCGTTCTTCGACGGCAACAACGGCCCCGACGGCGGGTCGCCCTACATGTGGGGTCACGTGTTCTGGGACGCCTCCGGCGGCATCAACTACTTCGGTTGCGAGGTGCCCGAGGTCAACGCCAAGCTCGACCAGGCCGTGGCCACCGGCGACGACGCCCTGTACGTGGCGGCGGCGCAGGAGTACGCCGAGACGGGCTGCTACTACAACCTCTCCTACAACAAGGACTGGGTGCTGGCGCAGAAGTGGCTCACCGGCGTCGAGGAGTCGCACAACATCGGGGCCAACGAGCTGGACTTCAGCAAGCTCGGCATCCAGGGGTGACCGCCACCCCGACGCAACGCTAGGTTCGCCCACCACGGACGGTGCCGGCCGGGGCTCCCCGCCCCGGCCGGCACCGGACGGGAGCGACCCGACAGACAGCACGAGCCCCTCCGAGAGAACCAGGTCGATGACCCTTCCGACGTCTCCCGCGGCCACCGGACCGGTGTCGCTGTCCCGCCAGATCCACACCCGGATGCGCGAGCTCATCATCCGCGGGACGTACCCCCAGGGGCACAAGCTGGTCGAGCTGCGCATCGCCGAGGAGCTGGGGGTCTCGCGCGTCCCGCTGCGCGAGGCGGTGCCGATGCTGGAGATGGAGGGGTTCGTCGTCACCGCCGCCCGCCGCGGGGCGGTCGTGACGACGTGGACCGAACAGCTCGTCAACGACCTGTTCGACCTGCGGGAGGTCCTGGAGGTGGGCGCGGCGGGTCTGGCCGCCCGGGCCGTCGCCCGCGGCGCGTCGGCCGCGGCGCTCGAGCAGGCGCTGCAACGCGCCCAGGCCGTCGTCGAGGGCGGCGACGCCTACCGCATCGCCGAGGCCAGCACCCGCTTCCACGAGACCGTCGTGGCGCTCACGGGCAACGCCCTGATGCAAGCGTCCATGCGCTCGGTCTCCGGGCGCGTGCAGTGGCTGTTCCACCTCACCTCCGAGCTCGACGTGCACGACGCCTTCCACGACCACGTCGAGCTCACGGCGGCCATCACCCGAGGTGACGTCCGGATGGCCGAGGCGCTGGCGTTCGCGCACATCGAACGCGACCGGGGCCCGTCGCTGGCCGTGCTGCAGCACCAGGGGCACGGCGCCGTCCCCGGTGAGGCGGACGGGAACCCGCTCGCGGAGAGCCTGGGCCGCTGAACCCCGCGGGGCAGCGGTTGCGTGCTGCGCCGGTGGACTGAACGACCCTGCGCCCGGGCGGTTCCCGCACCAACACCCTCGGCTGGCCCCGGACGGTCCGCGACGAGGGGACCGCCCGGACCGGACCGACGGGGACCGTCAGGTGCCGGGGGAACCGCGCCCACGGCCCCGAGGTCCTGAACCCTTCGCCCCGCAGCGGGCGGGTTCACCTCGCTACGCCGTCGATCGGGGTGGTCGGCCGATCCAGCCGTTGCGCTGCGCGCACCGCGACGCGGTGGTGACCACGGCCTCCGTCGCCGGTGACGGACGGTTCGGGGCCCACACCAGCGACAACCGCGACGGGATGGACGGTTCCACCACGTCGCGCCGTACCACGTCGGTGCTGGACCGGGCGGCGTGCTGCGCGAAGGCGGACGGAGCCAGGCCGACCTCGCGGCCACTGGACAGGCGGGCCAGCATGGCGCTGACCGGCGGTTCGTCGAAAGCGCAGACGTGGGGGGTGAAACCCGCTTCGCGACAGGCCGCGGTGATGCTGTCGTAGTAGTCGGGCGCCAGTCGGCGGGGGAACAGCAGCAGCGTCTCGTCCCGCAGCCGGTCCAGCCGGAGGGCCGGCTCGTCCGCCAACCGGTGGTGGGCGCTGAGCAGCGCCGACACCGGGTCCTCACGCAGGAGTTCGACGGCGATGCCGTCACGGGGCTGCGGTGACAGCGCCAACCCCACGTCGAGCTCCCCACCGTCGACCCGTTCGGGGACGTCGGCGCTGAACACCTCACGCGGCAGGACCGTCAGCGCGGGCTGCTCCTCCCGCAGAGCGCTCAGGAGCGTGGACAGCGTGTCGACGCCGACGACCGGGGTGTACCCCAGGCGGACGGTCGTCGCTGCGCCCGCCGCGGCCAGACGCGTCATCTCCACAGCCCGGGCCAGCGCGCTCAGCGCACCTGGTGCCTGCAGCGCCAGTGTCCGCCCTGCGGCGGTCAGTTGCACTCGACGGCTGGTGCGGACGAACAGATCCGTCCCCAGGTGCTGCTCGAGCTTGCGGATCTGCTGACTCAGCGAGGGTTGGGAGACGTGCAGGCGCGCGGCGGCACGCCCGAAGTGCAGGTCCTCGGCCACGGCGACGAAGTAGCGCAACAGGCGTGGACTGATGTCCATGGAGGCAGCGTATCGACGTCGGGCGCACCCGCCGGGCGGTTCCGCTGGACGCCCCGGCGTCACCGTCGCGCCGGGGTGTCGGCGACGATAGGGGATCGCTATCGATCGACGCCCGTACTGGTCTTGGACGACCGGCACCGGCGCGTCCTAGTGTCGGCGCGCCCCCGCAGTTCCCAGGTCTGCTGCCGGGGGTGACGCCCCACGCCGAGCCGGGTGGGAGCGCACCGGACCAGCCCTGGCCGTCGTCCTGCGCAGGAGATGAACGTGGACATCACCGTGATCGGCCGTGGCAACATCGGCGGCGGTCTGGCGGAACTGTGGGAACGTGCTGGTCACCAGGTGACCCGCCTGGGACGCGGGGGCGGCGACGTCAGCGCCGCCGACGTGGTGCTGCTCGCCGTCCCCGGGGACGCTGTGCAGGCAGCGCTGGGCTCGGTCACCGGGCTGGGCGGCAAGACGGTCCTGGACGCGACGAACCTCTACGGCGGTGCCCGGCCCCCGGCCGCCTTCGCCTCCAACGCCGAGTACGTCCGATCCTTGACGGGTGGTCCCACGGCCAAGGTCTTCAACACCAACTTCGCGGCACTCTTCCCGCGCGTGGCCGGCGCCCGCGCACGACCCAGCAACTTGTGGGCCGGGGACGACGAGGCCGGTGCCGTCGTGGGTCGACTCAGCCACGACGCCGGCTTCGAGGCGGTCCGTCTGGGTGGTCTGGACATGGCCGCCGTGCAGGAGGGACTGGCCGGTGCTCTGATCGCGATCACGCAGGCGGGGCTCGGGTTGTTCACCTACCGGATGGCACCCCCCGAACAGCTGTGACCCCGGCGGCACCCGCTCCCGCGCGGCACCTGCGTGGCGGCCCGGAGCCGCCCTGGGAACTCCGGGGCGGAGGAGCCACCGCGTCGGGCGTCGGCACGGGGGCGACCTCTCGACGTGTTCCCCGGCGTCTTCTCCGCGTCACCGCGCCGGCGGGGAACCCGCACGGCGCCCAGCGTCGGACGTCTGCCGGGCCGCCACCGGTCCCCGGTGCCGGGGTCGTGCCCGTCGACGCGCTGGTGCCGAGCAGCAGGCCTGAGCGCAGGGCGTTGGCGTCCCGGCGTCAGCGGTGGGGGTCCTCCGGCCCGGCTCCGGTCACGAGCAGCGCGACGGCGTCGTCGACGAGCAGGTCGCCCTGTGCGGGGGCGATGCGCCGCGAGCTGATCAGGGAGGCGATCCCCTGCAGCACGGCGACGAACAGCAGCCGGGTCCGTTCCGGGTCCGACCCCGCGATGCGCCCGGCCCGCAGGTCCTCCTCGAACAACGAGGCGAAGGTGGAGAACAGCCGTCCGGCCGCGGCCTGGACGTGCTGCGGCGCACCGGTCCCCTTGGTGGAGAACATCAGGTCCATCAGCCCCGGGTCGGTGACGGCGAAGCCGACGTAGGCCCGCGCCACCGCGCGCAGGCGCCCCGTGAGGTCGTCCGGGTGGGCCGCGCCGGCGTCGGCCAGCTGCCGGGTCAGGTGCTCGAAACCCTGCTCGGCCAGCGCGTCCAGCAGGGCCTGCCGGTCGGCGAAGTGGCTGCGCGGGGCGCCGTGGCTCACGCCCGCCCGCCGCGCGAGCTCGCGCAGGGACAGGTCCTCGACGCTCCCGTCGCGCAGCGTCCGCCGCGCCTCCTCCAGGAGCGCGGCGCGGAGGTTCCCGTGGTGGAACGGCGGCGGCGTCACGGCACGACCCTACCGCCCAACTAGGCATTGACTACAATCTAGTCACTGTCTACCGTGGCGGACGTGCCCACCTACACCGCAGCCCTCGTTCCCGACCTGACCTCCCGCACCGCGATCGTGACCGGCGGTGGCGGCGGCATCGGGGCCGCCACCGCCGAGGTCCTGGCCGCCCGCGGGGCCCGCGTGGTCCTCGCGGTGCGCGACACCGACAAGGGCGCCCGCGCGGCGCGCGCCATGGGCGGTCGCGTCGAGGTCCGTCCCCTGGACCTGGCCAGCCTCGACTCCGTCAGGGCCTTCGCGGCCCGGTGGGACGAGCCGGTCGACCTCCTGGTGAACAACGCCGGGACCTCGGTCCGCGAGCGGCGGCTGACCGCCGACGGTTTCGAGCTGCAGTTCGGCACCAACCACCTCGGGCCCTTCGCCCTGACCAACCTGCTGCTGCGCCACGTCACCGGGCGCGTCGTCTCCGTCTCCTCCCAGGCGGAGCGGATGGGGCGCCTGGACTTCGACGACCTGAACTCCGAGCGCAGGCCCTACCGGGAGTCCCGCGCCTACGCGGCCTCCAAGCTGGCCAACCTCCTCTTCACCGCCGAGCTCCAGCGCCGGCTGACCGCCGCCGGCTCCACCGTCACCGCCGTCGCGGCGCACCCGGGTTACGTGGCCACGGGCATGACCGCGGGCGACGGCGGGGCGGTGAGCAGGCTGGCCGTCCGGTTCCTGGCCCAGAGCCCGGCCCAGGGGGCGCTGCCCGTGCTGTACGCCGCGACCGGTGACGTCCCCGGGGGAGCGTTCACCGGTCCTGAGCGGGCGATGCACATGCGCGCCGGCGCGCAACGGATCGGCCGCTCCCGGCAGGCCGCCGACCCCGAGCTCGCGCGGCGCTTGTGGGCGGTGTCCGAGGAGCTCACCGGGGTCGGTTTCGGCCTCTGACCAGCCCACGGCGAGTTCCTGACCGGCCTGCGCCGCCCCGTCCCCGAAAACTATTCACTGAGTACCTACTCCTGGTGTACGTTCACGTCATGTCCCTGGTCGAGCTGCACCTGGCGTTGCTGTCTCGAGGTCCCGCCCACGGCTACGACCTGAAGCGGGAGTACGACGCCTGGTTCCCCGACGCCAAGCCGTTGGCGTTCGGGCAGGTGTACGCGACCTTGGCGCGCCTGGTCCGCGACGAGCTGGCCGAAGTGGTCGAGACCCGTTCCGAGGGGGGGCCGGAACGGACCGTCTACACGGTCACCGTCGCGGGCCGGCAGCGGTTGCGGCAGTGGCTGGCCGAGCCGGCCCCACCCGCCGTCGCCGGCACCGAGGACCTGGTGCGCAAGACCATCGCGGCCTTGCGCACCACCGACCCCGAACGCGCGGCCACGTCGGTGGTGGCCGATCAGCGCACCGCGCACCTGCGCCGGATGCGTGCCCTCGCCGACCCACCCGGACGGGAGGCCAACCCCGGCCCGGGGGACGCGGTCCCCGACGAGGTGGGGGCGCGGCTGTCGCGCCGGTACGCGTTGCTGCACCTGGACGCGGACCTGCGCTGGCTTGACGAGGCCGCCACGGCGCTGGAAACCCCTCGCCGCCCGTCCTGACCGGGTCCGGCTCCCCGGACCCCGAACGACTCGGATCCCGAACCGCCCGCCGCGGGCGGGAACCCCCTGCGGCCGTGAGGAACTGACCCCGGACCGCCCGGGACCCACGGGCCGTCCCCGCCCTGAAACCCCGTCCACCCCGCACGGACGCGCCCGACGTCGTGGGCGTCCCGATCCTGGAGGCCCGTCGATGACCCCGACTGCTGAGAACCCGCCGCCCGCCGCCGACGCACCGGCCGGGGAGGCCGCGGACCCGGTCCTCACCCTGCGCGCCGTCAGCCACGCCTACGCCCGCACCCCGGCGCTGCGGGAGGTCTCGCTGACCGTGCACCCCGGGGAGGTCGTGGCCGTCACCGGGCCCAGCGGGTGCGGGAAGTCGACGCTGCTGCACGTCGCCGCGGGACTGCTGCTGCCGCAGGCCGGGTCGGTGCGGCTGCTGGGCCAGGACCTCGCCGACCTGGACGAACCGGCCCGGGCGGTCCTGCGCCGCAGGCAGGTGGGCATCGTGCTGCAGTACGGGCAGCTGGTACCGGACCTCAGCGTGGAGGACAACGTCGCCCTGCCGCTGCTGCTGGACGGCGGGGAACTGGACGCGGCGCGCACCGCCGCCCGCGACGCGCTGGCCCGGGTCGGGCTGGAACAGGCCGGGGCCGCGACCGCGCAGGAACTGTCCGGGGGGCAGGCTCAGCGCGCCGCCATCGCCCGCGCCCTGATCACCTCCCCGCGCGTCCTGTTCGCCGACGAGCCCACCGCCAGCCTGGACGCCGTGGCGGGCGCCGACGCCCTGGACCTCCTGCTGTCGGTGGCCCGCCGCGACGGGGGAGCGGTGGTGCTGGTCACCCACGACAACACCACCGCCGCCCTGGCCGACCGGGAGGTCCGCCTGCGCGACGGTTCCGTCGAGCGGGAGTCGGTGCTGCGGTGAGCGCCCCCACCCTGCCCGGCGCGCGTCGGGCCAGGCCCTCCAGGGCCGGGCGCGTCAGCGCGCTGCGACCGGAGGCGGTGCGGGTCCTGACCGCGGTGACCTCCCGCCCAGCCCGGGTGCGGGCGCGGGCCACGGCCGCGGCGGCGACCGGGATGGGCGTGGCGCTGCTCATCGCGGCGTCCACGGCCACCATCCGCGACACCGTCCCGGTGGGCACCTCCACCTGGGTCGACGAGCAGGGCCGCGAGGTCAGCCGGGAGATGTTCGAAGCCGCCGGTGGGCTCTCACCCTTCCTGGCCCAGCCCGGGTTGCGTCCGGGCGTGGTGACCGCCGCGGTCCTGCTCCTGCTGCCCTTCCTGGCCCTGGCCGTGCAGGCCCTGCGGGTGGGGCAGGTCGTGCAGGAGCGCCGGTCCCAGCAGTTGCTGGTGGCCGGGGCGACGTGGGCGGACCTGCGGCGGCTGCGCGTCGCCGCCACCAGCGCCGCCTTCGTCCGCGGAGGGCTGCTGGCCGGGCCGGTCTACCTGCTGCTGTGGCTCGTCCTGGGGCCGGCCCTGCCGGCCGGGTCGCGGCTGCTGCCCCCGCTGCACCCGGCGATGGTGCCCGCGTGGGCGCTCGTGGTGGTGGTCCTGTGGGTCCTGGCCCGGGTCCTGGCCGTCTGGGGTTCCCGGCGCGAGGACGCCCTGCTGTGGCGCAGTTCGGGACTGCCGGCCCAGGTGCCCTCGCGGGCCTTCGTCGTGGGCACCGCCCTGGCCGCCGTGGCGCTGGTGTTCGCCGTCCCCGCGGTGGGAGCCGGCACCGCGGTCTTCGCCGCGCTGCTCGTCACCGCGCTCGTGCTGGCCCTGCTCGCCGCCGGGGCCGGAGCGGCCCGCTCGGCGGCCGGTTCCGTGCGGCGGCCGGTACCGGCCGCGGACGCGGACACCACCGCGGCCGACGGTGCCTCCGGAACCTCCCGCCGGGTTCCCGCCGCGGGTCGTCGCCGGGGTCGCCGCGCCGCACGGTGGCGTCCCGGTTCCGGGGACGGCGCGGTGAGCCTGCTGGCCGACGCCCAGCGCCGCGGCAGCACCACCGCGGTCACGGGCACCGCCGGGGTCCTGTTCGTGTGCGGGCTCTCCTTCGGGGTCGAGGCGGCGCTGAGCGCGCAGATCCTCAACGACCGGGCCAGCGAGGGTTCCGGTTACGGCTCCACCGACGTCGCCTTCTACGTCGGTGGCGCGGCCCTGGCCGGCGCCGTCGGCCTGGTCGCGGCGCTGGTGGCCGTCGCCGCGCTGGTGCTCAGCCTCACCGACCACCTCCTGGGCAACCGCCGCGCGGTGGCCTCCACCGCCGCGCTGGGCACCGAGACCCGGCGGCTGGTCCGGGTGCAGGCCCTGTCGCTGATCCGCACCGCGGTCCCGGCGACCACGCTGGGGGTCCTCGTCTCCGCCCTGCCGTACAGCCTGGCCTTCTCCGGCGACCTGCAGGACGGGTGGTCCTGGCCGACGGTCCTGCCGCTGGCCGTGGCCGTCGTCGTGGCCGTCGTCATGACCGTCGTCTGCTCCCTGCTCGCGGCGGCGCTGACCGGCAGGGTCCGTGCGGCGGCCGCGCTGGAGAACCTGCGCGTCCCCTGATCCCACCGCCCGGCAGGGCACCGTCGACCGAGCAGCCCCACGGAACGGGAGGAACTCGTGCCCACGCACCCGGAGGCCGCACCCGGCGACCCGCGCCTGCGCGGCGGGCAGGCGCAGCACCGGTTCGAGGAGGACCGGTTCGAGGCGCCGCGGCCCACGGTCCGCCTGCCCCCTGACCCCACGGGACCGGCTCTGGCCTCCGTCGTGCGCCAGTTGCGCGCCGCGGCCCGTCCCGGGCAGCTCGTCGTGGACCTGACGGCGACCCGGCACACCTCGCCGGGGTTGCGCCGGGCGCTGGCGGTGCTGCGCGGGGAAGCGGCCCGGCGGGGTTGCTCCTGGACCGTGCGCGGGAACCTGCCCCACCCCGCACGCCCCCGCCCACCCGGTGCACGACCGTGAAACCCCCGCTCCCGCGGGCCCGACGGTTCCCCTCTCAACCGGCTCGAAGCGACCCCCGCGGGGAGCTCGGCCTGGAAAGGTGCTCGACATGACGATCGACCTGCCCGACACGGTGGTGAACCCCTTCGCCGGTGGGCTGCTCACGGTGCTGGTGGTCCCGGTCAGCGCCTCCCTCGAGGTGGGCCTGCTGGCCCTGCGGGAACGGGGCGTGCGCGCCTGGACCGAGCACCTGCCCGCCGTGGGGCAGGAGGTGGTCCTGGTCGCCGGGGTGGAGTGCGAGGAGGCCCCGTCGATGGACGGGATCACCGACGCCGAGCGCAGCGTCCTCGGCGTGCTCGACGCCGCGGGCATCGAGGTGGACGTGCGCGGCAGCGGGTACGTCAGCGCCGAGGCGGTCCGGCGGTGGGGAGCCCACACCCCGTCCTGACCCGGCCCGGACCCGCGCGCGGTCCTACGCTGACCCGGTGATCACCGCGGGGGTCGACCTGGCGACCCAGCCCGCCAAGACGGGTCTGGCCGTCGTCGAGTGGAGTCCCGGCGCCGCCCGCCTCACGCGGCTGCAGCTGGGGGTCACCGACCACGACGTCGTGGAGGTGGCCGGGACGGCGCAGAAGGTGGGGATCGACTGCCCGCTGGGGTGGCCCGACGACTTCACGGCCTTCATCACCGCGCACGCCGCCGGTCGCGTCGAACTCCTCGCCGCCGAGAGCGGTGACGAGCTGCGCCGGCGTCTGGCCTACCGCCAGACCGACCGGGTGGTGCGCCGCGCCGGGTACCCGCCCCTGAGCGTGGCCACCGACCGCATCGGGCTCACGGCGATGCGGGTGGCGCTCGTCCTGGAGCACCTCGCCGCCGCCGGGGCGCCGGTCGACCGTTCCGGCGCGGGGGTCGTCGCCGAGGTGTACCCGGCGGCCTCCCTGGGGCGGTGGGGGTTGCCGCACCGGCAGTACAAGCGGGAGGGGAACCGCGCGGCGCGCGCGGCGCTGGTCGCCGCCCTGCGGGAGCGGGTTCCGTGGCTCGACTTCGGCGGGTTCGTGGCGCTGTGCGAGGAGTCCGACGACGCGCTGGACGCCGTCGTCGCGGCGTTGACCGCACGGGCCGCGGCGCTGGGCCGTTGCGCGCCACCGCCGGAGCAGGACCTGGAGCGCGCCCGCAGGGAGGGGTGGATCCTGCTGCCGGAGGGACCCTTGTCGACCCTGGTGGAGGGGTGAGCGGTGCGGCCGTCCGCTGCCGGCCGGTGCGGCGGTGGAACCGCGCGGGCGGGTGCCTGCTCCCGTCAGCACCCGCCCGCGCCGCCCGTCACTCCTCGACGTCGGAGAACAGGGCGGTGAACGGGGTTCCCGTGGAGACCAGGAGCTGGAACAGTTCCCCGGCCGGGGCGGTCGTGACGGCGGCGGAGGCGTCCTGGTAACCGCCGAAGTACAGGTCCAGCGTGCGGTGGGCCGGGGTGGGGGTCCCGTCCTCCTTCGGCCAGACCCTCGCCGACTCCAGCCGCTGCAGGCCGGGGAGGGTCCGCGCGGTGTTCAGCACGTTCTCGTAGGTGTTCTCGAAGGCCTGCACGTCGACGGGGTTGTCGACGACGAAGGTGATCCTGGTGGGCACGGCGTGTCCTTCTCGGTCGGAGTGGTGCGGGTCGGTGAGCGGGGAGTGGGTGGAGTTCCGCGCCCGCCGGCGGCGTGGGCGCTCAGGCGGTGCGGGTGTACGTCTCCAGCAGGCGCAGCCACACCTCGCTGATCGTGGGGAAGGCCGGAACCGCGTGCCGGAGCCGGTCGATCGGCACTTCCCCCACGACGGCGATGGTGGCCGCGTGCAGCAGTTCGGCCACGTCGGGGCCGACGACGGTGAACCCGACGAGGACCCCGCGGTCCTCGTCGACGACCATGCGGGCCTGGCCCCGGTAGCCGTCGGCGTGGACCGCGGCCCCGGCCACGGCGCCCAGGTCGTGGTCGACCACCCGGACCCGCAGCCCGGCGGCGCGGGCGGCGGCCGCGGTCAGCCCGACCGAGGCGACCTCGGGGTCGGTGAACACGACCTGGGGCACCGCGCGTTCGTCGGCGGTCACCGCGTGCCGGCCCCAGGGGGCGTCGTCGACGTGCTCACCCCGCGCGCGGGCGACGAGGGCGTCTCCCAGGGCGCGGGCCTGGTACTTGCCCTGGTGGGTGAGCAGGACCCGGTGGTTGACGTCGCCGGCGGCGTACAACCAGTCCCCGGCCAGGGGCCGGCCCCCTTCGTCGAGCACGCGCAGGTCGTCGTCGACGGCGAGCCAGGCGCCGGGTTTGAGCCCGACGCTCTCCAGCCCCAGGTCGGCGGTGTTCGGGGTGCGCCCGACGGCGACGAGGAGTTCGTCCGCCTCCACGTGGTCCACCTGCTCGCCGTCCTCGACGGTGAGGTGCAGTTGTCCGGTCCCGTCGCGGTCGGCGGCGGTGAGGGCGGCGCCCAGGCGCACCTCGACCCCGGCGGCGCGCAGGGCGTCGGTGACGTGCTGCGCGGCGAAGGGTTCGCTGCGCGGCAGGACCCCGTCACGGGCGAGGAGGGTGACGGCCGAGCCCAGGGCGGAGTACGCGGTGGCCACCTCGACGGCCACCACCCCGCCGCCGAGGACGGCCAGCCGGTCCGGCACGGTGTCGGCGGCGACGGCTTCGCGGCTGGTCCAGGGCGCGGCCCGGCGCAGACCGGTGACGTCGGGGACCAGGGCGCTCGTGCCGGTGGCGACCACGACGGCGTGCCGGGCGGTCAGGACGACGGTGCGGCCGTGCCCGTCGTCGACCTGGACCGTGCGCGGGGCGGTGAGGCGTCCCCGCCCCCGGTGCAGGGCGATGCCGGCGCTGCGCAACCAGGCGACCTGCCCCTCGTCGTCCCAGTGCGAGGCGAAGGCGTCGCGGCGGTCCAGGACGGCCCGGGTGTCGACCCCGCCGACGACGGCCTGGGCGGCGCCGGGGACCCGGCGGGCGGCGTTCAGGACCGCGGCGCTGCGCAGCAGGGCCTTGGTGGGCATGCAGGCCCAGTAGGAGCACTCGCCGCCGACGAGTTCGCGTTCGACGACGGCCGCGGTCAGGCCGGCCTGGACGACGCGGTCGGCGACGTTCTCACCGACCGGGCCGGCGCCGATGACGACGACGTCGTACGTCGCCCCCGCGGGTTCGCCGGTGGGGTGCTCCCCGGTCTGGACTGCCTCGGTGGTCACGGGTGGATCCCTTCAGGTCGTGGAGGTGGTGCGGGGTGGGCGGTTCCGACGGGTCCGGAGCCGGTCAGGCCGACAGCTGCTCGGCTCGCGCGGCGCGGCCCAGGCGCAGGGCGGAGATGAGGAAGAAGACCGCTCCGGGGACGGCGTACCCGGCGGCGCCGGTCAGGACCGGGTCGGCGGCCCCTGCCCCGGCGATGAAGGAGGCTCCGGCCAGCGCGGAGACGGCGCCGCTGACGATCAGCGGCCACTGCCCGCCCATGCGGCGGCGGCGCACGGCCACGACCAGCTGGATGAGGCCCGCCACGATCGCCCAGGTGCCCCACACGCGCAGGACCGCCGGGATGCCGGAGGTCGCGGCGAAGCCGACGGCGACGGCGGTGAGGAGGCTGACGGCCATGTTGGCGTACAGCCCGGCCAGGGCGCCGGTGGTGGCGCCGCGCGAGCGGGAGGCGCGGGCGTCGACCACGGCGGCGGCGACGTCGAACAGCGGGTAGAGCACCAGCAGGGTGCCGGTGAGGGGTCCCAGGTGGGAGGCCATCGACAGGACGACGGCGGCCCAGACGACGGCGAAGGCGAAGCGGACGAAGTACAGGCGGCGCAACGTGGTGGCCGCGCCGCCGACGGTGCCCGGCGTGGTGCTCGGTGTCGTGCCCGGCGTCGGGGAGGTGGTGCGGGAGGCGGTGTCGTCCATGGTGGTCTCTCCGGGGTTCAGGGAGCGGTGGTCGCGGTGGGCGGGCGCTCGACGTGCCCGACGTGCCCGGCGGGTGGGGTGGCGCGGCTCCCCAGGAGCCGACGCCGGGGAGTCCCGCCGGGTCGCGGTGCCGACGCGGGTGGGTCCGCGTCTCGTAAGTAGAATGACCGGTAACTCTACTTGTGTCAACGGGGCCCGCCGCCGATTCCGGCGCGGGGGCCCGCCCGCGTCGGCCCGTAAGATCGGGACGTGAAGGAGTCCATGCGCGATCGCCTGATCGCGGCCGCCAGCGCGTTGTTCTACTCCGCCGGCATCAAGGCGGTCAGCGTCGAGCGGGTCATCGAACAGGCCGGGACCACCAAGGTGACCTTCTACCGGCACTTCAAGTCCAAGGACGACCTCGTCGTGGCCTACCTGCAGGCCAGCTCGGAACGGGAACGCCAGGCGGTGGCCGCCGCCCTGGCGCACTCGCAGGAGAGCCTGACCGCGGCGCTGGAAGCGCTGGCCGAGCTGGTCGGCTCCTTCGCCTGCCGCCCCGGGTTCCGCGGCTGCGCCTTCATCAACGCCGCCGCCGAGTACCCCGACCCCGACAGCGGACCCCGCCGCGTCGTCGACGAGCACCGCGCCTGGTACCGCACCGCCTTCACGCGACTGGTGGAGCCCCTGCAGCTGCCGGACCCGGCGGGCACGGCGGAGGACCTGCTGCTGCTGCGTGACGGGGCCATGGTCGCCGGCTACCTGGACGACCCGGCGAAACTGGCGGCCTCGTTCCTGCGCAGCAGCAAGGCGCTCATCGACGCCGAGGCCGCCGCCCCGGCGTGACGTCCCGCCCGTGGCCGCGGACGGGGTTCCGCCGGTCGCGGGGTCCCGCCGGTCGTGGAGTTCCGCCGGTCGGGGGAACGGGCGTGCGGCCGTGGGTCCGCGTCGGCCCGGACGCACGACGACGGCGAGCGCGCGACGAGGGAGCCGGTGGGGTGTTCCCCGCCGTCCTCGCGCGGCTCGCCGTCGCGGTCACCGGTGACCGTCACCGCCGTCCCGCGGCGGGCACGTCGTCAGGTCGTCACGGGGTCCGTGAGTTCCAGGACCACCACACCGCTGTCGAAGCGGCGGGTGGTGACGGTGCCGAAGCGGCCGGCGACGCCCGGGGCGAAGACCGAGGAACCCGCGGTTCCCAGCAGGACCGGGTGGATCCACAGCGACAGGTGGTCCAGGAGGCCGTGCGCCACCAGCTGCTGGGCGACCGGTCCGTAGCCGTACATGAGGATGTCGCCCCCGTCCCCGTCCTTGAGCCCCCGCACGGCGTCCACGAGTTCCCCGTCGAGCACCTCGGTGTTGTTCCACGTCGGGTTCACGAGGGTTCTCGAGGCGACGTGCTTGGGGATCCGGTTCATCGTGTCGCTGAACTCGTCCCCGCTCCGGGCCGACCACGCCTCGGCGAAACCCGTGTAGGTCACCCTGCCCATCAGGAGGGCGTCGGCGGCGCGGAGCTTGTCCAGGGCGTAGGCGCCCGCGCCCTGGTCGAAGTAGTCGAGCGACCACTGCTCCGGCTGCGAGACGATGCCGTCCAGCGTGACGTACGTGGAGTTGACGATGTTGCGCATCACTGACCTTCCGTCGTGGGTGTTCGGGCGCGGAGCGAGGGACCGCGCCGGGTCTGATGGGGGAGTTCGCCGGTCCCGCGCCCGGGCCGGCTCGCGCTACCTCGACCTCGGCAGCGAGGAGGCGATGAGCGGGACGACGACGGCGGCGGCGACCAGGTGCAGCGCGGACAGGACCGCGGCGGTGACCGCGTCGGCGTCGACGGACCACGGTGCCGGCAGCGACAGGGCCGTCAGGACCGCGGAGGTCCCCACGAACGTCCGGGCCGGCCGGGCGGCCCACCGGCGCAGGACCAGGGCGACCACCACCCCCGCGCCCGCGGCGACGAGCGTCACCACGGCGAACCCGACGAGCGGGATGCCCGCGCCACCGTCGGGGACCTCGAACCGCACGCCGCCGGCCCTGGCCACGGCGGCGACGGCCGTGACGACGACCGCGGCGGCCGGTCCGGCGACGGCCCCCCGGGCGATCGTCCCGCGCGGGCCGCGCGCCACCGCGGGACCGGTGGACGGGGCGCGGCCCGTCCGGTGGGGTGGGACTGACGGATCGCGCTGACCGGTCACGGGACTCCTCGGGCTGGACGGCTGCACGGCTGCACGGCTGCACGGCTGCACGGCTGCACGGCTGCACGGCTGCACGGCTGCACGGCTGCACGGCTGCACGGCTGCACGGCTGCACGGCTGCACGGCTGCACGGCTGCACGGCTGCACGGCGCGACGCTAGCTGCGGGAAGTGGACCTCGATAAGGTCCACTTCCGTGGCGATCCCGTGGTCAGGTCGAGGGGGTCGTCTCCTGGTCTCCGTCGACCGCCGCAGCCCCCGACCGGTCCGTGAACAGGTCGAGAGCGGTCTGCGCGAAGCGGTCCGGTCGGGCCGACTCAGCGCGGGGGAGCACCTCCCGTCCTCGCGCGCGCTGGCGGAGGAACTCGGTGTCTCACGGGGTCTGGTGCAGGGCTGCTACGAGCAGCTCGTGGCCGAGGGCTACCTGACCGCCAGGGCCGGTTCTGCGACGCGGGTGGCCGAGCGCGTCGTGCCTCCCAACCCCGCGCCCGCCCCCAGGGACGAGCCGGCGCCGGCCCCGTTCGTCGACCTGCGGCCCGCCGTGCCCGACCTGGGGTCCTTCCCGCGCAGCAGCTGGTCCCGCTCGGCCCAGGAGGCCCTGGCCGCCGCGGCGAACTCGGCCCTGGGTTACCCGCCCTCGAACGGTTCGCCCACCGTCCGGGCCGCCGTGGCCGAGCACCTGCGCCGAGCGAGGGCGGCCGACGCCGACCCGTCCCGCGTCGTCATGTGCACGGGTTACGCCCAGGGCCTCGTGCTCACCGTCAGGAGCCTGGTGGCGCGGGGCCTGCGCGACATCGCGGTCGAGGACCCCGGTCACGGACCGGACGAGAGCCCCGACGTGCGGACCCTGCGGCTCGCCGGGGCCCGGGTGCACCGGGTCCCGGTGGACCACCTCGGCCTCGACGTCGAGGCGCTCGCCGAGTCCCCCGCCCGGGCCGTCGTGGTGACCCCCGCGCACCAGGCGCCCACGGGGGTCGCCCTCGACCCGGGCCGACGCCGGGCGCTGATCGCCTGGGCCCGGACCCGCGACGCGTACGTGGTCGAGGACGACTACGACTCCGAGTTCCGCTACGACCGGCAGGCGATCGGCACGGTGCAGGGGCTGGCCCCCGACCGCGTGTTCCTCCTGGGCACCACCAGCAAGACCCTGGCCCCGGCGCTGCGCATCGGCTGGCTGCTCGCGCCACCGACGTGGGCGGAGGTGCTCGCCCGGCACAAGCACCTCGAGGACCGCGGCTCACCGACCCTCCACCACGACACGTTCGCCGTGATGCTCACCTCCGGTCGCTACGACCGCCACCTGCGGGCGATGCGGAAGACGTACCGCCGCCGGCGGGACGCCGTGTGCGACGCCCTGGCCGCGCACGCCCCGCAGGTCCGGGTCAGCGGACTGGCCGCAGGGCTGAGCATCACCCTCCACCTGCCCCCCGGGGTCGACGAGGCCGCGGTCGTCGCCGGTGCCGCCGAGCGCGGTGTGGTGCTGCGCGGCATGGACGCCTACCGCGCCCACCCCGCGCCGGACCAGCCGCAACTGGTCCTCGGTTTCGGGAACACCGACGAGCGTCGGCTGCGGGAGGCGATCGCCTCCCTGGCCGACCTGCTGCAGGGGCGGTCCCCGCACAGGCCGCCGAGCCGCTGAGCGCCGCTCGCGGACGAGCGGCCGTCGACCCGCCCGGGGCGCTCGTCCCGGCGCGGGGGCCGCGTCCGGCTCACCGCGGGCCCGGGGGAACAACCTCCCGGTGAGGACGGTTCTCACCAGTGCGACACCGCACCCGTCCGGAGGTTCCCGTGAAGACGAACACCCACCCCACCTACGACCTCGTCGCGTTCCGCGACAAGTCCGCCGGCACCACGTTCTGGTCGCGTTCCACCCTCAGCACCCGCGCCGGCCTCCCGACGCTGACCGCGGAGGACGGGACCGAGCACCCGGTCTTCGACGTCGACGTCTCGTCGGCCAGCCACCCGTTCTGGACCGGCACCGCCCGCGTCCTGGACAGCGAGGGGCGCGTGGAGAAGTTCCGCCGCCGCTACGGCAGCCGCTGACCACCGCGGGCCGCGCACCCCGCGCGGCCCGGAGGTCCGGTTCGTCGGTACCGGGCCACTGGCCCGGTCCCGGCGAAACGGCGAGCAGGACGACGACCGCGGCAGCGGTGACGACGGCCCCCGCACCACCAGGTGCGGGGGCCGTCGTCGTCCCGCGACGCGGGCGTCCCGGCCGAGGGCGGGTTCGTGCTCCGGCCCGGCAGGAGGAACCCGTTCACGGTTCCGGGCGCCGACGCGCTGCCCGTCACCGACGCCCCCCCCCCGGATACGCAAACCATTTGTGTTTGAGGGGTGCGCGCCGTACTGTCTCGCCGTGGGTCTGTCGACATCCAGTACCGCTCAGCCGATCGCCGGCTCGGCGGCGTCCCTGCGCCAGCGCAACTCCCAGGCGGTGCTGGAGACGCTCTACCGCCACGGGCAGTCCGCCTCGGCGGCGACGCCGTCCCTGCGGGTCGTGGAGCTCATGCGGAGCACGGGACTGTCGCGCCCCACCGTGGAGACGGTCGCCGAGGGGCTGACGGCCCAGGGGTGGCTGACCCTGGGGGAGCCCGCCGAGGGAGGGGGGCGCCTGGGCCGGCCGGCCAAGACCTACTCCTTCCACGCCCGCGCCGGGCACGTCGTCGGGGTCGACGTCGGGGCCCACGCGGTCGCGGTGTGCGTGGCCGACCTGCTGGGCACGCGGGTCGCCCTCGCCCGCGAGGTGGTGTCCCCGTCCACCTCGGCTCCGCGACGTCTCGCCGCGCTCCGGCGCACGCTGCGAGGAGCCCTGGAGACGGCGGGTCTGCGCCCGAGCGATCCGCTGGCCCTCACCGCGGGGACTCCCGGCATCCTCGACCCCTCGCGCCGCCGGATCCTCACCTCACCGGGTCTGGCCGGCTGGGCGGAGTTCGACCTCCTGAGCGCGCTCGAGGACCTCGTGGGGTGTGACGTCGAACTGGAGAACGACGCCAACCTGGCCGCCGTGGCCGAGCGCAGCGTCCAGCACGGTGACCAGCACGGTGAGGCGCGTCCGGACCCCGACGACCTGATCTTCCTGCTCCTGGGTGAGCGGCTGGGGGCGGGGGTCATCGTCAACGGCCAGCTGGTGCGCGGGCACCACGGTGCCAGCGGGGAGCTGTGGAACGTCCGCAGCGGGGTCCGGGAGACCGCGGGCGACCAGCGGCGCCCGCTGGGTTCGATCGTCAACGCCCCCAGCCTGGCGCACGCGGCGGAACAGTCGCCGCGGCCTCCCGCCGGTCGCGCCGGACGGGGCGGGGAGCGGGGCGGAGCCGAGGGCGCCGCGCCGCGGACCGTCGACCAGATCGCGCGGGAACTGGCGCACGGCATCTCCCCGGTCCTGCTGACCCTGGACCTGGAGACCGTCGTCCTGGGCGGCGACCTGGGGGAGGCCGGGCCGGCCCTGCGGCAGGCCCTGGCCGGGGAACTCGAGGACCTCGTCCTGTACCCGCCGCGCGTGGAACTCTCGCGGCTGGGAGTCGACGCCATCCTGGCTGGGGCCGTCCTGCAGAGCAGGGCGAAGGTCGAACGCGAGGTGCTCGCCCAGGTGGTGGCCTGACGGGTGGTCCGCCCGGGCGGCTCGCTCAGGGGTTCCGGGGCGGGCCGGTGGCCGCACCGGCCTGCTCGTGGTCGTCGCGCCGGGTGAGCTGAGCGGCGGCCCGGTCGTCGAGCAGGACGGTGGCGCGCGGGTGCAGCTGCAGGACCGAGGCCGGGCAGGCGCTGGACAGGGGGCCTTCGACCATCTGCGCCACGGCGTGGGCCTTGGCCGCGCCGGTGGCGATGAGGACCACTTCGTCGGCGTCCAGGATGGTGCCCAGTCCCTGGGTGAGGCATGAGGTGGGCACCTGCTGCAGGTCGCCGCCGAAGAAGCGGGCGTTGTCGCGACGCGTCCTGGCCGTGAGGGTCTCGACGCGGGTGCGCGAGCGCAGGGAGGAGAACGGCTCGTTGAACCCCACGTGCCCGTTCGCGCCGATGCCCAGGACCTGCAGGTCGATGCCGCCGGACGCGGCGATGAGGTGCTCGTACTCGGCCGCCGCGGCGTCCAGGTCGTCCGCCGCACCGTCGGGGACGTGGACCCTGGCCGGGTCCAGCCCCAGGGGGCGGGTCACCTCCCGGTCGACGACGCAGTGGTAGCTCTGCGGGTGGTGGTGCGGCAGCCCGACGTACTCGTCGAGGGCGAAGACGCGCAGCGAGGCCAGGGCCGGCTCGCCGCTGGCCGCCAGCGCCCGGTAGACCGGCAGCGGTGAGGAACCGGTGGCGACCCCGAGCACGGACAGGCTCCGGGTGCGCAGCCGGTGCAGCACCCGGTCGGCGGCCCAGCGGGCCAGTTGCGGGGGCGTGCCGGTGAGGACCTTCACGCCGGCACGCGATCGGGGGTGGCCGACACCGCGACGGTCCGGCCGGTGCGGGCCGACTCCTGCGCCGCCTCGACGACCTGGACCAGCCGCGCCGCGGACGTGAGGTCCTGGTCGGTGGTGTGCTCCTCCTGCCCGCGCAGGCGCCGCAGGAAGGCGTCCAGCATCCTCTCGTCCAGGTCGGTGCCGTAGGGCAGTTCCAGGGGCAGGCCGGAGCGCCGGCTCGTACCGCGCAAGCGGGGACGGAAGAAGTCGACCTCGACCGCTCCGCGGGTGCCGGCGATCCGCAGCTCCAGCCCTCCCCACGTCGGTGCGGTCTCCGGGACGCTCCAGGAGCAGTCGATGCTGACGATCGTGCCCGAGCGGTACCCGATCGTCGCCAGCCCCGCGGTCTCGACCGCCCCCGCGCCCGGGTGCAGGACCCGGTTCCCGACGGCGCTGACGTGCACGGGGGTGTCACCGGTGAGCCGGTCGACCAGGTCCAGGACGTGCACGAGGTGGTCCACGAAGGCGCCGCCGCCGGAGAGCGCGGGGTCGGTGAACCAGCGGCGCCGGTCGGGCAGGCGGGCGGTGTTGACCGCCTGGACCGAGACGACGTCGCCCAGGACGCCGGCGCGGTGGTCCTGCTGGAGCCGGGTGAAGTCGGAGGAGTACCGGACGGGCAGCGCCAGCATGAGCGGCAGGTCGTGCCGGTGGACCAGGCGGGTGACGGCGTCGGCGTCGGCCGAGGTGGTGGCCAGGGGTTTCTCGGTCAGGACCGGGACGCCGCGGGCGGCCAGCCGCGCCAGCAGCGCCGGCCGGCGGGTGTTCTCGGCGGTGAGGACCGCCCCGTCCGGGCGCCAGTCCAGCAGTTCCTCGTAGGACTCGACGTAGTCCACTCCCAGCGACTGCGCCAGCGAGCGGCCGCGGGTGTGGGGGGCGTCGGCGTGGGGATCGGGATCGGTGGCCAGGAGCTGGACGTCGGGGCGGCTGCGCAGGATCCGCGCGTAGGTCTCGGCGTGCACGTGGGCCAGGGAGAACAGCCCGATCCGCAGCGGGCGGCCGGTGTGGGCGGTGGGCATTCAGGCTCCTGCGAGGTGGACGGGCCGGCCGGTGGTGGCCGCTTCGAGTGCGCTGACGGCGAGGCGGACCGCTTCGGCGCCGTCGCGGGCGTCGACGCGGCTGGGCCGGCCGGTGGTCAGCTGCCGGGTGAGTTCGCGCAGCTGCAGGAAGTAGGGGCTGGCCGTGGGGTCGACGACGGGCACGAGCGTTCCGCCGGCGCCGGAGCGGTCGAGGTCCTCGGTGACGGTGGACTCCGACCGGCTGCTGTGCTCCAGCTGCCCGTCGGTGCCGGTCACCGAGAAGGACGTGCTGAAGGTCAGGTGGGGGGCGCCCCACTCCCCGTAGACGTGGGTGATGGCCCCGCTGTGGTGGACGAGGGTGATGTGCGCCGAGCGGACACCGCCCTTGCCGGCCGTGGCGGCCGACACGGTGGCGACCGGGCCGGCGACCCAGCGGGCGATGTCCAGGTCGTGGATGAGCTGGTCGACGATGATGCCGCCGGACAGTTCCTCGTCGGCGAACCACGGGGCCGCGGTGGTGGGCGCGGCTCCCGAACGCGTGAAGCGCAGCACGGCCAGGTCCCCGAGCAGACCGGCGTCCACCGCGGACTTCAGCTGCGCGTACTCGGGGAAGAAGCGGACCACGTGCGCCGGCAGGAGGAACCGGCCGGCGGCCTCGGCCGCCTCCACGACGGCCAGGGAATCGCGGTGGTGACGCGTCAGCGGCTTCTCGGAGATCACGTGCTTGCCGTGCGCGAGAGCGGTCCGGATGAGTTCGCCGTGCGTGTGGGTGGGGGTGACGACGTCGACGACGTCGACGCGTTCGAGCAGTTCGGGCAGGCTCGCGGCCGTCGTCCCGCCGTAGGCCGCGACGAGTTCGTCGGCGCCGTGGCTGGAGTGGACCGTGACGTCGGCCCCCAGGCGCAGCAGGTGCGGCAGGTGGTGGTGGGCGATGCCGCCGGCGCCGATGAGCCCGACGCGCAGCGGCGCGGTGAGGAGAGCGGGAGCAGGAGAAGGGTTCACGGTGACGTGCTCACTCGTTCGGTCGGTGGACGGGTGGGTCGGGCCAGGTGCGCGCTCAGGCGACGCAGGTGCTCCGCGGCGTCGGAGGGGTTCACGACCCCGCGCAGGGCCAGGGCGGCGGCACCGGTGAGCGGGGCGCGGTCGAGGTGCGGGCTGATCCGCAGCGCCGGCGCCGGGCGCCAGGGCATGCGCACCCGCAGGCTGCGGGACAGGGGGCGCAGCAGCTCGTCTCCGGCGCGGGAGACCCCTCCGCCGAGCAGGACGGCGTCGGGGTCGAGCAGGGCGGTGACGGCGATCAGGCCGCTGGCCAGCGCGTCGACGCCCTCGGCCCAGACGCGGTCGGCGACGGGGTCGACGCCGGTGCGGGCGACGACGTCGGCCGCCGTCAGGTCGGGTGGGCTCGTCGGGACCGACGCGCGGTAGCGGCGGAGGAGGCTGTGCGCCGAGGCGTAGGCCTCCACGCACCCCCGGGCGCCGCAGGTGCACGGTTCCCCGCCGGGAACGGCCGGGACGTGCCCGAACTCCCCGGCGGCCCCGTCCACGACCTGCCCGGCGACGACCACGCCGGCCGAGACGCCCGTCCCGATCGGCACGAAGACGAACGACGCGGTCGGGCCGAACGACCCGTCGGCGACGTGGGCCAGCGCACCGGCGCGCGCGTCGTGCTCGACCCGCACGAGCGCCTGCAGGTCGCGGCGCAGCACGTCCCCGAGCCGCACGTCGCGCCAGTCGAGGTTCGCGGCGTACCGCACCGTCCCCGACGTGCCGTCGACGAGCCCGGGGACGGCGACGCCGACGCTGCGCACGCGGTGGTCACCGACCGCGTCGGCCAGGCGTCGGGCCAGCGCGCGGACGGTCGCGACCGCCGCCGCGCCGCGGCCGGTGGGCACGGGGGTCTCGACCACGACGCGACCGTCGTCGGCCAGGGCGGCCGCCTTGACGGTGGTCCCCCCGACGTCGATCGCCAGGTAGGCCGAGCCGGCGGCCCGGGACCGCGTGCGGGCCGGGGTGGGAGCAGGTGCGGGAGACCCCGGCCCGGCCGGTTCAGGTCGCACGGGGTGCCTCGCCGCTGGCGATGGAGTGCACCAGCTCGTCGTAGGTGACGTCCTGGGCGTACCCGGTCCAGGTGGTGCGGCCGCGGTGCAGGACCTGGAACCGGTCGCCGAGCCCGTACAGCTCCTCCAGGTCGTCGGAGACGACCAGCACGGCGGCCCCGGCGCGCGCCCGTTCCTTGATGAGGCGGTGGATCTGCGCCTTGGTCCCGACGTCGACCCCCGCCGTGGGCTGGTCGACGATCAGCACGTCCGGGGCGGCGAGCAGGGCCTTGCCCAGGACGACCTTCTGCTGGTTGCCGCCGCTGAGCGTGCCGGCCGGGGCGTCGACGTCGTGCGGCCGGACCTCCAGGTCGGTGAGCACCCGGGAGCTGACGCGGCGCACCGAGCGGCGCGAGACGAGACCCCAGCGCCCCAGTCCGCGCTGGATCGCCATGAGCACCAGGTTCTGCGACAGGGACGCCTCCATGCTCAGGGCCTGGTGCTTGCGGTCCTCCGGGATGAGCGCGATGCCGCGCCGGATCGCGGCGCGCGGGGAGCGCAGCCGCAGTTCCCGGCCCTGGAACGTGAGGGTGCCCGAGGTGGGGCGGTCCGCTCCGGCCAGCACCCGGCACAGGCGGGTCCGGCCCGAGCCGACCAGGCCGGCGACGCCCAGGACCTCCCCGCGGTGCAGGGTGACGTCGATGCCGTGCAGCCGTCCCGGGACGGTGAGGCCGTGGCCGGTCATGACCGCCTCGCCCTCCGCGTCGGGCACGGGCCGGTGGTCGGTCTGCAGGTCGTGGGCCAGTTCCTCGCCGAGCATGAGGGTGGCCAGCTCGGACACGGTCGAGGACCGGGCCGGCTGGGTGGCGACCACGGTGCCGTTGCGCATCACGGTCACCTCGTCGCAGATCTCCCGCACCTCGTCGAGGTAGTGGGAGATGAAGACGATGCCGACCTCGCGGGCGGCCAGGTCGCGCACCAGGTCGAACAGCGCGACGCGCTCGGCCTCGGACAGGCGCGCGGTGGGTTCGTCCATGACGAGGACCTTGGCGTTCTCGGCCAGCGCCTTGACGATCTCCATCCGCTGGTGCACCGCCGGGCTCAACCCCTCGGTGGGGGCGGTCAGCTCGGCGCCCAGGGTGATGCCGACGCGCCGCACGAGGTCGGCGGCGTCCTCGACCAGCCGGGCCCCGTCGTACCTCCAGCCGGCGCCTTCGCGGCCCAGCAGGAGGTTCTCGGCCACGGTCAGGGTGGAGACCAGGCTGAACTCCTGGTGGATGACCGCGACGCCGTCGCGACGGGCCTGGCGGGGGTTGCGCATGGTGACGTCCCGGCCGTCGACCTGGATGTCACCGGAGTAGTCGGGGTACAGGCCGGCCAGCGTCTTGACGAGCGTCGACTTCCCGGCGCCGTTCTGGCCGATGAGGGCGTGGACCCGGCCGCGGCCGACCACGAGGTCGACCCCGTCCAGGACCGTGGAGGCGCCGAACTTCTTGGTCAGTCCCGAGATGGCGAGGCTGGGGTTGCGCGGCGCACCCGGCGGCTGCGGCCCGGGCGGGTGCGGCCCGGGCATCAGTTGCTCCACGACGACGGGTTGGCGTCGACGTTCTCCCGGGTGATGGCGGGCAGGTCGATGAGGTGCTCGGGCCGGGGCACGTCGTCCTGCTTGCCGGTCAGCCAGGCGTGGGCGTACCGGACCCCCAGCTGGCCCTCCAGTTCCGGGCTCTGGTTGACCGTGCCGTACATCGCGCCGGAGCGGATGGACTCCTCGACCTGCTGGGAGTAGTCACCGGCGATGAACTTGACCTCGCTGCGGCCGTTCTTGAAGGCGTAGTCGGCGCCGACGTACATCTGGGGTCCCTGCGCCACGACCGCGGCCAGCTCGCCCCGCGGGTACTTGGTCAGCAGGTCCTGGGTGACGGCGAGGTTCTTGCTGCTGTCGAAGTCGTCGTTGGGGGTGGCGACGATCCTGATGTCGGGGCGGTCCTGGATCGCCTCCTTCAGGCCTGCCAGGCGCTGGACCTGGGGGGTGGAGCCCAGGGGGCCGAGGATGACCGCGACGTCGCCGCCCTGCGGCAGGGCCTGGGCCAGCAGCTGGCCCTCGCCCTTGCCGTAGTCGAAGTCCGAGGCTCCCACGTAGGTCACGACCTCCGCGGCCTCGTCCAGGCGGGCGTTGACCGCGATGACGGGGATCCCGGCGTCGGCCGCGTTCCGGATGGCCGGCACGACGGCGGTGGGGCTGGAGGAGATCACCAGGATGACGTCCACCTTCCGGGCGACGAGCTGGTTGACGTTGGCCGCCTGGACGGCGTTGTCGTACTCGCCGTTGAGGATGACCGTGTCCATGCCCAGCTTCTCGGCCTCCTCCTCGATGGCCTTGTCCAGGGTGGCCAGGAAGGAGACGGTGGTGTCGGCCTGGGCCACGCCGATCAGCAGGCGCTCCTGGCCCGCGGCGGTGTCGGACTGCCCGCAGGCGGCGGTGCTGCCGGCGGCCGCCAGGGCCAGCGCGGCGGAGACGGAGCGGATGACGGTGCGGCGCGTGACGTGCTCGTGCATCGGGTGCTCGCTTTCGGGGCGGAGGACGGGGAGGGGGCTCAGGAGGTGCGCGGGGCGGTGCCGGTCGCCGGTGACGGCGTGGCTGCGGGTGCGGGTGCGGGTGCCGGGGCCGTGACCCGCTTGCGCCGGCTGTGCTGGTCGAGCACGACGGCGACGAGGATGACCAGGCCGGTGACGATGGGCTGCCAGTCGCTGGCGATGCCCAGCTGGTTCATGCCGTTGGCGATGACGCCCAGCAGCAGGGTGGCGGCCAGGACGTCCTCGATCCGCCCCACGCCACCGGTCAGCGCGACCCCGCCGACGACGCAGACGGCGATCGCGCGCAGCGGCCAGTCAGCGGCCGCCGACGGCTGCCCCACGCTGGTCTGGCCCAGCAGGATGAGGCCACCGGCGCTGGCGAAGACGCCGCCGAGGGCGAAGGAGGCGATCTGGACCAGTTCCACCGGGACGCCGGACAACCGGCTGGCCTGGGCGTTGCCGCCCACGGCGTGGACGTAGTGCCCGAACTTGGTGCGCGTCAGCAGCAGCCACACCACCAGCAGGCAGGCGGCGAACAGGACGAAGCTGACGGGGACCGGTCCCAGCCGGCCCGTGGCCGCCCACTGCAGGGCCGGCGTCCCGCCGGGGATGGACTGCGCCCCGGTGGAGACGAAGAGGAGACCCAGGACGACGCTGGCCATGGCGAAGGTGGTCACGAAGGCGTTGATGCGCAACCGCGCGATCAGCACGCCGTTGACCAGCCCGACGACCAGCCCGACCAGCAGGGCGGCCGCCACGGTGGGCACGGTGCCCCACCCGAGGTTCGCCACGGCGGCGCCGGTCACGGCGGCGGTGGCACCGGTGGCGCCCACGGAGAGGTCGAAACCCCCGGAGATCATCATGATGGTCATCCCGCAGGCGACGACGCCGATGAGGGCGTTCTGCTCGAGGACGTTCTGGAGGTTGAACGTCGAGCGGAAGGTGGGGGAGACGATCGACAGGACCGCCACGACGACGGCCAGGACCAGCCAGAGCCCCAGGCGGCGCAGCGCGCCGGCGCGGGAGGTGGTGCGCAGGGTGCTGCGGAACGTCGTGCGGGCGGTGGGGCGTGCCCGCTCGTCGGCCGCGGCGCGGGCGGGGACGGCCGGCGGCGCGACGGGTCGGTGGGTGCGGGGGGAGTCTGAGGCGGGCAAGGGAGGCTCCTTCGCTGGGACCGTGCCCCGAGTTGTTCCGAAAGGCATTTGCCTTGCGTATAGCGGGACCTTAAGGTCGGCGTCCGGCCGTGTCAACGCTCTGGAGCAACTGCGTTCACGGGGGGCCGGAACGGTCGCCGCCGCTCCGCGCGGGTACCGGTGTGCAGCGCGGCACCACCCGCGGCGACGACGCCGGGCTGCGCGAGGCCCGGCCCCGGACCGCGCCGCCGGGATCGCAGTTCCGGGCGAACCCGCCGTCACCGTCCGGCTCGGGAGCACGTTCCCCCCGCCCCTCGCTGGGCGGGCCACGACCGGCGTCGCAGGTCGCTCGCGGGCCGCCCGGCGGCCTGGGCGGCCGCCACCGCGGGGGGAGTTCGGGCACCACCGGTCCCGACCCGGCGCAGGGGTGCGTGGAACCGCTCGCCGACCTCGGGCGTGCTGACCGTCGACCCCGGCCGGCTACCGGCAGGAGAGGGCGGCGGAGGTGGCGAACGACGTCCGCCCGCCCCTCCGCCCGCCGCGTCTCACCCCCGCAGCGCCGGCTTGACGCTGATCACCGGGCAGGGAGCGTCGAGGATGATGCGTTGCGCGGCGCTGCCCATGAGGAACTTGCCCACCGGGGTGCGGCGGCGGTGACCGACGACGACGGCGGAGGCGTTCAGTTCGTGCAGGGCGTCGACGACGACGTCGGCGGTGTCCCCCTGCCCTGCGCGCTGCACGACCTGCGCCCGCACGGCGGTACCGGCGAGGCGTCGACGGACCTGCTCCAACTGGTCGGGGGAGGCGTAGGTCTTCTCCGCCAGCGCGGCGCCCGCGGGGGCGTTGAGCACGAACAGGTCCTCACCCCGGCGCTGCGCCTCCTCCACCCCCGCCTCCAGGGCGGCTTCTCCTTCCGGGGTGGGCGCGTACGCGACGACGACGGTCACCGGTGGGCCTCCTCGTGGTGGGCGCCCGCGGCGCGCAGGTCGGTGGTGCGGGCCTGGCGCCGACCTCCCAGCCGGGCCGGCAGCACGCGCCGGTACAGCGGGAACGCGACGACCAGGACCACCGCGACGTAGACGGCGATGGAGAACGGGTCGGCGACCAGGCCGCTCCAGCTCCCCCGGGAGATGGTCAGCGCCGTGCGCATGCGTTCCTCGGCCAGCGGACCGATGATCACCCCGATGATCAGGGGGAGCACCGGCAGGCCGAAGCGGCGCATGACGAAGCCCAGCACACCGAAGGCGAGGAGCAGCCACAGGTCGAAGGTCTGCAGGTTGCCGGCGTAGGCGCCCAGGGTGGCGAAGAACAGGATCCCGGCGTACAGGTAGGGACGGGGGATCCGCAGGAGCTTGGCCCACACCGGCGCCAGCGGCAGGTTCAGCACCAGCAGCAGGGCGTTGCCGATGAACAGGCTCGCGATGAGCGCCCAGACCAGGTCCGGCTCGCGCTCGAACAGCAGCGGCCCGGGCTGGAAACCGTAGGAGATCAAGGCCGCGAGCAGGACCGCGGCGGTGGCGTTGGTGGGGATGCCCAGCGCGAGGGTGGGGACGAGGGTCCCGGCGGCCGAGGCGTTGTTCGCCGCCTCCGGCCCGGCGACCCCCTCGATGGCTCCCCTGCCGAACTCCTCGGGGTGCCGGGACAGCTTGCGTTCGGTGACGTAGGACAGGAACGTGGGCAGTTCTGCGCCGCCGGCGGGAACCGCGCCGAAGGGGAAACCGAGCGCGGTGCCGCGCAACCACGGTTTCCACGAGCGCTTCCAGTCCGCCCGGCCCATCCAGGGCCGGCCCACGGGGATGACCTCCACCGCGGAGCGCCGCATGCGCGAGGCCACCCACAGCGCCTCGCCGACGGCGAAGATCGCCACCGCGATGACGACGATGTCGATGCCGTCGATCAGTTGCAGCACCCCGAACGTCAGGCGGGCCTGGCCGCTGATGGCGTCCAGGCCGATCAAGCCGATGGTCAGGCCGATGAACAGGGACGCGAAGCCCCGGACCCGCGAGGACCCCAGGACCGCGGTCACCGCCAGCAGGGCCAGGACCATCAAGGCGAAGTAGTCGCCCTCGCTGAGGTTCACCGCCAGGTTCACCATGAGGGGGGCGGCGGCCACCAGCAGGACCGAACCGATGGTCCCGGCGACGAAGGAGCCGATGGCGGCGGTGGACAGCGCCTGCGCCGCCCGGCCGCTGCGGGCCATCTTGTTGCCCTCCAGCGCCGTCACCACCGAGGACGACTCGCCGGGGGTGTTCAGCAGGATGGCGGTCGTGGACCCCCCGTACATGCCGCCGTAGTAGATGCCGGCGAACATGATGAGGGCGCTGGTGGGTTCCAGGGTGTACGTCAGCGGCAGCAGCAGCGCCACCGTCATCGCCGGGCCGATGCCGGGCAGGACACCGACCGCGGTCCCCAGGACGACGCCGAGGGCGGCGAAGGCGAGGTTGGCGGGCGTCAGCGCGTCGCCGAACCCGCCGATCAACAACCCGATGTCACCCATCACAGGATCCCGTCCAGGATGCCGGGTGGCAGCTGGATGCCCAGCACCACCCAGAAGAAGTAGAAGGTCAGCGACGAGAGCACGGCACCGACGGCGATCGCGCGCAGCAGGCTGCGCCCGCCGAGCACCTTGGCGGTGGCGCCGAAGAACAACGCGGCCGAGACCACCCAGCCCAGCCGCTCCACCAGCAGGACGTTGGCGGCGAAGACGAGTCCCAGCGTGCCCAGGCGCGCCCAGTCGGTGCGGGCCGAGACGTCGACGTCCTCCCCGCCCTCGGCCTCCCCGCGCCCACCCCGCAGCACGTCCACGGCCAGGACGACCGCGGTCAGCGCCAGACCGGCAGCCACGACGTACGGCACGGGGCGCGGACCGACGACCCCCTCGTCGACCAGGCCCTGCGACAGGGTCGCCGTGTCGGTGACCACCAGTGCGCTCAGGCCGAGCAGCAACGCGCACACGCCGAGCTGCGACAGGTCGCGTCGCCGCGGCGCGAGGTCCGTGGCGCCGGGCGCCACCGCGGCGCTCACACCAGCCCCAGGCGGGCCAGCACGTCGCGGACCCGCGCGGCCTGCTCGTCGAGGAACGCGCCGAACGCGTCGCCGGCGGTGAAGGCGTCGGTCCAGGCGTTGTCGGTGAGGACCTGCCGCCACTGCGGGGAGTCGTGCATCCGGCTCACGGCGTCCACGAGCCTCGCCACCTCCGTCTCGTCCAGGTCGGGTGGGGCGACCAGCCCGCGCCAGTTGGTGAACGTCAGCTCCACGTCCTGCTCGCGCAACGTCGGCACGTCCAGGACGGGGACCCGCTGCTCGCTGGAGACGGCCAGGACGCGCACCGCGCCGGTCGTGATCTGGTCCAGCAGTTCGCCGTACCCGCTGGTGGCGAAGGCGATCTGACCACCCAGCAGCGCGGGCAGCAGGTCCCCACCACCGTCGTAGACGATGTAGTTCACGTCGGTGGGGTCGACACCGACGGCGTCGGCCAGCTGCATGGGCAGCAGGAAGTCCGGTCCGCCCGGGGAGGAACCGCCGCCGACGGCGAGCGCGCCCGGGTCGGCGCGCCAGGCGTCGACGAGGTCCGTCAGGGTGGCGAACGGCGAGTTCGTGGGCACGAGCACCACGCCGGCCTCCTCGATGAGCTGCGCGACGGGGGTGGTCTGGTCCAGCGTGACGTCGACGTCGTTGGTGTAGGAGGCGCCCACCACGCCCAGGCCCATCGACATCAGGAACTGCGGGTTGCCGCTCTCGCTGACGCAACGGGCCAGGCCCACGGTGCCGCCGGCGCCGGAGAGGTTGGTGACCTCGACCCCCTCGGCCACGCCCACCTCCTCCATCACGCGCACGGCCGAGCGGCCGGTGGTGTCGTACCCCCCTCCCGGGGCGTTGGGCACCAGCAGTTGCAGCCGGTCCAGGGTGCCGCTGGTGGCGGCGGCCCGGCGGGTGACGCCACAGCCGGTGGTGGCGGTCAGCGCGGGCAGGGCGGCGAGCGCGCCGAGCAGGACCCGGCGCGGGGGGCCCGGTGGTGAGCCCGGGGCCCGGCGACCGGTTCGGGTCGTGGTGTCGGTCATGGCGTCCTCGTCGACGGCCTGCGCCGGAGCCGGTCGGCCCGGGCGGACGGGGAGCCGGTGCCCTCCCGTCGCCCGTCATGCTGCCCCGGTGCCTTCGCGAGGTCACCCTTGCGGTGGCAGTGGTCTTTGCGGTCCTTGTGGTCGCGACGAGTAGGATCCCGGCGCGTCGTACCCACGGCGGGACGGGACGGCACGGCTCACCGGTGAGCCGACCGCGAGGTCGCGCCGACGTGCCGGGGCGGCGCGTGGAGGGGGACGAGTGGGCGGACCGAGCGGGCACGGCAGGCGCAGGCACACCAGCCTGGCCGGGCAGATCCTCATCGTGCAGGTCCTGCTGTTCACCGTCGTCCTCGTCGGCGTGGGGGCGGTGTCGGTCGCCCAGTCGCGGCAGGCCTCCACCGACGCCCAGGAGCGCCGGGTGCGCCAGGTCGCCGAGTACGTCGCCTCCCTGCCGCTGGTGCGCCAGCAGCTGGCCGACGCGGCCGACGGGCGGACCACCGCGGCGGCGCTCGCGGTCACCGCCGAGCAGTTGCGCACCACCTCCGACGTGGCGGTGCTGCTCCTGGCCGGACCCGACGGCCGGGTGATCGCCTCGCCCGCTGACCCGCGCTCGCTGGGGACGTCGCTGCCGGCGGCACCGGCCGGTCCGGCCGACGACTCCTCCTGGCTGGGCAGGGTCCGGCTGGGCGGGGCGGTCACCACCGCCGCGCGGGTGCCGGTCCTCGCCGACGTGAGCCGCCGGGCCGGGCGCGTGCCGGGCAGCGTCGTGGGAGCCGTCCTGGTGGGGCAGGACGCCGTGCCGTGGAGCGTGCAGCTGCGCACCGCTCTGCCGGACCTGGCCACCTACCTGGGCATGTCGGCCCTGGTGGGTCTGCTGGGGGCCTGGTTGCTGGCGCGCCGGGTCAAGAGCCAGACGCTGGGGCTGGAGCCGCGGGAGATCGCCTCGCTGGCCACCCACCGCGAGACGGTGCTGCGCGGCATCCGCGAGGGCGTCATCGCCCTGGACCGCGAAGGGGTCGTCACCGTCGCCAACGACGCCGCCCGCGAACTGCTGGACCTGCCGGCGGGCGCGGTCGGTCAGCGCGTGCAGGCGCTGTCCCTCCCGCGCGAGGTCGTGGACCTCCTGCTGCACGGTCCGGCCCCCAGCGACCGCCCCGTCGTCGCCGGTGGACGACTGCTCGTGCTCAACCGCACGGTGCTGCACCGGGGCAGCGGCGCCGGTGCCGAAGCGGTGGGTACGGTGACCACGATGCGCGACCGCACCGAACTCGTGGCGCTGCAGCACCAGCTGGGGCTCAGCCGCACGACCACGCAGGCGCTGCGCGCGCAGACCCACGAGTTCGCCAACCGGCTGCACACGATCTCCGGCCTGGTGCAGCTGGGCCGCTACGACGACGTGGTGGGTTTCATCGACCGCGTCAGCCGCGCCCACGCCGAACTCGGCGAGCAGATCGCCGCGCAGGTCGGCGACCCCGCGCTGGCGGCGCTGCTGCTGGCCAGCACCAGCGTGGCCGACGAGCGGGACGTGGAACTCGTCCTGGCCGCCGAGGCCGAACTGCCCGCCGTGCCCGACGACCTGTCCGACGACCTGGTGACCGTGGTGGGCAACCTGGTCGACAACGCGGTGGACGCCGCCGCCGGGACCGGCGGCGGCACGGTGGAGGTCGACGTGCGCGACGACGGTGCCGGGGGCGCGGTGGTCCTGGTGCGCGACGACGGCCCGGGGGTGGACCCGCGGTTGCTCCCGCACCTCGTGCGACGGGGGACGACCTCGAAGGACGACTCACCGCCCGGTGGTCACGGCGTGGGTCTGGCCCTGGTGCAGCTGGTGTGCCACCGCCGCGGGGGGAAGCTGGAGCTGCACCGCGGCGAGCACGGTGGCGCCACGTTCACCGCCACCCTGCCCTCACCCCCGTCGGCGGTGGTCCGTGCCTGAGGACACGTTGCGCGTGCTGGTCGTCGACGACGACCCGATGGTCGCCTCGGTCCACGGCGGGTTCGTGCGGGCGGTGCCGGGTTGCCTGCTCGTCGGAACGGCGGGTTCGGGGGCGCAGGCGCTGGAACTGGTGCAGCAGGTGCGCCCGGACGTGGTGCTGCTGGACCTGTACCTGCCGGACGTCCCCGGCCTGCAGGTGCTCGCCCGCTTGCGTGAGGCCGGCGCCGACGTCGACGTCGTCGTCATCAGCGCCGCCCGCGAGGCCGAGACGGTGCGCGAGGCGTTGCGAGGAGGGGTGGCCGGTTACCTCATCAAACCGTTCGGGGCCGAGCAGCTCGCCGAACGGCTGCAGCACGTCCGGGGTGCGCGCCGCACGCTGACGACCGGCGTCCTGCAGCAGGCCGACGTGGACCGCGCCCTGGGCGTCCCGGCCCCCCTCGCGGGCGGTGGTCCCGGGAGTTCCCTGCCGAAGGGTTTGAGCGTGGAGACCGCCGAGCTCGTGGCGAACGTCCTGGCCCGGGCGAGCGCCCCGGTGTCGGCCAGCGAGGTCGCCGCGCAGCTGGGACTGTCCCGGGTCGCGGTGCGCCGCTACCTGGAGCACTTCGCGGGGCAACGCCGGGCCCAGGTGCGGCTGCGCTACGGAGCGGGGCGCCCGGAGAGGTTGTACGAAGCAGTGCGGTGAGCGGGCCCTCAGCGACGGCCCTCGACGCCGACGAGGTGGGGCGCGGGGCGTCGTGGTCGTGGTCGTGGCGACGGACGGCCACCGCAGCGCGCCTACCGGTGCGGGGCGGTGGCCGCCGCGATCTCCCGCTGCGCCCACGCACCGACGTCACCGCCGGTCATGGCCAGCGCCAGCAGGTCGGGGAACGCGTCGGGGGTGCAGGCGAACGCGGGGATGCCGAGCGCCGCCAGCGCGGCCGCGTTCTCGCGGTCGAAGGCGGGCGCCCCGCTGTCGGACAGGGCGAGCAGGACGACCACCTGCACCCCGGCGGCCTTCATCGCGGCCATCCGCTTCACCATCTCGTCGCGGACACCGCCCTCGTACAGGTCGCTGATGAGGAAGAACAGCGTGTCCGCGGGACGGGTGATGCGGTCCTGGCCGTAGGCGATGGCGCGGTTGATGTCGGTCCCGCCGCCGAGCTGCACGCCGAACAGGACGTCGACGGGATCGGCGAGGGACGCGGTGAGGTCGACGACCTCGGTGTCGAAGGCGATGAGCGTGGTCTTCAGGGTGCGCATCTTCGCCAGCACCGCGCCGAAGACGCTGGCGTACACGACGGACTCGGCCATCGACCCGGACTGGTCGATCTCCAGCACGACCTCCTTGGCCACGACCTGCTGACGGCGGCCGTGGCCGACGAGCCGCTCGGGCACCACGGTGCGGTGCTCGGGCAGGTAGTGGGCGAGGTTGGCGCGGATCGTGGCGCCCCAGTCGACGTCGTGCAGCCGGGGGCGGTGCGTGCGCGCCGAACGGTCCAGGGCCCCGGCCACCGCGGACGTGGTGCGGTCGGCGACGCGCGCCTCGATCTGGCGCACGACCTCGGCGACGACCTGGCGGGCGGTCTCCCGGGTGCGTTCGGGCAGGACCCGGCTCAGGGACAGCAGGGTTCCGACGAGGTTCACGTCGGGCTGGACCGCGCCGAGCAGTTCCGGTTCCAGCAGCAGGCGGGTCAGGTCCAGCCGCTCCACCGCGTCGCGCTGCACGACCTGCACGACGGAGGAGGGGAAGTAGGTGCGGATGTCGCCCAGCCACCGCGCCACCGACGGGGCGGACCCGCCGAGCCCGGCCGAGCGCCGTCCCCGCGCACCGGGGGCCGTGTCGGGCTGGTCGTAGAGGGCGGCCAGCGCGGCGTCCACCGCGGCGTCCGCACCGGTCAGGCGCGGGGCGCAACCGTCCGCGGCGTCGCCGAGCAGCAACCGCCAGCGGCGGGCGCGCCCGGCCTCGTCGACGACCGGCACGGGAACCGCACCCGTCCCGTCGGTGGTGCCGGTGCTCATGCGGGGCCTCCGAGCAGGAACGCCGCGGTGCGCAGCGCGGGCAGGGCGAGGGCGTCGTCGACGTCGGCGGCCCCGGTCGTGGTGCCGGCCGGGGGCCGGCGGGTGACGGCGTCGCCGATGCTGCGGCGCTCGGCGCGGTCGTAGGCGCCGAAGGTGCGCCGCAGCAGCGGCAGGACGTCGGTGAACTCCCGCTCCGGCAGGGAGCACACCCAGCCGTCGAGCAGGGCGAGCAGGTCCGTGTCGTGGACGAGCAGCAACCCGTCACGGCCCAGGAACCCCTCGACCCAGGCCGCCTGCGCAGGGGCGGGCGTGCCGATCGACAAGGCCCGCTGCAGCCGGTGGGCGGCCTCGGCGGGCAGCAGCCGTCCGGTGTCGCGCAGCAGGCGGGTGGCGCGGCCGGACAGGAGGCCGTGGACGTCGGTGCGGGCCGACACCCCGGCCAGCGCGCCGGACCACCGCTCGTCGGCGTCGGGGTCCTGCCAGAGGGCGACGGCGGCGTGGACGTCGTCCAGGGCGGCGCGCAGCGCGGCGGCCCCGGCGTCGTCGAGGCTGGTCACGGCGGCCGGCAGCCCGGCGCAGGTGCGCACGAGCAGGCTGCTCGCGACGGCGCTCAGCGCCTCGGTGCTGGTGCCGCGGACGTCGCGGTAGCGGGCGGCGCGCACCAGCGCCGGCAGCGCGGCCACGAGGTGCGCGACGTCGAGGTCGAGCGCGGCGCGGTCGTCCACGGCGCGGACGACCGCCGGCAGGGCCTCGGCCAGGTCGGCCAGGAGGCAGTGCTCCACGAGACCGGTGAGCGCGGGCAGCGACGCGTCGGCGGCGTCGGCGACCGCCTTGGCGTTCGCGGCGGCGGCCACCGTCGTGCCCCAGAGGGAGGCCTCCACGACGGCCACGGCCAGCTCGGGCGCCCACACCAGGCGCCACGCCTCGCGGAAGGTGCCGGTGCCGCGGACCTGCGAGCGGGTGGGCACCCCCCAGCCCACGCCCAGCAGCCGCAGCCGGTGCAGCAACCGGCTGCGGGCGGCGTCGGTGTCCTTGCGCAGGTCCAGTTCCAGCGCCCGCTCGGCGGGTTCCTGGGCCAGGCGCAACCGCTTCGCGCTCGCGCGCAGGTCCGCGGCCAGCGGCACCGTCGGGGCGCCGTCGGGGACGGTGCCCATCGACTCGCCGACCACGAGGCGGTCGGTGACGAGGGCGAGCAGGGCCTCCTCTCCCTCGGCCAGGACGGCGCGGGTGGCCTCGGTGACCTCGGCCAGCCCGGGCAGCGGACGCCCGCGCAGCAGCGCGAGGGTCTCGGCCAGCCGGACGGCCTCGATGACGTGGGCGCTGGAGACGGGCAGGTCCTCGGCGCGCAGGACGCCGGCGACCCTCGTCAGCCAGCGGGCGACGGGTTCGTCGCGGGCGGTGAACAGGTGGTGGTACCAGCCGGGGGAGGTGATGCCCGCCCCGTACCCGGAGGCGCGCGCGAGCCGCGAGTGCGTCCAGGGCACCCAGCTCAGGGTGGTCCGCCGTTTCGGGGTCCCGCGCAGCAGCCGGGCGTCGGAGGCCGCGGAGGGCAGCGTCCCGCTCAGCGCGGGCGCGTGCCAGGCCCCGCAGACGACGGCGACCCGGCGGGCCCCGCCCTTGAGGGTCTCCCGCAGGACCTGGCGCATGTGCGCTTCCCGGCGGTCCTCCAGGAGCTGTTGCACCGCAGGCAGTGCGGGGGTGACGGCGCGCAGTTCGGCCATGGCCTCGGTGAGGACCGCGAAGGGGGCCGGGGCGTCGGAGCGGGATTCCACGACGTCCTCCCACCACCGTTCGGGGTCGTCGTAGCCGCCCGCCGCGGCCAGGGCGGCCAGCGGGTCGCGGCGCACCCCCAGCGGGTCCGCGAGTTCACCGGTGGGTTCGTCCGCGAGTTCACCGGTGGGTTCGTCGGTGGGTCCGCCCGCGGGTTCGGCCGCGGGTTCTTCCGCGTCGGTGCGCTGGACGAGGCTGCTGCTGGACGGCAGGTCGCAGAAGCGGACGTGCGCGCCGTGCTCCCGGGCCCACACCAGCGCCTGCCACTCCGGGGAGAACACCGCGAACGGCCAGAACGCCGCCGTGCCGGGTTCGTCGGTGACGTGGGCGAGCAGCGCCACGGGCGGCACCAGGTCGCGGTCGCCCACGAGGACGGCCAGCGGGTCGGCGTCGGCGGGGCCCTCGACGAGGACGACGTCGGGCCGCAGCCGTTCCAGCGCGGCCCGGACCGCGCGCGCGGAACCGGGGCCGTGGTGGCGGACGCCGAGGACCTCCACGACCGGCGTCCCGTCACCGGGTCCGCCGTCACCGGGTGCGGTCACCAGGATCCCGGTCCCGCCCGTGGGAGCCGTGCTCACCCGCTCACCTCGCGGCAGGCGCGGTAGAACGGCGCCCAGTCGCGACGTTCGCGGACGACGGCTTCGAGGTACTCCGTCCACACGGCGCGATCGGCGACGGGGTCCTTGACGACGGCGCCGAGGATCCCGGCGGCGACGTCGTCGGGGCGCAGCTGCCCGTCGCCGAAGTGCGCCGCGAGTGCGATGCCGTGGGTGACCACCGAGATCGCCTCGGCGGGCGAGAGCGTGCCGGAGGGGCTCTTCAGACGGGTGCGCCCGTCGCTCGTCTGCCCCGAGCGGAGTTCCCGGAAGACGGTGACCACGCGGCGGATCTCCTCGCCCGCCGTCGCCACGGGAGGCAGTTCGAGCGCCGCACCGAGCTGGGCGACCCGGCGCGTGACGATGTCGACCTCCTCGTCCTCGCTGGCCGGCAGCGGCAGCACGACGGTGTTGAAGCGCCGGCGCAGCGCCGACGACAGCTCGTTGACGCCGCGGTCGCGGTCGTTGGCGGTGGCGATGACGTTGAAACCCCGGCGCGCCTGGACCTCGATCCCCAGTTCGGGGACGGGCAGCGTCTTCTCCGACAGCACCGTGATGAGGGCGTCCTGCACGTCGGAGGGGATGCGGGTCAGTTCCTCGACGCGGGCGATGCCGGCCCCCTGCATGGCGGTCATCACCGGGGAGGGGACGAGCGCGGCGGCGCTGGGCCCTTCCGCCAGCAGGCGCGCGTAGTTCCAGGCGTAGCGGATGGCCTCCTCGGCGGTGCCGGCCGTTCCCTGCACGAGCAGGGTGGAGCGGCCGCTGACGGCGGCGGCCAGGTGTTCCGACACCCACGTCTTGGCGGTGCCGGGGGACCCGAGCAGCAGCAGCGCCCGGTCGGTGGCCAGGGTCGCGACGGCCACCTCCACCAGGCGGCGCGGGCCGACGTACTTGGGGGTGATCACCGTGCCGTCGGACAGCGTTCCGCCGAGCAGGTAGGTGGTGACCGCCCACGGTGAGAGCCGCCACGCCGCCGGGCGGGGGCGGTCGTCGGCCGCGGCGAGGGCGGCCAGTTCCGCGGCGAAGGCCTGCTCGGCGTGCGGGCGCAGCACCACCTCCCCGGGACGGTCCTCGGTGGCGCCGGTCGTAGCGGTGGCGGGGACGGTCAACGGAACTCCTCGAGCATCTGGTGGCGTTCGGCCACGGTGTCGGCGACGTCGGTCAGGGCGGAGCGCCACGGGGTGTCGTCGGGCAGGGCGTCGGCGACGACGCGCAGCGCGTCGGCGGTGGCGGGAGTGGCCGGCAGGCGGTGCGCGGCCCGCTCCAGCAGGTCGTGCGTGACCCACCGGCTGCGACGGGGTGCCGCGGTGAGCCAGCCGAGCACGGCGTCGGCCAGCGGCTGCGGCCACGGCCCCGGGCAGGCCGCGACGACCGCGACGACCCGGTCGTCGGCGTCGTCGCGCCTGCTGCGCGCGGCGGCGGTGACGACCGCCACGACGGCGGCGACCCGCTCGGCGGGCGGCAGGACGGCCAGCAGCTCGGCGTCGTGGCCGGTGGCGTACCCGCCGTCGGCGCCGGCGTCGAGCAGCGCCCGCGCCCAGCGCCCGTCGCGGTGCAGGACGGTGGCGCGGGCCCAGGCGGTGTGCAGGTCCTGGCCCGGACCGCCGTCGACGGGCAGCGCGAGGAGGCGTTCGGGGCTCTCGCCCAGCGCCTGCTCCCAGGCGCCGGGCGGCGTGAGCGCGACCAGCTGCTGCAGGGCCCAGGCGCCCGGGCCCACCCCCGCGGGAGCGGCCCCGGCGCTCACCGGCGGCAGGGCCGGGTCGGTGGGGTCGGGCAGGGTGACGACGAGGGTGCGCCGCAGCCGGTGCCGTTCCAGGTGCACGGCGGCCAGCGCGGCCCGGTGCACGCGCTGGGTCCACGCGGCCCCGGGCAGCCGCGCCAGGAGCTGCTCGGCGGCGCGGCGCACGTCCTGGCTGCGGTCGGCGCGGGCGCGTTCGAGCAGTTCCTCGTCCTGCGCCGACAGCCCGACGGCCACCGCCGCGACGAAGGCGGCGCGGTCCTCGGCGCGTTCGGAGCGCCAGGTCGTGGCCAGCAGCGCGGTGCGGGCGGCCGCCGGGTCCTGCCGCCGCAGCCGCCGGACCCAGGCGCGGCGATCCGCGGGGCTGCCGTGCTCCCACACCGGGTCCGGGACCTGCGCGTCGTCGGGCCCACCGCCGGGGGACGAGGGAGCCGCTGGGCGGTGGGGTTCCACGGCGCCGGCCCAGTCGGCGCGCAGCCCGGCCAGCCACCAGCCGCGCGGGCCCAGCACCGGGGCCACTGCGGCGGCGATCCCGTCGCGCCGCAGGGCCAGGTCGAGCAGCGCGGGCAGTCGCGGGGGCGGGAGGGTGCAGCCGGCGTCCGCCGCCAGGCTCAGCCACGTCCGCAGCAGCGTGTCGGTCCTCCCGCCCTCACCGCCGCCGGGGGTTCCCGGGCCCAGCCGGGCCAGCAGCGACCCCAGGCGGGCCGCGGCCGCCGCGGGCAGTGGAGCGTCGTCACCGGTGGGCGCGGGGGTGAGCGGGGTGCGGCCGGGCAGCGGGGTCCGCCCGGCGCGGCGGTGGACCGTCAGGAGGGCGGCGGCGTCCAGCAGGGTGGTCGTGGCGTCCCGCGCGCCCACCGCGGCGCGCACGTCGGCGAGCGCGGCGGCCACGGGGGCGGGCAGCGCGGACAGGTCGGCGGGACGGCGGTCCGTGCCCAGCAGGGCGGCACCGACGAGGGCGTCCCAGCCGGCCCCGCCGGCGCTGGGGCCGGTGGTCGGGGGTGTCGTCACAGCCGGACCAGCCCGTCCCCGGTCACGGCGGCGCTCAGGCGCAGCCCCTCCGGGGTCCAGTCCCCGGCCACCGCGCACGGCGCCGCCCCCGTGACGGCCAGCAACGTCCACACCCCGTCGGGGCCGGTGAGGGGGACCGCGTGCCCGGCGGTGTCCACCAGCGCCCAGCCCTCCTGCGCCGGGACGGTGCCCGCGACCGGTGCGGACGGCGGTGCGGACAGGACGACGTCGGCGAGCACGACGGGCAGTTCGGGCAGCCACGGGTCCGCGGCCAGCGCACCGGCCCACCGGGCGTGCGCGGCGGCCACCGTCTCGGCCGCGACGGCGCCCAGGGGACCGGGGTCGCCGTGGCGGGTCCCGACGACGGCGCGCAGCGGGTGGGCGCCGGGGTGGAAGTGCAGGTCGGCCTCGACGCTGGTGCCCGGGACCAGCGAGGCGTCCAGCGGACGTCCGGGCGGGGCGAAGGAGAGCACGACCGCGGTGCGCCCGCTGCGTCCACCGCTGAGGTGCGCGCGCCGGGTGACCAGCCGGTCCTCGACGTGGTCGCGCAGGTCGAGCACGTTCCAGCGGTCGCGCACGGGGGTCCCGGCGAGGACGTCCTCGGTGCGCACGGGGTGGCCGACGCGGGACCGGACGGTGGCGGCCAGCGGTGCGGGCAACTCCTGCGCGCGAGCGTGGGCCTCGACCAGCAGGTGCAGCATCGCGTGCTCCTCCAGCAACCGCGAGGACCAGCCCTCCCCGCTGACCGCGACCCGCGCGAGCCGGCGCACGGAACCGGCGAGCGCACCGGCCTGCGCGTCGACGAGGCGGGCGGCGACCGGGTCGGTGCGCCGGTAGCCAGCGTGGTCGGCGCCCGCCAGCCCCGTGCGGGTCTGGTCGTGGAGCCAGCGCGACAGTTCCTCGACCCCGTCGCGGACCCGGGCGGTGCGCTGCTCGGCGCGGCGGGCGGCGACGGCCGGGTCCGCCGGTGGCCCCCCGGCCCGGGCGGCCGCCGCGGGGCGCGCGGCCTTCTCGGTCCGGGAGGCCAGCCACGCCTCGCTGAAGGGCGCGGGGGTGCTCGCCGCGGGAACGGCCCCGCCGGCCCACAGCAGCAGCAGGCCCAGGGCGTGCTTGCAGGGGAACTTGCGGCTCGGGCAGGAGCACTTGAACGCCGGGCCGGACAGGTCCACGACCGTCTGGTAGGGCGTCGCGCCCGACCCCTTGCACGAACCCCACACCGCGCCGCCCGTCCCCTCGCCGGGGTCGAGCGCGCCGGTCTGCGACCACGGGGCGGGCACGCCGAGCTTGCGCCCGGCGGTGGCGCTCGAGGCGTCGGGGGCCAGCGCGAGCACCTGCTCCACGCTCCAGCGGTCGATCACGCCGTCGACGGTATCGACCGCCACCGACACGCACCGGGTCCCCGCGGGACGTTCACCCGGTCGGCAGGCGACCCCCGCGCCCGACCCGGGTGGGAGCGCAGCCGGCCGGTGCCCCCGCCGGGGGCGGCGCGCCCGGCCCGGCCCCCGGGGACCGTCGCGTCAGGAGTCGAAACCCAGCCCCAGCCGGTCCAGCGTCCGCAGCCAGACGTTGCGCTGACCCTCGTGCCGGTCGGCGTGGTCGAGCGACCGGGTGGTCACCTCGACCCCGCCCCACGCCAGGGGTTCGGGCGGGAACGGCACCGGCGGGGTCCGCACGAGCTCGAGTTCGGTGAGCTCGGTGGGGCCGTCTTCCGCGCGGGCCAGCAGGTCCAGGACGACGTCGGCCGCGAAGCGGGTCATCCCCACGCCGAGACCGGTGTACCCGGCGACGTGCGCGACGCGGCCGCCGTGGCCGGTCCCGAAGAACGGGAAGAACCGCGTGCAGGTGTCGATCGCGCCACCCCAGGCGTGCGTGAACCGCACGCCCTCCAGTTGCGGGAACGTCTGCTGGAAGTGCGCGGCGAGCGTCCGGAACGAGTCGGGGTTCTGGTCGTACTCGGCCGACAGCCGCCGGCCGTAGTGGTAGACGGCGTCGTACCCGCCGAACAGGACCCGGTCGTCCGCCGTGCGCCGGTAGTAGTGGAAGCGGTTCCCCAGGTCCCCGACGCCCTGCCGGTTCCGCCAGCCGATGGCCGCGAGCTGCGCGCCCGACAGGGGTTCGGTGACCAGGGCGTAGTCGTAGACGGGGATGGTGTGCCAGCGGTAGCGCGGCAGGAGCGATGGGAACACGTTGGTGCCCAGGGCGACGCGCCGGGCGCACACGTCCCCGCCGGGTGTCCGCAGGACGACGTCGCCGTCCGCCGAGGAGATGTGGCGCACCGGGGTGTGCTCGGCGATCCGCACGCCGAGCTCGAGGCACGTGCGCTTCAGCTCCCAGCACAGCCGCGCGGGGTTCACGAGGGCGGTGTCGTCCCGCGTCCACACCCCGGCCAGGTAGGTGGGGGAGTCGACCTGCGCCCGCACGGCGGCCGTGTCGAGGAACCCGGGTTCCCCCCGCAGCTGGTCGACCTGATACGCCTCGGTGGCGACCGACAGACCGCCCGTGCGCTCGAAGTCGCAGTCCCACCCGTAGCGGGCCACGCTGTCCTGCAGACCGTCCAGGTTCGCCAGGCCGAGGGCGTCGAGCCGGTCCACCTCGCCGGGCAGGTGCAGTTCACCGTTGCTGCGGCCGTGGGTCAGGCTCGCGTCGATGAACCCGCCGTTGCGGCCGGAGGCGGCCCACCCGATCCAGGCGCCTTCGAGCAGCAGCACGTCGCGCCCCGGGTCGCGCTCCTTGGCGCGCAGGGCCGTCCACAGCCCGGTGAACCCGCCGCCCACGACGGCGAGGTCGGTGCGGGTGCCGGTGATGAGGGGTGGTTCGGCGTCCGGCCGGCCGGGGTCGTCCAGCCAGAACGGGGTGCTCGCGACGGCCCGCAGGGCGTCGTCGACGGCCGGTGATCTCGACGTGAGGAACGGCACGCGCCGAGTTGTACCGCGACGCCTCGCGGTGGGACAAGGGGTTCCGCGTAGCATCGGGCCGTGCCGAACCGTCAGCCCGCGCCCGCCCTCGACGACCTCTCCAAGCGGATCATCGAGGTCCTCCAGGAGGACGGCCGGATGTCGTATGCGGCGATCGGCAAGGTCGTCGGGTTGTCCGAGGCGGCCGTCCGCCAGCGCGTGCAGCGCCTCCTCGACGGCGGCGTGGTGCAGATCGTCGCCGTGACCGACCCCGTCCAGGTGGGCTTCGCCCGGCAGGCGATGATCGGAATCCGGGCCGAGGGGGATACCCGCATCGTCGCCGACCGGCTCGCCGAGGTCCCGGAGATCGACTACGTCGTGGTCACCGCCGGTTCCTTCGACGTCATCGTGGAGGCCGTCTGCGAGGACGACGACGGCCTGCTCGAGCTCATCAACGCCAAGATCCGCGCCGTCCCCGGGGTGGTCGCGACCGAGACCTTCGTCTACCTCAGCCTGCGCAAACAGCTGTACAACTGGGGCACCCGCTGACCTATCCGTCGCGAAACGAAGACGTAACGACGGAATCCCTTGTGGAACTGTACCGGCCGGTCTAGTGTCCGGCGCATGTCCAGCCTCCTCGCGAAGACCCCGCGCGGCACGGACCGTTCCGTGGCCGCCCGAGAGCACCTGTGGATGCACTTCACGCGGCACGCCCCCTTCGACGCCGGCGAGGAGGTGCCCGTCATCGTCCGCGGTGAGGGCGCCCGCATCTGGGACCAGCACGGCCGGGAGTACCTCGACGGTCTCGCCGGCCTGTTCACCGTCCAGGTCGGCCACGGCCGCACCGAGCTGGCCGAGGCCGCGGCCCGGCAGGCCTCCACCCTGGGTTTCTTCCCGCTGTGGTCCTACGCCCACCCGGCCGCGATCGACCTCGCCGAGCGCCTGGCCCACGAGGCCCCGGGCGACCTGGACCGGGTGTTCTTCACCGGCAGCGGCAGCGAGGCCGTCGAGACGGCGTGGAAGCTCGCCAAGGCCTACTTCAAGCGCATCGGCAAACCCGGCAAGCACAAGGTCGTCAGCCGCTCCATCGCCTACCACGGGACCACCCACGGTGCGCTGTCCATCACCGGCATCCCGGGGGTGAAGGCCGACTTCGAACCCCTGGTCCCCGGGACGTTCCGCGCCCCCAACACCAACTCCTACCGGGCGCCGGAACACCTGCGCGAGGACCCCAAGGCGTTCGGCCGCTGGGCCGCCGACCGGGTCGGGGAGGCCATCGAGTTCGAGGGTCCCGACACCGTGGCCGCGGTCTTCGTCGAACCCGTCCAGAACGCCGGCGGCTGCTTCCCGCCGCCGCCGGGGTACTTCGAGCGACTGCGCGAGATCTGCGACGAGCTCGACGTCCTGCTCGTCAGCGACGAGACGATCTGCGCCTTCGGCCGCATCGGTGAGCTGTTCGCGTGCAAGGACTTCGACTTCGTCCCGGACATCATCACGTGCGCAAAGGGGCTCACCAGCGGGTACTCCCCGCTGGGGGCGGTCATCGCCTCCCAGCGCCTGTTCGAGCCGTTCCGCGCGCCGGGGGAGGTGTTCGCGCACGGCTACACGTTCGGCGGCCACCCCGTCTCGGCGGCGGTCGCGATGGCCAACCTCGACATCTTCGAGCGCGAGGGCCTCGTCCAGCACGTGCACGAGAACGCCCCGCTGTTCCGCCGGGCGCTCGAGCGCCTGCTCGACCTGCCGATCGTCGGCGACGTCCGGGGGGCGGGGTTCTTCTACGGCATCGAGCTCGTCAAGGACCAGGCGACGCGGGAGACGTTCGACGAGGCCGAGTCCGAGCGCCTCCTGCGGGGTTTCCTCTCACCCGCGCTGTGGGAGGCGGGGCTGTACTGCCGCGCCGACGACCGCGGGGACCCGGTGATCCAGCTCGCGCCGCCGCTGGTCGTCGGTCCGCCGGAGTTCGACGACATCGAGCAGCGGCTGCGGTCGGTGCTCGTCGAGGCGGGCCGGCTGCTGTGACCGTGCGCTCGCTGTGGGAGGACACCGCGCCGCCGGGCCCCGCCCGCGAGCCGCTGGACGGGGACACCGAGGTCGACGTGTGCGTCGTCGGGGCCGGCTACACCGGTCTGTGGACGGCGTACCACGTCCTCGAGCACGACCCCGGAGCCTCCGTCCTGGTCGTCGAGGCCGAACGCGTCGGGTTCGGGGCGAGCGGCCGCAACGGCGGCTGGTGCTCGGCCCTGCTGCCCCAGGGGGAGTCCGCCCTGGCCGCCGAGCACGGTCCCGCGGCGGCCCGGGCCATGCGGGAGGCGATGCGCGCGACGATCGACGCGGTCGAGCGCGTCGTGGTCGCCGAGGGCATCGACTGCCACTTCCGCCGCGGCGGCACCGTCGTCGTGGCGCGCAGCGAGCCGCAGCTGGCCCGGGCCGTCGCCGAGGTCGCGGCCGACGAGCGCGCGGGGTCCCCGGAGCGGCTGCGCCTGCTGGACGCCGAGCAGACCCGCAAGACCGTCGGGATGACGCGCGCCCTGGGGGCGACGTACACCCCCGACTGCGCGCGCATCCACCCCCTGCGGCTCGCGCGCGGCCTGGCCGAGGCCGTGGAACGGCGCGGGGGGCGCATCGTCGAGGGCACGCGCGCCACGCAGGTGGCGGCCGGTCGCGTCCGCACCGATCGCGGCACGGTCCGGGCCCGGCACGTGGTGCGGGCCACCGAGGCGTGGACGGCGACGACGGGCTCGCGCGAGGTCGTCCCGGTCTACTCCCTCATGGTGGCCACCGAACCCCTGCCGGCCCGGTTCTGGGAGCAGGCCGGGCTCGAGAACGGGGAGACGTTCTCCGACCACCGGCACGTCGTCGTCTACGGCCAGCGGACCGCCGACGACCGGCTCGTGTTCGGCGGGCGCGGTGCCCCGTACCACTTCGGGTCCTCGATCCGGCCGGAGTTCGACGGGGACGAGGCGGTGTTCCGGAAGCTGCGGGCCACGCTGCGGGACCTGTTCCCGGCCGTCGCCGGTGCCCGGTTCACCCACGCCTGGGGCGGGCCGCTCGGCATCGCGCGCGACTGGCACGCCGCGGTCCGGCACGACCCGGTGTCGGGCCTGGGCAGCGCCGGCGGCTACGTGGGCGACGGCGTCGGCACGGCCAACCTCGCGGGCCGGACCCTGGCGGCCAGCATCACCGGCGCCGACCCCGAGCTGCTGCGGCTGCCGTGGTTCGGCCACGTCCCGCCCCGGTGGGAGCCCGAGCCGCTGCGCTGGCTGGGCGTCAATGCCGGCCTGCTGGTCGCGCGGGCCGCCGACGCCGCCGAGGGCCGCCGACGCCGCCGAGACCGCCCTGGGCCGTCCGACGCCCCTGTCGAGCGCCCTGGCCCGGCTCACGGCGCACTGAGCCCCTCCCGTGGGTACTCGCCGTGGTGGCGTCCTCACGCGATCGGTCGGCCGGAGGCCGCTCGAGGGGCGGAACCCGTGGCGGCAACACGATGGAAACACCGAATCCGTTGTCACGGAGGCCATCCGCTTGTACCTTCCGATGCCATGAGCGGTACTGCGGACCTCGTCCTGCACTCCGGACGGGTTTTCACCGGGACCGGGTTGCACCCCTCGGCGACGGCGGTGGCCGTCAGCGACGGCCGCGTCGCCGCCGTCGGGACGGACGCCGAGCTCCGGTCCTGGACCGGGCCCGGCACCCGGACGGTGGACCTGGCGGGCCGGCTGGTCCTGCCCGGTTTCACCGACGCCCACGTCCACCCCGTCATGGGCGGCCTGGAACGCCTGGGCTGCGACCTCAGCGAGGTCCACGGCGCGCAGGCCGCCCTGGACCGGGTCGCGGCCCACGCGGCGGCCCACCCCGGGGAGTGGGTCTCCGGCGGGGGCTGGTCGATGGCCGACTTCCCCGGCGGCACCCCCCGTCGCGAGGACCTCGACCGCGTCGTGCCGGACCGGCCGGTGTTCCTGCTGAACCGCGACCACCACGGCGCGTGGGCCAACAGCCGGGCCCTGGAGCTGGCCGGGGTCGACGCGCGGACCCCCGACCCCGTCGACGGCCGGATCGAGCGCGACCCCGACGGCACCCCGACCGGCACGCTGCACGAGGGCGCGATGGACCTCGTCAGCCGCCTGCTGCCACCGGTCACCCCGGCCGACCTCGCGGCCGGGCTGGCCGAGGGGCAGCGGTACCTGCACTCCGTGGGCGTCACCGGCTGGCAGGACGCCATCGTCGGCGCCTACGCCGGCCACTCCGACACCACGCCGGTCTACCTGGACGCGGTGGCCGCCGGCACCCTCACCGCCCGCGTCGTCGGCGCCCTGTGGTGGCCGCGCGGCCGGACGGCCGAGGAGGTCGACGACGTCGTCGCCGGGTTCGTCGCCCACCGCGAGCGGGTCGCGGCGGCCGGCTCGGACCGCTTCCGGACCACGAGCGTCAAGATCATGCTCGACGGGGTCGCGGAGAACCGGACCGCCTCGATGCTCACGCCGTACCTCGACGGCTGCGGCTGCAGCTCGGGGGAGACGGGCCTGTCCTACCTGGACCGCGACCTGCTGCTGGCCGCCGTGCCCGCGCTGGACGCGGCGGGCTTCGACGTCCACGTGCACGTCATCGGCGACCGCGCCGTGCGCGACGCCCTCGACGCCGTCGCCCTGGCGCGGCGGTCCCCCGCCTCCCGCGGCGGCCGGCACCACCTGGCGCACCTGCAGGTCGTCCACCCCGACGACGTGCCCCGGTTCGCCGCGCTCGACGTCACCGCCAACGCCCAGGCGCTGTGGGCCTGCGAGGAGGAGCAGATGACCGCGTTGACCACACCCCTGCTGGGACCGGAGCGGAACTCCTGGCAGTACCCGTTCGGGGGGCTGCTGCGGACCGGGGCGCGCCTGGTCATGGGGTCGGACTGGCCGGTGTCCACCCCCGACCCGTGGCAGGCCGTCCACGTCGCCGTCAACCGCACCCCGCCGGGCGTCGACGCCCGCCCCTTCGGCCCCGAGCACGCGCTGACCCTCACCGAGGCCCTGCACGCGTACACCGCCGGATCGGCCTGGATCAACCGGCACGACGACGCCGGCACGCTCACCGCGGGAGCCGTCGCCGACCTCGCCGTCGCCAGCGTCGACCCCTACTCCGTGGAACCGCGGGACCTGCACCGGGTGCGGACCGACCTGACCCTCGTCGCCGGGACCCCGGTCCACGAGGCGTCGACGGACCTGGCGGGGGTGGGACGGTGAGCGTGCTGGCCCCCGACACCTCCTCCCTCGCCGGCACCGGCGGCGGGTCGGTCGACATCACCGGCGTCGTCAAGCGGTTCGGCGCGGCCACGGCCGTCGACGGCGTCGACCTGCACGTCCGGTCCGGGGAGTTCCTGTCCCTGCTCGGTCCCAGCGGCTGCGGCAAGACCACCCTGCTGCGGATGCTCGCGGGGTTCGAGCACCCCGACGCGGGCGACCTCGCCATCGACGGCCGGTCCGTCCTCGGCCTGCCCCCGCACCGGCGCCCCGTGAACACGGTGTTCCAGGCCTACGCGTTGTTCCCGCACATGACCGTCGCCGAGAACGTCGCCTACGGGCTGCGGCAGAAGGGGCTGCGGCGCAGGCGCGTCGAGGCCGGGGAGGTCCGCCGCCGCGTCGGCGAGGCGCTGGAGATGGTGCGCATGAGCGCCTTCGCGCAGCGGTCCCCCAGCGCCCTGTCCGGCGGTCAGCAGCAGCGCGTCGCGCTCGCCCGCGCCCTCGTCAACCGCCCGCAGGTGCTGCTGCTCGACGAACCCCTCTCCGCCCTGGACCGCAAGCTGCGCGAGGAGATGCAGGTCGAGCTGAAGCTGCTGCAGACGTCGCTGGGCACGACCTTCGTCTTCGTCACCCACGACCAGGAGGAGGCGCTGTCCATGAGCGACCGCATCGCGGTCATGCTCGACGGCTGCGTGCAGCAGTTCGGGGTCCCCGAGGAGGTCTACGCCGAACCCGTCAGCGCCTTCGTCGCGGGGTTCATCGGCAAGCAGAACTTCCTGCCCGGCCAGGTCGTGCAGCCGGGCGTGGTGACGTGCCCGGAGGGCACGCTGGCCACCCGCCCCGTCGACCTGCCGGCCGGGTCCCCCGTCCTCGCCGCCGTCCGCCCCGAGGCCGTCCAGGTCACGGCCGGCGAACCGGCGGGCGCGGCCAACCGCGTCCGCGGCCGCCTCGCGGGCGTCGCCCACCTCGGCGACGTCGTCCAGCGCGTCGTCGTGACGAGCTCGGGTGCGGAGGTGCTGGCCCGCGCCCCGCGCGGTGCCGCCGGCCCCGGCACCGGCGAGGTCGGGACCGAGGTCTGGTGCGCCTTCACCCCCGAGCACGTCCACGTCTTCCCCGCCCCCCACACCCCCGGGAGCCCCCTGTGACCGACCACCCCACCGCCCTCGTCCCCGCGGCGACCGCCGGCCGGCTCAACCGGACCCTGACCCGGCGCCGCAGCGTCCTCGCCGCCCTCGCCTCCAGCGCCGCGCTCGCGGCGTGCGGCGGGAACTCCAACGGGGCGGGCGGTGCCGCGGCGACCCCCGACGGCGAGCTCGAGGACAGCCTCAACGTCTACAGCTGGGCCGACTACGACGACCCGGACAACCTCACGGCGTTCGAGGGGACCGGCCCGAAGCTGCAGGTCGACAGCTACGCCTCGAACGAGGAGATGATCGCCAAGCTCGTCGCCGCCAACGGGGCCAGCGGGTACGACATCGTGGTCCCCACCGGGCTGTTCATCCCGCAGATGGCGCAGAACGGGCTCCTGGAGGAGCTCGACCACAGCAGGCTCAAGAACTTCGGCAACCTCGACCCCGCCTACCTCGGCCGCGACTGGGACCCGGAGAACAAGTACTCCGTCCCCAAGGACTGGGGCACCACGGGGTTCGTGTACGACAACACCGTCATCGGACGGCAGCTCACCTCGTGGGCCGACTTCCTCGACGCCGCGCAGAAGGAGGCGTCCGGGAACACCTCGATCCTCGAGGACCCCTGGGAGGTCACCTGCATCTGGTTCGCCGCCAACGGGATCGACCCGAACACCACCGACCCGGCGGAGATCGCCGCGGCCAAGGAGGGGCTGGTCCAGGGCCTGGCTCCGCACCTGAAGGGGTTCGAGTCCAACCCCGGCAGCAGCGCCATCGCCCAGTCGACCTTCGCCCTCATGCAGTGCTGGAACGGCGACGCCCGGCTCGGGATCGACGGCTCCGACACGCCGGACAAGTGGACGTACGTCTTCCCCACGCCGACGGCCAACCTCTGGATCGACAACTGGTGCATCGCCAAGGGCGCCGAGCACCCCGACGCGGCCTACGCCTTCATCGACTTCATGCTCGACGAGGCGAACTCGGTCAAGGAGGTCCTCTACATCGGCTACCCGACGGCGCTGAAGGACATCGCGGCGAAGGCCGCGGCGGCGGGGCTGGACCGCTCCGAGCTCGTGTTCCCGGACAAGAGCATCGTCGACCGCCTCACCGTCAGCCAGCTCAACGAGGGCCACCAGGCGATCGTCGAGGCGGTCGACGCGATCCGCGCCGCAGCGGGGAACTGATGCTGCGCCGCCTGCGGACGCCCCACGGTGCGCTCGCCCTGCCGGCCTGGGTCTTCCTGCTCGGCTTCTTCGTCGCCCCCGTCGCGCTCGTCGTCTGGTACAGCTTCGGGTACAAGCCGGGCATGTTCGGCACCCACGCCAACGACGTGCTGTCCCTGGACCGGTACGGCGAGGCGCTCTCCGGCACGTTCGTCCGCACGTTCTGGAACACCCTGCGCATCGCCGTGGTGGGCACCCTGGTCTGCCTCGTCGTGGCCCTGCCCTTCGCCTACTGGCTGGCCGTGAAGGTGCCCGCGCGGTGGCGGGGGCTCGTCCTGGCCCTCGTCATGGTGCCCTTCTGGACGAACTTCCTGGTCCGGACCCTCGGCTGGCAGATCGCGCTCTCACCGCAGGGCCCGTTCTCGACGGCGTGGCAGGCGCTCGGCGGGGACCCCTTCGACCTCCTCTACACCCGGGGCGCCGTGCAGCTCGGCGTCGTCTACAACTACCTGCCGCTGATGCTCCTGCCGCTGTACGTCGCGCTGGAACGCACGAGCCACACGCTGCGCGAGGCCAGCCGCGACCTCGGCGCCGGACGCTGGCGCACCTTCGTCGACGTCACCCTGCCCCTGGCCTTCCCGGGGATCGCCTCGGGCAGCCTGCTGGTGTTCGTGCCCCTCATGGGCGACTACGTCACGGCGACGGTCCTGGGCGGCGCCAAGGGCAACATGGTCGGCCAGCTCGTGGCCGGGCAGTTCCAGTCCGCGCAGAACTGGGCGCTGGGGTCGGCCATGGCCGTCGTCCTCATCCTGTTCACCGGGGGCACCGTGCTGCTCACCGCCGTCGCGGTGCTCGTCGTCCGCCGGGTCCGACGGGCCCGTCGCCACGTGGAGGTGACCCTGTGATCGACGACCGTCCCCCCGTCCTCGTGCGGTCCCGGCCCGCGCGGCGCCGCACGCGCTCCGACGTCCTGCTCACCGCCTGGGGCGTCCTCGTGCTGCTGTTCCTGTTCCTGCCGATCGCGGTGATCGTCGTCTACTCGTTCAACTCCGGGCGGCTGCTCACCTCCTGGGGCGGCGCCGGGTTCGAGGCGTACACGGCCGGGCTGTCCCGGCCCGTCATCCGCGCCGCGGTGGCGACGTCCCTGCAGACCGCGGTCGGGGCCGCGCTGCTGTCCGCCGTCATCGGCTCCCTCGCCGGTCTGGCCCTGGCCAGGGTCGGCGGGCGGTGGGCCGCGGGGCTGACGCTCCTGCTCGGCCTGACCCTCGTCACGCCGGAGATCGTCGACGCGATCTCGCTGCTCGGCTGGTTCGTCTCCCTCGACACCGAGGCCGGGCTCCCGCTGTTCGGCAACGGCATCGCCCGCCTCGTCGTCGCGCACTCGGTGCTGTCGACGGCTGTCGTCACCTTCATCGTGCGCGCCCGGGTCGCCGGTCTGGACGCCCGGCTGGAGGAGGCCGCGGCCGACCTGTACGCGACGCCGTGGCGCCGGTTCCGGGACGTCACGCTGCCGCTGGCGGCGCCGGGGGTGCTGGCCGGCGGGCTCATGGCGTTCACGTTGAGCCTGGACAACACCATCGTCGCGAGCTTCGTCTCGCTACCGGGCGCCAGCCCCTGGCCGGTGTACGTGTTCTCGGCCCTGCGGGCCGGGTTGCGGCCGGAGATCGCCGCCGTGTCGACCCTCCTGCTGCTGCTCACCCTCGTCGCCCTGGCGGTCGTCGCGCTGGTGCTGCGCCGGTCGGGCGACTCCGCCTCGGACATCGCCCGCACGATGGCGGGCGGCTGACCCGTCCGCGGGTCAGAGCACCCTGCGCACGGTCTCCTCGAAACCCGTGACGTGCTCCACGGCCAGCCGGGCCGCCTCGGCCTCGTCGCCGGCGACGATGGCCTCCAGCAGCGCCACGTGCTCCCCGACGTGACCGGCGAAGGTGGGCAACCGGTCCAGGACGAGGCACCAGATCCTGGTGGCGAGGTTGTCGTGGCGGACGAGGACGTCCTCCAGGTAGGCGTTGCCGCAGTGCCGGTAGATGCTGCGGTGGACCTCGATGTCGTGACGCATGAGCTCGCGCTGCGACACCACCGCGGACCCGTCGGCGGAGGTGACCCGCAGGCCGGCGACGGTGCGGGCCAGGGCGCTCATCTCGGCCCGGGCGGCGTCCCCGGCGCGGCGGGCGGCCCCGGCGGCGGCGAGGGGTTCCAGGGCCCGGCGCACTTCGGAGATCTGCCCCAGGTCGGTCATGTCGACGGTGGTCGCGAACGTGCCGCGGCGGGGGTAGGCGATGACGAGCCGGTCGGCCTCCAGCCGTTTGAAGGCCTCACGCACGGGGGTGCGCCCCACCCCGAGCTGCTGGGCCAGGGCGTCGTCGTCGAGCGGTTCCCCGGGGCGGATGTCCAGCACGAGCAGGCGGTCGCGCAGCTGCTCGTAGGCGAGGTCGGCCAGCGTGGACGACGGCCCCTGGGTGGTCACGGCGCTCATGGGACCGATGGTACGAGTGACCACGCACTGGTACATCAGTGTCCCGGGGTCCCCGTGAGCCGGGTCGCGGGGACTGCGCCCCGCGCGGCCCGTGGCGGTGGTGTTGCGACGATGCTGGGATGGTGGGGGCATGAGCGGCACGCCGGGGACTGCTGATGGCCCGCGCACCTCACCCGTCCAGTCCGTCGACCGGGCCGTGACGATCCTCGAGGTGCTGGCCGAGCTCGGCGAGTCCGGCGTCACCGAGATCTCCCAGCGCCTCGACGTGCACAAGTCCACGGCGTTCCGGCTGGTCACCGCCCTGGAGAGCAGGGGGCTGGTCGAGCAGGTCGGCGACCGCGGCAAGTACCGCCTGGGCATGGCCGTGGTCCGGCTGGCCGGGGCCGTGACCGAGCAGCTCGACGTGGCGCGCCGGGCCCGCCCGGCCTGCGAGGCGCTCGCCGCGGCGACGGGGGAGACGGTGAACCTCGCCGTCGCCGACGGGGACGCCGCCATCAACGTGGACCAGGTCCGCGGGACGTCCTCGGTCGTGACCCGCAACTGGGTGGGGGAGCGCACCCCGTTGCACGCGACCTCCAGCGGCAAGGTGCTCATGGCGTTCTGCCCGCCCGTGCGCGCCGCCGGGCTGACCGAGCGGCTGCGCCGGTTCACCGACGCCACGGTCGTGCGGGGCCGCGACCTGGAGGAGGCGCTCGGCAAGATCGCCGTCGACGGGTACGCCGTCACGCAGGAGGAGCTGGAGGTGGGGCTCAACGCCGTCGCGGCGCCGGTGCGCGGCGCGGACGGGACGGTGCTGGCCGCTCTGAGCGTGTCCGGCCCCTCGTACCGGCTGACGCCCGAGCGTCTCCTGGAGGTGGCTCCCGAGGTCGTGGCGGCCGCGGAGACGGCGTCGGCGAACCTCGGCTGGCGGGCCAGGACCCCCCGCCCCTGACCTCCGGGGCGGACCGGGGCGACGCCTCCTCGACGTCGCCCGCCCCACGTCGCGCCCGGACGGGCGCCCGCCGCACCGGGGCGACGCCGGACCTTGACCTGTGAGCAGCCGGCTCTTAGAGTCCGGACAGATATATCAGTGTCCTGACAGCGACCAGGGGTGGCGATGACGACCGCGGTGCAGCACGGGGGCAGGTCGAGGGCCGACGGCACCGTCCCCGGACGGCCCCTGGCCGGGGCCGCTCCCGACGTCGCGGCGGCGACCGCGTCGGAACCGGCGCGTCGGCAGTCCACGCTGGAGATGACGGCGAGCGGGGACCCCGAGCCCCGCGCCGTCGGGGAGGCGCCGGGGTCGGTGCTCACCACCGGCTTCGCCGAGCACTGGGAGCGCGCGCTCACCGGGGCGGAGCTGCTGGCCGAGCGCCTGCTCGCCCGGGACTCCCGGGCCGCCGGTCTCGACGTCGTCAGCGGCGGCACCGACGTCCACGTGGTCCTGGTGGACCTGCGCGGTTCCCACCTCGACGGCCGCCAGGCCGAGGACCGCCTGCACGAGATCGGCATCGCGGTCGACCGCCACCCCGTCCCCCGCGACCCGGCGACCCCCGGAGCGGGTTCCGGTGTCCGGATCGGGACCCGGGCCCTGGCCGCCCGCGGGTTCGCCGCCGCGGACTTCGCCGAGGTCGCCGACGTCGTCGCCGCCGCGCTGCGACCCGGCACCGACCACCTGGCCCGGCTGGCCCTGCGCGGCCGCGTCAGGGCCCTGGCCCGCCGCCACCCGCTCCACCCCGACCTGACGGAGGCCGACCGATGAGCACCGTGGACGCGTTCTCCCGCGATCCGGCCCGGGCGGTCGCCGCCCGCACCCCGGGGGCGGACCTGCCCGAGCACCCGGACTTCCTGTGGCGCAACCCCGAGCCGAGGAAGTCCTACGACGTCGTCGTCGTCGGGGGCGGCGGGCACGGCCTGGCGACGGCGCACTACCTGGCGAAGAACCACGGGATCACGAACGTCGCGGTCCTGGAGAAGGGGTGGCTGGCGGGCGGGAACATGGCCCGCAACACCACCCTCATCCGGTCGAACTACCTCTGGGACGAGTCGGCCGGGATCTACGAGCACTCCCTGAAGCTGTGGGAGGGCCTGGAGGAGGACCTGGGGTACCCGATCCTGTTCAGCCAGCGCGGGGTGCTCAACCTCGCCCACACGCTGCAGGACGTGCGGGACTCGGTGCGGCGGGTGCAGGCCAACCGGCTCAACGGCATCGACGCCGAGTGGGTCGAACCGGACGAGGTCCGCAAGATCTGCCCGATCGTCAACACCTCCGGCGACATCCGCTACCCGGTGCTCGGAGCCACGTACCAGCCACGGGCAGGCATCGCCAAGCACGACTACGTGGCCTGGGGCCTGGCCCGGCGCGCCGACGAGGCCGGCATCGACATCATCCAGGACTGCGAGGTCACGGGTTTCACCGTCGACGGTGACCGGGTCACGGGCGTGCGGACCACGCGGGGCGACATCGCCTGCGGCAAGGTGGCGCTGGCCTCCGCGGGCAGCACCTCGGTGCTGACCGACATGCTGGGGTTCCGGGTGCCGATCCAGTCCCACCCGCTGCAGGCGCTGGTGTCGGAACTCCTCGAACCCGTGCACCCCACGATCGTCATGTCGAACGCGGTGCACGTGTACGTGTCGCAGGCGCACAAGGGCGAGCTGGTCATGGGGGCGGGCGTCGACTCCTACAACGGCTACGGGCAGCGGGGCGCTTTCCACATCGTCGAACGGCAGATGGCGGCGGCGGTGGAGCTGTTCCCGGTGTTCGCCCGGGCCCACCTGCTGCGGACCTGGGCCGGCATCGTCGACGTCACCCCGGACGCCTCGCCGATCGTGGGCAAGACCCCCTACGAGAACGTGTACCTGAACTGCGGCTGGGGGACCGGTGGTTTCAAGGCGACCCCGGGGGTGGGGTGGTGCTTCGCGCACACCATCGCCCACGACAGCCCGCACGAGTACAACGCGCCGTTCACCCTGGACCGGTTCGTGACCGGCCGGCTCGTCGACGAGCACGGCGCCGCCGCCGTGGCCCACTGAGTCAGGAGGAGACGTGCAACTCATCGAGTGCCCGTGGTGCGGCCCCCGCGAGGAGGTCGAGTTCCACTACGGCGGCCAGGCCCACGTGGCCTACCCGCCGGACCCGGCCGCCCTGTCCGACGAGCAGTGGGCGCAGTACCTCTTCTTCCGCGACAACCCGCGGGGACTGCTGGCCGAGCGCTGGCAGCACGGCGCCGGGTGCCGCCGCTGGTTCAACGCGGTGCGCGACACGGTGACCTACCAGTTCAAGACCGTCTACGCCCCCGGGAGCGCCGACCCCCTGGCCACCCCGGGCCCCACGACCCCGACCGGAGCGCTGAACCCGTGACCCCCACCACCCCTGGCGCCGGCACGCGCCCCGGGTTCCGCACCGGGACCGGTGGGCGCGTCGACCGCTCCCGCACGATCACCTTCACCTTCGAGGGCCGGACCCACGAGGGCCACCCCGGTGACACCCTCGCCTCGGCGCTGCTGGCCGGCGGCCGGCACCAGGTCGGCACCAGCATCAAGCTGGGCCGGCCCCGCGGGATCGGCGCCGCCTGGGCCGAGGACCCCGGCGGCCTGGTCCAGGTCGAGGAACCCTTCCCCGAGCCCATGCTGCTGGCCAGCACCCTGGAGCTGTTCGACGGGCTGTCCGCCCACGGCCTGCCGGGCCAGGGCCGGCTCGCCGAGGTCGCCGACACCGCCCGCTACGACTCCCGGCACCTGCACGTCGACGTCCTCGTCGTCGGGGCCGGTCCGGCCGGTCTGCAGGCCGCGCTCACCGCGGCCCGCGCCGGGGCCCGGGTGGCCCTCGTCGACGAGCAGTCCGAGGCCGGGGGGACGCTGCTGGGTTCCACCGACGTCCTCGGCGGCGCCCCGGCGCTGGAGTGGGTCGCCGGGGCCGTCGCCGAACTGCGCGCGCACCCCGACGTCACCCACCTGCAGCGGACCACGGCCTTCGGCGTCTACGACGACGGTTTCGTCCTGGCCGTCGAGCGTCGCACCGACCACCTGGGCACCGCGGCGCCGCAGAACCTCTCGCGCCAGCGGGTGTGGCGCGTGCGCGCCGAGCACGTCGTCGTCGCGACCGGCGCGCACGAACGTCCCGTCGTGTTCACCGACAACGACCGCCCCGGCACGATGCTGGCCGGTGCGGCGCGCACCTACCTGCACCGCTACGGCGTCCTCGCCGGGACCCGCGCGGTGGTGTTCACCACCAACGACAGCGCCTACGCCGCCGCCGTCGACCTCGCCGACGCCGGCGTCGAGGTCGCCGCGGTCGTCGAGGTCCGCCCGACGGTGCCCTCCCGGTGGGCCGGCGAGCTGACCCGCCGCGGCATCCCCGTGCGCACCGGCTCCGTCGTGACCGGGACCCGGGGCGAGGAGAGGGTGAGCGCAGCCCTCGTCGCCCCGCTGGAGGCCCCCGCGGCCCCCACCGAGACGCTGGACTGCGACCTGCTGCTGGTCAGCGGCGGCTGGAACCCGGCCGTCCACCTGTTCAGCCAGGCCCGCGGCCGGTTGCGCTTCGACGCCGCCCTGGGCGCCTTCGTGCCGGCGGAGGCGGTCCGCGGCATGACCGTCACCGGTTCCGCCGCCGGCACCTTCGACCTCGCCGCGGTGCTGACCGGCGCGCACGAGGCGGCCGGCGCCGTCCTGTCCAGCCTCGGCCTGGACCCCGGCCGCCTCGCGACGCCGCCGGTGGCCACCTTCGGACCCACCGGCGACGCCCCGGCACTGCTGTGGCGGGTGGAGGGGCCGCCGGAGCGGCAGTTCGTCGACGTCCAACGCGACGCGACCGTCGCCGACATCGCCCGTGCCGTCGGCGCGGGGCTGCGCTCGCCCGAGCACGTCAAGCGGTACACGACCATCGGCACCGCCCACGACCAGGGCAAGACCTCGGGCATCGTCGCCGCCGGCGTCCTCGGTGAGCTCCTGGGACGCGGCCCCGAGGCCGTGGGGACCACGACCTTCCGCCCGCCCTACACCCCCGTCGCGTTCGCGACCCTGGCCGGGCAGGACCGGGGCCGGTTGTTCGACCCCGAGCGCACCACCGCGGTGCACGACTGGCACGTCCAGCACGGCGCCGTCTTCGAGGACGTCGGGCAGTGGAAGCGTCCCCGGTACTACCCGCGGCCGGGGGAGGACCTGGAGGCGGCGGTCCTGCGCGAGTGCGCCGCCGTTCGCACCGGCGTCGGCATCATGGACGGTTCCACGCTGGGCAAGATCGACGTGCAGGGCCCGGACGCGGGGGAGTTCCTCGACCGGCTCTACACCAACGTCATGAGCTCGCTGCCGGTGGGCCGGATCCGCTACGGCGTCATGTGCGCCGCCGACGGGATGGTCCTCGACGACGGCACCGTGCTGCGCATCGCGCAGGACCGCTACACCGTCACCACCACCACCGGCGGGGCGGCGAAGGTCCTGGACTGGATGGAGGAGTGGCTGCAGACCGAGTGGCCGCACCTGCGGGTCCACCTGGCCTCGGTCACCGAGCAGTGGGCCGCGTTCCCCGTGGCGGGACCGGCGTCGCGCGCCCTCGTCGGCGCGGTGTTCCCCGACGTCGACGTCAGCAACGAGGCGTTCCCCTTCATGACGTGGCAGGACACCACCCTCGGCGGCGTCCCGGTCCGGCTGGCGCGCATCAGCTTCTCCGGCGAACTCGCGTGGGAGGTGCACGTGAACGCGTGGTTCGCGACGGCCGTCTGGGAGCGCCTGGTCGCCGCCGGCCGCGAGCACGGCCTCACCCCCTACGGCACCGAGACCATGCACGTCCTGCGCGCGGAGAAGGGCTACCCGATCATCGGGCAGGACACCGACGGCACCGTGACCCCGCAGGACCTCGGGATGTCGTGGGTGGTGTCGAAGAAGAAGCCCGACTTCGTCGGCAAGCGCTCCTTCGCCCGCGCCGACAACCAGCGCCCCGACCGCAAGCAGCTCGTCGGGCTCCTGCCGGTGGACCGGGACACCGTCCTGCCGGAGGGCTCGCAGCTCATCGCGTTCCAGGACGACGGGCGACTCCCGCCGCCGCCGGTGCCGATGCTCGGGCACGTCACGTCCAGCTACCGCAGCGCGTTCCTCGAACGGCCCTTCGCGCTCGCCCTGCTCGCCGGCGGTGCGTCCCGGCACGGGCAGACGCTCCACGTCCCGGTCGGTGACCGCCTCGTGGCCGTCGAGGTCACTGGTCCCGTCCTCGTCGACCCCGAAGGAGCGCGCCGCGATGGCTGACACCCCGGGAGCGGTCCTGCCCCGCACCCACCCGCTGGCCGACCGCACCGAGCTGACCGCGCTGACCGGTGGGCTCGTCACCCCCCGCCCGAACCTGTCGTCGGTCCTGGTCCGGGCCCTCCCGGGAGGACCCGCCGCCGCGGCCGCGGCGCAGGTCCTGGGCGCCGCGCTCCCGGTGCGCGCGAACACCTGGGTCGCCACCGAGCGGGGCAAGGTCGTCTGGCTCGGGCCCGACGAGTGGCTCGTCCTGGACGACACCACCGAGCCGTGGGTCCTGGAGGACCGGCTGCGGTCGGTGCTGGCCCCGCTCGGCGGGGCCGCCACCGACGTCTCGGCGCAGCGCACCTGCCTGCGCCTGCACGGCCCGCACGCCGAGGAGGTGCTGCGCGCGGGGTGCTCCCTGGACGTGCACCCGCGGGTCTTCGGCCCGGGGTCGGCGGCGCAGGTGAACCTCGCGCGGGCAGGGGTCGTCCTGCTGGCCCTGGCCGCCACCGGCGACGACTTCGAGGTCCTGGTCCGCAGCTCGTTCGCGGGCTACCTGGCGGCGTGGCTGATCGACACCGCGCTGGAGTTCGGGCCCCACCCGTCCTGACCCAGCGCGAGAACCCAGCGCGAGAACCCAGCGCGAGAGCACTGCGCAAGCGCACCGCGGACGAACCGAGCGACCGACCGACGCGACGTCGGCGAAGGGAGACCAGCAATGACCACAACCCCTCGCGTGGTGATCATCGGCAGCGGCATCGTCGGGGCCAACCTCGCCGACGAGCTCACCCAGCGCGGCTGGGACCGCGTCACGGTCCTGGACCAGGGCCCGCTGCCGCTGACCGGCGGGTCCACCTCGCACGCGCCGGGCCTGGTGTTCCAGACCAACGCCTCCCGGACCATGACGCAGCTCGCCCGGTACACCGTCGAGAAGTTCAAGGGCCTCGACGTCGACGGGCAGTGGTGCTTCAACCAGGTCGGTGGCCTGGAGGTCGCCACCACCCCCGAGCGGCTGGCCGACCTGCAGCGCAAGCTGGGCTGGGCGAAGGCCTGGGGCGTGCCGGAGGCGGAGGTCGTCTCCCCCGAGGAGTGCGCGAAGATCCACCCCCTCCTGGACCCCGAGCAGGTCCTGGGCGGCCTGCACGTCCCCTCCGACGGCCTGGCCAAGGCGCCGCGCGCCGTCGTCGCCCTCGTGCGCCGGGCCTCGGCCCGCGGCGCGCAGTTCCGCGGCTCGCAGAGGGTGATCGCGGTCGAGCACGCCCACGGCCGGGTCACCGGGGTCCGCACCGCCGAGGGCACCGTGCCGGCCGACGTCGTCGTGTCCTGCGCCGGGTTCTGGGGACCGCAGGTGGGTGAACTCGTCGGGATGCGGGTGCCGCTGCTGCCGCTGGCCCACCAGTACGTCAAGACCGGCCCGGTCCCCGCGCTCGCCGGCCGCAACACCGAGCTCATGGAGGCCGGGATGCCGATCCTGCGCCACCAGGACAGGGACCTGTACTACCGCGAGCACGTCGACCGCCTCGGCATCGGTTCCTACGCCCACCGACCCATGCCGGTGCGGCTGGAGGACCTGCCCGGGGGGGAGGTCACCGCCGACTCCATGCCGTCGATGCTGCCGTTCACCGCGGAGGACTTCGCCCCCTGCTGGGAGGACAGCCGGCTGCTGCTCCCGGCGCTGCGGGACGCGCAGGTGCAGGAGGGTTTCAACGGCATCTTCTCCTTCACCCCCGATGGCGGGTCCCTCGTCGGGGAGTCCGCGGACGTCGCGGGGTTCCACATCGCCGAGGCCGTCTGGGTGACCCACTCGGCCGGGGTCGCCAAGGCCGTGGCGCAGACCCTCGTCGACGGGTACAGCGAGTACGACCTGCACACCCTGGACGTCCACCGCTTCGAGGAGGTGCAGCTCACCGACGACTACGTGAGCGAGACGTCGCAGCGGAACTTCGTGGAGATCTACGACGTCCTGCACCCCCTGCAGCCCCGCCTGTCCCCGCGCGGGCTGCGGGTCAGCCCCTTCCACTCCCGCCAGGAGGCCCTGGGCGCGGTGTTCCTGGAGTCCGGGGCCTGGGAGCGGCCGCACTGGTACGAGGCCAACGCCCACCTGGTGCAGGACCTGCCCGCCGAGTGGCAGCCCCCGGCCCGCGACGCGTGGTCGGCGAGGTTCCACTCCCCGATCGCCGCGGTGGAGGCGTGGAAGACGCGCACGGCCGTCGCGGTGTACGACATGACCCCCCTGAAGCGGCTGGAGGTCAGCGGCCCCGGGGCGCTCGCGCTGCTCGAACGCCTCACGACGTCCCCGATGGACAAGTCCGTCGGGGCGGTCACCTACACCCTGCTGCTGGACGAGGGCGGCGGGGTCCGCAGCGACGTCACCGTGGCCCGGCTGGGGGAGCAGCTGTTCCAGGTCGGGGTCAACGGTCACCAGGACGACGTGCACCTGCGCCGGCAGGCGCCGCGCGACGGGTCGGTCCAGGTCCGCGACACCACCGGCGGCACCGCCTGCATCGGCCTGTGGGGCCCCCAGGCGCGACGCGTGGTGGAGAAGCTGACCACGGACGACTTCAGCGCCGAGGGGCTGAAGTACTTCCGGGGCAAGCGGGCGACCATCGGCGGCGTGCCCGTCACCGCGCTGCGGCTGTCCTACGTCGGCGAGCTCGGCTGGGAGCTGTACACCGGCGCCGACGTCGCGGGCCGGCTGTGGGACCAGCTCTTCGAGGCGGGCCGGGAGTTCGGCGTCGTCGCCGCCGGGCGGGCGGCCTTCAACAGCCTGCGCCTGGAGAAGGGGTACCGGTCCTGGGGCACCGACGTGACGCCCGAGCACGACCCCTACGAGGCCGGGCTGGGGTTCGCCGTCCGCTCGCCGCTGGACTCCTTCACCGGGGGACCGGCGCTGGAGGGCCGCACCGCGGAGGACGTCACCCGCCGGCTCACCTGCCTCACCGTCGACGACGGCCGCAGCGTGGTGATGGGGTCCGAACCGGTCCTCGTCGACGGCCGGGTGCAGGGCTACGTCACCAGCGCCGCCTTCGGGCACACCATCGGCAGGCCCATCGCCTACGCCTGGCTGCCGGCCGCCGCGAGCACCGTCGGCACGGCGGTCGAGATCGAGTACTTCGGGCGCCGCGTCGAGGCGACCGTCACCGCCGAACCCGTCGTCGACCCGCAGATGCGGCGCCTGCGCGGCTGAACCCGCCCCGCGGGGACCGCCCGCGGCGGTCCCGCCCCGAACAACGCCGAGCGCTGAGGAGCTCCCTGTGCCCAGTTCCGCCGTCCTGACCCTCGACTGCCGGCAACGCCCCGGCATCGTCAACGCCGTCACCTCGTTCCTGTACCGGCACGGGTGCGACATCACCGAGCACCAGCAGTTCGACGACGCCCACAGCGGGCGGTTGTTCTCCCGCACCGCGTTCGGCACCGTGTCCGGGGACATCGACGTGCAGGCCCTGGCGGCCGACTTCGCCCCCACCGCCCGCGAGTTCGGCATGGACGCCACGTTCGGGGGCGACCGCGCCCCGAGGGTCCTGGTGATGGTCTCGAAGATGGGGCACTGCCTGAACGACCTGGTCTTCCGCTGGCGCTCGGGGAGCCTGGGCGGGGACCTCGTCGCGGTGGTCTCCAACCACGAGGACCTGCGCCCCATGGCCGAGGCGGCGGGCCTGCCGTTCCACCACGTCCCGGTGACCCCCACGGACAAGGCGGGCGCCGAACGCGCCCTGCTCGACCTCGTGTCCCGCTACGACGCGGACCTCGTGGTGCTCGCCCGCTACATGCAGGTGCTCTCCGACGACCTGTGCCGGGTGCTGCGCGGCCGGGCCATCAACATCCACCACTCGTTCCTGCCCGGGTTCAAGGGCGCCAAGCCGTACCACCAGGCGTTCGACCGGGGGGTCAAGCTCGTCGGGGCCACGGCGCACTACGTCACCCCGGACCTGGACGAGGGCCCGATCATCGAGCAGGAGGTCATCCGCATCGACCACACCCACGACCCGAAGGCCCTGGCCACCGTCGGCCGGGACGCGGAGGCGCTCGCGCTCTCGCGCGCGGTCCGGTGGCACTGCCAGCAGCGGGTCCTGCTCAACGGGCACAGCACCGTCGTCTTCCGTTGACGGGCGGTGTTTCGCGGGCGTTCGGGCCTGGTTCCAATCACGTGAACTCGTTGCTCATCGCGCAACAGCAGTCCTAGGCTGCGGTCAGCGCCACTCCCACTCACAGGTCCAACGGACCCCTCCGGAGAGGACCCCCGCATGGTGATCGAACCAGGGGCCGACGAGAAGCGCTCCACGCTCCCCCTCGACAAACCCGTCCTGTTCGTGTCCGTCGCCGTCGTGGCCGTGCTGCTCGTGGTGGGCATCGCGATCCCCGAGCGACTGGCCTCCGGCAGCGGATCGCTGCTGACCTGGATCACGACCAACCTCGGCTGGGCGTTCGTGGTCGGGGCCACCGGCTTCGTGGCCTTCGCCCTGGTCCTGGCCTTCGGCCCGACCGGCAGGATCCGCCTGGGCCGCGACGACGAGCGGCCGGAGCACTCCCGGGCGTCGTGGGTCGCGATGATGTTCTCCGCCGGCATGGGCATCGGGTTGATGTTCTACGGCGTCACCGAACCGGTCACGCACCTCATGACCCCGCCCGAGGCGGGCGTCGAGGCCGGCACCGAGGCCGCGGCCGACACCGCCATGAGCTACACGCTGTTCCACTGGGGTCTGCACCCGTGGGCCGTGTACGCCGTCGTGGGTCTCGCACTGGCCCACTCGGGGTACCGCAAGGGCCGGACCGGCGGGTTCTCCGCGGTGTTCGCGCCCCTGCTGCGCGGGCCCCGCGCCCACGGCGCCGCCCGGGCGATCGACGTCCTCGCGATCTTCGCGACGATCTTCGGGTCCGCCGTCAGCCTGGGCCTGGGCGCGGCCCAGATCAACGGCGGGTTGACGGAGGTCTTCGGCGCCGGCAGCGGCTCGGGCTGGCAGGTCGGCATCATCGCCGTGCTGACCCTGTGCTTCGTGATCAGCGCCGTGAGCGGCATCGAGAAGGGGATCAAGCTCCTCTCCAACACGAACATGGTGCTGGCCGGGCTCCTCCTGCTCTTCCTCTTCGTCGTCGGCCCGACGGTCTTCGTCCTGAACCTCATGCCGAACGCGGCCGGTGACTACCTCAACAGCCTGCCGCACATGTCGCTGCGCACCGGCGTCTACGGCGGGGGCGACTGGCTGGCCGGCTGGACGATCTTCTACTGGGCCTGGTGGATCTCCTGGACGCCCTTCGTCGGCGCGTTCCTGGCGAAGATCTCCCGCGGGCGCACGATCCGCGAGTTCGTCGGGGGCGTCATGCTCATCCCCACCCTCGTGAGCGTGGTCTGGTTCTCCGTCTTCGGCGGGACGGCCATCCACGAGCAGCTGACCGGAGCCCTGGACGTCCTCGCCGGCGACTCCCAGGAGGCCCAGATGTTCAACCTCCTCGCCCAGTTCCCCTGGGCGGGGGTGACTTCGGTCCTCGTCGTGGTCCTGGTGGCGGTCTTCTTCGTCTCCGGCGCCGACGCGGCCAGCATCGTCATGGCGTCCCTGTCCAGCCACGGCGACGACGAACCGCGCCACTGGCTCACGGCCGTGTGGGGAGCGCTCACCGGGGCGGTGGCGATCGTGCTGCTCCTCGCCGGGGGTCTGCAGGCCCTCCAGAACGTCACGATCATCGCCGCGACCCCGTTCCTGGTCGTCATGGTGTTCATGTGCGTGGCGCTGGTGAAGGACCTCCGCTCCGACCGCCTGGTGCGGCCGGTCGACCCCCGGCCCGTCGCGGAGTTCCGCGACCCGGTCACCGCGGTGGACCTCACCGGCACCGACCGCAAGGTCGAGGTCCCCGCGGGCGACTGAGGTACCGGGCTGACCCCCGACGCCCCGGGGGTCAGCCCGGTTTCAGGTGCCCCAGCCGCCAGGAGGCCCGGGCCGCGGCGTCCAGGAGGAGCTCCGTGAGCCCCGGCAGCGTCGCGGCGTTGACGCGGTAGCTGGGGCCCCCGAGGGTGAGGGCCCCCACGGTCCGGCCGTCGGCGTCCCGCAGGGGGGCGGCGATCACCACGAGACCGACCTCATGCTCCTCGAACACCGAGGCCCACCCGCGGGCGCGCACCTCCGCCAGCTGGGCCCGCAGGGCGGAGCGGTCGGTGATCGTGGCGTCGGTGAGGCGGGGCAGGCCCGCGCGCAGCGCGGCCGTGAGTTGCGCCGGGGCCATCGCGGCGAGGAACACCTTGCCGGCGGCGGTGGCGTGCAGCGGAGCTCGCCGGCCCACCCAGTCCGAACTGCTCACGATCGCACCACCGGTGACCTGGTCGACGGTGACGACCTCCTGCCCGTCGCTGATCACGACGTTCACCGTCTCGCCCGCGGTGGTGGCCAGCTCCTGGGCGATGGGGTGGGCCGACGCGGCGACGTCGGTGCTCCCGGTGGCGCCGGCCGCCAGCCGGCGCGCCGTCTGCCCGAGGCGGTACCGCCCGCGGCCCGCGTCCTGCTCGACCAGGCCGCGGGCCTCCAGCGTCGCCAGCAGCCGGAAGACCGTGGACTTGTGGATCCCCACGTCCAGGGACAGTTCGGTGAGACCGGCCGAGCCGCGCAGGGCCAGGGCCTGCAGCAGCGACACGGCCCGGTCGACCGACTGCACCGTCGAGGGGCGGTGAGCCTGGTGGGGGGGCACGCGTCGACCCTACCCGGCGCCGTCGCGCGTTACGGCCGTGTTACCCCGCAAAGCGTTGCGGCGCAGGTGGTGGAGATCGTCCGGGCGGGGGCGGGTCACCCTTGACAGCCGCCGCCCGTCGCCGCAGACTCGTTCCGTGATGAGGAACTGTTTCGCATCGCGGAACAGACTGGTGCTACCGCACACCCCGGGAGGAACCGCGTGACCGCTCCCACCGTCGGCGCTGCGCCTGCGGAGACCGTCGACGACCTCGTGGCCCGCCGCGTCGCCGGGCAGAGCCTCGAAGCGCCCTTCTACACCTCCCCGGAGGTGTACCAGCGCGACCTCGACGTCATCTTCGCCAGGAACTGGATCTTCGTCGCGGCTGCGGCCGAGGTCCCCGAACCCGGCGACTACGTCACGATCGACGTCGGCGCGTACTCGGTCATCGTGGTCCGTGACGACGACGAGGAGGTCCGGGCCTTCCACAACGTCTGCCGCCACCGCGGTTCGCGGTTGCTCCAGGAGCGCCAGGGAGCCGTCGGCAACATCGTCTGCCCCTACCACCGCTGGACCTACGGGGTCGACGGCAAGCTGATGTTCGCCGAGTCGCAACCGCCCACCTTCGACAAGAGCTGCTTCTCGCTGCGGTCGGTGCACGTGCGCAACCTGTCCGGCCTGGTGTTCGTCTGCCTCGCGCAGGAGGCGCCCGACGACTTCGACGCCGTGGCCGAGGTCGTCGCGCCGCACCTCGCGCCCTACGAGCTCGACCGGGCGAAGGTCGCGGTCAGCTACGACCTGCAGGAAGCCGGCAACTGGAAGCTGGTGATGGAGAACAACCGCGAGTGCTACCACTGCGACGGGCACCCCGAGCTCACCACCGCGTACTTCCCCCTCTTCGCCTACGAACCCGAGGACATCACCCCGCGCCTCAAACCCCTCTACGACCGCTACGTCAAGGCCGCCGGCGCGCTGGCGGAGGTGCGGGCTGCTCACGGCCTACCGCTCACCGACCACCGCGAGCTCGACACCCGGGTGGTCGGCTACCAGCTCTCGCACCTGCCCCTGGACGGGGAGGGCAAGTCCTTCGCCCCCGACGGTGCGGCGGTGTGCACGAAGCTGCTGGGGTCGGTGCAGGACGCCGCCTTCGGCGACCTCTCGCTGCACATGCAGCCCAACTCCTGGTTCCACCTCCTGTCCGACCACGCCGTCGTCTTCTCGGTGCTGCCCACCTCCACCGGCACGAGCGTCCTGCGGACGACCTGGCTGGTGCACCCCGACGCCGTCGAAGGGGTGGACTACACCCTGGACGCCCTGACGGCGGTCTGGCGGGCCACCAACGACCAGGACCGGGCGCTGGTGGCCGGCACCCAGGCCGGCTGCGCCAACCCCGGGTACCTCCCCGGTCCGTACTCGATGGTCGAGGACGACGTGGAAGCCTTCGTGAACTGGTACGTCACCCGGCTGCGCGAGGCTTCCGCATGACGGTCGTGGACCCGCTCGGGACGCTCGGCCACCCCGGCCGGGTCGGTGTCTGGGGCGACGAGGAGGACTCGGGGGAACTGGTCTGCCTCGGCGTGCGCGACATCACCCACGACGTCAAGACCTTCTGGTTCGAGTCCGCCGGCGGGCACGTCTTCTTCTTCGACCCGGGGCAGTTCATCACCCTGCACCTGGACGTGGACGGCCAGCGGGTCGAGCGGTCCTACACGATCTCCTCGCCCCCGACGCGACCCCATCGGCTGGCGATCACGGTCAAGCGCCAGCCCGGCGGGCTGGTCTCGAACTGGCTGCACGACCACGTGGTCCCGGGGACGCGGCTGACCGCCTCGGCGCCGCTGGGTGCGTTCAGCGTCGTGCGCCACCCCGCGAGGAAGTACCTGTTCCTCTCCGCGGGTTCCGGGATCACGCCGGTGATGTCCATGACGCGGACGCTCGTGGACCTCGGCTCCGACGTCGACGTGCTGTTCGTCCACTCCGCACGCACACCGGCGGACATCATCTTCCGCTCCGAGCAGTGGGGCATGCCCACCCAGTTCCCGACGGTGAACGTCGTGCAGGTGTGCTCCGCGGACGCGCCGGGGCAGGACTGGCGCGGTCACCGGGGCCGGCTCGACCAGGCCCTGCTCGCGCAGGTCGTGCCCGACCTGCAGGAGCGGGAGGTCTTCGTCTGCGGACCGGAGGGCTACATGTCCGTGGTGCGCGAGGCGTTGCGCGACGCCGGGTTCGACATGACCCGGTACCACGAGGAGACCTTCGTCTTCGAGTCGCTGGGCCCCTCCGCCTTCGCCGGGTCGGTGGCCGAGGGTGTCGAGGACATCGGGGACTTCCAGCCGAGCGGAGCCCAGGGAGCCGACGGCGGTGACGCCGAGCAGGCGGTGTTCACCGTGTCGATGGCGGCGTCCGGCCGGAGCTTCCCCTGCGCACCGGACGAGTTCATCCTCGACGCCGCCTTCCGCGCCGGCATCTCCCCGCCCAGTTCCTGCAGCCAGGGGATGTGCGGGACGTGCAAGACGGTGCTGCTCTCCGGGGAGGTGGACATGCAGCACAACGGCGGCATCCGCCCCCGGGAGATCGCGGCGGGCAAGGTGCTGATCTGCTGCAGCAAACCCCTGGGGGACGTCAGCCTCGACAGGTGAGGCGCGTCCGGTCCGCGCAGCGGTCCTGCCCTGCGCCGGCCCGGGTTCACCCGCGACCACCACCGGGGGTCCCCGCGCGCCGGTGCAGGGCGAAGGCCGCGCCGAGCAGGTCGCGCGTCACGGGGTGCTGGGGGTCGGAGAACAACCGCTCGGTGGCAGCGACCTCCACGAGCCGGCCGGCGTCCAGGACGGCGACGCGGTCGGCCAGGCGCCGCACGACGGCCAGGTCGTGGCTGATGAACAGGTACGCCGCTCCCGTCCGCTCCCGCAGCTCGGCCAGCAGGTCCAGCACCTGCGCCTGGACCGACACGTCCAGCGCCGACGTCGGCTCGTCGCACACCACCAGCGGTACCGGCCCGGCGAAGGCGCGGGCGATCGCGACCCGCTGCTTCTGCCCGCCGGACAACTGCCCGGGCAGCCGGTCCAGCAGGTCCGGCGGCAACCCGACCCGGGCGGCGAGCGCTTCGGGGGACTCCTCACCCCCCAGCAGCTCGGTGGCCCGCCGCAGCACCTGCCGCACCCGGCGGCGGGGGTTCAGGGAGGCGTCGGGGTTCTGGAAGACCACCTGGACCCCGCGGGGTGCCTCCACGGTGCCGGTGGCCGGGTGCAGCCCGGCCACGACCCGTCCCAGCGTCGACTTGCCGCTGCCGGACTCCCCGACCAGGGCCACGACCTCCCCGGCGGCCACCTCCAGGCAGACGTCGTGCAGCACCGGCCGACCGGCGTGGGCAGCGCCGACCGAGCGCAACCGCAGCACGGGCACCGCCGGCGGGTCGGTCGCGGGCGGGTCGGTCTCGGGCGGGGTGCTCGCCGGCGGACCCGCCGCCGGCCGGGGCGCGGCGGTGGTGGGGCCGGGCGCTCCCAGGGAGGCGCGGACGTCGGGCAGGGCGGCCACCAGGGCGCGCGTCACCGGGTGCGACGGTGCGGCCAGGACGCGCCCGGCCGGGCCGGTCTCCACGACCTCCCCCTGGGCCAGGACGGTGACCTGCCGGCTGTGGGCGGCGACCAGGTGCAGGTCGTGACTGATGAGCAGCGTCGCGAACCCGTGCTCGGCGCGCAGGTCCTCCAGCAGGCGCATCACCCCGGCGGCCACCCGCGCGTCCAGGGCGGTCGTCGGTTCGTCCAGCAGCAGCAACCGCGGGCGGGCGGCCAGGGCCATGGCGATGACGACGCGCTGCTGCTGCCCACCGGACAGCTCGTGCGGGAACCGGCGGGCCAGGGCCGGCGGGTCGGGCAACCCGACGCGCTCGAAACCGGCGAGCACACCCGCGCGGGCCGCGGCCCGGTCCTGCCCGTGCAGCCGGAACACCTCGGCGACCTGCGGGCCCACCGGCGCGGTCGGGTTCAGCGCCCGGGCCGGGTCCTGGTGCACCACGCCCAGGGTCCCGGCCCGGAAGGCGCGCAACCGTTCCCCACGCAGGGCCAGGACGTCGTGACCGGCGACCTGGAACCGCGTCGCGCTGGCCTCGGCCCCCGGGGGCAGGTGCCCGGCCAGCGCCAGGGCCGCCGTCGTCTTGCCCGACCCCGAGGCCCCGACCAGGCCGTGCGCGCCGCCGGGCGCCAGGTCCAGGTCCAGCCCGTCGACCAGGTGGCGCGCTCCGCCCCGGGAGGGGACGGCGATCCGCAGGCCCCGCACGTGCACCAGCGCACCCGTGGGGTCGGTGCCCTCCACCGGCCCGGCGGGCCCGGGCACGGCCGGCTCGGGCACGGCGGGTCCTCCCACCGGCCTCTCCTCGTGCGCGGGCCGCTCCAGCCCGTGCCGGTTCACCGCTGACCTGCTGAGGCGGTCTCCGCGACGTGGTCGGCCACGACGTTGGCCGCCACGACCAGGGAGGCCACCGCCAGCGCGGGGGCGGCCACCGTCCACCAGGCGGCCTGCAGCAGCACCCGCTTCTCGTTGATGGCCAGTCCCCAGTCCGGGGAGGGGGGCTGCGCCCCCAGGCCCAGGAAGGACAGCGAGGACGTGATGAGGACGGCGGCGCCCAGGCTGAGCAGCGCCTGCACCAGCAGCAGCGGCGCGATGTTGGGCAGCAGCTCGGTGCGCAGCACCCGGACGTGGGTCTCCCCCTGGACGCGGGCGCTGGTGACGTAGTCCTTGCCCATCTCCACCAGCACCGCCGCGCGCACGATGCGCGCGATGCCGGGGGCGAACAGCAGCGCCACGATCGCCACGAGGGCGGGGGTGGAGGTCCCGAACGCCCCGACCAGCACCACCAGGAAGATCAACGTCGGCAGGGCCAGCAGGACGTCGAACGAGCGCATCAGGGCGTTGTCGACCCAGCCGCGGAAGTACCCCGCCACCAGTCCCAGCGCCCCGCCCAGGACGGTGGCCAGCCCGGCGCCGAAGGGCCCCACGAGCAGGGCCGGGCGGGCTCCGGCGGCGACGCGGGCGAACACGTCACGGCCCAGGTCGTCGGTGCCGAAGGGGTGCGCGGCGCTCGGCGCGGCCAGCAGCGGCCCGGTGCGCTCGAACGGCTCCACCCCGACCGCCTGCCAGCCGACCGCCCAGAACACCCACCAGGCCAGCACCAGGACGCCGAGGACGAACGTCGGCCGGTGCGCCAGGGCGCGCAGGACCTGCCCGCGCGGGGCGCCGGCGGGGGGCAGCTGGGCCGCGGGACGGGTGGGTCCGGCCGGCGGGAGGTGCCCAGCCCGCCCGGCCAGCTGCGTCTGCTCGAAGGGGGCGCTCACGTGCGGCCGCCGAAGCGGATGCGCGGGTCGACCAGCAGGAACACCAGGTCGGTCAGCAGCAGGGCCAGCAGTGAGACCAGCCCGGTCACCACGACCCCGCTGGTCAGCAGCAGGACGTCCTTGCGGTCGGCGGCCGCGACCAGCAGGGCCCCCAGCCCCGGGTAGCTGAACAAGGTCTCCACGACGGCGGCACCGCCCAGCAGGGTGCCCAGGTAGGTCCCCACCACCGACAGCGTCGGCACCAGGGCGTTGCGCAGCACGTGCGAGCGCACGACCCGCCCCGGCGGCAGCCCCTTGAGCACCGCGGTGAGGTGGAACGGCGCGGCCATCGCCTCGATGGTCCCGGCGCGCACCATCCGGGCCAGCACCGCCAGGTGCGCCACGGCCAGCACGACCGCCGGCAGCGTCATGAGCCTCACCTGCTCCAGCGGCCCCGAGCCGGCGTCGGGGGAGCTCTGCACCGGGAACAGCGGCCACTTCACCGCGAGCACCAGCAGCAGCAGGACGCCGGTGACGAACTCGGGGACGGCTGAGACCGTCAGCAGCCCGATGGTCAGCCCGCGGTCCACGCGCTGCCCGCGCCGGCGGGCCTGCACGACGCCCAGCACGAGCGCCAGCGGGACCAGGAGCGCGAAGGCGTACAGGCCCAGTGCCAGGGAGTTGCCCAGCCGGGTCATGACCAGGTCGCGCACGGGACCGGAGAAGCGCAGGCTCGTGCCCCAGTCACCGGTGAGGAAACCGCCCAGCCAGTGCAGGTACCGCTGGGCGACCGGACCGTCCAGGCCGTTGCGGGTGTTCCACTGCGCCACCTGCTCGGCGGTCGCGTACGGGCCCAGGGCGTTGCGCCCCGGGTCCCCCGGGACCACCTGCACCAGCCAGAACGTCAGGACCGAGATGACCAGCAGCACGACCGGGAGCTGCACCGCCCGGGTCAGCAGCAGCCGGCCCACGCGCCGGGAGCGGCCCCCGCCGGCCGCGCCGACGGTTGCCCCCGGTCCGCCCGGTCCTCCGGTCCCGCTCGACGCGGCCGGTGCGGTGGTGCTCACGAGAGCCTGACGTGCCGGAAGTCGAACCCGCCGGAGAAGTCCTGACCGCTGGCGAAGTCGGCCTCGACGTCCTGGGCCAGCACCAGTCGGGAGGAGGCGAACGCCGGCACGACGACGGCCACGTCGTTCCACTCGATCGCCGCGATCCGGTCGGCGAGGTCCTGCCGCTGCCCGGGGTCGGTCGTCGCGTCGTACTGCGCCGACAGCTGCTCCAGCTGCGGGTTGGAGTACTTCGAGGCGTTCCACGCCGCGCCGGTCGCGAACAGCTGCGAGACGTACTGCGAGGGCAGCCGGCGGGCCCAGTTGGTGATGGTCGCCGGTGCGCTCAGCCAGGGGGTGTCGGCCCCGTCGGCGTAGTACTGCGCGCTGGGCAGCACCGACAGCTGCACGTCGAAGGACCCGGTCGCGTTCAGCTGCTGCTGCACGACCTCGGCGAGGGTCTGCAGGGTGTCGACGGTGGTGATGGTGAAGGACACCCGGCGCCCACCGAGCAGTTCGGCGACCTTCGCGGTGTCGGCCCGGCGCTGCGTCAGCCCGCCGGGCTGCACGGCGTAGTCGGGGAAGTAGAGCGCGTCGTTGGCCACGGTCGCGTTCCGGCCGTAGACGGTGGCCACGATGGCGTCGCGGTCCAGCGCCCAGGCGATGGCCTGGCGGACCCGCACGTCGGTGAAGGGGGCGACGGTGACGTCCAGGAAGATGCCGTCGAACTTGGTGTACCCCGGCGCGGACTGCTTCACCTCGGCGCCGAGGGTCCGCAGCACGGTCGGGTCGGCCGCGACCTGGTCGACCTCCCCGGCCTGGAAGGCCAGCAGCTGCGCCTGGGCGTCGGCGTAGAACTTCACGTGCAGCTCGTCGAGCAGGACGTTGCCGGCGTCCCAGTAGCGGGGGTTCTTCGTGAACCGCACCCCCTGCCCGGGGGTGTACTCGGTCAGCAGGAACTGCCCGGCACCGACGGGGTCGGCCTTCCAGTCGGCCTGCTCGCTGGTCCCCGCGGGCAGGATCGTGGTGTTGGAACCGGTCAGCAGGACGGGGAAGTCGGAGTAGGGACGGGCGAGGTGGAACTCGACCGTCCCGGGGCCCGGCCCGGGGGCCACCGTGGCCAGGACGTCCTTGAACGCGCTGGCTCCGGGGGACAGGCTGTCCGCGCCGGTGATCGTGGTGAAGGTCGCCACGACGTCGTCGGCGGTCACGGCCGTGCCGTCGTTGAACGTCGCCCCCTCGCGCAGGGTGATCGTCCAGGTGAGGTCGTCGCCCGAGACCTCCCACGCCGTGGCCAGCCGGGGCACCAGGCCGCCCTTGCCGTCCTGGGTGATCAGGCCCTCGCTGACCAGCCCGACCACGAACATGGCGTTCCAGTCCGAGACCGTGAACGGGTTGATGGTGCTGTCCGGTTCGGCCAGCCCCAGCGCGTAGGTCCCGCCCGCCGACGAGCCGCCGGACGCCCCACCCGCGCCGGCGGCACCGGCCTCGCCGGAGCCGAAGGAGCACCCGGCCACGACGACGGTGGGGATGGACAGGGCGAAACCCAGCAGGGTGCGGCGGGCGGTCGTGCTGGTCGACGGGGCGCTGGCGCTCGGGGCGCTCGGGGTGCTGTGGAAGGGGTTCACGGGGTCTCGTCTTCTCGGGGGCCTCAGCCGGCGACGGCGGGAGCGGTGGGGGCGGGGGACGGTGACGGGGCGAAGGTGGAGGCGGGACGGGGCAGGTCGAGCCGGTCGCGCAGCGTCCCGTCCCGGTAGGCCGGCGGCACCAGCCCGCGGCGTCGCAGTTCGGGGGTGACCAGGTCCACGAAGTCCTCGATGCCGCCGGGCAGGTGCGGGAACTGCACCACGAACCCGTCGGCGGCCCCCGCGCGGTGGTGCTCCTCCAGGTGGTCGGCGACGTCGGGGCCGGTGCCGACGACGACCGTGCGTTCGAACTGCCAGGCGTAGACCTCCCGCGCGGTGGCCGACCCCTGCGCTCGCAACCGCTCGCGGACCGGGTCGGGCGAGCGGGTCTCGTTGGAGGTGTCCAGGTCCGGGGCGTAGGCGAAGGGTTCGTCGGCCGTGATGCCGCCGAGGTCCTGGCCGATGCTGTGCCCGACCGCCTCAAGCACCAGCGCGTCGGGGGTGTCGGCCAGCAACTGGTCGGCCAGCGCCCGCGCCTGGGCGCGGGTGCGGCCCAGGACCGGCATGACCGAGGGCAGCACCAGGGGAGGGCGGCGCCCGAGCCGGGCGGCGCGGGCCCGCAGGTCCGTCGTGGCGCGCGAGGTGGCCTCCAGCGAGCCGCCGCGGGCGAAGACGGCGTCGGCGGTGGCCGCCGCCAGCTGCAGCCCCGACTCCGACCCGCCGGCCTGGAACAGCACGGGGTGCCCCTGGGGCGGGCGGGCGACGTTCAGCGGGCCGCGGACGTCGAAGAACTCCCCGTGGTGGTCCAGGACGTGCAACCCGGCGGGGTCGGCGAAGCGGCCGGAGACCTTGTCCCGCACCAGGGCATCGTCGTCCCAGCTGTCGAGCAGGCCGTGCACGACCTGCACGTACTCGTGGGCCCGCTCGTAGCGGCGGGAGTGGTCCAGGTGCTGCACGCCACCGAAGTTGCGGGCCTCCTCGTCGTAGCGGGAGGTGACCAGGTTCCACGCCGCGCGGCCGCGGGAGAGGTGGTCCAGCGAGGCGATCTGACGGGCCAGGTGGTACGGCGGGTTGTACGTCGTGGACACCGTGGCGGCCAGCCCGATGTGGCGGGTCACCTGCGACAGCGCGGCCAGCAGGGTGAACGGTTCGGGCCGCAGCGACCCGTAGTGGTCGACCCCCGAGCGGTAGCGGTCCCAGAAGTACAGCCCGTCGGCCAGGAAGACGAGGTCGAACGTGCCGGCTTCGGCGACGCGGGCGAAGTGCGCGTAGTACTTCGGGCTCAGGTGCTCAGCGGGGCGGGACCGTTCGTGCCGCCAGCCGGTGACGTGCGCACCGCCGGGGTGGAACAGGAAAGCCCCCAGCACCAGGTGGTCGGCGCTCACGCGCTCACCTGCGTCCAGCGGCTGGACGGCACGTCCAGCCCCAGGTTCTCCCGCAGGGTCTCCCCGCGGTACTCCCCGCGGTAGACGCCGCGGCGGCGCAGTTCGGGGACCACGGTGTCGACGAACTCCTCGATGCCCTCGGGCAGGGAGGAGAAGGCCAGCATGAAGCCGTCGGCGGCGCCGCGGGTGAACCGTTCCTGCATGTGGTCGGCGACCTGCGCCGGGGTACCGGGCAGGAAGCGTCGACGCAGCAGCGTGCGGTAGACGTCCCGCAGGGTGCGCCGGCCCTCGCCCACCAGTTCCTGCACCGTCGCGTACAGGCTCTGGACCTGGTTGGTGCCGCCGGAGAAGTCGTGCGTGAACGGCTCGTCCAGCGGCCGGTCGGACAGGTCGACCTCCAGGTGGTGCGACAGCAGGTCGAGCGCGACCCGGTCGGGGGTGAGGGACTCGATGAGTTCCAGCTTCTCGACCGCCTCGGCCGGGGTGCGCCCCAGGACGGGGGACAGGGCGGGCAGGACCAGCAGCTCGCGCGGGTCCCGGCCGGCGGCGCTGGTGCGGGCGGCGTAGTCGGCGTACAGCCGCTGCGCCGCGCCGAGGTCGTGCTCCCAGGGGGTGAAGACCGCGTCGGCGTTCGCCGCGGCCAGTGCCCGGCCGGCCGGGGAGGCGCCGGCCTGGAACAGCACCGGGTGCCCCTGGGGCGGGCGGGCGATGTTCAGGGGCCCGCGGACGTCGAAGAACTCCCCGTGGTGGCCCAGGACGTGCAGCTTCTCGGCGCGGGCGAAGAACCCCGATCCCTTGTCGTAGGTGAAGGCGTCGTCGTCCCAGCTGTCCCACAACCCGCGCACGACCTGCACGAACTCCCCGGCGCGCCGGTACCGGTCGGCGTGCGCCAGGTGGGTGCCGGCCCCGAAGTTGCGGGCCTCCTCGTCCGCGGCGCTGGTCACCAGGTTCCACGCCGCGCGTCCCTGGCTCAGGAAGTCCAGCGAGGCCAGTTTGCGGGCCACGTGGTACGGCTCGTGGTAGGTCGTGGAGACGGTCGCGGCCAGCCCGATCCGCTCGGTCAGCTGCGACAGGGCGCCCAGCAGGGTGAAGGGCTCGGTGCGGACGTTCACCACGTGCTCCACGCCGCTGGCGAAGCGGTCCCACACGTACAGCTCGTCGGCCAGGAAGATCGTCGCGAACCCGCCCCGTTCGGCGGTGCGAGCGAAGTCGGCGTAGTAGTCCACGTCCAGGTAGCGCTCGGGCTGGGCACCGGGCAGGCGCCAGCTGGTCGCGTGCTCCCCGCCGGGGTAGAAGTGCATGGCCCCCAGGACGAGCCCGCGCTCGCGCCGTTCCTGCTGCTGCCGCTCCGGGCCCCGGTCCGCGCTCACGCGCGCGTCCCGACGAGGTCGGCCCGGCGGGCACCCGGGTCAGCCACCTGAGCGCCGGGGGGCCCGGTGGGCGGGTCCGCGGACGGTGCGGTCCAGCCCACGTGCGGGGCGACCTGCTCGGCGAACAGGGCCAGCGCCTCGGCGCGGGCCCCGAAGTCGGCGGGACCCAGCTCGACCTGGACGTTGAGCTGAGTGGCGTGCTCCAGCCACGGTGAGGCCAGCAGCGAGGCGGCGATGTCCTGCGCGGTGCCGTGGTGCAGGTTCAGGCGCGCGGCCTTCTGCGCCAGCGTGGTGGCCTCGCCCAGGAAGGAGGCGCCCCAGGCGTACTTGGCCTCGATGCCCGGCGCCGCCTTCCGCAGGGCCTCCTCCCGGCTGCGCGCGGGGTGGATCGCGGTGGAGACCGCCACCCGCGGGACGACCCCGGCCGGCAGGGCCTCGTGGTAGGCCGCGGCGGTCACCTCGGCCGGCACGGTCTGGGTGGTGCCGACCAGGATCCCGTGGCCGCGGCGCGCGGCTTCGGCGGCGCTGCGCGCTGTCAGCACGGCCTCCCACACCCGATCACCCAGTCCCGGCGCCGGCGGGTTGAGCCGTTGCCCGCGGGTGGTCAGGGCGTGCCCGTCCAGGGCGTGCAGGAGACGGGTCAGCAGTTGCCCGTAGCGGTCCTTGGCGGCCTCGACGTCCGCGCCACCGGGAACGGGGTCCCCGTCGTGGGCGAAGAGTTCCAGCAGCCCGGGCGCCCCGCCGCCGTTGGCCACCCCCAGTTCGACGCGGCCGCCGCTGAGCCGGTCCAGCACCGCGGCGTCCTCGGCCACCCGCACCGGGTTCTCCAGCGGGAGGGTGACCGCTGCGGTCCCCAGGTGCAGCCGGGTGGTACAGGTCGCCAGGGCGGCCAGCAGCACGAACGGGGAGGGCAACCCGCCGCTGGTGTGCGGGCCGGACGCCTCGCGCAGGTGGAACTGCCGGACCCAGGCGGTGTCGAAGCCGAGGTGCTCGGCCGTGATGAACAGCTCCAGCTCGTCGGTGTAGGAGTGGGAGTCGGGTACGGCCTGCAGGTGGGAGAACATGGCCAGGGACAACCCCGGGGTGGCGCTCACGGCGGTGCGCTCCGATTCGCTCGAGTGTCGAGGGGGTGGGGGAGGAACGGTTGACGGGTGCGGCGACGGAACGAGTGGGCGACGGGACGGGCGCGGACGGTCCGTCGACGGCCCGGCGCAGGTCGGCCCGCCGCGAACCGCTCAGGCGCGGACCGCTCGCAGTGCAGGACGAGGAACGGGGATCAGGTCGCTGGTCGGGCCGGACAGCAGTCGCTGGACTGCAGCGCCAGGTCGACGTGACGCCGCCGCACCAGGTGCAGCCGGGGGCGTGGTCCAGCGATCGCCGTGTTCAGGTGGTGCACGCTGACCTCCGCATTCCATCGTCTTGGCGGAAGCACCTGTCAGCCCAGGGGACTGGTGGTTGCTGCGGCGTCGTCGAGCCAAGTCTCTCGGCCGCTCTGGATGGTGCGTGAATTTGATCCCATCGCGGGGACCGGTGTCAACCGTGCCGTGACCGGGCCGGCGCCGCGGTGATCCGCGCCGGCGGTGGACCCACCCCCTCCGCCGGCTACCTGCTTCCCAGCGCCGGCGAGTTCCGCGGCGTCGCCGACACACCCACCGGCATCGACGACCCGCTGCCCCTGTTCCGGCTGCGGTGGTCCGTGCCACGGAGTTCGACCCCCCGGCGGCACCGCCCACCTCGCCGGCCCGGAACAGGACCACGATCCGTCTCCGGCGCGGAACTCGCGGGTGGGGTTCGCCCACGGTTCGGCCGTCGTCGGCCGGTACCGGGCGTTGTCGTCGTCCGCCGGCGGCCGCAGGTGCTGACCGGCACGAGGCGGGTCGGGGCGTCGGTGAGGTGCCGGGCCACGATCGTGCCGGTCCCGTCGGTCGCGATCAGCTCCCCGGACATCGGCGGCGCACCCGTCTCGGCCCCCCCGGGGGGCAGGGCCGCCCACCGCTGGAGGGAGCAGGGGGGCCGGTCGGCGACGTCGCGGGCCGGGCCGCCCCGACGGCAGCTGGTGCGCCGCGCCGCTCGGCCTGCGGACCCCGCGGCGGTGGTCGGAGGCGCTCCACCCACCCGGGGACGACCCCCTGTCGCCGCCTGCGTGTAGAAGGGAGGCGTGACTCCCCTCAGCCGAGTGCTCCCGCCCCGGCGCCGCGACGGCCTCCCGCGGCGGCGAGCCCCGCGCGCTGCGGCCCGCAGCACCACGCCCGGGGGACGCCGGTGAGCGCAGCGGTGCCGGAGGGGGTGCCGGAGGGGGTGGCGGTGGGCCGGTCGGCTGGCCCCGGCGACGCCGGCGGGCCCGCTGGGCCCGTCGCCGTGGAGCTGATGGCGGCGTTGCTGGGCGAGGCCGGCCCGCTGGCGACGGAGGCCCACCGGCTCCTGTCGCCGGTGGCCGCCTTCCGCAGCACGCTGCGTGAGCGGCTCCTGGTCGACGGGCAGATCGTCCCCTTCGCCCACCGGGCCGCGGCGCTCACTCCCCGGCACAGCATCGCCGCGGTGGACGGGGCGTCGGTGCGGGAGCACCTGTACGCCGCGGACCTCGTGGTCGCCGTCGCCGTCGCGGCCGAGGGCATGACCAGCGTCGGCGGGCACCCGCTGTCGCACCGGCACTGGGCGCACGTGCGTGAGCACGAGTCGGAGAACGACCGGCTGCTGTCGGCGGCGATGGCGAGCCTGGAGCTGCAGCTGCTGGCGGACCTGTCCCACGACGTGCGCATCCTGGACGGCTCCCACGGCACCCCGGTGATCGCCCTGTCCACGGCCCTGGCCGCCCGCAGCCGCGGGGTGGCCGGTGCTGCGGCCGAGCTGGTGACCGACGAGGTCGTCGCCGCTGTCCGCTCGCTGGCCGACCCGGACCAGCGGGTCCACCCCGGGGAGGTCGTGGCCCTGCCGAAGGCGGACTCGGCGCACGCCTTCGCCGGCGTGTACCGGGCCCGGTACGGGCTGGACCTGCCCGGGGGGGACCGCTTCCTGGCCGCGCAGGTCCTGGAGCCGGGGGAGATGCTCTACCCGCGGGCCGCCGCGGAGGTGGCCGGGGTGCACTTCACCGTCCGCGAGGAGGCTCCCCAGCGCGTGCAGGAGGCCGCTTCGACGCTGGACCAGGCGATCGCGCCCCTGCGCGAGGCGGCCGGCAGCGCGCAGCTGCTGGTCACCTACGTCAAGCCGGCCACCGCCGACACGGTCCTCAAGGTCGAGTTCCGCGTCTCGGAGCCGCTGGTGGACGCGGGCGCCCCGGCGTCCTCCCGGGCGTCCTCGAGGGCGCTGGGTGAGGCGCAGCGGCTGGCGGGGCTGCTGTCGGCCGAGACACCGGGCCCGCACCTGCAGGAACCGTTCGCGCAGTACGCGGTGGACCTGCTCGCCAAGAGCGTGTCGGTGGGGGCCGAGGCGCTGAACCAGTCGATGATCGCGATGCTGCCGCCCGGCTCGGAGGACTACCTGACGCTGCTCGCCCGCTCGTACCGCACCCGGGCAGGTGGCGGCGGTGGGGGCGGCACGCGCCCCGGCGGCGTCGGGCGTGCCGGTGGGCCCGGCGGGCCGGCGGGTAACCGGTGAACGGCGCCGGGCCGACCGCGGCCACGGGTCCCACCCCGGCGGCTCCAGCCGCTGAACCGTCACCGACAGAACCAGCAGCACCAGCACGAGCAGCACGAGCAGCGCGAGGGAGTCTTTCCGTGGACCCGATCACCACCGCCGAGCAGGTCGCCGTCGTCGGTACCCCGTCGTCGAACTACGAGGTGACCCTCGACCTGCTCGACACCGCCGTCCACGAACCCCTCGTCGGGTCGATGCTGCTGCTCACCCAGCCCTCCGGTGGCGGTGAGGAACTCGCACTGGGCACGGTCACCGAGGTGACCACGATGAACCAGTGGCACTCCCAGCCCCTGCTGCGCGGCGTCGTGAAGGCCAGGGGTCACATCCCCGGCATGTCCGGCGACCTGGGGGACGTGCGGGCGGCCAGCATCAAGCTGCAGGCCTGCTACAAGCGCAACGCCTTCGGCCAGCCCCAGCCGTGGGTGCAGGCCGGGCCGTCGCTGCGGATGTCCCCACCCACCGGCACGGCGGTGCGGCGGGTGACCAACGAGGTCCTCGACGAGCTGATGAGCGGTGAGGAGGACCTGCACTACCTCGGGCACCTGCACGGGACCGCCGACGTGCGCATCCCCCTGTCGATCCGTGACTTCTCCGGTGACCGTGGCGCCTTCCACGCCGGTCTGTTCGGGATGAGCGGGAGCGGGAAGGCACTGGCGCTGGACACCCCCGTCGCGACTCCCGGCGGTTGGACGACGATGGGGGAGTTGTCCGACGGCGACCTCGTCTTCGACGAGACGGGCCGACCCACCCGGGTGGTCAAGGCGCACGAGGTGCGCCTCGACCGCCCCTGCTACGAGGTCGTCTTCTCGGACGGTTCGGTCATCGTGGCGGACGCGGACCACAACTGGTACACCGAGGACGAGGCTGCCCGGCGGTCCGCAGGCACGGCCCGGCGTTCGGAAGGCACCAGGAAGCGACGCCCCCTGCTGGCTCCCGCGATCACCGGACGCCTGCGCCGCCTCGCCGCGGCCGCCGCGCCCGAGGACGTCATCACCGTGCCCGAGGTCGTCGCGCTGACGGGCCTGCACCGCAGGAGCAGCGCGCTGACGACCGTCACCACTGCTGTCGGCACGCTCGGGGCCCAGAGGGCCACCGCCCGGTTCGAGTACCGCGCGCAGCAGTACACCAAGACGAGAACGCTGGTCGCGTGGCCCGGACGCGAGCTGCTGACCGCCTTGGCGAGCGTGGCCGAGGCAGGCCGCCCGAGCGCCCCCGTCTTCAACCCGTCCCTGGCACCTCGACTGCGTGAGGCCGCCGCGGACGCCGCGGACTGGCTCAGCTTGCCCGACGTCGCGCGCCTGATCGGTCTACCTGCCCGCAACGCCAACCTGCGGCGCAAGGTGGAGACCTGTTCGATCCCGGCGCACCGCCGGCCGATGCCCGTCCGGGTGACCCTCCCGGCGCACACGGTCGAGCGCGCTCCGGCGAACGCGGTGCTCACCTACCCCAGGCGGCGACTGCTCACCGCCCTCGCCGACCACGCCGACCGGCCTGTGGGCGACCAGCGGCACAAGCGGATCACCGGCCGCGTGGTCACGACCGAGCAGATCCGGCGAACCCTGCGGACCTCGGACGGGGAGAGCAACCACGCCGTGCCGGTGGCCGGGCCCCTCGTCCTGCCCGAGCAGCGCCTGCCGCTGGACCCGTACTTCCTCGGGTACTGGCTCGGGGACGGCAAGGCGTCCGACGCCCGCATCTACACCGCTGACGCCGAGGTTCTCGACACCTTGCGCGGCCGCGGGTTCGTGGTGACCGCCACCGGACGCGACTTCGAGTTCCGCGTCACCTGGGGCGACCCGGCGAAGGAGGCGGCCCGCGCCGCGCGGCCCTGCGCCCGGTGCGCGGCGCCGTTCACCCCGGCTGGACCGCGCCGGCGGTACTGCTCGAACGCGTGCCGGCTCGACGGCCCCCGTGCTACCCGCGCGGACGGTGCCGGGCGGTGCACCGACTGCGGCCGCAGCGGCGTCAGCGGGCTGCGCTGCATGAGCTGCCACCGCACGGCCACGCCCACCGGCGTCCTGCGTCACCTCGGTGTTCTCCACGACAAGCACGTTCCCGACCGGTACCTGCGCGGTTCCCAGGCGCAGCGCCGGGCGTTGCTGGCGGGCCTGCTGGACAGCGACGGCACGCCCGCGCCGCAGGGGACGGTCCTACTTCGACAACACCAACCTCCGGCTGGCGCAGCACGTCCAGGAGCTGGCGGCCTCCCTCGGCTACCGCCCCACCCTGACGAGCAGGACCGCGACGCTGAACGGCAAGGCGTGCGGTCCGACCTACCGAGTCGCCTTCACCGTGGCCGACGACGTCTTCGCCCTGAGCCGCAAGCGGACGTTGCACGCCGAGCGCCGCGCCGGCCACCACCCGGCGAGGACGTCGCACCGGTACGTCGTCGACGTCCGGCCCGTGCCGTCGGTGCCGGTCCGGTGCATCACCGTGGACAGCCCGAACCGCCTGTACCTGGCCGGCCGCACCATGATCCCGACGCACAACACCGCGTTCTCGGCGTACTTCCTGGCCGGGCAGATGCGCAATCCCGACCAGGGTTTCATCGTCGTCGACCCGCAGGGGCAGTTCGCCTCCGAGACCGGTTTCCCGTTCTCCCTGCAGGCCTGGGCCGCGGAGATGGGCCGGGAGGTCGTCGTGCGCCGCGTGAGCGAGGACCTGCGGCTGGAGAAGGACGCCCCGTTGTTCGGGGAGTTGCTGGGCAAGACGAAGCTGACCGGTGAGATCACCAAGATGGCTCCCGAGACCGCCGGCCTGTTCATCGACGAGCTGGTCAAGCTGCTGCGCAAGCGCAGCGGCTGGGACACCGAGGACTCCGCCGGCCTGCTGAGGGAACTGCTGGGCTCGCTGACCGAGGCCGGTGTCCTGGGGCGCATCTACGTCGACGAGACCCGGCAGGCCCGGCTCCGGGACGCCGTCCTGGACGTCCTCGACGACGCGGACCGGTTCGGCGACGTGTTCAGCCAGTTCCAGCCGCTGCACAACCTGTTCAGCCCCGCCAACCCCGGTGGTGGGAGGCGGCACTCGATGTGGGGCACGATCGCCCACGTCTTCGACAAGGCCCAGCGGGCCGGTGCGCCGGCGCCGATGCTCGTCCTGGACATGTCCACCTCCGGGCAGGTCTCCTGGGTGTCCTCCCTGCTGGCCGGGCCCGAGCAGGCTGCGGCCGTGGAGGCGCTGCGGGTCCTGGACCAGGACTCGATCAAGGCCGCGATCCTGCGCAAGGCGTGCCGCACCTTGAAGGAGGCCTCCGAGTCCGCCTTCCGGCTCGGGGAAACCCTGAACACGATGGTGGTCTTCGACGAGGCGTGGCGCTACGCCCCGCCGCTGCACCTGGCCGGCGACGAGGAGGTCAAGGCCCTGTCGGCGGACATCGCCGGCTACTTCCGCGACACCCGGAAGTTCGGCATCGGCTGGACGCTGATCAGCCAGTCGCCCCGCAGCGTGAACGCGGACTGCTTCGACCAGATGGCGGTGCGCGTCATGGGCTACGGCCTCGGTGGCGCGGACCTGGCCAAGGTCGCCGAGCAGATGGACGACGCGGAGCACCTGAAGCTCTACCGGGCGTTCGCGCCGCCGGACGCCACCAGGCCCAAGGTGTACCCCTTCATGGTGACCGGTCCCGTCTCACCGCTGTCCTTCACCAAGGCTCCGGTGTTCCTGGCCGCCTACACCGACTTCGAGGTCTTCCGCGCCGACAACCACCCCTGGATCAGCCAGGCCCGCCGCAGTCAGGGCCTGCCGGTCCTGTCCGGCGTTCCCCGGCTGCGCGGCGCCGGACCGGTGGTGGCCGCCCAGGTCCCGCGGTCCACCGCCCCGGCCGGCGCCGGGAAGCGTGCCGGGGGGACGAAGGAGGCGCTGGAGCGCGTCCGCGAGAACGCCGCCACCGGGGGGATCGCCGCGGGGGCCTTCGCCGGGCTGGCCGGCGACGCCGGGTTCAGCGGGGGACTGGGCAGCATCGACGACGACGACCCGCCGCCGTTCTGACCGCCCCGGGACGGGGGCCCGGGCGCGCGGCGCCCGGTGAGAACATCGTGTCCGACGGTGCCCCTACGGTGTCGGCGCAGCGAGTGATCACGGTTGAAGGAGCCAGTGCAGGTGAGTGAGCCCGTCTACGAGGTCGGCTTCGTGGCCGATGCCCACCTCGGGTACGCCGCCCGGTGCGGCTCCCACCCCGCGTCAGGGCTGAACCACCGGGTCCGCGACGGCTACCTGAGCTACCGCGCGGTCGTGCGGGACATGATCGCCAAGGAGGTGGACCTGGTCATCGACGGCGGGGACACCTTCCACCAGTCCCACCCCAGCATCGGGGCCATCGTCTGGGCCCGCCGGCAGATGGAGTCCCTCGCCGCCGCGGGCATCCCGGTCATCGGCAACACCGGCAACCACGACGCCTCGGCGGACCGCAGCAAGTCCCCGGCCACCGCGGCCATCGACGACCCCGCCCGCGGCATCGCCTACGTCACCGAGCCCTACAAGGTCTTCGAGCCCCTGGACGGGCTGGCCGTCCACGTGATCAGCCACTACGGGCTGGCGCAGAGCGAGCGCCTGCTGCCCGAGCCGATCGACGGGGTCGTCAACCTGCTCTCCGCGCACGGGGCGGCGATGCTGCCCGGGCACGAGGTGTTCCGCTCGGTGGACTCCCCCGGGGAGGTGCCGATCGGGTTGGACATCCTGGCCGACGACCGGTTCGCGTTCAAGGCGCTCGGCCACTACCACGGCATGGGGGAGATCCTGCCGAACGTCTGGTACGCCGGGTCGCTGGTGCGGCGCGGGTTCGCCGACCCCGCGGGAGGTCGCGGCTGGTTGCTGTGCAAGGTGTTCTCCGACGGCCAGGTCGTGGTCGAGCCGCAGTACATCGACCAGCGACCGCAGTTCGACCTGCCGCGCATCGACGCGAAGGGGAAGACCGGGGCGCAGGTCGAGGAGGAGATCCGCGCCAACCTGGACAGCGTCGACGTCGCCGGCGCGATCATCCGGCAGGTCGTGGTCAACTGCTCGACCAGCACGCGCCGGGGCATCGACCAGCCGGCCCTGGCCGCGCTGACGGAGTCGGCGCTGATGTGGATGCCGGACTTCGTGCGCCCCCTGGCCGTCGACGAGGCGGCCGACCGGGCCGACGGGCAGGGCGTCGACCCGGCCGGTGACGACGCCGCGGGAGCGGTCACCGTGAGGACCGCCGACAGCGTCGCGGCGTCGCTGACGACCGCCGGGTCGGCCGATCTGCCCAAGGTGTACGGCTCGTGGGTCGAGGACTACGCGACCGCCGTGGGGCTGGCGGCGGAGGTGAAGCCGATCGTGGTCACCGAGGGGGTCCGGCACCTGAAGGCCGCGTCCCAGTTCGCCGAGACCGGTGACTTCGCGGTCCCGGACGCCCCGGCCGAGCGCACCGGGCAGGAGCAGGCCGCCGCCGAGCAGGCACGACGTCTCCGGGCTGCGGCGCTGCGCTCCCCCTCGCGGACGGTGGCCGGTGCGGACGCGCCGGGCACCGGTCCGGGCACGGACCCGGGCACGGAGCCAGCACCCGGGGTCCCCGCGGACGCCGGTGCCGGGGAGGAGCTCTTCTGATGATCACCATCGAGTCGGTGGAACTGGTCAACGTCCGCAGCATCGGTCGGGCAGTCGTCGAGCCGCTCACCGACGGGGGAGTGACCGCGCTGAACGGCCCCCGCGGGGTGGGCAAGTCCACGGTCCTGATCGGGTTGCTGTACGCCCTGTTCGGCACGACGCCCGACGGCGTACCGGCTCAGGCGCTGCGCCGGCAGGGCAGCGAGGGTGAGGTCAAGGTCGTCGTCACGTTCGTCCACGGCGGTCAGCGCGTCGTGCTCGAGCGCGGGCTGAAGGGCAGGAACGACACCCCGTACGCCAAGGTCACCCTCGACGGGGTCGAGCAGACCGTCGGCAAGATCAGAGCCGCGAACGAGTGGGTGGTCCGCCGCTTCGGCGACCTGGACGCCACCGGGTTCCTGGCCGCCTTCGTGGTGCGGCAGAAGGAGCTGGACGCCCTGGTCAAGGCCCGCGCCGCGGACCGGCGCGCGCTGTTCGAGCGGCTGGCGGGCATCGACCGGATGAGCGACGCGGTCAAGGCCGCCCGCGCGGAGGAGGCCGCCGCCCGGACCACGCTGGAGCACCTGCCCGGCTCCGCCGAGGAGGTCGACGCCGCCCGCGCCGACCTGCAGCGCGCTCAGGAGCACGCCGCCAGGGCCTGGGAGGAGTTCGAGACCGCCAGCGCCGCCGTGGGAGCCGAGGACGAGGCCCTCGCGCTGGCCAGGGAGCGGTTCGAGGACGTCACGGCCCGGGTCCGCGTCCACCAGGAAGCCGCCCAGGCCGCTCAGCGCGCCGAGCACCACCGGCTCCTGACCGCCGAGCGCGCCGAGCACGCCACCCGCGAGGTCGACCGGCTCACGGCCGCCTCCGCCGGCGGCAGCGCCGAAGCCGTCCACGCCGCCCGCGCCGCGCTGACCCGGGCCCAGCAGGCCGTCGCTGAGAACCAGGCCGCGCGTGCGGCGGCCCGCACGGCCACCGCCGCCGCCACCGCCGACGCGCGGCGCGCCCAGCAGGCCCAGGCGGCGTCGGCACGGTCGCAGACGGCGCTCACCGCCGCGCGCGCCGAGGCCGACGAGCAGGCCCGGCTGGCCGCCGCCGTCCCGGCGGACCTGCCCGAGCAGGTCCAGGCCGCCACCGCCCGGGCCGCCGAGCTGCAGGAGCAGCGCGGGGTCCTGCGCGGGGAGTACCAGCGCCTCGAGGGATCCATCAAGGCCCTCAGCGCCACGGTGGACCCCACCTGCCCGACCTGCTCGACGCCACTGGCCGACCCGCACGAGCTGCTGCAGACCCTGCGCACGGCCCTGGACCGCGTCCGCGAGCAGGGGCTCACGGCCAAGGCCGAGCAGGAGCAGGCCGACGGGCGGGCGCAGGCGCTGACCGGGCAGATCGCCCGGGCCCAGCAGCTGCAGCAGGCAGCCGGGTTCGCCCGGCAGCGGCACGAGGCGGCGCTCGCGGCCGCGCAGGAGGCCGAGGCCGTCGCGGCCGCGCTGCAGGCCGAAGCTGCCGCGAGTGCCCAGGACGCGCAGCAGGCGCAGGCGCGCGCCGAGGAGGCGGCGGCTGCCGAGGGTGAGGTCCAGGCCGCGTTCGAGGCGGCCTCGGCCAGGCTGCGCCAGGCCGAGTCGGCCGCCGAGGCCGCCGCGGCGCTGGGGCGGGCCACGACCTCGGCGCAGGAGGCGCAGACCGCGGCGGCCGCCGCGGTGACCGCTGCCGAGCAGGCCGCCGCGCTGGCCGCGGCCGCCGCCGTGCCCGACACCGAGCGGGTCCAGGCGCAGGCGGCGTTGACGGAGGCCGGCCAGCGCGTGCAGGACCTCCGCTCGGCGATGCAGACCGCGCAGGCCGAGCACCGGCTGGCGGAGCAGCAGGTCAAGCACAGCGGGACGGCGCGGGACCAGGCGGAGCGGCGGCTGAAGGACCGGGCCGCCGCCGCGGCGGAGTACGAGCGCCGGACCGCGGTGCGCGAGGCGCTGGACACCTTCCGCAAGGACCGGATCGCGCGGTTGGCCCCGGAGGTCTCGGAGGTGGCCACCGACCTGATCGCGCGGATGACCAGCGGCCGGTACGTCTCGATCGAGCTGGACGAGGAGTTCACCGCGGTGGTCACCGACGACACCGGCCAGACGCGCCCCGTCACCTGGTTGTCCGGGGGTGAGGAGTCCGTGGTGGCGTTCGCGTTGCGGGTGGCGCTCGGTGAGCTGTGGGCCGGTCAGCGCGGGGGGCTGTTGTTCCTCGACGAGCCGTTCACCGCGCAGGACGTCGCCAGCCGCACCGCGATGATGGCCGCCATCCGGGACCTGCCGAACCGGCAGGTCATCCTCATCAACCACGCCTCCGAGGCCACCGACATGGTGGACCTGGTGCTCGACGTCGTCCCCGACGAGGAGACCGGCGCGCGGATCGAAGCAGCCTCGGCGTTCACCGAGGCGCCCGACGCGGTGCTGGCCGGCATCGACGAGGAGGGTTTCGTGCCGGGGCCGACCACTCCGGACGATCGTCTGGCGAGCACCGCGTGACGTCGCCCGGGTCGGGACGGCCGTGACCGGTTCCGGGTGTCGCGTCCGCCGCCTCGTGCGAATGCGCTGCCGTGGCGACGGTCAACGACCGCTGAGGGCGAGGTAGGCCCGGGGGGAACTCCCCAGCACCCGTTTGAACGCCGTGCTCAGCGCGCTCTCCGACCCGTACCCGACCGCGGTGGCGATGGACGCCAGCGTCCGGTCACCCGCCTGCAGCTGCTGCGCGGCCAGGGCGATGCGCCACTGCGTCAGGTACTCCAGTGGCCCCTGACCCAGCGAGCGGGAGAAGCGGGCCGCCAGGGTGGAGCGGGAAACCCCCACCGAGGCGGCGAGGTCTGCGACCGTCCACGACCGTGCGGGGTGGGTGTGCAGCGCGCGCAGCGCAGCCGCCACGACCGGGTCGGACAGCCCGGCCAGCAACCCGGGTCCCGCTCCACCGGTGGTCGGGGCTTGGGCACGAGTTCGGGCCAGGTGCAGGCGCAGGACGTGGATGAGCATGACGGTGGCCAGGTGCTCGGCGACCAGCCCGGCCCCCAGCGGCTGGGTGCGGACCTCGTGCTCGATCTGCGCGAGAGCCCAGTCGAGGGTGTGCGCGGCGGGGGAGGTGGCGGGCACGACGATGACCGGGGGCAGGGCGTCCAGCAGCAGCGCGTGCGCGCGCTCGCCGAAGTCGAAGCTGCCGCCGAGGACGAACACGTCCTCGCCCGTGCCCGTCCGCGCCAGGCCGTCACCGGCCGTGCTCCTGGCCTGCGCGAAGGCGGTGCGGGCGTCGGCAGCCGGCAGTGACAGGTCGCTGGCCAGGGTGAACCGGGCCCGGCGGGTGAGCAGGCAGCAGTCCCCCGCGGTGAGGGGGTGGTGCTGGTCGCTGCCCTGCACGGCGAGGTGGCAGGACCCGGCGCGGACGGCGACGAACTTCACCCCCGCCGGGGGCGGGAAGCTCATCGCCCAGTCCCCGCCGGCGACCAGTCCCGCCGAGACCGAGCTCCGCACCCCGACCAGGGCGAGGACGTCCTCCAGCGGATCCACGGGTCCCTCCTCGCAGGGGTCTGACACGTCTTGGACGATGGCAAAAGTAGTCCGGTGGCCTGATCATAGACCGTCCAGCTCACCGGACCTACGGTCGAGTCATGACTCGCCTCACCACTCCCTTCGGCCCCCGGGCGAGCGCGGACGACGTGCTCGCCGGGGTCGACCTCACCGGCCGGCGCTACCTGGTCACCGGTGGCGCTTCGGGCATCGGCGCCGAGACCGTCCGCGCCCTGGCCCGCGCCGGCGCGCAGGTCGTCGTCGCCACCCGCGCCCCGGGCGCTGCGGAAACCCTCGTCGAGGAGTTCCCGCAGGTCAGCGCCGTGGCCCTCGACCTGGCCGACCCGGCCTCCGTGCACGCCCTCACCGCCGCCTGGACCGGCCGCCTCGACGCCGTGGTCGCCAACGCCGGCGTCATGGCCCTGCCCACCCGGCAGCTGAGCGCGCAGGGCTGGGAACTGCAGCTGGCCACGAACTTCCTCGGCCACCTCCAGCTCGTCACCGGTCTGCACGCGCCGCTGGCGGCCAGCGGTGGGCGGATCGTGACGGTGAGCTCGGGGGCTCAGCGCGTCAACGGTGTCGACCTGGACGACCTGCAGTTCGCCCGCCGCCCCTACGACCCGTGGACGGCGTACGCGCAGTCCAAGACGGCCACCGCCCTGCTGGCCGTCGCCGTGAGCCGCCGCTGGGCCGCGGACGGCATCACCGCCAACTCCCTGGAGCCGGGTTTCATCCACACCAACCTGCAGCGCCACCTCGACGCCGACGCGATGCGCTCCTTCGGGGCGATGGACGAGGCCGGGGAACTGGTGACGCCGGAGTACTACAAGACCCCTGCGCAGGGGGCGGCGACGTCGGTCCTGCTGGCCGCCTCGCCCCTGGTGGAGGGGGTCAGCGGCCGCTACTTCCAGGACAACCAGGAAGCGGAGGTCGTCGACGGCGGGGCCGGCACCACCAGCGGTGTCGCCCGGTGGGCGGTCGACCCCGACGTGGCGGACCGGTTGTGGGACACCGCTCAGCAGGTGGGGTGAGCGCTCACCCCGGCGTGCGGCGGGGAACCGCCGGAGCGCGGGTCGCCCTCGACCCGCCCGGACCGGCACCCGGCTCGGCGCGGTCGACGTACCCGGCGAGGAGGTCGGCCAGTTCCTCGGGCCGGCTCAGGGCTGCGCAGTGCCCTGCGTCGATCTCGTCCGGCCCGGTGATGCCGAGGCGTTCGGAGGCGACCCGACGCTGCACAGCGGGAGGGATGAACCGGTCACGAGTCGCGACGACGTACCTCGCCGCGATCCCCGGCAGCGCGTGCGAGGGCCACGCCGCCTCACCGAGCCCTCCACCGGTCGGCCGCTGCCTCGCCAGGGCTTCGCCGGCCAGTGCCGGCGGCACGTCGTGGTAGAAGGCGATCAAGGGGTCGGGATTGCCCGTCAGGCCGCCGTCCGCCGCCGCCAGCTCAGCCACCGCTCGTTCCCACCCGACGTCGGCGAACCACTCGATGCCGCTCTCACCCGGGCGCGGCACCATCGCGGTCAGGAAGACCTGCAGCGAGGCGTCCAGCCGCTCCGCCACCAGCGGGACGAGGAACCCCCCGGAGGAGTGGCCGACCACCACGAGGTCCTCGGCCCCTGCGGCAGCGGCTGCGAACACGTCGACGCAGTCGTCCCACGTCGCCCCGTCCCGGTCGGTGGGCAGGTCCGGTGCCAGTGCCTCGTGGCCGCGCTCACGCAGCGCGCGTCGCACCAGGTGCCAGGCCCAGCCGCCGTCACCGGAACCGTGGATCAACGCGAACATCGTCATCCACTCCAGACCCGCGGACCGGCGGGAACTGACCGGTCACCCCTGAGGAGAACAGTCCGGGACCACGACCGGCTCGACCGGCGGCGGTCGCGCCCCTTGACCTCCAGCGCGCTGCAGCTCTTGGCGTGACCGGCACGACCATCGACGGGTCGGACCTGAGCGCTGCCGATGAGGAGGCCGTCCGCGACCTCATCGCCCGCGCCGACGCCGCTCGAGCTGAACCGGCGGCCCTGCCGGCGCTGCACGCACCCGGGGCGGTCGTGGTCGACCTCGCCGTTCGGCGGGTGCTGGGGCGCGATCCCCTGGCCGTCGCCCCGGAGGAGGCGATGGCGTCACCGCTGCGCGACGGCGCTGACCCCCGTGCGCTGCGGTGCACGGGGGCTCCCACCCACGTGGTGGCGCGCTCGGAGCAGGGCTGGCGGATCGTGCTGGCGCAGACGACTCCGCTGGCCGGGCCGTCGGCGACCGGGTGACGGTGCGGGCCGGGCCAGGTCGGCGGGTTCGATCAGCGCGGCCGTGGGCTGGTGGGCCCGGCGAGGCTGGCGCGGAGCGCCGGGGCCAGGTCGTGGATCAGCTGCTCGCGCGACATCCCGGCCGAGGGCTGCAGTCGCAGCACGTAGCGGGTGAAGACCACGCCGGCCAGCGTGCTCACCGCGGCGCCGGCCCGGGCGGTGGCCCGCCGCCCGCCGATCTGCTCGGCGAGGCGCGCGATCACCTCCTGCTCGAAGAATTCAACGACAGCGCGCAGCACGGCGGGTTCCTCCAGGGCCATGACGACCAGGGCGCGCAACGCCGGGCCGCTGTCGGGGTCCTCCCACGCCGCGGTCAACGCGGCCAGCAACCGCTCCGGCAGTCGCGCCGGGTCTCCGGCCAGGGCGCTGGTCAGCACCTGCGGCGGGCTGAGGGTCAAACGCATCACGGCGCTGAAAAGGCCCTGCTTGGAACCGAAGTAGTAGCTGATCAGCGAGGCGTCCACCCCCGCGTCCGCGGCCACCGCGCGCAGGGTCGTCCCCGTGTAACCGCGGCTCAGCAGTCGTCGGCGCGCCGCCAGAAGGATCCGCTCCCGGGTTCCCGGAGCGCCTGCCCGGCTCGGATCGACAGGTGGCCGTCCGCGCTTGGTGTTCATCACCGTTGAAGCTAGCGGGTGCGGGGCGGAACGTTCCCCCATGTCCACTCACCCGCACCTCGCCCGTCTCCCGCGAACCGGTGGCCCCGTGCTCCGCCGCAGCGCTCGACACCCACAGCCGGAGCGCGGCCAGAGGCAGCGCTGGACCCGCGTGCGGTTGATCGAGCCCTCCGGCGCCGGTTACCTCTTCATCGGTGCCAGTTCCGGGCCCTGGCCGCTGCCGGTGGCTCTGCCTCGGGCTCGCCGGCGCGCCCTGCTCAGCCTGCTGCACGCCGGCGCGGAGCAGCTGCGCTCCCCGGCGGGGCGGGAAGCCGGTGTCGAGCGTGCCGACGTCTTCCGCGCCGTGCTGCGCCCACCGGGCCGGGGACGCCCGTTCGCGCGGCGGACCGCCGATCGTGCCGGCGACGCCGGGGGCGGTGACCTCCTCGACGCCGTGCTGCTGGTGCAGACCCGGGACCCGTCCACCGCCGCCGCCCGACTGCGCAGCGACGCGATCGGCGATCTGCGCCGGCGTCTGGAAGCCGCCGGCGCCGCCACCGTGGTCTTCACCGGCAGCAACGTGCGCCGCATCGGTGACGTCGAGCACGACCGCCGAGGGATCTTCCTGTTCAACTACTTCAGCGCCGAGGACACCGAGGAGAACCTGCACGCCTGGCAGTACACCGCGGGCTGGTTCCAGGAGCAGACCGGCCTGGACAACTCCACCGTCCTGCAGCCGGCGGGGCCTGCGGGTGGCTACAGCCTCATCAACCACTGCCGCTGGGAGCACCTGCGCGACGTCCTGCCCGCACTGGTCCTCGAACCCAGTTTCCGCCGCTTCGTGCTGCGCACGTTCGCCGACCACAGGACCGCCGCGAACCCGGTCCTGTACCGCTTGGACGGGTGAGGAGGTGGTTGCGGGGACCGCGCGAGCGGACGCGGCGTGCACCGCGCGCGGCCGGGGGACCGCCGTCGAGCCCGGCAGGCGCGGTGGTCCGGAGCGGTGGGGTGGAGGAGCCTGCTGCGGCCCAGGAGGCCGACGACCGGTCAGGCGGACACCCACGAGAGTTTTCGACCGAGCCGGGCACCGGTACGGACGTGGCGTCGTGCTGGTCCACGGCAGAGCTGCTGAGAGGAGATCGCCGTCCTGTCCCCGGGTGGTACCAGCGCCCGGCGCGGTGACCTCAGCGGCGTGGGCCGGGCGGTGCTCCGACGGACGCCAGCTCCACCCAGAACTCCTCCGGCACCCAGGTACCGGCCGACCTCGCCACCGCCCGCACCGCCTTCTCGTCGGCGACCCGGAGCACGGTGGTCGTCGTGGCGAGGTCGCGCAGGTGCGACTGCAGCAGCGCAGTGCGCGGGTCGATGCCGAACTCGGCGCACACGGCGCGCAGGCGCGCGGACGGCAGGGCGGCGCTGCCCAGGTCGCCGGAGGCCCTGGACCGCCGGAGCGGTACCCGTACGGCCTCGAGCCCGGCGGTGGCGTTCCCCCTCACCGGCCCGGTGCGGGTCGTGCGTGCGAGGCGGTCGTCGTGGTCGAGCACCAGTGCGGGCAGCCCTCGCTCCAGGCACGCCTCGAGCGCGGCTGCGGCACCGCTCAGCGCCACCAGGCGCACCGCTCCCTCGTCACGGGCCCGTGCCAGTTCCTCCGCCAGCACGCTCGCGCTGCCCGCGGCTGTGCGCGGGCCCGGCGCCCCGTCCCTGTCGTCCAGGAGCAGGACGTCGGGGCCGTGGCGTCCGAGCCGGGCGCCGAACGTGGCCAGACGGTGTCGCCACCTCGACGGTGGCGCCCCGTCGCGCAGGGGCATCGTCGTCGCCACGGTGATCGAGGAGGGGTCCTCCACCCGGTCGAAGGCGGGACGCACCTCCTGCTGGACCTGCCGGTCCGTCAGGTCCGACAGGTCCAGGAAGGTGAACGGCCCGTCCAGCACACCGGCCAGGACCGCACCGCCGAGCCGCGGTCCCGTGCCCGGCCGGGCCGCGAGACGCAGACCCACCGCGGGCAGTTCCACGCAGCCCCGCGTCGGCCGGAACCAGGGGATGTGCGGGGGCAGCACGTCGGCCCAGCTCACGGCGCCCCGTGGCCCGGGCGCAGGTGTCGCGTCGCGCCGCTGCCGTCACCGTGGGCAGGAGCGCTCACGTGGCCAGCGTGATCAGCGGCCGCTGGAGGGTGTCGGTGAAGACGCGCAACCACCGGGCGGCCAGCGCGCCGTCCACGGCGCGGTGGTCGACCGACAGGACGACGTTCATCACGGTGGCGACGGCGAGGCCGCCGTCCTCGTCCACCACGGGGCGGCGCTGCCCGGCGCCCACCGCGAGGATCGCGGCGTGCGGGGGGTTGATGATGGCGCTGAACTCCTCCACGCCGTGCATCCCCAGGTTGGTCACCGCGATGGTGCCGCCCTCCAGTTCCCGCTGCACCAGCTTGCCCGCATCGGCCCGGGCGGCCAGGTCCCGCACCTGAGCGGCGATCCGGGTGATCGGCGTGGTGTCCACCGAGCGCAGCACCGGAGTCACCAGTCCCCGCGAGGAGGCGATCGCGACACCGACGTCGACGCTGTCGAAGCGGTTCAGCGCCTCCTCGCCCCAGGTGACGTTCACGTCGCTCACCTGCGCGGAGGCCAGGGCGACGGCCTTGAGCACGAAGTCGTTGACCGAGACCCGCACCGGCGCGACCTCGTTGACCCGGGCCCGCAGGGCCAGGAGGTCGTCGAGGTGGACCGAGGCCTTGAGGTAGAAGTGCGGGGCCTGCTGCTTGCTCTGGACCAGCCGGGCGGCGATGGCCTTGCGCAGCCGGCTGTGCGGCACCGCGCCGGCCGCCGACCCCGGCGCCGCCGGCGGCTGCACCGGCAGCGAGGTTCCCGGTGCACCCGCCGGGGTGCCGCTGCGGTCCGCGTCGGCACCGGCGACCGGTGGCGTGGCTGGGGCGTGCACGGGGTGTTCGGTCTGCGCCTCGGGCGGCGTCTGGGCCAGGCTGGTGGAGGCCAGGTCGGCGGTCCCGTCCGGCTGCTCCCCCGCCTCCGGGGGGTTCTGCGGCGCTCGCCGGTCCGCTGCGGGCCGGGAACCGTCCGCGGGGGAGGTGGCGAGCGCCTGCTCGACGTCACGGCGCACGATCCGCCCGCCCGGCCCGGTCCCGGTGACGTCGTCCAGCGCGATGCCTGCGTCCTTGATCATCTTGCGGGCCAGCGGGCTGGCGAAGACCCGCTGCTGCCCGGACCGCGGGTGCTCCGGGGGCGCCGCGGTGGGCCGTCCCTCGGGTTCCTCGGTGGGTCGGGGGACGGATTCGGCCGCGGGAGCGGGGAGGGTGACGACGGGCTCGTCCCGGTGCTGAGGGTCGGCCGGCGCCACCGGCGGCTCGGCGCCGGCGCCCGCGCTGGTCACCCCCAGTTCGGCCAGGAGCGCGTCGAGGTCGGCGATCTCCTCCTCGGGAGCCAGCAGCAGCGCCACCGGGGCCCCGACGTCGACGGTCGCTCCCGCCGGGGCCAGCACGCGTGCCAAGGTCGCGGCCTCCTCGGCCTCGATCTCGACGACGGCCTTGTCGGTCTCGATGCTGACGAGCGCCTCGCCGGGGCGGACGCTGGAGTTCTCGGCCACGAGCCACTCCGAGACGACGGCCTCGGTGGCGCCGGTGGACACCTCGGGCATGTTCAGCAGTTTGGGCACCACTCCTCCTTCCGGACTGCGTCGTGGGGCCGGTCAGGCCGGCCGGATCTGCTCGAGCGCGGCGACGATCTCCTCGACGCCGGCGATGGCGGCGCGTTCGAGGACCTTGCTGATGCTGGGGGAGGCCTCGGCGCCGGTGACGCGCTGGACCGGCTGGTCGAGCCAGTCGAACAGCCGCCGCTGGATCTCGTCGGCCAGCCAGCCGCCGTAGGAGGTGCCGATGGCGCCCTCCTCGACGATGAGCACGTTGTTGGTCTTCTTGATGCTCGTCTCGAGGGTTTCCCAGTCGAGGCTGGCCCGGTCCAGCCAGCGCAGGTCGACGACGTCGGCGTCGACGCCGGTGGTCTCGACGGCCTGCAGGCACTTGGCGACCATCCCCAGGTAGGAGACGACCGTCAGTTCGCTCCCCTCGCGGCGCAGCGCGGCGCGGCCCACGGGCAGGACGTGGTCGAGGTCGTCGGCGGGCGCGGTACCCCTCGTCGCGTACAGCTCGACGCTCTCCAGCACCACCACCGGGTCCTGGCACAGCAGGGCAGCGTTCATCAGCCCGACGTAGTCGAAGGGGTCGCTGGGGGCCACGACCCGCAGACCGGCGGAGGTGGTGAGGATCCCCGCGGGGTCCATGGAGTGCTGCGAACCGTAGCCGGTGCCGGCGGCCAGCTTGCTGCGCAGGACGAAGGGCACCGCGCTGTGACCGCCGAACATGTGCCGGGCCCGGGCGACCTGGTTGAACAACTGGTCGGCGGCCACCCACATGAAGTCGGCGTACATGAACTCCACGACGGGTTTGTACCGCCCGTCGAGCGCGATGCCGCACCCCAGACCGGTGAAGGCGTTCTCGCTGATGGGGGTGCCCAGCACCCGTCCGGGGTGGTGGGCGGCCAGGTCCCGCGTCGCGCCGTTGGTGCCGCCCTTGAGCTTGTGCACGTCCTCGCCGAGCACGACGATCGACTCGTCGGTGCTCATGCGCCGGTCCATGACCGCCGCGACGGCGTCGATGAAGCGCCACTCCCGGGTCGGGCCCGTGAAGGTCGCCAGTTCCTCGTGCCGCGTTCCGTCGAACTCGCTGAGGTCGCCGCGGATCCCCACGTCGACGAAGTCGCGGTCGGGCCACTCCGAGGCCTTGATGCGGCGGGCGGAGGGTTTGCCGTCGGGGTCCGGTTCGAGCAGGTCGGCCTCGATCTGGCCCATCACGGTCTCGACGTCGGCCAGGGCCCGGTCGATCTCCTCGGCCGAGGCCAGGCCGCGGCGCTCGACGTGCCGGCGCACCGCGAGCAGGGGGTCGCGCTCACGCCAGGCGCGCTCCTCGTCCTTGCCGCGATAACCGAATGCGCTGCCTGGGTAGGGACCGTTCTGGTGGAAGAAGCGGTACACGTCGGCCTCGATGAGCGTGGGACCCCCGCCACCGCGCATGAACTCCAGCGCCTGCTGCATCGCCAGGTGCACCGCGAGGGGGTCCATGCCGTCCACCCGCCAGCTGGGGATGCCGAAACCCGGACCCCGCGCCGAGAGCCGGGGCTCGCCGGTGGCCTCGCTGACGTGGGTGGAGACCGCGTACTGGTTGTTCTCGATGAAGAAGCAGATGGGCAGCTTCCACGCCGCGGCCAGGTTGAACGTCTCCAGCACCGAACCGATGTTCACCGCTCCGTCGCCGAAGTAGGTGACCGAGACCGCGTCCGTCCCGGCCTGACGGTCGGCCCAGGCGAAACCGGCCGCCTGCGGGACCCCGCCGCCGACGATGGCGTTGGTGCCCATCGCCCCGGCTTCGCGCCACTGCAGGTGCATGGAACCGCCGCGCCCGCGGCAGTACCCGCGCGCCAGGCCGCAGATCTCGGCCAGCGTCCGCTCCAGCACGGTCCGCACGTCGGGGGTGATCTCCGGCAGCGACCCCGGGGAGGCCTTCGCGACGTGACCGAAGGCCTTGGCCAGGAACTGGTGGTGACCGCGGTGCGAACCGGTGATCTGGTCGTCGCTGCGCAGGCCGAGGATGGAACCGACCGCGCCGCCCTCCTGGCCGATGCTGGAGTGCGCCGGGCCGTGCACCAGTCCCTGGCCGGCCAGGTCCAGGACGTGCTGCTCGAACGTGCGGATCCAGATCAGCTGGCCCAGCGCCTGCAGCAGGACGTCGCCGTCGGCGCGGTCCCAGTCCTCTTCGGTGGTGCTCAGCTCCACCCAGGGCGCGGACGCGTCGAGCGGTCGGGACGTGGCCATGGCTCCTCCTCGAACGGCCTCGTGGATGTGAGCACTCTGGCACTGATCGGATCCAACGGCAAGACTATGCTGGACAATGACCAACGATCAGCATTCGATCGGATCCGAAGGAGGATGCGATGGCTACCCACCGAACCCTGCCGGGCCTGCAGCGCCTGGACCACGTCGGCTTCACCGTCCCCGACCTGCGACAGGCCCGCGACTTCCTGGTCGACGTCCTGGGGTGCGAGTACCTGTACTCCCTGGGGCCCTTCGCCCACGAGGACGACTGGATGCGCACGCACCTGAACGTCGCTCCGGACACCGTCATGCGCCAGCTGCACTTCTTCCGCTGCGGACCGGCCGCGGTCTTCGAGGTGTTCGAGTACGACGCTGCCGACCAGCGGTCGGACCCGCCGCGCAACAGCGACGTCGGTGGGCACCACGTCGCGCTGTACGTCGAGGACCTCGACGCCGCCGTGGACTACCTGCGGACCCAGCCCGGGGTCACCGTGCTCGGCGAGCCCACCAGCAGCCGCGGGCCGAGCGAGGGGCAGCGCTGGATCTACTTCCTGTCCCCCTGGGGCATGCAGTTCGAGCTGGTGTCCTACCCCCTCGGCAAGGCCTTCGACCGGGCGGCGACTGGTCCGGCCGGGCCGCGGTCGGACCGCTGACCGTCCCCGTAGATTGGGTCCCGCCTCCGGACGGCCCGGGCGGCGGGAGGGAGGAGCCGTGGCGACGCCGGAGCGCGCGGGCGTGGTGAGCCGGCGCATCGCCGACCGGATCCGGGAACTGATCCTGGACGGTCACCTGCAGCCCGGCCAGCGCATCGTGCAGGACGAGCTGGCCGCCGAGTTCGGCACCAGCCGTCTGCCGGTCCGCGAGGCGCTGCGCATGCTGGAGAGCACCGGTCTGGTGCGGTTGCGCTCCAGCAGCGGGGCCTGGGTGACGAGCATGGACCCCGGCGACCTCGACATCGCCTACAAGATCCGCGAGCGCATCGAACCCCTGGCCCTGGCCGAGAGCGTCCCGCACCTGACCGACGCCGACGTGGCGCGGCTGGAGGAACTGCAGGAGCAGATCGAGCGCAACCAGGACGTGGAGGTCTTCCTCGCGCTGGACCGCGAACTGCACTGGCTCACCTACAGCCGCACCACGTCCACCGAGCTGACGTTGCTCGCCGAGCGGTACTGGGACACCACCCAGTCCTACCGTCGCGCCTTCGCCCGGTTGGCGGGGGAGGAGCGCCGGTGGGTGATCAACGCCGAGCACCGGCTGCTCATCGACGCCGTGCGTCGCCGCGACGCCGACTCGGCCGAACACGTCCTGGCCGGGCACATCAAGCGGACCCGCATCGAGCTGCAGCGCCACCCCGACCTCTTCACCGGCTGAGCGACGCGGGAGCTCCGTCGCGGCGCCGAGATCGCGACGGGCCGCGTCAGGGGATGAGCCGCTCGCGGCGGTAGCGCTCGAACTGCGCCGTGAAGGAGTCCCAGGAGGAGCGGTGGACGGTGAACCCGGCGGCCCGGCTGCGGGCCATGTCCGTGACCACCTCCATCGGACGTCCCAGGTCGCTGTCGGAGTGCCACCAGCTGGCCAGCCGGTCCACGTCGGCCTCCGCCAGCCCGTGGCGCTCGGCGATCGCGCTCCACTGCTGCGCCGCGCCGGCCATCTGCTGCTCGAAGGGGCGGTCCTGCCCGTCCCAGCCCTCCCACGCGACGCCGAACCAGTCCGCGATGCGCGGCCACATCCACCGCCAGCGGAAGACGTCGCCGTTCACCACGTTGAACGCCTGGTCGGCGGCCGCCGGGGTCGAGGCGGCCCACACCATCTGCTCGCCGAGCACGTCGGCGTCGGTCACGTCCGTCAGCCCGTTCCACTGCTGCTGGGAACCGGGGAAGACCAGTGGGCGGTCGGTCTCGCGGGCGATCGAGGCGGCCACGGCGATGGTCAGGGCCATGTTCATGGCGTTGCCGACCGCGTGCCCGATGACGGTGTGCGAGCGGTGCACGCTCCAGGTGAACCCGTACCGGGCGGCCGCCTCGAACAGGGCGTCCTCCTGGGCGTAGTAGAAGTTCGGCGCGTCCAGGCGAGGTTCGTCCTCGTGGAAGGGTGTGTCCGGCACCGCGCCCTGCGCGTAGGCCTCGAACGGGCCGAGGTAGTGCTTCAGCCCCGTCATCAGCGCCACGTGCCGCACGCTGCCGCCCGGGCCCACCGCGTCCAGTGCGCGGCGCACGATCGCCGAGTTCACCTCGATGTTCTCCGCCTCGGTGGGCCGGCGGACCCAGGTCGTGATGTGCACGGTGTCCGGCCGCAACGGCGACAGGGCGGCCTGGACCGAGCCGTCGTCCAGCAGGTCGGCCGGCACGTGCTGCACGCCCTCTTGATGCGGTGTGCGACGGGAGACGCCCCACACCTCGGAGCCCACCGCGCGCGAGGCACGGGCCACCGCCGCTCCGGAGATGCCGGTGGCACCCAGGACCAGGGTGGCGGCGGGAGTTCGATCGGCCATGTGACCTCCAGGGGACGGGCCGGACCTCGGGCCCGGCGGCGCAGCCCGGCCGGCGGGACCGGCCGGGGTGGGCTTCAGGACGTCGTGGGGCGGACCTTGCCACCCCACGGGTGTTCAACCATACTGGACAGGCGCAGCGACGCGCGCTGAACAGGTCCGCGGACCTGCTCCCTCACGCCGCGAGACGTCCGCCACCGACGACCACCCGGTGCGCCGCTCGCATCCACCGCCCGCCGCCCCGTCCCGGGGCAGGCCGTCGAAGGGACTGCTCATGAACCGCAAGGACCCCCGCACCACCTCACGGCGCCGGCTGTCCGCGCTGGCCGGCGCTCTCGTCGTCGGCCTCGCCGCCTGCGGCTCCACCGGCAGCGGTGGGACCGCCGGCGGGCAGGAAGAAGCCTCCGCGCAGGGCACGCCGCTGGCCGGGGCCCCCTCCTGGTGCGGCAGCAAGGAGATCACCCTGGCGCTGGCCGACGGGTTCGGCGGGAACAACTGGCGGCAGGTGACGGCCGCCGAGGCCCGCGACGAAGCCTCCAAGTGCCCCAGCGTCACCGAGTTCTCCTACGCCGACGGCCAGGGCAACACCCAGAAGGCGATCTCCGACGTCCAGGGTTTCGTGGCCAAGGGGGTCGACGCGATGGTCGTCTTCCCCGACGCCGGGCAGGCGATGCTGCCGGCCCTGCGCAGCGCCCACGACGCCGGTGTGGTGACCGTCCCCTACCGCGTGGACCCCGGCGGTCAGCCCGGTCGCGACTACGACGCCTTCATCAGCACCGACTTCAGCCAGGCCGGGGAGTTGTGGGCGAACTTCCTCGTCAAGGCCCTGCCGCAGGGCGGGACCGTCCTCAACCTCGGCGGCCCGGCGGCGAACTCCCAGAGCCAGGCCGAGTACGAGGGCATGCAGCGGGTGCTCAAGGACCACCCGAACATCGAGTTCATCGGTCAGACCCCGTACGAGGTGACCAACTGGGACCCCGCGCAGACCCAGCGCGTCGTCACCGCCGCCCTGGCGACGAACCCGAGGATCGACGCCGTCACCACCGACTTCGGCTCCGCCCTGGCCAGCGCCTTCGGCGCCTTCGAGCAGGCCGGCCGGCCCATCCCCGCCATCGCCACCGAGGACTCCAACCAACTGGCCTGCGCGTGGCGCGACCAGCAGGCGGCCGGCACCGGTTTCGACCTGTTCACCGTCGACTCCCAGAACGCGATGGGACGACTGGCCGTGCAGTACGCCGTGGCCAAGGCGTCCGGCGGGGTGCTGCCGGACTCCACCGAGTACCCGCAGACCGCGTTCGAGGACTCCCTGAGCGGTCAGCCCCACCCGGTGACGTGCGACGACCAGCTCCCTCCGGACGCCTTCGTGTCCAGCACCCTGAGCAAGGAGCAGCAGATCGCCGCGCTGGAGTGAGGTGAGCGTGTGGAGGGGCCGGCCCACCGGACCGGCCCCTCCACACGTCCTGCCGGCCCTGCGGCCCTCAGCGGTCGGTGGACAGGCCCAGGGCCTGCAGCGCTGCCGGTGGCAGTCCGCCCGGCCGGCGCCCGAGCACGAACCACACGCCCCGGGCGGGGCGGTCGCTCTCGTTGCGGTACAGGTGCGGGCGCGAGGAGTCGAACGACAGCGAGTCCCCGGGGCGCAGCACGTGCCGGGTGAACTCCAGCTGCAGGCTCAACGTCCCCTCCAGCAGGTAGGCGTACTCCACCCCGGTGTGCTGGGTGAGCTTGCCGCTGGAGGAGGAGCTGCCGCCGGGCTGGTACGTGACCAGCAGGCAGTCCACCAGCGCGTCGGCCGAATCGGTCAGCTTCTCCCACACGACGCCCGACTCCAGCTCCAGCGTCGGGCGCGTGCCCGGGCGCATGACGGTGTCCCAGTGCGGGCGGTCGTCGGCGTCCAGTTCGGCGGCGACCTGCGTGAAGTCGGCCCCGACGACGCTGAGCCCACCGGCAGCCGCCACAGGTTGCTGGGCTTCCTCGTGCCCGGCGGGGTTGGCCGGGGCGTCGACGAGGACCTCGTCCAGGGACAGGCCCAGGACGTTGACCAGGGCGTACAGGGTGTTCACCGACGGCTGCGACTTGCCGGTCTCGATCTGCGAGAGCAGGCTCGCCGACACCCCGGCGCGGGTGCCCAGTTCGCGCAGGCTCCAGCCCATGCTCGTGCGCCGGGCCTTGATGGCCTCAGCGATGCGGTCCATGGTCACTCCTCACCGACCGGGCTCATCGAGGTTCACCGGGACACCGTCCGCCGGTCCGGGCCGACCCCGGCCGAGTCCAGCAGCGGTCGCAGGTTGTGCAGTCCGCGGTGCGCGGTGCCGGACTCGACCGCGTGGGCCAGTCGCACGACGGCCTCGTTCACCGGTGCGGGCGCGCCGTGGGCACGCAGCGTCGCGACGACACGGCCGTTGATCTCGTCCACCTCGCAACGGCGTCCGCGCCGCCAGTCCTGCAGCACCGTCGACAGGGTGGTGGGACGGACGTAGTCCGTCAGCAGCTTGTCCACCAGGTCCCGCACGTAGTCCTCCGGTCGAGCGTCGTCGACGTCGTCCAGACCGAAGATACCGACCAGCCGGGACCCCTCGGCGCGGCACGCGGCGACCGCCTCCAGGCCGGCGCGCGTCATGAGCTCGGCCATGCCCGGCTGGTGGGCGGCCTCCGCGATGGACAGGTCCAGCAGGGCGGAAGGCACCAGTTCGGCGGCGTTGAGGACGAGTTTCATCCACTTCGCCGACAGGATCTCGCGGGAGACCTCGACGGTGCCGCAGTGCCGCAGCACCCCGGCGACCTCCTCCTCCCGTCCGCGGGTGGCGCCGTCGACGGACCCCACGGCGAACCACGACCGCTCCCGCGGGGAGTGACGCTCGACGACGCCGGGGGTGAACAGGGTCGAGGAGATCTCCAGGACGGCTCCCAGCGTGCGGTGCGTCCCCACGACGTCGGCCACGTCGGCGGTGGTCATGCCGTTCTGCAGGGCCACCACCACGCCGTCCCGGGCCACGACGCTCTTGACCAGCTCCGCTCCCCAGCGCGTGTCGTACGCCTTGAGCACCAGCAGCACGACGTCGAAGCGGGTGCGCATCGACGCGACGTCGCACAGGTGGTGGGCGCGGACGGGCACGGTGATCGAGCCGTGCTCGGACTCGACCGTCAGCCCGTCGCGCCGCATCACCTCCACGTGCTCGGGCCACTGGTCGATCAGCGTCACGTCGAGCCCGGCCCGGACCAGGTCGGCCGCGACCGCGGCGCCGTTGGCGCCCGTGCCCAGGACGGCGATCCTGGTCCTGCCCACTGCGACCCCCTCGTCTCGGTGGTGCTGCGCGGCACCGCGAACTCGGGACCACGCTAAACCCCCGGAGGACGTCTTGTCGCGTACCGGTGAACGATCGGGGCCGCGGCGCGCCTGAACCGGCCGTCCCCTTGACATCGAATCCCCAACGGCGTTCAGTGACAGCGAACACCAGGGCTGGGCGACGATGCCGGCCGGGACTCGACGCGGAGGAGACGGTGTGAGCCAGCACGTGAGCGAGCACGGGACTCAGCTCGGGACCCCGCCTGGGACCCGGCCCGGTGACGAGCGCCCGGACGAGTCCTGGACCCGAGGGCACGTCGCCCTCGTGACCGGGGCAGCGGGCGGCATCGGCCGCGCCACCGCTGAACGCTTCGCCGCCGCCGGGGTCGACCTCGTCCTGGCCGACGTGAGCGAGTCGGTGCACGCGGTGGCCGAGGACCTGCGCTCGCGCACCGGAGCACGTGTCAGCGACCACCGGCTGGACCTGGGCGACCCCACCCGGGTGCGTGAGCTGGCCGCCGCGGTCGCAGGTGACTTCGGGCGCCTGGACTCCCTGCTGCTGGTCGCCGGCACCGTGCAGACCGCGGCCGGCATCGCCGACCTGGAGCCGGGCGAGTGGAACCGCGTGCTGCGCGACGACCTGACCGCGCCCTACCTGCTCGCCCACGCCTTCGCTCCGTTGCTGGCCGCTGGTGGCGGCGGATCGCTGACCGCGGTGTCCTCCTGGTGGGGACGCTCCGGGCACGCCTACTTCGCGGCCTACTGCGCCGCCAAGGCGGGGCTGATCGTCCTGGTGCAGTCCCTGGCCGCCGAGCTCGCTCCCGCGGTGCGCTGCAACACCGTCTGCCCGGGGAACATCGACACCGCCATGCACCGGGCCGCGCTGGCCTCCGAGGCGAGTGCCCGGGGCGTGGAGGTCGAGCAGGTCCGGGCCGAGGAGTGGGCGAAGATCCCCCTGCGGGTGGCCGGGCCGCCGCAGGCGATCGCCGACGCCCTGTTCTTCCTGTCCTCCCCGCAGGCCGGGTACGTCACCGGCGCCTCCCTCGACGTCAACGGCGGCGTCGTCTTCCACTGACCACCCGGGCCGGGACCGGCCCGGCCCACACCACGGAGCCTGACGATGAGCCAGCCGGCGCACGCCTCGCCGCACACCACGACGGACGACACGACGATCGGGGAGCCCGCCCTCCACGGCCGGGCCGCGATCGTGACCGGCGCCGGCAGCGGTCTGGGCCGGGCCACCGCGCTCGCGCTGCGCGCCGCCGGGGCCGACGTGCTCGCCGTGGACGTCGACGGGGACGCCGCGCGCCGGACGGCGGCGCAGTCGCCGGACACCGCCGGGGCGGGCCGTGCCGACGCCTTCGCCGCCGACGTCACCGACCCCGCTCAGGTGGACGCCTACGTCGCGCGCGTGCAGGAGGTCTTCGGCACGCCGACCCTGTTCTTCAACAACGCCGGGGTCGAGGGCGCGCACACCACGCTGGCCGACACGACGCTGGAGTCCTGGTTCTCGGTCGTGAACGTCAACCTGCACGGGGTCTTCCTGGGCCTGCGGGCGGTGCTGCCGGTGATGGCCGCCGCCGGCGGCGGGGCCATCGTCAACACCGGCTCCCTGCTCAGCCTGAAGGGCGCTCCGGCCCGGGCCGACTACGTCGCGACCAAGCACGCCGTGCTCGGGCTGACCCGGGTGGCGGCGGCCGAGGGCGCCGCGGCCGGGGTGCGGGTGAACTGCATCTGCCCCGGCCCGGTCGACACCCCGTTGATGAGCCGCTCCGAGCACCTGGTGAACCCCGACGACCCGCAGTTCGAGCGGCGCCGGTTCATCGCGGGAACCCCGCTGGGCCGTTACGGGACGCCGCAGGAGATCGCGCACCTGGTGCGCTTCCTGCTGTCCCCGGGTGTCGACTACCTCACCGGCGCCGCCGTCTCCGTCGACGGCGGCATCACCGCCGTGTGAACAGCCGCCCGCCACGCGAACCCGCACCGACCGCAGCACCGAGCCCAGCACTGAGCCCAGCACTGAGGAGAGACCGTGAAGGCCGCCGTTTTCCACGCCGCCCGTGACCTGCGCGTGCAGGACGTCCCCGAACCGGGGGCCCTGGGCCCGACGGCGGTGCGCCTGCGGCCGGTCGTCTGCGGCATCTGCGGCACCGACCTGCACGAGTTCGCGGCCGGTCCCATCGTCACCCCCGCCGCACCGCACCCCCTCAACGGCTCGGTGCTGCCGCAGGTGATGGGCCACGAGTTCTCCGCGCAGGTACTGGAGACCGGCCCGGAGGTGACCTCGGTCGCGGTCGGGGACCGGGTGGTCGTCATGCCCCTGGTGACGTGCGGCAAGTGCTACTTCTGCCGCCGCGCGCTGAACCACCTGTGCGTGGTGATGGCCTGCGTGGGGCTGAGCCACGACGGTGGCGGCCTGGCCGAGCAGGTCGTCGTGGAGGAGCAGCTCCTGACCCGGCTGCCCGATGAGGTCAGCGACGTCCAGGGCGCCCTCGTCGAGCCCGCCGCCGTGGCGGCCTACGGCGTCGACCGGGCCGGTACACGCCCGGGCGACACCGTGCTCGTCACCGGCGCCGGGCCCATCGGGGCGCTGGCGGCGCTGTACGCCCACGCCGCCGGGGCCGCGCGCGTCATCGTCTCCGAGCCCAACGCCCGCCGCCGCGCGCTGGCCGAAGCGTTCGGCGTCGTCGAGGTCGTCGACCCCGCCGCCGTCGACCTCGCGGACTTCGTGCGTGAGCGCACCGAGGGCGTCGGCGCCGACGTGGCCGTGGAGTGCTCCGGCAGTGAGCCGGGCCTGCGCAGCGCCCTGGCGGCGGTGCGGGCTGCCGGGACCGTCGCCCAGACCGGGCTGCACACCCGGCCGGCCAGCATCGACCCGATGGACCTGTCCAACCGCGACCTGACCCTGGTCGGCACGTGGTGCTACCCCGTGAACGACTTCGGCCGCGTCCTGCGGCTCATCGCCGGGGGCGCCTTCCCCGTCGAGAAGGTCCTCTCGGACGTCATCGACATCGACGACGTCGTCTCCCGGGGGTTCGAGCGCCTGCTGGACCCCACGTCGGACGCGCAGAAGGTCCTGGTGCGGGTTCCCGCCAGCTGACCGTCCCGTCCGGCACCACCTCACCGCTGAGAAGGAGCACGCATGGCCATCGCCACGTACGGTCAGTCGGCCGTCGACTGGGAGCAGCGCCTGGACCTCGATCGTCTGCGCACGCAGCGACTGGACCGGTTGCGGGCTGAGCTCGAACGCTCCGACCTGGGCGCCGTCCTGGCGTTCGACTTCACCAACATCCGGTACATGACGGCCACCCACATCGGCACCTGGGCCGTCGACAAGCTCATCCGGTTCTCGCTGCTGACCCGCCGGGGGGAACCGGTCGTGTGGGACTTCGGTTCCGCCGCCCGCCACCACCAGATGTACAGCCCGTGGCTGGACTCCCCGGCCGTGGGCAGCGACGACCCGCACGCCCCCCACCACGGCGCGAGGCCGAGCACGGCGACCGGAGCCGCTGCGGGCAGCGCGCCGGGCACGGTCAGCCGCTCGCGCGCCGGGATCTCCACCCTGCGTGGGGCCATCGCTCCCGAGGCCGGCATCGCGCAGGAGGTGGCCCGCAAGGTCCGCGAGGAGCTCGACGCCGCCGGCGTGCTCGGTGAGCCGCTGGGCGTCGACGTCGTCGAGATGCCGGTGCTGCTCGCGCTGCAGGCCGTCGGGATCGAGGTGGTGGACGGCCAGCAGGTGTTCCTGGAGGCCCGCCGCCTCAAGACCCGCGACGAGATCGGCCTGCTGACCCAGGCCGCCTCCATGGTCGACGCGGCCTACGACGACCTGTACCGGTTCCTGCGTCCGGGAGTGCGGGAGAACGAGTGCGTGGGCCTGGTGAGCAAGACGCTGTACGACCTGGGATCGGAGTTCGTCGAAGGGGTGAACGCCATCTCCGGCGAGCGCTGCTCCCCGCACCCGCACGTCTACTCCGACCGGCTGATCCGCCCCGGTGATCCTGCGTTCTTCGACATCCTGCACTCCTACATGGGTTACCGGACCTGCTACTACCGCACCTTCGCGGTGGGCAGCGCTTCCCGCGCCCAGCAGGACGCCTACGTGCGGGCTCGGGAGTACATGGACCACTCGATCTCCCTGGTGCGCCCCGGCGCCACGACGGCCGACGTGGTGAGCGTGTGGCCGACCGCCCAGGAGTTCGGGTTCCCCGACGAGGAGGCCGCTTTCGCGCTGCAGTACGGCCACGGGGTCGGGCTGTCGATCTGGGAGAAGCCCATCTTCAGCCGGCTGGTCTCCCTGGAGCACCCCGAGGTCCTGCAGGAGGGCATGGTCTTCGCGCTGGAGACGTACTGGCCCTCGGCCGACGGGCTGGGCGCGGCGCGCATCGAGGAGGAGGTCGTCGTCACCGCTGACGGGTGCGAGGTCATCACCAAGTTCCCGGCCGAGGAGCTGCTGGTGGCCGGACCCCGCTACCACACCGTCAGCGGCACGCTGCCCACCCGCCGTGAACCGCAGTCGCACCTGAACACCGCCGCCGGCTCGGGGCGTGCCCGCGACGGCGCCGTCGCCACCCCCGCGGGCTGAACCGTGCCGGACACGAGCACCGCGACTCGCACACCACGACCTGAGAGGAGTCCTCGTGCAGCTTCCCGACGCGCTGGGTGACCTGACCTACTCCACCCTGGTCCACCCCGGTGACACCTGGCCGGAGATGCGCCACAGCCTGGAGACGTTCGTCCCGCAGGTGAAGGCCCGCGTCAACCCCGACGGGCCCTTCGGGGTCTCCCTGCGGCTGTCGGGGGAGTCGGCGCGGACCCTGGCCGGGGACGAGGACGAGCGTCACCGGTTGCGCGACTGGCTGGCCGAGCAGGACCTGTACGTCTACACCGTCAACGCCTTCCCGCAGGGGGCGTTCAAGAACCGGGTCGTCATGGAGGACGTGTACGAACCGGACTGGTCCACGGCCGCCCGCGCCGACTACACCCGGCAGGTCGCCGACGTGCTGGCCGACATCACCCCCGAGGGTGTCAGCCCCAGCATCCAGACGATGCCGCTGGCCTTCAAACCCAAGGCCGGCTCGGCCGGGTACGTGGAGGCGTTCACCGGGCACGTCCTCGACGTCGCGGCCCACCTGGTGGGTCTGGAGCAGCGGACCGGGCGGCGGGTGGTGCTGGCGATCGAGCCCGAACCCTTCTGCTACCTGGAGACCGTCGCCGAGACGGTCGAGTACTTCGACACCCACCTTTTCAGCGGGAGCGCCTCGCAGGAGCTGGCCCGCCGGGCCGGGATCCCCCTGTCCGAGGCGCCGGCGGCGCTGCGCCGGCACCTGGGGATCGTCCTGGACATGGGCCACCAGTGCGTGGAGTTCGACGACCTGACCGTCTCCTTGCAGCTGCTGGCCGACCACGGCGTGCCGATCTTCAAGCTCCAGGCCGCGGCCGCGCTCTGGGTGCCGCAGGTGGGGGAGGAGGAGGTGGCCGAGCTGGAAGGGTTCACCGACACGATCTACCTGAGCCAGACCACCGAACGGGGACCGGACGGCCGGCTGCGCCGCTTCCTGAACCTGTCGGAGGCCATCGCAGCCTGGCGTGCCGACCCGCGAGCGGACGTGGAGTGGCGCACGCACTTCCACGTCCCGGTGTTCATGGACCGCATCGGCCCGTTCCGCACGACGCGCCCGATGATCGAGGACGCGCTGCGCGCCCACGTCGCCGCGCGGCAGTCGGCGCACCTGGAGATCGAGACCTACACGTGGGACGTCCTGCCCGCGCACCTGAAGACCGGCGACATCGTGGACTACGTCAGCCGCGAGCTGGAGTTCGTGCGCGACGTCCTGACCCGCGCGTGAGGACGACACCGACCGAGGAGGTACGCACGTGACCGGACGGCTGGAGGGCAAGGTCATCGCCATCACCGGGGCGGGCAGCGGCATGGGCCGCGCGTTCGCCGTGGCCCTGGCCCGCGAGGGCGCCGCCGTCGGTGTCCTGGACGTCGACGAAGCCGCCGCGCGGGGAACCGTGGAGGCGGTGGCGGCCGCCGGCGGGCGAGCGTTGGCCGCGAGTGCCGACGTCAGTCGGCGCGAGCAGGTGAGCGCGGCTCTGGAACAGGTGACCGGCGAACTGGGCGACCTGGACGTGATGTTCAACAACGCCGGGTTCAACCGGCCGATGCACCTGCTGGACGTCACCGAGGAGAACTGGCGCTCGATCATGGAGGTCAACGCGCTGGGCTGTCTCATCGGCATCCAGGAGGCGGCCAAGCTCATGATCGCTGCTGGGCACGGCGGGAAGATCGTCAACACCGCCTCCATCGCCGGACGGCAGGGGTACCCGAACTTCGCCCCCTACAGCGCGAGCAAGGCCGCGGTCATCTCGCTGACCCAGGCCGCGGCCCGCGGGCTGGCCGAGCACGGCATCACCTGCAACGCCTTCGCCCCCGGCGTCGTCGGGACCCCGTTGTGGGACCGGCTGGACGAGGACCTGCTCGCGATGGGCGTCTCGCAACGTCCCGGGCAGGCGATGGCCGACTTCGGCTCCGACATCCTGCGGGGCCGGGTCGCCACCCCGCAGGACATCGCCGGTACCGCCCTGTACCTGGCCTCGGACGATTCGGACTACCTGACTGGTCAGGTCGTCATGATCGACGGGGGGATGGTCCTGGTGTGAGGCCGCTGGAAGGCGAGGTGTTCAGCTTCGCACCTCGACCGCATTGACCTGTGTTCAATGCCAGCATACAGTTCAGGACGTTCCTCGTTGCTGAACGTCGTCATCGCAGCCGACACCGAGCCGACACCCGGCGACACGAGCCGACGTCGAGTCGGCCTCGAGCCGACACCCGGAAGGCCCGTGGACGCGGAGGAGAAACCGTGAAAGCCCTGCAGTTCACCGGCGGCACCGACCGACGTGTCGCCGACCTCGAGATCCCCGAACCCGCAGCCGACGAGGTCCTCGTCGCCTCCCGGTCGGTCGGCATCTGCCACTCCGACATCGAGCTGCTCGAGGGCCGGTACATCATCCCGTTCCAGTACCCGGTCATCCCCGGGCACGAGTGGTCCGGTGAGGTCGTCGCCCGCGGCGGCGACGTCACCGAGTTCGCCGTCGGCGACCGCGTCATCGGCGAGTGCGTCATCGGCACCGACCACTTCGGCTTCAGCATCAGCGGCGCCGCGGCGGAGTTCTTCATCGCCAAACCCTCCTGGCTGCACCGCATCCCCGATTCGATGACCAGCACGCAGGCCGCCCTGGTCGAGCCGTTCAGCTGCGGCTACTACGCGATCACCCAGGCCGGTGACGTGGACGCCGCCGACACCGCCGTCGTCCTGGGTGCCGGACCGATCGGTCTGGGAGTGGTCGCGGCCGCCGCCGGCCGCGGCGCCCGGGTCGTCGTCGTGGACCGCAACCCCGACCGGCTGGAACTGGCCGGCAAGCTCGGCGCCCACCACACCCTCGAACCCGGCGACGGACTGCAGGACGCGATCGGCTCCCTGACCGCCGGTCGAGGCGCAGACGTCGTGGTGGAGGCCAGCGGCTCCACCGCCGCGATGGCCTCGGCGCTGGAGATCGCCGGGTTCCGCGCCCGGCTGGTCAACGTCGGCATCGACGTCGGCGGCAGCGCCCCGGCCAAGCTCGGGCTCATCCAGTCCAAGGAACTCACCGTCCGCGGCACCATCGGCTCACCGGGCGTCTGGGAACGGACGCTGCGGTTCCTGGAAGGCACCGGCACCGACCTGTCGCCGCTGGTGACCGCCAGCTTCCCCCTCAGCCGCGCCGACGAAGCCGTCGACCTCGTCCACCGCGGCACCGGCCAGGTCAAGGTGCACCTCACGAGCGAGGCGACGCTGTGAGCGCCACGACGACACCCCTGTCCACCACCGTGCCGGACGATTCCGGGAGCGCGCAGCGGATGCGCGCCGCGGTCATGCACGGCCGCGGCGACGTGCGCATCGAAGAACGCCCCGTGCCCACCCCCGGGTCGGGGGAGGTGCTGCTGCGCGTCACCCGCGCCGGCATCTGCGGCACCGACGCCGGGGAGTTCACCCACGGCCCGTCGATGTTCCCCGTCGAGCGCGCCCACCCGGTCACCGGCCACCACGGCCCCATGGTCATCGGCCACGAGTTCATCGGCGACGCCGTCGCCGCCGGGCCCGGCGCCGAGGAGTTCACCGGCCGCCGCTTCGCCAGCGGCGCCGGGGTGTGGTGCGGGCAGTGCCCCTGGTGCCGAGCTGGGCGCATCAACTTGTGCGAGCGCTACTGGACCGCGGGCCTGAGCGCCGACGGTGGCCTGGCCGGGTTCGTCACCGTCCCGGCCACGACCCTGGTCGAGATCCCCGACGCCTCCCACGACGACGCCATGGGCCTGGCCCAGCCCCTCGCGGTGGGCCTGCACGCCGCACGGCGCTCCGGCGCCGGGCCGGGGGACGTCGTCGTCCTCGTCGGCGCCGGTGCCATCGGCTCCTTCATCCTGTGCGGACTGGCCGGCAGCGGCGCCGAGCGCATCATCGCCCTCGACGTCGACCCCCACCGGCTCGCCACCGCCGGCGAGCTCGGCGCCACCGAGACGCACGACGTGTCCGACCGCGACCCTGTCGCCCTCGTGCACGAGCTGACCGACGGAGTCGGAGCCTCCATCACCATCGAGGCCACCGGCCGCGACGGCTCGGCTCAGCGCGCGCTGGACACGACCCGCCGCGGCGGCCGCGTCCTGTTCGTCGGCCTGCCCCACGCCCCCCAGCCGCTCGACCTCGCTCCCACGATCCTGCGCGAGGTCGAGATGACCACCACGCTGGCCCACGTCTGCACCCAGGACCTGCCCGAGGCGGTCGAGCTCCTGCGCGACGGACGCATCGCCGACCTGCTGCTCGGGGAGGTCATCGGCCTGGACGACCTGGTCACCCGAGGCCTGCAGCCGCTGTCGGCCGGCACCGCCCCGGGCAAGGTCCTGGTGGACCCGTGGCGGTGAACAAGGTCGCGGTCCTGGGCCTGGGCCGCATGGGAGCGGCGGTGGCCGCCGCGCTGAGCGCCGCCGGCCGCGAGGTGCTGGTCTGGAACCGCAGCGAGCAGGGCCACCACCGCCTGGCCGCGGAAGCGGCTCTGCGTGAAGCGCTGATCGAGCGCGCCCCGACCCCGGCGCGCGCCGCCGCCGGCGCCGACCTCGTCCTGACGTCCCTGGCCGACGCCGCGGCGCTGCGCGAGGTCCTCACCGGCCCCGACGGAGCGCTGTCGGGAGCACGACCGGGAACGGTCGTGGCCGACACCTCCACCATCGGCGTCGCCGCCGCCCACGACCTGGCCGCCGCCGCCGGGGCCGCGGACGCCGTCTACTGCGACGCCCCGGTCTCCGGCAGCGTGGCCAGCGTCCGCTCCGCGACGCTGCTGGTGATGGCCGGCGGGCCCGACGACGCGGTGGGACGGCTGGCCGAGGTCGCGCCGGCGTTCTCCGCCGGCGTCGTGCACACCGGTGCCGTCGGCAGCGGCCAGGCCGCCAAGCTCGCCGTGAACTCGATCGTCTACAGCCTCAACGCCGCGGTGGCCGAGGCCCTCGTCCTCGCCGAGCGCGGCGGAGTCGCGCGGGCGACGGCGTTGCAGGTGTTCACCTCCAGCGCCGTGGCCGCCCCCCTGGTGCGCTACAAGGCCGCCGCCTTCGCCGACCTGGACGCCGAGCCGGTGGCCATGTCGGTCGACCTCATGCGCAAGGACCTGCGCCTGATCGCCGATCAGGCCCAGCTGACCGGGACGGCGCTGCCGCTGGCCGAGCAGGTCACCGCACTCGCCGACGCGGTCTCGGCCGCCGGCAGGGGAAGCGCCGACATGGCCGCACTGGCCGTGCACCTGCGCGAGCTGGCCACCAGCTGGCCAGGTCAGCTCAGCCACCCCACTCACCCCTGAACGCTGCCGCCACCGCGCCGGGTCACTCCGGTCACCTCGGCGCGGTGGCGCCGCAGCAGACGCAGCAGAACCCACGAAGGAGTCGGTCGTGCGAGAAACCGAGCGGGGAACGCCGCAGGAGCACCCCGGTGCGCCCGCGGGCCTGACCACCATCGAGGTCCCCACCGACCCGCTCCCACGCACCGCCAGCGCCCGCCGGGGCCTGCGGGGTCCCGGGGGTCTCGGGGGGCGGCCTTCGCGCGGCCTGCTGACCATCCTGGCCGGCACCGTCCTGCTGCTGCTCGTCAGCGCCGTCGCCGCCCCCGAGAGCCTGGGCAGCAGCTCGGTGCGGGGCATGCTCCCCTTCGCCGCGGTCCTGGCCGTCCTGGCCCTGGGGCAGACGCTGGTGGTGCAGCAAGGCGGCATCGACCTGTCGGTCCCCGGTTTCGTCTCGGTCACCGTCGTGGTGGTGACCCACCTGCCCGACGGCGACGACAGCCGGTTGCTGCCGGCCGTCGCGGCCGCCTACGGCATCTGCCTGCTCGCCGGCCTGCTCAACGGCCTGGTCGTGGCCCGGCTGGGGATGTCGGCCATCGTCACCTCGCTCGGCACCAACGCCCTGCTGTACGCGGTGGTCCTGGGCATCTCCGGGGGCTCACCGCGCAACACCACCGGGGCTCTGCGCCGCGCCGTGGCCGGCAGCACCCTGGGCGTGCCGCACTCGGTCGTGGCGGCCGTCGTGCTCACCGCCGTGGTGGCGGTGCTGGTCAAGAAGAGCGTGCCCGGCCGCCGCTTCGAGGCCGTCGGGGACAACCCGCTGGCCGCCCGGCTGGCCGGGCTGCGGGTCCACCGGCACCGCACCGCCGCCTACGTGCTGGCCGCGCTGCTCTACTGCACCGCCGGTGTCCTGCTGGCCGGGATCGTCACCACCCCCAGCGCCTTCCAGGGCGACTCCCTGCTGCTGCCCTCGGTGGCCGCGGTCGTGCTGGGCGGGACCTCGCTGCTGGGCGGCAAGGGCAGCGCCGTGGCCAGCGCCGTCGCCGCGCTCTTCCTCAGCCAGCTCGACCAGTTCGTCCTGACCCTGGGCGTCAGCACCGCGGTGCAGAACATCGTGCAGGCCGTCGCGCTGGCCGTCGGGGTCGCGGTGTACAGCGTGAACTGGGCCGGTGCCCTGGCGCGCCTGCCCGTGGGCGGTGGGCGAGGCGCACCCCGAGCGGCCGGTGCCTCGTGAGCAGCGCCAGCGGCCCCCGCGAGCGGCCCGACCCCTCCGACCACCCCGTCCCGGACCCAGGAGCCGACGTGTCCACTCCCACCACCGCCCGCACCGGAACACGCCCGGTCCTCGAACTGCGCGGGGTGTCCAAGCGCTACGGCGCCGTGCAGGCCCTGTCCGACGTCCACCTGCGCGTCGAACCCGGCCGCGTGCACGCCCTGCTGGGGGAGAACGGCGCCGGCAAGTCCACCCTCATGGGCGTCGCCACCGGCGTCACCCGCCCCGACACCGGCGAGATCGTCGTCCAGGGCGAACCCGTGGGGACCCTGACCCCCGACGTCGCCAGCCGCCGGGGCATCGCCATCGTCCACCAGCACCCCGCGGTCCTGCCCGACCTCACCGTCGCCGAGAACCTGCGCGCCGCCCTGCCCGGCGGCGGCCGGGGCCGGGACCTGCGCGCGGTGCTGGACCGGGTCGGCGCCGACCTGGACCTGCAGGACCGCGTCGACGACCTGAGCGTGGCGCAGAAGCACGTGCTCGAGATCGCCAAGGCCATCGCCCTCGAACCGGCCGTCCTCATCCTCGACGAACCGACCGCCCCCCTGGGCGGTGACCAGGTCGACGACCTGTTCGCGCAGGTCCGCGCCGCCGTCGACCGCGGAACAGCCGTCGTCTACATCACCCACCGCCTCGCCGAGGTCCGCGAGATCGCCCACGAGGTGACCGTCCTGCGCGACGGGAAGGTGACCGGCCACGCCCAGGTCGAGGACCTGACCGACGAGCAGATGCTGCGCATGATCATCGGCCGGGAACTGACGTCGACGTTCCCCGACAAACTCGGTCCCAGTGCCGAGCGCTCCGTCGTCCTGTCCGTCGAGGGACTGTCCGGCAACGGTTTCCGCGACGTCGCCCTGCGCGCCCACCGCGGGGAGATCGTCGGGCTGGCCGGCATCGTCGGCAACGGCCAGAGCGAGTTCCTGCGCGCCCTCGGTGGCCTGTCCCCGGTGACGGGGGGAACCGTGCAGCTGGACGGCACCGCCCACCACGGCCGGTCCCTGGTCGCCCGCACCGCCTACATGCCCGCCGACCGGCACCGCGAGGGCGTGATGCCCAACCTGTCGGTGCGGGAGAACGCCGCCGTGGCCTCCCTGCGCTCGCTGGCCCGCCACGGCTTCGTCGACGGCCGCCGTGAACGGCAGGTCGTGGGCACCGAGTCGGGCAAGCTCGCGCTGAAGACCGCTTCGCTGGAGTCCGGCATCATGTCGCTGTCGGGGGGCAACCAGCAGAAGGTCGTCATGACCCGGGCGCTGCTGTCCAAACCCCGGTTGCTGCTGTCGGACGAACCGACGCAGGGCGTCGACGTGGGCGCCCGCTCGGAGATCTACACCCTGATGCGCGCCGTGGCCGCCGAGGGTGTCCCCGTCGTGGTGGTCTCCTCCGACGCCAAGGAGCTGGAGGGGCTGTGCGACCGCGTGGTCGTCATGTCTCGCGGCCACGTCGTCGCCGAGCTGACCGGTGCGCAGGTCACCGAGGAGGCGATCACCGGGGCTGTCGTCGGCGCCGACCACCGGACCGCGTCCACCGCCGGTGCGACGTCGGCGCGCAGCGCAGCCGGAGCGGCGCCGGGGCGGGGGAGTGGCCGTTGGGCGCACTTCCTGCGCGGCGACTACGCCCCGGCGCTCATCCTCGCCGCCGTCATCGTCGGGTTCGGCGCCTACGTCTACAGCCAGAACAGCCGGTACCTGGCGACGTTCAACATCTCCTCGGTCCTCATCCTGCTGACGGCGCTGGCGTTCATCAGCCTGGGGCAGGCGATCGTCATCATGACCGGCGGCATCGACCTCTCGCTGGGGCCGCTGGCCGGGTTGCTCGTCGTCATCGCCTCGTTCTTCGTCAACGACAACAGACCGTACGCCGTCGTCTACCTCGCCTTCGGGATCATGCTGGTCGTGGCGATCGCCTCAGGACTGCTCAACGGGACCCTGGTGCGGTACGCCGGGTTCACCCCGGTGGCGGCCTCGCTGACCCTCTACATCGCTCTACAGGGCGTTTCGCTGCTGCTGCGCCCCTTCCAGGGCGGTTTCATCTCGGTCGCCGTCAGCGACGCCCTCACCACGACGGTCGGCCCGGTCCCGGTGGCCTTCCTCGCGGTGGTCCTGGTCGCCGTCGGGCTCGAGGTCGCGTTGCGCCGCACCGCGTGGGGCCGGTCCCTGCGGGCGGTCGGCTCCAGCGAGGAGTCCGCCCGCCGGCTCGCGGTGAAGGTCAACCGCACCCACGTGCTGGCCTACGTCGGCGCCGCCGTCATGACGTTCTGCGGTGCCCTGCTGCTGATGGCCCAGATCGGCGTCGGGGACCCGACCCAGGGCGTCACCTACACCCTGTCCAGCATCACCGCGGTCGTGCTGGGCGGAGCCAGCCTGCTCGGGGGGCGGGGATCGTTCATCGGCACGCTGCTGGGCGCTGTGCTCATCCAGCAGATCCTCAACGCCACCACCTTCCTCAACCTCACCCAGACCTACCAGTACGTCTTCCAGGGAGTGCTGATCCTCATCGCCGCCGCCATCTACACCCGGGCCCGCAGCACGCGGCGGACCGTCGCGTGAGCGCCGCGCCCGTCACCACCGCACCCGTCAGCACCGCGCCCGTCGTCCTGGTCACCGGCGCTGCCGGGGGCATCGGCCGGGCCGTGGTGACCGCCTTCGTCGAAGCCGGGTACGACGTCGCCGCCGTCGACGTCCGCCGCGACGAGTCCCTCACCGCCCTCGGCACGGGATCCCGCCAGGTCGTCCCGTACGCCGTCGACGTCACCGACGACCCCGCCGTCGCGGCTCTGGCCACCGACGTCGAACGCGACTTCGGGCGGCTGGACAGCCTGGCCCTGGTCGCCGGGATCAACCAGGGCGCCGCCCCGGTGGAGCAGATGGTCCCGGAGGACTTCCGCCGGGTGCTCGACGTCAACCTCGTCGGCCCGTACCTGCTGTGCCACCACCTCGTGCCGCTGCTGCGCCGCGACGGCGGGGGCACCATCGGGGCGGTCTCCTCCTTCTGGGCCCGCTCCGGGCACGCCTACTTCGGCGCCTACTGCGCCTCCAAGGCCGGGCTGCTGCTGTACGTGCAGTCCCTGGCCGACGAGCTGGCCCCCGACATCCGGGTCAACTCGGTGTGCCCGGGGAACATCGACACCCGCATGCACCGCGACGCGCTGGAGTCCGAGGCCGCCGAGCGGGGCATCAGCGTCCAGGAGATGCAGGACATCGAGTGGGGCAAGATCCCCCTCGCGGCGGCCGGAGCCCCGTCGGTCATCGCCGACGCCCTGGTGTTCCTCGCCTCCGAGCGTGCCTCCTACATCACCGGGGCCTCCCTCGACGTCAACGGCGGCGTCGTCTTCCACTGATCCGCCCACCGACAGCCGCTCACCGACGACGTTCCCCAGCGTTCGCGCCGCTCCAGCGGCTGGACGCCGACCCACGAGGAAAGGCAGCCATGTCTCGACGACGCGCACGGCTCGCACGCTCAGCTGCTCTGGCGGCCACCGCCCTGCTCACCGCAGGATGCGGTTCGACCGGCACGGGCAGCTCCGGCGGTGGCGCCACCGATGCCACTCCTGGCCAAGGCACGGCGCTGGCGGGCGCGCCCTCCTGGTGCGGGGAGAAGAAGATCACCATGGCCCTGGCCGACGGCTTCGGAGCCAACAACTGGCAGCGGGTCACCCGCGCCGAAGCGGCCGACGAGGTCTCCAAGTGCCCCAGCGTGACGTCCTTCGACTACAGCGACGGGCAGAACAACACCCAGAAGGGCATCTCCGACATCCAGGGCTTCGTGGCCAAGGGCGTCGACGCCCTGGTCGTGTTCCCCCACCAGGGCAAAGCGATGCTGCCGGCCATCCGCAGCGCCTACAAGGCCGGCGTCGTCACCGTGCCCTACCGCGTCAGCCCCGAAGGAAACGCCGGGCAGGACTACGACGTCTACGTCGACACCGACTTCGCCGAAGCCGGCGAGCTGTGGGGCGACTTCCTCGTCCAGGCCTTGCCGCAAGGCGGCAAGGTGCTCCAGTTGGGTGGTCCGGCCGCGAACTCCCAGAGCCTGGCCGAGCACGAGGGCATGATGGAGGTCCTCTCGCAGCACCCGAACATCGAGGTCATCGGACAGCAGCCCTACGAGGTGACCGATTGGGACCCGGCCAAGACGCAGCAGGTCGTGACCGCGGCCCTGGCCCGCTACCCGCAGATCGACGCCATCGCCACCGACTTCGGCTCCGCCTTGGCCAGCGCCTTCCCCGCCTTCGAGCAGGCCGGCCGGCAGATCCCCATCATCGCCACCGAGGACTCCAACCAGCTCGCCTGCGACTGGCGGGACGCCGAGGCTGCAGGCAAGGAGTTCGGCTTGTTCACCGTCGACTCCCAGAACGGCATGGTCCGTCTGGCCGTCCAGCAGGCCGTGGCCCGGGCCACCGGGGGTGTCGTGCCCGATTCGGCCACGTACCCGCAGGCGGCGTGGGAGAACTCCCTCACCGGATCGCCCAACCCGGTGCTGTGCGACGAGTCGCTGCCGCCGGACGCGTTCACCTCCGCCGGGCAGACGTTGACCACCGAGCAGCAGATCGCCGCGCTGAAGTGAACGGTCTGTCGCCCGGTGGGTCGTCGTGCTGAACCCGGCTGACGAGCCACGGTTGCCGGTACCGGCGCAGCGGTTGCCGCTCTGGGTGCCCGTCGCGGCAAGTGGGACGTCGGCGCTGACGGGACTCCTCGGGGGCTCGTTGGCGATGGTGGGACTGGGGTTCTTCCTGCTGGGACGACTGGCGACCTCGCTCCCACCTCGTGCACTTCGCCGGAGCACCGTGGTCACCGCACTGGCCTGCGGCGGCTGCTTCTTCGTCGGCCTCACCCGGTCGATGACCGGGTGGGTGCCCGGGTGGGCCGCGTCCTCGGAGTTGTCCATCCCCTGGACGGTCGCCGTGTGCGTGCTGACCGTCATCGGGCTGGACTCCACCGGCACGGGGGCCGGAGGACCCGGGCGCCGCACGGGCAGTGTGCTGGTCCTGAGCGCGTGCGCGGTGACCGTCCTCAGCGCGGTCGTGGTCCAGCTCCAGGGCTGGGGGCGGGCCGACGCCGCCGCCGGCGTCTGCCTGGGCGCTCTGGGCGTGTGGCTGGCCGGTCGTGGGGAGCGGCCCGCTCGACCCGACTCGTCGCGGAGACCTCCTTCCTCTCCGTGGGGGTGAAGCGCCACCCACCCTCACCTCCGCGGCCGGCCCCGCGGCCGGGACCGGTGTCAGGGGTGGAAGAGGCGCTCGACCCGTCCGTCGAGCTGGTTGACCGCGGCGAGGGCGGTGATGAGTTCGGCGGTGCGGCTGCCGCGCAGACCGGCGGTGGTCAGCCGCCCGTCGCGGACGAAGGTGTAGACGCCGCTGACCGCGAAGGCGGTGGCGTGGGTGGCCGACCCGGCGAGCACGCGCAGCGCCCGCCGCACAGCGGGCCCCTCCAGGGCGCGTCGTCGGGTGAGGGCGTCCGGGAAGGCGATCTCGGCGACGACCAGCTCCCGGCGCTGCGGGGCCGCGTGGTGGTCCACGTCCGGGGCGGGCGGCTGCTCGGCGTCACCGTCGCGGGCGGTGGGCAGGTGCAGGCGCAGTTTGACCAGGCCGGGGTCGGCCAGCAGGGCCGGGGCCAGGTCCTGCTGCACGCCGGCGGCCAGGTCGGCCAGCGCGCCGGGACGGGCGTGCAGGTGCACGTGCAGCCGGTCACCGGGCTCGGCCCGGTTGGGGGTGGGGTCGGGGTCGGTGTCGCGCAGGGTCTGCGAACCGTGGGGCAGGTCGTAGGCCAGGGTCTGGGCGAACACGTTCTGCTCGTCGCTGAACAGCAGGGGGCTGGCGTCCTGGAAGACGGCCTGGTCGTCGGGTGAGGCGAAACCGATCTCCACGGCACCGTCCAGGACGTGGTGCGGCAGCGGCGGCAGGTCGTCGTGGCCGGGCCACAGGTGGGCGTCGTGGGTGCGGCTGAAGTGGTGCTGCACGTAGAGACCCAGGCCCGGCAGGCGGGAGCACAACGGGCCGTGGGCGTCGCGCCAGTACGCGGTGAAGTCCTCGTGGGCCAGGTGGTGGCGGCGCACGACGGTGGTGTAGGTGTTCACCCCGATCGAGGCGTCACGCGCGCTGTGGTCGGGCGGGGTGCGATCCCCCGGGGCGTCAGCGCGGGGGCGGTCTTCGGGGTCGGTCGGCACCGCAGCAGTGCACCGCACGGCCGGTGCGGCCGCACCTCGGCCCCTCGCCACCCCCCGGCCGGGGTTCCGAGCCCCGCAGGGTGCCGCGACCGTGACGTCGGCCGGCGCGGGCGGGTGACGAGGATCAGCTGCCGGTCAGCGACCCCGAGACGACCATGCGCAGCAGTTCGAGGGACTCGGCGTCGCGGGAGCCGGGGACGGCGGTGTAGAGGACCAGTTGCTGGTCCCGGTCCGGCAGCAGCAGGGTGTCGCAGTCGACGGTGATCGAGCCGACCCCCGGGTGCCGGAACGTCTTGGTGATGACGGGCCGGGCCTGCACGTCGTGACGCTCCCACAGACGGGCGAAGTCCGCGCTGCCCGCCCGCAGTTCGGCGACGAGGTCCTGGACCAGCGGGTCGGTGGGGTAGCGCACCGCCGCCGTGCGCAGCTGGGCGACCACGTGGTGGCGGAACTCCGTCATGTCGGCGACCTCCGCGCCGGTCCTGCGCGCCACCTCGGGCAGGAAGGCGCGGCGGGCGAGGTTGCGCTCGGCCGGGGTCGCCGCCGCCAGGTCCCCCAGGACCGCCGTGGCCAGGCTGTTCCACGCCAGCACCTCGAAGGCTGCGGACAGGACGAAACCCACGGCGCCGGGCAGGCGCTCGATCAACGCGGTCATGCTGGCCCGCACCGTGCGGTCGTGCACCGCGTCCTTCTTCCGCGCGGTGCCGGCGAGCTCGTGCAGGTGGGCGCTCTCGGCCTCGGTCAGCAGCAGCGCGTCGCTGATGCCGGCCAGGACCTCGCTGGAGGGCCGGGGCGCCCGTCCCTGCTCCAGACGCGTGTAGTACTCGATCGAGATGTGCGCGAGGACAGCCACCTCCTCGCGGCGCAGGCCCGGCGTGCGGCGACGGGCGCCGCTGGGCAGGCCCACGTCGACGGGCTGCAGCCGTTCCCGCCGGTTGCGCAGGAAGTCCCCCAGTTCCTTCTTGTCCACGACCCCATCCTGCGCCGCCCACCACCCGCGTCGTGGGCGGCCAGGCAGGTACAGGTTGTGCCTGCCTGGCGCGCGCGGGACCGGCGAAGCTCACCCCCATGACCGAGACCACCCCGAACGCGACCACGTCCACGTCCACGACCGCGACCACCGGCGGGTACGTCACCGTCCTCTGGGACGCCAGGGCGAAGGCCGGCCGTGAAGCCGAGCTCAAGGCCTTCATCACCGCCGCGGTCACGCCCTCGCGCCACGACGACGGAAACATCGACTACGAGGCCCACGAGGTCGAGGGACAGCCCGGCGCCTTCGTCGTCCTCGAGCGCTGGGAGTCCCGCGCTCACCTCGAGGCCCACCTCGCGGCACCCCGGATGAGCGAACTCGTCCCCGCGGTGCTCGAGCTGATCGAGGGCTCGGTCGAGGACGGCATCCGCCTGCTCCGGCCGTTCCGTCCCGCGCACTGACGCCCGCACCCCTCGACCCGACGACCGCACCAGCACAGGAGACACCGTGACGACCACGAGGACCGGCACCACCACCCTGATCACCGGCGGCAACCGCGGTCTCGGTCGCGAGACCGCCCGCCGCCTCGTCGAGGCAGGCCAGACGGTCTGGATCGGCGCCCGCGATGAGCAGAGCGGTCGCCGTGCCGCGCAGGCCCTCGGCGCCCGCTTCGTCCAGCTCGACGTGACCGACGACGACTCCGTCGGAGCCGCGGTCGAGACGCTGCGGACCGAGGTCGGTCACCTCGACGTCCTCATCAACAACGCGGGCGTCCTCGGGGAGGTGACCCCGACCGAGGAGATGACCGCCGACCAGGTCCGGTCCGTGTACGAGACCAACGTCTTCGGGCTGGTCCGCGTCACCCGCGCCTTCCTGCCCCTGCTGCGGGCCGGCACCAACCCCTCGGTCGTCAACGTCACCAGCGGCCTGGGCTCCTTCACCCTCACCTCGGACCCGCAGCGGGTGGAGTCGCAGTACCCGCTGGCCGCCTACGGATCCTCCAAGAGCGCCGTGACGATGCTGACGGTGCAGTACGCCCGCACGGTCACCGACGTGCGGTTCAACGCGGTGGACCCGGGGCAGACCGCGACCGACTTCACCGGTCACCTCGGCGCCGGGGTCGAGGAGGGCGCGGAGGCCGCCGTGCGGATGGCTCTCCTCGGGGACGAAACCCCCACGGGTACCGTCACCGACCGCGTCGGGGTCCTGCCGTGGTGAACCGCGCCCACGGGCGACGCGGTACGGGCGCGAGCGCCCGTCGCGGCCTCACGGCCACAGCGGCCGAGCTCGCTCGGCGGCCTGTCGCAGCAGATCGGCGTCCAGCTCGTGGGACGTCAGCTCGATGCCCTGCTCCAGCCACTGGCACACCACCCGCAACCGCCCGGCCGGTGGCAGCGGCCACAACCAGTGGTCCCGGTTGGCCGAGCGGCGGGAGGCGTCACCGCCGCCCCCGGTCAGCAGCGGGCGCGAGGGCTGCCAGGTGTCGTCCGGGGCGCCGTCGGGACCGGTGGGCTGCTCACCCCAGGGGCCGGGGTCGAGGTTGGTGACCCGCTGACCGTCGGCCAGCTCGAAACCCCACTTCAGCCGCCCGCGCTGCCAGGCGGCGTCCTGGACGTGCTCGTAGGGGCCGTCGAAGACCTCGCTGTTGAGGTCCCGGCGTCCCAGGGGCCCGCGGACCCGCACACCGAGGACCATGCCCAGCCCGGTGGGGAAGGCGCGCAACCCGCTGAGGGTGAGCACCGTGCTGTCCGAGCGGCCCAGGACGAGCTCCACGGGCACCACCCCGGCCAGGACGTCGTCCGGTGGGCCCGACCACGCCGGGCGTGCGGGCTCGTCGAGTTCGTCGCGCTGAGCGGGCTGGGGCGGGTCGGGGAAGAAGTCCACGGTGATCCTCCTGCCGGGGTGGTCGGCTGGGACCAGCATGCCCGGTCCGGGCGGCGCACGTACCGGTTCCCGGAGGGCACCGACGCGCGCGGACCGCGCCGTGACCGGGTGCGCGGGCGGCCGGGACCGCACACCACGGCGAAGGGCCACGGGGTTGCCGGGCGCACGCTACGGTCAGGGGACCGGTACCGACGGCCGGGGACGGTGGAGGTGACCACCCTCGACGACGAGGAGACGACTGGTGAGAACTCAGTCCCGGGTGGCCTCGCCCCCCTCCTCCGCGTGCCCCCACGTCACCGGTACCTCCACCACCGGCGGGTCGACGGTCAGCGGCGCCGGACCGGAGAACTCCGGCTCCCCGTTCGGCTCCCCCCGGGTGGGGCAGGCGCTGGACCACGGGTGGCCGCCCCCGTTGCGCGACCACCGGGGAGCAGGCGCACGGTGAACAGCACGCACAGCGCGCGGGCCGCCCGGCGAGGTTCCCTCACCGCTCTCGCCGCAGCGGTCACCGTCCTGGTCCTGTCCTCCCCGGCGGCGGCGACCCCCGAGCCGACCATCCCCCACGACGTCCGGGACCTGCTGGCCGACGAGGCCCTGCGCCAGGTCCGGAGCAACCTCGCGCACTTCGCCGCCCAGCCCGCCACCGGTGGTGACGTCCTGCAGGTCCCGGACGTGTCCGCACCGCTCCGGGCCGGCCGGGTCCACCAGGTCTACACCTTCACCAGCGCCTGGGTGGGGGGCGAGCAGGGCGCCGACCCGGCCGCACCGACACCGCAGTGGCTGGCTCCCGTCCTGCGTGGCTCCGACGTCCTGGGCACCGTTCGGGTCTGGAAGCCGGACGGTGCTGCCGCCGAAGTCGCCGGTTTCAACGGTGACGTCCAGCTCGGCCAGGCGCTGCAAGGTTTCGCAGACCTGCCGGTGGTGGAGGACGCCTCGGTCGGTGAGTTCTTCGCCCTCGACGGTGACGCGGTGCTGCCCGTGAACGAGGCGTCGAAGCGGGAGCTGCCCGGCGAGGCGACGGTCGACGACCTGCAGCCGGTGGTCGCTGCCCGGGTGGCGGCCGGCGTCGAGGCAGCCGCCGGGGCACCCGACGCCGTCGGCGGTGGGGGACCGGTGGACCAGGTGCCCACCGCCCGCACCGTGAGCCGCGGCGACCGGGTGCTCCTGGGCGGTGGGCTGCTCCTGGTGGCGGGTGGCGCCGCCGCCGCCGTCGTCGTCGCCCGCGGGCGGCGCGCCTCCCGGCGGACGCACTCGTCCTGATCGCGCCCGACCCGCCGCCGAGCTCGGGGCTGACCGCCGTGCGGGCGGTTCCCGGGGACCGCGGACCCCGCGGCTGTCCGTGGTGGTGGAACGGGCTGCGGGGGAGGCTGAGTCGCTCGCCGGCCCGCGTCGGGTGGTGGGCCGCGCCCGCGGCCGGGGCAGGGCTTGACGCGACGCGCTCGGCGCCGATTACTGTGGACGGGCGGTGGTGACACGAGTCACCACCGTGATGACCTCGACGAGGAGGCTGACCTTGCCTGCACTCCCCACCCCCCGTTCCCCTCGCCATCCCCGGTGGCGGCTGCCCCGTGCGGCGCAGGTCGCCGCGGCCGGCGCCGCCTTGATCGCCGCCGTCGGTGGCGGCGCCGCCGTCGCCGCCCCCGTGCCTGCCGCGCCCGCGACCGGAGCCGCCGCCCTCGGCACCACCACGACGGTGTTCACCCCCGACACCCCCCTCGCCGAGATCCAGGCGAAGGTCGACGAGGTCTACCGCCAGCAGGTGAACAACCAGTTCGGAACCCAGCGGTACGCGCTGCTGTTCGCGCCCGGCACCTACGGCACCGACGCGCACCCGCTGCAGATCAAGGTCGGTTACTACACCGAGGTCGCCGGACTGGGCGCCTCGCCGGACGACGTCACGATCAACGGCAAGGTCGAGGTCTACAACCGCTGCCTCAGCACCGCCGACGGCGAGCCGAACTGCATCGCGCTGGACAACTTCTGGAGGTCGGTGTCGAACTTCCACCTCGCCGTCAACGGCAAGGGCCAGGCCGACTGCCGGGCCTCGGCGAACTTCTTCGCCGTCTCCCAGGCCTCCCCGATGCGCCGGGTCCACGTCACCGGCGGGAACCTGTCGCTGATGGACTACTGCACCGAGGGCCCGCAGTACGCCAGCGGCGGTTTCATCGCCGACTCCCAGGCCGACACGATCGTCAACGGGTCCCAGCAGCAGTGGCTGACCCGCAACAGCAGCATCGGCAGCTGGAGCAACGGCGTGTGGAACCAGGTCTTCTCCGGCGTGGAGGGCGCCCCGAGCGCAGCCACCTTCCCGAGCCCGCCGTACACCACGCTGGAGACCACCCCGGTCAGCCGCGAGAAGCCGTACCTGTTCACCGACTCCTCCGGCGCCTACCAGGTGCAGGTACCGGCCGCGCACACCGCGACCCGCGGCACCTCGTGGCTGCAGGACCGGACCCAGGGCCGCACCATCCCGCTCAGCGACTTCTTCACCGCCACCCCCGCGACGCCGGTGCAGCAGATCAACAACGCCCTGGCCCGCGGGGAGAACCTGCTGCTGACCCCGGGCGTCTACGACGTCGACAAGGCCATCGCCGTCAAGCGGGCCGGCACCGTGGTCCTCGGCCTGGGCCTGGCCACGATCACCGCCACCGGCGGCACCGCGGCGATGACGGTCGCCGACGTCCCCGGTGTCGTCGTCGCCGGGGTCACGATCGACGCGGGCACCCGGACGTCCCCGGTGCTGCTCCAGGTCGGTACGAAGAACGGCAACCACGGGCAGGGCAAGGTCGACCCGGCGAACCCGACGACCCTGTCCGACGTGTTCTTCCGCGTCGGCGGCCCGCACGTCGGCAAGGCCGACACCGCCCTGGAGATCAACACCGACCGCGTCCTCGTCGACCACGCCTGGGTCTGGCGGGCGGACCACGGCGAGGAGGGTTTCACCGCCGGCGTCGAGGGCGACACCGACCGCTGGAACACCAACACCGGGCGCGACGGGGTCGTCGTCAACGGCGACGACGTGACGGCGACCGGTCTGTTCGTCGAGCACTTCCAGCGCTACAACACCACCTGGAACGGCGAGCGCGGGACCACCGTGCTGTACCAGAACGAACTGCCGTACGACCCGCCCACGCAGGCCGACTGGACCCGCCCCGACGGAACGCTCGGCTACCCCGGTTACGTGGTGGCCCCCGGGGTGAAGACCCACCACCTCCAGGGTGGCGGCTCCTACGTCTACAACCGCAACAACCCCTCGATCGTCACCGAGAACGGGTTCGAGGCCCCCACCACCCCGGGCGTGCAGCTGCAGCACGTGCTGACCGTCAACCTCGGGGCGGGCACCACCCGGCACGTCGTGAACGGCGTGGGCGGGCAGGTGGACAACAGCAACACCGGGACCCCGCAGTACGTGGTCGCCTACCCGGCCGGCTGAGCGGCCGGACACCGGACGCGGCCCGGGAGGGCGGGGAACCCCACCCTCCCGGGCCGCCTCACGCCGACGCGCGCCGCACCAGGTGCACCACCTGCTCCGGGCGCGGGGGCGCCGCCTGCCCGTCCAGGGCAGCGATCACCTGCGCGGCGAGGTGGCGGGCCTGGACCTCGGCGGACTGGGAGACCGTGGTCAGCGGGGGGTCGGCGAGGCGACCCAGCGGGGTGTCGTCGACGCCGACGACCGCGACGTCGTCGGGCACGCGCAGCCCGTGGGCGCGCAGCCCGGCCAGCACCGCGAGCGCGACGTCGTCGTTGTAGGCGGCCACGCCGCTGACCGCGCCGTCCCCGTCGGAGTGCCAGGCGCGCACGGCGCGCGCGGCGGCGGTGGCGTCCAGGGCGACCTCGAGCGCCACCGGGTCCGGCAGGCCCAGCTCGGCGCACGCGGCCCGGGCCCCGGCGAGACGCTGCGCGGCGAAGGCGGCGACCCGGGCGTCGTCCGGTGCCGCGTAGCCGATCCGCCGGTGGCCGGTGGCCGCGAGGTGGTGCACCTGGAGCGCGCCGGTGCGCTCCTGCAGGGCCACGAGCCCGCTGTGCTCGCCGGTGGTGAGCACCTGGACCTCCGCCCGGGCCATCGCCCGCTCGTCCTCGGCCGAGAACGGCGTGAGGCCGACCACCACCCGTGGCTGCACGCTGCGCCACAGGTCGGCCAGCGGCCGGGGGTCGCGGCCGTGGTGCAGCAGCAGGAGCAGGCCCCGCGCGCACAACTCCTCGGTGAGGTGCTCGATGAGGGCGTCGAGGACCGAGCCGATCGGCCAGTCCGGCAGGACGCACAGGACGAGGTCGCTGCGCCCCGACCGCAGGGCGCGCGCGGCCGCCGACGGGGCGTAGCCGAGGTCGCGGGCCGCGGCGAGGACGCGCTCGCGGGTGGAGGCGGAGATCGGCTTCGGGGCACCGTTGAGCACGTAGCTGACGGTGGTGCGCGACACACCGCTGGCGCGGGCCACGTCCGCGCTGGTCACCCGGGGCACGACCCCATCCTGGCCCGCCGGGCGGGGCGGTGGGGCCGAACCCCCGCGTCGCGCGGGGTTCCACCCCGCGCGGGCCTCCCGCGCCGCCACCGAGCGGACGCCACCCGGGGAGCAGCCGGGCGCCGAGGAGACCCCACCTGGTCGGGTGACGACCGCTCCCGCGAAGGGCTGCTGCTGGCGCCGGCCGTCGACGACTTCGGCTCGGGCCTGTTCCTGCCCCTGTCGCTGGTCCACGGCGTGCGAGTCGTCGGCCTCCCCGTCGGCCTGGCCGGGACGCTGCTGTTCTGCGGCACCCTCGTCGGCCTGGGCGCTCCCTGGGTGGTGGGTGCGGTGGTGGACCGCTCCGGGCCCCGCCGTGTGGTCATCACCCCCCAGCTCATCCAGGCCGCCGGGACGGTGCTGCACCTGCTGGCCGGCGTGACCGGCAGTGCGGGACGGGGGCGCGCGAGGGCGGTGGGCCTGGCCGTCGGTGGGGCGTGGCAGCCGGTGTGGTTGCTGCCTCCACGGTGGTGCTGGCGCTGTCCGCGGGGCTCATCGGCGTGCGGGTGATGGCTGGCCCGTCGGCTGCCCGCTCACGCCGTCCGCGCTCCGGGGCTTCCCGGCACCGCCGAGGCCGGTTCCCCGGCACGGTGATCGGGCTCGTCGCGGGTGCGGTGGTCGCGGCGGTCCTGCCCCGGCGGTGCACCGCGGGGAGGCTCACTGCCGCAGGACGCGCCGCAGGTGGGTGGCCACCACGGCCAGCTGACGTTCGGGAGGCATCGCCTCCGGGAACAGCACGGCCTGCAGCGACGTGCCGTCGATGACGAGCTGGGTCTCGACGCCGAACGCCTCGACGTCGATCCCGTCGCGCGCGGAACCCGCCGCCTGGACGTCCCTGGCCATGGACTCCCACATCTCGACGGCCTGCAGGTGGCTGTCCAGCCGGATCGCGCGCAGTTCGGGGTCGTGGCGGGCGAACTCCCAGAACGCCACGTCGATGTTGGCCTCCAGCATGCGGCGGGCGTCGACGGGCACGGCCTCCTCGAGGGCGACGCGCAGCAACTCGACGGGGTCCCCGATCTCCGCCCGCTGCGCGGCGATCCGGTCGCGCACGGCGGCGAACGCCGTCTGGTGGGCGGTGACGAGGATCTGGGCCTTGTTCGTGAAGTAGTGGGCCAGCACGCTGCGGGACAGACCCGCCTCCTGGGCGATCTCGCGCACCGTCGCGCCGTCCAGGCCCAGCCTCTCGATGACGCGCATCGTGGCGGCGACGATCTCGGCCCGGCGTTCCTCGTGGTCCACGATCTTCGGCACCGCCCCATCCTAGGTGGCCGGCAACACGCCTGTAACAGGAGGTTTACACCGGGGCGCTTTCGTCGGACAGGTGTCCCAAATAATCTCAGGGGGTCGGTGATCCGCTCGTCGCAGTCCCGAACCGCCCCCAGGAGGGCCCATGTCCACGACCCCCGCGGAAGCCGGACTGAGTTCCGGGACCTCGCCCGGAGAACGCCCCGGCGCGCGCCTGACGTCCAGCCACCTCGTCCTGCTCGTCGTGGCCGCCGCCGCACCGCTCGGTTCGATGATCGGCAACGTCCCGCTGGGGATCCTGCTCGGCAACGGCGCCGGGCTGCCCAGCGCCTTCCTCGCCGCCGGAGCGGTCATCGCCTGCCTGGCCTGCGGGTACGTCGCGCTCAACACCGCCCTCGGTCGGGCCGGGGGTTTCGCGGTGTTCGTCGAAGCCGGCCTCGGGCGCTCGCTCGGGCTCGGCGCCGCCTACGCCACCGCGCTCGCCTACTGGGCCGGATCCCTGTCGGTGGCCGTCGCGACCGGCTACTTCGGGAACCTCATCCTGGCGTCCTTCGGGATCGACGTGCCCTGGTGGGCGCTGACGCTGGTCGGGATCGGGTTGACCTGGGTCCTCGGCCGGCGTGCCGCCGACCTCAGCGCCAAGGTGCTCGTCGGCCTCATGGTGGCCGAGTTCGTCATCCTGGTGGTCCTCGACATCGCGATCCTCGCCCGGCAGGGCCTGTCGGCGCTCCCGGCGACGAGCTTCTCGCCCTCGACGATCTCCTCCGGGAACCTCGGCCCCGCCCTGATGTGCGGTTTCACCTCGTTCATCGGGATCGAGAGCGCCATCCTCTACACCCGTGAAGCCCGCAACCCCGGACGCTCGGTGCCGCGGGCCACGTTCGTCTCGGTGGGCCTGATCAGCGCCTTCTACGTCCTGACTCATCATCGGCGGCATCGGAGCCGACCAGGTCCTGTCCGTCGCCGGTCAGACCCAGGGAGACCTGGTGTTCGTCCTGGGTGGGCAGTACGGCGGGGCGCCGCTGCGCATCGTCATGCAGGTGTTCTTCGTGACGAGCTGCCTCGCTTGCCTCATCGCGCTGCACAACGCGACGGCCCGCTACGTCCAGAAGCTCGCCGGCGACGGTGACCTGCCGCGCGGCCTGGGGCGCCTGCACCCCCGGCACGAGGCGCCGACCCGGGCCAGCGACCTGCTCGCGCTCGCCGCCGTCGTCATCCTCGGCGGCCTCGCCCTCACCGGCGCCGACCCCTACGTCGGCCTCGGGACCTCCCTCACCGGCCTGTTCACCGTCGGGATCTTCGGGGTCCAGGTGCTGGTGGCCGTGGCCGTCGTCGTGCACTTCCGGCGGACCCGGGACGTGCGGTGGTGGACGACCCTCGTCGCCCCCGTCCTCGGCGGGATCGGGGTCCTCGTCGCCGTCGGCGCGATCGTCGCGAACTACCCGGTCCTGACCGGCACCGAGACGGGTGTCGCCAACGTCCTGCCCGTCCTCCTGCTGCTCGCCGTGCTCGCCGGACCGGTCCGCAACGCCTTGCGCCGCCGCGCATCCGTCTGAACCACCAGGGAGAGGAACCCGTGACCACCATCGACACCGGACGAACCCTCGTCGCCGACGGGGCCCTGCGCGCCCGCGCGGAGGCCGTCGTCCCCGGCGGCGTGTACGGCCACCTGCGGGTGACCGCCGACCGCGGGATGCCGCCGTCGTACCCCCAGTTCTTCGCCCGGGGTTCCGGAGCGCGGCTCTGGGACGTCGACGGCAACGAGTACGTCGACCTGATGTGCGCGTTCGGCCCCATGGTCGCCGGGTACGCGAACCCCGTCGTCGACGCGGCGGCCCGGGCCCAGCTCGCCCTCGGCGACGCCCTCACGGGGCCGGGGGAGAAGTACGTCGAGTACGCCGAGAGGCTCGTGGGGACCGTGGCCCACGCCGACTGGGCGATGTTCGCCAAGAACGGCACGGACGCGACCTCGATGTCCGTCGTCATCGCCCGCGCCGCCACCGGCCGGACCAAGCTCCTCAAGGCCGAGAAGGCCTACCACGGCGCGAACCCGTGGTTCACCCCCTCGACCGCCGGGGTGGTCGGCTCCGACCGCGCCGACATCGTCGAGTTCGACTACGACGACCTCGCCTCGCTCGAACGGGCCGCCGCGTCGGTCGAGGGGGACGTGGCGGCCATCGTCGTCACCCCGTTCCGGCACGACGGGTTCGTCGACCAGCACTTCCCCTCGGCGGAGTTCGCCCGTGGCGTCCGGGCCCTGGCCGACCGCACCGGCGCCGCCCTGATCCTCGACGAGGTGCGGACCACGTTCCGCGTCGACCTCGCCGGCGCCTGGGAACGGTTCGGCGTGCGCCCCGACCTGACCGCCATGAGCAAGGCGCTGGCCAACGGCCACGCCCTGTCCGCGGTCGTCGGCGTCGACTCCCTCCGCGAGGCGGCCGCGAGCATCTTCGTCACCGGGTCGTTCTGGATGGCCGGGGTCCCCTTCGCCGCCGCGATCGCCACCCTCGACTGGATGGTCCAGACCGACGGCCTGACCCGCATGCTCGACGCGGGCCAGGTGCTGCGGGACGGGTTGCAGGCCCAGGCGTCCGCCCACGGCCTCGGCGTCGTGCAGACCGGTCCAACGTCCATGCCGTTCCTGCGCTTCGAGGACGAGCCGAGGCTCGAGACGGCCATCGCCTTCACCGACGCCGCCGCGCGCCGAGGGGTCCTGGTGCACCCCTGGCACAACATGTTCGTCTCCGCCGCGCACACGCCCGAGGACATCGCCACGGTCCTGGAACGGACCGACGAGGCGTTCGCCGAGGTCGCCCGCTCACGGTGAGCCTCGGCCCCGACCCGGGGCTGCCACCCCGGGTCACGGCCGGTGGAGGCGCACGCGGGGACACGGGACCGGGGTCGTCGGTGCCGGGGTCGTCGGTGCCGACGTCGTCCGGGTGGGTGAGGGGTCAGCCTCGGCCGGCGAGACGGTCGAGGAAGGCGCCGGTGACGGTGCTCACCAGACGGCCGAGCACGCCGGACCGGTGATCGACGTAGACCCCCGGTGCCTGACCCAGCCCGTCGCGGGGGATGCGGACCGCCAGGCGCGGCAGGTCCGCACGCACCGCGGTGTGGTCGCGCAGGCGCGGCCCGTCCGGTTCCTCGAGGTCGTCGTAGGGGAAGGCGTCCAGTGCAGCCGGGTCCCCGCCGTGGCGGTCGTCGTGGACGGTGAGAGCCGCGAAGCCGAACGCCTCACCGACGCCTGCGCAGCCGGCGGGCAGGTCGGCCACGTCGGCCAGGGTGTCGGCGTCGGTGACCGCGGACTCGTAGACGCTGCGGCCGTGGGCGATGACGAAGGCGCGCCAGTCGGTGAACACGTCGTCGGAGGTGAAACCGCAGGCCATCTCCGCGGCCTGCCAGTGCCGCCAGGTGTACAGGCGGGCCGAGAGGTCCAGGTAGCGGTTCTGGTAGGCGGTGAGCGCGGTGTCGTCGAGGGAGGTGAGGCGCGCGGTGAGCAGCTCACCCGTGACCTCGGGGTCGCCGTGGGCGCGGGTGCGCACGTCGTCGACGAGCTGCCAGAAGGACGCCTCGTCCAGCACCGGCTGCTCACCGCGGACCGGTGAGCTGGGCCCGTCCCCGGTCGAGCTGTCGCCCGGACCGGCGCTGGAGTCGGCGCCGGGCTCGGAGGGGGGCGGAGAAACGGTGGCGGCCGCGCCGGGTGCGCACCCGCTGACCAAGGCCGTCGCCAGCAGCAGTGACGCGAAGCGCCCGAGTCCGCCTCGCACACCGCTCACGGTAGAGGAGGCGGGGCGACGAGTCGGTCCTCCCGTCGAACTCCGCCCGTTCGGCTCAGCGCGTCCGGACCGTCGGCTCGTCGCTGGTGGAGGTGGAGCGCACGGACGCGCCGCGCTGGTGCGGGGGAAGCTGGAACGCCGCCTCGAACGGCAGGGGTGCGCTGCCGGCCGTCGTTCCGGCGACGGCCCTCAGCGCCCACCGCGGAGGGCTCACCGGCGTCCTGGGTGTGGCGCGGCGGTCACCCGTGTTCCGGGTACCTGGTGTTCGGCGCGGTCGTGGGTGTCACCCGCCGACTCGCTGGTGGTCAGACGTCGGCCGGTCTGAGCGTTCCGGTCGTGCACCGCTGGGGCTCACCCGTCGTCTCGGACTCGACCCCCGGGTTCCCCGCGCGCTCGGAAGTCGCGGGAACACGTCCGTCGTGACCAGGACTGCTCCCCCGAGACAGGACAGCGGGTTTCGGTGGTCCTGAGCAGCCTCTCCCGTCTCGACGCGGGGGAGCGCCGTTCCCGGCGTTCGACGCGCGGCGCGACCACCGCGGTCACGGGTGCTCGCGGTCCCCGCCGCGAGTCGCACGTGCGGTACCGGTCAGCAGCGCCCCCGCCATCAGCGGCTCGAGGACCATCGCGCTCGCTCCCACGACTCCCGCCCGCGCTCCGGCACGACTGGCGACGATGCGCAGGTGCCGCGTGGCGAGATCCGGTGGGCGGCGGTGGACGGTCTCCCGCACCCCGGTCAGCAGCGCGTCGCCGGCGGTGGCGAGGCTGCCGCCGACGACGACGACGGAGGGGTTGACCAGGCTGACGCACCCCGCCAGGACGCGGCCGAGCGAACGACCGGCGTCACGCACCGCGGCCAGGGCCTCGGGCGCACCGGCCGATGCGAGGGCCGCGACGTCGGAGCCGGTGCGGGTGGGGAACCCGCTGGCGGCGAGCCTGGCGGCGATGGCCCGGCCGCCGGCCACCGCTTCGAGGCAGCCGCTGCCGCCGCAGCGGCACGGGACGTCGGGTCCGCCGGGGACGGCGACGTGGCCCAGGTCCCCGGCCGTGCCCTGGGCCCCTCGGACGAGGCGGCCATCAGCGATGATCCCGCCGCCGATGCCGGTGCCGGCCTTCACGAACAGGAGGTGGTCGACGCGGGGGTCGGCGGTGACGTGCTCGCCCACGGCCATGGCGTTGACGTCGTCGTCGACGACGACGGGGACGTCCCCGAGCCGCGCCCGCAACCCACCCCGGACGTCGGCGTCGTGCCAGCCCGGCATGGACGGCGGGTCGGTGGGGCGGCCGGTGGTGTGGTCCACCGGGCCGGGCAGGCTCACGCCGATGCCGGCGACCTCGCCGGGCGCCCGGCCCGAGGACGTCAGCAACTGCTGCGCGACCCCGGCGACCAGGTCGAGCACCGCCCGCGGTCCCTCCGCGAGGGACACGGGACGGCACTCCTCGGTGAGCACGGTCGCGGCGAGGTCGGTGAGGGCCACCCGGACGCGGGTCGTCCCGAGGTCGATCGCCAGCACCACGCACGCCGTGGGGTTGAAGGCGAAGGTCGCGGGTGGTCGCCCCCCGGTCGAGACCGCCCCTCCGACGGGGGACACCAGACGAGCGGCGACGAGCCGGTCGACGCGCTGGGAGACGGTCGACCGGGACTGGCCGGTGAGCCGTCCGAGTTCGGCCCGGGTGCGGGGGCGTCCGTCGCGCAGCAGTTGCAGGGTGGTGATGAGGCCGTCGACCTCGTTCTTGCCGCCGCCCCCACCGTTGCCGGACATGGCCGACAGTGAACCACCGGTTCCGGCGAACCGACGACCCGTGACGCCGAACCGTGACCGACTTCTGGTTGACGACCGGCACAAGGCGCTCCTAGTTTCTTCCCATGGTCGACGCTGACCGCCCGGGAGACTCTGCGCTCCCCAGTTCCACCGCCCCGTTGCTCGCGGTCCGGGGCATCGTCAAGGAGTTCTCCGGCGTTCGCGCTCTCGACGGGGTGGACCTCGACGTGCGCCCGGGGGAGGTGCACTGCCTGCTGGGCCAGAACGGCGCCGGCAAGTCCACGCTCATCAAGGTCCTGGCCGGTGCGCACCGGCCGACGAGCGGAACCGTGGAGTGGCAGGGCCGCGAGGTGCGTCCCACGTCACCGGTCGACGCGCTGCGCAGCGGCATCGCCACGATGTACCAGGAACTGGACGTGGTCGGCGGTCTCACCGTGGCCGAGAACGTCTTCCTGGGCCACGAACTCTCCCGGGGCGGAGTCACCCGTCGCCGTGAGCTGCACCAGCGGACGCGGGAACTGCTCGACCGGCTCGGTCACAACCGCCTGTCGCCCGGCCGCGAGGTGGGTTCCCTGTCCGCCGCCGACCAGCAGATCGTCAGCCTGGCGCGGGCGCTGTCCCACGACGCCCGGCTCATCGTCATGGACGAACCCTCCGCGGTGCTGGACTCCGAGGAGGTCGGGAACCTGTTCCGGGTCGTCCGGCAGCTGACCGCCGACGGCGTGGCCGTCCTGTACATCTCGCACCGGCTGGAGGAGATCCGCCAGATCGGTGATCGCATCACCGTCCTCAAGGACGGCCGCACCGTCGCCACCGGGCTGCCCGTCGCGGGGACGCAGACCGCCGACCTGATCCGGCTCATGACCGGGCGGACCCTGCACCGCGCGTTCCCCGCCCGGCCACCGGTGCCCTCCGACGCCGCCCCGTTGCTGGAGGTGCGCGACCTCGCCCTGCGCGGGGTGTTCTCCGACGTCTCCTTCACGGTCCGCGCCGGGGAGGTGGTGGGCCTGGCGGGGCTGGTCGGGTCGGGTCGCTCGGAAGTCCTGGAAACCGTCTACGGGGCCCGCCGGGCCACCGCGGGACAGGTGCTCGTCGGTGGCCGCCCGCTGCGCCCCGGCTCGGTCCCGGCGGCCGTGCGTGCCGGGATGGGACTGGCGCCGGAGGAGCGCAAGGCGCAGGGCCTGCTGCTCGACGAACCCGTCTACCGGAACATCACCCTGTCGACGTTCGGGCGGTTCGCCCGCGGACCGGTGCTGGACGAGCGGTCCGAGCGCGCGGTCGCGCGCGAGCAGATCCAGGCCCTGGACCTGCGCCCGGTCGACCCGGACCGGCCCGTGCGGACCCTGTCCGGCGGCAACCAGCAGAAGGCGATGCTGGCCCGCTGGCTCGTCCACGGCTGCCGGGTCCTGCTGCTGGACGAACCCACGCGGGGCGTCGACGTGGGGGCCCGCGCCGAGATGTACGAGCTGGTGAACTCCCTCTCGCGCGCCGGGAACGCCGTCGTGGTCGTCTCCAGCGAGATCGAGGAGGTGCTCGGCCTGTCCGACCACGTCCTGGTCCTCGCGGAGGGCCGCGTCGTGCACAGCGGACCGGCCGCCCAGATCGACGAGCACCGGGTGCTCGACCTCGTCATGGAAGGAAGTGCCGCGTGAGCGAGCAGCTGCCGCCGCTGTCCACCGCGGGCAGCGTGCCCCCCGACCCCGACCACCCCGCGCCGCTGCAGCGGACCGGGTCCCAGCCGGGTGGTCCGGCGGGGCGACGCCTGTCCGTCCCCGGCGGTGGCCTGGGACGCGACGTCGGCCTCGTCGTGGCGCTCGCCGCCCTGTGCGTCGTCGGCGTGGCGACCGCGGGGGACCGGTTCGCCAGCGTCGACAACGTGCTGACCATCCTCCGCCTGGCCGCCGTCTACGGGGTGCTGGCCATCGGCATGACGTTCGTCATCACCGGCGGCGGGATCGACCTGTCCGTCGGGTCGGTGCTGGGGCTGGCCTCGGTGTGGGCCTCCACGCTGGCGACGCAGACGATGGCCGAGGACACCCACTGGCTGGTCATGGTGAGCACGGCGCTGCTGGTCGGGACGGCCTGCGGGGTGGTGAACGGGGTGCTCATCGCCTACGGGAGGGTCGTCGCGTTCATCGCGACGCTGGCGATGCTCGTCGCCGCCCGCGGCCTCGCGGAGATCATCGCGAACCGGCGGACCCAGGTGGTGAACGTGCGCTCGTTCCTCGACGTGTTCCGGGGTGACGTGCTCGGCGTCCCCGTGCTCGTCTGGTTGTTCGCGCTCGTCGCGCTGGCCGGGTGGTTCCTGCTGAACCACACGACGTTCGGCCGCCGCACCGTCGCCGTGGGCGGCAACCCGGAGGCCGCCCGGCTGGCCGGGATCAAGGTGCAGCGCCACACCACCTACCTGTACGCCCTGTCCGGGCTCACGGCGGGCATCGCGGCGGTGATGATGCTGGCCCGCACCACCGCCGGGTCCTCGACGAACGGCCAGCTGTACGAGCTGGACGCCATCGCCATGGTGGTGGTCGGGGGAACCCTGCTGGCCGGTGGGAAGGGCACCATCGTCGGCACGGTGTTCGGCGTGCTGATCTTCTCCACCCTGACGAACGTGTTCGTCCAGAACGACCTGTCCACCTCGGTGCAGGCCATCGCCAAGGGCGCCATCATCGTGGCGGCCGTGCTGCTGCAGCAGCGTCTCGCCGTCCGCTCCCGCAGTTCCTGAGCGGCGATCGTCCCGAGAGACCACCTGAACCGCTCGTCCCGTCGCACCACCCGTGAGGACCGAGGAACCGAAGGAGCTTCCATGTCCACGCACCGCACCGGCCTGCGCCGCCGGCTCGTCGCCGCCGGCGCCGCCGCGGCCACCGTCACCCTGCTGGCGGCCTGCACGTCGAACACCCCCGAGGAACCCGAGGACACCTCGTCCGCTCCCGCCGCGGCGGCCGGCGCCAACGACGAACCCGGCGAGCCCGTCGTCATCGGGTTCTCCGCCCCGGCCGCCGACCACGGCTGGATGGGCGCCATCACCAAGGCCGCCCAGGCCGAGGCCGACCGGTACGAGGACGTGGAACTGCGCGTGGCCGAGGGCACCAACGACGTCAACCTGCAGATCAGCCAGGTCGAGCAGTTCATCAACGACGGCGTCGACGCCATCGTCCTGCTGCCGTACGACGGGGCCGCGCTCACCGAGGTCGCCACCCGGGCCATGGAAGCGGGCATCCCCGTCGTCAACGTCGACCGGGAGTTCTCCAGCCGGTTCGCCGCCCGGACCACCGTCCTGGGGGACAACTACGGGATGGGCGTCTCCGCCGGCACCTACATCTGCGAGCAGGTCGGGAAGAACCCCGACGCCGTCGTCGCCGAGATCGCCGGCATCGACTCCCTGCCCCTGACGCAGGACCGCAGCCAGGGGTTCTCCGACGCCCTGTCCGACTGCGGCCTCGACGTGGACAACCGCGTCGCCGCGGACTTCACGGTCCAGGGCGGTCAGGCGGCCGCGGCCAACCTCCTGCAGGCCGCACCGAAGATCGACGCCCTGTGGAACCACGACGACGACCAGGGCGTCGGGGTCATGGCGGCGATCTCCGAGGCCGGTCGCGACGAGTTCGTCATGGTCGGGGGCGCCGGGTCGGCCAACGTGATGCGCGACATCCAGGCCGGCAACTCGGTGCTCAAGGCCACCGTCATCTACCCGTCCACCCAGGCCGCCGACGGCATCCGGCTGGCCCGGCTGATCCTGCAGGAGAAGGCCATGACCGACCTCGTCGAGGTGCAGGTGCCCCGGACCGTCCAGCTCTACGCCCCCGTGGTGACGGCCGAGAACGTCGAGGAGTACCTGCCGACCGCGTTCGAGTCCTGACCGGGCTCGCGGAGTCCGGGACCCCTCCACCGGGTGGTCGCCGACGCTGCGACGCCCGAGGTCGTCGCGGCGGTGTGGCGCAACGACATCGAGCTCTCGGGTCGGGTAGGTTGCCTGTCCTGAACGGCAGGTTGCCACCCGGTGACACGCGTGGAGGGGAGGAGGACCCGATGGCGAAGAAGAAGGACAAGAAGAAGGACAAGAAGGGCAAGAAGAACAAGAAGAAGTGACACCCACCTGAGGCCGGCCCCGCACCGGGGCCGGCCTCAGGTCGTCGTGGTGTCCAGGGAACTCTGGCGGGCCACCACCTCAGCCCGCCGGTTCACCCCGCCGGTTCAACCCGCCGGTTCAGCGCAGCCAGCGGTGCAGCCGCTTGCTCTGCAACGACGCCCAGGTCTGCTCGAAGTCGGCTTCGCTGGCGGCGGCGTGAGCTTCCTCCTGGGCGTACAGCCGCCCGTAGGCGAAGGCCACCTCCGGCCGCGCGACCGCGGCCAGGTCGCGCAACTGCTGGCGGGTGACCACGGAGTCCTGGTGCTCACCCAGCACCTCCTGCGCATCGGTGACCGCGCGGGCGAACCGGGTGGCGTCCTTGCCGAACACCACGGCCACCGCTTCGGCGGCGTAGCGCACCTGCTTGGCGGCCTTGCGCGCCTCGTGCAGCAGCTCGTCGCGTTCGGCTCGGTGTTCGGCGCCGGCGTCGACGCGGTGGGCGCTCTCGACGAGGTCGGACAGCGTCTTGAACGTCTTGGCCACTCGCCGGGGCAGGACCTCCTCGGCCCGCCGGCCGCCGCGGGCGGTGAACTGCGGACGCTCCACGAGGTCCTGCAGGGCGTCGAGCAGCAGCTGGTACCGCTCGGAGTCCAGCTCGGCCAGCACTTCGTCGTGCGCGCTGCGGTACGCCTGCCCCAGCTGGTCGGCGACCAGCGCCGGGACCGCGCCCGCCGCCGCGGGATCGGCCGGCTGCGCCTCGGGAGCGACGTCGAGGCTGGCGACCGAGCGCACCAGCCGGTCGCGCAGCACCTCGGCGTCGCGGGCGGCGCCCAGTTCGGCGGCCAGCCAGCGCAGCTCGTCGCGCAGCGGTTTGGTGGGGGTGGCCAGGAGCGGGGCGAAGGTGCGCAGCGCGCTGCGCAGGCGGCGGGTGGCGACCCGCATCTTGTGGATGCTGTCGGGTTCGTCGGCGCGGACCCGCGGGTCCTGGTCGAGGATCTGCTGCACCTGCTCGGCGAGGTGCAGCACCAGGACGTCCCCGGCCCGGGACCGGGCGCTGAGGTGCTTGCGGCGCGGGGCCGCGTGGTCGAGGACGCGCGCGGCGGGCCGACCCGCCGCGGGTCCCTGCCCTGCGGGCTCGTCCGTCGCGGGCGTTCGCGCCGCAGGTGCTCCGGGCGGGGTGGTGTCCCCGGACAGGACCCGCCCCAGCTTCGAGCTGCTCGCCGACACCTGCAGCCCCGCGGCGCGCAGGCCCGCGTCCACGGCCGTGAAGAGGTCGCGGTCGCCCTCGACGACTTCCAGCTCCACCTCGCGCCAGGTCTGCACCGCGCCGGTCGCCTGGCCCGAACCTTCCAGCGGGAGCAGCCGCCGGGCTTCGACGACGTCGTCGGCCAGTTCCAGCAGCCGGGTCCCGGCCGCGTCCAGCACCGTGCGGACGTGGCGACGGGTGTTCACCCGGGCGACGGGGACGAGGGGCTGGCCGTCGGTGTGTGCTTCCACCAGCCGCCGCAGGGCGGCCGGGACCGTCTTGACGGCCCGTCCCAGCGGTACCCGCTGCTCCACGCGGGCCCCGTCCTCGCCGGGTGTCTTCAGGTGCCAGCCGGCGTCGGTGCCCCCGGTGCGCCGGCGCAGGGTGGCCCGCGCGGCGCTCAGGCGCAGGTCGGGGGTGTCGAAGTACGTGGCCTCGAGGTCGAACTCGCCGAGGTCGCCCTCGCGGTAGCCCCGCGCGGCGGCCTCGGGCAGGTCCGCCAGCAGCGCGGCGAGCCCGGGCAGGTCGGCGTCGGGGGCCAGGTCGTACTTGACTTCGATCTCCTCGTGGGTGCTGACCATGGTCCGTTCTACCGCGGCCCCCCGCCGCACGCCCGCCGCACGACCACTGCCGCCGCCGGGGGGAAGGAGGGCCGAGGCCCGGGACGAGCAGCGCCCGGTGCGCCGGTCTTCCCGGGGCCCCTCACGCCCTGGTCGCCGGCCGTTCACCCGCGGCACCTACCCTGCCCCGATGATCGAGGCAGCACGACTCCTCAGCGCCGATCACTCGAGCAGGAAGCGGTCACCGATGCCGCACGGGTCACCGGGACCTGGCGGGGCGGTGCCGGAGCCGCTGGTCGTGCACGGGCCGTTGGCCCAGGTCGCCGCGCGGGTCGCCGCCGACCTGCTGGCGCACGACGGCGCCCGGTTGCGCCACAGCGGTGCCGTGGCCGCGCGCGCCGGCGAGGCCGCAGTCGTCGTGCCCGCGCACCAGCGGGCGCTGCTGCTGGCCGCGGCGTGGTTGCACGACATCGGCTACGCCCCTGCCTTGCGCTCCAGTGGCTTCCACCCCCTCGACGGGGCCCGCTACCTGCGGGCGCACGGCTGGCCCGAACCGATCCCCACGCTGGTCGCGCACCACTCCGGAGCCCGCTTCGTGGCCCGCACCCGCCGGCTCGAGCACGACCTCGACGACTTCCCCCTCACCGGTCCCGCCCTCGGCCTGAGCGGCTCCGAGGTCCGCGCCTTGGCCGACGTCCTGACCTGGGCCGATCAGACCACCGGCCCGGACGGGCAGCCGGTCAGCCTGGACGAGCGCCTGGCCGACATGCTGCACCGTCACGGCCCGGACAGTCCCAACGCCCGCAGTCACCACGACCGGGAACCGGACCTGCGCGCAGCGGTGCGGCGGGTCGAGGACCGGCGGGAGGCGGTGCGCTCACCGCTGGGTGAGTGCTCCTGACGGGGCGGTCGGCGCAGCACCCGCCTGCGCGCTGGGGGTGGTCGGTCACCGGGGTCGGTGCCGGGACGGCGCGTGTCCGGGCAGGCTCCCGTTCACGTCGGTCCGCGCCCGAGGGGTCCACCGCCCCGCGCGGGACGCGGTCCGGCCTCGCGCCGCGATCCCGTTCGGCGCCGAGCACCGTCCCCGTCGGCGCAGCCCTGGGCACCAGGGCGCGGAGGTGGGGCGGGCGGGTCTCTCAGCCGTCGAGACATGACGGTGAGCCACTCAGGGATTACCCAAAGTGATGTGAGAGTGTCGGAAGATGCTCCACCTGGCCATGGTCCGTTCGCTCGCGCTCCACCTGCTGCTCCACCTGGCGCCCCGACCCGCACGGCACCTCACCCGCCACGCCGCCCGCCACACCGCCTGCACCAGCTCCTGCCGCGGCGCGGAGCGCGAGTGGGGCTCTTCGCGCCACCGCCGGGTGCCTCAGCGGCTGTCCACCGCCGCGACCTCGACGTGCGAGGCGGCGACGTCCCCCCGGGTCCCCGCGAGCCGCGCCAACGGCAGGCCGACCACGGACAGGACCACCACCGCCCGGGTGGTCGCTCCCACCGCTGCTGTCGGACCGGCCGCTGGAGCCGAGGCCGGCGGTGAGGGGACGTCCACCCGGCAGGCTCCTCACCGACCGCCGGGCTCGGTCAGCCCTCAGCCCGGCGGCACGCAGGAGGCGTTGACCGCGGCCTGGTGGCGGCAGGTGGACGAGACGACCCGTCAGCGCCTGCTGGAGCTGGACGTGGACGACTTCCTGCCCCCGGACGTGGCGCTGGACCTGCAGATGGCCGGGGTGGCGGTGCTCGCGGTGGGGACGGTCGCCGTCCCCGAGGGCTACGACGCCCTGTACGAGCAACCCGGACCTCTCGTGCGGGTGCTGGAGGGCGAACGCCGCAGCGCCTGACCGTGCCGGGGTGGGCCGCCGTGGTGCGTCGCCGGCCGCCGGTGCCCCGGTGCGAACCGGTGAGGCACCGACGGTTCGCACCGGGTCGGGTGAGGTGGGTGGACGGGCGGAGCAGGTGGAGGGCGTGGCGGGCAGAGGAGGGCCCCGACCTCTCTGCACAGGGCTGTCCCGAACAGCCGTGTCGGATCGGGCTGGTCACCCGAACCCGGCCGGGCCGAGCCAGTCGAACGGCTCGGCCCGACCGGGTCCACCCGGTCGGCGCGTGGGACGACCGTCGCCGGTCAGCCCCGGGTGCTGATGCGATCCAGGGCCGGTGCGCTGAGGGGAGAACGGGCGCCGAGGTAGGCCGTGAAGGCGTCCAGGTCGATGGGACCGGTCACCGCGTCGGTGGCGCCGGTCAGCACGCTGAAACCGTCCCCACCGCCGGCGAGGAAGTTGTTGACGGTGATGCGGTAGGTGGCTGCGTCGGTGACCGGCTGCCCGGCGATGGTGACCGTGTCGTCGACCACGCGGCTGCCGGTGCAGGGGTCCGCGCCGGTGGCGGCGGTCGTGCCGCCGCCGTCGACGGTGTAGTTCAGGGTGGCCGAGGGGTACAGGGTCCGCCCGACCTGGAACTGCTGCTCCAGCAGGCACTGCAGTTGCGCGCCGGTCACGTCGAGGGTGACGAGGTTGTTGGCGAAGGGCTGCACGGTGAAGGCCTCCTCGTAGGTCACCGGTCCCGCGGCGAGGTCCGCGCGCACCCCGCCGGGGTTCATGAGGGCGGCCACCGCGCCCTGCTCGTCGTCGGTGGCGGCCAACTGCGCATCGGCGATCACGTTGCCCAGCGCCGATTCCCCGAGGGCGAAGACGGGGGCGCCGGTGGAGGAGGTGCCGGTGGGGAACAGCTGTTCCTGGGTGCGGGTGAGGTCCTGGGCGGCGGTGCCGACCTCGGCGGTGGCGATGGGGCCCAGCGCGGTGCGGTAGCGCTCGATCAGCGCGGTCTGCGCGCGGTCCTTCGGCACGTCGCGGGTGACGACGACGTTGTCGGCCGCCGCGGAGGTGACGTCACCGCTGCGCCGGTCGATGGCCAGGTCGATGTCGGTGACCAGCCGCCCGGCGGAGCTGGCGGAGGTGACCAGCTTGCCGTCGATCTCGCAGTTGTAGGCCTGGTGGGTGTGGCCGCTGACGACGACGTCGATGGCCTCGCTCATGCCCTCGGCGATGTCGACGATCGGTCCGGTCAGGCCGTGGCAGCCGTTGACGTCCCACGCCTGCGGACCGGTCTGCTGCCCGCCCTGGTGCAGCAGCACCACGATGGACTCCACGCCCTGGGCCCGCAGCTCGTCGGCGTAGCGGTTGGCGGTGGCGATCTCGTCGGCGAAGTCGAGACCGGCCACACCCTGCTGGCTGACGATGTCCTCGGTGCCTTCCAGGGTCATGCCGATGAAGCCGACCTTCACGCCCTGCACCTGGTGGATCGCGTAGGGGGCCAGCAGCGGCTCACCCGTCTCGGTGACGAAGGCGTTGGCGGAGAGGTACTGGAAGTCCGCACCGGCGTAGGGGGTGCCGTCGGCGCAGCCGTCGACGGGGTGGCACCCGCCGTTCTGGATGCGCAGCAGCTCCGACGCTCCCTCGTCGAACTCGTGGTTCCCGACGCTGGCGTAGTCCAACCCCGCCAGGCCCAGGGCCTCGATGCTGGGCTCGTCGTGGAAGGCGGCCGACAGCAGCGGGGAGGCGCCGATGAGGTCACCGGCGGCCACGGTGATGGTGTTCTGCTTCTTCTGCTGCGCGGCGAGCTCCCGCAGCTGGGTGGCCAGGTACTCCACCCCACCGGCGTCGACGGTGACGGCGCTGCCGTCGGGGTTGACGCCGGTCTGGATGCGCCCGCCGGAACCGGAGGGAGCCTCCAGGTTGCCGTGGAAGTCGTTCAGCGCCAGCAGTTGCACCTGCACCGGCGGCGGCCCGGCAGGACCTCCCCGGTTGGCTCCGGCGCTGGTGCCGGTGGGGTGGGCCGCCGCGCTCAGCGCGCCGGCAACCAGCGTCGCGACGCCGACCAGGGCGAGGCGGCGCAGGGAAGAGGTCGTCACGGGTGCTCCTGGGCGAGTGAGGAGTAGGTGGCAGCGACCGGTGAGGAAGCTGTGAGGCCATCATCGCGCCGGGCGTGACCCGTTGATCGCCGACAGGTGAACGGGGCGCGATCAGCGGATGGACACTTCACGACGCGCAGCTGGTCGGCGACGCCGGCTCGTCGCTGCTGTGGACCGAGGTCGTGGCCGACTCGGCCGACTCCTGCCGCCGCCTCGCGCTGGACCCGGTGGGCACGGGAGTGTCGGACGAGCTGCGCGGCGCGGGCGGTGAGCGCGACCACCTCGGCGAGCACGCCCGTCGACCAGGGCGACGGTGCCTGCTGGGTGAGGATCGTCCGCTGTCGCCGGTGCACCCACCACCGTCGCCGAGCGGACGGTGCCGGACGGCACGGTCGAGGTACCGGTGAGCGCCGTCGTCGCGGCGAGCGTGTTCATCGCCGGCGTGCTCCTCCGGTTCGCGCGACAGCGCCGAACCGGGGCGTCACCGACGGCCGACGGGGGACCCACCGTCTCGTCGGTCACCGAGGAGGCGGTGCTCGGTCCCCGCCACCGCGAGGAGCCGCGTCACCCGGCGGACGAGGTCCCGGGCCGTGGCGCCGGTGGGCACCGGGCGCCGGACACCCGCCCGTCGGCCGGACCGCGGGTCGCCGACGTCCCGGCTCACGCCGCGACCGCACGTGTTCGCAGCAGGTCCTGGTGGGACGGTGGATCGAGGGAGCGGGTGCCGTGGAACGAGGCAGCGGCTCACCGTCGGCACCGGTCCCGGTGCCGCCCCGGTGCCTGCCGTGGCGCTCGCAGTGGACGACCACCCCGTGCCGGGTCGGAGCGGGCGGTGTCCCGGGACGGCCCGTCGAGGACTGGTCGCTCCCCTCCGTCAGGAGGGTTTCGGATCGACGTCCCGGCGTCTCAGGCGTTGGGGACGTGCTCGGCGGCGAACCCCTCCGTCGTCGGCGTGACCTGCCAGACACGCACGTCGCGGCCCCCGCCGTCGTCGCCCTGCTTCTCGTGAACCACTGCCTTCTCGTCCTCGACCGTACCGACCCCGACGACGTCGTGCTGGTGAGTTCCGTAGGTGGCGCGGAAGGAGGTCTTGCCCTCGAAGTCCTCGAGCTCGGTGGCGGGGTGTCCGTGCACCTCGTCGACGGAGTACTCCCGGCCCGACACGACCGGTTCGTTGCGCAACTCGCCCATGGTCTTGAGCTCCCGAGGTGGGTGGGGACCTCCGGTGATCCGGCGGTCCTCCGTAGTGTGCCCTCCGGTGCCGCTGAACGGTACCCCCACGTGCTGCGGGCGTCGGGGAACCGGGACCGGGGCGGTGATCGGAGGAACAGCCGCCGGTCGAGGCGCTCTGCACCCCCTCTGTCAGCGTCGCTCTGGCACCGATCACCTGAGCCGCGTCGACCACGAGAGGTGCCGCGCCGCGGCGACGTCTGCGGCACGATCGAGTCACTCACCTGCCGCAGCTGTTGATCGGGAACCGCCGGCAGGTCCGGGCCCGGGCAGTGCGGGCCCGAGGCGATGGCCAGCTCGGTCCAGGGCGGGGTGCGTGAGCGCACGAGGTGCCGTGACCACCCGACGGGTACCCGGCGCCGGGGTCGAGGCCCGGGCTCCCTCGTGGCCTGCGGCCGGTGTTCGCGCCGCGGTCACCGTCCGGCCGTGGCGGCGCTCCACGGTCGGGGCCGGCGGATCGTCCAGGTCGTCCCACCGGGCCGGGACGACGGTGCGGTGGAGGGTGGCGCGGACACGGCGGTCGACGGACGCGGCCGAGGACTCAACCGCAGGGGCGTGCTGGGTGTGGGCGCGGTGATCGCGACGGCTCCGGCCGCGGTGGCCCGGTCGAGCCCGCGGGGACGGCCTCGGCCCGCACACCGCTGCGGGGCGCGCCGGACGCGATGGGCCACCGGCAGCACGTCGTGAGCGCAGGGGAGCGGTACGTCCTGCGCACCGACCTCGGCGGTCCCGCCGCGCCGGCGCGCGCACGCCCCCCCCGGATGCTGGCCGCGTTCGTGCAGTCCACCGACATCCACGTCCAGGACACGCAGCCCCGGCGCGGTTCGAGTTGCTGGACCGCACCTCCGACTCCGCTTCGAGGGGATCGCGGACGGGCGACCCGGCACCTACGACCCCTCCCACTGGCACCCGGGGAAACCCCGGCGGGCGCCACCGGCGGTACGGACGTCCACCGCGCCGCGGGTTTCCCCGTGGTCCCGGGCTTGCCGGCCGCCGCGATCAGACCCTTCAGCCCGGTCGGCCTGCGGCTGCCCCGGTACGCGGTGCACGGCGACCACGACGGTCTCGTGACCGGCGACTGGTGAGGCGCGCCGAGGTCGTCGCGGCGCACTTCGACACCCCGGCGGCGACGTGGAACGGTTCGCTCGATTCGTCCGCGGTGCTGGCCCCGTCGTCCCGGGAACTGGTCGCCGACGACCCGCAGGGGAACGCTCGCCCCGACAGTTCGATCGATGGACCGCGGGGCGGCGTGGCGGACCGGAACGTCGAACTGCTGCTGCCCGAACCGGTCGGTGTGGCCCAGGGCGTGCCCTGCGACCCGACCGCTGGTCCCCGGGACGGTCGCCTCGAGACGCCTGTGCTACAGCGCCTCACCCCGCGCTGTGCGCGTGTGCCTCGTCAGCGGTGACCCGCTGGACCTGCCCGCCTCACCGGTGCCCTTCGCCGGTGAGGCGGCGGACCGTCCCCACGACCGCGTCGACGGCGATCCCGAACACCAGGTGCGACCCGCCCTCCCAGACCCACCACGCCTTCGGCAGTTCCGACAGCCGGGCCTGCACGCCCGTCGCCGGCAGCAGCGTGCCGTGGAAGGTGGCGAACAACGCGGCGCCGCCGAGGGTCCCGGCGCCGGCGCGGACCAGCGGCAGCGGCCGGGACACCAGGGAGTAGACGACGGGGTAGCCGTAGGCCAGAGCGCGGTGGAGCCACACGGCACCCGCCTCCAGGTCGTCGCCCTCCAGGGCGTCCCCGTCCCCGCCGCGCAGGTCGACCAGGCGCCGGTAGAGCACCGAGGGGGGCATGCGGTCGCCGTGACCGGCGGGGTCGGCCCCGGGGAGTTCCTTCTGGCCGGGTTCTGGCGGCAGGATCCGCTCACCCCAGGCCTGCAGGGTGGATTCGGCCTTGGCCTTCGCCTGCAGGCCCACCCAGCCCGCCAGCAGACCCGTCGCCACGTCGAGCACTGCTCGCGATGTCTTCACCGGACCTGGCTACCTGACGTGCGCGCGGAGCGCAATCCTGAGCCGGGGCCCCCGGCCCACGTCGACGACGGCGAGCGTCCCCGGCTCGGGGGGGCAGGGGTGCGCTCCTCACCCCGCGAGTCGGGGAGCGCTCGCCCTGCCGGACGCCGACCGGACGACGGCGCCACACCCGGCGGGTTCGGGGTTCCGGGTTCGGGCGAGGCGCGTCGCTCCGCGATCGACGACCGAGGGGGTTCGTGGGCGTCAGCGGACGGTGGGCGGCCCTTCCGCCGGGGCGGCGCCACGGGCCAGCGTGAGGGTGGTGGACCGGCCCGCGAGGTAGGGGAGCAGCACCACCCGTCCGCCCCAGCTGCGCACCAGCGGGGCCTCGAGCAGTTCGGCGCCGCCGTAGTCACCGCCCTTGGCCCACACGTCCGGGCGCAGCGTCTCCAGGGCGGTCCGGGGATCGTCCTCGTCGAAGACGACCACGGCGTCCACGCAGTCCAGGGCGGCGAGGACCCGGGCCCGGTCGGCCTGGTCGTTGACGGGGCGGCCGGGACCCTTCAGCCGGCGGACCGAGGCGTCGGAGTTCAGCAGCACCACGAGGGCGTCACCGAGCCGGCGGGCCGCTTCCAGGCACGCGACGTGCCCGGCGTGCAGCACGTCGAAGCACCCACCGGTCGCCACGACCGTCCCCCCGGCCGCACGCACCCGGGCCACTGCGTCGCCGTCGGGTTCGGCGACGGGCGGTCCGTCCACGACACGGTGCTGGGCCCCGCGCCACCCGGCGGCTCCACCGGCCGCGACCCACGCCGACGCGTCTGCGACCGCCGTCACGACGGCGTCGGAGGGAACCCGCCCGGCGGCCAGCGCCAGGGCGGCGGAGGCCGCGAACCGGTCACCGGCGCCGCAGGGGTCGCCGACGGCCACCGCGGGGGCCGGGACGAAGAGCGCCTCGGTGCCCGGCGCGGCCAGCCACGCCCCCTGCGCCCCGGTCGTCACCACGACGCCCTGCACGCCCCAGCGGGAGGCGAGGTGCTCGGCCAGGTCGTCAGGCGTCGTCGGGGCGGACGACCCGGCCGCCGCGCGCGCTTCGGGCAGGTTCGGGGTGACGAGCGCGCAGCCGGGGACCGGCTGCCCGCCGCGCGGGTGCGGGTCCCACACGACCGGTACCCGGCGGGCGGCCTCGGCCAGGGCCGCGCGGACCACCGGGTCGTGGGTCGTCCCGGCGCCGTAGTCGCTGACGAGCACGACGTCGGCGTCGGCGAGGACCGCGGCGAGGGCGGCGGCGTCCACGTCCTCCGGCGTCGCCGGGCCCCCTTCGTCCAGCCGGACCAGGGACTGCCCCGAGACCCGGACGCGGGTCTTGGTGCGGGTGGCGCCGCGGTGCCCCAGCCCGACGAGGGCGACCGGGGCCGCAGCGCCCTCCAGGCTCGTGCGCAGGCGCCGGCCGGCCTCGTCGTCAGCCAGCGGGGTGACCAGCGTGGTGCGGGTGCCGCTGGTTCCCGCGCCGCCGGCGGCCACGAGCAGGGCCGTCAGGCCGGCGCCGCCGGGGCTCTCCTGCCGTTCGGTGAGGTCCACGACGGGCACCGGGGCGTCCGGGGCGATGCGGTCGCTGCGCCCCAGGAGGTCGCGGTCCAGGACGCTGTCGCCGACGACGACGACGTGGCGCGCTCCCGCGGCGCGCGGCGGCCGGGCCGGGGCCGGCGGGGTCGTCCGCTCCGGGGTCGCCGGCGAGGGGATGCGGGTGGGGACGACGTCGCGACGCAGGTGCGCGTCGACCGCGGCGCACAGGGCGTGCACCGCGACGAGGTGCCCCTCCTGCACGGCGGAGGTCGACGACCCCTCCACCCCGACGAACACGGTCTCGTCGCTGGCCTCCGACAGCGGGCTGCGCGCCGGTCCGGTCAGGGCCAGCACGTGCAGCCCGTGGCGGCGGGCGCGCTGCGCGGCCCGCACGACGTTGGCGCTGCGGCCGGAAGTGGACAGCAGCACCAGCACGTCACCGGGCCGGCCGTGCGCCTCGACCTGGCGGGCGAAGACCTCCTCCCCGCCGTAGTCGTTGCCGATGGCGGTCGTGGTGGAGGTGTCCGCGTGCAGCGCGATCGCCGACAGCGGTCGCCGCTCGCCCTCGAAGCGGCCCACCAGTTCCGCGGTCAGGTGCTGGGCCTCCGCGGCGCTGCCGCCGTTGCCCGCGGCCAGCAGGCGGCCCCCGCGCTCGAACACGCGGGCCAGCCGGGCGGCCCAGCCGTCCAGCACCTCGCCCTGGGCGGTCAGGCTCGACACCGCTTCGGCGACCTGGGGTTCGTGCCCGGTCAGCCACCGCTGCGCGGGCCGGTCCGGTGTGGGGTCGTTCACTCCTGCTCCTCCTGCTGTCGGGTCCTGCTGCGTCGTCCGGCCGGGGCGGTCACAGCGCCTGCTCCGCGCCGGCGCGGACGTCGGCCCGCGGGTCGAGCGGTGCGGCCGGCGGCGGCACCGGGACCCGTCCCGCGGCCAGCGCCGCGACGGCGTCGACGACCCGTTGCGGGGAGACGTCGAGGCAGGGGTGGCCCGGGACGGGGCAGACCTGCGCCCGGGTCAGGCGGCACGGCGCGGACAGGTCGCCGAGGACCACGACCGGCACGCCGAAGGGGGCCCAGCGCTCGACGGGCATGACCGCGGAGAACCAGCTCGCGACGGGGGTCCCGACCGCGGCCGCGAGGTGCGCGGGTCCGGTGTTGCCGACCACCGCGACGGCGGACGCCGCCAGCAGGGTGGCGAGCTGACCGAACGTGGTGCGGCCCGAGGCGTCGACGACGCGCGGTGCGCCGGCGCGCACCTGCGCGGCCAGCTCGACCTCGCCGGGGCCACCGGTGACCACGACCCGCCACCCCGCCGCGTCCAGGGCCGCCACGGCGGCCGCGGCCACCGTCGGGAGCGGCGCCCGCGCCGGGACGGAGGCCCCGGGGTGGACGACGACGCAGCGCTTCGCGGCCAGGTCCGCACCCAGTTCCTCGACCAGGTCCGCGGGCAGGTCCGGCAGGGGGTGGCGCAGCGCCATCCGCGGGTCGTCGGGGATCGCCCGCCCGGAGGCGAGGACCAGTCCGAGGTTCGCGATCACCTCGTGCTCCCCGCCCGTCCCGTCCGGGTTCCCGGGACGCTTGTGACGCACGTCGAGCAGGCTCCCGGGGTAGTCGTCGCAGGCCGCGACCACGCGCGGCACCTCGGCCATACGGGCCAGCAGGGCCATCGGCAGGGCGCTCTGGTGGTAGGAGGTGAAGACCACCACCTCGTCGTAGCGACCCTCGCGGACGACGTCCACGAGCGCCCGCAGCGCGGGAGCGTCCGGAGCGGGCGGGTGGTACCCCGACCACGGGACGTCGGCGACGAGCACGTCGTCGACCCCGGGCAGGAGTCGGGCGGCTGCGGCGCCGGGGGGTGCGGCGAGGACGTCGACGCGGGAGGCGGCCGTTCCGTCGGGCCCGTGCCGCAGCGCGGCGATGGCGGGGCCGGTCATGAGCACGTCGCCGTCGCTGTCGAGCCGGACGGCGAGGATGCGCGGACCGCTCACCGCGCGGCCGTCAGGTGGCCCAGCGCCGCGGCGAGGTCGGGGACCCCGGCGGGTTCTGCGGGGGTGCGCGGGCCCGGTACGGGCACCGACCGGGTGCAGGGACCGGTCGCCCCGTCGACGAGGTGGACCGGTCGGGGATCGCCGTCGTGGGGGACGCCGTGCACGTCCGTCCCGTCGCGGTCGGAGATCAGGGCCCGCGGTTGGACCCTGTTGTCGGGATTCCTCACTCGCTGTTCATAGCCGAGGGGGAGGACGGACGCACGGCGATCGGGCGGGTCTGGGTGAGACGTGCGCCACTTTCCAGGTACCCGTCGAGCTGCCCCGATCCGAGGGGGTTAGGTTCCCCGAGGAACTCGGGCGGTCTCCCGCCCTCAGGAAACCTGGACCGCAGGAGTCGTCGATGAGCACCTCCGTCGCTCCCTACCCGCGTCGCAGCACCTCGACCGACGACGGGCAGAGAATCTGGAACTGGGCCCGGAACTCCGTCATCGCGCCGTCGGCGGCTGTCGTGAGGCCGACCACCGAAGCCCAACTGCGCGAGGCGATCGCCTCGAGCACCGGCCGGGTCCGGTTGACCGGGTCCCGCATGTCCGCCGGCAGGATGCTGGAACTCGCCGGCGCAGGTGACCGCCTCCTGGACACCACCGGTTTGCGCGGTCTGCTGACGACGGGTGAGGACAGCGTCACGTTCGCCGGGGGTACGCCGCTGCAGGAGGTGTACGACGTGCTGACGGCGATGGGTCGCATGCTGCCCTCCTCACCCGGGGTCATCGCCTCCCAGACCCTCGCCGGTGCCTTGGCGACCGGGACGCACGGGCAGGGACTGCGCCAGTCCTCGATCGGGGACGCGGTGCTCGACGCGCGGCTGGTGCTCGCCGACGGGTCCGTCGCCGAGTTCGACCGCGACCACCCCTCGTTCCCGGCCGTCCAGCTCGGTCTCGGGCTCCTGGGTGCCGTCAGCGCGGTGACCCTGCGCACCGTGCCGTCACTCGTCTACACCTGCGCCAAGGAGGCGGTCAGCGCCGGGGACCTCGGGACCCGGCTGCCGGCCTGGAACCGCGACAGCGCCCTCACCAAGGCGTGGTGGTTCCCCGACGAGGACCTGGTTCACGTCTGGACGGCGCGGGAGGCGGACGAGGAGGAGCGGCGCGAGTACGAGGGCGGTGGCCGACGCCTCGTGGAGCGCGGGAGCGCCAGCGACGCCATGAACCGCACGGTCGAGGCCGCCCTGGCGAACATGCGCGGTGACACCCGGCTGACGGACACCGACAGCAAGCCGTACCGGACGGTGAAGCGCTTCAAGGACTTCACCGACGTGACGGGTGACGTCTACCAGGTGTTCTGCCGCGGCATCGCCACCCCGCAGATCAACGTGGAGATCGGCGTCCCGCTGGAGCGGGCCGGCGAGGTCGTCGCGGCCCTGAAGGAGTGGCACGCCCGGACCCGCCCGCACATGCACTACCCGATCATCCTGCGCTGCACCGGACCGTCGACCGCCTGGCTCAGTCCGTCGCACGGGCAGGAGACGGTGTACTTCGGCTTCGTCGTGTACTACGCCGAGGACGGGACCCTGTCCGAGGGCGGGATGGAGTTCCTCCGCGCGGTGGAGGAGGTGCTGGCCGTGCAGGGCGGGCGGCCGCACTGGGGCAAGTACTTCGAGGCACCGCTCTACGACTGGCGGGCCCTGTACCCGAGGTGGGACGACTTCCGTCGCGTGCGCGACGAGTTGGACCCGACGCACCGGTTCGCCAACGCGTTCGCCGACGGCCTGTTCGAGTGACCCGTCCGGACCACCTGCCCGGACCACCCTTCCCGCCGACCGATCCAGCCCGACCGAGGAGTGCACCGATGAAGGCGTGGGCGACGCTGCTGACCCAGCCCGACTACCTGGTGGGTGTGCGGGTGCTGAACGCCTCGCTGCGCCGTTCCGGCACCTCGTACCCCCTCGTGGTGATGGTCACCCCGGACATCGACGCCTCCGACCGCCAGGCGCTCCTCGACGAGGGGTGCCTGGTCCGGGAGGTCCCGACGCTGCGACCGGACAGCCGGCTCGAGGCCCGCTACGCCAACGCCCGGTTCGCCGAGGTGTGGAGCAAGCTGGGTTCGTGGGGCTTGACCGAGTTCGAACGCCTCGTCGTCCTCGACGCCGACATGCTCGTCGTGGCGAACATGGACGAGTTGTTCTCCCTGGAGCTGCCCGACGGCGGTCTCGCCGCCTGCCACGCGTGCCGTTGCAACCCCAACCGCATCCCCAGCTACCCCGCGTCCTGGAAGCCGGAGAACTGCTTCTACACGCACTGCCGCGGCATCGACCACACCGAGGAACCGGACGTGGTCGACAACTACTTCAACGGCGGTTTCCTCGTCGTGGAGCCGGACCGCGCGGTCTTCGAGACCATGATCGCCCGTCTGGAGGGCCTGACCGACCTCGCGCGCTACCAGTTCGCCGAGCAGGACTTCCTCAACGAGTTCTTCCACGGCCGGTGGCGTCCGGTGCCGTACGTCTACAACGCGCTCAAGACGCTTCCGCACCAGCACCCCGCGCTGTGGGACGCGGCCCGGGTGAAGAACATCCACTACATCATCGACAAGCCCTGGGAGGGCAGGACCGAGCCCGGGAGCCGTTACCACGACCTGCACGAGATGTGGTGGGCGGTGGCCGAGCAGGACGTCCTCTCCTCCTGACGACCGAGGGCGCCCCGTCGGTGCACCACCGGCGGGGCACCCTGCGCCCCTCGGAGTCCGCTCCACGACCCACCCGGGTGTGCCCGGCGGATCGTGGGCTGCGTCACCGTGAGCCCGTGGGGGGCGGACCGGGCCGGGACGAGCGCGTCGGCCTCACGCCTGAGGACGGCGGTACGCCTCGAGCTGCTCGGCCGAGAGCTTGGGCAGCGCGTGGACCGGATCGGCCGGTGCCTCCCCGGTCGCCCGGTCGCGGGCCGCGTCGGGGGCCTCGTCACGGGCCGCGCCGGGGGCCTCGTCACGGGCCGCGCCGGGGGCCGTCCGGGGAACCGTCTCGCCCGTCGCCCCGGGCAGCATCCCGCTCGCGGGACCGGTCGGCGCCGGGTCCACCGGGACCGGACCGGCAGTGGGGCCGGTGCCGGCGGTGTCGGGTCGCAGGTCCCGCACCCGCCACAGCACGAGGGCCGCGGCCAGCGGCAGCACCACGGTCACCACCAGCAGCGCCAGGACGGGGGCGATCTGGGGGAACCCCCCGGTGTTCGGCAGGACGTAGGTCAGCTGCAGGTTCCCGAACGGCTCGCTGGGCGGTTCGTCGGTCAGGTCGAAGAGCATCACCAGGCACAGCGCGCTCTCCACCGCTGTCAGCAGCGCCGCCCCCGCAGCGGCCCGGCCGGCCCAGCGGGAGGGCACGAGCCAGCTGGGCCGTCCCGCCGCGACCAGGGCCGCCAGCGCCACGAGCACCAGCGAGGAGGCCAGCAGGACCTCCGGCACCGGCACCGTCGCCCACAGCAGGCGGAACCGCACGGAGAAGGTGAAGTCGATCCGGCTGCGCAGCGTCTCCTCCGAGACGTAGCTGCCGAAGTAGCTCGTGTCCGAGGCGCCGGTCAGCGAGCGCCGGAACACCTCGGCCAGGACCACCGCGCTGGCGACCGCGCTCGCGACGAGCGACCAGGACACCCACACCAGCGGACCCCGCCCGTCCGGGTCCCCCGGCCCCTCCTCGTCGGGCCAGGAGTTCTCGGGCTGCCCGCTCCGGTCGTCCACGTCCCGAACCTACGGCGAAGGCGCCGGGCCGTCACGCCAGGACCGTGGGCGGAACCCTCAGGCCCCGGCGGCCGGCGCGAGGTCCTGCACGCCGACGACCCCGAGCAGCTGCAGGCGCTCGGCGGTACCGGTGCCCGGCTGGGGGCGGAACAGCACCAGGCTCTGACCGGACGGCGGGCTCACCACGACGTCGCACTGCAGTTCCAGGCGGCCCACCTCGGGGTGGTGCAGCACCTTGCGGGTGGCGCGCAGCGGCAGGACCTCCTGCCGCGCCCAGGTGCGGCGGAACTCCGCGCTCTCGGCGGTCAGGGCGTCCACCAGGGCCCGCACGTCCGGGTCGTCGGGACGTGCACCGCTGGTGACGCGCAGGTCCGCGACGTACTCCCGGCCCAGCTGCTCGTGCTGCTCCGGGGCGTACCGCGAGCGCAGGGCGGGGTCGGTGAACCAGCGGTAGACGAACGAGCGGCGCAGCCCCCGCTCGCCGGCCAGCGGGCCCAGGAGGGCGACGTTGAGCCGGTTCTGCGCCACGACCGTGCTGACGTCGTCGGTGATGAGCGCCGGGACGTGCGGGGCCAGGGCGTCCAGCACGCACATGAGGCCGGCGTCGGCGTAGCCCTGGGAGCGGTGCCGGGCCGGCGGCGCCTGCCCGGCGAGGCGGTGGACGTGGTCGCGCTCGTCCAGCGTCAGGCGCAGCGCCCGCGCGATCGCGCCCAGCACCTCCGCCGACGGGCGCGCTCCGCGGGCCTGCTCGATGCGTTCGTAGTGGTCGGTGGAGATGGCCGCCAGTACCGCCACCTCGTCCCGGCGCAGACCGGGGGCGCGGCGCCGGGCCCCGGCGACCAGCCCCACGTCGGAGGGCTGCAGCTGTTCACGGCGGTGGCGCAGGAAGGCGGCCAGCGCCTGACGGTCCCCGGAGTTCACGACCGCCAGTGTGGTGCCTCCAGGTGCCGGTAGCCCCGTACTGCCGGTCCGGGGCACAGCCGTACGCCCACGTCCGGCCGGACCGGGCCCACGCTGATCCAGCAGCACCTGACCAGCACTCGCACCACCAGCGAACGTCACCGCCCCACGAGAGGTCCTCCCATGGCTCCCCAGCAGATCGTCCTCATCACCGGCGCCAGCCGCGGCCTGGGCCGCAGCGCGGCCCGCCACCTGGCGCGAGCCGGCGTCGGCGTCATCGGCACCTACCAGTCCAACCGGGCCGAGGCCGAGGCGATGGTCGCCGAGGTCACCGCCTCCGGCGTCCCCGCCGTCGCCCTGCAGCTCGACGTCGCCGACGCCTCGACGTTCGACGCCTTCACCGCCGCCGTCACCGAGGCGCTGAACGGCTGGGACGTCGAGCACCTGCACGCCGTCGTCCACTTCGCCGGCTACGGCGTCCACGCCCCCTACACCGAGACCAGCGCGCAGCAGCTGGAGCAGATGCTGCGCGTGCACGTCAGCGCCCCCTTCCTGCTGACCCAGGCGCTGCTGCCGATGATGACGACCGGCGGGCGGATCCTGAACGTCTCCTCCGGCCTGGCCCGCTTCACCGGTCCCGGCTACGCCGCCTACGCCGCGGCCAAGGGCGCGGTGGAGGTGCTGACCCGCTACCAGGCCGCCGAACTGGGCGGGCGCGGCATCCGCGTCAACACCCTGGTGCCGGGGGCGATCGCCACCGACTTCGGCGGCGGCGTGGTGCGCGACGACGCCGACGTCAACCGCGCCGTGGCCGGAGCCATCGCCCTGGGGCGGGTCGGCGAACCGGACGACATCGGCGCGGCCGTCCCCGCCCTGCTGTCCGACGGGCTGGGCTGGGCCACCGGGACCCGCATCGAACTGTCCGGCGGGCAGTCCCTCTAAACCCTGACTCCCCCGGGAGACGGCCCGAGGGAGCAGGCGTTGCGCAGGGGGTCGACGCCCCGCCTCCACCGGCCACGGCGCCGGTCCCCGTGCCACCAGCGCTCGCGGGAGGCCGCGGGCACGAGTTCCCCGGGACGGGCGCCCGCACCCCGGCGGTGGCGTCACGCCCGGCGGCGGTGACCCCCGGGCGGCCGGGGCCCGCGGTCACCGGGCGGGGGCCGGCAGGACGCCGGTGCGGGCCAGAGCCGCGGTCAGCAGCTCCAGGTCGATGGCGACGTGGGCCCGGGCGATCCGCTCGGCGTCGTCCGCCCGCTGCCCGGCGATCGCGGCGACGAGCTCGCGGTGCTCGCGCAGCGCCCGGACCTCCATGGCCCGCATGCCCTCCGGCGCCCCCCACAGGTGCGCGGGGGCGCCGATGCTGAGCTGGCCCTCGAGGTCGGCCAGCACCCGGCGGAGGGTGTCGTTGTGCGCGGCGTCGATGATCGCCAGGTGCAGGGCGCTGTCGGCCTGCTGCGAGGCCAGGCCGGACTCCGCGCCGGCGTACACCTCCAGCGCGTCCTGGATGCGCGCCAGGTCGGCGGGGGAGCGGGACTCGGCCGCGGCCCGGCAGACGGCCCCGTGCAGGCGGGCGATGGCCTCGCACAGGTCGCGCAGCTGCGCGTAGGTCGCCGACAGGGTGCGCCCGACGATTGCGGTGGAGGACTCCGGCCACTGCTGGACGACGAAGGAACCGCCGGTGCGGCCGCGGCGGGTCTCGATGAGCCCGCGCCGGGCCAGGTGCGCCAGCGCCGCGCGGACCGTCATCCGCCCCGCGCCGAGGGCGGCGGCGAGGTCTCGCTCGGGGGGCAGCCGGGAGCCGGGCAGGTACTGCCCGGTGGCGATGGCCGTGACGAGGCGTTCGAGCACCGCGGCCACGCGGGGGCTGTCGGGCTCGGCGGGAGCACCCGTCCGCGTCCCCGCCCGCGCCCGTTCCACGTCCGTCTGCCTCACCCCGTCACCCTCCCACCGTTTCCCCCAGGTTAATTCCCGCCAATGGTCTTGTGCGGGACCTTTCCGCTCAGCATGCTCTCGCCATGCCCGTCGCGACCACCACCGTCGAGTCCCGCACCCTGCCGGTCCTCGGCCACGAGACCTGGGTGCAGGTCACCACCCCCACCGACCCCCGCCCCGGCGCCCTGCCGCTCGTCGTCCTGCACGGCGGACCGGGCATGGCCCACGACTACGTCGCCAACCTCGCCGCCCTGGCGGAGGAGACCGGGCGCACCGTCGTCCACTACGACCAGCTCGGCTGCGGGCGCAGCACCCACCTGCCCGACGCGCCCGCGGAGTTCTGGACCCCGCAGCTGTTCGTCGACGAGTTCCACGCCGTCCTGGCCGGCCTGGGGATCGAGCGCTGCCACGTCCTGGGCCAGTCCTGGGGCGGGATGCTGGGGGCCGAGATCGCCGTGCGCCGCCCGGCGTCCCTGGTCTCGCTGGCCATCTGCAACTCCCCGGCGTCGATGCAGCTGTGGGTGGAGGGCGCCGCGCAGCTGCGGGCCGAACTCCCCGACGACGTCCGCGACGCGCTGGAGCGCCACGAGGCCGCCGGCACGACGACCGACCCGGAGTACCTGGCCGCGACCGGGGTGTTCTACGCCCGCCACGTCAGCCGGGTCACCCCGACCCACCCCGACTTCGCCGCCAGCGAGGCCCAGATGGAGGCGGAACCGACCGTCTACCACACCATGAACGGGCCCAACGAGTTCCACGTCGTCGGCACCCTGCGCGACTGGAGCATCGTCGACCGGCTGCCCGCGGTCGAGGTGCCCACCCTCGTCGTCGCCGGCGAGTTCGACGAGGCCACCCCCGCCACCTGGGCCCCGTTCGTCGAGCGGATCCCCGACGTCACCAGCCACGTCTTCCCCGGCGCCAGCCACTGCACCCACCTCGAGCAGCCCGAGGAGTTCCGCGCGGTCGTCGCGGCCTTCCTCGCCCGCCACGACGACACCGCCGAGACCCCCGGAGAACCGCGATGAGCGACCAGCAGCGCACCCTGGAGTCCTTCGGCTACCAGCAGGAGCTCAAGCGTTCCGTCTCCACCCTCGACCTGCTCGTCTACGGCCTGGTCTTCATGGTCCCCATCGCCCCGTGGGCGATCTTCGGGACCGTCTACGACAGCGCCCGCGGGATGGTCCCCCTCGTCTACCTCATCGGTCTGGTGGCGATGGTGTTCACCGCTCTCGCCTACGGGCAGATGGCGAAGGCGTTCCCGCTGGCCGGCTCGGTGTTCTCCTACGTCGGCCGCGGCGTCCACCCCGCGCTGGGGTTCTTCGCCGGCTGGGCGATCCTGCTGGACTACCTGCTCATCCCCACGCTGCTGTACGTGTTCGCCGCCGAGTCGATGGTCGGCATCTTCCCCGGCAGCCCGCGGTGGGTGTGGGCGCTGGTGTTCGTGGCGATCAACACCGTCGTGAACCTGCTGGGCATCAGCTCCCTCAAGCTGGCCAACCGGGTGTTCCTGGCCATCGAGATCGTCTTCGTCGTCGCGTTCGTGATCATCGCCGCGACCGCGCTGAACGGTGGCACGATCCCCGGCGCCGAGTGGGGCGCGACGCCGTTCTGGAACTCCTCGGAGGTCAGCGGCCCGCTCATCGCCTCGGCGCTGTCCATCGCCGTGCTCAGCTTCCTCGGCTTCGACGGCATCTCGACCCTGGCCGAGGAGACCACCGGGCGCAAGAACCCCGCCGGGCGCGCGATGCTCATCGCCCTGTTCGTCGTCGCGTTCCTCTTCGTCGTCCAGACCTGGCTGGCCAGCCTGCTCGCGGCGGGACGGGACTCCTTCGGCGCCGACGCCGCCGGCAACGCGTTCTTCGACCTCGTCGAGGCCGCGTCGAGCTCCGGCTGGAAGACCGCCTTCCTCGTCGTCAACGTCGTGGCCGTGGGCATCGCCAACGCCATGGCCGCGCAGGCCGCCACCTCGCGCCTGCTGTTCTCGATGAGCCGCGACCGGCAGCTGCCCGCGTTCCTGTCGCGCGTCAGCGCCCGGCAGGTGCCGATGGCGGCGACCCTCGTCGTCACCGGGCTGACCCTGGTCCTGGTGCTGTTCTTCGTCGGGCAGATCGGGCTGATCTCGTCGCTGGTGAACTTCGGCGCCCTGTTCGGCTTCTGCCTGCTGCACGTCTCGGTGGTCGTCCACCACCTGGTGCGGGGGCGTTCGCGCAACTACCTCCTGCACCTCGTCGCCCCGGTGCTGGGGTTCCTCATCATCGGGTACGTGCTGCTCAACGCCGACGCGGCCGCCAAGATCGGCGGCTTCGCCTGGCTGGCCGTCGGGGCGGTGGTCCTCGCGCTGAACCTGCGCGCCGGTCGCGGCGCCCCGAGCCTGCCGGCGGACGAACCCGCGGAGGCGGGCCGCCCCTGAGCGGACGCCCCCGGCGTGGGCGACCTGGTGCGGGCGCGCCCCCCACCAGGTCGCCTCACGCGGTGGAGCCGCCGGTCTGATCGTGCAGGTACCCGTCACTGCCGTCCCTGTCCGGGTGCGGGGTGCCCTGAACTCAGCACGGGTCTCAGCACGGGTGGGGTCGGGTGTCTGTCCGAGCTGCGCACTAGCCTCCGCGCGCAGGGGCCAGGACGTGCAGGGGTGCCGGCCCGCAGGAGAGGTCAGGAGGCCCGTCGTGGCACGACACCGGATCTTCAGCACTGCCGTGGCCAGCGTCTACCCGCACTACGTGGCCAAGGCCGAGCGCAAGGGCCGCAGCCGCAGGGAGGTCGATGAAGTGATCTGCTGGCTCACCGGCTACGACGAGGCGGGTCTGGCTGACGTCATCGCCCGCCAGGTCGACCTGGAGACCTTCTTCGCGCAGGCGCCGCGCGTGAACCCGAACGCGGCGCTGATCACGGGAGTGATCTGCGGGTACCGGGTCGAGGAGATCGAGGACCCCTTGATGCAGCAGATCCGGTGGATGGACAAGCTGGTCGACGAGGTGGCTCGCGGCAAGAAGATGACGTCGATCCTGCGCAGCGGTACCCCCGGCGCCCCGGCGGGGACGTCGTCACCCCCGCCGTCCGACTGATCGAGTCGGCGCGGTCGTCGGCCGTCCTGAGTCGGTGCGAGCGACCTCGGCGGATCGGCGGTGGGACGCCGCGGAGGCGGGGCAGCTGACCACTCCGGCCGGTCGGCGGTGACCAGTCAGGCGCCGCGGCCCGGTGGCGAGGTCGTCTGGACCGGTGGGCGTCGGGTCAGCGACGACGACCAGGAGCTGCCGGTGCGCACCGGGCAGTGCTGAACGCTCGGAGCAGCACGATCGGGCGGCGCTGCACGAGGGAATGCCGGCGCGCCACTCCGCCTTGTAGAGGGTGGTCGACCTGCTGCAAGTCCCCGGGCCTCACCTTCAGCCACCTCGAGTGGCCACTCGCCGAGAGGCGACTGCCGGGTCGATCAGCACGAGGGTCGCCGAGTCCTGGACTCGGCGGCCCTCTCCTGTTCACGGTGCCGACGGGCGACGGGCGGTGCCGAACCGCTCGCTGCGGCCGAGGTCGCCGACCGCACCGGCACCTCCGCCGAGGCCGCCGAGGACCCGCGCCCGCAGATCGGGTGGGCCCGCCCGCTGGCCGGTGTCCCCCGGGCAACGGCACGAGAGCCCGACCTCGCGCGGGTGTGCTGGGCGCCGTCCGGTGCCCGCGCGACGCTCCGCCGGCACGGGGCCCGACCCCCGACCCCACCCCCTGTCCGCGCCACTGACGGGGGACGGGTCCGGCACCACGACTCCTGTCGGCCGCCGTGTGGACAGCTCCGTCCGCTGCTCCCGAGCACCGGCGCCGCGCGCTCCCGCGTCCGAGCGGCCACCTCGCCGATACGGCGATGACTTGGGATAGGCTAAGCTCACTTCAGCAGGTGATCATGACACCTGTTCCAGCCTCGACCGACGTGGACAGCCCGACGCGTGGCCTCTCGCCGCGCTGCTGTCCGCGCGGTTCCCGTGCCGATCCACCCCGGAGTCGCCCCATGCCCTCGCTGCGTCCCACCCCTGTCCTGGCCCTGATCGCCGCTGCGACGTTGCTCGCCTCCGGCTGTTCGGGCGGGTCCTCCGAGGCCGCCTCCTCGGACGGCGACGCCGCGCAGACGGCCACGGCGTCGTTCACGTGGCAGCGCAACACCGCGGGGGAGGACGAGGACCCGGTCTACGAGGAGACCACGGTCGAGGTCCCGGTGGACCCGGAGAAGATCGTCGTGTTCGACCTGGCCAGCCTGGACACGATCGGTGCTCTCGGCGGGGAGGTCGCCGGCGCTCCGTTGGACTCGGTGCCCGACTACCTGCGCGACCACCTGGCCGACGACGCGTTCAACGCCGGCACCCTGTTCGAGGCCGACCTGGTGGGCATCGAGGCCCAGCAACCCGACCTGATCGTCATCGGTGGCCGCTCCGCGGGGCTGTACGACGACCTCAGCCGGATCGCCCCGACCGTCGACCTGAGCACCCGCGGTTCCTACACCGAGAACCTCGAACGCAACGTCACCTTCCTGGGGGAGGTGCTCAACGCCCCCGATGCGGCGGCCGCGGCCATCACCGAGCTCGAAGACGGTGTGGCGCAGGCCAGGGCGGCGACCGCGAAGCTGGGCACCGGTCTGGGGCTGATGGTTTCCGGTGGCCGGCTGTCGGCGCAGGCCCCGGCCGGCGAGGACGCCAGCGGCCGCAACGCCCGCGGTGGTCTGATCTACGACGCGTTCGGCGTGCGCCCGGCCGTGGCCGACGTGGAAGCCGCCACGCACGGTGAGCCGGTCTCCTTCGAGTTCCTCCTCGAGCACGACCCGGACTACCTGTGGGTCGTCGACCGCGACGCCGCCACCGGTCAGGACCAGGGCGCGCAGCCGGCGGCGGCGGTGCTGGACAACGACATCGTCAAGCAGACGAAGGCCGCCCGCAACGGGCACGTCGTGTACCTGGACCCGGTGGCGTGGTACATCGTCTTCGGTGGTGTCGACACCACGAAGATCATGATCGACGACGTCCTGCAGGCCGCCGCCTGAGCCGGCGGTGACCCCCACCACCGTGCCCCCCACGGTTCCCGCCACGACCGTTCGCACCGGTCCGGAGTCGGTCCTCCGGCGGCGGTCCCGCCGTCGCCGGCTGGCGGCCTCGATCGCTGTGCTCTCGTTCCTCCTGACCGCGGCGAGCCTGTTCACCGGGGTGTCCGACGTCTCCCCGCTGGCTCTGTGGAACGGCGCGGACGAGGGGCGGGCGGTGTTCCTGCTCGCCGTCAGCCGGGTCCCGCGCACGCTCGCCCTGGTCCTGGCCGGCGCCTCGCTGAGCATCGCCGGCCTCATCATGCAGATGCTGGTGCGCAACAAGTTCGTCGAGCCCAGCACGACCGGCGTCACCGAGTTCGCCACCTTGGGCATGCTGACCACGATGTTCCTGTGGCCGGGCGCACCGGTGCCCGCACGGGCGGCGGTGGCGGCCGGCTGCGGCGTGTTCGGCACGTGGGTCTTCCTGCGGGTGGTGCGGGTGGTGCCGGTCCGTCAGCTCGTCCTGGTGCCCCTGGTGGGCCTCGTGCTCGGAGGAGTCGTCGGGGCGGTGACCACGTTCTTCGCCTACCGCGCCGACCTCGTGCAGTCCCTGGGGCAGTGGTCGCAGGGCAGTTTCGCCGGCATCGTGCCCGGGCGGTACGAGTTCCTCTGGATCGCCGCGGCGATGGTGGTCATCGCCTGGATCGCCGCCGACCGCTTCAGCGTCGCCGGCATGGGGGAGGCGTTCTCGACGAACCTGGGCCTGAACCACCGCCGGGTGGTGGCCGTCGGGATGGTGGTCGTGGCCGTCATCACCGCCACCGTCCTGGTCACCGCCGGCACGGTCCCCTTCCTGGGACTGGTCGTCCCGAACGTGGTCAGCCTGCTGGTCGGGGACAACGTGCGCCGGTCGCTGCCCTGGGTGGCCGCGCTGGGCGCCGCGTTCGTCCTGGGCTGCGACGTGGTCGCCCGGCTCGTGCGCTTCCCCTACGAGATCCCGCTGTCCGTCGTGGTGGGCGTCGTCGGCGCCGGGGTGTTCCTGTGGCTGCTGCTGCGCAGGGGGACCCGTGCCCACTGACACCGGCACCGGCACCGGCGCCGATCCCGGCAGCGCCGGCGCGGCGGCCGGACTCACGGACCGCACCGGGACGGCGGGCGGCAGCCGGCTGCGCCTCACCTGGTGCCGGCCGGGGGTCCGGCTGTCGGTCCTGGCCGGTGCGGTCCTGGCGCTGGTGGCGCTCTACCTGTTCACCGACGTGCCCGGCTCGTTGGCCTTCGCGCTGCGCCTGCGCGGTCTGACGGTCCTGGCGATGCTCCTGGTCGCCGTCTCGGTCGGAGTCTCGACCGTCGTGTTCCACACCATCACCCAGAACCGCGTCCTGACCCCGTCCATCCTGGGTTTCGACGCGTTCTACGCGCTGATCTCGACGTTCGTGGTCTTCTCCCTGGGGTCCGCGGCGTTCCTGGGCGCCGACGTCGTGACCCTGTGGGTCGTCCAGGTCGTCGTCATGGTCGCCTTCAGCGTGCTCCTGTTCACCTGGTTGTTCGGCGGCAAGCGCCGGTCCCTGCACCTCGTGCTGCTGGTCGGGTTGGTGCTGGGCACGTTCTTCCGCGCCTTGACCGAGTGGATGCAGCGGATGCTGGACCCGCTGGACTTCCAGGTGGTCACCGACGCGATGTTCGCCTCCCTGACCCGCCCGGACGAGACGCTGCTGGTGCTGACCGGGGTGCTGGTGCTCGTGAGCCTGGCGGTGCTTGTGCCCCTGCTGCCGGTCCTGGACGTGCTGGTCCTGGGACAGGCCAACGCCACGGGCCTGGGGGTGAACCACCGCCGTGTCGTGATGACGCTGTTCACCGTGGTCTCCACCACGGTGGCCGCCTCGACGGCCCTGGTGGGCCCGGTTCTGTTCTTCGGCCTCATCGTCGCCAACCTGGCCTACAGCGTGGCCGGGACGTTCCGGCACCGGTGGACCCTGCCGAGCGCCGTGCTGCTGGGCCTGCTGTGCCTGCTGGGCGGTCAGCTGGTCCTGGAGCGGGTGTTCTCCCTGGGAGCGACGTTGTCGACGACCATCGAGTTCGCCGGCGGGCTGTTCTTCCTCCACCTCGTCCTGCGCAAGGGAGCCCGATGATCCGCCTGCACGGTGTCACCAAGCGCTACGGGGCTCAGACGGTGCTGCACGACGTGCACCTGGAACTGGGGGCCGAGGGGGTGACCTCGCTCATCGGCCCCAACGGGGCGGGCAAGTCGACCCTGTTCGGCGTGATCAGCCGACTGGTGGCGCCCGACGCCGGGCGGGTCAGCGTCGACGGGATGGACGTCGCCTCGACCGACTCGGCCCGGCTGGCCCGCACGCTGGCGGTGCTGCGGCAGGACAACCACGTCGCGGCCCGGTTGACCGTGCAGGACCTGGTGGAGTTCGGGCGCTTCCCGCACTCCCGCGGTCGCCTCACCCGCACCGACCACGACCAGATCGAGCGTGCGCTGGCCCACCTCGAGCTGGACGGGCTGCGTGGCCGCTTCCTCGACGAGCTGTCCGGGGGCCAGCGCCAACGGGCCTTCATCGCGATGGTCCTGGCGCAGGACACCCGGTACGTGCTGCTGGACGAACCGCTGAACAACCTCGACCTGCGGCACATGGCCGAGACCATGCGCCTGGTCCGCACGATGGCCGACGACTTGGGCAAGCGGGTGGTGGTGGTCCTGCACGACGTCAACTTCGCCGCGACCTGGTCGGACCGGATCGTGGCGGTGCGGCAGGGTCGTGTCGTCGCCGATGCCGCCGCCGGGGAGGTGATGCGCCCGGACGTGCTCGAGGCCGTCTACGACGTCCCCGTCGACATCCGCCAGGTCGACGGACGACCGGTGGCGCTGTACTACCGCTGACGTCGCGGGGGGTCGTGGAGCAGTCATCGCGACGGGTGGGTGAGCGGTGGTTCCCCGAACCCGGCGTCTCCAGCGGCAGCAGACAGTGCTCGTCTGCTGCACGGGACCGCTGTTGAGCGAGGGCGCGAAAGTCTGCGTGTCGGGGCGGGCGAGGCTGTCGCTGGAGAGCGACACGTCGGAGGTGCGCGTCGAGGCCGAGCTGACCCGCCGCCTGCGTCGTGGCGGTGGGCAGACCACCGCTGCCGAGGCTGCGGTCGTGGTGGTGAGGGATCACCGGGGTGGCGTCGGGGTCACCTGGAGCCGGGGCGGGGGGCCGGCCCGAGCGTGCGGGAGGTGACGACGCCGCAGGCGTCCACGACGAGCTGCACGCTGTGGCGTCGGCGGCTCCGGGCGATGCTGAGGGCGGCCCAGAACGGCAGCCACGCCCCCAGGGTGCACACCGCGGCGAGGGCGTGCCGGCGGTGCGCGGTCGCCTCGCGGCAGGTGAGGACCGCCTGGTGCGCACTGGCGTGCTGCACCACCGCGCCGGCGGCCACGTGGTCCTGCACCGCCCGGCGCAGCGCAGCTGCCCGCTCCACGTCGCCCACCCGCTCGTCGGGGCAGGACGAGCGTGCCGGCCCGGGGTCGGGGGCGGGCGTGGTCGCTGACGACGGCGTCGTGGCAGCGGACGAGGTCGGGAGTGCGTCGGGAGTGCCCTTGGTGAGCCTCGGGCGTACGCGCAGCGACATGGCAACCCTCCGATGACTAGCTGTCTGGTGGAGCACTTGCTAACCATTTCGGGATCAGGTGTCACTGACTTGAGGGCTTCCGCCGGGCGGGTCGCGAGGAGCAGGCACGCACCGTCACGGATGAGGGTGCCCCGGTCCGGGCGGCCGACGCGGCGTCGCCGTGGCCGGTCGAGGCGACGAGCGGGCCGTGCAGGAGCAGTCCTCGCGGGCCGTCGTCGTCGCTGCTGGTGGCGCAGCCCCTGAGCATCGCGGTGGCCGGGAGCGCGAGGGCGAGCAGTGCCCACTTCGCACTCCCAGCGGATGCGCACCCGCGCAGTGCCGGTTGCGAGGGACGCGGGCGCGAGGGCTGGCCTCAGCGAGCCCGCTCGGCCGTGGGGAGGCGGAGGCAGCGTCGTGACCCTGCGTTCGCGACCGGTGCCGTTCAGAGTGGTCGAGGTCGGCACCGGTGCCGCCGCAACGGGGAAGCAGGGCGTCGGCACGGGCGCGCGGCGCGGGCGGCTCCCGTGGTCCAGGAACTCGGACGTCGACCGGTGACCACGTGGGCCCGGGCCTGCGTGAGGGGTGCGTCAGAGGTGCCACGCGCCGCTGCCCGCATGCTGTTGCCCGGCAGGACGTGCGCTCACGAGTTGAGCCGGGATCGCTCGAGGACCGGGGCGGCGCCGGAGTCGTTGACAACGAGATCTTGAGCTGGCTAGGTTCCTGCTCGGTCACGAGTCCCAGCGACGAGCCCCGGCTTGCTGGGCGGCAACCCTCCTCGTCGTGGGGTGCCCCGGGTGATGACCTGACCTGCGCCGGCGCGCGGGTAAGGACGAGCACCTGCCGCGACTCCTGCCTCCGTCGGTGCCTCGGCTACGGCACGGAGGACCCCATGGCGGCACGGCTCGACCACACGCGCTGGAGACCGGCGCACACCCGCATCGCGACGGCCTTGGGCATCGGGTGGATGCTCGACGCCTTCGAGGTGCAGATCATCGGCTCAGTCATCCCGGGCATCCAGTCGGAGTTCGGTCTGGGCGCCGACCAGGCGGTGACGATCAACGTCGTCTGGTTCTTCGGCATCGCGGTGGGTGCCCTCGGTTTCGGCTGGCTGGCTGACCGGGTGGGGCGCAAACGCCTCTTCGTCGCGACGTTGCTGGTGTACTCCCTCGCCGCGGTCGCCAGTGCCGCAGCACCCTCCTACGAGGTGTTCATGCTGTTCCGCTTCATCACCGCGCTCGGCGTCGGGGGTGAGTACTCGGCGATCACCTCGGCGATCTCGGAGTTCACCCCCGCTCGCAACCGTGGTCGCAGCAACGGCCTGGTGATGACCTTCTGGGCCCTGGGCGGGATCCTCTCCTCCCTCGTCTCGATCCTGGTGATCTCCACGTTCGGCCTGACCTGGCGGTACACGCTGTTGTTCGGTGTGGTCAGCGCCGTCTACGGTCTCCTCGCCCGGCGTCTGGTGCCTGAGTCTCCGCGCTGGCTGGCTTCGCGCGGGCGTTTGGCCGAGGCAGACGCCGTCGTCGTCGCGATCACCGGCCAGACCAGCGCCGACGGTTACGTGCTGCCCCCCTCGGGACGGCGTGGCCGAGGCGCGCTGACCGAACTGTGGAAGCACCACCGCAGCAAGCTCTTCTTCGGGATGGCTCTGGACTTCTCCGAGGCTGCCGGCTACTACGGCCTCTTCACGGCGATGAGCGTCTTCGTCTTCTCCTCCGCCTCCGGCGCTGTACCGATCTCCGACGCAGCGCTGCCCTGGTACTTCCTGGTCGCCAACGTGGGAGCGCTGGCCGGCGGTGTGCTCGTCGCGTGGGCGCTGGACGCCCTGGGCCGCCGGCCCTCGGTGGTCATCAGCTACAGCGGTGCGGCGCTGAGCATGCTCGGGTGTGCCGCGGCGGCTTCGACCGGTTCGCGTGGGCTCGTCCTGGCGTCGTTCACGGTTGCGGCGTTCTTCGCGACGTGCGCCTGGGTGTCGGCCTACCCCACGTTCTCGGAGCAGTTCCCCACCCACCTGCGTGCTACAGGGGTGGGCGCTTCGGTCGGGGTGGGGCGGATGGGCGCGGTCGTCGGGCAGGTCCTGCTGGCCGAGGTCGCAGTCGTCTTCTCCGTGACCTCCATGTTCGTGCTGCTCGCCGCGTTCTGGATGATCGGTGCGGCGGCGGGTGTGACGTGGTGGGTGAAGGGCAACGAGGCGCGGGGCGTGACGCTCGGCGACCTGGAGCTCGACCGCGCAGCCTCCACCGCCGGCGTGTGACCCGCAGCGCCCGGGCCGGACGGGACCGGCCCGGGCGCCCCCGCAGCGCAGAGCGCGTCGGCCATCCGGGCGTCGCCCGACCGTCGTCACCGACGAGGAAGAACAGCAGCGTGGGCTCGGCGACCGGGCTCCGTGCGTCGTCGAGTTCCGGTTGCGCGCGTGGGAGGCGGCCCGTGGAGACCGGCCCGGCGTGGTCGAGCCCTGTGGTCGTGGACCGCAACCTCGTCTCCGCGCAGAACTCCCGGTCCACGGCGGCTGCGGCGCAGCAGTTCCTCGCGGCGCTGAGCGTCTCCGTCGGCCGCAGGGGCTCGGTCGATCGGTACCCGTCCGCCCCTACCGAGTCCGGTGCTCCGGGCCGGGGAGCGGGTCAGGCAGATGCGGGTGCGGTCTTTCGAGTGCGCGCCACCGGTGCCCGCCGGGCCCGGGCCGGGCCGGGGGCCGGGGTCGGCTCCACGTGCGTCATGCCCGTGGTCAGGGCCTTGGCCCAGGAGGTGTTCAGCCCGTCGAGGCCGGAGGTGACGATGAGGTGGCACAACTGGCCGTAGGCGATGAAGCGCTGCACCGCCGCGTCATCGGCCCCGGAACGTTGCTGGACCAGGCGCACCACCGAGGCCAGGCCCTCCTGCAAGGCATCCCGCACCTCCGGTACGTCACAGGCGCTCTGGGCGTGGACCTGGAGCATCAGCAGGTCCTTGTCGGCGACCAAGCGGGCGTAGGCGACGCTCATCGCCTCGAGCACCTCCTCGGGGGAGGTTCCCGTGGCCTGCTCGGCGCCTTCGTCGAGGGCCGCGCGCACCTGCTCGAAGCAGTGCTCCAAGGCGGCGACGAACAGCCCCAGCTTGTCGGTGAACAACCGGAAGACGTAGGCCGCGGAGATCCCGGCCTCGGCGGCCACGGAGGTCACCGGGGTGGCGTGGTACCCGGTGCGGGCGAACACCCGGACGGCGCTGGCGGTGGCGCGGGCGCGCTGGGACTCGGCGGTGGACCTCACGAGGCGCTCCGGGACAGCATGTGATTGATTGAACACTAATGTACGAGGCGAGTCAACCGGCGGCTCCCGGCGGGTCGTCCTCGCCCGCCGGGCTCCTCCCGCCAGGAGCCGTCGTGAGCCGAGGGGTGGCCTCACGACCGGACCTCCCGGAGGTCGCGGACGTCCAGGACGCCCATCATGCCCAGGTCCTCGTGGGAGGCGATGTGGCAGTGGTAGACGGTGCGGCCGGCTTCGCCGCGCAAGGGCACCGCGATGCGCACGGTGGAGGCGGCGGGGACGTTGACGGTGTCGCGCCAGGCGGTGAACGGTTCGGGGGTCCCGGCGCGCTGGAGGACCTGGAAGGGGTAGCTGTGCAGGTGGAAGGGGTGGTCGGTGGTGTGCTCGTTGACCAGCTCCCAGACCTCCACCGTTCCCAGCTGGGCGCTGATGTCGACGCGGTCGGGATCGAAGGTGTGCCCGTCGAGGGTGTAGGCCCCGTGGCCGTCCGCGCCCAGGGTGAGGCGGCGGGTGCGCACGGCGGCGGCAGGGTCGAGGCGCTGCAGCGGCAGCAACTGCTGCGGCAGGGGCAGTGGCGCCAGACCGGCGGGAACCTGCAGCACGGCCAGCGTGCGCTCCTCGCTGGTGGCACCGCCGGGCCCGTAGACCGAGTACGGCAGGGCCTGCACTCCCACGGTGCCGGCCCGGGTGGTGTCGATCAGCACCTCGGCGCGTTCACCGGGGGCCAGGAGCACTTCCTGCAGCGGCACCGGGCGCTGGGTGAAGCCGCTGTCGGTGGCGATCAGGTGCATCGGCTGGCGCCGTCCGTCGCGGACCAGGCCGATCAGCAGGTGGTCCCCGGCGGTGGCGTTGAGCAGGCGCAGCCGCACCCGTCCCGCCTGTGCGTGCACGACCGGGTGCAGGACCCCGTTGGCGTGCAGGGCGGAACCCTGGCGGGTCAGCATCAGCAGCCGGTCGTCGGCCGCGGCCAGCTCGGGTGTCTGGTCCAGGGGGCCGGTGACCACGACGGGGCCGGCCAGGCCGGCGAGCAGTTGGCGCTCGACGTCGCCGTGGGCGTGCGGGTGGTACCAGTACGTCCCCGCGCAGCCGGCCGGCAGCGTGAACTCGCGCACGTCGCCCGTGCCGGGTTCCAGGTGGGCGAAGGGGGCATCGGCCGCCGGTCCCAACGGCAGCCCGTGCAGGTGCAGGCTGCTGTGGGCACCGGTGTCGTTGTGGAAGCTCAAGCGGACTCGCTCGCCCTCGCGCAGCCGCAGCAGCGGTCCCGGAGCGCTGCCGTTGTAGGCCAGCCCGGTGGTGGTGCTGCCGGCGCTCAGCAGCCCGGTGCGGGCCCCGTCGGCACCGGTGGTCAGCTCCAGCTCCGCCAGCTGGGGCAGGGCCGGGCCGTCCAGGGGCAGCCGGGGGCCGCGTCGGGCCAGCGCCAGGGCGCCCGACGTCCCGACCAGGGCTACAGCGCCCGCGCCGGTCAGCAGCGCGCGCCGGCTGACGGCAGGACGGCGCTGCTGGTTCGGCTGGTCGGGCCCGGGCGGGGGAGTCGGCTCGCTGGGTGACACCCGCTGGCTCGAGCGGTCCCAGGTGCGCCGGTCAGCTCCGGCGGGCCGCGGACCACCCGGACCGGTACTTGTTCCTTCAGCCATGGTGGTGCCCACCCGGGTGGTCACCGGTGAGCGTGAGCGAGGCGGCTGGTCGGGTGCTCGCGGCGCCGGCGTCGGCGGTCACGACGAGCCTGCCCTCCATGCCGTCTCGGCGGTGGCTGCCGACCGAGCAGTGGAACTCGTACTCCCCGGCGGGGGCGTCCAGGACCACCACGCGATCCCGGCCGCTGGGCACGGTGACGTCGATGCCGAGCTGGTCGACGGTGAAGCTGTGGGAGTCGTCGGTGTCGTTGGTGAAGCGGAAGGCCACCGGTTCGCCCTCGCCGGCGCGCAGCTGGGCGGCCTCGAAGCGGTAGTTGACCATGTCGACGCTCGGCAGCGCTCGCCGTTGGGCTTCGCTCAGCCCGCCGGTGTGCTCGCCCTGCGGGGAGGCGGTCAGCAGGACGGCGCCGACGGCGACGGCCGCGGCGGTCCCCGCGATCGCGAACACCGCACCGGACGGCCCGGAGGTCTCCCCGCTGCGGCGGCGGGCGGTCCAGGTCACGGCTGCGCCGCTGAGGCTGAGACCGGCCACGAGCAGTTCCAGGACGGCCACGGCGAAGGGTGCCGGATCCCCGGGGCGGATGAGGTCGAAGGACAGGTCGGTGGTCCTGATGCCGACGGTGGTGGCGACGGCCAGCAGTGCCGCCAGCGGAGCCCACCGGCGACCACGGTGCACGGCGGCGGCGGCGATGAGGGGGAGCAGGGACGCGCTGGCCATGCCGGGGTTCGGTCGTCCGGCCAGCACCAGGTAGCCGACCAGGTTCGCTGCCGCCAGGGCGAGCAGGGAAGCAGTGGTCCAGCGAGCGGGCCCCGGGGAGGTGCTCGAGGCGCTGCGGGGGGAACTGGAGGTGGATCGGTCGAGGGTGCTCACGAGAACTCCAAGGGTGTGGTCAGCGGAGTGACTGAGTGGACAGTCACTTGGTGGGGCCGGAAAGGGTGGCTGGTGCGTGACGTCGTGTCGAGGTTGCGGGCTGTGGGCTGGCCGTGCCGCAGTGGGTGAGTGCTGCTGAGGCTTGCTCAGGTGGTGCTGGGCTGCAGGTGCTCCACACCGGCGGTCAGGAACTGGGCCCATCGGGTGTCCAGGGCGTCCAGGTCGGCGGTGACGACGAGGTGGCACAGCCGTCCGTGGGCCACGGAGTGCTGGATCGCCGCCGGTGAGGCCGTGCCGTGCTGCTCGACGACGCCGACCAGCACGGCCGGTCCGCGCTGCGGGGCTCGGTGCACCTCGGGCAGGTCCGCGGCGCTCCGGGTGTGGACCTGGAACACGAGCAGATCGCGGTCGGTGACCAGGTCGACGTAGGCGTCGGTCATCGCCGCCAGTCGCTGCGCGGGATCCCCGCCGGCGCCGGCGGCGTCGGTGGCGATCGACGTGATCGCGGTCGCGTGGTGACCGGTGCGGGCGGAGGCGTGCAGGGCGCTGGTGGTGACGCGCGCTCGCTGAGCCTCGGCGGTGGAGCGTCGCGGTGGACTCATGTGAGTGACTAAACACTAACAACGGGGACGAGGTCAACCCCCGTGGGCGGACCTACCGCCAGGCAGTCGGTCGGCCTTCGCCCGCGCTCAGCGCCACCACGTACCGGGAGGGTGCCCGCCGGCCGGCGGGCCTGGCGCACCTGCACGTCAACCGACTGCTCGTGACGAGCTGTTCATCGACTCCGCAGGTGACGATCACGGAGTTCCGGAAGCCCCTGTCGGGCGCCTCTGCCGGGCGCCTTTTCCGGGCGCTAGTCGAAACCACCGCCACACCTACCCCGAGAACCGGGTGGGCGAGCCCGCACTGCTGGGTCGGAGGTGGGTCGGCGGTGAACGTCAGGTCCTTCGATGCTGCTCGCCGTCATCGGGAACGGACGCGAACCGATGCCCTGGCAGGAGCTGGCAGGGCGTCAGGGGGCGACGATCCGGCGAGTTCTCGGGGAGGGCCTGGCGCGCCACCGCCTCGACGCTGCACCGGAGGCGTTGAGCCCCGCCGCCCCTGAGTCGTGGGACCTGCGCGGACTCGAGCGGCACGGTGTCTCACGTGCCGTCCCACCGCATGATGTTCATGATCATCTCGCCCTGCTCGCGGGCGTCGTCGAGGGCGTGGTGGGTGTGCCGTCGCCTGCTGCGCAGGTGAGCGGGCATGAAGCGCTTGGTGGAACCGACGATCCCGCGACCGGCTCGGGTGGCGAAGGCGGTCTTGGCGTCGAAGTGCGTGGAGTGCCCGTAGGGGGAGCGGCCGGTGAAGTGGACGGCGTACCAGGTGACCCACATGACGTCGAAGCCGAGGGGGTAGCAGGCCAGGACAGGACGGACGCGGTCGCCCAGCTGCTGGGTCAGGCGCGCGCAGGTCCCGTCGACGAAGGCGTTCATGGCGAGCATGGCCTGCTGGGGTTCTCGGCCGTGGTTGACGAGGTGGTTCCGGTCCAGACCGGCGACGGCGGCGGCTTCGGGGTCGAAGGTGTCGCTGATGGGTCGCAGTTCGGCGTAGAAGGTGGGCTGGTCGGTGTCGGCGGGGACGTCGACGAGGTCGCCGGCGTGGGTGCGGTACCCGCACAGGGCCACGCCGATGGCAGACAGCGAGTAGGGGCCGGGAATGGGTCCGTCGGCTTCGACGTCGGTGGAGAAGTACGCCTCCGCGGTCACGCTGATCCTTCCTCGCCGTGCAGGACGTGGAGCGGTGTTCGAGGCACCGCAGGAGCTCGGTGGGGGCTCGGTGGTCGCCAGTGTTCCACCACCGCGGAGTCGACCGAACCGGGGCAGACCCGTGAAGGCTGCTGGCCCGGTGGGTGTCTGCCCTCGCCGCAGGTGGTCCGACGCGGAGCCGGTGCCGGAGCCGCACGAGGATCCGGTCCAGCACCGGTTCGTCGCCGGAGACCGGACCGGTCGTGAGTCGGTGACAGTTCCCGCGAGCGGCAGGTGCCCCTCCGGGGACCCCACCGCGGAGGGCAAGACCTACGGTGCTGCCGAGGTCCACGTCCTCAGCCGGGTGGTGGTGGGCTGGTCCATCGCCGACCACGTTCGCGCAGAACTCGTCGCCGACGCCGTGCAGGTGGCGCGCTGGCGACGCCGTCCGCGGCCAGGAACCATCGTCCACGCCGGCTGTTGGTCTGCTGGGTTCGACGGCCCGAGTTGCTTCGGGCGTCCACAGCGGGCTGGACAACGGGCTGGTGGAGACCTCCTGGTCCACGATGCAGCACGAGGTCCTGGATCGCCGCTCCTGGTCCGCGCGAGCGGCGCTGGCCTCGGCGACGTTCGACGGGGCGCCTCCCACGAAGTGGGGAGGATCGAGGCGTTCTCGTGCCGCTACCCGTGCGGTCTCCTTCCCGTGCGGTCTCTTCCTTGCCGCCGGCAGGTGGTGCAAGGCCCGGTGCAGTGTGTGGACGGCTACGCCACGCTGGTGCTGCGGACCACCGTGACCTCCTGCAGGTAGCGGCGCACGGTGTCCCGGCTGCGGGTGAGGCAGACCAGGGATGCTTCGAGGCGCTCGAACTCCCCCTGCAGGTCGTCGGCGACCGCAGCCGTGCAGGTCGGCGACCACCCCTGCACCGGCTCGTCACCAGACGCCAACCCCATGTCGAGCACGGCCCGCACCAGACGGGTGCCCAGCCCCGCCCGCACGAGGTGGCTGATCTGCTCGATGCGCTCCACGTCAGCCTCGGCGTACTCGCGGTAGCCGTTGGCGCCACGCCGCGGGCTCAGCAGCCGCTGCTGCTCGTAGTAGCGCAGCATCCGGGTGCTCACCCCGGTACGACGGCTCAGCTGTCCGATGCGCATCCTCGCCACCTCCGCAGTTGACCTTGACACTGGTGTCAATCCTTACCGTCGCCGACGTGGAACACCGAGCGCAACTGGCCGCCTTGAGCCTGGCCGCTTTCGTCACCGTCACCATCGAACTGGCTCCCACGGGGCTGCTGCCGCTGGTCGCCGACGGGCTCGACGTCTCCCGCGCCGCCGCGGGCAGCCTGGTCGCCTCGTGGGCCCTGACCATCGCCGTGAGCAGCGTGCTGCTCGTGCGGCTCACCGCGCGCTTCGACCGGCAGCGCGTCATCGCGGTGGCGGTGCTCATCAGCGCCGGCGCCACCGTGGCGACCGCACTGACCCCCACCCTGGCCGCCGCCCTCGCCGTCCGCGTCGTCGGCGCTGCCGCGCACGGTGTCGTCTGGGCCCTGCTGGTGCCGCACGTCAGCTCCCTCGTCAGGCCCGAACGGCTCGGGCGGGCGATCTCGATCGTCTTGGCCGGACCGACGGCCGCCACCGTCGTCGGAGTTCCCCTGGTCACCGCCTCGGCCGCGGCGCTGGGGTGGCGTGCAGCGTTCGCGGCGCTCGCCGTCCCGGCCGTGCTCGCGACGGCGCCGCTGCTGCGGGCCGGTGGGGCGCCGCCGTCGGCCTCACGACGCACCGGGTACCGGTGGTGGAAGGACCCCTCGGCTCGGTCGGTCCTGTGGACGTCCGCGGCGACGGCTCTGGTGCTGGCCGGTCACTTCGCGCTGGCGACCTTCACCGCCGTTCTGCTCACCGCCCGAGCAGGGTTCGGCCAGGACGCCGTTGCGCCCCTGCTGCTCGTCTTCGGAGCCGCAGGCGTCGGTGGGCTCGCCGTGTCGGGGTGGCTGTCGGACCGACGTCCGCGGGCCGCGCTGCGGCTGACGGCGACAGCGTTCATCGCCGCACTGGGCGCGCTCGGAGTTCTGGGTGTGCACCCGGTCGTCGCGGTCGCGGCGGTGACAGCGTGGGGGTTCCTCACCGGGCTGCTGCCACCGGTGTTCCAGGTCACGGTGACTCGGCAGGCCGCGCCCGCGATCCGCGGTGAGGCCGGTGCGATGGCCATCACCGCCCTCAACGTCGGCATCGCCGCCGGGGCAGGCGTCGGTGGGGTGGTTCTGGCAGCTGGCGGAACCGGATGGCTGATCGCCGTCGCGACGGCCACCGCGGCGGTGGGGGCCGCGTTGCTGTGGGCGCACGACGGCCCGGCCAGGGCAGCTGGTCGCGTCGTCGATGGACCGATGTCTCAGAGCAGGTAGTCGCCTCGGTCTTCGGGCGGTGGCGTCGACGACGCTGAGGTGCTGGTGAGCGAGGTGGTCAGCCGTGTCGTCGACGTCGGGTCCAACGTCAACATCGGGCAGTGCAGGAGCACTCCGCACTGCTGGCGGGGGGTGTGGGCCGAGTGCCTGCACGACCCGGTCCGCGCCGTGACCCTGACGTGCCTCCCGGCCGGGCACAGTGGTCAGGTGATGGATCCGATGCCCGCGCTGGAGGACCTGGTCTGGCTCTTCGAGAGCGAGCCCACGTACCCCTTCGGCATGGAGGACGCACCGTGGCCCTACGTCTGCGTCCGCTTCACCCTGACCCGCGGCGCCGCGCGGGTGGAGCTGGAGGTGGAGCCGGCGTCTGAGTTGGTCAAGCTGTCGTTGACCTCGGCGGGTGCGGAGCTGGTCGACGTGGAGCTGCAGTCGGTGCAGTCGCTGGTCGTGGAGAAGCGGGCCGGGCGGGAGCTGCTGGGCGTCGTCTTCGATGAGCGGGTGCCCCTGGGGGGTTTGTGGTTGCAGACCAAGCCTGCTCTGTCGTTGACCTGGCGAGCCGGTGCAGCCGAGTAGACGCGCCCGCAGGGCGCCGTGACCGTGAGGCTCTGCCCTCGAGCTGAAACGGGAGCGACGGCCACCGTGCACGAGTGAGAACGTGGTGGCGCAGGCAGAGTCCCGTCAGCGCTGACGTCGTCGACTCACCACTGGTGCCCCGAGCGTCTGCGTCGGGAGCTGGACGCGCCGCTCCGCGGGATGACCGTGAGGTCGCTGGCTTCAGACGTCGTGCCGTGAACACACCGGTCGGAAGGCCCACCTGGTGAGGAACCTCCAGTCCAGGGAGGGGTGGGTGACCTCACCGATGAGCAGGGCCAGGGTGATGCCGTCGTCGGCTTCCCCGTGCTGCAGGGTGCCTCGGGCTCGTCCTCGCTCCGTTGGACGTCGAACGGCGGGCCCGCCCGCGTCGCGGGCGCCTGTCCGCGGCGGTCGCCCCGCTGCCGCTGGTGCGGGCGATGGTCCCGCACCACCTGCACCGGGTGCGTGCGCTCGCCCGTCGCGGAGCGCGGGTCCTGCGGCGCCGGCGGTGAACCGTTCCCGGCGCCCCGGTCCCGGCGAGCGTCTCGGCGGGCGGCTGCGGGTTCGAGCGCGACGGGTTCTCCGGGCCCAGCAGCACCAGCCCTCACCGGCGCAGGGGGACGGGGTGTTCCTCCGCGAAGTCCTGCACGACTGCGCAGCCCGCGGCGAGGTGGCCGTGGTACCCCGCTGACGGCGCTGCCGCAGCTGACCCGGCGGGTGTTCGTGGGCCTCCGCGGCCGCCTCGTCGACGCAGCCCGCACCGGGGTCGTGCTCGACGAGGGCACGCGTCCGTGGCCGTCCGCGGGCGACTGCTCCGCGCTGGGCGGGCGACCGACCGCGACGACCCCCGTGGTTCCTGCTCGCCGCTGCGCGCGGCGTCCTGGTCAGCGGTGCAGGAACAGCCGCACCGCGGTTCCGGCGCTCGTGCTGCGAACGGCGCTGTCGTCGGCGATGGCCCGGGCGAGCCACAGTCCGCGGCCGTTCTCGCCGTCCGGCTCGGGCACGGTGTAGCCGGCCACGCCGACGGTGAACCCGGGGCCGTCGTCACGCACCTCGAGCACGAGACGGCCCTCACCGTCCGTCCACGCGCTCAGCTCGGCCGAGCCGGCGGCTCGGAGCGCGTTGGCGACGAGCTCGTGGACGGCGAGCAGCGTGTCGTCCGCGCGGTCGTCGAGGCCGCCGTCCGTCAGGACCTGCCGGGCGAACCGGCGCGCCGTCCGCGTGTCGGAGACGACCGCCCGGGAGGCGTCGGGCGGCGCCTGGAGCCACGCCGGTTCCGCCAGGCGCACGTAGGCGTCGGGGTCCATGAACGACGCCGACGGGACGGGGGACGCGCCACCCCAGACCAGGGGGTGCGTCCGCTGCACCTCGGCCACGTGGGCCGGCGCGAGGTGGCGCAGGTCGTGCAGGCACAGCGCGTAGTGGCTCACGTCCTCGTAGGCGCGGTTGTACGCCGTCTCGATGCGGTGCCACTCCTGCGCGTCGGCGTGCTCCAGCCACACCGGTTCGCCGATGAGGCGGCACGCCTTGCCGCGTTGCGCCAGGTCGCGGAGCACGCGGTCGTACAGCTGCACCGTCCCGTGGCCGCCCTGCCAGACGTCCGCGGACTCGGCGCAGAGCGCCAGACGGTCGGCGTCAGCGCCGAGCACCGACACCAGGGCGGCGACGGTGGTGCGGCTGCCGACGAGGAGGACGTCCTCGTCGCGCTCGAAGCCTTCACGGATGAAGGGGAGGCACCGGGCCACGAGCTCGTCGTCGTCGGCGAAGAAGAAGGCCTCGTGCGCCAGGCCCGTCCCCGTCCAGCCGCCGGACGGCTGCAGCTCGACGGTCACGACGCGTCCCCGGTGAGCCCGAAGGTGGACAGGCACAGTCGGGCCGGTCCGTGCGCCCCCGAGATGAGGACCTCCCGGCCGGCGACGCCCTGGGCGCCGACGAACTGGGCCAGGCGCCGGGTCGCGCCGGCGTCGAGGAAGCTGAGCTCGGACAGGTCGATGCGCACGGGGTCGTCGGCGACGAGTGCGGCGGCGTCGAGCGCCTCGCCGAACTCGGTGACGTCGAACGTGTCGACCTCCCCGCCGATCACGATGCGGTTCTCGCGACAGGTCACGGAGAACGGCGGCACGTCGGTGCCGCAGCGCACCGGGTGCGCGGCGATGACGGCACGGCCGGCCGTGCCGATGCGGTGGACGTCGTACCCGCACAGCGTGATCAACGGCTCCGCCGCGACGACGGCGTCGACCGCGAGCTCGTAGGCGACCAACCGGCGCAGGGCGGAAGCACCCGTGGCGACGGGACTCATGTCCGCGGCGACCCGCAGCGCGCGGTGCCCCGAGGTCTTCGCGTTCCGGCCGGCGCGGGCGTAGGCGGCGCTCTGGACGTCGGCGTCGAAGGTCTCGGGCGGCCCGTAGGAGTCGATGGTCCGCGTGAGGGTGAGCCGCCCGGACGCGAGGAGTTCGTCGCGGCCGGGGAGCGCTGCCAACGCGGCGGTGAGTTCGTCGACCGTCCCGTCACCGGTGTACAGCAGCCGATCGCCGGCACGGGCTCCTTCGTCGAGGAACGCGATCGCCGCGGTGTGCCAGTCGGCTCGGTCGTCGTACGCCACGCAGGCGTGATCGCCGACCTCGGCACCCAGCGCGTCAGCTGGAGTCCCCGTGCGTCTCATGCGCGCAACAGTACGGCGTCGTGCCGAGAGCGGGTGGTCCGCTCATCGTCGTGACCGGACCGGGCGTGAAGGTGGTGAGCCGACCGGTCCTCACAAGGTGAGGCTAAGCTAACGCACCGTGTCTCACGATCAGCTCAGTCGCCCACGTTCCCGGCGCAGCGTGTTGGTGTTGTTGGGTGCCGGTGGCCTGACCCTCGCGTCGTGCAGCCCGGCTGAGGACCCAGCTCCAGCTGCGGCCCCCTCCGTCGCCGGGTCGTCGGCGGCCGCTCCGGCCGGTGCCGGCACGGTTCGGGTCACCCCTCGGGAGCTGCCGGCCGGGTGGGGCAGTGGCGAGGTCGACGGCGTGTTCCCGCGCACGGTGACGCACGCGCGGGGTCGCACGACCATCGATCGTGCACCCGCGCGCGTCACGGTGATCTCCACGGGGCAGATGGACGCTGCCCTCACGGTGGGGCTCGTCCCCGTCGGCTCGACCGCAGGTGACGGGGCCGGCACGGTGCCCGCTTACCTGGAGGAGGCCTTCCCCGCGTCAGCGGCGGCGTTGGAGGCGGTCGTCGAACTGGGTGGCCGGACCGAGCCCAACCTCGAAGCCCTCGCCGCTCTGGCGCCGGACCTCATCCTCGTGAACGCCGCCGGCCAGGACACCGGGCAGTTGCACACCACGTTGTCGGCGATCGCTCCGACGGTGGTGACGCGGGGAACGGGTCTGTACTGGAAGCAGGACTTCCAGTTGCTGGCTGATGCTCTCGGCAGGCGCGAGCAGGCGCAGGACTGGCTGGCCGGGCACCACGAACGCGCTGCAGCACTGGGCAGCAGGTTCACCGACGCTCCGACCGTCTCGTTCCTGCGCAAGAACGGCGACCGGGTCCGTGTCTTCGGGGTCGCTTCCTTCAGCGGCTCGGTGGCCGAGGACGCCGGGCTGCCGCGGCCGCAGGTCCAGAGCTTCACCGACGACACCTCCCGGGACATCAGCCTCGAAGAGCTGCCTCTGGCGGACGGGGACTACCTGTTCTACTCCGCCCAAGGAGGGGACGAGGCTGAGTTCACCTCTCTGCCCCTCTGGCCGACGATCCCCGTCGTCGGGGCTGGTCGTGCCGTCGAGGTCGACGACGACACCTTCTACCTGAACGCCGGCCCCACTGCGGCGCGGCGGGTGCTCGATCAGCTGGAAACGACCCTCGCGACGTGACGGCCGGTCGTGGTCGCCTGCCCTCCCGTCGGTGAGGACGGGCCGGCGCCGAGGAGTTCTCGGCGGGGACGCTGCTCGGTGAGCCTGGCTCCCTCGCCCGTCGACCGGCGGAGCGCTACCGGGTGGACGCCGTCGTCAGCGCTGGGGACCGGGCGCTGGGAACGTCGACGGGGGAGGGCTGCGCCGCGGGCGGGTGACGGCCCAGCGGTGCGGCGCCCGTCGACCAGGCCGGGTCCCGGGTCCGTGCGCCGGGTTCACCGAGCGCTGTCGTCCTGGGCCAGCAGGTCCTCGCTGCGGGTGATGGCCGAGCGTTCGGTGGCCACGTCCAGGCGCCGGTTGAGCAGCAGGGACAGCGCACCGGGAACGGCGAGGCCGACCACGACGGCCAGGTCGACTCCACCCAGGGCGTGGGCGACGGGGCCGGTGTAGAAGCCCGCGACGGAGATGAAGGGGATCTCCATGAGGATGCCGATGGCGTAGGCGACGAGCCCGCGGGTGCCCCAGCGTCCGTACAACCCGTCGGGGGTGAACAGGTCGGCGATGGCGTAGTGGCCGCGGCGGACGAAGAAGTAGTCGACGAGGTTCACCGCCGTCCACGGGGCCAGCAGGTACAGCATCACCAGCAGCGCGGTGTTCAGCGCTTCGCTGGCGTCGCTGAGTCCGACGCCGACGGCGGTCCACACCACGGCCAGGACCAGGATGCCGGTCACGCGCACGGTGCGGGTGCGCGGGACCGGGCGCACCGCGTCGATGGCGGTGACGAGGGAGAGCATGCCGCTGTAGGCGTTCAGACCCATGGTGGCCACCAGGGCCAGCACGGACAGGATCGCCAGGATGCTGCCCAGGGGGGTGAAGACGGTGTTGCCGGCGTCGTGGATGCCCACCAGCGCGTCGGTCACGCCGAGCGAGGTGGCGAACCAGGCGCCGAGGGGGATCAGCCAGGCGGGGGAGGCCGAGGCGCCCCAGAACACCGAGACGATGATCTTGGCGGGGGAGGTGTCTTCGGGCAGGTAGCGGGAGTAGTCCGACACGTACGGGGCGTAGGTGATGTTGTAGCTGGCGGCAGCGGTGAACATGATGATGAACCCGGTGCCGTTGAACCGCCGGCGGCGGCGGCCTGCGACCCGCCGGCCGCCCCGGTGATCACGCCGACGGTGAGCACGACCCAGAACGGCAGCGAGATCCAGAAGAGCACCTTGAAGGTGGTGTGCAACCAGTCGTGGCCGTAGATGGCCAGCACCGTGGCGACGACGCTGATGACGATGCCGACGACCACCGGGTTCCACCCGAAGATGCCCTGCAGCCCGGCGCCGATGATGACGGTGTCGACGACGTTGAACGCCACGAAGGTGATCAGGGAACCGATCAGGGGCACCAGCACGCCGCTGTAGCCGAACTGGGCGCGCGACTGGATCATCTGCGGCAGGCCGAGCCGGGCGCCCTGGGTGGCGTGGAAGGCCATGAAGAAGGTGCCGAAGAGGATGCCGGCGATCCCGGCGACGGCGGTCCAGCCCAGCGAGAGCCCGACGGCGGGTCCGATCAGGCCGATCGCGACGGTGAACGGCTGGAAGTTGCCCAGGAACCAGAACGGACCCTGCAGCCAGACCTTGCCGTGGCGCTCGGCGGTGGGGACCCAGTCCAGTGAGCGGACCTCGATCGCCGAGGAGCGCTCACCGGGGACGGTTGGGGAGCCGGAGGAGTGGGAGGGCGGAGTCGGGGAAGTCATGAGCGCTCCTGGGGGGGCAGGGGGCTGGCGCACGCGGCACACGAGCGTGCGCGGAGCGTCGTCGATCAGGACCGACTCGCAGGCCCGAGCCGGGGCACCACGGTCCCGCTCGGTCACCTGCCAGTCAACCCTTGTTTCCTGAAACGCGCCCCGTGTAGCGAGAACGTAACGTGAGGGCCGTGGGTAGCATCTCGTCGAGCACGTCCGCGCAACCGGTGTTTCCCGCGAGGCAACGCTGCTACGGTGCGCAGACCGGTCGACCTTCGAGCAAGGAGTGCGCTGTGGCAGGAGACGAGGTCCCCTCCACCGCCTCACGTCGGGACGAGGACGTCCGAGAACTCGCGCACCGCCTCGTGGCCGCCTTCGGTGCCGGTGACCTGGAGACGTACTTCGCCTGCTTCGCCGATGACGCCACCTTCGCCTTCCCCACCCACCCCGAGGTGCTGACCTCGCTGCAGGCCCACCGCCGGCAGCGGTGGGAGCACGAGGACGCCTTCACCGTGCTGGGGTGCGCCACCAGCGAAGCGCACTGGCAGGTGTGGAGCGACGCAGCGGTCCTGGTGCACCGCGTGGCGACGACGGTGCGTGCGGCGGGGAGCGAGTCCGCGCTCGACGAGCGCGGGACCATCGTCTTCCACCGGCGTGCCCAGGGGTGGCGGGCGGTGCACGAGCACCTGTTCGTGCACCCCGGCGCGATCCGTCCGACCGGCACCGCCGTCGCGGCCCCCACCCCCGGCGCCCCGGTCTCCTGATGCAGCCGGTCAGGGCCGCCTCCGCCGGTGGACCGGCACCCATCGGCGCACGACTGCGCGCGGTGCGCGCCGCCCGGCGGATGACGGTGCAGGAAGTGGCCACCGCCGCAGCGGTCACCAAGGGTTTCCTCTCGCGCTTGGAACGTGACCAGGCCAACGCCTCGGTCGCCGTCCTGGTCCGCATCTGCGAGGTGCTGGAGCTGCCGGTGGGGGCACTGTTCGAGCCGGCACCAGCGGGGCAGGTCCTGCGCCGCGTCGACTACCCGCTCATCGGTTTCGGCGGTCACGGCCTGCGCGAGCACCTGCTCACCCCCCGCGGTGAGCAGCGCATGGCGGCGATCCTCAGCGAGATCGAGCCCGGCGGCGGCGGAGGTGCCGAACCGTACGCGCTGCCCGCGGACGTCGAATTCTGCTTCGTGCTCTCCGGCAGTCTCGAGCTCCTCTTCGCCAGCGCCGGCGAACCGGTGACCCTGGAGGAGGGCGACACCTTCACCTTCGACCCCGGCGCGTTGCACACCTTCAACGCCGGTCGGCGCGGCGCGCGCGTGCTCTGGGTCATCAGCCCCGGACTGCTCGGCCCTCCACGTGGAGCGGAGGCCTGACACCCCTGGCCGGGCACCGGGTCCTCGCCCCGTGGAACCCGGTGGTCCACGCTTCCGCCGCCGATCCGATGCCCAGCAGTTGGCGCCAGGTGGTCATGATGGGTCACGTGCTCGAGGACAGGTGGCCTGCCGCGTTCCGGGTCCCGCGCCGTGCAGCGGCTGTCGCCGGGACGTGCGTCCTCGTGGTGGCCACGTCTGCCTGCTCCTCCCTCGATCCTGCGGCCTCGTGCACGAGCCTCACCCCACCGTTCGGGCTGGCCTTCGACCTGAGTGCGCTGGGCGACGTGGCTCAGAGCCCCACCGGTCCACGCACCGCCGACTACTGCCTCGACGACGTCTGCCGGAGCGTTCCGCTCCGCCTGTTCACCGGCCCCGTGGAACAGCGGACGAAGGACCCCAGCGCCCTGTTCATCACCGACCGGGCCATGAGCGTCGACCCGACAGCACAGCTGCGCCTGCGTGATGCCGCCGACTCGATCACGCAGACCGCCAGCACCGCGGTCAGGCCCCGTGAGGTCACCTCGGACGTCAACCCCGAGTGCGCCACCACGGGCCGGTGGGGGGTGGTCCGCTGGGAAGCTGATGGTGGCCTCACCGACGTCACCGCGACCTCGCCCCTGCCTGCGACGTTGCACGCTCGGTGAGGTAGGCCCGGTGGGCCGGACCTGTCGATCGTGGTCGGGACCTGGCTCCAGCGTGCTGACGTGCAGGACGATCTCGATCGCTCCCTCGGACGAGATCGTGCTGGCCGTGGCCGGTCCGGACACCCGCGGCGTGCTGCTGCGCTGAGCCCGAGGCGGGTCCTGCCGTCGTCCCTGACGTTCCCAGCGCCGCTCTCGTGCACGTCCTCATCGGGGTGCTGCGCCACCCCGGCTGCGCGAGCCGGCTCCTGCGTTCTGGGGCGTCTTCACGTAGGCCGCCCGAGGCGGGTCTCCAGGACGCGGCCCGATTCTCGACCGGCACGGCCCGGGCCACCGGGAGCTGCGTCAGCGGGACGACGATCGGACGAGGGCGCGTCCTCGGCCCCTCGACACCGGTCACCGCCACACTGTGTGCGAGCGCACGGCGGGTCCGTCGCTGTCGACGAGGTGGGTTGCGAGGGGCCGTCACCGGCTCGGCGGGGGGCATCGGGGTGGGAGTGAGGAAGCCGTGGGGTGCAGCGTCGGCGGGTGGGTCGCGAGGGCGCTGTCGTGGCCTCGGTGGTCTGCGCGGGGGCGACCTCGAGGGCTGGGGCGTCGCTTCCTGATGGGGGAGCGGTCGCGGACAGGATCCGGCGTTCGAGGGGGTGGGCGGGCCGGCACCGAGGTGCACCGTGCCGAGCACCACCTCCGTCCCCACCAGCTCCTCCACCGCGTCGCGGGCGGGTGGTGGTGGCTGCTGCCGGGCCTGCTGGCCGTGGCGATCACCGCGTGGCGCTACGGAGCAAAACCCTTGTGGCGCGACGAGATCTACACCCTCGCCACCGCGGTGCGGGGCTGGTCGGTGATGCTGCGCGGGCTGCGGGTGACCGATGCCGGCCTGGGGCCGTGGTACGCGCTCATGCACCCCTGGGTGCGGGTGTCGCAGGGCGAAGCGTGGCTGCGGCTGCCCGGGGCGGTCGCGACGGTGGTGGCGGTGGTGGTCGTCGCCGCGTGTGCGCGTCGGCTGCTGGATCCGGTGGCCGGGGTGGCAGCGGGTGTCGTCTGCGCCGTGCTGCCGGTGCTCGTCGAGCACAGCCAGGAGGCGCGTCCCTACCCCCTCGTCGTGGCGAGCGTGACCGTCACCGCGTACGCCCTCCTGCGCGACCGGGAAGGACCCCGTACCCGCTGGTGGATCCTGTGGACGGGGGCGGCCACCGCAGCGGCGGCGCTGCACGTCCTCAGCGGGGCGCCCGCTGTCGCCGCTCTGATCACCGTCGTGCTCCTGTGGCCGGCTCGCGCACCGCGGCGACGCATCCTGCTCGGTGCCGTGCTCCCCGCGTCAGCGGCCGTCGCGTTGGTCGCTGTCGGCTTCAGCCAGGCGCCGGACCGCATCGGCGACGACTTCCCCGTGCTGTCCAGGACGCTGGACCTGTGGCACTCCGCAGCGGGAGGCCGCGCGGCGCTGGTGGTGGTGGCCGTGCTGTGCGCGGTGGGGCTCACCGCGTGGTCGCGTCGAGCGGACCGGGGAGGTCGCCGGTTCGGCCCGGTGTTCGTGATCGCGTGGATCGCGGCGCCGGTGCTGGCGAACGCCGGCTCGGCGTGGGGCGGGCAGCTCTTCGAGCCCAGGTACTCGACAGCAGCCGCGCCGGGGCTGGCCGTGCTCTGCGGGGCAGGGGTCGCTGTGCTCGCTCGTGGACGCGGGGCACAGTCACTCGGCCTCCCGCGGTGGCGGTCCGTCGGCGCGGGGCTGGCGGTGACGTTGCTCGTGGCGACCCAGGTCCCCCACCTGGTGCAGGTCCGGCGGCAGGCCTACGTGATCGACGACATGCCCGCGGCGGCCCGGGACCTGGCGGCGAGCGTGCAACCAGGTGACGCGGTCGTCTACCTCGGCAACACCACGCGCCCGATGGCTCGCTACTACCTCCCACCCGGACTCGGCCTCGAGGACGTCCTCCTCCGCAGTGATCCCGCCGTCAGCGTCTCCATCGGCGGGGACGAGATCCCCGACGGTGAACGCCTCGCCGCCCTCGGAAGTTTCAACCGGGTGTGGCTGGTGGGCGTGCGCCTCAACGACCCGTGGGACGTCGTCTTCGCGTCCTCGACGACCGCAGCTCACACCCGTCGGACGATGATCTTCCACGAGGACTACGGTCAGCTGCGGGTCGAGCTGTGGGCAGGACCTGGGGCTCCCTGACTGGCCGGCGAGCCAGGTGTCGTGGGTGCTCGAGCACGCCTGCTCTGCGCTGCGTGACGCCAAGACCGCGACCGGCTCGCGCGATGACCGTGACGTCGTGCCCGTGACTTCTGGTGTTCCTGCTCCCACAGTGGGCGGGTGAGTGAGGACACCGCACCTGGCGCCGACCTGGGCATGATCACCGGGTTGCCCTTGGCTGCAGCACTCGAGGCGCTGCTGGCTTCGCTGGAGCCGGTCCGCGTCACGCGCCACCACCGCAGACCCAGCCGCCGGCCGTTGGGACAGCAGGGTCGGTGGCCGGGTCCTGACCCACTCAGCCAGCGCCTGGGACTTACCGTGCCGACGCTGTCGGCGCTGCGTGAGCGTGGCCAGCTGGAGGTCTTCGGCCCTCACCCCGACGAAGTGCGTCCGGTGCACGAGCTGGCCGCGGGTGAGTCTGCTGCGGTCTCGGTCGCTTACGTTCCGCACGAGTCGGTGCTCGACCTGCCGGTGGAGCAGGCGTTGGAGGCGGGGGCGACGTGTGTGGGGGTGCGCTACGGCCACGGGCATCCGTGGCCACCGCTGGTGGCGACGCCGCGGACACGACGTGACCCGGCCTCTGGAGACTTCACGGTCATCGACGTCCAAGGCCAGCTGGTGGGTGTGCAGCACCTGTGGTGGAGCAGGACTCGGATGACGTGGGCGGTACGGGGCGGCGCCGACGGAGGCGTTGACGGCGGGTACGACGTGGAGGTCCTCACCGGTTTGACGCCGCTGGCGGCGGTCCGTCTCCTGGTGAGCTGCAACCTCTTCAGCGCCCACGGCGCGGCGTGAGGCGGCGACCGTCAGGCCGGCGCGGTCGCGCACTGATGCGCCCTCGGGCGACGGCGTCATGGCGCTGCGAGACCGTCCGCAACTCGACACGACTGTGACGTCGCGGGCGCCAGCGACAGCGCGCACCGCGGGATGACCGTGCGCTCCGCGCGCACCGCGGGATGACCGGAAGGTCACGTGACGACGTGGCTTCTGCCACGCTGCCAACCATGGACAGCTCCGGGTGGGTCGCGGTGCGATGCATCTTCCGCAGCCGCCGCGAGGACGGGGAAGGCGAGGCCGTCTTCGAGGAGCGCCTGACGCTGTGGCAGGAGACCGACGTCGACCGCGCCATCGAAAGGGCTGAGACGGAGGCGGAGGCCTACGCGGCCGAGACGACGTGGCCGCCGGACTGGGTGACGGAGTACCTGGGCACTGCCCAGGCGTACGTGCTCTCCGACGAGCCGGCGGACGGCGCGGAGGTCTTCAGCCTGATGCGCAACAGTCACCTGGCACCGACTGCCTACCTCGATCACTTCTTCACGACCGGTCAGGAACGCACGGGGCACATCGACGAAGCGGGCGCCGAGGCTCCCTGACGAGCCTCTCTCACCGCGGGATGACCGCCAGGTGGTGCTGGCCTTTTTCCGCAGCCGGTTGGATCACGAGGGCGTCTCCTCGTGATCTCAGGTGGCTGACGGGCTCGCATCTGCCTGCGGCTGTGCACCGCTGCTGGTTACGGTCAGGTGATGACGACGAAGGCGCCGGCAGTGGGCATGGGCTTGATCGTTCTGGCCTTGCTGGTGGTCATCGGGTGGTCGATGTGGACCCCGCCTCCGCTGCGCTTCCTCACCCGTGCTGACCTGCCAACCTGCCCGCCGGTCAGTGCTAAGCAGTTGGCCGCCGCACCGCAGGCGGCAGGAGGTTGCCTCTTCGGTGAGCGGGCCCGGCGCGAGGGTGCAGAGCTGGTCGTGACGTCGATGACCGATGAGGGCGATGAGGTGCGCACTTACTACCGGGCGGTGCCGCGGACCGCGGGGTTGGAGGTGTGGAGCGACACGAGCGGTGACCGCTACGGCGGTGGGTGGGAGCACCAGGTGTGCCCTGAGGCTGTGTCGCTGGCTGCTCTAGGTACCTGCCGGACGGCGTGAGAGCGAAACCGCGGTGTGGCGGTGGGAGGTAGGCAGCAGCGCCGCTACATCGCCCGGACGGCGCCATGACCGTGAAGTCGTTCCCGACCCGTAGTGGTGTTACGAGACCCTTGGCGGAGGGGTCGCTAGTCGCAGCGTGCGATGGAGGGGTGGTCGTTGATCTGGAGGGCGCGTGTCTGAGCAGCCGGGGCCCGGCGCGGTGCCGGATGACGTCAGTGCTGTCCTGCGGGCGTTGACGCCGACTGATGCCCTGACCTGGGCGTTGCGGCCAGCGTCGCGTAGCCCAGGGCACCTGTCCCACGCGTGGGCGGTGGTGAGCGAGGAGGAGTTGGCCGCCGTGGCGGGCTTCTGCCCACCGCGGGTGCCGGCGGCGGCGATCGAAGGCTTGTGCGAGGTGTTGGCCGTGCCCGGGCGCCACGGCAAGCCTCACCTCCAGCGTGAGGACTCGGGCAGGTCCTTCACCTCGTCGTTCGCGGTCTTCTACCTCCCGGAGTCCTCAACGTGGCGCACCATGAGGAGGTCTTCGGTACTGAGCAGCAACACCATGGCCCTCTACGTCAGAGAAGCTGATGAGCAAGAGTGGCCGAGGGACATGGGGCGGCGGTGGCAGGAGTTCGACGCTGACGGTTCGGTGATTCCCCTGCAGGCTGCGTCGGACTTCGTGATCGTGACGGTCGCCGGTACTGCGGTGGGTGTCCAGGTCGATACCAGCGGAGCCATGGCCTTGGGGTGGTCGCTGCGCCGGGAGGTGCGGGGAGCTGACCGTCGCTGGGATGTGGAGCTGCATCTACGGCGTGAGCCTGAGGAGGCGCTGCGGCTGGTCCACGAGGCGGGGCTGCTGACCTGAGCCGAGAGCGGCTTGCTGGGCCCAGTCACCGGCAGGCGAGACGCCCAGATCACGCCATGACCGGACGCATGCGCAGCGCGCCTTGGCCGGATGCTGCAGCTGACCGCGAGATGACGGGGCTCGTCGGGTCATAGCTGATGAGCGGATGGTCGCCGGAAGCGCTGCGGGGTCAGGACCAGCCGACGCTGCGGTGGAAGGCCGGGTCGTCCAGGTAGTGCCGATAGCCGTCCTGACTGTGGATGACGCCGTGCTCGTCCTCCACAGCACGCCAGTCTTGCCATGCACCCGCATAGCGCAGGGAGATGACGCTTTGGACCGCTGCGGAGGAGGCGGTCGAGTCTTCCCAGAGGCCAGGATCGTCAGGCGTCGCCGCGGGACCTCCAGAGGTGGCGGTGAGAGCGTGCTTCTCGGCGAGGTCGGCGGTGGCGTGGAACATCGCGGCCAGCGAAGGAGCGATCAGGCGCCGACCGTCGACGCCGACGTCGATCAAGATCGCTGGTCGCTCGGCGGTCAGCTCCAAGGCGATGGAGTAGTGGCCTCCCTGTGTCAGCGGTAGCCATCCCCGGGGCCAGGGACCCATGAAGCCGTCGGAGCAGAAGTCCTGGTAGTTCCTAGTCATGTACTGCGCCGGGGTGAGCACGCCGGCGTTGAGGGTGGGCCACCACGCGATGGACGATGCATCGGACTGTCCGTCGTGCCAGCGCAGGTAGGCGACCAGGTCGGGGGGCAGCGGCCAGGGGGCGGTGGCCTCGTGTAGCGCCTGCAGGTCTTGCTCAGTGGCTGGGGGGCGCAGGGTGGACTTCAGCACGGGTGCGCCGGTGGTGAGTGCGGCATCGAGCCGCTGCAGCGCTGAGGTGATGTCGTGCGTGTCCTCCACTTGGCCACGGTAGGACACCGTTCAGCGGTCGAGCGGATACTCGGAGTCCGAGGTGGTCTTGATGAGTGGTGTGCTCGGTCATCGGCATGTCCGGATGTCGCCGGCTGCCCGTGCCTGCGCCCGGAAGGCGCATGACCGGTGGGTCTTCGCGTCTCCCAGGCTTCGTCAGGTGCTGCTGGCAGGCTGTAAGGGTGGCGGATCGACTGCACGCACCAGGCCCTCCGCATCTGCAAGGCGCACCGTTGCAGGCGCTGCTAGGCGCCCTCGACGACCACCAGCACCTGGAGCGCCCGGCCGACTACGACCACGCCAGGACCCGGGCCCGCTTCGAGCAGCTGATCGCCGACCTCGAAGCGGCCTTCGGTTGCCGCTGCGAGGTGGATGGACAGGTGCAGGACGCCAGCCACCACGGGCGCATCACCGTCCCGGCCGTGGCCACGGCTTCGGGGGTGCCGCTGGTCGTGGTGCTCAGCAACTTCGCCGGCCTGGTCGTGTGCGCGGTGGACAACCCTGGTGCTCACAGTGATGAGGAGACCGACCTATTGGTCGATGCCGCTGACGCGGTCCGGATCCGTGCGGTCTTGTCGCGGCTGGACCTGACCCTGGTGCCGGAGGACCCGTTGTGGCGGGCCTACGACGGCGACGGGCCGCTGGGGCCTCACCTGGGGGCAGGTCGCACCTGGTTTGAGCGCTACTTCGACTACCTCTAGAAGGTGGTCGGTGACCGGGTGCGTGAGGCGACGTCTTCGGGAAGCGCGGCTTGCGCCGTGACCTCGCCCGCAAGGCGCCATGACCGGACGCGCCCGCAGGGCGCCATGACCGGACGCGCCCGCAGGGCGCCATGAGCGGGCGGTCTCAGTTGGTGGTCGGTGCGCGTCAGCCCAGGCCGCGATAGACGCCGTCGGTTCCGGCGGCGTCCGCGAAGGACTCCCAGTCCATGTTCGCCAGCGAGAGGTTGTTCTCGATCGACCACATGGACGCGGGCACGGCGCGCAATTGGTGCGCCACCCCATCGCTGATGTAGATCACCAGAGCGGCTAGCTCCGGTGAGGACAGGGCGGCCGCGTCGGCGACGATGATCAACGCGTAGTCCGGCGCGGCAGCGGTGATGTCCTCGGCCGTGGCGTCCTGCCACCGGCGGTCCTCGACCGGGATGAAGCTGGGGAGGAAGCCCTCCTCGCTGGGTGTCTCCAGGGCTTCCAGCAGGGCGTTCCAGCGCTGAGGCTGGGAGAAGTCCGTGCGCACCAGCACGGTTCCTCGCTCGGTCGGTAGTGCGGCCAACTGTGAGCCTCCTTGATCGTCATCCGTGTCGTTCATCGGCGTCGGGTCGGGTGCTGCCTGGCCGGTCGGCTGGCTCGCAGACGGGCCGGAGGCGGCTGACGCCTCGACGAGGGTGACTCCTTGGTGGGAGGAGGTCGTGCCGGCGCAGCCGGGCAGCACGAGCGCCACTGCGATGAGCGCGGCCCTCGTCCGACGCGCCGACGGCACCTGTGACCTACCTCCCTGAGACGCTCACGCCGCGGCCTGGATGGTGCGACCGGACTTGCCTACCGCGTCCGGCTACGCGGACCCGTGTCCAGCGCGGAAGGTCACCCATTCGGTCCTGCACCAGCCGTCCGCTCGTCGGCAAGACCGCGCGGTCGACGAGCACCCGGACGGCGCCATGACCGCGAAGTCGCTCTTGTCACGAGGTGACCTCACGTCAGGACTCCGTTCCCGCAACCGAGCTTCGAGCTTCAGCTGTACGGAGACAAGCTCTCGGCCTCGATCTTGCCCTCGGTCAACCACAGCAAGACAGGCCGCGGCTCTTCTCCGTACTCGATGTAGCCCAGCAAGATCGGACGCAACGGGTGCCCCTGCAGGTAGGGCCCCAACCAGCGCAAAGCAGGAACGATGCCTTCAGGCCAGGTCTTGATGGCCCACCGGCAGGTCAGGGTCCACCTGTGCGCTTGCGTCCACACCAGCTGTGCGCTGGGCGAGCACGAGACGCTCATGGAGTGGCTGAACCAGCCGGCCCAGTCATGCAGCCACGGAGTGGGGTCCTCAGTGGGGTCAGAGAGCTCGTCACTGGGTTCCCAGTCCTCGTCAGGGTCGATTACGTGCGGAGCTGGCAGCGGCGGGGCCGGCTCCTGCCAGGACTCCCGCGGGACCGCCAGGGCTGAGAACGCGGCCAGGACGTGGTCGGGGGTGTCCGGACGGAACGAGAAACCGAGCACGACCTCGGAGAAGGAGCCCATCGGCTGAGGCTAGAACGGCACGTGTGTCGTGCACTGGGGGCAGGAGCTCGGGTTCATCCGTTCAGCCGCACAGTGATGAGTCGTCCGCTCCTAGCGCTCTTCGGCATGTGCGTGTGGTCGACGACGTTCTGGCCAGCGCCATGACCGTGCGGGTCAAGCCGTGCCCCGTTGCCGAGTGCGCCTCAGGATGCAGCCCTTGTCCGCGACTCTCGTCTGAGCCAGAGTGATCACCATGCGGATGGCCGGTGCGCCGAGTTGGCAGGTCCGGAGCGGCTTCGATGGCCCGCTGACGCTGGCCTTGTACGTGCGAGACGTCGCCGGCTTGGGCCGCTACGCCTCCGCCGAGCCGGACCTGCCGGTGCTGCAACCGCCGGTTCCGGCTCAGCCGGTGCAGGCGGACCTGGCCGAGGTGGTCCGGCAGTGGCAGCGATGGTGGCCGCGGATGCTAGCTGAACGTTCTGAGGACGCGGCCCCCTTCGGCCCGCCGTACTGGCCGGGCCTGGAGGACCTGCCGGTGTTGCGGGCCTTGGTCGAGGAGCACTTCGAGGCGTTCAGCGGCTGGAGTCGTCAGGTGCAGCTGGCTGAGCAGGCCCGTGCTCGGCGTGGCTCCTTGGGGCTGGTGCACTTCGTCAACGGCTACGAACGGCGGCTGGGTCGTCCGGTGCGGCCCTTCCGGTTGGACCTGCGTGAGGTGCCGGTCGAAGGCCGCGGGGGGTGGGTCCTCAGCGCTGGTGCTGTGGTGGTCAGCTCCGCGCTCCTCGATGACGAGGCGAGCTTGATGCAGTTCCTGCAGCCGGTCATCGACGACTTGGCCTAAGCGTCGCCCGCAGGGCGCCATGACCGCGAGGTGGGTACTCGCTCCTTGGGGTCTCGGCCGCCGCTGCTGTTGGAGGCTCGTGACCTTGCACTGTCACGATGGGTGACCGTGGCGAGGATGAAGGGCCCGTGGTCGTGGCTGCTGGCGGTGATCTGGCTGGGCTTTGCAGCCATGGGCGCGATGATCTTGAGTGAGGACCACACTCCTGGCGGGCTGATCATCGGCGCTGCGGTCTTGGCGACGGGGTTGTTCTGCGGGGCGCGGGCTGCGCTAAGCCACGTTCGGCTGACCGATGAGGGGCTGGTGTACGTCGGGTACGCAAGGACGCGACGTGTGCCGTGGACTCAGGTGAGTGAGGTGGTGGTCGCCGAGCTCGGATCGGCACTGCCGATCACGACGGTGGGGGTGTCGGTGCGGCTGTACGACGCCACCGAGGTTGAGTTGCCTGCACTGGCTGGCTTCGCGGTGGCTGGGCATAACCGCCGTGTGCAGCGTCTGGTAGATGCTGCGGAGCGACGCCGAGCTGGTAAGGGCTGATGTAGGCGCTGAGTCGAGGAAACAGGCGCGGATCGCGCCATGACCGTGTGCAGCGCGGCTCGCGCCAGGACCGTGACCTCGCCTCCAAGGTGCCATGACGGTGACATGCCGCGACGGAGCCTGCGCCAGTCCGAACGATCAGCGTCGAACCTTTCGCCCGACCTTGGACGCCACATAGGCCACCGTCCCCACGACAGCTGCCTGGACCAATGCTTCCCCCCAGCGGGGCCAAGACAGGGCGTCCAGTAGGTAGCTAAGACCGATGAAGGTCACGAAGCAGACCAGCAGCACTACTGGCAACCAGGCGAGGGAGCCTTGCCGACGAGGTCCATCAGATGGTTCTGACACCCGTTCACCATGACACCGCGCCAAGGTCTCGTGGTCACCTTCCACCATCTGAAGCGCTAATGATCTTGCGCTCTTCGGCATGACCGCTGGGTCGTCGAGCATGCGGACGGCGCCGTGACCGTGCCCAGCGCGGCTCGCGCCATGACCGCGACCTCGTCCTCGGGGGATTTGTCCCACCACGGACCGCACCGGTGCGGCAGCCTGGCCGGCATGAGCAGCTTCTCGGTCATGGCGTCAGTACAGATGCGCGGCGCCGGCCCTGACCTGCCTCTGCCACGAGTGGGGCTCATCGCCGCTCCAGACCGACCACTGCAGCACGACCAGGACGAGCGGGACGATCTGCAGGACTGGCCTTTCCCGGTCAGCGTGGACTTCGCCAGCCCCACCGGCGTGGGGCGCTACGCCGTAGTCCAGACAGTGTCGCAGCGCGTGACCTCGGCCGGGGCGGCGTTGGTGCTCGACAGCGCCTCAGGAGGTGAGCCGTGGCAGCCGCGACCGAAAGCCTTGGGCTGGGACCCGGAGGACTGGGGGATGCGCTGGCCCTTCGACGGGTGGTGGGTGTGGGCGGACTTCACCAGCGACTTCGCGGGGCCGGCAATCTTCACCGTTACCGCACCGGTGCGGTGGGGACCTGATCACAGGCGGGCAGAGGTGGTGCTGACGCTGACGGTGACAGGGCACTGAGCCTGGCGCTGAGGTGCTCGTCTGCCCGGCCACGGAGTGGCCGACCGCCCGGACGGCGCCATGACCGTGCGCCGCGTGGCGGTGGGGCTCAGATGAGCCAGACGTCCTGCTCAGGCTGGGCGTTGCAGTCCGTCAAGGCCTGAGCAAGCTCGTCGGAGCTGGCGCTGAGCGATGAGGCCGGCACCGCGCCCCCGCCGAGTTCGGTCTGCTCGCCGAGGGTGAGGGTGTGCCCGCCGGGCATGGTGAGGGTGGACGTGGTGGTGTCCCAGGTGGTGCCCGCCGGCCAGATCACCAGCAGGTCCTCCAGCCCGATGCAGGGACCGACGCGAGCCAAGCGGCCGGTGATGACCGCGGTCATGCTCCCGTTGCCGTCGTCGGAGGCGACGATGATCTCGCCTTCTCGGGCGGCGGTGAGCTCGAGGCTGGCGTCGTCACGGGCACAGCTGCTCAAGCCGGCAATCAAGCCGGCGGTGATGATCGTGATCACGATCGCGCCAGTGCGCCGCTTCGGCGGTCTCTTCACGGCCCTGGGACGTTCGGTGGCTCGTGCTGGTTGCGTACGACGGACGCCGCGACGGCACCATCTCTGCGGGATGACCGTGCGGTCTCGCGCACCGCGGGATGACCGTGATGTCGCCCATGCCCGGGGCCGACGTGAGACGGTGCCAGGGTGATGGTGAGCTGCTCCAGCCCTCTCGCATCGTGGGCTGTCTCATGTGGATGAGGGAGCGACCCGGAGGTCCACTTCGACCCCGAGTGCGCTGGATCATGACCTTCGTCTACGCCGTAGTGGGCGTGGGTGGCGGCCTCGTCTTCATCGTTCGAGGTGCCCGGGATGGAGATGACTTCTTCTACTGGCTCGCCGCTGCCAACGCAGTCTTCTGGCTTGGCCTGTTGGTCGCGATTCTCGTCGTCGACAACCGTCGACGGCGTGCGGTGGGTGGGACGTCATAGAAGCCTCTTGGTGATCTTCCACTGACTGAGTGACCGCCTGCACTTCGGTATGACCCCGACCGCGCGCTGCGCGGGATGACCGTGCGCCGCTCGCACCGCGGGATGACCGGAAGGTCTTGCCTCTCTTCAGCGCCGTCCGCGGTACCGCGAGCTGGACCGGCGAGAAGCCGACGTAGCCGGGGCGGTCTTAGGTGCCATCAGTGAGGTGAAAGGCGTTCCGTGCTCAGCGCACGCCCGCTGCACAGCTTGGATCGCCTCAGCCTGTTCGTCTTCGTCGAGCAGCAGCAGGTCTGTGACGTAGGAGACTCCGTCGCTGCCCTTCCAGGAGGCACTGGGCTGGTGGAACAAGGTGAGGTAGGTGTGCGCCGTCGCAGGAGCGCGGCCACCCAGGCTCCACTGCGGGTGCTTGGCCCAGCGGCCCATCTCCACTTTCTGCAGCTGCGTCCAGGCGATCTGCCCGCGCAGCCGGCGCCGGTTGCGCCACAGCAGGTGGGTGCCGTCGTCGTGGGCGCTGTTGTGGGCCAGGACGTGGCGCCACCACAGCCAGCGCAGAGTGCTTACCGCCAGGGGTGCTGCGGCGATCTGTACGAAGAAGAGGTCCCGGGTCAGCAGGGTCACCACCGTCAGGGGGATGGTGAGCACCATGGCGGGAGTGAAGGCACGCCAGGCGTGGCGGGCGGAGCTGGTGAGCAGCATCCGCTCGGTGGCGGTGGAAGGCACCCTTCACGCTACGGCAGATGGGGCCGTGTCCTGGAGTGATCCAGGCTGCTGCACCCAGAGAGCGGGATGACCGTGCGGTAGCTATGCAGACCTCTCAACCACCGCAGCAGTCCTCGCGGCAATCGATCACGATGGTCACGTGAGACCTGAAACCGCCGCTGTGCTCGGCCCTGTCCTGCGCGACTGGGACAGCTACAGGATCAGCTACCGGGTGCAGGAGGACTGGGCTCCATCCCCCTACGACCCCGACTCGGCCGCGGCGATCGTGATGGTCTGGACCTCGGACGGATCGGGTACCGGCGTCTTCGTCGGCGCACCCGGCGAGCCGGTGACCGCGCTGGCAGTGCTCGCCGCCGCGAACGCCCTGCACGACGCCGTCATCGACGACCGGCTGTTGGGCATGACGACCTGGCCGCCATGCCCGCTGCACCCGGCCAGCCACCCCCTCACCCCACGTCTGCACGATCCCGACCAGACGCACGAGCAAGACCTGGACGAAGCCCTCTACCCGGACGTCGACGTGGTCTGGACTTGCCTGCGCACCGGTGAGGTGGTCTGCCGAGTAGGGGAGCTGGAGAGCGCGTCGTTCGAGTCCATGTCCGGGTGAGACGAACGCTCGGCCATCGGCTACTTGTTGACTTCCCCCACGGCAACGGCCCGGCCAGGCTGTGCCGAGGTGCCCGGCGCGACGCTCTCATATCGGCTGCCCACCAGCTGCACCGGTGTGGCTCTCTCATGGCGTGCGAAGCGTCGGGCACCGCCCGGCGGGGTGAGGCTCAAGAGGGGTCTGGTCATGCTCGAAGTAGCGCTGCCCACCACCGTCAGCACCACCGAGGACGACTGACTGGCTGTCCTCGAGCGCGACGGGGAGGTCAGCATGAAGCAGGCGAAGCCAGCAGCGCAGCCAACAGGGACCGCTCCGGCGGTGGTGATCGGGATGGACCCGCACAAACGTTCCGCCACCATCGAGGTCCTGAACCGCAGCGAGGACGTCCTGGGCGAAGGGCGCTTTGCCAGCGACACCGCCGGCTACCGAGCGATGCTGGCCGCCGGACGGACGTTTCCCTCGCGCCTGTGGGCGGTCGAAGGCGCGAACGGCATCGGTAAGCACTTGGCGCAGCGCCTCATCGCCGACGGTGAGGACGTCGTCGACGTCCCGGCGAAGCTGTCGGCGCGGGCGCGGGTGTTCTCCACCGGTCAGGGCCGCAAGACCGATGCGACCGACGCGCACTCCATCGCCGTCGTCGCCTTGCGGACCACCACCTTGCGGGCGGTGACCGTCGATGGGGAGCACGTCGCCTTGCGGCTACTGGCTGACCGGCGGGACGAGTTGGGGGTCCGACGGACGGAGACGGTGAACCGGATCCACAAGCTGCTGTTGGAGTTGATGCCGGGCGGGGCGAAGAAGTTCCTGTCTGCAGCGCAGGCGAAAGCACTGGTAGCGCCCGTCCGCCCGCGTGACGTCGCGGGCAAGACCCGTCGGCGGATCGTGGTTGCGCTCATCGATGAGCTGGCCGCCACGGACAAGCTGATCAAGGCCGCGAACAAGGAACTGACCGAACTGGTCACCGCCTCGGGGTCACGGTTGATGGACCTGCAGGGCATCGGTCCTTCGACCGCGGCGCGGCTGCTGGGCGATGTCGGGGACATTGCCCGCTTCCCGTCCAAGGGGCACTTCGCGTCCTGGAACGGGACTGCTCCGATCGATGCCTCCAGCGGCGACAGTGATCACCAGCGCCTGTCGCGGGCCGGCAACCGGCGGCTGAACCGGGTGCTGCACACGATGGCCATCGTTCAGCTGCGACACGACACCGAGGGCCGGCGATACTTCGACGGCAAGAAGGCGGCGGGCAAGTCGTCGATGGAGGCGCTGCGGGCGTTGAAGCGGCGTCTGTCCGATGTGGTCTATCGCCAGATGGTCGCCGACCAGGACGTTCGTCGCTTCGGGCTGGAACCACCGGACGGACCGTCGCCGGAGCCTGCGGCGACGGCTCTGGCGCAGGAGGCGGAGCTCGTTGTCGACCTTGTCGAGGCCCTGGACGAGAAGGCATCACCGGAGGCCCTGGTGACGGGTCCGGGAGGACAGGTGGGGGCGGCTACTGGCTCCAGCGCGGTCGACTGCAACCCCGGTGTCGACGCTTCGGAGAAGTCACTTCCCGGACCCGCACGACCATCCTCGACCCGTGCTCGCCGACCCCGCAAGACCCGCCCTTGACATAGAGGGGAGCCATGACCGTGACGTCCGTGACCGTGAAGTCGCACCATGATCATCGGATCGAGCTGTAGCTGGCCTGTCCCGAAGACACTCCCGGTTTTCGGGACACTGGGGCCAGGGTGGGCTTCGATCACGGCCATGGTCTGCACCGGCGCATGTGCAGCTCGGACGGCGTGATGACCGCGACGCCGCCCGCAGGGCGCCGTGACCGCGGGGCGGTTCCAGCGCAGCGACGTTGTGACAGGGATGAAGCAGTTGGAGCAGGCCGCGATCTAGATGAAGTGTGGGGTTGGTGGTCGTAGAGGCACTGGCCTGACGTCATGACTTGATCTGTCCGTGCAAGCCCAGTCCCGATGCCTGACGTGCCGCCGCGCTGAGGGTCAGGTCGAACACGCCCACGGACCGGAGGTGTCCACGTCGGGGATCTGCAGGGCGGCGCTGTTCCCCTTCCACGTCAGCTCATACTGTCCTTCCTCCACGAGCCGGGTGCTGCTGACGTAGTAGCCCACCTCCCGCGCACGGTGTTGCCCACCCGGCACGACGTACACCCTCACCCCGATTCCACCGGAGCCAGCCGCCTCATCCACCACCAGCCGGCAGCCGGTGGCGCTGCGTTCGGGCAGCACGGTGAAGTGGTCTGAAGAGTCCAGCCACGCGATCAAGGCGGTCAGCGGGCACGCGATCAGCAGGACGAAGGCGGTCACCAGGCCAGTCCCCACCTTGCGGACCCAGTGCCGTCGTGGCCGGGGCACTGCGCGGTCGGCCAGCACGATCCGGCACCCGGCTCCGGCGATGAGGGACACCACGCCGATACCCAGGAGGGCGCCGACCACGTGCAGGGCGCGGGGAACCCAAGACCCGATGACCCAGACGTCTTCCCAGCCGGTCGGCGTGAAGGCGACGACGGTCGAGGCGAGGAGGCTGACGATACCGACCCGCCAGAGCCAGTCGGCCAGCCCATGAGAGGCGCGGGTGGAGCTCACCGGATCAGCGTCGCCGGTGGTGGGCAGTGGGGTGTCTTGCTGCACCGGACCCCCTCAGGTGAGCACGGGCCCTGCACACGCACCGTCTGCTCCACCGGGGTGAGAACGGTCCTTCGAGGCTTGCCGGCGCCACTGACCCCGCTCACCTGCCACGGACGGCGGCGAGGTCACTGGCCCGCAGGTCCTGAACTGCGGCGCTGAGCAGGGCGATGAGCTCATCGGAGCGAGCGGCCGCAGCCTCGCGGGTAGCGGCAGGCAGGGACGCGCTGACGATGAGGTCCCCCACTCGAGCCGAGCCGGTGAGGTAGGACGGCGGTCCGCCGAGGTCGGCGGTCACCGCCCAGGACTGATCCGCCCCGGGGACGGTGACCTCGACCGGTGCCAACTGCCCGGTCATCGCGCAGGTCAGGTGTCTGCCGGTGGCGGCCTGGAACGTCGCCGCCCCAGTGCCGGCCGGCCACCCGGTGACGGTGAGGGTGATGACGTGTTGAGACACCGCTTGATCAGCCCACTGGAACTCCCGCCCGGCGATGCTGTAGTCGTGCACGTCGGCGGCCTCGGCGGCCTCGGCGGCCTCGGCGGCCTCGGCGGCCTCGGCGGCCTCGGCGGCCTCGGCGGCCTCGGCGGCCTCGGCGGCCTCGGCGGAATCCCCGGAGCACCCCACCGGCCCGGCCAGGGGACTTTGAGCGCGGCGCTGATCGGCTGACCCGACGAGGTCCGGCAACGTCTGGGTACCGGTCAGGGCCGTGCGGGCTTGGGTCATATCCGGGATGGCGTAGGTCACGACGGCGATGCTCAACTCTCCGAGCTGGGGGGTCGATGCGGGCGACGCAGCGCGTGGACCGGTGATCGGGCTCGGAGGTGAGTCCCGACCGGGGGACTGGGCAATCGGAACGGTTGAGACCGTAGGCATGGAGGTAGGCCAGACCTGCACACCGATCGGCACCGCTGCCGCCACGACGAGGGCAGCGGCGGCGACCTGCACCCGCCGCACCCGGCGGCGCTGTTGCAGCCGGGCGCGGGTACCGGCGGTCAGGCGCTGCTCATCCACCGGCCGGCTGCGGACGTCGTGGTCGAAAGCGGCCAGCAGCAGCGCGGTCACCGGGTCGTCAGGGTCGCTGGTGCCGCCAGATCCTGCCCCGCGGGGGAGGCCTTGACCAGGCAGGTCGGGGTGGTCGGGGGGCTTAGGCACGAGTGATTCCCTCCTCGGTGAGCAGTCGGCGCAGCGTGGCCAGGCCGCGGTGGGCGTTGCTGCGCGCGGTGGCCGTGGAGCAGTCCACGAGGTCGGCGATCTCGGTATCGGGCAGCCCCTCGTACAGGCGCAAGACGACGGCGATGCGCTGCTTGTCCGGAAGCTGGCGCAGCAGGGCCAGGCAGCGTTGCCGCTCCGCATGCGTGCCGGCGACATCACCCAGACCGGCTCCGATGTGCAAGGGATGGGACCGCTCGGTGAGCTGGGCCAAGTCGGTGGGGTCGGCGGCGTGTTCGCGTCGCCAAGGTCGGCGGCGGGAGGTGGTGACGGCGTTGACCAGCATGCGGTTGAGGTAGGCCGAAGGGTCCTCGAGGGCTTCGATGCGGGCCCATCTGGTTACGCAGGTGGCCAAAACGTCCTGGACGACGTCTTCGGCTTGGTGTTCATCGCGCAGCAGGGTCCAGGCCAATCGGACCAGCTGCGGCCCCTTTCAGGCCACCAAGGACTCCAGGTCCCACACACCGCGAGGCGCAGTACCGGCTCGCTGCCGATTGAAGGCGTCGGTGCTGATTGAGCCGCCGTCGCTTCGGGCCTGTCCAGCTGGGTCCTGCTCACCCCTGGGAGAGGAGGCGCCAGCGCTGGGGTGCTCGGCGCTGGCGGCGGGAGGTGTCACAGCAGTACAACGCGATCAGCACCCTCGGTTGTTGCACGTCACGACCAGCAACATGTCCTGGACCTCTCACCTCGACTCACCACCCGCAGATCGACACGACTGCGAGGTCGTCGAGCGCGCGGACGGCGCCATGACCGTGCGCAGCGCGGCTCGCGCCATGACCGTGCGCAACGACTCGCGGCTAGGGGACTGAGGAACCCCTTTGGTCACGCTCGCGTCGAAGCTCAGTCAAGCGCTGCAGGCTGACGATGGGGTGGGCATGAGCACTAGGTGGACGTCGCGCCGTGTGATCGTTGTGGCCGCAGCCGGTGCCTTGATCGCTGGTGCGGGGTTGACCGCTGCTCAGCCCAGTCCTGCAGATGCGACGTCAAGTGGGGCTACGCCACGGGCAGGGTGCTTGGTGATGGCCATCTACGAAGGGGCACACAGCGCCCCCAGCAAGCAGGTCTTGCTGCAGTCGATGGTCGATGGAGCTCGACACGACTTGGACTACCTGGCTACGCGTTCAGCTAGCGCCGAGACTCCCGGGGACACTGCTCGAGCGCAGGCCCACCTCGATGCTGCTCAGGCGCTGTTGGCGACTGAGACGATGACCGAGGCGCGCGATGGGCACGGCACGGTCATCGCCGCTGCTGAGTACACGGCCGGCGTGGAGGGTGGCTACGCTATGGAGCGCTTCAGCTACTGGGACCCGACCGCTACCTGCGCATAGCCCTGCCTGCCGGCTGCGGCCACCATGAGGCCCGGGCCACCACCACGACAGTGACGTCGCGCTCAATGCGCCATGACCGCGAGGTCGCCGGCAGGGCGCCATGACCGTGCGCAGCGCGGCCCGCGCCATGACCGTGACGTCGTTCATGCTGACCTTCCCGGAGCGTTCGATCGGCGTGCCTGAGGTCGTCGCGAGGCCGGTGGCCTCCGGGAACTAGGGGGTCTAGGTGATGTTGCGGGTCCAGCTGTAGATGTTGGTGTCGGTGAAGTCATCGCTGGAGGCGTGCAACAGCTGGCCGGGGTCATCGCGTTGTACGGGAGTGACACCCTGTTCAGACGATGTCGGGCGCGATGGCCTCGCCTCCGCGCCTGTCCTCGGGTGGTGGGACCGACTCGCTGGCTCCGGTGGCGGTCCGGAGGCAGGTCCGGGTGTGGGTGAGGAAGTGGGAGGGGACTTCGTCACCGACGCTTCTAGCTTCGAGCCGGTGAGCCGGAGTGGTTTCGGCAGGAGGAAAGGGGTGGGCGCCGCCGTGCCCAGCAGCGGGCCATCCCGAGGCGAATGGGGAATGTCTCAGCAGCGGGAAGATCGCGACCAGAGTATGGGTCGTGAGCACGGCGGTGACCGCGGGCTCACAGGGGGAGGGGACCTGGAGTCCTTAGTGGCTTGGAAGGGCCCGCAGCTGATGCGCCTGGCTCAGATGCTGCTGCGCGATGAGCACCAGGCCCAAGACGTGGTGCAGGACGTGCTGGCCGCGTGCGTGGCCAAGTGGAGCCGCATCCAGGCCCTGGAGGATCCTTCGGCGTACCTGAACCGGATGCTGGTCAACGCCGTCAGCACCTCCCGGCGCCGGCCGTGGCGCCGCGAGCACACCGCCGACCCCGCCGACCTGCCCGAGCAGACGCTGGGGGACCCTGCCGGTCCGCACGCCGAGCGGGCGCGGATGTTGGCGTTGCTGCAGCGGCTGCCGGACAAGCAGCGCATGGCGGTGGTCTTGCGCATCTATGAAGACCTGCCCGATGCCGAGATCGCCGACCTCATGAACTGTTCCATGGTCACGGTGCGCAGCAACGTGCACCGGGGCCTGGCCACCTTGCGCCGACTGCTCGCCGAGGAGGACCCCCACCGTGCCTGATGACCACCAGCCCCACGATGACTTCTCGCACCAGCCCTACGACGAGTCTTCCGACCAGCCCCCTATGCAGTCCCACGATGAGCTCGACCACTACGACATGCCAGGTGAGGAGCGGGGCGACGTGCCGTCTGATCCGTTGCTCGATGTCCGGTTCGAGCCGGTCCTCGCGCTGTTGCACGACGCTTTCGACCACGAAGTGCGCACCCGGCAGTTCAACGAGCAGCAGCTGATCGCAGGGACCCGCGCCCGGCTGCGCCGGCGGGTCCGTACCCGCCGGTTGCAGGTGGCCGCCGCCGTCCTGGTCGCGGCCGCCGCGGTTCCGGTGACCTTGCAGGCCTGGCCCACCGCCACAGTGTCCACGACCCCGGCCGGTCAGGGCTTCTCGCCGACCCCTTCTCGCCCGACACCAAGCCACTCCTCCCTGCCAGCTTCCAGCGCATCTCCCGGCCCTGGGGCACTTACGACGCCAGCCTCACCGGACCCAAGCTCCTCTTCGGCGGGGGCTTCGGCGGCGACTGTTCACCTGCCGGACCTGGCCCAGACGCGGGCTGCGGTGCCGGCGGGTCTGACACCGCTGCCCAGCCAAGGCCCCTACGCCGAGGAGTTGACCCCCTTGACCGGGCTGGGCGTGGGCTGCGATACGCACTCGAGTCTGCCGCGGACCGTGGCCGCGCAGAAGTTCGAGTGGATTGACGAACGGCAGGCCACCGCCGACCAGGAGCAGGAGGTCATCACCGTCCTGGTCACAATGTGGCCCACCGGCCAAGGGGCAGCCGCCTTCGACGGCGTGGCCGGCGGGTCCGGGGCGTGCCACTTCGCCTACGCCATCGACCCCGTGACCGTGACGGTCCCCGGCGCCGAGCAGGCCTGGGCAGCCAGGACCGACTCGGCCGCTGGGTTCCCCGGAGTACCGTTTCACCAGGTCACCGGGATCGCACGGGTGGGTGACGTGCTCGTCGGCGTCTCTCACCAGGGACCCACCTCAGCCTCCACCAGCGACCTGACCGCTGTGCTCACGGCCGCGGTGGCCGACGTCCGCGCCAGCGGGCGAGGCAGCGGGTAAGGCAGCGGGTAAGGCAGCGGGCTGGGCAGCGGCGACACCCGACGCATCGACTGCCTATTCATCGCTTCCCGCTCATCATATGGCGGTACCACGAATTGACTTTGAGTTCAAGGACCTGGCGCGGGGTGCCTTGTTCCTGCCATGGTGCGCAGCCGCCTGGCCGACCCGGCTGGGTGGCCGGGTTGCGCACGCTCAGCGGCTCGGTTCTGGTCGCGGCCACGAGTGATCGGCGTGCTTCCGGGTGCAACAGTGGCAACGGTAGCGGGCGTTGTACAGGTGTGAAGGCCACGCGCACCGCTGCCCCTGCCCGCCGTCCTGTACTGCAGCTGCTGGCCGCCTTCGTCGCGGTCAGCGCTGTCGGTGGGGTCCTAAGTGCAGGGCTGGTGATCCCGGCGGTGGCCGTGACGGGCAGCCTGACCAGCAAGGGGGTGGACGTTTTCAACGAGCTGCCCACCGACCTGGGTGACCAGTCCCTATCAGAAGCCTCCACCATCTTGTGGTCCGACGGGACGGTCATGGCCAGGGTCTACGACCAGAACCGTAGCGTCGTCGGCTTCGACCAGATCGCCCCCGTCATGCGCGACGCGATCGTCTCCATCGAAGACGACCGCTTCTACCAGCACGGCGCCGTGGACTTCAAAGGCATCGTCCGTGCGCTGGTGTCCAACACCGGCGGGGGCAGTACCCAGGGTGCGTCGACGCTGACTCAACAGTACGTGAAGAACGTGTTGGTTCAGCAGGCCGTTCAAGCGGGCGATACCCAGGCTGCGGCCGCTGCGGTCGAGCACGAGGGCGTCGACGGCTACGCCCGCAAGCTGCGTGAAATGAAGTTGGCCGTGGGGGTCGAGAAGGAGATGTCGAAGGATGACATCCTCACCGGCTATCTGAACGTCGCCTACTTCCAAAACAATGTTTACGGCATCGAGGCCGCGGCGCAGTTCTACTTTTCTAAGCCCGCCGCTGAGCTTCTTCTGCCCGAGGCGGCCCTACTGGCCGGCATGGTGCAGAACCCCGCCTCCTACAACCCGGTGGAGTACCCCGATGCGGCCGTCAAGCGCCGTAACGTCGTATTGGACCGGATGCTGGAGGTCGGCAAGATCGACCAGGCCATCCACGACCAGGCCGTCGCCACGTCACTGCTGCTGAACCGCAACCCCAGCCGGCAAGGTTGTCTGGCCGCCGGGACCGCAGCCTACTTCTGCGATTACGTTGTGCACGTCATCGACAGCGACCCCATCTTCGGCGCCACGGCCGAGGAACGCAAGAAGCTGCTGCGCAGCGGGGGCTTGACGATCAGGACGACGTTGGACCGCACCGTGCAGCAGATCACCCAGGACTCGGTCAACAAGGGCGTCAACCCCGGCCAGCTGGCCCGCGCAGCGGCCTCCGTCGTCCAGCCGGGCACGGGCAGCGTCTTGGCGATGGCGCAAGACACCACGTATTCGCCCGACGATGACCAGCTGGGGGTAACGACCTACAACTACAACGTCGGCGAGGCCATGGGAGGCACACGAGGCTTCCAACAGGGCTCAACGTTCAAGGCGTTCACCCTGGCGACCTGGCTGAAGGCGGGCCGGTCCTTGGACTCTACTGTCGCTGCCCCCAGCAAAGGCAACGACCCCTTCAGCGCCTTCACAAGCTGTGGGCAAAAGATGCGCGGCGGTACCTACCCCTACAGCAACTCCGAAGGTGGAGGTGAGGGATCGATGAGCGTGCGCCAAGCCACAGCCAGGTCCGTGAACACTGCCTACGTGGCCATGGAAAAGCAGCTCGACCTGTGCGACATCGCCTCCACCGCGCAGTCGCTCGGCGTCTACAAAGGCCGGATGGAGGAGAACTTCCCCACCGGTCAGACCAACGCCGACCTCGACCTGTACCCCTCGCTGACACTGGGCACCAACCTCGTCACCCCACTCGCGGTCGCCGGGGCGTACGCAGCGTTCGCCGCGGAGGGCAACTTCTGCAAACCGACGGCCATCACCGAGATGCTCAACACCGAGGGCAAGCCGCTAAACATCCCCTCAGCGGACTGCAAACGGGTCCTCGACGTCAACGTCGCCCGCAACGTGACCGAGGCTCTGCAGGGCGGGTGGACCGCTGGCACTGCCGCCTCGGTAGGCGGCAAGGGGCAACTGAACGGCCGTCAAGTTGCCAGCAAGACGGGAACCACGAATGGGAGCAAAGACACCTGGTTCGCCGCCTACACCCCACAGTTGGCCGCAGCGGTGTGGGTGGGTCATGAGACACCGAAGTCGCCCATCGGGGAGAAGATTAACGGCCTGCGGCGCGGTCGGGTCTTCGGCGCCACGATCGCTGGCCCCATCTGGACCGGCATTGTCGGCCCCGCCTCGAACGCACTGAACCTGCCGAAAGCGACGTTCACTCCCGGCACCAGCCAGGGCCTGAAGACCAGCACCAGCGACGGTCGGATTAAGGTTCCCAACGTCGTCGGGCGCAGTGTCTCTAACGCCAGGAGCATCTTGGAGGCCGCAGGCTTTCAGGTGGCCGTCTCCAGCAAGACGGCGTCCTCCCCATCGGTGACCAAGGGGCTCATCGCCTCCCAGAGTGCTCGTGCGGCCGCGGCCGGGACGACGATCACCCTGGTCCGCAGCTCCGGGCCGACGCCGGCCAAGACGCCAGCCCCGGTGCCATCGCAGACGCCGACGCCGAGCGACAGACCCGAAGCCCAGCCGCCGGCCCCGCCGGCCCAGCAGCTGCCATCACCGACGGCCTCGGCTCCAGCTCCTGACGTCAACTGATTCCTGCAACCTACTCACGGTCGCAATACCTGCCTGCGAATTTGCAGGCTGGTTGGGCCTGGGAGCTCACCGCCAACGATCATCTGTCATCACCTCCCCACGAGAGCACCCGCAACCTGCAACGCGGGATGAGTGCGCAGGTGGCGAAGTGGCCGTACGCGTCATGAACAGCGCATCAGGACAGCGAGGTATCAGCGCTCGGCAGCTCGGCAGCTCGGCAGCTCGGCAGCTCGGCAGTCCATCAGTCCTGTAGCCCGGTAATTCAGCTACTGCCGCCCAGACGGTTCGTCCGGTGCTGTCTCCCTTTCACCGCCAAGAGCTTGGTCGGCCTGCGCCTTATCGCGTTCATCCAACCGCCGGCCCCAGGCGACCAGGAGTGCAAAGCCGGCTGAGAGCACCGGCACGGTAGCGAAGACGACCAGGTAGATGGCGCCGGTCGTGGCGAAGTAGAGGGGCTGGACGGCGATGACGGTCACCGGCATCGCGATGCGCACCCGGGCGCGGGTGGTGAAAAGCATCGCCCACGGCGCGATGAGGTGCACTGCCCAGGGCACCCCGTACACCCCGATCCAGCCCAGCTCGGCCAGAGGGGAGTCGTCGACCACCGAGACGACGGGAAGGGCCAGGACAAGCAGGATCACGACGACCTGCCAGGGCCGCAGGGGCCACCAGCCGATCGTGCTGAGGACCAGGATCGGCAGTAGGCCCACTGCGTAGACCATCACCAGGGCGGCGTAGTGCAATGCTCACTCATCTCCTACTCGATGGGCATGGCCGCGGCGCTGGGCCGCGCCGGCGAACAGCAAACTGTGCGGTGGGCAGCCGACGGTCCGCTGGTGCGTTCGGAAGGCGCGGCGGCGGGGCTGTGCACCGGCCGCACGCTCGCATCGCAGGGAGGGCGGCCACCTTGACAGCGTCCCACCCTCCCAGCGGAGGGCAGGGGTCAGGTGTCCAAGTGGCCGCCGCTCGAGGCGATCTGAACGCTATTGCGGGCGGAGGCCGTGCCTGTGCTTTCACTGCGAGGTGGTCGAGGTCGCGTCAGGCCAGGGTATGTCGGCCAGTGCTGGGTTGGTGAACAGGGTGCGCGTGTCGTCGCCGGTGATGGAAGGAGCCGAAGGACCGCTCAGGTCCCAGCTCGTCCCGGCTGCTGGCCTCGCATTGGGTGTTGGCAACCACGCACGGCCCATCGGGGCAGAGTCGGGTGCCATGACCGTGACGTCGCCCGCACGGCGCCATGACCGCGAAGTTCGGCCCGGCTGCCTGGGTGTGCGGGAGCATCGAGGCATGGTGACTCTCGGCCCAGGTGGACAGGCTCCGCGCAAGCTGCGCGCGGGGGACCGAGTACGGCTGAGGACGGTGGACGAAGAGCGTCGCCTGAATGGTCTGACGACGGACGCGGTGGGTGTGATCGACATGGAGCTCGCTGCCGGCGGCTTCCTCGTGGGTTTCCCCGATGCCGGCTTGAACGTCTTCGGCCAGGACGAACTCGACCTTGTCGAGTAGTGCGTCTCGACGACCTCGCGCATCGGCACGACCGTGAGGTCGTCGAGCGCGCTGATCGCGGGATGACCGCGCGTCTTAAGGCAAGGAGTTGAGGAAGTCTTCGATCTCGTTCACGACCGTCTGCAAGGCTTGCAGGCAGGCGCCGACGTCTCCGGGCACCTCGATGGAGTGGTCGGCGCCAGCCACCTCGAGCACCCGCCGTCCGGAGGCGTGAGCGGCGGTGGAGTCCCAGTACGGGTCGGCGGAACCGTCGACGAGCAGGGTGGGTGCGCCGGCCTGCTCGGCGGCGGCACGCACTTCGTCCTCGCGTAACAGCGGGGTGAGCCAGACGCCGGGCAGGTCTCGCTCGACAGCCAGGGCTAGCAGCCGGGTGCTCAGCGACTTGGCGATGAGCAGGTGCTGCGGGGCCTGCACCTCGTCGATGAGGTCAGGGGCGAAGCCGTTCAGTTGTGCGGGTGTGGGTGGGGTGCTCCAGTGCACGGTGCGCACGGTCCAGCCCCGGGTGCGCAAGAGCAGGCGGGTGTAGTGCAGCAGGGGGGCTTCGCAGGTGTATCCGCGTCCGGGCAGGACGGTGGCGACACGATCGCTGCTGCCGTGGTGGGTGTGGACCTCAACTGCCCTGGGCTGTACCCGTTGCATCCCGCCTCCCGTTCCTTGGCAGGCACCTTACGAGGTCAACACCTCGCGCAGATCGACATGACCGCAAGATCATCGGCAGCCGAGACAGCTGGGATCGCGCCATGACCGTGCGCAGCGCGGCTCGCGCCATGACCGTGCGCAGCGCGGCTCGCGCCATGACCGTGCGCAGCGCGGCTCGCGCCATGACCGTGCGCAGCGCGGCTCGCGCCATGACCGTGCGCAGCGCGGCTCGCGCCATGACCGTGCGCAGCGCGGCTCGCGCCATGACCGTGCGCAGCGCGGCTCGCGCCATGACCGTGCGCAGCGCGGCTCGCGCCATGACCGTGCGCAGCGCGGCTCGCGCCATGACCGTGCGCAGCGCGGCTCGCGCCATGACCGTGCGCAGCGCGGCTCGCGCCATGACCGTGCGCAGCGCGGCTCGCGCCATGACCGTGCGCAGCGCGGCTCGCGCCATGACCGTGCGCAGCGCGGCTCGCGCCATGACCGTGCGCAGCGCGGCTCGCGCCATGACCGTGCGCAGCGCGGCTCGCGCCATGACCGTGCGCAGCGCGGCTCGCGCCATGACCGTGCGCAGCGCGGCTCGCGCCATGACCGTGCGCAGCGCGGCTCGCGCCATGACCGTGCGCAGCGCGGCTCGCGCCATGACCGTAAGGTCATGGCGCGCCGCCTCAGCGAGGCGAGGGTGTGCCGGCGGGTGCGGTATCGGCGTAGGCGGTGAAGCGTCGATGCGGTAGCAACCGGCGCACCAGCGGCAGCTGCCAGGCACCGCCTTCCACGAGACCTGCGACGGTGTGGATGCGCACGGCGCTGGCCTTCGTGAAGCCGGTCTCCTGCAGGTGGCCGGCGAAGACCGCTTCGGCCAGCTGCCGTAGCCAGGTCAGGGGCTCGTCGAGGCCGTCGACTTCCAGCCAGGAGTGGGCGACGGTGATGATGAAGGCGACGTCGGTGCCGGTGGCGTCCGAAGGGCTTTCGACGCCGACGGACAGGGGCGCGGCGCTGGGGCGGTGGGGGATGACGGCAGTGACCCACAGCCGGGTGTGGGGGACCAGGTGAAGGCTGACCTCGGCGGGGGAGCCGTAGGGGCGCAGTGTGTTGAGGAGCAGGTCGTGCACGGCGCGGTCGAGCGGCCCTGGTGCTGGATCGTGGTCACTCATGCCCACATGATCGCGCCGCTTCGCGGGATGACCGTGAGGTCGGTCGTGTCCCATAGCGGCATGCTGAGGATGTGGACAGCACCTGGGACGCGGACGTCGACGCCGCCTACATCGACCTCAGTGGCGACTGCACCGACCCTGCGCTCAAGCAGGTCGTCGTCGACACGGGTTCAGACGAGTACGAGGTAATCCTCGATTTCAGCGCTGCCGGACGCTTGCTGGGGGTGGAAGTGATCGGCGCTGCGGCTGCTCTTGACCCTGGTCTGCTTCAGGCGCTGCGGCGCATCGACGCGACCCCAGAAGCGTCCTGAACGCGGGATGACCGAGCGGTTGTTGACTCGACTACCGCAGTAGCTGCGGTCGTAGGGGAGATCCTGGCGGTGTGATCTGGATGTTGTGGCTGGTGCCTGCGGCCGTCTTCGCGGCTCTTTCGGCCTGGAGTCATGTCCGAGCAGCTTCTGAGCGAGCTTCGTGGGAGACGGACCCAGCCAGGCGCGGTTGGCCAAGGGCCTTCGACTTCGCGGCCCTGCTGTTCACCGTGATGGCTGGGGTCGCTTCGGCCGACTCGTCGCTGCCCTTCTGGGCAGTGCTGGCGATCATCCTGGTGACCGCGGTCGTGCCCTATCAAGTCACTGCTGCCGTGATGAAGCGTCGGGGTGGCGGAGCCTCCTGAGGCGATGCGGCGACGGAGCAGCGACGAGCTCTTGAGGCTCGGTCATCGGCAAGACCGTGAGGTCGCCGAGCACGCGGACGGCGGGGTGCCCGTGCGGTCGATGGAGCGTCGAAGCTAGGGACGACGTCGACGGCCGCGGGCTGCGCCGGCTTGGTAGAGGTACAGCAGCGTCTCGGCGAGGGAGAAGGCCAGGGCGAGGCTGAAGACGATGGCCGCGGTCGTCAAGCTGCCGGTCCAAGCGCCCGTGATGAGGCGGTGTGCTGGGAGAGCGAGAGCGGCCAGCAGGAGTGCGAGGGGTACCGCCAGGCGCAGGGTCAGCCGAGCGTTGCTCGGCTGGTCTCGCTGGATGCGTGTCCTCATCAGGCCAGGCTACGGCTGTCCATGGACATCGTGATCGCCGTCCGAGGAGAGGTGCAGGTGCCCGACCCGATCGCGGAAGGCGCCATGACCGTGACCTCGCCTGTAAGGCGCGGTTGCTGGTGGTCGACCTTGGTCGCCACCTTGGTCTGCATCTTGGCCCGGATCTGCTCGGCACGCGCAGGACCCTTCTGGTGCGGCCTTGGGATCGAGGCATGTGGGTAGAGGACCGTCACCGGTGCGAGCAGTGGTGACTCTCAGGATCCACTCCACAACAGCACAAGTGTTGGCTACGGTGCGTGCATGGCCTCTTGGAAGACCGGTGCCGTCGGCGTGACCGCTGCCGTCGTTGCTGCGCTCGGCATCGTCGCTCCCGCTCAGGCCGATCCGCGCGTGAACGGTGAAATCGGCTATGCCTACGAGTACCGGTACAACGGGCCGCGCGGCTTCCTCGGACAGCCGCTGACTTCGGAGATCCGCACACCCAACAGCAAGGGCGCCTACGTCGCCTTCCAGGGTGGCTCCATCTACTGGAGCCCGTGGACGGGTGCTCATGAGCTGCATGGGGAGATCCGGAATGGCTGGGGCCGGCTGGGTTGGGAGGGAGGCATCCTTGGCTTCCCGATCACCGATGAGGGCGCCACCTCCTCGGGGCGTGGCAGGTGGCAGGACTTCGAGGGTGGCTCGATGTACTGGGCACCTTGGTCGGGTGCGCACATGGTCAGGGGAGACATCCAAGAGACCTACGGCAACGTGATGTGCTCTTACGACTGCGGCTTCGGTGAAGACGTCCTGGGCTTCCCCATCTCCTCAGAAACGCGCACACCCAACGGGCGAGGCGCCTACAACCACTTCCAGTGGGGCTCCATCTATTGGAGCCCAGCGACTGGGGCGCACCCCGTCTATGGAGCCATCCGCGATGCGTGGGCGGGCCAAGGGTGGGAGAACGGCCGGCTGGGCTTCCCCGTGCAGGAGGAGCACGTCTGGGATGAGGACTACGTCGTGCAGCAGTTCGAGGGTGGCTTCATCGGCTTCACCCCCGGCTACGGAGCAGAAATCTTCTATGGGCGGTACCTGCCGCAGGAGTGCTGCTGACGACAATCGCGCCGTGACCATTGCCTCTGTATCCGCTACAGCGTGGCGCGGGAAACCTCGATCGCGGCCGTAACGCCGACCACGCAGCGCTGCCCAGCAGCCGGCAACGCTCGGGCCGCGTCCAGCTTCACCGCAACTATCACCACAGGCTGACCTTCACCACGGCTGCGGGCGGTGGCCGGTGGCCATCGGGAATGCTCACGGTTCTGGTTCCCTTGTCGGTCTGCTCGCCGTCGCCGGGCTGTCGGGGCAGAACCGGCAGGAGGAGCATGGCCAGCCCCCGGCACCGTGAGGGGCCGGGGGCTGGTCGTCTGACAAGGTCAGAGTCTGCCGGGGGCGTGTGCTAGATGGGCAGGTCGATGTTGAGGGGTCCGGTGTAGGTGCCCAGCAGCGCGCCGGCGTTGTAGCCGTTGGCGGCGATGGCGTACCGGTTGGTCGTGATGGCGGTGGCGTGTAGGCGCGTGAAGTCGGGGGTCTCACCCGGGTTGCAGGTCAGCTTCTGGGCGGGGTCGCCGTAGTTCCAGCGGACGATCTCACCCAGGTCGATGTCTGAGGAGGCGATGGGCGTGGCGCGGGCGGGGACGTCGGCGATGCCGGACCAGCCCCAGGAGGAGTCCTGGTGGTACATCCAGTTCCCCGCTCCGTAGGCGCCGATGGCCTTCTCGCTGCCCCAGCGCACCACGCCGCCGGTGTAACAGGCGGCGTACCCGGTGCCGGAGATGCTGGAGGCCAGGCCAGTCTTGTACGGCAAGGACGCCAGCTTCATAAAGGGGGCGCCGTTGCGGTAGGTCGAGGACACAACCGGCCCGGTGGCTGCGACGGTGAGCTGCTTCTTGGTGCGGTTGTTGGCCTCGTTGGCTTCGACGATGCGCCCGGCGTCGTCGACGTAGGCCAAGACCTCGTGGGTTCCGGTGGTCGCGGTCCAAGTGCGTGAGCCGGTCGGGCCGGAGTTGGCCTCGACGGTTCTGGACTCACCCGGTTGCAGCGGCAGGGTCCAGGTGTCGGACCAGGTGCGCAGCGTGCCGTCGACCTGGAAGCCGACGCCGTGGATGACCCCGGCCGGGGTGGGGGCGGTGCCCTGGTTCTCGATGGTGGCGGTGAAGGTGAGCGGGTTGCCGTGGGCGGTGGTCTGCTGCGGTCCCCAGCCCACCGCGGTCACGACCAGGTCGGGGCGTGCGGGTGCGGCGTGGGCTGTGCCTGCCCCCAGCAGGGTGGCAGCGACCACTGCCGTCACGGTGGCTGCGGCTGTGGCGGTGAGCGTGGTGAAGCCTCGGACGCGCATGGTCCCCCCAGGGTGAGCGCTCGGGCGACGACGGTGTGCCCAACCGGTCACTCTAGACCCGCAGGGACGAGCCGACGTGACCCCCGAAAGAAGGCCACGGGGCGAGGGGCCAGCAGGCCGCGTCGCCTGACCAGGTCCGTTCTCGTCTTCGCCTTCCGCGCTCCGCCGTCTCAGACCGAAGACCGCGAGGTGACCTGTCAGGTCAATGGCACGATCATGGTCAGGTCATCGAAGGGAGTCTCATGCGCCACCGTACTGGCTACACCCACGGTACTCGTCGTACCCACCGCGCTCGCCATACGCGCAGCGCTCGCCGCGTTGCGGCAGTGGCTGTGCTCAGTGCGCTGACCATGGCGGCGCCGGCCATCGCGCCCTCCGCTGTGTCCTCGGTGGTGTCCTCCGCCGCCCAAGCCGCTCCGGGGTTCGACCCCCTCGCTCCGGGCGTACGAATCGGCGGCGCTGACCGGTATGAGACCGCCGCCCTCATCGCCGCCTCAGGGTGGGGAGCGGAGGCCGGTGGGACGGTCATCGTGGCCAATGGTGAGACCAACGGTGTCGATGCGCTGTCGGCGTCCTACCTGGCCGGGGACCGGCAGGCCCCGATCCTGTTGACCCGCCGTGACAGCGTGCCTGAGGCCACCGCCGGTGCTCTGCGGCAGTTGCGCCCCTCGAAAGTCATCGTCGTCGGCTCCGACGCGTCGGTGTCCGCCGCCACCTACACTCAACTCACTGCCGGGGCTGCGGGAGAGCGCATCGCCGGGGAGGACCGGTACGCCACCGCAGCGGCCATCGCCTCCACCGTCGCCGACCCCTCACCGGGTGCCACCGTGGCCACCGTCTTCCTGGCCCGCGGTGACAAGGTGGGAGTAGCCGCCGATGCGTTGGCCGCCGCACCGGCGGCCTACCGCGGCCACATCCCGATTCTGCTCACCACCGCCACCGGCCTGCCCGAGGCCAGCCGGTTCGCCCTGCAGCATCTGCAACCGGCCAGCATCGCCGTCTTGGGTGACTACAACTCCATCGACGCCTTCACGATTTCTCAGGCCGCCGGCGCGGCCAGTAGCTACCAGCAAGGCCGCATCCCGCCCATCAACCGCTTCTCCGGGCCTGACCGGTCCGCGACCGCAGCCGCCATCGCCGACTCTTTCGTGGCCCGAGAGGCCGGCATCGGGACCACCGCGGCAGGCTTCGCCAACGGCACCACCGTCGACGCCCTGGCCGCCGGACCGGCCGCCGGCCGAGGTGGGTTCCCGGTCCTGCTGGCTCCCTCCCGCGACGACGTCGGTGAGGGCACCCGCCGGTATGTCGCCGAGCACGAGTCGACCCTGACGACGGCCTACGTCTTCGGCGACGAGAAATCCCTGACCGACCAGGCGCTGACCAGTGTCCGATCGCCAGGATACGCGGCACCCGTCTCCTGACCCAGCACTCGGCCCGGCAGTTTTGTGTCCGGTTAGCCATTGGTGGGGGAGGCTTGCCAAAGCCGGAGCCTTCCATGACCTCTGTCATCGAGGGCTCCGTCAGTGAGCCTTTGTCAGTAACGGTTCTATATGCGTAGCGATGCTCCCGTCGCCGCCACGGCAGTCAACGAGTGCCCATGAGCAGCTGTGCGCCCACCGGTTTCGTGGGGTACTCACGTAGCACCAAGGCGGTTGTGACGGGGCCGAAGCGGGCGATGGAGTCAACCACCTCCTCCAGTCGGTGAGCGTCGATGGCCGCGACGTGCAGCAAGAAGCAGTCCTCGCCGGTGAGGCGGTAGATGGCCAGGACCTCTGGCAGCTCGCCGAAGCGCTGCAGCGCTGCTTTGAGGTGGGCGTGGGTGGTGCGCAAACGGACAGTGGCACGGATGCCGATGCCCAGCGCTGAAGGATCGACCTCTGCTCGGTAGCCGCGGATGACGCCGGCCTCCTCGAGCTTGCGCACGCGCTGGGACACCGCCGGTTGTGACAGCGACAGCCGCCGCGCGAGGTCGCTGAAGGAGGTCCGGGCATCGACTTGCAGAGCTTCGAGGATGCGTACATCGAGATCGTCGAATGACCTGCCGGTTGTCAGGGTTTTGATCTTTGAAGTCATTCGTCTTCACCTTCCAGATGCGGGGCGAGCTGAGTCTGCGGCGATGATTCTGCACGATCGACCCGCCCTTCGGAGGCGTCGAGCCGCCATGGGGAGCCCAAGGACCGATCCGTCACCTGAGGAGACCAGATGAAGATCTTGACCGTGCCCGGCATCGATGGCTCCGGACCGGGCCACTGGCAGAGCCTGTGGGAGCAGCGGGAGGGCGCTGACTGCACCCGCTTCTCCCCTTCCTCGTGGAGCCAACCGCAGGCCGGGAACTGGCTGGAAGCGGTCAACCGCGAAGTGCAGCACCTAGGCTCCGAAGTCCTGATCGTCGCGCACAGCCTCGGCTGCCTACCGGTGGCGCACCTGGCCGGACAAGAGTTGGCCTGCCGAGGCATTGTCTTGGTGGCACCTCCTGATGTTCACGGTCCGGCGTTTCCTCCGGTCGCCCTTGGCTTCGCCGATCTGGCCGCGGCGCCCTCCACGGTGCCGGCGCTAGTGATCTCCAGCAGCAACGATCCCTACTGCACGCCGACTGTCGCTACCCAGCTCGCGGTTCGCTGGGGTGCTGAACATGTCGACCTCGGCCCGTACGGACACCTCAATGAATCAGCAGGCCTCGGGCAGTGGGACCGCGGCTGGAACGTGATCCAGGACTTCGCTGGCCAGATCGCACTGTGATGCCCCAGAGAAGTCAACCCGCCGAATTTGGCCTCACCTCCGTTGACGCCAGCCCAAGCGCCCACAATGAAGCCTCCTACCGCCATGGTCATCGCCTACCGCAGCCACCTTGACGTCTCCCGCGACCTTGCCCAGGTCATCGCCCGTCTGCTGTCCGCCCACCGCGCCCGTATCGGCACCCGCCGAGGACGCCGATCGCTGAGCTGCTTTGCCCAAGCGGTCCTGCTGCTTCGGTTCATGCGCCAACGCGCCGCGGTCACCGACTTGGCCCGCGACAACACCGTCAGCCTCAAGACGGCTTACCGCTATCTGCATGAAGCTCTGGACGTGTTTGCCGCCCAAGCACCCGACCTGCCCGAGGTGATCGCCGCAGCGGTCAGCAACCAAACCGAGCACCTCCTATTGGACGGCACGCTCATCGAAACCGACCGCGTCCACGACCGCAGCGGCCGGCGCGACCGGTGGTACTCCGGAAAGCACCGCCACCATGGCGGTCTCGTGCAGGTCATCACCGACCCTGACGGGCGACCGTTGTGGGTGTCACCGGTCGAACCGGGCTGCGCCCACGACCTGACCGCCGCGCGCATCCACGCCCTGTCGGCGCTCTACGCAGCTGCTCGTGATGGCGTTCCCACCCTGGCCGACAAGGCGTACACCGGCGCTGGGGCCGGTATCCGGGTTCCCGTCCGGTGCCCCAGGGGCGGAGGAGTTCTTGACGAGTCCACTCGGGGCTGGAACTCCTACGTCAACGCTGAACGCGCCTTCGTCGAGCACGGCATCGCCCACCTCAAGACCCGCTGGCGGGCGCTGCGCCACGTCAGCCTCTGCCCGCGGCGCATCTCCGCCATCGCCGCCACGGCCCTCGTTCTGAGCCGACTGGAGAACCGCTACTGACAAAGGCTCACTGCGCGAGTCCATCAGTCCCGGGGCAAGCTGCTACGTCGACTCCGGTGCGTTCATCTACAAGTACGGGCGCCTTGTCGGTACTGCCGCCGGCGTCTACGACGCCGGGCTCGCTGCCGCTAGCGCGGCGAAGTTTGCTGCTTCCCGTGCCGCCGCACACGGGGGCTGGCGTGCCCTGCTCGCTGGCGACCAGGGCTACATCAACTGGTGGTCCTACGCACAGGAGACGGGGCAGCTCGGCGAGAAGTTGGTCCGATCATTCTACGACATCGGGCTAAAACCAACCGTGACGATCGGCAACCAGAAGAGGGTTCTGGACGGTCTCACTGAGTTCGCGGTCAGTGAAGTCAAAAATGTGAAGCACCAAGACCTGACGGCGCAGCTCCTCGACAACATCAAGTATGCGAAGGACACCGGTCGGCGCTTCGACCTCTACCTGCGCCGAGGCGCTACCGTAAGCGGAACCCTACAGAAGGCCATCAGCTCCGGAGAGGTGAACTTGAAGTGGATTCCGTTCACATGACCCCACGGGGGACCCCATGACCCCACCTCGCAGAGGGCCGATCAAGGCGGATGAACTTCTAGCCCAACTCGCCAACGACCCCGAGTACCAAGCCCGCATCGCTGAACGTGATCGCCGCATCGAGCAAGCGGCAGCAAGAAGAACAGCAGAAGCACAACCCGTCCTCGACGATCTGCACTCCGCAGGCATCGAGATCAAGTCGCTGTGGCTGCTTGACTGGGCGCGGCGCCCGTATCCGGAAGCCCTGCCAATCTTGTTCAAACACTTCCGGGGCGGCGAGCGGTCGGACGAGATCTTAGGTCTACTCGCGCGACTGCTGAAGCAGCCGTACTCACCTGAACTGTGGGTCGAGTTCCGCGACCGGTACAAAGCTGCCCCTCCTGGGTCGCAGCTGAGTGAGGGGTTGGCTGAGGCGCTGGATAAGCTCGCGAAGAAGGCGCACTTCGAGGACTTAAAGAGCCTCATTGCGGACCCCGCCAATGGCCCCTCCCGTATCCTCCTCCTTGGTACGGCAGTACGAGTCGGTCGCGACGAGGGACGCGCCTTCCTGGCTGGCTTCCGCGACGACCCTGTCCTGGGCAAGGAGGCCACGCTCAGGAGCCGACCACGCAAGTAGCCACCGAACTTCACTGATGGCATCCCGCTGGATGAGTCGTCCCGCCATAATTTGTGTCGGCAGCGTCCATTCGGACACTGCCGATATCTGACTGTGCCATCACCTGCGGGACGTTCGTCAGCGCCGGGTTGAGCAGCGGCGTGCGCGGCGGCCCGTTGCTGCGCACTCTCTTGAGCGCGAGCCCGGTCCTTCACCCATTCGCTGTCGATGCGTGCACGCTCAGCGCGTGAGAGCTGACCTCCTGGCACAGCACCACGATGACACGTTATCGAACGCCTGTTCGAGTCCTCCGCCGGATCACTAAGCAGGTCGCCGTGGCGGCGGCCGACGTCTTTCGCATCGTCTGAGAGAGGCTTGCGCCATGACCGCGTCCCCCGACGAGCGTGCCGCCGGCGAACCGACTAACGAGGAGCTGACCGCGCGTCTACTGCGGGTAGCTCAAGACCCTCATCGCCCGCTGGTCTACCGGCATGAGGCCCGAGGACTAGCGGAGGGCTACATCACCTTCTGTGTCCGCGGTGGGAACCCACAGGCTCACCGCCGGGCGCTCGGAGAGCGTGTGCTGTACCTGGAGACCCACGTTCCGACACCATCCGAGCTTGCGCAGCTACGCCGCTCACACCCCGAGGCAAGCCGTGATCCTGTGTTCCCGTCCCCCAAGGAGGTGGAGGCGAGGCGACGGCATTGGCGGCGCATGGACGCTCTGCGGAGGTGGGCGCCTCCTGGTGCTGCTGCTGTTGCTGGGTCAGCTATCGCCGGGTGGCTGTGGCAGCGGTAGCCAGATCTCGCTCATCGGAAGCAATATGGTAGCTACTTGCTAGCAACATGCTAGCTATCTGAACTTGCGAGTAGGTCGACCCAACCGGCGAGAGCCAGCGGCAGCGGTGCCTGCGACTGAGGGCGTGTCCAGCTCATGTGGCGGTCTCTGTCGGAGGCGGCGGGTAAGTTCTACTGCCGTAACCACCGGGCTGGACTCCCTCGCACCTGCACCGCGCGTGACGGGCGACGTCCGCCAAGGAGACGCCTACGACCTGATGGGGACGTTGGCGCCCGCGTCGGTCGACCTCATCATCACGTCCCCGCCGTACTGGGGTCTTCGGACCTACGGGCAGCAGCACAACGCCGAGATCGCGCGGGAGTGGCTGGCCGAGGAGCCCGACGCAGCCCACAGTCCACCCTACGAGTGGTACCGCGCCCACGGCGGCCAGCTCGGGATGGAGCCCATCCCGGACTGGTTCGTCGACCACCTGGTTGAGATCTTCCAGCGCGGCGCCGCGGCCTTGAAGCCAGGCGGCAGCGTCTGGGTCAACATCGGGGATACCTACTTCGCCCGCTGGGCCAGCATCCGCTACAACGGCCGCCAGGGCCTCGGGGACAACCCCCGGGAACGGCGCAAGACCCCGATGGGCGGTTACCGCCAGGAGAAGCAGCTCCTCATGATCCCGGCGCGCTTCGCCATCGCCATGCAGTCGCAGCGTTGGATCTTGCGCAACGACCTGATCTGGCACAAGCCCAACGTCGCCCCCCGCCCCGAAAGGACCGGCTGCGCTCCTCCCACGAGCACTTCTTCCACTTCGTTAAGCGGCCCAAGGAGGGCCGCGCGAGCTACTGGTACGACCTGGACGCCGTCGAGGACGGTGCTCTCGACGTCGTCACCGTCAACGCCCGCGCCGGCTCCGATGGGCACTCCGCGACCTTCCCCGAGGCCATCGTGAAGCCGCGAATCCTGTCGAGCTGCCCACCGGGCGGCACGGTGCTTGACCCATTCGCCGGCACGGGCCGGTCCCTGACCGTCGCCATCGACAACGACCGCAACGGTGTCGGCTTCGAGATTTCCGACGACTTCATCAATGCATGCCGGACCAACGTCGCCGCCTCGCTGGCGCGAGCAGAAGCCCGCGCGTGAGCCCGGCCGCCAAGCCCGGCAACCACGTTGCCGAGTGGTACGGCCATCGCGTGTTCCCGGTGGTTGCCGGCACGCCCAACGCCCTGGCCGACCAGCGCGCGGGCCGCTGCCCGTTCCTCACCGAAGCCACCGGGGAGAACCGCCTCTGCGTCAAGAACGAGAACAGCACCGGGGTCTGCACGGTCAGCAGCACCAGTAAGACCCACGGGCGCCAGGACTGGCTGGTGTGCCCGATCCGCTCACTCGACACCCCGCTCGTCGAGGACGTCGCCCGGCGACTGTTCGATATCACTGCTGACGCCCAGGTCGAGGTAGTGCCTGTGACGGTGCTCGCTGATCCTCAGCGACGGGCGACGTTCCGCGCGGCGGTGACAGCGGGCACGCCGTGCGTCGCCTACTTCCAGACCAAGCTCGGCGGCGAGATTACGCTGGCGGCGACAGAGCGCTCGCCGGAGTTCTCCTTCGACGCGACGATGGTGGAGATTCTGCCCGACGGTGCTGGCGGACTACGGCTCGGTCGGTACGGAATCTTCGAGATTCAGACGATGGACTACCACGGCAGTTACCGCGCCGCCGTGAGTAACCTTCGTGACGCTTTGCGTCTGCACCACAATGACTTCCACGACGCGCTGGCTTCCCGACCGCAGTGGCTCTCCGAGAAGATGGAGGGTCCGAACATCTCGAACGTCTTCAAGCGGACCTTCTACCAGATGATGTTCAAGTTCCAGATCGGCGCGCACCCGACCTCGGCTGGGTGTGTCTTCGCGATCCCAAGCCGGTGTGGGACTCCTGGCAACGGCACCTCGCCGCCCCGGAGCTGGTCGACCGCGGCGACGGTACATGGCAGTTGGGTGAGTCCTCCGAGGAGCTGAACGAGCGGAGGACACCAGCCTGGATTTACGTTCTCGACCTCGACGTCTCGGCCGACACCAGTCCCAACTCCCTCGACATTTGGCGCGTCATCGCCACCGACGCCCGCTCAATGTCCCACTACGCCCTGGACCTCGCGCCAGAAGCCGCGCTGGAGGAAGGCGGGTCGGTCGATCGCCTCATGGCGACCATCCGGGTCCGCCTGTCTGCCTACCTGCCCGAGGTCGGTGCGGCAGTCACCGGAGCCGCCGAGGCCGGCGAAGGCGACCCCACTCTTTTCAGCTGATCGAGCAGGGCTCTGGCTCACTCACCAGTAGACGGCGGTGCTGGGGTTGCCTTCCTCTTGGAAGCCGCTCGGATCGTCCGGACGCAGCGCGCGCACAACCGCCAGGACGAGACGTCGTCCACTGGAACCAACTCCCAGCGGGTGTAGTCCAGCCCGAACGGGAAACCGTTCGGGCGGCACGCGGTCACATGGCCCCCGTCGACCCGGCGACTCACATGCCACGGAGCGAAGTTGCTGGCGCCCAGCTTCACCAACCGCACGCCCTTCACCGGCACCACACCTTCATCTGCTCCTCGCTGTGGTGGGCGTGGGCGCGCTGCGCCGGCCGTCACGAGGCGCGAGCTGGGTCACCCGTGGCTCCTTGATCCCCATGAGGTGCGCGACGTCCCGGTTGGTGAGGCCGGCGTCTTGCAGGGCCACCGCCAGCCGTCGCCAGCGCCCGGAGAATTCCTCCTGACGTGCGGTGGCCTCGGCCACCTGACGCCGGACCGCCTCGACGCGAGCAGCCATCGCCTGCGGGTCCGGCGCGCCGTCCTCCAGTGCGCCGGTCACCGCGTCCAAGGGTGTGCCCGGGGGCGTGCCAGCGCCCGCGAGCGCCGGGGAGTCGGTGGGTGCGGTGTCGGCGGTGGCGCGGGCTACGAGCTTGTCGACGGCGGGGCGGGAGACGCCGAGGGCCTTGGCGGTCTCGGTGGAGCTCAGGCCGCCGCGGCGCAGGGACAGGGCCAGGTGGCGCCACTGGCTGCGGGCCTGGTCGAGGGCGGCTGTGGTGGCCTCGTTCTCTGTGCGGGCTGCGCTGACCTCGGCGTGCAGGTCGGGGGGCAGGGTGCCGGGGGCCAGGGCGGCGCCGTCGCCGCCGGTCTCGACGAGGGTCGTTCCGGTGAGGGCTTGGACCTCGTCGAGGTGCCCGACGTGGCCTAGGACGTCGTCGCCGCGTAGCAGGCGCCAGTAGCGGTACTCGCGGTGCGCTAGCACAGGGGTAGTGGCGGGAGGGGTGGGAGAAGTGGATGTCGACGGAGTAGACGAGGTGAGTCGTCGATTCGTGGTCACTCTGGTTCTCCCGCTGAGATCGGCGGGGTTCGTCGCGGTAGCGATACCCCTCTTACACATCAGCATACGCACCATTGCGATTTCACTCGTTGAGGCTCATGAGCGGGTCTTGCTGGAAGCACTGGCGCTTCCGAGGAGTGCTCGCCCCGTACCGACCAGGGCGCCGGCCGTCGCGACCGCTGCTGTGTTGAGCTCTCCGGCGGCAACGGCGAGGCCGATCACCGCACACGACAGCCCCGTCCCCGTCGCCAGCATCATCCAGGCCAGCCCACGCCCGAGCCGGTGGCCCATGGCGTGACGGCGCGGACGGTGAGCATCCAGCCGGTCGCCGTCGGCGTCCTGGAGGTGGTCGGCGGTGATGCGGTCACCGGTCTTCTCGTGCGATTCCATCTCGTACCTCGCGTCTCCTCGTGCAGTCCCGTCGGTGCAGACGGCCGGATCGAAGATGCGATCCGTACCGGCACCTTGACGCGGGCTCAGCGCTAGCCGCTACGTGCACTGGAGCGGCCCTCGACGTACGCCGGAGCGGCCTATAGCATCGTTCCGCGTAGCGATAGCGCTGCTATAGGCCGCTCCAACCGACGCCGCTCCAACGACGAGGTGACTGATGAGTCCAGTCTTGACGGTGCGGCACGTAGGCGGTGAAGACCCTGAAGACCCGCATCGAGTGCGGCGAACGGCGTGGACCGAGGCGGCCGGCACGAAGCAGCGCGAGGCCCGGCGTGACCGGATCGACCAACTGGAGGACGCCCGACGCAAGACGGTGATCAACCGCGCCGTCCACCAGCTACGGCGCGAGCGTGAGCTGTCGGGTGACGGGGAGGTGATCTTGCGGTCAGGCTTCATCTGGGCCGACCTACCTGCCGAGGAGCTGGATGACGGGCCCGATCCGGAGCTATCGCCCAGCAGGAGCGAGCAGCACCCGGGACGGCTGGCCGAGCACGTCAAGGCCAACGTGCGCTCGCACCCGCCCTTGGCTCGCTTGGCCCACCGTGGGCTCTGGGCGCAGCGGCTGGAGTTGGTGGCGTTAGCCTTGGCCAGCTTCCGCAGTGAGCCCGGCATCGAGCCGGACCTGTCCGACATGGTCAACCACGGCTCGGGGTCCTGGTCGCACCTCCTTGCCGACCCCGCGATCAAAGACCCTGCACGACGACGGATGCTGCGGGCACTGGAGCGCCTGGACGCTGAGTACCTGGTGAACGTCAGTCGCCGGCGCGGTGATGGCCGGCCGCAGTGGCAGGACTGGACGCTGCTTGCCGAGGACGGTTCGGCGGTGCCCTACACCGCCCCTCAACCTGGACAGGGGCCCGGTGTCCCTGCCGAGTTCTGGACGAACGGCTGGGTCTACGTGCTGACCCCACCGGAGATCACCAGCTACTTCATGATCCGTCACCTCGCCTGGCGCTTCCCAGGCGTGCACGAAAGCACCGGTGTGGGCTGCGCGCCTAGGTTCCGCCGCACCTACGGGGTCACCAGCGACACCTACACCGCCTTGAACGAGCTGGTCGAGTTCGGGCTCATCGCCCAGACCTTCGATCCCCGCGACGTGGAGGACGAGGACTCCCCCCGGCACGTCTCCCGCTTCCAGTTGACGGACGACAAGTTGAAGGAGGCAGCTCACCCCGCTGCTGTGGAGTCGTTGCGCGCGATGGCTACTCCCCGGCGCCTGGCGCGCTACGCGGGCACCACTCTGGACGACCTATTCAAACCCGTGGACCAGGACGACAAGGAAAAAACATGAGTGATCACGAGGCTCGGGTCGTTCGGAGACTCAACGAGGAGTTCTTCTCGACGTCCCCCGCGGATCACTTTCGTCTCCGCGCATCAGTTCTCATGCAGTTCGGTGACGAATCGCTTCCCGCGGGGTCAGCGACCGGGGACTTCACTCGTGACGTCTTGAACCGCCTCCCAGGCTCGTCTCTCGGGCAAGAGCCGGCCGACCCTGCTCAGCAGAAGGCAGCCCTGACCGTGGAGTCGTTCATGCTTGCCCACCACGCGGGCGAGTCGCTGCTGCGCCACTATCTTGCTCTGTTGGACACCCGTCAGGGTGGCTCCCCGTGGTTGGCCCTGTCGCAACTGCAAAGCGGTCCCCGCTTCAAGACCTGTCTGCAAGGCATCATCGAACCCTCTGGAGTTGACGACCTCCACGAAGGCATCGGCTTCTGTTTCCTCGGTGATCGGGCCGCGATCACTCAACAACTGGGCGTGGAACAAGTTTCTCGAACGGTGACATGGGTTGCGTCGTGGTTGAGGCACTTCGCCCACTTCTATCTCGACACATCCAACGGCTACAACTCCGCCAAACACGGGCTCAGCTCCCTGCCAGGTCACAAACTCGTCAGCTTCTCGTTCGCCGGGGACGCTGGCCCCGAGGACGTCCCCCTCCTCAGAGGAGCGAGCCTGGAGACGCTGGAATACAAGGTCAGAGGCAAGGGCGCCGAGAAACAGCAGCACTGGTACCGGATGCTGCGCACCGTGGACCCAGCCGGCCTGCTCGCCTTCGTCATCGTCGCGGCCGACCTGCTCGACGCACTGTGGACGATCGGGCGCACTCATCATCTGGGTGGTAGCTGCCCGATCCAGATGTTTGATGGCCCAACGCCAGCCGACGTTACGACCGGCCACGGAACGCACTGGGGTGCCCTGGAAGTTCCCATCTGGACTCTGCCGCAGGAGGACCGTTGAGGCTGAAGCGCGCTGGTAGTCGAGTGAGGTTTCGTCAGTAACCGCCGGCGGCTACAGCAAGCCTCACTCAGCTCGTCGCAACTCCCACAGTTTCCATGCCTCCTCCATGAGTCTTCCCGGTGCACCGATGGTGTACGCCAACTGCTGGGACGGGTCCTCGTCCACGGGGAGCAGGTCCCAGTGCCACGACATGCTGTGGGCGACACCGGAGGTGTACCGCCAAGAGGTCATGACACCGGCGGCAGGGTCTCCCTTGCCGATGTCAAGGAGGTGACTGACGGTCAGGAGCAAGGGCGTCTCGTCGATGCGCGTGCGCTCCTTGAAACCTTCAGCGACCAGCGCTCGTTTTGATGCGTCGATGAGTTGCCGCATTTCCCGGTCGGCCCGGAGATAGTCGTCAGGCCGTTCCGACGCTGGGAGAAGGTTGATGTCTGAGAGAACCTTCTCGGTGTTGCTCACTTCTGAGGTAAACAGTTTGAGTGACCGATGGCGCCGTTCCTGTGCCGAGTCAGGTTCGAGGAGATAGGCGGCCTTGGCTGCTCCCAGTAGGGCAGCCCGGGCAAGGACGGCGAAGGGCTTGGGGCGGACCTCGAGGTCGTTAGCGCGTGAGTATTCCGCGATGAACGCCAGGTGTTCGCACCCGCCGGCCATTGCACGCCATGCCAGCGTGCACGGCAGGTCACCGTTTGGCAGCGGCTGGTCGGTCAGGAGGGCGCCTCCTGGGCGTGGGGTGTTGTAGCCCAGTCGGGGAAGGGTGATCCGCTTGCGCCACTCCTGAAAGAGGTCAAGAAGGCGGTCGAGTTCCGCGAGGTCGTCCGGTCCCATGACGTGAACACTACCAATCATTGGGCGCACCTACGAGACGCGCCGCCTTACAACCTTGCCGCCCCTGCGGATTCAGTGGCCGACGGACAGACAGTCCGGTTATGTTACGCCTGCCTGCGACGGTTCCCTTGATAGGCGCACGATCGAGAGCAGAATCGTCGTTCTCGTGCCCACGTCTGATCGCGAACCTCGAACTCCTCCCGGCAGTGCTCGCAAATCAGGGTCAGTCGGCCACCCTGCTTCGCTGTCTTCATGCACGCGCGGGAGCAGTATTTCTTGATTCGTGCCTCGCAGGCGCGAAGCAGTTGAGTTTTACCGCACTGTGGGCAGGTGTGCTCCATCCGGGGTTCGCGAGGCCGCCGGTTCAGGCGATCGGATCCCGGTGCCGGGTTCGGGTGGATGAAGTTGGCCGCTAGCCACTCGCCGGCTAGCGGCCAGGTCTCGCGTTTGCGGGCGTTGCAGCTGTGGCAGATGGGCCGCAGGTTTGCCAGGCAGTGCCAGCCGCCTTTGCTGATCGGCTTGACGTGGTCGGCTTCGGTGGCCTCGGCGATGCCGCACTTCCAGCACCGGCCTTCCCACAGGGAGAATCGTTCCTCCTGCTGCTGGGCGGTGAAGGGCAGGACCCGGCCACCGGGGCCAGCCTGGTAGCGGTAGCGCCGTCGCTGATACGCCTCCTTGGTCCCTTCGTACTTGAGCCGCGTGCAGTCCTTGCACCGCCCTGACAGCCCGTTGCGGTTGGCCTGTTCGTGATGGAAGTCTTCGGCCGCCTTCACCCGCTGGCACGCAGAGCAGTAGGCGCGTCGGTAGCCAGTGACCTCCGCCTCCTCGTGGAGCGCAGCACTCACCTCACAACGGTCAGAGCAGAACAACCGACCCATCCCAGCTTGAGGACGGTCCTGCCGGCGTCGGGCCGAGACGAGTCGAGCGCACCACCGGCACCGCCAGGCTGCCTGCATGCACGTCCGCGAACAGAACAGTCGCTTCTCGGCCTCGCTGGCCTTGCGGCTGAACCCGACGCCGCACTGTTGGCAGGTTACGGTGACACGCCGGTTGGCATCTCGGCAGGCCATCGAGCAGAACCGTCGGTCAGGATCAGCCGGGGGACGAGGTACCGGTGTCCCGCAGGTGTCGCAGGGTGCGACCGGGGCACGTCGCGCAAGGCCCTGGCAGGCCCGTGAGCAGAACTTCGCGGTTTCCGCTCGGTAGGCATCAACGGTGAAAGCAGTCGTGCATACCGCACAAGACAGGGAGACACGTCCGCGCCTTCTCCTCGTCACCGCAGGAGGACTGTCCTGGCTCTCCGCAGTAGGTTGGGCGATACCGTCGCCGTTGCTGTCGTCCATCGTCACCTCGCACCTTGACCCTGTCACCGTTTAACGGGGGTCACTGTCGCAGTGGGGTCCGACACGATAGGAACTGTTCAGCTAATAGGGTGATGGGCGCAGGAACGGTTGCGCCAATCGAGTGATGGTCATCGAACTACTCTGCGACCACTCGTACCATCCCAGCCCGGCGTACAACCCGATCCGTGGACAGTACCTACCTCGGCCGTCGGTGAGGCCGGCTTCGCCGCGGCTGGTCAGATGAGCTGTAGACCGACTTCAAGCCCCGCACTTGAGCTGGAGGGCTCACTCGTTGTCAGAGACCCCATGCGTGGATTGATCGGCCACTTCATCTGGCAAACCTGTCACGCTCGCGGTCGACGCGACGGTTCTCCAGCATTCGGCGGTATTGCTGGGCGAAGGAGAACGGGCCGAGCACATGGTTACCGCAGCCAAGATGACGAACCCGATGAGGAAGGCGGCTTGACGTCAGTTCTGGACCTCGGCCCAGGTCGGGAAGCCGGACTCTCACCTGGACTAGATGACGTTGAAGCCGATGACCCACACTGCGATACCGATACCGACGCCGCTGACGGCGGTGCTTCCGGCTAGCAGCCCAGGACGCGTGAGGTTGCGCTCGCGAGCGTCGGGAGGTCGTCGACCGGGGGTCGTGGATCGGGTCCCGTGGCCATGTGGCTGGCTGCGGTGACGGCAGGTGGGCCAGGAAGTCCTGGTAGCGCACAGCGGTGGCCCGGGTCTTCAGGAGCGCCCGCCCTCCCTGGGGGGCAGCAGCTCCAGCAGGTGAGCCACCCTCAGCGGCCGGTGCGAGAGGCGCCCGACAGCGCTCCCCAACTGTAGATGTGTAACAGTGTTGAGTGGGTACAGTTGACGCCAGGGTGTTTGGGGTGTCTGCTGGTGGTGTCGCTAGACAGCGGCAACAGCAGTCCCGGCGCCGGCCCCAACTTCGCGGGCGCGGTCCGGCGCCGGGACCACCACAAAGGAGCATGTCTGATGCATCACCCCGATGCGAATGGGTCGGTCTTCGGTCCACGTCTGCTGCACACCACCGACGTCACCGACTGGTCCGAAGAGCTGCGGGCTCAGCTGCACAAGAGCGCCTTGAGTCTGGAGGCCCAGGCTCGTAGGCCGATGCTCACGTCCGAGGGGGAGGTCGAGTCCGAGACGACGGGCTGGACCCTCGAGGTCACACGCCAGCTGCTCACCGAGCTGGCGGTCGCAGGAGCCGGCATCCAGGTTCAGGTCATCAACCGCGCCATCGAGCAGGGCGGCTTCATCGCCCGGGCTGAGGTCTACGACCTGGCCGGCTACCCGGCCTCGCGGTCGCTGAAGGGCTTCACCCGCCCGGTCAACCGGATCGTCCGATCCTTCCGGGACAGCGGCGACCTGCCCGAGGACGCCGCGGACCTGCTCCAGCCGGTCTACGACCCGACGGTGCGCTCCTACCAGCGCACGGCGGGGTTCATGGTGCCCCAGGAAGTCGTCGGCCTGCTCGCACCCGCGCCCGCAGTCGAGCCGGCACGGCTGACGACCACGGTCAAGGACCCCGCCGGCCGGCCGGTGTCCCGAGACATCGTCGACGCGGCGTTGTGGCGCAAGCTGGACGCGGAGAAGGCGGCCCAGCAGCACTCCGTTCGTCTGCGGATCCTCAGCGAGGCCGAGGCCCAGGTGGTGATGCAGCTGCTGGACGAGCTGTCGGGGGTCTATGCCGGCGAGCGCCTAGGCAACACGGCCCGGGAGCTGAGTGTGCGCCTGCACGAGCGACTGACTGACGACGGCACGTACAACTGAGGAGGCGAGCAGCAGACCCCGCGCGCAAGGGGTGCCTGCGGTGAGCGGTCGTTGACGAAGCACTCCTGAACGAAAGGGTGGGGCGCCGCCGGGCTGGCTGCGCCCCACCCTTTCGCGTCGCGGGTGCAGGACGGCGGGACGTAGCGGGTCGGGCCGATCCCGCGGTGGTCTCCTGCCAGGTGCTGAGGTCCAGGCGGGCGGCCGCGCATGGGGCCTGGCGCCACGACGCCTCAGCCGAGGCAGTCGTTCCGGGCCGCCAGATGAGCCAACCCCGGACCGCCCCAGCGCCGTGCCCACGGCACCCATCAGCACCAGCGCCAAGACGCCGGCGAGGACCAGCCGGGCGGCGCCGCCCGCAGTGCTGACGCTGCTGCTGCCGAAACTCCGCCGGCCGTGGTGCGGATGAAGGCTGCCGGGGTATGTGTGAGGCGGCGTCACCGAACGGCCGTAGGAGATGACTCGCCCAGGCCCCGTCCTTTGAGGGGGCACGCCGCTCGGCGTGCCCCCTCGAAGGGGGGGCAGGGGCGAGAGGGGAGGCACCCATGTGGGTGACACCATCGCCGAAGTACTACGCAGCGTTACATGTTTAAGGCGTGAGACTTGTCACGGCGGTCACCCGATCGGTTGCTATCCGTGACGGTGCTGTGTGCGGCAGAGTCCACAGCTGTGAGTCACCCGAACTTCGAGGTTCGCGGGGCAGCGACCGGTTCGGGTGCGCGAGGGGGGAACACCTCATGGCAACACCAGAACGCGGCCGCCTGCGCCGCGCGTCTCGAACCGGGCGGGGCAGCGCCGGGCGAGACAATCAGCTGAACGAGCAGCTGAGTGAGCAGCTGATGAACACTTCGGCCGCTGCCGCAGCCGACTTGAGCGTCGAATCGTCGCCATTTTCTGGATCGGCGTTCGAGAAGGAGACCGCGAGCTCGCCGCGTCGCGCTCCGTCGCGGGTGCTGTCCGCCGGTGTCGCGGCCACCGTCGCCGCGGGGGTGGCCGTGGCGTTCGCGCTGCCCGCTGCGGCGGCTCCGGCAGCTACGCCCACGGCCACCGAGGCGGCCGGGAGCGCGGCGGCCAGTGCTGCCGCGGCCCTCCAGGCGGGACGACCGAAGCCAGTCAAGCCCACCAACGGCGACTACGCAGGGTTGTCAGACGCAGCCAAGGCCGCGGCGGAGAAGACCGCGAAGGCCCAGCCCGCACCGGACGCGGAGCCCGGCGAGGACGTGGCCGCGCGGACGGCGAACTCGACGACCACGGTGGACCCGGCGACGGGGACGCGGACGACGCAGCTGTCGCCGCAGGCAGTGAACTTCCGCGATGACGCCGGGGCCTGGCAGCCGGTGGACAACACCCTCATCCCGGCTGACCAGAAGGCCGGGGGGCCGGCTGGTGGAGGAGCGGACACCGGGTGGGCGAACTCCGCCGCCGGGTACGACGCGACGCTGCCGAAGGACCTGACTGCGCCGGTCACGCTGACCGACGGGGCCAACGCCGGGCAGTGGGTGTCCCTGCAACTGAACCCCGCCACCGCTCCCGCTGCGGCTCCGGCGGCCTCGAAGAGCGCCTCCTCGGCCACGGGCACGGCGCGTACCCTCGCCGCTGCCACCGTCGCCACGGCCGCGGGTGAGGCCCCCGACGTCGCACCGGTGGCGGGTGAGGTCGACGGGGCCACCGTCGCCTACGCCGACGTGCTGCCCGGAACCGACGTCGCGCTGCAGGCGCAGGGTTCGGGGGTGAAGGAGACCATCACCCTGGACTCCCCGAACGCCGCCGCCCTGGCTGCTGGGGCGCTGTCCTACACGGTCAAGACCGGACCCGGTCTGAAGCTGACCGAGGCAGACGACACGGTCACGGTGACCAACGCCAAGGGCGCCACCGTCTTCACCCTGCCAGCGCCGTTCATGGACGACGCCAAGGGCGCGCACTCGGACAACATCGATGTCACCCTCACCCCCGGCGCGGTCGGTGCTGACGGGGTGGGCCAGACGACGCTGACCGTCACCCCGGACGCCTCCTGGCTGAAGGCCGCGGACCGGGCCTGGCCGGTGGTCATCGACCCCACCATCCAGTACCCGGCCTCCATCCTGGGCTGCGGCATCTCCTCGAGTGCGGCCACGACCACCTCGTGCAGCAACGGCTCGCAGATCCCGCTGTCCTGGAACTCCTCGACCGGCGCGCAGCAGCGCGGTCTGCTGCGCTTCCCGACCCTGCTGGACGTCATCCCCGCCGACGCGCAGATCGCCCAGGCCAAGCTGCGGGTCAAGACCGCCGCCGTCGCCGGGGGCGGCACCACCAGCGTCGACGCCAAGGAACTCACCGCCGGCTTCGCGGCTGGGGCGACGTGGAACACCCGCGACGGCTCGACCGCCTGGGCCAGCGCCGGCGGGGACCGCGGTGCGGCCATCGCCCGCGCCTCCATCAACACCGCTACGGCAGGGGAGCTGTCCTTCGACGTCGCCGACGCCGTGCAGCGCTGGTCTGAGGGCACTACCGCCAACTACACCGGGTTCGAGCTGGAGAAGACCGCCGCCGCCTCTGGCGGCGCGCCGGTCAACCTCACCAAGCCCGACGACGCCAGCCTGCTGATTGAGTGGAACCCCCGCGGCGGGGACCGCAAGGCCAACGAGGTCATCACCGAGGACCTCTCGGATGCGACCAGCGTCAGCGTGAACCCGGCCACCGGCAACGCGATGGTCACCACGCAGCAGCTGAGCATCGCCGGGGTCGGGCTGGACCTGAACCTGGCGCACACCTCCAATAGCCTCGGAACGGCCGCGCTGGGCACCAACGGCGCCCGCTGGCGCAACTCCTTGTCCGGGGTGTCGCTTCAGCCCTATACCGGGTCGATGTTCTACACCGACGCCACCGGCGCGGCGTGGACCTACTACAAGGCCCTGGACGGCTCCTGGATCCGCCCGACCGGCCTGGACGCGGACCTGGTCGCCAACGCTGACGGGACGTTCACCCTCACCGAACGCCAGTCCAAGGTCGCGCAAAAGTTCCTCAACATCGGCACCAGCGCCGACCCCTCCTACGGGTTGTCCACGGTGACCGACCGCAACGGCAACACGATCACGTTCACCTACGACGCCTCGGCCCGGCTGCCGTACAACGACCGGCTGATCCTGCGCAAGGTCACTGACACCCGCGGCCGGGACCTGACCCTGACGAACTTCGGGTACTGGGACTCCTGGGTCACCGACGTCACCAACCGCGAACCGTCCACCACCGTCGCGAACAACCAGCTGGCCTCGGAGACCAACTCCGCTGGCGGGACGACGTCGTACGAGTACGACGCCTCCGACCGGGTCACCGCCATCGTGGTGCCCGAAGGACAGCGCACCGAGCTGACCTACGACTCCACCGGCCGGGTGCTGACGTTGAAGCGGATCGCCAACAACGGGCAGAACCCGACGTGGACGTTCGTCTACGGCACCTTCGACCGCGCCACCGGGCAGGCGCTGACCAAGACCACGGTCACCGACCCCAACGGCCACGCCAGTGAGTACACTTCCGACGGCCGTGGCCGCGTCGGCGCCCACACCAACGCTCTGGGCAAGAAGGTGCTAGACACCTTCACCGCCAACGACGACGGCGAGACCTCCACCGGCGCTACGCCCGGTGCCGCTGGCGGGACGACGACTCAGAAGTCGGTGAACGAGTTCTCCGGCGGGACCGGGGCCGCAGCCTCGGCCGCCACCTGGAACCTCACTTCCTCGCGGTTGCCCACCGGTGCCGGAATCGCCAACACCTACGGCACCGGCGCCCGCCTGTACGACGTCACCAGCTCCACCGACGCCCGCGGCAACACCACCAACTACGCCTACGACAACGCCGGCAACCAGACCAGCGTCACCTCCGGCGGCGTGACCACCAAGAACCTGTACCAAGGCAACACCGACCCCGACTACGGCGGCACCGTCAACTGCGGCCCGACCGTGAACAACGCCGTGACCGCGACCAAGGCCGGGGTGCTGTGCGAGACCCGCGACGGCGCCTACGTCAAGGGCTCCACCGCCGCGGCCACCACTGCCCACCGCGTCGCCTACCGCTACAACGCCAAGGGTGAGCTGGTCACCCTGTTGCCGGGGACGCCGTCGGCGCAGCAGCAGCAAACCTTTGAGTACGACGACCTGTCCCGGCTGACCAGCACCACTGACGGGCGTGGGCAGACCACGTTTTACGGGTACGACTCCGCCGACCGCCTCACCTACACCCTGTACCAGGACGGGCGGGTCGTCTCGCATTACTTCGGTGACGAGTCCGGCAACGGCTGGCTGCGCGCGATCGATGAATACCCCGCCAACTCCAGCACGGCCGACCGGCACGTCGACTACGCCAAGGACGACCTCGGACGGCTGCGCGCCACCGTCGCCCCCGAAGCCACGACCAACCTCGACTACGACTCCGCCGGAAACCTGATCCAGTACGTCGACGCCGGCGGCACCGTCAATTACGGTTACAACGCTGCCGACCAGCTGACCAGCCTGGCCTTGCCCGGCGGGTCCTGCACCGGACAGACTCTCGCGTCCCCGGGCGCGGCGTCGACGAAGTGCGTCCTGTTCGGCCTCGACGACGACGGACGCCGCACCTCTACCCGCTACCCCGGCGGGCAGACTCTGGCCGCCACGTTGGACGACTCCGGCCGCATCCAGCGGACCGTGGGCACCACCCGCACCAGCGGCGGGACCGCCACCACCCGCTTGGACCTGGCGTACACGTGGACCGACACCAACGCCCCGTCCCAGCCGAACAACCCAAACAAGGACACCTCCCTGGTGTCCTCAGTCACCGACGCGATCGCGGCGGCCAAGACCACCTACAGCCACGACGGGCTGGACCGGCTCACCGCCGCCTCCACCGCCCCGACGGCCGGTGGAGCGGTCACCCGCTACGAAGGCTTCTGCTACGACGGCGCCGGCAACCGCACCAAGTACTTGAACAGCACCTCCACGACGTGCTCGAGCGGGACCGCGGCAGCGACGTTCACCTACAACGGCGGCAACGAGCTCACCGCCGCCACCGGCGTGACCCCCACCGGCGCCGCCCTGGCCGGGACCGGGTTCACCTATGACGGCAACGGCAACCAGACCAGCGCCAAGTCCCAGATCGGTCTGGCCACGGCCTACAACGCCCAGGAAGGTGCCAGCTCCTTCACCCCCGCTGGTGGGGCCGCGATCGCCCAGGCCTACGCCGCCGGCGACGGCGGCAACGGCGAACGGATCCGCTCAGGATCCGGCGCCGGCGCGACCTCCTTCGCCGTCTCCCCGCTGTCCCCGGCCCCGGCCTGGTCCACGACCGGCACCGGGCCCAGCGCCCAGTCCACCTGGACGGTCCGCGACCCCAGCGGCGGCCTCATCGCCGTGCGCATCGGAACGTCGGCGACCTCGGCGACGGAGTACTACCCTTTCACCGACAACGTCGGCTCGGTGCGGGCCATGGTCAAGGCCGACGGCACCCTGGCCAACAGCTACAGCTACTCCGCCTACGGCACCACCCTGACCGCGAACGAGGCCACCGGCGCTAGCCAGCCCTACCGCTACGCCGGCGGCTACACCGACACCGCGACCGGCCTGATCAAGCTGGGTGTCCGGTACTACGACCCCGCTCAGGGCCGGTTCACCCAGCAAGATCCCACCGGACAGGACCCGTACGCATACCTGTACGCCGTTGGAGCTCCCGAGTCGTTCGCTGACCCGACGGGAGCCATTGTTCCGGCGGTTGCTGCTGGGCTACTCCTCGCAGCTCGAGCTGCGCCCGCGGTTGCTCGGGTCGCCCCCGCCGCAGGTAGGGCAGCTAAGGGCATCAAGAAGGCGTTCTCCTACCGTTCCGTGACTCGTCCCATGTCACCGTCGAAGGAGGTGGCAGAGCAGGGAGCGAGGCGGGAGGCTGCGAACGGTGGGCCGCGCTGCGTCTACCGGCCTCAAGATTGCGGCAAGGGAAAGCTGCCGCACGCTCACGTCGACTACTACAACAACAAGGGTGAGGTTCTTCAGACAAGCCACTACAATTACCCACTGAGGTGAGAGCAGTCATGGAGCCGCTAGTCAATGACCCGGACTTGAAGGCGCAGGTAGGTCAGGAGCTGCCCAGATTCCTGACCGTCGATGGGATCCGGCGCAAGCGGAACCGACCGCTCACGCGCGAGGATGGTCGAAAGTTGGCGCGTCGGGGTGTCCGCAGCTTCCTGTTGTCCTTCGGGCCATGCGCGGAACTGACCATCGATCAGCTGGATTCGCTCCTGCTCGAAAAGAGAGAGGAGTTGGATAATCAAGAATTTCCGCTCCTCAGCGAGTCTGCCTTGCATATTTTCGGGCGGAGGCAAGGTAAGGAGGACACTCGAATTATCGTGTTGTCTATCGCAGACACGTGATGTCTTCTGACTGAGAAGGGGAGGGTTCCTCGCTAGCGCGAGAGCCCTCCCCTTTGCGCGATCAGCGCTAACCAATAGGAGCCCAGATAGTTAGTTGGCCGTCAATTCTTCCAGCACAGTAACCATTTCGCGGGAAGTCGGTGGCGGCGGCGGTCAATTGCACCACCGTCTGCTCCAGCGACGCCCGCTGCGGGGTGAGCTCCACCAACGGGTCGTCCAGGTCGACCCCGGCGTTCAGCAGGCGGCGGCATTCGGCGGTAGAGGCGTCGATGTGCTCACCGCAGGAGGCCTCGCACAGGCCCAGGCAGGAGAGCGCCGGCACCTGGGCGTACAGCTCCTCCAGCTGCTCGATGGCCGTCTCAAGCTCACGAGCGCCAGGGGTGGACAGGTGATGGACGGCGAAGACCCCACCTGGCCATCAGCGCGTCCGGCTCCATCGCTATTGGCCATGCGAAGGGCCACCCTCCGGCCGGGCGGGGGTCATCTCTTGCTCGCAGTCGGCTGGCGATAGGCCGCAGGTCTGGTCGTCTACCGTGCATAAGATACGTTTTGCACGGTAGAGGTGCTAGAGTCGGCCTCCCGTCGGGGGCAGATGATGGGCTGCCTTCGACCCGCCGCCCGTGCTCGACGAGGACCACGCAGGAGACGAACGATGCCAGAGCTCACCACCCAGTTCGAGAGCGCTCTGAGCAACATCGAACCGACGAAAGCAGACAAGAACAACGCCCCGAAGGCCCACAAGGCGGTCAGTGACGCCCTGCGCGCCGATGGCACCATCGCCGGCTGGGGTCTCACGCCGATCCTCATCGGCAGCTACGGCCGACAGGTCGGTATCCGCCGCATGAAGGACGTCGACGTCTTCTGCCGCCTCAAGGACCTGGATGAGGACGTCCTGCCGGGCACGGTGCTGGCAGCGTTCGAGACCGTCCTCCGGGCAGCGTTCCCGACCGTCGACGGGGTCGTGCGGGTGCACCGGCAGGCCCGCAGCCTGCAGGTGAGCTTCCCCGAGTACGACGGCTTGTACGTCGATGCCGTCCCCGCCCGCCCCTGGACCACATCTGAGGGGCTCAAGGCGTGGCAGCTACCCATGCGCGAGGAGAAGGACGACGAGCAGGGCTGGCAGGCCACCAACCCGGAGCGTCTGGGCGAGCTGACGACCGAACTGAACGACGCCAACCACTTCGACAAGCACTACGTCCCCACGATCAAACTGCTGCGCCAGACCCGCCGCACTCTGCTCGGCAAGCGCAAGCCCGGCGGCCTCACCGTCGAGATCGCCGCCCTGCACGCCTTCAACTCCGGACACGTCGACGGCCCGACCCCCGCCCACTTCTACGCCAGCGCCCTGCGACAGACCGGCAACATCCTGTTCAACGCCTTCAACCGCGGCCTGGGACTCGACGACCCCACCCTGCCCGGAGAGAAAATCTTGGTCCGCGGTTCCGATCAGGACAAGCAGGACCTGGCCACCGCGTTCCTCGACGCGGCCGCCCAGGCCGAGGCCGCCCTGACCAGTACCGACACCTGCCTGGCTGCGAAAACCTTCCGCGATCTGCTGGGCAAAGCTTTCGACGACGTCGGCGACACCGACTTCGTTTTCCCCCTGCCCGCGACCTGCAACCCCGACGGAACGACGAAGCGGTTTACCTCCGTCACCGCCGGAGACCGGGTCGTTCCCTCCGACCGCCGCTTCGGGTGAGCGCCCCCCACGCTGGCCCTCTCAATGAGGAGCACCAGCCACAGGTCACGCCCGAGGAATCCCTGCGCCTGACCCGAGCAGACGCCCGCGACGCCCTCGTCGACGTCCTGGCGCGGGCGGGGTTTCATCGCGACGACGACGTGGTCGACACCGGCGAGGGCTGGTACGGGGTGCTGACCTTTCGTCCGATCGGCGCCGATCGGCCAGAACTGCGCACCCTCGTCACCGTCGCCATCCTCGAGGGCTTCCCGTTCACTCCACCCAAGGTCACTCCGGCTCTCCGAGTCTGGGGTGAGGAGGTGAGCGGACACACCTTCGGGGCGGACTACTACGACGCGGGTCGGGGTTGGCACCGCGACTCGGATCTGGCGATGTGTCTGTTTGACGACGCCGACCGCACGCGGTTGCGCTGGGCCACTACAGGTACCCTGCTGGAGCAGGCGAGAGCCTGGTTGGCCCAGGACGCTGCGGGATGGCCCGACGACGCCCCCGCCCTCGACCTGCACCGCTACCTTCCCGCCTCGGGGGAGCGCCGTGTCCTACTCTACGGCCCCCTGGAGGGCCTGGACTTGGTGGTCCTGCGGGCCCAGGCCAAACGCAACGACGTCCTACACCTGCAGCACCGTGCCAGCCAGCAGCGCAGCGGGTCACGAACTCGTCGACACCGATGGACCAGTACCGACGTCATGGTCGTACACGCGGGGGAGCTCACCGGCCCGGTGCGCACCTGGGACGACCTGTGCTCAGCGGTCGGCGTCGACCGAGCTGAGCACCTGAGCCGCGCCCGCAGGGTCGGCCTGACCCGGATTCTGATGACCTACACCCGACGAGGCGTCTCAGCAGCACTCGGGTTGGAGGTAAGCGAAGGACCAGACGGGAACTTGCTGCTGAAGGCGCTGCGCACCGCCCCTGACGACCTGGCCACCCGCCGGATCCGCGCCGGCACCGGAGCCGACAGACTGAGCGGGAAGAGGGTGACCGTGGTCGGAGTGGGAGCTATCGGATCGGTCGCTGCGGATCTACTGCACCGCAGCGGGGTCGGGCACCTTCACCTCATCGACGCCGACATCGTCTTGCCAGGCAACACCACTCGGCACCTGATCGGCGAGCAGGCCATCGGACAACGCAAGGTCCACGCTGTGGCTACCGCGCTACGGGCTGCGCGGCCGCACGGTGGCGCGGTGACCGTCGAGGACGGCGAAGTCGCGACAGCAAGCGCGGCACTGCGGGTCCTCACCACAGCGGACCTGGTCCTCGATGCCACCGCGGATTCTACCGCCACCGCCGTTCTGACTCTGGCCTCGAAAGCTGGAGCCGGTCACCTTGTGTCGGTGGCCGTCCTAGCCGATGGGTACGCCATCCGCGTCGACCGGCACCCGCTGCCCGCGGGGACCGAGGTGCTACCTGCGCCGGACCTTCCTCCATTAGCTCCTGCTGTCTACGAAGCTGGATGCGGAAGCCCGGTCAGCACGACACCCCCCGCCGCAGTCTGGGAAGCAGCAGCCATGGCCACCCGTCACGGCCTCGCCGTCCTGCTGAACGCCACGACCACCAGCGCCGGCGAACAACGCCAGCTTCACCTCGCCGGGGCAGCTGATGCCTGACTCCCGCTTTGGCATCCTTATCACCCGCACCGCACTGCACGAGGCGGCCACGGCAGGAGCTGCCGCACTCCCGATGGAGACCGGCGGCATCCTGCTCGGCTTCCGCACTCCTGATCTGGTCGTCGTGACCCGCACCGTGACTGTGCCTGACCCGCGCAGCAACAGCCGCAGCTATCTCCGCCGCCGCGAACCGGCCCAGGCCCTGCTGAACGCCGCCCCCATGCCGGCGCAGGATCTGCAGGTGGTGGGCTACGTCGGAGAGTGGCACACCCACCCCGCTGATTCCCCTCCGAGCCGGACTGACATCCAAGCGCTAGGTGATACCGCACGGCTGCTGGACGCACCCGCCGCGCTGATCGTCTTGACCTACACCCAGGCTGGGCACCTCGCCAACGTTCACGGCCTCATTGCCCTGCGCGACCCCTGGCCTATCCGCGTGATCAGCCCGGTCACGGTCAACGCCGTGACCCCCACCGTCACCGATGACAGCACCACCACCCTGGAAGCGGAAGCCGCCCACACTCTGCGGGCCGGAAAGGGAGCAGATCGACCATGACCAGCTACGAACCAACCGTAAGCAGCCTGTCGCCTCTTCTTCGGAAGCTGTCATGAAACCTCCCGCCCGTGGTGCTGCCGTGCGCGGTGACGACTACCAGTACGCGTGGGCCTGGCTGCGGGCCTGCGATGCTCTGAACGACCCCGGCGTTGAGTCGATCAGTGTCGAAGACGCCGGATCCGGCCAGTTCGACGACGTCGTCACTCGCCGACGAGACGAGCGCGCCGACCGATACGACCAGGTCAAGAGCTCAAATTCTGGCGACGTGAGCATTGACGAAGACTGGTTGACGACGTCCGCAACCCGCAAGGGATCTAGTCCCTTGCAACATTTCTATCGCACCTGGAAGACACTGCGAGGACAATCTCGCCCCTTCGAGCTGCGACTGATCACCAACCGGGGCTTCGATGCGACGCACCAGCTGCTCGGCAAGAGTCGCGACAACTACAGCAGCCGAATCCGCATCGACGACGTCGCGAAAGCCACGCCCAGGACTGACCTTGGAGAAGCCCGCGACCGGTGGTCCACTCACTTGGGCATCGACACCCAGGAACTCCTCGATTTCCTTGCTGTGGTTCGCTGGGAGCAGGCGGGCTCGGAGGAGCGACTTCGGGAAGACGCCAAACCACGGATGCAGCTCGCAGGCCTGCGTGATGACGACGAGGCCGTCAACACCGGTGTCGCCATCATGCGGGAGCTGGTCAAGACCGGTGATGGTCCGCGAGGTGTCGATGAGCTGCGGGAGGCAGTGGCCGCAAAGAATCTGCTTGCTTCCACCGCGCAGCTAGTTCTGGCCGTTGATGCGATTGACCGACCGTCCTCCCCTGAGTTGGCCCATGTCCGTCTCGACTGGGTCGACCGCTTCCCGGGCGATGACGTGCGCCTGCGCTATCGGGTAGAGGATGACACCGCGTGGACCGTTGAGTTCCCCGCGGACCTGCGTCGCGCGCGCAGCGTCTTGGAGGCCTATCAGACCCAGCGTGTCTTCGTCACAGGTGCGTCGCGGTTGTCGACCCACTTCGCGATCGGTCATGAACTGCCTGATGTCCGCCGATGGGTCCTTGCTATACAACAGCGCAGCGAGGTATGGACGACCGATGCTGAACTGGCCGCCAATGTCGTGGTCAAATCCTCCTCGCCGCGGGCGACCAGTCGCGGTGATGAACTTGCTGTTGTGGTGGCGCTGTCGAACCCGGTCGAGGATCTTATCGCTCCGGTGCGTCGGTGCATCACGGATCACGACTTGCCGGTCGGGAAGATCCTCGTTCTCGCGCCAGAGTCGACGCCGGGTCCGGATGCGGTCGCCTCGAACGGGTGGTTGATCGCCTGGGTGCGCCAGGCGCGAGACCGCATCCGGCGCGCAGCCGGCAGCGCCACCCGGATCCACCTCTTCATGAGCGCTCCAGCCGTAGCGGCCCTCATGCTCGGTCATCAGTGGAACACCCTGCCGGCGCCCACCACCCTGTATGACTTCGACAGAAGGAACTATTTCCCCACCTACCGTCTTCCCTGACGGTAGGACCCAGCCGCCGACATCCCTGCTGACGAAGAAAGTCACCCTCATGCTCGTGGTCATCCTCGGCGCCGGCGCCTCCTATGACAGTAACCTTGACGTCCCTGTGAGCTTCAAGGACTCGCTCGCCTTTGACTTCGTCGACGACCTCACCGAGGTAACCCGCCCCCCGCTGGCTCCTCAGCTGTTCGAGATGGACCGTCGAGTGCACCACGAGGCCGCGATGGCGTTTCCGCGGGCGGCCCCGGCTCTCCTGGACGCACGGGCCGACGTTCGCGCTGGCCTGAGCATCGAGGCCGCCCTGCAGCGGTTGCAGGACGAGTTCGACGACGACCCCGATGTTCGCGCTCAGCTGCTGTCGCTGCGCTACTACCTGCAACGCGTCCTGACGCGCACTCCCCGCGCCTGGGACGAGGCGGCGCATGGGCAAACCTCTTACGTGTCTCTGCTCTCCCAGCTCGCCCGCTGGGCCCGCAAGGTGGGCGAGCAGCTCTGTTTGATCACCTTCAACTACGACGACATGCTCGAGCGAGCCATTGAGCGGGTCTTCGGCCACCGCATCGCCGCCTTCGGCGACTACCTCAACCATGACCTGTTCCGGCTCTACAAGCCGCACGGATCGATCACCTGGGCCTACGAGCTGCCTTGGGCGCAGGCGGTGCATAACCTCTTTCACGACGAGAGGAGGTACGACGAGGACCGCAACAAGATCGTCGCGAGCGACCCCACCCTCGACGACGACCTGACCTTAGTGTGGCGCAGACCCACCGACGCCCCACTAGCCGAGGTGCGGCACGATCCCTACTTGGGCCGGGGTTCGTCGGTTGCTTACATGCCGGCATTGGCGATCCCGGTCGAGAAGAAGCCTGGGCTCATCCTGCCCGGCGAGCACGAAGCCGCGATGCGCCGCGACCTGAACCACGCCAGCGCCGTTCTGGCGATCGGCTGGCGGGCTCGCGAACAGCACATCATTGACTTGCTCGCCGACGAGCTGCCGCAGCGTCGGCAGCTGCACGTCGTGGCCGAAACCGAAGACGCAGCCCGCGAGACCGCCGGCAACCTGTGGCGAACCGGCAACTTCAACCGCCACGCCTGGCACACCCGAGGGTTTGCCCACTTCGCCCGCTCGGCACCCAGCACCCTGCCCGACCAGCCTGAACGCCGCGCCGAGGCCGTGCACTCTCTGGCACCCGTCTTGCGCCAGCAGGTCCCCATGAGCACCAAGCATCCCCTGGTGCCGGACTCGGTTCAGGAGTACGACCCCGACACCGAGCTCGGAACCTACGCGCCGTTCGAGGTCCCCACCGTCCTCGACGCCTGAGACATGACCCGATCCACGAGACCGCGACGCACCCCGGAGACCACCATGACGCTGCAGACCGAAAGGGAAGACATCGTCCGTCGCCTTGACGACGTCGGGCACGCGGCCGCCCCTGCGAACCTCACCCCGGGCGACCTCGCCGGCAGCGACGCCACCCTTCCCTTGCTGGTCGCTACCTGGCTGAGGCTCAGCGACGACAACGACTTGATCGTCCACGCCCGCGCACTGACTGGCGCTCCAGTCTGTAATCGAGCCAGCGATGACGCCTAAAACTGCCCCTACTGCTGCATCGAGCGCCAACCAAGTACCTCCCGAGTCGCAGGCGCAGCTACAGGCCCTCGACCAGCAGGTCCGTCGCCTGCGCGACGCCTCGGTCGCCGACAGCACCTGGAACGCCTACATGTCCGCGTGGAACCGATGGGCGCGGTGGGCAAGCGCCCACAACCTGCCGATCTTGCCCGCCCGCCCAAGCGATGTCGCCCGCTGGATCGTTGATGACGGTGCCAGCGCCGCGGTATCCACCATCACCACCTGGACCTCGGCGATCGGGTTCGTACACCGCCAGGCCGGGCACACCAGTCCCCTGGCCGATGCCGAGCTGCGCGACACCCTCGCCGGACTGCGACGTAACCGTCGCCGGGCTCCTGCCCAGGCTCCGCCACTATGGACCTCCGACGTCGAACGCATCCTCGCCGCCATCGACGACTCCCCTGCCGGTGGCGAGTCGCTGGCCGACGTGCGCGACCGCGCGCTGGTGCTCCTGGCCTTCGCCTCCGCCCTGCGCGCATCAGAGCTGGCCGCGTTGCAGGTCGGCGACCTCGAACCGGACACCGACGGACTGATCGTGCGGGTGCGGACGTCCAAGACCGACCAGGTCGGTCAGGGAGCCTTCGTAGGAATCCCATGGGCCCAACGGCCGCAGGTGTGTCCGGTGCGCGCGGTAGACGCCTGGCTGACGCGCCTGTATGCGGTACTCGCAGCCGCCTCGCCCGCGGTCGCCCTCGAAGTTGGTCCCCAAGACCCTCTCGACGACGGGGAGCAGTTCGGGACGTCCGAGCGATCCTCCGCCCAACGCGATCCGGGCCCACGGTTGTCCCTGGCTCGGCGCCGGAAGCTGCTCGCTGGCATCGACGGCGCCTTGTTCCGCTCCGTTCGCGGCAACCGCCTCGGCACGACCACGGACGCCGACCCCACCCGAGCTCGTCTGCACCGGAACCGCGTGGGTGACATCATCACCCGCCGCGCGCAGGCCGCTGGGCTGCAAACCCCCGGCGGGGGCCGCTACTACAGCGCGCACTCCACCCGGGCTGGGTTCGCCACCCAAGCCGCGGCCAACGGAGCCAGCGAGCGGGCCATCATGGAACAGGGACGCTGGAAATCGTTGGCCGTGGCTCGTGGCTACATCCGCCGTGGCGGGGTCTTCGATGACAACGCCGCCAGCCGCCTCGGCTTGTGACGAGCGGCGCCCTCGACCAGGTAGCGGAGGCACTGAGCAACGTAGTCCTCGTCAGGTGACAGGGATTCGCTGCGGCACGAGCCAGGCAACGACCTCACCGTTGTCATCGATCTCAAGGTCGAAGGCCGGGTAGTGGCTGCGGATCTCAGCCTCGTTGCTGAGATCGACCATGATCTGTCCGGGGACACGCCGCAACGCGGCATACAACACCCGGCCAGCCTCCGGCGGGCACGTGAAGCGTTGCCCGCCCCAGGTGTGAATCTCGGTCGGGTCTCCGATCTGGGGAACGCCGATGGACTGAACGTGGTAGCCGATGAGCTGCATGTCGCTGATCATGCCGAAGATCGTGGAGCCTGTCGGGGGCTTGCGTCGCGGCGTGGAAGCTACCGACCCCCACTTCTGTGCCGGAGGCGTCCTCGACCGGGTCATCGACGTTGGTCTGCACCCAGCCACAGGATGCTCGCGACGGAGACCGTGCTGTTGAGGCGGCTTAGAACATGCGATTCTGTGCATTATCCCGTACCATGAAGGTTTAGGGAATGGCATCTGGGAGCTGCCACGCAGAGGTTGATGCGCAAGATTGCGTCAATCTGTCTAACGCGACGAGATGGCGTAAGAAGGCGATTCGTCATCTGGGTAGACGCCGCCTGCGGATTGTCGTCGACCCTGTTCAAGACATAGAGGCCATGGGCAGGGCTCCGTAATTTCCAGCCATGATTTGTCTGGGATTTTTAGTGACCTCTTACCCGACAGAAATCCTGCACGATTCGGTAGTTTGCTAGATAGGTCAGGAAGGCGAGGCAGCAGGCGTTCTTCGATTAGATTCGAAATGTGTTCTACAGTCAATTGTAAAGACGTTTGGTCGTCAATTGACCACCTGTGGCCGTGAGGTCGATCGAGAAGATGTTCGGGTCCGAACATCAACCCAAATTCGCCCGCCTCTCCGTTGCCCGAAAATTCTAGCGAAGAGTCCTGATCGTACTTTTCGAGCCATGAGACCCAGTCTTGTGGTCGGTAGACCACGATAGACCCGCTAACGCTCCTGACTCCCAGAACCGTCTTGGTATCCGGGGTAATACTCAAAGTCGCCGTCGGACTGAAAGAAAAGTGTATGCCCTTCTTTCCGATTTCAAATCTGGGGCCGAGCGCCTCGGCCAGCTCTCGTTTGAAGGTGTTCACATTTGGTTTCTGTTTCATTTTTTGTACGCCGTCTTCCCGGTCTTTCTGTCAACAGTAACTCGAATGATTTTCACGCGGTATCCGTGCGCCCTCATCCAAGCGTCGGCCTGCTTCTGACGCTTACTAAGGCGAGCAGAGTTTGCTTTAACCTCATAGTAGGTAGGTCGGCCGTTCTTGTCGAAAGCTACCGCGTCGTACCGACGCTCTCCAACGCCTGGAATAGTTCTCCATGCGCCGGACTTTCTGCCGGACCAAGCCACGTTTCCCTTGCCATAAGTTTTCTCCAGATTTGCTCTTGCAAAGTCCTCGCCGAATTGACCGACCCGCGTGGAAGAATAGAGTTTTCCTCCCGGACCGCCAGTGATTCGAATACCGCTGCCGGCACCGCCCCCGCCGCCGGGATCTGCATCCTTGGACTGATGACCATCGAGGTCAACCGACCCTACAGGGTCATTTGGGTAGACGTAGGCGTTCGCGTTCCCCCCGAAGATCGGGTCGACCGACAGGAACCGGCTTGTTCCTGGGTTGTACAGCCGTGCGCCCATCAGTGTGAGGCCGCCGCGCGCGTTGGTCGAGCGCTGCTTTCCGCCGAGCCAGTCGTACCTGCTCGTGCTGGTGTTGCCTCGGGTGGGGGTGGTGTCGATGACCATCCCGAACTCGTCGGTGGAGGGGGTCGCGATCGCGGCGGTGCTGCTGTCTGACAGGTTGGCCACGACGTCGCCGTGAAGGTTGATGACCTGCCAGCTCAGGGCACTGGTGCCGTCGGCCTTCAGGGTTGCGGTGGCGTTGAGGTTGGCGTCGGGTCCGGTGATGTACCGCGAGACGCTGCCGTCGGCTTCGTTGAGCAGAGCAGGATTGTCGTCGGAGTCGTTGTACCGGTTGGTGATCGTCGTCACGGTCCCGGACAGCGTGGTGGTCGAGGCCAGGAGCCGGTCACCGGTGGGGTCGAGGGTGAAGGTCTGGGTCTCGTTGCCCGAGCTGGCGGCCAGGGTCTGGGAGGCGACCATGTCCCCGGGGTTGTACGTCACCGCCAGCGACGTCCCACCGACCGCGGTCGTAGCCGTGGCGGGCAGGTTCCCGCCCGTACCGCTGCCGGGGCTGGCGGCCGGGACAGCCAGGGTGCGGCCGAGACCGTCGTAGGTGTAGCCAGCGTCAGTGATCTGGTCCAGGGCGTTGTAGGCGTGGGTCCAGGCCTTACTGGTGCCGCTGGCGGTGCTGGTGGAGGGAACGGGGTAGCCGGTGGCCGCGCAGGCGCCAGCGGTGTTCGCGGTGGTGCCCTTACCGGCCTGGTTGGAGTCGGCGTCGTAGGCCCAGGAGCGGATCGCGCAGGTCGTCGACCCCGGCACGGCGGGGGCGATGCGGGAGTCGGCGGCCGCGACCAGGCGGCCGAAGCCGTCGTAGGTGTAGCGGCGGTGCCGAGTCTGGGTCGAGACCGCGGCGCTGCCGGTGCCGACGGGGTTGCCAGCGCTGTCCAGGGGGATGGCGGTCAGAATCTGAGTGGACTCGATCTGCTGGCCGTAGGTGCTCTCCCCGCCCCCGTACTGCCCGAAGCCGGCGATGTCGGCGGTGGAGGCATCGTCCAGGAGGACGGTGCCCGCCCCGGAGCTGGTGGTGGAGCCGGTGCTGACGGTGCGGCGGATCGCCACGCCGGTGGTGTCGTAGACGGTCCGGTTGGTGAACCCGCTGTTGGTGTACCGGGTCTGCACGGTCCGGGCGTCCAGGTCCAGGCGCATGGTGGCCGGCCCGGTGCTGGCCTGCCCCGCCGGCGCCTCGTCGGTGCTGGCGATGAGGTCGCCAGTGGTGGACTCGTAGGTGTTCGTCGCCGTCCACGTCTTACCGGCGGTCAGCGCTGAGTACCCGGCGCGGCTGGCGGCGCCGTTGTCGATCAGCTGGGTGGCGGCGACCCGGCCGCTGCTGTCGTAGCTGGTCTTGGTGGTCAAGCCGGTGGCGTCGGTGGCCGAGTAGACCCGGCCCAGGGCGTCGTACAGCGTGGTGACGGTGCTGCTGGTGGTGCCCTTGCCGTCGTCGACAGTGCTGACGTTGCCCGCCCCGTCGTAGGTGAGGTTCTTGACCTCGGTGCCGGCGCTGACGCCGAGGGCGTTCTGGGTGGTCACGGTGGTCTGGGTGAGGCGGTCGCTGGGGCCGTCGTAGGTGTTGACGGTGGCCCGCAGCACGGTGGTGCCGACCTTCTCCTCCACCCGGGTGGGCTGGCCGGTGGTGCTGTAGCTGCTGAAGGTGGTCGGCAGTCCCGGAGTGGCGATGCCGCTCAGGCTGCCCGGGCCGGTGGAGCAGACCAGCCCGCCGAAGGCGGCGGGGGTGTTGGCCGCGCCGGTCGGGTCGCTGGTGCAGTCGTTGGTGCCCGTCCCGGACCCGTAGTAGCGGGTGATGATTGTGGAGGCCGCGGCGCCATCGGGTGCCGCGCCACCGGCGGGGCCGGGGGCGATCGGCATGCTGACCGCGATGGTCCGGCCGAAGACGTCGTAGGCGGTTCGGGTCTCGGTGGTCTCCCCGCTGTAGGTCGAGGAGGTGATGACCTTGGTGGGTTTACCGGCCGCGACGCCGCTCCAGGCGTACGTGGTCGTCGTGGTGCGCACGTCGTGGACCGGGGAGCCGATCAGCACCGAGGCGGTGCTCAAGCCGCTGACCCCGGCGAAGCTGGTCGCCTTGCCGGTCGTGGTCTGCCAGGTGCCGGTGCTGTCGCGTTCGCGGGCGTCGGTGGTGGTGGCCATGAGCTCGCCGGCGGAGATGAACCCGGTGGTGACCGTGGTGGGCAGTTCGGAGACGGTCGCGTCGGTGGGGCGGTTCTGGTCGTAGGTGGTCTTGGTGACCGAGCGGGCCGGGACGGCGGTCGCCGAACCGTCGGCGATGCCGTCCTTGGTGATGGTCAGCTTCAGCGGCGCCACGGTGGTGGCGGCGACCTCGGCGGGGGCGTTGACCTGCGGGCCGGCCAGCGCGGAGGTCGAGACGACCCACCGGGTCTGGGTGGACAGCAGCTGCGCCCGCTGCCAGGTCTGCAGCTGGGTGAGGTTCACCGTCCCGGACAGCTTGACCAGCTGGTCCTTGGCCGCGGCGGCGCCCGCGGCGACGGCCTCGACGTCGTCCTGGCCCAGGGCCAGGGCCCGGTTGGCGGCGGTCAGGCTCAAGGTGGTGTTGCCGGCGTCGTCGACCAGGGCGGCGGTGATGCGGGCGCCGCGGGCCGGGATCGCCACCACGTTGGTGCCGGGGCTGGTGCCACCGGTCCCGGTCGGGCCCAAGACCCCGTCGCTGTTGCGGCCGCCATCGAGGGAGTAGTCCGTGGCGGTGTTCAGGTTCGCGCTCGTGGAGGCGTTGGGGTCCCAGGTTCCCGACGGGACCCACTTGCCGGCGGCCTTGGAGGGGGCGGCGACGTTGATGGTGTGGCCGTTGACGTCCAGGTACGTCACTGCCGCGGTCGACCAGTTCCGGGCGGTGGCGTTGCCGGTGTTGCCCTTCGAAGGGGCGTCGTTGTAGGCGTCGTGGTCCCCCACGAATGCGTCGGCCTGGGCGGTGGGGCCGAAGACGGCGGTGGCATCCAGCGGCGGGGTGTCCTGACCCCAGGTGGTCGCCGCCGCCGCGCTCATGGGGTAGGCACCCCAGGCGGTGACGTCCAGCGGGACGCCGTAGACGAGGTTCCACTTCGCCCGCGCGCTGGTCCCGTTGGTGGTGTCGGTGGTGTAGGGGGCCAGGGTGTCGCGGCTGACGGTCAGCAGGCGGCCCTGGGCGCCGACCTGACCGGCGTCGTGAGCCGAGGTCACCGCCCCGGTCGTGTCGTACTCGAAGGCCCACGGCAGCTCCCGCGGCGGAGTCAGGCTGGTGACCGGGGCGGGAACGACCACCGACGTGGTGCCGCGCGCGGCGGTGTAGTCGGCGCCGTAGCCGTAGAGGGTCTGCAGCCCGGCGCGGTCGGTGACCGAGGCCAGCCGCCCGGAGCCGTCGTAGCTGTACGTCGCCAACGTCGCCGGGCTCGTGGCTCCTCCGGCGGGGTCGGTGGCGTACAGGCTGATCGACAGCACCCGGGTGAATTTGTTGTCAGGGGTGGTACCCCAGTTGAGCTGCAGGACGCGGCAACCGGCCCCGGGGGTGGCTGCGCTCAGGCACGCGGTTTGCTGGGCGTCGGTCAGGGCCGGGTTGGCCGCCTCGATCCGGGACGGCCGCCAGGTGGTGGCCCCCGAGACGGTCTGCTGGGTATAGGCGTAGCGGGTCGCGTTGCGCTTGGCGGCGTCGGCCCCGGCGTTCCCCTCGGCGCTCGAGGCTGCTGCGGGGATGACGCCGGTCGTCTGCCACGTCGACTTGGTGCCGTCGTTGGTCTGGATCGGGTCGCTGGCACCGGCGATGTTGACGGTGCTCATCTGCCCGAAGGTGGTGACGGTGCCCTCGCCGTCAGTCAGGGTCCAGGTGTCGGCCTTGAACGGGGTCTCGGGCTTCCAGTTGGGGCCGGAGGGGACGAGCTTGAGGTCTTCGGCGCCGTCCTCGGGGTACCAGGTGGTGCCGGCGTCGTCGACGACGAAGGAGGTCGCTTCCCCGTCGGCGCTCATGACGTCCAGGGAGTACGCCGAGGTCTGCCGGATTGAAGTCCAGTCGACGTCGACGTCCTCATCGACCCCGCCCACGGCCCACTGCGGGCCGAACGCGGACCCGGCCGGGTTCTGGCTGCCGGCGTCGGTGCGGCGGGAGGAGGCGGTGCGGGTGATGGAGACCCCGAACGCGGAGGCGTCGGTGGCCGACAGGTCGTAGGCGCCGGTGAGCAGGTTCACGCTGCCCGGACCGACCGCGGTGCTGCCGGACTGACCGGCGTCGGGGTCGTACTCGACCCCACCGACCGAGGCGATGGGGACCTGCTTGCCGGTGGTGGAGTCGGTGAACACGATGCGGACGTCGAGGATCCCGCCCTGGCCGCCCAGCGCCTTGCCGGCGTCCCAGGACAGCCGGCCCACCCCGTGCCCGGACTGGATGGTCATCGTCTGGTTCTTGATGTCCATCGGGATCGGGGTCGCGTCGTTGGTGGCGTCCAGCTGGGTCCCGTCGGGCCAGTACAGGTCGCTGGCCTTGATGGTGGTCCACACCGACCCGGCGCTGAGGCTGGTGTAGGTGCTCCCGGCGCCGGTGGCTACCGGTGCCTTGGCCCCGCGGCGCCACTGCACGATCGGGTTGGTCAGCCGCGCCGACCAGTCCACGCCGGTGGCGCCGGTGTCGGCGTCGGTGACGGGGGCGTTGATGGTGAACTCCAGCGGCAGCCGGCGGGCGGTGTGCTGGTTGACCCGCGGGGCCTGCATCGTGGCCGCGGCGGTCTTGACGATGGCGGTGTACCCGTTGCGGGGGTCGCCGTAGATGATGCCGTTCTCGAAGGTGCTCTGCTTGGCATCGGCCGGGGCCGCCCCACCGCCGGGCATCACGGTGGGGTGGAACTCGTTCTTGACCGGGTACCCCAGCCAGGATGCGGTCTCGCCCAGGGAGCGGTAGACCTCCCAGATCCGGCCGTGCACCGAGAACGCCTGCGCCGCGCCGCTCTTGTAGTAGATCGCGCCGTTGTAGGCGTTGGCGGGGTTGGACGGGGCCGCCCAGCCGGCGCCGTCAGCGCCGACGGCCTGGAAGTAGTTGACCTTCCCGCCCCCACCGGGGGCGGCCAGCTCGCTGGTGGCGGGGTAGCCCACAACCGCTTCCCAGCCCAGGGCGGCCCAGCGGTCGCGGATGAGGCCGTGGATCTCCTGCGCGCCGGTGGCCGGGGTGTAGTAGATGGAGTAGGTGGTGGAGCTGCCGGCCTTGGCGAAGTGGTTGTAGAAGCCCTGCCCCGAGGGGGTCTTCAGCTCATCGGTGGCGGGGTAGCCCATGGGGCCGGTCTCCCAGCCGGAGTCGGCCCACTTGGAGCGGATGAGGCCTTGGATGTTGTGCGCGCCGGTAGGAGCGGAGTAGTAGATGGAGCGGACGTCACCGTTCAGGCTGAAGTGGTTGTACCGGCCGGCGCCGTCGGGGGTGGCCAGCTCGTCGGTGGAGGGGGTGCCGTAGCCGGGAACGGTGCCGTGGGCGGCGAAGTTGTCCCGGATCAGCCCGCACACCTTGCGGGTGCCGCCGCCGGTGGCGGGGTAGTTGGTGCAGTTCTCCCACGTCACGGTCAGCCCGGGCATGCCCGAGCCGGTCTCGGCGGAGTTGAAGCGCTTGTAGCCGCTGGTGGCGGTGGTGTCGGCGGTGATGACGAAGCCGTTGTTGGCCAGCCCGGCGTAGTAGCCGGTGGTGCCGTTGGACCACTTCTGCACGATGGGCGTGACGTCGTAGGTCTCGGCGGCCGCGGCGCACGCGGAGGAGTAGCCGTGGGCGAAGGACTTCACCACCCCGATCCCGGCGCCTTGAGGGCCGGTGTTCCAGGTGACGGTGGCCGGGTCCCACCCGCTGAGGGCGGCATCCACGCGCAGCGGCGTGGCGGTGCAGGAGTAGGAGTAGTTGTTCCACAGCGACAGCTGCGCCGACAGGACGGTGTTCTCCGAGGCGGCCAGGTCCCCCAAGCCGAAGCGGACCAGCGTCGCGGAGTTGCTGGTGCCCCCGTTGATGGGGCGGTACCCGGCCAGCAGGCGCCCGGAGTCCTGCACCCCCTCGTTGACGGTGGGGAAGGCCTGGTCGACGTAGGCGTCGACGCTGGCCGAGCCGTTGGCGCCGGTGGAGCCGGACCAGCCGGTGCCGGTGGCGATGTGCGGGTCGATGGTGACCGGGAAGACACGGGCGGAGTCGGCGACCCAGGTCGGGTCGATGCTGACCTCCACTGTCGCCGAGCCCGTCGCCGAGCTTGTGCCGGTCGTGGCGGCCAGCAGGCGGGTCGCGACCGCCGTGGTGGCCGGCTCCCCGACCTCGTTGCTGGAGGCGTCGTACGCCTTCCCGCCGCCGAAGGTCGCCACGACCGTCCCGGCGGCGTCGACGAACTCCACCCCGGTGCTGGTCGGGTCGACCCCATCACGCGCGGGGGCCTGCCGGACCGTCACTCCCGTCGGCAGGGTGAAGGTGTCGCGGTAGACCGCGGCCGCGTTCGCGCCGCCGGCAGCGGTGACCTCAGCGCGCGAGGCCAAGACGACGGACTCCTCAGCCCCCGTCGCGGTGACGTTGACGGTGAAGTCGCGTCCACCCTTCAACGCGTCGGGGAACACCGCCTCACTACCTGCGTCACTGCCCGCCTCGGTGCCCGCGTCACTGCCCGTGCTACTACCCGCAGCGGTCGTGGGGTCGGCGGCCGCCTTCCTCGACTCCCGCGCCGGGCTCGTCGAGGAGCTGGCGCCAGGCCCGGCCGCACGCGAGGTGGGGGCGGCGGCCGAAGCGTCAGTGGCCTGCGCCGGCGGGGTGTCCGGGGCCGGTGGCACCTGGACATCGATGCCGCCGACGACCGGGGTGACCCCGGCGGTGGGGGCCGTGGGCTTGACCGCCGGCAGCGCGCCGCCGGGGCCACCGACCCCGACCGGGGAGCTGGCCGCCTGCGGGGACCAGGAGATGGTCTGCCCAGCTGGCCCGACCGCGACCATACCGTTGCCGGAGGTGCCGGCCAGGCGCGCGGCCCACGGACCGGCCGACTCAGCGGTGGTCCGGCCGGTGGAGTCGGTGCCGGTCAAGGACAGGTCGACGTCGGTCCAGGTGGCCTTGCCGCTCACGTCCGCGCCGGTGCCGCCGTCGGTGCGGTGCCGCACCGGTCCCAGAGTGGTCTGAGTGCTCAGCGTCCCATCCGGTTGCGCCGTCGTCAGGGACGTCTCGGTGGTCAAGGCGTTCACGACGACCGGCTCACCAGAAGACTGCGCCGCACGCTGCGCCGCCTCGATCGCCGCGTCTTGTGGCGACGTCGGAGACAGTTGCGGGTCAGGCAGCCCCACCACCGGCGGCACCGGGGTGACGTTGTTCTTCGCATCCTGCGCGGCCTGGGTCACGGCCTCGGCGTGCTCAGCCTCAGCCTGGGCGGCCGTCGCATCCAGTGAGTCCTGCCGCAGCCCTGCGGCGGTGTCGGTGGGCTGGGCAGCTTCGCGGGCGGCGGCCTGCGCGGCCCAGGCGTTCAGCGAGAACGGGTCGAGGTTGACCACGCCGCCGAGGGTGAAGGTCAGCAGGGTCGAGGCGGTCAGGACCCTGGTGGTGCGGGTCCGGCGCCACAGCGGCAACCGCCCCGGCGTCGAGTCCGGCGTCGAGTCCTTGGCCGAGTCTTGGCTCGAGTGCTGGGTCGCGCGCGCGGTCGGGTCTTCGTGCCGTCGCCACGGCGAGGTCGGCGACTTGTGGGCAGCACGACGCGGCAAACCACGCACGAGAACACTCCTGACTCGGCCCGGCACTTGGTGGGCCGTGAGCTGCCCGATGCGTGGGTGTGCAGGTCGGGCGCTCTCGGCGGTGCCGGTGGTATCTCCTCGACCTCGGACTTCGAGGTCACCCAGAGATTAAGGGTCGTCACAGTGTGTTGATGACCGAAACGCAGACCCGTGTGCCCGAATGATCGGAAGTGATCACGCGGGGTAGTCCGCGATGACTACAGTGCACCGGCTTCAGCGCTCGAGGCAGACCTCATCCAGGCGCTAACGGGCCCCGGCGAGCGCCCGGCGGCCGGTAATGCCCGGCCCGCCCGCTAGATCGGCTCTGGCGTCTCGCCTGCGGCGTTGTGGAGCCTGTGGCCTCACTGCCCAGCACTGGCCACCGCCAGGGGTGGCGTGGGTGAGGCTAGGCACTGCTCCTGCCTGATGCGGTATGGCTCAAGTAGGCGCCGCCGCAGCCGATGCTGGGCTGGTGAGGTGGTGGCGCGACCGTCGAGGCTATGGCCAGCTGCGGTTGCCCTACGGCGGCGTCGCCTGCGTCGCAGCGGGTGGTTCGAGCAAGATCTGCGCACCCGGCGCCGACACCTGCTGCGGTCGCAGTGGCGTGAACTGACTCAGATCGTCGCGCTTCTGGCTCTGGCGGCTGTGTTGCTGGCCTACGCCTTCCGGCACCAGCCGCAGCTGCAGGCCGCGATCCTCGGTGCCTTCGCCGGGGCGCTGCTGGTCTCCGCGGCCGGCTTCTTGGCCCTGGCTGATGGCAGCCTGCTGGCCCGGCTGGGCCGCAGCATCGAGACCGACGTCGGCGATGAACTGCGCACCACCGCAGGTGTGTACGGGGTCATCTCCGCGATCGCCTTCGAACGCTTCGACGTCGACCACGTGGTGCTGGCCCCAAAGGCTGCTACGCGGTCGAGGTGAAGGCCCTCTTCGGGCGCCGGCACACCCTGCAGGACACCTACGGCCTGGCGGCCAAACTCGACCAGGCTCGCCGCGGTGCGCACAAGGTCAGTGCACTGCTGCGCAGTCACGGGCTCGACGTCGCGGTCCAGCCTGTGCTGGTCCTGGCCGGTCCGGGGGCTCCGGTCGTGCCCGGTGGTGCCATCAAGCACGAGGGCGTCTTGGTGGCCGCCTTCCGGGACAGCGATGACTGGCGCCCGGTGATGGCCGCCGAGGGACAGGCCCTGCCCCTCGCCACCGCAGCCCAGGCCGCGGACCGTCTGCTGGCCTTCTGCGATCAGCGAGACCAGCACCAACGCACTCGGCACCAGCGCAATGAGCAGCAGCGCTCAGCCAGGAAGCAGTCGACCAGGAAGCAGTCGACCAGGAAGCAGTCGACCAGGAAGCAGTCGACCACCGAGCCCGCGCGCCGGAGCCGGTAGCAGGGCACCTGCGGTCGCGGTCCGAGCTGAGCACAAGTGCGCTCGATGCCCGTCGGGGGAGCTGGTGCGGCGGGTTCACCCGATCCTGAGAGGGATGCCGACGAGTGCGACTCAGCTGCCGAGGCGGTAGCCGGTGCAGGCGCCGTCTCCATCGGTGCAGGCGCTGTGTTAGTCGGCGCAGTCGTTGCAGATCAACTGCCCGCTCGTGCCGCTTTGGCCGGCGTGTAGCTGGCTGCGGTGCTTGACCAGGAAGCAGCTGGAGCAGGTGAACTCATCCTGCTGGCGCGGCAGCACCCGCACCGCCAGCTCCTCACCGGACAAGTCCGCCCCGGGCAGCTCGAAGCCCTCGGCGGCTTCGGCCTCGTCCACATCGACGCTGGAGGAGCCCGCCTTGTCCGTGCGGTGGGCCTTCAGCTCCTCGATCGAGTCGGTCTCCAGGTCCTCATCGGTCTTGCGCGGTGCGTCGTAGTCGGTCGCCATGGGTGCCTCTCCTGATGTGGTGCACTGCCGCCTTGATGCTTAGACGGTTCCATCTCAATGGTCGTCAGAGCATGAAGCGCCGTACTCAACCACGTCACGACCGTGTCCATGCCCACGCCACACCACGTCGTGCCGCGGAGGAGTCCTGGCATGTCTGCGTCGGGCTGCCTGACGTCACGCTCTGGCCCGCAGCAGGCGGGCTGCGCCGGGACTGGTGGTGTCTGCACCGAGCAGCCCTCTGCCAGCGCTTGAGGACGAGCAGCTGGGCCACCGAGGCCCGGCCGTTGAGGCGCCAGGCTCAGGCGTGGGTGATGTCGGCGCTGGGACCATAACGCCACGGCGTGGTGCGCACGTAGCCGTGGCGTTCCAAACACGCATCGAGCTCCTCATGCGACCACAGCAGCCGGACGGGCAGGGCACCGGCCTCCAGCAGCTCCAAGGCTTCAGCGGCTTCCATGCCGTCGTCGACGGGCAGGCGGCTGTGCTCGCTGCCGTTGAGCATGCGCAGCACCAACTCGTCCTCGTGCAGGGTGCACGTCAGCCGCAGGGGAGGGAACGCCACGATCTGACGCTAACGCCCGCGCCGCTTTAGGGCGTATCCTGCGGATCTTGTAGTTGCGTCATCATGACGCCGTGGGCGGAGTGGGCCGGGGTGAGGTCACCGACAAGGCGTGGGCGCAGATCGAGCCACTGTTGCCGCCAATGGTGCAACGCGGTGGACGCTGGCGAGATCATCGCCAAGTCCTCAATGCGATCTTGTGGAAGCTGCGCACCGGAGCACCCTGGCGAAACCTCCCAAAACGCTACGGGCCCTGGAAGACGGCACACGAGCGGCTGCGGAAGTGGACCACGGATGGGACCTGGGAGCGAATCCTGGCCGAGGTCGTCGTCAAGGACGACTCCATCGGTTGCCTCGATGAGGCCACCGCCGTCGTCGTCAGCATCGACTCCACCCACGTCCGGGCCCACCAGCACGCAGCCGGTGCCCGGAAAAAAGGGGCTGCGCACCCTGGATCGAGGCCCTCGCCATCGACGGGGAATGCCTGGGACGCTCCCACGGAGGACTGACGTCCAAGCTGCACCTGGCCGTAGACGCTCTCGGGTTACCGCTCGCGGTGATCCTCACTCCTGGTCAGGCCGGGGACGACCCCGCAGCTGCTGCCGCTGCTGAATGCCCTGGCCGCGCTACGCGGCAGCGACCACCAGCGCCTGCAGATCGAGCGGGTCATCGCCGACAAGGCCTACGCACACCCCGACACGCAATGCACTGCGGTGCGGACGCATCAAGGCGACCATCCCGGAGAAGAGCGACCAGATCGCCCGCCGCAAGGCCAAGGGATCCGCTGGTGGGCGACCGCCGGCCTTCGATGCCGGGGTCTACAAGCAGCGCAACATCGTCGAACGGTGCATCAACCGCATCAAGCAGTTCTGGGCCGTCGCCACCCGGTACGCCAAACGCGCTGCCTACTTCCGCAGCGAGGTGATCATCGCCTGCATCATGCTTCACCTTCAATGATCCGCAAGACACGCCCTAGACGCGAGCGGGCGTCCCTTTGATCGGGACCCGCGTGAGGCCACCGTTCAACAGGACGCGCTCGCGATGGTCGCTGCTGGGTGGCAATCCGTCCGTGACGCGACGAAAGACCTTGATCGCGTGGTGGGGCAGGCCCGTACCGCCGGGGTGTCGTGGGCCGACATCGGCCGCGCCGCCGGTGGCATCACCCATCAGTCCACCCGGAAACGCTGAGGAAAACTGCACGAAAAGTTCATGACCGTTCAGCGCGTCGAGGACCTCGGGCCGAGGACCGATGCCGCCTTGGCGGCCATGCAAGCCGCAAGGAGCTGTGTCCTGCGTGCGAGCACCGTCGTGCCGAGCACCGCATGTCGCCGGACTTGGACCGAACATGGATCTGATGCCGGGGCTGTGAAAGTGAGTGTCCTGGATCGCGCACTGCCGCCATCATCACCTGGATGGTCTCGTACGGGACTGACGCGGTGCTCGAGGACTGACAGCGAGTTGGCGAGCCTCGCAAACGCCCAGACAGCGCAGCGCGCCATAGTGATGTGTTCTGCGAGCCGCGTCAGGCCGGACTGGAGCCCTTCAGGGTCTTGATCACATGGACGTCCGGGTTTGCTGCACTGATCGGTGACAACCGAGCTGGCTTGCCCACAACGCAGCCTGAGAAGATGTCGCTTGGGCCCACGGCAGTAGCTCCTTTGCGCCGCGTGGCGGGCCGCACTAGCAGCGCCGGCAGGCCCCCGTCTGGCACATTGGGCTCGTGCCCATCGCATCGCATGAGCTGGTACACGCTTTCGGCAACGCCAGCGACGTCGGCAACGCCGCCGTCTTCGTCGGCGCGGGCCTGTCCGCTGCGGCGGGCCTACCCGACTGGGCGGGACTATTGGAGCCCTTGCGTACTCAGGCCGGCATTCCCGACGTGGTGCAGGACATGCCGCTAGTCGCGGAGTACATCGTCCAGAATATGGGCGGTGGACGGGGACGGCTGTTGGAGGGCATCTGGCAGGGGGTGTCGGGACCACGCCCACGCGCTAGTGTGCACCAGCTGCTGGCGCAGTTGCCGGTGCGGGAGCTGTGGACCACCAACTACGACACCCTGATCGAGGATGCCCGACAGGGCTTGCAGGTCGTCGCTACAGAGGACTCCGTCCTGCAGGCTCGAGTAGATGCTCCGGTGCTGTACAAGATGCACGGCAGCATCAGCCACGACGACCGAGAGCCGTGGGTGCAAGAGCCGGTCATCACCCGCACCGACTACGAACGCTACGCGCAGCAGCACCCGTTGATGTCGGCGACGCTGACCGCAAGCTACCTCACCCGGACCATGCTCTTCCTCGGCTTCAGCTTCAACGACCCCAACATCGAGGTGCTTCTGCGCCTGGCCCGGTCCCTGCCCCGCCACGGACAGCACTTGACCGTCCTGCGCCGGCCCACCACCAGCGCTGACATCCAGCTGCATGAGCTGCGAGTACGCGACTTGGAACAATCAGGGGTCAAGGTCTGCGAGATCGCCGAGTACGGCGACCTCGAAGCGTTGCTCAGTGAACTGGTGCGCCGTACCCGCCCGCCGCGTGTCTTCATCAGCGGCAGCGGGGCAGATGAAGACATCGCCTCCTCGTGCCAGGCCCTGGCTGAGCGACTGGCGCAACTACCGGCTTGGCAGATCGCGTCGTTGGGCGGACCTGCCGGCTGGCATGTCACCCGGGAGGTAGCCCGTCAGCGCAGTGACGAGGAGTCCTACGACCCCCAGCAGCTGCTGCTGTTCTTCCGCGCTAAGAGTGAGGCTGCCGCACCAGCGCTGGACGCCCGCGCCGGCACCGCCATCTACAGCCCTCTCGAACGGCTTCCTCTGGTGACCGCTGTGATCAGCGAGAGTCGGGCGCTGGTGGCCATCGGCGGCGGCGACCGCACCGCCGAGGAGATCACCATCGCCCACGAGCATGGGGTCGGCGTCATCCCGCTGCCGCGCTCGGGGGGCAGTGCCCGTCAGGAGTGGCAAGTCGGCTTGGACCAGCTGAGCGGCGTTCGCGGGCACACCCGGACCCTTGGCGGCGCCCCCATCGACGTGCGGGTCTGGAAGCGACTGGACTCTGATCATGCCGGCACCCGGGCGCAGGCGGTGATCACATTGCTGGAGCAGGCCATGTACACCCCAGGTGCCTGAGCCGGCTGCAGGCCTGCCCATGTGCCGTTGTGTGCTGCCGCCTGCGCCTTTGCCGCGGCCCCCTGTGTCCCATGGAGCGCCCGTGCCAGACACCGCTGCCGCGCCACTTGGGCATCGATCAGCATCCGGGGTGCTATCGAGGGTGCCATCCAGGTCGACTACGGCACCATCGGCAAGGCGTCAGTGCAGGTGGTAGCAGTGAGGTGCCCGGACACGCCGCATCATGATCGGCCATGATCGGTAAGGCCGCGATGTAGCCGGAGGCCGTGATGTCAGACCTGACTTCTACTGTGCTCAGCATGGACAAGCACCTTCGACGCGCGGCCCTGGCGCAGACGGCGCTGGAGCTGCTCCCCGCCGAGCCGCGTGACCTTGCTGTGCTGCTCACCGGCGATGACCGGGGCTGGTTGCTGCAGGAGCCGGCGGCCTCCTCCGAGCCCTCGCAGCTGGCGTCCTACCTGATGGAGCACCGCGACGAAGGCCGGGTGGAGTACTGGGCCAAGCGGCTGGACCGCTTGCACGCCGCCCACCCGGCATTGTCCATCCGACTAGCCGGCGACGCGGAGTACCCTGCCCGCCTAGCTCAGGCCTGGGACCGCCCGCCGATGCTCTTCATCGACGGCGCCTTGCCCACTGACGCTGAGGCGGTCTCCATCGTCGGCAGCCGCACCGCCAGCCCAGCTGACCTAGAGGCCACCCGTGCCATCGCGGCGGCCGCCGCCGCTGATGGCCTCAGCGTTGTCTCCGGGCTCGCTGTGGGCGTGGACGCGGCCGCCCACGAGGCAGCTTTGAGCGTGGGAGGTCACACGGTGGCTGTCTTCGGCACCGGCATCGAGACGGTCTTTCCCGCCGAGCACGCCGACTTGGCGCAGCGGATCCTCACCGGTGGCGGCGCCCTGGTCTCGCAGTTCGCTCCCGATGCTCCCCGCACGCCGTCGTCGTTCCTGTGTCGCAATACCGTCATCGCCGGCTTGAGCTCTGTCAGCCTCGTCATGAGTGGTCAGGAGCGCAGCGGCAGCCGCCAGCAGGCCGAGCAGGCGGCCAAGCTGGGACGACGTGTGCTGCTGTGGGGTCCTGCTTTGCGCGCTCAGACGTGGGCGCAGCGGCTCGCCCAGCTGCCTGGGGTGTCTTTCGTCGACGAGGTCGTCGCTGCTGGTGAGCGGGTCCGCACCGCCCAGCAGCTGTGAGGTCAACTGGCAGGTTAGCTGTGGGGTGTCGCGGGGCCGCTCCTTAGAGTGGCCCCGTGCCTTCACTTACCGTCACCGGCGACGCGGACCGCCTGCGTTCGGCCTCCGACGCCCTCATCCCGTACCTGGTGCCGCCACCGCCGCCGGCAGCGGACATCTGTCCTGGCTGCAGCAGCTGGCGCGACGTCCTCGGCCAAGACCTGTGCCACAACTGCGCCGATGTCGTTCAGGCGCTGGGACGCGTCCCGGTCCCGGCGACGGTCATCTCCCTTTACCGCAAGCCGTCGCCTCTGCGTGACTGGTTGACTTTCTACAAGGACCCTGACGCCGCCGCAGACGACGAGCACCGCCAGTGGCCTCTCGAACCGGCCCGGGAGACTACCGCGCGCTTGAGCACGATCACGGCCCGGTTCCTGCTGGAGAACGTAGGCGCAGCGCCGCTGCAGGACCTCGACGCCGTCTGCGTTGTCCCCTCCACCCGACGTCAGCCGCCTCACGCTCTTGAGGCGGTACTTCGCGGCGTGGGCCTCAACGTTCCCGTCGTGTCGCTGCTGCAGCGGACGACCACACCCCTGGAACACAGCCACCCGGCCCTGGGGGCCTATGCGTGCACCGAGCCGGTGCAGGACTCGCGCGTCCTTCTTGTGGATGACGTCTACACCACCGGTGCTCTCAGCCAAAGCGCTGCCCACGCGCTGCAGGAGGCCGGCGCCCACGTCACGGCCCTGATCGTGCTCGCTCGCCGCTTCAACCCCGGGCACGATCCTGCGGTCGCCGCAATCTGGCAACGTCAGGCTGCAGCTGCCTTCTCGTGGCGTTGCGACTGGCCCTCCACCTCGGCGCCACCATCGCCGCACTAAGGGCCGCTGCTGCCAGCTTGCAGCGCCAGCCGAGTACTGGCAGCACGAGTACTGCCAGCACGAGTACTGGCAGCACGGGCACCGGCAGCACGGGCACCGGGGTCACCGTCATACCTCGGGAACGCAGGGGCCGGTGCCCAAGGCGGCCAGGCCGGTGAGGTCACCAGGGGCGTAGTCGAGGACGGTGCTGGTCTGGGGGTACATCAGCTGGGTCCGGTCCTCGACGTGGGCCAGGCCGACGAGGTGGCCCAGTTCGTGTTCGAAGACGGCTCGGACCAGCCGGTCCCCGCCGGGGCGGGCCAGGGCGTCGGTGACTTGGGCGGCGTCGACGTCGACGGCGCCGAAGACGTAGACGCCGACCGGCTGGCCGGGGCGGCCCAGGAGCCGATCGAGGTTGGTGCGTCGGGTGGTGGTCACCGTGGTGGGGCCGGCTTGGGCGATGACGGCGGCGGCGATGTCGGGGACCTCGCTGGCGTTGACGTAGGTGATTAGGCCTGGTGCCCAGCGGCCGCCGTAGCGGCCGGGTTGGTAGGGGACGCGCTGGGGCGAAGGGCCTTCAGTAGTGGCGCCGTCATCGATGAAGCGCAGGCCGGTGGAGGCGCTGATGCGGGTGAACGCGTCGTGCAGTAGTTGTTGAGCGCCGGCGGGGGCGGCATTGGGTCGGGTGACTTAGTGGATGGGGCGGCAGGGATCCCACGTCACCGGCGCCGCCGAAGCCTGGCCTGTGGCTCGCGTCGTCGTTGTTCACGTGTGCGGTATCGGTGTGGGTGGGGCGCCAGGCGTTGCGGGTGGTCAGCAGCGGTGTGGGCTGGCCTAGGGGGTGAGTTGGGCTTCGTGGCCCGGGGTGGGTGCCTACGCGCATGCACTACCGGCGGCGGTGGCGCTGGAGTGGGTCAGTTCGTCGAGTCGTCCGGTCTTATGTCTCGGATCGACCTTGCTCGCCTGCTGGGGGCTGAACAGCTCCAATAGTCGCCAGTAGCGCACTATGTCGACCTGCTCAGCCGACGGATAGCGGGTTTCGGCGGGGGCGGCGGCGTCATCGTCATGCCCGTGAGGCTAGATGCACCGGGCATCGATACCGATGACAGGCCGCAGACCGCAGGTCACCGCCGGGAAGACGGCCGTGGTGATCACTGGAAGCCGGTCGCTGACGGTGGCCAGCGTCCAGGTCCGCCCTAACCCAGGCATGATGCATCGTTGAGTGGTCAGGGTGCCGCGCCGGAGGCGGGGCTGTGACAGGTCCGGTAGGTGGAACGGCCCGCCTCCGGCGCGCGTCCGCCGGCCGCCTTGAGCCCGCGACGCCGTCCCTTGGCCCGGGACACCGTGACGTGGTGCTTTCCCGATCTTCCCGCCCCGCGCAACCACCAGGTGGGGGCTGCTCCGGCACCGACACGCCATGCTGCCTTGAGGTGGCACGCAGCTCTGGCGTGCGGCTGGCGGCGCCCGCCCTGATCCGCTGCCAGGCGGTGGCACCGCGACGTAGCGAGTCTGCCTGGCCTGCCTGCCGATTGACCTGAGCATGAGTCACGTCGTGACGACCGAAGCCAGCGCGGTACTCGCCGCCGCGGCTGCCTGGCTGGAGCACGGGTGGCTCGGGGCCGCGTTGAGGGGGGCCTACGCCCTCCTGCCTGATGTGGTGAACACCTGGCAGACCGTCCATCACACGCGGACCGAGGCCAGGTTTCGACAGCGCGAGGTCGCCATGCGGGAGAGGGCTGTGGACCAAGCCGTCGCCTCACAGGCCGCCTTGTGCACCCAACTGACCGAGCTGTCATTGCTGGATCGGCAGGTGGCGCTGGCGATCGTGGGCAAGCTGACGACGCCCGCCGAGCTCCTGTCCCCGCCCACGAGCGACCTCACCGGCGAGCAGGCCGGGAGCGATAAGCCGCCGCCGCCCCCATGAGACGCCTACCGCGGGCACGGCCAGCAGGGGCAGGAGGCAGGGGGAGTGGGCCGGCGTGAGGTTCGGTGGCAGTCTCTGCGCACGCGCGTGAAGCAGGGAGCCATAGTGCAGCGGATCCCCGGCTGTGATGTGAGGGCGGGGGCGGGGCGGAGCATGCCGAAGCACTCCTGGATCAGAGGAGCGTGCAGTGGTGCTTCTTGACCTGCTGGTGCAGGCGGTGCCAGGGGTGCGGTTGAAGCATCTGGTGGAACAAGGCAACGTCTACGTCGGCGTAGTCGTAGGTGCCGCCGCTGCGGAACCGCACCCGCAAGGTGCGGGTGTCCGGGTCGTAGCCAACGCTGGCGACGTTGCCCGACGTAACAGGATGTATCTGCATGATGTGCTTCTCGGTGCTCTCCGTGGTCGGTCATTCGCTGCCGCTTGCCGACCCAGTTGAGAACCTGAGGGTAGGTGCACGGCCGTCCCCGAGCCCTCGGCAGTACTACTCAGGAGGTGATTACAGGGGAGAAATACGGGTTCCGTGTGAGGGTGACGCACGCCGACGTACTCGCAAGGTGACGATAGCGTTTACAGCCACGTCGGGTCGCGCGGTACATGGGTGGCCTACTGAAAGAACATTCAGATTCTGTCGATCATGTAGTTGAGATATGACACTGGGATGGGCACTGGCGGGACGACCCTCACCGCAAGGCTAGGGCGGCACGACTACCCTGGCCATAGCAGTCGACACGTCCAGTACGGCGGCGAGGATGCCCAGCTCGGTGGTCAGCACTTGCCGGTGCACTAGCGGAAGATGACCCAGCCGCGGCCTGCCGAGCCAGCTAGCGCAGGGCAGCATTGGTGAACAGCTGCAATACAAAGCCTCCAGCACGGTGATCGTCAACGCGATGACGTTAGCGGTGATTCGAGGTACTGGGGCCCGGGCGCCGCTCGCCGCGGAGGCCACGAACAGTAGCGTCAGCAACAGCATTGGTACAGAGGACGGGCCCGTCCCGACGAGAAAGCTGCGCACCCTGGCCTGCTGCAGGCGCAGCCCGCGCAGAAATCTCAGGCTGCTCTGGGCGGCCAGCCCGCCTGGTCGCAGTGCTCGATGCGCAGCCGCCCAGCCTGGGGCCGGTTGACCGGGGAGCCGGTGACGGCCGAGCCGTCGGTGGAGGCCCACGCCAGCGTCACCATCTCCACTTCATCGAGGGAGGTGACGCTGCGCTGCATGTCCTCACCGAGCACCGGACGGCTCCGGCTGCCGGACCACTCAGGATGCATCTGGCAGCGGTCCGGTTACACCATGCACGTCATCAGGGTGGGTAGCGCACGAGTGATTTTCTGCAGCGCGTAGAGGTTGTGCGGTGTGCTCATCTGCCAAGGCAAGGGCGGGGGAGCGATCGGACCGGTCCTAGACGGGGGAGGATCCACGGGGCCAGGCGTCGGCGGACTGAGGAGCCCGGTAGATCTTCATCGAGCAACCCTCATCTCGTGCTCGGGGCTGCACCTGCAGTTCGTCGTCGGCACACTTGGTGACGTTTAGGGATACTTCCAACATCGACCGGCGTCAACTCCGCTTCATCTGGGCCCCCACACCTCAATGTCAGACCACGATGCCCGTGAGGCACGACCCTATGCAGGCTTCCCCGCAGGCGAGACCTGTCCGTGGGCAACCATGGAGTGAGACGTCCTTGACCCGAACACGTGAGTGGTTGCTTTGCAGAACGAACCATCGGTCAACACGCTTGTGCCGTTACACCTTTAGGGGCGACAAGCGCTCCAAACGGGTGACCCTTCTCAAGATGGCGAACCCCGCGAACCTGAGCCAGGCATTGTGCACAGCTGTTAATCCCCTGGGACTCTGAACGCGGCACGCGTCGACCAGGGGAGTGGAGGAAAACGCATGCCTAGGCGCAGGAGATCTGGTGACAGTGGGGATCCAAGTCAGTCTGACCGGGTCCAGATGCAGCTGCCACGGCGGTCGGCGACGGCAGGCATCTCCGCTGGCGTGGCAGCGACGGTAGCGGCGGGAGTGGCGGTGGCCTTCGCGCTGCCCGCCGCAGCGACCCCGGCTCCCGCCCAACCCTTGGTGAGCGGCACCTCAACTACCGCGGGACGCCCCAAGCCGGCCAAGCCTTCCAACGGGCACTACAGCGGTTTGTCGGCGGCGGCCAAAGCCGCCGCGCAGCAGGCCGCGCAGGCTCAGCCCGCACCGGACGCCGAACCGGTGGAGGACGTGACCGCGCGGACGGCGCACTCAAGCACCACGGTGGACCCGGCCACCGGGACGCGGACCACGCAGGTCTCCCCGCAGGCACTGAACTTCCGCGACGAGGCGGGGAACTGGCAGCCGGTGGACAACACCCTCATCCCGGCGAGCCAGAAGCCCGGTGGGCCGGCCGGTGGGGGAGCCGACACCGGGTGGGCCAACTCCGCCGCCGGGTACGACGCGACCTTGCCGCAGGACCTCACCGCGCCGCTCACCCTCACCGACGGGTCCAACGCCGGGCAGTGGGTGTCCCTGCAGCTGAACCCGGCCAGCGCCGCCAGCGCTCCCGCCGCCGCGCCGACGGCCGCGGCGAAGTCGACGACCTCTACCGCGAGCGCGGCGCGCACCCTGGCTGCCGCTGCGGGTGCGGCACCAGAGGTCGCTCCGGTCACCGGGCAGGTCGACGGGACGAGCGTGGCCTACACCGATGTCCTGCCCGGCACCGACGTCGCCCTCGAAGCCCAGGGCAGCGGCGTGAAGGAGACCATCACCCTGGACTCCCCGTCCTCGGCCGCCTTGAACGCCGGGGCGCTGTCCTACACGGTCAAGACCGGCCCCGGCTTGAAGCTCACCAAGGGCGTCGGCGCAGGGTCGGGGGCTGACGCGGACACGGTCACGGTGACCAACGCCCGCGGGGAGACCGTCTTCACCCTGCCGGCGCCGTTCATGGACGACGCCCGCGGCGCGCACTCCGACGACATCGCCGTCACCCTCACCCCCGGCGCGGTCGGGGCGGACGGGGTGGGCCAGACGACGCTGACCGTCACCCCCGACGCGGGCTGGTTGGCCGCAGCGGACCGGGCGTGGCCGGTGGTCATCGACCCCACCATCGCCTACCCCTCCTCCATCCTGGGGTGTGCGATCAGCTCCGCGGCGGCCACGACATCCTCGTGCACCAGCGGGGAGATCCCGCTGTCGAGCAACTCCACGACCGGAGCCCAGCAGCGAGGCCTGCTGAAGTTCCCGACCCTGTTCGACGTCATCCCCGCCGACGCCCAGATCGCCCAGGCGAAGCTGAACGTCAAGACCGTCCAGGTCGCCGGCGCAGCCACCACCAGCGTGGACGTGAAGGAGCTGAGCCAGCCGTTCGCGGCCGGGGCGACGTGGAACACCCGCAACGGCACCACCGCCTGGACCACCGCCGGCGGTGACCGCGGCGCCGCGGTGGCCCGGGCGAGCATCAACCCGGCCACGGCCACCTCGATGTCCTTCGACGTCGCCGACACCGTCCAGCGGTGGGTGGAGGGCACCAGCACCTACAACGGCTTCGAGCTGGAGAAGACCACCGCGACCGCCGGCGGCGCCCCGGTCCGCCTGACCCAGGCCAACGACGCCAACCTCTACATCGAGTGGGATCCCCGCGCCGGGGACCGTAAGGGCAACTCCGCCGTCGTGGCCGAGGACCTCGACGACGCCACCAGCGTCGCGGTGAACCCGGCCACCGGCAACGCGATGGTCACCACCCGCCAGCTGACCATCGCCGGCGTCGGGCTGGACCTGAACATCGCCCACACCTCCAACAGCATCAACACTGCCCAGCTGGGCGTAAACGGCTCGCGCTGGACCGACTCCCTGTCCGGGGTGCGGCTGCAGCCCTATGCAGGGTCGATGCTGTACGACGACGCCACCGGCGCACGGTGGACGTTCTACAAGGCCCTGGACGGCTCCTGGACTCGCCCGGCGGGTCTGGACGCCGACCTGGTCGCCAACGCCGACGGGACGTTCACCCTCACCGAGCGCAAGTCCAAGGTCGCGCAGAAGTTCAAGAACATCGGCACCAGCGCGGACCCGTCCTACGGGCTGGCCTCGGTGACCGACCGCAACGGCAACGCGATCACCTTCACCTACGACGCCTCGGCGCGGCTGCCGTACAACGACAACCTGATCCTGCGCAAGGTCACCGACACCCGCGGACGCGACGTCACGATCACGAACTTCGGGTACTGGAACGCCTGGATCACCGACGTCACGAACCGGGAACCGGCCACGACGGTCACGAACAACCAGCTGGTCAGTGAGACCAACGCCGCGGGTGGGACCACGACGTACGAGTACGACGCCGACGACCGGGTGACGGCCATCACCGTTCCCGAGGGTCAGCGCACCGAGCTGACCTACGACGGCTCCGGGCGGGTGCTGACCTTGAAGCGGATCGCGAACACCGGGGAGAACCCGACGTGGACGTTCGCGTACACCACCTTCGACCGCGCCAACGGCACTGCGGCGACCAAGACCACCGTCACCGACCCCAACGGCCACGACAGCGTCTACACCTCCGACGGCCGCGGCCGCATCGCCGACGTCACCGACGCCCGCGGCAAGAAGCGGACCGGGACCTACACTGCCAATGACGACATGGCTTCGGGTACCGCAGCCAGCACCGGCAGCGGCGGGGCCGCTCAAACGACGACTAATACGTACGACTCCTCTGGAGCGTCGGCCTCTGCCGCAACGTGGAACCTAACTAGCGTGAAGTTGCCCACTGGCGCCGCCATCAGTAACACTTTTGGCACCGGAGCCCGACTGTATGATGTAGTCAGCAGTGTCGACGCTCAGGGCAACGCCACGACGTACGGCTATGACGCCGCGGGAAACCAGATCAGCGCCACCACCGGTGGGGTGACGACGAAGTCCCTGTACCAGGGCAGCACCGACCCCGACTACGGCGGCACCGTCAACTGCGGCCCCACCGTCAACAACGTCGTGACCGCGACCAAGGCGGGAGTGCTGTGCGAGACCCGCGACGGCGCCTACGTCAAGGGCACCACCGCCGCGGCTACCACCGCCCACCGCGTCGCCTACCGCTACGACGCCCAGGGTCAGCTGACCACGATGCTGCCGGGCACCCCCTCGGCGCAGCAGCAGCAGACCTTCGAGTACGACGCGCTGTCCCGGCTGGACAACGTCACCGACGGCCGCGGGCAGACCACGTTCTACGGCTACGACGCGATGGACCGCCTGACCTACACCCTCTACCAGGACGGGCGGGTCGTCTCGCACTACTTCGGGGACGAGTCCGGCAACGGGTGGCTGCGGGCGGTCGATGAGTACCCGGCCAACAGCTCCAGCGCCGACCGCTCCACCGCGTACGACCGTGACGACCTGGGCCGGCTGCGGGCCACCATCACCCCGGAGGACACCAGCGCCCTCGACTACGACAAGGTCGGCAACCTCGTCCAGTACACCGATGCCGGCGGGGTGGTGAAGTACGGCTACAACGACGCCGACCAGCTGACCAGCCTTGCCCTGCCCGGCGGGTCCTGCACCGGGCAGACCCTCACCTCCCCGGGTGCAGCGTCGACGAAGTGCGTGCTGTTCGGCGTCGACGACGACGGGCGGCGCACCTCCACCCGCTACCCCGGCGGGCAGACTCTGGCCACCACCCTGGACGACTCTGGCCGAGTCAAGCAGATCATCGGCACAACGATTGCCGGGGGTGTACCTGTGGGAGCTGCCACGACCCAGCTGAATCTGCTCTACGGCTACACTGCGCCAAATACCACCAAGGATACGTCGCTGGTGTCTTCAATGACCGATGCTGTGGCGGCGAGTAAGACCACTTACAGTCACGATGCGCTGGGCCGCCTCACCGCCGCCTCCACCGCCCCGACGGCCGGGGGATCGGTCACCCGCTACGAAGGCTTCTGCTACGACGGGGCCGGCAACCGCACCAAGTACCTCAACGCGGCCGCGACGACCTGCAGCACCGGGACCGCGGCGGCGACGTTCACCTACAACGGCGGCAACGAACTCACCGCCGCCACCGGCGTCACCCCCACCGGTGCGGCCCTGACCGGGAGTGGCTTTAGTTACGACGGCAACGGCAACCAGACCGCCGCCAAGTCGCAGATCGGCCTAACCACGGTTTACAACGCGCAGGAAGGCGCTAGCTCCTTCACCCCCGCCGGCGGCAGCACCATCGCGCAGTCCTACGCCAACGGTGACGGCGGGAACGGCGAGCGGACTCAATCGGGTAGCGGTTCTGCTGCCACCTCCTTCGCGGTTTCTCCGATCAGCCCGGCGCCCGCCTGGTCCAAAACAGGAGCCACCTCCAACTGGACCGTGCGCGATCCCAGTGGAACATTGATCGCCGTGCGCATCGGAATGACGGCCAGCGCGGCGACCGAGTTGTACCCCTTCACCGACAACGTCGCCTCGGTTCGGGCGATGGTCAAGGCCGACGGCACCGTGGCCGACTCGTACAGCTACTCCGCTTACGGGACAACGCTGAGCGCGAGTGAAACGAGTGGCCTGTCTCAGCCTTTCAGGTATGGCGGGGGCTACGACGACGGAGTGACCGGGCTCGTCAAGCTCGGTGCCCGTTACTATGATGCTGCTCAAGGCCGGTTCACGCAGCAGGATCCCTCCGGGCAAGATCCGCACTACACTTACGCTGCCCTCGCGCCCGAATCCTTCAACGATCCTTCGGGCCTTGCCAATGGTTGTGGTGGTCAGGGTTTCACCAACCGTGCACCAGACGGAATCTTCAACAGCGCCTGCAATAATCACGACAACTGTTACGACGTAAACAGCCGGACTGACCGTGTGACGTGCGATGGGCGCTTCTTCGTGCAGATGCTTGCAGCTTGCAATTCCTACTACAGGTACGCTTGGGGGCCGAGAAGCCTTGCGGGTAGGTACTTGTGCTACCGGTGGGCTGAAAGCTACTTCATTGCCGTGCGCTACGGAGCCAGGTTGAACTACAGGGGGAAAGGTAATCCTCGATGAGCCTTCCCAGATACCCCAGTCCCGAAAAGCTGCAGCCAAGGAAACGCCTTGAGTGGTGGCAGTACATGATCGCGCTAGTCGCGGTGATGCTCGCCGGACTGGCCGGGTGGGCGTCCGTGGTGGCATTTAGCGGGTCGACTATCGGGACAGTCTGGATGCTGCTAGCCGTCGGTTCTCTAGTGAGTGCGTCCGCCTTAACAACGCTCCTAGTGAACAGATTCGCGGCAGTTCCTCTATGTGCAGCTTCGTTCGCGGTGGTCATCTTCTGGCCCTGTTTCACAGACGATGACGCGCTGTGGCTGTTTGCCTGGCTCTTCTTCACTGTCATCGCTGCAGGGGTGGCGGCTGCGTCTTGGAGTGTGACGCTGGCTGTGCTCAAGGTCATGCGGAGGTAAGCATGATGGCCTCAGAGGGGGTTGCGTTACTGTGATCGGCAGTAAGTGAAGGTGGGGTGGTGGCCGTCGAGGCCACCACCCCACCTTCATGATCAACCGGTGGGTGCCTGCTTGTGCACGCCGGTCTGCGGCTCAATCTGCTCGACGCCCGATAGGTGGTTGTGCTGCTGGCCTCCTGCCTCAATCTCATCGACCACGAAGCGGGCGGTTACGAGTACACTCACTCCGCTGGTCATCGATACCATCTTGTCCATTCTCACCACCGGCTGCCCCTTACAAGCTGGCCTCGTGGTGGGTGACCTGCCGCTGGTTCGCCACCTAGAGCGCCGACGGCATCTGGGGCCGCGTCCACAACCTGCTGCGCGACTAGCCGTGCATCGCCGACGGTTGTCACCCTCAACCTCCGCCGTGGTGCTGGACTCCCAATCGTCAAATTTCGCCATAGAGGTCAGTCCATCGGCTAGGGCCATACTAAGGGCCAGCAAGCACGTCCGCGGCCGTAAGCGTCCCCTGCTGGTCGACACCAATAGTCTGCTACTGCGTGCGGTGATGCACTTGGCCAGCGTCCAAGAGTGCGCCGGGGCCAGGTCGCCTTGACCAGAGTGCAGCAGACCTTTGCGCCGCTAGGGCTGGTCTGGGGTGGGCGGCGGCTACGTCAAGCCCATCGACACCTCCTTGATCGGTTGCGCTGCAGCTCACGTCGGCGTTCACATCGTCGCTGTCCCGCGCAACACCGACGTGCGAGATCTTCAAGTGCTGCTCCAGCGCTGGGCGGTGGAACGAACTTTTGCCTGGTTGAGGAGGCGCAAACGCTTGGCGCGCGATTATGCATGCAAATTTCCCACTCCGAGGCGATGGTCCAGGTCGTCTCGACCCGGCTGATGTTGGCCTGCCGGCCGGCCAGGACGTTCAGCCTCGCGGTCTGATCGAGGCTGAAGCAGCCCGACGCCTGACCGAGAACAGAACCTGCGCCGACCAGCCGAAGACTCAAGCCTCAGCAAGGGCTTGGTAACGCAATCTAGGCGGTCTGCGGCACGTCAGGCGGGGACTGGCAGATGGCGGGAGCCGAGCCGTCCGGAAGCCTGCACCGCTTCATCGGTGACATTTCCCCGGACGTGTGGTGGCTCATGCGGAACTGGATGTCACAGATAGCGGCTTTTCGGCCGTTCCCTGGGGGACCGGTGGGGGAATTAACGCTATCCTCACCAGCCCGCGCCGGTATCGATGATTTCTCGTCTTGCGTTAAGAGTCCGCGACTTCGACCGTCTTGGCGCGTTCGATTTGCTCGGGTTCATTTGAGGGGGCCGCGCTAGCTGTGCGGTCAATTGCCCCTCCGCCACGGCTAAAGTTGAGGTCGAGGATGGGCCGAACTGACTCTGCGGTGGCTGTCCCGGCCATCGCTTCGAGGCATCGAACGGCGACATTGAGCAGGTATCGATGCTCCGGAGTAAATAGATGATCAAAAGCCCGTGCGAGATGCGCTCGACCTCCTAGGAGCGCCTCGAAGCATGCCAATTCAGCAGTCTGTAGAATTTGGCGGGCCATCGATGGATTGGCGCGCAGCTTCTGCACCATGTCGAGGTAGCGAGGCACCCAATCGGGTGGCTGGGTGACGACCTCTCGAAGCGATGGAATGTTGACCTGCACTCGCGTGGAGCCAGATCCCTGGTAGGCGGCGTGGACGCGTTCAACCACATAAGCTATCAGGTCGTCGGCGCGCGTGAGAACGTTGAGCATCTGGGTGCTGTCGGGGCTGCCGATGGTGAGGGCTTGTTCGGTTCGTTCCTGCAGTTCCTCCGGTGAAAGCTCGTCGAGGCGGGCGGCGTCTTCGGTGGCTGCCAGAAGCAGGGCGAGGGTGGCATGGCCGGCAAGTACCTCGCGGGTGGGGCGGGGAAGAATGCCCCCCTGCTCAGTGACTCGACCCAGATGCGCAACTGCACGGAGCACCTCAGTGGTCTCGCCGCGCAGCGCGTCGTGACGCAGATAGCTGACGAGGTCAGCGGGGATGTGACCAAGGCCCTTGAGTTGCGTGTCGGCGCGCGTTTCCGCTGCAATGCACGCGGGTCCATCGACATGAGCGAACGCTTCTGGCAGCCAGGCGTGTGCTGCCTCGCGAGCACTCAGGCGCGCGACGTCAAGGACACTGAGGCCTAGGCTGCGCGCCAGGGCGCGTCCTCGACGGGACACGGACTGGCGTACGAGCACTGCCCGATCAAAGCGCAGGTACTTCTGGAGCCCGGCGAGCCACAACAGCCGGTCAGGCTCCTTCGCCTGGCCGCTGCCGCTCTTGCATTCAAGGATGGAGCGCGAAGTCCGCAGCCGGCCGTCCACGTCGATGGCAAGGACATCGATGTCGGTGAGGACATCACGTCCACTCTCTGCGTCGACGCGTATCGGCGCCCGCAGGCGGACGAGAGCTCCTTCAGCGAACTCGACTCTTCCGACGCGGCGTTCCAAGTCGTGGCCGTCGTTCTGCAAGCTCGTAGGACTGAGCTGCTCCTTGCGCGGCCTGGTGCCGCTGCGAGACCGCGAGCTCGAGGCTGACCGACCCTGCCCCGGAGGGGATTGGCGACCTGGCTGCTTCGCACCGATCGCTGCAGCCGGGGCCCTTCCCGCGCCGGTGTCCAGGGGCTCGGCGGCGGGCCCGACGCCTTGCATGTCGCCCGGACTGGTGCCCACCGAATCTGTGTCGTGAGAATGCGTGCCCCCCTCCGCAGGCGGCGTGGTGGGGGTGTGTCCGATGTCGTCTCGCGGGACTTCGGGGTCAGGCACCGAAGACACCTCCGGACGTAGCGTCACGCAGTGCAGCGATGAGTCTTGCCTGGTCCTCATCGTGGGTCTCGGTGGCCGTGGCCATGCGTGCTCTCTCGCGCTCGATGTGGCTGTAGGCGCGCTGCTCGCCCAGAGCTTGCAGGCTACCGACCGCGCCGCGGCTGCGACCTCGGGAGTCGATGATGTCCAGCGCGGTTTCTGCGACATCGGTCTGCAGGAGGACCATTCGGGCTGCCTTGCCCCAGGATCCAGTTTCGACCTTGATGGTGCCGGCGAGTTCGAGCATGGCGTAATCGGTGGCGATGTTGGGCACGTTGCCTGCCTCACCATTACGGATCAGCGCGTACAGGAACGCGCCGGGGCTGCGCAGTCGATAGGTGGTAGCGAACGTGGTGGCGTAGATCATGCTTCCGACCATCTGCCGCACGTGACCCGAAGGATCAGCGGAGCCGACCCCGAAGGCGTCACGCTTGAGGTGCGGTGCGAACAAGAACCCCTCTTCTTCTCCGGTGGACGTCTGCACGAGCGAGCGCTCGACAAGACCCTGGGAGACTGCGAAGTCCACCCACTTCTTCTCGGTGGACTGCACATGCTTTTCGGGCAGACCTGGTAGTGCGGCCACTTCGTCGATGAGGGCGCCAACCTCTGTGTTCGCGCGGGCATCCTCAGCCCGCAGAGCCGCCTTGGACAGCGCCGGGTCACTCGTCCAGATATTGGGGTTGAATACGACGGGCCGGTCAACTTCGAGCTCGATCCGGCGCACGAGGCCGATGGCCACGAGGTGACGGAGGGCTTGTTCGGCGGCCTCTTCGCCATGCACGCTGGCGATCTCCACAGCAGAGGTGACTGTGAGTGGTTGGCGGGAGGTGGCCCGGATCAACTCCAGTGCGGCCCGCTGGACTGGGGTAGCGAGAAGGACGTCGAGAAGTCGCCCGGCGTCATCGACGAGTTGGTCGTTGGGTGGGATGAGCGCCTCGAGGGAGATGAGGACGCCGTCAGGGTCGCGGCGGCACTCGACCCAGCCCATCTGCTCCATCGTGGGGAGGACATCGCGATCGAGGATGCGACTGCCGATGTGGGCCTCCACACCGATGGCTTGGATGCGGCCAGCGGTGGACACTTGGGAGTTGCGCAGCCGCCACGCCATCTCATAGACCTGTCCAGCGAACTGGAGGGCCTCCAGCGCGGCGTGCGCGGTGGAGATGGTGTACGCGGCGAGGTGCCGGCCCAACCCGAGGAGCAGTTCGGCGTCGGAAAGCATCGGGCTCCTTCGAGTCGAGCGGTCACCGCTCGATGGATCGAGCGACGGATACGTTTTGCGGTCGTGCGGGTAGCGCGTGAGCTCGGGCTGCCATGAGGCGACGCCAATGGTCCTGCTTCTCCAGCAGGTGCCCGTCAGGAACTGCCGATCGCTGCTCTGAAGCGGGCGCGAACGACTGCTCCCTGGCCTGATCCGTGTACCTCGCTATCTTTGCGGGAACCCTTCCACGACGTCGTCAGGAGCGACGAGGTCTACTCAAGCAAGGCCGTTGTCGTCGGTGTGGCAGCAGCGAAGGCGGCGCCGGTGAGGGCAGCCTCATGTGGAGCGCGAGCTCAAGCGGTGCGCGAGCCGCGCTGAGGCTGCTCCCCTCGCAGGGCGTCGACCAGACTTTGCAAGGTTCGGGTCGGCAGTGGCTGATCGTCCTTGGTGAGATAATGCTCGTTGATCATCTGCCGCAGCTGCAGGGCTCGCTCCAGCCGCTGTGCTTCGGCGTTGGCCCGCCATGCCGGTGGCTGGTCCATCACCTGGCTCACCTCGTGAGCGCGGGTGGTGAGGTAGTGCCCACGCGGATTGCGAGCCGGCCCCTCGATGCTGTTCGCGCAGCATGCGAGCCGGCAGCTCACCTTCAGCTTCAGGTCGCTGTGTCCGAGCAGGTTCTTCCCGACCTGCCGGCGGACGGTCGCAGCCAGGCCTGGTAGGTAGATGCCCGCCAGAGCCCCACGCGGGCCGTTCCCCTCTTCACCGTCCGCCGGATCGCGGGGCTTGGGAGGGGCGGTCTGGCGCTTCATCACCGCGCCGTGGTTGACCGACTCGAGCAGTCCGACGCCCACGGAGTACTCGGCGGCGTGTCCTTGGACGACGGCCACGTGCCCGAGGTTGCCCGACTGCCCCATCGTGACCGTGATGCCCGCGTCCGTGAACGCCCGAGCGATCATGAAGACAGAGCTGATCTTGGCCAGGCTCTCGCCCTCACCCCCCACAGGCGTCAGGCGCAGCTCGACGTGCTCGATGCCCGCGGCCACGTAGGCGTGGGCTAGTGCCGCGGGGTCCTTCGTGGCGTAGCTGCGCTGCACCAGCACGATGGCGCGCACAGACTGCTCGCCATGGGCGCTGGTCTCCTGCGCCAGGACGGCGTTCAGGCTCGCACTGCGCTCATCGCCGACGAGAAAATGGGGGGGAGTGATCGCGGTCACCGACTCCGGGTGAGCCCGCAGGACCGCTTCGATGAGGTCGCGACGTCGCTGCGGGCTGGCGACCAGCTCCTGGGGGTCCCACACGGTGTGGGTGTACTCCGAGCTGGCCACCTCGAAGCCAGGGGCCACCAAGCGCTCGGTGGCGGGCTCGAAGTAGACGGGCACGCCAGCTGCGCGGGCCGCTTCTGCGGCGCCAGCTTGCTCGTGCGCCCACTTGGGATCGAGGAGGATGCCGGCCACGCCCTCCGGGCGCCGGGACAGGAAGTCCTCGACGACCTTGTGATCGTTGTGGCACAGACGGTAGACAACGCCACTCATATGGCCCCTCGCTCTCGTCATCGGGCCCGACAGCTGACAGAATGCCAGACAGATCGCATGACGAAAAGGGGGACACATGGCCGCAACGCAAGGCGCCCTAGCGCACAAGGTCACAGACGTGATCAATACCTTGGGCATGACCCAGGAGGACGTCGGCAAGATCATCGATGCCTCACCGCGTTCGGTGGCCCGTTGGCAGCACGGCGACGCGGTCCCCCAACGCCTGAACAAAGACCGCCTCATCGAGCTGGCCTACGTTGCTGACGCCGTCACCGAGGTCATCCCTGCGGAGGAGGCCAACCTGTGGATGTTCACCCCCAACCGGCTCCTTGATCATGACAGTCCAGCGACGTGCATCCGCGAGGGCCGCTACAAGGACGTTCTAGCCCTCATCGACGCCCTAGCCGAGGGCGTAGTGGTGTGACTGCCCCTCTCAACGAGGAAGTCCTCCAGCGCGTCGCCGACCTCGGCACCACGCAGTGGTCCGGAACGACCTACCGGACCGTCTCCTCACGACGAGACCCGCTCTCGGGGGAAGGCGCCCGTCGGATGGGCGGACGATGGAACCCTCCCGGGTTCGCCACCATCTACCTCGCCAGCCCGGTCGGTACCTGCCTAGGTGAGCTGGAGCGAACGTCGACTGCCGGCGGTACCACCGTCGCCTCCCGACTGAAGGCAGGCATCAAGCTCTACACCGTCGAAGCTTTGAAGCTGGAGGTGCTCGACCTGCGCACGCCCGAAGCCCTCGACCAAGTCGGCCTCAGCAGCGACGACTTCGTGGATGACGACCACACTGCCTGTCAGTCAGTCGGTCATGCGGCCACCTTTCTCGGCTGCCATGGAGTCCTGGCACCTTCAGCCACCGGAACGGGACTCGTCCTGGCGGCCTACGAGCCCCGGCTGGGTCCTGGCCAGCTGACGGTCAGCGAAGAGCGCGACCTAACGACCGCGCTGTACGAATCGCTGTCCTGAGACCCACGTCCCGCGCGCGACCGGTGCTGAGACTCAACCCCAGTGACCAATGCTCCGAAGATCGTGAGACGCACCGACACCTGGAGGACGAATGCCCGAGAAGACCGACAAGCCCACCTGCCCGCTGTGCGGCGGTGACTGGACCGACAACGGTACCGGGACCTGGTCGTGCGCGGGCATGGACGATGACTGCCCCAACCACATCTAGGGCTGCCCCAAGCACATCTAGCCAGCGACAACGGACAGGTCGCCGGGTCAGCATCCGCCCATGCCCAGCTTGACCCGCGACCTGACCGTCATCTCGGACCTCGACCGCAAGACCCGTACACCGAGGAGCGCGGTCCGCTCGCTGGACCCCGCCCTAGCCCTGACATCGCCGATGCCGGACGGGATGGGGCAGGAGCTGACCCTGGACCCGACCGTCCCGATGAGCCAACGGACTACGAGCAGGTCAAGGCCAGCAAGCACCGGTGAGGCGTTAGCGGTCCAGGGGGGAGCGTCTGGCGGCAGCGCGGGTCGCTCCGGAGCATTGGTAGAGCGTGCTCACCTAGCAGGTCGCGCACGGGGTTCAACCGACTGCGGGCCGGTATCGACCGGCAGTGCCATAAAGGCTGGCGACCTGGTGCAGGTGCGCGGGGCGATGGGACGAGGTGGTGCGGTCAACCGGACGACGGTGACGGTGGCCTGGAAGATGGGGTCACGTTCGACGCATGGCACGAGGTGGCCGGTCACCGCGCTCGGGTGAAGTTGACGTCAAGGGGTTGACCCGCACCTACCCAATGGGAGAGTCAGGGTTGACAGGGTTGATTGCGGGTACAGTGGGTGCATGACCATCAAGTTGCGGGCGTCCAAGGCGGCTCTCAGCAGTCGGCACCTGGACAGTAAGTCTGGGCGCCACGTGATCGAGATGGGCCGCTCTCATCGCCTGGGCCCCCGTCCCTCCAAGCTGCTAGAGCGCGTTCAGCGCAATCAGCAAGGCGCCAGGATCACCTTTTGGGGCCCGAAAGGGGTCTCGATCCGCAAGGTTCCTGCCGAGCATCTGGAGATGCTGGTCAAGACGGTGGACGAGCTCGGACTGCGCGATCCGCGAGGCAGGAACCTCAGGCGACTGAAGGATGTCGAGGGCACCGCGCGTCGCGCCGCAAGAGTGGTCGTGGACACAGCCGCGGCCTGGGAGGACCACCTCGGACCGTTCTACGACGTCGACGGAGTGCGTGAGCTACTGGGGGGAGACCAGCCTATTAGCCGGCAGGCGGTGAGCAAGCGGCGCAGCCTGCTGGCTCTGCGGACCGGCTCTGGTCAAGTCGTGTATCCCGTGTTCCAGTTCCTCGAGGAGACGCCGCTGCCGGGGTTGGGTGCGGCGCTAGAGGAGCTTCCGGAGCAGCTCGTCTCCCGGTGGACGGTTGCTTCCTGGCTGGTGTCACCCCAGCCAGAGCTGGGCGGAGTCACCCCTGTTGATCTGCTGCGCGATGGCAATCTCGTACCAGTGGTGAAGGCCGCACGCTCCTGGGCTCGCGCTCTGGCGGCTTGATGCCCGGTACGCCGCCCCCAGCGGATCTCACCGGCTTCCCGGTCACTGTCCTGGCGACTGGGAAGCCGGCATACCGCATCTTCCGCGACCGGGATCCTGCCACCGGTATCACCTGGTCGCCCTGGTTCTTCTCCTGCGCATTTTCGGGCTCAGGGTCGGGCAAGGGGCGCTTCGATTTACCAGCACCTGAGGGGTCCTGCTACCTGTCCGACCGCCAACACGGTGCCTGGCTGGAGGTCTTCCGTGGTACCGGCATGGTCGACCGTGCTGACGTCGACGTCCGCAGGATCCTGCATGCCACCAGGACCCGGCCACTAAAATTGGCCACCCTGATTGCAGCCAAGGCGCGGTCATTCGGGATCACCGCAGATGTGGCGGCGGGTGATGACTACTCTGCTCCCCAGAGCTGGGCAGCGGCGTTGCGCGCATGCGGGCACGGTGCTCTGCTAGCCCGCGCACGGCACGATCCCACAGGCACGGCTCGCACTATCGTCGAGTTCGGTGTTGCGGGCTCCCGCGCGGTGGTGCGGGGGTGGCGCACGAAGCGGATGCGTCTGACCGACGATGTGGTCCTCCTGGCTGCACTGAGCCGTTACGGCACCGGCGTGGCGCCGGTACCAGCGCGGGTTGCAGTGATCCGGCCGTCGTGACGTTCTCATTCTCACCAATGACCGTTTTGGGGCTGGAGCTGGTGGCGCGGTTGTCTGATTTTGAGGAAATCGTCACCTAAAGAGTTTCAGTCGTCAGGACAAAGCGGGTACAGACGACCTGCTGCGGATAATTCAGCGACGACCAAGATCGACGTCGGCTCCCGACCACTGTCTCGCGTGTTGGGGAATTGTCACCGAGTGGTTGATGGCCCGGCAAAGGGCCCGCGGCCGGTCGCACAAGCGGCCCAGTGAGGGCTTTGTCAATAGAGGTAAGCCCAGCCTCGAGGTCGGTGCGACAGGGAAGCGCGCCGGCCCAGTTGGGCGTGATGGTGAAGCTCAGTCGCCCCCATTGGACCGGGCCCGGGGCCCACGTCCTCTGGTGCTCCTGCCCCGCGGGTGCGGCAGCTGCTCACAACGCTGCTGACGAAGGCACCCTGCACCGTGGCGCTCAGGGTCTTGGTCAGCTCACACGTAACGAGTGTCCGCTGCGACGAGCCGGGCCCCGCGTCGAGTCGCCATGTCCTGCACCTGCTGCGCGAGCCACCGGCCGGTGGGGGAGGCCGGGGAGCACCCCGGCTGGTTGAGCCACTGAAAGAACAGGTAGCGCAGCCGGCCTCGAGTGGAGAAGGTCTCGGCGAGCAGGACGGCCTCAGCGCCGTCGAAGACGTACTGCTCATCGGTGCGGTCCAGCCTGGGAGCCGTCGGCGTGGCCTGAGAAAGGCTGCCTTGGTGCTCAAAGCCCAGACTGAGCAGCTCGCGGTGCAGTGCACGGGCGCTGAGGGCCGGGCCCTCTTCGGCCAGCTGCGTCAGGTCCATCTCCTCTTCCTCGTCCACCTCCACGTTGTCGCGGGCATCTCCTGTCGCGCTTTTGTCGATCTTGAAGAAGCCGTCGTCGGTGATGCGGGGGTCCTGTACGGCGGTCATCACGAAGTCACCCTCGAGGCAGGGCGGGAGCCGGGGGGCGTCCTCGGATCCTGGGGGGCGGGACAGGGGTTGCTTGCGCTCGTCCTGGTGGGCCTGCGTCGCTGACTGCCCATCCGGGGTGGACGACGGTTCGAACGGCTCCCATGGCTGGGCCGGCGTCGTTCGTCCCGGGGCGGGCAGGAAGTTCGGGTCGGCAGGTAGGTCGTTCTCAAGGATGTTGGCGGGCAGCTGCTCGGTCAGCAGCACGGTGAGCCAGGCGGGGTTGCGCGGGGGGTGACCGGACGCGCCGGGGCGGTCGTCGAAGAACTTGTTCAGGTTCGGCCCGCTGGCCAGGTCCACGGGGGTGCCGTGGACGTAGACGTGGGGCCAGCCCTCCCAGACGTCCGGGACGCGTCCGGGTGTGCGCAGCGGTTGCCAGCGGGCCGCGGGGTCGTAGCGGTGTAGCACGGCGGCGATGTAGGCGTCGACTGCTGCCGCGGCGTAGTCGCGGCGGACGGTCACGTCCATGTCCTCGTCGGGTCGGGCCGGGGGGATCCAGTTGAAGCGGCGCACCGTGGCGGGGATGCCAGGCAGTCCCTCGTCGGCGACGTCGAACAGCCACGTCACCAGCGCGGTGATGCTGGCCAGGGTTCCGTCCAGCTGGGTGCGCGGGCCGTGGCGCGACTCGTCCCAGGTGTCGTCGACCCAGGTTGACAGCTCGGCCAGCAGGTCAGGGCCGGCGGTCTCGACGCGCTCGGAGTACCGCTCACGGTCGGCCGTCCCCAGGTCATCGGGGGAGATCGCTGCCACGTCGAGGTCCCTCCCGTCGGTAGCCAAGGCTTGATAGTGGGCGGACTGGCCGGTAGTGCTTCTCGAACCGCGATAGGGCGGACGAGATCCTGCGGCGCTCGCGGGCAGGCAGCACTTGCAGCCCGTCGCGTGAGGAGCCGATTCGGCTCCGGCAACTCGTCAAGGTAGCTTGTCGGGGAAGGTCGTCAGGGTAGGTCGTCGCTCATTTCACGGATCCAGCCGTCGATGTCTTCGCGTCCTAGGGGGATGGGAACGATGACGCCTCCGGTCTGCCACAACCGCGCGCCCACCGTCTCCGCCAGTTTCAGGAGTCCGGTGAAGACGGCGCGGACGTCGCGACTGGCTACTGCCGTCGGCGACAGGTAGGCGATCGTTCCATCCACCATCCGCAACCGTGAGTTCTCACCCCGGCACAGCAGGAAGTCGTACGCGACAGTCCCTTGAACCCAGGACCCTTCGTCCTGGCCTGGGAGCAGGGTCGCGCCCAGTGCCGTGAGCTGGGACCGGACAAGGGCTTCATCCAGCTCCGGCATGCCGTCGACGTGCTCAATGTCCAAGCCGTCAGGCACCGCGTGCCCGTCCTCTTCCCTCTCCTCATCATCCTCGTCCTCCTCTTCGTCGGAGGCGGCGAGGATCTGCAGGATTTCCTCGAGGTCGGCATCCGGGTCGAGGTGAGCGACCTCGGAAAATTCTGAGGTTGGTACCCCGATGAAGATGCCGAGATTCTCGGCCATCAGTGGTCTCCTGCCGTGATTTTGCTCAGCGCCCAGCGGTGCAGCGTCCCGGGATCGCGTTATTGGCCATGCATGACGGGTCCGAGGGCTTGTTTGTAGACCACGCCCGCGGGGTTAACGAGGCCGAACGGTCCTAGCAGTACCGGCTTGTGCTGTTTGCTCTCGCGTGGGTCTCCGCGGTAGACCTCCCACCGGGCCTGCGGAACGGCCTGCTGCAGCGCGCTCGTCATAGCCAGACGCTACGACACCTCGGGGTGAACAGGCATTTTGACTGGGTGCCGCACCCCTTCGGCGCACGTGGGTATCTCAGGCATGGTCGGACAGCTGCCGCGGGTCGCTGTAAGGGAAGACGCGGGAGTGGACGCTAACCCCACGCGCCAGACGACGCAGCAGGCGCGCCACTAGCTGGGAGTTTGCTCGCTCGGCTCTGCGCCGATCGCGGTCAGCATGTCGGTATAGGTAGGACTGCAGTAGGGGCTGGTCCCGTCCAACGCCGTGCCGGGCCTGTTCTGGCCGCAGTCGACGCTAGTGGTCGAGGTACAGTCCAGTCGACCGTAGTTCATCCGTCAGGGCTCAGCGAGCATGGCTGCGTTGATGACCTGTTGCCTAGTGTTATCGCCTCCTGGGTGCCGCGGTCGGAGAGGATCGAGAGGCTGTTGTCGTCGCCGTTGAGCAGACGCAGCAGGTACTTCTCTTCCGGCTCCGCCGACGGCGCGAGCGAGTAGGCGGCGAAACTGTCAGGGTCGTCGGAATTGGCGGTGAGTGATTGCACTATCGTTGGCCACGTAGGAGCTGAGACGATGTAGCTCAGTGCACTATTCAAGGATGACGCCGTACACGCCAGGTATAGTGCTCAGCTCATCGTCAGTGTCGCTTTTGACGCTGCAACCCAAGCGGGCGAGCAGACTGCCGTCGACGAGCGCCAGAAAGCTGGCTCCGCCGACAGTGGCAGCGCCGACGAAGACTTCGTTGTCCCGACCTGTAGATGGCGTGCGCGCTCCTTTGTTACCAGAACTTTCCGATCTCATGGTGGAACGAGTTTTTAGAGGATTGTGCGGGCCCATCTTTGAATGGGGAGCCTGGAGAGAGATATAACGCAAAATGTCAAGGAGGACGCTATGACGATTGGCTGATGCGCGCCGGCACCGATGACAATCTGCGGCTCCGAAAATAAGGTTATTGACTGGCTGAAGTCATCAGCCCTACCGATTATCCACCCCAACATAACAAGAAAAGCGGCGGAAGCGCCGAGAAGAAGGCCCATCCGCGGAAGGTGGGTTGAAATTGCGGCGCCAGCTATCAAAGTAAGGCAGATCACCACCACGTGGTAATTAGCTTGAGGCGAAACCGGATTATGTAGCCAGGCGAGAGATGAAAGACTCTGTGCATAAAATAAGCCGACACCAAAAACTAGTCCCCACAAATTTTGTGGAGAAATTTGTGCTGCGGTCGCGGCCTGTCTTGTCGAAAATCCCTGGCTCATCGTCTTTCCCCATCTCAGACGTGCCTGTCCGATGTCGGGCATCGTAACGCCTGAACCAAAAGTACGCACTCAGTAGAGATCGCGCATGCTCCTAGGCCTGCAGAGGTCACCCGGTCAGGAGGACGGCTGTAAGATCCCGGTCCGTCACTACATGTAGAGGTGTGAGGGTAGTGAGTCCGATGGGGGACGGAGTAGCGAACATGGCGGGTGACGACGCAGAAGATTTTTCGGCCTTCTATGCAAGAAACTATCGAAGGATTCATGAGTACGTCCTCCGTCGCGTGCCGAATCTATTCGCTGAAGATATTGTTTCGGATACTTTCACGATCGCTTGGACCAAGTGGGATGCCGCTAAGCAGTCAGGAATTCCTTGGCTGTATAAGACCGCCAGTCACCTTGTGAACAATCTGTTAAGGTCAAGCGGGATGAAGGATACTCCGCTATCGCTGATGATCGAATCGCCTGGCGATGACGGTATCAGCGACGGGGCATACGACGCATTATGCGCCTTGCGAGCAATGAAAATCGAGGATCGAGAAATCTTAATGCTGTCTGCTTGGGAGGGTCTTACTCCTACGGAGATTGCAAAAGTCTTGGACTGCAACGTCGGGACTGCCTATGTGCGTATTCATCGAGCCCGTGCACGGCTAGTGCGCGAGCTGGAGGGAAAACCGGACGGGAGGAGCGGTCATGCGAAACAACGCAGTATTGCACAAGGTGGCTGACAATGATCCGGTGAAAAAGGGGTATGGCACCCTGCCATACCCCCCTGAATCTGTACTTCTGCAACGCGGAAAAGAGCTGGCAGCACGGACTGTCCGCACACCGTCGTCTCCGCAGGTATTTAGGAGGCGGCGTACTATGGTCGCAGCGGTCCTTTCCGCAGCCATTTTAGGGTGTGGATCAGGGGTAGCAGTAGCTAGTGGTGGTTTTGGGCAGGCAGCTCGTTTAGCCTGGGAAACGTTGGCGGACGGAAAGGGGTCATTTGCGCCGGTGGACGATGGAAAGTTGGTCGCTCGCAGCGTCGACCAAGCGGGTTACCCGTTAACCCTATGGATTTCCCGCAACGAGCGAGGCGGAGATTGCCTTGCCATTCATTCACCAGGATTTGACCTATCGAATTGTTCAGGTGTTTCGCTGCAGGACCCTCCTCATGTCCAACGGTTTACGATGACTGGGGGAGATTTTTTGGCGGGTTGGGCGCAAAACCCAGACGCGACCCAAGTGGTCGCAACTGGCCAGACAGGAGGCATCTTGGGGACCGCCACGATCTCCAACAGTTACTGGGTTCTTGATCTGGGGGGCGTCGACCAAGAAGTTCGTGTCAATTTTCTGAACTCGGAAGGATTGTTGGTAGAGACTGAGGATGTCTCACCAGCGGAGCCGTGAGAATTGGCGTGAGTGCGGGGCTGGCAAATAAACCTCGCCAGCCCCGCTTGTTACAATATTCAGCGACTACATGCGAGGTAGATCGGGGTGCTGTAGGTGGGATTCAAAGCATCCCACGCACCATCAGTGCGCCATCTTCTGCTGGTTTTTCCGATGCAGTCTTGTCCTGCGTTCAAGTACACGGTTGTGCCGGGCCTGATGTCGTAATTAGCGGCGGTTCCCTCATCTCTCCAGTTGCATCCAAATGAACCACACGCCTCATTGCTAAGGTGCATGCGGCCGGTCCGGTATGTAGAGCATCCCGAAGACCTTGTAAACTTCACCTGGCCGACCACTCTCGTACTGGTTGTCAAACTGGGGTTTCCAGCACTAATTGTTTCGGTGCAGCCTGCAGTTGCAACTGCAATTTGAACTGTCTCATCTTTAGTGCGGATAGTTCTTTTATCTCCTGGCTTCATAGATTTGACTTGCTCGGCCACTACTGGGTCAATAACGGCTGGGCCGGTGCGTACAGTCACGGTAGGTCCGGAGTCACTTGGAGATGTGGCAGCACTCGCGTTTGGAGTGACGGCGAGGGTCAAGGCAGCGGCGATGGTAAATGAACTGAACCAACGGGCTGTCGATGTCTTGTGCGTCATGATGAACTCTTGCTCCTCTTTGAGTAAGGGTGACCAGTATGCGTAGTAGATCACCTAGTATTTGGATACGCCTAGGCCCTCTTTAGGGGGCCACGGGATTCAAAGGCGCTGATACTCGCCTAGCACAGGCTTTGTCAAGGCAGGTGGTGTTCCGCGTGCACGTACTGCGCTTGACCTCAGTTTTGAGGTGGAGGCTCATGAGGCCGGTCGAGGCAGATGGGACAAACACGACGACGAGAGCTTGACCCGCTTCCTTGAACACCAACCTGAGGCGGTAGTCGCCCCAAGAGAAGTTCCACGATGCCCCATGAGTAGTTCGATAAGGGGCTTGTTCGGTGCTGTCCTTGGCGCTGTCGTTCTGGGTGGCGCTGTTGATGTGTCTGGTGATGCAGGGCGGCGGCGGCGTTGGCGGCGCGTTGGGCG